>JADJOZ010000036.1 GCA_016713525.1 Bacteroidota bacterium | reverse complement strand
AACCTATTACGTCATCAAATCACGTCACCTGGTGCTAAAAATTCTTTGCGTACTTTGTATGCTGCTTTACTATTTTACCATGTATGTTTATGGCACCCACAAAATGGAACTGTTAGCGATTTTGCAGAAAGGAACATTTATTTTTTCCAGTACGGTGATACTCTCTCTGGAATACTATACACACAAAGAAGATTTTGCACATCTTAATAAGTAATTAGCAGCAGAGCTGCTGTCATTAACAGTCAAGCTGTGTCATTGGCGGCAAGGCCGCTGTCATTAGCAGCAGAGCTGCTGTCATTAACAGTCAAGCTGTGTCATTGGCGGCAAGGCCGCTGTCATTAGCAGCAGAGCTGCTGTCATTAACAGTCAAGCTGTGTCATTGGCGGCAGAGCCGCGTCATTGGAAAATAAGGTGTAAGTAATAGGGGGAATTGGTTGGTAGAAAAGATTTCCGTATGCTTCATTTGGTTTGAATAGATTCAAAAATACTCACTTAACCAATATCACTTTCTTCGCTGACATTCCACTTGTAGCAGTAAGTTGAATAGTAAAATCCGGCAAATATTAAAATTAAAACACAGCGTGTGAATGCCGGGGACTTTCTTCAACTCACAAACTCACTGTAACAGATATTATTACACCAAATAGGCATTATTATGCCGACAGGATTTTTCATTATTTCTTTCGTTTTCCCGACTTCGCCCGTGAGTTAAATTCCAAAGCCATTCCTATCCAAAAATCAAATTCCTTTTGCGTCTTCATTCCCGGGTCATCATTAAGCACAAAGCCAATCATAGGCCGGCTGGTAAGTCCATGGTTTTGCAGCCGGGCCGTTTAATTGCCTGTTCATGCTGTTCGGGGTCAATCTGACGCATCAGGTTGTCTTTATAAACTCCACGCACATTTTATCATTGTACATGAAGGTGATTCCTCCCATCATTTTCTTTTCTTCCACATTCGACAGCATTGCCAGCCTCGTTCTGATACGCTCTGCCAGTTTTTCATCGCATACCATGGGTAAATGTAAAATAAATTGTCCAACCTTTAATTAGTAACTTTGTAAATTCTGTCCCATTTAAACATGAAAAAAGTATCCTGAATTTTTTAAACCTCACCTAAGATGCCAAAAATTAATTTCCTTATTCTTCTTCTTTTTATTTCATCCGTTTCGCAGGGACAAACAATTGAAACGATTTACCTGAATCCGAATGACAGCACTACAAATATGTATGTTGCTGTGATTCCTGAAAAGGTAAATTCATTTCTGATTTTATTGGATGGATATGGAAATTCTCCAAAAGGAGTTTTGTCCCAGACAGAAATTCCTGCCTATGCCGCACAACAAGGCATTTTAACTATTATTCCGTTGTTAGCTACAGGTGCATCTTATTTTGGAAGTGATGTTGCATCGCAGCAATCGTTAAAGGAAATTATTAATCTGGTAGTCACCAAATATCAATTACAAAACAAAGACTTTTTCATAGGTGGATTTGCCATTGGAGGAACTTGCGCTGTAAAATTTGGGGAATTAGCTGTGCAGGAAAACTATTCGATTAAACCAAAAGCTGTTTTTACAATTAACCCGATCCTTGACTGGGAACGGTATTATAATGGAGCTAAAAGAGTAGTTAGATTATCGGATCAGGTTCAAGTCAACAAAGAGGTTTTTTATATGATAGAAAGAATAGAAAAAGAAGCGAACGGAACACCAAAAACTGCATTGGAAAATTATTATAATTTTTCTCCTTATTCGTTTTCCGACACAACCCAAAAGCTGTAAAAAATCTAATCAATACTCCCTAATGATTGTTACAGAGCCTGAAATTCAATGGTGGTTAGAGGAGCGTGGATATGACATTTCTATAATAATATTGCCGACCATACCGGCATGATAAATGAGCTGCAAAGATTAGGTAACAAGAATGCTGTTTTGATTACTACCACCAACAAAGGATATCGAAAATCCGATAACACCAGGCATCCGAATTCCTGGAGCATTGCAGAACCGGTGCATCTTATAAAATGGTTAATGGCGCAGTAGTAACAAATTGAGAAGAAAGTTGTACTTTCACCTTTAACTTTAATTAATCTCTTCATAAATAAATAAAAAATCCTCTATTATGAAAGCAGCTCTTAATTTTGGAATAATATTTTTATTCATGTGTTTTGAAGCCATGTCACAACCGGTAACCGAAACCATTTTATTTAATAATTATGTGAGTCCTTCCGACAATGACCTGGTGAACAATTTTTCAGGAAGTATCTTGTTAACTCCTGTCTCCTCGAATGGTATTACCGGTGGTTGTCTAACCGTACCAACAACAGAAAGCTGGGGAAACAATAATGCTATTTATTGTTCTAAATACATGAATTCATCCCTATATTCAAATGATGCCCGGATTTCATTTAAGTACGACTCTACCCTGATTAATCCCATTAATTACGACAGGGCAGTTACAATTTATCTGAATCCTATTGCCGATTTCAATCACTATGTAATCGCTTCAATTACTTATGATAAAAAAATTCAGATAGTCAGTTATTTTGCCGCCAACAATCCGTTTCCTGTAAACCTGATTCACAATCATTGGTACGAATTCATATTGAGTACCAGTTATGATATGCCCATACCTGCTTTATATGAAGTAACTGCAGAAGCACAATTGAATGATTTAGGGCCTACCGGACTTACGCCACCAATTCCAGCAGGCAATTCTGATATTGTATTTACAGATAGTTTGTTGTATGTCGATACAGCAGTCGGGTTTCATTTTCAGGGACCGCCTGGGGTGGAGCCAAGTATCTTGATAACTTCCAATTTCAAGGAATCAAAAGTGCTGACAGTTGCAATGCAACTACCGGAATACCTGCTGTTACAAATCCTGGGGTCGAAGTGTTTTTCACTGCCAACACTATTGAATGTACTTCTACACATCAGGAGTTATTACTTGAACTTTATTCCATTTCAGGTCAAAAAGTAGTTACTAAAAACTTCCTTCCGGGTATTCATCTTTTTCCCGTCAGTGACTTTGCTAATGGTTTATATTTGATGAAAATTATGGCTCCCGATGGAAAGGTGCAGCTGACAAAAAAGTTTATTGTTAGTAATTAGTGAAGTGATTGCAGGGAATAATATTCAAGAACTCAACTTATACATTCCAATTACAATGAAAACACATATTATATTAACAAGTCTGGTTTTAATATTTGCATGTTCAGAGAGTTTTTCTCAAATAAAATTCCAAAAACATATAGTGGTGTATCGCCAATTGGACTAGGGTTATTTTGTTATTCCTACCGTCGATAGTTGCTATTTGGCAGCAGGAGCAACCACAAGTTTTGGCGTTGGAAATTATGATGCCTTACTCATAAAACTAAATAGTTTCGGTGATACGATTTGGACGAAAACATTTGGAACACCTGGAAATGAAGGGTTTTATTTTATCCAGCAAACAAATGATTTAGGTTTTATAGCTACGGGCTTTACCTCTAGTATTGGTAATACCGATGTGCTTTTAGTAAAAACAGACTCTGTCGGAAATGTTCAATGGAGTAAAACATATGGAGGCAGTGTAGATATGGAACAAAGCTATTGTGTGCAACAAACTTTTGATAATGGATATATCATTAAAGGAGTTACTCAAAGTTTTGGCGTAGGTCAAGATGATGTTTATCTTATAAAAGTAGATAGTGTTGGCAACTTGCAATGGTCAAAAAACATATGGAGGTACGAATTATGACTTGAGAAATTCTGTACGTCAAACCTACGATGGAGGATATATTCTGGCAGGTCAAACTTTAAGTTTCGGAGCAGGGGGTGATTTGTTTTTAATTAAAACTGACAGCGTTGGTAATCTGCTTTGGTCAAAAACTTATGGTGGACCGGGAAATGAATATGGTTCAGAAATTCAAATAACGTCTGATAGCGGATATGTAATAGTTGGCTACACTTCAAGTTTTGGTGCTGGCAGCTATGATATCTATTTAATAAGGACTGATGAAGTGGGAGATACCCTTTGGACAAAAGCATATGGTGGAATAGGTTTTGAAAGTATGGGGTCTGTACAACAACTTAATGATAATGGATATATTATCTCTGGTTCAACAGATAGTTTCGGAAATGGTTTATTTGATTTTTACTTAATCAGATTAGACTCGACAGGTAACCCCCATTGGTCAAAAACTTTTGGAGCTTCTGGTGATGAAAATGGAACTTCTGCAAGACAAACTCTTGAAGGTGGGTTTGTTGCAGCTGGGTTAACGAATAATTCCGGTTTGTTAATGAACAATCTCTACTTATTTACAACGGATAGTTTAGGCAATAGTGCTTGCAATCAAACCAATGTTGCAACCATTGTTAATTCAACCTCAACTCAAATAAACAATCCTCCAACAGTTACTACATCTCCGGCTACATTGGTTTCAACACCCACACTTTCCATTAAAAGCGGAACAGTTATATCAACGTTCTGTACAACCAACATTGAAGAATTTGCCAACTCTAATATAATTGATATTTTCCCAAACCCTTCATCTGGTATTTTTACTATAAATATTTCTAATTTTCAAAAACCACTATTGAATTAACCGTTTTAAATGTCCTTGGAGAAATAATTTTGAAAACATTGATTTTATCTGATAAGCATGAAATTAATTTGGGAAATTTTTGCGAAAATTTATTTTATAAAAGCTACTGATAATAAAAATCACTATACCGGAAAAGTAATTGTCCGATAGTTTGTAATTGAATTGAATCAGATAGAAATGGCAACTACTTAAACTTTGACCCAGTATGAGAACTTGATGCCATGAAAAAAAATGTAATATGACGAAATATAAGAGGCTTGTTTGACAGAAGCAGGTCTTTTTTTATGTGCTCTATTACAATTTGGTAATCGATTCTTCTTTGTAGTTTTGATCTGAATGCCACTTGATGCAATAATGAATCTATTTAAAAAAGCATCGGTTTTGAACCGGATAAATCATGTTGCCATGAAATAAATGTTTGATAAGGGGAAATTAGCCGGTTTTTTCCTCTTTAATGCCGTCGTTAGAGGTAATTCTAACAGACAAAATAAATCATAGAAACGATGAAAATGGCCTCTTTTATCTTCTGTCAATAATTGTCCTCCTGGTAGGCATACAAGCATGTAATACATACTATTTTCGATCAAATTATACAGAAAAGAATACTTTAATTCACGAAACAAAAAACCTGACGAAAAAACCGTTTTTGAAAGCATCTCTAAAAAAATGGTACGGTTTGCATATTGAAAGATAGCTGGGCAATTGATACCACCCTGAATACTGTTTGGCGGCAACGGAACACAGTATGATTTTAATCGTCAACAAACTTTTCAAGGTTACATCAATATACCCATAGACAGCGTTGCGATTTTTGAAACGAATTCAAAATTGTAAATCCGGAGGCAGGCAGAATTACTGCTCTAAGCTTATTGGCCGGACTTGATGTTGTTTTAGACTTTTGCCTCACAAATCCCAAGGCTTGTTTCGGCTCATGTCCTACTTTTTTACATCCATGAAAGCGATAATTTCCATTATGCAGATGCAGAAGGGTTTTCCAATGCTATATCACCATCAATGGAATATTATGATATTGACGCTTTAAATCACCATAATATAACTATAATGTTTTTCAATCACAATGAAAAATGAAGCACTAGAAACACATTGTGTTAAAAATGTAAAACTTTTTGCTTTCCCGCTTGAAAAAGGAGAACGTGTTTATCAAACACCAACCAACGATTTTTACCTCTGTGAAAATGATTACTCAGTATCTCGTGCAATCGCGAATGAAGGAGATATTACAACAATTTTAAAGGACCCGGATCGTCAGGAAAGATTTTCATTGTCTGATGAAAAGAATTTATGCAGCAAAGAAGAAATATTCTTAACCTATAACCATGTTAATAACACTGAAAATCTAGGCCTTCTTTTTAAATTTTCGCCAAACATTGATGACCACATATTTATTCTATAGTGCCATGGGTTATATGGGGGATAATGTGAGTGATGTGTTTTCGGTTTTGGAAACAAATGAGAAAATGAAAAATAATTTGTGATGCCACAACAAAAGCACTCGGAGGGTTGAATGTTTTTGTGGAACGAGAAATCAAATAATTGGGAAAAACAATCCACAATAAATGAGACGGGACCCATTGCTATTAACAGGCAATTCATCCCTTTTCATAATACGAATTGCAATGAAAAGGTCAAAATTAAACTTGTTTTGAACAAGGGCTTGTGGCGCATAGATTATGTATCGCTCACAAATATTAAGCAGATTGTTAAACCAAAAGAAATATACCCCATAGCAATCTACAATAAAGGAACATTAGACCAACTGGCATTGGTTAAATTAACGCTCCCGATAAATATCTGCTTTCAATGCCAGGTAGTAATTATAAATTCGATTTTATTCTTCCTGATGCGAATGCCACTTATGAATTTTTCCTTTACTCCAAAGGGCATGATCTGGAATGGATGCGCGAGCATTGGTTAAAAGATAAAGATTTATTAAAACTTAAACAGATGGTTGATAATCCGAAAAAGTATCTTCGGGAAGAAGCAAAATTTTACAAAAAGTACGAATCCACTATGGAAGAAGAATTTTGGAATTCAAAAGTTGACACAAAAGCATTCTCATACTATGAAAACTAATTTCGCACTAATAATTCCTTTTTTGTTAATTATATTCACTAGTTGCTCAACTCCGGGATATTTACCAACTTCATCCGAATTGATGTTAATGAATACGGCTCATACATTAAAATAATTCAAAGTCGGCTTCCCAAAATTAAGGGTGAATTAATTGCAATTGACAACAATAGAATTGTAGTATTGGTAGAAGAGACAAAAAAATGTATGGTTATTTCCTTAAATGATGTAAGCCACTTTAAGCTTAGATATGCCAAGCTAAAGCATTATGGCTGGACTATTCCGGCTTTATTGTTTATCCGCTCATTCATGGTTATTACTCCATTGCTTCCATACCAATTCATTTAATTGTTACAATTTCGGTGACAGTCTCTGGAAAGATGCTTTTATGTACAGTGACAAAAATATGACTTATGAAAAGACAAAATGTTTGCAAAGATTTCCTCAAGGACTGTCCACCTAATGTCGATGTAGCAAGTCTAAAATAAAAGTAAACTATATAACTCCGTGAGAGTCGGAACATTTGAATTGCATACTCTTGCTCGCAATTTACTCAATTAACCAAAAATTTAAATATATGTTTATCCTTCGGTGCACATTTCGGGGCAGGAATTGTGCTTTCTGTTATTGGTGTTGCATCCATTAAGAAACCTTTAAAGTTAAAGCCCCTACTTATATGCCTTAATTTATCGAGGATTATTAAACGTGTGATTTGTGAAAAAACTCTTACCGTTCATATTCCTTGTTAATTAATCCCTTATATTGATTAAGGCATTTTAGTTTTTCTGACGCAAGTCTTAACCAGGATTACCTAAGATCATTTTTTTCGGGAGGTTTCTGAAATTACTTTTAAGATGTGAAAATAATGGTAAAGATTTAATTAGTGCTCAAAAATCATTTGTAAAATTTCAATTGAATTCCGAAATTACCTTCCATAGAATAAGGTTAATTGTTCAGGAAAGACATGAGGTATCCTCTTCTGACACCGGTTCTGTGTTTCCCTGTTTAAATTACTTTCATCGACTTCCTTAAAACACATTCCCCAAAAAGTGAAAACCTCAAATATCTTTGTTTAAATAAAAACCATGAAGAAGTATCTTATCCTTTACTGTTCAAAAACCGGCAATTTCTGCAGGTTCGTCGCTGAAAAGTTATCCAGAGAATTTACCTGTGATATTGAAGTGATAAAACCCGGGATTAACAATACCGAATCTTGTTTCTTTTAACCTCTCTTATGAATATTTCTGTTCTAGAGATACTTCCATGAGCACAATCAGGAAGTATGATGAAATAATTTGATCGGACCGGTATGGGGAGGGCTACTTATTGCACCCTTAAGTATTTGAAAATGCGTATCCGACAAACCAAAGTTGTTCATTTGCTGCTCCCTGTGAATCGAAAGCGATAAAGATGGCAAATATGGATATAACACGGTACTAAATAAATTTAAAGCAGTAGCCGATAAAATGGGCCGGAGCCACCGCTGCATTTTCGACTTCATTAATAACAGGATACAATGAAAAAGATTATAGCATTAGGTGAAACCAAAATTTACGAATGCTAACTTTGGTGAAGAATTACTAAAACGTATCAATATTTTCAGGCAAAGCATACCGGGATAAACTCCGATGTTGAGTAGCATTTCCTTTGCAGGTCTAAATGTTTTCTGTTTCGCTATTAAAGAACTATTTTCCATCTTTCAGAAGTTTGAGGAAATTATATTTGCTAAAGTTGACTTTGTACCTGCTGGAAGCAGGAATTTGCCTATAATCCTTCTTTTTATAGTTTTGACCAACTGTGCGAGACACTGCAACAAGTTATTCCAAATTCTGAATAAAGAAATTACAAAAATATGACAACAACCATTTACAAACAACATCAGCATCAAGAAATGGTAAGCTTCCAGATTTTTAATGCCGCAAAGAGTAGCCCTGTTTCGCGCCTGGTCTAATCCCAATCATTTAAAAAACTGGTGGGGGCCCAAAGGATTCACGAATACATTTAGCTGAGATTTGACTTTCGGGTTGGAGGCAAATGGGTTTTTATAATGCATGAAGTCCCGATAAAGGGAATTATGCAAATAGATGATAATTTATAAGATTGAGAGCCTCACTTATCGCTTGCAAACGCCTCAAACCACTTTTTCGGGTTGTCGCTACTTTGAGGATATGGGAAGTGACAAAACAAAACTTGTTTTTCAAAATGCTATTCGAGACGGAAGAAGAATGTAGGAAACTAAACCATATGTAATAGATAAAAATGAGAGAACTTTGACAAGCTGGAAGTTGAGCTGACTAAAATGAAGGCCCATAATAGCTGAATGTGATTTCTGCGTATTTCTTTGTCGAGGTTAAAAGTTACATTTCGTCTGAAACTCTGTCACAGAGGAGTAATCCTTAGAGTAAAAACGTTTACATTAAAGTGTCATTGAATTGATTCTCCTGAGTCCGATTTGTTGATTTCGACATTTGTTCTTTTAGTTCTTAATTTGTCAAAACCCGGCTTCATCTCCAAAAATCCAAAATCATGAAAACACTTTTTATTTTAACTGTTTTCCTTGCTTTTACATTCCTTCATTTGCTCAAACGAATTGAGTTGTTTCGATACCATTAATTCTCCGTTACCGAATAACACTGTTTATAAAGAGGTATTAGATAATAGTGGAAATATTTGGGCTGCTACCATCAAGACTAGCCCAATTTTGATGTTAATAACTGGACCATTTATGAACAGCATTCCCAACACCTCCTATGCCCTTAAAAATCTTTTTGCTTTGGCTTACGATGAGGTTAATGATTTCATATATGTAAGTATGCCCGGACTATTAATTCGCTTTGATGGAATGAACTGGAATACCTGGAACCATCAGGGCTATTCAAATGAAAATGTTATTGATGCACAGGGAAACGTATGGATGGCACTATATAGCGTGGGTGTAGGAGTTTTTGACGGAACTTCTATTTCTTATTACAACACTTTTAATAGTCCGATTCCCAGCTCTTTGGTAGCAGATATTGAGATCGGATAATAATGGTGATTTTTGGATATTAGCCGGTGATGGTTTGACACATTTTGATGGTACAACCTGGACAATATTTGATACTTCAGAATGCTTCTTTACCTTCAAATGCTATTTTGGAGTTGGTACAGACCAAAATAATTTGTTGTGGATACATGTGGAAATTTAACTCCAGAACAGTGCTTTCATTTATACTTATAATGGTTCCCCCCGGATAGCTTTCGACACCACTATTTGTCAACCCCTGAACGCTTTTAGCTTTATCAGATCCGATGCTTTGAATAAAATTTGGATTGGTACTTATGGCGAAGGGCTGCAAATGATCAATGGGTCGGGGTGTTCCGTTTACACCGATGCTAACTCGCCCTTCAACAAACTATATTCTGGATATCCATATTACAAATAGCCAAACAATGTGGATAGCGACCCAACTAAGCGGATTGATAAAAGTAGATTTACCTGTTGGCGTTTCAGAGACACCCCGGGATGAAATTTTTGGCATTCATCCAAATCCCGCATCCGATAAAATTACCATTACCGATTTTTCGGGGTATAGTCCGGATCAGTAATGTTTTGGGTGTAGTTGTATTTAGTGCAGATTTTGGATCTGCCAGGTTCGGATGAAATTGATATCAATATGCTGGCATCAGCGGCGTTCTTACAGTCAAAACGGTGACTGGTAATTCCAAGGTTATTAAATTATAATAATATAAAGCGTTGCCGATAGTTGCAATCTACTGCTGATTCATGGTAGGTTTGTAGTAATTTTGTGATTTGAACTCTTTTAATTACTTTTCGTTTTAAAGGAATCTAGCGGAGAACTACTCAAGATACAATTTTGAACTGGTGAAAAAGTTTTTCTAAAATTTAATTATGTTGGCATGCAAGGAGTTTTAAAATTATTCGCCATTTATTTTTAGTCGTGAATAGTTTTTTTTGTAAACGGGCAGGCAGATTCCATTCGACATCAAATTAGATTTGGTATTTGGCCGTTCTTTCAATTTTATCCATATGTAAACGTTGAGTACAAGACTTTTTCAAGACCAGAGCATTTTATAATTTTAGTATTGGGATGAGCCTAACTCGTTCGAAAAGCTTAGATGCACCACGAATGGTTACCAGTATGATATATTTGGTTCCTCTTCGGTTGGATTAAAGTATGACTTTTTCAATGTGTGCCGGTTTAATATGGCTGCTCAGGTAACCGGTTACTTTGGCGAGACAACATAGTCGCGCAAGAGAAGGCCTTTTCTTGGGACCTGAACTTGGGCTTGAGCTTAGAGCAGCCAGATTTAAATCAGGTGAAATAGCTCCATTCTCAAAAATTCAAATCGGCTTTGGGTTCATTCATGAAAGGTTGAACGATTCCAGTCCCATGATAATTACATTTCTGATGACATCTATTTTCAGGGTTTTGGCTTAATTATTTTAGGGATAAATTACAGGTTTTGATTTGGGGAAACAGGGATGGTTTGCCAGATAGTGTACAACAATACTTGATCATTAATATGCATTTTTGTATCTTCTACAATTGAATTTGAAACCGTAAAACATGAAAGCATTTTTACTTAGCTGTGTTTTTACTCTGATTATTCGCTTTCACATCAGGACAGCATCGTCGGTTTTCCGCAGGCTATTGTACCAATCAATTTATAATTTCATTGAAGAAGGTGGTCCTACATCGGCATTATATCAGGATGGTACAGATTTATCGCTTTATCATAAACCTCGATAACACGACGATACCATTGCTTTAGAGTATCCATACATTTGAAAATTCACAGAGTGCTCTCATGACATCGGATGGGAAGCCAGGGAGGAAGCAGTACTACAAAAGCAGAAATTGAAAAATCGGTGCTAGGAATATCCTTGTTTCCTATAAACATCCGAATTTTTAAAGAGTTGAAATTAAGTGTAGGAGGTGAACTAAGTTATCTGGTGGGTTCTGAAGTAACAGGCGGCAAAAGTAACCAACATTTCGGCACCAGGAAGCTATACCAATTGCAAGGTAACAAGACCGCCTTTTTTAAGCATTTACCTTTGGAGTCATCGGCAGAGTTGCCTATAACTTCAAAATGTATCAAAATTACTATTTGGTTCTTAGTATAATTTCTATCTGGGTTTAAGCATTGAATTTGAAGATACAGAAATCTATACCTACTCATACCGAAATCTTTTACGCTTGGCATAGCCAAAAGGATAAATCGGTAAAACCTGAAAGCATCCCATAACCCGTCCAAAGCCATAAATTAAACACATTATAGGCATTATTTTGCCGATTTTTGTCTTTCGGAAAGCCCTGTAGCCTTCAAATTCCATACAGCTGGCTCGCATTGATTCCCATTCCGTTCCCATTCTCGTTATCATTCTGTTTCCGTTCCCATTCAAGCAATGATTAAATCATTTCTCCGTTCTCATTCCCATTCCCATTCCCATTCATTCTCATTCTCATTCTGTTCTCATTCTAAACTGTGATTTATGTGATTCTTATGATGGCTGTGATGAATTTGTTGTTAGGTGAAATTTTTTCCTTGAATCATTTCTCAATTCTCATTCTCATTCTGCCTCCCTTCCTCTCCAGCAATGGCTTGGGTATTCGAAAAACATGTTTGGCTGGAGAGGGGATGATAAAAGTGAAATTAAGGATTACTCAGAAGAAAACAATTCGTCATTCTCGACGTGTTTCTCATTCCACTTCTTATTCCGTTCCCATTGTCGTTCTCATTCTTTTTGCCTGCATTATATGATATCCATTGAAAGATGACCAAAGCATATTTTTGTATTAAATATATAGCGTTTATGGGGGTTAAAAGCTCCATAAACCGGAGAATTATTATCCTCGGCTAAATTGCTTTCAAAATGTCCTTAAAATTCCCAGGCACCATTTCTGCGCTAATATATTAATTGAACATTTTGTTCTCCGTAGCCAAGTGCACTGCTGGCAGACAGTATAGTGCTCGAAATCGCCAACTTCTTAAACCCACAAAACGTTGTGCCTCCATTGTAAAGCCGACCGAACATTCAAGCACATCTGGTTTTGACGACACGCAAAGCCAAAAAAAAACAAATAAGCATGAATTACCCCAAATACCCCAATTAAAAAAACATTCTTACCTTTGACCTAATTAAGTCAAGTCCAAATAAATTTAAAATGACACTAGGGCAGAAAAATTAAACAGTTAAGAGAGACCAAGGGGAATGTTGCAAAGAAAACTTGCAGTCCATTCTTGAAATTGGCGATGGCTTTTAAATAAAGTAGAAAGCGACTAAAAGCCACTAAAAGGAACACTTAAAGACCATTAATTGAACTTTTAAGTATATTCCTACAACGAGCTTGAAGCTTTGTGGATAGCGACAAGAAGTTTATGACTTGGTTAAAGATAAGGACAGAAGGACTTAATGCATTGAAAGTCGCTGAGGAACAAAGTTAAATATCATAAAAATCAAAATGAAGTACTGTCTTTATAAAAAGAAAAGAAATCGTCCTGCCACAAATTATCGAAGACAAGCTTGCAAAAGCTGAATTATCGATATTTTTGAAAAAGACAAAACTTCGAATTCCAAGTGAATTATAGAAGACAGGGAAAGTGTCTTTGTTTCAAACAGAAGTGGTGACGCTAAAACAAATTCAATTCTTTTCTAATGAAAAATCGGCGCACTCAATAACACCCTCAATGATTTGACTGCAAAGAAAGGCAAGCTATAAACAGTAACTGTATTTAGTCAAGGGTTTGGAGCAGGTAACAAAGATGCACAAATTGAAAAAACAACATCAGCACCATTTTCTTTTCAAGATGTTGGAAGATTAATTCAGTTTTACTCAAAGAAAATGATAAAGTTTTAGACCCTTTTTTCTGGTGCTTGGCATCTACAGTAAAAGCTATTGCTTTCAATAATCGAGTTGGATATGGAATTGAGTTAAACCCAAAATATTACGAACTCGCAAAAGGATTGAGATAGAAGTACCTAACGAACATAAAGGAAAAACTTCAAAATTTAATCAACGGTGATAGTAAGGGAAGAAATCGAAAAATTTAAAAACGATTTCTTCGACTTTGATAATGACGAGCCCTCCTTATTGGAATATATTCAAAACAATTGACCATAAAGGAAAAGAAAAGAGTGGATAACGATTTAGACCATAAATATAGTGATGACACTAAAAGATTTTGCAAATAACCAAAAGTTTACGATATTCTTGGAAACTCTTTTCATCATTTTTCAATGATTGTGCTCATGTATACTTAAAAGGAAATATATATGCGTTATTGTTGATGATTTCAGAAAAAGATAAGTACTACCATTTCACGCAGATTTAGCTAATGAACTTGAGAAAAGGAAATTTTGTATTGAAAGTTGCGAATTTTATATCAAAGACACAAAATTTACCCATATGGTTATCCATTTTCTTTTGTTCCAAATATGCACCACCAAAACGTTTTTAATCTTTCAAAACATAAAAGAAATGATGGAAATAAATAAAATAGGCTTAGGAGATTGCATAAAGTGTCTGCAAAGCTGAACAATGAATCTGTGAATTTAATCATTGCCGACCCACTCCGTATAATCTTAATAAAGTTTCAGAATTCATCTGATAAATGGGATGATGTACATGAATGGGTTAAATGGTCAAAATTATGGCTTGATGTTGCCATAGAAATTGAAGCCAACAGGTTCTAATACTGTTTATGGAATCCATCATTATTTATGCTTTCTTCAAGTTCATTTGCTATGAAAAGAAATCTAAAATATAGACGTCAAGTAATATGGCATTATGAAAATAGCTTTTCAGGATATAAAATGCCCCTTCGGCAAATTATGAGTTAATAATATGGTTTTCCAAATCCGACATCTATACATATCACCAAATTAGGGAGCCTTATAAAAGTACCGAACGATTAAAATAAAATAATTAAGAACAGTAAAGTTTGGACTGCGTAGATGGGGAACACGCAGGTGATGTATGGAACATTCCTGTTCTCGCGGGTAAAAGGATTTGCTGAGGAAAAGTAGACCATCCAACTCAAAGGCCGATTGCTATTTGTGATAGAATTGTTCAACACTTTTCAAATAGGGGATTTAGTGTTAGTTCCTTTCGCTTTGGTTCAGGAAGTGAATGTGTGAGTGCACTTAGCAATGGTAGAAATTTCATAGCTTTTGAAAAAAAACAAAACTACATTGAAATAGCAAACAAGAGAATCACTCAAGTTAGAAAGCAACCACAGATCTCAATACAATATAGTTACATCTGGTATCTTTGCGAAGTGTAAAAATCATTCGATGAAGAACATTCCACATCGGTTTAATAGTGATGACAAATACTTTAGTGCTTTAGAGACAAAAGTAAGCAGCTTATAGAGGAAGAAACGCCCTTAGAGATGAAGAATTTGGGGGGCAACTATTGTGGAACGGTGTAATTAATCCCGGGGAGAGCAGGGCAATCCAGCAGAGGAATATTTAGAAGAACAAGTCGAAAACGCCATCTAATAGAGGGTATCATACCGCTGCTAGAGAGACTATTAAATTTTTAAAGTTAATAGGCTTTTTAGTCGTTACGATAACAAATCTGGCGAACTTACTCCACGAGCTATTCAACTTTTATCTAGCAAGCAATCCTACCGCTCCAAAATTATTATGGCGTGATTCATTTGTGCGGTTTGGAGTTGAAGGTTGATGGTGAAATTAGTCATCCTTACAATCCTTAAACTTACACTAGAGGAACTCAAGTGTTGAGTTAAATGAAACTAGGTTTACTCTACAGAGCAGAAAATGATTCTCCAAGAAAGAATATGAAAGAATACTTGCCTTATCAGAATTAGAATTCATCTCAATACTAGAAGAAATAATAAACATAAGTGAACACCAAGCCAGAAACGCAGTAAAAATTCTGCCTTCATTCGCTGTTCAAGCAGGAGACATAAGAAAGCAAAGGTAACTATACATATCCTATTGACATATTTCCATTACAGAAGACAAATTTCAACTAAATTTCTGATGGAGAAGTAACAACAGAGGAAGGTATTCCTTATTCTCAATATCGACAGATGACGTCTGAGAATATTGCTAGAGACCCTATTTTTAATGAAATTTCATCAGTTAGTATTGATCTCACCGAATCTATTAGAATTAGACAAAATAGATTAGCACATCATCAAGGAATAGTCAGACAGATTAGGTTTTATTTTGTGAAAGGCAAAATGGATTTCAACTTTTGAGGGAAAATTTGATTGCCTATCAACAATAGAGAGATTCCGCAATAGTTTTTGAAGTAAACTTAATTCTTCCTTCAATGTCTGACCAAGAAAAGCTTAAACAGTTAAGGGTGTTGGTCAGCTAAAAATACTATAAATTTTCCATCGTACAAAGACAGATGGGCTTTGAAAACATTCATTGAAATTTTAGTTTACTCTCAAAAGCCAAATGACAGGGGACAGTGAATTTTGTAATTCTGTATATATATCAATCATGTAGGTAGATGAAGGAACATTTAAAGTTTTCTATGCAGAAAATAACTCTGAAGTGATTTTGAACCTTTAAACTTTATTTAAAACCCTATGCCTGACCGTCACATATATTGCCAAGCCGCACCAATCATCGTTAAAACCCAAGCATGCCAAAGAGCGTGCCTGCCCCTCTATTACGACAATTACGACCAAGAAAACAATTGACGAAAAGAACAGCGAAAGGCACAATCCAGGTAGCCCGCCCTTCCGGAGGAAAATTCAAACAGGAGAGAGGCTCTCAAATCCGCCAACTGGCGGATACGTACAGGTCTCGTATATCTGCCGGATGGTAGATTCGCAAAATGATAGGTTGGAGTTCAATGTCGATAGCTATCGGGACTAAAGTACAACTCCATGCCGTTGTTGCACTAATAATCAGCCTGATGAATATTCCGGAACATGGAGACTCATTGCTTTTTGGCAACTCCCCAATCTCATTTTCAATAAAACACCACTAAAAGCAGCCTAAATTATGTTTACCCCTATTGACAATTTCGTAGGGTTATGAATATTATAGGCCAAAAAATTGAAAAGTTGGCTAAAAACCATCTTTTTTTTGTAGCTTTGAGCAACAAGAAGAATGATAAAACGCTTATTGTGAGACAAAATTATACTCCATTTTAAGCGAATGTTAACTTCGGAAAACAGTCACTAGAAATTTTAAGCTAAAAGTATTGCACGAACAGACGTTAGTAGCTATATAATAGAAATGACTACAGAATGAATTAATTAGATATTTGTAAAAGCTGACATCATGATAAAAAATCGATTATAATTTTTGTACTCGTCTTTTTATTCAACTCTTCTGTCAAAACATATTCTCAGGAAGTGAATGGCAAAACGCTATTGGAGGAAACAGTACGGAAACTATTTTCGTTCTATTTCCCAAACAGCAGATAAAGGGTATATTGTGGCGGGTTTTCCTTTTCGCCTATTTCGGGAGATAAAACCTTATAAGAATACTAACGGAGGCTCCTCTGATTATTGGATTTTGAAACTCGATTCAATAGGAAGGAATGATTCAATGGCAAAACACCATCGGTGGAAATAACAATGATGAACTATCGATTTGTACTGCAGACTTCTGACGGCGGATATTTTTGTGCTGGAAATTCCCGGTCAAATGCATCCGGAGATAAGACTGAAGATAATATTGGTTTAGATAACTACTGGGTTCTTAAATTAGATGCATCCGGAAGATATTCTTTTGGGATAACATAATGGAGGAAATAGTATGGATCCTATTGCGGGCGGCTATTAAAGTACTGATGATGGTGGATTTATTCTTGGTGGTATGTATTTCATCAAACATTTCTGGTGATAAAACGGAAAACGGTTTTGGGAGTGGTGATTATTGGATCGTAAAATTAAATTTTTCGGAAATATAGTTTGGCAAAAAACAATAGGGAGGCAGTGATTTTGAATTCTTATATAGTTTAAGCATAACCTCTGACGGTGGAGTTGTTTTGTGGAGGGATTTCAATTTTCTGATAGCTCCGGTAACAAAACAGAAAAAACAACATTGAATTGCCAATGATTATTGGGTTGTTAAATTAGATTCTTTTGGGAAATATTGAATGGCAAAATACCATAGGGGGAACGGATAATGATTATATGACATCTGTTTCACAAACTAAGGATGGAGGTTATATATGTGGTGGATACTCAATATCAGGGATTGGAGGTGATAAAAAAGAAATGAATTATGGAGGATACGATTATTGGAGTTATGAAATTAGATAGCTTTGGGAATATTGTATGGCAGAATAGTATTGGTGGAAATCTTGCTGATGAATTAACTTCTATTTCACCTAATATTGATGGAGGATTAAGATGCGAGAAGTTCCGAATCAGGTATTTCTTTTGATAAAAAAAGGAAAGCAGCCAGGGAAATAAAGATTACTGGATAATTAAATTGGATTCTGTTGGTCATATGCAATGGCAAAATACTATCGGAGGAAGTTTTAATGATATTTAAATAGCCTTCAACCAACAATTGATGAAGGATTTATTTGTGGTGGAGTATTTCGCTTTCAGGTATGACAGGAGATAAAACAGAAAATAGCAATGGCACGAATGATTATTGGGTGGTTAAAGGTACAGCAAATTCAATTTTATTGAAGGACATTATATGAAGATTTGAATTTGAATAATGCTCATGACCCGAACAATTATTAATACCTAACAGAAAAGTTGAAGAACTTACTAATGGACAATTCTGGATACACGGATCAGAATGGGTTTATTCCATCTTGATGTAAATACAGGCAATTTTGTAGTCTCACCTTTTATGAATAATAACTACTATAATTTATCGCCTTTAAGCGAAATCGCAAATTCAGCAATTTCTTGAAATCGATTCGCTCAATGATTTTGCCTTTCAACCATCAACAAATATAAATAATCTCTGCATTAAGGTTACTCCCTGTTCTCCATTTCGTTCAGGTATGGATGCATCCTATAAAATTGTTTTCTCCTAACGAAGGGGCCACGATTCTTAATCCTACAGTTGTGTTTTATCCCGATAACGACCTGACTTTTGTTTCTTCATCCCCTGTTGCATCTCCAGATTTACCCCGATTAATGATCTGGAATATTGGTAGCCTGAGCCCATTTAATAACAGCTCCATTTTCATTACCGTACATATAAATCCAGGATTATTCAACCCCACACTAATTAATTCCGAGTATCCTATTATACCAATTATGGTGATCCTACAACTCAATTACAGTTGAGTTACTGGGAGTTGATGACTACCGGCTCACATGATCCTAATGAAATTCAGGTTAACAGGGACACACTTTTTGATTATGGTAACTACCATTTCTTGAATAACTCGATTCGATTTCAGAATACAGGGAAACGATGCATTTTATGTTGAGTTAGATAATACTATCAGGGATGAACTGGATCTGACCATTTGAAGTTGTTGATGTTTCGTCCTTACAG
>JADJOZ010000035.1 GCA_016713525.1 Bacteroidota bacterium | reverse complement strand
CATATAGTGGTGTATCGCCAAGGAGACTAGGTTATTTTGTTATTCCTACCGTCGATAGTTGCTATTTGGCGGCAGGAACAACCACAAGTTTTGGCGTTGGAAATTGTGATGCCCTTACTCATAAAAACTAAATAGTTTTCGGTGATACAGATTTGGACAGAAAACATTTGGAACACCTGGAAATGAAGAGGGTTTTATTTTATCCAGCAAACAAATGATTTGGGTTTTATATACCACCAGGCTTTTACCTCTAGTATTTGGTAATACCGATGTGCTTTATTAAACGGAGACTCTGTCGGAAATGTTCAATGGAGTAAAACATATGGAAGCAATTAGATATGGAATAAAAGCTAAATTGTATTACCTTTAAACTTTTGATAATGGATATATCATTGAAGGAGTTACTCAAGGATTTTTGGCGTAGGAATTAGAGATGATGTTTATCTTATAAAGGTAGATAGTGTTGGCAACTTGCAATGGTCAAAAACAGCATGAAGGTACGAAGATTATGACTTGGCGAGAAATTCTACTGTACAGCTCAAGCCTACGATGGAAGGATATATTCTGACAGGTCAAACTTTAAGTTTCGGAGCAGGGGGTGATTTGTTTTTAATTAAAACTGACCGCGTTGGTAATCTGCTTTGGTCAAAAGCTTACTGGTGGACCGGGAAATGAATATGGTTCAGAAATTCAAATAACGCGTCTGATAGCGGATATGTAATAGTTGGCTACACTTCAAGTTTTGGTGCTGGCAGCTATTATCTATTTAGTAAGGACTGATGAAGTGGAAGATACCCTTTGGACAAAAGCATATGGTGGAATAGGTTTTGAAAGTATAGGATCACTGTACAACAGGTATAATGATTGTGGATATATTATCTCTGGTTCAACAAGATAGTTCGGAAATGGTTTATTTGATTTTTACTTAATCAGATTAGACTCGACAGGTAACCCCATTGGTCAAAAACTTTTGGAGCTTCTGGTGATGAAAATCAGAACTTCTGCAAGACAAACTCTTGAAGAGGTGGGTTTGTTGCAGCTGGGTTAACGAATAATTCCGATTGCTGTTAATGAACAATCTCTACTTATTACAACGGATAGTTTAGGCAATAGTGCTTGCAATCAAACCAATGTTTGCAGCCATTGTTAATTCAACCTCAGCAACTCAAATAAACAATCCTCCAACAGTTACTACATCTCGGCTACATTGGTTTCAGCACCCACACTTTCCACTAAAGCGGAACAGTTATATCAACGTTCTGTACAACCAACATTGAAGGAATTTGCCAGCTCTAATATAACATTGGATATTTTCCCAAACCCTTCATCTGGTATTTTTACTATAAATATTTCTAATTTCAAAAACCTATGAATTAACCGTTTTAAATGTCCTGAGAAATAATTTTGAAAACATGATTTTATCTGATAAGCATGAAATTAATTTGGGAAATTTTTGCGAAAAGGAATTTATTTTTATAAAGCTACTGATAATAAAAATCACTATACCGGAAAAGTATTTGTCCGATAGTTTGCAATTGAATTAATCAGATAGAAATGGCAACTACTTAAACTTTGACCCAGTATGAGAACTTGATGCCATGAAAAAACAATGTAATATGAAGCGAAATATAAGAGGCTTGTTTGACAGAAGCAGGTCTTTTTTATGTGCTCTATTACAATTTGGTAATCCCGATTCTTCTTTGTAGTTTTGATCTGAATGCCACTTGATGCAATAATGAATCTATTTAAAAAAAGCATCGGTTTTGAACCGGATAAATCATGTTGCCATGAAATAAATGTTTGATAAGGGAAATTAGCCGGTTTTCCTCTTTAATGCCGTCGTTAGAGGTAATTCTAACAGACAAAATAAATCATAGAAACGATGAAAAATGGCCTCTTTTATCTTCTGTCAATAATTGTCCTCCTGGTAGGCATACAAGCATGTATATTACATACTATTTTCGATCAAATTATACAGAAAAGAATACTTTAATTCACGAAACAAAAAATCCGACGAAAAACCGTTTTTGAAAGCACATCTCAAAAATGGTACGGTTTTGTATATTGAAAGATAGCTGGGCAATTGATACCACCCTGAATACTGTTGGCGGCAACGGAACACAGTATGATTTTAATCGTCAACAAACTTTTCAAGGTTACATCAATATACCCATAGACGCGTTGCGATTTTTGGAAACCGAATTCAAAATTGTAAATCCGGAGGCAGGCAGAATTACTACTCTAAGCTTATTGGCGGGACTTGATGTTGTTTTAGGGCTTATTGCCTCACAAATCCCAAGGCTTGTTTCGGCTCATGTCCTACTTTTACATCCATGAAAGCGATAATTTCCATTATGCAGATGCAGAAGGGTTTTCCAATGCTATATCACCATCAATGGAATATTATGATATTGACGCTTTAAATCACCATAATATAACTAATAATGTTTTTCAATCACAATGAAAATGAAGCACTAGAAACACATTGTGTTAAAAATGTAAAACTTTTTGCTTTCCCGCTTGAAAAAGGAGAACGTGTTTATCAAACACCAACCAACGATTTTTACCTCTGTGAAAATGATTACTCAATATCTCTGTGCAATCGCGAATGAAGGAGATATTACAACAATTTTAAAGGACCCGGATCGTCAGGAAAGATTTTCATTGTCTGATGAAAGAATTTATGCAGCAAAGAAGAAATATTCTTAACCTACTAACCATGTTAATAACACTGAAAATCTAGGCCTTCTTTAAATTTTCGCCAAACATTGATGACCACATATTTATTCTATAGTGCCATGGGTTATATGGGGGATAATGTGAGTGATGTGTTTTCGGTTTTGGAAACAAATGAGAAAATGAAAAATAATTTGATGCCACAACAAAAGCACTCGAGGATTGAATGTTTTTTGTGGAACGAGAAATCAAATAATTGGGAAAAACAATCCACAATAAATGAGACGGGACCCATTGCTATTAATAGGCAATTCATCCCTTTTCATAATACGAATTGCAATGAAAGGGGTCAAAATTAAACTTGTTTTGAACAAGGGCTTGTGGCGCATAGATTATGTATCGCTCACAAATATTAAGCAGATTGTTAAACCAAAAGATATACCCCCCAAGCAATCTACAATAAAGGAACATTAGACCAACTGGCATTAGTTGAAATTAACGCTCCGATAAATATCTGCTTTCAATGCCAGGTAGTAATTATAAATTCGATTTTATTCTTCCTGATGCGAAGATGCCACTTATGAATTTTCCCTTTACTCCAAAGGGTAGTTCTGGAATGGATGCGCGAGCATTGGTTAAAAGATAAAGATTTATTAAAACTTAAACAGATGGTTGATAATCCAAAAAAGTATCTTCGGGAAGAAAAATTTTACAAAAAAAGTACGAATCCACTATGGAAGAAGAATTTTTGAATTCAAAAGTTGACACAAAAGCATTCTCATACTATGAAAACTAATTTCCGACTAATAATTCTTTTTTTTAATTATATTCACTAGTTGCTCAACTCCGGGATATTTACCAACTTCATCCGGAATTGATGTTAATGAATACGGCTCATACATTAAAATAATTCAAAAGTCGGCTCAAAATTAAGGGTGAATTAATTGCAATTGACAACAATAGAATTGTAGTATTGGTAGAAGAGACAAAAATGTATGGTTATTTCCTTAAATGATGTAAGACGACTTTAAACTTAGATATGCCAAGCAAAACATTATGGCTGGACTATTCAACTTTTATTGTTTATCCGCTCATTCATGGTTATTACTCCATTGCTTCCATACCAATTCATTTAATTGTTACAATTTCGGTGACAGTCTCTGGAGAAAGTGCTTTATGTACAGTGAGCAAAATATGACATATGAAAAGTTAAAAATGTTTGCAAAGATTTCCTCAAGGCATTCCCACTAATGTCGATGTGGAAAAGTCTAAAATAAAAAGTAAACTATACAACTCCGTGAGAGTGCGAACATTTGAATTGCATAATCTTGCTCGCAATTTACTCAATTAATTAAAAATTTAAATATATGTTTATCCTCGGTTGCAAGTTTCGGGGCAGGGAATTGTACTTTCTTTATTGGTGTTGCATCCATTAAGAAACCTTTTAAAGTTAAACCCCCTGCTTATGCCTTAATTTATCGAGGATTATTAAATGTGATTTGTGAAAAACTCTTACCGTTCATATTCACTTGTTAATTAATCCTTTATTGATTAAGGCATTTTAGTTTTCTGACGCAAGTCATAACCAAAGTTGCCTAAGATCATTTTTTTTGGGGTTTCACAGATTACTTTAAGATGCAAAATAATGGTAAAGATTTAATTAGTACTTCAAAATCATTTGTAAAAATTTCAATTGAATTCCGAAATTACCTTCCATACAATAAGGATTGTTCAGGAAGACATGGTATCCCTCTTCTGACACCGGTTCTGTTT
Source organism: Bacteroidota bacterium (assembly GCA_016713525.1). Taxonomy (GTDB): domain Bacteria; phylum Bacteroidota; class Bacteroidia; order AKYH767-A; family OLB10; genus JADKJB01. The sequence goes on along the minus strand of JADJOZ010000035.1, from coordinate 25,220 downwards.
CCCTGTTTAAGTACTTTTCATCCGACTTCGTTAAAACACATTCCCAAAAAAAAAGTGAAAAACCTCAAATATCTTTGTTCAAATAAAACCATGAAGAAGTATCTTATCCTTTACTATTCAAAAACCGGCAATTGTAAGTTCGTCGCTGAAAAATTATCCAGAGAATTTACCTGTGATATTGAAATGATAAATCCCGGGATTAACAATACCGGTATCTTGTTTCTTTTATCTCTTATGAATATTTCTGTTCCTGTGAATACTTCCATAAGCACAATCGGAAGTATGATGAAATAATTTTGATCGGACCGGTATGGGGAGGGCTACTTGTTGCACCCTTAAGAAGTATTTTGAAAATGTGTATCCGACAAAACTAAAGTTGTTCATTTTTTGTCACCTGAATCGAAAAGAAAGCGATAAAGATGGCAAATATGGATATAACACAGTACTAATAAATTTAAAGCAGTAGCCGATAAATGACCGGAGCCACCGCTGCATTTTCAACTTCCATTAATAACAGGATACAATGAAAAAGATTACTAAAGCATTGGGGTGAAACCAAATTTACGAATGCTAACTTTGGTGAAGAATTGCTAAAACGACTCAATATTTTCAGGCAAAGCATAACCGGGATAAACTCCGATGTTGAGTAGCATTTCTTTGCAGGTCTAAATGTTTTTCTGTTTCGCTATTAAAGAACTATTTTCCATCTTTCAGAAGTTTAGGGAAATTATATTTGCTAAAGATTGACTTTTGTACCTGCTGGAAGCGAAATTTGCCTATAATCCTTCTTTTTATAGTTTTGACCAACTGTGTGAGACACTGCAACAAGTTATTCCAAATTCTGAATAAAGAAATTACAAAAATATGACAACAGCCATTTTACAAACAACACCAGCATCAGAAATAGTAAGCTTCCGGTTTTTAATACCACAAGAGCAACCCCCCTGTTTCGCGCCTGGTCTAATCCCAATCGTTAAAAACTGGTGGGGGCCAAAAAGGATTCACGAATACATTTAATGAATTTGACTTTCGGGTTGAGGCAAATGGGTTTATAATGCATGGTCCCGATAAAGGAATTATGCAAATGAATGTGAATTTATAAAATTGAGGAGCCTGCACTTAATGCCTGGAAACGCCACTCCAAACCACTTTTTCAGGTTGTCGCTACTTTGAGGATATGGGAAGTGACAAACAAAACTTGTTTTCAAAATGCTCTTCGAGACGGAAGAAGAATGTGGAAACTAAAACCATATGTAATAGATAAAATGAGGAGAACTTTGACAAGCTGGAAGTTGAGCGGACTAAAAATGAAGGCCCATAATAAGAATGTGATTTCTGCGTATTTCTTTGTCCGGTTTAAGTTGCATTTCGTCTGAAATATGCCACAGAGGAGTCCTTAGAGTAAAAACGTTTACATTAAAGTGTCATTGAATTGATTCTCCTAGGGGAATTTGTTGATTTCGACTTATTTGTTTCTTTTAGTTCTTAATTTGTCAAATCCCGGCTTCATCTCCCAAAAATCCAAAATCATGAAAACACTTTTTTTATTTTTAACTGTTTTCCTTTGCTTTTACATTCCTTCATTTGCTCAAACGAATTGGGTTGTTTACGATACCATTAATTCTCCGTTACCGAATAACACTGTTTATAAAGTGGTATCAGATAATAGTGGAAATATTTGGGCTGCTACCTTCAAAGGGCTAGCCAAATTTGATGGTAGTAACTGGACCATTTATGACAGCATTCCCAACACCTCATATGCCCTTAAAAATCTTTTTGCTTTGGCTTACGATGAGGTTAATGATTTCATATATGTAAGTATGCCGGACTATTAATTCGCTTTGATGGAATGAACTGGAATACCTGGAACCATCAGGGCTATTCAAATGAAAATGTTATTGATGCACGGGAAACGTATGGATGCACTATATAGCGTGGGTGTAGGAGTTTTTGACGGAACTTATTTCTTATTACAACACTTTAATAGTCCGATTCCCAGCTCTTTGGTAGCAGATATTGAGATGGATAATAATGGTGATTTTTGGATATTAGCCGGTGATGGTTTGACACATTTTGATGGTACAACCTGGACAATATTTGATACTTCGAATACTTCTTTACCTTCAAATGCTATTTTTGGAGTTGGTACAGACCAAAATAATTTGTTGTGGGTGCATGGAAATTTAACTCAGAACAGTGCTTTCATTTATACTTATAATGGTTCCACATGGACCGCTTTCGACACCACTATTGTCAACCCCTGAACGCTTTTTAGCTTTATCGAATCCGATGCTTTGAATAAATTTGGATTGGTACTTATGGCGAAGGGCTGCAAAATGATCAATGGATTAAATTGTTCCGTTTACACCGATGCTAACTCGCCCCTTCCAACAAACTATATTCTGGATATCCGTATTACAAATAGCCAAACAATGTGGATAGCGACCAACTAAGCGGGATTGATAAAAGTAGATTTACCTGTTGGCGTTTCAGAGACACCCCGGGATGAAATTTTGGCATTCATCCAAATCCCGCATCCGATAAAATTACCATTACCGATTTTTCGGGGGGTATAGTCCGGATCAGTAATGTTTTGGGTGTAGTTGTATTTAGTGCAGATTTTGGATCTGCAGGTTCAGTTGAAATTGATATCAATATGCTGGCATCCGGCGTTTATACAGTCAAAACTGTAACTGGTAATTCCAAAGTTATTAAATTATAATATAGCGTTGCCGATAGTTGCAATCTACTGCTGATTCATGGTAGGTTTGTGAATAATTTTGTGATTAGATCTCTTTTAATTACTTTCGTTTTAAAAGGAATCTAGCGGAGAACTACTCAAGATACAATTTTGAACTGGTGAAAAAGTTTTTTCTAAAATTTAATTGTGTTACCCATGCAAGGTGTTTTAAAATTATTCGCCATTTTATTTTTAGTCGTGAATAGTTTTTCTGTAAACGGACAGGCAGATTCCATTCGACATCAAATTGGAGTTGGTATTTGGCCGTTCTTTCAATTTTATCCATATGTAAACGTTGAGTACAAAGACTTTTTTTTTCAAGAAGAGAGCATTTTATAATTTTAGTATTGGGATGAGCCTAACTCGTTCGAAAAGCTTGAATGCTACGAATGGTTACCAGTATGATATATTTGGTTCCTCTTCGGTTGGATTAAAAGTATGACTTTTCAATGTGTGCCGGTTTAATATGGCTGCTCAGGTAACCGGTTACTTTGGCAGACAACCTAGTCGCGCAAGAGAAGGCCTTTTCTTGGGACCTGAACTTGGGCTTGAGCTTAGAGCGGCCAGATTTAAATCAGGTGAAATAGCTCCATTCTCAAAAATTCAAATCGGCTTTGGGTTCATTCATGAAAGGTTGAACGATTCCAGTCCCCCTTATAATTACATTTCTGATGACATCTATTTTCAGGGTTTTGGCTTAATTATTTTAGGGATAAATTACAGGTTTTGATTTGGGGAAGCAGGGATGGTTTGCCAGATAGTGTACAACAATACTTGATCATTAATATGCATTTTTGTATCTTCACCTACAATTGAATTTGAAACCATCAAAACATGAAAGCATTTTTACTTAGCTGTGTTTTTACTCTGATTATTCTTTCGGCATCCGGACAACAAATCGGTTTTTCCGGAGGCTATTGTACCAATCAATTTTATAATTTTATTGAAGAAGGTGGTCATACATCGGCATTGTATCAGGATGGTACAGGTTATCGCTTTAACATAAACCTCGATAACATACGACTCGACACCATTGCTTTAAGAGTATCCATACATTTTGAAAAATTCACAGGTGCTCTCATGACATCGGATGGGGGCCAGGGAGGAAGGAGTACTACAAATGCAGAAATTGAAAAATCGGTGCTAGGAATATCCTTGTTTCCTATAAACATCCGAATTTTTAAAGAGTTGAAATTAAGTGTAGGAGGTGAACTAAGTTATCTGGTAGGTTCTGAAGTAACAGGCAGCAAAAAAAATAACCAGCATTTCGGCACCAGGAAGCTATACCAATTTACATGATAACCAGACCGCCTTTTTCAAAGCATTTACCTTTGGAGTCATCGGCAGAGTTGCCTATAACTTCAAAATGTATCAAAATTACTATTTGGTTCCTGAGTATAATTTCTATCTGGGTTTAACCCGTGAATTTGAAGATACAGAAATCTATACCTACTCATACCGAAATCTTTTTACGCTTGGCATAGCCAAAAGGATAAATCAGTAAAACCTGAAAGCATCACATAACCCGTCGAAAACCATAAATTAAACACATTATAGGCATTATTTTGCCGATTTTTGTCTTTCGGAAAGCCCTGTAGCCTTCAAATTCCATACAAGCCAGCTCGCATTGATTCCCATTCCGTTCCCATTCTCATTCTCATTCTGTTTTCCGTTCCCATTCTAAACTGTGATTAAATCATTTCTCCGTTCTCATTCCCATTCCATTCCCATTCCCATTCTCATTCTCATTCTGTTCTCATTCTAAACTGTGATTTATGTGATTCTTATGATGGCTGTGATGAATTTGTTGTTAGGTGAAATTTTTTTCCTTGAATCATTTCTCCGTTCTCATTCTCATTCTGCCTCACCCCCTTCCCCTCTCCAGCAATGGCTTGGGTATTCGAAAAACATATTTGGCTGGAGAGGGGGATGATTAAAATTGAGAATTAAGGATTACTCAGAAAACAATTCGTCGTTCTCATTGTCATTCTCATTCCGCTTCTTATTCCGTTCCCATTGTCATTCTCATTCTTTTTTACCTGCATTATATGATATCCATTAAAAGGTAAACAAAACTTATATTTTGTAACAAACCTTAGCGTTTATGGGAGTTAAAAGCTCCATAAACCGGAAATTATTCATACACTCAACTAAATTGCTTTCAAAATGTCCTTAAAATTCCAAACCCCCATTTCTGCGCTAATATATTAATTGAACATTGTTCTCCGTATCAAGTGCACTGCTGGCAGACAGTATAGTGCTCCGAAATCGCCAACTTCTTAAACCCACAAACGTTGTGCCTCATTGTAAAAGCCGACCGAACATTCAAGCACATCTGGTTTTTGACGACACGCAAAGCCCAAAAAAAAAAACCAAATAAGCATGAATTACCCCAAAAAAAATACCCCAATTAAAAAACATTCTTACCTTTGACCCTATTAAGTCAAGTCCAAATAAGGTAAAATGACACTAGGGCAGAAAATTAAACAATTAAGAGAAGCCAAGGGGAATGTTTGCAAAGAAAACTTGCGTCCATTCTTGAAATTGGCGATGGCTTTTAAAGTAAAGTAGAAAGCGACCAAAAGCCACTAAAAAGGGAACACTTAAAGACCATTAGTGAAACTTTTAATTATTCCTACAACGAGCTTGAAGCTTTGTGGATAGCGACAAAAGTTTATGACTTGGTTAAAGATGAGGACGAAGGACTTAATGCATTGAAAGTCGCTGAGGAACAGATTAAATATCATAAAAATCAAAAATGAAGTACTGTCTTTATAAAAGAGAAAAAGAAATCGTCCCTGTTACAAGTATCGAAGAGAACAAGCTTGCAAAAGCTAGATTATCCGATATTTTTGAAAAAAGACAAGAGCTTCGAATTCCAAGTAGATTATAGAAGATTGGGAAAGTGTCGCTTTGTTTCAAACAAATGGTGACATAACTAAAGCAAATTCAATTCTTTTTCCTAATGAAAAATCGGCTTTTGCACTTCAATAACACCCTCAATGATTTGACTGCAAAAGAATGGCTTCCTGAAACAGTAACTGTATTTAGTCAAAAGGGGTTGGGAGCGGTAACAAAGATGCACAAATTGAAAAACAACATCCAGCACCATTTTCTTTTCAAGATGTTGGAAGATTAATTCAGTTTTACTCAAAAGAAAATGATAAAGTTTTAGACCCTTTTTCTGGTGTGGCATCTACAGCAAAAGCTTGTGCTTTCAATAATCGAGTTGGATATGGAATTGAGTTAAACCCAAAATATTACGAACTCGCAAAAAAAAGGATTGAGATAGAAGTACCTAACGAACATAAAGGAAAAAAACTTCAAAATTTAATCAACGGTGATAGTAAGGAAGAAATCGAAAAATTTAAAAACGATTTCTTCGACTTTATTGTGACGAGCCCTCCTTATTGGAATATATTAGAAACAATTGACCATAAAGGAAAGAAAGAGTGGATAACGATTTAGACCATAAGTATAGTGATGACACTAAAGATTTTGCAAATATTGAGGATTACACGATATTCTTGGAAACTCTTTCATCATTTTTCAATGATTGTGCTCGTATACTTAAAAAGGGAAATATATGTGCGTTATTGTTAGTGATTTCAGAAAAAAGATAAGTACTACACTTTTCACGCAGATTTAGCTAATGAACTTGAGAAAGGGAAATTTTGTATTGAAAGGGGTGCGAATTTTATATCAAAGACACAAAGGAATTTACCCATATGGTTATCCATTTTCTTTTGTTCCAAATATGCACCACCAAAACGTTTTAATCTTTCAAAACATAAAAAAGAAATGATGGAAATAAATAAAATATACTTAGGAGATTGCATAAAGAGTATGCAAAAGCTAGACAATGAATCTGTAGATTTAATCATTGCCGACCCTCCGTATAATCTTAATAAGGATTTCGGGAATTCATCTGATAAATGGGATGATGTACATGAATGGGTTAAATGGTCAAAATTATGGCTTGATGTTGCCATAGAGAAATTGAAGCCAACAGGTTCTATTTTTGTTTATGGAATCCATCATTATTTATGCTTTCTTCAAGTTCATTTGTATGAAAGAAATCTAAAATATAGACGTCAAATAATATGGCATTATGAAAATAGCTTTTCAGGATATAAAAATGCCCCTTCGGCAAATTATGAGCCAATATTATGGTTTTCCAAATCTGACATCTATACATATCACCAAATTAGGGAGCCTTATAAAAGTACCGAACGATTAAAAAATAAAATAATTAAGAACGGTAAAGTTTGGACACCCCACCCAGATGGAAAACACGCAGGTGATGTATGGAACATTCCTGTTCTAGCAGGTAAAAGATTTGCTGAGGAAAAAGTAGACCATCCAACTCAAAAGCCGATTGCTATTTGTGATAGAATTGTTCAACACTTTTCAAATGAGGGGGATTTAGTGTTAGTTCCTTTCGCTGGTTCAGGAAGTGAATGTGTGAGTGCACTTAGCAATGGTAGAAATTTCATAGCTTTTGAAAAAAACAAAAACTACATTGAAATAGCAAACAAGAGAATCACTCAAGTTAGAAAGCAACCTGAATCTCAATACAATATAGTTACAAATGGTATCTTTGCGGAAGTGTAAAAAATCATTCGATGAAGAACATTCCACATCAGTTTAATAGTATTGACAAATACTTTAGTGCTTTAGAGACCGTAAAGCAGCTTATAGAGGAAGAAACGCCACTTAGAGATGAGAATTTAGGGGAGCAACTATTATGGAACGGTGTAATTAATCCAGGGAGAGCAGGGCAATCCATAGAGGAATATTTAGAAGAACAAAGTCAGAAAACGCCATCTAATAGAGGGTATCATACCGCTGCTAGAGAGACTATTAAATTTTTTAAGTTAATAGGCTTTTTAGTCGTTACGATAACAAATCTGGCGAACTTACTCCACGAGCTATTCAACTTTTATCTGTAAACAATCCTACCGCTCGAAAATTATTATGGCGTGATTCATTTATGCAGTTTGGAGTTGAAGGAGTTGATGGTGAAATTAGTCATCCCTTACAGAATTCTTTTGAAACTTACCCAAGATAAACCAGGCATTGAGACAAGTAAACTGATGTTAGCTTTGGAAGCAGAAAATGATTCTCAAGAAGAATATGAAAGAATACTTGCCTTATCAGAATTAGAATTCATCTCAATACTAGAAGAAATAAACATAAGTGAACACCAAGCCAGAAACGCAGTAAAAATTCTGCCTTCATTCGCTGTTCAAGCAGGAGACATAAGAAAGCAAAGGTAACTATACATATCCTATTGGGCATATTTCCATTACAGAAGACAAAATTTCAACTGAAATTCCTGATGAAGTAACAACAGAGGAAGGTATTCCTTATTCTCAATATCGACAGGTCACGTCTGAGAATATTGCTAGAGACCCTATTTTTAATGAAATTTCATCAGTTAGTATTGATCTCACCGAATCTATTAGAATTAGACAAAATAGATTAGCACATCATCAAGAAATAGTCAGACAATTAGGTTTATTTTGTGAGCAAAATGGATTTCAACTTTTTGAGGGAAAATTTGATTGCCTATCAACAATAGAGGATTCCGCAATAGTTTTTGAAGTAAAAACAATTCTTCCTTCAATGTCTGACCAAGAAAAGCAAACAGTTAAGGGTGTTGGTCAGCTAAAATACTATAAATTTTCCATCGTACAAAGACAGATGGGCTTTGAAAACATTCGTGAAATTTTAGTTTACTCTCAAAAGCCAAATGACAGTTTAATTGAATTTTGTGTATCTGAAAATATATCAATCGTATGGCTAGATGAAGGAACATTTAAAGTTTTCTATCCAGAAAATAACTCTGAAAGTGATTTTGAACCTTTAAACTTTATTTAAAACCCTATGCACAGCCGTCACATATATTGCCAAGCCGCACCAATCATCGTTAAAACCCAAGCATGCCAAAGAGCGTGCCTGCCCCTCTATCTGACAATTACGACCAAGAAAACAATTGACGAAAAAGAACAACGAAGGCACAATCGAGTAGCCCGCCCTTCCGGAAAATTCCGACAGGAGAGAGCTCTCCACATCCGCCAACTGGCGGATACGTACGGGTCTCGTATATCTGCCGGATGGTAGATTCGCAAAATGATGGGTTGAGTTCGTAATATCCCGATAGCTATCGGGACTAAGTACGGCTCCATGCCGTTGACTACTTTTCATAATCAGCCTGATGAATATTCCGAACATGGAGACTCATTGCTTTTTGGCAACTCCCCAATCTCATTTTCAATAAAACACCGCTAAAAGCAGCCTAAATTATGTTACCCTATTGACAATTTTCGTAGGGTTATAAATATTTTATGAGTCAAAAAATTGAAAAGTTGGTTAAAAACCATCTTTTTTGTAACTTTGAGCTACAGGGCGAGTCATAAAACATATTGTGAAACAAAATATACTCCGTTTTAACTTGGTATTAACTTCGGTGAATGGTAATAGAATTTTAAGCTAAAGTATTGCACGAACAGACGTTAGTAGCTATATAATAGAAATGACTATTGAATGAATTAATTAGATATTTGTAAAACTAAACATCATGATAAAATCGATTATAATTTTTGTACTCGTCTTTTTATTCAACTCTTCTGTCAAAACATATTCTCAGGAAATTGAATGGCAAAACGCTATTGGAGGAAACAGTACCGACTATTTTCGTTCTATTTCCCAAACAGCAGATAAGGGGTATATTTGTGGCGGGTTTTCCTTTTCGCCTATTTCAGGAGATAAAACAGAGAATACTAACGGAGGCTCCTCTGATTATTGGATTTTGAAACTCGATTCAATAGGAATGATTCAATGGCAAAACACCATCGGTGGAAATAACAATGATGAACTATCGGTTGTACTGCAGACTTCTGACGGCGGATATTTTTGTGCTGGAAATTCCCGGTCAAATGCATCCGGAGATAAGACTGAAGATAATATTGGTTTAGATAACTACTGGGTTCTTAAATTAGATGCATCCGGAAATATTCTTTGGGATAACACTATTGGAGGAAATAGTATGGATCTATTGCGGGCAGCTGTTAGTACTGATGATGGTGGATTTATTCTTGGTGGTATGTCTTCATCAAACATTTCTGGTGATAAAACGGAAAACGGTTTTGGGAGTGGTGATTATTGGATCGTAAAATTAAATTTTTCCGGAAATATAGTTTGGCAAAAAACAATAGGAGGCAGTGATTTTGAATTCTTATATAGTTTTAAGCATAACCTCTGACGGTGGAGTTGTTTGTGGAGGGGTTTCAATTTCTGATAGCTCCGGTAACAAAACAGAAAACAACATTGGTGCCAATGATTATTGGGTTGTTAAATTAGATTCTTTGGGAAATATTGAATGGCAAAATACCATAGGGGGAACGGATAATGATTATATGACATCTGTTTCACAAACTAAGGATGGAGGTTATATATGTGGTGGATACTCAATATCAGGGATTGGAGGTGATAAAAAGAAATGAATTATGGAGGATACGATTATTGGGTTATGAAATTAGATAGCTTTGGGAATATTGTATGGCAGAATAGTATTGGTGGAAATCTTGCTGATGAATTAACTTCTATTTCACCTAATATTGATGGAGGATTCATATGCGGGGGAAGTTCTGAATCAGGTATTTCTTTTGATAAAAGGAAAACAGCCTGGGAAATAAAGATTACTGGATAGTTAAATTGGATTCTGTTGGTCATATGCAATGGCAAAATACTATCGGAGGAAGTTTTAATGATGTTTTAAATAGCCTTCAACCAACAATTGATGAAGGATTTATTTGTGGTGGGTCTTCGCTTTCAGGTATGACAGGAGATAAAACAGAAAATAGCAATGGCACGAATGATTATTGGGTGGTTAAAATTACCAGCAAATTCAATTTTATTGAAGGACATTTATATGAAGATTTGAATTTGAATAATGCTCATGACCCGAACGAATTGTTAATACCCAACAGAAAAGTTGAAGAACTTACTAATGGACAATTCGCCTTTACGGATCAGAATGGGTTTTATTCCATCTTGATGCTTGATACAGGCAATTTTATGGTCTCACCTTTTATGAATAATAACTACTATAATTTATCGCCTTTAACCCGAAATGGAACATTCAGCAATTTTCTTGAAATCGATTCGCTCAATGATTTTGCCTTTCAACCATCAACAAATATAAATGATCTCTGCATTAGGATTACTCCCTGTTCTCCATTTCGTTCAGGTATGGATGCATCCTATAAAATTGTTTTCTCTAACGAAGGAACCACGATTGTTAATCCTACAGTTGTGTTTTATCCCGATAACGACCTGACTTTTGTTTCTTCATCCCCTGTTGCATCTCAGATTTACCCCGATTCAATGATCTGGAATATTGGTAGCCTGAGCCCATTTAATAGCAGCTCCATTTTCATTACCGTACATGTAAATCCAGGATTATTCAACCCCACACTAATTAATTCCGGAGTATCTATTATACCAATTATCGGTGATCCTACACCTCAGTGCAATTTGAGTTACTGGGAGTTGATGACTACCGGCTCACATGATCCTAATGAAATTCAGGTTAACAGGGACACACTTTTTGATTATGAAATAGCTTCACCACCATTTCTTGAATATCTGATTCGATTTCAGAATACGGGAAACGAGACTGCATTTTATGTTGAGTTAGATAATACGATCAGGGATGAACTGGATCTGACTTCATTTGAAGTTGTTGATGTTTCGCATCCTTACAGAATCGAATACCTAAATTATGATTCTACTTTAAAATTTATTTTTCAAAACATCTTGCTGCCCGACAGCAATGTAAACGAATTGAACAGCCATGGGTTTGTCAGATATAAAATCAAACCAAAATCCAGCCTTTCTGTTGGTGATTCCATACTAAATGATGTCAATATAATATTTGATTACAATCCACCTGTTCAAACCAATTTGGTGACTACCCATATCGTCACGCCGGTCGGACTAAATGAATTTATTCCCAAAACTGAAATTTTGTTCTATCCGAACCCTGCTTCAGATCAAATCATGATTGAAATGAATTTGCAAAAAACCCAATTCACAATTATTGAGATATATAATTCATTCGGTCAAAAGATTAAAAATTTGCATGAAGGAAATATAAATTCTGGAAAATGGAACCACAAGTATGATCTAAGCGATTTGTCCAATGGAGTATATCTGATCCGTGTGCAATCAGAAAAATCAATTACACATCAAATTATTAAACTTTAATTAAGCCGCCTCTACATTCGGTCAAACACACCCCTTTGAAAAAACAATATAACTTTGCATGCTATAAATAATTCAACATAACTATTTTATTTTCATTAAGATATGGAAGTCAAATGGTACCTATCCATTCCCTCATGAAGCTCAAATTTCTTGTCATCCTTCTAATTATTTCGCGATTCGCATATTCTCAAGGATTAAATTCTGAATTGGGGTTTAATGAAGATTATGATCAGACTTCTAAAGAATTGGTTTGTGTTGGTGATTTTTCCTATTTAATAAAATTTCAAAAGACTTATGGGTTTTTTTCCAAATGCGCATTATATAAAATTGATACGCTTGGAAATATTATGTGGAATGTTCCAATTGCTCCGGTTTTCGCAGAATTCATTACAGTGCAAGAGATGATACCATCTGAAACTAATGGCGTATATGTTATGGGGTTTGGAATGACCACTTGCGATGTAGGACAGCATTGCTTTTGGTTTATTCAAAAATTTGATGCTAACGGAGTTTTGCAATGGACTAATGCATGGAAAGAATTTACATGTACTTTCTCAACACAATTAACCGGTCTCTCATTAACGGCAAATAATGAATTATTGGTGAACTATTTAGATTCTGCTTCCATATCTAAAGTCTATAAAATCGACAACAGTGGTTTTCTTATCGATAGTGTGCAAACAACTATGACGCAACTGAATGGATTTTGTGAGTTACCCGGATATGATTTTATAACTTATGAGGGAGATTCCCTGTATGCTTTTGATACTTCGGGTAACATCCCAGCTGTTATCGGATTTACCAATACTATTCAAAATATAAGTTCGGTTAATGATAGCCTTTACGTTCTCACAACGGATAGTATATTTATTTTTGATAATAATCTAAATGGATTGCAGGGTTCTGGTGTCACAGGATACTCTCAGTTTTCGCATTTAAAGTCTTCAAATAACAAAATGAATTTTGTTAGCAGTGGAACCAATGGTCTTGCATTACTAGAATTAAATAATCAATTGCAGCTTCAAAATACCACTTCCATTCCGGTAGCTTCAGATTCTGTTACACATATGGACTATAGTGATTCACATTTTTCAGTTGCTCATGATTTTCCACTTACACTACATCATACTTTGCGGTATACAGATTATTCATTAAATTCAACACAAAGCGCTCCTGTTAATAATAGTGATATTGGTGTTTCTGATTTAGATATAACTCAAACATTGGTGCAATTAGTAAGTCCACCCGGAGCCTATTTAATTGAAATATGGGTAACAGCAAAAATTATAAATTACGGTGCTAATTTGTTGAACACTTGTAGAATTAATCATCGAATTTCTCCCTGGGGAATTTGTTCTGAGGAGTTTTATACCAATGAGTTTACAAATCTAAATTTGTCACCAAACGATTCCATTTCTATAAACCTTGGCAAGATCCACTCCAATATTTATAGTTATCTCGATACCGTTGATGTAAATATATGTGTTTACACCAGCCATCCAAATCAGGTCACCGATACCATCGTTCCCAATGATCAATCTTGTAAATATCTTTTCTGGGATTTGTAGGAATTAAAGAAAATGAATTGCAAAATATCTCCATTTCACCGAATCCAGTTGAGGATGTTTTTCATGTTGAAAATCCGGAGTTACTGAATCTCTCCATTTATGTTTACAATAATTTGGGGCAATTAGTATTTGTAGATTCCGGTGACCGGGGAAGGTTTACTGTTGACTTATCTAATCAAAGTAGTGGAATGCATCTGGTTCGATTGGTATCAAAGGATGGCGAGATCACCCGGAAAATTATAAAGCAATAACCATTTCTAACAGCCAAAAGTCTATTCTGTAATTCTAAATAGCAGTACCAATTTTCAGCAATGGCAACCGTTTAAATACTGACATTCTTTACTTTCCCTATAAAATCGACTGTATATCAACACATTACAAACATCTCAACCAAAAGTCCATGAAAACTGAAAAGGTTTTAATCGTTCTTGCCATCATAGGAATTTGTTTCAAATTTTTACACTGGGAAGGTGGTGGGCTAATTCTTATCCTTTCGCTAATGGCTTTGTCTGTAATTTACTTTCCGGGAGGCTTCTACTTTTTTAGTGATAAATCTGTTAAAAGACAAAACATTCCCTTATCCATAATTTCCGGATTTTTTCTTGCAATTGCCCCAGTAGGAATCCTATTTAAATTTCAATACTGGGAGGGCAAGGTTGTCATGTTGTTAGTTAGTGTAATCTCCTCTATTATCATTTTCTCAATTGTGCTTATCCTAAGTTCCAAAGCAACAGACGAACTTAAAGTATATTATAAAAACATGCTACTTCGGACTGCTATTATAACAGTTGTGACTATTATGGTTTCTCTGGTACCATCAGAAACTCTGATTAAGATACAATATTCCGATGATCCGGAATTAGCCCGGCTGAAAACCCTGCACTATTTGAATCCTGATAATGAAGAATACCGCAAAGCACATGACGAATATATTTTAGAACACGAATCGAAGTAGGGTTTTGCCAAAAAACATTACAATAAACGAAAGCACAATTTCAGTAAATAGCAAAATGCTCGATACCCATTGCCAGCTTGCTCAGTTACTAAGGCGAAATTCTGTAGATAAGCCGATCAAAATAAGAATATTTACATCAACATATAGGAATGTCTGCAATATTCAACTCAATCACATTAGCAACATGATATCCGAAAATTGCCAACTATATGATTTTATTATATTTTTCAGGAAAAGTTAAGGATAACTCTTTTAGAAGTTATTCACCAGCATAAAAGTCAATACAATAAATGGCCTTTCTATTCTTCCTTGTCATACTTGCTCCTTTATCAGGATTGTTGTTACTTGCATGGTGGGGAACCGGGAAAAACATTTTCGGAAAAATAGTAGGTTACTTATGGATTGGATTAATTACACTTTCAATTCAAGCAACAATTATTGGATTGATAACAGACAAAAAAAAACTTGATATAAATGACTACTATGGAGAGTATATTGTTAATCGTGACTATTTTCCTGGCAAACAAGCAGACTGGCAATACAACAATTTTAGATTTGAAATAAAAGAAAACGACTCAATATATTTTTACGTGACTGACAAAGAAATAATTATAAAAACGTATCGTGGGAGAATTACAACTACCAAACCATATAGTTCTGAAAGATTAATAGTAGATATGGTGCAACCAACTCACCATATTCTGACGAACAACCCAACAACTTATCGAAGTATATGGAGTTTTTATTTAGTATTTTATTCGCCGAAATTTAACAATGTTTACTTCAAAAAGGCAATGGAAATCACTCGACAAATAGACGACAGAAAAGAAAGCCGACCGAATAACAGCAACTACCCAAAAGGCGAGGTTTCGTGTACCAAAGACCGTTCTGTGGTATTTAAAAACTGAAGTATTCACTAAAGGGATGAACTCTCCGGTTTTCAAACTTGTTTTATTCTGATAAATCTGTATCATCCCGTGGTTTCACCTGGCATATCATGCTCCCTTTTTCTTCCATGTACGCATCCACTTTCACCAGCAAACAAAGCATCAAAAGTGCTTCTGACGATGTTGGTATTGCAGTTTGATGAAAAAACAATATCAGGCATTTGTAAGACCAAAAAGTGAAGCAATGAATGATAGCCAATTCACAAACCATTTGTATTAATACCAACATTCAAGTTTCTATCGAACAGCTGGATAGAACAATAATGTATTTTAACTCCGAATACTTTTATTCCTGCAAACCCACATTTTAATCAGATTTGGTAATTAGAATACATTTACCTACTTTTATTTACTAAAATATTTCATTTCAATGAAACCTATTGTGCTCAGTTCCTTCTTTTGTTTGTTTATTTCACTTTTTGCAACATCTCAGTCCATTATTCCTTTGGGGCATGGAGTGCGCACAAGTGGTCTTATTGAGACAATGGCCTATGACTCGGCTACCGGTTATATTTATGCCGGGGGTATTTTTGAAAATATTGGAGGCGTAGAAACTCAAGGTGTAGCTATGTGGAACGGGAGTCAATGGTTAGCAATGGGAGACGGTATTCCAGGGGTTATGTAACATCCATTTGTATTTTGAATGGAGATGTTTATGTTGGTGGAAACTTTGAAAATGCCGGTGGTGTGCCGGTCAAGAATATTGCCCGTTGGGATGGAACTTCCTGGCATGCTGTCGGCTCCTCACCAATTACATATTATTCAATTATGAGTATGGCCGTATGGAACGGGGAGCTTTATGTTTCAGCCTTTATGGCTGCACCAATTGGTCCGGGTTCGGCCATAGCCAAATGGAATGGAACCACATGGTCAGGTCTCGCTACAGCCACTCCTACCAGCTGCCTGATTTATCTTCATACTGCTGCAGACACCCTTTTTGCATATGGAGGGTTTACAG
The DNA here is from genome assembly GCA_016713525.1 of Bacteroidota bacterium. Lineage (GTDB taxonomy): Bacteria > Bacteroidota > Bacteroidia > AKYH767-A > OLB10 > JADKJB01. The sequence continues at coordinate 8,779 of JADJOZ010000035.1, read as the reverse complement.
ACTTAAACGGAATTCCATCAAGATGCGCAGCTGCATTTGTTGCAGGAAATGTAATGGTACCAATGCCGGTTTCCCCTGCAACAATTTCATTGACACAGGCGATTTATCATCAAGGAACCTTGTTGGCCATCGATGGAACAGGCTTGCTCTTTAACTACTTATCTGGTATCGGATGGAACACGGATTCCGTTGTGTTTGAAGGGAACTCGAACCGGTTATTTGTATTCCGCGATTCACTTCATGTTTCCACTCAGGGAGAAACGCTGTTCCCCTCTACAGATACTCTGGAAATCTGGAATATTTACAACGGTACCCGCTACCGCAGAATTGGCTATGCCGCAACGGTCAGTAATTATAATGAACAAATCAAATGTGTTCTTCCTGTCAGCAACTCCCTATATGCCGGTGGATCTTTTTCCCGTTTTGATGGTAAAACAATTTTAAGCAGTGTGCGCTATGATGGCACTAACTGGAATCAGTTTGGTGGAACAGCCCTTGCTTATGGTGATCCATGGAAGAATTCCAGTGTCAGTACCATGGTTTATGATACTGCCTCGGGACAATTATATGTTGGTGGATCTTTTTGTATGCCGGTGATTCTATTATTACAAACATTGCCCGATGGGATGGGTCGCAATGGCATGCTATGGGAAGCGGATTCAATTCAAGAGTATCTAAACTTATTATGTTTCAGGATACTCTTTATGCCTGTGGTAGTTTTACCAAATCGGGTCAGGATTCCGTAAAAAGAATGGCCAAATGGAACGGCAATTCATGGATGCCGGTTGGCTCAGGTGCTTCCGGAGCAGTTTATGATATGATAGTATTTAATAATGTACTTTATGCCGGAGGTAGCTTCACATCCTTCAACGGAATTCTGTCTGATCGCTGTATCAAATATAATGGCACGACATGGAGTACTGTCGGAAGTAATGATTTGGGAGCTACAGTTTATGGATTTGAGTTATTCAATGGTGATCTGCTTGCCTACAGCAACTACAATTTTGCATTCGGCTGGCCCAACTCTTCACAAATTGCACAATTAGCTGGAAGCAGTTGGCTCGCCGTTTATGAATTCTCTGGAGACGTGAACTCGATTTATGCTCACAATAATGAACTGTATCTGACCACAACAGGATTTGCTACCCAATGGAGCGACCTCATTTATAAATTCGATGGTAGTATCTGGGTCGATCAAGGTTTCGAAAATGATGGTGGAAGTGGCTCGAAATTGTTTACGATGCAGAATAAACTTTGTCTCACTGCATATAACGACCGTACTTACGAATATTCAGGAAACACATGGAAGACATTATTTGAATATATTCAGGTCTCGGATTTTGTGGACCTGGGAAATTCCCAATACATTATAGGAGGATTTTTTCCTTATATTTTTGACGGCTTTACTTATCAGTATCTGTACAATATTGGAACTATAACTCTTGGTGCTCCAGTTGCTTCCTTTAATCAAAGTAATGATACTATTTGCGACCACCAGTATATACAGTTTCAAATGCCCACTGCAAATGTACCCGTGAATGTTGAATGGGAATTCCCCGGTGGAATTCCAGTTTATTCTAATCTTGTAGCTCCAGTGGTAAAATACAATATACCCGGGTCCTATGACGTGAAAATCAAAATCACAAACAACTATGGCAGCGACTCTCTCACTACATCTCAGGCCGTGACTGTTTTTAACTGTTCACTAGGCATTCCTGAAAATGATGCTATCATGCTTTCTGTATTCCCGAATCCTGCACATGATTACATGCATTTCTATTCAAATGTGCCTTTAACACAATATACTCTTACAGATTTATCCGGAAAAATGATATTAAATGAAATGGTCGCAAAGCGGTCTGAAGCGAAGGTGGATATTTCCTGGTTAGAAGCCGGAATATATTTACTTCAGGTGGTTTCAGAAAATACTACCTTAACCAGAAAAATTGTTGTCACTCACTTTTAAACTATCATGAAGAAATTTTTGCTTCTTATTTTAACCTTCAGCTCTCTTGCGGTCCATTCTCAAAAAACCGAGAATGTCTGGTTGTTGGGATACCACTATTATCCATCTTTTGTACCTGCTCTCGACTTTTACTACAACTCGCCCGATACAATAGCATGGAATTCACCGATCGAGTTCTTTGGTGCAAATGCAAGTGTATGTAATTCATCAGGGGACCTTCAGTTTTATACTAATGGAATCAGTATGTTCAACTACCTGAATGACACAATTGCTAACAGCACCCGATTCAATTATGATTCCATTATGGGGCCACCATACTACCTCAACACCTTACCTGCCCAAAGTGTTATCATTACACCATATCCCGGCCAAAATGATCAGTATTGTGTGTTCCATCTTTCAATACACTTCTTTAATAACATGCAAAACGCACAACCGCTGAAGTTTTCTTACAGTATTGTAGATATGAATGCCAATGGTGGTACTGGAGCAATGACAGTGAAGGATCAAACCATAATTGCAGATACCATGCTTTATTATTCGCTTCAGGCTGTCAAACATGGGAATGGAAGAGACTGGTGGGCAGTCGTACACAGATGGAACTCTGATTTGTTGTATAAAGTTTTGTTGACACCAAACGGAGTTTCGTATACCACTCAACAGGTGGGCCCTGTAATGAAATCCGATATAGCTTATAGCGGACAAACCTTATTTTCACCTGACGGCAGCAGATATGCCATTCTGAGATCAGACACAAATAAAGTTTATTTATTTGATTTTGACAGATGTACCGGTATGTTCACCTACCAGGAAACCTTAACCTATAATAACAATGATGTTGTAACAGGTTGCTCCTTTTCACCTGACAGCCGTCGGTTCTATGTTTCTTCATCAACCAGACTCTATCAATATGATATGAGTCTTACACCGGTATCGCCCACTCGTGTAAAAGTTGGTGACTGGGATGGCGCCGGTGGTTTCAATCCTTATTACTTTGAAGCTCATCGGTTAGCGCCTGATGGAAAAATTTATATCACCACTCCTCCATCAGAATATTTGCATGTGATTAATGACCCTAACCAGCCGGATACCTCTTGTAATTTCACACAACATACACTCACATTAAAATCATACCACGCAGTAACTGTTCCAGAATTTCCTAATTATTGACTGGGTAATTTACTGGGGAGCCCCTGTGATACTTTAAATTATTTAGGAACACAGGAGTTGCAAGAAAACAGTTTTTCCATTTATCCTAATCCGGTTTCTTCAATTTGCACAATCAAATTCGACAACATAGATGAATATGGGGGTGTAATACGAATAAGGGATTTAACTAATAGAATTGTACTGCAAAAAAGAACTGAGAAAAGAACATCATCTCTTACAATTGATTTAGGTTTTCTATCTGCGGGATTATATGTTTTAGAATTTAATAACGGGCACACATCCTCAGGTAAAAAAATAGCCGTAATCGATTAACGATACCAGCATCAGAAGTTATTTGAACTCTTACCAAATGAAGGTTTATGAAATTTAAATTTTTAACGTACATTACTAGAAAGATAAACGACAAAAATAAATGAAAACCTATAAAATTATCTTCATTTTTATTTTAATTAGTGTAAATATAATTAAAAAAGCCATGGTCAGAATACTTTTTTTGATAGTTATGGTTGGAGTTTGGGAACCGGATTGCTAATAAACACAGCCGACAGTTGTTATATGGGTTTTGCAAATGACAATATTTCATCTCAGCATATCAATTTATATAAACTTAACCGCTTGGCAAGTTGTTATGGGTCAAAATCTACCGTTTGCTGCTATCCTTCCAGCCATCCAAATGATATCTCTCTGATTCATCAGTTGCATTTATAGGCCAACAAGTACTACCTTATGTGCTTGTTGTTATTAAAGCTGATTTAAATGGTAATTTAATCTGGACAAAAACCTTAACAATTCCAAATTCATTTAATTTTACTTCATTAGCGCCAACAACAGACGGAGGATTAATTCTTACGGGGAGGGGGGTTGTGCTGGATCTGATATGATTATTCATTTAGGTCCTGATGGGAGAATTCGTTCACAACATTCTCATTATTCGTCTTCTGTACAATACCCTTTCAAAATGTACTCTCGATAATTCATGATGGAAATAATGAATATTCCTGTTTAGGCTATGCGGATCAACTGTACCGCAGATTTATTCACCACTTATTTTCTTCAGAACAGATAGTGCAGGAAATGTTTTCTAATTATTCTGAAATTCATTTTCCTTACGGTCCCGCCCGTTCATGGAGTCTAGGAAACAGGTACCTGGCAAAATCATCAAGTGGGGACATTTCTGTACTTTTGAGTTAGCGATACGATTCAAAAAAATCACTTTGTTTTGTTCTATTTGAATGCGCATGACCAATTAATCTGGTTCAAAAACATTGAAACAACAGATACTGTTATCTCGCCAACCAATATCTTGCCAACTACTGATGGTGGCTGTATTATAACAGGCTCTAATATAATCTCTCTCAATTCTTCTCCTAAATATTTACCGTTGCAATGAAGTTTGATTCCAATGGCAAAGTAGTTTGGTCTAAAATGGCCGGTGATCCTTCCTCCTCTTACTGGAATCAAATCATGATCCGTGGTATTGCCCCTGCTAATGATGGCGGCTGGTTAACAAGCATTGACCGAAAGGGAAGCATGAATATCTGCAAGGTTGATTCTTTATTTAATGGATTTTGTAACTATACTCGTTTACACCAATTGTTACGGATTACATTCCTAAAATTGATTCATTTATAATAACTAAAACCTGATAGTCTTTAATGAAGATTCCATATTTCCAATATCAACACAACTTGCATTTAATCTCACCACTGAGTGTTCAACTACTGGTATTGAAAATAACGGAAAATCCTTTCCCCTTGGAATAACTCCTAATCCCGCCTTTTCTTTTGTTTCCTTAAACAGCGCTGACCTATCAAACAAAAAAGCAACTGTGGCAATTTATGATGTGCTCGGCAAAGAAAATTTATTGCACAATTATTCTGCAGGACTGATGGTGAAATCCTAATTGATATAAGTACTTTTAAAAATGGTATTTACTTTATTCGGCTGATTCAAAATGGAAAAGAGTTTCAGGAAAGTTTGTAAAAGAATAAACTCACTCCAATTTTTTATTTAATTAAAGTTGAAAATAGTGTGAGCAAATTTGTGAAGCATGATTAAACTTATGGTCAGGAATTAGCTCCAGGACCAGTAATCTTAGAATTATATTGATTGCCATAGCGTCCTTTCGGGCGCTATATGGGAAACACAAGCTATTCCTGTATACCACTGTAGGCCCTTGGCCTACCGAAAGGATTCAGCCACTGGCCTGTTGAAAGGATTCAGGCCCTTGAGCTTGTTGAAAGGATTCAGGCCCTGAGCCTGGAAAGGGCCGGCACCTTGAACTGAAGGTCGGGGCCATGTGTCTGTTTATCCAACTCTACGAGTTGCTGCATCAGTAAAGTCTTTTTCAGTATTCATGGCAAGAAATATTAGTTCATTAAACTCTCTGTTGATCAATGCAATTTTCTTTTGCCCTCGACCACTTCTTAATCTGATGCTCTCGGTCAAATGCTATTCCGATGTGCTGATGTACTTCAAAATATACAAGTTTAACCGGTAGTCTGTCTCGTGTGTATTTTGGTCCGTTTCCGGAAAAGTGCTGCTCCATTCGGGTAGCGAGATATTTGGTGCTGCCTGTGTAAAAACTTCCATCACAACACTCAAGAATGTAGGTGTATCCTTTCATGAAAAATTTATTTTAATGTAAAAATATACCTTTCTGTATATCTCAAGTACTTGTTGAGGTAACTTACATGATTAAACGTTTATCCTTCTGATAGACCCTTTCGACAAGCTCAAGGGCCATGTGGGAATATAACGGACTTTATCTCAGCTTTATGACTTTCTAGAACCATTGCAGGCTCTTGAGCCTGCCGAAAAGAGCCATTGTTCTTGGATTTATCTTGATTTCGGTTGCGCCAATTCATATACAATTGAGAAACATAAGCCCATTCTGTATATCACAGTTGGCTCTTGAGCTTGTCGAAAGGGCCGGATGTTGGCCCTTGAGCCTGACGAAAGAGCTTGATGTTAGCCCTTGAGCTTGTCGAAAGGGCCTGTCGAACCAGATTACTACCTTTGCCCCATGTCAACTCTATTCCCTTCTTACGATGTAATTGTAGTCGGTGCCGGACATGCCGGTTGCGAAGCTGCTGCTGCTGCTGCCAACATGGGCTCCAAAGTCCTTTTGGTGACCATGAACATGCAAACCATCGCTCAGATGTCGTGCAACCCTGCCATGGGAGGTATTGCCAAGGGACGATTGGGATGTTAAATCGTTCCAAGGGACCAGCAATGTGGAGTCCGCGGACACAAAACGACCGGATGCTTTTTGCAGAACAATGGCGACTGATGCTGGAGCAAACACCGAATGTCGATTTTTGGCAGGATATGGTCAGTGGCTTTCTTGTTGAAAAGGTAAAGTTTGCGGAGTAGTCACCGGCATGGGAATTGAATTTCGCTCGCGGGCGGTAGTTTTAACTAACGGCACTTTTTAAACGGACTCATTCATATAGGGAGAAAAACGCTTTGGCGGAGGCCGCACCGGAGAAAAAGCATCGACAGGAATTACCGAGCAACTTCTTACTTTAGGATTTACCAGTGGCCGGATGAAAACGGGAACACCTCCCCGCCTCGATGGTCGCTCGTTGAATTATGATCTTATGGAAGAACAACCGGAGACGAAATCCCGGAAAGTTTTCATTTACAAATACAGCACCTCCGGCAATTCAAAAAAGTTGCCATGTTACTTATACCAATGAAGCGGTTCACGAAATTTTAAGAACGGGTTTCGAAAAATCACCCATGTTCACCGGCCGCATCCAGGGATTAGGTCCGAGATATTGTCCATCTATTGAAGATAAAATTAGTCGCTTTTCTGAGCGCGATCGCCATCAGCTTTTCGTTGAACCTGAAGGTTGGAATACCGTTGAAATTTATGTGAACGGTTTTTCTTCTTCCCTTCCGAGGATGTCCAGTTAAAGGCGCTGGAAACTAATTCCCGGTTTCGAAAATGTAAAGATGTTCCGTCCGGGATATGCCATTGAATACGATTATTTCCCACCGGATCAATTGAAGTTGACTTTGGAAACCAAAATGTAGAAAACCTATATTTTGCGGGACAGATTAATGGTACAACTGGTTACGAAGAAGCTGCTTGTCAAGGACTTATGGCTGGAATTAATGCCCACTTGAAATTGAACGAAAAAGATCCTTCGTATTGAAACGTTCGGATGCATACATCGGTGTATTAATCGATGATTTGGTTACTAAAGGCACTGATGAACCTTATAGGATGTTCACTTCGCGAGCCGAATTCCGCACAATTCTAAGGCAGGATAATGCCGATATAAGGTTAACTCCTTTAGGTTATCACCTCGGACTGGCATCAGAAAGCCGGTTTAGGGAAGTAGAAACAAAGGTTTCCGGAACCAATGAAATCATCGAATTTTAAAGAAACCAGTATTTCTCCGGATGAGGTCAACCCGGTTTTAGAGCAGTATGAAACGGAGCCGATCCGTCAAAATTTGAAGTTGGTAAATGTTGTTAGCCGACCACAATTGGGCATTCCCGAACTCCGCGCCGGTGTTCCTTTTATAGAGGAACAGCTAAAAAATTATGCTGAAGAAGTTGTTGAGCAAGCCGAAATTTTAATGAAATATCAGGGTTATATCAACAAGGAACAAGATGGTTGATAAGATGAATAAGCTCGAACATATCGCTTTGATGCCGATTATGACTACAGCAAAATTCAGTCTTTATCTTCAGAAGCCCGTCAAAAACTCACCAAAATCAAGCCGGTTACGCTTGGTCAGGCCTCCCGTATTTCCGGTGTTTCCCTTCAGATATTTCGATTTTGATGGTTCATATGGGAAGGTAATTTCCTTCACTTTTTCATGAATTTACGTCATTTCTGAACCAGGATTTTCGGCTATTCTGTTGACTAATCTGGAGCTTTTCGATCAGATAATGCATCAGGTATATCCCAATTCTCCAGGAATTCCACACATGATCCTTTTTCATCCAAAACCTTCGAAAAAAGTTATAAACCATTCACTATTAATAAAATAATTTCAAGCGCCTCCACACTTTTAGTCCTTTTTCTCTGACCTTTACTTCACTAAACTTAAAACCTAGTTTCACGTGGAACCTACCAAAACCGAAACCCTTGTTGCTTGTCCTGTCTGTGGCCTTCAAAACCTTACCAATTTCATGGAATTGAACGATTATAGCATCAGTCAGGAGCCCTTTAAAATTGTACAATGCGACAACTGCACCTTCCTTTTCACCAATCCAAGGCCAAAAAGTGAGTATATCGGCCCTTATTATGAGTCAGAGGTCTATATTTCCCATAGTAATAGCTCAAAAGGGCTCATAAATAACATCTATAAGCAAGTCAGACACTATACAATAGCCAAAAAAGTAGCTTTAATGATGCGTTTAGTCGACGGAAAACGCACTATTCTCGATTATGGGTGCGGAACAGGCGAGTTTTTGAACGTTATGCAGCTACATAAGTGGCAAGCCAGAGGAATTGAGCCAAGTGAACAAGCCAGAAAGCAGGCAATTGACAACTACAAACTGGAAATTACCTCACCGGAGACCATTTATAACCTCGAAAAGGTCAATTTTCCATCATTACCATGTGGCATGTGATGGAACATATCCATCAGTTGAACGAAACGATAGCTCAACTAAGAAGTC
>JADJOZ010000034.1 GCA_016713525.1 Bacteroidota bacterium | reverse complement strand
AATCCCGATGTGGCCTCTGAACTTAACACACTTGAAGCAACTGTGTATACTGCCTTCACCATTAGGAATAGTAAACGAATATAATCGATATGATTGACAACTCTGTTTTACTATTCAAATTCAAAAGATTTGTGCATTGTAAGGGAAAACTGAAAAAGAACAATAATTTTATTTTAACAATGGGGAACAAAATCACTAAAAAGAATGAACACTTCATCAAAACCGGGACAGAAAAGATGCATGAGTATTCTCAGTGATGGAATACCCGGCTAGCTAACAACACCAGGCAATCTTTCTTCAGCGCTTCCAAGTTCTCTAAAAATTAAAAGATGCTGATTAGAAATTGGTCCTTAAAATCTGATAAAAAATCTTTTAGGAACAATTTACAACTAGTCAGTTTCTTTTACTACAAAGGCTTCATGATTATGCTTGTAATGTCCCAAAATCCACTCTGCAGTTAGCGATGAAAGGTAGAATAGGAGACATTTACTGACTGTCCCTCCCGGCGTAGTAATAACAGAATCCGGACGTTGAACGTACCTTGTCCCCTTATTAAATTACTGTACGATGAGTAAAATTGGCAATAGGTATTTTACTATGCTTTGCCAGCGTTAACCATTTGCCTTGTTGTAAAGTCGTGGTTTGGATAAATTAGGTATCCACGAATCAAAATTATCGTAGCTGAACATTTCTATTTTTCAATATTCTATTTAAAGTAATATGACGCATATGCTTTAAAAGACTAAACTTAATAATCCAATTGCCTGTGAAGGAGTTCATTTCCCAAGATATGATGACGTAACAAAACAGATATACCAATGCAAAAAAACACTCCTGCAATGCAATCAATATATCTATTCTTTCAAGGCGGAAATATCTTTAGAAGTTGGCGAGTGCTTTGCCAGAGGCATCACGTTGGGGAAAATTTGGGTGAAATCCTTTAAGAAACAGAAGAACGTGTAAACGTTTCTTTCGAAAAATTATCTGAAAAAAAGATTTACCAATCAAGGACAAAGTTATTCTAGAAGACTATCGTGCCTTCCTTGCAGGATATTATCAACCAATATTTCGCTATAGATACGCCCACAACCCCAATCCTGTAAATTAACCTATATTGGAAAGAATAATTCTTGTAGGAAGTCCTAAATTAGAAGTTACGAAGTTGGTGAAAATCTTAAAGTTAGCAGATTATGACGTGGATTTTGATGAGGTTACCGACCAACTTTCAGACTTTGAAGTCAGCATGAGTCGCAATCCACCTTCTTATTTTATAAAAATATTGGCACAAAAGCACCCAAACCGACGAACGTTATTTATTAGTTTTGTCTCGTATAATAATGCACTGCTTAAACTACGAAGACAGGTCGAACGTATATTTACCTCGCCCTTCAGATGTTGAAGTCTACTTTAATGATAGTTCTATCATTACCTATGAAGGCACTTTAGCTAAAAGAAGCGCATTGTGAGCAAAAGGCAAAAGAAGTTTGGGAAAGTTTAGGGATTTGTTATGTTCATCGATGTTATTTGCTTAGAAGACTTAGCCATTGGATGTGGGATCAGTTCACTGCATTACAAAAAAATTAGTCAGGACAAACAAAAGTGGAGATGCATAAAAACTGCCAAATATCGTTTAGCTACCGCATCCAAGTTGAGTCACGGAAAATTTAAGAATTTAATACTACGCATCAAAAACGCCGACAAAAACTCAACAAAATAAAAGCCAACCTGTAGTTGATTCAGTTGCAGCAACAAGTCAGCAGTGAGGCAACTTTTCAAATTGTCGACAATAGGCCTGAAGCAATAGTGCAAATGAAATTCGTATGAATTCGCTCACCAGACCACTTGTCAATGTGTCCAACTTTCACAGTTTGATTCAGCAGGAGAACGCTTTCAATGGAAATGCAATTTAGGGAAGATGGGTAAGAATACTTCCAAAGTAGAACTTGCAATGCAAGAACGTTGAGACTTATACAATTGATAAACAAAGCTAGCAAGAATGATTTTATGAGTGCTTTAGATATTACCACATTTCAACAGAACCATTAATTGCTACTCGTTTCCATGATATAACTAAAAATGTTTTTTTTAAAAACAGCAACATTGTATGCAATTGTTGAAAACATCCCTGGAAACAGACCTATGAAGAAGGGGACTTCAGTTCATTAGGATGTATTAATGCAGCATTGCACATTTCCCTTTTGGATCAGGGATCTTCAGTTGAAGTATCTGTCAAAATTTATCGCTTCGTGAATGTTTCACGGGCAAGTGAAAATGAAAATAATTGTACTTCAATCAATAATAAATGCCAAATTTCAAGCTTTAGGAATTCTCCTCATGCTATAAGTTTATAAGATAATTTGAAATCTAAAAATGTAGAGTTCGATTCTACCACCTAGTCATTTTCCATTTCTACAGCAAGGATTAAACAAACCATCGTCCTAATGGGCTCGACAGCATATCATGAATCCCGCTGGTCATGCTGAACAATTTTTTATGATTGGAAGATTGATAGTGCATGAAAAAATGAAAACCACTGCATTCCAATCAACTTCCTGAACATATCCTGGTCGGATGTAGCATTACCTCCTTGGACAGGCTGTGGAAAATAGGGTAGAAACTTTCTATCAAAGTATCTTCGGAATAAAGTAGGAACACAGACAACAGACGCTAAAAACTATTCCTATATTCCTTAGACGGAAGCTAAAATAGATTATCTGATTTCAAAATCAGTGAAGCTTGATGTTATTGAAAACGCAAGGTATGTAACTGATTATGCAGCTCAATATAAAAGCAGTACTGAAGAATTCCGCAAGTGGCCGGATGAACAACAAGCGAAGAATATTTAAAGCGCTTAATTTTGCAAAAGAAATATATGAAATCCGCGTCAGAAATTCCTGGAAATTGGTGAAAAACAGAAAGAACTAAGCCGCATACATTGATTTGCCTGAAGCCCAATAGTAAGCCCATATGTTGTGGAGATCTTATAAAAATGCGATTGAAAAAATTTAATATAATCACTTAGTCCCAATTCAAAGTAAATTTAAATTATTTAAAAATTATTTCGTTACTAGTGGTGCCATTTCACAAAGTGCGTAAGTAGGACTTTTCACAATGTTCCTTTCAATCAGCATCTAATTCACCCTCCATTCCTATTAGTAAGCCCACGAACGTTTTCGCCCACAATCCAGTGATAATTATACTTTTAAATATTACCTATAAAACCCAACTCAAAAGAAACTCTGCATTAATTTGATTCTCAACCACAAAGATTACTAATCTATTAACTGAATCAGTAGGTTGGTTAACTTAAATATTGTATTTTAGGAAATTTCCAAACTAAAATCAATCTGTTTGATTGAATCTATTTACAACATCACCATGATATGATATTGAACTACTAAATTCGGAACATATTAAATTACTTTTCTTATTTGATACAAATTAAAATGAAGAGCAATAATTTTCAATATTTCAAAACCGGCATTTTTATATTCTTATATTGCTTTCTAACAGAGATAGGATTTTATGGATGCTTTTTAAAAAGGAATATCTGTGTTCATTCTCAGGGACTAAGAATCTTCCCGGCAAAATATGCGAAACCTCCGACGGAGGATTTGCAATGCTTGTTAATACAAACGACATAAATGGCGGTTTCATTATGAAAACCGATCATTCGACACATTGGACTACATTAAACAATATAATCTCTTACCTTTGTTGGTAACGAATTACATGATATGATGTTTTTACCCAGATACATCACTATTATTTATTGGGACTTTCAAAAGCAACGGTTCTAATGAATTTCCAATACTAGTCAAGACTGATATGAATGGTGAAATTATATGAGTAAAGTGTATAACGCTGGTGATTCAAAAAAAATTGTTTAGTTAAGAGGACCGATGCTACTTATTTGGCATTTAATGGTCTGGGGTCGAATGGCATAGAGCTACTCTCAATAGATATCAATGGTAATTCCATAAATGCAATCAAGATAACTCCTGCAAATTGATTTAACACTTCGCTACGCTAAATCCCTTAATAATAACGGAATCATGCTTATTGGGAAGCAGTCCAAACTCAAGCTCCCTTAATAATGGTGCTCGACACCTTAAATAATCTTACTTATTCGATGGAATATCCAGGCTACTCTGAAATTCAGGATGTAGTTCAATCCTCAGATCTTGGATTTAGTTAGCCTGATGCAGTACGTTGGTGGTTCATTCTCTGTTGTGAAAACTGATTCCTTGGCATACCGATATGGTCTGAAACATTTTCAGATTCTACTAAATTCCTTTTTCAAAAACTATTTTAGAAAATGAAGATAAGACTATGTATTGCGTGACCAATTGGGTTGGCAATGGGTCAAACACTTATTGGTCAGCGATTATTCATTTAGATTCCATAGGAAATATCATTTTATTAAAGATTCGTTACTTATACACAATTATATAAGCTTAACTAAAACAGCAGACAATAAACTCTTGTCGTTGTATGCTGACGGTTAAATCAACAGTTATCACCTCCTTACATTACTAATGACCGATAGCTCCTTTGCTGCTAACACATTTTCCTGTTATAGTGATAAACCATCTACAATTACCCAAACAAATTCAAACAGTTGCTATTGCTTCACCGCATCAAATCACAACAACCACCAGTTCAAGCATCCCAATTATTCTCCTGATTCATTATCATCGTCAGCAGTAGTTTGACCTGTCTCCCGGTGGTGCAACCTGTGCAACTACTTTCGACACTTTAATTGTATCAAGCTGCCATAACTACATTTCTCCAAGTGGTAATTACACCTGAATCAGAGCGGAAATTATACAGATACTATTTATAAATACCTAGGATGCGACAGTATAATTTCAATCAATCTTTCGATCCTGCAAGCATCTGTCAATGTTGTTACAGCATTAGGTCCCTTAACATTTTTGCAAAGGTGACAGTGTAGTTTTGACTGCAACTCCTGGCATGCTAAATTATCAATGGTACAGATGGAATAATGCCATTGCAGGTGAACTTCATCAAATTTCACTGCAAAAGCAGAGGAAAATATAAATGCATTGCATCGGACTCTTAACTTGTAGTGATACTTCCAATGTTATAGTGGTACAAATACCCCGCATTCAAACAGGACCAAATCATGAAAAATCTGAATCATTAATTGCTGCGGAATCGAAAGGCCATATTTTCCCGAATCCGGGAACCGAATATTTAATTTAGAATTTCCACCAGGTGAACTTCTCAGGTATTCAATGCCGTAGGAAAAATGATTTTATTTATCGGCAATACTGATGATATAAACTATGTGGATCTGTCAGGATTTTCAGACGGAATTTACTTGTTAAATATATAACTTCGGAGTCTTCTGAATATAATAAAATAATATTATCACGATAGCTGTTTAAGATTTGTAGTGGAGTGATAATTTACAGCAAGTATTATATTTAGAAACTTGGATCATGATCATTTTTTGAATAGTGGAAATTCCAGACCACTTGACCATCTTAACATTCCATTCCGCTCATGTTGACCTCCTAAAACCAAACACCGCCACTCCTCCCAATCCGCCATTTTACGTCGCCATTCTCAAAACCACCCCAAAAACTTAGGGTTTTCCCATTAAGGGCTTTCCGAACACCATTTGTAAAACATTGATTTTTAAATTAATAGAATTTAACGAATTCACCGCACAAAATGAGGTTGTTGAAATTGTAAGTGTATAATTTTAATGATTCTGGCATTACTAATAATTTCAATTAAAGTACTTTCATTCAGAATGTATACAGACTGAGGGTATAGCCGTGGCATTAGTTTGATAGAAATTAAATTTTATTAATTTTTTATTAATTTCGGTTATTATTAAACCCGAATACCATGAGAACACTTTTTATTCTTTTTATTCACCTTTTCGTTTCTGATTGTTAAAAAGCAGATTTTTGACTCAGAAAGCAAACTACCCAGGTGGGGGCCAGGATTTTTCTGTTGGATTTTCAATTGGCAATAAAGGTTATATCGGAACTGGTTTTGACTTATTTGGAGATACTTCTGCTTTTGGGAATTTGATCCTGGTTTAAATATTTGGAATCAAAAACAAATTTTTTAGGAATGATATGAGAAACTGCAGTAAGTTTTGTAATTGGAAATAAAAGGATATGTTTGTACTGGCGGCGATTATGATAATTTCATTGATCATGTTGATTTGTGGGCGTATGATCCAGCTCTAAATTCCTGGACCCAAAAGGTTGATTTTGGAGGGTCAGGCAGAGGTTCTGCAGCTGGGTTTGCTCTTTAGGTAAAGGATATGTTGGTACAGGTGTTGATCAATCCGCAACTCAATTTAAGGATTTCTGGGAATATGACCCGGTATCGAATAATTGACTCAGAAAGCAGACTTTGAGGTTTAGAACATTATCTTGGTACAGGTTTTGCCATTGGTACAAAGGATATATATTTGTGTCGGTACCGACCATAGTTTATGGCCCTGGGGAATAATGAACTTTGGGAATACGATCCAATTTTTAGATTTATGGGTCACAAAAAGCTAATTTTGAGGTATTGGTCGTACCGAAATTTGTTCATTTGTACTTTGTAATAATGGCTAAGGAACTGGTACAACAAGAATTGGAAATTTTAATGAAGCACGATCTGATTTTTGAAGTATGATGCTACCACTGATACATGGACACAAGTAGCCAGTTTTAGTGGTGGAGTAAGAGAAGGGAGCCGTTGGGCTTTGCAATTGCCACAAAGGTTATGAAGGTACTGGATTTGCAAATGATAATTTTAACTTTATTGAAGACGATTTTTGGGAATACACTTGATGGTCTATGCCCTACCGGATTAGAAGATTTCAAGACATCTATTTAAAGTTTTCAATTTGGCCAAACCCTGCCATTGACTAATTGTTGATAAGTTGTTACAGTTTAGCAAAATAAAAAGTGTGTGTAATAATAAAAAATAGTCTCGGTGAAAAGATTTTTTCACTTCATGATCAAAACATGTTGGATTTACAAATCCCGTGCAAATTTTCAAAGTGGGATTTATTTTGTAGAAGAGTCGGTTGTAAAAATGAAACTCTAAGAAAGTTTGTAAAACTTTAGCATGTAGCATAGATGCATTGGTATGATCTGTAAATTATTATCAGCTACAATTATGCACCTGGCCCCTTAAACTGCGAATTATTAATTTTTGTGAAGGCTATGATAGCTTTTTTATTGGTTGAGAATTGTATTCCTAATTTATACTCAACAGGTCCGCTCTGATTCTCATTCACCTTCTCCTTCTATCCCCCCAAGGGTTTTCCCTATGTCTTTTATAAGGAATTGATAATTATCTCAATAAATTTATTAATTTAAAGCCAAAAACAGGTAATTGGGTAAAAAAGGAGTAATTTTATAGTAGAATCGATTGGGCAACTAATTTTAATACTATATCACTATGTATAAACTAATTTCCTTTTCATTTTAGTATTGGCTTACCTAAATTGTCAGAGTCAAAATTTGGTTCAAAATGGAAGCCTGGAGCAATATTATAGTTGTCCTGATGACCATAATCAAATCGACAGTGCATTGTTTTGGATGAATCCTTCAAATCCTATTTATGGCACACCAGACTATTTTAACGAATGTTCAAGTTCTACTTTTGCCTCTATACCCAATAATTGGTCAGGATTTCAATATGCAAGGACAGGCACTGCATGTGCCGGTGTATATTTATGGAGTCTAGGTAACATACGGGAATACATAGAAAATTCTTACTTTCTCCACTTGTCGAAAATGCATGTTACCATTTTGAAATGTATAAATCTTGGGAATGAATGTCAATTTACTACAGATGAGATTGGAGTGTATTTTTCTAATACCCCGGTACTAGGAATAAATAACGGTCGTGCACCATTACCATTTGTTCCAGCAGATTTCTAACACAAATGGAAATGTATTTGACACCTTTAAACTGGCCTTGGTAAGTGGAGACTTTATTGCTTCTGGCGGAGAAAGTTATTTGATTATTGGGAATTTCAAAACGACTCTATTTCAAGCACAAATTACATAAACCCTTCTGCTACCTATACAGCGTCCTATTGTTTTATTGATGATGTTTCTTTAGTTCAAATACCACCTTGTAATGTTGGTGTAAATGATTTGAATGAAGTTGTTTCCATAAATCTCTTTCCAAATCCTTTTGAAAATGAATTACATGTTAATGCAAATAGAAATGAACTATTAGAAATAACTATCTACGATCTTACATCAAGAAAAATACTACATCAGAAATTTACAAATTCCGTTTTGTTAAACACAGAACTTTTAAGCAAAGGGATGTATTTTTACGAAGTACACCACGGAAATAATTTGTACAAGAAAGGAAAGTTAATAAAAGATTGATCTACAATTTTTCGGCGACTCAATTCAAATGGTCAGCTTACAATAAAAAAATAAATTTCAACCATCAATTTACATAACCAATCCATCAATCTCAGGGATATATTTTTTATGTTATAATATTCTGAAACCGGAGAATACTTAAAGAATGGTAAAATTTGCATCCCTACCAAATTAACCCCACCCGCACCCCCCCACCCCAAAAAAAGCACCCCAAAGGGGTGCGCAAAATAATTACAATACTTTTTAAAGACTCTTTGATAAAAACCGATACAACTCCATTCGTAATTCGTTGAATATGGTTTCATATCTTTCCATGCGGGTTCTGAGCATGGGGTCGTCGCTTAGGCGTTGGCGGTTGGTGGCTGTGGGGTTCGACTTGACAGCGGCCTCTAATTCGTTTTCATGTTCTTTAATGGCATGCCTGAATTCATCAAGTTCGTTGCGCTGAATGATGAGCCGATTCTGAAATGCTCAATCATAGCCATCACATCGTGACCGGTATTTTAGCGGCTACCTCTTCGATTCTTCTTTTTCAGAATTGCAATGTCATCTTTGTAAAGTCCAGTTTATTCAACCATTCCAGATGCTCCTGATGCAAAACTTCCATTTTAATTCTTCCATAAGTTTGTTGTTTTAGTTACAACAAAACTTGAGGAATTGATTATTGGTATGGCATGACCATCGTCAAGCCCGCTGCCTGATAATTATCATGATTAACCGATCAATCGTGCTCAGACTGCTGCAAATGGAACTCTGTATGCCTGATTTCGCCTCCGGAACCTCCTGTGCGGGCCATTAACACCGTCACCAGCAATAAACCCGACAGACTAAGCCATACCAGCGCTTGCGCAGGCGTTCCGGTTTTGCGCCCCGACGATAATGTCCCCAGAGCAATCACCCCATTCATGAGCATCGCCCAAAATGCAATTTCTGCCAAATTCGTGCTCTTCTAATGCCTCGCGGTTAATACCAATGATTGGCTCCACCATGTGCTCAGTTCTTCACCTGATAAAAGCAGGAATCCCTATTAACGAAGTCGCCACCACTGTAACTAATCCCGCATAAAGTATGGATCGATTCTTAAAAAAGATTCCATACAACAACAAACAAAGGGCAAAGACAGATCCCAGAATAGGAACATGATTTAACAGCAGGTGAATATGAGCTCCGTTCATTTTACTTTTTTTAAGGTTTAATCGATCCAGAATCTATTTTGCTTCCGGCAATAGTGTATCAAATAGTTTTCACGTAATAATTTATCTCAACCGAATCGAGAATTCGTTCTGCGGCAATCTTACCATTCGCATCCTGATCCTGCCACGAAACCAGTACCTGCCACATGTGTGAATTGCGGGTATAAATAACGGTACTGAATCGCATAAAAACACCATTCAAATGAAAGCTGCCATTTATCAGCACACCATTAACTTCATTGTATGTAACGGACTATCCTTGAATTCGAAATTACTCCGGGTTTCTTTACAATCTCATTCAACGAACCATTTGCAGCTCCTTCCAGACTCGCAGTAATGCCTTCCGAATACAACACACTGCTTACCATCATTTCAAATCCTTTGAGTGGCGCATACTGAAATGTCTCCATTTCTTTAATCTGTTGCTTAACCTCATCAGGAATAGCAAGCTCCACCATCTCCGGTTTAACCGGTGCTTCTAATGACAGACCAAAGCGTCCGAAATTATATCGCTCCCATTTACTTTGTATGAGGGAATCGGGAGTTTTTCCCGAACGTAACAGGAGAGAATATTAATCCCCGACATATTCGTCATCGCATACATGAAAAACCATGAACACAACGCCAACAAGGATACCGGCAATTATCGGAACTTTTTTTTTTGGAACGGACCTTCTTTCAGCACCTGCAAATCGGTGGTTCCTACCATTTTTATAATCGTCGAAGCTGGCACCGGATGCTCTTTGCTCCACTCCTGAAAAATTTGCACTTAACTTTTTACCACACTGATAACAAAACGAGAAACTCCGTTTTCAGTTCATTAGCATGGCCAATGATTACATTTCAGATAATACATGGCAAAGTAACTAAGAAGCTTTTAAAGTTTAAAATCGAATGAAAATACGATGAGAAATGAAATGCTGTTTCTCGGCTAAGAAACAGCTTAAAATATGCTGTTATTGAATATCAATCTTTTTAGGCAATTCCTTCGGTTCATCCGATTTGCCACTAGTAGCATCTTTAAACTCACGGATACCTTTTCCCAGGCCTTTTGCCAGTTCCGGGATTCTTTTTACCGCCAAAAACAACAGTAAAAACCACAATAATCAGGATGATTTCGGTACTGCTGATGCCGCCCAGAAACCCTAGTATCAATAGCGTAGACATGATTTATTTTATTTAGAACTGCAAAATACGAAATATTTTCGGATTTGGCTATTTTCC
>JADJOZ010000033.1 GCA_016713525.1 Bacteroidota bacterium | reverse complement strand
CTGCATTTGCTGCAGTAGTTGGAATTACAGTGGAAAAATGATAATAGAGTCTTACAAAAGGCGTGTTAATTACACTTACTGCCGACTCTGCTTTTTCAGAAAATAGAACATCAACAATAGTTTTTACCTTGGTAGATGAATCCTGTTGTCTGGATTCATCTTTTTGCAATTCTTTTTTCAATTGGCACTTCCCTTCACAATGTTTTTCAGGAAGGTTTTTGTTCTCACAAAGAAAAGAAGCTATGAAGTTTTTATTGAAATAATATCCGGTAACAATCAATTGCTTGCTGAAAGCCTGCAACAGAAATCCTGAGATCAGAAATATGGATATGAGTCGAATCACGATACAAATATAAGGCATAAAATAAATGATAAGTGCATGATTCTTGTCATAAAATAACAAAGCCCTGAAAATCAATGTTTTCAGGGCTTTGTGGAGCAATCATTTTAACGTACTGCGAGCATTTCGCGGTACTTTGGGAGCGGCCAATAGGCATCATCCACGAGCAATTCCAATTTATCTACATGGTAACGGATGGTATCAAAATGAGGCCGTACTTTATCGCAATAAGCAATTGCTTTGGAACGGACATTTTCAATTTTGTTAGCCTTGCGACGGTCATCGGTCATAGCATCGGTACTAGCCTTAATTACATTCAGGTGCTCCGAAATCTCCTTAATAAGATCGAGTTGGGTCTTGAATGAATCAGCTTTCAAACCAATAGCTTTAATACCTTCAACGTTCCGGATTAAATCGGATTGATAACGGATAGCAGCGGGAATTATGTGATTCAATGACAGGGTTCCAATCACACGACTTTCTATCTGAATTTTTTTTGGTATAGGTCTCCAATAATATATCGTGACGTGCTTCGAGTTCTCTTTCAGTGAAAATATTGTTCTTTTTGAAGAGTTCTTTCGATTTTTTCGAAACATAGGCATCCAGAGCAGGTGGAGTTGTGGTAATATTCGACAACCCTCTTTTCTTTGCTTCCTTCACCCATTCATCACCGTAACCATTTCCTTCGAAACGAATATTTTTTGTTTCAACGATATACTTACGAAGCACTTTCAGAATCGCTTCATCCTTCTTAATATTTTTCGCAATTAATGCATCTACTTCATTGCTGAAATCTTTCAACTGATTGGCCATAATGGTATTTAAAACCAACATAGCATTAGATGAATTTGCAGATGATCCTACTGCACGGAATTCGAATTTATTTCCGGTAAATGCAAACGGGGATGTTCTGTTACGATCGGTATTATCGAGTAGAATTTCAGGGATACGTCCGATATTGATTTTGATCTGTGTTTTTTCTTCCGGAGAAAGTTTTTCTTTCACCACCGTCTTTTCTATTTCATCGAGAATCTGACTTAACTGTGAGCCCAGGAAAATCGACATGATAGCAGGTGGAGCTTCATTTGCTCCCAGACGATGATCATTACTTGCCGAGGCAATACTTGCACGTAGCAAATCGGCATGTTCATGAACTGCTTTAATGGTATTAATAAAGAAGGTAAGGAATTGCAGATTCGTTTTTGGAGAATTTCCGGGAGAAAGCAAATTCTTTCCCGTATTGGTAGTCAGCGACCAGTTATTATGTTTACCTGATCCATTGATACCTGCGTAAGGTTTTTCATGGAGCAACACTTTGAAGTCGTGGCGACGTGCAACTTTGTCCATTACATCCATCAGCAACTGATTATGATCAACGGCAAGATTAATTTCTTCAAACACCGGAGCACATTCAAATTGACTTGGAGCTACTTCATTATGACGTGTTTTAAGAGGAATTCCTAATTTGAAAGCTTCAATTTCAAACTCCACCATAAATGCATATACTCTTGAAGGAATAGAGCCGAAATAATGATCTTCGAGCTGTTGTCCTTTTGCAGGGATATGACCAAATACGGTGCGCCCGGAAGTCTCGAGATCGGGGCGCGCATTAAACAATGCAATATCGATAAGGAAGTATTCCTGTTCAATACCAAGTGTTGCATTGACTTTAGTAACGTTTTTATCGAAATACTGACAAACAGGAACAGCAGCCTGATCGAGTTCGTGAAGTGCTTTCAGAAGAGGCGCTTTGTAATCGAGTGTTTCGCCGGTATAAGAAATAAAGATAGTAGGAATGCAAAGCGTTTTTCCTGCATTGCTTTCCATGATAAACGCCGGTGATGTCGGATCCCATGCAGTATAACCACGTGCTTCAAATGTATTTCTTATACCACCGTTCGGGAAGCTTGATGCATCAGGCTCTTGCTGAACGAGAGCAGAAGAAGAAAAATTCTCGATTGGTTTATTGCCATCACTTAATTCAAAGAATGAATCGTGCTTTTCAGCAGTTGAACCTGTAAGAGGTTGAAACCAGTGTGTATAATGAGTAGCACCTTTTGATATTGCCCAGGCCATCATTGCTGTTGCTACCTGTTCCGCAACTCTGCGCTCAATTTGCTGTCCGCTTTCTACTGCTTCAAGCACCTGCTTAAACGACTCTTTAGAGAGGAATTTCTGCATGGTGTTTTTATCAAACACATTTTGTCCGAAGTAATCAGAGATCTTTCCTTCAGGAGCCGGTACCGTTCTTGGTACTCTTGTTAGTGCACTTTCAAGTGCTTTGAACCTTAGAGTTGACATTTTTTTATAGATTTTTGACAAAAGTATATAATTTTAGGGGGTAAGTCAAGAAAAGATATTTTTTATCGACACCCCCTGTTAAAAAAGGGGGTAAGCTCAAAAAATAGGCAAAAAATCAAGAAAACTTACATTTTTTTGTTAAAAGGCCGGATTATAAGCCTCACAGCCCGGTCATACGAGAAATAATTCACCATCCAGTTCACAAAAACCACTAACCTGTTACGAAAACCTACCAAGGTCATGAGGTGTATGAACATCCATAGCAACCAGGCAAGAAATCCACTGAGTTTCAAAAAAGGCAATTCCGCAACAGCTTTGTTTCTTCCAATGGTCGCCATAGCACCTTTATTGACATATTTAAATAATTTCCAATTTGTTGGGTCATCGTTCCGCAATAAATTAGTTCCGAGATTTTCTGCCTGCTGCATGGCAACAGGAGCTACCATAGGGTGACCATTGGGATAATTTTCTTCGGCCATAAAAGCCAGATCCCCTATAACAAAAAGGCCAGTCTCCCCTTCCACTCTATTGAAGCGATCGACTTTAATGCGACCGTTTTTCATCATTGCCGATTCAGGAATACCGGGAATGGAAGCCCCTTTTACACCTGCTGACCAGATTAATGTGCGGGTAGTAATTGATTTTCCATCTGCCAGTGTGACCTGTTTACCATCGAATTGTTTCACCGGATTATTCAGCATAACTTCAACACCCATTGTTTGCAATGCGTGCAAGGCTTTCCCTGAGGAAAAGTCGGACATCCCCGCAAGGAGACCTTTACCGGCTTCAACAAGAATAATGCGTGTTTGCTGGAAATTAATTTCCGGATAATCGTTGGGGAGCACATGATTGCGCAATTCGCACAAGGCGCCCGCAGTCTCAACCCCGGTTGGACCACCACCGGCAACCACCAGATTCAATAACTCTTCTTTATTCGCTCCGGGCTCAAGTGACTGTTCGAGATTTTGAAGAATCAAACTCCTCAGATCCAGGGCATCAGTAACGGATTTCAAAGGCATTGCTTTAGCAGCAAGTTCATCCATACCAAAAAAATTATTGGTCGATCCGCAGGCAAGAATGAGATAGTCATATGAAATTGGGCCTGCATCGGTTTCAACCACTTTGGAATGCGTATCAACTCGCTGAATTTCAGCCATTCTAAAATAAAAATTCTTATACCCATGAAAAATTTTCCGCAGCGGGTAAGCAATGGAATCGGGCTCTAACCCACCGGTAGCCACCTGATAAAGCAAAGGCTGGAAAGTGTGATAATTATTTCTGTCGATAAGTACGACCTGAAAGTTCTTATTGCGAAACTTCTTCACCAGGGTTATTCCGCCAAAGCCACCACCGGCAATAACGATTCGCTTTAAGGGAGAATCGGGCACAATTGAAGAAATATTCATAAAAAGTGAATTGGTACTTTCAATAAAACAGAAAGGATGAACTAAAGTTCATCCTTTGTCGATTCAATATCTTTTTTTACATCCCGAATCATTTTCTTTTCTTCTTCGAGATTTACGCCTTGTTTGATGTCGTTTTCAATCCCCTGCATGGCATCTTTGACTTCCCGCATACCTTTACCAAGACCGCGGGCAAGATCCGGGATTTTTTTGGAGCCAAAGAAAAAGAGCACAAATAGAAGTATCACCAGCAATTCGCCGGTACCAATACTTTCCAGAAACAGGAGCATGCACAATTTCATAGAGCAAAGATAAGCAATCTGATAATGAATGACAGGTACCGGTTAAAACGATCGGTTCATTGTCTATTTTTGACCTCATATGACGCTATTTAAGAGACGCAGCACCATGATGTCGCCGAAAACCTATCGCAGGAAGGTTTTCACCAAGAATATACTGATCGACATTTTTATGGTCATTTGTGGTATTTTCAGTGCAGGATTAGGGTTAAAAGGATTTTTGCTTCCAAACGATTTCATCGATGGTGGTGTAACGGGTATTTCCCTTCTTATAGCGCAATTGACCAACATTGGTTTACCTTTCCTAATTGTGATTTTCAACATTCCATTTATCATCATGGGATATTTTCAGATGGGGAAAAACTTTGCCTTTAAAACGATTCTGGCGATTATAGGACTGGCATTATGCCTCTATTTTGTAGAATTCAATATTGTGACCGACGATAAACTCTTAATTTCGGTTTTCGGAGGATTTTTTCTTGGAATGGGAATCGGATTATCGGTGCGTGCAGGATGTGTTATCGATGGCACCGAGATATTGGCTTTGTATTTAAGTAAACGTACACCGATCTCTATTGGTGGTGTAATTCTTATCATAAACATTATTATATTTTCGTTTGCCGCTGCTTTGCTGGGCGTAGAACCTGCATTGTATTCCTTGCTCACCTACCTTGCAGCATCTCGCACGGTTGATTTTATAGTTCATGGTATAGAAGAGTATACCGGAGTGACTATTATCTCATCTAAAAGTGAAGAGATTAGAAAAATGATTACCGAACGGTTGGGACGAGGTGTTACTGTTTATAAAGGCAAAGGTGGTTATCGTCAAAAGGGTGAAGAAGAAAAAGAGGTAGATGTAATTTTCACGGTTGTAACCAATCTGGAGATGCCAAAGCTCAAAAGTGAAATTCAGAAAATCGATTCGAAAGCTTTTATAGTGATGAACACGGTAAATGACACCAAGGGCGGCACAGTTAAGAAGAGAAGATTAACTTAATTTAATAGCTCCTGTGTCTGTTCAAAATTTAAGGTTAATACCTGCACAAAAAAAATAAAAGCCCCGGTAACCGGGGCTTTTTTTTTGAATAGATAATTTTCTATCAGAAATTACTTTTCACTTCATCTTTCTTACTGCGATCGAGATCGACAACAATTGGAGTTGCAATGCACAGTGATGAGTAAGTACCGACAACGATACCGATCATCAGAGCGAAAGAGAACCCACGAATTACTTCACCACCAAAAACGAAGATGGCAAACAATACGAAGAAAATAGTAAGCGATGTATTGATTGTTCTGCTTAAAGTAGCATTCAATGCATTATTGATAATTTCTTTTAGTTCTGATTTGTGGTGGATGCCAAGGAATTCACGAACCCTGTCGAATACAACCACCGTATCGTTGATAGAGTAACCCATAACGGTAAGGATAGCAGCAATGAACGCCTGATCAATTTCAAGAGAGAAAGGAAGGATTCCCCAGAATAAAGAGAAGATTGAAAGCAGAATTAAAACGTCATGTGTCAATGCGACCAAAGCACCCATACCGAAAGTCCATTTACGGAATCGAAGCAAGAGGTAAAGGAAAATTACTATCATGGAAAAAATGATGGCATAGGCAGCAGAAACTTTGATGTCATCCGCAATCGTTGGTCCAACTTTTTGCGAGCTCATAATTTGAGATGCATTAATTCCCAGACCGCTTTTTATAGCAGTTTCAACTTTTTCATCAGCTTCCTGGCTATTATCATCGATCAAATAAGAGGTAGTAATTTTTACCTGATTACCTGCACCGAAAGTTTTAACTTCAGGAGCACCTCCACCAAAAGGCTGAGTAAGTTTTGCACGTACATCAACAGTAGAAACTGTTTCGTCGAAACGAACGACATAAGAGCGACCACCTTTAAAGTCAACACCGGTACTGAATCCGCGAACGATCATAGAACCAATTCCAATTACAATGATGATTGTAGAAATGGTGTAATACATTTTGCGTTTAGATACCCAATCGAATTTGATATTCTTGAAAGCGTTCTCAGTCATAGGAGTTGAGAAACGGATCACCTTATTCTTAGCAAGACGCCATTCGAAAATTAAGCGGGTAATAAAGATTGATGAAAACAACGAAGTTAAGATACCGATGATAAGCGTAGTAGCAAATCCCTGAATCGGACCTGAACCGAATACGAAGAGGATGATACCGGAAAGTAATGTTGTTACGTTGGAGTCGATGATAGAAGAGTAAGCCATTTTAAATCCGTCGGTAATTGCCAGACGGACACCCTTTCCGGCTCTTAACTCTTCCCGGATACGTTCATAAATAAGGATGTTGGCATCGACCGCCATACCGAGGGTAAGTACGATACCGGCGATACCGGGTAAAGTAAGTACGGCTCCCATGGAGGCGAGAACTCCGAATATAAAGAAGACGTTTGCAAACAAAGCAAGATCGGCAACCCAACCTGCATTGCTATAGTAGAACACCATGAATACCAGAATTAATACCAATGCAATAACGAATGATATTAAACCAGAATTGATAGCTTCCTGACCAAGTGATGGTCCTACGATAGCTTCTTCAACAATTCTTGCAGGAGCAGGCAATTTACCTGCTTTCAGAATATTTGCAAGATCTTTTGCTTCATTGATTTCAAAACTTCCGGTGATAGATGAGCTACCTCCGGCAATTTCGCCCTGAACGGTTGGGAAAGAATAAACGTTATCATCAAGTACGATTGCAATTGATTTACCTACGTTTTCAGCAGTAAGTCTCCTCCAGCTTTGAGCGCCTTCAGGATTCATTCGCATAGCAATTTCAGGCTTACCATTATATGGACCGAAATCCTGGCGTGCATCAGAAATTGCTCCTCCATCGAGTGGGGGTTGATTATCACGACCATTGGTTTTGATGGCTATTAATTCCAAAGCTTTTGATTCCGGAGTTGGAGGCTTCACACCCCAAAGGAATTTGATGTTCTTTGGCAACTTTGCCTGAACATCTTCGCGATGCAAAAATGCATTTACTTTTGAAGTATCCTTAATTAAAGAATAACCAACAACAGGTCCTTTCATATATTCGCTTTGACCCTGGGCATTTTGAACAATTGCAGGACTTAAAACGGCAAATAATGGATTCTATTTTGCAAACTGTTCGAACGATTGATTTGCAGAATCAGCAGCAGCAGTAGTAGTATCGCTTTTGATCTGATCAAGTAATGCAGTTTTAGTTGTGTCAGGAGTTACAGTTGTAGAGTCAGTTGATGCAACCAGTGCATCCAAAGGAGCAGTAGTAGTATCAATTTGAGTTGCAAGAATTGAATCTTTCTTCTCAGCAGATTTCAATGTCTCGTTTATCGTATTAAGATAATTGAAAGCATCTTTATTCTCATAAGTTTCCCAGAATTCGAGACGGGCAGTTCCCTGAAGCAGTTTACGAACACGTTCCGGTTCTTTAACACCAGGAAGTTCAACCAGAATACGTCCTGAACCTAATTGCTGAATGTTTGGTTGAGTTACCCCAAATTTGTCGATACGGGTACGTAGAATATTGAATGAGCGGTTGATAGCTGCATCTGATTCTTCCTTAATAACTTTTAACACTTCTTCATTAGAAGAATTGAATGTCACCCGATCCTGCAATTCCATTGTACTGAACACAGCAGCAAGCTTTGCATTTGGATCAGCAGCAGCAAAAGCTTCTCCAAAAAGTGTCACGAAATCCTTCTGACTATTTTTCTGAAGTTCAATGGCATTTGCAATTGCCTTGTTGAAGGTTGGGTCGGTACTGTTATTGGACATAGATCTGATCAGATCAACCACCGAAACTTCTAAAGTTACGTTCATACCACCCTTGAGGTCGAGACCCAGGTTGATTTCACGTTCTTTACATTCGCGGTAAGTATATTCCTTTACCAACAGGTTGTAAGCGGGTAATGTTGATACAGAATCGATGTAAGCCTGATAGGCTTTAGCATCTCCACCTGTAGCTTCCCGCGCCTTGCTTTCAACGTTTCTGGTTACCAGTGTAAATGACAACTGGTACAGACAGACAATAGCCAGCGTGATTGCAAAAAATTTAATAGCGCCTTTACTTTGCATGAATCTAAGTATTAATGTTCCGTTTTTTAGAGGCGCAAATATAGGATTAAAAGTGAACTAATACAATATAAGGGGTTTCCTTTCATTTTATTGACTATCAATTAATTAATAATTAACATAAACTGTCAGGTGCCCGTTTGTGTTGTTGTCCTATTGCCTTTAAATGAACTGAAAGGAATATATTAGATGGCTTTCAGGCAGTTAATAATCTGTAATAATCAAACTTGCGACCTATCTTCGCAGCGATTTTGGAAAAGCAACCTGTAATAGAAATAAGAGACCTTTATAAGTCCTATAAAGGGTTTGATGCTGTTAAAGGGATCAACCTCACCGTATACAAAGGCGATGTATTTGGCTTTTTAGGGCCAAATGGTGCCGGAAAGAGTACTACCATCCGAATGATGATGTCGCTGATTAAACCAACTTCGGGGGAAATCAGAATTTTCGGTAAACTACTTTCAGAAGAGCGGGAATCGATACTGAGGAAAATCGGGGCAATTGTCGAAAAGCCTGATTTATACGGGTTTATGTCGGCATATGATAATCTCAGACTTTTAGGAAAAATGAGCGGCATTCAACCTACTCACACCGGAATTATGGATGTTTTGGAGCTGGTTGGACTGAAAGACAGGGCAAAGAGTAAGGTAAAGACTTTTTCTCATGGAATGAAACAACGGGTTGGATTGGCGCAGGCACTGATCCATGATCCGGAATTAATTATACTAGATGAGCCAACCACGGGACTTGATCCTCAGGGAATGGTGGAAATTCGGGATTTGATTTTAAAACTGAGTAAGGAGTATCATAAAACCATTTTACTTTCGTCACATATATTAAATGAAGTGGAGTTGGTTGCGAACCGAATGGTGATTATAAACAAAGGTAAAGTTGCGATTGAGGGTGATGTAAAAGAATTACTGAATCGCGATGAAATGAAAGTTACCATCGAGGTTTCCGATATTTCGAAAGGTGTGGAAGTAATTAAAAACAGAGGATTGAGCAGCGCAATAAGAGATACCGCAGGTAATAAAATTATCCTGCATATCAGTCAAAATGAAATGGCAGGGATTAACAGAGCATTGATTGAAGGTGGTGTAGATGTTGTTTCCGTTGTTCCACTGCGGACGCTGGAAGAATATTTTTTAAATTTAACCTGAAAATTATGTTCTCACTAATAAGGATTGAACTATACAAAATTTTCAGCCGGATCCGGACTTATATTGGATTCATTGCAATTGGTTTGCTTGTTCCTTTAATTCAGGTTGCACTTTTTATTGATGGTGAAACCTACATTGAATTCAGTCTGCAAAATCTTAAAGAAGCGTTCGATTTTCAGGGGAACTTATTAAACGGTTACCTTGCCTGTTATATAATTCTGGCTACACTTTATGTGCATATTCCTTTTCTGATCACATTGGTAACAGGTGATTTATTGGCAGGCGAAGCGGCAGGTGGAACATTCAGGGTTTTACTGACCAGGCCGGTGAGTCGAACCAAACTATTATTTGCGAAATTTATTTCCGGACTCATTTATACTGCTGCTTTAATATTTTGGATGGCATTAATAAGTTTGTTACTAGGAATTGCCATCATGGGAACCGGCGATTTAATTGTCATAAAAAATACCGTTTACATTTTTGCTGAAGATGATGTGATGTGGCGATTGCTGGCTGCATTCTGATTCGGATTAATTGCCATGTGGTGTGTTGCAGCTTTATCGTTTATGTTTTCTTCATTTGCCGACAATTCTATCGGTCCCATTATCCTTACGATGACCGTGATTATTTCATTCATCGTAATTTCTGCCATTGATCTTAGCTTATTCAGAGTTGTAAAACCATTTCTGTTTACCAACTATATGGGAAGTTGGAAATTATTTTTTGAAACACCCGTTAACTATAATAAAATTATGTTGTCGGCCGGTGCATTAGTTGCACACATAATTTTATTTTTCGGCATTGCCTGGTATAATTTTAAAAGAAAGATATTCTTACCTGATGAAAAACACATTCGGTTTTCCATTTTATTTGTTCTGGCAATTCTGACTTTGCAGGTTGGTTTTGCACAGGAAAAAAATGCCGCTTTGATACTTGATGGCGTTAAGGAAAAATTTGCTTTAGTGAATGAATATGAAGCCAGCGTAAAAATTAAAGTGGATGTGAATTTCGTTAAAATTCCCGAAAAATCGGGAAAGATCTGGTATATGCAACCCGGCAAAGTAATTGTAAAAACTCCCGGTTTTTCATTGTTGCCGAAACGTGGAATGAACTTTACACCAAACCAACTTTTTTCCGGTGATTACACTGCACTTTATGCACGCGAAGAGCAATATGCCGGCGTTACAACTCAGGTTATTAAAGTGATTCCAAATAGTGATGCCGATGGCATTATTTTATCAACTCTGTGGATAGACACGCAAAGAAATGTTATCCGTAAATTAGAAACCACTACTAAGTCGGAAGGAACCTTTTCAATGCAATTCCGGTTTCCATCTGAAATAAAAACTTACGATTTACCTGATCAGATTTTATTCAATTTCGATATTCGAAAAAATGAGTTGCCTTTAGGACTAACAGGCGATTTCGAAAATCAGGGGAATAAAGACAAAACTCCAAAGAATTCGAGAGGAACTGTAACCATAACCTACCTGAATTATCTTGTAAATCAAGGGAAAGCACTACCCGTTTTTCAAAAGAAAAATAAGTAATGCATTGATATTCCAGTAATTATACTGGATCAAAATTATATTTTCATTAAATTCGTTTCATAGCTGACGGAAGTATTTTTTTATTCGACCCCTTTTTTCTACTTTTCCAATTCACAATAACACCCAAAATTTATGAAACGATTACTGACCATTTTGGCTATCGTTTGCCTGACAAGCAATGTCTATTCGCAGGACATGCTTGGTATACGAAGTTCCAACTATTCCGGATTGCAAGGTCTTGGAATAAATCCTGCCTCCATACACACATCTCGTCTGGATCTTGATATTAATTTATTTACCATCGGTGTAACAGCAGAAAATGATTTTATCTACATACCAAAAGACAAGCTAAAGTTTTTTGGTATTAAGAACATTATCGAAAACTTTGATGAGAAGGGATACATAGATGAATTCGAGTTTGGAAGTCCGAATAAGACTTACAACCTTAATACTGCCATTTCCATTATGGGGCCTTCGGTAATGTTCAATATTTATCCGAAGCATACCATAGCTATTACTACTCAAATGAGGGTAGGTATTTCGGGCACCGAAATCCAGGGACATGCAGGAAAATTTGCAGTTGAAGGTTTCGGATTTAATCCATTGCAAAATCAGTTTTTTTTGGGAAAAGATTTTGAATTAAATATTTTAAGCTGGGCCGAATATGGTTTGTCGTATGCAACCACACTTACTGAAAATGAAAAAGGTGCTCTTACCGGAGGTTTAACATTGAAACTTCTCCATGGAATTGGTGGTGCCTATGCCGAAAATGCCGACCTCTACTACAATGTATTAAATGACTCTGATATGGTTTTTGGTGTTCAGGGATTTTCACAAATCGATTATGGAAGAGTTGACTATAATTCATTTGATGAAATAAGTGGTTACAGAGATTTCATCAATGGTAAAGGATTTGGTTTTGATATTGGATTCTCATATGATTTCTTCAAAGAGCCTACTTCCTGGCAATATGAAATGGATGGAAAAAAATTACATGATCCATTGATCAATCGCTACAAATTAAGAATAGGTGCTTCCTTGCTTGATGTAGGTAAAATTAAATTTGATGAGAATGCCGGCACTTATCATTTGGAAACTGATAATGGGTTTTATCCGGATTATGGTACAGATGAATATGATAACAACATCGATTTTGACCATACTTTTTCTGCTGTATTCTATAATGGTGATTCATTAGCTTCATTCCGAACCAATAATTTTAAAATGGCATTACCGACTGCTGTTAGTTTGCAAGTCGACTGGAATGCTTACAAAAAATTCTATGTAGCCGCAAACTACATTCATGGTGTTAAACATAGTGAGCCGGGAGTTGACCGTGCGAGTGTATTATCTGTTACACCACGATATGAATCACCTTGGCTCGACATCAGTATGCCGGTTTCCTATTTTAATTACACAGGTAAAATCAGTCGTGTGGGATTAGCATTTCGTTTTGCCAGCTTCTTCTTGGGAAGTGATCGCATCGGAACCTTATTTGGTTTGGGTGATTTAAATGGTATGGATGTTTATGCGGGTTTAAAATTCTCGATGAACAAACAACGCATCAGAGATCTTGATAACGACAGAGTTTCTGACAAAATGGATAAGTGTAAAGAGGTTGCAGGTATTTTGAAATTCGAAGGTTGTCCAGATAAAGATCTGGATGATGTTCCGGATGCAATTGACCAATGTCCGGATGTTAAAGGTTTGGTTTCATTGGCAGGTTGTCCTGATACCGATGGTGATGGCATTACAGATTCTAAAGATGATTGCCCTGAAGTTAAAGGATTGGAACAATTCCGTGGTTGTCCTGATACCGATGCTGATGGAATAATGGACTCAGAAGATGAATGTCCATCTGTTCCGGGCTTAGCATTATACAAAGGATGTCCTGATACCGATAATGACAGTATTCCTGATCCACAGGATGATTGTCCAACCACTGCAGGCCCTGCAATGTACAAAGGATGTCCTGATACCGATGGCGATGGCATTCCTGATCCACAGGATGAATGTCCGTTTGATGTTGGACCTCCAGCAACCAAAGGTTGTCCTGTAAAAGTTTCTCAGGCACCGGTAAATACAGCGCCAGTAGTTGTTCAGCTGACTCAGGAAGAGCAGGAAATCATCAATAAAGTGTTTAAGAACCTGCAGTTTGAAACAGGAAAAGCAATCATCAAAGAAAGTTCTTATGCTTCTTTAGATGAATTGGCAGGCTTGCTTCAGAAAAAACCATCTTTCAAAATAAAGATCGACGGACACACCGACAATACCGGTTCAGCTGCTTTAAATAAAACATTATCCAAGAAAAGAGCTGAAGCGGCCCGCACCTATCTAATAGGCAAGGGTGTTGATGGAAGCCGGATCATGCCAAATGGTTATGGTAAAGACCGTCCAGTTGCCCCAAATACAACTGCAGAAGGAAGAGCTCAAAACAGACGCGTAGAATTCACAATCATCGAATAAACTACTGTTTTACAGAATCAAACGGGATTTCATTCAATTGAAATCCCGTTTTTGTTTAAAGTGCATTTTGAATCATTTATTTGGATGTTTCAATTAAAATTCAGATTATTGTTGAATATCCTTAAAAGTCAATTATGAGTTCATTAAAGAAAGATTCCTGGGGATCCCGGGTAGGATTGATCCTGGCGATGGCAGGAAATGCCGTCGGGTTAGGAAATTTCCTGCGATTTCCGGTGCAGGCAGTTGAAAATGGTGGTGGTGCTTTTATCATCCCCTACCTGGTTTGTTTCCTTTTAATGGGAATACCTCTTTTGTGGATTGAATGGTCGAGTGGACGACTGGGTGGAAAACACGGCCACCACTCGACTCCGTTTATTCTTGACACCATGGATAAAAGAAAATTCTGGAAATACCTCGGTGTATTTGGAATTTTCACCAACATTGCGGTTGCAGCTTACTACTGTTACATTGAAAGCTGGACGATGGCTTACGTATTTCATTCGATTGCGGGCACATTCGACAGTCTGAAACAATCGGAAGTTGCCGAATTTTTTGGAAGCTATATTGATATTGGTCATTCAACAACAGGCATTCCTTATGAAGCTGTTATCTTCTACATTTTCTGTTTATTACTGAATACATTTATTTTGTCACGTGGATTAGCAGGAGTAGAAAAAGCAGCAAAAATAGGAATGCCTCTGCTGATTATTTTTGGAATCTTTCTGGCATTTAAAGGTCTTACTCTTGGAACATCAGGAGCAACAGCGGAACATCCGGATGCAAATGCTTTTGAAGGATTGAACTTTTTGTGGACACCTCAATATGATTCTTTAACCAATCCGAAAGTGTGGTTAGCAGCCGAGGCCAGATATTCTTTACATTATCTGTAGGAATGGGAACCATTCAGTGTTATGCCTCTTATGTGCGATCAAAAGATGATATTGCTTTGAACGCTGTTTCAGCAGGTTTCATGAACGAATTTGTTGAAGTTGTATTTGGAAGTTTAATTGTTATTCCAATTGCTGCCGGTTATTTAGGTGTTGACTGGTCAAAAGAAAATGCGGGATTCGGAATGGCATTTCAAACCATGCCATATTTGTTTGAACAATGGGGTCCTGCTTTGTCAGTAATTGCGGGAGTGATGTGGTTCGGGTTAATATTCTTTGCAGGAATAACATCGTCACTAGCAATGGGGACACCATGGATGGGCTTCATGCGTGATGAGTTTAAATGGAATCAGAAAAAAGGAGCCTGGTCGTTTGGATTGATCACTTTGATGATGGGATTGCCAACTGTTATTTTTTATCAGCAGGGTGTTTTTGACGAATATGATTATTGGGCCGGTACTGTTTCATTAGTTGTATTTGCACTTGCAGAAACAATTTTGTTTGCATGGATTTTTGGTATGAATAAGGGATGGAAAGAAATTAATCAGGGTGGCGACATTAAAATTCCATCCATTTACCGATTTATTATAAAATGGGTAACACCATTGTTGCTGTTATTTGTATTTATTGGATCCTTGGTTACACCGTTAAACAACGACTGGCTTGGTGCAATCCAAAATGGTTGGGTACTCGATAATTCATCCATCATTAAACAGCTCACCAATGCAGGATTAAAAGAACAAATTGCTGTTGCCACTGATCCTGTTTTAATTAAAACTTTAGAAGAAAAGCTCCATTATTCACTCATAGCACGATTTATGCTGCTGGCATTATTTGCCGGAATTTCATGGTTGGTTTATGTGGCTTATCAAAAAAGAATTAAAGAAGGGAGAATAAAATTATGAACTCATCAGCATTAACTCTGATGGTAGTTACGATGTTAACAGTAACTTCCATTACACTTTATTTCTTCTGGCTGGTATTAAAAACTCCACCCAGATCAGAACCCGACTCTTATATCGATAACGATGACGAATTGCGATAAAGGCAATTCGTCATTTATACTTTTCAATTTTACTTTTCAATATTTTTCTCATGATTTTTCAAAAATTAAAATCCTTTATCAGGGATTATTTTACACTAACTACCCGCGAAAGAAATGGTGGCTTAGCATTGATGTTTATCATCATTGCACAGATAGGCTTTTTGGCCTGGTACAATTATTTTAAAGAACCCGAATCATCTTTATTGGAAAAGCACCGATTGGTTTAATCAAGGCTGAAGAAAAACTGATTGGATCAGCAGCGGCAGAAAAAAGATTCGGTGGATAAACATTTTTCCGGCAATTATGAATCTGTTCCAATAATTCCTGAAAGGCTATTTGATTTTGATCCCAATACCATAACTGATGAAGAATGGCAAGCATTAGGATTATCAGAAAAACAGATTCGTATAATCAGAAACTATCTTAACAAAGGGGGAAGATTTCGCAAAAAAGAAGATGTCGCTTCCATTTACGGAATTCAACCTGCACTGTATGAACGGCTTGAGCCACACATCAAAATTAATACTCCGCAGAGATTTTAAAATCCACTTCCCTTTGAAAAGAAAATTCATCCTGCTAAAGCAAAAATAGATTTGAATACGGCTGACACCACATTGCTTTGTGAGTTGCCCATGGTAGGGCCCGGAAGAGCCCGTATGATTTATAAATACAGAGAAGCGTTAGGTGGTTTTCATCGTAAAGAACAATTGCTTGAAGTATTCACCATCGACAGTGCAACTTATGAAGCAATAAATAAATCTGCTGTTTTATCGGTCACATCACTACGAAAATTAAACCTCAACCAAGATACACTGAGGCATCCGTACCTCACCAAATCCGTTGCAAATGCAATTGTTTCGTACCGAAGGCAACATGGTAATTTTTCGAAACCGGAAGACCTCAGGAAAGTATTACTTATTGATAATCAATTATTTAACAAACTTGTTCCTTACCTGACAATTGAATAATTTTGCACTTTAGAAAAACGTAGTTACCGAATTTATTTTAAAGCACTATTCAGCCCATATGGAATTTACCAGAAACGAGAATCAGGAATTAATTGCACAAACGATAAAAAATTTTGGTGACAAACATATTCGTCCCCGATTAATGGAATGGGACGAGTCTCAGGAATTTCCAATTGAGGTTTTCAAGCAATTAGGTGAACTAGGATTGATGGGTGTGTTGGTACCTACTGAGTATGGTGGTTCGGGATTTGGGTATTTTGAATATGTAACTGCAATTTCAGAATTGGCAAGAATTTGTGGTTCTATCGGATTATCGATGGCGGCTCATAATTCACTTTGCACAGGTCACATAATGGCATTTGGTAATGAAGCTCAAAAGAAAAATATTTGCCCAAACTTGCCACTGCTGAATTCATTGGTGCGTGGGGTCTTACAGAAGCGAACACCGGCAGTGATGCAATGCGTATGCAATGTGTTG
Source organism: Bacteroidota bacterium (assembly GCA_016713525.1). Classification (GTDB taxonomy): domain Bacteria; phylum Bacteroidota; class Bacteroidia; order AKYH767-A; family OLB10; genus JADKJB01. The sequence continues at coordinate 793,337 of JADJOZ010000033.1, read as the reverse complement.
CGAAAAAGATGGTGATTATTGGGTGATTAATGGAAGCAAAAACTGGATTACCCATGGGATTACCGGAGATGTGTCTGTTGTTTTGGCTCGAACCGGTGAATGGCTCTATTCACGAGGCATTACTGCTTTTGTAGTAGAAAGAGGCACACCCTGTTTTCGTGGTGGTAAAAAAGAAAATAAATTAGGAATGCGTGCTTCTGAAACTGCAGAAATGATTTTCGAAGATTGCAGGGTACATCAGGATCAGGTATTGGGAGAAGTTGGTGATGGATTTGTTCAAGCTATGAAAGTTTTAGATGGTGGCCGTATATCGATTGCTGCTCTTTCGCTTGGGATAGCAAAAGGAGCTTTTGATGCAGCACTGAAATATTCTAAAGAACGCGAACAATTTGGAAAACCTATTTCGAGTTTCCAGGCTATTTCTTTCAAATTAGCTGATATGGCCACGCAAATTGAAGCAGCAGAATTATTGACATTCCAGGCTGCTGATCTTAAAAACCGCGGTCAGAAAGTAACCCGTGAGTCGGCATTTGCCAAGTATTATGCATCAGAAGTTTGTGTTCGTGTAGCTACCGAAGCAGTTCAGATTTTCGGTGGCTATGGATACACCAAGGATTTTCCTGTTGAGAAATTCTATCGCGACTCTAAGTTATGTACTATTGGAGAGGGCACTTCTGAAATTCAGAAACTCGTTATTGCCCGCGAACTGCTCAAGTAAAAAGCAATTGCAAAAATTTGCATATTACTTTATTGAATTAAAATCCCTCCCACTCAGGTTGTCGGTATTTTAACCAGAATTTCTGAAGCAACTTTATTTCTACAGGGAATTTATTCCATCCCGAATGGTAACGCCATGAACTTACTGCACGAATCGTTTTTCGCTGGGTAGAAGAAAGTTTCGTATCAGAAACTGTAGGGAAATGTCCATTTAGTACTGTTTCAAAATTTCTTATTTTATCGATCATGTATGGCTTGAGCCATGGAGTAAGTGGATTTCGTCGCAGATCAAAATTTTCCCAGGTAGGATTTAACCAATCTTTTAAAGTCTCCGGAAACGAAAATCCTGCACGTTTTGCCTCTTCGTACATCGCACTTCCTTCGGTAGGAACGGGACTATAAACATAAATTATTATTTCCGTATCGGGGTTTACCTCTTTTACTTTCTTGATAAACAAAATATCTTCATCAATTCGTTTGTTTACTTCTTCTTCAGTGGAGGCAGGTGTTCCAAGCACAAAGGAATATTCGGGAATGATTCCAAACTTGCGGAGACGAGCAGCGAATTCCAGAATCTGTGCACCCGTTTGCGTTCCACCTTTGTCCATTTCTTTAAGAATAGCATCATTACCGGTTTCAGCACCAAAAAAAATCATGTTACAACCGGAAGCTTTCATCAGTGATAGTGTTTCATCAGAGTACTTCCAAAGTGTATCAATTCTGCCTTCACCCCACCAAACCATATTCTCGTGCAACATTAATTTTGAAAATGCTTCGGTTCGTTTTTCTGAAACAAAAAAATTATTGTCGTGGAATTCTATGGCATCACCACCATAGGTGTTTTTCAGAAATTTGATATCATCATAAATAAGATGTGCCGATTTCCCTTTCCATCGCGCATTGTATATTGGAACAACTGCACAAAATGAGCAGGTAAAAGGACAACCAAAACTCGAATGATAGGCAATGGTTTTTTTTCCCAAATAAGTTTTACCCAAATATTTCTGCATCGGGTAAAATTCGTTCAATTTCGCATATGGTAAAGCCGATAATGAATTCTGATCGTAAATTTCATCTTTACCTGTAACAATTATTTTGCCGGCTGAATCTTTAAATATCAAATTATTGATCGATGCAGGATTATTTCCTGCTTCAATTGCGTTCAATAGTGCGGGAAAAGATTTATCGCCGGGTCCGTTAATAATAAAATCGACAACACCGGAATTAATAGCTACTTTGTACTGATTGGTTGCAAAATAACCGCCCCAAATAATTTTCACTGAAGGAAATTCTTCCCGAATTCGATACGTAAATGGAATTGCCTGTTTCAACTGTGGTCCGGGCATTACCGTACAACCAAAATAAGCGAACCTGCCTTCTTTAAGGTATTGTTCAATCTTTGACCAGGGATCTTTTTCCAGGTTACCATCTACAATTACAAATTCCCGAACCCCGTTAATTGCAGCGGCTACCTGCAGCACAGAATTCGGAATTCTTGGTTTGTAATGGTTGCTTCTGGGATTAAAAAGCAACACATCGCTTCTATAAATGCCTGATTTTAAGAAATTTGCCATAATGGTTAGAATCATGCTAATATACAATAAAAACTCTTCCCTCCTAATTATATGTCACTACATCTAATTTTGCATTATCTTTACACCGCAATTAATATTGCGAGACATGGAAATTGAAAAAGAAATCAAACAGAATCTGAAATTTAGTTCTGAATATCAAAAAGTGGCAGTGAATATTTTATACACAGCATCCTGGCTGAGTACGCATCACGCAAAGGCATTAAAACCTTTCGGATTAACACCGCAGCAATTCAATCTCTTAAGAATACTGAGGGGTCAACATCCGCAGCCGGCTACTATCAACTTATTAATTGATCGTATGATTGACAAAAGCAGCAATGCATCGAGATTAGTAGATCGCTTACTTGAAAAGGAATTTGTTTACAGATGCGTAAGTGATGCGGATAAGAGAGCTGTGAATGTTACTATAACGGAGAAAGGATTAAATGTTTTGAGTCAGATTGATAAGAAATCAGAATTACTGGAACATCAGTTGCAAAATATCAGTCCCGAAGAAGCAATTCAATTGAATCAACTGTTAGATAAATTACGGGGCTGAAAAATGATCACAATTATATCGGGCACCAATAAAAAAAACAGTTTGTCGAGGGTAGTTGCTTCCTTGTATTACTCACGGTTGAGATCGATGAACATCAATACCAGATTTCTTGCACTGGATGATATCTCCTATGATTTCGTATCTGATACCATGTATGATAAAAAATCTCCTTCTATACTTAAACTTCAGGAGCAGGTATTTAATCCCACACAAAAGTTTGTATTTGTTTTACCTGAATACAACGGCAGTATTCCGGGTGTATTGAAACTTTTAATTGATGCTTTAGATGTGAGACAGGCTTTCGAAGGAAAAAAGGCAGCACTAACCGGTGTTGCTACAGGTCGTGCCGGAAATCTTCGGGGACTTGATCACATGGCATCGATATTAATTCACATGCATGTTACCGTTATGCCTTACATGTTACCAATTTCACGGGTAAAGGATGAACTGGATATCATGGGAGAATTAAATAATCCGGCTACCGAGAAAGTGGTTCATGCACATGTGAAACGTATTCTGGAATTCTGATTATAATTTTTTATACACCTCAATAACTGCATTTGCAGTTTCACTAACTTGAATAACCTGCACAGGTTTGTATTCTTGTTTATAAGACAATAAAGATTTCAGTGCATTTCACATAGCCTCTTCTGAATCGCAGGCATAAGCACCAACAACATTTGGCAGATAACCTGTTTTAAAACTTACTACTTTCATTCCGGCAGCAAGTGCTTCTAAAAAAACATAGCCTGCTGACTCAAACAATGATGGGTGCAATAAAATTTTACTGTGAGTCATTAAATGGAGCACGTCGGGACGAGAGAGGTGACCTTCAAGTAATAAACTTTTCTCGAGTTGATTCTGTGCAATTAGCTTTTCTAACAAAGCAAATTGAGGGCCATCACCAATAATTCTACCCGATAAGGCGGGGTAAATTTGTTTCAATTCCGAAAAAAGTTTAACGAACAATTCATAATTCTTAAGTGGAATAAGTGATCCAACACCAAGAATATCGGTATGTCTTTCATCATTAAGATGTAAAGTGCGGAAATCATCGGCATTGATACCGTTGGGAATAACTTTAACATTTGATGTTTTGAAATGTGAGTTCAGTTTTTCTGCAGCAAAATCAGAAACCGCAATAATATTTAATGATTTAGGCTTTATATATTTCATATATTTGTTTGAAGGCAATACATCCTGACCCATAGCATGACAAACGAGTTTCGCACCGGATAACTTTGAAATCCACTTACCAACCAGTGTGCATTCGTTCAACCAAAATGCATGCACAATATCGATGGGAGTTTGCTGATGTAATTTTCTGAGAAACCGCATGACAGACAACCAGGTTTCCCACTTTCCCGGAAACTTCTTATTGGAACCACCAGCCGACCAGCATGGAATTCCGTGCCAGGTATACTTTCCGGATATAAAAGGGTATTGAAAAGCAACTACGTGTAAATTAATGGAATCCCGGTGATGTGTATGCAATTCAAGAATCAAAGACTGCAAGGATGGAATACAAGTAGTATCCTCTTCAGAAACCGGGAACCCAGGAGTTAATATTACAACATTCTTTCTCATAATCAATTGATCCGTAGTTTTAAGCCAACATAAGAATCAAATTCAACAGATCATTAAAGGTACAAAAGTAGAAATTAAAATACCATGCATTTTACAACGAAATTGCTGAAATAAATAAGGATTATGAATTTCACTACTCCGTACTTACTTCAGGATTTAAAGCGGGCTCAGCTTGCTTGGTCAGTGCGGTAATAAAATAGGCCATTGGCAGGTAAAAAAACACTGCAATTTTATCGGTATCAAGAAAATTATTGAACACGCTATGAACTGTAAGGCTGGTAAATCCGATTAACATTGCATAAGCCATTGGGTTAGCTCTATTTTGGATGATCTGAAATGCCCGACGGTAAGTGAGTAAAATCAATGTTAGAAATGAGACTGCAGCAATAATACCTGACTCAGAAAGGATGAGTAAATATTCATTATGAGCAGTACCTCCTCTGCCCTTACGTATATTATATGGGTTACTTACTGAAATAGGTGTCATTTCATAAATGCGTTGAAACGGGAAGTACACAAACTGATAAGTACCGGGACCAAAACCGGTAAATGGTTTTGCTTCAAACATACGCCAGGCACACACCCATCTGTTATAACGTTCTGCATTACTTTCATCACTTGAAATACTAACAACTGAAATAGTTTGATCTTCTAATGTTGCATTTCTTGCATTAGAATCTGCCTTAATTGATTTTGCAGAATAAAGCAGGCTTTCAGAATTCCAAAGCATCAATACAAATGCAACACCTGAAATTATGATAAAATATTTGAAATTTAATCCGAACCTTACCAATGATGCCATTAACAAGGCAACGACAAAACTGAGCAATGCAGCTCGCGAAGAAGCAATAAGTAGTGATGCAATTAGCGCAAAGCCAAGCACCCAATAAAACCATTTACTACTACTTTTTAAGCTCCCTGAAAGAAAAACGACAGGAATTATAAAAACTAAAAATGCACTGTAAATGGTATGATCTCTGAAGAAGGGTTCTGTAACATAATTTGCAACCCCCTTGGCAAAATCAAACCGGGCGTGTTCGGTAAAAATAATCACGGCAACAATTGATAGCGTAAATAATAAACCATTAAACAGCTGTGCAGGTTGTTTTGATTTCTTAAAAAAAAGGAAACCACCACCAAGAAAAGCTACTGCATAAACACTTTTAATAATAAATGCTTTTACAGAAACCGTAATCATTTCCGAAAACAACACAGAAACTGCTGTTGCAATTAGAAAAAAAACAAGCCACCAAACTTCAGCTTTGTTAAATAAACCACTAAAATCGTCAGGTCTTCGTATCCAATGAATGAAAACACCAAATGCGATAGCTGCAACAATAATTTCAGAGGGGAATTGGAGTGTGGTTTCGCCCGAGATGGGGAGCAAAACGGAAATTGGCAAAGAAAACATTAAAATAGGAAAAACATTTTCAAACCCAATATAAGAAATTAACACACCGGCACTTATAATAAACATAAATGCCATAAAAAAAATAAAATAACCCTGATATTTCCATAAAATAGTAACTGTCAATGCCAGTAAAACAGCAGCTATAAAAGAAAGACTGAATCTTTTAACAGAGACCATCATGGTCAGGATTTAACTGATGACAGAAAGTCTTTAAACCGGCTATTTACAATAACCAGTAAACAAGCCATAAAAAATCCGCTAATAGCACCTGTTAACACAATGATCCACCTGACAGGAAATGTTTTTTATCAGGCACATCAGCCGGAGATATTACAAAGCTTGATGGAACCTGATTATTCAATCCAACCAATGCCTGATCATAAGACAACTGAATGGTAGACATTTGTTGCAGCTTCGATTCATAAAAATAAAGTAATTCCAGATTGGCTGTCCGCTGATTTCTTCTGGCCTCCTGAATCAATTCTTTCAGATCAAGTTGTTCTTTGAGCTGTTCCATTGAATTTCGTTTAGTGAAAGTAGTTCCGGAAGCAATAGGTTTGCCATACGACTTATTTAATTCTTCAGCAATTTTATCGGTGCTAAACGATAATTCAAAAAGACTTTTTTCCAGAGATCGAACTGCCTCTGTCAGTTTACTTTTTATTATAGACGATCTTAATGCATCACCTGTTGCGACAATAAAATCAGCCATAGCAGCAGCCTGAACAGGATCCTTATCAAGTACTGAAATACTGATTGAATTATATCGGGTACGGTCGATTTTTACATGATCAGTATAAACCTTATAAAGCTTGTACTTTTTTTCGGAAAGTGTTGTATCGATATCGTAATGTTGATACAGTTTGAATTTTACGATCACCGAATCACGAACTACAGAGGAGCGGAGCAATTGAATTTGCTCATCGATTTCTTTATCGGACCCAAAGCGAGCATCCCTTTCTATCAGCATTCGGTTCGAGTTGGTAGCCGGGGGATAAATAATTACTTCTGACTGAAATAATGGTGTAAGGAAAAACGGAGCAGAGAACACTCCACAACAAATGACAATAATAACAGAAAAAATAAAAATGAACAGCCGATGCCGGTAAAGCAGTTTCAACACCTCATTGTTTGTATTTGATGCTGATTCCATTTCTTAATTATAATACAGTCAATATAATATCGACTGAAGTTGGTTCTAGAAAGTTAAACTTGCACCAATTCCGGGCAAAACCGGTAACTGATCTACTCTTTCATTGGTAATACGATCAACATAAAATACATTGGATCGGTTGTAGGCATTAATTACACTTGCCGTTACTTCCAGGTTAGAGTTTTTGCCGACCACGAATGTTTTCTTAAGGGAAACATCGAGGCGATGATAATATGGTAGTGTTCCTTTATTCAGTTCACCATAAAGTATTCCCAACTGACCATTGTCATCTGTAGGGTCGACATTAATACCACCGGTAAAATCGAGGTATTCATAGAATCCCTGTGTTTGTGTAAATGGAAATCCGGAACCTAGATTCCATCTGGCATCGAACTGCCAGTTCAATTTTTTACCAAAGGTATAAGAACCAACAAGATTCACATTATGGCGACGATCGAAGTGTGGAATATATTCGCGTACTTCATCTTCACGGGTAACAAAACCAAGGGAATAAACTGTCCAGAAGTAAAATCTTTTATAATCATACTTTAAAGTTACATCAACTCCTTTTGCTGTTCCAGTTTCAATGATATAATCAGATCTCAGAATTTCAGGTTCATCGGAGTTAGCTGCAACATCTTCAAATAATTTATCACGATTAATATTCGAAAGTTGGGTAAACTGTTTTAAATAAACTTCAGCATTCAAAGAAAGGTGATATGGCAAATCAATTTCAGCACCTGCTATTGCGTGAATTGCTTTCTGTAATCTGGAATCAACAGCATCACCACGATAGGTATCAGGTAAATTTTCCGGGCCCGAAAGGAAACCGTAGAATAAATTCACAACATCGCGATCGGAAACGGTACTGATAAGATTTTGAGCATACATACCTCCGGCAAGTTTCAAACGAATACTGTTACTTACGTTATACTTAGCACCAAAGCGTGGTTCGAGCGACAGCTCTGACAGAGACGCATAATAGTGAAAACGCATCCCTGGTTCAAGTACCAGCTTACCAAGAACTTTTTTGTAATTAATGAAAGTACCTAACTCGGTGGTATTTTCTTCCTGTTCAACTTTAGTACCAAGGAAGTTATAAAATTCAAAATCAGTTTTAAATCCTAATGCTTCCAGACCGTACTTTATTTCATCCTTATTAATGAAATAAGTGAAATTCAAACCAATATTAAATCCGTTGATCAAACTACTTCTTGGTCGGGCGTCGGCTTCTGTAAGTTTTATTTTATATTGAGAAAAGGCAAAATTACCATCAAGCAATACAGCAGAATTTCCGGGAACAATTACAAAGCTTGATCCAAAACCATTTGAGTTCCATTTGTAATCTGATACTCCCCGGTATTTAGCCTGATCATTGAAGCTGAATCCAAACACATTTAATTTACTTCCATTAGCATTATTGGTGACAAACTTTGCATACAAATCATTAAAGCTATATGGCAAACCATTTTCATTTACATAACTGTAAAGTTGTTTTGATGTTTGATCGAGGTATGACGTTTTACCAGAAATCACGAATGAAGCATCTCCTCCCCCTTCAACTTTCGCTTTCTTAATAGGACCTTCCAAAAGCAGCTTGGAAGTAAATGGATTGGCAGAAATTTTTCCGGCAAACCGTTTTTTATTTCCATCTCTTGTTTTCACATCCATAATAGATGAAATTCTTCCGCCATACTCCGCACCAAAACCACCAGCATAAACATCAGCATTTCGGATGATGTCGGTATCAAAAACAGAAAATAATCCGATCGAGTGAAATGGATTATAGATTACCATTCCGTCAAGTAATACTTTATTCTGGATAGGTGTTCCTCCGCGAATATAAAGCTGACCGCCCTGATCACCAGAAAAAACCACACCGGGTAATACCTGTAAATATTGCACCAAATCTGGCTCACCACCTACTGAAGGCAACTGCTTCAGTTCTTTGGGAGTAATCTTCGTTACCGACATTTTCACCTCTGACCTTTGCTCCTGCTTTTCGGCAGAAATATCAATAGCTTTCAGATTAACCGTTCGCTTTACCAGATATAACTTCTTAGTTATAATTTCATTTGCTGCAACTGTTATTGGAGTTACCAGCGTATCAAATTCAATTGATGAAACTATCAGATTATAATTTCCGGGAGGCACTTTGGTAACAGTGTAATACCCGTTCACATCTGTTGCTGCGCCATAAGTTGTGCCACTCAGATAAACATTGGTAAATAAAACCGGCTCTCCATTCGCTTTATCATATACAAAACCACGAATTGTACCGGTTTGCCCGTATGACATTGAACTTATAAACAAGAGGATCGAAATGAAAAATGGTAAGTGTGTGCTGGAAATTCTGCGCATATACGTTGTTTTTATTTTTTCGTGCCGGAAAGTTCCAGCAATACATCATATTCAATTTGTGTTAACGGCATTACCGACAATCTGCCAATACGTACCAAAGCAATATCTTTTAATCGGGTATCTGCCTTAATTGTCTTTAATGAAACCGGAGTTTTTAAAGTCTTGAACGGTTTCAGATCTACTGCTACCCATCGTTCATCGGTAGTTGTTGGATCCTGATATGCTTCTTTTGTCACTTTAGCAATTCCAACCACTTCGAGTCCGACATTGCTGTGGTAATACATAACAGGATCGCCCTTTTTCATTGAATTTAAATGAATCCTGGCGGCATAATTCCGCACACCACTCCAACAAGATTGACCATCTTTCAGGAATTCCTGCCATGGATAAACGGTAGGTTCCGATTTTACAAGCCAATAGTTCATTTAGTTCTCGTCCAATTATTTAAAGGGACGGCAAAGTAATGAAAATTATCAATCAAATAGGGGGAAGAATTACAAAAAAGTTAATCCATTCATATTGTATGTATTTGTATATCAATTTCTTACGTTTGTAATTAATTTTTTACCTTAATTTGAACCTCCTACAAGTAGCACGCAGGCTAGTTCATCGCTTGAGAACTGCATTGAAAAACAATTTGTAATCACTGTAAATAATCCATAAAAAGCATAATTTAATACTAACCAGCAATGAAAAAATCAATTCTACTATTTGCACTTGCTTTAATTGGCTTCACTACCAAAGCTCAAAAGCATTCATGTTGTCAACCGGCTGCCACAGAGGCATTTGCGATGCTTGGTGCCCAAAGCGACTTTCAATCGGCTCATTTATCACCGGAACCTATTTCATTTGAACCAACAACCGGTAAAATGATCACTTTCAAAACCAATGATGGTAAAGATGGAAATGCATTTCAGGTTAACAGTGCCACCCCGTCAAACCATTACTTGTATGTATTTCATGAGTGGTGGGGATTGAATGATCACATTAAAAAAGAAACGGAAGAGCTGGCAATAGCATTACCTGGAGTGAATGTAATTGCAGTGGACTTATACGATGGTAAAATTGCAATTAATGCAGAAGAAGCCGGAGCCATCATGCAAGCAGTCCACAAGGAGCGGGCTGAGAAACTCATCTTAGGTGCATTTGAAATTGCAGGAAAAAATGCATCTATTCAAACCATAGGCTGGTGTTTCGGAGGTGCGTGGTCGTTGCAGGCTGCAATTCTTGCCGGCACAAAAAATATTGGCTGTGTAATGTATTATGGAATGCCGGAAAAAGATGAAAATAAACTCAAAGCACTCAATGCACCTGTGTTGGGAATTTTTGCCACTCAGGATGGCTGGATAAATAAACCGGTTGTTGAAGCATTTGAAACACAAATGAAGCAACTTAACAAAGCAGTTAAGATTCATTGGTATGATGCTGAACATGCATTTGCGAATCCCAGTAATCCGAAATTCAACAAAGATGCTGCATCAGATGCTATGGCAAAATCAATTGCATTTATTAAATCAAATTTCCTTCAGAAATAAATACTTTTAAGCAATCGAAAAAGCCTGATCATAACAACTGATCAGGCTTTTTTTGTACATAATAAATATTTTAATTCCAGACAAATGAATATGCTGCAAAATTTATTTTATCGCCAGTGTAGCTGCTAATTCCCCAAATTTTCTTTTGCGATTTATTGGTAGCATAATCGAGTTGCACCGGTTCACTGTTAGGTACCGGACTGCTATATTCGAGTATCTTTTCATTCTTGAAATCCTCATAAATCAAAATGAGTGCTCTATTATAGTAAACAACGACCTGTCTGTCGAGATCTATAAGCAGCATCTTACATTTATTACTCAACCGATCACTAAACCAGAGGTCATCTTTTTTAAGGGCAAGGTATGTTTTTCTGTTTCCTACTTTACGAATAAAATTATAGGCATACTGATAAATATAACCATTCGAATAGTTCAGATACAAATTGTAGGAATAATCAAATCGTGTATAATAAAAATCCTGAAGATATTCTCTGTTATTATAGAAAGTAGGTACGGAACCGATTTCAAAAAATTTATACCAATGATTTTGCATGATGAACCAATCTTCGGGCTTATTGTAGGGCAATTTCTCCATTGCAAAATTCCGGTATGAATAGCGGTATATAGTTTTTTCTTCGTTATCCATAATCAGCAAATTGTCGTTTTCATCAAACTCCATATTCCTGATACAACCTTTATATTCGAGCTTAAGGCTATCAGTTACCTTTCCATTCCTGATAAAATAAACCACAGGTCGGTTGCATGAATTAAATGCAATGACTTCTTCTGAATTCACTGCAATCTTAAAGTTGAATTGGCCATCACCCATAATTAAATTTCGGGGAACAGAAAACAGCTCCTCTTTAACAAGTTGGGCATTGATGGAGGATGCTCCAAATAAAACGGAAACCAGCAAACAAAATAATTTCTTCATATCAATAGTGCGGGTGCAAATTTAATAAAGGTTGAGACAGTAATAGGTGACTTTCTCAACAAACATTACAAAGCTTTATTGCATGACATAAAAAAAGCCCTGACTTCTGCCAGGGCTTTATAACTATATTGTAAATCAATTAACTGCCAGAAATTTCAGTAGCAGGGTCCACCGGAAATTTCCCATGAGCAGTGTGATGAACCGGTTGTTTTTTCAACTTCAATTTGAATCTTTCAGAAATGAGATACATCGCCGGAACCAATATGAGGGTAAGGAAAGTTGCGAAACTCAATCCGAATATCATGGTCCACGATAAAGGGCCCCAGAATGCAACACTATCACCACCGAAGAAAATGTGCGGGTTTAATTCAGTAAACAGCTTCACGAAATCGATATTCAGACCAACCGCTAAAGGAATCAATCCAAGCATTGTTGCAGTGGCAGTCAATAATACAGGAGTCATTCTGGTTTTACCGGCTTCAATAATCGCTTCACGCAACTCCATTCCCTGTTCACGAAGCAAATCAGTAAATTCAACCAGCAGAATTCCATTTCGCACAACAATTCCGGCCAGTGCAACAATACCAATTCCGGTCATCAGAATCGACATTTCCATACCGGTAATAGCATAACCAAGCAATACACCGATTAAACTGAAAACAATTTCGGTAAGAATAATTAATGGTTTACTGACGGAATTAAACTGTGTTACAAGAATGAGAAATATCAGTCCCAGTGAAATGAGCAGTGCAGATCCGAGGAATGCCATGGTTTCTTGTTGCTCTTGTTGCTGTCCGGTCATATCCATTGTAACACCTTCCGAAAATCTATAGTCCTTAGCTGCTGCCTGCACTCTTGGCACAACTTCATTTTCAGAAAATCCGGAAAGAATATTGGAATATAAGGTGATTACACGCTTCTGATTTTTTCTTTTAATTCCGGCATAGGTTGACGAATACTTAATATCAGTAAATGCAGACAATGGTACCTGACGAACCATACCACCCATATTCATATCACGATAAGTAATTTTCATATTTCTTAGCTGATCAATATTATCACGTTGCTCTTTTTGCAAACGCAATTGAATTTTATATTCATCATTGGCATCTCTGAACTTAGAAACTTCTTTACCAAATAAAGCAGTACGCAATTCAGAACCAATTTGTCCGGTAGAAATACCTTCTCTGTTTGCTCTTTCCCTGTCGATGTTGAATACAATTTCAGGTTTATTATTCTGAAGATCCGTTTTAAGTTCTTCAACACCCGGAATTTGTAAAGAATCAAGATACTTCTTCAAACCGGCCGATGCACTTATCAGATCTTCGAAGTTATCGCCACTGATTTCAAGATTGATAGGTTTACCAACCGGTGGTCCACCCTGCTCCTGATCAACAGAAATTTCAACCCCGGGAACACCTTTAATTTCTTTACGGATTTGAGTCAGATAATCTCGGGTTGAAACCCCATTCCGCTTTCCAAATTCCACAAATGCAATTGAAACTTTGGAACGATTCGCATATGTTGCCATATCATTTTCTGCCGGATCGGTAACACCAACTGCAACATTGGAAATAATAGAAGATACTATTGGATTTTCGGCGCCGACCACTTCAGTAACGCGTTTCTCAACAATCTGCGTTATACTATCGGTGTAAGCCTGATCGGTTCCAACCGGTAATGTCAGATAAACATAAATAAAATTAGGTTCTGACGTTGGGAAGAAACTTACGCCGGGAGCACGTGCAGTTAACAACATTATGGTGAATACAAATAAACCAACTACACCCATCAACAAACTCCATGGGCGATCGAGTGCCCACGAAAGGAACTTCTTATACCTGTTTGTAAATGCGGGCCATATGCGTTCCTGGAATGTCTGAATAGCCTTTACCATCCATAATTTATAGAGTGCGAACAATAAGAACAGCGTAACAAAGAAATTACCAAGACCAAAATTGCCGCCTATATATGATAACAAAGCCAATGCACCCAATACAACACCAGCAATCAATAAAGATCTTTTACGCTTTTGTTTATCTACTACAAATTCATCGGGTTTCATGAAACTAACTGCGAAAACCGGATTTATAATATAGGCGACAAGGAGTGAGGCTGTTAAAGTTATAATAAGTGTGATAGGTAAGAAGAACATAAATTCACCGATTACACCTTTCCAGAACGCAAGCGGGACGAATGGAGCAAGAGTTGTCAATGTACCAGAGAGTACGGGCATAAAGACCTCCCCGGTAGCTGTCTTGGCGGCATTGACAATATTGACTTTCCCATTATTAAAAATTCGATGGGTATTTTCAATTACAACAATGGCATCATCAACTACAATTCCTAAAGCAAGGAGGAATGAAAACAACACAATCATGTTCATTGTAAATCCGATTGTTGGCATAATAAGGAAAGCAACAAACATGGAAAGCGGAACAGAAAGAGCGACGAATAAGGCATTGGTTGCTCCCATGAAGAACATGAGCAATATAGTTACCAGAATAAATCCGATAATGATGGTGTTAATCAGGTCGTGCAAAGTAACACGCGTTTGATTCGACTGATCACCGGTGATTGTAATTTTTAAATCGCGGGGGAACTCATCCTTTTGCATGGAGGAAACAATTTCCTTTATGTTATCAGATGCTTCAATCAGGTTTTCACCACTTCTTTTAACTACATTCAGTGTAATTACATTCTTTCCATAAAGACGAGCATAACTTTCCTGTTCCAGGAAACCATCTTTAATTTCAGCAATATCTCTTAGATAAATAGGTGCACCTTCTGTTGAAACCACTACCAGATTCCGTAATGTTTCTACATCCTTAAATTCCCCTTTCACACTTACCGATCTTCTGAGACCATCCATTGCCACGGTACCACTTGATATGGTTAAATTCTCGAAACCGATTGCATTTTCGATATCCCGCATAGAAACTCTTGCAGCCTGAGCTTTGTACATATCAACATTCACCTGAATTTCTCTTTCCAGAGCTCCTACCATATCGACGCGGGTAATTTCCTTCATCGATTCAATACGATCCTTCAGGTCGTCTGAATATTCTTTAAGTTTATCGAGTGGATAATCGCCGGCTATATTGATATACAAAATAGGAATGTCTGAGAAATTAATTTCCTGAACATTCGGATCAGTTGGCAAATCGGTTGGAAGATCATTACGTGCTTTGTCGACTGCATCTTTTACCTTTTGCTTGGCAATGGCTACATCAACATCGGTATTAAATTCCACTATAATATTGGAGAAATCCTGAAGCGAATTCGAAGTAATTTTCTTCACTCCGGAAATCGATTTCATTTGTTTTTCGAGAGGCTTAGAAACCAGATTCTCCATATCCTCGGGAGAGGTACCGGGGTAAATTGTTGAAACAAATACCTGAGGAACCACAATATCGGGGAAGTTCTCTTTCGGTAATGCGTTATATGTTGCGAGCCCGGCAAGGGTAATAATAATCGTAAGTATATAAATACTGGTGCGATTATCAATTGCCCAACTTGAAGGTTTAAACTCTTTAAATTTATCGATCATAAATTATATTTTTAGAAAAGTCAGTATTATTTCGTTCTTACTTCTTCACCATCATTCAGATCTCTGTAACCGGTGGTAATAACAACATCACTTTCATTAATTCCGGACAAAACTTCAGCATGACCATTATAAATGAGACCGATCTCTACATTTTTTCTCTTTGCCAGGAGTTTATTACCTTCCTGAACTGCGGCCATCAGATAATAACCTTCTCCTGATCTTTGCAATAAATCGACAGGAATAATCATAGCCTGATTATTTTTGTAATCAACTATCTTCATCACAACAACCATGTTTGGAGTCAAACCGGTTTCAGTAGAACTTACGGGGACTTCCACATTGAAAGTTCGGTTAAGTGAGTTGATCATCCTTGAAGAGAACCCAACTTTAGTAGCAATTTCTCTTTTCAGATCAGGGAAGTAAAGAATGACATCATCACCTTTAGTAATTTTTCCGGCATAGGACTCACCTACTTCACCTTTAACTTTAAGATTTGAAAGATTCACGATTGAGAAAACCGGAATACCCGGAGTAACTGCCTGTCCGATTTTAATTCCAACATTATCTACAGTACCATTAACAGGAGCTTTGATTCTTGTGAGATCGACTTGCTCATTCATGCTGGCCATTCTTTTTTCAAGAGACTCCTTGTTATTCTTTGCAGTCAGGTATTGAATTTCGCTACCAATTTTCTGATCCCAAAGATTTTTTTGTTTATCGTAAACATTTTTAGCAAAGCTGTATTGTGTTTCAACTTCAGCTAAAGTTTGTTTCAAAATCTGATCATCCAAAACAGCTAATACCTGACCTTTAGAAACTTTGTCGCCTTCTTTCACCAGAATAGAATTCACAATTCCCTGAGAGCGGGCACTTACATTAACGCTTTCGTCGCCATCGACTTTAGCCTGCACTTCCACATAATGACGGAAAGGGGCTTTGGCAACAGGAGCTGCCACCACAAGACATACGCCTCCTTTTTCAGGATCTGCAGCCTTAAGCTCATCCCGAAGTGAACGGATTTTATCATTAAGTTCCGTTTGCTGTTTGATCAACTGATCCAGTTCCGCTTGCTTGTCGCCAGCCTGACCACCGCCACAAGCGGCAATAAACAATGATGTAATAATTACTGCAATTAAAGATTTCATAGAATTATGATTTGAAAATAGTAAGTGAGCTGTTATTAATATTTGATGGTACCGGACGCTTTATCCAGTTCGATTTTAGAGATGATAGTTTCGAGTAATGCTGTATAATAGTTGGCTTCAGCTTCGCGAAGTGATGTTTCGGCATCGACTACTTCAAGGTTTGACCCAACACCCTGATCATATTTTATTTTTGAGACACGGGCAATTTCACGCGCCAGTTCTCTGTTTTTCTTTTGTGTTTCCAGATTGTCGATATTATTTTTTAATCCGGTAACTGCATTATTAAATTCCAGTTTTATTCCCTGCTCCAAGGCATAGAATGCATTTTCAACTTTCAGTTGTGCCAGCCTGGCTTGTTTAGTCTGCGCATATTTAGTAAAGCCACCAAAAATAGGAACTGAAAGAGAAGCCCCTATAATTGCAGTTGGATACCATTTATAATCGGTATTGAAAATATTAAATTCGTTTCTGGAAGCATTGGCACTTACATTTCCGAACAGTACCAGACTAGGCAATCTTGAAAACTGATTCTTTTTCACATCAAGTTCGGTAAGGCGGTGTTGTGTTTCGAGAATTGAGTACTCGATGCGGCTGGAGACCTGCACACTGTCGGTATTAATAACAGCGATATCAGGCATTACATCATCAATTTTTTCTGTTAGTGTAATTGGAGTTTTTAAATCCATTCCCATTTGAAATTTCAGTAACAAGTAGCTGTTGTCGACAACTCGCTTCGTTTGATTTCTGGCACTTTCAAGCAGATTATAATTTAATTCAACCCTGTCGTAATCAATTTTCTCAACAAAACCGTTATCGAACAATGCTTTAGTATCGCTTTTTAATTTGGCAATTCTTTGTATATCACTTTCAAGTTGTTTGAAACGTTCTTCGGCAACCAATACAAAATAATAAGCTTTGCTTACATTAACTGCAACATCAATTTTTGATTGCTGCAATCCTTTGCGGGATAAATCAGCATAAGTACGTGATGCTTGCAGTCCAACCAGATAAGAACCATCGAATAATAATTGAGATGCACTTAATCCGGCTGATGCAGAATAATTCTGCCCAAACTGAACAGGTGCATAGGTTCCGGGTTCACCACCAAAAAATTCGCCTGGCACAAATGAAGTCGGGATTTCAATAAATTTATTGATGTCGGCACTACCTTTTACCTGAGGTAAACCAACACCGATTAATTCATTGATTTTTGCCTGTGCAATCTGTGTTTCAATCTGTGCATTTTTTACATTGGTTTCATTTTTCAATGCGTACTCAATTGCCTGTTGAACCGTAAATCCGCTGCCGGCGGGAGTTTGTGCACTTCCGGTATAACTGAACCCTTGTGCTAAGAGCAAAGTAACGAACGCTGCAAGAATTTTTTTATTGAAGGCTATTCTCATAAAAACAGTGTTTATTCTTCTTCTGTAATTTGTTTGTACTTATTAATTAATTTATGCCCTTTAATCGTTGTTATTCCATGTAAGAAGTGATCGAATAAGGTGATATGTAATGTTGCGAAATTGAATTTATCGGGTGGAAAAATTTCCGGATTAAATCCCATTTCCACTTGTTCAATCCGCAAACGCGCCAATACCGGAATATTGATGTCTTTGCGATACAACCCCTGGCGAATTCCTTTATGCAGATTTTCTTCAACCATCTTCATCATATTCTGCTCTTTGAAGTCGCGGAACATTTTCCACACCGCAGGATGGTATTTCTGCATGTCATAAAATAAATTGGGATTCATTTTTGTGAACATCGATTCCATATGCTTCATCAACTGCATAATTTCATGAATGGCATCAGTTGATTGTACTGCAATATCTTTAAACAGACATTCTCTGGACAACAGATCGTGACTACAACATTGCATCACCATATCGTTCTTATCACGGAAATGCTGATACAATGTTTTCTTCGACATAGCCAAATGTTTCGCCACATCATCCATTGTTATACTTCGAATACCAAACTTGTAAAACAATTCTCTTGCCGACCCGATTATCCGCTCTTCTGCTTCTGTTTTCATTTCGGGTGCAAAACTATGGAAACTTATTTCGTGCGCAAAGTTTCCGTCAAAAATATTCTACAAGAGATTGATTATCAGCCACAAAATATTTATTCCCGTCTGAAAAACAGAATGTTAAGAGAAAATTAAGACTGAAAGTTTTTAAAAATAAGCTGATTCAGTTGCTGTGAAAATCAATTAATTATCCTGTCAATGCAAAGTTTCCTTCACTATTTTGCCTTTTTCATATACAACAGTCTTCAGCAAAGTGCCACGATCATCATAGCTTTTCCAGGAACCGGTTTCCAGATCGTCCGAGTATTGTCCCTCAGTTTGCATTTTACCATTATAGAAAAAAGTTTTTGCTGGTCCATCAAGTTTGCCAGCTTTATATTCATACTCAATGGTAATCACTTCGCTCTGATTATACCATCTGGAAATGCCATTTCTCAAACCATCTTTATACTGTGCTTCTTCCTGCCGGAAACCATTATCATAGTACACTGTTTTCAATCCGTCGAGTTTTCCATTCACAAAATAATCCGATGACCGTTTTATTCCGCCAAAGCGGTATTGCACTCTTTTTCCATGAAGTACACCTTCTTTATAATTTTCTTCCAATTCCAAACCACCTCCATCCCCAAACTTCAAAAAGATTCCATCCGGAATATCGTTTCGAAATTCCTGTACAGACATGATAGTTCCTTTGGCATTGTAATTCCGGAATACGCCCTCTTTTTTGCCATTCAACAAGTGGCCGGCACTAATAACCATATCGTTAGCATCACGAACTTCAAAATGAACCAGACTTTTCACCCTGCTATCATTCGTGAAAGTGGTATCGAATGGTGTTGCCACTGCACTAAAATGGCTGTAAAAGCTAAATAAGATGCTGATGATCACTAAGTTTTTCATAATTGAACGAATTTGCAGACTACAAATGTGAAAAATTGGTTGTTCATTTGCAAAGGCAGGAACAGGATTGCAGGAATGTTTATCTTTGTACTTTGAACACAAAGCTATGAAACTGAATAATTACGATGCCATTTCCCCTGTTGATGGCAGATACCACAAAAATACTGCTGAACTCGGTCCTTTCTTCTCTGAAGCGGCCTTGATCCGTTACCGGATTAAAGTTGAAGCTGCTTACTTTCTGGCTCTTTGTAATATCCCATTGCCCCAGTTAAACTCCGTTTCTGCAGATGCGAAAAAAGCTTTGGAAAAGTTAGTAAACGGAGAGACAGAAATAGATATTGAAGCTGTCAAAGCCATTGAGGCAGTTACCAATCATGATGTGAAGGCTGTAGAATATTACATCAAGCAAAATTACGAATCCATGTTAGGGCATGCTTCGGAATTTATTCATTTTGGACTCACTTCACAGGATATCAATAACACTGCTACACCTTTGGCAACGAAAGATGCAGTTGAACAAATCATGTTGCCGGTTCTTGCACAATTACGCAGCAAGCTTGCATCCTTAGCTGAAGAATGGAGAACCATTCCATTACTGGCACATACACACGGTCAACCTGCATCTCCAACAGGACTGGGAAAAGAAATCGCCGTTTTTGTGGAGCGACTAGATTCGCAGATCGCGCAATTGAAACATATTCCATGGTCTGCGAAATTTGGTGGCGCAACGGGAAATTTCAATGCACACTATGCAGCTTATCCTAAAATTAATTGGGTAACATTCGGCAATGAATTCGTTGCATCAATAGGATTACACCGGTCACAGATTACAACACAAATAGAGCACTACGATAATCTTGCGGCACTATTCGATTGTTTTAAAAGAATAAATACCATTCTGGTAGATTTATGTCGCGATATGTGGACTTATATTTCCATGAACTACTTCACACAACAAGTGAAAAAAGGTGAAGTTGGATCGAGCGCCATGCCACATAAGGTTAATCCGATTGATTATGAAAATGCGGAAGGTAATTTTGGAATTGCAAACGCCATATTTGAACATTTGTCTGCTAAACTTCCGGTTTCCCGTTTACAACGCGACCTAACCGATTCTACCGTATTGCGGAATGCCGGAGTTCCATTTGCACATACACTCATTGCAATAAAGTCTTTGTTGCGAGGTTTAGATAAAATTACCGTTAACACTGCCACCATTGCTGCTGATTTGGAAAATAACTGGGCAGTTGTTGCGGAAGCCATACAGACCATTCTTCGCAGGGAAGCCTATCCAAATCCTTATGAAGCTTTAAAAGATCTGACCAGAACAGGATCCAAAATCACGAGTGAGACATTGCACAACTTTATTGCAAACTTGAATGTCAGTGATGACGTGAAGCAGGAACTAATGCAATTTTCACCTTCCACTTATGTTGGGATGGCAATGAAATTTGATCAGAAATAATTTACTTTCTAAAACAATTTTTGTACAGTTCAACATTTGCTAAATGAAAGTATCAGGCTTTACATTCATCCGAAATGCAGTCAAATTTGACTACCCGATAAAAGAAGCTATTTTATCGATTTTACCTCTATGCGATGAAGTCATTGTGATGTTGGGACAGTCAGAGGATGGCACCAGAGAATTGCTTCAATCAATTTCTGATAACAGAATAAAAATAATTGACAGCACCTGGGATGATTCTCTACGTGAAGGCGGTAAAGTACTTGCTGATGAAACAAATAAAGCATTGAGTCACGTAGCTGCTGATTCTGACTGGGCATTTTATATTCAGGGTGATGAAGTATTGCATGAACATAGCTATGAAGCCATTAAAGATGCTTTAAAAAAATATAAGGATGATAGCAACGTAGAAGGTTTGCTTTTCAATTATCGTCACTTTTACGGATCGTACGATTATGTTGGAAATTCCAGAAAATGGTATCGTAAGGAAATCAGGGTTATCAAGAATGATAAAACCATCAAATCTTACAAAGATGCTCAGGGATTTCGCAAGAATGGTAAGAAATTAAAAGTTAAGCCGGTTTATGCTTTTATACATCACTATGGTTGGGTAAAGCCACCAAAAGCCATGCAGGAAAAACAGAAAGAGTTTCACAAGATGTGGCATGATGATAAATGGGTTGAAGCAAATATTCCGAAGTCGGATGAATTTGATTATTCCAAAATTGATTCCCTTGCAGTGTTCAGAGGAACACATCCTGAAGTTATAAAAGAACGAATCAAACGACAGAACTGGAAGTTTGCTTTTGATCCTACCACTAAGAAAATGCCGCTGTTGACTTCATTGCTCCATGGTGTGGAACAATTTACGGGTTGGCGTCCGGGGGAATACAAAAACTACAAAATAATTTAGTTTAAACCAGGTCGTAACCTTCCGACAATACATCCGCAAGATGCATTACTTTGAGTGGGATATTATTTTTATTGATATATCCTTCGAGATGCATCAGGCAACCCATATCGGTTGAAATGGCTACTTCAGCACCGGTTTTGAGTATTTGTTCTACTTTCTTCTCGGCCAGTTTTACAGCAATTTCTTCAAATCGTGAAGCAAAAACACCACCCCAACCACAACAGGTTTCCGTATCGGAAGTCCGCATCTCCACCAATTTTAATCCTTTGACTTTGCTTAGTAATAATCGCGGACTTTCATGAATACCACACTCACGCATGGCGGTACAATTATCCAGGAAAGTTGCTTTGGTATTCAGTTTAGCTCCTACATCGGAGACATGCATGATATTGACAAGAAAATCGGAAAGTTCGAAAAAATATTTCTGCATTTGCTTGTACTCATTGTGTAACGATGAGTTATGAAACATTTCAGGATAATAATTCTTCACCATGCTGACACAGGAAGCACCCGGAGAAACAATGTAACGGTCGTTTTGAAACTCATGAATCAACTTCTCCCCTACTTCTTTGCAATGATCACGATATCCTTCATGAAAAGCCGGAAGTCCACAGCATGTTTGTTCCGGATTGTAATTCACTCCACAGCCAACCTTCTCGAGAACCTTAACCATATTCATGGCGGTATCAGGATAAAACTGATCGATGTAACAAGGTATAAAAATATCAACAATCATATAATTTTCATTCGAGGCATTAACAATTAATTTATTGCTATTTGTCGTGCATCTCTTCGTTGCAGAAACATAGATCGCAACAGGAAGAATAAACCAATAACAAAAAAGAAAATAAGTGCGAGCACGGAATTACGCATACTTCCGGTGAGCTCTTCTATTAAACCATAAGATGCGGAACCTAAGACCAATCCCATTTTTTCACATACATCATAGAAACTGAAATATGAGGCATGATCCTGTGTTTCCGGCAGCAATTTAGAGTATGTACTTCTGCTGAGTGACTGTATTCCACCCATCACCATTCCTACTACAAATGCCAGCACATAAAATGCATTGGGATCATACAAATTATAGGCGCCCACACATATTCCAATCCAGATGCTTATTGCAATCATCAACGCCTTCATATTCCCGAAACGTGCCGAAAGTGAAGAGAACATAAACGCGCCTCCGATTGCTACGAACTGAATAATTAAAACCGTAATGATTAGTTCGGAAGTCCCCAGTTTGATTTCTTTCTCACCAAACAAAGTTGCCACATACATGACTGTTTGCACTCCCATATTGTAAAAAAAGAATGAAAGCAAAAATCTGGTCAGATACTTCAGATTTTTCAATTCACGAAATACCTTAAGCAACTCCGAATATCCTTTGGTAAGATATTTTCCTTCTCGTTTCTTATTGTAAACATTAGAAGGAAGGTGATAAAAAGTATAAGATGAAAACCCAATCCACCATACTCCAACCATCAAGAATGAAAGTCGTGCAGGAAGCGTTGTGCCGGCAGCAATTCCAAACAGATCGGGTTTCATAATCATAACCAGATTCAGAATAAGCAGAATGGAACTCCCAATATATCCTAAAGCATAACCTTTGGCACTTACTTTATCCTGGTCGGCGGGATCGGCAATTTCGGGGAGATAGGAATTATAAAAAACGATACTTCCGGAAAACCCGATACTTGCGAGCATAAAGAAGAGTAATCCCAGCCAAAGGTTTGAACTGTCGAAGAAAAACAAACCGGCGCAGGAAAAACCACCCATCCATGCAAAAAATTTCATGAATCCTTTTTTACTTCCACTTGCATCGGCAATTGCAGAAAGCATGGGAGATAACAAGGCAACCAGTAAAAACGCAATTGATAAAGTGTAGGTATATAAGGCAGTATTCTTAAAATCTCTTCCTAAAAAATTTACTATATCAGAACCGTTCTGAGTAGTTACTTCCGTAAAATAAATAGGAAAGATCGCAGTGGTAATCGTTAATGAATAAACAGAATTCGCCCAGTCATACATCGCCCAGGCGTTGATGATCTTCTTATTGCCTTTCACAACAAGAGCAGGAGCAGATGCCTCAGTTTTATTCAAGAGTATAAGAGATAAGAATCCCATCCCGCCACAGCGGAATACCTTTTACGATGCTTTTAGTGACAGCTTGATAAGATTCAGCGCAGAACCGGCTCTAAACCATTCTATCTGGCCTTCATTATAAGTGTGGTTCACTTTAATTTCATCGGTTGTTCCATTATCATGATTCAATACCAGTGTAAGTGGCACACCGGGAGCAAATGTCATCAATCCTTTGATATCGATTGAGTCATTCTCCAGAATTTTATCATAATCAGATTTATCGGCGAATGTGAGTGCAAGCATACCTTGCTTTTTAAGATTCGTCTCGTGAATTCTTGCAAACGATTTAACAAGTACAGCACGCACACCCAGGAATCGTGGTTCCATGGCAGCATGTTCACGCGAAGAACCTTCACCATAATTTTCATCACCAACAACAATACTTCCAATACCGGCTGCTTTATAAGCCCGTTGAGTTGCAGGAACTGCACCATACTCACCGGTTAGCTGATTCTTTACATTATCGGTACGATCATTGAAAAAATTAATTGCACCAATAAGCATATTATTGGAGATGTTATCGAGGTGACCACGATACTTCAACCATGGACCTGCCATAGAGATGTGATCGGTAGTACATTTTCCTTTAACCTTAATCAGCAACTTCAATCCATGCAAATCGGTTCCTTCCCAAACAGGAAAAGATTCGAGTAATTGCAAACGTGTTGAAGCAGGATCAACTGCAACTGTAACTTTGCTACCATCAGCAGCGGGTGCCTGGAATCCTGCATCCTCCACATCAAATCCTTTGGCAGGAAGTTCAATTCCTTTAGGTTCGTCGAGTTTTATTTTTTCACCTTTATCAGTAGTTAAAAAATCGGTGATCGGATTAAAAGTAAGATCGCCTGCAATTGCTAATGCAGTTACAATTTCGGGAGATGCAACGAAAGCATGCGTATTTGGATTACCATCATTACGCTTTGCAAAATTTCTGTTGAATGAAGTAATGATAGAATTTCTTTCACCAAGTTCTGCATTATGGCGTGCCCATTGTCCGATACATGGACCGCATGCGTTGGCAAGAACAACACCACCCATTTTATCGAATATTCCTAAGTATCCATCACGTTCAACAGTATAACGAACCTGTTCAGAACCTGGAGTGATGGTATATTCTGATTTTGCAACCAGGCCTTTATCGACTGCTTGTTTAGCAACAGAAGCAGCACGTGTAATATCTTCATAAGAAGAGTTGGTACAACTACCAATCAAACCAACATCCAATTTTGCAGGCCAGTTATTTTCTTTAACGGCAGCAGCAAATTTTGAGAGTGGCCATGCTAAATCGGGAGTAAATGGACCGTTAATATGTGGCTCCAATTCTGAAAGATTAATTTCAATAACCTGATCAAAATATGTTTCAGGAGAAGCATAAACTTC
The DNA here is from genome assembly GCA_016713525.1 of Bacteroidota bacterium. Classification (GTDB taxonomy): domain Bacteria; phylum Bacteroidota; class Bacteroidia; order AKYH767-A; family OLB10; genus JADKJB01. Next base: position 767,979 of record JADJOZ010000033.1, on the reverse strand, counting down.
GGGATCACCCTTCAAATGATCAGCAACTTTATCAGCCATTTGAGCAACATCGGCACGACCGGTAGAGCGAAGATAGTCGGCCATCTTTACATCATAACCAAATACCGAAGTGGTAGCACCAATTTCAGCACCCATGTTACAAATGGTTCCTTTACCGGTACAAGAAAGAGAATCGGCACCATCGCCAAAATATTCAACTATGGCACCTGTTCCACCTTTAACGGTGAGGATACCTGCAACTTTCAATATAACATCTTTCGCGGAAGTCCACCCACTAAGTTTACCGGTAAGCTTTACACCAATAAGTTTAGGGAATTTCAGTTCCCATGGGAGTCCTGCCATAACATCACAAGCATCGGCACCACCAACACCTATGGCGATCATACCTAAACCACCTGCATTAACAGTGTGGGAGTCGGTACCAATCATCATAGCACCAGGGAAGGCATATTGCTCCAAAATTACCTGGTGGATAATTCCGGCTCCGGGTTTCCAGAAGCCGATACCATATTTATTAGAAACAGAGGCAAGAAAATCATATACTTCTTTGTTAGCATCTTTAGCTGTTGCCAAATCAGTAACAGCACCGGTTTTAGCCTGGATCAGGTGATCGCAATGCACGGTAGAAGGAACGGCAACTTTAGGGCGGCCGGCCTGCATAAACTGCAGTAAAGCCATTTGAGCCGTAGCATCCTGCATGGCCACGCGATCGGGATTAAAATCGACATATGACTTACCCCTTTCATATGCTACCGTAGCATTTCCCTGGTCAAATGTGAATAAAGAATTTTCTCAGTCAGGGTTAGTGGTTTACCTAAAACAGCGCGTGCTGCTGCAATACGGGATGGAAAAGATTCGTAAACCTTACCAATCATGTCAATATCAAAGGCCATTTTTAATGTTATTTTATTGATTATTAATTACTTAATTAATTTTGATGCATTTTTTAACCTGGCAGCAAGATACAAAATCAACAGGGTTCTGAAAAAACAACCCAATGATGTTGATAAATGTTAATAACAAAGGTCGATTTTCTCCGTTTTACCTAAAACCAGCAAACGCAGTTTTACGTTAAATTCAACTTTACTGAAGAAAATGAAAAGTACAGCCAAAATAGAAACCCTACAAAAGTCCTATTTCCAAAAGCTATTATCAGACCGCTCGGTTGACGATAAGATGCCCCTTTTCACGAAAGCCAAACAGATTTTTGAAATGGTCAAGAAAAAACGTTAGTTTTTCCTTGATTATGCAAGACAAGTCATCAGTTTCGAGTGATCAGTTATTAGTGATCAGTTCATAGTGTTCAGTGTTATTTAGATAAATCTCAAAGTTTCGTATTTCAATTGTGATTTAGTTTGTTTCTGCAAAACTTGATGTTTAATTTTTCTCAAGATGATTTTATTGAATATTGAATAGCAAGAATTGAATAATGGATAATGACTTAATGTTGAGCCTTATCTTTCATCCTTAATTCATAATTCTTAATCTTCCATGGTGGGAGTCGATATACCATGTTCCCACTTTGATAACCGACTGACATTTTATGCTTAAGCACTTTTGCCACTTTTTTTAATGTCAAACCTAAAATCTTTCTATGATACCGTAATGTATTCTTGAATTTTTGTGCCATTTACTTTAAGAGTAGCATTTATTTAAGTGAACAACAGTAGAGTGAATGAGTCAGAAGTGACAACAATTTGATTTTTGCAAATATTTAACGATTTGATTTATAAAATTTTTTATTTTTTGATTATTCCTTTTGTAATTGTGAAGGAAATACTAATCAAATAAATTCAGCAAGATTGTTTAGTTCTCTTCCACATTACCAATTTGGCTTATGCAATACATGATTTTCGTTTTTAATGGATGATACAAAAATAAACTATCCCTCTTCGACCTTGCAAAAGTTTTCCCGGCATATCCTCAAGGTTGTAGTATGTATAATCAAGATTACAAGTTCTACATGTGCAGCTGAGTTATTAAGAAGTATCTGGTCGGATGATTTGGAGATTCGAGAAGAATTTAATATCCTACTATTTAACCGGGCTAATCATGTCCTGGGATGGTTTAATGTATCCGTTGGAGGAACATCTGCAACAGTAATTGATCCTAAATTGATATTCTCTGTAGCTTTAAAGTGTAATGCGAGTGGAGTTATTCTGGCTCATAATCATCCTTCAGGAAATCTGAATCCAAGTGATGCCGATTTAAATCTGACCACAAAACTAAAAGAAGGTGCAAAGATATTGGAGATTCAAATTTTAGACTCAGTTTACTCAATCAAAAACTTTTTATTTAGGATTTCTTTATCTGTTAATAAGTTAACTACATAAATCCCTTTAGAAATTGATTTTGTGGAAATATCACTGGTACACATTCCCTTCTGAATTTGTATTTTATTTTTAAAAATCAGTTTACCTTGTAAATCATAAATCGCAATGGTTCCATATTTTCCTTTGAGATCCTTGGCATTTACAAAAGCAATTTCCCACATGGAATCATGATAAACATATAAATTAATTGCAGGTTCAGAATGAGTTTCTGAGATGGCTGTTATAGTATCACACCCAGATCCCACCAATGGACCTAAATCATAATTAGGATTATTGGGTAAGCCATAGTAAGTTCTACTACCACCTAAGTTAAAGCTGTACGGCTGAAAATCACATGAGGCACCAACACTATCTGGATAATTGATCACACTCAAGTTTGTTACATATTGATTGTAGGAAGTGTCGGGATAAGGATATCCAGGAAAACCAAAGTAATGATAGGTTGTGACATAAATTTTGCCATCAGGTGCTAATTTAACTGCACCAATTTGAGTTGGGTATTTTTCTTCAAGCAAAGTATCTGCAGATGCCGGAATATCGATCGCATTCAAATCATACTGAATTAACCTAGTGGTGTCATAGAAACTGACATTGTACAGTGCAGTTGTCAAATATAACTTGGAATCATCAGAAGAGTATGCCGATGACCAATAATATCGTGTATAAGGGGGTGACAACTGTTCTGCGAAATAAACAACCGCATTTGAAAGTAATCCCGTACACCTATCAAAATCTATTTCCTGCATTAGACCTGCGGCAGTAGTTTGCATTAATTTAGTGCCAACGGCATTAAAGACTAGTTGATGCAAATCAAAATCACCAGAATTATTCAAATCCTGAATAATCGGAGGATGTACAGTATTATTCGTTACTAGATACACATAAAACCTGTTGAAATTAGGAATATTGACATTAGAATATTTCGATATTACCCACCAATCATGACCATTCCCATGCTTGATGCCTGTGAGACAATCAGCATTTCTAATATTATTTAAAAAAACGTTTTTTTGACTAACATCTCCTTGGCCTCCATTTAAGTTCATATCAATTTTTGAATAAGCAAATCCTGGCGAAGTAGACGTTCCCTTGGTAAATAAAAAGTACTCATGGTTCGAGCCGGGATCCGGTATAATTAATAACTCATTATACCACCCCTCACCTTTGATATTAGTGCCATTTGGCATCACCTGATGATTGCTATCAAAAACCAATGTTGTTACCCCATTTCCTATACCTGATCGGGTATGAGCATAAAATTGGACATCTCCATTAGTATCGGCAATACTCACACAACTTCCTCTGCTTACTACCGAACTACTGAAAGTAACGGGATTAGGGACAGTTCCGAAATTTATTCCGGAACTGTCTCCAAAACACCAGATGTTATTGCGATTTTGGGAGTAGCCTGCCAAACTATTCAATAAACTAATTAATAAAAAAACTAATACATGCCGGTTCATAGTTCGTAAATATAGAAAATATGCATGAAATCGCAAAAAGGTACGAATTAAGAAATTACTACTCAGAATGAAATTACGTTATTATGATAAATTATAGATGATAGATGATAAATGGGGTTTCAAATTTAAAAGTGAAGAATCCCCCTTATGACATATGACCAATGGCTTAATCCTTTCTGCCGCAAACAATCATTTTTAATTTTAATCAACAACAAACTTTTGACTTAGCTTTTCTTTGTCTGTTATTAATTGCACCATATAAATTCCTGTTGAAAAGGAATGTGTGGCTAGATCCTTAGTATAGTAACCATTGGTTGTTTGCAACGGTTCTTTGAAAATCTCCCGGCCCTGGATATCATAACAAATCAGAATTCCTGTCTTTCCTTTCAGGTTATTCGCATTTACAAATGCAATATCTAACCGTGAATCATGATATACATATAAATTTGTTGCAGGCACAGAATGAGCTTCTGAGATGCCTGATAATGTATCACACCCAGAGCCTACCAAAGGACCCAAATCATATTTTGGATTATTTGGTAAGCCCGCATATGCTCGATAACCTCCCAAATTGAATCCATGAGGTACAAACCCACATGCACTTCCTACACTGTCAGGAAAATTAATTACACTCAGATTGGAATTGTATTGGTTATATGCAGTATCTGGATAAGGATACCCTGGAAATCCAAAATCATAAAAGGTGGAGAAATAAATTTTATTGTCTGGTGCAAGTCTCAGGGCCCCACATTGAGCTGGATACTGAATTTCCCAAAGTGTATCAATGGAGGCAGCAATGTTAGGAGCTGTTAAATCAAATTGAAACAAGCGGGATGTTGGATTTATGGATACACTAAAAATTTGTGTGGCTGCATAAAATTTGGAATCATCTGCAGAATAGGCCCCTGTCCAAAAATTTCTACCATGGATACTTTGGTTTAATTCAGGAAAAATAATTACAGGATTGCTTATGATTCCTGTGCATCTATCAAAATCGAATTGTTGCATTAAACCAACAGTGCTTATTTGCATAAATTTAGTGCCATCACTATTGAAAATTATTTTTTGAAAATCTATATCAAAGGCATCATTCATATTTTGTATGATGGGAGCATGCACACTGTCTTGGGTTACCAGGTATATATAAAATCTATTAAAACTGGAGCCGTTAAAATTAGAATATTTGGAAAAAACCCACCAATCTTTTCCATTGCCATGTTTAATAGCTGTAACACAATCTCCGTTTCGAAAGGAATTTAATCGGATATTCTTTTGTACGACTGCGCCAAGCCCCCCGTTTAGTGTCATATCAATTTTTGAATAAAAAAATCCTTTTGGAATGGGATCTGTAACTGATCCACAAAACAAATAATACGAATCAACCAGGTTGGGATTTGGAACAATGACTAGCTCATTATACAACGATGACCCTATTATTGATTGGCTGTTTTGCATAGTTTGATTTGTCGAATTCATAACAACCGTTGAAGAATCGCTACTGAAGGTTGATGTAAAAGCATAAAATACAAGATTGCCTATGGTATCAGCAACAGTCACACAACTACCTCTACTTACAACAGATGTTTTAAATATCTGCGGATTTGAAATATTTGAAAAGTCAACGCCTGCACTATCTCCCAAAGCCCAACTGGAATTTTGACTTTGGGAGAAGGCTGGTGTTTTGTAAATAATTGAAAATAAAGTGAATAAGATTATAATAAAGGTATGTTTTGTTTCTAAACACTGTTTCATGAGATTTTTATTTCAAATTTACCTCAAGATAGCAATTTTATGAGTTTCGTTGATAATTGCGTTGTTTATCCTGAAGGTGTATATCCCCGGTGCCAACATTCCAACATCAATTGGGTCTCCAGTTTGACTGGAAATTGACATCACCAATTTCCCTTTCAGATCATAGATCTGAAACTCAATTTTCATTCCAGCTTCAGTATATTCATTCAGATATCGAATGTTGTTGGATGTAGGATTAGGAATTAGTCTTCCGCTTTGAGATTCAGGTGCATATGTACTTATTTCCGGAACATGATTCATATTTCCAATTCTTATTTCAGGTAATTGGTCAATAACGGTCATATGAAGAATTCCTCTAGCTCTATAAACTGCTTCTCCACCGTAAAAAGGATGCATATTGGCAATATCCTTCAAAGCTGTTTGAGTGGTTTCAGTAGGATCAGCTACCAACATGTTTGCTGAAACCTCATTTACAAATTTTGTATTTTCAGTTGGTAAATTATCTTCAGTAATAAAATCATTGTAATATTTAGCGCTGTCTCCTAATTCTTCAAACAGCAACCTTGTAACAGTAGCTCCAGTTCCGGTATTTTTAATTGACAATGAATCAAAATAATTTATGTACAATGAATCTGAGGCACCTGCATACAATAATGTAGAGTCAAACGCTGCAATTTTATAAAACAATTCGCGATCACTACCAATGAAAAGCAAAGAATCGGGATCATTCAAAAAGGAAATTATTTCCCAAGCAGTCACCAATTTATCATCTATCATATTTTCGGCGCATTCCTTCTGAGCAGAAACAAAAAATTCTTAATCCTTAATCCTTAATTCTTAATTCTTAATTCTTAATAAAACCGTCCTATACATATTTTTTGAGCAGCAACCCCTACATCATCTATCATAAGTTTCGATCATTCCTTCTGAGCAGCAAAACCCTAATTTTTAATCCTTAATTCTTAATCCATAATCCTTAATCAAAAAGGGCTGCCCTTTCGGAACAGCCCTCACTCAACTCATCATCATAAACTATCTTATTCCACAATCAACCTGATTGTCCGAGGTATTCCACTATCACTAACTCTGATGAGATATATTCCGGCATTCAATCCGGTGGTATTAAAGGTTACTTTGGTATAACCTTTTGCTACTAAATTTGTGCAGATGGTTTTTAATTGTCTGCCGGTCATGTCATATAATTCGGCGCTCATAAGTACTTCTTTGTGATAGAAGGTTTCAATTGCAACCTGACCTTTTGCCGGGTTCGGTGATACCTGAAGCATATCAGATAAACGTGTGTCGTTGCAATTGATACTTACTGTTAATGAATTTGAAATTTTAGAACAGCCGTTAGCTGCCGTAACTTTCACATTGTAAACTCCGGGGTTCTTAGTGACATAAGTCAAACCATTTGCTCCAGGAATATCAATTCCATCCATTCTCCACTGATAAATAGCACCGGCACCTGCAGTAGTATTGAGGGTCATGGTAATATCTTCAAAACAAGTAACCAATGGAATATCGTGTGTGATATTTGCAGTGAAGTTCAATACGGTAATCCTCGATTGATTGGAAAGTCCTGTGCAACCGGTTAATAAATTGGTAGCAACTACTTTAAATCTTCCTGTAGTCTTTGCATAGTAGGTTGCATTTGTAGCTCCTGCTATTGGCAGGTTGTTACGGTACCATTGGTAGCCAACGTTACCTGACAAGTTAACTGATGCAGTTAATAAAATACTATCACCAATACACACATTATTGAATCCTCCCGGAGAAACAGCAACTACCGGCAATGGATTTTTAGTAATTACAATTTTATTGGAATATCTTAATCCACAAGCAGTTGTAATCTGCATTTTATAGTTACCGGATTTGTTAGCTACATAAGTTTGAGAAGTTGCTCCATTTATTGGTGTATTGTTTCTTAACCACTGATAATTGGCTTCCGCAGATGAACTTAAAGTCACTGAACCTCCTGCACAGAATGTAGTTGAACCCTGAGCGGTAATAACCGGAACCGAAACCTGAATGAAACTTAAAGTGGAGGTTACAACACTGTCGCAACCTGACTGTGTAGTTAAATTGGAAGTGTATACACCAGCCTGACTAACAGTCTGGCCATTTGGAAGCACATAACTTTGTCCGCTGCAAATCGAAACGGATTCTGAAGATTGAAACACATCATTTACTATGAGGTTTGTTGTTACAATGCTATCACAACCAGCCTGAGTTTGTAAGGTGCTTGTATATGTGCCGGATTGACTAACTACCACTCCATCAGGTAAGGTATATGATCCGCCTGAGCATATTGATGCGTTCGTATTTGAAGACGCTGTTGCGTTTACATTTACAGTTGTAGTAATAATAGAATCACATCCTGCTGTTGTCTGAAGATTTGATGTGTACACTCCACCGGTTGAAACAACTTGTCCGTTTGGAAGTGTATAAGTGGAACCATCGCAGATAGAAACATTTTCTGCAAGAGCATAAACCGGATTGACTGTTACATTGGATGTGATAACTGAATCACATCCTGAAACTGAAGTGAGCATGCTAACAAAAGAACCTGCTACAGTCACTGTGTTACCATTTGGCAATACATACGAAGCACCATCACAGATGGAAATATTTTCTACGAATGCATAAATAGGATTCAAAGAAAGATTTGTTGTAATCACAGAGTCACATCCTGAAACAGATGTAAGCATGCTGACATAAGTTCCTGCTGCACTTACTGAATTTCCATTTGGAAGTGTATAAGAATCACCATCACAAACCGAAACATTTTCAACAAATGCATAGATTGGATTTACTGTTAAGGTAGTTGTAATTATGGAATCGCACCCTGCTGAAGTCAGCAAATTAGAAGTGTAAACACCACCGGTTGATACCACCTGACCATTTGGTAATAAATAAGTATCACCATCACAAATTGCAACACTTTCCTGTGAAGTTATCACGGAATTTACACTTAGAGTAGTAACAATTACAGAGTCACATCCTAATGAGCTCATTAAAGTTGTGGTGTAAACACCTCCGACAGAAACTGAATTCCCATCAGGCAATAAATAAGTGCCACCCGAACATATTGATGCATTTACACTTTGCTGAGAAGGATCACCTACATTCGAAACAGTAGCCTGAGAAACTGCAGAGCATCCATTCACATCGGTAACAGTACCTGTATAAGTTGCAGGTGACAAACCAGAATTAACAGCAGTTGTCACACCATTACTCCAGTTATAAGAATATCCACCGGCACCACCGGAACCTGAAAGTGTTGCACTTCCATTTGAGTTGGCACAGGTTGCATTTTGATTTACAACAGCACTTGCATTCAGTAATGAAGGTTCAGTTAATGACCCATTCAAAGTAACCTGACATCCTATTGAATCGGTAACTACTACTTGATAATTTCCTGCTCCCAAACCTGTCGCCACAGCACCTGTTTGTACCGGATTAGTATTCCAGGAATAGGTGAATGGAGCAATTCCACCCGTTGGAGTAACTGTTAAGGAACCATTTGTACTTCCATTACAGCTCACACCAAATCCATTATAATTTGATGACGCAACGGTACCATCTACATCAGGAACATACACAGAAAACGAATAGGTCTGAACCCCATTTAAAGGACAAGCATCATCGCGAACGGTAACAGTAAAGGTATAAGGTTGTGAACGTGCATCTGAAGGTTGTGGTGTCCAGCAAAATTGTCCTGTAGGATAAGGTGAACCACTGATATTAAAAGTTGCTGCAGGAATTCCACTATTCCAGGTCATCACTACTGTCTGACCCGGATTTGGATCACCTGAAGTAATATTAAAGCAAAGAGTTGAACCCGGACAAACATAAGCTTTATTTTCAGAAGTACCATTAATTCCGGAAGCGAAAGGAACAAAATTAGGTGTGCAATTTCTACTGTAAATTTGCATATCACGAATTACACTTCCAATTAAAATTCCATTGCGATATTCTTTCACCCGAATAGCAACCACACTAACCTGAATAGCTGTAGGATTCATGAATAAATCACCGGTGTTCGGATTAATACTAAATGCCGGTGACGATAAAATAGGACTTGATGCTGAGTAACCGGAAAGATAGGTAACAGTTGTGGTAGCTGATGTCAGTGGTGTGATGAGTTCATAAGTAAGTGAATCACCATTTAAATCGATTACACCATGATTGTAATTAAAATTTTGGCCCAAACAAACAAATGAAATTGGAACATTCGAAAATGTAGGAGATGAATTTTGAGGAGCATTCAAATTATTCAACAGTGCTTCCACGTAAATTGGTTCAAAAGATGTACTTGAATTACATGGTGAAGGTTGAACGATAGTGGTAACTGCACAATTTCTGGCAGTAACAGAATAACTTAATTTCCAATCAGTACAAGCTGATGGAAGCGTGATATTTCCTCTATATAGCCACTGCTGAATTCCCGGTGTAGAACCACCAGAACAAGTTGTTTGCACCGAATTACAGGGGAAAGTAATTACCGGACCATTGTTGATTGCAGGAAACGTTACACTCTGATTTACACCACAATTTGCTGAAGAATAATTTAGAGTTATTCATTACCAGCAGTCGCAAATACAGGCCGGATAGTGTAAAGTAGAATTTTTTCATGGTAAGTAATTTAGTTAGCAAGGGGTAAAATGGAACAGCAAACTAACCCGTAAGTGGCGAATGGTCAATTTTTTGGTGAAACGCAGCAATATTTTGGCGAAAAGCATTCCTTCTGATGGCGAAAAATGACCTGAATTTGTAGTTAATGGCAATTTTCAGGGGTCGAAATAAAAAAAGCGGTAGCTGAAATTCGGCCACCGCTATTAATATGAATACTATTTTGATTATCCTTTACGGATCACGACACCCAACTTCTTTTCAAAATTCTCCATTAACCTGGTCATAACTTTATCAATTTCTTTGTCGGTTAAAGTTTTCTCATCATCCCGAAGTATAAAGCTCATGGCATACGATTTCTTATCATTACCAATTTTTTCTCCTTCATAAAAATCGAACAGATTCACTTCTTTCAAAAGTTTTCGTTCCGTTTCAAAAGCCAAAGCTTCAAGCGACTGATACTGCAATGATTTATCAACCAGCATACTTAAGTCGCGACGTACTTCAGGGAATTTAGGTGGTTCAGAGATTTTAGGGAAGGCATTTGCAGCAAGTCTGTTGCAAACATCAATATCTAAATCAACATACCAGATAACACCATCTACATCATAACTTTTCAAAAAGGATTTCTTTACCTGACCAATAGTTGCAACGGTGTGCTTACCAGATTTAAGAATCATAGCTTGCTCCAGTTGGTTATTATCGACCGGTTCCCAAATCATTTTACTTTGACTGGTTTTCGAAACAGAAATAATATTGTCAACGATAGCTTTCAAATAATAAACAGAATATGGAATACTCTTTTGCTGCCAGTGTTCCGGAGTGCGGGAACCACTCACCAGCAATGCCAGGTGATTCGTTTCAAAATAAGCTGTTTCATTCTTAAAATATGTTTTGCCATATTCGAAAATACGAAGATCGGGGCGACGGCGATTTTTATTATACCTTGCAATATCAAGCAACGGACTCAACATTTCCGGTCTCATAATATCGAGTTCCTGACTCAATGGGTTTTTAATCTTCACCACACCCGGCAATTTTCCATCAGGGACGGATGACCTTGTAAGTGAATTTGACATTACTTCCGTAAATCCATTGGCCACCAGATAAGAGGCAACAGTATTCCGGAATGCTTCCAGTTTAACAGTTACAGGAGGTGGTAAAGATGCATTTAACTTAGCTGGCATTGGTATATTATCATATCCAAAAATCCGAAGCACCTCTTCCACTACATCCGCTTCACGGGTCACATCTACACGATATGGAGGAATTCTTAACTGCATCATGCCATCTGTTTCCGACAGCACTTCAATATCGAGATTACCTAATATTTGTTTCAACCGCTGTGGCGGGATGTTGACTCCGGTCAGGCGATAAAATCCTGCAGCAGAAAATGGCACTTCAGCCCACTTTACAGGATGCGGATACAAATCGATTATTTCAGATGAGCACTCACCACTTGCAAGTTCCTGAATTAAAAGTGCAGCTCTCTTGAGTGCGTAAAGAGTCATTTCAGGATCTGTTCCTCGTTCAAAACGGAAGGACGCATCTGTTTTTAATCCGTGATAACGCGAAGTTTTCCGAACTGAAACAGAATCAAAGCAAGCACTTTCCAGGAAAATTTCAGTGGTATCGTTAGAAACACCGGAATGTAATCCACCAAAAACACCGGCAATACACATAGGTCCGTTTGCATCACAAATCATGAGTTCGGTTCCCGACAACTTCCGTTCAACAGAATCGAGTGTTACGAATTTGGTGTCTTTTGGAAGTGACTGAACAATTACTTCGCTATTATTGATTCGACTTGCATCAAATGAATGTAACGGCTGACCGGTTTCAAACAAAACGAAATTCGTAATGTCAACTATAACATTGATTGGTTTCAACCCAATTGCTTTCAATCGATTTTGTAACCAATCCGGTGAAGGCTTCACTTTAACATTGCGAAGATGCAGTCCGGAATAACGAACCACAGCATCGTGATTCAACTTCACATTCACCACCGGCTTAACTGAAGGAGTTTTAAATTCCGCTACTGAAGGTGGCTGAACTTTTACAGTATCTGAGGAAGAACGCGTATTTAATACGGCTTTAACATCACGGGCAACACCAATATGCGAAGCTGCATCAGCCCGGTTAGGCGTTAGTCCAATGCTTAAAATAGAATCGGATTCAATATTAAAATAAGAAGCTGCAGGAGCACCTACAACCACATCAGCTGGAAGCACCATAATGCCATCATGAGAAGTGCCGATTCCAATTTCATCTTCGGCGCAAATCATGCCTTCGGATGCCTCTCCGCGAATTTTGGATTTTTTAATTTCAAAAGAATCGCCACTTACCGGATAAAGCACCGCACCCGGAAGTGCTACAATTACTTTTTGGCCTGCAGCAACATTTGGCGCGCCGCAAACAATTTGTGCAATTTCATTTCCGGTATTGACTTTGGTGACAGTCAAACGGTCAGCATTAGGATGACGGCTGGTTTCCAAAACCTCACCAATCACCAAGCCCTTCAAACCGCCTTTAACGGATTCAAAAGGTTCAACACTTTCCACTTCAAGTCCGCAGGCAGTTAATAAAACTGATAATTCATCGACAGAAACATCAGTGTTTAAATAGGATTTTAGCCAGTTATAAGAAATATTCATAAGTCAATCGTAAAACGCAAAGGTAGGAATTTGATGGGGGTGGTCAAAATTACCTGCATTACTATATATAATTGTCTTACAAATAGATACAATACTTTTTCATTTGTATCCTTCCATCGATTCTTCAATTATGCGTATAACCTCGTCGGGATGTTGGTAAAGTGTTTGCTTTCTGAACCTAAGAATTTTGTATCCCAGTCCGGCCAGGAAATTGTCCTTCTTAAATGCTTTTTCTGATGAGTGTTTCGATCTGTTTTCGATTTCAAGTACCAGTTTATGAACCGGATTTACGCACTCCAGTTTGTACGGGCCAATAAATACGTCTTCCAATTTAATAATTCCGGCAGCATCTGTCCTACTTTCAATAATTGACTTAAGCTTTTCAATGTCTTTTTTTTGGTTTCGGTTAACATTATATTTTCCCATAAAAGTGTGTTTTAAAAGTTTGATTGTTACAAGACCGAAATACAACTAATGGTTAATACTTTCTATTTCTAAATATTACACCTACCAGCAATTCATTCTTCCATTGCAAGGCATAAGATGTTGCAGGATCATATACCAACATCATCTCCCTTTGATATAAAGTTGTTTCCAGATTTTATAATTTGCTTTGATGCTAAATTCACCTTGCACTTCATTCCTGTTAAAGCCATTAACAAAAATCCTGCTGTTCAAAGCAACATCACTATCTTTTACCGGTGTGAAAAAATAATATCCCTGCATTGCGAAACCATAATCAACAGCAATAAATCCCCGTTTCAATTTTATTAAGGGATGTTCATCTTCAAAATTTTTCCCAAATTCCGTCCTGATACGAATTGTGGCAACTGAAAAATTAAGAAAGCCATTTGCAGGCAACTGAACACCTATTCCATAGCCGGCTTCCAAATCTGCGGGAAGTAAAAAGGTAGAATTCGATTTTTTATACAACTCCCCTGATTCGGAATCGGTGAAATAATCGAAACCGGTAAATAAAGCTGTGCTTCCCAATAGAGTCCAGGTACGATTTAATCCCTTGTTTTGGCTGGATGCAATCAGTTGCACCTCCAGTCGGTCTGCAGCTTTTACCCAGACAGAATCAGGAAAACGTGTGAAAGAAGTCTCCTGCCTCACCGAAATCAACTGCTCGCCAGAATGTATTTTCTCCATTGAATAATATTCAGAAGTTGCTCCCAATGAATAACTGCTCAATGCATTGCCTTTCCAGTTTTGCAAATGCAGGAATGAACCGGTAAATCCATATTGAAACCTGATGAACCTGGTTTCAGTTGTGTCGGAACCTTCTGCAACTGCAAGACTCAAAGATGAAAACAACATAGTCGAAAAAGTAAGAAAATCTCTTACTGCTACTTTTAATTTCAAAAGTCAAAATATTATTCCCGCCTAAGCGAAAAAGTGAATTCTATTTCCCGAAGGCAGCTTTCTGTTCTTCTGACCAGCATGCTGCGGGATCCATGTCTATTAAAAATAATCTGGACCGCACATTTGTATTTTGTTGAAGCGTATCGATCCATACCGAAGCTTTTTGTTTCTGATATTTTTTGCCTAAATATTTTGCGAAAGTGATGAAAACATAGAAGTCGGTTGTGTCATCTTTCTGTATTTCTACCATCTTGCATTCGAAATCGGTCAATAATTTTTCAATAGAATCCAGCGGGAAGTTTGGCTCAAAATGATAAACCGTGGCTGTGTCAAGGTAACTTAGAAACAAATCGGCGGGACCACTGCAATTGGGTTTAGCCGGATCCTTATATGGAATGAAATTACCCTTCCGGTCAAAGACATAAACCTCGCCGTCCGAAAGTTGCTTCTTCACAAAAAAATTGTCAGCATGAGCAACTAACACCGGCACATTTGGAAACTGCATTTCTTTACAGAATTTCTCAATAGTGGTTTTGCTCTCCACTTTAGGATTTTTTACTCCATATAATAACCTTACCAAAGGATTACATGCTGTAATTAAAACCAACACAAGACAGTAGACAAAATATTTCATAGACTTAAATTTAATTTCCGGGAGGTAAAAAGCACCTCCCGGAAATTGATTTACTTGATAGGTAAATAAACATAAATTACACCATTGGCCTCGCGAATTCTATGCTGACCTGCACTGATGGTTTTATTACCTGAAATTTCAAGGCTCTTTAATACATCTGCAGGAATGGCAAATTCATCTTCCATTTTAAAGGAACCGTTTCTCAGATATTTATCATATCCTTCACGGGAGATGCCCTGACTCTTGTTAATTTCAAGCACCAAGGTATTGCGGCTTGCGTCATCAACATAAATCTGTCCGGTTGCATGATTCATGGTTTTGCCGATCCCTAACAGAGAAACCCTGCAAATTCCAAATCCCTCACAATCACGACGGCGGGCAATAATAATTTCTATTGTAACTTTTACTTTTTTAGCATCGGAAACTGCTTCGGGAACAGGTTCCTGCTTTACTGTTGTTTCCGCTGAAGCGGGAACTGAGAAACTCATTACTAAAATAGCTGCGAAAAAAAATCTTTGAATTGAAAATTTCATAAAAAATGATTTAAAGTTTTTGAAAAAATAAATTGTGTGAACACATACGATGCTTGCGTAAGCCCGATCATTGGAGTTGCTTCAACTCAATGGTCTGATAGTGTGACTGTATTCTGGTGTACCTCCTTCTTTGTGCCCCGTTCTTAGCCTGAAAAGACCTAAAAAAACGGATAAAAACCGTAAAGCGATTAAAAATAATTATTTGTTGATGCAAACATAGTTGATCATTTGGTGTTATGTACATACCTCCCTGAAAACTTTTCAACACCAACTTGTGAAAAGTCTGCTTTTTAATCTCGCAGTAATCGGAACTGCCTTATAATTAATTAGTTGGCTCATTATTTTTATATGTTAAAGAATAATGCGTATCTTTAACCAAATACACAATCTCAAAACAGTAATGAAAATAAAAGGTCAGGTAAAATTTGTTGATCGCGATAAATCTAAGTTCTTCATGACTTTGAAAAAGCGGGTCGATAACTACTTTACAGAAAATAATATTTCAAAACATGCTAATACTTCCATGGTAATAAAAACAATGGTTTTATTGGCAGCATACATAGTACCATTTCTGGTAATCATAATCGTTCAACCTTCTTTTCTGGCGATGAACTTATTATGGTTAGTGATGGGTTTTGGAATGGCAGGAATTGGAATGAGTATTATGCATGATGCTAATCACGGAGCCTATTCTTCCAACAATACCGTTAATTTTTGGTTAGGTCACACCTTAAACCTGGCAGGAGGTTCTGTTACTAACTGGAAATTGCAACATAATATTCTACATCACACTTATACCAATATTGCGTACATGGATGATGATATTGACGATAAACTGGTTCTGCGGTTCAATCCACATACAAAAGTAAAAGGCTATCAGCGCCTTCAATTTATTTATGCTTTCTTATTTTATGGCATCATGACCATTTATTGGGCTATTCTTAAAGACTTCGTGCAATTTAATCGCTATGCTAAAAATGGGGTAAATCCTTCTGATAAAAAAGAAAATCGCGTTTTTTTAATAAGGTTGATAATTGATAAAATACTCTACTTCTTTGTATCTATTGGTATTCCAATTATTGCCGGAATACCTGTGGCTTATGTGTTAACCGGATTCCTGTTGATGCATTTCGCTGCTGGCATTATTCTCACTGTGGTGTTTCAACTAGCTCATACCGTAGAAGGAACCACTCATCCATTGCCAAATGAAGCCGGCGATATAGAAAACTGCTGGGCTATTCATCAGTTAAACACAACAGTTAATTTTTCTAAAGGTAATCCGTTTCTGACTTGGTATCTTGGTGGATTAAATCATCAGGTGGAACATCACTTATTCCCTAGGGTCTGTCATATTCACTATCCTGCAATTGCTCCAATTGTTAAGCAAACTGCCGAAGAATTTGGTATTCCATATCTGGAGAATGAAACGTTTGGCAAAGCATTCCGGTCACATATGTCAACCTTAAAACGGTTTGGAAGGCTGCCTGATATTAATGAAGCTTTAGCTTAATAACTCTTAGTTAAATAATCTTTTTCTTCATGGTTTTCAGAATAGCTTCTGAAACCGAATGCACTTCTAGCTTCTTGTAGATGTTCTTAATGTGATGCCTTACCGTATCATGGGTGATATTTAATGCATCAGCAACCATCTTATAACTTTTTCCTTTGCAAAGCTGATCCAGAACTTCCTTTTCGCGGTCTGTTAACTGGGCTGCAGCATCGCCGGGAGCTTTGAATGAAGTCACAACCATTCGTGCAATTCTGCCACTCATAGGCGCTCCACCATCCCGCACTTCGCGGATCGCATCCAGAATTTTTTCAGGAGAAGCATTTTTAGTAATGTATCCGCATGCACCGGCACATAAGGAATCAAAAACGGTATCATCGTCGGCAAAAACTGTCAACATGATAACATCCAGGTTAGGAAGTTTTGGCTTTAATTGTTTCAGACAATCTATACCCGAAATACCGGGTAAATTGATATCCATTAACACCACATCAGGTTTCAGTTCAGGAATTTTCTTGAGTGCGGTTTCGGCATCACCGAAAGCACCGATACACTCGAACTCATCGCTGTGTTCTTTTAAAACTATTTGCAAACCTTCACGCAAATCCACATTATCGTCTACTAAAGCTACTTTTATCATACTGCAGTTTTCAGGTTATCATTAAGTAAATCGAGTTCAGCAACAGTACCGTTGCCCTCGGAATGAATATCAATTCGAGCATTTATCATGTTGGCACGGCGTTTCACATTGTTCAAGCCATGCCCTGTATTATGTCCGTTCATTTTAAATCCTGTTCCATTGTCTTTAAACCGGAAACGAACCAGTTGTTCTTCACGTACCAATTCCAGATTTGTAGTAGTACTGTTGGCATGCTTCAGACTGTTATGCATAACCTCCTTGAAAATAAGCAACACATGTCTCTTATGTGCAGGCGAAATTATTTGTTCTTTTAAATCTTCCGATACATCACCTGCTTCAAACAACACTCCGGTATTATCAAATAATTCCAGTCCAAATTCCCGGATCTGACTGTACAAATCATACACCGAATCTTTATCAGGATCCATGGCCCACAACATATCTTTCATGGTATGGTATAAAGTTCCTGAAGCTTCAATAATACGATCAAGATGCGGTCTAAGATCAGCTTGCTCGGGACCAATTTTTTTCTTCAGGATTTCTGCAAACCAGGAAATAATGGTAAGCTTATGTCCCAGCTCATCGTGGAAGTCTGCAGCTGTTGCTCTTCGTATTTTTTCCACCTCACGTACCTGATCAAGTTTCATGCTCAAACGGTACTTATGCAATCCCCATAATACTCCTGCAATAAATGCAGCTATCATCAGATAAAACCAAATGGTTTTGTAAAAAGGAGGCTTTACATTTATGATGAACATATCACCTTCCGTATTGTAACTGCCATCACTGTTAGATGCTTTAACTCTGAAAATATATTTTCCGGGAGGCAGTTGTGAGAAATTTACACGTGTAGAATTACCTGCGTAAGTCCAGTCACTTTGAAAACCTTCTAATTTATAAGCATATTGATTTTTCTGCGGATCCACATAATGCAATCCTATAAAATTAACGGTAAAGGAATTATCCTTGTACTTCAAATCAATCATCTTCGATTCCTGGTAATCATCTAATTTTACCAGTTGATTTCCATTTAGCTGAATGCTGGTGATGAGAACCGAAGGTGGTGACTGATCTCTGATAATCTGTCGGGGATAAAAAGATGTATATCCATCAATTCCACCAAAATAAAGTTCACCATCAGTAGCTTTAAATGCTGCATAACTGTTAAATTCATTGCTTTGCAGTCCATCATGAATATCATAAGTAGCTATTGCAAATCCACGGGTGGCGAATTCTGTCAATCCGTTATTGGTACTTATCCATAAATGTCCCGTTAAGGAATCATTCAGAATTGCATAAATTACATTGTTCTTTAAACCGTTTCGTGTGGAATAATTGACAAACCTCCGCTTACCATTTTCATTCACAATCCGGGTTAAGCCATTCATGGTTCCTACCCAAATATTATGATCGCTGTCTTCGGTTATACAAAGTATATTTTGGTTTCTCAGACTTGTTGAATCCGACTGATGATGATAAAAAGTTTGTGGCTTATCGAAATCAGGTTGCTCCCGCCCATTCATTTCATACAACTCTAAACCCGATGATGTCCCCACCCATTGATTACCGTAATAATCAATGTAATGACACGAATAATAGAAGCCCTGATCTTTGATGCGTGAAGGTTCATCCTGCGTTATTAATGGCTTGAAAATACCTGAGACCGGATCTAGTTTTAAAATACTGTACCGGCGAATTGCATAAATTGCTCCGTCAGTTCCTGCCGATAGTGTTCGTATAAAATTGAGTTCAGTATCACTCTCTATTTTGACTTCTTTAGTTAAAATTTTATCGTTTTTAACTTCACTCTGAAATATTTTATTCGAAGATCCGAAATATAATTTGTTGCTTTCATCTTTCACTAAACCACTTATATAATCCCCATCCAATCCATCCTTTGTGATTGCCGATGGCAACACTGTTTGGTAAGAATTATCACGTTTGTTAAAACAAACCAAACCTTTATTAGTTCCTAACCAAACGCGGTCATCATCTGTTTTCACTAATGCCGACACGAAAGATGTGTTTAGTGGCGCAGAAACCATCCGGTTGGTACTGAAATTTTTAGTAACGGGAATAAGTCTTACTGCACCTCCGGTATTAAAACCGCACCAAATAATTCCTCGTGTGATGCGATCTTCCCAAAAAGAAATGGCAGCACCTTTCGAAAGAACACCCAATGGCGTTTCAGTTTTCACCTCTTCAAATTTCAGCGGACTTTCCGGAGCTTTTAAAATAGAAGATTCTCTGACAACCTGCACTCCATGATCGTTATATCCAATCCACATATCACCATTTGTACCACACAAAAGTGATTTAATGTGATCGGCAACCATATTTTGCTGATTGACACTGTTCCGTTTTACAGAGCGGATATTTTCTCCGGGATAACTAATGATGTCGATACCGGACCGCGTACCAACCCAAACATCACCGGTTTTGTCGACTGCAATTGCTTGAATTACATAATCCGATAACCGGTTATTTTTTTTGCTGTACCATACCACAACAGGATTGGAAGTATTGGTTCTGTTAATAGAAAGTTTAAACAGTCCCGCATAGGTTCCTACCCACAATTGCTTATTCCGATCACCGGTAATAATACTTATAAATTTGTGATCTATGGTATCTCCGGGATTTGTCTGCAATGCAATTTTCTCGAATGCAAAAGTCGATTTTTTACCAACAACTGTTTCATTCACCCGATACAAACCCTTACCTGTACCTATCCACATGGTTCCGTTAATATCTTCGTATAAAGATGTGATGATATTACTTGAAAATTGTTTTTGTCCGTTACCAGCGTGAAAATGTAAAAATCCTTCCGATGAAGGTTGAAATAAATTCAATCCGTTATTAGCAGTTCCAGCCCAGATTCTTCCTTTTGAATCTTTCAGCAATACTGCAGTATTATTGGATGAAATGGAATTTGTATCGAAGGGCTCATCGCGGTAAACGGTAAATGTGGTGCCATCATATTTATTCAATCCATCCTGAGTCGCCATCCAGATAAATCCGTTATCATCCTGAATGATGTCATAAACAGAACTTTGCGACAATCCATCAGCAAGCGACATGGAAACTGCCTTATAATGCTGACTGTGCGTTTGGAATGAAGATGTGCAAAGCATCCCCATAAGGAAAACCTGCAACAACAAAATATGATATTTCATGATGTAACAAATTTACGAAAAAGCAGCCTATAGCGGTCTTCACATATTAATGTGACAGAAACGAATGTATAATATTAAATATCAATTACTTGTGACGAATCAGGAAATTCTGCTCCAGTCAGTTTTACCGGCTTTCCTCGCATCCAGCTGTCGGCGGAGGATTTCATTAGATGGTTCTGTCAAATGCGGATCACGATCCAAAAGTGAAATAGCAGCAGCTCTAGCAAGCTCCAATATTGCTCCATCTTTTGCAAGATCTGCAATTTTCAAATCTATCATACCCGATTGTCTGGTTCCGGCAATATCACCCGGACCCCGAAGTTTCATATCGACATCGGCAATTTCAAAACCATCATTGGTACGCACCATTGTTTGCATTCTCAATTTAGCTTCCGCAGAAAGTTTGTTTCCGGTCATTAGTATGCAATAGGATTGTTCGGCCCCGCGGCCAACTCGTCCACGCAACTGGTGTAATTGTGACAAACCAAATCGTTCCGCACTTTCAATAATCATAACGGAAGCATTCGGTACATTCACGCCAACTTCAATTACTGTTGTGGCTACCATGATATGCGTAAATCCCCGTGCAAATTTTTGCATTTCCTCATCTTTATCTTTGGCAGGAAGTTTTCCATGCACAATACTCACCCTATAATCAGGCAATGGGAAATCACGGCAAATTGCATCATACCCGGAAACCAGATTCATCAGATCCAATTTTTCTGACTCTTCTATGAGCGGATAAACAATATAAATTTGTCGCCCTTTAGCAATTTGCTCCTTCATAAAACCAATCAACCGCAAACGCGCCGACTCAAACCTATGACTTGTTTGAATTGGTTTTCTTCCGGGAGGCAACTCATCGATTACGCTGATATCTAAATCACCGAAAATAGTCATTGCCAGCGTTCGTGGAATAGGTGTAGCCGTCATTACTAAAATATGAGGCCATACATCATCTTTACTCCATAATCGCGCCCGTTGTTCCACTCCGAAACGGTGTTGTTCATCAATAACTACTAATCCTAATGAAGAAAATTTCACCCGGTCTTCAATCAGCGCATGTGTGCCTATAATAAAATGCAAAGTGCCATTGGCAAGTTCTGTCAATAATCGTTCTCGTTCTTTCTTTTTTGTTGACCCGGTGAGTAATGCAATGGTAATAGAAGTGCCGCTAAGTAATTCCGATAAACTATTAAAATGTTGCTGGGCAAGTATTTCAGTTGGAGCCATTAAACATGCCTGATAACCATTGTCGAGTACCATAATCATACTCATCAATGCTACCAGTGTTTTTCCGCTTCCCACATCACCCTGCAGCAACCGGTTCATTTGCTTTCCCGATCCCATGTCGGTACGAATTTCCTTCAATACTTTTTTTTGTGCTCCGGTAAGTTGAAAAGGCAAATGATTTTTATAAAAATTATTAAAATGATCTCCGATATGTGTTACTACTTTGCCTTTTACTTTTTCGGTTTTAATTAATTTTCGATTCAGCAAATCGAGTTGAATAAAAAAGAGCTCTTCAAACTTTAGGCGAAACTGTGCTTTCTTCAGCATGTCACCATCAGCAGGAAAATGAATATTCACCAATGCTTCCCGAAGCGACAACATCTTAAAAGGTGAAATCACGGAATCGGGAAGTGATTCCGGAAGGTAAGGCGGCAATTGTTGAATGAGAGTCTTCTGTAACCTGAGAATCCCTTTGCTGTCGAGGCCCCGTGCACGTGCCTTTTCTGTGGTATTGTAAAAGGGCTGCGTATTGAATCCCTGCTGCTGTTGCGTTTCGGAATACAATTCAATTTCAGGATGTACGAAATTGATTTTACCATTGAAAACGGAAGGCTTACCGAAAATCACATATTCGACTCCGGTTCGAAGCATTTCTTTAACCCAGGTGATACCCTGAAACCATACCAGTTCCACGATTCCTGTTTCATCTCTTAAACTTGCAACTAACCGTGTAGTTCGTTTCTCTCCAAACGATTGAAAAGCAGTAATGCGACCACGTATCTGTACCCAGGTAGTATCATCAGTAACTTCTTTAACTTTATAAAATCGGGAGCGGTCGACATACCTGAAGGGAAAATGAAAAAGCAGGTTACCATAAGTTGCAATCTGCAATTCCTTGCGAAGAATATCTGCCCGGGGTGGTCCAACACCTTTGAGGTACTCAATTGACTTATCGAAAAAAGGGTGCATGGGAGCAAATGTAACAAGAATTCATTTCAAATTCTTAGAAGAAAATAAGAAGGTAATTTCAACAACAATATTCAGAAGTGGTCATAAAAAAACCCGCCGAAGCGGGTTTTTTTAATGTTAACGTTGCATAATTTATTCCGCCGAACAAATATAGTACTACATTTTTTTAACATTAACTGCATTCGGGCCTTTTTTACCATCCTGCATTTCAAATGAAACCAAATCATTCTCACGGACCTTGTCTACCAGACCGGAGACATGCACGAAGATTTCCTGTTTTGAATCGTCATCTACGATGAAACCAAAACCTTTAGATTCATTGAAAAATTTTACCTTTCCTGTTTTCATTGTGTAATCAGTTAATTTTGTGAATAATGAGCCAAAAATAGAATATTTTATTTACAAATTACAAACCCTTTAATAATTCGCATTAACATGTCTGATTCATTGGAAATTCAAGGCTATATAATTGATATTCAAAATAGTACAATTTTTCCAGGAGCTGTTCTGGTTGAAAAAGGGATCATTAAATCGATCCAAAAGATGACAAATGTACCTTCCAGGTATATTTTGCCGGGACTGGTAGATTCCCATATTCACATTGAAAGTTCCATGTTAACCCCGTACGAATTTGCCCGAAAGGCGCTTATACATGGTACAGTGGCAACGGTAAGTGACCCTCATGAAATTGCAAATGTTTGTGGTATGGAAGGTATTTACTACATGCTGAAAAATGCTGCCGATGCCAAACTAAAAATTAATTTCGGAGCACCATCCTGTGTGCCTGCCACAACTTTTGAAACTGCAGGCGCCACCATAACTCCTGAAAATATTCAGGAACTTTTAGCTCGAGATGATGTGCGTTACCTTACCGAAATGATGAATTATCCGGGAGTACTTTTCAATGATCCCGTGGTGATGGAAAAAATTCGCATTGCAAAATCATTTAATAAACCTGTAGATGGACATGCACCCGGTTTAATGGGCGATGATGCCATAAAATATATCGAAGCAGGTATTACCACCGATCATGAATGCTTTACGAAAGAAGAAGCACTTCACAAATTAAAACATGGTATGAAAATATTAATTCGCGAAGGTTCAGCAGCACGAAATTTTGAAGCACTTCACGAATTAATTTCAGAATACCCGCACATGACTATGCTATGCAGTGATGACAAACATCCCGATGAACTAATAACCGGCCATCTGAATGTGATTGTCAAACGCGCACTCGCAAAAGGACATAATTTGTTTGATGTTTTAAGAGTTGCCTGTATTAATCCGGTGAAGCATTACAACCTTCCTGTTGGACTGTTGCAACCTAATGATCCCGCTGATTTTATTGTTATCGATAATCCCGAAAATTTCAATATTCTGGAAACATACATCAATGGTGAAAAAGTTGCTGAAAACGGACATTGCATGTTGCCACCCAAAACACATGAGGTGATTAATAACTTTAGTTGCGATTCACTGACTGCTGAAGATTTCAATTATCCTATAAATTCTGATACCATACCGATTATAGAAGCAATCGACGGACAACTTATCACTAACAAAATAATGGCACCGGCAAAAATTAAAAATGGTTTCGCTGTTGCGGATGTTGACAATGACCTTTTAAAATTGGTTGTAGTAAACAGATATAATGCGAGCAAACCTGCAGTGTCGTTTATCAAAAATTTTAAAATCAAAAACGGTGCACTTGCATCAACGGTAGCACACGACTCGCATAACATTATCGCAGTTGGTACCGATGATGAATCCATTGCTAAAGCGGTAAACCTCCTCATACAAAACCGGGGTGGACTCAGTGCAGTCGATCAAAATGGCGCAATGGTGTTACCTTTACCAATTGCAGGATTAATGAGTCCGCTTAGCTGCGATGAAATTGGCGAAAGCTACAGCGCAATAGATAAAAAAGTTAAAAGCATGGGATGCAATCTCCGGGCACCATTCATGACATTATCCTTTATGGCATTGTTGGTAATTCCGAAACTGAAACTCAGTGATAAAGGGCTGTTTGATGGAGAGAAGTTTGAGTTTGTAAATTTAAACAAGTGACAAGTGGCAAGTGGCAAGTGGCAATTGAGAAGTGACGAGCGCCGCCCAGAGCGTAGTCGAATGGGCGCTGATTTTTTATCTTCGGTAACAAATGTGTGACTTGTTAAGTTAAAAGTTGTAAGTTGAAGGTTGTAAGTTGGTTTTTTGGGCTGAATGAAATGTCGTTCTTCAATTATGATTTATTTTACTGTTGCGAATGTTGGTGGTTCCTAGTTCTCAAAATGTTTTTATTGAATATTGACAATCAAGAAGTGAGAATTGAATAATACTTTACTTCCTATTTTCTTATTCAATTTGTAATATTCAATATTTGTTATTCAATATTTTGAAACTGCTATAGTACACATATTAATATTTATGCTGCAGAATCATAATTCTGCCTGTCTCCATGATACTTTTATTGAATATCAATTAACAAGAATTGAATAGTGAATAATGACATTTCAAACTAAGTCAACCTATTTCAGGCTAGGTCAAAAACCCAACTATCATTTATCATCTATAATTTATCATTCAAAACGAAATTTCATTCTGAGCAGAAACTATTGATCCTAATTCCATGTTCTTTTGTTACTTTTGCTGCAAACCATTACCTATGGCAAAGGCTAAATTCAACAAAGACAATTACTTATATTGGTACGAGCAGATGTATTTGATGCGCCGTTTTGAAGAACGGGCGGGTCAATTGTACGGAATGCAGAAAATTAAAGGATTTTGTCACTTATATATTGGACAAGAGGCAGTTATGGCAGGTGCCATGTCTATTTTACGTCCTGAAGATGCCATGATTACCGCATACCGCGATCATGCTCATGCACTGGCAAAAGGCATTACCGCCAATGCAGTAATGGCCGAACTTTACGGCAAAATTACAGGCTGCTCTAAAGGAAAAGGCGGATCTATGCACATGTTTTCGAAACCACACCGCTTTTTCGGCGGTCACGGAATCGTTGGAGGCCAAATTCCTTTGGGTGCAGGTATTGCTTTCGCAGAAAAGTATAAAGGCACCGATAATGTATGCGTTTGTTATATGGGCGATGGCGCTGTCAGACAAGGCGCATTTCATGAAGCCCTGAACATGGCTATGACCTGGAAATTACCTGTTATTTTCATCATCGAAAATAATAATTATGCCATGGGAACATCGGTTGAACGAACCAGCAATGTAACCCACCTTTACAAACTGGGATTGGCCTACGATATGCCTTCTGCTCCGGTAGATGGAATGAGTCCCGAAGCTGTGCATGAAGCAATGGAAAAAGCCGTTGATAATGCCAGAGCCGGAAATGGTCCTACCCTGCTGGAAATGGAAACATATCGCTATAAAGGTCACTCTATGAGCGACCCTGCCAAATACAGAACTAAGGAAGAAGTGGAAAGCTATAAAGCAAAAGACCCGATTGAAATTGTAAAATCAAAAATTCTCGCTTCCAAATTCGCTACCGAAGAACAACTAAAAGAAATAAACGACCGCATAAATGCCATAGTTGAAGAAAGCGTAAAATTCGCCGAAGAATCCCCCTACCCCGATGCAAGCGAACTGTACAAAGATGTGTATGAAGATGAAAATTATCCATACATAATGAATTAAGGATTAAGAATTAAGGATTAAGAATTAAGGATTAAGAATTAAGGATTAAGGATTGGCACTAAAAGACAGGGGATTAATCAATACAAATAAGTTTACAGTAATTCATCTATAAATTAACTATAAAAAAATATAACAATTAAAAATTTCTAACCGTTTTTTCAAACGCTTTTATCATGGCAAAAAATAATTTAATTCAAATTAAAACATTCGAATTTGCATTACAGGTAATTCAATTATCAAAACAACTAAAAGAAAATAAAGAACCCATTCTCGCTAATCAAATATTAAGATGTGGCACAAGCATTGGCGCAAATATTGAAGAAGCTCTTGGAGGAGCATCAACAAGAGATTTCCTTTCGAAATGTACCATTGCATATAAAGAAGCCAGAGAAACAAAGTATTGGCTGAGATTAATTCATTCATCAAATGTGGGCGTCAATCTTGAATTCCATATGTATGAAATTGATTCCATTCTCAAAATACTTTCGAGTATAATTCTGTCAACTAAAAGTAGTATAGGCAAAAAATAAAATTCAATTTTAAAAATCTAACATTAACATACTCCAAATCCTTAATCCTTAATTCTTAATCTTTAATCCTGCGAATCATGGCCGAAATCGTACGCATGCCAAAAATGTCTGACACTATGACTGAAGGAGTGGTGGCAAAGTGGCATAAAAATGTTGGTGACTCAGTGAAGTCAGGTGAATTGGTTGCTGAAATTGAAACCGATAAAGCAACCATGGAATTTGAATCCTTTCAGGAAGGTGTTTTGCTGTATCGTGGAGTTGAAGAAGGCAAAGCAGCACCCGTAAATGGCATCCTTGCGATTCTTGGTAAAGCCGGTGAAGAGTATAAATCACTGCTGGATGCAGAAGCAACTGCTGCTGTTCCTGCCACAGAAGAAAAAGCACCTGCAAAAGCAACCTCCAAAGCTCCGGAACCTGTTGCGGAAAAAGCAAAAGCTGTTGCTGAAACACCTGCCGCTAAAGTTTCTGCTGCTCCTGCTCCCGTAGCAAATAATGATGATAGCAGAGTAAAAGCTTCTCCACTTGCGAAAAAACTTGCCAACGATAAAGGCATCGACCTCACCAAAATTCTAGGCTCCGGTGATGGTGGTCGTGTAGTGAAACGTGATATCGACTGGTTTAAACCCGGCTCCTTTGTCAGTCCTACAGGCATGATTCAGGGTGCAGTTACTACAGAATCATTTGAAGATTTTCCGGTTTCTCAGATGAGAAAAACTATTGCCCGCCGGTTGGCAGAATCAAAATTCACGGCTCCGCATTTTTATCTTACCATGGAAATAAACATGGATCGTTGCGTTGATGCCCGCGAAAGTATTAATGCTGTTGCAGGAAGTAAAATATCTTTTAATGATTTTGTATTGAAAGCTAAAAGATAAAAACTGCAACCATCCGATTGGGAAGGAAATACTTTTACCATTTCCAATTTAGGTATGTTTGGAATCGATGAATTTACAGCAATCATTAATCCTCCCGACGCATGTATTCTAGCTGTTGGTGGAATAAAAGAAACTCCTGTAATTAAAAACGGTCAGATTGTTCCTTCTCACATCATGAAAGTGACATTAAGTTGCGACCATCGCGTAGTGGATGGTGCTACCGGAGCGAAATTCCTGCAAACACTGAAAGGGTTTCTCGAAAATCCTGTGGTATTGCTCGGACAAGCATCTATCTGAAATTACAATTAAACAAAACGCCCTGTTGAATTCGAATTTCAACAGGGCGTTTTTTTTGCAGTTAATTTTTTATAATTTACTTCTTCAGATTTTCAGCATTAAACATCAGAGGCAATAAGGTTTTGGTATTTGGGATGACCATTATCTTACCCTTACCTGCTGTGATGATCAATCGGATGTTTGCTTTGTACCGATGTTCATATTCGGCCATTACCTGTCTGCAATCACCACACGGACTAACCGAGAGTGGTTCTTTTAAATCATCGAACATAGCAGTAATTGCAATGGCTTTAATTTTCACTCCGGGGAATTGAGATCCCGCCGCAAAAACAGCAACCCTTTCTGCACATAGTCCGGAAGGATATGCCGCATTTTCCTGATTACTTCCGCGAACAACCTGTCCGTTTTCCATCAGTACCGCAGCACCAACATGAAAATTGGAATATGGCGCATAAGCTGTTCCTGTTGCTTCGATAGCTGCCAGCATCAACGACTTATCTTCAGCGGAAAGTTCATCCATTGATTCATATAAGTCGTACTTGATTTCAGACGAAATTTGTTTCATGGAATCTTGATTTAGAAAAATTTATTTTTTAACCAGCAATGCAACTGCATATGCCGTTACCCCTTCTTCTCTGCCAATAAACCCCATTTTTTCATTGGTAGTAGCTTTGATGGCAATATCATCTGTATCAATCGACATTACCTTGGCCAATGTTTCTTTCATGGCATTGATATGCGGGTTTATTTTAGGCTGCTCAGCCACAAGTGTACAGTCGATATTTCCAGGCTCAAATCCTTTTTCACGGATCAGCTCCATCACTCTAGCAAGAAGTTTTTTGCTGTCGGCGTCTTTAAATTCAGCTGAAGTATCAGGGAAATGAAAACCAATATCACGCAATCCGGCTGCACCTAACAGCGCATCACAAATCGCATGAATTAGTACATCGGCATCGGAATGTCCGAGGGGTCCTTTTGAGTGTGCAATTTCAACACCACCCAAAATACATGGCCGGCCTTCACGTAGCTGGTGGACATCAAATCCAAAGCCTACGCGGATCTTCATTATTCGGCGTCGTCGGCTTTCTTCAGGCTGTCGAAATCAAATACCAATGAAAAACGAAGTGTGTTCTCTAACGGATTACGTTGATCGGTTGGGATAAGATAAGCAAAGTCCAGTCCGAATACATTGTATTTCAAACCTGCACCTAAAGTAAAATATTTACGATTTCCTTTTGTTTCATGCTCGTAAAAATATCCGGCACGGAAAGCAAATTGTTTATCATACCAATATTCTAAACCTGCTGCGATATTGATCTCACGTAACTCTTCTTTTCCACCATCAGGAGCATCACTGAAAGAATTAAAAATTCCGGAAGCAACACTCACATCGGGATTCTTACCGAATAAAATTTGCTGCTCACCATTGATAACACTATCAGGATTATAAATCGGAGGAGTTGGAACAAGTAATTTGTTGAAGTCGATCATGAATGCAAGATCATTGTATTCGTTCAGCTTCAAAGTAAGTGAAGGTCCCAGACGTAAATTAATTGGAATAAAATCTTTCACACCTGTTTCAGTGTAAGATATTTTAGTTCCGATGTTTGAAATATTCACACCAACAGCAAAAATCGCATCCTTCTTACTAACTTCCATTTCTGTTTGATAGTAAGCACTGATGTCGGCTGCCACTGAATTACCAGCTTTGGTAGCATTGTTTTCTACCTGAAATCCACCGGTAAGATTTGAATTGATATAACGAAGAGCAATACCTCCGCTAAAATTTTCACTCAGTTTACGCGCATAAGCAATATCAAACGCAAATTCTGCAGGATTAAATTGTCCCAGTTCTGCACCGGTATTATCGGTGAAGGTGATATTTCCTAAAGAGAAATAACGCAATGAAGCACCGATGGTTTGATCACCTTTCAACTTATTATAGAAAGATACATAAGCCAGATTGATATCCGGAACCAGTTTACGTAACCATGGTGTATAAGAAATTGAGAATCCCATTTTCTTATCTACGAAAGCAAGTTTCGATGGATTCCAGTGAATAGCATTTGCATCAGGTGAAGATGATACACCTACATCGCCCATGCCACCGGCACGTGCATCGGGAGAAATGATGAGGAAGGGAACTGCTGTAGTAATGGTATTAATCTGCCCAAGCAGGTTAGACTGATCAACTTGAGCCTTTGTCATCCCCGGCAACATAGCAAGCGATAAAAGAGCTGCCATAAACGGGCTAATTTTGTGTTTCATCATGGAAATTTTAAAAGAATTGCAAATATAACGAAATAGGTATTCACAAGGTTCTATTTTAATACGACCAGTTTTTCATATTTTTCGGCCGTCATACCATCAGAGTCCCTGATTTTCAATCGATAAACGTAAACTCCGCGTCCAATCGGATCGCCAAAATCATCGCGACCATCCCAATCCAGGTCGTCAACCCGGTATCCTTCGCAGGCAATTGTCCGGTTAATGGTCTTTATTAACTTTCCGGAAACCGTAAATACCTGAACCTGAACATCTAAAGAATTACATGGACGATTATGTTCGAAAAAGAATGACGTTTTAGTAGTGAAAGGATTAGGATAATTTAACACATGATTCAAGGCCAGAGTTGCTGATTCAGCGACTACAAATTCGGTGTATGCTTCCGAAGAATTGTTGTAAATATCCCAGACTTTAAATTTCAGGGTGTGCCTTCCTTCGGGTAAACCCGATAACGGATAAAGTATTTTTCCTGACTGATAGCTATCAAGATCCGATTCATAATAATCGTTCAGCACATAAATTTCCTCAGCTTTACCATCAATTTGTGCGGTAATATCATGTCCGATTCCAT
Organism: Bacteroidota bacterium; assembly: GCA_016713525.1. Lineage (GTDB taxonomy): Bacteria > Bacteroidota > Bacteroidia > AKYH767-A > OLB10 > JADKJB01. The sequence goes on along the minus strand of JADJOZ010000033.1, from coordinate 736,871 downwards.
TTCCAACCGTATTAACACCATTTGAATCTGCTATGAGAGCATAAATTTTAGGATTTTCATCGGTAGTGCCACCAAAAACAAATTTCTCATCATTCAGATAAAGTTTCACCGAAGGACCTTCCACATCTGTAATAGCAGTAGTAGAAGTTCCTCCAATCATGAGACTATCATAAAAGCCATTTGCATCTGCATCACCATTGTGAGCATAGTAACTTATCCGACCACGACCGATTTGATACGCAATATCTTTGGGAACAATAAATGTGAATGAAAACTCCCCATTGGTAACACTGGCTTTACCTTTGTATAAAATATTTTTCTGCAATGTAAATGTGCGAAGCGGACTGGATGGGTCATTAGATAAAGTAGAAACATTCTCTTTCTTATCGTAAACTGTAGGATAAATAATTCCTGAGAAAGAAGTTAATTTTTGACCGCCCGATTGAACCTCACCTGAAATAGTAACTTTACTGAAAGCAGTTAATGTGTCGGCATCAGCAACAATGGGTGCTCCATTAATCTGAGTTGTTACAACCTGATGTTCGGGGTATGCAAGCATAATTGCAGGGTCGCCCAACAATGAAAAATTTCTGGGATTAATTCCACCTGTTAAAACAATGCCATCATTTTTAGTAAGCACATATGCATCACCCAAGCGTGGACGATTTACAAGTGCGGGATCAAAAAGAGATCGCACCATTGCATTATTAAGAACAGCATTCTGATTTGCATAAACCAATCGCGTCGTAGTCATTAATGCTATGCCACCAGCTTCACTATTAATAAGTACCAGTTCACCAGCTGATGTTCTACCCGGATCATCATAACGACTGAATTCACAAGTTGCCGTTATAAACAGAGGAAGTTTACGAACATTATTCCATGATTGAACCATCGCATTATCCAGAATTCGCTCTCCGGTCCAGCCGGTTTCTCCACCATGGCCTGTGTAGTTCACAATCAAAGCTCCTTTTTCTACCCTTCTGGTGATAGCTTCATTAACGGTTGGATAACGCTGACCACCCGGAGTTGAAACCTGACTGTAAGCATCGATATAAATTTTATCGAGGTTATAAACAGGTTGTGTTGAACTTAAAAAATTAGCAAGATTATTCGACTGATCGAGATGCAAGGCACCATCTTCATCATCGGCAACAAAACAAATGGTATTCCTCCAGTCACCTAAACTTGATGTATTTCCATCAGCACAAAGTGTAGCATCTGAAAAGGTACCAGGTGTGGCATAATCAATGGTCTTATTCACAACAGCAGTTGCTTCACTTAGTGTTTTTACTGGAAATCTTCCGATACCAATATCCAACAAATCAGCTGCACCACCATCATCCCAATCGCCTTCATTATCATCGAGGAATCCGTAAAAATCATCCGACACATAAGAGCCTACGAGTGAAATTGAATTTAGTGATTGATATGTTAGAATGAAGTTTGTGTTAGAAGAAGAAACTCCTTTATTATCATAAGAGCCGTCACCGAACAGTAATAAATATTTTGGCAGTTCTTCCGGAGTTGTGGCACGATCATAAAACATTTTTAAAAAGTCACGCACACCAATAATATCTTTTGCACCCGATGAGAACTCATTGTATACCTGATCGGGAGTTACAACTATTACATCAAGATTACTATTATTCCGGTGGAAGTCGGCAAGTCGGTTTGCTTCAGAAATAAAATTCGGATGCGATAAAATCACCATATCCATTTGTGCAGAAGCATGCAAATTCTGATTGGCGATTGATCCTGCAGGAGCGGGAAAAAGAATCATGCGCCATCGAATGCAATGAACTCCCGTAACTCGTCGGTTGGCAATGTAAAAGATGTTCCGCTTCCATATTCTTGTTTGTAAACATTCACCGGATCGGTAACATCCCAAACCTGCACATTTGAACCGGCACTGAAGTTAAACTGAGTAACATTTCCAGGTGCCACTGAAAGTTTGTCACGGAAACCCATCTGAGTACCCGACATCGTTAAATTTCTTCGCGCATTTACTTCAATATAATTTAAATATCCCACGGAAGTGGACGTTGTGGGATAATAAGTAAGTGTTAAAGTTATATCGTTGCCAACAGGAGCAAATGTTGTATTGCTGATATTTTCTTTTGCATAATCGTCGGTGTAAGATGTACCTACAGCAGTAACATTTTGCTGAAACACCAGTTGATTACCATAGGTCATTCTGAAATTACTCGGACTAAAAGAACGGGCTATCAGATTTGATTTCACATAGGCGGGAGTTGTTAGATCGATATTGGGAAATGAGAATGTAAAATTTTGTGTCAGTTCTGTATCAAAAACCTCACCATACCATTGACGACCCGACTTAATAAAATTTGTTTTATCAACTTCATGAACTTTATAATCATCAAAAGTATTTGATGTATAATTTGCAGTTAATGTTGAAGATGGCTGCGATTGAATTCTTTTAGGAGATGAGGAACTGTTTAATTGGGGAGTGATAAAATAGTAAGTGTAATCGCTGTACAAATGACTGGTATGATGGAATCTGCCATCAGCAGCATCATACGACCACGAAACAGGTGCTTCTCCATAAAATAAAACATAATCTGAATTATCGAATACATTGGGAGTGCCTCCATCATAAACATAAATAGCGTTTTCGGCTAAGTCATCGTGACGGAAAACGCTATTCAGAAACGGCATCAATCCACCGCCATTTCCAAATAAACGAAACTGATTAGGATTTACAGACGCAGGGTCAAAACCAATCTGACGCAAAAAGTCGGCAGTTATTTTGTGTACTCCTGTATTCGATACTGCAATTTTATACCATGATCCTGATGCAAGAACTGAATTTGGTGCAAATGCACTTTGTTTGGAACCTGTGGTTTTTAATACTGCTCCCGGTTTAATGTCGAGTTCAAATGACACCAAACGCTCCAACTGATTAGAAGCAGGATTTTTCCGAATCGGCAAAAGTGATATCCCTAAAAGCTTTACTTTTTTTTCTGTGACAACGGATGCCTTTATATTAATGTCTCCGGAAATTGGGGAATCGTTATTTACAGCTGATGATGTAAAGGCCTCATAAACAGGATTTTTAAGTGTTACAACCGGTTCAAATCCTTGGTATTGGTAAGTGTAAAGCCCTGTAAAATAAGGCATTGAGTTGCGTGAGCCATCGTATTGGGCACCTTCAAAATTCAATAATTTGATGGTGGATGCTTCACCTTGTTGCATTTCCAGGTCCTTTTTCCATTGCAGCTTTATCGTTCCGGGTAACTGGCGTTGGGCCGATGCCAAACCAGGAATAAAAGAAGAAAGTAAGATAAAAGCGAAAAACAGCTTTGCTGGGAGCGTCTTTAATTGTGTCATTGGCTGGTTGTGTTAGCGTTACAAATTTAATAAAAGAGTAGTAGGTTAGGTAATAACCTGTAATGATTCAATTTATTTTGTTTGGAATTTAAATTTTTTATCAACTATATTTGTGATTATTATAACAAAATTGTCGTCTAAAAGATTCAGGACGCAATTTTAACGGGGGTTCTGACCGTTTATTGTCGGTTCATTTGTAACTAAATAATGGTTATTCGTATAAGTCAGGACTAAATTAGGTGATTATGTTAAAGCGGATAATTATTATTTGCCTGTGTATTTTGAGTCTTGCGCCGGATAAACTTCTGGCTCAGGATCCTGAATTTACACAATTTTATGCGGCTCCACTGTACCTGAATCCTGCCTTTGCAGGTTCTGCCAGATGTCCACGTATCTCATTGAATTACAGGAATCAATGGCCTGCATTATCTAAAACTTTCATCACTTATGCCGCTTCATATGATCAGCATGTAGATGCTGTTGGAGGTGGTTTGGGATTATTGGTTATGAACGATAAAGCTGGTGAAGGAACCCTAAACACAACCAATATCAGTGGAATTTATTCCTATCAGTTAAATCTTAGTCGTGATTTCTCGATCCGTTTGGGCCTTCAGGGAACCTGGGTACAGAAAAAACTGGATTGGGATAAGCTTTATTTTGGAGATATGATCGATCCACGTTACGGGTATGTTTATGCAACTCAGGAAACCAGACCCGATCAGTCGAAATCATTTGCAGACTTCTCAGCCGGTATATTAGCCTATAGCTCAAAGTTTTACGGCGGAGTTGCAGTCAATCACCTGACTCAGCCTGATGAAGCCTTTATTGTTGAAGGATCTTCAGAATTACCAATGAAAATTACCGCTCACGTGGGTGCAATGCTCCCAATCGGTGACACCAAAGTATATAAGTATGCAGCCAGCCGTGATGAAGGAACTTATATCTCCCCCAACCTCCTTTATCAACAACAAGCAAGCTTCAATCAACTCAACATCGGTGTTTATGTGCTGAAGTCTCCAATTATCGGAGGACTCTGGTACAGAGGCAATTTCGGAAAAGAATCGTTTATTTCAAGCGAATCTTTTATCGCTTTAATTGGAGTTCAGAAAGGATTGTTTAAATTTGGCTATTCTTACGACGTGACTGTCTCGAAATTGACCAATAATGCAACCGCAGGTTCGCATGAAATCAGTTTCGGAATGCAGTTCGAATGTCGCCCTAAAAAGAAGAGATTCAGAACAATAAGCTGTCCATCCTTCTAGTTAGTAATATAATAAGGTATACTCCTGAACATTAATCTAAACCCTAGATAAAACGGTCATGAAGAAAATTTCATTAGTAACACCGGTGATGGCAATGATTGCCGGAGCATTGGTTTTTACTTCCTGTTCGAAGGAAAAATCATCTGTAACCGGATGGGATTACAATAATGAAAAGAATGGTGGCTTTGAAAAAACACCTTATGAAGAACAGGAAACCGGTCCCGGTTTGATCCTGATCGAAGGTGGTACTTTCGCAATGGGCCGCACGGAACAGGATATCACTATTGATTGGGATAATATCCCAAGAAGGGTGACTGTTTCATCATTCTATATGGATGAATCAGAAATTTCAAACCTCCACTACCGCGAATACCTTTATTGGCTCGATCGCGTATTTGGAACAGATTATCCTGAAGTTTATAAAAGAGCTTTACCCGATACGCTGGTATGGCGTTCTAAAGTTGGGTTCAATGAGCCTTACGTAGAATTATACCTGCGTCACCCTGCTTACAGTGACTACCCTGTTGTAGGCGTTAACTGGTTGCAGGCTAATGACTTCTGTGCATGGAGAACCGATCGTGTAAACGAACAAATTTTGATTCGTGAAGGTATTTTACGTATCAATCCAGCTCAGATAAACGAAGATAACTTTAATACCGACGCCTATCTTTCCAATCAATATGAAGGTTTGGTAAAAAGTCCCCTCAACGATTTGAATCCGAACCGTGATACCCGTAAAGTAATTGTTGAAGATGGAATTTTATTACCACGGTACCGACTCCCAACTGAAGCAGAATGGGAATATGCTGCACTTGGTTTGGTTGGAAACACCGTATTTGAAAGGGTAACCGATCGTAAGCAATACCCATGGTCAGGACACGTAGTTCGTAACGCCGATGAAAAATACAAAGGTGAAATGCTTGCTAACTTTAAACGTGGACGAGGTGATAACATGGGGGTTGCCGGTCATTTGAATGATAATGCCGACATCACTGCTCCCGTTATTTCTTATGTTCCAAACGACTACGGTTTATATAATATGGGTGGTAACGTTGCTGAATGGGTAGCCGATGTTTATCGTCCACTTTCACCTGAAGATAAAGATGACTTCAATCCTTACAGAGGTAACGTTTTCAAAACTCAACTTACCGATGAAGAAGGTCAAGTAGCAGAAAAAGATTCATTAGGTCGTATTATGTACCGTGATGTTTCTGAAGGCGAAAACGAAGGCAGAAGAAATTATACCAAAGCCGATAATAAAAACTATCTCGACGGTGATGAGCCTGAATATATCACCTATAACTTTGGTGCTACATCAATGGTTGATGATCAGGCTCGAGTTATTAAAGGGGGGTCCTGGAAAGACCGTGCATACTGGATGTCTCCAGGTGCTCGTCGATTCCTCGATCAGCGTCAGGCAACTGACTATATCGGTTTCCGTTGTGCTATGCACCGTGTCGGAAGTCCCGTAGGATTCTCCCAAAAAGGCAAAAGAGCTAAGAAAAGATAAGCTGGTAAATCAGTTAATAACCTAAACGTCCCGGAAATTTCCGGGACGTTTTTTTTTGTTCTTTTGTGTGTATACTTCAACCGATCAATTTAGCATATGGACGTTATTCAACAGCTGTACACCCTGTTTATCAATGGCGCTGCAATTTGCACAGATACCCGAACCATTTCTCCGGGATCTATTTTTTTTGCACTTAAAGGAGAAAACTTTAATGGTAACCAATATGCATCTCAGGCATTAAAAGCCGGTGCTGCGGCTGTTGTAATAGATGAATATGTTGACACTCCGGATGACGGATCAACTTTTTTAGTAGATGACGTGCTCTCAAGTCTGCAACAACTTGCATTGTATCACCGCCGACAGCTGAAAATACCTTTTATCGGTATAACAGGAAGTAATGGTAAAACAACAACGAAAGAACTAATGAGTAGAGTGCTCGGGAAAAAATATCAGGTACATTATACTAAAGGAAATCTGAATAATCATATTGGCGTGCCACTCACCCTATTGGGGATAACCAAATCGCATGAGATTGCAGTCATTGAAATGGGGGCAAATCATCAAAAAGAAATTGAACTGCTTTGTAGTATTTCCCGACCAACACATGTACTTATTACCAATGTAGGAAAAGCGCATCTCGAAGGATTTGGTGGTTTTGAAGGAGTAAAAAAAGGCAAAGGTGAAATGTACACCTTTGCAAAAAATACCAATGCAACAGTTTTCATAAACACCGACAATGAACATCTTAAAGAAATGCTTGGCGGTTATACCATGATTGTATCCTATGGAACCGGTGGCTCTGAAGATGTATCAGGAATATTAAAAGGCAATGCTTCGTATGTGTCGCTGGAATGGAAAACTCCGGATAACGATCAAATCCATAACATCAAAAGTCATATCACCGGGAATTATAATTTTGAAAATATATTATCTGCAATTGCAGTTGGTATTCACTTTAAGGTAACGGCACATGATATCTGCGAAGCTGTTGAAACATACATTCCAGATAACCAGCGATCGCAGGAAATAAAGGTTGGTTCGAATCATGTCATTCTGGATGCTTACAATGCAAATCCTTCGAGCATGGAAGCAGCATTAACCAATTTCACAAATCACTTCTCAGGTAAACGAGCTGTTTTTCTTGGCGATATGTTTGAACTCGGAGAATCGGCTTTTGCTGAACATAAAAGAATTGCTGAAATCGCAACATCAGCAGGTTTTGATCATGTAATTCTTGTTGGCCCCGATTTCAGGAAAGCTGCTTCCGGTATGGAAGCCATTTTTCTGGAAAATTCAAAAGATGCATCTCAATGGATTCAGGAACATCCATTGCAAAACTTCAATATTCTTATAAAGGGTTCAAGAAGTTCAAAAATGGAACTGGTTATGGAAGGATTAAAAGCAACTGTTTAAATCAGTCTGCTTTAGATCTGGTAAAAATTCTTTTGGGTGCTGCCTGTCCGTTAGATGAATACTCATCATCATAATATCCATTACCATTGGAATAAGCACTTCCGTATGAATAACCGTATGTTCGTCCAAAACTGGAATCGTTAAGAAGAATACTCAGATTTTTAAATTTACCTTCTTCGAATAAAGTATTCAATGAAGTAATATACTCTTTCCGGGAATAATTTTCACGAACAACATACACGTTAATGTGACTATAGTTCATCAATAAAAATGCATCTGAAACAATACCAAGTGGTGGAGTATCAACAATTATGAAATCGTAGAGCTTTGACAACTCTTCGAATAACATTCCCATTTCTTTTTTACTGATTAACTCCGAAGGATTCGGTGGAATTGGTCCGGAAGGAATTAAATCCATATTTGGAATCCCTGTTGGTTGAATCACATCTTTCAATTGGGAACGTCCAATCAGATAAGAGCTTACTCCTGATTCATTGCTGATGTTGAAATCCTGATATAGTTTAGGCTTACGCAAATCGAGACCCACAATTACAACCTTATAGTTTTGCATGGCAAAAACAGAAGCAAGATTAATTGTTACGAATGATTTACCCTCTCCTCCTACCGAACTTGTTACAAGAATAACTTTGTTCCCGGTTCTGCTACCAAAAAACTGAAGATTGGTACGAATAGATCGAAATGCTTCGGCTATCCTGGATTTTGGTCGATGTTGAACCACCAGATTGTCGGTCTTATTAACGTGTCCAACAACACCCAAAACAGGAATATCAGTCAATCTTGCAATTTCATCTTTACCGCTGATGGTTGTCCGCAAAATTTTAAGAATAAAAATGAGTGCTAAAGGGATAAGTAATGCGGCAAACATGGCAAATAATAATACTGCCTTTTTATTCGGTTCAACCGGCTCTTCAAAGAGAACAGCTTCATCAAGCACTTTATTATCTGAAATTGCAGCAGCTTTAGCAATACTGGTTTCAGCTTTTTTCTGAAGCAAATAAATATAGATATTCTGGTTAACTTCAAACTTTCGCTGAATCGACAATAAATCTCTTTCAATTTCCGGAACTTCCCGGATTCTGCTTTCATACTGTTGCAACTGATTACTCAGCATTGAATTGGTACTTCTTACATTTTGCTGAATAGATTTTATATTTTCTATTAAAGAAGCTCTTGTATCAGCAATTTGCTGATCAATAATCTTGACAGCAGGTGTTGCGCTTTTCACACCATAGGATAAGCTTTTCCTCCGGGCCTGTAATTCCTGAAACTTACTGATAAGTTCAACCAATAATGGATCAGGTAAGCCTAAAGTAGAAGGTGCAAGTGCTGTTAAATCGGAGTTTGATGTCACGTAACTCAGCAGATTGTCAAGTGACTTCAATTCAATATCCGACTTCATCTTCTCTACATCGATGGAATTCAGTTTATCCAGAAACGATTTACTTTCATCACTCAGGTTAACTGTTTTATTTTTTTCTTTGAATCCCTGCAATTCGCCTTCAATATCATTAACTACTTTACTGGTCTCATCCAGTTGTTCGTCAACAAAACGCAATGTCAACGATGCAACAGAAGTTTTATCCTGAATATCGAGATTAATATAAACTTTACATAAAGTGTTTAGTACATCTACTGCACGCGCAGGAATCTGATCACGGAATGTAAGCTTAACAATTGTAGCATCTTTATCAGGAGACTCAATGCGCAGATTAGAGAGGAAATCATTAATCTGTCCGGCAGCAGAATTCATTACAAATTCAAACTCATTGAAGTCGGGACCAATTGGATTTCCGGCTGATTTAATTACCTGAAAACTAAACTGCGGAGTGCTGATCTTTTCTCCGATTTTATGATTTTTACTGTAAGAAAAATCGTTGCCTTGTAAATCTTCAGCTTCAACCGATAATGTAAAATCGTTTTCACCATTAAATGAAACTTTGAACGGAACATCTTCCAGCCATGAAGCAATAACAGCAGTTGAATCTTTTAAAATAACAAAAGGCTGTTTCTTGTATAAAGGCTGAACCGGAAATACAGAAGAATTAAAATAGCTGATTTCCAGACTTAACTCCTTAATGGCATCCCGCATAACACTTCGGGAACCGAGGACGCCTTTTTCTGTTGCAATATTTGCCTGATCACCAAAAAGATCTCCTGCCAGAAAATCCTCCATATTCACAGTTGGCTTATTCGTTTCCTGAATAAGAACTGTTGAGGATGCCTCGTATACAGGTAAGGTAAGTCGGATATAGATGAATGCTGCTATTAAGCTTGCAACCATTGCTCCAATAAACCACCAGCGCTTCTCACTGATTTCTTTAAAGAAACCTGTAAGATCGATATCATCATCGCCGGTTTTTACCTCAGATTTATGTTTGATCATTTTTTTAGTTCTCTCTCAGAATCACTGATACAATGAGTGTTAATGTAGCAAGTACCGAAGTAACAACTGCTACAGTAGGACTTATGGTAGTTGCCCCTCTGCGGTTAATTGGTTTCACGTAAATAACATCATCAGGATATACAAAAGCTACTTCACTGTCTAATGCCTGCTTGGTAGTGAGGTCGACTAAAATTTCGCGAACACCATCACTCGTTTTCCCTCACAATTTTAATTTCTTTCCGGTTGCCAAAAAAAGTAAGATCACCAGCAAGACCAATTGCTTCGAGCAGTGATAACTTTTCATTCGGAATGTAATACAGTCCGGGTTTATTGAATTCACCAAGTAAAGTTACTTTAAAGCTAAGTTTTTTCAAAACAACTACGGGTTCATCCATAAACTTCTCAAACCTCGCAACCAGTGTATCTCTTGCTTCTGTCATCGATAATCCTGCAACATTGACTTTCCCGATTAATGGAAGTTCAACGAAACCTAAACCATCCACAACAAAACCTTTCTCATAAGGGGAACGATTGTCGATAATTTGTTTATCTACAGTAGATGCAATTCCGGGAAATGTTTCTGTATTGATGGTAAAAACCTGAATTGACAACAAATCATTCGGATGAATTTTCAACACAAAATCAGGACTTTTATATTCTTTGGATGTACCATTCTCATCTTGCAGATACACATACTTCTTCTGTGATGCACACGAGAAAAGTGTAAACACAATGAAAACGAAAACGGGTTTTAAAAAATTCATGACTGGTTTATTTAACCTATGAAAAATTATTGAAGCAATCCTCTTGAAATGACTATTTTTTGCACTTCAGAAGTACCTTCATAAATCTGGGTAATTTTTGCATCCCGCATCCGTCGCTCCACATGGAATTCTTTTACAAAACCATAACCACCATGAATTTGCACTGCTTCAATGGTGGTATCCATTGCAACTTTGGATGCAAATAATTTAGCCATAGAACTTGCCTGACCATAATCGAGATGCTCGTCTTTCATCCAGGCTGCTTTCAAACACAATAAACGTGCATCTTCAATCTCAGTTGCCATATCAGCAAGCTTGAATTGTATTGCCTGGTGTTTGCAAATTTCCTGACCAAATGCTTTACGCTCTTTAGAATATTTTAAGGCTAACTCAAATGCTCCGGAAGCAATTCCAAGGGCTTGTGATGCAATTCCGATTCGTCCACCTGTAAGTGTTTTCATCGCAAACTTAAAGCCGAAACCATCTTCACCAATGCGGTTAGCCTTTGGCACTTTTACATCAGTGAACATCAGCGAATGTGTATCTGATCCCCGTATTCCTAATTTATTTTCCTTTAGTCCAACTTCAAAACCGGGCATTCCTTTTTCAACAATCAAACAGTTGATGCCTTTGTGTCCTTTGGCAACATCAGTTTGTGCCATTACCAGGTAGACTGATGCAGTGCTCCCGTTGGTAATCCAATTCTTGGTTCCATTCAGCAAGTAATGGTCGCCATTATCAATTGCAGTTGTCCTTTGAGAGGTAGCATCTGATCCTGCTTCAGGTTCAGAAAGGCAAAAAGCACCTATAATTTCTCCCTTTGCCAGTGGCACCAGGTATTTTTGTTTTTGTTCTTCATTTCCGAATTGCTCTAATCCCCAGCAAACCAATGAGTTATTTACCGACATGACTACTGATGCCGATGCATCTACCTTGGAAATTTCTTCCATTGCCAAAACATAGGATACCGTATCAAGTCCGGAACCACCATATTTTGGGTCCACCATCATCCCTAAAAAGCCCAGTTCACCTAGTTTTTTGATCTGTTCTGCCGGAAATTTTTGATGCTCATCGCGCTCAATAACACCCGGAAGTAATTCATTCTGAGCAAAATCCCTTGCCGCCTTCTGGATCATTAACTGTTCTTCGGTCAATTCAAACTTCATAATATGCTATTATTGTTAGAAGCCTCAAAATTAATTTTTTTTCGGGGTCTTTTGCGAATGGTGGCAAAACTTTTTTAACCTTGTGCCTTTGCCACTTATTTAGCAGTCGATGACTTTAAAAACGACCATTGCCGGTGTTATGTCGGGAACCTCACTCGACGGACTTGATATTGCCATATCTACCTATGAAAAAGATGAACGGCGCTGGTCGTTTGAGGTACTCGCGGCCATAACAATACCCTATTCCGATGAATGGCGGAACCGATTATCGTCGGCATTCACCATGAATGGCAATGATTTGATGCGCCTGCATGCCGATTTTGGCACTTTTATCGGTCAAAGTGTAAAACAATTTTGCCAGGAACACCATTTAAAACCGGATTATATCAGCTCTCATGGTCACACCGTATTTCATCAGCCTTCATTGAATTACACTTTTCAGGTTGGAAGTGGTGCTTCTATTGCTGTGGCTTCCGGAATTGATTCCATCTGTGATTTTCGGTCTACAGATGTAGCCCTTCACGGACAGGGAGCTCCATTGGTTCCAATTGGTGATCATCACTTGTTTGGAGGCCATCGCTTTTGCCTGAATCTTGGAGGCTTTGCAAATATTTCATTTGAAAAAGATGACGAGCGAATTGCATTCGATATTTGTCCGGTAAATATTGCTTTGAATTACCTTTCAGAAAAGTTGGGTTATCACTATGATGACGGCGGTAATCTGGCTGCTGAAGGTCAGATATTACCCGGTTTACTGGATCAGCTGAATTCTCTTTCATTCTATGAAATCAATCCTCCAAAATCGTTGGGCAGAGAATGGTTTGAAAAAGAATTTTTACCTCTCATAAATGGAACTGAAAATTCAGTTAAAGATATTTTAAGAACAGTTGTTCAACACATAGCGATTCAAATCTCAAATGTTCTTTTCCTTTGTCCGGGCACTACAATTTTCACTACAGGAGGAGGTGCCTACAACAATTTGCTGATTGAAGTAATTGAAGAACAGGTTTCTCGTCATGGCATACATGTGGTGGTGCCTGAATCAACAATTGTAAATTTTAAGGAAGCAATTATTTTCGGATTTTTAGGTGCACTTCGTATCAACCGCATGCCCAATGCATTAAAATCGGTAACAGGCGCAACAAGAGACAATACAGGTGGTTGCATTTACCTTTCAGGCTCGTGATGCAATTGCTGTGTAATCCTTCATAACCATCTTAACTAAGCACAAATAACTTACTAACTTTGCGCGTTGAATATTAAACTATGTTTCAAGAACTAAAGAAATTTGAAGAAAAGCGTCCCGAAATTGTTTTCGAATGGAAAGATGCTGAAACAGAAGCAGAAGGCTGGATTGTAATAAATTCACTTCGGGGAGGAGCTGCCGGTGGTGGCACCAGAATGCGAAAAGGACTTGATAAACACGAAGTTACATCGCTTGCTAAAACTATGGAAGTGAAATTTACCGTTTCGGGACCACAGATTGGTGGCGCCAAATCAGGAATAAATTTCGATCCTTCAGACCCCCGGAAAAGAGGTGTTTTAGAGCGTTGGTTCAAAGCAGTTACCCCGATTTTAAAGCAATATTATGGAACAGGTGGCGATTTGAATGTCGATGAAATTCATGATGTAATTGAAATCACCGAAAAATATGGATTGCTGCATCACCAGGAAGGTGTTGTAAATGGCCATTTAGGTGGTGACATTGAAGTCAGGAAAAATAAAATAGCACGATTGCGAAAAGGAGTAATTTTGTCAGTTACCGACACTGATCTTGCCCCAGCCGGATCACGCGTTTATACCGTTGCCGATATGATTACAGGATATGGTGTTGCACATTCGGTAATTCATCACTACCGGCTTTCCGGATCTTCCATAAAAAACAAAAGAGTTATTATTCAGGGATGGGGAAATGTTGGCGCTGCAGCAGGATTTTATCTTGCACAGGCAGGAGCTAAAATTAGTGGTATCATAGATCGCAACGGTGGTTTAATTTCAACCGAAGGGTTCTCCTTTGAAGAAGTTACTGCATTATTTCTGAATCGCGATGGAAATCAGTTAAAAGCAGATAACATGATACCGGCATCAGAAATACAAGAAAAAATCTGGAGCAGCGGAGCTGAAATATTTATCCCGGCAGCCGCATCCCGTTTGGTAAACAGAGATCAGATTGATGCAATGATTGATAATGGTCTTGAAGTAGTGTCATGTGGAGCTAATGTACCCTTTGCAGATCCTGAAATATTCTTTGGCCCTACCGGAACTTATTGCGATGCAAAGATTGCACTCATTCCTGATTTTATTTCTAATTGTGGAATGGCAAGAGTATTTGCATTTTTAATAACCGAAAATATTGAAGTTACCGACCGGAATATTTTTGATGATGTATCAAACACTATCTTTGCTGCAATGCAAAAGGTATACGAAAAGAATGCGACAGGAACCCGTATAGCTGAAACAGCATTTGGAATTGCATTACAAAAGTTAAATTAATGTTAAGAAAAATGTCAACTGAATTTCTGAATCTTAATTTCCTTGGAAATACAGTTGAGAATTACCTTTGGTGCTTTGGAATTATTCTGTTCGGAATAATTTTTCAGCGAGTACTTTCACGCGTATTTGCACTTCTGCTTTATCGGATTTTTAAAAAGTACTCCGGCAATGTTGGTGTTAAAGAATTTCAGGATTTACTTCACCGTCCATTTGCAACATTTGTAATTTTAGTTGCAGGATATATTGGTTTTAATTACCTCCAGTTTCCTGTCAATTGGAATGTAGCACCGGAAGAAAAATTTGGATTACGGATGGTAATTCATCGCAGCTATTTAATTGCTGTGATTGTTTCAATTACCTGGGTTTTTCTCAGAATCGTTGACTTCATGGGCTTAATTCTGATTGATCGTGCAACCAGAACATCTTCACGATTAGACGATCAACTGATTCCATTTTTCAAAGATGGATTGAAAATATTTATAGTAATCCTAAGTTTCTTTTTCATTCTGGCTTCAGTTTTCAATGTCAATATTGTGACACTAATTGGTGGATTAGGAATTGGAGGACTCGCCGTTGCTTTAGCTGCAAAAGAAACTCTTGAGAATCTTTTTGGGTCATTCACCATATTCCTCGACAAACCATTTGTGGTAGGTGATCATGTAAAGGTTGGACCAATTCAAGGTCATGTTGAAACCATTGGTTTACGTAGTACCCGTATTAGAACTCTTGATAAAAGTCTGGTTACTGTTCCCAACAAAAAGATGGTGGATGCTGAACTGGAAAATATTACACAACGAACCTTTTGGAGATCAAGAACAGTTATCAATCTTGTTTACAATACAAAGCAAGAGTCATTAAAAAATATCACATCTGAAATTCAGAAATTTCTCGATGAACACCCAAATGTCAAGGAAGGATCAACCGTTAATTTTGATCAACTGGGTCAAAGTTCATTAGATATTCTTGCCGTGTATTTTGTCAGGACAAATGATGCCGATGAATTTGCAGAAGTTAAAGAAGAAATCAATTTTAAAATAATGGAAATTGTAAGGAGAAATGGAACTGATTTCGCTTACCCTACAACCAGTATTTATATAGAAAAAATACTTAAATGCTCACTCCTTCTTGTGTTATGATAATTGCACAAACGCCTGCATTGTTTGGCATACCTGTTGAGTTCGTTTTATTTGCTTTAACATTGCTTGGAGTCGCCCTATTTCACAATAGCACATTACGTGTTGCAATTACGGGTTTACTTTCAATTCTCATTTTTAAAGAGATCTTTACCGACTTCTCTATTTTTGAACATATTTTAGGTTCTGAAACTCATGAAGGCGAATGGCATATTCTGCTAAATCTTTTTGGATTGCTAACAGGATTTACCATTCTTGCCGACCATTTTGAAAAGAGTGGAATTCCTGAAAAAATTCCTAACCTTTTACCCGATGACTGGAAAGGTGGCTTTGGGTTATTGATAATGATTGCCATTATTTCTTCCTTTCTGGATAACATAGCAGCTGCCATGATTGGTGGTGCTATAGCTATGGTGGTTTTTAATGGCAAAGTTCATATTGGTTACATTGCTGCCATCGTTGCTGCCAGCAATGCCGGAGGGTCCGGAAGTGTTGTGGGTGATACTACCACCACCATGATGTGGATTGATGGAGTTGCTGCTGCAGATGTTACACATGCGTATGTAGCGTCAGTTATTGCTATCATATTTTTTGGAGTTATAGCTGCTGTTCAACAACATAAATTGCAACCATTGATTAAAAACAACACACATCATGTTGATATAGATTCAGGTAAACTGATTGTCGTAGTTTTAATACTTGCAGGTGCTATTCTGACCAATATTTACCTCGATTTCCCTGCTGCCGGAGTCTGGATTGCGATTTTATTGGGAGCGATTTTCCGTCCAGTTCCATGGAAAATGCTACCTAATGCCATTCAGGGAAGTATATTTTTGTTGTCTCTGGTGATGTGCGCCTCCATGATGCCTGTTGAACAATTAGCACCTGCTTCCTGGCAAACAGCTTTTATTCTCGGATTTGTCAGTGCCGTTTTCGATAATATCCCGCTTACTAAACTTGCTTTGGAACAAGGGGGCTACGATTGGGGTATTTTAGCCTATGCCGTTGGTTTCGGAGGTTCTATGATTTGGTTTGGATCATCTGCCGGGGTAGCTATTTCAAATATTTTCCCTCAGGCAAAATCAGTAGTCAGCTGGGTTAAAAACGGATGGCATGTCGCTGTAGCCTATGTTCTGGGATTTTTTGTGATGCTTTATGTGATGGGATGGAATCCCCATGCTCCGCATAAAAAAGCACACATCGACAAAAATCATGCGGCACCCGTTGAACAAATTGAATAACAGGCTACTTTATCACTTTGCATACTAAAAGTTAGCAGGTTCCGTTTTAGCTACATATTAACACCGTAGTGTTAACAAACATCATTCACTCTTAACTCTTCAAGCTGCTTATCGGTCTAATTTTACACGTTAAAACTTATTATACCGCTGATGAGCTTATTACTTCAAATTACCACTGCTGCAACCGATTCATTGGCAGCAGTAACACCTGCAACAGAAGAAACATTATCACTCTTTGATCTGGCGTTAAAAGGTGGGCCAATTATGGTTCCAATCGCACTTTGTTCAGTGATAGCAGTTTATATCATCTTCGAACGATATTTTTCTATTCGGAAATCGGCAAAAGATGATCCGAATTTTATGAATAACATCCGCGACTTTATCAGCAATGGAAATATTGATGCCGCCCGCTCCCTTTGCCGGAATACCGACAGTCCCATTGCCCGGATGATTGAAAAAGGAATCTCCCGGATAGGCAAGCCATTGAGTGATATTGAAAAAGCAATTGAAAATATCGGGAACATTGAAGTAGTTAAAATGGAAAAAGGCCTTTCATTACTAGCCACAGTAGCAGGAGCTGCTCCCATGCTGGGCTTCCTGGGTACCGTTACCGGGATGATTAAGGCGTTTTATAATATGTCGAAGGCCGGAAAAACTATCGATATCAGTTTGCTTTCAGGTGGTATGTACGAAGCCATGGTAACCACAGTTGCCGGATTGATAGTCGGGATTTTTGCTCTGGTTGCATATAATCTTCTTACGGCAATGGTTGAAAAAGTGGTTTTCAAAATGGAAACATCTTCTATTGAATTTATGGATCTGCTGCAAGAGCCGGCAAAATAAATCAGTTATCGGATTTCACATCCCGGCACACCGGGAAAATAAAAACGGAAATACCCAAAACACAAACTTTAACTTAGAATTACCAATCAGTAATGGCCATCCGATCAAGAAATAAAGTGAATGCAAAATTTGAAATGTCATCAATGACAGATCTTGTATTTCTGTTGTTGATTTTTTTCATGCTTATCACTACTTTGATTGTTCCGAATGTAAATACGTTAAAATTGGTTCTTCCAAACAGCAATACAGCAAAACCGACCGAGAACTTAACTGTCTCGGTTGCTATTAATGAGAATCTGGAATATTTTATGGATGGTCAACCTGTAGTGTTTGATCAGTTAGAAGGTAACCTGAGTAATTTTGTTGCAGGAAAAACGGATCCTGTTGTTGTTTTGCATACTGCCAATTCGGTTCCGGTAGAGAACGTAGTAAAAGTTATGGATATCGTTAACCGGCTAAAAGTGAAAATGGTGCTGGCTACCAATCCTGAGAAATAATGGAAACACAAGCGCAGGAGAAGCAATCGAAAGGAGCCGGTTGGGCAGGTACACTTGCCTTTCATGGTGCTTTGCTTGCTATTCTTATTCTTATAAAATTAATGGCTCCTATTCCTCCTCCGGAAGAAGAAGGAATGCTGATCAATTTTGGTAATTCAGATCAGGGAACCGGAGATGTGCAACCTACTCAGGTCACCAATGCAAATTCGCCACAAGAATCGAATGCCGATCAGTTAAAAGAACCTGAAGTAAGTGAAGCAGATCCTGTAAAGCCACAGCCGCAGATGACTCAGGACGTTGAAGATGCGCCAAAAATAAATACCGAAAAGCCAAAACCTAAACCGGTAGAAAAACCCAAGACGAATCCAAAACCGGTTGAGCAACCTAAAAAACCTGTTGAGCCAACTCCTGATCCGAAAGCATTGTATCCGGGAAAGAAAAATAATAATGGCCAGGGTAGCAGTGGCAGCGAAGGTCAAACCGGAAAACCCGGCGATCAGGGTTCTCCCGATGGTTCTCCCGATTCAAAAAATTATACAGGCAGTGGAAAAGGTGATTCCGGCATTTCATACGATCTGGCCGGAAGAAACATGACACGCAAACCCAGTATTTCTGATCAGTCGCAGGAAACCGGAAAAGTAATTATTGAAATTGTAGTTGATAAAGATGGTAATGTAACTACCGTAAATGGTCCCGCCCGTGGTTCCACAACTTCAGCACCGGTATTAGTTGCTAAAGCTAAACAGGCCGCAAAGAATGCTAAGTTCAGCAAGAGCCCTTCCGGAGTTGAAGAGCAAAGAGGTACTATTACTTTTGTGTTTAAATTTGAATGACCTACAAAGAGACCCACGACTATTTGTTTGCCCAATTGCCCATGTTTCACCGTATAGGGGCAGCAGCATATAAAGCCGATCTTAATAATACACACGCCATAATGGATATGCTCGATCATCCTGAAAAGGATTTCAGATGCATTCACATTGCAGGCACCAATGGAAAAGGTTCTACTTCAAATATGCTGGCAGCTATTTTACAGCAAAGTGGTTACAAAACCGGACTCTATACCTCCCCTCACCTTCGCGATTTCAGAGAACGAATCCGGATTGATGGAAAGATGATTGGTCAGAATGATGTGATTACTTTTGTAAAAAAATACCGAAAAGAATTTGAAGCTATTGAGCCTTCCTTTTTTGAATGGACAGTAGGACTTGCATTCGATTACTTCAGTAAAAAAGATGTAGATATCGCTATAATTGAAACCGGTTTAGGTGGGCGTCTCGATTCTACAAATGTGGTTACTCCTCTTGTATCAGTGATTACAAATGTCCAGTGGGATCATATGAGTTTGCTTGGTGATACCCTGAAAAAAATCGGAGTTGAAAAAGCAGGCATCATTAAAAAGGAAGTTCCGGTAGTGATCGGACAAACTCAAAAAGAAACTGCATCTGTTTTTAAAACACGAGCGAAAAAGATGCACGCTCCTATTTTCTTTGCAGATAAAAATTACAAAATTGAGTTCAGTAATCAAGATGAAGATGCTCCCGGTAAAATTGAAGTGGATGTTACGAGAAAAAAACTACCCTATCTTAAAAATCTGGTTGTTGATTTGGGTGGGTGGTATCAAACAGTAAATATTGCGACTGCTTTGCAGACCTGTGAAATTCTGGAAGAAAAAGGATTTGAGGTTAACAGGAAAAATATCCGTAAAGCTTTAATGAATATCAAAAAACTAACCGGTTTTGCAGGCCGTTGGCAGGTACTAGGTAAAAATCCGCTCATCATAGCCGATACGGGACACAATGTGGATGGGTTAAAATTGGTTGTTCAGCAAATAAAAGCAACTCCTCACAAGCACCTTCATTTTGTAATGGGAATGGTGCAGGACAAAGATATTTCGAAAGCACTTGCTTTGCTTCCGGTAAATGCATCCTATTATTTTTGTAAACCCGATATTCCACGCGGATTAGATGCAATGGTACTACGGGAGCAGGCAACAAACTTTAAACTCAAAGGAAATATCTATCCTACCGTAAAAAAAGCGCTTGATGCAGCGGTAAAAAAAGCCGGTAAAAATGATCTGGTATTCATAGGTGGCAGCACTTTTGTGGTTGCTGAAATAGTTTAAAAAATGAAGCCGGCAACTATCAGTGAAATTCAGAAGGAACTGAGTTTACTTTCGCAAAAAGAACTTCTAGCTCTATGCTCCCGTCTACTTCGTTTCAAAAAAGAAAATAAGGAACTGGTTACCTATTTGCTTTTCGACTCTATTGATCAGGATGGTTTTGTGAGAAAAGTGAATGAAAGTGTTACTTCTTCATTTGCCGAAATGAACGACTCCAATGTTTATCTGATAAAAAAAAGCGTTCGTAAAATTTTACGTGTCATAAATAAATATATTCGCTTTTGTGGCGACACTAAAATGGAACTCGAAATGCGAATTCATTTTTGTAAAGAACTAAAGCAATTCAAAAAAGAAATTAATTCGAGTCAGCAACTTGCAAATATTTACAACGGCCAAATTGATAAAATTCACAAGGCAATTGCAACCTTACACGAAGATTTACAAGGTGATTTTGTGTATGAAGTAGAATTGCTGGAGATATAGAATTGCAGTCCGGGTAATTAATCCCGGACTGCAAAATAATTATTTTTGAATTAAAATTTTAGTGGATAAATGAATGGTGGAGTTATTCAACAATTTCACAAAATAAATACCATTATTAAGATCGCTGGCATCAATAGAAATTGCATTTGTGGTTATTTCTTCAGGAACTATCGATTTCACCAAACGTCCATTCACATCATAAATATGAATTTCATCTGCCTGCATGTCATTTGCGCCGGTTGAAATAGTGAAAATGCCACTTGTGGGATTTGGTTGGAGTTCCAAACTCACATATGAAGATGCGTTTTCTAATATTTCCGGGTTCATTTCACGTTTTACAGGAGGAGCCGGACAACATGCTGGACCGGTACAATAAGTGCATGTAGCTATTGGAGAATTTATGGTAGTACATCCACCAATCGTTGCTCTAACCCTATATTGTACAGTTGCACTAACAGGATTTGTGTCATCAGCAGGATTGGTTTGACCCCAAAAAGTTGTCCATGGGCCACTGCCAACTTTTCTCTCCCACGCATATGTTGTGTAGGTTGATGGAATTGCATTCAATGTTATAGGCGTATTGGGTGTAGCACATTTCCAGGTATCATCAATATTTATGGCAGGTCCCATACTGAATTGTGACCATTCACCATCTACTTGTTCAGGCAAAGTGAAAAAAGAATTTGAAAAATCTTTCCCTGAAGGACTAATAACGAGGCTGCTGGAAGCTACTGTGTGGTTAGCAGTATTAATTTCTCCAAAACCAGTTCCGGTATTCTTGGCTGCATAAATTTTATTATTACGTCCTAATTCTAATGCAGTGTTGTTATATAGGGAACTTGAGGCAATTGAAGTATGAGTTAGTGCAGGGTATGCTATACGACTTAATCCATTTGAATGAGAAATATAAGCAATAGAAGAAGCTGAATTCCATTCGATGCCATAACACGCAACAGAGCCCGGCACAGCTGTTGAAGAAGCGGATACAAAATTACCGGTAAGTGCATTTACTTTAACAAAGTTTACTTCTGAACTATTTCCGGTTACCCACGCAAGTTTGGTTCCATCCGGGGATAATTCAACTTCTGTCGCTTCTGCTACAAAAGGAGAACCCGATAAACCGGGAGTTGAAGTTGTAGCAATGGTAACTTTATTGGAGATACCTGTCGACGTAATATCAAATCTTGATACAATCGGGTTTCCGGCATAAGCATCTGGTCCCACAAAATAAAGGAAGCGTTTTGATGCTGCCAAATTCACTTTACTGATTGCAAAACCAATTGAGCCAATCGAAGAACCTGAAATGGAATATAAGAGACCGGTGGTTTGCTGAGTGATAACGGGATTAGCTCCGCTTGCATCTACTTTGGCATAACATAACCATTGATGTTGAACCAATCCGGCATAATCGCTCAGGCAAAAAATCAAATAATACTGTTTGCATGCACCCGGAACCGGAACTATACCCATTGAATTTCCAAAAAAAGGAAAAAAACCCGCAGTGTTCAGTGAACCAATAAGCGTACTCGAAGAATTGTAAATGTTCAAATCGATTGTGTGAAACAACAAATTTCCTGAAGCATCTGTGGCTGCATTACTGGCATAATGAGGATAAGATGGTAATAAATTTTGCACAACCGGGGAATTTGCGGTGGTGAAATTTATCTGTTTCGGATGTAGCGCCCATCGATACATTTGATTTTGTCCAATAGTTACGTTACAATAAATGATCAACACAACTAACAATAATAAATTTTTCATAAGTAAAGAATTTAGTGGTCACCTACTCTGTTTACGCTTTTCGGTTTCTGCGTTATTTTATAAAACCAAAGTTTTTGATTTCTACAAAAAGTTCATAGATACACTTCATAACTGTGCAGGTTGAGTTTGTAAGTGTGTCGGAACAGGCTAAAAATGTGTAGGAGAAATAGTGAAGGTGTGTTGCACTGAATCAACCCCCCTTTTGAACCGGACAAGATTAGTATTAATTTTATCTAATCATTTCAGAAGAAAAAAACAAGGATCACTTGGTATGTGGCTGATATTTTAGAACAGATTAAAATTGGAATTACTGTTTTAACTTTAAATATAAGATTCAAGGTTGATTCTTCAAAATACAGCAAATTATTATTTCTATGAAAGTAATTTTAATTGCATTGTATTGAATGAGCTAAGATTTAAGCTTTGTGACTTAACAACCTTCCACTGAAAAGAGTTGGCTAGAGCTCAAATTATATTCTTTTTTAATTTTTTGGATAATCACATCTAGACAATTATATTTACAAATCGAAAGCTTATGTGAATGGTTTTATTTTTGTGATTTATATGAAGGGAAAAATGCTCCAATATTTTCAGAGTAAGTATTTATTGTCGAATATATATATTCTGATCAATTCCTTTTTGGGATTTGCATTGTTGCTAACTGATTTGATGCAAAATTATAATTCAGTAACCAATTTTACTGTGGGTTTACTTGTTTTATTCTTTACTGTGGTTTTAATTGTGGTAAACATTGTGAAAGTCTTTGGAAAAGAGGAGTTAGACTACACGGAAACCCTAAATTGTGTTTACCTTTTTTTACAATTGTTTCAACTTTTAATTGCGGGAATTGGGATCAAATTTCTTCTTGGACCTCTATTATTGCTTACTCTTTTTAGAAATGGAGAGAACTGGAATTTTGATTTTCTTACCGAAACGTGGAAGTTCGATTTCCAATTTATGTATGATATTGAAGGTTATCCGGATATAATTCTTGGAATTAACCTATTACCTCTAATAGTACTTTGCTTTAATTATTTTACTCGAAAATATCGCATTGAGGGATCGTGATGCATAATTTTAAAACCACCTAGATACTAACCTAATTGCTTCGAACTAAAATTTTTCTTTAAAAAGTTCGTATACCAATAAACCTCTCAACTACGGCAAATAATGTGCAAAAAGTGTGCAAATAAAAAAAGCACCTATAACATTTAAGTCATAAGTGCTTGATTTTAAAGTGGGAACTACTGGGTTCGAACCAGTGACCCTCTGCTTGTAAGGCAGATGCTCTGAACCAGCTGAGCTAAGCTCCCATTAAATATTTTATGCTGACGATTTCAGCAGTTTTTCTTTTCGATCAGGAACCATCCTGAATCTCTGTCGGTGTGCTCTGAACCATCCCGATAGCTATCGGGAGAGCTAAGCTCCCTTTTTAAAATGACCTTTGATTTTTTGAATCAATGGTCATTTTCCCTGTGAAATTGGGACTGCAAATATACTGATGATTTATTCAATTGCAAAAAATGCCTTACATTTTCTTATTGAATTGATAATTAAATATTTACAGACTTGATTACCGTCTTGAACGACCCTTACCACTATCTCTCTTACCTTTCGTTTGGGTGCTATTCCTGCTTTTATCTCTGCCGGAGTGGCGCTGAGCTGGGCCTGAATTTCTTTTTTCGGACCTTGTGCTTTGCGTTTTGGGAGGACTTAACGAACCAGGTTTTGAGCTTTTTGCAGGTTTAGCAGGGTTTAATTTTTCCGACGAAGAGTTCTTAATTAATTTAAAAATTCCTTGAAGTTCATCTTGAGTCAAATCCCTCCATTCACCAAGTGACAAACCTTTCAGACTAACATTCATTATTCTGACACGTTCCAGTTTCATCACCTGATATCCGAAGTGTTCACACATTCTTCGAATTTGCCGGTTAAGTCCCTGAATTAATACTATCCGGAAAATAAATGGAGTTTCCTTAACTACTTTACATTTTCTGGTTACTACTCCTAAAATAGGTACACCATGGATCATTCCATCAATAAACTTATCTGTTATAGGTTTATCAACAGTGACTAAATATTCTTTTTCATGTGCATTTTCTGCTCTTAATATCTTGTTTACGATGTCTCCATCATTAGTTAAAAATATGAGCCCCTGCGAATCTTTATCTAAACGCCCAATAGGGAAAATTCGGGCGCTGTGATTTACGTAATTTATGATATTATCAGCTGTATGTTCTTCTGTTGTGGTAGTTACGCCAACAGGCTTATTGAATGCCAGATAGATATTGTCTTCAGCTTCTCTGGGTTCCAGATGATGTCCGTTTACAACTACCTTATCACCCGGGTAAACCTGATCGGCTAATTTAGCTTTTCGACCATTGATTGATACAAATCCTTTTTCAATAAACCGGTCAGCCTCCCTCCTGGAACAGATGCCGCTTTCAGCAATGAATTTGTTTAGCCTGATTGAAGATTTAGATTCCATATTCTGACGCAAAGTACGGAAATTTAGACCGTCGACTTTAAAGCATTTTCTATTCTCTCCTTTTTGCTTTTCCATGTCCATTAAAGAAGGTTAATCCTTATATTATGAAATATCCTATAAGCTTGCATATCAGTCACTTAAATTAGCTTCCAACTCTTTCCATCCAATACCACCCAAACACCTAAACTTCCTGCTTTGTCCGTTTATTCGAAAAAAATTATCAAATTCGTAAATTCAAACTTTAGCAAGTGCCGGATTAACTCTTGCTAATTGATGATTTCACAAAACATCTTTCCCCTGAAAGGGTTAAAAATAAAAGCCTTCCCATGAAAGTGAATTTAGCTGCTCTGAAAATTTTGCTCACTATTGTGATCTTAATTCCAACTATAAATTTGAAAGTTTATGGTCAGGATGACGATTCATTTGAGGAAAAGGAACAACAACCTATTCGTTCCAAAACTTTCTCAACCGGACTTTACATCGGTTCTTACTTTCCCAATAAATACACTGCCAGCTTATATGATGGTTATGGTTTCGATTTCGACGGAAACCGAAATATTTTTGAAAATAGCTGGATGTATCAGAAAATAAGAAATCAATATGGTGGTGGTTTCGGACAACCCGATATTATCGCCGAAGAACTCGGTGTGTTTCCTGAAGATTGGTCGTTTTCTGAAAGTGATATGCCCGTCAATATGCGTTACAAAACTTCTGTAGCTGTAGGATTCGCCGGCAGATATTCTGTGGATGCAAAAAATGCAGTCGTCTTAAATGCAACCGCTGCAATTGTAACCGCAGCAGGGAATTTCACGATCACTACACGCCCACCTTCCGGATCAACTCAAATCAATAATAGTATCAGAACGTTTGAAATCCGTGGAAAAGAACAACGACTATTAATGCAAGCAGGATATCAACGCCTGCTAGGTGAAGGCGAATCATTTAATGCTTTTATTGAAGGTGGACTACATGCTACACTGGCAAAATTTGATGAGAGTGAAATTCAGATTAATGATCTGAGAATAAATTTATACGAATCATACTATGATCCAAATGGCGGTTATAGTTTCTTCACCGGCTCTAAACCGGTTGGTCTGGGGTTTGGTGCTTTCACAGGAATAGGTGTAAATATTCGCACAACCGGTAAGTGGATGCTGCAGCTTCTGTACAATGCACAACTCGAAAATGTAAGAATTGGATACAATCCGAAAATTAAAATTAGTCAGTCAGCAGGATTGCGTGCTTACTATCTTTTATCAAAAAATAATTAGTTTCTATGAGCGAAAAATTAAAAAAATCGCTGGAAGACGGTCCTCATAAATTTCTAAAATCTATTGAAGGAAATTGGAAAGGTATAACCCGTGTTTGGTTTGAGCCCGGAAACCTTGCCGATGAATCAGAATGTAGCGGAACAATTCGCTCTGTGCTCAACAATATGTTTGCGTTACACGAATATTCAGGTTCATTAGAAGGAAAACCAATTGAAGGAATTGCAATTTATGGATGTTCACTGGCTGATAACACGCTTCAATCGGCCTGGATCGATAGTTTCCACAACGGCACAAATATCATGTTCAGCACCAATAAAAATGAAACTTCACCGTTCTCGGTATTAGCTTCGTATGGAGGTGAACCTGCCTGGGGTTGGCGAACCAAAATTGAACTTGAAAATCCAGATCATCTGATTATTACCATGTACAACATTGCACCCGGCGGTAATGATGAAAAGGCTGTTGAAGTAATTTATGACAGAATAAAATAATTCATTTAACCACACTAAATAATGGCATTCATTAATCGCTTTTTACTTTTGATATTATCCTTTTCAGTAATCTGTCCAAATATTTCAGAAGCACGAAAACTTCTCTTGTCTCCATCAGAAATTGATGAGTCGGGATTTGGCTACACCAAAGTAATCGGCCAGGACGATGAAGGGTATTTTCTGTTGCTATCGAATATCACCTTAAATTATTCCGGCGACAGAATGGGATTTAGAAGCAGGAAATACAAACTCGCCTATTACAATTCCAACCTCACCCAAAAATGGTCCATTCCTGTAAATGCTACCAAGCCAAATGCTGAAATTGAAGCAGTAACTTTTTTTAATGAAAGTATTTTAATAATATCATCCGAATATATTAAATCTGATCTTAAACTCAATTATTACTTTTCGACCATAAATAAGGAAGGAGTAATTTCTGAAGGTGAAAATAGTGTTGCTTCATTCAGTCAGATTTCTGGTGAATATGAAAAATGTCGCCCGGTGATTTCCACAGGAAGAAAAATGATTGCCATCACTACACGCGAATTTACATCTGATAATCAACAAAACTATTTGCAGCAATCTTTGATTCAGAATTAAAACCGGTAAAATCGGTTACAGGAATTGCAAACTATGCTGAAAAGAATTTTGATCTGATCAACTTCTCTCTCACCGACAGAGGTGATCTTGGAATTCTTGGCATTCATTCAGAAAAAATCAAAGCTCTTTCTTCCAAAAGAACAACTGATTACATCTTGTTCACTGCATCAGTTTCTGAAAGTCAGATAAAAGAAACCCCAATCGCTGCCGATAGAATTATTACCGGACTCGGTCTTGCAGCAGATAATATCAACGATCAGTTTGTAATTGCCGGATTTTATTCGGATGTTAATTCTACCACCGGTTCCGGCGTAGTTTACGGAAAACTAACCCTCGACAGCACCGCAAATTTTGATCTGAAATTAAAACCAATCGATGGCGAGAAAAACATCCGCCTTAAAGGCGAAAGAAACGCAGCATCGGGCATGAGCTTAATAGGATATCCTATTGAAAGAATTATATTAAGGAAAGATGGTGGTGCTGTTATCGTTGCGGAAGCTGCCTACACCACCGAATATTCTTATTATGATTATTTTACCCAGTCGTTTACCCGAAGAGAAGAATTTCATTTCGATAACATTGCTGTACTGTCCGTGAATTATGACGCTACTGTACAATGGAGTGCTATTGCGGAAAAGGAACAGGTTTCTATTGACGACGACGGTGTTTTTTCAAGCTTCTGTTCATTGCTCAACAGTGAAGAAATGATCGTTTTATTTAACGATAACCTTAGCCGTCAAAATGCACTAATTCCGGTTAAAATTAGTAATACGGGAGCTGCACTCCGGGGGAAACCCGTACAAGGAAGTGAAGGACTCATGATTCTTCCACGCTCAGCCAAACAAGTTGCTGAAAACGAAATTCTGGTTCCTGCCATTAAAAAAAGAAAAAGATATCTTGCACTAATTACTTTTTAAGATGTTCCCTCCCGGAAAATATGGTCATCCGCTTACCGGTAATTTACAAGACCTGAAAACAAGGGTGCTCGATTTTTTTGTGAACAGCAGGAATCTTATGGCGATATAAGTACTATCCGTTTTTCAGTTCGAAAAAGTATTATACATTCAACATCCGGATTTTATTCAATACGTCCTGCAGGAAAATAATAAAAATTATACCAAGAGCCTGCGTTATGAACAATTGAAATACCTGCTGGGCAATGGTTTGCTTACCAGTGAAGGAGAATTCTGGCTTAGACAAAGGAGACTCATTCAACCGGCATTTCACAAACAAAAACTCGCTCAACTGGTAACCGATATGGCATCTTGTACCGGAAACATGATCTCCAAATGGGAACAAGGTTCCTATTCTCAGTTAACAACAGAGATGATGATGCTTACTCTGGATATTGTCAGCAGCACTTTATTGCATGCGAATGTAAAAAATAATGCCACAATCATATCTGAAGCACTTTCTTTCCTTTTAAAATCTGTCAATATCCGAACCCGCACTCCTATTCTGCTTCCAATATGGATTCCCACTCCGGAACATCAAAAAATCAAGAAGGCTGTCAAAGCAATTAACGAAGTTCTGGATGCCGTTTTTGAACAACGTCGATCCGATTCCAACCAACACCACGATTTGTTATCGATGCTAATGGAATCAAAATATGAAGCCAGCGGTGAATCGATGTCGAGTAAACAATTGCGTGATGAAGTGATGACCATTTTTGTAGCCGGACACGAAACAACTGCAAATGCACTCTCGTGGGCACTTTACCTTCTTGCAAAACATCCTGAAAAACTAAGTAATTGTAAAAATGAAATAAGGCAAGTCTTAAATGGCCGAACTCCTGAATTTAATGACCTGACGAATTTGAAATATCTTACCAATGTTATTGAAGAAACATTACGAATATATCCACCGGCATGGATCATAGGCAGAAAAAATATTAAGCCTGATAAAATTGGGAATTATGCTGTTCCAGCCGGGACAAATATTCTTATTTCACCTTATGCACTGCATCGCGACAAACGATTTTGGGAAAATCCTGAAACATTTATTCCCGAACGATTTGAAACAGGCGAAACTATCAAAAAAGTAAAAAACATGTACCTGCCATTTGGTGCAGGACCGCGAATCTGCATCGGTAACAATTTTGCTATGATGGAAATGCAAATTGTTTTAGCTATGATACTATCAAAATTCACACCTGTACTTAATCCATCTGCAC
This sequence comes from Bacteroidota bacterium, assembly GCA_016713525.1. Taxonomy (GTDB): domain Bacteria; phylum Bacteroidota; class Bacteroidia; order AKYH767-A; family OLB10; genus JADKJB01. Next base: position 707,402 of record JADJOZ010000033.1, on the reverse strand, counting down.
AAGTAGTGCCCGAACCCCTCATTACCCTGCGTCCAAAAGGACTCGAAATTGATATGAAACCCGATTTCTTAAATTAACAACCGGTCAAACAAACTTATAAATCCATTACCTTTGCATGGTGATCTCCAAACTTTTTAATGCAACGCGACTGACCACCGGATATCTCCGGCATCAACTGGTTTCCGGAAACGAGCATGATGCACATTCCCCATTTTTATATCAGTTACTGACGGAAGGAATTTACAAAAAGGAAGATCCCGAAATATTTCAAAACATAGAAAACTTCCGCAAATCTTTACTCCAGAATAACACCATCATTGCTGTTTCTGATTTGGGTGCGGGAAGTAGTTACGATCATAAAAAAATTGCACGCCCCATTCGGGAAATTGCCTCCAACTTTGCTAAGTCACCACAGTTTTGCAGATTACTTTTCCGTTTATCCCGTTATTTTAAACCACAAAATATCATTGAACTAGGCACATCGTTAGGAATCAGCACCATGTACCTGGCTCTGGGTAACCCCAGTGCAAAAATTATAACTCTCGAAGGCTGTCCCGAAACCGCTGCATGTGCACGAAGCAATTTTGCAAAAATGAACTGCTCAACAGTAACTTGTTTGACCGGCGATTTTGATTCCACATTGCCGGCAGTCCTCAATACTGTTCCTGCCGATTTTATTTTTATTGATGGCAATCATACCTATGAAGCAACAATGAGATACTTCAACTGGATCCTGCCAAAGGTACATGCTAAAACCATGATTATATTCGACGACATCAACTGGTCAGCTGGTATGCAACAGGCCTGGCTTGAAATTCAACAACATCCAAAAGTTACTCAAAGCCTCGATTTCTACCTGGTGGGAATTACTTTTTTCGATCAAAACCTCAGCAAACAACATTTTAAACTTCGATTTTAAATAATTGCTATTTCTAAAAAAGTTATCTTTACAAAATCACCAAACATAATTACAAGCTCCCATATTTACACAACTTGAAATACCCCGTATGGAATCAATAATCAATCTGAAAGATATTTCCCGCCATTACGTGGTGGGGAATGAGATTATTTATGCCCTCAGATCAATCACCACAGAAATTTTCAGGAATGAATACGTGGCACTAATGGGATCATCCGGCTCCGGGAAATCGACACTCATGAATATAATCGGCTGCCTTGATACTCCTACCGGCGGTAATTATATTTTGAAAGGTACCGATGTGAGTTTCATGTCCGATAATCAACTGGCTGAGGTTCGTAATTCAGAAATTGGTTTTGTTTTCCAGACTTTTAATCTGCTTCCACGATCAACAGCACTCGATAATGTTGCCTTGCCTTTGGTTTATGCAGGAATATCTAAAGATGAACGTGAGGAAAGAGCCCGCAAAGCACTCACGGATGTTGGCCTCGGTGACCGTATTACGCATCGCCCGAATGAGCTATCAGGTGGACAACGGCAAAGAGTGGCAGTGGCCCGTGCGTTAGTTAACAATCCCGCTATTATTCTTGCCGATGAACCTACGGGAAATCTAGATTCCAAAACTTCACAGGAAATAATGATGTTGTTTGAAGAAATTCATGATAAAGGCAACACCATTGTGGTGGTAACACACGAAGAAGATATTGCCCGCCATGCGCATCGCATCATTCGATTGCGTGACGGACTCATTGAATCGGATCAGAAAAATGATCAGATTATTTCCGCAATTAAACTTAAAGGCCAGGGATCTGTTCCTGCATAAGGGTATTTAAAAAACCTGATATGAAAATTTATACAAAAACCGGCGATTCAGGACAAACATCACTCATAGGAGGTACCAGAGTTGCCAAACATCACCTTCGCATTGAAACATATGGAACTGTTGATGAACTAAATTCAAATATAGGCATGCTGCGTGATCACCTTTCCCGTCCTGAGGTGAGAGAACTTATGCAGGAAATCCAGGACAGACTATTTACCATTGGTGCACTGCTGGCTGCTGATCCCGATAAATCAAGAATGAAAATTCCTGACCTGAATGAAAATGATATTTTACTCCTCGAGAAAAATATCGACCTCATGAACAGTCAACTTCCCGAATTGAAGGCTTTTATCCTTCCAGGCGGTCATCCTGCCGCTTCCTGGTGCCACCTCGCACGTTGCGTTTGCCGTCGTTGTGAGCGGTTGGTTAGTCACCTCGCTTCTGAAACTGAAGTGCATCCACTCATCCTAATTTACCTAAATCGACTCTCTGACTACCTGTTTGTACTTGCCAGATTGGTACTAAAAGACTATAATTGCAATGAAATTAACTGGAAACCAAGGACTTAAAACCTATTTAAACTAACTTGCTTATTTGAATTCTATTTTTTTATTTTTGCAGCCCCCTGTAAAAAGGGAAATACACCCATTGCTAACCCCTAAATTGATTAAAGCATGTACTGGACTTTAGAATTGGCATCTCATCTTGAAGATGCTCCATGGCCTGCTACCAAAGACGAACTTATTGATTACGCTATACGTTCCGGAGCACCTCTTGAAGTAATTGAAAACTTGCAAGAACTTGAAGATGAAGGTGAACCGTATGAAAGCATTGAAGAAATCTGGCCCGATTATCCGACCAAAGATGACTTCTTCTTCAACGAAGACGAGTATTAAGGTATACCAATAAGAACTATCCGGTAACAGACTTAACTGTGGCTTAGCTTCTTCTATTATCAAAAAACTCTTTTACGGCCAGGCTTACGAAGCCCTGAAAATCAGGGATTATCGATTTTTTATTGCTGCCCGGCTTTCTCTTACAATTGCCTGGCAAATGCAGTCCGTTGTGTTTGGATGGCTTATTTACAGTCATACCAAAGATCCAATGGCACTCGGATTAATAGGACTTGCAGAAGCAATTCCTGCTATCTCCATGGCTCTTTTTGGTGGCCATCTTGCCGATCAGCTGAATCGTAAAAAATTAATTCTCACATTTCTTTTCATGTTATTTCTGGTATCTGCAGGACTAACATTTTTTACTTTTAATGCAGAAGCAAATTTTATCCGTTTCGGAACATTACCAGTTTACATTTTGATTTTTTTAACCGGATTAGCCAGAGGTGTATTAGGACCTACAATTTCAGCTTTCTTCGCACAACTGGTTCCCAAATCACTCTACGCATCGGCTTCGGCATGGAGTAGCACCGTTTGGCAATTGGGTGCTGTAACCGGACCAGCAATAGGTGGATTAATTTATGGTTTTTATGGTGCCTTCGCAGCTAGCACATTCGTTTGTATATTCATAGTTATCACAGCATGTTGTTACCTCTTCATCAAATCGAAACCGGCATTAAGAGCATCGGAGGGCATTTCGCTTGCGGAAAGCTTAACAACCGGAATACGATTTGTTTTTAAAAATCAAATCATGTTATCCGCCATTACACTCGACCTGTTTGCGGTACTTTTTGGCGGCGCGGTTGCATTATTACCCATGTTTGCCGATCAGGTTCTGGGAACAGGTGCTGAAGGACTTGGTTTGCTGAGGGCTGCACCTGCTTTTGGTGCCGTTATAATGGCACTCACACTTGCTCATCGGCCTCCCGTTACTCATACCGGTAAAAAATTGCTTGCTGCTGTGGCAGGATTTGGAATTTGCATGGTTCTTTTTGCTTTGTCTACAAACTTCTATCTCTCGCTGGCACTTTTGGCCCTTAGCGGGATGCTGGACAGTGTCAGTGTAATAATCCGATCCACAATTATGCAGGTAATTACCCCTGATGAAATGCGTGGAAGGGTGTCGGCAGTAAACACAATTTTCATAGGTTCTTCGAATGAAATTGGCGCTTTTGAATCGGGGTTTGCGGCCCGGTTGCTGGGATTAATTCCATCAGTTATTGCAGGGGGAGCCATGACGCTGTTGGTAGTTGCGTCAACCTGGAAACTGGCTCCTTCCTTAAGAAAACTGGAGCTTAAAAACCTTAGTTCAACAGGGTAGACTCCTGTATGTCACGAGTTTACAATTACTCAGGTGCTACTGCATAAAGTTACATGATTTTCAGTACCTTTGTCGGCTCATATTCAAGCCCCTATAATTCAGGCAATTAAAGTCAACTATTATGATTGATTTCATCAATAAAACGTTATCAAAACTTTTCGGAAATAAAGCCGACCGCGACCTCAAGGAATTGGTTCCTGTTGTTTCACAAATAAAAGAAGCAGAAGTAACAATTACCCAATTGAACGATGATCAGTTGCGGGAGAAAACTTGAATTCAAAAAAGAATTCAGGATTATATTGTTGCTACAGTAGAAGAGCGCATTTCTATCAATGATCAGATCGAAAAAAATCCCACCATGGAAATGGGAACTAAAGAAGATCTATATCGCCGAATTGATGAATTGCAAAAGGAAGAAAATAGTAAGATTGAAGAAATATTAAATGAAATTTTGCCCGAAGCATTTGGTGTAGTACGGGAAACAGCGCGTCGTTTTTCTGCAAACTCTGAAATCAGAGTTAAGGCAACACAACATGACCGCGATCTGTCAGTAAAAAAATCTTACATCAAAATTTCCGGTGATGATGCCATTTATTCGAATACCTGGATGGCTGCAGGAAATAGTGTTACCTGGAATATGATTCATTACGATGTTCAGTTAATCGGTGGATCAGTTTTACATCAGGGGAAAATTGCAGAAATGGCAACCGGTGAAGGAAAAACATTGGTGGCAACACTGCCGATTTATCTCAATGCGCTTGCGGGGAAAGGTGTGCATATTGTAACGGTAAACGATTATCTCGCGAAACGTGACTCGGAATGGAATGGTACTATTTTCGAATTCCTGGGACTCACTGTTGATTGTATCGATAAGCATCAACCCAATTCCGACGAAAGGAAAAAAGCATACCTTTCTGATATTACCTACGGTACCAATAATGAATTTGGTTTCGACTATTTGAGGGATAATATGGCTCGTTCGCCGCTTGATATGGTTCAACGTGGACATCACTTTGCCATTGTGGATGAGGTCGATTCTGTGCTGATCGATGATGCCAGAACTCCTCTTATTATTTCCGGCCCTACCCCAAAAGGTGATTCACATGAATTTTTTGCATTGAAACCCAGAATTGAAAACCTGGTTTCCACACAAAGAAATTATATCAATACTGTAATTGCTGATGCTAAAAAGAAAATTGCAGAGGGTAAAGAAAATGAAGCAGGACTACCTTTGCTCAGAGCATTTAGAGGTTTGCCCAGAAACAAAGCGCTGATTAAATTTTTAAGTGAACAAGGTGTACGTGCATTATTGCAAAAAACCGAAAATCACTATATGCAGGATCAGCAACGTGAAATGCATAAAGTTGATGCTGAACTTTATTTTGTTATTGATGAGAAGAATAACTCTATTGAACTTACAGAAAAAGGTGTCGATCTGATCACTACTACCGGTGAAGATCCTCATTTCTTTGTAATGCCCGATGTTGGTTCCAGCATAGCCGAAATTGAAAAGTTAGCAATACCGGATCAGGATAAATTAGAACGCAAAGATATTTTGATGCGTGATTTTGCTATTAAATCGGAACGTATCCATACCATTAATCAGCTGTTGCGCGCCTACACGCTTTATGAGAATGATGTAGAATATATTCTTGCTGATGGCAAAGTAAAATTGTTGATGAACAAACAGGTCGTGTACTTGACGGCAGACGTTATTCAGATGGCTTACATCAGGCTATTGAAGCAAAAGAAAATGTTAAAATTGAAGCTGTCACACAAACGTATGCAACAGTAACATTACAGAATTACTTCAGGATGTACCATAAGCTGGCGGGTATGACCGGAACAGCCGAAACTGAAGCTGGTGAATTCTGGCAAATCTATAAGTTAGATGTTGTTGTAATTCCAACAAATCGTAAAATAAGTCGTGATGATCGCGAGGATCTTGTTTACAAAACAACCCGTGAAAAATACAATGCCGTAATTGAAGAAATAGAAGCACTTACCAAAGCCAGCAGACCGGTTCTGGTTGGTACTACTTCAGTTGAAATTTCTGAATTGCTAAGTCGAATGCTGAAGCTTAGAAACATTAAACACAATGTGTTGAATGCCAAATTACATCAGCGGGAAGCGGAAATTGTTGCTGAAGCAGGATTTGCAGGAACAGTAACCATTGCAACCAACATGGCAGGTCGTGGTACCGATATTAAACTGGGACCCGGTGTTAAAGAAGCTGGTGGTTTGGCAATTATTGGTACAGAACGCCATGAATCACGTCGTGTCGATCGCCAGTTACGCGGTCGCTCCGGTCGTCAGGGTGATCCGGGTTCTACACAATTCTTTGTGTCACTTGAAGACAACCTGATGCGGTTATTTGGTTCTGAAAGAATAGCACGTTTAATGGATCGTATGGGAATTAAGGAAGGTGAAGTTATTCAGCATTCCATGATTACCAAGTCGATTGAAAGAGCACAGAAAAAAGTAGAAGAGAATAACTTTGGAATAAGAAAGCGTTTGCTGGAATATGATGATGTTATGAACTCTCAGCGTGAAGTGATTTACAAAAAACGCCGACATGCACTTTTCGGTGAGCGTTTGACACTGGATCTGGAAAATATGCAATACGACTACAGTGAATCGCTTGCAAATGCATTCGCTGATCAGCGTAATTTTGAAGAATTTAAACTTGAGCTAATCCGGATATTTTCAATCGATGCTCCTGTCAATGAACAGGAGTTTATGAAAATTAAGGCTGAAGAGTTAGCAGATAAAATTTTTGAAGCATCTCAGGCACAATATCGTTTCAAATCGAAGATGATAGCCGATAAAGCCTTCCCGGTAATTCAACAGGTTTTTGAAACTCAGGGACAGGTAATCGAAAATATTGTGGTGCCTTTCACCGATGGAATGAAACAGGTTCAGGTAATGGTGAATCTTAAAAAAGCTTTTGAGACGCATGGTGCCGAAATAATGACTGCATTTGAAAGAACCATTGCGCTAGCATTAATTGATGATGCCTGGAAAGAGCACTTGCGTGAGATGGATGAATTAAAGACATCTGTACAAAATGCTGTTTACGAACAAAAGGATCCATTGCTGATTTACAAATTCGAATCATTCGAGTTATTTAAAAAGATGCTCGAACAAATCAACCGCGATGTTCTATCATTCCTTTACAAAGGATTTATTCCTGTTCAGGATTCTTCAAATGTGAAGGAAGCTCGCCCGCAGCCACGCACTGACATGAGCAAGCTCAAAACTTCTCATGAAGAAGTACCTGTCGGAGCAACAGTTGGAGCACCACAACCACAAGGAACTGCTCCTGAAGGCCAAAGACAGGTAGCAAAACCACAACCGGTAAGAGTAGATCCAAAAGTTGGCAGAAATGATCCTTGTCCATGCGGCAGTGGTAAAAAATACAAGAACTGCCATGGTGTTGGGGAGCCAGGGTAAAATCTGAATCTTACAAATTGAAACTGACCGGATATTAAACTTAGTTGCACAGTTATTTGTTAGGTATAAGTAATCAGGAATAAATTCAAAGAAATCAGCCATGTTATCAATAATCACCATTATGCTTAGCATCTTCAATCTCTTCTTTGGACCAAAAGGTGGAAACATGGATACATACCAAAACAATAAAGCTATGAATACAGGCAAAACCATTTATGACTTCACGATGAAAGACATTGATGGCAAGCCGGTATCATTGAAACAATATGAAGGCAAGGTAGTTTTGATTGTGAATGTGGCAAGCGAATGTGGCCTTACACCTCAATACAAAGAAATTCAGGCATTATATGACCAGTATAAATCGCAAGGATTTATTGTTTTAGGTTTTCCTGCAAACAATTTTATGGGCCAGGAACCAGGCACTGAATCAGAAATAAAATCTTTCTGCAGTAAAAATTATGGCGTAACATTTCCCATGTTTTCAAAAATTTCAGTCAAAGGAGATGATATCGATCCACTCTATCAGTTCCTGACTTCTAAAGAAAAAAATGGCATCACCGATGCTGCGGTTACGTGGAATTTTCAAAAATTTCTAATCGATAAAGAAGGTCGTATGGCTACTTTTTTCGCCCCAAAAACCAGTGTCACTGATGAAAAGGTGATAAATGCTGTAAAAGAACTTTTGAAGTAATTATTAGAATTTGCAGAGACGCATTGCCATGCGTCTCCACGATACATTTTAAATTCACAGGAAGATTGTACAGACGCATTGCTATGCGTCTCCACGCAACATTTTAAATTCACAGGATGATTATGGAGACGCATTGCCATGCGTCTCTGCGCAGCAATCTAAATTCACAGGATGATTATGGAAACGCATTGCCATGCGTCTCTGCGATACATTTTAAATTTACAGGATGATTGTACAGACGCATTGCCATGCGTCTCTGCGATACATTTTAAATTTACAGGATTATTATGGAGACGCATAGCAATGCGTCTCTACATTTCTATTATAGAATATTGATATAATAAATTCACCTGAATTTATTATTTTTTGAAAACCGATCTTTGCTCCAATTTTCTACATTATTTTGAATGTATTTTTTGATTTTGAATAATTCCATATCATTTCTGATCAGATGATCGTGAAATCGGGGATGCCACCCAAATTTTAAATTATTGTCATTTGCAAATGTGGTAACTGCTGCTTTAAATCCGCGAATAATTGATCCAAGATTTTTAGACTGTGAACCGAACTTGTTTCTGGACTTACCATCACTTATAAAATCAGATTTCTTGTCATTATAAATATTCGGTCCAATCTCAATGATTGCATGAAAATGGTTAGGCATAACTTGAAAATCTTCCAGGGTCAGATTCATGTCAGGTCGAAGTAAAATTGTTTTCACCCATTGACGTTCTACCTCTGAACCAATTTCAGATAATTCCATCTTGCCATTACTTATTTCTCCAAAATAATTATCGAAATTTCTTGTACACACAGTTATAAAATATTTGCCTTCCCAGGAATAATCCCAACTGCGAAAACGGGTAGTTTCGATTCGATACATACCAAAATATTTACTCATAAAACTAACTTTTTTTGACTTCAAAATAATGTTTGTTAAAATTTTGATACTACTTAGTTATCTTCCTGAATGTAGAATGTGCAATTGCGAACGCAAAATGTGTAACTTAAAATATAATATTCTACATTTCCATTCAACATTATCATTACAATTTTACATTATAAATTCTACATTTTACATTTAAATCATCCTGCCCATCCTTCTCTATCAAGATTTCTATACTGGATAGCTTCGGCAAGATGTTCTGCCTGGATATCGTTGGATCCGGCGAGATCGGCAATGGTGCGGGCAACTTTCAAAATTCGATCATAAGCACGGGCAGAAAGACCAATACGTTCAACTGCAGTTTTGAGCAACTGATTACATTCAGGTGAAATTTTACAAATAGTACGTAGTTGTTTGGCGGTCATTTGTGAATTGCAATAAATATTTTCTGATTCAGCAAATCGCAATTCCTGAATTTTACGCGCTCTGACTACACGTGCTCTCACGTCTTCACTTTTTTCCGAAATTCGTTCTTTCGACAATTCACTGAAAGGAACCGGAGTAACTTCAACATGAATATCGATCCGGTCGAGTAAAGGCCCGGAAATTTTGTTGAGATACTTAAGCACTACACCCGGACCGCAAACGCATTCTTTTTCCGGGTGATTATGAAAACCACAAGGGCATGGATTCATGCTCGAGACAAGCATAAAGCTGGCAGGAAATTCTACGGAAGATTTTGCTCTTGAAATTGTCACTTTTCTTTCTTCCAATGGTTGACGCATTACTTCGAGAACTGTTCTTTTAAATTCCGGTAATTCATCTAAGAACAAAACACCATTATGAGCTAAAGATATTTCTCCGGGTTGAGGATGTCCGCCGCCGCCGACCAAGGCTACATCACTTATTGTATGGTGTGGTGATCGGAAAGGACGCGTGCAAATCAAGGAAGTATTTTTACCTACCTTCCCTGCCACCGAATGTATTTTTTGTTGTTTCAAGAGCTTCCTGCACGTTTAGTGGAGGCAGTATTGTTGGCAGTCTCTTTGCAAGCATGGTTTTGCCGGCACCGGGCGGACCAATCAGAATTACATTATGACCCCCGGCCGCGGCAATTTCTAATGCACGTTTAATATTTTCCTGACCCTTCACATCGGAGAAATCGAGTTCCGAATGACTTTGAAATCTCTCAAATTCCTCCTGAATATCAACAGTAACTCTTTCCGGAGTTGATTCACCCTTGAAGAAATCGATCACCTCAGTTATATTATGGACTCCATAGACAATTAAGTCACTTACAATGGCTGCTTCCCGTGCATTTTCTTTCGGAAGAAAAAAGCCTTTAAACCCTTCTTTAGCTGCCTGAATTGCAATTGGCAATGCTCCTTTAATTGGTAAAATAGTGCCATCGAGAGAAATTTCGCCCATGATAATATAATCGGACAATCCTTCACATGGAATTTGTTCCGAAGCAGCCAACACACCAATAGCAATTGTAACATCATAGGCACTCCCTCTTTTCGAATATCAGCGGGAGCCATATTGACTACAATTTTTCTTCCAGGCATTTTATATCCGATGTTTTTAAATGCTGCAAGTAAGCGTTGTTGACTTTCTTTAACTGCATTGTCAGGCAGTCCTACCAGATAAAAACGAGTTCCAACATCACAATTTACTTCAACTGTTATTGTAGTTGCATTAATGCCATAAACGGCAGATCCAAAAGTTTTAATTAACATAGTATATAAAAAATTAAGTTTGAAAAATCTTAAAAAGTAAAAGTAACTCTGAGGAAAAATAAAATCCTCTCCTTAACGAACAACTATGATTTGTACCCGATAGCTTTACGTTTTTCAGACGGCTGTTGAATCAATTTTTTTAGCGCTGAAAATATGAGATGAATTTCTTCACTATGTCCTGCAACAGATTTTTCAATTTGCTCCAGTTTTAGCAAAACTTCTTTATTTGACAAAATAAATTCTCGTAACCTGGTAAAAATACGGATCACTTTTATATTAACTTCTATTGCCTGTTTACTTCTAAGTACACACGACAGCATGGTAACTCCCTGCTCGGTAAAACAAAAAGGCAAATACCTTAAACCGGTTTTATCAGCGTCAGAAAGTCCGGCACTTTGTTTCCAGGTCAAAAATTCTTCCATGCTCATTTCAAACATAAAATCATCCGGAAACCGTTCCTCATTTCTGCGGACAGTCTCCTTCAACCTTTTTGTGGAAACACCATAAAGCTTTGCCAAGTCCCGGTCAATCATTACTTTTTTATTTCTTATCTGATAAATCTGATTCATGATTATTTCATCCGGAATCGTGACTAATGCTATTTGTTTTTGCTTCATATTTAATTGAATTTCAATACCTTTACATTTGGAGGTCGCAAATTGCGACCTCCAAATATTTAATCCTTACCTAAATTTTGATAGCCGCTGCAATTACTTTTAATCGATTGCAGAAATGGAAAATCAATCCTGAAATTGTACTCCTAAAATTACTTATCATAAAAATCCAATAAAAAGTGGCTACTGAAAGTACAAAGATAATCAACGATTTCCGGACTGAAATCATATGATAAAAGATAGGGGTTTAAACGAATAAAAGTAGTGCATACTTTTCGAATTCCATTTTGTTATTTTCGTTCAAACCCAGTAAAAGCAGCCATGTTAAGGGCTTCGGACAATAAAAACGGCATAAATATTGTTTATTTGACTGAAACAGGTGTAACTTTACAACACCTTAATCCCTCTATACTATGAAAAACCCTGCAATTAAATTATTGCTGACATTGGCCATTGTCAGTTTCGTATTTCATTCCTGTAAGAAAGACGATAAAAAAGATGATCAACTGGATTCTCAGGTTCAACAATTTAATGCCGATAGCCAGAATTATAAAGGTGAATCGGATCAAGCCGACAGCGACATTAATAATGCCTTAGGAGAAATTCCGGCATTTGGCCGCTTCACTACTACCCTTTCAAGCCCATTGTGTGGTGTCACCATCGACTCTTCTCAAATAGCCCAAAAAATTCTTTTCTTCAATTTCGACGGCATCACTCCATGCTTCAGTCCTTCCCGTACACGAGACGGACAAATTAAAGTTCAGTTAACATCCGGAACTTACTGGAGTGATGTTAATTCCATCTTAACAATTACCTACAATAACTTTAAAGTTACCCGATTATCCGATAATAAATCGATCCAATTTAATGGGGTAAAGACTTTGCAAAATGTGAATGGCCATAACTGGATCGGATTTTTAACCGGAACAGCAACACATAAGTACAAAGAAAAAGCATTGGGTATAAATGTTACTTTCGATAATGGCTCTACTGCGGTATGGAACAGTGCGCGAACTACAGAATGGTCGTTTGATTCAGCACCTGCAGTCGACAGAATTGTGTTTACCGCAAATGGCGATACAACTATTAACGGAGTGGCAGCAATTGATTCCTGGGGAGTAAATCGTTTTGGACAAGCATTTACCACTTATTATAACGCTCCATGGGTTTCTAATACCTATTGCGGATTATGGAGACCAAACTCCGGTCAGCTTACTCACCTCCTGAACAATGCTTCCTACATTCTTACTTTAGGAGTCGATCAGGGTGGGAATCCAACTCCTTACCAATGTGCTTACGGATTTAAAGTGCAATGGAATTCTTCAGCCGGTACGATCGTGAGAGTTTTCAGTTATTAAAAAATATTTTCCTGATAAAAAAGAGGTATGCCCGTAAGCATACCTCTTTTTTATTTTCATATTCCTTTAATTGGAATTACTTTACTCCTTAACCCACTTAAATGTTTTGGAGTGTTTTCCATTTTTGATGTTTATCAAATATACTCCCGAGGTATTCAAATTGTAATCAAATCTTAGTTGCTGTCTGCTGTCGTTAACAAGTACTTTTTCAGAAGCCAGAACGCTACCGTTAACATCATAAATTTCCATCAAACAATCACCTTTAAAGTCACTGCCTGAAATAAAATAAGGTTGTCCGTTTACCTGAGATAAAATCCAATCCTGAAATATATCTTCATTTAATCCCACAATAGAAGGTAGTAATGTTACCTGCCGAATTGCTTCAATAGTATCTCCAAAATTGCTTATTGTCTGCACTCGTAAATTATAACCTCCCGGTACCAAACCATTCGTATTCCAATCACCTAAGAAACCATTATGCACTTCGTTAGCCGATGAAATACCCATAGGAATCCAGGAATTAGGATTTGAAACAGCACTATATGAAAGAATATAAGAGTCAAAATCATAGGGTGCACCATCGGGTCCGGAATCAATCCATGCAGAACCATTTAGGGTAACAATTGTGTCGACAAATAACCCCGAAGGCTGATTCAAATACGAAAACCAGACAGTCCCGCCATTATATGGAATTGGATCTTGTGGTACAGTAGTTTGCGTTACAACAAGCAACGAATTTCCTACAGCAGAGGTAGAGCCTGAAACTGATCCATAGGCAAATAACAAAATACTATTTCGCTCCGATCTTAAACTTCCCAAAATAGTGCTGTTAAAAACGATACCCAATGTTGTATCTGATGACCAGTAATATCCTCCGGAACCATCACATAAAATATTCTGAGCATCGGCACGCGAACGATTCAAGGTACCCAACTCACCTATAATACATCCGGTTACATCAATATAAGAAGAATCAAAAACATACAGACTCCAGGTCTGAACAGAACAATTATTCAACTGCAAAACGCGATCATTTAAAGGAGCTGTGAATGATGCGTAATTAGAATTGTTCACCAATCCAGAAACTGCTGCCGAATCACCGTTGGTAAACCAGGCTCCGATGACCCGCAATGTTGAGTTGGAAATGGTAACATCGGAACCATTCACTGGCATCAACGACCACATCACATCAGTGCAGTTACTAACCGTAACATTATAATTAATACCTGATACTCCTGGAACAAGATTATTAAACTGATAATTTGCCACAGTACCATTTGCCGGAAAAGAATAATTGATGACAGCTGAAGCAGGGAACTGATGCCATAACAACAATGTATTGCAATTAGAAAATTGAAAAGAAGCAGTATCCTGCATAATAAATTCACCCGCGAGATTAGTACTATCAATTGCAATTTGAGCATGATTGTATCCTCCCGCTGTAGTGAATCCTATATTGTTCACATTATTCATCACAACACTTCCATCATGAACAACGGTCAGACTATGCGACAATCCACTAAAATCAAGCGTACTGTTATTGATAAAAACCTCTCCCTGATTGGCAACAATAATTCCACGCTGATAAAAATATTGCTGAGGCATGTTAAGTGTACTGTTATTGACACTCAATTTACCATCCTGAAAAACATATATATCACCAAGAATGGTTGCCGAAGCGCTTTCCATAATAAGCACTCCATCATTAAATACCAAAACAGGGCCATTATTGAAATAAGTTCCGGTAATCACCAGCGTATCATCGGGTACATCACCTACATAAACAGTATCATTGACAGCTGTTCGCAATTCATTCGCATCAAAAAAGCAATGTTGTTTAAAAGTGTCGCTGACTTCTTGAAATAGCTGCTCAATTGCTGCTGCTTTTCATCAACATCAATGGTCTTATTTGTTGATGAAGCAGGAGCCTGTCCAAACTCCCAAGGCTTGAGGATAGGAATTGGAGGAAGTGATTGTGCAAACACATCGCTAATTGACAATACGAAGATCAATGCAAGCTGCATTGAAAACTTCAATCGGTTTAATTGCATGAAATTATATTTTTATTCCGGACGGAAGTCACCGGGAGTGGATTTGACTATTTCGAGAACATTTGCTGCTCGACATAGCCAATCAGCGAATGAATCACCTTAATATGAATTTCCTGTGCACGATCGGCATAAGGTGCATGAGGCGCTCTTATTTCAATAGTGCATTTAGAAGCCATTGCTCCGCCATCTTTGCCCGTTAAACCTATAACGGTCATCCCTTTATTAAGTGCAGACTCGATTGCAGCAAGTACATTTTTAGAATTGCCGCTGGTACTAATGGCCAATAGCACATCGCCACTCTTACCAATAGCTTCAACATATCTTGAAAAAATATGGTCATAGCCATAATCATTGGCCACACAACTGATGTGAGAAGGATCCGAAATAGATATGGCTGCCAACGGCGGACGGTCATCACGAAAACGTCCAGATAATTCTTCCGCAAAATGCATGGCATCACACATACTTCCTCCGTTACCACACGAAATTACCTTATTTCCATTTTTAAAAGCTGCCACCAATAAATCACCTGCCTGTTCAATTTTCGTAAAATTCTCTTCCGATGCTAAAAAAGCTGAAAGAACTTCGGAAGCTTGTATAAATTGATTTTTTACAGACATGATTTCGTTGTATTATAAATTCTGTTAATCCTGCGGAATGCACTTATGGATTACAATCACCAAACTGAATTTTTCGTCTTCTATTTATTTGCCAGACGTTTTTCATTCCTGCAAACTCCTTCATCCAGGAACTTCACATACGTCGCCACATCGGGAGTATAACCTCGTGGGTGGGCAAGAATTTTTCCATTATTATCGAGCAACACATAATAAGGCTGCGAGTTTGTATTGTATTGTACCCGCTGCATATCGCTCCATTTATTTCCGGTTGTTTTAATTTCTTTACCTGAAGCAGATGTGTACTGCTCAGATGCCGGCAAAGCTTTTTTATCATCAACATAAAGTGAAATAATTACATAATCTTCACTCAACCTTTTTAAAACTTTAGGATCCGACCACACATTATCTTCCATTTTACGACAGTTTACACAACTCCAACCGGTAAAATCCAGCATCACAGGTTTGCCTTGTTGTTTCGCATAGCGCATTCCTTCTTCGTAATCTTTGAAGCAAGTGAGATCATGCGGACAATCGGAAGCTTTGGGATCGACCCATTCTTTATAAAATTCAGGTGGTGGGAACCCACTGATCATTTTTAATGGTGCACCCCAGATGCCTGGAATCAGATAAAGTGTAAATGTGAATGTAATTATTGCAAACATCAATCTGGGAACTGAAATATGTTTTACATCGCTGTCGTGCGAAAATTTCAATTTTCCTAAAAAGATACATCCCCATTAAGCCGAATATAACCACCCAAAGCGCGATAAACAATTCTCTTTTCAGGAAACCCCAATGATATGCCAAATCGACGTTCGATAAAAATTTAAGTGCAAGTGCGAGCTCCAGAAAACCAAGAGTTACTTTCACTGAATTCAACCAGCCACCACTTTTTGGTAATGAACTTAACCAGGAAGGGAATGCGGCAAATAAAGCAAATGGTAATGCGAGTGCAAGGGAAAATCCGGTCATCCCTGCCAAAGGACCAAGATAACTGCGGCCGTGTGCAGCCTCAACCAGCAAAGTACCAATGATTGGTCCAGTACAGGAGAATGAAACCAATGAAAGCGTAAACGCCATAAAAAATATTCCAATCAGTCCGCCTTTATCAGAAGCACTATCGGCTTTATTCACCAACCAGGATGGCAGTACAATTTCAAATGCTCCGAAGAACGATGCTGCAAACACAATGAAAATAAAGAAAAATGCGAGATTAAAAAATGAATTACTAGCCATCTCATTGAGTGCATCGGACCCTAATGTTACGGTAACTAAAAATCCAGGTCCCACATAAATTACAATGATAGAGAGCGCATAAATTATTGCATTGATCATTCCTTTGCGACGAGTTCCGCTTCTTTTGGTAAAGAAACTAACCGTCATTGGAATCATTGGGAAAACACATGGTGTAAGTAATGCAAGTAAACCACCGATGATACCACCGATAAAAATTCCCCATATAGAACTTACATGTTGTTCGCCTTCAAGTTCACCACATCCTTCTTCCAGTTCAACAATAGGGCTGCCATTATCTACTAATTGCTGATCGGTTGATGAAACCACAGCTGTAACAGGTGTATCTACCTGAGCTACTGCAACCGGTTCCGGAACGGAATCAACAGTTTCAGCTACTGCCGGTGCTGTTCCTTTTATATCAAATGTAAATCCTTGTTCTGTAGGTGCCAGACAATGTGTATCATCACACATCATGTATTCAACGGAAACTTTAATCTTGAATGAAGCTTCTGTATTCAATTTAATTTTTTGCCTGAACTCCGCTTTCTTTTCAAAATACTTCATCGGCATTTCAAAAACTTTGTCGTAGGTATCTACAACTTCCGACTCTGTAACCACACCTACTCTGGTGAAATTCTTATCGGGTTGAAAAGTGAACGTAGTTTTGATTGGACCGCCATCACCAATAAACTGAGAATACAAATGCCAGGTTGGGTCAATTTTGGCAGAAACTATAAGGGTTGCTTCACCCGGTTTCGATTGCTCAACACGTGACGACCATTTAATAGGTTCCAGAATCTGACCTAATAACAATGCAGTTTGCAGCAATACCAGCGCAAAGACAACTAAAACTCTTTTAAACATATATGCAGGAATAAACTATTTGTCAAAATTACAGAAAACACAGACTTTCAGCAAATATCGTACCCAATTAGTTATCAATTGAATACATGCAATTAAATTCATACTTTCTTCATTTTGAACCTGAAACTACCTTTGAAAACCATTTCAAATCAAAAAACTATCTTCTTAGGATAAACACACTTATCTTACTGATTATCTATAAGTTATACGAAGCATTCCGAAAACATTGAACTACCACAATAGGTGTATTTTCAGTACTTAACTTGACTCATATTAGTATATTAGGTAACTTGCATAACCTTTTGAAAACCCCCTACTTGTTTTGATATGAAAACTACCAATGCATTTGCAATTACTCAAGTTGACCGGAAGCCCGGTTTATCACAAAAAGAGTTCATCGATAATTATCTGAATCCAGGAATTCCCGTTGTGATTCCCGGAGCGATGAAAGAACAATGGCCGGCATGGAATAAGTGGAATCCGGAATATTTTCGTGATCAATTAGGAGATAAAGAAGTTCGTGTTGCCGGAGAAAAGCCCACTTTGCGTCAATTTATGGAATCGGTAATGGCTTCTACAGAAGAAAAGCCTTCTCATTATCTGAATGAAGTAAATATTCACAATGATTTTCCGGAGTTATTGCCGGATGTGGAACCATTTTTATCTTATGCATTACCCGATCGATTAATGACTCCATTCATGCCCGATACCTGGGGAATGCGCAAAGGAGTTGTTGAATTACTAATTGGTGGAAAGGGAACCAAATTTCCAACACTGCATTACGATGGATTTCACATGAACACATTTGTAACGCAAATTCGTGGCGATAAAGAATTCATTTTGTATTCGCCTGATCAAACCAAATACATGTATCCCGTGCATGAAGGCTCCAACAAATCGCTGGTAAATGATGTGTATAATCCTGACTTAAAAAAATTCCCGCTGTTTGCACAGGCTCGTGCATTAAAAACAACCATTTACGAGGGCGATACAGTATTCCTGCCAAGTGGATGGTGGCATACAACACGTTTGTTGAGCTTGTCCATTGCACTTTCAACTAATAATGTTGGAGCAAACCAATGGAATGATTTTGTTGATGATTTCGCCAAGCAACTCACTGCTTCCCGTTTACGCCAAACAGTTTACAAAGCATATTTAAAAGGTGCAGGTTCCATTCTGGATATAGCAGGAAAATAGCTATCATTCATAATAAGAAATCAACTCTTCAACTGTTACTTCTTTACAAGTAGCTTTATCCCATTCTTTAAAAATGGCACCTTCCTTCATAAGGATAATGCGGTTGCCATACTTTACTGCATCCTTTAATGAATGAGTCACCAGCATAGCTGTAAGGTTATGCTTTTTAACCAGGTCATCTGCAAGTTGCATAATTCTGGCGGCTGTGGCCGGATCAAGAGCAGCTGTAGGCTCATCCATCAGCAATACAGAAGCATTATCCATGACTGCCATTAATAAAGTAAGTGCCTGACGTTGTCCGCCCGATAATGTGCCAACCGGTTGATTCAATTTATTTTCGAGTCCAAGTTGAAGTACAGAAACAGCATCTGCAACCTGATTCTTAAATTTATCGTTAATTCCAAACTTCAACTTCTTCGACTGCGTCCGAATAGAAGCCAGACGTAAATTATCAAGGATACTAAGTTCGGCAGCGGTACCTGCCAAAGGATCCTGAAAAACACGGGCTATCCATTTACTGCGTTCAAAATCTCTTAAATCAGAAACATCATTTCCATCAATTATCACCTGGCCCTGATCAGGGATGACCACACCTGCAATAGCATTTAATAACGTAGATTTCCCTGAGCCATTCGCACCTAGCACAACCACAAAATCACCTTTATTCAATTGTAGATTTACATCCCGCAAGGCAATGGTGGCATTGGGAGTGCCTGGTGAAAATATGTGACCGGTATTTTTGATAGTAATCATGACCGACTCCGTTTAAATTTAGTCAACACCAAAACCACCAACACCAATGAGGCTGTAACTAATTTCAGATAGTTCGGATTCAATCCTGATGAGAGTGCTCCGGCGAGAATTAAACGAAACAAAATACTTCCTGCTACTACTAATACCAGTTGCAACAAAATATTATTACTGTTAAACATTTTTGCAATTGCTTCGCCTATCATCACTGAGGCCAAACCTGATATTACTATACCGATTCCCATGTTAATATCGGCAAAGCCCTGGTATTGCACCAGCAAAAAACCGCTGATTGCTGTGAGTCCGTTAGCCAATGCCAAACCGGTAATCATCATCACTCCCGTATTAATTCCCATGGCCCTTACCATTCGCTCACTGTTACCTGTTGCCCGCATGGCGATGCCAAAATCGGTGTGCAACAAATAATATAGTGCAGCTACCAGCAAAAAAACTGTTAGTAAAAAAACAATCAATTCCATACTCATTGATTCGGAAGAAGGTAACATCTCAAAAATGGAATTTACATTCATTAATGGAATATTCGGGCGACCCATTATTCCAAGATTTACAGAATACAAAGCGGTCATCACCAGTATTCCGGCAAGCAACGAATTTACTTTTAGTTTGGTATGAATGAGTCCGGTTGCAATACCGGCCCCTACTCCACCTGCAATTACAAAAAGCAGCGTAAGTAACGGATGCCAGCCGGCAACTAATCCCACAGCTGTAATTACTCCACCCAATGTATAACTGCCATCGGTGGTGATATCAGGAATGTTAAAAATTTTAAGACTTATAAAAATACCAAGCCCCATTGCAGCATATCCTAATCCCTGAAGCAGTGCAGCGGTATAAAAGTCCATGAGTGTACTAACGGTTAGGGGTATACGTTTGGAAAGTGGAATCCGGTTTTATTCCATATCGTTCAGCTACTTTTGTATTGTAGAGTTTAATTCTTTTGCTCACAATAACAGGTTTCAAATCACGTACATGTTTTGTTTTCAAAAACCAGGCGGCCTGTAGTCCTGCATCATAACCCCATTGATAAAAATCGGCTCCAAAAGAAGCCAGCGCACCTCTGCTAACTAATCCCGCTTCACTAGTAAATACGGGTACATTGGCTTCATCACAACTCTTCACTACGGTTTCAAATGCAGCAAATATCACATTGTCGGGGAGTGCAAAAAAAGCATCAATCTTTTTATTCAGAAGTGCCTGCGTTACCAATTGCGCTTCGGATGAATTATTTACCGGAAGACTGATCAGCTCGAGTCCCAATTCTTTACATTTCTTCTGTAAAACATCAAATGCATCTTGCGATTGCGGCTCCGACTGATTATAAACTGTTCCTATCCGTTTTGCAGAAGGCATGAGCTGATTAATCAGCACTACTGCTGTATCGATATAATCCAACGTTTCATACACACCAAATAAATTTTTAGGTGCCACACCTTTTTCATTCGTTAATCCTGCTAAGTCGGGGCGAGGAGCCACCATCATAAACACCGGAATTTTTTCTGTTCGCTGAATAGCTGTAATGGTGGGAAGCGTAATATTAGTTGCGATTAAGGTAGGGTGTTTTGAAAGGATGAAATCGCACGCCTGGTTCAAGGTTGGGATATCGCCCTGAGCATTTGAATACACTACTGTTATGGTAGAATCCTTTTCAGAAAACCCTTTCGATGCCAAAGCATCAAAAAACCCATTCTTAGCTAATTCAATAGTTGGATCCTGAATAAAATCGAGGAAACCTACTGTGGGGTGGGTTCTGCATTTTTGTCCTGGGTTGGTGAGCACGAAACCACACATAAAAACAATCCTAAATAAATAGATAAATAAGTAATTTTCATATAATTGTGCGCATACACATAATAGCACAAGATATGAAAAACGATTTAAAAATAAACAAAATTAATTCATCGGAAAGATCTTTTGAACCGTCAGTAAAAGCAAAGCCGGAGGGATCTCTGATCCTGACAACCGTAAGAATTAAGAATTAAGGATTAAGGATTAAGGATTGCCGGAGGGATCTCTGATCCTGACAACCCAAAAGAGCGGATCTCTGATCCGCTTTCTCAAGCAGTACTCTCGATAAAGTTCCACCTTCTCACTTTAGGCAATTCCGCATCAAGACCCAAGTTATCACTCAATTTTGCATTTTAAGTTTTAAGTTGAACATTTTACATTATAATTTTAAATTATACATTTTACATTTCAACGAATTTTCAACTGACCAAAAACAAAGCCGGAGGGATCTCTGATCCTGACAATATAAATCTGCGGATCTCCGATCCGCTTTGTCAAGCAATTACTCCCTATAAACCACCACCTTTTTATTCCCTCTCTCACCACCACTCGTAATCACACAATTATATACTCCACTCGAAATACTTTTAGGTAGACTCACTTCCTGCATGGTACTCCAATGTGGCAGGTTCATTTCATATATTCTTCGACCGTTAATATCAAATACTTCCAGTTTGCCGGGTTGATTTTGAGGGAGGAGGTAAGTGATTTTAAAACTACCACTTGTAGGATTTGGTGCCACAATAAATCGGAATTCATGTCCTCCAAGCTCCTCAATGCCGGTAATGAGACATGGACACCCCAAAGTGGTATCACACCCTAAATAGTAATTGGGATGGTTTGGTACAGAGCGAAGTTGTGCATATCCTAAATCAATTGCGTGCTGTTGCACATCGCATGCGATACCTGCACTGTCAGGATAGTTAATTTCATGAATGTGCTGTACTCCGCTCCCGCTAGTGACATAAATTTTTCCGTTGGCAGCAAGGTACATACTCCAAAATGAAGTTGGACAACACGAGCTTCCCACCGGTGAAACAAAACCATCATATTGTGCTACTGTATCTACGGAGAAATTATTGATGTTGATTTGAAAAATGTAATTACTATTACAAGCATATGCATAATTGCCTGAAGGAGAAATGGCTAATCCCCACAAGTATGAAATTGGTGATACCTCGACAGAATTAAAATTACTAATTATACCAGTACATCGGTCAAAATCAAAGAATAAAACAGACCCATTTGAAACCGAGCCTCCTGAACCTTGATCTCTCGGAGCGCAGCAAATCAATTTTTTTCCATCTGGTGAAAATACTAGAGGAGATACATTTCCGTATCTATTAGATTGAAATGCTGTTGGTTGAATAAATATTGTGTCAATACCATTTTGTGTTAATAATATAGTATAAATTTCAGGGTTTCTGTCTCTCATGGTAATTACCCACCAATCTTTCCCGTTGGAATGCCTGCAAGCCCCAATTCCAAAACTCAATGTATCAACTAGTATTGTATCATTTTTAATTATTACCTCACCTAAGCCAGCATTCAATGACAGATCTATTTTAGAATAGTATAATCCAATTTTTGTTGGAGAAAGTGTTGCCCATAAAGTTTTATGAAAAAGCGCTAATGAGTTAGTGTCCCCAGGAAAAGGTAAGGCTACATTTCCAAAACTTATAGGAAACCCATTTGGCCAATTTGAAGTGAATGGACTGGGATTTAACCCACTACCATTCATCATAGTGTCACCGGTTGCATTTGCAATCCATATACCGTTACTGGACATGAGAAGATTACCACCAGCATCGCTGATATTGGCTTGTGTACCTTTGAAAACCATTTTTCGATTTTCATTAATGAGGGAATAGCTTCCTGAATCAAATAGTATCCGCCCTTTGGGATCCTGAAAAAAATTGTAGCTACCTAATAGCCATTGATGATTATAACCCTGCCCATATCCGTTAGTGCATGATAATATAAGAAACAATATAATTGATATTTTTTTCATCTGATAATCGTTAACTTTTCAGTTTGTGGTTTTTGTCCAGAGAATATACATTCCACTACGTAAATTCCTTGATCAAAATGGCTTGTGTTTATCTCTAATGCTAAAGACGAATTAGTTATTACTTGATCAAAAATAATCCGACCAGTAATATCTTTGATCGTAATTTGACTCGAACCTAATTCCATTTCTTCGAACACAATATTCACTGTTTCATTGGCCGGATTAGGCTGAAGAGAAAACGATGGATTTTTTAATCAAATTAGATTGACTTTGCGATTCTTTGTAAATTCCGACAGCCTGACAAGCAGCCTCATCATTGAAAGTCAAAGTTTCATCCAACATCCAAATGAGGTTTCTTGCTCTGAAAACAGCTTTGCCACCAATATTGTTTGTTCGCAACATAGCTGTTATTCTTTAAACACCACCACCTTCTTATTCCCTCTCTCTCCGCCACTCGCAATCACACAATTATAAACCCCAGCCGAAATCCCAGAGGGCAATAAAACCTCCTGCATGGTACTCCACGGCGGCAGGTTCATTTCATATATTCGCCGACCGTTAATGTCAAATACTTCTAGTTGACCGGGATGGTTTTGGGGGAGGAGGTAAGTGATTTTAAAACTACCACTGGTAGGATTTGGTGCCACATTAAATCGGAAATCATGACTTATAAGCTCTTCAATGCCGGTCGTAAGACATGGACACCCCAAAGTGGTATCACATCCTAAATAGTAATTGGGATGGTTGGGGACGGAGCGAAGTTGCGCATATCCTAAATCAATTGCGTGCTGTTGCACATCGCATGCGATACCCGCACTGTCAGGATAGTTAATCTCATGAATATGCTGTACACCACTCCCGCTAGTGACATAAATTTTTCCGTTGGCGGCAAGGTACATGTTCCAAAAGGTGGTTGCACAGCAGGAACTACCTACTGGGGAAACAAAGCCATCGTACGTTGCTACAGTATCAACACTTAAATTGTCAGTATCGATTTGGAAAATATGGATACTACTGCATGCATAAATGAACTTACCGGATGGGCTGAAGGCTAACCCCCATCCAATATTTCCGTCAGCAACATCAATTGTTCTTAGGTTAGAAAATATGCCTGAACATCTATCAAAATCTAATAACCTGACCTCATGTTCAACAATAGTACCGCCATTAGTATTAGCACAAATGAATTTTGATCCATCCTGAGAAAATGTTAATTGCACTGAAGCACCAACTGTAGGTGTAATACCCAGACTTTGATTTGAAACATAAATTGTTGAATCTGTGACTAGAAACTTAAAGATAATATCACTGTAATCCTTGATGGCCACAACCCACCAATCATTTCCATTTGCATGTTTGCAAGCACCTAAACCCCAACTTAATGTATCTTGTAGGGCTATTTGATTCTTCGTTATTACAGCACCAAGTCCTCCGTCTTGGGTTGCATCTATTATTGAATAAAAAATTTCTAATGCTGGGTAGTACACACCGTTAAATGAAGCTGTATGATGAAAAAGTGCAAATTTATTGGAATCTCCCGGGTAGGGTAAGAATATATTATTTGACGTCATGGGTAACCCGTTTGGCCAATTAGGCGTGACCCCTCCCGGATTCAACCCCCCACCATTCATCATGGTGTCACCAGTTGCATTAGCGATCCATATACCGTTACTGGACATGAGAAGATTACCAGCAGCATCACTAACATTGGCTTGTGTGCCATAGAAGGTCATTTTTCTTTGTTCTACTAGAGGTGTATAATTTGAACTATCAAACAGTAACCGTCCTTTGTCATCCTGAAAGTTCCAATAACCTAACAGCCATTGATGGTTAATTCCTTGTCCGCAAACGGCCAAAGTCCGTAAAAAGAAGAAGCAGTACAATTAATAATTTTTTCATCTGACAATAGTTAGCTTTTCAGTTTGTGGTTTTTGTCCTGGAAATTCCCATTCCACCAGGTAAATTCCCTGATCAAAATGGCTTGTGTTTATTTCTACAGATAAAGTTGAATTATCTATTAATTGATTCAAAACAATCCGACCGATAATATCTTTGATCGTGATTTGGCTCGAATTTGATTGCGTTTCGCTGAACAAGATGCTCACTTTT
Organism: Bacteroidota bacterium; assembly: GCA_016713525.1. Taxonomy (GTDB): domain Bacteria; phylum Bacteroidota; class Bacteroidia; order AKYH767-A; family OLB10; genus JADKJB01. The sequence continues at coordinate 682,061 of JADJOZ010000033.1, read as the reverse complement.
TCTTTTGCCGGGTTGGGCTGCAAAGAAAAAGATGGATATTTATTCATCGTCACTGAACTATGTGATTCTTTATAAATTCCAATAGCCTGACAGACAGCTTCATCATTGAAATTCAAAGTTTCATCCAACATCCAAATGAGGTTTCTGGCTCTGAAAACCGCTTTGCCTCCGGTATTGTTTGTTCGCAACATAGCTGTTATTCTTTATAAACCACCACCTTCTTGCTCCCTCTCTTACCACCACTCGTTATAACACAATTATAAATACCACTCGAAATACTTTTAGGCATATTCACCTCCTGCATGGTACTCCAATGCGGCAGGTTCATTTCATATATTCGCCGACCGTTAATGTCAAATACTTCTAGTTGACCGGGATGGTTTTGGGGGAGGAGGTAAGTGATTTTAAATTTTCCACTGTTAGGATTTGGGGCCACATTAAACCTGAATTCATGACTACCATGCTCTTCAATGCCGGTGGTAAGACATGGACACCCCAAAGTGGTATCACACCCTAAATAGTAATTGGGATGGTTCGGTACGGAACGCAGTTGAGCATATCCCAAATCAATTGCGTGCTGTTGCACATCGCATGCGATACCTGCACTGTCAGGATAGTTAATCTCATGAATATGCTGTACACCACTCCCGCTAGTGACATAAATTTTTCCGTTGGCAGCAAGGTACATGTTCCAAAAGGTGGTCGCGCAACAGGAAGTACCTACCGGAGAAACAAAACCATCGTATGTTGCTACTGTATCGACACTTAAATTGTCAGTATCGATTTGGAAAATACTGCTACTACTGCATGCATAAATGTATTTGCCGGAAGGACTAAATGCTAAACCCCAAATTAGTTCACCAAATGTAGTTGGTATAATCTTTGGATTGGAAAATGTACCATTACATCTGTTAAAATCAAAAAGAAGCACAGTACTGTTAACAGTGCTTGAATCATACACAAAGTATGCAAACTGATTTCCTGAATTAGAAAACACAGGTTGAATTACCCCATACCATGATTTAGGAACATTAAGTTTTTGACTTGATATATATTGAATACCCGTTGAAGACGTATTAACAATGAAAGTACTATCTGTATTGTGTTTGGTGATTATTACCCACCAATCGCTTCCATTAGCATGTTTACAAGCTGCTAACCCCCAATTTAAAGTGTCTGAAAGAATAATCTGATTTTTATTGGTTACAGAACCTTTCCCGTTGTCTAATGAAATGTCAATTTCACTCAAATAAATATGGTTTGTTGGGTAGGAGTATCCGTCAAAGTTCGCAGTATGATGAAATAGCATAAATTTATTTGTATCATTGGAGAATGATAAGAATATATTATTTGCAGTCATTGGAAGCCCATTAGGCCAGTTCGATGTAATCCCTCCTGGATTCAACCCTCCTCCATTCATCATGGTGTCACCAGTTGCATTAGCGATCCATATACCATTACTAGCCATAAGCAGATTACCATTAACGTCGCTGATATTGGCTTGAGTGCCTTTGAAAACCATTTTTCGATTTTCATTAATGAGGGAATAGTTTCCTGAATCAAAAAGTATCCGTCCCTTAGGATCCTGAAAAAAATTGTAACTGCCCAAAAGCCATTGATGATTATAACCTTGACCATATCCGTTTGCGCCAGATAAAAGAAGAAACAAAATTATCAGTGTTTTTTTCATCTGATGATGGTTAGCTTTTTAGTTTGTGGTTTTTGTCCTAAGTAATTCCATTCCACCAGGTAAATTCCCTGATCAAAATGGCTTGTGTTTATTTCTAATGCTAAAGACGAATTAGTTATTACTTGATCAAAAATAATCCGACCAGTAATATCTTTGATCGTAATTTGACTCGAACCTAATTCCATTTCTTCGAACACAATATTCACTGTTTCATTGGCCGGATTAGGCTGAAGAGAAAACGATGGATTTTTAATCAAATTAGATTGACTTTGCGATTCTTTGTAAATTCCGACAGCCTGACAAGCAGCCTCATCATTGAAAGTCAAAGTTTCATCCAACATCCAAATGAGGTTTCTTGCTCTGAAAACAGCTTTGCCACCAATATTGTTTGTTCGCAACATAGCTGTTATTCTTTAAACACCACCACCTTCTTATTCCCTCTCTCTGCCACTCGCAATCACACAATTATAAACCCCAGCCGAAATCCCAGAGGGCAATAAAACCTCCTGCATGGTACTCCACGGCGGCAGGTTCATTTCATATATTCGCCGACCGTTAATGTCAAATACTTCTAGTTGACCGGGATGGTTTTGGGGGAGGAGGTAAGTGATTTTAAAATTACCACTGGTAGGATTTGGTGCCACACTAAACCTGAAATCATGACTAATATGCTCCTCAATACCGGTCGTAAGACAAGGACACCCCAAAGTGGTATCACATCCTAAATAGTAATTGGGATGGTTCGGTACGGAACGGAGGTGAAGGTAATCGACCAGATCAATAGAATGTTGCTGTACATCACATGCAAGCCCGGCACTATCTGGGTAATTTATAACTGTTAAATGCTGGACACTGCTTCCACTTGTTACATAAATTTTACCGTTGGCCGCCAGGTACATGTTCATAAATGAGGTTGCGCAACAAGGGTCTCCTGGAGGAGATATGTATCCATCATATTGAGCAACGGTGTTTACAGACAAATTATTCATATCTATTTGGAAAATGTAGTTGCTATTACAAGCGTAAGCGTAATTTCCGGAAGAAGAAAATGCTAATCCCCATAAAGAACTGGATGGGGATGTTTCAATGGAATTCATATGATTAACTAAACCAGTACATCTATCAAAATCAAAAATCAACACTGTTCCATTTGCAACCGATCCACCAGAACCCTGATCTCTAGGCAAACAATAAAGTAAGTGGTCGCCCTCAGGTGAAAATACAAGAGATGATACATTTCCTACTCTATTTGAAGCAAAACTAATGGGTTGGACGAATACAGTATCAATACCATTTGGAGTCAACAATAAAGTATATAATTCAGGTTCTCTATCCCGCATTGCAACAACCCACCAATCTCTACCATTTGCATGTCGACACGCTCCGATTCCCCAACTTAAACTGTCTGAAAAAATTGTATCATTTTTTAACGAAACTCCACCCAATCCACCATCTAAACTTAAATCAACCTTTGTATAATATATACCTGAAAGTGCAGGGAAGAGGGTAGACCATAAAGTTGAATGTATTAATAAATAGTTAATAGAATCATTTGGAAAGGAAAGGAAAATATTACTAAAACTAATTGGTAAACCAAACATCCAATTTGAGGTGAAAGGACTTGGATTTAGCCCACCCCCATTCAACATGGTGTCACCAGTAGCATTAGCAATCCAGATTCCGTTACTTGCCATTAAAAGGTTGCCATTTACATCGCTTATGTTGGCTTGGGTGCCTTTAAATGACATTTTTCGGTATTCAGAAATAAAAGTTTCTGAATTGGTGTCAAACAAACCTCTTCCATTTGGAAAATTTATAAAAGGATTGTTTCCCAATAACCATTGATGATTATAACCCTGGCCAGTTGCAATAAATGTATGTATAAGTAAAACCAAAACTAATTTTATTTTGCTCATTTGATGATTACAATTTTGACAGGAGTAAAATTTATGTTTCCGGATTTTACGTTTAATGTGTAAACACCAGATGCCATTTGTTCACTGGAAATAGTAATGGGTAAAGCTATTAAAAGTAAAAAAGATCCTTCAGAAAAACAACAAGTTCACTACTAGTGATGGAAAATCACTTTCAAGGTATATAAAACTCTAAAAATCAACCTCTTCCCTACCAACTCCCACCAGCACCACCGCCGCCGAAGCTTCCACCGCCAAAGCCGCCGAAACCACCGCCGCCGCCACCACCCCAGGAACTGCCACCACCGCCGGTAAATCCTCCCCAGCGACCATGATGAATGTTACGTGCCTGGTTAAGCAAGGTCCATGCAGTCCAGAATGAAATGCTGTTTACGGAAGCATACGATTTCACTGATTTTATTTTGATAACGATAAACAGAATTATAAAAAACAGAACTCCCAAAATAAAAAACACCGGTGTTCCTTTGGCTCCTTTAGCATCGGCTGTATATTCACCGGCTGCCAATCGAATCATGCTATCCACACCGCTGTTGATTCCATCATAATATCTTCCCATTTTAAAAAATGGTTTGATATCCTGCTCAACAATTCGCTTCACTAATCCATCAGGCATAACTCCTTCCATTCCATAGCCTGTGGCAATAAATAATTTCCGGTCATCCTTTGCTATAAGCAATAAAACACCATTGTTTTTTCCTTTTTGTCCGATTCCCCATGCTTCAGCTAACTGAAAAGAATAGTCATCAACAGGATATCCATCCAGTGAACTAAGTATAACTACTGCAATTTGTGTTGAAGTTGAATCGTTGTAAGCAACCAGTTTCGATTCCAGCGCACTGACCTCACCGGCTGAAAGTGTTCCGGTAAAATCATTCACCAGCTTAGGCGGATTTGGTCGCTCCGGAAATTCCTGTGCCATCCCTGCAAAAGGGAATAGCAACAGGAGAAACCAAATTAAAAATTTATTCTTCATAGTTTAGATCCAAACACCACATCATCAGAAAGCTCATTGCTGTCATTTCGCTCAAAAGGGAAATAGCGGGCCAATGCTTCACCTGAAGCACCAATTGCATCAATAATTCCATCGGCCATTTTGCCGGCCGAAAAATTTTGCAGCATTTTTGATTTGATATCATCCCAAAATGCAGCACCAACACGTTCATTGATTCCGGCATCACCGATTATAGCAAATTTACGGTCAACGAACGCAATATAAATTAGTACACCATTCCTCAACGCCGTTTTATTCATGCCTAATTCATCAAAAATAAATGCTGCACGATTTAATGGTCCATCTTCAGAATGGTCTTCAAAAAACACACGAATCTCGCCGGAAGTACGTAATTCCGCTTTGCGGATAGCTTCTTTAATTGCTATCCGCTGATCATCGGTGATTGCTGTGAGTGCTTTCAATTATTTAGAATTTTACTTCAGGTGCTTTTGAAGCAGCTGCATCAGCTTCGAAATATGCTCGTGCCGTAAATCCAAACATCCCCGAAAGGAAATTACGTGGGAAAGACTTTATGTAGGTGTTATAATCCTGCACAGTAGCATTGAATTTATTTCTGGCAACCTTAATTCTGTTTTCTGTACCTGCTAACTCAGCCTGCAATTCCAGGAAATTCTGGTTTGCTTTTAAATCAGGGTACTGCTCAACTGTTACCAGCAAACGACTTAACGCAGAGCTAACTTGTCCCTGAGCAGCCTGATAGTTTTTCAAAGCTTCAGGAGTAAGATTCGTTGGATCGAGTTTCACCTGACTAGCAGATGCGCGGGCTTCGATTACTGCTGTCAAGGTTGACTTCTCAAATTCAGCATACCCTTTAACGGTATTTACTAAATTCGGAATCAGGTCGAGGCGTCTTTGGTAGTCGCTCTCTACATCCTGCCAGGCACGGGTTACCTCTTCATTTTTGGTTACCATACTGTTGTAGGAACCGGCAAATAAGTTGTAAAGCAATATTGCTACAACAACCAGGCTCCCGATAATAATCCACTTTTTCATATTTTTTGGTTTAATTTGATAGTACAAAGTTATAATAAAAGAAGTGGTTTTAAGGCCTTACTCCTTTTATATGATCATCTATAACACGTAAAAGGGCTTCCGGTTTATGGGTACCGATTAAATATGCGGAGCCATTCTTCATAGTGAGCTTGACGGCATCTTTACCACCCGAATAAAACTTAATAACTCCATCTTTATGAAAGTTATATACCGGATTATTAATAAAATAGGTGCTGTAAGCAGTTTGCTCTACACCTGAAATTTCAGACAAAGGAATGGTGACAGCAGTCGTTCCCCAAAACCCGTTCAGCAGGATGTTTTCAGAAGTTATTCGGGTATGGATGTGTGTTACAAACAACAAAACAACAGAAATCACCAGAATAGCAACACCCAGGAAAAACAACAAATCGCCATTCACTTCGGGAACATCGGTGTAGTTGTAAGCCACAAAACAGAAAATGGCAAGAAAAATACGAAGGCTTAACGTACTTTTATTAGTGCCAATATATTGGCGTTCTTCGAATTGGTAGGACTGATTCATTGGACTGCTATTGTTGATGATATTGAAATTTTGCTACCGGTCCGGTTTCCGGGGTGATTTTAAAGTCATCACTGATTCGATGGCCAACCACCCAGGCAACCTCATTATCTGAGACGAGTAAATATACTATTTCTTTCAATCCGGAAGGAATTTTTTCATCTGTCAGGAAGTCACTGACAAGCTTAGTGCCTCTCATACCAAAGGGACGAAAGGAATCTCCCCGCCTCCAAACCCTTACTGTTAAAGGAAAACGCAATTTAGCAGCATCCAAAATGGCGGTATGTTTTTCCGCCTTAACGGGAAATCTGCCAGTAATATCTGGATTACTAATTTCCATGGTGATATTCCCGAAAGTTAACCCGATTTGTTTGGTAGAAGGCCCGACAAATGAGACTTCATTTAAATCTTTCGGGAAATTTTTAAGGAACACCAAAGTGTCGGAACCAAGTACCAGTCGATGCCGACCTGAAATAAATTGTGCACCTGTTTCTGATTGATACAACAGCGAGGTGAAATCGCTTGAATTAAATCCATATTTACCAAAAAAATGATAGAGCAAGATTTCAGGTGACGGGTAAGATTTAAGATTGCTCAAATAAATCATGCTCACCTTACCATCAAACATTGGGATAACCAAACGATGTTCCAATTCCATCATGTATCCGGAAATAATTTCTTCGTAACCCTTCATTAAAAATGCATGTTGCATGAGGTGTTGCTGTGCTTCCGGATTAATTGATTCGAGCAATGGAAGAATGGAATGACGGATTTTATTGCGGGAATATTTATCTGATGAATTGGAGGAATCTTCCCGCCAGGAGATATTTTCCTGTGAAGCAAACTCTTCAATACTCTTTCGTGAAAGCTGCAGCATAGGTCTTATAATTTTCCCATTGCAGGCTAAGATGCCATGCGCACCTGATAATCCCGCACCACGAATCAAATTAAAGATAAGTGTCTCAGCAACATCACCGGCATGATGCGCGGTTAAGATGTAATGGAATCCTTCTTCCGATGCAAGTTCATCAAACCACTCATAACGCAAATTCCGGGCTGCTTCCTGAATAGAAATTTTATGCTGAGTTGCAAATTCAAGTGTATCAACTTGCTTGCAAAATATTTTAGCTCCATAATTAGTTGCTTGCTTCTCAACAAAAATTTGATCTCCTTCAGATTCATCACCCCGCAATTTAAAATTCATATGTGCAACAGCGAAATTCCATTCCAATTTTTTAGCCGCATGAACCAATACCATAGAATCGATTCCACCACTTACAGCAATAAGAACTTTCTTATTTTCAAAATTGATTTTTTGTGACTCTAAAAAATCGACGATCTTGCTATGCATGTCGGTCCTCCTTTTCAGTCGAAAAAATAGCTGACAACGGAATATTTAAAACCTTTAGTTGGGGAGCGAGTTTGATTAAAGTTTCTTCAAACTCTTTTTCAGGAATACTTGCTGCTGTAATAGCGCCTCCTGCAGCCAAATAAATTTTATGTGCTTCGGCATCATAAAAAATACTTCGGATCACCACATTAAAATCGAAATCGCCTTCAGGTGAAATATATCCTATTGTTCCTGAATATAATTCGCGTTTAAAATTTTCTGCTTCTTCAATTATTTGCATCGCTCTTACTTTGGGGGCACCGGTCATTGATCCCATAGGGAAAGAAGCTTGCAACAAATCTGCAAAGGAAGTACCCTTATCAACCTGGCAACTTACTGTTGAAATTAGCTGATGCACTTTTCTGAAAGTATAAACTCCAAACAATTCATCCACCTTTACGGAGCCGGGCAATGCGTGCTTCGATAAATCATTGCGAACCAAATCAACGATCATTACATTTTCAGATCTTTCCTTTTCGCTTTTAGCGAGATGATTTTTATTCAATGCATCCTGAACAGGATCGGCATCACGTGCTGCTGTACCTTTAATTGGCTGCGATAAAACGGTGTTGCCTGATTTTTTCAAGTAACGTTCCGGACTGGCACATAACAGAAATTTGTTATCAGATTTATAAAACGCAGCAAACGGATTTGGTGATTCTGTTACCAATTTTTCATAGATGAAAACAGGATCAATAACGCCTTCTGCAGCTACCTGATGGCAAAAATTCATTTCATAAATATCCCCTCGTGAAATATGATGAAGTATGGTGCCAATAGTTTTCAGATATGCATCCCGTGAAGGTAATTGCACAAGTCGCAGAGAAGTTTGATTGGAGCAAATTTCACTTTCGGATGTATGTATAGCCTGCAGAATTTCTGCAGTGTTATTTGTCCGGTTATAAATTGTCAGTTGCCCCTGTTTCATTATAAAAAGTTGCTCCGGAACAAAAAACTGAAGGGTAGCAAAATTCATTGCCGGATTATGATGTGAATGCAATTTTTCAATTTCATTCTTGAAGTCGTAGCAAACATGACCGAAAACCCAATTTCCGGCGGTTTGCTGTCTTTTCAGAAATGAATTTAACTCCAGGAATGGTTCTTTGGCAGGATAAAAAATTTCAGATACACCGGCAGCGGCAATCCAATCGTAAGTGACACCGGTAACCGGAATGGGACCATTGGCAGCGGTGTTACTATCGAGGAAAACAGCATGGCTGAATTGTGCCAGATACCTCAGCACTCCGGAGCGCAGCCGGTCGGGATCAGAATGAGAACTTACATGAGAAAACATAGTGCCTTTGGATGGCACTAAATTAGCTAATTAAACTGAGAACTGAATCAGGCAAAAACTGCTTTTTCGGTTACTTCCTGCCAAACCATTTTCACACCTTGCTCCAGTGAGATACGGTGTTTCCATCCTGCATTGTGAATAGCAGTTACATCGAGCAATTTACGGGGTGTTCCATCAGGTTTGGAAGGGTCAAAGCGAAGATTTCCGGTATAACCACTAACCTCTTTTATCAGTTGAGCTAAATCGGCAATGGTAAGATCGACACCGGTGCCGATGTTAAAAAATCCTTCACCGCTATAGTTATTCATCAGAAAATAGCATGAATCAGCCAAATCATCGACATGCAAAAATTCACGCATCGGTTTTCCGCTTCCCCAGATTTCAACTTCGGGAGCACCATTTTTAATGGCTTCATAAAACTTGCGCATCAAAGCCGGTAGTACGTGTGAGTTCTTTAAATCGTAATTATCGTTCGGGCCATATAAATTGGTTGGCATAACCGAAATGTAATCACAACCATATTGCATTCGGAATGCTTCACACATTTTCAAACCTGCAATTTTTGCTATAGCATAAGGCTCATTGGTTTGCTCCAGTGATCCTGTTAAAAGATATTCCTCTTTAATAGGCTGGGGACACATTTTAGGGTAAATACAAGATGAGCCCAAAAACAGCAATTTCTTTACATTGTTTTCATACGATTGGCGGATCACATTTGACTGGATCATCAGATTTTCATAAAGAAAATCGGCACGATAAGTATTATTCGCAACTATTCCACCAACTTTCGCAGCTGCTAAAAAAACGTATTCCGGTTTTTCATTCGTAAAAAACGAATGTACCGCCTGCTGATTTCTAAGATCTAACTCTTTGGAAGTTTTGGTGATCAGATTGGTATAACCTTCTGCTTCCAGTTTCCTGACAATGGCAGAACCCACCATACCACGATGTCCTGCAATAAATATTTTGCTGTTACGATCCAACTTATATAATCTTTAAAATATTCTTAATCAATTATTTAAAACTCGAAACCCCGAGTTTTAACCTTCATTATAATTAATGATTTCATGACCACCTTCCTGGAGGTATTTATCTCTGCCAAATAGTTTCAGGTCATAGGCAACCATTTCTTTAACAATAGAATCGAGATCATGTTTAGGAGTCCATCCCAATTTAGTTTTTGCTTTAATCGGGTCACCAATCAGCAATTCAACTTCAGCGGGGCGGTAATAATTTTTGTCGATTTTCATTACTTCCTTCCCAACAGGAACAGGATACAGCGGATTATTGGAAGCTTTAACAACAGCTACTTCGTTCTCTTCTTTACCAATAAATTCAAGTTCTACTCCAATTTCAGCAAAGGCTTTAATAATAAAATCGCGGACAGTAGTAGTAACACCGGTTGCTACCACAAAATCTTCGGGAGTATCAACCTGTAACATCATCCACATTGCTTCCACATAATCTTTAGCATGGCCCCAGTCACGTTTCGCATCAATGTTTCCCATGTAAACGCAATCTTGCAGACCAAGCGCGATTCGGGCAACAGCACGGGTAACCTTGCGGGTTACGAAAGTTTCTCCTCTGAGTGGTGATTCATGGTTGAAAAGGATACCGTTCACTGCAAACATATCATAAGACTCGCGATAATTCACGATGATCCAATAGCCATATAATTTAGCAACGGCATAAGGTGACCGTGGATAAAATGGCGTGGTTTCTCTTTGAGGAATTTCCTGCACCAAACCATAAAGTTCGGAAGTAGATGCCTGATAAATCTTCGTTTTTTAGTCAAACCCAGCAATCGCACGGCTTCCAGGATACGTAGCGTACCAATTCCATCTGCATTTGCGGTATATTCAGGGGTTTCGAAACTTACCTTCACATGCGACATAGCACCGAGGTTATAAATTTCATCGGGTTGAACTTCCTGAATGATTCTGATGATATTCGTGGAGTCGGTCAAATCACCATAATGCAGTTTAAATTTGACATTCTTCTCATGCTGATCGTGGTATAAATGATCCACCCTTTGGGTGTTGAAAAGCGAGCTGCGGCGCTTGATTCCATGAACATGATACCCTTTTTCTAATAAGAGTTCTGCGAGATAAGCCCCGTCCTGACCTGTAATACCTGTAATTAATGCTGTTTTCATGAGTTTCTGCTTGGAAATTCGGTTTTTGGTTCAATAAATATTAGTTTCAAACGTTAATGCCCTTCAAATAGTTGCAATTTTGCACCTTTTGGAACATGAATTTGATGCTAATACCCTTCTCTCCTTCCGAATTGTTAATTTTGTGCAAAACTAAGTAGAAAATTCCCTTTCCGGGAAATAAAATATAACCTGTTAAAACATAACTTTATTACCAAAATTACGGTATAAGCCCGTTTAAGAAAATCAGTAAAATCATTATTATTCATGAGCAAACCCGTTTCAAGCAGCGCTATCATTGATCAAAAGGACATTAAAAAGACCATTTCACTGGTTCTAAAGAACTGGTATTGGTTTGTTCTTTTCCTGGGCCTGGGTATAGGCGGATCGATCTTTTATTTATACAAAGCCACCAAATATTACGGAGCAACGGCCGAAATTCTGATTAAACCTCAGAAAAACGCTTTCAAAGATGCCCTCAGTGCCTCATTATCGACCGGCCCTTCAAAAGATGAAATTGCCAACGAAATTGAAGTACTGTCATCATCACGTCTGATAAATGATGTAATCGGGAAACTCAATATTGATATTTCCTATTTTATTGAAGGTCGTATTAAAACCGGTGAAATCTACAAAGGCAAACCATTTTTAGTTGATGGCAAAGTATTGGATGCAACATTTTATGGAGCCCCTTTCTTTGTAAATATTCTTGATAAACAGAAGTACAAACTGACTTTAGAGTTTGGTGCTTATAAATACAGCAAAATTCACAAATTCGGTGAGCCTGTTGTGAACGATAAATTTTCACTCATCATAAACAGTGATTCAACGATAGTTGGCAAGAACTCCGTAAATCTTGCTGAAACAAGATATCTGTTCCGCATTAACGACCGGGGTTATCTGGTAAAAAAGTATAAGCAAACGCTACAATTATCAATGGGTGAAGAAGCCACTGTTATTGAAGCTTTCATTGAAGATGAAGTACCAGAAAAAGCCGTCGACTTCCTGAAGGTACTGACTGAAATGTACCTGGAAAATTCCGTTTCTGTTCAGAAGGAAATTAATGAAAACACATTAGCATTTATTGATGGTCAGCTGAAAGAAGTTGAGGACATTCTGAATGGTGTGGAATCAAATTTGGAGCAATTTCAGCGTTCCCGGAATGCTGTAAATCCGGAAGGCGAACAGGGAGTTTATCTGCAACAAAAAGTTGATTTTGAAACGCAACGTGCCCAACTGGGTATTCGATTGCGTTCACTTGATTATTTATATGAGCAGCTTACCTCAGGAACCGATGGTGGCGCTATCAGTCCTGCCCTGCTTGGTGACGCACCTGACCCAGCTATGGGTTCTGCATTCACAGAATTAAGCGCTTTACAACAACGTAAAACAAACCTTTTATTCAGTAATACTCCCAGCAGTCCAGTTGTTAAAGAAGTAGAGGCTCAGCTTTCAATAGCCCGCCAAAATCTGATTTCCATTGTAATGAACATGCGTAGAAATGTCACCGTACAGATCAATTCGCTATCAACTCAACTGGGACAATTTCAAGGGGCTATGAACCAGATGCCTTCAACTATCAGAGGTCTGGTAAACATTAACCGTAAGGTTGAAATTAATGAAAAAATTTATCTCTTCCTTTTGGAAACGAGAGCTCAGACAGTAATTGAAAAAGCAGGAATTGTTGCAGATAAAAGTATTTTAGAGCCGGCAATTACAACCGGTCTCGAGCGTCCGATTCAGCAAAAAATACTTCTTGGTGGAGTGGCAGTTGGCTTAGTGCTTTCTTTCCTTTTGATATTCCTGAAAAGTATATTTTACAACTTCATCCATACTAAAGAAGATCTTACCGAACTCACCACACTTCCTATTATTGGTGTTATTGGTAAAAGTAAAGATGCCAAGACCGATTATCTTGTGGTGGATAAATTCCCACAATCACTCACCAGTGAGGCCTATCGTGTTGTTCGAACCAACCTTTCTTATTTCAGTCCCAAAGCCAGCAGTAAAGTGGTGCTGTTTACCTCTTCAGTTGCAAGTGAGGGTAAAACATTTAATGCCATTAATACCGGAACTATCTTGGCAAAGACCAAGAAGAAAGTCGTGCTAGTAGATTTGGATTTACATAAACCAAAACAGGCAAATGCATTCAATCTGATGAATGATGTTGGGGTTACCTCCTATCTGGTTGGTAAATCACGGTTGAGTGAAATCATTAAAGAAACACCAATTGAAAATCTGCAGGTAATACTTACCGGACCACGTACTCCAAATGCTTCTGAACTCATTCTTGATCCGATGCTGGAAGAAATGATCAACGAATTAAAAACGATGTACGACTATGTGATCCTCGATACTCCTCCGGTTGGATTACTTTCAGATGCACTGGCATTGATGAAATTCTCAGACCTGAATGTTTATGTATTAAAAGCAGGATTCTCTAAGAAAGATTTTGTTGATATCGCACATCAGATCGTTGAAAAAAATAATGTGAAACATTTGGTATTCCTTCTTAATAACGTGAATGTGAAAAACATTCCGGCAGGTTATGGTGGAGGTTATTATAAATAATCCGATTAATACCGGATGTATTAAATTATGAGTGACGAAAATTTTGTTCAGCCATCTAATAGCTTTATAAATTCCATCAAGAGTGTCAGAAAACACACCAATGGCGCACAAAAAAGGAAAATAGGAGCTCTTAGTATATTGGTTTTCTTTTCTGCTGTGATGGATGTAGTTGGTTTAGCCGCTGTACTTCCATTGATTCAGGCAGGAACGGATACTAAAATGATCCATACCAATAAATACCTGAGTGCTGTTTACAATTACTTTGCATTCAGTTCAGATAAATCATTCGTACTGTTTTTAATTGGTTGTCTGCTGGCATATTTTTTATTCAAAACTGCATTCGGAATTTTTGTGAACTGGCTGCAAGCTAGACTCACTGCTGACATTGCAGTTTACATTACACAAAATCAGTTCATCAAGTACTACAAACTCGACTTCCTCGATTTCTCAGCCATCAAATCTTCTTTATTGATGCGGAACATATTGTACAATCCAACCAGCTATGTGCAATGGATCGTGCAACCGCTGACAATGATTATGTCGGAGTTTATTATTGTATTGCTTATCATTGGTGCTATAGCCTATTACGATCTCTTCCTGTTCGGATTCATTCTGGTTACTATCGGACCCGCAACGTACCTGGTTTATTCTGCTCTTAAAAAAAGAGGAACAGCCGTAGGTGTGGGTATCGACAATGTTTTCCCTTATGCTTTAAGTAGTTTAACGGAAGCAATCAGTGGTTACATCGATATTAAACTGGCAGGTAAGGAAGACAATTATCGCAAACGTTATCTCAAGCATCTGAAAAATTATCAAGAGCTTCAGCAAAGTGCTTATTTGCTGAGCATGATTCCTATCCGGACCAACGAAATAATTGCATTGCTTGGAATTATTCTGATTTTCATGTATGCTTTATTTTTAAGCGATGGCAGTGCTGATGTTTTGATTATGGTTGGAGCATTTGCGGCAGCAGCCTATCGTTTGATGCCTTCCATGAACAGAATCTTAAATTCATTCATGTATATCAACAAAAATCAGGTTTCCATTTATAACCTTGAAATTTTTGATGAACTACTGAAAGAGGAAAATGAAAATCCCGATCCTGCACCGGTACCATTTAATACTTCCATTAAATTCGATCGCATTTCATTTAGTTTTCCAAAATCCGATAAACAGATTTTAAAGAATCTCACCTTCGAAGTAAAAAAAGGCGAAAAAATTGGATTTGTTGGTTCATCGGGATCAGGAAAAACTACCCTGATGAATATCTTGTTGCGTTTTTACAGTGAAAACAGTGGACAAATATTGGTTGATGGGGCTCCATTGAAACCTTCTCAAAAACAATCGTGGAGAAACTTAATCGGGTATGTCAAGCAAGATATTTTCCTGTTGGATGGTTCCATTCGTGAAAACATCACACTTGGCGATGCTAAGGTGGATGAAGAGCGACTGCAACGTTGCATCAAACAGGCATCGCTCGATAAATTAATTGAGGGACTACCTGCCGGCGTGAATAGTCAGATTGGCGAAAAGGGAAATAACCTTTCAGGAGGTCAGCGACAAAGAATTGGTATTGCCAGATCTGTGTATCGTAATGCAGAAATACTTATCTTTGATGAGGCAACGAGTGCGCTGGATAACAAGACTGAAAATGAGGTTACTGAGTCTATTGATTCCTTATCAGAAACCAACAAAACCATCTTTATAATTGCTCATCGGATCACCACATTACGTAACTGTGACCGGATTTATGAGTTGAAGAATGGTGAAATATCAGGTGTGTTTTCCTACAGAGAACTCGTTGAAAAAGTGCTTTAACAGCTTCCTTTCAGCCAATGCTCGAACGTATATTTACCCAGATAAGATTCCGCTTTTTTGATTTCAAAAGCAAACAGCAGGACACTACCCAACCCGGAACTACACATCTTAACAGGTCACTCAGATGGTTTAATGCCAGTCTGCTCCCCGATGGAGGTGCCTCCGCTAAATATTCCATGATGACTCATGAGGTTGCTCCAGGCTATCCAATGACTACTGCCATGTGGATCCCTGCACTTATGAAAATAAGGGAGAAATATCCCGAAATTTACCACGATGTGATGGGAACCAGTGATATTTCCACCGATTTGGTTAATTGGGTATTGCTCACTCAGCGTCGGGACGGTACTTTCCCCGGCTCTTTCGGTGATTTCATGAATCAACCACCCCGTGTTTTCAATAATGGGGTCATCATCAGGAACCTGCTCCGTTATTATGAAACCAATAAAAGAGAAGATGTGCTTTATGCATGCATCCAAAGTGCGGAATGGCTGTTAAAAGTACAATCGAATGATGGCAGCTGGCGCCAGTTTACTTTTCACCAGTTAAGTTCCAACACAATTACCGGAGCTGCATTGATCAGACTCGGACAAATTTGCAATGAACCAAAATACGTCGAGGCAGGAGAAAAAAATATACGATTTGCCATAGGCTTACAGAGTGAAAATGGCTATTTCAGAGGGAATGGTTTCGACAGTGCCTCCAGTGCTTACACCATAACTATTGGTTACGCGTTAAATGGAATCTTGCAGGCAGCGGAATTAACAGGGAATGATCATTATATAAAATCGGCGCTAAACGGACTCGTACCGGTATTGAATCTGGTACGTAAGGATGGCTTTTTAGTAGGTGAAATTGATGAACAGTTTCGTTCGCAGTCGAGCTTTACCTGCTTGCCGGGAAATGCCCTTTTAGCCATGGCCTCCTACAATTTGTCAAAAATGACCGGAAATTCAGATCTAAAGCTCAGGGGTGACCTATTAACAGATTACCTGAAATCGCGTCAGATGGATTCCCAAACCCCAACCATTTCGGGTGGAATATCAGGCTCCTGGCCCATAAGCGGCAATTACTGCTCTTACGAAATCCCAAGTTGGGCCGTCAGGTATTTTACAGAAGCACTCCTTTTGCAGGATGAATTGAAGTAAATAGCTGATATTCAGCTTTTCTAAATCATTTTAAAAATAAAACAATTTTACCCGTTTTACGTAAAATTCAAACCCTTCATTTCATGGGGAATTGATAATTTTACACTTTAAACCTGCTCACTATTATGTGCAAGATTCTGATCGTTGTTGGTACAAGACCAAATTTTATTAAGGTTACGCAATTCAAAAAGGTGAACGAGCAATTGGGAAGCCCTTTTGATATTAAGATCGTTCATACCGGTCAGCATTATGACGATAAAATGGCTGACGTATTTTTCCGTCAGTTTGAATTGACTCCAGATTACTTTCTGAATATACCTGCCGATTCTGCCAATACACAGATGGCAGAAATTATGCTTCGTTTGGAAAAAGTAGCCAAAGAATTCAATCCGTCCTTAATGATGGTTGTAGGAGATGTAAATTCAACTTTTGCTGCTGCAATAACGGCCAATAAAATGGGTCTTAAAATAGCTCATATTGAAAGTGGTTTAAGAAGTAATGATCGCACCATGCCGGAAGAAATAAACCGTTTACTGACAGATGAAATTACAGATTACTTCTTCGTTACAGAACAAAGTGGCTGGGATCACCTGATCGCAGAAAACAAACCTAAAGACGCTCTCTTTTTTGTAGGCAATACCATGATCGATACTCTGGTTGCTTTCGAACATAAAATTCAGAAAGATGAAGTGCTGACGAAACTTGGAATTAAAAAAGACCAGTATGCACTCATGACTATGCATCGTCCGGCTACAGTTGATTTTAAAGAAGGGCTTACCAAGCTGATCGATATTATTGATTTCATTACCGAAAGCATGCATCTCGTATTCCCCATACACCCAAGAACAACGGGCAAGCTTGAGAGCTTCGGATTAATGAACAGAATACGTGATAATAAAAAACTAATACTTACTGAACCATTAGATTATTTTGCTTTTCAAAAACTAACTTCCGATTGTAAATTTGTAATCACCGATAGCGGTGGAATTCAGGAAGAATCAACATTCCGTAGAATTCCTTGTTTAACATTACGACCTAATACTGAGCGACCATCAACAATTACTATTGGAACCAATGAACTGGTGCCATTTGATGTTGCTATTGTAAAAGATAAGATAGAAAACATTAAAGCCGGCAAACATAAAAAAGGTGAAATTCCACCTTTCTGGGATGGAGATTCTACTCGCAGGATTCTGGAAGTTTGTAAAGTGCTTTTTGCTGATGAACTTAATAAAAAATCTATTTTCAGCATCTGATATATGAAAATATTAAATCATCTTAAGCCTGCTGATCATCACATTTTATCTCAGATAAGTGATAACTGGCCCTTTCAATTTGTATCAGAATTTACCCGTTTTCATAAATACTATTTTAATGAAACGGTGAACATCATTTATGATGAAGAACTGAATGCCTACATGCCTTTGCGTATTCTGGATATGAAGTTATTTGCACCTGCTCAAATTTTATATGCTCCCTTGCGGGAAAGTATGGAATTGTCGAAGGAGGAACAACTGCAATTTTTATTAAACTGATAAGATTGTTACAAAATCAAGGTGGATGTGAACGTTTGGTGCAGCCTCATCCATACAGTATTCTTTCTGCAATTCCTGAAGGAGCAAAATATTGTGATTTCGGAACTTATGTGGTCGATCTCGAGAATCAGACCATCGAACAAATACTCGAAAAATTTCATCCTAAATACCAAAAGGCTGTTACTCACTCTGAAAAGAATGGCGCGGTGGTGAAAATCGGTAAAGAATGTCTGAACGATTTCTTTATGATTTATAAATGTACTATGGAAAGAGCGGGCCTTCACTTAGATGAATTCAGCTATTTTCAATCACTTTATGATTATCTGGGTGAAAACAGAATCAGCTGTGGCGTAGTCTACGACCAGGATGAACCAATTAGTGGTATCTTTGTTATTCATACATTATACGGCGCCTTCCTTACGCATGCAGGAACCCGTGGCGATTCTAAACTCTATGGCGCAGCAAAGTTGCTGAACCTGGAAATGATGCGCAATCTGAAAGAAAAAGGCGTTAAGAAGTATGACTTCGTTGGCGTTCGGTTGAAAAACAACAATCCGGCACTGGAAGGAATATTCCGATTCAAGAAAGGATTTGGAGGTGATCTCAAAGAGGGATACCTTTGGAAAATTGATATATTACCACTTAAAGCCAAAGCCTACGATCTGATGGTAAAGCTTAAGTCCGGAAACGATAAACTATCTGATATAATTGATCAGGTGAACACCTGATAACCTAAACCTTGCTCTGGAATGCCCGTCCCGGTTAACAAAAATTTACACATACTAATTATGCCTTCCTGGTATAAGTCGCCTGAAACTCCGGTTTTAGGAACTTTCTTTGAAGAACAGGCTCGTGCATTGCAAAAAGAAGGATATACAGTTGGTGTAATCTATCCTGAATATACCCCTCCGGGAGAATTATTCTCCAGTAAAAATAAGGAACGCCTCGATTTTTATATGGACAAAGGAATCCCGACTTTTAATATTAAAACTCAAGCCGGAATTCCAAAATTAAGAAGACTCAGTTATCGCCAGTACAGCAAAGCCGTGAATGATGTTTATGATGAATATGTGAAAAATTTTGGTAAACCCGATCTTATTCATGCACATTCGGTATTTCATGCAGGAATTGCTGGTTTTCAGATAGCCAAATTGCATAAGATTCCTTTCATCATAACTGAACACCTCACTGCTTATCTCATGGGATACATCAACAATAAAGTTGATATTGAAGTAGCCCGTGAAATATTTGAATATGCTGATGGTTCACTCATTGTCAGCCATAACTTCAGAAAAGATCTGGAAAAGCAACTTGATCTGCCTGAAAATACTTTCAAGGTAATTCACAATCTGGTAAATGAATTGTTCTTCAATTCCTATTTACCGAAAACATACAGTGGTACTGAAGAAACATTCCGGTTCTTTACCAATTCGTTTCTGTTACCCAGAAAAAATATCAGGCTGATTATCGATGCCATAAAAATTCTTCTCGATAAAGGACTTAATGTTCATCTTACCATAGGTGGTGATGGACCAATGAATGAAACGTTGCGGGAGTATGTAAAATTCCTCGGTCTGGAAAGTAAAATCCATTTCACAGGAAAACTCTGGCGCGATGAAGTCAAAACCGAAATCGATAAAAGCCATGCATTTGTGCTGGCTAGTCAATATGAAACTTTTGGTGTAGTGCTTATCGAAAGCCTTGCTTGTGGCCGCCCTGTGGTTTGCACCGATTCCGGAGGACCCAGGGATTTCGTTCATAAAGAACAAGGTGTAATCGTTAAAGAACACGAATCCGATGCTCTGGCAAAAGGAATGGAACATGTCATTCTTAACTACAATAGTTACAATCAGAAAGAACTAATTTCTTATTGCCGCGAAAATTTTAATGAGCATAAAATTGCCAGCGAAATGATGGAAATGTATCACAACGTTCTCAGCAAAAGAGTGATCTATTCCTGATATTTTTATCCCATTCAATAAAATGCAAAAGCAACTGCTGGTTACTTTCGATTATGAACTATTTTTAGGAAATCGCAGTGGCAATATTCACGATTGTATGATTGAGCCTACCAACCGGTTAATGGCTATCATGGCGAAACATAAAATCCGCTCCGTATTTTTTGTCGATACCACTTACTTGCTAAGATTAAAGAAACAATCAGAAAATTCTACACAATGTGCTGCTGATTTCAAAACCGTAGCAACTCAATTAATAGATCTTGTCAAACAAGGTCATTTTGTGTATCCGCATGTGCACCCTCACTGGCTGGATGCGATTTACGATGAAAAATCCAATCAGTGGCAACTGAATGACACTACCAAATACCGAATTCATAACATCTCTGATTTAGAAAAAGCAATGGTTTTCAACGGATCAGTCAAGATCCTCGAAGAAATCCTGCACCCCTCCTTCCCCGATTACAAAGTAAATGCCTATCGTGCCGGTGGCTGGTGCATTCAACCATTCTCCGATTTTAAACCCTATTTTCTTCAAAATAAAATCGAATACGAATTCAGCGTCCTGGGAGGTATTTACCAGTTTACCGATGCTCAATATTTCGATTTCTCCAATGCGCCTCAAAAAACCATTTACCGGTTCAACGATGATGTTTGTATTCCTGAACCGGATGGCCCCTTTACACAGTACAATATTAGCTCTATACCATTGTCTAACAATAAGTTAATGCTAAATAAGCTTTGGCTGAAGTTGTTGTACAAACTCAAGGGCGATCACACGTTCAACAAGGGCGAGGGACAACCTTCAAGAATATTAAATGGCATAAAACCGGTTTCTGACAAAGGTCATGACTTAAGCGATACGCACTGGGAGCGGATTTCAGTCGAATTGTTGACTGCTGTTAAAATGAGTGCATATAAGAACTTCCTCGATCAGAACAGATACATGCACTTTATCTCCCATCCCAAAATGATCACCAACCATAATCTGGTAGTTTTCGACAATTTCCTGGTTTAGTTGTAAATGTAATCCTATGATTTACCTGACCTATAATGATCAGCCTTCCGGCGTGTTTTCGAGCCAGGTAAACGACGTATGCAATTATCTGAATAAAACAGCCGATGCCAGAATCAAGCTGGTAGCAATCATTTCATTGCACCAGTTCATGGAAAACCGTCGCAAAATCAGGAAAGAAGTTCCTGATGCACTGGTATTGCCTGCACTTCCAAAAGCCAAATATTGGAAGTTCAGTATTTTGGTGGTGGGTGTGATTTGCCTGCTCACCGGCCAACGACAAATTATTTCCAGAAATATCATGGCTACCCTGATAGCTTTGAGACTCAAAAAAGCAGGTCTGGTAAAAAAAGTTTGTCTGGATGGCCGTGGTGCCATTGCTGCTGAATGGAACGAATATCAGGTTGTTCCCGACGAGAATATGAAAAAAGCTATTTTCGGACAGGAAAAAGAAGCCGTTCTTGAAAGTGATTTCCGGATAGCTGTTTCTTCCAAACTGGTGAATTACTGGAAAACATCCTTTGGTTATGCAGGCAACAATCATGTAGTCATTCCCTGCACACTGGGCAGCGATTTCGAAGTTCCGGAATTTACCGACAATGCGATTACAAATGCTGCAGCTGCACAAGGATTTGCCAAAAATGATTTGGTAATGATTTATTCAGGATCTACTGCAGGGTGGCAATCGTTCGCTGTGCTGGGAGATATACTGGGAAAAGTACTGAAAGAAAATCCGACTCACAGACTTTTATTTCTGGCCAAAGAAGATGAGAATATCAGCAAAATGAAAGCCGATTTCCCCGGACAGGTATCCAACAAATGGGTTGGTCATAAAGAAGTTCAGCAAGTACTGATGGCTGGCGATTACGGGATATTATACAGGGAGAACAGTGTCACCAATCAGGTAGCATCACCAACCAAATTTGCCGAATATCTGGCAGCAGGATTGCCTGTAATTATTTCTGATAATCTGGGTGATTATTCCGATTTTGTGAAAAATCATCAATGCGGAAATGTTATCGGACCCGGTCAGCAGATTACACTTGCTAAAACCGTATCTGCCAATAAACTACGTATGGCAAAACTTGCAGAAACACATTTCACCAAAAAGTCACAACTGGAGCAATACAACAAACTGATTGCTTTCATGAATAAAAACTGAAACATTTAAATGCCCAATATACTATGAGTAAGATCTTAATTACCGGAGGAGCCGGTTTCATCGGTTCAGCAGTTATCCGTCATCTGCAACAATTCAATAACGAAATATTTGTTATTGATAATCTCTCATTTGGAAATCGCGAATTCATTTCGGTTCCTGATACTAATTTTTTCATGAGGATATTCTTAACCGGGATCGCATGGTTAAAATTATTGGAAATATTAAACCCGATTATGTGATTCATCTTGCAGCGGTGCATTTTATCCCCTATTGCAATGAACATCCATACGAATCGAGCAACATCAACATCCGTGGCACCATGCATATTCTGGAAGCAGCCCGACTTGCCGGTGTACAAAAAGTATTCTTTGCTTCTACAGCAGCTGTTTATCCTATTTATGATGAAGCAGTAACCGAACAACATGTAGTTGGTCCACTCGATATTTACGGACTTTCGAAATTAACCGGTGAGCATTTGTGCAATGAATTTCATATGATGACCGGAATTCCGACTGTGATCTGCAGATTCTTCAACGCCTTCGGTCCGAACGAAACCAATCCACACCTGATTCCTGAAATTCAAAAACAGATCTTAGGTGGTAACAGAAAAATAAAATTAGGAAACCTAACTCCAAAAAGAGATTTCATTCATACTTATGACATGGCAAATGCCGTTCATACTTTGCTTGACAAAACTGCTTCAGGTATTCATACATACAATTTGGGTCGCGGCATCGAATATTCAGTTACTGAAATTGTAGATGCTTTCTCGGAAGCAATTGGTGAAAAAATTGAAATTGAAGTTGATCCTGCCAGAGTTCGTAAAGTGGAAAGAATGCACCTGCTTGCTGATGTCACCAAACTAAAATCGCTTGGATGGCAACCCAAAACAGGAATTGAAGATGGCATCAGAACACTGGTAGAATAATATGAAATCATCAAAACCACAGGTTATTTTTTGTACGGACGGAATTTTCCCGCTCGCAGTCGGTGGCATGCAACGTCATTCCAGATTGCTGATTGAGGAACTGGCTGCTATAGGCGGACTGGAACTTATCGTTATTCATCCACATGCAGGTCATTCGGTTTTCAATAACCCTGAAATAAAGGAAATAGCTTTAGCTCCCGTTCAAACCAGCAAAAGGTATTTGGTTAATTGCTACAATTACTCGAAACAGGTTCTTGAAATTCTGCTTCAATATCCGCATGCAGTAATTTATTCACAGGGATTATCTGTGTGGCATGGAATCGGTCAGGTATCGAAACGCCTGATTGTAAACCCGCACGGTCTGGAACCTTATCAGACACTTTCATTAAAGGATAAGCTGTTGGGAACCCCTTTCCGGTTGATTTTCAACCACCTTTTCCGTAATGCTGCCCATGTTGTTTCATTGGGTGGCCGGTTAACCGGGATATTGAATGGTCGCTGCCGGAATGTTGTTACACTGCCAAATGCAGTAAATGTTCCTGAACCCATCATTAGAAAGTTTGATAATGTACCTTTACAAGTCCTTTTTGTGGGTCGATTTGCCTTCAATAAAGGAATAAATATACTTGCTGAAGCGGTTAAATCTCTGAATGAGGATGGCTATGGCGATAAAATGGTATTCAATCTGGTAGGAAAAGGTCCGTTGTTTGACGAATACAAAAAAGTCTACAACTTCAATAATCTCAACTACCTTGGTTTTGCCGACGATGACAAATTGAATGAGCTGTACAAAACAAATGATATGTTTGTTTTACCAACGTTATTTGAAGGTATGCCTACAGTAGTACTGGAGGCAATGGCTCATGGAATGCCAATAATTGTAACCGATGTGGGTGCAACACTTGAGATGGTTGACGACAAAAATGGTTTTATAATCGATAAAAATAGTGTTGATTCTCTGAAGGAAAGTCTTCTGAAATATTATCATACGACTGCCGAAGAAAGAAAGAATCTTTCAAAGGCATCTTATGAAAAAGTGAAAAATAACTTTACGTGGAAAATAGTTGCGGCTAAACATTACCGTTTGTTCGAAACTGTTTACGCCACAACCTGATGCATGAATGAATTCCTGAAACGTAATCTCCAGTTTGTAGTGATGCTGCTCATTTGGGTGGCATCCGGTTTTGTGGCTTCACCGGTAGCTGTTGGAGTAGTTGCGCTTTCTGTTATCCTCCTGAAAAGAAAAGATATGTTCCCCGAATTAATTATCGGCTTCATATTTATTCTGATCCTTTCCGATAGTCGCCAATATCAGCTGGAATTCGCCAAGAAGGTTAAAGACATCTACCTGATCCTTCTTGCACTCTTCTATTTCTTCGACCGAAAGCAATTTAATTTTAAAAATGCCATGGTCATTCCATTTATCCCATTTATAATCTGGGGATTTATTGTGGTATTCCGAAGTCCGGAAATGCAAATTGCATTTATGAAAACGCTTTCATACGGATTGCTCTATCTGGTAATACCTGCCTATTTCACGAAAGCATTCCGCGATAAAGGAGCTATCTTCCTGAAAGATTTCATCATGTTCGTTTCCATGTTGTTCATGATCGGAATAGCCC
Source organism: Bacteroidota bacterium (assembly GCA_016713525.1). Classification (GTDB taxonomy): domain Bacteria; phylum Bacteroidota; class Bacteroidia; order AKYH767-A; family OLB10; genus JADKJB01. Next base: position 657,301 of record JADJOZ010000033.1, on the reverse strand, counting down.
TTATAATCCTGGCTCCCAACTTTGTGTTTCTGGCAGGCCGCTTCAGCGGGATATTAGGGAATCCGAATGGTTTGGGAATATTTACCGTATTAGCACTCATTCTAACGGTTTGTACGCAGATTAAATTTCCAAATTTGTTTACCCGGAATGAACTAATAATGATTTATACCTTCATGGCACTGTCGGCAATACTCTCAGGCTCGAGAAATACGCTGATGTGCATTTTTATATTTCTGGTATTCACCAAATTTTACAAGATTTCATACTGGTACGGATTCATTGCAGTAATCATTGCAGCCATGCTTTATCAGGTGGTTTTCTCCAATCTCCCAACAATTCTGGAAGCGCTTGGACTTGCAAAAGCACTTCGGGCCGATACGCTTGAAAATGGTTCGGGAAGGATGGTTGCCTGGTTGTTTGCATTGAGTAAAATTAATTCCGACATAAAATTATTTATGTTTGGAGGGGGATTCTCATTCGATGAATATCTGTATTATATCAATTACACCATGCTAAGTGCAATGGGCCATCAGGGAGGTGTTCACAATACGTACCTCGCTCTTTGGCTGAATACCGGTATAATTGGGCTGGCACTATGGCTCGTAGGATTCTTTCGCTCCGTTTTCAAAGCAGTTACCGTATCCTACACGGCGTTTCCAATGATGTATGCTGTAATATTTTCAGCAACCTTTGACGCCTGGCTAATGGGATCACTAAATCCATTCCATATTATGTTTCTTTTTGTGCTTACCCTGATCACAACAAATACATCTGATTTTGCCGGTGAACAACTCCCTGCTTTAACAACAGCAGAAATACCTGCTTCTGAAGAATCTGAAAAAACAGGCAATCACTGATATCATGTCTGCAGCTAAGAAAAAAATATTGGTTTTCATCGACTGGTATCTGCCCGGTTTCAAAGCAGGCGGGCCAATTAAATCGTGCTCCAGTATGGTTCAAAGACTTCATGATGAATTTGATTTCAGAATTGTTACCGGAAATACCGATCTGAATGAATCTATTCCATATGAAAATATAAAATCAGATGAATGGAACATCCTTGAGGATAAAACACCAGTATTTTATTGTTCGGCAAAATCAAAGAACCATGCAGCAATAAGTAAAATTATTGAAGAGCAAATGCCCGATGTTGTTTACCTGAATAGTATGTTTTCTCCCTGGTTTACTTTAGTGCCACTCATGGTTTCAGGAAAATACAAAAACAAAATTAAAATTGTTGTTGCTCCACGTGGCATGCTTAGTCCAGGCGCCCTGGCATTGAAACCACTCAAGAAAAAAATGTTCCTGCATTTTGCTAAGCAGATGAGATTGTTTAATAAAGTCACCTTTCATGCATCAACAGAAATAGAAGTAAATGAAATCAAGAAGGTGTTCGGACCAAAAGCTTCCATTGTTCATGCAATAAATATTACACCTAAAACTGAAATTCAGAAACAATTTCGTACAAAAACTTCTCAACTTACACGACTTGTGTATGTCGGCAGAATCAGTGAAGTTAAAAACCTGCTTCAATGCATTACTGCACTCGGCTCCATAAATATTGGTTCTTCCAAAATTGAATTTGATGTGTATGGACCTATTGATGAAATGTCCTATAAACAACAATGCGATGAAGCCATATCTCGGTTATCGAAAAATATAAAAGTAAATTTCAAAGGCGCCATTCACAACAATGCTATTAAAGCAATATTACCCGGCTATCATTTTTTGCTGTTGCTGACCATGAATGAAAATTACGGTCATGCGATAGTTGAAAGTTTTACTGCCGGCTTACCGGTTATTATCAGCAACCGAACTCCATGGCGACAACTGGAAAATGCCTGCAGAGGATGGGATTTACAATTAGAAGACAGCAACGCCATCTCCGCTGCATTGGAAAAAGCCTGCCTGATGGACCAGCAAGAGTATAACAAATGGAGTGATGCAGCCTACGAATTTGCCGACAGTATTCATAACAATAAAAAAACATTATCAGACACCATCCGTCTGTTTGAAAATTAATTAAGATAGTAATTTATATGTCGAAGTTACCATTAAAAAAGTGTGTATTTCTATTCACCGAACTTGCAGGCTATATTGTAGCTTGTATGAAGGAACTGGCTGCTACCGGTTTGGTGGAAGTGCATGTGGTAAGGTGGCCTGTAAATGCTGTGGCTCCGTTTAAATTTTCATTGGAAGGAGAAAATCTGCACTTTTATGAACGCGCATCATTCAGTGATGAACAACTTCTGAAATTTATAAATGAAATTAATCCCGATATCATTTTTTGCAGTGGCTGGATAGATAAAGGTTACATGGCGGTGTGCAAAGCTTACCGTCACAAAACAAAAACGGTTCTTACCATTGATAATCCGTGGAGAAATACCTTCAAACAAAATCTGGCTTCTTTAGTGGGACCTTTGTATCTTCATAAATACTATTCTCATTGCTGGGTACCCGGTTCACCACAACGAAAATTTGCCCGAAAATTAGGTTTTAAGGATGAAAACATCCGTGAAGGAGTATATTCATGCGATTTTAACCTTTATCATCAGTTGTTTGAAACTTATCACAAATCGAAAGAAAAGGCATTCCCGAAAAGAATCATATTTGTTGGAAGATATACCAAACTCAAAGGAGTAAAAGAACTTTGGGAAGCATTTATCAGGTTTCAAAAGGAACAACCTAACGAATGGGAATTGTGGTGCCTTGGCAAAGGTGATATGGATGCCGACTTCCCGAATCATCCAAAAATTAAGAACTTCGGATTTGTGCAACCGGAAGAAATGGCAAAATTTATTTCAGAAACGGGCGTTTTTATTCTTCCCAGTCACTACGAACATTGGGGAGTAGTAGTCCATGAATATGCAGCTGCCGGCTTTCCGCTTATTTGTACTACCTCAACAGGAGCAGCAACTACCTTCCTGGAAGAAGGGAAAAACGGCTTCTTTCATGATCCGTGCAGTACAGAATCACTGGTTGCCGTGCTGAAAAAAATTGACAGGCTGTCACCAGCCGAATTACTTAAAATGGGGGATGAAAGTGCAGCAATTGCTGAGCGAATTACTCCTGCTAAATGGTCATCAACAGTTTTGGAATTTATAAATAATTAATCCCTATGTGCGGCATTGCTGGAATTTTCGGAATTAAAGATAAAGATCAATCTGCTGTAATTATACAACAGATGAACGACCGTATTGCCCATCGCGGACCCGATGATCAGGGAACCTATACCGATGAATTTGTAGCTCTCGGTCACCGAAGGCTCGCAATTCTCGACCTATCCCCTGCCGGTCACCAACCCATGCACAGTCTCGATGGAAATATTGAAATTATTTTTAATGGTGAGATATATAATTTCATGGAAATTCCTGAGAAAATAGATAACTATGATTTCAAAACACGCAGTGACACAGAAGTAATTATTGCTGCATATCTGAAATGGGGCAAAGAATGTGTGCATCAGTTTAATGGGATGTTTGCTTTTGCAATTTGGGATAAAAACAAAAAAGAATTATTCATAGCCCGTGACAGATTAGGAATAAAACCTGTCTATTATTATTTAGATGGTTCCGTATTATATTTTTCTTCGGAAATCAGATCTCTGCTGGCATCAGGAAAAGTTCCTAAAAAAATCAATCGGAATGCACTTGCCGATTATTTTACTTATCAAACAGTACATGCTCCCTATACAATTATCGACAAAGTTCTGATGCTGATGCCAGGTCATCATATGACTGTTTCAACAGCAGGAAACCGGATTGAAAAATATTGGGATATTATTGCCAACCGATCTAAAGCTGCAGAAGGAAAATCATATAGCGATGTTTGTAGTGATGTGCGCAAATTATTTGAAGCTGCAATTAAACGTCGGCTCATCAGTGATGTACCTTTCGGAGCGTTTCTATCAGGTGGTATCGATTCTTCGGCGGTTGTTGGTTACATGAGTAAGGTGCAACAACAACCTGTGAAGACTTTCAACATTTCATTCGATGAAAGTGAATTCAGTGAAGCTAAGTATGCAAGAATCATATCCGAAAAATTCGGAACCGACCATAAAGAACTAAAATTAACACCCGCCGATTTTCTAGCTGCTTTGCCGGCTGCCATGAGCGCACTCGATCATCCAAGTGGTGATGGCCCCAATTCTTATATCGTTTCTAAAATTACAAGGGAGAACGGAATTACGATGGCTCTCTCCGGCCTTGGCGGCGATGAATTGTTTGCCGGTTATCCGGTTTTCAATCGCAGCCTCCAGTTCGAAAGCAAGAAATGGCTGTGGAATATCCCTGCTGGAATCCGCAAAATGATGGGTGCTGTTGCAATGAAAATTAAACCCGGAATTATGGGTGAAAAATACAATCAGTTGCTTTCCTTACCTTCAGGAAATGTCGCCGATACTTTTCCGGTATCGCGACAAATAAGTACACCGGATCATATTGCCAAACTCCTTAACTTTCCAATGCCACCCGACCGTGTAGCTGAAATTGTTTCGGAAGAACTTAGAAATAACAAGGATCTGGGAGTATTATCGCAGGTGAGTGTTGCCGAAATCACCACCTACATGCAAAATATTTTGTTACGGGATACTGATCAGATGAGTATGGCGTCAGCATTGGAAGTCAGAGTACCTTTTCTCGATTACGAACTGGTGGAATATGTAATGGGAATAGACGATGAATATAAAACTCCTTCCTTTCCTAAAAATTGCTTGTAGAAAGTATGGGTGATTTGCTTCCCGATGAAATTGTGCATCGCCAAAAAATGGGATTCACTTTCCCATGGGAAAAATGGCTGCGAAACGATTTAAAAAGTTTCTGTGAAACCCGAATTCAATCACTGGCAAAACGTCCATTTATAAATGAAAAAGTGCTATTAAACAGATGGCAACAATTTCAGGATGGCAATCCTGCAGTCAGGTGGCCCGATATCTGGATTGGTGTGGTTCTGGAAAACTGGTTGATAGAAAATAAGATCGAAAATTAATATCATGGAAAAAATCAAAACCGATCTTTCGAAATTCGATAACAGCTGGTATCAGCATGGCGGATCAACCTTAAAGCTTGCCTTGTGGCATGTTGTTTCTGCTGTATTTTTTCTGAATCATTTATCTGCAATAAGCAGCTTGAAGGTTTCGCTGTTGCGGATGTTTGGTGCTAAAGTCGGCAAAGGTGTGGTGATTAAGCAATGTGTTCGTATCAAATATCCATGGCTCCTGGAAATTGGGGATCATGTATGGATTGGTGAATGTTGCTGGATAGAAAACCATGCTCCGGTTAAAATCGGGAATCATGCTTGCATTTCACAGGATGCCATGCTGCTCTGTGGAAATCACAATTATAAAAAGTCGGGTTTCGACCTCATTACAGGTAAAATTACGCTGGAAGAGGGTGTATGGATAGGCGCCAAATCAACAGTCACCCCCGGAGTCACCTGCAAATCGCATTCGGTTTTGAGTGTTAATTCCGTCGCCAGCAGCAATTTAGAGCCTTATGGAATTTATCGGGGTAACCCTGCCGTATTCCAAAAGGAAAGAGTTATAAAAGAGTAATATCTTTGCTGTAACCCTTTCAGCCGGTAAAGGGTATAAAAACTGACCGGATGATTTCAGGAAGCGAAATTGAAATCACCGGACTAATTGTCATTGAGCTTGTAACCTTCATAACCTTTTCCATTGAAAATCTCTATTATTACCATTACTTTTAACAGTGAAAAAACTGTTGAGGATACTATCAAATCGGTAGTGTCACAGGATTTCCCGAATGTGGAATATCTGATTATTGACGGCTTATCGAAAGATAAAACCCTCCAGGTAGTCAATAAATATTCAGCTTATATCGATAAGGTTGTCTCTGAAAAAGACAAAGGACTTTATGATGCTTTGAATAAAGGTATCAAACATGCTACCGGGGAAGTTATTGGCATGCTTCATTCCGATGATGTGTATGCTAACAATCAGGTATTGTCGAAGGTAGCACAGCAATTCGCCATTGATCCGACATTGGAAGCCGTTTATGCCGATTTGGTTTTTGTTGATCGGGAAAATACTGATAAGGTATTGCGTACCTGGAAATCGGGCGCTTATAAATAAGATGCCTTCAAGCAAGGCTGGATGCCACCTCATCCGACATTTTTTGTTAAAAAATCGGTTTACGACAGGCTTGGAGGCTTTAACCTCGATTTGAAACTTTCAGCAGATTACGAATTAATGCTTCGTTTCATTCATAAAGAAAAAATCAAAATTGCTTATTTACCTGAGATCATTGTCAAAATGAGAATGGGTGGAATCAGCAACACCAGTTTTTTTGTGAAGTTAAAAGCGAATATGGAAGATAAGCTTGCGTGGAAATTAAACGGCGTAAAACCCGGCTGGTTCACTACTATTCGTAAGCCTTTGAAAAAACTGAGTCAGTATTTTGTGAAAAGCTAAAGCGGCTTTTCATTGCTCAGTAATTGAGCTACCACAACAGGAAACCATTTCATTTCCAACTCATGAATTTTTGCTGCTACATCCTGCGGGGTGTCTGTCTTCAGTAATTCTGTTTCATACTGGGCAATGATTTCACCTTCATCAAAATTTTCGTTGACATAGTGAATGGTTATACCGGTTTTTGTTGCTCCTCCTGCCACCACTGCCTCATGCACATGCATGCCATACATACCTTTCCCGCCAAAAGAGGGTAGTAATGCCGGATGAATATTGATTATTCGGTTGTGAAAAGACCGGATGAGATCTTGCGGAACCAATTTTAAGAAACCAGCCAAAATAACAAGATCAATTTCCTTTTCCTGAAGAAAGGTCAGAACGCTGCCATTTTCAAATTCTTCCTTATTCATATAATAAGAAGGAATCCCAAGTCGTGCCATTCGTTCATGTACAAATGCATTTTTGCGGTCAGAAATCACCAGTTCAACCCTTGCCAGGGGATGATTTGAAAAATAATTGACCAGATTTTCGGCATTAGAACCAGATCCGGAGGCCAAAATGGCTAGTTTTTTCATCCCGCGAAGGTAAATAAACCCCAATTAAAGGTAGAAAAAAGTGGTAAAATGGACTTATTTACCTCCTTATGCCCCATCAACATGCTGTTTTTCATAATATTACGAATATATTTTGATCATTAAAGTATAAATTTGTTACTTTGCGCTTCAACTTTAAATTACTAAAAACTATGTCAGACATTGCAACCCGCGTAAAAGCAATTATTGTTGACAAACTAGGTGTTGATGAGAGTGAAGTACAGACTGAGTCCAGCTTTACTAACGATCTGGGCGCTGATTCTTTGGATACAGTTGAATTAATCATGGAATTCGAGAAAGAATTCAATATCGCTATTCCTGATGATCAGGCTGAAAAAATCAGCACGGTTGGACAGGCTATCGATTACATCACGGCAAACGTAAAGTAATCACACCTTTTTTTACCGGATGAAATTCAAAAGAGTTGTAGTAACAGGGCTAGGTGCGCTCACCCCATTAGGCAATACGGTTTCGGAATTCTGGAATGGACTTGTTAATGGTGTAAGTGGTGCCGGCCCTATTACACGCTTTGATGCATCAAAATTTAAAACCCGTTTTGCTTGTGAAGTAAAAAACTTCGATCCGGGCAGTATTCTCGACAGAAAAGAAGCACGTAAACTTGATTTATTCAGTCAGTTCGGACTCGCAGCAGCAATTCAAGCTATTGAAGATTCGAAAGTTGTTTCGCACTCCTCTTTTAATCCCGATCGCGTTGGAGTAATCTGGGCCGCAGGAATTGGTGGATTGCGAACCTTCATGGATGAAGCAAGTGCATTTGCAAAAGGTGATGGAACACCCCGATTTAATCCCTTCTTCATTCCTAAAATGATTATTGATATTGCTTCCGGGCATATCTCTATTCGTTATGGTTTGCGGGGACCAAACTATGCGACTGTTTCAGCCTGCGCATCTTCAACACATGCATTAAATGATGCCTTTATGCTGATAAAACTCGGCAAAGCAGATGCAATTGTTGCAGGTGGCTCTGAAGCTGCCATCAATGAACCTGCTGTTGGTGGTTTCAATGCTATGCATGCCTTATCGGAACGAAACGACAGTCCTTAAACTGCATCACGACCATTCGATCTCGATCGCGATGGATTTGTGATGGGAGAAGGTGCTGCAGCAGTAGTACTTGAAGAATATGAACATGCCATTGCCCGTGGAGCAACTATTTATGCCGAAATGATGGGTGGTGGAATGTCGGCCGATGCTTACCACATAACTGCTCCGCATCCTGAAGGACTCGGAGCATTGAATGTTATGAAAAATGCTTTGCATGATGCTGAAATGGTAGCTACCGACATTGATTACATCAATGTTCACGGAACCTCAACTCCTTTAGGTGATATCAGTGAAGTAAAAGCCATCGAAAGTGTATTTGGCGAACATGCTTATAAATTAAATATCAGTTCAACAAAATCAATGACAGGTCACTTACTTGGTGCCGCCGGCGCAATTGAGTCATTGGCTTCCATTCTTGCTGTACAAAATGATATTGTTCCACCTACAATTAATCATTTTACCGATGATCCTCAGTTTGACCCCAGACTGAATTTTACTTTTAATAAAGCTCAACACCGCACAGTAAATGCTGCACTCAGTAACACTTTTGGTTTTGGTGGCCACAATGCATCTGTTATATTCAGGAAAATAAAATAAATCCTTTTGGACTTCCTGCTGCCTTACCGCCTGTTATTCTCAGGTGATAAAGAATTGATTCTTTCTCTCCGGAATATTCTTGGATTCTATCCGAAAAATATCGCTATTTATAAACTGGCATTTTCTCACAGGTCAGTTGCACCAACAACAGTTAATGGTATGCAAATGTCGAATGAGCGACTCGAATACCTGGGTGATGCTGTATTAGGAGCCATTGTGGCTGAACTGTTATTCAGAAGGTTTCCATTCAGAGATGAAGGGTTTTTTAACTGAAATGCGTTCACGTTTGGTTAGCAGGAACACCTGAAAAATCTTGCATTTAAAATTGGCCTCGATAAATATGTAAAAATAATTCCGGTCCAGGCATGTACCGATCCATGTTTGGAGATGCATTTGAAGCTTTGGTAGGTGCCATTTTCCTTGACAAAGGTTATAAGGCTGCCGAACATTTTATTGTCGACAGAATGATTCGACTTCATGTTGATTTGAATGATATTGAACAGGCAGATTCTAATTTTAAAAGCAGAATTATTAACTGGGCACAACGCGAGAAAAAAACTATTGTCTTCGAAACACTGGAAGAAGGTAATGGCAATAAACTGATTAAAGTAAGGTTGGTAATCGATGGCGAAGAAATTTCAACGGGTTCTGATTTTGTAAAGAAAAAAGCAGAACAAATTGCTGCCGGTAAGGCCTGTGAAATTTTAAAAGTACTTCCCGATTCCAAAGACGATCAATAAAATTTATCCTGTTAAACAGCATTAAATTAACCTATCCTCATTTTCACTTTTTCATTTTCTCTTCTGTCTTTTTTCTCAACCAGTTAATATCAGCAATTTGCTTTACCGTATTAATTTCCTGAAGTAAAGTTTCCAGTTTGTCGGGCTGCCATGCTGCTTTTTTTAGTGCAGTAGTGAATTTAATCATATTCCTGTAGATAGTTCTCTGGTAATCTGATACCATTTTATTTCTATTAAGGAAAATGCGGAAGGCAGCAATATGATAGAAAAATGTTTCTTCATCGTCCATTTCATAATAACACTTCAATAAAATAGCACGCATATCGAGTTGATAATATAAGTCGGTGAATTCAACCTGTCGCAACTGAGAAAGTGCTTTCCGGTAATCACCTATACTGAAATAATAATAAGCAAGATTATAAACATAAGCATTCTCCTGTTCATTAGACTGAAGGGAATTCCGGTAAGATTCAATAAAGTTTAGCACCCAGTCATGATTGCCACTACGAATACCGATCACTACAATATTCTTAAAATCCCATTGTGATAAATAACCATTATTAAAAATTACTTTTCGCTCTAAAACCGACTGATAAATCCGGAATAATTTGTTTACATAATGAGCCTGTCCCTGATTAATTTTTTTGATGCAATAATTCATCTGATACTGATACATATCTCTTAAATCAGTGTGCATGAAATTATTTCCGGAAGAAATTAATAAATGATCGAGTTCTTCAAAATGAACTTCATTTTCCGGCTCTGTTAAGGTCATTAAAACACGGTAATAGGATGCTATTAAAGGAATTTCATTGAATGCGCCATTCCTGAGTTGTTCAAGTAATTCATCACGCATAAAAAAATCATAATTCACCGCCATAATATTCTGTACGTTGATTATGGCACAAAGCATTTGTAGTTTTCTGGCGATATAAAATTTATCTAAAAAACGTGTTGCTTCTCCAATCGGACTTTCATCAGATCGTTTTTGTCTCGGTAAAAAATGATTCATATGAATGTATTCCGACTGGTGTCGTGCAAAATAAAAACCGGCATCCTTAACGATGTCGATGTCGTTTACCACTGTCTCTGATTCATACTCCGACAAATAAGCTTTATCGGCACCTCTTCTTGCCAATTCCTCCAACAAGAGCAAATCAGCGGATCGACTATCAATTTGTAATGCCTTAATTTTCAAATAATTACAAGCTAATTTATACAAATCGGTCATTGCATATCTTAATTTCTTATCTTCATATGCCTTTTGCCTGGAAAACCTGAAAAAAGTTCTTCTCTGGTAAGTGAACATGCATTTAAATCGGGATGAAAATCGCTCAATACCTCATACAATTCCAATGCCTTACCGGAGGGTCCGCCTATACCGGACACAATGAAATTACGGAATTCCCGCCATTCTGCCGGGTTAATAGCAGATAAAATACTGAATAATTTCGATTTCGACCAATTATGCATTTCCGACAAAAGTAATAAATTTAATCAAATCAACAAACTGTCATAATATTAATTTTCAGCATTTTACAAATTTATGTTTATTTATATCATAATTTTAATCAAAATATTGAATTCGACAAAAGCAATATTTTGTATTTCAAGGATTGATATTACTGAAATACATTTGTAATGTGATAGAAGATTTATCACAACTAACTGGGCCATGAAAAAATTCGCAAACATATTAACCACATGTATACAGCTGAGCATTGCTACACTGGCAATCATAGCTGCGAGTTTTTGTACATCATTGGGAAGTCATATTGTAGGAGGTGAAATTACCTACCAATGGATCTCCGGAAATGATTACAAAATACAACTTACTTATTACAGCGACTGTAGCGGCGCTCCAAATCCAACTACCGCACTCATAGAAGTTAATTCACAATCGTGTTCGCAAAGTTTCTCCATCAGTCTTCCAATTGCTTCAGGTCCTGATGAAATTTCCCCGATTTGTGCAACATCTCTATCAAATTCAACCTGTAACGGGGGAACTCTTTATTCGGTTAAGAGGGTAGTTTACGAAGGGGTGGTTTCATTAAACGGACCATGTAACGATTGGGTGTTTAGTTACAATGAATGTTGCCGAAATGCAGCCATTACTAATCTTAATTCTCCAAGTGGTTTTGGAAGTTATTTCGAAGCAACCTTAAATAACCTTGATGTCCCATTTAATAATTCTGTACAATTTGCCGGAATTCCGGTGAATATGATCCAAAACAATACAACCAGTTCATTAAGTTGGAACACTTACGATGTTGATGGTGATTCTTTGCATTATGAAATGGTTGCTCCAAGAGATTATGTAGGCTTGAATCCTGTGAATATTGCTTTTAATTCAGGCTTAACAGCTGCACAACCATTCATTGCATCAATTCCCACACTTTTAAATTCACAAACAGGGATTCTAACCATTTCTCCAAATGCATTGCAGGTTACTGTAATGTCAATGAAAATTTCTGAATTCAGAAATGGAATTAATATTGGAAATGTATATCGTGATTATCAGTTTAAAGTAATAAATACAAGCAACGCATTGCCAAAATTATCAGGTATAAATGGCAATAATATATATACAACGAATACTTGTCCCGGCGACACGCTTCAATTCAATGTCATCAGTACCGATGCTGATCCGTTCCAGATACTTGATATATCTCTGGAAAACAATGGAACTTCAGCCTCTCTATCTAACAATTCAGCACAGTACCCGGTTGGCACATTTACATGGACACATTCAACAACTGATATAAGAAGTCAGACTTACATCTTTACATTAAAAGTAAATGATGATAATTGCGATTACTATGGAACACAAACTTTCTCTTATCAGATTTATGTAAATGGTTGCAACACGAATGAGGTATGGCCCGGCGATGCGAATTCTGATGGAGTTGCTAATTTATATGATTTACTCTCGGTTGGAATTGGTTTCAATACCTCTGGAACATCACGTGTAGGAGCATCCACCGGCTGGGTTGCCCAACCATCCGTAAATTGGCCGAATTCATTCCTTTCAGGAATAAATTACAAGCATGCCGACACCGATGGAAATGGAATAATTGATTGGTCAGATACCACAGCTATATTTCTGAATTATGGTCTTAATCACCCGTTAAGAACTGCACCTCCTGCTGTTGCCGGATTAGCAGACCTTACTATCACCGCAAGCGCCGATACTATCGGCACCAGTATGTTACTCGATTTTAATATCGACATCACTTCTTATGTAGACAGTATTTACGGCCTCGCCTTCCGAATGTACCTCGACCCTGCATTAGTTGATATCACCACTTTGCAAACCAATTATACCGGCTCCTTTTTGGGAACATCAGGAACAGATATGGTGAAGCTGGATTATAATACCGGTAATGGATTACTTGATATTGCTATAAGCAGGATTGATCATACTAATATTTCCGGAGGCGGTCCTGTAGGAAAAGTTACTATTGTTACAACCGACAATGTGAGTGGCAAAATGATATTAAATGTTTCACCGTTCGACATTGTTGGTGTGACTGCATCCGGTGATGAAATAAACTTCAACTCTTTTGGAGATGCCGTGGTCATTGATCAGAATTTTACCGGTATCAATGAACACAATTTGTCTCCTGAATTCTCCGTTTATCCGATACCTGCTTCAGAGCTGATTTTTGTTGAATACTTTGGTCAGAATAAACTGTTGTCAGTTGAAATTGAAGATGTAAATGGTCGCAATGTTATGATCATGAACAATCCGGTGAGCAAACAGCAAATAAATGTTCATACGCTCAATAAAGGGGTGTATTTTATTAAAGCTACGAATGCCTTTGGCACTTCAATAAAGAAATTAATGATCTTCTAGACTTGTGGTTAGGTCTGTTTTTCCAGAACGGTGGGCGCCCAGCCCACCGTTTATTTTTTTATAGCCTTTGAGATATTATTCGTTTTTCATATTATTGCATATAACCTCAGCGTTTTATGAAAAGCGAACAAGGAGAATTGAAGTTTTTTGCAACTTTCCCCTCAAAGGAAACACTTCGCCTACTCCTGGAATGGCATGCTCTGTATGAAGAATTACAACTGGAAAAGAAGCGTATGTCGCTATGCACGGAAACAGACGCAATTAAGCTACTCGACATCCCTGCAAGGAAACTGCACCAATACGTGAAAGAAGGGTACCTGAAACGAAAGCCATCCGGTGAATTCTTCAAATACCAGGTAATAAAACTGCTGTTTGAGGTAAAACAAGAAGAACTTTACCAATCAATTTCGTAAGTTCATCAAATAAATTTGGTAATTTAAATCGACTTTTCTATTTTCACAATGTTTCCAAATTTATAACCATGAAAATAGTTCTTCAACTTCTCGTTATCTGCTGCCTGGCATTTCCGGCAAAAGCTCAACAGTTTCTGTCTATTAATCCAAATTTTGCTAATTCGGGACAATCCTTGAATACAACTGTTACCAGTGAGTTTTTCTACTTTACCCAAGGATCATCTCCAGGTCAATTTTGGCAGGATTTTTATATGTATCAGGGGAATTATATTATTTTTCCAAATTTTGTTAATGTGGTGGATGACGACCACCTGGAAGTGAGTTGGTCAATTCCTACAGCGGCACCAAGTGGAAATTATGAGGTTGTTTGGGATATTTCCTTTGGGGGATATTTATTCCCAATACCGGGAGGATTCAATATCAACTGCATTCCAACACAAGGTGTAATCGCACCGCCATCAATCCGATATATTTGTCCAGGCAGTTCAACAATCCTGACAGCAAATGCCGGCACCGGATTCACCTACCAGTGGTACAAAAATAACGCACTCATTCAGGGAGCGACTTTACAAAGCTATAGCGCAACCTCTTCAGGCTCTTATCAGGTTAGAATTACAAATGCTCAAGGTTGTCCGGATTTGTCTGATCCGGTGAATGTTTACAATGCCAGCGTTCCAAATGCAATTATTTCCTCACCATCAACAAATATTATGGTTTGTCCAAATCAGATTGTGACTCTGGGAACCAATTCCGGTTTTGGTTACACCTATCAATGGTTTAAGAGTGGTGTTTTATTGAATGGTAGCACTTCACAATTTCTAACCATTTCTGACAGTGGCTCTTATACTGTTAGAATTACAAATAATCAAGGTTGTTCAAATACTTCTCAACCAAGGGTAATTACCTGGGCATCTCTGCCAGTTGCATCAATTACAACTTCAACAGGCAACCTGGATTTTGCTCCGGCTCAACTGTTGGCTTAAGCACTCCACCAACTGCGGGAAATACCTACAAATGGTATAAATATGGAAACCTTATTGCAGGAGCTACCTCATCAACTTATCAGGCATCTACTGCCGGAAAATATAAAGTTGTGGTTACTAATTCTACAGGATGTTCTAAAACATCGGTTCCATTAACCATTTCATTATATCCGATTCCACCGGCAACAATTTCCGCTACCGGACCAACAACATTCTGTCAGGGAAGTCAGGTGAAATTGCAGGCGAATTATGGATCAACCTACTCGTATCAGTGGTATAAATACGGGAATGCTATTCCGGGTGAAACTAGCCGAAACTTGTTTGCTAATTCTACCGGCCCTTATAAAGTGGAAGTTACTTCTGCATATGGATGCTCTAAAAAATCAACAGCAACTAATGTAACAGTACTTGGCACTCCTGCTGCAACCATCACTCCTAATGGCCCAACTACATTTTGTGCAGGTGGAAGTGTGTTGCTGAAAGGTCCAAATGGCACCGGATATACATATCAATGGAAATTGATGGGTAATGATATTGCAGGAGCAACAAACAAAAATTATACAGCCACTTTTGCAGGAAATTACAAAGTAGCCGTTACCAATTCACTAGGTTGCACCGATATCTCGGATCCGGTAACTGTGACAATTCCTTGCAGGATGAAAAATGAAATGCTCACCGAAAATTTAGAGTTGTTTCCAAACCCGGCAAATACTTATATTACTATTTCAGGTGGAATTCCATTGAGCTTTGAAGTTATTAATGCTACAGGGCAAATACTCATTTCGCAAGAAAAAACACAGCCAATGTAATTGATATTTCATCAATCCCAGCAGGGTTGTATTTGATTCGGGTTGTAACTGAATACGGACCTTCAACTTTGAAGTTTATAAAAGAAGAATAAAGAATTTATTTCACTCTTTCATAAAATTTATACCCTTCGACAGTACTTCGAATGGCATGCCCTGAATGGAGATTACCCCTAGGAAGGAAGCGCTTGTCGCTCTGCAAGCAAACGGATGCAATTAAACTACACTACATTTCCACAAGGAAACCGTATTAAAGCGTAAAAGAGGGCTACCTGAAAAGAAAGCCATCCTGAAAATTCTTCAAATACCAGATAATAAAACTGCTGTTTGAAGAATACAGGAAGAACTTTACCAGTCAACTTCGTAGGTTCATCAAATAAATTTGGTAATTTAAACCATCTTTTCTATTTTCACATAATTGCCAATATATACAGCCATGAAGAAACTCATATTGTTGATATTCGTTTGTTCTCTGAACCTCACCTTGCAGGCACAACAATTTATTTCGATCAATCCCGATTTCGGTTTAAAAGGTCAAACGGTAATTACTACAGTAACCGGCAGTGGTTTCTTTTTTCACTACGGGATCAGCGCCATCAACATCGGGAGATTTTTATATGTTACATGATAATTTCGTGATTTATCCATCAATAGTATCAGTGGCGGATGATGATCATTTGTTAGTGAGTTGGTTCATTCCTGCAGCAGCACCATCAGGAGGATATCATGTAATTTGGGACTCTATGAGGGTGCCGGGAGGTTTTAATGTGGAATGTGTTGCACCACCCGCACAAATTACCAATCCTCCCACATCTGTGATTTGTCCGGGAACCTCAATAGTCCTGCAGGCAAACACCGGCGCCGGATACACCTACCAATGGTACAATTCTGGTCCGATAAATGGTGCTACGAGCTCTTCACTTACTGTTACTGTTAATTTTTATGACTATTACCATGTTAAAGTAACCAATGCAACCGGATGCCCCAGATTTTCGGAAGCTATTGTTTTAAGTCCCTTTAATTTACCAATTGCTACCATTACCACTTCAACCGGCAATCCCGGATTTTGTGCCGGCTCTACCGTTAACCTTAACACTCAATACAGTGCCGGAAATACTTACAAATGGTATAAATATGGAAACCTTATTGCAGGAGCTACTTCATCAACTTATCAGGCATCCACTGCAGGAAAATATAAAGTTGTGGTTACCAATTCTACCATCTGTTCTAAAACATCGGCTCCATTAACCATTTCATTATATCCGATTCCACCGGCAACAATTTCCGCTACCGGACCAACAACATTCTGTCAGGAAGTCAGGTGAAATTGCAGGCGAATTATGGATCAACCTACTCGTATCAGTGGTATAAATACGGGAATGCTATTCCGGGTGAAACTAGCCGAAACTTGTTTGCTAATTCTACCGCCCCTTATAAAGTGGAAGTGACTTCTGCATATGGATGCTCTAAAATCAACAGCAACTAATGTAACAGTACTTGGCACTCCTGCTGCAACCATCACTCCTAATGGCCCAACTACATTTTGTGCAGGTGGAAGTGTGTTGCTGAAAGGTCCAAATGGCACCGGATATACATATCAATGAAATTGATGGGTAATGATATTGCAGGAGCAACAAACAAAAATTATACAGCCACTTTTGCAGGAAATTACAAAGTAGCCGTTACCAATTCACTAGGTTGCACCGATATCTCGGATCCGGTAACTGTGACAATTCCTTGCAGGATGAAAAATGAAATGCTCACCGAAAATTTAGAGTTGTTTCCAAACCCGGCAAATACTTATATTACTATTTCAGGTGGAATTCCATTGAGCTTTGAAGTTATTAATGCTACAGGGCAAATACTCATTTCGCAAGAAAAAAACACAGCCAATGTAATTGATATTTCATCAATCCCAGCAGGGTTGTATTTGATTCGGGTTGTAACTGAATACGGACCTTCAACTTTGAAGTTTATAAAAGAAGAATAAAAATAACTTTTTAAAATCTTTTAGAAGTACTGCAAAAAATTAATGCCCGGAAAAATAGCTTTCGGGCATTCTTATGATATTGTATTTCAATTATTTAGATTATTTGATGAATATTTACTTCAATCAGCAATTTCCAGGTAGAAATAACAATTAATGAGTTTCCATTGTTTTAAACTAAATTTGCAGGAATGGAAACAGGCATTTTATCACACCTTTATTGTAACAGTCTGACCAGCTATCAGCGTAAGCTTACCAGAGAAGTAAAAATTGGTATGGTACCTATGGGTGGCTCCAATCCTATCAGGGTGCAGTCAATGACTACCACCGATACTATGAATACCATCGCTACGGTTGAACAAAGTATCAGGATGATTGAAGCCGGGTGCGAGTATGTTCGAATTACAGCACCAAGCATTAATGAAGCTAAAAATCTGGCGAACATCAGAAATGAAGTTCATAAACGAGGATATACTACCCCACTCATTGCTGATATTCACTTTACACCGAATGCAGCTGAAATGGCCGCCCGGATCGTCGAAAAAGTCAGAGTGAATCCCGGTAATTACGCTGATAAAAAGAAATTCGAAACGATCGACTTTACCGATGCAGCATATGATGCGGAATTGGATCGTATCCGGGAACGGTTCACACCTCTTGTAAAGATTTGCAAAGAATACGGAACTGCTATGCGCATTGGTACAAACCATGGCTCATTAAGCGATCGAATTATGAGCCGCTATGGTGATTCACCACTCGGCATGGTGGAATCGGCGCTTGAGTTCTTAAGAATTTGTGAAGATTTATCTTATCACAACATTGTGTTAAGTATGAAATCAAGCAACCCTCAGGTTATGGTTCAGGCTTATCGTTTGCTTATTTCTAAAATGCAGGATGAAGGCATGAATTATCCTTTACATCTGGGTGTAACTGAAGCCGGTGAAGGTGAAGATGGCAGGATAAAATCTGCAGCAGGAATAGGGACACTACTTGAAGATGGCATAGGCGATACAATCAGGGTTTCACTGACTGAGGATCCTGAATTTGAAATCCCCGTTGCACGTGCCTTAGTGGACCGGTATTCAAACCGAACCCATCATACCCCTATTCCAGGAATAGAGCATATAAATCTATTACCGTATTCACCATTTGAATATCAAAGACGAAAATCAACACCTGTAACTAACGTTGGAGGCACAAACGTTCCTGTAATCATTTCCGATTATTCGCACAAAGAAAAAATTACAGCTGCTTCACTATTTCCAGTAGGATACAATTATGCGGTTGAAAGCGATAAATGGAATCTCAGCGATCAGGCTTGCGATTTTATTTATTGCGGAAATAATCCTGTGACATTTGAGATTCCAGGTACATTGGGATTGATTTATAATTGCGACTACTGGCTAAACCATCAGGATCAACCACGAGCATATCCTTTGTTTTGTGGCAATGAATATATTGACGCCTCTGCAAAATCCGATATCCTCAATTTCGTTGCAGTGGATGCTTCTCTAATTTTTAATTCAGGCAACGATTTTCTTTCTCGCATCAAGAACGACAACACGGTGGTGCTCATTGCAGATACTTCCAATTTGCATGGCATGGCTGATGAACGCCGGATATTTATCGAGTTAATGCTTCGACAAATTAACAGTCCCGTAATTATAAAATTTAATTATAAACAAATTTCCGAAGAAACATTGCAATTACATGCAGCCACCGATGCAGGTGCATTGCTTCTGGATGGTTTCGGGGATGGACTCTGGCTGAAAGCTCCGGGGATTGCATCAGAAAAAACCATGAATAGTCTGGGTTTTGGAATTTTACAGGCAACACGAACCAGAATTTCAAAAACAGAATATATCTCCTGCCCTTCCTGCGGGAGAACCTTATTCGACCTTCAGGAAACAACTGCAAAAATCCGTTCCCGTACACACCATTTGAAAGGTGTGAAAATTGGAATTCTGGGTTGCATTGTTAATGGCCCCGGAGAAATGGCTGATGCCGACTATGGTTATGTAGGTGTCGGAGTGGGAAAAATCACCTTATACAAAGGTCGTGAAGTAGTAAAGAAAAATATTGAAGCAAATGTAGCTGTTGATGAATTGATTGAATTAATAAAAGAACATGGCGACTGGGTAGATCCGGCATCTTAATATTAAATACAAATTACTAAACTAAAACTTATTCAAATGATATCTAAAAAAATTGAAGCGCTATTGAATCAACAGGTAGAACTTGAGGCCTCTTCCTCTCAATATTATCTGGCAATGGCTTCCTGGGCAGAAATTAAAGGGTACAATGGAGTATCAAAATTCCTTTACACCCATTCCGATGAAGAGCGTACTCATATGTTAAAGTTAATAAATTTCATTAATGAACGCGGTGGACACGGCGTGGTTCCGGCACTGAAAGCACCGCCTGCAAGCTTTAAAGGCATTCAGGAAATATTTGAACAAATCCTGAAACATGAAGTTCATGTATCTGCTGAAATAAATAAGCTGGTAGATCGTTGTCTTGCTGAAAAGGATTACACAACTCATAACTTCCTTCAGTGGTATGTTTCGGAACAAATTGAAGAAGAAGCTCTGGCCAGAAATGTCCTCGATAAGCTGAATCTGATCGGAAACGATAAAGGTGGAATGTATTTATTCGACCGTGACCTGGAAACACTTTCCATGCAACAGGATAAAAAGGGGAAATAATTTCCTTATAGCATCATAATGTGCCTTAATAGCCGGTAACAGTTTTAATTTCTGTCTATTAAGGCACAATTTTTGTCAGATAATTCACCACAAATACAACTTACCAATGAGAATGAAATTTTTATTTATATCTGCGCTACTAATCTGCACGGCAACAATTAGCAACGCACAAAGTTCACCAGGTTCAAGAAAAATTGAAGCTTTATTGCAAATGATCAACTATTATTATGTTGATACTGCTAATGAAAGCAAACTGGCAGAAGATGCTATCAGAGCCATCCTCAAAGATCTGGACCCTCATTCTGTGTACATTCCGGCAAGTGAATTAAAAGAAGCGAACGAACCATTGGTAGGTAAATTTGAAGGGATTGGTGTTCAGTTCAATATTTTTGAAGATACTATCATGGTTACACAACCTATTCCGTGAGGTCCATCTGAAAGAGTTGGTATTCGTGCCGGCGACCGTATTGTGCAAATCGACACCGCCAATGTTGCAGGAATTAAAATTACCAATAACGATGTTTTTAAGAAACTTCGCGGTGACAAAGGAACAAAAGTAAATGTAAAAATTTTCCGCCGGGGAGAATCACAGCTGCTGGATTTCGAAATTACAAGAGATAAAATTCCGCTTTTCAGTGTGGATGCTTCTTACATGGCAGACCCAAAAACCGGATACATAAAAATAAGCCGATTTGCCGATTCAACAGTTGAAGAATTTAAGAAAGCTCTTGAAGATCTTAAAAGCCGTGGCATGCAGGCTCTCATTCTCGACCTGAGTGGCAATGGAGGAGGTTATCTGAACCGTGCAATTGAACTTGCCGATGAATTTCTTACCGATAACAAATCTATCGTCTATACCGAAGGAAAAGCAAATCCAAAACAGGAATATTTTTCCAGTCCGATTGGTGGATTTGAAAAAGGAAAATTAGTTGTATTGATTGATGAAGGTTCTGCTTCAGCAAGTGAAATTGTTTCAGGTGCAATTCAGGACTGGGATCGCGGACTGATTATCGGTCGTCGTTCTTTTGCAAAAGGATTAGTTCAAAAACCATTTCCGCTTCCGGATGGCTCAGCAGTGCGACTCACTATTGCAAGGTACTATACTCCTTCCGGAAGATGTATACAGAAATCCTATGAAAAAGGAGATGAAGATTATGAGTTGGATCTTTCAAACCGATTCAAACATGGTGAATTATATAGTGCCGACAGTATTAAATTCAATGATTCCCTGCGTTATGAAACACAACAATCGAAGCGTACAGTTTATGGAGGCGGCGGAATTATGCCCGATATTTTTGTGCCTCTTGATACTACAAAAAATAGCAAATATCATTCTGACCTGATCCGTAAAACTGTTATGTTTGACTTTGCATTGACATACACTGACAATAACAGAAAAGAACTTTTAAAAAAATATCCGGATATCTCCAAATTCAGAAGTGACTTCAAACTCACGGATGCTATGTTTGAAGATCTGATTGCTTTTGGTGAGAAGAAAGGCGTTCCCAAAGATAGTGCAGGACTTGCTGTTTCATCAGAACTCATTAAAGTACAACTGACAGCATTGCTTGCCCGTGATTTATGGAATACAGATGCCTACTGGCAGGTGATCAACGAAATCAATCCGTTTTTTATCAAAGCCATGGAATCATTGAAAAATGATACTTTCGAAAGAATAAATATTGCCGAAAGATAAGCTGCTTTAGTTAATTCAACTATTTGTAACCATCGTGTGGCTCATGCTCCATCACTTTAAAAAGATGAAGCAAGTAAGGAAACAATGCGTCCATGCTTTCACCTGCGCCTCTTGTTGATCCCGGCAATGCAAGAACCAATGTCTTGCCAATTAAACCTGCCAGACTCCTGGAAAGCATGGCATAAGGCATTCTAAGCTGACCATAAACACGTGCAGCTTCCGCAATGCCAGGAATTTCCCGGTCGAGTAATGGACGAACAGCCTCCGGTGTAACATCCCGAGTCGACAAGCCTGTGCCGCCGGTAATTATAATCATTGACAGAGGCGATACTAAGAGGCTTTTAATTTTATTTTGAATTGCATTTATTTCGTCCGGAATAATAGAATAATCCGATATGCTAACCTGCATTTTTTCCAAACGTTCTATGATTGCTTTTCCGGCAAAATCCTGTTTTTTACCTGCTGAAATGCTATCTGAGCAAACCACAACAGCAGATTGCAAACCTGCACCTGACTTATCTGCGAACTGCGACTTACCACCTTTCTTTGATTGAAGTCTGATTTGTGCAATTTCAATTCCTTTATCGATAGGTTTTAACATGTCATAGATTGTCAATGCCACAACCGATGCGCCATGCATGGCCTCTACCTCTACTCGGTTTTATAAATGGTATGCACTTCAACTTCAATCAAAATTTCAAGTCCGGAAATTTTATATCTGATATTTGTATACTCGATAGGTAAAGGGTGACAATCGGGAATCATGTCACTCGTTCTTTTCACGGCAAACAATCCCGCAACACGCGCCGATTCCAAAACATCTCCCTTGGGAACCGTTTTATTATTGATTGCCTGAATGGTGTTGGCCGAACTAACCCTGACAATTGCTTCGGCTATAGCTGAACGATGTGTTGATACCTTAGGTACAATGTTTATCATAAACTAAAAATGAATCTGCTTTAAATAGCATTTTGCGTTGCTGCCAACTCCGGATTTTTATACTTCCCTTTACTCTTACGAATATTCACAGCAACAACTTTGTATTCCGGACACATCGCTTCACTGTCGCTTACACTTGAGGTAAGATCATTCATTCTTACATCCGGAAAATGGAATGTAGAAGAAAGGATGCCTTCTTTAACCTGATCCGAAATTTTTGCCTTCACATCAATTTTCCCTCTCGCTGAAATAACACACACCATCTCCCCGTCATTAATTAAATGTTTAGCAGCATCGGCAGGATGAATCAGAAGTACATCATCGGTAAGAATTTCAACATTTCCGGTGCGACGGGTCATGGCACCACAATTGTAGTGCTCCAGCTCTCTGTTGGTAGTGAGAATATATGGAAACTCTGCTCCATGATTTACAATTTCTTCTGATTCCTTCCAGGTTGCTACCTGAAACTTTCCTTTGCCACGTTTGAAACTTTCCACATGCAAAATTTCCGTATCGGAACCATCAGGTAATACAGGCCATTGCTTTCCATTGTCTCCAAGTTCCGACCACTTTACACCGGCAAAAAACGGAACTATCTTTGAAATTTCCTCAAGCATCGTATCAGGATCACAAGGTGCTTGTGCATACCCCATTCTATTCATAATCTCCACCAAAATTTGTCCATCAGGTTTAGTTCCCGGAATGGGTGGGACTACTGCCTGAACCTTTTGAATTCGACGCTCACCATTGGTGAACGTACCACTCTTTTCAAGAAATGATGAAGCAGGCAAAATAACATGAGCCATTTTTGCTGTTTCTGTCATAAATAATTCCTGCACAACAAGTAAATCGAGATTACTCATTGCTTTCATAACATGCTGGGTATTTGGATCTGTCTGCACATTATCTTCACCCATTAACCATAAAGCTTTTAGCTTACCGGCTATAGAGGCATCATACATTTCAGGGATTTTCATTCCTTTTGAAAAAGGTACTTTCACTTTATAAAAATCACTATACATTTTATTTATTTCCGGATCATAACTATCGAGATAACCCGCACCCTGATGTGGCTGACAACCCATATCGGCTGCACCCTGCACATTATTCTGGCCTCTTAAAGGATTCACACCAACACCACGGCGACCAATGTTCCCGGTAATCATAGCCAGATCTGCAATCAACATCACTGTGTAAGTGCCTTGTGAATGCTCTGTAACTCCTAATCCATGGAACGACATAGCATTTCGTGCCGATGCATAATCGATTGCAGCAGCCTTTACCTGCATACGGTCAACACCGGTAACTTTTTCCAGATTAGCAATGTCGAGAGAAAGTATATGATTCCTAAATTCCTGGTAACCTTCTGTTCTTGATTCAATAAATGAAGTATCTTCAAGCTTTTCGGTGATGATGTAATATAGCATCATGTTCAGCAAAGCCACGTTGGTACCTGGTGTTAGCTGTAGATGATGTTTAGCGTACCGAGCCATTTCCGTGCGCCGGGGATCAATTACAATGGCAGTACCCTTCATAGCGAATTGCTTAAGCTTCGCACCGGTTACAGGATGTGCATCAGTTGGATTAGCACCAATAACCAGAATACAATCGGTATACTTAAGATCGATGATAGAATTGGTAGCAGCACCTGTTCCGAATGTTCGTTGCATACCTAATGCAGTTGGTGAATGACAAACTCGTGCACAACTATCAATGTTATTGGTTCCAATTACAGCACGAATAAATTTTTGCATGAGATAATTTTCCTCATTAGTACAACGGGCTGATGAAATTCCACCGATTGCATCGGGACCATGAGTTGCTTTAATGCGATTTAGTTCATTTGCAATATGATCATAGGCTTCATCCCATGTTGCAGGTTCAAATACTCCATTCCGTTTAATGAGAGGTGTTTTTAACCTGTCGGGATGGTTGTAGAAAGAAAAAGCAAACCGGCCTTTCAAACAAGTGTGTCCTGTATTTACATCAGCATCATAGGGCGCCTGAATAGACTTTACTTTATTATCAGCAACTGCAACTTCCAAATTACATCCAACTCCGCAATAGGTGCAAATAGTTCGTACTTTCTTATCAACAGCAATAGATTTCGATTCAAAAACATCCGAAATTGCACTGGTCGGACAGGCTTGCGCACAAGCACCGCAACTCACGCAATCGGATTCGAAAAATGAATCATTATAACTTTTAATAATGTGACTATCGAAACCACGCCCGGCCATACTTAAAACAAATTCGCCCTGAACTTCATCACAGGCCCGTACACATCTTCCGCAATTAATACACTTCGATAAATCAGAAGTCATGTAAGGGTGACTCAGATCTTTTTTCTGTCCAGGTGATTTTTACCTTCCGGATAACGCACATCACGCACACCAACTTTTGCCGCTACAGTTTGAAGTTCACAATTATTATTCACTTCACAGGTTAGGCAATCTAAAGGGTGATCTGTGAGCACCAACTCAATAATATTTTTTCGCAATCTCTTTATGCGGGCTGAATCGGTGTAGATGTAAGAATTAGCCACCACCGGAGTATGGCACGATGCCTGAGCTTTGGCCGGACCTCCCTGTACCAATGCTACATCAACACTGCATACTCTGCAAGCACCAAAAGGATCAAGGTTTGGAGCATCACAAAGAGTGGGAACAAAATCATGCCCGAAATTTCTTCTAACAAACTGAAGAATTGTTTCACCGTCCCGGATGAGAAATGATTTATCGTTTATAAATGCTATTTTATCCATTGTATTAATCCTTAAAATGATGATATTTATTTACCAAGGAATTTTGTCAGAGGCACGTGGCTGTTGGCAGCGGTAGATGACAGGTGACAGCGGCAGTTGGCTGTTGGCAGCGGCAGGTGACAGCGGCAGTAGGCTGTTGGCAGCGGCAGATGACAGGTGACAGCGGCAATTGGCAGGTATAGGTTGAGAACATTTCATGAATAACATTAAATTTAATTAAAACTTATTTTCGTGGAGCAAATTTTTCCGGATTATTGATCAGATAGCCTAACATTCTTCCAACTTCTGAATATTGTTGACAAAGCTCCTGATATTTACTGAATGTAAGATATTCGCAATCTCTGGAGAAATCCAACCAAACTAAAGTTTCGCTGCATTCACAATCTGAATCACTCATTTTACTCACAAAATGTTTAGGATATAATCGTTTTCTATATCCTTCGGCAATATTTGCACACACAGATCTTGATGACCTTCTGATTTGATCTGTCAAAGCATATTTCTCCTCTTTGGGAAAACTTTTCGATAAATTATAGATTTCCATCGCCAGTTTGTAAGCTAGGTTGTAAACTTTCAATTCCTTGAATCCTGATTCCATAAAAAAATCTGTTTAAAAAAGTGAATAAAAAATGTATTATAAATTTAAAATTACAAATTTCTTTCATAATATTCAAAATTTAATATAATTATCACGCATACCAACTGCCACAGTCTACTTAAATATACTACTGCCTATTGCTACTGCCTATTGCTACTGCCTACTGCTGCTACTGCTACTGCTACTGCTACTGCTACTGCTACTGCCTACTGCTACTGCCTACCGCTACTGCCTACCGCTACTGCCTACTGCCTGCTGCCTCTACTACTGCCTGCTACTGCCTGCCTGCTGCCTGCCACTGCTGCTGCCTGCTACTGCTGCCTGCTACTGCCTGCCTACTGCCTCCGCCTGCCCTGCTACCGCCACTGCTACCGCTGCTACTGCCTACTGCTACTGCCTACCGCTACTGCCTACTGCCTACTTAAATGTTGTAACTAAAATACTTACTTAGTTCCGGTTCGAAATACTTTAACGCATTTTTCACCGGAAGAGGTACACCACCACCCAAAGCACATAATGAGCCCACTTCAAGTGTTTCGAGCAAATCATCAAGTAATTGGCGCTCCATTTTATAATCGGTAGTGCGCGCCTTCTCAATCATTTCATACCCTCTCGTAGAACCAATCCTGCAAGGGAAACATTTACCACAACTTTCATGTGCAGTGAAGCGGAATAAATGTTCGATATAATGAATCAAAGGATAATCGGCAGGAATACAAACAATTGAAGCATGTCCCAATAAAAACCCTTCTCTGGCAAAAGAATCGAAATCAACCGTAAGTGAATCGATTTTAGATACAGGTACCAGTCCGCCTAGCGGACCACCAATATGCATAGCTTTAACAGGTGTTTTAAATCCACCTGCTAATACATCAACTACATGACGCAAAGGAGTGCCCATATCAACTTCATATATGCCGGGGCGATTGAAATGTCCGTCGAGTGAAATAAGTTTCGTACCACTCGATTTTTCTGTTCCTATAGCTGCAAAAGCCTGACCACCGTTTTTGAGTATAAATGGAATATTTGCCAATGTCTCCACATTACTAACCACTGTTGGTTTATTAAATAATCCCTTTTGCGCAGGATATGGTGGTCGCACTCTTACTTCAGGACGTTGTCCTTCGATTGAAGAAAGTAATGCCGTTTCTTCACCACAGATATAAGCGCCCTGAGCTTTTATAACTTTAAAATGAAATGAAAATGTTGAACCCTGAATATTATCACCAACAAAACCGTGTTTTTTCAACTCATCGATTGCAGCACTAATAATTTCGACAGATTCCGGATATTCACCACGAATATATACCACCCCATGAGTAGCTCCGGTCATATAGCCGGCAAGAATCATTCCCATTAAAAGTGAATGAGGCCGTTCTTCCATAATGTAACGATCAGAGAAAGCACCAGGATCGCCCTCATCGGCATTACAAACTATAAATTTGGACGTATCAACTGCATTACGACATGCCTCCAGTTTAAATGCGGTACTAAAACCGGCACCTCCACGACCACGAAGTCCTGACTTTTTTAACTCACCAAGTAAATCAATTGGATTTCGTGTTATTGCATCTGCAAGAATTGAATAATATGTATTCACATCCGGATAAGCAACTGTGAGTATCGGATTCCCTGCACTTCCTACATGATATTTCTCAGCAGTATGCTGTTGATTAGTACGAATAGCAGATAAACTATCGATATCATTTCCGGAATAATTTTTTCCGTTAATATGAAAAGCATTATTTTCATGACACCGACCCAGACAGCACATCTCACCTATTTCATTTTCACTATAAGCAGTCTGCAGTTTAGAATGCAATTTGGTCTGCGTTCCGGCAGTCATACAGGCACTGCCATTGCAGACATAAACTTTTTTTCCTTTATTTTCAGGACGTAAGAAATCATAAAATGACACAGCGCCATATACATAAGACTTCCCTACCAGAAATTCCTCACGCAATCTCTCCAGATCTTCTAAATCAGGAGTGCCTGTGGCAGCTGATGCATTACCATACTCTTCAAAAAGATTCTTTTCGAGTCCCTTTCTGCCTGATAATTCACTTAAATTTTTTGACATCCCTTTTATTTATTATTCAGAATAAATTCAGTTTGTAATATTCTTTCCGGATGAGCGTAAACTGTTAATTTCTTACTTCTGCAGAATGCTATTAATGTCATGCCTGCTGCAACAGCATTTTCCACAGCCATAGAAGATGGTGCAGAAACAGCAGCTAAAACAGGTATTCCGGCAGCTTGTACTTTATTTACAATTTCGTAGCTGACTCTGCCACTCACTGTAATGCATTTTGCTTTCGGAAGTGTTTGTTGTAAGACCAGCGAACCAATTACTTTATCAACGGCATTGTGTCTTCCTATATCTTCGAATATGGCAATCATTTCTCCATCGATACTAAAAGCTGCTGCAGCATGAGTTCCTCCTGATGATCTGAAATCAAGCTGAGCTTCTGACATTTTGGCAAACATATATTCCAGAATCCGGGGATCAATCTTAACATCATCGTTAATAGTATTGGTTGAAAGTGTTTCTTCGAATGAAGTTCTTCCACACAATCCGCATGAAGATGCAGAAATAATATTTCTGGAAGAGGCGAAATCTTTTAGCAAATTCTCCTGTGGTAAAACCAAATTCAGAGAAGTAATAAATCCTTTTAATCCATTGGAATTAATTTGCAGTTGATCGGTATTTAATCTTTGCCGGTAAACTCCTTCCGTAAATAACAGTCCCTGCACTAATTCCAGTTCATGTCCCGGTGTACGCATGGTAACAGTAAAAGGCTCTTCATTAATTGCAATCGATAAAGATTCTTCAATGGCAAGCATATCGGTTACATGAGAAAAATTCCCATCATTGTAAAGCAAACCATTATAAGAATTTGTTTTCATGCAAGCTTATTTATGATATTCTGAAATCAGAAAATACACCAGCACATTATGATAGTCCTGTAATATTTCCTTCATCGTCAATATCCATTCCTTCGGAAGCAGGGATGGCAGGTAAACCCGGCATCCGCATCATTTCACCAAGAATAGGAACAACAAATCCGGCTCCGGCAGCAAGTTCAAATTCGCGGACATTAACTTTAAATCCGGTTGGTCTGCCCGTTTTACTTTCATCATCCGAAAATGACTTCTGAGTTTTAGCCATACAAACCGGGAATCCATTAACTCCCAGTTTTACGAACTCTTTGAGTTGGCTGATTGCTTTAACACTATATGTTACATCATCGGCACCATAAATCTCGAGAGCAATTTTCTTAATTTTCTCATCAATTGGAAGACTCCAATCATACAGTGGATGATAGCTATTTGTTCCTTTTCGATTACATCAACAACGGCTTTGGCAAGATCTTTAGTGCCTTCACCACCTTGTCCCCACCCTTTCGACAAAACAGCCTGAACACCAACTTTTGCACATTCATCAACAATATATTTCACTTCTTCATCTGAATCAGAAAAGAAACTGTTGATTGCAACAACGGGTGTCAAACCGAATTTCTTGCAATTCTCGATATGTTTGGCAACATTCTGAAAACCCTTACGAATATATTCCATGTTAGGTGTATTGTACTCTTCCTTTTTAGCACCGCCATGGTGACGAAGTGCTCTTACAGTAACAACAAGTACGAGCGCTTTTGGTTTTAAGCCACCTACGGGACATTTAATATCCAAAAATTTCTCAGCTCCTAAATCGGCACCAAATCCGGCTTCTGTTACAACATAATCACATAGTGACATGCCAGTTTTTGTTGCAATGATACTATTGGTTCCCTGTGCAATATTGGCAAATGGCCCGCCGTGAATGATTGCAGGATTTCCTTCCAGTGTTTGAACCAGATTGGGTTTAATGGCATCGCGGAGCAAAATAGCCATGGCACCTTCTGCTTTCAGATCACGTGCATAAATCGGTTTCTTATCAAACGTGTATCCGATGAAAATATTTCCAAGACGTTTTTTCAGATCACTGAAATCTTTCGACAGACAAATGATTGCCATTACCTCAGAAGCAGCGGTAATATTGAATCCATCTTCACGGGGAATACCATTCGAACTTCCGCCAATTGCAATGATAATATGACGAAGTGCGCGATCATTCATGTCCATTACACGCTTCCAGACCACCGTACGGGGATCAATATTCAGTGTGCGTGATTTGCTTTGAATATTATTATCGATTAAAGCGGCAAGTAAATTGTTCGCTTTTTCAATTGCAGAAAAATCACCTGTAAAATGCAGATTAATATCGACCATGGGTATTACCTGAGAATATCCACCTCCGGCAGCTCCACCCTTCATTCCAAACACTGGTCCTAGCGATGGTTCCCTCAGAACCACCATTGCCTGCTTCCCGATTTTATTCAATCCGTCTGTCAGTCCTATCGAAACAGTAGTTTTTCCTTCCCCTGCAGGTGTTGGATTAATTGCCGATACAAGAATTAAATTCGACTTCGCTACTTTCGCTTCATCAATGATGGAAAGTGGAAGTTTCGCTTTATATTTTCCGTATTGTTCCAATAACTCTGTATCAATATTCAGTTTTCTGGCAATATCACGAATTGACTTAATATCAGCGCGTGTTGCAATTTCAAGATCAGTTAGATTTTCAGTGGTTATCATAAGTTGGTTGTTCAGTTGGTACTTGTATTTTGCTTCCAGGAATGGGAATTATCATTCAATATTTCTTTACCCCATACAGGGACCTTGTTTTTAATCTCTTCAACTACAAATGCACAAGCATCAATAGCCATTTTACGGTGACGTGAGGAAGTAAAGACAAACAATGAAATTTCTCCTGTCTTCACCAGTCCTAAAGAATGATAAATATGCATGCAAGATAATTGAAATTTTGAAAAAGTCTCCTCCCTGATAGAAAAGAGTATCTCATCTGCCATTTCTTTGTAACAAGTGTAATCTATTGCAATAACTTCCTGATTATCAATTATATCAGCCCTTACCTGACCTAAAAAAATACTATGAGCGCCTATTCCTGTTTGGTTACTGTGTCCGGCAATACTGGTTGCAATTTTCTCAGGCGATACCGGCCCTTCAATAAAAACCTCTTTTTTCTTGTGTTCTTTCATGGCATTTCCCCCTTTAAATATTCGTTTAATACTTGTGCGCCTCCGACCAGGCTTTTGACTTCAGCAAACCCAAATTTCTTGAACAAAATATCTGCCCCTATTTTACTTCTGTATCCGGATGCACAAACCAGCAAAGTTGGTATTTCAGGCCGCAGATCACTGGCCTTTGCTTCCAGTTGTTCCAACGGAATTAATTTTACGTGGTTGGAAATTATAACTGGCCGTTCGCCGGGTTGTCTCACATCAATTATCTGAGTAGTTTGCTGAAGCTCCATCCAATGCTTCAGGTTGTTGGAATTTAGTTCCTGATGTGATGAGTACTCGGAACAGTAATCTTCATAATTGTAATTTAAAAACGCAGGAAGATCAACGGGAAATCCAGGCCAACTCTGATCATTTCTTTCTATCACAATTTGATTCCAATCAAATGAATTGCCATCAAAATAGTGGAGCATTGTTCTTTCAAATGTTCCGATTTTTGCAAGCCACTTAAGTGCAATATGAGCCTGCATCATGCCAATTAAGCCCGGTAAAGTATTTAATACACCTTGTTCATGACAACTTTGTACACTTCCGGGTTCAGGAGGATGCGGAAAATACATCTGTATGTTGCCCCACGTTTTCCATTCTCAAGTACATTATTGAACAGCGCAAACTGACCGGCATACCGGTTTACCGAACCATGAATAAAAGGTTTTTCAAGCAACACACAAGCATCATTAATCAGGTAGCGGGATTCAAAATTATCGGTGCAATCAATTATCAGATCAAAATTTCGGATGATACCATCGGCATTCTGATTGGTTAATCTTTCAGGAAAAGTGAGCACTGAAATATGATCATTAATTGCCTGCAAATGCTTTGCAGCAACTTCACATTTTAACGCGCCTACATCATTGGTTTGAAATAAAACCTGCCGTTGCAAATTACTTAATGAAACAATATCAAAATCTACGATTCCTATAATTCCTATTCCTGCAGCAGCCAGATAGCTTAATACCGGCGATCCTAGTCCACCAGCTCCTATAACCAATATTTTAGCTTGTTTCAATAGCAATTGACCACCACTGCCAAATGCAGGCAGCATCAGGTGGCGGCTATAGCGTAATTTTTCCTGTTCGTTAAGCTCCATATTCTTTCCAGGCTTCAAGATCTGCCCTGGTATTAAAATTCAGAAATAATTTTTCAGCGTAATCGAACTCAACTAACTTTAAATTGAACTTCTTAACGATCAATTGCATTTTTAAAATATCGCTATGTATCAATTCAACTAACTTTTTGTGAATGGAAGAATGGTAAAAGCCACATAATGGTTCAATTCCATCTTTTGTTAAGGGCAGACAAATTTCAGAATCGTTTTTAGCATCATACAATTTTAAAATTGCTTCCATAGTAATGAAAGGCATATCGCAGGCTACTACAAAAATCCATTCAGAATTTGCATGTTCAATGGCCGAAACAATCCCCCCCGCAGGTCCTTTATCAGTTATAGAATCAGGGAAAACCTGATATCCTGAATCCTTATAACTATCGTTATTACTTATTAAAATAATATTCGAAAAAAGTGTTTTAAGTACTTCCAGAATATGGGATGCCATTGGTTTTTTTCGGAATTCTACCAATCCTTTATCGCTGCCCATCCGGGAAGATTTCCCACCGGCAAGGAGGACAGCAGTAGCATCTGACAATTTTAACATTTCACTGCAAGATAAGCTTTATTCCGGCAAATATCAAGACCATGGCAAGCACTTTTTTCATCATTGCCGGAGGCAACTTTCTGCTACCAATCCAGGAGCCTACCAGTCCACCACAAAAAGCCGCAATAGTCCAGTAAAGAATCTCCATATCAGGTAAAAATCCGGTCATTGCTAAACCTAACAGGCCGGAAATGGAATTTAAAAAAATAAATAACGCCGATATGAGTGCAGTTTGTTTGAGTCCCGCCCAACCCATAATTAACAATAACGGACTTAAAACAATTCCACCACCAATGCCAGTGATTCCAGAAACTATTCCGATAGCTAAACCAACAAGAACGGCAATATATCCTTCCGGAACCTGAATAACCCTTTCAGGCACATTAAAAAACCCCGTTAACCGAATGGCAGCAATTAAAATCATCACACCCAAAATTTTCCGGTAAACTTCATCAGAAACCGGAATCATTGCACCAAAAAATGCTGCAGGCATGCTACCGACAACCAGAGAGATAAAAAATCCCCTTGGCAATTCTGTTACTCCACTAAATCTTATGAATGCTATCATAGAAACAAATACATTCATAAGTAAGGCGGCAGGTTTCATAGTTTCAGGAACCATATGAAGCAATCCCATAATTGCCAGATAGCCGCTTGCTCCGCCATGCCCAACTGATGAATAGAGCAAGGCTATCAAAAAGAAAATGAGCGGAAGAAAACTTAGAACTACATCCATCATGTTACTAGTTTAAATGATTCACCATTTGAACCCGAACGATATCTCCTTCTCTGACCTCAACAACTTCTTCATCAATTACCACTATACAATTTGCTTTACAAAACGAAAGCAGTTTATAGGACTCCTGACCTTCCAGAATAGTCACTGTTCTCAGGTCGGTGTAAGCTCGTAAAAAATGAACCATACCACTTTTTTTAGAATAATTACCATTGACAGGCAACTGCATTTCCTTCGCAAATGGCGTCGGATAACCCATTGAACGATATAAGGCAGGCAGCACATACTCATAAAAACAAACCATCACAGAAGCAGGGTTTCCGGGTAATCCGAAAATTGCTTTCTTATTTTTCATACCAAAATAAATTGGCTTGCCAGGTTTTTGTTTTACTTTGTAAAAAACCGCTTGTACCTTCTGATTGCTGAGTGCTTTCCCGACAAAATCATAATCGCCAACGCTTATACCACCGGTAAACAAAACAAAATCATGCTCCTTTGAAGCTTCTTTAAAAATGTCTATTGTGTTCTGCAAATTATCAGCAGCATGAAAAATGGAAATATCTTCAAACCCATGTTCATTTAAAACCGACTTTAGCATAAAAGAATTGGATTCATAAATAGTGCCCTCCTGCAAATCTTTTCCGGGAGCAATCAATTCATTCCCTGTGACAATAACTGCAATATCCGGTTTTTTGAAACAACGAATGGTAGTTATCCCAAGTGAATATAAGAGACCAATACTTCCGGATGATATTCTCTCAAATTTCGGAATGGCAATCTCACGCTTTCTGATTTGTGAACCTCTGTAACGAATATTGCTTCCTCTGGTTATATTTCCATCATCAGGGATCATCTCATCCTTTCTTACAGTAACATGCTCTTGCATAACAACTGTATCGAGACTATCGGGCACAGCTGCACCGGTAAAAATGCGAATACAACTTCCGGATTCAGATTTGCCGTCAAATATTTTTCCTGCAGTTGATTCACCGCAGATTTTTAAGCTTCTAAATTTTTTCAGATCTTTTATCCGGAAAGCATAACCGTCGACAGCAGCCTGATTAAATGGTGGCGAATCGATCGGACTCAAAATGCTCACAGCAGCAATCAAACCCTGGGAGGCACTCACTTCATAATTTTCGATTTTCGCTAATGGAATTTCTTTCAGAATTAATTCCTTTGCCTCTTCAAATGAAATCATAAATGCTTTTCCCATAATTATCCTCCTATTCCCATCATAGACCTGCGATGCGAGGATGTTTCTTCAAGACCCCAATTATCACCACTGTTGCCTCCAAGCTGGAAATGTTTACCTGCTAAACATGATCGAATTAACAAGGAAACATCTTCACCGGAACGGAGCGCACTCAACAAATCCGTTTCTGTTTTGCTGAATAAACAATTTCGCATTTTTCCATCTGATGTCAGTCGCAATCTGTTACATCCACCGCAAAATGGTTCGCTCATGGTAGTGATTATAGAAAATGTCCCTGTAAAATTCTTAATCTGATATTTTTTTGTTGTATCGTGTACACCATCTTCCAATTTAATAATTTCGGTATGCGTTCGGGCTATTATATCCAGCATTTCTCCGGCATGTATCACACGGTCGGGTTGCCATTTATTTCCCGGGAAGGGCATAAATTCAATAAACCTCACATGTACAGGTGCGTCTTTAGTCCACTCAACAAAATCAGCAAGTTCATTCTCGTTATAACCGTTCATCACCACCATAT
Organism: Bacteroidota bacterium; assembly: GCA_016713525.1. GTDB lineage: Bacteria > Bacteroidota > Bacteroidia > AKYH767-A > OLB10 > JADKJB01. The sequence continues at coordinate 621,861 of JADJOZ010000033.1, read as the reverse complement.
TGATTTTAACATGAAAGTTTTGGTCGAGTAATAACCGGATGTTATTTTTTACCTGTATAAAGTCATCCCTTTGAGTGAGTTTATGAAACAAATCCCTGTTAAGAGAATCGAGACTGACATTGATAGAATTGATCCCGGCTTCCTTAAAAACATCCATAAAATGATGTATTCTGGATCCATTGGTTGTTATGACCAATTTCGTTCCCGTCATTCCAAGTTCCCTGATAATCATGGATGCATCTTTTCTTACCAGCGGCTCACCACCCGTTATCCGAATTTTTTTTACACCTTCTTGTATAAATATCTTTGCAAGCGAAATTATTTCATTGGCGGTCATTTGATCCGAACCGTGTGAAATACACTCCCCCTTGATTCCATTAATGCTATGTTCAGGCTGAGGCAGACAGTACAAACATTTATAGTTGCACCGGTCTGTCAGACTGATTCTCAGGTAGTCATGTATTCGTCCAAATTGATCTTGGAGCATGGAGCTAAATTATTGATTTAATGCAGGAAGGTGAATCGCTGCTTCCCAAAATTACATATAAAAAAGATAAAACATCTCAGCCACCCGAAAAAGGTGGTAAAATAGCAACTATATCACCGTCGGAGAGTATGAAATTAGCGTTAACTAATTTATGATTTACAGCAATCGCATAATTTAATTTTCCCAGCTGGGGAAACTTCTCATTCAGGTTTTTTCGCACTGCAGCTGTATCAATTGAAATTACTTGCTGCTCACTGAATCCGGTGGCTTCGGCTGCAGCTGAAAAAAAAATTAATTTAACTGAAGCCATAAACTAATGTTGATAATCGGGGATACAAACAATTCTGAAATTTTGATTTTTTTCAGCACCGGAAATCGATAACAAATACACACCTGACGATATATGCGGTAAAGCGATACTTCCAAAGTTACCGGCATTTATTATTCCTTTTGTTATTATTGCACCACGTTGATCAAACACAACATACTCAAAATCAGAACGTGGTATTTCGTTCAATTTAATATTAAAATTCCCTGCGCCGGGATTTGGATAAACTGTAAATAAATCATTTTGTTCTGAAGCATGTACTTCTCTGCACACAATAGTAACTGACAAAACATTTGAATTTTTAGTGCAGCCATTTGCTCCTGTAACAGTCACTTTATAGTTTCCTGTGGTTCTTGCATAATACTCATCAGATGTTGCCCCGGCGATATAAGATGAACCTTTGCGCCATTGGTAACTTATTCCTATTCCGGAATTAGCACGCAGCAAAACGCTGTCACCATCACAAAAGAAAGCGCGCCGCCTGCAAATATTGAAGCAGGTGGTGATGGCAAAAGAGAAATCAAAATGGAATTCGAATTTCTGGAACAACCATTTGCATCTGTTATCCTGACTTTATACTGACCTGCTGCTTGAGCTACATACTGCTGACTTACGGCACCTGCAATATCATTGCTGTACTTTTTCCATTGATACGAATAACCTGTTGCACTATTCGCTTCGAGTTTTACACTGTCGCCGACACAAAATGATGTATTGCCGGTTGCAGTAATATTTGCAGGTGGTAATGGATTTACAACAACAAAAGTATTTCCGGAATTACGGGAACATCCGGATGAAGAAGTAGCAGTAACTTTATATGTGCCAGTCCCCGATGCAGCATAAACAGTATCAGAAGCACCTGAAATCAGATTACCATATTTTTTCCATTGGTAAGCATACGAACTCCCAGTGCTTGCTGTTAGCTGAACATTACCACCGGCACAGAAAGTTGTGGGGCCAGAAGCAGATACTAAAACTGGAGGGATTACATCAACATTAACAGTTACCGATGTGCGCGGGGTCAGCGGACAGACATCATCACCGATGAAATAAGTAGTTGTGGATTGTAATACAGGAGTAGTGAATTGGGATCCTGATGATAATAAAATACCTCCGGATAAAGCATCATAAAATGATATCTGATTCCCGTTTATTGCCGTGATGGTAAAATTTTTGCCCTGACAAATGGTAATCGTTTGAGATGAACCCTGATAATCGACTGGTTCGCACAGATCTCCCAATGCAATCAGAAATCCATCGGCAGATCCTGATGCAGATACCGAAGTGCTGGAAAAAATTCCCGGGGCCAGGTCTGCTGTCCCGGTGAATGATCCGCAAATTCTTAACCGGTCATTAACATCTAGTGCCATATCTGTACCTGCATCATTCGCGATGCCTCCGAAACTTTCAGCATAGTTGAACTGATTGCTAGTACCTATAAATGCAATTACAAAAATATCTGAGGCACCTGAGGGAGTATAAAGTGAAGTGAAAACCGCATCCGGATTCAAATCAATTTCACCATTGAAATTTCCAATAGCATACCATGTTTCAGATAACCGGTCAACAGCAATATTTGTAATTTCTTCATCGTAATTTGACTGAAATTTGCCCGACCAAATATAATTTCCTGTATTCCCTGAATTTCCAAATACAAAGCGTGCGACAAATGCATCTTTGACATCATTTCCTTGAACCGACATATTATCGCTGCCAATTCCGGGATCAAGATCAAGGTTTCCATCTACACCATTGCGCGATTGAGCAAAACCAGCAATCAAGAGTTCAGAAGTTACACCCTGAATGAATTGCATAGAATTAATTGTTGCTGAACTAGCAGCACTGCCTAATTGTTTAACCCAGATTAATGCGCCGGAAGAATTATATCTTGCAAAAAAAGCATCTGAGCCTGTAACTCCTCCGGAAGAAGTTAAATTCATTGCACTGCCTCCGGGATTAAAATTAACTGATCCGGTAAATTTTCCGGTAACAGCAAATGAACCGGTAGTGGCATCATAAAGAATATCTGAAGCACTGTCATGACCACTTCCACCATACCTGATAGCAGAAACATAAACTCCTGAAGTGTTGTAAGTAGCAATGAAAAAATCGGCACTACCGGCAGAGACTAAATTATTTACCGGTGCAGCAGGATTCATATCAACTGTATTGCTGAAATATCCGGTTACAATCAAATTATTTCCTCCATCAAATGTTAAACCGTTTGCGCCATCACTTCCACTTCCTCCGGCTTTGCGGGCCCACACAAGTGAACCGTTATCATCGTATTTTGCGAAGAACATGTCTTCACCACCAGCGGCCACTAAATTTGTAACACCGGCTCCGGGATTAAAATCTACTGTTCCTGAAAATGCCCCAGCGATATAAATATTACCGGAAGAATCAGAAATAATTGCATTGATCCGGTCATTACCGGTGCCACCAATTTTAAAAGCATGAATCAAATTCCCTGTTTCGTCATATTTAAATACCACTGCTTCTTCTCCTCCGGAAGAATTTAATATAATGGAACCTGACTGAGAAGTGACTTCAATTGTACCGCTGAATTTACCTGCAACGTAGGTATGATTTAAAGGCGTTACATGGACTTTGGTAGCCTGATCAAAGCCGCCAGCCGACGATTCTTCTGCCTTAAATGAATTTATAATATTTCCTGAACTAGAGTAGGAAGCAATAAAAAATGATAATTTAACCGGGGAATTCAGAAGCAAACTCCCTGAACTCTGATCGAAATCAATTTCATTGGAAAAAGATCCGGTCAGATAAATTGTTCCGGAATTTGTTGAAATTAGATTTGTTCCTGATGTTGAAGCTCCATTTCCTCCGGCTACATTAACAAATAACAATGAATCAGCTGAATTAAAAGAAGCGATAAACAGGTCTTGTGGCCCCACCGCAGTAAATGTTTGTGCTCCCGAACCTTTCCCAAATGTTGCATCATCACAAAAAAAGCCTGTAATAAAATAATTATTGGCAACATCGCATCTGATATCATTTATAGATGCATTATGAGTCGATAACAATGTGTAAGCCGACAACTGATTAAATAAACTATCGTATCTCACAACAAATGCATCATTATCATTTCCGGAAGCAGTTAACGGATTTCCTGAAAAACTAAAATCAACAGTTCCTGAAAAACTTCCTGCAATATAAAACTCATATAATCCGTTTGTGGTGGATGCATTTACTTCAATACTTTCACCATTGGGATTTGCAATTGTAACGCCATTCAATATTTGTCCCTCACTATTAAAACGAGCCATAAATACAGTTTCAAAAGTAGGGTTACCAAATTGCACTAAGGGTTTGGAAGGATTATTCCCAATCTCCAGCAAATTAGAAAATTTACCAGTCAGAAAAATAGTTCCGGAGCTATCAACTGCAAGTTGCTGACCACTTTCAGATGATCCGCTTCCAAATCCATAAGACCATAAATTTGAAAATGCAGGATCGAACTTAGCCATAAAAATTCCACCTTGTGGTAATGAAACATTTCCTGCAGCTGAGGCAGGATCAAAATCAATAGTTCCTTTACAGTTTCCGGTAATTAAAATATTCATATTGCCTTGCCTGATCATGTGATTGATTTCATCATCAGCAGCATCACCAAAACTTAAAGCCTGAATGAGTATTGCATTGATATCATATGAAATCAGAAACATATCGGTGCCACCATTCGACTGCAATACTGAAGTTGCAGAACCTAAGTCGCAATCCATTGTCTGATGAAAATTTCCGGCAATAACAAAATTACCTGAACTATCAACTTCAAAACCTGAGACATGTTCATCTAATCCGGAACCAAAATTTTTTGCAAAGATGAGAGAACCATTTGTAGCATACCTGGCAATAAAAACATCAGTACCGCCATTTGAGGTAAGTAATGTTTGAGACGGCCCCTGATCCATATCTATTTGACCTTCAAAAATACCGGCGACCAATATATCCCCTGATGCGGTTGTTCTTATAAAATCACCCTGGTCATTACCACCACCGCCATTTCCAAAAGTAGATTTCCATACAAGTGGTAGTTGAGCAAACCCGATGGATGCTGAAAGCATCAATAAAGAAATTCCTATTGCGATCAGACGAAATGGCCTGATATAACTTGCAAAGGGATCAATCATGATTTATCGAAAATTGGTGTGATACTTTTCAAAGATACTAAATCACGGCCTGTGGGGCAACCCCGAATGGTTTTTTACTTAACATTTCTGTGTCAATAATACTCTAATATTTTGCATATCAAATACTTATATCTTTTAAAAATGCTTTATTTTGAAGAATTTGTGATCCTGATGTATTTTGTATAACTTTGATTTCAAACTACTTAAAACCTAAAACATGAAACGCCTAATTCTATTTCTGGTAGCGATGAATCTGCTATCAGTGCAAACAAACGCGCAATATCAGAGATGTGGTACAGATGCACATCAGGCAGCTCTTGAGCAAAATGATCCTTCTGTTAGGGTAAAACGTCAGCAAGCAGAGCAACAAATCAACAAAATTGTTGCTGATAATCCTCAATATAAAACAGGTATGATTGTGACTATTCCTGTTGTTTTTCATATACTTTACACGAATGCTGCACAAAATATTTCTGACAATTATATTTTTGAGCAATTGGATGTTTTGAACGATGATTTTTCCAGAATGAATCTTGATGCTGTAAATACAAGATCACAATTTCAACCTGTTGGTGCCAATACACAAATTCAGTTTTGTCTTGCAAAAAGAACTCCAACAGGAGCTGCAACAAATGGAATCGTAAGAGTTTCTTATACCGGTTCATTTCCCAGCAATCCTCATACTGTTTCTCCGGAATGGGATCACACCAGATATATGAATATTTATGTAGGTGATATTGGTGGAGGATTACTCGGATACGCTAATTTCCCTCCCGGCTCAGTCGGTAATGACCATGTTGTTATACTTTATTCTGCTGTTGGTGGTCCGAATTTATCAGGCTCAGCAAATCCTTATCATTTGGGTCGCACTGCAACACATGAAATTGGACATTACTTTAATTTGTACCATACCTTTCAAAGTGGATGTGCCGGAACAACAGCAAATAATTGCACCTCTGGTGGCGATCAGATTTGTGATACACCACCAGTAGGTAGTCCAACATTTGGATGTCCAACGAACAATCCTAACACATGTACAGAAACATCACCTTTTCCACCGCCATATACTTCCAATATGGTAGACATGTATGAAAATTATATGGATTATTCCGATGATGCCTGTATGAATATTTTTACACTGGGGCAGTCTACGAGAATGAATGCTGCAATTACAGGACCTCGTTCTTTATTAATTACCTCTCTTGGTTGCACTCCTGTAGGGATGAATGAACTGCTTGATGAAAATGCAGTTACAGTAATGCCGAATCCATCTCCAGGAATTTATGAAGTAGCGTTGAATCTTTCATCAAAAACTAAAGTTGAAATGACGTTGACTGATGTCTCAGGAAAAGTAATATTCAGTGATGTAATTGATTATCCTGTTACAACAAAACACACCATCGATATTACAAATAAATCGAACGGTATTTATCAGTTGCGTATTCAAACGGCAAATGGCTATCTGATGCGCAGATTGGTGAAATTATAATTTGTAAACTTATGTAAATACGAAAGCGTCATGAATTTTGATATTCATGACGCTTTTATTTTGATACTATCACAATTTCCTAAATTGTAATTTGCTGTTATTTCTCTTTGCAATTTCCTTGTAAATTTTTTCCACAACCAACACTTCATTTCCAGGGACCTTATCGCTTTTCAAGACAAACGCCGACTCCACCATGATTACATCAGGCTGCACCTGTGCAACACTGTATCTGTAAACCCCAATTTCTGTATTGATTTCGGAGGAGTCGGTGTTAGAAGTTATAGCTACTGGACTATCGAACTTCAAAAAATACTTATATCTGTCCTGATGAACAAAATCAGGGTAATAGTCGAGGTCTCTTCCTTGTTGCACAACTTTAGTATCATGAATATGATTGAAAAAACCTTTAAGATCGAGCTCAAAGGCTTCTCCTGAAGATGTGAGTATTTTCTTTGACACAAATTCGGTGTTGAAATCTGCTTTGTAGGGAAAAACGGAATCTTCACGAAGTGTTATGATTTTTCCTTTTGTGGCACCAGGAATCACATCGTATACTTTTTCTGCGTATTGCGGAGTTGCTGTTGTATCTACAAAATCATATAGGTAACTGCCACGTGTCATTGTAGAAAACTGACCGGATAATTTTACAGTAGCATTAAATCTCACTTGCATGCTATCGGTGGAAACAGAACACATTACTGTTGTATTTCTGGAATTATTTGCAACAGTGCTGTAAGGCGTTTTATGAAATACGTAAGAAACTTGCTTGACATTTTTATAGGATTCTTCATAGGGAACTGTTTGGGGAATAAGAATCATATTGATGTCTTCAAAATAAAAAGGCAATTCGTCCATATAATATCCAAATCGATGCGATTTGGGCATAAAATAGTAGATAGAATTCTGGTTTACTACTGCATGGCAATAAGAACTTAGCACAGAAGGTTCATAGCTATCATAATTAATTGAATTTACTCGTTTATCAAACAGAAAAGTGCCATAGTAATCGAAGTCCAATCTTGCAAAAATTTTCTCATACAAATCAATCCGGCTTATTTCTCTAAGTGTTTTTTTAGCTATATACTCATCAATTCTTGGAAGCCGGAAATCTTCACCTTGCCAAAATGCATCGTCACGCTGGTAATTAAAATTTTTTGAAATATGGTTATGTATTCTTCCTATTCGGGTAATTGTTGAAGAGTCCCGGATATCCGCTATGGTTTCATCAACAAAATCTCTGACTGCAAGTGTTGTTTTGTCAGTCCTGGACAATTTGTTGTCTTTAAATTTTGGTTGATATCTTACCAGAAATAAATTAATATAATCCCATGTATACGGCAGATATTTAAGTAAAACTGTTCTTTCATCATTCCAAATTCCGAAATCAAGATTATGCTCATAAAAGGATACATGAGGAAGTTGTGAATGAGGACGACCACCAACTTCATCCATTGTAGCATTAAGATCCGAAAATTCCCATTGGATCATTTCACTATACTTATACTTTGAAATTATATCTGACCTTGTACCTTTTGCTCCATTGTGTTCAATAAAATAATATTTAATCATGTCACCATTATACTTAACTTCAACTTTGCACCTTTGTTTGGGATACACTCCGTGGAAATAAACAATATTTGGTGTTTCAACTTCCTTTAATCCATAATTAACTTCCAGTTCATCTCCTGGTTCGAGGTTCTTAATATGGAAATGAAATGCGTAAGAAGAAATCGGTTTAAGATTAAATATTTCTGATTCTGTTGAAATTGAGTCATTGAACACAGCCGGAATAATGGTTCCATCAGGCTTTATTATTCTTGCAGCAAAATAATCCATACAATCGTAATCGCCTTTGGGCCGATGAATCTGATTTCGCTTTGTATAAGATACACGAATCAGATCAGAAACCGGATTCATTGATTCGGGAAGATTTATTGTTGAAATTTTTTGGACTCCCGCCTTTGTTAGCACTTTAATTCTCATGTGCTTTTTAAAATACACATTATTCCAGCTGATCCTCATTTTGCCTCCCAGAATAAACATTTCTGTGTATTCATCAAGAATCACGACATCTTCGTTTTTAAATTCTTCGTTTACAGGTATTTTTTGTACCTGTGTAGAAGGCCAGTCAAATGTTCTCTGGCGGTATTTTAGATTCTGGGAGACACCTGATACCGTTAACAGAGTCAAACAACATAAAATAAAACTCTTCTTCATAACTTACTATAAAATTTTGCCTTAAAATGATATTAAAGCCCCGCGAATAAGGCGTAACGGGCTAAAAATAAAAAAAAAGATTATACTATAAACAATGTCATTTAAATAGTTTATACCTTTGAATTAGCAGAAAAACGCCTTAATTTTAACCCTTCTGAAATATAATTCAAATCTTATGGCTTCACCGCGACAAATCGTTTCCAATAGCCCGGCTATTGATCTGGTAGGAATCGATGAAAAGGTATCCAGGCTAACCAAAAGGAGTATCAAAAACGAATCAAAGGTCAGTGCATTGAAATTAGCTATCAGCATGATGGATCTGACAACACTTGATGCGAAAGATACTCCCGGTAAAGTCAAACAGTTGTGTGCTAAAGCAATCCGGCCTCACGATACCATGGAAGGAATACCATCAGCTGCTGCGGTTTGTGTATACCCCAACATGGTTTCTATTGCAAAGAACGAACTGAAAGGAACCAAAATCAAAGTTGCATCAGTAGCCACGGCCTTCCCAAGTGGTATGTCGACACGAGATGTAAAGCTTCGGGAAACCAAATTTGCCGTAGCCGAAGGAGCCGATGAAATTGATATGGTAATTTCACGAGGTCATTTTTTAGCCGGTGATTACAATTTTGTATTTGATGAAATTGCAGCAGTTAAAGAAGCTTGTGGAGCAGCCCATTTGAAGGTTATTCGTGAAACAGGAGAGTTAAGTACACTCGATAATGTCAGGAAAGCATCTGATCTGGCAATTATGGCCGGTGCTGATTTTATAAAAACTTCAACCGGAAAAGTACAACCCGCAGCAACGCTTCCTGTTACCCTGGTAATGCTCGAAGCTATTCGGGATTATTTTTATGAAACAGGAATCATGATTGGTATGAAACCTGCCGGAGGAATTGCAACAGCAAAACTTGCTATTCAATATCTGGTAATGGTTAAGGAAACGCTTGGTGAAGCGTGGCTTAGTCCCGATTATTTCCGTTTTGGAGCCAGTTCTCTGGCCAATGACCTATTGATGCAACTTCAAAAAATGGAAACCGGCGTTTATCAGTCACCAGATTATTTTTCCAAAGACTAAATTCCTTACGGAGTAGCCTTCCTGAACACTGTTCTAATTAGTTTACTTTCAAATAACCAGGGTGACGGCTTGATAGGCTTTTATTAAAGTTTTCGCGTAAATATTTTTGAATGTGATCCATTCCTCTTTCACATCATCAGTAAAAATTACCAGTTTCATATCTGCTTCAGCAATGGTTCCTGCAGTTATCATTTGGGCAAAAAATTCCCTTAATGGTTTGTAGTATTCTGTTCCATAAACAACAATTGGAAAATTCCGTATAGTTCTTGTTTGAATTAAAGTACATGTTTCAAACAACTCATCCATTGTTCCGGAAACCACCTGGCATAACAACAAAACCATAAGAGTATTTTAACAGCAACACTTTCCTGATAAAGAAATAGCGAATCATAACCCAGCGATGCATATAAGGATTAGCCTGCTGTTCGTGTGGCAACCAGATATTACATCCAACAGAAAAACCACCATTTTCAAATGCGCCTTTATTAGCTGCTTCCATAATACCCGGACCACCTCCGGTCATCACAGTCCCTCCTATTTCAGCAATTGCTTTTCCAAATTCGTATGCCTTCTGATAATAACTATGATCACTTTTAAAACGAGCAGAACCAAACACAGTAATACATGGCCCAACAAAATGCAATGCTCGTAATCCCTTCATGAATTGCAAGAAAACCCTGAAGGCAAATCTGAAATTATTCCATCGGGTTTGTGGTTCCTGCAAAAACTGCGACTGATCTATAGGACTCAGTTCATAGGCAGGATATGTACCATTTGAATTTTCTGACATTGTTAAAATTTCAGAGTAAAAGTACTTCAAATATGATGAAATCAAAAATAAAAAACCACCCGAAGTCTGCAATACTCCGGGTGGCATGAAAATCCCTAAATCAATTAACTACTATTTTAACTTGAAAAATATTGGTTGATTGAGTATTACCCGAACCGGTCGTCCGCCTTGTTTTCCAGGTTTCCAGACAGGCATCAGATTTACAATTCTGAGAGCTTCTTCCTTGAGCCAAATATTCGGATTACCCATACATTCAACGTTGGTAACCTTTCCCTTTTCATCCACTATAAAATTCACATAAACATTTTCCTGAATACCCTCTGCTCTGGCTTTTTCAGGATAACGAACATTGTTCTTTATGAATTTTATTAATGCTGCATCACCACCTGGGAATTCCGGTTCAACTTCGGGCATACGCATTAATGGGATTTCTGCGGTGTCTTTTTCTTCCAGTCTCGGAATATCTATAATAACGAGTCCGGAATCAGAAGGAAGATTGACAACCGGTTCACCATCGGGAATAATATGGATGTCTCCGGGTCCTGGTTGCGGTTGAGGCGGTGAATTTCTGTTGATTGGTACCGGAGGCGGAGGCATTAATTGCTCTTCTCGTCTGTAAGTGATTGGCATTTCTTCATAATCAACGTCTGACCATTGATCATCTTCAATCATAATTTCTTCTCGGGTAACAGGGGTTCGCCATTCAAAGGCTACCAATGTTATAAGTAACGAACAAACTAATCCGATTCTTAAGAACAGACCGCGTTTTCTTTCAAGACTTCTGTGGGGTTTTTCGAAGGTGTCCATAATAGTATTTTTTAGTTGCTAGTGTTAGATGCAGAAATTCATTATTTCCATATTTCAACAAAACATGGATGATTGCATCAATATTGCACCATAAAAAAACCCCGACCTTACAAAAGGCCGGGGTTTTACAAATATATGACTTTAGCTTACTTCAAAGTAAAGCGAATAGGCAGGTTATACTGAACTGAAACAGATTCTCCACGTTGCTTTCCGGCTTTCCATTTTGGCATCGCCATAACAACTCTTTTAGCTTCCTCATCGCATCCGCCACCAATACCACGAAGGACTTTCACATCTTTCACAGAACCATCGGGACCAACAACAAATGTTACGAATACCGTTCCGGTAATGTTATTTTCACGTGCGATTGCAGGATACTTAATATTTTCGCTCAGATATTTTACGAGTTGTCCTTCACCACCTGGGAAAGAAGGCATTTCCTCCACAATAAGGAAAATTTCAGGTTCATCAATAACCTCTTCTTTTATCGGTTGAACCTCAACCACTGTTTCCTGAGTAACTTCAGTTTCCTGAATTTCGGCCTCATTTTCAATTTTAACATCATCCTTCACCACATTAATAATTTGTGCTGGCGGTGGCGGCGGTGGTGGTGGCTTTTCTTCCTGTTTAGTAATCGGAATGATTTCTTCAGGAACATCTTCCACTTTTAATTGTCCGAGATCGTATTCAACTTTATCATAGCTTTTCCATTCAAAGGCAACCAGGGTAACAGCTAATGATACCACTAATCCTATTTGCAGGAAGAGCCCTTTTTTCTTCTCAAGATCGGCTTCAGGAGACTTTTTAGGTTCCATGGGTTTTATAATTATTTAGCGAATATACTCAATAAAAATTATTCTAAACAAGATGATTCCAATAATTGCGCCTATAATATTGGAAATCAAATCCATCCAATCACCATACCGGTCGGGGGTCAGAAACTCCTGATAGAGCTCTATCAAACCACCATAAATGGTGCTGGTAATGAAACTAATGCGTGCTGCATTATAACGTAATGTCCAGTTGGCATATTGCCTGATACACGCCTTCATGATTTGAAATGTTAATGCGCCATACATAGCAGCATGGACTAACTTATCAAATGAGAAGATGCGCCACAATGAAAATTCCGGCAATTCTGACGATGGTATAATACTGAGGAACAGTATGATAGCTGCCCAGGCTATGGGTGCCAGATAATAACGGAACATGTGAATCAGGCTCCTATCTGTGAACGATAGGCATCAGCCGATAAAAGCGAATTCGCTTGTGCCGGATCCGACATTTTAACTTTTACCATCCATCCCTGACCATAAGGATCAGTATTTACCAGTTCAGGCTGAGTATCAAGAGCTTTATTGAACTCGATGATTTCACCTGATACAGGCATAAAAAGATCTGAAACCGTTTTCACAGCTTCAACAGTTCCAAATACCTGCTCGTGCTCAATAGTTTCACCTACAGTTTCAATGTCTACATACACAATATCACCTAATTCGCTTTGTGCAAAATCGGTAATTCCAATAGTAGCGATGTCGCCCTGTACACTTACCCATTCATGGTCTTTGGTGTACTTTAATTCTTGTGGGAAATTCATAATTGTTGTTTTTATTAACCCCTTTTATCTAACAGGGGTTCAAATGTAATCGTTTCGGAATTATTGTGCCAATGTAAATCGAACACTTATCCCTGCCGCTGTATTTGCTGTTGGGAAAGATGTTGAAATAAGTGGGTTATTGATGGTTTTATCGAAGAACAAACGCACATTAAATCGTTCGTTCACTACGTAATCAGCAGATAACTTGAATGATAAAATGGTGAGACCTGCAGTAGGCTGATCAATATTTTCAAGCAGTTTTCTGATAATGGTTGAATTGCGTCGTATCGAGAAATCTCCGGTTAAGTTAAGGTCATTATTAGTGGTTGTCTTCTTTTTACCACTTCCGATTTTAAATGGCATTTTGAAGTTTCTCCAGCGATACCCTGCACCTAAAACAAATTCCTGTCCTTTAATTTCTGACAGTTGAATATCGGTAAATGTGAGTGATAAATTTCTGTCACGTTTATATTCGAACCGGGTTGTGAGTTTGTTGTTTTTCCAATTAATATCAATTCCAATCAATGGACTGAATTGTTCATTAATTGATATCTGACTATACTCCTGTTTTGGAATAAAATTACTGCTCAGGTCACGGGCACTGCCATCCTCTTTAAACAGCAAACTTGTACTAAATGAAGAAATCCCATACGATGAGCGGTAGCCATGAGTAAGATTCACACTATTGAACAGTTTTTTAGCAAACTTAAGTTTAGATAAACCATCGTAAGTAAGTCGCCAGTTAACCTGAGGCATACTTGGGAATGGTGTAAGTTTAACCGACGAAGCACTCTTTCCTGAATAAGCAGCCAGGAATGCATAAGTAAGTACTTCCTGGGATGTACCACCGAAACCATCGGCGAATCCAACAGAATCAACACCGCTTGATAAAGCATTGCCAGCAGCGAGACGGAATGATATTATTTTTCTATACTCATCAAACTTATCGAACACTTCTGAACTATAATCCTTTCTATCCTTTGCAAATGCAGTTTTGATGGAGATAAAAGACATGCTGAAATTTCCGGTTTCAATATGTGAATAGGCATTGTAGTCGCCATTCACAGTTGCTCTGTAATTCTCACTGGTATTGCGGGCATAATTCCTGTTTGCGGTAAGTTCAATCCGAAGCCCCTGAGTAGGTTCAATAGTTGCCCTTCCTGTGATGTTCTCGGTGTATGTTTGAGCAAATGCTGAATTGAAAACCGTATCTGTAGTTAACCACCGGTTAAGAGCAGCATCTCTGCGAATATCCTTCTGACTTCCGAAAGCAAATGGTAATCCGGGCGCCATCTGCATTTTACCGTTTTCATCATTGTATAAACTCTGTCCAAGCAATTCCGATGTTCTATTGAATCCGGGTAGCAAGGTTCCGTTTGTTTCGCTGTAGTTAAGAGAAATATTTTTTAAACTGAATACAACTTTAGCAAGTGCTCTTGGAAAATCTCCATATGTTTTTTCCTTCTTTTTAACAGGAGGCTTTTTCCCACCTGTAGTATCGCTGGCAGCAGGTTTGGCGGGTTCAACTTTAGGTTTTGCAGCAGGCTTTGGTGGTTTTGGACCCAACAACTTCTTAAACAACGGAACTTTGTTATATAAGGTAGTCATTGTGAAAGTAGAATTCAATTGTTTGGTATTTGAATTCTGAATTGTATTTCCAATAGATGGATTTACTCCAAGCTGACTGGTAGTTGTAAGCACTGCCAATGGTCCTGTCTGCCAGTGATAATCGAACATATACTTTGCATTTACCGATATCCAGTCTGTTAAAGGGAATTTATTCAATGGTACATTATAACTCAATGAACCACCATGCCGGTAATCTGTATTACGTCCCAGATTGAAGAAATTAGTTCTTACAGAATCCTTTTTCTCCTGCGAATCGAGTTTGCCATATGGTTCATCAATATTGGCAATATTATTCGCGTTGAAATCGAATTTAATAGATCGTGTGATATCATAAGCCAACGAATATTGTCGTGTGGTAAGGAACGATTTATTGTAAGTAGCAGGTTGTTTGAATGAGAAGTCAGAAATATCACGAACCTGTGTTTCACCATAGTGACGATTGACATCTGCTCTGAATGTAAAACTGCTTGGGATAAGGTTTACATTAAAATCTTTAATTGGTTTATACCATTTTGATTTCTGAATTGGCTTCCATTTAGCCAATGGAGATATATATTTAGGCTGGGTAATAAAATTATAACCCAATGCAGCAACATATTCTTTCTGATTATCATATTCCAGATTTATATTTCTGCGATATGTCTGAGAATATCCTAATGAGAGATTAAAATTCTCAATATTATAAATCTTAGGTTTGGCTGCACTGCCTCCCCTGTTTTTCTTAATATTGGTCATGTTGATACTCTGACGCTTGGTGTAATCCTGCGCAATTCGTTTCAACTGACTTCTCCTTGCATTATCATCGATAGCATCCAATGCATCTTCAAATGGCACATCCGGATCTAATGGGTTGTACTGAGGGTTGGTGAATGATTCTGAATATCCAAAATACAGAGGCAAAGATATTCCGGTCTTCTGAGGGAAGAATTTACCAAACTCCAAAGATGTTGAAACATCATATTGTGTAATATTTTCTTTCTGTCTGTCATTCAATTTGCTTTCCAGACTACCAAATCCATCGGTGCTTCTGTTTCCTGAAAGCGTTACTGTTCCTAAATCAGCAAGCTTGGTTGTTACACGGGCATTTGCAGCCCATCCTCCGTTATTGTCGAAGTCATTCATGCGAAGCTCATTCACCCAAAGTTCCACACATTTTGCTGAACCATCATCAGATGGATTCAATTCCTTTTTAGGATTTCTGATACCCACCATCAGTGTTTTAACCTCACTTAAAGTTGGATTACCTACGATGGTGATCTTTCTGGTACCATCACTAAAAATATAAGGTGTGCTTGATGATGTTCCTGTTGAAGCATAAACATTATTCCGTTGCAACTTTCCTTTGATAAGCTTATCAACATCAATTTCCATGTTGTTGGCATCTGGCCAGATATCCACATCCCTGGAAGCACCAAAACGGGTTATTTTTAATGGAATTTCATACTCATAATAGTTGGTGGTAAAGTCGGATCCTAAACGTACAAAAGCAGTTACCTCACCATCCAGTAATTCATCACTGGCACTACCATCTTCAGCATGCAGATACATTTTGATCTTCTTATAATTCCGTGCATCAAGCAAAGTGTTTTTATAAGCCGCCCGTGCATCACCATCTTCAAGGTTGCAGACCTTCAAACTCAATGATTGTTCATTTAACTGTTGCAGATTGGTAGTTCCTACATTCACTTCGCGATCAATTCCCGGAGGTAGTACATACCGGATAGGTGTACGGTCTCCGTTTTCTTCCAGATTCACAACTGTTACATCAAATGGAGTTGCATTCGGATCTGTAGGAATATATTCACCGGGGTACAATAATGAATATTGATATTTTCGCCATTCACCACGTAACAGTTCAAGTTTTGCAAAACGCAATATCATAGGATCGGTAAAATCCTTCATAAACATCCTGATAAAGTTCACCGATTTCAAATCCGCTCCTGTACCTATAACTTCTGTAGGAGAATTCACAGGAATTTTAAACTGATACCATTTAATGGTTTTAGAAGTATTGTCTTTTGTCTGTACTGTTGTTGTTACCTGATCTACAATATAATTCGTACCAACAACCATAGTTGCTGGAGTGAGGTCAACTTTGTATTGATAATAATTTTCAAAGTCATTCATCGTGTTATCACGATTTATGTCTTCACCATCAGGCAAGTTTGTTGCTGATGTAGAGAACGGTTCAGGTGACTGTTCCGATGTTTTGGAATTACCTTCAGTACCATTAAAGTTTTTATACCTCGTTAAAATATCAGCCCCAACATTATCGAGTCCGCTGCCACGGAAATACTGGAAGTCATCACCGGATGGATCTGCAAGACCATTTGTATAGGCAGCTGAGGCAGAACCAAATTGTGCTACTAATGCATCAATATATTGGGCTTTGAAAAAATTACGTTCATTGTCAGTTGACAATCCATCCAAACCAATATCCTGTGCTTTACGTGAATCAGGATCATTGTCGAAGGCATTGACAATACTTTGCACATTTGGTACCAGACCCCAGCTGGTGGTATCAACTGTATTGTTGTTGGTTGGTGAAGGCAATCCATTTTCAAACGAACGGTTGGCATCCTTAAGGATATCTTCTGAAACATCTCCAAGGTTAAAATAAAGACTACCACCAGAACCATTCACACCATTCAGACTCTCATCATGAAACGGATCCATCACCCAAAACTGAATGAATTCAACATTTGCAGTTTCGAAATCGAAAGTTTCAATACGTCGCATAATACCTGCCCATGAATTGGACGGATCAGCAAGAAATCCTGTCTGCCCGTTTAATCCTGTAACATTAAAGTTATAGGGTCCTCTTTCTGCAGGGTAATATGCAAGGTTCAAAATATTAAGATTGGTTGACTGTCCTGTTGGATTTTGTTTGTAAGGAAATAATTCCGTTTCCAAAACTTCACGCACGTTATTATTTGATAATTGTGCGTCGGAAATGTTTGGAGGTAATAATCCATTATTAGAACGATAAAAAACTGTTTGATCAATATTGTACCAGGCAAGCTTAGCGCGGTTAAATCCACTGATTAAAGAATCGCTATAAACAGACTCAGGAAACAATGCAAGTTGACCTTGTGGAATGGATGCCAGGAACCAGGTGCCGGGATTCTTAATATCAATTGTTGATTGACTTGCTTCGAAATCGTCGATATAAGCATTTCCATTTTTACCAATTGCTTTTGGTGTGCCGGGAATCAAATTCGCAAACTCACCGGTAACCGTTACTTTGGAAGGGACTTTTGTTTCCAGGAATGGCAATTTATCAACCATGCGGGTGATAAATCTTGATTCTGTTGTGTAGGTTCCGTCAACGCCCCAAATGGTATTCTTGATAGGCTCTTCACCGATATTTACTTTACCTGTTATAGGTCGTTCACTAAGATGCAGAATTGTTCCACCTACATTAAAGTCTTTATTCACCAGATAATCAAATCGTGCACCGTAAAGCGACTTCGATTGAATACTGAAAAGCGAATTAGATTCAAGTGATATTTTTATTGGCGTTGCAGAAGCCAGAATTCCAGCATTGATAATTTTCACACGACCCAGGTTGTAATCAACTGTATAATCCACATTTTCTGTCAGTGGAACACCCCCTGCCGTTACCGTTACAGAACCTTGTGGTATACTCGTAGCATTCAGAAAAATTTCTGAACTTGATGAACTCTGATAACTTCCAACAAGGGAGAACCGGTTTAATTCTGGCAACTGTTGTGCGGATGTTCTGGTAGAATCGTACAATGCCTCATAAACATAATTATTGGCGAGCAAATTATCGTTGAACTGAGAACGAAGATAACTTCCGAATGGTTCTCTCACAGGGAAAATCACCCTCCCACTGTTGGCATTAACGGTAACACCATCAACGAAATCGAAAATACCATCTGCAACAGGATCATTTCTGCCATCCAGACGATCAAGACCAAGAACTTGAATAATAGGAACCCCTTGCAGTCTGTTTTCACTTGCAGGAACGGGCAGATAATTTATTTTCTTCAATCCATCTGTATTATCAGTGTAGATGACATTCAGTTTAAAATTTTCACGCTGAACCTGATAAGAGCCTATGGAATAAACGTTTTTCATCATCAAATCCCATGTGGGTAGTTTAGGATTGATGTTGGTGCTTTTAATAAGTTTTACAAATAATGCTTTTGGTGGATTAATACCGGAAGTAGTCAGATCACCTACTTTATACACTGAATTTCCCACAGTATATTCAAAAGCAACTGCCAGAACTTCATTGGAATTTAAAGGTTGGTTTAAAGAAACATATCCAAGTTTTGCGTTGTAGGTATACTCATTAGGATTAAGCTTTCGTGCTCCAACTAACCTCACATAATCTTGTTGCGGTGCGAAATTATATGGGGGACCGGCCAAAGGATCCAAAGCCTGAGAAACAGCATTCACATCACGGGATGGTAAATACTGATTATTCATTAACTGATAAAGATTATTGGAAATACTATCTGATGGAAAAACCGAAGTCCCTTGTGAAATCAAAGCATTGCTATAAATTTTGTATTCACCTAGGTCCATGAAAGCAACAATGTCACGGGTGTTATCGGTACTGCTGTTTTTATTAGTTACCCATAGCTCCAGTTTAGTGATATTAACAGGAGAATTAATGATTGGCAAAGTCTTTAATGAATTGTCATAATTATCTTTGAAGTAATTGGCAAGGAAGTAATGTTTGTTTGCTTCATACTGATCAGCCTGAATTTCGAACTTCGAAATTTGACCACCACCAGGTGGAACATCAATGGTAGATGCTTTTCCTTCCTGTTGCGAAATTACCGTTGTTACCTTAAGTCTTCCGAACTGCAATTGAGCCTTTATACCAAACAAACTCTGACTTCCCTGAATGAGCGATCCCGACAAGGGCAAAGTAACATTTCCTGCTTCCAGTTTCTTGATGATTTCATCTTCATAACCGGTGTACTCCAGTTTCATTTTATTTTCGAAATCAAAACTAGCTTCCGTATTATAGTTGGTAGTGAGTTTCATTTTCTCACCAATATTTCCAACCACATTCATCTGAATTTTTTCCTTGAAATCGAACGTAGCATTACGACGTTGCTTTTCAGGAATTGATGGGTTGTCATTTCTGTAAATATTCACACCAAAAGTAAGTTCCGCAGAACCCTGTGGGCGGATATCAATGGTATTACCTCCAAAAATCCTGTCGAAAGCCTGACCACCAACATAAATTTTCGGGATAATGCTTCGCTTTTGTTCTTCAGCATTTCCTTCAGAGACTTCTTTCCAGTAATTATTAGTAGACTTTGAAAATTCCTCTCTTACGAATTCATCAAAGGTGAGATAGGAAGGATTTCTGTAAAACAGTTCCCCCATTTTCTCATTAATATTATATTGATTTTGATCAGGATCGTATTCAATTGACTGATTTACGTTGGAGGGATCTCCAAGGTACATAGGACTTTGATTGGGAGGATTTGAAAAGGGATCCGTTAAATTGTCATCCCACGGATAAGGTAATTGGGTGGAATCTTTCCTGCCTGTGTCGGGCATGGCTATTCCGGCAGCATTGTAAATGTCGCTAAACAAACTGTCTGATGTAATCTGTGGGGTAGATCCCCAAACGAGGCCGAGTACCGGAAGGGCAAACCCGACTGTGGTACCGAACTTCAACAATTTTCTAAAAATCACCTTAGGCCCAAATTAAAACTGATGTTGATTGGTTGATCTCATAATTCCCTGCATTTAGTATCCCTTGACAGGCCCTTCTGATTTTATTTAATTACTGATTATCAGAATTTTACATTAATCTCACCAAGCTGAAGGAAACCATGCTTCCCGGCGGCTAAAATAACATAAAATTTTGAACGGCAAACCGCTTCAAATTGCCTGTTTTCAACCATAAAAGGCTAAGATGACAAAAATCCAAGTGCCGTTTTAATAATTTGCTCTACTGTAGTTTCTGAAGAGCTGTTTTTAAGAGCTTTGTCAATTGCTTTTTCAGCCGATATCCGGTTAAATCCGAGAGTTAACAAGGCACTTAACGATTCGTCTTTAAGAGTATTGCCTACAGCAGCTGTAAATTTAACATCTCCGGCAGATTTTAATATTTTGTCTTTAAGATCAATTATTATTCTCTGGGCTGTTTTATTACCTATCCCTTTCACTTTTTGCAAAGCAGCAATGTTTCCTGTACCTATAGCCTGAATTAAATCGCCCGGCTCAAATGAAGAAAGGATTAGCTGCGCAGTATTGTTGCCTACTCCAGAAACACTTACCAGGTCCATGAAAACATTTTTTTCCTGTTCATCGGCAAATCCATAAATTCCAAATAATGAGGTTGCCTGACTTTCCGTTTTAATAATACAATGTGTAAATAGTTGTACTTCCTGCAGATCCTTTATTTTGGTATAAGTATGCAAAGAAATTTGGATTGCATATCCAATACCCTGATTATCAATAACAACTGTTGTGGGATTGAGCGATCTTATTTTGCCGCTTATATAGTGATACATATATTAAATATTTGCATTTTTCCGAGCCTGAGCATCTACAACAGCAATGGTCACCATGTTAACAATTTCTCTGACACTACTTCCTAACTGGAGTATATGCACCGGTTTTTTCATGCCCAGAAGTACAGGACCAATGGCCTCGGCACCTCCCATTTCCTGAATTAATTTGTAAGCTATATTACCGGAATCAAGATTCGGAAATATTAATGTGTTTGCACCTTCTTTAGCCAGTTCACTAAATGGGAAATTATCTTTCAGCATTTGTGTATTGAAAGCGAAATTGGCCTGCATTTCTCCATCAACCACAAGTCCCGGAAATTTATCATGAAGAATTTTTACGGCATCTTTAACCTTTTTTGCCTGTGGATCCTTAGATGATCCGAAATTGGAAAATGACACCATTGCAATGCGGGGCTTCATATTAAATTGCTGAACAGCTTTTGCAGTCAGCAATGCAATTTCAACCAACTCTTCCGTTGTAGGATTTACATTGATAGTTGTATCGGCAAAAAAGATGGGGCCACGCTTGGTGATCATGATATACATTCCTGCAACATGAGTAACTTCCTCTTGTGTACCGATTATGTAAATGGCGGGTCGGAGTATGTCGGCATATTTTCTTGTGAGACCGGAGATAAGCGCATCCGCCTGACCAGTTTCAACCATCATTGCACCATAATAATTTCGTTCACGCATTATCTTACGGGCTTCATGATAATTGAAACCATTTCTAGCTCTTTTTCTGAAGAACAATTCTCCGAAAGAATCGAGGCTTGAGGATTCTGCTCTTGGATCAATGATCGGAATATCTCCTAGATCGAGATTATGCTCTTCGATGAGGCGCATAATTTTCTCTTTATTTCCAAGCAAAATGGGTTTAGCAATTCCTTCATCACGAACTATCTGAGCCGATTTTAATATCTTATAAGTATCAGCTTCAGCAAAAACAATTCTTTGCGGATTCTGTTTTGCTTTATTGGTAATTACACGAATCAGTTTGTTATCGAGACCAAGGCGTTTCGATAATTCTTCTTCATAGGCTTCCCAGTTCGTAATTTTTAATCGTGCAACACCGGAATCCATTGCTGCTTTGGCAACTGCAGGAGCAACAGTAGTAATCAATCGCGGATCAAGAGGTTTAGGAATGATGTAATCGCGTCCAAAAAGAATATTGGTTTTATTATATGCAAGATTTACAATTTCGGGAACCGGTTGTTTAGCGAGATTTGCAATCGCACGAACGGCAGCTAATTTCATTTCTTCATTGATCTGAGTGGCACGAACATCGAGTGCACCTCTGAAAATGAAAGGGAATCCAATAACGTTATTCACCTGATTTGGGAAATCGGAACGGCCTGTTGCAAGAATGATATCGGTGCGGGATGCGTGCGCTGCTTCATAGGTAATTTCAGGGTCAGGATTCGCCATGGCAAAAACAATCGGGTTGGAAGCCATTGCCCGCAAGTGATCGGCGTTCAGAATATTTCCTTTGGAAAGACCGATAAAAACATCGGCATTTACCATAGCTTCTTCGAGGGAATGAATGTTTCTTTCTGTAGCAAAATATCTTTTTTGCTCATCCAGATTCTGACGGTCGGCACGTATTACCCCTGTACTGTCGAGCATAACAATATTAGTTAGCTGAGCACCTAATGAAACAAACAAACGGGTGCATGAAATTGCTGATGCACCGGCACCGTTAACTACAATTCTGACTTCAGAAATATTTTTTCAGCCAGTTCGAGAGCATTTATGAGAGCAGCTGAAGATATGATAGCAGTTCCATGCTGATCATCATGCATTACAGGAATCTGCAATTCTGCTTTTAGCCTTTTTCAATTTCAAAACACTCGGGAGCTTTGATATCTTCAAGATTTATTCCACCAAAAGTTGGAGAAATCGCTTTCACTGTTTGTACAAAACCTTCCACATCTGTTTGATCGATTTCAATATCAAAAACATCAATGTCAGCGAAAATTTTAAAAAGCAATCCTTTTCCTTCCATTACCGGCTTCGATGCTTCGGAGCCAATGTTGCCCAATCCCAATACCGCGGTACCATTTGAAATTACAGCCACCAGATTACCTTTTGCAGTGTACTTATAAACATCATCCGGATTTTCCTGAATTCTCAGACATGGTTCTGCCACACCAGGAGAATAAGCTAATGACAAATCGCGTTGCGTACTGTATGGTTTTGTTGGAACGACTTCTATTTTACCCGGTCTTCCCTGAGCGTGATAATCTAATGCGTCTTGTTTTTTATTCATAATTACATTTGTGAAAGGGGGCTAAATTACTCAAAAAAAAGCGGAATTGGCTTAAATGAAGAAGTCCCGTTTACCGGCTGGTAAACGGGACTTCAAATACGGTTGTTTAATATCAGTTTTTAGAAACCATCAACTTACCTGTAGAGGTACTTTTTCCATCAATGAAGAGAGAATAAAAATAAATTCCGCCTTTAAGGTTACTGATATTAACTTTCAAGGTGTTACGTGCGTCAGTTACTTGTACCGATTTAACTTCAGCACCAAGCATATTGAAAATTTTCACCTGAGCATTTTTCACACCTTTATTAACGTTGATATAGAATTGAGTGAAATCAGATGCCGGATTTGGGTATGCTTTTGAGATATAATTTTTCCCTGCAGGGATATCAGCAATTCCTGTAGTAGCGTCATAAATGTATTCAACACATACTGAATCGGAAGTATTATTAACATCAAAAAAGCAATATGATACCACACTAATTCCGGAAACAGCAAATGTTTCAAGATCACCTCTGAAAATATCGGTATTATCTCCGGGATTCAGGGTAATATTATCAGGGGCAAGAGATGTTTGTGAACTATAGCACTGTACCCAGCAAAAATAACTGTTGTGGCCTGAAAATAGGTTATTAACTGTTCTTTGAACTGTAACATCCTTGCTGGCAGAGCTAATATTGGTGATTGTAGCGTGCCCTTCCATAAAAAAGGTAGGGTCACCACTAATATATACGTTAGTTGCGGTGAGACTTTGAGCCTGAGTCCCAATACAAAACACTGTAAATAAAGCAATTAAGTAGATTTTTTTCATAATATTTTAATTATAGTATAAACATTAGCGTAAAATAACGGCATTTTTTGAAGAAAAGCAAATATTAAACCAACTACTTTGTAGAAAATGTACTACTCTGCTATGAACTTTACAAAATTTTTACACGGAAGTAGCCATTACATAAGGAAAAAATGTTCTATCTTCGCTAATCTCAAACCTTAAAATAACCAGAGTTATGAAAAAAATTTACTCAATCACGGCGCTTGCGCTGACATTATTAACAGGTTCCGCATTTGCACAGTCGCAGCGAATGGTACTTGCGGAAGAATTTACACAGGCTTCATGTGGACCTTGTGCATCACAAAACCCAAATTTCAACGCACTTTTAGCTGGTAACACTCAAAAAGTAATTGGACTAAAATACCAAACAAACTGGCCAGGTGTTGACCCAATGAATACTCAAACTCAAACCTGGGTTGGACCACGTGTTACTTATTATAATGTTTCCGGAGTTCCATATGCAACATTGGATGGTACGCCTCAAACAGGAGGTTCTTACAGCGGGGCGCCTGCAAACTGGAATCAATCTAAAATTGATACCAGATATGCTGTGACATCACCATTTACTTTAAGTGCATCACACTCTTTTGATGCTACTTATGCAAATGTTGACATGACTATTGATATTGCATGTACTCAAGCTACTTCAGGAACTTTTTCATTACGAGTTGCTTTAGTTGAGAAAGAAATTAATTTTTGCCAGGCTCCTGGTACAAATGGAGAAACTGATTTTTATGGTGTAATGCGTAAAATGGTTCCTAATGCAATCGGAACTGCTTTAGCAGGATCATGGACAGCCGGACAAACACAACAACTTACTTTTTCTACTGCAATTCCTACCTACGTTTATGACTTAAAGCAAGTTGCTGTTGTTGTTTTCATTCAAAATGATGCAACAAAAGAGGTATTTCAGGCAGGTATCAGCGAACCATTACCTATTGCAATTGATGCCTCTTTAAAAAATTGTTCATTACCATCAGCTGATATTACTTGTGTTTCCGGATTTGATCCATCTATTACAATTACTAATGAAGGTTCTACC
This sequence comes from Bacteroidota bacterium, assembly GCA_016713525.1. Taxonomy (GTDB): domain Bacteria; phylum Bacteroidota; class Bacteroidia; order AKYH767-A; family OLB10; genus JADKJB01. Next base: position 596,633 of record JADJOZ010000033.1, on the reverse strand, counting down.
ACTATCAATTCAGTTGATTTGACTTATTCTATTACCGGCGGTTCAGTAATAAATTATACAGCTAATACCACTATTGCTCCTGGTGGAAACGCAACTATTACATTGCCAAATATTCCTATAGCTACATTCCCAAGTACATTTACTTGCACTGTTGCATCTGTTAACGGTGGAAACGATTATGTAACCGGAAACAATTCATATTCTGTAACGCTATATCAAATCCCGGTAAATGTTTCTGTTGCTCCGGTTACTCAGGACTTTGTTGCTACAACCTTTCCTCCGGTTAACTGGACAAGAATTAATGGCGGTGGTACTGCTACCTTTACTCGTTCAACCGTGGGTGCAACTGCTGCAAACGGATCAACTAAAATGGATTTCTATAATAGTGCAGCAGGAGATGTTGAATACCTGTACACTCCAAAAGTTGATCTTTCAACTCTTACAAATCCGGTGTTAACATTTAAATTAGCTAAGGCATCATATACCGGTTTCATTGATCAGTGTGATATTGTTGCTTCAACAGATTGCGGTGCTACATGGACAACTATCTGGACTAAATCTGATCCTCAACTTACTACTTCCGGAGCTGCGACTGCTGCATTTACACCAACTTCCGGCAGTACAACTCAGTGGAGAAATGAAAATGCAAGTTTAAGTGCATTTGCAGGTCAAACTGAAGTATTAATTGCATTCAAAGCAATTTCTGGTTTTGGAAACAATATGTATATCGATGATATTAATATCCAATCTACAACTGGTATTGGTGAAAATGAAACTTTAAATTCAATTTCAGTGTTCCCGACAATTACTTCCGGTGATGTTTATGTTAACATGAATAACATTAAAAGTGATTCTAACGTGATTTCAATTTATGACGCTCAGGGTAAATTGGTTGAAACTTTTGTTTCTTCTGCTAATGCAAATTCACAGGTTTATATTAATCTTGCCAAATTCGAAAGTGGCATTTATATGATTCATGTTCAAGCTAATTCACAAGTAATTGTAAAGAAAGTAGTTCTTGAAAAATAATCAATCCTGAAAAATATAAAAAAGGCTGTTTGAATTCAAACAGCCTTTTTTATTACACTTGTTTCAGTTAATTTAAAAAAATGCTATTCCAGATATTACTATTTTTACCTATTAAATATTAGTTCTGTTAAATGGTTTCCCGCATAACAATTACATTTTTGCTATTTCTGTTAACATCCTTTCAAAATATAAATGGACAAGGGTTTGAAATGACTTTTGGTGGCCAGGGGACTCAAATTTGCAATGGAATTATTTTGGGGGCAGATTCTTCTATTTATATGTTAGGATTTACAAGCATTGGTCCATTGGGTGGAACTGATTTTATGCTTTCCAAAATTTCATCAGATGGTAATTTAATCTGGACCCGCTTTCTGGGCACTTCTCATGATGATTTTGGGATTTCTGTTTTGACAACCGATAACGGACTTGTTTTAGCCGGAACAACACATTATCCAATTTTCAATGATCAGATACTTTTAATAGTTACCGATACTGCAGGTATAGAAACGGCACGTTACAACTATGGAACGCTTTCAATGGAAAATATTAATTCCGCCAGGAAATGTCCGGATGGCGGGTACTTATTATCAGGGAGTCAGTCGGGTTTTGGATCTAATAACTCATACGTGCTTAAACTTGATAGTGCATTTAACACACAATGGGATGGTGCATATGGTGCAGGATTGAATGATTACTCCTCTGAATCTGTGATGATAAATAATTCCACTTTTTATGTTGTATCAGACAGGAAAATAAATTTGGGAGGAGGCGTATTTGATTATGACATTTGCATCCTTCGAACTGATTCTAACGGATATGTTCAATGGGATTCCGTTTACACTGATCCATTTCAAAATGGATCGCAGGGAATTTTTCAAAGCACATCCGGCAATCTGATAACATATGGTGAAACTGAAATTTATCAATTCTCACCATTTGATTATTTTATATCATCAGTTGATACAAATGGAAATCTTCAATGGAGATCAACTTTTGGCGGTTCCGGATCGAATGCACTTTTTGATGTCATTGAAGATGTTTCCGGAAATTTAATTGGCACCGGGTATGGCAATTCTTTCAGTAATGGATCAGATCCTTTGAATCTCACAATTGTTAAAATTGATCCGTCTGGAAATTTGATTTGGCAAAGAGAATATGGCTATTCCGGGGTTGATATCGGATTCAGGATTATTGCTGCTCCTGATGGAGGTTTTTATGTGGCAGGCAGAGCTTCCACTGTAGATGATGACGATTTTTATTTGCTTAGGGTTGATGTTGACGGTCTGACATCTGAAAATGATGAAAATATGACGGACGTTATAAATCCATCTGTCTTTCCTAATCCATTTACCAGTGAACTTACTATTAAAGCTTCTTTACCTTTTACCCAAATAAATTTATATGATGTTCAGAGTCGCTTGGTTTTCAGTCATATAAACACTGAAGAACCTTTGCATTTGCTTCATTTAAATATCCCACATCTAACACAAGGATTATATTTACTTGAGTTATCAGGGAAAAATGCTGTGCCCAGCCATTCTATTATTATTAAAAATTAAGACTTTTTCTCGAATCGTAGCATCAAGGGGTGATTAGAACATATTCCGTTTGCCTTCTTCATCCAAATAAACGAATTTTGTACCCTTCTACAACATGCAATTATGAAAAGAACTCCCGTTAAAGAACTTTTACAAGTAAGCCCTCAAAACCAGACAGTCAATGTCAAGGGATGGGTTCGCACCAAACGAGGCAATAAAAATGTGATGTTCATTGCCTTGAATGATGGTTCAACTATTCATAATATCCAGATTGTAGCCGACCCTGCAGCTTTTAGTGAAGAACTTGTAAAGCAAATTACAACCGGCTCTTCCTTATCGGTGGATGGCACATTGGTTGCATCTCAGGGAAGTGGCCAACCAGTTGAAATTCAGGCAACTAATATTTTAGTTTATGGCTCAGCTGATGTTGAAACCTATCCACTGCAGAAAAAAGGACATTCCCTGGAATTTCTTAGAGAAATTGCGCACCTCAGACCACGCACCAACACTTTTGGAGCTGTATTGCGAATTCGTCATGCCATGGCCTACGGCATTCATAAATATTTCAACGACAGGGGATTCTTCTACTTACATACGCCTATTATCACCGGTTCGGATGCTGAAGGTGCAGGTGCCATGTTTCGTGTTACAACGCTCGATGCTGGCAGTCCACAACGCAACGAAGACGGAACGGTAAATTTTAAAGAAGATTTTTTTGGCAAAGAAACCAACCTTACCGTTAGTGGTCAGCTTGAAGGAGAACTTGGAGCTTTGGCACTCAGTAATATCTATACTTTCGGTCCTACATTCAGAGCTGAGAATTCGAATACGGCACGACATTTGGCTGAATTCTGGATGATAGAGCCTGAAATGGCTTTCTATGAATTGGATGAAAATATGGATCTGGTAGAAGATATGTTGAAGTATCTGGTTACCTATGCACTTGAAAATTGCTCCGATGATCTTGAATTTCTGAATAAGATGTACGATAATGATTTGCTGACACGTTTAAGAAGCATTATCGCAGATAAGTTTGTCAGATTATCGTATACTGATGCCATTGAAATTTTAAAAAGTACCACTGAAAAATTTGAATATAAAGTCGATTGGGGAACCGATTTGCAATCAGAGCATGAAAGATTTCTGGTTGAAAAGCATTTCAAAAAACCGGTGATACTATTCGACTATCCGAAGCACATTAAAGCGTTCTACATGAAACAGAATGAAGATGGGAAAACAGTTCGTGCAATGGATGTGCTATTCCCTGGAATTGGCGAAATTGTAGGTGGATCTCAACGTGAAGAAAATTACGATAAATTAAAGCAACGAATTAGTTAAATGGGGATACACGAAGAAAGTCTTTGGTGGTACCTGGAAACAAGGAAATTCGGAACCGTACCTCATGCAGGTTTTGGTTTAGGGTTTGAACGATTGATATTGTTCGTTACCGGCATGGGAAATATACGTGATGTAATTCCATTCCCAAGAACACCACTGAGTGCTGAATTCTAAAATAAGATTAACCACAAAATACATTTAATTTTTGAGCTTCTTAAAACAATCACTTCAACAAAAGCTACTCCAAAAGCTTTCTCCGCAACAAATTCAATTGATGAAATTGTTGCAGGTTCCTACTATTGCTTTAGAACAACGTATCAAAGAAGACCTTGAAATAAATCCTGCACTTGAAGAAGGCAATGAAGAAGATGAACGTGATCCACTCGATGAGGAACGCGAAGAAGGCGATGAGGATAACAATGATTTTGATGAAAATAGTGATGATTCGGAACGCAAGGATGATTTTGATATTTCTGAATACATTCAGGACGATGAACCATATTATAAATTAAATGCCAATAATACTTCCCCCGATGAAGAGCGCAATGATATTCCATTGAGTGTAGGCAATACATTCCATGAATTGCTTTTGAGTCAGTTGGGAATGTGTGATTTTGATGATAAACAATATTTAATTGCTACGCATCTGGTTGGTTCATTCGATGATGATGGATATTTGAGAAGAGAAGTACGCGCATTGGTTGATGACCTGGCCTTTGCACAAAATATCAATACTACAGAGGCAGAAATTCTGGATGTACTTAAGGTGATCCAGTCCTTTGATCCCGCCGGAGTAGGAGCACGTGATTTGCAGGAATGTTTAATGATTCAACTCGACCGAAAGAATCACGATTTACCCGCAGTTGTTACTGCAAGAAAGATTTTAAGTGACTACATGGATGAGTTCTCTAAAAAACATTATGAAAAAATAGAGAAGTCACTTGATTTGTCGCCTGAAGAATTAAAAAGTGCAGTCCATGAGATTTTGCATCTGAATCCGAGACCGGGTGGAAGTTTTTCTGATGAACCGAAATCATCGCAACACATTGTTCCTGATTTTATGATTTCCAATACCGATGGTATTCTGGAACTTAACCTGAATTCAAGAAATGCACCCGATCTTCGAATTAGCCGACAATATTCGGAAATGCTTGAGGCTTATTCCAAAGATTCAAAAACAAATAAGACAAGCAGAGATGCCCTTATGTTTGTTAAACAGAAACTGGATGCTGCTAAATGGTTCATTGATGCTATTCGTCAGAGACAAATCACACTTATAAGAACTATGACTGCTATTATGAATTACCAGCAGGAGTATTTTATGGAAGGTGATGAGAAGAAACTGAAACCGATGATTTTGAAAGATATTGCTGATATTGTTGGATTGGACATATCAACTATTTCCCGCGTAGCAAACAGCAAATATGTTCAAACACCTTTTGGAACATTTTTATTAAAAAGTTTCTTTTCGGAAGCACTGTCAACTGATAGTGGTGAAGAAGTTTCGAGTCGTGAGGTTAAGAAAATTCTGAGTGATTACATTGGCAATGAAGACAAGAAAAAACCTCTTCCTGATGAAAAGCTCATGAAGTTGCTCAATGAAAAAGGCTACAATATTGCCAGAAGAACTATTGCCAAGTACAGAGAGCAATTGGGAATACCGGTTGCGAGACTGCGTAAGGAGTTATAATTCATCAATTACTTTCATTTTTACTATAACTGCAAACTATGATTCCTGTTCCGGCAGCACGATTTTTATCTTACATCCTCCATCCGTTGCTGATGCCTTTTTATGCAGTACTTATTATTATGCAATTAAATACTTATATCAGTTATAGTATTTCTCCTCAGGTGCAGAAGATTATTATTTCACTGGTATTTATTACTACTTGCGCATTACCCGTTGTTACAGCATTAATTTTACTGCAGAAAGGGTACATAAAGTCGCTGGAAATGGAGACTTTGAACGAACGTAAGATTCCTTTTCTCAGTACAGCATTATTTTATTTCATGTGTTATTACCTGTTGCACCAACTGCCGGTTCCCAGAATTTTGGGATTAATGGTTATGGGGGCTGCAATGACAATTGTAATTGCCTGGATCCTTAGTTTCCAATGGAAGGTCAGCATTCACATGATTGGCATTGGTGGCCTCACCGGAATGCTATTGGGTTTGTCGCAGGTGTTGAATGCTGGACTTACAGAAGTTATACTAGCCAGTATTTTGATTTCAGGTTTTCTTGGAAGTGCGCGACTTATACTAAAAGCCCATAACCCTAATCAGGTGTATGTAGGTTTCCTGATTGGCTTTGTTACCGAATGGCTGGTGATAATCGGTTTGAGTGCCTGATACTGGTTTAATTGCAATTGTGAACTACTTTAACAATTCGGGAAGTGTCGAAGCTTAAACCTCCCGCCTGTTTTACCAGATCATTATAAAGTGAATCTGATAAAGATGTTGTTCTTGAATAAACAGCAAGTTCCTTTCTGTTCGGATTACCTGTCATACACCATGAATAATCATCAGCAAGTGCAATGATGTATAACTCATCTGAAAAAGGCCAGAAATGTTCTACATCCCATTTGGCATTGCCGGTATTCTCATTAACAAATGCTTTTCCAAGTATAGCTCCTTGTTTTTCTTTCTTAATACAAGATTCAATAATCCTGATATAACTTTTGTCATCAGCTAATTCGAAATCTATTTTGTTGCAGGTACATTTTTTTTTGGCAGTAACCGGAAGTGCTCCAATTTCATACCAGGTACCCATGAACTTATCGAGATCGACTTTTTCAATAGCTGGCAAATCAGGTTTTGAGGAGCATGAAAATATAAATAAACCAAGAATAACAATTAATATTCGCTGTATCATAAAATGATTTTCAATATTTTCTTGAAAATAAAATTCTTAAATCGTTGCTGTATGAATTGAAGAAATACAAGAGTAGTAAATAAATAGTTACACAAAAGCCACCAGCCAGAAAGCCATAACCAACAAGATATATTCTCTTAGAATTGAAATCGGGCATTGCAGACCGGATGATTACAAGAGAAGGAAGATTCTTCGATTGTGCAGAATTGAGTGTGGTAGAGTATAAATTTTTGGCTTTTAACAGTTGAATTGTAATATTCTGGATCTGAGAAATTGCTTCATAAATTGAAAATTCGAGATTAATAGATTTGGTACTTAATTTATCATTATCCCGAAGGTCTCCCAATCTCCGAATGTAGTTATCCAGATTTCTATTCTGCATTGCAACAGTTTGTTCTGATTCAACCAGGAAACTATTATAGAAGGTCAGATTATTTTGTAATTTATTTATTAAGTAAGCTTTATTCAATTGATCAAGTTTCCACACAATAGAGTTTGCCATTGCGGATGCTACTTCATTATTTCTGTCAATTACTGTAATGCTGGAAATATCAACCGATATTTTTTTGATCTGAATTATTCTTATAAGTTTACTCACAGCAAGCTGATGATAATACTTATTAGTAGTATCAATACCATAATGAGTATACAAATCAAATTGTTCAATAAGATGCTCCATCATTTGATTGGAATATGCTAATTGAATTATCCGTTCCTGCGCCAGATTTACCTGCAATAAATCCTCCTGACCGGGATTACCAAAGATGGAGGGGTTAACCATACTCTCATTAGCGAGATAAAAAATGGCAGTTCCTTCATACTTCAAAACTTTAGGTCTCAGGACGTATGCTCCACCTGCCATAGCTATCAGAAAGACCAGGATCAGATAGATCCGGTGTTTTCTGATCAGGAATAAAAAATCTTCATGCTTCATATACCTGTAATATTTTGTGCACGAAAGATAGCAGATAAATTTGAATAAAAAATCACCTTGTTAATATTTTAGCTATCTTCAACTCTTCAAAAGTCTGAACTTTAATGAACAGAAAATTTCCGGCCATCAACTTAAAAGTAATTCTGGTAATACTTTTTCTTTGCTTTCCGTTTGTTTATTCACCCTTTACAACTGACCCGGAAATTACACTCCGATATTTGTGTCTGTCAATTTTATTACTGTTTGTTTCATTAACCATTTTTAAATATAATTCGTTAAATTTCAATTATTTACAAAATCCGATTGCCCTCAGTTTAATAGCCTATGGGGTTTTTTCCGGGATATCTGTTTTTAACTCTGTAAACACCGGTGATGGCTTCTATGAATTCTGTAAAATTCTGACCATGGTGCTGTTTTTTATTTTAATAACAAATTTGATGTCAACACAAAAAGACTCCTTTTTTAAACAGCTTTGTCTGGTTGTTACAGGTGGCACTTTATTATTTAATGCCATTGCAATTGTTCAAATAGTACCATTAATCATAAACTCCATTGAAAAAGATATTGCCTTTACTGTTGGGGATAAGGTACATTCCACATTGTCGAATAAAAATTTTTATGCCGAAACACTTTTGCTGTCATTACCTTTTATCGTTTACAACATCGCAATGACTAGCCATTGGCAACGGATCATTTCTTATATATCATTGATTTCCTCTTTGCTGTTTATAATTATATTAAAATGTGTAGCAGTTTACATAGGATTTGCGTGCATGGTTGTGCTATTTATAATCTGGATTTTTTATTTTCGAAAACACTCAAATGAGCCATTAATTACATTTTTTTCTGCAAAAAAAATAGGTGTAGTAATCGTCATTGTCATCACCATAGTAGCTTCAACATTATTTATACTTAGAGACAAAATTCAATATGAAGATATTAAAATAAAAATTGCTGCTATTGGTCATTTTGCAACCAATCCCGGAATGATATTCAAGGAAGAACATGCCTTGAATAATAATAGCGTTTATGATCGGTTGTTTTTAGCAAGAAACTCTTTGAAAATGTTTGCTGAAAACCCGGTTTTAGGGAACGGATTGGCAAACTGGCGGATCTATTTCCCAAAATATCAGCTTTTCGGAAATAGTTACTGGGCCTATGGTAAACTAAGATATGAGCATCCTCATAATGAGTATCTTTTTATTCTGGCTGAAACTGGAATTATTGGACTGTTATGTTGGCTGTTGGTATTGTATTTTGCCTTGCGTTCGCTTCTCAAAAGTTACAAAAAAACCTCCACTTTCGCTGAAAGTTTAAAAATCATTGTTCTGGCATGTGGAATAACTGCGTTTGCTTTGCTATCGTGTTTCGGGTATCCTAAGGAACGCTTTTTTTCATTCATGATATTTATGATTTTGCTCGCCTCTGTTGTTGCAACAGATTCCGGAAATAAAAATTTGGATTCCAAACCCTCCTATTCCACTGCATGCAACATCTTTTTGATTGCCATTTGCCTTTGCCTTTCGTACATTCATTTTCAACATTTCACATCCGAAATGCATCTAAGAAAAGCATTGGAGGCACAAATAAGAAAAGATTTTCCTGAAATGAAAACTCAGGCTGCCAGAGCGCAAAATACCTTCCATCAACTCGACATTACCGGAACACCAATTGCATGGTATATCGGGCATGCTTTGTATCATCAGAATAATCACCAGCAGGCTTATCCACACTATAAAAAGGCTGCTCAGCAAAATCCCTGGCACATGCAGGTATTAAACGACTACGGGGCTTTAGAAGAAGAAATGGGGAATCATCAGGTTGCTCTTGAAATGTTCAACCGGGTGCAATCAATAAATCCTGATTTTATGAATACAAAAATGAATCTCATTGCGGTACATTTTAATATGGGAAATGTCGACAAAGCATATGAGTTGGCTGTCGCACACCCGCAAAGATTTAATGAACCATGGCGAAACAGTATGAAGGCAATATTATTCAGCAAAGCCCAAAAATATCTGGAAACTACCAAAGATTCTGTTTTGGCCGATTATCTCAATCTCCAGTTAGGAAGAAATCCGAATTACCTTTTAAATGAATTTATTAAATCGGAGAAAGCAGGCCGCACTTTTGAAAAAGAAATGGCAGAAAAGCCTTGAGAAAAGAACCCCTTAGAAATCATAATATATTGATTTTTAGCACAATAATACATTTTTCAAAATAAATTTCGTTGTGTTGCAACTAATTATTCCTGATTTTATCATACTGTCATATTTCCCATAACCACCGGAATTATCTTTTTTTATTATTATGTTTACAAGGCAAATTAATTTTACTAAAATTCAGCAACATGAAAAAAATTCTACTAACTCTTATTTTCGGATGTTGGGCTCTGATTGGTTTCAGTCAGTCACTCCTGTCAATTACTCCGAATTCTGCCGGCATCGGACAAACAATTAGCACCGTGGTAACCGGCGACCAGTTCTATTTCCTTCTGGGATCTGCACCTTCCAATTTTGATTTTTACTTACAGAACGGGACAACTTTGATTTACCCCACAAGTACGAGTGTTATCGACAATGATAACGTATTGATGAATTTCAATATTCCATTAAATGTGCCGATAGGAAATTATGACGCGATATGGAATTATGGTTTTCCGCAGTATATGGTGCCCGGGGGCTTTGATATAGGAGGTAATGCTTTATCTGGTGTAGTATATCACGATGCCGATTCGAACGGAGTACAAAATGGAAGTGAAATTGGATTGTCTGGACAAACAGTTTTATTGTTACCAGATAGTATTTATACATCAAGTAACACGAATGGCAATTACTATATTTCTTCACAAAATGGCACCAAAACATTAAAAGTCTTACCAACTTCTATATGGCAACCATCAGGAACATCACAGTACAATCTGAACTTAGTCACCTATTCAGTTGTCGACACACTTGACTTCGGACTTAAGCCAACGAATCCTTTATACAGCATTGATGTTTCTTTGACCAGCACAAGCCTTCCACGCTGCTTTACTACAGCAAGCTACAGGATTACTTATAAAAATGATGGGAATTTCACTTTCCCGCAAGGACAGATTGTTCTGAATTTAGATACGGCATGCACTTATGTTTCCGCCTCTGTTGTGCCTGATAATATTGCAGGAGATGTATTTACCTGGAATTATGTGAGTCTGTTGCCTGGTGAAACCAGAACAATCGATTTGCAAATCACATTACCGGGTCCAAGCAGTGTAATTAACAATACTGTTAGTGCCGATGGTGAGGATGCTGGAGGTACAATTCAGGATACCGACGGACTGACTTACACGCAGACTATACTTTGTAGTTATGATCCTAATGATAAAACCGTAATTCCTCCGGGAGTTCAGGCTCAGCATTTCACATTGATGTCGGATACTCTCGATTTTGTTATCCGCTTCCAGAATACCGGAAATGATACCGCATTCAAAATTGTAATTCTTGATACTTTGAATGGTGCTATTCTAAATCTGAATACCTTCCAGATTATCGATCAAAGTCATCCGGTTATGGTAGAACGCAAAACGAATGGTGAAGTACGATTTATTTTCAATAACATTCTTCTGCCCGACAGTATTGTCAATGAGCCTGCTAGTCATGGTTTCATCCGTTACCGTTGCATGCCAAAAACAGGTTTACCCGATTACTCTATTCTGAATAACAGGGCACATATTTACTTCGATTTCAATCCGGCAATTGTTACCAATACGACTTTGAATATTTTGGTTTATCAGATTCCTGTTGGTCTCGCTGAACAGAATGCATCTAACAATGTGGTAGTGATTCCTAATCCGGTAACTGAAAATGCGCTTATATCATTTGAAAACCTCAATAATGAAGAGTTTGCCGTGAAGGTATATGATACTACCGGACGACTACTATTTATTGAAAATACAAGAGATAATAAAGTTATAGTCTCTGAAAATGTTCTCAGCACAGGAGTGTATATTTATGAAGTAACCAAAACTTCAACTTCTGAGACTACTAAAGGTAAATTTGTGGTGTTATAATTGGATAATTTTAAAATTGAAAAGCCTCCGGTATTTCCGGGGGCTTTTTTAGTTTTCACATAAACTAATCAGAAATATAGCCTAAAAGTCAATTTTAAACTCAGCTCGCTGAGAAATAAGAGCTTTTCACCCATCTAAAGGCACTTTTTGTCAAAAAAAATTGAATTTGTTTCTCAAAAACCGACTATTCTATTACTTTTAACATGCTTTTAAAATCAGAATCATGAAAAAACACTTACTAATAGCCACTTTCTTACTTTTTGTCTGTCTGGGAAAATCTTATAGTCAGTCATTATTGTCAATTACACCTAATTCAGGGATACGAGGGCAATCATTGACAACTACTGTAACCGGAGCCGGCTTTATGTTTACAATGTCTTCTTATCCCAATCAATTTGGATTGAATGATTTCTATCTGAAACTTAATAATTTTTATATTTATCCAAGTGCATGGTCGACTCTCATTGATGATGATAATGTTTCGATTCCCTGGGATATTCCTGCAAATGCGCCGATTGGAAATTATACAGTTCAATGGGATTTTGGCTGGACAACTTTTACAATTCCCGGTGGCTTCAGTATTGCAGATGCGTTTGTTGAAGGAAATGTTTTCTGGGACAGTGATTCCAGTTTGACACAAAATGGCACTGAAAATGGAATGGTCAATTACAAAGTGATGCTTTTACCCGACAGTCTGGTTACATTTTCTACAATTAACGGATTCTATTCTCTTCCCGCAGTTGTTGGACCAAAAAATGTAAAAGTGTTGCCCGGAAATCTTTGGAATGTAACCACCGACAGTGTGGTTTCGGTAAATGTTACACCACCAGTTGTTACCGGAATAAATTTTGGTCTTAAAGGAAAAACTGACCTTTACAAGATTGATGTTAATATAACAGGCGGCACACCACCAAGATGTTTCCAGAATTCAACATACGTAATTACTTATACAAACACTGGAACTGTGATCTGCAAGGGTGAAGTATATTTTATCAAGAGCGGTAATCTGGGATTCGTTTCAAGCTCTGTTACTCCCGATAACATTACCGGTAATACTTACACCTGGGAATACATTGATTTATATCCTGGAGAATCCCGTAATATAATTGTAACGGTTACACAACCAGGTGCCGGAAGCATTATAACCAATAGTGTTATTGCGAATGCTCAGAATCCATCCGGTACAATTTTGTATCAGGATGAACAACTTCTAAATCACCCTGTATTGTGTTCGTATGATCCTAACGACAAAACAGTAATCCCTGCAGGAGTACAAGCGCAGCATTACACACTTATGTCGGATACACTCGACTTTATTATTCGGTTCCAGAACACTGGTAATGATACCGCATTCAATGTGGTGCTTTTAGATACTTTGAATGCTTCAATTCTTGATTTAAGTTCTTTTGAAATAATTACAAGCAGTCACCCGGTAGCTGTTGAACAACGCACCAATGGCAGAACTACTTTCACTTTTAATAATATTTTATTACCCGACAGCAATGTGAATGAACCGGGAAGTCATGGGTTTGTCCGTTACCGTTGTTTAATTAAAACAGGACTACCAAATAATAACGTTCTCAATAATACTGCGCATATTTATTTCGATTTAAATCCTGCAATTGTTACCAACACAACGCTGAATACACTTGTTTATCAGATTCCGGTTGGTATTGCTGAACAGGATGCAACCAATATGGTGCAGGTGTTCCCTAATCCGGTTACAGAGGATGCTATTATTTCATTCAGTAACATTGATGGTGATATGATTTCAGTGAAGGTGTATGATAGTGCAGGAAAGCTGATATTTACTGAGGCAACTACCGGTCAAAAAGCATTGTTAGGAAAGAAAAACTCCATACGGGGCTGTTTATTTATGAAGTTACAAATATTAAAAGCGGAATAATTACTGCTGGTAAATTTGTGGTGCAGTAAAGTGCATTAGCAAAATAAAAAAAGCCTTCGGAAAATTCCGAAGGCTTTTTTTATTCATCCTCCTGTGCGTCATCCGCATTTCGGATTTTATGTAATTTTTTGGTTCCCTTATACATTTCATATTTAACAAAGCGGCATTCCAGCGGACCATTAAACACTTTAATTTTCCTTGAGGGGCGGAGACCTACAACTTTTAATGCTTCCATATTAGAAGTTATCATCCAGCAATCGTATCCGGCATATTTCTTTTTAAAAGTATCGCCAATAGATTTATAGAGTTCAAAAATATCATCTTTATCCATTCTTTCGCCGTAGGGAGGATTCAGAATGACAACCCCTCCTCCTTCCGGCGGTTCAAAATCGAGCATATTGGACTCTTTAATATCTACCAGATCTTCAACTCTTGCCAGTTTCACATTTTCTTTTGCTTTTCTGGTAACATGATGCGATAATTCACCACCAAAAATGCGGGCAGGTTCTGAAGAAATCCTGTTTATTATAGCTTCGTAAATAGTATTCCATAGGGTTTCATCAAAAGGAAGGTATTTTTTCCATAGCATAAACCCGAACTCAGTTCTGTAATAACCGGGAGGTATATTTGCTGCAATCATAGCCGCTTCAATCAGAATTGTTCCTGAGCCACACATTGGATCAACCAGATTCCGGTGCTTTTGCCAGCCGGAAAGAAGCACCAATCCCGCAGCTAACACTTCATTCATTGGTGCTTTATTAGTTTGATCCCTGTATCCTCTTTTATGGAGGCTATCACCTGAACTATCGAAAGATACATCACAAACATCATCAATAATATGTAAGTTTATTCGCAATGTCGGACGATCGAGATCGACACTCGGCCGGCTTTCTTCCCGTTCCCGAAAACGATCGACAATTGCATCTTTAGCTTTCTGAGAAATAAACTGACTGTGATTGAAAAGATCTGTACTTAAAACCGTATCAATTGCTAAGGTATCGGTTACATCGAGATACTTTTCCCATTCAATTTGTTTCATTTCATTGTACAGACTTTCTTCATCAGAAACCTGAAAACTAGTTATCGGCACTAAAATTCGCAAAGCAGTTCTGAGGCATAAATTACTCTTGTAAATCATTCCCAGATCACCGGTGAATCGCACGGCACGGTTTAAAGTCTGGATATCGCGACCACCAAGTTTAAGAATTTCGGCGGCCAGTATATCTTCCAAACCATAAGTTGTTTTGGCAATTAATTGAAAATCGGACATTTCTTGAATTTTTGAAGGTAACTAAAGGTAATAGATTTTTTTGAACAGTTATTTAGGGGGACCGTACTTTGCGTAAATGTTACGGAACTCATTCTGTAAAATTAACAACAAACCCCGGTATTTCTACCGGGGTTGACTACTTGAATTAGCTCCCGCAAGCGGTGCGGGATGGGGAAAAAATCTTAGCTTCCACAGGCGAGGCAATCATCAGGATTATCGATGCTGCAACTGACTTCAGCCAGGGCTGTTTCATTGACCAGTGGTTTTTCGGTATTATTGGTTCCGGGTTGTTTGAGGTAAGAACTATCAACAGTGAATTTAATGGCATCAACGGCTGATTTCGTACGAAGATAATACATTCCTGTTTTCAAACCCTTTTTCCATGCATAAAAATGCATTGAACTTAATTTAGCGAAGTTCGCATCAGGAATAAAGATATTAAGTGACTGACTTTGGCAGATAAATGCTCCACGGTCGGCAGCCATATCAAGGATTGCTTTTTGTTTGATTTCCCAAACTGTTTTGTATAGTTCCTTAATGTCTTCAGGGATTTCAGGAATACTTTGTACAGAACCGTTGCTGGCAATAATTTTATTCTTAAGATCATTATTCCACAATCCCATATTTACCAGATCGAGCAGCAGGTGTTTGTTAACGACAACAAATTCGCCAGACAGTACGCGTCGGGTATAAATATTCGAGGTATATGCTTCAAAACATTCGTTGTTACCTAAAATCTGAGAAGTAGAAGCGGTAGGCATTGGAGCAAGCAACAGGGAATTTCTTGCACCATGTTTCTTTACTTCATCTTTCAACACATCCCATTCCCAGCGATCAGAAGGAGTAACATTCCACATATCGAACTGAAAAATACCTTTCGACAAAGGAGATCCCGGGAATGTTTCATATGCACCATCAATTTTCGCAAGATCTTTGGATGCTGTCATTGCAGCATAGTATATGGTTTCGAAAACATCACGATTTAAAGCACGGGCACCTTCCGAATCAAATGGCAAACGCATCAGAATGAACGCATCTGCAAGTCCCTGCACACCAATTCCAATTGGACGGTGACGCATGTTAGAACGTTTTGCTTCCGGAACAGGGTAATAATTAACATCAATAATTTTATTCAGATTTTTTGTTACCACATAGGTGATATCAAATAATTTCTGATGATCGAATTTACCATCAATTACAAACCTTGGTAAAGAGATTGATGCAAGGTTACAAACGGCAACTTCATCTTTATCGGTATACTCTACAATTTCGGTGCAGAGGTTAGAACTTTTTATAGTTCCTAAATTCTTCTGATTTGATTTTTCATTACATGCATCTTTATAAAGCATGTAAGGGGTTCCTGTTTCAATTTGTGATTCCAGAATTGCAGCCCACAGTTCGCGTGCTTTAACAACTTTTCTTGCTTTACCTTCAGCTTCGTAGCGTTCGTAAAGCAGTTCAAATTCTTTACCATAGCAATCCGATAATCCCGGTGCTTCATTTGGGCAGAACAGTGACCAGTCGCCTTCTTCTTCAACTCGTTTCATGAACAGATCACAAACCCACAGTGCAAAGAAAAGGTCACGTGCGCGAAGTTCTTCCTTACCATGATTCTTTTTCAGTTCAAGGAAATCGAATACATCGGCATGCCATGGCTCGAGGTAAATTGCAAAAGAACCTTTTCTTTTGCCACCACCCTGATCGACGTAACGGGCAGTATCATTGAATACCCGCAACATGGGAACGATACCATTACTGGTTCCATTTGTTCCTCTGATGTACGAACCTGTTGCACGAATATTATGAATGCTCAGGCCTATTCCACCGGCAGATTGTGAAATCTGCGCACATTGTTTTAATGTATCATAAATACCTTCGATGCTGTCACCTTTCATAGTTAACAGAAAGCACGAAGATAATTGTGGCTTCGGGGTTCCGGCATTAAATAAGGTTGGTGTAGCATGTGTAAACCAGCGTTCACTCATCAGGTTGTACGTTTCAATGGCAGCATCCACATCTTCTTTGTGAATACCAACAGCAACGCGCATCAGCATGTGTTGCGGGCGTTCCACTACTTTCCCATTAATCTTCAGGAGGTATGATTTTTCGAGTGTTTTAAATCCGAAATAATCGTAGCCAAAATCGCGGTCATAAATGATCGTCGAATCGAGCAAATCTGCATTATCATTTATGATTTTGAACACATCTTCAGCAATGAGTGAAGCATGAAGGTTTGTTTTCGGATCTATATAATCGTGCAGATCACGCATCGTTTCAGAAAACGACTTTTTAGTATTTTTATGCAGGTTAGAAATTGCAATACGGCTTGCTAACAAAGCATAATCGGGATGCTTTGTAGTGAGCGATGCAGCGATTTCAGCAGCAAGATTATCGAGTTCACTGGTAGTTACACCGTCATAAATTCCCTCAATAACTTTAATGGCAACCTGCACAGGTTCCACATGTTCAGGAGAAAGGCCATAGCATAGGCGTTGAATCCTGGATGTTATTTTGTCGAATTTAACGGTTTCCCTCCGTCCGTCTCTTTTTACTACAATCATTGTTGCGGTGTTTTAATGTTGGTATGAAAGTGCTTGTTTAATAAAATCCTAGAAATCTTCATCTAGTTTGAACTCCTGTTGTTCCTTTGTGTTCATAACTCCTGCCTTCTGATATTCTGCAACGCGTTTTTCGAAGAAGTTGGTCTTTCCCTGTAAAGAAATGGTCTCCATAAAATCAAACGGATTCGTTGCATTGTATATTTTATCGTAACCAAGAGCAACGAGTAAACGGTCGGCAACAAATTCGATATACTGACACATCAGCTTGGAGTTCATACCAATAAGAGAAACAGGAAGTGCATCTGTCACGAACTCATGCTCATTTTCAACAGCATCTCTGATGATAGCATGAATGCGTTCCTGAGAAAGTTTTGTTTCGAGCATACTATATAATAGACAAGCGAAATCACAGTGTAATCCCTCATCTCTGGAAATCAACTCATTGGAAAATGACAGTCCCGGCATTAAACCACGCTTCTTTAACCAGAATATAGAGCAGAAACTTCCAGAGAAGAAAATACCTTCAACGGCTGCAAAAGCCACTAAACGCTCAGCAAAGCTTCCATCGTTAATCCATTTCAGCGCCCACTGTGCCTTTTTCTGAACACATGGAACACTATCAATAGCATGGAACAGTCTGTTTTTCTCAACCGGATCCTTAATATAGGTATCTATTAATAAAGAGTAAGTTTCAGAGTGAATGTTTTCAATCATAATCTGGAACCCATAAAAACAACGAGCTTCAGGTAACTGAACCTCCTTCATGAAGTTAACTGCCAGATTTTCGTTTACAATACCATCACTTGCTGCAAAAAACGCCAATACATGCTTAACAAAGTGACGTTCATCATTACTAAGGCGTTCCCAGTCCTTTAAATCCGGAGAAAGGTCAATTTCTTCGGCGGTCCAGAAAGAAGCTTCATGCTTCTTGTACATTTTCCATATTTCCGGGTACTTAATTGGGAGTAAAACGAAACGATCCTTGTTCTCCTGCAGCAAAACTTCCATATATCTTTAATTTTTAATAAGTTGACAATTCCCCCGCCCGGTCAGTTAGCCAACCAGGCCATTTAGTAATCTAATTGATTTAAATTTTGATTGAGAATCAACAGGTTTTACTGTAAAAGATGTCTTGTTGAATCCCTTGCAAACTTTGTTAAAATTAAGCGTGAAAACAATTCAATTTTTTGAACAATCACCTGAATTTTTGAACAAAGTCGGGTTAATAAAAAAATAACGTAAAATGCTTTGTTTTTGTCAGAAGTTTGATAACTAAAATGGCGAATAAGTAAAAAAGGGCGAATTTGCTATAATTTCAATCACTTCTCTTTTTCGTGTAATAATTTAACAGCAAGTTGCAATTCATTATACCACTTCTTACCATATTTTCTGATCAAAGGTGTTTCAAGAAATTTATATACGGGTACGTCCAGTTTTTTTCCTAATGAACATGCAGCTTTGCACAAATCCCATTTATGATAATTTAATGCATCACCATTTTTTAATTTTGCAATTCGTATTGGATACAAATGACATGAAATTGGTTTCTTGAATTTTATTTTTCCTGCTTCATACGCTTTCTCAATTCCACACTTCGCAATTCCATTTTCAAAAATCGTATAGGCGCACTCCAGCTCTCCGTTTACTAACGGTGTAACATAGTCGCCATCATCATCAATTAAATATTTACCATATTTTTTGATTGAATTTTTTCCATCTTCTGTCAAAAAAGGTTCAATCTTCGGGTAAATTTTTTCGAGTATGGCAAGTTCTTCCTTTTCAAGCGGGGCTCCGCTGTCACCTTCCACACAACAGGCTCCTCTGCATTTTTCCAGATCGCATACAAAGCGTTTACCGATTACATCGTCTGAAACGAGAACATTACCTACCTGGATCATAATTTGTGCGTTTAATCGCCTCCAAAGGTACCAAAACCGATCCATATAGCAAGGATCGGCAAAGGTATTGCCAGACAACAGCGGAGTATATCGAAGGGTTTTCCTACTTTTACCGAAAATAAATACTGTATGTCGCCAGCAAATGCAGTCATTAAAGTTGAAAATCTGACCAAGAAGTATCAGCAACTTATTGCTGTTAACGGAATCAGTTTTGAAGTCTATGAAGGTGAAGTTTTCGGGTTACTGGGACCAAATGGTGCCGGTAAAACCACGACCCTCGAAATAATGGAGACCCTACGGGAGCAAACCTCAGGCAAAGTATTTATTCACGGCCTTGATACCACTTCTCATTCAAATGAAATAAAGCAATTAATAGGAGTTCAGCTTCAGGCAGCAAATTACTACCCGAGTTTAACCCTGCTTGAACTGATTGATTTATTTGCCGGTTTATATAATCAGTCACCGAATCCGGAAGAGTTGTTGAAAATGGTGGCACTGGAAGAAAAAGCAAAAGCCAAATACAAAGAACTTTCGGGTGGTCAGAAACAGCGGTTTTCAATTGCAACAACCTTAATTAACAAACCCAAAGTTATTTTTCTGGATGAACCAACTACCGGTCTTGATCCTCAGGCAAGAAGAAACCTATGGGAACTGATAAAAAATATCCGCAACGAAGGAACTACAGTTGTTATAACAACGCATTACATGGATGAAGCCGAAAATTTATGCGACCGTGTTGCTATTATGGAGCGTGGTAAAATTATTGCACTGGATACTCCCGATAATCTCATAGATAATCTGGTAGCAAGCGGATTCGAACGTATTAAATCTGTTAAAAAAGCAAATCTGGAAGATGTATTTCTTCAGCTTACCGGAAATGAATGGCAAGTGGAATGATGTGCTCTCTTGCTATTATAAAACCTTCAATTTAATCAGCTCCACTTCCGATATAACCGTGAGTATATGAAAAGTACAGTCAGCTTACTGCAATGCTTGCCATTTCAAAAGCAAGTTTCCGTTCTATTACAAGAAGCCCTTCTGCAGTAGTTTTTACCTTGTTGTTTCCCCTGATATTCATTCTTGTTTTCGGATTTTTTAGGAGGCAATGGCATTACACTTGAACTTGGAATTCATTCCGGATCGGATGGTAAAAATGAAGTTTATGATGCTTTGAAAAACATGGCCGGCATTAAACTTATTGAAGATAAAAGTGATGATGCTCTTTATAAGGAACTGGAAAAAGGAAGAATTGATGCAGTCCTGAATATACGAATGAATCCGGATGCCGAAGGTCCCCGGTATTTTCTGGATATGCAAACATCAGAAGCATCGATGGATAAAGGCTCCGTACTTCAATCCGTAATGGAAAATCTGGTGAATCAGCTAAACCTGAAAGATGTAAAGCCGGCAGCCAAAATTGCAGAATTGCGCCCGTCAAGAGTGAAGGGCAGAAAGTACTCGATGATTGATTTTATTTTACCCGGTCAGCTTGGATTTTCTATTTTAAGTACCGGCGTTTTTGGTACCGCATTCGTCTTTTTTAATTTGCGTCAAACACTGGTCATCAAGCGATTTTTTGCAACTCCCATTCGTAAACCATTTATTTTAATGGGAGAAGCTTTGAGCCGTCTTGTTTTTTCGATGTTGGGTGCGATATTCATCATTGCCATTGGATATTTTGCCTTTGGGTTCACGTTGGTACATGGATTTATAACCGCTCTTATGATGCTGTTGCTGGCAGCAATCGGACTTATAGTTTTTATGGGCTTTGGTTTTATTATTTCCGGACTCGCTAAAAATGAATCCATGATTCCTCCTCTGGCTAACATTGTTACATTACCACAATTCCTGTTGTCAGGAACCTTTTTCCCTATCGAGTCTTTTCCTTCCTGGCTGCAACCAGTTTGCAAGGCCCTCCCTCTTACTTACCTGAATGATGCATTGCGTAAAGTAGCATTTGAAGGAGCTGGTTTTACAGACATTTCGTCACATTTGCTTGTCATGTTGCTTTGGGGTGTCATCGCCTATGCTATGGCAACCAGGTTCTTCCGTTGGGAATAGCCGAACTATATAGTATTGATAATTAACTTGTTACAATTTCAGTTGTTTGGCCTTAAAAAATCCCGATTCCAGACAGCTAACAATAGGGTATATTTTTTGTTGAAGGTTAAAGCGCCATAAAATACGGCAGCTAATTCTTAAATTTGCACAAATAAAATAAAACTATGATAGGGATCTATGTAATTTCAATTGCCTTTATGCTCATCGGCTGGTTGGTAAGCATGCAACTGAAAAGAAAATTCAAACAGTATTCGGAAGTAACCATCGGAACCGGAATGTCAGGTAAAGAAATTGCCGAAAGAATGTTACACGACAACGGCATTAATGACGTAAAGGTTTTGTCTGTTGAAGGACAGTTAACAGACCATTACAATCCGCTTGAAAAAACAGTAAACTTAAGCCATGATGTGTATTATGGAAGAAGTGCTGCTTCTGCTGCCGTTTCAGCACACGAATGTGGTCACGCTGTTCAGCATGCAACGGCATACACATGGTTACAAATGCGTTCTGCATTAGTACCGGTTGTAAGTTTCGGTTCAAAATGGGTGCAATGGGTTTTACTAGGTTGTATTTTAATGGTAAATACCTTCCCTTCTCTGTTGCTTATTGGAATCGTAATGTTTGGAGTTATTACTTTGTTCAGCTTTGTAACACTTCCTGTTGAATTCGACGCAAGCAAACGTGCAATGGTATGGCTTGAAACAAATCGCATTGCCAATCCACAGGAACTTACCATGTCGAAAGACGCACTCTGGTGGGCAGCTATGACCTATGTTGTTGCAGCACTCTCAGCTCTAGCAACCTTGGCATACTACATCATGGTATATATGGGGCGCCGTGACTAATTACAGGCTTCTCTAAGACTATCAAAGGCGGAGCATTTTGTTCCGCCTTTTTATTTTATTCAAACTTTAATACTAACAGCTATGTCAAAATTAAACCGCATTGGTCTCGATACCACCAAATCAGCCAAACTAGTTACTTTATTAAATGAACTTTTGTCCAATTATCAAATTTTTTATCAGAATGCCCGTGGATTCCATTGGAACATCAGTGGTGATAAATTTTTTGAACTTCATCTGAAATTCGAAGAGCTTTACAATGATGCGCTTCTAAAAATAGATGAAATTGCCGAACGGGTACTTACATTGGAAGGAACTCCTGTGCATGCATTTTCCGATTACATCAAACTTTCGGATATCGAAGAGCTAAAAAATATTTCTGAAGGAAAAAAAGCAGTTAAAGAAATCGTAAATAGCTTTAAAATTCTGATGGTGCTGGAAAGAAAAATTCTGGACCTGGCTTCCGATGCCGGTGATGAAGGAACCAATGCTTTAATGAGTGATTATATCCGTCAACAGGAAAAAACGGTGTGGATGTATTCAGCTTATTTGAATAAATAAAGCTTCCTTAAGTAAAATTTATTGGTTGATTTTCAATTATTTATGATTATTCATGATGAATATATTTGGTTTATATTATAAACTGGTTTATGTTTGCAGTGTTCAAAACCGATAAACATGAAAAAAATAACCAGTTACCTGATAGCGCTGATTCTGATTGGATCGGGAGCATTAAATGCGATGGATGCAAAATTGCAGCAGCAAATTGAAAAACAACTGAAAGAATTAAAATCTGCCCAAGGAGTCGAGGCTTGGGAGCAAGGCGTGACCGCTTTTGAAGCAATGAGCAAATCTCATCCGGAAGCATGGTTGACCCGGTATTACGAATCGTATTGCCTGCTGAATTGCGGAATGGAATCAAAAGATCCGTCAACAGCGGATAGCTATTATGACCGGGCTATAAAAGCCATAGATGCAGCCGATGCGGTTTCTCTAAAAAATTCAGAAATCAAGACCCTTAAAAGCTGGATACTGAGTATGCAAATAGGAATAGATCCCATGAACCGGGGGTTTGAATATGGGATGAAATCGAATATGTTACTGGAAGAAGCCATGACACTGGATGAAAACAATCCACGGCCATACCTGTTGCAGGGCCTGGCAGCGTTGTATACTCCGGAAGAGTATGGTGGGAGTAAAGAAAAAGCGAAATCCTGTTTTGAAAAATCGATCAAAATATTCGAATCCGCGAAAGTAAAATCAGCAACTGCTCCATCATGGGGATATGAAAAAGCAAAAGAATCATTGGCAGAAATTCAATAAAATCATTAATATCAAATATCGCAATGAAAAATAGTTTTGATAATATTTAAAAAAGTTAAGAATGGAAAACGAAAAAGCATTTACTGAAAATGACAGTCTGGCTATAATAAGTAAGATGATTAAAACTGCTCAGCAGAATTTCGGAGATGGTAGTTTCTACTATATCTTCTGGGGGTGGATGGTTTTCATTGCGGCAGTAGCAAACTACGTTTTACTGATGACAAGCTATAGTTATCCCACCATAACATGGGCCATTTTGATGCCTCTGGGAGGGATAATTTCGGGAATTTACTCCTATCGGCATGAACGGGGTCAAAAGGTAACAACTTACACAGATGAGATCATGAGATATGTAGTGATAGCATTTCTGGGATCGTTGTTTACTACCTTGCTAATGATGCCTAAGCTAGGGGCAGCCACCTATCCGATAGTATTATTAATTTATGCAATCTGGTTATTTGTCTCGGGTGGCGCAATCAAATTCAAACCTTTGGTAATAGGTGGTATAATTAACTGGGTAGCGGCTGTGGTTTGCTTCTATGTAAATTACGAGCAACAACTATTGGTAATTTCGCTGGCGGTTCTAACTGGTTATATTATACCCGGATATTTACTTAAAGCAAGGTATAAAAAGCAGCATGCCATCAATTAATCTTTCAAACAAAAGCCGTTATGTTTAAAGACCTGGATCCATTGCTGCACTCGCAATTGCGATTATCGGTGATCTCATTGCTGGTAGGTGTTAAGGAGGCGGAATTTTCTTTTTTAAAAGAAAAAACCGGTGCCACAGCCGGAAACCTAAGTGTTCAAATTACCAAACTGTCGGATGCGGGATATATTGAAGTCACTAAAAGTTTCCGTGACAATTACCCTCTAACCACATGTAAGATCACTGCTAAGGGGTTGAAAGCATTTGAGCAGTATGTAAATGCGCTAAAGAACTATATTCATTTCAACCAATCAGGGAGTTAAAAATTTAGTAAAATATTTGCATTTTTTTGAATTTGAGGCTATCTTTGCATAAGGATGAAAGGGGCAGTGGTTTATTTAATTGTTTGTTCAGTATTGCTGAATACATTTAGTTCAGCAATGCATTTTCTATCTTATGAAATCAACTTCGACTTTTATAAAAGTGTGCTTTGTGAAAACCAATCGAAGCCGGAGTTAAAATGTGAAGGAAAGTGTCAGTTAAAGAAAGAGCTGCAAAAAGATCATGAAAACACCCGCAATCCTGAAAATAAACTTAGGTCAGATTTAAAAATAAATTTATTTATTGAGGAAGTAATTCAAATCCGGTTACATTCAGAAAGTATATTTATTCCACCTTATTCCGGTTTTTTAGCGCAATTAACAACGGGTTACAAATCTAATATTTTTCATCCCCCTTCTCTTGTATAATTTTCTTTTTACCAGTTTCTGTTGCATTCTTAATTAAGGCAATTAATAAAACATTTGTTTGTGTTCAGACAAATATTTTTATCAAACTGATTGTGGTTATGTGACTAAAGTCATATGAATTTGCATCCAATCAGGTTACTTTTATATGCTAAACAAGAATTCCAAATTATGGGGTAATCCCCGGATTTAAAAACTTAACAAATTCTATTCAAACCATAAATTAAAATAAACAAATGAAAAAAGCACTATTGCGTTCAGGACTAATTATTTTGTCAACATTTGGGGTATTGTTCACATCTTGTAAAGATGATGACGATACTGAACCTACTCCTGCAAGTACCGAGCAGAACCTTACATTCCATATCCATACCAATGTAGGAGCTACCAGCGTGGTATACGGAACAAATTATGCGCATACTGACGGTCGAACATTTAATCTTTCCGATTTGAGATACTATATTTCGAATATAGTATTAATTAAGCAAGACAATTCAGAATTACCTATATCAGGTAAAGTATTACTAGTGAATCCTTCAGAAAACGAATACAGTTTAGGGAAAGTACCGGTTGGATCGTACAAAGGATTTAGGTTTTATCTGGGATTAGATTCTGCTACAAATCATACGGACCCTACTACATATACCTCTGAGAACCTCTTTCCAATTCAGACACCTTCGATACACTGGAGCTGGAACAGTGGCTACATATTCATGAAAATAGAAGGATTAGTTGACACTTCACTTGCAGGAAACGGAAATGTTAACTTCCCATTCTTTTACCATGTAGGGCTTGATCAAAACACCAAAACAATTGATTTCACCAATGAAGCATTTACTGTTGCCAGTGGAAGTGACAAAGAAATTGGTTTGGAATTTGATTTGCTCAGCACTCTGACAAACGTGGATATGCGGACCGAGAATGCAACACATACCATGGATAATATGCCATTAGCTACTAAAATTGCCGATAACTGGACTATCAGTTTTGAAATAGAATAATAAAACCAACACCCCTGTCTCTCTTCATTTACGAAGGGGGGCAGGGTTAAAATAAATAATTTTGAAAACAAAATTCCGGATAATACTCTTTATAATAATTTTCGCAGCAGGCTGCGGTAAAGATGAAGAAACCCCGCTTGACCCGGGGGATGCAGTCATTACTTGGATGTTCCGAAGGGATTTCCTTATCCGAATATTCCACCTGATAATTTACCAACTGCCAACCGGATTAATCTGGGTAAAAAATTATTTTTTGACCCGATTCTATCCAGAGATAGTTCTAAATCATGCAACTCTTGCCATCATACTGATAAAAAATTTACTGATGGGTTAGCATTGAGTATTGGGATTGATGGAAATCTTACTCTAAGAAATTCAATGACTATACTTAATACAGCATACCAGCCGTATTTCTTTTGGGATGGGGGTGCACCAACTCTTGAACAACAAACATTAGCTCCAATAGAGAATCCACTTGAAATGGATTTTGATGTAAATCTGGTTGTAGAAAGATTAATTCAGCATTCCGAATATCCTGAACTTTTTCAGAAGGCATATGATTTACCTCCTTCTCCTTACACGTTGGTCAGAGCAATTTCAAATTATGAAAGATCCCTTTTTACAAAAAAATCCAGGTATGATGAATATCTGTACGATAACAATACATCAGCTTTGACAGCTTCAGAAATCAATGGAATGACTATTTTCTTTGGTGAACAGGGTGAATGTTTTCATTGCCATGGTGAATACAATTTTACTGATTATAGTTTTAAAAACAACGGACTATATTTATCTTATGCCGATAGCGGAAGAGCGCGTATTACTACAAATAGTTCAGATGTAGGGAAATTTAAAGTCCCTTCATTAAGAAATGTTGAGCATACTGCGCCCTACATGCATGATGGTTCACGTGCAACTTTAGAGGATGTAATCGAACACTATAATACCGGCGGCCAACCCCATCCAAATAAAAGTGGGCTAATTCAGCCATTAAATCTTACCCCTCAGGAAAAAATCGATCTTGTGAACTTCCTGAAGAGTTTATCAGATAAAGAATAATTCATCATCCAATTCTTAGTCTAATAAAGTAACTTATTTATCTGTTTTGTCTATTGTATGGATGCATGGAATTTGAATTTCACATCATAGTTCAACAGTTTCTTTTCGATATTTGATGCTTTTATATTTTATTCATAATCAATTACATACACATAGTGGCGGTTTTTAGAATCCAGACTTTCACAATGAGAGACTTTTGAATAAGATAAATTTCTACAATAAATTTGACTCAAATCAATGAATGAGATTTTAGATAAATCTTCATTGATTAAGAAAGCAGGATTTCCATTTCCTATATCAAATTGATTAACAATCAATTTTGATTGTAAGTTTAGGATTTCTCTCCAACCTAAACATTACATTTGTAACATAAATGAAATTGATTGCGTCACATTAGAATCCTGTTACAATTGTCACTCTCAGTAAAAAGCAATAGCTAATACAGCCTATGTCACTATCTATAAACAACCTCTGCAAGACCTATCCAAACGGGGTAAAAGCACTTGATAACATTACACTTAACATTTCCAAAGGCATGTTCGGACTGCTTGGTCCGAATGGTGCCGGCAAATCGACTTTAATGAGGACTCTGGCGACCCTGCAGGAGGCCGATAGCGGTTCAGTAATGCTTGGCGATATTGATGTACTTAAAAACAAACAAAAGGTCCGGGAAGTAT
Organism: Bacteroidota bacterium; assembly: GCA_016713525.1. Classification (GTDB taxonomy): domain Bacteria; phylum Bacteroidota; class Bacteroidia; order AKYH767-A; family OLB10; genus JADKJB01. The sequence continues at coordinate 568,878 of JADJOZ010000033.1, read as the reverse complement.
TGGGGTATTTACCTCAGGAATTTGGTGTATATCCCAGAGTCAATGCCTATGAAATGCTTGATCACATAGCTGTTTTAAAAGGAGTTATCAATGCCAAAGAACGTAAAGAGCTGGTACTGGCCTTGCTGGAAAGGGTAAATCTGCTGCAACACAAGAAAAAGTCAATCAGTGGATTTTCTGGTGGAATGAAACAGCGATTTGGAATTGCACAATCACTGATTGGTAATCCGCAACTTATAATAGTTGATGAGCCAACTGCGGGACTTGATCCAGGGGAGCGAAACCGATTTTATAACTTACTCTCTGAAATCGGTGAAAATGTAATTGTTATTCTGTCAACTCATATCGTTCAGGATGTCAAGGAACTTTGTCCGAATATGGCCATAATTGATAAAGGCAAATTACTGTTTGCCGGTGAACCTGCCAGGGCGCTCACCGATTTAGAAGGCAAGATATGGGAAAAGTCGATTGCAAAATCTGAAACCGAACATTTTCAAAAAGAATTTCAACTCATTTCATCGAAACTGGTTTCCGGACAGCCACTTATTCATATTTATAGTGAAACTGATCCCGGCAACGGTTTCAAAAAAGCGGAAGCAGATCTTGAAGATGTATTTTTTAAAGCAATCAGTTTATGAAATTCTATTTGTTTGAAATAAAATACTGGCTGCGGCAGCCAATGGTATATATTTTCTTTCTGATAAATGCACTTATGATTTTTGGTGCAACATACAGTGAAAATATTACGGTAGGTGGATCCTTTGGAAATATCATGAAGAATGCACCATTTGTTATACAAACATATTATTCGATCATGTCGTTTATAACATTGCTTATGACGACATCATTTGTACTAGCTTCAACAACGCGCGATTTCTCATACAATACCTACCAGATTATTTTCACAACACCGGTAAAGCGCACTGAATACTTGTTAGGCAGATTTTTAGGAGCAGTCACTATTTCTGTCATTCCGTTATTGGGTGTTTCACTGGGAATAATTATTGGCTGTATGATGCCTGGCATGGATCCCGATAAAATAGGCCCTTTCTATTTTCAGGCACATCTGGCAGGATTTCTGCAACTGGCAGTTCCCAATACATTGTTCAGCGCTTCAGTAGTATTTATGATTGCTGCACTTACAAGAAATACTTTTGCGGCATTTGCAGGCTCACTTGTTTTATTGCTCGCTACGGGAATCGCTGATGCATTTGCAGAAGATCTCGATAAGGAATGGCTGGCAATTTTACTCGACCCATATGGATCAACGACCTTTTCCATTCTTACAAAATACTGGACTGTAAGTCAGAAAAATAGCATGACACTGGGACTGGAAGGATGGCTGCTGATCAACAGAACAATATGGTTGGCGATCAGTTCGATTTTAGTTTTAGTTACTGTCAAAATATTCTCCTTCACTGAAAAATCGCGATCAGCCAAAAAAAGTAAAAATATTTTATCTGACGAAGTGGTACGTCTATCTGTCAAGCCACTTCCCCGGGTCCACCCATCTTATTCCTCAAAAGCATCCCGGATCATGTTTGCAACCAGGCTGAAATATGAACTGAAAGGAATTTTAAAAAGTCCGACGTTTCTGATTATCATGATAGCGGGGCTCCTCAATTTCATTCCTAACCTGACTTCCAACACCGGTTCGTTTGGATTAACGGCTCACCCGGTTACGCATATTATGATTGAAAATGTTCAGGGAGCATTCTATGCATTTCTCATTGCAATAATAATTATTTATTCAGGAATGTTGGTGTGGAGGGAGCGCGAAAATAAAATTGACGAAATATATGATGCCACCCCCCATCCTACTCACATTTCTTACCTTTCAAAATTCACTTCACTTGCAGTAATTATCTTTATTGTACAAACTATTTGTATTCTGGTTTGCATTCTGGTACAGTTTGCTAAAGGGTTTACAGATATAAGACCGGAAGTTTATATTGTTAATTTACTGGTAATAGATTACAGTAAATTACTGATGCTTGTAGTTATTTCGATGTTAATGCATGCTTTAATCAATAATAAATATCTGGCATATTTTGCTTTTATCATTTTTCTGCTACTGAACACTTTTGTATGGCGAATGCTTGAGGTTGAAACTCACATGGTAAAATTTTCAGCAGCACCAACTTTCATATATTCTGATATGAATGGATTCGGACCATATGTTGCCGGGCTTAGCTGGTTCAGGATATATTGGGCATTATTCAGTCTGCTCATTATATTTGTTACCATTTATGCCTGGAATCGGGGGCGCGAAACATCCTTCCGGACAAAAATGCAATCTATTCTCACCGGTTTTAAAGGAGTACGAAAGCCGGTTATTCTATCCATTCTTACCATATGGTTACTAACCGCCGGTTTCATCTATTACAACACCCAACAGCTGAACAGCTATAAAACAGATGAAGAACTAGTCAATGCCAGCATAAACTATGAGAAGAAATACAAGAAATATCAGACTGCTATTCAGCCAAGGGCTACTTCTTTTATTTACAACATAGATTTATTTCCGGAAGATCGCAGGTTAGAAATTAAAGGCAAATACTGGGCTAAGAATAAAAGCAATGTGCCTATTGATTCATTACATTTAACAACTGTTCCCTATTTTACAACTACTATTTCCATTTCCGGTGCTGATAAAATTCTTGATGATGCAGAACTTCAGTATCAGATTCATCGTTTGCGTAAACCGTTAATGCCAGGAGACAGTATATTAATTCAATTTGAATCTCAATATGATGCAAAAGGTTTTGAAAACGATGTAGCCTTTAATTCGGTAGTTGATAATGGTTCATTCTTCAACAACTATGATTTCTGTCCGATCATCGGCTACCAGCCTCGCCGTGAAATAGAAGATCGCGATAAGCGCAAGAAGCATGGATTACCGGAAAATGCAAGATTACCAAAGTTACAACAAAATTGCACTGAAGCATGTATGAGTAACTACATCACAAACAACTCAGATTGGGTTAATGTAGAAACTTACTTCAGTACTTCGGAAGATGAAATTGCCGTTGCGCCGGGATCCTTACAAAAACAATGGAAAGAAGGTAACAGAAATTTCTATCATTACAAACTGGATCATCAATCGATCAACTTCTATTCTTTTATTTCTGCCCGATATGAAGTCCTTCGTTCCAAACACAGAGGAATTGATGTAGAAGTGTATTATGACAAGCGCCACGCTTACAACATCAAAAACATGGAACGCTCCATGAAAAAGTCGCTGGATTATTACATCACAAATTTCGGGCCCTATTATCACAAGCAGGTTCGGATCATAGAATTTCCTAAATATGCTTCATTTGCACAGGCTTTCCCGGGGACGATGCCCTATTCAGAAAGCATTGGGTTTATTGCAAAAATTGAAGATGAAGATGATATTGACATGGTATTTTATGTAGTCGCACATGAAATGGGGCATCAGTATTGGGCGCATCAGCTGATAGGTTCGGAAATGCAGGGTGCAACTATGTTATCAGAGACCTTTGCGCAATACTCAGCACTAATGGTAATGGAAAAAGAATATGGCCGCGATGCCATGAAAAAATTTCTTAAATATGAAATGGATGGATACCTGCGTTGAAGAGGTTCGGAACGTATAAAAGAACTCCCATCAAAATTGGTAGAAAATCAGGGATACATCCATTACCAAAAGGGAAGTCTGGTGATGTATTACCTGAAGGAGATGATAGGAGAAAAGCAACTGAATGCAGCCTTACAGGAGCTTCTACTTGCATATGCATACAAGGAGCCGCCGTACCCTACTTCAAATCATGCGGTTTCTATATTCCGTTCTCATACGCCTGATTCGCTTCAATACATCATTACGGATCTTTTCGAAACGATTACTTTATTCAGCAATAGAACCATTGCTGCAAAATCGAAGCCATTAAGTAACGGAAAGTATGAAGTAACTATTGAAACAGAAAGCAAGAAATTCCGTGCCGATACTCTTGGCAGAGAAAGTGAGACTGCAGTCAATGACTGGATAGAAATTGGGGTATTTGCTAAACCGGAGGATGGTAAAAAATCCGGTAAGCTGTTATATAGAAAAATGCATCCTGTCAGAAAGGCGAAAAACACCTACACCGTTATTGTGACTGAGAAACCGTTCGAAGCTGGAATTGATCCCATCAATTTACTTATAGATATGGTCAGCGAAGACAATATTGCTAAAGTTAAGGATTAATTTCCTATCTTAGCCTATTAACCTTTGAATCCCGAGTCTGATGAACCGGAAAAACCACTGCTATTTTATAGCAATATTGATGGTATTTTTATCAGGTTGCAAATGCTTCAATAAGATTTGCGATGAATGCCGGCCCGATGTGTATTCAGCAACAACTATTGTACATTTTAATTCCGGAAATGGTCAATTTACCAATGAGGAAATTGACTCTTTGTTGTTGCAGACAATAACCATATCATCTGCAGACACTGCCAATACTTTACTGATAAGTTATAACGGATCAAACAGGGATCTGACACTGAAGAAACTTGGTCTGACCTCCGCAGTTTCTAATCCTCCCTATATTTATAATATTACTTTAAAAGACGGTTCTAAAACCATTCGCATAGAAAATATCAGGCTTTTATTTGATAGAGAGAATGAAGATGCCTGCTGTGATTGTGACAAATGGCTTTTTAACGGAGCAAAAGTGAATGGTGTAGAGACTGGCAATGGCGGGAACTTCGAAATAAGTAAATAGCCGGGAAAAGCAATTTTCTGCCGGAACGAATGACCCCATAATTTATTGTGCCGGATCCCGTATTTCGTTCGTGTAATTCTTTTCTTAAAAAATAACCGACCACTTTATGGAATTTAGAATTTGCCAACATCTTGGGTTGGTAACATCTAAAACTTATTTATCATGAAAAGTAATAACTTGATTATTGCCGGACTGCTGTTTGCTGCCGGCACAGTAGTTGGCAGCATTGAACTGTCGGAACTCCCCTCAACAAAAACAACCTCAACAACACCACAAACATCTCCACCTACAGCTACCTTACAGCAAATAGAACCGGAAACAAAGAAGCCGGAAGAAAAGCCAACTCCATCTCCTGAATTCACGAATGATCCAAAGCATTGTGTTTTTAAAACCGCTTTTGAAGGTGAGGGTCTCGATAAGGATTTTTTTCATCCTATTCCACAAAAGGTTATGACATCCATGCAAAAAGGGTTGGAATGGATTGATGAAGCACAGCAAAATGATGGAGGATGGGGAGCAGGATCGAACCGAAATCAGGGAATTAAAGATCCGCATGCAGTTAAATCAGACCCTGCCACCACAGCAATGGTTGCAATGGCATTGCAGCGTTGCGGTAACAACCTACAGCAAGGATCACATTCAAAACAGTTAAACAAAGCTCTTGAATTTTTACTGGAAGCAGTTGAGAATACCCCACAAAACAGCACCAATATTACTACACTAACCTACACCCAGCCTCAATCGAAACTGGGACAAAACATTGATGTGGTTCTTACTTCACAGTTTCTCTCCAACATACTTTCCGAAACAGAAAATGAGCAGGCATTAAAAAACAGGGTTACGTTAGCCATTCAAAAATGTGTAGCTATGATCGAAAACAATCACAATGCCGATGGTAGTCTGAAAGGTTCCGGATGGGCAGGTGTATTACAATCGTCATTTGCAACAAGTGCATTAGAATCGGCACAATCGAATGGCATAAAGGTGAATGAAGAAGTGATAGAAAAATCGAGGGACTTTCAAAAAGGTAATATGGATGTTAAGACCAATAGCGTAGCTACTGAATCTGCTGCCGGCGTAGTACTATATTCTGTATCAGGATCAGCTCGTGCATCTGCAAAGGAAACCCGTGAGGCCAAAGAAATTATAAAAAAGGCGAAAAAAGAAGGGAAAATTCAAACTGAAGATGTAACCGTAAGTAATCTGAAGGATGCGGGTTTGTCTGAGTCAACTGCATTAAAATATGAAACTGCTTATCAGGTCAATCAATCAGCACAAAAACTGGCTCAGGATGACAATGTGATTTCCGGTTTTGGTAACAATGGCGGTGAAGAGTTTTTATCTTATTTACAAACCGGAGAGGGTATGATTATCAGCAAGGATGATACCTGGCAAAACTGGTATGATAAAACAAGCGCCAGGATGTTGCAAATTCAAAATAATGATGGCAGTTGGAGTGGTCACCATTGCATTACGAGTCCTGTTTTTTGCACTGCAACCTGCTTGTTGATACTTTCTGTAAATAATGATATCAATAAATTAACAGGAAACTATGTGAAAAAAAATATTGATTGAAGTTGCCAATGATCACTTTTCTAAAGGCTGTTGCAGTGTGTGCAGCAGCCTTTTTTTTACCCTATCTGACCACTGATTCTGGCATAGACCATGGCAAGATCGGGATGTATCGGATTTCCTTTTCGCATTCGAACGGCGGTTCTGAAAACGCTATAATTATTTTCAATCAGAAACTGAGATGCGATTAAATTAAGATCAGGAATTACAACTTCGTGTCTAAATTGTAATCTGTGTTTCAGCAGTGTTAATCCGGCTTCCATTTCAGATGCAACAACCAGTCCTTCACCAAAACGGGGAAGAAAATAACCTTTTACAACATTACTTTCCACAAACAAAACTGCATCATCTAAAAATTCATCCAAACGAAAATTTCGATTCTCGCCAGCCGCCTTCAGATCGAGAACTTGAATTTGTTTACGAAACACTTTACTGTATGGTCTAAGGAAAGGATTTTCAATTGCATCCTTCCATAGTTTCTCAGATCGGTAAAAAGAATAAGTATCTTCAGCAACAAAGCCATGTTTCAGGTAAACAGGATATCCCAATGGAGTAGCAAGAAGTAACACCGTGCTGCAATTAAATTTTTCAGCAGTGATTAATAATTCATTCGTGAGTTGATAACCGATTCCTTTACTTCTATAATCGGGGTGCACAATAATCTGTGCAAGCCATGCAACAGGTCCGTGAATAATAGTAACTCCAACTGCTACTAATTTATTTCCATCACAAAATTTCATGCCATGTGAAAAAGAATTTGATAAATGATATTTGAAAGCAGGAACAATATCGTTCCAGTCTTCAGGTTGCAATTCCGGCAATGAAGCAATATCGGACTTTAGAAGAGGTTCAATTTTCATGGGCTAAGAACGAAACAAAAGTAGCTAAATTGTTTACAAATAGGTGTTATTCCGGAGATTGTCTCCGGAATAACACCTATATTATTAAAAGCTTGCTTTCAGGGAAAGCATAAAATTTCGTCCTGCAGCTACAATTCCGGAGCTGTATGGTCGGTACCTGATATCAGCAATATTTTCGACTCCTCCATTAACTGAAAAATGGTTCGAAATCTGGTATTGGGATTTAAAATTGAGAATCAGGAATTCAGGGCAATAAGGATTTCCATCATCATCAACAGCATAAATATAATCCTTTCCTTTTTCTTCTTCAGGGAGATCATCAAATGAAACCTCACTGTTATAGATAGCAGCAAGCTCCAGGTATAATTTCTTATGACGGAAAGAAATCTTTGACATGGCAAAAAATGGTGCGGCATGGCGAAGCGGACTTTTTGTTCCATCATCCAGTTCCTCCTCACCTTTCTGATAATTGGCTTTGATCAGAAAACTAATGCCTGAAGCCCATTTCAACTCTACACTAGACTGAATACCATACACAGTTGCTTTTGCAGCATTTTGAACCGCCAACACCTGACTTAATTCGCCGTCATAAATGATGCTATCCAAACCATTGAAGGTAAAATTTCTTCGCACCTGAGCATCCTCTAAAATTGTGTAAAAGCCGGTGATATCAAACCTAATATGCTCCCCAAATATTTTAGATGCGCCAATCTCGGCATTATAAGCATATTCGGCACCCAGATTCGGATTAGGAACAATTACAGAACCTGGTTCTGAATCGAACACCTTTCCCATATCGTCAACATTGGGAGCTCTGAATCCTGTTGAAAGATTCGCACGAAGCGAGAATTTTTCACCGGGATGATAAACAGCACCAATACTTCCTGTCAGTGCTCCATCAGAAGTACTTGTATTTTCGTACGGAAAGGGATAAAATGTATCATCGAATGTAGCGTTCAGTGCAAACGTATTGAATCGACCACCTGCCAATAAGGTAAGATCACCGGTGATTCGATATTCATAGCTCAGATAGGCAGCTAAAGAATTCCAGGTTGCTTGCGGATATCGGGCCGGACCATTTTTTGCAAATCCGATCCTGATATCTAAATCGGTTCCTATTGAATTTACATCATTATACACCTCTTCTATTCCATAATAAAGATGATGGCTGGCTTTAATACGCTTTGAGAAGTCGATTGAAATAGTGTGTGCTATAACTTCTTCCTCGCGGGTTCGTTGGACCGGATCATTAAAGTCGCGATCGATACGACTCTCCTTGAAATCTTGTGTAGCGAATCTGATCACCATATTATCAAATAACACTTTTGATTTACTATAACTGACTGTAAATTGATTCATCATCCATTCTTGTGGTCCGTAATACCATTCAGCACTTCGGGGAAGTCCATTTCTGGTTCGCAACAGTCTGTCGTACCGGGAGAAATTTGATGTAGCAGAATAATGGAATGCATAATCAAATTTCCAGTTGTCATTGGGCTTAAAACTAAATTTCTGCATCAGGTTAATCTGTGAATATCCGGTAGGTTTCTGCAATTCAGGGTCATCATTTTCAACTACCACATCGAGACCATTATTTCGAACTGTGTAAAAGGGCCTGAGATATTCATCGGGTCCATTACTACCCATTCTCAGATCACCAAAATTATTGTACGAAATACTTGTTAGCATGGCCCACTTTTTCCAACCGGCATTAAAATCAACATGACCGGTAAATTCATTATTTGCAGAAGCTGTTCTTGCAACTGCACTTCCTGAAATCAGTACCTTGGATGAATCAGAAAATTTTGGTGTTAAAGTTTTAAAGCTCATGACACCTCCAATAGCATCACTACCATAAATTACCGAGCCCGGGCCAAATAATACTTCCGTATTTTCGACTGCAAACGGATCAATAGAAATAACATTTTGCAAATTTCCGCTTCTGAATATGGCATTGTTCATCCTTACTTCATCAACAGCAATGAGTACCCTGTTAGTAGCAAAACCACGTATCATGGGACTACCTCCGCCTTGTTGACTTTTCTGAATAAACACCTCACCTGAATTAGAAAGTAAATCTGCCGTAGTTTGCGGATTCTGAATCGCGGCATCTTTAGCAGAGATGGTAGCCACCTTAGCAGGCACCTCGAGAGCTGATTGATTCCAGCGTGTTGCCGAAACCACAATCTGATCGAGGGAAAATTCTGTTTGCTTCATTGAAACTACAAAACTGTTTTTTTCAGTTCCATGAATGAAATCCGTTCTGTTTTATAACCAATCAGTCGAATCTCAATTTGTAAAGATCCGGGGAAGGAACTTATATCGGCTTTGACGGAAACATTGGTAATAGCTGTTGCTTTCGGATTTTCACTCACGAGTGTAACCACTTCGAGCGGAGCACCTGTTTTAAGATCTGTAACAGTAACTGTTTGGCCAATCACAGCACTAAAACTAAGCAGCAACCATACCATGAATAATATTTTTTTCATAGTACAATTTTTAAAATTTAAAACTATAGCAGCAGCGGCTTATCCGTTTAAAAATCCGCACAGCCACAAAAGGTTAAATGCATATCAAAGTCTCCGGCGGAGGATTTGGAGGGGATATTCCGGGATTTACTGTTGTTAGCAAATCTGTGTGGAAATAAAATCGGCTCAAATGAGACCAGTTATTGAATTCGGGCTTAGTTGTAGTTTGAAAAAAAAGCACTTGTAGCAATACGTGCAACTTATCATTTGTCGATTTGCCGGATGCATTTTGGTTTAGTGCGACATAAAGGAGTGCAGACAATTTTTTGTTGAGTGCTGTTTCTTCATGATCCCACCAACAATAATAAAAAACCGAATCAATAGTTTCCTTTTTATAAACGATGTCATACATTTCTTCTTTATAGCTGAATTCCTTGCTATGTTTCCATTTCAGTAAATCATCCACGTTCGTTTTCGAAAATTTGAGACAAACCAATTGATTAGCAGGAATACCTCCCAGCATTTTCCATTTAACTGATTTTCTGACCGCTTTCCTTTGAAGCTGCAAACCAATAAAAGAGCCCATCAAAACAAAAACCAGAGAGGCGAGCAGAAATATACCTAATGTTCGAATCCACATAATGAAAGTTCCTATCAAATGTACTAAATTATTCGGATTAGAACCAATCGTATCAAATAAGTTCTGAAAATCAGAATATTGACATCGGCAGCCAGAGCTTCCAGGATCCCGGTGCAAGTCTGAGGGCATCTATATGTCCCATTTTTTTCCTGTTGGGGGTAATCAGATGCATATGCATAAATGTATCGTGATGGGTAAAAACAGCCTTATGTTCTGTCGAGAAAAAACCCGTTATCTCTACTGCTTCATTATTAAGTAGGTAATTAATTTGTCCCTGATGAGCCTCATCCGGATTACTCACTTTACTACCGGGAGCCAAATTTACAACATGAATGGATCCTGATTCGGCAATTCCTTCGATACGAAAAACGAATGGTCGGGATGCTTTAATGGTAATAGAGTCCAGGAATAATTCAATAGCATGCATATCTCTTACTTCTTCGGGAATATCGAAAATCTTCCATTCATTCACCACACTGTAAACAAAGAAGGGCGCTTTGGCATCGAAGGAAGCGGTAACTTTCATTTCGGAATCGGAAACCACCCTTGATTGAAAACATTCTCCATCAGCGATCAAAAGCTCACCGGCCAGGCCTTCAATGGGACCAACGCCATACAAACCGGCAATACCTTTCAACGAATCAAGGTCAATTGTCCCAAACAGCTCACCTTTCCACATCACATTCCGCATTGCACCTATGTGATAAACTTTAACTTCTGAAAGTTGAGCGTTAGAACAAAAATATTGTAGAAAGAGAAATAAGAATAAAATCAATCTTTTGGTGGAATAAGTGCTCATTTTATCAATTTGGTATGTGAAGTTTTTATTTCGTATGGTTGTGCAATTTATGGATTACTTTGATTATATTGAAATGTATTTAATTTACTGAGCCTGAAATATCTAAATTCCTGAAAACAACCTGAGATATCCATTCTGAAGTGAATTGTCAAGAGTAAAAACTTCAGAAGTTTATATAGATTCCCCAGAGTTCAATTTACTTAATTTATCTAGTATGGTATTTATCTTTGTCTCTTCCGGTTTTTGGTTTTCCTTTATTTCATCATCGATTCGTTGTTCAATATCTTCAATGCTTGGGAGTTCATCTTTGAATTCAGTTGGCAATTGTTGAGTAATTCTATACTCTGCGATCCCAATAGGTTTAGTGATATCCCGAAGAGCATATTCAGCCACTACCTTGTGATTAGTTTTACAAAGAATCAAACCAATGGCAGCTTCATCATACACACCTTTTAATTGGTCATCAGCAATACTCAGGTAGAAATTCATTTTACCAATATATTCAGGTTCAAATTCGCCGATTTTCAATTCAATAATTACATGTCTTCTTAATTTTGTATGATAAAAAAGCAAATCAAAGAAAAACTCCTTACCACCTATTTCAAATTTCCTTTGTCTTCCCATAAAAGCAAAACCTGCCCCTAGCTCCAATAACACTTTTGTTACATGTGTCATCAATGCATTTTCCAAATCTCTCTCCTTCGCTTTTTCATTTAACATGATAAAATCAAAGTTATATGGGTCTTTGAAAATTTGGGTTGTTAAATCGCATTCATATGAAGGTATAGTGGTATTGAAATTATTCACTAAAGAACCCTGCGACTTAAATAAACCTATTTCTATCTGATATTCCAAAACACTTCTACTCCATCCGTTTTGAACCGTTTTTTTAATGTAAAAGCCCTTTCATCCTCTGACTTTAATTTAGTCAAAAGCAATTGATGATGGCCCCAGGGCAATTTTGCAGCAAGCTGCTGCAAAATTATAACATCTTTATTTTCAATATATTCTGGTTCTTTTATATCTTTGTTCAAGAAGTATGGATAGGCAATGGCAAAATCCCGCATATAGCGAATATTACGCGGGGAAAGACTATAAAAAGGATTAAGGATTAAGGATTAAGGATTAAGGATTAAGTTTTCATAGTTAATGATGGGAGGAAATTTTCGTATTCCTGATAAATTACTATTGTACTGAATTTGTCCCTTAAATGGGATTCATAAAAGCAATTAGGATTACTTCCCAGGAGTTTTTATTTGTTTCGCTGTTAGTTTCTTTAAAGGAGGAAGGGGAATTCCAGGTTTTTTATCTGCCGGGATTCCAGATTACTTCTGCTCACTTAAAATTAAAAAGCTGTAAAATATAATACGAAAATATTTTAATGATTCAAATTTTACTCTTCATGCAAAAATAGTAGCTTAAGAAATTTAATCTAAATTAAAAAACATAAACACAGAAATAAGCCATTAAAATTAAATAAAAATTCTATTGAAATAAAATCTATACAATCTCTACTGAGCTTTTGCTTTGTTAACTTCAGGGGTCAAATGAATAACTTTCTGATAAACCGATATCAATTGCCTGGTATGACTTTTAATCTCACACATTTCAAATACGCGTGTCCGGTTTTGAGGGCAGTAGCTCCATTCCTGAATTTCAACAAACTTAGCCACATACGCATCAATATCCTTTTCATTAACGAGCAAGCCATTAATTCCGGGTTGTACCAATTCAGGAATGCCTGCATGATACGTTGATAAAATGGGGAGTTCCATTGCCATAGCCTCCATGATAGCTGTGGGGAGACCTTCTGTTTCACCTTTGGGCCCAACAACACTTGGGTGAATAAAGTAGTGTGATTGCTCAAGCCATTGTCTGACTTCTTCCGGATTAATTTTCCCGGTGAAATGAATTTTATTTTCGAGGTTCAATTTTTTTACCTGAGCACGGACAACATCCAGCTCGACTGCACCACCACCACCAAAAACGAAACGCGCGTTGCTATCGGGGTACTTATCAAAAAACCGTCGTATTGCTTCAACTGTATAAACATGTCCTTTTTGACCGGCAAAAGAAGATATTTGAATAAACTGAACACCACTTGACTTATCAGGAAAATTTTTTCTTTTAAATCTGTCAAGATCGATTCCAAGGTAGAGTAAAAATCCTTTTTCCGTATTTACGGTGAGTCGTGCCACACGCTGGCGGATATAATCTGAAACAAACATCGGAAAAATATTAGGGCGGTCGAAGGTTGCTTTCAGTTTACGTTTGTAGCTTTCCTTATTATCGAATTCCGTGGCATCATAGCCATGAAAAGTTACAATTACGGGAATATCATTTCTGGTGAAATTTTCAGTTACTTTTAAAGCTTCGAAGCCAAAGTGACAATGGATCACATCGGGTTTAAATGAATCGATCAATTCATTTAATTTCTTAGAAAATGCACTGTTTTTTTCATCAAGAACCAGGTCCCTTTTCCACAATTCCCATTTTAGGCGACGAATTATCTTATTAGGTTGCCATTTGATTTCTGTCACCTTATCATACTGAAGCAATTCGGCATCACCTTTTTCGGTACATAAAACATGTACATCACAAAATTCCGAAAGTGCTTTTACCTCATTATATACAAAAGTCAGCGTGCGAGCGCCGAACCCTTCCGAAAAAACCAGAACTCTCATAAATTTACCACTCAAGTAGAATTAATAATACAAGGTGTCAAAAATACGAAAATAGGGGTTTCCATAACATCCCCGCTAAGGGAAAAGTGAGAAAAATAATTAAATGATGGCTATTTTACATCGCGGGGAAAATCGAAAAGTGATTCAGGAACTTCTTTTTACAACTCCTGGAGCCAAATCACCCAGCAATAAATTCCCGAAACGAACCCGAAATAAACGTAAAGTAGGGTATCCGACTGCGGCAGTCATTTTTCGGATTTGCCTGAATTTTCCTTCGGTAAGTACAATAGATATCCAGCAGGTTGGTCCGTGGCGGTCGTCACGTATTTTTTTGTTCTGGGAGCAAAATCGGAGCAAACATCAGCCGTGTTACATTACAGGGCTTGGTAATATATTTCACATTCCGGATGCCAATCTGCACCCCATTTCTCAGCTGATCCAATGCCATTTCACCAATTTCGCCATCAACCTGAGCATAGTATTCCTTTTCGATCTTGCTGCTACGTGCTCTTTCGCTCATAACGCCGCTGGTAGTCAGCAAAAGTAGCCCTTCACTATCTTCATCCAGACGTCCGATTGCCATGGTTCCTTCCGGGAAATCGTACAATTCGCCCAGTAATTTCTTCTTTGGAAGTTCGCAAACAAACTGACTCAGGTATCCAAAAGGCTTATGTATTAAAAAATGACGGTGTGTTTGCATCATTATTTCTACTGATTAAATTTCTTTTCTTTTGCCAACAAAAGATTGTTAGTGCCATTGACCGCTTCCAATACATATACTTCGTTAAATTCTGGAATCAGGAAATTACGCATATTTAAAAGAATATCGTCAGGCAAAGTTAGCCGCATAGTATTGTATATCAGAGAGCCTTTTGGTGACAGCTTATTGATCAACAATTTTAAAAACGTTTCCGACTGAAAAGCTTCCGGGATCCGGTCGATGATAAAAACATCCATTATTATAAGATCGAAGGAAGCATGCTGATTTTCCATAAAAGAATAGGCATCGGCATGAACCAATTTCAGGTTACTATATTTAAGCAAGTCAAACTCATTTTGTGCAATTGCAATTATTTCCTCATCAATATCGACCAGAGTAATGTGGGCATCTGACCTAAAATCATGTCTTATAGTTGGTACAATTGAGCCCCCACCCATACCCAGCACCAGAATATTTCGGTAATCATTACCGAATTTAATGGCTTTGAGTCCCGATTTAAGGACTTTTTGCAGTGAACCATAAGAGTAATTGCTGGTTTTGGTGTCAATCATTTTAACACCGTTCACCAGGTTAATTTCAATATTTCCGCTAAAGCGGGATGAATAATTTTTGAGCCTTACGGGATATAAAAAACTTAGAAGGTAATTAATCATGACAAAACCGTTGCCGGTGCAGCTTATTAAATAGTGTTTTTAATCGCGGTTAGCAACCAGGAGACGCAATGCTCCATGAAACGATGGCAATTTCCTGTACTCCCCAAACCGGGCATCCCAATCACCTGATTTCAACATATGCTCAAAGCGCCCGAGCATTTGAGATTTGATTTTTTCATCAAGAAAGCCCCAGGCTGACTGTGCTTCACGAACTTCTTTTTCGAGGAATGCTTCAGGCCGGCCATAGAAAGCTTCCTGAAAGCCATCAATACAGTCCAAAGTAACGGGAATTTTTTGAATGGAGCAATTACAGTCGAGTGCTTGCACTATACTATTTAAAGGCGGATAGCGTTTTGCTTCAACGGCCACCAGTTCCGGAAAACATGAAGCCAGCCATCCCAGGTGTAAGGCATCAGGATCGAAAGTCAGAATTACTACAGGCCCTTTGGTCACTCTTCGCATTTCAGAAATACCCTTTTTCAGATTTTCCCAATGGTGTATGGTAATGATTGCCATTGCGGCATCAAATGAATTATCATCGAATGGCAACAGTTCTGCGGAGGCATTAATAGCAGGGGATTTACCTGCAGAGAGCCTTTGCTGTCTCATGGTAACTGAGGGTTCAACGGCAATTACCATGCGATTTAAAGGCTCATAGGAACCTGTTCCGGCACCCACGTTTAATATGGTTACTGCGTTACCTAAGGCTGCCGTAACGAATCCGGCAATGGCAGGATCGGTTCTGCGGATAGGGTTATATTTTATCTGGGCAGCATCATAATCGAATGCATTACCGGTGAAATTCATGTTATTTTAGATTAATAAAGAAACTTTTGCGGAACACTATTTATTATAGGAAGGAGCAATTTAAGAATTCTTTCCAGGATAAAACCTTCCAGGGAATGTAAAACTGTGCTTCTAAAACTGATTTAAAGGTCAAAAGAAGCAACTAAATTTTACGATTTTCAGAGGGGAAAAAGGAAAAACTGACGTCTGAAATGACATTTTCCCATAGCAGGAGCTTGTTAATAACGTAAAATTATTCACAATTTCACCAGTGAAACAAGTCTTTTCTCATAGGTAAAGTTGAGTTTTAAAGTCGTATAAAAAGGTATTATAAGAGGTGAAACTGGTTGATTTACCTATGAAAAAAAGGCTGTTTGTGCGGCATCCCGGAAAAAATATAAACACTTCAAAACCCTTGTTAAATCAGGGATCCAGTCGATTTCAAGAGTATAAAAAAGAATCAAAAGGTCTAAAACAACACCATCCACTTTACAGTTCCCTATGAAACTAAAAAAACATAAGAGTACCTCATAGGTAAAACGGACATTTAAAAAATCAACAATTGTTCAAAACATTTATTTTCGTTTGGTAATATGTGATAAAATATTTTGTTACTTCGAGGTATTAATCTTAAAAACAAAACCACTACAGTAATGGCAACAAAAGCTAAGAAAAAAGCTCCGGCTAAAAAAGCACCTGCTAAGAAGGCTGCTGCAAAGAAAGCTGCTCCTAAGAAAGCTGCTGCAAAGAAAGCTGCTCCTAAAAAAGCTGCTGCAAAGAAAGCTGCTCCTAAAAAAGCTGCTGCTCCAAAGAAAGCTGCTAAAAAAGCTGCTCCAAAAGTAAAACGTAAACCAAATGCTGCATTCATGAAAGAAATGCAAATTGGTGCTGCTTTACAGCCAATCGTTGGAAACAAGGCATTACCACGTACTGAAGTTACTAAAAAACTTTGGGCGTACATTAAGAAAAACAATCTGCAAGACCCTAAAGAGCGTCGTAACATCAATGCAGATGAGAACCTTAAAAAGGTTTTCGGTGGAAAGAAAACTGTTAGCATGTTCGAAATGACAAAGCTGATCAGCAAGCACCTTTCTTAATCGTTGCATGAATAAAAAAAGCCGCTTTCACTCTGAAAGCGGCTTTTTTTTTGCTTTTGCCAACCGATGGTCAATTTTTAAGATCAATTTCTTTCTGAAAAATCCGGTATCTTTTGGAGATTTTACCTCCCAGTTTTTCTAATTCTGCCCGCATCAAAATATTTTCTTCCAGAATTAAATGACTATCCATCGTTTTCATTCCCAACCTCCGGGCCGATTCCATGAGCGCAACACCCATCATTACATTCAAACCCTTACCCCGATGACGGGTGTCAACTGCCCCAAGTAACAGATCTAATTGAGTAGAACTTCTCATAGCTTGCAGTAAGTAAATCCATCCTACAGGAAAAAGCTTACCCTTTGCTTTTCGGAATCCGGCACTGATATTTGCCATCGAAATCACGAATGAAACGGGTATCCCTTTATTATCAAGTACAATTTTAATCAGTCGGGGGTCGAGTACATTCAAGTATTGTGTGGCTAGTTCCTGAATATCGATTTCGGTAAGGGGAACAAAACCATAAATTTGACTGTAAGCACTATTCATCAACTTCATGACCGGTTTAAAAAACGGCTTAAGTTCCTTTCGCGATTTAAATTCCAGCAACCTGAAACCATTCCTGGTGATTATTCTGTTGTAAATTGCATTATAAACAACCGGAATTTGATCGGGAACCGGAATCACATAGCTCACACAGTCTTTAAATTTCCGAAAATCCATTTTTTCAAAATGTGAAACAATGTAAATCTGTTGACTCACCGATGATATAACAGGTTCCAGATGAAAACCTTCGATTTGTCATCCCTGAGGGTCTTTATCTGATAAACCGAATGAACCGATTAACAAATTCATGCCTTTTTCTTTAGCCCAATTCGAAACGGCTTGCACCAATGCCTCAGAAATCCGGTTGTCATCAATAAATTCCGGCTGATAAAAACGAGCTGTTGAAGTGTTATGTGTTTCATTCCAGGAATGATGAATGATGCCCATAATTCGTCCTGCAACTTCTCCATTTAAAAAAGCCAAAAATCGAATAACGTCGCAGTTGTCGAGTTTCCGGTTTTTAGAAGAATTATGAAAATGAAATTCATCCCGCCAAAGCGGTGGTACGAATGCAGGATAATTACGGTTAATAATTGCCGGTAAATGAATGTAAACAGCCAGATCACTCCCTGATTTTACTTCACGGATTTGAGGCATTGAAGACACTGGATCAGCAGTATTGTTCATTCGCCTAAAGATACCTGAAAACTCCATGTTGCTATCTTCAAAATTCATAATTTTGCACCTCTAAAAACTATAAAACTAT
This sequence comes from Bacteroidota bacterium, assembly GCA_016713525.1. GTDB lineage: Bacteria > Bacteroidota > Bacteroidia > AKYH767-A > OLB10 > JADKJB01. The sequence continues at coordinate 550,561 of JADJOZ010000033.1, read as the reverse complement.
GTCAACCGGAAAAATTAATGTTCAAACAGAAAACATCTTTCCCATCATCAAAAAATTTCTGTATTCGGACCATGAAATCTTCCTGAGAGAACTGGTTTCCAATGCAGTAGATGCCTCTCAAAAACTTCGCACACTTGCCTTCGCCAATGAATTTAAAGGTGAAACAGGAGACTTGGAAGTTACGGTAGCTATTAATAAAGAGGCTAAAACACTTACTATATCTGACCGCGGGGTTGGTATGACGGCTGAAGAAATCGACCGTTACATTAATCAGATAGCCTTTTCAGGAGCGGAAGAATTCGTAACCAAGTACAAGGATAAAATGGATTCGGGTGCTATAATCGGTCATTTCGGACTCGGTTTTTACTCGGCATTCATGGTGGCTGCAAAAGTTGAAATTGTCACCCGATCCTTCCGTGAAGAAGGTGAAAAAGCCGTTCGCTGGGAATGCGATGGCAGCCCTGAGTTTACGCTTTCTGAAACCACCCGCGCCGATCGTGGAACGGATATTATTTTGCATATCAATGAAGAATCAGAAGAATTTCTGGAGACTGCCCGAATAGAAAATTTACTGCAGAAATATTGTAAATTTCTACCGGTATCAATCAAGTTTGAAGACAAAATAATTAATAATACGAAACCGGCATGGACTAAAAAGCCGGCTGAACTGACCGAAGATGATTACAATGCTTTTTATAAAGAATTGTACCCGTTTTCTGAAAATCCGTTATTTCATATTCATCTCAATGTTGACTATCCGTTTAACCTTACGGGGATACTTTATTTTCCAAAGCTGAAAAAAAATATTGAAGTTCAGAAAAATAAAATTCAGCTATACTGCAATCAGGTATTTGTGACCGATTCTGTGGAAGGAATTGTCCCTGATTTTTTAACTTTATTACATGGTGTAATTGATTCACCCGACATTCCGCTAAACGTTTCCCGTAGCTATTTACAAAGCGATACGAATGTTAAGAAGATCAGTTCTCACATCACCAAAAAGGTAGCCGATCGACTGGAAGAATTGTATAAAGAAAGTCGCACCGATTTTGAGTCGAAGTGGGATGACATTGGGGTATTTATTAAGTATGGCATGTTAAGCGATGAGAAATTTTATGATCGCGGACAAAAATTCTGTTTGCTAAAAAATACAGATGGCCAGTATTTTAATCTCGAAGAATACCGGAATAAAGTACAGCCATTGCAAACCGATAAGAATAACAAACTTGTGTATTTGTACACTTCGAATGCTGAAGATCAGCATGGGTTTGTGACAGCGGCCAAGAATAAAGGTTACGATGTTTTGATTATGGAAGGGCCTCTTGATGCTCACTTCCTGAATACAATGGAATCAAAACTCGAAAACACATCCTTTGTTCGTGTGGATGCCGACACAGTAGATAAACTCATTCTTAAAGAAGAGAATACCACATCTGTACTTTCAACCGATGAAGTAGAAAAGCTGAAATCGTTTGCGCAGTTGAATGTACCTAAAGAACAGTATACGGTGGTGCTGGAAAATCTTTCTCCCGATGATGCACCGGTAACCATAACACGTCCCGAATTTATGCGTCGGATGAAGGAGATGTCGAGTGTTGGTGGCGGATACGATTTTATGGGTGGCATGTCGGAGCAATTTAATGTGGTTGTGAACACGAATCATCCGCTGATGAGTAAAATTCTGAATGAAACGGATGAAAATATTAAAACTTTTAAAATGAAACAGGCTATTGATCTGGCACGTTTATCACAAAATTTACTGAAGGGTGAAGAGCTTACACAGTTTATTCAAAAGGCTGTTTCCACTCTCTGATAAAATAATTTTCACTGCTGCACATCAATCGGGAAAAGGTTGGGTGCAGCAGTTCATTAAACATAGCACATGAATTTTGTTTACTACATTTTAATTGGAGCGGTAGCAGGATGGCTAAGCGGAAAAATAATCCGTGGAAGCGGTTTTGGAGCTTTGGGAAATATAATTGTTGGAATACTGGGCGGAATAATCGGAGGCTGGTTATTCAGTAAACTGGGAGTTTCATCGGGCGGTGGTATTGCCGGATCCCTTTTCACCTCTGTAATAGGAGCAGTAATATTGGTGTATCTTTTGAAATTTTTAGGCAAGAAGTAACTTTTTACTTCCTGAAACCATTTGAAAAGCGACTGACTTTGTTATTAAGTTTTACCTGTTCAAAATAACCACCCAGGTTCAACGCAACGGTTATCGTATTTAAAGATCGGGCATCATCAGAGATGGCAAAAAACCGGTTATAGCGAACAGTAATGGAGGGTCCGAAAAAAAATGCACGAACTCCTAAAGTTGCCACAGGACCACTTTGCCAGTTTTCACGAAACAGTTGCCAGGCATATCCACCACCGAAAAACCAACCCGCATCACTGTAAAAATCTTTTGATGCGTTGTGTCCGAAATTAAATTCTGCCAATATTGGTAAATCAGCAAAAACATAAGACAGCGTATCGGCATCTGTTTCGGGATGATAACCACCACTGATCTGGCTTCCCACTGTAAAAGAAAAATCGGAGAGTCCACGCGTAAGTGACAATGTTGGCTGATAAGCAAGTTGATAAATCAGCTCCTGTGAATCATCTATGCTATACATGGAAACACCTGCTCCGGCAGCATGTTTAAACTGTTGCGACAGAATAAACGGTTTTTTCATCGACCCTAAAGTTTTTTTCTTTTGTGCGGAAGTGGCAAGAGGAAATAAGAGTCCCAGGCAGAGGCAACAGGCAATACTATTTCGGATCATCATTTGAATATTAGAGAGGAACGAAAGTAAGTCAAAAAAAAGTCTGCTTCCAATTAAAATAAAATCTTAAAAACGGAGTTATTCGTTTAAACAACTATCTTACAATGATTTACGGAAGGATAAGTAAAAATAACCGATTTTTTTTGTATCTTGTGGCTCTAATCAAATAACCAGTTAAAAATTAATCAAATGGCATTAGAAATTACCGGAAAAGTTATTCAAATTCTGCCTCTTGAAACGGGAGAGGGAAAAAACGGACAGTGGAAAAAGCAGTTTTTCATAATGGAGTACATGGATGGCAACTATCCAAAGAAGCTTAGTGTATCCGTGTGGGGCGACAAGACGGAATCGATCAGAAATTTACAGCCGGGGGCAAACATTAAAGTTTCATTTAATGTAGATTCCCGTGAATACAATGGACGTTGGTACACCGATGTTCGGGCCTGGAAAATTGAAACCGGAGGAGCTGCTTCAGCACCTTCAAATGATACTCCATCATTCGATGAACCTGCTATGTCAGACAGCAACGGATTTAACGGAGCACCCGACAACAACGACCTTCCATTCTAAAAAACTACATCAATTTCATCAAGGGACGTACTTCAAAGTACGTCCCTTTTTTGTTTCTTTGAATTCTTAAAAAGCAATAGATCATGAAAAAATACCTGCTAATAGTTCTGTTTCTTACAGTTAGTTTACCGGTCATTTCAGGAGAGGGCATGTGGTTGCCCATATTTCTCAAACAACTGAATGAAGCTGATATGCAATCGAAAGGAATGAAAGTATCGGCCGATGCCATTTACAGCGTAAATAATTCGAGCATGAAAGACGCTGTAGTATTATTTGGCGGAGGTTGTACAGGTGAAATTATTTCCGAACAAGGTTTATTGCTGACGAATCACCACTGTGGTTTTTCACAAATTCAATCACACAGTTCAGTGGAAAAGGATTATCTGAAAAATGGCTTTTGGGCATATTCTGCAGATGAAGAACTGGCCTGTCCGGGACTTTCAGCAACATTCATAATTCGAATAGAAGATGTAACACAAAAAATGTTGGCGCTGTTACCTGCAGGAATTATGGAACCTGAAAGAGATCTTAAAATAAAAGAGCTGGCTGCGACTATTGAAAAAGAAGCTGTTGAAGGAACTCATTACACCGCAAGCATAAAACCATTTTATAATGGAAACCAGTTTTATTTGTTTGTGATGGAAACATTTAAAGATGTACGAATGGTGGGTGCTCCACCCTCTTCTATCGGGAAATTTGGCGGTGATACCGACAACTGGATGTGGCCCCGTCATACCGGTGATTTCTCATTGTTCCGCATTTATGCCGGAGCGGACAATAAACCTGCTGAATATTCAGTAGAAAACAAGCCCTTTAAACCACGTCATTCATTTCCGGTTTCTGTGAAAGGTGTTCAACCCGGTGACTTTACAATGGTATATGGTTTTCCGGGACGCACCACACAATACATTCCATCTGCTGCGGTAAGTACTACACTTGAAGTTGCAAATCCTGCAAGAATAAAAATAAGAACGGAACGATTACGCATCATTGATGCAGCAATGCGTTCGGGTGATAAATTACGAATTCAATATGCTGCCAAGCAAGCCACCATTGCCAATGCATGGAAAAAATGGCAAGGAGAATCGAAAGGATTGAAGCGGATGAAAACAATAGAAGTGAAAAAAGCTGAAGAAGCGGCATTTAAAGAATGGGTTGCAGATGCCGGCAGAACCGAATATGCAAATCTGATTACCGATTATGAATCTATCTATAAGCTATATCGTCCGCTATTAAAAACAAATGATTACATCAACGAAGCAGCTTTTGGTGTGGAATTAATCCGCTATGCCCGTGCATACAACAAACTCGCATTGTTATGCGAAGCAAATCCTGTTGATGAAAAAGCTGTAAAAGATGAAGCTGCACGAATATTATCAGGTGCAAAAGGATTTTTCAGGGATTTTGATGAGGGCACCGACAAACAATTATTTGTGTCAATGATGCAGATGTATATGAAAAATTTGGATGCTTCTATGCATCCTGCATATCTCAAAGAGCAGCTTGCAAAAAACAAAAATAACTGGACAGCATTTGCCAATACTCTATATGCGAAATCGATGCTCAGTGATTCCATTAAAGTGCGGACATTATTAACCGGATTTACCTCTTCAAAATCGAAAAAGCTACTGAAAGACCCTGCATTTATGCTGGCAAAAAGTTTTGCAACTATTTATCTCGATAAAATTGAAACCGAATTCGTGAAGCTCAACACCAGGATAAATACACTGAACCGCATTTATATGGCAGCACAAATGGAGATGAAGCCAACACATATGTTTTATCCCGATGCGAATTCCACTTTGCGTGTTGCCTATGGAAATGTAAGTGGGTATGAACCTGCTGATGGTGTTACTTATGATTATTTCACTACCATTGAGGGAATCATGGAGAAAGAAGATGCTTCCATTGAAGAGTTTGAAGTACCTCAACGCTTGAAAGAATTATACAAAACAAAAGATTATGGCGCTTACGGCATAAACGGTACTTTACCGGTTGCATTTGTGGCATCTAATCATACCACAGGTGGTAATTCGGGCAGTCCGGTGCTTAATGCCAATGGCGAACTCATTGGCACCAATTTCGATCGTGTGTGGGAAGGCACTATGAGTGATATAGATTTTGATCCCGACCGATGCCGGAACATTTCACTTGATATCAGGTTTACACTTTTCGTAATTGATAAATATGCCGGTTGCAGCAGGTTGATTCAGGAAATGAAAATCGTAAATTAGTCTGTAATAAATCTTTCCTCTTCTGCTTTGGTTGGAATGCGGCATTCGTTGCGTTTTCCAAACCATTTATTCCTGTTTGCTGCTATGAAATTATAAATTCCGTTTCTGATAAAAGCGGGGACGATGATAAAAACATATAACCCTTTCCAGGGCATTCCAAGTATTCGGAAAACATGTAAAGCTGCAGTAGAGTGTGTGTATACTTTCTCGCCGGTTAACAATACCACAGAATCAGGAAATTTCCGAAGTGAAGAAAAGTGTTCTTTTAATACAGATTGACCAAAACTACTTTGCAGTGATGCGAATTTAATTTTTCGTTTAGTATCCTGTTTTAAAATAAAATCGACAAATCTGTTACACAGTCTGCAGTACCCGTCAAAGAGTATCACATTTTCGTTCATGATCAAAAGGGTTTATCAATAACTGCCATTGTTATTCTGCTAATGCAAACCATTTTGCCTTCTTCATTTACAATTTCAATGCTCCACACCTGTGATTTTTTTCCTAAGTGCACGGGACGAGCTGTTGCATACACATATCCGGAAGAAACCGGTCTGATATGATTAGCATTTATCTCCATACCTACACAGGAATATTTAGATGCATCTACAGTTAACACAGCAGCAATACTTCCCAACGTTTCAGCAAGTGCTACGGAGGCACCGCCATGAAGAATATTCATGGGTTGTACGGTACGGTGATCGACGGGCATTTTGCCTTTCAAAAAATCACTTCCTATTTCAGTAATTTCAATACCAAGATGTTCCACCATATTATTTTTGGTGAGTGGAAGAATATCTGTCAGAGAATAGTTTGCAAACCAGATCATCGTAATATATTATTAAACACTTTTACGTTCATGATATCAATTTTCTTCAATCCCAATATTCATTTGAATAAGGTGGATTTCGGTTTCCGAAAATGCCTCTTGGGAAAACGCTTTTATAAATTTCCCCCATGAAGATTCTCACCCTCAAAGTGTAGATTGGTGAATTAAAGGATTCATTGATTTTGGAGTTATTAATGATGAGTTGACGATATCCTAAACCCCCGCTTAATCCGATCCAGCGAAAAATGCGATAGGTTACTACTACCGACGGTCCGGTCAGCAGAACGCCTCCCTCATCAAGTTTTTTTGTTTTGACTTCACCATTTACGTTCTCGTAATATGTCCAGAAAGCTGTGCCAATTCCTGTCATCATGGGCATTGTAATCTGCCATCTTTTGCTTTCAAAAAAAGTATATTCAGCACTTAAAGTTAAATAATTCATCGACAGTAATGCATTCAGGGTTGTATCAAAATTGGCTTCTGTTCTAACTGTTTTAGATGCAACGACATCGGAAGCTATGCCGGCGAATCCAATTCCTAACCGTACTTTTCTTTTAAAATCGACGCCTAAACGCAATTCATTGGTAACAGCAGATTTTCCGGCGACCAGAGAATTCGACCGGTCGAGTGTTACGAAAAAAGAGGGCTTATTTTTGAAACTGACGTAAGGTCCCTCTATTTCTGTAACGGGTTTTTGCTGTGCAAATACATCACTGGTGCTATAAAACAGCATCAGCACAATCAAAAAGGCAGCTATTTGGAATAATTTCATGATTGATGAACGTCGGCGACCGGATAATATTCCAAAGGTCGTAAAAAATAAGAAGTCCCGGGGTAACCGGGACTTCTTCAACAATCTTATTCAATACTTTCTTTAAAAATCACCCGGTCGGTTCGACTCAGGGGTTTGAGAATAGGGAACTGTTTGCGGAATAAAATCTTCTTTCGCGTTTGGCTTACTGTAATCATAAGGCCAGCGGTGAACTTCAGGAATTGGACCAGGCCAGTTACCGTGAACGTGTTCAACAGGTGCAGTCCATTCCAATGTATTTGAGTTCCATGGATTTTGTGGTGCTTTGCGACCACGATAAATGGAGTAGAAGAAGTTGAAAGCAAAGATTACCTGAGCAACACCTGCAATAATCGCGAACACAGAAATTAATTCATTGATATTGATCAGCTGATCGAATCCTTCATAAGCCGTATTAGCATAATAACGACGTGGTACACCGGCAAGACCGATAAAGTGCATTGGGAAGAATACGCCATAAACACAAATGATTGTAATCCAGAAATGCAGGTAACCAAGTGATTTATTCATCATGCGACCATACATTCTCGGGAACCAGTGATAAACACCGGCGAACATACCGAAGATCGCAGAGCTACCCATTACAATGTGGAAGTGGGCAACAACGAAATAGGTATCATGAAGGTTGATATCGAGTGCAGAGTCACCGAGGATAATTCCTGTTAATCCACCGGTAATAAAGAATGAAACCAGACCAATGGCAAAGAGCATGGCCGGCGACAATACAATGTTGGCCTTCCACAGTGTGGCGATGTAGTTGAACACTTTTACAGCGGAAGGAATCGCAACCAACAGTGTTGTAAATACGAATACAGAACCAAGGAATGGGTTCATACCTGTTACAAACATGTGGTGACCCAATACAATGAATGAAAGGAATGCAATAACTAACATGGAACCGATCATTGCTTTATAACCGAAGATCGGTTTACGAGCCATAGTTGAAATTACTTCAGATGCCAGACCAAGAGCCGGGAGAAGTACAATGTATACCTCAGGGTGTCCCAGGAACCAGAATAAATGCTGATATAAAATCGGGCTACCACCGGTATGATCCAAAGGCACATTACCGATAAAGATGTCAGATAAATAGAAGCTGGTACCCATACTTCTGTCGAATACCAGTAACAGCGCAGCAGCTACAAGTACAGGGAAAGAAAGGATACCCAGAATAGCAGTAATGAGGAATGCCCAAACGGTAAGAGGCAGGCGTGTCATTGACATGCCTTTTGTTCTCAGGTTGATTACAGTTGCAACATAGTTAATACCACCAAGGAGAGCAGAAACGATGAACAGAACCATAGAAACCAGCCAAAGGGTCATACCCAAACCTGAGCCGGGAATTGCCTGAGGGAGTGCACTGAGTGGCGGATAAACTGTCCATCCACCTGATGCAGGGCCTGCTTCAATAAATAACGAACCGAACATTACCAGTGAAGAAGCGGCAAAGAACCAGAACGAAAGCATATTCAGCATTCCGGAGGCCATATCGCGGGCTCCAACCTGCAAAGGAATGAGGAGGTTACTGAACGTACCGGAAAGACCACCGGTAAGAACCATAAATACCATGATAGTTCCATGAATGGTAACTAAGGCAAGATAAAATCCGGAATCGAGTTTGCCATCTTTACCCCACTTACCGATCATGCTTTCCAGGAAAGGGAAAGTTTCGTCGGGCCAGGCCAATTGCAACCTGAATATCATCGACATACCCATGGCCAAAAATGCCATAAGAATGGCAGTGACCAGGAATTGCTTCGAGATCATTTTATGGTCGGTGCTGAAAATGTACTTGGTAATAAATGTCTGGTGATGATCGTGGTGGTGATCATCATGGCCATGGTCGTGCACATCGTGAGCTACGGCATGTCCTGAATGAGTATTATCTCTTACTTCCATCTGAATTTATGTTGATGTGCTTATTTCTTTGATCTGTTAATTCAATTACAGAGCTACTTCATGACTAACCGTGGATGCGGTTGAAATGTTTTGCTCAAGTTCTGCTGTTGGAGCGGCATCAATAACTTTCTTTTCGCCTTTCAGCCAGTTACTGAATTCTGACGGTTCATCTACAACCACAGTCATTTTCATATTATAATGCGCTACACCACAAATCTTGTTGCATAGCAGCACGTAATCGAATTTTTCATTTTTAGTGATACCTTTCATTTCTTTGGTAGTGATAGTTGCTTCCATATAGAAACGGGTATCCATACCTGGCACACAGTTCATTTGAGTTCTGAAGTGCGGGAAATAAGCTGAGTGAATAACATCACGTGAATTAAATACAAACTGAATTGGAACTCCTTTCGGAAGATGCATTTCATTTGACTTGGTCATGATATCATCTTTAGATGCAGGGTCACTGTAATCGATTCCTAAAGGATTGGTATCACTAATCAGTTTGTAATAAGAACGACCTAATTTATTATCTGGTCCTGAGTAACGGGCCATCCAGTTAAACTGATAACCGTAAACCTGAACAACCATTCCGTCATCAGGATGTCCCTGTGTCATTTTATTCCATTCACGTAATCCTGTAACAATTAAAGCTGAAAGTACGATAGTGGGAACAACGGTCCAGATTAATTCCAGTTTGTGATTATCGGGATAGAATAGTGCTCTTCTGTTTTTATCGTGCTGATATTTATATACAAACCAGAACAACATAATTTGAGTGATAAAGAAAACGATTCCGATTACTGCGAAATTGATATTCAACAGAAAATCTGTTTCAACTCCGTGCACAGAAGCAGCTACCGGAAGCATGAATGGTTGATACTTAATGGTCATATAAACCATCAGCGCAAGACCAATAACCATGAACAGCACCATGCCGATACTATTCATACTATTGTCTCGTTTCTGTGCAACATCCTCATCTTCTCCGGAGAGAACAGAAGCCATTTGCGAAACACTCATCAGTCGGATTACTACCAGTGTACCCAGTAGTATGGTGATCATCATCAGGAAGCTCATTACTTATCCTTTATTATTCTGTTAATCAATACTTTTTTATACTCGTCAATTAAATTGAATGGTGTAAGCTTTCCTGCAACAACGGATGTTTTTCGCGCAGCAGCGGAGCTTTAGCCAGAGATACCTGAATTACATACATGAACAATCCCAGAAATCCGAGGGTAGTTCCGATTTCCATCCAGCCAATGTGCCAGTGTTCTTTTACTACTCCCGGAGTTACCATCAGGAATACATCAATCCAGTGACCAATAAACAACACAACTGAGATGGTCATCAACAGGTTGAGTTTACGTTTTGCATCGCGTGTCATGAGCACCAGGAATGGAGCTATGAAGTTGATGAGGAAGTTTGCAATAAACAACGGACGGTAATGTTCGAAACGAATCATGAAGTATGTTACTTCCTCAGGAATGTTAGCATACCAGATCAGCATGAACTGAGCAAACCACAGGTAGGTCCAGAAAATACTGAAAGCAAACATAAATTTACCGGCATCATGCAGGTGATGTTCTGTGATAAAGGGCATGTTACCTTTCTTCACCAGATAAACCATAATGAAGTTCATTACAGCAAGACCGCTAATAAACATCCCAGCAAAGGTATACCAGCCAAACAAGGTGGAGTACCAATGTGTATCAATTGACATGATGAAATCCCAAGCCGAAGTTGAAGATGTTACTGCGAATAATACCAGGAATGTTGCTGAATATTTTCTCGCTTTGAGATAATTGGCACTACCACCTTCGATATCTTCTTTCAGACTTAACTTACGGAACAAACGGGTGAAACCGATCCAGATTGCGAAGTAAGCCAGCATCCGGATAACGAAGAACGGAAGGTTCAGGTATCCTGATTTACCGGCAATAATTTTGTCATACTCTGCACTTGCAGGATCATACAAATCGTGATGTAACCAGTGATAAATATAGTGACCGCCATTATGACCGGCCATTAGATTACCAAAGAATACCACCAGCATAAGAATGGCAGCGAATGGAAGGAAAGTTCCCATTGCTTCGAGAATTCTTTTAAGTACAACAGACCAACCTACCTCAGCGGCATATTGAACAGCGAGGAAGAATGTTCCTGCCAGAGAAATCGCCATGAAGTAAAAGGTATTATGCAACAGGTTTGACCATGCCTGATGGTTATGCGTCAAAAAGCTGGCTGCAATAGAAACCAGACCAATCGCAATAAGAACAAATGCAATGGTTTTATTTTTCTGATTGAATGTGTAATTCATAGTTCCTTCTGTTATTAATTCATTGCCACAGTTGAATCTTTAGGGGCTGCAGTGCTGTCGCTTGCTGCAGGAGCAGGTGCTGTTCCGGCTTTAGCCAGTTCATGCACATACATGGTAATCTTCCAGCGTTCTGCAGGGTTTACCTGAGATGCATGGGGTCCCATCAGATTGATTCCATAAGTAATTGTATGGTAAATTTTACCGTCGGTAAGGTCACGCATATTTCCACCACGTGATGATACTCCACTTGAATAAGATGGCGGAGGAGGGAATTTACCGGTGCCGATTAACTGTCCGTCACCATTTCCTGTTTCTCCATGACAATGCATACAAAAATTGGTGTATAATCTTTTTCCTTCTGCAAGATTCACTGCATTGCTTTCGAATGGATTTTTTAAATCACGACCTGCTGCTTCATACCCTTCATTGGAAGAAGGATAATTGAAGAAGATATAATCTCTCGGTATACTTCCGGCAACCGGAAGACGAGCCGATAAACTATCTGCAAATAATGCATTCACCTCATAAGTTTTATAAGAAGGAGAACGATACATGTCGGGCATGTATTCATAACCCCGGCTTTCGGGATCTTTACTGCAGGATGATACGAGTACCACCATGCTCAGCAACAATAAGCCCGAAAACAGCTTCATAGTATTTTGATTCATTGCTTGTGAGTTTCTATTTATCAGATTAGCTGCTTCTTATTTAACATACATTGCACCTAATGCTTTCATTGCAGCATGAGCGGCATCTTTATCAGCATCAGTTTTAACTTCAATGGCCATTACAAACCGGTCATCGGTTGCACGAGCATCTATAATCACAGGCTCTACTCCCGGAAGCAATTTACTTCTCAGATAGAAGGTAATAACCATTCCGTGTGCAGCACATAATACAGTTGATTCAAATGTTACCGGAATAAAGGCTGGTAAGTTTTTATAAAGGGCAAAGCTTGGTTTACCACCGATATCCATTGGCCAGTCCCATATATTCATATACCACATCATCAGCAATGCAAGACTGGTACCAGTGATACCGTACATGAAAGCAGTCATTGATATGCGGGTTCTTTTCAATCCCAAAGCATGATCCAATCCGTGAATCGGAAATGGTGAAATAACATCTACAACCTTAAATTTCTTTTCCTGAAGTTTAGGGATGGCATGCAAAACAACATCATCGTCGTCGAAAATGCCGTAAGCGATTTTAGTGCTCATGGTGGTGTGCTCCTTTCTTTTTAGCCTGGGAACTTGAAGTTTTTACAATAGTCTTTAATTCGCTCATTGCAATTACAGGGAAGAATCGGGTGAACAACAGGAATGGTACGAAGAACAATCCCAGTGATCCGATGAAAATACCTACCTCAACCCATGTTGGTGAATACATTGTCCAGCTTGATGGAACATAGTCGCGGTGCAATGAAGTAACGATAATTACAAATCGTTCGAACCACATACCAATGTTTACGAAAATCGAAATGAAGAAAGTAGCAAACAGACTGGTTCGAAGTTTTGCAGACCAGAATAACTGTGGTGTGATTACGTTACACGTCATCATACTCCAGTATGCCCACCAGTATGGTCCGGTTGCACGATTGATAAATGCGTATTGTTCATATTCAACTCCTGAATACCAGGCGATGAAGAACTCTGTAATATAAGCAACACCTACAATCGAACCGGTGATCAGGATGATCCTGTTCATCATATCGATGTGATAGATGGTAATGTAATTTTCAAGATTCAATACTTTTCTGGTGATGATCAACAGTGTTTGAACCATCGCAAATCCAGAGAAGATAGCACCGGCAACGAAGTATGGTGGGAAAATGGTGGTGTGCCATCCGGGAACAAGTGAAGTTGCGAAGTCCATAGATACCACCGAGTGAACCGAGAGTACAAGTGGTGTTGAGAGACCGGCAAGTACCAGAGAAACCTCTTCAAAACGTTGCCAGTTTTTTGCAGTTCCGGTCCAGCCGAAACTTAATATAGTGTACCAGAACTTTGCGCTTTTTGATTTTGCTCTGTCGCGGACAACAGCAAAATCAGGAATAAGACCGGTATACCAGAATACTAAAGATACAGAGAAGTAAGTAGAGATCGCAAATACGTCCCATACCAATGGCGAGTTAAAGTTCACCCATAATGAACCGAACTGGTTAGGTAATGGCAGTGGCCAGTATGCTACCCATGGACGTCCCATGTGGGATACGATGAAGGATGCAGCACAGATAACGGCAAAAATTGTCATTGCCTCTGCTGATCTGTTAATCGATAATCTCCATTTCTGACGGAACAACAAGAGGATCGCTGAGATAAGCGTACCGGCGTGACCGATACCGACCCACCAAACGAAGTTGGTGATATCCCATGCCCAACCTACTGTTTTATTTAATCCCCAGACTCCTAGTCCGGTTCCTAAAGTGTAGGAAACTGAAATAATCCACCAGAGTAATGCCATAGAGGCTAATGTAAAGGCGGCCCACCAGTATTTGTTGGCTTTACCTTCAATCGGCCTGCACACATCCTCCGTAATCTCGTGATAACCTTTATCACCGAGAATTAACGGTTCCCTTTAATTCTGATTCGTAGTGCATAGTTTATATTGTCTTTGTCAGAAATGTATTCAAAGTCGGAATCAGGCTTTAGTGCCGGTATCCTTGTTTCTTACCTTTGTTTGATAATAAATTGATGGCTGTACGTTAAGTTCTTCCAGTACATGATATGCTCTTGCATCTTTTGCTTCCGAAGATAAACGGCTTGCAGGATCATTGTAGTCACCGAATGTAATGGCATTGGTAGGACACGATTGTGCACAGGCAGTATTAATTTCACCATCTTTCGGACGGCGTCCTGCTTTTTTCGCTTCCAGCTTACCATATTGAATACGCTGTACACACATGGAGCATTTTTCCATTACCCCGCGTGAACGAACAACAACATCCGGATTCAGTACCATTTTACCCAGATCATCATTCATATTGAAATCGAACTGTGTATTATCTGAATACTTAAACCAGTTATAACGACGTACTTTATATGGACAGTTGTTTGCACAATAACGGGTTCCTACACAACGGTTATAAGCCATCATGTTCAAACCTTCAGAACTGTGTGTGGTTGCAGCAACCGGACAAACTGTTTCGCACGGTGCATGATTACAGTGCTGGCAAAGCATTGGCTGGAATACTACCTCCGGATTTTCTGAAGGGTCTTCCATTTTAGAAAGCATATCTATCTTGCCCATGCCATCTTTTTCCGCACTTTCTTTTGTGGTATCACTGGTATAGTAACGATCAATACGGATCCAGTGCATTTCACGGGAACGGTTGATCTCATCTTTACCAACTACCGGAACGTTATTTTCTACCTGACAGGCAACAACGCATGATCCGCATCCGATACAGGAGTTCAGATCAATTGACATTCCCCAGAAATGGTTTGGCTTATCGTGACCCGGATTTTTTTCCGTTGCCCAAAGATCCATTTCCGTAGCTTTCTTCTTACCCTTGTAAGTTTCAAGCATTACATCAGGATTTCCGGATTTAGGATCTTTCAGCCATTTGTCAAGATTCGTTTCTTTAACAATCGCACGACCCATCATGGTATGGTGCGTTTGTGTAGCTGCAAGCACATAATCGTCATCAACTGTTTTGTTGATGGTTATGCCGGTATTATAATAGTGAATGGTTCCATTCACCATGGATGCTAATTCATAGGCATTCAAACCGACATTGTCAGCTGCCTTACCTGCTTTGGTACGACCATAACCAATTGCAACAGCAATAGTCTGATCAGCAACTCCCGGCTGTAAATACACAGGACCTTTAACGGTTTTATTGCCTGCTTTTACTTCAATAACATTTCCCTGTACAAATCCCTGTGCTTTTGCAAAGGCAGGTGACATGGCAAAGTAGTTGTCCCAACAAATTTTTGATACCGGATCAGGAAGTTCCTGTAACCAGGGGTTGTTTGCCTGATTTCCGTTTCCGATACCGGTTTTTTCATAGATAACCAGCTCTAGTCCGTCGGTTTTTGATTTCACAATGCTCGATGCAGCCGCAGCTACATCACCAGCAAATACGGTTGTTCCTGCAGCAGGAGCAGTTTCGAATACACCTTCCTGCAATGATTTTGTCCAGAATGCATCGTATGAGCTGATACCAGTCTGCATACCATACATGTTTTTATTCCAGTTACCCTGAATGAAAGTCAGGTAATCCTGATATGGCAAACCGGCCCACTGAATCAGTGAATCCTGCATCTGACGGGTTTTGAAAAGTGGTCGGATAACAGGTTGTCCAAGACTGAACATTCCTTTTACAGGTTCCGCATCATTCCATGATTCGAGGTAATGGTGATCGGGACAAATATAATTTGCTTCTGATGCAGACTCATCTTCAGTTCCTGCAAAAGAAACAGAGGTACCAACTTTTTTGAGGGCAGCTTTAAATGCAGCTGCATCAGGATAAGTATAAGCAGGATTTACATTATACATGAAAAGAACATCTACTTCACCGGAAGCCATTTCAGCAACCAAAGCAGCCATTTTCTCATCACTACCCTGACGGAGATTAGAATGCATGTCGATGTTGACAGTGCTTCCATAATTTCCCAGCAACGTATTAATTCCATTGATCAGAACCTGAACAGCAGGATCATTGGAACCGCACACTACAACAGAACGGCCTTTGCTATTCCATAAATCGCGTGCAGCTTTTGATATACCATCATCAACACCGGTATTGCCGGCACTTATAGAAGTAGCACCTGCCAATGAAGCCACCTTATTATAAAGAGCAGCAACTACAGAACCATATTGTCCCGGCTTTACTTTATAACGGTGATCGGCATTCGAACCGGTAACGCTCAATGTTGCTTCAAACTGATAGTGACGCGACATGGTTTTCTTACCAAACAATTTTCTGTTGGCAGCATACTGACGGGCATGCTCAGTAGGGTTAATCCAGTTAGAAAGGAAATCGGCACCAACACTTACAATTACATCGGCATTATCGAAACGGTAAGTTGGCAGCGCCGCTTTACCAAACGATTGCTCATTTGCTTTTAATGTTCCTGAAAAAGAAACCGCATCATAAGTAACTACTTCGGTACCCGGATATTTAGCCGCAAACTCAGCAAACAATGCTTTCGTAGATGGACTTACAACCGTAGCAGTAAGGATTCTGATCTTACCATTTTTTGCAACAGCTGCTTCCAGCTTAGCTTTAATTTCTTTGTCGGCAGTTGCCCAGTCGGTGTCTTTAGCGGCTGCTTTTGGACCACGTAATCTGTTATTGTCATACAATCCCAGAACAGAAGCCTGTACCCTAGCGTGGGTGGCACCTTTAGAGATTGAAGACATTTCGTTGCCATCAATTTTAATTGGACGGCCTTCACGGGTTTTTACCAGAATACTGGCATAATCGTGACCATCAGAAAAAGTAGATGCATAGTAATTCGGTATACCCGGAGTAATTTCTTCCGGCTTAACGACATACGGAAGCGCCTTTTTTACCGGTGCTTCACATGCAGCAAGAGTTGCTGCTGCCATTCCGAAACCCAGGAATTTCAGGAAGTCACGGCGTGGTGTTGCTTCAGCAGATTCTGCTTTGCGACCGATGACCTCATCGACGGGAATGTGCTCGAAAAACTCATTGTTTTTAAGCCTGACGAACTCCGCATCATTCCGTAGCTCCTCAACACCTTTCCAATATTTCTTTTCCATATCTGTATGAAGGGTTGTATCTAAAATTAATAGTGGCAACGGGCACATTCCAGACCACCGATTTTATCAACCGTTAGTTTGGCTTCTGGGCCATATTGCTTTTTAAGTTTATCGTGTAATTCTGTATAGTAAGCATTGCCTTCCATCTTCACTTCTGTAGTACGGTGGCAATCGATACACCATCCCATAGTTAGAGGAGAGAATTGTTTTACTACATCCATTTCTTCTACCGGGCCGTGGCAGGTCTGACATTCAATCTGACCTACTGTTACGTGTTGTGCGTGGTTGAAATAAGCTAAGTCAGGTAAGTTGTGGATCTGCACCCATTTGATTGGCTTCGGATTAGTTCCATACTTCTGTGTATTCGGATCGTAATCAAGAGCTGCATAAATTTTAGCAATTTCCGTGGTACCGTATGTTGGCCCTTGCTGCACGTACTTGTGACAGTTCATACAAACGTTTGGTGAAGGAATATTGGCGTGACGGCTCTTTTCAGCTCCGGAGTGACAATAAACGCAGGAAATACCATTTTGACCAACGTGTAATTTATGTGAAAACTTAATTGGTTGCTCAGGTGCATAATTTTGTGAAATTCCGATTCCGGCTAAAGCATTCCAGCCTTTTACCGAACCCCATACTGCGAAAATCACGAACATCACAGCAATCAGTTTCTTGTTGCCACGAATCCAGTTTTTAGATGCTTGTTTAGAGGTTACCGGAATTGGTTCAGGAAGACCTTGTTTTGATCTCAGTGCCCGCTCCAGACCTTCTTTAACTTTTCCAAGTACCAGATATAAAACACCCAGAATCACAAAAATCATGGTAAGCATCCATGGGAACCCAGGCTCTTCAGCTTTAGCTGTAGCAGCACCCGGAGCTCCTGGCGCAGGAGCAGCAGCCACTTTTTCACCCTCGGCTTTGATGTAAGCAAAAATCGATTTGATCTCATCATCTGACAATGCAAATGATGGCATCGCTGTCTGATTGTACTCGTTGTAAAGCTTAACAGCATAAGCATCACCCGATTTGATAACCCCTGTGAGTTCTTGGTCCATTTAAGCAACCACTCTTCATTTCTCCGGGTGTGCACGTCTTTTAGTCCTGGACCAATAACTTTATTGGAGCCAACACTGTGACACTGAGCACATTGAGCTTTGAAAAGGGATGCACCGTCGGGTTGTGCATGAACGTTCTTGACCGAGAAGAAAATCAGGGCGAAAAAAATGAGACAAACCGACGTGACTTGAGAGGTGAACACGCTACCTTTCATAGGATCGTTTTAATTATGAATGCAGGATAATAGACACACTACCCCTATAAGGGGTGGGCAAATTTAAGACAAACATTTATGATTTGAAAAACACTTGTCAGAGTTTTGTAATTTAAAATGATTCTAAATAACAAACCCGGATAAAATTTGTTGTTTTGTTCATAAATATCTTAATATCAATTTTTTATGAATAGTTAGCCATTCTCTTATCCCGTTACTGTCTTGTTTTAGTAAAGTTTAAAAGTTTATTTTTGTTGCTCATGAAAAACCTCCCAATTCTCTTTTTTGCGCATTTCTTTTGACCGGAAATATGGCTGAAGCTCAGTATTCAGTGGCTTCTCAGGATAGCCTGGTGAAAGTTTTGATGAGCCGGCACATCGCCATAAGTCAGGTAAAACGGTCGATGCCCGGATATCGGGTTCAGATTTATTTTGGATCCCAAAGAGCCAAAGCAACCGAGGTCAAAACCGAATTTCTGCAACTTTTCCCAAAAACCGGCGCGTATTTGTCGTACCAACAGCCGAATTTCAAAATCAGGGTCGGCGATTTCAAAACCCGACTGGAAGCAATGAAGTTCCTCAAGGAGATTCAATCGGTTTATGGAGGCGCATTCCTTGTAAAGGATGATGTTAAACTTCCAACAAACTGATTATTAGAGTCTTGATAGTCTTTCAAAGTAATAAATCCCATAACCTGAATACTATTATATGTTAAAAAGGAAAATCCTGGTATTTGTAATGAGTTTGCTTCCATTATGGATGGCGGCTCAAAATTGTTCCCAGCCAATGTCACAGGCTCAGTTCAAGCAACAATTAAATCAGCTGGCACTGCAGCCCAACGATCAGGCTAAGATGCAATTCGCTAAATCGTTCCTACCCAATTCCTGTCTGCTAAGTGCCCAAATCAGGGATATGGCCATTGTTTTTGCCGGCGATTACTACCGGTTTGAATTTTGTAAAAAGGCTTCCCGCAGAAATTACGATCCGAAGAATTTCTATGATGTATATGATGCTTTCACCAAATTGAGTAATGCCATTCGCTTATATGATTTTGTAAATCGTCCCGAAATCAATTCAGATCCGGTGCCTCCGGAGCCTTCCAACTGGTACCCCGACCTCTCCTACCCGATGCCGGGTGTATATAATGGTGTGAAAGGTTGTCCATTGCCTTTGGCAGATAAAGATTTTGAATTCATCGTTAAGCCTGTGTTGGTTCAGCAAAATGATGTATCCCGCCGCAGCGAGGCCATGAGACTGATAGCTGCAGGAAATTGTTTCAGCATGGGCCAGCTTATGAAAATAGCTACTCTGATGGAGCTGGAATCGAACCGGCTTGCATTCATGAAAGAAGCATTTATGAAAATCTATGATATGGAGAACTTCTCTTACGGCACCGAAGTATTTTCACATATCCCCTACCGTAATGAATGGATTGCTTATTGTACACCTATAGTAAAGCCGGTGATTAACACGCCACCTCCCCCACCGGTTTGTGAAGTCTCAGCTGAGGAATTTGCAGGCATAAAAACGTCTATCAATAATGTATCTGTAAACAGCACCAAAGTAACATTGGCAAAACAGATCATAAGCACCAAAAAGTGTTTTACAGTAAAACAACTGGCTGGTATTATCCAGTTATTTTCGGTTGAAAGCTCCCGTTTGGAAATTGCATTGTACAGTTATGATTACTGCATCAACACCGGCGACTATTATCAATTGACAGAATCACTTTCGACTACCAGCAGCAAAAATAAACTGCTCGAATTTATACAGTCTAAATAACAGCTAACAACTTCCTCAGTTATGTACTTTAAAGAATACACCATTCGCTGGGCTGATCTCGATGCGAATGTCCACATGCGACATTCGGCATACAACGACTACGCAGCACAAACGCGACTTTTGTTTATGGCTGAGAATGGTATGGGTATGGAATGGTTCAGAAAACATCTGGTATCCCCTATTCTATTCCGGGAAGAGACTATTTTTCTTAAAGAAATTGCAGGAAACGAAACCATCCGGATTGACGTGGTGCTTTTAAAGATGACTGAAGATGGTTCTAAATGGACTTTACAGAACAATTTTTATAAAGCCGATGGAACACTGGCTGCGAAACTGACGGTTGATGGTGCTTGGCTAAACATCGCAACTCGTAAACTCAATACACCTCCGGCAGAACTGATTAGTCTGTTTGATAAGCTTGAAAAGTCGGCTGATTTTAAGATAATTCCTGCCTAACCAGG
The DNA here is from genome assembly GCA_016713525.1 of Bacteroidota bacterium. Classification (GTDB taxonomy): domain Bacteria; phylum Bacteroidota; class Bacteroidia; order AKYH767-A; family OLB10; genus JADKJB01. The sequence goes on along the minus strand of JADJOZ010000033.1, from coordinate 529,885 downwards.
CAGACCTGAACCCAATTTATTACTTGCTTTGCTTTTCTATATTGCATGCCATTGCAACTTGAATACAGGCCCGGGTCTGAATATTGCATTCTATCATTTTTTCTATTATATTTGTTGTATGAAAAAAACAACTGTATTACAGGCACTAAACGACCTTCCAATTGCTAAATGGCAAAAATAATCTGGACAGATAAATCTATTAAGGATCTAAAGTACTCAATACATAACATTGTTAATTGAACTCAAAAAATATTAACTATTTTTGCTTAAACACTGATAAAAAATGAATAGTCTGATTTCAAGAATCACAATAAACCAAGACATTTGTCACGGGAAACCCACCATAAGGGGCTTGAGGTATCCTGTTGAGAATATCCTGGAATTACTTGCTTCAGGTATGTCAATTGAGGAATTACTTGAAGACTATCCTGATCTGGAAAGAGAAGACATTCTAGCTTGCATAGAATATGCTTCAAAACTCGTTCATGTTAAAAGCATTCATAGAATAGCTTCGTGAAATTTTTAGTTGATGCTCAATTACCAAAATCACTCTCTGATCTTTTAAATCTGAGAGAGGGTGCAACTCGGTGCATACATTAGAATTACAAAATAAAAATTCAACTACTGATAATATAATCGTAGAAATTGCTATCCAACAAAATAGAATTGTTATATCAAAAGATCATGACTTTTGGGACTCTTTTCTGTTAAATTCTAAACCTGAGAAATTAATACTTGTCCGGACAGGCAATATTCCAAATAAAATTATATTGAAGTTGTTTGATGACAATCTTGAAACAATTAAATTAATGATTTCGAGAAACAATTTAATAGAAATTTCAAAATCGGAAATAGCAGAACATGAAGGACTGTGATTTATCTGATTTTATTTATGACAATGGTGGATTTGCAGGTAAGTGAAAATTGTTCTGCTGATACATAGCACTCTCTTCCGCACTCAATCTTAGATGAGATTTATAGTTTTTATGTCAGTGATTGGGTGAATATGTAATATATCTAAAGTTATGATACAAATCAAATGAGGTCATGAAGGTAATTGAACTTGATTTAATCAAACCGTTTACCACTATTGAATGAGAAAAGCAATAATCGTAGGTGCAACATCGGGAATTGGCAAAGCACTTGCTTTAACTTTGGCAGAGCATGACTATTTGGTGGGAATAACAGGCAGAAGGACTGAATTTCTGGATGAATTGAAAGCGAAAAATCCGAGTCGTTTTTTTCAAAAACATTTGATATAACTGATTACCAAAACATAGCTGCTCATCTGGAATCATTGACAAATCAACTTGGTGGACTCGACCTGCTTATTCTTAGTTCGGGGACAGGCGACTTAAATGATGCCCTCGATTTTGAAATCGAAAAACGTACTATTGATACGAATGTGACTGGTTTTACCTGTGTTGCTGACTGGGCATTCAATTATTTTCAAAATCAAAAATCGGGTCATTTAGTTGCAATTAGTTCTGTTGGTGGTTTGCGGGGAAACAGAGTTGCGCCGGCATACAATGCTACTAAGGCTTATCAAATAAATTATCTGGAAGGCTTAAGACAAAAAGCAACAAAGTTAAATGCAGGTATTGTAATCACAGATGTTCGTCCGGGATTCGTAGATACCGCCATGGCAAAAGGTGATGGCCAATTTTGGGTTGCTCCGGTAGAGAAAGCAACGAAACAAATTTTCGAAGCAATCATGAGGAAAAAGAAAATTGTTTATGTTACTAAAAGATGGGGAATTGTAGCAGCTATTCTAAAGAGGATACCACGACAAATATTTGACAGGATGTAAGGAATCTTACGTCACATCAATAATTTAATTAAAATAAAAGTACTTCCAATTAATACAAAGCAACAATGAACCAGCTCCATACCGGTCAATTCTACGGACAAACCAATCAAATCATACATTTGAACGGACTTACTTTAACCGATACCGAATACACTCATGAATTTGTGGACTGGCACTTCCATGAAAATGCATACTTCACTTTTATTTTAGATGGAAAACTAAAAGAAGGGAATAAAAAAGAAATTTATGAATGCTTGCCAGGAAATCTATTGTTTCACAATTGGCAAGAACCTCATTACAACATAAAACCAAAAGGGTATGCAAGAGGTTTTCAAATCGAGCTGAACAACTTGTGGTTCGACAAATATGATTTTAATATTAAAAATTTACAAGGGAGTATAAAAATTACAAATATTGACATTAAGCTGCTTCTGTATAAAATATTTAAAGAATCGAAGATAGGTGATAACACTTCTATCCTTTCAATTCAAACTTTAATTCTAAAAGCAGTTGAAGAAATGTTTCGTAATTCTGATATAGAAACAGATACTAAACCAAGGTGGGTAAGCCGAATAAAGGAAATTTTATTTTATGAATTTTCAGATAGATTAACCCTTGAATATTTATCTGATACTTTGGGCATTCACCCGGTTCATCTTTCAAGAGATTTTTCAAAATATTTCCATTGCAATCTGGGCGAATATATAAGAAAACTAAAAATTCAGAAATCGTACACACTTTTAAGCAACAAGCAGCTTACTTTAACTGAAATTGCCTACAACTGTGGTTTTTCTGATCAAAGCCATTTTAGTCGCTGCTTTAAATCAGAAGCAGGTATTAGCCCTAAAAGTTATCGAAAACTCATAGCTGACTAATTTTCCCGATGCTAATTCTATTCTATTTTAACTGATTTCCTAATTGTAGTTTTGCGAAAAATAAAGTCCTTGGAAATGATTAAATACACTACGTTATTCTGCCTTTTGTCTCTTGTATCGATCCGAGTTTATGGTCAAAATTCCAATCTGGTTACAACCGACAGCATTGTTTATCAGATACATGAGGCAAATATTGGAAAAATCATATTTACGGGACACGTTATACCAATTGAAAATTTTACGGAAACAGACTTTCTAACTTCATTTGAACTCAAAGAGAAAGCCGATCTTAATATAAGAGTATTCTTAGGTAATTCACTAACAAATTACCTTCATGAACTTTCACCGGAACTTACCGCTAATGAACTTACAAATATTGGAAATTTTCAATTTTCGTTTTACATCGATGGAAAATTAATTTATGTCGAAAATCTTCATCATGGTGCTTTTGGTGAAGAAAATAAAAACAAAAGAGTAGTTTTCAGAGTGCCGCTTATCAGTTCAACGAATGAAGACTCCTGGGGCAGATTTCTTTGGAACAGGTTTCTAATGAGTGGTGGCCGTGAAGTTTTAACCGGTGGCGAACATATTCTTAAAATTGAGATAAGACCATACATCAATTTATCCGAAGTAGTAACAGGAAATATTATTTCAGAAGGCCAATTAAATATTATCGTCCCCGAAATTAAGATCAATGAAAATCAAGTAAAGGTTCAAACAATAAAACCTCTAAAGGATTGGGAAATTTCCGCTGATCAATTCGACAACATCAAAATTGAAGAATTGAATAAAAAAATATTGCTGCAGGTATTCAAAGATATAACCAGTATAGTGGTTATCAAAGATGGCAAACTATTAATTGAAGAATATTTTAACGGAGCTGGCAGAAATTCACTACACGATACAAGATCAGTTGGAAAATCATTTGCTTCCACAATTTTAGGAATTGCAATCAATGAAAAATATATTGAAAATGAAACACAAACGCTGGGTGATTTCTATAACCTAAAACAATATCAGAACTATTCTCCTGTAAAAGAAAGTATTACGTTAAAAAGTCTGTTAACAATGAGTTCTCCATTCGAAGGTTCTGATATGATTCAGGAATCTCCAGGGAACGAAGAAAATATGTATCCAACTAAAAATTGGGTCGCCTTTACGCTAAACCTCCCTATTGACGATTCCAGGGTTCCTGTTCCAAAATTTGAGTATTTTACTGCGGGTGTTGTAGTACTCGGCGATATTATTGATAAATCTGTACCAAATGGACTGGAAAAATATGCAGATAAATATTTATTTTCTCCTCTTGGAATTACAAGGTACAAATGGCAATTCACTCCACAAAGAGTTGCAAATACGGCAGGTGGTTTACAACTCCGTTCAATCGACTATGCTAAATTTGGACAACTTTATAAAAATGAAGGCAGCTGGAATGGCAAACAAATTCTTACTCAAGCATGGGTTGCAAAAAGCTTATCACGACAAATTACAATATCCGAAGGCGAATATTATGGCTATCTATTTTGGAATAAAAACTATACCATCGATAATGAAAATTATGAAGTTTATTATTCCAGTGGGAATGGTGGCAATAAAATCTGTATTTTCAAAAATCATCCTCTTGTTATTGTTATTACCTCAACTGCCTATAACACACCTTACGGACACAAACAAGCAGATAAAATTATTCAGGACTATTTAATACCAGCTGTTTTAAAATGATACCCGGGAAGAAATTCTTAAATTAATTTGATTTTCAGTTACTTACAGTCGACCAAGCAACTTTCTGAATTAGTAGGCATTTAACTTGAATAGTGTATTTTTGGGGGAAATTACGAGGAAAAAATAAATCAGTCTGATAGAATTGCCGCTTGATATTATTAATGAATTTTAAACTTTTACCTTAACTATATCAGTGGCTCCGGATTTGAAAGATAGCAATTTTTAAAAATCGGATCTGTCAAAAGCGAGACCAGTTCTAAAACTTCCGAATAAGTATCGATTTTGTGATTCCATTTCGACAATGTCTGATGCAAACCCAAACAAAACATCACCAAATCAAACATGATAAACCATTTAAAAATTGTACAAATCATTCTTTACGTTAAGGATCAGGAAGTAAGTAGCAAGTTCTATCAAAATATATTTCGTAGATCACCTGACCTGCATGTTGCAGGCATGACTGAGTTTATCATTGCAGATAATTGTAAAATTGGAATAATGCCAAACAATGGCATCGCAAAAATTCTTGGCGATAAAACACCTCATCCCGACAACGGTAATGGTATTCCCAGATGCGAGTTGTATTTTTATGTAGACAACATTCAGCATGAATATGAAAACGCTGCTAAAATTGGAGCAAAATTAATTAGTCCGATTATTGACAGGGATTGGGGCGATAAAGTTTGTTACTTTTCTGACCCCGATGGACATATTATTGCGTTTGCTGAGAAACTATGAAAATAAAAAATAATACTGTGGGCATCCGATAGCAACAGAATGGAAATAATTAACAAAATCATAAGAATTGTTGATGTAAATCTGATTTACTGTCTCATTCCTATGATTGTGACTTTGATATTAACTGACATTTTGTTCAAAAATAAATTGCCGACAAAAAAGGCGCTTCTAATTATCAGCTGGATAATAATAATTTATTCAGTTGTTAGTTTATCAAATATCATAATCGGAATTACATTTTTTCCATCTGAAAGTGATTTTATTGAAAGGGCTTCCGGTTCATACAGAATTGTTTATTGGATACTAGTAATCTCTGCTACATTATTTCCGCTGACTCTTTTGAATAAAAATCTATCACACAAGTTTTGGTATGTTTTATTCGTTGCATTTTTAATGAAAATCGGAGTTTTCTTCGAACATTTTGTGATTATAACAACCAGTATGCATAGTGATAATGAACCTGAAAATTGGACATCTGATTCATTGAAGTTATGGACTCATGGAATAGCAATTACTTTTTTGCAAGGTTTTCTCCTGGCAATTTTGCTTTTGGTTATATTAAAAATAATTGAAAGAAATAAACTTACATACAATTGAGCCACTCAATTCATAAATTCGATTACCGATTTTCATGAGGGGTAGTAATCATTAACCTGAAAAGCTGAAATGACTCGATAAAAATTCAGGTAAGTGATCCATACAGTAAAATATTTAATCATATTCACCCTCCCAAAAAGACCAGTCACCTACAAACCGCTCGCATTGATCAATAAATCATCTTTATTGGCAGAAAATGTTGAAAAATATCATTCAAATAATATGGAGTAAACACAATTTTCTTTATTTTAGCTTCAAATACATCACCATGCGACCGATTCTGATCACATTTTTATTATGCCTTGTGCAGGTTGTGACCATCAATGCGCAGTACCGTTGCATCCCGCATATTGATGAAACCGGTAATCCTTCTGAATATGTTGATGAAGACTTGTATGCATCAGGTGTAATTTTTGCTATGTACCAGCAATTAAACCCGGTTTGGTCTGCTGTTTACCCTATTGGTTTTCCTTTTGTGCTTAATGGTGATTCCGTGACTCACTTTAAAGTATCATCTACCGGTGTGGTAACCTTTGATACAATAGCAACCATAGTTCCCCCTTTCGGAGCAGTCACGCTGCCTGATGCAATGATTCCGGATAATTCTGTTTGTGTGACAGGAATAAAAGCATCTAATAGCAGTTCGAAAGTAATTATTTTGTCTGAACCTATGTACGGCATGAATATCAGCCCTAAAAGAAAATGGATCATGTTCAGTCAGTTTTCTGATACCGTAGGAAACCAATTTGCTTATCCGGTTTCATGGTTTGTGGTATTGGAAGAAAATTCCAATAAAATTTATTTCATAGACGCATACAAACATCCCTTATCAAGCATTTCTGTATCGGCAGGCATTCAAATCGATAATTCGACCGCTTACATGGTTCCGGGTTCGCCTGCAGTACCTTCACTTTCCGGTTCAAGCTGGTACGACAACGATAACGTTTACTATGAATTTTCTCCCGGCAATGATTTGCAAACTGATGGAGCTCTCATCGCTACTTCGTTATATCCTTATCAGGAAATTGCAGATGCCCCGTATACTATTCCAATTAAGTTCAGGAATCTCGGAACCGATACAGTAAAAACTCTCACACTTACCTATTCAGTTAACGGCGTATTGCAGCAAACGCAAACCTTTAACGGATTAAATATTCCGTGCGGAAATTCACAGGTCTTTAATTTTACAAACCCGTTGAATCCGGCAACTGCAGGCAATTATACCATTCTGATGGAGGCTGTGAATGTTAACAATAACACCGATGCCGATTTATCAAACAATCAGTTCCAGTTTGATGTCTTTGTTGCTCCGACTTTACCTCCCCGACGTGCATTATTTGAGCAATCGAAAGGTACCTGGTGTACTTATTGTGGCTACTGGACTGTAAAGTACGACAGCATTCTTGCACTCAACCGGGTAAAAGCATCCGATTTAAAGCTGGAACAAGGCGGATATAATCTGGCATGGTCACAAACGGAAGTGAATACCAGGATTCATTTTTATAACACCTTATCCTTCCCTTCTGCCTATGCTAATGGTAAACTTGCCTTGAGTGATGTTTATAATTATTGGGAAGGATGTCCCTGGCATGTTGATCAGAATATGATCGACAGCCTCTATAACCTCAAAGGCCTTTTTTATATTCAGCCAACATTTACTACCAATGGATACCATGGGGAAATATCGGCAACTGTAACTTCAGCGGTACAATTTCAGTCAGCAGCCCGTTGCAAGATTCATGTAGCGATATTGCAGGATACAATTGTCACTCCTCCTCAAGGAAACAGTAACGAATCGCTGTTTGTAAATACCATGCTGAAGATGTTTCCGGATGCGGGAGGAACTTACATAGGTAACCCTGCTTTAGGTCAGATTGATTCCATTCAGTTTTCATTTCAAATAACCGATACTTCAACAATATTGTCGCGCCTGCGTTTGGTTGTTTTTGTTCAGGATAGTATTACCAAAGAAGTCTTTCAGGTTGAAGAAGTACCTGTTGTGAATGGCTGCACTCCCGTTTACTCTACCGCTATTCATTATATTTGCACTGGTGATAGCATTCAGATAAATGGAAACTGGTACTCGAATTACATAAATGTCCCGCAAATGTTTACCGGCTCCAATGGTTGCGATAGCTTGCATGTAGATGTAGTGCGACCAATTTATGGAAATGTGATATTGTCAACTGCTCAAGGTCAGATTAATTCAATTGTCAATTTGTATAATTTTCCCGATACCATTCTCTCTTATGCGTGGTACGATGCAACCAATAATCAATTTATTCCCGGTGCAAATGGACCGCAATACACTCCCACTCATCCCGGAATGTATGCTTTGATGGTTACTACAAATATGGGATGTGTGTATTGGAGCTACAACTTCAATTTTCAATGCAGCCCTTCTTCATTGCAACAATCATTTACTATTTGCAATGGCGATAGTATTCAGGTGAACACTTCCTGGTATACGCTTCCCGGAACGTATAAAGATACATTGAACAATGCAGCCGGATGCGATAGTATTATTACGACTTCTCTTATGGTGAATTATCCGGATACCAATCTCGTAGTGAATAATAACGTATTTATTGCTAACAACGGAAGTGTTTTCTATGAATGGATTGATTGCATCTCCGGAAATATTCTGAGCAGTGGCACCACAGACACACTCTTCACGGCAACAACAACCGGATGGTATCAGTTGCAGGTAACCGATTCATCGGGATGTGCTTTCTCATCCGCATGTTATCCGGTGTATTTTACCGGACTCAGCAATCCACCCAATTCAGGCTTCGTGTTAATGCCAAATCCTGCATCCACATTTGTCCAGCTAATACTTACGCAACCTGTCTCTGATGGAACTTTACGGATATATGATGCTAAAGGAGCTTTAATTACTGAAAAGCCACTTCAGCAACAATCCACCCGAATAGAAACATCTTCTCTGGCAAATGGCATCTATTCAGTTGTCGTCACAGGATCAAATTTTACAGGCCGGTTCCAAAAGTTGATTATTAACAACTGACTGTGATTACTATGATTTATGTGATGAATGTGATGAATGTGATTTATGTAATGAATGATGAATATAATGACTGTGAGGACTATGGACTGTGATTTATTTGATTTATTTGATAACATTGATGGATCTTCAACCAAGTGAAAATTGTGCCAAGCGAATTACCATTCATAAAAGTTCATTTGAAAAAAAATATAATTGTAATTTTAGAAACTTAAATGCTGTTGAAAATGAAGTGATCAATAAATTTCTTGAGGGTAAAAAGACTGAACGCAGTTCATTTCTCGACTTCTATTGTCCGAAATGCAAACAAGCCAACTAAACTCCTCTTCGAATGTGGGCCTTCTGGTTAATGGGGATTGTTTTTCTTTAAGATAAAATGGCGCTTGTAGTAAACTGACGATAATCGTTTATGGCTTTAAGCAACAACTTGCTGGGCTATTTGTTTAGTAATGTAAACAATTTCAAATAAATATTTTCAACTTTTTCATTTTTGAATTACCGATCTTTAGCCAAATTGTAGCAACTTATGGCAGAATTAAGACGGACTTTAGGATTAGCCGAATGTGTATTTTTTGGAGTAGGCTCTATATTGGGTGCAGGTATTTATACGCTAATCGGAAAGGTAGCAGGAGTATCAGGAAATTTAATTTGGCTTTCGTTTTTCATTGCTTCCATGTCAGCTTTATTCACAGCTTTCTCATATGCAGAACTTAGTGCAGCCTTTCCAAAAGCAGGAGGTGAATATGAATATGCAAAAAAAGCATTTGGCAAAAAGACCGGAGTGTTTCTGGGACTTACCATTTCTTTGAATGGAATTATCAGTGGCGCTACTGTGGCAATCGGTTTTGCCGGCTATCTGAGCGAACTGATTGGTATTAATTTGCTCGTGAGCGCTATGGGAATAATAATAGTGCTTTTTGGAGTGAATGTACTTGGCATCAGAGGATCTTCAATAGTCAATATTATTTTCACTTTAATTGAAGTGAGTGGATTACTGTTTGTGATTTATGTGGCACTACCATACATTGGTGATGTAAATTATTTAGAGATACCAGCAAATGGATTCAACGCCATATTAGCTGCCTCATCACTTGCCTTTTTTGCTTACATCGGTTTTGAAGAAATAGTTAAACTTGCTGAAGAAACTAAATCTCCTGAAAAAAATATTCCCAGGGCATTATTTATATCAAGCATTATTGTGATGGTGACTTATAGTCTGGTTGCAATTAGTGCGGTTAGTGTAATTCCTAATGAGGATTTAGGAAATTCATCAAGTCCGTTGGCCGATGTGATAGGAAAAGATTATGGCAAAACCGGAGTTATCATTATATCAGTCATTGCCTTATTTGCCACTGGTAACACTATCCTTTCAAACATGGTAGGAAGTTCCAGAGTTATACTTAACATGTCGAAGGAAACAAAAGCCATGAAACTTCTTTCATATATTTCACCAAAACGTAAATCACCACTGTACGCACTGGTTTTAATTCTGCTGTTAATGCTGGGCTTTGCATTGATAGGAAACATTGAAACAATTGCCCGTATTGCGACAGTCTTTATTTTCATCACTTTTATTGTGGTCAACCTTTCAGTAATTGTGCTGCGTATACGCCAAAAAGAAATACCCCGGCCATACCGCATTCCATGGAACATAAATAATATTCCGGTCTTAAGCGTGATGGGAATAATATCTACACTTGTATTATTAGGCTACACCATTTACAGCCTGTTAATGTGATGACCATGATGACCATGATTTATTTGATTTACATGATCACAGTGATAGGTTTGAAGGCAAGTGAAAATTGCATTTTGTCTCGCGCCCACTCTTCCCCTCTCATTCTCATTCCCGACCATGATTTAAGTGATTTACATGATTACTGTGATTGATTTGCAGACAAGTGAAAACTGCGCTTCTGTCTCATCCCCTCTCCCCGTTCCCATTCCCATTCCCATTCCCATTCTCATTCTGGACCATGATTTATACGATTTACATGATTTTTGTGATAGGTTTAAAGCAAGTAAAACTACGCTTCTGTCTCATCCCTCTCCCCATTCCCATTCCCATTCCCATTCTCATTCTGGACCATGATTTATACGATTTACATGATTTTTGTGATAGGTTTAAAGACAAGTAAAAACTACGCTTCTGTCTCATCCCCTCTCCCCGTTCCCATTCCCATTCCCATTCTCATTCTGGACCATGATTTATACGATTTACATGATTTTTGTGATAGGTTTAAAGACAAGTAAAAACTACGCTTCTGTCTCATCCCCTCTCCCCGTTCTCATTCTCATTCCCATTCTCATTCTGTTTTCCCGACTGTGATTTATTTGATTTAGATGATTACTGTGATAGGTTTAAAGTCAAGTGAAAATTTACAATCCTTACCAGTGATCCCTTAAATTAGTTATCCGGGTTCAGCATCTTATAGAATAATCTATCACTATTTTGCTGGAATTTGGTATCTATCATATTTTTTTATATTTTTCACTTGCAAATGTGCAGAAGATCTATGGCACTTAAAACCAATATCTTATTCACTTTAAAAACCATTTATAATGAAAAAAGCCACCTTTATGCTACTGAATTTATTCTTAGCAGTTACCCTATTTGCACAAACTGACAAGTCAGGTTGTGCAGACCACCCATTGATAAATCGATTTCCCGGTGCAGTAATTGAATATTGCGACATTAAAAATCATAGTGAATATGCAATTGCCACCGGCCCTGAAACCGGGTATCGTACCATAGAAAAATGGGTCAATGTATCAGGTAAACAAACGCGGATATATTATTCTCTTAAAGGAGATAAAATTGTTTCAGAAGTTTATCAGAATTATCTGACAGCACTAAAAAATTCAGAATTTAATTTGCTTGCCAACAAAATGCATCAGGAAAGAAATATATCAAAAGAAGTTGGCGGGAACTCCTGGCTTGGCAGTCTGTATAGAGCAAACCCATTCCCGACAAATGCCGGTATTAAAATTAATATGGGTTCCGGTACAATGGGTGGCACATTTTATATTGCTGGCAGCAAGCAAAATGTTTACATCGTTATTTCCGGAAAACGATATTCTGATAACGAAACTGTTGTGCTGCTTGACATTTTGGAAACACAGGAAATGGAAGACAATCTCATAAAAATTAATGCTGATTTTATTGCCGACAAACTCTTTAAAGAAGGTAAGGTAGCCTTGAATGGAATTCTGTTCGACTTCAACAAGGCTACTATCAAGGATGAGTCCAAACCTTTAGTCGATGAAATTGCTAAATTCCTTAAGGCAAATCCAACTGTTATAATATTTGTTGTAGGGCATACCGATATGACCGGTGAAGTTCAATACAATATAGATTTATCTGATCGGCGAGCTAAGGCTGTTAAAGAATATTTAATCACCCAACATCAGATTGCTGAAGGTCGTTTGTTGCCTTATGGTGTGGGTCCATTGGCACCGGCAGATAATAACACCACTGAGTCCGGAAAGGAAAAAAACAGACGTGTTGAATTGGTTCTAAAATCGAAATAAATATTTCGTGTAATTGAAAGTCATTTTGAACTTAAAGAAATAAAATAGGTTCAAAAAACGGAGAACACACTATAGTTCACAATTCAGCTGGCTGATGAAAAAATTAAGTTACATCCTACTGGTAGTGCAATTCAGTTTATTGGGTCTGATGTCAGGTCTCTTTTATACATTAATTACCGGTTCGGCCAAAGGACAAGGATTAGCATCAGGAGGCATCTTGGTCTTCAATGCCCTAACAGGATTGTTATTGGGAGTTTTATCATCAGCTTTTGTAATCATAAAAATAAAAAATGCTTCGATATCTCTGTTGAACAAAATTGCCGCCGTTTCACTTTTAATTTATATTGTGATAATCATAATGATCATTAAATCAAAAGAATAGATCGATGACTGGGAAGACTATGAGGACTATGATTTATGTGATGAAAATGATGGGTTTATATTGTTGTTATGTTTGTGCCATCTAAACTATGCCTACATCAACAGTATCAGGCACTTTGATTCAACGTTGAACTAATAGGATTTGGCTTATTTCCAATTTAAACATATATTTCAGGCTATTCGGAGTTGAGTTCTAATAACAGCTAATAAACATAAAAGAATAAAACATGAAGATAATACTACTTATCTCTACACTATTTACATTGACAGCTTTCACATTTACTAATAAAAAAACATTAGACGAAATTCCTGATAAATCATATCACCCTATTGTCTTAGGACAAAAATTAACTTACAGGGCAGATCTTTCCAGCTATTCAATGACATTCGACTCTCTGCCAACAGTGATCAATGGTTTAACATATATCAAATGCACAACTGCTTACGAGACCGGTCAGTCAGTTTCATATTACAGACAAGATGGTAATCGCGTGCTTTACACAAAATCCGGTCAGACAACAGAAACAGTTGAGATTCCTGAAAATCCTGAAGTAGGATTAGTCTGGTTTGAGTCTGATTCAACCTGGAAATATACCGTCATATCCGTTAAAGAAACCCTTGAAACTCCGGAAACAAATTATATCAACTGCCTGGTTATCCAATCAGAAAATATTAATCCCAATGCAAATCCCGGGCACTATCAGCTTTATTTACAATATTTTCAAAGAGGACGTGGTTATATTGGAACAAAATTAGGCGGACTGTTGTATTCGTATGTTACGATTGAAAATTAATTTCAAAAACACCATTTCACGCCGCCATTCCCATGACCTACTTCCAAAAACCAGAGTTTTCCCTTGTGGGTTTTCCTATGACATTTGTAAGAGATTCATCTTTAATGCTATAAATATCATATTGTATTACTGTATTTGCATTTATGAAAGCCGAAAGCATTAAAAGTGAATTGATAGAATGGTTGTCTAAGTTGGATGACAAAAGCATTCTGACATCTTTGTTACAGTTCAAGAAATCAGCTGAAGCGGGTGATTGGTCCGACAAACTTTCAAATGATCAAATAGAATCTCTGCAAAGAGGGCTTTCTGATTTGAATAAATGGAAAGTGCATTCGTCAAAGGATTTTTGGAACTCCTATGGCCGGCCAGTATAATGTAAATTGGGATAAGAAGCCAAAACTCAGGTTGACTTAATTTTAAAATACCTGAAAGAAAATTGGAGTGAAAAAGAACGCGAGGATTTTTATTTTGACAATATTGGACAACCGGAGTGACATTGAGAAATAACGAAACATAATCGTTTTTTTTTCTTTGACTATGATTTTTGTGATGGTGTGATGGATTAATGGTCAGGCAAAATTAGTTTCTCATTCCCTCCCTGTTCTCCTTAAAACTTACGTGATCATTCTGCTCCGTACGAAGTTAGTTACTTGACTATTTACAATGAGGTAAATTGAATAAAATTGCCAAATAAGTCAATAAGCTAAACTCCGTTACGCTCCAAAATATAGGTACCAATGGGGGAATAGGATAATTTTTCGAATTTAGGTATAAGTAAGGTGTTCCATTCTAAAAGAAAAGCTACACTTGAAAAAAGAACTACCTTTAGATGTTATAGTACAAAAATACTATTTTCTGTTGTAATTTGAAATAATTCGCAAGTGCTGTTGTTATTTTCAAAATCTTTAATTAATTTAAGAGTTCCTATGAACAAACGACTTATTCTTTTATTAATTCCAATACTCTTATGGGCTCGTGAATACAAGGCTCAAGACTTGAATTTCGTGCTAACAACAGATTCGGTCGTTTATGATACGGTGCTTTGGGGAGCCAAATTTTCAATTGGTAATCTTCAGAATTTATCAATTGTTGATACCTTAATCGTTGATATTATTCGAACCCAAAATAACTTGTTTGGTTCGTGGGAAACCGGTATCTGTACTGACATTTGCTATCCAACTAGTTTTGACTCTGTTTCTTTAGTCTTGTTGCCCGGACAAATTCAAGTGTTAAAATTGGGCTTTCGGATGTTTATACACAACAGTGATACTGCTCATACTATCTTATCTATTTCTAATCGAATGGACCACACAAACAATTTTATTCAGAATTACTATGCCATTGACTCTACTTCGCTCCTCTCAACAAGTATATTCGAAATTAATTCAGATACAAAAATAGCACTATTTCCAAACCCTTTAAATTCAGAGAGTACTTTAAAATTTTTGAATCTTAAACTAAATTCAGCAACTCTCACTGTTTTTAACTCAAATGGTCAAGAAATAAAGCAAATAACAGACATTTCCGGAGACGATTTAGTGATTTCTAAAAGCTCTTTAATAAATGGCTTGTACCTTCTCCGATTAACCCAAGACAACTCCATTTACTGGACAAAACTTCTTGTTGCTGACTGAAATTCATTACATTTAGGTTAACACATATCAGGAGCTTCTACCTCCGCCTTAAGAGGTAAAATAACTCTTCTCTACCAGCATACGGAAGTGTTGTTTTAGCGTATTTCTATGCGTTCCGGTTAATTTTGTGATTACCCCGATTGAAACACTTCCAAGTTGTCTAGCGAAATCTAAAAATTTACACAGATAGTTCCGGTAATGCATTCATAATTATTTTCTCGTTTTCAACTTTCTTCTCTAGTGTTGATTTTTATTTTTGCAACACTTTCAAAAAGAATATCTCGCTTACAAGCTTAAGAATTTACGGAGTAATTAATAGGTCGGTTGTTGGGATGGAATTATAAGACATGCACAATTATACACCCAATTACACCCAAATACAACATAGTATGCCTAAAATACACTGTGATTTTTTGTTTGGTATTATGAATTTTTAATCATTTGAAAATTACCCTCCTGAAATAATTTTGGCTAAGAATTAAGAGTACCAGTTTTCTGGTATGTGTCCCTTTCCGAAACCCAAACACACCTTCCGCCAAAAACACCTTTCACGCCGCCATGCCCAAATCCTAACCTAAAAAACCAAGGGTTTTCCCTCGGGTATAAATACGGGGGTGGTTTGTAAGGCCCTGATTACTAATTAAATAAAATTTTCATTTTCGAGCACCAAAAAATAGGTTGTAGGGAGTGGATAGTGTAATTTTAGAGAAACCGGCACTGAAATAAGTTTATCATTTTAGAATATTTAATTAGCGCCAACTTTTAGGTAACCTGAAATTAAGCTATTGTTTTAAGATGACAATTTGAATCGTGGAAGAAATGCATTGAAGTGACAGTGCAACAATTATACAACAGAGATAATGGACAGATAATTCTACTTATTTTATTACTAATGCATCAATTACAATGTTAAGACTCGGATTATTTGATTTATTAGCTCCACAATATTTAGTGGGCATCCAATTACCTCAGCAGGTACAAAATTACCTTTCGCTATTACGTATTGATGAACTAAACAGCTTTTACGACAGCCGTTTCGTAGTATATACTGGTACAGCAAGTTTCGAAGGTGATGGTAGTGGCAGTGCTGAAGTAGTACACACCGAACCCAGCGGATCCCGTTTCACCTGGGAGAAAAAAAATCTTCATTTTCGAATGATGGTGCCTAGAGATGGCGCTGAATTTGTAGACCGTGCGGCCAATAGCAGCACAAATGGAAAACTACCACAGGTGGCAGCTTTGCTTAATGATTTGCGTCCGCAACCCGATTCCGACATGGATGATGCAATTATGGAAATAGTGGATTTCCCTGCTGTAAGCTTTCGACTCGAATTACTGGTTGACATCCTCAACTTTTCACTTGGCGATGCATGGAAACCGGGTATTATAGATCCTTCAAGCAACAGGGTTAAAATTGACCCCGCACGACCAAATGAACGAGTAGTAATTAGTTTACCCAAAGTTTTGCTAAGCTATACTCAGGGAGACGATGCCAACAATTTAAATCCTCAGGTAAATATTGAGAGCTGGGGTGTTAGTGGTTTCGATGCACCACAGGACCTCGACATGGGTGAACTAATACGAATGAATCCTGCTATTGCGGTTCATCAGAGCGAACATATTGCTTTTAGTATAGATCAGGTGGTGATTGACAACAGCACGCAAAATACACCAGCTAATATCATTGATCATTTTGGTGTAGATGAAAATTGGCGTGGTTTGTATATCGGTCAGGCTTTGTTATATTATAGTAACGATCAGGGCCTGGGCTTTAATCTACGTTTTAACGATGCACTGATTTCCTTTGATGGCGCTGTGAGTTTCGAAGCAGCACTTGATATTTACATCAGTGAAACGCTAAGTAATTTAACTGCAACACCCACTTTTTACAATGGCGATCAACGAGTAACCGGTTTGCGTCGCGGTGTTATTGTGCCGCCTGTTACTTCTGCACCATCGGGTACACCTCCAGGCTATGTATCGGTTCAGCAAGGCGCTGTTATGCATTTAGAGCTTAGTGGCGGAATGCCTCCTTATACTATTCAAGTGCTGGATAATGGAAGTAACGTGTGGGACAATGCTACCAGAAGAGCCACATTCAACAACGTTGGAGAACGAAATGTTTTTGTAAGTGTGGCAGACTCCAGTGTAGGTACCGTATTAAGGAGCAGTGAGTATATTAAAGTCAATGTACAGGCCGCTGCTGCTGCAATACCACCGCAGGGAACCAGTGCCGATAATCCTCCATCAGGTGTACAACTCGAAAATTTACAACCTTTCAATATTGTAGGTAACGATGCCAATCACGAACTTACAATTGAAAGCGCACCAGGTAGTGATATTGTTTCTCTGAGAGTAAGGGGTGCTGAGCCTTTTACAGTAAATATTAATGGTGGCACCTCACCACAGAGTTATACTAACCAGCGAAATATTCAGATAAACGTACCTAATGACAGTAATTTAGCTGTTGCACTGAATTTCCCGGCACGATCTGCTGATGAACTTCCGAACATTCCAGAAATAAATTTCACATATAATCGACCCTCTGCCAATAGTGCAGAAATGAGTAGCTATTCAGATAGCTCATTGGACACTGGTGATTCGAATTTCTCTTCCAGCTGGAATGCTGCGATAGACAACTTTCCGGCTTCTGCAGAAATTAGTTCCATTCATTTGGAAGGCTGGGCAAGTCATGATCCAAGTGGTGCAACTGCCGACCTCCGACTCTCAGAGCGAAGAAATACAGTAGTGGAGAATAGATTGCATGCGTTGTTTCCTGCAGCAGCGATCACCAAACATGCTAATGGACACAATAATCTGCCTTACGCAAACCATCCCGACAACAGAATGGTGCGCATAAAATTTACAAGCATTGCTGTTGCGCAACACGATATCACCGCCACCATAGTTCGTCCCGCTCACATCCCTGGAAATCCGACACCAGTTACGCCACCTTCATCTCCTCCCACTGCTCCGGGGTTGCCTAATGATATACCTCCTGTTTTAAAGCAGCTGGGCATTAGAGTAAAGGTAGAAATGGGAAAATTGAGCCTTCTGGAACTATATGGCGAAATTGACTTTCAAACTGAATTGGAAGACAAGCTGAATGATGCGGCGACCGAATCAGGATCATTGGAAATGAGTAACGACGGATTGGTAGAGTTTAAACTTATTTACCAATATGATCAGGCCACCAGCGAAACAACGCTGATATTTAAGTTGAATGCTGATGCCAACGATGCAGACGGTTTAACCCATATGGTCAACAATGAAAACAGGGATGACCGTTTGAAAAACATTTTTGGTGCGTTGTTACTATTTGCACCCATTATCAATAGCTCTGCTACTGCTGTTGGCAATAATCCCGAGGATCCAGGTGCCTGGATCTCGCTTGCGGTAGGATTAGGAGTTCCCGTAGCTATAGGAGGCATGGATGTTTTCAGAACAAGGAAAATAATTCTTCACGGAGGTGAAGCAAGAACCCGCTTTGTTACACCTGCTCCAGGCGAACCGTTACGTAGCCTTGATTTGGGACTTGTCTTTGATTATGAAGTGCAATTTGATATTGTCTGCGAACAACTTGAAATTGGAATAGACCGGTTGCCAGGTGCTTCCAACCCACTTCCGCCACCCTTACGTGCAAGATACAAGGCCATTGGTTTTAATTTAAATTACAGCGATACTCCGTCCTATAAAGGTCTTACCTACACTCCCGTTTTCGATGCTAGTCGTGGATACGATTTAGATTTAAGTGATCCTTCCCTATTCAGATTGCCAGATCCGCTCGGCCAACTATTTGCAATTGTAGGTGCACGTATAGCAAGATTTAATCCAGTAACCTTAGAATTAGATTTCGCCATAAAAGTTGATCTTGGAATTATAACAGTAGATAGATTTAAGCTAAAAATACCATTAGATCCCGCAGGACCACCACAAATATTGCCAAGTGGTGTAAGGGTAAATATTCCGGGTGTAATCATTGGAAGCGGGTTTGTTGAAATTATTGATGGAAAAGTTCAGGTACCAAATAATCAAAATAACCCTAATGATGGCTTTAAGGAAATTGATGCCAAAGGGATACAGGGTGGTGTAGATATAACATTGGTTTCATTAAAAATAAGAATAGGTGCTAACCTTGGCGTTGGTACATTGAAAGATCCAGCAACCAAACGTGAAGCTATCAGTGTATTCCTTGGATTAAGGGTTGAATTCCCCACTCCAATAATACTTGGCGCTACAGGGTTAGGTATTTATGGTTTCCTGGGCGTTTTTGCCATGCACTATCGACGCCTAGAACCGGCTCCTGATCCAACCAGCGCAGTAGGACCTGCATTACGTTGGTTGATCAATGCTGATGGCGACCCTACCAAATTACGCAATGGTACAACTCCATTATGGGGAATGGCTCTTGACAGATGGAGTTTTGGTGTAGGTGTTTTAATGGGAACTGCAGAAGGCGGATTCATTGTTAATATGCAGGGCATGTTTGTATTAGAACTGCCAGGACCGCGCATTCTTATTATGGTGAAGGCGCAGATTATAACCTTGCTCCCATCTAACCCTGCACAACCAGCTACCGAACTTCAAGTAGGTATTATTGGTATCGTTGATATTGATTTTGGCAGAGGTCAACTTACACTGGGTGTAATGCTCAATTTTTCAATTGAGCAGGTATTAGCGATCACACTCCCCATTGAACTATATTTTAACTGGAATAACCCCAGCGACTGGCACTTATGGCTCGGTACTATTTCCCAACCGGCAAGCGCAACCATACTCGATATTGTTCGTGGATCTGCATACCTGATGATACAGGGCAACGAACTCGACTACTCTAAATTTGGTAACAGGGTACCTCAATTTTTACGAAATAAAAAACTGCAGGGTATTGCTATAGCTGTTGGACTGGAAGCAGCCATCTTGTTGGGAAGTGAAGGAGCTGGTGTTTACCTGAAAATTGCTGCCGGTTGTCATTTCGGTGTAAGCTTCAGTCCTTTCCTGGTGGTAGGTAATATGTACTTCGAAGGGAAACTTCGTTTGATTATTTTGAGCATTGGTGCCCGTGGCAGCTTCGATGTGCTAGTATCACAAATTAGTGGCACCAACGATTTAAAAGTTTACATACACGGAGAAGTATGCGGTAGTATTGATTTGTTCTTCTTCGAAATTAGTGCCTGTATTGGGCTTTCTATTGGCGATGAAACTTTCGATGTGGAACCTCCCAAACTGGTGCGTGGTGTTTATCTTCAAAGTTTCAGCCCCGTGTTAACCAATGGACAAGGAACGCAACGCCCCATTGATGCTTCATTAGGTACAGCTCATAATATGAAAGATGGCCCTTTGCCAGTCAATGCGCTTACGGTGCCTATTGATTCGGTTCCGGTTATTCAAATGCATGCTGCACCATTACTCGATAGCAGTTTTGAAGCAAACAGCTTTGTAAAATCTCCTGGTACCTATTCCGGAACAGGTGGAAGCATACAACTGAGTGATGAAGTAAAAATTAATTACACACTAAAAAGTGTTACATTATTAGAAAATAATTCAACATATAGCGACCCTGAAGGAAAGCCACCAAGTGTTTGGCGCATCGACAGACCCCAAAATGGCAGTCCTACAGATACAAGTATCGATTTGGCATGCTTTAGCCGGGTACCAACCACAGCGCCTCATGCAATTGAACGCAGTACCGAACTGAATACAAATGTAACCGTTCGCTGGGAAGATGCCTGCAAAAATCCTGCACCTCCTTCACCGGTACTTTTCACATTCTGTGAACAAAAAATTGGGTATTCCGCTAATGGATGGACACTTACCGGTATACCCAAACCAGATCCCGACGGTACAGTGCGTACGCAACCCGTAAATAATGTTATGCGGATTTATGAACCTCAATCGGTGAAAAAGTTTAGCCTCTTTGATGTAGTGTTAAGTGAAGCCGGCTATGGTGGGTGTAACGCCGCTAAAGTACTTGGTATAGATAAACTGAACGCAAACATTCCACCTTCAAGAGAGCAACAATGTTTTAAACTCATCCGAAAAATAAAAAGTTTTGAAACTAATCCACTATTGATTGATAAATCTATTAAAATATACAGCGCTTCAGAAAAACGTAGTATTTTAAACAATAAATCAGGGTTAATTAAGTACACTCAACTGAAACCATTTGAAAGCACCTACCGAACACAATTCGGACAAATAAAAGAAACCATTGGTCTAAGCATCAAAGAGTATATGCGTATCGATATAATGGGCGAAGCTGTTGATGAAGTAAGCATTAATTTCAGCAGCTTTAACTCCAAAGCTAAAGAGGAATCCAGCCTGATCTTTTATGCTTATGATGAAGAAGGTGTTCTATTAATTAAAGAAATTTTTGTTGACAAGAGCCGCAAAGAAGACATACACACGATAGTACTTAAAGCGGAAAACATTAAACACCTGATTTTATACAACAAAAACTTTACCGGACACCTGGTAGAAATTTGCTATTCCCGTGATAAAAATGCTAATATCAACAAATTCAAAGATTTCTTACGTTGCTTCC
Source organism: Bacteroidota bacterium (assembly GCA_016713525.1). Lineage (GTDB taxonomy): Bacteria > Bacteroidota > Bacteroidia > AKYH767-A > OLB10 > JADKJB01. The sequence goes on along the minus strand of JADJOZ010000033.1, from coordinate 508,237 downwards.
GTACACTGCAACTACCATACTGCAGTAAACCAAACGAGAAAAAGCAAGAAGTTTTTAGCGATCTGATTAAGCCTGATGCAATCAAAGAATATTACGAAAAAAATGGAAAAAATTGCTGCATCATTTTTGAAACGGGAGCTTGTGAAAGCATTCTGTTCTATGGCGCTTTGCTCAAAGTTGGAAAAAAATTCAACATCGAGGATTTTAGCAATGGCCAATCAAACGCCTTCGCTAAACTGGTAATGGTTGAAGAGTTAGACAGCAACAACAATGTGTTAAAGACCTACAAATTATTGGATCTCATAGTAGATGATAACGTTATACCGGCGACTGATCTACCCGCGGATTGGATGAATGCGGGACTTCCATGGAGACCAAAAATGTTACCTACTGCTGCCTTTTTACACAGCGGCTATTTCAATTCCTACACAAAAATTCTATTCCTTTTAAAACCAAAATCAGAAAAAACCTGTCGTATACGAATCTGCAATTGCATTCCACAGGTAGGATTCCCAATACTTTTAATATCTGCAATTGAAACTTTACAATTATCAGAAGTGCAGCATCATGCACAGGTAAGTGAAATGCTGGAAACAGAACAAGAAACACTTACCGGTTACTTAAATGGCAATTCCCCTGTACCGCTATTGGAGCCTAACAAAGTATACCGCATGTTAATAAATTATGAGGCAACAGTTGAAACCCGTAAAAAAGTTACTGATCCTTGGGAATTAAAAAAGACCAGAGATATTACAGAAGAATTTGCATTTAAAACAGACAACACTCCCCCATTACCTTTATCTCCATACGTGTTAGGTACGCTGCCAATCATGGATGAGCCTTTCCATTTCTACAGGGACCCCTTGATGGTGGTATTTAATGACAATGCCTTCTTGAAAATGTATCAGGCTTACGGAAAACAACTTAAAGCAATTATTCGTGGTGCGGATGGTCTACCTGTATTCAACAGCCCGGAAATTGTAAATTCTTTAACGGAAATTCCAGCAGAAGTGAAAACACCTTATCGGGAAGCCATTGAAGCGATGATTGCAGCCGGGTTATTACCATGCATGGGTGAAATGAGTTTCCCCACACATGCACAGTATTCACCGCCATTTGAGCTGAAACCATTAATGCCATATACATTCGATATAGAATTTGATCCGAAGGATGCTGTGCCTTCCACCGGAAGCGAACAACCTTTATTTAGAAGGGCATTTAAAACAAGTCGCTTTGCAAATGTGGAAGAATTTGTTGACAGTATCGCCTCACAAGCTATTAAACACAAAGCGCTTCAATCAGCTATTACCGGCCTGCCTGTACCAATACCCGGACCGCAACCAAGTGTACACACATTATCTGATGTTGAATTTGAAAATATGTTATTGTCGGCTGGCATAGCACCAAAAGATGCGAATGAAACAACAAGTATTACCTTGTGCTGGAGCAATAACAGCGGCGACTTTGCACCTCACTCCTTATTAATTGATGCAAGCGAGCCTATTTGGCGTCAACGCATTGAAGCAGTTAAACAAACTTTGGAAAATGCACCAGGCCAGCAATTAGATCCTGCATTTAAGATATATGAAAACACTGCAATGGATAGTATGGTTCTTAAAGCCAAAGCAGGTGAAAACAAGATCAGTCATTTTGTAAAAACAACAGCCGGAACAAGGACATTGATTGTTTTCAAAAACACTCCAATACCAACAGCAGGCATTGCTTGCAACATAATGATTGAACAACTGGCGAGCAGCTTTTACAGTATGCCAGCCAAACTCATGCCGCTTGTAACTATTCAGTTGAGTAATAAAGCCCCATGGGAAGATTAAAAAATTAACAAAACAAAAATCTACTGACATGTTGTTAACGCATCCATCGTTTCAATTATTTAGTGCAAGCCTTACTGATACCGTACTTCAAGGTGTTATGAAAGAATCATTTTTTCCTAACCTTGCCGGTGATGAAGATGCAAAAAAAGTCAAACTGAGAATCCCTGACGACACTGTTCCTGTTGCACTTCGTTGGACAACGCATCCTGAATTTGGTTTTCCAAGGCAACCATTTAAAGTATGGCGAAGGGCTCCTGTTTATGCCGATGCAGACATCCGAAGGGTAATTACAAACGGGAATGAAGCAGTTAACTTTTCAAGACCTTTTTATTTTGGAGAAGAAATGTTTTTGGTGGCCATTACGTGTACCGTGCAAACAGGACAAAGTCTTATTTTAACTCCAATCGGCCGGGACAATGTGTTAATGGAGGCGAAGCAATACACACTTACTAACAATGCAACCATATTGTTCAAAGCCCCTTTCATTATTGGTATTCAAGTTGAAGGGTTTGGCACTGTAACAAACCTTGCTGGTGTTGCATTATCTGCAATGTTACAAAAAAATGATTGGGAGCTGGTACAAATTGTTGGACTGCCATTTAATACCGGCGATGTAGGTGGACAAGGTTACGATGGTGATAAACAGGGTTTTTTACCTAACCTCACCGATCCGGAGAGTGCGGCAAGGCTTCGGTTAAAACTTGGACAATGGTTGTTTTTACCTCCTCCATCCATAAATGCTATAGATGCTCAATGTGTAGATCCGAAATGGCGCCATCCCAATGCTGAACCTTACCTTAAATACCTGCACGCTGAGCAACTTAAATTAGTGCGGCGTTGTTTGGAAAACTCTAATGATTCTTCATATATAAGAGAAAACAGGCAACCCTGCTATAAAGAAGATTATACTATTGAAGGTATGCATCAAACAGGAACCAGCGCCACTCAATCTGCCAATTTAAAAATTCCTGTGGTTGGTCTTACTATGGTAACAGTCAGTAATGAAAGTCCTGCCAGCCTGGGCATGGGTTTTGGCACATACGATTTTCCCTCAGGAAAATTTTCCCGACCAGGAGTGGATGATTACAAAACCATGTACTCTGCAAGGGCAAGGGCTGCAACCACCAAAAATTTTCTATCGGTTGACTATATGGTTACAACTCAATTTGTAGTCAGACCATTTGAAGAGTTTCAATTCGACTTTCTAGACTCTTTAAGCCAAAAAATAGAATTTGCTGCACTAAACGACGAAAGGGCAACCCCAGTACAACCACATGAACTTGAAGCAATGGGGATACAATACAACCGACCCGAACAGCGTAACCAACCATACACCCAAAGTGTAAAATTACGTTGGCCAAAAAGTAATGTTCCACATGGTTATGGCATTACCGCATCCTACCAACCAGGAGCCGATTCGCAGGTGCATAATGATGATTATCCTTTTGAGAAGTTTTGTTATAAAAACATTTTTACCCCTCAGCCTAAGGTCAACGATTTACAGCAGGATCCGGCCGATGTTGATAAATATATTATCAATGCCAGTGAAGAACCGGTGCCATTATTCGGCAGCAAACTCCACAAATATTTTGTTGGCGGATGGGATGTTTTTGGCCGCTGGAGTGCAATGAGTAAAATAAATTTTACAGCTGCTGCTCCCCCTATGCAACAGCCGGGTATTATGGCAATAGCATTGAAAATAAAAGATGGTGTTGATATTTACAGTCTGACTCCAATTCAATCTCCCGTTCCTTGTCAGTTGGAAATAGAATTTAGCTGGGATTGGATTGACCGTTCTCCTTCGAGAATAGAAATTGCAGGCAAATTCTTTGATGCATCATTGAACCAACCATCGGCAGGAGTACCCAATTATTTTTCATTGCAAGCAACAGATACTTCTACCCCTGTAATAGCCATTAATTTTCCGGTAGACGACCCCACGATTGTACCTAATGTACCAGCGCCTTATCAAATTTTCATCATGAGCAGTAACGCACCAACCAGTGGTGCAGCTCCTATGGTTGGCAGCAGTGATATTCCTTCAAATAATATGGTGCGTTACAAACTTATTGTGCCGGTGAATTGCCATTTCCCCGGCATTGATCCATTTGAAGTTGCATTTGCTGCGTATATAAGAGGGCTTGAAATTGTACGCCTTCCAATTAATGAATTCAGCGATTGGAATCCGTGGGATATACCCTTTGATGTGGCAAATCGAAAAAAAATAAATTATATCGCACGCATGTCGGACCCCCGGCCTCCTGCCGTAACAAACTTTCCCGCTACAGTTATATTTACAGCCATTCCCGATGCTACCAAAATTGGAAGAGGCATTCTTAGTTGGACCGTTGCCGCAAATGCCACTAAGTACAATGTGTGGGAAGCCAATGAAACCGCCATAAGAACTACTCTTGATAAAATTTTAAAAGTTGAGTTTCCTACCGATACTGCCAGGTATCTAAAACCATTGAGTGATCCACTGGTAGATAGAGCAACACAATTGAGAGATCTGCTGGAGCAATCAAAATACATTGATCCTTGCCAAAAATTTTTCAACCGAATTACTAAAAATCCAATTACAACTAACAGAATGGAAATTGCCTTACCCGGATCGGCAGATGTTATGTTTTTGTACCAGGTTAGTAGTGTAAATAGTGCAAATATTGAAAGTGGAAAAAGCAATGTTATATTTTTTGCAGTACCGCGTGTTGTAAAACCGGCCTCGCCTTTGCTACAGGTTCGTAAATACAAGAAACGCTCGGCTTCCGATCCTGATGGTGAGGGTTTTGAAATAAAAGTTGTTAACACCATTGGGGAAGAACCTGCTGGGTACCAACTTTATCGCGTTCGAAAGCAATTAATGAGCAACGATATAGGTTTGAAAGGCCTTCCCGTTTACGACCATACCGATGCAGGATGGATTGACACTACTTTGGAACTTTTAGACGGCAATTCTTATAGAAGTAAAAAGATTAACGAGTTGGGTATTGCCAAAAGCTGGAGACCTTTTGTGTACCAGGCTGTAGCGGTAGGTAAAGAAGATGTAAGCCGGGGAATGTTGAGTGGCATCAGTGAAGCAAGTACCAATGAAATTATTTTCTTTCCTCCGGATGTACCTCCTGCATTGCTCATTACCGGTTTACCTGCTACAAATGCCTTATGCAGCCGCTTTACGTTTTCTACTTCGGCACCCTTCGAAAAAATAAGTCTTGGTATAACAACCATTGAAGTGTTTGAACTGGACAGTAACAATGTGCGTACGTTAATAGCCAACTTCACTGCAGCAGATATCTTGCCTCAAACAGCAGCTGTAGCCTTAGCTCTCGATGCCGAACAGGTGTTGCTGCTTCCTAAAATTGCAAGGCAAGAGACGAATCAGGTAAGTGGAATCACTAATTTCAGCATTTGTGTTAAGGGCAACCCCATAAAAATAATTGTAAGGATTACCGATCCTCTTAACAGGTATGCAGAAATTATGGCGAATTCCTAAAACATATTTTTGAAACAACTAAAGCGAATATTATGGCATTGATAGAAGATTTAACGATTGAAAATCTAAAAGAATTCGGCATTCAGGGCCTCAGCTTTACAATGCCGGTCTCTACACAAAAATGGAGTAACGTAGCAGACGATGATGGTGCTATAGAATTCGATCAGGCAACTTTGAGTTTGAACAATGACAACAATTGGCTTGCTCCGTTCAGCGGTGTGGTAAATACAGTGAACAACAGCGATAAAAAGCTGGTGTTTAGCTTGCAAAAAACTGATGGCAGCATGGTGAACGAAGCCGGTGCTGTACTTCGTTTATTTCCGCAGCAAATTTTGAGAATGAAGCGCCTTATAGCATTAAAATTTGAAACAGCCAACACACACACGTTCGAACAGGCAAATGGCAATGTTCTAAGGCAAGTGCCTGCTTTTATTTTCTACAATGGTGATGCGGCAGCAGGAATTTCAGGCGGCTACATCAATGTTGGAGAAGATCTTGGCTTTAGCGGAAGTATGAGCTTCTTTGATGAACAAGGCCATATACTCCACCCTTTGTATGTGGCTTCATTAGTTAAAAGTTTAATAGGTCTTTACCCGATTTTAGATATTGACTCCGACAATTCTTTAAATAATCAATTATCAAATATTATAGAGTTAAGCGCAAACAGCAACACCGTCAGATTGGTCCAATCAGATGGATCTCCATATGATGGTACTCATGTGCAGGGCATTACTGCTGTTAATGCCGGTATTGGTTTGTTTAGCATTAATGCCTACACAGGCAGCGACACCAGTTTAAAAGGCGAACTCACAAGGGAAGCTGCTACTGCTGTCGACGGAAGTTTTCCTCCATTGAAAGCAGCACAATTTTTCATGGGCAATGTTTGCTATGGACGAATGTTACAAATGGTGCCATTGCCTGCTCTTCCCACCAGCCTTGGTGCAAATACTTTGAGTCATGATTTTTTCACAATACAAGTAGTTGAATCAGAAAAATATTTACTGGGTGATCCAAACGATGAATTTAATGGAACCAAATTGGAACCAAAACCTTTCATTCGTTTACATCAAAACATTTCTACGCTGCCTACAGGTAATCATTTAATGGGCCGGCTACAAACAATTTTTAGTGGAACTTTAACAGAGGCGCTTTGTGTAGGTACAGGAATTGATAACACATTGCCACTACCAGCAAATGATACTACAGCACTATGGCCACAATTTCCTGGTATTGGTTCAGCTACACCTGATAATTCATTTCCAGCAAACTTAAAAAATGAACTACAAACTCATTGCCGTGCAGACTTTATCATCCCCGGTTCCGGTCAGGCTACAGATGTACGACTGCGCCTTACTGGCATACCGGTAGGTGCCGCCATACGTGTGTACAACCGTGTGTTTGGAAATGATGCAATTGTTAGCAGAGGCGATGGAGCGGGTGGTGTTTGCACCAGGTCTGTATCACCTTTTGATGGAAGAACACTAAATGGTGAAATTGACCTTATTCTGATAGACCCTCTTGGCTTGCGCCGACCTGACGGAACGGTCACTGTACCAACAGATCCAAAACTGTTTTTCGACCTCATGATTAATCTTAACAATGGAACCGGAAAGCGACTGTTAGGCGCATTGATGTTACCCGTTCAGGCACCAATCAGTTTTGCCACTCCAACTACCAGTAATGTGTTGCAACCGCTCACCAAAAAAGGAATTAGTAATACTCCAATCATCGGGCTCAACCATACAACCATTTCCTCTTTTGATGTCTCCAGTTTTAAAAATTTCCTGAATTCAATATTGACACTAAGTGGTGAAACACAACCGAGAGATGCACCCCGCCACCCAACGATGGCTCGGCGAGATTTACTGGCCGCATCTTTAAAAACCGGAAACTGGGAAGCCTTGATTGGCGGTGGTCCAATACATGCACAAATACATAATGCATCGCAAGACAACGGATGCCCCGGAGGACCTGGAGGAAAAGAAACCATTAATGTGGGAATATATACTGAACAAGGCCAGTTAGCATACGATATTGGCAGAATGGCATTCCGGCGCTGTCTCAACTTTTACGAACGCATTGTGCAGTTAGCCAACGCAAATTGGAACGAACCTGCAGCTGCAGTTCCACTTAGTGAAACAGATGCACCCTCTGCTTCGGTAGGTACATTCAATGGTGCGCTGTTACAAAATATTGCAGCCTACAGCGAAACACCGGAACTGGCACTTATCAAGACTGTTGTTGATAACAATATCAATAGTATTCCGGAAAACTTCGACTCATTGGTAGACCAGGTAGTTGAAAGGATTAATAACATCGATACCGGATCGTTACCCGGCCTGCTTAATACGGCTGTTACAAGACTACGTACCGAATTAGTAACTGCATTAAACAACTTAAAGGATAACAATACCTTAAGCGAAAGCGACAAAGAACGATTGTATAATGAATTAAAACGAGAACTAAGTGCAGCGTGCTATGGGCGCCGAGACACTCAATGGAGTATTAAAGAAGCAATAAAAAATGCCCGTAATTTTATTTACATAGAAACACCTGGATTTAGCTTTACCAAAGGTACAAACGACACTGATTATGCAGTTGACCTTATTCAGGATTTGAATACGCAACTTAGTGCTAAACCCGGACTGAAGGTTATATTGTGTGTGCCGCGTAAACCTGATTTTGCCAAACAATACGACCAATGGATTAAAAGCGAAGTGAAAGAACGATTAACAATAATCAATAATTTACCGGTACGACAAGTGGTAGCTTTTCACCCTATTGGATTTCCGGGCAGAGCTTCCAACCTCGAACAAACGGTGATGATTGTCGATGATGTATGGGCATTGGTAGGTAGCAGTAGCTTCAGACGCAGGGGTCTTGCTTTTGATGGCAGCAGCGACATTGTGTTTACCGATAATCAAAGAAGCAATGGTATTGCACCTGCCATAAAAGATTTACGCCTTAGTTTGTTAAAACAAAGACTGGGGATTGCCGCCTCTGATACTACCAGCAGCAGGGCACTACAATTGCAAAATATACAATCCACTTTTGGAATGATACGACAACAACTCGTAGCCGGTGGTCTTGGAAAAATAGAGCGACTGTTTAACGGCCACGAAGCGGGTATACCATTTTCCGAACCAACAATTGATAAATACCTTGCAAATCCCGATGGCCTCGAATTCAATACACTTGAAGCAACTGTGTATACTGCCTTCACCGGCTTAGCATTGTAAAAATGATTAGAACATATGATTGACACCCTGTTTTACTATTCAAATTCTAAAAGATTGGTGCATTGTAAGGGAAACTTTGAAAGTTAGCAATAATTTTATTTTTAACAATGGAAATCAAAATCAATGAAAGAAATAAACATCAAACCATTAAGAAAAAATAAAGAGAGTATTCTCAGTGATGTAGAATACCAGGCGAAATTAAACAACAGGCAATCTTTTTCAGCGTTTTTAATTTCTAAAAAATTAAAAGATGGATTAGAGTCATTCAAATCTGATAAAAATCTTTTAGAACAATTTACAACTACTAAATTTTCTTTTAATACAAAGCGCTTTGGCGATTATGTTTGCAATGTCCTAAAAACTACTATAGTTAGCGATGAAAAAGGTAGAATAGGAGACATTTTACTGACTGTCCCTCCTGGCGAAAAAAATAGACGAATCCGACGAACGGCATCTTTTATCCCTTATTAAATTAATGCACGATGAGAATGAGAATAGGCATTTTACTATGCTTTGCCATGCTAACCATTTGCCTGTTGTAAAGTCGTGGTTTGATAAATTAGGTATCCACGAATCAAAATATTCGCTGAACATTTCTATTTTTCAATATTCTATTTGGGCACAAGACGCATATGTTGCTTTAAAAGACGAACTTAATAATCCAATTATTTGTGAAGGAGTTCATTTCCCAAGATATGATGACGCAACAATTGCAGATGATATATCAATGCAGACAAACAATTCTGCAATGCAATCATATCTATTCTTTCAAGGAGGAAATATCTTAGAAGTTGGCGAGTATGTTTTGGTTGGGAAAGATTATATTGTTGAAAATTTGGGTAGGGCCTTTTTAGAAACAGAAGAACGGGTAATTGCTTCTTTTGAAAAATTATTCGGAAAAAAGGTTTTACCAATTGGCAGACAAAGTGTTATTCCAGAAGATCATCGTGCCTTCCTTGGTGGTGGATATTATCAACCAATATTTCACATAGATATGTATATAACCCCAACCGGTAAATTAACTGGTGAAGGAAAAGAAATAGTTCTTGTAGGAAGTCCTAAATTAGGAAGGGATGCAGTTGGTGAAAATTCAAAGTTAACAGATTATGATGTGTATTTTGATGAGGTTGCCGACCAACTTTCAAGATTCTTTGAAGTCAAAAGATTGCCAATCCTACCTTCATTTATAAAATATTACACAAAAGCACCGCAAACCGACGAACGTTATTATTACTTGTCCTATAATAATGCACTTGTTGAAAACTACGAAGACAGGTCGAACGTATATTTACCTTCATTCTCTCAGGATGTTGAAGTCTACTTAAATGATAGTTCTATCATTACCTATGAAGGCACTTTAGCTAAAAGAAGCGCATTAGATAAAAAGGCAAAAGAAGTTTGGGAAAGTTTAGGATTTGTTGTTCATCAGATGGACGGTTTAGAAGACTTAGCCATTGGATGGGGATCAGTTCACTGCATTACAAAAACATTAGTCAGGACAAACAAAAGCGGAGATGCATAAAAACTGCCACAAATATCGTTTAGCTTACCGCATCCAAGTTGAGTTACGGAAATTTAAAAGAATTTAATACCATGCATCAAAACGCTGACAAAACTCAACAAAATAAAAGCCAATCCGTAGTTGATTCAGTTGCACAGCAACAAGTCAGCAGTGAGGCAACTTTTCAAATTGTCGACAACAGGCCCGAAGCAATAGTGCAAATGAAATTGCATGAATTCACAAACCATAGGCCGTTTGTTAATAACCAACTTTCACAGTTTAATTCAGAAGGAGAATCGCTTTCAGCTGGAAATGCAATTCAGGGAAGATGGGTAAGAATACCTGCAGAACTTGCAATGCAAGAACGTGCTGAGACCAATACAATTGATAAATGTGCTGCAGAGAATGATTTTATGAGTGCTTTTAGATATCACATTTCAACAGAACCATTAATTGCTACTCGTTTCCATGATATAACTAAAATGTTTTTTAAAAACAGAACATTGTATGCAATTGTTGAAAACATCCTGAAACAGACCTATGAAGAAGGGAATTTCAGCTCATTAGATGTATTAAATGCAGTCATTGCACATTTGCCTTTGGATCAGGGATCTTCAGTTGAAGAATTCAGTCAAAATTTATCGCTCGTGAATGTTTCACGGGCAAGTGAAAATGAAAAAATAATTGCACTTCAATCAATAATAAATGCCAAATTTCAAGCTTTAGGAATTCCTCCTCCTGCTATAAGTTTACAAGATAATTTGAAATCTAAAAATGGAGAGTTCGATTCTACCACCTGGTCATTTTCCATTTCTCAGCAAGGATTAAACAAACCAATGTCCGAATGGGGCTCGACAGCATATCATGAATCTCGTCATGCTGAACAATTTTTTATGATTGCAAGATTGATAGTGCATGAAAAAATGAAACCACCGCATTCCAATCAACTTCCTGAACATATCCTGGCTCAGGCTGCAGCATTACCTCCCTTGACAGATGTAGAAAAAAATAAGGCAGAAACTTTTTATCAAAGTATCTTTGGAATAAAAAGTGAACACAGACAACAGACGTTAAAAAAACTATTCCTATATTCCTTAGACGAAGTTAAAAATAGATTATCTGATTTCAAAATCAGTGAAGCTGATGTTATTGAAAAACGCAAGGTATGTACCGATTATGCAGCTCAATATAAAAAAGCAGCACAGGAAGAATTCCGCAAGTGGCCGGATGAACAACAAGCGAAGAATATTGAAGCGCTTAATTTTGCAAAAGAAACATATGAAATCCGGCGTCAGAAATTGCTGGAAATTGGTGAAAAACAGAAAGAATCATATGCTGCATACATTGATTTGCCCGAAGAAAAGGAAGCCCATATGTTGGGAGATCTTGTAAAAAATGCACTTGAAAAATTTAATATTAATCACTGAATTCCAATTCAGTGAATTTAAATTATTTAAAAATTTATTTCGTTACCAGTGGTGCCATTTCACAAAGTGCGTAAGTAGGAATTTTCACAATGTTCCTTTCAATCAGCATCTAATTCACCCTCCATTCCTATTAGTAAGCCCACGAACGTTTTCGCCCACAATCCAGTGATAATTATACTTTTAAATATTACCTATAAAACCCAACCTAAAAGAAACTCTTGCATCAATTTGATTACCAAACACATAAAGACTACTTAACTATTTATTGTATCAGTAGGATGGTTAACATAAATATTGTATTTTTAGGAAATTTCCTAAAAAATAATCTGTCTGATAGAATCTATTTACAACATCACCATGATACGATATTGAACTACAAATTCGAACATATTAAATTACTTTTCTTATTTGATACAAATTAAAAATGAAGAGCAATAATTTTCAATATTTCAAAACCGGCATTTTTATATTCTTATATTGCTTTCTAACAGAGATAGGATTTTGTCAGATGTTTTTTAAAAAGGAATATCTGTGTTCATTCTCAGGGACTAAGAATCTTCCCGGCAAAATATGCGAAACCTCCGACGGAGGATTTGCAATGCTTGTTAATACAAACGACATAAATGGCGGTTTCATTATGAAAACCGATCATTCCGGACACATTGACTACATTAAACAATATAATCTCTTACCTTTTGTTGGTAACGAATTACATGATATGATGTTTTTACCAGATACATCACTATTATTTATTGGGACTTTCAAAAGCAACGGTTCAAATGAATTTCCAATACTAGTCAAGACTGATATGAATGGTGAAATTATATGGAGTAAAGTGTTTAACGCTGGTGATTCAAAAAATTGTTTAGTTAAGAGGACTGATGCTACTTCTTATTTGGCATTTAATGGTCTGGGGTCGAATGGCATAGAGTTACTCTCAATAGATATCAATGGTAATTCCATAAATGCAATCAAGATAACACCTGCAAATTCTTATTTAACACTTCGCTACGCTAAATCTCTTAATAATAACGGAATCATGCTTATTGGGAAGCAGTCTCAAACTCAAGCTCCCTTAATAATGGTGCTCGACACCTTAAATAATCTTATTTATTCGATGGAATATCCAGGCTACTCTGAAATTCAGGATGTAGTTCAATCCTCAGATCTTGGATTTATTAGCCTTATGCAGTACGCTGGTGGTTCATTCTCAGTTGTGAAAACAGATTCCTCTGGCATACCGATATGGTCTAAAACATTTTCAGATTCTACTAAATTCCTTTTTTCAAAAACTATTTTAGAAAATGAAGATAAGACTATGTATTGCGTGACCAATTGGGTTGGCAATGGGTCAAACACTTATTGGTCAGCGATTATTCATTTAGATTCCATAGGAAATATCATTTCTATTAAAGATTCGTTACTTATACACAATTATATAAGTTTAACTAAAACAGCAGACAATAAACTCTTGTCGTTGTATGCTGACGGTTGGGCCAACAGTTATCACCCCACATTACTAATGACCGATAGCTCCTTTGCTGCTAACACATTTTCCTGTTATAGTGATAAACCATCTACAATTACCCAAACAAATTCAACATCAGTTGCTATTGCTTCACCGCATCAAATCACAACAACCACCAGTTCAAGCATCCCAATTATTCTCCTGGATTCATTATCATCGTCAGCAGTAGTTTCGACCTGTCTCCCTGGTGGTGCAACCTGTGCAACTACTTTCGACACTTTAATTGTATCAAGCTGCTATTACTACATTTCTCCTAGTGGGAATTACACCTGGAATCAGAGCGAAATTATACAGATACTATTTATAATACTCTAGGATGCGACAGTATAATTTCAATCAATCTTCGATCCTGCAAGCATCTGTCAATGTTGTTACAGCATTAGGTCCCTTAACATTTTGCAAAGGTGACAGTGTCGTTTTGACTGCAACTCCTGGCATGCTAAATTATCAATGGTACAGATGGAATAATGCAATTGCAGGTGCAACTTCAGCATATTTCACTGCAAAAGCCGAGGAAAATATAAATGCATTGCATCGGATTCCTTAACTTGTAGTGATACTTCCAATGTTATAGTGGTACATATTCCCTGCATTCAAACAGGACCAAACCATGAAAAATCTGAATCATTAATTGCTGCGGAATCGAAAGGCCATATTTTCCCGAATCCGGGAACAGGAATATTTAATTTAGAATTTCCACCAGGTGAACTTCAGGTATTCAATGCTGTAGGAAAAATGATTTTATTTATCGGCAATACTGATGATATAAACTATGTGGATCTGTCAGGATTTTCAGACGGAATTTACTTTGTTAAATATATAACTTCGGAGTCTTCTGAATATAATAAAATAATATTATCACGATAGCTGTTTAAGATTTGTAGTGGAGTGATAATTTACAGCAAGTATTATATTTAGGAACTTGGATCATGATCATTTTTTGAATAGAGGAAATTCCGGATCATGTTGACCACCTTAAGATACCATTCCGGCCTGTTGACCCTCCTAAAACCAAACAAACCCACCTCCCAAACACCCTTCGCCATCCAAACCACTCCCAAAAACCAAGGGTTTTTCCATTAAGGGTTTTCCGAATACCATTTGTAAAACATTGATTTTTAAATTAATAGAATTTAACGAATTCACCGCACAAAATGAGGTTTTTGAAATTGTAAGTGTATAATTTTAATGATTCTGGCATTACTAATAATTTCAATTAAAGTACTTTCATTCAGAATATATACAGACTGAGGGTATGGACGTGGCATTAGTTTGATAGAAATTAAATTTTATTATTTTTTTTATTAATTTCGGTTATTATTAAACCCGAATACCATGAGAACACTTTTTATTCTTTTATTCACCTTTTCGTTTCTGATTGTTAAAGCAGATTTTTGGACTCAGAAAGCAAACTACCCAGGTGGGGCCAGGATTTTTTCTGTTGGATTTTCAATTGGCAATAAAGGTTATATCGGAACTGGTTTTGACTTATTTGGAGATACTTCTGCTTTTTGGGAATTTGATCCTGGTTTAAATATTTGGAATCAAAAAACAAATTTTTTAGGAATGATGCGAGAAACTGCAGTAAGTTTTGTAATTGGAAATAAAGGATATGTTTGTACTGGCGGCGATTATGATAATTTCATTGATCATGTTGATTTGTGGGCGTATGATCCAGCTCTAAATTCCTGGACTCAAAAGGCTGATTTTGGAGGGTCAGGCAGAGGTTCTGCAGCTGGGTATGCTCTTTTAGGCAAAGGATATGTTGGTACAGGTGTTGATCAATCCGCAACTCAATTTAAGGATTTCTGGGAATATGACCCGGTATCGAATAATTGGACTCAGAAAGCAGACTTTGGAGGTTTAGAACATTATCTTGGTACAGGTTTTGCCATTGGTACAAAGGGATACATTTGTGTCGGTACCGACCATAGTTTATGGCCCCTGGGGAATAATGAACTTTGGGAATACGATCCAATTTTAGATTTATGGTCACAAAAAGCTAATTTTGGAGGTATTGGTCGTACCGAAATTTGTTCATTTGTACTTTGTAATAATGGCTATGTAGGAACTGGTACAACAAGAATTGGAAATTTTAATGAAGCACGATCTGATTTTTGGAAGTATGATGCTACCACTGATACATGGACACAAGTAGCCAGTTTTAGTGGTGGAGTAAGAGAAGGAGCCGTTGGCTTTGCAATTGCCAATAAAGGTTATGTAGGTACTGGATTTGCAAATGATAATTTTAATTTTATTGAAGACGATTTTTGGGAATACACTCCGGATGGTCTATGCCCTACCGGATTAGAAGATTTACAAGACAACTATTTAAAGTTTTCAATTTGGCCAAACCCTGCCATTGACAAATTGTTGATCAGTTTTTACAGTTTACCAAAATCAACAGTCAGTGTAATAATAAAAAATAGTCTCGGTGAAAAGATTTTTTCACTTCATGATCAAAACATGCTTTCAGATTTACAAATCCCCGTTGCAAATTTTCAAAGTGGGATTTATTTTGTAGAAGTAAGCGACGGTAAAAATGAAACTCTAAGAAAGTTTGTAAAACTTTAGCATGTAGCATAGATGCATTGGTATGATCTGTAAATTATTATCAGCTACAATTATGCACCTCGCCCCCTTTGAACTGCGAGTTATTAATTTTTTGTGAAGGCTATGATAGCTTTTTTATTGGTTGAGAATTGTATTCCTAATTTATACTCAACAGGTCCGCTCTGATTCTCATTCTCCTTCTCCTTCTATCCCCCAAGGGTTTTCCCTATGTCTTTTATAAGGAATTGATAATTATCTCAATATATTTATTAATTTAAAGCCAAAAAACAGGTAATTGGGTAAAAAATGAGTAATTTTATGGTAGAATCGATTGGGCAACTAATTTTAATACTATATCATAATGTATAAACTAATTTCCTTTTTCATTTTAGTATTGGCTTACCTAAATTGTCAAAGTCAAAATTTGGTTCAAAATGGAAGCCTGGAGCAATATTATAGTTGTCCTGATGACCATAATCAAATCGACAGTGCTTTGTTTTGGATGAATCCTTCAACTCCTACTTATGGCACACCAGATTATTTCAACGAATGTTCAAGTTCTACTTTTGCCTCTATCCCCAATAATTGGTCAGGATTTCAATATGCAAGGACCGGCACTGCATGTGCCGGTGTATATTTATGGAGTCCAGGTAACATACGGGAATACATAGAAACTTCTTTACTTTCTCCACTTGTCGAAAATGCATGTTACCATTTTGAAATGTATGTAAATCTTGGGAATGAATGTCAATATACTACAGATGATATTGGTGTGTATTTTTCTAATACCCCGGTACTAGGAATAAATAATAATGCACCATTACCATTTGTTCCGCAGATTTCTAACACAAATGGAAATGTATTTGACACCTTAAACTGGACTCTGGTAAGCGGAGATTTTATTGCTTCAGGCGGAGAAAGTTATTTGATTATTGGGAATTTCAAAAACGACTCTATTACAAGCACAAATTACATAAACCCGTCTGCTACATATGCAGCATCATATTGTTTTATCGATGATGTTTCTTTAGTTCAAATACCACCTTGTAATGTTGGTGTAAATGATTTGAATGAAGTTGTTTCAATAAATCTCTTTCCAAATCCTTTTGAAAATGAATTATATGTTAATGTAAATAGTAATGAACTCTTAGAAATAACTATCTACGATCTTACATCAAGAAAAATACTACATCAGAAATTTACAAATTCCGTTTTGTTAAACATTGAACTTTTAAGCAAAGGGATGTACTTTTACGAAGTACACCACGGAAATAATTTGTACAAGAAAGGAAAATTAATAAAAGATTGATCTACACTTTTTCGGTGCCTCAATTCAAATGGACAGCCTGCCAATAAAAATAAATTTCAACAATCAATCAACATAGCCAATCCCACCATTTCAGGAATATATTTATATTAAATTTGGAAACCAATCTCAGTGTTTTTCTATTGCTTGAAGTTAGTTAGATTGCTTTTCCAGCAAATGCTGCCGCCCCCCAAAAACGCCATTTTACGCCGCCATTCCCAAAAACCAACCTCAAAAACCAAGGGTTTTCCCTCGGGTATAAATACGGGGGTGGGTTGTATGTTATTGGTTTTGAGCTAAATAAAAATTTCATTTTTGAGTGCTAAAAATAGGTGGTTGGGAGAGGATGCTGTAAATTTAGTGATAGTTAAAGAACTATTAATTTGAAAATATAATTAAGGTGCATCTATAATTTTCTTTATTATAATGAAAGGCATTATTGTGGAAATAATTGAAAATTGATGTAAGTGTAAATGGCATATGGTTTAGAATAGCCCCTGTCTCTATAATAATAATTTATTTAGATCAATAGGTCGTGTTATTGGAGGAGAGTTATCATTGACCCGGTTTAATTTGCTGTTGAAGTTTGCAAGCAAGCTATTTTATAATTTATTTAGAGAATTCTTATAGTTTAAATGTTTTTTACAATGGACACGAATCTAATCATTAAATACCTCAAAAAATTTGGAGCATGGGTTTTATTTCCGTTCTCTTTGTTGGTGGCTGTTCTATTTTGGTTATGTATTATTGAATACTATGATACTAGTGGCTTTTTCCCAGATTTTATGAACATCAAATGTGGATGTTATAAACAAGAAACTATTATAATTAGCTTACAAGAGAAAGCTAAAAAATGCTAATGTAGAACGTGACAATATTTCAAAAGAACTGGCTGAACTTGAAAAAAACTGCATCAAACTTAAAAGAATTAGCTCAAGCAAACAACTCAAATAATATGCTTATGCGGAACGAGATTCATTAACAACTGAACTGACAAATCTTGAATCAAGAAGACAAGAATTGCTAAGGCAACTAGAAATTAAGGATTCAATTATTATTGTAAATGAACAGATAATTGATTCAATGAAGAGAAGCAACCCTCTGATTCCTCATTTAGATTCAGGTTATGTATATGTAAATGCAACCGAGTATGATAGCTTAAAACAAATACATGATATAATAAGTAACGTGTTTGTAACTGATATCCAAGTTTTGAGGATAAATGACACTCAAATTAAAATAGATTTCAAATTGAAAGGCATCAATACTCTAAAAAAATATTATAAAAATGAGGTTGTGATGCTCCAACTAAAAGTTTTCGATGACCAGATAAAAAACTATATTGAACTGGTTGAAAAAAATCCTATAAATAATAGTAATAAAAATCAAGCCAATTCAGTCTTAATTAAATTTGAAAAAGCTATTGGAGATGAATATGCTGATATTTGTTATTTTAGTAATACCCAAGATAAACCCTTTAAAAGAGGGCTATTTAATGTTTATAACAAGAAATTTAATATTCAATTCTTTTTCCCAAAGGTAGATAGACCCTTATCATATTATCCAAGCAAATTAAATAGAAGGATGAAATAATAATACATTTATAAATTTAACGGGAGAAATATATCACAACTGAAACCACTAAATGAACTAAATAAATGTAACCAAATAAATTTAGATGTTAAAAATATAAGAGACTCAATTACATTCATAATACTGATAAAATTTAAGGCTGATAAATTATTATCATTTAACTAAAAGCATCAAAATTAACTTGCTCAATTTTAAATAATGAAATTTAAACATTTTATTTTAGAACATTGGGAAACTATCATAACTGGTATTGTAATAATGTCAATTGTTATCATAGAATTATTTGATCATAAAGGCACTTTTGAATCAAAAAAGGCAAATATCATGCTTGCATTACTTTTTGGATTAACCGTTGGGTTCATTAAACTGAAGAGCGAATTGTCTAAAATTAAATCAAGTACCGATACAAGTGAGAAATACTTTAATTCCTCAAATAATATTTCCGACCAGTTCAATTTTCTTTTAGAAAAAAGCGTGGATCCAATCTTCAAGCAACTTCTTGACAGCTTTTTACCGGAAGAAAAAGGAAAATTTCAGATGCAATAATATTGAAAAGAATATCTTTAGATGATCCAGACGAATTTACACTTGCCTATTTGAAGGTTTTCCGTAATTTCACAAATTCAACCGTAGTCGGCACTAGTTTAACCGATAAAAATTACTTTTGGACAACATATGATGAAAAGAACAATTCTGTTGAAAATGAAATTTTTTCTTTTACTTCCAGTGGTGGTAAAATAAAACGATTTTTCTATTTAAGTGAGGAAAATATTAAAGATGAAAGAACTGTAAAAGTTCTTAAAAAACAGAAAGAAATACTTGGCGTAGATGTTTGGGTTGTTAAGGATCAAAAAGCACCTAGAAAATTGTTTGTTTATTGTGCTGAAAAAGAATTTGGATGGACTGCAATAATCGACAATGAAACTAAAAAACTGAAAAACTTCATTTTTACTAAAAATGAATCGGATCTTTTGGAATTTAAAATAACATCAGAAAAATTGGAGAGCATATTTGCAATAAAATGGGATGCCAAAGTTGATTTAAAACAATTATAGTAATTCCAAAGAAGCAATTTTAAGTGAGCTATTAAGAAGTCGCTGAAAACAAGATACAATGAGGTGTTTAAAAGCTTTTGGAAGAATAAAATCTGCCAAACGACCCTTCGTTTTCGTTAAATAAATTGCCCCCATACTTTGCCATTCGGTAAAATATTGACCTCCTTACCATACCATTCAGGCACATTTAGGCTTCCCCAAAAACACCCTTTTCACGCCGCCAATCCCAAAAACTAACCTCAAAAACCAAGGGTTTTCCGTCGGGTACAAATACGGGAGCTGATTGTATCTTATTGATTCTTAACTAAATAAAACTTTCATTCCGGGGAGCAAAAAATAGGCGATTGGGGATGGATGTTGTAATTTTAAGGGTAATGCGTGTAGTAGATTTGTTCAAATTTCTATAAAATTTGTGCTGCTGAAAACCATTAAAATGTAATTAAATTGAATGAAAACTAGTGTAATAAACATATAATACATAAGTTAGCAGTCCTATAAATTATCCTCATTTAAACCATGGCATTACAGCACAATGACTGAACACGAAAAGTTACAAACAACACCATTGCAGAATCTGTTTTTCTATATTCGGGATCTATTCAACAGTTCCGATTCATGCTATAATTTTGAGAAAGAAAACAAAATAACCTTAAATCTGAAGAAAATAATATTGGAAAATCTGCAAACTAATTTCACTTTCAAAACAGTGTTCCCAAAAGAAAATAAAGGAGTTCACTTTGAAACAGAAAATGCAGAATATCTCTTAAAAGTTAAGCTATTGAAATTCCAACAGAGCCTCAAGCGCCGATAGAGTTGATAGATTGGATAGTTATTAATCGGCAACAAGAAATTCTCTGTCGTTACTTTCCAAATCACAAGTCGAAAAAGTAGAAAGTTTGAAGAGTCAGACAAAAGAGTAAACGAATTTGGAAAATATAAAGAACAACAACAAACTTCACTTTTTGGAAAAACGATACCATCGATATTAGAAGGCTGGGTAGCATTTATAAATGACCTGCCAGTTCCTATTAAAGAAAAAAGAGCTATTGCAATATTTGCTGACAACAACGAAAGAGTTAAGCAATCCAAAAATTATAAAAAGTTGATTGATGAGTTCTATTTCAAATATGAATTGCCAATTAAAATAAACAAAGTCTATGATGCTTTGCATACTCTATATTATGACTTAAAGGGCAAGGACAACCGAAGACTACATATTTCCTTTGGTTTGCTAAATGGCAAAATCGGAGACCAAAACTATAATAATTACTTATTCAATGTGCCACTAAAAATAAGTCTAAAAAAGTCAAGAATTAACAATTGAAACCGATACTTTCTCCTAATAAGATCTTTTGTGAACAGTTTTTTGGGTTGTTTGAAATTCACTTTAATAAAGAAAAATCCATTTGTAATAGAAGAACGTAAAAGAAGTGTTACTTGCTTATAGATATTTTAATTCTAAGCAAAAGGAATCCATCTTTGATAATGATTTTTTTTGACGGGAATATTATAATAATGCACTAGAAATTCTATCGGTTTTTTTAAACAAAAAGATACAGTCTTCATTGGTGATGAGCTAAACTATGATTTTGATAATTCAACAGAAATTAATCAAATATCTTTTAGTTTCTCACCGATAATCCAATCCAAAATAGTTGAAAGCAAATTTGATGTTTCTAAAGATGCAAACAACATTATCAATAAAATAAATGAATTGCAGGCTTTGGGTACAATGGAAATAATACCCGACTTTTTCAAGAAACTATTTGTGAATAGAAGGTCTCATTCCTCATTCAGAAAAATCCAACCTTTACGAAAGCACCACTGATAAGACAAAAGATTCTAATCATAGCTCACTGTTTCCACTGCCTTATAATGAAGAACAGTTTGAAATAGTGGAGCGCCTAAACGAACAAGATGCTGTCACTGTTAAAGGACCGCCAGGGACAGGTAAAAGCCATACAATTGCCAACCTAATATCACATTACGTTGCCCAAGGTAAGTCGATTCTTGTAGTTTCTCACAATGCTAAAGCATTGACTGTAGTAAAGGATAAATTACCAAAGGCTATCAAGGAACTTGCTGTTTCACTGGTTAATGATGGAAAAGGAAATGAAAACCTAAAAGCTTCAGTAAATGCCATTATTCGTAACATATCCAAACGATACGAACTTACCAAAGTAGCTGAGCTGGAAAAACAATTAGGTGTTTTAGAAAATAAATATGGTGAAACATTAAGCAAGATATATGAATCTGTACAAAGCAACAGTAAAAAATTTAATACTTTTAATCCCATTACTAAATCTATTGAAGAAAAGACTGCGTATGAATGGGCAATATATCTTTTCGAAAAAAGTAATTATAAAACAGAATTCATAATAGATCAAATTCATTATAGAATTGATACTACTGAGTTAGTTGATAATCTTTTTGAATGTATATCAATAGGGAATGGACTTAAGCCAGATGAATTCTCTTTAATTGAATACAACTTTCTTAATGACGATAATTTAATACAAGTAAATGAACTGCGCAAAATTGAAATTGAATTTTCCGAAATAAAAGAAAAAATAGATATTGCACAGTATTCCACAGTACAACCTACCAGCTACTCAACAGAGCTAAAGAATAAATTAGAACGTTTTGAACAGTTGCTTAATAAATTAGAAACCCAAAATATTCCAAGCCTAATTTTGACCAACCAGAATTTCAATTATAATCAACTTAAAAATTTACTTACCCAAAACAATGATTTAATACAGTTGATAAAATCAGCTAATGAAAAATTAATCTCTTATCACCTTGATATATCGCCTCTTGAGATAATCGACCCAGATGTTGTATATCAACTTATTAACAAGCTCATTTTGAAATTTGGAGATAATAAACTTTTAGGATGGCTGGCTAAAAGCATATTAAACAAAAACTTACATCCATTTTTTGATTGTAAGGTAAATTATAATAAGGTAAATGATATCGATCAATTAAAAATAATTGAAATTGAACTAAACAAAAGAAAATGTTTGAAACAACTATCTATCACGTTCAATAATTTTCTTAACAATTTCAATATTTCAATAAAAACAAATATTTTAGAAGCAATACAAGATCTTGAGCTAAGTGTTCTTTACTACGAATCCATTAATACTTTAAACAATGAATTAAGAGATAAATTGCTACCTCAGTTATCTTTAAATTTAATAGATGTACGGAAAGATCTTTTATACATAAAGAATATAGAGTATTATTGTAAGTACTATGAAAAAACTGTGTCTTTAAAAGAAATTAAACAAAATCTAATTTCAACCAACAAGCCCCATCATTCTATTTACAAACTAGCAGACGCGATTGAAAATGTTGACAAATTTTCATATGAGATGCATTTAGCAGAATATAGAAGTAAGAGAGAAAAACAACTAAAAGCACTTGAATTTGATAAATATTATCATTCTGTAAATGAGGTACTACCTTTAACTATAAATAAAATACTTATGATTCTCCATTCGGGAAATAATTTCGAAATGTTGAATAGAGGTATCTTCGAAACCGACATTTTCTTTTTGAAGATAAATAGCTTTTTGGAAGAAGTAACAAAAGAAGCGAAATCATCGGAAAAATTACTTTCAAATCTGCAAACAATCAAACGGAGTATTGAAAAACAAACAGAAGAAATTATTGCTTACAAAACTTGGTATCATAAAGCCAAAAATGTAACCGATACACAAAAAGTTGGATTAAGTGCCTGGCTTAACGACTTAATAAATATTGGAAAAGGATATGGAAAAAATACAGCAAGAAACATTGCTTCATCAATAATGAATATGCAAGTGGCAAAAGGGGCGGTTCCAATTTGGATTATGCCACAGCAAACAGCCATTTCCTTCTTCCCTGACGCTTCGCCTAACCAATTTGATCTATTGATAATTGATGAAGCAAGTCAATGTGATATAAGCAGTTTGAATCTCATTTTCCGTTGTAAAAAGAGTTTAATAGTTGGGGATGAAAATCAAACATCAGTTGCACCTGATAGAAGTATTTTCACTATTGATCGAACCAATGAACTTCTTGATAAATATTTAATATCTCATAAATTCAAAACTCAATTCGATATACATAACAAAAACAATAGTATCTATTCTATAAGTGGTGTAATTTATCCTAATATTGTAACTTTGACAGAACATTTTAGATGCTTACCAGAGATTATAGAATATTCTAATCAGTACGTTTATAATTCAGACATCATTCCGTTAAAAACTGCAACAGAAAATACATTTGGTGAACCTGTAGCAATATATTATGTTGAAGATAACTATCTTGATGAACAAAAACCTCTAATTGTTGAAAAAGTAATAGAAGAAATTGAAAAGTATATTTATAAATTTCAACAAAAAGAATTGATAAAACTACCAAGTATTGGTATTTTGACACTGGACAGTTCCAATACAAAACATCAGACATTACTTATCAGACAGGTTTCTCAGAATGAACTAATCAAACAATACGAAGATAAACTTGAATTGCTGATTGGAACTTCAAGGGAGTTTCAAGGCGATGAACGTGATATAATGTTTCTAACCATTACTGCTAGTCATAGTTTTATTGAACGCACTAACGAGATAAAACCGCCTAGAGCAGCCACTACAGAAGAATATATGCGAATTTTCAATGTTGCTGCAAGTAGAGCTAAAGAAAGATCTGTTGTAGTGCATAGTATCCACCCAGATGCAGTAGGATTAATGAATCCCGAATGTTACAGAAAAAAACTAATTGATTACTATACAATTACCAATCGAAACAGCAGGGTATATAGCAAGTCGCCCATAAATTTACAATCACTTCTAAACAAGACAGATGCAAATTCAGGAGAATTCGAGAAAAGTGTTTGTAAATTATTGTATAACAATGGTTTTAGCGAATTTCTATATCCACAATTTGAAATTGGAAAATACAGTATAGACTTTGGCATAATAAAAAACAATAAAAAACTGGCAATAGAATGTGATGGATTTACCTTCCATTCAGGAATTGAAAAAATCAAAGCAGACATCAACAGACAGCTAATATTAGAAAGAGCCGGTTGGCGATTTTTTAGAATACAAAGCACCGATTGGTTTCACAGAAATTCAACTTTAAGTAGTGAATTAATAAATTGGATAAACGATAACACTACAGATAATTAGCATAAATTTTAAATTGAGACACTTCCAAAATATTTAAAAAAACATTCTAAGAGTATATTATTTTCAAATTGAATTGCATTAAAATAATAAGTTAACAATTAGATAAAATGGCATATATCAATTTCGATCCAAAGTCCAACTCAATTAGGTTAGTGAAAGGCATTGTAAAAAATGACATTGAATTAATTGAAGAAAACTCCTGATAGAAATTATTCAATCTTCAAGGAGAAGGAAGAATTCAAAGGAATAAAATTGAATAACTATTTATCTGAGCTCGAGCTAAAAGGTACTAAGGCTGAAAACTTATTTAAATCCTTAATGGATGAAAATGACGTTCCATTCCTTTATATTGGTCAAGGTCCATTAGGGCTGGAAAGGTCAAATGTATTAAAGGATAAGATGAAATCTAAAAGACCTGACTTTTTAGTAAATCTACCCGCCATGGGGATCTTATTTTTTGATGTGAAATGTAGGCAGAAAAAAGGATTTCCAACTTCCTCTAAAACATATTTTCAACTGTTTAAAAATGAAATTATTGGTTTAATCAATTTGCATGAGCAACTTCTTGTACCAGTTTGGATTGCATTTATTGATGAATATATTATATCTGATGACACTTCAACAAGGCCTGAATTTTATTTAATACCCATTTCCCTTTTAAAAAAATATTTTGATCAACTCAAAGAAAATTTGACAGAACGAGAAAATGATATGCTTACAAGTATCAGAATTCCTGACGAATTAATGTACGAGGTTAAGGATAAATTTGCTTTTAAAGTAGGGGTTTCAAATATAAATGAAGAACTGGCAATATCTTTTGCTAAAAGTTATAAAGGTCTAATACGCAGAATTGAAGACAAAATAAAGGAGTGTATAAGATCAAATTCTGTATTAAAAACCAACCTGTCACAAGCAATAATTAAGGACACTTCTAAATTTGCTTTCAGAAATGAAGTAGAAACCATATTACAAAAGTTGATTCATGAGAAAGTAATCGAATACGAGCCTTATAAGCCCTTAACACTTTTAGGAGAATAGGCCTTTTAACACTATTTAGAGTCATAACTAAATGTAAGAAAAAAAAATATACTGGCATATCAGTCTTCTATTGAGACATTAAGTTGCTTAAAAATAAATCGAAAAGTACTTACAATATAAACTTAGACCAAATTTACAATGCTGACTAAAAGTAAAAAGACCAAACTGCTGGGCCAACTTAAACTATACCATAAACGCTTTTTAGGAAGCAAGCGTTGAACTTGATGAATCTGGAACACGGCTTATGATTAATTCGTTCTAACAGATGTACTAGGATTTATTGCAATTGACGAAGTGAAAACCGAATACATGATCAGAGGAACTTATGCAGATTTGTAATTCAAACAAAGGGGATCGACACTTTTTTTGGTTGAAGTTAAATCTCTTTCCCTTACTCTTTCCGCAAAGCATTTGAGACAAACTATCAACTACGGGGCAAATGAAGGCATTGAGTGGGCTTTGCTTACAAATGGAAAACAATTTGATTTCTACAAGATCCTATTTCAAAAACCTATTGAAGCTCGCCTAGTCTTTTCTTTTGACTTGTGCGAAGTTACAACTCTTAAAAATTGTGTCGAAATAATTCAGTTTCTGCACAAGGACTCTGTTATGACTAAAGGTCTTGATAAACTTTGGCAAAAGACAATTGCCTTAGATCCAAAAAATGTTGCAGGATTGCTATATGCTCAACCCATTAAGAATTTTATAAGGCGGTCACTTAATAAAAAATTTCGCCATAAATTCACTCAAGAAGAAATTGAAACTGCAATTGACCGAATAATTCATGACCCAATTCCTCTTGAAGAGGTTCAACAAGTCAAATTTCGTAAGCCAAGGAAAAAAGTTCTATCAAAATAAATGTCCAAATAATAATCTACATAAACTAAAATAAGTTATCCGAAAATAAACTAGGAAGAATCAAATGTCAGAGCAAACTTCAGAGGAATTAAAATCATTCACATCACTAAACATTTTGGTGCTTGTGCTATCTGTATATGTGCTTTGTGCGTTAATCATAGACACTCTCTTTCAGCTCCCCACAGAAGTTTCAAATGTACTTGAATTGGTTGATAATTCTATTTGCGTTTTCTTTCTGATTGAATTTTCTATACGTTTTTATCAAACTGAGAATAAACTAAAATTTATGAAATGGGGCTGGATTGACCTTGTTTCAAGCATTCCAACTTTCGACTTTTTAAGAGGAGGTAGAGCAATTCGATTAATTAGATTACTAAGAGTGTTAAGAGCGTTTCGTTCCACAAAACATTTGATCAATCATATTTACAAAAGCAAAACACAAGGAACTTTCACCACCGTTTCAATTATTGCAGTCCTTATGGTAATTTTTTCTGCTATTGCTATTCTACAAGTGGAGAACCACCCAAACAGCAACATCAAAACAGCAGAAGATGCAATTTGGTGGGCTTATGTCACCATAACCACAGTTGGATACGGTGACAAATTTCCTGTTACGACCGAAGGAAGAATTATAGCTGCAGCATTAATGACTATGGGAGCAGGCTTATTTGGAACTTTCACTGCTTATTTAGCTTCATTCTTTATTGCTGACAGACAAAAAGAACAAACGAATCACTGAAACAGCAATATACTAACCTCCCACCCCAAAAAAAAAGCACCCCAAAGGGGTGCGCAAAAAATAAATTCAATACTTTTTAAAGACTCTTTGATAAAAACCGATACAACTCCATTCGTAATTCGTTAAAGATGGTTTCATATCTTTCCATGCGGGTTCTGAGCATCGGGTCGTCGCTCAGGCGTTGGCGGTTGGTGGCTGTGGGGTTCGATTTGACAGCCGCCTCTAATTCGTTTTCGTGTTCTTTAATGGCGTGCCTGAACTCGTCGAGTTCGTTGCGCTGAATGATGAGCTGATTCTGGAAATGCTCAATCATAGCCATCACATCGTGACCGGTATTTTTAGCGGCTACCTCTTCGATTCTTCTTTTCAGAATTGCAATGTCATCTTTGTAAAAGTCCAGTTTATTCAACCATTCAAGATGCTCCTGATGCAAAACTTCCATTTTAATTCCTTCCATAAGTTTGTTGTTTTAGTAACAACAAAATTGAGGAATTGATCTCCGGTATGGCATGACCAACGTCAAGCCCGCTACCTGATAATTATCATGATTAACCGATCAATCGTGCTCAGACTGCTGCAAATGGAACTCTGTATGCCTGATTTCGCCTCCGGAACCTCCTGTGCGGGCCATTAACACCGTCACCAGCAATAAACCCGACAGACTAAGCCATACCAGCGCTTGCGCAGGCGTTCCGGTTTTGCGCCCCGACGATAATGTCCCCAGAGCAATAACGCCATTCATGAGCATCGCCCAAAATGCGATTTCTGCCATGTCTTCGTGCTCTTCTAATGCCTCGCGGTTAATACCAATGATTGGCTCCACCATGTGCTCAGCTTCTTCACCCGATAAAAAAGCAGGAATCCCTATTAACGAAGTCGCCACCACTGTAACTAGTCCCGCATAAAGTATGGATCGATTCTTAAAAAAGATTCCATACAACAACAAACAAAGGGCAAAGACAGATCCCAGAATAGGAACATGATTTAACAGCAGGTGAATATGAGCTCCGTTCATTTTACTTTTTTTAATATTGTGATCGCTCCGGAATCCGTTTGCTTCCGGCAATAGTGTATCAAATAGTTTTCACGTAATAATTTATCTCCACCGAATCGAGAATGCGTTCTTCAGCAATCTTACCATCTGCATCCTGATCCTGCCACGAAACCAGCCCCTGCCACATGTGTGACTTGCGTGTATAAATAACGGTACTGAATCGCATAAAAACACCATTCAAATGAAAGCTGCCATTTATCAGCACACCATTAACTTCATTGTATGTAACGGGACTATCCTTGAATTCGAAATTACTTACTCCGGGTTTCTTTACAATCTCATTCAACGAACCATTTGCAGCACCTTCCAGACTCGCAGTAATGCCCTCCGTATACAACACACTGCTCACCATCATTTCAAATCCTTTGAGTGGTGCATACTGAAATGTCTCCATTTCTTTAATCTGTTTCTTAACCTCATCAGGAATAGCAAGCTCCACCACCTCCGGTTTAACCGGTGCTTCTAATGACAGACCAAAGCGTCCGAAATTATATCGCTCCCATTTACTTTGTATGAGGGAATCGGGAGTTTTTCCGGAACGTAACAGGGAGAGAATATTAATCCCCGACATATTCGTCATCGCATACATGAAAAAACCCATGAACACAACGCCAACAAGGATACCGGCAATAATCGGGAACTTTTTCTTTTTTTGGACCGGACCTTCTTTCAGTACCTGCAAATCAGTGGTCCCCACCATTTTTTTATAATCGTCGAAGCTCGCTCCCGGATGCTCTTTGCTCCACTCCTGAAAATTGGCACTTAACTTTTTACCACACTGATTACAAAACGTGAGGAACTCCGTTTTCAGTTCATTGGCATGACCACAATGATTACATTTCAGATAATACATGGTGCAAAGTAACTAAGAAGCTTTAAAGTTTAAAATCGAATGAAAATACGATGAGAAACAAAAAAAGCTGTTTCTCGGCTAAGAAACAGCTTAAAATATGTTAAGTTATTGAATATCAATCTTTTTTAGGCAATTCCTTCGGTTCATCCGATTTGCCACTGGTAGCATCTTTGAACTCACGAATACCTTTTCCCAGGCCTTTTGCCAGTTCCGGGATTCTTTTACCGCCAAAAAACAACAGTAAAACCACAATAATCAGGATGATTTCGGTACCGCCGATGCCGCCCAGAAACCCTAGTATCAATAGCGTAGACATGATTTATTCTTTATTTAGAACTGCAAAAATACGAAATATTTTCGGATTTGGCTATTTTCCTGCCAACCAGGGGGCCGGATTGAGTTTGGTGGTCCCTTTCCAGATTTCCAGATGGAGTTCGGTAGTGCCTTCCGCCTGATCGGTATAAACTTGCCCGATTTTTTGTCGCGTGGTCACCTTATCCCCTTTTTTCACAAACACCGACTCGAGATTGGAATAAACCGAGAGGTATTCGCCGTGTCTGATGATCACCGCACTGTTAGAACCCGGAATGGTAATTACGCCACTCACTTCGCCATCGAACACCGAACGCGCCTGCGAATTGGGTGTTGAACGAATATCAATACCATTATTCTTCACCACAATTCCTTTCAGTTCCGGATGCGGATGCTCACCGAAGCTGCTGCTGATATTTCCTTTCTCAACAGGCCATGGCGACTTACCTTTATTGCCGGCAAAACTATTCGATAGCTTCTGCGATTCCGGAGTCAGCGAAAACACATTCGCATTGGTCACATTTTTCTTTCCAGATGCCGTTGCTTTTTTCTTGGCAGCTTCAATTTCTTTGCGAATCAAATTATCGATAGCACGATCGAGACGTTGTTTTGCTTTTTGTTTTTCTGCTAGTTGCTTCTTCAGTTTTTTCTCGCGATCCTGCAAATTGGCAAGCACTTTATCCTGCTCCTTCTTATCTTTTTCAAGCTCCTGCTTTTGTTGCAGCTCCTGATTTCTTAAGCTGGTCTTTTCATTCTTCTTAGCCTCAAGCTCCGACTTACGGTTGCTGAGATGCGATTGTGTGCTGTCGATCAATGCTGCCTGTCGCTTGCGACTGTCACTGTACTGCTGCAGATATTTCAGTCGTTTGAATGCCTGATTAAAATCATCGGAAGCAAAAATAAACATCAACCTTTGGTAGCTTCCCTGGTTGCGTTGCGCGAATCGTACCATGTTGGCATATTCATTTCGCAGTTGTTCCATCTTGTGTTCCAGCGATGTTATTTCACCGGATGTGGTGGTAATCTGACTACTCAAACCATCTAACTCTGAATTGATGGTACCGATTAATTGCTGACGAAGTTTAATTTTTTTCTTAAGCGCATCCACCTGAGAAGCAGTTAACTTCTTACTCTTCGCAGTTGCATTCAGTTCCCTATTGGTTTGATCAATTTCTTTTTGCAGCTGCTGTTTTTTTCGCTCCAGTTCCTTTTTACTTTGCGGAATGGCAGGAATTGTGAGCAGTAGTAGCCACAACAACAACAGAAATTTACCGCATCTTCTCATAGCCTGACGGAATATTGAATGGAAATTCGGGATCACTGTTAATCGTAACTTTATTATATTCAATTTCGATGTTCACTTGCTTTTCGGCTTTCACAACTGTTTTTGAAAAAAATGGAAACAGTCCGCCTTCTGTTTGGCGATGGTCGGAATAATCGGTTAATAAAGATTTTTGCAAGCGCTGATCTTCTACACTCAAACGGGTAATGCGGTAGTTCTGATAGCTCACCCACATATCCTGTACAATTGGTTTATTGGGATCAATATCTTCCAGAGAACGTTTCAGTTTTCTTTTACTGAGTGTACTCAGGATGTAATACTTATCTTCGATATAAACGGAATTGAACTTATTTTTCTTGTACGAGAATAAATTTCCGGTGAGAATTCCCTGGATGATTTCAAAATCGATATTCACATTCAGCAGATCATTGAAAAAACGAAAATCGGAATTAGAATATTTGTTATTCAAGCGATCCATAAACTTAACAGAATCTCTGGTGATCATCACTCTGGCAACTTCAATCCCCAACAAGGGACTCACCGAAATCCAGATTACGCTGTCGGTTTTAATACGCAGGTTAATATTGAATGAATTCGATTGATCACCAATATTTGTTTTTACAGATGCTTTGGCAGAAAACGAATTTACTTTAAAAGAATTGTCATAGATCAACTGCTGAAGATCGGGAGCCGATTTATCATCGGGATTTTTTTCATCCTTTACAACAGGCACCTGCGCTTTGTGTCGTGTTTTGCACGATGACAAACCTGTCATGATAGCAACAACAACTACAAATAAAATTACCGGAATCCTGCCGTAACAATTACTCATAGAATTTCTGGTCCTTTATTTTCTGATCTATCTTATCGCTTGTATCGCCTGCATCCTTAGCACGTTTCCAATAATCGAGAGCTTCGGTATTTCTGTTTAATTTAAAGAGCACATCACCCATGTGTTCCAGTATGGTGCCGTTTGAAGAACCACCATGATCGAGTGCTTTCTGCAGCCAGATCAAAGCATCATTATATTTTCCCATTTCAAAAAGTATCCATCCATAGGTATCTTCATAAGAAGCCTGATCGGGCCGAATTTCATTGGAAAGCTTCGACATGCTTTCAGCTTTTTCGAGATTTACTTTCCGCACAGAAAGATAATAGGCGTAATTATTCAGAATCAAAGGATCGCGCGGATCTAACTTCAAAGCCTTATCAAAATTTGCATCCGACTCCTCATATTTTTTGAGGGTGTTGTAATTATCGGCGAGATTGCTGTAAAACTGTATCAACTGAAAATCGTTATCGACAACCAGTTTGCTTCCGGCATTTAAAATCGATACCGCTTCTTCATGTCTATCCGATTGCGATAAGGAAATACCATTAAACAAATAAACAATCGACTGATCAGGGAATAAAGTCAGTGCTTCTGTTGAAGTCCGCAACATGGCAGGGAAATCGTTTAACTGCGATTGACAAATCAATAATTGTTGCCAAACAATAAACGTTTTATTGTTGATGAGCAAAGATGCTTCATATTTTTTCGCAGCTTCTTCATACTTCTGATTCATGGTCAGGAAATCAGCATAAATAGCTAAAGCCATAGCATCTTCAGGATTTGTTTCAGCAAATATCTGCGAAAGCGTAGTAGCCTGATCCATCATTTCCGGACTGCCTTCTACAAGTGGCATGTATGAAGTAATAATTTTTAGTTTCAGATCTGTTTCCAGCTCTTTATGTGCGAATGCAAGTTTTAATTGCTCAAACGATTTTTCTTTCTGATTTGTGCTGCGATAATATTCTGCAAGAGCAAGCATTCCATAGGGAGAACCGGCATCCACACCTTGCATGCGTTGAATAGCTTCATAAGCTTTTTCAGGCATGTTATTCACCTGATACAATTCTACCAGCAACGAATAATGCTTGATATTTTTAGGATCGCTTGCAATCAGTTTTTCAATTTCCTCAGCAGCCTTATCCACTTTTCCGAGGCGCAACCACAGTCGTTCTTTCTCTACTGAAAGATCAGCAGAAATTCCAATTTCTGCTTCAACCTTATCATAAACCTTAATCGCTTCCTGAATTTTTCCGTTAAACAACAATGCCGATGCATACTTGAAAGCATAATCGAGATTATGTGGATTGTCTTTGTATAACGATGAAAATTCCGATTCTGCTTCGGGACCCTTTTTTGCCGACATGTACAGGTTACCAAGGAAAATCCGGTACCATTCATTTTGCGGATCTAACTGTCGCGCACTACGGGCAAAAAACAAGGCATCTGTAAGCTTTCTTTTTTCAGCATATATACGTGCCAGTTCATACATGGAGGCATGATTGCCGCCATCAATACGAATACATTGTGCAAATAATTCCGCAGCCTTATCATCATTTCCCAAAGCACGTTCTTTGGTTGCATTTACGAATAAGAATTTGAGGTTAATCAGTTCTTCTTCGGTCAACTGCTTTTTCCCTTTCGGGGATGTAGTTGCAGGTGCTTTTGATGTTTGCGTTGCTTTTTCAGATGACTTGCACGAACTAATTGCAAACACCAATAGCAAAGATGCAAACGGCAAAAACGAAACTCTTAAAAACCGGGAATAATTTGTCATTTATTGTTCAGTGGTATAATCTCCCATGCTGTATTCGCGAACCTCACCGGTGAGATTTACAAAATTTCCGATCATGGAATTATCGATGCATCCGGAATTGATCACCGAATTGGTTTGAATGATAGAATTTTTAATGATAGATCCCCGAATAGCAGTATTCTTTCCGACAGAAACGTGAGGTCCGACAACAGAATTTTCAATCTTCACACCTTCACCAATAAAGCAAGGCTGAATGATTACAGAATTTTTTATGTCGGATGGAGTCGCCAGATTCGCAGCTGCACCTTTTTTAATTTCAAGCATTCGGTTGTTGGTAAATACCGTTGCGTCTTTATTTCCGCAATCGAGCCATTCTTCAACGGTGGCAGCACGCAATTTCTTGCCTTTCTGCTTCATATTTTCCAAAGCATTGGTTAACTGATACTCACCCTTGTCGCGGATATCGTTATCGATCAAATATTGCAGTTCTGCCTTCAGATTATCACCATCTTTAATGTAATAAATTCCAATAATAGCCAGATCAGAGACGAAAGTTTGTGGTTTTTCCACAAAATCGGTAATTACACCTGTACCATCCAGCTTCACCACACCAAACATGCGTGGATCATCAATTTTTGAAACCCAGATATAACCATCGGTATTTTCAGTGTCGGCAATCATATCCGTTTTGAATAACGTATCTGCGAAAGCAATAACAACTTTCCCTGTTAATGCAGGTGCAGCACACAAAATAGCATGCGCTGTTCCCAATGGTTCATCCTGATAGTAAATACTTCCTATAGCACCTTGCTCTTCAGCAATACGAATTAAATTTTGTTCCACTTCCTTACCAAAATTCCCTATGACAAAAGCAATTTCATCTACTTTTTCATGACATACCTTGGTAATATCTTCAACCAGATGCTGCACAATTGGTTTGCCTGCAACCGGAATTAATGGTTTTGGAATTGTTAACGTATGTGGACGCATTCTTTTCCCCATACCTGCCATTGGAACAATAATTTTCATAAAACTTTGAATTTAAAGTGTAATCGTTTGATTCGAAGCGCAAAAGTACAAAACCCTGCGTTATTATTTACCTTCAAAACCGTCTAAAGTGCGGTCTGCGGGAATTTTATTTGTTTGATTTTCAACTACTTACTTGGTTCCAGTATGTCCGAAACCACCAGCTCCCCGTTCGGTGCTGTTCAAAGCCTCAGCCTGTTCCCATTCCACCCTGCTGTGTGGAGCCACAATCATCTGGGCAATTCGCTCGCCATCGGTGATCATAAACGGGGTATCCGAAAGGTTCACCAAAAGCACTTTTAGCTCTCCCCGGTAATCAGCATCAATAGTCCCGGGCGAATTCAGCACCGTTAATCCATGCTTGAAAGCAAGTCCGCTGCGGGGTCGTATCTGTGCTTCAAATCCTGCAGGAAGTTCAATGAACAATCCGGTTGGAACCAGCATACGTTGCAAAGGTTTTAATTCAATACCTGCATCGAGATTAGCACGTAAATCCATTCCTGCCGAAAGCAAAGTTTCATAAGCCGGTAAGGGGTGATGTGATTGATTGATGATTTTAACTTTCATGATATAATTTTATTTGAGTTCTACCGGTGGTCGTTCGTAGCGTGACAAAACGAACATATAAGTACCGAGTAAAATCGTATTGATGATGAGTTGTAAAACAGCAGCAGGTTCCAGCATAGAGGCAATGCCTTTGCTTACGAAAAAGAGTCCAATTGCAAAGAGCACATAAATGATAATTCGTTTGGTTTCGTATGGCACCGGATAATTTTTTTGTCCCGTAACATAAGATGCAATCATCATACTTGCATAACAAATGAGGGTTGCCCATGCAGCACCCATATAACCCATTTTAGGAATCAGAATCATATTCGCAGCAATGGTAATAACAGCTCCGAAGACAGCGAAGTAGGCGCCATAGCGGGTTTGTCCCGTTAATTTGTACCACATACTTAAGTTAAAGAATACACCCAGACACAAGTTCGCAATAAGCAAAACAGGCACCACTTTTAATCCCGACCAATACGTTTTACCTATGAAATATTTGATAATATCGAGATACATCATGATTGCCAGAAAAATAATTGCGCAGGTAATTACGAAGTATTTCATCACCATGGCATAAACTTTTCGTGCATCTTCTTTCTTAAATTGCGAAAAGAAAAATGGTTCGGCGGCATAGCGGAATGCCTGAATAAACAGCGTCATTAAAATCGACAGCTTGTAACAGGCACCATAAATTCCAAGTTGCTTCATTGCGGAACCCGGTTCGGGAGATAAAAACTTCACCATGATTCGGTCGAGTGTTTCGTTAATCATCCCGGCAAGGCCGGCAATCAACAGCGGAAACGAATAGAGCACAATTTTACCAAGCAGCTGTTTATCGAAATCGGATCTGCTGAATCGCATTTCAGGAATCATCAGCAACAGCGTGATGGCACTTGCCAGCAAATTTGAAATAAATACGTAACCCACACCAATGGAAGGGTTGTAAATGGCTTTCGCGATGCTGTGAAGTGTTCCCCCATCGGCTTTATTCCAAACAGGAAGTATGATATAGAAAAACATATTGAAGCCAATGTTCACCATAATATTCACCAGCTTAAGAACGGCAAACCGGCGTGCTTTCGATTGCTGTCGGAGTCGCGCAAAGGGCAATGCTGTAAGCGTATCGAACCCAATGATCAAGGCCATCCAGGTAATATATTCGGGATGCTTTTTATAATCGAGCCAACCTGCAATAGTTTCGGAAGAAAAAATAATGAGGCCCGAAAACAAAAGTGTGGTTACAAACAAAGTAATCATGCCTGTGCTGAAGACTTTATTCTTGTCGGCTTTTTCTTTTTCTGAAAAATGGAAAAAAGATGTTTCCATACCATAGGTATAGATGATCATCAAAAAAGAAATGTAAGCATACAATTCGGTCACCACACCGTACTCACCGGGCTGTTTAAAAATATTGGTGTGCAAAGGCACCAACAGATAATTCAGAAATCTGCCAACAATACTACTCAGCCCATAAATAGCCGACTGACCTGCAAGTTTCCGGAGTGTACCCAATTTAAATAGCGGGGTTTAATTGAATCATTCTATTGCAATCAGTGAATTTCAAAATTCCTGAATATTACGGTTTCCATTTCAAGAACTTCAACTTTTTCAACTACCGCATTTGGTGAACCGGTATAACACCATGCAATGAAATTATTCACTGCATTTTCATTTCCGGTAATTTCAATGTGCACTTTTCCATCAGGCAAATTTTTCACGAACCCCTGTACACTGGTTTCATTTGCTTTCATCAGCGTATATTTTCTGAAAAATACACCCTGCACTTTACCTGTCACTATGATCCGTACAGATCGCAATTTATTTTCCTTTAAATGATGCCTGACGTTTTTCAAGGAATGCATTGGTTCCTTCTGTGAAATCTTCCGTGATAAAACACTTTCCGAATTCTTTCACTTCCGTACCAAAACTATTTACTTCATCACCATAGTACGCATTTACACTGCGTATAATTCCGGCAATAGCAAGCGGTGCCTGATTTTTTATTTTTCCTGCAATTTCATGACACTTCGGCAACAGCTGATCGGGTTCAGTAACATAGTTCACCAATCCCAGCGCCAGAGCTTCCGGTGCAGCAATCATATCGGCGGTCATGAGTAATTCCAATGCTTTGGTGCGTCCAATCAACATCGGCAAACGTTGTGTTCCGCCATATCCGGGAATCAATCCCAGCTTCACTTCCGGCTGACCAAATTTTGCATTCGTAGCAGCAACTCGCAGGTGACAAGCCATTGCCAGTTCACATCCTCCACCTAAAGCAAATCCGTTGATGGCACCAATCACAGGCTTTGGACTTCTTTCAATGCTGTTAAAAACATCATGGCCATGTTGTGCAAGTGCCATTCCTTCTGCTTCGCTGAAACTGCTGAACTCCGAAATATCTGCTCCGGCAACAAAAGCCTTTGCTCCCGAACCGGTAAGAATAATTACCCGAACAGAACCATCGGCCACAGCCTGAGCAACAGCAACTCCTATTTCAGCAATAGTATTTTTGTTGAGTGCATTTAATTTATCGGGGCGGTTAATGGTGATGGTAAATACGCCATCTTCATTGGTGGTTAATAGATTTTCGAATGCCATAGGTATGTTTAGTAAGATCGGTTTGCAGCGACCCAATTGGTTATATATGTTACAATTTCAGAGGTATCGGTGCCCGGAGGAAATAACCTGCCAACACCAATTTCTCCCAGTTTTTCATGTCCTCATCGGGAATAATTCCGCCTCCGGTAAGCAAAACATCATTCACCCCTTTTTCTTTCAGCAGATTCATGATTTTCGGGAAAACAGTCATGTGTGCCCCCGACAAAATACTTACGCCAATCACATCCACATCTTCCTGAATGGCAGCATTTACAACCATTTCAGGTGTTTGGCGCAGACCGGTATAAATCACTTCCATGCCTGCATCCCGCAAAAAAGCGGCAATCACTCTGGCACCCCGATCATGTCCATCGAGACCTACTTTTGCAACTAATACCCTGATTGGGCGTGAATTCTGAGTTGTCATAACTGTTTTGCCGGCATCGATCCGGTTATCGCGTCAAAGTTATAAATTATGCCTGATGTGGCGGAATCGAACCATTAAAAACCGGCATCGAAACAAAGAATGTTGTTCCGGTTCCCGGCTCCGATTCAAACCACACTGCGCCACCTGCCTGCTCCACTATATTCTTCACCATGGCAAGCCCTAATCCCGTACCTCCTGTTTTGGTGGTGAAGTTGGGCGTGAATATTTTACCACGCTCCTCGTCCGGAATTCCTACACCATTGTCTTTGATAGAAGCAATTAACTTCGAACCTTCCGTTTTTATTTC
Source organism: Bacteroidota bacterium (assembly GCA_016713525.1). GTDB lineage: Bacteria > Bacteroidota > Bacteroidia > AKYH767-A > OLB10 > JADKJB01. The sequence goes on along the minus strand of JADJOZ010000033.1, from coordinate 469,899 downwards.
AACATGAACATGTCCCTTCCGGTCATCGGGAATCGCCTGAATGGCATTCTTCAACAAATTCGAGAACACCCGCATCATTTGTTCCTTATCGGCATAAGCCATGAATGGTCCGCTTTTATGCTCGTAATAGGTGATGGTTGCCGATTCATTTTCACCATACAACGTAACACAATTGCGCAAGATGAGTGCAATGTCGGTTTCCTCATTATTGGCTTTCGGCATCTTAGCGAAATTTGAAAACTCGGTTGCAATATTCGAAAGCGTATCAATCTGCTCAATCAAAGTCTGCGAAAAACGTTGCATGATACTTTCCAGATTCGGACTCTGTTCCTTCCAAGCACGTTGTAAATGCTGCACACCCAACTTCATTGGCGTCAACGGATTTTTAATTTCATGCGCGACCTGCTTGGCCATCTCCCGCCAGGCGCTTTCCCGCTCTGAACGCGCCAGTAATTCCGCACTCTCCGATAATTCCGTAACCATGCGATTGTATTCCTTCACCAAAGCACCTATCTCATCGTCATGCGTCCATTCAATAAGTTCATTTCGTTTGCCCAGTTTAATTTTCCCTAACCTTTGCTGAATTAGCTGCAATGGCTTAGTGATGCGACTCGAAATCATGAACGTGATAAAAATGGCAAACGCAAATAACAACACATAAATATTGATCAACGCAACCAGGAAAGATGAGATATCTTTTTTCAGTTCATCCTGTCGCGCAAAGTAGGGAAGATTGACATATCCAATGGTATTGAAATTATTATTCCGCACCGGTTCGTATGCCGATAAATAACGGAGCTTTCCAATTTCTTCAAACTGAATATGCAACGATTTATCATCGACAGCCAAATGATTGAGGGCCTCGCGGTTCATCCTGCGGGATATAATTCCCTGATCATAAATTTTGGGTTGCGTACTGTAAACCAATCGCCCTTCAGGTGTATAAATATTAAAGTCGATTGATAAAGTTCCCGCAAGTTTCGAAAAAGAATAATTCAACTCATCGGTGATCTCATTATTCTCAATAGCACGTTTGCTTAACTCATCCTGAATGGCAATTAACATCGACTTCAGTCGCTCATTCACACTATAACTTAAATTGGTAACGTAGTTATTGAAGATGTAATAAACGGTGGCACCACCAATCAGCAACATTGTAGTCACGACAATTATTAGCACCGTAGCCTGAATCCGGTTCTTGAAATTTATGCTGATCTGACCCTTGTTTTTGGAAAGTAATATGATTGCATAAATTAAGATAAAACAAAATCCATAGAATGAAAACAGATAAGAAAACAAGGTCACAAATTCCATAATGCCCGGAGTTTCGATACTTACAATCAGCATCCCTTCATCACCTGTTTTATAAATTAGATGCGAATATCCTTCTATCACTTCAAACTTTTCTTTGGTTTCGCGATCAATTTGTGAAGCATAACTTTTGCTGTTAAGCGGATAATTAAATTTACCAAACTGATTTACCAGAACCTGATTTCTGTAATGTGCATAAGAATAATTGGAGATGTCGCGCTTCTGCGGAATTTTATCACTGATCAGCAATTCCGGAAATCCATCACCATCCTGCAAAGGCTTTGATGAAAGCGAAACAATAATGGTTCCGGTTTGAACTTCATTATCGGTTACTGCATAAACCGGTAGTTTGCCGATGTATGAAATTCTTCCTGCATTATTGCCCGAGAAACGAAGGTAGGGACTGTACGTTGGCGTCGATTCTTCATTGATGATCACATTAAAGTAATCGAGGTTCCACGTTGGATCACCGCCGGTATTAATCGGTAACCCATCCATATTAAAACACTTGATGGCAATATCATATTTTCCCCAGTAACCTGTAAAATACAATTGCGCCATCCTGCGGGAAATCACCTCTTCGGTAGAAGCATTACTGACTAACTGATCATATGAACTTTCAAAGAACGAGCGCAAGACTTTATCTTTAGATGCTTTATCTGCAATGTCATCAAAAAGATATTCTGCAATCTGGTCCTGTTCATTTTCCAGTTTCCCGGCAAGCAGTTTCCGGTTTTCCTTTTCACGTACTTTATTAAATTCAGAAATGGTTTGCGCTGCATAAATACTGAATCCGAACACAATAAGTAAATACCTAGTGAAGGCAATAATATTCCGCATGTTCCTGCGGATGTATCCGCTGTAGATCACTAAAAAATTCGTCAGCAAATAGGCACTGATTCCATAATCACAAAATAAGGAGGACTCGCGGAACAGCAACAGCATCAATAAAAACACAACCTGTGTGATCAGAAATAAAATAAACATTTTACGAACCCCTGTTTTTGTTCGTTGAATGAAACGCACCACACCATCACAAACCAGATAAAAAGAAAAGAGCAGAATTCCGATTATTACAACACCAACCAGACTGTAAATATTCAGTTCAAAAACATTATTGATGTTGAATGATATTCTGGAATTGATGATGAGTCCCGCCAGTAAATAATTGATAAATACAGAATATAAAAACGTGAAAAGTAACAACATTGTAAGCACCACCGGCACTGTGAATCCTGATGCCGTTGCAAGTCTGTTACCGGGTTGTGTGCCCAGCAGTTTGAACATTACATTTACGAGATAGGTTATTACCAAGGCACTGATCAGTAAATCGCCAAGCGAATTCAGAATCAGCGAACTTGCATAGTAGCTGGGACTGAACAAAGACAAATCGTATAAAGCTGCCGGGAAACTGAAGTAAATACTCAGCACACGGGTAACAATCAGCGCCGCCAAAGTCATCAATCCCGCCTTTTGCTCACTCCCCGATTTTTGTTTTACAAAATGATAGATGGCAAGCAACAACAGCAGATATCCTAAAATATAAATGAAGGCAATCACCGGATGATCCCGGCTTACATGGTTGCTATTTGGAAATGCGAGATAAAAAAGTGGCTTGCCCGAACTACCCTGCACCGCAAATGATCCCGGATGTTCTTTCTCATACAGAATGGCGGATGGCGGAATATCGAGTCCTGGATTAAAATCATTAGACAGAAAACGATTCTGGAAAGCATACTGATTGCGGATTTTCAACATGCCAATGAAAATGAAATCACCTCTCTTCACCGAAAAAGTTTCGTACCATCCGTTTTTCTGAAAATAAAAACCAGGTGTAAACATCGATCGCTTGGGCAATACGCTGTTATCGGACCACCATAATAACGAATCGTTTCTGAAAATGGAAATACTGAGCCCTTCTACATCACCAGTATAATTCCTTACTGCCGGAAGTCCTTGTGTAGATACTTTCTCAGCAATTTGATTGAGGGAAGCAAGACTCCGTTTTTCGAGTTTATCAAGACAATGACGGGCATCGGCAGCAATACCTTCGAAATCTGTTTTCTGCTTCATCAGCAGTTGCTCGGAAATCATAGCTCCTCCGAACATCAAAATAGCTACTAACAGAAACAGGCGGTAATTGGACTTCATCAGGTTAATCGGTTTACAAAGATAACCAGCCACAGGCAGCACGATGTATGCCGAAAATTCATTTATCCACAAAAAACCCAACAATAGGTTAACGCACTTTTAGCTAATTTAGCATGCTCAATTTGATATCGCTTGAACCAATCTATGAGCATTTCTCACCTCTTTCAGGAACAGCAAAAGCACCGGACTGCAGTCCGAAACACCACCGTTTCAGAACGCTCAGCATTGCTGAAGAAGCTCGAAAAGGAACTGTTAAACAGGCGAACCTACCTGCAGCAGGCGCTTTTCACCGACTTTAGAAAACCCGCTATGGAGGCCGATATCACGGAGCTCTGGGTGGTTTTGGCTGAAATTCGACACATCCGTAAAAACCTGCGTAACTGGATGCGTCCGGTGAAAGCTAACATTCCGATGGCAATGCTCGGTACTTCAGCCGAGACTGTTTTTGAGGGAAAAGGAACCTGTCTTATTTTATCGCCATGGAACTATCCCGTGAATCTCACCTTCGGACCACTTGCTTTGTGTCTGGCAGCCGGAAATACCGCCATCATTAAACCAAGTGAATTTACACCGGCAACGGCGGCATTAATGAAATCGATTATTGAGAAAGTCTTTGAACCGCGCCATGTCACTTTGGTGGAAGGCGATAAATCTGTTGCTACCGAATTGCTGGCACTTCCCTTCGACCATATTTTCTTTACAGGAAGTCCGAAAATCGGGAGGGTAGTGATGGAAGCAGCGGCTAAAAATTTAACTTCGGTTACCCTGGAATTGGGAGGGAAATCACCCGTTTACATACATGCCGATGCCGACGTGAAAGATGCAGCAAGTAAAATAATAGCTGCGAAAATGGTGAATGCCGGTCAGTCGTGTATTGCCCCCGATTACCTTTTAGTGCATAAGGCAATCAAAGAACCGTTGCTCCGCGAGCTCCATGCAGCAGCCAGAAACTTCTACGATCCATCGCAATCAGCTAATAATCAAGATTATGCGTCCATTGTAAGCGATTCTCATTTTCAGCGTCAGTTAACTTTGGCAGGAAAGCCGGAACTAACGGCAGAACAAAACGAGTTTCGCATATTGCCGCTAACTTTCAAAGAATGCAGTGGCCTGAATGTGCCTTTGATGCAGGAAGAAATTTTTGGTCCGATAATGCCATTCCAAACAGTGAGTTCCGAAGCAGAGGCAATCTCGATTATGAATGCTTTGGATGAACCACTCAGCATTTATGTATTCACCAAATCGGGCTATGTAAAAAAGCAATTTCGCAAGCAGACAAAATCAGGAAGTTTGTGTTACAATGAATGTGCTGTTCAGTTTCTAAATCCAGCATTACCATTCGGAGGAATTAAAAACAGCGGCATCGGCAGATCACATGGCAAAGCAGGTTTCCAGGCTTTTTCAAATGAGCGTGTCTACTTCAAACAACGAATAGGATTTACCACTGCGAAGTTGTTGTATCCACCTTACAATAAGTGGAAACAAAAACTCGTGACTTTACTTTTGAAATATTTTTGATGGTAGGATTTTTGGAGAAAGGAGGAGATATCAAATAAAACTTACAGTAGCGAGGCAAGTACCAGTTCTTAATTATTAATTTTGTGTTTATCACTTTTAATTCAGCAACAAACATTTTTAAGCATAATTCAAATTGCTGAGCAGAAAAATTCAAACTAATAATAATCAAATCATCAATTTAATCAATCATCAACTTTTTGGTTAATTGTTCTTTTTCAGTCTGAATCGTAACCAAATACATTCCATTAGCATAACCCGCCATCGACAAATCCCTTGTATAGTACCCATTCAGTATCCGCAAAGATTCCGAATGAACAACTTTACCTTGCATATCATACACTAACAACTTGCCGGTTTTGCCTTTTAAGTTGGAGGCATTAATGAATGCTTTCTCCCATGCTGTGTGGTAGAAAACATTTAGTGCAGCTTGTTGTATTTGTGGGGCATCATTTATTCCCACCAACGTATCACACGGACTGCCTGCCAATGCGGGTAAGTCGTAATCGGGGTTATTGGGGAGGCCCCAATAAGTGCGTTTGCCACCTAAGTAAAAACTCCATGGTTGAAAATCGCAGGCAGCACCGGCAGAGTCTGGTGAGTTGATGACACTGAGATTCATATTTTTCGGTGTAGTATGCTGTCGGAGGATATGGATAATTATTGCTATTAGTTGAATCATTCCATGCACAACTGAGGTAAATTTTATTGTCCGGGCCGCGTTTAACTGAACCTATGGTTGCAGGAGGGAAAGTCATTTGCCAAATCAATGTTTTGGAGGCTGCAATATTAGATGCCCAGGTATCATACTGCCATAATATTCCATTCACCGTTGAAGATGTCACATATAAGTACCGACCACTTTGAGAAAATTCGCTTGACCAATAGTAGGGATAAGGTGCACCTGGAGGAACTGGCTCAATGTTTAATGGATTGCTTATGATACCACTACAACGATCAAAATCATAAAGTTCTAATAATCCCGGTAAGCTGACAAAACACAACTTGTTGCTAGCAGAACTAAAACTCAACCGACCTGAATTAGTACCATTTAAAGATCCAATGTTTTGAATAGCAAAGTTCGAAATACCTGAAGGAGATATTAGATATACATACCACGTATTATTGCTAGTACCTAAATGAAAAGTCGACTCTCTACCTATCACCCACCAATCCCTACCATTGCCATGCTTAATTGCGGTAAGACAATCTACCATCCTGATGTTACCCAGAAGAGGTATGTTTTTTTGTATGACCGCTCCTAAACCATTATCGCCCTTCATGTCAATAATAGAATATAGTAAACCAATGGAATAAGTTACACCAATTGAGAACACATAATATAATGAATCATCTGCGGGTTTGGGAGCAATTACCAATTCATGATACCAACCACTTCCAGCTATGGAATCACCATTTGTCATTAGCTGATTTACTTTATTCCAAAGCAATCCTGAAGGATTTCCAATACCTGCTCGAGTGTTCCCATAAAACAATAAATCTCCAGTATTATCCGAAATGGATATGCAGGTTCCGCGGGTATCTAATGAAGATATTCCGGGAACTGGAACTCCGCTGTTAAAATCTATTAATGCAGAATCTCCAAAACACCAAACATTACCCCGTTTTTGGGCATTTACACCGTAGGCAATGATGCTACAGGCAAGAATTAGAAAAAGAGGTCGAATTAAATTCATCAGGCTAAAATACAAAAAAGGAAGAAGAATTAAGAATTTAGGATTTATAGATGATAAAAGTTAAATTGACCTAGTCTGAAAATGGTTGACTTGGTTTGAAATGCCATCATTCACAATTCAATTCTTGTTAATTGATATTCAATAAAAGCATCTTAACTTAGGGATCCTTCAACTTTAGCAGCCCCATTATAAATCACTTTTGAAAAATAGAAATTCAATCTGCCAAAAGCTCCAACTTTTAACTTTCAACTTACAACTTTTAACAAAGTGCAGTCACATCTTTTTACCCACACACCCGATTTGTCACCCTTCGGTTACGACCAGAGCAGCACTGGTAACTGTTCACTGATAATTGTTCACCGCAACCTATCCGACAAAACCTTCATCTCCATCTTCGGTGATCCTTGCTCATACAAAATTTTGTAAACTGAATTGCAAACCGGAAGATCAACACCATGCTTTTTATTCAGTTCATGAATACACTTTACGGCATAGTATCCTTCGGCGATCATATTCATTTCAAGTTGCGCTGACTTAACAGAGTATCCTTTCCCAACCATACTTCCGAATGTTCTGTTACGGCTAAACTGACTGTATGCAGTCACTAACAAATCACCCAGATAAGCGGAATCATTAATATCGCGACTGATTGGTGAAACGGCATCCAGAAATCGTTTTATTTCCTGAATTGCATTCGAGATTAATACCGCCTGAAAATTGTCGCCGTATCTAAACCATGGCAAATACCACTGGCAATGGCAATAATATTTTTGATGACTGCGGAATATTCCGTGCCATAAATATCGTCGGAGACAATGGTCTTGATATACCTTCCATTCATCAATCCGGCTAATAGTGCAGCATGTTTTGTTTCGTTACATGCAACCGTGAGATAACTTAATTTCTCGAGTGCTACCTCTTCGGCATGACATGGTCCGGTGATTACCCCTATATGAGAAATCGGAATCTGAAAACGGCGGTGTAAAAACTCACCAACAATTAATAAATCATCAGGAACAATTCCTTTGATTGCTGAAAAAACAATTTTATTGGCGAATATAGAATCGGAAACATCTTTCAGAACATCTTTCAGAAATGCCGAAGGAACTGCAAGAATTACAATTTTTGCATCTGCTACAGCTTCATCAAGTGAACTGGTTGGATGAACTTTATTAGTATCGATAACAACATCACTCAGATAAACAGGATTGTGATGATGTGACTTAATAAAGTTGACGGCATCTTCACTTCTCAGCCACCAGGAAATCTGGTCACAATTAACAGAAAGTATTTTGATAATGGCAGTTGCCCAGCTACCTCCTCCTATTACGGCTATTCTACCAGTACTCATAGTGGCTTTACAATTATCTGCTATTAAAATTCAATTGCCTGATCCAGCAACTGATCACCACGTTTAACCTTCACTGTAGTCTTGTCACCTTTAGCAAATTTACCTAGTGCTTTCATGTAGCTCATCATATCCACAACTTTATGATCGCCAATTTGCATTACAATATCGCCTGCTTTCAGACCTGCTTTTTGTGCAGGTTTACCATCACTCACACCATCAATGCGCATTCCTTCACCATCGAAACCATAATCGGGCACAACTCCTAAAGTTACTTTAAAACGAGGTGCATCTTCATTGGCAGAATCATTCGTTTTAGTAAATGCGATTTCGCCTTTAGTGTCGAGTTTAGCAATAATCTGCAGCATGAACTCCATAATTTTTTGCTGACCGGCATAATTTATTTTATGCTCATCATCGCTGGGCTTGTGATAATCATCATGGGTACCGGAGAAGAAATGCAGCACCGGAATATCCTTCAGATAAAACGAGGTATGATCACTTGGTCCTACACCCGACTCTGTGGTTTTAGGCTTCACACCATCAATAACAATAGCTGAAATTGCGGGATTCCATTCAGGAGAAGTTCCGGCACCATTAATAATCAGAACAGGATCTGTAGGTTTCAATCTTCCAATCATATCCATATTCAGCATATAGTTTACCTGTTCTACCGGCATCGGAAAATGTTTCACCAGATGGTTGGAACCAAGCAATCCCATTTCTTCACCGGAAAAAGCAATGAATAAATAATTATTCGATTTGTAATTGGATGCTTTAAGTATACGTGCCAGCTCTATCAAACCTGCAGTACCACTTGCATTGTCATCGGCACCATTGTGAATGGCGCGCTCACCCCGATAAAGTGATCCCTCTTCACCATATCCCAGGTGATCGTAGTGCGCTCCAATAACAACTGTTTGCTTTGCATTGTTATCGATGTATCCTAAGACATTGTGTCCTGTTTTTTCTTTTTTAAGAATTTCCGTTACACCAGTTACCAACACACGTTTGGTATCGATCATAGCTTTGGCAACATCATTGTTGGCAAAAATTACCGGCAATGTCGAAGGTGTAATCCGGTTCGAATATTTTTTAGATGGATTTTCGGTGTCTTTATCTGAGTTGATGAAAATCACAGCAACAGCTCCTTTGGCAGCAGCAGAATCTATTCGTGTTCTCAAATCAGCATACTCTGCAAGTTTTGAATGTGGATCAATTCCTTCAGGATACCCGCATTCCATCACAAACACTTTTCCGCTAAGATTTTCCATTCCTGCATAATCATCCATACCCGGAGCACAAACTCCGTGCTTTACATTCACCATTTCTCCCGAAAATGTTTTGTTCGCAGAATAGGCTAACGGATAAAATTGTTCACCTTCAACAAAAGATTGCTTCTTAATCCGTAAAGTATTATTAGGTCCCATGTAGGAACCGGCATTAAATGGAAATGGTTGAATGTAACCCACTGTACCCTTTGGCAATAATCCAACTTTGCGAAATTCAGCCGACAAATACTCATAAGCCATTTTTTCACCTGCAGTACCCGTCTCTCTGCCCTCCATTTTATCATCAGACAGAATGGTAATGTGTTGCTTCAACAGCAGGGTGTCAGGAATAAGTACCTGTGCAATGGAAGAGTAAACTGAACCGACCAGCATCATGGCCGCCAGCATTGATTTGGAATAGATTAAGTGGCGCATTCTTTATTTTTTACAGGTGCAAAATTACATAATTTTAGTTCGCTTCAATCCCTGAACTACCCATAAATGCCCTTTAAAATGACCAAAAAGGTACAATTACACTAAATTATGGACTATTTTGCAGTAGAAATGATCATTTTAACTATATTTCGACAACTTTTTGCCCGTTTTCCGGGATATCTGATTTTAACAGTTAAAAAATTTTGAAATGAGTAAATTTAAATCCTTACTGGTTGATGATGAAAAACATGGCAGAGATAATCTCCGTTCCATGCTTACCAATTACTGTCCGGAAATTTCAATCGCCGGTGAAGCAGCTTCCGTTGCTGAAGCAAAAGGATTGATTGATCAGCTGAATCCCGATGTCGTTTTTCTCGATATTCTGATGCCGCAATACAATGGATTCGATTTATTGGATCACTTCCCTAACCGAAAGTTTGCAGTAATTTTTGTTTCTGCTTCAATCGATTTTGGCATTCAGGCACTTAAAGCCGGGGTACTCGATTACGTGCTGAAACCCATCAGCATCAACGAGCTGCAACATGCAACTGCTAAAATTTCTACTTTTTTCGATAACAGAAAAAAAGGAAATACTGAAACAGCAAGCAAAATTGCCCTGGCACATTCGAATGGTTTTGCCATTGAAGAAATTGCCAATATCGTGCGATTACATGCCGATGATAATTACACCCGCGTTTATACCAGAGAAGGCAAACAATATCTGATTTCAAAACCTTTAAAAGATTTCGAACGCGTTTTGCCTGCCGATGTATTTATCAGAACACATAAATCCTACATGATCAACATTCACTTTCTGAAAGAATTTTCGAATGAAGATGGCGGACTGGTAACTTTACAGGATGGCTATAAAGTTCCGGTGTCGAAACGAAAAAATTCGGTTTTCTTTGATGCCCTGAAGAAGTTTTCACTCATGATCCGTCCCTGAACGGTGCCACTGTTGTGAAGATGAGATACACTGCCGTTTTGGTAATATTGCTTGTGCTGATCCTGTTGTGCAAATCGGGTTCGGCACAAATATATCCCTATAGCCACTATTCCTCGAAAGAGGGATTAGTAAATTCTTCGGTGTACTGTATCATGCAGGATCAGAAAGGGTATATGTGGTTCGGAACTGAAAACGGACTCAGCAAATTTGATGGAATCAACTTCACCAATTATAGTCAGGAAGAACTCGGCATCTCCACCATAATTACTTCACTGACTGAAAGAGATTCCTCCCACATGTATATCGGCACCAGAGGCGAAGGAATTTTTCTTTTTAGTTATGAATCCGGAAAGACCTTACAAGTCAACAAATCACCTATGAGAATGTGTGGCGAATTACAGTTGCATGGAAATAAGATTCATTCCATCCATCAATTTAATTTGCTGGAAACATTGAACTTAAACGACAGCACCTCAACTATAATTCCAGTTCCTGAAAAAGATGCTCCTGTAGACATAATTAAAACAAAAAACGGAGAATTTATAATCGGTACAACCAAAGGTTTGTTTCGTTTAGAAAATAACGAATTGCACAAAATACCAATTGAAGGCTTCGAGAATATTCCTTGCTTCTCCATTTTACAAGATGAGGACGAGTCCTTATTAATCGCCAGCGAAAATGCCATTTATTCTTTGAGAAATAATAAAATCACAGTTGTTAAACAGCTTTTCAAAAACACCTCATCACGTATTTTTAATTTGCTTCGTGATAAACGCAATAACATCTGGTTCAGTATATGGGGGAATAATGATTTGTTCATGATCAATGGGAATAATGTGGTGAATGTTTCCGACAAAATGGGACTAAATAAAGGAACGATTGCAACAATTTACAGCGACCGTGCAGGAAATATTTGGGTTTCTATTCTGGGGAAAGGAATTTTTTTATTTGCCAATATCGATATGCGTATGTATCCGGAAACACCCGATTTCCAGAATACTTCTATTCATGCTATCGTACAACCTGATGAAAAATGGATGCTCTTTGGCACCAATGACGGACTGGTCACACTCGATCAAACGACAGCCATAGTAAATTCCGTGAAATTCTTCCCCGATTATTTTGAATTTGTGAAAGATCTGGCATTGGTTGATAATACAACATTGTTAGTTGCAACTTCTGAGCAAAGATTGAATGGAAAATTTTCTGAAGTTCTCCACATTCCGGCCAGTCCTTATAAGGTTCATTATCTGGTTTGCAATACTATTTTTACCGGCAATCAATTTATTTATTCAGGTGGCTGGGATAATGATGTTAAGCTCCATGATAAGAATACTCTTTTGCCCGCAGGTGAATTGACTCATATATTTGAAACGCAAAATGCAGGAGATGTACGAATAAGAGATGTGAGCATCGATAAGAATGAAAACCTATGGATTGCCGGTCAGAAGGGCCTCTGCATTATAGATCGTGAAAAACGGAAATGGTTTCCTGGAGGCGGTTTTCAAAGCACTGATATTGCCGACCTGAATTGGATCAATGATTCAACAGCAGCGCTGCTTTCTGCAAAAGGATTTCACCTGTTGACCATTCAGAATACACCTCCTTATGCTAAAGAAAAACAGTTTACAGAACTTAAAAAACCTTCTTGTATAATATATTTTCATGAGGAAGAGTACCTCGCAGGAACAGGGACCGGTTTGTTGTATCATATCAATGGCGAAAGTATATGGCTGAAGCCCGATGACGGTTTGCTTTCTGAAAATATAAATGATATTCATTATGATCCGGCAACGAATAAAATATGGATAGCTTCATCAGAAGGATTTATGGAGATGAATCCGGATGCCATCCGAAATATTGCCAACACAACTATTCCCATAAATGATATTCAAATCTGGTATGGTGACCGTAAACTTTATGCTCACGAAAATATGGAAGTGCCCTTCAGTGGTCATACTTTATCCATAAAATTGAGTGCTTTTTATTTTGCCAATGCTTCCCGAATTCAATATCAATATCAATTGAACGATGAACCCTGGGTCACTTTGTCACAGGGAAAATAGAGTTTGCTGCGGCAGGGTATGGTAAATATCTGATAAAAGTGAGAGCTGGTATATCGAATGGAAAATGGGGGCCTCAATCACTGATAAGATTTCAGATTGCTCCTCCTTTCTACCGCACCTGGTGGTTTTATCTGATGACCTTCGCAGGATTTCTGTTCATTGTTTTCTTTTTTATTAGAAAACAAATCAGTCTGGCCGAAAAAAAACAACTCGAAAAAAACCGCAACGAACAAAAATTAGTCGAACTGCAACAAAAAGCTTTAGCAGGAAACCTGAATCCGCACTTTGTATTTAATTCCTTAAACAGTATTCAACATTTCATAAATTCACATCAGCCCGATGAAGCTAACGATTATCTCGCGAAATTTTCGCGACTCATGCGGATGCATCTAAATGCTGCCGATAAAAGTTTTATTCCTGTTCAGGAAGAGATTAATCGCCTCGAATATTACCTGAGCCTCGAACAAATGCGATTCGGCGATAAGTTACAATGGAAAATTAATCTGGATCGTGAAAATGGCCTCACCGAAATCGAAATTCCGAATATGATCATCCAGCCCTTTGTCGAAAATGCCATCTGGCACGGAATTATGCCCTCAGAAAAAATGGTCAGGTAATACTCAACTTCCACAAATTGAATGATGGCACTGTGATGATTGAAATTTGCGACAATGGAGTTGGCATTGAATTGCCCCTGAAAGAAAAGAAAAATGGCCATCAGTCGAAAGGTATGAAACTCATTCTGGAACGCCTCCAACTGCTCGATCCAGCTGCTAATGCCTTTTTTACTATCCAAAATACCGCCCCCGGAACCCGGATCAGGCTTCAATTAACCCCAAAAATGTACCGGTTGACTACGAATTCGAGCCCGTTACCTCACTGAAAGCCTACGTTCCCTCAGTCCGGGCGGCATCTCACTCATTAGCTGTTGTTAACGAATACAATCTTTAATTCCTTTGAATAGACTTAAGTCGCACAGTGCTTCAGCTTTTCAACTGGCATAAACAAGATTCATGTGTGTTTTGATAAGCCATCTCATTTAAGGTTGAGATGGCTTTTTTTATTTCACCAAATTCCTGGCCTTAATTAAATGATTATACGGAAAAACTGCTATTACGAGTCAATACCCCTCGTTCCCTCAATTTATCCCAACAATGCCTCATTGGCTATTTACCGAATAAATTATCTGCCGTTCCTTTGACTTGTTCTTTTCATAGAGGTATCCGGATGCAGCAAGCGATACCTCTGCTTTTCGAAAAGCTTTTCAACCGCCCTCTTTTAATGGATTGAGAGGGCGGTTTAGCTTTTTGTACCTGTTATGAAACCGTGTTGTATTTAATGCTTATTTGCTAACTGCCCGCATGCTGCATCGATATCCTTACCTCTGCTTCGGCGAAAATTAACAATGATATTCCTGTCTACTAAAAACTGCCAAAAGGCATTTATCTTATCTTCAGCGGCATTGGTAAATTCACCTCCTTCTATAGGATTGTATTCAATAAGATTAACTTTACATGGAACTGATTTGCAAAATTCTGCCAATTCACGAGCATCCGATATCTCATCATTAAATCCTTTGAAAACTATATACTCCAAAGTAACTCTCGATTTGGTCTTGCTATAAAAATATTGTAATGCCTCTTTCAATGCCTCAAGCGAATTGTGTTCATTTATGGGCATAATCTTGTCGCGCTTAATATCATTGGCAGCATGTAGACTTAAGGCCAGATTAAATTTTACCTGATCATCACCGAGCTTCTTAATCATTTTTGCGATGCCTGCCGTTGATACCGTAATCCGCTTAGGCGCCATTCCCAATCCCTCATGCGAAGTAATCCGTTCAATCGATTCAATCACATTCGCATAATTTAGAAGCGGCTCACCCATTCCCATGTAAACAACATTGCTTAGGGGAATACCATATGCCGATTCTGCCTGATGTTTTATAATCGCTACCTGATCATAAATCTCTGCAGCATCCAGATTCCGGATACGATCGAGCCGGCCTGTGGCACAAAACTTACATGTTAAACTACATCCAACCTGTGATGATACACAAGCAGTCATTCGATCTTCCGTAGGAATTAAAACTCCTTCAATAATGTGACTATCGTGCAGCTTGAACCCACTTTTGATGGTCCGGTCATTACTCGTTTGCTTTGTTGCAACAGAAATAGCATTAATCACAAAATGTGCTTCCAAAGCATTCCGTAGCTCCTTCGATAAGTTCGTCATCTCCTCAAAAGAACGAGCCGATTTTTTCCAGATCCACTCATAAACCTGCTTAGCCCGAAATGGTTTCTCACCAATGGTGGCGAAATAAGCTGTTAAAGCGTCCTTCGATAATAATCGGATGTCTTGTCTGGAGGTTTGCATGGAACTGCAAAGATACGGCAAAAAATGATGATCTAATGCGTTAACAACCAATTAATTGCAAAATTAAGGCTTTCCAATTGGCTGGTATCCCTTTAAAATCAGACCTTTGAGAAATGAAACGTATTTCTGCCGATCTCATGCTCACCCCCACCGGTGAACTGGTACCCGGCCATCAACTCACATTTGACGATCGTGGAACCATTCATTATTTCGGTCCCATAAAAGAGGATGTCGATGAACATGTTACCGGTACCATTTCCCCCGGATTCATCAACACGCATTGCCATCTCGAACTGTCACATCTCGAAAACCGGATCCCGCAAAAAAAAGGCCTGCACGGTTTTATTTCCGATTTTCTGCAAGCCCGAAAAAATTATCCCTCACCCGATTTTGATGCCATTAAAAATGCAGATCGAAGCATGTGGCAAAATGGCATCATGGCTGTTGCCGATATTTGCAATACTTCCGATTCCTTTATTGTTAAAAAGGAAAGCAAAATAGTTTATCACAGCTTCATTGAATTATTCGATATCAGGAAAACTGCAACCGATGAAGCTTATACTAACGGATTGAGGCTATACGATAATGCACGGGCATCACATCTCGAAGCCTCCTTAACTCCCCATGCACCTTATTCTGTTTCAGATGAATTATTCAGCAGAATTGCAGCTCATAAAAATGCAAACGACACCCTTTGGTCGCTGCATAATCAGGAAAGCTCCACTGAAAATGAACTCTTTGAAAACCATGAAGGAAAGTTATATGAATTAATGCAAAAAGCAGGAGTTGATTTTTATGGTGACATTCCATTTCCGACAGAATCTATTCAACGTTCATTCCGGTTTTTTCCGGCAAACGGAAATATTTTGTTAGTGCACAATACTTTTATCAGGGAAAAGATTTGCAGTTTCTATTCTCAAAAAATCTGAAAAACAGACTCTGGTTTTGCCTGTGTCCACTGGCAAACTTGTATATCGAAGACCGTATTCCTGATATTGCATTACTCAGAAATAATGGTGCTCAAATCACCATCGGAACCGATAGCCTGGCCTCAAATCACCAGCTTTCTGTTCTTGCAGAATTAAAAGCCATTGCCGGGTTATATCCCGAAATCAATGCCGGAGAATTGCTTCAGTGGGCTACCTCAAATGGTGCCGGTTTTATGAATTTTCCAAAGTTGGGTAATTTTTCAGAAGGTAATACCCCGGGGATACTGTGGTTG
Organism: Bacteroidota bacterium; assembly: GCA_016713525.1. GTDB lineage: Bacteria > Bacteroidota > Bacteroidia > AKYH767-A > OLB10 > JADKJB01. The sequence continues at coordinate 453,561 of JADJOZ010000033.1, read as the reverse complement.
CCTCAAATAACCGACTTTCAAAAGACCATACCACAAACAACAACCATAACCAGAATGGCCTGAGACACAAAAGCCTAATTATCACCTACATATACTGCAGGTCGATGCACTTGTGCCACACATTAAAATAGGAATTATAGCTAATAATTGTATCTTTGGGGTCTTCAAAAATAAGCTTTATCATATATAATTTCCTTTTGGAAATTTCTATAGATTGATAAACACTTCAAGACTTTATGTTTTCAAAAAATAATTTATTCGTTGCTTCAACAGCACTTTTGATATTAATACTGTTGTATGTGCCTTTTCTCCTTATGGGAACTAATGCCTATGTTTTATATAAAGATAATCTTGATAGCGACTTCTTATACCTCCATCTTTTAAAGACAACAGGAATGTTGTTTGGCACTGACCCTCAATTAATAGTACCAAACATTATGAATGGCTTGCCCAGGGTCTATTTTCATTCCGAATTCAGTATTATCAGGTTATGGTTTCTTATTTTCCCATCCTTTTGGGCATACGTTTTTAATTCCTTCATTATTCATTTGGTTGGATTTATAGGAATGTATTTGTTCATGAAAGATTACTTTACCTCAGGTAATCATAAATCCGCGGCAATGATTGCTGCCCTTTTTGCTTTGGCACCATTTTATACCATGTATGGATTAAGCATGGCAGGTGTTCCATTAATTCTTTGGGTATTTCTGAAAATAATGGACAGGAAATCAAGACCATTTCATTGGGTTATTCTGCTGATCTTCCCTTTCTACGCTCATTTTGCGATGATTGGTCCCTTTATACTATTCTTTTTATTCGTTCTTGCCATGTACCGGACTTTTATTCTGACACATAAAATTCCATTTACTTACTATACAGCAATGTCGGTGCTCTTTCTCACTTTCTTGATTGCTAACATTAATATCATCAGCTCATATATTTTTCCGTCAGATGTATTGTCACACCGATCCGAATGGACTACAATACCATATTCCCTGAAAAACACAATCAAACAAACTATAAAGATAATTTCTTTTGGTCATTACCATTCAGCTTCATTTATTGCATTTCCAATTTACATTCTTGGAATATTGGTGCTGTGGCAAATAAGAAAAGATCGCATTAAGTTTATTCAGCTTGCACTTCCATTTGCCGGAGTAGCAATGATTGCTGTTTTTATTGCAGTCTATCCTTTTATAAAATATACCTTTAAAGATTCCTTCCATTTCATTACTTCTTTCCAGCTAACCCGTTTTTCATTTCTCATTCCATTAATGTGGTTCCTGATAATAGGTCTCTCGTTTAAGTATATGGTTACAACAAAAAAACTCTTTTGGTTTGTACTGTCAATACAGGTTTGTTTTGTGATTTTAGCAAACAAAGAAATAAAATTAAATTACATTCATCTGGCAACAAAAGGACCATCAACTTTAAATTTCAATAGTTTTGAAGCCGTTTACTCACAGGATTTATGTCAGCAGATTAAAGAATATATTGGTTTGCCGCCATCCGCTTACAGGGTTTTGAGTCTGGGTATGGAACCTAATGTAGCCATATACAATGGATTCTACACGCTTGATAGTTATCAGAACTATTATCCATTGAATTATAAGCATGCTTTTCGAAAAATCATAGCTGCAGAACTTGATAAAAATGCATTCATCCGCAAAAACTTTGATACCTGGGGAAACAGATGTTACGTTTTTTCTGATGAATTACAAAAATGTTGTTTCCTGGATTGTCATAAAAAGAAGAAATGCCAGATAAATAACTTATCATTGAATTTAGATGCTGTTAAATCACTTGGCGGGAAGTACTTATTTTCCGCTGTCCCTGTTAATAATGCATTGGAAATTGGATTGAAGTTCGAAAGAAAATTTGAATCTGTAACTGCCAGGTACAACATTTACCTTTACAAAATTTAAAATAAATGAACCTCCCACAAGTCAACATAATGGTTCCGCTTTACAATGAAGAGTCGGTTTTCCACCAGTTAACCGACCGCTTGCAAAAGCTCATTGACAGCACTCCGATTTCTATTGAAGTTATATTAATCGATGATGGTTCAAAAGACGCCACTCCGGTACTGATGAAGGAATTGGCTATGAAAAATGATAAATTTCAGGCTGTTTTTCTTTCAAGGAATTTCGGCCATCAGTTAGCTTTAAGTGCCGGTTTGAAATACTTTAATGCCACAGAAGCGATATTTATTATTGATGGTGATCTTCAGGATCCACCTGAATTGCTGGAGGAGCTTTATAGTTATTATAAAAATGGTTATGATGTAGTTTATGCCGTAAGAAAAAAAAGAAAAGAATCATTCATTAAAAGAACCATGTATGCAAACTTTTATCGGTTCTTAAAGAAAATTTCTTACATTGATATACCTCTTGATACAGGAGATTTTTCACTTATCAGCACCCGCGTTGCAAAACATCTGAATAAAATGCCTGAAGAAAGCCGTTTCCTCAGAGGAATGAGAAGCTGGGTAGGCTACAAACAAATTGGTATTGAATATGAAAGAAGTGAACGTATGTCGGGTGAATCAAAATACACCTTAAAAAGATTGATTGAACTGGCATTCAATGGAATTTTTAATTTCAGTGTTTACCCGATAAAATTTATAACCAATCTCGGATTACTCACCATACTGTTTTCCGTAATTTATTTTGCTTATACCGCATTTATTAAAATTGTTTACGGTGGTACTCCTCAGGGATTCACCGCATTATTGTTTGTTATAATTCTATTCGGTGGAATTCAGTTATTGTCACTGGGATTAATCGGAGAATATGTTTTACGCATCTTCTTTCAGGTAAAAAACCGACCCTTATTTATTGTCAGAGAACGAATCGTTCACAAAGAAAGTATCGATGGATAAAAAGTATTATGAAGAGTATTATCACCTGGAAAGAAACCATTGGTTTTTTACTGCACGGCTGAATATTCTTGAATCGCAAATTAAAAAACATATTTCCCGCAACCCCGGTAAAGTATTAAACATATTAAATATTGGTGTTGCTACCGGAGCTACCAGTCAAATGCTCGATAAATATGGAACCGTCACTTCTCTTGAATATGATAAAGATTGTTGTCAGTTGCTGGAAGAAAAAACTGGCATAAAAGCTCTAAATGCTTCTATCCTGGAACTTCCATTCGAAGAGAATTCGTTCGATCTCATTTGTTGCTTTGATGTAATTGAACACATCGAAGATGACCAAACAGGAGTGAATGAAATGTTGCGCGTTTGTCGCGAAAACGGACATGTTTTTGTCACTGTTCCGGCATTCATGTTTTTATGGAGTCACCACGATGAAATTAATCACCACTTCCGCAGATATACCCGCAAGAATTTATTGAAATTGTTTGAAACATTGCCTTTAAAAGTTGTTTTTAATAGCTATTTCAATTTTTTCCTGTTTTTCCCTATTGCTTTATTCCGTTTAACTATCAGTAAATTACTAGCAAAAAAACAAAGCGATAGCACCGGATCTGATTTTGAAATTATGGGTAAATCAGGGATGATAAATTCAATATTTTACAAAATATTTAATGCCGAAAATCCGATTCTTAAATCAGGACTCTCACTACCGGTTGGTGTTTCATTGATGGCAATTGTAAAAAAATTGCAGAAATAAATTCTTAATTACCAGTCTGTATTCGCTTTCTTTTCAGTGGTCAACATGCCCTTTTTCAGACTTGCAGTGATTTCTTTTGCCTTGTCATCTGCCTGTTTCAGGTAATAGGCATATGCAGGAATGAAAGAGGGTGAATTGATATCCTTCCAGCGCTCAATGGGGAATGCCGATTTTTGCTGCCAGTTAAATTTGGTGAGCTCATACTTGTATTTCCCTTCCTTTAAGCTGATGGTCAGACTGTACATCACATCACCTGCATTTGTGGCAACCCCATCCTTATCTGCTTCATTCATAATTCTGAATCTGGCCTTACATAAAATCACACCCGTTTCTTCATTTTTTTCCCGGATTACATCCGTTGGATTTTTAAAATAGGTGTTTGCCCATGCTAAAGCACGTTTATATAATTCTGCCTTAGTCACAGAAGGCACTTCTATTACCTCCGAATAATTGAACAATCCTGTTTCCGTATTCGTGGGCAGGTCAGGAATTACCAATGGCTCTTTCTTCTTTTGAGCAAACACAATATGAGTTGTTAGCAACATTCCAACAACAAACAACACCGTTTTTTTCATAATATTTTGATTAACATTCGATTTACAAAGGTAACGAATCGGTAATTAATGTGTAAATTATCATTCTTTACAACTAAAAATTTGGAACTTTATTTCCTTTTCTCTACTTTTAGGTGCTGTAATAAACTACTTTCATCCCCCCCGTAGTCATTCCCCCTGACCACTTTTGGATGAGAGCAGGAATATCTGTCCTCAAATTGAGGCTTGCTGCCTATTAGTATCTTTTATGCGACTGATTAACATCATCCTTGCAGATGATCATCCTATTTACCGGGACGGTCTCGAGCAGGCTCTTAACCGACTTGGAATTGCCGGCTCAATTTTGCATGCCTCAAACGGAAGTGAGGTGCTCGATTTATGTGAGCTGACAGACGTTGACCTTATTTTTATGGATGCTAAAATGCCTAAACTAAATGGCCTTGGAACAACGTCCATTATCAGGAAAAAGAATACCAAAATTAAAATTATTATCCTCTCCATGCTCGAAGATAAACTCAGTATTCTTCAGCTTTTTAATGCCGGAATAAATGGCTTCATGCATAAAAATACCGATCACCGGCCCCTATTGCATGCAATCGATTGGGTGATGAATGATAAAATTCTCGTTCCCGATGAAGTCTCTGAATATTTTGACTACGACTATGTTAAAGCCGATGGCTTCGAAGATCATTTTAACAATCCTAATAAACTTTCTGATAGAGAAGCCGAAATCCTGCTGCTTATCTGTCAGCAACTTTCAACCAAAGAAATAGCTGATAAATTATCGCTAACCAATAAAACAGTTGAGACACACAGAAATAATATAATGGTTAAAACACGTGCTAAGAATATGGTTGGACTGGCCTTTTTTGCGCTTTCAAAAGGATATATCAAGCACAAGAAAAAGAAATAAAAATCAGGCCTTGACTTTTATCTTAAGCTTGGTTCCGGGCTTCAGACTTTTCGAATTGTGAATGTTATTTACCCGCTTTAAATCATCCACAGAAATTCCATCATACCGTTGTGCAATGCTCCATAAAGTATCGCCCGGCTGAACGATATGGTAAACATACTGACGAACCGGTTTCGGTGTCGGTTTTGCAGCACTTGCTTTGGTAGTTGATTTTGCAGGTGCCTTTTTGGGCGCAGCTGATAAACTCGCTTTTTTTGTTGGTTCAGAAACTTTCTTTGCTACCGGAGCTTCCTTCTCTGCAGTACTGTCATCACTGCTCTGAGGCATATCTATTTTTGCTGCTATTGCCGGCGATTCTCCATCAACCGACTGTGCAGATGCTTCATCTTCATTATCAAGTAAATTTTCATTTCTGATTGCAACCTTCACCGGAGTATTCACATAAACCAAAAGCTTTTGTCCTTTTAAAACTTTAGTGGTTTTCATCCGGTTCCACTTCTTTACCTGTGCCATCGAAACATTGTACTTCGCCGAAATGCCCGATAAAGTTTCTCCACCACGAACAGTGTGTGTTTTCTTTTTCTTCGTCCACACCGTTTTATAAGTAACATTACTGTCCGATTCAGCCTTAAATTCTTCTACCAGCGGATTGCTGACAATACTCTTCCTTGCTACAGGACCACCATTGGTTGGTATCATCGCGCCGCAACCAATCTTTTCATAATAATTGTTAAGCATCGTAGCCACAATTTCATTCCGAAGATAAGGTCCGTCAACACCCAAAACAATACTGATTAACCGGTGACCATCTTTTTTGGATGTTGCTACCAGACAAAATTTCGCACGCTTGGTATATCCGGTTTTCAATCCATCAACATCATTCTCATAATCAATAACCAGGTGATTGTGGTTTCTGAAAACTCCCGTACGTTTATCATTTGTTACCTCAGCATATCCGATTGAGGTAATTTTTAAAATCTCTTCATACTTGATCATCTCCAGAGCAAGTAATAACAAATCATGTGGCGATGCACTGTTGTCAACTTCTTTCACTACACCGGGTAATCCCGATGGATTGGAATAAAAAGTATTCTTCATTCCCAATGAAAGTGCACGGGCATTCATTCGCTTTACAAAAGTCTCTAAATCGCCATCCAGATATTTCCCTATATCAACACATGCCTGATTGTTGGATGGTATCATAGCAAGCTGTACTAACGATTCAAGCGTATACGTTTCTGTAGTTTTATAAACATGGCGGCTGCGTCTGCTCTTTTTGTAAACACGATCAACTACAACCTCATCCGACCAATCGCGTTTGCCCGCTCTGATATCATCAACCGTTAACAAAGCAACCATCATCTTGGTGAGCGATGCAATCGGATAAGCATAATACATATCCTTCTGCCATACAACCGCACCCCGCTCAGCATCATACAATAGCCCGGCTCTGATATCCTGCTCACGATAAACAATACCACCTATGGTATCTACAATAATTTCCCTTATTGGTTGAGGCGCTTCAGAAGAAATAACAGGAATAGAAACCTGCGTCGTCACAGAATCAGGCGCAACCTGTGCTTGCAACAACAATGTGAACAGCATGAAAAAAGCCGTTACGATTCCAATAAAATATCCTTTTTCTCCCCTCATTTTTTCAGCAATGCAAGATTAGTAAAAGAAAGCCGGTGTAAGGTTCGCTACAGCATATTGATTACTAACATTTTGATGTTCAAATCAAGTGTGCCCGCTACCGACTACCCTTATACGTAAATGCAATGGAAACGTTTCCCGTTCTGTAAAAGTACTACCTGAGAATTATAAATGAGGTCTAAAGTTGAATACTATTACGAAAATCTGGCATTTAGCCACGCCGAAGCAAAAATGAGGTCGGCCGGAAAAGTAATTTTTATGTTCGAATGCTCGCCTTCAATCAAGTGAACAGTATTTCCTGCAGCTTCATAAACACCCGCATCATCGGTGAATAATGTATTACTCGAAAATTGCTGATAAGCTTTCTTAATTAATTCTATATCAAAGCATTGCGGAGTTTGTACCAATCTGTACTGCTCCCTGTCAACTACAATCGAGCTACTATTTTCAACTTTCCTCAGGGTTTCCCTTACGGGGATAACTGGGATAGCACTCCCGTATTTTGCTGCAGTTTCGAAAGCGTGTGAAATCAACTCCTTCGAAACTAAGGGCCGAACCGCATCATGAATGGCAACCAAACCCGGACTATTCACCTTTTCTAAACCGTTTATTACCGATTCCGTTCGGGATGAGCCGCCAGCAACTAGTTGATAATCAGTTTTATTGATACTAAACTGATTTCTCAGCTTTTCCCAATAATCAAAATGTGCCTGGGGCAAAACCAAAACTACTTCATCTGCTACAGCATGAAAAAGCTGAAGTGTTCTTATTAAAACCGGAATATCGTTAAGGAGCAAAAATTGCTTGGGGACATCACTGCCCATCCTCACTCCGGTTCCACCGGCAACAATAATTGCAGATTTTTTCAAATCGGTTTTTCTGAAAATAATACTGAATGGATCACATCCGTAAGAAGCCTCTTACAGAATGAGCATCGCATCGCCATAACTGAAGAAACGGTATTTTTCTTTTACCGCTACTTTGTAAGCATGCATGATCAAATCGTATCCGCCAAATGCCGCTGTCATCATTAACAATGTTGATTCAGGCATATGGAAATTCGTAATCATACAATTTGCAACACTGAAATCGTAAGGAGGAAAAATAAATTTATTTGTCCATCCTGATGCAGGCTTCAATTCACCGGTTGTAGATACCGATGATTCAACAGCACGCATACTGGTAGTACCAACTGCACAAATAAGTTTCTTCTTAGCACGTGCTTTGTTAACCGTGTCGGCAGCATCAGCCTGAATAATGAATTGCTCAGAATCCATCTTGTGCTTGGTTAAATCTTCCACCTCAACCGGACGGAATGTGCCAAGTCCGACATGCAAAGTAACCTCTGCCATATTCACACCTTTCAGCTCGAGACGCTTCAGCAATTCACGGCTAAAATGCAATCCTGCTGTTGGAGCAGCAACTGCGCCTTCATGCTTTGCATAAACCGTCTGATAACGTTCTTTATCTGCAGGTTCTGCTTTTCTCTTGATATATTTCGGCAATGGAGTATGTCCTAAACTCTCAATTGTTTTGCGAAACTCTTCAGCTGTACCATCGAATAAAAAACGAAGTGTTCGACCTCTTGAAGTGGTATTGTCGATTACCTCAGCAACCAACATATCATTCTCTCCGAAGTAAAGTTTATTTCCGATTCTGATTTTTCTTGCAGGGTCAACCAATACATCCCAAAGCTTGCTTTCCTTATTTAATTCACGAAGTAAAAATACTTCGATCTTTGCTCCGGTTTTTTCCTTGTTGCCATATAAACGAGCAGGGAAAACCCGGGTGTTATTCAGGATCATGCAATCATCTTCTCCGAAATAATTGATGATATCTTTAAATACTTTGTGCTCGATCTTTCCTGTTTTGCGATCGACTACCATTAAACGTGACTCATCACGACTCGATGAAGGATGCGTAGCCAAAAGGCTGTCACTGATGTTGAATTTGAATTGAGAAAGTTTCATAATGATTGATTAAAGATAATTTACGGATTTCTTTATATCGGGGTGCAAAGATACGTCAAGAAAGACCTTTTTCGACCAAATGCCTCAATTATTTGATACTGAGCCTGCAAACGAAAAGGCCGACACTGTTCAACATACCACTTAGATCAATCGTAATTTATTCACTTTTAGTGTTTTGCGCAGAAACTAATGTCGAAAAATCGGTTAACTGCATAGCATCCTCCAACCGGAATTCCCCTATACGGGTTCGGCAAAGCGAGGTCAGGTATGCCCCCGATCCCAAAGCCATCCCAAAATCATGTGCTATCGACCTGATGTAAGTCCCCTTGGAACAAACAATCCGGAAGCTTACTTCCGGCATATTGATTCCGGTAATTTCAAAAGCTTCAATGGTCACCTCCCTCGGTTTCATCACCACCTCCTTGCCTTTCCGAGCCAGCTCATAAGCACGTTTCCCATCAACTTTTACCGCACTGTGCGGTGGTGGCATTTGCGAAATCACTCCGGTAAATTGATTCACCATTTCCCGAATCATTTGCTCACTGATATGTTCCGTTGGAAAAGTGGCATCTTCCGGCTGCTCCATATCATAACATGGTGTGGTAGCCCCTAATTTAAACGTGCCGGTATATTCTTTTATCTGCGCCTGAAAAGTATCAATTTGCTTGGTCATCTTTCCGGTGCAGATTATCATCAACCCCGTTGCCAATGGATCCAGCGTTCCTGCATGACCCACCTTTTTTATTCTGATCAAACCGCGAACCTTCCGAACCAAATCGAATGAAGTCCACTTGAGTGGCTTATCAAACAGGAGTACTTCTCCCTTTTCGAAATCCATGTTGTTAATCGACAATTTGTAAGTCGACACCCATAACCATGAGCACAATAATTAAAACTCCCACGGCAATCCGGTAATATCCATACACCTTTAATCCATACTTGGTGACGATACCGATAAACGATTTGATAGCTAAAACAGCTACAATAAAAGCAACAATATTTCCTACAACCAGCAAAGTAATTTGTCCTTCTTCAACCGTAACTCCCGATTTATAAAATTCATAAACTTTATAAACAGTTGCGGCAAACATGGTAGGCACTGCCAGAAAAAATGAAAACTCCGCTGCAGTTTTGCGGGTTAGTCCCTGTGTTAAACCACCAATGATTGTAGCTGCGGAACGCGATACTCCGGGTATCATAGCAATAACCTGAAACATCCCGATTTTGAATGCAGTTAAATAGGTAATCGGAGCATCTTCTTCGCCTTCTTTTTTCTCTTTGATCAGATGATCCATAAATATCAGAAAGATTCCTCCGGCAAGTAAGGTATAGGCTACCACAGCAACATTTCCCAGTAACGAATCAATAAAATCATTCAATAATTTTCCGAAAATTACTGCCGGTAAAAAGGCAACAAACAATTTATAATAAAAATCCATCGACTGAAAAAAACGTTTCCAATAGAGAAACAGCACCGATAAAATTGCTCCGAACTGAATGGAAACCGTAAATGTTTTGGTAAAACTATCTTCAGCGATTCCCATCAGCGAAGAGGCAATAATCATGTGTCCCGTTGATGAAATCGGCAGGAATTCGGTAATACCTTCAACAATACCTAATACGATGGCCTCCAGTAAGGTCATAACTCCGGATTAGTCTTTAGCTTTTTTTACAATGGCATAAATCTCCAGTGCGAAACCTGCTAACACCAAAAGTGGAGCAACAGTAATACGCAAGGGACTAAAAACTTCTTCACTGAAAACATTCGGATCTTTAGTACCACCACCCGACATGAGGAAGAAGCCTAAAATTATCATTCCTAATCCCGAAAGCATCAACGTGTAGTTAATCTTTCCGAAAGCAAAATCTGCTTTTACTTTTTCTTTTGACATGGTTGTCTTATTAATGATCCTATCGTTTATTAATATAAATCCTGTGTATTCCGGCTAAGATACTTGTTAACAGCGAAGAAAGTACTAACTCCCGAAATAAATATTCCAGCCAGAATGACCCCTCCCATTAGGGTAAGCACCATCTCATAGTCTTGTATTTCAACCAGATCCGGAATTTCCTTCTTGGCGAAATACAATAATCCCAGCAACAATAAATTCGCAATTATGGCTCCGTAAATACCCTGCATGATGCCACTGATTACAAACGGTTTGCGGATAAATCCACGGGTTGCGCCTACCAGTTTCATACTTTTTATAAGCAAGCGTCTGGAATATAATGCCAAACGAATGGTATTATTGATCAGTGCAGCTGCAATAAAAAAGAGTAAGGCGCTGAATCCCAGAATTACCAGGGCCAACGTTTTCATGTTTTTGTTAATATCATCCAGTAACGATTGCTGATAGTAAACCTCCTTCACCACGGATGAAGCTGTAATCTTAGCTTTTAATGCTGCAATATTTTCAGAATCAGCATATTGTGCTTTCATCTTCACATCAATGGACCCTAACAGCGGATTGTAGCCCAAAAACTCCACGAAATCTTCACCCAAATCTTCCTTTAACTTCGCAGCAGCCTCATCTTTAGTAACATAGGTTGCCGATTTGACATACTCCGATTTCTCTAAAACCTTCAGTAAGCTTTCAACCTGTGACATTCCCGCATCGGGCAACAGCATAACCGACAATTGAATATTCTCTTTCACATAATTGGAAACTTTACGGGCATGCAAAACCAGTACGCCAAGTGTACCAATCATAAAAAGTACCAGCGAAATGCTGACTACAGTCGAAATATAGGAGGTCCGGAGGGTTTTCCGGGCCATTTTGTTACCTTCTGGTGCCATTTACGGATTAAGATGGCGCAAAAGTAGCTTTTTTACTGCATTTATCCCTCCTTTCTAAGCACGAATTGAATGGATTATTAACAATTCCGTGATCAGACAACCTCCCTTTTTCCTATCTTCGTACCCTCATTTTTCCGGGGTTCAGCTGTTGCCCCGGCCACTCATTACGGGAGTCATCCCGAACCACTAGTCAGGATTATTGCTCTGTTCATTTTATGGATTATAATTTTATTGATATTGAAACTCGCTGGCAGGCGCACTGGAAAGAACAACAAACTTATAAGGTTGTTGAAAATCCTGCTCTTCCAAAATATTATGTGCTCGATATGTTTCCTTACCCTTCCGGTGCCGGATTACATGTCGGTCACCCATTAGGATATATCGCCTCCGATATTTTTTCGCGTTACAAAAAACAAAAAGGTTTTAATGTGCTGCACCCAATGGGCTATGATGCCTTTGGATTACCGGCCGAGCAATATGCTATTCAAACCGGACAACATCCTGCAGTTACTACGCAGGCAAATATTGGCCGTTACCGCGAACAACTCGATCGCATCGGATTCTCATTCGACTGGTCGAGGGAAGTACGCACCTGCGACCCTGCATATTACAAATGGACGCAATGGATCTTCTTAAAATTATTTGATTCATGGTTCAATAACGATTCACAAAAAGCAGAACCTATTGCAACTTTGTTAAATCACTTTGCTGCAAAAGGTAATGCCTCCGTTAATGCGTGCTGTGAACCCGGCGAACCGTTTACGGCTGCTCAATGGAAATCATTTTCAGAACAGGAGCAACAAAATATTTTGCTGAACTATCGGTTGGCTTACCTCTCGGAAGCAATGGTGAACTGGTGTCCTGCACTGGGAACTGTTTTAGCTAATGAAGAAGTGAAAGATGGTGTTTCGGAACGAGGTGGGTATCCTGTGGAACGTAAAAAATGAAGCAGTGGAGTCTTCGCATCAGTGCATATGCCGAACGGTTACTCACAGGTTTGGATACCATCGACTGGAGTGATTCTCTGAAAGAAGCACAACGCAACTGGATCGGGAAATCGGAAGGCGCATTGATTCGTTTTCAGATTGATGGCAAAAAAGAATTCATAGAAGTATTTACTACCCGCCCCGATACAATCTTTGGAGTTACTTTCGTAACCATTGCACCGGAACATGAACTGGTAGCATCACTAACGACCTTCGAATTTACGAAATTAGTCGACGACTATATCAGCTATGCAAAAAACCGCTCGGAGCGGGAACGGATGGCCGATGTTAAAAAAATTACAGGCCAGTTTACCGGAAGTTATGTGATACATCCTTTTACAGGAGAAAAAATTCAGATCTGGGTTGGCGACTATGTGCTTGCCGGATATGGAACCGGTGCTGTAATGGCAGTACCCGGACATGATAGCCGCGACTATGCATTTGCCAAACATTTTGGAATTGAAATAAAAGAAGTCCTTCAGGGTGGAGACCTTTCTCAGGATGCTTATGAGTCGAAGGACGGCATCATGGTGAACAGTGATTTCCTGAATGGTCTCACTGCCAAAGAAGCAATTTCAAAAGCTATTGATAAAATTGCTGCTGCTGGAAAGGGAGAAAAAAGAATTAACTATCGTTTACGAGATGCTGTTTTCGGACGTCAGCGCTATTGGGGTGAGCCTATTCCTATTTACTATAAAAACGGATTGCCATATCCAATACCAGAAAACGAATTACCTCTGGTACTTCCTGAAATAAACAAGTTTCTTCCTACCGAATCCGGTGAACCACCACTCGGAAGAGCAACCTATTGGAAATATCAGGGCATATACGAATATGAACTTACAACCATGCCGGGATGGGCTGGATCTTCATGGTATTTTCTCCGCTACATGGATGCGCAAAATGATTCAGCAATTGCATCCGCTGAAGCAATGAATTACTGGAAGGAAGTAGATCTGTATCTCGGAGGTTCTGAACATGCAACAGGCCACTTACTTTATGTTCGATTCTGGACCAAAGTGCTTTTCGATCTTGGAATTATACCCATTCAGGAACCTGCAAAAAAATTGATTAATCAGGGAATGATTCAGGGGACATCCTGCTTTGCATACCGAATTAATGGAACGAAAAAATTTGTGTCATACAACCTGAGAAAAAATTATGATACAACCGCACTTCATGTGGATGTAAACATTGTCAACAACAATGTACTCGATGTGAAAGCGTTTATGGCTTGGCGCGATGAATTTAAAAACGCAGAATTCATTTTGGAAGATGAGAAATACATCTGCGGCAATGAAGTAGAAAAAATGTCGAAGTCGAAATGGAATGTGGTTAGCCCCGATTTGATTATCGAACAATATGGCGCCGATTGTCTGCGACTTTATGAAATGTTCCTGGGTCCGATTGAACAGAGTAAACCATGGAACACAAATGGCATTACAGGTGTAAGTGGTTTCCTGAAAAAATTATGGCGACTCTATTTTGCAAATGGAAACTTCCAGTTATCGGATGAGCCCGCAACAAAAGCAGAATTGAAAGTCCTTCATAGAACCATTAAGAAAGTAACCGATGATATTGAACGTTTTTCATTCAACACATCCGTAAGCACCTTCATGATTTGTGTAAATGAATTAACAGAACTGAAATGCAATAAGCGTGAAATTCTGGTGCCACTCAGCATCATTATTTCTCCCTTTGCACCTCATATTGCCGAAGAACTGTGGCATCTGGCCGGAAATACCGAATCCGTAACAACTGCCGTTTTCCGGAAGTAAATCCTGAATACCTTGTTGAAGATGCGTTTGAGTATCCTGTTTCCGTTAATGGCAAAACACGATTTAAACTTACGTTTCCGTTAAATCTGACAAAAGAACAACTCGAAAGCGAAGTCTTGCAATCGGCTGAAATGAAAAAATATCTAGAAGGGAATACACCTAAAAAAGTGATTGTAGTTCCGGGGAGAATTGTTAACGTAGTAGTATGATTTACAAGAGTTGAAAGTTATAAGTTGAAGGTTGAAAGTTGAAAAATTGCTATTTAACTTTAAATGCTTTCGACTGGTTGAAATTGAACTGGCAGAGATTAACACTGTTGAGCATTATCAAAAGGTGTCAAGAGGAAATGAAAATATTTTGCCCCAAAAATTAGAGTATTTAAAAATCGAATAATAATAAAAATGAAACTTCTTAAACAACACATTGAAGCGCTTATTTTCACTACTGAACAGGCCATCACTCCCGATGAAATGATTTCGTGTCTTAAGGCTGTTTATGGCTGGGATCTGAAAAAAGATGATATCATTGCCATTACTGATGAGCTCAAAGTAAAGTATGCATCTGAAGAATTTTCTTATGAATTGAATGAAATTGCCGGTGGTTTTCAATTTCTGAGTAAAAAGAATTTCATGCTACCATTCATGTGATGCTTCAGCTGAAAGAGAAAAAGCGTCTCTCTACAGCAGCACTCGAAACACTGGCTATTATTGCTTACAAACAACCCATCTCGAAACCTGAACTGGAGCATATCCGTGGTGTAAGTTGCGATTATTCGATTCAAAAATTGCTGGAAAAAGAATTGATTGTTATTGCAGGTAAAAGTGATGGGCCCGGAAAACCATTATTGTATGCTACCAGCAAAAATTTTATGGATCACTTTGGATTGCGCTCTGTTAAAGACCTTCCTAAACTGAAAGACATTCAATCGCTCGATGCCAATGAAATCGGCCTACCGCTTGGTATTGAAGAGAATATTCCGGTTGAACTCGAACCTGTTTCCGATGACCAGGAACCTTCAGTAATTGAAGAAGTGAGCGATACAGCATTTCCTGATAGTGAAGCAGATTCCGATTCAGAGACTGTTTCTCAGCAAGGTGAGGAGACTGAAGAAGAGACCAATGCAGAAGACCCTGAGAATCAAGCCTAAGCAGGGCATTTATTTTTGGAACACCATTTGCTATATCCTTTTCTTATGAAATATTTGCACCTGAAATCCCTTCTGCTATTTATCTTGTTATGGCAATCTGCGCCAGCGCAGGATAAATTCCGTAATGTTAAGAATGAAGCTTTTAAAGCAGGTGAAATTTTGAAGTATCGTATTCACTATGGTTTCATGGATGCCGGTGAAGCAATTCTGGAAGTTAAAGATGAGTTACATCCCGTGGGATCGCGCAAAACTTTTCATGTGGTAGGTACCGGAAGAACAAAAGGTGCCTTCGATTGGTTTTTTAAAGTCCGCGACCGTTACGAAAGTTATATTGATACCGAAGCAATCATGCCCTGGATTTTTATCAGAAGAGTTGATGAAGGTGGCTATACCATTAATCAGAATGTAACTTTTAACCATTATAAAAAAACGGCTTCATCCGAAAAAATGACAGTTCCTGTTCCTGAATATGTTCAGGATTTGGTCTCAGCATTTTATTATGCCCGCACACTCGATTTTACACATGCAGCTGCCGGCGATGTATTTCCAATTAATGCATATCTCGATGATGAGGTATTTAGCATGAATGTTAAGTATATTGGTAAAGAAAAAATCAAGACTACCTTCGGCACTTTTAATTGCATTAAATTTCGTCCAATGCTTCTTGAAGGACGTGTTTTTAAAGAAGAAGAAGACATGACCATTTGGGTCACCGACGACAAAAACAGAATTGTCGTTCGTGCTGAAGCAGAAATTCTGGTCGGCTCCATCAAAATGGATCTCAAGGGATATTCTGGTCTGGCCAATCCATTGACATCAAAAACGAAGTAGGCTATTTTTTTTCTGGGCAGAAAAAAATAGCCTACAAATGATAGATGATAAATGATAGATGATAAATTGAATTCATGGCAGAATCAATACAGTGTTTAATCAAAATGCCATTATTCATTATTCACTTCTAGTTAATACCTATTCAATAAAAACATTTTAAGAACGGAAAACTAGTAACTTTATCAGTCACAAAATAAATCATAAATGAAAGACGAAATCTTGAGAGAAAGGTAAGACCACACTTGCCACTTTTAACCCTTCGGCTACGCTCAGGGCAGCGCTTGCCACCAAAGTGCAGTCACATCTTTTTACTAAAGAATACCCATCACCAAATAACCGAATCATCAAATCACCAAATCAAAAGCAGTCAAATCTTTTTTTCTGAGGAACAACAATCAGCACACCAGCAAATCAGCACACTAGCACATTACTCCACCATCAACTTCTTGGTCAGTCGTTCTTTTTCTGTCTGAATCGAAATCAAATACATCCCTTTAGCATTTCCCGCCATAGACAAATCTTTGGTATAGTACCCATTCTGTATCCGAAGCGGCTCCGAATGAACAACTTTCCCCTGCATATCATACACCAACAACTTGCCGATTTTGCCTTTCAGATTCGAAGCATTTATGAATGCTGTTTCCCATGCTGTGTGGTAGAAAACATTTAAGGTTGCTTGTTGCATTTGCGGAGCATCACCAATTCCCACCAGCGTATCACACGGACTACCTGTAAGTGCGGTTAAGTCGTAATCGGGATTGTTGGGGAGTCCCCAGTAGGTGCGTTTACCACCGAGGTAGAAACTAAAGGGCGCATAACCACAAGCCGTTCCTAAACTATCGGGATAATTTATCACACTGAGATTCATATTTGTGGTATTGTATTCCGTGCTGTTGTATGGATAGTTAAAACTTATTCCATCATAATAAGCGCAACTTAGATAAATTTTCCCATCTGGAGCCAATTTTAAGCTTCCAGGTTGAACCGAGGGTACATAAAATGTATCTAGGGTTAAACGGCTCGCTAGAACATTAGGCGAATTTAAATCAAATTGATAAAGGTAATTTGTATCTGCTCCAGATGTTGATACATATAAAAATCTATTATTCGGAGAAAATGTACTACTCCAAGTAATTTGAAAATTTGGTGGTGGGGTAGGTTCAGGTTGAATAGTTGAATTAAATGAAATTATTGCACTGCATCTGTCGAAGTCTAATACTTCTATTAAATCGGCCCAGGTTGAATTGCAAAAAACAGTACCATCAATATTGAATGAAATTTGGCCTCCTCCTGTCCTGATAGCGGATCCAGCATTCTGAACAAAATAATTTGTGATACCAACCGGTGAAATTAAATAGGAATGAAATTCATTGTTTGGATCTAATGTAAAAGGATCCCACCTTCGGAAAAGCAACCACCAATCCCTCCCATTTCCATGCTTAACTGCTGTCAAACAATCCACCATCGGTAAACTTTGTAGCTGGATGTTTTTTTGAATCACTTCACCTAACCCCCATTCGCTTTCATATCAATTACACAATATTTTAATCCGTAAACAGAGCTAACCCCTATCGAAAATAAATAATACAATGAATCGTTGCCAGGAAATGGGAGAATTAGCAATTCATGATACCATAATTGTCCAAGGATACTGTCTCCATTCTGCATTTTTTGACCAATTGAATTATAAACTTGAGTTGAATTGGAACTTAGATTACCATTTGTTTCAGCATAAAATAGTAGCTGTCCACTTGTATCAGCAATTGATGCACAAGACCCTCTTGTATCTAGAGAAGTACTAAAAACCTGTGGTGAGCCTAAGTTGGAAAAGTCTATCCCTGCTGAATCACCAAAGCACCAAACTGCATTTCTTTTTTGGGCAATGCTAGATCCACTAAAAACATATAGCATTAGAATAATCAGTATCTTCTTCATGAAATATTTAATCTATTCAGACAAAATTGTACTTTTACTTTTCATTTTAGCAGGACGAGCTTCCCTGAATATGGAACATTTTCCATCAACACTCTGATGGAATAAATACCATTGGCAAACATCGACAAATCTATTTCTTTTGTGTTAGTCTTTCTCAAGCAAACCCGATTATACATATCAATAATTTCAATTTCAAAGGTAGTATTTTCCGTTCCTAAAATGGTAACTTTATCCCGGGTTGGATTTGGTGAGAATTTCACAATTCGTTTTGATAATTTAGGCAAACTCATATTTGTAGAGTCATTAGGACGTTTTTTAAAGGAAATTTGAGGCGAGTGGTATTCTTGACCCAAAATACCTGCTACATCATAAATAACCATGCCTGCTTCAATCCAATGTTTACTAAAAATATTTTCAAGCAGTGTTGAATCAGAACCATCCAGATTGATGTCTTCAAATATTTTACTAATCAAAATTTCATTAACCGATTTCCGGTACAGCTCTATACTATTACTTTCAGTTATGTTATCGTTTATAAATTCAGCAGTATCAATCAAATTGGAATCCAAAGCCTGTCTAATAATGCCAAAGCTTCCAATATTGGTGGAATCCATATGAGTAAAGAATCGCTGGAATACCGAATCGGATGGCAAACCCAAAGTCAATAATGAATCGTTTTGCTTGAGTAACTCGTATAAATAATCCTTGAAAGCATATTTTAGTTCATCTTCATAATATTCGAAACTCATTGTATCAGCAGCCACTGAACCAAATGCTAAATCCCTTTCAAATTCACCAATTCTGTTTGTATTCATACAAGTTACTGTGCCACCACTGTGACCATCATCAGGAAATATTAAATTCGGTCCTCTCGGTGAAGGAACAAAAGGATCTGCATTATCTCCATCTGTACCTTGAAAATACCAGGAAATAGGAGTTGGCTGTAATAACTGTCCATCAACCTTATTGTGCATTGACGGATCATTGATGTCATTTATCCACTTATTATCCCATGGGACTATACTTGGTACTGTTGTTCCTTGATTTGGAATTTGACCATTTTCTAAATGGATACCTACTTCAAAATCGGTCATGTCATTTTTGAGCAATTGTGTACCTGGATTACCCAAACAAAATCCTTCAAACTGCATCGCTCTTCCCATTTGACCGATGGTGTTAGATCCTATATTTGCGTTATCACTGTTATCTACCACTATTCCACGTAAGTTAGTTTCAGTAGTTGGATCATCATTCTCTATGTCATTTGCAAGTATATCTGCTTTATTACAATTCTGGATCCAAATTCCATGAAAAGCTTCGCTTAAAGCTGAGTTGCTCAAATTGTAACTAATAGTATTTGGTCGGGGATTGTTACTGCCATCATATCCTCCAATACGAACATTCTCAATGTTTATCGCATGAATTCCATTTCGGTGATTTAAGATGCCATTATCAAATATCTCGGTAATACCTGTAACTGGATTAGCAAGTTGCGAACTCCACTTCTGCACAGTTATAGCTGTATTATGAAATGCCCCATTTGAAGTCTCAACAAAAGCAGAATTATCAAAATGGTTATTCGAAATGGTTACCGAATTTAGTCTACCACCAGAAACCCTGATACCAATATTATTTCGCTGAAATTGAAGATTATTAATGATAGTTATGGATCTATCATAATTCATGCTATTAATCGAAATCGCTTCGCCATCAATATCCCTGAATTGGTCGCAATCGTGAATATTTACATCAAAATTACCTCTAGTAAATATACCTCGTTGTAGGTTTCGGAAACGGGAATCCACTTCAAGAGTGCGTGGAGTTGTCGTGCTGTTTTGAGCATTTATTCCGGTTCCTTTTTGAGTTGGAGAAACAGAATAATTTATAAGGTTATCAAATACTGAGCCGTTCACACTAAGACTACTTTCGTTAGCAAAAACACCCATTTGGACTCCACTAAATTCATTCAGAAGATTAATTGACGTCCCTGTTCCAATTAAAAACTCAGATACGTTCTCCAATTTGATATGATTCTGCGGATACACACCGTCATGAGGTATCTTGGTAAGCATTCCACTGGTTGCATTAAAATTGCAACCTACAATATCAGCGATTCCTAAATCAACATTTTCTGCCCCAATCGAAATCAAATTATTTGAAAAATCAACTGCAATAAGTGTTAATGTTGGCACATCAGTTCCTGAACTATTTCCCGGGCAATAAATTGCAGCCACTGCATCGCTGATCTTGCAGTTTCTCAACCCTGTTGTTGCAATAAATCCATTTATATTTAAAATACCTCCATCCTCAACAATAATGCCCTGCCACATTTCATCACAGGAGAAAATGTTAGTTTTTAATGTTTCCGCTGGAGAGCTAATAATGTGAGTTCCAATATTCAAAACACCATCCTGTTCTATCTTAATTTCAACACCCGGAGCAATGGCTAACTCACATCCAAAGAATTCCAAAGTTTCTGAAGCTCCAATGACAATATCATTGCCAATATAAAATTTTTCTCCAGTGTATGTGGCTAATGTTCCATCGAATTCCGTAAACCCTAAACTTGAGGTTGATGTTATATCATCCCAATAGTCCTCGCAACTGAGCAAATCAGTTACATTGATTTCAGTCACTGCAGAAACAGCAATTTCACCTGAGGAAGCGGCATTGTAATCAGTAGTACATTTAGGAAAAACAGGAAGCTCCAACATAAGGGCATAGTTTCCAGACTTTCTCTCAAAACTATTGATATAGAATTTGCATGGCGCCGTTGCTGTTGAACATGTGTAAGTTTTAATATCTTCATCATACCAGAAGCAGCCATTAGTTCCCGGATTGCAATTGGAGTTACCAACAGACAATTCAACACTTCCATCACGCACTAAATTATCTGCGGTTGAACTGCCATTTTGTTTTATATAAATATCATCTATATACACAGCAACACCTTGTACCAAGGATGCAGAAACTAAATCGTTCTCCAGAAATATGCTAAATTTTAATTTATTGGGCCTCCCATCAGTATGTATAGCCTCAAATATTGGTGTAGATGTAACCTCTGAGGTTCCTTTTAAATCAATGCGCACATATTCCCAGCCATCCCCACCATCAGCAATATCTTCTTCCCAAATTGGTAAATCATTTAAATATGCTCTTTTAAAAACACCTGTACTTGCAATTGCGACATTCTCTTTGAAGCTGTCTTTAATATTGAAATAAAGCACTTGTTCTTCTCCTGGGTCATTCACTATCACAGGAATGTGATTCCAGTCCGAAGCTTTGAAATCAAAATAAAAATCAGGGCTTGAGCCTTTAATATTAGCATCTAAAGCTAACACATCAATTCCATATAATCCCGGATCGGAATAACCTGTGATAGTAGTTAAGGTAGTATTCCCGTCAGTAATTTCCTCATTATCGTAATGGTAATTAGATCCTGAAATTGTTGATGTGGAAGAGCCTGTAACCGGTGTTCCGTTGTTAGGATTTGATCTTATTATATAAGTTTGATCATTTGCACCTCGTGGATTTTGTGTTGCAATTTTGAAATCAGTACCTTTTTCAATATATTGAATTTTTGAAATTTCTCTGTATGGAGATATAGTATTTGATTCAGGAAGGTCCACATTGCCTGTAGTTTTTAATTTAAGGCTAACTTCACAGGGCTGAGGACTTCCAGATATAGATGATCCGAATTTATAATTAAAATTATTTCCCGTAAAATCAATATATGGGTCAGCGCTCCAAACACAAGCTTCTATATAATTATTAGCAATCCGTGCATATCCTCCCCTATTCATTAATGTTGTAGTTGCGAGTTTCTCCGGTTCAACGTGTTCGGTTGCAAATGTATTATTTTGTATATAAATACCATTGTCTACCAATCCAGACTTAGATACATCTCTATTAGGAAAATTCAGATTAATGTTACTGGAAAGATCACCAATTTTTACAGCTCTGTGAAAAATATTATTTACAAAATAAGATTTTGCTCCGCCAATATCATATATTTTAGTAGGAATGTCTTCGTCGCAAGCTACAAATTGATCCACATAGGTCACCGGATTGCTATAGACTGTTTCGCAAGTCAAAGTTGAAATATTTGGCTGTGGACCATAAAAGCCATTTCCTGGGCAGGTAGCTCCAAAATAACAATAATGATAGTCAAAAGTTCCAACCCCTTTGTAACCTCGGAATCTATTATCATTATGTCGGTTAATATCTTCACTAAAAAAGTGTTGACTAAAACTATTGTTGTAAATTAGCCAATCGGCTGGATAACCTTGTCCATCAATGGCAGCTTTGCAGTCATCAAAAATTCCATTGGTAATATTAAATAATTGTGGATTTCCTGATATTTGTATGCTTTTAGCTTGCATCCACAGTCCATATCCAACTCCAATAGTCTCAGTTTTTCCTTTCACTTTGTGAACGTAATTATTATTGAAAATTAATTCATGAACTTTGTTTGTTAATTGCACTCCCATATAACTAAAGCACGAAATTTCAGAATTGTTTATTTCAACAGTTAGTAAAGAAGCATCACCAAAAACATAAATACCTCCACAGAGCAAATCAGCCTGATTATTATTGTGGAAATGACAATTTGCTCCTTGTAACCGAATATTCTGAAAAACAGAACCAGGTTCCATGGTGAAAAGAAATAATTCCTGAGGCCTGCAAACGCTTCGAATCAAATTGCATCCAGCTACAAGAGGGCTATTACACTTACAAAAGTTTGCAAAATATGACCGTGTATGACTTGAGCTTATTTTTGGACTATTGCCACTCCACCATCCTAAATATCTATTACTTCCAGTTGATCCTATTAAGGTTACTCCAGTGCTTATATTTAATGGTAAATTAACTAGAGGTTCGTTAATTTCAAAATTTGATGTAATTATAAGAACTTGTCCACTGGTTGCATTATTCAGGCATTTTTCCAAACATATAGCGCTTTGAATGTTTTGACAATCGCAACCTCCTAAGGCAGCAGATGAAATCGCATAGCCTAAGGCAAATTCATTATAGCTACTTGATACAATACTTGATTTGACAGAGCCGGACAGTTTTGTTCCAGTTAAAATGCTCATGCCAAGATCTTTCCACATACTGCCATTCCAGGATGCAATAGTTACAAAGGTATCAGCTAAATGGCTTAAAGTATCCCAACTTAAAGTTACATATACCTGAGAAGTTCCAACTGTTCTATTTAATTTCCAATATGCTGTTCTGTTTATATAACCAATTGAGGTATCTCTTGCCCCCGAATTGGCTAAAGTAGTATCACTTATAAATTCACATGTAAATTCCGAACTGGTAGTTGAAGGTGAGCTCATTTCAAGCATTCTGTATTCATAATCAGCTCCAATCGGGAATCTAAAACCATTGTTCCCGACCTTCTTCACCGGTCCGCTCACAAAACTGCTATTCGAAGCACCGGTAGCAGTTGAGCCGTGCTTCATGGTGAGTAGGTTTGTACTTGTGGTGATTAAATTTCCTTGTATGAATATAAGGGAGTCATCTACACTCAGAGTGGTATTTGCAGTTACTGTTCCTGATGATTTGTTTATCGCCAGCTTTTTGAATGGGTAATTGTAGCTTCCGTTTAATGTTTGGTTGTTAGTTCCTGTAAAGGTAACTTTTCCGGTACTGGTATTAAAGACTACCTTGTTGCTGCCTGTGGTAATGTTTCCTGCAAAGGTATTGTCGCCGGAGTAGGCTATTTGGACATCTTGGCCTCCGGTGGAATTGAAGGTGGCATCTGCATTGTAGGTGTCGGGTAAGGTGGTTGCCCATCTTACTCGTCCGGAACTACCAGCATTATTTAATGTAAGTATATTGAATGTATTACCACCATCGCTTTGGTGATTTCCGCTCGAGCCGTTTCTTGTTAGTGTTGTCGTGCCATTAAAAGTGCTGTTTTTTAACAGTATTCCGGGTGCTGTTATGGTTATGTTACCATTGAAGGTGGCAGCAATCATGTTGACTACCGCTGTACCGGTTAATGTTAATGTTTGTGCTGTGCTTCCGTTTTGGGTGAAGTTTTTGAGTGTCAGAAAATCAGCCGAGAATCCCGATGATCCAATGGAAATGGTTTTTCCATTTGCCAATATTGCACTTCCTCCACCACTTGCAAAACTTATACCTCCGCTTGAAGTACTGTTTAGGATGACGTTGCCATTGAAAAGTGTTGCTCCGCTAGAAGCGATGTGTATTTCGCGGTTGCTCGAGTTGGTGAAAGTGACATTACCATTAAACGTGTCGCCTGTGGTGTTTGCTAAGGTAAAATAAGTAAGTGTTCCAGTGTGGGTGATGGTTACGTCATCGTTAAAAGTACATCCACCACTTCCAGTTCCGGTTGCTGCTCCCAAATCCGTAAAATCTGCGGTTTCATTGAAGGTACTCCCTGATAATCTGATGTAACCACAAACAGCATCAACGGGACAATCCATCAACGTGCCGTTGAAACTTGCCAGGTTTCCACGGGCATAAAAAGTTCCATTTGTAACTGTTCCTGAGGTCATGGTTGCGGTGCCATAAACGGTTAACGAAAAACCATTGAGATCAATGGTTTTGGAAGAAAGCGTTAAGTTAGTGATTTTTCTGTTCCCGTCAAGTAAAGGACTGTAAGTGCCGGAGGTAATAGTCACATTATCAGCTGAGTCCGGTATCCCGGAAGGAGACCAGTTGCTGCTTAAATTCCAACTGCTGGATGTTCCAACCCATGTATAGGAGGTTGCAAATGAGCTGCTTGATGCGGCTATCAAAATGATTATAAAGAGGATATATTTTAATTTCATGGCTTGCTGTTTTTAACTTTTAAATGCATTTGGAATTTTAATGAAAACTGATTGTTTTATCAGAACCCGTTAATTGGAGATAATCTCATACCAATCTCCCCAAGTTCCGGAGATGCTTTTGAGTCTGACTTTAGAAGCATACACCGTATTTGGTGTAATAGCTCCTAATCCCAAATAGGTATTTAATCCGTTTCTGGAATAGGTCATTCCTGTAGGAAGTCCTGTAGTTTGATCAAAGGTGAATGTTTGTGAAAAAACATCTGACAAACCCGGTTTGGTGCCGATTTGTAATTCTATTTCAACCATGTTAGAATCTGGTAATGCAATATACAAAAGGCCTGAACCAGCATTTACAGATAGTGTAACATCTGTTGGTGATTGCGCATTTGCATTTAATGAAAAGCACCAAAATAAAATCAAAAACAAAAGAGGAGTTTTCAATTGTTTTTTGTTTTGAGAAATTAAAACTCCTGATAAGAAATTCAATTGCGAATTTCTTTTGCGCACAAATTTTAAGTTTGCTTCCATCATGTAAAATTTTACAGGTTAAACTAAAATTTAAGAATCACCGAAAATCTTACATCCACAAATAGCTCACATCACCAAAGAAATTCGGTCAACAGATATTGATAGGCAAAATACTTTATCACTCGTAATAATCGCTATCGGTCCAGGGGGGCAATGTGGCCGGTAGCATTCGCATTAAAATTCTTTCCAAATAAAATCACGGAAAGAAGCACTTCAATTAATTACTTGTATTTTTATGTAATTACTAATCGAAGATAAAAATGATTTTTAGTGCAAAAAAAAAAAAAAATCAAATTAGTTATGAACAATTTAACTAACAACCAAGGTTCGAATTACTAATAAGTTGATTCTTCCTGAAACCTAAAAGTGTTCATTAAAAATAACAGAACAACAAAATCAGTCGCTCAATATGGTCAAAGTTACTAAATTTTTAGTTCAAAAAAAATATTCATGTGATTAAATTGAGTCAAAAAATATACTGCATCATTCAATGCTTAACTTTTTCTTGATCTTAATTTTATATCATAAAAATAAATGAAGAATACTGAATAAATATTCATCGATTAATTCCCCCTATGACGGATTACATATGACTATTTTTTGAACGCAGAGTTTGGGAGACGCGGAGAATTAAAGATTAAGAATTAAGGATTAAGTATTAAGGTTTTTTTGTCTGAAGCCAAATAGTTGGCCACTATTCAATATTCATTTCTCATTAATCAAAATTCAAAAAAACATCTTGAGAACGGCAAACCTGCAACTTTAGCAGCAACAAAAAAATCATAAGTGAAAAACGAAATTTCATTCTGCCTTAATCCCCCCCCCCAACTTACAACTTTCAACCTACAACTTTCAACCCTTCGATCCGCCAACCGGCGGACTCAGGGCAGCGCCCATCGACTTAGCTCAGGGTGGCACTTGCCACTATTTGGGTTTGGAACCAGTTTCCGAAACCGTTATCGTTAGCACCTGATTTGCTACTTCATCAATTTCTTCTTGCGTAAATAGCTTTTTGATTTTCTTGGCACTTCGATTGTATAATAATCCCAGCGAGGGCCCGATTAATGCATAGCACATACCCGATAAAAAAGCATATGCCGATTTGGAGCTTAAATCAAGAAGTGCGAATGTTACAGATAATGTTCCGATCAGCACCATAATTCCATTTCCCATCATGGCGGTTCGGGTATTAAACACCTCCAGTTTGTTCAGCTTTAATTCATCACGTAGCTTCCATGCATGGTGGTTCATCATAAAAAAAACACCATAGAGGACCATAAAACCAACTCCATAAATTACCATTAACTGACCAATTTCGCCATCATTGGTAAACCTGTAAACAACCGAACCATCGGGATGCTCCACCTTATTTCCACTGGTGAGAAATCCAAATAAGAATTTTAAGGGATACACATAAAACAGGACTACAAAAAGCAAAATGCAATTTAGCAGAATAGTTTTGGTATCCTGCAATCCGTACTTTCTGAAAAAAATATATTGCTCGAACCAGATCAACATGATCATCATAAAACAAATCGCAAATCCGAACATCGAACTCAACGACAAGGAAAGCTCTTTAAACGTTTCAGGTACCTCAAGTGAAACTACCAGCAATGTTACGGCAAATGCAAAAACCGAATCGGTGAAACTTTCTATGCGTGAGGTTTCATGCAAACGCCAGCGAACCGACTTCGGACCAAATTTTTTCTTGATGAATATTTGTCTCATTCCCGATTGATACCAACGAATACTACTTGTATGTTACAATTTTTTTGAGATTATGCTGTCTGCTTTCCTACCAAGTGATGCTTCACCATCCAACTTGCAATCTGCACCGCATTGGTAGCTGCACCTTTTCTCAGATTATCGGCAACAATCCATAAATTCAGTGTGTTGGGCTGACTGTCGTCGCGACGAATTCGGCCGACAAATACATCATCTTTTCCCTCT
Source organism: Bacteroidota bacterium (assembly GCA_016713525.1). Lineage (GTDB taxonomy): Bacteria > Bacteroidota > Bacteroidia > AKYH767-A > OLB10 > JADKJB01. Next base: position 426,075 of record JADJOZ010000033.1, on the reverse strand, counting down.
GCATGAATAGGCATCGGATATTGGTTCGTGGCAGGATCATCAACCACTTTTATACCCGGTGTTTTCTCCAGTAATGCACGAATGTCTTCAATAGTAAATTCTTTTCCCAACTCTACATTCACCGCTTCTGAATGGCCACCTTTCACAGGCACACGAACCGTTGTGGATGTAATGCGAATGGAATCATCACGCAAAATTTTACGTGTTTCATTCACCATTTTCATCTCTTCTTTGGTATAACCATTATCGGTAAATACATTACATTGTGGAATAACATTTCGGTGAATAGGATAATTGTAAACCATTTCCGTGGATTTTCCGATATTCTCATCCTCGAGTTGCTGCAATGCTTTAGCACCGGTGCCAGTTACCGACTGATAAGTTGAAACGACAATTCTTCTGACTCCATACATTTTATGTAAAGGAGCCAATGCCATCACCATTTGAATGGTTGAACAATTCGGATTGGCAATAATTTTATCATCAGCTGTAAGTGCATCTGCATTAATTTCCGGTACAATCAGTTTTTTATCGGGGTCCATTCGCCAGGCTGATGAATTATCGATTACCACAGTGCCTACTTTCGCAAATTCCGGTGCCCATTGCAATGAGGTATTCCCTCCGGCTGAGAAAAGAGCGAGATCCGGTTTTTGGCGGATCGCATCTTCCATGGAAACAATTTTATATGATTTTCCCATATACTTTATTTCCTTACCAACAGACTTCTCTGTTGCCACAGGAATTAGTTCCGTTACCGGGAAATTTTGTTCTTCCAATACTTTTAATAGAATGGTACCAACCAACCCGGTAGCACCCACAACGGCCACTTTCATAAGTTTGATAATTTTAAAGGCAAAGCTACAGTTTTAGTGAATAGGAACCAATCCCAACTCCCCAAGAATTACTTCAGGAATCTTTGGGTTGAGGGCTATTCTTAACCTGAATATCCATCTTGGGTAATGGAATTTCGATATTATGTTGAGCAAACTTCCGATATACCGCCTGATTAATTCTGCTACGCATCATCCCCTGCCTGTGCATCAGTTTGGAGGTCCAAATGACCAATTCAAAAACCAAAGAATTGGAGCCAAACTGACTCAATCTGATCGATGGCACCGGATCAGTGGCAACATTGGGATCTTCGGCTGCAACTTCCATCAGTAATTTCAATACCAAATCCTGATCCGTACCATAAGCTACCGGCACCGGGATCTTAAAACGAACCATCTTGCCTGTCAAGCTCCAATTTGTTACCCTTGTCGAAACCAGTTCTGAATTGGGAATAATTACGCTGATACCATCATTGGTAACAACCGTAGTTGCCCGTGCTGATATTTTAACTACATCGCCGGTGGTGCCACTCACTTCAATCCGGTCGCCTACTTTGACCGGTCGTTCGAGTAAAATCACTACACCACTCACAAAATTATTGGTGATATTTTGCAAACCAAATCCAATACCTACTCCCAAAGCACCACCCAACAAAGCCAGACCGCTTAAATCGATACCACTTGAATGTACGATTACGAAAAGTCCGGTAACCACAAAAATGTAACGTGCAATAGTTGCCAGTGCCTGTCTAACACCAATATCATCATTGTAGCGCACTAAAATCCGTTTCACCAACAGATCCTTCAATTTCCAGGAAAGCCATATTAAAATGACTATTGCCATCAAAAATTTGAAAATCCCCAACAAAGAAAACTCCACCTTTCCAAGGGTGAATAAAGTGTAATGAAGATAATAGTTGAGCTGATCCATGGTACTGTCAAAGATAGTAGAATTAATTTTGTTTTTGCAGATTGAATTATTTTATTTATTTTTGAATCGTTAAACTTTTTAAACTCTTTTCAAGATGAAATTTTTCACTTCACTCGCGGCATTTTGCCTGCTATCAACTGTCTGTGTTCAAAAATCTTATTCACAGCCAATTTTATCAACATCCAACGGTGCTGAAATCATTATCACCGAAATTCTGGCTGACCCCGACCCGGTTGTTGGTTTGCCCGAAGCCGAATTTGTGGAACTGTATAATCGCAGCTCTGCACCAATTAACTTGAATGGCTGGATTTTATTCGATGGCAGCAGCCGGCAACTACCGGCCATCGTGTTACTCCCCGATTCATTCGTAATTGTTTGCTCCACGACTAACTCATCTTTGCTTTCAGCCTTTGGAACATGTGCTGCGGTTTCATCGTTATCGCTTACCAATACCGGCGAAAAAATTGCACTGCGGAATCCCCTTGGATACCCGGTCGATTCCGTTACGTACAGCGATTCGTGGTATGGTTCCTCATTCAAAAAAGATGGCGGCTGGTCACTGGAACGCATCGATAATTTTTTCGATTGTGCCATTGCATCCAATTGGGCTCCCTCGGAGGCATTAGCAGGTGGTACACCCGGGTTGCCAAACAGTATTTCAGGAACAATTACCGACGACCAACCACCTTTGCTAATCAGAGCGTGGTGCCCCGACTCATCCGGAGTGATTCTTGTTTTTAATGAACCGTTGGCTTCCGATGCTATAAGTAACCTTGCATCTTTCAATTGCCCGGGCCTGCAAATCGATTCTGTTTTTTTTACAGATCAGGCATTGAATACTGTACAGGTGGTATTCCCAACACCATTCGCAGGAGGAACCATTTATACCATTACAGTCAACAACATAACCGACTGCGCAGGTAATAGTATCGCAGCCAATACTTCGGAACGATTCGGTATTGCAGACAGTATCCGGGAGCAGATGATTACTTTCAACGAGGTGCTTTTCAATCCCTATGAAAATGGTTACGACTTTATTGAATTGTTTCATTTGGGAAATCAAATCACAGATCTTCAATTTCTGGACCTGCTGCAAATTGATGCTGAAACCGGTGTTGTTGAAAGCAGCACCAAAATAACAGATGAATCGTTTCTCTTTTTCCCCGGCGATTATCTGGTGATCACCGAAAACCCGTTTGCTGTTGCCAACCAATACCAATCTTCATTTCCCAAATATTTCTTAACATTAAATGATATGCCTTCTATGAATATTGATGAGGGTCACATACGATTAATGGCTTATGGAAATTTAATCGACGATTTTAAATATGATGATAAAATGCACTTTGAATTGCTCACGGATCAAAAAGGAATTTCGCTCGAGAAAATAAATCCTTCGCGTTCATCCGTTGACCGAAATTCCTGGCATTCGGCTTCACCGTTAACAGGAGGTGCTACACCCGGTTTACAAAATTCGCAATTCAGTAAAATTGGTAATTCGGATATGGATGTCTCGGTGTACCCTGAAATATTTTCGCCCGATCAGGATGGGTTTAATGATGTTATAAATTTTAGTGTAGCACCGGGGAAATCAGGGACACTTTCGACCATTAAAATTTTCAATGAGCATGGTCAGGAAATTTATGAGACTAATGGCAATGAACTCCTCGCTTCACAATCGGTTTTCTCATGGGATGGAATTATGAAAAATAAGGAAAGAGCTCCGGTTGGAATTTATGTTGCCCTGGTGCAATTATTCCGCCTCGATGGAACCGTAAATTATTTTAAGCTTCCTTTTGTTTTGGCTTTGAAAATTTGAAAACGAGATGGGTAACTGATATTCAACATTTAAGCAAATGAAAGCAACTGTTGGTCTGGCATTTCATCATATGTTCGGCCATTCAGAAGTCTACCATTTGCCTTTTTATTTCGACCACCCCACTGTTTGAAGAAGAATGCAACATTTGATTTTGCACATTGCTCCTGAATATTCAGGACCCAATCCACATCCATGGGTCTAGACTTATGACCGCTTTCACCTCCCACAATGACCCAATCTATTTTCTTTAAATTTAGAGAAGTTAATGGCCCAATTAAAGGTTCGCAGGACAGAAACTTAACCTTTGCATCTGTTTTCCTTAAGAAGTTTATACGATTCGTAACAAGTTCATTTTCAACAGAAACCCCCATCCAGATATTATGAGTCCATTTTAGCTCTTTGTGAAGTTCCAATAAACGATCAGCTCTTTTTGTCAATACCTGAAAAACATGATTTGGGTTTTCATTCATTACTTTGAAAACCTTCTTAATAAAATCAACAGGAATATCATGGTGAAATAAATCACTCATAGAATTTACAAAAACAACCTTGGATGACTTCCAGGTGTATGGCAAGGAGAGCTGATCTTCATGCACTCTAATTTTAAATGCATCTTTATACTTCTCTATGCCCATAGCTTGGAGTCGCTTGGACATTATTTCTGCATAACAAAATTTACATCCGCTAGAAACTTTTGTGCAACCCGTTGTTGGATTCCAAGTCATTTCAGTCCACTCTATTGACGATTGTGCCATGTTAATGATTGTATTTTGTTACTATTTCACTGCCGATTTTTGCGGCAGTTTTGTTGTTCGAAGTTAAGAATAAATGACATATAGATTTGAATTTGTCCAGCCATCCCCCACAAGAATTTCAATCTTAACTTTAGTCCAATCGCCTCCGAAATTATTCATATGAAAATTATTAAAAATGTTTTGCAGCCATATAAAAACGGCTTTAACAGAATAAAAATACTCCTTAATTCAGATCAAAAATAAGAAATAATTTTGATTTACTTCCCCACTACCAAAATATTTTTGGCTACACTTTCGCTGATAAAAACTTCTTTGCCTTGATTCACAGAAATGCGATGCGACTGATCGTAGGCTTCGATGGCATGAATGGTAATTTTATCACCAATGGCGATCCCGATTTTATCGAGATACTGCAAAAAAGTATTGCTGTTTTCAATCACTCCAGCAACAACAGAAACAACTTTGGGCTTTACCTGACTTAAAGGGATGGTACGGGTTTTACCAAAAACACCGTTTTTATCGGGGATGGGGTCACCATGCGGATCGGCTTTAGGGAAACCTAACATTTCATCAAGGCGGTTAATGAGTTCATCACTTTGAATGTGCTCCAATTGCTCAGCAATCTCATGCACCTCATCCCACCTAAATTTCATTTTCTGCACCAAAAAGAGCTCCCATAACCGGTGTTTTCGGATGATTTTAACCCCAATTGCACGACCTTTTTCAGTCAAAGACAACCCTTTATAGCGTTCATAACGAATTAACTTCTTCACTGCCAGCTTTTTAAGCATATCCGTAACCGTTGCCGCCCTGATATCCAACATGGTGGCAATGTCGGTGGTGGTTACCAGTTCGTCACGCTCCGACAATTTGTAAATCGCCTTCAAATAGTTCTCTTCCGTGAATGAATTCTTCATTTCAGCAAAGATACTTATTTAAATGAAACATAATATTTAGACTTATCTAACAATTTTATTACCTTTACCTAAACTTTAAATTAGAGTTATTGTTATGCCCGTATGAGATTCTGTTTACTAATCGCCATCTTTGCATTGTTTGCCCCCGGCATTCTGGTTGCTCAACAGCATCCCGGGACTATCACCGGTGAAATTTTATCGGAAGGCAAGCCGGTTCCTTTTGTCAATGTAGGAATTACGGAACTTGCAACAGGCAGCACAACCGATGAACAGGGGAAATTTTCAATCAATAATATTCCTTCCGGCACGTATCATTTAAAGGCATCTTTTGTAGGATATGAAACTGTAGTAAAAAAGATTACCATTTCAGGTGAGCGACCATCTATTACCATTAAAATAGAGATCAGGCCACTGCCTGAATTATTGAATGAGGTGGTTGTAACAGGAACACGTACAGAAAAAAGGCGGATTGATGTGGCAGTGCCAGTCAATATTCTGAGTGCTGCTGCCATGCAATCGACACAATCACTTAATTTGTCGGAGGTACTAAATTACCAACCGGGAATACGCATTGAAAAAGATTGCCAGACCTGTAACTATTCACAGGTTCGGATGAATGGAATGGGAGGATCCTATTCGCAGATATTGATAAACAGCAGACCGTTGTTTTCTTCTTTGGCAGGATTGTATGGTCTCGAACAACTCCCTGCAGCCATGATCGATCGGGTTGAAATTGTGAAAGGTGGTGGCTCGGCACTATATGGATCGAATGCAATTGCAGGTGTAATTAATATCATTATCAAAGATCCGGTTGACAATAGTTATGAAATTGGATCGACTTATTCTGTGATCGAAAAAAACACCAACGATTTGCAACATGATTTGTATGCATCGCTTGTGAGTAAAAATAAAAAGTCGGGTGCCAACATGATTGTCTCGCTCCGCGACCGACAAGCCTGGGATGCCAATGGAGATGGTTTTTCAGAACTGGCGTCACTTGAAAATACTGCTGCATCGGTAAATGCTTTTCATCGCATATCAACCGATTCGAAAATCCGTTTAAGTCTGAATGGCATTCATGAAATTCGAAATGGTGGCGATCAATTAAACCGGGAGCCGCACAATAGGCAACAATCGGAATTCAGAGATGCAAAAATTGGTGCTGCCAACATCGACTTTACCCATGATTTTTATGAAAAGCGTACTTCACTATCCGTTTATACCGGAGCACAAATTACCGATCGTAAGCATTATACAGGAACATTTGGTTCTGATGGATACGGTATCACAAACAATCATACCATAGTCTGTGGTGCGCAGCTGAGTCACGATGTATTGAATTTTATTTCCGGTAAAAACAAAATAAGTTTAGGATTTGAATTCCAGAAAGATGATATCCTGGATAAAATTCCGGCCTATAATTATTTAATTGATCAAAAAACATTTCAGACCGGCACCTATTTACAAAGTGACTGGGATTTGCATCGAAAAATTAATCTGATTTCCGGAGTAAGAATTTCCACTCACAATCTTTCCGATGAATTGGTAGTTAGTCCCCGTATTAACCTGCTCTATAAAATTACATCGCGTCTACAATTTCGCATTTCCGGTTCAACCGGATTCAGAGCACCGCAGGCATTCGACAGCGACCTGCACATTGCTTTTTCAGGTGGCGGAATTGCATTAACTACTATTGACCCCAATCTCATTCCGGAAAAATCGGTCAGCTACTCGGGATCGCTCGATTACAACTATGGAACCTCCGATTACATATATGGCTTCACCGTTAGTTCCTTTTATACATCACTTGCGAATACTTTTATTTTGGAAGAAATAGAATCATCGCAACAGGAAACTGCCTTGTTCCGCACAAATGGTGATGGCGCAATTGTGCAAGGGGCAACATTTGAAGTTCGTGGCAATTACAATTATAAAATCGAAGGCGATGCGGGATTGACTGTTCAAAAAAGTCGGTATCAATCATCCTTATTTTGGTCGAATGAAGTAGAAGGAACAAAATCATTTTTACGCACACCCGAAGTTTATGGTTACTTCTCGTTGACACTTCAGCCATTTAAAAAATTAAAAACCGGAGTTTCCGGAATTTATACTGGAACCATGTTGGCACCGCATTTTGCCGGTGCTCCGGGTGTTTTGAAAGATGAGTTGGTTCAGACCCGGGATTTTTTAGAATTAAATTTCAAAATAGAGTATACAGGCATCTTCACAGCCAGGGCATTACAATTTAAATTGGGTGCTGGAATACAAAACATTACCAATGCCTTTCAGCAGGATTTTGATTCCGGTCCCAATCGCGATTCCAACTATATGTATGGTCCGGGTCGCCCAAGAACTTACTTTTTGAGCCTTCGCCTGAGCAAATTGCCATAAATAACAATTAACGCTATAATCCTCTGTTTATCTGTCACTTACAAACATTCGAATTCGACAAACGGGGAACCGGGATCAATCACTAACAGGCATTTACTAAGTTACCACATACGTTTACCCTGAAAAACCGCACGTTTGTCAAATTTCTTCGATTTGCTTGAAATGCCGATGTAAATTTGCTCCATAAACAAAAAGAAATGTTGCTTTTAATACTCCCCGTTACACTGATTACAGTTGCTGTATTACTTTACCAAAAGAGAATAGCTGAGTCAACTCAGCCATTTGAAGTAAAGGAATAGCACTCCCGATACAATCCCCCATTCCCGGGCGATCGTTTTAAAGTTGGTTTTGGACCCCGCCTCATAGCGGGGTTTTTTATTGGATTAAGAATTATGGATTAAGGATTAAGGATTTTTTGATCCTTCTCAGAAGCAAATTTTGTTAAAATCATAAATGATAAATGATAGATTGATTCTGCTCAGAAAAAATTCCCTACGACCCTGAAGGGGTCGCACCACATAACATAGATGTGACTTAAATGTGAACGACCCTGAAGGGGTCGCATATCCAACGGAAACTTTTTTTCAGCACAAATTTCATTTCGAAGCGCAGCATAACTTATCAGAGATATCTGAAAACTCTATGAATTACATGTGAAAAGAGAAATATTATAGTGACAAAAGCAACGATCTCGAACCTTGACAGCAATGTAAGCAATCAGTTAAGTTGGGAGATGTGGAAGGCTGCAAGTTTAAATCCCTCGATCCGCCAATCTGCGTACTCATGGCTGCACTTATCAATGAACACTCAAAGTATCACAAGTGAAAATCGAAATCTTGAAATTTACCTGCAAAACACTGATCACTACTCACTGATCACTGAATACTGCTAACTGATTACTAATTTACTCCCTCGACTTTTCAAGTGTTAGATAATAAAACAAAATGATGCCGGCTACTGTTGCTAAAAACGATAACATCAGCATTATTCCGGGGGCTTCATCAGATAAAAATGCTCTGCGGAATGGGAAAGCAATAACTACGATTGCAAGAATGATGGCTGCGATTTTTTTATTCATCTTTGTTGATTTATTTATTAACCCGTAATTGTCAATTGAAAATCAAAAATAAAGCAGCTTTAAAACCAGGAAAATGACAATTGTCAGGACCAAAAACTGATTTTTATCAATCTATAATTTTTTCTGCGCAGAAAAAATTATAGATTGAATGATAAATTATAGATGATAAATGTCAGAATGAATCCTGCTCAGAAAATAGTTTGTGGTCAATTGAAATGCGATTATTAACTATTCAATTCTTGTTAATCCATATTCAATAGGATGAAGGAGAAGGATTTTTGAGTTACTGCGCAGCAAAGAATTTCTGCAATGACAACCAATGACTCAACTAAGCCTCTAATGACCTTTTATTCATGACTATTATTTTTTGAACGCAGAGTTAGGGAGACGCAGAGAAATGCGCTTGCGCGATGAGGAGAGAATTCCTTCAATGGCAACCAATGACCCAACTATGCCTCCCATGACCTTTTATTCATGACTATTTTTTTTGAACGCAGAGTTTGGGAGACGCAGAGAAATGCGCTGGCGCGATGAGGAAAGATAAGGTATATATGTGAATTATTTTAAAAATCCAAACTGTATATCAGACCATACAGGCAAACTTACAACCTTCAACTTACAACCTTCAACCCTTCGACTGCGCTCTGGGCAACGCATTTTAACATACAAATGTTGCCTTTGCACCCCAAAATAAGATACATTCACCAAAAAAGAGATAGTTCTCTTTTAGGGCGAGGCTAAATTGGTTACATCACACGATAAAAACCACTTTAAAATGACAAAAAACGTTTCTATTACAGAATTTAATGAATTGAGTACTGATGAAAAGGCCTGGTATCTTTGGCATGGTGCTGCTTTTTTGCATGTCTATGAAAAGGATAAATACCGTATTAATCTCTTTCATCTTAACAATTACTACATCGAATTATGGTACCATATAGAGGGAAATCAGGTGGAAACCATCCGTGCATTTACTTCAACTGAATTGCTGGCTCCCTTTCTGGAGAATATTAATATAGATTGCGTTTTGCACTGAAAAATATAAAATAAGTAATTCTTAAAAATTCTATGAACGCTCTTCGGAGCGTTTTTTGTTGCTGATATTCAGTTCTTTACAAGCCTTTCAGATTTTTTGGCATGAGAATTGAAAAGTGGCTTCCATCTAACTTAAAAAATGGAGGACACAAAACATGAAAAAGATCGTACTCATTATCGCGATTATTATGTACGCCTCCGTGCAGATCAGAGCATCGCACCTGGCGTCGGACTTTAACCTGAGATTATTTGATCAGGCATTGTTCACAGTTAACATCGACCATCAGGTTTTTAATACACCGACAAATCGTTTCCAATTAAAAGCGATTGCTCCCGGTCAACACTTTTTGAGAGTTACCCGTTTAGAGCATGGTTACTATGGTCCAAATACTGTTCCTGTACTTGTATTCAGTGGTTATATCGACCTTCCTTCAGGCGCACAAATAAATGCTATGATTGATCGTCAGAACAGATTCCGGATTAACAAAATTATTCCATTCGTTGTAGCACCTGAATGTGCAACTCCTTACATGCCAGAACCTGTTCAATATGGAATGAGTGATTATGAATTTGAACAGTTACGAAATACTATCGACCGATTGAGTTTTGACAGCAGTCGCATGCAAGTAGCAAAACAAGCCATAGCACATAATATGGTAACCACCCGTCAGGTATATGCACTGATGAACATGATGACTTTCGAATCGAATAAACTGGAACTTGCTAAGTATGCTTATGCGCAAACTGTAGATAAACAAAATTACTTTGTGGTGAATGATGCATTCACATTTGAAAGCAGCATACTTAATCTGAATGATTTTATATACCGAAGTTAATTGAAAAATAAGTTGTGTTAGCCCAGGGCGGACCCGTAAGTTCGCCCATTTTTATTTCTAACTGATCAGGTGACGCAACTCTCTTTTCTTTACGTACAGGGCCAACCTGTTGGTATCATTCAGAAAGTCGATATCCTCTACTTCTTTACTTTTCACTACCACTTCCACATAGCGGCCGTATAATTCGTACAACGCACAAGTCTTGCCCCGCTCCTTCCGCAGCGCAAGAAAACTCCCTGCTTCCAAAAGCACTCCGGCTCTGGTTTCAAGGTCTTCCATTAAAAACCGCATCTTTTTCATGACTCCATTATACCATTTCTCAAGTATCGGGTTTGGGTAAAATTTGGCTAAAACATTACATTGCACCTTACAAAACCTTAAATTTGTAAGATGAAAGGTTTAAAAACACGGATTTTAGCACTGCTACTGTCATTCACAGCTGTATTTGCAGGGTGTGATACCAAAGACGATAATCCGGCATCACCCAACAACCCATCCTGTTCCGCTAACGGAGGCATATTTTTAAGTGCCCGCATCGATAACCTCACGTGGTGTGCCGATTCCACCCTGAATTGTAATTTATCGGGTTCACTTGCTGTATCAGGGGCATCATCCGGCAACAGCCGCACCATTTCAATTATGCTGGATGACCTTTCACCCGGAACCTATTCGGCAAAATTTAGTCGAAACAAGTTTCAATATACCGAAAATGGAACCGTATACCAATCTACCAATACCAATCCCGGATCAATTACCATAACAGAACATAATACTTCGCTGAATTTTGTAACGGGTACTTTTCTGGTTACCCTGAATAATAATACTGCCGGAGACAAAACATTATCGAATGGATCATTTAAAGTCTATTATACTGAATAAAACAAATTTTATGAAACTGTCCAAGTCGTTTATCCTGATTTTCATCAGTATTGCAATGCTATCGATTTCAAAATCTGCGTCTGCACAAGTTGCCAACAAACCACCCGATCGGATGAAAATGCTTACTGCATTTAACGGGGAATGGAAAGGTGAAATGGTTACTGTTGTGGAGAAGAAAAAAATAAAATATAAACTGAGCCATACCTCAGAAAAAGTTGCAGGTGGCTGGGGTGTTCAACTTACTGAAGTTGCCATGATTCCTGAGAAGGGGAAATATCAGGCAGCAAGAATTTTCAGCTACAGTGCTACCGGAGATACTACCTACATGTATACCATTGACAGCAATGGTGAAACCTGGTTTTACAAAGGTATTTGGGAAACTACCAAAAAATTATTGTTGAAAGCCTCGCATCAATCGGGAGCAGCTATGATTGAAAAAACGATCAGCTATCATTTTCTGTCGCCAAAAGAATATGAATTAAAGAGCATCACCAAAACTGAAGGTAAGCCGGATGATATTGTTGAAATTAAAATGCTGAGACAATAATAGCGTTCCTAAAACAAGCACACCACATGAAAAGGAAAATAACATTCTTCATTCTTGCTATAGCAACCGGAAGTTGTTCCCTGATAAACGCACAACACACCAATGTGATGATCAGCAGCAATAACTTTCCGAATGAACCATCAATTGCCATCAATCCGAAAAATACCAATGAACTGGTTGCAGGTTCTAACATCGATAACTACTACTACTCTACTGATGGAGGCTTAACATGGACAGAAGATTTACTCACGAGCACCTATGGCGTTTGGGGTGATCCTGTGATTGCATGCGACACCACCGGCAGTTTTTATTTTTTCCATTTGAGTAATCCACCATCGCGAAGTTGGATCGACCGTATAGTTTGCCAACGCACCAATTCACCCGGCGGAATTTGGACACCGGGAACCTACACCGGATTAAATGGCAACAAAGCACAGGATAAACATTGGGTGGCAATCAATAAAAACACCAATGGCATTTACATGACCTGGACTGAATTTGATGCTTATGGCAGCAATATTCCAACTGACAGTTCCCGAATTATGTTTTCACGATCACTCGATCAGGGGCAGACCTGGAGTACTGCATTAAAAATAAATGAAGTGTCGGGTGACTGTATTGATGAAGATAACACTACCGAGGGTGCTGTTCCTGCAATTGGACCAAATGGTGAAGTATATGTTGCCTGGGCCGGTCCTGCGGGATTGGTATTTGACCGTTCAACGGATGGTGGAAACACCTGGTTAAGTCAGGATATTTTTGTGAGTGCCATTCCCGGAGGTTGGGATTTTGCCATCCCAGGAATTTACCGTGCCAATGGATTGCCAATAACAACATGTGATTTGAGTGGTGGTCCGAATCATGGAACCATTTACATTAACTGGACCGATCAGCGCAACGGAATCAATGATACTGATGTGTGGCTCGTGAAATCTGTTGATGGTGGCAACACCTGGAGCGCTCCCATTAAAGTAAATGATGATACTTCAAACCGCCAACAGTTTTTTACATGGATGACATTGGATCAGGCAACAGGAGAACTGTGGTTTGTATTTTATGATCGCCGGAATTACAATGATACACGTACTGATGTTTATATGGCTCGTTCTGCGGATGGCGGAAATACCTTTCAGAATTTTAAGATCAGTGATACGCCATTCATACCAACTCCCGGAGTTTTCTTCGGTGATTACACCAATGTTACTGCTCATAACAATGTCGTGCGCCCGATTTGGACACGACTGCACAACGGATCACTTACACTTTGGACGGCCATTATAGATCCATTGGCAACCGGCATTGAAAATAATAATGGTTTGTCAAATGATGTGTTGTTGCTGGAGCAGAATTATCCGAATCCTTATAAGCAACAAACAACGTTCAGCTTTAAACTTCACCAGATTGAAGAAGTGACTTTAAAAGTTTATGATTTTTTTGGAAGGTGCATCGCTATTCCTGTCAATAAAGAAACTTTAGGATATGGCAAGCATGTAAAAGTATTTGATGAACCACTTGCAACAGGTACTTATTTTTATGAATTAAAAGCAGGTTCCAAACTTATGCGTCGAAAGATGCTTGTGATTGATTAAACAATACCAAAAAATACAAAAGCGGGCTATGAAAAATCATAACCCGCTTTTTTTATTCGTTAAAATTGTTTTTTCCGCTTCCTGCAGCAATTAATTATTCATCCAGTTCTTAACATCATCAATTGCCGGCATAGGTGCTTCAATTTTAAGTTTCTTACGCATCCCGCCAAGGTCGTTGAATAGTTTATTTGGGTTCAGACTTTTCAACTGATCTTTGGTAGTAACTCCCATTTTTGTGAGTACCTCATCCCAGGGTGAAGGAATTCCTTCAAGAGCCTGATCAACGTTTAAGCCACCGGTATTAGTCTCGGGTCGCATTTGCGGAAAAAAGAGTACATCCTGAATAGAAGCAGAATTAGTCATGATCATACTCAAACGATCGATACCTATTCCAAGACCGGCTGTTGGAGGCATACCAAATTCTATGGCTCGCAGAAAATCTTCGTCGAGTTGCATGGCTTCTTCATCACCACGTTTACCGAGCTCCAGTTGCTCCTCAAAACGTTTGCGCTGATCGATAGGATCATTCAATTCACTGAATGCATTGCAAATTTCCTTACCATTACAAATTGCTTCAAAGCGTTCTACCAATCCTGGTTTCGAGCGATGCTTTTTTGCGAGTGGCGACATCTCCACAGGATAATCTGTGATAAATGTTGGCTGGATAAGTTTATGTTCACAGGTCTCACCGAAAATTTCATCGATAAGTTTCCCGCGGCCCATGCTCTCGTCTGTTTTAATATTCAGTTTCGTTGCTACCTCTCTGATACCTTTTTCGTCCATCTCAGCGATATCGAATCCGGTGAAGTGCTGAATAGCTTCATACATGCTGAAGCGTTTCCAGGGGCGCTTAAAATCGATAGTATGATCACCTACCTTTAAAGCGGTTGATCCATGCAGATCCATTGCAATTTTTTCCACCATTTCCTCTACGAGATTCATCATCCACTGATAATCTTTGTAGGCAACATAAAGTTCCATTTGAGTGAACTCGGGATTATGAAAGCGACTCATTCCTTCATTTCTGAAATCTTTAGAAAATTCATACACCCCATCAAAACCTCCAACTATGAGACGCTTCAGGTATAGCTCATTGGCAATACGCAGGTATAGTGTCATGTCGAGAGTGTTGTGATGCGTTTTGAATGGCCTTGCAGCAGCACCTCCGTAAAGAGGTTGCAGAATTGGTGTTTCCACTTCCAGATAACCCTGTGTATTGAGATAAGATCTCATGGAGTTAGTCAGTTGGGTACGTTTGATGAAAGTCTCGCGCACATGTGGATTCACAATTAGATCGACATATCGCTGACGGTAACGTTGTTCAGGATCTGAAAAGGCATCAAACAACTGACCATCTTTTTCTTTAACAACAGGCAATGGCCGGAGTGACTTCGACAAAATTTTAAACTCGGTTACATGAATACTGATTTCACCCAACTGGGTTTTGAAAGCATATCCCTGAACGCCAATAATATCGCCAATATCGAGCAATTTCTTAAAAACTGTATTGTACAAAGTTTTATCATCGCCAGTGCAAATATCATCTCTTCTAAAGTAGAGTTGAATTCTGCCATGTGAATCCTGCAATTCCACAAAAGAAGCATTCCCCATAATGCGGCGACTCATAATACGTCCGGCAATAGAGAGATTGGTCAATGCCGATGGATCCCTTTCGAAATTATCGAGTATATACTTTGAAGTTGCATTAAATTCAAATAATTCAGCCGGGTAGGGATTAATTCCGAGGCTGTAAAGCTCATCAAGTGCCTTACGCCGAAGCTGTTCCTGATCGTTTAGTTCCATGGGGCAAAGATAACAGATATCAGATGATAGATGATAAATGATAGATGATAGATGGGAAATTTGTTAAAAGTTTATAAATTAAGGAGTTTGATCAGTAAACAGGCATTAGATAAAATAGCAATTATCGAAAAGTAAACCGAATGAAACCTCCTTAATTCCACTAAGAATAAGTTGAATTAAGGAGAAAAACACATCCGGGATGGACATAAAAAAAGCAGACGGGAACCACCCCGTCTGCGACCTCAATAAACCGGCACTTAACAAGTACTTGATTAGCAGGAACCTTTCAGTTATTAACCCTATTCTGAGTAGGAATTATTTGCTGAGGGTAATCCGGACTAAATACCCGCCGGGAAAATAGCATTACCAACCTATAACTCTTAGTCCGACAGTCACCGGATATAATTCAGGACCTTTATTATCTTTAAACAAACCGGCCATATTGTAGCTTCCAAAAACGGTAAAGTTCCGGTAACCTAACCTAACAGTTGCATCATAACGGAATGGATTCAGATTAAAATCGTCGAAAACTTTACTTTTTGATTCTTTATTACCTTCTTCCTTAACCAGTTTCAGGTGCGAACCAATTCTTAGTCCGCCAATTATTCCAACTGCCAGGTGAACTGTTTTGTCGGCGTTTTCAGAAGTATTAAATTCAAGTAATAAGGGAACAGTGAGGTAGCTGGCAACCAATTTATTTTTTTTCAGATTCAATCCTTCTACAGTTACCGGAGTTACCTGAGAAGTATTTTGCTCGAGATAGGTATCTGATTTAAAACGGTAGTTGTTATAGGTAAATCCGAGTCCGGTGACCAGCATAATATTGCGGCGGTACAATTGAATCTGATAGTCAATAACGTTAAAGTTAACTGCAATTGATTTCTCTTCACGCAATTCCAGGAAATTATATCCGGGAGGTAAATCCGTTTTGTTATCGCTGGTTACATAGGTATTTATTCCTAATTCGAATCCAGCCCAATGACTTTTAACTTCGTTACATTCCCTTTCATTTATAAGATCTTTAAAGGATCCTTTAACCTGTTTTTCATTTCCACCGATGATCAGCACTTTAGTCTTCCCAAACATAATCCGTGTAGTATCACTTTCAACTGCATCACCACTTCCAACCTTACCTACTCCCGAGATATTATTATTCAGGCTCGTTGGTTTAGTAACATAATACACACTTCCGCTTCCACTGATATTCGTATTAAGTTCATCGGTTACATCCACCAAACACTTGCCACTACCACTGATATTCGCAGTGCACTTTTTCACTTTAAGTTCTTCTGCATCAATTTTACCTGAACCACTTATATCGACACGCATTTCATCGGCAGTACCATCGAGATCAATTTTTCCTGCTCCGCTGATCATAGCCTTCACTTTTGTTGCCTGAATATCGAGTTCAATTTTTCCGGATCCGGTAACTTTAAGATCGAGTTCTTCTAATTTGAATATACCATCTGATTCAATAGACCCGATTCCACTGATATCGATTTGTTTGATATCGGGAGCAGTTACTACAATATCTTCTCCGGAAGCACCATTAATATTTAACCAATTATCGTCGATGTTATAATTAATTCGGGTGATGGTATTGCCTTCTGTGGAAACACTGTGAACAGGTCCCTGGCGTAAAATTACTTCCGATGATCCCGCGATTCTTATTCTGTTAAATGACTGATCTGATTGTGCGCTTGCAGATAATGCAGTAACTGCAATCATAAAACCTGCGGTAATATTTCTTAGAGTTTTCATAATTTGATTATTTAATTTTCCGTTCTTATAAATGTGACGGAATGGCATTCGTGTTTGTTACAGGTGGTTATTAAAAACAAATTAATTTTTCTCTATTCTTAGTTTACCGAATGAAAAGCGGTATGAATTTCGTTCTGCAGTTTCATTATAACCGGCATCCAGTTTAACTTTATCATTCGAAATTTTCTCAATGCCCTTTTCAACAACATCAATCATTTTCACTTTTGAATTTTCGGAGTCATCAACAAGAGCAAGTTCATCAGAAGAAGTACCGGCAATTTTCCGGATACCTTCATCACCGGCTTTGCGCATAGCTTCCCAAACAGAAAGATAATTGCCGGAAGCAGATGCGTTTGTATTGGAAGTAAGTGTTTCAATTTGCTGAGGCTTTCCTGCTATTTCCATTGCTATTCCGGCATTATTAATTGTTGGTGAAACAGCAGGAATGGTTGCTAACGGTTCAGCATATATGTTTTTATCTGTGGAAACCGGAGCTTTTGCTAATGCCGGGTTCTGCGTTCCTGCAGCAAACCGTTGTGCTGAATTTGACTTCACCCGTTCCGGAGCGGAAGTCAGATTATTTGCGTTCTGATCAGCAGTATTATTCACTTGTTCAGGTTGCTGATTGCTTTCGGGAGTTGGGGTATTCGTTGCGAAATTTCTTTCGGAATTTATAGAATTTTCATTGGAAGAAGCGCTATCGACCGGCTGATCTTCTGCTAATACAGGAGCTTCCGGTTTCGATGATTTTGTAAATAAAATGTATCCGCCACCAATAACCATTAACAGGAGCACGGCTGCAATGGCAAATCGCATAATTGAATTCGTACTAAATGCAAAAGGAACAGGCTGGCGAAGGTTTCCTTTATTTGGAAACTTCACTGACAAATCGGGAGCCACTATGGTAGCTTTAAATAAATCATGCTCCTTTACAAATGCAGGATTTTCTTTTAGGAACATCTGCAATTGCTCTTGCTCACTTTTGGTAAGATTATTTTCTATATCACCAATCAGAAAGTAATCGATATTTTCGGAATTTACGGCACCTCTTTTAAGAGCTTCCTTATTATCAAAAACTTCATCAAATCCGGGAATGGGTTCACCTGAAAAGCTCTCGAATTCTTCCTTCAGATCAGGATTTTTTTCGAGGAACAGGAAAAGTTCAGCAACCTTTTCAGCAGCAAGATTTCCATCGAAATAATCGATGAAAACCTCTTCATAATTGCTTCTGTTAATATTCATTGCTGTACTTATAAAACATTGTGAACACTTCCGATATAATTCTTCAGGGTTGTCCGTGCCCTGTAAATATAAACTTTAACCTGTGATTCATTCAATCCGGTAATCTCACCAATTTCTTCATAAGAATAACCTTCATAATCACGCAACATAATAACCGACTGTTGAATTTCAGGTAATCGGGATACGGCATCCCTTACTATCTGTTTAACATCGCTGAATTTGTGATCTGTCTTCATGGTATCGAGATGTTCATCTTCCATGCGGGTCATTTTTTTTCCTCTTCTAATTTTATCTACCATAGTTCTGTATGCGGTAGTAAAAATGTAAGATTTTGATTTCTCAAAATTCACATTGGTATGAGTCAGCCACAATTTCTCGAAGGTATCCTGAACAACATCCTGAGCATCTTCTTTGTCCTTAATATTGTGCAGGATAAAGCGATAAACCCCATCGGAGAATTGATCTACGCATTTATTGTATTCCTGTACGGTCATTTGGTTCAGAGGTCACCGGTGTGGTTATAAATGAGACGGACACCTGTAAGCCGTTGTTACAGGTGTCCGTTAAATTATTTCGGAAAATTTACAATATACTGATATTCAGTATTATGCGAGTGTTCTTTTGACAGCAACTTGTTCATATCCTTCAATAATATCGCCTATTTGGACATCATTATAATTATGGATACTTAAACCGCATTCGTAGCCGGAAGCAACTTCTTTCACATCATCTTTGAAACGTTTGAGTGAAGAGAGTTCACCGGAGAAGGTAACGATACCATCTCTGACCACACGAATTTTGGTATTTCTGTTGACTTTACCATCGAGTACCATACAACCTGCGATTGTACCTGCTTTCGGAATTTTGAATGTTTCGCGAACTTCGATATTACAAACAATTTTCTCTTCGAATTCAGGTGCAAGCATACCTTCCATGGCATCTTTCACTTCATTAATAGCATCGTAGATAATAGAATAAAGTCGAATATCAATTTGCTCCTGTTCGGCAAGTTTACGTGCATTGAGTGAAGGACGCACCTGGAATCCGATGATAATAGCATTCGATGCAGAAGCTAGGAGTACGTCTGATTCGGTGATGGCACCAACAGATTTATGAATTACGTTCACCTGAATTTCTGCTGTAGAAAGTTTCAGTAAAGAATCGGCGAGTGCTTCCACAGAACCATCCACGTCACCTTTAACAATTACGTTAAGTTCTTTAAAGTTACCGATTGCGAGGCGGCGACCGATTTCATCGAGTGTAATATGTTTGTGAGTACGAATACCTTGTTCACGTTGTAACTGGAGACGTTTGTTGGCAATTTCACGTGCTTCGCGTTCATCATCCATTACATTAAACTGATCACCGGCTTGTACGGCACCCGGCATACCGAGCATGATTACAGGTTGTGCGGGGCCGGCTTTTTCCATTTTACCACCACGTTCATTGTGCAATGCTTTCACGCGACCGGCATAGCAACCTGCAAGTACGATATCTCCTACTTTAAGATTTCCGCTATGAACCAGAACAGTAGTAATGTAACCACGTCCTTTATCGAGCGACGATTCGATTACAGTACCAACCGCATTTTTATTTGGGTTTGCTTTAAGATCGAGCATTTCTGCTTCTAGCAATACTTTATCTAGTAAAGAATCAATATTCAATCCTTGCTTTGCAGAAATTTCCTGGCACTGATATTTACCACCCCATTCTTCAACGAGGATATTCATTTTAGATAATTGTTCTTTGATACGATCGGGGCAGCACCAGGTTTATCGATTTTATTAATCGCAAAAACGATAGGTACATTAGCGGCTTGAGCGTGGTTGATTGCTTCAATAGTTTGCGGCATCACGCTATCGTCGGCAGCAATTACAATAATTGCAACGTCGGTAACTTTGGCACCCCTTGCACGCATGGCGGTAAACGCTTCGTGACCGGGAGTATCGAGGAAAGTAATTTTCCGTCCATCATCGAGTTTTACTTCGTATGCACCGATATGCTGGGTGATACCACCTGCTTCACCGGCGATTACGTTCGCTTTACGGATATAATCCAGTAATGATGTTTTACCATGATCTACGTGACCCATTACCGTAACGATAGGTGCACGAGGTTTCAGATCTTCCGGATCATCCGGTTTTTCCTGAATTGCTTCCTGAACATCAACGGAAACGAATTCCACTTTATAACCAAATTCTTCTGCAACAACAGTAAGTGTTTCGGCATCGAGACGCTGATTGATGGAAACGATAATACCAAGGCTCATACATGTTGCGATGATACTTGTTACCGGCACACCGATCAGTTTGGCCAACTCATTAGCGGAAACGAATTCTGTTACCTGAATTACTTTTGATTGATTTGCTTCTTCGGCTGCAGTTTCCTCAGCTTGTTTATAGGCATCACGTTTTTCTTTACGATACTTCGATGCTTTCGACTTACCACCACCACCACTTAAACGTGCGAGTGTTGCTTTAATCTGATCCTGAATTTCTTTTTCGGTAGGTTCAACTTTTGTTACAGGTGGGCGTTCGAAACGTTTACCACCTTTTTGACCACCACCGGTATTGTTTCCACCACCCGGACCTTTTTTCCAGGGTTCGCCGCCTTTATTATCAGATGGGGGACGAGGTGTACCGGATTCATTAACATTTACTTTCTTCTCGGTACGTTTACGTTTCTTTTGCGCTTATCATCATCTAAAGTAGACGTAGATGCAACAGGTTTTTTCTTTGGAGGGTCAACTGGAAGTACAATTTTACCAAGGATATTTGGTCCTTTAAGCTTATCGCGATCCATCCTGAATGGAACATCTTTACCGGCAACTTCTGCAGGAGGCACATCGCCACCGGCAACAGGAGCTTCAGCAGCAGGAGTAATTGTTTCCGGAACTTCCGGAGCAGGAGCTTCAGCAACAGGAGCAGCTTTTTCAGGAGTGACTTCAACTACTTCGGTAGGCTTTTCAGCAACCGGAACTGTCTCTGTTTTCTTCTCCTTTTCAGCAGGCTTCTCCTTAACTTTCTCAACAACCTTTTCTTTCTCTTTCTCTTGTTCCTTTTCTTTCTTTTTCTTTTTCTTTAGCTTTAGGCTTTTCAGGTTTTGCTTTTGCTTCTTCAGCCTGTTGAGCTACTTCAAGTGCAGCATCGTCAGCTTTCTTCTTAGCAATTTTTTTCTTTGGCGTTTCAAGAGCATCGAGATCGATCTTGTCGATGATTTTCGGAGCAGATTTATCAACTTTAGCCTTAATAACTTCTGCTTCGGCAGCTTCGGCATCCTCTTCTTTTTTCGTTTTCTTTTTTACCAGAGTTGGTTTATCCTTTTCAGCAGCATCCTGCTTAATCTGGATCAGATCTCTTGCCAGTTCATCATCATTTTCAACTTCCTTTTCCTTAACTACTTCAGCAGAAACCTTAGCTTCGATAACGACGTTATCTTTTTTCAGTTTCTGATTAGTAATTTCTTCAGCAGTTTTCTTAATCTGCTTATCGGTTTGAAATTCCCTTTGTAAAAGCTCATAAGCCTCCACTGTAATTTTCGCATTCGGGTTCTTTTCCACCTTGAATCCCTTTTTCTCAAGGAAATCAAGAGCATGATCAATCCCGATGCTAAATTCCTTCAGCACTTTACTGAGTCTTATGGTTGACGTTTCTGACATTCTTTAATATTTTCTTTCTACTACTTAACTGCTAATGATTCCGTGCATTTCACACGGGTAAATTATTCAAATTCAGAGCGCAGAATTCGCATCACTTCGCGAATTGTCTCTTCTTCAAGATCTGTTCTTTTCACCAGATCTTCAACACCAAGATCGAGTACACTCTTAGCTGTATCGCAACCGATTCCTTTCAGTTCATCAATAATCCAGCTATCGATTTCATCTGTGAATTCGTCGAGATCCACATCTTCTTCAACCTCATCAGAATCGCGGTACACATCGATTTCATAACCGGTAAGTTTTCCAGCAAGGCGAATGTTGTGACCACCTTTACCGATAGCAAGTGACACCTGATCGGGCTTCATGTATACTGCAGCACGCTTGGTATCATCATCCAGTTTAATGGAAGAAATTTTAGCGGGCGAAAGTGCACGTGTGATGTAAAGTGACAGGTTATTTGTATAATTGATTACGTCAATATTTTCATTCTTCAATTCACGAACGATACCATGAATACGGGAACCTTTCATACCAACACAGGCACCAACAGGATCAATACGATCGTCGTATGATTCAACAGCAACCTTAGCTCTTTCACCGGGTTCGCGAACAATATTTTTGATGGTGATCAGACCATCGAATACTTCAGGCACTTCCTGTTCAAAGAGTCTTTCGAGGAACACTGGAGATGTTCTGGAAAGAATAATTTTAGGTGTGCCATTTACCATTTCAACACGGAGTACTACTGCTCTGACTGAATCGCCTTTCCGGAAAAAGTCGGAAGGAATTTGTT
Source organism: Bacteroidota bacterium (assembly GCA_016713525.1). Taxonomy (GTDB): domain Bacteria; phylum Bacteroidota; class Bacteroidia; order AKYH767-A; family OLB10; genus JADKJB01. The sequence continues at coordinate 403,211 of JADJOZ010000033.1, read as the reverse complement.
CAGCTTTAGGAAGAATCAGTTCATTTCCCTCATCATCGAGTACTAAAGCTTCTTTTTTCCAAACCTGATAAACTTCACCGGTAATAATTTCACCTGCGCGGTCTTTATATTTTTTATAAATGCCATCTTTTTCAAGCTCCATAATACGGGCCTGTAAATTCTGACGGGCAGCAAGTACTGCTCTTCTTCCGAATGCTTCCAGCTGAACGGGCTCTGTCACTTCTTCGCCGATTTCGAAATCGGGTTCAATTTTAACCGCTTCCGAATAAGGAATCTGAAGATTTGGATCTTCAACAGCACCATCTTCAACGATCGTACGATTTCTCCAGACTTCAAGGTCACCCTTGTCGATGTTAATGATTACGTCGAGGTTATCGGCGGTACCATACTTTTTACGCAACATATTTTTGAATACATCCTCCAGGATGCTCATCATTGTTGCACGGTCAATACTCTTAAATTCTTTGAACTCCGAGAAGGATTCAATCAATACTGAGTGATCCATTACTGTTTAAATTTTAAATGATAGTATTAATTTAGTTTCTTTAATTTTTTCGTAGCTAAGCTGATGCTGCACTTCAGAAATTATTTTCTTCTTATTTTCTTTTCGGGAAGTAGTTTCTTTCAATTCTATTCCTGATTCATCTGCAGCTTCCAGTATTCCTTTAATTTCTCTTCCTTCTGTGGTGATCACCTTTACTTCGCGACCAATGCGGCGGATGTATTGCTGATGTACCTTCAGTGGTTGATCCATTCCTGGAGAAGAAACCTCCAGCTCATTGGACTCCCAAACATTCTCAGGATCCAGTAAGGCTGTCAGGTGCCGGTTTAACCGGATACACTCATCCAGAGAAACTCCGGATGGTTTATCGATGAACACAGTGATTTTACCGGGCGGGGTTTTAACCTCAACCAGGAAGCAATCTGTGTCTTTAATCCATTCATTAACAATGGATTGTATTCTTTCTTTGTTCACCATTCGGAATAAAAAAGGGGACAATGTCCCCTTTCTCTAATCAATTACAATGCAAAAGTAAGCATATTTTCTTAAAAATGTGCTCACCAACTTAAAGAATTTGTTATTTTTTTGCTTTAGATGCTTTACGTTCAGGTGATTGCAACTTGAAAAGATTGCAATTAATTGAATTTCAAGCGCTTCGACTCAAATAGTGGCAATCACTTTTAACTCAATAGCAATTGGAGTGGGAAGGCAATTAATTTCGACAGTAGTACGGCAGGGATTTGCAGACTTAAAATACTCTGCATAAAGGCGATTGTAGGTTGCGAAATCATCTTTCATATTCGTGAGAAAAACGGTTACATCAATCATATTCTCCCATTTCGAACCGGCTTCTTCGAGAATATGTTTTACATTTTTAAAAAACCGAATGGCATTGTGCTTCTATATCGTACGACTTAATAGTGCCATCATCGTTGAGCTCTACACCGGGAATTTTTTTAGTACCTCTTTCGCGGGGACCAACACCGGAAAGAAAAAGTAAATTTCCAAGTCGACGTGCATGAGGATAAGCGCCTACAGGTTCAGGGGCACGAGAAGAATTAATTGCATCCATAAGAATGATTTTATGCGAATAAATTTGAACTGTTAAATATCTGAATTTATCTCTGTATTATCTTCTAAATTGACGATAATTAAATCTGCTGAGCCGAAGGCGATGAATTTTAAATTCTCTGAGCCGAAGGCGATGTTTCTGATTTACCTTTCTTTACTTCTCTGAGCCGAAGGCGATCTTCCAAATTAACCCTTCTCTACTTCTCTGAGCCGAAGGCGACCTACTAATAAGTTTCCAGAGCCGAAGGCGATCTTCTAATTAACTACCTAATTAACCACTTAATTAACTACCTAATTAACCACTTAATTAACTACCTAATTAACCCTTTCACCTCCGTTTCAACATCCCAATTTGCCCGAACAGTAATTATTTCGGTATGGTAATAAATTTTTTCGGGAGTAATTCTGCGTAACACATCACCACCATCCCATAATTTATTTCCATTGCGATCGAACACAATCCGGATGCGGTAAATTCCCGGTTCAACTTCAGAAAAAATTCCGGTATAGTCTGATTTACCATCATGCTGCCGAACTATTTCATCTTTTTCATTCACCAGTTGCAAAATAAAATTTTCGTTGATAGTACCACTAAGTTTGTATGTAATACTTCCTCTGCCTTTATCGCCGGCAGCATTAAAACTCCATGAAATTGTATCATGAGATCTTCCGTGTACATCTGTTAATGCACCGGGCAAAATCTGAATAGTGTATGCACCTGATTTCCATTCGTCGGAGAACACCATTTTTGTTTGCAGTGAATCGGTGAATGCTATTCCCGGATGAATTGCGATGGAGTCGTGGGTGACTAAGATTTTAGTGGTATCGATTGCAGCAGTTGGTATGGTGAATGTCACAGACGGATTAGAACCACCCGGAAGCGGATTGCCTTTTTGCGGAAAGGGGAAACCGGAGAAATACAATTTATTCAGTGTTGCTGATCCTCGTTGTTTGCGATAACCGTCCGTGTCGATTATAACTTCACCATCATACCAGATCACTTTGGCAGAATCGGACATTTCGGGAGTAGTGTACAAAACAATTGTATCCTTCGAAACATTTTTTTGGATAATAAATTTCCCTGAATAGCCATCAGCAAAAACGGGTTTCGGATTTTCTGTTGGTCTGGAAAAAACAGTTGTCAATTTACCTGCTTCCTCAATAATAGAACTTTTCACCGACTGACGAGAAAGCGGTTGTCGCGCAACCACCAGTTCCTTGCTTAAAGAATCCGTTGCATTAACCAAATCACTGTAAAAACCGGCACGTTCATCGGTAGCATCGAGTATAAAATTTCCGTTTTTATCTTCAAGTGAATACAAAGCATAAGCGCCTGCGGCAACATTGGAGATAGTAAATTTTCCGGTGGCATCTGACTTAGCAAAATAATCGGGTGTTTTCTTCAAGGGAACTGAATCAGCAACGGGACTGCGATAAAGGAGAGCGAGCACACCTTCGGTTGATTTACCGGTAGCTGCATCGGCAATAGTTCCGGAGATCATCAGTGAATCGAGGTAATCGCCTGTAGAAAAAATATACCTATACCCTGCCAGTGCATTTCCTTCATTATTATCGGTAATGGCATTTCCAAAACTAACAGTATAGGTAGTTGCAGTAAGCAGTGGACTGTTAAACTTTATAATGACACTCTTTTTGCGAACTAAAAATTCAGGGGCAGGATTCAGGAGTGGTGAAATAATAACCTGTTTAGTCACTTCTTTCAACTGCACGTATTCGTCGAACGTTAGTACAACTTCGGTGGCATTAAAATTCACTGAGTTTTCGGCAGGAACAGCACTTAATAAAACAGGAGATTTAACATCGCGATCGCCACCCTGAGGTGCAACCTTATTAGCACAGGAGATGCATAATGCAACAATAAAAAAACCTAACAGGGCATTCAGTTTTTTATTCACAACGATTCTATAATTTTAATAACCTCATCGAGATATTTTTGATCTGTTTCATCGAAAGCTGCCAATTTTTCACTGTCGACATCGAGCACCAGCCAGACTTTATTATTTTTAAATGCGGGGAGAACAATTTCGCTTTTTGAAAGGGAACTACAGGCAATATGTCCGGGGAATGAATCCACATCATCCACAATCAGCACCTTCTGTTCTTTCCAGGCGGTTCCACACACACCCTTACCAAAACCGATTCGGGTACATGCAACGGGTCCCTGAAAAGGTCCGAGAACCAGGGAATCGCTTTCAACAAAATAAACCCCAATCCATAAAAAGTCCATTGACTGTTTAAGGGCAGCCATTAAATTGGCGAGGTTAGCAATAATGTTAAGTTCGCCAAATACCAAGGCCTTCAGTTGAGGCAGAAGCGCCTCATAACGCTCTGTTTTTGAATATGTTGGATCGAGTACGGTTAAATTTTCCGCCATAATGGACTAATAATATGGCAAAAATACGTTTTTAGAGTCTAGCGTAAGCAATGGTAGCGAGACTAACGCGGGAATTGGGAATCAGCAAAAGTGTTTCGGCACAGGAAGCAAGAGTTGAACCGGTAGTGATAACATCATCGACAAGCAAAAAATGCGGTTTTTGGGTTTCATACTTTTCATTGAGAATGAACATGCGGTTCATATTTTCGAATCTTGAATACCTGTTTTTCCGTGTTTGCGTACTTGTTGCCTGTTGGCGGATCAGAAAATCGGAGATAAACGGAATCCGCATTGATTCGGCAACTCCTTCGCCAAAGAAATCACTTTGATTATATCCCCGTAAACGTTTTTTACTTTCGTGCAAGGGCACCGGAATAACATGTGTAACATCTTGATATCGAGGTGCTTTTAGTAATTCTAAACCCAGATATCTGCCAGTAAAGGAGCCTACATCTTTATCACCCTGATATTTCAACCGATGAATTAAGTGCTGTACTCTTTGCCCTTTATTGAAATAATAAAGAGCTGTAGCGGCAAAAACGGGCACCTTCCCCCAGAACTGCTTTTCAACAGGATTACCTTCCTGAAGGTGAAAATTAGTTTTGGGAAGGTGGTATAAACAGTGGGTGCAAATGACGGATTCGCCCTGAAACAAGCCATTTCCGCAGGCTGCACAAACGAGGGGATAGCATAAATTGAGGAGGTCGGAGATGAAATTTGCCATAAAAAGTATCGAAAAAGGATGAAAAAGGGCCTAAAAGCGCTACAAAAATAAAACTTTTGGGATTTAAATGGTGGTTAAGCAAATAAGAATTGACTGGCATTTATTATTATCTTAACTTCGTACCCTGTTTTGTAAACTATAACCCTACCACAACCAGTACAGTTTCCTGCCCCATGGAAGATAACAATATGCAGCATAACGAATTCGACAAAAAAGAACAAGACTCTAAGAAGGTCATTGTAATTGTAGTAATTTCCATTTTATTAGGCGTTAACGGCTTATTGCTATGGCAGTTTTTTGATAAGAAAACACATCTGGAAGAGGTGAACATGACTCTGGAGAGCACCTTATCTGAAAAGGAATCGCTATCGGCTGAATTGCAGCGCATGAAAGTAGAGTATGAAAAAATCAATCAGGAAAATGCCAGTTTACAGAACCAACTGACTGCTAAAGACGAGGAAATTAAGTCTAAGATGGCAGAAATTCAGCGATTGATTAATTCCGGTGATGCGGCACAATTACGCAGAGCAAAGCAGGAGTTAGCTTCTTTAAGAACTCTTAATCAAACCTACATTGCTGATTTGGATTCTTTGAAACTTACCAATGAGGAACTGAATGCTGCGAACAGTAATCTGAATAGTAGTTTATTATCGGAGCGTGGTAAAGTTCAGAATCTGACACAGGAGAATACAATGCTGGCCAATAAGGTTGCCATGGGATCGGTATTAAAAACCATCAATATTAAAGCTGCCGGAGTGAAATATCGTTCGAGTGGTAAAGAATCAGAATCGAACCGTGCTTCATCAGTAGATAAAATTCGTACTTGCTTTACCGTTCTTGAAAATTTGGTTGTAGATCGCGGAACCAAGGATGCATATCTCCGTGTGTTGAGTCCCGATGGTGCAGTTATGTCGACCAGTTCCGAAACATTTATTTACAACAATCAGGCGACTCTGTATACTGCCAAAGAATCATTTGAATACGATAACAAACAAACCGATTTATGTTTGTACTGGACAAAAGGTTCTATCTATACAAAAGGCAAATACATTATTGAGATTTATGTAGATGGCAATTTAATTGGCTCTACCAATCTTACTTTAAAATAATCTAGAAAAAGGCTCTGGCCTGCACGCCACCGGTGTGAATGATATTGGTTCCCTGAGGTTTTCTTCCTTCATAATTCAGGTTGAGCTGAATGCTATTCGATAAATTTCTTTGCAGACTCAGACCCCAGGTGTAGTTGGTTCCTTTTTTGAGTCCTTCCAGAATTTCATAAGCAATAGGCGTATTTTCCGGAGCATTATAATCTATAATAATCACATTAAACTTTGCGGTTGCTACTCCTTTTTTCACAGAACTGAATTTCAGTTCAATTCCACCATCGTGTTGATCAGACTTTTCCGTTGCATTAGTTGCAACATTTTGTTTGTTTTTGAATTCGTAAGTTAAAGAAGTACGGAAAGAGAGTCCGGGTTGAATGCTGAACTTAGGTTCGAGGGAATAAAACTCAATTTCATAATCGCGGTTTGAAAAGAATTCCGAGGCACTTTTCCGGGTTCCATTTTCAGTGGTTGCCTGCAGGCTGAAGATGCGGTTGATATTCCATCTGAAATTATTTACCAGACTTTGAAGCACCCGTGATTCAAAACCATTGGTAAGAAACGATTTTGATGTATTCGACTGAAGTGTGGCATCGAGACCGAACACCGTACTGTTTCTGTTGAATGAAAGTGTATTTCTGAATGCCGCATTGGAAGTGACCAATAAACTATCGTCAATATTTGCATCGAATGGATTGAGGGCTTTCAACACATCTTTTTCCAAAGTTTTATTATCGATGCGATAAGAGACCTGATTCGAGAAGCGTGCAACAAAAGATCGCCAGCCTTTCGTTTCAATAAACCATGCAGCAGGATTAATGGTAAGCACCTGATTAAACTGATTGGTTCTGGTCTTCACATATTCATTGGTAGGAAGAAAAACTTTAATAAAATTGGCCTGATCAGTGAAGACAGCTATTTCAAACTCATCGAGATCTTTCACACCATTACCATTATAATCGCCGGCATAAGTATAAACACCGGTGCCCGGGGTTACTTCTACATAAGCATACTCTTTTTTCAGCTCCTGACCAGTTCCTGCTTCAAAAAAAGTTGTGGATGTTATCAATCCTTTCAAGATGGTGGCATTATATTCCATGCGATTCAGGAACGATTCTTCCGGAGGAATAGCAGTCAGTTGAGAATCGCGGACTGCCAGATTTCTGTAGGAAGAAGAAATGGACAGTCTGCTTTTCGGATTTCCGAGAAAATCGATGCGGGCGGAGGCTTCATCAGCAACAGTAGATTTTTTCAGATAATTTCCGGCCACGGCATAATCATATCTTCTGGAGAAATCGATCCGGAAAAAAGTTTTAGAAGTATCGTTAGAAGTGAAGTATATTTTTCGCTGATCGTACAAAAAGCTATTCAACCGGATTGAGTCGTTTGCTACATCGGTGAGCACATTGTGTTCCTGTTCCAAACGCACACCTGCTATGAAACGCCAAACGGGCCGGGAGACATCGAACACCGAGCGAAGGAAACGGGTATCCGTTAAAGGCGACTTACTAATGAGATAACTGCTGTTAGTTATGAGGTTAAACTTTAAAAAATTCACATTGGAAGAAAGCACATTCATCAAGCCCTGATAATCGTCGCCTTTAAGAAAGGTTTTCAACTGATAATTCAAAATTTGTTTTGGTTTTTCGAATTGCAAAGACAAATCAGCAGCATTTTCATCCCCGACAAGGGCGGCGGTACCTAAATTCCAATCGCGGGAAAACTCCACGGCACGAAAATTTTCGATTGGTTTAAAATATTTATTGACGTGTTCGAGTTTCACAGCGGATCGTAGTCTCCAACCATTCACCGAATCATTAGAAAGTTTAGTAAGCATAGAAGCACCTCCACGAAAGGCAAATCCGGAATCATCAGCTTTATCTTTCTCCGAAAACAAGTTCACATTATTATTCGACCAGGCGGTCTCCACAAATACCGAACTGTTTGGAGTGATGTTATAACCTGCACCAACAGTAATGAGTTGTTGTTGTTTGGGAGCTACTAAAAGCACAACTGGTTCATAAGATCCTTGCGGGATATTATTAACGGGAAATACAAATTGAAATACACGTCCGTTGGCACTTGCGGCGATTGGAATATAATTTCCTTTGTTGGCACCAACAATACTAAAACGGAGCCGGTAATATGCTTCGGTTGAATCGGTAGAATATTCATAATAAGTAAATCCGGAGCTATCACGTTGGGCATATAAAACTTCAGTAGAGTTAAATGCAACACTATCGACTCCGGGATAAAATGCCTGTTGAATACTATCGCCAGCAGCGGCCAGTAATCTTTTAGCTTCTTCATCGAGATCCTGCAGCAGCGGTTGATTTTTTGCATCCTGTTCTGAAAATATATTTGCTTTCACCGACCATTTCTTATCCTGGTATTCCTGATTTGCAAACAGCATGGTACGGGAATAATTTTTATCGGAATATTGAAATTCCACAACGATCCGTTTATCTTTAGTGATGGGACGTCGGGTAGTGAAAGTTACTTCGGCGGTATTGTAATCGATTACATAATCATACTGTTCGCCTCTCACCATTTCAACACCATCTACAAACACCTTTTCTGTTCCGGAGAGCACAATAATAAAAGTTTCGTTTTCGGCACCATTCAAGCGATATGGTCCCTGGTTTGCTTCCACCCCATTAATTATATTTCTTGCATATTTTCCTTTGGAGATGGCACCACTAACGGTAGTGCGCATATACTTTGTTGTATCGGGAAACGGATTGTAGACGGAACTAAAAAACGGCACCCTGACCTTTTTTATAAAAATTCATAAAATAGCTATCGGGACGTTTCAGTTCAAAATCGCCGGCAATTAACTTACTTTGATTTTTAGACAATTGAATAAAAACCTTATCGAAATCCTGAATTTGCTGAGTATTCCCTTCAGGTTGAACGGGGATATTATTATCGGTGATAGCGGCCAGAATTTCCACATCATCATTCAGCTTACCGGATAGTTGCAGATTAAAACTTGAATTAACAACCAGATCCTGATTATTTCCGAAGCTTACCCCCGCGAAATATTTCCATTTCGTTGCAACCCTTCGAGTTTAAAAAATCCCTGTTCACCGGCTGCTTCGCCATACGAAAAGGGATTGTACATTCCTGCATAATTCTTTTCAATTACCGATCGATCGCGGTTGCGGAATGGCTTATTGAGTAAGAGCGGAAACGTCCGGTAAACCAAGAGTATGGAATCGGGCAGCTGGCGGGTTTTAGAGAAAGCAATTACCGGATTCGGTTCTTTATATTTATAGAGCGAATCGGGGACTTTACTACCATCCCTGAAATAGACGGCAAGAGAGCCGGGGACAACAGAGAGTGAATCAAAAGTAACAGAATCGGAATTTGTAGCAATATATTTTTGCTTCACATTGGATAGGGGTTGCGCTAAAACCGGTGTTGATCCGGATATCATCCAAATCAGAAACAAAAAGAAGCAACCATTCTTCAAAACAACCATTAAACGGGGACTAGATGAAACACCTCTGGAATAACAACTGACCGGCGCAGAAATTATATCCGGCGGTGAAAATTACTAAAAAAGAGGGTGTTGGCGGCTACTCAACAGGTGATAAGCCATTAATTCGGTAACTGAGAGGCAACATATTTCACCAGTGACCGTCTGGCAATGGGTAAAAGTGTTTCTTCGAGGGGGATATTCAATTCCGATTCAATCACATAAGTTGCAGGATTTGGCATGTGGCGGAACTGGCGGATCAGATCGAGTTTAATATTTTCGAAGGTATTGGAGACTGATTTTTCCCATACGCCGACAAAATTAGTTGCTATACCCCTATATTTTTCGTCGGGGTTTTCGAATATGGTAAGATGAAATCGGTAAACCAGGGTATCTTGTCCGGGACCAAATTTGAGCATTAGATAGCCTTCATCCGCATTAAGCGGCATAATACCGACGGGGAAAATATGGAGGCGGGATTCAATAAAATCATAAACCGTTTTACCTTCCTTGAGATACTGTTCAAACAGGGGAACAGCGTATGCAATGATGCTTTCGATTTCCTGCATCAGGTGATCATCCTGTAATATTTTTTCATAGGTAAGATGAGTTCCAGAGGAATCGGCACCGGTAAGTCGGTCGGGGAAGCTATTGAAAAGGTTCTTTTTATTGTCGCGTATAGCAACCACATTCCTATAATGCGTGATCAATTCGCTGAGTGAAGGATAGAGGCGAGAACCTGTAAAATTATCGGAAACCTGCTTCAAATAACCTAGAAGGACATACCTTTTGTATTCAAAATCAATATGTTTCTCTGTAATCCAATTCGTGCTGAGTGAAGCCATAGTTCTTCAACGTATAAACCTATTCTTATTAAACGCAGAAAAGATAGAATTCGTTTCTAAATCATAAAAATACGATAATTAGTGGAATTCATCAATTCTATTGCCAGAAATGGCTACAACAATTGAACCATTTAAAATTGGAAGTAAATAAAATTATTACCTCCAAAAACACCCAGATTAACAATAATTAAAACAGCGATGAGGTAGAAAGCATATCGGATGACTTTTGGTTTATCAGAAATAATTGCAGGGTTAACATGGTAAATCCATTCGGCAAACAGCAGCAGTGGAATAAGTGCGAGCCCTAGAATGAATTCCAAATAATTTTCTGTAAACATGGTAATTGATAATTGTGCGTTATCAATTACAGTTGCATTTCGAATTAGGGTGATAGCGACGTCGAGTGAATCGGCTCTGAAAAAAATCCATGCAAATGTTACCAGGACAAAAACAGTGAGTGATTGCAGGAGATGAGCCAGAGTTTTATTGAATTGCAGTCCGGAAGCATTAAATAGTTTATTTCTAAAATTTGCAGTTATGAGAGCGAACACCAGATAAAATCCATGTAAAGCACCCCAGATAATGAATGTCCAGTTGGCACCATGCCAGAGACCGCTGATCATAAAAGTAATCATCAGATTGTAGTACCACTTCCATTTTCCAACCCGGTTACCACCAAGAGGGACATATAAATAATCTTTGAACCATGTTGAAAGAGAGATGTGCCATCTTTTCCAGAATTCCGAAATAGATTTCGCAAAGTATGGGCTGTTGAAATTGGTCATGAGATGAAATCCCATTACTCGGGCAGCGCCAATAGCCATATCGGAATAGCCAGAGAAATCGCAATAAATCTGATACGCAAAAAATACCGCTCCCAGGATAACGGCAAAACCATAATGTTCATCGGGATTATTAAAAACGGAATCTGCCATAATTGCAAGGCGATCGGCAATGACGGCTTTCTTGAACAATCCCCAGGTCATGAGTTTCAGTCCGCTAACCACCCTGTTATATTCAAAAACGTGCCTGGTTCTGAACTGATGCAGCAAATTTTGAGGTCTTTCAATGGGACCTGCAACCAGCTGAGGATAAAACATCACATACAAAGAATAAATACCAAAATGACGTTCGGCGGGTTGATGTCCGCGATACACTTCGATGGTATAGCTCATTGCCTGAAAAGTATGAAATGACAAGCCTATAGGAAGAATAATATTGAGGTAAGGAATTGGATTTTCCCGGTCGATCCAAAAGCACAACTCCGAGATATTATCATTTAAAAAATTATAATATTTAAAGATGGCGAGCACACCGATATTTGCGATCAGGCTTAACAGTAAATACTTTTTACGTTGATTACCCTTCGCATTTTCGATAAGAATACCGGCAAAATAATCGATTATGATAGTTACAAAAAGGATTAAAATATATTCCGGAATAAAGAACATATAAAAAATGCAGCTTGAAGCAAGTAACAAAGCCCAACGAAAGCGGTGCTGAATACTAAAATACAGGGAAGTCACTGTAATAAAGAAAATCAGGAACTCGAAAGAATTGAACAGCATAGGTTATTGAAATAAGAAACTTACTCTTTTGAAGAGTATGGGTCAGAAATTCAGGTCTAAATTTATTAAATACATACCAATACCTTCCATTATTGGTAAAGTTTTCGCAATTTTGCAGAACTATTTCATATACATGCAATTGTAAAGCATTCATTTTAATGAAAATGCTCCTGAGAATCAACTAATAAATCCTTCCCATATGAAAATATCTAAATTATCATTGATGGCTGTGCTTTCAGTCAGTTTAGTAGTTACCTCCTGTGTTCCATCCAGAATGTTTGACGACCTGAAGGTTGCCAAACTAAAATGTGATGAAGAAAATGCCAAATTAAAGGGAGGGCAACTCGAGAACACGACGAAAATTGACGAGCTTGAAAAAACGTTACAAGCCCAGGACCGTGATTTAGGGATGTTAAAGAATGATACTTTATCGCTTGGGACGGCCAACAGGCGACTTACAACCTTATACAATGAACTCTCCAATTCATATGAAAAATTGGTTGCCAATAATGACAAACTTTTAGCATCCAATCAGGGTGAGACCAAAAAACTGATCTCGCAGTTGCAAATGACACAGGAGGAATTATTACGAAAAGAAGATTCTTTGAAAGTTCGCGAGAAAAATTTGAATGAAATAAGTGACAAGCTGCGTTGGAGAGAAGCTAAAGTTGCCGAACTTCAAAAAATACTGGATAGCAAAGACAGTGTAGTAAAAGCATTGAAGGATAATGTTACCAAAGCGTTGTTAGGATTCAATAATAATGGACTTACCATTGAACAGAAAAATGGTAAAGTATATGTTTCTTTGGAAGAACGCTTACTGTTTGCTTCAGGGAGCACCGTAGTAGATCCTAAAGGTGAAGAAGCTTTAAAGCAACTTGCTGTAGTTCTTGAAAAAAATACCGATATTAATGTATTGATTGACGGTCATACAGATAATGTTCCAATTAAGGGGGTGCCATTAAAGATAACTGGGATTTGAGTGTGCTACGTGCGACATCGGTTGTTAGAATTCTTACTAAAAATGCAAATGTCAATCCAATCAGATTAACGCCTGCAGGACGAGGTGAATATTCACCAAATGATACAGCTAATACAGCAGAAGCAAGAAAAAAGAATCGTCGGATTGAAGTAATTCTGACACCAAAGCTGGATGAAATATTCCAGATTCTGGAATAAGCAAGAAGTCATAAAAAAAGGCGTTTCCTGAATGGGAAACGCCTTTTTTTAATTAAGGATTAAGGATTAAGGATTAAAAATTAGGGGCCATAAAGCATGACTTAAAGGAGTCGATCTTCTGGTGTGAAACACCGATCATCAGGCTCTAGATTTATTTTCAATAATTTTAGTTCATTCTGGCAACTTTTCCGGAACCGGAAATTGATTGGTTCACTTTAGGATCACCTTTATAGCGAACCACACCTGCACCTGAAACAGAAACATCGAGAGTTCCGGCAACCCAGACTTCGGCATTTCCGACACCGGAAATATTCACTTCATAAGAATCAGAAGCCAGTTCGGCAGCATTATATTTGCCGGCTCCTGATATATCGAGTTCAACTTTACCTGCAGTTCCTTTAAGAGTTGTATTTCCGGAACCACTTATACTTACTTCAAGTGAACCTGTTGTTATATCGAGTTCCGTTTTTGCGGCACCACTTGTTTCAAGTTCAAATTTATTTAGTTTCATTGGAGCCGTGGTAGTAAGATTCACAGATCCGGAGCAATCCACTTCATCAATTTCAATGAAGGTTATTTCAACCCGTACAGCTGATTTAGAATTCCATTCACCCTTTGATTTAATTTTAAGCGTGCCACTTTCGACCACAGTAACAATTTTGCTTAAAATATCGGCATCACCACTTACCGTAACACTCTCCGTTTTGCCTTGTGTAAGTGTAACAGTGTAAGCACCTCCAACATCAATTTTCCGAAATCCGGAAACTTGTCGGGTTTCACTGCTTTGAGCATTTACCGTTGAAAGCACAGCAGTAATTAATAAGATAAAAATTGCAGCGGATGTTGCCAATACAATTTTATTGGGGAATTTGATTGTTTTCATGATCTACAGATTTAAGGGTTACCTTCAATAAGATGAAAAAGCACTCCGAAAAGTTACAGCCGGGGTTTTAAAAAACCTACATTTTCATGTAGTCGACTTAAAATCAATAATTTAAGTCTATTATTTACATTTGTCAGGTAATAACCCTTTCACCCTATGTCCCGATTTGTCTTTTTATTGCCCTTTTTTCTTTTCACGATTTCAGCTAATGCACAAGACAGCTTAAAAGTGCACCGTGCGACGCGTGTAAATGCATCACCAAAAATCGATGGTGATTTGAATGAAGAGGTATGGCAACAGGCAACACCAATAACGGACTACTTTCAATTTCAGCCGGTAGAAGGCTCTGTACCGGATCAGAAAACATCAGTCAGAATTATATATGATAATTCAGCCATATATATTGGTTGTATCATGTATGATACTTCACCTGATTCCATATTAAAAGAAATGGGCGCACGTGATGAAGAAGATATCAATGCCGATTACATGCGAATCTGTTTTGATCCATACAATAAACGACAGGACGCTTATTTCTTTGGTATTTATGCATCAGGGGTACAATTTGATAACAAAGTTTCAGATGAATCATTTGATGCAGTGTGGGAGAGTGAAGTTAAGATTACAGCGGAAGGCTGGATTGCAGAAATAAAAATTCCATATTCAGCGATTCGTTTTCCAAAAGAAACGATTCAAAAATGGGGATTTCAATTAAATCGTTATGTTAGAAGAACCAGAGAATTGACGCAGTGGTCGAAAACCTAGTCAAGCAAATAACTCGAAATTATATTGGGGTACATTAGAAGGAATTACAGATGTGGATGCACCATTACGATTATCATTTACCCCTTACCTTTCCTCCTATCTTGAAAACACACCTGTAATAAACAGCGATGGAAATACTTCCTATTCCAATTCATTTTCCTATAATGTTGGTGCCGATGTAAAATATGGTATTGATGAACGTTTTACATTAGACATGACCTTATTCCCGGATTTCGGTCAGGTGCAATCGGATAATAAAATTAAGAACCTTAGCTACCGGGAAGTTACTTATGATGAAAACCGTCCCTTTTTCAAAGAAAGTGTAGAGCTGTTTGATAAGAATTCGTTGTTTTATTCGAGACGAATTGGCAAAATACCTTCGGGATTTTTCTCTATTGAAGGTGAATTGAAGGAAGGCGAATCGATTACTGATAATCCATCGAAAGTAAAACTATTACATGCGTTGAAGCTATCGGGCAGAACAGATGATGGAATGGGTATTGGTTTATTCAATGCCATTACTGACAACACCTATGCAACCATTGAGGATGCGAAAGGAAATAAGCGTAGAGTATTGACAGAGCCATTAACTAATTTTAGTGTGATGGTTTTTGATCAGCAATTAAAAAACAATTCAAGGGTATATTTGATCAACACCAATGTTACCCGTGACAAAAGGTATTCAGATTCCAATGTAACCGGAAGTGGATTCAGTTTAAGTAACAAGAAAAATACATTTGAAGTTGGTGCAGAAGGAGCGGTTAGTCAGCGATTCACCAAAATTGATGGTGAGCCAACCCGTAATTACAACAATGTAGTAGGATATAAATATTCCGTGTTTGCAAAAAAGGTGGGTGGCTTGTTTGAATATGCAGCATACCGCACAACATACGACAACAATTACTACACCAGTGATCTGGGATACCAGGCGATTAACAACAGAACCGTTTATGAATTCCAAATCCAGCATAATGTACATAAACCCTGGAGAAAAATTCGCAACTCCTACAACAACATAGGATATACTTATGCTACTCACTTTATTACCGGCAAACCGGTAATAAATGAATACTACTCAAACTTTTTCATTACGTTTCTCGATTACAACAGTATTTTCTTTGGTGGCGGATCAACTCCCGGTACATCGTATGATTACTTTGAACCAAGAGTCGAAGGCAGATATAATAAATCGATAAAATACTACTATTCGTATGTGGGATTAAGCACTGACTACCGTAAAAAGTTAGCTGTAGATTTAAATTTAAATATCAGTAATTTCATTGGCCAGTTTGTTTCGGAAGGATTTAATGCGAATCTGACTGTTCGTTACAGAGTAAATGATAAACTTTCATTCCGTGCAATTTCCTTCTTCAATACCGATCCATACAATCTGGGATTTGCCGATATAGATGCGGCCGACAATGTTATTTACGGACTCCGAAAAGTACATACTTATGAGAATAGTCTGTCGGTGAAATACAATTTCAAAAACGACATGTTTATCACTTTGAATGCCCGTCATTACTGGTCGACTGCACTCTACCGCAAATACCTGACTTTACTACAGAATGGAGAGTATGAACCCAATTATATTTATGATGGCAACAACAACTTCAACTACAATGCCTTTAATATCGACTTCATTTATTCGTGGCAATTTTCACCGGGAAGTAATTTATCTGTTGCCTATAAAAACGCCATCGAAGCTGATGAACCCGGCATTTTAAAGCGTCCAACTTATCAGAAAAATCTTAGTGATGTTTTAAGTGATCCGCAAACAAATAGTATTTCTATCAAAGTGCTTTACTATCTGGATTATTTGTGGATTAGGAAAAACCTCAGAATGAAATGATAGATGATAGATTGGTTACTGCTAGAAAAATATGCAGAGGACGGGAGGATTAAGGATTAAGAATTAAGGATTAAGGATTAAAGGAACCTCTAATAATTGACATTTTAAATTTTGTAGCCATCAATGTGATTTTTTTAAGATTTTTGCTGATGGTCCCCTTTTAAAATTCCAATTTTTATGGAAAGTTTTGTTTGAATCTCACTTTTTGAACCCATTTTAGTGCTTCATTTATATCTTTACTATAAATAAGCTATACTTTTCGCTTGTTTTTATGAGATGGACGCCTCTACATAAATTATAACATATAAGTCTTAATACCACTTTGGCTTTACTCGTTCTTGGCCCACTGCTCTTATAATTTGACCTGATTTTTGCTTTATGGCACCAAAAAATATGTTCTACCCTACATCGTTTGGAAGATAATTTATGATTTCTCAATTTGTCTTTTTCCGTTAATTGCTTATACCTATATCCTCTCTTGTTTATTTGTGGCTTAATTTTATGTTTTTCTAAAAGCCCTGTTATATCTTCACTTGAATATGCTGAATCTCCATATAATTTTTGGCCTCCATCCTTTTTTGTAATAAGATCTGGTAGTATAATGGAATCGTGTACAGATGCAGTTGTAACCACATAGTTTGTAATTAACTTACTCTTAAGATCCGCCTTTATATGTTGTTTATAGCCATAAATATTTTGACCTCCCTTTTTAACCCAAGTTGCATCAATGTCTTTTTGCTTCGCCTTATGTTTCTTCCACCTTGGTGGTTTACCTGCTTTTATCTGTTTGTTTTCTTGTGGCGTGTTACGTTGAATTGGCACTCTAGCAAAACTTGCATCAACCATAAGTCCTTTTTTTGCAATCAATCCATGTCGCTCCAACTGCTTGCCCAGCTTTATAAATAGCAGTTCAATTACACCTGACTTAGTAAGAGTATTCCTGAACAGCCAAATCGTTTTAGCATCTGGTACCCTATTATTCAAGCCTTGGCCAATAAACTTCTGAAATGATAACCTGTCTAGTAATTGAAATTCAATTTGATCATCACTTAATCCATAAAGTTCTTGTAATATGAGAATTTTGAACATCATCAATCGGTCAAACGAAGGGCGTCCTGCATTGCTAGTTCGTTCTTCGTCAAAGGCTTTTTCTACTGTAGAGCGAAATTGCTCCCAATTGACCTTGGTCGATAAAATTGATAATGGGTCTTTTGAAGCAATCTTCTCAAGTCGAAATTCTTCATCAAATAATCCTCTGGTGCTGTTGTTTTTCATAAGGTGAAATTAAAAAATCGACCTGCTAAGTGATGAAATTCTTTTCAAAAGAAATTAACATAATTATTAGAGGTGCCTTTAAGAATTAAGAATTAAGAATTCTGTTCGGCTAAAATGTCATTATTCTCTATTTAATTTTTGTTAGTGAATATTTAAATATGCTATAGGTAGAAGTGGGAATATTTTTCTGGTGACGAGGTTCCCCTATGGTTAATGATGAATCAATTATTTACAAAGTGCATGTTGCGGAGCCAGGGGGCAAACTTTCAACACGTGCTGGATGCTGTTCAGTCAAATGCGGAATGAGATGGCCAATTTCATTCTACATAATAAGTAAATAGCATCGTTTTTTTCTTGGCAAAGCATTGCAAATCAATGAGATTGTGCTTGCCAGTGAATATTCTACACTTACAAAATTTATATCACTTTCATTGCCGAACAGCGAATAAATCCACTTTTTTGTTTTTTTAAAGGATTTCTTTTACTTTTATATCAATAAGTGCATTCACCTTTTAATTTACACAGCCATGGTACGTAAACTTCACTTAATCCTATTCCTTCACTTTTTCTTGTCATTTTATTCTCAGGCTCAAATTGCTATCACCTTGAATCTTCCTGACACTTTAGGTGCTTGCAGGCAGAATCCATTTGAGATGATTATAAGGAACAACTCTAGCGATGCGGACACTATTAGCATCGCCAGCACTATCACTCCTCCAGGCACTTCGGATTGCGCTCCACTTTCACAGGGATTGGATTACTCTTTAGTAACTCCCCTTCCGGCCGGTATGACGGTTCTATCGCACGATGACTCGCTAGTTTTTGTTATTCCTACAGGGTTTAACGATACGCTTGAATACTTGCTTTTCCTGGATTGCCATCTGATCCCAGATTCTTTAAATACGACCATCACATTGACGCATTTTTTTGACGCTGATACTGTAGTAACTGTAAATGCGAGCGGCTCGTCCATCGTACTAAATAATATTTTGTTTCCTTATTTAATTGAATTGAATTCTGGTCAGAATATGAACTCCCAGTACCTGACTAATTTCCCATTCACATTTTTTATCTGAATAGTGGCCTAATACCTGCAAATATTTTATTCCAATTTGAGAATGACCCTGATGAATATTGCAGTCAAATTGAAACTGACAGTATTACCTTTCAAATAGGAATCAATGGCACTTCATCTATATTCACTAGCAGCATTCCGGTACTGCTAAATCCTTCTGATACTCTTATCATTCAGCAGCATAACAGGCAGCTTTCGTGCCTAGTGACATGCCCAGTTAATACTGCCACATTTTCATACACCTGTAATTATGATTCACTCACGTTAACTTCGTTTTGTGATGCTTGTCAAAATGAGTATCTACATAACTATTCTGTAAATAACCGAGACACACTCAGCATTGATGTCATTCGGATCTAACCTGCTGACCCTATTTATGATTTCAGTTGCATGAACGATACAGCCGGAGTGTGGTGGGAATATCAGATAGTTAATAATGGTGCCGGAGCCATCGATACGTTGCAATTTTATCTCACACAAGATGCTTCTATTGCAGGTTCCATTAATTTCTTGTCACTTTTGCCAATTTCTTCAATCGCTATAAATCGTAATGGAGGATATCTGGATACTCTTATTACTCCAAAATCACAATGGTTGTGCACCAATCTTGTTTCCGATGCTCTGTATTCCATGAAAGTAGTTGCCACTGATTTCATGAAAAATGATACGATTTTTCTGCGTTTTAAAACCATACGTTGTAGTGAAGAAACTGACTCACTTCTGGATATGCCCAAATTTTATAACCAATGGTCTATGGATAGTATTTATTTGGTTTCAGTTTGTGGCAGACAAAGACTCTTAGGGCAAACCGGAGACTTGCTGACAGCAAATAATTACTTCGCCGGTCAAGCTGTAGGTTCTAATTATGATGTTAATCTTCTAACCTCCTTTTTCCCTTCAGTTTCAGATCTGACTGTTTCTTATGCTAACATAGGACAAAATGCCTGGTTTAATATCGACCTTCGTTCAGCACTTTCTACAAAGCAGCATGTTTATCAATTGTTAGGTTGTAATGGACAAAATGCAACTTGTGATACACTATTCGGTTGGCTTCGTGCTCAGATACAAACCGATACTAACTTGCATGTAATCGCTCCTTCTTTGGATGTATTTCTTCAAAAAGTTGATATTATAACCGGTGACACCGTTCTAATTGCAGCCGACCGGTGGTACAGTCAATTTGATACTACATCGTGTACCAACCATACCTATAATTACTATTTCAACTTGAACAGGCCTCTCATGCGAAATTTCCTGGATAGTGGAAGTTTTGTTTTCAATCTGACTTCCTGCTGTGCAACAGACGCTTCACCTACTCCATATAACGTGGAATTTTATTTACTGGCCGCTCCCTCTCAAAGTTGCGTGTCAGTGACCATACCGTCCAATCACAGCAGCACCCTGATTATTAATGACACTACACAACAATGGCTGCCGCTATCCGATGAAGGGAGCGGGATTTCGGTGCATTGTCCTGGATGTCTTGCTCCGGGAATAATTGTCGATTATTATAATATGCAACGCAATTCTTTTGGACTGCAGGACTCGGACAATGATGGTCGGGCAGACAGCTTGAATGCTGTCATTGATCCCTCAGGAAGCTGGTTTGCCGCTAATAAAAATAAACTAAATACCAATTTCAGTGGATTTGGTGATCGGGTTGAAGATTTGTTAACAACCCATTTGCAAGCAGGGGACCCAGGAAGTGGCGGTTACAGTTATTTGCAGATGCAGCAGCCACCATTAAATCTTCGCTTCAATGCACTTCAGGTGGGAAGAGAAATTCCAATGGCACTCGATACTATGCGCTTGCTTCCAGATTCGCTCTTTTTTTATGTGGATTCGCCTACAAATACACCCGGCGGATGCTTTGAGTGTGAAATGTATGGTATGGACGTTGATAGCTTCACTACGCAGTTAAAGATTGTAGCTACCGGTGCTGATATTTTCAATCATTTTCTGGATACTATTACTGCATCCAACCTATACTTATTTAGTTTTGTTGATACCGTAGGTGGCAATCTCAACTCCGGTGCTTTTGATACCTCAATTCCTGGTGGAAATTCATTTAATGGTTTCTTTGAAGGACAATATTACCGATTGCGGGTCACATATAATGTTTGTGGTAATTTCACAGGAGGCAATGGCTCAGATGTGGAGGATTTTATCAAGAGAACCGATGTCCTGAACCGAATGTGGGTGAGCGGAAAAGTGCAGACTTCTTCCTCCGTTCCACAAATGTATAATGATATCAATTTGCTGCACGATAGTCTTTCCATAGGTGTGGACACTTCTGATATCGCACTAGGCTATGGTTTAATGGACACCTCTTATGTAAATAACTACCTGTTTTACTGCGAAACAAGAGGAAGCATGCACTATTTTATATCCAATGATGTAATTAATGGTTCTTCTATCGTAAATACTCCCGGCTGCAAAAAGGACATGCAGGTATATGCTACTTCTAAAATTGCAGGTGGCAAAAGCATGTTCGATGCTTACCCTTATGAATACCGACCACCAGCAATTGGATTAACTTCAGCCAATCTGATCATTCCTGCTGATTATTATGTCTCGAAAGCATCAAGTCGGAATATTATTAATTTTAACAACCTGAATCAGTATACCGACTCTATAGGTATTCCATTGAGCGACACAACTGGTAATATATTTATTGACGGATCAACTTTACCATTATTGCAATGCTTGACACAATCGGTGAATCCCAATACCGGCCAAACTCCTCATGCAGGTGACCAGCTTAACATTAGAGTTATTGACCTAGAGCTTTTACCATTAAATTGTGATCCATCATCAGCCATGCCTCCCGATTCTTCAGTCATTACCAATTTTGATTTGCAACTATATACATGTTTATCACAGGCTACCTGTTCGCTGCCAGATTCTATTTCCTGTTTTCCTCACCACCCTGATGGCAATTTCATAATTATTTGAATTTAAATAGGTTATGTTTTTATTTATGGGTGTCTTGGGTGTCCCAGAAAGTTTTTGTAGCTTTATTTAATGTTTATCCGGCAAAAGCGAAATATCAGTGGTAAGGTATCAGTACAAATAATTGATAAGAGTTCTGGAAGATATAAAGTGGTTCACACTCTTGGGTGCACTTCTTCGAAAATTGAAATTCAGGAATTGCTTATAAAAGGCCCGACAATGGATGGTTGATCATTGCGGACAAATCAATTTTGATTTCGATGGAGAAAAGTTAAATGCGGAGAAATTACTCGATAGTATTACCGCTCATAAACAAGTTGGCTTAGAGCTAACGATAGGAAAAGTTTTTGATTCCATTGGATTTGGAGTAATTGAAGATGAAATTTTTAAATGGTTAGTTCTGTATCGTTTAATTTATCCTAAAAGCAAATTAAAAACCACCGAATATTTACATCGATATCATGGTATTGATTATGATGAAAATCAAATTTACCGTTACTTAGACAAGCTCAATACAGAACAAAAAGAGATAGTTCAACAGATTAGTTTTGAACATACCAAACAAATACTAGATGGTGAAATCAGTATTGTTTTTTACGATGTAACAACCATTTATTTTGAAATAGAAAAAGAAGATGAGTTGCGAAGGACAGGATTTTCAAAAGAAGGCAAGCATCAAAATCCACAAATAGTTTTGGGCTTATTGGTAGCTAGTAATGGATATCCGTTAGCCTATGAAATTTTCAATGGAAGTCAGTTTGAAGGTCATACCATGTTACCGGTTTTAGAATCATTTAAACGAAAGTATCAATTAGAACGCTTAGTGGTTGTAGCAGACTCAGGACTTCTCTCAAAGCCCAATGTGAAACTGTTAAAAGAACAAAACTATGAGTTCATTATTGGAGCTAGAATAAAAGCAGAATCTTCGAGCATCAAGAAAAAAATACTTGACTTACGCTTGTCAAACCTGGAAACTGCTATCATCAAAAAAGAAGATCTGAAGCTCATTGTGAGCTATTCGGAAAAACGAGCAAAGAAAGATTGTCATAACAGAGAAAGAGGTATCGCTCGATTGGAAAAGCAAATAACGACTGGTAAATTAAAAAAAGCCCACATCAACAACAAAGGATATAATAAATACCTGAAAATTGACAATGAAATAATGGTACACATTGATTATAATAAGTTCTATGAAGATGCAAAATGGGATGGATTGAAAGGTTATTTAACCAATAGTCCGCTTAAAACAAATGCAATTATAGAAAATTATAGTCATCTATGGCAAATCGAAACTGCCTTTAGAGTATCGAAAACAGATTTGAAAGTCAGGCCTATTTATCATCGATTACAAAAGCGAATTGAAGCTCACATTTGTCTGAATTTTGTAGCCTACAAAGTGTATAAAGAACTTGAGAGAATATTGAAACAGAAGAAGTCTGCACTAACTCCAACAAAAGTAATAGAGATAGCTGCCAATTTGTTTGAGATAGAAGTTAAGTTACCTGGAAGCAAAGAAAGCATTAAGAAAAAACTGATTCTAACTGAGGAGCATAGAGAAATTGCTAACCTCTTTGATTTCTAAGGTGTCCCAGTGAGGAAAACAGGAGAGTTATTGACCTAGAGCTTTTACCATTAAATTGTGATCCATCATCAGCCATGCCTCCCGATTCTTCAGTCATTACCAATTTTGATTTGCAACTATATACATGTTTATCACAGGCTACCTGTTCGCTGCCAGATTCTATTTCCTTAAAAGCAAAACCTACCGCCATTACTGCTTTATCCAACAATCCGCAACTTTCCCTTACCCAAGACGATAATTCTGTGCAGATTGAGGGTGATACCATCTGTTGGAATGTCTCCCTTACCAATAGCAGTGTTTCAGGAACTACTTTGGCAAATAATGTCTTTTTCGCAATCAATGACCCGGCCGTTTCAGGTGTGCTATCTGGATGGCATTTTTATCCTACAGGAAGCAGTGTGCCCAATGTACTTGATGGAGTCATTGTACCTATCATTGACTCTCTTGCACCCGGAGCTGCCATTGGTGGTAACCTTTGTGCTGCTGTAACCGACTGCCCTGTGAATGATTCGCTTATTTTCGGGCTGTATTATGGTTGGAATTGCGGTGGTTACCCTCAGGCACCTTTTGATACCCTCGCTCTTTGTGAATTCCAAACCGACAGCCTAAGAATGAATGTTATCATCGGACAATTGTTTTCTTCCGGGAAAACATACGAAACCCCTTATAAATTATGTGATACAATCTCCTTCACGACATGTTTCCAAAATTTCAATGAGGGGAATTTGTTCCCCCAACAGTTGGTTCTTGACAGTATTGTTGATGGTATTGATATCATATCAGGAACCATGAGTAATGGCACATTATCAGTTCAGTTGACAGCTACAGTCAATGATTCATTGTGGCTCATCCATCCAGACAGCATCGCTCTTTTATACCCTTCAGGCGGTTTCAATGTGACATCTTCTGATTTTTGTGTTACGATGACCGCTTCACTTGGATGTAATTTTGCTGGCAGTAACGTGCTTCCCAACAAAACGCTTTATGTCACCAATGTTTGCGGAGCACTTGATTCCCTCCCTGTACCCTACACCACACTAGGTGCCTTTGTTTGGGATACTACTTCCTATTGCACCGATTGTTTTACTTTAAATAAGTTCAGCAACGACACCCTTGTTGCTACCGGAGACCCGGTTACTTACCAGGTGGTGGCATGTAACTACAATGCCTCGACCAATACGGTTGCTCTGGTAGATTTACTACCTTCTGGCTTCATCCCAACCACCAATTTGCCCGCAACCACTACTCTTTTACCGATGGAATGTGATACCTTTGCTGTTACAGGCACATTCTTTCTATCGGGTGGCTGTCCAGCAATGACTAATAACGCATTTTTAATATTTAATGGAGATACGACAGCTGCTTCGGCTTGTGTGGAGGTGGTATCGTCATCAGCCATTTGTCAGGATTCTGCGGATATTGTATGGACAGGCACGATTAATAGCAATCAGTTAGTAACCACTTTTCCGATACGACAATTTACATTGCTGACTCTCTTGTGGTGAGCGATACACTACGATTTTTGGAATGTGAAGTGATTATGGCGGCAGGAAGTTCCATTAATGTGGTAGGTGCATCCGGAATGCTCATTCTTGAGCAAACGCAAGTTTATGGCTGCGATACGATGTGGCAAGGAATTAATGTGAGTCAACAGAGTCAGTTACGGATTTCTGAAAGTTCACTTGTTGCCGATGCCAACATTGCAGTTACTGCCCGTCATAAGTCGGTTATTTCCATCATACATTCCAACCTGATGGACAATGCCCGTAATGTATTTATTCCGGTTACTTCCGGCGTGACCACAAACAATGTATCGCTGACTCTGTTTGGAGACAGTATTGGTGTTTTGAAAAATCAATTCCTGCCCCGCTATAACGGTCAGGCCGCTTTCGGTTCCATTCCAATGTCAGGTGTGGAGACCAACCGATGGGGGGGAACCATTGGTACCACAGGACTTGAAAAGAATGTATTTTTTAACATGATGAGAGGTGTGGTGGGAAAAGTGAGTTTTGTCAGATGTGAGAATAATGATTTTATCGACATGCTGAAGGACTCAACGGCTCCGACAAGTACCTCCGATCACGCAAAAGGAATCAATGTGGTTTCAGAATTAAGTCAGGCTCCATCTTCATTACATGTGACATCCAACAACTATTTTTTCAATAACATTTATGGAATTTACACATCCAATTGCAAAACTACTGTCCGTGGAGTTCTTATGGATACAGTACGCTATGGTGTGCACATGAGAAATTGTATTGATACCTTAACTGCCGATATTTCTTCCAACACAATCAATTCTTACTTCAGAGGAATTGACCTGATGAATAATGCAGGGTCTGCTGGAATTTCGGTTCGAGAGAATTTTATTAATGTTAATTCAACTATCAGTGCGAGTGCCGGAGTACATTTATCTGAAAACACTTCAGGAATGCGAGATATACCATAGATGGCAATATCATTGACTATAAATCCAGCTATGGGATTGTTTCTCAAAATGCCAAATATGTAGTAATCACTGGAAATGTTTTGACCCAACCGGCTTTTACGCAATCAACAAGCAACTATGGAATCATGCTCAATAATGCTGATACGTCAGTTGTTAGTTGCAATTCGGTTACTTCAGCAAATAATCCCTTATATACGTACTCTACAGGAATTGACATCTCACTGAGCGACAAGTCTACCATAACATGTAACACTACCAGCGGACATTATAAGGGTATCTTTTTTGGCGGAGGGAATGCCGAAACAGATTTCAGAGGTAATACGATAGGAGGCCATTATGTCGGATTGTATCTAAATTCGGCAGCGGTTATCAGCCAACAACCGCCGGTAACTAACCCAATGCCGGAATATCATGGCAATGTCTGGCTTGATTCGGCAAATTATTTGAGTGGTTATGGAGCGGTTAATTTGAATGCAACACCAGCACCCAACCTAGCACTTTCATTATTCTCCACCAATCAATCTGTGAATTTTCACAATCCTATAATTCCGCTAGATGATACTTTTGGGCCATTTTATGTGGATGATGGGACTTGGTTTGATAGGCTCCCAGCAGGTAGTTCATTTGACTGCGCTACATACCTAGTTTGTGGAGAAAACTCGCTTAATGGAGGTGAGCACTTGCGAATGCAGATCGTCAATGATGAAACAATCACCAGTGACTTTATTCCTGAATCTAAATATATTGCCAAACAACAGTTGTATGAAACCTTTGCCAATGATGAAGTCTTGGCTCATAGCAAACCGGAGTATATTGATTTTGTTGATAATCAAAGCACGACCTCAGTAGGAACTTTATTCCATACGGATAAACTTATCAATGAAGCGATTTCGTTAGGAAGCTTTGGCACACAGTTTAATGAATTACTTGAGAGCTTAATTCTTGCTACTGACAGCATCAGTATTCTTGACAGCCTAATAGCAAACAATATGCAAGCTGGCTTCATTGAAACTCGTAATTTACTATTAGAACAAGTTTCAGGAATTCAAAGTCAACTGGAATTGGAAATTGCTTCAAAAGAGCAATTTAAAAACCAAAAAATAGCAGCTGCGATTTCAGCAAATTTATCAGTTGTTCCCACTCAAATTCCTGATGAAAATGAAAAAAATGTAAATGATGCTTATCTTACATTTGAAACAGGAGGCATTGCACAATTAGAATCCAGATATTCTCAATTGTTCCTAATTGCTAACCAATGTAAATACAAAGGAGGCCCAGCGGTTATCAGAGCCAGAAACTTGCTTCAGTTATTAGATGAAACCTTCTATTTTGACGATAATTCAATATGCGAAGCAGTTGGCATCTACCGAAATACAACAACTACATCAACTTCAATTCAGCCAAGAAATAAAATAGCTATTCAGCCGAATCCGGCAAAAAATAGTTTCGAAGTACTAGTTGATTTTACGGTTGAAGAAACTATTTCGTTGACTATAATGGATATTCTTGGCAATGTAGTTTACGGGAAAGAAACTACTTTATCTGCCACTACAAATCCAATAACTGTTTCCAGTGAACAAATGCTATCAGGTGTTTACACAGTAACTGTTAAATCCGGAAATATAAATTATACTCCTGCCAAAATTGTGATTATCAAATGAGAATAATAAAATTAGTATTAGTATTTTTTGTATTCGCTATCAATGTAACCGGACAGGGTTACAATCATCAATGGTTATTGGGAAACAATCCTTTTATAAATTTTCCAAATGGAAGAGGTTTGTTTGACAGCAATTCAGAAACTTTTATTTCTGAATACCGAAAATGTCATTTAAGGCACCCAAGCCAACATAAGCGATGTAAATGGGAACCTTCTAATGGCGAGCAATGGCATCTGGATTGCTAATTCTACTGGTGATACCATGATGAATGGTGGTGGGTTGAATCCAGGGGGCATTACTCCAAATTGGCAATTTGGTTTACCTATGACTTCAAATAACATCTTTTTACCGTACCCTAACGATACAAATAAATTTGGCTTATTTCATCATACTGCAAATTTTGATGGTTATTCATATCCCTCTTATGAAGTATTTTTAACAACTATTGATTTGGCTTTAGATAATGGATTAGGTGCAGTGATAAGTAAAAATCAAATAGTTTTTTCAGACACTTTAAATTGGGGCTTGGCGGCTTGCAGGCACTCAAATGGTATTGATTGGTGGGTAATTAGTACCAAGCACAATACTGATAGTGTTTTTGTTATAAGTTACGCTTCCATTGGAATCCAAAACGTTTCAGCACAAAAATTGAATTCTGCCAAGTCATGGTACGGTGTAATTCAACCAACATTTTCTAATCCAGGTGACAAATTCGCATACTTCGTTTATGATTCTAGCACTGTTGACTGTACTGTTTTAATTTCTGATTTTAATAGGTGTTCTGGCTCTTTTTCAAATACAATTTCTATTCCGGTTTCAAGCGGCCAACTAATTTGGGGACTTGCATTTAGTCCTTCTGGTAAATATGTTTATGCCTGCACCAGCAGCCGAATTTTTCAAATTGACACTGATAATTTGAATGTTGATACAGTTGCTGTGTATGATGGATTTATATCCCCACCGGGAGATCCATGCTGTGCAACTTCATTTTGGAATATGTACCTTGCCGCTAATGGTAAAATTTATGTAACAAAGTGGAAGCAGTGTGCAGCATTTAACAGTTATAAATTACCCGGATAACAGGGCTTGCATGTGATGTACAGCAACATGCAATTGATCTGGTCGATTACCTTCACCTCCGCTCCATACCCAACCACCCCAATTACTATTTAGGCTGCGACATTTCACTTTGGGGTGTCCTTGTCTTACCCCGGTATTGAAGAGCATGGTAGTCATGATTTCCAATTTAATGTGGCACCTAATCCTACAAACGGCAATTTCAAAATCACTTACCTCCTCCCTCAAAATCAACCCGGCCAACTTGAAGTATTTGACATTAACGGTCGGCGCATATACGAAATGAATTTACCGCATTGGAGTACCATGCAGGAGGTTATTTTGCCGAAAAGTATTTCGAGTGGAGTTTATAATTGTACGATAACAAGTGGTGGTGAGAGAGGGAAGCAAGAAGGTGGTGGTTTATAAAGAATAACAGCTATGTTGCGAACAAACAATAGCGTTGGCAAAGCTGTTTTCAGAGCAAGAAACCTTATTTGGATGTTGGATGAAACTTTGACTTTCAATGATGAGGCTGCTTGTCAGGCTGTCGGAATTTACAAAGAATCGCAAAGTCAATCTAATTTGATTAAAAATCCATCGTTTTCTCTTCAGCCTAATCCGGCCAATGAAACCGTGAATATTGTGTTCAGTGAAATGGAATTAGGTTCGAGTCAAATTACGATCAAAGATATTACTGGTCGGATTATTTTTGATCAAGTTATAAATAATTCGTCTTTAGCATTAGAGATAAACATAATCCATTTTGATCAGGGAATTTACGTAGTGGAATGGATATTCTCAGGACAAAAACCACAAACTGAAAAGCTAACGATTATCAGATGAAAAAAATATTAATTATATTGTTATTTATATTATCATACACTATCGGATATGGGCAGGGAAATAATCATCAATGGCTATTGGGCAGCTACAATTTTTTTCAGGATCCCAAAGGTCGGATACTGTTTGATTCGGGAAGCTATTCCCTTATTAATGAAAATAGAAAAATGGTTTTCAAAGGCACCCAAGCCAATATCAGTGATGCAGGTGGTAATCTTCTCATGTCCAGTAACGGTATTTGGATTGCAAGCGCCACGGGAGATACCATGTTGAATGGCGGGGGGTTGAATCCCAGTCCATTCACTTCAAATTGGCCAAATGGGTTTCCATTAAGTTTTGGAAATGTGATTCTGCCTTTTCCAAACAACACAAATAATTTTATTTTATTGCATACAACTTTATGGTCAACTCTGTTTCCAGCTCTATCAGGATTATATCTTACATCAATTGACATGTCTCTTGATGGTGGATTTGGATCAGTTGTAAACAAAAATGACACAATATTGGTGGACACTTTAAGTTGGGGAATTGGGGCTTGTAGGCATGCCAACGGGAGAGATTGGTGGGTGGTTGCTATGCGAGATAGACAACCGGAATTATTTACTTTTTTAATTTCTTCAACAGGAATAGATACTTTTTTTGTTCAGCCCATTGGCTTTCCTTCTAATAGAGTTGGTAATGTTTCTTCTTTGGTTTTCTCTACCAGAGGTGACAAGATGATGTATTGCCTTCCCCGTGATCAAGGTTCAGGGGGATCTGTCGCAAATGGTTCCGTGCTAATCTTTGACTTCAACAGATGTACGGGCACAATCAGCAATATGAATTCTATTGAGCCTTCACCTAACTCATATTTATGGGGTTTGGCTTTTTCAGCATCTGGCAATTTGGCCTACGCCTGTAACAGTAATTTCATTTTTCAAATTGATATGAATGATTTTTCCGTAGACACAGTTGCTCAATATGATGGTTTTATATCACCCGTAGGAAGCACTTGCTGTGGAACTACGTTTATGAATATGTACCTAGCTGCCAACGGAAAATTTATGTCACTAGTGGGAGTGGAGTACAGCACATTCATGAAATTAACTATCCTGACAGTGCAGGTATCGCATGCGATGTGCAACAGCACGCAATTGATTTGGGCTATGCGCAACTGCGTTCTGTACCGAACCATCCTAATTACTATTTAGGGTGTGATACCACTTTGGGGTGTCCATGTCTCACTACCG
The DNA here is from genome assembly GCA_016713525.1 of Bacteroidota bacterium. Classification (GTDB taxonomy): domain Bacteria; phylum Bacteroidota; class Bacteroidia; order AKYH767-A; family OLB10; genus JADKJB01. The sequence goes on along the minus strand of JADJOZ010000033.1, from coordinate 372,721 downwards.
GCATTGAGGAGGTTGGAGGACATGAATTCCAATTTAATGTGGCACCAAATCCTACCAGTGGTAATTTTAAAATCACTTACCTCCTCCCCCAAAACCAACCCGGAAAACTTGAAGTATTTGATATTAACGGTCGACGAATATATGAAATGAACCTGCCACATTGGAGTACCATGCAGGAGGTGAGTCTGCCGAAAAGTATCTCGAGTGGAGTTTATAATTGTGTGATTACAAGTGGTGGTGAGAGAGGGAATAAAAGGTGGTGGTTTATAAGGAGTAGAGATTTTGGTATAAAGATGCTGCGACAAAAGTGTTTGGGTGAAAAGGCGGATCAGAGATCCGTGCATTTGGGTTGTCAGGATCGGAGATCCCTCCGGCGCAGGTATGTTTTGCATTCAGTTTCAAAAAATCAATTCCTGCCCCGCTATAACGGTCAGGCCGCTTTCGGTTCCATTCCCATGTCAGGTGTGGAAACCAACCGCTGGGTAGGAACCATTGGAACGACAGGCCTTGAAAAATGTATTTTTTAACATGATGAGAAGTATAGTAGGGAAAGTCAGTTGGATTACTTGCGAAAACAATGATTTTATCGACATGCTGAAAGACGCTACGGCTCCGACAAGTACCTCCGATCACGCAAAAGGAATCAATGTGATTTCAGAATTAAGTCAGGCTCCATCTTCTTTACATGTGACATCCAACAATTATTTTTACAATAACATTTATGGAATTTACACATCCAATAGCAAACTACTGTTCGTGGAGTTCTTATGGATACAGTACGCTATGGTGTGCACATGAGAAATTGTATCGATACCCTGACTGCCGAGATTTCATCCAACACGATCAATGCTTATTTCAGAGGAATTGACCTGATGAATAATGCAGGGTCTGCTGGAATTTCGGTTAGAGAGAATTTCATAAATATCAATTCAACCTTGAGTGCATCTGCTGCAATATATTTATCTGAAAACACTTCAGGAAATGCGAGATATACCATAGATGGCAATATCATTGACTATAAATCCAGCTATGGGATTACATCCCAAAATGCCAAATATGTAGTAATCACTGGAAATGTTTTGACCCAACCGGCTTTTACGCAATCAACAAGCAACTATGGAATTCTATTAAATAATGCCGATTCTTCTGTTGTAAGCTGTAATTCGGTAACTTCGGCAAATAATCCTTTATATACGTACTCTACAGGAATTGATATATCACTGAGCGACAAAACAACCATCACATGTAATACTACCAGTGGCCATCATAAAGGTGTCTTTTTTGGCGGAGGTAATGCCGACACTGATTTCAGAGGCAATACAATTGGAGTGCATTACACCGGACTATATCTCAATTCTGCAGCCGTTATCAGTCAACAACCTCCTATTACTATCCCTATGCCGGAGTATCATGGAAATGTCTGGTTAGATTCAGCTAGTTATTTAAGCGGATACGGAGCAGTAAATATGAATTGGCAACCAAATACAAATTTATCGCTTTCACTCTTTTCCACCAATCAGTCTATAAACTCCCACAATCCAGTGATTCCTCTAGATGATAATTTGGGGCCATTTTATGTGGATGATGCATCGTGGTTTTCAAAACAAATAAGCGGTAGTTCATTTGACTGCTCAACATATCTGGTTTGTGGAGAACTCCGCTTACTGATGAAGAACACTTACGAATGCAGATAGTAAATGATGAAACTCTATCCAGCGACTTCATTCCGGAATCTAAATTTATTGCCAAGCAACAACTGTATGAAACCTTTGTCAATGATGAGGGTTTGACTCAAAGCAGACCCGAATACATGGACTTTGTTGATGATCAAAGTACAACCTCAATAGGAACTTTATTCCATACGGATAAACTTATCAATGAAGCGCTTTCGTTAGGAAGTTTTGGTACACAGTTTAATGAATTACATGAAAGCTTTATTCTTGCTACTGATAGTATCAATATTCTGGACAGCTTAATAGCAAACAATATGCAAGCTGGTTTCATTGAAGCTCGTAATTTACTGATAGAACAAGTTTCAGAAATTCAAAGTCAACTGGAATTGGAAATTGCTTCAAAAGAGCAATTCAAAAACCAAAAGATAGCAGCTGCAATTTCAGCAAATTTATCAGTTGTTCCCACTCAAATTCCTGATGAAAATGAAAAAAATGTAAATGATGCTTATCTAGCTTTTGAAACAGGAGGCATTGCTCAAATAGAATCCAGATATTCTCAATTGTTCTTTATTGCCAATCAGTGCAAATTCAAAGGCGGACCGGCAGTTATACGAGCACGTAATTTACTTCAACTTTTGGATGAACTCCTGTTTTTTGACGACAATTCGATTTGTGAAGCTTCAGGAATTTATCGTAATACACAACATTCTTCAACTTCAATTAAACCAATTAACAAAATATCAGTTCAACCTAATCCGGCAAGAAACAGTTTCGAAGTGATTTTTGATTCTCCGGTTGAAGATATTATTTCGTTAGTCGTAATGGATGTTCTTGGCAATATAATTTACCAACATAAAACTACTTCAACATCAAATCCAGTAACTATTTCCAGTGAAAAAATGCCATCCGGTGTTTACACATTAACTGTCCAATCAGGTTTATAAATTTTACACCTGTCAAAATTGTAATTATCAAATGAGAAAAATAAAATTAATTTTAGTTTCCTTTTATATGCATTCACAACAACTGGTCAGGGTTATAATCACCAATGGTTATTAGGGAATTATTATTTCTTGCAAGATCCAAAAGGGAGAATGTTTATCGACAACAATTCAATAACACTTCAGACTGAATTTAGGAAAATGCCGTTTCTAGGCACTCAAGCCAACATCAGCGATTCAAATGGAAATTTACTAATGGCAAGTAACGGTATTTGGATAGCCAATGCCACAGGGGATACTATGTTGAATGGTGGCGGGTTGAATCCGGGGGGTATTACTCCAAATTGGCAATTTGGACTTCCTATGACTTATAATAACATCTTTCTGCCATTTCCAGCAGACACAAGTAAGTTTGCTTTGTTTCATCACACTGCTACTTTTAATGGCGTATATTCTCAGGCTAGAGAACTATTTTACTCTGAAATTGACTTGACACAAGATACAGGTTTAGGGTCTGTAATTCAGAAAAATGTTATTCTTTTTCAAGATACTTTAAATTGGGGAATAGGAGCTTGCAGACATGCGAATGGACAAGATTGGTGGGTAGTTATGATGAAGGATAGTTCTGATTTAATTTTTAAGATATTATTTACCAACTCAGGTATTATTTCTATCACGTCACAAAATTTAGGCTTTCAACCGTTTCCTTGGGGTAATTCATCACAATTATCATTTTCTTCGAGTGGGAATCTATTTGCTTCTACAACATATTTTCCAGAAAACTCCCTTCCTATGGACTCATCAAACAGTTCTATAGTATTGTTGGTTTTGACCGATGTAATGGCAATTTTTCAAATCCGCGAACAATCAAGCTTTCGGATTCTAAATATTTGTTTGGAAATTCATTCAGCCCTTCCGGCAAATACATTTATGCCTGCACCAGCACTCGTATTTTTCAAATCGACACTGATAATTTGAATGTTGATACAGTTGCTGTGTATGATGGATTTATATCCCCACCGGGAGATCCATGCTGCGCAACTTCATTTTGGAATATGTATCTTAGCCGCTAATGGTAAAATTTATGTAACAAGTGGAAGCAGTGTGCAGCATTTAACAGTTATAAATTACCCGGATAGCGCAGGGCTTGCATGTGATGTACAGCAACATGCAATTGATCTGGTCGATTACCTTCACCTCCGCTCCGTACCCAACCACCCCAATTACTATTTAGGCTGCGACACTACTTTGGGGTGTCCTTGTCTTACCACCGGTATTGAAGAGCATGGTAGTCATGATTTCCAATTTAATGTGGCACCTAATCCTACAAACGGCAATTTCAAAATCACTTACCTCCTCCCTCAAAATCAACCCGGCCAACTTGAAGTATTTGACATTAACGGTCGGCGCATATACGAAATGAATTTACCGCATTGGAGTACCATGCAGGAGGTTATTTTGCCGAAAAGTATTTCGAGTGGAGTTTATAATTGTACGATAACAAGTGGTGGTGAGAGAGGAAGCAAGAAGGTGGTGGTTTATAAAGAATAACAGCTATGTTGCGAACAAACAATAGCGTTGGCAAAGCTGTTTTCAGAGCAAGAAACCTTATTTGGATGTTGGATGAAACTTTGACTTTCAATGATGAGGCTGCTTGTCAGGCTGTCGGAATTTACAAAGAATCGCAAAGTCAATCTAATTTGATTAAAAATCCATCGTTTTCTCTTCAGCCTAATCCGGCCAATGAAACCGTGAATATTGTGTTCAGTGAAATGGAATTAGGTTCGAGTCAAATTACGATCAAAGATATTACTGGTCGGATTATTTTGGATCAAGTTATAAATAATTCGTCTTTAGCATTAGAGATAAACATAATCCATTTTGATCAGGGAATTTACGTAGTGGAATGGATATTCTCAGGACAAAAACCACAAACTGAAAAGCTAACGATTATCAGATGAAAAAAATATTAATTATATTGTTATTTATATTATCATACACTATCGGATATGGGCAGGGAAATAATCATCAATGGCTATTGGGCAGCTACAATTTTTTTCAGGATCCCAAAGGTCGGATACTGTTTGATTCGGGAAGCTATTCCCTTATTAATGAAAATAGAAAATGGTTTTCAAAGGCACCCAAGCCAATATCAGTGATGCAGGTGGTAATCTTCTCATGTCCAGTAACGGTATTTGGATTGCAAGCGCCACGGGAGATACCATGTTGAATGGCGGGGGGTTGAATCCCAGTCCATTCACTTCAAATTGGCCAAATGGGTTTCCATTAAGTTTTGGAAATGTGATTCTGCCTTTTCCAAACAACACAAATAATTTTATTTTATTGCATACAACTTTATGGTCAACTCTGTTTCCAGCCTATCAGGATTATATCTTACATCAATTGACATGTCTCTTGATGGTGGATTTGGATCAGTTGTAAACAAAAATGACACAATATTGGTGGACACTTTAAGTTGGGGAATTGGGGCTTGTAGGCATGCCAACGGGAGAGATTGGTGGGTGGTTGCTATGCGAGATAGACAACCGGAATTATTTACTTTTTTAATTTCTTCAACAGGAATAGATACTTTTTTTGTTCAGCCCATTGGCTTTCCTTCTAATAGAGTTGGTAATGTTTCTTCTTTGGTTTTCTACCAGAGGTGACAAGATGATGTATTGCCTTCCCCGTGATCAAGGTTCAGGGGATCTGTCGCAAAATGGTTCCGTGCTAATCTTTGACTTCAACAGATGTACGGGCACAATCAGCAATATGAATTCTATTGAGCCTTCACCTAACTCATATTTATGGGGTTTGGCTTTTTCAGCATCTGGCAATTTGGCCTACGCCTGTAACAGTAATTTCATTTTTCAAATTGATATGAATGATTTTTCCGTAGACACAGTTGCTCAATATGATGGTTTTATATCACCCGTAGGAAGCACTTGCTGTGGAACTACGTTTATGAATATGTACCTAGCTGCCAACGGAAAAATTTATGTCACTAGTGGGAGTGGAGTACAGCACATTCATGAAATTAACTATCCTGACAGTGCAGGTATCGCATGCGATGTGCAACAGCACGCAATTGATTTGGGCTATGCGCAACTGCGTTCTGTACCGAACCATCCCAATTACTATTTAGGTGTGATACCACTTTGGGGTGTCCATGTCTCACTACCGGCATTGAGGAGGTTGGAGGACATAAATTCCAATTTAATGTGGCACCAAATCCTACCAGTGGTAATTTTAAAATCACTTACCTCCTCCCCCAAAACCAACCCGGAAAACTTGAAGTATTTGATATTAACGGTCGACGAATATATGAAATGAACCTGCCACATTGGAGTACCATGCAGGAGGTGAGTCTGCCTAAAAGTATTTCGAGTGGAGTATATAATTGTGTGATAACTAGTGGTGGTGAGAGAGGGAATAAAAAGGTGGTGGTTTATAAGGAGTAGAGATTTTGGTATAAAGATGCTGCGACAAAAGTGTTTGGGTGAAAAGGCGGATCAGAGATCCGTGCATTTGGGTTGTCAGGATCGGAGATCCCTCCGGCGCAGGTATGTTTTGCATTCAGTTTCAAAAATCAATTCCTGCCCCGCTATAACGGTCAGGCCGCTTTCGGTTCCATTCCAATGTCAGGTGTGGAAACCAACCGCTGGGTAGGAACCATTGGAACGACAGGACTTGAAAAGAATGTATTTTTTAAAATGATGAGAGGTGTTGTAGGTAAAGTCAGTTCGATTACTTGCGAAAACAATGATTTTATTAACATGATTAAAGATGTCACCGCGCCATCGAATTTATCTGATCATGGAAAGGGAATTACCATGGCTTCTGACTCTCTCCAGACCGCTTCCATGTTACATGTAAAAGCTAATAATTATTTTTACAATAACCTTTACGGAATATACATAGCCAGATGCAACACCACCGTTAGAGGTGTGTTGATGGACACAGTGCGATATGGAGTGCACGTAAGAAATAGCTATCATTCGACAGTTGCTGAAATTTCTTCCAATACCATCAACGCTTATTTCAGAGGGATTGATTTGCTGAATAATGCAGGTTCTGCTGGAATTTCGGTGCGAGAGAACTTTATAAATATTAATTCAACTTTGAGTGCATCTGCTGCAATATATTTATCTGAAATCACTTCAGGAAATGCGAGATATACTATTGATGGCAATATCATTGACTATAAATCCAGCTATGGGATTGTTTCTCAAAATGCCAAATATGCTGTAATCACTGGTAATGTTTTAACCCAACCGTCCTTTACGCAATCAACTAGCAACTATGGAATTCTATTAAATAATGCCGATACTTCTGTTGTAAGTTGCAATTCGGTTACTTCGTCAAACAATCCCTTGTATACATATTCTACAGGAATTGACATCTCACTGAGCGACAAGACTACCATAACATGTAACACTACCAGCGGACATCATAAGGGTATCTTTTTTGGCGGAGGGAATGCCGACACTGATTTCAGAGGCAATACGATAGGAATCCATTATGTCGGATTGTATTTAAATTCTGCGGCGGTTATCAGTCAACAACCTCCCGTTACCAACCCGATGCCGGAATATCACGGCAATGTCTGGCTTGATTCGGCAAATTATTTGAGTGGTTATGGAGCGGTTAATTTGAATGATTCAAATCCAGGTAACCTATTAGCATCACTTTTCTCCACCAATCAAACTGTGAATTCTCACAATCCAATAATTCCGCTGGCTGACTCATTGCCACCATTTTTTGTAGATGATGGACCTTGGTTCAACAAACTTCCTGGTGGCAATTCATTTGAATGTTCCACTTATCTAGTTTGCGGAGAAAACTCGCTTACTGGTGGAGAAGACCCGCGCATGCAGATAATCAATGATGAAACAATCACCAGCGACTTTATTACTGAATCTAAATTTATTGCCAAGCAACAGTTGTATGAAACCTTTGCCAACGATGAAGTTTTGGCTCAAAGCAAACCGGAGTATATTGATTTTGTAGATGATCAAAACGCGATGTCCATAGGAACTTTATTCCAGACGGATAAACTTATTGCAGAAGCTATTTCGGTTGGAAGCTTTGGTACGCAGTTTGATGAATTACATGAAAGCTTAATGCTTGCTACTGACAGTATCAATATTCTTGACAGCCTTTTGGCTAACAACATGCAAGCTGGTTTCATTGAAGCTCGTAATTTACTGATAGAACAAGTTTCAGAAATTCAAAGTCAACTGGAATTGGAAATTGCTTCAAAAGAGCAATTCAAAAACCAAATGCGAACAGCTGCAATTTCAGCAAATTTATCAGTTGTTCCCACTCAAATTCCTGATGAAAATGAAAAAATTCTCAATTGTTCTTTATTGCCAATCAGTGCAAATTCAAAGGCGGACCGGCAGTTATACGAGCACGTAATTTACTTCAACTTTTGGATGAAACCATGTTTTTTGACGACAATTTGATATGTGAAGCAGTAGGAATTTATCGTAATATAGCACCTAAATCAACTTCCATTCAACCAAGAAATAAAATATTAGTTCAGCCGAATCCGGCAAAAAATAGTTTCGAAGTACTAGTTGATTTTACGGTTGAAGAAACTATTTTGTTGTCTATAGTGGATATTCTTGGCAATATAGTTTACAGGCAAGAAACTACTTTAACTGCCTCAGCAAATCCAATAACTATTTCAAGTGAACAAATGCTATCTGGTGTTTACACAGTAACTGTTAAATCCGGAAATATAAATTATATTCCTGCCAAAATTGTAATTATCAAATGAGAATAATAAAATTAGTTTTAGTGTTTTTTGTATTTGCTATTAATGCACCCGGACAGGGTTACAATCACCAATGGCTCCTCGGAAATAATCCATTTATTAATTTCCCTAATGGGAGAGCCTATTTTGATATAAATTCTGAAACCTTTACTTCTGAATTCAGAAAAATGTCATTTTGGGGTACGCAAGCCAATATCAGCGATGCCAATGGAAATCTTTTAATGGCAAGTAACGGCAGACTGTGAAAATACTAATTTCCAACATCCATTGTTAATTTCTATTGAAAAATAGTTGTGAATGTGAGCCATTTCATTGGTATTTTTAGGGAAATTTAATTCCTATGCAACACATTGTACCCATAGATCGCCATCAGGTTTCTTTCAGCTCGCTGGAGGAATTGGTGGCACCGGATGATCCGGTCCGGTTCCTGGATGCCTTTGCTGAAAACTGGATTTATCTAAACTTGGTTTTAAAACGAAAGCCATACAACCAGAAGGGACGGCCTCGTTTGACCCACGTGTACTGCTCAAAATCTATCTTTATGGGTATCAGAACGGTATCCGATCATCCCGCCGGCTGGAGAAAGAATGTAAACGGAATATTGAAATGCAATGGCTATGCGGAAAACTTATCCCCAACTACCACACTATTGCAGACTTTCGCAAAGATAATCCGGTGGCTCTGAAAAATATGTTCAAACTGTTTGTCACTTTTTTGATGGATGCCGGCCTCATAAGTGGCAAAACCATTGCTATCGATGGCACCAAATCCAGAGCCCATAACAGTAAGAAAAATAACTATTCTCCAAAAAAGATCGAACGGCATCTCCAATATATTGAAGAGAAAACGCTTGAATATCTAACACAATTAGACACTTTGGACAAAGAAGAGAGCACAGAACTTATTGGTGATTTGCAGGACAAAATTGAACGACTGCAAATGAATCAAATCAAGTATGAAATGCTAAGTGAATTACTGACAGAAAGCGGCGAACCGCAAATATCTACCACGGATCCCGACAGCAGAAGTCTTTTTGATACAAGGACAGGTCGTAGAAGTTTGCTACAACACGCAGACGGCAGTTGATGATAAACATAAACTTGTTGTAGCTACACATACGATTAACCGGAACGATCGAAACGCACTTTCAGCAATTGCATTGGAAGCAAAAGAAAATTTAAAAGCGAACGAGTTTACCCTGCTGGCAGATAAAGGATACAACAACGCACGGGAAATTGAAGCCTGTCAACAGAACGATTTAAAAACAATAGTAGCGCAACAGGAACTGGTCAACTCCAATCCAAAAGGGACTACGAAGGAATATCTTGTTGATAAATTCAAGTACAATAAAAAGAATGATACCTATACGTGTCCTGCAGGACAAACACTAACCACCTTTGGTACCTGGCACACTAAAAAACGGGATGATAAAATATCGTATCATTATAAAAAGTACCGGACACCGGAATGTAAAAATTGTCCGGTAAAATATTTATGTACCGGAAAAGCTAAGGGCGGGAGAGAAATTGAACGGAGTCAATATGCCGAATCGGTGGAACGTAACAATAAAAACTATTCCAAAAACCAATCTTTATATCGAAAACGACAGGAAATAAATGAACACATATTTGGAACAATAAAACGAAAATGGGGATATTACTACACAAACCTCATCGGTCTTGAAAAAGTAAATGGAGAATGGAGTTTTATTATGTTGAATTACAACATCAAACGGGTCTTGAATATTTTTACTTTAGATGATTTAATGCTAACACTCAAAAACTGGAAGCCAAAATACCGTAAGGAGTGGCTTTTTGCTTTCATAGTGGCACATTTAAACCGCATTATACGTATCAAATATTTTCAAACCAACTTTGCAGCCTGATTTTTGCATGCGCTTAAAACGTTGCACTGCACTTATAATGAAATTTCAAAAGCTGTTTTTGAAGAAAAATAAATGGGAAGTGAGTTTTTTCACAACCTGACGGTCTTTGGATTGCAAATGCTACTGGTGATACCATGTTGAATGGTGGAGGGTTGAATCCAAGTCCCTTCACCTCAAATTGGATGTTTGGTTTACCAATTAGTTTTAGTAATATTTTCCTTTCCTTTCCAAATGATTCTATTAACTATTTATTAATACATTCAACTTTATGGTCTACCCTCTTCCCTGCACTTTCAGGTATATATTATACAAAGGTTGATTTAAGTTTAGATGGTGGATTGGGTGGAGTTTCGTTAAAAAATGATACAATTTTATCAGACAGTTTAAGTTGGGGAATCGGGGCGTGTCGACATGCAAATGGTAGAGATTGGTGGGTTGTTGCAATGCGTGATAGAGAACCTGAATTGTATACTTTATTGTTAACTCCAAATGGTATTGATACTGTATTCGTCCAACCCATTAGTTTTGCTTCAAATAGAGTAGGAAATGTTTCATCTCTTGTATTTACACCTGATGGCGACCACTTACTTTATTGTTTGCCTAGAGATCAGGGTTCTGGTGGATCGGTTGCAAATGGAACAGTATTGATTTTTGATTTTGATAGATGTACTGGTCTAGTTAATAATATGAATTCCATTGAAACATCCACATCAAGTTATTTATGGGGATTAGCATTTTCTTCTTCCGGAAATTACGCTTACGCTTGTAATAGCAACTACATTTTCCAAATAGATATGAATAATTTGTCTGTAAACACCGTTGCTCAATATGATGGATACATATCTCCTCCAGGAGACCCTTGTTGCGCAACCTCATTTATGAACATGTACCTGGCGGCCAACGGTAAAATTTATGTAACAAGTGGAAGCAGTGTCCAACATTTGACAGTTATAAATTACCCTGATAGCGCAGGGCTTGCATGTGATGTACAGCAACATTCTATTGATCTGGTCGATTACCTTCACCTCCGCTCCGTACCGAACCATCCCAATTACTATTTAGGGTGTGATACCACTTTGGGGTGTCCATGTCTCACTACCGGCATTGAGGAGGTTGGAGGACATGAATTCCGATTTAATGTGGCACCAAATCCTACCAGCGGTAATTTTAAAATCACTTACCTCTTACCCCAAAACCAACCTGGAAAACTTGAAGTATTTGATATTAACGGTAGGCGCGTATACGAAATGAATTTACCGCATTGGAGTACCATGCAGGAGGTGAGTCTGCCTAAAAGTACTTCGAGTGGGATTTATAATTGTGTGATAACTAGTGGAGCAGAAAGAGGAAGCACGAAGGTGGTGGTTTATAGGGAATAACTATGCTTTACTTGGGGTTTTGGTGACAGCTTAAATTGCTTTTGGTCAATTGAAAATTCGTTGGAATTTAAAATGTTTAATACAAAATTCTAATGCAAAATGTTCGATGTAAAACGCAGAATGCCCAATGTTTTGTCAGCGTTATTGAACAATGAAAGACCAATGATGCAGCTATGCTGCCAATGACTTAATGACAACGGCCTTTTCGCCATTGACGCAGCTGACAATGACCTAATGACAGCGGCTCTGCCGCCAATGACGCAGCTTTAGCTGCAAATGACTTTTCTGGTGGAGAATTCCAAATATTTATTCATCGACAAACAACCCCTATTACCTATGGCCGATGACTTATCCTTCCACTCTAACAACTTGTTCTTTGGGGAGAAGAGGAAAACCTTTCATTCTAAGGTAGACATTGGCGAGAGCATGGACATCTTTTTCACAGTAGGTGACAATGCGATTGAGATCTTTTTCGTGCCAGTAAACAGACCATACCTGACTTCCGTCGATATCATCTTTTGGTGAAGGAATACCAAGGACATGAGCCAGTAAATTTAGTGGCGTATAACTTTTAAAATCGCCAAATTTCCACATTTCCATAGTATCGAGATGATTCACTTCCCATGGTTTTTTACCTGCGATGTCGAGCAAAACCGGTAATTTAATTTTATTAATCACCATTCTGCGGGCTATGTAGGGGAAGTCAAATTCTTTCCCATTGTGTGCGCAGAGTTTGGAATCGTTCTTATAAAAATAACGATTCAGCAATCGTGCAAATTCTTCCAGTAATGCAGCTTCATCATCACCAAAATAAGACTTGATACGCAATACCGGTTCGCCGTTTTCAGTAGTCAGAATGCCTGTAGAAATGCAGATGATACGCCCAAATTCGGCATAAATACCGGCTCTGTTGTAAACATCAGAAGCGGTTTCACCTTCTGTTTTACGCAGGTTTTCAGCTTTGCGCGACCACAGATGCTGCAATGGTTCGGGGCAATCCTCAAAAGAAGGGAACTGAGGAATAGTTTCAATGTCGAGGAAAAGTATGTTATTCATAGAAAAAGGTTTAGACTACAAATATATAAAAAAGAACTAAAACCAAAAACATCAGCGAATCATCACACCCGTTTTATTGATGACTGGAATATGTGAGAAATTATCTTCCAGTATACTTTCAGGCAGGAATATATACTTTTTATCGTAGATTGTTTTTTCGATGTAAAAACTGACCCAGTACTCATTATTTAAACCAAATACTTCCCGGTCGATTGGTTCCACAACGGCTGCAGACATAGGTTCCAATTCTTCAATAAAGTGGCGCAATACAGAAGTCTCCACTTCTTTACCTTCCAGAGAACCATATCCTTTTGAGCTCACAAGTACACCGTGAATTCGTTGTTTCTTCAGGTTAATTAAAAACACATCCCAAACTGTAAATTCATCCGGTTTTTCACCATCTGCAACATCAGGCACTACAGCAAGTGCAATATCTTCAACTTTTAATTCTGGAATATCTCTCAGCATATTGGAATATCTTAATAATAGAATACGAAATTAACGTAAAAAAGTTTCACGAATTATAAATTTTCTCCATACAATTTCATCACTTCACTAAGGTAAACAGGTACGTCTAATAGTTCACCATTTGCATCCTTTTCACCACGCTCATGTCCTAATCTTACAAAAATCAATTGCTTAGAAGGCAACACGAAAATATACTGGCCTAAAATTCCACGGGCATAAAAAACAGGAGTCCCCATATAATCTGTGAGCCACCATTGATAGCCATAAATAGTATTAGGGGAATCACCATCTGAAATGGGGGCAGGTGAAATAGCAGCATTCACGTAAGCTTCCGAAATGACCTGTTTCCCATTCCACATACCTTTGTTAAGAAACAGTTTTCCGATACGTGCAAAATCTCGTGCATTGGAATAGAAACAGCAATACGCTTTCTCGGTTCCGTCTTTGTGATCGAGACTCCATTTGGCATCATGTTCAGCGCCTATGGGTTGCCATAATTTTTCAGAAGCGTATTCACTGATAGATTTACCGGTTGCTTTCTCGAGAATAAATCCCAGCAACTGTGTATTTGCGCTCATATAATTAAACGAAACGCCGGGCTTTGTAACTACCCTCAGTTCCATCATTTGCTTGCGCAGATCCGTATCGTAATAGGAGCGCGTTACAGGGCTTGTGAGGCTTGCATAACCTTCATCATAATTGAGTCCTGAACTCATCATCAATAATTGGCGGATGGTTACAACCTTATTTTCGGGACTACAAAAATCGGGGAGATATTCGCATGCAGTTTGATCGAGACTTTTAATTTTCCCTTCATCATGAGCTATTCCAATCAGAATACTAATAATACTTTTAGCCATAGAAAAAGAATTTGACAAAGAGGACGCATCATAATTGTCCCAGTATTCTTCATAACGGATGGAATCATTTTGCACAACCAGAAAAGCTACAGTTCTATATTGCTCAAGCGCTTTACGTAGTTCAGGAGTAAGTTCTTTCTTATTGTAATCGGATGCAATATTCCAGGGTTGTGGTTTACCTGCCTCCACGGTTCTGACATGAAACAGATTGAGGTCATCGATGTTTACATAATTGTAGACAAGTGCTTTGATGTAATAAAGTTTCCCTGAAAACCACAGCACTGCAGTAGTAACCAACAGTACACCAACAAGCACTTTCCACCAGGAGCGTTTCATAGAAGCCATCATCCGATCAGTTGAGGAACTGATCCGGGGATGAGTTCCATTTTGAACAAATTACATAAATGTTTTTGCAATTTCAATTTCACTTCTTCAATATCCATGATCATTCCTGTTTCATGGCTGAGAGAAGTAACAGCCTTATCGGTTATCCCGCAAGGAATAATATTATTGAAATAAGAAAGATCGGTATTGACATTGAAGGCAAAGCCATGCATAGTAACCCAACGGCTGCATCTCACCCCAAAGGCACAAATCTTGCGTGCTTTGGCAGGATCTTCGGCATCAATCCATACACCGGTAAGTTTATCGATTCGGGAAGCGGCAATATTGTATTCGGCTAATGTTAAGATGACAGCCTCCTCGAGATATCGAAGATACAGATGAATATCGTTAAAGAAAAAGTCGAGGTTAAGGATAGGATACCCAACTATTTGTCCGGGCCCATGATAAGTGATATCTCCTCCCCTGTTGATCTTATAAAAAACGGCTTGATTATCATGCAATTGCTGATCATTTAGCAGCAAATGATCCTCTTTACCACTTTTCCCAAGGGTATAAACATGAGGGTGTTCACAAAACAGCAGGTAATGTTTCGGCGGGAATTGATTGGCAGGCGGCAGGTTTCTGTTGGCCATTTTCTCATTCACAATAGCTGCAAGCAGTTGCTCCTGGTAATCCCATGCCAATTTATAGTCGATTTGCCCCAGATCCTGAAAAAATACTTTTTGCATAAGGCAAAAGTAGTAAAAACAGATATGTAATCAAATATGCTAAAACTCAGGCAATACTGGCTTGTTTTCCAAAACGGCATCGATAGCATCCATCACATCCGGTGTTAAAAGTGCAACTACATCGAGTGCTTCAAAATTTTCAGTGAGCTGAGATGTTTTAGAGGCTCCAAGAATTACGGTGCTAACATTTGGATTTTTGAGACACCATGCCAGTGACAATTTCACCATAGACACATTCAACTGATCGGCAATTTTCTTTATTTTTCTTGCTTTTTCAATCCGATCATTAGCCAGTGCACGGTTTTTCAGCCAATCGAGTCCTTCCATACCAAGACGGGTATTTTCCGGGAAGCCATCGAGATACTTACCCGATAACACTCCGGAGGCCACAGGCGACCATATAGTAGTTCCCAGTCCGTGATGTTTGAACAGATGTAAAAAAATCCTTCTCCAGTTTTTCTCTGCGGAACATGTTGTATTCAGGCTGTTCCATAACCGGACCAATCAGGTGATTTTGTTTTGCAATGAGATGAGCTTCCATTATTTCAGATGCATCCCATTCTGATGTTCCCCAATATAAAATCTTGCCCTGTTGAATTAAGTTGTGCATGGTCCAAACCGTTTCTTCAATTGGAGTGGCTTTATCGGGGCGGTGACAAAAGAATAAATCGATATAATCAACCTGTAATCTGTTTAAGGCTGCATGACAACCTTCCACAACATGCTTGCGACTCAGGCCACGTTGATTAGGGCCGGCATTACCCAGTCCGAAAAAAACTTTACTAGAAACAAGATAAGAGGACCGATCCCAATTTAAATTTTTCAGGATCCTACCCATTACAATTTCAGATTGTCCGCGGGCATAAATTTCAGCATTGTCAAAAAAATTGACACCATTTTCGTAGGCGGTAATCATTAATTCTTCTGCCACTTCATCGGTAATTTGCTTACCAAATGTGAGCCAACTGCCTAAAGATAGTGCACTTACCTGAACTCCTGAAGATCCTAATTTTCTGTATTCCATAACTATTGTGTTAAACCTGATGCAAATATAAGGAACAGCTCAGGATTAAAATAGTTTAAATGAAATCACTATTCATAATCTTAATCTTCCGGTATCTTAAAACTCAATTTTGTAGCTAAGGATGGGAATCAATGAAGTTTGATAGTACGTTTTGATCTTACCGGATTCACTATCATAAAACTTACCGTAAATATTTTTTCGGTTAGTTACATTTTGAATGTCGAGTGCCAAAGTTTGAGTAGAAGCTTTCCGGTTTCGTTTCAGACTTATTCTTACATCAGCCCTGAAGTAATCGGGATACTGAATAGAAAATGCTTCGCTATCGATGTAAACGGCACCTTGTCCGGGCAATGCCTGTGAAGCCTGAAGATCAACCGGCGTACCGCGAAATCCACCACGATAAATAGTTTTAAGGTTAAACCCAAGTACCCTGTTTTTCCATTTAGCACCGGTTACAATTTCCTTACCGCCAGTTAACGTAACACCATAATTTCCATTGAAACGCGTATTACGTTCAACCTTATCGGAACCTTTGTATTTTGAATCATATAGTGATGTAGCCAATAAAAAAATAAAAATCGCGTTTTAAAAATTGCTCGACGGTAACTTCTAAACCATAATTAGTTCCGGTTCCATCATTTCTTAAGAGGATCGGTAATGTAGTCTTCGCTAACATTAACCATCGAAAAAGAATTGAGAGAATCGCTGCTGACAGGGATATTAAAAAGTGATTGATAATAAACTTCGGCTTTCAGTCGTAAATTTTCGGCAAGCATTCGGTCGTAGCCCAATACTACATGGTGTGATTGACTCATTTCAAGGTCTCTATTAGGCTTTACAGATAAATCATTCTTAGCAAAATACACACCCAAAGGTTGCATCTGACTATGCAAGCCGTAACCTAAAGTAAGAGATTGCAAAGTATTTATTTCATACTTAAGTGACAAACGGGGTTCGACACTATATGTATTATTTAAATTCAGCAGAAAATAATGCACTCCGCTATTCAAAATAAATTTTTCTGATAAATGATAATTTGATTGCGCAAACAATTGAATGGAGGAAGTGTTTCCGCTTTCATTAATAGTCTGTTGTACTGCATTTAAATCCTGTTCATAAACTTTATAATCGACATCAAAAGCCAGGCTATTAAAAATAAATCCCGTTCTGATATTATGTCTTGAATTGATTTTATGATTTAACAAAGAAGTGATGGTGAACTTATAGTTTCCTGCAAACTGACGGTTTCTCTCTTCTGCGATATAAGCATTGTTCAGTCGGGATTCTTTAAATCCAATTTCATTGCCAGAAAATGCCGCAGCAGACTTCAGCCAGGTGTTTTTCCCAAGAATTATTGAATGTGTTAATCCGGCTACTCCGGTATTGGAAGTGAATTTTGAATCATATCTTTGGTACGATTCTTCCCATTTAGCAGAATCACGTTCTGCTTCAAAGAGCGAAGTACTTAATCCACCGAAGCCAAACAAAGTAAAATTACCTGCCTTTTTTGTTGGAAGAAAAACAATATAACTCAGGTCCTGAAAATCGTTCGTACCATCTCCAACCTGAACACCTAGCTTATCGAGGATTGAAAGTGTTGAATACCTGTAATTCACCAGATAAGATCCCTGATAACCTTTGGCTAATGGTCCTTCTGCGGCTGCATCGATTCCGAGAAACCCGGCCTGAAGTGTATACTCTGCTTTTTCGTTATTACCTTTTCTTAACCTGATATCAAAAATTCCACTCAATGCATTACCATATTCAGCAGCAAATGCTCCGGTCATAAAATCAGAATTCGCCATTGTTTGAGAGCTGAGAATAGAAATACCACCACCGGAAGCACCCGGCGCAGCAAAGTGATTCGGATTTGGAATTTCTATGCCTTCCATTTTCCATTGCAGACCAGCGGGAGAATTACCTCTTATTGTTATGGTATTATTACCATCATCAGAACTGCTGACACCTGCAAAGGAAGAAGCCATTCTTGCGGGATCATTTACTGCCGCTGCAAACTTCTGAGTCTCCTCCACCGAAAAAGTCCGGGTACTTACAGTTGCCATTTCATTCAATGCCCGAGCATTGTTTCGTTGGGCAGAAATAACGACTTCTTTATTTAAAACCACATTTTCTTCCAGTTCAATTGTAATAACAAGCTCTTTACCGGAATTAACCACCACATTAGGTATAATCCGCTCTTTGTAACCCAAATAAGTAATTCGCAATGAATGTTTCCCGACAGGAACCTTCGAAATTCTGAATTCACCGTTTATGTCGGAGGCGGCACCGGCAAGCGGATTCGAATCGATGATAATAATATTGGCTCCAAAAAGAGGAGTGTGTGTAATTTTGTCGATTACCGTACCGCGAATAGTTTGGGATAAAGATTGGGAATAAGATTTACTAATGAAAGAAGTCACTAATAAACAAGTAATTACTAAACGAATCATAGCTATTGAATATTTTACTTTTCATAGATGACACGCAACATTATTAAAACCCCTAGTATGATTAAGAATTAAGGATTAAGGATTAAGGATTTCTGCGCAGAAAGAAATTTCGAGTCCGGATGATAAATGATAAATGATAGATGATAAATTAGTTGCTGCTAAAAAGGTATGCAGAGGACGGGAGGATTAAGGATAAAGGATTGAGGATTTCTGCTCAGAAAGAAATTTCGAGTCCGGATGATAGATGATAAATGACCCCGCATCAGAGCTGAAGCTCCTTGCGGGGATCAGGGTTCTGTGGACGAACAATAAATTTCTGCTCAATAGAAAATTTCGTTATGATGATAAATTATAAATGATAGATGATAAATTGGCTGCTGCTAGAAAAGTGTGCAGTAGAGAAACTGTTCAATGGGTATAAGAATTCAATTTCAAAAATCAAAATATATTGACTACCAAAAGATTCTATAAGATAGCACTTTTCTCCCATGCTAATGTTGACACATGAAGTTAAAATTAACTATATGCTCACTTTGCTAAAATCTGTAATTTGAGGATTAAATCCGGGAGATAAGAAATTTTGATTTCCCAGACAATAGAACGGTCGATTCCAAAGTAATCATGCACAATTCTATTTCCTAAATCCAATAATTCTATGCCATTCAATTTCAGGATGCAAAATCTTAAAATCAAGTGGTAAACGATTTGCAGCCTCGCCAATTATTTCAAAATTACGAATTACTGCATCAATGGTTTTGTCATCACCAACAAAATCATCAAAAGAAAGATCTGCTGTATAGGAAATTATTTTATTGCCAGCTTCAATGATATCTGTAACAAGTAAATGAGGTTCCCTTCTAGACATAAATTATTTCAGCCTCAAAAGTTTGCAGGTATTTAGCTTTAACACCATTCATTGAAACCAGATCAACATGTGTTTTCAAATTACTCTCTAAAAAAGTTGCCAAGTCTATAAATTCAATACCTATAGGTTTGTTGAAATCAACAATAATATCGATGTCACTATTCGATGTCTGTTCGCCGCGAACCACAGATCCAAACAAACCAATTCTCTTTACATTAAACCGACTTTGTAGTTCAGGTTTGATATAAGTAAGGATTTGTTTTATTTCCGATAGCACTAACATACTACAAATGTACAAAAAATATAAACATAATTATATATTTCATTTTCAACAACTTACCACTAATCTTTCTTCTCACGCAATAGAATTTAAACTCTGTTCACTGGCAATCAGTAATTTAAAAAAACCTAACTCCTGCTTTAAAACCCCACCAGAATTTTAAGTCAAGATCCGCAGCCGGATACGTTGTAGTATTGAAAACATCGGGTTGGGTCCACGTAAATATGTTGGGGTAATTTTGGTAATTGCTATTTGTTAATTGTGCATTAAAAGTAAATGCCAGTGCAAATGATACCTTCTTTGAAAGTGAGTAATCGGCTCCCAGGGCTGCTCGATTTACAAGATTAATTTTATCGAAATTATTACCTTTTACCATTTGCGAAGAAGTAATATCGAAATCGATTGCAGTCTTTGGTGTTATTTTATAGGTAGTACCGAAACCATATCCAAAATTCCATAAAAGTGTATCTCCGGTTCCCGGATTAATTCCGGCACTCAAAATATTATGAAATGCATTTACTCCAGTTCGCAGAGAAATGTTTAACGGGAGAAGTTCATCGGTACCAATTTCAATTTTGTGATATCCACTATTTACAAAACTCAGGAAGCCAACCGGAATTCCCTCTGAAGAATCGGTAAAATTTAAAAATCCAATTTGCGAACCTTTGACTGCTTTAGCATAATTCAGAAAACCAATTTGTGTTCCTTTCAAATGACCACGAGCAACATTCACAAAACCGGAGAGTTGCGTACCTTTCATGGTGCCTCCGACATAATTACAGAAGCCAGCCGCTTGAAATCCTTTCATGCTGTCAAGGGTACAATTCACGAATCCGGCAAACTGAGCTCCATCAACATTACCTTTCACCACATTTACATAGCCGGCAAACTGTGCTCCTTTAAAATTGCTCCAGGTAGTATTTACAAATCCGGCAGCCTGCACTCCATTCACATCTCCGCGTACCAGATTGACAAAACCGGCAGCCTGAACACCTTTGACTTTGCCTCCGGTCATATTCAAAAATCCAGCCAATTGAACATCACTTACATCTCCCCGATTCAAATTAAAAAAACCGGCTAACTCAATAGCCTGAGTACCCAATGAATACCCACCAAATAAATTGAAAGAATATTTGTTGATCACATTACCACAAAGCTCCCCATTAGTTCCTACAAATGGAATTATTGATGCCTGAAATTCTCTGTAAATAGTATCACTTATATTTTGATGATTAGGTTCCTTTTCATAAGCTCTGAAAAATGATCGGGTTGCCTCCTCTGCTTTCTTTGCTAATGAATCAATGTTCACAGGCGGTATAACCGGGGTTGGCTTTGGCATATTTCTCAGAACAACGTTATTGAAAGTTGATCCGGACAACTTCAGAGGCAAAATAGTATCGACAAAATGTTGCTTACTAAATATAAGATTGACCGGTAATTGTCGTGCATGAAATTCCATAGAAAAAAAACCATAATCGTTGGAGACTGTAGATGCCAGAGAAGCTTTATCGTAAATACTTACCCATGAAAGCGGTTCCCCTTTGTTGTCTTTCACATATCCGCTTACAGTTAAGAGTTCTTTCGCTTCATTCTTTACTTTCCTGACTTTTGATTTTTTAAGAATAATATACTTATCACGTTCTTTATAATCGTATTCATCAGACAACAACTGTTGTAAAATCTCCCTAACGGGTTTTTGATTCACTTTTACAGAAACCAACTTTGAAAAATCTCCAATAGCAGGATTATACGAAAAACTAAACCCACCTGCCTGACCAATTTTGGCCAGCACAACAGCTAACTCCTGATTTTCGGAAACCACTGATATCTTCTTTTCTAAAAAAGGAATACGAGTTTGACCCAGAACATCTGTAAACAACATCAGAACGAAAGAAAATAAAAAAAACAAACGAATCATAAATCAATCATCTTTTCGGTTACAACCTGAGCCTTCTAAAACAATTTTATTTTCAAGTTTCGAAACTTTAAGATTTAAAGTTTCGGCAATAACTTCCAGAATTGCATCAATTTCTTCATTACGGAAAGTTGAAGTGAGGTGGCAATTAATTAATGAATCGCTGAGAATAATATTAACACCATACACTTCATTCAGTTTAGCAGCAATCACTTCAAGAGGAGCATTTTCAAATACAAATATTTTAGTCTTATAGCTTACAAGATTGGTATCTGCATGAAATTCCTTAGAAAGCAGGTCGGATGAGCGCATAAAAATTGCTGTTTCACCTTTTACTAAATTCATTTCTTTTCCTGTGGAAGAAGTAATTTTCACTTCACCGGACTCTACATAAACAACTACGGAATCGCTGTTAACCGGAGCATTCACATTGAAAGCAGTTCCAATATCTACTATGGTAAGACTACCAACTTCAAGGATGAATTGACGGTTTGCATCAGGAGCAATATCAAAGAAAGCTTCACCTTTGAGAGCTACTTTTCTTTGATCTTTAGTAAACACATACTCCAGTTCTGAATTTCTGTTCACCACAATATGTGTACTATCAGGAAGTGAGGTATGTATGATCTTTTCTGAGGAAGCAATAGTAACAGGCTTTACTGCTTATTCTTTGAACATCATATAAGCAGCAAAAGAAAATCCTGCGACGATTAAAATAGCAGCTGCAACTTTTAACCAAGAGAAGGATTGGGCAACCGGTTTATGTTCCTTCGCCGGCAAGGCACAAACAAAAACAGGCTGGGGTTTAACCTTTTTCCAGGCTTCATCTACATTATATGTATAGTTTTCCTTTGCAAGTGCAGACTCTTCAAAAATTTGTTTCAGTATGATAAAATAACTTTCATTTTCAGCGCTTGCCTGTCGCCAGGATCTCAATGAAGCCATTTCAGATTCGTTTGCTTCATTTGCAAGCACTTTAGCAATCAGCGATTCGATTGCATCATCGTTCAGAAATTGATTTGTTTCCATGCTTGCTTACGAGAATAAATTAATTAACCATAACAAACAAAGCGGAAGATAATCCTTGAGACTTATCCGCATCAATCGAAGTGCTTTGCCCATGTGATTTTCTACTGTTTTCACTGAGATTCCCAAATGATTTGCAATTTCCAGATATTTTAAATTTTCAAATCGTGATAGCTGGAAAACTGTCCGGCATTGATCCGGGAGCTGATTAATTGCTTCGGTAATTTTTGACTGCATTTCCTGCTGTAATATTTTGCCAGAAGCTGCTTCACTTTCCTGTTCGCCTGCACTTTGGACATCTTTTGAATAAACCTGGCGGACCTTATCGTGACGGATTTTATTCAATGCCTGATTATGAACAGCACGGTAGAGATACGACTTCACTGAAGTTGTAATCTCAATCGTTTCCCGTTTTTCCCAGAATGTGATCATTGTTTGTTGTACTATATCTTCAGCTTCATCTTTATCGGAAACAATCCCAGCAGCATAAATACACAGTGGAGCATAACAGCTTCGAAACAACTGTTCGAACACTTGTTTGTCGCTTTTTTTCAAGCCTGCCAGGATCTCTGTATCTTCCAATTTCACAACCAAAAAATTAATCAGGCTGTTAAATTAGAAATTTTAGTCTGCACCATTTCCATTTAAATGAAGACACTTGCAGGTTTAAAGACCCCTAGTCGATTTGAAAATAATTCTAAAATGTCGCTAGTGATTCTAAAAATAGCGATTATATTATTGATTATTAATATTTTAACTGTCATTATCGGATCTTACTCCACAAACTCTTTTTAACTATTTCTTGTCAATAAGACTTTCCTCAGGCGACTAATCGTGCTTAATTTTGCAGTAATTTCAGGACCGGAACATCAGATTATGAAATCAGCTACAAGATACGTTTATACCATCCTTACCTTTTTACTGGCGGCTACATCATTGCATGGTCAGGATATCCCATTTTCAGATAAATTTTTCCCATCCCGCATCAGCGAATTAAAATTAGCCTTGATTGATTTGCAGCAGGGTGATGAATATTTTATGAGTGGAAAACCTGCTTTGTACAAATATGCTATTCCACATTATGAACGGGCCATGAAATTCAATGATTCGAATGCAGATTTAAATTTCAAGCTGGGAACCTGTTACTTTTCGATCCGAAAAAAACAGCAGGCACTTGAATTATTAAACAAAGCCATTGATCTGAATCCGGAGGTAAATCCAGATGCATACTACTTCAAAGGTCGAACATTGCAGGTGTGGTTGAAATGGGATGAAGCCATTGCTGCTTACATGCAGTATGGTGAATTTCTGGGAAAAGAAGAACCGATAGACGATATTACACGACGAGTTGCAGAATGTAAAAATGGTCTGGAGTTGATTAAGAATCCGATTAAAGTTAAGATTGAAAATTTAGGATTAGCAATTAATACCAAAAATCCCGAATACAATCCGCTTATCACTGCTGATGAGGCTGAATTATTTTTCACTTCCCGCAGGCCTGGAAGTACGGGAAATCAAACAGATCCCGAAGATCTCGAGTACTTCGAAGATATTTACACCAGTCAAAGAGTGAATGGGAAGTGGACGCAGGCTAAAAATCTGGGCACCATTGTGAATACCACCACTCACGATGCAGCGGCCGGACTATCACCAGATGGACACATCCTGTTTGTATTCAAAGGGGACCGGAACAATGGAGATATACTAATGTCATACATTGATAACGGCGAATGGACCAAACCGGTAGATCCCGGAAAAAATATCAACACCAAATATCACGAATCATCGGCATGTTTATCGCCCGATGGGAACATGTTATATTTTTCAAGTGACCGTCCGGGTGGTTATGGCGGAAGAGATTTATATAAGAGCCCCTGGGACCCGATTAAGAAAACCTGGGGACCTGCTATTAATATGGGTGGCGTTATAAATACACGTTACGATGAAGAAGGTGTGTTTATGCATCCAGGCGGTTCGACACTTTACTTTTCATCGAAGGGACACAACAGCATGGGAGGTTATGATGTCTTTTTTTCAGTTTATGAAAATGAATTCTGGAGAAAACCCACCAACTTAGGTTACCCCATAAACTCTCCCGATGATGATGTATATTTTGTAGTGGCAGCAAATGGAAGCAATGCCTATTATGCATCAGTAACTGAAGATGGTTTCGGTGAGAAAGATTTATACATGGTTACATTTCTTTCAGAAGCAGATAAACCGATTAGTAAAATGTCGGTGTTAAGCGGGTATATTACGGATGCCGTCGATAAAGCTCCGGTATCGGCTTTTATTGAACTTATTGACCTCAACAAACAGGAGCGCATAGGAAGCTATATCACCGATAGTAAAACCGGAAAATATCTGATCTCACTCCCTTCAGGAAGAAAATATGGTGCTTTCGTATATGCAGATGGTTATATGTTTGAATCGAATTATTTCGATATCTCGGACTCTTCAACTTTCAGGGAAATTACCCTTGATGTAGAAATGAAATCGCTTGAAGCAGGAAATAATATTGTATTGAACAATATCTTTTTTGATACCGATAAAACCTTGTTGAAACCGGAATCACAAATGACACTGCAGCAAATTATCAAGCTGATGAATGATTATCCAACTTTGCAAGTTGAAATATCGGGACACACCGATACAGATGGCCGCGATGATTACAATCAGAAACTAAACGAAAACAGAGCTAAGAGTGTTGTTGATTATTTGATCTCAAAAGGAATCTCTAAGACGAGACTCACCTATAAAGGATATGGTGAAACAAAGCCCATTCATCCGAATACAACAGCTGAAGGAAAAGCAAAAAACAGGAGAATTGAATTCAGAATAAACTCTTTATAATCAGCTTTACGCTTGGCGTAAAGCTGATTATTTAGAGAATGATAAATTATAGATGATAAATGATAGATGGATTGCTGCGCAAAAAATGTGCACCCTGGTACCTTTTCACATCTAAATTTTCATTCGAATTTGGTTTCTCATTATATTTTGCATCTGCCATGCAGACTTTGTTGCTTTTTGCTTGACCACCCTTCGGCCAATCTCAGGGTTTTCATAACTTTAAATTTCTCAGACATCTTCATATTTCAACTGCCTTGAGGCTTTGTTACTTTTTGCTTGACCAAAAAGTAACCAAAAAGTCAAGAACAGCATCAGGCACTTTCATTCTTTGCTTTGTTGATTGGGGTTAATTACGTTTTGTTTTATTGCTTCAAAACTGTTGGCAGTTTGCCGTGCGCTGCTTTTTACTAAGACAGTTTTTTTCTATGAAAAAACTGTCTTGTAAAAAAAGGCGCGAGTCGCGGCGCCAGACGGCAAACTGCCAACACGTGCTGGATGCTGTTCGGTCCTAAGGGAAATGAATAGTTGATAGATGATAAATGATAGATTGACCTGGTTTGAAACAGGTTGGCTTCGACTAAAAAGTCATTCTTCAATATCCAATTCTTGTCACCAAATCAATTGCAATCACATTTTTCTATTGTGGAATAAAAAATTAGCACATTAGCAAATTAGCAAATCAGCACATTAAATCTTCGACAATTCGCCTTTAAGAAAATCGATTACTTTAACTTCAGTAGCGTCAATGTTTCTGATTTCAGAAATA
The DNA here is from genome assembly GCA_016713525.1 of Bacteroidota bacterium. GTDB lineage: Bacteria > Bacteroidota > Bacteroidia > AKYH767-A > OLB10 > JADKJB01. The sequence continues at coordinate 346,425 of JADJOZ010000033.1, read as the reverse complement.
TACCAGGATACCCAGTCTCCGAAATGAATAAGATAGAGTGAGCGTTGAAGTTGTGTAGCACCTTTAGAATAAACTTCAAAAATATAGGGTGTATATTTTTTTACAATTTCTTTGGTGAGTTCCATTCTGGTTTTAGTACGATCGTAGTCAGTTTCATTTCTGAAAAATACTACTGCCAGTTTATCGTTAGGAATAGTCCAACCAACCAATTCATTGTGGTTCATCTCCGGAAGGGCATGATGCCAGCAAAGCATTTTTGAATTTTCATTAATTTGCTGACGGAAGCGAACACAAACTGCTTCAAAATTCGCCTGACTGTAAATCACCGGAATTTTCTTGTGTAATTTTTCTGCGAGATAATATGCTTCAGCACAAATATGCTCTTCTTCATGATCGAGTAAATGAATGCTGGTCTCGAAGTCTGCTTTAAAAGAGTTGCTGATTAATCCGAAGCCATTCAAAACATAAAAAAGTTGTGTGAATGAATAAGCAAGGCAAGCCCTTGGTGGCATTCCACCTGGAATAATAATATGATCGAAACCATTAGTTTTAGCAATTTCCAGAACTTTTCCACCGGAAGTCACGCAAACCATTTTGGCACCACGACTCATAGCAATTTCCATTGCTCCCAGTGTTTATTCGGTGTTTCCGGAATAAGATGAAACGATTACCAGAGTTTCAGGTCCCACAAATGCAGGAATGAAATAATCTTTATTAACAGTAATAGGAACTTTAATTTCGTGTTCCACAATCTGATTGATGATACTTCCACCAATCCCTGATCCACCTAAACCGGTGATCAGAACATTACGAATTGGATTTTTTGAAGGGGTGAATGTTGCTTTTTCACCGATTTCAACCGCCTGGCGGAGTTGCGCTGTAAAGGATGCTACTAATTCTTTCATTTCAGATTGCGTTGGTTGCGCACAAAAATATAAAATTATAGCATCCATCAACACCATAATTTTGTTTACTTATTTAATGTTTTCCATACCGATATTTGCAACATGAAAAAGATCCTGCCACTCATTTTCGCCCTGGTCACTTTTGCATCCTGCCAAAGCAGAGATGGCGATTTCACCATCTTTTCGCCTGAAGAAGACCTGACACTTGGCAGTCAAATGGCTGCTGCCATTGATGCTGACCCCGAAAACTATCCGATTCTGGCTCCTGCCAAACATCCCAAACTTTATAAACATCTGGAAGGCATTCGTGATAAAATACTTGCTTCTGACGACCTTTTTCACCGCAATGATTTTAGCTGGCAACTTCGGGTAATTGATAACGACACCATTTACAATGCCTTCTGCACTCCCGGGGGATTTATTTATGTGTATACCGGACTCATCCGATACGTAGAATCTGAAGATGAATTGGCAGGAATACTAGGACATGAAATTGCCCATGGTGATCTGAGGCATGGCACTGATCAAATGACCAAAACTTATGGTTTAAAGGTAGTTATGGGATTGCTTACAGGTGGCGATGGGGAGCTACTTACTTCACTGGGAATCAATTTATTGGGATTAAAATTCAGTCGCTCTGATGAGGAAGAAGCAGATGAATACGCAGTTAAATACCTCAGCGACACCGATTATAATCCGAAGGCATTTGCCGGATTTTTTGAACGAATGGAAAAGGAAGGGGGAAGCATGGGGCCTTTGCAATTTTTAAGTACCCACCCGAATCCGGAAAACAGGGTTAAGAAAATAAATGATTTCTGGGTTTTAGAAGGGTCGAAGGAAGGGGCTGATCACCAAAAAAGTTTCCAAAAACTGGAAAGTTTACTACCCGATAACACTACTTTTTAGGAACGCCGTTATCTGATTCATTCCAAATTCTCGATTGTAGACGGATGGCTTCATCGTACACCTGAATAAGCACATTCCGGATAAACTCACTATTCAATCCTTTTTCGGCAGCAAGCACCATGCAATTATCGATCACTTGTTTCCACCGTTCCAATTGCAGAATACTCACATTATATTCTTTCTTCAATTCGCCGATGGTAGCTGCTAACTCCATCCTCCGATTGAGTGCTTCGAGTAACTTTTTATCGACCGCATCAATCTCCTTCCTGATTTCCAGAATCTGGTTCATGACCGGAGTATCCTCAAATGAAGGCAGGCGCTTTACCAGTGAAGTGAGTAATTCATTCAGTGCTTCAGGTGTAACTTGCTGTGCGGCATCGCTTAGCGCGGATGTTGGATCACAGTGGGTTTCAACCATCAGTCCTTCCAGATTCAAGTCATACGCCTGTTGAGCAATCATGGGTAAAAACTCCCTATGACCAGCAATATGGCTAATATCACAAATTACAGGCAATTCGGGGTAACGCGACTTCAGGGCATGCACCAATTGCCACCGGGGCACATTGCGATAACCGGAATTTTCAAAAGCATGAAATCCGCGGTGAATGGCAGCTAATTTGGTAATTCCGGCTTTATAAAATCGTTCGAGTCCACCTATCCACAATTGCAAATCGGGGTGAATGGGATTCTTCACAAAAACGGGGATATCGACACCTTTTAATGAGTCGGCAAGTTCCTGGACTAAAAACGGATTGACTGTGGTTCGGGCACCAATCCAAATCATATCGACACCATTTTTCAGAGCCAGGTCAATGTGTTTTACAGACGCCGTTTCAATAGCAACCTTTAAACCGGTTACTTTCTTAGCTTCCGCCAACCATGGAAGTGCCTGTTCTCCAACACCTTCGAACATTCCTGGACGAGTGCGGGGCTTCCAGATGCCGGCTCTTAAAATTGCATTGGGGTAATAAGCAGCGATTCCGATAGCTGTTTCCAACACCTGTTCGCGTGATTCAGCACTACATGGACCGGCCATAAGCACTTTTTCACCATTTGCAATTAACCAATCCGATTCCAGTTTATCCATAAAACAAGCAGTATGCCGCCAGATTTTCAACAAAAATAGTGCTTTGATGTTTCATGTGGAGCAATCTTTATACTGTTATCACTTCTTCCTTTCAGAAATCCCTCTTTTTTCAGTTTCTTTGTTCCTTCATTTCAACTTAATTGATCCCTTTCCGATGAATGATAAGCTTTCTAATTTAGATGCTAAAATTGCTGCTGCCCAACTGGGTGGCGGACAAAAACGAATTGACGCTCAACACAAAAAAGGCAAGCTGACTGCCCGTGAGCGCCTTCACTTCTTACTGGATGAGGGTTCTTTTGAAGAAATTGGCATGTTGGTAACACACCGCTCCCGGGAATTTGGTCTGGAAAAAGAAATTTATCCCGGTGATGGCGTTGTAACAGGTTATGGCACTATTGCCGGTCGCCTGGTATATGTTTTTTCACAGGATTTTACGGTCTTTGGAGGTTCACTTTCCGAAACACATGCAGAAAAAATCTGCAAAGTGATGGATTTGGCTATGCAAAATGGTGCCCCCGTAATTGGATTGAATGATTCCGGTGGTGCGCGCATTCAGGAAGGTGTTGTTTCATTAGGTGGTTATGCCGATATTTTTTATCGCAATACACTTGCATCCGGAGTTATTCCGCAAATAAGTGCCATCATGGGACCATGTGCAGGTGGTGCCGTTTACTCTCCGGCTATCACCGATTTTATTATGATGGTGGAGAATACCAGCTACATGTTTGTAACGGGACCAAATGTGGTGAAGACTGTAACTCATGAAGAAGTTACATCAGAAGAACTCGGAGGTGCATCAACACACTCTACGAAATCGGGCGTAACACATTTCTCCTGTGCGAATGAAGTGGAGTGCATCAATAATATTAAAAAATTATTCAGCTATATTCCTTCAAATTGTGAAGAAGATGCTCCTTCACTACCCTATTCTGGTGGTGATGAAAAAAGAATTTCGCTGAATGATATTATTCCTGCAAATCCAAATCAACCTTATGATATTCGTGATGTGATTAGTGGTGTGATTGATGAGGATAGTTTCTTTGAAGTTCATAAAAATTTCGCAGAGAATATTGTGGTTGGCTTTGCACGTATTGGTGGAAGAAGTATTGGAATCGTTGCCAATCAGCCTGCGTTTCTTGCAGGTGTACTCGATAACCATGCTTCTACCAAAGCAGCACGTTTTGTACGTTTCTGCGACTCATTCAATGTTCCATTACTGGTGTTCGAAGATGTTCCCGGATTTCTTCCAGGGACTGATCAGGAATGGAATGCCATTATCACCAATGGAGCAAAATTGCTGTATGCATTTTGTGAAGCAACAGTTCCAAGAATTACAGTCATTACCCGGAAAGCATATGGTGGAGCTTATGATGTAATGAACTCCAAACATATTGGTGCCGACATGAACTATGCATGGCCTACTGCTGAAATTGCAGTAATGGGAGCAAAAGGGGCTGCTGAGATTATTTTTAAGAAAGAAATTTCTGAAGCAAAAGATCCTGAAGCAAAATTAAAAGAGAAAGAAAAAGAATATACCGATTTATTTGCGAATCCGTACAAAGCTGCAGAAAGAGGATATATTGATGAAGTAATAAAGCCGGAAGATACTCGCTCAAAATTGATGAAAGCATTTAAGATGCTTGAAAATAAAGTGGCGGTGTTGCCGAAGAAAAAGCATGGAAATATTCCATTGTAACTGGCAGTTGCCAGTTACAATGGAATGTTTCCAGTTGAAAGTGGCAAGCGCTGCCCTGAGCGCAGCCGAAGGATTGAAAGTGGCAAGTTGTGGTAAATCCCGTAAGTATATTTTATACTAATGAAGGTTTGTTAACTTGTGATTTGAAAATATAAGTTATTCAGAAAAAACTTAATCCAATCCTTAATCCTTAATCCTTAATCCTTAATCCTTAATCCTTAATCCTATTGAATATTTTATTACTTGGTTCCGGTGGTCGTGAGCATGCTTTGGCTTGGAAAATTTCGCAGAGCACTCACTGTGATAAATTATTTATTGCACCCGGAAATGCGGGTACCTCGCAGCATGGACCCAACATTGCTATTGGTGTAAATGATTTTGATGCTATTGCTGCTTTTGTGCAAGCAAACGATATTAACATGGTAGTAGTTGGTCCGGAAGATCCTTTGGTTAACGGGATACGTGATTATTTTGAATCACATGATGCTTTGAAAAATATTCCTGTAATTGGTCCCGATAAAAATGGGGCACAATTGGAAGGGAGTAAAGATTTTTCAAAGCAGTTTATGCAACGTCATAAAATTCCAACGGCAGGATATGCCAGTTTTCAGCGAGAAAATCTGGAAGAAGGATATCTGTTTTTAGAAACTTTGCAAGCTCCTTATGTGCTTAAAGCAGATGGATTAGCAGCAGGCAAAGGTGTTCTTATTTTGAACAATCTGGATGAAGCAAAGCATGAATTAAAGTCGATGCTTGAGGATGCTAAATTTGGCAAAGCCGGAAATACAGTTGTGATTGAAGAATTTCTGGCAGGCATTGAGGTAAGTGTATTCGTTCTGACAGACGGGAAAAGTTATGTAGTGCTTCCTGAAGCTAAAGATTATAAACGCATCGGTGAGGGCGACAAAGGATTAAATACCGGAGGAATGGGAGCTGTTTCACCAGTTCCATTTTATGATGAAGCCTTTCGCAAAAAAGTTGAGGATCGAATCATCCGGCCAACGGTAAAAGGATTACACGAAGAAAAAATTTCATACAAAGGATTTATATTTATCGGACTCATGAATGTTGGGGGTGATCCATTCGTGATTGAATACAATGCAAGAATGGGTGATCCTGAAACGGAAGTCGTAATTCCCAGAATAAAAAATGATTTAGTTGTGTTGTTTGATGCGGTTGCAAAAGGAAATCTTCATCACCACCAAATTGAAACCGATGAACGAACAGCATTAACAGTTATGCTGGTATCGGAAGGTTATCCCGGTGATTATGAAAAAGGGGAAACAATGAGTGGCTTTGAAAATTGCGAAGACAGTTTGTTGTTTCATGCAGGAACTTCACGCAAAGAAGACGAAGTGGTTACTAACGGTGGCCGCGTATTGGCAATTACATCAATTGCAAATAACATTGGTGCAGCGAAACAATTATCGATGCAAAATGCTGAAAAAATAAAATATGAAGGAAAATACTACCGAAAGGATATCGGTAATGATTTAATGAAGTAAAAACTGAGGAGAAAGGTGCTTACTTCTTGTCTGCGTTATCAGCCAGAAAGTTATCTCCGCCTTTACGAACCGATTCACCATACCACAACCAAAATGCGGTGCCGATAAATCCTACAGCAATAAAGAAAACATTAGCCAGAGGGCCAATTGGTTTTGCTGCTGCAAATACCCATTCAAAAGCTGCTTCGATACCATGCCATACTGCGTCCATAATCTGATTTGATTTGTCACAAAAATAATGCATTTTTCAAAACGCCGCAATTTTTTCATCTTTGAAGAACCGGTAAATCGAAAAAGATTCGTAAGTAAATGATTATCAATATATTTAAAAATTCCCAACCTGCTTCTCTGGTCATTATTCCGGTGTTTATGGTGGCAATGTGGCTGTTGGGATGGCAAACCGGCGGTGGTTTGATCGTCCAAAATCCGATGCCGTTGTACAATTTGGTGTTGTGGATGATGGAAAGTGCACCGGCCTGGTTTCCGGGATTAATTGGCTTTTTACTGACCACGGCACAGGTCTTTTACCTGAATCACATCATCATTAAACATGAAGTGTTGTTTAAGAACTCGTATTTGCCGGCACTTTTTTACATGCTATTCCTGACATTCATTCCACAATTTTTATCGTTCAATCCGGTAATCATAACCAATACTTTTTTGTTGCTTGCGCTCGATAAAATATTTCGTCTATACAAAAGTACCAATCCATTGCCACTGGTATTCGACACCTGCTTTTTGATTGGTGTTGCTACACTGTTTTATCTGCCTGCAATTTCATTTTTTCTGCTTTTTGCAATAAGTATTCTCATTCTTAAAACGTTCTCCTGGCGCGACTGGATGGTTGGAATTGTAGGGTTGTTACTACCCTTCTTCTTTGCATTCGTTTATTATTTTTGGTATGATGGTTTGGATGAGTTGAAAGAGAAATTTTTCCTGAATAACATTCGTCAGTTGATAGATACAGGAGGACTTGCTTTGCAGGGGTACCGGATTACTTTAGTTGTGATTACTTTGATCACTATTCTTGCAATAATCAGGATCAGGCAAAACTTTTACAAGAATGCCACGCGCATCCGCAATTACCAACAGGTTATATTTATGTTCATGCTTGTTGCATTATTATCACTTGCTTTTGCAGGCTCGGTAGCTGTATACAGGTTTTCAATTGTGACCATTCCATTGGGGACGATGATCTCCTATTATTTTCTGGCAGCCAAAAAGGCCTGGATATCGGAAGTCATTTTTTGGTTACTGATAGCAACTATGGCAGTCAATTATGTAAGCGTATACAGCTGATATTAAATATATTATCCTTTTAATCGACAATCCAGTTTTCCATTGCAACTTCAGGCGGGAATGTCTATTTTTGCAGTCTAAATAAATCGACATGAAATTTGGGGTAGTAGTATTTCCGGGATCTAATTGTGATCGTGACATGCAGTATGTCTTGGGCACAGTCATGAAGCAACAGGTTGAAATGTTGTGGCATAAGGAGCACAGCTTGCGCGGATGTGATTTCATAGTATTACCAGGAGGATTTTCATACGGTGATTATTTACGTTCCGGCGCTATTGCCCGTTTTTCTCCAATCATGCAAGAAGTGATGGAGTTTGCCGATAAAGGTGGATTTGTATTAGGAATATGTAATGGATTTCAGATACTCACCGAAGCACATTTGCTTCCGGGAGTATTGATGCATAATGATAGTCGTCAATTTATCTGTAAGAACATTTACATGCGTGCCGAGACCGATGAAAGTCTGGTAACATCCAAACTGAATCTGGGACAGGTAGTGCAGGTTCCAATTGCACATGGAGAGGGCAAATTTTTTGCTGATGACGCTACCTTACTTTCCTTACGGGAAAACAATCAGGTATTATATCGTTACTGCGATGCAGCAGGTAATTTATCGGATGCAGCTAACCCCAATGGAGCTACCGACCATATTGCAGGTATATGCAACAAAGGCAGAAATGTATTTGGCATGATGCCACATCCTGAAAGAGCAGCCGATCCGGTTTTAGGCAATACTGATGGACGACTGATACTCGATTCAATTTTGAATATGGTGGAGATGTGAGTTAAATCAAATGTTGATAATTGCAGATTATGGTTTGAATTTAGCTATTTTAGGAGGATGTATCCTACCTCTACAATGAAAAAGGCCCTTGATGCTTAATTTAATCAACCAATTTCTTAAACCTCGCTTATAAATAATTCCAAAAATAATATCAAAGTAATTATTTTTTCTGAATTTTTACTTTATTATCTTTTTGTTTGATAGTATTTTAATTACTTTTGAATTTAGAATTTTTTTAATTAAAATACCAGCAGCAGTATGAAACAAGCACTATTTATTTTAATTTTTTGTTTGCCAAATGTATTAAACGGCCAAACCTGGGATTGGGCTAAAAGTAGCGGAAGTTCCAATGTAGATAAAGGAAACGGAATTGCCATTGATCGTAGTGGAAATATTTATGTTACGGGAGATTTTAGAAGTTCGACAATTACGTTTGGATCAACCATACTTACTAATGCTGGTCTTGAGGATATTTTTATTGTAAAATATGATCCGGCTGGAAATGTGATTTGGGCAAAAAGTGTTGGAGGAACCAACAAGGAAATTTGCAATAGTATAATAACTGATTCAATTGGCAATATATATTTAACCGGTTACTTCGCCAGCAGTTCCATTTCATTTGGAACAACTCAGTTGAATAATATTTTACTGAGAGATTTATTCATTGCGAAACTTGATGAGAACGGAAATGAAATATGGGCTAAAAGTATTGGAGGGGCAAATAATGAAGAAGGTAATGACCTAGCTATGGATGGGGCTGGTAACATTTATGTTACTGGAACATATATAGGAATTGCAACATTTGGAACAACAACACTTACTAGTGTAGGAAACATCGATATTTTTACGGTGAAACATGATATCAGTGGGAATGTTGTCTGGGCTAAAAGTGCTGGTGGCATCGGAGATGATTACAGCACAAATATTGACAGCGATGAAAATGGTACAACATATCTGACAGGTTACTATGCGAGTCCAACTATGACCTTTGGGACCACCATACTTACCAATTCGGGAGTCACAAATATATTTACTGGAAAATATGATCAAAATGGCAACGCAATCTGGGCAAAGAGTATAGGCGGTACAATAGCCGACTCAGGTGCAAGCATTGTACTTGATGGAAATAACAATTTCTATCTCACAGGCAACTTTTCCAGTCCGGTAATAAATTTCGGACCAATAACTCTTACAAACGGTGGAATGGGTATCAGTCCATATGATATTTATGTTGCAAAACTCGATTCATCCGGGAACGTTCTTTGGGCAAAAAGTGCAGGCGGTCAAGGCCTCGAAGGAGCTAGAGCAATTGCAATAGACAACTATGGCAATGCATACATTACCGGCTCTTTTACATGTCCCGTTATAAACTTTGGAACCTCTTCATTAACCAATTCAGGTGGAGCAGATCTTTTTGTTGCCAAAGTTGATTCATCTGGAAATTTTCTTTTCAGTAAGAGTGCAACCGGCTCCACTTTTGATGCAGGGTTTAATATAGCAGTTGATAGCATCGGAAATGTTTGCATCGTTGGCTACTATCAAAGTTCGTCTTTAACCTTTGGATCAACTACCATATCTAACTCCGGAGATGTAGATTTGTTTGTTGCAAAATTAAGTTTCGCCACAGGTTTGAATGATGTTTCTTCCAATGAAAATCTAATTGCCTTTCCTAATCCCTCTAATGGATCATTTTATTTAGACCATAGGTTTGATAAATATGTTTTTTCGGTATATAATGTTCTTGGCGAATTAATTTCAGAAACAGAAACCTCCGGCTTCAGAACATTTTTTAATCTGGATGTACCAAAAGGGTTATATATCCTAACTGCGCGTAGTGCGAATGATTTGGCTAATTTTAAAATCATAATTGATAAATAATTTGCAAAAATTGTTTATCAAATTATATCCCTTTTCATAATGTTCAAACATGGCAATTCCTGATTTCTTTTACATAGCTCTGTTTTATGAAGTGCCAAACCATCCGAAAGGAAATGCGCCCCCCCTTCAGCCTTAAAAACAGAATTTGTGTTTATTAAATCTTAGAGTGCATTCATATTAAATTGGTTTTAAGCTATTTGCATTGAGTATAAGTTAGCACTTCATAATTTATTTGTTTAAGAAATATCGTTCTTATACTTTTAACACAAACAATGATTTTAATGGAGTCCAGAACCCATTATAAAAAACGGAGCGCAGAACTGATGCGTTATGCATGATTCTTAAATTTTTATTTTATGAAAAAACTAATTCTACTTGTGACATTTGTTATTGTTTCTTTTACTTCAACATTTTCCCAAGACAGAGGGCACATCGGATTATCTGCTGGCTTGAGTGCTCCAATGGGAGATTTTGCCAGCAATAAATCAAGTGATGAAAATGCCGGTTTTGCAACAACGGGATTTCTTTTTGATTTCTCACTCAACTACAAGCTTAATAAAACTTTAGGAACTGAAGGTCTGGTTCGTGTGCAGTTAAATGGAACAGATGCAGAAGCATTAGCAGACGAATTTTCTGCCATTATACCTGTGGGAATTTCAGGCACTGTTGAAAGCGGGAGATGGGTAACTGTTGGATTTTTAGGCGGATTGACAGCTTCATTTCCTTTGACAGAAAGATTTAGTTTTAATTCTAAAATATTGATTGGAGTTCAAACGACTTCTTCTCCTGAATTAAATGTTACTCTCAATGGTCCCGGAGGTTCAGAATGGGTTAAGCAGGAAAGTGGAAACGGCGCTGCATTCGCATATTTGATTGGAGCAGGATTTAAATATGGCATTACAGAAAAAGCAGACTTATTGATCAACATTGATTATGTTGGAGCAGAACCTGAATTTAGCGACGTTGTAACAACAAGCAGTTCGGGTGAGTCTGCAAAAGGATCATTTGATCAACCCATGTCAACTTTTAATTTCGGATTAGGAGTTGCATTGAAATTTTAAATTAGATATAAAATATTCATCTGCCCTTAAAAATAGTTCAGTCGAATTAAATTCATGAATTCTGTACATGATTTTTGTCATGTATAGAATTCGTGAAATACGACTACTTTCGTTGATTGTGCTTGAGAATTTCAGGTAATTGTGTTTTACTTCAAATTACAGCATTTAATTCAGCAAAACATAATTATTTATGGCCCTTCAGGAGGAATTCGAAAAACAAGGATTATGGCTTTTTAAATATCGTAGTTTTTTACCTTTGATAATGTTGCTGATAGGCTGCATATTATATATCAGAACTGAACTTTACCCCGAAACATTCTTTTTGGAGGAAACACCCTATGAAGACTACTACGAATTCGGGTGCCTCGTTGTAGGCCTGATAGGGTTAGCTATCAGAATTTTCACTGTTGGTTATAGCGCCAAAAATACATCAGGGAGGAACGTCAAAGAACAAGTTGCGGATACATTAAATACCACTGGAATTTATTCTCTGGTAAGGCATCCACTCTATCTGGGAAATTTCTTTATGTGGCTGGGACCTGCGATGCTGACCGGTAATTTTGGGTTCATTCTGGTTTTTTGTATGTTTTACTGGATTTATTATGAGAGAATCATGTTTGCCGAAGAGCAATTTTTACGAAGTAAATTTGGTAATTCCTACATGGAATGGGCCAAAGGCGTTCCAGCATTTATTCCAAGTTTGAAAAATTATACCAGTCCAAAATATAATTTCAGCTGGAAAAAAATAATTAAAAAAGAAAAAAATGGTTTGTTTGCATTGTTTCTGATTTTTTGCACTTTTGATATTACAGGTGAATTAATCGAACATAAAAACCATTATAATTACTTCCTGATAACGGCTTGTATATTAACCGGAATAAGTTACATTGTTGTAAAATTTATCAGGAAAAATACAGCACTCCTCAACGAAGATGGCAGATAAATTCTATTCTATCGATTGATAAAATCTGAATGTCAGGAAATCCACCAACAAATAAATATACTCACTTTTCCAGCTTCCCAATCATATCATTTACAAAGGGATTATCACTATTCAGCCTAAGGCTTTCCTTGAAGTACTTTAGTGCTAACTCATTTTTCCCGGTTTCCATGTAACCTTCTGCCAGTCCCTGAATAGCTTTGGCTGATTCAGGATATGCAATAGCATTCAATTCAAATATTTCAAGTGCAAGTTTCGGATTACTATTATCGAGTTGAGTAAATCCTTCTTGCCTCATCACATATTCCAGCAATGCGGGACTTCCATTAGCAGCGGAATAAACTTCTCTTGCTTTATTCAGTCCACTCGACTTAATAGTTTCAATTATCAGGGAAGTGAATTCACGGTTAGCACTATTGTCAGTTGCAGGAATAATTGGAACATAATCGGGATTTAAAATGATTCTGGACAATTCCTTATTTAATTCATTAAATTCTTCATTAGATTTATTTGACAACCATATTAAAACTACTTTTTCAACAGGATAAATCATTAAGTCTGCATAAAAGATCCGATTATACCCACTATGACCATATCGGATAGTATTGCTGTTTGTCCGGGATACATCCCAGCCATATGCGTAATAGGAGTTCTCTGTTTCACCTGATCTTAACTTAGGCGAAAATAGCTTCTTAGTAACATCTTCGTTAAGTATAATATTTGTTTGTAATGCCTGGCTCCATTTATACATATCTTCTGTTGTAGATAAAATACCTCCATTACCAAGCAAATGCAAATAAGGTGCACTACCATCCCATTCTTTTTCAGTAGGGCGTCCCCAGGTAACATTCAGTTGATCATAACCAATAGCTATTCGGTCTGCATCAAATGCAGGTCTGGAATACCCGGTATTTTGCATTTTAGCAGGATGCCAGAGGTTTTCATAAAGATGTGTTTCATATGTTTGTCCGGATACCTTTTCAATAACAAGTGCCAACAGTGTGTATCCGATATTAGAATAAGAAAAATCATCCCCTGGCTTAAATTTTAGTTTAGTACTAAACAACTTACTTAAAAAATCAGGTTTATCAATTTTTTCATAGTCTTTGCCTATGTTACTGATAAATCCTGATTGATGTCGCAGTAAATCGTGAATAGTAATAATTTTTTTATCTTCCGGTACCATTTCAAAATACTTTGTAATGGCGTCATCCACGGAGAGCTTTCCTGCCATTTCAAGCTTTAGTATTGCTGTGGCAGTAAATTGTTTTGTAAGTGAACCAATATCAAAAACAGTAGCTGCATCATTTGGTTGATTGGTCTCGAGATTTCTGAATCCGCAACCTCTTGAAATGATACTTCCATCCGGGAGACTGATTAATACGGAACCGGTCAATCCGGCCTTTTCCATATCTGTGAGATAATTCTCTAATCTCAGATTCAAATTCTGATCCTGATTGGCCCCTGATTGTGATTGTGTAAATCCCGGTAAACCCAGAAGCATTAAAACTAGTAGTTGCAGTAAGAATTTCATGATGGTTAAATGAAGTGTTTAAGTCATGTCAACTGTGTTGAACCAGCAATAGGTGCTTCAGTAGTTCCTGACACATTTACAAATGCAAATGTAGTTAAAAGCAACTTACAAATATCACTACTCATTCCCAAAAATCAGTGCGATTTCCGGTAGTTACAATAAATTGTCTGAAGTACATGATATTTAATTTATCAGTCGTTTCGTCAGTAATTAATTCCTGAATTTCACTTTCAGTAAATTGGGTTAGGTAGCACTTAGCTGCTTTAAACATTTTCATTTCATCATCATCCGAATACTTGACTTTCAGATTCAAATACTTTTCATCCACAAAGCTAATATCATCATCATTATTGACTTCGGACTTCGTGAATGCAGGAAAAAAGAGCGGATATTTTTCAACCCAGCCTTCTCGTAGCAATACTTCCTGCACTACTGCACTTGTAACTATGTGCTCAGAATGTCCATATTCACCATCGGGGCCGAAAGTGATCAGTACATCCGGCTGAAGTAACTCGATATGTTTTTTAACTTCGTCAAGCAATTGCTTTCTGCAATTTAAATACTTTCGAACTCCAATTTTAGTATCCAACCGATCCAAATGAAGAAAAACCGGAGGTAAAATCCCTAATGCTTCACATGCACAAATGCTTTCTTGCCGCCGAATAGCACCCAGTGAATCACCTGCAGGAATAGATGTTACCCGTGTTCCTTCTTTGCCATCAGTAGCAATCAGAACCTGCACTTTGTGACCTGAACGAGCGTATTTTGCTAATACGTGACCAATAATATTTTCGTCGTCAGGGTGAGCAAATATGGCCAGAATGGTTTTTGGCTGACAAAACACAGATACCGGAAGTCCAGATATCAATAAAACCAGGCTCAGTGATAATAATATTATTCTCATGCTAACAAAAATAGTAATAATTTCCAAGAAACCAATTTCAGAATTCAATTTTTCACAACGAAGCAAAATATTTGGAGTTTCAATTTGACTGTTCACGCAAAGCCACGAACTTCACAAAGTCACCTTCCTGATTAAAGTAAAAGGTACCGCTGCCGATTATTCACTTATAAGTCATTGTAGCTTTGTCCGTCAATGTGTCGATTCCCTGCCTGGATATATTGGGGCTCCATGCAAGTGAAGGGAACCAACCCATCACACCAGGATAACGCTTAACAGTTCCTTTATTTAATTTGTCAGCTTGACCGTCAGAAAGTACTTTGGGCATGAAATGCCATTATCATAGAATGAAAAAACGGCTTCATTGCGGGAAACAATGAAGCCGTTATTCAATAATACAACTACTTAATTTTAACTACTTTTTCGTGTCGCATTTGATTCCATCAACATATAATTCAATTGTATAAATTCCAGCAGCGTAGGCACCTAATTGAACCGTTTCGGTAGATTCTCCTTTAATAACGATGGGCACCGATACAATTGTTTGGCCTTGCATATCAATCACATTCAGGACCACCGTTTCAGCTTTTAAATCGGTATTAAACTGAATTTCTGTTGCACCAGAAGTTGGATTTGGAATGCAATTCTGTATTTTGTTATCAGATGTCTTTGTCATGTCAGAAACCTTATCCTCATTATCCTGATTAATTCCTAAAAGTTGTTCCAGTTTTTCAATTCGCTCAAGCTGTTCTTTCAACATACCATTCTGTTCATTAATCTTTACCTCCTGTTCTTGTATAGCACTGGTAAGCACGGGGATTAATCCTATGTAATTTACCATAGTAACATCAATTTTATCTCCTTCAGAATTTGAAGGGTCTTTATGATGAATCGTTTCCTTAGTCAATTCAGGAAAAACCTCTTTAACTTCCTGTGCAATGAATCCAAGTTGTTTACCTTCAGGCAACCCATATCCAGTATAGGTATCAATTTCATAATTATAGGATTTAGGTTTCAATTGCATAATTCTTGAAATTGCATTTTGAATTGGCTGAACATCTTTTTTCAACTTGCGATCGGATAACTGAAACCAGTTACCTGTATAATATCCCGAACCCTGACACACAACACCATATGCATTAGGACTGGAATTATTGCTTCCAAAAACACCCATGCTGGATAATGTTGGGTGATTATATACTGCTTTGCCCGTAACGCCAGGGCCTGAGTTATTTGTGAATCCATGAATTTGCTCACCGGTTAATAACCCATCAACATATAGAGATTCATTAATTCTTGATTCCATATTTACTGTAAACTTTTGCGGATAAGTTCCATCAAAAGTAACATACCCATCAGCATACAGTCCCCCAAATGATCCGGATGCCCCACTGATTGCTCCAGAAGCTGTCAATGATCCTGCAAACTTTCCACCTCCATCAACATCGAGTCGTTGGGTCGGATTAGAAATACCAATTCCTACATCTCCATTTTCTTTTACAAGAAGCTTATCGGCACCATTAAGATTCAATTTCCAGTTGCCATTATCAAGACAATGATAACCTTTCGAAATACCATTAATTGCATAACCATAGGTTGGTTTGGTAGTATAAGTAACCCCAAATATTGTTTGTGAATTTGAATTGATATACATTCCGGCATTAGAAAAAACACTGCTCACTGAAAGACCGAATCTTGATCCATTAATAGAAGTTGTTGTGCCAATGCCAACAAATCCATCAGCTCCAATGTGCATTCGTTCAGCATTGCTGGTTTTAAATTTTAGCTCTTTAGAATCTGTTGTACCTATAAAGTTTGTACCAGGTGTAGTTCCTGAATTTCCTGTGAGTGACCACTGTGCTGAGAGTGCACTACTTAGTAAAGTAATTACTACAATTAAAATACACTTGAATAAAGTTACATTTTTCATGGATTTAAGTTTTAGATTTACAGCACAAGGATAATATATCTATAAACTAAACATGAATAATAATAATCGAACGAACAACTAGTTTATCAAGTGGCTATCTAACACCATTTGATCAACAGACAATCCGTTTGATTAGAATCTAATAAATAAAATCATGGATTCAAAACGACCTACTGATACTTCACATCCTCAATCACCAACTTCAGCCAGGTAAAATCACCTGAATCAAGTTTCCACATGGCATTCATATCGGATGGTATTCGAATTCCTTCAAACTCTTTATAACTATTAACTGTCAGCACCCATGGGAAGCGTTTGGAATCCTTATCGGCATCTTTGTATCGCATTGCCACAAACTTCACAAAGTCACCAGTTTGATTAAAATAAAAAGTGCCGCTTCCAGTAACTCCTTTAAAAGTCATTGTTGCTTGTGCCGTTAAGCTGTCGATTGCCTGCCACGTAACGTAAGGGCTCCCTGCCAGTGTAGGGAACCAAACCATCTCGCCAAGAAAACGTTGAATAGTTCCTTCATTCAACTTATCGCCGTGAGAATTTACAACCGGAATAAGTGCATTTGCCTTTATCATCATACTTCCTTCGCCGTTCATGTATTTATCACATCCCCGGAACCAAAGCAATGAATTCAATTTCATATTTACGGTCCAGATAAATGCAGGATCGTTGATGCTCGTATATTGAACTGCAGTTGCTTCATACCAATCATCCTGATCCGGTTTCAACTTCATGAAAGCGTGTTGTGTTATTCTTCCAAAACGTATATCCTGTTTCTTTAACGCACCACATTTTACAATCCACTTTCGTACAGGTTCCGGAAATGATGGAAGGCTCTGTTCCATATTTATGGTACTTGAATTTGATGCGGAGTTCTTAAGTATCGTGTCAGTATTTGCAGATACTCTTCTTTCAAATATAAATTCACCAAATGCGCAAATCACAACACTAAATAAAACCACATTCAACAATGTTCCAAAACGGGCATCTTTCCAAAAGTAAAAAATCAGGAGCTGAGAAGTCATGATAGCTAAAAACCCTATTAACCAAGCAAAATGGTAATTGAAACCAAAAGCAAGAGCATACACTAAGAATAAAATTCCTGCTAATAACCAAACCAATCCCCAAGGTTTAGAAATTGGCAAAGCAAGTTCTTTAAATTCTTTCAACTCAAATGCTTTGGCAAAACCTGCAAAATGGATGAAGGCATGTAAAATAAGAAGTATAATGAGCCCAACTTTCATAAAAATCGTCCAATAACCAGATGTCAAAATGATAACTATTAAATTATATCAATTTAAATTCAAGAATCTGAATTCCTAACACCACACAGCTTTTAAATTCCAGGAAGCACTAGCCTCACTTTTTTGATTTTAGTTTTTGAATATTTTGGAGTTCTTCAACATCAACTTTATCTTTCAACCTTCCAGTATTGATTTTGGTTAATACCAAATGATCAAAATGAATAAAAGGAATTTCTAAATCATCCAATGCAACCAGATTCCTATTGTCCCAAGCTTCATCGAAGCTTACTGTAGAAAGAACTGTTATAAAATCAATTTTGTAAGGTTCTATCCCGTCACTAAAAACTAAAGGTTTGCTAAAATCAAAATTCTTCAGCGCATCTAAACTATTAGCATCTACTTGAAGCGCTTTAAGTGCCTTGAGCAAATTAATTTTATTTTCTTTATTTTCAGGTTTAATCCATAAATCAATATCACCGGTGGTTCTTATGTACCCATAAAGATTTACAGCATAGCCTCCTACAACAAGATATTGAACATGATTTAGATTCAGTTGTAAAAGTAAATCATGAGTGTATTTATCAAAAATATTCATGCACTGAATACTATTTTAATAGAATGACTATGGGGCAGAGAATCAGGATCAAAACCATGCATTTGATAAGCTATATTAATATACTGCCTGAGTCTTAGCAGGCATTGATACCCATTCAATTTTGCCATTTCAGAACGCTCCCACTCAGCTTGATGGTCAAAAGAATTAAAAACACGTACGGAATTAGCATTATAGACCATGAGAGGTTCTTTAGCGTCAGATGAAATTCTATTTTTCTTTTTTAATTTCTTCGAACTCATAATTAATTCCAGTAAAATTCTAATTCCTAATTTATATTGGTTTGAATTCACTCTTTAAAGATAAGTATTGGACCACACTGATCTATGATTTTCAGAATATATATAGCCCTACCAGGATATACCTGTTCTTAAATCCTGCTAATTTCACACTACTTCCCAATTCAAAGGTAACGAAATAAATTTACTTGGTTTTGTGCAATTCGGGACTTAAAAATTTAGTTTATCAACTAATATCTGCAATAAATTCTATGGCCTTATTTATCAAACACTTAAGTATTTTTCTATTTATATAATAAACTCATTTTCAATACTTTATATAATTCAAAAAAATGAATTTGATTCTTTTGCTGGATATCAATAGTCCTACTTTACGAAATTGCTTTTCTAAATTTTTATTGTGTAATTGGTACCTGTAAAATAATACACTAAACTCCTATGTCATATCCATACCAAATTACCAGTTACGAGCAATACAATCAGGCCTATGCATCATGCGAAAAAGATCCTCAGGCATTTTGGGGTTCAGTAGCAGAACATTTTCGTTGGAAGAAAAAATGGAATAAGGTACTTGACTGGAATTTCAGGGAGCCAAAAATTGAATGGTTCAGTGGCGCCACTATGAACATCACCGAAAACTGTCTCGATCGGCATATCGAAGAGTTGGGAAATAAGCCTGCTATTATATGGGAGCCTAATGATCCTGAAGAGCATCACCGGATTCTTACCTACAAGGAATTGCTTTTTAAAGTGAAGCAATTCTCGAATGTTTTAAAAAATAATGGCGTTAAAAAAGGTGATCGCGTTTGCATCTATATGGGAATGATTCCGGAACTTGCCATTGCAGTTTTGGCATGTGCCCGTGTTGGCGCCATTCATTCGGTGGTTTTTGGCGGATTTAGTTCACAATCGATTGCCGACAGATTGCAGGATGCGAAAGCGGAATTTATAATTACCTGTGATGGAGCTTATCGTGGAGCAAAAGATATTCCTCTTAAAAGTGTGATTGATGATGCACTTATAGCGTGTCCGTTTGTGAAACGTGTTATTGTTTGCACCCGTACCCGAACACCGGTGAGTATGATCAAAGGCCGTGATGTATGGTGGGAAGATGAAATAAAAAAAGTAGAAACACATGGCAACCCGGATTTTCCTGCTGAAGAAATGGATGCCAATGATATGTTGTTTATTCTATATACTTCCGGATCGACCGGCAAACCAAAAGGAGTGGTACATGCTTGTGGTGGCTACATGGTTTGGGCCAATTACACTTTCGTAAATGTATTTCAATATAAACCTGGTCAGGTGCATTTTTGCACTGCCGACATTGGCTGGATCACCGGACATAGCTATATCATTTATGGTCCGCTGAGTGCAGGTGCTACAACACTTATGTTTGAAGGAATTCCGACCTGGCCTGATGCAGGTCGTTTCTGGAACATAGTGGACCGCTATAAAGTAGACATCCTTTATACTGCACCAACAGCGATTCGCAGTCTGATGGCTTATGGAATGGATTATCTTGTTGGAAAAGATCTTTCTTCATTGAAAGTTCTCGGCACAGTTGGCGAACCTATAAATGAAGAAGCCTGGCACTGGTACCATAAAAATATTGGTAAAGAAAAATGTCCGGTAGTTGATACCTGGTGGCAGACCGAAACCGGTGGTGTACTGATTTCAAATCTTGCGGGAGTTACGCCGGAAAAGCCATCGTTTGCAACATTACCTCTGCCTGGTGTTCATCCTTGTCTGGTAGATGAAAACGGAAAAGAAATAACCGGTAACAATGTAAGCGGTAACTTGTGCATGAAATTTCCCTGGCCCGGAATTCTTCGAACTACCTATGGCGATCATGAACGTTGCCGGCTAAATTACTTTTCAACGTACGAAAATCTTTACTTCACCGGAGACGGTTGTCTGCGTGATGAAAATGGCTTTTACAGAATTACAGGTCGCGTAGATGATGTGCTGAATGTGAGTGGTCACCGGATTGGAACCGCCGAAGTCGAAAATGCCATCAATATGCATGCAGGTGTTGTGGAGAGTGCGGTAGTTGGATATCCACATGATATAAAAGGCCAGGGAATATATGCTTATGTAATTTACAATGGTCATCATGGTGATGAAACTTTGGCTCGTCAGGATATTATCCAAACCGTTACCAGAATAATTGGACCGATTGCAAAGCCAGATAAAATACAATTTGTAACAGGACTTCCTAAAACACGAAGCGGAAAAATTATGCGTAGAATTTTACGTAAAATAGCCGAAGGGGAAACAACTAATTTAGGTGATACAACAACATTACTCGATCCGGGAGTGGTGGAGCAGATTGCAGGATTAAGAATTAAAGGAACCTTAATAAGAATTAAGGATTAAGAATTAGGTAGTTTTTAGTTCTCCTTAAGCTTCTCATTCGCGTTTTATTTTGCATCTGCCATGCAGGCTTTGTTACTTTTTGCTTGACCAAAAAGTAACCAAAAAGTCAAGAACAGCATCAGGCACTTTCCTTCTTTTCCTTATTAATTTTGTTGAATCACATTTTACTTAAATGATTCTAAACTGTTGGCCATTTGCCGTGCGCTGCTTTTTACTAAAACAGTTTTTTTCTAATAAAAAACTGTCTTGTAAAAAAAGGCGCGAGTCGCGTCGCCAGCGGCAAACTACCAACAAGTGCTGGATGCTGTTCAGTCCGTTTACATGACTGCTCAGAAAATTGGCGAAAGGCAGTGGTATCAAGAATTTCTGCTCAGAAGTAAATTTCGTTAAAATGATAGATGATAAATGATAGATGATAGATTGAAATTATGAGCTGAAATCAATTTAGGTTCAATCAAAATGCTATTATTCAATATTCACTGCTTGTTAATCGATAATCAATGAAATCATCATTAGAACGAGCAATCACCAACTTTAGCAGGGACAATAAATCATAAGTGAAAAACGATATTTCATTCTACCCAAAGCCCATCAACTTACAACCTACAACTTACGGCTGCGCTCTGGGCGGCGCTTACACCCCCCCGATGCGCCAACCGGCAGACTCAGGGCACCCATTCAGCTACACTTAGGGCAAGCATTAGCACATTAGCACATTAAATAGCAGCGCCATCATTGGGATCAGAACCCATCAGCCTTAAAAAACATACTGTCATATGAGAAAAACAATCTCACTTCTCAACCGGTCTGTATGATCTCCATTTCAGATTTTTTCTGAGCATTTCTACACTGCAATTACTAACAAGCAATTCTTTTGATTTACCCGGCAACAGGTCGAAATAATTATCACTGAATACAGCGGAAGTTATGGAGCACTCCAGAAATAAATCTTTAATAAGATTACTGGTTTCTAAAATTAATTTAACGTTTTCCCCTTGCTGCTCATAACGGATGTTCAGATTTGCATCTCCTAATTTCAATTCAAGAGGTTTCTTAAAATAATGAATATTCTCAACCAACAAAGAATCTTTATTGACAATGGAAAGTTTTAAAAAGTAGTTATCAGGTGATAATCCATTAAGTAATTTTGTAACGGACTGTTCATAAATAGTTTGAGCAACCAAATACCCTGTTGAAACGGGACGTTCGTAAATACTGATAGGACGTCCTCTGAAATCAAAAATTTCTGCTTTGAAAACACCGGAGGCACCATCAATTTTATCGGTTTGAAAAAAGACTCTCACGGAATCCCCATCTTGCTCTGCAAATAAAAAATCAGGAGCATAGAGTTGTCGCAATTTAAAATGTGCAGCCTTCCATTTTCCTGAAGTCTCGATTGTACTCCATGATGCACCATCCCATGCATCATTCAATTGCCAATACATAGTTCCCATACAAAATCTGGAATTTTTTCGATGACTTTCAATTGCTATCTGCATAGCATCCCGTTGAGTTAATTGCGAGAGATAGCAAAGGTCCTCGAAGCCAGAAAACTTTCCATACCTTGATTCAATGTAACTAGTCAGCAATCTGTTGCCTTTATAACTTTGTTGCAACCTGTTGATATAATCAGCGCGTACTCCAACCGAATCAGTGCTATTAAAAGCTAATGTGCTGTAAGATGGAAATGATTGCATCCCATATTCCGACATGAACCGTGGTACATTTACGCGAAACGAATCAATGGCTTCCTCACCATGCCAGACACCCCAATAATGCATATTGTCAAAGTTAAAATTATCGGCTTTGCCCCAATTACTCAATGGTGACGATGGGATATAGGGTCTGCCATCATCCAGCAAGGAAATTTGTTCCGGAATTAAATTCTCAAAAAGATTTTTATAATCATTTATAATTCTTGCAGAATCAACAGAATTAATCTGATGCTCCTTTTGCCAGCCCCAGTTTATCCATGCCACATCACTCTCATTGTTTCCGCACCAGATTGCAAGAGATGCATGATTCCGCAAACGTTTTATCTGTTGCTCAACTTCTTCTTTAACATTATTTGTGAAAACAGAATCACCTGGATACATGCTACAGGCGAACATAAAATCCTGCCAGATTAAAATACCCCGCTTATCGCAATAATCATAAAATGCATCATCTTCATAAACACCACCTCCCCAAATGCGCAACATATTCATTCCAACAATTGCAGCATCATCTATTAATGCCTTCTTCCTGTTCCAGGAAATATCAGTCAGCAAACCGGATGGTGGAACATAATTTGCCCCCTTAATAAATACCGGAAGTCCATTTACACGAAAGTAAAAACTCCTTCCATAAGGATCTTCATCACGGAATAATTCAATGGTTCGAATACCGGTACTTGTCCGGGCCGAGTCGACTAAATAACCATTAATGAATAATTTTCCTGTAAGATCATACAGCTTTTGTTCACCCATGCCATTAGGCCACCACAATTCCGGTTGAAGGATACGAAACTTTACAGTTGCGTAATTGGTGCCTTTTTTAATTCTGAATTGCTTGAAGCCGTCATAAATGGTCACTGTTGCATTGGTAATATCCTGATTGGAGTGTATTTCAAAATCGGCACTTAACCAGGCGCATGTATCGGCAATCTCTACAGTCCGGATCTGAATATTTTCCAATTTAACACCACCATGCAATTTAATTGAAACAGGTTTCCATATTCCTGTTGTCACCATTGCAGGCATCCAGTCCCAGCCAAACTGATATGGTGCTTTACGAATGAACACACTAATTTTATCGGTTCCTGCAGGTAATTTATACGGAGTTGCTGCCATTAACTGTTCACCTCTTTTGACAGGTGAATGCAAAACAACTTTGATTGTGTTAGATCCGTTTTTAATAAAAGATTTCATTTCGTACTCCCACTTACGAAACATATTATCAGCCTGAAAAAGCAATTTATCATTTACAAATACGGAAGCGTAGGTGTCTATCCCTTCGAAACACAACTCCACCGATTGGTACTTCAGAAAATTTTCATCTGCAACAAAAGTGGTTTTATATTCCCATTCCGATTCGGCAATCCATTGCAACGATTTTCCATTATCACTATACAAAGAATTTTTAGCAGTCCTGTTTCTGAAGAGATCAGTTTGTACCATTCCGGGAACACTGGCAGGATTCTGGATCTCACTTCCACTAAGGGCATATATCCATTCATTATTTAATGGAATGTGCTTAACGGTACTAATAACTTTATCGGCACATCCTGAAAGAATGTTAACCAAAAAAAGTACACCATACAAACACCATTTTTTCATAATCGGCTTAATGCATCCCGGATGCCATTAAATTTTTCATGATCGAAAATCTCAATTTCATACTCAGTCAAACCATTTGCACTTCCCATTGTTCCCAGGGCAAAATTCTTATGTGTCATACTGCTTTGAATTGCCTTACGGGAAGTAAAATGCAAATCATTTACACCGGTTCCGGCGATAAGAGTAGCATTAGAAGGATTTACTCCACTACCGGCCATGATAACTATTCTGCCCAAAGCTCTTTTCATCAACTCACTGATCACTTCAAATCCATCTTCGGCAGATTGCGAACCTCCGGAGGTTAAGATATAGTCAACACCAATCCCAATCAGACTTTCCATGGCAACAAAAGGTTCAGCAACCATATCAAAAGCACGATGGCAGGTTACTTTCATTGGTTTTGAAAGTTTGACGAGTAAATTCATTCGTTCTTTATCAATGTTCCCTTTCGAATCCAGAACGCCGAATACCACTCCTTTGGCACCAGACGATTTTGCATTAACTATATCCATCTGCATCTGTTCAAATTCTGTATCAGAATATAAAAAGTCGCCTCTGCGTGGGCGAATCATAACATGAACAGGAATACTAATTTTTCGGATAACACTTACCATTAATGAAGATGGAGGAGTTAATCCGCCTTCACTTAATGCAGCGCATAACTCCAGGCGGGTTGCACCTTGCCTGGCTGCACTGACCGCCTGTTCAAACGTATCAACGGCCACTTCGAGCGTGAATTTTTTATTTAGGGAGTGCATTTTGGAATAGCATCATTACAGATTCAGCAATCATCAGTTCACATTCCTGAACAGGAAGCGCTGCTTCACTAAGTGTAGTATAAGATTCTTTCACCCAGGCATCGGGCACAGGCGCACGCGATTCAACATAATGCAGACTTTCCAATCCGATTTTACTAAGTTTAGATACGCGCTCCGAGACAATGAGCCATGGTGCCAATGCCGGAATTCCGGAAGCAGCAATCTGAACCTCACCATGCAATGGTTGCCATTCTTCCAACTGTGCTCTGATAGCAGGAATTACATCAGGATCTTTTTTACGAAACCATGTTTCACATAAATCCTTAAATGCTAAAGGTACGGGTGCATCGGCAGCTGCAATATCGGGCAACCGTGTAAAAGGCAGATCGGTACTATAAGCTACACCTTGTGCATGTCGTTTATAGTCTTTCAATGGCTCTACTAATCCAGCAATTGTAATCAGCGATTCAATATTGCGATTTCCCGCAAGGCGGCGAATCATTTTTGCCCGATAGGTAATATGTTCCAGGCCACATTCCTCTAAACGAATCGAAGTGCGCGCAAGCCTGCTGTACATCGAAGGAATATTATTCACTTCCCTATCCGACCATAACCGTTCTGCAATCGCAGCTGTTCTTGGCCAGATTCTTGAATCAATATTTTCCGGAGTTACCAGTTCGGCCCACATGGTTGCTTCTCCACCAAGAATATTTTTTTGTTCATCAGGCGAAAGATTATTATTAGCAGGTAATGGATCATTGGTATAGTGTTTCCATGCAGGGTTCGAAAGATCAATATAATAGCCATTCGATAAAATTACCTGATGTCCATTTTTTGCTGCAGCTTCCAATCCTTCTTTTCCTCGCCACGACTGAATAACAGCATCGGCAGGTAAACCGGGTTGCAGCACTTCATCCCAGCCAATCATTTTCTTTTTATTCTTCTTCAGAATTGCCATCACCTTCGTGTTAAAATAATTCTGAAGCGCATGATTATCTTTCAACCCATTTTTCTTCATAAACTCCTGAATCTTTGGATTGGCATCCCATTGCTTGCCATTATTTTCATCACCACCAATATGCATCCATGGATCAGGGAAAAGTTCACACATTTCGGTCAGAAACTTTTCTAAAAAGACATACGTTTCTTTTCTTGTTGGATCAATGGTTGGATCAAATACACCAAATTTCTTTTCAATAGTATAGGGTCCAGGACCGGAAGCCAATTCAGGATGTCCGACAAACCAGCTGGTAGCA
Organism: Bacteroidota bacterium; assembly: GCA_016713525.1. Taxonomy (GTDB): domain Bacteria; phylum Bacteroidota; class Bacteroidia; order AKYH767-A; family OLB10; genus JADKJB01. Next base: position 320,181 of record JADJOZ010000033.1, on the reverse strand, counting down.
TGGCCGGGCATATCGAATTCAGGAACTACACGTATGCCACGAACGTTAGCATACTGAATCAGGCTCCTCATTTCTTCCTGTGTAAAAAAATCTCCATCTGAACCATACTGATGCAATTTAGGAAACACCTTACTTTCGATGCGGAATCCCTGGTCTTCGGTAAGATGCAAATGCAGTACATTCATCTTCATCATAGCAAGCCCATCAATGTTTCTTTTAATAACATCCACAGGAGAAAAATGTCGGGCTACATCAATCAGCAATCCGCGCCATGTAAATCGTGGAGCATCATCAATGGTAACTGACCTGATAAAATATCCTTTTGTATCACTTTCAATTAACTGAAGAAAGGTTTCTAATCCATGCAAAATTCCAATATCAGTTGGTGCTGTGAGTTCACAACCTTCAGGAGTAATTTTTAACAAATAGGATTCATTTTCTCCAGGAAGTAATTTCGCAACCGTATTACAGGTAATTGTGAGCATTTCTTTTTGTTGTTCCGGTTTTTTAGCCAGCCATTCTTTCCCAAGCAATAAATGTGTTTTATTATCGAGGCGACGAATAAAACGCGAAACTGCTGCACCCGCCCTTGAACCTGTGGGTTGATTTACTAATATTCGAAAACCTCCGGTGAAGCGGAATTCTCCGTTTCCTGAAATAATTTTTTGTGGTACCGGCATAAGCATATTTGGTTGACCGGTGAGTGATCCTGAGAGTGTAAATAGCAGGAACAGGAAGAAGCAGAATTTATTCATAAGACAATCAGCAGGTGATTTGCGAATGCCTAAGATACAAAAGTTATAAAAACTGCCGAATTCCTTTGAATAATATCGTTATTGATCGATGGCATGCCACTCTGAATAGGAAGTTGGGGTTTCCTTGAGTTTCAGACTTATAAGGCTTACATGTCCGGGCAGCATCAACATGATTCTGTTTTTAAAATCAATCAGCATATTTTCACAGGTAGGCTGGTAATCGGTAAAGACCACCTTTTCAAAATTGCTGTCGAGTTCGGGAATATTGCGATGTGGCGAATTACCATTCAACAATAGCGCGTGATCGAGCCGGTCAACTATTTGATCTTTGACAATTTTTTTGAGGTCCGAAAAATCCATTACCATTCCGTGCTTGGGATTGGAAGGGTCGTTGAGTGGCGTCCCACCAATGGTAACTTCTAATTCATAGGAGTGCCCATGAATATTTTTGCAAGGCCCATCATACCCGTAAAGGGCATGAGCCATTTCAAAATTGAATATCTTTGTGAGGCGTATCATATTTCAGGATGCAAAAATCGACAAAAATGGCGTCATATCAAAATAGCTTGTGTTCATTAACAGGCGCTTTGGTGCTTTTGGTGGGCATAACGGCTCTAAGTGAGGCTCAGGAATTTCCAAAACATGAGGTTTCGGCTGGTTTTGGCATATTGGCATCGCCGGTTTTAGCCTCTTTTTCGATGATTTCTGGCAAGTAAAAGGAAATGACCCTTATACTTACGACATACGTGCTTCAGGCACCTTCTTCGGTGGTTATCAGTATGATGTGAAAGAAAATATTGCTCTCGGGGTATTTGCAACTCACTTGTTGGTGACCGAAAAATATGATTATACCCTGGAACCCGACATCAGAGAAAGGACCCGGTTTATTGGTATAATGGCACAAGGCAAATTAACCTGGCACGAAGAACCGGGATTTTCTTTTTACACCACTTTCGGAATTGGGCGTAAACTGGTTTTAAGAGAAACGTTTACCGGAAACATTGTCAGGAACACCCAATTCAATGAGTTTGCACTGCAATTTACTCCGGTAGGCATCCGCTTTGGCGGGATGTTAGGTGGATTTGTAGAAGTTGGATACGGCATCCATGGAATTGCCCGAGGTGGATTATCGCTTCAGTTCTAACAGATTTTGAAGATTGAAAGTGGCCCTTTTGGCAAAACCCGAAAAAGTACCTAATTTTACAACGTATGCCGAATCACGGTTAACCACACTAAAATTAGACAATATGAGAAAATTACTTTTTGTACTGACCCTTTCAACTTTATTGATTGCCTGTGCTAAACCTTATAAATATCTGGGAAGAGCGTATGTGCCAACACCGGTAGTAAAGTTATATTTTCGTGAAGCAGATGTTGTTGAACCTTATGAAGTGATGGGAAAACTTGATGTAGCGCTTCCGAGTAGCATGAACATGAATAAAATTCAGTCGAAGGTAATGGCAATTGCACGCTCAAAAGGTGCTGATGCACTTATTATAGACAATTTTGATCAGACGACCGGAGGATTTGTAACAACTGGAGTCGGCGCTACTTCTGCAGGCGATAATGGCAGTGTTTCAGGCTCTAAACGACGCACGGATATTAAAAAAGATATTGTTGTTAAAGCCTCATTGTTAAAGTACAAGAAAAATATTCAGCAATAAGAAAAATACAGAGGACTAATTGACGCTATTCAATGAGTCCTCTGATTCCAAATACAAATCCTGTTTTGGTATTTCCATTTTCATCGAATCCAAAAACAATGTCGGCACGAATGAAGCCAAGCTTTTCTAATCCGAATGATGCCTCAAAGTAAGTATCTCTATCCGGAACATAAAGTGCTCTAAAGCCAGCCAGTTCATTTAACTTAAGTTTACGCAACAACGGAATTTTGTTGAGAATAAATCCACCGAAACTATGCTCCAGAAACACCTGACCGTACTCATCGGCAGTGCTGTAGGTGTAATAGTCGAGTAAGTCGAAACGCTTTTGTTCAAATCCAGAAAAGGATGTTTTATTACCATTAAAATGAGCAGCATCCATAAAGTAAACGCGGTTATTATTCAGAAACTTTCCATAAACACCATAGTAGCTCAATGTTCCCAGCATCCCTAAACGAATATCATCTTCTACTCCACCTTCCAGTTTATCATAATCAACATCGCTATCGAAGATATCAGCAATTCCCTTCGAATAATTGACAAAAAAGGTCGGATATTTTGATCCCAAAATATAATTCATATCCGGGCGATCGATATATTTTTGTTTGATTCGGATCCGTGCATTTGCCATAATTTTAAATGCATTATTGGTAGGAAAAAACAGCAAGTCACTTGAAGGCACCAAGGGTTGTTTGAAGTGTATTCTCTTTTTTTATCATCCATGAAAGTGAAATCAGAATGATTCTTCACTGCATCTCTTTCCGAAAAACTTATTCCTGCACCAAACCTTACTCCATTTACCGGTTCGAGTCCCGATTCCAAATTAAGGAACGATTTGCGATAAAGCTTCATATAATTCTTCTCACCAAAAAGTGAATAACTGGTGTTGATGAGTGGCGATATGGGTTCTGCTTCATTAAATTGAATAAGTTCACTTCCTCCATGCAACTTCACACTACCAAACTTTTTGTTATTGTAAACATATTGTGCTGAACCGGTAACCGAAGGCTCTTCAATTGCAAAACCATAGCGTGCCTTTAATTCAGTTCTCCAGCTACGGCGATCTTCGTATCGTTTTACAAACTGGGTAACCACACCGATGTTTAATCCTTCCACGGTATTAAACTGAACGTTATCCAATAATCCTGAAACACTAAGTTCTGTTTTTGTATACCTGTCGGCGTAATCATAGCCCATTATTAATTTCGAAATTTTAAACTTATTCGAAATCCTGTCAAGCGAATCGAGATATGGTTTCGATTCTTTTATTTCGCGCAATGAATCCTTCTTGATATAATCGGTAACTTCTTCTGTGGTTAATGGAATTGGTCGAATTGTTTCCCAATAGGTAGTATCTTTCTTATTAGATTCCTCAGAAACAACCATTACACTCCCGCTAAAATGTTTCTTTTTAAAAGAAGGATTGATATCATAGCCGGAATAAATCCCAACATAATTTCCATTCCCTTCAATTCCCAGCGCACTGAAAACAAAACGGAAGGTTACAGAGCCGGGTTTCCAGATATCTTCAGCTTTGTCGGCAGGAATAAAAACCTGATTCACACGGAGTGTATCCACAAATTCAATTTGTGAATCTTTGGTAAGATATAAATCGGTGCTATGAATCCGCCAGGTGCTATCCTGAATGTAAATATAACCTGCAAATACAGGATCATTTTTTCGTTTGGGAATAACTGCAATTTTATTCACCCATCTTCCATTTTCGAGATAAGAACCTTCGAGCTTATAACGATAGTAGAACATGGCACTTCCGGAAATTGGAGAAATAAAACCACGCTGACTGATTCCACCAACAGCCATAATATTTTCATAAAAATCAAAGTCCATGTCGGAAGCCTGATTAAAGCTGAATGCTTTATTACTGCCACTCACGCGCGAAGAAACCATTACTTCCTTAACATCATCGGGCTTTTTAAAACTATATTTTGAAACCGACTCCGACAAATAAATAATACCGGAAACAGAATCAACAAACTCTCCGAAATTCACCTCCATACCTAAAATTTTCTTAGGGTACTTTGTAATTTTCTGAAGTCCTTTGATATAAACATCGCAGTTGAATGCATCCACCTGATCCTGATAAAATTTGCGTTTTGCCTGAGCTTTACGGATAATAGCGTAAGCAGGGTCTTCAGAATCGGCTTTGATGGTTACACCCGCCAATGTAAAATTTTCAGGCTCAAGTTTCACATTCAACTGAAGTGGCTCCGTCAGCATACCAATTTTTTCAATCCGCAATTTGTAACCCAGATAGCGGTACACCAGTTCGCATGGCAAATCTGTTAGCTCCAGCTTATAGTAACCATCCAGATTGGTGGTAGTACCGGTAGATGTACCTTTTACATAAACATTTGCAAAGGCCAGGGGTTCATCGTTGTTACCTGTCACGCGACCAGAAACAGTGAAGGCCTGAACATTCAAAATGGAGAAAAAGCAATAAAGGAAGGTGAATAATACAAAATGATGTTTGGTGGTTATAATCATTCTTCAAAAATAGTTTTTCCAAACTGATTTTACAATAAATCTGCATTTTGTTCCGGGAATAAAATTCCACCTTGCTACTTTCAAAGTAAATTTTAAATTCCGGAAATAGTTCACTACATTAGCTACCTTAAATAACCGGAATATGAAAAAACTACTACTATTACTAATGCTCCTTGCAGGATTTGAAGGTATTTCGCAAACAGCCGATACACTTTACCATGAAGATTTCGAGACCGGTGGAACCTCCTTTACATTAAATACTGCCGATATGAGTAGCAGTGCCGGCACAACCGGATACAATGAATGGGTTATTAATGATGCTTATGATGGTGGAACCGGTCAATTGGTATGCCTGGGCATTCCAACCACTTTTACGGTTCCAAATACGCAATTACAGCCCGTTGGCACTACAGGCGGATCATCAACATTTTATATGCACATCACCAGTGATGCAGCAACTGCAGCAGGCATATATAATTGCTCCTATCTGGCAGCAAATGGTTTATGTGGCAATGCAGAATTTAATTTCACTGCTATGAATCAGGATATTAATGTTGCAGGGTATGATTCGGTTACCACCACTTTCATATGGCTATGCGATGGAAGTCAGAATATTTATGGTGAGTTATACTACAGCACTGATAGTGGTATCAGCTGGACACTTGCTACCGGAGGCACGGCACAATACCGCAATCAACCAACATGGGCAAACAAAGCAGTTACTATGTCCATCGCTCCGGGCACCACTACTTTCCGCATCGGTTTTCGCTTTGTAAATCAGGTGTCGCTGACTGCGAATGATCCGGGCTTTGGAATAGATGAAATACACATCATTGGTAAATCAACCGCCGCCGCACCTGTAGCAGCATTTAGTGTGAGTGATAGCAGTGTTTGTGCTAATACCTGTGTCGACTTCACCGATCTCTCAACCGGAAACCCGACTTCATGGTTCTGGATTTTTTCAGGTGCAACACCAAGTTTTTCGACTTCACAAAATCCGACAGCAGTATGCTATAATTCTCCGGGAAATTATCCTGTTTCTCTTATAGTTAACGGTCCCGGAGGTTCCGACACACTCACTGCCGCAACCATGATTGTGAATGCTATTCCCGGTGCACCTGTTATAACTGTGAGTGGCGATACCTTGTTTGCTACTCCGGGATTTGCAACTTATCAGTGGTCATTGAATGGAGTTGCTATTTCAGGTGCTACCAACAACAGTTATCTCACTACCACAGGAGGCATATACGAAGTTGCTGTTTCCGATTCAAATGGTTGCACTGCAATATCTGCTTCAATTATTGTCACAACTTCCCTTGCTACAATTGATGATCTTCCGGTTTATTTATTTCCTAATCCTGCTTCCGAATACATACATCTGCAAACTAATGCAACTGTAATTTCTTTAAATATAAGTGACCTTACAGGAAGAAAAATCAAAGAGGTTTCATCAGCATCAAACAGAGAGCTTATTGATGTTCGTGAATTCACTTCGGGGATTTATGTAATTACAATCATCACAGAAAACCAAAAACAATTCCATCAAAAAATAGTAATTCAATAATCCATTAATCAACTACAATAAAAAAAGGGTCGCTTTTCGAAGCGACCCTTTTTTTATGAACGTGGTAAATATTATTTACCTTTTTTCATTTCCATTGCTTTATTCCAGTCTTCAGTAAGCATACCTCTGAAAGCATACGTTACCTGATTTCCTGATTTATCAGTAATAATGATAGTTCCATCAATTGCGCTACCATCAACACGTCCGCGATATAAGCGAGTTCCTTCAGTAGCACTTTTCAATGTTACTTCAAAGTTGGTTGTATTCACACTTTGTTTTTCGATAATTTTGCTGCTGGTAAATCCTTTTTTACCAAATGCATCGGATACCACTTGGTCGGCTTCAAAAGTAAACTGATCAAAAGTTTCTTCACCACCGTTTACAGCATCTTTCATCACAAAAGTGTAGCTTTTTCCGGTTAACCGTGATGTTTGTGCATTAACTGTTCCAATTGTGAACAAGGCAACAAGTACCAATAGGGTTTTGAAATATTTCATTTTGATAGATTATTTATGGGTTTAATTTGAATTTCGAACTTTAAAAGTAAAGCAAATTCTTTAATAAATCAAGTATAAGGGCCATTTCTTTAACAACCATCCTGCCAAAGGCAACTTAACAAATATTAACTATTTGAATATCAATAACTTGATTAAGAGTAGAAGTTTTTCTAGTGATGCACCAGGTATTCTGAACCTACCAATTGACGGACGGCATTCATGATTGCAGTAGCATCAAAATGGCATTCATTATAGAGTTCTTTTTGTTCACCGTGTTCAATAAACCTGTCGGGAACTCCAAGTCGGGTCATAGTTGCATTATAATTATGGTCGGCCATAAATTCAGAGACAGCACTTCCAAAACCACCCTGTATGGCATGATCTTCAACCGTAATTACTTTTTATATTTTGAAAAAATTTCGTGCAACATTTCTTCATCAAGCGGTTTTACAAAACGCATGTCATAATGTGCGGGATAAAACCCTTCCTTAGCTAATTGATTGCAGGCATCCTCAGCAAAATTTCCGGGATGGCCAACAGAAAGAATCGCAACTTCTTCGCCTTCCCGCAATAAGCGACCGGTACCAACTTTCATTTCTTTAAGAGGTGTTTTCCACTCTACCATAACACCATTTCCACGTGGATAGCGAATCGAAAATGGTCCGTTGTGACGGGATGCGGTGAACATCATGTTACGAAGTTCCTCTTCATTCATTGGAGATGCGACCACCATATTGGGGATACATCTGAAATAAGCGAAATCGAATACACCATGGTGAGTTGGTCCGTCCGCACCAGCAAGTCCGCCTCGATCGAGACAAAAAACCACATGCAGATTTTGCAGTGCCACATCATGCACAACCTGATCGAAAGCACGTTGCATGAATGAGGAATAAATATTACAGAAAGGGATCATTCCTTGTGTTGCCATTCCGGCTGAAAACGTAACTGCATGCTGCTCTGCAATTCCCACATCGAATGCCCTTTCGGGGATGGCCTTCATCATAATATTCATAGAACATCCGGAAGGCATTGCAGGAGTAACCCCAACTATTTTTTTATTCTTTACAGCAAGCTCAACCAGTGTATTTCCAAAAACATCCTGATATTTTGGTGGGGATGGTTTTGTAATAACCGGTTTAAAAATCTCACCGGTAATTTTATCGAACAGTCCGGGAGCATGCCATTTAGTTTGATCTTTTTCGGCCAGCTCAAACCCTTTACCTTTGACAGTAATACAATGTAAAATTTTAGGTCCGGGAATATCTCTTAAGTCACGCATTACCTTTACCAGGTGGTTCACATCATGACCGTCGATTGGTCCAAAGTACCTGAACCTCAATGATTCAAACATATTACTATGTTTTAACACGGCCGATTTCAGGGCATTTTCAAACTTCTGAGCAATGGCCTGGGCATTTGGACCGAACTTGCTGATTTTGCCCAGTATATTCCAAACTTCATCTTTCACTTTATTGTAAGTGTGAGATGTTGTTATATCGGTAAGATATTCTTTAAGAGCACCCACATTAGGGTCTATGCTCATACAATTATCGTTCAGTACCACCAGTAAATTGGAATCCTCAACACCACCATGATTAAGACCTTCGAATGCAAGGCCGGCGGTCATGGCGCCATCGCCAATAATGGCTACATGCTGGCGGTTGGCTTCCCCTTTTAACCGGGATGCAACAGCCATACCAAGGGCGGCAGAAATGGAGGTAGAAGAATGCCCAACTCCAAATGTATCATATTCACTTTCAGAGCGTTTCGGAAACCCTGAGATGCCCTGATAAATTCTGTTCGTATGAAAAACATCTCGTCTGCCTGTCAAAATTTTATGTCCGTAAGCCTGATGGCCGACGTCCCAGACAAGTTGATCGTAGGGGGTATTAAAAGCATAATGAAGGGCAACGGTGAGTTCCACAACACCCAGACTGGCTCCAAAGTGGCCGCCGTTAACTGAAACAATATCAATGATAAACTGACGTAATTCATCACAAACCTGCTTTAGCTGATCATCTTTCAGCTTCCGCAGATCTTCCGGAAAGTTGATGCTTTTAAGGAGTTCGCCTGGTTGTACTTCCATTTAAAATAAGACAAGGAATTAACAAAATTACGAAATTTCCGGTAACCCACAGTCGGAAATGCACAAATTCGTTAACAAACGGTTAAGTCAGTTAGTTTATGGTGCTGAAGGATAAATAAGTTTGAAATTCCGCAACTACCCTTTTTACAGCCAATTATATTTGCCAACAGGCGTGACAGAGCCATTAAATATTGATAATTTTGCATCAAATGAACAATATGAAATTCGGTACAAAAGCCATCCATGCCGGTCAGGAACCTGATCCATCCACCGGAGCCATCATGACTCCGATTTATCAAACCTCCACTTATGTGCAAGAGTCACCGGGAAAACACAAAGGCTATGCCTATGCAAGAGGTAAAAATCCAACCCGTGTTGCTCTTGAAAAATGTATTGCGGCAATTGAAAATGCAAAGCATGGCTTATGTTTTTCCAGTGGTCAGGGTGCTGAAGATGCGATCATTAAATTATTGCGGCCTGGCGATGAGGTAATTGCTACAGATGATTTATATGGTGGTTCTTACCGCATGTTCACTAAAATTTTTGCGCACTACGGCATCGTTTTCCATTTTGTAAACATGCATGATGCCAATGAAATTAAGAAGCATCTGAATCCTAAAACAAAAATGCTTTGGGTGGAAACACCAACCAATCCATTGATGAAAATCATCGACATAAAGGCATGTGCTAAAATTGCAGATGACAATAAACTGATTCTTGTTGTTGATAATACTTTTGCATCGCCATATCTGCAGAATCCACTTGATCTGGGTGCTGCAATTGTGATGCATTCAGCAACCAAATATCTGGGAGGACATTCCGATGTGGTGATGGGAGCATTATGTACTAACAGCGACAGCCTATATGAAGAACTGGCTTTCATAGCAAACTCCTGTGGTGCAACACCGGGACCAATGGATAGTTTTCTGGTAATGCGTGGTATAAAAACTTTACATGTAAGAATGCAGGCGCATTGTAAAAACGGAAAGGAAATTGCACATTATTTGAAAACACATCCAAAAATAGACAAAGTATTCTGGCCCGGATTCGAAGATCATCCGAATCATCAGATAGCAAAAGAACAGATGCGCGACTTTGGAGGAATGATATCATTCACCATGAAGGGGAATGATATGGAAGCTGCTTTTCGTATGGCATCAGCACTCAAAGTATTTTCACTGGCTGAATCGTTGGGTGGTGTGGAATCATTAGCGGGTCATCCTGCATCAATGACACATGCCAGCATACCAAAAGCTGAGCGTGAAAAATCGGGAGTGGTAGATTCACTCATTCGTTTGAGTGTTGGTATTGAAGATATCGAAGACCTGCTTGCAGATTTGAAGCAGGCACTGGACGCATGTTAATTCACATTTCTATTCACAGCAAACAGAAACTTTAAAAAATGTCACAATACAAATTTGCAGTAATTGGTCTGGGACAATTTGGAAATGCCATTGCCCGCACTCTGGCCATTCGTGGAGCTGAAGTTCTTGCAATCGACAGTAATGAAGAGCACATTGAAGATATTAAGGAAGAAGTTTCCTATGCAGTATGTATGGATGCTACAGATATCAGAGTGCTTCGCTCTCAAAATGTTCAGGATATGGATGCCGTGGTGGTTGCCATTGGAGAAGATTTTGAAGCGCTGATGTTATGTGTGGTTCAGTTGATGGAATTAAAAGTGAAAAGAATTATGGCACGCGCCAACGGCAAGCATCAGAGACAGATTCTGGAGAAAGTTGGAGTATCCGAAATCCTTTCCCCTGAAAACGATGTAGGTTTAGCTGTTGCGGAAAGATTGTTGAATCCAAATATCCTAACCTCACTGATGCTTCCCGACAATTATGAAATTGTTGAAATTAAAACTCCAAGAACAATGGCGAACCGCAGTCTCGGAGATATTAATCTGCGAAGCAAATACAATTTAAATCTGATTACGCTGAAGCGCGAAACGGAAGCTATTAAAGATGGCGAAGTACTAAAAGAAGCACATATTCTTGGTGTTCCAAATTCAGAAACAGTACTTATTGAATCGGATACTATTATTGTATTCGGATTGGTACGAGATATAGAGCGCTTCATTGAAATAAACAAATAAATTCACCAAGGAATTCCGTTGCTTCTATGAATCTCTTCAGCAGGCGACAACAGTATTACTTTTCTTCTTTTCTTAAACACGATCTTAAAGCCAGCATTACGGTTTTTTTCGTTGCACTGCCCTTGTGTCTGGGAATCTCACTTGCTTCAGGCGCACCTTTATTATCAGGATTACTTTCAGGGATTATTGGAGGCATTGTAGTTTCCGCAATCAGCAGATCTCCTTTAAGTGTAAGCGGACCGGCTGCAGGCCTTACAGCAATTTGTGCTACAGCAATTGCTGAAACGGGATCGTTGCAGGCATTCTTTCTGGCAGTGTCATTAGCGGGCATTATTCAGGTAATTACCGGTGCACTGAAGCTTGGTGGCTTCACCCATCTCATTCCTTCTTCCGTAATTAAAGGCATGCTTGCTGCCATTGGAATCCTGCTCATTTCAAAGCAAATTCCCATTATAATCGGCTATGACCAACCTGATTTCTGGCGAAACGAATTTTTCAATATCATTACTTTCGATCACGCCTTTCAGCACATCGATAATCTGTACCACAAACTTTCACCAGGCTCCTTGATTTTGGCAGCTGCATCAATTGCTGTGCTGATACTTTGGAAAAAATATGCAGCATACAGGATATCTTTTATTCCTACTTCATTTGTAACAGTACTTGTGGGAACATTGCTGGCCTTGGCATTTGCATCTACACAATCGTTGAGCCTTACACCAAATCAGTATGTCACCATCCCAAAAACTATTCTCGATCAAATGCAAATACCGAAATTTCATTTGCTGCTCGAAACTCCATCGATATGGAAATACGGAATAGTGATTGCGCTGGTGGCTTCATTGGAAACATTACTGAGTATTGAAGCAATTGACAAAATTGATCCTCAAAATCGAATCACACCACAAAACAGAGAATTGATTGCTCAGGGAACCGGGAATTTGTTGAGTGGAATTTTAGGAGGGTTACCTATTACAGCAGTTATTGTGAGAAGTGCTGCAAATGCTGAAGCAGGAGCACGAACAAGGCTATCCGGGATTTTCCATGGAGTGTGGTTACTTCTGGTAATTGTTCTGGCCTCTTCATTAGTAAACTATATTCCATATGCAGTGCTAGCCGTTATACTTGTCAGAACCGGCTACAATCTTGCCAAACCTGCAATGATTCTGAATATATACAAACAGGGTAAAGAACAATTCCTGCCATTCATAGTCACTATAGTTGCCATGCTTGCAACCGATTTACTAATAGGAGTACTTATAGGAATCGTTTACAGTTTGTATTTTCTTATTCGTAACACTTACAAAGCAGGATACACCATTTCAGAAAATGTTCAGGGGCACACGATGCATGTTCATATGGAGCTGGCATTAAATGTCAGCTTCTTAAATAAAAGAAAAATCAAGGAAGCACTTGATCGCATCCCACCCTACTCTATTGTTACAATTGACGGAACAAGAAGCATTAACATTGATCACGATATACTGGAAATATTTCAGGAATTCCGTTCCAAAGCCCGTCAACGGCACTTACAGCTTGAGTTAAAAAATATTCCGGAGGTTAGTGTTATAGAATTGCATTGAAAGGATTCGTATCTAAATTTCTGCAACCCCCCCGCCCGCGAACACATGAACAGTGAATAAAGCTTCATGATTATCGTGTTTTAAAAAAATCAATTACTGCTTCTTCTCCATAAAAGTTAGTAATTTCCATTTTCTCCTCTTCATTTCCTCTCTCAAAAACTCTTTTGATAACGGCATTCTTTTGTTGGCTCCAGTCTATTTCGTCTATTTTAGTATCCCAAAACAAGGCAGTCCTTAATTTTGATAAATCAGGACTTTTGGAAAGTTTTTTCTTTGCTTCTTTGATGTCATAAAATACTTGCAATGTCATTAAATATCCTTCGTTTAAATCAAGAGCATGCTCTATTTTTAAGGCTAAATTGATATTCATTCTTCTTTTCCCTTTAGTAATAGCAACTATAGTTTGTGGAAATTCATTCAATGAAATTGCAAATTTTCCTTTTGGAATTTGGCGTTTCTTAAGTACACGGTCAAGAACAAATCCCGGGTGAATACCTTTTATAATAGTTATTAAATTTTCCATATTACAAAAATAAACAATTTTGTTTACACAAAATTGTTTATTTTGTTCTAAAACATTAATAATCAATACATCACATTGATAGTCAATTATTTAAAAAAGTAGATTATCACAGGGTTTGACTCAGGGCTTAATCGTATTTCCCATGTTTCACCAACCTAGTCGATATAAAAGGGCTAACAACAGTTGTTGACAGACAGACATACGATGCACGTGAATATGGAGCTGGCATTAAATGTCAGCTTCCAAAACAAACGAAAAATCAAGGAAGCTCTGGATCGCATCCCACCCTACTCTATTGTTACAATTGACGGAACAAGAAGTATTAACATTGATCACGGCATACTCGAAATATTTCAGGAATTCCGTTCCAAAACCCGTCAACGGCACTTACAACTTGAGTTAAAAAATATTCCGGAGGTTAGTGTTATAGAATTGCATTGATATAGTCTGCGATGGGAATCAGCAATTTGCTATATTGTATAAGTGTTTTGGAATTTATTAATATCCCAACAATCTTGATTGCTTCAAACGTTCCTGAAAATTAGTTCTATGCATGTTCTGAAAATAATTTATTTTTTTTGAACTATCAATTTGCTACTCCCGGTAAATTCTCGTGTTGTGATATTAACCGTGTACAGACCATCAGCAAGTTCTGCAGTGTTTAGAATGAGCTGTTCGTTTTCATAAAAAGTGTTACGAAAAACTTCTTTTCCGGTAACATCTGTAATTTGAACTTCTGCATTTTCAAAACTTCCATTTAAGTTTATGCTGAATTGATTACTTGCCGGATTCGGAGAAAGAAGAAAAGTAGCCAATTGGCTGTGTTCATGAATTCCGGTAAGCTCGCTGAGTTTAGCAATCCAGACATCAAAGGAGGCACCGGCGTTAGTCAACGTGGTGGATCCAAAAGTAACGGTGGGGCTTTGGAATATTCCTGTCAAATAAATTTCTCCTGTATTGCTGATTGCCAGATGATTGCCCCAATCCTGGGATGGCCCGCCTGTGCTGATTCCCCACTGAGGGGTTCCGTTGCTAGCAAATTTTAGAATAAATATGTCGCTGCTCCCTGAGTTGACAAGTGTGTTACTGCCAAATGAAATTGACGGGGCTTCAAAATAACCGACAACAAATACATCTCCATTGGCATTCACTGAAACTCCATTGCCAACATCATAAAATGCACCACCTGTGGAGTTGGCCCATATAACATTACCATTGTTGTCATATTTTGCCGTAAACGAATCGCTGTATGAAGGGGAATTATTGGTAACTGTAATTGTACCGAAATCGAGCGTTGGACCCTGGTAATATCCGGTGATATATACATTGCCGTTAACATCTGTTGCAAGATCATTTCCTGATTTATTAAATAGGCCTTGTGGATTTTGAGCCCATAGCACATTTCCATTACTGTCGTATTTAACTAAGAACAGATCTGAAAAACTACTACCTGATGAGTTTGTTAAGGAAATGGAACCAAAATTTATTGCGCTGCTTTTGAAATAACCGGTGACAAAAACGTTGCCGGAAACATCTGATTTAATGCTCAGACCAATATCCCAATCGCTGCCACCATGGCTCTTTGCCCACATAACATTACCGTTTTGGTCGTATTTTGCAACGAAAAGATCCGTTGAACCCTGATTTGTTAAAACAGTTGAACCAAATGAAATAAGAGATGATGCGAATGATCCTGTAATTAAAATATTACCATTCCCAACTATCGCTATCCCATTGCAAAAGTCGGAGATAGTTCCACCTGCTCTTTTTGCCCAGATGATATTCCCGAGTGAATCAAATTTGGCCAGAAAAATATCACTGGACCCACTTGTATTGTTGGTGATGGATATCGGTCCGAATGCGAGAGAAGCTGATGAAAAAGATCCGGCAATACAAACATTATTGTTGTTGTCAATCGCAATAGCAGATGCGTAATCAGTAGATGCCCCTCCGGCACTTTTTGCCCATATCACATTCCCATTGGGGTCATATTTTACAATGAAGAGATCGGCGATGCCGCCACTTGCATTCGTGAGTGTTATAGCACCAAAAGTAATGGTTGTGCTCGCAAAGGAACCGACTACATATACGTTTCCGCTGTTATCGGTAACGGTTCTGCTTGAATTGTCGGCGAAGGCACCAGAACCAGCTTTGGCCCAGTTCCAGACAGGAGCCTGAGCAAAACTAGTTGTATTTAACACAACTATCGCTAAGGCAAGAAGGTAAATGGTCTGGAAAACGGATTGGGCTTGCTTTCTTCTGATTTGTGGTTTTTTCATTTTGATGAGGATGTTGACTGAAAGTCTGCAAATAACGGAGTAAATATATGAAAGATACCTAATATGCAGACAAAAGGCAAAATGCTATACTAAAAATGTGCTTAACGATTTGCATATTGGTGATGGTCTGGCTTTTCAGTACAAAAGTTTAGACGAAGATACAAACTTTCTGCTAACTCCAAACTGTTTTACCTACACTGTTTAGCAACAGCAAATCATTTTTTATCCCTCAAAGTCGTTCTTTTTTTATTTCCTTTAGATCTACCTTTTATCAGTTGTGCCACTGTATCCATGAAAATCCGTCGTTTCAATCTTGTTCCACAATTAGTTTCTTGCAGTAACTCCTTTCTCCGTCAAACACTTTCACAAAATAAACCCCCGAGTTAATATTTTTTAGATTTATTTCTTTTTTGTTTATTTCATCCATCCTATCAACATAAACTAGTTCCCCCAATACATTATGAATTTCAATCTTACCTTTTTGGAAATTTTCAGGAAAGTTGATTACAAATATTCCTGATGTCGGATTTGGGGAAAAAGAAATTGTATTTTTTTCAGGTTCTATAATATTAATACCTGTAGGCAATATTACATTCATATTAACCATCGTTCCGTTGCTTTTGAACAAATATGTTGAAGAATCGCAGTATGTGCTTGTACATCCTGCAATATCCGTAATGGAAAGACAAATGTTATAGTATCCTGCTGTACTGTACGTGTGAGAGGGTGTTGGACCCGAAGAACTAGCTGAACCATCACCCCAGCTCCAACTATAAGTAATAGGTGGTTGACCAGTTGCCTGATTTACTGCAATCCAATTATGAGGAATTGCATCAGGAAATAGCGTAAAATAAGATGAGCAACTGCATGGGTTTGAAACGATTCCTCCACTGCTTGATATAGAAGTTACGGTTAATGCCGTTCCTCCACTTGAACTTAACGTTGCTGGAATTGAAACTTGCGGAAAAATATTTGTTGATGTTAAAGTTGTAGATTGTTCATTGCATCCACCTGTTCCATTTGCATTTGTCTTGATTATGACTAAGTCAATTCCTGAAACGGGAAATCTATCACCAGTTAAAATATAACCTCCATCACTTGTTTTACAAACGCTCCTTTGAACATCATTACTATTTATAAAAGTATTTGCCCACATGAAATTACCCAAGCTGTCAATCTTGAAAAGAAGCCCTTTGTCAACCATTGAAACAGGAAAAGTTGATTGGCCACCGCATAAAGCATAACCATTATCATTTGTTCGCACAACTGATGAAGCAACGTCTCCATATTGTTCGCCATATGTTTTGCTCCAAAGAATATTTCCTAAACTATCCGTTTTAATTACAACCGCATCAGCTTCACCAGCACCTAAAAAACTAATTGAATAACCGCCCATAACATAACCATTATCCGATGCCTGAACCACGGAATACAGCCAATCACCGCCTCCTCCTCCAAATGATTTTGACCAGGTAAGAGTACCAAATGCATCAGTTTTAATAAGGTAGAAATCTATATCTCCCGCACCAAAACTGTTTGTTTCACCCGCAACAATGTAACCGCCATCAGAAGTTTGTTTCACTGAATTTGCCACATCATCAAATGCCCCTCCAAATGTTTTTGTCCAACTAACATTACCACTTGCATCGGTTTTAACGAGATAAAAATCATTACCTCCGGCTCCCCAACTATCAGTTGTTCCTGCAATTAAAAAACCGCCATCCGATGTTTGCCTAACTGAGTTGGCTCTTTCGTTCCCTGCTCCACCAATAATTTTAGACCATAAAATGCTTCCGTTATAATTTAACTTTATCAGATAAATATTTTCACCTGCAAAACCTCCGCTGAAAGAAGAATTGGAATATCCGCATACAACAAATCCGCTATCGCTTGTCTGTTGAACGTCATTTGCAAAATCGCTCGATGTTTCACCAATCGCTATTTTCCAAACAGGATTACCTGATGAGTCTGTTTTAATAATAAAAACATCAAAGGCACCTGCACCAAAAGCTGCTGTATATCCAACTGCAACGTATCCGTTATCGTTTGTTTGTTGAACTGAGTTGCCACTATTTGTATTTGTTCCTCCAAAACTTTTTTGGAAAGGAATTTGGGCGTTTGCTAATTGAATTATTAACAAAATTGAAATTAATAAAGAGAAAGTTTTCATATCAGTTTGAATTTAACAATACGGTTTATTTGGAGGGAAAGCATATCCGATTACCATCATTACACGAACCATCTGAATCTCCACCTATTCTTAATCGAATACAAATCATTTGATTAATAATTGTTGGGAGTTTCGTATATCTGTTATTATAATTTCACTTTTTGTATAATATGAATCGCTTTTATTGATTGCATTATTGGTATTGTCAGGATTTATTTTAGCCATTCTGATTCTCTGTTGGCATCTGTTAAAATTACACCATCAAAATCAACCAACCTAATTTTAGACTGCTAATTTCAAATATTCCATAAGGTTAAATATCAATACTTTATAAAATCATAAAGAACAAAAAACAAGGGTAAACCCTTGGGTGTTGAAAATTTTTTTTGAAAATTCTGCTTTAAATGGGGTTGGTGGCGTCGGGGAAAATTTTGCAGATATTGTAAGCGTGTGTCTTTAAAACAAAAAGTGGGCGATTAAGAAAATATTGAGTTCAGATAAACCTGATCGGTCAAAGTGGACACGAATTTTTCCAAAACATCGCAGAGGATTTTTTATGCTTATCATTATTTAGCTTGGCGTCACAACTAGCTTTAATAACCAAGAGGTTCTTGGCTAGTGTGTTTAATTCTGAGAATTCGAATTTCTTTTGCATCAGTTTTAATTTGATATGTCACACGATAACTGAAAACTACAAAAGCTCGAAATTCCTTGTTTGGAGAGTTTTTTAATTTGTCCAACTCACAAATGAGTGGGTTTATTTTAATTAGGTTAAGCCTGGCTATGATAGCACTCTTTACAATTTTAGGAGCTTGATGACTTTGTTTTTCAAGAAAATTTAGAATTTCCTTAAAATGGTCAAGAGCATTTCTGTCCCAGACTATTTTTAACCTGGGATTTACCATTTAGACAATTCCTTAAGCGCATCTTTGTGTGAAACTGAAGTGCCTTTCTCGATTCGAGAAACAGCATCCTTGATTTCTTTGTTATATTGCTTTCGGGACATCCGTTTGGTATCCTTATCTACATTTAAGAAACTCTTAATCATTTCAAGTATCAATGCCTGTTGTTTTGCAGAAAGTAACGGAAGGTAATTGTCTACTTGCTTTTTTATTGCTGTCGTTGTCATGAGAATAATTTTTAAAAAACAAATATACAAAGAAGTATAGTCAAAATAATTCGCTCCGAACTGATCTAACTAAATTTTGATGGAATATGGACAGACTGATATGTAACTGACAATCAATTTTTTATAATTCCCCAAATAGGTTGGCAGATGGATAAATTTGCATCAAAGCTGCGTCATTGGGTCATTGACGGCAAAGCCGCGTCATTAAATTCAGTAAACGGTCAAAAGGGAAAACTCCTTACACTCTAAAATATTTACACGCATGCAGCGTTTCGAAATAATGAATCTTACCACCCTACTTTTTATCCCGTTACTGCTAATCAGCTTTCTGACTTCTGATTTTAAATCGGAGCAAAAGAAGTATGTACGCGTACGTGAGGCTTATGCTGATAAGGAAGCTGTGGTGAAATCGGTTTTGAAATCGAATGCCCTAAACATAGAGAGTGTGCATCTGCTTCTGATCGCTTATAAAGCAGAACAGGAACTCGAGGTTTGGGCAACAGATAACAAGCACTCCACTTTTTTAAAAAATAATTACTTATCCCGTTTGTGCCGCTTCAGGTGTTGCAGGGCCCAAAGTTAAATCGGGTGATCTGCAAGTGCCGGAGGGATTCTATCATATCAGCACTTTTAATCCCGTCAGTAGTTATCATTTATCACTTAAAATAAATTATCCGAACGCAGCAGATCGCATTCGTAGTAAAGGATTAAATCCGGGTGGCGATATTTTTATTCATGGCAAATGTGTTACTATTGGATGTTTGCCATTGACCGATGAAAAAATTAAAGAGCTGTATGTGCTTGCTACCGAAGCACGAACTAATGGTCAATTAAAAATTCCAGTTTATATTTTTCCTGCACGGTTTGATGGAAAGTACTATGCATCGCTACTAGCCGATTATAAGAGCAACAAAACGATGATTAATTTTTGGAATAAACTTAGTGAGGGCTCACGCTTGTTCGAGAAAACTAAGAAACCCTTGCAGGTATCGGTAAATTCAAAAGGTAGCTACGAATTTCAATAATTACTTTCTTCGGGTTTTTGCTCAGTTGCTGCAATAGCAAGAAGGCAGACAATAAGCAACACACTATATTCCATTCCTCCTGTGCTATGTCCTACTACAAACCAGCCCCGGCCAGCATGAACCAGGATAATTCCCATTAATAATTCGAATATAAATATAGTAGCAATAACTTTTCGAAAAAGTCCTGCGGCCATCATTAAACCACCAATAATTTCAAAAGCCGTAATTCCCCATGCAAGGAAAATGGCCAATGGAAATCCATTTGCATTCAGGAATTCTCCAAATTCACTTACAGTACCTTCATAGACACGGATAAACCCATGTGCTACCAGCAATAAAGCTGTTACAATTCTAATTACCAGCAGCCATTGGCGTGAATTCAAAAAAGGATAATGATGCATAAATCATTTGGGGGGCTAGATGAGAGGGTTAGGTCAAGTTGCAACGCATGTGATACAAAATTATTTGCTTTATAAAATTAAGGTTTTAGCAAATGCCATAAAATAATTTTGGCGAATCGAATACAATAATTGGTAGAATGCCTCAAATCCAAAGTAAGGATAAATTCTAATCTTGATTTTCTAAAAAATGAAGTACTTTGAAAAATCATTCTTTAATAGACAAACAGGAAATCTTAGAATTATAATGCGGATCACTTTTTCACAAACTTAATTGAGCTGTTGGAGATGCCACCATGTACAATAAGTATATATAATCCGGATTCGAGCGATGTTACATTTACATTATTGTTATTAAAGAAACCCTGTTGACAAATTCTACCTGAGATATCGGTGATGTAGTACTCCGTTTCATCAGGAAAATTACCTTGCAAATTATTTGATACTGGATTCGGATAAATCAATGGCACCATGTTGTCAGGAATTATGTCGGCAACACCGGTAAGAGTTTCATTTTTCGTATAAAAATACAACGTTGAAGGAAACCACTGATCCCAGGTACCACCCCAGTTAGCACGCCATTGATACTCATAAAATGTGTCAGGTATTAATCCTGTTAGTCGTCGATACCCATTAGAATTGCTAACAGTCTGCCATGTTGTAGTACCCGCAACACGGTATCTTATTTGCATGTTGGTTATTTGAGGGGTTTTGAGCCAGTATATTCTGTGAGTAGAATCATTTTCTGATTTATTAGCTAATATATGCAAGATATAATCATTTACAGTTTGTCCGGAGTTATAATTTTTAATATCAGAAAACGCTGTCCACGCACCATTACAGTAAGCCCTGATCCGATATTCATAATTAGCTGAATCTGTTAAGTTATTTAAGGCGACATAAGTTTGTGCGGTTATTTCTGAGTTCCAGGAAGGGTTTCCCTGCAAACGATACTGCAACTCATACTGTGATGCATCAGGAATATAACTCCATACAAAGTGAGCACTCGTAAATGATAAAGGTACTGGAAAAACCACGGAAGGATATGAACAACTGGAAGAAGCAGAAAGGTCTATTGAAAAAAGTGGTATAACTGCATTGTAGGGAGAACGAGCCTGAGAAAAAATAAGGTTTGTTCCTGAAATTCCACATATGGTATTAAAACCTTGCGTAGAGCTGAAAAACCAATTATCGGTTAAATGCGATTCCAGAAAGAATGGGGATGTGCCAGTATTCCCATCAGCATAATATATTTCACAACCAAAAACACTATCTTTATCTGTATAATACATTTCGTTACCTGAAAAAATGTATTTCCCTTCATAGCTATTAAACCAAATTCGGGAAGGATAGGCAGACTCATCAAAGATATCAGTTACCGGATCATACTGCCAGAAGAATTCACTGGCATAATTATTTACCAATACCTTACCATTAACAACTGGAAATGCACCATTCTGGTCAACCCCATTTGCCAAATTAGAAATTCGAACGGTACCGGCATCAGTGCCATCAGATTTCCAAAGCTGATATCCCGTTACTCCATCATTAGCACTAAAATAAAGTGTATTACCTATATTGCCGGCATTAGCTACACTATAAACCGACAAAACACCTCCTGCATTTCCGGGATTAATATCTTTCACCTGCACGGTAGATGCATTACTTCCGGTTGTTTTCCACAATTCCCATCCATCATTTGTGTTAGCCATAAAATAAAGTATATTTGGTGTAACATGAAAATTACATGGTAAGGAAGCACCAAATACACCATTGAGATCCTTTAATAATTGTGTTCCTGCAACAGTACCGTTACTCTTCCATAACTCCTGACCACTGTTATTAATATCGGCAGAGAAATAAACATTACCATTGAAGCCGGTTAGATTAGAAACTATTTGGAAAGAACCAATAGAAAACGTGCCAGCGGTAGTGCCATCACTACGCCACAAAGAGCTTCCTGTGCCGGCAGTAAAAAAAAGCATGTTATTAGTGTGAGTAAATCCACCGGGAGCACCACTGCCCGAACCGGGAACAATATCTAATACCATATAAGTTCCCAAAGCAGTACCATCACTTCGCCACAACTCTATTCCATTAACACCATCATCGGCACGAAAATAAATAATACCATTCATTACATGAGAGGTATATTCAAAATATCCAATTATACTTCCACCTAATCCGGGGTTAATATCAGCAACCATGAAAGTTCCTGCTTCGGTACCATCAGTACGCCAAAGTTCACGTCCGTATGTTTGTGTATTTGCACTGAAAAAAATAATGTTTCCAGCCTGAACAGAAGTTGAAAGTCCACCATAACTATCTGAACTAAATGATCCGATTTGTCGTGCCTGGCTCTTAACAATTTCTGAGCTAATCAACAATAAAGCAGCAATTAAAACTGTCAATTGCAAAATATTTTTTTTAAATTCTTTATTATACATAAGCATAAAGATATAAACTTTTCAAAATGATATGGCACTAAAATAATGAATTCCAGATAGCATTCCAACTATTCATAAGTTTTTTAAGCACGGAAGCTTTCCCATAATTGTCACTTAATTTCTTAGAATATCAATAAAAAGGTCGAAAACCTCACCAAATATTCGTTCCCATATGCGTTTGCAATTCAACCTTTAACATATTTACATCCTACTATATTTCAATTAGATACGAAAAATATGAGAAATAATTAACCATTTTTACAATTGTGTGCCAATCTATTCACACCAGAAATGTAATAATTCACCAAAAAGTGTTTGGATAAGTCAGGGATTACTTTTATCATTAGAAGTTATTTACAGAACTTTTAACCCCCGCACATCATGAAAACAAAATTCATTTTAAAAACCTTTTTCTTTCTTGCAATTACTTTTCTGATACCCTTTACAGGGATGTCTCAGATTTACAGAGATGCAGAAGCATCAGCAATTGTAAAAGGAGCTTCATTATTAAAAATCAGTGAAGAAAGGAAGAGCGTTGATTATTTTAAACCCGGAAATTCGCAGCAAATTTCAGAAGCAACTCACATGAACTGGTTGCGTGATGAATTATTGCAACTAACACAAGCAGAAGAATTGCGGCTTGAAAAAACAGAACGTGATTTGCATGGCTATACGCATTATCGATACCAACAATTTTATAATGGTATAAGAGTAGAACACGGAGTTTACTATGTACATATTAAAAACGGATATGTTACTTCTGCAAATGGGGAATGGTATATAAATATCATGACACAAACATCTCCAACACTGTCTACAGACGCTGCATTTGCTAAAGCACTTGCTGCTGTTCCATCAGAAAAATATAATGACCACGTTGACAATGGACTTGAAGGTGCTAAAGAAAAAGGCGAACTGGTAATTTATCAAAAAGCACAACGAAACAGATTAGCTTACAAATTTGATATCTACAGTGAAATTCCATTAAAAAGAGTTTACATTTATATAGATGCACAAACAGGGGAAACGCTTGATGAAATCAGTCGTATTTGCGCTACCGATGTACCGGCTACTGCAGTTACAGCTTACAATGGTATCCGTACCATGACAACCGATAGTATTTCTCCGGGTAGTTACAGACTTAAAGCGGATATTGGTTTTGGAGGTGTGAGGACATTAAATCTGAACAATGGAACGAACTATGCAACCGCAGTTGAATTTACTGACACTGATAACTTGTGGAATTCAACCGGTATCGATAAATATGCATACGATGCACACTTTGGTACTGAAGCCACTCATGAATTTTACCTGACTAATTTTGGAAGAAATTCCTATGACAATGCAGGAGCACAAATGGTTTCTTATGTTCATTATTCAAATAATTATGTGAATGCTTTCTGGAATGGAAATTACATGACTTATGGTGATGGTGATGGGGTAGATTTTACTCCACTTACATCACTTGATATTGTAGGTCATGAAATCACGCATGCAGTTACGCAATTTTCTGCAGCACTTGTTTATGCCAATGAATCGGGAGCATTGAATGAGTCATTCAGTGATTGTTTCGGAGTATCAATCGATTTCTTTAAAAATCCAACAACAGCAAATTTTCTTGAAGGAGATCAGGTAAATATAAGTGGCATTCCATTCCGGAATATGTCGAATCCGAATCAGTATAGTCACCCTGATACCTATTTGGGTAATTTCTGGAGTTCTGCAGGAGCAGTTCATACCAACAGTGGAGTTATGAATTACTATTACTATTTACTTTGTCAGGGCGGATCGGGAACAAACGATAATGGCGATACATATTCTATTGTTCCTATTGGCATGGACCATGCAAGCGAAATCAGTTATCGGAATCTAACCGTGTACCTAACTCCAAATGCAACTTATGCAGATGCCAGATTTTATGCTATTCAATCGGCTATTGATTTATTCGGTAGCTGTTCTGATGAAGAAATTCAGGTAACTAATGCCTGGTATGCAGCTGGTGTTGGCGGTCTGTTCAGTAATGCGGTGGTAGCACAGTTTAGTTCGAACATCAATTTTGTTTGTACAGTGCCCGGAACTGTAAATTTCATAAATCAATCCACGAATCGCTGCACTTATAGCTGGGATTTTGGTGATGGTAACACATCAACACAAACATCACCCGGTCATACATACACTGCTGCAGGAACTTACACAGTGGAACTGATTACCTATGGTACCGGATTGTGTGGAACTTCAGATACTGTGACCAAAACAAATTACATCACAATAACAAATGGCGGGGGTCCGGTTTCAGCTTCCTGTTCTCCGGTAACTTTGTCTTATTGCTGTAATGCCGGCATAACGAACGTGAACTTTAATACCATCAACAATACAACGGTTGATGCCAGTGAAGGGTATAAAGATTTTACATGTGGAACAGCTACAACAGTAACTGCGGGCGACCCGGTTCTGGTATCTGTAACAACAGGTACCGGTGTACTTGAAGATGTAAGAATGTGGATTGATTACAATAATGATGGAAGCTTTAATAATACCGATGAACTGGTATTTATTTCAGATAATAAAACCGGAAATCATACAGGTGTTGTGCAGACTCCACTAACGGCCGTCCTGAACACACCACTACGCATGCGTGTCATTGATGATGTTGCTGCAAATACGATTATTTCAGCATGTTATGATCCTGCCAATGGACAAGCTGAAGATTATACCATTACTTTTATTGCAAATACTTTACCTCCAATTGCCGATTTTATCGCCGATCAGGTTTCGGTTCCGGTTGGCGCTACAGTAAACTTTACCGATCTCACCATTAATGCTCCCACAGCCTGGTCGTGGACATTCACAGGTGCAGTTACAACTACATCAACAGACCAAAACCCATCAATAGTATATAACGTTCCGGGAATTTACCCTGTAACACTAACTGCTTCGAACGGATTTGGTAATAATTCCATTACTAAAACTGCATATATTGAAGTTGTTACTGCAGTAAATATGTGTGGTGCTACCACCACAATATCTTCGCAAACAGGTGAACTGTACGATTCAGGTGGACCACTGGGAGGATATCAGAATAATGAAAATTGTTCCCTGATCATTGCCCCACCATGTGCAACAAGTATTACACTTTCATTTCTGCAATTTGTAACGCAAGGAAGTGATATTCTATATGTTCATGATGGCGATCAACTGACCGATCCCATTATACTTACTGCTTCCGGATCAAACATCCCTGCAAATGTTACTGCTACATCCGGTAAGATGCTCATTAGATGGACATCGAACAGTTCCACAACTTTTGCCGGTTACTATGCCACATGGACTTCGGTTATAGGTAGTCAGATTCCGACAGTTGCTAACTGGAGTGTACCTTCTTTTAATCCACCATTCGCTATTCCGGTACCATTTACAGATGCTTCAACCAATGCTCCTGAATCATGGCTTTGGGATTTTGGTGATGGCGCAACTTCTGCACAACAAAATCCATCTCATGCTTATTTTGCTTCAGGAGTTTTTCCTGTAACACTGATTGTTACCAATTGCGTTTCTACTGATACATTAACACAAAACATCACTGTTCAGGCAATGCCAAATATTGAAGTTAATCCCGTTTCATTTGGCGTTTCATTGAATTGTAATGATTCTGTTACTATTCCTTATACTATTTATAACACCGGGACTGGTGACCTGGTTTACAATACAACAGGTGGTTCATTTACTGATTCTGTGAATGTATTGTCGATGACACATGGTGTGGACTTAACTACCGAATATCCGAACACCATAACTGCAATAAATAATTATTTCACCAAATATAATCTGACAACTTCCTCCACCACCGATTCAGCAGTCTTTAGTTCACTCCTCGCCGGTAAGGATCTGGTTCTATTTCCAGAACAGGAATCAGGTACAATCACCCAATATCCTTTATTCACACCAGCCATACAAAACTTCATGAACAATGGTGGTGTTGCTTTGGTGCTGGGGTCGGTCGGGGCCGGAAGCCAGGATCGTGTATATACAATGGGAATGTTTACTGGAAACTACATGACCAATGCAAATACAGGTATTATGACGGTAACTGATACTACGCATGAATACATGGAAAATATTCCACCTACAGTTGCTGCTGTAAACGCTACACTCTACCATAATTTCACCAATCCTGATAAAGAAACCCTGATTATCCATAACACAGGCGATGTATTATCATATCGCAATATCGGAACAGGCAGAGCAGTGTTTTTAGGATTCGATTACTTTGCAAGCAGTGCTCAAACGCAACGAATTATTGCAAATATTGTTGAGAATAGCAGAATTAATGCTTTACCACCGTGGGTGCAAACAACCTCATCGTCGGATACCATTGCACCGGGTGATTCCGTTGTTGTTTATCTGACATTTAACAGTTCCGGACTTACAGCAGGTTTATATACCAGCCAAATATTAATTAACTCAAATGATACAGCACATTCACCTTTGATCATTTCGATTACATTAAATGTGGCAGGCGATCCATTGATGACAGTTTCCGATTCGTGCTTACATTTTGGTCAGGTGGGGCAATATTTATCAGCATCTCAAAACATAACATTTGGCAACAATGGGTGCGACACATTACAAATTACATCAATCACTCCTGCCAACAATGCTTACAGTGTGAATCCCACCACCCTTTCGATTGCACCTGGTGCTACACAATCGGTCGCAGTAACATTTAATCCTCAAACAGCAGGAACATTCAACAGCTTCCTTACTGTACAGAGCAATGATGTTGATACTGTAATTTGTCTGACCGGCACAAGCACTCTTGCGCCACAGATTCTAACCGTTCCGGATTCTATAATTGTAAATCTGGACGCCTGCTCTGATTCCGTTACAATTCCATTGTGGATTTACAATACCGGAGGACCTGACTTAATTTTCAATGCCAGTGGGTACAACTTAACTGACACAGTAAGGGTGTTGGCATTAACCCAGGGCGTTGACATGACCGGTGAGTATCCAAATACAATTGCAGCTATCAATGCCTATTTCACCAAGTACACCCTTACAACATCAAACACCACAGATGCCAGTGTATTAACAGGACTCCTCAATGGCATTGATTTATTGCTGATGCCTGAACAGGAAACAGGTACCAGCACTCACTATACATCATTCGGTCCTGTAGTTCAGAACTACATGAATGCAGGAGGAGTGGTTGTGGTATTGGGATCAGTTGGCGGAGGTAGTACCAACAGAATCTATGATATGGGTATGTTTACCGGTAGCTTCCTTACCAATGTAAACACCGGAACGTTAACTATAACTGATACCACACATGCCTACATGGACAATATTCCTTTAAGCATTCCTATCCCAAATGCAACCTTCTATCATTCATTCACAAATCCTGATAAAGTTACATTAGCAACCTATAACAATAATGATGTAATCAGCTACAGGAATACAGGAGCCGGAAGAGGAGTATTTCTGGGCTTCGATTACTTCGCATTCAATGCATTTACACAACGTATTATTGCGAATATCATACAAAATGGTAATTCAAATTCTTTATCACCCTGGATACAATTGAGTAG
This sequence comes from Bacteroidota bacterium, assembly GCA_016713525.1. Classification (GTDB taxonomy): domain Bacteria; phylum Bacteroidota; class Bacteroidia; order AKYH767-A; family OLB10; genus JADKJB01. The sequence continues at coordinate 291,870 of JADJOZ010000033.1, read as the reverse complement.
TTTATCAGATACATTAACTCCAGGTGACTCAACACTCATTTATGTAACATTAAGTTCGGGACAATTAGCTGCGGGGTCTTATAATTCATATCTGGTAATCAATAGCAATGATCCTTTAAATCCAATAGATTCCGTTTATATTTCCATGAGTATAAATGCAAACCCTTGTGCTGATTTTGATTATGCAAGCATAGGTAATTGTTCTGGGATAGTAAATTTCACCGATGAAACCGTTAATGGAGCTACCTCTTGGTTGTGGGATTTTGGTGATGGCGGCACTTCCACTTTGGAAAATCCGGTTCACACTTATATTTCTGCCGGAACCTATCCGGTGAAACTGATAGCATGTAATGTTTCAGGATGTGATTCCATTACAATTTCGGTAACTATAATTGGAGTGAATGGCCCTTCAGCACCATTATGTAGTCCTATTACTTCTGCTTTCTGTTGTAGTGCTGGAATAACAAATGTTACATTTAATACAATAAATAATACAACACAGAATGCCATACAAGGCTTCCAGGATTATTCATGTACAGCTGCAACTATTGTGACACAAGGATTAAGTTATCCTATTGCTGTTACCACCGGTGCTACTTCCAATGAAAATGTGAGATGCTGGATTGATTTCAACAATGATGGTGTATTTGCTGCTGCAGAAAATGTTTTTGCTTCACAGGCAATTGGCACTCACAATGGAAACATTACTATACCGTTAACTGCTGTGTTAAATACTCCGTTGCGAATGCGCATCGGGTCAGACAGATCGGTCAATTCGATTCCTTCCCCATGTATAAATCTGGTAAACGGACAATTTGAAGATTATACTGTAACCGTAATCAGTAACAGTCTGCCTCCGGTTGCACTTGCTGCCATTGATTCAATAGACAATTGCAATGGTATTGTGAGCTTTACAGATGGGTCGAATAATTTACCTACTACCTGGTTATGGTATTTTGGAGATGGTCAAACCTCGGTTCTTCAAAATCCTACTCATCAATACGCTTCAAGTGGCGTATATCAGGTTTCATTAGTTGCAACAAATGCATTTGGAAGTGACAGCACATCCATTTCAGTTACGGTTTCTGTGGTAAGTGCAGCGTTCACAGTGAGTGGACTGCAACAAATCGGGCAAACCTTGCAATTTACTGCAGCAACACAAACCGCCGCAACTTATTTATGGAATTTTGGTGATGGGTTCTTGTCAACATTAATAAATCCAACCCATATTTACACTGCAGCAGGATCATATCCTGTTACATTAACCGTAACATCAGGCTCCTGTGTGGTCAACTTAACCGACACCATAGTCATTTTGCCGGTTGGAATTGATTTGCCCGAAGGAATGTCATCTCTTACATTATTACCAAATCCTTTTAAAGATGATGTAACAATTGAATTTGAATTGAATGGTGAAAGAGAGATTTCATTACAAATAAATGATGTGTTAGGTCGTGTGGTGAAAGAATTTGCCAGAGATTTAAAACTTGCGACCGGAAAACATACATTTAAATTTACAGGAGATGCCCCAGGAGCTTATATGGTGATATTCCATATAGATGGAGTACCATTTACACAACGTGTTTTAAAAATTAAGTAACCAATAGCATTTTAATCGGACAACATAAAAAATTATGTTGTCCGATTTTTTTTTAAAAGGATTCACCGAATGCCACATAAAATCCGGAGCTCCCATAAGATCCGATAGCATAATCAAGGCGCAAATTTGTTTTCCCTTTTCTATCAATCATAAACCTTAGGCCAGACCCTGCATTACTAAATAATTCCAGGTTGTTCAGTGCCGAATAGCGATTATAAACTGTTGATCCTCCTCCGAAAACAGAAACACCCCAGCGCCTGTATACTTTAAATCTGTATTCCATTTGCAGGATGGCGGAATGATCATTAAAAAAGCGGCCACTGTAAATGCCACGGGTAATTTCATCTCCACCAATCCTTGGCAAATCAAAAAATGGCGATTTTGATGTATTAAATTCCTGTAGCAGGCGAAAGGAGAAAGTATTACCCAGCTTACCTGAAAAATACTTTCTGAAATCCAAAGTCAGTTTAAAATAATCATTTTTCGATGAATAAAAACCTCCATTAACCCATATATACCATCCTTTTGATGGAGTTAGTAAATGGTCTCTTGAATCAAAAAATACGGTAGGACCTCCACCGATAACAGTTGCATTTGCATCAGGAATTCCGATATTTAGCGGGAAAGAATCCCTCAATACTGAATAGTCAACAAATTTAAAGCTAAGTCCGCCATAAAATTCCTTTCTGACCCGTTTAAGCATAGATGCTTCCGCTGATATTCTTTCACTCAAAAAATAATATCCTTTGAAATCGGATCCACCTTTCTCATTTGCAAAATAGCGATCGGGGTATTTGGAAAAATGGATTAATCCTTTGGTAAAATAGTTGCCAGAATCAAAAGGCATATTCCATTCTGTTTCCAGGATAATTTGTTTTTTTAGTGTATAAACAAACTCAACTTTAGCATTTCCTGCCCGTGAAATTGAATCGGAATTTTTTTGAAAAGTAAAAAGTGCTACAGCGCCAAAATAGGTTCCTGTTTCAGGAGAATAACCGAACGATGGTACTGGTAAAATACCGATTCGATTTTTCGAAATCGTGTCCTGAGCAATCAAAAACACAGGCATGCAAGAGCAAATCAGATAAATTAATGCCGGAAAGAATATCTTAGATATCAAACAGAATGCGGTTTAACTTATTTCTGTGCAGCTCCATATGCAATATATTTCCAGTTATCAGGTACAATGGAATTGCATATGCTTTTATCTATCATTGAAAATAAATTCCTTTGAGATTCGGATCGTCCGAATGCACTTTTAAAACCTGTCGCATGAATTTCAACATTGCGAAATTCCTTAGTGAATGTCCTTAATTCATCAAGAGAAACATAACGCCAGGTATCACCCCACTTAACAAATTTCTTTCTCAGAAACTGATGCAATGGTGATGCAATTAAATTTTCAGCAAATAATAAATACCCGCCGGGCTTTAAAGCATTGTAAATACTATCAAATGTTTGTTGCTGCAATTCCATCCCGCCAAAGCGGCCAATACCGCCGATAATGGATTTAAAAACGATAATATCAAAGTGATCCTGAAAAGGAATAGCAGTGGCATCAATATCTGCATAACCAATATTTGTCAATTGATATTTTTGATGCAATGGTTTTGCTGTCACTTCACTCTCACTAAGATCCGAGCATATCACATTGAAACCCTTTGTTGCCAGCCAAAGAGACAAACCTCCCTGGCGACCTCCTAATTCAAGCGCTTTACCTGTCGGAATTTCTTTAATTTTTTGTTCCCAGAAAGGCAATGCTGTCGACCATGCCTTCACATCCCATTGGAAAATATCATTTATTAAATTGGGGCTATTCATGTTGACTTTCGGGATGGGAACATTTGCTTGGGGTAAAAATACTTAAAAAAAGTAATAAAAGTCTGCGAGGTCGTTATGTGTATAAAAACCGGTATTAGCAAACACACTTGTAATATTCTGATTATCTATCAGATAACAAATCAAGTAAGGTGCAGTACATTTACTAAACCATTTCACAAAAACTTTGTTTCTTTGATGCAACCTGACCTGAAAAATCAGTGGGTTGAAAAGAATGAAAAAGAAAATATTGCAAGTAGTATCCCGGCCAGGGCGATATGGCATGGTTGGAGATGGTTTCAGGGTATTCAACTATTTCCCGGGAATGATTTCTGATCGGAAATTAGTGAGTCCCTTTTTAATGCTTGATTTTAATCCTGCATACGATTTCGGGCCAAGTGATCAACCCCGAGGTGTTGATGTACATCCTCACAAAGGATTTGAAACAGTAACTATTGCTTATCAGGGGAGTGTGGCACATCATGATAGTAGTGGCAACAGCGGTGTGATACATCCGGGTGATGTACAATGGATGACTGCAGGTGCAGGTATTTTGCATAAGGAATATCATGAAACGAAATTTTCGAAATCAGGTGGCCCATTTGAAATGGTACAGTTATGGGTTAACTTACCTAAAAAGGACAAGTTAACACCTCCAAAATATCAAGCTCTTGAAGCAGCAAAAATGAATAAAGTAACATTGCCTGAAAATGGTGGTTATGTAAACATTATTGCCGGTGAATTAAATGGCGTTACAGGATCTGCATCCACATTCACACCAATAAATGTATATGATGTGAAATTAAATGCAAATGGAAGTTTGGAATTCGAGACTCCTGAAAAACACAATACATTCATACTGGTGATTAATGGCAAAGTAGAAGTCAATGGAGAAGCTGCAGATACGCACCAATTTGTAATATTCAAAAACGAAGGGTGAATCAATAAGCATTAAAGCAGAAACCAACAGTGTGTTGCTTGTTCTTAGTGGCGAACCAATTGATGAGCCAATTGCGCAGTATGGTCCTTTTGTAATGAATACTCAGGAAGAATTACAGGAAGCCTTTCAGGAATATCAATCAGGAAAATTTGGCGTATTGAATTAATCTGATTTTAATCCATAAAAAAAAGCACAGTTTATGACTGCGCTCTTTTTTTAAATTAAATTCTATCAATAAGTAATGTTAAATGATCCGAAAGTTAATTCATAAGATGTTCCTCCACCAAAAGGGCTTGAAACAAAATTGAAAGTACCTACAATATTGTTTGTTGTTGTATTATGAGAAGAAATTACTACTGAACCAGAATCTGAAACAGTAAAAATTGAAGAGTTGGGATTATAAGTTCCATAATACAAATCGCCGATAGTACCTATTGCATAAGTTCCCGGAGTAACAGTTTCAGGAACTGTAATTCCTACTGCTTTACTACCTTGGTTGTCGGCAGCGGAAATAATCAAATTACCAAAACTTGCTGTACCTGAAATAATGGCAGGAGTAAATGTCACACCATCAATTTTTACGGTGAAGGTATTATTTCCTCCACTTGTGATTGAAGTGGCATAAGTAACATTGGTAAACACACCATCCGTAATTGTTTTAAAAGTATTGTCTGTTGCTCTCCAAACTTTATATTCAAATGTTCCTGATATTTTTTTATTTGTCACATCCATGGCAGTAATAATCATTTCACCATAGCAGGCAGCATTTCCATTTGATGACCATCCATTAGCAGTACCATTAGGAGTTAATGCAAACACACCGGCATTTCCGCTTCCGGGGCCAAGATCAATTGTATCACCTACAGCAACAGCATCTTGAATGGTGATCGTTAATAAAGTAGAATCACTTGCAACACCTGTCAGATTTGTGACATTGCTAATTATTGATGCGGAAACCTTGTTGGTTAAGGAAGTCCAGGTTACTCCGTCAACTTTGGCAGTCATTGATGCCACGGCGGGAGTTGGAGTATTAGATGAATTATTATCGTCATCTTTGCTACAACCGGTAAACATAAATAACATTGAGGAAGCAAGTATTCCTGTAGTTAGAGCATTAATTAATTTCATGATTTTGAAGGGGTTTAAATTTTGGTAAAAGTAAAAAAAACACTTTAGATATTGTAATAAAAATAAAATATCGAATTACTTGATATTCAATGGCTTGAATTTTCATCAATTGATTTTAAAGTCATTTTCTAATACTTTATACTTACTTCAGCTGGTTAGCCAAAAGCCTAATTAACTGATATTCTTGATATCACCTGAAAACAATTTTTCCCGTAATGCTGGCATTTCCTGCAAGATTTGAAATATCAAAGAAATACAATCCTGAAGAAAAATCTACACTATTTACTTCAAAGAAATCTTGTTCAGTGAATGAACCATAAACCACCTTACCTTCCGCATTGTAAATAGTAATTTTATGACTGCTTAATTGCTTATTGCTGAAGAATATTTTTCCTGTTGAAGTAATTGGATGAGGCCTTATCTGATAACCAGAATTTCCGATATCAATAATTTCAATTTTTACAGCTTCCGAAAAACCATAATTTCCCAATTCAAGTTTATAGCAATTGATTGCATTCTTCACAGGATTCACATCCACAAATGAATAGGGTTCGGGTTGGGAAAGATTTCCGCACACACCTTGAATATCGCCGATGACTTCAAAATTTACTTCATCAACTGAGCGAAATATGGTAATACCATTACAGGTACTTCCTGATTTAATTACCCAATTGAGTGTAACCCTACCTTCGGCTTCAAATGCATTGAAGTTATTTAAAATAGAAACATCCTGACCAAAAACATTTGAAAGAAGAAAGAAAGAAAAGTGATAAAGGATGCACAGCTTAACAACCAAATTCCGGATCATACACCAAAGATAGTCCGAAACAACCAAATAAGCAAGTACACTCCTTTATCGTTGCTGCTTCAACAAACTACCAACACACTCCATAAGTCAGTGTTGTAAATTACCTGTTTTTAATCAGTTTTAACGTAGTGACTTTATTACCGGCAAAAGCCCTTACAAGGTAGGTTCCTCCGGGAATGATGCTAACATTAATTGGGGCAGCAAAATTAGTTTTACCAAAATACTGCATCCATACCTTCCCATTGATATCAACAACTTCCCAGGAATCATAATATTGATTCGAAACAGTTTCTATTTTAACAAATGAATCGGCCGGATTGGGATATAAATTCAAATCTTTCAGTGGATCAGTGGATTCAAACAAATCACTCAACAGACAAAGAGTTGGTGAACCTTCACTATGACAATAAATTGTATTAACTGCAATTCCGGCTATTAGGGTAGTAGCGCCTGATGGATATCTGATTTCAAGTGAATCGATAATAGTTGCATCACCTAATCCAAAATGCAAGCGCATATCATGCTGACTTTGAAAACTATTTTGTGCCGATAATTCCCGTATCTGCCAATAGGAAATTCCATTAACAGTTGCCTTAAGACGTACTATAGTACCTAAAGCTGAAGTTCCTGATGCAATACCTTCACACTTGAACATCACCCAATTATTTGTATTTATATTATCATTTCGAAAAAGAGCTCGTGCTGCTCCGTTTCCATGCATGAATAAATCAAGATCACCATCATTATCATAATCTCCATTAGCAATTCCACAGGTACCGGTAACACTTAGCTGAATAGCATTTGCAAATGTGGTGTTGCCGTTATTCAGATATAACTTTACAGGAACATTATCGGATGAAATAAGAACATCCAGATCACCATCATTATCATAATCGCCCCATGCATTGGTAAGATTTGGATTTGTTGTTGTAAAAGGAAATACTTTTTCAACGTATATACCTCCATCGTTACTATAAAACCGTGTTTGGGCACCTGCGTAATTTGTAAGGCAAAGATCCAAATCGTTATCATGATCATAATCGATAAAATTATAACATTGTCCATCCTGTAACTGAGAAGCAAACAATTCAGTGGTCATCAATATCAGTGAATCAAAACCGGTTTCCACTTTCATGTTCCGGTAACAAAAATCGGGGCCGGGACCACCACCGGGACCACTGGCGACAAATAAATCCATATCACCATCGAGATCATAATCGCTCCAATATGGCACCGTGTAGGGTTTAACAGAATCGGTGAGCGTATAACCCGACAACATAACGGGATTAACAGTATTAGTTGAATTCAGGTAAAGTTTTGATGGAAAAGGTCCGGTAGTATGAAATCCTGCAGCGTGAGCGAAAATAAAATCGGGATGGGCATCATTGTTCATATTACCTATAGCGCACCCCCAGGAAGGAAAGTTGTTTAGCCCAGGGATCTGAGATGATACATCGGTGAATGTGCCGGTTCCATCATTCAAATAAACCCCGGAAGGATCCTGAGCAACGATACAATCGAGATCACCATCCTGATCGAGATCGGCCCAGCTGGCACCACCCGGATTCTGAATAGGTGAAAAAGGAAGGTCTATCAGCTGTATAAATACTCCATTTCCATCATTCCGGAATAATCTGTTTGGAGCTGCATAAAGGTCTATGTCGTGGTCATTGTCGAAATCGACCCAGGCGGCACCTTTATAAATACCAGCGGTTGTGAATGTGGTTACAGGATTGGCTGCATCAATAATTTTGGTGAATCCGCCTTGCGCAAATAACAGTTCGCCAGGTGCTAACAAGATTAGTACGAGTTGAAAGAATGTTTTCATGAGTTTTTTCTTCAAATGAACCCATTGCTTTAACTTAAAAAGGTAATTCTGATAAACCTTTACTTATTTACAAGAATTTCCTGAAAATATTTACTTATTAATCTTTCAAAACCGGTGAAGCATTCTGTTTTCGGAATTCCGTTGGTGTGAGTCCCGTAGACTTTTTAAAAGTGCTGTTGAAAGTTACTTTATTATTGAACCCTACCTGATAGGCAATTTCTATCACATTCACTTTATGCTTTTGTGGATTGGCCAAAAGTGATTTAGCTTCTTCAATGCGAAGTGCGTTTATATATTCAAAAAAGCTCATGCCTTTGCGATCGTTGATCACCTGTGACAAATAATGTCGTGTAGTGCCAATGGCATCAGCTAGTTTCTCGAGTCTGATTTCCGGATCCTGATACAACTTTTTCTCCATCATTGCAGAATCAAGTAAACTAACAATCTCATTACTTACATCAGGCGATAATGCAGAAGTTTTATATTTAACAGGCAGTTGAACCGATTCAACAAGACTAAAACCACTGAATACTTTAGGCTGCAAATATCCAAACCAGGCAATGAAAAAAAATAGTAAACATCATAGAGAAAGAAATCATGTAATCCCATTCAACACTAAAAAATGGAAATCTTACCAGTACAAAATATGAGGTGTAGCTTATTATGAATGCCAAAAACAATCCGGTTAACCATTTAAACCAGGTTCTTACTTCCGGATTGGAAGTGCTGTGCGATTTAAAAGTGAACCATATCAAACAGTAATAAAATATCATGTGTGCAATTCGCGGCCATGCCAGCCAATTCCATCCACGCATGGGTTCGGGCCACATAAACAATGAGGGAAATGCCTGCTTTCCTTCCATCCAGGCCTGTTTAACTTCAGATGAAGAAAAAAGAATAGGGAACTGATAAACAGTAAAGAGTACGAATGGCAATAAATGCCACCAATCTTTTTTCACAAATGCTTGAGTTCCAAAAACGCATTTAAAATAAAAAAAGAGTATTACCCCAAAAAGCAATGGGAAATTTTCAGTCAGTTGCAAAAAATGAGGCCAATAATAAAGGTATCTGGTCCAATAAAGTACATATTCAAATAAGGTAACCGAAAATAAAAAAATCAAAGACGCCAATAATCTGTTAGCAACTTTGTTTTCTTTGCCTGTTATAAAAAGAACAATGGAAACAAAGAGTCCCTGTACGGAAGCAAATAAAAATACAGATGTCCATGTATCGAATGATGGCTGATTCATGTATACAAAGAAAGGATAGAAAAGGAAACTAAAAGTAAGCTTTTATAAATTCTTACTTTTCTATAATATTGATATTGAACTAGTTAAACGGCTAATAAAAATTCCTAAATCAGAATTCAAAAAACACCCGGAATACAACATATATTCCGGGTATAGGAAATAATTCTGAAAGGACCTTGAATTATTCTGCCTTTACAATTTTGACAGATTTAACTTCATCACCAATAGTAATAATTGCGGTATAAATACCGGGATTTAAAGCGGCTCCTGATAATCTGTATTCGTTATCCGAGAAAGATTCCGTTATAATTTTTCGCCCTAACACATCAATGACATCTATGGCTGGAATACTATTTCCGTCTGTAAAATCAAAATCAGATAAGGTTACAAGAAAATCATCAGATGAAGGATTTGGATAAATTGAAACACTCCATTCGGAGCTGGAAATATCATTTAAGGAACCTTCACGACAAGTGAATGCAACAACTAAATTTCGTGCAGCCCCATTACCACATGCATTCACTCCTTTAACAATTACTTTGCCGGGAGTAGTTTTAAAATTCACAAAAACATGTGGTGAAGTGGTAGTAAATATTGCACTTGTTGATAATGTAGTTCCATCGGATATTCTGGCTCCGGAGGGCACTGTCCACACGTATGCATTAGTACTAGCCAAAGGAGTAATAGAATATGGCACTCCTTGTTGGAGAATACAAACTGAAGAAGGTCCCGTTATAGATTGAGGAGTGGCAGGTGTTGCTTTAACATTTAATACCCTTGCGTTACTTATTCCGCAGGCATTATTAGCTGTAACTGTTAAATTACCTGAGACAAATGTTGGTGAATAATTTACAACAATAGCGTTTGAACCTTGCCCGGATGAAATGACAGAACCGGATGCATTTGTAATATTCCAATTGTAAGTAACTCCGGGGTAAATGGGAATAGAATATGGAACATTGTTCATATTACATAAGCCAAAATTAATGCCACTTATTAAGCCGGGGATGGCAGGAGAATTTCTTCTGATAATAGTACTTCTGTGAATACTTGTTGCACAACCTTTATGTGCAACAACTTTTAATGAATCACCTGCAGTAAATGCAGAAGTATAATTCACAACAATGGAATTTGTTCCCTGCCCGCTTACTATCACGCCTCCAACAGGAGGAAACCATGTATAAGAAGTTGCGCCAGAAACAGCCGCTACGAAATAAGTTTTTGTTTCACCGGGACACACCATAGAATTACCTCCTATTGCCTGAATAGCATTTGGTTTTGCAGGTGCAATTGTCTGACAACAAGAGAAGAAACTTTCGGCTTTAGAGAATGCATCTTCAGCTATTTCAACAGCAATAAGTCGTCCCGGAATATCATCACAGGGAGGATGAATACCGCCCCAAATTCTTGACATGGAAGATTCATCTGCTGCATCCTGATAGGTTGCCCATTGTAAAGTTACATCCTGACTTGGTCCATCTTCAAAAACAAGAAATTCATCCTGTTCGGCAGTAAATTCTCCTAACCCACCGGGGAAATACTGGCTACCGGTGAAGTCTGTTAAAATTTCTGCTGCTGCTCTGGAATAAGTAGAATGACCTGAAATAAAACCGGCAAAAGGAGGTGTTACAAAAGAAGGTCTTTGATAAGGCATCCAATTTTCAGCAAGTATCCATCCTGATCCTGCTTCATCGGTGTCAACATTATTAATTACACTATGACCTCTCCAGGCAAACAATTTTATTTTTCCTACATTGGTTGAACCATCAGCCAAAGGATCGCCTGGCAGTACAAGCTCAATGTATCCCGGTATAAGTGGTAGTCCGGCCGGATGAAAAGATAATGCAGTTGAATCAGAACTTTGTCCAAATTCAGCCATTGCCCGAATAGCAGAAATTGGTCTAATGTAATCATACCAACCTTTCATGCCCCATGCAGTAATTGCAACATCATGCATTGCACCACCTAATGCCAGGTAACCTTTAACATCCCATTCGAGATCATTTAAAGGCGTTCCTGTACCTTTATATTGTTTGGTTTGTAATGGATGATCAGAGACATAATTAAAAATGGTAAACCAATGGCCGGGAGGTGTTTCAGAATCGGGACCATCGGCCCAGAATTCAGCAAGAACTCTTGCGTAGTCGCCACGCTTTACCACATTCGGAGTATATGGAGAACCGGTTACCGGATTTACAGGATGCCCTACATTGGTAGTTCCTCCTGCTGTCAGATTATAAAACGAAGGATAATCATTATAAGAAGTAGGAAGTGCATTCCTGTTTCCCTGAGTGGCTGGAGAAATATCCCATGTAACACCATCAGTGGCATCAAGATGTGATGACCAAACTGATACTAAAGCAAAATTATATTTATACTGATCGGAATTGCCACTGCCATCGGTTTGTAAGAGTGGTGGTGAACCCGGATCATGATAAACTTTATAATCAAATCCATTGCGTTGATGTACAATCAGATCGGTACTTTTCAAAGCAAATGATTTAACTTGTCCCCATTCAGGACTAAGAAATGGGGGAGTTGCGCCGGGAATCGGATTACCACTCTGATCAATAAATAAATCAAGTGTTAAAGGTTGCCAACGATTCAAATCATTGATATTAGGATTGCCCGGAATATCAACGTTAAGAGGAGGATTAACCGGTGTATAACTGGTATTTGAATAACCATTTTGTTCGTTCGACCCATCCTGCATTCCAAAATTAATATAACATTGAGCTATATAATTTCCTAATGCAGCAGGGTTACCTGTCGAATAATCAGTACTTACAAATGTAGTATCATAACCCAATGTGTCCATGTGAACATTATAGGCTATATTTAATAAGTGTGCCTGTGGTGATGAAGCAAAGCGATGTTTCAATAATCGGTATGATGAATAACTGATGGCCGTATTGCGGTCGGTTTCAACAGTTGAAGAAGGCGGAATTCCGGTAAATGGACAGGTAAAACCATCCACCGTTTTACCAAGTAAAAATGCGCACGACATACTATCATACGCCGACCATGCATCCCACATTGCTGCAGAAACATGAAATAAATTCCTTGCATGTACTGTTGGGCGCGCAAAATCTCGCCTTATAGATGCAAGCAACAATTCATTCCATTGTCGGGCAACACTGTTGTTTGTACTCACAGTAGGATAATCTGTTGGTGGCGCACAGCCGGGATCGGGATTGGTTGGGCAAGGATCGCAGGCATCAGGTAAACCATCCTGATCATAATCGGAAGGATTAGGTGCAAGTCCGCAATTATCACTCATGATTAACCCATATCCTCCACAAAATCCGGTAACAAAATCTTTTAATCCGTCACCGTTAATATCGATCCATGCAAAATCATAACTGTTATCAGCCCAGGTAAATATTGTTGATCCATATGGGTCGGAAAACACTCCGTTATCATTACGATAAATTGCCATTCTTCTACTACTATTGCAAGGAGGAATATCTACATCAACATCTGCTATTCCTATATCCATATCACCGTCAAGATCCAGATCAGCTGCATGAACATTTCCTCCAAATCCACCGGTGCTGGTAAATCCTAAATTCGTTTTCGTCACATTCAAACTGGTATTTGCAACAAAAGAATTAACTGTTAACAGGTAGTCGGTTCCATCATCTACGACATACAAATCTTTTTTACCATCCTGATTAAAATCGGCAATATCGAACATGTATGGTGATGAAGTTGGAACTAAATTCTGCCAATTGACAAAATTTCCTGTGCCATCATTAAACAACACTATTACGCCCCGTGCATTCCAGGGTGCTACATTATACAGGGTGGTATTTTTTATGATATCATTATCCCCATCATTATCCATATCGGCAATTTGAACTGCTGTACCAAATGCTGAATTTCGTAATGTTCCCAAACGTGCCGCACTCTCATTGGTAAAAACTCCAGAACCATTATTGATCAATAAATAATCTTTTGCAGTACCACCGCCTGAATTAACTTTATAATTAACAAAATAAATGTCAGGAGATCCATCGCCGCTCACATCTCCACCCCATACCGCACAAAATAATGGTGTATCATCACTCAATACCGGAAAACGTGTAGCCGATTCATTCACCAAACCAAGCCAATTACCTGAACCATCATTTCCTAAATTTCTATAATAGGTAGGCTGCTGGCTAAATGTATTTGCAATAATTACATCCTTCCAATTATCGCCATCAAAATCTCCTACATAAACGTCACGTGCGAAATTGACCGATGAAATAAATTCCGGTGCATACAATGCAGTCTGATCAACCAACATCCCTCCGGTATTCATCAATAATAAATTTGATTTACCAGGTTGTGTGGATGTTGAAAATGGTTGCTTTCTTACAACTATCAAATCTTCCTTACCATCATTATTTAAATCGGCAGGCCACATATCCTTTTCTTCAGGGTCACTATTAGCAACTGATGTTAAAGTAAGTCTGGGACCGGTTTCATCCTGCCAATCGAGCCACTGTGCCGATAAATTGGAAGAAGCTGAACAAACTATTATCAAAATAATTTGAAGTCGTAAAGCTGTAACCGGAACAAACCGGAACGAAGCAAATAATCTGAGAAGCATGATGTGGAATTTAATGGTTAGGGGTAATCAAACTTACAAATTAGTTTCAACTTCTGCAATAGTAACCAGAAAAGCATGGGCGTTGCTCTATACAGCAAAAGCGACTACTTATCACCTTAATTATTAGAATCATATCAAATTAACCATTGACAAATTAACATTCCAATAATATTGAATACATGAAAGAAACCGGCTCAAAAAAGTTAAATTATGAAAATATGAAGCAGGTTCTGATTTAAAAAAGGGACGTTTCTGTTGTTAAATCAATTGTTAATTTTTCCCTGCAACATAAAATATATAATCGCCAATATCATTTTCATATTTTTTCATGATATCAGCAATTTCACCGGAGGCGATATCTTTTTCGAGTTGAATCAAACCACTTTTTAATTCATCAGGATCTGAAAAAGCAGTGAATGATGAAATTCCGTTTCTTATTTCAGGATCAAGATATTTTTCAGGCCTGCGTTTATTGGAATAAAAAAATGATCTGTAAGTTCATCATGCACAAAATAATTTTCTGTTGAAACAGCAGAGAAGCCAACAGTCCGTAACCAGGAAATCATTTCTTGCTTTTCAGGAACTATTTCTGCCGACCTGCGAATCATTTTTGGAAAATAGTGCACATGCCAATAATTAAAAAGTTGCTCGGGAGTGAAACTCAAAAAAACCAACCTGGAACCCGGTTTCAGAACACGAAAAACTTCATTTAGCCCTTTCTGTTTATCTTTCCAGTGATGAAATGTGAACATTGCCGTTGCTCCGTTAAAAAATGAATCATCAAATGGAAGCTGTTCCACAAAAACATTTTCAATGATAGTATTACACCGGACTTTCGCTTTCGAGAGCATGACTTCAGAGGGTTCAACACCATAAAATTTAAAGCCTTTATCAAGAAAAACTTCCAGATAATTTCCGGTACCACATCCTACATCCAGGAACAAGCCATTTTTATCAGGCAGAAGCAATGAAAGCATCTTATCGGCAATCCAAGGGTCGGCACTTCGGGTGACATTATAATTTTTACCGATCGCATTATAAACCGGTTGAGAAGTATCCATAGCAGTATGAGCTGAACTACAAAGGAAACCTATTTTCGGGAAAAAAGTAAATTATTTTACTTAAGTTGTTTTACTACTTCTTCTTTGTCAATGAAACCTTCATTCATCCAGGTCATTCCCCTGTTTTTATAAACCTGCAAAACGGGAATTGCATCAATATTGAGTGACTTGCACAAACCGGGATGTTCGTCGGCATTAATTCTGACAACAGTTACAGTTGCAGCCATATCGCGACTTATTTCATCAAGGTATGGTTTCATTTTTTTGCAGGGAGCACACCAGTCGGCATAAAAATCGACCAGCACTAATTTTTCATTATTCAGTAGATTGTTAAAATCGGCCATTGACATTCCAGAATTCGTGGAAACATTTTTGGTGACTTCAGGCATGTTAGCACCCCTCCATTTCATAATTCCACCTGCTAATTCATACACCTGAGTAAATCCGTCAGCACGCATGGATGTGGCAGCAGATCCGCTACGATTACCACTCATACAATACACAAAGACGGGTTCGGTCTTATTTAGTGCTTTAATCTGATTGCTGAACGCTGCGTCATTCCAATCGGTATTCAGGGCATCCGAAAGATGTCCTTTCGTATATTCGCCGGGAGTTCTGACATCTAAAAGAATAGCATTGGGAGTATCCTTTAATTTTTTATCAAAAGCAACCGGATCCAATTGAAATCCTGCATTTTGCTGTCCGTTGGAACAGCTGGAAATAAGGGATCCGAAAAATAAAACGACAATAAATAATTGCTTCATGAATTCGTATTTTGATTAATAATTTGTTCTAAAACAGCAGCCTGTACCACACCCGATTGCCGCCACACAATCTGACCATTCTTAAAAAGTGCCAGAGTAGGAACCCCCTGAATCCGATAGGCATTGGCGGCGGCAGGATTTTTATCGACATCAACTTTTATGATTGTAGCCTTCTCACCTATCCGGGATTTCAAATCTTCCAAAATAGGTTTCATCATCTTGCAAGGCCCACACCACTCGGCATAAAAATCGACCAGTGTTGGTTTGTTGCTGTTAATTATATCTGAGAATGAAGCTGACATATCAATTTACAATTACTGTTGGATGCAAAACTACTTTAGATTTTATAGAATTAGAAATAAGGCATGCTGCTTCGCTCTTCATTAAAATACGTTCTGCACGTTCCTGATCGCTTGCCTTGCTAATAGTAAGTATGGGGGACAGTGTTATTTCTGTCATCAGATACTTCCCTTCCACTTGCTCGAGTTTTCCTTTCGATTCGCACTCAAATTTACTGAATTCTAATTTAGAATTTGCGGCGATTGCTAAAAATGTTGTCATAAAACAACTGTTAACCGAAGCCGTTAATAAATGTTCCGGCGACCAGGTTCGTTCAATCCCACCCTGAAATGGTGGTGGAGTTGCCACTACAAAAGACTGATTTAATTCAGGAGATGAAATTAAGCCTTGCCGATCTGTTTCCCAATGTAAATTTATCTGATAATAATGTGCATCCATAATTATTTAACTTTAACTTCTTCGTAACGTACTGTTTCTGTTTTATCAGGGTCAACCTTTGATTCAGGAACATTGCAACCCTCAGAACCGCAACACCCCACATTCAGAATTGCCTGAATCAGAAATATTCCTCCCACTATTCCTGGAATCCATTGCCTGGAATTTATACCTTCTATCAGAATAATAATTCCAATGATAAACCTGACTACCCTCATCAGATTCCAGTTCGAAATCAGTAATGACCAATTCATTTCAACTTGGCATGAAGCGAATTCCAACCTCCGCCATTATATACCTGTGAATAACCGTTGGCAGCAAGAATCCCTTTGGCAGATGCACTTCGCATGCCACTGGCACAGCATGTAATTATAGGTTGATTCTTATTTTTCAGTTTGGAAAGCTGTGAGCTCAACTGATCAACAGGAATATTTACAGAGCCTTTAATATGACCACATGCAAATTCTCCTTTTGTTCTTACATCAAGAATAATTCCACCTTCATCCAGAAGTTGTTTGTAGTTTGTTGGGGGGCCGATTCCCAGTAATTTTTTTATTGCAGTTAACATAAATAATTATAGTTTTAAAAATAGTAAAACAAGTTTCAGGCAACCATAAAATTGACCTCCATCCAGGAGCCTCCATTATGGCATTCTATGCCATGCTGCATCAGGAAACGTTGCGCCTGACCACTACGATTCCCTGAAGCACAGCAAAGAATCAGCGGACTTTTCATTTCTTTGAATTCGTTCACTCTGTCAGGAATTTCAAACAATGGAATGTTAATTGATCCAGCTACATGACCACCCATAAATTCTTCGTATGAACGAACATCCACAATGGTGGGATGATCTTCTTTTTTAAATGTTGTATGCATCATTTTTTTGATGTTTTTGTTGTACTTATAAATGTATTAACAAACAATCCACCCATCATCATTCCGTAAACAGTACTGATATATGGATTCGATGTTATTGCGCAAGTACCGGAAGCGCATCCATAAAAATGGTAATATGCATATCCGGCAATAGCTCCAACAATAACCCCAATTGTTGTAATTATGAATGTGTTGAATTGTTTCATATTTGAAATATGGTCGGGCAACCACCTTCTTTAAATTTCCCACTTAACCCATTAACTGTTTCCTTCACCTGAAATTATCAGAAGGAATGGTAACCCGACCAATATTATGATACAAAATTACAGCGACAACTTCCACCGTTCAGTTACTTTAGTTACATAAGGAAAATTTTATTCCATAAAAATGGCTATATAACTGATATATAGCCATTTAATTTTAGTTCGAAACACCAGAAAATCTGAATAAAAGAAGCAGACTACTAGCCGGCATTCAATAATTCCATTGCCACAATAGGATCGGCAACTTCAATAATCAGCCTTTTGTATTCTTCATCATGTAATTCCACTATAATACTTTTATCCTGATTCATCACATCCCAGAATATTTTATCGCCATCAAGATGAAAAGTTCCTGCCGTCAGAACAAATGGGATGCTGGTTCCGGGTGCCCTCCAGCCTTTCCACCACCCAACATTAGAAAAATCATTGTGTGCTTTGCTGATATTTGAAGCCGGAATAACCAACTGACTGGTGAGTGCCCATAGCTTGTGCATCCCTTTTAATTCGAATACAAAATTATCGTTAACTTTTTGAATTGAAACCATAGTAAGTAAGTTTATAAGTTGAATGGAAGAACAACATCTGGAATAATGTTTTTCAAATGTAGAAAAAAATACGTCTCCTGCAAAATTGTGCAAGAGACGTATTTACTAAAATAAATTCCTGTTTCAGAGTAAAGTTGTTGGGCACACGTAATCGGTGACTTTGAACTTACCGGAATCTTTAATTGCTGTAAACCCACCGGCAACATCAATCAGATTTTCGTATCCTCTGGCTTTAAGAATGGATGCAAATACCATAGAACGGTAACCACCTGCACAATGCACGTAGTATGTTTTTGATTTATCAACCAGCAACATACTATCATTGATATAATCGAGAGGCGCATTAATTGCATTTACGATATGCTCCGACTGGTATTCGCTTTTTTTCCTTACATCCAGAATAAGAATTGAAGGATCCTTTTCTTCAATAGCAGCAAACTGCTCAACAGTTATTGCAGGAATTGTATCAACTTCCTTATGTGCATTTTTCCAGGACTCAAAACCACCTTCTAAATATCCGATAGTATGATCATAACCAACACGTGCCAGTCTGGTGATTGCTTCTTTCTCGGTACCTGGTTCAGCCACTAACAAAATTTCCTGTTTAATATCGGGTATCAGTGTCCCTGCCCAAACAGCAAAGTTGCCTTTCAATCCAATGTTAATGGAATTCGGAATAAATCCTTTAGCGAAATCTTCCGCACTGCGAATATCCAGAATCAGAGCATGTGTTTCATTGGCAACCATTTCAAAATTATCAGCTGTTAGTGCCTGACTTCCGCGCTTCATTACCTCATTAATGGAATCGTAACCCTGAATATTCATCAATACATTTTTTGGAAAATAAGAAGGAGGCGGTGTCAGTCCGGTTAAAATTTCTTTAATAAATTCTTCTTTGGAAAGTTTTGGATTGAGAGCATAATTGGTAGCCTTTTGATGACCCAAAGTATCAGATGTTTCTTTACTCATATTTTTTCCGCAAGCCGATCCGGCACCATGAGCAGGATACACAATCAAATCATCTTTCAGTGGCATAATTTTATTGCGTAAAGAGTCGAATAAATGTCCGGCTAATTTTTCCTGAGTCAGTTCAGCAATCACATGTTGTGCAAGATCAGGTCGTCCAACATCACCTATAAATAATGTATCTCCTGTAAATATGGCTTTATCAATTCCCTGCTCATCGGTTACAATAAAGCAGCTGCTTTCCATAGTGTGTCCGGGGGTATGCAATAATCTGATCTTTATATTTCCTAATTTAAATTCCTGACCATCGGTACCAATTAAAGCTTCGAAACCAGTACTCATTTTTGTAGGACCATACACAATAGGAGCACCGGTTAATTTCGCTAAATCAATGTGACCTGAAACAAAATCGGCATGAAAGTGTGTCTCGAAAATATACTTAATCTTAGCTCCGCTTTTCGCAGCCAGTTCAACATACTGCTGAACTTCACGCAGTGGATCAACAATTGCTGCTTCACCATTGCTTTCAATATAATAAGCACCTTGTGCCAGGCATCCTGTATATATTTGTTCTATTTTCATGATTATAATATTTTAATTTCATCACAAAATTACCATCACCACTCCGGCCGGAATATGACTTTTGTTACATAAACCGAAACTAGCAATCAAAAAAATACGGTTTAAATTGATATTCAATTATATATGAATTGCCACGAAAATCATTTTACACCTCTTTTTCAGAATAATACGGATGAAAATAATTACACAATCCGCTTACATGCAGGTTAAGAATAAAGTTAGTTGACTCTCCCGGAAATTGTACTAAACACCATCTTCCAGGATTTATACTCCACCTGATCTACAGCACGGACACTATGAGTCTTTCGATTCCCTGAAAGGAAAAGCTAGTGCCGGTAGCTTTATTCAGAAGGATAGTCCCCAACGGAGATGCGGGGGAAATAACGAAAACTTCCTTTCCTTCAAATTCAATTTTTCCAAATCCAATAGTCATAAAAAAGATTTCCCTATTGGTAGTTACAAGTGACCCAGGTTTAACTTTGTTACCGGAGGATTTCAAATCAATTTTATCGAGTTCATGTAACAGCTTTTTGGCAGCCTGCATTTGCAGTTCAGCTTTATTCATTTCCATCTGCATCATTTCTCTTCCGGTTTCATATTTATCGCCGGCACTACTCTTTGTATCACTGTCACGCGAATCCTTAGCAGAAATAATTGCTGCATTCGCTTCAGCCATTCGGTTTTGTAAAGCGGATTTGATAATATTAACTAATTGATTCTTGTAAGGAACTGGTGTCTGACTCATTATATGCTGTAAATATTATGGCACAAAGTATAAATAATAATTCAGCAAATTGTTTTATTTTTACCACATAAATAAATAAATCCATGAAGATCCAATATGATTTTAAGTTTGAAAAGGTAAAGTTTTCTGCTGATGGATTCAGTTACAGGGAATTTGAAACATGCGAATTCATAAACTGTAATTTTCAAAATTGCAACCTGTCGGAAATGAAATTTATTGATTGTACTTTTACAGACTGTGAAATGAGTCTGGTTAAAGTGCATAAAACTGCTTTTCAGGATGTAATTTTCACTAATTGCAAATTAATGGGTGTACACTTTGATGATTGTAATCACATTCTTTTATTTTTTAAATTTAATAAATGCCAACTTGATTTATCTTCATTTTACAGATTAAAGCTATCAAAAACTTCTTTTCAGGATTGTTCTTTGAAAGAAGTTGATTTCAGTGAAACCGATTTAACCGCATCTATTTTCAGGCAATGTGATCTTCAGCTTGCAGTATTCGATAACACCATATTAGAAAAAGCCGATTTAAGTACAGCCATAAATTACATCATTGACCCAGACAAAAATCATATCCGGAAAGCAATTTTTTCAATGCCTGATGTAATTACGTTGCTAAATAAATATCAGATTGTCATTCGTGATTGATGGCAAACAAATAAAAAGGGCTGAAACCTCAACCATAGAAGTTTCAACCCTGTATATTCAAAAAATATGTTGATTAATAGCTAACAAGTCCGGCCCCGAAAGTAGTTACGCCGGAAGTTGTTCCAATTGGAATCAATGTACCTAACACTCCTCTTAGATAAGCCGAAATGGTTCCATCACCTGAATTGATGGCATAAACAAATAAATTAGAATTACTCAAACAAATATCTGTAGGAGCATTACCGGTTGCAGCTGCACTTCCATTTACGAGCACCAGATTACCCGAAGATGCAATGTAATAGGAAGAAATATTATTGCTTATGTTATTCGTTACGAAAGCATATCTGCCAAATATTGTTCCTGCTGCACATCCCGACCCCGATTGCGCTGTTGATATGGAACCATTAACTGTTGCCAGGATATTAGAATTATTCCCGGAGTAGCTAGCACCTACAGATTGACCAACTGCATTGGCTTCTGCGTGTGTCACTACGAGTGTATTACTTCTTCCATAACAAAAACCAAATGGTGTTTTCCCGATTGAAGCAGTATTAGTTCCCGGTTGGGCATATCCCCCGGCATTAACCTGGAATGTACGAATAAAATTCTTGTTCTTTTCAGTTACATGCAACCAATTGCCATTTGGACTAAAACTAATCTGTGCCGGACCGGCTCCACTGGAGCTTAATACTTTGCTGGAATTTGAAAGTAATACCATTGAATTTCCTCCAATTACTTGCAATCCTCTGATATTATTTGATCCATCATTAACCACATAAACAAAATTACCTTTTACAGTAACACTTACAGGAGTTACTGATTGCAATGGTTCATTGTCGAGTAATGTCAAATTTCCATTTGCAGGATCAATTGAAAACATCGACAAAGAATTCGATCCGGCATTGACTGCAAACAACCGGTTTTGCTGACGGTCAATTGCCAATGCTCCCTGAGAGCTTAGGCTCTTACCATTCCCTGACCCACCGGTTGAAACCGCTCCAACATAAGTCAGTGCTCCGGTCCAATTGTGGCGATAAATAAGAATCTGATTGTTTCCAGTTGCATTCGTTTGAGTGTAAAGATACCCACTTAGTGCTATTCTGTCATTTTGATTGCTTAATAACAAGTCATCCGGATTTTGTCCCGCCTCACTTATGTCAACCTGATTAACATCACCCGGTTGATTCGTTTCCTCTTTACTGCAAGAGGCGAACATGGCAAGGACCAAGGCCCATGCTGCCACGTAATAATGTAAATTTTTTTTCATGATAATTGTTTTTAGATAGTTGGTTGTTTCATGCTAATTCTATGCCACTTGATTATAATTGTTTACTCCCCAATTATTATACTTTATACTAACATTAGTGTGCAAATCTTTCTACAGAACAATTCTATATACACATTAAATCCCCATTTGTAATTAACTGTTTCATCACTTAGTTTGATGGGAATGTCCATTTAGGTCGATAACATGAACCAGATATAAACCACTTCTAAGGTGACTCCTGTCGATACCTTCAGAAACTTGCACGATCGATAACTTACCTCTTGAATCGGCGAACCATAAATAATCATCTCCTATTTCCCGCGATGTGACAACCTGGGTGGTTGATTCATATTCGCTAAATGCTTGTACCTCAATAGCTTGAATCATTGTGAGAGAAAAAAGTACAATAAGGATCAACTTACTTTTCATAAGAGATAAAATTTAATTTTACTCAAAGCTAAGTTAAAAATACCCACTTAAGAAGATCAACCTTCAGGATTAATTAACCATAAATAGCTGATAACTTTCGCGTTGCTTCCGGAATTAACTCTGCATGCAATCGCTCAAGTATGGCCCTAAATAAGCGGCCAGGTCAGGATAATTAGTGAATTCAGATGGAAAAATTTCTTCTGTCGGATTTTGTACCAGATTCCTTTGCATCAGGAATTCTAAGTAAATTGCCTTAAAAGGTATCAAGCGGGATATAATTCTGATTTTTTTCATTTAGAAGAAATGCTAATGTCTGCATTCATATCAGGCTTATTATTTTGTAGTTTCAACAAACCTGAACGTAATTCCGAATTTTGTTTTTCCAGCAATTCAATTTTGGAATTTAATTCCTGTACCGCCTTTACAAGTGGCACAACAAATTCAGCATAACTCAACATGTAAGTATCGGTTTCGTTTTCCGGATGATGGACTCCACTGAAATCATAACCTGCCCGAACAGCAGCCTGTTCCACTTCCTGAGCAAGAAAACCGGAATACCGGATGAATTCTTTATTATTCAGTTTCGTTACATTGCCATTGATATCCATTTTACTTTCTCCGGTGTAATTCCGGTACATCAAAATATCATATTTGTAAGTAACAGGTTTCAATTCAAGAATAAAATCTAAACCCGCAACATCATTGCGTACATCCTTTTTAAAACGCGCATCAGAT
The DNA here is from genome assembly GCA_016713525.1 of Bacteroidota bacterium. Lineage (GTDB taxonomy): Bacteria > Bacteroidota > Bacteroidia > AKYH767-A > OLB10 > JADKJB01. The sequence continues at coordinate 268,280 of JADJOZ010000033.1, read as the reverse complement.
ATAATGCTCCAGTTAACAGCTCCGCCAATGGTGGTAACAAAAGAATTCCCAAGTTTAACCTGATTATTTGCAACTGCAATGGCACCACTTCCAACAGCTGTAATATTTGTTAAGCCGGATGAAGAAGCATCAGCACCATAACCAACAAATGTACCGTAGGAATAATTATTATGCACAGAACCTGAAAATACTCCAACGGAAGTATTGTAGTTATTTAAATTATTTTGCAACGAAAAAGCTCCTACTGCTACATTATTGGATCCAATAATTTGATTTCGGGAGGCATTTACCCCTATAGCTGTGTTGGTATTTCCTGTTGAATTTAAATAAAGTGATTCACTTCCTACTGAAGTATTCATCAATCCATTAGAATTAGATCGCAGTGCCCTGGAACCAACTGCTGTGTTTCCTGAGCTCACATTTGCATACAACGCACTGTCGCCAATTGCAACAATTCCATTTCCGGTCATACTGGTATAAGCTGCACGTGAACCATAAACGGTGTTGAAATTTCCACTGGTATTATTCACCAATGCCAACTCTCCCATTGCAGTATTATTGTTTCCTGTTGTATTATTATATAGTGCAGAACTTCCAAATGCAGCGTTATAATTTCCATTAATATTAGCACGCATGGAAGTTTGTCCATATGCACAATTATATGCTCCGGTGTTATTTAAAAGTGCTTCAAATCCAAAAGCATGATTTCCTATTCCGGCAGAAGCAGTGTTGAACATGGCATGATAACCAAAGGCATGATTATAAAATCCGGAAGTGGCGAATGTCATTGCTCCAATACCTACTGCACAATTCTGAAAATTTGATGTAGCCCGCATCATTGCTTGTGCTCCAAGAGCAAGGTTCGAATAACCTGTAGTTAGGTCCTGCAATGCAAAGGATCCGATTCCAGTATTGAAATCACCCGTGGTATTATGTTCACCTGTCTTATGACCAACAAAGGTATTTTCATATCCACCGGATGTATTCATTGAACCTGCTAATTTTCCATAAAAAGTATTTCTGCCTGTAAAGGCACCATCTATATGATCGATGTATCCAGCCGGCTGATTATTAATTTTAAACACCAAAGGTTGATTATCGGCAGTGCCCAAAAAATTTATTAACGGATTAGTCCCTGCATTACCCGTCAATTCCCAGCCCAATGATCCTCCTAATTGCTGCCATGCAGTTGAATTATAAAAATAAAAGTTGTTTAGTGAAGTGTCAAAAACCAACAAACCTGTTGCGGGGGCAGGAATTGCATTTCGCTGAACAGCAGTCATTCGAGGTGCAAGAAACCCCTTGTTTGTAGCTGTCAGGTCTAATATTGCTGATGCATGAGGATTTACATTGTTAATACCCATTCCTTGCGCATTTACAGTTGTTCTAAAACTGATATTGATAATGCAACAAATTATCAAAATAATTTTTCCTGAATGCTTCATGATGATTTTTTTAAGTATATTTATTTGAACTAATCTGGTTATGTTAACTATCTGATCAAGTTAATTTTGATTTGGTGAAATTCTTGTGAATATATCGCAGTGACAGTATAAATTCCGTTTGCAATTTCTTTATTTGTCAAATTAATCGTATTAAGATCAGATGATACCTGTTCCTGGTAGACAACCATACCTGATGCGTTGGTTATTTGAATTATTGCACCGCTATTGGAATTTTCATAAGGCAACTGAATGGTAAAATTTCCTTTTGATGGATTCGGATAAACTGCCAAAGTATAAAGTGCATCAAAAGAAATTACTGACCATTCAGAATATTGAAAAGCACCATTGAAGTCGGTTTGCTTCAAACGGTAATAAGATATTCCTTTGAGAGGATTTAAATCTGTAAAAGTATAAGTCAACTGAAGAGATGAATTTCCTGCTCCTGCTACTATTCCTATGGAAGAAAAGTAAATCCCATCACGACTACGTTCCACTTCGAAATAATTGTTTCCGGTTTCAGATGCCGTAACCCAGGAACAAATCACGCTTTTAAAATCGGTTTTTTTTGCTTCAAAATATAAAAGACTAACCGGCAATGGACTCGATTGCGCCGCAATTGTGTAGGTACCGTTTGTGACCAGAGCAGGAACAAATACACTTTGCGCTGTAGGGTTCGATTGCCCCAGAGTCGGCAATTCCCAACCTTCACCAATTTTTTCCCACCGTTGTGCTCTCATATTTGCATTTCCGGCTGCAGCATTTTCTCCGGGTGCATATGTAAAACTACAATCAGCAGATCCATTCTTTGAAATATGCCAAAACCTGTCAACCGTATTATTGCTATTATCAATACCTGCCAACCCGTTCATATGTGTAACAGTTTCCGGTAAAACCGGATAAGGAATATTTGCAGCATTGGTAGCATAGGTCGATACAACCATATCGCTGAAAACACCCCCACTCATTGAAGGCAATGGCAGGAATGAAAAAGGAACATGTGATCCTGAAGAGTTTCCAAAAGGAATTGTATGCAAGCCCTGACCTACAAACTCCCACCATACTTTTGAACTGTTATCAGCATCCTCACTCAGAATAAATCCTGTAGAAGCTGTAATACCTGCAGGATTGATGTTATGAATAATTGCTGTATGTGAATTCAAATCGAGAATGGCATTATTGCAATTTAATGATCCTGATGGAGAACTCACCATGCCACCAGTGGTGATATCAGTATTCATAGTTTTTATCCCATTGAATAAATTCAGATTAAAAAATGTTGTTGGAAATGCACCATTGATTTGTTGATTCACTCCATTTAAAATAACTGTGCCTTTCGAAATTCCAAAACTGATGCGCTGCTATTGTTAGTCCAGTTCCCGGAAATGTCTATAATTCCTGTATTGTCGATTGTTGCTCCATTGGTAATTAATACATCACCTTTCACACTCACTTGTGTGCCTGAAAGAATGGTAGCCTGAATATTGTTTGAAGTCAACACCTGTGCCTTTACATGACTATATGAAAAAACAACACAAAAAATAAAAAAGACCATCCGGAATATTACCAATTCAGAAAGGTTTTCAACTCTCTTACTGTTGCATAAAAACAATATCACGCTGTTTAAATTCATGAGACAAATTTACTTCGGCAAACAGGCCCTGGTAAATACTACTTAAGTGGTACAAGCACTGACCAATCCGCTATTTGACTGATTATCCATAATTTACAAACGGTTTAATGGTTCAATATAGCCCGTTGTCCGACCTCCGGGTGCTAAAAAAAGCAACTATTCCTGATTCTGCATTCCCTTCTTTATCAGGCACTCAATTAGCTGAGAATGATAGCGTGAGGGAAAGGTAAATAGGTTCACCGGTTACTTTGGGACTATGCCGGATGATGTCTAATTTAAAATTTAAAATTCATGACCTTAAAGGACCGGCCAAACTTAATTTCAGGAGGAGCAAATTTTACTAGCATCTTTTTTGTCAGCCATAAAATTCTAAAATATTGGATTAAATACTCTTATTAAATTAAAAAATTAAAAAGTCACAGTCTTCTCCAATTAAAAAAAAAGTCCCTACCAATCAATGGCAGGGACTTCCTTTTTATAAAGTCATTGTATTATCATTTCACCACAACAATCCGTTTTACAAACGAATTGTTTTTGCTATCGCTTACAGCAAGGTGATATAATCCACCTGCAAGAGAGCTCACATCAAATTTCTCGATGGTTGTTCCTGCTACAGCAGTAATGTTACGAACTTCGATGGTGCGACCTGATGCATCCATCAATTGAATTTTAAGTTTTTCAGTGTTATTCAATGCGATTTCCACAAAGGTGAAGTCGGTTGCTGGACTTGGATAAATGTCAATTGCATCTATAGTTTGATTCATGGTAAATATTCCTGTTGCAGATGTTTTAACCAGGTTAGCTGCCTGATAAACCTGTTTTGGATTTGATGGTGATTCAATCCATGCAGTCATTGCCAGATCACTGAACTCTTCAACTGAGTGTTCAATAGCATGATTGATCAGATTGGTTTGTCCGTTGGGCGGGAGTCGGTAATTGCCATTAAATGTATAAGCAACAGAAACACTGTCCCATGTTCCTGCGGGAATATTTTGTAATGTTGTTCCAAATTCTGTAGGTAACATCTTTTTCATCACATTAAAAAATTCCGTTTCCAGATTTGTCTTCACATTTAGTTCCGTTCTTTTTTCAATAATTCCAACCTGTAAAATAGAACCTAACGCATCGAATAATGGTGAGTACCGAACTGTTGCCGCCCATGTTCTTGCAATGGTATCTTCCGAGTAGGTTCCATCAATCATATATTGCGCAGGCACTTCACGGGCATCACTATAAAGTTGATAAGAAAAGGTATTGGAATTGCCATCCCAACCACCATCGTTTTCCTGACGGGGAATAGAATTAATTCCATAATATGCACGTCTTGCCAAACCTTCATCGGTGGTGTAAGGATCACCGCTTCCGGGGAAATCCTGCTGAAACTTGATAACCACATGCTGTGATTGAGGAATCGTATCTATGATATTGTGGAAATTGGTATTACCGGGAAGACAAGGAGGGCATGTTGAGCTCGTAAAAATTTCAAACAATGGCGTACGTTGCACAAGCGATGTTAAAATACTTAACTCTTTTGTTGCAACATCATTTCCTGTATTCTGATCAGCATTACCATTCAGATTGGTAGCATAACATGTAACTGTGTACGATCCTGTTCCTGTTGAAACCCATGGAGTACTATGTGTGAAACTATAAGATGCAAATTGTGCAATTGAAACTCCGGTAACAACATCAGTTACAGGCGCACCACCATTGATTGTGTAATTTAAAGTTAAGGATGTAATAGTTGTAGTTCCATAGTTAATCAACGTACCAGAAATATCATTTGATCCTAAAGTGAGATAAGGATAAGTGGTAATTTTATATGTTGCTGCATCATATGCAGGATTAACACCATACATAAATTCATAGTAATTATTGTCGCCACGGGTAGGATCATTTGCACCCTGAGTTGCGATATTCGGTGAACCTGCAACAGGAAATGCTGTTGTGCTGTTCAATTGAATACCAAGCGACATATTCAACAAGCCGTTTGTGCGCTGATCAACAAGATAAATTTTATTGCTTGTTTCTTCAAGAACAATTGACCAGTAGGTCCAGCCTGCAGTATTGCCTGGAATAGAATAGGATGTGAAGAAAATCCAATACTGACGGTTTGGTGCAGTTCCAAAAGTCTTTACAACTATATTATCGTTAGCACCGGTTGCCTGTAATCCCCAAACACAAACAGAGTTATCGGGAATTAATGCCGATGGCAATAACTGAGATGTAGAAGATGGTGCTGGTAAAGCGGAAACAACATCAAATGTTAAAATACCAGTTGTAGAAATTTTGTAGCTGGTTACCGGGCTTCCATTAAAATTAAATGGAAACGGAATAGTTTGAACTGCACTCCATGCAGGAGTTGCGCTTGAGCCCTGAATAGTGGTCCAGGTTGTTGCCAGTCCACCTCCCACCGGGTATTCATCATCGTTGTTTAATCCTCCGGGATTGATTCCGGGATCATAAGTGTATGGATAATAATAATATTGCGCCTGTACACCTAAGCACACAAACAGCATTGCAAATAATAGTATAATTTTTTTCATGGTTGATTTATATTTATGACGAATGTAATGCATTCTTTTTTAACTGCCAAGAATAATTCAAATGCGGTAATGAAATACCTTTTTAGCTTTATAAATTCAATCTATTGAATATCAACACTATAAGACTTCCTTCCTAACGCTTTAAGTAGCTTTACCATCCCATGACAATGTGACCTTGTTTTTGAGCCTTTTTTTTCTGTAAATTAGCGGCTTAGAAGGTAAAATGAGATGTTTGATCGGTTCGGACATCTTTTTTTATCGAATAAAAACCAAACCTACCTACAGTCTGTTGTAAATCAATAATCTAACTATAAACCAATATCCCTCATGAAAAAGCTTTACACGATGCTTCTGATGATACTACCATTTGGAATGTTTGCTCAAACCGAACACCAGCATCATGACAAGTGCCTGACCGATCATTATTATCGGCAGTATATCAAAGAAAATCCGGAGTATCTGAAGCAGGAGCAGCAACTCGAAATTGAAACGCATAAGTTTGTTAATCAATATATAGCTTCAAAGCAAGGGAACGCAAACAAGAGTGCCGGAGTTGTCAAAGTAATTCCTGTAGTGTTTCACGTTATACATGAGGGTGGTGCTGAAAATATTTCCAGAGCTCAGTGTCTGAATCAACTTGAAACATTGAACCAAGATTTCCGCCGGTTAAATGCAGACACAACTAACACACCTTCTGCCTTCCAATCTTTAGGTGGCGACTGTGAAGTTGAATTCCGTATCGCAACACTCGACCCTCAGGGGAATTGTACCGATGGTGTAGTTAGAGTTTTCAGTACGTTGACTAACAACGCACGTGATAACGTTAAAGCTTTGAGCTATTGGCCACGTGACAAATATCTGAATGTTTGGGTTGTAAAATCTATTGAAAATACCAGTGGAGGAGCAGGAATCGTAGTTGGTTTTGCACAGTTCCCGGGAACAGGTTCTGCATTGACAGATGGAATTGTTCTTAAAAATGATTTTACAGGTTCAATAGGAACAGCAGCAAGTTCAGGAAATTTCGGCAGAACAGCTACACATGAAATTGGTCACTGGCTGAATCTAAGACACATTTGGGGTGATGCCGTTTGCGGAAATGATTTCGTTACTGATACACCTACACAACAAGCAGCAAATCAAAGTAACTGTCCCGCATTCCCACACATTACCTGCAGCAATGGACCAAATGGCGATATGTACACCAACTATATGGATTATACCAATGGAAATTGTCAGAATATTTTCTCAATCGGACAATGTGCACGTATGAATGCAACATTAAATTCAAGCACAAGTGGCAGAAATAATTTATGGTCATCAGCGAACCTAATCGCTACAGGTACTACTGGTACTCCGGGTGCAGTTTGTGTCCCGGTAGCTGATTTTACAAATAACATCAACATTGTTTGTGAAGGTACTACAATCACTTTTGCCGATGGTTCCTGGAATGGCGATCCAACATCATGGCAGTGGGATTTCCCCGGGGGAACTCCGGCTTCTTCAACTGTTCAGAATCCGGCCATTCAATATAATACTGCCGGAGTTTATGATGTAACACTTACCGTTACCAACTCTGCCGGTACCGATTCGAAAACATTAACGGGAAATGTAACTGTTGTCCCTGCGCTTGGTGCGAATGCTGTTCCATATGCTGAAGGATTTGAAAGCATCACCTTCCCCGGAACAGAATGGCCAATTACCAATGGAGGTGGAAATACATGGACACAAACCACACTGGCAAGTCATACCGGTTCTAATTCTGTTTACATTAACAACTATACAGGAAATACTACGAATACCTCTGATATTTTCTTTACACCTACCTATAATCTGTTAAATGTTACTCAAGCCAATTTAACATTCTGGCTGGCCTTTGCAGCTCGTTCTACCGCAAGCACCGATCAATTGAAAGTTTATGCTTCAACTTCCTGCGGTCAGCTTTGGGCGATTCGTTATAACAAATCAGGTACAACATTATCAACTGCAGGTGTACTTGCTTCTAACTTCACTCCAAATGCTTCACAATGGCGTCAGGAAACAGTAAACATTGCAAGTTCATCATATAACAATAAACCAAATGTTCGTTTCAAATTTGAATATCTGCAAAATACAGGAAACAATATCTTTATTGATGATATAAACTTAGATGGCACAGTAGGTATCAATGAAGTTTTGGAAGAAGCATTAAGCTTCAGTGTTTATCCTAACCCTTCCATGTCCGTTGCTACTCTTGATTTCACATTAACAACCCGCCAGACAGTACGAATTGATGTATTGGATGTAATGGGTCGTTTGGTAAATGAAATTGCTGAAACTACATTGGAAGCAGGCGAATATCAATTTGAATTGCCTTCAGGATTAGCTGCGGGATTGTATAGTGTTCGTTTGAATGCTGATGGATATGTTACTTCAAGAAAAATAATGATAAACAAATAATAAATCAATAACTGCCGGTGAACAACTTTGAATTGCCGGCAGTTATTATTTAGTAAAGCTGAAATTTAAAAAAATCATAACTTCGAAAATGAAAAAACTACTACTTGCAGTATTCCTTCTCACAGCTGCATTCACTACAGTCAATGCACAACAATATCGACCATGCGATACTGACGAAATGGTTAAAAAAGCCAAATTACAGGATCCGGGTTACGAGCAAAGAATGGCACAATTGCAACAGCAAACACTGCAATTCATTCAACAGCAGGGAAATCAGAAAACTTCCGGCACTATTTTGTACACAATTCCGGTAGTATTCCATGTAATTCATAACTATGGTTCGGAAAATATTTCTAAAGCTCAAATTGAAGATGCCGTTGATATCCTGAATAAAAGCTTTCAGAAATTGTATGCCGACAGTGTAATAATTGCACCTGCATTCCAATCTATTATTGCCGATGTTCAGGTTCAGTTTCGTTTGGCGCAGTTAGATCCTAATGGAAATTGTACTGACGGAATTACACGCACTGTATCATCTCAAACTTATGATGCTGATGATGGAGTTAAAGCTTTGATAGGATGGCCAAATGAAAATTATTTCAATATTTGGGTAGTTGCAAATATCGCAAGTGGTGCAGCAGGATATGCTTACTTCCCTGGTATTTCAGGTGGTATTGATGGAGTTGTTATCCGTTCCGATTATGTTGGAAGCATTGGTACCAGCAATGGCTCCAATTATTCAGCACGCTCACTGACACATGAAGTTGGCCATTACCTGAATCTTCCTCACACCTGGGGCGGAACCAATAACCCGGGCCTTCCACAAAATTGTTCTGATGATGATTTTGTAACAGATACACCAAACACAATTGGTGTTGCGAATTTCTCCTGTGATCTTACACAAGTAACTTGTGGTACGTTAGATAACGTTCAAAATTATATGGACTACGCCAGCTGTCACTACATGTTTACTGAGGGACAAAAGGCAAGAATGCATGGAGCACTAAACAATAATGCCAGCGACCGAAACAATTTACCTACACTTGCAAATTTAATTGCTACCGGAACCAACGATGGATTTGTTGGTGGCGCTTGTGCACCTCAGGCTGATTTTGGAACTGCTATTAAATATATCTGCACAGGAACAACATTAACATTTACTGATATGTCGTGGAAAGCTGCACCAACAAATTGGGCATGGGATTTCCCAGGTGGAAGTCCGTCAACATCACCAGATCAAAATCCGGTAATTACCTACAATACTCCAGGTGTTTATGATGTTACTCTTACCGTTTCTAATGCTGGTGGAAGTAGCTCTGTTACCCGCTCTCAGATTATAGTTGTAAGTGGTGCTGTTGGAGCACAAGCTGTTCCATTTGTTGAAGACTTTGAAAATACAGGACCTATTCCATCTGGAAGTGACTGGATGATTGAGAATGCCACTGGTAACTCCTGGAGTTTAGCAACTGCTGCTGCTGTGAGTGGGGCAAATTCTATGCGTCTGGTAAATCATTCCGGAAATCCGAATGGAACCGTTGATGCATTTGTAACTCCTGGATATAACTTCAGCAATATTGTTAATGGTGGAATGACTTTCCAATTAGCCTTCGCTGCACGCAGCAGTGCTTCAACAGATCAGTTGAAAGTTTATGCTTCCAGCAACTGTGGACAAAACTGGAATATCCGTTATACCAAAACAGGATTAACTTTATCGACTGCAGGAATATTATCTGCAGCATTCACTCCAAATGGTCCTTCACAGTGGAGACTTGAAACAGTAAACCTGAACAGCGTTTCATACAATAACAAACCAAGTGTGAGATTTAAATTTGAATATACTCAAAACACAGGAAACAATATCTATATCGATGATATCAATGTCACCGGTGTATCGAATGTAGGCATTCAGGATGTGGAATTCCTTGCAACTGTTGCAGTGTTCCCGAATCCATCTGCAGGCTTAACGAATATCAATTTCAGTTTGGCAGAAAGTGCTGAAATGACTATTGAAGTTACCGATATTGCAGGAAGAGTTGTACAAACAATTGAGAACAACAAATTGCAGTCTGGACAGCACAATTATACTTTCGGTGAAAGTTTGAACAGCGGACTTTACTTCGTAAGATTCGTTGCCGATGGTAATGACCTGACTCAGAAAGTTGTAATCACTAAATAATTTCAAGTTCATGTCTGCTGCTGCAACGCAACGAAAAACGTTTGCTTTATCGATGAAGTACATCCTTTATGCTTCACCGGAAAAGTTGTTTGAGACTCTTACCAAAGAATCACTGATTAGTGAGTGGTGTGACGGAGGAGGCAAAATGGAGCCAAAAGTTGATGGCAACTTTGAACTATTCGATGGCTGGGTAAAAGGTAAAGTGGTAGTATTTGATCCAAAGAAAAAAGTTCTTTCATACACCTGGAAACCGGGAGAATGGGACAAAAAAACGGCTCATTCAGTAGTTACCTGGCAAATAAAACCCAATTCTGCCGGCAGTGAAATACAGCTTGACCATACAGGATTTCCTTCTCAGGAAGAGGCTGATAAGCATTATGATGGGTGGATTGATTATGTGTTTGAGCCCCTTAATGATTACTTTATCAGGTAATTAATAAAAATATAGCGTTAAAAAGGCTGCTTTCGGGTGGCCTTTTTTAATGAACTCTCTGCTACCCGGTAAATTCTATATTCCCGAATTTGGATAATACCCGCAATAACCCTAATTTCGCACCTCAGAATTTAAGTATCTGAAAATAGTTGGGGCCTATAGCTCAGTTGGTTAGAGCAACAGACTCATAATCTGTGGGTCCTTGGTTCGAGCCCAAGTAGGCCCACCCCTGAAGCAGAGAAATGCCGCACCTTTTAAGGGTGCGGCATTTCACGCTTCAGGGTGGGCCTGATCCTGAAGCGTGTTTTGGAAATTCGATGCGCTAGCGGAAAATTTGCAAAACTCTGCTTCAGGATAGGTTGGTTAAATAAAATTTTAATGCCATCGAAATAGCTTCTGAAACTCTTGCAGCACGTGACTTGCAGAGGTTTATATTTTTGAACCTATTTGCATTCGATTTGGTGAATTTGCATACGATGATTATCTTGTGTTCATACTAAAACTAAATGATTTTTTATTCAAATAAATGCCGAAGTGGGTTAAAATATTTACGCAAAAATCATGGTAGTTTGTAAATGGTTTAATGATCGTCTTCTTCTAAGCACGGTTCTGGCTTGCTTTTTAATTTTTACTTCGCTCTCCAAACAAGTGTCTGCTCAAAAAGAAAATAATCAATGGATGATCGGTTGGGAATTTCCAACTGATCATTCATTATTAGATTTTAATACAATAAGTCCTATATCAAATCTTCAATCCTCAGGTTTGGCATTTTTCTTAACTAATGCAAGTATATGTGACACATCAGGTCAACTGTTATTTTACACAAACGGTCATGTAATATACAACCGCAACCACGATTCATTATTTAATACTTCAGGCATTAATCCAGGGTGGGCAACCAATTATTATGAACCATATGGTATGGGCATCCCACAAGGAGCATTCGTAATACCAAAGCCGGGGAATAGTGGACAATATTTACTATTTTATGAATCTGCAGAAATCGTTGTTCTGGATTCTGTAACAGGGACTTCTCCAATAAATCTATCATATAGTTTAATTGATATGAGTCTTGATGGAGGTCTTGGGGGTATAGTCGTAGGCACCAAAAACGTCAATGCTATAAATGATACACTTGTTTATGGACGCATAACCGGAGTTAAACATGCAAATGGCCGAGACTGGTGGATCTTAGTGCATCATTATAATGATGATGAATATTATTCCATTCTGGTAACTCCTACTGGAATTTTAGGTCCTTATACTCAAAATATAGGTAGATTTCATCTTTTTGAACGCTTAGTAATGCAATCCTGCTTTAGTCCCCAGGGTGATCAATTTGTGATCGGATTAACGGTAAATAAACAGACGTTGGAAAATGTTGTTGACTTATTTGATTTTGATCGTTGTTCCGGATTGCTAAGCAACCATCGGGAAATTGAAATTCCAGATACTGTTTTACTGTCAAGCGGGTGTAGTTTTTCGCCAAGCGGAAGATGGTTATATGTAAGTACCAATAAAAACATTTACCAGTATGATACTTGGGATACAAACATTAATGCTACCCGGAGCATTGTTTCAACATGGGATACCACGCAACTCCCTCACAGAACCTATTATCACCATTTGCTGGCACCGGATGGGAAGATTTATGTGACGAACTGGTTTAGTGCCGATTTTCTGCACGTCATTAATGAACCAGATTTGCAAGGTGTTGCATGTGATGTAGTGCACGAACAGGTACAGTTGGATGCGCTTAACACTTTTATGATGCCCAATGCAGCGAATTATAATTTAGGAGCAGTAACAGGAAGTATTTGTGATAGCTTAACTTCAATTAATGAAATTGATCACAATTTTATGTTTTCGTTATCACCAAACCCAAACAATGGAAATTTTATTATAAGTTACTTTTTACCTCAAAATAAAAATGGTCGTTTGGAAGTATACGATTTGAATGGTAAATTAATTTATCACCTCCATTTGCCACAATGGAGTTCGTATCAAGACATACAATTGCCAAATGAAATTGCATCGGGAATTTACAACTGCAGGATGAGTTCAATGAATCACACAATTAATATAAAGTTAGTTGTGGTGAAAGATTGAATAGCCTTTCAGCATATAAAATAATCATCCTCTCAGAAGTTTTATTTGCATACGATAGATTAGTATTTACATACGATTCGACACACAAAACATTGTATATCAATTACATAAAATAGTGAATTATGGGTTCATGTAGGCCCCCCCTTCGGGAATGTAAAATGTAGAATGTCCAATGTAAAATATTCAATAGAGTATTTTTCTTGGGCATTTGGCTTTGGGGAATTGTTGAAAAATGTCGACGAATAGACCGGGATAATTTTAAACAACTATTATCGTTTGGGAACAAGTTGCACAGTTCTTTTTACAAACGCTTTTTCCGATTCTCTAAGTTTTGTATCATTAATTAGTTCAACCTCTCTTTGCTTTTCTAAAATCTTAAACCAAGTTATAGCCGGGATGGACTTATTTGAATGAATTTCTAATCTGATCAGAATATTTTTATTAGGCTCTTCCTTATTGTGTAGCAATCTGCTTAATTGACTATTATGCAAACTTATTTCTTTAGAAAAAGCATGTTTGGTCATATTCAGTGAAGAAACATATTCTTTTAGAAAATAACTAAAGGTATATATTTCATCGTAATTGTTGGATGCAATGTACAGACTCATTTTGAACTTCAATCTCATCATTTGAGATAATAATATTTTGTCAGAGTCTAATTCTTCCAGACTCTTCTTCCTTATTTCCCAAATTTGCTTATCAGCTTCCTCCTTTTGTTTTTCTGTTAATCCATGAGGAGGTACATGAGCTTGTGCGAGTTCTTTATTGGTATATTTATTTTGCTTTTTCATGATTGTATTTTTATAAATACTTATCCATTAATTCTGCTGAATTTAGAGTATCAGAATAAACCGATTTACCCCCTTCTTCCATTCCATATTCATTAATGTAATAACTTCTTAACGCTGTTTTCGGAACAAGCGAGATAAAACCATTGTACCCTCGTTCAAAGGAAGTTCCACATGCAAAAGCGATTAGGCTTCCAGCTATCCTATCATATTTTTTATGGCTGCCAACATTATCTTTTGACGATTCAATTAACCGAATTTCTAATCTTAATTCTTTGGGCCAATCTTGCAATGACATCAATCCTACTATTTCTTCCGATTCTGTTATGTATAATTTATAAACTTCATATTTGCTTTCAGTATTCCATTTAAATTTGAATTGTTTACTTTTTAAAATTTGCTTTAATTCCATTGGAGCAATCTTTTCTACAAGGGCTCCAAGCTTTTCTTGGGATTTGACTTGAATTAAATGCATATACAAATATACGAAATTTGATAATAAAAATTAATATATTTGACAATTATTGTCAAATATATTAATGAAAACTATCAAATTTAAAAATATTGGGATATATAATATTGAATTTCAATGGCATAGAATTGTGTCTTTTGCATATAAATACTCACAGCTTATTTATTAAATTGTATACGGATATTCTTTTATTTGCATACGATGCTGGTCTATTCGCAAACGCCTAATTCATTAAATTCAAGTAGGCTCACCCCTGAAGCAGATAAAGCCGCCCCTTTACCGGTGAGGCTTTCACGCTTCAGGGTGGGCCTGATTCGGAAGCTCGCCCTGAATGCGATTCGTATTCGCGAACGGAATTGAATGATTTCGGAATTGCTTTAGGGCGTGTTTTATGTTTGATGCGGAGCTATAAACCTATTACTCTGCTTCAGGATAGGTGTGTAACTTATTCTTTGAAAATGCTGCGGACTGCTTACAAAATTATTCCCTGAAGCAAAAAAAGGCACCCCTTAATTGGTGCGGCATTTCACGCTTCAGGGTGTTCGTATGATGATGATGTTTGTCCAGAATTTATTAAGTGTTTAGAAACCTCCGTAAAGGTACTTTCTTCACATCGATCCAAAAAACAGTTCACGTGTTTTGAAGGTGGTGAAGGAGTAGTCCCTCCCTTTTATTGATAAAACAAAACATCAACTTCTCAAATTAAATACTGAATATTCTTCTTTTTTAAAAAATATACAATAATTGGACTATATTTGTTTTAATAAAACTCATTGAGAATCATTCCAATAAACTACCATCATGTCAAAATCAATCGTTTTGCTCGTTTTGCTTTTTGCTTCTTTAACAATTGTTCATGCACAACCTAAACTGTTAGGGAACACATCGAATGGGGGAAATCAGTTTGGGTTGATATTTAAATATACTGCAGGTAATAATTCTTTCACGGAGACATACCGTTTGCAAGGAATTGCAGGATCAGGCCCACAAGAAGTGGTTCAAGTTGGAAATTATATTTACGGAGGAACTTTTCAGGGAGGAGCATTTGCAAATGGAACTTTATACCGTTTTGAACCTGGAACCGGTATCTACAAAATTATACATGATTTCAATTATTTGCAAGGCAGTCAATTTAAAGGTCGGCTGCTGCCGGCATCAAACGGAAAATTGTATGGCACAACCATAGGTGGAGGTCTGAATTCGGCCGGGACTCTATTCGAATTTGATCTCACTTCAAATACATATACTAAGCTTATTGATTTTAATCAGTCCACTTCGGGTTCATTGCCCACAGGTTATTTAATTCAGGCATCAAATGGAAAAATTTATGGGATAGCCTCATCGGGAGGACTATTCTCATCCGGATTTTTTTCGGGAGGTACGATTTTTGAATTTGACATTACTACAAATACACTTACTAAGCTACACGACTTTAATCAGGCCGGAGGCGATTACCCTGCTGGTGGATTGTTCGAAACACCATCAGGTACATTAATTGGAGTCACAAACACAGGTGGCGTAAATGATTATGGAGTAATTTATGAATTTAATGTAACAACCAATTCTTACTTTAAAAGGTATGAATTTAACTACCAATCCGGGTATTATCCCTGGAGCACACCTATTAGTTACTCCTCAACAAAACTACTTGGCACAACAAGTAGTGGTGGAATAGGGGGAGGAACTATTTACGAATATGATTACTCTACTTATGCATTCACTAAAAAATATGATTTTATCAC
Organism: Bacteroidota bacterium; assembly: GCA_016713525.1. Taxonomy (GTDB): domain Bacteria; phylum Bacteroidota; class Bacteroidia; order AKYH767-A; family OLB10; genus JADKJB01. The sequence goes on along the minus strand of JADJOZ010000033.1, from coordinate 252,503 downwards.
TAACCTGGGAGATGCAAGCAATTCTTCATTGAATTTGGCTTCAAATGGCAAACTATATGGCACATTATCGTCTGGGGGAACAAATAATTATGGAAGTTTATTTGAATATGATTACCTTTCTAATAGCTGTCAATACAAATACAATTTTAATTTAATAGGAGGAATTAATCCTAAAAGTGGATTTGTAGAATTTAGTCCCGGGAAATTGTACAGTTGTGCATCTCAAAGAGGAATTGCCTTGGGTGGAACACTATTTGAATATGATTTTAATACTAATACCTATTCTAAAAAACTTGATTTCTCATCCTCCGATGGTTCTAAATTCAACGGCCCATTGTCATTGGCAGCAAATGGGAAATATTATGCAGGTACTTTTCATGGAGGGATTGCCGATAAAGGAGTTATATTTGAATATGATTACACAACCAACAGTTATGTCAAGAAAATAGAGCTGGTTGACACAACAGGGTTTTATGTCTTTGGCGCCCTAATTCACACTCCAAATCTAAAATTATACGGACATACCAAGCATGGTGGTGCAAATAATCTGGGCACGTTGTTTGAATATGATTATGTTACCAATACCTATGTGAAAAAATTTGATTTTGATCAAATGTCCGGAGGTAATCCATTAGCATCATTATTACTTGCTTCAGACGGTTTTATTTATGGAACAACGACTAGTGGAGGAAATAACAGTCTTGGCACCCTTTTCCAATTTGATTATGTATTAAATATCCTGACTGTTAAACATCACTTCAGTTTAAACTCCGGTTACGATTCCTATGGTGGCTTAATGGAAGCATCTAACGGCAAAATATATGGCATGACTAAAATGGGCGGCATTGATGATGCCGGAGTTCTTTTTAAATATAATCCGGTGTCAGGGCAATTCATTCTAAAATATGAATTTCAAGGTATAGTTGGTTCCTCCTCGGAAGGTTCATTAATTGAGACTGCTCCCGGGATACTCTATGGTATGACACGAGGAGGATCAAATGGGAATGGTGATATATTTGAATTCAATTATAATGCAGGAACAATTGTACCTAAACATAATTTCAATAATTCTGATGGAAAGGAGCCTTTAGGTTCTTTATTCAAGGCTTCAAATGGTATTTTATATGGAATGACATCAATCGGTGGTCTTTATAGCAGAGGAACGGTGTTTGAATATAATAATATTACCGATAGCTTCACTAAAAAGATTGATCTCGATATGGGCACTACAGGATGGTATCCTACCTCTTCTTTTATTGAAGTAGATTGTATTAATCCCATAATAACCGCTTCAGGCCCTTTGTCATTTTGTCAGGGCGATAGCGTGATTCTTTCCGTGAATAGCGTTAGCGGCAGTAATATTCAATGGTACCGAAATGGTGTAGCAATAGCTCTAGCTACTGGTGCGAGCTATACAGCTAAATCTCCGGGGCGATACTTTGCAGCCGTCTCTGATGCATACTGTGCAATATCAGTTAATACATCCACAATTCGTGTCCGAATTCCATGCCTTCCACCATTCGATAACCAAGACAAGTTATCATCATCGTTAACCAATGCAGATATTTTCCTTAATTACGATTCGCAACAACAACAATTTGAAATTATGGCGACCGATTTGGCTGCTGAAACCTATAATTTATTAATTGCAGATGCAACAGGCAGAATTTTGTTAAACGAAAATTCCGGCATTTCAAATAATTCTATTTACAGAAATATTGATTGCTCCACATTTGCCAAAGGTTTATACATCGTAAAGATAGTTGCAGGTGATAAAATTCTTTCACGGAAATTTGTGAAGGAACGCTGAGAAGCGTTTTATTTGGAAATTCTTGAATCCATTTGGACTTTCAAAGATCATTTGTTTTTCCCCTGAATGGTAAGTCAGGGATTCCAGAAATCCCCTTTTATCTCACTAAAATCGTCTATATACTTCATCATCTTTGTAATTTGCTTAATTAACAGGTGTTGTTTATATTTGTGTAACGTCAAAGCAATTGCCGATGAAACTTATTACTATATTCCTGATTCAAATTAGCTGTATATTTTTCAGCAACCTTTCATATGGTCAGGTAGAATTGTGGGGCATGACTTACGAAGGAGGGGTAAATAACTCGGGAGTTATTTTTAAAATTAACAGTGACGGTACCAATTACAACTTGACGCATTCCTTTTCTATTTCTGATGGCATTAATCCTATGGGAAGTTTGATTCATGCCACAGATGGGAATTTCTATGGCATAACCAATAGTGGCGGACCAAATAATCTCGGGGTCATGTTCCGGTACGATCCAAACAATAATAATTACAATACAATTTTAAATTTTGATAGTACAATTGGAGGAAGGCCTCATGGAAGTTTGATACAAAGAGTGAGCGGCGCCCTGTATGGGTATACGACAGGTAACGGGTCCAATGGCAGAATATTCGGATACCATTTGCCCTGGCTATATTTCAATATGCATCACTTTGATTCCTTAACAGGTTATCTGGCTTATGGAAATATTCATTAAAATTTTTTTATGTATGGTTTAACGTCATCCGGAGGGATCTATGGCAAAGGGGTTTTCTTTAAATTGAATTCTTATAATGGCTTGTATACCGTTATTTTAAATTTCGATGGAATCAATGGAGCCAATCCCCAAAACGGGTTTATGAGTTGTAGTGATGGAAAACTCTATGCAACGACTATGAATGGAGGAAATTTTGGATATGGTACCATAATGCGATATAATCCTGCAATAAATTTAATTGAAACATTGTACAGTTTTATCTCACCTGTTTCAGGAGTGCATCCTGCCTGCAACCTTGTCGAGGCAAATAACGGTTTATTATATGGAATGGCTGATGGTGGAATCAATAATGACGGAATCATTTTTAGCTTGGATACGATGTCAGGTACTGTTACAAAAGTATTCGATTTCAGCAGCAGCACAAGCGGGGAAAGTCCTAAAGGTAGCCTGATAAATGCAAGCGATGGTAAATTGTATGGCATGACCTTTTCAGGAGGAATGAATGGACTTGGTGTAATTTTTAAATTCGATCCATCCAACAACACTTATGTAAAATTACTTGACTTTGATTCAATAAATGGAGCTAAACCATTGGGTGATTTAATTGAATATATCGCCCCTACAGGAGTAAATAGCTTTTCGCAAAATGAAAACTCAATAGCCATTTCTCCAAACCCAACTTCGGGACAATTTAAGATTACAGGAAACGGAATAACTGACAAAACACTTCAATTGCGGTTGACAGATATTTTAGGGAGGGTCATATATGTTACAGAAATACCAGTTATAAATGGTTGCTTTGAAAAGAGCCTTTCTGTTGAAAAGGTTTTAGCAGGAATATATTTCATGAATGTTTATTCTGGGAATTGGATGCAATCTTTTAAAATTGAAGTTCGGAATTAAGAAATATCCGCTATTGTTTAAATTTTAGATTTCAATTTTGTTTCCAAAAACTTATAATCATTACATTGAATTAATAATCAGACTCATTTTTACGAAATATTTTCCGATTACTGATTTGTACATTCCAAAACTAAAAATATTCATGGCATCTGGTAAATCCATACACTGTTCAACTATAATAGTTCTATAAATTATTGTTTCAACAACTTAGAAGTTTGAGCAATTCCACTATTCAAATTTTTAATCCGAATAAAATAAATTCCTTTATCCCACTGAGCTGTATTTAATCTGATTTGTTTGTGCATTCCCTCAAGTGTTGTTCCAAAGGTTATTTCCTGCCTGAAATGTCATATACCTGGTATTCTGAAATATGCGGGTCCTCATCTGTGATATTTATTTCACAATAATTAGTGAAAGGTTGCGGGGAAATATTCAAAGATTTAAATCCTGAAATTTCGTTTATTCCCACCGGAATTGTTGTCACAAGCGTTACGAAAGCAGTATTGGTAATCACAGGTGGATTATAATCGAAGTAAATACCTGCTTCGTTGTTGATTACAGTACCATCAGGCAGTCCCTGAAATGGAACTATTCTGAAAGTAACAAACCCCTGACTGCTGGATTCATCAATAGATTTATGTGGCAAAAGAATATTTTCAAATCGAAACTCCGCCAGATTTGCTGTATTTATACTAAAAATAACCGGATGACTGGATGCCACCAATTCCACTGTATTTCTGTTCAGTAAACTGGACAATTGATCACGAATGACTACGGTAAAGGCTGTATCATTTCCTTCATTCTGAAATCTCACGGTATACAATAAGGTATCCGTTTTTAAAATATAATGTGAGGGTTGCACACCGGGCGGAATCACTTTTTTATCGTTGGGATCAAATGAACATGTAATTTCATCACAATAGAGATCTTCGGTGAAGGGTTGATAAGTTGATCCATCGTAAACGCTGGCCACGGTATTGGAACATAACAACAAACCAGGTGTAAGTGGCATTTCATAAAAAAGTTGAATAGTTAATGATTGCCCCGGAAATAAATTGGAGAAATTAAAATACAATGTATCACCAGATACGTTATCAGGGGCAGGGTTTGCAGAAATAAATGTCATTGAATCGTGAGGCACATAACGGATCATTCCATTTACTATACTGGTTCCATCATTTGTTACTGTGATCCATGCCGGAACAGTAAACCCACAACGATACTGCGATGCTGAATAATTTATGGAAATATCATCAAAAAGAGTAGCCGGTGTTACTCCAAAATCATTACAACAGAGAGCAAGTGTATCAACAACAATGTTGTAACCGGAGTTTCCTTCTGTTATATTCCACAATGAATTAGGCTGCAATTCCAAAACATAAGGACCGGTATGAAGGTAGTTGAAAAATTCTCCACTAATGTCAGTAGTAGTTATTACACTGTCGGGTAAGCGTAAAATGGTTTTGTTGAACATGCCATTTTCTCCAACATCTTGCTGGCCGTTTTGATTGATATCGTAATAAACAAATCCGGAAACTTTCTTACGTAATGAGTGACAATCGAGATTTGAAATAATACCGGGATAACTAGAATAAATACTGGTCCGCATTCGGGTACCCTGGTCCTGCGTAAACAAATTCATACAACCATCATCAGTATAATCCATAAAATTCATAAACATATCTCCATTCGGGCCATTAGTGCAAGAGACTGTCGGGAATGTGGGACATCCAAAATTGCCATCCTGCTGAACAGGTGTATCGGCTACAAAATCATTTCCACAATTAGCGTCTCCCCAAATATGTCTTAAATTAAAAACATGTCCGATTTCATGAGTTGTTGTTCTACCCATGCTATAAAAAGATATTAGATTTCCGGTTCTTCCAAATGCATTAAATAAAATTACCACACCGTTGGTAGATATGGGACCCCCTGGGAATTGTGCGTATCCTAAAAGTCCTGCACCCAAATTACAAACCCAAATATTAAGATAAGTATTGGGATCCCAGGCATCAACACCTCCTGTTAAAGAAGATTTAACACCATCATTTTGTCCAAATGAAGTAATGTTAGTCTGAACTCTATTTATTCCGGTCGTTGGATTTCCGTTTGGATCGGTGGTTGCCAAACAAAAATGTATTCCTGAATTTCCTGCAACAGATGTGAAAACAGATGGCGTATTCCCTGCATCGGTATTGTATCTGTTGTAGTCTTCATTCAATACATCTATTTGTGAAAGCACTTGTGCATCTGAAATATTTTGAGCAGCATTATTCCATACTACATGAACAACTACTCTCACCAGGATTGGAGCATTTGCAATTCCAGGACTTTGAAATCGACCGGAACTGATATTGTCCTGCAATTTCTGTTCCTCAGCTGCCATTCGACTTTCAAGTCCCGGATCTTGCTGTTTCAGATATTCCAAATGCTGCATTGTTCCGCATCGAACTTGTGGAATTTGTGCAAAGCTTGATATTGCTATGAATAGCAGAATGATTGCTGTCAGGAAAATCTTTGGATAGCTCATTTTCATAATTTTAATAAAAGTATCAATTATTCCAAATACCTCCTAAATTTATGACAAATCCATAACTAAAGAGGGTAATGAAGCTAAATTCCCGTCTGGTATTCAGATTACATCAGAGTACCAAATTCATCAACTTTAAGCGCTGCAATTAATGAAGGACTTGCACTTACCAAGCTAGCATTCAATTAATTAAAAAATTGGTTCAATGGTTCAGACTACAACGAAAACGTAGAACAAGTCATATCATTTTGTGTGTTTCGCATTATGGTGACTATAATTTATATAAACCCGAAATCTCGCAATTCACTCATTTTTACTTAGTTTTGATCAAATGTTTTACTTAAATGATACGAACTGTAGTTTTCATTAGCTGTTTGCTCTTTGTCACCAAATGTGTCCGATCACAAAATTATATTCAGCGGTATCCATCAATGCAATTATTGATAATGCTGGTAATCAAAACCGGATTATTTTTCAGTTTACGATTCGGTGCTGGCATCTATTCAATACTATTTTACTCCTTACTACCCATCTAATTTACTTATTTCTAATAATGGCGGCGCTTTTGTAGGTTACAAACAACAATATTCGAGTCCAGCTGACAGCGCATTTGGTTATATTACCTATGATCATTTAATTCACCAGTTTTCGGCATTTGAACAATTCCATAGTGCTCCATTGTCATATAGTATACAAATACACGCAAATGATGCAGGGCTACGGTATGTCAATTATTTTAACAATCCAGCAGGGGTTTTACACCAAAACTATAGTAACTAAATATGACTTCAATCAGAAAAACTGGATTGTGGATGGGATGTATCCAGTACAGGGAATTTGGTGTTTCAAATATTTCAATGTGGGCAATGACTTTAGAAAAATCGGATCTGCAAATTGGCGTAGGGACAATCGGTATTTTGACCCAGCAATATATTCGATTGAATATGCCTATGTAGGATGCTTTTTGCCTTCGACTCTGGACTGATGATTACTATGTGCCAGACCTGGTCCATGTGAAAAATTTAGTGTTTATGCCTATAATTCATTTTGCATTCTTGGAATTCTTTCCATGAGACAATCGATTCTCATGGCGCGATGTATAAAGGTATTTTTCATGCTATTCTACACCATGCTCCTTTTCATAATCATTTTGGATATTATGATGAATTTCTAAATGAATGGAAACGGGATACTTTAGACCATGAATTAAATGGTATGATTCGCATAAAAGATCGAATCATAACATTTGTTGACAGTACAACCGCCGGAACCAAAGTTCATTTCAGGACTTATGATTTCAATTCTCATTCGTTTATAAAAGATTCAATTAATGCACCATTGGTTTCGAACTTGTCCCTTCAAAATGGTACTGTTCAATGGAATGACTCCACCGGTACCCATATCAGAGGCTATAACGATTCGCTTGGCTGGGGGAATTACCCAACTACAATTGTGCCTCAATTTTATTTGACCGATTTGTATGCTCAAACCGGCTTACCAATTATTCATGTCCGCGATTACACTATCGGAACAGATAATGTTGTTTTCGATTTTGGTGATGGGACTACTTCAATCAACAATGGTCATGTACTCTGGCATCGTATCCATCCGACGAACTACATCTTGATTTAAGTTGAGCTATGTTCTTTCTTTTGCCCGTTAAAGATAACAAAAATCTTCACATGGAAGCAAAGGGAAGTTAAAAAGCACAAAAAGAGGATTTCACAGCAGGAGCGCCAGGCGCACCTCAATAACTGGAAGATAAGCGGAAAAGAAGAAGGAGTATTGCCTTGAACAGGGCATTAATTATTATACTTTCATGAGCTGGCTGACTCCTAAAGAAGAACAAGGTGGTTCGTTCAAAACCGGCCCCAACGGTTAAAGGTTTTTCAGAAGTAACCTTGCCAATCAAATCAGCGAAGTCCTTTCGCCCGTATTTCCTATGGAAAAACAGCTGTTGAAATCCTTCACTCGGTGAGTCCTGATTTTATCAGGCAATTATTGAATTCATGATTTTATCGTTCAGTGACCGGTACCGGTATTTTGTTTATGCCGCAGTTGCGATATGCGTAAAAGGGATACGATTGTCTTAACGGTTTGGTACGTAATGAATTTGGGAAGGATCCTCTTTTGGTGATGTTTTTATTTTCTTGTCTCGGGGCGGAATAAAATAAAATTGTTGCATTGGCAAGGCGATGGTTTTGCATTTTTTCCAAGCGATTGGAGAAAGGGACTTTTGAAATTCAAAGCAGGGTTCATCCCAAAATGCCATGGAAATATCTCCGCATCAACTTCAATTTATTCTTGAAGGAATTATACTTTCTTCTGTTAAAAAAGAGTGCGTTATAAGCATCATTTTGTTGATAAAAAGTCAGTGGTAGCAGGTGTTTCAGGAGTTGTTTGATGTATCTTTGCTGTGTGAGTAATGCATACGAAAATATGTCACGTGAAGAGCTGGTTACCCAAAACCAACAGCTTCATTTTTCAGTAGCGCAACTTCGTGCCGAACTCAACCAAATCAAACGATTAATTTATGGCAGCAAATCCGAAAGGTTTGTTCCTCAAATTCTAGTTCACAAATTTCGTTGGAATTGGATTGAAAGCCCTACAGTAATTGTTCCTCCTGCGATCACAACGGTTTCCCTATCAAAGAAAAGGAAGCTACAACACCTGTGTTACATCCGGAAGGAGACCTTTTCCTTCTCATCTGCCAAGAGTTGAAGTAGCTGTTGAACCACCCGAGTCTGTTACCGGACTCAAAGCGATCGGTAAAGAAATTACTGAGCAATTGGAATATGAACCAGAAGACTATTTGTAAGACAATACGTACGAGTGAAATATGCCAAAGCTAATGGTGAGGAATCATTATTGAATTTGCCAAGTATGCCTATTGAAAAGGCATACCAGTTCTGGACTTCTTGCAAATATTTTTATTGAAAAGTATGTGGATCATCTTCCGCTATACCGGCAAATAGAACGTTATAAGAGAAGGTGTTGACATCACTTCATCGAGCATCTCTATCTGGGTCAGTGCCGGTTGTAATTGGATTAGACCGGCATTTGATTGTATGCAAACAAAAATATTAAACTGCGACTACCTTCAAGTCGATGAAACACCCATAAAGGTACTTGACCGAAGTAAAAAAAGGTGAAAGTCATCGGGGTTATTACTGGGTGTACCGAGATCCAATAAATAAGCTGGTGCTTTTGATTATCGAAAAGGCAGAGGAAGGGAAGGGCCGCAAGAGTTATTGAAAAAATTTTAAGGGCTATTTACAAACCGATGGGTATGGTGTGTATGATGCTTTTGATGGGAAAGAAATAAAATTGTTGCATTGCATTGCGCACGCTCGAAGGTATTTTTGATCAGGCCGTTGAAAACGACAAAGTTCGGGCTGAATGGTATTGCATGAAATTAAAAACTTTATGCGATTGAGCGTAAAGCGAAAGAAAATATGCTTACGCACAAAGAGCGACTCGCAATTAGACAAGAGCTTAGCGTGCCTATCTTATGTGAGATGCATCAATGGCTAAAATCAACATTACACAAGTGCCGCCACAAAGCCTGGATTGGAAAAGCATTGGCTTATTCTTTATCAAGGTGGGAAAAATTAATGCTGTACTGTACAGATGGTCGGCTGGAAATAGATAATAATCTGGTAGAAAATGCCATTCGTCCTGTTGCTATCGGAAGAAAAAATTACCTCTTTGCCGGTTCTCATGATGCGGCTCAGCGCGCTACCATGATTTATTCTGTGCTCGGCACCTGTAAAATGCGAGGCGCAGAACCTTTTCCTGGCTAAAAAACTTTTGAAGTTATCCTGATTATAAGGCTAACAAGATGGAAGAATTGCTCCCTTGAAAATTTACTGCTTTCATTCTTTTTATATACCTTTCCACCAAGGTTACTAAGAAATCATTATGTTCTTTATCAATATGTAGTTGGTCGGATGGATACCTGCATCAATATAATGGTGCTGGTCCTTTTACAGTTTCAGTCTCAAATATTTCTGGCACAGCAAGTCAATCACAATCCATTTCCTTCCCTTGTTTTATCACATACAATAAACTAAACTCCTGTAGTCAGATTTGCAATGGTTCTATTGAATTAATTCCTCCATCCACATCAACACAATACTCATTAATATGGAATACGGGCGACACCTTAACAACACTTGATTCTCTCTGTCCTGGAAATTATATTTATACATTTACAGATACATCCGGTTGTATAGAATCAGACACTATTCAAATAACTGCACCAACTATCAATGTTGTTACAAACCATATGTGCGCTGATGAATGCATTGGCAATATTGCCGTTTCATATACAGAGGGCCTACCCCAAACTACTTATTTGTGGAACACCGGAGAAACAGTGCCTTATTTATCAGGCTTATGTGCCGGAACATACACATTAATTGTAACGTCTGCAAATCAATGTATCGATACTATTTCCAGCAACTGTCGATAGCTCATTTTACAATGTCAGCCACAGTTGTCAGTCCAAATTGCTACAACTTTAACTATGGATCTTCAATAACAATTAGATGCATCGGGTGGCCACCTCCGTATGAATATTTCTGGGCTTTGCGCTACAATGGAATTCAAACCCGTTAGTAAACGAAGGCGCTGGTGTTTTTGAATTATATCTTAGTGATCATACAGGATGTACAGATACTTTTATGATAACGGTTCTGACCCTCCTCAAATTGTAATCACAAGCACCTCTGTTAATCCCTCTTGCGCAGGATGTTCTGACGGAATAATTGCTCTTAATATTTTAAAATGCAACTCCGCCCTATAATATCACCTGGTCACCAAATTTTGGAACTTTATCAGGAGATTCAATTATTAACTTAAAGGCAGGAATTTATTTTATAGAAGTAACTGATGCAAATTCATGTGTTAAATATTTTCATGACACATTATTTGTTGCAGAATATAAATGAAATTCCCGCTTACGAAAAATGTAAGTATTTTACCAAATCCCGCATCTGATAAAATAATGATAAATTTTAATTTTCCACTTACAGTTGATTGTGAAATATCAATTCATGATGCCTAGGTCAGGTGATGTTGAAAGAAAAATAATTAGAGCGTAACACAAACCGAAATAGATATTTCCCACTTCAGTTCTTCCATTTATTTTATTGAAATATCAGGAGGAGGATCAAATTGGTATAGAAATACGTTAATTAAATACTGATATTCCAATTAAGTGTCTGGTAAAACAAAGTCAACCGGGTAAAATCGAAAAATTGATGTACTTCATTAAATTTTAATAATAAAATAAATTTTTAAACATGAAAATATCCTCCACAATACCTCTACTTCTTTTCATAATCAAGGGCAAGCTTTTGCTCAGCCAAAACTGATTGGAACAAATACTGTTGGAGGAAATGGCTATGGTACAATTTATAAGTACAATGCCGGTGATACTGTCCTGTCAGATGTGTTTAATATTCCCGGGACTCCTGGCCTTGGACCACTTGGATTTATAAAACTTGGCAACTTTTTTTATGGCGGCACATATGGTGGCGGTAGTGATGGCTCAGGAGTGTTTTTTAAATATAATTTTATCACGCAAGAAAGCACTTATCTTCATTACTTTGAAAGTGACTCGGGTAGCCAGGTGAATGCATCTCCTTTTCTTGCCTCTAATGGAAAATTGTATGGATCCACAATTGGCAATGGCACATATGGTGGCGGTTCGATATTTGAATTCGACTTGTCAAATGAAAGTCTTTCAAACATCTATCAATTAAATAACACCTCAGGAAAATTTGCTAACCCTGAATTTATGCAACATTCAAATGGTAAATTGTACATAACCACCTATTTAAATGGAGCTAATAACAATGGAACAATTCTGCAACTTGATTTAACTTCAAATGTCATTCAAAAAATATATGATTTCGATCCATCTTTAACCGGACCAAATAACTCGACATTGGTAGAAGCACCCAATGGAAATTTGTATGGCTTAACATCAACTGGAGGTGCAAACAATTCAGGAACTATCTTTGAATTTGATATAACCACTAACACCTTATTTAAAGATTTGATTTTGGGGAGCGCAGGCGCACTCCGTTAGCATCATTTATAAAAGTAACTTCAACTAAATTGATTGGTTCCACGAAATCAGGTGGAACTGGCAACTGTGGCGTTTTATTTGAATTTGATTTAACAACCAATACTTACACCAAGTTGTTTGATTTTACACAATCACTGGGTAAAAGCCCTCGTTGCGCTCTGACAATACATCCCAATGGTAAATTATATGGGACGACTTATGAAGGTGGATCTAACAATCTGGGTGTACTTTTTGAATTTGATCTAAATACTAATTCCTATATTAAAAAATTGGACTTCTCTAACGCTATCGGTTTTAATCCCAAAATTGAATTATTATTTGACTTCGCAGGAAATCTTTATGGATTGGTTAGTTGGATTGGTGATTATGGAATTTCTGAGCATATTTTTAAATACAATATGAATTCAAATAATTATTCCCTCATATTTAAATTTGGAGAGACCGGTGGCCATTACTTTTCCGGCGGATTAGCCCTGGCTTCAAATGGTAAATATTATAGCGCTACTGGTTCTGGAGGTAAACATTCCAGAGGTTCCATAATTGAATTTGACTATAACAACAAAGCGGTGAGCACTAAATTTAATTTTGATGACTCATCTGGATTCAGTTCAATGGTGCAGTTTTGCATGCATCAAATGATAAAATTTATGGAATAACCCGCTATGGAGGACTTTATGGTTATGGGGGTATTTTCGAATATGATTATAATAACGGAGTATATACAAAAATCCACGATTTCTCAGCTACAGATGGTATTCAGTCAATGCCCGGAGGAATGATAATGGAAGCATCGAATGGTAAAATTTATGGAATGCGGAATGGTGGTGGTAATTATGGATTAGGTACTCTTTATGAATTTGATATTGCCACTGATTCATTTGTTGTCAAACTACATTTCAATGATACATTAGGTGCTGAACCTTTAGGGGTTAGTGCAAGCTTCAAAGGTAAATTATATGCCGGGATAAATGGCGGTGGGCCTTCTTCGCAAGGGTTAATAATTGAATATGACATAAACACTGACTCCGTAATCATGAAGAAGGACTTTAACGGCACTGGGGTTTCTGCTTATAATGGAACATTTATAGAAGTTGCCCCGAATAAATTCTACGCACTGTCTATAATAGGTGGCCAAAATAACGAAGGTGCGTTGTATGAATATGATTGCATCACCAATCAGATTAGCATCTTGTATAGTTTTTCTGCACCTACCGGGTGTGATCCTGTAGGTAGTTTAGTCTATGCCTCCAATGGTAAACTCTATGGCTCAACAAAAACCCGCAATGTATATGATATTGGAGGACTTTTTGAGTTTGATCTTACTACCGGTTTGTACACTCATAAGTTGGACTGGGAACCTATTGCGACAGGCTGGAGACCAGGTTTAAAAATCCAGGAAGTTGGCTGCATTGCTCCAGGAATTCTGGCATCCGGTCCGGTTTCATTTTGTCAGGGCGACAGTGTTATTCTAAGTGCCTTTGGAAGCAACTCAAATTCATTTCAATGGCACCGAAATGGCAATCCCATAGCTGGTGCAAATTCTCAAAACTTCACTGTCAAACTACCAGGAAAATATTCAGTATCGGTTACTGACACAACCTGTTCATTGCTGTTTACTTCCAATCCTGTTCGGGTCCGAATTCCCCTGCCTCCCACCATTCGATAACCAGGATAAATTATCATCAACGTTAACCGATGCAGATATTTTCCTTAATTACGATTCGCAGCAACAACAATTTGAAATTATGGCGACCGATTTGACCTCTGAAACCTTATAACCTATTAATTGCAGATGCTACCGGTAGAATTTTGCTAAACGAAAAATCCGGTATATCAAATAATTCAATTTCCAGAAATGTTGATTGCTCCGCCTTTGCCAAAGGTTTATACATAGTAAAAATAATTGCAGGCAATAAAATCCTTTCGCGGAAATTCGTGAAGGAACGCTGATAAACTTTTTGCTTAAAATCTGAAATAATTAAAACAAGCAAAAAAGTAACTCGTTTCTACAAGCTACTTCTTTGCATAATTTTTCATAGAAAAATATTGATTTACACAAACTTTTCGCTAATAAATTCCACCAGACTTTCTTTGCTCATCTCATTGGAGGTGCTAAGTTCCGTGACAGTTTTCTTGTATTGAGGAGTAGCGGCCAGATAATGCATGAATTGTTCCTGTGCAACTCCGGTACCTGTAATGTGAAGCGCGTCAACATTCTGCATGTGTGAAGTTATCTACTTAAAAAATTTCATTTGAGAAGCTCTGTCCGCATTGTTCGCTGTGTTTTCGCTGGAATTGCTGGTGCTCCCATCCCCTTTTTCCTCAGCAATACTATAAATTCACCATTTCCACCATTTGCCCTTACCTACAACAATAGCATGATTAGAATTTAACCAAACACCAAATTGCTTTTGAATTTTTCAGACATATCGTTTTTTATTGTTATTATTATCAATTACCGCTCCATTTAAAACTATTTATCAATACAGCTATAGAGCAATCCAAATATCCATCCTGAACTAAAACCAACCTGTTGACCATTTTCAACAAAATGGGTAACATATTATTGCTTTCCTCAATTTCAAAGCATATTTCAAGTGGAACTGTTTTTGCACTGGTATGGTGACAAAAGGTTCTATAACAACAGCATACAATGAAAACGAACAAAGAAACAGGTCAGGTAACCGCAGGCAGCAATTTTAGTTACTGGTCGGAAACCAGCCGTCAAAATAAATATACTCCTCTGACAATGGATACTGAAACCGACATTCTCATCGTAGGTGCAGGAATAGCAGGTTTGAGTATTGCATATCAACTGGTAAAGGAAGGAAGAAAGGTTATTGTTGTAGAAGATGGTATAATTGGAAGTGGAGAAACAGGTCGCACAAGTGCATTTATCAGCAGTACTAGATACCCGCTATTTTGAATTGCAAACGATTTATGGTAAAGAACAGGCTAAACTGATAGCTTCCAGTCACATGAAAGCTATTGACACTATTGAAGAAATAATAAAGGCAGAGCTGATAGAATGTGATTTTAAGAGGTTGAGTGGTCAATTGTCTCTTCATGAAACCGATAAACCGGAATCTCTGGCAAAAGAATATCATGCTGCAAAAGAAGCTGGCCTCGATGTAACTTTTCAGGAATTTGTTTTGCTATTTTAAAAATATTACCGGACCCTGTCTAGGAATTTAAAAATCAGGCATCATTTCATCCAATAAAATACATTAACGGACTTGCTGATGCCATTGTAAAAAGGGCGGAAAAATATACATCGACATGCCAAATCTATTGATAGTACAGGTGCTGTCACGAGTGAAGAATATAGAATTACAGCTAAACATATTGTTGTGGCAACAAATTCACCGGTAAATAATAAATACATGATGCACCTGCACCAATTTCCTTACAGAACATATGTTATTGGAGCATTAATTAAAAAGGATTCAGTTAGTGATTTGTTATTCTGGGACACCGGAGTGCAGAAAAAGATGCTTCCTTTCAACCTTACCATTACGTTAGGCTAAGTGAATACAATACAATATATGACTTACTTATTTGTGGTGGCGAAGATCATCCTACCGGTTTGATTGAAGCTACCGATTACCCTGAAGAAAATTAAAATACAAAAGACTCATCCAATGGGTCAATGAGCGGTTCCCAATTGAAAGTATTGCCTATGAATGGTCGGGCCAGGTTTTATATTCTTACGATTCTCTAGCCTTTATAGGTAAAAACCCTTTCGATCATGGCAATATATATATTGTTACCGGTGATTGCGGCAATGGTTTGACTTACGGAGTAATGGCTGGGTCAATTATTCCGGATCTCATAAATGAAAAACCGAACGAGTTTGCCGAACTCTATAAACCTTCCAGATGCAAACTATTAAAAGCAGGGAAAGTATTTTTAGAGGAATTTATTAAAGGCTTAACCGATTACTATAAAAATAAAGATTCAGATATTGTTGATTCAATAGAAATGATTGCTCCGGGTGAGGGTAAAATTATTGAAATTGATGGCTCCAAATATGCTGTTTCAAGGAATAATTATGAATGGCTTGATTTAGTTTCCGCAGAATGTACGCATCTGGGTTGCACTATAAAGTGGAATAGGGATGAAAACAGTTGGGATTGTCCATGTCATGGTAGTCGCTTTACACAAACAGGAATTGTCATTAACGGACCTGCGAATTCTAACTTAAATCATTATAAAATTAAAGCAACTGAATTTGATAAATACAAAACTCAAATAAAAGAAACGCTATGAACCTATTCTTAAATAAAGACCAGGAAATAAAGCTTGATGATTTCTCGCAACTTCATGAATTATCAAACAAATGGAATGTATCACTCAACGATCTGACACGAGCAATTGTCGAAACCGGGACATTAAATATCAAGCGGCTCAAGGCACATGTCAAAAAATCTAATGCTAAATCCAGGGAATCCATTATTTGGATGTATCAGGGAATGAGAATAGTGAGATAAATAATTTTTCGAAAATCCTGCAAGTATTTGTTAAATGGCCCTTACTATCAACAGAGTAATAAAAAATGTAAAAGCCAAAAACTTCGAATGGCCTTTGCGGAAAGTGTTACATGTGGTATGATTGCTTCAAAATTAAATACCATAAAAGGAACCGGTTATTTCTTTGCCGGTTCGATTGTTTCTATGATACCGATGTCAAAATTGGCTTGTTGAAAGTTTCTCCAGTACTAATACTGAAATACTCACCTGTTTCGAAACAAGTTACTGAAATATTGTGCAGAAATCTTTCTCAATTATTAAAGCAGATATTTATGGTGCCGTCACAGGATTATCGACACCTGATAAAACAATAAAACATCCTACCGGAACAATTTTCTTAAGTGTTTATATCGGCAACAATATAATTTCAAAGCGTAAACGATTTAATGGAACCCCTTTACAAATCAGGAAAAAAGCTGTAAAAGCAATGTTATTATTAATAGAGTCTGCAGTCAAATAAAAATTTACTTTCGATCTACTCTCATTTCTTCCATGTTAATTTTGCCATTATGCACAACCAAATCAAAACTTCTCACATATTCAAATAATTGTGTCCAGCTAATAGGCACTTTAAATTTTCTAACCGGGGTTTCAATTGCTGGATTTGAAGTATTTTCAGAGTGCACCAAAGCATAGATTGTTAATACCGGCTTTCTTCCTGCAACATATAATTTCACAGCGGCTAGTTCAAAGCGGGAAAGGTCAACTCCGGGCACCACCATCTCCATTAATTTTTTTGCTGAATCATCCCTGAAATCGAGCGACGCCGATCCAGTCAAATCATGTTCTATTCTTTCAAATGGTTGAATTAGTTCGTTCATAATTAGTTATTTTTATATAGAATAATAAAATCTATGCCAAACTTAAAGTGTTGATTCCATACTATTTTTCAAACCAGGATTTCAAAACTTGCGGTATGAATTACTCTATGAGTTCAAAAGAGAGTAATTTTCTACCCAAAGCGCCTTTGAAGAGTATTGGCATAATTATTACATGTAAATTAATGAACACCAGATTATTCGATATGAAAAAGAAAACTGAAGTAAAGAACAGCGGATCAAGATCTAACCTCACCGATATATCAAAAAGTGGTGATAAGACAAAAGAAAAATTTCAAAAGCACCTTGATAAACCATATATCAGCAAGAATTATATTGGAACTGATAAGCTCTTTGATAAAGTTGCACTAATTACAGGAGGAGATAGTGGAATTGGCAGAGCTGTTGCCATTCATTTTGCCCGTGAAGGAGCACATGTTGCAATTGTTTATCTTCAAAGTGATGAAGATGCAATAGCAACAAAATATCTTGTAGAAAATGAAGGTGTAAAGTGTATGTTGATCAGGGAGATATCCGTAAGCCGGCTTTTGTAAAATACAATTCACAAAGTTTATAAAAAGTTTAAAAATATCGATATTTTAGTTAATAATGCAGGCATACATGAAGAATCGCCTGCCACAAATGATATAGAACCCGATCAACTTCAAAAAACATTTGCTGTTAATATTTTCCCTTTATTTTACTTTACCCAGGCAGCACTTAAATACATGAAACCAGGCGGTGTAATCATAAATACTGCGTCAGTTGTAGCCTACAGGGGCAGCGATCATTTGTTAGATTATTCAGCTTCAAAAGGTGCTGTGGTTACTTTTACCCGATCGCTTGCACAAAATCTTGCGAAGAAAAAAATAAGAGTCAATGGAGTAGCCCCTGGCCCGATCTGGACACCACTTGTAGTGCATGCATTTGACAAATCGCATCTTGAAAAATTTGGTAAAGATACTTCCTTAAAAAGAGCAGGTTATCCACAGGAAGTGGCACCTGCATATGTGTGGGCTTGCAAGCAATGAAAGTTCTTACATCACCGGGCAAATGATTCATGTAAATGGTGGTGAAATAATTAATGGCTAAGAAAAGCTTAAAAGAATTTTTAGAATTTCCTGCTCCTCCTGAGGAGGAACTGAAGGAATTTGTGGATTTAAAAGGAGGTGGATTATCGATGCGCGTTGGATCATTTTGTCCCGGCTCCTCAATTCTGGTAGGATCTACCTTTGCAGGGTCATTTGCCGGAGACGGTTTAGTTGGATCAGGATTATGATCAGGTTTTGCAGGAATATCCTTTTCGGGTTTTTGTGGATTTATTTGCATGATAACTTTTTTTAGTAGTATAAAGTAACCTCCGGCTTTTACACCGGAGGTTGTGTGTCCGTTATCTGCTTTCCTTTCGCCGGAATTACCCAGTTCAAGTTTTGAGGATGTTTTCTCAGACCTCATTTTTGAAATCACTCCTAAGCAAAAAACTTTTACAGTAGATATATATAAATTATTGTGCCAGAATTTTCCTATGCATAAATTCAAATAAAATGATTTAAACAGGGGAAATATTTTCATATCAGGAATTATTTTCCCCATATATGAACAAAAAAGGAGCTTTCTTAAAATTTTAAATACTATTAATTGCCGGCAATAATGATTTTTCCGTTATAGATCTTTTGATCGTTATCAAAAATATTTACCAGATAATAGCCATTAGTCAAATGACTCAAATTCATTTGTATTGTACTTGAATCTGCAATATATTTTGCAATAATTTTCCAGTGAGGTCAGAAATAATAATCACATCACCTGTTGATCCACCTTGCACATTAACAATTCCACTTGATGGCACTGGATAAATTAATCTCTCATTTTTCCGGATGGTTTGAATACCGGTTGTATTACTCGGAAAAGTCAACTTCCATATTTTGGGAATATTTGCACCACCCGGATATCCGTTTTCAATAACATAAAGTACATTCCCAACCAGTTCAGCATCAACCGGGCTTTTAAATCCGGATGCTATACGGGTAGTTGAAATTATGTAATCACTAAATAAAGGATCGAAAGTAAATTTCATTTGAAGTAAGTCTTCACCAACATCCATTGCTGGAGCCAATCCGTAACCTGAAACATAACCTGATGAATCGGAACATCCCATTGTATAGCCAAGCACAAATCCATCTCCGGTATAATTTCCACCCAATGCATCTGTTTTATCGAAAACTAAACCCTAATGGCGATTTATGAGAAGTGAATGTTCGGATTTGATAACCAGGGGAGTTGCTTACATCAATTACATTACCGGTTGCAGGACTTCGCCATATATCTACATCGGGACCGGAATTACGAAGTCCCTGAGTAATCACCAACCCCGGAGGCATCTGAGGATATCCAGGATCATTATAGAAAAAATTATTTTGCCAGGCTAAACAACCATGATTGATCAGCAAGTCAGTAGTTGGATCATATGAGAGAGATTGCTGTCCGGTAAAATTACCACCCATCACCCAGGGAAATCCATAATGGTGACCATGCTGAATCCAATTCAATTCATCAGGATCATCGCGGTCACCTGAATTTTCAACTGCGAATAAATTTCCATTTTTATCGTATGAAACATCAAAAGCATTTCTAAACCCTCTTGCAAAAACATACCCGGAAGCACTTAGCCAGGCTGAATCATTTTGTAATATCAAATTAGTAGCGGTTACCGGCAACTGGAAAATCGCAGAAGTCAAAGGGACTTCCCGATATCCGGGAAACATACCCCCAGAAACCTGAACTTCACCATGATCGGTTCGGGAACCACTGCACACTATCAGTGAATCTTTAGCAGGATTTAAACAAAGTCCGCTGAATGCATGATCAAACAAATGTGCAGAACTTGCATATGGTTGTGTGGTCATTAAATTGCTCCATGCCCAGGTTCCATTAACTTGCAATTGGCCTCTGGCAACAATCCCATATCCTGGGACACCTGCTTCCTTATAATTTCCACTTAAGTAAATGGTGCTGTCACTTATTGCAAGTCCCTGTAAATAATTAATTCCATGGTCGGCTTCTGTTGCTATTAAAGCATCTGTTGCCGGCAGACCAGGCTCCTGATCGATACGATAAACATCGCCGTTAAACGAAATATAATATAAATGTCCATCACCATCACATTTCGCAATACGAACAGCCATAGGTTGAACTTCCATAAGCTGTTCATGTTGAATGTCAGGATTCATAATTATTGACTGTGCATCAATAGAAAATGAGTGAACCAAAAATGGTAATATCAGAAAATAAAGCTCCTTACGTATCATATCTTTCAGTTAAAGTAATTGGTAACCACCAGATTAAATTAAACTAAATCATGAATTCTTTGATATAAATATGACAAACGCCACAATATGTATGGTCAATGTACTTTCCTGATAGGTCAATCCTTTGTACATTTGAACCCAATTAACTTGTCACCCATCGGCTTAGCTCAGGGCTACGCTTGCCACCCATCGGCTTAGCTCAGGGCTACGCTTGTCACCCATCGGCTTAGCTCAGGGCTACGCTTGTCACCCATCGGCTTAGCTCAGGGCTACGCTTGCCACCCATCGGCTAGCTCAGGGCTACGCTTGCCACCCATCGGCTTAGCTCAGGGCTACGCTTGCCACTTGTCACTTGCCACTTGTCACTTCTTCCATGAAAAACATCATCTTCGACCTCGGAGCCGTAATAATCGATATTAATTACAATTTTACTGCAGAGGCATTCAAAAAAATCGGGGTTACCAATTTTGATGAAATTTATTCAAAAAAGAAACAAGATCATTTTTTTGATGATTTTGAAACCGGTCATTTAACGAACGACCAATTCCGCTCAGAAATCCGTAAGCACATCACTCATAAAATAAGTGATGAACAAATTGATGATGCATGGAATGCCATGCTAATTAATATTCCAGTTTCAAGAATGAAATGGCTAAAGAGCTTACGTCCGAAGTATCGTATTTTTTTACTCAGCAATACCAACCGAATTCATGTGAAAGCATTCTCTAAAATTATTTCCGATACGCATGGAGTAGGAACTTTCGAAAGTTGCTTCGATAAAATTTATTTGTCGTGCAACGTAGGCTTACGTAAACCAAACGCGGAAATATTTGATCTGGTTGTTAAAGAAAATAATCTAGATTTAGCAGAAACGGTTTTCATCGATGATTCACCTCAGCATATTGAAGGTGCTAAAAAATATGGTTTAACTGCATGGCATCTTAAGGATCAGGAAAAAGTTGAAGAAGTGTTTTCAAAAGTTATCAATATTTGAAAATCGAACAAAATATACTTAGCCAACCAAGAACTATTTCATAAAGTTGAATTCATGTATTTTCCTTGATAATTTAATACTTATATATATTTGTTATTCAAGTTTTTAGCCTATTTTTATCCAACCCTCACCCAGCATTTTTATCTCTCTACAACAAATGCTTATATCTCAGCTATAATTTATATGAAGATCTAATAATCGAAATGATTCACCATACAAGACACAAATTTGTTTAATTACAGATTTTTAGTACATTTGATAAAGCCATTTCAACATATGAACAGAAAAATCATTAACTATTTTCTCGCCATTTTCACATTTCTTTCTTGTCACATTTATGCGCAGCCGCAGTTGTTAGGAAATTGCGGACGTGGCGGAAGCCAGTTTGGGACCATATTTAAATATAGTGGAGGGGACACGAGTCTTGCAAGTGTTTACAACCTTCCAGGGAATCCTGGTTTAGGAGTAAGAGGTTTAACAAAAGTTGGGAACTTTTATTACGGATGCACTTTCAGTTCGGGGACTTATGGAACAGGCATTATTTTTCGCTATGATCTCATTTCGAATACTTACAAAGTGTTATATAATTTTATTTATTCTGAAGGGAGTCAACCTAATGGCACCCTTCTTTTAGCTTCCAACGGGAAACTATATGGAACAACTGTTGTTGGAGGCCCCTCCAATGGTGGTGTTATTTTCGAGTTTGACATTCAAACCAATACTTATACGAATAAGTTTTCATTTAACCCATTAATCAGCGGATCTTATCCTCAATCTAACCTTATTCAAGCATCAAATGGGAAAATATATGGAGTAGCTTCAAATGGTGGCTCTTTTAATAGAGGAACATTATTCGAATATGATATAAATACTAATACATTCACTAACAAATTCGATTTTAGTCAAACTTTTGGGGATAAACCAGTTGGAGGACTTTTTGAAACCCCTACAGGAAGTTTAATAGGAACAACAATGAATGGTGGCGCAAAAAATTATGGTGTTATTTATGAATATGATTTGATTTTGGATACTTGTTATAAAAGATTAGATTTCAATGGATCTAATGGAAAAAATCCTTTGAGTGCTTTTGTAAATGCAGGTGGTTCTAAATTGTTAGGTGTAACCTCCCTTGGAGGAAACAATGACTGTGGAGTACTGTTTGAATATGACTATAGTACTTTTACCTGTATAAAAAAAATAGACTTTTCTTCTCCAAATGGTAAATTACCAAGAAATTCTTTATTGAAAGCTCAAAATGGAAAATATTATGGCGTGACCTATGAAGGTGGAATATATAATGTAGGGGTGATATATGAATACGACTACTTAACCAATATATTTCAAAAAAAATTCGACTTTTCCGTCACAGATGGTAAAAATCCAGATTGTGCTCTAATTATCGGAAATAATGGCAAATTATACGGCGCTACAACTCAAGGGGGTATCTCCTACGGAACAATATTTGAATATAATGTAAATTCAAATATTTTTAAGAAACTAATTGATTTGAATGCATCAAATGGGTCTGATTGCCGTGGAAAACTTTTACTTGCCTCCAATGGTAAATACTATGGAATGACGTACTCTGGTGGATTATATGATTCGGGCGTTCTATTTGAGTATGATTACAATAGTAATGTTCATACAAAAAAGTTCGATTTTCAGGATTCAACAGGAAATGGATTTTCATCCTTAATACAAGCCTCCAATGGAAAATTGTATGGAATGACTTATTCAGGAGGAGTTAATGATGATGGCGTTATTTTTGAATATGATATCACTTCAAATATTTATACTAAAAAATTTGATTTTTCATTTATTAATGGAATTAATCCAAGAGGTTCGCTCATTGAAGCATCAGATGGTAAACTATATGGGATGACTTCTCTGGGAGGAAATGCTAATTATGGTGTGCTATTTCAATACGATTATGTAAGTAATATTTTTTCTAAAAAAATCGACCTGATCGACACCACAGGAAATTTGCCAGAAGGTCCACTTTTCGAAGCATCGGACGGTAAATTATATGGCATGACAACAAAAGGAGGGGCAATTGATGCTGGTGTAATTTTTCAATATGATATTTCTACGGGTACATTTATAAAAAAAATTGATTTGAATTCAACACTCGGAATTTATCCAAAGGGGGCCTTTATTGAAACTTCTCCAGGTTATTTATTTGGATTAACCTATGGCGGAGGCGCCAATAGTTGCGGAACAATTATTCAATATGATATTGCAAATAATATTGTTACCAATAAATTTAATTTTGTAGATGCATTACATGGGAAAAATCCAACCGGTACTCTTTGCCATGCTTCTAATAATAAATTATATGGGATGACTTCAAAAGGCGCTGCCAATAGTCGGGGAACTATTTTTGAATATGATTTACTTAGTGATACTTGTATTAAAAAAATAGACTTAGAAATGGCTATCACAGGTTGGTCACCTGGCCATTCTTTTGTCGAGGTTGGTTGTATAGCTCCTGGCATAACCGCTTCTGGACCACTTTCTTTTTGCCAAGGTGACAGCGTAACTTTAACAGCTGGAGGAATTTCAGGAACAACTTACCAATGGAATAGAAACGGAAATATTATTGCCGGAGCAATCAGTCAAAGTCTTGTAGTAACTAAAAAAGGGAATTATTCCGTCAGCGTTTCAGATCCTTTTTGTCCCTCACTGCTTACATCACATCCAGTTAAGGTTAAAATTCCATGCATACCTCCGTTCGAGCCACAAGAGCGATACCAATTTGATGACGTTTACATTAATTATAATCACGGAACCCAATTTATCGAAATCCATGCAAATAATTTAACAGCCACATCAACAACGATTTTCATCACAGATCAAACCGGACGGGTTCTTGCAAATGAGATTGAAAATGTATACAACGCTACACTTTCCAAACAAATAAACTGCAGCCGATTCGCAACCGGAATTTACGTTGTCAAAATCATCACCGACAAAGAACAGTTTACACTTAAATTTGTGAAAGAATATTAAGTAGAAATGCAGCAATATGGGTATTTAAAATTATAACTAGCCGCACAATTGTTAATTTAAGACTCTTTCTGGTAACTAAATTAAATATCCAGCAACCCATCCTATTATTCAAAACTTATCCTGACACAATATCGTTTTACTCCATCCTGTAGCACCGACAGGAAATAACTCCCCGCAGGGAAACTTCCTCGATCCAACTCAACACTTTTCTCATTCTCTCCAACTCTTCTACTTAATACAATTTCACCTAAAGCATTATGCAGTTGAATAATTTGCATACCAGATTTGTCTGCTTCATCCAATTTCAGATAATATTTCTCTTTGACCGGGTTCGGAAACACACTGTATATTTCAGAAGCTACTTCAACTTTTACAATTTCGCTATATTCAAAGTTTCCATCAAAATCATTTTGGCGAAGCCGGTAATAATTAAGTCCCTGTAATGGCATTGCATCAATGAAATTGTAATTGGAGTAGGAAGAAGTGCTCCCGGTTCCATCTACAAGACCAATTGTTTCAAAATTTTGTCCATCTGCACTTCGTTGAACTTCAAAAAAATCATTGTTAACTTCCGAAGCGGTTGTCCATTCGCATTTCACTAATTTGCTTTCAGAAGTTTTTGCAGTAAAATGGACCAGCTCTACGGGTAGCGGCTCATTCCAAATGTAGTAACTATTCCAGGTTCTTACCGAAGCATTGAACAACCACAACCTTTGATTGGTATATCCTACTCTATAGGATGCCGTTGTAATAGCGCTTGCGGGTAATTGTGTTACTCCGGTCAATGCTCCGGTTACTCTATCAAACAAATAGATACGTTTAGCGGTATAATCGAGCAACGCAATTTCATAGCCAATTTGTCCGGTATACATAATTGCAACCTGATTAACCGTTGTAAAAGAAATACCGGTTAATGGAATAATACCGCTCAATAAAGCCGTATTTCTGTCATAAACATACATTGGTCCTCCGAAGCAAAATAAAACCGTATTTGTCTTAAAATCATAGGCACCACAAGATTGACCATTTGGTTGATTCAATCCTGTGAAAAGCATGGTAAAATTTTTTGTTGCGTTGTTTGAACCATTTAACTGAATCGTACTCCAACCAATTGAATTGAAACAATTTCTTTCCAGTTGATTTAAATTAGGGTTCCACCAAATACCACGTGAATCTAACCCTGCAGTATCCTGGTAAACTGATAACCCTCCCGTTTCATTCCAGGTTTCCAGAGGAAAGTTAATATTGCCTGCACGAATTGAGTAATATTTTTTTGCAGACCAATTATAAGTAATTGTAGTATTAGATACTGCTGCTGCACTGGAAAAAACTAATGAGTCGGCCATAGGTACTGCATTTACTGCAGGTGTTTTTTGACTGATCCCAAGTTGCCACATTAGCAGCAAAATTAATGTGGAAATGAATTTAACTTTATACATGACTGAACATATTTTATTGTGAGCAGAATTTCGAATGCTACAAAACTCCAATATTTTAGAATCATATAAAATCCCCTAAAAAGTGTATTTTGATCAATCAAGGTCGATCTTTCTCATTTTAGATCCCCTAAAAGGGTCATAAATCATGAAAATAAATATTACAGGAGCCGAAGGCGAAAACGCAAAAAGAGCCGAAGGCGACATAATAAATAATCCAAGAGCCGAAGGCGAAAACTAGCAAAGAGCCGGAGGCGATTAAAAAAATTAACTACTTAATTAACTACCTAATTAACCACCTAATTAACTACCTAATTAACCACCTAATTAACTACCTAATTAACTACCTAATTAACCACCTAATTAACTACCTAATTAACCACCTAATTAACCACCTAATTAACTACCTAATTAACCACCTAATTAACCACCTAATTAACTACCTAATTAACTACCTAATTAACCACTTAATTAACCACCTAATTAACTACCTAACCTCCTGACAAAGCTCTATCAAAACTCCATTCGTTCCTTTAGGATGTAAAAAGCAAACCAGTTTATTATCGGCACCCGGCTTCGGTTCTTTATTCAGTAAAACAAATCCTTCTGCTTCCAACCGTTTCATTTCAGCAATAATGTCTTCCACATCAAAAGCAATATGATGAATTCCTTCGCCTTTTTTTTCAATAAATTTTGCAATTGGACTATCGGGATTAGTAGCTTCAAGCAGTTCGATTTTATTTTCTCCTGTCATGAAAAAAGAAGTTGAAACGCCTTCCGATTCTACTACCTCCATCTTGTATGGTTCTTTATTAAAAATTTTAGTGAACAGTTTATTTGAAACTTCCAGATTTCTAACGGCTATGCCTATATGCTCAATTTTTTTCATCAGTTGAATTTGGTTTTTCCGGTGTGGTATAAATGTAACGAATGGTAACAGGAGGCGGCTCCGGCTTAACCTCTTCCGGTTCGGGTGCAGGAGGTAAAGTTACCTGTGTAGTGGGAATTTTCCAATAGGCATCCGGCCCATCATCAACATCATCATCATTTCCTTCTTTTTCCCATTCATATATTTTTCGTTGCGGCCCTTCTTTACGATAAACAATAGCGAATAAAATTCCTGCAAAAGCACCAAATAAATGTGCTTCCCATGAGATTCCTTTAAATAGCGGGAACACTCCCCATACCATCCCTCCATATAGGAATACCACCAAAAGTGAAAGTGCCATCAACCTTGCTTCCCTTCGAACCACACCACTTAAAAACAGGAAAGTAGTTAATCCATATACGAGTCCGCTGGCTCCAATATGATATGATTCCCGGCCACCGATCCACAACCATATCCCGCCAAGGAGAAAAATACCGGCAAACACCCTATAAGCCATTGCTTTATAGAAATAAAATAAACCCGATAACAATACGAGTAAAGGCAGTGAATTAGAAATCAGGTGCTTCATATCACCATGTATAAACGGACTGGTAATCACACCTTTAAGTCCGCTTAAGGTTCGTGGAAGCACCCCATATTCTGTAAGTAAATACCCCGATTGGATCTCGAGCCATTTCACCAGCCAAAAAGCAGCTACTAATGCCAATCCCGGCAAAAGCTCTTTATCATTCTCTTGACTTCCTGATCCATCTTTCAAATTTGATATTTCAGCTGCACTAAAACCATTCCATGAGGTTTGGATGCAAACATTCTAACACCAAATGGCAGTAAAAGTCGCATTTCATCGCACAATTTTCTGCCCATTCGACAGAAACCTGCCAACATTCGGTATTTTTGAGGCATGAATGATACCATGAAGATCAGCAAAAAAGCGGACTTCACCGGACATACCGGTTCGGTTTATGCGTTATCACCTGCTTTAAATTCCTCGAATTTCCTTTCTGCCGGCGGTGATCGTTGTATTGCTGAGTGGGATACAGCTAATCCCGAAAATGGAAGTGTTGTCGCCCGCACTACTGAAATTATTTATTCGTTGTTGAAATTACCTCAACAAGAATTGTTGTTAGCTGGACAAGCAGCAGGTGGTATACATGTGGTCAATTTGAATTCGCGTAAAGAAGAACGTTTACTGCAATATCACAAGTCTCCGATTTTTGATTTGGCTCAAGCACCTAAAAGCAATTTAATTTTTTCCCTTGGTGGGGATGGGACTCTGGGCGTGATCAATGAAAATGATTTATCACTAAAACGAATTATACAGATTGGAGATGGCAAACTTCGTGTAGCAGCTATTCACCCACAGGAGAAAATGGTGGCAATTGGTGTTGCTGACGGAAGTATCGCAATTTTTTCATTACCTGATTTAAAACTTATTCATTTATGGCAAGCTCATCAACCCGGATTTTCCGTTAATGCGCTTGCATTTAGTCGCGATGGAAACCAATTATTCAGCGGATCACGCGATGCACATTTGCAAGTTTATGATGTGACAGATAATTATAAAATGACACAAAAAATTCCGGCGCATAATTATGCTATTTATTCTATTGTCTTTCATCCGACACAAAATATATTTGCCACCGGCAGTCGTGATAAAACCATTAAGATCTGGGATGCTGCATCTTTCGAAATAATAAAACGAATCGATAAAATTTCAGATGAAGGCCATGTTAACTCCGTGAATAAATTGTTCTTTCTTCCAGATGGGTTGTTGCTTTCGGCAAGTGATGATCGTGCAGTAATGGCCTGGACTTTCCTGTAAACCCCAATTAATTATTATCTTTGCTATATGAACCAAAACCTCGACCCCAGAGAAGACGCATTGCAGAATGTGGATCGTGAGATGGAAAAAGTACTCCGGCCCCTTGAATTCGGTGATTTCACCGGACAGGCAAAAGTGGTTGAAAATCTCAAGGTTTTTGTTAAAGCAGCTCAGTTAAGATCCGAATCATTAGACCACGTACTGCTTCATGGCCCTCCCGGATTGGGCAAAACAACATTGGCAAACATCATTGCCAATGAGCTTGGTGTGAATATTCGCATCACGTCAGGTCCCGTACTCGATAAACCCGGTGATCTTGCAGGATTACTTACTAACCTGGAACCGAATGATGTTTTATTCATCGACGAAATTCACCGGTTGAGTCCTGTGGTTGAAGAGTATTTATATTCAGCCATGGAAGATTTCCGAATCGATATTATGATTGATGCCGGACCAAATGCACGCTCTGTACAAATAAAATTAAACCCATTTACTTTAGTTGGTGCTACTACCCGATCGGGTTTACTTACTGCACCTTTAAGAGCACGCTTTGGCATTAATTCCCGCCTCGAATATTATGATGCGAAACTGTTGCAACTGATCGTACTTCGTTCTTCTGATATTCTGAAAGTTACAATTGATGATGTTGCAGCTTATGAAATTGCCCGACGTAGCAGAGGAACACCACGTATTGCAAATGCATTGTTGAGAAGAGTCCGCGACTTTGCTCAAATTAAAGGCTCTGGTCATATCGATATTCCAATAGTAGATTATTCACTGAATGCTCTTAATGTAGATGCTCATGGTTTAGATGAAATGGATAATCGTATTCTGACTGTGATCATCGATAAATTTAAAGGTGGCCCTGTTGGTATCAATACCATTGCGACCGCAGTTGGTGAAGAAGCCGGAACTATTGAAGAAGTATATGAACCCTTCTTAATTATGGAAGGTTTCCTCACACGTACTCCACGAGGCCGGGAAATTACTGACAAAGCATACAAACATCTGGGTAAGAAAAGAACCGGCCCCCCGGGAAGCCTGTTTGATTAAGGATTAAGGATTAAGAATTAAGGATTATAGGATTTGTCTTCAGAATAATAATTTCGTTACAATGATAAATTATAGATGATAGATGATAAATAAAAGTAGCGAAAAAAGCTATTTAGTATTCCGCAAAAATGCCAATTTTCAATAGGATTAAGAATTAAGGATTATAGGATTAAAAATTAAGGATTAAAAATGAGATGTGAGCGTTGCTATTTTGAATAACCGATGACTTCAACAGCTACTAGTCTTATAAAATCTGAAGCAAAACGACTTGGCTTTTCTCACACAGGAATTTCTTCCGCATGTTTTTTAGAACAGGAAGCACCTCGACTTGAAAAATGGCTGAAAAACAACATGCATGGCAATATGTCGTACATGGAAAGAAATTTTGATAAGCGTCTTGATCCTCGTTTGCTTGTTGATGGTGCAAAATCAGTTGTTTCTTTTGTTCTAAATTATTTTCCGGAAGCAAAACAAATCGATCCCGAAGCACCGAAGATATCGCGTTATGCTTATGGAAAAGATTACCATCAGGTGATTAAGGAAAAATTATTTCAGCTACTAAATTTCATTCGCGAAAATATTGGAGAAGTAAATGGTCGTGCATTTGTGGATTCAGCTCCTGTGCTCGATAAAGCGTGGGCACAAAAAAGCGGATTGGGCTGGATAGGAAAAAACAGTAATCTGATAAATCCTAAAAATGGCTCTTACTTTTTCATTGCAGAACTCATCCTTGATATTGAACTGGAACCCGATTTACCCATAACAGACTATTGTGGTACCTGCACAAAATGCATCGATGCATGTCCAACACAGGCAATCATTAAACCGTATGTGGTTGATGGTAGCAAGTGCATTTCCTATTTTACTATTGAATTGAAAGATGCATTCCCAGAATCACTTAAAAATAATTTCGATGATTGGGTTTTCGGCTGCGATGTTTGCCAGGAAGTTTGCCCCTGGAACCGTTTTTCAAAGCCAACTCAGGAACCAGCTTTTCATCCCCGTGAAGGGTTGCTTGAAATGAGCAAAAGTGACTGGCATGAAATTACCGAAGACGTTTTCAATAAAGTATTCAAAGATTCTGCCGTTCAAAGAACGGGCTTCGAAGGATTGAAAAGAAATCTGGAATTTCTGAAGAATCAGTAAGTCCATTTTATGCGAATGGACTATTTCCGGGCTCCGGTTCCGACTGTAAACTTTAATTTTTTCACAGGTTTTGATTCTACTGCCTTTACCAGTTGATATGGTCGGTTGAATGCTTCCTGAGATACTTTAAACATTAACGACAATTTTCGAATTGATTCTTTTGAAATGCCTTTTTTATAATTTAATATGTCAGATAAGTTCCCTCTGCTTAATTCTAAACTAAGTGCTAAATCAATTGCTTTCATATTTCTTTCCTTCATAAAAGTACGAAGTAATTGAACCGGATCAAGTTCCTGAAAAGAATTATTCTTTCTGTCGAAGGCTTCAATTAATACATTTAATAATTCAATTTCATCTTCACACTCTTGATCGCTTTCAAGAAGAGATAAAAGTTTGGCACAATAATCATTATACTGATTTTTGTTTTTTATGACTTTGTACTTTAATTCTGTTTTCATCTGATTAATAACTATTGATGACACACATACAGTTGCACTCTTTGCTTTCTTTTATTTTTTGCAAAATAATATTTACAAATCATCCTGTAATTATTACCTGCAATATTAAAAACAACTCTATTACTTCCTTTGCCTAACAAATCTGCTTAACTGAAAGTTGCCAAAATATCCCCCGGGATATTCCAGTCTGCAAACTTCACTTTTGAAGTCCATTCTTCGAATGAGCTTTTATGCCTGATTGTTGCAGTGTAATCCTCAATGGTTTGCTTTTTAATAATATTAACTTTCATCAAAAGTAGTTAAAGTATCAATAATGTTCTCGTTTTGGGAACATTATTATAGAAAAATGCATAAAAATCTATCAATCAGCTATTTACATACAAAAGCATAATAATTTTGAATCGTTTACAATAGCTGATTCTGCATCAAAAAAAACCTGACCCGTATAAAAACAGGTATTTAAACAAGTACCGCGCGAAGAATTATTTGGAAACGTGCTTAAATGTTTCCGCAATAATATCAGCGTACCGGTGCCCAAAAGTGGTAATACACCACACCATTAACAATCCTCTTTCCTCTCTTTTCAGCCATTTCACGGCTTTCTTCAGTTCCTTCCTGAATAGTACCCGGTCGAAACTTACCTTCATCAGGATTTCCTTAGTGTATTCAAACATCTCTTAGGGTTTGTAAATGGAAACTTAAATTTACTACCATTCTTGCCTAAATGCAAGACTTTTTTTGTGAAATATTAATAGCCTATGTTGAAAACTATCGTAATCGGCTACAGAATCAATTATTTGGCTCACTCCAGCGGTAAGAATTATTTTTCAAACCTACCAAATCAATGGCGCGGTCGACAACTGTAGCTGCTAATTGTTCAAAATTGGTTGGTTTGCTGTAAAATGAGGGGCTGGCGGGACAAATGATGCCACCGGCTTCAGTTACAGTCTTCATATTATTGATGTGGATCAAGTTTAACGGTGTATCGCGGGTGATCAGCACTAATTTGCGGCGCTCTTTTAAAATTACATCTGCAGCTCGGGTTGTCAGATCATTGGAAATTCCGGTAGCAATGCGACCTAGTGTGCCCATTGAGCAGGGACAAATTATCATGGCTTTATAACTTGCTGAACCAGAAGCGAACGGAGCCATGAAATTATTCTTATCATAAAATTGAAATGGATAATTCGTGTAAAGCTCATTCCCTAATTCAAATTTCCAAACGTCTTTAGCGTTATCAGACATACATACGCCAACCGTTTCAATCTGATCATGCAGTGATTGTAGTCTGTCGAATAACACCTTAGCATAAATGGAACCACTTGCGCCTGTTACTGCGACTACAACTTTAAGTTTTTCGTTGTTCATTCAGCTGATGCGGATTTACCGCTAAACTTATATTGCAAAGCAAACAATAAGCAGGAGCTAAACTGTCCTTTATTAAAACGGTAGTCCTCACCGGAGACATGTTCCCTTACTGCAAGAATTGAATTACTCATGCGGGCAGTGAAGCTTAATTGTTTTACGATGGTTACATTCATTCCCAAATGTGCAGCTATCTCCATATCTTCGAATGGTCGCCTCGATGGCAATACTCCATATTCATCTTCTTCTTCCGAAGATAAAAGTACGCCGGCAGAAGGACCTGCCTCAAATATTAATTTGTTGTTATACTTCCATTGTAACAACAAAGGAATTTCAAAATAGTTAAGTCGCAGCCGGTAGTAAACATAATCTTCTTTTTCGGGATCAGAATTTTTCTTGCTTCCTTTCTGAAAATAAAGAATCGACATAGCCATGTCGAATTTGGGTGAAAGCGTGGTGCTCACGAAACCACCGGCAACAATTCCGGCTTTATTAAAACCACTTAGCTGATCACCGGATATTTGTGTTGCGGAAATCCCTGCCGTTAGACCTGCTCTGAACTGTTGTGCAGCAGCCACTCCTGTTACAACAACAAACAAAACTGTTAAAAACGATTTCCACATATCTCTGACCGTTAGTTTCTATTAATGAATAACTTCATGTTCCTCAACCTGGATAATTTCTTTGGTTACTTCGTTGTAAACAAATGAAATTACTTTCATATTATTTTCATTCCAGGTAGCATCAAGAGTTTTAGAATAGTTCTTGGTATCGATGGTGCCTGCAGAAGTGTTTGCAATAGCATCGCCATAAGTTCCATTCATGGAAGTACGCAACACATCGCGGTGAACATAATCAGGAATATCTTCCGGCGAAGCATCGTAATCTTTTTGCCAGTTAATGATACTGTCTTCAACCAAAAACACACACAGTTTGTGTGCTCCACCCAGTGAATTTACAAATTCTGAATTTATTTCTGTCTGCAAAGTTCTGGAAGCAACATCAAAAGTATTTTCTATTTCAATTTTAACAGGAGCAGGAGATGCATCGCCGAGTACATTTGAAATTTCACCCAGCCAACTGGTAGATGATAGAACATAATTACCATTCACCTGCCTGCGGTTTACCATTCCATTTGGGTTACCAATTGCTGAGATACCAAAGTCGGTATCCAGTTCGGTGCCTTCCGGAGTTCTGAAATCATAAGTATAATATGGAGCGGAAGGTGGGAATACTGTGGCGAATCCACCTGCATGCACAGTCATGATGATCAGGCGATCGCCATAAACATCTTTCAAATCGTGAAGTGCTTTTGCTGCCCGTGGGCAGTTTCCGCACTTATGTCCGGTGTAATCTTCAACCAGA
The DNA here is from genome assembly GCA_016713525.1 of Bacteroidota bacterium. GTDB lineage: Bacteria > Bacteroidota > Bacteroidia > AKYH767-A > OLB10 > JADKJB01. The sequence continues at coordinate 218,268 of JADJOZ010000033.1, read as the reverse complement.
ACTTTACGATCGCCACCAACAACAATAATATCTTCTTTATAAGGAGCTTCAACTTCATCACACGATTGAAAAGTGAGTAGAGCAAATAGCGGCAGACAAATTAATTTCAGAGCTTTCATTGATTATATTTTTTACTTGATACTTTAATTATTTAGAAACTACTTGTTACGGAAAGAGAGAAACCATTCGATGCGGGTACATTTCTGCAGACGCCACCTACACATAACAGTCCTTCACGCTGTTTTCCATAGCCCATCGTAATCCGGTTGGCTCCTTTGGTGAATCCCATGGAAACATTCGGGTAATGGATTCTCAGGTCTTCATCGTCATTACCATAATTATATTCATCGAATGCAGCAAAAAACCAATTTGGTGAAATGCTATATTCAACCAACGCCATTGCCCAGTTTTTCTTGTCCTGATCAGTCATTAGGTGTTGTAATTCAACACGCAAACTATGTGATTTGTTTATTTTATACTGTGTTTCAAGGATTCCAATATGAGCATAAACAGTTCCATAAGCATCTCCCAGCCCTTGTATTACTCCTTTATCATACAATGTATATATATAATTGGCGATCACTTTTAAATCTTTGTTGACTTTTTTCTGAATCTCAACATTTACTTCTTCAAAATATTTCGAATCACCTGGAATAAAAAATTCGCTTTCATAACCCAGCTCATTATTGAGTGAAGTAGTATCAAGGCCATTGGCCTGGGAATAATTCAAAGCAATGTAAGTTCCATACTTCCCGCCAAGGGTTGAGCCTTGTTTAAAATTATAAAACAACTCGCCCTGAAAGCCAACCTCACCATTTGGTTGCGTTGCATAAGGGTAAATTGTTGCCAGACGGTAAGTCTGTTGTTTGGTCAAAGCAGGGAGATAACTCAGATTTAAATCATTAATAGTTGCATTTCTATCGGAACGGAAATTCATGTTATCGATGTATTTTGCAGATAAAGAAATACCAATTCCCTTTTTAGTATAAGCACCATTCATATAAAGTGCCTGACCTTCTTTATAAATTCCAAAAGGACTTATTGCAGTAGCATTTACCAGTGAAGGATCGTTGTATTTGTATGCATATTCACCATAAAAGGAATAATTGCCTCGTGTAATATTTAAACGCGAAGCAAATGCCAATACATTTTCAGGAAGTTTATACAAGTCATTGTCATCTTTCTGATATTTGCTGACCACACTTCCGCCAAGTGTAATTCTGGTTTTAGAATTATTAAGAGAAGTAATTGCATCCATAAGAGAAACTTCGCCATCAAAGCCACGAACAATACCGGGGCCTTTGCTGAAATACGAACGTTGTTCACCAATAAATCCTTTTACATAAATTCCTTTCCAGGGATTATATTTTATCCGGATTCCATCCATGGCATTATCTATTCCAAGACCACGTTCTTCATAGCTTCTGAAGATTAATCCGCTTCCAAACTGATCGTAAAAATTACCGATGGTAATTTCCAGTTCATCATTTACATAGCTTGCAAAACGATATGTGATTCCGGAACCTTTATACCGGGTATCAAATCCAAGCATCGGATTCAGATATGATTCGTAGCGGATGCCTGCATTGAATTTCCCTTTTGTAAAATTCAGGTTTCCAAAACCATTCGATAATACTTTCTCAGGGACATCCAGTGCGCCGATCAGAGAATCCTTAATATAATATTGAGCATCAAATTGAAAATTGCCATGTATTTCTGCTGGCAAATTGAGCAATTGCGCCTGTGAGGCAATGGCTGAAATCAGTAACCCGGCGGTTAACAGGGTTTTGCGTAAGCTTTTCACGATAGTGGTGGTGTTTAGATTGATTTGCAGAGGGTGAAAATAGCCTAAATCCTGCAAAAATGCCAATGACCCCGATAATTGAGGTCATTGATCTGTAAATTTTGAAGTCGAACTTTAGTTAAGTGGCTGACCTTCAGCTGTTTTCTTAACTTTTTCGAATAATTTATCTTCATCTCCCGGAGCATAAGATGTATGCTGATCAATGATCTCACCTTTGCCATTAATAAGGAAGGTATGTGGCACCATATTTACATTCATGGCACGTTTTAAATCTCCATTAGGATCAAGAAACACATCGTAGTTCCAACCTTTACCATTTACAAATGGAGCAACCGATGACATTGTTCTTGCATCATCAATAGAAATTGCAACCAGCTTAACACCGGTTTCTGCTGTCCAGTCGGCATAAACTTCATTTATAGCTGAAAGTTCGTTTACACATGGCTTGCACCAGGTTGCCCAAAAACTAACAATCATAGGTTTACCATCATTTACTATTGTGGAAGTACTTACCACTTTACCATCTAAAGCTTTTACATTCACGACCGGTAAACCCGATTTTGCCTGAGCAGCATCCTGAGCATTAATTGCACCGAAAGTGGTTAGTGTTACCAGAAACAGCGAAAGAATTGATTTTTTCATGATTTTTAAGATTTCTGAATTATGATTTTTAAAGCGTTGCGAACATAACAAATATGCTGCCATATTTTATTGTTTATTGAGTACATTTTTCTTAACCCAGCGAGGAAGAATAATAGCACCAATAAATAAGTACGGATAATAACTGATTAACCTCCACAGGAGTGCCAGAGATGCCGAAATCCCTTCGGGAGTAAATTCACCAAGGAATCGGGAGAACATTACTTCTGCAAGGCCGGCACCACCGGGTGTCGGACTAACTAAGCAGGAATATCCACATTACTAACTGACGTGCATAAATCACGATATTTTCGTGCAAGCCATGCGTGATAAATGCCATGATAATACAGTTAATAACCATATACCGTGCTGTCCATGAAAATATGGTGGCACCAAAAGAATGCAACCAATAAGATGAATTCTGGCTTTTGATTTCACCCGAAGCAATTACCATATCATTGCCGGTGTGATAAGCATTAGTTTTCCAGCGTTTCAGAAGTGGAAGTGAGAACATTTTTAACAACAACCATTTTACTGCTCTTGGATTAATAAATAATGCATAAGCAACCAGTAAAGTATAAGCTAAGATAATTCCATAGCCAAGCCAAAAGACAAAATAAATACTACCTGCTTCTGTTGCAGGTCCACTTAATGTTGGGTCTAATGAGATAAAAAGATTTGCTTTACCAACAAATATAAACACTAACGGTACCGCCAATACGAAAAAGAGTTCATCGAGAAAGGAAGTGGTGACTACAACGGCAATGCTTCTTCCCATATTAACCTTTTCCTTATTCAGGATAAAGAAAGCGAGTGCAGTTCCTCCAACCATTGTAGGTGTAATTGCAGATGCGAACTCCCATAACATGATCACCGGAAAACTCCTTCGCCAGGAAATTAAATTTCCGGAAAGTATTTTAATACGGTACATATAGGCGACATCTCTGATAACCATCATGCACACTGCCAGCAATATCCAGAAAGTGGTGTACCAGGTCCAGCTTATTTTTTCATAAGCTTCTTTATCAAAATTGGAAATGAGGAGATATAATGCGACACCGATACCGATCAGCACCGGAAGCACAATTTTACCGGGTCTGAAGTTCTTAATTACTTCGTGCCCTTCAATTTGCATTCTCAGCCTGGGTATTTACCGATGTGAGATAAAAATTATTGAACCCTTCACTGATCACAATTATTACCGATTTCCCCTGAATCAAATCTAGTAAAGCAAGGAAAGTAAAACAAGCATGAATACGGGACTGACATGCTGAAAATATATCAAGGAAAGTTACATTCGATTTCAAACGCACGAGTCGCTGAATATTATCTTTCTCCATATCAATTGTAAAAGGATACTGAACAACCATATGACTCTGTCTGGATTCCTGATTGCGGAATCGCTCCATGACTTTCTCAAACGTAATCATCAGTTTGAACAAAGTGAGTGCATTCAATTCTGAAGAATAACTGGAGCCATCGGCATGCATAGCTATGGTATTGAGCTCTCCATCGGTATTTCCCCGTTCAACTTTTAAGGAACGATCCTCTTCAAGTTGCTACAATTCCGATGCTGCTTCTTTGTATTGTTTGTATTCGAGCAGCTGACGCACAAGATCCTGCCTTGGGTCAATTTCATTTCCTAATTCATCCTTCGGATAACGAGGCAACAACATCTTAGCTTTAATTCGCATCAATGTTGAGGCAACGAGAATAAATTCGCTCGCCAGTTCAATATTCATGGAATCAGCGGCACGGATATAATCGAAGAAATCGTTGGTAATTTTTGAAATCGGAATATTATGAATATCCAATTCATCACGCTCAATAAAGAATAAGAGCAGATCGAATGGTCCCTCAAATTGAGGTAACTTTATTTCGTATTGAGTAGATGTCAGAACAGCTTCCAAGAGCGTTGAATTTTAGTTTAACAAAGATACGATTCCGCCTAAACTTCACCCACCTGCATTTGTTTAAATACCGTAAATTCAACCCTTTCAAAGACTTCCTTTAGGCAACTTATTAAGAATCAACATGAAAAAGATTTACCACCTGGCCAATTGTACAACCTGTCAAAGAATTCTTAAAGAAATTAAACCAGGGCCCGAATTTAAATTGCAAGATATTAAGAGTGAGTCAATTACGGCATCTCAACTCGACCAAATGGCCAAACTGGCAGGTTCGTATGAAGCGTTATTTAGCAGGGTTGCCCTCAAATACCGTTCAATGGGTTTGAACGAAATGGAGCTTAAAGAAAAAGATTACCGCAAATATATTCTTGAGGAATACACCTTTTTAAAACGACCGGTGATGGTTTCAGACAATCAAATTTTCATCGGAAATTCGCCCAAAAATGTAGCCGCAATGAAAGTGATCAGTGGCAAGGGGCAAGTGACAAGTGACAAGTGACAAGTGACAAGTGGCAAGTGGCAAGCGCTGCCCTGAGCGCAGCCGAAGGGGGCAAGGTTTATGGTAGAGACGCATTGCCATGCGTCTACAAACCGTAATCAGTGACAAGTGACAAGGGGCAAGCGCCGCCCTGAGCGTAGTCGAAGGGGGGCAAGGTTTATGGTAGAGACGCATTGCCATGCGTCTACAAACCGTAATCAGTGGCAAGTGACAAGGGGCAAGTGACAAGGGGCAAGTGACAAGGGGCAAGCGCCGCCCTGAGCGTAGTCGAAGGGGGGCAAGGTTTATTGTAGAGACGCATTGCCATGCGTCTCCAGGCAGTATTCAACGACAATTATTGTAGAGACGCATTGCCATGCGTCTACAAACCGTAATCAGTGACAAGTGACAAGGGGCAAGTGGCAAGCCGCCCTGAGCGTAGTCGAAGGGGGGCAAGGTTTATTGTAGAGACGCATTGCCATGCGTCTCCAGGCAGTATTCAACGACAATTATTGTAGAGACGCATTGCTATGCGTCTACAAACCATAATCAGTGGCAAGTGACAAGTGGCAAGTGGCAAGCCTGCCGAGCGCAGGGAAGGGTAGATGCCATGCTACAACCGACGACAAGGGCGAGCGAGTTGTGCGCGTCACGAACCAATCAGTGACAGGCAAGTGACAAGGGCAAGTGACAAGGGGCAAGCGCCGTCCTGAGCGTAGTCGAAGGGCGGCAAGGTTTATTGTAGAGACGCATTGCCATGCGGCAACCGAAGCGTAATCAGTGATCAGTGTATTTTTCAATTGGATTTCGAGATTTCGTTTTTTACATATGATTTATTTTGTTGATGCTAAAATTGGTGACTTCTCGTTCTCAAAATGTTTTATTGAATATTGACTAACAAGAAGTGAATATTGAATAGTGACATGCTATTTAGCTTCAGACAAAAAATTCTTAATCCATAATTCTTAATCCATAATTCTTAATCCATAATTCTTAATCCTTAATCCATAATTCTTAATCCTTAATCCTTAATCCTTAATCCTTAATTACCTTAACTGCCCGCATTCCAGTCTCAGTTTTTAAATGGCAGAAGTAAATACCGGGTTTAAATGCCGATAAATCGATTGGGATTGTATTGTGTCCCTGACTTCTTTTTTCATTGGGGATGTTCATCACCAGACTTCCAACAGCATTTACTACAGAAACTGAAACCACTTGTTCTTTTTCCAGCTGAAAATTCAACATGGCAGTTCCTTTCGCAGGATTCGGATAACAAAAAATACCATCAGGGTTTTGGATTTGTGCATCAGTTAGTCCCAGAGCCGATGGTTCATAATGATAAGCAGTCATGTTATAATAACTGATAGCAAACAAACTGTTATCACTGGCAAGCATACATGCCAATCCAGAGCCACCATAAACATTTGGTGTATCAATCCATACCTGACTACCGGTGTTACTGTATTCTAAAATTATAAGTTGAATATACGATAATGATTGTGATGGTAAAGGAGAAGGGCTTCCAACTCCGGTAACAATTACTGCTCCGGTGGGAGTGGCTACGAGATTTGCCGGATATTCATCATTATAAATAGTACCATTATAAAAATTACTCCACAGTAAATTACCAGAAGTGTCAGTCTGAAATGTTTTCCAGTCGAAATAAGGCGAAGTGGTTCCATTAGTGCCCCATCCAATTGCACTTATCTTATTATTTACTAATGTCATTCGTGTAGGGAAGTCTTGTCCGTTAAAATCATAGCTTCGTTTCCATATTTGTGCTCCTGAATTATCATATTTATATAAAACCATATCCTGTAGGCTCGATGAAGAAACCTGATTCGGTGAAGAAGTAAATAAATACACATTCCCTGCATCGTCCGTTTCAACATCATGTCCACCTGCCCCGTTTCCAAGGGCAGTCCACACTACAACTCCGGAGGTATCCCAAACAGCAACAGGGGCAGCGGATTGAGTACCGGCACTACCGGTCATTATTACTCTGTTATCTTTTAGTCGCATGGAACTAAATCCGGTTGCAACTACTGTAGCATCAACATTCACATATTGTATTGTCCCGGTGGTAGAAATTTTAGCCAAAACAAATCCCGATCCTGAAGGTATAATTCCCATTGAAGCGATATACAAACTGCCATCGGAATCGACAGCACTGCGTAAATTAAATCCCGGAGATGATGATCCGATCAAAGTTGTAATTGGGATTATCTGTCGCCATAACAATGTACCTGATGGATTATACTTAATAGCTACAATTGCATCCGGATATTCATATGAACTTCCTATTGCATATCGTTTTCCAACCACATAAATATTATTGTTGTTGTCACAGTTAATCCAAATCGGCTTCTCATACAAACTTTGCATTCCGGATGAATCTGCTGTTTCCCACAAAAAATTGCCATCAATATCATACTTTCTGGTAAAAATCTGGTAACTCTGCCAATAACCGGTAACAATTAAATTATCCTGATCATCGGTAACACTCATAACTGAAATTTTATTAAATTCTCCGCAAGGTTGAATCCAGTCGAGGGTATACTGTGCTGATGTTAAGAATGGCGTAAAAAACATCAACAGGAAGTAAAATGATTTGATTTTCATGGCAGTAATTTTAAATAGTTGGTTGGCTCAAAATTGCAAATCAGAATCAATTCCAGCAAAAGAACCTGACTGAACGAGCAAAATAGCTATCTGAACCGGAATAGGCATTATTATTCTGAGCACAAACTAAATAATCCTTAATCCTTAATCCTTAATTCTATTGAATATTGACAAACAAGAATTGAAAGAGAATACTGACAATTCAGACTAAGTCAAACTATCATTTATCATCCGCACTCGAATCTCCCTTCTGGGCACAAACTCACCAATCCTTAATCCTTAATCCTTAATCCTTAATCCTTAATCCTTAATTCTTAATCCTTAATTCTATTTCCTCTATCTTTGCCGTTCATGATAAAATCCGTTACCCGTCAGGCACACCTTGCAGTTTTGACCGCCAATTTGATATATGGTGCTAATTATTCGATAGCAAAAAAGGTGATGCCCGAATTTATTGATGCTTTCGGATTTATTTTCATAAGGGTAACCGTTACGGCAGCAATATTTATAGTTCTCGGATTTTTTTCTAAAGGAAAGTCCATTGAAAAACAGGATTTCCTCAGGCTCTTTTTTTGTGCTGTCTTTGGAGTTGCGCTGAATCAGTTGCTGTTTTTTAAAGGCCTTGATCTTACATCTCCAATCAATGCCTCGCTAATGATGACAACCAATCCGATTATGGTGTTACTTGCTGCAAGTCTGCTGATCAGGGAAAAAATAACCATTCGTAAAATCACTGGAATTATGATTGGTATTGCAGGGGCATCCTTGTTATTAATCTGGGGTAAAGAAATTATGACAGGAGGAACTACCACTGTTGGTGATTTACTTGTACTCATCAATTCTCTTTCATTCGGGATATTCCTGATTATTGTAAAACCACTGATGCAAAAGTATGATACCATAACCGTTATGAAATGGGTGTTTTTGTTCGGCACTGTTTTAGTAACTCCTTTTGGATGGAATGAATACCGGGCAATTCAATGGCATACCTTTTCTTCTGAAACATGGTGGGCACTTGCATATGTTGTTATTGCAACTACTTCGATTGCATACATTTTAAATACTTATGCACTGAAGGCTCTTAGTCCGTCGAGTGTCAGTATTTACATTTATCTGCAACCACTGTTTGCAGCGTTTTTTGCAATTGCTTTGGGCAAAGATCATTTACAAATTATTCATTTCATTGCTGCTATTCTGATTTTTACCGGAGTGTACCTTGTAACTTCGGTAAACAGGAAAGAAAATAACAATGGATTGTTATCATTGAAAAAAAGTTAATTTTACAATCACAAAATAACTTGAATTTGCAGTAATTTTAAAAATAAACGGAATTATTTAAAGGTGTTTTATTTTCCGCTATGGCGGGATAATTTAGTCGAGACAATTATTAAATATCTGTATATCAACAAAATACAACGAACAAAAGTTTAAACCAAATACTTATGATCAGGTCAATGACCGGTTTTGGAAAGGCTTCCGGAAGTGCAGGAAGTAATCTGATTACCATTGAAGTAAAATCGCTAAACAGCAAATTTCTGGAACTCAACCTTCGACTTCCATCTGTTTACAAGGATAAAGATCTCGAACTCAGAAATGAGATCAGCAAGGGTGTTGAACGGGGCAAGGTTGATTTTATAGTTACTATTGAACCAGCTCCCGGATCACGCAAAAGTGCATTTAATAAAGAAGTAATTCGACAGTATGCAGAAGATTTTGCTTCCATAAAAAAGGAATTAAAATTAACTTCTGATGATTACCTGAACATCATCATGAGATTACCCAATGTTCTTAATTCAGAGAAATCGGAAGCCGATCTTAAAGAATGGAAAGCCATTGAAACGCTGACCCGAAAAGCATTAAAAGAATTTAATGATTTCCGTCTTCAGGAAGGTAAAACATTGCAAAAGGATTTTGAAATGCGAATTGCAGCCATTAAAGATTTCCTGAAAGAAATTGAAAAAATTGAGCCCGGACGAATTAAAACATTGAAAGGCCGATTGACAAAAAGTTTTGAGGACCTGGAAGAATCTGCATTACTAGATAAGAACAGGTTTGAACAAGAATTGATTTATTACTTAGAGAAAATTGATATTACTGAAGAAAAAGTTCGCTTACGTTCCCATCTTGCTTTTTTCCTCGAAACCATGAAAGCTCCGGAATCAAACGGTAAAAAGCTGGGTTTTATTCTTCAGGAAATAGGTCGTGAAATTAATACCATCGGATCAAAAGCAAATGATGCAATGATTCAGCGACATGTAGTAGGGATGAAAGATGAACTTGAAAAGCTGAAAGAACAATCCGCTAATATCATTTAACACATGCAACCGAAACTCATTTTATTTTGCGGTCCATCAGGAAGCGGTAAAACAACCCTGGTTAAGCATTTATTGAATACGTTTCCTCAGCTATGTTTTTCTGTCTCGGCCACTACCCGATCTATGCGGAATAATGAAAAAAATGGTGGCGATTATTATTTTATGTCTGTTGATGAATTTCACAGCAAAATTCAAAATGATGAATTTCTGGAATGGGAACAAGTCTATGAAAACGGATTTTACGGAACCTTACGTTCAGAAATAACACGTATTGCTTCTCTTGGCAAAGTTCCGGTTTTTGATGTGGATGTAGAAGGCGGTGTGCATATAAAAGGTCGCTATGGAAATAATCTGCTGGATGTTTTTGTTCAGCCCCCCAGTATTGCTGATCTACGTAATAGATTGGTAGCAAGAGCATCGGAATCATTGGAGTCGCTTGAAACCCGTGTTCGCAAAGCAGAGTTTGAATTAACTTATGCTTCGCGTTTTTCGAATGTTATTGTTAACCAGGATATTAATACCGCTAAAAAAGAAGCGGAATTGCTGGTAGCTAATTTTTTAGAACTCCAATCATGAAAATAGGACTCTTCTTCGGATCGTTTAATCCTATTCATAACGGGCATTTGGTGATTGCTTCCTACATGGCCGAGTTCAGTGATCTCAATCAGGTATGGCTAGTGGTTTCTCCACATAATCCCTTTAAAGTTGCCGGCTCTTTATTACAAGATCATCATCGGTTTGAAATGGTCCGTATAGGAATCGGTGATTACAGAAAACTGAAGGCTTCCAAGATAGAATTTTCATTGCCGAAACCTTCATATACCATAAACACCCTTGCCCATTTATATGAGCAATATCCAAACGATCAGTTTGCATTGATTATGGGAAGTGATAATCTATCGACATTTAAAAAATGGAAAAACTGGGAGCAGATTTTAGAAAATCATGAAATCTATATTTATCCCCGTCCCGGAAATGATGGCGGTGAATTGAAAGATCATCCAAAAGTAAAAATGATTGATGCTCCTCTTATGGAACTATCTTCTACATTTATCCGAAATGCAATCAAAGCAAAAAAAGATGTTAGGTTTATGTTGCCCGAATCCGTTTTTACTTATCTGGATGAAATGAATTTTTATAAAAGCTGAAGCAACGGCATTTTCCCTTTCATTCTAATCGGAGCCACTTTTACAAAATAAATTTTCAGGGAGCTTACTCCATTAGAATCAAAAATTTTTATCCAACTCTGAGCGATCTCATAGATATAGAACCCATCATTGTTTTTTCATTGAAGAAAGTAACCGATTCATTTTTCTGCTGCAATGCAAGAATGTATAGCAGAGGCAGATAATGTTCATTAGAAGGAACAGCAAGATTTGCCATGGTGCCCATTTTTTCATATTTAATAATGGAAGCATGATTACCGGTGGTGATGTATTGTTTTATTTTCGAATCGAACTCCTGAGCCCAGTCAAATGCAGCTGGATTATCGAAGCGTATCAATCGCAGGTTATGTACGATATTTCCACTGCCAATAATTAAAACTCCCTTTTTGCGAAGTGACTGCAGTTCATGCGCCAGGTCATAATGATACTGTGGTGGTTTGGTATAATCGAGGCTCAACTGAAAAACAGGCACATTTGCCAATGGAAACATGCGGCACAAGACCGACCAGCTGCCATGATCAAGCCCCCATTCATAATCGGGCTCAATATGAACTTTTTTAACCTCCTCAATGGTCATTTTAGCATAATCGGGTGCACCTGGTGCCGGGTATTGCATATCGAAAAGCGCCTGTGGAAATCCACCAAAATCGTGAATGGTTTTAGGATTGGCTACTGCAGTAACCCGGGTGCCTTTTGTTTCCCAGTGTGCCGAAACACAAAGGATTGCTTTCGGCTTTGGTAGTTGCTTTCCAATTGTAGCCCAATTGCTGCTAAATTCATTGTTTTCAATGGCATTCATCGGACTGCCATGACCAATAAATAAAGCCGGAAGAATCCCCTCTTGTTCAGGAAATTCAGCCAGCCCCTTTAATAATTCATGTGTGCCACTCATAGCTAAAGCAGTTAGTCCAAGGTTTTTTACAAATAGTCGCCTGTTCATCGATACTAATTACTTGTAAAATTACAGAATATTTAAACATTGTACATTTACAGGATTCAAAATGAATTAAATAATGAAATTGACTCATATGTTAAATAAATTTGTATTATTGTGACTAATTAACTCATTTACCCCCCATTACTGCCATGTATCCTATTAAAATTTTAATTGTTGATGATGAACAAGATGTAGAAATTCTGTTCCGACAGAAATTCCGAAAAGAGCTTCGGGACTCTCAGTTCAATTTTCATTTTGCCTTTTCTGCAGAAGCTGCTTTAGCATACCTGAAGACATTACAGCCGTTGGATGTTGTTTTGGTGTTATCAGATATCAACATGCCCGGCATGAATGGTTTGGAATTACTCAAGTTAATCAAAACCGACTTCCCCGATCTGAAAGTCATTATGGTAACGGCCTATGGCGATGCTGCCAATCATCAGACTGCTATCGGATATGGCGCTGATGATTTGATTACAAAACCTGTTGATTTCAATTTGCTAAAGCAGCGAATCACCATGTTGAATCCAGACCAATATATTAATTAATTGCTCACATCACTTACCAATGAAATACCTTAAACTTGCTACAGCAGTAATGCTGACTTTCCTGCTATCAGGAAAAATTTGTCTTGCCCAGGACACAAAAATAATGGGCTTCGTTGATGTCCTCAGCTTTTATAAAGATGACCGGCTCAACTTTGCATTCGGAGAACAGGATCTATTCATCACCTCTGAATTAAACGATAAAATTTCATTTCTTGGTGAAACCGTTTTTAAATTTGATTCAGAATCAGCAACTAACTTCAGTTTAAGTGTTGAACGAATTGTAATCCGGTATAACCTTAAAGGGAATCACTATCTGTTACTCGGGAAGCATCATACACCTTTAAATTATTGGAATGATTCATACCATCATGGTCGTGTATTTTTTCCAAACATTTACCGGCCACTGCTATTTCAGGATTTTATGATTCCATTGCATACTACCGGAATCAGTTTTCAGGGTCTTAACCTCACCAAACTTAATTTCGGTTATGATGTAATGGTAGGAAACGGTATTGGCTCCGGAGATTTGTCTGATAACGATGATAATAAATCAATCATAGCCGCAGTACACATAAAGCCATTCGATGGATTCCGTGCCGGAGCATCCTTTTATTATGATAAAGTATCTGCCGGTGTTGAAGGTCATCATGGCTCTCACTCAACCGGAAATAATCTCCCGGCATTCACCCAAATGATCTACTCTGGCTCCTTGTCTTATTTTAAAAATAATCTGGAACTTCTTGCTGAAGGGAGTATGGTTACAAATGATTTCGATTCAACAGGTTCATACAGTTCCTTTGGTAGTTATGTGCATGCAGGTTATCGGGTTACCTCTAAACTGATCCCTTATGTTCGTTATGATCTGGTTGATTATGACGGAAAAGACATGTGGTTTGGAGGAAATTCCCGTCAGTCATTTATCGCCGGTGCTCGTTATGAATTCAGCTACCTGGCCATTTTGAAAGGCGAATTTCAACAAACGATGCCTGAAACTGGCGATGATTCAAACATGATTACATTACAATTTGCAATTGGGTTCTGAGCCCACAAAAACGAAATCAATGAAAACGAAAATATATACCTGTTTAGTAATGTTGCTGATAATGCTGGGAAATGTATCTATAGCATTTTCGCAGGAAAGCAAACTTGCTGTTGTTGCTAATGATAAAGGCGCACCTGAAACAATTACAGAAGCTGAAATCATCAAAATATTCAAAGGTGAAAAGCAGTGGTGGAAAGATGGAACCAAAATCGTTATTGCCTTCATGAAAACCTCAACGCCAACCGGCAGTGAGGCATCAAAAAAAGTTCTTGGAATGAGTGGTGATCAATTGAACAAGCACTGGTTATCGCTTGTGTTTCAAGGGAAAGCCAAAGCTCCCGTATTTTTTAACACAGAAAAAGAGCTTGTCGATTTTGTGAGTCAGAATAAAGGAGCCATTGGAATCGTTCATAAAAATCAAACCGGAAACAGCCGAACTGTTGCAATCGACCAAAGTTCTATCCTTTAAGAATCCGTTAATTTTAAACATCTATGAAAGTATCCATTAAAACACGCATCTGGCTGACTGTATTCAGTATTGTTGCGGTGTTTACACTTTCCTGATGTTCTTTTTCCCGCTGCAACAGGAAAAATATTTTCTTAAAAATTACAATCTGGAAATCGAAAATCTGGCTAAGACTGTTGCACTTGGTGTAAAAATAGCCATGACGGAACAGAATTTTGAGGGCGTACAAACTGCACTTGATTTTGCCAAGGCGGATAAAAGAATGCGGTTTGTTGCTTTGGTGCAGAATGATACAGGTGCTGAACCTGTTGTATTAAATATTTATCCTGAAAATTATCCCTGGGTTCCTGCAGGAACACTCTCTGATAGTCTTATTGTGAAACAGGCTCCGTTTGATGTCGGTGACTTAAAAGGAAATGTTGTAATTGGTTTTACTACCGATGAAATTACCAAAAACATGAAAGACATCCGACTGACTGCATTGCTTGTTAGTTTGGTTGTTTTTGCCTTTGGTATTCTCATAGGTTTCTGGCTTGCCCGAACTATTTCTAAACCGGTATTGGCCTTACGGGATGCTGCTATTAAAGTTGGTTCAGGTGATTTTTCACCCCGGGTGAAAGCAGGAACCAAAGATGAAATTGGTGAGCTTAGCAATGCGTTTAATAAAATGGTTACTGATCTTGCTGCTGCGGAAGAAAAAGTTAAAAAAGCACAGGATCAATTGGTACAACAGGAAAAGATGGCATCACTTGGTCAGTTAACCGCCGGTATTGCTCATGAAATTCAGAATCCATTAAACTTTGTCAATAATTTTTCCGAATTATCGGTTGAGTTGCTTGATGAACTGGAACAGGAAAAAGATCCTGAAACCATACGTTCAATTATTGGTGACTTAAAAGTGAATGTCGATAAAATTCAACATCATGGAAAACGTGCCGACAATATTGTGAAAGGAATGCTGATGCATAGTCGTGCAGGTGGGACTGAAAAGCAAAAAGCAGATTTGAATTTATTAATAGAAGAATTCTTAAACCTGGCATATCTGGGAATGCGCTCAACCGACACATCATTTAACTGTACGGTAGAAAAACACTTTGATCCTGAGTTGAAGCCATTCGATATGCAGCCTCAGGAATTAAGTCGTGTCTTTCTAAATTTATTCAACAATTCATTTTATGCCATTCACGAAAAATCGGTATCAGAAAAATCACAGAACCGGAATTTTTCTCCTCATGTAACTGTTTCTACCAAAAAGGTCGGGGCTTCGATTCTGATAACGATTAAAGACAATGGACCAGGAATTCCAGACGATGTGAGAGATAAAATATTTAATCCGTTTTTTACCACAAAACCTACAGGTAAAGGCACCGGACTGGGATTATCGATGAGTTATGATATTATTGTAAAAGGACATGGCGGCAATATTAAAGTTGATAGTGAGGCTGGGAAATTTACCGAATTTACTATTGAACTTCCTCACGCATCCTGATTCTTTCAATTCCTTTCATGGCCTCCTTCTTGCTAAGCGGACTCAACGGAAGTTCTTTCACTTGTTTAATTACAAATTTCGGATCGGTTTTCGCATACTCTCTCAATGCCCAGCCAATTGCTTTCCTGATAAAAAATTCCTTTGATTCCATCAATGGTAAAATATAGTTTCGAAGAATTTTTCTATCGGTTTCAGATTTATATTTTAACTGAAAAAGTATACTCATTCGTTGCAACCACATATTTTCTGAAGCATTCCATCGGGCAGAAATTTTTTCTTTTTTACCGGGGAATTTTTTAAACCAGGGTCCAGCAACATTGCTTGCCAAAAAATCTACAGTATCCCACCACGATTTGGCAATAACCAGCTTTTCTATCCATTTCATATCTGTTGCCACCCACATTTTTTTTGATGCTGCCAACAATTCCATAGCAAAGTACTGGAGTTCTCTTTCAGGCTGATCCCATAATTGCAACACCGTTTTTTCAAGTTCGTTCGCTGGCGGCAACCCAACAAATTTTATATACTCTTTACTCAATTCTCTTCTCAATACGGACTTTATTCCAAAAAATTCAAACTGATCCCGCATGTACTTTTTCATGGGCCCAGCATTAAAATCATTTCGATGATGGGCGAATTTTTGACGGATACCTTCTACATAAGGAAGTAAGTTGTTACGTGATTTTTTCATGCTATTCTTAAACCGTTTTCTGTTTTTTTGGAAGGTTGCAAAAGTACGACACTACCATCCGGATTAATTGCACCTAATACCAAACATTGCGACATAAACGGACCAATTTGTTTTGGAGGAAAGTTCACTACTGCAACAATTTGCATCCCAACCAATTCGTCAACTGTATAATGAATAGTTATTTGTGCCGATGACTTCAAAATTCCATCTACGCCGAAATCTATTTCTAGTTGATAGGCCGGTTTTCTTGCCTCCGGAAATAACCTTGCAGTTAAAATTGTCCCGGTTTTAATAACCACCTTTTCGAAATCTGACCATTGTATTTGCTCCATAACCTGCCAATTTTGATAAGTGATTCTAATATAATTGATTCCGAACCTTCTATGTGCCTTAAGGAACCCATTTCACCGGATACAAAGGTGATCTGACGCCTTCTTCTTAATCAAACGAAAATACAATTAAATGCTTACTTTCGCATTGCAAAATTAACCATGTCATCGATAAAATCGTTTCGGAAAACAACAACCAACTTTTACGAGAAGCAAAAGTTTAATAATGTGCTACTTTTCAGCATGCTCATAATTGTTGAAGCACTTTTCATTTATGCTTCAATGGAGCAGTTGGTGGCCAATAAACCATGGGGATTAAAACCTACAAATACTTTTTTAATAATAGCTGCTACCGCATTAATCCCAACTCCTGTATTGATTGGATTCTATTTAGCCCGCTTCGAGACTATCATAAATGAAGATGGCATTTTTTACAGATGGGCTCCCTTTACCAAAAAATATAAAATGATTGATTGGGCGTCGGTGGTTGAGGTATCCATTATTGATGTCACCAGTGCGGGTTTAACATGGGGATTTTCCTCTAAATACGGTGAAGTACAATACCTGGGTGGGGGGTTTGGTATTCAGATTAAAATGAAGAGTGGTCGCCGACGAATTATTGGCACCAGAAAACCTGAAGAAATAAACCGGATTCTTATCCGTATGGCAGGTCCAAAATACCAACCTGCTACTACGAAGCGTTCTCTGGAATACGATTAAAAGCAAGGTATACAAGATGTTCAAAGCTGATCCCGGGTGGATCGAACAACAAGGCTTCAAAACCGATGCTATTCTGAACCACCAGGATATTATTCCTTTTGTAAAATCATTCCTTTTTCGCAAAAATAAAATCACAGTTTTTTACCTTGTGTTTAATATTCTAATATGTATCTGGTTGATATACAGCATGTTTATTAGCGTATACACTAATATTCTTACTCTGGGAGAAGCATTCACATGGTTTTCGTGGGGTTGCCTGATTCCATTCCTTCTGGTCCCGATACATGAAGGGCTCCATGGAATAGCATATAAAGGGTGTGGTGCTAAGACCGTTTCCTATGATGTTAACTGGAAGCAATTTTATTTTATGGCTATTGCGGATAAGTTTGTGGCAACCAGAAAATCCTTCATGATAGTGGCTTTAACCCCGTTTACCATAATCACCTTAGCCCTATTGATTCCCGTTTTATTCCCTTCCACTCCCAGTGTCGATATCATGCTCATCACTGCCACATTCGTGCATGGATCAATGTGTGCCGGTGACTTTGGACTTTTAAGCTACTTCGAGACAAACCGAAATAAGGAAGTTATTACTTATGATGATCGTGGAGAAGGCCTCTCCTACTTCTTCGTACGTGATAAAGCATAAACGGCTTTATTAACATTTCATTGGTAAAAACCATTTTTGGCCGTTCCTGATGCCCCTATTTTTTTTGTATGTTTACACTTCACAATGCTATGAAAAAACAGAAAAATACCGGCGAAACCAAAAGTGTAACTCCACCAAATACTAAGGTTACAACTGTTGCTGATAAAAAAACGCTCCGAATAATCGCTTTGTGTTGCGCCATGCTTTCATTTCTGCTTTATGCAAACACGCTTGGACATGAATATACCGTTGATGATGGTACTGTAATTGAAAATAATAAAATTACCAAAAAAGGTATTTCAGCAATTCCGGAAATATTTTCAACTTCTTACCGAAAAGGTTTCTGGGATAGAAACGAAGGTTTGTACCGGCCACTTTCAGTTGCTATGTTTGCCATTGAATGGGAGCTCGCTCCTAAAAATCCATGGCCGGGACATTTAATGAATGTTATACTTTTTGCGCTGACTGTTTACTTGCTTTTTATGTCATTGGCATCCATATTTAAAGAGTACTCCCTATTCGTTCCAATATTTGCGGCAGTACTTTTGCAATTCATCCCATACATACTGAAGTAGTGGCAAACATTAAAAGCCGCGATGAGATACTTTGCCTGTTGTTTGTTATTCTCACATTCAAGTGGCTTCATGATTACACACAGAATAAAAATATCGCTCTGCTTATTCTTTCGGCAATTGCATTTTTCATGGCATATCTCTCCAAAGAAAGTGCAATTACAATTGTGGGAGTGATTCCATTTTTTATCTGGTTTTTTTTCAAAAGCATCATTATCACAAAATCTTAAAACCTCGTCACTGTATTTTGGTGTAACCGGACTTTATTTACTGTTACGCTTTCAGATTTTAGGTGAGATGAGGGGATCTGCAGAAATACAATTAATAAACAACTCCATTTTAGGTGCCTCCTCTGGAATGGAACAGTTCGGAACTGCAATGGCAATCATGGGAAAATATTTATATCTTCTTATCATTCCACATCCATTGGTATTCGACTATTCCTACAATCAGATTCCGGTTGTCTCTATTGCTTCAGCAGGAGCACTAGTTTCCCTGATAATTTATGGAGCGCTGGCATTTTATGCCGTAAAAGGGATAGCAAAAAAAGATGCCATTGCATTTGGAATTATATTCTTTGCCATAACAGTGTCGCTTGTTTCAAATGTGTTATTCTTGATTGAATCAACCATGGCAGAACGATTTATTTATATGCCATCCATCGGATTTTGTATTGCCATTTCAGTACTAATTTCAAAAGCATTCAAACTGTCAACCTCACAGAATTTGACAGCCTTAAAAACGCAAATTATTTCTAAACCAATATTACTGACATTGGTTGTAATATTAATGGCAGGTTATTCTGTAAAAACAATCGCCAGAAATATTGATTGGGAAAATAATCTTAAGTTGCTTGCCGCAGATGTAAAATCATCTCCAAACAGCGCACGAATCCGTTATGCTTACGGCAGTGCATTGCTGATAGAAAAAGGGCTTAAAGAAGAAAACCTGAATGTTAAGAATAGTTATCTCGACAGGAGTATTGCAGAACTGCAAAAAGGTGTTGCTATTCTTCCCAGTTATGGAGAAGCCTGGTATCATCTGGGCCTGGCTTATAAAGAACGGGGTAATGCAGCGGCTGCAGTTCCGGCTTTTGAGCAGGCACGCAGTTACAAAGCTTTTAAAGAAGCAGACTTTTATATCTCATCAGGTCTGGCATATGGCTTAACTGGAAAGTTTGATCTTGCAATACGCGATTTTACGAGGGCAATAGAAATTGATCCTTCCAACCCCGAAGCGTATAACAATAAAGGGTTGTATTTTTCTGAAAAAGGAAGCATTGATAGCGCCATGATTTTTCTTGACAAAGCAATTGCCATGAAACCCGAATTCCATCAGGCAATTTACAATAAAGGCAATACATTTGCCAAAGCCAATAACTTTCCTGCGGCAATTCAGCAATATCTAAAAGCATTGGAACTGAAGCCCGGTTATATTGATGCTGTATTAAACCTGGGTAATTGCTATGCTGCTATGCAGGATTATAAAAATGCATTAGTCTATTACAGAAAAGTAGAAGAAAAAGATCCTGGCAATCACAAAGTAATTTATAATATTGGAATCACTTACAAGTTCTTAGGTGATGAAGCTAATGCAGCTACGTATATGGATAAAGCTGCCAAATTACAAGGTGTAAAATAGCATGAACAAATACTTTCATTTATTTTCGGTACTTTTATTTTTTGTTTCGGCAGGATGTAAAAATTCAAATGACACTTCCGAAATAAAAAATAAATTATTCGATATCTCTGCATACTTTTCTGCTGAAGCAAAAAGGCTGCAATCATTAAATGCCTCGCTTGAAAAAACACTCATCAAAAATAATATTTCTGAAAAGCTGATCCAGAATAATCCAAACTGGCAGCTTGAATTAAAGCCATTTATGGAATCCGGTTTAAATAAACCGGCCATTGCAAATTCTTACAAAACCGACAGTGTACTGATTGGAAATTCCCTTAAAGTTACATATTCTGCAATGGATTCATCGGCTCCCGTGAAAAATGTGATACTATACTTTTCGGATTCCAAACCCGATTCAATCATTATTCTCAAAGCCACTAACACTATCTATTATACACTGAGCGAAGAGCTTCGATATTATAGAAATAACTATTTTATCAATGCATCTACGCAACCTAAAGCAGGAAAAGCAATAAAGTTTTCGCTGCACTGTACCATTCAGGAATAATTCATACCATTGACTTGTAACTTTACTATATTTGTACAAAAGGCTTTGCTAATTTTAATCAATAAACCATAATTTCTTTAAAACCCCAAAACACATCTCATGTCACTTCTATCAGCAATAACATTAACACTTGGGATGTGGCACGGAACTCTTACTACTCCTGGCGGTGAATTGCCATTTGGTGTTGAGATCAGGAAACAAGAGAATACATATACACTCACCGTTATAAATGGAGAGGAGCAATTAGTTCTTGATGAAATTTCCTTAACACAGGATTCGCTGATTGCGAGATTCCCTGTTTATGAATCGGAATTGCGATTGAAAATAATTGATTCGGGTTTTTTGGAAGGGTCATTTATTAATCTCACCCGAAGCACACATGCTTCCATACCAATGCAAATTAAGTATGGATCAAAATCGCGGTTTCCGGTTTCTGAAAAAAATATTCCAATAAAAATTCTGACAAAATATGCTGCCGTTTTCAGTCCGGGTACACCCGACAGCAGTGTGGCAGTAGGTGTATTTAATCAGGTAGGAAATGAAGTAACCGGCACTTTTCTAACACCAAGTGGTGATTACAGATACCTGCACGGAAATGTGGATGGTGATAGTTTGCATCTGTCAACCTTCAATGGGGTGTTTGTTTATTTATTCAAGGCTAAAATCGAGAATAACCGATTGATCGGAAAATTTTATTCCGGTACACATTATTCAACTAATTGGGCGGCTGTTGCCGATGAAAATGCGCAACTTCCTGATCCTGATAAGCTTACTACAATTACTGATGCACACTTACCACTGGAATTAACTTTCCCGGATTTGGATAGCCTTCCGGTTTCATTAAGCGATCCGCGCTTTAATGGGAAAGTTATTGTCATCCAAATTCTTGGCAGTTGGTGTCCAAATTGTTTGGATGAGTCGCAATTTCTGGCACCTTATTACGATAAAAATCAACACAAAGGGTTCGAAATCATAGGCTTGGCATTTGAAAAAACCGATACCTTTTCGAAAGCTGTTTCCAATGTGAAACGTTTACAAAAGCGATTCAGCATCAATTACCCATTGCTTATTGCATCCAACCGGGATAAAATCAGGAAAACCATGCCCAGGCTCAATAATTTTATAGGCTTTCCCACTACTATAATTCTAGATAAGTCACACAAAGTCAGGAAGGTACATGCAGGTTTTTCGGGAGCAGCCACGGGAATTGCTTATGAGCAGTATAAGGATGAGTTTCATCTTTTTATCGAAAAACTGCTTGCTGAATAACTCGAAACCCTGACAAAAATCATTTTTTAGTAAATAAAGATAATTTTAATTGATTGATTTCATACAATTCACTCCAATCCTTTTGGGTTTCCAGAACCTGAATAAGTGAAGATAATTGATCAGATTGATTCTAATGAACGATGCAGATTTGAAATGACCATTTTCGTTTTACGATTTATCCAGAATTACCAATAGTAAGTTAGCGATTAACGCTGACCAAATTTGAATAATTACGGCTGGCATTGTCGCGGAAAATATTGTAATGAAGTTTTGTTTTAGCTGTTTATATAGTTGTTCTATTTGCCATGTTTATAAACTTCAGCAACATGTAGCTTCTAATTCAATTTGATTGGTCAAGAAAACAAAGCTACGTGTTGCTTCATCCCAAAAGGTAACCGCCTTAGTTTCTTACCTTGTCCATTTTTTCGAATAGGTAATTCTACAATTTGCTTTATGATTGACTTACGGGAATCCAATATCCAAGTCGATCATTAATTCGTAGGCTGCATTGTCTTTTAAGGTTATAACCAATCCTTATCATTAAATAGCTCGAAGGAATCATAATTGTTATATCCCTTGCAAAACATAAATATGACCCGATTTAAAATTCAGGTGTTTATACATTTGCTGATCATGATGAGCCGCGTCCGTAAAATGAATTACACGGGGACCGGTTCATTAGCATTGACTGGTATGCATCTTAATTCCTCCTTTGGCTTTCCTGTTGCTTTTCCGGCCAACGCATTTTAAGAAATCCTTGTAGGCTTATAGTGGTCAACAATTATGCAATCCTTGCCAAACATTTGTCTGGAACGGCTGTCCGATAAAACACCTTGATATTTTTTAGCAGACCTGCATATATCTGAAAAACCTTTAGGACGTCTCTTATTAGCATCACTAAGTGTCTTTTATAAGGCAAACTGTTTAACTGAAAGTGACTGACCTTACCTTTCATACCTAGCATGGCTCCGTAAAGTTCTCGTAATGAAGTACATCCACTCAAGCTCACAAACAACATACTTATCAAATGATCCCAGGTTTTAAACTTTTTAACATAACGGTCGCCATTTGTTTTTTAACAGCCTTAGTTACAATACTTTTTCGATCATACTGATCAGCTGTCCGAAAACGGATTGTCCAAAAAGTGATTACTTTTGCTCATGTTCTTTTGTTTGTTTCGCAACTGCAAAATAACATAATTGGTCCTTTCAGTTAATGAAGGGGCCTTTTTTTATCTCTTTTTTATTAATTTTACCGGACACTAGTGTTTTAGTATATTTGATTGTGGAAAAGTCTGCCACCAATTGAACCTGTTCCACCAAAGGAAACCGACAGTTGGCGTAATTTTTACCTCCTTTTACCCCTGCCCGGCGTAACTTCGAACAGTTATTAACAATTGATATTCCCCTTGCTCAACATTATTAATCTTCATATGAAAAAAATCATTCTACCAGGTTTATTACTGATGGTATTGCCATTTTTTACAAATGCGCAGTGTACCACAACCAATGCAAGCAGCTGTGTTTGCGAAACAACAGGCTCAACCAATTGTGATCTGTTGCCCGATATCTATGTTGCCCGCCCGCCATTGCTGGTTCCGGGATCAAGTGCTATCATTGAATATTCACAATCAGGAAATGGTGCGAATGATGGTCGTTTAAGAATTTCAGTTTCTACTCCGAATATCGGACACGGTCCATTGGAAGTAAGAACTACCAACAGATACATTTGTGGTACTGATACTATTACAGGTACTGCACCTGCAACCTGTACTAATACAGGATTACCACCAAAGCAGTTAGTAGTTCAAAGAGTTTATACTAAAAACGGAAACGCCATGACCTACATTGATCGCAATGCGGGATCAATGACCTATCATCCAACTCATGGTCACATGCACGTTGATGATTGGGGTGTTTATTCATTACGTATTCAAACGAATGATCCTAATCCGTTAAACTGGCCTGTTGTTGCAAATGGTGCTAAACTTGCTTTTTGTTTAATGGATTACGGTTCTTGTTCCACTTATGGCGGACATTGTGTTGATGATAATGGAAATACTTTATTGAATGGTGATTTCCCGAATTATGGTTTAGGTGGTGGTCAATACAACTGCTCTC
The DNA here is from genome assembly GCA_016713525.1 of Bacteroidota bacterium. Classification (GTDB taxonomy): domain Bacteria; phylum Bacteroidota; class Bacteroidia; order AKYH767-A; family OLB10; genus JADKJB01. Next base: position 194,314 of record JADJOZ010000033.1, on the reverse strand, counting down.
CTACAGTTCAGGGAATTTCTTCCGGTTATACCGATATTTATTATCAATCATTGGATGGTATGTGGATAGATATTCCGCCCGGAACATGCAATGGAACGTACATGATAGTTGTTCAGCTTGATCCTTACAACTATTTCCTTGAAGAAGATGAAACAAATAACATCCTTGCTATTCCTTATACCCTTACACAACAGGTTTCAGCTGCGGCGGTTTCTATCACTCCTTCATCTACAGGTGCTGTGTGTGCAAGTACAGGAGTTACATTGAATGCTACCGGAACAGCAGGTAATGCATACCTATGGTCGAATGGAGCTACCACTCAAAACATCAGTGTTAATACTGCAGGAACTTATACTGTAACTGTTACTACACAGTGTGGAGTTGCAACATCATCACCTTATACAGTATCTATAATAGGTGAAGATCCGGCTACTACCGATGCCGCCATCTGTGGTTCAGGTTCATCGCAATTAAGTGCTTCAGCTACAGGAGCAACAATAAACTGGTATGACTCACCAAGTGGTGGAAATTTAGTTGGCTCCGGACCTACACTTAATACACCAGTTGTAAACGCAACAACAACTTACTATGCAGAAGCAACAACTACTGTTGCAGGATTTTCCGGCTTCGCACAACCAACCAACAACACTATTGGTGCAGGTGGTTACTTTACAGGAACGCAACATTTAATTTTTGATGCATTTCAGAATTTCACTCTGGCATCAGTGAAAGTATATGCTCAATCGGCAACTACTACAACTGTTGAATTAAGGAATTCAGGTGGAGTAACATTGAATTCAATGACTGTATCAATTCCATCAGGAGCAAGTAGAATCACATTAAACTGGAATATTCCGGCTGGTTCCAATTATCAGATTACCCGTACCGGAAGCGCTTCTTTGTATCGTAACAATGCAGGTGTTTCATTCCCCTACACTATTCCGAACTATTTATCGATCAAGAATTCATCTGCCGGCACAGGAACCTATTATTTCTTCTATGACTGGGAAATCACAACTCCAACTGTTTCTTGTGTCAGCTCAAGAGTTCCTGCTACTTTAACCGTAAATACACTTCCTGTAGTTTCAGTTTCGGGCAACACTATACTTTGTGAAGGTGGCAATACCACACTTACAGCTTCCGGTGCTGATACTTACAACTGGACAGCATCTAATGACTTAAATACTACAACAGGAAATACAGTTATTGCTACTCCTTCTGCAACTGCCACATACACAGTAACAGGTACTGCTGCAAACGGCTGTACAGCATCTGAAAATGTTACAGTGACGGTTAATCCGCTTCCTGTTTTAACAACCAGCAGTGATGCTACTATTTGCGCAGGAACTTCTGCCACATTAAATGTGAATGGTGCCGACACTTATAACTGGTCGCCTTCAACAGGACTGAACACTACTTCCGGTGTTAGCGTAATCGCTACTCCTGCTGCTACCACTACTTACACTGTAATTGGTGCCAACTCCTTTGGATGTGTTGCTACTGCCGACATTACCGTTTCTGTTAATCCTTTACCGGTTGTTTCCCTTTCCAACTTCTCCAGCATTTGCAGCAATGCTGCCCTGTTGACTCTGAGCGGTGGTTCTCCTGCTGGCGGTTCTTACTCCGGTAATGGTGTTTCCAATGGTCAGTTTAATCCTGCTGCCGCCGGTTTGGGTACACATACTATCACCTATTCCTATACCGATGGCAATGGTTGTGCTGCTTCCGCTACTAAAAACATTACTGTTAATAATTGCAATTGCATCACTCCGGGTACTCCGGGTCCTATTGCAGGTGCTGCTAAAGTCTGTGCCGGTGAAGTAGTTACTTATACCATCAACAACAATCCTAACGTCACTTCTTACAATTGGATGATGCCTGCTACTGCTACTATTATTTCCGGACAGGGTACCAATTCTGTTTCGGTTCAGTTTGCCGGTAATTTTACTTCTGCCAACATCTGTGTTACTGCAACTAATGCCTGTGGCACTTCCCAGGCCAGATGCAAATCTATCAGTAAAAAAGCTCCTATTTCAGTTGGTAATATGGCTGGTAATTTATATGGAAACTGCAACGCCACGGTTAACTACTCGGTGCCTGCTAATGCCAATGCCTCTTCTTATACTTGGACAGTGCCTGCTTCCTGCTCTATTGTTTCGGGCCAGGGTACTAATGCCATTGTACTCAGTACTCCGACAGGATTTGTTTCCGGACAGGTTTGTGTAACGGCATTTAATGGATGTGTGAACAGTGCTCCAAGATGTGTAAATATTTATGGTGCTCCTCCAAGCCCGGCTGTTATTAACGGTCCTGCTACCGTGTGTGCAGGCCAGACCAATGTTACCTATTCCGTTCCTGTTATGTATAGTGCGAACTATTACAAATGGACTGTACCAGCAGGTAGCACTATTGTATCGGGACAAGGAACAACGTCTATCGTTGTTAACTTCGGCACCACTGTCGGTAAAATTGGATGTACAGCTAAAAATGATTGCGGTGACAGAGGCACTAAAACACTCACCATTGCTTTCAATTGCAGGGAATCAAATCCGGCTTTATTAAATGTTTATCCAAATCCTACATCTGACAAAATTTCAATAGTATTCAGCTCTGAAAACGAAGGAGTATCTGAAATGCAACTGCTGGATCTGACAGGAAGAGTTATTAAAACAAATACTTTGCAGGCAATTGAAGGAATCAATGAAACATCAATGGATTTATCAGGATTAAGTAAAGGCGTTTACATGCTGAATCTGATTAAAAACGAAAAAGTATCAAGAATTAAGATCGTACTTGAATAATATTTTCTAAACCCTAAAACAAAAAAGAGGTTGTCCGGTGGACAGCCTCTTTTTTTTAATACGTTTTGAAATGATAATTACAATTTATACTTTTACATTAGTGGATTAAAAAATATATACTTTACAACGGGATGAGCTGCTCCAATGTTAAGAAACTGATTTACTCCTTCATTCTCCTGGTGTTGCCATGGAATTTCATTTCTGCACAGAATTTCTTTGGTCAGGAAGATTCTGTTATTGATATTCCTTGTAATCCAACTTCGTTTTATGGTGTTTCTGCGAATACTGTTCGCGAATTACAAATAACAGGTCAAAATATTGTTGATCTTGGAATAATAACTACAGCCCCATTTCCAAGCATTTTAGCTATGGCATATGCAAATGATTTTATGAATGGGAGCACAAACAGAACATTTTATAGCTCCGTTGTTGCTCCTGCTGCTATTATTAAATACACGGGCACTTCATGGTCAACCATTGCCACTGATAGTTTGATATACGCTAATGCCGGGGGTTATGGTGACTATTTATATTTTCAGCATATTTCACCTGTTGGTCAGGTTAATGACCAATGCATTTCCCGATTACTTCCAAACGGTGTTTTGCAAAAGATTTTTACTGATACCAGCTTAACCTTTACTGTAGCAGATCTGGAAGTTGACAGTGCCGGTAATGTTTATTTTTTGAGAGGGACTTTTGTTGGCAATACAACAGAACTCACAGTCATCGATTCTTCAGGTAATGTTATTAATTCGTATACCGCTGACTCCACTTTTAGCACTCTTTCTTTTTTATATGGAATGTTTTTTATGAATAATCAATTATATCTTGCCCATGGTATTATTCCACCTGTGATAAGACCTCTTATAATAACCGGTACTACTGTCAGTCTGGGCGCGTCTATACTGCTACCTACTATTACTTCTTATAAAGACTTTGATAATTGTTACCAACAACCAATTGTATTTTCAGGAACTGCATCTTTAGAAAATGATGATCCTTCAATTAGTTGTTATCCGAATCCATTTACTCACGAAACAACCATAACTGCGAATACATCCTTTGACATTGATAATGTAAGTGTATTTTCTGTTCATGGGCAACTTGCAGATTTCGATATTGGAATAAAAAAATCTACTATCAAAATTTCAAATAAACAATCACTTCCGGGAATTTATTTCGTAAGAATTGTACTTGAAAATAAAACTATCTGCTACACAAAAGTTGTTGTTTCAAATGGCTATTGAAATCCGGGGAATCCGGTTCATAATATTATTGTGATTATAAATTACTATTATAAAACCTTCCGCTTATTAGCATTCACTTATCTGAAAACAAATCATTATGAATCCAATTGTAAGAAATATTTTAGCTGTAATTGCAGGATTAATCCTGGGCGGTGTTGTAAATATGGGAATTGTTACAATCAGCGATTCAATTATTCCGCTTCCCGAAGGTGCCGATGTTACAACACCAGAAGGGCTAAAAGCATCAATTCATTTATTTGAACCCAGACATTTTATAATGCCATTTCTTGCGCATGCATTAGGAACTTTTGTTGGCGCACTTGTTGCTTCTTTAATTGCCGCCAACCGAAAAATGCTATTTGCAATAGTTATTGGATTATTTAACCTGACCGGTGGAATTGTTGCTGTTACTATGATCCCTGCACCGATGTGGTTCAATGTTACAGATCTTGTTCTAGCTTATATTCCAATGGCGTTTCTGGCGGGTAAATTGGGAAGCAGCAAAAAATAAAACACTCCCTGAAATAACAGATTTATTTCAGCCTGATTCTCTCTTGAAAGTTTGTAGAACTGCAAACTTGAAATGACATGACTTCCGGGTAAAACCCGGCTGTTTAATGATTTGTTTGCACAATTCATAAAATCACCCTACATTTGATTTATTCCCTTGCAAAACACACTAATCTAATTTCTTATGAAACGGTTTTTACTAAGCCTGACCCTCTTATCAGGGGTTGTCATTAATGCTAATTCTCAGTGCACTACAACAAACGCAACAACTTGTGTATGTGCTACTTCCGGAGTAACAAATTGTGACCTTTTGCCCGACATGATCGTGGGCAGACCACCTCTCTTAATTAATGGTGGCTCAGGAATAGTGGAATACTCACAAACCGGTAATGGGGTTGAAAATGGCAGACTACGCATCTCCGTTTCCACACCTAACATTGGTTTAGGGCCACTCGAAGTAAGGGGCACTACAACCTACGTATGTGGCACTGATACTGTAACAGGAACTGCACCCGCTACCTGTCCCAATACCGGATTACCACCAAAACAATTATTGGTTCAAAGAGTCTATCACAAAGACGGGAATGCAATGTCATTTTATGACAGAGCAGCCGGCACAATGACCTTTCACCCTACACACGGACATCAGCACGTTGATGATTGGGGGCTTTATACATTACGCACTCAAACCATTGATCCAAATCCACTCAACTGGCCTATTATTGGAACAGGAGCGAAATTATCATTCTGCTTACTTGATCTTAGTAATTGCACCAGCTCTAATGGACATTGTGTTGATTCTAACAACACGGTACTTACCAGTGCTAACATGCCAAATTATGGTTTAGGTGGAGGGCAGTATGGATGCTCACAAACATTACAGGGAATTTCTGCCGGTTATGTTGATATCTATAATCAGAGTCTGGATGGAATGTATATCACTATTCCTCCGGGCACATGTAACGGTCAGTATTATATAGTTGTTCAACTGGATCCGAATAATAATTTTCTTGAATCAGATGAATCTAATAACGTAATTGCTGTTCCTTTTACTCTCACCAAACAGGCAGGAACAGTTCCCACCGTTTCTGTCAGCGGGTCAACTTCTATTTGTCCCGGAGGCTCTGTAGTTCTTACTTCTTCGCCTGCTCCCTCATACTTATGGTCGACAGGTGAAACAACACAATCAATTACAGTTAATACAGCAGGGACTTTTACGGTAACAGCCGATGTCGGATCTTCATGTTCAGCTTCTTCTTTGCCCGTAACAGTTACCGTTCAAAGTCTGCCCGTAACTGCAACACCTGTTGCCGGCACAATTTGCGATGGACAGTCAACAACCATCAACACCGTTGTTACTACGCCTCCCAACGGCAATTCACAAACTTCATTTACTAACAGTAACATTTATAACATTCCGGATAATGATGCTGCAGGAGTATCTGCGCCATTAACGGTTTCCGGTATTAATCCTGCAACATTATCAGCTTCATCAATTGTCTCGGTACAGGTAAATATTACACATACCTATACAGGAGATTTGGTTGTTGCATTAATTTCACCTTCCGGAAACACCATTAACCTCAGCAACCGCAGAGGTGCTGGAGGCGATAATTTTAACAATACTGTTTTCAGTATGATAGCCGGAACTGCAATTGCTGCCGGAAGTCCTCCGTTCAATGGTTCATTTATTCCGGATGGTGCATTCAGTTCTTTAACAGGTAATATAAATGGAACATGGACATTAAAAGTCACGGACCTTGCAGGAGTTGATGTTGGTACCATTAATACATGGACGATAACTCTCAACAATCTGGTATCTACACAACTTACTTATCAGTGGACATCGACACCGGCAGGATTCAATAGTACTGATTCCAACGCGGTTGTTACTCCCGCAGCAAATACAACCTATACTGTTTTAGTAACCAACCTCATCACCGGTTGCACAGGTACAGCTTCCGCAACTGTTAATATTGATCAGGTGAATCTGAACCTTTCCTCCAACACTTCCATTTGTGAAGGATCTAATACCACCCTTTCTGCTTCAGGAGCAAGTGCATACAGTTGGTCGCCGGCAACAGGCCTGAATACTACTACCGGCTCAATTGTAATTGCTTCACCGCTGTCCACAGCTACTTATTCTGTCACCGGAACAAGCAGTAACGGATGCACCGCAATTGAAAATGTTACAGTAACGGTTAATCCGCTTCCTGTTTTAACAACCAGCGGTGATGCTACTATTTGTGCAGGAACTTCTGCCACATTAAATGTGAACGGTGCCGACACTTTTAACTGGTCGCCTTCAACAGGACTGAACAATTCTACCGGTGTTAGCGTAATCGCTACTCCTGCTGCTACCACTACTTACACTGTAATTGGTGCCAACTCATTCGGATGTGTTTCTGCTGCCGACATTACCGTTACTGTTAATCCTTTACCGGTTGTTACCCTTTCCAACTTCTCCAGCATTTGCAGCAATGCTGCCCTGTTGACCCTGAGCGGTGGTTCTCCTGCTGGCGGTTCTTACTCCGGTAATGGTGTTTCCAATGGCCAGTTTAATCCTGCTACCGCTGGTGTGGGCACACATGCTATCACCTATTCTTATATCGATGGCAATGGTTGTGCTGCTTCCGCTGCTAAAAACATTACTGTTAACAATTGCAATTGCATCACTCCGGGTACTCCGGGTCCTATTGCAGGTGCCGCTAAAGTCTGTGCCGGTGGTGTGGTTACTTATACCATCAACAACAATCCTAACGTCACTTCTTACAATTGGATGATGCCTGCTACTGCTACTATTATTTCCGGACAGGGTACCAATTCTGTTTCGGTCCAGTTTGCCGGTAATTTTACTTCTGCCAACATCTGTGTTACTGCTACTAATGCCTGTGGTACTTCCCAGGCCAGATGCAAATCTATCAGCAAAACAGCCGCTATTTCTGTTGGTAATATGGCTGGTAATTTATATGGAAACTGTAACGCCACGGTTAACTTCTCGGTGCCTGCTAATGCCAACGCCTCTTCTTATACATGGACAGTGCCTGCTTCCTGCTCTATTGTTTCGGGTCAGGGTACCAATGCCATTGTACTCAGTACACCGGCCGGATTTGTTTCCGGACAGCTTTGCGTAACGGCATTTAATGGATGTGTGAACAGTGCGGCCAGATGTGTAAATATTTATGGTGCTCCTCCAAGCCCGGCTGTTATTAACGGTCCGGCTACCGTGTGTGCCGGCCAAACTAATGTTACCTATTCCGTTCCTGTTATGTATAGTGCGAACTATTACAAATGGACTGTACCAGCAGGTAGCACCATTGTATCGGGACAAGGAACAACGACAATTGTTGTTAACTTCGGCACCACTGTGGGTAAAATTGGATGTACGGCTAAAAATGATTGCGGCGACAGAGGTACTAAAACACTCACCATTGCTTTCAATTGCAGAATTTCTGACCAACCTGATGCTTTTGGGTTGTCATTGGTTCCAAATCCGGCATTTGACAGGACTGAGCTTCATATAGATGGAAATATTTTGGAAAATTCCACCTTAACTGTAACTAATATACTAGGTAAAGACGTTTACAAACAATTGATTAATCTTCCTGAAAATGGAATAATCGAACTGGAGTTGGCTGAATATGCCAAAGGAATATATCTGGTATCACTACAATCCGGAAATTCCCGTCGTTCAATTCGGTTAATTGTAAAATAAATACCAATGGTTCGTAATTATATTATTGGGTTCTTTTTTTTGATGATGCCACTCCTGGCAACAGGTCAACAGGCATGGACTATCTACAATACCCAAAACTCCCCACTTCCGGAAAACTCAGTGCGTTGCATTGCTGTTGCTCCAAATGGTACCAAATGGATTGGAACCGATTATGGCCTTGCTTCTTTTGATGATGTGAACTGGACAGTTTACCAAACATTCAACTCAGGCATTCCAGATAATTCAATACGCAGTTTAGCAATTGATGCCAACAATGATGTGTGGATTGGAACATTTACCAGCGGACTGGTGAAATTTGATGGTACCAACTGGACGATTTACAATATGGCAAACTCCGATTTGCCTGATGATTTTGTTCGCTGTCTGGAAATTGATACACTTGGAAATTTGTGGGTAGGTACTATTGGAGGATTAGCTTATTTCGATGGAACCACCTGGGACGTTTATACGATGTCTAATTCCGTACTTGGATCAAATAACATTGGATCCATTTATGTGAAACCGGAAGATAACAGTGCCTACTTTGGAACAATTAACGGAGGTCTTGCCATTAAAGATGCAAGCGGATGGTCTCATTTTACCATATGGAATTCTAACCTGCCCGATAATTCCATTTTAGGATTAGTGAAAGATACAAGTGATGTGTTATGGATGGCTACTCCTGCTGCAGGACTCTCGGGATATGTTGGGGGAATTGCTTTTATTACATTCAATACATCTTCATCTAACATTACAACAAACAGCCTTACCTGCCTCACCATGGATGATGATGCATATATCTGGAGCGGAAGTAATGATTCCGGAATTGTAAAGCAACAAGGGATCAGCAATTTTATTTCTTATAATACAATTAACTCCGGATTGCCTGATAATTTTGTACAGGCTATTACTACCGATAATCAGGGAGTATTATGGATTGGGACTCAAATTGGTGGTCTGGTACGATTTGATGAATCGATACTTTTATCCGTCTCTTCAATTGCAGAAAAAAGTCAGGTGAAAATATTTCCTGTACCTGCAACTGATAATCTTTATATCAGTTCAGCTGAAAAAAATATTGATAAGATGCTATTCACCGATATTACCGGAAGAGTGGTTTCAATAAATAAGGAAATTGTTTCTGATAAAATGATTCATTTGAATACATCACAACTCCTTTCCGGTACATACCTGATTCGAATTATTTATAATGATGGAGTAGTTGAAACAAGACCGGTGGTCATTCAACAGCAGTAATGCTTCGAAAAGGGTGTGTCTTTTTTAAATTTATTGCAGCTTCTAAGTAAACCGCCTTCTCCACTGTTCATTGAAACTCTCTTTTGCCGGTGGACGCATTTTTCTTAATCCCAAAGGTGACTTCATAAAAATGGCATTCATAAAAAAATTGCGGGGTTTAATTGATGCCCATTTAATTATTTCACGCTTCAACATAGCTTTCTTCCATGCGAAGTAAAATAACTTTTCTGTTCCGGGTCTCGATTGTTCATCGACAGCCTTCTTACGATTATCAAGCAACAACTTATTAAAATCAATTTCAACCGGACATCCTTCTGTATCAGCTGCACTAAGAGTTGAAAGGTCACTAAAAAATCCATGTGATTTAAATCCTTTCACATAGGGAAGCACCACAGTTGCTGGTGGTCCCATCCAGGTTGAGTGGTAAGGATGAGCTCCGATAACGCTATAAACAGGATCATGATACTGACAGGCCCCGCAGCGAATGCACGATAACATTTTCCGTTGCAATTCTTCACCAAGAACTTTCGATCGGCCATTATCAATGAGCACAACGTACATCTCATCGGGACCGTCAGTTTCTCCTGTTTTACGTGGTCCTGTAAGAATCGTATTATATGCAGTTAATTTTTGCCCTGTTCCATAAGTCGACAATACCGGTAATAAGGTGTGCAAATCATTAATGGATGGAATTACCTTATCGATACCGGCAATCACAATATGTATTCTGGTTCGGGATGCAGCTAACAATACATTCCCTTCGTTTTCGGTGAAAGCTATAGCACCGGGATCAGCAACAATAAAATTAGCTCCGGTAATTCCGATTCCGGAATTCATATATTTTGTCCGTAAAACTTTTGAGGCATACGATACAAGGGCTTCCGTATCATCTTCAACTTTACTTCCCAGTTTATCATTAAAAAGCTGCTGGACTTCCTTCTTATCCTTATGAATGGCAGGCATCACCATGTGCATGGGCTTTTCACCCGACAGCTGCAAAATCATCTGACCTAAGTCTGTTTCTGTCCATTCCTGTGAATGTGAAGCAAACTCCTCATCCAAACCTATTTCTTCAGAGGTTAGTGTTTTCGCTTTAACAATGTTTTTATTAGCCGATCGGTTCACTATTGCCATGATTTCAGCACAAGCCTCAGCAGCATCCTGAGCCCACAAGACTTTCCCGCCGGAGCGGATAAAATTTGCCTCAAATTCTATCAGATACTTATCCAGATTTTCAAGTGCCTTCCATCTGGTAAAAGCAACACGTCTTTTGGCAGTCTCGAGATTCGAAAATTGGGTAACCGCCTCTTCAAACGACTTCTTATATTGCCTTGCTGCCGACGATAATTTGAGCTGCATGGCTAAATCACCGGTCTTTGCAGCTGACTCCTGAAGAAATATTTGATGTGTTTCTGACAATGGAATTGTTTACTTCAGGCGCAAAAGTAACAGAAATTTCTATGTACCATACTTTTATTGTCCCGTTTCCTGCACGAACACTTTTATAAGGGTTTGAACATCCTCAAATTCAGTTAATCGTATTACCCCCGGTAAATCATCGACATCGTGATAGGCTTTCGATCCTCCGGTTGTATAAAAGAAAAATGCCGGTACACCCTTTTCACTAAACCAATAATGATCGCTATTGGCAGCCTTTCCCCTTTTTCCGATCACAGGAAGCAATTGCCTGTCGTTGTTAATTTTTTCCAATAATGCAAATTCCGCCGGATGAATTTCCCCATTCACCACCATCATGCCTTCCTCACCATTCCCCATTAAATCAAGATTTAATAAAAACCGGATATTGCTTAGTGGCAAAGGTGGACTTTGAGTATAATACTTCGAACCTATTAAGCCCGCTTCTTCACCAGCAAAAGCAATAAACAACAAACTTTTTGCAGGTCGGTTTTCCGGTTGAGCATAAAATTTTGCTAACTCCAATATCATTGCTGTGCCACTGGCATTGTCGTTAGCACCGGCAAATAATGCGTTTTTCCCCATTCTTCCCAAATGATCGTAATGAGCAGTAAAAACAATGAAAGAGTCTTTATTAGTAGTTCCCGGTATCATTCCCAATACATTCTGAGAATGATATTCATTGATTAACTTATTTTCAATATTCAGGGTAATAATAGCTGTTTCTTTTGGCCAGGCAACAGTTAAAATCCGGATAATTGCCCGTTCATTAACTTTGCCGGACACACTCCAGGTCAGTTTTTTGGGTTCTAAAATAATAAGCCCTTTGCAGGAAGGTGGACTTTTAATGATTGAATCAATTTGTGCTGACAAACTATCGGGGAAAACTGATTTGTCGATTACTAAAAATTTATTTGACAGTGTATTGTTTTCAAATACCTGATTGATGGCATTTAAATACACAAGATCAAATTTTCCCTTGATTGTCGGGCATGAAGGACTGACAATAAAATCCCTTCCGGGCGACAATAATTTTTTCCCTGCTACAACTTTCATCTTACCGGGAAAGGTATTGACAGGAAAAGTGAATGGTTGAAAATAAGACCCGCTCACCGGTAATAATCCATAATTTTTAAATTGCTTTTTTATATACTCAGCTGCCTTTCGGTCACCATTCCTGTAATATCCTCTGCCATGATATTCAGGAGAAGCCAATACACGAATATGATCTGCCGCCTGTTGACAAAAGGCAGATTCCGATACTAAGAAAAAAAGAAATGCTATTTTAAAAATATGCCTCATCTAAAATGTCTAGGAAATAAATCTGCGTAAAATCAATTCCTGCAATTGAGCAAAAGCATCACCGTCCGCGGTCCATCCATATACCGGCATTAATTCCGTTTCAACAAATGAAACTGCCTGCTTATGATCGGTGAATGAATTTATTTTTTCAATTGCAGTATTGTATGAGTTGGAATTGCCATCAAATAATTCATTGATGAAAGCAAATTTCTGATTAATACCAATTGCCTTTTTCAAATCCGTAATAGGGTTTTTCTGTAGTTTGCCGGCAAGACTTTTATCTTCCTTGGTATGGGAAATTTTATCGTGCAGCGTTGGAGAGCCCTGAAACTTATCTGCGATTGTTGGAGAATCATCAAATAAAGATGCCGTAGCATGTCGGTTTGTTGGTTTCGAAAATTCTTTGGCGCGTTCTTTAGCAAGAGCAACCTGAGGAATTACTTCCTGAGGAACTTCTTCAACCTGTTTAACTTCAACAGGAGTTTCTACTTCTGAAATCAAAAGTTCGGGCTGCACCGGATGCGATTGTATTTTTTCTTCCTGAGTTGATGCAATTACCGGCTCACTTTCTTTCCATGGTATTTCCGGTACAACTGGCTCTGCAATTATTGTTTCACTAGCCTTAGCCATTACCTGCTCAGCCAATGTTTTGCTGTTTTCCGGCTCGGGGGCCGGATGACTGATGGGGTGAGGTATCACTGAGGCAATCAGCTCATCAGGTTGTCTGGTATACGAAGGTGGCTCTGTTTTAGGCTGTACCTCAGGTGAAAATGGCTCATTTACAATTGTTTGATTCACTTTTTGAAGTGCCAGCATCGACTCATACAAATTCCGGATATTCCCCATAAGCAGATCAATCTCCAATTGAGGTATTTTGCCCTGATGTGATAATACCAATTCCTGTTGTTCGCGGATCAGTTCTACTAAGTTCCTGATTTCCAAGTGAATCAATGCTTTGCTCATGATGTAATATTGGTTTGTTATTAGTAACGCTTAAATTGTTTTCAAATTTCACAAAAAAAACAGAGAAAACCGATTTAAAAATGAATTGCTTGCAATCAATAGCTGTAATCTTAAAACCGGGTTAGAAGTAAACTGCTATATAAGTTTAGTTGGTTAAGGTGTTTACAAAACAGTTTATTTACCTCGTGCTATAGTGCCTCTGTTTTTCACATATTTGGAAATTTCCTGCTTCAATTCAGGGTAATTCTTATGATAATATTGCGATACCACAATTCGCTTTTGGGGATGTTGCAGGTATAAATATTCGAAGCTTCCCGACTCAGCTTCAAGTTCCTTGGTAGTGAATCCATCGAATTCGCTCCAGGCATAAATTTTTTTTAATCCGAAGCCCAGAAAATTTTTCACTGTGAGGTTGGCTGCAGATATTTCCAACACTACTGCTTTATTTTTTAATTCCATAAAAACAAACACAAACCATAGTAAAACAAAAACGGCTACTATACCTAAAAATAAAACTGTCATTGCCGAATGATCATTATGATTGACCATCATGAATGCAAAATATCCAAAGGCAAAAACCAATAATGATAATGAAAGAAAAACGTAAGTCCATGGCCTGAATACAGAAATGATCATAACTGAACAATAAATTAGTGTTGAATTAAAATCGGGCTACTTTGTTTAAAATCATCTGTACTAATTTCGAGAATGTAAATGCCTGATGAAATCGCAGAAACATCAATTGTTTTATTCACAAAATTTCCGACCTCCGAGTACACCATTCGGCCTTCCGTATCTGTGATCCTGATGGTTGTTCGTTTCAACTTTGTATTCAAACTTATGTTCAAAAAATTCTGAACAGGGTTAGGTGAAAAGTTGAAGACGTTGTCCCGCACTTCCTGCAGTCCCGTTGTAATAATAGTTTTGCGAATAACACCACTTATACCTACAACATAGCCGGTATTGAAATCAGTGAAGTACAAAAAGTATAAATTACCAGTTGCATTGCTGTTTTGCGTAGTCCATGTTAAACCACCATCGGTAGTATTCAAAATTTTTCCACCTCCACCGGCAATGTAACCGTTGTTTGCATCTAAAAACTTTACTGAAAACAAAGTTTGAAAGGTTCCACTCGATTGGGTTGTCCATGTGCTACCGCCATTAGTTGTTTTTTTAATTGTTCCTGATTCACCAACGGTCCAACCAAGTGTATCATTCACAAAGTAGACTGAACGCAACAAAGAAACTGTTCCGGAAGTCTGTGGTGACCAGTTAATTCCATCTGTAGTCTTTAAAATGGTTCCGGTATTCCCGACCGCATAACCAATATTCGTTGATGGGAAATGCACACCGGAAAGTTGTTGATACTGAGCGTTGGTCTGTGCTGTCCAGCTTAAACCACCATTTGTGGTTTTTAGTATCATATCAATGCTACTCGATCCAAGCCCACCAACGGCCCATCCTGTATTCACATCATTAAAAAAAACAGCATTAAATTGATTTGTTGTTCCCGACACCACCTGATTCCAGGTGGCACCACCATTCACTGTTTTGACAATCGATCCCAAATAACCTACTGCATAGCCTGTGTCGGGAGCCGGAAAATGCACCTCAAATAAATCGTTGGGTGTACCACTAACTTGAGGTGACCAGGAACTGCCCGCATTTACGGTTTTATAAATTACACCACCATTTCCAACAATATAACCGGTTAAAGAATCCGTAAAAAAAACCGATTGAAGTGCAGCCATAGTACCACTTGTAAGGTTTGTCCATTGAGCAGTTACATTGGTACATAGAAATGATGTAACTATAAATGACAGGAGTAATTTTATATTCATGATGGAAATAAACTGATTTTAATATTTATGTTTTCAGAACTGACTTGCTATAGAGATTCTTTTATGCCATTTCCACACTTCAAAATTACAATATTCAATCCAGTAAAAGGTTTGCTTCGGCGTATCTGATTGTTAATTCCTTAAATGTTATATACTCAAAATGATGTGTTTTAAGTCAATATTCTAAAAATCAATCCTTTAAACCGGTTAAATCATGCTGAATTACTTGGTAAATTGAAGGCTGTTAATTATCTTCGATCTAATCAATGGAAATAAACTCCGGAGGAATTATACTTATTGAACCATTTACTTTACCAGGAAAGGGGTTCACATTAATGACTGTTATCTTACTAAAACATCAAAAATGACAACAAGTATACCTTCTGCAGTTCAGCAATGGCTGGCTGAAAACTATGATCCAGATAAGATCAGAAAGAAATTATCCGCTTTAGGATATGAAGAATCGGTAATAGATTCTATTGTGAAAGAGCACATGAAAACCTGGTATGCTAAAAGACAAACCACCGGTTTTATTATGTTGGCAATTGGTGCTGTGCTGGGATTTATAAGTTGCGTACTTACATTGACCAATCCTGTTCCGGCATTATACTACTGGATACTTTACGGACTTACATCCATAGCAGTGATTATATTGATGGCAGGATTGTATTATGTGCTGGAGTAAGTTATTGTGGCGTGTCCCACGAATAAAAATTGTGTTCCTCATCTAATACAAAGCCAGCTCCCGGATACAAACTATTGCCAATTTCATTTGTTTTAGCTGTTTCAAGAATCAATGAACAGGCATTGGTATCAACACAAAGTTTCTTAGCTGCTTCAATGAGTTTCCGTGAAATTCCTTTGCCGCGAAATGGCTCCAAAACATAGAGGTCATTTAAAAGCCAGAGCCTTTTCATTCTGGTGCTCGAAAACAACGGATAAAGTTGAGTAAATCCGCAGTATCCTCCATTTTCTTCAACTGCTAGAAATATAACTGATTCTTCATTCTCAATACGTAATCTCAGGAAATCCTGTGCTGCATTGAAATCAGCACTATAATTGTAAAATCGACGATAGGCTTCGAAAAGTTCCTTTAATCCATTCAGGTTTTAATAGTTGTATTTTAAAGCTCTTCCCCCACCCACAAACAAAGCTTTAATGGCTAGCATTCCTAATCGATTTGAACGAACTCATGGGTCTGGAATAGTTTACCAATTTTCAACCGCATCCCGAACTATTTGAAACCATGGTCTATAAATCCTTAAGCCTGATCACAGGATAATCCCAATACATGAATAATATTTCAAAGATGCGCTGTAAATTGAGAAGAGCATTTCCAATATAACCACCTGAATCGGAAATGAAAACAACGCAGAACAACAAAATATTTTTCATAGCCATTAACTGCGAAATTTTTACTTCAGAAGATCGGATTTCATATCGGCTATGAGTTGATCCAACTCTTTTTCTTTAGCAGGAAAATCATGTGCATTACTCAGTGGAGTATTCACACTTACATAGAATTTAATTTTAGGTTCTGTGCCGGAAGGTCTTGCAGATACTATTCCATCGCCATCAGTGACAAATTGCATCACATTAGATTTGGGTAAATCAATAGCAACCGTTTCGCCGGTTATGATGTTTCTTTCAATGCTGTTCTGGTAGTCTCTGATCGTGACAACTTTTTGTCCACCCAGTGAAAGTGGCGGATTGGTTCTGTAAGTCGCCATCATAGCCGCTATTTCTTCAGCACCTTTTTTACCTGATTTCGTAAATGAAATCAATTCTTCTTTAAACAAGCCATATTCCAGATAAATATCAATAAGAGATTCATACAAAGTTTTGCCTTTCGATTTATAAAAAGCTGCCATTTCGGCAATCATGGTGCAAGCCACAACCGAATCTTTGTCACGAACATGGTCACCGACCAAATAACCGTAACTTTCTTCACAACCACAAATGAATGTTGATTTCCCTTCCAATTGCGTCATTAGAGCTCCAATAAATTTGAAGCCGGTTAATACATTATAGCAGGTTACCTTTTTCGATGCTGCAATTTTATCGAGCAAATAAGTGGTAACAATAGTTTTGACAATATATTCATTCCCTTTTATCCATCCTTTAACTTTCCATTGTTCAAGAACATAATGGAAGAGCAGTACACCGGTCTGATTTCCATTCAATAATATAAAATTTTGTGAGGGGTCTTTAACAGCAATACCAACCCTGTCGGCATCGGGATCCGTTGCCATCACCAAATCGGCATCAATTTTAGCAGCAAGCTGCAATGCACGTGTCATTGCTTCTTTTTCTTCCGGATTAGGATAAATTACCGTGGGGAAATTGCCATCTACCACACATTGCTCTTCTACCAGATTAACATTAGTAAATCCAACAGCAGCAAGTGCTTTCGGAACAATTGTAATTCCGGTTCCATGAATTGGAGAATAAACAATTTTAAGATTATGTTGTGATTTTATTGCATCCGGATTAATGCTTACCGACTTAATGGTATCAATAAACAAATCGTCCATTTCAGCTCCGATGGTATTAATAAGCTTAGGATTTCCCACAAAGTTTATCATATCAATGGAGGTAATTTTATTTACTTCAGCAATGATATTTTTATCGTGAGGTGCAATAATCTGACCACCATCGTTCCAATAAGCTTTGTATCCACTATATTCTTTAGGATTGTGAGATGCAGTAAGCATGACTCCGCTGTGGCAACGCAACTTTCGAATTGCAAATGACAACTCCGGAGTGGGTCGTAAATGTTCAAATGCATAAACCTGAATTCCATTTGCTGAAAAAACATCAGCAACAACTTTTGCAAATATGGTTGCATTATTCCGATTATCGAATGCTATGGCAACTTTAATTTGTTCGCCCGGAAACTGCATCTTCAAATAATTACTTAATCCCTGAGTAGCGGCACCTATTGTATATTTATTAACACGGTTGGAACCCACTCCCATGATACCACGCAAACCCCCTGTACCAAAATCAAGATCCTTATAAAAAGCATCGGTAAGCTCATCCGGCTGGTTACTGTCGATCAATTTTCGAAGCGCCGATTTTGTTTGTTCATCATAGTTACCATTCAACCATGTATTTACTCTTTCAGAAATTGTACTGTCAATTGTACTCATTGAAACTATTTTTAACTTTTAGTTGATATAATTACTGTTGCCCTGAATTTATGTATTTGGATCAAAGGTAAATAAAACGACACCAGAGAATAAAAAGTTGCACCCTTTGAAGATGTTAAAAGCTTGATTGTCAGCCACAATGAATTACTTTTAGATTTCAACAGCAGGGGAGCTTTCAGAAAAGCTTTTTTTCAAAACATACGCTGGTTGCAACGTCGGCATATTGTCCATAATTAGGAATTAACTGATAGCCATTTCGTTTGTACAATGCAATTGCTTCAGGTTGCTTTTCACCTGTTTCGAGAACACATCTACGATATTTCATACCAGCTGCCCAGACTTCCAGATTTTTTAACACTTCAGAAGCAATTCCCTTTCCTCTGAATTCCGGTTTAACATACATTCGTTTTACTTCCATCACACCTTCATGAAATTCTTTAACAGCTCCACAACCAACAGGTAAATTATCGGAATATGCAACAACAACATGTTGAATTTTGTCGATTTTATTAAACTGAGCGAAAAAGGCATGATCGGCACCATCTCTGACTTGTAAATCGGCATCTAACTCGCGAACTAAAGAATGAAAATCTGTATCGGATGAATCGGTCCTGATTAATTTTAGCATTGGAATAAAAGAATTATAAACGATTCAAAATTATAAAGAAATTTTAAAAGCTTCCAAAACTTTGCCTAATAAAACCGCCGACAAAGCAAAAAGTAAAAATCCAGATACGTAAGCAACCAATAATTTAAGATAGGTCATAAATGAATGTTGTCTATAAAAATGAGCCAATGCATAAATTGCATAAGCTATAGCAATCAATGGGAAAATAACATCTACCATGGGAGTTTTAACTATAGAATCAAAAATTACAAAAACAATTCCAATAAGCATACTGAAACCGGTAAAATAGGAAAGCGCAATAATATTTTCGTAGTAATTATATCCCTGTTTTTTAAAAAACCAATTTAGTGTAAGAGCAAGAAATAAAATTTCAAGCAGATTGGAGTAAGCATAGTTCTCGGTTATCCATACAAATATAACAGATACATTGTCATTTTTTTTGACACTTACAATATTATGCCCAAGGTAATGACTAATGAGGGAATATAAAATTGATGAAATAACTACAAATGAAATTGGTTTATACAATTTTCTACGGTCACCATACAAGAATTGTCTGACCAAATTCCCCGGCCGGAAAGCTAATTCTTTAACTGTATAAAAAAAGCCTCTTTCAAAATTTAAGAAAACGGCTCTTACTTCTTGGAAAATGTAATTCCGGTCGATACGTTTTACTTCAGCTTCAGCTCCACATTCGGGACAAAACCTGGTACTTATTTTACTGGAACAAGAAGGACAAACAACCATAAACCGAAGCATAATTTCGCGCCTAAGTTACATAATATCCGGAATTATCAATAGTATCCAGTCCAATACAATCACTAAAGATTTTCGATATCCGATAAATAAACCTGGTCAAATAGCTCATTATAGGGATCTGTCAATTTCTGTCCGTTTTTGTAGAGGTGATTCGATTTATTTTTGCATTCAATATATGCTTCCATCCTGTTCTGCTGTTTATAACATTGTGCGAGATAAAAATAGGTATCGGCATATTCATAGGCTTTATTCTGCAGAAGCAGGAATTCTTCCGCTTCCTTGTAACGGCCAGTATGGAGATACAAAACAGCCAGATGCAATAAATCATATAATCCCGGAGTTTCTTTATTAATAAGCAAATGTTTTTCTAATATCGAAAGAGCCTTAGCACTATTCCCTGTTTGTTTATAACAAAGAGCTTTAACAACCTCCAAATGATAGGTGCCATTCGAAGTATATTCAACAAGTGTCGGACTCAGCCTTTCCAGCATTTCGATGTCTGCAAGTGCTCCTTCGTAATCTGCAAAAAATTTATAACGCAGAGATGCGCGTACGGGTAAATAAATCAGTGAGTCGTAAGTTACTGCTAAATCAATATTCTTCTTCCATTCAATAAAGTTTCCGCTTTTAACAAATGGTGCAGCCTTTTCACGGTATGCATAAGCAAAACGTGGACAAATCAGCAAGGCACTATCAATAACCAAATGAAAATTTTTACTAAACTGATAATACTTATCTATATTACTTTCGAGATACTGACATGCTTTATATTGAGCCGTATCGCCATTCCATAAATAAACATTGCAGTTGGGCTGAGCAATCAACCAAGTACTAATAAAACATATAAAACTAATTAATACGAATCTCATGGTAATATTGTCGCTAAATTTCCCTCTTCAATTTTAAAAAAGAGGTACTGGTAATAGTCGATTTCTGTTTCTTTCCATCGCTTGGGTTTCCAGCCTTTGAGAGATTTTGTAATCGCAAGTAACTGATCGGTTATTTTGGTATCGAATTGCACTGGCAAGTAATTTAGATCGCTGCATAGCATCCGAAAACGGCCTGATTCACCCTTACAATTCACTATAAAACGAATTCGGATAAAACCTGTTTGTCCGATACTTGTAACAGGCTTATATTGTTTATGGAAAATGTCCGTCAAAGCGGGCTTATCTCCTTCATACTCCATTCCTTTACCACTATTAAAATATTGAATTACCTGGTCCTCGTTATTGCAAATTCTAAAAGTCGGATCATCCAATAAAGAGTCAGGCAGAATATCATCAACCCAGTGGGTTTGTTGAGAAAACAAACTGGTTGAGCAGCACACAAACAAACAAAGCAGTATTAGCAGTTTTAGGTCCATTAAGTCAAATTTACATTAAAATAATTATAAAAACCTTACTCCGGATTAAATTCGTGTGGCCGAATTTCATATAAAACACAAGTTTCCAGTCGGGTGTTGCCTTTCAATCGCGGGTGATTAAAAAAAAGTTGTTTTTTCATCCCGACTTTCTCCATGACTTTTATTGACTTGACATTTAAAAGGGTAGATGTAGCATTTATTTTTGCAAGTTTAATATCGGAGAATCCATATTCCAGACATCTCTTCGCTCCTTCAGTGGCATAGCCTTTGTTCCAGTAATTTTTATCAAGACGCCAGCCTACATCGGTACATGGTGTAAATGAAGCTTCATAGTTCTGATCACATAAACCAATGAATCCGCAAAAATTGCCACTTGCTAATTCATCCACAGCAAAATAACAGTACTTTTTTTCTGCAAACATCGTTTTCATGCGGGTAATAAAATCTGCAGTCTGGCTTTGGGTGACAGTTGCAGGAAAAAATTCCATCACATCGGGATCATTATTAATTGCGGACATTTTTTCGATATCAGAATCGTTCCAATTCCGGAAACCTAAACGTTCTGATGTAAATAAATATTTATTCATGGGTTCTTCCTTTATATTCCATTTCAATCATATCAAAACCATCTGCCCAATAATCGGGGACCTTATTTAATACAACAAATCCCGATTTTTCATAAAAGTGGAAAGTGTGTTGTGAGGTTCTGACTCTGATTTTTTCTACCAAAGGTGTTGTTTGCAATAATTTGAGTCGATGCTTCAGCAAAATCGATCCCAAGCCTTTGCCATGATAGAAAGGATGAATCATATCCCAGCTGATGATTCCGGTTTTTTTATCTTCAGAATAATTAATACCTCCGGATCCAGTCACAACACCATTAATTTCTAAAACAAAATAGCTTTCAATTTCATGATCTAAATAATATTCCAGATCCTTGCTCTCAGCAGGTGAGAAAAATATAGGTGTGTTTAGCTGCAATAATTCCAGTACCGCGCTTCGGTCAGCATGGGAATACTCCCTGATAACAGCATTATTTTGTTCCATTTCTATTTTTCAGATTTTAACTTCATCCGGAAAAGTAAAGTGTTCCGCTGATTCGTTTCCAAAAATAGGTAATAATTAAGTTACCTTTCAGGGCGAATCGCCCCTTTATTTTTATACTTAAACACAAAAGTAAAGGAAGCATTTTATTCATGGGACGCGTGATGGATCCATCGACTATGTAACCATGTGCCTAACTATATTTAGGTATTGCTTAACACCGGTATTTTCACAATCTTTACCTTACGGGGAAAATAAACCGGTTCTTCTATGCCGAAAGGATCCTTTAGAAATTTATGTTATTTAAGAGTTGTTATTATACTCCTGCTAATCAGCTCATTAAATAATAGTTTAAGCGCTGAAACTTGGGAAATGAACAACATTTTCCGCTCTGACACTACCAATGGGATTCAGCTAATTCAACCTGTAAAGTACATTTATCCGGCTCCGGAAAGTCCGGTACCGGCCGATACAGCTTTTAAAAAGGAGTTTTATGGGGTTGGGATTATAAAGTTTCTGTTCACTATTGGGAAAAAACCAATCTGGTATCGGCTTGAATTAGAAAATACAAAAACTGTTCCTCTTGAGATTTCAATAAGGTACAAATCACCAATAATCCAACCGGGATTATTACTCAAATCAGGCGACTCCATAATACCGGCAGGAACTCCCCGAATTGAAAACGGGTTTTATTATCAGGATTTCAAATTAAATCCGGGCAAGCAAATTGTTTATGTATTCAACAGACAGAAGTGGTCGAAAGTCGTTTTCGGATTTGATTTTGTACTCCGTAAAGATACTTACGATGATCGCGCTGAATATATTCTTCAAAAATCTGACAGCATTTTTACTCAGGTAGCTTTTGTTGTACTGGTATTCTTTCAGGTTGTATATGTTATGCTCCAGTTTTTTTATCACAGAAAAAAGAATATACTTATTACTTCTTTTACCTGATTTGCATCTTGCTATATTTTGGAATTCGGCTTGAGTTTAACGTCCGGTTCGATTTCCTTAAACTTTATTTTCCTGCAATGGTGCCTTATATGAATGATGTACTTCTGATTCTACCTTTCTTTTTTTATCTCCGTTTTTCGAGATATTTTATTGGGACAGCGGAATTGTATCCGCAAATGGACAAGCAAATTAAAATTGTTGAATACATTATTCTGGCAATGGCATTTATAGTGGCGCTGTTAATTCCACTCGACGAACCTTATCTGGCAATGATTATCATTACCATTTTTATTCAGCTTCTCTTTCTGTATTCCGTATGGCTGATCAGATTCTTTTATTTACGTCGTAATAAACTGATCAGGTTTTTATTAATTGCAAGTGTTTTTGCTGTAACCGGGCACTTTCTGGCAATTACGCTTCCACTAATTCCACAGGTTTCATCTTATTTAACTTTTGATTTACTGAATATAACAATGATCGGTCTTGCATTCGAAATTTTCTTCTTCAACACCGGACTTGGTTACAAGGCAAAATTTGAACAGGAAGAAAAATTGAAAGCTCAGGCAGAAGTAATTAACCAGTATGCACAAAATCAAAAGATACAACTACAACTTGAAGGCATGCGTGATAAAATTGCAAATGATTTGCATGATGATGTTGGATCAACTTTATCGAGCATAGTGTTATAAGGACAGGTTGCTCTTAAGAGTGATCAGGAAAAATCGAAATCAGTAATCGAAAAAAATATCAATAGTTCACAAAGAATGATGGAATCGATGAGTGATATCGTTTGGGCAATACATTCACGAAATGATGCGTGGGTGGGATTAATTTCCAGGATGAAAGAAACTGCATCTGAACGATTGGGAATGACCGGTATCAGGTTCACCATAAATCATGATGGAGCGATTGAAAATATTCGTTTCAATATGGAAGCCCGTCGTAATATTTTATTACTCTTCAAAGAAGCTCTCCATAATGCTGCAAAATACAGTGATGCAGGATCAATCACATCTGAGTTGCGCATTGAAGGAGACATGTTAATACTTATCGTGAATGATGATGGCAAAGGATTTAATCCCGATGAGGCCATTAAAGGTAATGGATTAGAAAGCATGAAAGTGCGGAGTCAGGAACTTAAGGGCACTTTTAAAATAGAATCAACCCCAGGCAAAGGAACCCGAATAACGTTTCAACTTCCTGTAAATGAACTATCTGTGATTCAAAATCCGAAAATCACTTAATTTAGTGATTGCAGACAAAGCATATAACCCCGATATTTGCAAAAACAAATGATACGCACCATAATTTTTGACGATAATGCCGACCGCCGCGACAGTCTGGGAATGTTAATTCAGGCCACAGCAGGATTAGAACTATGCGGATCATTTGCTGATGCAAATTCAGCACTCAATGATGTTGCTGCCAGCAAACCCGATGTTGTACTGATGGACATTGGTATGCCCGGTACTTCAGGTATAGATGCAGCACGCATAATCAGATCCAGTTACCCTGAGGTTCACATCATCATGCAAACAGTGTTTGATGATCAGGAAAGAATTTTCGAAGCAATCAAGGCTGGAGCATCAGGCTATATATTAAAAAGCACTCCTCCGCAACGTATACTGGAAGCAATTCATGATGCGAATGAAGGAGGATCACCATTTACTCCAAGCATTGCAGCCAGAGTCATCAACTTTTTCAGGGAACAGGTTCCTGCCGATAATCCCGACTATGGCTTAAGTGATCGCGAAAAAGAAGTACTCACTTTTCTTGTAGAAGGTATGTCGTATAAAATGATAGCTACCAATATGAACATAAGCTACAATACCGTTAATTCGCATATCAAAAAAATATACGACAAGCTTCATGTTCATTCCGTAGGAGAGGCTGTATCAAAAGCTATTCAACAAAAAATTGTAGGTTAAGCTAAGATTAATTTTTTTCGCATTCCTTTTATTTTAATAGATGAATTTTACAT
Organism: Bacteroidota bacterium; assembly: GCA_016713525.1. GTDB lineage: Bacteria > Bacteroidota > Bacteroidia > AKYH767-A > OLB10 > JADKJB01. The sequence continues at coordinate 169,378 of JADJOZ010000033.1, read as the reverse complement.
TTTCGATTTCATAGTTATACTATTATTAGGGATTGCAATCTGTTTCATATTGCCCGAATTTTGTAAAATCAAAGTTCGAATCATGAAAAACAATCTGCCACAATTATTGCTTGCCTTTTTTTTGTTTTTAATTGCATCAAATGCTGATGCGCAAAATATTGGTATTAATAATCCAGCTCCCGACGCCAGTGCAGTACTCGACATCAGCAGTACTGATAAGGGGCTGCTAGTACCCAGAGTAGCTTTAAGTGCAACTAATCTTACTGCTCCGGTAACTGCTCCTGCTACAGGGTTGATGGTATTTAATACTGTTATAGCAGGAGTTTTCCCCAACAATGTTACTCCAGGCTATTATTTCTGGAGTGGGACAAACTGGCTTCGTTTCGATACCGGCAATTTGAATAAAGACTGGAGCTTATCAGGAAATACAGGGACAAATTTTCTGACTAATTTTATAGGAACAACCGATGCGCAACCTCTTAGCTTTCGGGTAAGCAATACACGATCCGGACTGATACATCATACAAACGGTAATACCTTCTTAGGATTTCAAACCGGAAATGTGAGTACCGGAACCAATAATACTTTCCTTGGATTTGAAGCTGGCAGAGATCATGTAACGGGACAGGAAAATGTTTTTATCGGTCGCCGTGCAGGGACTTTTGGAACAACCGGTTCCGGAAATATATTAATTGGAAATGGCGCAGGAATATTTAATACTGCTAACAACAATGTTTTTATAGGTTCATTTTCAGGAAACGGAAACACAACAGGAGGTGGTAATGTATTTGCAGGCAACTCAACCGGATCAGCAAATACCACCGGTTCACAAAATGTATTTTTAGGAAATAGTACAGGATCAAATAATACTATTGGAACAGGACTGACATTGATTGGAACGAATTCTCGTGGAAGTGTGAATAATCTCACAGGATCCACAGCTATAGGTGTAAACAGTCAGGTTGATGCAAACAATTCAATGGTCTTAGGCGCTGTTGCAGGTATCAATTCCGCAACAACAACTACCCGCGTTGCAATTGGTAATAATGCACCGGCAACACGACTCGATGTCGCTGGAGATGTTGCTTATCGTGAAACTGTATTTTCAATCCCGGGCTCATTCTTTTTTGCAACATCAATCAATACCGGCGAATCATCATTTGTTCGTTTAACTAATGCAACAACAAACTTCACCATTGGCGGCATTAATACTTTTGCAAATGGAAAAATAGTTACGTTAGTAAACGCAACACCATTTAGTGCCACTTTCCCCAATTGCTTACCGGCTTCAGGTATTAATGGAATTATAACCGGAGGTGGAAACCTTGTTGTACGGGACAGTGGTAGTGTAACTTTGCAATATTCATCAATAGCACAAAAATGGATTGTTATTTCATATGCGAATGCAACTCTAAGTGAAGAGAAGCAAAATACTATTCGAAGCGTAGTAGGTACAGTAGGCGTTCTTGCATCACCTGTAGGATTTACACCCATGCCACAGATGACCATTTCCTTCACACCTAAGGACACAGTGGTGTTAGTAATTTTCAGTGCATCAGGGGCGAATGTTAATAGTTGTGGGCAAAGGAGTTTGAACTTCATAATAAATAACAATAGTGTTCCTGTTGTAAGTTCGCAAACTTCAATAGAGGACATAGTTAATGGATCACCCAAAATTTGGGATATAAATATGACTTATCCTGTGGCCGTAACGCCAAATGTTGTCAATACAATTTCCATAGATTGGGCATCACTTGGATGTAATGGTGTTGGAAACGGTCCCGGAACACCGGCGCCAGGAGGTTTTGGTTCTTACCGTTCATTAACAGTGATAGAAACCGGAGGTGATGGGTCATTCACTGCGATTGGTCCTGCCCCAACCGGGGCAAACTGGAACATTAACGGAAATTCCGGAACCATTTCAGGAGTCAGTTTTGTTGGCACAACTGATAATAGCACGCTGTCGTTTCGTGTCAACAACCAACACGCAGGCACCATCGATCATTTAAATCATAATTCATCCTATGGGTTTCGTGCCGGAAACAGTCCCTTCGTTATCGGAGATTTTAATGTGTCCGTTGGTGATAGTGCTGGCTTTTCGCTTTCAACCGGACAAGGTAATACCATGGTAGGATATAGAACAGGAAGGTCAATAACATCCGGAGGAAGTAACTCCGTTTTCGGAAGAGAAGCTGCAACAGCATTAACATTTGGAAGCAGCAATTCGGTTTATGGGTCATCATCCGCAAGGTCATTAGCAACAGGAAGTTCAAATTCAATTTTTGGCAACAATTCATTACTGGGGTTAACATCAGGAACCGGAAATACAATATTGGGATCAGGTATCAATCCATTAACTATTTCAAACTTCAATGTTCAGATAGGATTTTCAGGAATTATATCTCAGGCTGCAATTGGAATCAACAATGTAATTCTAGGTAATAATGCAGGTGCGATCAGTCCTAAAGTAATTGCTTTCAATAACACAATTATTGGTTCACAAGCACAGTTGGGAACCACGGCATTCCCCGATAGTAACAATGTTATTTTAGGTGCCGGTGCCACATTTACAGACAATGCAGGTGCAGGTCAAAAATTCAATACTGCAATTGGTGCAGGCACCAAAGTATTCGCACCAAATAATGCAACAGCAATTGGTGCTTTGGCTCAGGTTACTACAGCGAACACAATAATTTTAGGAAGCATTGCAGGTGTGAACGGTGCAACAGCAACTGTAAATGTTGGCATTGGTGTTACTGCACCAACTGAAAGGTTGGAAGTGGGTGGTAATATTGAAGTAACCGGAGATCTTTATACTGGTGCTACCAACGGAGTTCTAAATGCCGGAGGAGGAAATATGAATGTCAACATTAATACGATTGCCGATGTTGCCCCAACTCCGCTAAATGCGAATGGTGATGAAGATTTATATATTGCAGATGTATTGGAATTAGGCGGACAAGGATTTAAACCCGGAGGTGGATCATGGGGAGCAGCCTCAGATGCACGTTTGAAAAAAGATGTTCAGAATTTTACAGATGGTCTCGATAAAATACTTGCAATCCGTCCAGTTTCATTCAAGTACAATGATCATTTTAAATCTTTAAACAACAACAAAACATACATTGGTGTATTGGCTCAGGAAATTAAAGAAGTAGCTCCTTACACCGTAGAACTTACGAAATTCGGTCAGGTAAATGAAGAAGATGAAAATGGCGTGGAGCATGTAAAAAAAGAAGGCGAAGAATTTTATACTTATGATTCATCATCATTAACTTACATTCTGATAAATGCAGTGAAAGAACTAAAATCATTAAATGACGACCAACAAAAAATGATTGAGGATCTGAAAAAAGAAGTTGAAATTCTGAAGTCAGCGAAATAATGAAACTACTTCACTTCATAACTAAAATATACTTACAAAAAAGCAGTTGCTTTCTTGCCATGCTTTTTATTTTTAATTCCTATAACAGCAATGCACAACTATTATTCAGTAATGGTGGTAGCATTACAATAAATGCCGGAGCACAATTATCAATTAAGGGAGCATCCACATTTGGCGCTGGATCAACAATAACCAACAATGGTTTAATTGACCAGACCGGAAATTTTACAAACAATAGCGGTTCAAATTTATTCGGAGTTTCGGCAGGAACGGTCGATCTGAATGGTGGTATTCAGCAAATAAATGGTACCTCAACTACCACTTTCAATAATCTGGAATTAAATGGTACAGGAAACAAATCAATAGCAATACTCACTGAAACTGGTGGTAACGGAAGTGGAATACTGGATCTGAACAATCGGATTCTTGAACTGAATTCTAACACATTGGTTATTAAAAATCCTTTGCCAACCGGCATATCACGAACCACAGGCTTTATTCACAGTGAAACTGATCCTGTTGCGGGGTATGGAACTGTGTCGTGGTTAACAGGAAACATTGTTGCTGCTTCCAATTATCAGATTCCATTTGGAAATGCTGTAACAGGTGATTTTCTTCCGGTGATTTTCAATTTCACTACCAATGGAATTGGTGTAGCAGGGAAAATTGATGTCTCAACTTATCCTACTAACACATTAGCAATTCCAAATAACAGACCGTTGCCAACCGGATTGCCGGTACTTACTAATTTTACAGGAGTAGAAAACGCAGCAAATACCATTGATCGGTTCTGGGTTATGGAAGCATCGGGGTTTTCAACTTTGCCCACATCAAACATCCAGTTAACTTACCGCGAATCTGAATGGAGCTCGGGAACCAATACCATCATTGAACCCACACTTGTTCCTCAGCGGCATGATTTAAGTGTGTGGTCACCGCCTTTGGCAGGATCAATCAATACTACAACTAATACAATGCTCATCAATGCGGTAAATGTATATAATTCGATCTGGACATTAGCTGGAAATGCCTCCCCGCTTCCGGTGGAACTTATTAATTTCGATGCAAATCCTGTTGATAACAAAGAAGTACTTTGCAGTTGGGTTACAGCCAGTGAAATTAACAATGATTTCTTTACTTTAGAAAGAAGTCGAAATGGTATAAACTTCGAGCATGTTGGTACTGTTGATGGTGCAGGTAATTCTAACGTAACATTGTCATACAGTTTTACCGACAAAAATCCTTATCCCGGGATATCCTATTACCGGTTACGCCAGACTGATTTTGATGGGGAAACCTCGAATTCTCCAATAGTAGCGGTCAGAATTGAAACAATTGAGCCTGTATTTACTATTTTTCCAAATCCAACAACAGGTGATGTTTATGTAATCTCAGAAAACACCTCCTCTTCAGCTGTGCGGCTTTACATATATGATTCAGCCGGCAGACATGTGTATGAAAAATTAATTCAAAGTAATGAAGTAGTACAAATGAATTTACATGCTTTTGCAAGGGGAATTTACACTGTAAAAATTGCATCACCGGAAAAAACACAAATGGCAAAACTGGTATTACAATAAAATCAAAAGTTATTATTCATGAAAGTAAACACGTTTCACTCTTTGTGAAACTGCAGTTAAAACTTCATAAGGAATCGTTCCAAGATCTTTAGCCATATCGAGAATTGTATAACCGGGACCGAATACAATAACCTCATCGCCTTCCTTTGCTTCCACATCGGTGATGTCCAGCATGGTCATGTCCATACAAACGCTTCCAACAATAGGGCATTTCTTGCCCTGAACCAACATGGATCCTACTCCGTTTCCAAGTCTACGGTTCAACCCATCTGCATATCCGATAGCCACGGTGGCAATCTGAGAATCGCGTTGGACGATACCTCGCCGCGAATACCCAATGGAGTCATTAGCCTTTACAGTTTTAATCTGTGATATGGTTGTTTTTAGTGTAGCAACCATCTGAAGATGTTTTTGCTCATGTGGAGATGCGGCAATGCCATGCAGTCCAATGCCAAGTCTGACCATATCAAACTGATACTCGGGGAAACGAATTATGCCAGCTGAATTCAACAGATGCTGACAAATTTTATAGGAGAAATGCGATGCAATCTGATCTGCCATTTTCTTAAATTGTTCTGCCTGTTTTTTGGTGAATCCATCATGCATAGCTTCATCACTGGCTGCGAGATGTGAAAATACTCCGGCAATTTTCAGATAACGGTTATTGCGTATACGAACTACCAGTTCATTGATTTCCTGTTCATCAAATCCCAGTCGGTGCATTCCGGTATCAATTTTCAGATGAATCGGGAAGCGGACACCTTGCAGTTCTTCCGATTTTCGTTTCAGTAAATCACTGAATTGTTGCAGAACTCTGAAACTATAAATTTCCGGTTCCAACTTATAATTAATCATTGTCTCAAAGCTCTGCTCTTCCGGATTCATGACCATTATCGGAAGTGCAATACCGCCTTTTCTTAATTCAACACCTTCATCTGCGTAAGCAACTGCCAGATAATCGACATGATGAAATTGCAGCATATTGGAGATTTCAAAGCTTCCGCTTCCGTAAGAAAAAGCCTTCACCATAACCATAATTTTGGTTTCCGGTTTTAACCGTGAGCGATAATAATTCAGATTGTGAACAACAGCATTTAAATTAATTTCTAAAACTGTTTCATGAGCCTTTTGCTGTAATACTTTAGATATCTGTTCAAATCCGAACATACGGGCACCTTTCAGCAAAATAGTTTCATGCGAAAACCAGTTTGCAGAATAGGACTTCAGAAATTCTTCTGTTGAATAAAAAAATCGTTTCTCCATAGGAAAAAGATCCTGCTGCCTGTTTATTGCTGTTCCTATTCCAATTAACCTGTTGACACCTTTTTTAGTAAGTAATTCCGAAACACTTTCATAAAGTGCTCTTTCATCTTTACCACTTTGTAAAATATCTGATAAAATTACCGTTCGTTTAGTATGTTGTTTTTGCTGATTTAAAAAATCGAGTGCAATGGTTAGTGAGCCAAGATCTGAATTATAGCTGTCATTTATAATTGAACATTGATTAATTCCTTCTTTCATTTCAAGACGCATGGCTACGGGACTTAACTGCGCCATTCTTTCAGCAATTACATCCTGATCATAATTGAGGAACAACATGTATGCCCAGCATAAAATTCCATTTTCAACAGATGCATCATCAGAAAACGGTATATGAATATTAATGAACCGGTTTTTATATATGCCCTGGATTTCGGTTTCACCAGTGCCTTTTGAAATTCTTCCAATCTGCAGGTCGGCTTTTACTTTCCGTGACCAGGTAAAATTATTTCTCTGACCGGGAAGAGTGATACCGTCTCCAACTAAATCATGGATTAGCTGATAATCTTTACAATACACCAGTGATTTGCAATTTTTAAAAAGTTGCAATTTTTCCTTTACTTTTTCTTCGGTTGAACTGAAATTTTCATCATGAGCACTGCCAATATTGGTAAAAATACCAGTATCCGGCTGAATGATTTCTTCGAGACTTTTCATTTCTCCGGGTTGAGAAATTCCGGCTTCAAAAATGGCGAAGTCGTTATCGGGTTTCATTTGCCAAACCGACAATGGCACACCAATTTGAGAGTTGTAACTTTTAGGACTTCTTACAATGTGGTGATCTTCACGCATTAGCTGGTAAAGCCATTCTTTGACAATAGTTTTACCATTGCTGCCCGTGATTGCAATAACGGGAAAATTAAATTTGGATCTGTGGAATGCAGCCAGCCTTTGCAATGCAGTTAACGGTTGATCGCAAACAATAAAATTGCTGTCACTGAACTTTGAAACAACTTCTTTGTGAGCTACAACAAAATTTCTGACCCCTGAAAGATGTAAATCATGAATAAAATCATGCCCATCGCGACGGTCACCTTTAATGGCAAAAAATAATGAAGCCGCAGGATTAACAATTTTGCGGCTGTCTGTTAAAAGATGCAGCATAGTAGTATTATCGGCGTGTTGCAAAATACATTCACCACCGGTTATACCGGCAATAAAAGAAAGCGTATAATTTTCAGGTGTCAATTTAATTTATCCGACGGTAGGTTGTTTTTCCATTGCTGCAACGAAGCATCCACGGCATAATGGAATGTAGCTTTCTTTTTCGCCAAGCATAATCAGCGCATTATCGGGAACTGTACGGAAAGAGTGATTTGCCAAATCGCCACAATGCATACAAATGGCATGCACTTTAGTTATATAATCGGCAATTGCCAACAGCTGAGGCATAGGCCCGAATGGTTTTCCCATAAAATCCATATCGAGTCCCGCTACAATTACACGCAACCCCTGATTTGCAAGACGCTCACACACATTGGGTAATTCACTATCAAAAACTGAGCCTCATCAATTCCAATCACATCTACATCGTGACTAAGGAGCATGATATTGGAAGAGGCGGGAATAGGAGTTGAAAGGATGGCATTGCTATCGTGCGAGACAATATTTTGTTCATCATAACGCTGATCGATGAGTGGTTTAAAAATCTCCACTTTTTGTTTTGCGATCCGTGCTCTTTTAAGACGCCGGATTAATTCTTCGGTTTTTCCGGAAAACATGGAACCGCAAATCACTTCGATTGCACCTTTACGACGGGAATGATGACGGGTAGATTCCAGGAACATACTTTAATACTAAGTCCCGCAAAAGTACCAATGATTCCTTAATTATTTTAAGATATAGCAGGAATGTATCAGAATGAGCTGATTTGATAGAAATTGAACCTGAACAAGGGAGGTTTAATTATTGCTGAAATAAACAAAATTGTTGAGGCGGTGGAGTCCTAAAAACAGTTCATCCTTCCTGAAAAACTTCGGTGCTGAAAACAAAGAATGTCGTGGGACCTGATATTCAATGGGTTCATTTATCGAAAACGCATTTAGCAAATTATTCAGCTCTGACTTTATTTCGGTCAGGTATTCAATTGTTTTGGATAAGGCGGATTCAGAGTCGGCAGATGAGGTCATGGGGGGCGAAGGAATTAAAAAAAAGGAAGATTACAAAATCAGTGGTTAATCAGGAAGCTTTCTTTTTTCTATTATTTTGATTATCAGTTACTTTAGATTGTTTAGCGGATTTATTTTGATTTGATAACTGGTCAAAGGGTAATTCATTGTACGGGTCTCCTACAACAGCCTTCCTTCGAATTATAACTTGCTTATTTTTAGGCATATACTCTTAATTTAAAAACTGCAGCTGCTTTTCAGCAACTGCAGTTAAATAAATAATCCTGTTGTAAACGATTTTCAACAGGACGGAGATATCTTGGGGGATAAACTCCTATTTATTAAAACACACAATACAAATGAACAGCAATTAAATACAGGCTGCAAGAGGGAAAACCCTGAATTTGCATCAGTAGGGATTTCCCTATATTTTCAAGGGTTTACCCTTGTCTTTTTTTAGGACACCCCTTGATTTTAGGGGCTTTCAGCGTTTTGCAAGTGGCAATCTAAACATTCGTAGAATTTTTTCTAATGTAAAAAGAGTCAATTAAAAGGTAGATTTGAGCCACAACCTAAAAATATAAAAATTATGAGCACACTTGATCCAAACCGTGATCACTCGATCACACTAGAAGAAGCAATTGAATTTACTCACCGCTACCGCCATAGCGATTCATTTAATGGAAAAAAAGGTGGTTTCTTTGGCAAAACAGCACTGCAAGCTATCCTTGACCAATCAGGAGCAGCCGGAATTCGGTATTATTACGGACTGGATAACGAAAATACTCCTGTATTAGTCCTGGTTGCAGCTACCGAAGAGAATGTTGATCTTTACAATGGCGAATTGGCGGAAATGGCGATGCCTTGTCCATCTATTTGTGATATGGATAGTCCCCTTTCGAATGATTAATACAAATTTTGATTGAAAACTCTTGCATACATATCCGCAATATCAGTACTTGCTCCATTTATTGCAGGATTATTAAATTTAAATCAGCCGGAAAAGAACCCGGCTGATTATTTTTTATTTTTTGTGTGTGCTAGTAGAATGCATTTCATTTTATATAAATTCAAACAAAATCAACAACAATCTCCTTGCTGACATTTTTATATGTTGAGAGGGACTTGTTTTGATTTCTTTTTTTATTTGATATTCAAAGAAAAGGATTTTTTTATCCGGCAATTATATTGTCAGTTGCTTATTTAGGATATGGTTTATTTACAACTATTTTTGATCCCGGACCATATGCTTATAATTCCAATTTTCAGAACTGGCGAATCATTGATAGTTCAGGCTTTGTCTGCATATGCTTTAATCCGCTATAGTAAAATGGAAAACCTTAATTTGGTAAGACTCAGGATTCTGGATTGCTGCTGGATTATTTATATATTTTTCTGTTAACATTGCCATTTTCTTTACTGCTACATTTTTGATTGATGATTCTACCTATGTTATGCGTAAAACCTGGATCATTCATTCGGTAGTAAATACATTAGTCAATTTAATATTTACCTTTGGGTTAACATGTATCCCATCAAAACAGCCCAGGTAATGGGTTCACAGGAAATAGTGCCTTTAGTAGTGGTGATCTCCATTTCGGTATTTATAATGGCCGTATTGCTGATTATAATTATATATAATGTATATCGTCAAAGAGTTAAATCACAGAAGATTTTGCTTGATGCTGTTTACAATGCACAGGAAAATGAGCGCACCCGTATAGCTGAAGATTTACACGACGATATTGGTGCCCGGTTATCAGCCTTAAAACTCAGGATTGATGCCATTCGTGAAGACAGCAAAGATCCGGGGTCGGTACAACTTGCCGAAGAAAGCATTACTGTTTTAGATGGTGTTGTTGGTGATTTGCGAAATATTATTCGTAATCAGGCATCTAAATACCTAATCAATAATGGTTTTGTTTATGAACTCGATCGCTTTCAAAAGCAGCTTTCTGTACGAAATAAAACAGAACTTTCAATATCAGTTTCGCCAAATCCAACGGGCCTTGACACTCCGTTTGGAGTGAATGTATTCCGCATTATACAGGAATTGGTGAATAACTCCATTAAACATGCATCCTGTTTACATATCAACATATCATTAAACCAGATTCCGGGAGAATTGACATTGAACTACAATGATGACGGAATAGGTTTTGAAATATCAAATGAATCTAATAAAGGAATGGGACTGGCCAATATTGATGCGCGTGTGCGTTTGTATGCAGGCCAATATACTTTAATCACTTCACCGGGAAAGGGGACATCTTATACTATTGTGTTTAAAAATCAATCCATTAAACCAACTGATTAATCATGGAACCTATTGAAATAATACTTGCCGATGACCATGAAATATTTCGAAAAGGACTTGAAGTTACGATTTCAAGAATCCCTTATATAAAATCTGTAATTCATGCCGCATCGGGTAAAGAGGCAGTTGAGAAACTGGAAGCCAACCCACAGGTAAAAATTATTGTAATGGACATCCGAATGCCTGAAATGGATGGTATTGAAGCAACTACTCATATTCGGAAAACTAATCAGGAGGTGAAAATTCTGGGTCTTTCTATGATGGATGACCGTGCAAACATTGTGAATATGTTTAAAGCAGGTGCTAATGGTTACCTGTTAAAAAACACCAATAAACTGGAACTGCTTGAAGCTTTCCAAAATATGCTGGCAGGCAAAAATTATTACGCCAAAGATGTTGCTGAAGTTTTTCTGCTCAAGGAATTTTCAAATTCAACTACTCTTAAGAAAAAACATATTACCAATGATATTACCACTCGTGAAGAGGATATCCTTCGTTTGATTTGCCAGCAATATTCAACAAGAGAAATTTCTGAAATACTATGTCTCTCAGAAAAAACTATTGAAGGCCATCGTAAAAAATTACTCGATAAAACTCATTCCCGGAATATCGCAGGTTTGGTTTGGTATGCTTTGGAAAATGGAATTATTAAAGAAGCAAAAGGCTGATTAAGTCAGTAAACAATTTCTTATTGTACATCTTCCGTAGTTGATAGCTTTTCGTTCTCAAAAAGTTTTTATTGAATATTAACTAACAAGAATTGAATAGTGAATAATGAAATTTTAGTCAATCACACCATTTTAAACACATGTGGCTACCATAAATGCATGGTCTGAGAATGCCGGATGATTCCGATTTTTAGTTTCCTTACATAATCTTCCGACAACCATCTCACATAACTTTCGGAAGTTTTGCTCAGACAGCGACAAAATATTCTGACTCGAAATTCAATTTCTTCTTTGAGCAGATCGGCCAGATGCATGGCTTCATTCAGATTGTTACTATTCTCAATACACATCTGCAGGTGTTGTCTGATTGAAATTTCAATTACTTCCTTAGGACGTTCTCCGGTTGCCATTACATCTTTATGAATATCAGAAATATTCATATCAATGACCGCAGATTTGCTAAACATAGCACGTAACTCATCGGGCATGACATACTTAAAGTTGTACTCAATTTCTTCATCACTTCTCAGATCTGCAAGATACAATTCCGGAGTTTTAAAGATACTTACCCAGTCAACATCAGCATCCCATAAACCAAAACGGTATAAATTATTTCCAAGATCAATCACCATGAATTCCTTTTTATTGGGAAGAACGCGTGATCCTCGGCCAATCATTTGAAAATACAGTGTAAGGGATTTGGTTGCTCTGTTAAGGATGATACACTCTACAGTTGGCTCATCAAATCCGGTAGTAAGAATACTTACAGATGTTAATATGGCATCAGGCTTATCGCGAAACCACTGTAAAATTTCTTTACGTTCGCGGGCACTGTGTGTGTGATCCAAATGTCGGATATCGTAACCGGCATCCTGAAAAGAAGCGTACACATATTGAGATGTGGCAATACCATTATTAAATATCAATGTCTTCTTGCCAATACACTTTTCCTTATAGGCGCCAAGCAACTTATCCTGCATTGCGTGATTGTTATATAGCCGCTCTGAAGAACTTACTGTATAATCACCATTTCTTCCTACCTTGAGAGATGTGAGACCAACCTGATAATGATAAGTAGTTGCCTTTGCAAGAAATCCCATCTTAATAAGTGATGAAATAGACTCCCCTACAATGAGTTCATCGTAGGTATCCTTCATCCGTATTTTGATATTGGAACTAAGAGGTGTAGCTGTAACACCCAGCACTACACCCTTTTCATAAAATCTGAACAATTTACCAAATGAATTGTAGTGCGCTTCATCGACGATCATTAAGCCGATATTGTCGAGATCAAGGATTTCGTCACGAAGTCGGTTATTCAGCGTTTCAACCATAGCCACAAAACACATATTCGGATTCGGAACCGGTAAAGTTTTAACATCGCTGTTAATTACCATATTCACCACTCCAAACTCATTTAACATTTGATGAGTTTGAGAACAAAGCTCTACCCGATGTGTTAAAATCAATACTTTTTTGCCGGTATTCTGAATATATTTTTTGGTTATCTCAGAAAATATGACCGTCTTGCCCCCACCGGTAGGTAACTGATAAAGTAAATTGTAACGGGCAGGGTGATCTTCGAGGCGCTTGAAAATATCATTAATAGCGCCTGTCTGATAGCTGTATAGTTGTTTCCCCGCTTTTGATGAAGCCGGTTGAAGGGTATCAGACATTGGTAAAGGCAGATTAATTGCTGAAAATAATTACTTATGCTATAGCCGTTAGTCAAAAGGCTGCTGCAAAGTTACCAATTATATGCAATAATTCACAGTTAAAGCGACTTTCCACTTTAGTAAAGTTTCATATTTTTACCCCATCATATCAATTGCGAACAAAATATTTCAGATAATCCTTTGATTATTAATTGATGTATAAATGCTTAAAACCTGCCTCTACGGTCATTCCTTCCATAAATCCAGCGATTGCCCGGTATGTCCGGTCTGCGAATCTATCAATAACCCTAAAGAAGGCGTTTTTGCCACTATTGGCGCCCCGGCTCGACGAGCTCTGGTGGCACAAGGGATTTATGGCATCAAGGACCTTTCAAAATGGTCAAAAAAAGAACTCCTAAAACTGCATGGCGTGGGACCCAATGCTGCCAATAAAATTGAAAAAATAGTCACCGAAGCCGGTTATAAATTGAAAACGCAGTAATTTTTCTGCCATTTGCAACTTTTCTACTTCAAATGCATCTATTCAGGTACGCTGCCGGTCCATTTCCGGTTACCGTTTGCGAATCAGATGCATTTATATTACATTTGATAAGATAAACCTTCTTTACATTTTCTATTAAAATCAATTCTATGAAAATCATAATTACTTCTCTGCTATTTTTGATGAGTACTATTCTTGTCAATGCCCAAAAGGAAGACTACATCTGGTATTTTGGTAATCAGTCCGGAATTGATTTCAATGGAAGTACACCCGTAACACTTACAAATAGTATTATGAATGCCGGTGAAGGATGTGCATCCATAAGCGATAGTGCCGGTAACATTCTTTTCTATACAGATGGTATAACCGTTTATGACCATTCACATTCAATTATGAGTAACGGAACTGGTCTTACCGGAAATTCATCTTCCACACAGTCGGCAATAATTGTTAAGAAACCCGGAGCATCAACTATTTATTACATTTTCTCTCTTGACATGGTATATGCATATTCTGAAGTGGATATGTCATTGAACGGCGGATTTGGTGCTATCACTTCCAATAAAAATATTATTTTAAATGGTGTTGCTCAATCAGAAAAGCAAGCTGCAACTTTTCATTCCAATGGAACTGATGTATGGGTGGTGATGTTTGATGTCAACACATTCAAAGCGTATTTAGTTAGTAGCTCAGGGGTAAACACCACTCCGGTGATAACTACTATAGGACAAGTACATCAATACGATCTTGGTCAGATGTGTTTTTCCAAATCGGGAAATAAAATAGCTTTAGGAAATTATGAAACTTCAGGTCTTCCAAATATTTCAATATATAATTTTAACAAGAACACCGGTATTGTTACGAATGACATTCATTTCGATAATGGGGTATCGCAATGTTATGGAGTATCATTTTCTCCTGATGAAACGAAACTTTATGCTGCGGTAAATCCCAGTATCTATACCATCTACCAATATGATATCACCTCGAACAATGCAGCAACAATTAAAGCCTCTGAATTTTTAATCGGTGGTCCGGGCCTGTTTGAAATAGGAACCATGCAGTTGGGCCCTGATGGAAGAATTTATTGCACACAATACAATTCCAATTTTTTGGGCGTGATTGAAAATCCCGATTCATCCGGTTTGGCATCCGGTTTTACTCCTTCAGGAATTGATTTATTAACCGGAATATGTAATCTTGGACTACCTAATCTGATTGCGGGAAGACAAAATGAATCTACAGGGGTTAATGAAACAAATTCTTCATTACAAATAAGCTGGTATCCGAATCCCGTCATAGATTTCATTGAAGTCAGCATCCCCGAAATTCCGAAAAACACAACCATACAGGTTTGTGATTTGACAAGTAGAATTGTATATGACCAGGAAATTCAGGCTCAATCCACTAAAATACCTATGCAAACTCTTTCCTCCGGGATGTATATACTGCAAATTAATACTCCCAAAAATAAATATAGTTTTAAATTGTTGAAACAATAGTTTGATCCGAATTTTGAATTAATTCTCCAATTCCGGTAGCAGGCAAATAATTATACTTGTATGTTTATGGAATTTCACTGAAATTGCTTCTGTAAAGTACCCTTGGGTATATTTTAATTGTTTATACAAAACAACTTCATGGCAATGTACTTCCTGCAACGATTCAAAGTTATTACATTGATTATATTATTATCTTTGATTTGCAAGCCTGCTTTTACTCAAACAGGCAACAATACAGCATCTGGTGCAAAAACAGTCAAAAATGTTAAATATATATTTTGCTACCCTTCTGGTTACGGTCTAGAATTTAATACTTTACAATACAAATCGGTAGATCTTGCTGAAGAGCCGGGTCAGGGGTATACCTGTGAATTTCCAAATCCAAGAGCAGTTATGGAATCTCTAATTAAAATTCCTCACCCGGAAAATAAACAACAAGCCGATTCACTTTCATTCGCGAAATTCACCTTCAAAGCGAATACCGAAATTAAATACTACGAATTTCTTGGTCAAACTATTCCGGTTTATAAAGTCATTACATACAACTGCTATGATCCAATGTGTGGTTCCAAACACGGCCACACAAGACATGAAACGGGTTACTTATATTTCAATAAGGGACTGGGAATTTTACTGAAAGTGATTGACGACATGCAGATGGAAATTCTACAAAGTATGGATGGCTCTCCGAACCCAACAAGTCTCATTGTCAAAATCATGCAGGATGAAAAAATAGACTTCAAAATAATAGATAGCTTTGTTAACTGGAAATTGAAATAAGATTGATACTCTGCATATTATTTGAAAATCTTAACTTTTCATTTTAAAGATGATGACTGAACAGTCAAAAACTCACGGTATGATTTTGTTCTACAAAGCAAACATTAAAAATATCTCAAACTGGTGTTTGTTAAAACCGAGAATACAATTTCATACCGGGAGGATATCTGTTGCAATATTATTGGTAGATTCTTTTCCCAAAGTGTGCACATTATCCCCATAATATTAAAATAACTCCTGTCTTATCAGCTTGATTATCTGGTCTGTACAAACATTATGGGCTATGGTACAATTCTTCCAATAACTACCAGAACTAAACTTCTAAACTAAATAATTATGAAACGCACATTACTTTATTTAGCATCAGTCACAGCATTGGTGATGATGCTATTTGATAAATCGGTTGCCCAGAATAATGATAAACTGGTAAATTTAGGAATTAAAGCCGGAGCTAATTATTCCTGGTTAAATCTGGAGGATGTTGATGATGAAAAAGGATTGTTAGGATACCATTTAGGTATTTTCGGCAAATTGAACCTTACAGATTACTTCGGAGTTCAGGGTGAATTATTATACACTACAAAGGGATCAGAGCTTACTTACGACAACGACTTCTTTGATGGTAAGACTTCATTAAAAATAGAGTACATTGAAATTCCTGTTCTTGCCGTAATTCAGCTTAATGAAAATATCAATCTTCATGGAGGACCATACTTTTCATTTTTGGTTCGGGCAAAAGCTAAAAATGATTCTAGTGTAGGTTTATTCGATTTTGAAGAAGAGATCGACAAAGACAATTTCAAGCAAACCGACTGGGGATTACTTGGAGGAATTGGGATTGATGTATCAAATATTCACGGTGGTGTAAGATATTCGATGGGTCTCGATAAAATAGAAAAAGAGAAATCATTTAATGGTGTGAACTATACTTTTTCAGATGCAATGAATTCACAGGTGCAACTATATATTGGAGTAAGTTTTTGATTATTGATAATCGTTCACAAAATAAAGGCATTGATTCGAAATGAATCAATGCCTTTTTAAAACTAAACAGAAGTACCATCTGACTCGTTGAGCAGATTATAATGTTTCATTTTATTGTATAGCGTTTTTCTGTCAATATTGAGCAAACGGGCTGCTTTGGATTTATTAAATTGCACTTTCTGTAAGACATTCATTATTGTTTCGTATTCTGCTTCCAGCGCTGCTTCTTTCAGGTTGGTAGTGGACTTACCAAAATTTACTGTTTTGTTAGCAACTTCACCATTTGCAGTTGATCCTGTTGAAAGAAATAAACTCTTTTCAGGAGATTTCATTTCATCGGGTAATGCCTCAACATTTATAATTTCACCTTTGGTAAGCAGAGCGGCGCGTTTAATCATATTTTTTAATTCTCTGATATTACCCGGCCAGGAATACTGCATAAAAATATCTTTCACTTCATCGGAAAAACCAATAATATTCCGTTGTAATTCCACATTTGTTTCCTGCAGAAAATGTTCAGCGAATGGTACAATATCTTTATCTCTTTCGCGCAGGGGCGGAACATTAATTGTAAACTCATTAAATCGGTGATACAAATCTTCACGGAATTTTCCATTACGAAAAGCGACTGCCAGATTCTCATTGGATGCAATAACAATTCTTACATCAAGGTCAATTTCCTTGTTCCCTCCGATTCTTTTCAGTCTGCGTTCCTGAATCACACGCAGCATTGACACCTGAATATCATATCCCAGATTTCCTATTTCATCGAGAAATAATGTTCCTCCATTTGCCAGTTCAAAGTGTCCGATTTTGGAATTAATTGCTCCTGTAAACGAACCTTTTTCATGACCAAAAAGTTCGCTTCCTGCCAGCTCTCTGGAAATCGCTCCGCAATCCATAGCTACAAAAGGTTTACTCCGACGGTCGCTGCGATCATGAATGCTTCTTGCAACAGCTTCTTTTCCTGAGCCACTTTCTCCATAAATTATTACAGAGTAATTTGTAGGTGCCACCAAATCAATTTGACGATATAATTCAAGTGCCACTTTACTTTTGCCGACCAGGAAAGAAGATACATTAAATGCTTTTTTCGCCGAACCTGACCGTGCTTTAAACGTCACATTTTCATCATTGACTCCTTCACCCAGAGCTCTTTTTACCATCATTAAAATTTCATCCGGAATCAGTGGCTTCGATACATAATCGAGTGCCCCTGCTTTGATTACATTTACTGCCATTTTAATATCGGAATAGCCGGTAATAATAATGACTGGCAATATCAATCCTTCCAGATGTAATTTTTCAAGTAATTTCAAACCATCAGTATCTCCCAAACGGAAATCACTGATGAGTAAGTCGAACTTTCCAACTTTCAGCATTTCCACAGCTTTAGACCCACTGAAAGCCGTCTCCGTTGTGTAACCGTTTTTAGTCAGAAACCTGCTCAAGAGAGTGCAAATATCTGTATCGTCATCTAATATTAATATTCTTTTTTCCATATAATAGCGTTGGTTTAATTTATGAAATCCGGAAAAATATTTTTTAATGAATCCACTATCAAAGATCGTTTTAATGGTTTACCAATAAAATCTGCCGCACCATTGTCAGCAGCTCTCCTTCTTTCAGCATCTCCATCATAAGCACTTATCATGATTACTCTGATATCAGGATAATCTTTTTTTATATCCGAAAGCGCTTCTAATCCGGAACCATCAGGTAAATTGTTATCAAGAAACAAAACCATATTCGATGAATTACTTAATTTAGTAAGGCCTTCTTTAAGTGTTGTTGCATACCTGGTTTTAAATCCTATTTGTCTTAACATACCAGTTAATAAAATACATATGTCAAGCTCGTCATCTATGATAATAGCATCAATATCTTTCCCCATTATTAATTAAACATCTAAGCATTATTAGGTATGTGTGTTGTACATTTCTGCAAATTTCATTCCTTAAACGTAATATGACGAAATAAATACCCATCTAATCCAATTATTTTCTCAAATACGGTTCACCATTTATATTCTCAGGGCTATACTAAGTGGCATAGTTTTGCTAGTGAAATTACGAATAAAATTAATACTAAAATCAAAATACTATGGACACTTCAAAAAATGAAATTCAAGCAATTAACAGCTTGATTGAGATTAACAACGACCGAATTCAAGGCTACAAAACTGCTGAAGAGGAAACAGAACATGCTGATTTAAAGTCCATTTTCGGTTCGAATCTCCGACAAAGTCAACAATTTAACTCGGAACTTGGACAAAGAGTGAGATTACTTGGTGGTGAACCTACTGAAGGCACAACTTTATCTGGAAAGGCATACCGTGCCTGGATGGATGTTAAAGCGGCTCTTAGCGGCAAGGATCGCAAAGCGATTCTGAATTCATGTGAATTTGGAGAAGATGCTGCACTATCTGTTTACAGAACAGTTTCAGAAGGAAATGATTTATCTGCTGATTCCCGTAAAATTGTCCATAAACAACTGGCAGACCTGCAAAAGGCTCACGATCAGATGAAAACACTTCGTGATCAGCAAGTTGCTTAAATATTAAAAGCAAAAAGAGAGTGATAGATAATATCACTCTCTTTTTTTGTGGTTATTTTCCCATTATGGGGAATTTTATCTACAAATAATAAACCCGCCAAAACTCAATTTTGGCGGGTCCCCGGGAAGCCGGTCAGAT
Source organism: Bacteroidota bacterium (assembly GCA_016713525.1). Lineage (GTDB taxonomy): Bacteria > Bacteroidota > Bacteroidia > AKYH767-A > OLB10 > JADKJB01. The sequence continues at coordinate 149,882 of JADJOZ010000033.1, read as the reverse complement.
AATTTACTTTAAAAGAGCTGAAAGCTGATCAATCAATTGCTGATTAAGTTCAAACTCTTTCTGTAAAGCATCATAATCGGTTTGTGCAATGCTTCCGGTTGTTTTTTTGATCTGATCGATCAAGGAGTGAATTCGATTTCTGGAATTTTCAACCTCTCCCAATTTCATTTTGATTTCCAATTTAGACATGTTCGATTCAGTGATCGACTTTTTAATATCGGAAATCTTTTTATCCGTAATCTTTAACTTACTTTCATACTCACCCAAAAGGTTCTGTTGTAGAACTTCAATTGCAGGGAAAGAAGAAACGGGCTTAGCTATGGCGCACTGACAGGTCACCATGCAAAGCGCAAAAACTAATGGGACTAAAATTTTGTTTATTGTTCTCATTATATAATTTGTTAAACTGTTACCTTCCTCTGATTACTCTTACTACAATAGCAACTACAGCTAATACAAGCAGGAAGTGAATTACTGCTCCAATACTGTAAACAAAAAATCCCAATGCCCAAAAGACTACTAATATTACTGCGATAAAATAAAGTAAATTGTTCATGTGTTTAAGTTTTTTAGTTATCCTACCGCTTAATTCAAATCATGTGCCAAGCAGAAGTTAAATGAACAAAGCAGATTTCAGTGCTTAATAAACAACAAAGCTGGTGCAAGAATTGCCCAAAATTCCCCTCATTGTGGAGTATAAATGGTTCAAAATCATATTAAGTCAACCTCCCGGTAATGGCATTGAAATTGAATTAACTTAACAAAATCTAAATAATATGAAACCTCTGTCAACATCCGTAAATGAATCAACCGAATCGAATCTGAAAAGTAGTGAAATCATCCGAATTGTATTGCCTTATGCATTTGTAGGAGGTATTCTGATTATTCTATACTTTCTAATTATGAGATTCACTGGCCACTATCAAATTACAGGACTTCGAAGTTTGAATTATCTAATTATGATTCCGGTTATTTATTTTGCAATAAAAGCCTATATATCAAAGGCACATGACCGTTCCTACCTAAAGGGATTTCTCTCTGGAATATCAACATATCTAATCTCCTACTCATTATTAAGCCTATTCATGATTCTTTACCTTGCATTTGCAGATCCGGTTTTGATGACATATCTATATAACAGTGCATACCCTGAGCTACAGCTTACTCCTGTTGGTGTGGGCGCACTATTAATAGGAGAAGGAATAATTGCGGGTTTAATTACCTCCTTTCTGATAATGCAAAATTTTAAAGATGATATTCGGAAGGCAGCCTGATGTCATAAAATATTCTAATGGCTACAAATGTCTAAAACAAACAGAATTATAAGAATTTTTCTCAAAATTATTGTGATAACCTCAGTTTCTCTACTGGGGTTATTCATTATTATTGGTATTATGATTCACATTCCGGCAATCCAGAAAGTTATTATCGGAAAGGCAGAAACATTTTACTTCAATAAAACGAAAGCAAAACTTGAAATATCCGGAATACACCTGAATCTTAGAGGCGGTTTTTCCATTTCAAATATTTTCGTACCAGACCAGATCAATGATACAATTCTATTTGCAAATTCTATTTCAACTGGGATTAATTATATAAAACTGTTATCAGGTGAAATTGACCTGGGCAATGTTCGATTGGATGGCCTGACCAGTCACCTCTTGAAAAACAACAAAGATTCAACATTCAATTTTCAGTTTATAATCGATGCATTTGCATCAAAAGATACGATATCCAAAGATTCGTCGTCAGGTGGATTGATTCTTTCAGTCGACAATATTGAATTAGAAAATTTAAAATTCACTTTTTACGATCAGCTTTCAGGAATTAATATCAAATCAAATATTCAGAATTTGTCATTAGAAATAAATCAAATGAACTTAGATAGTCTTCAGTTTCACTTAGGTGATATTGACTTACAAGGTGCGTTAGTTCAGTTTGCAACTTTAAAAGACCAAGTTAAAGATTCTTCATCTACTCAACCTCTCCCCGATATATCATTTGAAAATATTAGCCTGAAAAATTGTCAATATTACCAAATTAATGCACCTGATTCAAGTGGAATAATTATAAAATGCAGCCATTCCGAAATTGAAGCAGAATCAGTTTCATTGCCGCACAACATTATTCATTTGGCTAATATAAAACTTGATGGGGTAAACTTCATCACTTACAATAAAAAAACAACGACAAAATCGAATTCAAATGAATCAGCAACATTCCATATTTCATTTCCCTATGACCTGGCCGTATCAAATCTTGAAATTACTGAAAGCAATTTCACGCAACAAAATTCTTCAGATTCCATTCCTAAACTTTACACTATTAATGAATTTGAGGCCAAAAATATTTCTGCGTTTAATGAAACTGCTTCCATAAATATAATCAAGGCAAAGGCAAGCGATTCAAATGGACTGCGCATTGCAAGTTTAAGCGGGAAAATCTTCATATTACCTCATCAGCTACTTGTTGAACAATTTTCAATGGTAACGCCAAACTCCAGTATATCTCTGGCTCTGGAAACACGTTTTCAGAATCTGGATGCACTAATCAATAACCCAGGAGAAACAATTGTGGAATTACTCTGCACCATTAATCTCAAGTCCCTGAAAGATCTGGAATTGGTTGCTCCAACAATCGCGTCAAATTCTATTGTCAAATCAAATCTAAACAGACCGATACAATTTCAAACTTCAATAAATGGTAAAATAAATGAACTTCAAGTTGATCATTTTAAATTTAAAGCAGGCAATTCAACTCATTTATCCGTAAAAGGTTTTATACAGAATCTTTCTGAAAAAGAACCTATTAAAATTGGAAAAGCACAATTTAATGTACAATCAACAGGGAAAGAGTTACAGTCAATCCTAGCGTTACCTTCAAATTTGAAAATCCCCGAAACCGTGGCTCTGCAAGGATCAGTTGCAGGACCTATCGAGAACTTTCAATTTCGCCTGAAACTTGCAACAAACCGGGGAGTAATCCTGACAAACGGAATTTTAAAACTGCATGCGGACCAAGAGCCTGAATACTTCGCAAAAATCCACGGGTCTAGTATTGATGCCGGCTACTATAGCGGACAACCGGAATTACTCAAAAATGCAAATTTCATGGCCAGTCTATACGGTACATCATTTGATCCTCAAAAAATGAACACCCATCTTCAAATACTTGATGGAGGAGTAAATTACAAAAAGTATCAATATTCCGGTATTCAGGTGCAAGCATCATTAATTAGCAATGTCATAAAATCAACAGTCTTAATAAGTGATACGAATATAAAGGCATTCCTTACAGGAGAAATGTATCTCGATTCATTGAATGAATATGCATCCGCCAGAATTAGTATCGAAGGTTCTGATCTTTACAAGCTACATCTGTCTGAAAAACCGTTGCGTGTTAGCGGGAAATCAACCATTAAAATAGAAGGATTCGATGTCAAAGCGATGAATGGTCTAGCGACGTTTAGTAAAATAATGATCATAAATGAAGAAGGACAATATCCACTGGACTCGATATATATAAAAATACTGAATTCAGAACAAAGAAGTGAAATAACGGTAAAAAGCAAGTTGGTTGATGCCAATCTCAAAGGAACATTAAATCTGGCAACAATTCCGGATGTTATTAAAAATTATACTGAAAACTATTTAAAAACTTCCATTCAGGATAACAGGATTGACCGGGAAGGCCAAAACTTTGAATTCAAAGTAAATTTTCATGACCCGGGTTTATTTGCAAAACTTTTCATTCCCGATCTGAAAGAGTTTGAGGCTGGCGTAATTGAAGGGAACTTTAATGGTCCGAAATCGGAAATGACTGTTCAGGTTGAACTACCACTCATAAATTACAAAGACATTGTTATCAAGAATATGCAGTTAATCATTCAATCCAACAGTGATTTGATTGATGCAAAACTTAACATCAGTAAACTATCTTCAGGTACCATGGAATTGCCTGTAACAACTGCAATTATGACGATTCAGAAGGGTAACATCCGAACGAACCTCAATATCTCAGATAGTGTACATACCAGGCTTGATGTAACAACTCTGGCCAATATTTCTTCTGATAGCTATGAAATTACATTCCCAGATGACAGGATCACTTTGGATAACAGAGTTTGGGCCATTACACCGGCCACAAAACTAACTGTTTCAAATAATAATTTTTCGATGACCCAATTCAATTTACAATCCGGGGAGGAAAAGATATCTGCCATTCGCAGTTCGAATAAAAATAATTCTGGCACCAACATCGAAATCAGCTCTTTCAAACTGGCAACACTTACTCAAATTATTTCAGCTGATACCATTCAGGCAGAAGGAATTATAAACGGGACAATAGAACTGGATAAGATAGCAGACAAAACAGCTATAGCAATAGCTTTAAAAATTAATGAATTAAAATATCGTAAATCTCCTGTTGGCGATGTGACTATTAAAATAGATAGCCGTGATCAAATTAAATATTTAGCAAATGTAGTTGTTTCCAATAACGATAATTCAATAATTGCCAATACAATATATTACAATTATAGCGAAAATGGGGCAATAGAAAGTGAAGTAAAAATTAACAAAATGCAAATGTCAACCTTACAAGCTTTCATTCCAAATACCATCAGCAATGTAAGTGGAAATATATACGGAGAATTTGACATTAAGGGGTCAATAAAAGATCCCGATATTTCTGGTGAAGTTTCATTTGACGGTGTTAAAGGAAGAATACTATATCTGAATAATACTTTTTCTATTCAGGATGAGAAAATAGTTATCCGTAATAAAAATGCCAATTTCAATAACTTCGTTATTAACGATTCATTAAACAATATAACAACGATTGATGGAAATATTGCCTATTCACTCTCGCAACCAATTGGTTTAAACCTCAAAATCAGAAGTGATAATTTTCTTTTACTTAACACTCAAAAAGGAGACAATGAATTGTTTTTTGGAACCTTATATGTTGACAACAACTTTACAGTAAGCGGAACAACAGAACTACCAAAACTTGAAGCTTCCGTGAAAATTCTTGATAAATCGAGGTTAACTTTTGTTGTGCCGGAAAAACTGATTGAAGAAGAAAAAGGTGAAGGTGAAATTCAATTTATTGACAAGCATTCCACTATTAATGAAATTATGAAAACCACGAAAGCTGTTAGTGATTCCATAACAACATCAATTACGGGTATTGATTTAATTGCGAACATAGAAATTAATAAATCCAGTACTTTAACTATATTAGTTGACAAGCAAACCAGTGATTCACTAATTGTGAAGGGTGATGCTGTGATCAGTCTGATGATAGATCCGGGTGGTAAAACAAGTATGACAGGGACATTCGAAATAGCTGAGGGAAGTTATTTAGTATCACTTGAAAATTTGGTGAAAAAGCGTTTTGTGCTTTCAAAAGGCAGCACCATATCATGGAAAGGTGATGTAACGGATGCAGATTTGGCAATTGAAGGTATTGCAACAGTAAATGCCTCACCACTTGAACTGGTAGCTGATCGGGTGAGCGGACTTTCTGAAAATGATTTAAACAGTTACCGTCAGCGACTTCCATTTCAGGTAATTCTACATATGGAAGGAGTATTACTAAAGCCTCAAATCAGCTTTGAAATTGGTCTCAAACCAGAAGATCAGGGAGCTTTAAATGGTACTGTGTATGCCAAACTTAATTCCTTAAATCAGGATGAATCGGAGTTAAATAAACAGGTTTTCGCATTACTTGTACTGAATCGGTTTATCCAGTCGAATCCGCTGGAAGGCGGTTCTGGAATTCAGAATGTAGCCAGAAACAGTGTCAGCAAATTTCTTAGTCAACAATTGAACTCATTCGCAATGCAATACATTAAAGGTGTTGAACTTAATTTTGAAGTTCAGAGTTACGAAGATTATTCAACCAATGAACCGGAAGGCAAAACAGAAGTAAATGTAGGTGTTACAAAACGTTTGATGGGCGATCGCTTAATTGTACAGGTAGCTGGAAATGTGGCAGTAGAAGGCGAAGCTGCAAAACAAAACAACATGAGTGATATCGCAGGCGATATTGTTTTAGAGTATCTGCTGACAGAAGATGGCAGATACCGGTTAAAGGTTTTCCGGAAAGATCAATATGAAGGGATTCTGGATGGCGAAATAAAAGAATCAGGTATTGGAATTGTTTATACAAGAGATTTCGACAGGTGGGGCCAATTCTTCAGAAAACCAAAAAATACTGAATTTCAATAAAGATTATGTACCTATTTAATAATACATATTTCTTAACCCGATTTCTGGGTTTCCTGGTTACTGCCATACTTATAAGTTCATGCAGTACTACTAAATATCTGGATTCCGAAGAATCACTTTATGTAGGGACCAACTATAAATTTGAAAATTACAAAACACGTAATGCTAAAAGGGAAGTAAAATCGATAGTATCAGATTTGCAACCCAAAGCAAATAAAAAATTTCTGGGTTTGAAAATGAAGCTGTGGATCTATCTTCATTCCGGGGATACAACTAAAAAATCGAAATTCAATAAATTTCTGCGTACGAAGGTTGGAGAAGCACCCATATTATATGAGGAAGAAATAAAACGGCGACAAAGTAAGATTGTTGAAACACATCTGTTCAATGCCGGTTATTTTACAACTGATGTGCAGGCTACGTCTGAAACGAAAAACAAAAAAACAGAAATCACCTTAAATGTAAATCTTAACCCACCCTATAAAATTGATTCCATTTTCTTCCCGCAAGGGAATTATGAACTTTATAAAATTATAAGATCTGCCGGGGAAGAAACAGGTCTGAATAGAGGAAATATATATAATCTTGAGAATGTTCGTCAGGAAAAAGAACGAATTTATGAGGTACTTAGAAACAACGGATTTTATTTCTTCAGAAGTGAGTATCTTATATTTGATCTTGATACAAATAAAGGGAATAACAAACTTAATATTTATGTAAATGTTAAGCCCACCACTCCGTATGAAGCATTAATTGTTTACAGAATAAACGATGTTTATATAAACACAGATTATTCCATCAATACTGACACAGTAACTCTGGTGCCTGATACCATAAAGGGTGAACCCCTGTATTATAATGAAGTTGATAAAAGTTTCAGGAAAATAGCGATTGGCCGGGCCATTTTTATCAGGAAGGATGAAATATATTCAAGAAAGAATCATAAAGCTACACTGGGTCAATTTATGGGAATGGGGACTTTCAAATTTGTAAATGTCAGGTTTACAGAGGCGGATTCAATAACCAAAGGTTTTTTAAACTCATATATAAATTTAACCAAACTCCCCAAACGAACTGTAACACTGGAACTTGAAGCAGTTTCCAAATCAAACAACTACATGGGTCCGGGGTTGAGAGCATCTGCAAGGAACAGAAACACCTTCCGGGGTGCAGAGTTGCTTGTTTTTAATCTGAGTGGTTCATTCGAACAACAGATCGGAAAAAATAATGGTGGAGTAAATTCTTTTGAGTTCGGTCCTGAAGTAGAAATTACATTCCCGAGATTTATTACACCAGTTTACGTTCGTAATCCTGTAGGGTTTTATACTCCAAAAACACGGGTTGTTGTGGGATATAATTATTTAAAGCGAACAGGATTCTTCAACCTTACTTCTTTAAAACTGATTTATGGATTCAAATGGAAAGAAAACTTACTGAAAGACCATGAATTGAATCTGGTTAATATTAACTACATCCGGGTGTCAAAAAAATCGGATGCTTTCCAGCAGCTGCTTGAAGATAATTTTTTATTACAAAAAGTTTCGAAGAGCAATTTATTGCTGGAATAACATACCGATATGTTTATAATGAGCAAATGATTCCAGAAAAGAAGAATCAGTTCTATTTTATGGGTAGTACCGATCTTTCCGGAAATACTATTTCCCTGATAAAGCGGATTACCACAGGCAAAAAAGTAAATTCTGAAAATCCAGAAAGCCTCGCCGGTGAAGTTTATGCTCAGTTCGCAGCATTCGATCTTGAATTTAGAGATTATTACAATCTCAACCGTTATCAAAAATTTGTCATCCGTGTATTTGGGGGTATTGGCATTGCTTATGGGAACTCAGCAACCCTTCCGTATTTAAAACAGTATTTTAGTGGCGGATCAAGCAGCATCCGCGCATTTCGGGCGCGTTCACTCGGACCAGGTACATACAGAGACTCGATAGCATCCAGCAGCTTTTTTGATCAGGGTGGTGACGTTCGTTTGGAAGGAAATATGGAATACCGTTTTCGGATCGGAGGTATGTTTTTTGGTGCATTATTCTATGATGCCGGCAATATTTGGTTATTAAAAGATAACCCACAACTTCCGGGCAGTCGGCTTTCAAGCACCTTTCTGAATGAATTGGCCATGGGAACCGGTATCGGATTGAGGTTTGATGCAAACTTTTTTGTATTGCTCCTCGATTTGGCAACTCCTATCAGAAAGCCTTGGTTACCAAAAGGTAACAGATATGTTTTAGATAAAATTAAACCTGGAAGCAGTAGTTGGAGAAGTGAAAATCTATTACTGAACATTGCTATTGGTTACCCATTCTAGTTAATTTAAGATGCTGATCATCGTTGTCACTTGCTTTATTAACAAATTTTGATTATCTTCGTTTGAAAGTAAACAATTTACATGAACTATAAATCTCCGATATCTATTTTATTAACAGATGATGATGAGGATGACAGGGAAATTTTCACCGACATTATTCATAAAGTTAATGGCCCAATTAAATTGGACAGTGCTAAATCAGGGCTTGATTTGTTAAATAAGCTCAGCCATAATTTAAAAGAATTACCAGACTTATTATTTCTTGATTTGAATATGCCGGGCATGGATGGCAGAGAATGTCTGAATCGCCTAAAAAGTTGCGAAACACTGAATAAACTGCCGGTAATAATGTTTTCAACCTCTGCAGCAATAGAAGATATTAATTTCGCTTATGAAAAGGGTGCTGATCTGTATTTGATTAAACCCAACAAATTTTCAAGTTACTTTACTCTTCTAAAAGATGTGCTGGAAATGTACATTGGCAAAGCATTACCGGTTCGTGATAAGAAAAAATTGTTTATTCTGTTTGACAACGAAATTTTTTACCACATCCGGTTAAGCTAATTTTAGTCTGGAATCGAGTGGTAACTCCACAGTAAAAGTGGTACCGGTGCCTGGAATTCCGGATGCGTATATATTACCATTATGATTTGTAACTATTCGTTTACAAATAGCTAAACCTATTCCGGTTCCCTGATATTCACTTTTACCGTGCAAGCGCTGAAATATTTCAAAAATTCTTTCCGAATATGTATTGTCCAGGCCGATACCATTATCGGAAATCTCTATTTTTATAAAAGGAATTTTTAACATCGATTTTGGAGTATGTTTATCCTGAATGCTCCTGGAAAATGGCGTAACTGTAATCTCTATTTTCGGTGTTTCGTCGGCTTTAGAAAACTTGAGTGCATTCCCAATCAAATTAAAAAATAACTGATAAATCTGAGTTGAAATAGCATTTATAACTGGTAGTGGGGGAAATGAAATTTCGGCGTTTTTTTGTTGAATAACCACTTCAAGATCAGTAAGCACCTCATTCATTACCTGATTAAGGTCGGTTTCATGCATTGCATCATTATTTTTTGCAAGTCGCGAGAAACTCAACAGGTCGAATATGAGATTTGACATTCGGTTGGCAGCTGATAACATCTTATCGACATACAATATGGATTCAGCTCTCAACTCTTCCTGGCTCTTTATTTTAAGCCTGTCACCAAACGACTGGATTTTTCTCAAAGGTTCCTGCAAATCATGTGATGCCACGAAAGCGAACTGTTCAAGTTCATTATTCGATCGTTTCAATTCCTGTATAGTATTTTCAAGCTGAATTTCATATTGTTTTTCTGTTGAAATATCTTCAAAAGTTACCGTGAAGCCATCTCCAAGTTTTACAGCCACAATGCGTAACCATTTATCAATAGTTTCATGCTTATAATACTTTTCTGTTTTGAAAACAGTATCGTTTTCTGTTACCAATTTGTATGCGTCAAATAAACCTTCTTCTATATTCCCCGGAAAAACGGAAAGTAATCTTTTGCCGAGCAACTCATCGGAAGGAATACTAACCAAATCGGAACCACCTTTATTTGACTGGATAAATTCGAAATCGATTATTTCAAAATTAACCGGATCCCGAACAGCTTTGAACGACATAATTCCATGTTGTGTGGCTTCCAAAACCGATTTCAGTGATTCCTGGATTTTTTTTCTGCTTCTTAATTCCAATAGAATAGAAACCAGGGCTATTACCATGATAGAAATTGCGGCGATAGAAAATATAGTACTTATAACTTTAGTTAATCCGATTGAATCCCGAACTTCATCATCACGAATTTTACGAAGATTAGATTCTTCGATCTTCATTTTATAACAAAGAGACCGAATCGCATCCATAGAAAGCTTGGACTCCATCATAACTGCATTGGAGCCAAATTTTAAGTTTCCTGAAGTCTTTAAATGCACCACAAACGATTGCGATTCAACTTTTTGCTTTATGTGGTTATCTATAGAATCTAAATATGTTAGTTGAACCGGATTGTCGGCAGTTAACAATTTCAGTTCTTTTATTTTCAATGGTAAAACATTCTGGGCCACCAGAAAAGGCTTTAAATATGCAGAATCGCCGGTGATCACATAACCTCTGGTACCCACTTCTGTGTCTTTCATCAAGCTCAATAACTCTTCAATTGACTCTAAAACGTTCATGGAATGAACGAGAGCAGAAGAATTTTCATTTAATTTTTCAAAGCTACTCCTATATAAATTAATAAGTAAAGCGGTGATTAACAATGCTATACCGAAAACTATAAAAATCCGACGTAGAATAGAAGCGTATTCCATATTTGTTTTACTCCGGCTTTGAATTATCCGATTTTTATAAATTGTTTGCTACTTTTTCAGGGCTAAAATAGCAAAAGAAGAGCATCCAAAACAGATGCTCTTCTTTATTGTATTAATATTTACTTCTTTGCGTCAGAGTTTTCATCGGCTTTAGCTGTAGGCCTGTTAGTAGCTTTAATTGCTCCATAGCGAACTTTCTGCTCAGCAATTTTCATATTATCAGAACCTGAAATCTCTTTTTCAAGTTCATTCTTTCTGGTTCCCAGACGTTCCCAAAGAATTTCGGTTTGATCCCACTCCTCACGAGTCATCTCATCTTTTTTAGAACTTGTATAATTTACAAAGTGCTCGTGAACATTTAAAATATTTGAAGCTGTTACATTACTAAGCTCCGAATTGATTCCTTCCGGGAGTAAACTACCGTACAAGGTAGTATTTCCAGACGATTGGGACATACGCTCTTTTTCAGCATTTGCTTCAGCTTTCAAAGATTCCCATTCTGATTGAAGCGATGCATATTCTGTTTTCATTTCATCAGACCAGTCTTTCATGTCTTTTTCGGCTTTCACTCTTTGCTCATCGTATTCTTTTTCAATTTCCATCCAATCTTTATTCATGTAAGAATCAGGATTGTTACGGTGTTCCATAACATAATTTCGATACTCATCGAAAGATTGAGGTGACTTCTTTTCAGAACAGGCAACTATTCCAAAAGATGCTGTTGCTATTGTAGCAATAATAATTAGGTTTTTCATAATTCTATATTTTAGTTGTTTTGATTTGTAAATTAAATTTAAACTTCAAATAATCGTGCCACGCACAAAACCTTCTCTTGAATAATCCTTAATTCAATTTATATGGAAACATTTCCACAGATAAAGGAATTAATGCCCTCCCTTGCTTGGTTCATCAATTTAAAAAGGCACCTCCTGTTATCAGAGGTGCCGGGGAAAACTATAGATGCTTGTAGCATTCAATGTTTAAAACAGGAAGAGCGAAACCGGTTCTCTTAAACTTTCCTCTGCCCGGAAATACTCACCGGATCGCTCTTCCCAAGATGATCAAGGAAATTTTTATTTTCTGTTATCCTTCTTTTGAGTTCCGGTTGGATCAACTTTGCCTGGTTCATTCACCCCGGGACGGATTCTTGTGGGATCGTTCTGTGTATCGTCCCTGCGACCAGTCTCAGTTTGATTGCGGCTCTTCCTTGCTCCATCATTTTCTGTTTCAGTGGTTTCTTCCTCTTCAACATTTACATCGTCAGAATTATCAGTTTTTTCACGCTGATTACCTGTTTTAGGATTTTGTGTGTTTGCTGGATTTTGCGTTCCGCCAACATTTTTTGGATTTTCTTTTTGAGTTGTCATGATATTTTGTTTTAAGTATTTAAATAAATATTATCATTTAAACTTATCAAAATACCATGCCAACAATTATTTTTTTTCCTTTTTTTCCTGCTCTTCGCGTGCTTTCTTTTCCTCTTCCTTCTTTTGCTTTCTGAAAGCACCTCTTAACAAAACGCTGTTCTTTGCAGCATCCATACTCTCATTTAAACTTTCAGATCCTTCCTTCAGATTTTCCATTGTTGCGGTCATATCCTTTGCTAATGTTGAATCAAATAGTAAGCGGTTGATTGTTCCCTTTCCATTGTTAACCTTATACATTAAGACCGCTACTTCTCCTGTGATAATCTCAGCATTTTCCACAGTATTTTTTAAACTGGAAACTATTTCATCCATTTCTACTGCAGGATCAGATAATATAAGATCATTATCCTTCACTACAGTGAAATTGGTTGTTCCTGACGATATTAAAACTACCTTATCACCCATCAAACCCTCGGAACTTATCAGACATCGTGAATTTTTCCTGATAAATTCCTTCTTATTTTTTTCAATTTGCATCAGAACAAGCACAGTAGTATCATTCATCAGAATGATATCACTCACTGTGCCGATATTTATCCCATTATAACGGACATTGTTCCCCACCTGCAATCCACTGACAGAATTAAAAACAGTTTTTAAAGTAAACGTTGAACCAAACAAGTTCTGCTGGCGACCAATGATGAATATTCCTAAAATAAATATCACGATCCCTACAGAAACCATCAAACCAAGTTTCCATCTGTTGATAACATTACTCTTTTTTGTTGTTTTCATTTTAATTTGGTTAAGGTTATAAAAAGAAAGATTGTATCCATGGATCTTCTTTGGATTTCAGTTCATCAAAGGTTCCTGTTTCGTAAATTTTCCCGTCTTTTAACATTGCAATTCTATTTGAAGTCAATTTCGCACAATTCATATCATGTGTTATAATAATTGAGCTTGTTTGATATTTTTTCTGCATCTCCAGAATCAATTCACTTATTTCATTACTTGTTACAGGATCAAGACCGGTGGTAGGCTCATCGTAAAGCATAATTTCCGGATTTAGAATCAACGTACGTGCAAGTCCAATTCTTTTTCGCATTCCACCTGACAGCTCGGAGGGTAACTTATCAGCAGCATCAAGTAAACCTACATTCTCCAGTGCTTGAGAAACCTTATCATCAATTTCATCCTGATCAAGATCCCGATGATGCCTGACCAGAGGAAATTCCAGATTTTCACGGACGGACATAGAATCATATAAGGCTCCTCCCTGAAATAAAAAACCTATGCGAGCTCTTAATTTATTCAATTCATTACCCGGAATATCATCCAGACTACTACCAAAAACACTGATCGTGCCTTCATCGTTATTAATTAATTTCACAATACACTTTACTAATACTGATTTACCCGATCCGGATTTTCCCAGTATAACCAGATTTTCTCCTTTTACGAGATCAATCGTGATTCCATCCAGCACTTTATTAGTGCCGAAGCTTTTCCCCAGATTCTCAAGGACTAAAACTTTTTCTTTTACACTCATAAAATGATATTTGTAAACTGAACTGCAATTACATCAACCAGAAACACCAATAATGATGCAGCAACCACAGCTTCATTTGCTGCTACTCCAACACTTTCCGTTCCTTTATTAGCATTATATCCTTTGTAACATCCTGCCAATCCAATTACCAAACCAAAGAAAACAGATTTAATAGTGGCCGGAATCAGATCTGAAAACTCCAGGGCACTGGTTGCCTGCATTAAAAATAATTGCAAGGTAACATCACCATCAATATTTGCACCAACGTAAGACCCAATAATTCCGATGAAGTCGCTGTAAAAAACCAAAATAGGCACTATGATACTTGTTGCCAGTATGCGGGTAACAACCAGAAACCGAAAGGGATGTGTTCCGGAAACTTCCATGGCATCAATTTGTTCTGTTACGCGCATTGACCCCAGTTCAGCACCTATTCCTGAACCAACTTTTCCAGCACAGATTAAAGCCGTAATAACCGGACCAATTTCTCTGACAATTGAAATGGCAACCATACCGGGCAACCAAGATTCAGCCCCAAAATCCGCTAATGTGGGTCTTGACTGAATGGTCAATACCAGTCCCATAATAAATCCGGTAATAGTAACCAGCCCTAAAGATTTATTCCCAATTTTATATCCTTGTCTTATGAATTCATTGAACTCAAAAGGAAAATGAAACAGCTCTTTGAAAAAACGTATTAGAAAAAGCCACCAATCAGCCACACCATTAAGTACAGCTTGAAACTGATTCAAAGATTCCGAACTTTTTATTACTACAGACTTTTTAAGACTTTGGGAAAGATTAGATCTCATATTATTTGGGGAGGAGTTTCATTTGATATTGAAAAACCGTGCCGCAAACATGAACTACCCATCCATATAACAGCAAATTCACATAAACACTAATAAATGGTCTTGTAATCCCTTATGCTGCCCGCATTACTATATTGCCATAAATTGAGGAATTGCGCCATGGAAATATTTCCCCATTTTGAGTAAATGATGCATTAAATTCACTGAAATGTATGCTATTTTCTGCTGGTATTGTTTTTGTCAAACATCTTATAATAAAAATACTTAAACAATTCTAAAAAATACTATTATGGCTGATCATGGAAAAACAATTGCCGCTCTGTTAATTGGAGCCGCTGCAGGTGCTGCACTTGGTGTTTTGTTTGCACCCGACAAAGGAAGTAAAACACGTAAACGTATTCTTCATCTTGCGGATCAATCTGCAGAAGATCTGGAAGATGGTTTAGAAGAAGGTGCTGAATACCTTAAAGACAAAGTTCGTCAGGGAAAAGCAAAAGCTTCGGATCTTGTAGATAAAATTTCAGAAAAAGCTGCTGAAGTAAAAGATAAATATGAAGATACTAAGGATCGTGTTAAGAATGAGGTTGAAGATGCCCGTTCAAAAGCAAGACAACAAACTCATTAATTCATGTTTGCCAAATGCAACCTAAATTATGGAAAAGCCAAAAACTCATCTAAGTGAATTATTGGGTAATGCAGTTGATTACCTTGAAACCAGAATTCAGATTGCAAAACTGGATGCAGCAGATGCAGGAGCATCTGCTGCATCTTCCATGCTAACGTGGATCATATTAGTATTTGCCAGCGCTATCATGCTTCTGTTTTTCAGCATAGGAGCGGCACTGGGAATTGGATACCTTTTAGATAACCACGCCCTTGGTTTTGTAATTACCGGTGGAGTTTACTTTATAGCTGTTGCTATGCTGTACAGTTACCGGAAAGACTGGTTGAGAAAACCTATAGGAAACAAGATAATTGAATCGATCTATGACAACGACTAAAATTACATCCCTCAACCAGTTACGTTCAGAGCGCACCAGATTATTTCTTAAAAAAGAAGTTCTTGAAGAGGCTATGACAGAAAATTTCAGAGATCTTAAAGAATCTTTAAAGCCTTTAAATCTGATCAAAGAATATACTCATATTGGCGATACAGATTATTCCGCAGCAAAACTCCCAAAACAAGTTGGTAATGTAGGAGGCTCTATCTTAAATCTGATAGTTTCAGGTATGTTGATGAAAAAAGCAGGCTTCATTAAACGGATTATAGCTTCAACATTGATTCAGAAACTGGCTCCGGTTCTTATAAACAATAGTGTCCCGATTTTCAATGACATATCAAAGATAATTTCAAATTTTCAAAGAAAAGAAAAGCCGCAGCAACTATTTGATCAAACAACTGCACACGATTTATATTCCAAATAAAAGTAATATTATGAAACCCAAAACTCCAACAAGCACTCCGGTTATGAATACATTAACCGAGTGTTCCAACAAATTGTATTCGCAAGGGTTTATCGAAAATTACAAAATCAAGTCAGGAAAGCTGATCGCATTAAGTGATGATAAAAAGTATGAGCATTTTCAGGTAAAAATCACAAATTTCTTCAGATTTGAAGGTCAATCTGACCCTAGCGACAACGCCATACTTTATGCTATAGAAACTGAAGATGGCAAAAAAGGAATGTTGATTGATGCATATGGAGCAGAAGCTGATATTGCAATTGGAGAATTCATAAAATTAGTTGCAGCTATTGATAAAAATACAACCCGCGAAGAGAACCTATAAAAGAGCTTTTTTATTGAAAGGGTTCTATACCAGGTCTGGAGATATCAAAATCTCTGAATCTGTCTTCGCTGAGTTTGACAGGGTTAAATCTGTAATCAATTCCACCTTGAGGTAAGATCGGATAGATGGCAAATGTAATCTGAAATGTATTCAATACCAGTAATTCATTCTTTATCAATAATCCTAATCCGTAAGTTTGATAAAGTTTTGATCCGAATACTGTTTGATTGTAGTCTCCTATTAATCCATATCCAGCTAAAACGATTGGGGCAAAACGAAATCCAAGAAATTCAACGGGCGAAAACAACACTGATTGAAAAGTTAAAGTCAGGCGACTTGACCCTTTGGGAATTTCCTCTCTGTAACCGGGTATGCCATCATCTGTATTTAAATACAGAAACTCATTAGACGCCCGATTCACACCGTATATAAACCGTGTTTCAATAAAATTTCTAAGATACCATCTGTTCATTTTTAATAACGGTGAAAAATAAATAAATTCTGTTCGAATAAGGCCAATGGTTTTTTTATCATTTTGAACAAACGCTCCAAAACCAATTCCCGAATACAGATATCCGATATTTTCAAAATAACTCCCTAATGCTCCTGCGATTCCAACATAAAAACGGGAGCCTGTGAATCGTTTTTCAACACCAGATGTTAAGGTTAATTTACGGCCATCAGGCACATCTTCAACATCGCCGAATTTAAAAATATATTTGTCTGTAACATACTTTCGGGCGGAAAAACTTAAACTAGCAAGGTACAGTTCACCTCCCGAAAACAGTTCCTTAAGTTGATCAGTCCCTGGTGTAACTTTAGGATACCGGGTTCTTGAAAATCTTACTGCAGAAACCAAGCGTGTGCTTCTTTCCTCAACAGTAATTCCTTTACGTAAATTAGCACTATATCCGGCCCAGAAATCCGTTGTAAAAGAGCGATAGAAATATTTAATGATGGTATCTGCTGTAAACCGTATGGAATCAGTGTAAACGCGGGAATACAAATCAAGGCCTCCGGCCCATTGGGTGAGTGGAGAATAAAACGGCCGGTTAATTACTATTCCTCTGATATTATTTTCTTCTGAGGTTCCATAATAAAACTTTGGAGAAACATAAGATGTTCCCAGACTTGGTACCGTATAGCTTCCATCCAGAATGGGAGGAGATGATTCCTTAAGCAAATCAGTAACCTTTAAATCAAACAAATGCCCAAATCCCAGAAAATTACGATCATTAACAGAATACTTAACTCTTGAAGTGGATGCAACAATATCGGGGCGAATAGACCAATAATCCTGAGAGTAAATATAAATATCAACACTGTCGCGTGTCCCACTAACAGCACGTAATTCCATTCGCACATCTCTGATAAATCCGGTGCTTCTTAATAATCGCTCCGACTCCTTCAATAGCAATATGTCAAGAGAGTCATTTCGCTTAATAAGTACATAGTTGAGTATAGTTCTTCGACGCGACTCAATATGTATTTTGTTCACAGTCTTTTGTAATACACTGTGAGGATGCCGTGATGTATCCGAAATACTCGTTCCGGTAGGGTCCAGACTAATCACTTCAATTTTCCGGATGATCTTGTTCTCAAACTTACGCAGAGGATCATTCTTGCTTTTTTTCTTAGTTTTTTTTGTCGCATTAACCCATTTAGGGGGATTAAATACCGACTTATAAAGAAAATATGCAGCTTTCCGGTTCTTGGAATAATTATACAGCTTCTTATAAAAGTAGGCTGTGTCTACAGGAGCATCAAGCTCATCATAAAGGGAATCATTTACCTGAGCAATTGATGGAGTATGTAGAATGACAAAATAAATTATCAGAATCAGAAGTATCCCTGAAAATTTCAATTTAACCATTTACATTTGATTCCGGCTTAATTAGACCGGGCAAACTGTTTTATCGGAATTTAGTCATTAAATCCTCTGCAGCCTTTGTAAAGTTACATAAATGTTCTGACAAACTCTCTTTTGATTTGTCAAAATCATTTTTGACCTTATTCCGGAAATCAGAACCTTTAGAAGGTGCAAATAGCACTGCTATTACAGCACCGGCTGCTGCTCCACCCAGCAATGCCAGGAGGTACTTAGTGTTTTTAGAATCAATCATAATACATTTTTTTTGAGTTAAACTTTATCTCCTTTAATGAGTCGGACCAGAACAGAGATGATGGCCAGAACGAGTAAAATGTGAATAATGCCTCCTGCACTATACGCAAAGAAGCCTACCAGCCATGCAATTATCAGCACCACTGCGATTAAATATAATAAATTTCCCATATTATTGTGTTTTATATTATGAGCTTAGATATTTACTAAAACCATACCACATACATTTACATCCTTGATAACCGTTAGCTCATGAGCAAAGTGAGGAAAATATGCTACATATTCCTAACTTTTCCATCTCTTTTTATTTGTTTTAACGGCATTATTCAGAACAGTAGACTTAACTCCGGAAAAAATGCTTTTCCACATATAATTAAAGATAAAACGCTCTCTGTTCCTTGCTTCCCGAATAATACCTTTCGATACATTTCCATTTTTATCAGGGTTTCCATCTGAAACAACTAAATCGTCAGCAATAAATGTTAATACCCTGGATTTAAAATTTGAAGTATCCCCACGGGAGTTACAGCTAATAGCAAAATTTAAATTGGAATAATAGAATAACAAGTCGCCTCGTGAGCTATCTGTATCAGCTCTGAAATTAAACATGAGTTTATTTATTTTACCATTACTGAAGTTTACTTTTGACAGGGGTACACTAACCTGATTCAAACGAATAAACTCTAAATTATTCAACGAACCGTTACAATCAAAATAGTTCTTATCATAAGGAAACTCAAAATGAGCTTTCAGATTTCCTTCATTCATAAAAAGTGCTTGAGCATCAATTGTGAGATTGCCATTGCTGATTTTACCGGATTTCAAATTAGAAATAACTGCATCCAAACTGTCGAATGAAACAATTCCGTACAATTTTTCATTTTCAGCAATTTCACCATAGCTTATTTTAAACGATTCAATAACTAAAGAATCAAGTTCCATAAATAAAGGACTCGATTTCAGCACTTCCTGAAGTGTGGGTTTTACATCATTCTCTTTTCTTTTTATATTCTTATCACGTGTCACTTGCAAATGGCCATTTTTCAAAATTGCAGATCCTTTAAAAGCATAATTTGCACTGTTAAAATCCCCAGTTGAAGTTAATAGTTCAACTTCAGGTATGAACAAACTGAATCGGTCAGTTTGGTACACTTCCTTATCAAAAAACTTCTGTGCCTCAAAAACCGGAATGGCAGAAAGCGAGTCGAATAAAATAGTGTTTTCACCAGCGGTGCAAAATGCTTTACTCCATCCAATATGGTATTTACCATTTGTTGTCTGATAATATGCTTCTCCTAAACTAAATGCCACAGCATCCAACAGAATGTTAGAACTCAAGTATTGTAAATTATCAATTGACAAATGATCAATCGTTAACTTCAAAGAATCTTTTTTATAAGTTGATGCATTGAAATGAGAATTTAAAATCTCAAATTCGTCGATGGTAATAGCCGGAAATTCTTTCTCCATATCAGCATTTTCAGAAGTGTCTCCTGGCATCAATTCAACTGATAAAATGGCTTCTGAAACAGCTATGTTACAAATAGAAATATCTTTATGAAATAAATATTTGATTAAGCCAAGATGATTAATATGAACAGACTTTATTACACCGGAAATTTTAGTTTCATTAAGAATTGTTTCGGAAAGCTTAATATTTTCAAATTTTACAGTCCCGAATAAAATATTAACCTGAATAATTTCAACCTGAATATTGCTCTTTTGCTCAATATATTTTTTAAGGTAAGAAGAAAGAATGGGGCCCGCAACCACCAGCAATAGTAATACAAAACCAATTATAACTCCGGCAATTGTTAAACCTTTTGAATATTTCATATATTTGTTTAATTGCGAATTAAGTGCCAATTATGCGGAACAATTCTTGAAAAGCTTATCAATTGTTCTGAAAAACCAAATTATTTATGCTTTCAATTAAAGAAACAGCAACTCTGCTTAAAGATACCTTCATAAAATTTATTGATGATCGTGGAATCAAACTCAGTGCAGCACTAGCTTACTATACTATATTTTCATTACCTCCTTTGTTGATTCTGATAACAGCAGTGACAGGCTTTTTTTACGGTCAGGATGCCATTGAAGGAAGGATTTACTTTCAGATTCAGGGGATGGTCGGTAAAGAGGCGGCTTTGCAAGTTCAGGAAGCTATAAAAAACACTACCATTGATAACAATTCTAACTGGGCTACCATAGTGAGCATTATAGCTTTGCTGTTTGGTGCAACCGGTGTATTTTCAGAAATTCAGGATTCTATTAATGTCATCTGGGGACTGAAGGCCAAGCCCAAAAAGGGATTTATTAAGCTCGTTATCAACAGGTTAATATCCTTTAGCATGATCATTACAATTGGCTTTCTTTTACTGGTATCCTTGATCCTGAATGCTTTAATTGATCTTTTTAATGAACGTTTACAACTACTATTCCCTGATTTAGCGGTAATTACATTCTATGTATTCAATCAGTTATTCATGCTATCTATAATTACTTCGTTGTTCATCACCGTGTTTAAAGTCCTTCCGGATGCCAAAATAAATTGGCGTGATGTGTTTGTTGGATCAATATTTACCTCAATTTTGTTTATGGCCGGAAAATGGATAATCGGGCTATATTTAGGGGGATCTGATGTAGCAACTGCTTATGGAGCTGCGGGATCAGTAATTGTAATCTTATTGTGGGTATATTATTCCTCAATAATTCTATTTCTGGGGGCAGAATTTACCCAGATATATGCTTTGCGGCACGGAAAAACCATTCAACCATCCGATTATGCGGTATTTGTTGTTCAAAAAACAGAAGAAATAACAAACCCCAAGGATAGTTGATCCGACTGGTATTATGTTTGTAACACCTTCATTTTCTAAAAATAAATATGAGAGATTTAAAACTAAAAGTACTGGTTGTTGATGACGATGAAGATGATTACTTCTTAACCAAAGAATTATTTAAAGAATTTTTGCACGATAACATCCAGGTAGACTGGGCGCCCACATATTCCAAAGCTATAGCAGGATTGTATGATAACAGTTACCATATATTTCTTGTCGATTATTTACTTGGAGCCCATACCGGTATCGATTTTCTGACAGAAGCCAGAAAGGCAAATCTAAATAAACCTATTATCATGTTGACAGGTAAAGGAGACCAGCAAACTGATTTTATTGCTATGGAAAACGGAGCTGCCGATTATCTTGTAAAGAATGATCTGGATGCTCAGAAACTGGAAAGGTCGGTCAGATATGCTTTCGAAAGATTTGATCACTCGAAAAAACTGAGAGAGAACGAAGAAAAATTTCGTAGAATATTTGAACAAAGCCGTGATGTAATTTATATCACTGATGAAGCCGGAAACTTCCTAGATGCCAATGATTCCATTAAAAGATTTCTGGGATACACACGTGAAGAGTTGCTCGATATGAACATGATTGAGCTGTACGAGGATCCAAATAAAAGAAATCTGATTCTGGAAGCCGTTAAAGAACATGGTGAAGTAATAGATTTCGAAAAAGTTCTGATAGCTAAAGATGGTCGGAAAAAATATGTCTGGTTTCTGCTGGCATACATAAAGAACCATCGGGCAAAATTTTATTTCAGGGGATAATACACGATATTACAAAAAGAAGAAAAGCAGAACAGGATCTGGCGACTGCCGAAAAACTTGCAGTAACCGGCCAGGTGGTGAGGATGATTGCGCATGAAGTAAGAAACCCTTTAACCAACATCACACTTTCACTTGAGCAAATGGAATCGGAACTGAAGGATGGAACCGATCTTGATATTTATTTTGATATCATAAAAAGAAACTTAAACCGCATAAATGTCCTTATTACCGAACTTCTTAATTCTTCTAAGCCTGCTGAGCTGACTTTTAATAAATATTCCATAAATAAAATAGTTGATGACTCTATAAAAGATATTGAAGACAGAATAAAATTGAAAGGAATAAAAGTAACTAAGGAATACTCTTCTGATTTATGTGATGTGAATGTAGACTATGAAAAAATAAAAATCGCTTTGCTTAACATAATGGTAAATGCCATAGAGGCAGTTGAAGATGATAAAGGAGAATTAATTGTTGCAACCAAAGCTGAAGATGGTAAATGCGTAGTAGAAATATTAGATAATGGTGTAGGAATTCCCAGCGAAATCATCCCAAAAATTTTCGATCCATTCTTTAGCCGTAAAGCAAGTGGAACAGGACTGGGTCTTAGTACTACCCACCATATCATACGATCTCATAAGGGTGTTATAGACGTTACAAGTGAACCCAATAAAGGAACTAAATTTAGTATTAAACTTGAAATTACATGAGTACTACAAAAACAATACTTGTTATTGATGACGAAACCGAGCTGGTAGATGCTATTGCCACCATTCTGCTTGGAGAAGGTTACATGGTTGAAACTGCATTTACTCTTGACGAAGGAAAGTCAAAGATTACACAGGGTAAATACAATCTGGTGATATCCGATATTATGATGCCTCACTGGGGTGGATTCGACCTTGTTGATGCCATTAAGGAAAATCCTGAAACCAGCAGTACCCCTGTATTGGTTGTAACGGGAATGGACACAGAAATTCTGAATGCAACCAATACATTTGCTGATGCATGCCTGATAAAACCATTCACCGGCAAACAACTTCTGGATAAAGTAAATGAACTACTTTTAAAAAATGGAACTTCGTAAAATATAGAAATTTTGTTTCCAGAAATAAATATCCGGTTATCAGGAAAACCTCTTTTTCAAAAACGCCGGTAAATTTATTTTCGGTTTGTATTCCTCTTCTTCGCCGATTAAATAACCGTAAGGCTGACTGGCAGGAAAGCTATCCAATACAACCTTAGCCATTCCGAGCAGCGGAATGAATAACATCATTCCCATCACTCCCCAAATGAACCCTCCAACTATTATGGCCAGTAATGTTGCGAGTGGGTTTATACTTACACTGGATCCAACAACTTTAGGGGTAATAAAATTATTATCCAGGAACTGGACAACAACACAAACACCTACTGCAGCAAATGCAACCCAGGTCTCATCCTTGGTAAGAAGAGCCATTGCAAAAGGAAAAATACTTCCAATAAAAACTCCTATGTATGGAACCAGATTTAAAATAGCTGCCATTAATGCCAGTAGAATTGCATGCTCGATTCCCAGCAATTGAAACCCTATGTAGTTTAACACTGCCAATATTCCAATATCAATAAGTAACCCCTGAATATATTTTTGAGACACTTTTGCCGTAGTGCCAATAACACCAATCACATACTTATTTTGCGATTCCGGAATTAGTTTACAAATAAATGTTTTTATCTTTTTCTTATAATATGTGAAGAAGAAAATATAAATCGGAATTAAACTTATTGCTGCCAGCATGGTGCCGGTAAATGAGAAAAACGTAGACAAATAATTTCCACCGGAATCTTTTAACGACTCTGTTTGTTCATCCACAAACTGCTTTTGTTCTCTTTTCGAGATTGAAAATTTCTGTGAAATATATTGCTGAACATCTGTGATTTTCTCATTAAACTTTTCTTTCAGCATTGGTCCATCATCCGCAAATGACTGGATTTGCGTATAAAAGAAAAAAGCAATGCTTCCGATCACTACAAAAGCCAATAATATGCTCAGTACAATTGCTATTCCGTGATGCAATCCTTTTCTGTTCAGGAAACGTGACACGGGGAGTAACAGAAATGATAATAATATCGCAAAAACCAAAGGGATTAAAAAAGCACTGGCAACATATAAAAAGGCGATTACCATAAAGGTAATTAACAATACAACAGCGAGTTTTAAATAACCAGGCAAAGTAATCATAAATATAGGGTTTTGAATTTCGTTGAATCATATATGCGAAATACATACCGCTTTTTTTGCCCTTGAAATATCCTGAAGATCAAAAAAACTGTGGATTTTTTTTCTCATGTTTTCAAATATGCTTATAATTACAGCATTTATCTATATTTTGTCAGGCATGAGTCATATCCGCCCAAAAGTAATCCTGTATAACCCAAAGGCGGTTTTTTATACCATGCCCCTGGCACTTATTGCCCTTGCTTCATATCTTGATAAAAACAAATACGAAGTTCAAATTATTGATGGAAGGCTGGAAAAGGATCCCTTAAGGAAAATTTTAGACTCATGCGAAGGTGCGGCTTGCTTTGCCGTTAGTGTATTAACAGGAGCACCTATTAAGGATGCTCTTGAAATGACAAATCAGGTTAAGAAGCACTTCCCGGAACTGAATGCCGTTTGGGGTGGCTGGCATCCTTCGCTATTCCCGGATGAAACGTTACTGGAAACCCCCATAAACGCTGTTGTTAAAGGGCAGGGTGAAATTGCATTTGAGAAAATACTTGAAGCTATTGCCAGCAATCAATCATTTCAGGGAATAGCAGGCGTATCTTATAAAGATAAGGCCACGGGCGAGATTGTTCATAATCCGGAACGTACGATGATTGATATCAATAATTTCCCTGCCTTCAATTACGATTACATTCCGGTAAATGCCTATGAGAAACTAAGTGGTCGGAATCAGCTTGATTATATTGCATCCCAAGGCTGTCGGTTCAGGTGTAACTTCTGCGCAGATCCATTTATGTATAAAAGAGGCTGGTATGGTTATGCGCCTGCAAGAATTGCCGACGAACTCGAAACGTTATGGAATAAATATCATTTTGAACATGTCCATTTTCAGGATGAAACATTCTTTACAATTGGTTCAAGAGTAGAAGCCATTGCAGAAGAATTTATAAAAAGGAAATTCCGGTTTAGCTGGTTCGCAACTATGCGCGCCGATCAGGGCTCAAGGTTACCTGATGAAGTATTTGCAAAATGTAAAGAATCGGGACTTGAAAGAGTAATGATTGGCCTGGAATCGGGTTCGCAGCGAATGATAGACTGGATGAAAAAAGATATTAAAATTTCTCAGGTTTATGATTGCGCTGAAAAATGTTTAAAGCATGGCATATCTATTAATTTTAGTGTGATAATCGGTTTCCCCGGAGAAACTGAAGCTGATATGGATGAAACAATTCGTGTGGTAACTGAATTACGTAAGATGAATCCTGAATTTCGAGTCAGCATATTTTATTTTAAACCATACCCTGGCAACGAAATTGCAGATGCGCTTATTGCAGATGGCTATCAAATGCCGCAGGGAATCAACGAATGGGCGGAATTCGATTATGTGGTGAAAGGATCGCCCTGGATTCCGATCAATAAGTTTAAGGAAATTGAAAATTATAAATTTTACCAACGGCTGGCTTGGTCGAAACCTTCGTTCCTTAAAAAACCAATTCAGTCTTTTGCTCAATGGAGAATCAAAAATAAAAACTACTTCTTCCCTTTTGAAAGATTACTGGTTGAACTGATCATCGACAGACAAAAGCTAAGTTAAAATAAAAACCATCACCACGTTATACAGTGATGATGGTTCAATTATTCTCCCCTGAATAATATCTTATTTGACTACAACCAGTTTTTGCATTGTGAGTTTACCATCTACCAATAACCTCACCAAATAGGTTCCGTTAACAATGTTTTCTGTTGAAACCGGAAGCGTTATTAATCCTTCCTGTTGTGGCAATGTTTGATGCAATACTGCTTTCCCGTTAAGATCAAAGATTGAAATTCTGTTATCGGCATTGTAATTTTTAACGTACAGCGTAAGTTGAGTTATCTCAGATGCAGGATTAGGTGCAACACTCAGTAAAGCAGGCATGCCGCCATTTTCCTGAACTCCGGTTGCAGATAATTTTTCCTTATGAAATTCAAAATTGCCATTTGCACTTCCTCCAAATCCTGTGAAAACCATTTTCCATAAAAATCCCATTCTATCGGTAACAAAAAACACCGTAGAATCCTGAATCAACCACGCATTTGAATTGAAATCGTAAGCCTTCCATTCATATCCGATTGTGTTGATGTAATAAGATGGTGTTAATCCCCAGGGTGTAACTGTTTGTTCATCTACAGGATAAGCTTTAGCTACCGAAACACTATCGTTGGCTAGTACGCCCGATACTTTGTATGGGAATGGTAATGCCGACATATATTGAGCAAACGAAAGATCCCAGGTATACTTGTTAGGCTCTCGATCGAGGGTGGTGCCGGTAGCAATTGAGTAATATCCGAAATTTTTCCCTGTAAAGGCAGATTTGCTAAATGTTGTATTCACCTCAGCAGAACCATCAATATTTGCATAAGCAAAATAATAGGTGTTATTCATCAGTGATTGAATCCATACTTTTTTGATTTCGCCAGTTGACATCTTCATGAAAAACAACGAATCGCCTGTAACTGCATGCGTGGCAAAATCATACACACCCCAACCTAAATCGAATCCATTGGCTGGATCGGCGGTAATATTAAATGCACCCGACCACCAACTGGTATCCTGATTTAATAATTCATTGCCGGGATTCAACATCCCAACTGTATCGGCAGCTGATAATGCAGACCAATCGTTCACGCTTTTACCGGACTTAAATAAACGAACATTATTTTTTCCATTAACAAGAATGGTAGCCTGAAATCCGGTGATCTGAAAGGCAAGATCCCAATCTGTGTTAGATACATTTGCCTGTTCACCATTCTCCATACTGTAAAAGGCCTGGTTCGTATATCCGGGACCAATTGAAACAACATCAAACACCTGCTGTGCAGAAAGTTGTACCGGCAAGTAAATAGCTGTAAACGTAATAAGCAATGTAAGAAAGTATTTATTTTTCATGGTAAGTTATATATGTGTGTGAATTTTAAAGTCGTTGATATTCGAACAAACAAGCTCCTTTATTACCGAGTGAATCATAGAAATCGAGGAAGCGAATTTTAAAGTAGAATCCTGATGGATCTTTCAACCCATAATAGCGATCATTATAAATTATATAACCAAGATTAAAGTCATATAGTTTCCAATCAAATCCAATTATCGCAGCTTCCTTATAAAACGGAAAATTTCCCATATCCTGTCCCGTTATTGTCTCAAAAGATTTAAATCCCGGAGTAGAATCCTGTTGCATGATTGTGTTTTCACATCCCGCCCAGCGGTTCAGCAATGCACCGGTAACTATATAATACCGATATGGTGAATTTACCGGTTCTGAATAATAAGTGTGCGTAAACTTGGTGAATACCACATCCCATAAATTTTTGGGTGGAGCAACCTGAACCAATTGTCCGTTATTCTCAAACGAGAAATACATCAGGGAATAATCGGAGTTCTTGGGTAGTACGAACTCCGTTACATTAGGAGTGTTGAATGCAGCAAACTTAATTCTGTACTCTGTTGCATTAACAGAAAGTAATTGCATTTTTCTCCATCTGTTGGCACCAAAATGTTCCGTTCTTCCACGATCAATAACAAACACCTGGTTTAAAGAATTCCCGGAAAAATCCATCCAGTTACCAAAGGCCGTAGAGTCATCATACAAATGATCCGGGTCTGTCATCCATGTCAATCCGGTTGTGTCGGCGTTAAGTATATCGGTTGAGCCGGTATTCACTATGAACATTAGCTTGCCGGTATTCAGGTAAACTCTGAATCCGGTTTCGGATGCTTCGAATGCTAAATCGTATGAACGATATGGAACACTAACCTGTTGTCCGGTTTCAAAATCAACATAAACCTGATTGTCATAATTATTACCCATGGCGGCTGTCATGGTTGTAATTTCTCCCGGAGGTGGTAAAACTACTTTTTCATCTTCCTTTTCACAGGAAGCGAAGAAAATTAAAAGTGATATGTAAACTAACAGCTGTCTCATTTGCCAAATATGAAAGTGAGTTTACCAAAATATGATCTTCCTGTTCCCACAGCCTGTTCATCATTACCTGCACTGTGTGCAGATGCAGCATTCATGGCATTCACATTGGTAACATTTAAAATGTTTTTAATTCCTGCAGCAAATGAAATTCTGTTTTTCAAAAATCCTTTTCTGACAGAAGCATCTAAAAACCGGTAACTATTATTGGTGAATTGTGTGATAGTTCCATCTTCATTCAATTTATATCCAGGTAATTTACCATTAAATTTAAAAAATGTTGAGAACGTTATATTCACTTTCGTGAGATGGTATTGTATGTTTGCAGAAAAATCGGGGCTATAAATAAACTGGTCGAAATCGGCACTATCACTGTAAATATTATAGCGACCGGTATATGAAACTCCGGCACCGGCACTAAATCCCTTGTACGATCCATTGATCCGGTAATTTAATCCATGTGTTGAAAATTTTCCAAGATTAACATAAGTGAATAAAGAATTTTCAGGATCAGGTTGTGCAAGTGTAATCAGATTGCGCATTGAATTATAAAATCCTGACAGATCATGATTGAGGGTAATAGTGTTAATTTTATTTTCTGCAGATACAGAAACATAAAAATTATCGGAATATTCAGGAAGCAGGTTTTCGTTACCCTGAATATTATGATTGATATCTACAAAGTAGAGATACATCTCTTTTAAACCGGGAGCCCGGAATCCTTTTCCATAGGAACCTCTGATTGTAACAATTTTACTTAGTTGATACCTGACAGAAAAAGATGGAATAACCGGTGCTTTAAAGTTCGTGTTGTAAGCAATTCTAAAACCAGGTTTAAATTCTAATTTAACTGTTGGTTTGTATGCTGCAGTAAAAAACAAAGCATAGTCGCCACTTGTTTTTGTTTCTTCATTAAACCGTGAACCATCTGCAATTTCATGAGTCAAATCGATTCCCGATTGGTAACTGATTTTGGAATCTTTAGATATCCCACTGAATGTCGCTCTTCCAGTGAAAGTATGCATAAGTGTTGTGTCCTGCTCTTCACTACCTGCAACAAGCGATTCGTTTAAAGTTGTCAAATCTTTGATGTAGGTGTTTTTAATTCGCTGATAATATGAATGAGCAAACATAGCGCTCAATAACATATCACGACCGGGAATAAATGACGATTGAATCTGATTCGTAATTCGCTGCGTTTTATAATATTCATCAAAAGCATAAGCAGCATAAGGTGTCATTCTTGGGGTGCCTTTATTCGAAAGTTTTTCATCAAAAACATTTATTGAATATGAAGCCACAACTTTTTTCCCTACCCAACGATATCTGGCATTTCCAAAAATTTGCTCTTTGGGTTTCCATTCCTGCCAACGACCTGTATCAGTTGATGACCAGCCATCAAAGAAGTTTCTTCCTCCACTCACATACACTGACGATTTACCTGTATTAAATCCTGCAAAGCCATCAAAATTGTACTGCCCGATAGATTCATACATGGTATTAATTCCGGTTTCAAATTTTTTATCAACCGATTGACGTGTAATTAGATTTACTACTCCACCCGCTGCATCCGTACCATATGAAGTTGCCATTGGTCCGTTAACAACTTCAATACGTTCAACATTATTCAGATTGATCTGACTCAAATCAATGTTGCCATCCAGGCGACCGGTTACCGGAACACCATCTACCAGGAATTTAATATTTTGCCCGCTTAATCCATTCATCGACATCGACGATCCTAAAATTCCGTCCTGAGAAATACGAATATTTAATTGTTGACTCAATACCGATTCCAGATTTGATGCTGCCTGATTATCTATTTGTGTCCTGTTAATTACGGTTACGGGTGCAATTGATTCACTTTGCGTCTTTGGAGTAAATTCAGATGTTACCACAACTTCATCCAGCTTAACATCTTTTTCTGTTAACCTGATTTTTAAATCAGCCGAAATCTGATCTAGTGAATCCGTGTAATCAACAAACGATACGTGGCGCACCACAACTTGTACTTTTCTAAGAAATGTACCTACTTCAGCAAGTCCATTATTATCCGTTAAAACGATTAAAGGATGTACTTCCTGAGCTGTTTTTATGATTATAACAGCCTGATTTACCGGTTCTCCAGCCTTATTAGTGACAATCACCTTTTGGGCCATGGAAATGGACGGAACTAATAAAAGAAGTGCAAACAGGTGCTTTATAAATTTCACGGTGCAAAATTACAGAGGCAACAAGCTTTCAAACGAGTTGATGCAAGTGACAAAAATCAGGTTTCAGGGGTTTGTGACAATGTTCTGACAAAATGGGCCATATGGGATTGTTAAAAATGGAGTGCTGTAGCTGACTGAGTACAAAAGCGGCTTACATGAATTCTCAATAAAATGACCAAATTCTAAATTCTGCCTACCAAATACTTAATTTACCGATACCAGGCTCCAACGGGAACCTATATTTGAAAAAAAAAATAGTCATGAAAACCAGAAAAAACATTTACAGCACGCTAATCCTTACAGGGATGATGCTGACCAATCAAACATTTGCACAACCAACAAGAGAAGAAGTTTATTTCTTACCTAGTCCTATCACTTCTGACGTTAGAATGGATGTAAAAATAACTCCAACGGATGATAATGGGCTGTTTATAGGTGAGTCTTCGGGATGGTTCAATCCGGGAGGACTTATTTATAAAAAGAGTTTTGTCAGTAAACACTGGGGAGCATCTCAAACCCGGATTCAGATCTCCGACAACATTGTGGCGCCTGATTTCAAACAGTACGATAATATTAAAGCAGTTACTAAAGATGCAGCAGGCAATTTATATGCGGCGGGGACATACTATTATAACGACACTTATAAGCATGATGCTGTATTAGTAAAGTACTCCCCTTCAATGGTCGAACAATGGAAAATTTATGCTTTTAGTTCTTCAGGGGCTCCATTTCAAAATGATGAAAGTATTGACGTGCATGCACATGGTGGTTCACTTCACCTGTTGTGTTATAAAGGTGAAAATGGTTACAACCTGATTAAATATACAGATGTTGGCGGACTTGTATTTACCCTGCCAATCACTACATATATTCCTTTAAAGGTAAAATGCAACGCAGCAGGTGAGATTTATGTTTTTGGATATAATACGGTCGGAACAAATGGAGTGTACATTACGATACAAAAAATAAGTCCTGTCGGAGTACAACTCTGGAAAAAGAATTTTGATGCAAAGCCGGGAAATCTGATGGATAATCCTGGTTATTTCGATGTGGATGCAGTTGGAGATGTATACTTCACAAGTTCCAGCGAAAGAGTTGCTGGTAATCAGGATGCACATTTGGTTAAATATAGCTCAACAGGTACGAAATTGTGGGCCAAGTATGTTGCAGGAACGGCCAATACTACTGATGTTGCAGGGAAATTTTGCTTTGATGCTTCGGGAAATATTTATGTTGCTCATACGGTAACGGATATTAATTCAGGTGTGCAGAACACAAATATCCTGATAAGAAAATACAGTCCTGCCGGTGCTGTTCTTGGAACGAAATACTACAGAGGCAGCGGCAATGCAGATGATGAAGCTGTTGGAATTTATTATGCAGCCAATGGAAGAATTTACCTTGGCGGCTTTACAAGAAGTACTGTGAAAAGAAGTGTGATGGCTCAATATGATACCGGATTGAATCTGGAATATACCGATATCATGCTACACCCCGAAACAGCTACTTTCCCAGTAACATCACAAGCAACAAATGCTATCGATTTCGTTTACGATGCTCCGGGTAATTTAATTTATTGGGTAGGAAGACAAGAGGCCATTTATCCTATTTACCTTGATTATAAAAGCTCATACTTCATAATCAAATATGCTATCCCAACTGTACCACGTTTAGCAAACTTCCAAAATAATATTCAATTATCTATTTATCCAAATCCGGCAAGTGACAAACTTACCATTCAGTCTGAAGAAAATTTATCATCGATAATTATTTATGATTTACAGGGTAAGATTGTGTACCAAACCGGTGAATCAGATGAGAACTCACTAGATATAGATTTGAACAATTTTAATTCCGGAACTTACATTACCAAAATAACAAATAGCACCGGAAATTCCCTAACAGAGAAATTTATAAAATTATAATGTAAATGGCGCAGCAATCTGATAGTTGTTGCGCCATTTATTTAAATAATAACAAGGCTGCTTTCGAATTCAAATGGTATATTTGTGCATTCAACCAAATATACCAATTAAAGAAGTATGAGAAACCATAAAATATTACCTGTTTGTTTACTTTTCATCATACTTTTTTCATCAACATCAAAAGGTCAGGTAACGGAACTTGAAACCTTCAGAAAAACACTAACGCATTTTGTGTTTTATGATCGAAACCAAATTGATTCACTACCTAAAACGGATGAACTTACAAAATCACTTACTGAAAAGGTAAAAGATGATTTCCGAAAATTTGTTTTACATCCGGAAAGTAAATCGATTGATAATTTAAAATCGCAGGCAAAAACGAACAAGAGTAGTTATTGGTTTAACAACTATAGTTACTTTTTTCATTCTTTAAAATATTATTTTGGACTTAATCCTGATTCAACTCTGAATCTACCAGTTGTTGAATCCATTTCCTTTTATGGTTTGTATAATTACAGTCACCCCGATTTTATTTTGTTATATATAGAGCGTTTTGAATCTGATAACCTGAATTTTGCGATTTACTCTTATGTTATAAATAATACAACGCTTTACTTCATTAAAGATATTGGTAAAAATAAAATTGTCTTTGAACGCCAAATTCAGACCAACGGAGTACCAATTTCAGGATTGTACAGAATAGACGCTAACCATGTGCTACTTGTTGAGGATGACTTGAATCAATCAGGGCAATCAGCCTTAGTAGTCGCCACACAAAAAGATATCTGGGAACCAATAAACGCTTTTAAAGGAATGGCTTACCTAACAGACTCAAACAATAAACTTGAAAATAAATTGGCAGATAATCGAATGCTGATGAAGCTTGTCAGCACTAAAACCATTGGCTCTGTTTGGGGCACATCATCGATCAGAAATAGTTATGGATTGTTTTATGACAACAAATCAGGTAGTTTATGCCATAAAATATTGACCAAAAAAGGGGGTACCGAAACTAAGACTATTTGCGCCGTTTGGACCAATAATATGTTTGAAATAAATGACTACTATTTAGGCGACCATTTGGATGATTCGGACATCCCTTTTCCTTCAATGGACTAATAAATTTCTAAATTGTTGTTATTCAATATTTTGGAATATATATTGGGGATTATCTATTTTCATAGCACAAAAAAAAATCAGTATTTTATCTTACTACAAAGTCCCTATCTGGATATTAGGTTCTGACGCTTTTTCCGTTACATTTGTAATGATCGACTTTATATCAGCCATTTCTCCAAAACTATATGAGATTGAATTTTATAATGTAAAGAAGTATAACAACAAAACTTATTCACGACCTGGTCTTTATCCTTACGAGGCCCGTATAATGAACAACTTTCCTAAATGAACTTCCTACTGATATCTCTAAAAACCTATAAAATAATTATCAGGAAGAAATTGCTACTAAGTTTCATCCTGATAATTCATGCATTTGTAGTTTCGGGTCAAATAGCAGGCATCAGGCATTATACTATTTCAGATGGTATTGCCGGTATGAATACCTATATGTGCTTTCAGGATAGCAAAGGGTACATTTGGATAGCTACCAGTGAGGGTGTTAGCAGATTTGATGGAACAACATTCGCTAATTTTACAAGAAAAGAAGGGTTACCAGACAATGATATATTAAGAATCTATGAAGATCCTTTTCAACGAATCTGGTTTTTAAGTTTCAATGGGCATTTGTCATTTTATTCTCTTAAAGATAATAGCATTCATACTTCAGAAACAGATGCGTTTTTAAAAAAGCTCTATGTTGGGTCAGGTTTCGAAAATATGTTTGTTGATTCAAGGAACAGGATATGGTTCAGTTCTATCGGAAACATGTTGGCATTACTCGATGGGGAGCAAGTTTATCATATAAATATTTCTCAAATAATCTCACAAGATTGTTTGAGTGTATCTGAAACTGTTGATAAAAAAATAAATGTTTACTCTGGTAATTATAAGCTTCAGTTAAATGAATCAATAAATGCATTTGTCGTAATTGATTCATCGGTTCAAAGAGCTGTCACAACTTATTTTGGATCCACGCCGGGGATTGATTGCTTTGCCAATAAAACAATTATAGGAAGAGTTGATCATGGGGAAATAGTTAAATTAATTGATTTTAGTGGAACGGGTATAAGCAGCGAATCTTATATTACTTCAACATTACAAGATTCGATCTTGGTAATTTCAACGACAAACTCCGGAGTGCACATTTACCAGTTACAACCTGTCAAAAAGAAATTATATCAATTCGAAATTGAAAGCATTGTAATTTCATCAATATTCGATAAAGAAAATAACCTATGGGTAGCTACAAGAAATGATGGAGTCTATATGTTACCACAAAGTTTCCAGACAGGGAAATACTATAATCCCCAAATTTTCGAGAATAATTCACTAATGTCCATCTGCAAAACTGGTCCTGGAACATTTTTGTTAGGAGGCACGAATAATTCGTTGTTTCTATATGAAAAAGGGAACACCAAAAAGGTTGCATTCAGAACCGAAAATCATGTAGATATTGGAAACATAAACAAAATTTACCTTGATCCCTTCCAAAATATTTGGCTGTTATGTGATAATGGATTGCTTAAAACTACTAAATACCAAGTAGAGAATGCTCATTCGTTGTCCGAAATCGTTATCGACCGACTTAGCATATACAAATTTACAAGTATTCACATTAATCCGGATGGGATTGGATTAGCTTCAACATCTCAAAAATTATATCAAGTTAATACCGGTAAAAACAGTAAAACAACCATCACAAGAAATGAATCTTACTCGACTTCTGGAATAAGAATTCTTCAAACCATCCCATTCAGAAATAATACTATCATTTACTCAAAGGCTGATGGTTTATATAAATTTAAAGACAATACTTCTTTAAAATATTCCCATGTAAATGATTTTATTACAAGTAGAGTAATCGATATCAGTCTAACTTCAGATTCCACAATTACTTTGGCTACCGATGGAGATGGTGTGCTATTTATGAAAGATGAAAAAATTGTGCATCATATAACCACAAAAAACGGACTTCCTTCCATGTCGTGCCGGAAAGTAAGACACATGAACGACACCATACTGGTTTGCACCAACAAAGGTCTTGCTTTTTTTGCATATAGAAATGATTCTTATTCATACATCGGTGTATACAGTGATAGGAACGGTCTTCCTTCAAATGAAGTTAAAGATGTGAGTTTTGACACTGAAAATTATTATGTTGTAACCGGTTTAGGATTGGCAGTTGTTCCAAAATCATTAAGGTTATCTGTCTCTAAATCTCCTGATTTTTACATTTCCGAAATTAAAAATTACAGAGATGAGAAAATTAATTTTAATGGCATTGAGCTTTCCAATAAAAATAATTTCCTGAAAGTAAAATATACTGCTGTTACTTTCACGCAACAAGAAGATGTGGTTTACCAATATAAATTTAACAACAGTGCAGATTGGTCATCGACCAAACTAACAGAGTTAATTTTTCCGGACTTGTCGGGTGGCTCTTACACTTTACAATTGCGCGCTAAAAAAGGCGACAGCGATTGGTCAAAAATTGAAACCTTGAATTTTAGTGTTGATAACCCTTTCTATTTGTCATGGTGGTTTATTGCTGCGTCGTTAATTCTGACACTTATTTCCGTTTCATTAATTATCATTTATCTGAGTCGCAGAAAAAATCGTCAACTGATGTTATTAATGGAAAAGAAGTCGGCATTAAATCATGAAAGGAACAGGATTTCAGCGGATATGCACGATGATGTCGGTAGTGATTTATCCAAGATTTCTATAAGTATCGATTTCTCTAAACATCACATGGATGCTGCTGATCCGGCGTTTGCACAACTCGATAAAATATCCGGCTATGCATATGCTGCCCGAAAAAAAATGGATGATATTATCTGGGCCTTGAATCCTGAAAATGATAATGTTGCGAATCTGGTAGCATATCTAAACAAATATGGTCTCGACTATTTTAGTGATACCTCCATCACTTTTCGGTTGATTAATGAAATTCCGGGTGATCACAATCTGGTATTCAATGCCAAACAACGAAGAAATATTTTTCTTATCGTTAAAGAGCTTTGCACAAACACCTTTAAACATTCAGGGGCTAGTAATTTTGCGATTACGTTTAAAATGGATCGCAACCATCTGATTCTCAGCACTAATGACGACGGCAAGGGGATTCCAAATGACCAGTCGGGATCACGTGGTAACGGAATGCAAAATATCCGAAAACGAGCTTCAGAAATAAATTGCACTATGAAAATGGAAAGTTTGGGAGGAAAAGGAACTAAATACCAATTTGTTTTTAAAAATATTGAAAATTCCTAAAAATCATACTTTTATATTAGAAAAGATCAAACGCCACTCAATATCTTTGATAGTTATATAATATGGATAAGCGGATTAAAGTATTGATTATTGAAGATGAAAAGGAAATCATGGAAGGCTATGCCTTTCTGATAAATCAATACCCCGATTTTTCTGCAAAAGGGTTTACCTCCGGGGAGGAAGCACTGGAATACATTAAACTTAATAAGCCCGATCTAATCCTTATGGATGTAAATCTTCCCGGAACTGATGGCATCACCTGCACCCGATTAATAAAAAAAGCATATCCTGAAGTTCTTATCATGATGTTCACCATCTATGAAAATAATGAGAATGTGTTTAAAGCATTAGAAGCAGGTGCTAATGGTTATCTTCTGAAACAATCGCCTCCCGAAGAACTTATTGAAGCACTTCATGAATTGCATAATGGAGGCGCACCTATGAGCAGCAGCATTGCACGAATGGTAGTCGCAAGTTTTAATAAAAATAAAACTGAAAAAAACGAATTTGATCTTACAGAAAGAGAACATGAAGTATTGATTCTTCTTTCTGAAGGATATCGTTACAAAGATATTGCGGCTAAACTTTTCGTCAGCATTTCAACCATTCGTTCTCACATTTATAATATTTATGAAAAACTTCACGTGC
Source organism: Bacteroidota bacterium (assembly GCA_016713525.1). Lineage (GTDB taxonomy): Bacteria > Bacteroidota > Bacteroidia > AKYH767-A > OLB10 > JADKJB01. The sequence goes on along the minus strand of JADJOZ010000033.1, from coordinate 112,385 downwards.
ACAACCGTACTGAAGCACTTATTAAATTTAACAAAAGAAACTGATTGAAACAATTTATTGAAAGGTTTATAGGTCGCCTAATTGTGACAAGATCCTATTTGTTCATCAACAGCTTCTCTTCCAAAACTATATACTTTTAACAAAATACTATACTTTCCTCAAATCTATGCCTCCCCTTTTTACACAGCGGATTACCATTAAATGGTGATCCGCTGTATTTTATAGATTGTGTTCTTTTTTAAGAAATTTTCCCGTTTGCAGAATTTATCACTTCTTCTTACCTTGCCTCCCGGATTGAACCACAACCAATTGCCTGCAATTTGTTAATCCATCCCATTCATGTTGCTATTGATCACAACCGCCAAATGCATTTATTCCGATTAATACTAATTTGCTCTTCTTTGCTTTTCTTTCCATTGATGCTGGGTGCCCAAAATCAACTTCCTGATTCCGTTCTTCAAATGCTGAAAGGTAAATCTAGTCAGCAACAGGCTGACCTACTGGCAGAATATGGAAACGCAATTTATCAGAAAAGCAGGGAAAATGCAACTGTTGCTTTTGACACAGCACTGGCAATTTCAACCGCCACAAATTATTTACCAGGCAAGGCAAAAGCTAAGAAAGGAAAGGGATTATTACTTTATTATAGTGGAAAATATGAAGGTGCTTTGTCTCTTTTGCTGGAAGCCATCTCCGATTATGACAAGGCGCAAGATGCTGATGGAAAAGCGGATCTGTTCAATGATATTGCCAACATGATGCGTAAACATGGAGATGCTGATCAGGCTGAAGTTTATCTTCGAAAAGCATTGGCCATATATCAACAAACAAATAACCTGAATGGATTGGCTAATACCAATAATAATCTCGGAATTGTTTTCGAAACTAAAGGCAACCTCGACTCTGCAATGATTCATTATCAGAAAGGTCTGGAACTTTATGAAAAAGCTGATGATGAAATTGGCATGAGTTATAGTCTCGATTATGTTGGTCTCATTCACGCTTATCGATCGGAATTTAAAGAATCCGAAACATTTTTGCTACGGGCACTGGCAATCCGCGAAAAAAGAGGGGAGCAATTTGCCATTTCAACGAGTCTGGTAAATCTGGGAGAAGTGTACATGGCTATGAATGAAACCGAAAAAGCTATCACCTATTTTAACAAAAGTCTACGGATGGCCGATTCACTGAAATTTCCGGATCTGCAATCATATAATTACAAAATGCTTGCAGAGGCAAATTCAAGGAAATCAAACTATAAAACGGCATTTGATTTTTACAAGAGACACATTACTCTTCAAGATAGTTTGTTTAATCTGAACCGGAATAAACAATTAACAGAAATGCAGACCAAATATGAAACTGCAGAAAAGGAAAAAGAGAATGCCAATTTACTTAGGGAAAATCAACTGAAGGAGTTAAATATTTCGAATAAAAATAATCAACTTCTATTATTGTCAGGTATGTTAATACTGGCCCTTTCTGCTGGAATGCTTTATTTCAACAGACAAAAGCTGGTTCGACAAAAATTATTGAATGAGGAAATACAAAAGCAACAGGAGCTTCGTCTTAAAGCAGTAATTGCCTCTCAAGAAGAAGAAAGAAATCGAATTGCCGCTGAATTACATGATGGGTTGGGGCAATCACTTGCTTCGGTAAGAATGCGTTTATCGCGCGAACCTATAAGTACAGAATCGTTGGATGCATTAGATAAAAGCTGTGTGGAACTCAGAGAAATTTCACACAATCTGATGCCTTCCAATTTAATGCGCTCAGGTTTGGTAACTGCCCTGCTTGAACTTTCAGATAGAATTAATAAATCAGGTAAATTGAATCTGGTAGTCGATTCAGATCCCGGCCTTCCTCCCTTTTCACCAAATGCTGCAATTCAGGTATTTCGTATTATTCAGGAACTTCTTACCAATATTATAAAATATGCTGATGCTACTGAAGCAACTATTCAATTAATGGCAGATGATCAAATGTACAGTGTAATGGTTGAAGACAATGGAAAAGGATTTGATAAAAATAAACTGCAAACAACTTCTGGAAACGGTTGGTACAATATTCAATCTCGCCTGACTATACTCAACGGAGCTGTGGAAATTGATTCTGCACCAGGCCGCGGAACAGTTGTTACTATTGATATTCCTTTAAGTTAACATACTACTGCATAACCATGAAACCCATTTCTGTTTATCTTGTTGATGATCATAAAATTATAGTTGATGGAATCCAATCACTATTGGATGGTGATCCTCGTTTTGTGGTCTGCGGGTTTACTACCGACAGCCGATTCGCTGTACAGGAAATTCTTGCTCTCAAACCCGACATTGTAATTTCTGATATTCAGATGCCAGAAGTAAGTGGTAAGGAAATTGTTACACAAATTGCAAAGCTTCAACCATTAACCAAAGTACTCACACTTTCCATGTTGGGAGATGCAGGAGCAATAAGTGAATTGCTGGAAGCAGGTGCTTCCGGCTATCTTTTAAAAAATACAGGTAAAGATGAGTTGTGTGAAGCACTCCTCACCATTTACCGTGGAGAAATATATATATGCGCTGCGGCAAACTTTGAGCTCACCAAAGCTTTTCTTGATCGTAAAAAAAATGATTCTTCACAAAATGAAAATGCTGTTCATCTAACCCCGCGTGAAATAGAAATCATTGCGTTGATTGCCAAAGAATATAGCAATGCCAAAATTGGTGAAACCCTTTTTATCAGCGAAAGAACTGTTGAAACCCACCGTAAAAATATTTTTCGCAAAACCGGTACCAAAAGTGTTTTGGGCCTGGTGAAATACGCTAATGAGAATAAACTCATCTAGCTGATTTACAATCATTTATAATTTAGTATCCGTACTGGTGGGTATATAATTTACCCACTGGCACCGATTGCGCTGCCCTTCGTTTTGAAGGACATTTGCAGCATGAAAACAATTGTGATATTTATGACTGGCCTGTTGTTTTTTACCCTTGCATCCATAACATCCGCCACAGCTCAGTACACCTCAAATCCCGATAAGGAAGCTGAAGTGCATAGCATTTTAGTTTCATTCATCCAATCGGATGCATTCAATAAATTCCGCAACAAACATTATCCTGATAGTAAAGGCAGCATTGAAATGGAATTGGTGCTTAAAGGTAAAAAAGTAGAATCCATTTTCGTTAAAGAAGCACACATTGAACCTGTTCCTTTTATAAATGCATTCAGTAATTTTATTAAGGACATGACTTTTGAATTTAAACTGGCAAAAGGACAACGATTAAAAATTATACACACGTTTGAAATTAATTAAACTTAAACACCATGAAAAAAGCAGCATTAGTAGTAAGCATGGCATTGCTTCTGTTTAAAGGAGCATTTGCGCAAAAGGAAGAGTTCCCTTTAGTGTGGGAATCAGATTTTGAAAATAAATCGAAGGTATTGGCAGTAGCCAGTTTTAAAGGAGACATTGTAGTTGCTTCCGATGAAAATGAAGCAACGGCATTAGATGGCACCGGAAAGAAAATATGGGCCGGAAAATTTAAAGAAATTACCGGTAAAGAAGGTGCAAACAAAGCGGAATATCAGTACATCCTGTTTGATCCCAATTTGCTTTTTCTGTTTGATAAAAAAATGGGCAAAGATCATATTTCTGTTATTGATGTTGTAACAGGTCAGGGATTATGGACAGCAAATGAATATCAGGATTTAGGTGAAGACAATATTGAATACATCAATGAAATCAGTGCATTCTTATTCAGCTTAAAAAATTCACTGGTGATGGTGGATGCCCGTACAGGTAGAAAAATCTGGGAAACTGATCGCTTTAAAGGTTCAATTGGTTCTTACTTGTATTTGGGTGAAACCAAAGAAATCATCATGATAAATTATAAACCATCTACACTGGGAGCATTATTTTCCGGATTTAAAAATCAGTTGATTCGTGTAGATGCAACTACCGGACAAATAAAATGGGAAACAACTTATAGGGGAATTGTTGAAAAAGAAGTCGTAACAAGAAAGCCCTTGGTAAAAATTTATCTGCGTGGTGAAAAAGTTGCTGTTCAACTCGACGGACTTCAAGTATTTGATGCTAAAACCGGATCGGAAATGTGGCATGCCGTTTATGAAACTGATCAGGGTGTTCGTCAGGGATTCTGGAACAGGGGACCACATGGTGGAAAAATCCTGAAAGGTGGTATGTATGGCGTAATTGCTCCTCCACTGTTTACCAACGATGCCGTTTACCTGGTAATGGGAAGTGATAAGCTGAAAACAAAATTTGTGGAAAAAAGAGAAGTTGAAACCGGCAAACTACTCTGGGCATCTGAAAAAATAACAGGTGCCATGGGAATGCCTGCCCTCTTTAATCAGAATGGAAAAGTAATTGCACAAATTGGCGGACTTGTAAATAAGCAAACCGTAGAGCGTGTAATTACAAAAGATCAATATGGAAAAACAACAACTACTTATTACAACTACGAATGGGATTTTATCGGAAGTTATGGCATCGTAGCACTGGACGAAGCCACAGGTAATAAAGCATGGAGATCCGAAAAATTCGACAAAAGAATCTCCAATCTGATTCTGAGCGAAACAATGGTTTATGCCGGTTCAGGTGATGAATTTTATGGTTTCGATATTGCATCCGGTGAGATGAAAATAAATGTCGATCACAGCAAAGGAAAAGTAGGTAAAACCATGTGGGCATTCGATATTGGTGAAAACATAGCTCTGGTATGCGACAACGGAATGGCTGCTTACAGTAAAAAAGATGGGACTAAATTATACAACACCGATAAGTTCAGGGGAGTTACAACTTATCACATGGTGGGCAACAACTTCTTCCTCCGTAAGGAAAAAGAAAACAGCAATACCATTGCTGGCGTTGATCTTGCTACCGGTGCCATCAAAGGTATTCTGAAGTCGAAAGGTAAAGGCGGTGGATCACAATATGGTGATGGAATGGACCTTACTTCGGATGGCGAATACATCTTCTCCTTCAAAGGCAAAGGAGTCGATAAATATAAGGTGAATAAGTAGTGTCAAACGTGTGTCGTTCACCGGGTCATTGGGAATTTTCTCAATGGCCCTTTTTGTTGGAGATCCCGTTGTTTCAGAACAATGCCATAGTGATATTCAACTAATATTCAGATAGTTTCGTGCTGTTTACATATTTTACAAAAGTAATTCCATTAAAACAGTACCTTTCGCCAACAGCACACACTATCATCACACTATTTCTGAATATGTCCGGGTCATTACTTAGATTATTGTTTTTTCAGGTATTAACTCTTCATTGCATTGGATTAAAAGCTCAAAATAATCAAAATGCTTCCGGAATTGTCGATTCTCTGATTTCAAAAGCTTCTATGCATTTGAATAACAATTTTGCAAGTGCGGAAGAATTAGCTTCTCAGGCACTGCAAATATCACATGCAATAAATTACAGTGAAGGAAAAATTAACAGTGAACTAATATTGTGCAATGTTCATGCAAACACAAACAGAGGTCGTAATGCAATTCAAAAAATAAGGACATTATCATTAAATATTCCACCTGATGATTCTGCAAGTCAAAGCAAAATTCTGAGTGGAATTGGTTTATGCTACTATTATTTGGGAGTATATGATTCGTCCCGATACTATGTTGAAAAAGCAATTATATATTTAGATGGCCGTATTAAATCTAATTTTCTGGGTGATCAATATATGCTATTAGCTAAACTTTTTCTTCGTACAGGTGATACAAAAAAAGCACAGGTTTATTATGAAAAAGCAAAAGCTGTTTTTGAATATCAGAAAAATCAAAATGGCTTAGCATGGACTACCGATTTGTTCGGAGAAATACTTTATGCACAGCGTCTATATGAAAAAGCTCAAACCAATCATTTGAAAAGCTATGATGATTTTTACAAACTAAGTAATACTTCAGGTAAAGCAAGTGCCAGTTTACATACAGGAAATACTTTTTATATGCTGGTGCAGGATGATAGTGCTAAAAAATATTATTCGGATGCACTAAGTTTATACAAGTTACTTGGTGATAGCAATGGTATCGCTATATGCTATTCCAATTTAAGTATGGTAGCCCTTGAAAGTGGTGATGTTAAAGGAGCAATTGCTCATGCACAAAAAGCACTATCGACCATAAACAATAGTGGCTACCAACAAATTGAAATTGCTACATACAGGCAACTGGGTGATATTTATGCTGAAATAAAACAATATGATAAAGCTATTGATTATGTAAATAAAGCATTGGTCGCGGCAAAGTCTGCAAATATGAAAGTCAAAATATTGTATTGTTATAAATCCTTATCGGAAATTTATGCTACTATAAATAAACATCAACTTTCGTACGATTACCTGCTCAGCGCATACAGGTTAAAAGACAGTATCCAACCAATTGCATTCAGCACAAAGTTAGCAGAACTGGAAAATCAACTGGAAAATCAAAAAAGGGAATCTCAAATTCAACAGTTAAAACAAGGTCAGGTGATCAGTTCTCTTGAAATTGAAAATCAGAAAAGTGATATCAGAAAAAGAAATTTATTGATTGTTTCAGGAATGCTGTTTTTCATTCTGATGGGAACGGTAGTATATTTCTATTTCCAAAAACAAATGCTGAAAAGTAAACTGGAGAAAGAGCTAACCATACAATCTACTGCGGAAAATGAACGTCTACGATTTGCTAAAGATATCCATGATGATCTTGGATCCGGTTTATCGAAAATAAATTTTTTAAGTGAACTCATGGTGAATCATGCGAAGACAAATGCTGATGTAACCTCAAATGCAGCTGCGATATCAGAAACTTCCAAGAGACTGATCGACAACATGCGGGATCTTATCTGGGCTTTGAATCCGGAAAATACTACTACCGGTGATCTTATCGCCGCTATCCGGGAATTTGCATCCGATTACCTCGAAGATTTCACGGCCGAATTGCATTTTCATATCCCATCAAATTTCCCCGATTTTCAAATACGAAAGGAGTGCTACCGGGAAGTTTTGATGACAGTGAAAGAATCCTTGAATAATATTGTGAAGCATTCCGAAGCAAAAGAAATTAATCTGAAATCTCACTGAATGATAATGATCTGATTATCAGTGTTTCAGATAATGGGAGAGGGTTGCCGGCCGAAAAGGAAAAATCGGGAAACGGACTAACAAATATGCAGGTCAGGATTTCATCAATTGGAGGAGATTTCAGGATTAAAAGTGAACCCAATAAGGGTACTTCAATAACCATTATGGTTCCTGTAATCCAGTTGGCGAAAACATAACTACTACTTTTGTGGTATGCACAATCGTTTTTTTTAAGATAAATTTGTCAAATGAATCTGAAAATAGGGATTGTAGAGGATGAACAACAAATCAGTGATGGTATTCGCATGCTGATAAATGGAAGTGAAGGCTTTTCCTGTGAACATGCATTCCAAACAGCAGAATTTGCAATTTCTGAAATTCCTAAACTTGATCTTGATGTGGTTCTGATGGATATACATCTTCCGGGAATGTCGGGAATAGATTGTATAGGCGTTCTGAAACCATTGTGTCCTAACACACAATTTGTAATGTTTACTTCCTATGAAGATACCGAATCTGTATTTAAGGCATTGAAATCAGGAGCTACAGGCTATCTCACCAAAACAACTCAACCTTCAAAACTATTGGATGCATTACTTGACGTTCACAAAGGGGGTTCTCCTATGAGTAGTCACATTGCAAGGAAAATTGTTTCTTCTTTCCAGATAGTAACTGAAAAACCGGAACTTCAAAAACTTTCTCAACGAGAAAATGAAATACTGGGTTTACTGGCAAAAGGTCTGAGATACAAAGAAATTGCAGATCAGTTATTTTTAAGCACTGAAACTGTTCGAACGCATATTCGAAACATCTATGAAAAACTTCAGGTGAACTCCCGGACTGAAGCAATTAATAAAGCATACAACCGGTAAAACGCTTTATACACTTTTCTTCATCACTTTTCACTTACCCTTAAATTACAATCGCAAGCCTGATTCTTCGATTACTACTTTTATGCTATTGCCCACACTTTTATGGTAGGCTAACTTTGACACGATAGATATTTTTATTAGTTACGGCCGGTGCCTGAATACCAAATCTGTCCGGTATATCAGTAGTCAAATCACAAATTCTTAAATATTATACAATCCTTATGAAAACAATTACTACAACATGCATGATGTTTATGTTTTTTGCTACACTGAATGCTCAAACATTAACTTATTCAACATTCTCAACAGCATTGTCTGCTGTCTTACCTGCATCAATAGCCAATAACAGCTCCTTTAATCCTGCATTAATTTCCACAACGGGTAACGGAGTAATGTGGGATGCAACCTCACTGACACCCATGTCAGGAATTCCCGTTCTCCAACTAATATATGGCTCACCGGCATCAACACCACATGCAGCCTTATACCCTTTTAGCAATTATGTGCAATATGATCCGGCACTGACTGCAACATTCAATTACGATTATTTGATAATTTCAAGCGACAGTGTAGCTAAGGCCGGCGATTATGCACCATCAGGCAAACACGAAATTTATCAGAATCCCGATAAACATCTGATCTTTCCTTTTGCATACGGGCAATCATTTACCGATACATACGCAAAAACAAACTATAGTGATGCAACAACTGTAAGTAGCTATCAGACAGGATCCAGAACGGTAACTTTTAATGGATACGGCACACTAATGTTGCCAATGGGAAACTTCACCAATGTCGGACTATTTACATCGGTCAGAACAAACAGCCTGGGACCAAACTCAACTACTTTAATATGGATAGATTTAAATGATGGTCAACAACTACTATACTTTTCAGAAAATGATGGCTCCGTCATAGTTGCCTACAATCCCGGTTTAAGTTCGGCACTTGCTCATGCTACGGATTTCGCAACAGTAAGTGTTGCGCCAAATCCACTTTCAACTACTTGTATACTAAATATCGAATTGACAGAATTGAGCCGGAATCCAAGTCTTACTATTTACGATCAGCAAGGCAGGACAATTAAAACACTCGCTATTAATTCAAATCAAATGATGCTGACCAGAGATGGATTAGCAAATGGTACTTACATCTATGTGGTCCGGAATAACAACAAAATCGTTACACGTGGTAAGCTTGGCATTAACTGAAAATTCTATCCCAAATAAATAAAATATATGAAAAATTTAATAATATGCATCATAACGGCTCTCCTTCCAATGGTGGGGATGTCACAGGAACTTAGTGAAGCAGTTCAGCCTCTATCAAAAAAAGCTATTAAAGGATTTCTTTATGATGTAACTAATAGTGATGATGGGGGAAGTATTCTTACATATAAAATGAAAGTCGACAAAAAGAGTGATGCCGTTCAATTTGAAGAATATGCATTCGACAATACACCGTCATTTACCACCAATAAAGATGTTGAAGAAAAGAAGGTATCAAAACCTGATAAAGAAGTAACAGGTTTTTACGCAAATGTTGGTGGAACAAACTCCTTTGATGTTTTAAGTATGAAGCTAAAGCTGAATAAATATGTTCAGTTGAAAACATGGAACCATGAACGTCAGCGATACATTGTTAAGAAGACTCTTTCCAGGGAAACCATAAAGCCGCGAAATGATGATGGCAAAACCTACCTGGGATATGCCTCATACTCATCAAGTGATGATGCGCAAACTGATGTTTTGGTAATTGCTAAAGCCGAATCAAAAGATAAAACTCAAGCTGATCAATTCCGGATTCTGATGTTTAATGATCAGTTGGAAATAAAAGAAAGCCTGCTTGAAATGACCGGAGCTCATACGCTTGTATTCTGTGAGCAACTACCTGATGATGATGTTATAGCTGTTTTAGCGCCCAACAAAGGGAATGGGGAAGCAAGTAATTATGTATACTTCCGCTTCAATATAAAAGGAAGTTTAAAGGAACGAATCCCTTTTAAGAGCCCTGCTCCTGCACTGCTATTAACAGCGGTTTACCAGAGAGAAAACCAGGTTTTCCTATTTGGATCATCACCGGAAGAGGCGGAGTTCTTCAATAAAACATTCAGTGAATATGCTCCAATCTTTAATCCCGGTTATACAGAAGGTGGAAATAACAGACTGGATTTTAACTGGCAAAAATCTCTAAGCAAGAAAATGGCCAATTTTCATCTTATTAAATTTAATAACAATAAAATGGAATTTGCCACCAACATCCCGGTTTCAGATTTTAAAAGTAAATTCAAGACTGCCCCGGGCGATAAAGGTGCGACGCCTTACAATGGTAAAAGATTCTACATTGAAAATTTCTTTGTAACACCGGCCGATGAATATCTAATTGCCGGACAATTGTCGGCTAAGGTAAACATGGGATCAGGAAATATTGTAGATTCTTATGAAGATCTGGTTTGTTTTCACTTTAGTAAGGATGGTGTGTTAAAAGCTCAATATGGTCTGGGGAAATTAAACAATGACAAAAAAAGTGAAATTTTCAGTATGCAGCAAAACTTTTACCTGGCTGCCGATGGAAATTCTGTGTTCTGGGAAATTCTGGAAGTGAAAGGAGTGAAAGGCTATGAAGATTTTCTGGATGCTTACTATGATAATCCTTCCTTTTATCCGCTCTACTTCCCACGCGTTGGCAAAATCGACCTTACCAATAATACATTAGGTGCCTTTAAGGTGATGGGAGACCAGAAGTACTTTCTGAAACGAAACTTTACCAGTTACTTTAACAAATCCAACAATTCCGTAACCTATTTTGGCCACGACGAGGACTACACGAAAATTTGGATTGGAAAAATGAAAATGCAATAAGTTTTAAAAACCTGCTGAAGAAACACCAAAACACACAATCATCACACTTTTTTTGAGTTAAACTTCACCAGGGGAAATTTTAAAATACTGGTGCATCAGGCAGGGGGCTCTTTGGAGCTTCCTGCTTTTTTATTTATCCGAAGGTCATTTTCAGTGCGCGGAACAAAATATATACGTGGAAATCAATACGCACATCTTACACCACCTAATTAGTTATTGGGAATCACTAGTGTCCGGTAAAATTAATAAAAAAGAGATAAAAAAAGGCCCCTTCATTAACTGAAAGGACCAATTATGTTATTTTGCAGTTGCGAAACAAACAAAAGAACATGAGCAAAAGTAATCACTTTTTTGGACAATCCGTTTTCGGACAGCTGATCAGTATGATCGAAAGAAGTATTGTAACTAAGGCTGTTAAAAAAACAAATGGCGACCGTTATGTTAAAAAGTTTAAAACCTGGGATCATTTGATAAGTATGTTGTTTGTGAGCTTGAGTGGATGTACTTCATTACGAGAACTTTCCGGAGCCATGCTAGGTATGAAAGGTAAGGTCAGTCACTTTCAGTTAAACAGTTTGCCTTATAAAAGCACACTTAGTGATGCTAATAAGAGACGTCCTAAAGAGGTTTTTTCACAGATATATGCAGGTCTGCTAAAAAAATATCAAGGTGTTTTATCGGACAGCCGTTCCAGACAAATGTTTGGCAAGGAATTGCATATAATTGATTCGACCACTATAAGCCTATACAAGGATTTCTTAAAATGCGTTGGCCGGAAAAGCAAAACAGGGAAAGCCAAAGGAGGAATTAAGATGCATACCATGATCAATGCTAATGAACCGGTTCCCCGTGTAATTCATTTTACGGACGCGGCTCATCATGATCAGCAAATGTATAAACACCTGAATTTTAAATCGGGTCATATTTATGTATTTGACAAAGGATATAACAATTATGATTCCTTCGAGCTATTTAATGATAAGGATATTGGTTATGTAACCCGCTTAAAAGACAATGCAGCCTACGAATTAATGATCGACTTGGATATTCCATGGGATTCCCGTAAGTCAATCATAAAAGACCAAATTGTAGAATTACCTATTCGAAAAAATGGACAAGTTGTAAGAACTATAACAGGTCGACTGGTTACCTTTTGGGATGAAGCAACCAAGCGTAGCTTTGTTTTCTTGACCAATCAAATTGAATTAGAAGCTATACATGTTACTGAAGTTTATAAACAACGATGGCAAATAGAACAACTATATAAACAGCTAAAACAAAACTTCCCATTACAATATTTTCTGGGCGACAATGCCAATGCCGTAATTATTAAAATTTGGTCAGCGTTAATCGCTAACTTACTATTGGTAATTCTGGATAAATCTGTAAAACGAAAATGGTCATTTTCAAATCTTGCATCGTTCATTAGAATCAATCTGATCAATTATCTTCACTTATTCAGGTTCTTGGAAAACCCACAAAAGGATTGGAGTGAATTGTATGAAATCAATCAATTAAAATTATCTTTATATGATGGGTAGGCTTGAGTTCAATAAAGTAACCCAAAAATTGCCATTTACCAATGAAAAAATAGCGGTAAAAACTAACTACTCATTTTTACCGGACACTAATGATTTTAAATATCACTCTATAAAGTGCTTCAACTCCACTGTTTATAGCATATTTAACCGAAAAATAATCTGGCTTTATGAGTATTATGCTATTTATAGCATTGACATGTAATTTTAATATGCTGTATTTGTCATAAATGGATCAGCTACAAATTTTTCACTTTTAGTAACAAGTATACTTACGTTACTATTGCTTTATAAACTTACTTACATAGATATTATCTGCTAATAATATCCGGAGAGAATATGTTCCAGCTGGTAAAGAAGAGACATCGATCAGTTGTTGATTTTGATTTCTAAATATTACTTCTCCCAATGCGTTTATAAGTTCAATGTACTGAATGGTATTGGAATCATAGTTTGATATTTCAACAAAATCTCGAACGGGATTAGGGGAAATAACAATAGGATTATTTCTACTTGAAGAATTTAATATTGAAACAATTCTTGATAAAGCTGATTGGCCATCAAAATCTGTTTGTTGCAATTGATAATAATTATATCCATTGTATGGTTGTTCATCTACAAAATAATAATTCAAAGTGCTAGTACTGTTACCAGAGCCATCAACGTTACCAATACTTTCAAAATCAACTCCATTTTTACTTCTCAAGACTGTAAAATAATCGTTATTAAATTCTGATCCTGTTGTCCATTTTAGAATATTTTGAGAACCATTAGCCTTGCCATCAAATGAAATCAATTCGATAGGTAAAGGCGTATTTACATAATTCATTTTATGAATAAAAACATCTTCATTGCCGGCAGATGAAATATTGAAGGATGCTCCATCCGGATTAAAGTCAACTGTGGAAGAAAAAAAACCTGTTGTATAAATATTATTCCCCCCATCTACTAAAATGGAGATACCACAGCCAATGTTATTGTTACCCTGGAGAGCTTTCGCCCAAAGAAAATTACCGGTGTTGTCTAACATTGAAATAAAAATATCTTGTGCTCCAGAGGGTGTTAAATTGAAGGTTCCAATCCCCGGATCAAAATCAACTAATGAGCTAAAGCACCCTGAAAACACAACGTTGCCATTATTATCCGTATTGACTGCGAAAGCATCTTCATAATTCATACCGCTCAGGTTTTTGGCCCAAACGAAATTTCCTGCGACATCAATTTTGCAAATAAAAACATCGGTGAAGCCTGAAGAGGTAATCGTGCTAACACCTGGACCCGGATTAAAATCGGCGGTACCTTCAAAGGTTCCGATGGTGTAAATATTCCCTGCAAAATCAACAGAAAGTGCGTTTGCAGAGTCAAAATTATTCCCTCCAAAAGATCTGGCCCAAACAAAATTTCCCATAGAATCCAATTTAAGAATAAAAACATCTTCGCTGCCTGCAGTACTCAGATTAAATGCACTTGCGCCCGGATCGAAATCAACAGTACCATTGAAGCCACCGGTTGTATAAACATTGCAGTTTATATCTACATCAATAGAATAGGAAACATCAGGATTTAATCCACCCAAACTTTTAGCCCAAAGAAAATTTCCTGATAAATCTAACTTACAAATAAAAAAATCATAGCCGCCTGCTGAAGTCATATTTGATGCTCCTGCACCGGGATTAAAATCTAATGTTCCAAAGAATTGACCAGTTATATAAATGTTATTCATGGCATCAGCGACAACATCCCAACTATAATCTCCGTTGTTATTGCCAATACTTTCTGCCCATAAGTAATCACCTGCTGCATCCAATTTACAAATGAAGATGTCGTAATCTCCTGCAGCGGTCAAATTAGCTGTACCGGCACCAGGATCAAAGTCGGCTGTACCACTAAAATGCCCGGTTAAAATAATATTCCCCAGTGCATCCACTGCAATTCCTGCTCCATCATCCCATCCATTTCCACCAATACTTTTGGCCCAAACAAAATTTCCGGCTGCATCCAGTTTTGAAATATAAATATCACTTCTCCCGGCTGCAGTAAGGTTAGCAGTCCCCGGACCCGGATTAAAATCTGCGGTACCTAAATAATATCCTATTGTATAAACGTTCCCGGCTGCATCAACGGCTACAGATGCTGAATAATCACTTTTGGTGCCTCCCATTGCTTTTGCCCATACAAATGATTGAGCATTTGCATATACATTGGAAAACAAAATAATTAAAATATACACGTAACGAATCATGAGGAAGCTGGTATTATGTTAAGCAATAATTTTTCCCTAAAAACCAAATCTACAAAATATTGTCTGCATAAATGGTTGTTAAGAATAATAAATTCCATTTTAGTAATATTCTAACAATTCTATGTACTAAATTGTTATAGCGATCTTTGAAAAGTCATAACTTAAACTAATTAAGTAATAGGATTAACGTTACCTGTTTACCATCGGGAACAAACCATTTTATTTTTTGAGGACTGTCGTGGTGATTAAATACAGAATTGCGTACAAAATTTATCAGTATGTTATGTGATAATTACAATCAATAAAAACACTCATTCCTTTATAACCGCAACCTTTTTACTCACCCTTTTGTTATCAGATGTTATCACACAATTATAAACCCCATTGCTTAACCCTGGCAATTTAAAACTTTGTTCATTACTCCAGGGAGGCAATGGATACTTGAAAACAACCTTACCTGTAACATCATAAATCTCAAACCAACCACCTTTATTTTGTGGCAGCAAATAGCCAATGTTTAAAAGCTCTCTTGTAACAGGATTTGGATAAACCTTGAACTTAAAATCAATAGGCGATAATTCATCAATTCCCGTGTAACAAGTTGTACAGCCAAGTGTGGTATCACATCCTAAATAGTAATTTGGATGGTTAAGCCCCGCTCTAATTGTGTAACAGGGTAATCGCAATGCATGTTGTTGTACATCGCAAGTTAATACGGCACTATCTGGAGAGTTAATGTAAGTTAAATCGATTGTAAATTGACTTGAAGTAATGTAAATTTTGCCATTTGCTGCTAAATACATTAGCCAAAAATTAGTGCAATTCCATGGGTTAGGATAGCAGTATCCATCATATGATGCTACTAAAGTATCAGTTGCAGCAATGTTTGGTGCATCCGTGTCTAACTGATAAATGTGTCCACCTGATGAATAGTATAAATAGCGCGAGTTAGGAGAAAAAGAAAGCCCGAATCCAAATTCGCCGTTTCTAATGGTATACCCTAACGAGTCAAACATGCCGGTGCATCTGTCAAATGATAAAATTCGCACATCATGATATGCAGGATTAGTTAACCCATTTTTATAAGCAAATTTAGTTCCATCCGGTGAAAAGCATGGCTGCCCTGCATTCCCATAAGAGGGTACGGGCATATTTACCGTTTGTGAAGTAACACTTGAGATGCCTGATTGAGTGGCTAATATTTTAAAAATGGTATTGCTTGCATCTCTTATTGCAACAATCCACCAGTCTCTTCCATTTGCATGTTTACATGCAGCTAATCCCCAACTTAATGTATCACTAAATGCAATTAAATTTTTTTGTCCTGTTATCACTCCGCCTAAACCGCCATTCAGGTTCATATCTATAACAGTATAAAATACCTCTGGAGAATCCATATAAGGAAATGAAGAACTGAAATTTCCAATTTGGTGAAATAAAATAAACTTAGCCGTATCACCCGGATAAGGAATAATTATGTTTCCTCCAACATTAGGCAACCCTGTAGTATTGCTACAATAAGAATCAGCCCATAAGCCAGGATTTAATCCACTTCCATTTTGCATAGTATCTCCGCTTGCATCCATAATCCAGCACCCATTACTTGCAAATAGTAAATTGCCATTGGCATCACTTATGTTTGCTTGCGTTTCCCAAACTGCTAATTTTCTATTTTCTCCACTGGTATCTGCGCTTAATAAATCAAATAGTAATCGTGCATCTGGCGAAGTAACATTAGTATCTATCCCTGTTGAACCCAATAACCATTGATGATTAAATCCTTGCGCAAGACAATTGCCATGCGCAAGGATTATAAAAACTATCAAATAATATTTTCTCATAGATTATCTAATAATTGCAAGCTTTGAAATGAAACGGTATTCGGTAATAAATACAATCCTTACATATACAGAAAATGTGTAAAATTGCTTATGTAAGCTCTGTGATTTAACCTGATAACTTCAAAGAATAATTTTTAGATGTGGTTACGACTTTCTCAAGGATAGCCTTTTTGATAAGTTTGTTTGTCTCTGGTTTATTCTTTTATAAAGCGTGTGTTATAAATAAAATCAGGTGACCATAAATTAACAAAATACACCCCCGAATTTAAAAATGAAACATCTACTTTCTTCAGTATATTGTCGGAATCAATATTTAAAACATTTTCGCTAATGATTCGACCATAAATATCTGTAATAGTAAGCATGTATTTTCCCGGCATCTTCATTTGGAAAGAGAAATTTATTGTTTTGTCTGTTGGATTCGGATATAATTCAATTGAACTACTTTTCGTATTCTCTTGTTGACCCACAATAATAACATCCCAACATCCGCTGGTGTCTTTACACTCTCCTTTGGTAACTTCAACCGCATAGGACCCGCTAATGGAGGGTATGAATTCACCAAGTATCGCACCCGGGATAGGAGCATATGAAGGGCAGGAAAGCCATTGATATGAGTCTGCAAACCATTCCCAGGAGGAAAGTATATTTTGGGATGCATAGTAATCAACAAAGGTATCTACTAAATTCACCTGAATAGGTTTGATTAATGTTGGAGTGGTTGTTCCACACATTGTTTGTGCCGACAAAGTTACATTTCCACTATTTCCGTTAGCATACCCACTGATTGAGGAAGTTGAATCATTGTTCATTGAAAATCCATTAGGAAAATGCCAAATAAATTTCAAATGTCCTGGCAGAGAGTCGACAATATAACTTATAGGCTGGCCTTTGCAGACATTAAAATCACCAGCAATTGAATTCGCGGATAAAAATGATGGTACAACATTTACAATCTTAATTGTTGAAAATGAAGGGGGACAGATTCCATTTACGACTTTAGCTCTAAAAAATGTTTCTATTACCGGCGTAACAATAAGTGTATCATTGTTAGTGCCAGAAATAGTAGTCCAATTTGTCAAATTCGTTTTTGATTGCCATTCAATGTTTCCACTATATCCTGATAATACCAAACTTACAGAATCCTGGGCACAAATAATGTTATTAGAAGCAGAAAGATTTCCGCCAACTGAACATGTACTAAAGAACTCCTTGGTACAATGAACTGTCAATCCTGAGTCGCCAACTGTTTCAATGCATACTTCAACTGAATCGAATGAAGTTAAGCCATAAGATCCATTAACCTTAAACTGATGCCAGACTGATCCCTGAGAATACTCTGAAACACCTCCGTCACTGAAACTAAATCTTACAGAATCGGTTCCATAAGAATAACTTCTTACGTAGATCAGGGGCTTACCTAAGGTTTGGAACATGTTTATAATTTTATGATTTAATTGCAGAGGGGTTGGAGCATTTACCCAGCCAGTTCCATCAACATAGCCCCGAAAATAGTTTACACCCAAATTATCGACCCACTTTACTGTAGATTTTTCTATGTAAAGACTATCTACTCCTGCAGCAACCGAAACAGAATCTCTTACCCATGTATGCAAAGTTGGGCTGTATGTTTGCATCTGAATTTCAGTTCCAGAAGGTTTAACAAATGCTATAATCCGATCCTTAGATATTGTTTCAGTAATATTTACAGGTGGGGTATCGAGTACCCATTGATGTAAAGAATCGTCAAATGAGCCAAAAAGTTTGGTATGAGGATTCCAAAACTCCAGATAAAACGTGGATTCATCCCCAGAATATTCACAATCATAAGATGAAAATTCTTTCCAGGTAACTGACCAGGGGTCATATATAGAAACACTTACAGCATCGCTTGTCAGAAAATTTCCCATCTGGCATAGTAATAAATCCTGGTTTCCTTTCAAATCCATTGCTTCTGTAAAGCCTACATCCGGCGCGGAGTGGTTTGGAGGATGATAAAAATGACGTGCATCGAAAGGTTGATATGTGTAATCATCTGTCCATCTAGCCACATAGCCTCCTTTTAATGCATAAAGACCTCCATAATGAGTTGGCCCGTCATATGCAACTAAATCATCCATCCAATCATTCAGATTGATATCATAAATATAAGCTCGGGTATGCAAATTTGAACCGGAGGATGTCAAACAACACCGGTCACGAACAACTACAGAATTCTCTAAAACAACAAGCGAACCACCGGGAAAGTCAGGATCATCATTTACAAATAATTTAGGACTAAACTGGTGGAGAACCGGGTCATAAATTATAAATCCGTAATCCTTGTTTAAATTAGAAGCAACTCCTGTGTAAGTTGTAAAAATAATAATCGAATTGCTGCTATTGGTTGTATCTATTGATCCAAAAAAGAATGGTGTATTATAATAGTGCCAATTCGTTGTTACGGAATCGTAAACGGACAACTCCAATCGTGAAAAGACTCCATTACCGGTTATACTTGCTGAAATTTGATATGGCTGCCAGAAATGTATTGCATCCGCACGGAAACCAAGTATTACAAAAGATACAATTAAAATATATTTTTTCATGGTAGGTTGAATTACTTTTCCGGAACTTAGTAAAATTATTAATGAACAAATACTAGAAGATTTTTGTCAGAATTTTTTAATTTAACTGAACTATTTTGAATACACGTTTTGCAACCCCACATTTCGCTTCTACAAAATAGATTCGCACTGGAATCGGTTCCGGGAGTAAATCCGAGGGGACCATATTCTACAATTCGATAGGTTTGGCAAGGTGCATTACAATAAACGCCAACAATTTGCCCGTTTGGATATGTTTGGATACTCAATTGGGGAACCGTGCAAGTTTGGCCTGAGGAGAAATGCGTTAATCCAACAAAAACAAACACGAAAACTAAAAACCTTTTAAAAATCTGAGTCATCTCTATGTATTTCAAGTAAAGTTATACAAGTTTCCGTAAAAATAAAATTTAAGAGAATTTAGCACCCAAAACTTGCAATATCTTAAGATATTGAACTTCCTTTAATTTTCGATAACCGCTATTCCAATTTAAACTCAGTTTGCATTTCATTTAGGATTTAAGTCCACATTTGAAACCAAAAAACTTCTTACTTCCTTGATATTCAAATAATTAATAAATTTACGATCATGTTTTGAATATTTATTTTAATATATTATCTTTGCCGTCCCTTAAGAATAATTCCCTTTTAAAGAATTTCTTAAGGTTGTTCCTCAAAATTAGGCCTCACACGTGCTTTAGTCTCGTCATTTTTGACAAGATGGTTCGAGCAGGAAAGATGATCTTCTCGTTGTTCAAAACAAAGAGAAGGTTATTCCTCCTTAGCTCAGCTGGTTAGAGCACATGACTGTTAATCATGGGGTCCCTGGTTCGAGCCCAGGAGGGGGAGCATCTTTAAAAACGCCATCGGAAACGGTGGCGTTTTCTTTTTTAATTATTCATCTCCCTTTTTTAATCTTTTTCTCATGTTTTGTGTATACATCATTTTTTCAAGAAAGCTGAATCGATATTATGTAGGTACCACAGATGATTTTGTAAAACGTTTGGCCGAACACAATGATATAAAACATCCCGGATCTTTTACATCACGAGGAATTCCTTGGGAATCTTACCTATTAATTGATGATCTTCATAGCGAACAAGCCTATCAAATCGAAGAACACATTAAAAATATGCACTCAAAAAAATATATTCAGAATTTGAAACGATACCCAGAGTTGATCGAAGGGTTAAAAAGCAGATTTACATAGTAACTGGTTCGACCCCGATAGCTATCGGGGCAGGAGGGGGAGCATCTTTAAAAACGCCATCGGAAACGGTGGCGTTTTCTTTTTTAATTATTCATCTCCCTTTTTTAATCTTTTTCTCATGTTTTGTGTATACATCATTTTTTCAAGAAAGCTGAATCGATATTATGTAGGTACCACAGATGATTTTGTAAAACGTTTGGCCGAACACAATGATATAAAACATCCCGGATCTTTTACATCACGAGGAATTCCTTGGGAATCTTACCTATTAATTGATGATCTTCATAGCGAACAAGCCTATCAAATCGAAGAACACATTAAAAATATGCACTCAAAGAAATATATTCAGAATTTGAAACGATACCCAGAAATAATCCAAGGTTTACTGATTTGGTATTTGAAGGATTCTTCCTACATTTACTCAACAATTCCCCTTTCCTCATGAAAAAATACCTCTTAACTCTTTTCGCCTGCTTCTTACTACCATTAATTTCCTTTTCTCAGGTAATTGAGTGGCAAAATACTATTGGGGGGAGTTATAGTGAAACACTTTTTTCCATTTCACAAACCACCGATAAAGGGTATATTTTAGGAGGGTGTTCAATTTCCAACATTTCTGGTGATAAAACTGAAAACAATAATGGTGGTACCGATTACTGGATTGTAAAAACAGATAGCGCAGGGATTATACAATGGCAAAATACAATCGGTGGGAGCAGTTATGATAATCTTTATTCTGTACAGCAAACTTCCGATGGTGGGTACATTTTGGGGGGATCTTCCGAATCCGACCAATCAGGTGATAAAACAGAAAACAGTAATGGTGGCAATGATTATTGGTTAGTAAAAACAGATAGTTTAGGGAACATTCTTTGGCAAAATACTATTGGTGGGAGCGCAAATGATGGTTTTCAATCTCTTGCACAAACCACTGATGGGGGTTACCTTTTGGGTGGATACTCTTATTCCAACATTTCAGGAGATAAAGCCGAAAACAGTAATGGCAATACCGATTACTGGCTCGTAAAAACAGATAGTTTAGGGAACATTCTTTGGCAGAAAACCATAGGAGGCAGTGGATATGATTTCCTTTTATCTATTTCACAAACCACCGATGGAGGAATTATTCTAGGAGGAGCAAGCAGTTCCAACATTTCTGGTGATAAAACTGAAAATAGTAATGGTAGCAATGATTACTGGATTATAAAAATGGATAATAGTGGAGGAATACAATGGCAAAATTCCATTGGGGGAAGTGCATCAGATTATCTTCATTCTATTGCTCTAACAACCGATGGAGGTTATATTTTGGGAGGAAAGAGCACTTCCGACATTTCAGGTGATAAAACGGAAAACGGTAATGGTGATTTTGACTATTGGATTGTAAAAATTGATACCGCAGGAGCTATTCAATGGCAAAACAACATTGGAGGTAGTTCAATGGATATTCTTATTTCAACTATACAAACAATTGATGGCGGGTATCTTTTAGGTGGTTATTCTTATTCCAACATTTCAGGAGATAAAACCGAAAATAACAATGGCTATGTGGATTACTGGATTGTAAAAACCGATAGCTTAGGAGTTATTCAATGGCAAAACTCTATCGGAGGGGGTTTAGATAATTATTTGCATGCTATTGACCATACTTCAGATGGTGGATTTATTTTGGGAGGAAACTCCTCTTCCAATATTTCTGGAGATAAAACTGAAAACAGCATTGGTTCAGCAGATTATTGGATAATAAAACTTCATGAAAATCTTAACTCCTTAACTGAATTTTTAAACAAAAACGAAATTCTACTCCTCTACCCCAACCCCGCCAACTCAACGTTAACCATTGAGACAAGCAAATTAATGGCTTCAGGTAGCAAACTATCTGTCACTGATGTTGCCGGTCGTACGTTACTCACAAAATCACTTGATGTTAATGTGAGCAAACACCAAATTGACATTTCATCTTTTTCATCAGGAATATATTTCGTTCAGCTTGATGGAGGAACAGGAATTGAACGGGGCAGGTTTGTGAAGGAGTAAGTTTTATAATCATTCTAATCATACTTCCTCAAGGGTGAGTTTTATAATTTACTATTTATCAATTACTTGCATTAAGTTTAAAGCTATTATTATACGCATTTGCATATAATAGTCTTAATTTTTGCTTGACTATATCCTTTTGCATATAATTTTCGTATATTTGTATCATACCGTTGCAATCGCATATTATGAAACCACTCAATCAATTTGTAAAAGAGAAAAGAAAAGAGGCCAATCTTACTCAGGAACAATTCGCTGATCGAGCAGGAGTAGCACTTACGGTTATCCGGAAAATTGAACAGGGGAAAGGAAATATAAATCTGGAGAAAGTTAACCAAGTTCTTAAAATGTTTGGTCACGCTATGGCACCTGTAAAAATTCAGGATCTGGAATTTAAAAATCAAACACATTAACTATGCGCAGTGCAGAAATATTTTATAGCGATATTCTTGCGGGCATACTTACAGAAACGGATGATGGACTGTATACTTTCCGGTATGATGAAGGATACATCCAAACACATCCTGATAAATTCATAACTTTTTCGATGCCGGTAACCGGAGAAATTTACACGGAGAAATATCTGTTCGCTTTTTTTGAAGGCCTCATTCCGGAAGGTTGGTTATTAGATATAGCTTCAAAAAACTGGAAAATAAATCCGAATGACAGAATGGGCCTGCTGATGGCTTGTTGCCAAAATTGCATTGGTGCAGTTAGTGTTAAGCCAATACATGTTAAAGATGAAAATGAATAGAAGGTGTTTATATTGTTATAAGGATCTCGATTCGAAAATCGATGGGGACTATCATGCGCATTGCAGTGTAGATTTTTTTGGAACTAAAGAAGCTCCGGCATTAGCATATTCGCTAAATCAAATGGCGGATTTGGCCAAAAAAGTTGTTGAAAGAAGTGTTGCGGTACCAGGGGTTCAACCTAAATTGTCATTGACTTTAATAAAAGATACAATGGCAGGTGATAACAAGGGGCGCTTAACCATAGTTGGTGCGCTTGGGGGAAATTTTATTTTAAAACCTCCTTCAGATGTTTATCCTGAAATTCCACAAAATGAACATTTGACCATGCGCATGGCGGCAGCGTTTAAAATGAATACTGTTAAGTCGAGTTTGATCCGATTGCAATCGGGTGAACTGAGCTATATCACCAGGAGAGTTGACCGAAAGGAAAACGGAGAAAAAATTCACATGCTGGATATGTTTCAAATCATTGAAGCAACGGATAAATATAAAAGCTCCATGGAAAGAGTTGGGAAGGCTATTGGACAGTTTTCCAGCAATACATTATTAGACAAACTTAATTTTTTTGAGTTAGCAGTTTTTTGTTTCCTTACAGGGAATAATGACATGCATCTTAAAAACTTTTCTATGATCCAGGCTGGAGCGGATTGGGTATTGGCTCCTGCGTATGACTTGCTCAATGTGGCAATTGTAAACCCTGATGATAAAGAAGAATTAGCCTTAACACTTGAAGGTAAAAAGAAAAAATTAAAGCGAATCAATTTTGAGCATTTGGGTACAAATTTAGATTTAAATAAAAAACAGATTGATGGTGTTTTCAAAAGAATGTTCCAAAACAAACCTGCTGCTCTGACATTGATCGAAAATTCATTTTTGTCGGAAAAATACCGAAAAGATTATATAAATCTTATGGAAGAGAGGTACAAAGCCCTATTTGAATAGCCTAAAGTCTGTATTTTGCTGTTTGGCCTTTTTTTCCTACATTTACTCAACCATTCCTCTTTCCCCATGAAAAAATACCTCCTAATCCTTTTTACTTCTTTCCTGCTGCCATTACTGTCCTTTTCTCAGGTAATTGAATGGCAAAATACGATTGGGGGAGTCAATATGATGAGGTTACATCTATTGCACAAACTTCCGATGGAGGGGATATTTTGGGAGGAAAATCCTATTCTAGCATTTCTGGGGATAAAACAGAAAACTTATGGTGGTGAGATTACTGGATTAA
The DNA here is from genome assembly GCA_016713525.1 of Bacteroidota bacterium. Classification (GTDB taxonomy): domain Bacteria; phylum Bacteroidota; class Bacteroidia; order AKYH767-A; family OLB10; genus JADKJB01. The sequence goes on along the minus strand of JADJOZ010000033.1, from coordinate 88,137 downwards.
AAAACAGATAGTCTAGGTGATATTCAATGGCAGAATACCATTGGAGGTAGTGCAGATGATAATCTTATTTCTATTGCAAACCACCAGATGGCGGGTATATTTTGGGCGGATCTTCCTATTCCAACATTTCAGGCGATAAAACCGAAAATAGTAATGGTTTGATGATTACTGGATGGTAAAAACAGATAGTTTAGGAGTTATTCAATGGCAGAATACCATTGGAGGCAGTGGATATGATTATTTTATTTCTATTGACCCAAACCAACGATGGTGGATATATTTTAGGTGGATATTCTTTTTCTAACATTTCAGGAGATAAAACCGAAAACAGCAATGGTGGAAATGATTACTGGATTGTAAAGCAGATAGTCTTGGTAATATTCAATGGCAGAATACAATTGGAGGAAGTGGTAATGATCAGCTTCGTTCCATTGCTCAAACCTCAGATGGAGGGTATATTTTGGGAGGAAATTATCAGATTCCAACATTTCTGGTGATAAAACAGAAAATAGTAATGGGTTTTCTGATTACTGGATTGTCAAAACAGATAGTGCAGGAGTCATACAATGGGATAACACTATTGGAGGAGTGTACCAAGATTCCATATTACATTAGCCAAACTGCTGATGGAGGCTATATTGTGGGAGGAATTTCTAATTCCAATATTTCTGGTGATAAAACAGAAAACTGCCTAGGTGGTGAAGATTACTGGATTGTAAAAACAGATAGCTTAGGGGACCATTCAATGGCAAAATACGAATGGCGGAAGTGATAATGAATATCTTTTATCCATTAGCACAACTTCAGATGGTGGGTATATCTTGGAGGAAATTCCTTTTCCAGCATTTCAGGAGATAAAACAGAATACAATATTGGGGCTAATGATTTTTGGATCGTAAAAACAGATAGCCTAGGAGCCATTCAATGGCAAAATACTCTGGAGGAAGTGGGTGGGATGAAGTTTATTCTATTGAGCAAACTTCAGATGCAGGGTATATTTTAGGAGGATTTTCCACTTCCAATATTTCAGGTGATAAAACCGAAAACGGCAACGGGTTAGCTGATTATTGGATTGTAAAAATTACTGATAAATACAATTCTATAGAAGGAAAATTGTTTATTGATGCCAATAGCAACGGTTCACAAGATGTTGGTGAAATACCAGTCGTGAATAAAAAAATTACAGAAAGTACTACCGGACGGTTTTAGTTTCTCTGAACAAAATGGAAATTATAAAGTTTCTGTTCTGAATCCAGGAAACTATTCAGTTGCTCCGGAATTGATTAATTACTACACAGCTGTTCCGGCCTCGCACAACGCCACTTTTACAGGAATCCAACAAACCGATAGCCTCAATGATTTTGCATTGCAGCCTGCGGGAGTATTCAATGATTTGTGTGTTAAGATTACGCCACTGGGCCAATTTCGTTCAGGGTTCAATGCAAGTTACATGGTTAATTATTCCAACGTAGGAACTACTACTTTAAATCCAACTGTGATCTTCTTCCCGGATAACGATGTGAGTTTTGTTAGTGCAAACCCTGTTGTAAGTAGTGTTACTTTAGATTCTTTGGTTTGGAATTTTGGTCCGCTGGCGCCTTTTCAGTCTGGACAAATTTTAATTATTGTAAATGTAAATATTGGTTTGCCCATAGGAACATTAATAAATTCCGGTGTACGCATTGATCCTCTTGCAGGAGATGCAAATTTACTTTGTAATCAAAGTTATTGGGAAGTTTATACTACCGGAAGTTATGATCCTAATGATATAGTAGTTGATGAGGATACACTCTTGTCTACTCAATTTCCCAATCCGCCATTCTTAGAATATCTCATTCGTTTTCAGAATACCGGAAATGATACGGCATTTACTGTCAAAATACTCAATCTCATCGATACCACAATGCTTGATTTAAGCACTTTTGAATTTGTGGTTTCTTCTAATCCTGTTAATCTCAGTTGGCTTCCATGGGAGCGGAATATGCAGTTTATGTTTAACAATATTTTACTTCCCGATAGCAATATCAACGAACCGGCAAGTCATGGATTTGTCCGTTACCGTATTCAGCCAAAATCAAATTTAGTTGCAGGAGATTCAATCACAAACAATGCAGCAATCTATTTTGATTTCAATGATCCCATCCTAACGAACACCGCCTATACGCAAATTGTATTACCAACTTCCATTCAGGAAATAATTTCCTCCGGTAATCTGCTTCTCTATCCCAATCCCGCCAACTCATCCTTAACCATCGAGACACGCACATTAATGGCTTCAGGTAGCAAATTAATCGTCACCGATGTTGCCGGTCGTACGTTACTATCGAAATCGCTTGATAGTAATGTTACCAAACACCAAATTGACATTTCATCTTTTCTTCAGGAATTTATATTTCGTGCAACTCGATGGAGAAAAAGGAATTTCGCGGGGCAGGTTTGTGAAGGAGTGAAAGTATGCGCAAATACAAAAAATACCATTATGCAGTTATAACCATTGATTTGCCTGCCAATTAATTATATTTTTACTCAACCACTCCTATTTCCCCATGAAAAAATACCTCCTCATCCTATTTTCTTCTTTCCTGATGCCAATTCTAACCAATGCTCAGGTAATTGAGTGGCAAAATACTATTGGCGGGAGTAGTCCCGATTTGCTTCGTTCCATTACTCAAACCGCCGATGGAGGATATATTTTAGGAGGATATTCCGCTTCCGACATTTCCGGTGATAAAAATGAAAATAACAATGGCCTTATTGATTACTGGATTGTTAAAATTGATAGTGTAGGGAACATTCAATGGCAAAATACCATTGGAGGGAAATGGTTATGATTATCTTGAATCCATAGCCCAATCCGCCGATGGAGGGTATATATTGGGAGGAACTTCCATTTCCACAATTTCCGGTGACAAAACCGAAAATTGTATGGATGAAGGATTACTGGATCGTAAAAACAGATAGTCTAGGAATTATTCAATGGCAGAATAAGATTACTGGATTGTTAAAACAGATAGCCTAGGAAATATTCAATGGGATAATTCCATAGGTGGAGATGCAGGTGATGCACTTACTTCCATTGTGCAGACAGCCGATGGAGGATATATTTTAGGAGGATGGTCAACTTCAGGTATTTCCGGTGATAAAACCGAAAATGGAGGTGGTTATACCGACTACTGGATCGTAAAAACAGACAGCTTGGGAATCATTCAGTGGCAGAATACCATTGGAGGAAGTGGAGATGATGAGCTTTATTCGCTTTCTCAAACTTTCGATGGGGGTATATTTTGGGCGGTTATTCTTGGTCCAGCATTTCTGGGGATAAAACCGAATCTTCTCAGGGTAATGATGACTACTGGATTGTAAAAACAGACAATTTGGGTATAATTCAATGGCAAAATACTATTGGAGGCAATGGATTTGACGATCTTAATTCTATAGTCCAAACATCCGATGGCGGGTATATTTTGGGAGGTTTCTCCATTTCCAACACTTCTGGTGATAAATCAGAAAACAACAATGGCGATGCTGATTACTGGATTATAAAAACGGATAGTATAGGAGATATACAATGGCAAAACACTATTGGGGGTAATGGATCTGATTATCTTTACGCCATAACCCAAACTTCAAGTGGAGAGTATATTTTGGCAGGAAATTCTGCGTCCAACATTTCCGATGATAAACTGGAAAATAGTAATGGTGGTATCGATTATTGGATTGTAAAAATAACAGATAAATACAACTTGATAACCGGTAAAGTATTTATCGATGCCAATAGCAACGGTTCACAAGATGTTGGTGAATTACCTGTTGTAAATAAAAAGATTACGGAAAGTAATACAGGACGTTTTGGATTCTCTGAGCAAAATGGAAATTACAATGTTTCGGTTTTGAATCCTGGAAATTATTCCGTTACTCCGGATTTAATAAATTATTACACAGCTGTACCCGCCTCGCACAGCGCCAACTTCACTGGAATCCAACAAACCGACAGCCTCAATGATTTTGCTTTGCAGCCTGCAGGAGTGTTTAACGATTTGTGTGTTTCCATAACGCCACTTGGGCCGTTTCGTTCCGGGTTTAATGCAAGTTATATGGTTAATTTTTCCAACGTAGGAACTACTACTTTAAATCCAACGGTGATTTTCTTCCCGGATAATGATGTGAGTTTTGTTAGTGCAACTCCTGTTGCAAGTAGTGTTACTTTAGATTCTATCGTTTGGAATTTTGGTACTCTGGCGCCTTTTCAGTCTGGACAAATTTTAATAACCGTTAACGTTAATACCGGTGTACCCATAGGAACATTAATCAATTCCGGTGTACGCATTGAGCCACTTGCAGGAGATGCAAATTTACTTTGTAATCAAAGTTACTGGGAAGTCTATACTATCGGAAGTTATGATCCAAATGATATAGTGGTTGATGAAGATACACTTTTGTCTACACAATTTCCCAATCCACCATTCTTAGAATATCTCATTCGTTTTCAGAATACCGGAAATGATACAGCATTTACTGTTAAAATACTCAACCTCATCGATACCAATAAACTCGATTTAAGCACTTTTGAATTTGTGACTTCATCCCATCCGGTAGATCTAAGTTGGCTTCCCTGGGAAAGGAATATGCAGTTTATGTTTAATAATATTTTACTGCCAGATAGCGCCACAAACGAACCACAAAGTCATGGGTTTGTCCGTTACCGCATTCAGCCGAAATCAAATTTAGTTGCAGGCAACACTATTACGAGCAGTGCAGCCATCTATTTTGATTTCAATGATCCTATCCTAACGAACACTGCCACAACACACATTGTACTACCAACTTCCATTAAGGAAATAATTTCATCCGGGAATCTACACCTCTACCCTAACCCAACTAACTCAACATTAACCATCGAAACACGCATGTTAATAGCTTCAGGCGGCAAACTAATCGTCACTGATGTTGCAGGTCGTATGCTGCTTACAAAATCGCTCAATAACAATTCTACCAAACACCAAATTGACATTTCATCTTTTTCATCAGGAATATACTTTGTTCAGCTCGATGGAGGAAAAGTGATTGAGCGGGGCCGGTTTGTAAAGGAGTGAAAGTGAGCGCAAATACAAAATATAATATTTCACATTGAAAACTATTGGTTTGCATCCACAATTAATTATACATTTACTCAACAATTACCCTTTCCTCATGAAAAAATACCTCCTAATCCTATTTTCTTCTTTCCTGCTGCCAATTCTATCCAATTCTCAGGTAATTGAGTGGCAGAATACCATTGGGGGGAGCAACTATGATGAATTAAATGCTATTATGCCAACTTCCGATAGGGGGTATATTTTGGGAGGATGGAGTATTTCCAACATTTCAGGCGATAAAACAGAAAACCAACTTGGAAATGATGATTATTGGATCGTTAAAACAGATAGTTTAGGAGTTATTCAATGGCAGAATACCATTGGTGGTAGTGGTTCTGATCGTAATTTATCTATAGCTCAAACTACTGTAGGAGGGTATATTTTAGGTGGATGGAGCAATTCAAACATTTCAAGTGATAAAACCGAAAATTGCAACGGGGACTGGGATTATTGGATTGTAAAAATAGATAGCTTAGGGAACATTGAATGGCAGAATACTATAGGAGGAAGCGGAGAAGACCGACTTAATTCAATTGCTCAAACTACAGACGGAGGGTACATTCTAGGTGGAATGAGCAATTCAAATATTTCAAGTGATAAAACCGAAAATAGCAACGGGGACTGGGATTATTGGATTGTAAAAACAGACAGCATAGGTGTCATTCAATGGCAAAATACCATTGGTGGGAATGGTGGTGATGGGCTTCATTCCATTGCTCAATCATCGGATGGGGGGTATATTTTGGGTGGATACTCAGCTTCTGACATTTCAGGAGATAAATCTGAAAATAGTAATGGGTTTATTGATTTCTGGATTGTGAAAACAGATAGCTTAGGAACTATTCTATGGCAAAATACTATTGGAGGGGATGATTGGGACGAATTGACTTCCATTCAACAAACAAGCGAAGGAGGGTACATTTTGGGTGGTTGGAGCGAATCCAGCATTTCAGGAGATAAAACCGAAAACTGCAAGGGTGATTATGATTATTGGATTGTAAAAACAGATAGTTTAGGTGCCATTCAATGGCAAAACACCATTGGTGGAAGTAACAATGATAAACTTTATTCCATTGTTCAAACTTCAGATTTAGGGTATTTTTTGGGAGGATGGAGTAGTTCCAACATTTCAGGTGATAAAACCGAAAATTCTAATGGCGGATGGGATTTCTGGATTGTAAAAACTGATAGTATTGGAGTAATTCTGTGGCAGAATAACATTGGAGGAGGCAATCCAGATGTTCTCTATTCCCTTGCCCAAACTACAGATGGAGAATATATTTTGGGAGTGAGTTCCTCATCAAATATATCAGGCGATAAAACAGAAAACACCAATGGAGGTTTGGATTACTGGATTGTAAAAATTACTGATAAATACAATTTAATAAATGGTAAATTATTTATCGATACAAATAGTAATGGTACACAAGATGTCGGAGAGTTACCTCTAATTAATAAAAAAATTACAGAAAGTAGTACAAGCCGTTTTAGCTTTTCAGAGCAATATGGTAATTACACCGTTTCTGTTTTGAATCCCGGAAATTATTCCGTTGCTCCAGATTTAATAAATTACTACAATGCTGTTCCTGCAACGCACAATGCCACTTTCACAGGAATCCAACAAACCGACAGTCTCAATGATTTTGCTTTGCAGCCTGCCGGAGTGTTCAATGATTTGTGTGTGAAGATTACTCCACTCGGATTATTTCGTTCCGGGTTTAATGCAAGTTATATGGTCACTTATTCGAATGTCGGTACAACAACGCTAAATCCAACAGTGATTTTCTTTCCTGATAACGATGTGAGTTTTGTTAGTGCAAATCCTGTTGCAAGTAGTGTTACTTTAGATTCTATTGTCTGGAATTTTGGTCCGCTGGCACCTTTTCAGTCGGAACAAATTTTAATTACTGTGAATGTAAATATTGGTATACCAATTGGGACATTAATAAATTCCGGTGTGCGCATTGAGCCTATCGCAGGAGATGCTAATACGATTTGCAATCAAAGTTACTGGGAAGTGTTTACTATCGGAAGTTATGATCCGAATGATATAGTAGTTGATGAAGATACACTTTTGTCTACCAGTTTCCCAATCCACCATTCTTAGAATATCTCATCCGTTTTCAGAATACCGGAAATGATACAGCATTTACTGTTAAAATACTCAACCTCATCGATACCAATAAACTCGACTTAAGCACTTTTGAATTTGTGACTTCTTCGCATCCGGTAAATATAACCTGGCTTCCATGGGAAAGGAATATGCAGTTTATGTTTAACAATATTTTACTTCCCGATAGTGCTACAAACGAACCAAAAGTCATGGGTTTGTCCGTTACCGCATTCAGCCAAAATCAAATTTAATTGCAGGCGATTCCACCATCAAACAATGCAGCCATCTATTTTGATTTCAATGATCCCATTCTCACAAACACCGCCACAACACAAATTGTGTTACCAACTTCCATTCAGGAAATAATTTCATCCGGTAATCTACTCTTCTACCCCAACCCGCCAACTCATCATTAACCATCGAGACACGCACGTTAATGGCATCAGGTAGTAAATTAACAGTTACAGATGTTGCCGGTCGCACGCTACTATCCAAGACGCATGATGGTAACGTTACCAAACACCAAATCGACATTTCATCTTTTTCATCAGGAATATATTTCGTTCAACTCGACGGATTAAAAGGAATTGAGCGGGGCAGGTTTGTGAAGGAGTGAGTGTATACTGTTCACAATTCATTTGAAAGCTTGGGTAAAACAGGCATAACCAGTTTCTTTGATTTTGGATTGGGTAGGTAAAATACCTTACTCAATTAGTTTGCTATATGTTCATTCCAGGAAAAATTTATTCCCGCTCAAAGATATTTTTATAAGTACCCTCAATTTGTTTCACTTCGTCGTTTGTAAATATCGAAAACGTTTTCTCTCTTTTTATTTTTGACAACGAACCTTTATTCTGTTCCAAAAATCTTACCAGCAAAGAAACTTTGTTATCTGGCATTTCAAAAGTGTTTTCCAGAAATGCTTTAAATGTATCATATCTTTTTAAGTATTGAACCTCGTTTGGAATTACATTTTCAACGGTGTCTTTCACACAATAAAACAGAAATTCTGCTTGTCTGGTGGCATCAAAATACCTGTAATAATCTTTTGTATCATTTAAAACACTTACATTATGATCATGGGTTTCCTCCCATTCTATAAAATCAAGCAATGGCTGCGAATAACTCTCTAATACTTTTCTGTAATTATCTATGTGATCAAGAATTGATGAAGAAACCGGAAAAATTATGTTGTTGTTTGCAAACCCCTTCTTTGCTAAAATGTGATGGATAAGATAACGATGGATTCTTCCATTTCCATCTTCGAAAGGATGTATGAAAACAAATCCAAATGCAATGGATGCTGCTGCTATCACTGCATTAATGTCATCATTTAGCATCAGGTGATTTGCTTCTATAAGTCCATTTGTTAATTCGTCTAAATCTTCCCACTTTGCTGAAATGTGATTTGGAATTGGTTCGCCCGTGCTTCTTTCATGCTCACCAATAAATCCTCCTTGCTTTCTAAAGCCCATATCAACAAACCGACTATCTTCAATTACTATTTGTTGTAATCTGTTTAACTCCTCCTTTGTCAATTCATGCGTCCCGGCTTGACCAATAGCTTTCCCCCATCTTGCTGCCCTGGTACTCTTGGGACTTTCACCTTCAATGGTGAATGATGCTTTAGAATCTTTTAATAATAAAAAGGCTGATGTTCGCTGAATGATTTCTTTAGTCACGCCGCTGAGATAGTCCCTTTTCTTTTCTTCCAATTGCTCATTTTCGTATGCAATTAGTAATTCCGTCCTTCTCACCATAGGACAAAAATTCCTGTTACCTGGAAGATTATTTATGATCATGTGCCTTGGTGATTTTTCACCCTCCACACTATATTGCAGCGTCTCATCAACAAGTTTAACATAACTTCTTTTGATAAATCCGGTGCCCTTTCTGTTTTTTCTCCGGTTATCCATTCCAATATAAACCAGATTTTTCTGGAGTACTGACCGGTTGGTTCAATGGAAACTAATTTTTCTATTTGATCTTTATTAAGCCATTTTGCCAATTGACTAAATACAAGAAGATTTATGCCCTCATATTTTATAGCGAATACCAATTGTTTATAAAGTGCTACCTCAAAAGTTTCTCCGGCTATTTCTGTCGGATGATACGCTTTGGGGAACAATAACCAGGATCCGATTTCGGATCTGCTTGAAGCGTGGGTAATTAGTGAAATGATTTGAGGCGAGGGTACTCTTAAGCCAAGAGACTTAACTATTGCTGCATAGCCTACTATATGACCCGATGCCGGTGCCGCCATGCCTTCGAAAGAATCGTTTATTTCTATTCCTAATTGAAGCATTATACTTATAATTGGTTGATTAACAATATTATACATCCAAAGATGTAGACTTGAACAACTTTTGTTTTTAAAAAATTCGTTTTTTGAATCTAGCGCATTCATTTTATTTTGTGTAAATATAAGCGCATTATTTCACAATAAGGCGCATTATTCTATTTTTTTGTTAAAGTAAGCGCAAAAATTGAATCAACTATTCATATATTGAAAAGTAGGCGCAAATATTTAAATATAAGCGCTTGGAGACCAAAATGAGTAAATTCAAGCGCAAACACAAAAAATAACACTACACATTGAAAACTATTGGTTTGCATCATAATTAATTATACATTTACTCAACAATACCACTTTCCCTATGAAAAAGCTACTCTTAACCCTTATTGCCTCTTTCCTCCTGCAATTTCTTTCCATTGCCCAGGAAATTGAGTGGCAAAATACCATTGGTGGCAATGAAAGTGAACAATTTAATTCCATTGCCCAAACTTCAGATGGAGGTTTTATTTTGGGAGGTTACTCTTCATCCAACATTTCAGGTGATAAAACCGAAAATAGCAACGGCTTAAAGGATTACTGGATTGTAAAAACAGATAGTTTAGGAAATATTCAATGGCAAAATACTATCGGAGGAAGTGGTGAGGATTTGCTTCAGTCAGTCATCCAAACTTCAGATGGTGGGTATATTTTGGGGGGGAAATCCAGTTCCAACATTTCAGGCGATAAAACCGAAAATTTCATTGGCACCTTTGACTACTGGATTGTAAAAACGGATTCTTTAGGCATCATAGAGTGGCAAAATACCATTGGTGGCAATGAAAGTGATCAACTTAATTCACATTCCCAAACTTCTGATGGTGGGTATATTTTAGCAGGAAATTCCTGGTCTGATATTTCAGGAGATAAAACAGAAAATACCAACGGCATAAATGATTATTGGATAGTTAAAACAGACAGCTTGGGAGCCATCCAATGGCAAAAGACAATTGGTGGGAGTGATTCTGAAGATCTTAATTCCATTGCCCAAACTGCGGATGGAGGCTATATTTTAGGAGGCTCGAGCCGATCAAACATTTCAGGCGATAAAACCGAAAACAGAAATGGCCCAGTTGATTATTGGATTGTAAAAACAAATAGTTTAGGAGTGATTCAATGGGAAAACACCATTGGGGGAAGTGGATTTGAAGAACTGCGTTCCCTAGCCCAAACTGCAGATGGAGGTTATATTTTGGGTGGATTTTCAAATTCCAATATTTCGGTTGATAAAACTGAAAATAGTCATGGGAGTGAGGATTATTGGATAGTAAAAACTGACAGTTTAGGAATTATTCAATGGCAAAATACCTTAGGGGGTTCTGGAGATGATTGGCTTAACTCCATTGCTCAAACGGCTGATGGGGGTTATATTATGGGAGGATTTAGCGCTTCCAACATTTCTGGTGATAGAACTGAAAATGTTATTGGTAGTCGCGATTGTTGGATTGTAAAAACAAATAGTTTTGGAGTTCTTGAGTGGCAAAATACCATTGGAGGAGTAAATAGTGAGGACATTGCCGCTATTGTGCAAACTTATGACGGTGGGTACACTTGTGGAGTAGAATCCAATTCCAACATTTCTGGTGATAAAACAGAAAATAGTAATGGTGATTATGATTACTGGATTGTAAAAATAACAAATCATTATAATTTAATTTCAGGCAAATTTTTTTTTGATGCCAATAGCAATGGTTCACAAGATCCGGTGAAATACCTGTCATCAATAAAAAGATTACAGAAAGTAGTACTGGACGATTTTGTTTTACAGAGCAAATTGGTAATTACACCGTTTCTGTCTTGAATGCTGGAAGCTATTCCGTTACTCCAGATTTAATTAACTACTACACAGCTGTTCCCGCTTCCCATAACGCTGTTTTTACAGGAATTCAACAAACCGACAGTCTAAATGATTTTGCTTTTCAGCCTGCAGGAGTATTCAATGATTTGTGTGTGAAGATTACTCCGCTCGGACCGTTTCGTTCGGGATTCAATGCAAGCTATATGGTTAATTATTCCAATGTAGGGACGACAACGCTAAATCCAACGGTGATCTTCTTTCCTGATAACGATGTGAGTTTTGCAAGTGCAACTCCAGCTGCAAGTAGTGTTACTTTAGATTCTTTGGTCTGGAATTTTGGTCCGCTGGCGCCTTTTCAGTCTGGACAAATTTTAATTACTGTGAATGTAAATATTGGCGTGCCCATTGGAACATTAATTAATTCCGGTGTGCGCATTGAGCCTATCGCAGGAGATGCTAATACGATTTGCAATCAAAGTTACTGGGAAGTGTATACTACCGGAAGTTATGATCCGAATGATATAGTAGTTGATGAAGATACACTCTTGTCTACGCAGTTTCCCAATCCGCCATTCTTAGAATATCTCATTCGTTTTCAGAATACCGGAAATGATACGGCATTTACTGTCAAAATACTCAACCTCATTGATACCACAAAACTTGATTTAAGTTCTTTTGAATTTGTCGCTTCTTCGCATCCGGTCAATCTAAGCTGGCTTCCTTGGGAACGGAATATGCAATTCATGTTCAATAATATTTTGCTTCCTGATAGCGCTGTTAATGAACCACAAAGTCATGGGTTTGTCCGTTACCGTATTCAGCCAAAATCAAATTTAATTGCAGGAGATTCCATCACAAACAATGCAGCCATCTACTTCGATTTCAATGATCCTATCCTAACGAACACTGCCACAACACACATTTTGTTACCAACTTCCATTCAGGAAATAATTTCATCCGGTAATCTACTTCTCTATCCCAATCCCGCCAACTCAACATTAAACATCGAGACAAGCAAATTAATGACTTCAGGTAGTAAACTAATAATCACTGATGTTGCCGGTCGTACATTGCTTACAAAATCACTTGATGGTAGTTCTACCAAACACCAAATCGACATTTCATCCTTTACATCAGGAATATATTTCGTTCAATTCGATGGAGGAAAAGGAATTGAGCGGGGCAGGTTTGTGAAGGAGTGAAAGTGAGCGCAAATACAATAAACACCAGTATGCATTTAGAACTATTGGATTACATCCACAATTAATTTATACATTTATTCAACCATTCACCTTTCCCCATGAAAAAATACCTCTCAACTCTTTTCGCCTGCTTCTTACTACCCTTTCTTTCCTTTTCTCAGGAGATTGAGTGGCAAAATACTATTGGGGGAGTGGTGCTGATATTCTTCGTTCCATTACCCAAACCAAAGATGGAGGTTTTATTTTAGGGGGATATTCAGAGTCCAATAGTTCTGGGGATAAAACCGAAAACAGCAATGGAAGTTATGATTATTGGATTGTGAAAACAGATAGTTTAGGGAATATTCAATGGCAAAATACTATTGGAGGAAGCGGTGATGATGAACTTTACTCAATTAGTCCAACGTCAGACGGAGGATATATACTAGGCGGACGCAGTTCTTCTGACGTTTCTGGAGATAAAACCGAAAATAGCAATGGTATTCATGATTATTGGATCATAAAAACAGATAGTTTAGGTTTGATTCAATGGCAGAATACAATCGGTGGAAATGGCACTGACTACTTATATTCCATCTCGCAAACTTCAGATGGAGGGTATATTTTAGGAGGAAACTCCGATTCCAATATTTCAGGTGATAAATCAAAAAACAGCATTGGCGGGTACGATTATTGGATCGTAAAAACAAACAATCTTGGGACCATTCAATGGCAACAAACCATTGGAGGAAATGACAAAGATGAATTGCATTCAATTGAACAAACAAGCGATGGTGGGTATATTATGGGTGGGTTTTCTAATTCCAATATTTCAGGAGATAAAACTGAAAATAGCATTGGAGCTCTGGGTAAACCAGATTTCTGGATTGTAAAAACAGATAGTTTAGGAAATATTCAATGGCAAAATACTATTGGCGGAAGTAGTTTTGAGTATCTTTATTCTGTTGAGCAAACTTCTGATGGAGGGTATATTTTGGGTGGAACGAGTACTTCTAACATTTCCGGTGATAAAACCGAAAATAGCAATGGTGGTTATGATTTCTGGATCGTTAAAACTGATAGTATAGGAAATATTCAATGGCAAAATACTATCGGTGGACATAATACTGATGAGCTTTATACCATTTCTCATACTTCAGATAGAGGGTATGTTTTGGGAGGTTTTTCAGCTTCAAACTTGTCAGGCGATAAAACGGAAAATAGAATTAGTTCTACCGTTAATTCTGATTATTGGATTGTAAAAACAGATAGTTTGGGTATTATACAATGGCAAAATACCATTGGGGGTAAGTACGTTGATGGAATTTATTCTATAGAACAAATCAGTGGTGGTGGCTTTATTTTAGGTGGACTAAGTTCTTCAAATATTTCTGGTGATAAAACAGAAACCACTAATGGAGGTACTGATTTCTGGGTTATCAAAATAACCGATAACTATAATTTGATTAGAGGCAATATGTTTTTCGATGCAAACAGTAACAATACGATCGATGTCGGTGAATTACCTGTTTCAAGCAAAAAAATTGTTGAAAGTAATACAGGGCGTTTTGGATTCTCCGAGCAAAATGGAAATTACAATGTTTCTGTTTTGAATCCCGGAAATTATACAGTTGCACCAGATTTGATTAACTACTACACAGCTGTTCCTGCTTCCCATAACGCCACTTTTACAGGAATCCAACAAACCGACAGCCTCAATGATTTTGCACTGCAGCCTGCCGGAGTGTTCAATGATTTGTGTGTGAATATTACTCCACTTGGGCCGTTTCGTTCAGGATTCAATGCAAGTTACATGGTTAATTATTCCAACATTGGTACTACAACTTTAAATCCAACAGTGATCTTCTTTCCTGATAATGATGTGAGTTTTGTTAGTGCAAGTCCCGTTGCAACCAGTGTTACTTTAGATTCGCTGGTTTGGAATTTTGGTCCGCTGGCGCCTTTTCAATCTGGACAAATTTTAATTACTGTGAATGTAAATATTGGTTTGCCCATAGGAACATTAATAAATTCCGGTGTACGTATTGAACCTATCGCTGGAGATGCCAATTTGCTATGCAATCAAAGTTATTGGGAATTATATACTACCGGAAGTTATGATCCGAATGATATAGTGGTTGATGAAGATACACTCTTGTCTACGCAATTTCCCAATCCGCCATTCTTAGAATATCTAATTCGTTTTCAGAATACCGGAAATGATACAGCTTTCACTGTTAAAATACTCAACCTCATCGATACCACAATGCTTGATTTAAGCTCTTTTGAATTTGTGGCTTCTTCGCATCCTGTAAATCTAAGTTGGCTTCCGTGGGAGCGGAATATGAAATTTATGTTCAATAACATTTTGCTTCCCGATAGCAACATAAACGAACCACAAAGTCATGGGTTTGTCCGTTACCGCATTCAGCCGAAATCAAATTTAGTTGCAGGAGATTCCATCACAAACAATGCAGCCATCTATTTTGATTTCAATGATCCCATCCTAACGAACACCGCCTATACGCAAATTGTGTTGCCAACGTCTTTATCTGAAATCACTACCTCCGGTAATCTCCTCCTCTACCCCAACCCCGCCAACTCCACGTTAACCATCGAGACACGCACGTTAATGGCTTCAGGTTGTATATTAACCGTCACAGATGTTGCCGGTCGTACGCTTCTTACAAAATCACTTGGCAGCAATTCTACTAAACACCAGATTGACATTTCATCTTTTTCATCAGGCATTTATTTTGTACAACTCGATGGAGGAAAAGGAATTGAGCGGGGAAGGTTTGTGAAGGAGTGAGCACTCAACATGTGCGAATTCCCGAAACCGGCTTCGATCAGTACTTCGCCAGATTTGATGATTCGGATTTTTGAAGGATTTTGGGGGTGGAATAATAGAGCTGACAGATTCCTTCACATAAATTAAATTCAGAAAATGTAATTCTCGACTGCCACAACCCAGGTAAATACATTTATAACAATACTATTAAAAAAACTAAATTCCTTTAATCGGCAAATAAAAGTTGTTTCATTTTTTCATCATGACTATAAACATCATTCCTGAAATTCATGTTGCCATTCCGGTCAACCCATGCTGTAAAATAGGCTATAAAAACCGGAACTTTATTTTTTAGTTTTACAAATGTTTGTTTGCCTCCATACATTGATGCAATAATATTTTCATCAGTCCAGCTTGTATCTTCTCTAAGCAGAAATTTCACAAGTTTATAAGGTTCTTCCAAACGAATGCATCCATGGCTGAATGTACGGGTGGTTTCACCAAATAGTGATTTTTCCGGTGTATCGTGCATGTATATTTCGTAAGAGTTAGGGAATAAAAACTTAACTGAACCCAATGCATTATTTTCCCCGTTTTTGTCTAATGATGTATGGGAAATTATTCTTGTATTGGCTCCAGTTAATAGATGACGATGCAACGGGTTTTCCTTTAACATCCACAACTTCCATATTATGACTACTTAAATAATCAGGATTCCGTTTAATAGCAGGAAGTGTTTCCTTAATTAAAATGTTTTTGGGGATATTCCAATAAGGGCTAAAAACAATATATTCAAGATTATCATTAAATATAACTGTATTATTTGTCACTTTGGATTCTCCAACAATAACATTACAACTCCATTCAAGACTATCATTTTGAAATACGAACAGTTTAAAATCAGGAATATTTACAACGAGGTATTCTCCTTTTTGTTCAGCAGGAACCCATCGGCTTCTTTCCATATTAATTAATATTTGTTTAATGCGCTCATGTACCGGAACACTCAATTGCTGTAATGTTTTTTCTTCAATGAGGCCATTTTCTTTCAACCCGTGTCGCTTTTGAAATTTTTTAACAGCACTTACTAATTCATCATTAAAAAAATTCGTGCTGTCTGTTACTGCCAAATCGCCCATCATACAAAGTTGTTCTTTAATAGCGGTAATTACAGAAGAGGTGTCTCCCTTTTTTAATTCTATACCTTTCTGAAACGATACCTTCCATCCGCCTCTTTTTTCAATGTCATTGTATTTTATCAGGTGTTTTTTAAGAAGTGCATATTGAGGATAAACGGGGTCAAAAGCAGAAATAAGGTAAACCTTGCTTTTCAGAAGTGAATCAAGTAAATCCTCATAATTCAGGTTTTTCCTGGCAATAAACCATCCTGCTTCTCTTAGTTTTTCATCACTGATACCTCTCCAGTTTCGGTTTGCATAGTCAAATAAATTCACACTCAATAATATCTCTAACTCAGCCACAAGACTATCATTACCGAATATTTTATAATCTTCAGAAATGCCATTATAAAGTACATGGAGTCTTTCATTATAAAATGAGGAATCATTGCTGTATCTCATTTCCTCATGGTTCAGAAGGTTAATAAAATTCCCCGCATACTCATTAATTCCATAATTATTAATCCAGGCAAATGCATTGTTTCTTTTTTTATAAAAGGATCTGATATTTTCTTTGTATTCTTCAGTGAGCGGATAACGGGTTAGAAAATCTATAATTTGTGTTGAATCAAGATAAAGTAATACCGTGTCTTGTTTAACAGGGTTAGAAATTGTATCTGAAATATTTGAAATATCTTTATCCTGCTGTTCAGTATTCTGACAGGATAAATTAAAAAATGAAAGAAAAATAGTGAAAGAAAATAAATAAAGTAGTTTGTTCATTGTAAATATCCCGTTCCAGGAAACCATCCGGCTTTAGTACTTAGTTTCAATAAATTTATAAATTGAATCTGAATATAAAATTTACGCAACTTTGTGAAAGCCGTTTAAATCATTAATTAATTCACTTCCCCAACAATTCATTTCGCAACTCGATCCGCTTTTCCGGTGTTATGCGGCCATCTGCAGCTGCATCGTTAATGAGTATCAACTTTTCAAATTCCTGCTGCGTGAGATATCCTTCTGGCCTGCAAAAGGCAAGTTCACACGACTGAATAGCATTTTCGATTTCTATGAGATAACCTCCTATTTCTTCAATAATAAAATATGCCATCACCTGATCTCCCTTCTTACGGATTTTACTGACCACTACTAATGCGCCTTCGAGCCCGGCTGTAATGCAGGATCAAATCCTTGTTCCGCGGCAAGCGTTTCGAAAATAGTAACTGCCAGTCCCGAATAAATAAAATCATACCTGCCATCCGGTAACGACCCCACTCCCAGTGAAAGCGTGTCACCTGGTTTTATTTCCCAACCCGCTTTTGTAGTGTATGAATCCAGCTTCTGCGCAAAGCAAGTGGCGCTAAATAATGGTGCAACCAACAAAAGGGTTAATGCTATAAATGTGGTTAAATTCAAACTTCTCATATCGTGCAAAATTAATTAGCCCAATTAACATATGCCCCAATTCTTGCGGAAACACCCTAATTTAATACCTTTGCGTGCTGAAAATCAATAACCTCTGTTTAAACGGAGACATAAAACACTAAAAATGAGCTTATTAGTAGTTGGAACCGTGGCTTTTGATGCCATCGAAACACCTTTCGGAAAAACCGATAAAATTATTGGCGGAGCTGCCACTTATGCATCTTTGGCTGCATCTTACTTTACTCAGGATATTAATCTGGTGTCGGTTGTCGGCGACGATTTCCCACAGGCTACCATCGATCAGTTAAATGAACATGGTATTCGTACAGAAGGATTGCAGATAAAAAAAGGTGAAAAATCGTTCTTTTGGGCAGGTCGTTATCATAACGATATGAATACCCGTGATACGCTGGCTACAGAGTTAAATGTGTTGATGACTTTCGAGCCGGTAATTCCGGAATCTTATCAGAATTGCACCTTTCTCATGCTTGGGAATCTGATGCCTTCTATTCAAATGAAAGTGATGGAGTCGTTGCGTGAACGTCCGAAATTAATTGTAATGGATACTATGAATTTCTGGATGGAAACCGCAATGGATGATCTGATGAAAGCTATTGCCATGGTTGATGTGCTTACCATTAATGATGCGGAAGCACGTCAGCTTTCAAATGAATATTCGCTTGTGAAAGCTGCGCAGAAAATTTTGAAAATGGGTCCTAAGTATCTCATTATTAAAAAGGTGAGCACGGTGCTTTGTTGTTTAATAAAGAACAGGTATTTTTTGCTCCCGCATTACCTTTAGAAGATGTATTCGATCCAACAGGAGCTGGTGATACATTCGCAGGAGGTTTTATTGGTTACCTGGCACGAACCAAAGATGTGTCATTCGAAAATATGAAACGCGGAATTATTTTTGGCTCAGCAATGGCATCGTTTTGTGTTGAAAAATTCGGTACAGAAAGAATTATAAATCTCGATCAGGAAGAAGTGGAAAGCCGGGTGCAGGAATTTGTAGATCTGGTTCAGTTCGACATTACTCTTGTATAAATTACTTCAGAAAAAATAATTTTCTGAAGTAATTTTCACAAACATCTTACTAAAAAAGTATCACATAAGGTTGAGTAAGCTTAGTATAAGAACTATCTTTCATGATTAATGAAAGCTGGTAATTATATGTGGCACCGGGAATGGCAGTAATGTCTCCGAAAAAAGTAAAATTTCCGGGTGATAATCTGGCTTTTTCGGTCCCATCCCTGAATAAGATGATCCTGTGCAGCAATGCTGTATCAACATAAGTTGTATTCAGATGAAAGTATCCCTTAATAAAATTCGTTGATCCATATCCGCGTTGAACACTATCGATAGTGAGCAGCTCAATTCCGCTATCAGTATCAAAAGCATTAAAAAGTGTCAAATTTTCTAATTCATTTTCTTTTTTATCGCAACTACTAAGTAGCAAAGCGAAAAGCGAAATCAGTAACAGTCCGAAAGTTATGTTATTTTTCATTTTCAGAATTTTACATTAAAATTAACTCTTGGTCCCGGCGTCTGACCTAATAATTCATAATCAAAAGTCATGTTTGATAACATTGGGGTTTCTTTAAAAAACCGGTTTTGTTAATCGTAATGAATAATAAAACATCACACCTGTAACAGCCGCTGCTACCGGTATCACAATTTTAGCCTGATTCAGTGTTTTGTTTGCTTTGTCAATAGATTTATCATACTTACTTTTGTAGGAATTGTATGATTCTTTGTGAGCCAGAATTTCATTAATATCAGTGGCATTTTCGTAGGCAGCTTTACTTTCCAATGCCTTGTCTAAGTAATTATCTTTAGCTTCCTTGTAAAATTTGCCATACATGCCTATATAGAAAAGAGAAGCGCAGACCGTTACTGTTGCCGGAACATATTTCTTCATGTTATATGCATGAAGTGCTTTCCTGTGCTTTTTATATTCATCGGTATACTCCAGTTTTTTTCGGAACAAAACACTGCGTCCTTCCGTTACCCGAATCGTGTCAGTAATCATAATTGTTTTAGGTGCCCATGCTCTTATTACATACGTGCCGGTATCGACCACCATATGTGATTTCTTTTGCACAAACAGTGCGGTATCAATTCGAATGATTGCATCGTCAGGGCTGATAGCCACTAACATGTAGCCTTTACCGTTCTGACCATTGGAAATGGTATTCAGAAGAATCAGTAAAAAGACAATTAAAGTTGTTCTGATAAAATTCATAAAATATTTAGAGTTAATTTTTACTTAACAGCTTTCAACAAATTATTCACCTCATCCCAATTCACCACATTCCAAAAGGCATTTACATAATCGGCACGTTTATTCTGATATTTTAAATAATATGCATGTTCCCATACATCCAAGGCCAGCACCGGAGTTCCTTTTACTTCAGCAATATCCATTAACGGATTATCCTGATTTGGTGTCGATGTAATTGAAAGCTTTCCTTTATCTGCGATAAGCCAAGCCCATCCTGAACCAAAACGTGAAGTTGCAGCAGCATTAAATTGTTCCTGCATAATTTTAAAACTTCCAAAAGAACTATTGATTGCTTCAGCAATTTGTCCATTCGGATTTCCTCCACCCAATGGCTTCATCAGTTTCCAGAATAAACTGTGGTTATAATGTCCACCACCATTATTTCGTATAGCCACACCATGTTTGGAAATGTTCTTCATCAGATCTTCCAATGAATCACTGGTTACACCACTTCCTTTCAACGCCTTGTTCAAGTTATCAACATAGGCCTTATGATGTTTGCCATGATGTATCTCCATGGTCTGCGTATCAATATATGGCTCCAGGGCAGCAGCCGCATATGGCAATGCCGGCAGCTTAAATAACAATCCGTTGTCATCTTGTGGACTATCTGCGAAAGCTTGTGTGCCAACCAGTCTCAATCCTGCTCCAGCTACAGTTAATAAAGCAGCATTTCTGATAAATTTTCTCCTCGACCTTTCCATATGACTCCTGTTTTAATTTTCCGTTTAAACGAATAAGATTAAAGCTTCGTTTTTCTCAACTGTTTGACCTTTGGTGATACTTATTTTTTTAACAACTGCATCGGCAGGTGCTTTCAGGATATTCTCCATTTTCATAGCTTCAAGCACAACCAGCTTATCTCCTTTTTTAACTTCCTGACCCTCGCTGATACATACTTCCACAACCAGGCCGGGCATAGGAGCTTTTAATTCGGAGACCTTCTTAGATTTGGCTGCATCCATCCCAAGTTCATGAAGCAAATCGTCGAAACGATCGCGAAGTTGAACTTTGTAAACATTATTATTTACCCGAATGTGAAATATCCTTTCTTCCTTATCAAATTTAATAACTTCGGAATTAAAAGATTTCCGCTCATTGATGATACTGTAAATTCCCTCTTTTACTTCAAAAATGTCAGGAGAACTTACATTCCCATCTAAAAGAACAGTTCCATCAGATTGCAAATCGACCGATATTACACGTTTATCGTTGACAGTAGCTTTGTATATCATAAAGCAAATTTAACTAATTCTTATGAATATTTACATTCCAGAAACAACATAGCTAACGTTCAATTGTTAATATCATGCATCAGGCTGCAATCCAAAACAATAGTATGCTACCTATCTTTGTCTATATTTTTCAAAAATGACCAAAAAACCCGCCGGCGAATCCGGAATTCTTAAAAAGGCTATTCTGAGTGTTTTCAAAAAACATCCTACCAGAAATCTCAATTACAAGCAAGTATCGAAACTCATAAGGCAATTGGAACCTGCTATTGCCGATCGCTTTCTGTTTATCGACGACCCATCAGCAAATAGGTCGCATTTACTTACCGCCATGGCCCAAATGGTTTTGGATGGTGAACTACAGGAAGTTGATACCGGCCGTTTTCGGGCAATTCCGGAACAGCTTTATATTGAGGAGTTATAGACATAACAGTCTCAGGAGCCGCTTATGTAATGAACGAAAATTTCGAAGATGATATCGTAATCGCTCCCCGAAATACAGGAACAGCCATGAATGGCGATACCGTGAAAGTGCTGCTTTACGCCAAAAGATCGTCGAAACGACAAGAAGGTGAGGTGGTTGAAGTCATTAAAAGAGCTAAGAATGAATTCGCAGGCACCATACAGATTAATCCGAAATTTGCGTTTTTAGTCCCCGACAGCAATAAATCGAATATCGATATTTTCATTCCGCTTTCAAAACTTAATGGTGCTAAACATGGTCAAAAGGCGGTGGCTAAAATTACGGAGTGGTTGCCGGAAACAAAAAATCCTACCGGCGAAATAATTGAAGTTCTTGGTGAAGCAGGAGATAATAACACCGAGATGAATGCTATTTTGGTGGAATATGGATTCCCATTGCGCTTTCCTAAGGAAGTTGAAGAAGAGGCTGAGAAAATTCCTTTTGAAATTCCCGCTGCGGAAATAAAAAACGTCGTGATATGCGCAACATCACAACGTTTACAATTGATCCTGTTGATGCAAAAGATTTTGATGATGCGCTTTCTGTTCAGGAAATAGAAGAAAATAAATGGGAAATAGGAATTCATATTGCTGATGTTTCCCATTACCTGCGTCAGGGTATGAGTATGGATGAAGAAGCATTTGAAAGAGGTACATCTGTCTACCTGGTTGACCGGGTTATTCCCATGTTACCGGAAAAACTTTCCAATCATGTATGTTCACTCCGGCCGAATGAAGATAAACTTTGTTACTCTGCAATTTTTCATATTGATGCTGATGCCAATGTATTGGATGAATGGTTTGGGAGAACGGTAATTCACTCTGACAAACGTTTTTCTTACGAAGAAGCACAAGAAGTAATTGAAAATAAAGAAGGCCCTCTTTCCAAAGAAATTTTGTTACTTGATACCTTAGCGAAAAAATTACGCAGGAAGATTTAAAAAGGAGCAATCACATTTGAAAAAGTAGAAGTGAAATTCCGACTCGATGAAAAGGGAAATCCTACCGGTGTTTACACCAAAGAAAATAAAGATTCCAATAAACTGATCGAAGAATTCATGTTGCTAGCTAACCGCAAAGTAGCCGAATTTATTGGTAAACATAATGCTGGTAAAAAAGTAAAACGCAGTGGTCATCCTTCAAAATCACCCACATTTGTATATCGCATTCACGATTCTCCTGTTCCTGAAAAGCTGCAAAACTTTTCACTCTTTGCAAGCAAGTTTGGTTATCAGATAAATACCCGTACAGAAAAAGAGGTCGCACATTCGCTCAATCAGTTAATGAGTGATGTTCGTGGTAAAAGAGAGCAAAACGTTTTGGAGCAGCTTGCTATCCGTACAATGGCAAAAGCTGTTTATACAACTGAAAACATAGGGCATTACGGGTTGGCCTTCGATTATTACACACATTTCACTTCTCCAATTCGCCGTTATCCGGATGTTTTGGTTCATCGTTTGCTCGATTTATATCTCCATGAAGGAAAATCTGTTGATGCAAAAGATTATGAAGAGATGTGCCAGCATTCCACGAACATGGAAATTCGTGCTTCTGAAGCTGAGCGTGCATCCATCAAATATAAGCAGGTACAATACTTACAGGATAAGAAAGGAGTTGTATTCGATGGACTGATTTCGGGTGTTACCGAATGGGGATTTTATGTTGAATTAACGGAAAGCAAATGTGAAGGATTGGTTCGTTTGCGGGATATCGGAAACGACTTCTACGAACTAGATGAGAAAAAACTACTGCATCATAGGTCATAGGTCAGGTAAAGTCTTCCGTTTAGGAGATGAGGTGCGTGTTGAAATAAAAAATACTGATCTGGTGAAAAAACAAATCGACTTTTTACTTGCAGAACAAGTAGAAACTGAAGAAAGAAGAACTAAAAAAAATCCGCCAAAGCATGCTTTGAAACGGAAGAGGAGGTAGGGATAAAATCTGGTTTTATTTAACTTTCCACTATAGGTGATCGACTCCACAAGGTATCAGGGTTTGACAAGAACCAAAAAATACTATAAATAATTTTCACTGATGTAGAGATAGTATAGCTGTTCTTGATAAATGCATCACATATTTACCTGATTAATAACATTCATTAAATCAACCATGCTGTCCTGACTAACCTGTGTTAATCCGCGGTTTGGGCGGTCGAGATCAATAATAAGAATGAATGATAAGGTTATTACAACACATAATATCACAGCCGGATACCTTGCATGAGTTGCAGCCAATCCGTTGCCATAACCTAATATCCCAATTGCTAAAGCAGCAAACAACAATAAACCGAGTAGCACTATCTCGGGAACATGATTTGAGATGGCTATGTCGCGTTCTGTTTTAATATCAATTAGCTGATTAATAGATGTTGCAAATAATCCTGCGGGTACGGAAAGTGGATTGTTTTCAGTTGCAGCAAATGCTTCATCCCACATCAGCGTCTGTATTCGTTTTGTTTCACGATTCAAAAGCAACCGTTCATTGGCTGGAATATTTGCTCGCGAAGTTATACTAAAACTCCACCTTCACATATTGCTTAAACAATTCCATCATTCGGGCACGTTGGTTTTCAGGAAGTAATTTGGACCGCAATACAGCTATACCAATGGCATTCGACTCTTTTACAACCATCTGCTTTCTATTATCGAATCGGGAGAGAGCCATAGCAAGGTAAATCCCAAAAGAAAAGTGAAAATAGTAAGAATAGCTGTTTGAATAGTTGATATTTGAGTTTTCATGGGTGGCGTCATCTCTACTTTAACTTTCAAGCCGATCAGATAACCCATTTCAACAGAAACTATTAAGATCACAAGCGTGATAAATCCTATAAGCCATTGAGGCGTACTATATAAAAGTTCCTGTGTCATTTTTATGCGGTTTAAGTAATAGATTCTAATCAAAAGAGAACCTCTTATCAGGTAATAATAGATTCGCCTGAGTAAGGTAATACTTTTTACCGGAACAAAATCACGATACTGTCAGAATTCTGGTAACAATGACCCTAATTCCCTAAAATCCCGAGCAATTTAAGTTTATAAGCAAATTTACTTAAGTGGTCAGAATCAATTTTACATGTCCAAAAGTTAATGAAATATCAATCAGACTCAGGCCTAATCGAAAACCGGCCGGTAACAAATTGTCACCGACCGGATAACTTTATTAAAAAATTTCTACTATAAAAAAGTCCCTGGAAAAAAAATATTAATCTAACCTCAATGGTTTATTACTGCTTAACAACCCTTTTCGTAGCTCTTTCACTTTCATTCATCAGCACAACAGTATAAATTCCTTTTTGAAGCTGGCTGCCAAATAAAACTTTGCTGTCGAAAGAGCTGATATCAGAAATTTTCTCAACTTCCTTACCAAGTAAATCATATACTACCAGACTGTAATTTGATTCAAAGCCGGGATTTTCAATTGTAAAATCGTTGTATGAAGGATTTGGATAAACAAAATTTCATACTCCTGAAATCCTGCCACTCCATTATTTGACATAGTGCGGCACTGGTTACTAGATGTAGTACAAAAAGTAGTATGGTAAGCCCAATTCGAAATACACCCGTATAAATTACGCTGCACTCTTGTATAGTAAGTGCCGACAGACTGAAAAAGTATACTGATATTGCTGTTCGTTTGAGCGAAATTAGGACCCCAGTTAACCAAGTTAGTGCTTGCCTGCCAGGTGTAACCTGATGATCCAGCCGGATTAGCAACCAAGTTACCTGATGTACCGGGTGGAATACAATCAGGTCCATACACACTTAATGAAGTACTCACAGCATTGATTCCTCTTGTTGGAACATTGATCGTCCCGCAATAAGGAGTTGTTACACCATTCAGTGTTACACTTATCGTGCTGGTGCTGCCGGAACAGTCGCATTAATAACAGCTGAATTTGATGTTGTAGTTAACGGAAAGGAAACACCATTAATAAGAAAATTAGAATTGCTGGATGTCCAGGTATATGTTCCAGAACCGGTATTGTTACCATTAACAGTAAACGTTGTACTGGTCGTATTACAAGGAGTTGCATTTCCTGAAATTGATATAACAGGGGCAGGTGGTAATGTAGAAACTATTATGGAATTAGAATACTCTGTACCTAGAGTAACCCATGAACAAAGTAAATTTGATCTTTGAAAAACCACCCCTACGTTATAAGTCCCGGGTGTAACAGTTATTCCATTAAAATAATCATAAGTCCACGAACCGGATGCTTGAAAGGTATGAGAAGCCACTGAACTGCCATTCCGGTAAAGAGTTACTATAAACCTGTAGTTTCCATTTCCAATACACAAATTGGCTGGAGCGCATCCGGGCGTCACTGAACAATATTGGTAATATACTTTAAAGTTCTTTAATTTTGAGCCGCAAACATTAAAATTGGCCGCTGAATAACCTCCAGGGGTGGTGGTAGATTGTACTCAAGTGTAGCAAAGGCAGCATAAAGTTTAGTCTGGATTACAACCAAACAAACAATGAGATATAATATCTTTTTCATAATGTTAATTATTAAATTATTACCTACTCTTTTACCGCTTTTCGGTTACCGCGTGTTAACAGATACAAAGTTTCAAGTTAAATACTGATCCTACAATAGGACAATGGTATCAAAATAACTATCGCATAAAAGTACATCTGTACTATGGAATAAAATTCTCCTTGTAATTAAAACTTATCCAAACTATCTTTTTTAATGAGGCTTTACACTTAAAAAACTAAATAAAATAAATTTACTATTACATGCAAGAAAAGTTAATAATACAAATGTACCATAACAGCCGGTAATAAAATAGTAGTAAAATGAGATGTTACTATTTCGAAATGTTTTCCTTTTCAAAATAAATTACAGTACATGTATCTGAAATGCATACATACCAATAAAGTGTGCTATCCTGGGATCGCCAGAAGCGATACACCAATTTTGGATCGGCCTACCCGGTCTGCCAACTTGGCCACCAATTTCTTTGAAAAAAGATAACCGAAATATGCCATGGAAAAAGCAACTATGGTTGCTGCTATGTAACTTTATTCAAAGATATTGTAAACGTACTTCCGGCTCCAAAATCACTTTCAACCTGTATGGTTCCACCCTGTGCTTCCATAAATTCTTTGCTTATGGAGAGTCCCAAACCAGTGCCTTCCTTTTAGTGCCGGGAACCCTGAAGTAACGGTCGAAAATTTTAGATTTATACTCCGGTGCTATTCCCTGCCCGGTATCCTTAACTGAAATACTGACCTTTGTAGCTGATTCACTAATACGGAGCAATACTGTGGAATTATCATACGAGTACCGGATAGCATTTGATATCAGGTTGGTAATTACCCAAGCTGTTTTTTCATTATCAGCTAAAACCTGAGCAATATTTTCCGGACAATCAATATCAAATTTGATTTGTTTTTGATCCGCTTGTGATTTCGTGGCATTTATGGAATACATTAACATTTCCTTTGGGTCGGAAGGCAAAATAGTTAAGTGAATATTCCCACTTTCAACCTGTGACATGTTTAATAGCTCACCTGTAATTTTTAACAAACGATTGGCATCATCTTTAATGCTATCGATCAAATTTCGTTGTTCACTGTTAAGTTTACCTATTTTTTCATTCTCTATTATCTGAAGACTCAATTTAATTGAAGAAATTGGTGTTTTAAATTCATGAGAAATTGTTGCAATGAAATTCGTTCGTGCAAAGTCAAGTTCTTTATAGGAAGTTACGTTTCTAAGAAATATTACATGGCCAATCATTCGCGATTCCTTCTCGCCTTCCGGTGTAATAACAATGGGGAAAATTTCCTTCTCAAAATAACATTCTTTCTTGTCGCTGTTTATTTTAATAGTGTTTTGTTTTTGTCCTGCAGGGTTTACCCCTAACATGATATCCTGAATCAATGTTCTTACCAAATCGTTTCTGACAGCTATTTCCTGTGCAAATTTTCCAACCAAATCAGCTCCTGAAATGCCTATAACTTTAATAGCTTCCTCGTTTGCAAAAATTATTTTTAGGTTTTCGTCGAGACCAACAACAGGGTCATGCATTCTATTAATTAGTGTTTCAAATTTTAACTTTTCTTTCATTAATCTGGCAAGATTGCTGTTATTATATTCTTCCAGCTTGCTGGCCATAGTATTAAATGAAGCAGCCAACTGACCAAATTCATTGTGTCCTTCAAAATTTACCCTTTGCGAATAATTACCTGCTGCAATTTGCTTTATACTAGAGGTTAGCTCCTTAATAGGTCCCGCAATGGTTGCAGGTAATCTTACCAACAGAAAAAAATGCTATAATAAAACATAACGAGCCACTGACCATGATCCAAAAACTGCTTTATCAGCCGTAGCCTTTGCAATATCACTTTTGATCTCGATGGCATTCATGTTCATATCCATGATTTTCAAGATACTTTGACGTAACCCATCTGAAGTATGCTGCTCTTTTGCCCCGCTTTTATAATTATCAAAATACGTTCTTAAATCTCCCGTAACCTCAGCTTCTCGCTCTTCTGTGATGTTGCGCTCCTGATTTCTTAAATTATTCTCCATGACCAAAAGATAATTCTCTGGTCTTTCTTCCATTGCAGCTAATATGTTGGTACAATATTGGAGGCTCTTATAGTTAGCTGTTAAAATATTCTCTGAATCAGATTTAAGCGCTTGAATATTAAATGCTCCTGTTAAGCTTAATATAATAATGAGGATAAATAACAATCCTACACCTAATGTCAGTTTTGTTTTGATATTCATTTATGATAATATTACAAGGTCAATATCGTTTGATGAAAGACTTTTTAAGAGTTCATTAAAAACATTTGTTGAAAGAATAATTTTAAAGAGATTCAAATGTGGCTTGCCAACGCAAATGGTGGTAATTTTCCTATCTGTCGCTTGCACAATAATAGCCTTTGCTACTGAAGAACTTTCTACTTTAATAATTTCAGCTCCTAATTCCGTGGCCAATTTAAAATTATTAATTAAATGTCTCTGTTTATCTAATTGAATTTTATCGACACCTTCATTTGGAGTTTGAACATACAGTACATACCATTTGCTGTTATAATAGTTAGCTAACCTGGATGTTTTTCGGATTACAGTACGGGCCATTTTCTCGTTGCTGCTGATACATGCCAGGAAACGTTCATGTCTTAGAGCATTGGGTTTGGTAACTTCAGATTCAACTTTTCTCTCTACCTGGGAAGCAACCTCTTTCAACGCGAGTTCTCTCAATTGAAGAATGTGGTCACTTTTAAAGAAATTCTTTAATGCGGTCTCTACTTTTTCAGCATCATAAATTTTACCTTCCTTCAGGCGATCAATCAGTTCTCCTGCTGTAAGATCAATATTCACAACCTCATCCGCCTGACTCAATACACTGTCGGGAACTCTTTCTTTTACTTCAACTCCGGTTATATCCTTTACTTCTTCATTCAAACTTTCAATGTGTTGAATGTTTACTGCTGAAATAACATTTATGCCAGCCGCAAGAATATCCATAACGTCCTGCCAACGCTTTTCATTTTTACTACCTTCAATATTAGTATGGGCAAGTTCATCTACAATTACAACTTCAGGACGAAGATTAATAATGGCCTGAACATCCATTTCTTCAAGTTGTTTCCCTTTGTAAAATATTTGTTGTCGGGGAACAACCGGTAAACCGGCTACCAGAGCTTCAGTTTCCTGACGGCCATGTGTTTCAATAAATCCAATTTTTACATCAATGCCATTTTTTAAAAGAGTATGTGCTTCCTGTAGCATGCGGAATGATTTTCCGACACCGGCGCTCATACCAATGTAAATTTTGAACTTCCGTTTTCTTGATTTTTTAATTAAATCCAGAAAATGTTCAACAGCTTTATCTTTCTCTGTCATTAGAATGAAATTGCAATCGAAGTAGTAACAAATGTACTATTATTTCCGGGTGTATCATCATTAATGAATATTTTGTCTTTGCTGTTTAGCGAACGCCCCTCAATTCTCCATACAGCATTATCCCGAATTTTATAATCGACATTCAGGGAAAAACCTGTTGTTTGGAATCCATTTTCAGTACCGGTTGCTATAATGACACCATTATCATCAACATAATATTCCCCTCTGCCTGCAATAGTCCACTGGTTGTTAAGTTTAAACTGTACAATAATTACCGGACTGTACCAGGTGTTGAAGTCGTTGCTTGCTGCTGATTCTTCTTCCATTCCATAATCAAATCCGGCAGTAAGATGAAAATTATCCGTGATTTGAAACAATCCATACAAATTATTAAAGTACCTCATTTGTTTGGAAGTATCCGGTTTATCATTGCCTAAAAATGTACTATAGTTTAAGGTAATTTTGGAATTAGGGGTATACGTAAATTGTGTTCCAAAGGCAGGCGAATTATTCGCATCAGGCCGTTGTATTCGCTGCCATCCATTAAGTACAAGACCACTTAAAAACCATTTACTATTATCTGTTGTATAAGATATCTTTGCTCCACTTTCAAAATATGGGGAGTTTTCAGCAAGAATGCTCCTTGTCAGCACTCTGCAATCCTTGGATATGGCACTTTCAAAGCCAATATGTGATGCAAAAACTCCTGCATCAACCCACAGATTTTTATTTTTGGAGATTTTGAATCCGGCATTTGCTTCATAAATGCTCTTTAACACTCCCGTTTCAGAAGCATAATTTGCATTCATATATGTTCCGCTTGCCAAAGCGAAGTTTGCCCGTACCTTGTCAGTTAAATATGAAGCTTTTATAAATCCTAGATTCAGATTAAATTCATTATGCCTGTTGTGACTATAAATAAATGATGGTCGGGAATGATTTTCCGGTTCATTCAAATCAAAGCTATAATAAGCTTCTACATAACCTGACAACATCAAACTTGCTTTAGATGTATCAATTTGAGCATTGGTTAAAGATGTAGCCAGCAACAATATTCCAGTGAGTATTTGTTTCATGTTTTCAGTTATTATAATTGATCTAATTTTATGTTCAATTTAAGTACATTAATTTTGTCAGGTCCAAATAAACCAAGAAACACCGTTTCAGTACATTCAGCTATAAGCTCATTTAAAATTTTTTCACTAATGTTTCTGTTAGTCGCAATTCGTTTAACCTGAACTTTTGCAGCATTTACTGAGATGTTCGGATCCAGTCCACTTCGGATGCCGTCACCAAATCGGCAGGTATTTGTGATTTGGAAATACCCGGATGGTATACCATAAATGTATCAATACGAGCCTGTACTACAACCAGATAATCTGGGTTGGAAGGTCCTTTGTTGCTACCACAAGATCCGGCAGCATTGTAATCAACTGCTGATGGCCTTCAAAAATATTTTGGATCAGTAAACTTCTGACCAATATTTTCATACCCAAGTATTTTTCCATTCTGAGAGATAATTACGCCATTGCCTCCACCAGGAGTCATTCTTGCAACACCTGCTATCAGTAAAGGATATAAAGCTGAACAGAGAATGATAAGAGCAACAGTTAGTTTTAACGATGGTAGAATATATGTTTTCATAATGTTAATTTTTGTAATTAATTAAAAGAATATTCCTACAGCCAAGTCAAGTAATTTAATTCCTACAAAAGGAATCAGCAAACCACCAATACCATATATTAATAAATTCCTTTGCAGCAGTGCACTTGCTCCAATTGGTTTGTATTTAACGCCTCTCAGAGCCAGAGGGATTAAAATTGGAATTATAATAGCATTGAAAATTACAGCAGACAATATGGCGCTTTCAGGACTATGCAATTTCATAATATTAAGTCCTTGCAAGGCAGGAATAGCAGCAATAAATAAGGCTGGAACAATTGCAAAATATTTTGCTACATCATTAGCAATTGAGAATGTTGTGAGTGTACCTCTGGTAATCAGCAATTGCTTACCAATTTCTACTACTTCAATTAATTTAGTTGGGTCATTATCTAAATCAACCATATTGCCGGCCTCTTTAGCAGCCTGAGTACCACTGTTCATTGCCACCCCAACATCAGCCTGAGCAAGTGCAGGTGCATCGTTAGTACCATCTCCCATCATTGCAACCAATCTTCCTTCGGCCTGTTCCTTCTTAATGTAATTCATTTTATCTTCAGGTTTGGCTTCAGCAATGAAATCATCAACACCTGCTTTCTCAGCAATAAATTTTGCAGTTAAAGGATTATCGCCGGTAACCATAACGGTTTTGATTCCCATTTTTCGTAATCTGTCGAATCGTTCACTGATACCTGGTTTAATTATATCCTGAAGTTCAATGACACCAATTACCTTATCGTTTTCAGACACCACCAGAGGTGTTCCTCCATTACTAGAAATTTCTTTGACATTCTTCTCTGTTTCATCAGGAAAAACAAATCCTGCCTTCTGAGAAATATTTTTTATTGCATCAAATGCTCCTTTACGTATACGAATTCCATTTGCGAGATCAACTCCACTGGTTCTGGTTTCAGCAGCAAACTTTATAAATCGCGCATCTTTAATGAGGGTATCAGCCGGGTGCGATTTGGAACCTGATTGTTTAGCAAGTTCTACAATTGATTTACCCTCAGGCGTTTCATCTGAGAGTGAAGACAAGACGCAGTTCGCAATAAATTTATCATTATCATAACCAGCAACAGGAAAAAGTGTGTCGCTTTGCGATTTCCTATAGTGATAGTTCCTGTTTTATCAAGTAGTAGCACATCGATATCGCCGGCAGTCTCAACAGCCTTTCCGGATTTGGTTATTACATTCGCCCGAAGTGCTCTGTCCATTCCTGCTATTCCAATTGCAGAGAGCAAGCCCCAATAGTTGTAGGAATCAGACATACAAACAGAGAAATATATGCAGCAATAGTGATTGGTGTATTGGCATAATCAGCAAAGGGTTTAAGTGTTACACAAACAATAATAAACACCAGTGTGAAGGCAGCTAATAGAATTGTAAGTGCAATTTCATTCGGAGTTTTTTGTCTGCTGGCACCTTCAACAAGTGAAATCATTTTATCTAAAAAGATTCACCAGGTTCAACAGTTACCTGAACTTTAATTTTATCTGATAACACTTTAGTGCCACCGGTTACGCTCGATTTATCACCTCCTGCTTCACGAATAACCGGAGCCGATTCACCTGTTATAGCCGATTCATCAATAGTAGCGATTCCTTCAATTATTTCGCCATCCAGTGCGATGATGTCACCTGCATCGCAAACAAAAACATCGCCCTTCTTAAGTTGTGCGGAACTTATCATTTTGATTCCTCCCGATTGAAATAACTTCGCAGGAGTTTCTTCTCTTGTTTTACGGAGTGACTCAGCTTGTGCCTTTCCCTTGCTTCAGCAACGGCTTCTGCAAAATTGGCAAATAATAAAGTAAGTAATAATACAAGAAAAATAATTAAGTTATACGTAAAACTTCCCTGCGATTGCTCGCCTGCTAAAATCCAGATACAAACAAACAGCATAACCAGTGTTCCTATTTCCACAGTAAACATAACCGGGTTCTTCACCATAAATTTAGGATGCAGCTTTACAACGGATTGCCAGTGCTTCAGAAACCAGTTTTTTATCAAACAATTTCATGGCTTGTACTTCCTTTCTGACAGATGACATAATGTATTTGTATTTAAAACGGTTCAATTAATTATATAACGAAAAAAATTCAGCCAACGGTCCCAGCGCCAGGGCAGGGAAAAATGCCAGTGCAGCAAGTATCATTATTACTGCATAAGTCATAAATCCAAAAGTTGCGGTATCGGTTCTTAGTGTTCCTGCTGATTCAGGAATGTACTTTTTCCTGGCTAAGATACCGGCAATGGCCACAGGGCCAATAATTGGTAAGAATCTGCCTAAGATTAATACAAATCCGGTGGTGATATTCCAGAAGATATTATTATCGTCATGATGCCAGTGCTGTTCCTGAAAGAATCAGGAAGGGATGAAGTAATGCAACCATAGAAGCAATTTTCATCTCGCGTGCTTCTATTTTCCGACCCAAAAACTCGGGTGTACGACCTACCATTAATCCGGAAATAAAAACAGCAATTATTATAAATACATAGTAATTTAAAATCCCAACTCCACAGCCACCATAAAAAGCATTCGTCATCATTCCCAACAATTGCATTGCACCGGAAACGGGCATCGAACTATCATGCATGGAATTTACCGATCCGGTAGAAATAATAGTTGTTACAATACTCCAATAAGCAGAAGCTGCTGCGCCAAAACGAACCTCCTTCCCTTCCATACTTCCTGAACTCTGATCAATTCCCATTTCAGAAATAACCGGATTTCCATTTATTTCTGATACCATTGTTGGAATTAATAATGTGAGCATTCCGGCAGTCATCACCCCAAAATTATCCACGATAAACGTTTTCGGTTGAGAAAATAACCAAGAGCAAAAATCATTGCTAAAGGAATCAATACCTGTGCAATCATCTCAACCATATTGGTAAAATAATTGGGATTTTCAAGAGGATGGGCTGAATTAACTCCGAACCAACCTCCTCCATTTGTTCCAAGATGTTTTATTGCAATCATCCCGGCTGCAGGGCCTCGCGACACCTGTACAGTATCTCCTTGCAGAGTTGTAATTGTATCTTTCCCTTCAAAACTTGCAGCAGAACCATTGAATGCCAGAATAATTGCAATGATTATAGATATTGGCAAGAGGATTCGGGTAATAGTTTTTGTAAAAATATCGAAGAAGTTCCCCAATCGATCTGTAACCTTTTCACGCATGGCATTAAACACTACTATCAGGGCTGCAATTCCGGTTGCCGCAGAAACAAATTGCAAAAATGTGATAACCGCTAATTGTGTCAGATAGGTTAATCCCGATTCGCCCGAATAGTGTTGCAAATTGCAATTCACCATGAAGCTTATTGCGGTATTGAAACTTAAATCAGGTGTCATGGAAGGATTTCCATCCGGATTCAGGAATAAACTACCTTGTGAAATCAGCATCACAAACGCATATACAAACCATAACATATTCATGGCAAGCATTGCTAACATGTGTGTTTCCAGTTCATTTCTTTTGTGACATCAATACCACAAATCCGATAAACAAATCTTTCAAATGGAGCTATGAAATCAAGAATAGTTTTCTCTCCTTTAAAAACAGCTGCTATATATTTTCCGAGCGGTACAGCAAGTAACACCGTAATGGCGAACATGACAATGACACCGGTAATTTCTGCATTCATAATTTTCAATATTAGATGTTAGAATTTTTCAGGCTTCAATAGTACATAGATCAAATAGCAGAAAACTGCTATCGCTAAATGAATAATACAGTCATATTTTCAATTTTTGACTTGTGAAATGATAAATTAGATATTTTCGAGGAAGTTTATGACTTTTGAAATAGTATAAAGCATAAGATTCCGGAAACTATAAGTATTAATGTTAGCATGTTGATATTTCTATTTATTAAAATTAAACAAGAACCTACATTACTATATGATATGTGTCATTGTTTGGAATGATAGTAATCATATTCCAGAGGCTCTAACTTGTTTTTGGTACTCTGATTTTAAAAATTCAGGAAACAAATTTCGAATGCTGCATTTATGTAATTCCAGAAATGTGGAAACAGAGTATATATAAACATTGGTTATAGCGTTTTTTAATTTCTGAATTGCCTGTTCTGAAAATGTTCTCAGCAATATTCATACATTGTTTGGCTCTCCCAATATTTCCCATCATAATGAGTTGTTTGGTTACATCGGCAAATCTTTGCATTTGCGAATAGGTGTTCCTGTTTGCTCTATTTTTCATATTGTTTGTTATATTGGACTTTAAAGGAATTTTTATTTACTCAGTTCATTTAATATTTCTGTAATTAGTATTCCTCCAAACATTAACAGAAGGAATAGTCTAAATAACCTGGATGTTAGTCTGTCAACTTCTTTATTAGCAGTTGTCATTTTATTAAATTTTGGAAAGGTGGATACAATTGATGCTCCAGTTATGAGGTGAGAGCATAAATTTGAGGTAATGGTTTGAGAAAGAAGCAATTGCAATCTTATAGTGCGTTGGCATAGAAAAGTCCAAAACAAAAACCCTATCAAAATGAAAGGGTAGTTCATAGCAAAATGACAGGGTTTATGAATCCAAACCGTATTCTGAAATTTTTCGGTAAAGTGTAGTGAGCGCAATGTTAAGCAGTTCAGCTGCTCTGGTTTTATTGCCTCCGGTGTAATTTAACACTTTTTGGATATGTAATTTTTCGGCACTTGCTAAATCAAAAGCAGAAAGTGTTTTACCGGTTTTTGTTTCCTTGACGGGAAGTTGCATTTCAACAGGCAAATATGATGCATTTAACACATTGTCACATAAAATGACACTTCGCTCTATTACATTTTTAAGCTCCCGAATATTACCTTTCCAGGTATGTTGCTTTAGCGTTTCGAAATAATCACTGTTGATGGAAGCAACTTGTTTATTAGTTTTCAAAGAAAATGAAAGCAAGAAATGTTTTGCAAGTTGCTCAATATCATTTAATCGTTCTCTGAGAGGTGGAAGGTGAATTTGAAAAACTGATATCCGGTAAAATAGATCCGACCTGAATGACCCTTTTTCTATTTCGAGTTGCAAATCTCTGTTGGTGGCAGCAATTATTCTGACATCTACTTTGGTAGGTTTACTATCCCCTACTCTTATAAATTCACCGGCTTCCAATACTCTTAACAATTTGGCCTGAAGATCAAGTGCCATTTCACCAATTTCATCTAAAAATATAGTACCATGATTGGCTTCTTCAAAAAGGCCCTTCTGATCTTTTGTCGCCCCTGTAAAAGCTCCGGCTTTATGTCCGAACATTTCGCTTTCCAGTAAATCTTTACTGAATGCAGAACAGTTTATAGCTACAAAACTTTTTTGTCTTTCCTGATGAATAGCATGTGCAAACACTTCCTTGCCGGTACCGGTTTCGCCGGTCAGCAAAACAGTTGTATCGGTAATGGCTACTTTCTTCGCTAAATCTATTGCCTTTTGAATCGCTTTTTGACTCACCAATGATGGAATCAAAAGAGTGTTTATTACCAAGTTGTTTTTCAAGTTGTTTGATGCGTTTTGCTAAATCGGCCTTTTCAGCAGCTTTATATAACAAGGGTATAATCTTGTTGTTATCATCGCCTTTGGTAATGTAATCGAAAGCCCCGTTTTTTATTGCCTGAACCCCATCCGGTATATTGCCGTAAGCAGTTAATAAAATTATTTCAGGAATGGAATCTACCTCTTTAATTTTTCTGACAAAATCAACCCCATTCCCATCGGGAAGCTTAACGTCACACAATATAACGTCAAAATCATAAAGCTCCAGTTTTTTCAGCGCTGACTTCAAATCCACTGTCTGAATAACCTCAAACCCTTCCAAACCAATAATCCTGGCCAATAATGCCCTTAGTTTTTCTTCATCATCAATTATTAAAACTTTTCTCACAGCTTTGGCAGGAATTTAGATACAAAAGTAGGGAAAATATGATATGTGCTAACGAAATTTTTATGTTCCCAATTATTTATTCACCGTCGTGTGATATTTTTATTTGCCATTCAATACCTAATTATTCATATACAATCTCTGTAAAGAGGAAACGAATCAAAAACACTAAAATTAATAAAAAAATCTACTTGAAAATATCTTAGAACGAGTATTCATTTTAAATAATTGAATTGCTCTACGAAAAACCCTGTCAATTACTAAAAATCGTACCCTTCTCTCAACAAAGCAAATACCAGCGAGTCTTCGAATTTTCCTTCATGAAAATAATGCTGCTTTAGAACTGCCTCCTGAATGAAATTATTCTTTACCAGCAATCTTATGGATGGAACATTCCCGGGAGCAACTAAGGCTTCTATCCGGTTTAAATTTAATTCACTGAACCCATAGGCTATAATGGCTTCAAGTGCTTCGCTCATAAAGCCCTTTCTTTTGAAGTTTTCCTCAATCATATTATAGCCAATTTCTGCCCGAAAATGTTCGGGGTTCCAGTTATGTAGTCCACATCTGCCAATAATTATTCCTGATTCTTTTTCATGTAATAAAAAAAGTAAGAAACTCCGATTATAAGTTGCATAACCTTTCTGTTGCTTTTCCTGTTCTTTCAAAAATTCCTCATCATTCCGGTGTCCTAAAAGCTGCATAATTTCCGTTTTATTCAGATTACTAAAAATGTAATTCATGTCTTCCGGCCTGAATCCTTTGAGAATTAATCTGGGGTTTCGAGAGTTTCTAATTTCATTTTAAACTTGGATTAAAACCTTTATAGAGTGAGGTGAAAATATAAAATCCTTTACAACAATCAAAAATAACACAAAAATAATATTGTTTCTTGATACATAGAATCAATTTTACATAGAATATTTTAATCACACAAAGCAAGCAAATATTGCTTATATTACCAATAAGATGCATGTGATTTAGTAATGGCATTATGAATCAACTATTTCAGATGCAATTACAATGAATGGAAGTGTTATTTCAACTAATGACAAGAAATGCCATGTATTCCAGAAAACTAAAATTGTATATTAAATAATACAGCAATTTATAAAATAATATTTAGACTTTCCAAAAAAGTGAAAATCAAATTTTAGATTTATCAGTTTGCAATCTAACTTAAGGACGTTCACCGGTTGTTCCCGGATTATTCCACGACATTACCACAGTCGGGTTGGTAGCCCGTTTGGCATGTAAAGGAAGGTTGGCCAGTAGTTGAGCTTCAAGTTGCAATTGAAATATTTGTCTAGCGGTTCCTGCTTGTGCTCTGCCGCCAGCAAGGTACTGAGCATCATCGGGAGTATTTTGATCCACGACTTTAATAATATTTCCCGGTGGATTTTCACGATATATTTTAATGCGCATATACTTGGCAACATGTGTTCCGGGATAGAGATATGCGGTATGTTTTATCCTGAATTCAGTTAAGGGAACATGGTGGTCAGCACAAAATCTTGATAAAGCATCTTCCACAATGGTCTGATACTCTTCTTGCGCAGGTTGCCCAGGTAGTGCACTATTGGTAGCTGAAGCGGCGTTGTTAATACGAGCTCTGCCTCCCCATTGCATAGCTAGTTGATGTCCCCATGCTGTATTATCGGGGCTTTGCGGAACTACTGGAATAACTGCATTTCGTTGGTTTTGCGCACTATTACCATGTTGCATAGATGCTGGCCAACTTCTGCTTCCAGGCCATGGCGCAGGGGCTCCGTGTAAATCTTCCGTACCAAGTCTGAGTCCGGTAGTATTTCCATCTGCTCCACGAATACCTTTAACTCTTTGCCGGTCCAAATTTCTTTTATAACTTGGTGTCCAAACACCATACCCCTGATGCATAATCTGAATGTGATTTACAGGATCTAAAACCGGTCTCCATGCATTAGATCCTCCTGCAAATATCATTGGTCTCCTCCACCATGTGAAAGAACCATCTGGCATTTGTTCATAAAATCTACCCTGATTGGTTGCAGCCACAGAAGCAGGCGACGGAGAAAGAAAGTTAAGCTTATTTTGTACCTTAGTGCTTTTTCTTTGAATCGTTTTCATAGCAAGATCTCCCATCTGATCAGCCTCCCTTTCAAGATTTACATCATTATTAACAGGAAGTTTATTGAAACTTAAATTTGCTTTTACCCTTCCTGCTTTTTGTTGGGCAACATGCCAGAGTTCATGGTGAAGATGACGATTCTGACCTGGAGCCAGGTAAACATTAGTGCCCCTGGCATAACCATAAGCCCCAATTTTATTCGGTTTATCAGAGTTATAATGAACCCGGACATCATCGAATGAATGTCCTGATAGTTGTTCAAATACCGCTTTTGTATCTTCGCTTATTCCTGACTTGTTGATATTTTTACTTTGAATTGCTTCATCAGACCTGTTATCAACCACGTAGCTGCCTCGATAAGGAACAGATTGTGGCTGTGAATTTGCTAAATACTCCCTGTGGCGGGTAGATACTTTCGTTGAAACAATTTTTCAGCTGAAATTTGCCATTCCCAAATTTTTTAAACTGTTTCCACTTGAATTGGATGATTGAATTGTGTCTTTTCTATTGTTACGGGACCTTGTCCATCTTCATAATCAATTCGTGAACAAAACCTGCTTTGAATTGCATACTCATAAAAAAGAAATGAATCCGTGATTGTGAAATTGATAAATCAAAGGCTCATTCAGTAAAGCATTACAATAATCAGAATTTCGCAGTTGCTTAATTTGAAACATTGACATATTACTAATTGTTCTTTTGCTAAAATACTTAGCAGCAGCTTTAGCTTGAACATCATCAATTTTAAAGTAACTTCTCAACATAACCAAGGAATGTTTGTTCAAAGTTTTGTAGAATTTTCTATATGAAGCTCTGTCACCTTCCAAAATCAAATAAGTTATTTGTTCTCCTAAGAGATATCCTCTGATATGTAATCCGTATGGCTTTTGGCAATTATTAAGCACCTGAGCCATCCAATATCGAATTTGAACCTTATCAAAAAGCAGGCGCCACTCATCATATGCAAAACTCACACATTTGAGGGTGTTGCTCCCTTGACAAACAGATTGGTTATAAACAACTTTCATTTCATGAATCAGTTAAGTTTGATAGTATCATCACTTTGTGTTCTTTCCTGTACTCTTTCTGAATGGCCTGAAGCATCCATGGGTACAGAATTACATTTGACTTACTTTCTGCAGCCTTCAAGGCACAATAGCGAAGCACATTAGTAATAGCACCTCCTGATAATTCATGTTGCTCCGCGATCATTCCAAAATCCACATCCACGTCCATTTCAAAATAACCTGAAAAAATATTCTTCCAAAGTTTTTCCCTTTCACGTATTGTAGGAAGTGGGAAATTAATTATACTTTGAAACCTTCTGGTAAAGGCAGTATCAATATTGTCCTTCAAATTCGTGGCCAAAATGATTACTCCGGGATAGGTTTCGATTTTTTGAAGCAAATATCCCGTTTGCTGATTGGCGTATCTGTCGTTGGAAGAATTGGTAGCTGTTCTTGCACCAAAAAGAGAGTCCGCTTCATCAAAAAACAAAATCGCATTGGATTCGGCAGCCGATTCAAATATACGGCTTAGGTTTTTCTCCGTTTCTCCTATATATTTTGAAACCATCATAGAAAGATCGATCCGAAAAACTTTCATGCCGGTACATTTTCCAAGCATTGCAGCCGAAAGCGTTTTCCCAGTTCCTGGTGGGCCATAGAACAGAGCCTTATAACCTGCATTTAACAATCTTCTCAGGTTCCATTGGTTAAGCAGGGTATCTTCATGCTTGATCCATAATTCAATCTCTTCAAGTTGATTTTTGGTTTGCTCATTTAGTATTAAATCCTTCCGTTCAAGAGAAGTAGTAATTTCATGTGCAGGAAATGAATCAGATGGTTTCAAATCATTTGCAGTACCTGTTACAAAATAATTGACTGCGGTATCTGTTAATGAAATTAAACTACCAACATAGACAGTGCCTCCTGCTTGTTGCTCAACTCTTACTAATTTCGCCTCAA
The DNA here is from genome assembly GCA_016713525.1 of Bacteroidota bacterium. GTDB lineage: Bacteria > Bacteroidota > Bacteroidia > AKYH767-A > OLB10 > JADKJB01. Next base: position 46,767 of record JADJOZ010000033.1, on the reverse strand, counting down.
CTAACTTACCGGAATTCGAAACAATTGAAAACGCTTTTGCTTTCAAATCTGTCCGCGATCCCGCAAGAAGAAAACACAAAGTTTGAATGGTAGGAAGCAACCCGGAGTGTGTTTTATCAGTTATTCCGCCAAACTCTGTATACATCCTGTCATATAGTCGGTTTCTACCATAAAAAATATCAAGAACTTCGGGTTTGAATTGCGGGGCCAGAACTAATGCCAGCGATACTCTTTCATAAATATCCAAATTCAATTTGTTAACAGTAATTCCGTATGGCGTCTCAGATCCGGTTAAATCGGGTGGCGCAATTTCTCTCCAATCTGCTTCGTGTCCTTCCTGAAGAAAATAACTCTTTATAGCTTGGCCGATGACTTTTTGGAGCCACTCTAATTCAGTTAATAATACAGAAATATTTTCCGAATCCGTCATTACAATTTTTATAGTTTAATATCATCTAAACCGAAATCGTCCCATCTGAAAAATTCTAAGGCATTATTAGGATTAATCTGATTGGAAGGTATCATATCGAGAAGTTTGATGTTATTCTGCATAAAGCGTGGGATAAAGTTAGTTCCTATATCAAAGTGGTACTTTCTATTGAAATTATTAAAAGCCCATTGGTCTCTTCCTTCACATAAGTTGGACATAGATTGTTTAAGATCTAGCAGGCCTTCTTGTCTCATTGCAAGCTTCTTTGCTTTGAAATAAACCGGTTTCCTTTTCTTAGCATCAGCAAAAGCACATTCTGTAACAATTGAAACTTCTCTAAAACTAAAATACGTCTGTGTGAATTTGATAATCAACCCTTCTGCTATTTCGCCCCAGCTTAAAAGGTGTATTGTTGCAGGATTAATTGTGTGGAACCGAAAACTGCCCGATTCTGCAAATTGCAAAATGAGCTTGCTGAATTCAAAGTCCTTTTCTGTATCAAAGATTGCTTTGCCCTTGCTACGCGCCGAAAAAGCATTTGATACGCCATCCTCAAAATTCCAATTGACAGGATTTAAAGGCAATTCATCAGACACTATGAGTCTGTCACTCATCTGCAATTGAAAAATATTTCCCAAGACAACCATATTTCCATTCTCCCAATGAAAAAAGTCGCCAGGAAATACTGGGTTATTCAAGGGTAAAACAGGTAAATAGCCGCCCGTATGATAATAAAACTTGGTGATAAACTTATCTAATATGTTTTCCATAACAGATTTCTGATAACGGGTCTGACTTCATGTTCGAAAGTCAGACCCTTTTTAAATAATTTCTCAGTTGGCAAGTGCCGCTGCAGAAGCTGCAGCATAACCGGCTTGCAAGGATGCTAATCTGCTTGCTGCAGCCTCATAAATTGTACGGGCATTACTGAACTGTTTCAATACACTTTGGTTTGCATCGAGCTTTTGTTGATAATTTTCTTTGGTTCCTGCATAAATATCTTTTAAAACAGTAACAAGACCATTATCGATACTAATCATTTCTATCGAGGTATTTAATTTACCAACAAATTTATCTAATAAACTTTTACTAAGCATTATGGTACTTTGCGCATCTAAACTATTTAGATTAGCAGTATAAGCCGATTTTAATGCGGTCAAGGAAAGCGCAACTGCTGTATTTGCATCTTTCCCCATGGTTGCACTAAGTTCAACCAGTTCATTTGATATTAACGGGTTCAAAGCCTTTTTACGCACAATTGCATTTGAGAATTTATTTACTACCTCTGCAGCAAACACCAACTGACGAACCATATCACTCAGCTTTGAAATCAGTTCATAGGAGAATTCACTTGCATTTCGAACAGTTATTTGAGTAAAATCAGCTTGCGATTCAAGATTTTCAACTTCGCTCTTAATTTTAAGAACAAATTCAAGATTACTTAATGCAGTTGTTCGGTTGGTTTCAGCATCTTTCAGATATTGACTAAATACTTGAACTTTTGTACTTAGAGAATTTAATATCGTTTGCTTTTCATCAACTTTCGCCTGCGCATTAATTATTTGAATTAACATAGCATCTAGTTCGGCCTTTTTTGCTTCAGTTATTCTCATGCGCGAAATTGTTAGCCGCCGCATGGTTAATGTATTTGAGTCTGACATATTGTTAAGAATTTAAATGTTAATACTGTTAATACTTTATCATTATAGCTTCTGTGTGATACCAATTGGAAAGTGAACCGTGGAACATACTGCTTTTTGATGCACTTCCATTATATACTGCATAAATAGCGGGGATATAATAAGCCCCGCTATTAATAGCATTGCCAAAATTATCAAGTGTTTCATTATTGAAAGTAATAGAATACCTATCCTCTTCATGTTTAACTTCATGCACCTTTGTATAGTTCCCAACTGCAAGCTGACTTGCTATGAAAGTATTGAAAATGAAATCTATTTTACCAGAAGTAAATTCAATATCCTCATCGGGGTTTACATTAATAATGTCTAAGCCTTCTAATAATTTCGACATTTGAATGACTCCTTTCTGGGTAACTTCATGTTTCCTGTTTTCAATACCCGGTTTAGTTTCGGTAATCAATCCGGCATATTCAGGGTCTTTTACTTTCAGCAAAATACAACGATACTCCAAACTATTTTTCAAGTCCTCATTGGCACCTGGGCCATCAAATTCTACGATTGCAAATGCTTCTTCATCTGAAGCAGAGGTCAATTTCCAGGTTTGAGTAATCTGTGGAGTTTTCTTCTTCCTGTTATCATCAATCAATTTTTGATCCAGTGAAGGGGCTTCAATTCTACGTGTAAGTGTAAACGTATCTGACGGTGCAGAAATAAAATCAGTGAAGTTATCAAGATACTTTTTGTAAGCAGGAGTGAATGTTACAACAACAAATGCACTGTAGTTGAGGCCCAATTCAATTGTTTTACCATCTGTATCATAAATGTTATACAAATTGTCTAATGGCGGTGTTTCGTCAGGTTTTACACCAATAAGAAACTCAAGAACATGGTGAGGAATGGTTGGATCGTATGCTAATTTGACATAACAATCAGTCTTTGCCTGTGCAATAAGAGCTTCAGCACTATTGAGATTGAAGGTACTTACTTTGCTTTCCTTAACAAACATCACATAAAAAGAATCAATTGCAACTAAATGATTTTCATCACTATTCTCGGATTTCACCAAACTCTTGATTTCAAATGGTGTAATATAGTTGTTAAAAGTGACTGTAAATTGCTTACCTAGCCTCTCTCCATGCTGATTAACAGAAAGATCTAAATTTAGTTGATTAATACTTTTTAGTGAAACTGTCTCTGTTGCGCGGTACTCAGCTGCTGCAGTAAGCAAGTTTCCATGCGCTATATTGGTTGCAACTTTTGAAGCAGCCCAATTGGAATTGTCATTCACAACTACATTACTAATTGTATCGAATTGATTAGTGGCTATACTTAAAAACGATTTAATATCAGCATCAACGTTAGCCGCTAATTTGGCAACATCTCCGGCCATTACTTCAGATACTTTTCCTGCCATGTTCATTGCAATATCCGATATCTGTTCAGCAAGAACCGCAACATCATCAATGTATTTTTCTGATGCGATAGCCTGATTATACAAATCAGTACCCCTATCGGCTGCATTTATAATACTGCATGCATTGCCAACATCTCCGGCTAATCTCAAGATGGCATTAGCCGCAAACTGGACATTTGAAGCAGCAATGGTTGAATTTTTCGCTGCATTCTGAGTATCTGCACTGGCCTGATTGGCGGCGAGCAAAATATTTGTTGAATAATCGGAATAATTCACAGCCAATTGCTTAACAACAGTTTTTATGGCTGCTTCTCCTTTGTGCTCCGTGAGTTCCTCTTCACATCTGTCTCTTTCGCCCTGAGCGAAATACCAATTCAGACTTGCGCATCTTTTTGCGTTTAACTGGTTCAACAACATCAGTTGCTGTTCCTGTAGAATGTTCTCAACATCCTTGTGTAAATCATCATCGTAAGTGTTCATAGTTAATAAATTTAGGTTTTAGAATATTTTATATTTTGAATTTATGAAGTAGGCCAATTTACATATAGCGTCTCCGACATCCACGGAAATCGAATCACAGAAAAAGAAAAAGGAGATTGATTTAACAATATGTCATAAACCTTTTTCTCAATATTAAGACTTAACTTGTCTTGCTGTTTGGAAAGTATACCTTCTCTTATCAACCAGTTGCCTCTGAATCCATCAATAGTGCTTGTTTTAATGGCATTCCATTGACTTATCATTGCAGAAATCAATCCGTCAATAATTGATTTATCGTTGTCATCCAGATTACATTCGAAATCCAGGTATTCATCAACAAGAAACCCACACAAAATCTTATTAATCAGAATGTCATTCTGCATTATAATTGTATCAGTTCCTGAAACAAAATAATGAAGGGCAATTATCCCTTTTTGTTGATGCAGGTTGCTTACAAACTGATCGTCTTTTAATAATCCAAGTCGGTTGAAAAGCTCTTTCATATAGTTATTTATCAAAACTATACCTCCATTATTGATTGAAATTCCATTTGTTATAACTTCATCAAATCTTTTCTTTTTTATATTTGGTATAATATGTCTTTCCGGTAATATGATATTTTGCCCTGGTGGAAATAATCTAATAAAGGTTGCATGAAAATCCGAAGGATAGCTTTGAATGTATTTCGTTAAATTTTCTTTAAATATGTCAGCACCACAAAATGAGTCCCTATAACAACCTAGAATTAAACGTCGGTAGAACTTATCCTTTTCAATAATTTCACATCCTGATTGAACCCAATAATTTACTAATAATAATCCTAAAGAATAAGGTACAGACACTTTATCATAAAGCAACTGATTATATACAGTATGGTACTCAACGCCTTCCTCTTTACTAATGAAGTCTGAATGTGTAAAAAAATGAATCAAATCCTCAGTATTTATGTAAGAAACCAACCTGCCACCCTTTGTTCTTACCAAATGTTTACTTCTGAAAATGTGCCTGATCCATTCAGGGTGTTTCTTAAATATATATGTGATAAAAATGGATGGGGATTTAGTGAAATCGTTTTCAATCCACAAAGGGAGCCGACCAACATCCAATACATATTCAATCAATTTTATGATACCCGAAACACCAATATTCTTAACAACTTCATTAAAGTTATTACTTGTTTCATCTCTTTGCAAGAAAAGGTCACTTGAAACTTCAGGTTTAAGGTCAAATGTTGATTCTATGGTACTGTAAAAAGAATTTGAGTTATCGAATCTTTCTTCTGATTCGTTAGAATTACTAAAAGCTAATTTCCGAATTTCATCATAAAGCCTCTTTTCTGCTTTCGTTATGCTTTGCTTCCAACTTGTAATGATATCATTTGCATCCAGTTCTTTGAGTATCAAATTAGCAAAACTGGTTTCGTTAATGCTACAATGAGTCGACAACTTTCTTAGAAATGCTTTTAATTTTCTGATATCAGCACAAAAGTCATGTTGACAACTAATATTAGCAGATTCAATTAAAAACGCTATATCTTCCAAAGTTACAGCATTACAAAGTGTCTCCAACTTATGCGTATTCTTTTGTTTTATCAAGTTCAGTAATTCTGAATAGTCAATTACCTCAATATCTTCAGAGTTATCCTTTAACGGATATGGCTCATAGGATATACTATTAATTAATACTTGAATATTGGCAGCTTTAACTTCGGACTTGCCCTCCTGTATTGTCTGTGCAGACCGTGATGCGATTATGTTTCTATCACTATCGTTGACAGAGCCTTCACATCTAATCCCAGTCTTATTATAAGAAATTTTAATGGAGCCTGCTAAAAATCCATCCAGAAGACTAGAAATTCTTTTTTGAAAACTGGCTTCTCTTGCCAAATCAGGGCTATATACCATGGCTTCCCAAAATAATTCCTTTGAAAAGGTATCCAGTTTCCCCTCAAAATATGATCCATACTTTTTGATCTTGGATTCAATATAAGATCTAACATCATTTACACATACTGGTTCTCCAATAGCAATTAGCGCTACTTTCATTTGAATGTCTCGTGAAAAGCTAAATAACTCTTCAGGATTGAATCTTCTGATATTGCGTATTACGTTTACAAAATCACTCTTCTTTGTAATTCCGTTACCAAAATTCAACCAGAATTTTTTCGAGATCAGTTTTATTCAAAGAATCTGTTTGCCTCGCTAAATAGGTCTTAGCCCTAATGATTCTTTCGTTCTCCGATATGTTTTCAGGAGTTGCTAAAAGTTTTGTTACTTCAGCAAATTTCCTTTCAAATGGAATTACCTCATTTTCTAGAACAAAGTGAATGAGCTTGGCCAAAACTTCATCAGGAGATAGCTCAGGATTCTCATAACTTAGAATAAATAATTTCCTGCAAATAAAAGGAAACATGAATTCAAGGTGCAAATCAGAAATGGACAAAACATGAAGTTCCTGCAAAAAGGAAGATAGCTGATGCCCGGACCGTTCAAACAAATGTCCCTGAAGTGCTGTCCATAAACCGGCAGAATCAAATTGACAATAATCATAAAAGGAAGAATCCTTTACATGCTGATATACTTCTTTACAAACAAGATCTGGCCTAAGTTCAAAATACTGATACAGTCGAAATTCATCTTTACTGTTAAACATCCTCTTTTGCAAGAGAGTTCTCACATTCCAAATCAAACTGATCTTAGAATCGTCAATTGTAAAGTTTTTGCTTAGATTATGAATAGTACTATGGTCAGCATCCTTACTTCTATTTAAATGATTCTGGCTATGTTGATATGTGAGATCTGCTGTAAATGATTTTGTAAGATATGACTTCACAATTGGCATCCATATTTTATTCTCCAATAAATAAAAACTTCTATCCTCCAGCCTATGGGTTACTTCTTGTAAATATTCATAAATGTTCAAGAGCTTAATGGTAAATTTTTTACTGACAAAATGAATCAGATTTTTAATTACATGTCCTACAGAACACTCACTACCTTTATTCGATGCAATAAATTTCAGAACTTGCTCCTTTAAGATAAATGACTGACTTTTATCAAATTTCGCAATTAATACAGCATCAAGAATCGACATGTCGTGATCCAAAACATAATAATCATTATCGTAAAATAATTTAAGTGTTTCTTCAATAAAACCGATTTTAAAAACTGTTCCAGATTTAAAATGAAAGTTCAAGTAGTCAAAAAGCCGTTTCAATTTATCTGAATAAATTCTGTAATCCAGTGTTGATAGTGTGTTGAGTTCATCTATAAGATTTTCATGCGATTGATGCGAGTTCAATCTGCCTCCTGAAAATGACAAGCATTGATCAATGATTCCGGTAAGCTGGCTTACCCTTGTCTGATCATAATAAATCTCTTCCTCTTTCTCAGTTAAATTATTTACAGATTCTTTTTGAACTCTCTTTACACTATTTTTTATTTGCAAATCGACATGCATTCCCAGGTAATGATCTAAACCATCACTCTTAACTTCCACATCATCACTTTCATCAAGCAATTCTACCATCAATGTAAGCCATTCCTGATCACTAAAACCAACAAAAGCCGATTGCACCAAATATGAAAAACTAATCCTATAAATCTTTTTATTCAATTCCTCGATTTTTCGATATGAGAGTCCCAGAGAGTTTAAAAATTGAATGATTCGGCTAATTAGGAATAGTACTTTTGAACCATATAAAGGGCTCAACAAAAGTATAGCGGAATCCACAGAGTTTTTATTGGATCCGTTTAGTAATTTTGCTACATGTAAACGCTCTGATTTCTCTGATGAGAGCATAATGATTGTTTGTCGTCTGTTGATCCTCAGCAATTCGCATAACTCAACCAGCATAGCAGGGTTAATTCTTGGGGTCAAGCGGGTAATATGAATTCCGGTATCCAAAGTGAATTGAAAGTTTTCCAGCCGGTTATCGAAATCTCCTATGGAGGGATTTCCTAGATGATAATCCCCATTTTCAATTATGAAACTGGAAAGTGCATCACGGGTACTTTCAATGAGTTGGTTTCTAAGATTGTCGTCGTTCAAAATCCCAAGCTCCAATTCAATTCTTGGTATTGATATGTGTATGTGATCAGGAGTAATCTTATTTGCCCACGATTCAACGAGCTCTAAGAATTCATTGTTAGTGAAGTCACTTATCGTTTGCTGAAGATTATAAACCATGGTATGGTCGGGGTAAACCGTCTGCCAGTTAACCTTATGTACAACATGATTTATCCCAGACCTAAACATAATCAGCTATTTTTTGCAACTGTTCATAAAATTCACTTACAACCTTTTTCCGATAATCAGAATTCTCGTCAGTAACAGGGTTCCAACGAAGTAGGTTGTGCCATTGAACAAACAAGGGAACAAATGTCTCCAACTCAATTTGTGATAAATAAATGAGCTTTGGACTAAGTTGAACCGGGAGGAATTCATTCAAAAAACAATCAAGCCTATTAATAAATTCCTTACTTTGCAATAGTGGGATATAGTTTGGAAATATCAGAAAAACTGTTTGTTCATAAGTAGTCAATTTGCCGCTTGAAACTTCTTTGTCGCCAAACAATACCGCAGTATTATATCGCCATTTGCAGTTGTTAATATAAAATGGTATTGAAGTGTCACTTAAATTCGGGACGACTGAAAACTCCTTCCCATTCAAAGTAAATCGTCCAGCAAATTGAATAGCATCTAACCAATCTTCTGATTGGAAAGCCATACCCTGAAATTGAACATACTCATCATTAGTCAATTCTGGCCTGATAATAAATTCCGGTTTATCTGGTACACTACTCCATAGTTCAATTTTATAATAGCAAAGTGTTTGTAATAAAATCTGCTCAATAAAAATGAAGCCTTTTCTTTCCTGGCTAAACCATTTCAACTGCTTGAGCCTTTCTTTCTCTGCAGAACTTTGATCCTTATTAGTACTATCGAAGATTGCTAAATCATAAATGGGCTTAAGTCCCAGCAATAACCATCCGTATAATTCCAATGTAGAATAATCGATAAGATCCTGTTTAGAAATGCTTAGCTCCCTATAAAATTCCTCAGGGTTAAAAATAGAATCAATTACATATTTTTCATGTGGTTCATTGTGTAACAGAGGTTTTTCATCAGGGGGTGTTTCCTGTAACTTCAAGGCAGCCAGAAATTTGTGGCACAATTTCTTCTACATGATAATCTCCCGAAATTCCTAAGCAATGAACTCTTCACCAATAATTTATCCTCCAACTCAACTCCTGTGTAAACGGAGTCATTTGTCATATTATCAATTAAAGTAGGCGCAATACCATGGCGTGCCAGCAAATGATTTATTATTTCATTCTTTCTTTCAATATTATTCTTCTGTGTTGCTGAACCTGTCATTAATGCCTGATTGTATGGATTATAGGGATCCGCAATATATTTTTCGAATGCCAACTTCTCTATTATAGGTGAACTCAGCCCTGAAACTTCTTGTTCAAATTGATTATAATGCTTAAGCAATGGACCTACATAAGGAACCTTATAAAGAGTATTGTAATAATAAGTCGGTGTAAAATAAAGTTCAGGAGCTGGGTAACTTAAGAACTTCCGGTTCCTTACACCATCGAGGTAGTTATTAAGTACTTCCGAATTTGCAACATTTAATACATTAAATGAAAATAACTCAGGCACATTACTCAATTGCGCAAACTCATTACTGATAATTTGGTCAATCATCAGAAGATAACCTCTCAGCTGCCTTGAGATTGCAATTTCATAATTACTTTGTGCTTGTTCTGAAGAATTGCTTCCAATTTTGTACAAGGCAGGGAACGTTTCCTGAATGGAGTAGTAACTTGAAATGTCGCGATAACTTCCATAGTTTGGATAATTAATAACTACTTTATCAAAAAGCTCATCCTTAATTGCAGAAATAGAATCACTAGTCAAGTCTAAATTTCTATTGTTAAAAACAACTTTTAGAGATTTACTATTAATAGATCCCACAATATCAAGCGTGGCAAACTTATTTACACAAATCTCAATATAGTCTGTATGAGAGCCATCAGGTTGGATGATTGAAAGATCTCTTAAGTTCTGTATTTCGTTTATATCATTTGTACAAGTACTAAAGTCGTAAACACTAATTTTCGTACAGGTTTCCTTTCTAACAGAAATAACACTATCACTAAGCTCTTCCCATTTCAATACAATTAAATTCTGGCATGCTTTGTTAAGCACCTGAACAAATAATAAATCAGGCGAGGCACTTTCCAGGACAAGAGTACCTTGCAACCTGTAATTTATAGTTGGTACCACATCAGGAAGGGTGAACATTTCTCCTAAACCGCGAACTTTGTTCAGTTCAAAATAGACTTCCTTTTGCAAATCTGCTACATCCTTTAAATCAGGAATTACACATAACTTAAACAAGTACGTTCCGCGACTATAATATCCTTCTGAATCTAAAATAATACATCCAACGGATAAAATATCTTTACTGATTTTTTTTATATAATGTCGCAACTCTGATATAGTCACCGGGGTTCTCTCGAAAATTTCATCCGGTTTATAAAATTGATCTAAAAAACGAATCCTATTTCCTGATTCTGTTAAAATATCTTCGATGGGAAAAGAGCTGCAATATCCCAATTCGGTAAGTGCATAACATGCTTGTTCCAAAATAGTCACACCAGGATCGGAAGGATTGAGGTTGGTCCATGCTGATCCTGACAATTCCTGAATCGACTCCATAGCGAATTGTCTCAGGTATTTAAAATCTTTAACCTGAGCAAAGGTCTCATTGTTCATCTCTAATTCATCCCTCATAGCTCAACTTTAATTGTTAAATCATGGGTTTTTGCCGACACAAAGAGCAAGCTCTGCTGAGAAGGGATTATTGCATTGCCTGAATTTAGATTCACTAAATCACTCCCTGAAGTAGCAGTCTGAACGATCAGCGTATTAACCATCTTAACATAATTTAATTCAGTGATGATACGAATTACCTCTTCGATGTATATAGGCGAATCAATTGAAATTTGCGAAAAGACTGTGCTTGTCCATGGAGACAAATAATAATTTAACCTGTTATTTATATCAGCCTTTGCAAAATCAGAACCTACAGAACTATTAATGGTAATGGTAGCTTTAAACTTAACTTCTTCCAATCCAAATGCAGCACACATTACATTGGCAAATATTGAAGTTCGTTTAGCTACATAATCGTTAACTTCAGCTAACAGGGAATTAGAAATTAAGGGCAAAAATGGAGATGCCCACAAGTCATTTGCATTATTACCTACCAAAAACAAATTGCATCCCTTCCCTTTCCGTTCTTTTACAACTTTACAATAGTATATTTCAGGAAATTTAGTTGTGATTAATTTGAAATAATCTCCTCTGCAAACCAACTGCCCTTTAGTTCCGATATCAATAGCAACTCTTTGGTTCATTTGAATTTCTGTTTCATCCGGTTTGCCTCCAAATGAAGGAAATGGCTGGCAAACCGAAGTCAACCCGGGAACAGTGGCAGGTGGCAATACAATTTTATTAGCTTGAAGATGAAATGATTCATTGATGCGAATATCAGGGGAAAACTTTCGCTCAAGCTTGACACCATTCGTGTTGATGTATGATAAATTCAATTGCCAGGAGTTGCTGTTTTCATTGGTAAATCCTACCCAATACAATCCATTGGGCATCTGAAAAGAATTAGTGACTATATCTTCTGGCAATAATAAAGTAATGATCCCTGTCGATGATAAGCTGTTCGTTCCATCTTCAACAACTACCACTTCATTCCATCCTGTCGAACTCATTGTTTGTATGGAAGTTTGATACAAGTCAATTTGTCCAATTGAACTTGCAACTTCAAAATACATGCTTAAATAAGTAGGAGTGATTAATTTTTGAAGTCCCAAAAACAAAGTACCGTTTCCGGAAAATGTAGGGTATAAGGGAAATTCCGACTTAACAACCTTATTTCCGTTAATTGAAAAGCCGTTAGAACACACAGAAGCTTGTCCTTCAGGATCATTGTCATAAATTTTAAATTTTGTGAAGGGAGTAAAGTAAAAAAGTTGAATTGGATATGTTTCCAACTCCTTAAACTCATACTTTTGATACGCTTTATACTTAATCTCCAGGTCTTCAGCAGTGGGAATAAATGGAACTTGTGGGTTGGCCAACAACTCTGGCGGAATTGTTATCCCTTTGGGTTGAGCAATAACCAAACCATTTTGTGTGGCTGTATAAGCGACAACAGCAGGATAAATATCACTTCCAAATCCATGGCCCGGTGCATCCAAATATAATCTGGAAAAACCATGGCTGCTATTCTCGGAAAAACTGTACTGGCCATTTTGCAAATTGGCTTGTCCATTGATAATCACCTTTTTTGAAACATCATCATCGGGACGAAGTACATCAAAACGCGTTGTTAGAAATAAATCATTGTCATTTTCAGCAGGATATAGAAAACAAGTGAGGTCTTCCTCTTTTTCACCACTATTTTTCTTTTTATCACCACTGTTAACAGCCGAAATGTTCAGTGCATTACCAACGGAACGCAATTTATAAGAGGTCCAGTCTCCATTATCCAAAACCTGGAATCCAACTTTGAAGCATCGATTGTTAAAATACCCCTCACTAATTGTTGTGGATTCTTGTTTGAACTTTTTTTTAAACAGTTTTCTAATAATCGATCCTCCCCATGAAATTAAAAAATTTGGAATCAAGCTATTCTTGATTAAAATGGGAGCAGATTGAGATAAGTAATAATTGTATGTATAATAGTAGTCAAAAAAATTTGCAGGTAATTTTCCCCATTTAAAAGTGATATCTAATTCTGTAACCGGTTTACTGAAAATTTCTGCACTACCCAGTACCAAATTACTTTTTACGACAGCATTAGTGCCAAAAAGTTGCATTCCTGGCATCGAACTTATGAGACCATTCTGGTTGTACAAAATGATATCCTTAGCTTTTTCAACACTGTTTTCGATGATCAAATATTCAATTCCAGGAATGATGGAATCTTCATAGAACTGATTAAAATCTATTCTTAACAGAGGCCAGTTAGTTTGTACTCCAGATTTTATAAATGGCAATCGTGTTATGGCCGGAAAATCGGGGTCAAACTTAAAAGTAGATACTACTTCGTTCGTTTCTTGATCAAAAGAATGTTGCGGTTTGTAAGCCATCCATTCTTCAGTAGTAGAAATGAAATAACTCGCCTGATCAAAATCTTTCAAAGTGATCAACTGATTAAATTTTATCCGAAGGGTCAACAAACGGTTTCCACCAGGCAAAAAAAGTAAAGGAGATGCGCAAACAAATGAGGTTACAAGAGGGTCACCATTCTGAGAACCAAAAGCACTCCAATTGTTGGTGTAACCATTTTCATTCTTTGTTACCTTATCAAAATTACTGATTGATGTACTGAATAGCTGATATTTATTGCTTTCCAGCTTTTTCTTGTAAACGGATTGAACCCCTGTTATCACTGCGGGATTTACCTGACAATCTGTAGTTGAAATATAATTTACTGCGTTGCTGTTCAGATCAGTCCCACCGTTGAAAACAGTCCCTTTTGTTAAGCTTATAATTTGATTTAATCCCGAATGGACATCGACAAATACAGTATCAGGTTCAGCCTGACATGGAATTTGGCCCAGAATCTCCCTATAATAGAAGTCGAGGTGACGTGAACTAATAGTATTGATAGCTTCCTTTTGCTTTAAAAGTAACTTTACAATAACCCGAAGCAATAAAGTATCAGGATGATTGCTTTTTAAGGAAGAAACCCTTGAAAGATCAGTAGTTGCCTCGTCAATCAGGAGTTGAACAAATTGGATCAGGTCGTTAGTGACAACATGCAAAGAATCAAAAATCTGTGAAAAAGAAGAGTTGAACCCATCATTCAATTTCAGTACATCAAAAAATGGTTCTTTGTCCATGTTGGTTCTCCATAAATCGGTAGAAAATTCATCACGGAAAGAATCCGGGTGTTTAACATTCCATAGAGGATACGTATTAACGATAAACTTATTCAGTCCAACAATAGCCCAAAATATTTTGCTGAACTTCCTTTCAATGCCGGAAATAGTATTGTACTTAACTTTATAATCCGTATTATCAGCCTGCATGAAACCTGACCATTTTTCAAGTTCCCTATATATGGAATAATTAATGCTGAATATCGAATTTAACAGATCATGATATTTTTCTTCGTTATTGTCAGCGGGTACAATTAAACTGTTCTTGCTCAAACGAATTTTACTCAACAATTGACTAAAATTAGAAATGTCATATTTTGTAATTGCTATCAGTAAAAATACGGGGTCCTTTAATAGAAAAGGTTGCCACGATCCATTCAGTCTATTTTCCTGGTCATAAAAATTGATAACTGAGCTGAGACCAATTAAATAATTCAAATAATCTGATTCCTTGCGGCTATCAACTAATTCCTTTCCGGGAATCAGAGCACGGAACAGATTTTTTTGGATTATATTCTGATTCATCTTTTGCATCATGAATGCTGTAAATTAGTACCTTCATTCAGGTGGAAAGGAAAAACATAATTATGGCGGCTATTTGTTTCATTGAATTTATAATACACTGCTATATTCAATGTTGTATTCAATTCGTCACTAATGGTAACATCAACTTCCTCAACATTTATTCTTGGTTCATTATGTAGTAATGTGGTTTTTAAAGCTTCCGAAATTTCTCCAAAGAGCGTTTCATCTATTGTTCGAAAAATAAACTGCTGAAGCACCGAACCAAAAGTCGGTAACAGGCATCTTTCTCCGAAATTAGTGTTATTAATTATAAAAATTGATTGATTAACATTTTCAATATATTTACTGATTGCCAAAGAGTGAGTCTCTTTCCTGAACGTGACAGGAAAGGACCAACCTGATCCGAGGAACTGATTTTCAATATGTAGTTCGTTATTATCCACCTATGAGTACGGTTGGTAGTCCAAGTACAATTTTACCTCCATGTGCAGTTGAATCTCCCATTCTTGCGGCCGGCATTCCGCCAATCATCACAGAAGATGATCCTGCAACAATGGTATCCGGAGGACCAACGCAAACCAGCATGTCGCCCACTTTTGCAGCAGGTAAATTCCCTATCAACACCGTTGGCTGACCGGGTCCGGTAACGGGTCCGCCAACATGTGGTATAGGTGGAACGCCCGGTGTTTGCATCGGGCAAATATGCATGTCAGTTACTCTTGCTGCTGGAGGCATGGTTTAGTTAATCATTACTATTGAACTTTTAATTGTCATTTGCGCATTACTTTTGAAGCTGGCCATTGCACCTCCATCGATGTCACATTGTACGTTTGCTTTTGCTTTGAAATTCAGTCCTGCTAAGGATATATCGCCTCCACTTGATTTTTGCTCTATGTTTTGATTTGCATCCAGGGTAATCTTTCCTTTGGCTTTTATCTGAACATCTGAATCACTGGTAATTGCAATTCCACTGGAAGACATCATAATTGTATTATTATGCTGGTCCGTTAATTTGATGGATTTATCTTTATCACTCACTTCGATAATATTCTTTGCCGGAGTTTTTAGTGTCCATACTGTATTTTCATCATCAAACTCCAATGCAATTTTTGATTTTGACACAATTCCTTTCAAGGGATTCTTTGAACTCGGAGTAAAATCTTCAAAGGGTTTTAGTGTTTCATTCGCATACATGCTTCCAATGATTACCGGGTAACGTGGATCATCATTGATAAAACTCAGCAATACCTCATCTTCCATTTCAGGAAGAAAAAAAACACCACAGCCATTGCTGGAATAAAAATTACTTACACGGCACCAGATCTCAGCAGGCGGATCACAAAAGATATTAACCGCCACAGAAATTCTGAATTGTCCATCCGGGTCATTATCGATTTTTTTTACTTTCCCTGAAAATGTCCCCGTAACCGGTGGTAACAATTGTGAAAGCTGTGATGAGCCAATACCTGATGATTCTGATAACAGATCGGGAGGAATGCCAACTGAAATTTCTGTTAACCAATTACCGTCCTGAATATCATGACTTACAGCTGAAACATAGTGGTCACCTGAAAACCGATCGCCCACACCATTTAATGAAACAATTGTACCCGGTGATACTTTGCTTGTACCGGGAATAGAAATACTTCCTGTTATCTTTGAAAATTCACTAAAAATCACTTTTGATTTTGCCCATTGCAGAAGTTCGTCATTTTTCAAGAAGGCCGGGGTACACAAGTTATAATTGTCAGGCCCTACAACAGCTGATAATGTGGAAGACGATAAATTACCCGGACCTTTCAAAGAACTTTTTGAGCTGCCGGAAATAATTTTCTGAGAATTATAATCCCAAGATGAAGCCTGAACAGAGTCAAGTTGATTTCGGGCATCTAATTCAAGATTAAGGTTCAGGATATTGATACCATATGTTAAACTTAACACAGGACTCCCAGAATAATCAGGATTAATTGCTGAAATGTTACCATTGTCAACATTCAATACAAATCCATTCGCTTCAGCTCTTTTTAATATGAAATCCCAATCTGTTGACTGAAATTGAATAAGTATTGGAAAAGTAATGCTGGTGGATGGGATTGTTGAGGAAAGTGAACTTGCTGCTATTACAGAAGAAATGGCATCGCTATCTTTTTGTTGAACAAACCCCTTACTCTTTCTTCCGATTGTCAGCTTTATTGAAGGATCCTTACATATCACTTCAAGAGCAGAACCAACCTGATCGTTAATTTGAATTTCCTGACCCACTACAATTCCTTCGAATAACTTTTGGTAGCTGTTATGGTATCCCGCTTCTATAAGAAGTTTCGTTCCCGGAACAAAACTGTTTGATGAACTCGCTTCAAATTTACCGGTATCAGGGGATCCATCAAGTATGGTGATACGCGCCTCGGGAATTCCGTTCAAAGCTTTTTCAATAGTTATACTATAAATACGAAATTTGTCAGAAACAGGACTTCCTTCAGAAGAAACTCTGATCCCAACAATGCTTCCATTAGTGATAGTATCGGTTCCCATATCTATAAATTTACAGGCGGTAATATTAAATTGCTATGGCCTTTTAATTGCCTGAATTTGTTTAGTTTGTTAAATTCTGCAACCTCAATATATTTAAATGGGTCATTCCAGGTTCGGTAACAAATCATGGGTAAGGTTTGACCTTCAATAACCTTGACCAGATGAGTAACATCAGGCGACTCGGGTTTATCAATTTTTCGAAGAGTACTTGGCGACAAATACTGTTCAAAGCTCAGTGAAATTTTTGCTCTTAAAGGACTTCCATTGGGTCGAAAGAGCGTATAAGAGATGTTCATTGTAACCAGAACTCCTTTGAATATGAGCTTTTTTCCCCATTGAATTTTCACAAAATTTGGTCTGTGAATTTTCCCGTTATAAGCAAAAACAATTTTTTCAAGCTCTTCGATTTCATCAGACAGATTCACCCTTTGGGGATCAACTATACCTGTACAATCAATAATTATATCAAAGTCTAGAGTATCGCTTGGTGTTCGTTTATATTTTTGCGCTGTAGAACTCGAGTCGGGAGGTTGTTGTTTATTATACTCAATTCGTTTATTCCATTTGAGCGACTCAGGATTGAGCATGCAGGAATATGGGTCGCCAGACAATTGACTTTGATATTCATTGTCTGTGTATCCGGTTATCTGAAGCTTCTCTAAACCTCCTGTTGCCATTTGACATTATTCTATTTTCGGATTGATCTTTTTTTATTTTCCTTGATTAACATAGTTTTAACCTGACTTAAAATGTCTTGTTTCATGTTAATCAACATCTCCGAAGAATGAATGGATTCTAACTCATTTCGTCCTCTCCTGATCTCCGTTTTAATAATCACTTCTCTGATTTCTATTGGCATGGTTACTTAAATAAAGATTGTATGGATCCTGGATTTCCTATTGTGAAATAACTGTATGCAAATTCAATCGTTTCTATAACTAACCCGCTTTCCTGTGATTTGAGATCAGATATGGAGAATTTAACCGGATAAGCATCTATAAATGTCCATTTCTTACATACCACACCTAACGGATTTAATAAACTTAGCGAAATGTCATGTTTCTTAATAGGATTTATTAATCCCCCATCTATACTTGAAACACACCACTTTAATAATGCAGATCCGGAAGTTGCCATCGCTCTTTTAAGGACTAAATTCTGGTGGGTAACCGCATTAGGTAATTTATATTTGAACCTGTTCTCTCCTCCACTTGAAACTTCTTCTGTTGTTAATTCCTTTGATATTCCGGAAGCTTCCTGAAACGCGGCATCATCTCCGTTAAATGATAATTCAAAGTAAAAACTGACAGGATGGTTATCAAGCATTGCTGATTATCAACTGTTCGTGTGCAATTTCCAAAGTATCCACGGCTACTTCATTCCCATCTGACTTTAAATCAGTACATGTTATTTTAGTTGGCCAGGCATTCATTAAAGTCCATTGCATTGTAACATTCCCTCCCTCATCCAGCAACCTGATGATAACTGTTCTTCTTTTTATTGTATTCATAGAAATTTGCGCCTGCCAATCCCAGAATGTGTTATCTTTTACAAAAACACCTCGCTTCAAAGTAACATTTCCATACTTTGAAATACCCGGCATTTTTTCAGTTGAAAACAACTTACTGTTACTGTGCCTGTATTCTATAACTTGCGTTTCAAAATCCATTCCTGAAATTTCCTGAAATGCCACTGATTTCATTTCTGTTCCAAGATCTACTTCAAAACGAAATTTGGGCATGGGCCATGTGGCTCCTTGTTTGCTGCCGTCTTCTGTTGCCATAATTATTAAGTTTTATTTTGATGAATTTAATTTTGTTATCAACGATTAACTGGAAGTTGCCATTTTTTGCTGGAATGTTAATACAATGAATTCGGCAGGATGTGTTACTGCAACACCTATGGAGACATTCATGAACCCTGCTAAAATATCATCTCCGGTCATAGTTTCACCAAGGCCACATTGTACAACAAATGCATCTGTAGGAGTCGCTCCTTGCAATCCGCCTTCCTTCCAAATAGTATTCAAAAAACTTCCAATCATTGACTTTACTGCCTCCCATGTATTTTTAACATTAGGTTCAAAAACATATGCCTGGCATGCAAGCTTACAAGACTGCTCCAGAAAAATCATTGTTCTTCTAACTGAAAGATATTTCCAGTCAAGGCTGTTTCCATCCAGGGTTCTTGCGCCCCAAACAAGTATGCCCAACCCATTGAAAAAACGAATTACATTTATCGACTTACCACTTACGGCATCCATATTTAACGGGCCTTGCTGGTCATCTGATAGCCGAATTGGCAAAGAGGTTGCCCCAATGATGGATGCATTTGCCGGCGCTTTCCAAACACCTTCATTATTATCGATTGTGGTTATAAGTCCGGCAATAGCTCCTGTTGCAGGCAACATATTCGCATTTGATAAAACATGTTTAATTATCATGCTATATGTTTGACTTGCATTAATCAAAGCATTATTATACTGGCTAACTGTAAGAGAATTTGGTGAAGGATTCTGAATATTTGTAAGTATGGTTGCGGCTGCCTGATTTGGGCTGCCCGGAGAATTTAAAAGTGGTGCTAATAAGGAAACATCTCCTCCGAACAAATTAGTGTAATCAATATTATTGGATTGCATAATAGTTGTACCAACAAACGGATAGTATGCGGCCCCAAAATCAAGACTATTGTTTCCTAAAGAATTTCTGAAGGTGGTTATATCATTACTATACATCAATGGATCGGGTGCAAAACCCCCAATAATGTCAAAAAGTGCTACTGCCGTTTGTTTAGCGCTTGCCTGTGCCAGCATTGACTCCATCAATGTGCTGTTGTCAGGTACAGACAAAAGAGTGGCCTCCGGACAAATGTACATGGTTGGCTCATCTTCATTCATCAACAACGCAAGTCCCTTTGTGAGATCAGTAAGTGATACATTGGCATTTACAACTAAATCACCCGGATTTATTGTATTTCCACTTGGTGCTCCATAAGTACCAACTGAAACAATGTAAGCATCTCCTCCTCCATTTTGGTAAAACAACTGGATGCTGTTGTACATGTAATAAATAGTGTTTGGATCTGGCAAAATAGAATAAAACACATTGCCAATCTGAATATAATCTCCTTTCTCTGGTTGAGCTTTTTGTTTAACCAAAGAATAAGAAGGACTATACTGTTTGACAGGACTTGCAGGAGGAGGCGGGTTGGGAAATCCATATATAGCAAGAAATTCATCAAAAGTACCGATCTTTTGAGGGACGTTTACATAAGATTTACCCTGATAGCTGGCTTGCGGAGTATATCCAATAAAGGCCGGAACCGCAGTAGCTACTGGCACCACACTGTTAGGAAATGCATTTAGTTCGTTAATGTAGACTCCTGGAGTCTTAATGTTAGATACAATCATTTTAGTTACTGTTTTATGTTAGTTACTAGGTTCAAATATAGACGAGCATTGGGGATATTGCAGTGCCGCCATCGTCATATGATATTTTATATGGCGATGGCGATGGTAAACCTTTTATTAAATAGTTATTAGAATTCTCTTCCTCGTTGTCCTTGTTACTATTTACTAAGTTGAACTGGTTTGGTTGCGTTGCGTTCAATGGAATTAGTGTTGATCCGGAAGTGAATTTCAATGCCTGGCTTTTATTTGGCAATTCAACTTTTATTGGCCCTTCAAATTTTATATGATAATTACTTGATATTGACATGTTGGTAATAGCGCTTTTACCGCGGGTTATGATAAAATATTGCCATTGTGTTTTTATTGCTTCATATTTTACCTCATAAAGCACTTCTACTTTCTTGCTAAGAATCAAGTATATATCTTCAAGAAGTAACTCAAACATACCGATATAAGGAGCATGGGATTTTTGAAAATATAACGGCTGAAGCAGAATTCGTGAACTTACCAACTCCATTAAAATATCTTTAGTGGAATAAGAAATACATTTTGTTTGTCTGGGTAAATTTGTAAAACATAAAAACCCATCGAAATTTGAATGAATTTGAAATTTAAAGGATTTAACTCTTAAGGTATTTATCAGGTATTCAAGTGTATCAATTGTAGCATCTCCCGTGATACTTAAGCAACTTGAAACATTGTTATCAGTAAATATCTTTAACCCAAAACGTTGAAAAAGCTTTTCAGTGTATACATCTGGTTGTAGTGAAAGACCGTTATCAATCCCCTCATTGAAGTATGTGTGACTCCATTTCACACTGAATAAAGGTTTGGGTTTAGTGTTCATAATTTTAACCATTACTGATTGTTGCCATGCCTTTATAAACCGGATTAATAAATTCCTGCTCTATTCCAGATTGAACCCCTATCAGTCGTATTACATATACAAGCGATGGTCGGTATTTTACACCCATAGCATTCCATAAATTTTGCATTGCAGTGTAATTTATCTTTTCAATTTCGAAATCAAGTTTTTGTATTGAATCAGGAAGATTTGAATTTGTTTCAATAGAAATATAAGGAGTTTGTTGAAAAAATAATAGTATTGCATCAACGAATTTCAGAGCTTCAGAATATACTTTTTGATTACACGAAAACATTACAAACAATTTATATTTTTTTGTTGTGTTAATTTTTGCAAATTCTCCTGATGATAACTGTTTGTAATTGACATTAAATGGTTTAAGTGTTTCTTCTTCAATGTTTATAATAGTAAGTACGACCTTGTTTTCTATATTAGCTGTTCCCACTCCTTCACTAGATGAAAGATTACTCATGCAAACAATTTCATCATTTAACTGAAATCTGTTTAGCATAAATTGGTTTAATAACTCCGTAATAAACCTGACTGCAGGATATATCATAATCTGTTACAGCATCATCTTTAATAAAGTAAAGAGTGTGTTCTGTTGCAGACAAATGTATACTTGAAAAACTGACCAGTGAAATAATTGAATATACAGATTATATACAACAAACGTTACTATGAAAAAATACATATACAAAACATATACAGAAAATTGTAATGTAACCCAATCACAGAGAATACATATTTCCTAACTTACAAAAAGGAAAGAAATTTTCTCAACCGGTATTTTGAAGAGTTTGTACAAATGACCTGAGATCGATATCTTTTGGCAAAGTCATTTTCATCTTTAATCGATACTTATGTACACTGACACTCTGCTGATTAATTCCTAACAAATGACTAATGTCAGAATTTGACATATTCATCTTTAAATAACAACAATATTTGATATCAGTGGCTGTAAGTGAAGGATAGTAATTTGATATAATTGAAATGAACCTGGGACAAACCTGTTCAAAATAAATCTTAAAATCATCCCAGTGACGTTTATCTTTAACAGAGCTTTGTATTGAACTAACTATCGAATGAAGCTCTTTTCTTGTAGTATCACATACATTGCCATATTGACCAACAATTTTCTCTCTTACTTTAATTAGAGTATCAACCTTTTGATCAAGTTCCAGTGAATATCGCGCTAAACTTTTATCAAATTGGTTCTGAGAGCTATTAGTATATTCATTTCGTTCTTTATCCGGGTAATCACTATATATTAGTTGTTGTGGTTTAAAAATAGTAGCAATCAGGTTTCTCAGAAAATTTCCTTCAGTAGCTTTCTCAACTGTCTCTTCAAATACAACCACTTTTGAATTATTGATTCCTTGTAATTCACTATTTTTGGTTGTAATACAGAGTATATAAATATTGGATAGGTCAAAAAATCGACACAGTTCATTTATTACTTCAACATTATTCCAGTAGTTAAGAATAAGTAATTGGGTAGTTTTAGTAGTGATTGATTTGTACAATTCAGCTATTCCAACAAATGAATAAACAGATAATTGTCCACAATTGTGTTGTGCAAGGTAGCTATCGATTTTATCCATAAAGCCTTGATAATCTCCTCCAACTAAAATCGACTTTGATTCCATAGTTTATTTTAAAATTCTTTAGTTAAAGATTCCCGATCACAGCTATTGTTTTAATATGCTCTTTGAATTTGAATTCCAATAAATCCCGGTAATTTTCATTTCCCAATTCATTAAACCTCAATTCAGGATTGGCTAATTTAAAAGTCAACCAAATTAAAGTCAACTTAATTTATCAACATCCACCCCCTCTGGAAGTATTGCAAACAGGGGTGACTACAGGAAAACCCTGAGAGGCCATGTTCATAACTAAAATCAGGAAAACGTCTGGTTTCGTAGAATTTCATAACAAATTTTATATTAATTCCCCTGGATCAAACTATTTCAAGCTGGCGTGAACAGAAAATTTACGCCTAATGATAATAGAGCTCCTACTGTACTAAAATCAAAGAAAATATACTATCAACTTCTGCAAAATTCATTCCGCTAAATAATTAAAATGACCTACCACTTTGAATGTTAGATTTTCATCTAAACCTGTCAAAGGGGCAAGTCATTTGTACCTTATAATTAGTAAAATTTCCTATACATAAGACTATAATTCAACGAAACCCACTTAAGTGCTATATCAATTTGCTGGTATAGAAATTAAAAAGTTAGCGGTTTAATAACTGCCAGGAAAATATACCCCTTCTGGTTACTTCATCGAATGTAATGCCACAAGATTGCCTTCGGTATCCATAAAGTGCGCCATAAATCCATTTTCACCAATGCTGGTTTTAGGCATTATCACTTTGCCTCCTGCAGCTTCCACCTTTGCAAGTGGAGTACTTAAATCGTCGCCTCCATTGAGGTAAACAATAGTTCCTTTGGATGATGGCTCAAATCCATCCCCCTTAACAATTCCTCCTCCAACACCATTTTGCATGTCACAAGGTAGTATACCATACCTGCCGCCCGGAAATGGCATTTCTGTAATTTCAGCGTGATAAAGTGTTTCATAAAATTTCTTAGCCCGGTCAAAATCCTTCACCGGAATTTCAAACCAATTAATTGCATTTGTCATTGTTTTTCGTTTTTGGGTTAAACATAAAGCAAATATATAAAATTGGTTTCAGGAAAAAGGGGGGGCCCGCAAGAAATCAAGTGTTTCCGGAAAGTAAAATAATCTTTAATTAATCTTTACACCCAAATCGAAACCTCTACAAAATCATGCGTAGCTAATCCATGCTTTACTCGCACTTCAGCTTTCAAGGGCAACAAATAGGTGTCTTGTTTGGTATCAAACCATATAGCAGTCATCCATTCTGTTTCACCAATTTTTGCCGTTGCTTTCAGCCTGCCCCAACCTTCTTCTTCCGATTTTAAAAGCGTTCGTATTTCTTTCGAAATCTTTAATGGCAACGACACAAAATACCACCCATTTGGCCCATCATATCTCCAGACTTTCACTTTAAATTTGTAAGGAATTCCTTTTATGGACTTAATCATCTTTTGGTAAAGTTATTCAACACAAAGTTAATAAGTTGAATCATTAATTTTCGAAACTACGTTTTAAGCTTCCCCATTATGTATCCCGTCAGCCTTCTCAAAACATACCAGCTGGTGTAGCCAAAAAGCAACCCGGCTATGAGCCCTGCTATGGAACCTGAAAGTAGTGCAGTTTCCGTAGTCCACCATTTCATGATTTTGTTTAGCACCCAAAAGCCGGCACTACCCAGGAATATTCCTCCAACTAATGAACCTAATATTATAAATGTTTTAAATCCTGCAGTGTACGATTTTTTATTCAATCCAACTAGCACTGCTGCAGACAAAACACCAAGTGAAATCAATCCGCTTAGCACCAAAACAACAATGAATGTCAAAGCAATTCCACAGCCAACTCCTAAAAGCATAAAACCGAAACCAACCATTGCAATAAAAAATAATCCCGGAGAAAAATCATTCTCTAAATCTGTAGAATCATTTGGAGAAGTTGATGCGGTAGTGTCAGATGTATGATTAATTATCGTGTCATTTGAGCGCACAATTCCCTGGCAAAATACCGGAGAGGTAGAAATACTTGTGAGAATCAAAGAAATTAAAAAGAAAAGTGTTTTCATAAGTGCTTTATTCTAATCTAACAACTTTTCTGATCTATTGATTCAGATGCAACTTAAATTTAGTATGTTGAATTATTTATGACTTCTACTTTCTCTTAGGGGCTGCTTTCTTTGCAATTGCTCTTTTCTTTGGTGCAGCCTTTTTAGCTGCTCTTTTTGGAGCAGCCTTTTTCATCGATTTTTTTGCAGAAGCTCTTTTTATTCCAAATCCAGAACCTGGGTTTCTTGATGCGGCTTTCTTTAACACCCTTTTTCTTACCTCCTCTTTTTCTATCCTGGTAACCGGGAAAGCAATTTTAGCAAGATATTCTAAATTGGGTAATTCCGGTGTTGTGCGATTAGGGCAAACTTTTGTCAATGCTTCCGTAAGAATTTCTGTCATTGATGCAACTTCCGGATTAAAGTCCTCAAATTCAAATGATGGTATAGGTATTGGTTCATAGAAAATAATACTGAACAGTGGTTTTTTCAATTGCACGGTATCTGATTTTATAGTCTTACGTACATCTGGCCACACCCAGTTTTTATGATACTCCAATTCTAAATAATCGCTTTGATAAAGAAAAATATCCCATCTGTATTCTTTTACTCTATAATATATTTTAACTCTTTTACCCTTTTCTGAAGAAGCATTTTTGGGTACAGCAATTTTAATTGTTTGAGTATTTTCAAATTCCTCTTCCCAATGAAAACTAGTTGTAACCGACAGCCCCCTTGTGAGTGCATCTGTAATTACTGTTCCTGTCTTTTCCTGCAGTTCTCCCGATATGGTGGCCTCTAAAAGTCCGCCAGTTTTTAGTCCTGAATTGACTTTGGAAATCATCTCAGTTGAATATTGCTGCGTTATTGCAGAAGTGATCGATTCGTTAATACCCGCAGTATATTTCACAACTCTTTTTTTCTTTTCTACATGGGTATATTCTGTACTTGAAGGCCAATCAACTTCATTGTGCAGGGGTCCGGATTTAGTAATGGGATTTTGCTCAACAACTAACAAAAGATGCCGCAATGCTGCAAATTGATTTTTAGGTAATTGTGCCCACCCTGATTTAGTTTCGAGTGCATTGCTGGCAGGTACTGAAATCCATGAATATTCCATATAATTACTGCTAAGGTTTTATATAAAAAATAATCTTGATTTATATTGTATAAGAACCAACACTTTGTGATCTCTGATAGTAAAAGTAGTAAATTTATTTATCCTATCCAAAACCCCATTGTTCAATACCCCAACAACTGTTTAGCCCGCTCTACAACTTCCTTGGGTGTAACTCTGGTTAGACATCGGTTATCGCCCCATTTACACTCCATGCTATGGCAATTACCGCATTCAAGGTCTTCAGATGTGTAAGCAACCGATTTTTCTCCAAGTGGCCGTCCCCAATAAGCGGGGGATGCCCCTAAAAATCCAATAGTCGGTATATTATTGGTCCAGCTGGCATGCATGAGTCCTCCATCATCAGATAGCGAAAGATTAACCTTTCGAATAATATTATATGCCTCAATCGCATTCGTTTGTCCTATCACATTTAGGCAGCCGGTTGCTAATCCTTCGGAAAGTATTGTTGACTTATGATTAAAAGATGGATACCCAAGTAAAACAAATTTCGCATTTGAATCCACATGCTTCATCCATAACTGAGCAAACGCAAGATAGTTTTGTTGCCCCCATTGACGAGTTGGAAATGCCCCACAAGGATTTAGAAATATTAACTGGTCGGTTCCATTCCAACCTTTTTCCATTAACTTTTCTAAACCCGAAAGATCATTTCTCAAAGAAATTTTAATCTGTTCTGTAACTGGTTTCAAACCAAGGGCATTGATTGTATTATGATATCGTTGTAATGCATGTACTCGTGAATAACGGTCGAATTGAGACCAGGCACCTGTTAATAATGATCTTCGGATAGTTCTGGAGTGAATGTTATTCTGTAAATCCACTACGGAATCAAACTTTTCGCGTTTCAATTCAGGGTAAATTTTCAGAAGATCAAGTGCCATTGGCCATCCTCCCCGTGAATGATTTAATACATGTACTTTATGGAATGCAATAACATTTTGGGGCACTTCTGAATAGTTTCTGCAAATCAATAAATGTAATTCGACATTCGGAAAAGTATTCTTGAAAGCTTCTGCAGCCAAAAAAGAAATAAGTGAATCTCCAAAAGCATGAAGCCGGATAAAAAGTACTTTCTCAGGAAGCCTATCTCCCTTCCAGGCACGCGATTTAATTTCCTCTGACTCCGGAAAGATAAACTTCATATACAAATATACAATTAGTTACATTAATCCCACAAAATCAAATTAATTTTTACCGCAAGAGATTCTTGTGGGCTTATCTCAAAGTGTAATAGCAACCAAAGGCCAATCCTGCTCTCCACAAAAACGTGGTAATTGGATCATCATTAATTTCGAGTAATCCATAGCGAAATGTTGGTTCGCCTCTGAAATATAATTTGTCAGTTAAACTATATTCGATTCCAGCACTCAAAGTTGCTGTGACATTCACCGTCTTAATATCATGCAAAAAATCGTTTTTGCTTCGCTTATCTCTACTATCCTTGTACTTCAAAATACTGATTTGTCCTGAACTAACCAAAATATTGGTTGTTAACCCGACACTTGTAATAAACCGCATCCGATTTTTACCAAAATTTAAAACCACCCGGAGGGGAACATCAAGATAATTATAGTTACTAATAAATCTGACACCTGATGGAATCATTGAAGAGGAGGTATCGTAAGCATAACCATATCTTGGGTCAATTGGGTCTCCAAAAAATAAATCATTCTTTTGAATTTGATAACCCTGTCTGGAGTATTGCAATCCTGTTTCAAATCCAATTTTACTTGTAATCCTATAGAAAACATCCAATCCCGTAGTAAATCCCATAATTGGTTCTTCGTCACTATTGCGCAAATCGATAATAACAGCACTGCTGGTACTTCCATCATTGTTATGCAAAGTACGAAAACAGTAATCCGGAGAAAATACTAGGCCCACAGAAATTTGGTTTTTGCCCGATTTCTTTAAACTGTCAATGACTTCCTGTCCATTTAATGAAAAGGGAAACAACAATATAATAAAAATCAAAATGTTTCTCATGCAGAGCATGTTAACTTAAAACAAGTGAGACATTAAATTAAATCATATTTAATAATTTCATTAATCAAAATTATTAAACTAACAACTCCAAAAACAGTTCCGGTAATCATGTATAAGCTGCTTAGGCATTTTCGGTCTTTCCACAGCAGAAACAACCCAATAACAGGAATGAAATATAGAAGTATTTCCATTCCGGCTGTTTTTTCATTGTTATTATTTTCTTTCATTCTAAATTTTCAATATTATTTATTACATACAAAAAGGTCATTTGTTAACCCTTTCCTAATCGAACATTTATTGATGCTTTACCCATTTAGTAACGACTGTTCTTTCTGAATTAATCCATTTTACAATGTAACTTCCTGCATTGAGATTGGCTACATCAATGTTGATACTATTAGAGCCTTCAATGATTGTCCAGTTCTGCTGTTTGATTAATCGACCGTTTAAATCATAAATGACTACTTTGCTGATACTGTTTGAAAGTGCCTCGCATTTCAATACCAATTGCTGGTGGATGCTCTGATAAAAAACATTGAAATTACTCTCTGCAAATTCATCAGTAATTGATTTTTCTTCCGGATCAAACGTGGATATGCAAGGAATACGGACACGAATAGAGGAAGTAGTGTCACTGCATACGGCATTATAAATCTGTGCACTGTAGAGCCCGGAAATTGTTGCTGTATAATTGCTTCCTGTTGCATTGCTAATAAGAGAATCGCCACGGTACCACTTGTATGCATTTCCACTACCCGTTGGTGCTGCAGCCAAAACAACCGATTGCCCCTGGCAAAAAGTTGTTGGCCCCAATGCTGTTAGCGTGCCTACAATTTCAGGAGTGTGTTGTACTGTAACAGGCTCCCTGAGTGACTTACATCCTTTCGAAAAAACTATGTTATATCCGGTATAAAAACTGCTGTCGGTGTAGAAATATCCGTTGATTATCCTTCCCAATATGATCAGACTCGACAGTGGATTTACTATAGGGTAAGAAAAGCCACCGGCCGTTTTAACAAAATTTATTGATGATGACGAAAACTTTAAATCATAATTTTGATTTGCATTTAATTTAAATCCAAGGGGTATTTCTACACTTATACCCGGTGTAGATATATTGTATAAAACTGAACCTAAATTAAGATTATCCAGACTCCATGAAACAGTTATATTTCCTGCAGACATTGGATAAAGAGTAATTGATTCCAAATATCCTGGCTCTGAAGATACAACTCTAAGTCCTCTGCCAGTGATCGGTCCTGTTGATGTTACACCTACAGAAGTATCTGCTAAACCTGCAGTTTCTACAGCACCTGCCAACGAGCTTACATAGTATGTAGTAGTACTTGAAACAAATGGTGAGTATGTGGATCCGGTATTTATAATAGGTGCTCCGTTAACATTTGAAGAGTACCATTGGAAAACTCCTGTTCCATTCGCCGAAAGCAAAACTGTATCTTGCCCACATATATTCACCCCGGTTAAAGGCGAAATAATACCTAAAGGCAAGGCATTAACTTGTATTATCTGAGATGTGTCTGCAGGGCAATTTGCTAATACTGGTGATGATAAAACCCTGTATTCTGTATTTACAGACAATACATCTGTTAAAAATCCGCCTGTTGCATTAGGAATAACTGTCCAGCCAACTCCGGAGTTTTTTTCCCATCTTAATGTTCCGTTATAATTTGCAACATGTAATACTATTTCTTGACCGATACAAGCTGCCGTTGTTGCCGATGCTATTGTTCCGGCAGTGCTTGTTGATACAAATACAAATTTGTAAGCGGAATAAATCGGATTACATGTTCCATCAATAACTTTTGCTCTGTAATATGAGCTTGAAACGGGATTTAAACTGATTGCACTTGAGTCAAAGCCAGTTGTTGTAATGTCCTGCCAATTATTTGAATTGGTACTGAATTGCCATTGTATATCTCCTTGAAATCCAGACAAGTTTAAGTCCACCTGGCCACCGATGCAAACAGAATCAACATTTGCAGATATTATCCCAGGTAATCCACATAAATTGAAAGTGTCACTCTGACAAACACTTTGTACTCCAGATGCTTCATACATACAAATATTATAAGGCCCAGGTTGGTCATATAAATGCCATAAATTATTTCTTACCGTTGATACAACACCATCACCCATGTCGAAATAAAATTGCTCTTTACCAATGGAGTAATTCCTGACATGGACCAAAGGAACACCCTCAGTATTAGAAAAATCTGATAAATGAAAATACATAAATAATGGAGTAGTATAATTCCCCCAGCCTGTTGTTACATCATAACCTCTGATATGCGGCCCGTTTGCATCTGTCCAATGAACAGTTCCATTAATAATAGTTGGAATAACTAACCCTGTAGTTACTGCCGAATCTTTAACCCACGCATGCTGTAAAGGATCATGGACTAAAAAATAAATCATTGGGGAAGTTCCGTTACTCGATACACTATAAGAAGCAACGCGATCTTTAACTACATAGGGACCGGCTGTTAAATTTGTGGTTGAATCGTAGATCATCTGATGAATGCCAATATCATAAGTAAAAATGTATTGGGGGAAATGAGGGAGCCATTGGTTATTCGCAGTAAAAATACCATTTCTCAATTCTCCTGTCGTTTGAAATAATGGTGTTCCTTGCCAATTTAATTCAGGGTCTAATGAGACATAAGAATAATTATCCGAACAGCTGCCATCAACCGCAAAGTGCTCTTCATCTATTTCATAGTACCATCCTGCGCATCCGGAATAAAAAAATGCAAATCTTCCTGCCAACGGATTGTAATGATAAAATTCCCCCTCATCAGTATCTTCAATGTAATAAATCCATTGAATATTATTTGGCGCCCCCAAATTCCATATCTGAGGTGTATAGGTAGATTCAGAGTATCCCATATTGACACTACTCCACTGATGAGTCACCATACTATATTTATGATATGTAGGTGTTAGAAAAAAACTGTTGGAAGAATATTCATCTTCATATGCAGATACCACCCAATATTGATTTGCCGCGACATTTAAGGTTCTGTTGGTAATAATTGGAATATCCAACTCTTTAATATTAAACTGATGTAAAACAAAATCATAAATCCCAAAACCATACCGACTTGTCTGCTGTCCGGGATTTAAATAGGTTATGAATGTGAGCTTTCCATTTGCAGTTGAAAAAAAATAATAACCGGTTATCCATTGGGTGTAAGCCGTGACTGTTGTTTGCAAAGTTGAATCGTAAGTCGATAATTCTAATCGTTGCTGTGATCCGTTGTTTTGAGTTACTATGGAAATTGGATATTCACTCCAGTAGTTTTGGGCTAATAACCTCTCAAAACCTCCAGACAAAAAAGTTATAATGATTGTCAACAAAATAATAAAAAGTCGATTCTTCATGTTTATAAGCTCGTTAAATGTAGCTAATTATTTAAATACTAGCTAATTAGCTTGTATTTTCAATATTCTATACAAATTAAATAAATTAATTCGACAATACAAAATTTAGGGAGCGCAAGGTGGCTAATGTCCGGAATGGTTAAATAATCTAATAATCATTGGCAAATAAGTTTGGTTCCTGATTTTAGGATTATTTTTTATCTATAAAGATTTTCTATTATCGAATAATCACCTTTCACAAAAATATTAAGATACTTAATTGCGTCATCAAATTTTATTGCCCAAATATCATCAACTTCCATTTTCTCAAATGCACCTACTGAATTTCTAACCATCTTAGGTCTGTAATACCAGAGTGAAAATTCAAGATCTCCCCTTTCATTGTAGATGGCTGTTAGTGTAAAGCTCCTGTTATTTTCTATGCAGGTAAATTCAAGTGATGGACTGTAAAACATGTCATCCCGATCTAAAGTCTCTTTATAATTCAGTTGTTCAATCCATGGATAAGTTTGGGCAATATGAATTACTTGATCCCCTGAAATTGGAGAATTCCTGAAATCAATTTCTTCCTTATCGGGATAACAAATTGCATATTTAAACTGCATTAGAAAGGTATTAATGTGATCAAACTGCTATTGTTGATTCATCTGAATTATTCTCTTTGTTTTTCAAGCTTTAACTCAATAAATTCAATCTACAACATCCTTTCCGCCCCCATCCAATTGTTGTATTGTTTTTCTGGCAGCAGCCAGTCGTATTCTTTTGTTCTTTTCAATTAACTTACTGGTTGCCCATTTTTCGATTTTGTGATGCATGGGAACAAGCAATGCTGCGATGCTGACCAGCGAAAGCAACATTAAAAGGGGATTATGGTGTGTAATTTTTTCAAGAAATGGGTGGAGTAATAAATTCAGGAATTCGAAAACAATCAATAATGCCACGACCCCAAAATATTCAATCAATTTAGTATTTGTAATAAAACTGCGACTAAGCATCAAATACAAAATGAGTAATACAAGAATGCTGACTGCGATCAAGGCATATTGTATGTTCTGGCTTCGTTGTTTTTCTGCTTCCAACAATAATTCCTGATCTTCAAGTTCTTTAAGTTGTCGGCCAAATGTAAGGTTCTGTATCTGATTTCTTTGTTGTTCACTAAACACACTGTCTGTATAAGCTTCCTTTATTTCAGAGTAAAAGTAAGAACTATCTTTTTGGCCGCTTGCATAATATACTTTTCGTAGTAAGGATGCCGCATTGGCGATTAGTAATTTATCTTTTGCCTCAACTGCTTTAAAATATCCTCTTAACGCATACATTTTTGATTCCTGGTAATTCCCTGTTTCATACAAATATTTACCATACCGTGTAGCAGATGTAACAAAAGGGGAATAAACATTTTGTTCGTCACTGAACTGAAGGCACTTTTTAAAATAGCTCTCCGCAAGATCATGGTCTCCTTTTGCCTGATGAACAATTGCAAAAATGTACAGTACTCTTGCATATCCATAATCATCCGATTTCCTGTCAGTATTTTCATTAGCAATCTGGATATATCGTAAAGCTGAATCAGGCTGACCTAGTTCCAGATATATTTCAGATAAATGGGTGTAGGTTCGGTTTGACAATGAAACTCCCTCACTTCCTAATCGCTGAACAATGCTTGATGCTTTTAATAAATATTTTAAGGCTTCATCAAAATTTTTTAATTCTTTAAAATTGACTCCAATTTCTTTTGTGGCGATCCAAATATCAAATAAACTATCCAGTTTCTCGGCCAGTTTCAGACTTTTAAATTCATACTCCAAAGCTTGTTTATAATCACTGACATTGCTGAAATAATTTCCTAAATACAGATATGCACGACACAATAATAAATCCTGATTTGATTCAGTTGCAATCCTAAGTACTTGCTCACTTGCGTACCGGCAACTATCAGGTTTACCCAAATAACCATAGGATTCACTAATATTGCTCCATGCCGTCACCTGCTCTTCAGGTGTTTTAGCATGCTTCAATATTTCATACCAATTTTGTATTTCGGTTTCGGTGCTTTGTGAAAATACCGTTTGGGCCGAAACAATTAAACAAATAATGAATACTATTTTTTTCATATCAATAGATTGAACCCGTCGGAATTTATAATTATGTAATGGCTTTCTAGGCTTTATTCGTACTGTCTGGATTCTTCAATTATAGAGTTGCTTCTGTTATCTTTAAACCTATATCTAATTATAATGTGATTATACCTTGGAATTTTTCATTTATTTCCTGCCTTTGCCTCACAATGTTGAAAGGCCTGAACTACGTTTAGTTCTTCATTGCATGCATCATAAGCTTTGCGTTCAACTGCAATTTTGAGGTAATGAACTGCCTGTTCACAGGAATCCATTTTAGCATAAAGCATTCCTAAACGGGTATATGAATTATCAAGCCGGTAATTTCGCTTAATCGCTTCCTTAAAATCTTCAATAGCACCTTTGTAATCATTTAATTCTATCCGGCACACTGCCCTAACCTCGTATGCATTGGGGTTGTTAGGATGCATAGTTATACTCCTGTCAAAATCATCTAATGCCATCTTAAAATTACCCAAAAAAGCAAAGGCAGCACCTCTGTTTTGATATGCCCGCCAATAATTGTCGTTCAAAGCTATAGAAGCATTGAAATCCTTTAATGCCAATTCATAGTTTTTTTCTTCAATTTTTCGGAAGCCACTTTGATTAAGCTTAGAATATTCAGGAGCACATCCTGAAAACAAAAGAACCATTAAACCGAAAATGATAAGATGCCAATAATGTTGAGTTGTCATAATGTTATCAGTTTACATATTGCATGAGATTGATAGGTTGTATGTACCATAACTGAATAAATAAAGGCAATAATTATATCTATTCAGAAATGATACCGTGGCTCAATTTTAATCTACCCTATTTTGCTCTAAAGATAGAATTTAATCCATTAATTACAAAACGAATTGTTTGTATAATTAATTAATCATCAATTCTTTAGCAATTAAATACCTGACAGAAAGCAATCCAAATGAAAAATTCTCGCTGAATGCCAGAAACGAATTAAATTTGCTTTAGAGACGATAAATCAGAAATACCAGGTAAAAACCGCTTAAATCAAAATTCTACTTCCCATTCACCACAATTCTGCCGGATCGTGTTGCTTTACCGGATGTAAGTGAAAGTATAAACACTCCCGTCGTGCCTTCTAATGCTTTAGAAGTAAATGATACATCTGTAAAAATATCTTTATTTATGATCATTTTTCCGGCAAAATCATAAACTGCTAATTTAACTGTTCCATGTCCAAATATTTCAGAAGGAGCAGTAATTGTAAACGATCCGTTATTTGGATTAGGAAATACTAACAATTCCTTGGTGATTACCGGTGCATCACTAATTCCTGTTAATTGACTGACAGGAATTTTGTATATGGAAAACCTGGACGATCCGCCTCCTGTGCTTACAAACAAGTAGTCATCGTTTAAATAAAACTTCCTGAGTGCGTAGCTTTCAAATCTTTGATAAAGCCCATCGTTAAATGAATTCCATGTAACTCCTATATCAGTAGAATTCATGACTCCCTGCCTGGTTGCAGCAAGTAGCACACTATTTACAATTGCAACATCTGGAACTAATGGAAGGGGATTATTAAAATTAATCAAAGACCAATTCGCTCCCAAATTGTATGAGATAAACAAACCATCAGGTTGTGTTCCAACAATTATAATACTATCTTTAATTGCCATTGCCCATACATTCAAGCAGGTCAAGCCATTATTGCTGGTAAACCAAGTTTGTCCAAAATCTATCGATTTAAACATTCCCGTAACAGCTCCTGCTACTACATAAATAACAGAATCCCTGATTTCAATTTCTGAAACATTTACAGTGGATAAAATTTGTGGAATTGATGAAAACAGACTCCAGCTTTGAGCCGAATCAACTGATGAATAAATTTGTCCTGAATCGTTTATTGCATATATTATTCCCTGATAAATGGTCAAAGCAGCAATGTGTGCTGCTGGAATACCATTTATACTTGGTAACCATGTGCTGCCAGTGTCTGCAGATAAAAATAAACCATCATTACGCCAGGAAACTAACATTTTGTTGTCCCAGCCAAGAAAACATTGGGCCTTATTTGCATAATGGGGTTGTCCAGGCAATCCGTTTGTTGCAGCAGACCATGTTTCGCCATTGTCTTTGGATACTACTATTCCTGCACTCGGTCCGTTTTCATATATAGTACCAGCAAATATTACGTCACCAAAACCGCCCATTTCTACTACATCCACAGCCGGTAATCCAATCAGTGTGCATGAATCCCCGGGAAATGATGTAGTATATAATCCACCGTCTGTGCTAATTAGTAATTGTGCGTTATAATCAGTTATCTGGTTAATCCTTAATCCGGGAGCAACTGCATTTATGCTACTCCAACTTAACCCTCCATCTGTTGAGTGATACACCGAATCTTCAATCAGTACCAGTAAAGTATCACCGTGGAAGCCAACATTACGGATTATGTTACCGGAAAAATAAGTATTAAACCATGTTTGGCCCAAATCGTTAGAAACATAAACACCATCAGAAAATGTTCCAATAATTACAGTCGAATCGTGCGTTCCAATATGTGTAAAATCTATTCCGGTAATTCCATTGTTTGCTATCTGCCAGTTTTGACCGAAATCCGATGAATGATAAACTTCCTGTGCTGTAATAGCAAACAAATCCAAACTATCAGAAGTGATGTCAAGTATGTCTTCTGTTGTGCTTAATCCCGCTGATACCGAAGTCCAGCTTACTCCCCCATCCTCCGTCATGTAAACTCCATTTCCACATGCAAAAAGTTTATCATCGCAAACTGTTGCATCATAAAATTTATGATTCGCTAAAGCAGACGTGCTATTATACCAGTTTAATCCATCATCATTTGAAATAAATATGCCGGTATCCATAGCACAAACGTAAATGGATGTGTCATGAAAAACTATTCCTGTAAATGTAGTAAATTTCACATCTAATACAGGAGTCCAGGTGTTTCCTGAATCGGTGGAACTAAATAACTGTGCCCACCAGGTTGCATCTCCGGTATAACTCGAAACTAAAACATTTCCGCTTCCTGCCGAACAAACAATTTCACCACCATGCGGCCCATTTGTTTGTACCCATTGCGCCTGTGAACTATTACAAATGAATATCAGGTACACAAAGGAGAAAGCAATTCTCATTTTAAAATAATGGGTTTTCAATAAATAGTAAATATTACTCATAATTTCTGCTTTTAATTTTATATAGCAAACTGAATGTAGAGATGATGTAGAAAAACATATCATACCTTCAGGAAGCAGTACCCTATGTGAAACCACTTATGAACTTATTAAACTCATTAATAAATCACAAGATCTGCATTGCCTTTGCTATGTATCAATAAGCAATATGCCTTTTCTTCATTTCCTCTTTAAGTTTTTCAGGGATACCCCGACATGAGCAATTGGCCTTATGCGCCAAATGCCATTCTATTCGCTGTTCAATGGTAGCATTCTTTGGCATAACATGGGATAGATGCCATTCCTTATTCAATTTTGATACTTTGGATTTAATCTTCTTTTTTTTCATAATTACTAATAACTTAAGTTATATAAATATTGCAGTACTTATGATTTTCTTTTCGCCAAAGTATAATAGCAAGAACTACAACTGATAAAAGGAAGACGCCCAACAGTATGTGTTTGTTACAGCTTTCATATTTCCGAAATTACCTTGTAAATTCAACTACATGGGCACTCACGGTTACAGTTCTTCTCATAAAAAAAGGAGGAACGCCGCTGATGTGTTCTTCTGTAATCACATTGGCTATAGCTTTGGACCCATTTGATAAATTAGCATTTTTCATCATTTCTGAGTAGGCGTTACTGAATAGTTGCCTTTTATTTAGCCCTCCAATTCCAAACATGTAAACCACTTCAGCACTACCACTGACCCGATCAATTACCTTAAAGTTGTTTTGACTCAACTGAACTTCTGTTCCAGCTTGATTGTGGTTCAGAATAATTGCTGAGTTTATTCCACAGGAACTGAGAAATAACATGAGCAGCACTGACATCAAATAAATGTTTTTCTTTTTCATGATTTTATGTTTAAGATGATTAATTACAACAATGAGGTGTTAACAAAATATTTGAGTCTGATGGTATCTTGCTTGCCCTGTCCTAAAAGAGACACTAAAAACAGAAATCCAATCCCAGTAAATAAAAATAATTTGCGTAACACTTAGTCCGATTTTTAGCATATAAAAACTAGAAGTCCACACCCCAACAATGGTTACTACCTCAACCAATTGCCCCAAATCATTATTCAAAACTATATACTAAAAGTGGGAAGGTATATGATATATGTCAACAGGGAAGTTGATTAATGTCAATAAAGTAATTGTGCTTACCTTTTCAGTCAACTACGTAACCAAGTGAGGCAGCTCCATTCCAACAAAAGAATTGGGCATATAAACCCTAAAACATCCTACCCGGAAATACCACTAATTGTATAAAATTAAACTCCAGTTGATCTAATGCTACATTTTTCCCATCCGACATCTCCACATTTAAATTTGGGAAATATCTCAAATTAGTACGCAGGTACCACGATTGCAATCGATTTGGTCTGATGTCCCAACCAAAAGTTAATCCGGGTTTAAAACCATTAAAAAAGCCTTTGTCTGGCAATTGTTTGTTGGTTTCGGTAACTTCAAGCTGCTCATAACTCAAAGCGGGCCCTGCAAATACGGCAAACCCATGGTAATCTGCAAAAAACTTATATGCCTCCAATGTATACGCTTGGCGCGATGCTTTCTGACTAAAACTAAATGCTTTCAACTCGCTCTTTATATTTCTGTAAGCTAATCCAAAGTGAATATCCGGTTTATGAAAATAATATCCTAATGCGAACTCTGGAAAAATGTCAGCGCTCTTATGTTGATCTGCATATGGCGCAACTTGTTCATTATGGACGGATTCTTTCAAATAAAAGGCTGCGGAAGGTCCAATTGCAAGGGTTAATCCGTTTAGTTTTTTACGCCGTGACAAAGTATCCGTAAGTAATTTCGTCCTGCCACTTTGCCAATCTTTTTCTGCACTAAGCGTGGTTTCTATCATGAATTTATATCCTAAAGAAATCCAGAATGGCTGAGTTTTTAGATCTACTTTTTGATTCTCGGTGATGTAGTAAGTCCCTGAATTATTGTAGTTATATCCCCACTAAGTTCCAGCAAATGATTCTTATTGTTATATACAACTCCACCCATGATTGGATATTTGAACCGCTTCATAGTTGTTCCTTCTCCTTGCTTATAGCTCACAGGTAACATCGACATCCCGACAAACGGTCTTACTTTTATTTCTTTCTATTCGCCATGGAAAATACTTTGCTCCCGTTTCAGCACCTGTCTGAAATCCGTTCTTGTCAAATGAGACCACGGAATCCCAATGTAAAAATCAGCATGACCCCAGAAATGTAAACCCCAATAATTATTCGTGCTTCAGTGTGGTTTTCAAGTGCATCCGATTCTAATAGCCCTTCGGAATTAACAAAATGTGTCTGCGAACCATCCGACAAGAATACACGTATCGAGACCAACATTCAACTGTGCAAATCGATGTCTGGTTTTTCCGTTTTCTACTGTATATGGCTGGGCAAGTAGCGCTTTTAGTAAGGCTAATCAATACAACTGCGCAACATATAATTTTTCTCATCTATGTATAACGGACAGTATGATAAATTTGGGTCCTGGGGATAAATAACTATTCAATTTTTAATTATTTTGGTGAATTGTTGATCGATCTGAAGTGACAATCCGTAAAAAGTAACACCAATTGACCACAATGATGTATCAACTATCCATTGCTTACCAGAAAGTAATGTATTCTTGCTTACAAGCATCCCGGAAGAATTTTGAATGCTTATACTGGAAATTTGATGTTTTTTCATCCCGGACAATTTTAATATAGTTGGAAAATGGGTTTGGAAAAATACTTACTGATTCTTGTTTCACTTCTTCAATACCCACTGATCCGAAGAGTGCTTTATTTCTCAAGATTTTTCCGTTCATTCCAACTGCAAATGCTAATGAATCATTAACAATTAAAATATCCGTTAACTGATCTGAATAATTGGAATCAACCAGCATCCAATTCATTCCTGCATCATTTGTGCTCCATATTGAACCCACGCTGTAAGTGAAGTTGAAAAATGGAATTAGCTCCACCTACGCAAATTCCAAAGTTGTTATTATAAAAATCTGTTGCCATAATATTATGGGGTGAAAATATATTATTGGTTGACCA
Organism: Bacteroidota bacterium; assembly: GCA_016713525.1. Classification (GTDB taxonomy): domain Bacteria; phylum Bacteroidota; class Bacteroidia; order AKYH767-A; family OLB10; genus JADKJB01. The sequence goes on along the minus strand of JADJOZ010000033.1, from coordinate 6,940 downwards.
GCTTACACCTCCGTCAAATGATACTGTTGATGCTCCAAATTCATTTGAATTAGTCCATGAGGTACCTCCAACAATTATTATCTGGTTGAAATCAATCATTTTAGCATCATGAATATATAGTGGGAGTCACAATTGAAATTTGCCATGAGTTTCCAAAATCAATCGATTTCAGAAACTTACCATTTCCTCCGCCACATAACCTATACTGTTTGAATAAAAACTAACGTCACCTGTCCCGGGAATAAATCCGGTCGCCCCTACATTACCAATTATTGAGCAAGTTGGAATTGTTCCCGGGGTATAAATTTTAAGTTGTCCATCAAAACTCAAAACAAAGGCTGTATCACTGTTATGAAAGTAAAAACTAGCAAAATCGTAAGGGAATGAACAACTTGGAAACGGTGTCCAGGTGGATCCCATGTCTGTTGTTTTGTAAATTCCACCATCTTCTCCACCGGTAAAACCTATATTAGAATTTAAAAACTGGATATCCATTAACCAACCTGTTCCAGCCAAACGGGTGGTATCCCATGAATCTCCACCATCTAAAGTACGAAGTATAATACCATCACCACTAGTGTAATTTTCACCCCACAGACGAATCCGGTGTCACTATTCAAAAAGTAAATCGCGGAATAGTCGAACAGAATCAGTATTTAGCTGGAACCCACTGTGAATGAGCACTTGTAGAAATCAAGAATAAGAGAAGTACTGTTAAAATGCGTTTCATTTGCTTACTATTTGAAATCTTACCCTCTGGTATTAAATACGTGAAATATACAGATTTTTCCTTTACACTCCAAATTGTATCTAAACATTCATACAATTAATAAACTATACTTTTAAAGAAAAGGTGGTAGTCAGCCTTTCTCTCATAAAGTCTTCTAGCTTCGGATCCTGTCCGTACTTATTCCTTCTTGGATTTCCTGATAAAGTTGATAGTATGAATCTACAAACAGGTATTAAAAAATACCAGCCGGGTTTCTCCAAATCGTGCATACGTCGAAATCTAATGGCTAACTCGGATAGAAATTAATAGCCAACTCCAAAAGGTTGTCTTATGATATAAACATAAGGCAAGAACCTGATTTCGTGTAGTATCAAAAATAATAATAAGTTTAATAACCAGTAGTCCAAAAAATCGTATCGACTGGTTCTTTCCACTGAACTTTGCATAGTTTTTCCAGAAGTCGACAAATGCGTGCATTAGTGATTGAATAAATGTTTAAACAATTTATTTTACTTAAAAACCTTTATATTAGCCTTAAGTTAACATTGATTGAAGCATGCTTCATCAGTTGACCTATCATTTTCCAGGTTGCAATGGTTCGCCAACTACTTTCATATCATGTTCCGCAAAAACTTTAACAATTTCTTCCTTTGTTCGTGGAGAAGTCCATTTGTCGGTAACCTTAAAAAATTTCCCATTTTTCCAGCCGGGTAAATAAGATACTATCATCTTCCCTTTTCTGTTAATTGAATAAAAGCATGTTGAACATTACGAGGGAGGAAAATCGTGTCTCCTATTTTAATTTTATACCTTTCATTCCCAACCTGAAATAGATATTCTCCTTCAATAACATAAAACCATTCATCCTCGGAATGGGTGAATATGCAATGGTGGTCCGCCGTTTGGAGTGAGTCCTGTCTGTTCAAATACAGCTAAATCATTTTCCGTATCACTGCCGGAAATTTTTTATGTCTTAAAGTATTTAGTGTAATCCCTTTCATTTTAAAGTGTTCACCAAATCTGGCTTCCCTGCACTTACTTTAAAACCTTTTTCCGTCCTTTTGGACGAAACTTGTTTTTAATTGTAGCAAATAAACTCAATGGAAGCATTGCAAGTGCCGATAATATAAATGTACCTCTTTTCATTTTAAAATTTTATTAAATATTCTGTTGAAAATAAACTCCTCTCAATCTCGTTTATCTGGTCCTAAATTCACACTGCTTCAATATCATAGAATTTCGTAAATCAGTGTTGTGCTAACCTGAAAATTCCAGAATTAATGCTCCTGTAGTTCAGTCAGTTATTTCATTTTTACACCCCAGCGGGAATGTTTCAATTTTTTAAAATTTTTCCATTTATAATCAACCCACTTTGGTCTTGCACCCTGTAAATATACAAACCCCTCGCAAATTGATCTGTTCTTATTGGAAATCTCCCTATAAATTTCTGTTGCAATAGTTTTCTTGACTCAATATCATAAAATATAATTTCAGAATTCGTTTTATTTCCTCAGTTTTGATATGCAGTTCTGTAGAAAATGGATTTGGAAATGCAAATAATGTATCAGTCGTTTAAATTCATTTATACCTACTGTGGTACGGTATAAAGTACTGTCCGCCCCACCGCTAATGATAACTGTAGCAGGCGAAGTATCAACCGAACTAGGGAGAAGTGGTGCTGTTGCCGGACTGGTTACGAATTATTCCGGGAATAGTTATATTTAGTTTGTGCTAATTTCATTACATCCACTATTCCTCCATTGATATCCGTTTTGACTAAATAAAAACATTATAGGAGCTCCCCAAAACTCCCATAGATCCTGTCAAAACAAACCCCCGTCGGTTGTTTCTTCAACTGCTGAAAAATATATCATACCCGGTGCCGCCAAATGTTTTGGTCCATAGGGTACTTCCTGTGTTATTTGTCTTGATTAAATATGCCTGAATGAGGTGCGCCAAAACCGATGATGGTCTCCTCCAATAATATATCCCCATCCGAAGTTTGTTGCAAACAATAACCATTATCATCATCTAAGGGCCATAGATCTTGACTACAACGTTTCCATTAGCTTCGGTTTTTACTTAAGTAAACAGAAGATCCGTTCTGAGTCTCCCACAACAATGGTATCCTCCATCCAAAGTTTGTTGCACCGAATAGCCACGCTCATCAAATGCTTCGCCATAAGTTCTTGACCAGTTACATACTACTGATTGAATCAACTTCGATTAAGTAAAACATCGTTAGCCCCGGTACGAAACGGAAGTTTCCCCAACTATAACGTAGCCTCCATCTGATGTTTGCTGAACTAAAGAGCCTTTATCTCCTAATGATCCTCCGTAAGTTTTGTCCACAACGAATTACCAGATATATCTGTTCTGATTAAAAAAAACATCATACGTACCAAAACTATTCGTTTTTCCTGCAATAATATATCCTCCATCTGTTGTTTGATAAATAGAATAACCTTCATCATCACCGATTTTACTGGTAAGTTTTTGACCAGAGCGTATCACCATTTACATCCGTTTTAACCGCATAAACATCATTATTGCCCGAACCAAAACTCGTAGTCCTTCCTACAATAATAAAACTCCATCTGTAGTTTGTCTGATAGAGTTCCTGAAGTCATAACCTTGTCCCTCCATAACTCTTCGACCAAAATAAATCACCATTGAAATCAACCCTGACTAAATACATATCAGGACCCTCATTTGTGCCACCAATAATATAGCCGCCATCTGTAGTTTCCTGAACAGCCCCTCCCCATTCACAACTATAATCCAGCATACACTTTCTGAAATGTCACTTGGGCTGACAAACTTTGGAAAAGAAAATCAATAAATATTAAATAAGTATAGTTTTCATGACAGTTTGTTAAATAATTATTTTCCTGAGTAACGTAATTTAATTTGTTTTTAAAAATTTCGATATCAGCAAATCCATTGTTCTTGACAAATTTTTTAAACGATTTTTTCTCGTAGCTGCTATTTTAAATGGAGGGACTGTATCATCAGGCATCTCTGTCATTTCCTTGAGATTCTCCATTTCAAGTTCGCTTGAGATATTGCTCCAAAACAGCTGTCCCTTTGAAAACTGAATCTTTTTACTTCCCAACTTGTTTCGTCATAACAAGTACTTAAGAAATAGTATCCTTCCATTTTCTGATAACATTCTTGTTGTCAATTTTAACAAGGTATCAGTATAATGGTCATGTGGATCAGACTGTCCCCATCTCGGAAATATATTATCTTGGTGGGTCTCTAAGTTAATAATCGTATCACCAAATATTTTCGAGGAGCTTGTCGAGTTGATTAATATGTACTTTTTCCTTCTAAATTATATTTCTTTTATTAACGTCGTCAATTATCAGAATTGAATGTCATCCAGATTTAAAAATATTGACCCTGTAACTGTTTGGGGAATTTTTGTCAAATTCTTGTGTCAAGAGGCTGTGGATCAGTAAAAGTCACAGGAGGCTCACAAACCAGAAAGACTCGGCCATAACAAGAAAACAAATTAATTCACAAAATACATTTTTTCATGTTGCTTAACTAACTTTTGTGGTTTAACTAATTTATGATAAATAAATATTAATAGCGCACTGATAACCCAGTAGTATAAAGTAAATGCCATTAAGTAAACTAAATACCAAACAAACCAAAGTCCTAAAGAGTCCAATTTTAATCCATACTCCTCAATAAAAACATAGTCATCATAACTCGCATAAATCTAAAACAATACTGCAAAATACAATCGATAAATATTTGTATGTTTTGGATATGCTTTTTGAAAAAAATGATCCATTTAAATACAAAAATCGGTTTTTGTTGCTTCAAGTCTAACTTTTACAAGTAATTTATGAGAAACATGTCTGGAGCATTAAACTAGATGTCCACTACTTACAACCCAGTATATTCATTTTTGTCCTAAAATTACTTTTTGGGTAACTATATTTTTCTCCGTCATAAACTCTGGATAAAAATATATACCCCCAGAAACATTTTTAATTATATGTGTTTCAGATGTATTAAAATATTACCTTAAAAATAATTTCTCCAAACATGTTTAATATCTCAATAGTACAATATCTTATGATCTTGCTAAAGAAAATGTTAAAATTACCTTCAGATGGATTTGGAAATATAAGTATTGAATTATCAACTTCGATTTCATTTAATCCTACGTGGAAGAGTTAGAGTTGCCGAAAAACAGTATTTGTGATTATTGCCGGGTTATTGGGTAACTTAAAGTAAACATGTGCCTTGTTGCTGATGACGGTACCCACCGGCAATCCTGCTTCTCGTCTCAATTTAAATTGTACTATCCATGACTTCGAGGCTCATCGTTAACACTATCAGGAAGATTTATATCAGGATACTTTAAACGAAGTACATTTCCAGTAAGTAATTGCGTAATTACTCCGTGACTCGACGATAGAAAACTAATGATGAGGCATCCAGAGTTACTGCTCAAAGAATCAAGAATGGTAAATATTTTCTGCCGGACCATTGCCGACATTTTGAAAATTAAACTGTAAAGTTGAACCATTGTCTGAGCCGTATCTACTGCACCTGAGGGAGCTTCTAAAGTGAATTTCGAGTTTGGATCAAAGGAATTCACTAAGGAAACAGGTTGAAAGTGTATTATTAGTTGATTATTATCGACTGCAGGAGCCATTTAACTGGACGCAAACTGTATCACCAATATTGGCCGTGTGCTTTCTAATATGTTAACATTAAAATCTGTATTCGGATTGGAAAGTGTAAAATCAGCAACGTTCCATGTAATTGTATCTCCCGAAATCAAAGTAGGGCCACTCCCACCCGCTGCGTGTGATAGATAACTGATTGGGTCCGTGGGCTGAATATAGCCCGTACAGTACCTCCCGTAGCAGTAGTAACGCAGTTGGAGCTATAATTCTGAGATGTAAACCTGCGTGAGAATAAGTGTTCGAAGAGCACTGTGGAAAGCCGTACTAGTCCATTAGGTGCAATACTTTTGCTTCGAGATCAAAAAGCCGCTTGTATTGCAATCCAAAAATCAACAAGACTCTCAAATGAATTAGCAGCTGAAAGTGTGGTTGAATAGCTGAAGGATAACGGGCAAATTACATTAAAGGTAAAAACGATGTAACAACTCTTACATCACTTCCAAATCCCGTCCGGAAAGAAAAATCCCGAATTTATTGGTCAAAATTCCTGAACAAATATGCTACCCGGAATCAAAGCCTCACCGGTATAATCTTAAGCTCATCCTCACTCACGTCATTCACACAATTAGCATTATCATCTTTAAATACATTTCCGGTAATATTCCAATAAGTAGGACAATTTCCGGATGGTTGACACAAGCTGAGAGATGTCACAGAGGGTGGAACTCCTGGATCTGTACAGCGTTAGGGAAGATAGGAAAGAGTAGTGCCAGTCCGTGAGAGATTAGATATTTTTCAATATATGAAGGCATGTTAACGGAGTATATGATATATTGAAGAAGTTTAGTGTGTCAGGTGATCCGGCAATGAATTGACAGCGCTATATTTGCATGAAACATGGTCAACTGAAGAAGGTATTGCAGTGAGACTGACAACATTACGGAGTCAGAGTAAAGTTGATAATCCAGCAGGTAATGCCGGGTAAGCAGGTAAGGATTTTCTCAAACAATCAAAAGAAGTAATCCCGGAATTCTGAGTAGGAATTGTCGTAAGTTGGTTTCCCATTGCATGATAATACACGAGTAGATTGGTATGCCCGTAGCTAAAGAAGCTAACGGGTTATTTTCACACTAAAGTTCTTTCCAGGTATGAAGAATGAGGCGGCAGAGCCGTTAATTGATTATTACTGTAATTTACTATAGATAAGGTATTCGGCAAAACAGGCAGGTTAGTAAAATTATTGTAACGGCAATCAAAATTATAAAGATTTGACGGCACATTAGGAAGGTTACTAATGGAATTCCAACCAATGTTCAGGTATGTTATTGTGGATGGAAGCGATGGAAGAAATGTAAGTTGGTTTTGATAACAGTATAAAGAACTTAAATTAGGTGGGAGTGATGGTAAATTTGTTAGTAGATTATATCCACAATTCAAAGAAGTAAGTGTTGAAGGTAATGTTGGTAGACTTGTTAATGAATCGGATACTAAGTCAAGATAAGGCAAACCTGCTGGCAAGGCTGGAAGAGTGTAGAGATGATTAAGTGAACAAGATAAA
>JADJOZ010000032.1 GCA_016713525.1 Bacteroidota bacterium | reverse complement strand
TAGCATTCTTGGCATAACATAGATGATGCCATTCCTTATTCAATTTTGATACTTTGGATTTAATCTCTTCTTTTTTTTTTTCATAATTACCACAATAGCTTAAGTTATATAAATATTGCAGCATTTATGATTTTCTTTTCGCCAAAGTATAATAGCAAGAACTACAAACTGATGCTAAAGGACATCGCCCAACAGTATGTATGTTTGTTAAAGCCATATTTCAGAATTCACTTTGTAAATTCAACTAAGTGGCACTCAATGGTTGCCAGTTCTTCTAAAAAGAGGAACGCCGCTGATGTGTCTTTCTGTAATCACATTGAGTATAGCTTTGGACCCATTTGATAAATTAGCATTTTTCATCATTTCTCATAGGCGTTACTTAAGTTGTCTTTATTTAGCCCTCCAATTCCAAAATGTAAACCACTTCCAGCACTACCACCGGACCCGATCACTTACCTTAAAGTTGTTTTGACTCAACCGGAACTTGTTCCAGCTTGATTGTGGCTCAGAATAATTGCTGTTTTCTATTCCACAGGAACTGAGAAATAACATGAGCAGCACTGACATCAAATAAATGCTTTTTTTTTCATGATTTTATGTTTAAGATGATTAATTACAACAATGAGAAAAGTTAATGCAAAATATTTGAGTCTGATGGTATCTTGCTTGCCCTGTCCTAAAAGAGACACTAAAAACAGAACCAATCCCAGTAAATAAAAATAATTTGCGTAACACTTAGTCCGATTTTTGGCATATAAAACTAGAAGTCCACACCCCAACAATGAGTTGCCACCTCAACCAATGTCTCCAAATCATTATTCAAAACTATATACTAAAAGTGGGAAGGTATATAGATATTATATGTCGTAACAGGGAAGTTGATTAATGTCAATAAAGTAATTGTGCTTACCTTTTCAGTCAACTAATACGCAACCAAAGTGAGGCAGTTCTATTTGAACAAAAGAATTGGCATTATAAACCCTAAAACATCCTGCACCCGAAATACCACTAATTGTATAAAAATTAAACTCCAGTTGATCTAATGCTACATTTTCCCACTGACATTCTCCAATATCAAATTTGGGAAGGCCTCAAATTAGTACGCAGGTACCTTGTTTATCAATCGATTTGGTCTGATGTCCCAACCAAAAGTTAATCCGGCTTAAAACCATTAAAAGCCTCTTGGTTCACCTGTTTGTTAGTTTCGGTAACTTCAAGCTGCTCATAACTCAAAGCGGCTCCGCAAATACGGCAGCAAACCCAGCGGGCATCTGCAAAAACTTATATGCCCAATGTATACGCTTGGCGCGATGCTTTCTTTGACTAAAACCAAACAAGCTTTCAAATCGCTCTTTTATATTTCTGTAAGCCAATCCAAAGTGAATATCCGGTTTATAAAAATAATATCCTAATGCGAACTCTGAAAATGTCAGCGCTCATGCTGGATCTGCATATGGCGCAACTTGTTCATTATCTATCGATTCTTTCTCAAATAAAAGGCTGCGGAAGGTCCACAATTGCAAGGGCTAAACCGATATCGCCGCGACAAAGCATCTAGTACTTCCGTCCCGCCACTTTGCCAATCTTTTCTGCACTAAGCGTAATTTCTATCATGAATTTATATCCCAAAGAAAGCCAGAATGGCTGAGTTTTTAAAATCTACTTCGGATTCTCTGTGATGTAGTAAGTCTGAATTATTGTAGTTATATCCCCCACTCAGTTCCAGCAAATGATTTATTGCTATATACAACTCCACCCATGATTGGATATTTGAACCGCTTCATAGTTGTTCTTCTTGCTTATAGCTCACCGGTAACATCGACATCCCGACAAACGGTTCTACTTTACTTCTTTCTATTCGCCATGGGAAATACTTTGCTACCGTTTCAGCACTCAATCTGAAATCTTTATCAAAAGAGACCACCGAATCCTAATGTAAAATTCCATATATTCTGCAGAAATGTAAAATTTCAATAATTATTCGCTGTGTTTCAGTGTGGTTTTCAAGGGCATCCGATTCTAATTGCCCTCCGAATTAACAAATGTGTTTGCGAACCACCCTTCAAAGAATACATGTATCGAGACCAACATTCAACTGTGCAATGATGTCTGGTTTTTCCGTTTTCTACTGTATTGGCTGGGCAGCGCGCTTTAGTAAGACTAATCAATACAACCGCAACATATGTAATTTTTCTCATATCTATGTATAACGGACAGTATGATAAATTTAGTCCCAGGGATAACCAACTATTCAATTTTAATTATTTTGTGAATTGTTGATCGCTCAGCCGTGACAATCCGTAAAAAGTAAACACCACTCGACCAAATGATGCATCAACTATCCATTGTTTACCAGAAAGTAATGTATCTTTGCTTACAAGCATCCCGGAAGAATTTAGAATGCTTATACTGAAATTTAGATGTTTTTTTATCCCGGAATACTTTTAATATAAAGGAAAATGGGTTTGGAAAAATATCATCGATTCTTATTTTACCTCTTCAATACCACTGATCCGAAGAGGTTATTTCTCAAAGATTTTTCCGTTCATTCCAACTGCAAATGCTAATGAATCATTAACAATTAAAATATCCGTTAACTGATCTGAATAATCATGGAATCTCAACCAGCATCCACTTCATTCCCGCATCATTTGTGCTCTATATTGGAACTCCACGCTGTGGGTAGTTGGAAAAATGGAATTAGCTCCACCTACGCAAATTCCAAAAGTTGTTATTATAAAAATCTGTTGCTATAATATTATGGGGTGAAAATATATTATTGGTTGACCCAATACACCTCTGTCAAATGATACTGTTGGATGCCCAAATTCATTTGAATTAGTCCATGAGGTACCTCCAAACGATATTTCTGGTTGAAATCAATCATTTCTGAACATCATGAATATATAGCGAGGAGTCACAATTGAATTTAAGCCATGAGTTTCCAAAATCAATCGATTTCAGAAACTTACCATTTCCTCCGGCCACATAATTCATACTGTTTGAATAAAAAAAAAACTAACTTCACTCGTCCTGGAATAAATCCGGTCGCCCTCACATTACCAATTATTGATAAAGTTGAATTGTTCCCTGTATAAATTTTAAGTTGTCCATCAAACCCAAACAAAGGCTTTCGTATCACTGTTATGAAAGTAAAAGTAAAGCAAAATCGTAAGGGAATGAACAACTTGGAAACAGTAATCAGGCTTATCCCATGTCTGTTGTTTTGTAAATTTCACCATCTTCTCCACCGGTAAAACCTATATTAGAATTTAAAAACTGGATATCCATTAAATCAACCTGTTCCAGCCAAACGGGTGGTATCCTATGAATCTCCACCATCTAAAGTACGAAGTATAATACCATCACCACTAGTGTAATTTTCTACCCCACAGACGAATCCAAAAGTCACTATTCAAAAAGTAAATCGCGGAATAGTCAGGAACAGAATCAGTATTTAGCTGAACCCACTGTGAATGAGCACTTGTAGAAATCAAGAATAAGAGAAATCCTGTTAGAATGAGTTTCATTTGCACACTATTTGAAATCTTACCTCTGGTCAGGTATTAAATACGAAATATACAGATTCTTCCTTTACACTCCAAATTGTATCTAAACATTCATACAATTAATAAACTATACTTTTTAAAGAAAAAGGTGGTAGTCAGCCTTTTCTCTCTCATAAAGTCTTTCTAGCTTCGGATCCTGTCCGTACTTTATTCCTTCTTGGATTTCCTGATAAAGTTGATAGTATGAATCCATAAACAGGTATTGTTAAAAATACCAGCCGGGTTTTCCAAATCGTGCATACGTCGAACTAATGGCTAACCTCGCAAAATCAGCTAACTCAAAGGTTGTCTATGATATAAACATAAGGCAAGAACTCCGATTTCGTATCAAAACAATAATAAGTTTAATAACCAATCCAAAAATCGTATCGACTGTCTTTCCACTGGCTTTGTGACAGTTTTTCCAGAAGTCGACAAATGCGTGCATTAGTGATTGAATAAAATGTTTAAACAATTTATTTTACTTAAAACCTTATATTAGCCTTTAAGTTAAGAATGATCGAAGCATGCTTCAACTGCCGACCATCATTTTCCGGAAGGTAATGGTTCGCCAACTACTTTATATCATGTTCAAAAACTTTAACAATTTCTTCCTTGTTCGTGGAGAAGTCTATTTAGCGGTAACCTTAAAAATGCTTCCATTTTTTTACGGTAACAAGATACTATCATCTTCCCTTTTTCAATTTAATAAAAGCATGTTGAAACACGAGGAGGAAATCGTAAATCCTATTTTTTAATTTTATACCTTCATTCCCAACCTGAAATAGATATTCTCCTTCAATAGGGTATAAACCATTCATCCCGAATGGGTGAATATGCACGGTGGTCCGCCGTTTGGAGGGAGTCCTGTCTGTTCAAATATTAGCCAAATCATTTTCCAAATACTGCCGGAAATTTTTATGTCTAGTATTTAGGTGTAATCCCTTTCTTTATTTTAAAGTGTTCTACCAAATCTGCTTCCCACTTCTACTTTAAAACCTTTTTCCGTCCTTGAGCAGAAACTTGTTTTAATTGTAGCAAATAAACTCAATGGAAGCAATGTGCGCCGATAATATAAAATGTACCTCTTTTCATTTTAAAATTTTATTAAATGCCTCGTTGAAAATAAACTCCCCTCCTCAATCTCGTTTATCTGGTCCTAAATTCACACTGCTTCAATATCATAGAATTTCGTAATCAAGTGTTGTGCTAACCTGAAAATTCCGTGAATTAATGCTCCTGTAGTTCAGTCAGTTATTTCATTTCACACCCAGTGGAATGTTTCAATTTTTAAAATTTTTTCCATTTATAATCAACTCCACTTTGGTCTGCACCTGTAAATATACAAACCTCATGCAAATTGATCTGTTCTATTGAAATTTCCCCATAAATTTCTGTTGCAATAGTTTTCTTGGACCCAATATCATAAAATATAATTTCAGAATTCGTTTTATTTGCTTTGATATGCAATTTGTAGAAAATGGATTTGAAATGCAACTAATGTATCAGTCGTTACACCATTATACCTACTGTGGTAGCAATTGTCCGCCCCACCGCTAATGCTGATAACTGTATATATGGAAGTATCAAATCGAACTAGGAGAAGTTAAGTTGCTGTTGCCGGACTGCGGACACTCATTCCGGTGAATAGTTACATTAGTTTGTGTGCTAATTTCATTACATCCACTATTCCCATTGATATCCGTTTTGACTAAATAAACATTATAAAAGCTCCCGAAACTCCCCATAGATCCTGTCAAAACAAACCCCCGTCGGTTGTTTCTTCAACTGCCGAAAATAACATACCCGGTGCCGCCAAATGTTTTGGTCCATAGGTATCTCCCTGTGTTATTTGTCTTGATTAAATATGCTCGAATGAGGTGCGCCAAAAACTGATGATGAAATCCTCCAATAATATATCCCCATCCGAAGTTTGTTGTAACGAATGTGGGAACCATTATCATCATCTACAGCAGATCTGGACCACAACGCGTTTCCATTAGCTTCTCGGTTTTCGCTGGCAAACAGAAGATCCGTTCTGAGTCTTCCAACAATAATGTATCCTCCATCCAAAGTTTGTTGCACCGAATAGCCCGGCTCAATAAATGCGTCGCCATAAGTTCTTGACCAGTTACTATTACCGATTGAATCAACTTTGATTAAGTAAAACATCGTTAGCCCCGGGACCGGAAATCGAAGTTTCCCCAACTATAACGTAGCCTCCATCTGATGTTTGGTTGAACTAAAGTAAGCCTTCTATCTCCTAATGATCCTCCGCTAAGTTTTGGTCCACAACGAATTACCAGATAGATATCTGTTCTGATTAAAAACATCATACGTACCAAAACTATCTGTCTTTCCTGCAATAATATATCCTCCATCTGTTCCTGATAAACAGAATAAATCTTCTCATCATCACCCGGATTCCACCATAAGTTTTTGACCAGAGTTATCACCATTTACATCCGTTTTAACCGCATAAACATCATTATTGCCCGAACCAAACCTCGTAGTCCTTCCTACACCTACAAAACCTCCATCTCAGAAGTTTGTCTGACAGAGTTCCCGAAGTCATAACCATCTTCCTCCTTACAACTCTTCGACCAAATTAAATCGCCGTAATATCAACCCTGACTAAATACATATCAGGACCCCATTTGTGCCACCAATAATAGAGTAGCTGCCATCTGTAGTTTCCTGAACAAAGCCCTCCCCATTCACAAATAATATAATCCATTCTCATACACTTTCTGAAATGTCACTTGCGCTGACAAACTTTGGAAAAGAAAAATCAATAAAATATTAATAAGTATAGTTTTCATGATATGGTTAAATAATTATTTTCCTGATTATGACTGTTTAATTCTGTTTTACAAAATTTGGACATCAGCAATCCATTGTTCTTGATAAAGCCTTTAAACGATTTTTCGTAGCTGCTATTTTAAATGGAGGGATTGTATCATCAGTAGGCATTCTGCCATTTCTTTGAGATTCTCCATTTCTTGCTCAGCTTGAGATATTGCTCAAAAACAAGTGTCCCTTTGAAAACTGAACTTTTGACTTCCCCAACTTATTTGTCATAACAAGTACTTAAGAAATAGTATCCCTTCCATTTTCTGACAACATTCTTGTTGTCAATTTTAAACAAGGTATCAGTATAATGAATATGTGTGATCAGGCTGTCCCCTTCGCGAAAATATATGGTCTTGTCATTCGTTTCTAAGTTAATAATTGTATCACCATTTATTTGCAAGGAGCTATCAAGTTGATTAATATGCACTTTTCCTTCTAAATTATATAACCTTTGTATTAATGCTTCGTCAATTATCAGAATTGAATTGTCATCTAGATTAAAATATTGACCCTGTAACCGTTTGGGGAATTTTGTCAAATTCTCTGTGTCAAGAGGCTGTGATTCAGTACAAGTCACTGGGAGGCTCACAACCAGAAAGACTGGTCTAGAAAAACAACTATGCAAAATCATTTTTCATGTTTTAAGTAACTTTTTTGTCGTTTAACCATTTTGTGATAAACAAGATATTAATAGTTCATTGATAAACCCGTTGATAAAGTAAATGCCATAGTAAACTAAATAATAAACAAACTAAAGTCCTAAAGAGTCCAATTTTTAATCCACACTCCTAATAAACATAGTCATCATAACTCGCATAAATCCAAGGCAACATTGAAAATACAATCGACAAATATTGTAGGTTTTGCGGTATTTTGAAAGAAATGTTCATAAATAAAATCGGTTTTGCTTCTTTAAGTTTAACCTTTTATAAGCAATTTATGAGAAACATGCTCTGAGCATTAAACCAGATGTCCGTGACCGTATAACCAAGGACATTCATTTTTGTCCTAAAATTACTTTTTGCAACTATATTTTCTCCATCAAAACCCAGATAAAATATATACCCTCCAGAAATATTTTTAAGAATTATAGTTTCTGATGTATTAAAAATATTAGATTCAAAATAATTTCTCAAACATAAAACAAGATTCTAATTTCTCTGTATGATCTTACTAAATAATATGTTAAAATTACCTTCAGATGGATTTGGAAATATAAGTATTGGATTATCCGTTTCGATTTCATTCAATCCAACAGGAAGAGTTAGCGTTGCAGAAACAGTTTTGTGATATTGCAGGGGTTATAATCAGTAAATATGTGCCTTGGTTGGTGACGATGGCACCCACCGGCAATCCTGCGTTTTCGTTTCAATTTAAATTGTACACATCCATGACCCCCGGTTCATCGTTAACGGTCCGAAGATTTATATCAGATAATTAAAACGAAGCACATTTCCAGTAAGTAATTGCGTAATTACCCTCGGTGACTCGACGATAGAAAAACTAATGATGAGGCATCCGGGTTACACTCAAAAATCAAGATATGGAATATCTTCTGCCGGACCATTACACATTTTGAAAATAAACTGTAAAGTTGAACCATTTCTGAGCGTATCTACTGCACCTGAGGAGTCATGAATTTCGAGTTTGGATCAAAGGAATTCATCATGGAAATCATTTGAAAGTGTATTATTAGTTGGATTATCGACTGCGGGAGCTATTTTAACTGGACGCAACTGTATCACCACAATATAGCTGTGCTACTAATATGTTAACATTAAATCTGTTCGGATTGGAAAGGGTAAAAGCAAAACGTTCCAGTGTAATTGTATCTCCTGGGAAAATAAAAAGTAGGGCTACCGCACCCGCCTGCGCGGGGT
The DNA here is from genome assembly GCA_016713525.1 of Bacteroidota bacterium. Taxonomy (GTDB): domain Bacteria; phylum Bacteroidota; class Bacteroidia; order AKYH767-A; family OLB10; genus JADKJB01. Next base: position 3,045 of record JADJOZ010000032.1, on the reverse strand, counting down.
GATAGATAACCGACGGGTCCGCTTAATATAGCCTGTAAAATACCTCCCGAGCAGTAGTAACGCAGTTGGTGCTATGCTTCGCAGATAAACCCTGCGTGAGGACAGTGTTCGAAGAGCACCCCGGGCCGTGCCTAGTCCATGGTGCAATACTTTTTGGCTTCAAGATCAAAGCCGGGTTTACGCAATCTAAAATCAGCAAGACAATCAAATGAATTAGCAGTTGCAGTGGTTGAATATTTGAAGGATAATGGCAAATTACATTAAAGGGGAAACACGATGTACAATCCCTGACAGTATAATTTCCTAACCCGTCCGGAAGAAAACACCTGGAATTATTGGCAAAAATTCTGAACAAATATACAGCCGAAGATCAAGTACTTTACCGGTATAATCTTAAGCTCATCTGTCACCACGTCATTCACACATTAGCATTATCATCTTAAATACATTTCCGGTAATTTCAATAAGTGGGACAATTTCCGGATGGTTGACTCAAGCTGAGAGATGTCACAGAGGGTGTGGGACTCTGGGATCTGAACAATGTTAGAAGACAGGAAAGATTAGTGCCTGTCCACTGGGATTAGATATTTTTTCAATATATGGAAGGCATTGTTAATGGTGTAGTACATTATTAAGCAGTTTAGCCGTGTCAGGCAGATCCGGCAATGAATTGACAGCGCTATGCAGGAGTTTGCATGAAATATTATCAACGGAAGATGGTGTTGGGGTAGATTGGACAACATTACGGAGTCACAGTAAAGTTGATAATCCTTGAGGTAATGCCGGGTAAGCGGTAAGTGGATTTTCGAACAATCAAAAGAAAGTAATCCCGAATTCAAAGTAGGAATTGTCGCAAGTTGGTTCACGCATGATAATATAAAGTGGTTGGGTGTGCCTGGGAAGGCTAAAGAAGTTAAGACAGGTTATTTTCCACAATAAAGTTCTTCAGGTATGAAGAATAAGGCGTCAGACTGTTAATTGATTATTGCTGCAATTTAATATAGATAAGGTATTCGGTAAAACAGGCAGGTTACAATTATTGTAACGGCAATCATAAAGAGTTGACGGCACATTAGGAAGGTTACACAATGGAATTCCAAACCAATGTTCAGGTATGTTGCTGTGGACGGGAGTTACGGAAGAAGTGTAAGTTGGTTTTGATAACAGTATAAAAAGAACTTAAATTGGGTGGAGTGATTGGTAAATTTGTTAGTAGATTATTGAATGCACACCAAATGAGTAAGTGTTGAAGTAATGTTGGTAGACTTGTTAATGAATCGGATTCGCAGTCAAGATATGTTAAACCTGATGGCAAGGCGGAAGAGTGTAGAGATGATTAAGTGAACAAGATAAATAAGTTAATGGATGGCAATGTTGGTAGAGCTTGAAGCTTACAACCATTAACACTGAGACGTGAAGTCCGGGTTCGGTACGAAGGTGTTTTTATGAAAAAGGAGTGATGTCAGATCAACAATGTTAGTACTTGGATTTATATCGATAGACAACAGAGATGTGGGAAATTAGCAATCGATGCAAGGTCGTGCAGCTATTCGCATTTAGTAAAAGCAATGAAGCATGAATTGGCGGTAAAAAGTTAATTTCTACATTGCCGCAAATTAATGTATCCGGGTTAACGTCACTTGTTCCGGTAATATCCGTTATGTTGCTTTGTTGACATTTTACTTTTGTGGCATTAACAATCAAGGAGCATGTAGTATCCATCAGGTTCCACTTATTCATGAAGCATAACCATTGTTATTTAACCATGATCGGAAATTCGCATCAGGGATATTTACAAATTGAGCAAGCCCGTTTGTACATAATAATACGCTCTGTAATACAAGCAAAATGATTATCTTCTTCATCATAAAATTAAATTTTGATAAATTTATAAGAAAATTTGTTGAAAGAAAAATAATTTAATCTCTTCCCGCTCATCAGCAAATTCCTAGCTGAAAATACCCTCATCAATAAACCAGTCGTGTGCGTGTAATTATAAACTATGAGGTTTGTATTGAATTAAATATCAATATCTTACAAGTTCAACTTGAGGCATCTTAAATAGCTTTAATTGTTGGAGGTGATACAAGCAAATAACCGTGTAAAGTTACATACGTCCTTAAGTGGATGATGGTTTAATGAATCTTTAAATTAGCCATCAAATGTTTCTGTTTTTTTTCATCTATCCAACCAAAACTGGTTTTCCTTTTTACCTATCTTGCTTTTAATTTCATTTCTTCTGATAAACTCCATCATACTTTTTGCAATAGCAGTTTCTTCACCGGTACTGCCAAAGACTTCACGCAAACTGACGATACAATTGAGTATGTCTGAACACCAATATTCCTTGATAATAAATTTATCAGGATAACCCATTAGTGCCCGACATTCTTCCGGTGTTGGTCGGCGTGGATTTTTTCCTTTCCTGTGGAATGAGTATTTCAGAACCATCCTTATAATACCCGGGCACTAAGTGTTCTGCTTTCACCTTTAAATCAACAAGTCCAAATCCAAAACCATTTCCTTTCTTTATTCTTTTGAGCATATTTTAAGATATGTCCATAGATTATCAGTTAGAGTATATTTAGTATCTGTCCCAGGCTGAAGAATCTCTGCTATTCGTAATTCCTGTTCTGGTGGTTCAGGAAATTTGAAATTAACAGACTCTGGGAAATGTTCCTTACTAAAACCAGCTATAAAAATTCTTTCCCGGTGCTGTGGCACAAGTAATGTTTTGCATCAATACCTTACTGGAAAGCAATATATCCTACAGTTTTTTTGAGCGTTTCAGAAATAATTTTAAAGGTTCTGCCTTTGTCATGAGATGTAAGATTCTTTTACATTTCCGGCAGAAATAAGCTTTGTTTTTCTGGTTTATGATTCTTACTATATCATAAAATAATGTTCCCTGTATGTTTCATCAGCAATCCATGCTTTTTCCAAGACTGTTTTTCTTTGAAACTCCGCAATGAAAAATGGCTGACATGGAAATCCACTCCAACAGGGATATCATGATCTGGGGATTTGTTCCTCATCAATTTGTGT
>JADJOZ010000031.1 GCA_016713525.1 Bacteroidota bacterium | reverse complement strand
GATTCTATTTGCAAGCATCCACAGTGCTATCAACAGACTTGGGGACCCTTTTGCGTGGTTAACGCCCTTGATTATTTTTACATAGCAGTTTGTATAATATTGATAATTAATGTAATACAAATTAAATGTTTATCTTCAAAAATTAGGCAATTGATTTTTGATAATGTATTTTATGGAGGCTAGAATGGAGATGCGCTGCATTTCTGCTGAATAACCACATACAAACTAGCGCAAATTGGCGTTACATACATGGATAATAATTTGGGTTTGTAGAGTGAATTTGGAATTTAGCTGCAATTTAAACAATACGATGAGACAACTAATTTTAATAAGTGTTATATTGATTACTATCCAATCTGAATCGACATTCTGATGTGCAGCCATTGACCAATATAGAAGTTATCAATTAGGAACTTCAATTGATGGACTTATAGTTTTTGAGAAACATACTTCAGAGACGATAATGGTGAAAAATGGACTGGGATGACGAGTCTTAACATTTATAACTCAACTTTCAAAAAAACAAAAAGAATTTCTTTGGACACGACCTTAATAACCGATACAACTCTTGTTGATAAATCAAAGTATATTATACTCTAAAGAAAAGTTTTTAAAGGCGTTAACTATTGCTCAAAGTATGAATGAATTTTTTTTTATAGCAAAACCCATTTATTTATCCATATGTGAATATCAACAAAACTGTAGTATAGTCTCGTTACAAAGCTTGACACAGTACACTCAAGGATTTTATCTTGTTCTGAAGGAAACTAAAAACAAGGTTGAGTTGCCATTATTGAATGACACAACTAGTGAATATTATGAATATTTGCTAGGCATTGGCTCAGGATACGAAACCACTTTCAACGGACTTGCAGAGGAATTATCTATTAACTCTATCAGAAAGTATAAAATTGGAAATAGGACGTTATTAGTTACTCACATCGGACAAAGTGTGCAAATACCTTATAAGGACTATGATAAAATGATAGGACGACACAGAAAGGAATACACCCTTGGTCAAGTTTTGTAGAACGTAAAACAAGAGCATCTTCTACGAGCCAGATATCGTACATCATTCTAAGGAGTTGATTTCTTCGTTTTGGGTTAACTGAAGGAATAAACTGCAGCTAATCGATAGCCCTGCCCTGCCGGCAAATTCCGACAGGGGAGTGGCTCTCACATCCGCCAGTTGGCGGATTCGCAAAGTGATGGATTGAGTTCATCCTACCTCCATAACTAACAACCCTGATGACTAAAAGTATCCATATGGTTTCAACTAATAAATGTACATCTCCAAATTTTTCAATTTTGTACTCTAGACAACACCTTAGTACCTCAGGAGATTCGTTTAACCCAATCCGATAACAATCAGGATCCGCAATTTGGAAGTTTATTGCCAATTGTTTATTTTTACTGTGATTGTGGATAAATTCATTAGAAATATTCCGGATATTATTCCCTTAGCAATGTTAACTAGACCTAATGAAAAGAACATTTTTAATCACTTTAATATTGTTTTGCTATAATTTTTGCAACTATTCGTATTGTACCAATACAATATGCATCAATTCAAACAACATTAGACTCTAAGCTCAACTGGAGATACAGTTTTGGTACAGCCTGGCACCTATTTTGAAAATATTTGGCCAAAATGTGGCCAATATTAAAGATGTTTAGCGATGAGAGTTCATCCAATACAGTTATTAATGGAGGTGGTTTGAAGGCGGTGATTACTTTAGATGGTGATATAATGTCTGTCACAATAGATACCAATACTGTAATTAAGGGCTTTAAAATTACAGGTGGTGGTTTGTACTGTTGGGTTTTTTTTTTTGTGGGGGGGTATGCATATGTATAAATGCAGTCCTAAAATTACTGAGTTTTCCATTACAGAAAATTATTCCACTGAGTCAGTTGGTGCAGGAATTGTAGCAACTGATTCAAATTTTTCTCTCTCCAATTCCTCAGTAACTTTCAATGCTTTAGGATCAAATACAAGTTTGTCAGGAGCAGGTGTTTATGTAGGATATGGCTCACCAGTTTTTAATAACGTTGATATTTCAGGAAATTCATTTGGTGACAACACTTCATGGAATCAGGGTGCGGGAATTTGTTTGAAAGGTTGTACTACTGTAATTATAAATAATGTTTTAGTGCATCATAATGAAATGGGCAATGGGGGTACTTTTAAACAAGGGGGTGGAATATATATAGATGATTGTGACACCGTTTTGATAAATTCTCTTTTTATTTTTAATAATTATATGGGAAATGGAGGCAGTTCAGTTCAAGGTGGAGGTATGTATTTGGTTGCGAATTCAATAGCCCAATTAAATAATGTGTCAGTTCATGAGAATATAATGGGAGTTGGGGCTAATTTTTTTTATGGGGGTGGGATTTCATTGCTGCTCCCCAACTAATTTTTAGAGAATTCTATTGTTTATAATAACCAAATGGGTAACAGTGGTGGAGTTTATGGTGGGGCAGGTTTATCCCCTTGGGAGGAGATTCGGCATATTTTAAAAATGTCTTAATAACCTCTAATCAATCAGGTCGAGGGACCTCTCCATTTTACAAGGTGGAGCGATAAAGCTAAGTGGTGGGACAAATTTGAATATGATAAATTGTACATTAGCAGATAATAAGACTTTGAGTAGTAACAATATCGATGGGACTGGACTATTGTATTCTGGAAGTGCGACAATTTTTGGAATAAATTGCATTTGTGAAATTCAAACCAGGGAACTGAAATAGTGGCAGCAAGTGGAACTACGGGGACTGCAAACTTCATGTAGTGACATCCGTGGAGGTTTTGCTGGTATAGGCAACCTAGACAGCTTTCTAATTTTGTTAGTCTAGCAGATTTTCATCTTTTCAGCTAATTCACCATGCCTCAATGCGGGTACATTAACTGATGCACCACCTTATGATTTGGATAACGTACCACGTCCGGCTCCGATATTCCAGCCTGACATGGGCTGTTTTGAATTAAATCAGCCTTTAAGTTTAAATGAGATTGATAAAAATAATATACCGATTGAGCATTTACCTAACCCGCTGCTAGGAAGAATTTCTTGTCACTTTAAAAAATAATATTGGATGGTAAAATTGAAATATTGGATCTCTTTGGTAGAAGACTTTTAACTAAAAATATCTTGAATGAATCAAAAAAATTAACTTTAAAAATGTTTCTTCAGGAATTTATTTTGTGAGGGGTTTTAATAGCAAAGGAACTTCAGCAAGAGTATAATTGTTGAGAATGATTCGAATGGAATTCTTTCATGGTGAGTGGTACATCAGGTTATATGCAATTCCTCACAAGCCAGCACCAAAATGACCGAGATATTCAACATTAGCCGTGGTATATAGACCCGGTGACGAAGAACGCCAGCTGGTAACAGCCGTGGCCGTTGCACAACCCCTCTGAAATTGAAACCATCTTTGCATGAATATCTTTAACAACCACGTATTTGTATACCGCTTTAATTTTTTTCAGGAATTAGGAATTACCCTAAGGCACAGTAGCAGGTAAATATTGAAAGCGGCACTCATTTTGTTAATAGGCACATGTATTCCACCTGCACCGGCTTTAATTATTTAATTTTTTCGACCCCCCCTATTCCGGTTCCCCTGTTGCAGTACTGAATTACAAACCATCTTTACTCCCTGTGAAAGTAGCTGCCTATTCAAACCATTTGTAAATTTAGTGATTTGCTTAAGTTTTGAACCAAATCAGAAACTTGTGGTGCTGAAGAGCAATCTGCAACGAAAGAAGTTAGTCGCCTAGATCGCATTTGTTATAACTACTGCATTGAACGAGGTTGAATGAACTTACAATCACTGTTATCGCTCTATCAATTCATTCACAGGGTACTTCTTATAAAACTCTTCTTCTCCTATTTCCTCAATAGCGGCCCCGACAGTTTTTATAAACTGTTCTTTAAAATTCAGATAATTGTAGCTCATTGGAATCTTGTCTGAAACTTAGCTTACTTGCTAATTTGATGGTTAATGCACATAATCCTCCGGCAGTGGTGCACGAAATAAAAGCACCCAATTCGAAGAGTCCGTCATCAGATCTTGAAACATTTCATTAAATGCCGTTTTTTTGGACGCTTCAAATCCTGTCGTTACAGCCTCGGATATAAGGTTGTAAACATAGTTAGTAAATAGCATCAGATACATAGCGTCCTTCTTATTAATTTGGCCTTGATTCAAAAAATAGGAAATAAAATCATGACATTCCTTTTTTGACAATTGTTTTCCCGAAATTGCTAAGGCTATGCTAGAAGCACAGTCAAGGTCGCCGCTTTCTACCGATTTCTTAATATCATTAAATTTAGTTCTGATGCTGTCTTTTGTTAAAATATCACTCGCTTTAAGGACTTTGGGATTAATACCAGAAGCCATCCTTGCTTCGTAATTATTTGCAAATAACCGGGTCCTTTCAAGTCTGATTTCTTCCCTTAATTTATCGCAACTCCACATTCCCAAAATCTTTTCTGATCAGGTTAGACAATTCCAACAAATTCAATACATCTTCAATTTCATAGTACCTTATTACATCGTTTAATTGACTCATCCAAGCCATATAATTGCTACTGACCTGCACCACCTTTTCAGGAAGATCAAAATCCCATAAAGATGCCTTTAATATGTTAGCCGTTCCAACCTGCGTATCCTGACCAATTGCTGAGGAGGCTGCAATTCTCAATAACTCAACCGACTTGTTATTGGTACTTGCTGCAAGGTCTATTACTTTCTGATAATCTTCTGCTTCGAATAATATCAGCGAAGCATAATACAAATTGTCATCATCAGTTACACCTTTTCCAATAAAATGGTCAATTTCATTCAGAATTCCTCTTTGAATCGAATAGGTATGGGCTTCAAATGGTATTTTCGGGAAAAGTTCAATTGCAGACTTATGATAATAATACTGTAATTGCAAATCCAACTCACTATCATCATCAAGCTTCTCAAAAAATATCATAGGAAGAAATCAAATCTCCCATCATATATTTAATTATGCCTTCGAGTTTTTAACGCAGTCCGTTCACCCAATTTTTCCTTGTTATCATTGATATTTGAAATCCATTCTGAGATGTAACACACTTTGAATAGACCCTGTCAATTTTTCATCAATGTGAAGGTAGTTTCAAGATTCATAGTTGCTAACCAGTTTAGTGCCATCATAGGCTGGTTTCGGAAGAAACCCGCAATCTGGTTTACGGTTTGATGAGACGATTTTGTTTTCAGCGCATAACTCAACAGTGGAAAACCTTTTGAATAATTCCCATTTTCAACTTCCAATAATCCCCACTCCAAAAAAGCTGATGACCCTTCATTATCAAATTCAACTGATTTCTGGAAGTCTGCTTTAGCACTTTCAGCGTTATCCTGCAGAAGAAGCAAACACCCTCTACCATAGTATGCATGTGAGTGATCTTCCTTTATTTCAATGGCTCTGTTAAAATCGGTAATAGCAGAATTATAATCTCCCACCTCCAAGTAAGAAGCGCCTCGGTTCGAATAAGCTATAAAATCATTGGGCTCAAGCAATATGCCCCTGGTATAATCCTCAGTAGCCTTTTGTTCATTACCCATATCTGACCAACATATCGCTCTATTATTGGAAACTATCAGAACTAGAAGGATCCAAATCTATTCCTTTTGAAAAATCAGCCATAGCTAACTCTGTTTCATCTATGGACAAATAAGCAGCACCTCTATTAACATAATGTGTTGCATTGGTTGGCTCAATATCAATTGCCTTTGTAAAGTCTTGAACAGCTCTAACATACTGCGATATTTTCCCCCACAACAGACCCCTTGCTGTAAAGTAATATGCTGGTTCGTCGGGACCCAGTTCGATTATTTTAGTATAATCTATTATTGCCTTTGGATATTCCCTCAGTTCTGTGTAATATATTGCACGGGCGTCAAGAAATACTTGGTCATCTGGGTTAAGTACCAAATATTGTGAAAGATCACCAATTGCCTTCTGCTTATCACCAACTTGTTGATAATTGATGGCTCTAGCATAAATAGCATCTTTATAATCTGAAACCAGACCTATGGCGGAAGAAAAGTCTTCGATTGCTTTTACTTGACTTCCTAAGACAGCCCATAAACATCCTCTGTTATAGAATGATTCAGCATCATGTGGATTGAGTTCAAGCAAATAAGAATAGTCTTCAATTGCTTTCTCAAATTGTCCTTTTTGATTAAGAACCAAGGCGCGAATTTTGTAATAGAAACGGTTTGAAGGCTCCAACTTGATGGCAGTTGAAATATTTACAATGGCTTGTTCATAATCTTTCAATTGAAAAAGTGCATTACACTTAACAAATATAGAAATTTGCGTGCATTTTTACACACCAGAAATTTGCCAATGCTGGCGAGCAACCTGCAAGGTATAAGTTCAACCGACGCAATGACTTAATTAAAGCATATGTGTTTTTCAAAGAGATTCTGGCATATGTTGACTCCCGCATACAAGACTACCATTCCAACCTCACCATTACAAAACTGAATTCCTGACAATCGTTACCCCCTGTAAGGCCTTGCCACAAATGACCCATTGAAGGGCTGCTCTACTGCAAATGACGCAGCGTGCCGCCAATGACCTACTCTCCGCAACTCAGCTTCTAATTAACGCGGCTAGCCGCAAACCACTCATTAACGCAGCTTTGAGCTGCTCCTTACGCCAATTTCGAAAAAAGTTTTCAACATTTAAAGGGTAAACCCTTGCTTTTCTAGGTATCGGAATTTGTAAGCTTTTAAAATTTAATGTATTAACAAAATTCAAGTTGTCGTCAAAATTAGGCAATTGGTTTTTATGGTGTATTTTTAGTCAATTTGGAAGAGGAAGCGCCGCATTCCTTCTGAATAATCCTCTACAATCTAGAGCAAATTGGCGAGAAAAAGTAAGTAATAATAACTGAGATTTGATCGCAATGTTTATTATTACACCCCCGAAATGATAGCAACTTACAATTTCCACCCAATTAGTTGGAAATTGTAGTTAAATGTATAATAATAGTGCTAGCTAAAAATGTTACTAAATTACTTTGACAACTAAAATATTTTTTAAATGAGATTTGAAACTATAAAACTATCGGAACAAATTACTAAAAACAAGGGGGATTGGTGAAATTAATATGCAACGACTTTCAAATGTAGTCGCTCTTGTTGGGAAAAATGGATCAGGTAAATCAAGAATTCTAGATTTAATTGAAGAAAATATTTTCAACACCATAAATATCCCAAGTTTAGTTGACAACTCAATTTCACATTTACCAAAAACTCTTGAAAATTTAAAGACAAGACCTACAACCTCTCAAAGACTGCTTTATTATTCAAAATAAATTTCAAGAGGCCAATAACAAAGCATTGAAAGACCCAACCAATCAAACCTTAAAGCGAGTAGCAAGAGATTTACAAATTAAATTGCCTTCTAATCAAATCCATAATGCCAACCAGGCACAAGTGGCAAACTTTACCCAACAACTAGATAAAATAATTCCAACACTTAAACCAAATCACTTAGAAGGATCAGTAATAAGGAAATTCAGGAATTACAGCTAGCAATTGAAGACGCAAAAGACAACTTAATTTCTTTCGAAACACTCTTTGAGAAAGTTAGGGGAAATACGAATTATGATGAATTTAAATCCATTCACAGGGTGCCCTCAAATTTTTATCAAAGTTACCACATCAATTAGCCTTTGACAAATATGATTGTATGCAAACGATAAGGTGTTTGAGGATAGAATTTCTTATAAAGATTTCAGTCACTGAAAAATTTATAAAAGATTTCTTAAGTAAAGAATTGACTTGGGAGCAAAAGATAGTT
>JADJOZ010000030.1 GCA_016713525.1 Bacteroidota bacterium | reverse complement strand
CTGCATCTTTTGTTCCAAAACCAAATAGCACCCCCTGATCCCGTACAACGCAACTAATATTTTCAAAATCCGGGCCTTCAAAAACAGATTTTACCGGATTCCCTTTCTGGATAAAATCAAGGTAAACGATTCCTTGATTTGCACCTAAATAAATTCCATTTGAATCAGCAACCATACAATTATATATAAACCTTGGCAAATTATTGGGTCTGAAAAAAAGCAATTTATTTTCATCCTCATCGAATACTTTTATGCCGGGTTTTGTCAGAAAATATAATTTCCCTTTTAGATCTTCACCAACTTCATAGACATCATAAGGCATCCCCTGAAGTTTATGAAAATGTTCTATATTTATCTCCTCTTTTAAATATTCATGCGGGTTAGAGATTAAGTATGCCCCATCACCCTCAGTAGCAATCCAGATTCTATCTTTTGAATCAAGGAAAAGATTGGCATTCGAGCAGTTTGACTTATCAATAATGTACTCAACAAATTTGCCCATTATATCTTGCCACTTTCCCATTTTTCATACCCATCCAAATATTGTTGTGGGTAATAACCTTAATAGAAAATATTTTATCATTAACTATTTCATCTGCACCAAGGATCTTATAAAATCTGTTTCCATCGAATTTGATAATTCCCTTATCCGTACCAAGCCACAAAAATCCAAATTCATCAGAACTTACAGCATTTACAAATTGGATGAAAGACCTCTTGATGTCTTAAAGTTATCAAATTGTATTTTTTGTGAATTTGCTTGTTCACTAATCGTTAGCCAGTGCGCTTATCAAAATAAATATGAAAAGTCTTTGAATGGATTTCATGATATATTTTGCTAAACAAAAAGTGTGTTGCTAGTTTTTTAAGAAAAAGAAAGTTCCATCCAATTCTTCAAGAAAATCAATTGTTCCAAATTTAGGTTCCTGAAGGCTGTTTTTAAACCGTTCTTTTAATTTGGCCGCAATTCGATCTATCGGAATACAATATAATGAATTTGCTCGTAAAAGATTTGCGAAATACGATGCGAAATCGGATTTATCGTCAGCGTTTTCAAAAGCAGACGAAGTCAAAATTTGAGCAGATTTTATTTTGAAGTTTATATCATCGCATTTTCAGTTCTTCAGCGCCACTTCTCACGTTTCGAACAGACGCTCCTGCCTGACACGCATCGGTAATGACCAACAAATGATTTAAATTCATCCTTTGTAGTGGAGTTTTCAAATGATCAATCGGATATAAAGATGATAATTTAGATTTTTCTCCATCAACTGGAATACAATATGAGGAATATCCATCATAATGACCATGACCAGCATACCATAGTATTAAAGAGTTGACTTTGTTTGTTTTAATTTTGGAGGCCAGTTCTTCAACCATAAATTGCTCGAATTGCTGCTTTGAAAGATTTTTTTTATGCCAAACATAGTCTATTTTGTAATCTTTCAAAACTTCTGTAATTAGTGTAAAATCTTTTGATGGGCCTTGAAGCGAAGATTCAATTTCATATTTCACTATTTTCTATAAAATCAAACCAAGTCTTTCCCATCTGATTAGCAGCTACTCTGAGAGCTTCTTTATGATTGATTTTGAAAAGGAACTGAAGTGGAAATCCTAAGTGGTCAACTACCTCGATCTTTACTGAATCTAAAATCGCGTTATAAGGTATTACAATTTTAAAATCAGGATTTGGAATTAGAGAGTCTACTAAACATCTGGTTCCATTTGCATAAATTGCAACATGTGGAATATTAGTTAATATTTGTCCACTCACCATAATTGAATCTGAAAATGGGAATTCAGTAACCAATTCATTATTCATATTCTGAGGTGGCTATGAAGCTCAATTTTGACGCTATCAGTGGTTTGCAAATCAAATACTACATCGTTCACATTTCCATAAATATCTGAAAATACAAAAATCCCTTCAGTGTCAGTCAATTTGAAATCATGTGTTAGAACTGGATTATTTATTGTGGAATCAACTGCTTTTGAAAGTCCGTTAACTTCCACCTTTTGAATAGGGCTCTGGTCCTCAATAACGAATTCAACTTTTCGAACTGCGCCCCTATTCCATGAGAGTACACCCTTTTTATTGGTAAAAGGGTATTTAATCGTTATTTGTGGAATTATGTTTTCTCGTTTTCTTTCTATTTCATACTGATTAACTAACTTAAAATTTGCTTTAATATCTTCCCTTTCACTATTTGTTAAATCAGAATTTTCAAATTTCTCGATAGCTCGTTGGTAGTATAATTTACTTTCAGAATAATTTGTCTTCATTCTCGCACATGTACCTGCTTCATAATATATTCTTGCGTTATCATATCTTAGTTCTATACCATTTTTAAAATTTCGTAATGCTTCATCCCGATTCCCATTTAACAGTTCTATATGACCCAAATAATAATATAATTCAGGTCTGGTAGAGTAAAATCTTAAACTTTTATCAAAGTAAGTTTTGCTTCTATATAATTCTTATTATAAAAGTGACATAAACCTATATTAAAATTACATCATAATTGAGGGAATCGATTTGTAAGACCTCTTTATAAAAATTAATTGTATATAGACCAAAATTGCTATCTTTAAAAAGTCTATCGGCTCTGTTTTTATAATGCATCTGATATGGTATCAATTCAATTAATTTACCATGCTTATTTTATTGTATTCTTTATATTTGATGGAAGAATCATGCAAGGACTAGAGTATTTTTTATCAGCCGAGTCTTTTTTTATGCAAAGTATCAAGTGCCATGCCTTCCAAATATAACAATATGGAACTTTTCTTAAATTTTAGGACATTACTATTTGCATTCATTTCAGACAGAACAATATCTGCCTGACTATCAAGAATTTTATAATACCATAGGTAAATCCAACTTTCTTCCGGTGCTTTTGATAGCGTGGTATTCATGCTTAATACTTCAATTGCAAGATCAATTTGTCCCTTTTTCCCATACAATCTTCCCAAATTAAGATTTAAATTCCCATCTGACTTCCTTGTTTTATACACGACTTCTAAATCGTATATAGCATTGTCAATCTGATCCACATTTTCATAACATTCGGCCCTGCTTAAATATGCTTTCGTATTTAAAGTGGTAGTATTTATAATTTGAGTATAAATATCAATTGCTTGTAAATATTCAGAATTCTTTCTGTGAGCTTCTGCCAGCTAAAAGTTCTGATCCCTGACCTCTTTGTGCCTGCGAAATTTGACAACTATATACTAATATAATGTGTACAAAAATGTATGTAAAATATTTCATCTCGACCTGCTGTTGTTTTCGTTATTTTAATAAATTATGTCTAAAGTATATAAATAATATCGAACTTTCAAATAAACTTCTAATAGCAATACATTGAGCGTATTTGCAAAATAAAATTTAATATTTGGTAGCTCTAAATTCTCCCTACCCTTACTATGCTCCTCAAATTTACTATTTTTAGGATAAACCACTTTTGACGCAATATTTGAAAAGGATATTCGCATTTGTTTATCGGGTATAATATCTTCCTTTTTAAGCACACCTACATAATGACAAGAGTAATCATGATTTAATGATACAAAAACCAAAAGGTCGAATTTTTCAGGATGCAAACCTTTCAAGTGGGGACTGCCCAACTGATGGTAACGTGTTTTTACTTCAATGCCAACCTCTTTTGGAACTTCCCAATCCTGAGCTACTTCATCCTTCAGTATTCCTTGCATGTCACAAGAGGCATTAGATACATCCATAACCTTTAAAGTGTCCGGTTCAAAAAGATGAACCAGATTTATCTTCGCGTAATATTCGCCTAAGTCTCCAATAAATTTCTTTGAGCTAAAATGTGGGAATGCTCTTTCTTTTAGTAAAGTTTCCAATTGTTTTTCAATTTCAACTTTTTTTGCACAGTGTTAAGAAATTTCCAAATCTGATATTACGGGCTTTTCCATATGTAAATGTATTTTATTGTTTCGCTCAAATGTAATAGAAAAAGTCGCACCCCCCCCCTAAACCCAAACCAATTTCCCATCCAGGAGTGATTTTTCATTGTCTAACCTGTATGCTACCAGGTATCCTTGCTTGGCTACGCTGTAGTCTAGACAGCATGTATATTCCGGATCAATCTGGTTCTTACCGGTAAACGAGGCCACCCCCCCATGAAAAAGTCTATTCCGGGATGTTGACCCCCTTGAAACAGTTTATTCCGGCATATTGACCCCCTAAGTAACAAAAAAGGAGTATTGAATGATTTATGCAAATTTTGGACAGTTATCTTTGCCAAAGCAACACCCGTTTTTCCAACTCTCTTACCAATTCCATGTTATTCTGATAAATCATATTTACACTGATTAGATATTGCAATTTTTCGAGTGGCGGATTTTCCAACTGTTTTATCAGAACTCAAAACAAAGGCCTTTAATTTTGCTGCCAGAAAAAGTACCGTTTTATCGGTTTCTGAAAGCGATTTTGGAAGTTTGGAATTGAAAATGGCCAATCTCTCTTCTTCTGAGATCATGTGAATTGTAAGCTTTGAAATGGATATAAAATCTTTCAAAACTTCACGTTGATGACTATGCAATTCATTATAAACTTCAGTGGATGTATGAATATCCAGATTGAGGGAAAAAGTTCAGATGTTAGTTCTAGCTCATGCAGATCAATAAAAATGCATGCATCTGTTATAGCGATTTTCATTCCACTATCATGATTTGTTTTCGAAATTCATTCAAGGTTTGATTATATAATACAGCCGCTTTACTCATTGATATTTGCTCTTCGGCAAGTGCCCTGAATAAAAGTTGTTTAAATCGATTTGAACCTTCATCTCCGATATACTCTACCGGCTCAACAATCTTCCAATTATTGCTCTCCATTAAAAATATCAATTGCTTGACATAGCTGTTGGAAATAATACCAAGATCATTAGCCCTATAGATTAAAGCCTGAATAGAAATGCCATATTGCTTTTTAATTCACCAAATTCCTGAATGAACATTTTATTTCTCTTCATTCCCAGTTCCTTATCAGCAGCTTCTTTTGGGAATAGCATGGCCGCCGCAAACTGATTACAATATTTCTCTTTGGCCTTTTCATCCAAACCATCCATAGGCAAAAGCAAATGGCCGAGTTCATGAAGTACAGTAAACGAATACGTTCTTTTACTTTGAGTCTGCTGGTATTAATAACAATAACCGGAATAGAGTGATTCACCCAGGTTTGCATCCCATCAAAACTATCTTCCGATTCAACAGGAATTACTTTGATATGATTATCTTCAAGAAGCTCCATGGTATTGTAAATTGGATCTGTTCCCAGGTTCCATTTTTCCCTTACAATTGTTGCTGCCTTTTCCACATCATCAAAAGTTGCTAGTGCTGAAAATCCTTCAAGGGGGTTAGTAAACCGGGTTTCAATCCCAAGAATCTCTTCCAGTTCCAGATAGCGGGCTAATACGTCTTTGGAGTACTCAACAATCCGGTTTTGTTCTTTAACCGGTAACTTGTCCAATTTCCGAAAGCACAGATCTCCAACCTCAACTTTAGTTTCCCTGAAAAAGAAGTCCGGTCTGACATTTAAGGGCCTCACATAAATATCCAATCATCTCACTAGCAGGCACTACTTCCCCTTTTTCATATTTATGAAGTGCTTGTTGTGAAATCCTGTTTCCCAATTTATCCGCCAGATCCTGAAGCGAAAATCCATTTAATACTCTGGCAGCATGAAACCTCTCGGCAAATAATTCATTCATTTTCATGACTATATAACGTTTTAGTTGACAAAAAGGTTTACA
>JADJOZ010000029.1 GCA_016713525.1 Bacteroidota bacterium | reverse complement strand
TCCATTTGGCACAATAATTTTAACATCGGGTTCTAAAACAGTTTGACAACCCAGCAAAGTCAAATTGCCGCAAAGTACCAAATCTGCAGAAACTAGAATTTCTTCTTTCAATAATAGCTGTTGATGACGAACATGGCATCGTTGTATTTTAAAATCTAAAGGGCTTGATGCATAACTGCTACATGGAAACATGTCTGTAAAATCAATATCGGTACTGGCTCCAATTACAGTGGTTTCAGGGTCAACTGGATAATCAAAACAACAAGCTTCATTTTTCAAAAAGCTGGTAATCTAAGTGTAATAGCATTATTACCAGATTTTCTTTCTGTGCTTGCAATTCCAGCATCTGAAAAATCATCCCCCATTACCACTTTGAAAGATAGGCTCTCCATCAATATGACGTAAAGTTGGGTCATTTTTTCACTTCCCCGTTTGCGCCTGTAGTTATTCTAAGGGGATCACAATTTGACATTGCCACAGCTGCTTCAGAATACCAACTACACTTTTCAGAGGGAGTTGCCTTAAAATCAGCATTTGAACTATTTTCTACAGAGCCGTCCACAATTAAATTCTCACCAAAGGGATGTGAATGTTTCTTTATGTAAATATCATCCACCCATATCAATACCCCCCGAACTGTCGAAGTACTTACTGGATCGGGACCCATATATATACTAAAGGTAATAGTATTTTTAGTTCCATCAAATTTATTTTGCTTAAGATTGATTCTTTGGTGTTGTAGTATCAAGAATATCACCATTCAGGTCAACTTCCACATATTCCCATCCATCACCACCTTCAGCTATATCACTCCCTCCAAATAGGGGGAAACTGCCAGTAAATTCAACTTACTTAAATACCCCGATCAGAAGATACTCCTAAAACTCTTTAAAGCTGTCTTTAATGTTAAAATACAGTTTCATATTAACAGAGTCATCCGGTTTAACTATTATTGGAATATGCTGCCAGGCAGATGTTTTAAACTCCGCGGTTTGTGTATCGAATCCTAAAACATCTATCCCGTAAAGGCCTGGCTTATCATAACCCGGAATAGTTACAAGATTTTGATCTGTTATAATTTCACCATCGTAGCCAGAAATAATTTTCATTCGACATGACCATATTGACCTGTGTAGCTATATCTTGATTAGGATTGGGTCAGAATAATATAACTCAAAAGTTGAACTACCCGGGACCTGGACTTAAAGACAGCCTGAAATTCGTGCTGTGGTCAATCCACTGTATAAAACTTCCTATTTGGTGTTGCGCTCCTGTTTAATGTCATGGGTAATGTGTTGGTATTTCCGGATTCAATTAAGTTTAAGTAAACTTCACATGGTTGAGTAACCGCAGTTAATCCTGTCTTATAGGAATATGTATTGGGGGTTAATGTAAGTCGGCATTTTCCCACACAAGCTTCAATATAATTGTTTGCAACTCGTGCATAGCCACCTCTATTATCAAGTGAACTGTTTGGTATTGATGGAGTATTATTTAAGAAAATCAGAAGGTTCATAAGAGTGGAGTACTAAATGTACAGTTTTCGATTTTTTATTTCATAACTTGGGTCTCCGTTTATATGCTCACGAGAGGATAATTAAGCGAAATATTACTGCCCAGCTTATCTTTCAGAATATATTTATGGAATATACTATTAGTGATAAAGGTATTGGCCCTCCATTATCATACATCTGTATTTCTTCCGCATCTGTCTACCAGTCATTTAGAGTGGGTGAATCGGTGCAATCAACCATTAATGGAAATATCAGAAGTACATTTGGGCCCGTAAAAAACATCGCCTGAACAAGTATGGTCATCATAACAAAAAAAATTCAAATTTGACGAATTAGGGGGATCCGACACTTGATAATCAATATTGTGCATATTTATATCTTCGCTTAAAAAGAACTGAGTAAAACTACATTTGTTTATATTCCAGTTATTTGGATAGCGCCTGACATCAATCAGCTGCTTCAATCATCAAAATTACATTTTCATAGGAAATGTTTCCTTCCGAATATGTATCATCAAATCCACCTGTGCCCAGCATCCATATCCTATTCCGGGGGCATTTCCATTGACTTCTTTATGAACATAACAGTTCTCTAATACAACAGCACGAGGTTTGGGGGGCCTTGAAAAATCCTGCGTAACTGAAACAAGAAATTTCCACAGTTAGCAATAAGGGCTTCAGAGGGTTCCCCAATCATCGACAACGAAATTTCACCACAAGATTTTTTGATCCCGTTGTAATCCTCAAAATTACAGCTTGCTCCCGACCTTAAATTTTGTACCTAAGCTGCTCCGGGTTCCAAAGTAAACATGAACATGCTTTTCAGAAAATTTGGGTTGTATTGTGTTGTATGCGATGTTGATAAAGCGCGGCAATCCTCTTCCCACCACTTCGGACTGGCAGAAGCTGAACTACTGTACCCTTCTAAAGCATTGCCACTATTGACTGGTATTGGCAAAATAAAGAACCAGTTGGTCCTGTAACTGCTAGATCAATGTCTGTGGTAATTCTGCATAATAGGGCTCCTGCTAGGCGAGCAATATTGTAATTGCCCTTGAGTTTGAATATCCAAGCAAGAAAATGGAGCACTTGGAATGGTGGCAATAGATTTATAAGCAAAAGTGAATTCAGAAAAACTTCTTACAGAATTGGAGGTTCATGGTGCCCGAAGAATCTGTACTTGAATAAGTTCTTGCCCAAGATTCGCCCGTTACTTCCGTCCCAATAACAAGTAGTTGCAATACTATCTAATAGCTTGCAATGCCATCAGGATAATGTTACGTATCACAGAGGATGGCCTGATGTTCTATTCAATGTCCAATAACGATCTCTGAATACATATCCAAGTGTTGTATCCTTTGCACCAGAATTAACTCCAAGTGAATCAATTTTATACTCCGCCAAACTCACTACTAGATGTTGATGGTGCGCTGATGGTGAGTGGCAAATAACTGCTTCCTTGCCGATAGGATATTCGAATAAGCATTTCCTATCTTCTTCACCGGTCCATTCACAAAACTGTTATTCGATGCCATGAGTTTGAACCCATGCTTCATGGTAAGTAAGTTGGTTGATGTAGTTATTAAATTTCCTTGTATAAAAATCAGAGAATCATCAATACTCAATGTGGTATTTGCTGTAACAGTACCAGAAGACTTGTTGAGAACAACATTTTTAAAAGTATAATTGTAGCTGCCATTTAAGGTTTGATTATTGGTTCCTGTAAAAGTAACTTTTCCTGTGCTGGTATTAAACACCACTTTATTGCTATTGATAGTGATGTTTCTGAAAAGTATTATCACCCACAAGCCACTTGCAAATCTTGTCCGCCTGTAGCACTGAACGTAGCATCACCCATGTAGGTATCCGGAGCAGCAGAGGCCAAACGCATTCTACCCCCATTTCCGGCATTGTCCCAGGTCACATTTCCTGCATAGACATTCAAACCGTAGCTGTGAAAATTTGTTGCAGAACCTGTTCTATTAAATGTTGTATTGCCATAATAGGTACTGGATTTTGTAAGAATTCCTGGTGCATTGATGATTAAATTCCCGTTAAAAATGCAATTTTCCTAAGGACACCACTCCAGTGCCAGAATAAAGTTAATGTTTGTGATGTGCTACCTAGTTGTATAAATTTTTTAAGCGTCAGATAATTGCTGCTAAGTACCTACTGAAATAGTTTTTTTCACTTGCAAGAATACTAACCCACCGCTTACACCGAATTCCCTTTTTAATGCGTTTACAATTATATTATTATTGAAGTAGCTGGTATCAGTTGAAGCCAGTCCTAATTTCTTTGCTTGAATTATTATACAAAAGATACCGGACCATCATAAATATCTTCCCGCTTGAACCCATATTGAAATAACCACCCCATTGTTGGTGATTGTTAAGCTATCTTCGAAGTGATTACCACTTGTACTACTGGACGTTGCAGCTCGGTAGAGTCAGGAAAACGGGCTTTTATAAGCTCTGGAATTCATGTGAAAATATCCGCAAGTAATGCCAATTCTTGCATCTAAAAAGTAAGCCCCGCAAAATGGCATAAAAAAGGCCTGTTGGCTTTAACATACCATTCTTGACTAATCCTCCATTGAAATAAGCAGTTTCAGTAATTTCAAAAGTAAATCCCCACCTAGATCCACTGTATCACCATTAATAGTTAGATTAGTGATTTTTGATTTTGCGTCAAAATAAGATTGTTAGGAGCATTGCTATTTATAACTATATTATCACTAGAGTCTGCGACTATGCCCCTACCCAGTTTCCCGAATTGTTCCAATCGGTGCTTGTATTTCAGACCAAGTTTTTGTAATGACACTGCGTAACCGTCCATTGAATTCCAGGCTTATTAAGACAATAAGTAAGACTTTTATATGTGCTTTCATATGTAAAATGTGTTTGAAGGTTAAAATTCATAAATGTTTTTGTTATTATAAATTGCAGTTGTGTCAATTCCCAACAAATTCATACAATCACCCCAACTGCCACTGCCGTTTTTAAGTCGAGGTCTTAACATAGTAAATATTTAGTGGTACCAGTGTACCAAGTCCCAGGTTTATGTTTGCGCCATCTCTGGAATAGGAAAGTCCGGTTGGCAATCCTGTTGTTTGATCATAAACAAGGGTGTGCTCAAATACTTCCGAAGGGTTTTCACTGGAACCAATTTGCAGTTCGATTTCTGAAATATTGGTAGAATCAGGAATAACAATACTAAAAATTCCTGTGTTATCACTTATAGATAAATTTGCATCAAAAGGCGTTTGTGCTTTCCTTCCAAGGAAAGAAAGGTTAAAAAATACTATCAATACCAGATTGAAAGTTGTTTAGCAAAGAAATTACGTTTACACTAACTTTTTACCAATATCATATCGGACAGATATAATTTTTCCATGATGAAAATTTAGGAGTGGAAAAATTTTATTACTTTTTGGTCAAATTCGTAGCAGATTTTTTTAGATTCTAAAATCAACTTGTGTATGTTTTAATAAATGAATCCCTAATCATATTCTCTCCAAGGATTCTGGAGCAGATTCCTGAATGCAATCATTAATTATCTTTAACCTGTTACCAGATTAATTCTCTATTGGAGTTGTAATAATAAGTTGGATTCGAATATCAAGAAATTTGATAGAAAAGTTATTAACATATCTCAATTGGTGTAATTACCAATTGTTGATTCAAATTTGTGCATACATGACAAGCAAAAATGAGTACATTGTCTTCTTGATAACTCTAAGAAATCAAATGAAAATGCAATGAGATCACACAGTCATATTTTTATTTGCTTTCTAGGTTCATTAATTAATTTTCAGTTCTTGTTATGTGCTATTGAATAAGCTCCATCCTGCAGCATACTGTATACATTTCAACCTCCGAACTCCAATTGTTGCTTATGACATGTAAGAAATAAAATTAAGAATAAAGTTAAGTCTTAATATGTTTTTGCTCAGAAAATTCTTTGAAATGTAAAGCCTCAATATAAAGGAAATTGTGAATGTAAAATGTTCAGCGTAAGATACCCAGCATAAAATTTGTTTCGGGAAAATCGGTATAATAACGTACTACTCAATGACAG
>JADJOZ010000028.1 GCA_016713525.1 Bacteroidota bacterium | reverse complement strand
GACTTGCATGTTTAAGACGCGCCGCCAGCGTTAGTTTCTGAGCCAGGATCAAACTCTCGTGTTGAAATTGGCCGAAAGCCAACTTATCATTTCGGTTCATCTAGAATTTTACCAGTTCCAATCAAATTCCGAAGAATCTAACTGGCGTAGAAACCCTAGACGAGTCTTTCTTCTCTGTTGCCATAATGAGCGGGCTCCTCCGAAGAGGATATTCTCCAATATGGACTTTCGCTGGAATTAACTTGAATTCTCTCGCTCCTTGCGGTTTGGGGTCTAAATTCTTTGAGTCACGCTACTATAATTGTTGAGAAAGATCTATTTCTTGTCCTAATTCCAATTCTTGAGTTTCAGAATCTCGGACTGTTTTACCATCTTGGGAAGAGTGATCTATGACAACTCCATTTTGTATTTTTATAAGATTTTTAAAAATTCTACTTAGAAAAGTAGGTTTGAAAATTTGAATTTTCCATAGCCAAAATGAAATAGGATCAAAATTTCTATTTAACGCAATCATTGAATTTTGTATAATGAAATGTTCCAAAGATGGGAATTAAAAATGGAAGATGATTCGTTGTAGAAAATCAAAGCCGATTGAAACATGATAAAAAAGCTCTGGTAATGGTTAACCAGAGCTTAGTAATTGAATCAATAATCCATTCAAAGAAAAATCTATTGCACAGGAATCCCAGCAGTATGTCCCCATCTAGCATTTGGCATAGCTGTTAGAGTTGTCCATGCTGGTTTTGTTACAATATTGGAAGATTGGAATGTAGTTACACCTGCTGGAGAAAGAGGTGTAACAGAATTTGTATTCCACCACCGTAGTAAACATTTCCATTTCTTGGATCAACTACTGCGCTTCCAAAACCCGTAGCAACTGCTAGTTGAGGTGGAGTAGCAGTCCATGTAACACCAGTCCCAAAAGGAGAAGATAGTGTTTGAACTAATACAGAGGGTGTATAGGCTGTTGTTGCCGCTATCAATAAACCTGCCGCTACCTGCCCTGTAAGTGCTGTAACACCTCCAATACTCCAAATTTCTGAACCAAGGGTTGGACTGTTATAACCTACCATTGAATGTCCGTTTCTTGCGGTAGTTAATGGAACTTCAACCACTCCTACACCTGTTAGCGCATTTTGCTGATATGATATAACCATCATGAGTAAGTGCTACAGCTGCAGCACCAGATCTTCCGCCACTGTTATAGATAACACCTCCAACATTAACCGCCGATCTTTCAGAACTAGCCGCACCAAAAGAAGTTCCTACTGACCAAACATCGGTATTTACATCATAAATATCTGACAAGACTTCCAGCCCATGCTGTTGCAGCAGCAACTGTTGCACCACCCAGAAAATAAATTTTTCCATTTGAATTTGCTACTCGAGATTTGCTCGAATACTGGCAGGCCCAGCAGTTTTATCAGTCCAAGTGTCTGTAAGAATATCATATACTTGAGTTTTGCCAGGGAGAGCTCCGTTGAATTATAACCGCCTACTACAACAATTTTGACTTTTCAGATGCAATTCCAGCAAAACTAACAGGCGTTGGCATTGTTGTAACAGAAGGAAACCAAGTGGAAGTATCTGGATCATAAAGATCAACTGGTGCCACTGGAGCTGAGTAGCCTGTAGAAAGTCCACCTAGCATGTAAATACCTCTTAATCGCTTTGCTTGAGTCGGAGCCGCTTCTGCCAATTCAGCTACTTTTGAAGGAGAAGTTTCTGTAGTTCCATTAGTGACAGCTGTTACCACAAATTTATGGGAGACCTAGTTTTTACTGGTATAACAAGTGGTGAATCAGCTTTTTAACAATATTTACAATACTCGAACTGCATGCTTCAAGTACCTGTAACAATACCATTGCTTGTCACTGCCCCTGATGTTGTAGCTACAACAGTTGGATCAGTAACAGTTGAAAGTCCTGGCAATGCATTTTAGATTGAGTATTTGTAGAGCAAGTATAATACACATTGTAAACTACAGCACCGGAATAAGCATCCCAAGTCAATGTTACTGATTTTGTAAGTTGATTCTGCTATTACATTTTGCACTTGGCTGGCAGATGATTGAGAAGCAACCGCAGCTAATATTAGTAAATTGTTTGTATCGGTCTTTTTTGTCTGGGTTTATAACTTGGCAAGATCCTAAAATACAGATCATACCAGCGATAATAATGTTTTGAATCTTCTTGATCATAACTCTCTATCCTTTTTTTTATCTATTCCAATAATCGACGGAAGAATAAACAAAATAATACAAGGATGAAAAATAAAAAAATTTCTCTAAAACAAGTATTTTGTGACATAATGGTAAAAATTTTGTCAACCATTTTATTTTGTTTATTCCAGCCTTTTTAATATATATTTATCACACATTTTATATTTCGATTCATCTATTAGATTTTTGCTTCAAGTTAAAAGAATTAAATAGGATTAAAAAAAGTTCCAATAGTTTAGAAAATTCTAATCTTCGAATCTACTTATTTGTCTTTTGAACCAGAGTTTCCATCTAAGCGATTCAGTTGAATCCAGGAATTTTAAGGATGGAGATAGAAAATTATTGCCTTTACATTAATTTTGGAATGATTCAAAGAAATTAGAATTATACAAAAGAGTGAAATTTCTTTGTGCTAAGTTCCATAGAAATGATCTAGAAGTCTAACAATTCTAGCAATTTGAAATGCTTGAAATCCTAAACCACCTCTGCACAGTAAATTAATATTTTAGAAAGGATTGTGTAAGCAGAATTACCTACTAGGGTTGAATAGAAATTTACTGATTTTGGAATGACTTTGTTTCCTGTCATCGCTATTATGATTCAGTGGGGAAATTAAAAATAGGGAAGTATTTTAGAATTTAACTTTGATTACAATTCTCTTAAATTGCAGCTTCAATCACTCAATATCCTTTAATGTTTGACGAAGCCATTTAGCAGATTCCATTTTGGTTCCATTTGGAAATAGAATGTAGTAGAGTTGCTTGTTATAGAGGATTTTGTGGCTACCAGGTTGATAAAATCCTTCCACTGTTTTTATTTTATTTCCTCTCGTAGTCCAATTTTTTTGCATATGATCTTTCGCTTCTTTTCCTGGAATACTCTATTCCATTTCTAATAAACCTGAGATTAATTAGGTTTATCCAATTCATTTAACAAAAAATTGAATTTTATCTGATTCTGTTAATTTATGATTTGGGTTAGAATGAATAGCCACTACTGTTAAAAAGAAAAATAAAAAATACAAATTGATTTCATCAAATTTAATATCATAAAAATTATATCTTGAATTCTATTATTTAATAAAATTTAAAGAAAGATTTCCTTTAAGAATTTTGTTATAGAATAAGTTTTTGATTTTATATTCATTTATTTAAAATAAAGTTCAAATCATTTCTTTTCATTTATTTTTAGATTTGCTTTTTCATTTTATTCAATTCGCGAGAGCGGCGAATCATTATTTCACGCATGCTAAAATGAAATATAGGAATGGATTCTACTATTTTCTCATATCATCCTTGCTTACTTTAAAAACAGCATTTGCTGTCTTAGAAGTTACCGTAGAATTTCTAACAGAATCTTCAATAGAAGCATATTCACCAAACATATCTCCCATCTTTAAATCTTTTACTTTAACATCATTGTGGCGAACACTAAATTCACCAGAAATTATTATATAAGAAATCTTGGTCTTTACTTCCTTGTGCAACAACAGTTTCTCCCTCTGGGATAAACAACCTTTTGGCAATTCTTGCAATTCTATCATTCACATTATCTGAAAATCACTAAAGGCGAAAATTTTTTCTATTTCCGACCTTGTCTTCCATAAGTTTCTCATCTCTTCAGTTAGATTTTCAGAAACTAGAAATTCATGGAAAAGTTTTTCATCAATAGCACATAATACTACAGGAGTGGAAGCAACTATAGAAGCAGATCGAACCTTATTTTCGTCTAAAACAGCCATTTCACCGACAAAATCTCCTGCTTCCTTTCTTGCTTTCTCTGAGAGAGTTTGACCGTCGTGGAACATTACACTACAACTTCCACCTAATATAATAAAAATTTGTCCATTGGAAATTTCATTTTGTTTGAATATTACATCACCTGAATTTGCATAAACAATACGAAAATTATTCATTAAAGCAGATCCCCAATGGTTCGACATTTTAGGAAAAACCTCATTTAGAATCTGCATAGTTCAGATCATAAAAGTATCTTTATTGCCTGGAATAATTGAATATCTTTTTCCAGCTATAGCATGCGAAAACGTAGCGTCAAATTCTGGTGGCAATTTTTCTAAATGCATAAAAACAATCCTGTCAGCTTTTGAATTCAATGCATCCCTAGGATCACCATGAAGTATTCCCTTCCCTCCATCCGCAAAAAAGCAGATCAAATCGATTCGTATATTTGGATTGAATGGTCTCAAATTTTTCTTTTCTAACAATTCCTTTGTCCACCATTTCTTGAATATCTGGAAATGATTTATTGTCCTCGATAAACACAATACTATGAGAATGACCTCGGTCACTCATTCGAAATGTTGCTCCTATGGTTGGAATCGAGTGCACAGTGTAATGGGGTTCAATGAAAGCCCATAAAATTCGGTAGTCTTGTATGGAGTAACTTCGACAAAATCAAACATTTCAGAAATATCTTCAACAGGCATTAAAGTCTGAAGTGACAATTTCATCATTGCCATCCAAAATATTTCTTAGTGGTAAGAAGTTTTATTCTGCTTGATAATCTCAATAATGGAAAAATATTGCAATGGTCGTCATGTATATGGGTTAAAAATAAGGAACGAATTTCCGTATTGATAATCCTCTTGCATTCAATGCTTGTTGAAGGTATGGTGGACAATCAATTAACATATGTTCCCCCCATTGTAATGGAGAGGATAACTGAAGAACAAAGGTTTGTCAGGAATAAAACCAGATGCTCCCCTAAAACAGTAGCTCCAAAATGTATCGGCGTTGCGCTAACAAATTCATTGCGAAGATCATAAGGAGGGTATTGTGGTTGATTGGAAATTTATATCAATTAATTCCGAGTTAACACTGTAACGATCTTGTCCAATATGTTCAATGCTAATACCGTTGGATAGCGTAGCGACACCTTTTCAAAAGGTATAAAGTCAATAAAATCATCTATAGATAATTCCCTGCCATCCTTATCCTTAATAGACATTACGC
>JADJOZ010000027.1 GCA_016713525.1 Bacteroidota bacterium | reverse complement strand
TGCATGATGGTGTGTACATTATGCACCAATTCATTACGGAAAAAGGCTTCTGTTCTAATTCTACTTTGCCGGCTTCAATTTTGAAATATCCAGAATATCATTGATGATAACCAACCAATGAATCGGATGATTGTTTGATGCCGTTTAGATACTCTTTCTGATCTTCGTTCGGCTTACGTCGAATGAGAATATCCGTCATGCCTTTGATGGCATTCATGGGAGTTCTTATTTCATGACTCATATTCGCCAGGAACAGATGTTTGGCTTTTTCAGATTGTTCAGCGCTTGTTCTTTGCTGTTCTGCAATTTCACTTTTGAGCGCGCAAATCTGCTGTTCGCTGGTCTACAGTCTTTTCGAGAATTAATTTTATTCTTGCGCAGGAAGCCGTAATTGCGTCCTATTAGCCATAACGCGGTCATCATAACAAACAGCAAAACCCAATGCGGAACCACCATGTTTTCCACCACGAGGCGTTATAGTTATGATCATTTGTGCTCCTTCTTCATTCCACACGTCATCACTGTTGGAGGCTTTCACTTTGAAAATATAATCTCCCGGCTTGATGTTTGAATAGGTTACAAATCTCCTGTCGTTGCTATAGATCCAGTCGGGGTCTATGCCTTCCATCTTATAAGCGTAACGGTTATCCTGGTTGCGGTAAAAGCTAAGGGCGGCAAATTCAAATGTTAGACTATTCTCGGTGTATTTTAATTTTAAGGAGCCATCACCCTGTGGGACTTCTCGGTCAAAGATTTTGATAGAAGATATAACAACAGTTGGGGGAAGTGATTTTACATTGTTAATCTTCGCAGGGTCAATGACGTTGTAGCCATCCACTCCTCCAAAAAGCAATCTTCCATCTTTCAGCTTTAATGCAGCTTCGGTATTAAATTCATAATTCTGTAAGCCATCTTTCAAGGTGAAATTTTTGCACGAATAATCATCCGGGTTAAAGCGGCACAAACCGTGGTTTGTACCCAGCCATAACATGCCGTTGTTGTCGCAAAGGATGGTGTAAATGGCATCGTTGGGCAATCCATTCTCCTTAGTGAAATGCGTAAAATTATTTTCGGCCTTATTGTAACGGTTCAATCCTCCGCCATTGGTACCAATCCGTAATATGCCTTTTTTGTCGAAAGCCAAAGAGCGCACATCATTACCATGAATGCTATATGCATCACCGGGAATATTGGCATAGCGTGTCCATTTTTTTGAGGAACGATCATAGTGGTTCAAACCGTTATCAGCCCCGGCCCAGATATTTCCATCCGCATCTTCCTTCAATGCATATATAATATTGGAAGAAATTGTGGAAGCATTTTTTTATCATTGAAAATAGGATTGAATTTCAGCGATGCCGGATTGTCAAAATCAATTTCATTTGCATTCACAGTATAGATACCATCTTCTTGAGTGGCAATCCACATGGTGTTTTTACTGTCGCTAAACAAATCGCGCACTCGTATATTCGATCTCCGAAAAGGGCTAAAAGAAATATGCCTGTTGTTTTCTGGATTCAGTATACTTATCTGCCCTGACCAGGTTCCAACCCATGTGTTTCCAAATAAATCTCTTTCCAAAGTGCCAATTGGTATTTCACCCGGCCTGGTGAGTATCGACTCTTCACTGTACGCTTTTTTTTCTTCATCATAACTGAATAAACCTTGAAGCGTTCCAAACAGGTAGCCAGATTCTGTTTCGAGGAATGTGCGGATGTTGTTATCTTCATTACCGAAAACAATCTTCCTTTTATCCGAAGGAAGGCCTAAGCGCTCCATAAGAGGTAACACAGGTTCCATTTTCACCAGGCCATGTAAACGGCATCCAATCCATGCCATTCCCTCATTGTCAGGTATTATAAAAAAAACATCGTTGGAAGGAAGACTTCCAGGGTTTACGGGATCATTGATAAACTGCTCGTACTGTTCGGTAGTGATGTCATAGCGAAACAAGCCCATATCGAAAGATCTGATCCAAAGCATTCCCGTTTTATCAATGATCCCGGCACATGCTCTATTCTTTATTTTATATTCAGGAATTTTTTTGTTAAGGTGAATAATTTTTTCCTCACCTGTTTCAATATTTAACTTGTAAAGTTTTCCATTTGCAGTACAAACAAAATAATTGTTATTGTACCGCACAGGACGACCCACCAAATCAATTCAACAGAACTTATTTGGTGCAAGTCGAGAGTAGGAATGAAGCGGTTAGTGTTTTTTACTGAACTCGTATAGATGCTTTTTACTGATTGCAATAAAATTGTTCTCTTCTGGCCTGTAGAAAATATCAAAAACGGTGGTGTCGAGCTTTACCTGAGCGATCAAAAATATTTATTTGATCAAATTTTTTGCGTTGCCTTTAAAAACGAAAACCTTCCCTGAAAAATTCAGCATGTAAGTTCTGATTTTTCATTTGCGGAAGTGAAACCCGGTAATAACCCTTTTCCGGTAGCGGAAAGGAATCACACTCGACATTATGCACTCGAATAAGGTTATTAGCCGAAAAAAGGTAGAGCGCGTTGTTATCACTCTTAACGGTGTAAGAATCAAAACCTCCCCGGCGTCTTTATAGGCGAACTGACTGGTAAATGATAACTTGCGAGAATCATACAGTCTGGCTCCTCCTTTAAAATTAAAATATATATCGCCATTAGCCACCTGAATTCCATTACTGCAATCACTATTTGGAATACTTGTGGAGTCGTCAGGATTGTGCCGAAATACTTTAAAATTATACCCGTCAAACCTTGCAACACCTTGCTCACTGTAAAGCCACAAGAAGCCCGTAGTGTCTTTAAACATTCCCCAATAGAGACCTGCTGGGAGGCCTTCTCACTTCATTGTAATTTGTAAAAGTGTAATGCTGCTGCGCGAAGCAAACATGACTAATAAGTGAAATGAAGATAATGGGAAAGTAATGCTTCATAAAATATATTCATCAGCGTAAATGGAATTCCAACAATAATTGAAAAGTGTAAATTAATCTCATTGAAGTACACTTTCATTTCTAAATCAACCGAATTGAACCTCATTTATAACTTCTTAGCAAATGTGGTGAATTCCGAAGAAGTCCTCCCATTCGCTTATCGAATGGAAGAAGCGTTGATCAAACGGTTCCTGAGATACTCCGGAGTTCTATTCTATCATTTTCTTAAGTACAATTCAATGGTTATACTTGCCGCCAGCCTTGATTCCGAGGCCTTACAAGCGACCGAGGTAAGGTCATGCTATCTTCGGCCACAAATGGAATTCGAATGCAACCTCTCAAATCGCTCATAGTTGAAGACAATGTCTTTATGGCAACTGTCTTGTGTGATTTGTTTGAAGCCCTATGAAACGGAGGTAGAAGTAATCGATATTGCTAAAACCGGCCAGGAGGCATTGACCAGCATTGCATCCTTAAAACCACAGGTTGTTTTTCTGGATATTGAATTGCCCGATATGACGGGTTTCGAATTACTCCAGCAGTTGGACGGCATCCCTTTCAAAACGGTATTTACAAACAGCCCACAGTCATTATGCTATCAAGGCTTTTCGTTTCCAATGCCCTCGACTATTTGGTAAAACCCATTGTGGAAGTGAATTGGATGAAACCATCAAACGACTTCGCAGGTCTGCAAACAAATACCATCGCGGTTAAAAATGCTTTGGACAATTTGGAGTCCTACATGAAATCAAAAACTGGTATTGCCTCAGCAAAACGGTACTTTAAGATTGCCCTGAAACAGATCACGCATCGAGGGAGATCGCAATTACAGCCTCATTCATTTATCGAACGGTGCTAAGGAATTGTCTTCAAAGAACCTTTGCCTACTTTGATGACATTCTCCAGGACAAAAATTTTTCAGAAGTCATCGCTCGTTTCTGGTCAATAAATACCATATTCAAGAATTACATAATGGACATTTTGTCTTAAAGAATGGATTCGAAATTCCTGTTTCCAGGCGCAATAAGGTGAAGCGGAAAGGTGGTTTTTGTAATGGTCAACGCCTTACATTTACACCCCAAACTTCGCCGATTATGTCCGCCACACTTGAACAAATGCTCTTGGCCTGCCAGTTTCAATCCGAAATGTCCAAGCGTGTTTTTGATGACAAACTGATGTACTATGCCGCTCAACGCGAAAAGTTTGACCCGTTCTTTAAGACGATCGACAAACGTTATGGGCATGTTGTAGAAAATATCCGGCCCGAATACTGGCGACTTCTCAAGGGTGAATTTATTGCCGCGCGCATTTTTCAGAAAATGGTCTGATCCATAAATACAGAAATCATTCTTACGTCAAGGCTTTGATGCAGAATCTTTGCAATGGCTTGACAACATGGCTGCAAATCCTGGCGCTTCAGCTTGCAGAGATTCTGGAAAATCCTCATCCGGACTTCTACAATATGTACGATGTGTTTTTAGATGACACCTACCTGCTCTATTCCCAGGGATTACAGCCACTAAAGGATACAAAATCGAATCTGTGGTTTAAACCTGATTCATAACAATGGTGTTTGTTATCAAACACAGGGTCTTATCATCCCGTTGGGAAACTTTACAGACAATGATATTTTTTTCTACGGCACTTGTCTGAATGAAAACATTGAAACCAATGAAGATCTGATGGCTGATGTTGCGAAAATCCTTTTCCGTATTTTATGCTGATGGATAAAGGGTCGCTCCGGATCTAATCCACGAGGGTGATCGTCTTGAATTTGTTATGGAGTCTGACGATATTCGGTTCGATCCGGTAATTCTGGAGAATCGTTTTGAAATTGAACGCGTGGATCAATACTTTAAACTCTCATCTATCAAAGTAGGTCAACCTCCCCTTTCGGTATCGCTTATTATGATCAGAGTGAAGGTATTCTGTATCGCACAGCCATGAGTTATATAGCTTATGAGATCCTCAGGAAATCCTGAATATTGATCCATCGCGTCTTCTAATACAAGAGTATTTCGATGACCCTGATGATGAAGATGATTTCGATATGGATGATATTCCTCCAGAAGAGCTTGAAAAAATAAATGCCATTATGGAAGAAATTGTTCCTTACATCAATGAAAATAAAAAGCCTCCAATCGCGCGCATTGCGAAAAAATTCCAGGCGGATAAAGCTCAAATAGAACAATTGGTTGTTTTATTCGGGCCTACGGCAAGCGATATTTCTTCGCCTGATTCATGGCACTTTTTTTCCCATCAATCGTCAAATTAACAGGCAGCAATTGGATCGTTTCAGATGCATTGTCGGAAAGTAGTTTACCACCCTCGGTTTGATTTATGATCCAATTTTCCCAGTTCAATTGGATAGGCGAATTACTGCCTTCATTCTCAATATCGGCGCCCTCTTATCAGCTCTTTGCAAAAACAACCGCGTATACATTGCTCCGGCAAATTGGCTGCTGTAAATCAATTTGCATACATCACCTTTTGCGAATTTCGTGCGATAGTCGGATTTCAAATGCATATATACAAAACATGGCCATTTTCGAATGTAATCTTCGTGTCAGAAACATCCGAAATTTTTATCTCTTCATTTGTATTTTTCAAATCATTGCCCTTGTTATCCACTAAGTGAAAAAGTTCGTTGGATTGTTCGAAAAAGCTGGAATGGGAGGAACAGATTCGTCTTTGAGTAGGTTTTGGAAAGTACGCATCATGTGGTCATCGCCCGACATCCGCATATCGGTAATGGCCTTTTGATCGGGATCCTCATTGAGCTTATCAATTATCGTCTTTTGGAACTGTCATCGATTGGCAACCTGTCATCAAACAACAGATTGCGAGTATATAGTAATGGATTTTCATTTTTTTAATCGTTATATTCTATTGAAGTTTAAAATCGAAACGAATATTTCCAACTGTCGAAGTCCTTAACAATGCTAGCACCTGAGGCACTAAATATCAAAGTTTATTGCGCTTTCCAGATTTCCGTTGGCGTTCCAGTCTACCGCCTGATTGTCGCAAATGCCTCTGTTTTCATCTGCACTTGCCTCATTGATATCGGCCCGCATACCGCTGGAATAGGTATAAACACCGTCCGTGGCCCTATCAATTAATATCAGTACCTCCCAGTTGATAAAGATAACACATCACACTGTTGTGGTTTGGCTTACTTGCTTCAACATCGTTAAATGCC
>JADJOZ010000026.1 GCA_016713525.1 Bacteroidota bacterium | reverse complement strand
AATGCTCCTTGTGGGATGCCCATACCATATGGTTCATGATAATTAGTTGCCCACCCTGGATTAATTCCTGAAGTATTAAATAATGAATCGTGGTTGCGGTTGTATATTACATGACCGTTTGTGTAAAATAACAGTTGACCTGAAGTGTCACATATACTTGCATTAGTTAAGAAAAATGCCAAACCTGAGGATTGAAGATTTGATATAGGACTTATTGTATTAAAATCTAATAATGAATGATCAGTTGGAAATTCCCAACCGATCATCCATTTGATTATTTTCTTTTTGAGCGAACACTTGTTTGGAGGAAGCGAAGTAAAAATTAAAAAGCAAGCCAGAACCGTGCTTAGAAAGGAACGATCATTAAACCATTTTCAAACTACCATGATTTTTGCGTAAATATTTTAACCCACTTCGGCATTTATTTGAATAAAAATCATTTAGTTTTAAATATGAACACAAGATAATCATCGTATGCAAATTCACCAAATCGAATGCAAATAGGTTAAAAATATAAACCTCTACAGTCACGTGCTGCAAGAGTTTTTCAGAAGCTTTTCGATGGCATTAAAATTTTATTTAACCAACCTATCCTGAAGCAGAGTTTTGCAGAATTTTCCGCTGGCGCATCAAATTTCCAAAACACGCTTCAGGATCAGACCCACCTGAAGCGTGAAATGCCGCCCTTAAAGGTGCGGCATTTCTCTTCAAGGGTGAAACCTCCTAACAATTTTAAGTCTACATAACTATCTCATTTTCGTGAAACAGTAAATAATCGTATGCAAATACTTTGGCATCGTATGCAAATTCCACATTTTCAGCCAGAATGATCAATTTTAATGCAGAAAACCTGAGAAAACCTGCTTCTGTTACCTTTGCCTGGAATATGTTACTACAATTAGTATTTAACAGTGTTGTTGCAGGCTTACTCCTGGCTGTAGTTGCTGTGGGTTTCAACCTCATTTTCAACACGACAAAGGTTTTTCATCTGGCACATGGAGCTATTTATGTTTGTGGAGCATATTCCTTGATGAGGTTTTGAGCTTTTTTCAAGTGATTCAACTTTCGGTTGGTTGATAGCTTTGGCACTTTCTTTCCTGTTTATTATTTTCCTTTCATTGTTGATAGAGCTTCTTATTTACAGACCATTATCAAGGAGAAACGCAAGTCAGGCAATTACGCTGATTTCTTCTATGGGATTTATATTTTCTTGTAAACCTTATTGCATTGATATTTCGGAAACGAAACCAAATTTCTGAGCCCAAATCTGGGTGACAGTATTTCTTTCCTAAATGTTATCATTGTTCCTATTCAGGCAGTTCAACTTCTTGACAGCAGTTGTTTTACTCATTGCAGTTGTATGGATTTCAAACTCTAAAAAATTTTTGCAAGTGCGAGCAATGATGAGTAATGAAACCGTTGCTTCTGTGATGGGTGTCAACTCAAATGCCATACGCCTATTTACTATGGCTTTTGGAAGCATATTAGCAGCGATAGCAGCTGTTTTACGGCTTTATGATACAGGCATTGACCCCAATGGAGGAATGGGCATTACATTAAGTGCGGCAGTTGCCGTTATTATCGGTGGAGGCAGTTCCATCAGAGGGACAATCATCGCATCTCTGCTCATTGCTTTTTTACAAACTACCACTGAATGGTTTCTTTCAGCCCAATGGAAAGAAGGTATGACTTTCCTGCTTTTAATAATAGTAATCCTTTGGCGAACAGAGGGTATTGTTTCATTTAAAATGCGGGTAGAAGAAAAATGAATTACCTGCTACATATCCTTATTATGTTCGAGATATATCTCATTCTTGCATTAGCAATGAATCTCCTTGCAGGATATTCTGGTTTGATTTCTCTTACTCAGGCGGCATTCTATGGCATAGGGCATATATTACATCATTACTTTTGACTAAAACAGGAGTTAGTTTTCTGGTAGCTTTATCAGGTGCAGTTTCATTTAATCTGATTGCCTGTATTCCGATTATTTGGTTTTCTATTCGATTAGGGATTTGTTTTTTGCTCTCTACACTTGCCTGGCAAATTGTAGTTTTTTTCCATTGTATAACTGGATTTCAGTAACTAATGGACCATTTGGCATAAATGTGATACCCAAACCCGAAATATTTGGTTTTCGCTTCGGTTCATTGGGTGAGTTCGCTTTATTAGGAGGTGTAATTACCGGGATTACTTTAATTTTCTTTATTGCATTTCACCGAACTCCATTATCCCGTTTATTTCAGGGAGTAAGGGACGACCAACTTGCCATGATGACTTTTGGGAAAAAACCTGGCTATTACAAATCATTGGCGATATTGATTTCAAGTGGTGTGTCTGCTGTAGCAGGCGCTTTGTTCGCCACTTACTTTAGCTATATAGACCCTACTTCCTTCACCCTAAACGAATCCATTTTGATTATTTCAATGGTGTTGATTGGCGGTTTGGGAGTGTCAAGGTTCTGTGGCGGGTGCTTTGTTTTATGTATTGCTTCCAGAAGCTTTCCGTTTTATAAATATTCCGATGCAGTTGCAGCTAATTTGCGTATGATGATTTATGCCTTGATACTGATTTTATTAGTGATGTATCGCCCTCATGGTTTTTTGGTAAATACAAATTTGAATAAAGTTGAAACTGGTTTTGGAACTTGGACATATCAGCAAATCCTTCAACGGATTGAAAGTTTTGGAAGATGTTACCTTTTCATTGCAACAAGGAACAATAACATCTTTATTTGGTGAAAACGGCTCAGGCAAAACCACCCTTTTCCATATTGTTTCGGGATTTATGAAAGCAAATAGCGGGGAGGTTTTGTTTAAAGGAGTTGACCTGAATGGCAATAACTCTGTTGAAATTGCCCGCTTAGGAGTAGGCAGGGTGTGGCAAACACCCCGAATATGCAAGAACCTGTCTGTTTCTGGACAATCTTGTTCTGGCTTCCAAAACCATCCCGGTGAAACGGTATTCAATTACCTTATTAAACCCCGCCTGATTTGGAAGGAAGAAAAAAGCCGGAAAGTCAGAGCATCAGCGATTTCAGAGGATATTGGACTTGCCGGAAAACTTCAGAAAACCGGTTCTCTTTCTTTCGGGCAGCAAAAATTATTATCTTTAGGCATGTTATTGATGAATGATTGTGAATGCTTCTCATGGACGAGCCATTTGCCGGAGTTAACGGCTTTATGATAGACCATATTTCTGAGGTATTGTTAGGTTTAAAAAAAAGGGTAAAACAA
Source organism: Bacteroidota bacterium (assembly GCA_016713525.1). Lineage (GTDB taxonomy): Bacteria > Bacteroidota > Bacteroidia > AKYH767-A > OLB10 > JADKJB01. The sequence continues at coordinate 9,369 of JADJOZ010000026.1, read as the reverse complement.
TATGTATCATTGAGCACAACCGAACCAAAGCAAAAGCAATCAGCGATAATTCCCTTTACCTTAGTAAAAGGGTAATAAAACAAAAGAATAATTAAGTGCCTGAACACACCACTATATTGAAAACAGAAAACTTAGCTGCCGGATATGGCGACCATACCGTTTTAAGCGAGGTTTCCTTTGACCTTCAAAGGGTGAAGTATTGGTAATTATAGGGCAGAACGGCAGCGGAAAATCAACGCTATTGAAAAACTATTAGTGGATTATTGCCTAAAAAGGCAGGTTCCATTCATTTAAATAACCGGGCTGAAACTTTCATTTCTCCTCACGAACTGGTGACCAAAGGCATTTCCTATTTTGTTCAGGAGGTTTGATTATACCTGCGCTTACCGTGCAGGAACATCTTGAACTGGCTGCCATGCAAACCGGCAGAAAACTACAAAAAACTACTTTAGACAATACCTTTCACGAATTTCCGAAATTAAGGAAGATGCAAAAACAGCGGGCAGGTAATTTGAGTGGAGGCGAAGGCAAATGCTTTCGTTTGGCATATTGATGATGCAGGATACCCAAACATGGCTTTTGACGAACCAACAGCGGGGCTTTCCCCGGCAATGGTTCAGTTTTCGGCAGATTTTCTACAGAAGAAGAACCGTGAAGGCGTTACCATGTTGCTGGTGGAGCATAATATCGAAGTTGCCTTTAAGTTGGCATCTCACATTGCCGTTACGAAGGACGAAACACTTACCCGGAAATTCGACCAACCGAATTTCTCCAAAAAGATTTTTTAGATAAAATAGTTTACAATTAAAATCCAAATACAATGAAAATCATAAAAACAGTAATAATAGCGCTGGCGTTAACAGCCGGCTATTAATTACCGGATGTAATAATTCAGGTGGGAAAAAGGAAAAGGAAGTAATAAGATTGGGAGTGATGTTGCCTTTGACTGGAGAGCTTTTCAAGTTACTCAGATCCGATGAAGCAAGGTATGGAGATTGCAGCAGAGAATATTGATGAAAATAATCAAAAGAAAGTTAAACTAAAGTTTATTGATTCTAAGGCTGAAGCAAAAACTGCTGTAAGTGCGATGATTCAATTGGCAAGTGTGATAAGATCTAATACTTTATTGGAGATATAAGCAGCACTTCTGCCTTGCAATGGTTCAATAGCAAGTCTAACAAAGTGTTCCTTCTTTCGCCTGGAGGGCTTCAAGTCTAAATTGACAGGCATCAAGGAAACTTTTCGCCAGAAATTACCCTTCTGGTTTAGATGAATCTTTGAAATCTGCTGAATATGCAATCAACAGATTAAAAGTAACTAAAGCAACTATTGTGTATGTTAATAGTGAATAGCAAATTGGATTAAAGGAAGCTTTTGAAATGCGCTTTAAGCAGTTTAGGAGGTACATTATATCGACCGAGAACATACCCATTTCAGAATGTCGACTTCAAGACTCTTATTCAAAAAGTTAAACCGGCTAATCCCGACCTGATATATTTAGCTGGAATCAAAAGGAGATGAAATTTCATAAAACAACTACGAGAAGCAAAAGTAAATTCGAAAGTCATTAGTAACATAAGTTTTTTAGAACCTGATTGTTTAAACATTGCACAATCAACGGCAGAGGAGTTATGGTTCCAAGTAGCGTACTATAATCCTAATGATTCAACCTCCTCAGGCGCTTTTAACTTTGGGAAATTATATCAAGAAAAGCACAACTCTGAGCCTTCTGTCGCTGTCGCAGTAAGATATGATGCAGTGATAATATTTGATGATGCAATTAAAAAGTTGGTAATGACCCACAAAAAAGTTGCTGATCATATTCGCAATTTGAAACAATACAACGGAGCTTTAGGAAAATTCAATTTTGAAAACGGAGACATTAATATGAAAACTGTTTTCAAAGTTATTCAAACAGCAAACCCGTTGAAATTAAATAGGGATACAAACAGACAATGATAAAGAGAGCCATAGTATCGGGTAGTACAAGCGGAATTGGCAAAGCTACGGCCATAGCTTTGTGTCGTGATGGCTATTCCATTACTTTAATTGCTCGTGATATTGAAAAATTGAATGAAGTAAAATCACAACTGGATCAGTTAAGTACAAATAATCACAATTTCATCAAAATTGATTTTGAGCAAGAAAATATAATTGAAGCCTTGGCTGATGTACAATTTCTAAAAGCTGATAAGCTAGTTTTGGTAAACAATGTGGGAGGCCATTGCCGAAAGATGTTTCCAGAGATTGTGATATTACGGATTATCAAGTAGTTTTAACAAATACCTATTAAACTTTCATGATACTAACTCAATATTTTGCTCCTCAAATGAAAACAAATAAGTGGGAAGAATTATAAACATTTTGGGGTACTACAACTATATCCCCGATTCCTGGGTTTGGACTATCTGTTATTAAGAGCGCAGTTGCAAGTTGGACAAAGGCTCTTTCTATAGAATTGGGGAAGTATGGGATAACTGTAAATAATGTTTTGCCAGGACCAACCGATACTAAAGAATTGAAGGCTATCGTAAATTATTTTGCTGAAAAAGAAAATAAAACACCTTCCGAGTACCTAAAATCTGTTACAGAAAGAATGCCTTTAAAAAGAATTGCGGATGCATCAGAAATTGCTGAAGGAGTTTCTTTTTTGAGCTCTGAAAAGGCATCTTTATAACCGGTATTGATTTAAGAATAGATGGAGGATACATATCATGCTTATAAATTCAACAAAAAATAGCTTTAGAACAGTTTCAAAGGCTAAAAAAAGACCAAACTGATATAAAGAGATTTTTAGCTTCAGAAAAGCCAATGAAGAAATTTTTGAGCTTGAAATTCCTATGAATGAAAGTAGGAAAAACGTTTTCAGAAGGGTGTATGATGTTATTGAAGATACTGGGTGTTATAACGTTCATCTGCAAAACAATAATCTACTTCGGATAAAAATGGAATATTCAAATAGCATGGGTAATAATCATTACTCTCGCTATTGGATACCTTATTTATTCATTGCCGAAGCGTTTGAGGTGATAGTTCCGGTAGAACGCAAATTTTAGAAGTATCATCAGGCAGTGCAGGTATTTCACTTGCAATTGCTTGCAAAGAGTTGGGCTACAACTTAACTATGATTGTACCTGATTTGTTGCCGGAATCAAGAGTTAGCCCCATTATAGAAGCAGGTGCAAACTTAATTAGGGTTGAAGGTTATATAGATAAGTGTATCATTAAGCTGCAGAGCTATTATCCACCGGAAAATATTTTTGCAGCAAACCACAGTGAGAAACTTCAAATTTTGCTGTACATACTTTTTCTAGAATAGCTATGGAATATTATCAGCGGTTTGGTTCGCCAGATTTTGTAATAGTTGGGACTGGAAATGGAACGACTACAGAAAGTGTTTTTAAATACCTAAGAAGCAAGTCAGAATCAACTAAACTTTATACCTATCATCCTAGGACTGATGGAAATCAAATTGTTTTCGGATTATATGGACAACCTGTGAAATTGAGACACGTTGAAACAGCACTAAATATGGCAGACCGAGTTTTTTATACTAATGAACTGGATTTGGACTGAAACAATATTGCACTTCAATAACGATACGGAAATATCTAATTTAGGTCCGAGTTCACTTTACAGCATTCATCTTGCCAGGCTGATTGCTGACTTTGAAAGTGATAAAACTTTTATGACTATAGGCTATGACAGAATTGACCGTTATTGAGATGAATAAAAATCGATTTGAGTTATTAACCGGTTTGAAAGAACTAAGCCAGTGTTACTACTTACCTTTCACAACAAAGCTATTCTCAAATGTGGATGACATTGTCCTAGACTTCCTCAATGAGTTGGCAAACAAAGAGGTAAATGTAAACTCGACAGAAAAAAAAGCAATAACTGCAATTCCAGGAATAATATGTGTGGTGCCAACATTTTATCGACTGCTGGATTTTAATAGTTGGGTTACGGAACCCTTCCGCAATTATAAAGCCCTATCATTTATAGATCAAAAAGAGTTGAACAATTTATTCAATAAAAGAGACTTGTTGGTCTCGAACAAAAATTCAAATGAAATTTCCTTCTCAGGTGGAGTAACTCAATATCTGAACAATCCTCCTCGTAATGGCAGATTAAAAATACAAGTAACACTAATTGTAGAAGACAAAATCCAGATTATATTTGATGAAAGTAGCAAGTTGCTTATTTTTGGCATTCCAATTAAGTTAAACTCCGAATGGAAAGGGAATCTTAATGTCGAGAGCGATTTAACCCATAAAGAAAAGCCTGATGTGTTTGATCTGGTTTCAAATAAAGTTGATATTGTCCAAACTACGATAGCTGACTTCTCAGAAGAAATGCTAACGTATGTTAAAGATGATGGTATTAAAATTAATTAAAAATATTTATCAGTAGTTATCAAACATTCCATTTACATAGACAAAAATAGCGACCTGATTTATTTCTTTTCAAACATTACAGACAATCATGCTTATAATTCTGACGTAGGCTTGGGTGGCATGTTTGTTTTGCTGAATAATAAAATTATTGACAAATCCTATGAAGGGAGACAAATAATAAACTACATCTCGAGATTAACTGATGCCCTTTCTGCAAGAATCGTAGGGTTCTATCAAACACAGGAAATTTTAAAGTTTGCCCGTAAAGCCGCAATCGCACAAGTAATGTCCCGCAATATGAGCCATAACATCGGAAGCCATGTGCTTGCTAAACTTTCAAGCAAAGATTATTTAGGGCTGCAAATGACGAGATACTTCATAAAATAGCCAAACTGAATGAATACCTTAAACTCCGCATGGATTTCTTGCTGATATTGCCACCTCCATCCAACCTTTGAAGTGGCTAGAATCTTTACAACGATGTTATAATTTTTTGAATCGGATGGATATAATAATCAATACAAGCTGCTAATGCAGTATATTACTGGTAATGAAAAAGTTGTTGAGGTAGAATTTGGCAATATAAAACCAGAGCACATTATCGCCTTCCCTAACGATATGCTTGGCGTTCAGGCATTTTATGTTATTATTGAAAATATTATCCGCAATACAGCAAAACATTCTACCAATTCGAATGATAAGTTTAAGATAAAATTTAAAATCGAAGCTGTTCCCAGTCACGATGACTTTTTTACGTACTGACCGTTTATGATGATTGTGATGCATTGAAAATGAGGGAAATACTGCATTGCAGAACCAGAATGAGCGTATCAGGTTGCCGTTGCTCAAAGACGGGACTTTGAGGCCTAACGCATGGGGCGTATTGGAAATGAAAATTGCTGCCGCTTACTTGAGAAAAATTGACCCTGCTGAATTGGACAATACCATTTATAATCCAGGATCAACTGGCACAAACACCCTTCCTTTGATTGAAGCGGTAGAAGTTGTAGAAGACAGCAAAAATAATCTTGGATATAAGATTTATCTCCTTAAACCCAAGCATCTACTTATTATAGATGTCGAAAAAAAATGCAATATTCAAGAGAACCTCATTAAAGACTTAAGGAGTTATGGTATCTGGTATGTACACGAATTAGGAAATGATTTTTTCTATCAATCATACGGGCATGAATATATGCTTGTGGTAAATCCGAATGTCGATATACTAAACAAAATGAAAGAAAATGAGAAGAAGCTGCCGTTGCGAAAATTTATATCCGGCAATTCTCACAACCATTGTGAATTTATCAACATTGATTTTAAATTTGATAATCTGAATAAGATCAATGATGAAACAGCTGCAAAAGGATTCCTTTCGGATTTTTGGCAAAATGGGCAGAAAGTATCAGTGCCAACCAGTCAGTTAATAGCCTGGCAGTAGAAAAGTGGGATGTAAATGGGAACAAAAAGAGTGTATTAAGAGATAATATCATTCCATTAATCAATAATACAGACATAGAACCAAAAAGCCGTTTTTCATTATCATACGCCATGATGTGAACCAGTTTTACAATTCATTTTACTTTGAGCAGCATGGAGGTTCTACACTTTTGGCTTCAATAGTCAGCAAGCTGAAATCAAATGGAAATAGTCTGAATGAAAAAATTCTTAAAAAGCAATTTGCGGAAGCGATTCTTACACGTGTGACAATCGTAGATGAGCGAATCCAGGAAATAGCAAATAAGGAGAAGCAGAATCATTCATATCAGCCAAGAAAATGGAGAAACTGGACATCCTACATGGTTAAAAAGCCCTTGAAAAAGCAAGAATATGGGTTTTGCCAGAAGAAAAAGCTAACCTGAATGCTTCGGAATATACTTATGAAATTGTTAAGCGTATCAAATGCTGGGTAAAGAAAACCCCTGCAGATTTTCTTGTTATTCACCTCGGTGTTTTGAAAGGATGTGCAAAACTGCAAACGAAAAGGACGAAGAAAAGCCAAAAAATCCAGGAATGTTTACTTGATTTTCAGAAACACCAACCGGATTGCAAAATCATCGTTATATCCGGCAGGGGAGCCGGATACTTTACCTGATGATACGCTGTTTTTACATTATTCCCTACGGTATGTACTGAAAACAAGAGCAAATTTCATTTAACGCAGTTACTTTATTCGGCAAGAAAACAATATTAATTGTCATGGTAAAAAATCTAAATATAGTTTTTACAAAAGCAGAAGATGCGCCGGAGAACGTTAGTGCGTTTTTGAACAATGGTCATAATCTGGCCGATAAAAATATTATCGCCATCACCTTTGAAAATGTTCAAGTAGGTAGTAGTAATATCAACAATTCTCCCGACCTGTTGATTATAAACGACATATTCATTTGACGGGAACGGCATAAGAAAAATTAAATGGACTGATTACCTGCTACAATAACATTTACGTGGTGTATCATACAGGATCGACCGCAACCAATGCACAACAAACTACTATAAGAGGCATTTGCAAAACCCGAAAAAAATTGCTTTACGAAGCATCGGAGCACCATACTCAAGGAAACCCGGCAGCAGATGCGTTATCAAAAATTATAGAAGTACTGCCAAACGGGAATGGAGGAAATCCGGACTTATATAATAACAAAGGTTTAACGATTTCTGACCAAACCCCGCTTATGCCGACCCCTATCTCGAATCACTCATCCGCTTTCACAAAACCTTGTCCCTCTCTCAAATCAGTAATCCTAGTTTCAACATTGATACTCTAAAGCAACATGGCAAATACAACCTCGCATTTGAACTATTGGAAAGTGAAAACAACATTGGAAAGAATATAAGTCGATTCCAATACTAAAATGGACTTCTTCAAAATCATTGAACTATCAAAGTAATGAAGCTCATCTTTACATACGACAGCACAGAGCTACAGGAACTGGAAGAATAACTACATCAAATGCAGTTAATGAAATCCATATGCTGACAGTTGAGGGCGACAGAAAAAAATCTGTCTGATGTAGCGTTGGGAAATCAAGAAGGCTACTCCGGGCGAAGAACCCTGCATCATTTTCATTGACCAGTCTCTTCCTGTGCCGATGAAGGCTTTGAATGGCTGCAACGCAATGCTGGTATAGCGCTAATCAAGTTTCTACGAATGATGGAAGTGAGAAGTCATATTGTGCTGGCTTCTCCGTTTACCGATATACAGCTTGTTAGATTAAATCCTGCCAATCTTATCGTTAGCTCCAAGGGTGTTTCTTGCCATAAGTATTTATATGACTTTCAGAATAACTGAATAGGCGACTTAGAACTGTTTGTCAATGAAACCTTTGATGATAAGCAAGACCTTAAGCCATATGTACTTGCAGAGTTTCGTTTGCCGGAAGATGATAGACATAATTGGGCAAATTGGTGGGGGATATTGCGGTTGTGGGACATACACCGGGGCTTTAACAGAAATTTTTCTCCAACCAAGCGTTGGCCCGATAAACTCGATGCTACTCTTAAAATTCTCAGAAACTTCGAGGCACTTTTCCTCTATGGTCACAATGAAACCGCTGTACAAAAAGACTTGCTGCAATGGAAATCAGAAAAGGAGAATATAGAAAGTCATCTGCATCTTCTGACCGAAAAGAAACAAGTATTCGTTAATTTTATTGTCTATTTAGAAAGCCAAGTTAAATTGCATGAGATTCAGATAAATCAACACTTCCGAGCTTTAGAAAGTCTAAGAGATATTAAGTCAGGAGAGAACCGTATGTTCATCTCGACCCTCATTGATAAAATATTACCTGCTGAAGCTTATGAAAGCTGCTTTCTAATATAAATGAATTAAAAGATGATTGAAACACGGAAAGAAATTATTGATGAGATCTTTGAAGACAGAATAGATAGAAATCAGCAAGCTATTTTAGATATTACACAATCCATTGAAACTGAATGCAGAAAGACGCATGATGAATTAGAAGCAGCCATTAACACAACCAAATCAAAATTTCGCAAATTAGATATTGCTACCTTACGGAATGAATTAATTTCCAGAAAGCCCCGCATCCTCTATATTGACGACCAAGCAAACGAAGGGTGGTGTGATATATTCACAAAAAATAATTTAGATGGCTGAAAGTCCTAAACAGTTTACCTTTTTACAACCCGTTTCGGAACATATAAAAACCGATACTTTTTTTGATGACGTTGTCAATGATCAAATTCAATCACATAAGCCACATTTAATTTTGCTTGACTTACGATTGCAAAATGAAAAAGGGGTGCGGATTGACGCAGAAATGTTATCAGGAGGGGTTTTATTGGCAAATATTCGCAAACAGTATCCTGGCTTACCCGTGCTAATGACAACTGCCTCTAACAAATCATGGAGTTATGAAGAGTTGCAGAGACTCGGTTGTGATGCTTTCTGGACAAAAGAAGGCATTGACGCCCACTTGAGCACTGAAGACTAACTAGTAATTGAGGCAAAGTTCGTGGAGTTAGTGAATATATTGACTGGAAATGAATAGGATTTTCTTAATTGGTTTGCGCAGTCTTATCAAAATATGAAAGAAAGTGAAAACCATTGGTGGATAGAACCAGACTGGGATTTTGTGGATGAGGATAATATTAGAAGAACAAAAAGGGAGAATATAAGGAGCAGAATAGATCATATTAATCAGTCATATACAGTAACTCCACAGCTAGTATATGATATTTTGCAGGATGCGATTATTTTATACCGGAATTATTTTTATAGAGATACCAAATTAAAGCTTGAAGACAAAATGGATATGAATAGTTGGATGTATCCCTCTATAATAATACAGCATCTTGCAAAGATAGTCGAGATTGTGCATAATGTTAATGTCAGGTTGGGGCCTAATTCAGAAGAAATAGCAGCGCGCGGTGACACGAAAGCATCCCAGCTTATGAATTTCAGAAATATAGCTTCTCACTTTGACCGAAGAAGAGCCACCAAGTTAAA
>JADJOZ010000025.1 GCA_016713525.1 Bacteroidota bacterium | reverse complement strand
GAAAATCTTGTTTCATCTAACTTGCATGTAGAATCTGATTTCTGTATTAATGACTCTGAAGGAACATTTCCCCTTTCTGCGGTAGTACATGAGGCTAAAGTTGTGCTCAAGCCTAAGGAGTAATGTTCTAAACATTGATTATCTACTAAATTTGAGGGTTGAAATCTTACGGATGATGTTCCTTTGTCTGGTGAGCGAATAAAATGTTCATTCACATGTCAGATACAAAATGCAAATTTGAATCGTACATTGGAGAGAATCAATTCCACGGCTCGATTCTTCGTATACAGTTTTATGAGATTAATTACTGAAATTGCCAGAGAAAGGCTGGTCTATCATGAGCGGTTTGACTTACAGAAAAGCAAACCAATATTTACTGTTCACCGGTTTTTTTCGGTTTATAAGTTGAGAATTCTTAATCGGTTATATTCTACTGATTACGGAGAGCTCAATTTCTTAATCCAAGATGACAAAAAGCCGACTGAGAAATGCATTGTTTATGCGATTATGTGGAAGCCTAATACTATTCACGAGTTAAAGTACTGGCGGGCCACTATTTTGGACAAAGAGCTTGCTGGGTATGTTTTAAAGGCTTTCATTAAAGAGTTTTTAAGTAAAATTTAAAATAGCGTAAGTGGACCATCGTTTGGATTTTTAATTCAGGTCATGATTTGTAAAAACTAAGCGTTTAAAAGAGTTCAACTTGTCCATACCAAAGTCATTGTTTTCTTCAAGCGAAGTTGCTACTCTATTCTGCATCAATATTTTACTTCCTCTAAGCATTTTATTTTTTCCCTTTAACATGATAATTTCTAAACTTTTGACCTCATGAGGTAAAAATCTCCATATTTATTGTTTCCTATTCCAATCCTTCTTAACTTGAACCGCTATTAAAATGATTTCGAAATGGGGATGTTTCTATCAAAATACAGCATGTTGAGGGCTTTAGGATTCGGAGACGATTCTTACGTGCTTCCGGAAACCAAGAGTTCTATCAAAGTTCCAGTTATTCGGACTTATAATTCATGACCCTAATGTCCATAGTGATTTTTCATGAAAGTTGATGGAAACCTTCAATATGCTGGATTATATAACAGGCCGGGATTTCTTGTTTTTTCACAGTTGTGGATTTACAAAATGACACATTAAGAAATGAGAACAGGGACTATTTTGGAGCATGGGAGTCAGAAGAAATTATTCAACCCTGGTAATACTTATCAGTCAGCAGATAAAAGTATAACCGCTTATTCGCTTGCAACTACATTAGGTATTGAGTATAGTGAGTTACCAGCAATTATATTAACAAATAATTTTCAATTCGACCAGTTTCATTATGTTAAGACTTGTCCAAGACATTTGGAATTTCAGTTACAGGAAGTTGGATTTTTCTGTAGTCAGCAAAAAGAATTATTTAGTCTTTTGAGTGATATTAATTTTAAAGAGTTAATTCAGAAAATAGACAGATGTGGAGGTTCAAGAAACGTCAAACTTGCCTCATCTATGGCCAAATTACTCTCTGATTTTATAGCATTCCTTGTCCCACGCTCCAGCAGCCTGGATTATTCCAAGGCCAGAGCACAAGTACGAGAAAGTATTGGTAGACACTCCGAGTATATGATATCAATTGACGATTCAGATACCATTGACAGATATAATATAAGTTTACTTGGTAAATTGGCAAATTATCAGAGCTCAACTTATCCAAATAGAACCTCGAACGAGGTTAGTGGTTTGATGGCAGCAGAAGAACAAGCTGTTTATGGACTTACAAATACAAACATTTCCAATGAACCTATCGACGGATTGGAGCCTGAAAGCAAAATTCTGTACAACACGTATACTTTTTTTATACCCCCACTATTCACGAATTCTGCGGGAATTCCAGGGCGATATAGATTATACCCCGTTAATGATAAGCCTTTCAAAAACTTTTGAGCTGGAGTTAAATCTTTCAATAGTTCAATGGATTCGAAGTTTCTTAAAAATTGAAATGCCCCAATATTTCAACGCTCATAAGGAATCAGTAAATGATTATTCCATTACACCTTCTCCTGCTATTGTACCTAACCCAACTCCTGTGGATTTTAACAAGGGTTACGGCAACAAATGGTTCCCGCCAGGAATTGGGCAATCGGAATTAGTGGCTAAAACTCTTTTCCAGCAAGGCATTTTTCCAGCAGCATTCATTTCCGATGCTAATGGATTTCTTTCTGTTTGGAAAACGATGCGGTTATTCAGAAATAAGGCCACACATATTAAGCCAATTGACCAAGCTCAGTTTACTCAGGTTGAAACGGGTTTTAATACACTCAAAGTGGAATATTTACGAGGACTTGTGGATTTAAAACACTCTTTAAAGAATTGATTAATTACGAATTGAACATTGAATTTTTAGCAGTAAGGATTTTGTGAAAAAGGATGTGTATTTTCTCATACTTATCCTCTTTGCCATCAACAATGGACTGCATCAATCCGGCAAATTCCTGGCTGGTAAGATAATATAATGCTGAGCCGCCTTGCTCAACTTGTTCTCACCGGATAAGCGAATATCCTGTATTTGAAGCAAACTTTCACACAACATGAAAGCCAAGGAATTTAATATTTTATCAGTTCAGCCTCCTCAGTGCGTATTTTCCTTTTCGTCAATTAAAGCTTCCAATTCATGCTTTTATTTTGAATTTCAGCATTTTGCATTCAGCAATCTGGTCAAACATTGCCTTTTCTACATCAATTTGAGGGTAGCACTTCGGGCAAATCAGGGTATTTTTCATGAGTTTCGGCTTTTTATTTTTCGGAAATACGATACCAATCTGTATTCCAATTCATAAAATGCTAAATTACAAATGTTTAATTATATAATCATTATCATTTATTACATTTGTCTGTCAAATATTGATATAAAATGAAAATTCTGATTAGTTGGCTTGCTTTCAACAATGATTTTGCTGACGGTAAAGCAGTAGAGGAAGGTCCGACTTTCTCTTTTCACAAGTATTTCTTCAATCATGATAAACATTTCATCTTGTCAGCTTCTTCCGGTGATGATATTAGAGCCATTGCGCTGAATGCATTAATTGCAAAGCAATATAAAGAGCGTGAAGTAGAAATCGTTTATCTGGGAATATCTGATGTAATAAATATTAATGAAGTGAGGCAGAAGGTAGAAAAGTGGATGATGTCAATAAAAGACCATGAAATTGATATTTTCATTAGCCCCGGAACTCCGACTATGCAAACGGCATGGTACTTTATTCATTTAGGCGGTGCATTCAAAACATCTCTTTGTCAAACCAGAGCTGCAAAAGCATACCAAATCAAAAGATAAACCGGAATTAGTCAGAATAAACCTGGAGCAAAGTTCAATACCGACAGCAGTAACAATATTGGAAAGTGAAATGCCTGCTCCGGGAAAAGCGAAACCGGATGAGGAATATTATATATCAGATAGTATAAAACCAATTTACGATAAAGCATTAAAAATTGCCCACACGTATGATATCACGGCGTTGATTTTAGGTCAAAGCGGAACGGGAAAAGAGCATCTCGCGAAATTTATCCATGATAATTCTGCACGAAAAGAAAAAAACTATCTCGCATTTAATTGTGCAGGAATGAGCGACCAGCTGCTGGAATCAAGACTATTTGGTTATAAGAAAGGAGCATTTACCGGCGCTGAAAAGGATACCCCCGGTCTTTTTCACGAAGCAGACAAGGGTAGTATTTTCCTCGATGAAATTGGAGATATTTCACCATATATGCAACAAGCTCTTCTTCGAGTGCTTCAACAAAAGGAAATACATCCTGTTGGTGGGAGTCCGGAAAAATTAAGTGTCCGAATTATTTGTGCTACTAATCAGGATTTGGCAAAAAGATGTAAGGAAGAAAAATTCAGATGGGACCTTTTTTATCGGCTGGCAGTTGGTGAACTGCATTTACCCAGTTTTATAGAGAGGGGAAAACCTGAACTAAAAATAATGATTGATTTCTTTAATAAATTATACAAAAGAAATTGAAAAAAAGACAGACTATTGGAATTCGCAAAACCTGCTATGGAATTAATGTTGAACTATCATTATCCCGGAAATATAAGAGAACTGGAAAACACCATAGCAAAATTGCATGTGTTTACTGATGGCCAAGTTCGAGTTTCAGATTTGCCGGACAGAATAACCGTGAAAGATGTAGAAAATCCATTGCGAATTGAATATGTTGAATCGGAACATATCAAATATGTTTTGCGATTAAAAAAAGGAAATCAAGCTCAAACGCAACTGGCAATCGGTTACGGCAGCATAAACACATTAAAAAATAAATTATCCGATTATGATATTCATCCGGATGATTATGCTCAATAATATTTTAAGTAAAACATTTATGAAGTTCGTATTTAGTAAGTTTTTTAAAATGCACGAACCTTGCAAAAAAGAAATTAGACGAACTCTTGTGTTGATTCGGGTTATGTTGAATGTTCATCAAAAAATTTGGAATCAGTAGTGCAACGGTTGTCGAATTTTCCAATCTAGGTCTGCACTTTTTGTCTATTCATTTTTTAATGAGATTGTTTTATTAATACTTCACTATCATTTGTGATTCAATGCTTTTTCATCAGAGTTACCAATCATTGAAGTTAAGGTCAAACCGCCGCTTTTAAAATAAAACAAATTATAGATATCAAAATTGGATATTATAAATCAATTATTGACATTTAGTATATTGTAAATATACTGAAAATCAATACTATAATTGTTGGTATATTGATTGACAAGGGATTGGCATCGCATTAATCGCAACCACTCATGTCAACAACATTAACCCAGACTCCAGATTATATCACACTTCTTCAAATGAAGCAATGGAAGGATAAGCGTTCTGAAATTTTATCCAGGGATGGGTATCGGTGCCGAAATTGTGGAGCAACTAATTTGCTGAATGTACACCACCGGCAATATCATTTCTGCAACAAAACCGGTCAAAAGAAACAGCCCTGGCAATACTACAACAGATATCTGATTACGCTGTGCAGGAATTGCCATGAGCGAGGACACCAACTGTACAATATACCAAGATTTGCTATTTGAACAATCAAAAACAATTTAAATCATAATCTAACCTTTAAACCCTTCTCACATGAACTTCTTGAAAAAACTCTTCGGTTTCGGTTCTAAAAATGAAATCTCTAACTCACAGGTCCAGACTCCTGTTGTGGAAACTGCACCGGTTGATGAGGTGCCAACTGATTTATTATCGGAATTGTTTGTAGACAAAACCCCTCCGGTTATTCAACAACCTGCTTCAAAACCAGTGAGCCGTTTGCAGGAATTCATCAATGGTGGGTATGCCAACATTGGATACAATGATGGTTATTCACATCATAATGCTGAGTTTTTGCAACAAAAACTTGCAATCATACGTGCTGAATTTCGGCAGATTGTTGATGAGGCCATTGACAATAGGAGGTCGGAAATTTTTCTGCTGAAAAACCAACAAATCGAGACTCGTGGTTTGAGCGAGCGGTTGGAAGAGCAGATTGAATTGCGTATTGCCGAAATAGAAACCAATATCGGCAAACTTGAACGGGAAAAGGGATTTTCAGTCGAGGATGAAGGGCTTGTGATGAAAGCAATTCATGAATACCGGGACGGATTTTTACGGGGGTGCAAAGAGTACCAGGAGGCAAAACTCTTTGCTCAATCAACAGGATGTTCAGCTGACATCCCTAAATAAAACTCAATTCAAAATTTAATTTTTACCTTTAAAACCCTATTAATATGCTTAAATTCTCCTCTAAAATCACTGGTGACGACTACAATATGTTGGTTAACGATACGCCTGCCAGCAAGAAAAAAGTAGTTATGTTTGCTAATGCGCTTTTTCTCCCCGTTATCCTGTGGTTTCTTACCGGTTACGGGATGGCAACACAAATTTTCCAAATGTCCATGACCCACGGACTCATCGCTGGAGCAGTTGCCGGATTTATTGTATTCCTGATTGACAGGTCCATTATCTTGGCAGAATGTTGTGGAACCATCAGCTTTGTCAGAATATTGCTAGGATTTTTTGTTGCATCCATCGGCTCAATTATCATTGATGAAATTGTTTTCAAAGAAGATATAGACCATCACCTTGCTCAAACATTGGATGTAAAAGTTGATTCTGAGCGAGCGAAAGTTGAAGCTGATTATGAAGCAAGACTAACTGAGGCTAAGCAAAAGTCGGATATTGCTTTCCATGATTGGAAAAAGGGTGTTCAGGATGTCAAAAACGAATCCGATGGCAGTTATGGCACCGGAAAGTACGGAAATGGGAAGGTAACAGCTTTGAAGAATGCGCTGGCTGATAAACAGTATTTGGAATACCAGTCTCGCAATTCAGACCTGGAAAATTTACAACTGGCAACCGATGCCGAAAAGGATTCTGCTGAACAGCGTATCAGAGCCTCATTTGGTGAAGGCATGCTTTTGAACAGGATAAAAGCCACATTTGAACTGGTTTTTTCAGACTGGGCAATGGGTATCCTGTATTTTATTTTTACTGGACTGTTGATGATGGTAGAATTCCTTGTAGTGATTCTTAAAATGAAGCACCCGAAATCGAATTACGACCGTAAAGTGAAGATGATTGAACAAATAGGAGCAGCAAGGATTAACAAAATTGCCAGCCAAGACCAGATTTGGTTTGAGGGAGGGGGAAATCATCCTAAAGTTGTGCAAACCAGGTCGATTTTGGATAAAATTCCACCAGCTTTTTTAAATTAGGATTTTATTAATTATCATTGTTGTATTAACCTGAATCTCTCATTTTAAATATATGTTCCCGGAAAACTATTCAATATCAAATTTTAAGTGCTTTAAGGAACGAACTTCTATCAGTTTAAGGCCGATTACAATCAATATTGGCCCAAATAATAGCGGTAAATCATCTTTCATTAAAAGCTTGGAACTGTTAAAACACTCTTTGCAAATTCATGAAAGAAAAGAAAGTAAGTACATTCTTAAAAAGGATAGAAGGGCTTTTATTCCAGAACTGCATTCTTTTAATTTAAAAGGAATGGGCTCTCCTGGCGAATTTTTAAATTCGCTTTCAAATGAATTAGAAATATTTATTAATCCGGAAATTTCAGAAGAGCTTGAATCATATCAAAAGTATGATATCAAATTGGGCCTCGCATATGTTTTTAAAGAAAATAGAACACGGTTTGAATCTGACCCAGATTCAACATCATTTTTTGGAGGTGACGTAATGCCAGAATTGCCGAGCAGAGGAGTGCTAAACACGTATACGATTTATATTGATAATAAACTTTTGGTAAGAATCGAGCAAGATGAAGATGAAGAAGATTTGAGTGACCCAGAAAATGGCGGAGAATATCATGGAGGCCACTCTGCTAAAATAACAATCAATGCAAATTTGTTAAATATTCTATTTAGTTCTCCGAATACCTCCAAATTAGATAATGGCAACATAGTAATTTCTACAACTTTTGCATGGGATAACTTTTACTTTATTTCAAAATTGTTGAAGAAAGTAAAAGAGGTAATTTTTGGCAAAAGGATATTATCTGTAAAGAGGAATTATTTAACTTTATTGATTCTGTTTTTTGGCGTAGTTTTGATTTTAACAATTTTATTAGAAAATCATCAATTATAAATTTAAGTAGGAGAAATAGCGACAGATACATTCATTATGGTAGTGATAGTAAATACAAAGAGTCATTAGACAGTTACTTTTTTGATAATGACAATGGGAGTTCTAAAGCAGGGAGAATTAGAGGTATGCTAAAAGATATTCTTCCACTTTTTGATTTACCTGCAAAATTTCATATCGAAGCAAGTGCTGATTATGGTTTTATTTTCAAATTGGAAACCGGTGAAAATAGATACAGAAACATTGCCGACTTTGGCAGTGGTATAAATCAATTATTGCCCCTGTTCATAATTGGAGGAGCAAGTAATAAAAATGATTTATTGATTGTTGAAGAACCCGAATCAAATCTTCATCCAAATTATCAATCTAAATTGGCAGATGTATTTACCGTACTTCAAAAAGAAAGAGAAATGAACTTCATCATAGAAACCCATAGTGAATATATGGTTAGGAGATTTCAATATTTGGTAGCAAAAGGTAAAATTGCACCCGAAGATATAATAATCAATTATTTTTGGATTGATAACGGTGTTCATAAATGCAAACAAATCGAATTCAAGTCGAATGGAGGTCTTTCAAAGCCGTTTGAACCAGGGTTTTATGAAGAAAGTCTTCAGCAACAGTTGGAACTGCTTAAAATTAATAGCCTGAATTAATATGTATACAGCTTTTATTTCTCAAGCATTTTTCAAAATCTTGAAAAGTGCATCAATAACAAATATTTTGACACATTTGTAATGGATTTTTTTGCCCAACTAAATTTGAAATATATTGTTACGGATTTCGATTTATTGAATTCGGAATTTAATCAATATACTAAATTGCATTATCGCTCATTTCTAAATTTAGGAAACGGAGTGTTGATAGAATTGAAGGTTATTCAATAGATGGATTGCTGGCAAGTGGTGAAAAAGCCCTTAATTCGCATATCTTAAACGAAGATATAAAGGACGAAAGTATCGCAAATAGAATATACTTCGTTCATCTCGACAAAGACCTTCTAAATAGTCCGGAATTAATTGGAAAGCCGATTATTTCCAGTGCTGATTTCGATAATTCTTTCCGTAATTTCTTAATAAATGGTAAAATTAAAAAGAGCATTAGGTATGCCGATTTCATTTCAAAAAAGGATTCTCTAAATGTGTGGGAGTGTAAAGGAGCCGTTTGTTTATTGATAGATGACCCGTATTTTTTAATTAAAAAGGGGGGGAATAAAGCCAGATATTAAATCTATTGCTAATAGAATTAAGAATATTTTATATGAGTTTTTATCGTCCAGTGACATTCGCAGAAAAATTGTTGTTTTTCATATTCCAACCTACGAATTAGATGATAGAAAGGAAAAATGGTCAGATGAAGAACAACTTGAATTAAAGAGGATAATAAAACAAATAACTAGTAAAATTTGCTCCAATTCCTTTTGCGAGACAATTTTTCATAACATGCCAACACATGCCAGATTTGCATTATCAAATCGTCATTGGGTAGAGCTTACCGGTGGATTTGACTATATTAGAATGGAGAAGGATTATCTTTTAAAAACTAACGATAATATATCATTTTCAAGTATTTATTTGCTTGACAAACATGATGTATTAGCAGGATTATATAATAATCGTATTCGATTTACAAGTGCAATCAACCATTTTCCGCAAGCCAATATTTAATGAGGGAAACATGAACGTGCTAATAGGAGTTAGTGATGAATCAATATTGAAAGGTGGTAAGGTTTCATGGCGAGGCTCTGTACTAGAAAACATTAAGTTGTTTTTTGATTTAGACCAAGCCTATGAGCTAAGTGGTGAAATTGGAATAGCCTATTTCGCAACTAGTAAGAACAATACTAAGAATGCTTATGAGATTATTGTCAATTCTATTCATTATGATGGTCAATTATTGGAAGTAGAATTTGCTCCTCAAGAAATGTTAAATGTAAAATCAGTTGATATCCGAAACAGAGCTCAACGCTTTTTGAGAGGCAGGAAGGTCTTGCCGACCGATAAATACTTGCCATATTTTAGTATTGTTAATGAAGCGGAATTTGAAAAACTGAAGAGCAACATTTCTTTAGCTGATGAGTTAAAATTATTAACGGAAAAGCATGACTGGCAGACTATATTCCAAAAAAATGGGGCCAGTTGAAGAATTGAAAGATATTCCCGAAATCTGGAATGATGCCGAAGTTTTGAGTGGATTTAGTTTTGCCACCGCTAAAGTTGTCTGAAACTTATGTGAATTTGCGGCAATCATTTAGGGACGATTCGACAAAAGATAAATTTCTTAAACAGCAATCACAATACCGTAAGGCAACAGAGATTTTAAGGACAAGATGTATTGAGCTTGAACCTCAAAATCCTACCTATTACTCAAATCTTGGGTATTCTCACTATCAGTTTGTAAGGGAGCTCAGACTTCCGGGAGGCCGTAGAGATGGGAATCCCAAAGTTGAGGCTGAGACAGCGATACAGCTCTTCAAAAAAGCACTCGAAATCAATCCGCATAGAATCAATGATAATCACAGATTGGGATTGCTGTTAACTGAGACATTGCCAAAACTAAATCTGTTTGGTAAAAGGAGTGTAATTAGCAAGGAGTTGATAGAATCCGTTAATGAAAAAGTCATTGAAGGCATTTCCGCATTTAAATCAGGTATTGAATCCTATGAGGTGTATTTTTCAGCACAACCGAATAAGCAAAAGCAATACCATAAGGATTATATTAAATGCTACTATGATATCGCACGGGCGTATTCGGATTTAATACGCAATGATTGGGATGAAAGCATCTTTTTACTGGGCTTGGATACCAATATTGATGTTGAAGATAGGGTTTCTTTTATTCCAATTGACTTGGAACATGTTGACCTGGCAATTCAGAACTTGACGAAATGTATTCAGATAGATGCATCTAATGTCACTCAAGTAACTGACATTGAGGGAATTCGCTCTTTCGGATTACAAAATGGAACAATGGAAGGAGTGTTCAAGCTGTACAGTCTTGGAAAGTATTATTTTCTAAAATACTGGATTTTAAGCGGATATGGGCAGCGTTCCAATTCTGAAGGAGATGAGTGTAGGGGCAAAGCCGAACAACTCCTTTTAACTGCTCTTATCACGGATTGGCCTGAAAACAAAAAGAATGCTGATAAAACATTTATTGCTGAACGGTTGTGCCGGTTGTACATTTCAAAAAAGGAATATGAGAAGGCAGTGGAAATTATGAAGCCCTTCATTAGAAAAAGAATGGATTACTACGTACGCTATTCATTAGCAGAGGCTTTTATGTTGGCGGGAAAATATGATGAGGCAAATCAGCAAATTAAACTAGCTTTGGAGGACGATAAAGGGAATAAGGAAAAGTGGTTGGGACATTTTCTTGAATCAGTTTGATTTAAGAGCGGGAAAGATTCCTGAATCGAAGAGCAAGTTAGCCGATGCAATTTCTATTGCCGAGAAAGAAGGCAAAGAACCTGGATACCCTTTTGATAAGTCAAGGGTACATTTCGGTCAAGGAAAATAATCGGAATGAAGCTATTGAGTTTTGGAAGCAGGCGTTGGAGATTAATCCTTATAGGGTGTCGGTTCAAAAGCGGGTACCAGGGTGGAGGTTTCAACATTGAGATGTAATTTCATTTCAGCAAAATACTCAACACTTTTACAAATTTATTAAAAGAACTGAATTGCCAATATTTATATGAACTCTACTTACCCACCATCGAAATTTTTAGATAAATTAATTTCATCAATGATGCTTTTTATGCCATCTATTATGGCCTTTTTTACAGTTTTATTTGGTTTACAAGTCTCAATACATAACAACTCATTTATCTTGTTTATCGCTATTACAATTGCATTAATATTCTTTGCCATCGACTATATAGTAATTTCAACCGCAAGGTCGAAATATTCCTATTTAATTCCTATTTACATAATTCTTTTTATAAGTATTATACAAACATTTCTATTGTCTATAACCTTGTTTAAACAAGATATTCTTGCCATTTATAATAGTGATGATATTTTATCAATTCCATCAAATTATTTATCTATACTTCAATTAATTAATGCAACAGTGCGGTTAGTAAATGAAAATGGGAATGTACTTTATGCTATGATTTTCATTTATTTAATTTTACTCATGATAAATATTCTGCCAATATTTGTAAAATATACAAATCAACAATCGATTTCCAACTTGCAATTAGATTTTGGCAACCAACGTGAAATGGATAAAGTTAAATATTTAAAAGAAAAACAGACATATTCTCAGCAATAGAACACGAATTAGGCAATAAGCTACCAGCTATTAAAAATGATATAAGCGATTTGTACAACTACTTAAAAGAATATACCTCCAATGATGTCAAAATTGATTTTGATGCGCAATTACGAGAAGCCTTCCCTGGTGAACCACAAGCCGAAATTGATTCTCTACAATCTAGCTTCAATAGAATAATTGAAAACCTTAAATATTCTATTAATATTGTGGATAGTGCTTCATATATTTTTAATGCAGACCCATCGAAGTACAGTCCCGATAACTGTATTGTCTATGAATATATCATGAATCAATGCAATATGTTTAAAACCACATTCAATGATATTAATATTACT
The DNA here is from genome assembly GCA_016713525.1 of Bacteroidota bacterium. Lineage (GTDB taxonomy): Bacteria > Bacteroidota > Bacteroidia > AKYH767-A > OLB10 > JADKJB01. The sequence continues at coordinate 21,888 of JADJOZ010000025.1, read as the reverse complement.
GTGAGGAGATAAAACCCTAACCACTTCATAGATAAGGTACAATTTACTTATGTACTTTCTAATTTTATTGAAATGCCGTACGCCATGGATTTTGTGAAAAACTACAAAATCCGCAAAAATAGATAGTGTTTCATGTTTTTAAAAGCGGGAAAAAGGTTAACTTATTAATAAAAATAATGGACAGCCTCTTCCAAATAATTTTACTATAGAAATGCTTACAAACCTTACTCAAAGTACGGTAAAACAGGAAACACTGGTTGGTGGAGGATTTATCATTGATACAGTATTAAAAATCATAATGCTACACTTGGTATTGTGGATAGCATTGAAGATGATGATGAGTTTAAGGTGCAATTTATAATAACACTTTCGAAATAACATGAATACATTTATTGAAGTATTAATGATTGATGATGATAAGGATAATTTCCTTTCCCTAAAAAAAATGCTGCTTATAGAGAAGGAATTTATCTCAGATGGTGTAAAAGTCCTGGAGGAGGGATTGGTTCAAATTCAAAATGAAAAAGCATATTGGGCTTAATTTTAGATGGAGAGGCTATTTGAAGGCTAATCAGAGTATGGAAGTGAATCTGAAAATTTTGTACATGAAGCATTGACTGAAATTAGATTAATCGAAGTTAGGCAAAAGAAGTATTTTCCAAAGGTGGTATTTACAGCATGGTATGACAAACTTAAGGAAAGTTTATCAGAGAGAGTGATGGTATTTGATAAGAAAAAAGTTTCAGTTGATGAGGTTGAGATGTCAAAAATGTTCAATTATCTTAAAGTAAATTCGCAAAATTCTACTGAGTTTCAAATTAGAAACCAATATAGTGATATTTTCAGGATAACTAAATCAACTTCTCAGTCATATGAGTTTGATAACAATTGGATGGGAATATTGGATAATTTTGTTAACAGCAAGGCTGACAAGGAGAGTTTTAATCAATTGAGAGATGTTCTTGGAGCATATATGTGCAGATTTTGCAAAAGGCAGATGTTCAATTATGGCCATTAGCACTTTTTCATTTGGATGGTAGGCCAAACTGGAATATTTGGAATAGATATTTAGCAGGGCTTCAGATTTTTGCTCCAGATAGGAAAAGTGAACTTTTTCCTGAAAATATAGTAAACGGGAAACGAGTCAGAAGAGCTCCTGAGCATATTTGTGCAATTTTCAATTTTCTTGTTGATTTACTTAACCCATTATCTCATGATTATATTGGCAAATGGGAAATTTATACATATCAATCAGCTGTTCTTGCTATGGGCGAACTTATGCATTGATGAATCAAAACATATCACCCAAAACAAATTAGAAGACTTAAAATAGTAACTATTACATCCAGTTTAACTCAGATTAATTGATACAGTAAGGAATCCTGGAGATGAATGCGTTTCTATCTTACATACTTGATTTTTTATCAATCACAAAATCAGTTATTGCAGGTTCTTTTTACAAAATGGGATATTTAAGCCTATACATGAACATTATCTAAGAGCACTAATAATAGGAGCCCAATTATTCAAATAATTAGTTAAATCTCGTTGAGGACAAATTAATTTATTGTCAAAAAGCAATTGCATATCAGCTTTAGACATTCCACGTGTTTCAAACGCTTTGTTTTTATTTGTGACAGTCATATAACAATGTATAACGCTATCTTTTTTCTCAAGGCTTTCAAATATTTTCAATAATTCTTGCGGTTTTAGAATAATAAAGTCATTGGATTTTTTCTCAAAACTATAAAGAATAAATACCCAATAGTTTGCATTTGATTTTGCAATTTTATCCATGTTTAACGTCCACCACCCAGTACCTTTAATATTAGGTCTTAAATATTCTTTCGTATGAGTTACATTAAAATCCTTTGAAAATATTACTTGAAGTGAAATGGTTTTTTTATTTTGTTTATCAGTCAAAGAAGGTCTATTCCTGTGTCTTTACTTGGTATCCAAACTATAACATCTTTTAAGTGATTTTCTATTTCTGCTGCTACCAAATATTCTCCTGCATGAATTGTAAATATTGGTTTCATAAATATGGGTTGTTCATTTTGTGTTAATCATATTTTATCTGACAATTGATTCCTAAAAGAAATCAACTACGTCCAATATTACGGAATAACCGAATAATCCCCAAAATCATCAACAAAAAAAAGGCCGCTTTTAATACTTGTTCAAACCAGTTGTTTTCTACCTGCTTGGCAATTAGAGTTTCTACAGCTTCTTTCTCCTGCCAATAGAAAACAGTTTGAAGCTCGGTTTGTTCCAGAACCATGCGTTTGATTTCCTCAAAGGATGTGGTTTGGCAGTTACTCAGATTGATTTCTACACTCTTGATTTTATTTTCAGCTAAAAATTTTGCTTTCCCGGCATCGACAGCATGGGTAACATAGATTTCGAAATGAATTGGCTTTCCTTCAAAGATGGCGGTAACATCTGGGCGGATTTTCTCAAATCGTTTTTCAGCAACAGGGTTTGAATAAAATATGTTGCCGTGATTTTTAATATTAATTCGGTTATTCTCTACTAGGATTTGTTTTCCAAGTTCATGAAGGGCGGTTTCTGGAGCCCCCTCACAACTTAGGTTTTTACTGTGCCGAAAAAACGGAATTCTTGTTGGGTCTTTAAATTCTAAAACAGCTTCGAGTTTTTCATCACACTCTAAACAATAGCACTGGCACCGCAAATCCTTATCCGTAGGTTTTATGGTGTCAACGTGAATAAATTTATTGGTTGGTTTGTGTACTGCTATTTGAATCGGATTGGCCATATGCGTATTAATTCTAAATTATTTGTCTTTAATTTTGGAAGCATCGATAATGGATTTTTACCCCAAAAAGAACTGGTTTTGAAATGAAATCAAATATCGGATATTTGAAGGAGAAATTCAACTTCTGAACAGTGAACCAGTCCCTTTTTAGGTCTTGTCGAGAGGAAGTAATTAAAAGCGTTGAATATTAAAAGATTGTAATTTGTACGGAGAAGAAGTTTCAAATTGAATGCTTTTTTACCTGCCGCTTTGATTGGAGAGTAAAATAAAAGTGGCTTTTCCTAAAAAACAGACTCCGATATCAACGGAAGCTAAATAATATTTCATTTTGGCGTATTTAATTTGGTAGCTCCATTCCGAGCATTTTTGACAAAATTAGCACCTTGCTAAAAATCACATAAGGTTTGCTCAATCTCAAAGAAAGGTTATTCCCACTTCAGAATCTATATCACACAGATTGTCAACGTTTAAGCTTGTTTGTAATCGAGATAGGTTAACTTCCGATGAAGGAATTAAGCATGAAAAAATTGGGCAATTTTTTATTTTTCACCGCGACATACTTTGGCGCACCTGAAGGGTAATTTGGCCGGAAATCATCATTTAATCCAGCCATGGAAAACCCTGCAATTCATCAAAGTGAGATGTCAAGAATCTCCGAAAAGGAGCGTCTTGACATCATAGAAAAGAAAATAGATATACAGAAAAAGCGAGTTGAGCTTAAAAAAGAGAAGCTCAACGTTGATGAAATTGTCCTCCGACGAAAAGTATCCCTTGAGGAGCAAAAAGTTTTAATTGATAAAGTTTCGCAATTAAGGTCGTTATTGTCAGAATGGACAATTGATGAAGAAAAAAACGGTTCTGCAAGTGAACCCTTTCTTAAGCCGATGATTTTAGGCCGGAATAGACTAATCGCTACCAACAAATTAATGGAACTTATAAACAAACTTTGATATTATGAATAATGAAATGGTTCAATTGTTTTTCGCAAATCTTGCCAAACGATTGATAGTGAAAATAACTTGTCAGACGTGACATGGGCGGTTTGCGAAACTAATCCGGAGTTTAAAAGTCTGTTTATTAAGTTTTTTTTCCGAGAAGCAATAGAAGAAGCTCCGGATATAATTTTAGAGAGAGAATATTCTGGCTAATAAAAGTAGGGTGGATTTTCGATTTGCGCACAAGGATATAAATACCATGCTAGAGACCAGTTTATATCATCGAGGTTAAAATTTATGATGGCAATGACCATTTTGAAAAGTATAAATTAGCATTCCCTGGAGCAAAATTTGGATGGATTGCAAATTATCCTATTGAAGTTGCTAAAAACAATGGTATCGAAGTAAGAACCTGGGAATCATTTTACTTTTACTTGCAAGAATATTTGAGTAAAAATTCGGGCCATGTTGGTGATTTGTTTATTGAGGGATATTGTAATTATGTAAAATCTGTATGTTCAATTATTAAAATGAAAATTATGAAACTTGAAAATCTCTTCATTGCTTTATTTCAACAAAGTTGTAAAATGAACTTGTAAATACAATACATCATGGAATTATATGTAAAAAATACAAATCAACCGCTGCCATTAATGATTCCCGGTACGGTTCATTTTTCACTATTAAAAGAGATGACTCAAAAAGAAAAAACGACATTTATCCATGGCTTGGAGTAAGTTATGATGAAAGTGGTACATGGATTGGTGTCTTTTTTTCAAAGGAATGGGGTGGTTCGATTTTTCAGAAATTTATAGGTTGGCCTAAATCAGGTAAATATTTCCAGAAACCTGAATTATCAACTGATAAACAGATTCTCTGGTTTAAACTCAAATCAGAATATTTCAATAAGTTCAACGAAACATCAAAAGTTGATGAACAAAAGCAACTTTTATCTGAATTTCTTGGAGAAGTGCTTATTACAGTGAAAGACTCCATCATACTGTAATAATTGTTAAAAGGATTATGTCCAAACGCGGTTACATAAGTCGGTATTTAAATATTATCAAAAAGGTTAAGGCTACCTCTTATTGCAGCTTTGATAATATTCGAGACTTTATTGAAAACCAATATCAATATTTACAACTAGACGATGATTCCGATGGGGATGGGAATATCTAAACGCACCTTCCAGCGAGATATCCAGGACATCCGAAAATTATTTGGGGTGGATATTGAGTATTCAGCATTACGAAAAGGCTATTTTATTCGACAAAATGAAAATGAAAGCATGAACTTTCAAAAAGTTATTGAGTCATTTGAGCTCTTTGATTCATTGAAGTTGGCTAATGATGTTTCGCGATATATTAGCATTGAAAAGAAATCCAACACCGGGTTAGAAAACATTTACGGACTTCTACATGCCACAAGAAACCGGTTTAAGATGGAGGTTTATTATCAGAAATTCTGGTCCGATAGTTCTGAATTACGAAAAGTAGAGCCACTAGCATTAAAGGAGTTCAAAAATCGGTGGTACCTGATAGCCTTTGATTCCGGGGATAGCATCATAAAATGTTTTGGACTGGATAGAATTTCGGGACTAATGATTAGTAGGGATAAGTTTGCGTACCCAAAGGATTTTGATTTGGACCAGCACTTTTTATTCAGTTTCGGAATCATAGCTCTCATGGATGATAAACCTAAAAACATTGAATTGTCTTTGACCCCTTTCAAGGGAAATATATCAAGTCACTTCCATTGCATCACACGCAAAAAATTAAAATTGATAGCCAAAAGGAATTTCGTATCACACTGAAGTTGAACATAACTCATGATTTCATTATGGAGCTGCTATCTCATGGAGAATTAGTGAAAGTAATTAAACCCAAATCACTGTCCCAGAAGCTTATTAATGTATATCAAAAGGCGCAAAGGCAATACAATTGAATTCCTAATTCCCTGAATTTATAAGCTAACTCAAATATTTGCAAAGAATCTCTCTAAGGGAAACTCTCAACCCTGAAAAGATAATGGCATTTTACGAGTTTTTTTATGGATAGAGGTTGAGTTTCTCAGGATTTCTTCTAAATTGCCTGCGAATTTGAAACAAATTAGTTATTTTATAATGGTTTTATCTTACGCCTTCCCTCAAAATATGAATCGCCAGCTGCCTATTACTGTTTTAATGTATTTTCTATTAAGTTCTCAATTTGCATTTGCATGGAATAATAATGACCAGACTCAATTACTGTCAAAAGCAGAGAAGTTTTTCCTTAAATCAGAACTGGATTCAGCATTAAAATATTTAAGTTTAGCAGAGGCGCATTATAAAAAATACAGGTCATGACAGTTTAATTGCATTAATAGCCAATCGAAAAGCACGAATATATTTGCTGAAAGAAGAACGGGATTCCGCTTTTAGCATCTTAAAAGTAAATCAGGTTTTTATTAAGAACAAATTCGGAGAACGAAATGAACTTATGGCAATGTGTAATGATTTGTTAGGGGATAGCTATATGAGTCATTCTGACGCTTTTACTGCGGTTTCTTATTATAGAAAATCCTTGGTTATCCGAAAGACTATTTATAAAGAAACTCATCCAAGAATAGCCTTCTCCTATTCAAATATCGCACGGTATTATAGTTTTAAAATGGAGAAGGATTCCGCTTTATATTTTGCCAAAATAGCCTATAACAGTTTTGAAAAATGACGAGAGTAATTTTGATATTCCTTATGAAAGAATATTTATGGAATATGCCTATGCATACAAAATATTTTACATGAGACTGAATTCTCTTTCACAAACTTTAGAAGAGGTAAGAAACTTATATTCCCAAACCCTAAACTTTACAAATAAAAAATATGGTCAAAAGTCACTTGCTTCAGCTGCCGTATATAGAAACATTGGTAATACGTATACTGATATATTGTTGGGCTTTACGGGCAATATAGATTTAAAAATATACTTTTTTAACCAAGGAATTATAAATTATAACAAAAGCATTAAAATAACATCAACAATTTTACAGAATAAGGGTTCTGCATTAAGTACTTTGTTGTTTGTAAAAGGGCTATTATATGAATATGCTTTAAAAATGACAGCGCACATGCGTCATTAGAATTATACGATAGGGCTATACAATCGCTAGTTCCTTCCTATAAATTTAACAATGAAATATCGGAAAATGAGCTTAAGGACTGTGATGATAAGTATGAATTAATGACATTTATATACATAAAGGCATTTTGTTACTTGAATACATACAACAAAACCAAAGATATAGCCGATTTACGAAAGGCGCTTAAAATTGCCAAGTATATGGTTCCCTTGTGGAATAATGTTATAGAAGAGTTTGATTCTCCTTATGCTAACAGATTGATAACAATATATAATGGTAAAATATTTAATTTTCTGGTTGATTTAACCTGGGAACTATACCAGGAAGAGAAGGATTATAAGTATTTAGAGGGTATATTTTACTACTCAACACAATCAAAGGGTTCACTACAAAATCGGCTGTTAACACAGGCAGCATTAGTAAATAGGAATCGAAATAATTTAAGTATCAAAGTTTCTGATGTACAAGAATTACTTCCTAACAACCAAACTTTATATATTGAGTTTTTGATAGTACGATGGCGATTGGGATTTCAAAAATAGTTTGGTGGTGAAAAAATAAATGAAAATATAAACCAATCAAACTTATTGAAATTATATCAAGAGGAATTATTAGCTAACAATCCTGTAGCTTATCAAAACGTGTCTTATATAATATATCAATCATTTTTTGCACCTGTGATTAATGAATTTAAGGGAGATTTTAAACATTTAATGGTGGCATCGGATGGTCTAATCTCCAAAGTGGGAATTTCGGGTCTAGTAACAGATATTGTAGAAAATAGTAATGATTTCAGACATTTAAATTATTTTGGCAAAGATATGTTATTCAAAATGTTTTGAATGCAAATGGATTAATTGAAAACGTCAATGCATTAAGTGAAAGAAGTGGTACAATTTTAGGAATGGTACCTTCTTTTACAGTCAACTCCTCTTTGCCGTTTTCAAAATTATTAATTGAAAGTATTGCAGAGAAGGTAAAGGGTGAATATTTTATTGATGAGCAAGCCTCCAAGCATAACTTCCTAAAGTATGCACTAAATCATCAAGTTATTCAATTGTCTACACATGCTGAAGCTGATTTAAGTGAGTTGATGAAAAGTAAAATATTTTTTTCAGATAAAAGCGGAGACGAGGATTTTATTACTTTAGACGCTATATACAAATTGAAGCTCAGTTCACAACTTGCAATTTTATCGGCGTGCGAAACGAATATCGGTAGAATGGAATATGGTGAAGGTTCATTGAACTTTTCCAGAGCTTTTTTATATGCAGGCTGTCAAAGTACAATAACTACACAGTGGAAGGTAGATGACAAAGCCACCTCCAATATTATAATGGAGTTTTACAATTATTTATTGAAAGATTTAAATATGAGCAAATCGTTGCAACAAGCTCAACAATTGTATTTAAAGAATTGCAACAGTTCTGCTGAAGCAAACCCGTATTACTGGAGTTCACTGGTATTAACCGGTTCTGATAGTCCAGTGAAGCTGAAAAAGAAGAATGAAGGTTTGTTGTATGGGATTGCCGTCATAACATTATTAATTTGTCCTGCATGGTTCTGGATTAATCGGAATAAGCGCAAAAGAGAACTCAATTCTTAATCAGTTTTGCTTTTTGTTGATTCACCGTAATATAATAAATTCCATTTTCTAAATTATTCATTGCAATTTCAGTATGTATTGATTTCAGAAACCCAGAAAGAACTATACGTCCCATTACATCATAAATTGTGAACACAGAATTGGTAAAATTGTCTTCTTTTATAATATTTATAGTTGTCGTAGCAGGGTTGGGATAGATATTTATTTTGTCTAGGGAACTAATATTTTGTATTCCGGTTGATTGTCCATTAAATAAATTGTTAATTTCCGTTGAATCGAGAACTCGATTCCACATACCGATATCATCAATTGACCCGTTAAAATAAGTAGAATCCAACATCGAGGATGTAAATTCTCTTCCAATTTCAAATCTGTCAAATTGGAATGTAATATTGCTTCCTGTAAAAAATACCAAAATTAGCAACATTATCCACGTATACGGTTTCAATGCCTCCTGCTTTCACTATGACTACATGATGCCATGTGTTATAACTTCTTGTCCCCATCATGTCATTTGCTTGACCAATTCCTGTAATCCATGTATACATGTATCCGGTTGGAACAGGATTGAAGGAAAAATTTAAGTGAATCTGATTTGGAGTATTTGAACTTTCCCATAGCTCGAAATGGGTAGAAGAAATATTATTAGGAATGGGAGAATTATACCACAAACTTATTGTGAGGGAGTCTGTACTGTTCATATTAAGTAGGTTGGAAATATAATCATCAATACCATCAAAAGTGTATGCTGCATTTGTACTTCCAAAACGGTCATTGGACAATGTAGAGCCATACACTGTACCATTATTTCCATTACCACTTTCATCATTTGCATTTCCATTAAACGGCCACCAACCCACTAAACCGTTACTAGGAACGTAAGTAGGAAGAGTCTGGCTATTTACAAGACATATTTGCAATAGAAGAACTACTGTTAGAATAATTTGCTTGTTCATTTTTGTTTAGTTGTTATTTGAGTATAATTGATTTATCAGCTATCTCCCATTTTGACACATCTATCTTGATTGAATGGAAGGAAGACTATTCATTAATAATCCAAGAATTCAAAAAAGTAACCACCAAAATAACATTTTAGTTATTTTCGAAGGTAATTAAATTCCAAGTTTATTAATTAGGCTATTGTTGTTTTAATTATGTTTGAAATAGTAATTCCCTTTGTGGCAACATGAATGCATTCTCGCAACACAGTATACTTTACCTTCTTAATGTTTTAATATTTTAAGGAAAAGCGAACAAGCGCTTAAAATTTTAGCGCTTGTTCTGTGATACAAAGAAAAGAGGTGATTAATGGGCAACAATAAACTTTTCCGTTATTAATTTTTTGCCATTTTCTAAATGAATAAAGTATAAACCATTACTTAAGTTATTTGAATTAATATGCAATTGTTGTGTTCCAATATGAGTGATATCATGTTTTTTATTGAATATTTTTTGGCCCTCCAGATTGTATATTGAAATAGTATAAGGCTTAGTGGCTGTAGCCTCAAATGTTAAATCAAGGAATTCTGATACAGGATTTGGGAACATGGTGAATGAATCTAAGGAACTTGAGTTTTCCGAAATACTAGTTGTATTGTTCCCCAAGCCACAGAATTTGACAAGTAAACCCATCGAATCAGTTCCGCCTGAGCAAATAATATCACCATTGGATAAGGCAATTATTCCTTGGGATAATTCATTGGAGGTGGAACTGCCGAATATTCCTTTATTTTGGAAGAGCCCGGTACTATTAAACTGAGTGACCACTAAATCGCTAGGCTGACTGATTTCATTAATTGCCCGGTACAAAATATATTTCCTTGGCTATCCTCTGTTAATGTATAGAAGTGATTTTCAGCATAGGTGCTATCTGAAGTTTCCCATAAGAAATTCATGGAGTCGTCAAATTTAGCAATAAAAGCATTTTTCTGACTACCGTTTGAATTATACCTGCCCAATACAAAAAAACCACCTGCTTGACAGTGTCTGACTGAACCCACTGAAATCTGTTGGTTGTTGTATTGATAGCTTGTCAGGCCAATTTGGTTTCCCATATCGTCCCATTTGCGTAATTCGATAGTACCATTGTTTGCATTATTGAAGGCAGAAATGTAAATATCCGATGAGTTTAATTTAGTGATACCACCGGTCCAATCTGGGTTTAATTGGACGCAATTGGACCAAACGATTGACCCTGTGGATGACAGTTTAGTAATTCTTGTTGCATAACTATTGCAACCGGTATGGTTTTGCACATGTCCATAACAAATGAATTCGCCTTGAGAATTTTCTACTGCTATTGATGAGTAATTATCCCCATAACTTTGTCCTGTTAAAGTTTGAACCCACTGTTGATTTCCGGAAGAATCAGTTTTAATAATATATCCGGCTGAAAAAATTTCCTGCTGCGTTGCTATTCCCTGTTGCACTATGAATAAGATAGCCACCATCTGATGTTGCCAATACTCCCCAGCAACATCCATCCCACCCCAGCATAAAATTGCCGTGACCATATAAGATTAAAAGAGGTATCATATTTGTGCAAGAAAATATCTCCATTTGACCAATTATACAGATGATTTGCGGTTCCTACACTAACAATGTTTCCATCACTAGCTTTAACAGTTTGGCCAAACCATGTAATATTGGTGGTATTATAATAAAGCGTATCACAAGCAGATGCAACTGATGCGCCGCTTTGATATAATAAATTCACTTCATTATCATTGAGGCTACAATCAAAAAAGTGTATATCATCCATTACTACATTGCTGAAAAATGAAGGATTAGGTAAGTCTGAATATGATGCTCCACATAAAATATTTACCGGCGAATTATAAATAGAATAACTTCCAACATGACTGTTTTCCAAAACGCCATTAACATAAATTTTGGAAACCCCGTTATTAAATGTGCCTGTTACATGATACCACTGATTTGCAACAGGGACGGTCGTAGAGTTTAAATGCCAATTTCCGGCACCATTGTCTGTAGTTTGAAAATCGAATTGTGAGCCAAATTGGTAACTTTCTTTTTAGAATTTTGAAAGACCTCATTGTTGTCTGATTTCCAGAACCAATATCTGCATCATATTTAGTAATAATTTCCTGCTGTGAAGAATCAATTTGTGGAAACATTACCCAAACACTTATTGTCATCTCATTTGTGAAGTTTAATGCAGGTAAAACGGCATATTGATTAAGTCCATTAAAACTGTAAGATGAATTGGCGTTTCCAAATCTATCAGCTGTTAATGTTGCGTTTTGTATAAGTGCCATTATTGTTATTTCCGCTGTAATCATTAATGTTTCCATTCAAAGGGTATTTGGCTATTTCAAGACATTGATTTGACCTGTACTCCCAAAAATCGTTTCTGTTTCCTGTTGTATCGTTCTCGGTTCCAGCATAACCCTTGTTATTTACAGAGAATCCGTCAGCGGAGTGACGAGCTTCTCCACCAAAATCAGCTTTTGGGACCAGGATATTTGAGAGAATACTGTTGGCGAACAAATGGTTAAGATTAGTAATATTGTGAAATTGGTTTTCATAACTAATGAATTTGATTATAAATTTATTTTTAATTATTTTATAACTGATATGATTTCATCGCACTAAACAAATAAATCCAATTCGACATTATATCAATTTGTACAATGCGCCTTAGTAATTAACTTTTCCTTTAGTCACACTCCCAACTATATTGTAGAGTGAATAAACCTTCTTCTTGTGAAACAGCAATTGAATAGCAGCCTTTACTGTAGTTGAGAAGTTTGTCGACATTGTCAAATTTGGTGTAGCCATTTTTTGTCAACATGCGATTAATTTCATCATAGTCAGTGTATAAAAAATACTGGTATTGTTCAATACTGCCTTTAATAACATAATAAGTATAAGTTTCAGCGGTAATTTTCTTTGTCACAGAATAATACCTGTTATCATCCTCCAAATATTTAATATCATAATTCAGGTCGTTATTCTGAATAATCCGTTTTATTGCTTCTCCCATTTGAAAATTATTGATTATCTGCTCTGGATATATGAATGTGTTGTTAGCCGATGAAATTAGTGTTGACTCAACTTCCATTACCGGATTTACAATAACATTCGCGGCGGCTTCGATAGAGTCCTGTCTGGCTTTTAATGAAACAATAGTATTCTTCAAGCTCTCACGTTTATCGTCATATATTTTTACAAAATCACTATTCATCGAAGGGTTGTGCATCCAGGTTATATTATTCACTTCAATGAGCGCATCATCGAATCTTTTTGCACTGACCAATTCATTGACCCTTGTAAGAATTAATTCAATTCGCGATTTTTCAGTTTGTTCTGCTAGTTGTCGTTCTTTATTATAGCTTTCTGAGGAAAGGTCCGCCCAAACAAATATCATTGTATATACACCTATTACAATTCCAATAATAATTAAGACCTTGTTAAATCGTGAAAGTTTTTTAGTATCGTTTTTGAATGCAATGACGGGTGGCGAAACTGGTTCGGTCACTTTTTCATGCTTCGGAAGTTCTTGTTTGGAATTATCTACAATTGCATGGTTTGTTACAATAGGAATTATGGGTTCATGATAAACGGTTTCTTGTTTAGTAGGAACCTCCTCCATCGGTGACGGTTGTATTGAATTATTAATTGTAGAGCTGGAAATTGGCTGTTGAGGATTCACAGTTTTGGGTTTTCTCAGGTTACGAATCGTCGCGATTACATAAACTAAACTGCTTGCTGCCAATACAAGTAGTCCATAACCAGCACCTGCATGTCCAGAACCATAACTGGTAACTACATCCGATGAAACGTTTTTCATCCCAATTGTTTGTAGAATAGAAAACCCCAAATTCATCAAACCTGGAACAATCATGAACCGACTTTTAATGAACACCATAATACCACAAACCACACTAATTAGCAATGTAATAATGCCAACACCTGCCTGAATACCGGAAGCACTCGAATAAAATGAAGAACTCTGACCCATGAATGATGCTTGACTACTTACTTCAGCCCAAGGAAGGAAGCATGAAATCGCCATAATAATTACACTAAAAAGAGCCAAGATGTTTAACTTTAGAGCCTTTGTTTTGGGCTTTTCTGATGCAATAATGGATTATCAAAAGAAGCATCTTTTGATTGTTGAGGAGTGCTCACATTTTTTAGCTATAGTCTCCTTCAGCCTTTGCTGCTCACTTTCAAATTGAAGTTTCTTTATTTCCAACTCAAGTTTCATTCTTTCCAATTCGAGTCTTTGTTTTCCAATTCATCCATATCACTTATAATTTGATGCCGGTTTGGGTTTATCTTTAATTTTCAATATTTAATTTTGGATATTATATCTATCAATCTCTTACTTTCTGATGCGTTCATAGAACCTTGCCCTTGTTGGAGTTTTTCGGAAAGTTCAATCATTTCTTGAGAAACTTCTGAAATCTCTTGTACCGCCGCCATGTCACCCGATTTAATACGACTTTGTAACGAGTTGTTTTTATCGACAAGAGCTTCATATTTATCTAGCCAAATGGTCCATTCAGTTTGAGGTTCAGTGGCCGTTTGGTCATTTTTTTCAGTTTTGATACCGGTATTTTCACTACATCCATAAACTGAAATGACTGACATTACTAGGGCAATAAATTTAATTGTAATAGATTTCATGATATGTGTTTTTAGTTGTTGATGTTTTCGTAGGTCCATTGGTCAACTTTTCCTGTTCCTTTACAAAGAGTACACGAACTTTGGCTCAGTCCGGTTTCTGTGATGTTGGTTTGTAAACCAGCACCGCCACAATTGGGGCACTGATAAGTGTTTTGTGAAGGAATGGTGGTTTTTAATGGCTCATGTTCCATAACAAGGCGCTCATGGTTATATTTGTCAACATTTCCTGTTCCATTGCATGTTGAACAGTCACCGTATTCTCCTGTTAGTTGATTAACCCTATAACCTGTGCCATAGCAATGGTCGCAAACATAGGTTTCTTGAGTGGCCGCTTGTTTGGAATTTTCGGAATGGCTATCGATAGAACCACTATGGCATCCTAATAGAATTAATATAAAAAGGAACGGGGTTATAATGATGGTTCTCATGGGTCCGATTTAGTCTCATTTCTTAAATTACTGTTTATTAATAAGCCATATTCTCAAAAGGTAACCTATCAAACAGATATTTTTTTGCAGATTCACATAAATCGCATACATTTACCACGCTATCAATATATTGTGGATATAATCAGGGAAATAAGCCAAGGGAATTCTAAACCATTATATGACTTATACAGGTTATATAGGAATGATTTTATCCGCTGGGTGTCAACAATTATTCAAGTACCGAATCTGAAGCTAAGGATGTTTTTCAGGAAGTAATCATTCGTTTTTACCAGAATGTGGTTTCCGGTAAATTGAGCGTACTTACCAGCGATGTTAAAACTTATTTATGGGCCATTGGGAAGTATCAATTTCTCAATCTAATTAAATTCAACCAACGGACAGTTACCTTTTCGTCGTATCATTTGATTAATACAGAAACACCAGCTGATTTATCAATGGAAAACGCCGAAGAAGAGAACCACAATGCGGAAATGGTTAAACAACACCTTTCATTGCTCGATGAAAAGAGCCGGAGAATCCTCGAAATGTATTACCTGGAAGGGAAAGACATGAATACTATTGCCTTGGAAATAGGTTATAAAAATGCTGATGTCGCAAAAAAGAAAAAGTATGAAGTCATGAAGAAACTGGCTTCATTATTAAAAGGTAAATTGAGAATGTTATTAGTTTTCTGACGAATTGTGAATACAGAGCCATTGAAAAATATTGAGTTGATTGAAGCCTTTTTTGAAGGTAGACTTGATGCTGAAGAACAGCAACGGGTGCAAACACTTTTGAATTACCGAGCCGGAATTTAAAGAAGAATTTGAATTGTATAAAACGCTTGTCACCGGCATAAAGAGTTTACGGGCAGACGAAATTAAATCTGAGCTAAAAAAAATAGATGAAGAGTTGGATGGAAATAACAAGAACCAAACTAAATCAACTAATTCCTTTTTCGGAATTCCATGGGCAATTGCTGCTACCTTAACTGTAATTTTTATGAGTGCCGGTTTCTGGCTATATCAAAGCAAATTCAGTCAGCGAGCAATAGTTAACAAAAACTATGTTGAAGACCCTGGTCTTCCGGTATTGATGAGCTCCGGCAGCAATAAAGCTTTTGATGAGGCAATGAATCATTATAAATTGGGCCAGTATCAGCACTCTTTCTCCGCAATTAAAAATTTACTCACCTCCGATACATTCAATGACACGCTACTTTATTATTCAGGAGTTAATCTTTTGAAATTAGATAAATCCCATGAGGCGGTCGAATATTTCCGCACAGTGATTAGTGAGCCTTCTTCTGAATTTTTTCAGGATGCGCAATATCGACTAGCATTTTGTTTATTGATTGAAGGAAATAGGGGAGAGGCAGACCAAATCTTTTCGGAAATAATAAAGGATAGCAATAACCCTTACAGAGAGTGTGCAAAAAGGTAAAGAGTGACTAAAGTTTGATTCATTTATGAAGTATGCATATTTTAAATGTTATTCATGGCTACCTCAAATTATAATGGGTTCGGAGGTTTATACACAATCAATTTGCAATGAGCTTTCGAAAAGCCATAAAGTTTCCGTCTTTACACGGAGGAGAATCCATATCCCTGGATTTTGAAATAAGGCATATTGCAAGCCATCAAAATCTTGATTTTATTATGTAAATAATCCTCATGGCAAGGATGGATATCGCCATAAAGGACTCGATGATAATTTCTCAAAACTGCTTTCCAAAATCAATCCGGATGTTGCCCACATTGGGCATTTGAATCATCTTTCAACCGGGTTGGTAGATGAATTGAATAAGCAAAATATACCAATTGTATTTACACTTCATGATTTTGGCTGATGTGCCCAGAGGTCAATTCTTGACACGCGGTATTGGAGGAAAGGATAACTACCAATTGTGTGACGGTCAAATAGACCATAAATGTGCTTCTGGCTGCTACAGGGTTTACTATAGCGGCAAAAAGGAAGAGGAAGCGTCAGATTCCAGCCAATGGATTTTTTGGGTGAATCGTCGAATGGCAGAAACGAAGGCAATAATTGAAAAAGTGCAATTGTTTATTGCCCCTCAAACTATTTACGGAAGCGATTCATCAATGATTTTGGTATACCTGAGAATAAAATAATTTACCTTGATTATGGGTTTCCAACAGACTATTTGACGCAAACTACTAAATCAAAAGACAAAAAACTATTCACTTTTGGGTACATAGGTACACATATTCCAGCGAAGGGGATAAACCAACTGATAGAAGCCTTCAAACAGATTGAAGAACCTGCTATATTGAAGATTTATGGAAGACATAATGGACAAAACACTACTGCTTTAAAATCTTTGGCAGTATCCTCGAAAAATGAAATACATTTTGAGGGGGAATACATCAACCACAATTTGGCAAATGATGTTTTTTCTCAGGTAGATTGTATCGTTGTTCCTTCTATCTGGGCTGAGAACTCGCCACTTGTAATCCATGAGGCGCAGTCCTGCAAAATCCCGGTAATTACTGTGGACTATGGCGGAATGAAGGAGTTTGTACAACACAAAGTGAACGGACTCTTATTTGAACATAGAAATACTGAAGCGTTGCGGGTGCAATTCGTTTTGCAATTGAAAATCCTGAATTATTGAAACAATATGGTGAAAGGGGTTATTTGTACTCTGAAACCGGTAATGTTCCTAACATTCAGCATCATTGCACGGAATTAGAAAAGATTTTCCAGCAAGTCATGGCACCTCATAATCTATGGCGAATTACTCTTGATACGAATCCTGAAGATTGTAATTTAAAGTGTGTCATGTGTGAAGAGCACAGCCCATACAGCGATTTCATTCCCACGCTTTACCGGGAAACAGGAGTGAAGCGCAGAAGGATGAAAATGGAGACAGTGGAAAAAATATTTTTACAGGCAAGCAACTGGGAGTAAAAGAAATCATCCCTTCCACAATGGGAGAACCATTAATGTATCAAGGAATGGAGAGAATATTTTCACTTTCACAAAAGCATGGTATCAAAATTAACCTTACTACGAACGGAACATTTCCAAAACTCTCTGTCAAAGAATGGGCAAAATTAATAATACCCAATACAACTGATGTTAAAATCAGTTTGAACGGAGCAACACGGGAAACCGCAGAAAGTGTAATGCAAGGTTTGGATTTTGACCAGACTCTTGAAAACGTGAAAGTGCTTGTTTCAGAACGGAATACCTATTTTGAAAAGACCGGGTATTATTGCCGTATTTCTTTCCAGTTGACATTCATGCAAAATAACATGCATGAGTTGGCTGATATCATCAAATTGGCAGCTGAGTTGGGGGTGGACCGGGCAAAAGGGCATCACTTTGGGCGCATTTCGCAGAAATTGAGACCCTTTCCATGCGAGCCAGTAAACAAAGTATCATAAACTGGAATGAATATGTCAAGCAGGCATACGCTGCCCGAAAAATACCGAAAACCGAATGGAGATATGGTGATTTTGAAAACATTATTCCACTACATGATATGGAAGTCCAGAAGTACCTGAGGATTAACAGTGTCCTTTGACCAAGAGTTGTGGATTTCTGCAACAGGAAACATTTCGCCATGCTGCGCACCTGATAATCTGAGGAAATCATTAGGTGATTTTGGAAATATTACAACTACTACACTTGAAGAAGTATTAAAAAGCCTCAGAGTATATTGACTTCGTGAACAATTACAAATCCAAGTCACTTTGTAAAACATGTAATATGAGAAAACCGGTATGAACTGGCAAGCCATCAAAATATCACAGGACAACAAATCGTATACCTATAATGGGAACATTCTATTCAACCGGGATTTCTCAAGTGATGCATTAAAATTTCATGCTCCGGAAGAAGTGGGCTGTCCGTGACGAAAGTGGCTGGTATCATATTGATACTTTTGAAAATGAACTTTATGTGGAAAGATACACCTCGCACATTTGATACTATTATAATCGCGCAGCAGTAGTTCAAGGTCGTAATCATTTTCATTTGAACGAAACAGGGGTGAGAGCCTATTGGCCCAGTCAATCCGCTAATTGACGGGAAACTTCAAGAGGACCTATGTGCTGTTCGGTATAACTAAACCAATATTTTCACATTGATTTAAAGGCGAAAGGATTTATACCAACAACTTTAGAATTGATGTGGTGACTTTAAAGATTGTATTGCTTGTGTGAAAACAAGGAAGGTAAGTTTCGTCATCTTGATAACTATGGAAATTTCATAAACGATATGAATTTGTTCATTTTAGGAATATTTCATGTAAATATTGGAACAGCAAAGAACCATAATGGTTGGTGCCTACATAGACAAGAGTGGGAAGGAACTTTTACATTGAGCGATATTCAGTAGTGGAACCCTTTTACAATGGCTATGCCCCTTGTGGAAGGTTTTTGATAATCAAAAAAAGAATCATAGATGAAAAAGGGACCATTGTTGTAATTATATGAAAACTATACCTCATCCGACATGGGCAACCAGAAATTGATTTATACGCCGGATTTCCTGTGTCCAAGCTTGTTTTGTTGGAGCAGCAAGCCAAGCACATATGCCATCTTTCAATCAAAAATGTCTATTGCCTTTTGCAAAGTGACTATATCCGGGTTATTGAAACGTTGGAGCCACTTTATTTTGCAGTCCGATGATTCAGCATCTTCTTGCAATATAATTGAGAGAAACGTAGTACGAAACATGAAAGTCATGAAAGTTTGGTATTTAGAGTTCAACTCCTTTAGCCAATGAATAACATTCATGACACTAACTGTGATAATACTGCGACTTTCAGTCATTGCGGCCCAATTAATATGATTCTTTTCGTACTGACCCCGAACGGGTACTGATAAAGCTAGTATCCTTTTTGCGACCAATACAAGTGTCTAACTCCCACCGGTGGACTTCGGGAACTTGAGTTCGACGGTCCATTACTTTAACCAGAGGTGAATTAATTTTTGATGGGAAAAGCGCAAAAATTCTTCGTACTTCACGGTAATGGATAATTTTAGCTCTAGCCAGCAATTTGGGAAGAAATCAAAATCGGATTTTGCCATCCAGAGGACCTTTTTCAAAATTCCGGTACGAAGGGTATTTCGCTTCAACTCGGCGCACCCGATCAGTACCCAAATCCATGTATTAATCGTCAAAATCAATCAATTGCGCAAGGTTGTCAGTCCGAGGCCCGCTTTGCGACTCAGTTAGTAAAGCCGTTTCAACGCTGTTGAAACGGCTTTTTCGTTGACTTGGTCGCTTTGCCGTTGTTCAGTTGGTCGCTTGGCTCCCTTGTTAAGCTGGTCGCTTTGCTCCTTGTTGTTGGTCGCTTTGTTCCCTGTTAAGTTGGTCGCTCTGCTCCCCCTGTTGTTGGTCGCTATGCTCCCCTGTTATTGCCAAACATTTTTCCTACGTGGCAGAATTAACCCGCACAGAAGTCACCTAAAAGTTTATTTGGTTGTGCGGCATTGATCACTATGATTTTTTTTATAAGACTCATAAAATTATCGGTTAAATAGACAATTTTAATGCATTTATCTTGCTAAAATTTTCTTCAGCTTTAAGAATGCCTTTCAATAGTATTTCATAGTGTAGTCTGCTTATAATCAGATTTATGAAATCAAAATAATGAAATCTTGAGGTAATGGCTATTCTATTTTGGAGTGGTTTGAATAAAGAAAAGCAATCCTATATTCACAGTTCACCTGGTTTTCGGTTTATAAACTAAAAATTATCAAGCGGTTATATTCTTCGGTTATGGGAGCTTAATTTCCTAATCCAGATGACTAGTAGCTTGTTGAAAATGTATTGTTTATGCAATTTATATAAACTGAACATCATTCATGAAATAAAGTACTGGCGAGTAACGGTGATAGACCGGAGCTTGCTTGGGTATGTGTAGGGCGTTTATTAACGGATAATTGAAAAAAAAGATATATTTTAAGAGTTGTGTATAAATTTGGGAATGATTATATGAAATGTTATTTTTCAAGGTGGACATCTATATCGTTGTATTACATTTATTACATGGTCGAGTCCATAGTAGCGCTGCTTCATCTATACTCATCCATTGGAAAAGATTTGTCAGTAATGTCCATAATTCTGCGGACGTAGATAGTATTTTAACAGGTCGACCGTGAGAAAACAGATAGGTTCGTGGTGAGCTATACGATTTCTTAACAAGTTTACTTTTTGCAATTCACGAAAAATGTATGTTGCATTGTATTGCATTGCTGGAGTACTTGTAGGGCGCGAAGGAAATACTCTTAGTAATATTTGACCTCCAGCTCGAAATTGATGGCTTGAGTAAAGATATCGCCAAAATCCAAAGCCTAATTCTGCTACCAACTTCGTGTGGGTATATTGATGACTCAATTTATGACTTCATCATTTATTGTTTGGGCGGCTATCCGACAATTTGGATTAGAAATATGCCACCAAAGCTGCTGAATTCCTAAGCCAATCATTTCCTAAACTATTTATATAAACTCTGTCTATAGCATTTCTAATGGCTATTTCAAACAGCTTATGACTGTAAAAAGCTCCTGAGAAAGTTTGAGATTTGACCTATACAATGTCATGTCTTTTTTGAGTTATTTGCCATTGCTATGTAGTATCTCCCATCCCGGGAGGTGGATAGGTAACATATTGAAAAATCAGTAGGCTCTTGCTGTTTAGGTAACATTTTTATTGTTTTTTGGTATAATGAGTTTGTATATTGGTATCATCTATTCCCGGTCGTCTCTGAAGCACTCAAACTTCCGGGTTTCGTTTTTTTAGAGAATTTTACAAATTATTCAATATTTAATTTTTCGGAATAGTATTCGATTTCTTTTTCTTGTATCGTCTAAAACTTTCCAAATGGGAGCACTTCAAAGTATGCAGCATAATATTTGCTTTTTACTTTTAAAATATCCTTTACCATCAGGTGTTTTTCAAATTCCCTGTTTTAATATTTTTTCTAATGATGGCGTTATATCGCAAAACAATATAAATATAGAATGGAGTTTTGTCAGTCACGTCCACCAACCGCCCATTCCTTCCTGTCACACTTTTGTTTAATAAATTGTCAATATATTTTTCAGTTTGTTCTATAGGGTTTTTTTCGCCATCATAATCTTGGTAATCATCTCGCATTGGTTTTTTAAATTCTACAATGGTGAATGAATTATGTGGAGCTGCTTTTGAATCAGAAAAGGCAAATGCCTCATTGTATATAATTAAATCAGTTCTGTCCTTCTTGTTTGAGCTAATATTTTTAATACTGTTGAAAGTCTTATCGGATGCTAAAAAAGAATGATAAGTCAAACGTTCATCAATAAGCCATAAATTTTGTTTGTCATGTGTAATTTCATCAGATGAAGTTCTTATTGG
>JADJOZ010000024.1 GCA_016713525.1 Bacteroidota bacterium | reverse complement strand
GGATACTACTAAAGTTGTTCAATATGCTTTAGTATCCAGAAATTTGTCTTCTTCAGATCCTGAAGCCGGGCTTTTATATGCCGACAGTGCAATACAACTCTCGCTAAAAATAAAGAGCAACTTAAAACTGGGGGCTGCCTATGCTGCCTTTGCCTATAATTATACTTCTGTGTAATTGGATCCAGACTCTGTTGCTATTAATTATTTTGAAAAGGCTCATCACTATTACATGCAATCAGAACAACTAAATCTGGCAGCCCGTGCAAAACACAATCAGGGATTGAATTATTACAATTTAGCTAAATATGCCAATGCCATAGATGCTCATAAAACAGCCTATAACATTTTTAAGAAGGTTGATTTCAAACCAGGACTAACTCAAACATTAAATAGTTTGGGAATTAATTTTATGGAAATTGGTGACTACCCAAAATCATTGAATTATCATTTACAGAGTTTAAAAATAAGTCAGAATGAAAATGATTCCAATAATTTATGTCAAGAGTTACATGAACATTGGACTTCTATATGAAGAAAACTCGGACAATATAGAAAGTCTTTACAGAGTCAGTCAACAGCATTGAAAATTTCCAGAAAAACTCGGAAATGTGATAAGCCCAGAGTTTATAATAATCACAGGGAATGTATATGATTTAATGAATCAACTTAATCAGGCTACAACATTATGTGAAAAAACGCTTGCCCTTGTACAGAAAATGAATACTCATTCGGAATTGCTTCTAATATTCGAATCTCGGAATAGTTGAAATGAAAATCGGTAATTATGATTCATCGTATAGTATGCTCAGTAAGGCATTAATTTTGTTTGATGAAATTGGTGATGAGAACAATCTTGCTATGATGTATAATGAAATCGGCGATTGGTATACAGAAGCTCCTGATCATTTATTCAAAAATTAAATATTCCACTATCTCAAAGATTGCCACTGGCATTAAAAAATAAAAAGAGGCACTCTTTTTCCGGTATAAAATAAACGATTTATCAGGAGTTGCTGATTCGCATCAAAGCCTGAGTAAACTATTTCAAAATACATGCAACGGATTCGGCATTGTTTCACTATGAGATGTATGTAATTTATAAAGACAGCATTTTTAATGACAAAGCAGAACTAACTATCATAAAAAATGAACTTGAATTTGAATTTGATAAACAGAAGGCACTTGACCAGGCTCAATTTAACAATGAGATAAAATTAAAACAGGCTGAAGTAGAAAAACAAACTAATGAAAAATGGTTTCCTTGCCGGATTGTCGCTTATCACACTAACCGGTATTTTTTGCTTTTGTTTCATACAAACGCCGGAGAGATGCTGTCCAGAAAGAAGAAGCTGCCAGATTACTTGCAGAAAAGACCGAAGTGGAAATAAAAGCTCTGAGAGCTCAGATGAATCCACATTTTATTTTCAATTCACTCAATTCGATAAACGATTTTATTACCCGAAACAATTCTTCATTGGCAAGTAATTACTATTAAATTTGCTAAATTGATGAGAATGGTTCTTGAAAATTCTGAAAAGGAAGAAATCGTGCTTCGTGATGATCTTAATGCTTTGGAATGGTATATGCAATTGGAACAGATGAGAACCGCGACTAAATTTCAATACCAGATAGATGTAGCTGAAAACATTAATAAGGATGAAACATTGATACCACCTTTATTTTACAGCCTTTTGTTGAAAACAGCATCTGGCACGGTTTTCAAAATTCAACCGTCCCCGGACATATTCAAATTTCTATTTCCATTGCTGATAATAAACTTTTATGTGTTGTTGAAGATAATGGATCCGGAAGAGTACAACCTACAGCTTCTTCCCAAGACTAAAAAATCGATGAGCACCAATATTACACAAGAGCGGATAAATTTGATAAATAAAACTAACCAGACGAACTATTCCCTAAATTACACCGATTTACCTCAAGGGTTAAAGTGGACGTAATTTTACCTTATAAAACCTGTTATTAATATGCAACATGCAGCATTAATCGTTGATGATGAAAATCATTGTGCTGACAGGGTGGTGGAACTATTGAATAAAAATCCCCAATTTCAAGTGAAGGTTCTTGCAATTATAAATAATGTTCCGGAAGCTGTAAAATATTTGCAATCTAATCCTCCCGATGTCTTGTTCTTAGATGTAGAAATAGGAAATGAAACAGGCTTTGATCTTCTTAAACAAGTTGGATCTGTTTCATCAGAAATTATTTTTACTATTACAGGCTTTGAAACGGACAAAAACAACAACTTGAGCGCAATCAATCAGGAAAACTATTGAAACACTACTGCATAATATTCATTCAGCTACAGTCCAAAAAAAAATCCATGTTGCAACAATTACCGGATTTGATGTATTGAATGTTGGTGACATTATTCGTTGCCAAAGTGATGAACTATACAACTATTTATGCGACCAACAACAAACCTTTGATGGTTGCTAAAACTTTAAAGGATTTTGAAGACCTGTTAACGGAATATGACTTTTCAGAATCCACAATTCCCATCTGGTAAATTTACATTTTGTAAAAGCTATAATAAAGGAAAGGGTGGCTATGTCATTTAAAGGATAACACAGAGATTAGTATCAACGCGCAGAAAAGATGATTTTTAAAGCACTTTCCAAGATTTAGTCTTTCTTAATTTACATCATTTCAGCATTATATTGCCGATTATCAAATAGCTCACCCTTCAAAATAACCATATATCTCTTTATTTTTCAAATATATACAAATATATTGCGTATTTTAAATCGCACTTGCCATTTTATAATTATAATTCATTTTATAAAGTCTTCGGTGATTCGTGGGCACTACTTTTGTATTGATTACTATAATTAACCACTAAATTTCATTTAGATGTTTTACAGACTTATTCTCTTCCTCCTTCTCAACTTCGGAGCACTGGCACTTGGAAGCTTATTTACTAATGATGGCGTTAATTCCGAATGGTATGCCAATTTAAACAAGGCGCCTGGACACCCCGGGCTGGGTATTCCGGATTTGCATGGACTACAATCATGATATGTTTCAGCATCTATATGGCAAAAGCCTATACCATTATTGCTGATAAAAATTCACTAATTGCCCTGTTTGTAGTACAATGGATTCTCAATGTAGGCTGGAATCCGCTATTCTTCCTCTATCACTTAGTTGCTTTATCCCTGTTTACCATAATTGCATTAACATCCGTTGTAGGCTTTATGCTTTTTTATTACCGGAGTCAAATGCATCTGGCATCATTACTTTTACTTCCCTATTTTCTTTGGCTGATTGCTGCATCACTTAATGGATATGCTTTGAAGAATTAAGGTTAAAATTAAGAATTAAGGATTTTAGTTCCTGCTCAGAATGGAAATTCGACCTTATGATAAATGTGTTAGATGCTAAATTGAAGGCTGCGCAAAAAGCGGTACCCTCTCATTCTCATTCCCATCCCCGACCCTGATTTAAGTGATTTACATGATCACTGTGATAGGTTTAAAGTCAAGTGAAAATTGCGTTTCTGTCTCATTCCCGTACCCTGATTTAAGTGATTTACAAGATTACTTTGATAGGTTAAAATACAAGTGAAAATTGCGTTTCTGTCTCATTCCCGACCCTGATTTAAGTGATTTACATGATTACTGTGATAGGTTTAAAGTCAAGTGAAAATTGCGTTTCTGTCTCATCCCCGTTCTCATTCCCATTCTCATTCCCATTCTCATTCCCATTCTCATTCTCATTCTGTTTCTGCTTCTGCTTCTCATTCCGCCTCACCCCGGCCCCTCTCCAGCAATGGCATCTGGCTTCGAAAAAACATTTTTGGCTGGAGAGGGAGAGGACTAAATAATTAAGGATTAAGGATTAAGAATTAAGGATTTTTGTTCCTGCTCAGAATGGAAATTCGTCCTTATGATAAATGTTAGATGCTATATTGAAGGCTGCGCAAAAGGCGGTACCCTCCCACTCTCATTCTCATTTCCCGACCCTGATTTAAGTGATTTACATGATCACTGTGATGGTTTAAAGTCAAGTGAAAATTGCGTTTCTGTCTCATCCCGTTCTCATTCCATTCTCATTCTCATTCTCATTCCCGACATGATTTAAGTGATTTACATGATTACTTTGATAGGTTAAAATACAAGTGAAAATTGCGTTTCTGTCTCATCCCCGACCATGATTTAAGTGATTTACATGATTACTGTGATAGGTTTAAAGTCAAGTGAAAATTGCGGTCTCATCCCTGTTCTCATTCCCATTCTCATTCTCATTCTCATTCTCATTTTGTGGAGATGAGGAATAAGAGAAACTCAGAGAAAGTATCTGTTAAAAACAAAATGCCGAGGTAAAAGAGAAATTAATCTAAACAATTACATAAAATTCAAATACCAATTCCACAATAAATAATAATTTTGTGAGCAGGACAAAAAATTAGTCTTAAAATTGAATGAAACCGCATATTAAATTTATTACTACTTCTTACTTCCTGATTGGATATTTAGAATGGGGTGGCAATAATCACTCTTTTCTTTTTGAAATTGAACTAGAAATAATTATTAAATTATTTTCACGTCCGTTTGATGTAATTCATCCACTCATTGTAATACCCCTAATCGGACAAATACTTCTGTTAGCAACCATTATTCAAAGATCGCCTTCAAATGTCTTAACTTATTCAGGGTTAGCAGGCCTTGGATAAATATTTGGATTCTTGTTTTTCATTGGAATTTTTATTTTTAATCTAAGTAGTAGCTTCGACATTGCCATTCCTGATTGTGGCTATAATTACCCTCAGAAATTCAATATTTGGAAAGCCCGCCCGCTCATAAATTACGGCTTTCAATTCCATTTAAACTTACTTACCATGGCTGAAATTAAAACCAAACAAACGAACGAAAACGTTCATGATTTTATTGAATCGTTTGCCAATACCGAACAAAAGCGTAAGGACAGTTACGAACTGCTGAAAATTATGCAAAAAGTAACAGGCCACAAACCCAAAATGTGGGGACCATCTATTATCGGTTTTGGTATGTATCATTATAAATCCGACAGAAGCAGTCAGGAAGGTGACTGGCCTATGGTCGGATTTTCGCCCCGCAAAGCAGCCATTTCGCTGTATGTGTTTATGGGAACCAAAAAACAAATTGAATTATTAAAAAGTCTGGGGACTTATAAAATGGGGAAAGCCTGCATTTACATAAAAAAGCTTTCCGATATCGACGAGCAGGTATTAATTAAAATGATGGAAGATACAATTTCATTATTAAAGGAAAAATATGGAAAGTAGTTCGACATAACCTTCGAAACTTGATTTTTTGAAAATAATAGTTGAATTGATATTTAAATTGAATTAATTTCTATTTTTGAATTTATTAATCAACCTTATTCCATGTACCACTTCTCCTACTTCAAAGAAAAAAGACAAACAGGTAATCCTGGAGTTTATTGAGAATAATCCCTTTGCTTTTTTAACAGGAAGCTTTTCGTCCGGCAAGCAGGTGGCAACCCAAATTCCCATTTTAATGGAAGTTAGAAATGGGGAGTTGTATTTGCAGGGACACATTATGAGAAATACCGATCACCATAAAGCTTTTATGGAAAATCCCCAGGCATGGCTGGTCTTTACCGGAGCCAATTGTTATGTCAGTGCCTCCTGGTATAGCAATCCACAAATTGGTTCAACATGGAATTATATGAGTGTTCTGTGAACGGCCCAATTAATTTTATGTCGCCGGAAGGACTCATACAGTTTATGCGAAAACTTACATTAAAGTTTGAAAAGGGAAACACAGCTTCACAAACATTCTACGATAATCTTCCCCCTGAATTTCTAAATAAAATGATGCCTGCTATTGTTGGTTTTGAAATTAAAGCCGATAAAATGGAGAATGTCTTTAAACTAAGTCAAAACAGAGACGAGAAAAGCTATCTAAATATTATTTCAAAACTGGAAGAACAAGGCGGAGGTGCTGCAATAATATCACAAGAAATGAAAAACAGAAAAGAGGAACTTTTTCCTGCCGGAGCTCAATGGGATGCGACTAAGTTTGATTCGTAAACATCAGAAGCATCAGGTTCAAATTATCACATGATTGTTGAAAACAATATACGGCCATAATCAAATTTTTTCGATATAGAATAAAATTAAAATTTCTTTGACATGAAAAATTATAATTATATCTCCTACTCATTATTGATTGTCATAGTATCGTTTTTCTATTGCTCGGAACGATCATTTGCTCAAGGGCATGAAGTCCGATTAATCCACCTAACGGCAC
This sequence comes from Bacteroidota bacterium, assembly GCA_016713525.1. GTDB lineage: Bacteria > Bacteroidota > Bacteroidia > AKYH767-A > OLB10 > JADKJB01. The sequence continues at coordinate 24,228 of JADJOZ010000024.1, read as the reverse complement.
TATTGCTTTCCTGACAACACGTGATGGGAATTTTGAAATTTATAGTATGTCAACCGATGGTACTATAATTACTAACCTCACCAATAATAAAGCATTAGATTTTTGGTCGTCCTGGTCTCCTGATGGAAAGAACATTCTCTTTTACACAAACCGAGATGGTAATGATGAGATTTATATAATGGATGCAGATGGTAAAAATCAATTAAATATTTCCAACCATGCATCGAACGACTATTTACCCTCTTGGTCTCCTGATGGCAAGCAAATTGTATTTACCAGTGACCGGGATCATAAAAACAGAGAAATTTACCTCATGAATCGTGATGGGTCCAATGTAATTCGGTTAACAAATAATGAACTATTTGAAGAAGCGCCTACCTTTTCGAAAGATGGAAAACAACTTCTTTTCACCAGGCAAATTATTGAAATGGTTGATACAACTAAAATTTCAAATGGTGAACTGTTTTTAATGGATTTAAATGGTAAAAACGAAATGCGTTTAACTTATAAACAAGGCTATGACTCCGGAGGAAAGTTTGCTCCAGATGGCAAAAAGGTCTCTTTCTATGGTCCGACTACAGATAAAAATTATGAAATCTATACCATGAATGCTGATGGATCGAATATTGAAAACCTGACAATGGATGCGGCTGAAGATTATTCTCCCGACTGGTCTCCTGATGGAGAATGGATAGCATACACAAGCGGAACCTCTGCTCAATATGATGTTTGGATTATTCACACATCAACAAAAAAGAAGTTCCGATTAACAACTGAACCAAAACGAAATGAAACCTAGTGTGAAACCGGAATTAAGGATTAAGGATTAAGAATTAAGGATTAAAATTGGATTAAGAATTAAGGATTATTTTGTAGTGTGTGGTCGTCGTCTTCTTTAATGTGTTTATTTGATTCTTATGTGGCTGTGATGAGTTGTTAGGTGAAATTTTTCCCTTGAATAATTTCTCCGTTCTCATTCCCATTCAACTGTGTTTATTTGATTCTTATGTGGTGGTTTGTTCTGAGTCCCGGATTATTTCTCCGTTCTCATTCCATTCTACGTGTTTATTTGATTCTTATTATGGCTGTGGTTTGTTGTTAGCTGATTTCCCGTTCTCTTCCCTTTTTTTCTTTGGCTGGTGTAATTTCTCCGTTCTCATTCCCATTCTCATTCTGTTTCTGTTTCTTTCTCTTTCTCATTCTGTTTCTCATTCCGCCTCACCCCTTCCCCTCTCCAGCTATGGCATCTGGCTTCGAACAAGCACTTTTGGCTGGAGAGGGGAGAATTAAGAATTAAGAATTAAGAATTAAGGATTATTTTGTAGCTGCTCAGTAGGAAATTCGTCGTTCTCATTCCCATTCTCATTCCCATTCTGTCCAACTCCCTTCTCCTGCCGAAATTAATTGTGAATATCGAAATGCTTATGCAGGAGAAGGGCAGGGATGAGGCAAAGCAGAAGCCTGCTGAAAATAATTGTGAATAACGTATTCCCTATCTGATAAATGTGTTGAGGATGAGTTAAATCGCAAATTGAAAATCGTATGATCTGAAAAGGAATCAAAATGTCGATTTTAAATTTTAGCCAACATTGTAATATGATAGATAAATTGATTCCTTAACAGAAGAAAATTCGTCATTCCCATTCTCATTCTCATTCTCCTTCTGCTTCTCCTTCCGTTCCCGTTCCCATTCTCATTCTCATTCTCCTTCCGTTCCCGTTCCCATTCTCCTTCTGCTTCTCCTTCCGTTCCCGTTCCCATTCACCTTCCATTCTCATTCTTCTCATTCTCATTCTCATCCTACCTTCTGTTAATGAATAATGGAAAATGTTTTTGCTACTCTTCTTTCATTGGTGTGCCAAACTGCCGAATAAATCCCGGCAGGAAGATCTGTTACCTCAACCATAAAAGTATTCTTCCCTTTTAAAAAAGGTTGACGGGTTACACGTCTTATAATTTTGCCTTTAGCATCAGCAATATCAAGTATACCAAAGGTGTTCCGCATAGCCACAGCATCAATGGTTATTTTATTGTTTCCGGGATTGGGATATAATTCTACAGTATGTTGATTAGGAACGGGTATCACAATTTGTTCATTCAGTCCAACAAATGAAGAACCGTACCGGTATATAGTTGCTCCGGCAGCTAGCGTAGTAATTGAATCGAGCACAACCAGTCTATCGCCTGCAATGACAGGAGTATTAACCATTGTCCATGTTAACCCGCCATCTGTTGTTTCCCATGCGCCAAAATCATATTGATCAAAAACCCATCCAAGGGTGTCATTTTGTAAAGCAATGCCTCCAAGATTTCCCTGGAAAGAAGTTGTATCTACTGTAATGGTCGACCAGGTATTTCCATAGTCAACTGTTCTTGCTATTATTAATTGAGGGCCATATGATTGAACAGATGCAATGCCAAGTCCATTGGGTCTGAAAAACATTTTCCAACAATATTCCATGTAACTTGTGTTTGATAAATACACTCTCGACCAGGTTAAACCACCATCATTCGATTTTATTATTGATGCATTATAATTATTTGCAGAGTCTGCAACTCCGGATATCAATATGGTATCATAACTTAACATATAACAATCTACTAATCCTGTCATCAAATTTGATAAATCTGTTTTCGTCCAGTTAACACCAAAATCATCGGTTTTGTAAAAATAGGCCGGACCATGGTAAGTACCTACTGCCAACAGTCTGTTTCCAAAATGTGCCATTCCACAGATACCATCATAGTTATTAATTTGCATATTCTGTAACAAACTCCATGAAAAACCTCCGTCAATTGTTTTATATGTATTACCCGGCAATGACAAAGCATTGCTCAAAAAGTCCCAGCAAATCCAATGGTATCATTAACGAATTCAATACTACGAACATAATAAATATTCGAATCCAATGTCGAAATCTGTGTCCAGGTAGTCCCTTTATCGGTCGTTCTGAAAACTTCGGAATCCTGACTAACGAATCCGACAGAATCATTGATAAAATACATATCATCATAGCGTCCATTTGAAGGAGCATTCGGAATAGCTGCCCAGGAACCTTGAGCATATCCTGATGAAAAATTAAAGATAAAACTCGCTAATAAAAGGAAAACGCTTCTCATATTGAAATTATTTAAAATCAAATGTAAGAAACTAATTTGCTTTTTCACAATTCCTGACCTTCAATATATCAGGAATTTGTCACAATTAACACCAAAATCTTCTGAAATGAGCAATGTTTGATTTTCTTTGTTTTGTATTACATTTAAGACAAACACACCATGATTTTGGCTGGCAATTTACCGGACATAGGCCCAAATATTGGGGAAATTTAAATGGGGGAAACTTGCATCTGCAACAAAAAGCGTTCTAATATAAATGAGAAGGAAAATGTAAAAATGATTAAAGAATCTAGTAGCTTTGAGAAATTAAAATATGGAAACTATTCATTACAGTTCTCAAAATAAACGCCACAATCGATTTAATTCGCAATCTGTTTTGAATCACAAGAAACATGTCTGATAAAAACGAATCTACAGACGCTGCAAATCCGGATAATGAAAAAAATCCGGAGAACACATCTAAACATGACAGCAGCAATCCGGCGGTACCTGATGGTGATACTGAATCTGTAAACACCCCTCTACTAACCGAACCTATGGAAGTCCATCATCACGCTCATTCACACGGAAAGAAAAATTGGAAATCATATATCCGGGAATTCCTGATGTTGTTTCTTGCAGTATTTTGCGGATCACTTGCTGAATATCAACTGGAGCACAAAATTGAACGCGATCGGGCACATGAACTTGCAAAAAAGTTTTTATGAAGAACTGAAATCTGATTCACTGACTGCAGTCATTAAATGTGAAAACCGAATTCGACAAGAACAAGCATTGCAATACCTCAGCAAATATTTCAAAGACAGTAGCCTCACGGATCTTCCCAAATTATTTGCTGTAAATTTCGAATATGGAATCAGCTTCAGGACACCTGGTGTCTTTGAACCAAAAACTGCAATTCTGGAACAGCTAAAAAGTTCCGGCTCACTCCGTTACTTTAAAAATGAAACGTTTCAAAGTCTCGTTGGCGATATTTCTATCGCTATTAGAAATATATACGACCGACAAGCGCTTGAAACCTCTGCACGAATCGAATACCTTAACCCATTGCTGGTGAAACATCACGATTATGAGTTTTGGAATACGATAACAAAGGAAATACTATAACTTTTGATCTAGGCAACAAAAAATTATGATAAAAGTGATGAATTCGTTCCTTTTCGTTTGCGGGGAGTTGATAAGATTGATCGTGATTATATCTCAGGCTGCCTTTCCTTTTATTCACTAAACGCCATGCAATCTACCCGCACCGTACATATCCAAAAGTACCGGGATCTCAATGCTCAACTTCTCCAATTGCTTAGAAGCAATTATGGATTGGAATAGAGTCAAATTGGTTGAGGCTGGAAACCAAAATTACATTTAATAGGCATTATTTTGCCTTAATTAACACTTTTCCGACACTGTGAATTTGCCTTAAAGTGCTCTATTGTTTGAATGAATAATCATTCATTAATAGTCATTTTATACCTTTATGAATGATTTTTAATGCATAATTTGATATTTAACAATATGGTCTTGACAAATTTCTAAAAAATGACTATTTTTGTATGATTAAAAGATCATTAAAGCTTAATTATTAGCATTATGACTGATTTATCATTCACAGAATGGCACACAAAGAGCGATCAGCAATTGGCGGCTCATATAGGAGCATTTGTAAGGCATCATCGGCTGGAACAAAACAAAACTCAGGAGATCCTGTCGAAAGAAGCCGGAATAGGTCGCTCTACTCTAAGTTTACTCGAGCATGGAGAAACAGTTACTCTGGCAACGCTGATTCAAGTGTTAAGGGTATTGGATCAATTACAGGTTCTGGAAGCGTTTGATGTAAAACAAAGTGTTAGTCCGCTCGCATTAGCCAAAGCGGAGCAGAAGAGTCGCAAAAGAGCCAGAAATACCAAAACCATCAATCCCGAAAAACAGATTGGTAATTTATGAATACGGCATTTGTAAAAATATGGGGAGAATTAGTAGGCGCTGTTGCCTGGGATAATGCCACAGGTTATGCCACATTTGAATACGACTCCAAATTCAAAACTTTGGGTTGGGATTTGGCTCCTTTAAAAAATGCCTTTGCATGCTGCTAATAATAACTTCAGTTTCCCTGCATTACGTAAAAAATCAGAACCTTCATTAGATACTTTCAAAGGCCTCCCCGGGCTATTAGCCGATGTGCTTCCCGATAGGTACGGTAATGAACTTATTAACTTATGGCTTGCACAACAAGGTCGTCAGCAGGGTAGCATGAATCCTGTTGAAACGCTTTGTTTCATAGGTACCCGTGGAATGGGTGCTTTGGAGTTTGAACCCGCAACAATAAAGGAAGGTTCAAGATCTTTTTCAGTAGAAGTAGATAGTCTGGTTGACCTGGCAAGAAAAATGCTGACTGGTAAAAAAGCATTCGTAACTAACATAAAAGTAGACGAGGAAAAGGCTATTCTTGAGTTCTTACGAATTGGTACTTCTGCAGGAGGAGCAAGACCTAAAGCCGTAATTGCATACAATGAAAAAACAGGTGAGGTAAGATCCGGACAAACCAATGCACCCAATGGATTTGAACAATGGCTGATAAAACTTGATGGAGTTAGTGATGTACAATTAGGATCAAGTTCCGGCTACGGTCGTGTAGAAATGGCTTATTACAACATGGCTGTGGCTTGTGGTATCAACATGATGCCATCGAGATTGCTGGAAGAAAACAACAGAGCCCATTTCATGACTAAACGTTTTGACAGAGAAAGTGGAGCGATCAAACATCATATTCAAACATTTTGCGCGATGAATCATTTTGACTACAACCTGGTAACCAGTTTCAGTTACGAGCAGTTGTTTCAAACGATGCGAGAGCTGAGATTAACATATCAAGACGCAGAACAAATGTTTCGTAGAATGGTATTTAATGTGGTGGCCCGGAATTGCGATGATCACACAAAAAAACTTTTCCTTCCGATTGAAAAAGGTGGGAAGTGGGGGTTAGCTCCAGCGTATGATATTTGCCATGCTTATCAACCCAACCATCAATGGGTGAGTCAGCATGCACTTAGCATCAATGGTAAGCGATCCCACATTACCAAAGAAGATTTGATGACCATCGGTAAATCTATCAAAAATAAAAAAGCAGCTGAAACAATTGAAGAGATCAGTAACATAGTAAGTAGGTGGAATTTTTTTGCAGATGAAGTAAAAGTATACCCAAAGTTGCGCGATGAAATAGATGCTACTTTGGAAGGATTAAGGATTAAGGATTAAGGATTAAGGATTTTTTGTTTCTGCGCAGAAATAAATTTCTTCGTCTTTCTCATTCTCACTCTCATTCCATTTCTCCGTCCGTTCTCATTCCCATTCTCATTCCCATTCTCCTTCTCTTTCTGTTCTCCTTCCAATCTCATGAAAGTTGATTTAAGGTAAAAGTTGGTAAATATCCATCATTTTATTAGTTTTGATTTCAAGGATAAATAACAGTAACCTTTCAAGACACTTTACGATTTAATTTTAACATTCAGTTAGTGTTTAAAGATTCTATGAAAACTAAGTTAAACTATTCTACTATTTGGCATCGCCATGAATGATGCCACATATGACATTAACAACTAAGAAAAGGTAAAACCAATGACACTTGAAGAATTTACAAATGAGTTTGTGTCGGCAAGATCACAGTTAAAATCTTACATTTTAAGAATAACAGCTAGTATTGAAGACACCGAAGACATAGTTCAGGATGCGTTCATAAAAGCCTCGCTTAAACTCGACACTTTTCGGGCTGAAAGCACGGTGAAGACCTGGATTTTTACAATTGCATCAAATATTGCAAAAGACAATTTACGGGCAAAGAAAGATGGCCTGAAGATGTTACTGATATTTGCCGGGAAAAAGCATTGGCAAACCCTGACTATTTTCCGGAAATATCCAATATCATGCAAACATCCACTCAGGCTGCTTTCGAAATAAAAGAACATATCACATTCTGCCTGACATGCATTTCGAAATCATTACCATTAGAACAACAACTTTGTTTGCTACTTAAAGAGATCCATGATTTCAAAGTTTCAGAAATCGCAGCCATATTACAGACAAACGAATCTATGATAAAGTATTACCTGCATACCAGTCGTGCAAAAATGGTTCATATTTACGAAGGTCGTTGTGCACTGATAAATAAAGAAGGGACCTGTCACCAATGCTCAGAATTGAATGGCATTTTTAACCCGAAACAAAATTTTGAGGTGGAGAAGAATAAAATTGAGTTTGCCAAAAAAGCAAATGACCCTGACAGAGAATTGCTGCTTGACCTTCGATTTAGAATAATGAAAGAAATTGATCCATTCAATTCCAGTGGTTCAGATTTGCAATTGCATCATATTCAACACAATAGAGATGTAATGGAAAATTATTCAGAAAAAAATGATCAATAGCCTATCGTTTTGTTTTGCCCAATCGTCAAAGAGGTATAACAATCAAAAAAGCTAAAAATGACAACTGTATCATCAAACGGCAAAGCCGTAACCACCAAAAAAACCTTCAGCCGGGAAACGGCAGTAAGCATTGACATCAAAGCTGACAGAAGCATTATTTGGGCACTCTTAACCAATGCAAATGATTTCCCTCGATGGAATTCAAGCGTAATTTCAATTGATGGCTTAATTGCGCCGGGTGAAAAAATTAAACTCAAATCAACATTAGACCCAAAAAGGGAATTTAAACTCAAAGTAAAAGAGTTTGATTCGGAAAATCGTTTAGCATGGGGCGATGCAATGGGCAACCGGGTTTACACACTTAAATCGATTGGTAATACGTTGACAAACTTTACCATGGAAGAGAAAATTGGAGGTCCTCTTTTTCCATTGTTTGCTAAAATGATTCCTCCATTTGATAAGGCATTTGAACAATATGCAACTGATCTTAAAAACGAAGCAGAAATAATTTCTAAAACAAAATAAAACTACTCAAGATGGCTTACAAAATTGGAACAAAAGAAAAACCAATGGTTCTGAAAACACCACCATTGACAAGTGAATACACCATGCACGTCGATCAAAAAGATGGTAAAGATGTTTTGGTTTGCACAGTAGGAAAAACAGTACTTCTGTATAACATTGACATACTGGAGGACCTTCATAAAATGTTGAAAAAACACGGTGACTGGATGGAGTTGGGTAGTGCGGACGAACAAAAACCTGCCAAAGAAGGAACAGTTGAATTTTGGGGACGCTCAGAAAAAAATCCTGTTGGCGGTTGGTACGGTTTAAAAAAGGGTCTGCGTGGAAGAGTTGGTATGTACATTCCACCCTTAATGGAAAAACTCGGTCTGGCAGAAGTCACCCATGATGCAAAAGGAAATAAAATGAGAGCGAAGTGATAGTATTTAAAGCTAATTTCGTTTTGAGTCAATATGGATTTCATAAGCGTATTTTATAAGTGCAATGGCAAGATCAGGATTAAGAATTAAGGATTAAGAATTAAGGATTAAGGATTAAGGATTGGGGACATATAGTGGAATGAAAGTTTTTAATATCCAAAAAACATCAACCACCCGAAATAAATGAAATCCTACAAAATCATACAGATCGAAAAGTCCTTTCAAAGTAGTAGGAGAAGTATCCAAATGGCAAGGCCACGCACCGGAAATGGTTCAACAAATGAAAACCAGTCTGGCGAAACTGGATGAACAAGGAATTGAACTAATAGATGAATAACTATCAAACCTCATGAATGGTTTTGTGTCACTTGACCTGAATTAACCGCACGATAATTGCAATACCTGTCTTTTACTTTAGTATGAATAGACAGCCATGCAGATAAAATCAAATGTTACTTTCAAGGAATATGTAAAGCTCCTATATAAGCTAACCTATGAGCGACCTGTGATGAAGCTGATTTTAGCCTTTGCAGGAATTATTTTAGTGTGGATAATTTTCTACTATTTAAGCATATTTGATCTTCCGGAGCCACTAATTTATCAATACCTTACTTTAGTTCTGATTTTTATTGTCCAACCCATTGTAATTTACACTACCATCCGCAGAAATTACTTTTCCAGTAATTATTTAATGGAGCCTCTTGAAATGGAGATTACCTCACATGAAATAAAAATTAAAGGCGATTCTTTTTACCTGGAAATTAAATGGCATAAGATTTATAAAATCGTTGAAAAGCCGAGGTGGTTCTTGTTATATCAGAATAGTCTATCCGCTATTTTAATTCCCAAAAATGTTATGTCTGCTGCTGAGGTAGTAAATTTCAGGGGTATTCTGAAAAAAATCGAGGATGATTTAATCATTGATTTGAAAAACCCGGAAGGAATAAAGAGTGCTCAATAAATGAACTAAACCAGGAAAGCAACAAACAGGGACATAAGTGGCATAGACACTGTCATTAATTGCCAATGCTTAATGCCCTTTATTTTAACTTCGTTTTCTTCTTATCGTCTTCGTCAGTGAGTTAAATTCCAAAATCAGTGCGATCCCTATCCAGTAATAAAAACCTTTGGGCTTCATCAATTCATGTCAAAAAAAGGTAAAAATATTGTAGAATAAATTTGTAATGTTGATAGATTTGATTAGATTTGATAGTTCTAAAATCATATTTTGATGAAAAAATCAATTTTTTTAATAGTGCTTTGGCTATTGACTATTACCAATCTGATCCTGGCACAATGTCCAACTCCATCCATTATTACTCTGGTAAAAGACCCCGGTGCATTAATTGTTCATAGTACCAGCGGTATTGATGGAACATATTACGCAGAATATGGAGCATCAGGCTTTACTCCCGGTACAAATTCAACTGCGGGACCTGGGGGGACATTAGTGAGTAGTAGCTTTGATGGGATGAATATAATTTCTCCTTCTTCGTCATTGGCAACTTATGATGTTTACGTAAGAGTTCTTTGTTCCAATGGTACTTGGACAGCAAACAGCCAGCCGTATACCTCTAACCATTCAATGTCGGTTGGGCCAACACTTTATCCTTCTTTAATACATCTGGGAGTTTCACAGGGTTTAGTTTTAAATAGTCCAATCTGGCCTGGCGATATGCAAAGCACATGCTATTTTGGATTTCCAACAGGTTCAGAGATGAGGTTTCGCTTTGATAATGCCGATAATACAGATTATGAATTAATCCAGAGAGTTCCATCCAGTTCACCGGTGCCATTAGTTGGTATTAAGGAGTTGGATACCATCTTCGCACCTTCCAGCTATAACTGTCTGAATGTATCCTATTCAGTGAATGAAGGATCTTTTACAAAATATTATTATCAAACCGGGCCATTAGTCCCGGGGGAATCATACGATATCATTTTTGATGCACAAGACCTGACTCAAGTAAATAGTTCTTTTTTTATAAATTGTCCCGCTCCAATAAATATCACTAAATCAAATATCACCCCTACATCAATAGATATTGGATGGAGTTGCAATTGCAGCGATTCTATAATCATTGAACATGGTTTTTCGGGTTTTATTCCCGGTCTAGAACTTCAACCTGGCACCAATGGTACCGTTGCTATAACCAATGCCTCATCACATACAATCAGCGGCCTTATTCCATTTACAGAATATGATGTTTATATCAGAACTGTGTGTGGTGGTAATTTTACTGTCAATAAAAAATATAAAATGAAATCCGCCAAAAATTGCAACTTATTTACACAGCTAAATTGCGGGGATTACAACCAATTCGATTATGACGGTCTTTTTGCTCTACGGGGAGCATGGGATTTGGGTGGTGCCGACAGTTCCGAAGAGCAAGTTTTTACTTTTATTCCAAGTCAAACCGGAATGTATAGCATGCACTTTTATGATTTATTTGCCAATGCATACAATTATACCTACTCTGTAAATACTTATTTCAAACCGGTAAATTCCGGATGCAATGAACAAGGTTGGAGTTTTATAGGTAACATCTTAGCTTCTCCACCTGCATTCAATGATACAACTTTAACATTTGGTCCCCTGACTGCCGGTGTAACTTATTATATTGCTCTCGATGGCAAGTCATTTGGCTCTACCCAAAGCTACAGGTACTCTTTTCAATTGCAATGTTCTAATATTTGTTACATTCCCCTATTGAACTCTCCTTCAAATGTTTCGCCAACAGCTGCTACAATAAATGTTGCATGTTCCAACTGTTTTACCAATGGTATTATTGAATATGGCCCTAGCGGTTTTGTACCTGGAGCAGGAGGTAATCCCGGTGCCGGTGGTACGATTGTTTATCCTACAACTTTCCCATACACGATATCGGGTCTATCTCCATATACTTCTTACGATGTGTACATGCGTTCAGATTGCACTGGTTCTGGTCTTGGATTTAGTGCAAATAATGGTCCTAAAACATTTTTTACTTGCTCTTCTCCCCCATTGAGCATTTCCACTTCCACCGGAAATTCTAATTCAAATTGTACCGGAGATAGCATTACTTTATACAGAGTTGGTGGTGAATTAGCACCCGGAAGTCAATTTGTTTGGTACTCCGGAAGTTGTGGTGGAACAATGATAGGAACAGGTGATTCAATCATAGTAGCCCCTTTGTCAACAACCGCGTATTTTGTCAGAGCCGAAAGTCAATGTGGTAATAGTATATGTGTGACAAAAAGTATTATTCCACTTTATCAAAATCTGCAAATTACAGGAATCGATACTATATGTATCGGTCAAACAACCACCCTTGCTGGTAACACATCCTGGCCCTCCTACACCTGGAGTACCGGTGCAAATACTTCTTCCATTTCAGTAGGTACTGCAGGAACTTATTATTTGATGGTTAATGCTCCAAATGGATGCACTGATTCCGATAGCATAACAGTTGTTACTTTACCTGCAGCATTACCCGTAATTACTGGAGATCCCGACATTTGTCCGGGCGCATCAACAATTTTGGATGCCGGAGCTGGTTACACCAATTATTTATGGTCTAATGGGATCACATCGCAGACACTAACAACTGCTTCTCCGGGTAATTATACGGTTACTGTTACGGATGCTTTTGGTTGTTCTGCTTCTGATTCTATGATGGTAATTGCGCTCTCTTCAACACCTGTTAGTATTACTGCTTCCGGGAATACAACTTTTTGTCAAGGCGACAGTGTTGTGCTACATGCTTCCCCGGGCTTAGCTAACTATCAATGGTACCGATGGAATACTCCTATATCCGGAGCGAACACACAAAATTATTCAGCTAAGAATAGAGGAAAGATAAATGCATCGGTGTAGAATGCTTCATTGTGCAGCGATACCTCCAACATTATACTGGTTAGTGTGCCATGCATTTCTGTTGGACCTAATCACGAACGCATCGATGAGTTTTTGAATCGAAACGTGAAGTTATACATGTATTCCCCAATCCTACTTCCGGAGTGTTTTTATTGATGCCCCTCCCGGTTTATTGCAAGTGCTCAATTCTTTTGGTCAATTGGTTGACAAATTTACAATTGGCGAATCTGGAAAAACTCTCGATCTTTCCTTCTCCCGGATGGCATTTACTTTCTGAAACTGAATACAGAATTCTCATCATTGACTACCAAAATAGTATTAAATCGCTTCGTTAAATAAGCAATGTTAAGGTGGATTATGGACTAAGAATTAAGAATTAAGGATTCTTGTCTTCTAATTGAAAGCAATTTTCTTGCGTTCTCTTTCTCATTCTCATTCTAAACTGTGATTTATTTGATTCTTATGATGGCTGTGATGAGTTTGTTGTTAGGTGAAAACTTTTCCCTTGAATAATTTCTCCATTCCCATTCTAAACTGTGATTTATATGATTCTTATGATGGCTGTGATGAGTTTGTTGTTAGGTGAAATTTTTTTTCCCTTGAATAATTTCTCCGTTCTCATTCTCATTCTGTTTCTGTTTCTGTTTCTTCCCCTTTCTCTTTCTCATTCTGTTTCTCATTCCGCCTCACCCCCTCCCCTCTCCAGCAATGGAATCTGGCTTCGAACAGGGACTGTTGGCTGGAGAGGGGAGAATTAAAAATTAAGGATTAAGTATTAAGAATTAAGGATTATTTTGTAGCTGCTCAGTAGTAAATTCTTCGTTCTCATTCCCATTCTCATTCCCATTCTGTCCAACTCCCTTCTCCTGCCGAAATTAATTGCTGAATATCGAAATGCTTATGCAGGAGAAGGGCAGGGATGAGGCAAAGCAGAAGCCTGCTGAAAATAATTGTGAATAACGTAATGCCCTATCTGATAAATGTGTTGAGGATGAGTTAAACCGTAAATCGTAAATCGTATGATCTGAAAAGGAATCACAATGCCGATTTTCAATTTTAGCCAACATTGTAATATGATAGATAAATTGATTCCTTAACAGAAGAAAATTCGTCGTTCTCATTCTCATTCTCCTTCTGCTTCTCCTTCCGTTCTCATTCCCGACCATGATTTAAGTGATTTACATGATCACTGCTGATAGGTTTAAAGTCAAGTGAAAATTGCGTTCTCATTCTCATTCCCGACCATGATTTAAGTGATTTACATGATCACTGTGATAGGTTTAAAGTCAAGTGAAAATTGCGGTCCCGTTCTCATTCTCATTCTCCTCCCATTCCCATTCTAAACTGTGATTTATATGATTCTTATGATGGCTGTGATGAGTTTGTTGTTAGGTGAAATTTTTTCCCTTGAATAATTTCTCCGTTCTCATTCTCATTCTCATTCTGTTTCTGTTTCTTCCCCTTTCTCTTTCTCATTCTGTTTCTCATTCCGCCTCACCCCTTCCCCTCTCCAGCAATGGAATCTGGCTTCGAACAAGGACTGTTGGCTGGAGAGGGGGAAGTACTAAAACATTTAGTTTAATCAAAATCCTTCCCTTCTCCTGCCGAAATTAATTGTGAATATCGAAATGCTTATGCAGGAGAAGGGCAGGGATGAGGCAAAGCAGAAGCCTGCTGAAAATAATTGTGAATAACGTATTCCCTATCTGATAAATGTGTTGAGAATGAGTTAAATCGCAAATTGAAAATCGTATGATCTGAAAGGAATCACAATGTCGATTTTAAATTTTAGCCAACATTGTAATATGATAGATAAATTGATTCCTTAACAGAAGAAAATTCGTCATTCTCATTCTCCTTCTGCTTCTCCTTCCGTTCCCGTTCCGTTCCCATTCTCATTTCTCATTCCGTTCTCATTCTCATTGTGTTACTCCTTCCGCCTCACCCCGGCCCCTCTCCAGCAATGGCATCTGTCTTCGAAAAAGCATTTTTGGCTGGAGAGGGGGGGGAGTACTTCATAACATTTAGTTTAATCAAAACCTTTCCCTTCTCCTGCCGAAAATATTTGTGAATAACGCAATGCTTATGCAGGAGAAGGGCAGGGATGAGGCAAAGCGTAACCCCAGCGAAAATATTTGTGATTAACGGAATAACCTTATGCAGGAGAAGGGCAGGGATGAGGCAAATGAGAAACTCGGCGTGAATGAGCCTGAAAGGTAGCTATTAGCTCCGGATTCAACTTGCTCTGAAACATCATTCTACCAACAACTTAAATAAATTAATAAATACCAAGGATATCCATTCATTTCAAAGCTCCAAGACCTGATTTTAAATGTTTAGAATGAAACCTTGCCGATTCCATTCTTTGGACTTTTTGGTTTGCATTCTTTTAATGAAAACCAATTACTTATCAATCAATTCTGTGAATAAATCAATTTTTTAATAATCACTCTATGTAGTGGTCCACATTTTTAAAGGTATGTGATTATTAGCATGTCTATGCTTCCCTGAAATGAATAGTGATACAAAAGAACCAGTAGATATAATTTCCTGCATTTTCTCATAAAGAGCTGAAACAACCATAAACTATATATTCCCGCCTTTTACTAAATGGTCAAATTACCTGACTTGGAACGGGATACTTTTAGCTCATCAAAACACTTGTGCTACAGCACACCGAAGCATTCGCGGAACCGGTAAGATGAGGCGTAAAAAGTAAAATGATAACCCTGAATAACTATCCTCGAAAACTCAAACAAGCAACAGCAATATATTTAGTTGTGATGCTTTTAGCAACAAGTTGCAAAAAAGATTCGTGTGATGACCCTTTCTCGTACAACTATGGAGAAGAAGAATCAAATTGTGTTTCAATGGATGGATGCCTTGGTTACAGCACAAGTTACTCAAACATAGGTTCACTTGGAAACACCTTTTACAACAACTATAATGATAATAAATTCTCACAAGAAGTTGACAGGCAGCAATCTTTCTGGAATATCGCTGCTAACGTTTATGTTTGGTATGAACCTCCAGGAATAAAGAATGCTGTTTCAACAACAAATGGAAACATTCATTATGGATACAATCTATTCTACCATACCGTGCCGAATTTCGGAGACCATGCTGTTGATGGAATATTAGCGCATGAGTGGGCTCACCAAATTCAATTTAATTATGGATGGATTAATCAAGGAACTCTACTGTCGGAGCTAAGCTGATGCTTTTGCTGGATTTTATATTATTGCTGCGAAACAATGGAATGCTAATCTAATTAATGGTTTCATAAATAGTGTGTATAATAGTGGGGATTACCAGTACAACTCAAGCAACCATCATGGAACTCCAAATCAAAGGACGGCAGCCGCAGCAATTGGTATAGATTGCGGAAGTGAATTCCTGAATGGTACCAATTTTACTTATACACAACTACATACTAAGATAATAAATAAAATAATGTCAAGTGTTCTCAGACATCTTCATCTAATGAAGCAGAAGACAAATATATATCAGAAATAGCAGATGGTAAGAGAAAAATAAATGAAGTCATTTATCCTGCAATTTTAAAGCCCGGAAATCTAATTCAGTAAAAATCACACTTAAAAAATAATACTATGAAAAACACATCTTAATTACTCTTGTTATTTTATTTAATTATAACATGTTGGCAGCACAAATACCAGGATATAATTGGCATCTGAATTTTGGAAACAGTTTAAATGATAATGCCCAAAGCGTTGCAGTAGATAGTTCTGGAAATGTTTATGTCACAGGCACAATCAATGGGATTGTAGATTTAGATCCAACTTCAGGCACCTATAATATAACATCAAATGGGGGCAGTAACGACTTTTTTGTTGCAAAATATAATTCTGAAGGAAATATTATCTGGGGTTTCAGAAGAGGATCATCATCATATGATTATGCTCGAAAAATTTTAATTACTAATACTAACGATATAATTATTGTGGGAGAATTTGGAGGCAGTTTTGATTTTGACCCAAGTGCAGGTGGAAACACCACTTTAAATGCAGGTACATCTAGTGATGGCTTCATTGCAAAATACGATAGTTCAGGAAATTTCATCTGGGCATTTGACCTGGGGAGCCAAAACAGTTACGATGCAGTAATCAGCATGGACCTTGATAGTTCCGATAATCTCATTGTAATAGGATTATTTCAGGGCACAGCAGATTTCAACCCAGACAATGGAACAGCTAACCTGACCAGTTCAAACGAAGCAGTTTTCGTAGCTAAATATAACAGTTCAGGATCATACTTATGGGCGTTTAAGATAGAGTCGAATTCACATATCGCTGGATATAGTATATCAGTAGATCCAATGAGCAACATATACATTACTGGTGTATTTGGAGGATCTGCAGACTTCGATCCTACTTCAAGTGTTAATAATATAAATAGTATAGGTGGAGATGAAATTTTCATTGCAAAATATACAGCTGGATCTAATTATGTTTGGGCGTATCCATTAGGATCTGGTGGTGATGATGTTGGAATAGATATTAATGCGAAAAACCCAGGAAATATATATTTAACAGGCCATATTGATGGAGCATGTGATTTCGATCTTAACTCTGGTAATTACATTATTTTCACTAGTGGTGTTATCAATGGATTTATTGCAAGCTATGATGTCAATGCAACTTTACAGTGGGCTTTCGGAATTGGTCAGCCGACCGGTGGTTCTAATTTTAGCTACGACCACTGATAACGATGGTAATGTATTTATAACCGGATGGTTTGCAGGAACCGTAGATTTTGACCCGTCTGTTAATGTGGATACTTTAAGCACATCAACACCCTTCGCCTCTGGCTTCATTGCCAAATATAATGACAACGGGGCATTTCAAAATGTTATCTCCCTAGAATCTTCCGGCCATGTTTACCCGTTTGATATAATAATTGACACTGATGAAAATATTTATATATCTGGGCGGTACAATAATACATGTGATTTTGATCCTTCAGCAAATGTTAACCTGGCAGCTTCAAATGGCCTTGAAGATGCGTTTGTTGCGAAGTATTCAACTTTCTCGACAGAGATTAACGAAATTTCTACAATGATACCTTTCAAGGTATTCCCAAACCCTTTTGTTTCTGAAATCACTTTATCCGGCATTCCTATTGAATCAAATATCAAAATCTACACTTTGCAAGGAAAAATAATCAAAGAAATCGAATCAAATATCGATGATGTAATGATTGACTTAGAACATCTGACAAGCGGGATGTACTTAATGCAAGTCGCAAACAATAATTCTTCATATATAACAAAAATAATAAAGCAGTAATTTGATTACCATATTGATAAAATCATCTCTTTTACATTTAGCGCTACAGTCTGAGATAAAGACAATTAAAATCAAATAAGTATTTGTAAAATGGGCTTATTATATCATAAGCCCATTTTACTATGTATTATCCTCAAATTTAAAACAGTCTCTTTTGTGTATCTCATTCTACATTTAGTTAACTCGTAATCAAAGGCATCTGGCTCGATCAATCTCCAGAAAATCGGTATTTCTCTTGGATACCTAAGAACATTATAGGAAAATTTCACCTTCAAAGAATCGAGCCATAGAAGCCGGATGATTCAAAGCATAAATATTTAGAACTTAAATTTTTTTCACAGAACCCTATAATTGAATTTGGAGATTGTATTCCCTCTTATATTTATTGGATGATCAATCCTGTTTTGAATGATACACTCCTACTGGTTGATCGAAATTTCATATAATAAAGTTAACACTTGTAAATAAATTTTGTTTTAATGATCCCGGGCTAATTGAAATAAACAATTGTTTATTTCGGTCAGTTTGAAAGAATTACTTTCCCCATGACAAACCGTTAGAAAACTCCATAAGTCAGCACTTAGCTTCCTGACTATGATCAAATAATTCAAAAGTTGAATAAGTATTTCAGAACAACTGGTCGGTAGCAAACAGTCATCAAAACTGGTCAAAGATTAACTGCAACCATAAAATAGCCATTTAATAAAATAAAATCGTAAACCGATGAAAACAGGTTGTAATTATCTGGGTGATTTCCTAGAGGAAAAAAGATAATAAGGACAAAAAATGGGTGTCATTTAAAATGACACCCATTTCAAAATGTATTTGGAGTTACTGCTACTCAACCAAATTGAAGCTGGCTTTAACTTCATCATAGTTCAGTAAATTAACATCCGGATTTTCTGCCATTCTGTTTGCAGGAATAATTACAACTTTATAAGTGTAGGATCCAAGGCTTCCAATGTTGTTGTCCGTTTCTTCAATAAACAAGTTCAACAAATTAGTAGAAATGCTAAAGTGGTATGACCGCATGTTATTACTATCCACAACCTATTGAAAGGCAATGCCTGATAGTAATATCCCCCTGTGTTATAAGATTGCCTTAAATACACCATTACTGCTCCGGTAGAAACAATTGAAGAAGTAATTTCCGGTACAGATTTTGGGATCCTTCATATTACCACCAAGCGGATTTGAATATGATATCCAGTCACCGGAACTGACAGTTACTGTTTTAGAAATTACATTTACGTTTCCTGGAGGGCCTATTGGGCCCTGTGGTCCAAGGAGCACCTGTCGCCCTTTTCACAGGAAGTAAAAGATATTGAAGCAATGAATGTAAAAATGATTACGAAGGTTGAATTGAATGTTTTCATTTTGTTAGGATTTTGAATTGAGGTTAATTTTAGTTTGATTTAATAGAATTGTTTAGTGATTTGCAAATACGGTGTAAACATATCTGTAAATGCTGCAACCTAATTCGGCCATTTAGTTTACGCACACAAAATTTAAGTATGTGGCGCAAACTAACCAAACAGTTAAATGCCCTCTCTCGTAACAAACTGAATTTCTGATTGTTACTGAAAATACTTCACTTTTTATGAATCATCCTTAAGTCAGTGAGGCTTTTTAAAAAATCGTCTTTCCTCCTACGGGAAACATCCGCTTCGAATCCTTCTGCCATTTCAACAACACCGCCCTCTCCGCCTCTTTTATATTTGATAATATGATTCAGGTTAATAAAGTAAGAATCATGTATCCTGAAAAAATTATGTTCTTTTAGCAACTCTACTACCCACTTCAATGTTTTAGTAGCGGTAATCTTTCTTTTGCCAAGTAAGTAAAAATCTGTACAGTTATCATCCGATTGGCAAAGTATGATTTCTGAGACAGCAATAAAATCAATGCCCCCCAAAACCGGTAGGCCGATTTTCTGCATCGAAAAATCAACTTGTTTGATATTATGCAACAATGCGTCTATTCCCCTCTTTGAAGTGCCATTAGTTACATTTTGTATTTAGTTAAAGCTTCTTTCAGCTCATCATAACCATACGGTTTTTCAATAAAATCCAATGCGCAAAACCGAAACGCCTTTGCAGCATATTTATTCCAACTGGTTGTGAAAATCACTTCATAAGCAATATCCCTTGTCTTTTCAAGCAGATCAAAACCTGTATAAGGTGGCAATTCTATATCCAAAAATACAAGCTGAGGTCGCAAAGAAATAATACCGCTTATCCCTTCAGGGACATTATCATAACATGCTAAAATTTCAAGTTCAGGAAAATGCTTAGAAATTAAACCCGTTAAATAATCCATGTGTTGCTTTTCGTTTTCAACTATTATTGTTTTAAGCATTTGATTGAATAATTTTTTGGTGCTAATAAGGTTAAGTTAATTTACAAGATATGCGTCACAATTTAAACAATTAGTTCATTTAAAAATCAATCATTGAATCACATTTCCAATTTCCATTCAGGAAAAATGGGGTAGTTTTAATATTGCCTTAGTCCCAGTTGGTCTACCATCAATGTCATACAAATCTTCAATTTTAAATGATGTTGGAGTCCCATGAGTTTCGTTCAATATTTTTAATCGTTCAGCAGTTAACTTGGTTCCCAGTGACTCCTTGTTTTCCATTAAGGGGTTATTCCAGTTCTTTTGGCCTGATCTTCCAATACCATTGTCTTCTACAATGATTACCATTGATCCTTGCTCTAGTAGCATCTTGATCATTATGTGTCCCGGATCGTTTTTGTATTGCAAACCATGCCAGATACTATTTTCTACAATTGGTTGTAATATTAAAGGAGGAATTAAATCACTTTCAATATTGATAGCG
Organism: Bacteroidota bacterium; assembly: GCA_016713525.1. Classification (GTDB taxonomy): domain Bacteria; phylum Bacteroidota; class Bacteroidia; order AKYH767-A; family OLB10; genus JADKJB01. Next base: position 3,742 of record JADJOZ010000024.1, on the reverse strand, counting down.
CTTTCAATCTGAAAGTCGTATGTAAAGGGAAACTTAAGTCTTATAGACTCAAGAGCCATATATAATTTCAATGTTGCTATTTCGTTTTCAAGAGTTATTTCTGCGTGTTGCGAATTTTCAAGAACCATTCTCATTAATTTTGAAAACTTGATCAAGTAAGTATTGGCTTCATCATCTTTGTGCTGAATAAGAAACGTTTGTATGCTTTGCAGTGCATTAAAAATAAAATGCGGATTCATTTGTGCCCTTAGTGCCTTCATCTCAATTTTAGCAATATTTAATTTAAATCTTGATTCAGCATCTTTACGTTTTTTATAGATAACAAATGCTAAGATCAAAATTGCGATAATCATTAACAAAATAGTAGACAAATATTTGTCAACAATCCTTTTTGTTTCTTGTTCTTGAACACTAATTTTATTAATATAATCCCTTTTCTCTTTTTCTATAAGCCTCTCCCGACTTAATCTTTCTAACTCCATCTTGTCATATCTGAGTTTGAGTAAATTCATTTTAAAATCTGAAAATTTACTGGGTGTGTTTTCAGATTCATATGTGATAAGCAAAGAATCATATGCAGTTATTCGTTTAGAAATTTTATATGCAGCATTAAAATCATACTTTTTCTTGCCTCTTCATATAACTTTTGATCGCTTTTCTTTTTAACTCTATACTTTCAATTACTTTACTTTTGTTGACAGGCTGTGTTTTAAGAGTCATTTCCGGTTCTGAGGTTATCCATGTTGAGTCTGAAGTAGTAATGATTTCCTCCGAACCGCTTTTGAAATAGTACTATCTATCTGAATGCTTTCTGTATTTTTCCGGCTATTTTTAAGCTTTTGTTGCTTTAATCTTCTTGCTGAACACAATGCTTTGTCAGGATGTTGTCTTCCATCAAAATAGTTAGGGCTTTCTCATAAGATTCTATCGCTTGGTCATAATCTTTTATGCGAACACATAAATCACCTATATATTCACATTGGGTTAATGCCTTGTTGTTGCTTTGATCTTAATATAGTCCTTACAAATTTCATTTTGCAGGTAGATTGCTTTTACAAAGTCCTTTGAAATTTCATAAAATAAACTTTGAGCTTCCTTGACTTTAAATGACAAGTCCCGATCATTATAGTTATTAGAAAGTATTAGCGCATTTCGCAAAATAGAATCGGATTTATGAAAACTTTTGAGTTGATTTAAACATTCCGAAAGTTTCAGTGACACTAAAACTGCTCGTCGGGTATCAAAGTAGGTTCCCTTTAAATATCTAACATTCTGTTTATTAGCACTTTGTGGCTCAACCTCATACAATGCTTCAATAGCATCCATGTAGAAGTTAGTTGATTCGAGGAATTTTTTCTTTGATTTTAAGTGATCTGCATGAAGCTCCTTTGAAAGTGCAATCCCACGAAACCATGCAATAGCATTTGATTTTTTTATTGCAATTTCGGAAAGTAAGAGAGCAGTATCAACACTGGAATTTGCTAAGTTAGCAGACTGATTTAATAAGTTGCTTATCAAAACAGTATCACGAACTTGAAGGTTTTGTGAATCACCTCTTTTTTGCGAAAATGCAACACTCAAATTGAGCCCGATTAGTCCTATCAAAATGAGTGCTATTCTGTGCATAACTTGCTTAAGTCAATTTTTGATTTCATTTAACAAGGCTATTATTCATGTTTTTAAAAGTAAACAATGCTAATAAAAATATTTTGATTTTGGAATGAAAACTTCCTTTAATTCAAAATTTATGAAGCAGAATATTAGATTGTAGAATATGTTTCTCCCAGCTTATTATAAGTTACAAAAACACTTTAAATATGATAGTGATTTTGTGATTTTAAAAAGGTGTAAGAACATAAACATCATATACATTATCAAATTCGTGTTGTCGGCAAAAGTACCGTTTTTGAAAATGGAAATAGTTTAAATCACTCTGTCATCAATTGCAGTAGCATTAAAATGCCCCAAACCTTTTGCACACCCCAGATATTTGTGATTAACGGAATAACCTACAGGAGAAGGGCAGGGATAGGAAAATGAATGAAAATAGAAGAGGTAAAGGAATTAGTACTTAAGAGCTAAATTATAAGCAGCATATTGTTTCCTGTAAAATGCTTGTCACTCTCCGTCGGAAATTTATGCGAAAACCGACATCCATATTGGGGGAAGTATGTGCAAGGAAAGCATAAACAATTATGTGAAAAGTGATATCCATTTTCATGAAAGTTACTGTAAGGGCAAAAGTTGGTAAAACACCTGTTTATTATTAGCTTTGACCAGCTGGATGAACTACAGAAACCTTTGAAGAAACTTTACATTTTAATTTTAACATTCAGTTAGTGTATAAAGATTCTAAAAAATGAAATGAAATTATTCGGCCAAACCACAATCTAAATCAAGATACACAATATCACATTAACTTCTAAGAAAAGGGAAGCCCAATGACACTTGAAGAATTTACAAATGAGTTTGAGGCGGCACGGCCGCAGTTAAAATCTTATATTTTAAGAATAACAGCGAGTGTTGAAGACACTGAAGATATAGTTCAGGATACTTTCCCAAAGCGTCACAAACTCCGACACTTTTCGAGCCGAAAGCACTGTGGAAGACATGTGGATTTTACCAATAGGATCAAATATTTCAAAGACAATTTACGTGCAAAGAAAAGATGGCCTGAAAATGTTACTGATATTTGTCGTGAAAAGGCACTTGCAAACCCCGACTATTTTCCTGAGATAGCCAACCTCATGCAATCATCAACACATGCTGCTTTCGAAATTAAAGAGCATATTACTTTCTGCCTGACATGCATTTCGAAATCACTACCATTAGAACAACACCTTTGTATGTTACTGAAAGAGGTATATGATTTCAAGGTTTCAGAAATCGCAGAAATATTACAGACAACTGAAGCCATGATAAAATATTACCTGCATACCAGTCGTGCAAAAATGGTTCATATTTACGAAGGTCGTTGTGCGTTGATAAATAAAGAAGGGACCTGTCACCAATGCTCAGAATTGAATGGCATTTTGTTCGAAACAAAAATTTTGAGGTGGAGAAGAATAAAATTGAGTTTGCTAAAAAAGCAAATGACCCTGACAGAGAATTGCTGCTTGACCTTCGATTTAGAATAATGAAAGAAATTGACCCATTTAATTCTAACGGCGCCGATTTGCAATTACTTCATCTACAACACAATAGAGCTGTGATGGAAAATTATTCTGAAAAAAATGATCAATAGCCTATCGTTTTGTTTTGCCCAATCGTCAAAGAGGTATAACAATCAAAAAAAGCAAAAAATGACAACCTATCATCAAACGGCAAATCCGTAACCACCAAAACCTTTAGCCGGGAAACGGCAGTAAGCATTGACATCAAAGCTGACAGAAGTATTATTTGGGCACTCTTAGCCAATGCAAATGATTTCCCTCGATGGAATTCAACCGTAATTTCAATTGATGGATTAATTGCGCCGGGTGAAAAAATTAAACTCAAATCAACATTAGATCCGAAAAGAGAATTTAAGTTAAAAATAAAAGAGTTTGATTTGGAAAATCGTTTAGTCTGGGGTGATGCAATGGGCAATCGGGTTTACACTCTGAAATCGATTGGTAATACTTTAACAAACTTTACCATGGTAGAGAAAATAGGTGGTCCTCTTTTCCCATTGTTTGCTAAAATGATTCCTTCATTTGATAAGGCATTTGAACAATATGCAACTGATCTTAAAAAAACGAAG
>JADJOZ010000023.1 GCA_016713525.1 Bacteroidota bacterium | reverse complement strand
AATGGAAGACATCCTGAAAAGGCAGGGTGAAGAATAATCTAAAGGAACTCCCTGCTCCTCCTCCTGGGGTGACACACAAACAGACATCTCATCTGCATTGGCCAGTCTGCTGGTGCTAAAAGTAGAACCAAGGACAATTCCTTCCGCCTGAAAAAATCGGCTGTTGAATTGATTACCCTACCCATCGAATACTTTAATAGGAACTAAGATATCCTGAAACAGCGCAGAAACATGTGGAAAAGAATCACCAAAAGTCAATAACCATTCCGGCTGAATGGCGGGATTATGCTTTTGAAAGATTAATGCAGATAAGAATAAAATAAATAACCCGGAAATAAGTGTTATCCGATCTTTTTTTATAAGACACTGCAAAAATGTAGGCAAGTGGAATAATTGCTGTGAGAAACATAAACAACGCCCCGAAAGGAATAGATCTTTGGTCTTCCAACTCCATCCGTTTCTGATGTTCCCATTCCTAACTGCATATACGAAGCGCATCATTTTCCGCTTGATTAACCTATGCCCCAATGCAGCGGATTCAAAGGTAGTATCCGAACATAAGTTTCGTGCATCACTTAAAAATTCTCCGTAGTCTGATTTTGAATAGCCGCTTCTGTCGGAGAGACCCTTTGTCCACCGCCTAAATGATCTTGATAATGCATAACACTTCTTTAGCCACAAAATGATTCCAGACTAATACCCAGAATCAGCAAACTTAAAAAATTTAAGAACCTTAAATGATTTCAAGGTAATAAATATATGAATAGCACTTTCAAAATTTTTCTTGTCAAATAAATACAATGTAATACCAGAAATGAATGCAATTATAAAAGGTACAAAAACAACAACAAATTCGGATTTTCGTAAGAGTATTCAATAGAATCAGACAGACGAATGTTATAAATGCCAGGAGCCTGCAATCAGTGAATCAACGCCTTTCTAAACAACCGGGCTAAACAACACTATCGATACTATAAATATAACATTCATGGAGTAGAAATCTGTTAAAATTCCAATTCGGAAATGATAAATATTAATGCTAAATACAACAAGCAGTCGTCTATTCCCGATTTCCAATGTTTCTTTACTCTTATAAAGAAATTGAGAATAAAATCGCTCCACCGCCACACAATATCACCTTAAATCCGAGTGCAAATTGTTCAGAAGCAATGCAAAGTAAAAGTAAGCCCAATGAGTCCGGTTTGAAGGAACCAGAACAATGGTGAAGACAAAAGACCAATACGTATAAAGAGATTTGGAGTATACAAATCAGCATTAAATATGGTGGAACTTTTTGCCTTTTGTTCAGCATCTATTAATTTTGAGATACTCGAAGCTCATCAGCAAATTTCTTGATATCTGTCGACTCAATATATTGTTTGTTGCCAAAACTCATCGCCATATGAGCTAGCTTTGAAAAGTTTTTATAGTTAATAAAGAAATAAATATCTCCTTTTGCGAGGAGAACGCGAAATAATAAAGATTACTGACTTCGCTCCACTATCAAGCCTTGAGGTAAAGAAGGCTATTGTTACTGATATGTATGCATAAACCACAGACATCAACAGAAAATAAAAGACTTTTCAATTACCGCATATCACAAATAATAATCCACAGGCGGCAATCAATATTATAAAATACAAAAGCGGCAAAGCAAAATTTATCTGGGCAGTTAGAAGAGCTATCGACGGCAGATTAAATCCAAAATTATGAAAGATGAATGTAAAATGCTTCTTCGTACCTTGGTTTCAGATATAACCACCAAAATGAGCAGCAGTGCTACTCCGATTGCCGTAAAAACCATTTCGGAACTGAATCCATCAACCATGGAAATGATATTGGGTGTTACCCAGTGATCCTGCTAAAGAAATGAATGAAGTAATGCCAAGAGATTGATACTCCGACGATATGATCGAAGCGAAAGGCGCTTATTAAAAACAGAATAGCAGGGATTAAGGTTGCAATTTCAAATGCATCACCAAATAAGTTATATTGAAACTGAAGATAGCCTTCGAGGGCCAAAACAACAGACATCCTGAGAGCAGGATATAATCATAAGCAATAATCTGAATCGCACACTTATAATCGAAGGGTTGTGCAAACCGAATGGTATAATAGAAGCAATATCCACAAGCTAATGCGATTGCGCCTATTAATGCAGTATGTCAGAGTAGTATCTAATGTTTTTGTAAATAAAGATGCCAAGACCCAGAAGTGGTAAAATAACACCGAGGTACATAAGTGCCCTGAATTCCTGAAAAAAAGCAAGGGAATGCTTGTTCTGTTAAAATAATATTTCTTAATGGATGAACTGTGTTGACTGAAATTAGGAATACCATTTTCTTCTAACAAGCCTAAATATTTTTCTTTCATAGAATAACTCTAAATAATTTTCATGAAATTTAGGCAAAATAAAATTAAACCTTAACAATTATCAAATTACGATCTAAATGTCACTAAATCAACCACTTATTGCAGAGTACAAACACGAAATGGATAATACCAAGAAAAATATTAGCCTTAGTTGATGGATAAATACAGCTGGAAACCGCATGAAAAATCGATGTCGCACTTGATCTTTGCATCTCATTTGGCCCGATATGCCAACATGGGTTCCATTTCACCATCAATTTTCCGGAATTCGATTTTGCAAAAATTACACACCTCCATCTGAGATTTCCAATGGTGCAGAATTACTTTCTTCGATGGATAAAAACTTTGAGGATGCCATTAAAGTACTGGAAAACATCTTGATGTTTTGAAGGTAGTCGCTTCGTAATGGAGATCAGGTTTTCTTACTCTGCCGAAAATTGCAGTGTTACGAAGTTTTGTTTTCAGCCACAATATTCACCACCGTGCTCAGCTTGGGGGTATATCTGAAATCGCCGATATTCAAACACCCGGCATTTATGGTCTAGATGCCGATGATAAAGGCATGTAATTTTACAAACCTCTATAAATAAAGGAAGCAGCCGTTAAATCCTGCAGGAAATAAAATCCGGAACGGCTGCTCCTTTCATAACTCATACGGGAGAAGTTTCTTTTATAAAGTTCCTCTTCAGGGCCTGTTCAGCACAATTGATTCGAACAATACTTTTGAAAATTTCCTTTTCAAATGATTTTGCTCCTTTACGCTTGTATGATTTCGCAAAAATAAGTGGGTCGGTCTTCAGCGGTTTGGTGAATATCTGAAGCAGATAACCTTCTTCATCACGATCCCACCATAATACCAAGTGATTTCAACACCTTCATATCTTCTACCATTACCTACTCTCTCGTAACCTACAGTATCAATAGTAGGTTCCGGGTACGTATAAAGTTCCACCTCTTTTGCGCATTTCTGAAGTTGTGAAAACAATGTCATTCGTAGCTACAGCAATATGTTGCAACTAGGGCCTTCATAAAAGTCCCGAATGTTGTTCGATCTGCGACTTCTTAATACCGGCGGCAGGTTCATTAATTTGGGAACTCAATGGGACCATTTCCATTGGTCATCACCTTACTCATAAGAGCAGTGTATTGCGTGGAAATGTCTTGTCATCGAAAGTAATCAAGATTGGCAAAGCGCACAACGTCGGCATAAAATGCTGCTTACTGATTCATTGTCTCAGTTCCCATTTCCGACCATGTGATCCATGTATTCCAAGGCCTGTTGTTCCGGATTGTATTCAGATTGTTAGGCTGATATCCGGGAAGGGATGATTGTTCTACGCTTTACGTTCAATAGAACATGTGAATAGTTTCACCGTGCAAGTGTGAATTCCTGAAATCACAACAAGACAAGTTCATCACTTTCGGTATAGGCGAACCTGCAACCATTTTGCTCCACGCTTCAGAGTTTCGTTATAGGCACTGGATGCGTCGTCCACCCAAAGTGCCACTTTACTTGCTGCCATCTGCATGCATTCTATATGACTGTGATATTTCACTATCGGATCGAATGGTGTGGTTTAAACCAAACGGATTTTACCTTGTTTCAAAACGTAGAAAGTACGATCGCGGCAACCGGTTTCAAGACCTCTGTTCACGGACTAAGTAATCTGAAGGCAGTTTTATATTAAATTGCGCTGCCTGTTTCGCGCTTTCCTACATACAACAACTCAACGTAGTCTGTTCCCGTTTATAGGAAGGAAATCCTCAACCTTTTCAAACACACTTTTCCCTGAATAGGAATAAATTTTAACTGCTGAGATTATTATCCATTTGTATTTATAATGATTGTCAATTAAATTGTCAGTTATTATTTATAGAATATTTAATTTCAGATTTTTCTATTTCCAATTCCTGTGGCATCTACGACTTGCGGTAATCTTTTGCTTCAATAGTCAAAACTGCTTTTTAACTTTCACAGGCCGGAACGGATCAATCATTCCTGCAAGTTCAGTTTGGTGATTTTTTTACCCAATACTTCTTTCGATGTTGCCGGATGTGGTCCATGAGGAATTCCTGCAAGATGCAAAAAGTAATTTGTCCCTTGGCGAGCAGATTATTCCGGCTCGCAAATACTGTCCACATAATAAAGTAATTCATCGGAATCAATATTGCTATGCTATGATAGGGGGCAGGAATTGCGTCAGGATGATAATCACTCAACCCTTGGAACAAACGAACAAATCACAAAATTATCTCCCTGAAAGTTTTGGTGTATTGGATGCTTGAACAAAACTGTTCCTCTTCCGGTAATAGGTTCAAAATTGAAAATCGAAAATACATAAGGGATAATTATATCCATCCCAACCTATCACATCAAATGGATGCGTTCCGCCAAACATAGGAGTAAGTTAGTCCCTTTTTCTTGATCTTAGCGCTGTAAAAAATCCTGCTGATCGTAACTCTTTCCGGTTATCAGGCAAACAGCAAATCACGCTCATAGAATGGAGAATGTTCGCCTTACTGACATATTCATTTCTACTATGTCGCGGAGGGTAACTACGGGGACTAAATGACTCCGATTGCCAGAATTCTGTTTTAAGTACTTTCAAATTCAATTTTGTAAACGATACTTCGAGAATGACTAAATAATCGCCATATCCAGATTCAAGGAGAACCGTAACTGTGATCGTCAGCTTTCCATTTCTTCATGAATAAAAGCGCTTCATCGGCATCGCGTTTGAAAAAGTAATCGGCGTGTCGACTTTGGAGTTCCATGCCAATGTGTAAATCATCATTTATAAAAAGCGTCACCTGCTTTCAAATAATCATCAACGACTGGCAAATTGAAGCCTTCAAACTCAGAGACATTCGAATTATCTTTAATAGCATTTCAGGTCGAACAGAATATGACTTTCACTGCTTCCTTCGCCAAGGTTGGGTGGATACAAGTGATAAACCAGGGCCAACGCCTCCAGATCATTCAGTGCCAAATGGTTCCTCATGATATAAAGAACCGTCGGTTTAGCGATGAACCCGGTGTGCCTTTTGGCGGAACCGCTGAGCCTAAACGATGATAGACTATAATCAATAATTTATGCAAATAACCCAATGATGTGGAATATCCCATGATATCAGCATCACGTTCATTAAATTGTAACTTCTTAAAGTCTGACAAGTCATAATTTTATTGCTGCATGTGTGAAGTTTTCATTAACAAAGAAGAATCTGAAATTGAAAAGCGGTTTCAGGCAAAATTCTATACCAATGAGTTTGGTAAAGAGGTATAATGTTGCTCCCAGTCAGTTGTCGCTGGTAATGACAGATGCGCAACCTGAAAAATTACAGTGGTTCAAATGGGGTTTAACAACAGCTAATTCCATCGTGGGCAAAGACAAAACCTTGGTTATAAAATGATCAATGTCCGGTCAGAAACTGTATTTGAAAAGCCTTCCTTTAAAAAGCTAATCAAGCAAAAGAAGATGTTTGGTGATTGCAAATAGCTTTTATGAATGGCAGCCCCTTGGCGGGAAGAAAAAGCAAGCTTTTAGAATAGGTTTAAAATCATGGACTTATTTGCATTTGCGGGTTATGGGATGAATGGGCAGATAAGGAGACGGGAGAGATTATCCCAACATTCACCATCTTGACTACAGCCGCAAATTCGCTTGTTTCACCCATACACGACCGGATGCCGGTTATTTTGGGACTAAGGAAGGAAAACGCTGGTTAAAAAAGGTATAAATGATCGCAAATTTGGAATTGCTTTCTCCTTTTCCGGAATCTGAAATGATGGTTTATCCGGTTAGTGAACAGGTGAATTCTCCTGCTAATGATAATCCGGCCATCATTAGACCGGTTTGTAATTTAAATATTAATCGTTAAAAGAAAAATCGATTTGCATGAAACATTCCGGATAAAATTAATACTCGTAATTATATATTTAATTGCTCCTTTATTTTCAGAAGGGCAACTATCAAGAATTGGTTTAACGAAGATCCTGACAAGGACAGGTTTGCAGGGGTGAGCTCCGATAATGCCTATGAAAATCTGGTAAAGGACATGAAATCCGTTCCCATTATTGTTGTTGTTATTGATGGCGGTGCAGATGTAAATCATCGTGACTTCAAATCTAAAATCTGGGTAAATCCGAAAGTTAAGGCAATGGAGATTGATGATGATAAAAATGGTTACATTGATGACATCCACGGATGGAGTTTTATTGGCGGACCAAAAGACGATATCAAAGGTGAAAATCAAAAGTGGTAATTAGGAAGTTGGATCCCGTTTTTAAAGGAAAAACCAAAAAAGCAAATTTCGAAAAATGAACTCCAATGATTTTAAATTATATGATGAAATAAAAAGTCAAAATGGAAGGTTCGAAGGATGGAATTCAGTATTGAAAGTTTATAGCTCCCTCAAAAAGCAGATGGATGATTTGAAACGAATTGGCAAGGATATTTTTACGGAAGCAGATGTTTTGGCATGAATCCGAAGATGGGGAATTCAACAATACGAAAAATGGCATCGCCGAAGCCTCAAAAATGGTGTTTCGTATGATATAATGTATCGGAAGTCACGTGGCGGGTTATAATCAGTTTTACAGTCAGGTAAATTACCACCTGAATCCTGAATTTAGTCCGCGGGCAATTGTTGGCGATAATGAAGCAGACGAATGAAAAATACTACGGAAATAACAATGTAATTGGACCAGAGGCTGATCACGGAACACATATTAGCAGGCATTATTGGAGCTGTGAGGAACAATGAACATGGGATGAATGGTGTTGCTGACAATGTTCGATTAATGATTCTGAGAGTAATGCCTGATGGTGATGAACGCGATAAAGATGTTGCGAATGCGATTCGATATGCAGTTGATAGTGGCCAAAGTAATTAATATGAGCTGGCAAAGACTACTCCCAACAAAAATATTGTAGATGAGGCAATTCGTTATGCAGAAATCAAAGATGTTTTATTGATTCATGGGAGGCAATGATGCTTCCAATGTGGATTCAAAACCTAAGTATCCGGGACCATATGAAGGACAAAACGACAAGGTCTCGAACTGGATCGAAGTAGGAGCATTTTCTTCATCGGGAGATGCAGCCCGTTTCTAGAATTACGGAAAACGTGTGGATGTATTGCCCGGAGTTCAGATTTGCGCCACTCCCTGATGCTACCTATGACTTTCGTGGTGGCAAGGGCTGGCTTCTCCTGTTGTTGCCAGGTGCCGCCATGATTTCGTTCTGTTTTCCGGAACTCAATGCGTCAGGTTAAACTGATTATCACTTCATCCGTTAAAGTTCTTTAAAACACAATTACCGGGATCAAGAAAAAAATGCAACACATGTTGTGCCAATGTAGGGATAATCGTGTTTCCATATCGGGCGATTTCCCAGTTACCCCTAAACTGGTATCTGCATTCAAACCAAACAGTCAGATTAATAAAATTATAGTAAGCAACTCGTGTTTGACAAAATCATTTGTCATCAGCATAATTTGTTATTTTGCGGTAAACCCTAACTTACCATGATATCAAGAAAATATTAGTACCAATTGATTGGTCCAAATTTCACTGAATTCCTTGCGTTATGCAGCTGATTTTGCACAAAAGTAACGGAGCTGCTATTCTTCTGTTGCACATTGCCGATCCCGATTCACTCGTGAATGACCCAAAGCGAAATTTATCGTTCGGAAACATTTGTTTTGAGTTGGTTAAAGAGGAAAGGTTCCTTACAGGCATAAAATTACAAGTGTATAAGGAAGGCAAAGTTGCCGACCTCATTCTGGAAGAATCACGAACCAATGATGTGGATCTGGTAGTAAGTGGGACTCAGGAGCAGAAAATCTGATCAGAACTCTCTTAGGAACTAACACCACAAAGTAGTAAGTCCATAGTAAATGTCCGGTGTGCGTTCATTCCGGAGTGCTAGTTACAACCAGTTAAAAAGTAACGACAGTCGATTTTGGAGCGTCTTGCCGACAAAAGTGTTCTGGATGTAATTAATACCATGTGAAAAACGGGAGGCAGCTATTTTGGCAGATTATGTGGGGACTTCTAATGATGTCGCGAGAATGAAGCAGAATTAAACAATTATGTTGAGGAACGGGAAGATTAAGTCGCAGTACCAGAAAATCAAGTCTAAGTATATTCATTTGGAATTGTTTTTAGGAAGTCTGGCACATTTTACTCTCGACATTGAAGCTGATATGCTCGTATGATTACACATCACAGAGGGTTTAATCTGAGATTGATCCGCAGTGTCACGCAAAAAAAGACTTGCCTTTCTACACAGGTTCCACTTATGGTGATTCCGAAATTAAGGCATCCGGTTTTCTTTTTCACATATCATATATTATAATCAATACATTGAATATCAAAACAGAATGGGTTTGCGATTAAGTATTTTTTGCTACTTTCACACAAGAACTGCATGTTGGTCCGCATACGGTGATGAGAATTTACAGTGAATTCTTATCTAAAACACTTAATCATGAAAAATTACTTGCATTTAGTCTGTTGACTGCAACAATTTTCAATCGAACGCTCGGGTTCAAACATTACCTATTTTAACGATTTCGGAGCGGCGCCTCATAGCTGGACAACTCAGAATTTCAATTCTGATTGGGAACCGAGCACCTTCTTATGGCACTAACATATTCTGCGCATAGTGGTGATAACTGTTGGGTATAAATTTAGATACCAGTTATCACCAGCAATACGGTCTCAGGTTGTTGTACTACTTTAATCCGAAATTCAGGAATTACAAATATCATTTTGGCTTAACTGCAATTGTGAGTTTGCCGGATGGACTAACATTTTATTCTTCTTTCGGATACTAGTGGTAATAGCAATTGGAATGTTTAGGCTATCAAGGATACCAAAACTCAATTGGATGGTATAATGATTCATTAATATAGCCAACAATTTGCCGGCATGGACCGGAAATTCGGAAAGTGGCTGGTATTACTGCACGTATGTTATTCCAAACACATTTGGTAATGATAATGTACACTTTGCTTTTGAATTTGACTTCTGATTTATCAGTAAACGGTGATGGGGTTTCTATTGACGATTTTTCTGTTGAACCATCAAATGTGGGTTCATGCAGGAACAGTGTATGAAGATGTAAATAATAATGGTGTAATGGTGAAAGCGATACCCGTTCACCAACATTTCGTTGAGTTGTACACCCGCCAATGGAACCTTATATTCAATCGGTTAATTCAAATGGTCGTTTTATTTCATGGGTGATTCAGGGAGTTACACAATCGCTCCGTATAATCCGATTTATACATTGGTATCACCTGCTTGACAAACCGCTACATTAACTGCCACCAATCAAGTGATCAGTAATCTTGATTTTTCTTTTGACAGTCATTCCGTATTATAGAAGCGATGTTAATGCCAGTGCAGGGGAGTCGTCCAGGGTTTTGTACATAATCAATATATCACTTATTCCAATAATGGAACTCAGGTAACTTCCGGGTCGGTGCAGGTCGATTATGATCCATCTTTTCCATTTCAAGCTGTACACAACCATAGTGTCATTGGAGATGAAATTCAATTGAAATTAATTATTCCAGTCTCATTTCGGGTGAGCAGCGTTCCTTTTATTTGCACCTATTTCGTTGATTCAACTTTAGCACTTGGAACAATGACACATTCTAACTTTACCATTTTTCCTGTTGCAGGAGATTGCCATTCCAACCAATAATTATGATCTGTCAACATTGAAGCCACCAATTCTTTCGATCCAAATGACAAACGTGTGGACCCTGTTGGCGATATTACACCTACTCAGGTAGCTACCGGATAAATCTTGATTACCATCAACTTCCAGAATACCGGAACTGCAGAAGCGTTCCATGTGAATGTATATGATCAACTTGATGCTGATCTTGATCTGTCAACTTTTGAAATTACGGGAACAAGCCACTCCTTTAACGACTCGGTCGATGAGTTCCAAGCGGATTATTACATTTCGGATTTGCAGCAACATAAATTTGCCCGATTCCAATGCGAATGAACCGGCAAGTCATGGTTTTATCAGTTACCGTATTAAACCACTTTCCACATTGACGGCAGGAACTGAATTCACTAATCTTGCTGCCATTTATTTTTGATTACAACGAACCTGTACTTACGAATGAGGTGAAGACTACAGTTGTTAATCAACTGGAATTCATAATCCATCCAACGATATTTCAGGTTTAGTTTTCCCAAATCCTACTAAAGGAATATTCTGGTTCAGTGGAGGAAGCAGCAATTTAGGAACTTATAAAACTTATCAGATTCTCAACGTTGCCGGTCAATTGGTAAGAGAAGCAAAGCTACAAGTCAATCGGGTTTAATGCAAATTGATGCTCGATTTATCATCAGGAGTTTATATGCTGCAGGTTACCGGCTCCATGGCGTTTAGCAAAGGCTCTTTGGTTGTTGAACAATCAATGCGCATTGTATTTAGTTGGTTGATGATTTGGCTGCTATGCAGTCAAGGTTGCCGTAGTCAGGTTGTATCACTACCCTATTTCGGCAATTTTGAAATGGATTAAACGGATGGCAACCATCTGATGATGGTCAAGGGAACAGAATGGAATCTGGGAACTCCTACGATTGGTTACACCTAGGAGCATATTCCAGAAACAAATGCTGGGATGTGAATTTAAATGGATTCTATGGCAGTAATGCAAAGTGCTATATTTATTCACCGGCATTTGACTTCACCAATGTAACAATCGCTAACATATCATTCTGGACTTTCTACAGGACAGAATCATTGTGGGATTATTTATCTGTTCAGTCTTCCACCGATAACGGAGACACCTGGAACTTCATGCCCTTCCCGGGATTGATTGATCCTGATGGCGCAACCAAAAAATGGATACAATCATCCCTTTCCGTGAGTGATTTAAATGGTTATTCATCGGTAACCGCTCCCAAATCAATACCTATCCCGACTCCAAAACCGAAATCCCATCACTCCAGCCCGGCTCCTATCTGGTATCCTATTCGGTTGATGATGCGACTGTTTTTAAGAGATTAATTATTAACCATTAGTGTTTGAGCAATACAAATACCACTCTATTAAATTTCCAATTATCCTATTCGGTATTATCAGGATTTTTAAATTTATTTTACTTAACTATCCTCAGCTACGTCTTTATCTATCCTTTTAGCTTATCTTTATTTTTCTTATTTCAACTTTCAACCCTTTCGACTTCGCTCAGGGCAGCGCTTTCCAACCCCTTTCGACATAGCTCAGGGCAGCGCCTTCAACCCTTTCGACTTCGCTCAGGGCAGCGCTTCAACCTTCAACTTACAACCTTCAACTCTCAACCCTTCGACTGCGTGTGGCAGCGCTTTCATTTATCATTTATCATCTATCATCTATCATTTCTATTAGTATCGCGGATCGCTCACTGTCTCCAGTCTCGTCAGCTTTTCCATTTCCAGACTAGGAAAGCCAAATTCCTCGACGACTTTAGCCCAGAATCAGATACACGCCACGACCCTTGAAAGGATAGCGATTAAGACTATCAGCGAAATGAACAGTATCGAAAAAGTTTCCTTCATCATCGGAGAAAGTTCCAAAGTTCATCATATCGTGGCGAACAGTCGTGACATACTTGATGGTAACAAGATTGCCTACCATGCGGACTTTTTGCCTATGTGATGAACCAGTTCTTTTGCTTTTATCTCGCCCCGGGAAAGTGGTCTTCAGCAGATCGAATCCGGAAAGTAACCGGAAAGCCCAGTAATTCCATTTCATCAAATGCATCTTCAACTGTTTGATGAACCAGAACAGGCAGCTCAAAATGTTTGGTGGGAGTAGCGAACAATTGCTGCATGGATGCCGGAGGAGTTTTACCGAGGAGCATATGCGCATCCCACAGCAACTGCTTTTATCGATTCCCGTAAACCGGAAAGCATCGAGGCGAATCAGTAAGATGAGTTGCTCAATGGTAATGCGGGTGCGGTTTACAAAGTCCTCGAGATTTACAAAATCACCATTATCGAGTCGCTCCATTGGAATACTCTGTGCGAAAGATGTTTCAAAATTCTGAATCAGATTGAAGCCCAAATAAATATCCGTTCCATAGATGGTGGTGTTGAATTCACTTTTATTTACGCGGGGCAAATGAATGGCAGCGCCCCATTTGTGCTTCGTTTACATAAACCCAGGTACTGTAAAAGCCTCCGAAATTATTGATTACAGCCGTGAAATTCGTGCGGGAAATAGGTTTTAAATAAAGACTCTGATAACTTTCCACAGCATACGAAGCCGAGTGCGCCCTTCGAAAACGAATAACCGGCAAACGATTCAATCTGCCGCCACACCTCTTTGGTGAGATCATCGGCATAGCCCTTGGCCTTGCAGTTTTCAAAAACTTATCTACAATCAGCTGCATCTCTTTTACTGCGCGATTTTCCGCTCATGGCACGACGTAATACATCGGCATCAGCCAGATCGAGACCGGCAAAATGGTGGCAGACTTTAATCACATCTTCCTGATACACCATCACACCATAGGTCTCTTCCAGCTGCTCCTTCATAACGGGATGGAGATATGAAAACCACCGGGATTGTGAAACCGCTGGATATATTCCTTCATCATACCCTTTAGCTACACCCGGCCGTATGATGGAACTGGCCGCTACGAGACTCTATATTCTCGAGCAGTGCAACTTCTTAGCAAACCATCGTAGGACTCTCAATATAAACAACCGATTGTATCTCCCCGATTTCAATTGCTCTTTCACCATCTCATCGCGTTTGAACATAGGCACATCGTGGACATCCACTTTGATGCGCCGGTTTCGCAATACCAGATCGGAGCATCTTTTATGTGTCCAATTCCGCTGACTTAAAATATCGAGCTTTCGAATCCTACAGCCTCTGCCACATACATATCCCATTGGGTAGTCGGATATCCTTTTCGGAGGAAGATCGAGCGCCGTATAGCAGGTAATGGGCTCTTCCGAGATCAGAATACCTCCGGCATGAATGGTTCGCAGGTTTGGAAACTCGCTCAACATTTTTCCATAATGAAAAGTGGTTTTGTAATGCTATCGAGTTCCATCGTGGTTTTACGCGATTCCACCAGAGCATCAATCTCTGCTTTTGGCAGGCCGTATACTTTCCCATCTCCCGAATAATCGATTTTCCTTTGAACGTAGACATCGCGCCAAGCAGAGCAGTATGTTCGCGACCGCAGCGTTTGAAAATATATTCGGTCACATCGTCGCGTTCTTTCCAGGAATAGTCGATGTCGAAATCGGGAGGCGACTTGCGTTTGGGATTGAGGAATCGCTCGAAATAGAATCGAGTTCAATGGGGATCCACATCGGTGATACGCAGACAATAGGCGACAATACTATTGGCACCACTCCCCGCCCTACATGATAAAATCCTCGTGACATGCTATACCGGATAATATCCCAGGTAATTAGAAAGTAAGATGAAAAACCGAGAGATTATCGATTACTTCGAGTTCATGTTTGATGCGACGAATGGCTTTATTATTTTTCCCATAGCGATAAAGGAGTCCATCATGAGCCAGCTTCTCGAGCAGCAAGCGGTCGTCGTAGTTACTGCCCTAAACGTTTTTTATTTTTGATGGTTTTAAAATCGAAGCTGAAAGTAAGCAATCATCCAAAAGTGCTTTGGTATTTCGCACCACTTGCGGCAAGGCTTCATAACACTTTATCAGTTCGCTTTCGCGGATGAAGGATTCAGAAGCATGAGCAAGCATTTCGGGCTCGTTGTGAAAGCAGGATATTGTTATCGATAGCACGAAGGTGCGGTGTAATTCATAAGCCTTCGTCGTTCATAAAAGTAACGGGTTGCATGACGCCATTCTCGATTATATGATTGCTTTTCGCCGATGCACGCAGCTTATTGATATCACGAATGGCAATACCGGCAAATTCATTATCGTGGAGCTTGCCTCGCCGGGAAGCGCAATAACGGATAAATCACATAGCACTGCTTTAAAAGCGGCGCACGATCGGGATAAGGTTCACTGCTGTAATTATGCTGCGTGATAAACTCATTGATCTCTTTGAACCCGGCATTATTTCGTGCCACCAGCGTAAACAAATGATCGTTACCATTTCTGATCTCAGCACCGGCAATGGGTTTTATTCCGGCCTTCTCACAAGACTCTGTAAAATCGGGAATACCGGTAGTGTTGTTGATGTCGGTTAATACCAATGATTCCATCCCTGCTTCGTGAGCAGTTGTTACAAGCGACTCAATGGAGAGTGTCCCGTAACGTAATGAGTAATTTGAATAAGCGAACACTTAATAAATTATAGATGACTCCGTATACCTTCGTGCTCCTCTTCTACTATAGCCATTGAGGTACAGAGAGCTGTGTAGAACAGAATAGTAATGATTGTATTGCAATCATTTTAATGTTTACAATATACTCATTATTTCAAAGGAGAGGTTGCAGCAAAAAAAAAATAGAAGTTATTACTTATATGGAAAAAGAGAATACTTTAAGGCTAAATATGAAATCTAAAAGTTCGGGAAAATGCAAGTCAAGTGTCAAGATGTTGATAAGAAAATAACTACAGTTTCTTTTAAATTTTTCCTGTCCTGTCATTTTCATTTTTAACTAGAATTTTGAAAACAACTTATAATAGGAATGATTTTCTTCTATCATAAATTCTAACAAAAATATAGTCCAGGATCAAGAGTTGAAACACTTATTCTTTGATATGGCTTTAGAATGTTTTCAATTACAACTTTACCAGAAAAATCAATTATCTGAATATACTTAAAATTCCATACACCACTAAATTCGATTTCAAATGACTTGAAGCTGGATTAGGATAGATTTTAAAACAATTGGATTTATTTCCATATAACCTGTTACATCACAACTTGTAGCTATAGAGTCTGTATAGATCAACGTGCCATCTTGCTTTAAGGCCCATAACGAGCCACCTCTTTCAAAGTAGGGCATTAATGTCCAATTAAGTCCGTTTGTACTTCCAATACCTTCTATAATAGAAACATATTCAAAATGTGTTGGCATCTGCCACAAGTTCGTATCAACCACACTTACAAAAAAATTGCTTTTAGTTTCCTGCTATCAGTATAGAATCAATTCTCGTTATCATGGTGTAATTACTAGGGTCAAAATATTAGAAGGCAAAAGTATCACCAACCATAAAGTTAAAATTGTATAAATAGTTTTCAGTGAGGGCTAGTTGGAGGTACGTAATATAGAATTTTATTAACTTCTCTAATACAACCTATATACTGATGAAAATATGTAGAAGACCCAGAATTAAAGGGGATAGGATAATCTTCCATTCAAATACACCATTCTCCCTCTAATTTATGATATAATTCTCCATTAATCAACGTATCATTTGTAATAAATTGCTGATAAGTCCACCTGTGAACTTGATCATTAGGAGGATTAAAAAGAGTTGTGACCTTTGTCCACACCATACAGCATTTGAATCAGGAAAACTAAAATAATTTTGAGTACTTCCTGTAAATGAAATTAAAAAGCAATATTATTAACAAATATATTTTCATTTTTAATCAATTTTAATTAATTTACCGTTAAAATTAAAATGAGGAATTTAAAACAAATCGAAAAAGAATTACTGCGTCACTTTCACCACCTTCACCCTACCCTCAACTTCGTCCCATTTTATCTTGCAAAATAAATACCATCGGGCAAACCGGTGATATCAATCTGTTTGTTTTGACTCCAGGGGGAAATTACTCTTCTTAACCTTATTGCCAACTATGTCAAACAACTGCATTAATCCGGAACTTTGTTGAACCGGAAAACTGATAGAAACTCACCGCCGGTGGGATTAGGGAATAATTTCAACACCAAGTCTTCAGGTTCTGCTAACCCTACTCCGGTTATGGTATCGCATAGACTACCCGGTATTTGCCCAAAAAATGCAATAATTTGGAGATTGAGAATGTTTTCCGCATGTATTATATTTCAAAAAAATAAAGATAATCAAAAATATCGATTACATTAATTTGTCAGACAACCTTAGACTATTATATTGGAGAATAGCGAATTAATTTTCATCGATGAATATCCCCAATGATCATCAATGACCCAATGACGCAGATTTAGCTGTCAATGACATTTCTTTAATGACGCGGTTTTGCCGCTAATGACCTAATGACACGGCTCCGCCGTTAATGACATTTTTCTCCTCCCCACCGCCCTGATTACCGCTTTATCTCTATATCTGTTTTTAAGCCGGTCAATTGCCTGATACAGGTTCACCACATTTGGTTAGAGTCCTCGAATAAATTAATTTGCGGGTGGTCAGCGACAATGGTATCAGAAGCGAATGCCGACGAGGCAGATGAGCATTCTTCGTTCATACAATTTTTTGAAGAGTTCACATGCGTTGAGGGCGTATATAAAGATGTTTTTGTGATTGATACGTGTTCATATTAATGATTTCAATAAAATCACTCGCAAAGAGGCATAGGTAGAATAAGATATAAGTTAATTGAAAAGAAAATATTTATGAACATTTTTGGCAATTCAAAAAATCTTCATTAATATTGTATAATAACTAGTAAAAAGTCGATCTGCTACCCCCCTGGCAAATTATTTGGCTTTATAAAATTACTATATTTAAGATCTCCATAAAGCGATTTTACTGCAAAAAGGTTAAATAGCGGAAATTCATAAAATTGAAAATCAATTTATTAGAAACCTAACCATTGCTTCTATGAAATACAAATTAATTATGTTAATTCTCCCTATTTTTTGTTCTCAATTATCAGCCCAGATCACTTTTGAAAAGGTAATTGATACTTCTGGGCAGCACCACAGCCACTTGTATTCGGGAAACATTGGACGGTGGTTAGTGTGTTTCGTGGCAATAGTAATTTTAATGGAAATGATCTCCAAGTTATAAAATTGGACTCAATGGCTAATATTCAATGGGCAAAGGTTTATACCGGACCTGCTATAGAATTTGCCACAGAAATAGAGCAATTAGCTGACAGTACTTATATTGTGAACGGGACTTATAATGCTGGAAATAATTGCAAAAGCTGGTTAATTGCATTAAACACGTCAGGTGATAGTTTATGGTCACAGCTTTTTCAGCTGGACCAGGTTCTACGAATGTGGATTATATCAATAGTATGGCTGTGATAAATAACAGCCTAGTTGGACTTACAGGTTTTTATAGTCCTGTACCACTAACTCATACCAAGGGTTATTTTTTTCAATAATTGGAAATGGAATTCAGCTTTCAAGCAGAATATATGACTTTTCTCTTTTCGGAACCGAACCGAGAGCTATTGCTACCACATCAAATAGTGAATACCTATTACTGGGGGAGTTGGAACCAGCCCTTCATCTACTGATATGTTTCTGATGCGAACAACAACTTTTTGGAGATACTTTATGGTATAAAACCTTCAATTTTTCCTATCAGGAAAGTGGAATTGATGTAATAGAAACTTCAGATAATGGAATATTAATTTCTGGTTTCATTATTAATCCCGCAACTTCTAACAGTAATATTTGCCTTATTAAAACAGATGCCATTGGAGATACTCAATGGACAAAAGTTTTTGATCACAATAATGAACAATTAGTATACTCAATTCAGGAAACACAGAATGGGGACTTTATTTTGACAGGGAAAATTACCGGTGGATACCTGTTGACGGAAATGTATTTCTTATGAAAATCAACAGTTCCGGTGATTCTTTATGGACTAAACAATTTGGTGGCACAAGTGATGATATGGGTTATTCTGTACAAGCTCTGAGTGATGGAGGATATATTTTGTGCAGGATATTCTGGAAGTTTTGGAACCGCAGGTGCTTATATTATAAAACTGATAGTTCTGGAAACATTTATACTGGCCATAGTGAACTGACGCTGCAAAATTCCAATTTTCTGTTTTTCCAAACCCTGCCAAAAATAATCTTTTTATCAAGTCATCATCTGTATTGGAAGAAAATTTTCTGTTTGAGATTTTTGACTTTCAAAGAAATTTAATTTATAAAAATATTTTTTATGGGGAATTTAATTCTATCAATATAGAAGATCTTTCATCTTCGGTTTATTATTGTAAATTAAATTATAAAAGTAGTGTATCATTTTTAAAGTTAGTTATCATTGATTAGAATTAAACATTAAATATATTAACCATTTTTATGGCTAGATTAATTCATAAAATATTTAGCTTATTAAATTGCAGATAGGCTCATTCAGAGTATTGCCTATTTGCGTTAAGTTGAGTATTCATATTTCAACTATTTATTATTAATCCTATATAAGTGCTCTAATATTCCAAAACTATTTTTATCATGAAAAAACTATTGATTAATCTTGTTATTTTATCATTGCACCTGAGTGCAAATGGTCAGGCAACCTGACCATTGGTATATTGCACCAATGGAAATCGAAATGATCTCAACATCTCCAACTCCACTCTTGATTTCTCCAACAATTGGAACAAATGTGCCAGGCACCGTACTTAAAGCTGGAAATGGGTATTATAACTCCGCGGGAGATTTATTATTCTATATCGCAGTTGGAAATATTTATGACTACCATAATACAATCATGAGCCCTATAAGAGGTGGTGGAACAGAAATAATAGTGCTACCTTTTGAAACTAATAACAATTGCCAAAGTAAATACAGTGTGTTTATCACAACAGGAGGCTTCACAAGTGCATCTTCTTTATGGCAATATATTGTTGACATTAAAAGCATGACAGTAACAGAAGTTTATGTAGATCAAATTTCTTACAATGGAAGCCCGTCAACTGAATATGGTGCTATAGCCTTGAGTAAAAATCCAAACCCAGCGTCATCAAACGATCGTTATTTATATTTTTTAGCTGGTCCGGGAACCATCGGTGCAGCAAATGGTGGGCAAATAAACAAAATAATAATTCACAACAATGGTACTTTTACACTTGCAGGTAAAATTTACCCGACAATTCTAAACCCCAATTCAAATGCTGGTGCCGAAATCTTTGCACAGGAATTAGATATTTCGCCTGATGGTAGAAGGTTGGCGTGGGGGAGTTTTGCTGCTGCTCCTTCACAACTGAGGTATCATATGATAGAATTGAATTCAACTGGAGATTATGTGAATAATTCTTATGTCCAGTTTAACAATCCAGGTATTTCAGGAAACAATGTTAGTGGATTCAGAGGAATTGAATTTTATGGCACCGGATCCAACACAAAACTCTTTGTCGGCGAAGGAACGAGTGGCATCCATTCAATTAATATTCCATTGGTAAACACCCCTCCACTTGCGACTGATTTCAAGTTTGTTTCAAATTCAGTTGGTTATGGAAATTCTCAAATAGAATATGCTCGAAATAGCTTAATGTATGCCAGTTCTTCAAGCCAACCTTTAAACCATTGGCATTTAATCCATCAGTACCTAACCCTACAATAATTAATTCCAGTTCCTTTGGTTTTCCGAATCCTCCTGGCGCAAATTGGCAATCAACGAACTTTTATACTTTACCGGACCAAATTGATGGTCAAACCTATTCAAGTATGTTGCAAACTCCTATCACCCTGTATTAACTGTAGGAAGCCATCCATTCGACCTCAGGAACAACAACATGGTCAACGGGCACAGGTAACCCATGGTCAACGAGTCAACCTGTTAATGTACTTCAAAATATTATAGTCGATGGAAATTCAACCCTCATAATCAGTGGAATGACGTTTCAATTTAGTAGAACAGCAAAAGTTATCATTAAACCTGGCAGTCATCTAAAGTTAATAAACACAACATTTACTTCATTTCCAAATACAGAATGCAATGAAACTTATACATGGAAAGGAATTGATGTTTGGGGTAACTCTTGACATCCTCAAACTAATGCTTCTGCCCATGGCAAACTTACTGTAACGACAAACTCTGTTATTGAGTATGC
>JADJOZ010000022.1 GCA_016713525.1 Bacteroidota bacterium | reverse complement strand
AATTCCAAAGACCTACGAACCCACCCAGACAGAAGATAAATGGTACCAATCATGGCTATCGAAAGGGTTTTTTCGGTCGGTGCCGGATGAACGCGAACCGTATACAATTGTAATCCCACCTCCGAATGTAACCGGAGTATTGCACATGGGACACATGCTGAATAATACCATTCAGGATGTATTAATTCGTCGCGCCCGTATGTCGGGGAAAAATGCATGCTGGGTACCCGGAACGGATCATGCTTCTATTGCTACGGAAGCAAAGGTTGTTGCAATGCTTAAAGAAAAAGGCATCCATAAAAAAGATTTAACCCGGGAAGATTTTTTAAAATATGCCTGGGAATGGAAAGAAAAATATGGCGGCATTATTTTGGAGCAGTTGAAAAAACTGGGTGCTTCGTGTGACTGGGACAGAACCCGGTTTACCATGGAGGATGATTTGTCGGATGCTGTAATCGATGTTTTTGTGGATCTTTATAAAAAGGGACAGATTTACAGAGGTACCCGAATGGTAAATTGGGATCCTGCGGGATTGACCGCTGTATCTGATGAAGAAGTAATTTACAAGGAAGTTGATTCAACATTATACTATGTAAAATATGCAGTTGCAGGCACCACTGATTTTTTAGTAATTGCCACTACACGTCCGGAAACTATTTTGGGCGATACTGCTATTTGTGTACATCCCGATGATGAGCGTTACAAACATTTGCATGGAAAAAAAGTAATTGTTCCAATCGCAAATCGTGAAATTCCAATTATTACCGATACCTATGTAACTATGGAGTTCGGTACCGGTGCTTTAAAAGTTACTCCTGCACATGACATAAACGATTATCAACTGGGACAACAACATAAATTGCCAATGATTGATGTGCTCACTCCTGAAGGAAAAATGAGTGAGGCCGCAGGTTTTTACATTGGTGAAGACCGGTTTGATGTACGTAAAAAAATTGCGAAAGATCTGGATGCTGCAGGACATCTGTTGAAAACTGAACCTTACAAAAGTAATGTTGGATTTTCAGAAAGAACCAATGCAGTAATTGAGCCTCGCTTGTCGTTGCAATGGTTTTTGAAAATGAAAGATATTTCGAAACCGGCATTGGAGCATGTAATGAATGACGACATCAGACTGGTACCTGATAAGTTCAAAAACACCTATCGCCACTGGATGGAAAATGTACATGACTGGTGCATTTCGCGTCAGTTGTGGTGGGGACAACGTATTCCGGCATGGTACAATGAAACAGGAGAATTTGTGGTTGCAAAAACAGAGGCAGAAGCAATCGCATTATTTGAAGAAATGAATGCATCGCGAAAAGCAGCCGGAGAAAAACCTGTTTCATTTTCACGTTTGTCTCAGGATGAGGATGTATTGGACACCTGGTTTAGTTCATGGCTGTGGCCTATTTCAGTTTTTGATGGATTTAAAGATCCCAATAATGCTGATATTAAATACTACTATCCTACAAATGATCTGGTAACAGCTCCGGAAATTTTATTTTTCTGGGTTGCAAGAATGATCATTGCAGGATATGAATACAGAGGAGAAAAACCATTCACCAATGTATATCTTACCGGTATCGTTCGCGATAAACTTGGAAGGAAGATGTCGAAATCGTTAGGCAACTCCCTGACCCACTCGATCTGATTGCGAAGTATGGTGCTGATGGTGTTCGTGTAGGTATGTTATTGAGTTCACCTGCAGGAAACGATTTACCATTTGATGAATCGTTATGTGAGCAAGGACGGAATTTTGCGAATAAAATATGGAATGCATTCCGACTGATAAACGGATGGCAGCAAAACGCTGCTACCATGCCTGCTGATGAACGCGATTATACAGCAGCTATAAGCTGGTTTCAAAGCAAGCTGGATGCTGAAATTACCAATATCAATGATTTGTATGCCAAGTACAGAATATCGGAAGCTTTAATGGCAACCTATAAATTAATTTGGGATGATTTCTGCTCCTGGTATCTTGAATTGGTAAAACCTGCCTTGGGTTGTTCTATGAAAAAAGAAGTACTGGAAGCAACCATCAACAGTTTTGAAACGTTGCTGAAATTGCTCCACCCTTTCATGCCATTTATTACAGAGGAAATATGGCATAGTCTGAAAGATAGAAATGAAAATGACTTTATAATTGTTGCCAGCTGGCCGAAAGTAATAAATGCCAACACACAAATTCTGTCTGATTTTGATGCAGCAGCAGAATTGGTTTCACAAATCAGGAACCTGCGGAAAACCAAAAATATTCCGATGCGGGAAGCGTTGCCGGTTACCTATCTGAAAGGTTCCTTTGCGGGACATGAACAATTCCATTCATTGGTTAGCAAGCTTTGTAACCTTTCTGAATTGAGTGAAGTACAGGCAAAACCTACGGGTCAGAATTCAATTGTAATCAGGGAGCATGAATACTTTATTGATGCAGGAAATATGATCAATAAAGATGAAGAGCGTATTCGGATTAAATCGGAGCTCGATTATACGGTAAGTTTCCTCGATTCCGTAATGAAAAAATTAAGCAACGAACGGTTCATGGCTAATGCTAAGAACGACATTGTTGCTATGGAGCAGAAGAAGAAATCCGATGCCGAAGCACGTATAAAATTATTGCAGGAACAATTGGTAGCATTATCAAATTAAAAAAAATGGCACAAAAGTTGCCTGCCAAAAAAATCCAAAATCAGAATCTTATGAAAAAATTACTCTTTATCAGTATCTTCCTTTTAGGAACCCTTGTTTCTCAGGCTCAAAATGCCAGCGCAGTATTCTTTAGTGAAAACGGTGAAGCCTTTACGGTAATCATGAATGGGTTACGTAAAAACGATAAGCCGGAGACGAATGTCAAAGTAACCGGGTTGAATGAAGCGCCTTATACTATCAGAATTATATTTGCTGACAGTACCCTCGGAGTGATTAATGATAAAATATATGCTGCTAATTATAAAGAGCGAACATACACTATCAAACTAAAAAACATTTCGAATACTTCTAAAGGATTAAAAAAAGCAGGTGTCAACATTGGTCGCCAGTTAAAGAGTGGCGATAAGGAAGAAGCTGCTAAAGAAAAAGAGGAAATTGATAATACAGATTCCAAATATGTGGTTAAGCTTTTGTCGGAAGCAGTAACTGATGCACCGGTTAACAATTCTTCACAGACACAACAACCGGCAAGAAATACGCAAAGCAGTTCTCAAAGTAGTAATGTCTCAACGACTACACAAACCACAACAGTTTCAGGCAGCAGCAGTGGAACATCTACAGGAGCAGCAGTTAATATTGGTGCTTCAGCAAATGATGGAGGCGGGCAATTTTCAATGAATATTAATATCAATGATGGTATGGGAGACCCTGCTCCCGCACATTCTCAAACACAGCAAACACAAACAACCACTTCTACCACACACTATGTAATGCCAGGCTATAATGGTGCGGTAGGTTGCCCCTGGCCAATGTCGCAAGGAGATTTTGAATCTGCAAAGCGTTCCATCAATGAGAAATCGTTTGAAGACAGCAAGCTCACCATTGCGAAGCAAATAATTGGATCCAACTGCATTGTTGCATCACAGGTAAAAGAAATTATGCTACTCTTCAACTTCGAAGAAACCCGTCTGGACTTTGCAAAGCACGCTTATAAATACACTTACGACATTAACAATTATTACAAAGTTAATGATGCATTTACTTTTGAGTCGTCGATTGAAGAGCTGAATGAGCACATTGAGCGGATTAAGAATTAAGGATTAAGGATTAAGGATTTTTGCTCAGAAAGAAATTTCGTTATGATGATAGATTATAGATGATAGATGATAGATTAAATTCTGCTCAGAAAAAATTATAATGATCGACTAAAATGTAACTTATTTTTGAACGCAGAGTTAGGGAGACGCGGGGTTTTCGCTGGCGCGATGAGGAGAAAACTCCTCCAATGACCATAAATTACTTAATGACGCAGCTGTGCTGCAAATGACAACGGCTCCGCCGCAAATGACCTAAAGACAGCGGCTTTGCCGCTAAATGACCAATGACACAACGCCGCGCCAGACGGCAAACTACCAACACGTGCTGGATGCTGTTCGATCCTTTTAAATGAACGCTCAGAAAATATGCAGAGGGCGGAGGGAGTAAGGATTTTTTGAATGAAGCCAAATAGCATGTCACTATTCAATTCTTGTTAGTCACTATTCAATAAAAGTATCATGAAGACAGGCAGAATTCTGATTCAGCAGCAGCAGTATTAATTTGTATACTATAGCAGTTTCAAAATATTGAATAACAAATATTGAATATTACAAATTGAATAAGAAAATAGGAAGTAAAATATTATTCACTTCTCATTTCTCGAGATAGTGTCTCAATATTCAATAAAACACTTTTAGGACGTAGAAACTACAACTTCAACAGCAGTAAAATAAATCATAATTGAAGAACGACATTTCATTCAGCCAAAAAAACCAACTTACAACCTTCAACTTACAACTTTTAACTTAGAAGCAGTCACACATTTGTTACAGAGGAACCAAAAATTAGCACACCAGCACACCAGCACATCAGCACATTAAAAACAGCTTCGCTGCTAAAATTTATTCCTTCCCTGAATTAAGTCCTTTCAAAACTTCTTGGGTAATATCGAGTGAGTCGTTGGCAAATAATACGCCACTGCCTCTTTCGTAGCGCATGATAAAAAGATGATTGCGGGATTTATTGAATTCTTTCAGATAACCTGATAAATGATAATAAACAGAATCATTCATCACTGATTCCTGTTCCTGGAGCTGATCGATGAGGCTTTCTTTTAACTGCAATAAATTTTGTTGTTTGCCCATTAATTTTTCTTCTTCTGCAGCGCGTGCTTCCGGTGACATACCCGCAGCGCGATTCTGATAGTTTTGCACTTCTTTCTCGAGAGAACGGGCATTAGTGGTCAGAAAATTTTCGATGCTGTCCTGGCGCTTATCGAATGTTTCTTTCAATTCATTAAAATAGTTATAGCCTTTTAACAGTGAATCTGAATTGATGTAAACTATTCCATTTGCAGGCATTCCTGAACCTGAAATAGCAGGCGCAGCAACCGGTTGTGAACCTGAATAAACTTTATAATAAAGAAAGGCTACTGCGATTAACAATACAGCATTTAAAACCAGAGAGAGTTGCTTCACGATTATAGGATTTAGATTTATAATATTATGCAAAGAAAGTAAATTAACGGTTAAATATACCCGGCCAGTTTGTAGGTAATCATACCAAACCATTCGTGAAAAAGCATATCCCAGTTCACCAGACATTGTGCATCGGGAACAATGGTATTATCGGGTGTTAGTGGTCTGATACCTGCCTTTTCATCAACCGGAAAGGCATCAATTTGAAGTCCCGTTTTCTGAAAACAAGCCAATGAACGCCGCATGTGAAAAGCTGAGGTTACCAGCAAAAACCTTCCATTTGAATGACTGGCATTCAACATCTTAGCTGAATTGACTGCATTTTCATAGGTGTTTCGTGACTCATTTTCGATGAGGATATCGGCTGCCGGAATACCTGATTGCAGCAATACTTTTTCGAGTACCACCGATTCCTTTTCATCAGGTGAAAATACCATCCCGGACCCACCGGAAAGAAGGATTTTGCGGACTTTCCCTTGCTTGTAAAGAGCAATTCCCTGTAAGAGTCTGTCGACACTCATACTATACACCGGGCGCTGTGTGTGGTCGTCGAAATAGCGGAGACTTCCCCCTAAAACTATGGCAACATCATACGGTTGGGTAATAATTGCGCTGTTAAAAGGGTCGGTTTCCCACCAATTAAGGGTTCGGCTCACGATAAACGGATTTGTGAAAAACAGGGCGATTCCAATGGCCAAAGCCATCAATTTACGACGCAGATGCTCCTTTTTAACGCAAAATGATATTATCAAAAGCCCTAAGATCCATGTCAGGGGCAGCAGCAGAAACTCAAGAATTTTAGACAGAATAAAAAACATATCCGGCAAACATAAATAATCCTGATTGGTTTATCATCTGCAACAGCAAAAATAAAAAAGCTTACATGGATTTATTTAATTGATAAACAACTACTTAACAATGATTTTAAGCCTGCCTATATTTTTGCTAAATTTGAGCCAGAATTGAGCCTATATGCAAACAGAAAAATACACTCCCAAGAACAAGATCAGAGTAGTTACCGCTGCCAGTCTTTTTGATGGTCATGATGCTTCCATTAATATCATGCGTAGAATTATTCAGGCCAGTGGTGCTGAGGTTATTCATCTCGGCCACGACAGGAGTGCATTAGAAGTTGTAGAGTGCGCAATTCAGGAAGATGCCAATGCTATTGCGCTTACGAGTTATCAGGGTGGACACGTTGAGTATTTTAAGTACATGTACGATTTGCTTAAAGAACGCGGTTGTTCACATATCCGGATTTTTGGTGGCGGTGGTGGAGTTATACTTCCTAAAGAAATTGAATCGTTGCATGCTTATGGAATAGCACGAATTTATTCTCCGGATGATGGCAGAAGAATGGGATTGCAAGGGATGATAAATGATATGCTGGAGCAATCGGATTTTGCAACCGGAATTAATTTGAATGGTGAAGCAGAAAAACTTTATTCTAAAGACACCAAGGCGATTGCCCGATTAATTTCAGCTGCTGAAAATAATCCCGGAGAGTTTATCAAATTTCATAAGCAAATTCATGATGCTGCAACCAAACAAACCTCACCTGTATTAGGAATAACAGGTACAGGAGGCGCTGGAAAATCGTCGTTAGTAGATGAATTGGTACGTCGTTTTTTAATAGAGTTTAAAGATAAAACCATTGCAATCATTTCTGTTGATCCATCGAAAAGAAAAACAGGAGGAGCATTGCTGGGAGATCGGGTACGAATGAATGCTATTCGAAATCCAAGAGTTTATATGCGTTCGCTGGCAACCCGTCAAAGCAATCTTGCACTTTCAAAACATGTGCAGGAAGCAGTTGATATTGTTAAAGCTGCAGGATATGATTTAATAATTCTTGAAACATCCGGTATCGGACAATCGGATACAGAAATTACCGATCATAGCAATGTTTCGCTGTATGTAATGACACCCGAGTATGGTGCAGCTACTCAGCTTGAGAAAATTGACATGTTGGATTTTGCCGACATCATTGCGCTGAATAAATTCGATAAGCGTGGTGCAATGGATGCTATTCGTGATGTACGTAAACAATACAAACGTAATCATCAGCTATGGAAACACCCGATGAGGAATTGCCGGTTTTCGGAACAATTGCATCGCAATTTAATGATCCCGGAATGAACAGGTTGTACCGGGTGGTCATGAATACCATTGCAGAAAAAACCGGTGTCGATTTAAAATCTACTTATCAGGTAACTGATGAAGCAAGTGAAAAAATTTATATTATTCCACCAAATCGTACCCGTTATCTAAGTGAGATTTCTGAGAATAATCGTTCGTATGATAATTGGGTGAATGAACAATCTGAAACAGCACAAAAATTATATGCATTAAAAACTTCCATTGCATCTTTAAAAGAAAGCGAAGGTGTTAGTCAGGATATTTTAAATGCATTAGAAAAAGATATACGGAACTGGAGTTGAAATTAGATGGCACCAATCGTTTGATGCTGGAGCAACTTCCATTAAAAAGTTGAGCAATACAAAGCTGATTTTTATGAATTCAAAGTACGTGAAAAAATTCTTAAAATTCAAACTTATTCGGAGTCATTATCGAGACAACGTATTCCGAAAGTATCTTTTCCAAAATACAAAGCCTGGGGTGATTTACTGAGATGGCTTTTGCAGGAAAATGTGCCCGGTGAATTTCCGTTTACAGCGGGAGTGTTCCGTTTTAAAAGAGAGAATGAAGATCCAACCCGAATGTTTGCGGGTGAAGGCTGTCCGGAGCGCACCAACAAGCGTTTCCATTATGTTTCGCTGGGCATGCCTGCGAAGCGTTTATCTACTGCA
Organism: Bacteroidota bacterium; assembly: GCA_016713525.1. Taxonomy (GTDB): domain Bacteria; phylum Bacteroidota; class Bacteroidia; order AKYH767-A; family OLB10; genus JADKJB01. The sequence goes on along the minus strand of JADJOZ010000022.1, from coordinate 122,811 downwards.
TTCGATTCGGTAACCTTGTATGGGCAAGATCCCGATCATCGTCCCGATATTTACGGTAAAATAGGAAATGCCGGCGTTTCGGTTTGTTGTTTGGATGATGCCAAGAAACTGTATTCAGGATTCAATTTGTGTGATCCTGCGACATCAGTTTCCATGACTATAAATGGTCCTGCATCCATCATAGCAGCCTATTTTATGAATGCAGCTATTGATCAGCAATGTGAACTTTACATTCAGCAAAACGGACTCACAGAAGAGGTCAATAAAAAAGTTGCTGCAATACATGCATCCCGCAAAGGAGTTGCTGCACCGAAATATAATTATCCAATTCCAGAGGGAAATAACGGTTTGGGATTAATGTTGCTGGGTATCACTGGTGACCAGGTATTGCCAGCAGATATTTACAACAAGATTAAAAAAGACACTTTGGCGAATGTCAGGGGAACGGTACAGGCCGATATCTTAAAAGAAGATCAAGCACAAAACACATGTATCTTCTCGACGGAATTTTCGCTTGCGGTTGATGGGAGATATGCAGCAATATTTCATAGATACCAACATCCGCAATTTTTATTCGGTATCTATATCAGGATATCATATTGCTGAGGCAGGTGCTAATCCGATCACACAATTAGCATTCACTCTTGCAAATGGCTTTACTTACGTAGAATATTATGTGAGTCGCGGGATGGATGTAAATTCTTTTGCACCAAATTTATCATTCTTCTTTTCGAATGGAGTTGATCCTGAATATTCAGTAATTGGTCGCGTGGCGCGGAAGATTTGGGCCAAGGCGATGAAAATAAAATACAAGGCAAATGAGCGATCTCAGATGCTGAAATATCATATTCAAACATCGGGACGATCGTTGCATGCACAGGAGATTGACTTCAATGATATAAGAACAACGCTGCAGGCATTGTATGCAATTTATGATAACTGCAATTCGTTGCATACAAACGCTTATGATGAAGCGATAACCACTCCTACAGAAGAGAGTGTGCGAAGAGCGATGGCAATTCAGCTGATCATAAACCGCGAGTTGGGTCTAGCCAAGAATGAAAATCCGAATCAAGGATCCTTTATTATTGAAGAATTAACAGATCTTGTTGAAGAAGCAGTGCTGAGTGAATTCGATCGCATAACAGAACGCGGTGGTGTATTGGGATCAATGGAAACGATGTATCAGCGTGGTAAAATTCAGGAAGAGTCACTTTATTACGAAACGCTGAAGCATACCGGAGAATTACCGATCATAGGTGTGAATACCTTCTTATCATCGAAAGGATCGCCTACAGTGATTCCAATGGAGGTAATCAGGGCAACCGAAGAAGAAAAGATGCAGCAAATTGAAACGCTGACGAATTTACATAAGCGAAATGCATCGACCAGTGAAAAACTGTTGCATGATTTACAACTGGCGGCTATTCATAATGAGAATATGTTTGAGCACATTATGGAGGTATCGAAATACTGTTCACTTGGACAAATTACAGGAGCTTTATTTGAGGTAGGCGGACAATACCGAAGAAACATGTAAGTTAAGTATTCAATCACTAAAGAAACTAACCAATAAATAATTAAACTTAAAAACAGCCAATGAAAAAATCAAATTTACTGATGGCATTACTGATTTCAGTTGGAATCGGTTTTGCATCTTGCGGAAGCAGCGAAAATAAAGAAGCTGCAACTCAACCGGAAGCGGTGGTAGCAATTAACACTACGCACGCTTATGTTTGTCCGATGAATTGCGAAAACAGCGCAAGTGATGCACCTGGAAAATGTGTTGTATGCGGAATGGATCTTGTGAGCAATCCGAATTATGCAGGCACAACAACAGCAGTAGCTGATTCAGGAACAGTAACAACTGATTCTGTAGCAGCAACTACTACCGGAGAGGAAAGCCATGATGATCATAGTGGGCACAATCACTAAGAATTTAAATTTGTCATAAAAAAACCGCAGTGTTCCCACTGCGGTTTTTTTATGTGCTGATGTGCTAATGCGCTAATGTGCTGAGTTGCTGATGTGCTAATGTGCTGATGTGCTGATGTGCTGATGTGCTGATGTGCTAATGTGCTGATGATTTGCATTGAGCGTAGTCGAAGGGTTGAATGCGCTGCCATGAGTGCAGTTGATGGGTGATCAGTGATCAGTTATCAGTAAAGCGTTTAGGAGCTGGATTTTAAGTTTGCGTTTTTCAATTGTGATTTATTTTGTTGCTGCAAAAGGTGAAGGTTCTCAAAATGCTTTTATTGAAAATTGAGTAACAAGAATTGAAAATTGAATAATGGCATTTTAGTCGAGCACACAAATTGATTCTGCACAGCATTCATCCTTACATTTATAATCTATAATTTATCATCATAACGAAATTTTCTTCTGAGCAGAATCCAAAAATCCTTAATCCTTAATCCTTAATCCTTAATTATAAAAAAAGCCCGCAGAAAATTTCTGCGGGCTTTTTTTATATGAATATTGGCTTAGTATTCCCAGAGATCGTGCTCGAGGTTCGTAATATCCATTTTAATTCTTTCAGCTTCTACAAGAGCGTCCATACCTTGTTTATAATCTTCGATTCTTCGGTCGTAGACGTTATTTTCTTTATAGATGTAGCTTGAGAACATTCTTTTAAGGAATATATCATCCCAGGTACGTCGATCGGAGTCGTTTCCTCTCATGAACACTTCCTGATTAGCAAAAATCTTTCTTGCTTCGGGATAGTAAATCCACATAATTGGAATTTTAAGATCACCTTCACGGCGATTTCCTTTATCATCGACAGCATAAATAAGAGGGGCAATTCCGATAATTCTTACATCGATTACAGAGCGTTGTTTATCGAAGAACCATTCTTCTTTCACACGATAAGCTATAACGTTGGTAGTAGAGAACTCCCGAACGATAACGGTATCACGAGTAAGATATGGAGGTTCCGGATCTGTAATTTGAGTAGTATCGACACCTGCACCACCGATTCTTTGAAATTCTTCCCTGGTCATAGGGCTCATGAATTCCTCATCGAGATAAGCGGTAAGCGTACCTTCTTTAACAGCGTTATAAAGAATATCATTGAGACTAAGGCGATCGTTGATTTCTCTGTGGGATAATAGAATGGAAGGTTCATCTTTTCTTTAAGATCGATGATTCTCCAAACTTTTTTGGACCACATTACATCAGCTTCACGCAGGTAGGACAGTTGTACAGGTTGCCTTACCGGCACATGTTCCCGTACATAAACACCATCGAGTACGTTTTGAGCCGACGCTGCCGTTGCAAACGATACGATAATGGAAAAGATAATTGCGATTCTTTTCATGATATCCTCCTTTTTTAGTTTCTTCTCAATTATTTATTGAAGTACAAAGTTTACAGAACCAAGGGAACGGGTTGTTCCATCGGGACCTGCAGCTTTGATATATTCAAAATACACTTTAGCACCAGGGGCAGAACCTGAGATTGCCTGCTTCATAGCCGGAGTGATCAGGTTACTAGGAGCATCGAGTTCGATAGGATCCTTACCTCTTTTAATCAGGGTCATACGGAACTTAGTAACTTTAAAATAAAGTTCGAAGTCGAAATTTTCCATGATTGAGTTCACTGAAGTAGCTGCAGCAAGTTCTGATTTATTGATTGGTCCGCCTTTTTTACCGTTGATCATAGCAACCGGATCGGGTACTCTTTTCACACGATATTTAAACTGGCCCATTGGTACATTTTTACCATCAAGTTTAGCATTTACAGAAACTGTAGCTTCACCCTGAGTGGTGGCTTTTGCAATGTATTTACTGCTTCCGTTCTTAACATCTTTTACGATGGTAACACCTCCGCCGGTTACAGAAGCTGTAACATTTGCATCGGCAACACCTGGAACAGAGATCGACATTGGATTTTCAACACCAATATAAAGAACGTTCATTTTGTCAGCTGATACTACAGAAGCCGGTTTAGCAGCAATGTATTCAGCTTCGAAAGGATATTCTTTGATAGTATTATCAGGATTTTTCACCTTAATCACTCCACCCCATTTTTTAAGACCTTCACTGCCGGGGCGGGTAGAATACTTACCCATTCCTGATTCAACAGTAATAGGAGCACCACCAACAAGGATTTCAGGATTTGAAGTACTGCTGAATGCTGCGAGGAACACATCTGCTTTATATTCCTGTCCGGTTAATACATAACTGGTAGGAGCAATAACACGTGCCTGAAGGGCATCAAATTTAAAGCTGGAAGCATCAATACCTGTGTACAGGTGATTAATGATTTCAGACTCTACATTTCTTACGTCTGCCTGAAATTTTGTAAGGAGAGCGATAGAAGCAACTACAGGATTATGGTAGAAATTCGCCATTTCCCATGTGGTTTTATTATCAGCAACCATATCAGGAGCAGGGTCTTTAGTATTCAGCAATGTTTCCAAACGTGGTCCGAAAAGTTTTTGATCTTCCGGAGTCAGGTTTTTCAGAACATTGGTCTTGAATTCAACGATTTTATTTTTGAACTCAGTTGCTTTGTGTCCGCGACCATCTGCTTTATCACCACACATGATATTAGTTGGGACATCATAATCATCTTTCTTTTCAATATTCCGCACTTCAGGAACCTTTGCATTTGCTTCCAATCCGTCAACAACAATGATCAGTTCCTTTTTCAGTCCGTCGATATAAGCTATCATTTCGGAAGAAAGTTTTTTGGTTTTCTGAGCTTTGTCATTGAAAGGGCCAACTTTTTTGGCATCATTAGCCATGGCCTTTTCGAAATCGGAATAAATTCTGGTATTTCTCGCTGTCGTATTCGTGTTTGAAGTTTCAAGGCTATCATTAACGGTAACAAATGCGTTAATAATTTCTTTAGAAACGTTCAAAGCGAGGAGTGCGGTCAATACTAAGTACATCATCCCGATCATTCGCTGCCTCGGGGATAGTTTACCACCTGCCATTGTTTATTCTCTCGTTTTTAGGTTAGTTAAAATTGGTTGATTTAGTTTGGTTTATTTATTCGGGTTCATGTTCATTGCTGAAAGCATGTTTCCGTAAACCGTATTGAGAGAAGATAGGTTCTTAGCAAGTTTAGAAACTTCATCTTTGTACTTCTTAGTATCTTCAAGAGAAGCGTTCAGGTTTGACATCAGTTCATTGATACCATCATAGAACTTAGAAGTTTCTTTAAGGTGTTTATTAGAATCCTGTAATTGCAGTTCATAGATAGCATTAAGAGCTGCCAGATTTTTACCTGCAGAAGATACCTGATCGCTATAAACTTTCACATCATCAGAAGAAGTGCTTAAGCTGTTCATTGCAGTAGTTGCTTTTTCATAAGCACCTGCGAGGCTACTAACAGATTTAGAAGCATTCTGAACATTTTTCACATAATCATCTGTTGCAACACTGGCGCTGGAGAGATCGCTCATTTTAGCTGTATTTTCTCCCAGAGTGCGTAAACCGGTTCCAAGGCTTTGAATCAAATCCGGACCAATTTTAGCATCTGATAACAACTTGTCAAGTTCCTGAGCGATTGGATCAGCTTTCTTTTTCTTGTGTTTATCGTGTCCCGGCTCATGCATTCCCGCAAGTTCAGGGTAAACCAATGACCAGTCAACATCTTCATGAGGTGGTTCAAAGGCAGAGAAGAAGAAAATCACAGCTTCGGTAAGAAGACCGACTGTAAGCATCAGTCCGGCACCTTCCCAGTGCTGAATTTTAAAGAGGGCACCCACAATTACGATCGCTGCTCCGATACCATAGAGCTTGGCCATCATGTTTTTAAATCCCTTACTTTGGGTGATTGAAGCTAATCCCATAGTGTTTTTAGAAGTTTTAAGTTAGTATTTAAGTTGGTTAGATTAAGAATTAGGCAAAGGTACTTATCAGAAATCAGATTTGTCGCGACCCATGAAGTCCATCACACATCTGAAGCCGACATAACATTTTGAAGTATCCTGATATTCATAAGAACGTGTTCCGGTCTGTAAAAAGTATCCGACATCTTTCCAGGAACCACCACGGATAACTTTCCGTTTTAGAGCAGGAGGATCAGATTCTTTCGATTCGTAGGTATAATCAGGATTCAGGTCATGCTGAAAATTAAACGCAGATTCGTCGTAAGCATTGCTTGTCCATTCAGAAACATTTCCGGCCATACAATATAAGCCATAATCGTTTGGCCAGTATGAGGTTACTTTAACGGCATAGAATCCACCGTCATCTAAGTAATTACCACGCATAGGCTTAAAGTTTCCAAGGAAGCAACCGCGGCTGTTACGAATATAAGTACCTCCCCAGGGGTAAGGCGATAAATCGAGACCACCACGAGCGGCATATTCCCACTCTGATTCGGTTGGGAGGCGGAAATCCTGAACAAAGGCCTCACCATTATCGTTCAGATAGCTATTAAGTAATTGGGTTCTCCAAATACAGAATGCGCGGGCTTGTTTCCAGTTCACACCAACCACAGGATATTCATCGTAGGATGGATGCCAGAAGTACATATTAGTAATAGGGTCATTAAAAGAATAGGTGAAATCATGAATCCACGCAAGTGTGTCGGGATAAACATTGATCACATCTCTTTTAATAAATACGGAGCGATCTGTTTTGCCTTGTTCACGGCTTGAGCGTTGTGCAGCTTCATGCAGGTCGATCCAATAGTATTCAAAATTCAATTTACGGGAATCTATTTCCTTACGGCGATAGAAACGTTCAGCTTCAGGAAGAAAGAGTTCATTTAATGTTTCCACATTCTCTTCGTCTTCCCAATCAATTTTCTTTCTCCAGTTAATACGTTCGCCGTATTCACCTTCATCCACCAGGTGTTCTCCACCTACTACTCGATCAGCAAGTGAATCGCGCACCCATTCTACGAACTGGCGGTATTCATTGTTGGTAATCTCGGTATTATCCATATAAAAAGCGTGTACCGATACTGAACGGCTTTGCGCAACCTGCGCATAAGGAACGTCCTGGTCGCTGGGTCCCATATTAAAGGAGCCGGAAGGAATAAATACCATGCCGTATGGATCGGCCTGATACCATCGTTCCCGATTGCCTGCCCCCACCAGCTGACCGCGGTTACCACCACCACAACTGCTGAGTACCAGCAAGATTGCAGAGTAAATGATCAGTCTTTTCATGTTCCGCTATTTAGGTTTATTTTCAAGTAGTCGATGTAATTGTTCCAGTAACGTTGGAACCACCCTGTTATTTTGCTTGTAAGTACTCAGTTTTCAGGATTAACAGGTATTAACGGTAAATCCAAAAATAGGTTACTTCCAGATGTATATGTTGCAAAATATTAGAGAAATCTTACGTTTCTGATGATAGGATTAATCTTTTTCTTGAATTTATAACAGTATCCAAGCATTATTTCGTGGGTACCATCACTATAATCTTTCAGATCGGAGGTGGTCATGTCATATGCATATCCCATGCGAAGGTTGGGGGTTATATTGAGTCCGGCCATCAAAACAATAGCGTCCTCAAGCCTGTAGGATCCACCGACCCAGAAGCGGTTATTAAAGTGCAGATTGGCATTAATGTCGGCCTGAGTCTGGTCACCGGTATTTTTCACATGAAATGAAGGTATCAGGGAAATAGCCGGAGAAAACTCGAAACGATAACCTCCCATGAAATAGTAATGACGAGCCATTTCAGTGGTGAAATCGCCGTAATCTACTTCACTTTCAAGGATATGAGACATAGATGCTCCTAAATATAATTTATCAGAATTGTAATAAATACCGGCACCAAGGTCAGGGAAAACACTTCCCGAAACTGATGATGTTGGAATCACCTGATCATTTGGATCATTGAATTTGAAATCACCATCAAGTGATTTTTGTAATATTCCAAAATCAGCTCCGATTGCCAGATTACCCTGACCGATATTGAAACGGAAGGCATATGCCAGCTTTGCTGAAAATGTATTTTCAAAACCAAGTTCATCTGCTGCAAGGATGGTAAGCCCTAAACCTCCATGAAGGAAATTTACCGGAGCATCGATGCTAAATAAACCTGTTTTTGGAGCACCATCGAAACCAGTCCACTGATTTCTATATAACAAGGTACCACAGATACCATCACTACTTCCCGCATAGGCCGGGTTGGCATGCAGTCTGTTGAACATGTTCTGACTGAATTGCGGATCCTGCTGACCAAAGGTTGCGGTAGACGCTGAAATGATAAACCGTGCAAGGGATAAAAGTTTCTTCATAATGCAAGTGCTGTCGTTAGGTTGACTCGGTACTTTTTTGTGCTAATGACTATAATCAGGGGGCTAAAGTAACTAAAATTTTATTTCAAATACAAAAAGTGAAATTGTTTTTTCGTTTTCTGTTTCCGGCAATTTCACCTCAATAATACTACTTATGAACAGGTTGATAAGTAGTTAATATGCTTATTTTCAATTATATAAAGTATCAAATATGAACAATTTTAATAACTTAAACTAATTGACTCCATTAGAATAAATTCTATTCAAGAGTTCGGGTTCGACAAATTAAAAGGATTAAATCCGGATTAAACAGCCATAAATCAACAGTAAATTATTTCAGGCAAACCGGATCAGGATAACTTTTGGAAAGCCTGCCAGTAACGGTCGGGCATTTCATTCTGACAAGCCTGTTGATAATCTTTATACGAGCAAGGAAGGAAGTTATGCCTGCTGAAACGGTTACTTTTCCCTTGCACCGGCATCTCCATCCACCACCGGCCGGTTGTTTTATGTTTCAGAAACACCAGTTCACTGCCATTTGCATCCAAGGTTACCGTATAAGTTATAAACCCATTATGATTCAGCATAGGAATATCATTCTTACGGTTGGTAAAACCTTCAATAAAATACCAGATCATTTGTGCAACAAGGTGAGCAGTTTGCTGATTCAGGTCGGCATTCAGATCATATTCAAAAATCCCTGCAGCTGTAAGCCGGTCATTCAACCCTGCGTACATCATTGCCTGACAAGCCTCCTCCCCTGCCATACCATTAGGCGAGGGATTTGCAGATCCGGGTGCATCAGATTGTCTGATTACCGACAAATCCACAGTTAACATATCGGCACTTCTTATTACAGGTTCTATTTCTGTAATATCGGAGCGTACCATTCCAACCCGGTAAGCATCAAAATAGAGTTTATTCATCAGATCAACCGAAGCTGCACCAACGAAGTATGTCTGGTAACCAATATTGCTGAAGTTAAAGAGGTAATTGGGTTGTTGTAAAACAATTTTCCCTAACCAGGTATGACTGTTTAACGATAAATCACCAAGATCAACTATAACAGCATTGCCTTCGTGTTTTTTTAAACGGTAAAGTTTTTCACGAATGGCATCGGTGCCTTTGCGAAATTCCCTGTTAAAAGCAGAACCACGAAATTCGTTTACACCTATGATAGCAATTTGAGCCCCCAGTAAATCAGGGAATCCGCTTTCGAAAGTATAGATCCGTACTGCTGAAGCTAGAGAATCAGAGACGGTATCACGTTGAAATGCTATGCCGGGGTCACTGACCGGATTAAAGAATTCAGGCTTTAACATAACAATTAACGCTTACCTGATTTTTTTTTAGCTGCCGGTTTAGCTGCCTTTTTCGCAGGAGCAGTCTTTTTAGCTGTTGCCGTTTTCTTTGCGGGAGCGACCTTTTTTGCTGGAGCAGCTTTTTTCACTGCTGTGCGGGATGGTGCAGCAGCAACTTTAGCAGGAGCAGGTTTACCAGCAACTTTTTTAGCTGGAGCCGATTTTTTAGCAGCAGTTTTCTTTTTTGCTGCAGCCTTTTTAGGTGCTGTTTTTGCAGGAGCTGCTTTAGTATCTGTATTCTTTTTGGCAAATCGTCCAAAGCGACCCTTAGGTGCATCGGGAGTATCTTTTTCCAAACGTACACAATCAGCGTAAGTAATTTTTTCAGGTTCCAGATCTTTAGGAATCTTGATATTTTTCTTACCAAAAACGATATAAGGTCCCCAACGGCCTTTCAGCACTTTTACTTCCGGATTTTCATCGAACAACTTGATAGTTTTCTCGCTGTCAGATTTCCTTTTTGCTTCTATGAGTTCTATAGCCCGGTCGATATCTATAGTGTAAGGATCATCGGTTTTGGGGATAGAAACAAACATGCTGTTATGTCGCACAAATGGACCGAACCTTCCGATTCCGATGACCACTTCTTTCTCTTCATAATCACCCAGATTCCGAGGCATCTTGAATAAATCGAGAGCCATTTCAAGAGTTATTGTTTCGAGACGCTGATCAGATCTCAGTTTTGCATACTGAGGTTTCTCATCATTTTCATCGACACGCATCTGCACCAGGGGGCCAAATCTTCCGATTCTTGCGGAAACAATTTTACCCGAGACAGGATCTTTTCCCAGGATTCGCTCACCGGTAGCACGCTCGGTATTCTTTTCGGTATGTTCAACAGTCTTGTGAAAAGGCTTATAAAACTCCCCGATCATTTTGCTCCAGGCAATTTTTCCTTCTGCAATCTCATCGAATTCTTTTTCAACCTGAGCAGTAAAATTGTAATCTAGGATTACTTTAAAATTCTCAACCAGAAAATCATTTACAACTGTACCGATATCAGTTGGGAACATTTTGGATTTTTCAGCACCCGTAATTTCAGTTTTCACTTCCGTTGCCAGCTGATTATTTTTCAATCTGATGATTGTAACATTCCGTTCTCTTCCCTGACGATCTTCTTTAATTACATAACCTCTTTTCTGAATAGTAGAAATGGTAGGTGCATAAGTAGATGGTCGACCGATACCAAGTTCTTCGAGTTTTTTTACCAGACTTGCTTCGGTATATCTTGCAGGAGGATATGTAAACTTTTCGGTAGCGGTAATTTCATTCAATTGCAAAACCTGTCCTACATTCAATGGAGGCAATAATCCTTCAGGAGCATCATCGGTATTTTCATCATCAGAAGATTCCATGTAAACAGTAAGGAAACCATCAAACTTAACCACCTCTCCTGTAGCTGTGAAAATATCTTTTGAATTGGAAGTTGCAACAGAAACAATAGTTTTCTCTAGTTGGGCATCGCTCATTTGTGATGCAATACTTCTTTTCCAGATCAGTTCATACAATCTTTTTTCATTGTAATCTCCATCCACGGTTGACTGTTCAAAATAAGAAGGTCTGATTGCCTCGTGAGCTTCCTGTGCGGATGCAGACTTCGTTTTATACTGTCGTGGATTGGAATATTGGGGACCGTATTGTTTGGTGATTTCAGCTTTAGCAGCATCGATTTCAGTCTGACTTAAATTCACCGAATCGGTTCTCATATATGTGATCTTTCCTGATTCGTAAAGCTTTTGCGCAATCAGCATGGTTTGTGCTACCGAGAAACTCAATTTACGACTTGCTTCCTGTTGTAGTGTGGAAGTAGTAAATGGTGCCGAAGGTGATTTCTTGGCTGGCTTCTTTTCGAGGTTAGAGATAGTAAACTTAGCACCTTTACAAGTTTCGAGGAATGCTTCGGCCTCATCTTTGGTTTTAAAACGGTTAGGTAGTTCGGCTTTTAAAACTGACTTCCCTCCTTTTCCATCTTCAACCATAAAAATGGCCACAACCTTAAATGAACTGGCGGTTTGATGTGATTCCACATCCCTTTCGCGCTCCACAATTAAGCGGACGGCAACAGATTGTACCCTTCCGGCAGAAAGAGATGGTTTAATTTTCTTCCAAAGAATTGGAGAAAGTTCAAAACCTACTAAACGATCGAGGATTCTTCTGGCTTGCTGAGCATCAACCAGATGTTTGTCGATTTTTCTGGGATTTTGAATTGCCGACATGATTGCCGGCTTCGTAATCTCATGAAAAACAATTCTTTTAGTATTGCTTTCTTTTAATTTCAGTGTTTCAAATAAGTGCCAGGAAATGGCTTCTCCTTCCCGGTCCTCATCTGTTGCCAACCACACAGTGCGGGCACTTTTAGTGAGACGGGTGAGTTCGGCGATAACAGCCTTCTTATCCTCACTGATTTCATATTTGGGTAAGAAATTATTTTCAATATCGATAGCTTTATCGCTCTTAGCGAGATCCCTAACGTGACCGTAACTCGACTTCACCACAAAATCCTTCCCGAGGAAACCTTCAATAGTTTTAGCTTTCGCCGGGGACTCCACAATAACCAGATTATCTGCCATTTTTTAAACTAAAATTTAAACTAATAATAAGTGCCGCCTCATTTTAAAACGGCGGGCAAAGTAAAGAATTAAAATTAGAAACCTCCAAATGAGGCCTAAAAGTGACATTTTGTCAGATGCTCAAAAATCACTAATTTTGTCCAAAAGTAACAAAAAAACTAATGATTCAGGAAAATAAAGTCATTGATGAATCGCGCCAGGGCGAGGCAGTGATGGTTGAAAGTACGATGAGTCAAGGCACCCGGAAACTCTATTTGGAGAGTTACGGTTGTGCTATGAATTTCTCTGATAGTGAGATAATTGCGTCAATTTTGACCAAACACGGATATGAAACAACCACCGATGAGTCGGAGGCTGATGTTGTATTTTTGAACACCTGTGCAATCCGGGAAAACGCAGAATTGCGGGTTCGGCAGCGATTAACTGAATTTAAAAAAAGGAAGCAACAAAAGCCGGACTTAATAATCGGCGTTTTGGGCTGCATGGCAGAAAGATTGAAGTCGAAACTTTTGGAAGAAGAGAAATTAATCGACATTGTAGCGGGTCCGGATTCCTATCGGGATTTGCCAAAACTCATTGAATCGGTTGACAGTGGTCAGAAGGCAGTAAATGTATTATTGTCGCGGGAAGAGACCTATGGAGATATAAGTCCGGTTCGTTTGGGAAGCAATGGAGTTACTGCATTTGTCTCCATTACCCGGGGATGCGATAATATGTGTTCATTTTGTGTAGTACCTTTTACCAGAGGACGTGAAAGGAGCCGTGATCCGGAATCAATTGTTGCGGAAGTACGTGACTTATTTGAGAGAGGTTATCGTGAAATTACTTTACTGGGTCAGAATGTAGATTCCTATATATGGGCCGGAGGTGGTTTAAAGAAAGAAATTCTAACAGAGGAGCAACGCAACACCAGCACATCGTTTGCTCAACTGATGGAACGTGTAGCATTGGTTTCACCTGAATTAAGAGTTCGGTTTTCTACATCCAATCCACGTGACATGACTGATGATGCATTACATGTGATTGCCCGTTATGATAATATTTGCAAGTACATACATTTACCGGTACAATCAGGTAGCACACGCGTATTACAACGGATGAACCGTGGGTATACCAGGGAAATGTATATGGAGCGAATTGAAGCCATACGGAGAATACTTCCGGGATGTTCCTTGTCGACTGATACCATTTCCGGATTTTGTGGTGAGACAGAAGAGGATCATCAGGAAACATTATCACTTATGAAATGGGTGGGATATCAATTTTCATACATGTATAAATATTCAGAACGTCCGAGGACACAAGCGGAACGTGAGTATAAGGATGATGTAGATGAGTCAGTAAAAAGCAGGCGACTTGCAGAGATTGTTGCACTACAACAATCGTTGTCAAAAGAACGCACCTATGCTATGAAAGGTCAGGTGCATCGTGTATTAATTGAAGGCCCATCAAAGAAATCGGCCGACTACTTAATGGGTCGAACCACAGGAAATATAGTAATGGTATTTCCAGCAGGAAATCACAAAAAGGGAGAATATGTAGATGTATATGCATCAGATTGTACTGCTGCCACATTAATAGGAGAAGTAGTTAATAAGGCATAGCTTTTAAACTAACAAAGAATGAATATTCAGGATATAAAGCAACGATTTGGTATTATAGGTCATTCACCTTTACTGGACCACGCAATAGACACAGCGCGACAAGTTGCGCCGACTGATATTACTGTATTGATAACCGGAGAAAGTGGTACCGGGAAAGAAGTTTTCCCTCAAATCATACATCAGTTGAGTGCCCGTAAACATGGTCCATATATAGCAGTGAATTGTGGTGCTATTCCTGAAGGAACAATTGCTTCAGAATTATTCGGGCACGAAAAAGGAGCGTTTACAGGAGCTCATGAAGCGCGCAAAGGATATTTTGAAGTAGTGAATGGAGGAACCATTTTCTTAGATGAAGTTGCAGAGTTACCATTGCTGACTCAAGTACGTTTATTGCGAGTGCTTGAGAGTGGTGAATTTTTAAAAGTTGGTTCATCTAAAACATTGAAAACAGATGTTCGTGTGGTTGCTGCAACGAATGTAAACTTGCAGGAAGCAATTCACAACAACAAGTTTCGTGAAGATTTATATTACCGTCTTAACACTGTTCCCATTCAGGTTCCTGCTTTGAGACAGCGTAAAGAAGACATTCATTTATTATTCCGGAAATTTGCAAACGATTTTGCAGAGCGGTACAAAATGCCTACGGTGGTATTGCAGCCAGATGCGATGCAGCTATTAAGTGATTACAGGTGGCCCGGGAATGTGCGTCAATTAAAAAACGTTACCGAGCAGCTTTCTATTCTGGAACGACAGAAAAATATCAATGCTGAAATCCTGATGAAATACATTCCTCAGGATACAGGAAGTCGGTTGCCGGTTTTGGTGAAAGATGAAAACAAGGGAGGAGATTTCTCAGAAAGAGAATTGCTTTACAAAGTACTTTTTGAGATGAAAAAAGACATTGTAGATTTGAAGAAACTTGTTGTGGAATTGATTTCAGAAGGCAATATTCCAGGATCCATTCATGAAAACAATTCACAGATTATAGACAAGCTTTATCAGGAATTCAGTCCGGGCATATCGGTTTCACAGCCACCCGCTATTTCCATTCAGCAGGTGAGTGATTCACCTCATGAGGAATTGGCTGAAGAGTTGCTTTCGCTGGAAGAAAAAGAAAAAGAAATAATTAAAAGGGCTATAGAAAAGCATCGTGGAAAACGCAAGTATGCGGCTAAGGAGTTGGGAATATCAGAACGGACTCTTTACAGGAAAATTAAAGAATACGATATTAAATAACGGCTGAGCATATGCGAAAACTAGTTGCATCTTTACTTCTGCTTACCTCCTGTTTTGCAATTACCGGATGTGATGTATATTCATTTACAGGAGCATCTATTTCTCCTGAAATCAAGACCATTTCAATAGCCAGTTTTCCGAATCAGGCTTCTTTAGTTCAACCTTCATTGAGTCAGGTTTTCACAGAGAAGTTAAAGGACAAATTTGTATCACAGACAAACCTCACGCAGACAAATTCTGTTGGAGATATCAGTTTTGAAGGATACATCAGTGATTACAACAGTCAACCCACGGCGATTCAGGGAAATGAGCAAGCTGCATTAAACCGGCTGACTATAACAGTCAAAGTAAAATTCATCAATACCAAAGATGAAAAGCAAAATTTCGAGAGTTCATTTTCGAGGTACGCAGATTATGATTCCAAACAAAATCTGAGTACAGTTGAGAATCAGCTCATAAGTGAAATTTGTAATCAGCTGGTTGATGATATTTTTAATAAAGCAATGATTAACTGGTAGCAATATGACGAAAGAACAATTCATTCAACTGCTTCGCACGCCTGCCACAATCAATTTGAATCTGGTTTCAGAGCTGGAAGATATCACGGAAAGATTTCCTTATTACCAGAATGCACATTTGCTGCTTGCAAAACAATATCACGGTCACGAAAACATACGTTTTGAAAGTTATCTGCGAAAAGCATCGGCATATGCACCTGACCGCACTGTATTGTATCGACTGATTAAAGAAGAAATTCCTGAAGTCATACATATGAAGGCAGTTCCGGAAAAAGTGCAGGAACCGGTTACAGCAACTGAAACTGTAAATAGTCAGCATATAGAAACAACAGCAACCGAAATAAAAGAAAAAGAGCATATTGAAAATATACCGGTTCTTCAGGTAGTAAAACAAGAAGTTGAATCAACCACTGAAATCCCAACTGACCCGAGGGCGATTATTGAACAGCGTTTACGTGAATTGAATGGTGAAACGCCTGAAGTTGCAGAGGCACCTTCAATACCTGAAGATAAAAAAGAGGAAGTGATTGCAAAAGAGACATCTGCCATTGAAGCAGTTGTCCAAAACCGGAAATTGTTGGACCTATAAATATTGAAGAACTATATCAGGAAAGACAGGAAAAGTTGGAACCAACAACCGGGAATGAACCAAAACCGGTCAAGAAAGAAGCGGGAGTACATTCATTTGCGGAATGGTTGCAGTTAAAACGGGTTCCAGTAGTGCCTGTTGAAAAGATCAATGAACTGAAACCTGACGAGGTTCAACCAGCTAAAGAACCGCATTTGCCTAAAAAAGAAAAGGTTACAGATCACATTATTGAAAGATTTATAGAGAGTGAACCCAGGATAGTACCGGCGAAAAGTGAATTTTATTCACCTGGCAATATGGCCCGGAAAAGTCTGGTAGAGCATGAAGATCTTATTTCTGAGACACTGGCCAGGATTTATGCCCAGCAAGGGAATTTACGGAAGGCAATTGAAACTTATGAGCGATTAAAGTTGAAAATTCCGGAAAAAAGTACTTACTTTGCAGCCCTCATTAAGGAATTAGAGCAAAAAGGAAGCTCATAACAACATTTATTACACTGATTATAAATAAATTACAAACAAAATGTATACTGCAATAACCGTTTTCATCATTATCATTTGCATCCTGCTTGCATTGGTAGTATTAGTACAGAATTCAAAAGGTGGCGGATTAGCATCAGGCTTTAGTTCGTCGAATCAAATCATGGGTGTTCGTAAAACTACGGATGTTTTAGAAAAACTAACCTGGGGATTAGCGATTGCACTGATGGTATTCAGCATTGCCGGCACTATGGTAATGCCAAAAACACAGGAAGTAGAAACCACTTCAGTTATTCAGGAACAAATTGATAATGCGGCAGTTCCAACACAAGGAGTGCCACAAGCACCGACCAGCGGGACCGGCAGATGGTCAGCCTGCTGGCAGCGCCAGCAACCGCTCAATAATCGGGTACAACCATATAAAAGGTGTCACAGACTGTCAGTTTGACAAACTTCTGTGACATCTTTTTTTGATCACTGCCATGAACTGAAAAACTGGCACAAAAGACCTGTTGGCACAGAAGATGCAGGAGGCAAAGCCTAAGAAAAACTTTCATAAAACAACCCTAAAAAATCTATACAAACATGAGCAAAATTAAGATTACACCATTAGCCGACCGGGTAATAGTTGAGGTATCGGCTGCTGAGGAAAAAACAAAGAGTGGGATCATTATTCCTGACACGGCAAAAGAAAAGCCACAACAGGGAAAAGTAATTGCAGTAGGAACAGGTAAAAAAGATGAGCCAATGACCGTTAAAGTTGGCGACACCATTTTATATGGTAAATATGCAGGCACAGAAATCACACATGAAGGGAAAGAATATCTGATCATGCGTGAATCTGATATTTTCGCAGTTATATAATTTCTGATTTCAAGTAAATCCATTAAATTAACTATTCTAAAATCTATAAAAACAAAATGGCAAAAGATATCACCTTTAACCTTGAAGCACGTGATGCTCTGAAAAGAGGCGTTGACGCTTTAGCGAATGCAGTAAAAGTTACTCTTGGACCAAAAGGTCGTAATGTAATCATTGACAAAAAATATGGCGCACCATCGATCACTAAAGACGGTGTAAGTGTTGCTAAAGAAATTGAACTGAAGCATCCTGTGGAAAACATGGGAGCTCAAATGCTGAAAGAAGTTGCATCGAAGACTGCCGATGTTGCAGGAGATGGAACAACCACGGCAACAGTGCTTGCGCAAGCAATCATCACTGCAGGATTAAAAAATGTTGCTGCAGGAGCAAATCCAATGGATTTGAAGCGCGGAATCGACAAAGCAGTAATCGCAGTAATCGAGAATCTGAAAAAGCAAAGCAAATCGGTTGGTGACGACAATAAAAAAATTGAGCAAGTAGCTACAATTTCCGCAAACAGCGATCATGAAATTGGTAAGCTGATCGCTCAGGCAATGGAAAAAGTAAAAAAAGAAGGTGTTATCACCGTTGAAGAAGCAAAAGGAACAGAGACTACAGTTGAAGTAGTTGAAGGTATGCAATTTGATCGTGGTTACATTTCTCCATACTTTGTAACCAATGCTGATAAGATGGAAGCCGTATTGGAAATGCCATACATTTTGTTGTATGATAAAAAAGTCTCCAATATGAAAGAATTGCTTCCTGTATTAGAGAAGGTTGTTCAAACAGGAAAGCCACTTTTGATCATTGCTGAAGATGTAGACGGAGAAGCATTAGCAACTCTGGTTGTAAACAAAATCCGTGGATCACTGAAAATTGCTGCTGTTAAATCGCCTGGTTTTGGTGATCGCAGAAAAGCAATGATGGAAGATATTGCAATATTGACAGGTGGAACGGTAATTTCTGAAGAACTGGGCTTCAAACTGGAAGATGCAGATCTTACCAAATTAGGCAAAGCAGAAAAAATCACCATTGACAAAGACAATACAACTGTTGTAGGTGGAGCAGGTAAAAAGACTGATATCACTGGTCGTGTGAATCAGATTAAAGCTCAAATCGAGACTACAACTTCTGATTATGATAAAGAAAAACTTCAGGAACGTCTTGCGAAACTTGCCGGTGGTGTTGCAGTTCTTTATGTAGGCGCTGCTACTGAAGTAGAAATGAAAGAAAAGAAAGATCGGGTAGATGATGCTTTAAGTGCAACTCGTGCTGCTGTTGAAGAAGGAATTGTACCTGGTGGAGGCGTTGCTTACATCCGTGCAATTAAGGCTATTGATAACCTGACCGGAATCAATGAAGATGAAAACACAGGTATTGCAATCATCCGTCGTGCGCTTGAAGAGCCATTGCGTCAGATTGTTGCTAATGCAGGTGGTGAAGGTTCAATTGTAATCCAGAAAGTTCGTGAAGGAAAAGACGATTATGGTTATAATGCACGTACTGAAGTTTATGAAAAAATGCTTGCTGCCGGTGTAATTGATCCTACTAAGGTAACTCGTGTTGCATTAGAAAATGCTGCATCAATCGCAGGTATGTTGCTTACAACTGAATGCGTTCTTGCTGAAGTAAAGGAAGATAAAGCTCCGGCAATGCCAGCAGGTATGGGCGGAATGGATGGAATGATGTGATTTCTCAATCCTAAGACTGAGAAAGCCCGTCCCGCTTTTTTAAAGATGGAACGACAAGTGGACCTGAGACGGGACAAGGGACGACAAGTCAATGCCTGTTCTTGAGACAAAAATGTCGCTTAAGCCGGATTTTTTTAAAGTCCTATTGCTAAGCCGTTAAGTTCCTTTTTCAACATGAGTGTACCAGCGGTGATTTAACGAGGAACGCCCCTCTTGTCCTTATCCTTTAAATAAAAATGAATTCAGACTTGTCGGCTTTGAAGGCCTTTTTTTCATTATTAAATTATAATTTGCTTTTTTAGACAACCTTATTTCTTATTGAAGGAGAAATCGTATCCCAGATGAATTTCGTGTGTTCCGTTGTTGTAATTATTCAGTTCGGTTAGTGTATAATCGTAAGAATAACCAATACGTAGTTGCGGGGTAATTTGGAACGTGGCCAGACCTGCGAAGGAATCTTCTGTTCTATAGCTTACACCCAGCCAGAATACATCTTTTAACAATGCATGAAGTGTAACATCAGCAATCAGCGGAGCTCCCGAAACAGCTTTCACCATAACAGAAGGTTTTAGTTTCACTGATTCAGATACCGGAAATACATATCCCGACATAAAATAATAATGCCAGTTTTTCAGATCCAGTTTATTGGTTACTGCTGCTGAACCATCGCCTGCTACTTTATTCAGGAACATACGGGGAATAGCAATACCTGCATAAAATTTATCGGTATTATAATACATCCCATATCCGGCATTGGGAAGTACAACCTGGGGAGTATTAAACAAAAATTCATTGTCGTTTTCCTCGTTTGTTATTACCTCGCTCAGATCTTCCTGGTGGTTGATGAATCCTCCCTGAACTCCCATTGCGAATGCTCCTTTGGTTCCTACCTGAATGCGATATGCATAACTGGCATATACAGCAAACTGTTTGGTAACTCCAATAGTTTCGTTCATCATGGTTAATCCAAGTCCCAGTTTTTGTTCATCAGCGGACCGTTGATGCTGGCTGTTTGCGTTTTGGGCGCTCCTTCGAGACCAACCCATTGGTTCCGGTACAGCATAGTGGCGGCTACCTGTTCACGGGATCCTGCATAGGCAGGATTGATGAACATCTCATTGAACATATACTGAGTAAACTGTGGCTCGAACTGGGCCTGAGCGGAAAGACTTCCGAGCAGGATGGCAGCAGCTGCAAAACCTTTTTTTATCATTGAATTCATAACGAGTACTTTTCTTTTTGTGATTTGTTTCATGATCCTTCCCTCCTGTCTGTTAGCGTCTTAATATCAGATAACTTGCACGTGGTTTGGAACCATCGTTGAGATCGAGAATGAAATAATAAGTACCACTTGGTAGCTTCTTACCCATATAGATTCCCGAAACATTCGCTACACCATCCCATTTATTGTCGTAGTCTTTAGCTTTATAGATGAGATTACCCCAGCGGTTATAGACCCACAATTTATTTCCGGGATAATTTTCAATTCCATCAATCACAAACCCATCATTGGTACCATCATCGTTTGGTGAGAAACCATTGGGGACGAAGAGTGAGTCGCAAACAACAGCTACTTCAACACTCAATGTTGTTTTACAACCGTGTTCATTCGTGATCAACACAGAATATGTAGTGGTGATTAATGGATTCACGATTGGATCAGGAACATTGGTGAAAGTAATATTAGTATCAGGTGACCATTGGTAAGTAACACCACCGCTGGCGAATAACTGAACTTGTTCCGGAGGACAAATAATCTGGTTATTGCTGATACTTACATTTTCAATAGACTTAACAATTACTTCGATAGAATCGGTGAAGAATGTACCGCAAGGAGTAGTCACACTCACAGCATAGAATCCTGCAGCAGGAGTTTCGAATACATTTCCGGTAGCCCCATTAAGCGGGTTACCCTGATAGTACCACTGATATACTCCACCCGCAACTGAATCGGCTACAAGGATTGCCATTTCGCCGGCACAAATAGTAGTTGGTGTACCCGGAGTGATTTCAAACTCAGAGCTATTACCAACAGTGAAGGTTTGTTGTGCTGTACATCCATTAGCATCCGTTACAGAAACTGTATAGTTACCTGCTCCAACATCAGGAAGATTTTGAGAAATCGCACCATTGCTCCAGTTGATAAGATACTGAGGAGTACCACCACTGATTGATATAGTAACTGCCCCTCCTATTCCCCTGAGGCAGTTAGCCACAGTTGTAGTTCCGGAAATTGAAACCGGAGATGCAGGTTCGGTGATCGTTGCAGTTTCGGTATATGGACAACCTTTAGAATCGGTGACAGATACAGTATACGTTCCAACAGTAAGACCACTGATCGTTCCTGTAGTTGCACCATTACTCCATACGAATGAATATGGCGGTGTACCTCCCTGTGCATTTGCAGTCAGTGAGCCGGTTGCAGCGCCATTACATGGAATTTGTTGAGCAGTAATTGGAGCTATAAGTGCATTGAGTGGCTGACCTACTACTTCACTGATGATGGCATTACATCCATTTCCATCGGTGATGGTTACTGTATAAGTTCCTGCAGGGATACCACTAATATCCTGAGTTATTGCTCCTGTACTCCACAGATAAACATAAGGAGTTGTTCCTCCGCTTACTGTAAGATCAAGATATCCATCCATACCACCAAAACAAGACACGTTTTGAACTACGGTAACAGAAGGTATCAAAGGTGCCTGAGGCTGAATAACGGTTGCACTTAGATTTGCAGTACATCCATTCACATCCGTGATTGTTACTGAATAAACACCGGCAACTAATCCACCAATATCTTCAGTAGTTGCTCCATTGCTCCAGATAAATGTGTACGGTGCAGTTCCACCTGTTACGGTGATATCAACGAATCCATTATTTCCATTGAAGCAAAGTACGTTTTGAACAACAGAAACTACTGCATTTAATTGTTGAGAAGGTTGTCCGATTCCACCTGAAGCCATGGAAGTACATCCATTTGCATCAGTAACGGTTACGGTGTAAACTCCGGTACCCAGGTTACTGATATCCTCGGTAATAGCACCATTGCTCCATACGAAAGTATATGGTGCAGTTCCACCGTTGACAGTAAGATCAAGTGCACCGTTGGTACCTCCGTTACAGAATACATTCGATACAACATTCACCATAGCAAGTAAAGGTGATGATGGCTGTGTGATTGTTGCCTGCGCATCAGCTGTACAGCCATTTGCATCAGTTACAACTACAGAATAAGTTCCTGCAAACTGTTGAGATAAATCCTCGGTAGTTAAACCGTTACTCCAGTTATATGTGTATGGCAATGTTCCACCAGTTACGGTTAAGTCAATTGCACCGGTTTCATCAGCAAAACAATTAACCTGTTGTGTTACCACAGCATTAGCTGCAAGTGCATTTGATGGTTCCGTGATTGTAACAGAAAGACTCTCTGTACATCCGTTTGCATCTGTGATAGTTACGGTATAAATTCCGGCAACCAGACCATTCAAATCTTCAGTTGACTGACCATTACTCCAGTTGTAGGTATAAGGTGCAGTTCCACCTGTTACAGTGATATCGGCACTACCATCTGCTCCTCCATTACATCCAACATTTGATGATGAAGTAATTGTTGCAGCTAGAGCAGAAACCGGCTGAGAAATAGTTGCAGTATTCTGATTTGTACATCCATTGGCATCGGTAACAGTAACTGTATATGTTCCTGCAGCAAGATTTGCCAGGTCTTCAGAAGTCGCACCATTACTCCATACGAATGTGTATGGTATTGTACCTCCGGAAACTGTGATATCGATTGAACCATCATTTCCTGCAAAGCAATTTACCTGTGATACAGAAGATATAGTTGAATTAAGAGCTGCAACAGGTTCCGTTACTTCAGCAGAATCAATTACGATGCAACCATTAGCATCTATAACAGTAACGATATAAAGACCAGCAGTTATTCCGTTAAGGTCTTCTGTTACAGCACCGTTATTCCATGAATAAGTGTAAGGAATTGTTCCGCCATTTACAGTGAGATCGATTGATCCATTAGCACCACTATTACATGATACGTTTGCAGTTACCTGAGCATTTGCTGATAAGGAAGCTGCAGGCTGAGAAATAGTTACTGATAAACTTTCGGTACAACCATTCGCATCAGCAATAGAAACTGTATATGTTCCGGCACCAATGTTACTGAGATCCTCAGATGTTGCACCGTTGCTCCATACAAAAGTATATGGTAGTGTTCCACCTGAAACTGTAATATCAATGTTTCCGCTCAGATCGCCGAAGCAATTTACATTTTGCGTGCTTGCAATAGTCGCTGCAAGCACTGCAACAGGTTGTGAGATAGTTGCAGTTTGCGAAGAGATACATCCATTGCTATCGGTTACAGTTACAGTATAAGTACCTGCAGCCAGGTTTGAAATATCTTCAGTAGTTGCACCATTAGACCAGTTGAAAGTGTATGGAGGTGTTCCGCCGGTTGCAGTGAGGTCCAGTGAACCATCGGCACCAGCAAAACACTGTACGTTTTGTACAATACTCAATGAAGTAGTCAATGCACCTGCAGGCTGTGTGATAGTTGCAGAAGTCACAAATACACAACCATTAGCATCGGTGATCGAAACTGTATATGTTCCTGCAGCTAAAGCTGAAAGATCTTCAGTAACTGCTCCGTTGTTCCACACAAAACTATACGGTACTGTTCCTCCTGTTACGGTAACATCTATAGAACCATTATTTCCGGAGAAGCAGGAAATATTTCCGGCCGTAACAGCTGTCGCATTCAGTGCAGCAGCAGGTTGATTGAGAGTAATTGATTGTGTCCCTGTACATCCATTTGCATCGGTTACAGTTACTGTATAAGTGCCAGCTGCAAGATCAGTAAGATCCTCAGAAACACTGCCATTACTCCAGATATAAGTGTAAGGAGCTGTTCCGTCAACAACCGTAATGTCGATTGCTCCATTATCGCCTGCGAAACAAGCAATATCAATGGTACCGGCAACGGATACATTCAATGCACCAACAGGTTCAGTTATTGTAGCCGAAAGTGTTGTTGTACATGCGTTGGCATCAGTAATTATTACTGAATGAGTTCCTGCAGCAAGACCTGTTAAATCTTCCGTAGTAGAACCATTACTCCATGCATAAACATAAGGTACGGTACCACCGGTCACCGTAATATCAATTGCTCCATTGTTTCCACCAAAGCAATTTACATTCTGGCTGGAAGTGAGAGCAGCCGACAAGGATGCTGAAGGTTCAGAGATTACCACAGATGCATTCGTTGTACATCCATTGATATCGGTGACAGTAACACTGTATGTTCCGGCAATTAAACCGGTGATAGCTTGGGTTATTTCACCATTGCTCCATAAGTAGGTATATGGTGAAGTACCTCCGGTCACAACCACGCTTGCTGCACCATCGGCACCAGCAAAACAGTTTACTTCCTGATCATTCACACCGGTTGCAGAAAGTGCAGCAGCAGGTTGAGAAATTGTTTCAGTAAGTGTAGCTGTACATCCGTTAGCATCGGTAATAGTCACGGTATATGTTCCGGCAGCAAGACCTGAAATGTCTTCAGTAGTTGCACCATTGCTCCAGTTGTATGAATATGGTGTTGTTCCACCGGCAACAGTAATATCGATAGCACCATTTGTTCCTGTAAAGCAAAGAAGAACAGGCTGCACGTTATTAGACGTTGCAGATAATGCTGCTGTAGGTTGAGAAATTAATGCCGATTGTGAGGCGATACATCCGTTAGCATCGGTTACAGTTACGGTATAAACACCGGTTGCAAGTCCGCTGATATCTTCAGTAGTAGCACCATTCGACCAAACAAATGAGTAAGGTATGGTTCCGCCATTAACAGTGAGATCAAGAGCTCCGTTATTTCCGCCAAAGCAGTTTACATTCTGGGTTACAGTTAATGAAGCAGCAAGTGAACCGGCAGGCTGACTGATAGTAGCAGTTGCATTTTCAATACAACCATTGGCATCAGTTATAGTAACATTATAAGTTCCTGATGAAAGTCCGGTAATATCTTCTGTTGTAGAACCATTGCTCCATACAAATGTGTAAGGTGCTGTTCCACCATTTACAGTAAGATCAATTGCGCCATTGTTACCTGAGAAACAGGAAATGTTAGCAGTTACGGTTGTAGATGCTGCAAGTGCTGCTGATGGTTGAGCAATAGTCTCTGTTAAAGTTGCAGTACATCCGTTTGCATCGGTAACAGTTACGGTATAACTTCCGGCATTGAGACCTGACAGATCTTCGCCTGTTGCACCATTGCTCCAGTTAAATGAATATGGTGCTGTTCCGCCGGTAACTGTAATGTCGATTGAACCATTACTTCCTGCAAAGCACAACACAGGCTGAACATTTGTTGAAGAAACAGCAAGTGCTGCTGAAGGTTCAGAAATCACAACTGTTTGTGCATCGGTACATCCATTAGCATCGGTAATTGAAACCGAATACGTTCCGGTAACCAGGCCACTGATGTCCTGAGTTGTTGCACCATTGGACCAAACATAAGTGTATGGTGCTGTTCCGCCATTCACAGTAAGGTCGATTGACCCATTGTTACCGGCAAAACAATTCACTTGTTGTGTTGAAGTTATTGAACTGCTCAATGCATTTGAAGGCTCAGTGATAGTGGCTGTTGCCTGATCCTGGCATCCATTTGCATCGGTGATAGTAACCGTATAAGTTCCTGCAGCAAGACCTGATAAATCTTCGCTTGTTGAACCATTACTCCAGTTATAAGAATATGGTGCAGTTCCACCATTTACAGTGAGATCAATTCCACCATTGCTTCCTGAGAAACAGGAAACGTTTGAAGTCACACTTGCTGCGGAAGTTAAAGCAGCAGCAGGCTGTGAAATTGTTTCAGTAAGTGTAGCTGTACATCCGTTAGCATCGGTAATAGTTACGGTATATGTTCCTGCAGCAAGACCAGTAATATCTTCGGTAGTTGCACCATTGCTCCAGTTGTATGAATATGGTGTTGTTCCACCAGCAACAGTAATATCGATTGCACCATTTGTTCCTGCAAAGCAAAGAACAGGTTGTACGTTATTGGACGTTGCAGATAAAGCTGCTGTAGGTTGAGAAATTAATGCCGATTGTGAAGCGATACATCCATTAGCATCGGTTACAGTTACGGTATAAACACCGGTTGCAAGTCCGCTGATATCTTCAGTAGTAGCACCATTCGACCAAACGTATGAATAAGGTGTTGTTCCACCGGTTGCGGTGAGATCAAGAGCGCCATTACTTCCGCCAAAGCAGTTTACATTCTGGCTAACAGTTAAGGAAGCTGCAAGTGACCCTGCTGGTTGACTAATTGTAGCAGTAGCTGAAGTAGTACATCCGTTTGCATCGGTAATAGTAACATTATAAGTTCCTGACGAAAGTCCGGCAATATCTTCTGTTGTAGAACCATTGCTCCATACAAATGTGTAAGGTGCTGTTCCACCAGTTACGGTAAGATCTATTGCGCCATTGTTACCTGAGAAACAGGAAATGTTAGCAGTGACGGCTGTTGATGCTGCAAGTGCTGCTGATGGTTGAGCAATAGTCTCTGTTAAAGTTGCAGTACATCCGTTTGCATCAGTAACAGTTACTATATAACTTCCGGCTGAGAGACCTGACAGATCTTCATTGGTTGAAC
Source organism: Bacteroidota bacterium (assembly GCA_016713525.1). Classification (GTDB taxonomy): domain Bacteria; phylum Bacteroidota; class Bacteroidia; order AKYH767-A; family OLB10; genus JADKJB01. The sequence continues at coordinate 96,022 of JADJOZ010000022.1, read as the reverse complement.
CATTACTCCAGTTAAATGAGTAAGGACCTGTTCCGCCCGCAACGGTGATGTCGATTGAACCATTACTTCCTGCAAAGCATAACACAGGCTGAACATTTGTTGAAGAAACAGCAAGTGCTGCTGAAGGTTCAGAAATTATAACTGTTTGTGCATCGGTACATCCATTAGCATCGGTAATTGAAACCGAATACGTTCCGGCAACCAGGCCACTGATATCCTCAGTTGTTGCACCATTCGACCAAACATAAGTGTATGGTGAAGTTCCGCCATTCACAGTAAGATCGATTGACCCGTTATTGCCGGCAAAACAATTCACTTGTTGAGTTGATGTTATTGAACTGCTCAATGCATTTGTAGGCTCAGTAATAGTGGCTGTTGCCTGATCCTGGCATCCATTTGCATCGGTGATGGTAACAGTATAGGTTCCTGCGGCAAGACCTGATAAATCTTCGCTTGTTGAACCATTACTCCAGTTATAAGAATATGGTGCAGTTCCACCGGTTACCGTGATATCGATGATACCATCGGCACCGCCATTACAGAACACTTGTTGTGTTGCATTGGCAACGGTGTTCAATGCCGCTGATGGTTGCGTAACAGTTGCTGACTGGATGGTAGTACATCCATTAGCATCGGTAACTGTTACCGTATAAGTTCCTGAGGAAAGGTTCAGAATTGAAGCTGATGTTTGACCGTTACTCCATGCATAAGTGTATGGGAAAGTACCACCGGTTGCAGTAACCTCAAGGCTACCAGAATTACCACCGAAGCACAATACAGGATTGTTTGATGAAATAGAGGCGCTCAATGCTGCTGAAGGTTGTGTAATAGTTCCGCTGGCAGAAGTATTACATCCGTTAGCATCGGTGATAGTAACAGTGTACACACCGGCAGCTAAACCACTGATATCTTCTGTAGTGGCACCATTCGACCAGATAATATTATATGGCAATGTACCACCCGTAATAGTGAGATCAATTGCACCTGATCCTCCACCGAAGCAAGGAATATTCTGAGAAATATCAATATTAGTAGACAACGCACCTGCCGGTTGAACAATAGTTGCAGAAGCAGTTGTTGTACATCCGTTAGCATCGGTAATAGTAACATTGTAAGTTCCTGCAGAAAGTCCGCTAAGATCTTCCGTAACGGCACCTGTGCTCCAGTCGAAAGTATATGGACCGGTACCGCCGGTTACAGTAAGATCAACAGAACCATTATTTCCGGAGAAGCAGCTGATATTTCCTGTTACTGTAGTTGAAGCACTCAATGCGGCAACAGGTTGACTTACGGTTGCAGATGCAACAGCAGTACATCCATTTGCATCAGTAACAGTAACTGTGTATGTTCCACTAACTAAATTTGTAATATTTTGAGTTGACTGTCCATTACTCCAATTGTAAGAGTAAGGAGCAGTTCCACCGTTAACAGCGAGTGAGATTTGACCATTATTTCCACCAAAGCAATTTACATCTGAAGTTACAGTTGCATTTGCATTCAGTGCGGCAGCAGGTTGTGAAATGGTAGCAGACTCTACCAGGGTACATCCATTGGCATCTGTTACGGTAACAGTGTAAGTACCTGCAGTCAGCCCGGAAACATCCTGAGTAGATGCACCATTACTCCAGTTGTAAGAATAAGGCGTTGTGCCACCGGCAACAGAAAGGTCAATTGATCCATTATTTCCGGCGAAACAAGAAACCTGTTGTGTCACTGCCACAGAACCTGAAAGTGCAGCGGAAGGTTGAGAAATGGTCACCGACTCTGCTGAAGTACATCCATTAGCATCGGTGATAGTTACTGAATAAGTACCTGCAGCAAGGCCGGTAATATCCTGTGTATTTGCACCGTTGCTCCAAGAGTAAGAATATGGTGAAGTACCACCAGATACAGATATGTCGATACTTCCGGTATTATTTCCAAAACAATTGACATTTTGCGAAGCTGAGATAGAAGAAGTGAGCGCAGCTGAAGGCTGTGTAACAGTAGCAGAAGAAACTGCAGTACATCCATTAGCATCAGTAACAGTCACTGTATAAGTTCCTGAAGTCAGACCACTTAAATTTTGTGAAGAAGCTCCATTACTCCAGTCATAAGTATATGGTGAAGTGCCACCTGATACAGTAAGGTTAACACTACCATTATTTCCTCCGAAACAGTCTACCTGCTGAGAAACCGAAGCAACAGCACTTAATGCTGCAGCAGGTTGCGAAATAGTTGCAGACTGTGAAGAGTTACATCCATTGGCATCGGTAACAGTAACTGTGTAGGTTCCTGAAGTTAATCCTGATAAATTCTGAGTAGTTGCTCCGGTATTCCATATAAAATTGTATGGTGCAGTACCTGCTGAAACGGTCAGTGTAAGCGATCCATTTGCACCGGCGAAGCAAGAAACATTTTGCGAAACTGCCAGACTGGTACTTAATGCACCTGCAGGTTGAGTTATTGTTGCACTTGAAGTCGATGTGCAACCATTCGCATCGGTAATTGTAACATTATATGTACCGGCAGCAAGACCGCTAATATCTTCGGTAGTTGCGCCATTACTCCATGCAAATGAATATGGAGTTGTACCACCGGAGACAGTAAGATCAATCGAACCATTATTTCCAGAGAAACAACTGATATTTGCAGTAGCAACTGCAGATGAAGTCAATGCAGCAACCGGTTGTGTTATAGTTGCCGTTGAAGTTGCAGTACAACCATTAGCATCGGTAATAGTAACATTATAGGTTCCGGCTGTTAATCCTGAAAGATTCTGAGAAGAAGCACCGTTGTTCCAGTTATACGAGTAAGGAGCGGTTCCACCTGAAACATTCAGATTGATGCTTCCATTATTTCCACCAAAGCAATTCACTTGTTGACTTACAGAAGCAGATGCACTAAGTGCAGCAGCAGGTTGAGTTATGGTTGCGGATTCCAATGAAGTACATCCGTTGGCATCCGTAATAGTAACAGTATAAGTTCCGGCAGTAATTCCTGTCAGATCTTGAGTTGAAGAACCATTGCTCCATGTATAAGTGTAAGGAGTAGTACCCCCTGAAACAGTGACATCAATTGCCCCATTAGCTCCGGCAAAACAAGATACTTGTTGAGAAACGGCAATTGAGGATGATAATCCCGCAGCAGGTTGTGTAATGGTAACCGATTCAGCAGAAGTACAACCGTTAGCATCGGTAATTGTAACTGAGTAAGTTCCGGCTGTCAGATTGTTCAGATCCTGGGTAGTAGCACCATTATTCCACAGGTAACTGTAAGGAGTTGTTCCGCCAGATACTGAGATATCGATACTACCTGTATTATTTCCAAAGCAATTAACATTTTGTGAAGCAGTTATTGATGAATTGAGAGCAGCAACCGGTTGCGTAATAGTTGCCGATGACGTTGCAGTACAACCATTAGCATCGGTAACTGTTACTGTATAAGTTCCTGAAGTCAGACCACTTAAATTTTGAGTAGATGCACCATTACTCCATGAGTAAGAATATGGTGAAGTGCCACCTGAAACTGTAAGGCTTATTGCACCATTATTTCCACCAAAGCAATTTACCTGCTGGCTTGTCGAAGCTGAAGCGCTCAATGCAGCTGCTGGTTGAGTGATGGTTGCCGATTTAGAATCAGTACAACCATTAGCATCGGTAATTGTTACTGTATAAGTTCCTGCAACAACTCCTGAAATATCCTGAGTAGTAGCACCATTGCTCCAAACATAACTATATGGAGAAGTACCACCGCTTAATGTAAGGTCAATTGATCCGTTCGAACCTCCGAAGCAGGAAATATTCTGGCTTACAGTAAGTGAAGACGTTAAACCGGCAGCAGGCTGTGAAATAGTAGCATTTGCATTTGCAGTACATCCATTTGCATCAGTTACCAAAACGGTGAATGTTCCGGCAGTGAGACCTGATAAATTCTGATTTGTCGATCCATTGCTCCAGGCAAAAGTGTAAGGAGCAGTACCACCCGTAACAGCCAATGAAATTGCACCGTTGTTACCTGCAAAACAAGAAACGTTAGATGAAACAGTTGGTACAGCACTTAAAGCTGCGGCGGGTTGCGTTACTACAACTGAAGTAGTAGCGGTACACGCATTGGCATCTGTAACAGTAACAGTATAAGCTCCGGCAGCAAGAGATGAAAGATTTTGAGTTGTTGCACCATTGCTCCAAACATAAGTATATGGTGAAGTTCCGCCGTTAACAGTCAGTGAAACTGATCCGTTATTGCCACCAAAACAACTTACGGCAGATGAAGCAGTACCAGATGCACTTAAGGCAGCTGAAGGTTGTGTAATGGTAGCACTTTGAGTGGCATTACATCCATTAGCATCATTTACTGTAACTGTGTATGTTCCGGCCGATAATCCGGAAATATCCTGAGTGGTTGCTCCGGTATTCCAGATATAAGTATATGGAGTTGTACCTCCGGTAACGGTAAGATTAAGTGAACCGGTGTTACCGCTAAAGCAAAGTACATTTTGAGAAACGCTGAGGCTGCTCGATAAAGCACCTGCAGGTTGTGTAATTACTCCGGTTGCAACAGCTGTACATCCATTAGCATCGGTGATGGTAACGGTGTAAGTTCCTGCAGCAAGTCCTGAAATATCCTGAGTAGTAGCACCATTGCTCCAGTTGTATGAATAAGGTGAAGTACCACCGGCAACAGTTAAATCGATAGCACCATTATTTCCTGAGAAACATGAAATGTTTGCAGTAGTAGTTGTTGTTCCACTTAATGCAGCAGCAGGTTGTGTAATAGTTGCACTTTGGTTGGTGGTACATCCGTTTGCATCAGTTATAGTAACGGTATATGTTCCGGTGGTTAATCCTGAAATATTTTGTGTAGAAGCGCCATTGCTCCAGCTATAAGAGTAAGGAGTTGTTCCGCCGCTAACAGTGAGGGTGATGCTTCCATTATTACCACCGAAGCAACTTACCTGTTGACCTGCAAGATTTCCTGTAGAAGCTCCTGTATTCCATTGATATGAATAAGGAGAAGTACCACCGGTAACAACCAAAGTAATCTGTCCATCAGCGCCACCGAAACAGGAAACATCCTGAGTTGCATTTGCAGTAGCAGCAAGAGTTGCAGCAGGCTGAGTAATGGTAGCAGAAGCAGATGTGGTACATCCGTTATCATCAGTTATGGTAACAACATACGTTCCGGCTGCAAGTGAATTTATATCTTGAGTGATTGCTCCATTACTCCATGAGTAGGTATAAGGAGAAGTACCTCCTGCAACGGAAAGATTAATACTTCCATTTGCGCCACCAAAACAAGATACATTGGCAGTTACAGCAGTGCTGGCAGAAAGAGCAGCAGCAGGTTGAGTTACTGTTGCAGAAGCAACATCCGTACAACCATTAGCATCGGTAACTGTTACAGTATAAGTTCCTGCAATTATCGTATTTATATTCTGAGAAGTTGCTCCATTGTTCCATACATAAGTATATGGGGAAGTGCCTCCAGTTACATTTAAATTAACAGCACCATTATTACCACCAAAGCATAACACTGCTTGTCCAACTGTTGCTGTTGCATTTAAAGCTGCAGCAGGTTGTGAAACTCCAAGCGTTTGTGATGCAGAGCATCCATTAGCATCGGTAACAGTTACAGTATAACTTCCGCTGGCCAATCCACTTACGTTTTGTGTAGTTGCTCCATTGTTCCAAACATAAGAATATGGGGAAGTTCCGCCAGCCACAGTTACATTTATTGATCCGTTATTTCCTCCAAAGCAAGAAACATTGGCAGAAACATTTGCAGAAGCAGAAAGGGAGGCAGCAGGTTGTGTGATTGTTGCACTGCTTGATGTTGTACAACCTCTGGCATCTGTAACCGTAACGGTATAAGTTCCTGCCAGAAGTCCGGAAATGTTTTGTGAAGTTGCTCCTGTATTCCATTCATAATTATATCCTGGAGTACCACCTGAAACAGTCAGTGAAATAGCTCCGTTATTTCCACCAAAGCAAAGCACATTTATTGAAGGATTAGCAGTTGCAGCAAGTGCAGCAGCTGGCTGAGTAATGGTTTTTGATTGAGTCGTGGTACATCCATTTGCATCGGTAATTGTTACGGTATAAGTTCCGGCAATAGTATTGCTAAGATCTTCCGTAGTTGCACCATTACTCCATAAGAATGAATAAGGTGAAGTACCACCGGAAACAGAAACATTTATAGAACCATCGGAACCACCAAAGCATGATACTACCTGAGTAACTGCTGATGCAGCGTTAAGAGCAGCGGCTGGCTGGCTTATAGTTGATGAAGATCCGTCGATACATCCATTTGCATCGGTAACAGTAACGGTGTAAGCACCATTTGTTAACCCGGAAATATTTTGTGTTGTTGCTCCGTTATTCCATAAATAAGTATATGGAGAAGTACCACCGGTTACTACAACAGATATGGCACCATTTGAACCTCCAAAACATGAGACCATCTGATCAGCTGTTGAGGTGGCATTGAGTGCAGCAACTGGCTGAGTAACTGTTGCACTGGAATTTGACTGGCAGCCATTCGCATCGGTAATAGTTACCGTGAAAGTACCGGATGACAAGCCTGAAATATTTTGTGTTGAAGATCCATTACTCCACAAGTATGTATATGGAGAAGTACCACCACTTACTGTAAGATTAATTGCTCCATTGCTTCCACCAAAACAACTAACTTGTTGAGAAGAAGTTGCAGAAGAATTCAATGCTGCAGCCGGTTGTGTGATCGTACCTGAGGTCTGATCAGTACATCCATTGGCATCTGTTACAGTTACACTATAAGTGCCGGCTGTAAGATTTAAAATTGATGAAGAAGTTTGTCCGTTGCTCCATGCATAAGTGTAAGGGAACGTTCCACCTGTAGTAGTGAGAGTGAGACTTCCATTATTTCCGCCGAAACACAACACCGGTTGATTAGCATTTATGGAAGTACTTAAAGCAGCTGATGGTTGCGTGATAGTTATGCTTGAAGTAGCATTACATCCATTGGCATCAGTAATAGTTACTGTATAAATTCCTGCTGCGAGTCCACTTATATCCTGAGTAGAAGCACCATTACTCCAGTTATAAGAATAAGGTGTTGTACCTCCTGAAACCGTGAGATCAATTGCACCATTTCCTGAACCAAAGCATGGAATATTTTGTGATATATTTATATTAGTTGAAAGAGCACCGGCAGGTTGTGAAATAGTACCACTGGAAGCAGCAGTACAACCACGTGCATCCGTAATTGTTACATTGTAAGTACCGGCAGCAAGTCCGCTAAGATCCTGGCTTGTTGCTCCATTGCTCCAAGAATATGAAAAAGGGCCTGTACCACCAGCAACAGTAAGATCGATACTACCATTGTTACCTGAGAAGCAACTGATATTTCCGGTGATAGTAGTACTTCCGCTTAATGCTGCTGCAGGTTGAGTAACCGTTGCACTTGCATTGTCTGTACAACCATTACCATCAGTAATGGTAACTGTATAAGTCCCTGAAGTAAGTCCGCTGATATTTTGTGTATTAGCACCATTGCTCCAAACATAAGAGTAAGGGCTGGTACCACCATTTACGGTTAAAGAAATTTGTCCATCAGCACCACCAAAACATGAAACTGTATTGGATACACTTGCAGAAGCATTGAGTGCAGCTACTGGTTGTGTAACACTTGCTGAAGATGTGCTTGTACAGTTGTTTGCATCTGTTATAGTAATTGTGTAAGTGCCAGTTGCAAGTCCCGATAAATCCTGGGTTGAAGCACCGGTACTCCATGAATAAGAATATGGTGATGTACCTCCGGAAACTGTAACATCAATCGCGCCATTACTTCCTGCGAAACACGATACCTGCTGTGTTACAGAGGCAGAACTTGAAAGTGCAGCGGTTGGTTGTGAAATCGTATAAGCATCACTAAATGTACAACCACGGCTATCGGTTACAGTAACAGAATAAGTACCTGCGCCTAATCCTGTCAGATCTTGTGTAGTAGCACCTGAACTCCATACATATGTATATGGTCCGGTTCCTCCGGAAACGGTGATATTAATATAACCATTGCTTCCACCAAAACAATTTACTTGCTGTGATGTTGTTAGTGCTGCACTTAATGCGGCAGCCGGTTGTGTTATTGTACGTGATTGTTGCGCTGTACAACCATTGGCATCAGTAACTGTAACAGTGTAGGTACCTGCTACAAGTCCGGTAATATCCTGAGTTGTGGCAGCATTGCTCCATAAATAAGTGTAAGGTGAAGTACCTCCGGAAACAGAAAGGTTGATACTTCCATTCGAACCACCAAAGCAATTCACTTGTTGACCTATAGTTGCAGTTACATTAACTACTGCAGCAGGTTGTGTTATGGTTCTTGACTGTGCTGATGTACAACCATTATTATCCGTTATAGTAACTGAATAAGTTCCGGCAGCAAGTCCAGAAATGTCCTGAGTGGTCGCTCCGTTACTCCACAAATAAGAATAAGGACTTGTTCCACCGGTAACATTCAGATCAATTGTGCCATCGCTGCCATTTCGGCATGAAACATTTGTTGAAGTGGTGATTGAAGAAGCAAGTGCAGCAGCAGGACCTGAAATAGTTGCGGCCGCAGATACAGAAGTACATCCTCTTGAATTAGTAACTGTAACTGTATATGTTCCTGCACCAACACCTGAAAGATTTTGTGATGATGAACCGTTACTCCATGAATAAGTATATGGAGATGTTCCTCCGGATGCAGTGAAACCAATTGTGCCATTTGTTTGTCCAAAGCAAGCAATATTTGTTATTGCACCAATGGTTCCAGATAAGGCAGCAGCCGGTTGTGTAACAGCGGTTGTGAATGTTGATGAACAGGAAGCAGAGCTGGTAACTGTAACAGTATACGAGCCAGCAGCTAACCCTGAAATATCCTGTGTACTTGCACCATTACTCCATGAATAGGTATAAGGCGCATTACTATTCGTAACTGTTAGATCAATACTTCCTGAAGAACCACCAAAACAAGCAACGGTACCATTCGAAGAACTTAATGTTGGCCTTTTATTAAGTGTTAGCCACATAGAGTCTAACGGATGAGTACAATTGTAACGTGGCTGCAATGTAATTGCTACAGCACCGGCATTAATATCAGCTACAGATGGTTTATATTTTGCGGTATAAGTTGAATCATTAGGAATAAATGTTCCAGAACCGGAAGTGCGCCAGCGGAATGAACCGTTGTATGCTGCCAGACTATACACAATACTACCAGCTAACTGCACTGTATCTACACCGGCAGGACTAACACAAATAGTTTGATCAGGTCCTGCATTGGTAGTTAAATAATCGGGCATTGTTAGAGTAGCAAGTACGCTTTGCTTACGAGCGAACCAGTAGGTATTAACAGTATTGTCATTTCCGATTGAATTGGTTTCTGTATTAGCAGGACTCGAAACCCAGGTATGGCAAGGGAATGCACAACCTGTGAGACTGGTTCCACCTCCAACTAAAACATCATCATAGTATAATGAATCAACAAACAATGCAGCTGCAGGACGAGTTACGGTCATACTGTAACCATTCGGATGACTTTCTACATCATAGATTGGTAAGTTTACTTCACCCGACTCAACACTTATATATATTTTAACCTGGCTACCGGGCCCAATGAAGTTTCCAACTCCATCTTTACCATCCCAGGGCAAACAATTTGTACCTGCAGGTACACCGGGAAATACCATTTTTCGATCGGCAGTACCCGGATTAAATACTCCGTTATTATTCCGATCGATTAATACAGTAACATCAGAAGTCTTAACCAATGTAACACTAATACAAAGCGAATCGCGTGTACATCCACTTAAGGTGACTGCGCCACTCATAAACAACAAACTTCCACTTGGGAAGGCAACGATATCGGGGTCTCGCAAAAACAATTTCAATTCCGGTAATACCGCAAAACCAGTTTTTGATCTTCTTTTGGTTGCTGCAGATCCGGTAGAGCTTGTACCATAACTATTACATGAAATACGGAATTTGTATGGTTTAATACCATTCATATTAATATTGGTAACAGAACTGTCTGCACCATATATGTAGAAACTTCCATAAAATTGATTCGCATAAGAACTTGTATTGAATCCCCAGTTGTAAGAAAATAAGCGACCCGGAGCACGGGTTAATGCTGTAGGATTACCAACTGTGATATCAAATATTCCAAAGCCGATTTCTGTATTGTTGGATATCGTATTTGGATCACTCTTATTGAATTCGATATAATAATTACCGGCAACACCTGCTGTTGGTGTAATAGTAAAAGGAGTATAACCCTGAGCACTGAACACATTTGGCCCTAAAATAGCCTGCCTGTGATAATTTATAAAACCGGTACCTGATGTAGGCACGAGTGTTGGTCCATAAATGACGTTACCATTTGGATCCTTAACCCTAAAATACCAGGTTGAGCTAGTAGATCGTTGTCCAACTCCGAAATAAATCCGTTCATTCGTAGGATCCAGGATTCGGATGAACAATCTGTTAGTGTCTGTTGCAGAATAACCTGCAAATGTGCCATAACCGTTTGAGTTATTCAGCACCATCAGATACGTGGTTTTGGTTGTGTCAGGTTTATACTGTGGCGAACCTTCACCTTTAACTTCAATGGTTCCCATGCTGAATAAACAGATGGCAACTACTGAAAAAATCAGTAAAAATTTCAATACAGCCTGACCGGAAAACGTCTTTTTCATAGAATTTTTGGTTAATAAATTGGCAGATTTATGTGAATTACTAACACTAAATCGGTTCTGAAACGGCACTTAGCCCTAATAGGTTTCAAAAGGGAACAAAACCACTGATTTTCTTACAAACTGGAAACTCAATATTGGGCTGAAAGGCTTTATAGTAAAGGGTTTCCATGATTTTTAAAAGATTTTTTTTTGAAAACGCAACCTTTTAATTACAATCCCGGTTTAAAGGCTAATCGATGGTGTGTACAATTCAAATTCACACCAACTAACTCAAAAACCATGACCAAAAAATTAATGTCTCTGATCGCCGGTCTGATGCTGGCAACTACCCTTTCAAATGCACAGGCAATTGTGGGCAGAATAGATAATGATGGTGTAACTCACATGACCGTAGAAAAAGGTCAGGCTAAAGAAGTATTAAAAAATGTTGCCACCCAAAAAGGAGAGCAGCAACTCAACCCCGTAGAAATTACTTTCACAACAATGCCGCTGGGACAAATTTGTTTGACCGGATACGAAAAAGATAAGAACGGAAATATTGTGAAAGGCTTTAGAATTATGTGCAAACAGGATGATGCAAACAATTTGATTGTCGTACCTGAAAGTAAATCTGAAAAAGTATTTGGCCGACCATTTGCCGATAATGTTGTTGTAAGCCAATAAAGTGACAAGGGGCAAGTGACAAGTGACAAGTGATCAGTAATAAGTGATCAGTGATCAGTAACAAGTGATCAGTGAGGAGTGATCAGTAAGGAGTGATCAGTGAGGAGTAACAAGTGATCAGTGAGGAGTGATCTTCAATTTATCATTTATCATTTATCATCTATCATTGGAATAAATACTTAATCTTCTAAAATAAAAAAGGCTTCGTTTGAAGCCTTTTTCTATTTTAGAAATATCTCGGTGTGACAACCTTTTTCTTATTGAAGGAGAAATCGTATCCCAGATGAATTTCGTGTGTTCCGTTGTTGTAGTTATTCAGTTCGGTTAGTGTAATCGTACGAATAACCGATTCGCAATTGCGGGGTAATCTGGAACGTGGCAAGTCCTGCGAAGGAATCTTCTGTACGGTAGCTTACACCTAGCCAGAATACATCTTTTAACAATGCATGAAGTGTGATATCGGCAATCAGTGGTGCTCCTGATACAGCTTTCACCATTACAGACGGTTTTAATTTCACTGATTCAGAAACCGGAAATACATATCCCGACATAAAATAGTAATGCCAGTTTTTCAGATCCAGTTTATTGGTTACTGCTGCTGAACCATCGCCTGCTACTTTATTCAGGAACATCCGGGGAATGGCAATACCGGCATAAAATTTATCGGTATTATAATACATTCCATATCCGGCATTGGGAAGTACAACCTTGGGAGTATTAAACAAAAATTCATTGTCGTTTTCCTCATTGGTTATTACTTCACTCAGATCTTCCTGGTGGTTGATGAATCCTCCCTGGACTCCCATCGCAAAGGCACCTTTGGTTCCAACCTGAATGCGATATGCATAACTCGCATACACCGCAAACTGTTTGGTAACTCCAATGGTTTCATTCATCATGGTTAATCCCAATCCAAGTTTTTTATTCATCAGCGGACCGTTGATGCTGGCCGTTTCTGTTTTGGGTGCTCCTTCGAGGCCAACCCATTGGTTTCGGTAGAGCATCGTGGCGGCAACTTGTTCTCGGGATCCTGCATAGGCAGGATTGATGAACATCTCATTGAACATGTACTGAGTAAACTGTGGCTCGAACTGGGCCTGGGTCTCCCCTACTCCAATTAAAATCAGACAAGCTATTTTGCATAGCAGTAAATCTATCCGGGCATTGAAGATTTTTTTCATAGTCTGTTGGTTAATGTTTGATTGCTAAAAATCCGGATTTAGGTTTGGTGCCATCATTCAGATCAAGAATATAGAAGTATGTTCCGGCGGGTACCCGTTGTCCCATACTCACTCCAGAAATGTTGCTGATACCATTCCATTTATTATCGTAATCTTTTGCCTTATAAACCAGATTTCCCCATCTGTTATAAATCCATAATTTATTCCCCGGGAATTTTTCAATTCCATCAATCACATATCCATCGTTGGTTCCGTCACCATTTGGAGAAAATCCATTAGGCACCATGACAGAATCACAAATAACTGCTACAAGCACTTCCATTTTAGCTGAGCATCCATTCTGATCAGTAATCATCACACTGTATGTCGTTGTAATTTCGGGATTAACTATAGGATCAGGAATACTAGTAAAATTCATAGCATAGGACGGACTCCATTGATAGGATACACCACCGGTTGCACTTAATTGTACTTCTTCCGGAGCACAAATAATCTGGTTATTTGAAATACTAACATTCTCAATTGAGCTTACAGAAACATTGATGCTATTACTTTGAAGCTGTCCACAAATACTGTTTACTACAACATAATAATTCCCCGGAGCCGGAGTCAGGAACTGATGTCCGGTAGCACCATTCAAAGGCACACCATTATAGTACCACTGATAAGATAAACCCGGGACAGAGTCGGCTGATAACAATGCCAATTCGCCGGTGCATAATGCTATCTGATTATTGTTGTTTAATATTAACGGGGTCGTATTTTCAATCACAAATTCCTGAGTGGCTGAACAACCATTTACATCGGTAACCTGGACAGCATAAACTCCGGGAGTGAGTCCTGTTAAACCGGATGATGTTGAACCATTATTCCATAAATAGGAATAACTACCTGTGCCACCCAAAGTTTGTAACGAAATTGATCCCAACATTCCTGACAAGCAGTTTGCATGTTGCATAACACCACTTACCAAAAGGGCATTCGGATTCACCGGCACCTCAATAGCGTTAACAGTTGAACATCCCGAGGCATCGGTTATCTGAACAGAATAACTTCCGGGATAAACGACACCTGAATGATTGGAAACAGATCCTGTATTCCATTGAAATTGATAGGGTGCTGCTCCACCGGTTACATTCACAACAATTGAAGCAGCGGAGTCACATGTACTGCTATAATTTATCTGATTTGTTACCATTAACTGATCAGTATTAATTAAAACAGAATCACCAATCATGGCATTACAACCATTCATGTCAGTAATTGTTACCATATAATAGCCGGGTGTCAAATTCCCATTCAAACTTGTATTTTGACCATTGCTCCATTGATATGAATAAGGTGGAGTTCCACCTGTCGCTGTTACCAGCATGGAGACCATTGGCTGATTGCAGGAACCATTTGTTACCTGCAAATCAGGAATTAGTGGAGATGTTGGTTGATTTATAACAGCAATCATCATGGTGTCACATCCCGAAGCATCGGTGATTGTTACCGTGTACATTCCGCCGGTGAGCATTTGCAAATCCTCTGTGATTGCTCCGTTACTCCATAAAAAAGTATAAGGTGCGTTCGTTCCGGAAACAGTGATATCGATATATCCATTACTTCCATTAAAACATTGAACATGTCCAACTGCTCCAACAACTGCTTCTACTGTTCCGGATCCATTTACGGTATATGTTGCCTGAACCGTGCATCCATTTCCATCAGTAATTGAAACCGTATAAATACCTTGCGGGATGTTGAATATATCTTCGGTTGTACTTCCATTACTCCACATAAAATTATATGGTAGCTGTCCACCTGCAATGCTGATGTTAATACTTCCATCCGAAATATTCCCACAGGATACCGCTGAAACTTCTGCAGGTAAAATAATCAGACTGTTTAAAGCAGGTTCTACTGCTAATGACGTATCCACAATACAACCATTTGAATCAGTGATCTGACAACTATACATTCCAGAAAGTAAATTAGAAATTGTTGGTGTTGTAGTACCGTTATTCCATTGATAACTGTATGGAATTGTCCCGCCTGAAATTTGTAAAGCAATGGAACCTGAAGCTGCATTCACACAAGTTACATTCTGAATTATAGTATTGACAATATTTAAAGCTTGCTGTGGTTGCGTAATATTTACCGATGTATCGTAAATGCATCCATTTGCATCTATAACATGAACGGCGTAATTTCCGAATGAAATTCCTGACAATGTATTGGATGTTCCGCCATTATTCCATGTAAATGTGAATGGTGCAATTCCACCAGTCATATTCAAAGTAACCAATCCATCATTACCACCATAACAAGCTACATCCTGGATTGTAGCTGCACTAATTATAGCAGAAGGTTGTGTAACAGGAACAGCAATCATAGCAGAACAACCATTTGCATCTGTAACAGTAACGGTATAATTTCCTGCTGTTAAACCTGTGAGGTCTTCTGTCGTAAAGCCGTTATTCCATAAAAATTGTAGAGGCTGTTGTCCACTTGTAGCTGTAATGTTAATAGCACCATTTGATCCACCAAAACAAGAAACCGGATTTACTGTTGCAACTGCTGCAGGTAATCCATTTGGCTGAATGACAGTAGCTGTTGCGGTTCCGGTACATCCGCCGGCGTCGGTAACTGTTACTGTATATGTGCCGGCTCCTAAATGCGATACAGAAGCAGTAGTTGCACCTGTATTCCATAAATAATTGTAAGGACCAGTACCACCTGTTAAAGTTGTTGAAATGCTTCCTGCATTTCCCGACTGACAGGTAATATTTCCTGAAACCGAACAATTCACAGCAATTAGTTGTGGCAAATTAGCTATCACTGCTGAAGCTGTATCTGAACAACCGCTTGAATCGGCGACTATCACCATATATGTTCCAGGAGTTAATCCGGTTGCAGTTGCATTGTATTGCGGAGGTTGGGTATTCCATAAATATGAATAGTTTCCTACCGGTAAAACAGTTGCTGTTGCGCTTCCTCCAGAGCTTCCCTGACAAACAGGATTGACCACTGAAACCGATACTAACGGTTTGTGTACATATACTGAATACAAATAAGTCTGCATTCCCATATACGGACATGCATTGTCAAAGACAGTTATGGTAAATTGATAGGGTGCGGGACGAACATCTGCACCAGTTGGTGTCCAGCAAAAATTAATTTGTGGTCGTGAACCAGAACCTACGGTGATCGTAGCTCCCGGAATATTAGAATTCACAACGGCATCAGTAATTTGCAATGAGTCATTGTCTGCTGTCTGAATGGTAAAACACAGTGGTTGTCCAGGACAAGCATTAGCAGCAAATGAGGCAGAACCATTAATGCCGGTTGCTGTAGGGATTGCGTTGAAGCAACTTTGTGTATATACCTGAATGTCTCTGATAGTACTTCCAATTAGAATTCCATTCCGGTATTCATTAGCACGAATAGCTAACACACCAATCTGTAATTGTGAAGGAGTGAAATTAATATCTCCTGTAACAGGATTTAATATGAAAGGAGTTGAAGACGCCAAAGGAGCCTGAGAAGTAAATGGAGGTAAAAAAGTAACCTGTCCGGTTGCACTTGTTTTAGGCGTAATTAGTTCGGTGACTACACTATCACCATCAATATCATATACAAATTGATTGTAATTAAAATTTTGTCCGAGACAAACAAAAGCAACAGGCAGATTTCCAAATTTCGGCGAATTATTCTGAGGTGCTGCAACATTATTTAGTTTTGCCTCGACATAAATTTCAGAGCCTGCAGAGCATGGTGACTGAATTGTTGTAACAGTACAATTCCTGCAACATACCCTGTAACTGAATACCCAGTCGCTGCATGCAACAGGTAAAGTAACCACTGTTCTATAAACCCATTTTTGAATACCGGGTGAATTTCCACCTGAACACGTTGAAGGGGCCGTGGCACATGGCATAGTAATTTCAGTACCATTATCTCCCGGGATTTTATTTGCAACTGCTGTTCTGTTGAAACCACAAGATGCCGATTTGTAGTAAATAGTCATATTCCCGGGTTCGGCAGTACCACCGCAATCACGGTAAAAAGTTGCAGTAATTTCATACACTAAACCACCCAGACTGCGGTAGGTCAAATCGGCACCGGCAGCATGTGTTGCTTCAGCCTTTTTTGATGCTGTTAAAAATAGCAACATCAGAAATAAGGCGAACCAATGACTGAGAGTACCTGTCAACACCTTAGGGCGATTGGTGTAAGGCAAAGGCATAAATTTATTTATCTAATTGATTATCTACTAATTATAAAATTAAACAGGACCGTAATTCCAACATATTAACCCGGTAAAGAGGAATCTGGTCAATACATTTTACTGTTGCGGATAGAAAAAGATGGGTAGCAATACCTGAAATCTTACAGTGGTCTTACATGGGAATAGAGCTAAAAAAACCGGTTCAATTCGCAGTTGAACCGGTTTAAAATGAACCGAAAATTAACCCTAATTTCGATTACCCTGCCAGGAGTTCTTTTACAATGGCTGACACTATTTTATTATCGGCTTTACCGGCAAATGCTTTGGATGCAGCACCCATGACCTTGCCTGTTTCAGCTGCGGATGTTGCACCAACAGCAGCAATAATTTTCTTTAACTCTTCACGTATGGCATCTTCGCTCATTTGAGCAGGAAGATATTTGCTGATGATAGCTATCTCTTCCTTTTCAGTTGAAGCAAGATCTTCACGACCCTGAGTCTCATAAATCTCGACCGATTCTTTACGTTGTTTTACCAATTTTTGAAGCAATTTCATTTCTTCATCTGCACTCACGGCACCTGCACTCGCACCTGATGTTTTAGCAAGCAGAATTGCAGATTTTACAGCTCGTAATGCTCTAAGTGCTGCCTCATTTTTCGATAACATAGCCGCTTTTAAGTCGGCATTTATTTGTGCTTCCAGTGACATGATTTTTGGTTTTTAAAAATTAATCTACACGATCGTGAAGAAACGTATTGTTCGATTTTATTTCAGGTTTATTATCGGAATCAGTAGTCAATGTATAACGTGAAACCTGTGTATCCATTGAAGCCGGAATATCCGACAAATGAATATTTTTACGTTTGTAGGCAGGTTCTTTTTCCAAATCGGTCAGACCATTCGGAGTGTTCATTCTCATGCTCATTTCTTTGAGTTTCTGAATACGATCTTTTGCACGTTGAAATGGATCTTCATCAGCAGCATGTTCAGCAGGAGCTTTTGGACTCTCCACCGGAGGCAACTGATATATTACCGGTGCCGGAGCAGGAGTTGAATTTACTGCAGGTGGAATCGACATGATTGGTGACTGCATTTCTGGTGCCGGAACCGGTGCAGGAATTTCAAATTCGAAAGTCGGTGCTTCATCAATTGTTGGATATTCATCTTTCACAATCAATCGAGGCATAAACTCATCTTCAACTTCTTGTTGCTGATTCATGCTTTCATTGAATGCTGCAGATGAACTTATCTCTTCATCGCTCATTAAATCATGAATAATTAAATCAGATCGCTCAGGTTCTGCAACAGGAATATTTTCAGATGCAGATGCATTGTATAAATTCATGGAAACAGGTTCTTGTTTTACCTGATTCGCCTGTGGTACATTAACTGATTGCTGAACAACGGAAGCTTGCGGTACAGTATTTATCAATGCAGGTTTTAACTGTAGGAGCTACTATAGCCAGGGTATTTACCGGAATATTCACTACCGGAGTTAACTGCAACAGGTACTGGCTTCGAACTTCACCAACAGGAGCTTTTTCTGCAGCATTATTCAGCATTTGACCGTTTAAATCGTATACTACGCGCTCTTCTTCCTTCTTGGGAATAAAGCTCTCCATTTGTTCTTTCGTTTTAAATCCTGTTGCAATTACGGTAACACCTATTCTTGCTCCAAGTGTATCATCTTTACCAACACCCATGATCACCTCAGCAGACATTCCTGCCTGATCCTGGATAAAATCATTGATTTCACCCATTTCATCCATGGTAACTTCAATATCACCGGAAGTAATATTTAGCAGAATATAACGGGCACCTTCAATTTCATTGTCATTTAATAACGGTGAATCCAAAGCGCTTTTAACTGCATTGATTGCACGGTTGTCTCCTTCTGCGGAAGAAGCGCCCATGATAGCAACTCCACTGTCTTTCATTACAGTCTGAATATCTGCAAAATCGACGTTGATATGAAGTGTGGTGGTAATGATTTCCGCAATACTCTTAGCTGCGATTGCCAGAATATTATCGGCATGACCAAATGCTTCAGTTAGTTTCAGGTCACCATGAATTTCGCGAAGTTTATCGTTGCATATAACCAAAAGGGTATCAACATTTTTCTTAAGCTCTTCAATTCCTGCATCTGCCTGTGCTTTTCTTTTTCTGCCTTCAAAGGCAAAAGGAACAGTAACAATTGCTACGGTAAGAATACCCATGTCGCGTGCAATCCCTGCGATGATTGGCGCTGCACCTGTTCCTGTTCCACCACCCATTCCGGCAGTGATAAAAACCATTTTGGTATTCTCATTCAATATCTCACGAAGCTCTTCCACATTCTCAATGGCTGCTTTCTTTCCAACTTCAGGAATAGATCCTGCACCACGGCCTTCAGTCAGGCTTGGTCCAAGTTGTACTTTAGTTGGTACCGGGCTGATATCAAGAGCCTGATGATCGGTGTTGCACACCAGAAAATCGACTCCCTTAATTCCCAAACGGTACATGTAATTTACAGCATTGCTGCCTCCGCCACCTACACCAATCACTTTAATGATAGATGGTCTTTCTTTTGGTAATTCGAACTGCATCATGATAATTAGGGTTTTATTATTGAAACTGGGTTAATTTCTAAATGGATTTTATTTCAGTGTTGGATCATCACTCTCATCGCTGAGAAGTTCTTTGCTCTTATCTACAAAGAATTTAAACCAACCACCTTTGCGTTCACGGGCTTCAGGAGTTGCTGCGACTGTACCTTTGTCACCAACTTTACCGAAGTTATTTTTATCGTATTCCTGTAATCCTTTAATCACCAATCCAACACCGGTTGCATACATAGGGCTTTTCACTTCATCGTATCCCTGACCTAAATGTTCATTTGGATATCCAATGCGGGTGTCCATTCCGGTGATGTACTCAACCAATTGTGTAATGTGTTTTAATTGAGATCCTCCTCCGGTGATTACGATTCCGGCAATTAATTTTTTCTCGAATCCGGAATTGCGGATTTCATAATATACATTCTCAATAATTTCTTCCATTCTTGCCTGTATGATACTTGCAAGATTTTTAACTGAGATTTCTTTGGGCTCTCTGCCACGTAAACCGGGAATTGAAACAATTTCATTATCCTTCATTTGCTTGGATAATGCTGAGCCAAACTTAATTTTCAGCAACTCAGCCTGGCTTCTGATAATTGTACAGCCTTCTTTGATATCTTCAGTGATCACATTCCCGCCAAAAGGAATAACAGCAGTATGCCTGATTATTCCATCCTGGAAAATAGCTACATCAGTAGTTCCGCCACCAATATCAACAAGCACAACTCCGGCTTCTTTTTCTTCTTCGGTCAACACCGCTTCCGCAGAAGCCAATGGTTCAAGAATAAGATCAACAGGTTTTAAACCTGCTTTGATAACACATTTGTGAATATTTTCTACTGCAGTCACCAGTCCGGTGATAATATGGCAATTTGCTTCCAAACGAATACCCGACATCCCGATAGGTTCTTTAATTCCCTGCTCATTGTCGATGATATACTCCTGAGGAATTACATGAATAATATTTTCTCCGGGAGGCATGGCCAGCTTGTACATGTCTTTGATGATTGCATCAATATCTTTTCTGCTTATTTCATCTTTAGTATCAGATCTGGTGATCATACCACGATGTTGCAGACTTTTAATATGCTGACCTGCAATACCAACATAAACCTCTTCTATAACAACATTCGATTTATTTTCAGCTTCAGCAACCGCTTCCTTAATTGAATTAACGGTTTTTTCGATATTGGCAACTACACCACGCATAACGCCCAGTGACTCGGATTTACCCATTCCGAGAATTTCAATTTTACCAACTTCATTTCGCTTACCTACAATGGCACAAATTTTTGTAGTACCGATATCAAGTCCGACTATGATTGCTGAATTTTCCATTAACTGTTATTGTTGACTTTATTTATATCAATTTGTTTTATTGGCAACCTTTGCATTTCTCACAGTACCTATAACCTGATCCTTAAACTTCAGGTTAATAATACTGTATCTGTTCCATCCTGTTTTAATGGCACCTTCTTTATAAAATATCATCAGGTTATCCATTTTCTCTTTCAAATTACTGGTATTCCCTAATAGTATACTATGATTCCCCACTCGTGGGATAAGTTCAATTTCTGATTTTTCATTCACATAAATCTGCTCAATCTGAGCATCCCAGAATTCATTTCCTTTCAGGAATTGCGCTATTTCGTTTACCTGAACCAATACCGGAACAGCAGTAGAATCGCTAAGATGCGGCACCGCATACTTCAGACTCTTTGCTGCATAATCATCGAAAATAAATCCGCTGGCAACTACCACCGGACTTGTAAATTTTTCCGTCACCGGCATGAATTCACCATTTTCATCTATGTAAAAATGCTCATTGTCGTTGTTAATTACCCTAACCACAGGATTACGTTGCCAGGCATCAATATTCACGTAACCATCAATCGTTGAATATACTTCTGCTTCACTCACGAAAGGATTGGTATGAACGATTTTTTCCAACAGTAAAGTGTTGATATCCTGCATGGCTGAACCTTTCACACGCTTCCCTCTTGTATTGAGTACTTCAACTACATCCTTAGGTTCAATAAAAAGATTTCCGGTTTGATCAGCCACCCGAATTCGCAAGCCTTTGCACTTCGAAGCAGCCTGTTCCTTACCTGCAAAACCAAGTGAAACAATAAGCACCAGTCCTGCAAGTGACCAGATCGTTATACCGACTATTTTTTTGTTGATTTTCATCCGGCAGCTGTTATTTGAAATTTTGTTTCCAATGCACTTTTTAAGGGATTGACCAATGTATCAATATCGCCTGCACCAAGTGTTAATACGATATTCGCATCTGATTTGAGCACATGCGCAACCAGTTCGGCTTTACTCACTATTCCCTTTGCGGGGATGGTGACCCTGTTCAGAATCATTTCTGAGGTTACACCTTCAATTGGTAACTCGCGAGCCGGATAAATATCTAGTAATAACAACTCATCCAGCAGCGACAAACTGGACCCAAAGCCATCGGCAAAATCACGTGTTCTGGTGTATAAATGCGGTTGAAAAATCCCAAGAATCTTCCTTCCGGGATATAACTCCTTTGCGGAAAGAATGGTCGCTTTTAATTCTTCCGGATGGTGAGCATAATCATCGATATAAACCACTTCGGAATTGCGAACCTGATAGTCGAATCGGCGATGTACACCCGAAAATGCATACATGGCCGACTTTATTTCTTCAAATGGAATACCATGCAAATAGCAGGCAGCAGATGCAGCCAGTGCATTTTCGACATTATGGCGACCCGGCCATGAAAGAATAAATTGCGGAATCGTTTTTCCATTGTGAGTCAAATCGAAAACATAATTGCTGTTCTCAACTCTGATGTTGGTTGCCATAAAATCGGCTTGCCCTTCAATAGAATAGGTCATCGACCTTACCGGTATATCCCCCAGTGGCAATCCTGATTTATAAATGAGTGTTCCTGTTGGCTTAACCTGTCCGGCAAACTGACGGTAAGAAGTGACCATGGAATTGTGATCACCATAAATATCCAGGTGATCGGCATCTAAGGATGTTATTACTGCAATATCAGGATGCAAAGTTAAAAAAGAGCGATCGAACTCATCGGCTTCCACCACTATTATCTCTCCTGAAATTCCACGATTTCCCAGTAATAAGTTGGTGCCGTAATTTTTCGAAATTCCTCCCAAAAAGGCAGTACAATTCACACCGGTATGTCGCAAAATATGTGCAACCATAGTCGATGTGGTTGTTTTTCCATGCGTACCGGCAACTGCAATAGTTGGAGCTCCTTTTGTGAGCAATCCCAATACTTCAGAACGCTTCCATAAACGATAACCACACGATAATAAATGGTTGTATTGTTGATGATCTTTAGGAATTGCAGGAGTGAAAATAACCAATGCCTCAGGATTCACCCCACGACCAGAAACAAATTCAGGTAATACTGAAACCCTGTCTTCATATACTACGTTTATACCCTCAGAAACAAGTTCTTTTGTCAGTGGCGTTGGTGTTTTATCATAACCACAAACTTCCATGCCAGCCGACTTAAAATAGCGGGCCAGAGCACTCATGCCTATTCCTCCTATTCCAAGGAGAAATACATGCTTTATGGTTTTTAAATCACTCATGAATTCTTAATCCTTAATCCTTAATCCTTAATTCTTAATCCTTAATCCTTAATCCTTAATTCTTAATCAGGCTCAGCACTTGTTCCGCAATAACTTTTGCCGAATCGCGAAGTGCCAGCTTCGATATATTATTACTTAATGTTTGACGTGCTTCAGCAGAATTAAGCAAACGTAAAGCCTCAGGAACCAAACTTGTCATAGCGTCCTGGTCTTTAATCAGAATTGCTGCATTCTTTTCAACCAATGACTGACAGTTTTTAGTCTGATGATCTTCAGCTGCCGTTGGCAATGGAACTAATATGGCAGGTTTACCAATAATACACAATTCTGATACTGTACTTGCTCCTGCTCTCGACAAAATTACATCTGCTATGGCATAAGCATAATCCATTCTGGTAATGAAATCATAAACTTTTATGCGATCACTGCTTAATGCAGCAACTGCTTTTTGTGCTTGTTCATGAAATGGTTTTCCACATTGCCAGATTAATTGCACGCCGGCTTTGTGAATTGCATCCAGACTTCCTGCAATCGCATGGTTAATACTTCTTGCACCCTGACTACCACCAACCACCAGTAATGTGGGAATGTCGGTTTTTAATCCAAAGAATGCAGCAGCATCCGTTTTCTTTCCTTCAATTTTTATCATCTCTTCACGAACAGGATTGCCGGTAAGAATGATTTTGATGCAGGAAAGAATTTATCCATATTATCGTATGCAACACAGATTTTCTTCACCCGTGATGCAAGTAATTTATTCGTAATTCCGGGATATGAATTCTGCTCCTGAATTAATCCCGGTACTCCTTTGCGGGTGGCCATGTATAACAAAGGACCACTTGCATAACCGCCAACTCCAATCGCAACCTGAGGTTTGAACCCGGAAATAATTCTTCCGGCCTTCATTAAACTGGCAATTACCCTGAATGGGAATGCCAGATTTGATAGCTTAAAGCTGCGTTGAAATCCTGTAATATTCAACCCTTCAATTTTATATCCTGCAGCCAGAACCTTTTCCATTTCCATCCGACCTTCTGCACCAACAAACAAAATTTCGATTTCGGGATCAATAGACCGAAGCGCATTAGCAATAGCAATTGCCGGGAAAATATGTCCCCCGGTACCGCCACCACTGATGATCACTTTACGCGACTGCTTCAACCTTTTTCACTCCTTCCTCTTTTTCAAGATCACGACTAACACTTAATATAATTCCAATGGCAATACTTGTAAACCAGATTGAGGTCCCTCCCATACTTAACATAGGAAGTGGCTGTTCGGTAACGGGGAATAGATTAACAGTTACTGCCATATTTATCATTGCCTGAAATGTTAAACTGAATGCACATCCTATAGCAAGGAACGTTGCAAATGCCCGTGGAGTATTTTGCGCTATTTTTATAGCACGGTAAAATAACACCAGATATAATACCACAATTAATGCACCTCCTAATAAACCACTGTGAACTGTTCCCGGGACCAATCCCGAATAATTGTCCTTTTGCTATAGCAATCTTAGCCTGATCCGATTGATAATTTCCTTCACCTTCATCGTTCATGAAAGTCTCGATTCGTTTTTCCCACGTATCAATACGACCTTCATAACCCACCAATTTCGCAATTCCAATAAATAATGCCAATGCAACCAAACCGGTACCCAGCAATATCATAATGTATTTTATCTCGACTCGGCCGATGACCATCAGAATTACACAAGTAGTGAACAATACTGCTGCGGTAGAGAAGTTTGCAGGAAGAATAAACATACAGGTTAATACAACAGGACCCATAATTGGTAAGAAACCGGTTTTGAAATCTTTGATAGTATCCTGACGTTTTGATAAGGCTCTTGCAACAAAAAGTATGAGTGCCAATTTCGCCAAATCGGAAGTCTGGAAACTCAGATTCACAATTGGCAAGGTAAGCCAGCGACTAGCTTCATTCAGGTTTGTTCCCAATGCAAGGGTGAGAATCAACAATGGAATCGCAACTAATATGGCGATTTTAGACACTCTGGAATAAACCGTATATTTTAATAAATGAGCAGCATACATCAAACCAAATCCAAAAACAAGAATGAAAAAGTGCTTGAATAAATAGTATTCGGTATTCCCCGACTGATATTTATACGCAAGTGTTCCTGTAGAACTGTAAACAGCCAGAATTGAAAAAATAGAGAGAATGATCACCGTCAGCCAGATGGTGCGATCTCCTTTAAAATATGTTTCAAGCCACGACATGTTCATAGTGCTGAATAGTTTTTACAATCTTATAAACCTTTTACTGCTTTTTTAAACTGCCAACCGCGGTCCTCATAATTTTTAAACAAATCGAAACTGGCACAAGCAGGAGAAAGCAATACAACATCACCTTTACGGCCTTTTTCATAAGAAGCCTTTACTGCATCGGAAGCACTTCTTGTTTCAACAATTTCAGGAACGATATCCTTGTAAGCTTCAATGATTTTTGCGTTATCGGCACCTAAACATACAATTGCCTTAACTTTAGTCTTCACCAGATCTTTCAAAGATTCATAATCGTTGCCTTTATCAACGCCGCCAACAATCCAGATAATTGGCTTTTGCATACATTCTAATGCATACCATGTTGAATTGATGTTTGTGGCTTTCGAATCATTAATAAATTCGATTCCATGAACAGTCATCACGTGCTCAAGGCGATGTTCAATATTTTTGAAGTCTGAGAAACTCTCTCTAACTACATCTTTACGGATATCAATAATCCTTGCAGCGATGCCGGCTGCCATTGTGTTGTAGAGGTTGTGTTTGCCCTGTAGAGCAAGATCGAATATTGACATATGCAGTAAATTGTTATTTAGGTTGATGTTTAGGTTTTCTTCTTTAAGGAATGCTGTCATGCCCGCTTCGGTCTTTATACTGAAAGGGTATTGAGTAGCTGCAATAGTTCTTGTTTTCAATGCTTCAGTGGTTAAAGTATCATCGGCACAATAGATGAAAGCATCGGCACCCGTTTGATTTCGTGTAATTCTGAATTTTGAATCGATATAATTATTTACATCATAACCATAACGGTCGAGATGATCAGGAGTAATATTGGTGAGGATAGCTACCTCTGCTTTAAAATCAAACATACCATCCAGCTGAAAGCTGCTTAATTCTAGCACATAATGGGTGAAGTTGTTTTCTGCAACCTGCAACGCAAAACTTTTACCCACATTTCCCGCCAAACCTACATGCAATCCGGCTTTTTGCAGGATGTGATAGGCTAGCATGGTAGTTGTTGTTTTACCATTTGTGCCGGTGATGCAAATTTTAAATGCATTGGTATAACGGGCCGCAAATTCAATTTCTGAAATTACGGGAATACCCTTTTCATGTATTTTTTTGATTAATGGAGCCTTGTCGGGAATCCCCGGACTTTTAATCACTTCACCTGCATTCAGAATTTCAGCCTCTGTATGTTTTCCTTCTTCGAAAGCAAAATTATTTTTTGTAACAGCGTGCGGTACTCTTCTTTAATTTCCCCCATATCAGAAACAAATACTTCGTAGCCCTGCTTCCGTGCAAGCACAGCAGCTCCATACCCGCTTTCACCGGCACCCAGAATGGCTATTTTCTTATTTGTTTTCAATTACTATCGTAGTTTTAAAGTAACAACACTTAATACTGCAAGCATAATTCCGATAATCCAGAAGCGTGTTACAATTTTTGCTTCATGATATCCAAGTTTCTGATAATGGTGGTGAAGTGGCGACATCTTAAAGATTCTTCTTCCTTCACCATATTTTTTCTTCGTGTATTTGAAATAACTTACCTGAATCATCACCGATAAATTCTCAACCAGAAATATTCCGCAGATAATTGGTATTAATAATTCTTTACGAATGGCAATAGCGAAAACAGCAATGATACCTCCCAGCGCCAGACTACCGGTATCTCCCATAAATACCTGAGCAGGATATGCATTGAACCATAAAAATCCAACACACGCACCAACGAATGCACTCATGAATACCATTAATTCTCCGGCATTGGGGATGTACATAATATTGAGATAATCGGCAAAGACCATGTTACCCGACACATAAGCAAAAATTGCCAGTGTTGTCCCAATAATTGCAGATGTTCCTGTTGCCAGTCCATCAATCCCATCTGTGATATTTGCGCCATTTGAAACAGCTGTCACAATTAGTATTACTATTAATATAAATGCAATCCAGGTATATTTTTCAGAACCTTCACCCATCCATGCCACCAGTTTGGAATAATCAAATTCATTATTCTTCATGAATGGAATGGTGGTTGCAGTTGACTTTACATCTTCCGATGAGTACAAAGTATTTTCACTTGCCTGAATTTCATCAATAAGATTGGCAGCATTATTCTTCATTACAATCGGATTGTCTGGCATACGTTCTCTGACAACAACTCCCTGATGAAAATAAAGTAATGCACCCACGATTAATCCAAGTCCAATTTGCCCGATAACTTTAAATTTACCGGCAAGTCCTTTTTTATCTTTTTTAAATACCTTGATATAATCATCCAGAAAACCAATTGCTCCCAGCCAGATGGTTGAAACAATCATGATGATCACATAAATATTATTCAGTTTGGTAAACAGTAAAACAGGAATGAGTATTGCAGATAAAATAATCAGTCCTCCCATTGTTGGAGTCCCCTGCTTTTTAGCCTGACCTTCTAAACCAAGATCCCGGATCGTTTCACCTACTTGCTTTCTTAAAAGCAGACGAATGATTCCCTTTCCCAAAAACAAGGTTATAAATAACGAAACAATAATCGCCATTGCCGCCCGGAATGAAAGGTAACGGAATAATCCCGCTCCCGGCAGATCAAATGTTTTATCGAGGTATTCAAAAAGATAATAGAGCATTAGCTTTCGATTATTTTAAATGAATCTTCCAGTACTTGTTTATCATCAAACGGGTGCTTCACACCTTTTATATCCTGATATTTTTCATGGCCTTTGCCTGCTACAAGAATAATATCTCCCGGAGCAGCTAAACTGCAGGCAACTCTTAATGCTTCTCTTCTGTCGGTTACCGACAACACTTTTTTGTAGTGCTGAGGCTGTACTCCGGTTTTCATTTCTTCAATAATCTTTTCAGGTTCTTCTGAACGGGGATTATCGGAAGTAAGAATAACTTTATCACTCATTTCACAAGCAATCTTTGCCATCAACGGACGTTTGGCCGCATCTCTGTCGCCGCCACAACCTACCACTGTAATTACTTTTTCGTTTCTGGTTCTGATGTCGCCAATTGTACTCAACACATTTTGCAATGCATCGGGAGTGTGTGCATAATCAACAATACCTATGACTTTACTTTCTGATACAATATATTCAAAGCGTCCTTCAACAGGTGTCAGACTGCTTATACCTGTTAGTACATTTAATTTTTCTTCCCCTAATAAAATTGCAGCACCATAAATTCCGGTGATGTTATAAGCGTTAAAACTTCCTATTAAGCGACATAACACTTCGTTATTATCGATATTCAACAAAAGGCCACCAAAACTATTTTCGATAACACGTGTTCTAAAATCAGCCATTGATTTTAATGCAAAGCTTTGTTTTTGAGCTTTGCAATTCTGAACCATTATTTTTCCATTCTTATCGTCGGCATTATACAATGCAAAAGCATCTTCACCCAACATATCGAAAAATCCCTTCTTAGCTCTGATATATTCATCAAATGTTTTGTGATAGTCGAGATGATCATGTGTGATATTGGTGAAAATACCACCGCGGAAGGTCAACCCGGCAATACGATGCTGAGCAACTGCATGCGAGCTTACTTCCATGAAACAATAGTCACAGTTCTCACGGACCATCATGTATAACAATCCGTTTAATTTAACCGGATCAGGGGTTGTATGAGTAGCAGGTAATACTTCTTCGTTAACCTGATTTTGTACAGTAGAAATTAAACCGCAACGGTATCCTAATCTTCTGAATAAATGAAACAAAAGTGTAGCAGTTGTCGTTTTACCATTGGTACCTGTGATACCAATAAGTTTTAACTTAGCAGAAGGATTATCAAAAAAATTACCACATATAACAGAAAGAGCAACAGCACTGTCGCTTACTCTCACATAGGTGACTCCCTGACGGATCATCTTGGGAAAAGACTCACAAACAATTGCAGCAGCACCTGCATCGACAGCTTGTTGAATAAATTCGTGACCATCGGTAACAGTGCCACGTACAGCAACAAAGAGACAACCCTTCTCCACTTCACGTGAACTGAATTTCACAGAATTCACTTCCACCGAAGTAGTTCCAAGAATCTCCTGCAATCCTGCTTTGTAAAGTATGTCTTTAAGAACCTTCATCAGCCTAATTGAATTACAATTTCCTGTCCTTTTTCAACTTTCGAACCGGCATTAATTGATTGACGGGTTACCTGGCCACGCCCAACTATGCGAACCTGTAAACCGCGACTTTCCAGAATATAAATAGCATCCCTCAATCCCATTCCCAAAACATTTGGAACCTGATCGTGACGGAACTTCATGCCTGCAAAATCAAGCGTTTCAGAATTCGATTTTGATGCTATCCAGTTATCGCGACTCGCAGGAAGTTTTGCCGGAATCGATAATGCAGTCAATACTTTTTCAGTTTGTTTGAAATGACCTGCTTTAACAATCGGCAAATTGTGCTCAACATCGTGCTCCAGCTTCAACTCTTTGTGAAGCTCGGGATTGCTTGCATAAACTTTGTCGGCAATTTCTTTGAAAATTGGTCCTGCAACTGAAGCAGCATAATACACATTATTATTTGGTGCATAAACTACCACAATACAGGAATACCTCGGATTGTCGGCAGGAAAATATCCAACAAATGATGCCTGGTGACGCACTTTGCCAACTTTATAACCTTCATTGGCATTCGCTATTTGTGACGTTCCGGTTTTCCCTGCAATTTTATATTGTGCGTGTTTCAGATTTGTTGCTGTTCCTCTTTCCACAACTCCTTCAAGCACCAACGCGCTTTGCTGATTGTAGCAGGAGAAGCAATACTGTCTTTCAAAATCACAGGCTTAAACTCCTGTACTACCTGACCGTGATAACGAATTTCTTTTACAAAACGAGGACGCATCATTCTGCCATTATTCGCTACTGCATTATAGAATGTCAATACCTGAAGCGGTGTAAATGAACATTCATATCCTATTGAAATGTATGGAAGCGAAACTTTCGACCAGTATTTATCATCGGTATTTTTCAGAAACGGACGTCCTTCACCGGGAATTTGCAGATCGAGTTTCATTCCTAAACCGAATCCACGAACCCGGTCAATAAATGCCTGTGGATTTTTTGAATAGTATTTATTTACAACTTTCGAAATACCAACATTAGAACTCACTTCAAATACATGCTGCATAGAAGTTTTGCCGTATCCGCCTTCATGCGAATCTTTCATAACCCGATTGGCATAACGAATCGCTCCGCCCTGCGTATCAATAGTATCATCAAGATCCACATATCCATCTTCAAGCAAAGCCATGATAGATGCCAGTTTGAATGTAGAACCCGGTTCGGTGCTTTCACCCATTCCGAAATTAAATTCTTCACGATAAACTCCATCATTGCCACGCTTCAGGTTGGTAATTGCCAGCACTGATCCTGTTTGCACTTCCATTAAAATAGCACAACCCTTATCCGCATTGTGCTTCATCAATTGTGTTTCGAGTGAGTGATGTGCAACATCCTGAAGGTTGAGATCAATGGTGGTAACAACATCTTTTCCTTCTTCAGGTTCCACTTCATTTTCACTATACAAAGGCTTCCAAACATTCCCTGAAATTCGCTGCATCATTCTTAAACCACTACGGCCTTTCAGGTATTTGTCGAATGCTCCTTCAATTCCAACAGGCTCAACACCTTCTTTTATATATCCAATTGTTCGTGCTGCAAGCATATCGTTTGTTTTGATACGCTTATTTTTCTGATCAGCAATCAGTCCGCCTTTATAACGACCCATTTTGAAAATCGGGAATTTTTTTACAGTCTGTAAATCGCGGTGACTAACATCGCGTCTTAATAAATAATATCTTTCCCCTTCACGACGCGCTTCCCGAAGCATCCGCTTGTAATTCGATCGCTGGCGATCTTTAAATAATCCGGCCAGAGCTTGACTTAATGAATCAACTTTCGAATTAAAAACTTCATTGGTGATAGCATCTGAAAGCATATCAACCCGTAAATCGTAAACCGGAACACTTGTAGCTAAGGGACTTAAATCGGTTGCATAAATATTGCCACGGGCAGGCTCAATATTCATCATTTTGGTAGTTACACTGTCGGCCATAGCTCTCCAGTGATCACCTTCCACATTTTGAATATGCCAAACCTTAAATATGATGGCACTACCAAACAGACAAATGAAGGCGAATACTATATAAACTCTGAATAAGATGTCCTTTCTGGTATCTCCCATTCTGTTAATCCTCCCTGGTTTCGTTAGCTGAAGTCTTTACTACTATTTTACGAGCCGCATCAGTTGATTCAACCAAACCAATTGGGGCAACTGCACGAGCTACTTCCGATTGTTTGCTTCTGATCATTAATTCAGAGCTCGCACTGATTCCTTCCGACTTCAAAGTCTTCAGTTCTTTATTTATCTTATCAATTTCACGAATCGTGTTTTCAGCATAGTAACTGTTAGCTATATAAACCAATGCAATTACAGTCATGAAAAAAATGTATGGCATGGCCTGAACAACCATATCACGCTTTACCATATTGAACACATTCAGGAACTTCACATACTTGCGTGCGGAAGCCATTCCTTTTCCGGGAGCTTTCTTTTTTTCCGGTGTTGGTGCCGGTGCCGCTTTCTTTTCCCTGTTCATCGTTTCAAAGTTTTTCTGCTATGCGTAACCGTGCACTGCGTGATCTCGGATTACGGCTTATTTCTGATTCATCAGGAACTATCGGTTTTTTGGTAAGTGATTTAAATACCAGACCGAGTGAGTTTCCGTAAATGTCTTTATGGTCGTCTCCTTCGAAGTTTCCTTTTGATATAAAATTTTTCACCAGGCGATCTTCCAGTGAATGATATGACATCACTACCAGTCTTCCCCCTTTTTCGAGTGAAGCTGCACTTTGCACCAGCAAGTCTTTTAAAGCTGCCAGCTCATCATTCACTTCAATGCGTAATGCCTGATACACCTGAGCCATATATTGTGTAGCGGCTGCTTTTGGCACCAAATGAGCAATTGCATTTCGCAATGATGCCGCATCGGTGAATGGCTGTTTGTTACGTTGCTGAATAATTGCTGCAGCAAGCGTTTTCGAATTTTTCACTTCACCATAACCCGAGAAAATTGCTACCAATTCCTTTTCAGAACCTGAATTCAGAATTTCAAGGGCAGTAGTACCGGTTCTGGTATCCATTCTCATATCCAGATCATGATCGAAACGGATTGAAAATCCACGTCCCGGTTCATCAAACTGGTGCGACGACACTCCAAGGTCAGCAAGTATTCCGCTAAGCGGAAGTGCTTGTTGTTGACTCAGGTGTTGCTGCATATTTCTGAAGTTATCTCTTATTAGTGTAAATCTTTGGTCGGCAATCCTGTTAACCTGTGCATCTTCATCCTGATCGAAAGCAAATAATCGCCCTTTTTCACCCAGATGTTCCAGTATCGCCTTTGAATGTCCCCCGCCCCCAAATGTTACATCGGTATAAATGCCATCCTGCCTGATGTTCAGCCCCTCGATGCATTGCTGCAACATGACAGGTTCATGGTAACTCATTTAATTATCCCCATCCTCATCTTCATCACCAAACAGGTCTTCTGCCATGTCAGAGAATTTATCGCCATCCTCAGCTGTCGGTGTTTTTTTCTTTTCTTTCGACCAGATTTCAATCTTCTTCAATCGGGTTGCAATCACAATTTCACGACCCAGGCCAGCCCATTCTTTCAGGTGTTTTGGTATCAACATCCTGCCATTGCTGTCGAGTGTAATCTCTACTGCCCCATCCACAAAAAACCTTTGGTATTCACGAACCGACTTCTTCTTGTCGTTCATTTTTGCAATCCGTTCGGCTTCCTTCATGAATACAGCATATGGACTCATGGCAACACAGTTTTCAAAACCGCGGTGCAACACAAAGCGATCCTGCATATCGGGCGGCAATTGCTTCCGCAAGGCTACGGGTACCATCACCCTGCCCTTGTCGTCAACTTTTACTTCGTATTCGCCTATGAAATGCATCGCTCTGAATTAGTTTTTACTGCCGTTTTTATCCCATTTTGATCAGGTTCCGGAAGCAGTTGGTAAAGGTAAAATAAATTTCCCCACATTTTCCCACTAAAATGCCAAATTGTTAATAAATTTTCTATTTGCAAGTATTTCTGACACTAAAAAATATTCACTTATCTGTCATACGCTCAATAATAACGAGGGTTTCAGAGGGTTATTACAGGAGTTGTAAAATAGTGGGAAATTGTGGAACAAAAATAAATTCCTGGTCTGATTAGAAAAACGTAACTTTGGAGTCACACAGGGAATTATTTCTATGCAAAGTGCTGAAAATAAGAAGTTTATAGATATTGATGCGATTTTTAAGGCGAAAAATCCCGGCTTATACCGGATTTTACCCCGTTTTATTTTTTCCTATTTAAAAAGGGTTGCCCATCAAGACGACATCAATGATTTTATCCGCCGTCACGGGCACCGGCAGGAGTTCGATTTTGTGGATGCCATTGTCGATGAATTCGGGGCTCACATTGAGGTTGCAGGCACTGAAAACATCCCGAAAACAGGAGGTTGTATTTTCGCTGCCAATCACCCACTAGGTGCACTCGATGCTATGGCATTGGTACACATCGTTGGTAAAACCCGTAAAGACATTCGATTTATTGTAAATGATATCCTGCTGCAGCTGAAAAATCTGAAAGGGATTTTTATCGGGGTTAACAAGCATGGTAAAAATACCCCCGATATTTATGCCAATCTAGATGACCTTTATGCTTCCGGAAGTGGTGTGCTAATTTTTCCGGCTGGACTGGTTTCCAGGAAGCGAAACGGCAAAATTCGCGACCTCGAATGGCGTAAAGCTTCATCACCAAAGCCCGTAAAAATGAACTTGATGTAATTCCGGTTTTTATCAAAGGAAAAAACTCGGAGTTTTTCTACAATTTGGCCCGTTTCCGGGAAAGAATTGGTATTAAAGCCAATATCGAGATGCTTTATCTTGCAGATGAAATGTATCGCCAAAAAAATCAGACAATTACCGTTATCTTTGGCAAACCAATTCCACATCAGATGTTCGATAAATCGAGAACTGATCAGGAATGGGCGCAATTAGTGAAAGAACATGTATATTGCATTGCCGAAGAAGGTCATCAACGAACGATGAAAATTTCCTGAGTATTTATGCAGGCTATTATTGATCCGATTTCAAAGGAAGTGCTCGAAGCCGAGTTAACGACATCCAAATTGGTGCGACACACCAACAATGGATCTAATATTATTTATACCATTACGCACCACGACTCTCCGAATGTGATGCAGGAAATCGGTCGTCTGCGTGAAGTTACTTTCCGCGCTGCCGGTGGCGGCACCGGACTGGCTTGCGATATCGACGATTATGATATTGCAGATGCTCCGTACAAACAACTCATAGTCTGGAATCCTGCCGATAAAGAAATTGTAGGTGGTTACCGTTATATTGAATGTGGCAAAGCTCCGAAATGGCCCGACGGAAAAGCTAAGCTGGCTACCACGGAACTGTTCGAATTTTCCGAACCATTCAACAAAAATTATCTTCCATATACAATTGAACTGGGTCGATCTTTTGTTCAGCCAAAATATCAGCCAAGTAACGAGAATCGTAAAGGCCTGTTTTCCCTGGATAATCTCTGGGATGGACTGGGTGCAATTGTTGTTGATCACCCGCATATCCGTTATTTCTTCGGAAAAGTAACCATGTACCGCCATTTTAATCAGGTGGCACGCGACATGATTCTGACGTTTATGAATTATTATTTCCCGGATACAGAAAATCTGGTTAAACCAATTCATCCGTTACCTGTTACACATGACATGACTGCTTTCCTGAATGAAATTAAAGACATGAATTATAAGGATGGCCACCGCATTCTGAATGCACATGTAAGAGCATTGCATGAAAATATTCCTCCACTGGTGAATTCTTACATGAACCTGAGTGCAACCATGAAAACATTTGGCACCTCTCTCAACGATCACTTTGGAGAAGTTGAAGAAACCGGAATTATGGTCACCATCGATGAAATTTATCCAACTAAAAAGAACGGCATATCGCAACTTATAACAAGCCGGTTTAACTATGAATATTCAATCGGCTGAGTTTGTATGCAGCAATACCAATTACCGGAAATGTCCCGAACCTAACAAACCTGAATTTGCTTTTATCGGTCGATCCAATGTTGGAAAATCTTCCCTCATAAATACGCTCACTAATCGTAAAGGATTGGCCAAAACATCCGGCACACCGGGAAAAACACAGGTCATCAATCATTTTATTATTAACGGAGCCTGGTATCTGGTCGATTTACCCGGATACGGTTTCGCAAAAACATCACTCACCAACCGCGAAAAATGGGAACAAATGATTCGGGAATATCTCGTTCACCGGACAAACCTGTTGACCACTTTTGTACTCATTGATTCCAGAATTAAACCACAGACTATTGATCTGGAATTTATGAGCTGGATGGGAAGTCACAATATCCCTTTCGCCATTGCATTCACCAAAACCGATAAGCTCACTAAAAATGAACTGCACCGGAATATGATTGCTTATGAAAAGAAATTGCTCGAATCGTGGGAAGAGATCCCGGAACGATTTATTACCTCATCGGAATCGGGAACAGGAACAATGGAAATTCTTAATTATATTGAAACAACAATTCCATTGTTCGAATAAACAATTCTACTTTACTACACCGTTTATTTTTCCGAATTGCTGTGCAAATGCAGTAATCGCTTCCGACGCTTTGGTATCATTGGTGGCACGCAAATAAGTATCTGCCATACTCCGGAATGTTTCATAAAATAAATGCTGCATTTCCTCTACCATCATTTCCTTCGTCCACAAATCAATGCGCAAAGTACTTTTGTCTTTCCCATCCCAGATGGAAATCATTACAGCACTGCAATCTTTTTCACCTTCAATTCCTGAATCATCAGCTTTCCACTGAATTCTTTCCGGAAATTTTTGCTCATTAAGTGAAATACTAAAATTAATATCTGATTTTTTCATAAGTTATTTTTCTGGTTTATATCCCGATACTTCCAGAATTTTTTGCGCATCACGCTCCCGTAGTAAATCGGTTAAATTAATATTTTTTGATTTTTCCATGTAGGTATTCACAATTCGCCATCCTATCCATGATCCAATTTTTGCAGGCGATTCTTTTGGAAATCCATTGGTAGTTGGTCCGTCATTTATATACTTTGAATAAGCAGCCTGATCGGTACTGAACAGTAATTTATTTTCAATAAAAAACGACCACATCTCCGTTTCATTTCCTTCGCACCACTTCAATTGCTCACCGGTGAATCCTGTCAGCAATGAGTCGTGCATTTCCGGTAACATGGCTTTCATGTAATACAATTGTTTGCCCTGATAAATCATCTGACTCAACAATTCATTCTTCACCAATGATATATCGTAATCACTCTGAAACCAGGCTTTAACTACAGAAGGAACAATATAATCCTGGCTAAAGCGGCTAAACATATATTTCGGAATTCCCATTCGTGGATAATAATTGATATCGGGACCTAAAAACATATCCAGTCCAATACCAATAACAGAGTCGGTTGTTATAACGGCATAATTAAATGCTGAAATGTAAGTTACCACCCCGGGCAAATGTCGTTCCGGAAAATAATATTTATGATGCAGGTAAAATCCTTCTATGCCCTCTTTTATTTCGGAAACATCAGTGAATACACTATCACTTAGCCTAGCAACATCTCTTATTTCGGCATCATTCACAAACATATTTAATCCGGCAGCAACCGATGAATCGGTCCCTTCCGGTAACCTGATCATGTTGAAAAAGAAAATATCCGCAAAGGAACCATACTTTTTCCGCAGACTTTCAATATCGGTTGTTGTAATTTCAGTGCCTTTTGAAAAAAGATCTTTTTCGAATCTATCGACATCAAAACTCACTTCAATCCCTTCTAAATCAACATCATGACTATTGTTTCCGCACGACGAAACCAATGCCAAAACAACCCCCAGAAAATAATATATCCCCTTCTTCTTCATATTTTTGCGTAAAATTGCACTTTAAAACGCCAAAATTATGAAGAAACTTGTCTTGTCTGCGATGCTTATAGTAGCATTATCAACGAATTTATCAGCTCAGGAAATAACCGGTTCTTATGATGACCAAACTTTCAATTTTGGTCTAAAGGCTACTCCCACAATTAGTTGGCTCCGTGTTGATGCCGATGGAATATCCAATGATGGCATCCGAATCGGATTTACATACGGATTAGTTACTGAATTTAAGTTCTCTTCCAATTATGCTTTTGCCACCGGAATCGATGTTTCTTACCGTGGTGGGAAGTTTAAATATACTGCGCTGGATGATAAAACCGTTTCTTTTACTCAGAAATTGCAATTTCTGGATGTACCAGTCGCTTTTAAGTTAAGAACCAATGAAATTGGATACATGAAGTACTATGGCACATTTGGTTTTTTACCCGGGGTAATCATTAAGGCTACCCAGACAATAGACTCTGAAAGTGTTTTAGTAGATGACCGGAGCAACCGCAGTAATCAGAGTGATTTCACGGTGTTTAACATCGGATTGCTGGTTGGTGCAGGTGCTGAATATAATTTAGGTGGCAAAACCAGTATTACTGCGGGAATTACATACAATAATGGTATTATCGATATTCTTAAAGAGAAAGATGCCCAGATGAATTCAGATTGTATTTCATTAAATCTGGGAGTATTCTTCTAAACAACTTATTTCTTGTTTCAAATCCCGCTTATGGCGGGATTTTTTATTTTCTACCTTTGCATTATGAAAATAGCACTGGCACAAATCAACAGCCATATTGGCAATTTTGAAAGTAACACCGCTACCATCATCGATGCTATCCGGAAAGCAGAAAAAGCAGGTGCTGAACTGATCGTTTTTCCGGAACTTGCTATATGTGGTTATCCCCCACTCGACTTCCTCGAATTTTCACATTTTACCACCCAATGTCGGGATGCTATCGATAAAATCGCAGCTCATTCAGGCTCTATGGCAGTTATCATTGGCAGCCCTTCCGTAAATCCTGTTCTTAAAGGAAAAAATTTATTTAATTCCGCTTTTGTTATTGAAGATGGTAAAGTTATCGATGTCGTTCATAAAACACTGCTTCCAACTTATGATGTATTTGATGAATACCGCTACTTTGAACCAAACAGTAATTTTCATACGGTAACTGTCAAAGGTCGTCAGATTGCACTTACTATTTGCGAAGATTTATGGAATGAAGAAGATGATCCGCTATATGTCCATTCACCTATGGAGGAACTCATCCGGCAACAGCCTGAAATAATTGTAAATATTGCGGCTTCTCCATTCGATTACAACCACGACAAAAAAAGGAAAGCCATTTTACAACGGAATGTCTACAAATATGGACTTCCACTTATCTACGTGAATTTTGCCGGAGCCCAAACCGACTTGTTGTTTGATGGAGGATCGATGGCTTATAATAAAGATGGCGCCCTCGTAAAACAGTTGGGATATTTTG
Source organism: Bacteroidota bacterium (assembly GCA_016713525.1). GTDB lineage: Bacteria > Bacteroidota > Bacteroidia > AKYH767-A > OLB10 > JADKJB01. Next base: position 57,296 of record JADJOZ010000022.1, on the reverse strand, counting down.
CTGCTGACTTTGCTATTGTTGATACCTCATCTGATGAATTCCGTATTCCTGCGTCAATAGATGAAATGGGCAAAATGGAAAAATTATACCATGCGCTAATTATGGGTATCCGCGATTATTTTCATAAGATGGGATTCAGGCAGGCGACTCTGGGATTATCAGGTGGTGTCGATTCGGCACTGGTACTTGCATTGGCTGCCGAAGCACTTGGTGCTGAAAATGTAATTCCGGTGATGATGCCGTCTCATTTTTCTTCTGATCATTCCGTTTCCGATTCAGAAGTGCTTGCTGAAAGATTAGGAGTGAAAACTCTGAAAATTCCTATTCATAGCATTTATGATAGTTTTATTGATGCAACTTCACCGGCTTTTGAAGGAAAACCTTTCAATGTTGCTGAAGAAAATATTCAGGCACGTACGCGCGGAACATTATTAATGGCATTGTCGAATAAACATGGATACATTTTACTGAACACTTCAAACAAAAGTGAATTGGCTGTTGGTTATGGCACCCTTTACGGGGATATGTGTGGCGGTTTATCAGTGATCGGCGATTTGTATAAAACCGATATTTACGGTCTTTGCCGCTACATAAACCGGAATGGTGAACTAATTCCCGAGAATATTCTTACCAAACCACCATCAGCCGAACTTCGGCCCGGTCAAAAAGACAGCGATTCGCTACCCGAATACGATATTCTGGATCAGATTCTCTATCAATATATTGAACTGCATAAAAGGACCCGATCAAATAATTGATGACGGATTCGATGAAATGCTGGTCAAAAGAATACTTAAAATGGTGAATATCAATGAGTACAAACGCTTTCAGTTTGCTCCAGTACTCCGCGTTTCATCCAAAGCCTTTGGCCGGGGCCGACGGATGCCACTTGGCCCCCATACCTGAGTTAATAACCTGTTAATTAAAACTTACTTCCTTATTCCATATTTCCTTCTAAAACCACCACAACACAAATTATTACAAAATTTCTAATTCCAAAAGCAAATGTTATTGTTTTAAGAGTTATATTATTTTTTAAATGGTTTGGTATATACATCTGCTTTTCACAAAAAAGGAATTAAAGGAATAACTGTCTGATTAAATATCTAAAAATATTTTTATCCTTGAATTAATATAAAAATAAATTCCAAGCAGTAGGCTTGCTTAAAAATTAAAAAAGCAAAAGTTGTTTTAAAAAGCTGAAAAAAAGTAGTTTACTCTCCAAAAATATGGGGGGGAGCAAAACCAGCAGTATTTTTAATTGGTAGCGCTATTGCAATATGTTTCCAGTAGTCCGGGAAAGTAAATTTAGATTGCCTTTTTCAAGGAAAGAACCCTTGCATTCCCCGGGAAAAAAAAAATTTATTATTCTGAAAAATAATATTTTCCAAGGATGTATTTTTAACAAAAAAAAAAATTAATTAATATTAATTTAAAATATTTATATTTTGTTAATTTAAAAATTTGGTTTTTAACCTTAAAAATAAAAAGCCATCAAAAAAATTGTATGGAAGGGATTGTAATAATTATAAAAAAGAATCCTAGCTTCTAGGGACCTGCTAAAAAAAGAGGATTTATAATAGCCTAAATTTTTATTGTTATAGTAGTCGCAAAAGAGGATGTAAATTGAAAACCAGAAATTGAGCGTTTTTCTTTTGAAAGTCAAGAAAAAAAAAAAGAAAAAAAAAACTAAAAGTAGGGCCAATGTTTTTTTTTTTTTCCTTCTGATACAAATTACCTCCAGCCAAAAATATTTTTTGACCGTTTACCGCGGTAACGAGATTTAATTTAAATTTCAATAACCTTCCTTCCTTTTTCCCTCCTTTAAACGACCTTTCACTAAAATCCAACTAAAAAAAAAAATAAAACCTTAAAATTAAAAATAAAAATTAAATCTAAAGTGATTGTTTGTCCTGCAAAAAAATTGATGAATTAAAAATGTTTAAGGGGGATGTTTGTTTGGTATTTAAAAATATTTCTCTATTACCTTTTATTTAAAAAAAGAATATATAAAAAAAAAGGATAATAAAAAAAAAATTTTAAATTTTATAATTATATTTTTTTTTTTTTTAAAAGTGTAAATTATATTTTAATTTTTTATAATTAATTTTTTTTTTTATTTATAAAAAGGTTTTATATTTATAGTGCTCAAAAATATTAAAAAAAAAAAAATAAATAAAAAAGCCAGTAAGAATTCCCTATTCCATAATTTTTATTTTTAAAGTTTGTGTAAGTGGATATTAAAAATATTGAAGGAAAAAAAGTTGTTTGTTTATAACCTAAAAAAAATAACCTAAAAAAGGTATTATAAAAAAAAGAAGGGAGGATTTTTTTTTTTAAGTTTTTTTTTTTTTTTTGAGAGGAAAAAATTTTTTTTTAATATTTTTTTTAAAAATAAATTGGAAAGAATTTAAAAAAAGGGTGAATTTTGCCGAGTCACACTTAAAAAATATAATAAGTTATTTAAAAAAAATTTTAAATTTAAAAAAGTGTCAACAAAAAATTCCAAAGCTCCTAAAATTTGAAAGGAGGGCATTATTATAATTTTTAAAGTTTGTATTGTATTGATAAAATCTAAAATGCAAATTTTGTGTTAATTTATACTCTGGAGGGTATTTGGTTTTATATTAAAAAAATATTTTTTATGCTCGCCTATTATTTTTAAAAAAAAATTTTATTTATAAAGGGTTTATATTAAATATATTTAAAAAAATTTAATTCTTATTACTTCTTCCAAAAAAACTTCTTAAAAATACTAAATATTAATTAATTTTTTAAAAAAGGAAAGTTGAGTTATTTTTTATTGTGTCCGGAATAACAAAAAAAAAATTTCAACTATATTAAAAAAGTTTAATTTTTGGGGTGTCGTAAGCAGAAAAATCAGAACTTTAAAACTATTTTTTCTCAATATTAAAAAAAAATTATGTTGGTCGTGTCCACATCTCAAAAAAGGTCAGAAATCAAAATCAAAGGGGAGACAAATTTTTTTCACTAAATATTTAAGTCCATAATTAAAACGCTTGGAAAAATTGAAAATTCTTGTCCCCAAAAAAAACTTTATATATATTTAAAAAAAGGATGTAATTTTTAGCTACAAAAATTTTTTTTGTGCCCCAAAATTAAATAAAAAAAATCAAACAAATTAAATTTGGATGTCTGTCCCATGTAAGAAAAAATTAACACCAAAATTAAAAAAATTATATTTTTCTGCATCGGGTTAAAATGGGAAATTAAATATAATATTTTACCCAAAATTTGCGTTAAAATATACAAAAAAAATAATTGTTAAAAATTTTAAAAATTATAATAATTTTTGTTGTTGAAAAAAAGTAGATTTATCAAAAAAAAATTTAATTATTAATGTAATAATTATTAAAATATATTAAATATAAAAAAAATTTTTATTATTAATATTTAATTTTTTAAATTAACTTAAACTCAATTAGAAGAACAGGCACAAAAAAGGGTAAATTGCTGACTGCTTGCAGTCAAGTCTTCCATTTCAACTCATAAAAAAAGTGGGGGGAGTTTTCTGGGAAGGGAGATCCGCGAAGTTGCTGCTATCATAAGTACATATCCATTTAAAAGCTGCTCGCCAAATTAATTAGCCCCACAACATTATATAAAAAAATAAGATTTTCATTGAATTGTACTGGAGTGTAGTTATATTTGTGGCGTTATAACATAAAAAAACTGTTCAATTATGAAAAAATTACTCGTGTTCTCTTTCCTGCTAAACATTTTCAGTGTATGCGCATACGCTGAAACGCAGGCTTACAAACTCGACGACGCAAAGATCGATATGATGTTTGAACAGTCGACAGATGTAACTGCTAACCTAATGTCAGGTGCTGCACATTTATCATTTGCGTCATTTGCGGCCCCTGCTGCATCTAGTGCTAGTGCCATGGTGGCTGAGGAAAAGCCCGGTCATTGCCTTCTTATTGGCATTCTTTCTATTGGACTTGGTATTCACCGTTTCTACATGGGAACTAAAACCATGACAGGTGTTGGATATACATCCTTACCTGCGGTGGTCTTGGTTCGTGTCATTAGTTGACTGGGTTCTGCTTCTTATCGGAACCATCAATGATGACATCGATAAATATGTCGATAATCCGAAATTCTTCATGTGGTAATCAATTACCCTGAACCAAATAAAAAAGGCTGTCTCCAACGAGATGGCCTTTTTTTTGATCGCGCTGCCCTGAGCTCAGCCGAAGGGTGCTGATGCGCTGCCTTGAGCGTAGTCGAAAGGTGCTAATTATTGTTCCTGAGTTAAAAGATGTTACTGCTTTTCATTTGGTGGTTTGATGATTCTTGCCTTGAGCTTGTCGAAAGGTGGTGATTTGGTGATTTTTGTTCAAGCTGAATAAAAATGTGACTGCACATATCAGTGATTAGTATTCAGTGATCAGTATTCAGGGATCAGTATTCAGTATTCAGGGATCAGAGTTTTGTAAATAAATTCCAAGATTTCGTTTTTCACTTATGATTTATTTTGTGGCTACTAAAGTTGGTGGTTTATCGTTCTCAAAATGCTATTATTGAATATTGACCACCACGAAGTGAGAATTGAATAATATTTTGCTCCCTTTTTCCTTAATCAGTTTGTTATATTCAATACTTGTTATTCAATATTTTGAAACTGCTATAGGACACAAATTAATATTTCTGCTGCTGATCTATAATTCTGCCTGTCTCCCAACGAAATTTCATTCTGCCCAGAAAATCCTTAATCCTTAATTCTTAATCCTTAATCCTATTGAATAGTGAGTAACAAAAATTGAGAATTGAATAATGACATTTGCATATAACTATAAATCCTTAATTCTTAGCCCGTGCTCTCAGCATATTTTCTGTGTAGTCATTTAAAAGGACCGAACAGCATCCAGCACGTGTTGGTAGTTTGCCGTCTGGCGCCGCGACTCGCGCCTTTTTTTACAAGACAGTTTTTACTAAGAAAAACTGTCTTAGTAAAAAAAGCAGCGCACGACAAAATGGGCAGCTAAAGCTGCGTCATTGGTCATTTAGCGGCAAAGCCGCTGTCATTGGTGGATTTAATCTATTTATATAATTGCTTTTTCAATACTATATTTCTTTCATAAAATAAACGATTTTATCAATTGAGTATTGAAAAAAACATCTATCATTTATCATCTATCATTTATCATTCCCATTGCTGTTCTTGACTTTTTGGTTACTTTTTGGTCAAGCAAAAAGTAACAAAGCCTGCATGGCAGATGCAAAACAGAATGAGAAGCAGAAGCAAAATGAGAACGAAAAACTGATTCAGAAGCAGGTGTGGAAATTATTTTGAGAGCAGCAACCTATCTATCTTCTCTCATTTATACAAAAACATCTGTATCCCAACAACCATATCCTTCATCGGATCATTAAACTTCCGGTTATTGATATAGTTCCTCTTATCCACTAAAAACTGCACCCTGTTTATCCCACCAAAATAAAAATGCTGAAACATGCCGGAACCAATGGTGAATGCACTTACAAAATGACTGATATAAATATGATATCCAATGAATCCTAATGATGCCACCTGCAGGGTTAAATTCATAATGCCTTCTCCTGTATAGCCCGCATAAATATGGCCACTTCCAGGTAAAAAGGTTGCCCATTTAATTGCTTTATCTTTATCTTTTAGCTTGGGATAATTCAATTCATTATAAGTTGTGTTAACAATCTGTAACAACGAATCCTTTATAGCGAGAGGCGCATCCGACCACAATACCATTTTTTGAGCAATTGTTTTTGCTTCACTCCACTTCCGTTGTTCATTTAAAACCAATACATGCAGAAAAAGTGTTTCCCTGTAAAGCATGCTATCCTTAGCAAAAAAGGACATCTGTAACAATTCCGAATGTGCCTGATTAAAATCGCGGTCGAGGTAAGAAACCAATGCAGCCTGAAAACGCGAAACCACCATTAGTGAATCACTAATTTCGCTATATGGAACTCGTGCAATAGTTCTAAATGCTCCTACATAATCACCGCTTTGTTTTAAGCATTCCGCTTTCCCAAGTAAAGCGTGTGTGCGTTCCACTGCATCACCACCTGAATATATTCGGCGTTCATATTCCAATGCAGCATCCTGCCACTCCCCTTTTGCAAAAAGTGAATCGGCATTTCTGCTGAACTGTGCACTCGTTTGATCCGGATTAACGAAAAATCCGGCGCAAAGGAATATGCAAATCCACCATGATGTTGTTGTCGATGCGTTGGTAAAAATCATTTCTGTTTACATGAACTGAAAGGGCACTGCCCCATATATTTCCTACATAGAATAAAGAGAATAAAGTCCCGAATATAACAAACCCGGCACTTTCCGGCCCCGACCGGAAATAATACTCAGCTGTGGCACCTCCCAGAGCTGCTATTTCCAGAAATGCTGCCAGTCCCTGACCTAATTTTCCTGAATATACCTTCCCCGCTCCCGGAATTATTGCCGAAAGAACTCCTGCAACAACTGCTGAACGCTTCGGGTAATTGCGAAGGGTATCGGCATATAACTTCAGACTCTTCTGCTCTTCACTAATGGCATAAAAACTATAATCAAACGACTTCGATAAACTATCGAATGCCAGTAAATCTTTTTCAATCAAAGCAAGTGCCGCCAGATTTAAATTGGTGAGTGATTGATATTCTTTGTTATCGTACGACATTAACCTTCCTCTACATTCATCATATCGCTTTGAATAGATCCTGTTCAACACACCATAAAAAAATGAAGGATCATAAAATCCGGATGATACCGAAATGCGATCGAAATAAAATATGGCACTGTCACTGTTTCTCAACTGGTGCAAATTCCAGGCTGTAAAGAAATTAACAGTGTCGGTTCGTCCGGCACTGAAACTTGTTCCGATCAATGTCAATCGCTTCAGTGCTAGCAACGCATCCCGGTTTTCACCTCTGTTGTTTAAGTATGCAATAAAATTCAACTCTTGTTGAATGGAATCTACCGGTAAAATAGTTTCAATAGAATCAACAGATGTTATTGGTGCTATGGAATCCTGCTGAGCAGAAAGCAACAAGGGGAAAACAAAAAATATAGCAGCAGCAACCTCACCGATGAATATGATATTTGGAAGGTGTGTCAAACATTCTGAAATTCACATCGTAATCGCCGGGTCGGGCATCAATCATGGCCACACGATTGCATTTCATAATTCTGTCAGCCGACAATGCAACTCCTTTTAATAATCCGAAACGGGAAATCGATTGCTTACTGAAATTGGAACAACTCAACTGGAAACGGCATTCGGCAGAAATTTGTGGACTTAGTGCTACCTGATAAAAATACATCATAGAACCGAAAAATAAAGTGACAGGATTGTACTTAACTAACGGACTTTTACTTTTGGAAGTAAGAAAATGAATCTCCCTTTTTTTGTATTGCGCTTCTTCAAATTTTTGCGCTCCTATTAATCCCAGATCACCGGAACTCAATTGCGCCTGCAGAGTTTCAGAAATGAATAAGAAACCAAGTATTCCAATAAACAAAATAAATTTACTGTTGTAAGCTTCGCGCATTGGAAGGGATTTTAAAATTCAACTGAGTATCATCAACAGCTTCATTGGTTTTGATATTGGAGTAAACCTTTTTCTCAATGGTGGAATCGACTGGTGAAGTAAACCGGAATTCAGTTACTGATAGCGGAAAACTGGCATCTTTTACTTTCGTATAATTACTGTAAAAAACTTTTAGCAAAGGCTCATTTTTGGAATCAAAATAAGCCATATAAACCGGCAGGTATTTTTCGTGCACCAACTCCACTTTGCCCATGGTGCCAACCAGTACTGAAGGAGGCTGCCAGGTTGTAATAACCATTCCATTTTCAAAACGCGTATCGGCGATGCTGAATCCTGCTGCTTTTAAACCCATATCGCCGGCATGACCATTTAAGATAAAATACATAAAACTCGATTGCGATGATATGCCACTGTTCGGTTTAATCAGGATGGTATTTGCTTTCGGATCGTAAATTTTTAATTCACCCTTTGAATTAATCATCATGTAACTCAAAAAAGGTTTAAGTGTTTTGGTAGTCATGTGTCCACCATCTTCTGAAGTATAATATACCATGGCTTCGGTGGTCACCGACTGCCCTTTTTTCAACGATTTGGAAACAACCTGCATACTCATTCGCTCAATTTGCTGCTGTGGCAGGAAACTGGTGAGCGATATACTGAAAATTAACAGTACTGAAAGTAAAACTGGTTTAGGCATCTGATATTTCATATCTAAAGTGAAAGAGGCGACAAATTTACAAAATTGATGCCTAAAATGGCATCCGTCACTGTTATTAAACACAATTCCAGCCTTCATTTATTTAAATAACAGGGTAATGTTGATAAATGAATCTGATGCTTGTCCTTTATTGGCTCAGAACAGACTTATTTTGCACTATGAAACACATTTTTAAAAACATGAAAAAATTAGTTCTTATTGCTTTTACCCTTTTCACCGGAATACTTCAATCATATGGTCAGGATGGCACCTTTTCGAAAGGTACCAGTAATATTGGTGTGGGCTTCGGACTCGGAGGTGCTTATGGACTGAATTCCTTTTCAACTACCACACCTGCCTTCGGAGCGCATTTCGACCATGGCATTGTGGATCTCGATGGTGGTGGCACCATTGGCGTTGGTGGCTATGTTGGATACAAAGGATTCGTATATAAAATTGATAAGTACCGCCAAAAATGGAATTATTTCATGGTTGGTGCCCGCGGAACTTTTCACTACGATGTATTTGAAGTAGAAGAGCTCGATACTTATGCCGGAATCATGCTGGCCTATTATGTGTTGAACTATTCTGATGATATTCCGAATAATGTTCTCGTCAATACCAATTATTCAAGTTCAGCTTATGCTTCCGTATTCGCAGGAGCCAAATATTACTTCACACCTGAAGTTGCCGCCTTCGGTGAAGTTGGATATGGTGTATCTTGGCTGACTCTGGGTGCTGCATTTAAATTCTGATATTCTCAACCGACCCCTTTTCCCCTTCTATAACCAATGAAAAAGCCCCGCAATTGCGGGGCTTTTTATGTTGATAATGATCAGGGATTAATGAATCTCCCAAACATCACGACCTTTTAATAATTTATCGAGATCGCCCTCACCTTTTTGTGCCAGTGCAGCAGCAACCTGTGCATTGAGTCCATCTTCATAACACGCACGTTGCTCGGTATAAAATACACCAAACGGACGTGGGAAGTGATCTCCACCTTTTTTAGGATTGTCGAAGAAGCGACTCAGGATTCCTGCCTTCACACGATCGGTTTCATCGTGAATCCACAAATCATTGGCAGAATGGCCTTCCGCAAGATTTACAATGACAGGTTTGAAACCATCCAGCTTCACACCTTTATCGTTGTTCGCTCCAAAAACCAATGGTTTTCCATTCTCTACAAACAACGTCTCCAGTTTCTTCGTTTCCTTATCGGTGAAGATTTCGAATGCACCATCATTGAATACATTACAATTCTGATAAATTTCAACGAACGATGTTCCCTGATGTGCATTTGCACGACGAAGAATATCTTTCAAATGCACCGGATCACGATCCATAGAACGTGCAATAAAAGTTCCATCAGCACCTAAAGCCAAAGCTGCAGGATTGAAGGGATGATCAATAGAACCGAATGGCGTTGATTTGGTAACTTTCCCTTCTTCTGAAGTAGGAGAATATTGCCCCTTTGTTAATCCGTAAATCTCGTTATTGAAAAGCAACAGATTTATGTTAAAATTACGGCGTAATAAATGGATGAAGTGATTTCCACCAATTGAAAGTGAATCACCATCTCCGGAAATCATCCACACACTAAGTTCTGGGCGGGTTGCTTTTAATCCACTGGCAAATGCTGCTGCACGACCGTGAATACTGTGCATACCGTAGGTCTCCATATAATATGGAAAACGTGAAGAACACCCGATTCCGGAAATGAATACAATATTTTCTCGCGGAATTCCCAATTCAGGAATTACAGTTTGTGCCTGTTTTAATATAGAATAATCACCGCAGCCGGGGCACCATCTCACATCCTGATCGGTTACCAGATCTTTCGCAGTAAATGATGGTTGTGCGGGAGTTGTTGTTACTTCTGACATTTTATACAGATTTTTTTTGTTTCGAATTAATTATTTACCCAGGATACTTTCTATTTTCTCACTGATTTCACCTGCATTAAATGGTAAGCCCTGAATTTTATTGTAGGCAATTGCAGGTATCATGAATTTATCGCGAATTACTTTTACCAGTTGTCCATTATTCATTTCTGGAATAAGAACATGTTCAAAATTGTACAATACCTCACCTAGATTTTTAGGGAATGGTTTCAGATAGCGAACATGAGCATGTGAAACATCATAACCCTTAGCTCTTGCTTCAAGCACAGCAGTTTTTATTGCTCCGTAAGTTGATCCCCATCCTAAAATTAACAACTTTCCTTTTTCAGTTCCGGTGTCAATAGTCTGCAATGGAATATGATTGGCAATACCTTCCACTTTATTCTCACGCATATGAACCATGAATTCATGATTCTCTGAATCGTAAGAGATATTTCCTGTTTCATGTTGTTTCTCGATTCCTCCGATACGATGCTCTAATCCTTTCGTACCCGGAATAGCCCATGGACGGGATAATTTTTCATCTCTCTTGTAAGGAAGATACTTTTCGCCATTTTTCTCTGTAGCAAATTTAACTTCAATTTCTTTCAGATCGGCACTCTGTGGGAATCTCCATGGCTCAGCACCATTTGCGATATAACCATCCGAAAGGAATAAAACAGGAGTCATAAACTCAATTGCCAAACGTGTTGCTTCGAATACCGTTTCAAAACAATCTGCAGGCGATGAAGCAGCAATAACCGGCATAGGTGCTTCACCATTTCTGCCATATAATGCCTGCATTAAATCCGATTGTTCCGTTTTAGTTGGTAATCCTGTAGATGGACCACCACGCTGAACGTTGATAATTACTACCGGCAGTTCCAGCATTACTGCCAGTCCCATAGCTTCGCCTTTCAATGCAATTCCCGGTCCCGATGAAGCAGTAACGCCTAAAGCACCACCGAAAGAAGCACCAATTACCGAAGCAATAGCAGCAATTTCATCTTCAGCCTGAAAAGTTCTGACACCAAAGTTTTTATATTTTGCAAGCTCATGTAGAATGTCGGATGCAGGTGTGATTGGATAGGTTCCAAAAAATAATTGCAAACCCGATTTTTTAGCAGCAGCAATTAATCCTAAAGCAGTCGCCTGATTTCCCATCATGTTGCGATAAACACCCGGAATCATCTTCGCAGGATTTACTACATAACGTGTCATGATAGTTTCTGTAGTATCGCCGTAGCTGAATCCGGCTTTAAGAATTTTAATATTTGCGTTCAGGATATCCGGCTTCTTCGAAAATTTCTCTTCCAGAAAACGAATTGAATTTTCGAGTGATCGATTGTACATCCAATATAAAAATCCAAGTACAAACATGTTCTTGGAACGATCAATTTCTTTTACTCCCAATCCCGAATCAGTTAATGCCGCACGGGTCATTTTGGTGACATCAATTTTTATAACCCGGAATTTATCCAGTGAACCATTTTCTAATGGATGATCAGTTTCGGCAATATTGGCCAAACGGAGATTCTTGGAATCAAAACCTTCGGTATTGGCTATAATTGTTCCACCTGGTTTCAACTGACGTAAATTAGCCTTCAATGCCGCAGCATTCATTACCACTAAAACATCACACTTGTCGCCGGGCGAATAAATGTTCGTACTTCCAAAGTGCAACTGATAACCCGATACACCAGCCAGTGTTCCCTGAGGAGCCCTGATTTCAGCCGGGAAATCAGGAAACGTACTGATATCGTTACCAAATAAAGCCGCAGTATTCGTGAACTGCGTACCTGTCAATTGCATTCCATCACCGGAATCTCCGGCAAACTTGATGATAACCCTCTCCAGGGTATCTGTTGTATGCTCCATTATTTATGAAATTATGGTTGTTAATCGTCTAATAGTCGCTTAAAATGCAAAAATACTGTGAAATACAATCCCCTCGGCACGATAGCTTAAATCAAATTGTAAACACCTGTTGGCAAGCACCATAAAAAAACGCAAATAACTGCTTTTCAGTCACTTATTTTTTAATGATTCTTGTCATATTCCCATTTTTTTTCTAAATTTACTTCTTAAATCCTTAATGCCTATGAAAAAGTTCTTTACTCCTACCCTAATTGCCCTGATTGCTGCCATGCCCGCATTGGCCCAAACACTGGTAACTACAGCTGTTCAGCCCCGAAATGCGGTGCTGGAAGAGTTTACCGGTGTAAATTGCGTGAATTGTCCCGACGGACATTTCCGGGCTAATCAGTTATATAACGCTTTTCCCGGCCGTGTTGTTCTGATTAATGTTCATTCCGGATCATTTGCAAATCCCTCTGCGGGTCAACCCGATTTCCGCACTCCCTGGGGCAACCCGATTGATGCCTTTGCCGGTGTTGCAGCTTACCCAAGTGGAACCATGAACAGATTGGTTTGGGCCGGCGCATACAATGCACCCCCTTATTTTCCTCAAAATCCTCCAAATAATCTTGCTATACGCCGTCCGGGTTGGTGGGATACCGCCTATCCGAATCAGGGTGCCGGAGCATATATTATTCTGAATGGCGGAAATTCACCAGTTAACATTGGAGCCGCTACCTCGTGGAATGCAACAACACGAGAATTATCGGTGACTGTTGAGCTTTATTATACCGCTTCCGAGAGCCAGGACAATAAACTGAACGTTGCCTTCACTGAAAGTGGTGTCATCGGTTATCAATCCGGTGGAGGTGCAAATTATACGCACAACCATATTCTCCGGAATTTACTCACCGGTCAGTGGGGCGAAACTATAACCACTGTTTCACAGGGAACGCTGGTTACCCGAACTTACTCTTATATTGTGCCTGCTAATTTTAATATCGATAATTGCGACATCAGTGTCTTTGTAACGCAAAGCGATAATAAAAATACGCATACCGGAATTTCAATTCCCGCAAAAAATGGTACTACTGTAGGCATTTCTGACGCATATGCTGCCGGGCGACTTAGTGTTTATCCGAACCCGGCATCCGATGATTTGTATATTTCAGGAATTCCTGCAAATGCTTCTGAAGTAAAAGTTGTGAATGTTATCGGTAAAACAGTACTCGAATTTGATAATTATGAGAATCAAATAAAAGCAGATATTTCTAAACTTCCTGCCGGTGTTTATTTTGTGAATGTTACAACAGGATCAAAAAATATGGTAAAGAAATTTATCAAAGACTAACACGAATTTTGATGTTAAATAACAACGTCACAGCTAAAACTGTGGCGTTTTTTATTGGAATGAAAAAGATACATAACAAATAGAAAATCCCTGATCCCTGAATATTTTTTCATACGTAGTTTGCACTGCCATTAAAGGATCATCCGGAAATTCAACATGCACATCAGTCGATTGCCGGTGAATAGTGACCTTGTCGGATGCAAGTTTTAGCAAAGTGTAATCGTAAAAAGTGCGATTATCAGTTTTTAAATGCACTATTCCTCCCGCCATCAGTAAGGAGCGGTACATAGCTAAAAAACGTGGTGATGTAAGCCTTCTGTTTTCTCTGGTTTTCTGTGGCTGCGGATCTGGAAAAGTAATCCAGATTTCGCTGAGTTCTCCCGGTGCAAAAAATGCCGCTAGCTGCTCTATTTGTGTGCGAAGAAACGCACCGTTCAAAATTTGTTCTTCATTAACCGTTTTAGCACCACGCCACAAACGGGCTCCTTTAATGTCAATTCCTATGAAATTTTTCTCGGGATAAAAACCGGTGAGTGCCACCGTATATTCCCCGCGACCACATCCCAGCTCCACAACAATTGGCTTGTTATTCCCAAAGACCTCATTGCCCCACTTGCCTTTTAGTTCAAAGTCTTTATCGAGAAATAATCCCTTTGGCTGAAAAACCCGGTCTAAAGTTTCCAGTTCTGCAAATCGCCTTAATTTATCCTTTCCCACTACTGCTGAATTTTGCCGCGAAAATACACAATTCATTTCGTTGTGCAATCACAATACATTATCCTACTTTTGCAGGATGCCATCCAAGCAACCAAAAGTTCTGGTTTCCCCTCTAAACTGGGGATTAGGTCATGCCACCCGCATGATTCCTGTGATCAGGGAATTAGTGAGCATGGGTTGTGAAGTTGGTATTGCTGCCGAAGATGGCGGTTATGCTATTCTTAAACAGACTTTCCCGAATTTATTGTTTGTCACATTGCCGGGAATACGAATTTCTTATCCCGACAAGGGCTCCATGACCATGGCAATTGCCAGACAATTTCCTTCCATTTTGAAGGCGATTGAAAAGGAACATGAAGCATTACTGCAGGTGATTCAGGAACATAGTTTCACGCATATAATTTCCGATAACCGCTATGGTTTGTATCATCCTGAAATTCCTGCTGCTATAATCTGTCACCAGATAAATATTCAGGCAGGAAAATCACTTCGCTTCCTGGAACCACTCCTGCTACGATTACACAAAAATCGATTGCAAAAATTTGATGAATTGTGGATTCCTGATCTCAAACCTCCACACAATCTTTCCGGAAAGCTTTCTGAAATTGCTGAAGCTGATCTGCCCCACAAACATATCGGCCTTATATCGAGATTCTCATCCTTACCAAAACCAACCGAAAAAAAATATCACTTCATAGCACTGCTTTCAGGTGTCGAGCCACAACGAACCTTGCTTGAAAATAAATTGCAAAACTACTTTCAAAATTGTGAACAACCATCATTGATCATACAGGGAAACCCGAAACAAACATCACTCAAACGGTTGCAAACTGCACTACCATTTCAGCAATCAGTGATGAACAACTGCTCACCATTTTACATCCCGAAACATGGGTAATTTGCAGACCCGGTTACTCCACGCTGATGGATCTGCTTACTTTGCAACATCCGCGAATAGTTACCATTCCTACTCCCGGACAAACCGAACAGGAATACCTGGCAGCACACATATTTCATATATACGGAATCCGTTATATCCAACAAAGTGAGTCATTACCCGATTTTACTACGATTCCAAATGCCGTTTTTGAGGGTAAACAAAATCAGGAATTACGGTTGATTCTTAAAGAATTCCTAAAAAATAAAATAGTCTGAAATACCTAATTTAATTTTGCGATTGCTTTCCTAACTTAAAAACAATTCCGCCCAAAACTGAAAATTGATACAGGTTAGATTTCGTTTTTAAGCCAGGTAATTTTCCGGCTTCATCGAAATAAAGTTCACCTCCCATAGCTTGCACTGCTGTAATTAATTGTGTCTGCAATTTTAATCCTACAACAGGCGAAAGAAAAAGATTACAACCAGCCTTTGCACCCCAGGTGAAATTTACAGAACTTGCATCATATCCAGATGCATCTTCACTGATGGCTGCAAATAGAATACCTGTTGTTATCCCACCATAAACATCGTACAAACCGTTGTCAGAAGCTAAATGTTTGTTGAAACCAAATACCACGTTGTGAAGTGTTAAATCAAAATCAGCAAATGCCCTTAACGAATCAATACTAAATGTTGTTGGAGCAGTTGTGGATTGGAAAAAATAATTAAAATCGATACTATAATTGGTTGGCATCAAATATTCAACTCCGGCACCAATCTGCCAGCCATCCGAAACTTTACTGAAATAATAGGAATCGTTCTCATAAAAAGAATCAAATTTATCACCAACCATATATCCGCTGGCAACTGATATATTGACTTTTTGTGCCATTGATTGAGCACTACTCAACAACATAACTACAAGTAAATACTTCTTTATCATAGAATTAGACAATTTATTCCAAACCCTAAAAGTACTATTTCCCCTTTTAAAGGATGAAAAAACTTTTGAGGAATTGGCTTTGTTTAACTTTTAAATACTATTATTGCACAAAATATGGTTAACCGGAATTAATCCCGGTTATTAAAAGGGAATCCCGGTGAAAATCCGGAACAGTCCCCGCTGCTGTAAGCCTGAATTGAACCTTTAGGGTATTCATGCCACTGGATTTCTCAAAGATCCGGGAAGGCACCCAAGGGAAGGTGAGTCAGAAGACCTGCCATATTAATATAACTTAAGCAGTCTTTCGGAGGAAAAGCAGTGAGTTGAAACGATTCATTAAACTGAATCATATCCGCTTGCCATTTCATCGAATTCTGGAAATTATTTCAGTATGCCATTGTTCAGGATGTTTTGTTTACTCACTGTTTCAGGAATATTTCCTGTCTTAAATAGTGCTGCACAAACTTCTGATACTATCCGTTTGAAAGAAGTTGAAATTCATTCCGACCGCAATAATCTTTTTGATCAGGGCTCACACATCACCAATTTTGATTCGTCAACAATTTCATTGGCACCCAATCAAACTATTGCAGAACTTTTGCAGCAAAATTCGGCTATGTTTATTAAGAGCTATGGTGCCGGTGGAGTTGCAGTAATTTCGGCCAGAGGTACCGAAGCTAGGCATAATAATGTATTGAGGAATGGTTTTAATATTAATTCTGCAAGTCTGGGATTAAGTGACCTTTCCATTATTCCATCATTTATCACCGACAATATACAACTTATTCATGGAGGTTCATCGCCGGTGAATGGTAATGCTGCTTTGGGAAGCACACTAATTCTGAATAACCACAAACCTGAATTTAAAAAAGCATTTAAATCGATGCTGAATTTTGAAACAGGAAGTTTTGGAAATTATCAGGGGAATGCTTCCGTAGATTTCTCTAATGATCACGTTACTTCAGCAACTAAAGTATTTTATCACACCTCTGAAAACGACTTCACATACATTAACACAACCCATCGGCTGAAGCCGGAAGTAAAACAAACACATGGTGCTGTTTCCGGTTATGGTTTTTTGCAGGATTTCTGTTTTAAAACTGGCTCCAATCAATATTTAAGTGCAGGTATTTGGTATCAGTTCACTAATCGCGAAATCCCTCCCTTAATGACGGTACCGGAGAGTCATGCTGAACAACGTGACAGTGTGCTCAGAACCTATCTTAACTACAGAATTTTAATTAATAAACATAGCTTTAAAGTAAGTGCCGGATGGTTTCAGGAATATCAGTTTTATGTGGATTCTAAATCTGCACTCGACCTCGATTATTTAGTAAAAAATTACAATAGCGAAATTGAATGGAGATATTTTTACAACGATAAAATCATCATCAATTCGGGTGTAAGTTCTAGCCTTGCACAAGCTTCTTTCAAAGAATATGATCAGCAGCGACAAAGAAATACTACTTCCCTGTTCTCCGGAATTTCGTTTCGGCCTTTTTCAGGATGGGATTTTCATGCTTCTCTGAGAGCAGAATTTACCAATGTACAAAACCCTCCTGTAGCACCTTCAATAGGATTTATTGGAAATTTGTTAAGTAACAAATTGTATTTAGTTGCTAATTCCGGAATCAGTTACAGTATTCCTTCCATGAATGATTTGTATTGGATTCCCGGAGGAAATGCACACCTAAAAACAGAAACAGCTTTTAGTCATGAGGCCGGCATTTCGCTGTTTCCAGGTGATTCTGTTTTCCCTCATTTAAGAATTACAGGCTTTTTCAGCAATGTCGATAACTGGATACGTTGGCAACCAACAACAGGAGGAATTCATTCACCCGATAATTTGCAGCAGGTACAGATTAAAGGTGTGGAAGCTCAAATGTCATGGACGAAATCAGCAGGCAAACTGATGCTTACTTTAAATGCTAATTACTCCTGGAATATTTCTGCCATTGTTGCATCTGAGAATCCACATAGTGCTGCTATCATCGATAAACAAATTCCATACATACCCGAACATCGCATGGCCGGATTAATACATTTGCATTGGCATCAGTTTATGCTTTCGTATCAGCAGAATTTTACAGGCATAACTTATACAACAGCTGACAACAATAGTCATCTGAATGATTATACAACAGCTAACGTGACGCTTTCCAAAAATATTAACATTCAAAAAACGGGTATCAGATTATATTTCCGGGTGATGAATCTTTTTGATGCACAATATCAGGTAATGGCTTACCGACCAATGCCAGGCAGATGGATCAGCACCGGAATAACATTGAATTTAAATCACTACTAACTATCATAAAACCTTAATATAAAATGAAACTAAATTTAAAACTTCTGCTACTGTTAACCATTCCGGTCATTACTTTTTCTTCCTGTTCAAAAGATAACAAGAAAGATTTTCAGGTAAATTATTTTACTAACGGTGTTTATATTGTAAATGAAGGTTCCTATGGTGCCGGAAATTCATCCGTATCTTATCTGAATCTTCAAGATGGCACCATGTCGAATGATGTGTTCGCAATTTCCAATGGTTTTCCTTTGGGAGATGTTGCGCAATCAATGACTATCCTCAACAATAAAGGTTATATTGTTGTAAATAATTCACAAAAAATTGAAGTAGTCGACTTGAACAATATGCAAAGCATAGCAACGATCACAGGGTTTCAAAGTCCACGTTATTTCATATCATCAAATAACAAAGGATATGTAAGCGATTGGTTTGATAATAATATTAAAGTAATTGACCTCGCCACAAACACCATTACCAACACCATTCCAACAGGAAATGGTCCAGAACAAATGGTGATTACCTCCAACAAATTATTTGTAGTGAATGTGGGTGGTTTTGGTACCGATAATACAGTCACCGTGATTGATCTGGCTGCTGAAACGGTTTTAACAACGGTTACGGTGGGTGTGAATCCCAACAGCATTTGTACCGATGCGAATGGAAAAATCTGGGTGCTTTGCAGCGGAAGTACAGGACCAGATTTCACCGGTGGAACAGCCGATGATATTGCAGGCTCTCTGTGGAAAATAAATTCCTCCAATCAAACCATTGAAACAAGTCTGCCAATGGGACAGTTCGAACATCCTGTAAAACTCACTAAAAATGGTGCAGGCACAGATCTCTATTTCTTAAATGGTTCTGATGCCTATACCGGAAAAGTATGCAAAACCAGCATCTCAAATCCATCGGTAAGCGGACTCGTTCCGTTAATTGATAGGTTGTTTTATGGCTTAGGCGTGCATCCGGTTTATGGAACCATTTATGGGGGATTTGTGCCCGGTTTCACTCAAAATGGTCATATATTCAGGTATGAGTTATCGGGAAATGTAATAGATTCAATGGAAGTAGGCATTGCACCTAACTTTTTCGTTTTCAAATAATTAAAAATACTTTCTGCCGGTTTCTGCATATCAGGTTAACAATATGCAGAAACCGGCGTTTTCATGTAACCTTAGCATCGGGTTTGAGTATTATTAAACATGTGTGGATTAGCTGGATTTATTGACTTTTCGAGGTCTTCCAATGAAGAAATTCTGGGAAAATGACCCGATCAATTGCGCATCGCGGACCCGATGATGAAGGTGGCGAATTGCGTCACTTTGGGGATGCTACTGTAGGACTTGGTTTTCGCAGATTATCGGTAATTGATTTATCTCCTTTGGGACATCAGCCCATGATAAACGAAATCAATGGTGATATTTTGGTTTTCAATGGCGAAGTTTACAATTACGCTGAAATCAGAAAAGAACTGGAAGCATTGGGTCATGCATTCAAAAGTCATTCAGATACTGAAGTAGTTTTAAAATCATTTCAGGCCTGGGGACATGAGTGCGTGCATAAATTCATTGGCATGTTTGCCATTGTAATTTATAATCCTTCATCCAATAAAGTTCATATATTCCGCGATCGTGCAGGCGTAAAGCCAATGTATTACTATTGGGATGGAACTTTATTTCTTTTGCATCGGAGTTAAAAGCTTTTCATCAACATCCTGGCTTTAAAAAGAAAATAGATTTCGATTCGCTTCGTCTGTATTTCCATCATGGATACATTCCTGCGCCCTACTCTATTTTTAAAAATACACAGAAACTAAGTCCGGGTTCTCATCTCGAATTTAATCTGAGAAGCAGAAAAATAGAATTGAAATCATACTGGAATATTCTGGATGCATTCAATAAACCTAAATTAAAAATATCTTACGAAGAAGCAACTGATGAACTCGAGAAACTATTGATTTCATCGTTCAACTACCGAATGATTTCCGATGTTCCTGTTGGAGTTTTCCTGAGTGGCGGATACGATAGCTCCGGTGTTACTGCTCTGATTCAAAAAAATCAAACTCAGAAACTAAAGACATTTACTATTGGGTTCGAGAATGAATTATTCAACGAATCGCATTTTGCAAAAGGTGTTTCAAATTACCTGGGAACCGATCATCACGAATATTTGTGTAGCGAAAAAGAAGCTACCGAAATTATTCAGGATCTACCTGATGTATATGATGAACCACTTGCCGATGGTGGTGCTATTCCCAATATTTTAGTCTGCAAACTCGCCAGCAAACATGTGAAAGTGGTGCTTAGCGCAGATGGTGGTGATGAAGTTTTTGCAGGCTATTCTAAATATTTTGAGGCACGCAAACAAATCGACAGATTTATTGGTCTTCCAGATATTGTAAAACGTGGAGGTGCAAAGTCTATTGAATTTATTAATCGGTTTCGAACCAAATCTTTGCATCATGTAGATCGATTGAGCAGGATTCAAAGTTATCTTCAGGCACGTGATGGTGCGATGATGCTAAATGCACTGAATCAAACTTTCACAGAAGCGGAAATCAGTTCTTTTCTAAAGATAAAAACAAAACATTTATACAGCAAGTTCATGAATGGGCACCTGCTGAATAAAAACAATGAAGAAATTGACCGGGTAATTGCTATCGATTATCAAACCTATCTGGTAGATGATATCCTGGCGAAAGTCGACAGAGCAACATCCTTTCTCAGCTTAGAAGGACGTGAGCCTCTTCTGGATCACAGAATCGCAGAATTTGCTGCTACATTGCCTGCAGATTATAAAATGCGAAATGGTGTAGGAAAATCTATCCTTCGCAATGTGGTACACCGCCACATTCCTAAAGAATTAGTAGACCGACCAAAACAAGGCTTTGGTTTACCAATAAGTACCTGGGGATTGAAAGAACTGAAGCCTTTATTTGACGAAGCCTTTGATCCGGCATTTTTACGTCGTCAGAAAATATTTTCTGTTAAAAAAGTTCGTGGATTATACGAATACTACATGGCGGGCAATGAACATTGCTTCGATAGGATCTATGAAATTTTTGTTTTCCAGATGTGGTACAAACGCTGGATGGAATAATTACTGCACCTGTGTAATTACTGTAGAAGTAGTAATGGTGTTGCTTTTATTTCCGGCACGATCAACAATATACACATCATATTTAATGGTGTCGTTTGGCTGGAGCAAATTAAAGCTCATTGAAATGGAAATATCACCTTTCAACGATGCATTGCTGCCACGAGGTTCCATGTAAGGAAGTGCGTACTTCAAAAATGGATTACCATCATCCCATGGCACAAAAACACCATCTTTCATTTCATACATAGTTGCTATTACATCACGAGTGGCAGTATCATTGGAAGCAACGCCTAAATCACCATCACCATCGGTAAACGAAAAAGTGAGTGATAAGGAATCAAATGGTGTGGTGTAATCGAACTTTTCAAGACTCACGAATTTAATTTCCGGAATATCTGAATATTCATCCTCATCCTGACAACCTGCCAGTAAGGCCAATCCGGCCATCGCCACAAACAGAAAATAAATAGATCGGTTTCGCATCGTTCCGTAAAATTACAAAAATTTCCAATGAACTGGTTATCTTCGTTCCCTTATAACTGAAAAATATGGCACTTATTTTACCTGTCAGAGGCATTTTACCGGTTTTTGGAAAAGATTGTTATCTGGCTGATAATGCAACCATTACCGGTGAAGTAATCATGGGAGATGAATGCTCTGTTTGGTTCAATGCTGTTGTTCGGGGTGATGTGAATACGATCACTATTGGAAATCGTGTAAACATTCAGGATCAGGCAGTTATACATTGCACTTATCAGAAAACTGCTACATTAATAGGTAATAATGTTTCTATCGGTCACGCTGCTATTGTGCACGGTTGCACTGTTGAAGACAATGTACTTATTGGAATGGGGGCAATTGTCATGGACAATGCCGTGATTGGTGCGAATTCCATGATTGCAGCTGGAGCTGTGGTGCTTGAAAATACCATTGTAGAACCGGGCAGTATCTGGGCCGGTGTTCCTGCCAAAAAGGTGAAACAAATGACGCCTGAACATTTCAAAGAATTTAATGAACGGATTTCAAAAAATTACCTCTTCTATTCTAAATGGTATCAACAACCATAACAGGTAATGCGCCGGCAAAGGATTAAGTCTCCTTATTGTACCAACTGCGGAAAAGAACTTCCGCAGCTGGAAAATTTTTGTCCCGAATGCGGACAGGAAAACGATAACAAACGACAAACCTTTCGGAAATCTCATGTTTGAGTTAATCCAAGGCTTTTTGTCGGTCGATTCAAGACTTACCCAATCTGTGCCAGCATTACTATTCCGTCCAGGTTTGCTTTCGAAAGAATATCTCCGTGGTCGCCGGCAACGTTATCTCGATCCTATCCGGATGTTTATTACCATAACCGTTCTTTATTTTCTTATAGCTTCATTTGGTTCAGAAGACCCTAAAAAGGAAATTGAAAAACTGGTTGAAAATGATTCAACCGGTGTCTTGAATATTGAAACCGACTCATTGATTGTTATTGAAGATAGTCCGCTTTCGTATAAATTACTGATAAAAAATCTGCAGCCCTGCTTGATTCGGTTAAAAACTCATTTCAATCGATGAACAACTGACTTGATGATTATCATTATAAGGACATCAAGGCGATGGTGAAACGTGGTCATATCAACACCATTGAAATAATGGATTCTCTCAACATAGAAAATACTTTCTGGAATCGTTTTTACTATGGCGAAGTAATCAAGTTTGCTCAATCCGATTTTAATAAATTCAAAGATTATATTATAAATAAATTACCATGGATTATATTCTGCCTGATACCGATATTTGCTTTAGTACTGAAGTTATTGTATGTAAGAAGAAAATTCCTCTACATCGATCATCTGATTTTTTCCTTTCATCTCTATTCCTTTCTTTTCCTCACACTAATATTGCAAACAATTCTGGAACAATTTGTTGATCACGATTTCGATGGATGGTGGTTTTTAATTATTACTTTGTACACCATATTTGCTTTCCGGAATTTTTATGATCAATCGTACATGAAAACCATAGTGAAAATGTTTGCGCTGCTATTTATATACAGCATTGCTGCGCTTTTTTCACTGATATTTATTATGTTGGTAATGTTTGTGCTGTACTAAAAAATTACTGCAACAAATTTTTGTGTTCGAGTTTCAGTTTATCCTTAAAAAAGATTTTGGTACTCTGCTCAAAAGATTTCGTAAAATCAGAAATATAAAACCGGTGTTTACCCGCTTTACCGGTATGAAGTAATTTGGAGGCAGCTAACGATTGTTTGACAAAGCGGGCTACAATAGCTGCTGAATCAATTATAGTAATATTCCCTTTGTAATATTCTGTTATTTCTGCTTTAATCAAAGGATAATGTGTGCATGCAAGAATTAGTGCATCTATTTTTTTAATTTTAGGACGCGACAAATAACTGTTGATTACGGTGCGGCTGATTTTGTTGTTGAAAAAACCTTCTTCAATCATAGGTGCTAATAAAGGTGTAGCCAGCGAAGAAACTTTCAGATTTTCATTCTGCCTGACGATTCTGGTCGCATAAGCATTGGAACGAATTGTTGCTCTGGTTCCGATTACTCCTACATGTGTAATCTTCTTCATACTGCTAACCTCAGCAACAACAGGATTTATTACATCAATTACGGTTGCTCTGGCACCTACATGTTCCTTTACCGCTTCATAGGCAATACTGGATGCTGTATTACATGCTATAACAATCATTTTGCAACCATGCTCCAGCAAAAATCTGCAATTCTCACCGAATAGGCTCTTATTGATTCCGGTGCCTTATCGCCATAAGGAAGATGGGCGGTATCACCAAAATAGATTAAAGTCTCGGCAGGCAATAATTTATGAATAGCATCGGCAACAGTTAATCCGCCAATACCACTATCGAATATTCCAATCGGACTCGACGATTTTACTGTTTTGGAAGCTTTCATTTGGCTGCGAATATAATAAACATATGTATTTACCGATAACAGGATAGCAAAAAAAGCCATCCTTACAGATGGCTTTTTAAAATTTTAACCCCGGATTATTTCAAACCAAGTTTGGTTTTTACCAAGGGCATAATGTCGTCAGATTCCTGAGCAAATAGAACAACTCCAACACTTGTGTCGAATATGTAGGAGTATCCTTTTTCTTTTGCAATACCCTTAATGGCATCTTCAGCTTTTTTAATTATTGGGGTATAGATTTCTTCTTTCTTTTTTTGCAATGAAGTTTGTGCCGACTCCTGGAAATCCTGGATTCTTGTTTCAAGATCATTGATTTCTTTTGCTTTCGCCTCTTTTATCGGCTCCGACATAGTAGCTTCATTCGCTCTGAAGTCGGTTACTTTACTCTGATATTCATTGGTCATAGTTTTTAACTGTGACTCCAAAGTGGTTCCGAATTTTTGTAATGTGGAATCGGCCATTTTGGTTTCCGGCATTTGCGTAAGCAACTGGGTTGAGTTAATGTGACCAAACTTAAGGGTCTGCGCCTGAATTGCACCTGTAGCCAGTATAAAAATAATAGCCAGCAGTTTAATAGATTTTGTCATAGGTTGATTTTTGAATACTATACTTGATTAGGGTTAAATTACTTTGGTTTGATATTGGAATTGTCTGAATCAGATGGTGGCGTTTCTCTTACAGGAGGAGTTGTTTTTGGTGATGATCCTCCCGGAGTAGAACCTGTCTTTGGACCGGAACCGCTTCCACCTTCTTTATTACCTACTTTATAACCGAGTGCATTTAAGATATCATCACTCTTGTCGTATTTAGGGTTTGCATAAAGCATGATCAAATCTGATGATTTGTCGAATACAACGGCATAACTCTGATCAGTTGCCATTTTTTTGATGGCATTGTAAATTTTATCCTGGATTGGTTTTACAAGTTCCTGCTTCTTCTTAAATAATTCGCCTTCGTAACCGAATTTAGTTTTCTGAAAATCTTTCACCTCCTTTTCTTTGGTGACAATTTCATTCTCACGTTTGCGCTTCATCTCATCGGTGAGCAAAATCTGCTCTGCCTGAAAATCTTTATATAATTTATCAATGAAAGCATATTTAGCTTCAATCTCTTTTTGCCAGTTCACCGATAACTGATCTAGTTGTTGTTGTGCCGCTTTATACTCGGTGATATTTTCAAGGATGTATTCGGTATCGACATAACAATATTTCTGAGCAAATGAACCAGCCGACAGCAAAGTGGCCAGAACGGTGAAGAGCACGGTTAACTTTTTCATAATGAACTGTTTTTAAAGGTTTGCAAAATTAATAATTTTTTAGAACTGCTGACCAATAGTGAAGTGGAATTCACCACCGTTTTTGCCCGTAGTTCCCGGTAAATTGTCGAAACCATAGCCCCAATCTAACCCCAGCAAACCAAACATTGGCAGGAAGATCCGAACTCCACCACCGGCTGCCCTTTTTACATTAAAAGGACTGTATTCCCGGAATCGGCTGAAGGCATTTCCTGCTTCCAGAAATCCTAAGGCATAAATGGTGGCTGAAGGGTTCAATGATAGGGGGTATCTGACTTCGATCGTGTACTTATCATAAATTGTGCCACCCCCGTTCGGGTTGAGGGAATTGTTGGGATAACCGCGCTGAGCAATGATTTCACGACCATCCAATGAGAACCCTGATAATCCATCCCCACCCAGGTAAAAACGCTCAAATGGCGACTGGCCGATTCCTTTATTGTAGTAGCCTAAGAATCCGAAATTGGCTTTTACATTTAATACCAGTTTATTCCAAGCTAAAGGCGTAAACCACGAAGCACCAAATTTCCATTTGTGATACTCAATAAATTTGTACTTCTCCTGATCTGTAGCAGTGGAATAATCTTTATTTGAAAATAAAGAATAAGGCGGTGTTAATTGTAATGTGAATGAGAACTGAGAGCCGATCCTTGGATAAATAGGTGCATCAACCGAATTTCTGCTGATAGTTTCCTGGAAACTAATGTTGTTGGCATACCCATCACTGAAAAGGAATGTGGAACTGTAATTGTCGAGTTCATAATGCTGGAAACTGGCCTCATGGTAAATGTTAAAATAATCATCTGGAACTGTTAACCGCTGCCCCAATCCTACCGATAACCCGTTTATTGCAATCGCCTGTCTGCTGTCATCCGATTTTTTCAATCCGTTGGTTTGTACCGATCTGAAAACAGAAACACTCAATGCATTTGGTTTTTTACCACCTAACCAGGGCTCTGTGAAAGAGGCACTGTATGACTGATAATATTTACCATTAGTCTGCGCACGTAAACTCAATCGCTGACCATCACCTGATGGCAACGGTTGCCAGGATGCTCCCTTAAAGAAGTTTCTTGCTGAGAAGTTATTAAAGGTCACACCAAGCGTACCTACAATCTGACCGGCACCCCAACCACCCGACAATTCAACCTGATCGGATGGACGCTCTTCAACTACATACTCAATATCAACAGTACCCTCTTCCGGATTTGGTTTCGGATTTACACCAAGTTTTTCCTGATCAAAATATCCCAACTGTGCCAACTCACGCTGTGTTCTGATAATATCATTTCTTGAAAATAACTGACCCGGTTTCGTACGAATTTCACGCATGATAACCTTGTCGTTTGTTTTTGTATTTCCAACAATGGTAATTTTGTTTACTATGGCCTGCTTACCTTCGTAAATTCGCATTTCATAATCGATGGAATCACCTACCACCTGAACCTCAACCGGAGTTACTGAAAAGAACAAGTATCCATTGTCCATGTAAAGTGAAGTAACGTCACGTCCTGACTGGCTGCCAAAAAGTGCTTCATCGAGTTTTGCCTGATTGAATACTTCACCTTTTTTAATATTCAAAACACGATCAAGATCACGAGCCGCATATTTCGTGTTTCCTATCCAGTTAATATTTCTGAAATAGTATCGGGGACCTTCATCAATTGTTACACGAATATCTACTGACTTTTCATTATGTGTATAAACAGTATCCGATACAATTTTCGCATCACGGTAACCTTTGTCCTGATATTTGGCAATAATTTTTAACTGATCTTCTTCATACAAATCTTCAATAAATTTCGAAGTGCTGAACAAACGATACCAGTGTTTAACTTTGGTATCTTTCATGGTCCTGCGCAATTTTGACTCTTTAAATTGCGTCACACCAACAAAGGTTAATGAATTAATTTTTACCCGCGGGCCCTTCATTACATTGATGACCAACATCTGATTGTTGGGTGCTTTGGGTTCATCAATGATATCAATTTTGGTTTTAGCATTCAGAAATCCTTTGTCAACAAAATGTTTGGTGACTTCATTCTCGGTAGTCTGAATTAAATTTTCTGTAATGATTTTTCCTGTAACCAGTTTAATTTTTTCACGCAGTTTATCGGCATCAGATTTACTTACTCCGGTGAAAGAAAATTTCGACAAACGTGGGCGTTCCTGCAAACGTAGTTCGAGGAATATTTTTTTATCCTGAATTTTGGTGGCAACAATTTTAATATCCGATAATAGTCCCTGTTTCCACAAGTTCTCGATAGCTTTCGAAATTTTATCACCCGGTACACGAACTTTGTCACCAACAGCTAACCCAGATAAAGTACGCAATACATTTTCATCCAGAAATTTTACTCCGGTAACAGTGATACCACCTATTTCATAATCTTTCGGATTCGCATAATCAATCAAATTATCATCATCGCCTCCCACTGCCACCTGAGCAAATGCGGCAAGGGTAGAGCAAAAAATTAATGCTGTTAACAGCAGGTACTTCCTAAGCATGTTGATCATCAGATTGTTTTTCATTGACCATGCCATATCTGCGGTCGCGTTTTTGGAAATCAACAATGGCCTCAAAGAGATCTTCGCGCCTAAAGTCAGGCCATAATTTCTCTGTAAAAAATAATTCCGCATAAGCTATTTGCCAAAGCATAAAATTACTGATTCGGTGTTCACCGCTGGTTCTGATTAGTAATTCCGGATCGGGGCAAAATGAGGTACAAAGCTGTTTGGCAAAAACTTCATCATCAATTTCCTCCGGTTTCAATTGTCCCGATGCTACCTGAGATGCAATTTTTCGCGTTGCATTCACAATCTCCCATCTGGAACTGTAGCTTAACGCAAGAATGAGAGTCATTCGTGTATTGGCCGAGGTAATATTTATAGTCTCCTGTAATTGTCTCAGGCACTTGGGTGGTAAACTGTCCATGTCACCAATTGCTTGCAGACTTATATTATTGTCCATCAACGTTTTAGTCTCCTTACTGATGGTATCCACAAGGAGTTCCATCAAGGCATCAACTTCCCATCTGGGGCGTTTCCAGTTTTCAGTGGAAAAAGCATACAATGAAAGAAATTTCACACCCAGTTCTGCCGCTCCTTCAACAGTATCACGAACTGCCAAAACGCCACCTTTATGGCCAAACGTTCTAATTTTCCCCTGCTTTTTAGCCCATCTGCCATTCCCATCCATAATAATGGCAACGTGCAAAGGCAATTTTTCGGCAATGATTTGATCTTTGAAACTCATCAGTTTTTAAGGAAGCGTCAAAGGTAATAAAATAAGCTTTATGGCTCTTCTCATTAACGCAGTTTCCCACGAAAAGGGGTACAATTATCGTTGTATTTTTTGGAAAGCGAGTAACTGATGGTAATTCCGGTAAACATATACCAGTCGCGATCGGAAGCATTCCCCCGCTGCCGGTTGGTATTGGTCAGTGCTTGCCCATCGATACTTCGGTCAGAAAAAATAACCGCCAATTCCCCGTTTTCAGCCAGCAAAATATCTTTATCGGCATAAGTGGAACTAACATCATCGAAGTAGTCGGTGAATAACCTTCGGGCACCGGCCTCGACTGTCATGCCAAAACGCCTCGACAATTTAAATTTAAAGCCTCCCCCAAATGGAATGGCAACTTTCAAACGTTTGTACTTTTCACGGTCGGGATATGCTGTAGTTCCTTGACCCTCAGTCCCTAAAGGTTGCAAATTATACCAATCGTCACCTAATTCAGCCTGCGGATTAAACCTGTAAACAGATAATCCCCCAAAATAAAATGGTGCAAAACGAGTTCGGTTATTGGCAATCTGGTATGGTAAAAAGTTGAATTCCCACAAAAAATGACCGTCGAGAGTCCGGGACCTAAAACTCAGGTTTCTTCGTTGCTGGTAAGGATCATCGGAATCGGCATCACTTGCATTTGGAGTACCATAAGTAATTCCAATCCGGTATGCCCAGTGACTATTCAGATTTCTTCGATATAAAATTCCAATTGCAGGTTTGAGTGACTTTGCATTCACTAATGAATTGCTGATTTCACCCTTGTAGGTTGCGGTACCCAAAAAATATTCCCATCTCGGAGCTTTGTGCATGCACAACTCCGGAAGTGAACAATAGTAAAAATAAGAGGAATCTAATTCTGATCAGCATCAACATTACTTCGGCATATCCGCATCTGAAACGCCGTACCTTTTTAAATATTACCTATACCTTAGAACATTGGGAAGGCTGAACGACCGGTACGGATTTTATAGTTGATACTAATGATAGCAAACATATAAGCATCTTTATCTCTCGGATCTCCACGTTGCTGTCCGGCAGCTGTGATGTAAGGGAATTCCTGATCCGATTTATCTGCCATCGCAGCAGCAACAGCACCATTGAAAGAGAGGATTTCGTTATTGTCGTAGTATGTCTTACTGGCATCATCGATATAATCGGTGAAGGTTTTACGGATACCGTACTCTAAGCCAACCCCCAACGACGATCAATAGCATACTTAAATCCAATTCCCATTGGAATGGCTAATTGTACTTTACTGTATTTCTTACGAGTACTGGAAATTCCCTGTCCTTCGGTTCCAAGTGATTGTAAGCTTACGTATTCACTGCCTAATGAACCCTTTGGGTTGAAGTAAAATACGCCTACCCCAACAAATCCATATGCTGAAATCTCAAAACCACGTTGCCCACGAACACCTTTCAAACGATAACGGTGACCGACTTGCTCACGGATAAATGCAAATTCTAAATTGGTACTAGCTTCCCAAATGTTGGTTTTGAAGTCGAGATTACGATAGTTGCGGAAGAATTCTTTGGTTAAATCGTCACTTCCGGAAACTTTACCATATGACAATTTGGTATTCAAAGCGAAAACCTGGCTCAATTTGTAACGAAGTCCGGCAGCAACTGCCAAACGTGTTTGTCCAAATTCAAGATCTTTGAAATAGTTGGTTCCAACCTGATCAGCACCACCCAGTTCACCCAGGAAGTTACTTGGCCCGATACCGAAGTGTAATTCGGAACGATATGATTTCCAGCGTTGTTTATAACGTTGAGCTTCCACAATTCCTGGAAGAATCAAAATTGAAAGGACGAGAAGTAAGTAGCTTTTTTTCATGATCAGTTCAGTCGTTATCCACAAAAATAAATATTATTTTGTTAATAACAAATTTAGGTTTTACTTTTTTTGGTCAATTTCTGGCATCCAAACCCCACATCAGCTTGTCTCTCAGCGTTACCAGGAAATTCTGGTCATGCAACCTGACAATTTTTGCCATGAAATCTTCTTTCCGGGCAGCTAACTGGATCGAGGAGTCAATTGTCACCGACCGGCTGTCGAGGGAAGCCAGAAAATACTGACTGCGCCCTTCAACTTCCAGCGAAATGACATATTTATCCGATACTACGATGGGACGTACATTAAGGTTATGGGGAGCAATGGGCGTAATGACAAAATTTTCTGATTGCGGAACTATGATGGGACCACCACAACTTAATGAATAACCAGTTGATCCTGTGGGAGTTGCGATAATCAATCCATCTGCCCAATAGCTATTGAGATACTCACCATTGAGGTAAGTATGGATTATGATCATGGAAGAACTATCTTTTTTGTGGATGGTAATCTCGTTTAAAGCATAATTCACCTCCCCAAAAAGTGACCGGTTAGTTTCCAAACGTATCAATGACCGCTGATCGAGATCATATCTGCCCTGAATGAGACTGTCGAGACAGCTTCCAATCGCATCTTTCGAAATTCCGGCCAAAAATCCCAGACGTCCGGTATTAATTCCGACTATCGGAATGCCACTATCGCGGACCAATGAAATGGTATCCAGCATGGTACCATCACCACCAAGACTAAACAAAAAATCGACCTTACCTCTTATTTCATCATGAGATGAAAACGTTTCATAGTTGAGATCGATGGTTGAATTATGTTTGAGAAAGTTTAAAAACGGATGATAAATCACTCCTGTTAATCCTACCCGCTTCAGTTCTTTAAGCAGATTCTCAACAAAAGGTACAACGGCTACCGAACCGGAACGACCATAAATCGCAATTTTCATCATCTTAAGTTCTTAAATCAAATAGGTGCTGTAAAGTGCAGAAAAAATCCGTTTTCACCAAATTTATTGAATGAATATTCCATTCTGAAAACCAGATTGTAGTAAGTCACATAATCTAATCCCACCCCATAACCTAACTGTAATGTGTTAGCCAGTGGATTTAATTCCCGGGTTTGCCGGTCACGCACATACCCCAAATCAAAATTTGCATTCAGATAAAATGCATAGGGAATGGTTCTGAATTTTTCCAGAAAGTTAAATGGTAATGCCAACACTCTTGTAGGTAATAAAGCGAATTTGAAACTGTTTCTTGATAGCATATAATTTTGCCCGGGTATTACATAAAACTCATAGCCACGAACCAGTTCATTGCCATAACCAAACCCACGGGTATTGAAAAATGAAGCATCACTTTGTCCCGATAATTTTCCTTTAACAGCATGAGTGGTATACCATCTTGGTGCCAGTTGTTTGAAGTATTTTACCTGTGCTGCCAGATACATCAGATCAGGCTCATTGGCCAATATGCCGATTCCATTTTTTACTACATCAACTTCAAATAAATACCCTTTAAGTGGATATACTTTAAAATCGCGGTGATCGCGGCGGAATTGCCAGGAGAGTGTGATTAATTCCTGTCGGGTTCGTCCCTGTCCAAGGAATTCCGGATTAAGTTGTGCGATGGTATCAGTGATACTGTTGTATCTGTACTCTGCCGCAAAACTTCCGGTATCATAAAAACCATTTCGATGTGTATATCTGATTCCTGCAGCTATTTCTTTTCTCACAAAATCATTTTCATCCTTAAATAAAATCAATTTACTTTCATCAACTTTATATCCGGATTCCCTGTTACGCGAAAAGCTTGCACCTACAATCAGGCCTTCTTCCTGATTTTTATTGATAAAAGGAATGGCATACGAAACACCTATTCTTTGTGAGTATCCCCAGCGAAAAAGCAATCGTAATGATTCATTCATCCCTCTGAAATTATCCCAGTTCAGATAAGCTCCGTAATTGATCCTCGACCAGTCACCCGACTTCACAAATTCATTAAAATTCCGATCTACCAACTCGAAAATAGGAACCGGAAAAACATACCACCGCTCTTTCAAATCAATTATTACAGCATATTCAGTGTTCGATAGTTTCTGGTGTTGAATAGTAACGAAATTGAAGAGATTAGTATTCATCAGATTCTCCTTCGTACGTTCAATAGCCCGTTCAAAAACAATTCTGGGAAGCGTATCAAGTTCATGAATCACCAGTTCCCGTTGAATAATACTCATGCGTGTTACCTGATTTCCGGTAATGATGAGCTGCGAAATAATTATGGTATCGTTGTCGGTTAAAAGCGTATCGGCTTCCCAAGAACAATTCAGCGGGAACGATTCAGCACTTCTTCCCGCAAAGGAAAATGCTAAAGCAAAGAATAAGAATATTCCGGTAAATCTCATCTGCTATAAATTGCAGCAAAGTTACATTTTGAGATAGTTCATGAAAGCATCATAGCGTGATTGCAGATCCTGCTGAAATTCACTTTGATGATAAGATGCTTTCACATCGTAATTGTGGCGGTAAAATCCTGCCAAAATACGGGTAAGATCAATGCGGTTGATTTTTAAAGTAACTTCAATGCGGTCAGGATCAGCAGTTACTATAGCACTGGCACTTAATATCTGGGCTCCCTCCGATTCTGCAATGCGGGAAATTTCTCCCAAAGAATAATCTTTGCGATCGACTTCCAACACCACAATACCTCCGGGATTTTGAACCGAATTGGCTTCTGCCAAAGCATGGATGATATCGAAAATAGTAACTAAACCGATGTACTGATCTTTGTCGTTGAGCACCGGAATGATCGAAAAGTCGTTGTTTGCAGCAAACTTAATTGCATCAAAAATATGCTGGTACTCGTTCACAAACAATCGGTTAAAGGGAATTGAAAGGCTGTGAAGCGGCACATCCAGATTTTCGAGTTTCTGCAAATCGGTCTCGTAAACCAATCCCATATAACCTGTGCGGCCTATGACCGGCAGGTTGCTATGTCTGAATTCAGCCATCCACCTCAATGCCTGCCGGGCTGTATCGGTAGTCTTGAGGGGCGGAATCAGATCCTTTATGAGATTTCTTAGTAACATTCAGTAAATATACGATTGAAACAGTGGAATGGTTGTATCGCCGCAAACATAATACATTTGTATGACGAATAGTGGCAATATTAATTTATTTCAGATAGGAAAGTATCTCTGCAAAAGACAAGCCGATTATTCAAACTAAAAATAAATCAGGTAAAATCCTGCCATTCCGGGAATGACATGCCTGTAACTTGCTTCAATAAAGCAACATCATCCCTGTAATAGGATGCTACCCAATTCCTATCTTCTATTGTCATCGCAGGGTAAGCTTGTTTGGTTGTCATCGCAGCGTACATAGTATCTGAAATTCCTTTTCTGAACTTTTGACCAAACGACTTTGGAATAATATTCTTCAGTAAACTCTTAAAAGGATTATTTCCATACATAAAATTCAATCTCTTATAGTATGCATCGGGGTCCGATAACAGTATAGTCGGATTAAGATTTTCTTCAGTAATTTCTTTTAATTCGGAAAGATTCAAAAATCTGAAACATGAATTTACTGTTTCAAGTGGAAAGTTTTTTAATTGAGTGGTTTCAAGAATCAGGATATTGGCACGATCGAATTTATCATAGATTCTGGAAAGTGATCTACCATAAAGACCAAAACTGTAATAGTATTGTCCTTTATCGGTTATGGAGAGCTGACTGAAATCAGGGGTTGCATTCACGCTTTCCAAAAATGTTTCTTTGAAAGGCATACGAGCAAAGCCTCTTCCTCTGAGAAACCAGTAATGCGACCAAACGCGGTCAATGGGATTGCGAAGGATGCAAATTAATTTTGCATCGGGAGTATGGATTTTAATCCTTTCAGCAAATGTATCAAATGCCATATACATGGCACTGGCATCTCCACGGTATAAATGATTGCTGCCGTTGCTGAATAACATTCTGTACGATTCGAGGTCAGGATATTTTTATCATCAATCCAGAAGCTGGGTTCTTTGATTTCAGACATGAAAATATCAGGATGCTTGTCTAAATACTTCCACAGAGAGCTGGTCCCTGATTTCATCGCTCCGGGTATATAAAGATTTGGAAGATCAGACATGAATTTCTATAAACTTCAAATTACTTGGCGGATAAAATACTGTTGTTTCGAAAGGTAAGAAGAATTCCGTTTATGACAGCAATAGCGTTCATTTGCTCCGGTTTACATAAGTTCTGTTCCATTGCTCAAAACAAAGCATCTGTTTCTCAATGAATTAATTAGGTAGGATTTTGATAGCGAATCTTTGACCAAAACCCGAAACAACCTTGACAACCTATATATTG
The DNA here is from genome assembly GCA_016713525.1 of Bacteroidota bacterium. Lineage (GTDB taxonomy): Bacteria > Bacteroidota > Bacteroidia > AKYH767-A > OLB10 > JADKJB01. The sequence goes on along the minus strand of JADJOZ010000022.1, from coordinate 22,285 downwards.
AAAGTACGATCACAGTAAATACAAATTGAAATATTTTGCTGTAATTGTTTCATTAACCTGATACATTTGCAGCGTAAAGTCCTGAATCGTTAAATTCGTTAAGCATGATCAAGTTAAGCGTTAATATAAACAAAATAGCCACTCTCAGAAATGCCCGCGGAGGCAATACCCCCAATGTAATTCAAGTGGCAATTGATTGCGAACGCTTTGGCGCAGATGGCATAACGGTACATCCCCGGCCCGATGAAAGACATATCCGGTATAGCGATGTGGTGGAACTGAAAAAAGTAGTAACAACCGAATTTAATATTGAAGGATATCCTTCTCCGGAATTCATGAAACTTGTCCTGGCCACCAGGCCTGTGCAAGTAACACTAGTTCCCGATCCACCCGATGTGTTGACATCCAATGCCGGCTGGAATACCATAGAACAAAAATCGCTTTTGAAAAAAATTATCGGTGAATTAAAGGCTGCAGGACTTCGTGTTTCTGTTTTCATGAATCCCGATCCCGAACTCATAAAACATGCTGCTGAAACGGGAACCGATCGCATTGAACTGTACACCGAAAGTTATGCTGTTGGGTATAAAGAAAATAAGGATAAAGCAATTTCACCTTTCATTGCTGCAGCAGAAGCAGCCAATGCTAACGGTCTGGGCCTAAACGCAGGTCACGACTTAAGCCTCGAAAATCTGGCCTTCTTCGCTCATAAAATCCCGCACCTTCAGGAGGTATCTATTGGCCATGCATTAATTAGTGATGCACTGTATTATGGACTTGAGAATACGATTCAAATGTACAAGCGGAAATTGATGATAGATTATAGATGATAAATGTCAGGATTTAATTCTGCGCATAATTTTTGTTCTATAGCAGTTTCAAAATATTGAATAACAAATATTGAATATTACAAATTGAATAAGGAAATCAGGAGCAAAATATTATTCAATTATTACTTCTTGTTTCTCACTATTCAATAAAAAGCATTTTGGAGATTACGAATTAAACTTCCTCCGATAAACTCCCCTTATGGCTTATGACCTATGACTTTTTTTGAACGCAGAGTTTGGGAGACGCCGAGAAATTGCGCTGGCGCGCTGAGATGAGAAAATCTTTGTACCCCATAAACTGAGAAACGCTCATAACAGGTCAACTGTTCACCAATAACTGATAACTAATTACTGATCACCTTTCGATCCGCTAACCGGCGGACTCAAGGCAAGTATTAGCACAAAAAAAAGCAGTCACTTCTATTTATTCAGAAACAAAAAATCACCAAACCACCAAATCATCAAACCACCAAATCAAGAGCAGTCACATCTTTTTACTGAGGCAAAACAATTAGCAAATCAGCACACCAGCACATCAATCAATTAAAACCTTCTTCACCAACCGCTCCTGTTCCGTCTCCACAACCACCAGATAAACTCCCTCAGCCCTACCTATCATAGACAAATCTTTCGTATAGTACCCATTTTGTAGTCGCAAAGGCTCTGAATGAATAATTTTACCTTGCATATCATACACCATTAACTTGCCGGTTTTGCTTTTTAGGTTGGAGGCATTTATAAATAACATTGTCCAGTTACTGTTATAAAAAAACATTTAACGAAATATGTTGAATTTCATCATCGGATGGCAAACTAACTAAAGTGTCGCAAGGACTTCCTAACCATGCTCCAGCTTCGTAATTAGGATTGTTTGGAAGTCCCCAATAAGTTCTTTGGCCACCAAGGTTAACAGAAAATGGTTGAAAATCACAGGCCAGTCCAGTACTATCCGGATAATTAATTACACTGAGATTATCCGAATAAACATTATGAATGCTATCGGCATAAGGATAACCATATTCATATAAACAGCTTATGTATATTTTGCCGTCTGGACCAAGAGCATGGAACCCTCCGGATGCGGGTACTTTTTGTGTAAATATGGTTTGCCTGCTTTGATTAATATTTGTTGCATTTAAATCATACTGATAGAGTCGCAACGAATCGCTAAAATTATTAGTATTTGAAATATAAACTAAACTACCGTTTGGAGCAACAGAACAGCCAACTGATCCAAATGCGGCAAATCCTCCATTTTGTATTATTATAGGATTTGAAAATACACCAGTACACCTATCAAAATCTAAAACTTGAATTTCTGTATTCAAGGTCACACTTATAAATTTATTAGTAAGATATGCAAATGAAAAATCTCCAATATCTGAATCAAAATTAATTCCAATTGATTGACTAGTTACATTCGCAATTCCTGTTGGCGAAATTAAAAACTTATCAAAAGTATTTGAGCCGTTCCAATGGTGTAATATCAACCACCAATCTCGACCATTTCCATGGCAGATACCAATCAATCCATCAAAATAATCTGTACTTGAAATAAAAATATTTTTTAAAGTTATGGCACCTAAACCGTTGTTGAGTGTTTTGTTAATTACTGAGTAATATAAACCTTGGGAACTTCCTAAAATAGCAGTTGTAAATAAATAAAATAAATTTGAATCACTAGGATTAGGAATTATACACAATTCATTATACGAACCTCCTCCTATAATATTACTGCCATTACTCATAATATTAAATGAACTATCTATCACTACAGTTGTAGGCCCAATCACACCTGCTTGAGTATAAGCATAGAATAGTAAATTATAATTTGCATCACAAATAGAGACACAACTTCCTTTTGATAAATGATTTGCCTTAAATGAAGTGGGTATATTACCGGGTGTATTAAAATTCAAACCTGCACTGTCGCCAAAGCACCAGACGTTTCCTCTGTTTTGGGCCTCCACGCCGCAAGCGATAATGCTGAAAACAATGATTAAAAAACTGATCCGGAATAACTTCATGAGGCTAAAATACGAAAAAGGATGCAGATATAAGGTTTTTTTGCTTCTGGCTTTTTTCATGCCATTATTCAATATTAACTTCTTGTTACTCAATATTCATTAAGAACATTTTGTACGACAAACTAGCAGCTTTAGCAGCCACTAATTCCTCTTCCTCCTCACCCCGCCCTCCTTGTAGGATTAAAGATTAAAAATTAAGGATTAAGAATTTTTTATTTCTTAACAGGATGAAGTTTATACTGCTTCTTTTGCTCATCTCTGCATTATTGTTCTGCTTCTCCATCCCCCTATTTCCAGTTCTCATTCTGCATCTCATTCCGATTCTATCTATTCCTCCGTGGAATATTTAGGGCTGGAGAGGGAGAGAAGCGGATTAGGATTAAGGATGAAGGATTAAGTATTTTTTGTCGGAAGCCGGATAGAATGCCACCATTCAATATTCATTTCTAGTTAACAAAATTCAAATAAACATCTTGAGAAAGGAGCACCTGCAACTTTAGCAGTTGTAAAATAAATCATAATTGAAGAACGAAATTTCATTCTGCCTGAATCCCTCAACCTTCAACCTACAACATACAACTTTTAACTCAAGTGCAGTCACATTTTTCAACTAAGAATTGCCCATCACCACCTTTCGACTACGCTCAAGGCAAGAATATCCAAACCACCAAATCAAGGGCAGTCACATTTTTCTACTCAGAAACAAAAATCAGCACCCCCGCATCGTGCCTTGCGGGGACCACATCTTTTTAATCAGGAACACCCATTATCAAACCACCACCCATCGACAGAGTTATCACTCTGCTCAGGGCAAGAATTACCAAATAACCAAATCAAGGGCAGTCACATTTTTCTACTGTGGAATAAAAAATCAGCACCTTTCGACAAGCTCAAGGCAGCGCCCATTCGACTAAGCTCAAGGCAAGCATTAGCACATAAAAAAAAGCAGTCACTTCTATTTATTCAGAAACAAAAAATCACCAAACCACCAAATCATCAAACCACCAAATCAAGAGCAGTTACATTTTTATTTCTCAGAAACAAAAATCAGCACATAAGCACATCAACACATCAGCACATCAGCACATCAAAAAAGGCTGCTCTAACGAGACAGCCTTTTTGCAAGCTTAATAATACAGTTATTGCTGTATGAAATTACATTTTTACAAGGCGTGATTTTACTGAGGCGCCTTCTGAAATAACTTCTACCAGATATACTCCGGCAGGAAGTTCAGCAATATCAAATGCTGTTGCTTTGCCAAAATTCTTATTTGAAGTATTCAAATTCATCCATAATTTGCCGGCAACATCAAAAATACGAACCGACTCTAATTCGGTATCTGCAGAAACAGAAACTTTTCCTGTTGCAGGATTTGGGAAAATGCTGAAACCGCTGATTGCATTTTGCTCACCTATACCAACTGTAGAACAAGGTACCGGGCTCAATCCATGTGTACCAAAGAATGTTGCGAATGTTGTTGCATTTGCAATAGGCCACATATCAGTCTCGACAATATTTTTGTTTGGTGCAATTAAAATATAAGTTGGGAATGCTCCGACCCCGTATGCACTTACAACTGCATTTCCACCACCATCAATACCACTGACTGAAGGATATCCCGGTGAACCGCCTAGTACGCTATTTTCATAAGCAATTACTTCAGCATCGGTGTCACCAACGTCCATTGCTATGAAGAAGATATCTTCTGTGTTACAACCGAAATTCTCATAGGTATCACGGTAATAAGGTGAAGTTGCAATGCAAGGTGGACAAGTAGTGAAGAAGAAATCCATACACACATACTGACCTGCATTGAGGATATCAAACAGATTATGCACATCACCATTCACATCAGTAACGGTAAAATCGACTGCCTGCGTGAGAGTTGTTTGTGCTGAAATCTTCCCTGTAAGGAAGAACCCGACTGTAAGCATTATTAGTAGAAGTTTTTTCATTTGTTTAGGTTTATCCCGTAAAGGTAGCAATTATTATAAAAGTTCATTCTGAAATTTTCAAAAAAAATGAATGGCTAACTAATTGTATTTTAGCACATAATGAAGGCAGCATTCTCAAAAGTCAGAAATTCCTGTTTCGGTTTATGAAAAAAATCTATTCCGAAATAAAATAATTATGTACCTGAATTTCAGGCAAATGAATTGATTCCGAAAATGAATTACAAGTGGATAACGGGGAAAGGACTTGGATTCACTATCTTTGCACCGGGTAAGTCTTATACGACCAGCTCCTGTGAACCTCCCCAGGTCCGGAAGGAAGCAAGGATAAACGGTTGTAGCGGTGCGATGTAAGTAGCTTACCCACTTTTTTTTCTTTAGCTTTTTGAATTTCAGCCACTAAGGAATCTGACCCAATCCTTCTCTTATTACTACAGGTGCATCGCCGGTACAATCAATTACTGTTGAGGCGGTATTTTGTCCATAGCCTCCATCAATTACCAGGTCAACCTGATTTCCAAAGCGCTCTTCTATGTCTTTGGGATCAGTGAGGTATTCAGCAATAGTATCCAAATCATCCCGCAAGGAAGCTGAAACAATGGGATTACCCAATTCAGCAACCAGTGTTCTGATGATCTTATTATCGGGAACCCTGATTCCAATGGTTTTGCGGTTATTTCGGAAAAGAGCAGGAACCATATTACTGGCAGGCAAAATGTAGGTAAACGGACCGGGCAAAGTTGCCTTCAACAATTTAAAAACTTCCCTGTCGAATGGTCGTGTATACTCAGAAATATGCGCGAGATCATTCAGCAAAAAGGAGAAATTTGCTTTTTGAGGTTTCACTCCCCGAATGCGGCACAATTTCTCGAATGCTTTCTGATTGGTAACATCGCATCCAATTCCATAAATGGTATCGGTAGGAAAAATAATGACACCACCTTTACGAAGTACATCCACTACCTGTGAAATATGGCGGCTATTGGGATTGTCGGGGTGAATTTCAAGTAACATAATGCAAATTTAAGCTATATCGGGATGCTTTGTTCCGAATCTTAATAATTAATAAAGCTGTCGGACTTTTATCGTATGCTTTACTTTTTTCAATTCTGAAAGTGCTTTCGATGAAGTACGTTTATCAACATCTACAACAACATAACCAATATCGGTGTTCGTCTTCAGATATTGTCCAAGAATATTGACTTTTAACTTCGATAAAATACCATTAATTTCAGAGAGAACACCCGGCACATTCTTGTGAATATGAAGCATCCGATGGGCGTTTTGTTGCACGGGCAGACTTAAAGCTGGCACCGACAAGGAACCGGTGCTGGAGCCAGTCTCGAGAAACGAGATTAATTTTCCGGCAACATCCAATCCAATATTTTCCTGTGCTTCCATTGTAGAACCGCCAATATGCGGAGTCAGAACAACATTAGCCATTCCCTGCAATTCACATGCAAATGGATCGGTATTTCCTTTGGGTTCATTTTCGAAGACATCAATTCCTGCCCCGGAAATATGACCTTTTTCAATCATTTTTTTCAGTGCTTTCAGAGCAAGTACATCTCCACGGCTCAAATTAATCAGGATTGATCCCTATGCAATGCCCAATCACCATTTCAGCTACAGAACGCGTGTTACTGTATGGTGAATTAAAAACTGCAACACCATGTGAGGTAGCCTCCCCCATTGCTATTTGATTGGTTCCAATGCAAAAAGCACCAGCTGCCAGCAACTTCTCAGCCTTACTCATCACAGCTGCAGTCAACTGTGTTTTGGATCGGATACCGATAAGGTGCACACTTTTAATTTTTGCAATTAACTCCTCTTCCGGCAACGACCCTTTTAAAACTTCAATGGAAGTATACCCATGGTTCCGAAATAATTTGAGAGCCTGAGGATGCACGCCTTCCAGCAGGAGAATGTTAATTTTATCTTTGGGATAAGATGTTCCGGATTCCATAAAATGGCTTTAATGAATGATTTCGATGGCAAAATTAACCATTCAAATCCGTTTAAAAACAAGTACCTGCCAGATTTTATAAACAAGACATTAACGTTTCATTAACGCACGTTAACGGGTCATTAACCGTTCGGAGCATCTCAACCGGATACTTTTGTAGTGAAATTAAAACTCAACGATATGAAAACAATAAAAATTGCCGTCCTCACCCTGATGCTTTATGGCACAGGAACAGCTGTATTGGCTCAGGATCAGAAAAAATTTAAAGTTATGATCAGTAAGGAAATTAATGGGGAATCTGTTCTCATTGATACGACCTTCAATTCTAAAACCGATATGCAGAACTATTTAAAATCGGTGAACACTGACATTAACATCACTGATGACATGGTTATGATTAAAGATGAATTTAAGGATCTTGAAAACCTTCAGGAAATAAATGTGGAAGTTGGTGATGTTGATTTCCGTAAAATAGAGATGGGCCAGCTGGAAGAAGAACTTAAAAAATTGAATATTGATCTGAAAGAACTCAAATCAAACTCCAAAGTTTTGGAATTAGATCTAGAAAACATGGAAGAAGTTATAGAAACTGATGGATCGGGAGAAGTTAAAAAAGGAACTGTCCGCATGTTTATTAATGATGATGAAACAGGAGATGATTCCGAAAAGAAACACCAAACTAAAACAGTAATTGTAACATGTGATCCGGAAATGAAAATGAAACCGGGGGCATCAAAAACTTTTATATGGAAAGACAGTACAGGTGCAGCACATAAAGAAATTCGCATTATTCGCACAGATAAAGATGCAGCCGATGCAGGGGAAACCAAAACCATCAAAATCGAATCTGAAGCAGTCCCACCTCCACCACCACCTGTGAAAAAAGAAAGCGAAGATCAATCGTTATCAAAAGCAGAAGATTACAAACTCAATGCAACCGATTTTAAAATTTATCCGAATCCTTCACAAGGAAAAATAAATGTATCCTTTAAAATTAATCAACCGGGAGTAATTAATTTGAAAATTCTGGATGCTTATGGCAAATTGATAATTGAGGATGAAATAACTACTCCCGAAGGCTATTTTCAGAAAGAGTATACCATTGAAGGCAAAGCAAGAGGAACGTATTTACTTCAGTTGAAACAAGGCGACAAATGGCGCCATGAAAAAATAATTGTTGGCGCATAATCCATTCACAAAAAAAGAGCTCCGGATCATGATGTTTCCGGAGCTCTTTTTTATTGGTGCTAAATTTTATTTAACCGCTTCCATATAAAGTGATATTTGAGGTAATGTTTTGTCAAAAAAATGGGTATTTCGCAAAACCGGAAAAGCTGACTGAGAAAATCCGGATCGATAAATTGTTTTAAATCCGGCATCTGCTAGCATCCTGCGAAGTTTCTTTTCATTGAACCAGTTCATATGTCGGAAAGGATACTTGCGTTGCTGCTCCACCGAACATAAAGAAGTGCAGTAATTCATAGCATCTTCAAACGATTTTTCCTGAAATAATTTATGGACTGCAGCATCATCGAGTCTGATGGCATTACCTTCTACAGCAATTACAGAGGCAGCCGCAGCAAAATCTTCCAAAAATATTTGTGTAAGTGAAGCATCCTGCAAAGGCATCGTAATACATTGCTGTTCCAGATTTTTATTCATCTCATCCCATTCGATCCAGAAAAAATAACTGCGATCATTATTTTTCCAGGCACGATAGGCATTGTCGGCATCGGGAGTAACCAAACGAATAGCACCACCGGGCTTAAGCATACGGTATGATTCGTTCAGCATATTTTGTAAAGATGCATCATCGATATGCTCGATGGTATGACTGGAATAAATGAGTTCAGCAGAATCGGTTGCTATAGGAATGGGTTGATGCAGGAACAAATCGTATAAAATTCCGGTTACACTACCATCATTTCCGGGTTGAAAATGTTCGTCGGTGATATCGATGTTTGTCCAGCAAGGATGCACGAACTTACCGGCTCCGATATTGTAAAAATTTCTTTTACGGATACTGGCAGCATCAAAATACTTTTCATAGTTGGCAGCATCATTCGTATCACCAACTTTTCTGATTTCATACCCTAACTTCCGGCAGGCATCAAGTATTTGTTTTTTCATGGTATCCGTTACGTTAACCGCAAGTGCCGGGTTACAATTTTGCTGTCCCGTTCTGATTCAAATCCAACGACATCACAAAATCGTCATTTACATCTTTACCAATGATAAATTGTTTGGTCCCTATTACTATGAAACCCCATTTTTTATAGAATGAAATCGCCCGCTCATTTTGTTGCCAAACCCCCAGCCACATGGCTTCATAATTATTTGTTTTTGCAATCTGGATACATGCTTCCATGAGTGCCTTACCTACTTTTTTACCAACAAATTCCTGCAGCGCATAGATTCTTTCCAGTTGAATGGCAGATTTTCCGGCTAACTTCTCAGGAACATCCGATTGTTTCAGCTTGGCATATCCAACAGGTAAATCCTTCCAATAAGCAACCAAATAGGTAACCCCTGGATCTTCCAACTGCTTTTTGATGGTTTCCGGATTAAATGCCAGATCGAGATAAGCCTGCATATCATCGGGATCATTATGCTCCGAAAATGCTTCGTAAAATGCTTTCCTTCCTAATTCCGCCAGCATTTCAAAATGTGCCGGTCCCACTTCTTTTGTTGTGATCATACTGGTAAGTGCTTCTGTTCCTTCAAAATTGAGCTATTCTATGAAATTCATATATTATTAACTATCAATTACTTAGTCGAATAAACGACTATTTTCACACCCTTAGGGACAATAATCCTTAACTTTGAGGCAGTATTCAACCTCATTGGGTTCTTTTGGCAAATATAAAGTTTAATTAATCTACCTACTTTGTAATAGTGTCAAAATCAGGTCAATTGTCGTTTTTTACCGGCAATTAGTTGAAATATTATTCAACAAGGATGATGTCGAAAACTTTTATCTAATTTGAGGGGCTGCTGGTACAGCGGGGGCATTCCACCTATGAAAAGGCAAAGGAATTTTTCAGACCTGAATTAAAAATGTTGCATGATCCTTATCTGATGAAGGATATGGAAAAAGCCATTGCCCGGATTGATAAGGCAATTGCCGGCAAAGAAAAAATTATGGTGTTCGGTGATTATGATGTGGATGGCACCACCGCAGTTGCATTGGTATATACCTTTCTGAAAAAGAGATATTCCCTGGTCGATTTTTATATTCCCGATCGCTATAAAGAAGGATACGGAATTTCTAACCGGGGAATTGAGTGGGCCGATGAGCAGGGAATTTCATTGATAATTGCACTCGATTGTGGAATAAAATCTATTGATAAAATAGAGTATGCTAAAACCTTTGGCATCGATTTTATAATTTGCGATCACCACCGCCCCGGAGCCGAATTACCCGATGCCGTTGCTGTGCTTGATCCGAAGCGAAACGATTGCGATTATCCATTTAAAGAACTTTCAGGTTGCGGTGTAGGCTTTAAACTTATTCAGGCTTATGTGATGGCACATAAACTGGAGTTTACAGAACTGGAAGAATATCTGGATCTGGTTGCTATAAGTATTGCGGCTGATATTGTACCGATTGTTGGTGAAAACAGAATTCTTACTTACTATGGTTTGAAGCGTCTCAACAGCAAACCCCGTCCCGGAATTAAAGCCATTCTGGATATCAGCGGCAACAGCCGTGAACTCACTGTGAATGATGTGGTATTTACCATTGCACCAAGAATTAATGCTGCGGGACGAATTGAAAGCGGTAATGAGGCAGTGGAATTATTGATTTCTGAAAAGCCAGACGAAGCGATGTCGCATGGTGAAGAAATAAATAAGAAAAATACCACCCGGAAAAATCTCAATGAAACGATCACCCGGGAGGCAATGATTTTGATTGAACAGGATACTCATTTTAAAGACAGGAAGTCGACTGTTCTGTATAATCCGAAATGGCATAAAGGCGTAATTGGTATTGTAGCATCTAAGCTCACTGATGAATTTTACCGTCCGACTATTATACTAACCAAATCGAATGGTGTTGCTGCCGGTTCGGCCCGTTCAGTAAAAGACTTTGATATTTACAATGCCATTGAATCGTGCAGCGATTTACTCGATCAGTTTGGCGGTCACATGTATGCTGCCGGTCTAACCATGAAGGAAGAAAATATTGAAGCCTTCAAAGACCGTTTTGAAGAAATCGTATGTGCTACCATTGAAGATCGCATGCTGATTCGTGAAATTGAAATTGATGATGTTATTTCTTTGGGTGATATCAATGCTTCTTTCTTTAATATCCTGAAACAATTTGCTCCCTTCGGACCGGGTAACATGTCGCCGGTTTTTATGTCACAGGAAGTTTATGACCGTGGAGATGTAAGAGTAGTAGGAAATAATCACTTAAAATTATCGCTGATTCAAAAAGATCAGTCGCGTAAGGTAGTCGACAGCATTGCATTTCAACTGGGAAAGCACTTCGACAGAATTTGTGGCAATGAATCTTTTCATGTTTGCTATCACATCGAAGAAAATACATTTAATGGAAGAACCAATCTGCAATTGAATGTGAAAGATATTGCTTTCGATTAATTCCGGGAATCCATTCTTATCCGGTAAATAATTCCGGCTTTAAACAACAAACTATTTTCCTTTTTAGTCAACGTATATCCTTCGTTTCTGATTTTTGTTTCGCGCAAAAGTGTATGACCTGCTTCCACCATCCCGACAAGGTGTTTGGTAAAATAATAATCGGCAAAAATGCCAACATGATTGTCGAGGATTTTTACATAGCCTTCACCTTCTGCTAACCGATAAGAATTAGTGATGCTTTTGTAAGCTACTCCCATGTAAAATGAATTGTTAAAACGATGTTCAAACCGTGCACTGTTTGGAAACGTTCCAGAGACTAAATTACGGTCGTTGATGCGCAACTCAATTCCTGCCAAAGGCACCCAGTAATCACTGAAAAATTCCTTATTAAAATAACATCCGGCCTTGAGCCGCAACTGACTGTTCACTCTAAAATTTGCCAAAATTGCACCACCGAATTGAAGCAAATTTTCATCCGTTGTTAAGTGTTCCCCATTCAATCTGCTCACCATTGTTGCAGTGAACACCACAGATGTGTCTTTCGATTGTATCAGCCAGGTTATCGGAATACCAATACCTTGAAGTGATAGTGAAAATTTTTCTGCATCGTAATTTAATTCCCGGTTTTCATAGTAACCGCCGGCAACAATTTTTTGATTGGCACTAATATTTATTGGCAATGAAAATGCAGCAGCGCCATACCATTCGACAGGATAATCTCTTCCATTGGAAGGAGCGTGCCACCCCGAAACAGAGGCTGCATCGAACCAAAACTGTCCCTTAGCATGCACGCAAATACAAAGCATAAACAGGCCGAAAAGCCACACTTTCATAAAGCTGGCAGCAATATTCTTGTTTGCATTACTTTTTTTCATAATTTAGTCAGGTCAAAATACAAATAAATATGAAAACACTACAAAACACTCTGTTTACTTTAATCTGCTTCTTATCGGTATTCACGTTAAATGCCCAGGATTTCAGCTTTGATATGGAAATGACCGGAGCAAAGATGAAGGAGCCAATGTTAATGAAATTCTATTCTTCAGGCACCAAAATGGTGATTAAACCACAGCTTGCAGGTGCGGGAGGTATGTCGATTTTGCTTGATGAAACAACGAAAAAACAATATCTGATGATGGATAATGCCGGGCAGAAAATGGCCATGGTTATGAACTATACCGATCAGATGAACAAAGCCACGGAAACTGCCTCCGAAACCAAAGTAACTGTAACGAATGAAACAAAAACCATTGACGGTTATAAATGCAAGAAGATAATTGCGGAAAGCGCTGAAAGTAAATCAGATATATGGCTTACCGAAGATTTTGGGATGAATTATGCCGAATTGTATAAAATGATGTCGGCTTCCGGAAACGGACCTCAGGGTAAGCAAAACCAATTGCCTGCAATGAAGGATGTTAAAGGGTTTCCGGTAGAAATGAATGTTACTTATAAAGCCAAACAGGAAACTGTAAATATCAGAATCAAAAATATCAGCAAAGCAGAAATCAGTCCTTCCATGTTCAGTTTGGAAGGGTACCAAATGATGGATATGGGCACTCCAAAAAAGTGATAATCAGCAACATATAACACTAATTCGACTGTTTAAATATTAATTTCCGGCTCAGATGTGGCTCTTTCTGCTATCTTTGCACCGTAATTAACTCTAAATGGCACTCGATCTCTTTATTACTTTTCTTTTACTTTTTAAATGGCTTCTTTGTAGCGGCAGAATTTGCAATCGTCAAGGTCAGGGCCGCACAAGTTGATCTGAAAGCCAGTACCGGTAGCAGGGTTGGCAGTGTTGCAAAACACATTGTTGATCACCTCGATGCTTATCTTTCTGCAAACCAGTTGGGAATTACCATGACCAGTCTGGCTCTTGGTTGGTTTGGTGAAGAAGTTTTTTCTGAAATTATCATTCACCTGTTTTCATTCTTCGGATTAAATCTTGATCCTGCTTCTGCCCATCGTGCAGCGTTTCCGGCAGCATTCGGTTTGTTAACGGTGTTACACATTGTACTTGGTGAATTAGCTCCTAAAACAATTGCAATTCGTTATCCGTTGCGCACAACCATGGCAATTTCATTACCGTTGCGGTTGTTCTACCTCATCTTCGCGCCACTTATCTGGTTACTGAATAACATGGCGAACCTGTTATTGAGAACGATTGGAATTAAACCCACAATAGGTCATGAAATTCATACGGAAGAAGAGTTACGTTTAATTCTTACTGAAAGTGAAGAAGGTGGTGCAATCAAACAATCGGAGCATGAATTAATTCAGAATGTATTTGAATTTGATGATCGTGTGGTTCGACAAATTCTTGTTCCCCGCACAAAAATTTCGGCAATCGATATTGATGCTACCAATGATGAAATTTTGAATCTTGTTATTGATGAGCAATTTTCAAGATTCCCTGTTTATAAAGATAACCTGGATAATATCATCGGAATTATTCATACCCGTGATTTGTTGAAACTGCTTCGTAATAATAACTTCAGTGGTATCACTGCCATTATTCGCCCAGCTTATTTCGTACCGTTGACAAAACGCATCAATGAATTACTGCGCGAATTGCAAACGCAGCACATTCAAATGGCAATCATCACCAATGAATTTGGTGGCACCGCAGGGATTGTTACTATGGAAGATATCATTGAAGAATTGGTTGGTGAAATTCAGGATGAGTACGATGAAGAAAAGCCATCTGTAGAAAAGAAAAACGAACAGGAATTCGTTGTGAATGCTCAAACTTCTATTGGTGATGTAAACGATTTACTTCCTATTGCACTTCCTGAAGGGCCGGAATACGATACCATTTCCGGTTTAATGAACTACATTTTCGGTCGCATCCCAGCAGTAAATGAAAAACGCATTTTTGGCGGATATGAATTTACAATCCTGAAACGTTTTAAGCATAGTGTTGAAACCGTCCACATGAAAGTGGTGGAAGAAACACGGGAAGAAACGGAAGATTAATCTTAGCAACTCCAGACACAATTTCGCCATGCAACATCAGGATCTTTGCCGACCCGAAATAAAAGCATCTCTTATTGCACGAATTAATAAGCTGCATCCCGACTCCAAAGGATTGTGGGGAAAGATGAATGTCTCCCAAATGATGGCACATTGTCAGGCTCAGCTTCGGGTAGCTTTAGGCGATGAAAAAGTTAAGCAATCACTGATTGGAATGTTGTTTGGAAAACTGGCCAAGAAGAAAGTTCTGGAAGCAAAACCATTCAGTAAAAACCTGCCAACAGCACCTTCTTTTATCATCAGAAATAATCCGGAATTTGAAGATGCCAAGAATAAACTGATCGGATTAATAACACGTTTTAATGCTGATGCCTTAACTGCCGAACCACATCCTTTTTTCGGAAAAATGACAGTTGAAGAATGGTCAGCAGGTACCTGGAAACACCTTGATCACCATTTGAAGCAGTTCGGAGCCTGATTTCAGGAAATTGTTTCCTTTACATGCACAACTTGTTGAATCAGTTCTGCAAAAATTTTATTTGCCTGAGCTACCGTACGAATTCCAGAAAACGAAATCGAAAGCTTATTATTTTTCTCACTCATTTTAATCCGTTGCGGATTTTTCTGAATGTATCCAATAAGTTCACTGAAAACAGAGGAACGGTAAAACGAAGATTCCGGATTGGAGACAAAATAACCTTTTAAAATTCCACCTTTAAGAATGATTTTTTCGAATCCAAGTTCCTTAGCTTTCCAGCGCAATTGAATTGCACTCATCAATTCATTTACTTCTTCGGGCACTGGTCCAAAACGATCTTTCAGATTTTTCAGATAAGTTACCAGCTGCGTTTCATTTTCAAGATCATCAATCTCTTTATAAATATTGAGCCGTTCTGTAATATTAGTTATGTAATCGGATGGAATCAGGATTTCGAGATCGGTATCAATTTGACAATCGTGAACAAAAACAGATTTTTCTTCACCTTTAAATATATCTTTAAAATCGGTGTCTTTCAACTCCTGAATTGCCTCATCTAAAATTTTATGAAACATTTCGTAACCAATTTCCGAAATAAAACCACTTTGCTCACCGCCGAGCATATTTCCGGCACCACGAATATCGAGATCACGCATGGCTACATTGAATCCGCTTCCCAGATCCGAAAATTCTTCAATAGCTTTCAATCGTTGTTTTGCTTCCGGAGTAAGAACACTTAACGGAGGAGCTAACAAATAGCAAAATGCCTTTTTATTCGAGCGCCCTACCCTACCGCGCATCTGATGCAAATCGCTTAGCCCAAAATGATGTGCCTGATTAATGATGATGGTGTTGGCATTTGAAATATCTATTCCCGACTCAATGATGGTTGTTGCTACAAGTACATCCGTTTCACCTTCAATAAAATTGAGGAGCACATTTTCGAGTTGCTCACCTTCCATCTGACCATGCCCTACTCCTATTTTCACATCGGGACAAAGCTTTCGGATTAATGCAGAAATATCGTGAATATCCTGTACGCGATTATGAATAAAAAACACCTGACCACCCCGGGCAACTTCAAACTGAATGGCTTCTTTAATTAATTTCTCACTAAAGGTATGTACTTCGGTTGTCACCGGATAACGATTTGGAGGAGGAGTGTTTATAACTGATAAATCACGAGCCCCCATCAATGAAAATTGTAATGTTCTCGGAATCGGTGTAGCTGTTAAGGTGAGTGTATCCACATTTACCCGAAGAGCTTTCAGTTTTTCTTTAGCTGCTACTCCAAATTTCTGTTCTTCATCAATTATTAGCAAGCCCAGATCATGAAACTTTATGTCTTTGCTGAGAATACGATGCGTACCAATAACAATATCAACCTTACCGGATTTTAACTTGTCGATTGTCACCGATTGCTGAGCTGCTGACTTAAAACGATTCAGATAATAGATTGTAACGGGAAAATCTTTTAAACGCTCAGAAAATGTTTTAAAATGTTGCAATGCTAGAATGGTTGTTGGCACAAGCACGGCTACCTGTTTGCTATCGTTTACCGCTTTGAAGGCGGCACGAATGGCAACTTCAGTTTTACCAAATCCTACATCACCACAAATCAGGCGATCCATTGGATACGGTTTTTCCATGTCCTTCTTCAGATCGTTGGTTGATTTGAGCTGATCCGGAGTATCTTCATAAATGAATGATGCTTCCAGTTCTGTTTGCAGATAATTATCGGGTTGAAAAGCAAATCCTTTCTGCGACCGTCGTTGTGCATATAAGGATATGAGATCTTTGGCAATGTCCTTAACCCGCTTTTTGGTTTTTTGCTTCAGATTTGCCCAGGTGGCAGTACCAAGTTTGTTGAGTTTTGGTTGCGCACCATCTTTTCCGGTAAAACGGGCAATGCGATGTAAGGAGTGAATACTTACATAAAGAATATCATTGTCTTTGTAAACAAGTCTGATAGCTTCCTGCGTTTTTCCATTCACATCCACTTTTTCCAAGCCTGCAAATTTCCCAACACCATGATCAATATGTGTGATAAAATCACCGGGTTTCAGACTGTATATTTCTTTGAGCGAAAGTGCTTCGTTTTTACTATAATTCTTTCTTAAACGAAACCTGTGATACCGGTCGAAAATCTGGTGATCGGTATAGCATGCCATTTTCAAATCATCATCAATAAAACCCTGATGTAATGAAAGCAACATTGGTGTAAAACTAATTTCCTTTCCGGGAAGCCTTGCCGGGATTTTTATGTCGTTAAAAATGGCATAAATACGTTCAATCTGTTTGGCAGAATCAGCAAATATCAGATTCTGATAACCTGCAGATGCATTTTCAAGAAAGGTTGTTCCTACCAGTTCAAAATTTTTATTGAATGATGGCTGTGGTCGAGACCGGAATGTTAAGGTATTTGGAGCATTGAATTCAAATTTTGATCCTGATTCAATAATTCTGAAGTTCTGAATCAGTTCACGCATGCGGTCGGCGCTATCGAATACCTCATCAGGTTTTCCCGGTATAATGGTGTCGTCGGAATCATCATCGTTTACCAGTGCGCTGCTGCTACTTTCGTTCATTCGCTTCAATCCCGATTGCATCATCTCAAAGGAGTGTTCAGCATCAACACACCAGATAATTGTTTCAGCAGGAATAAATTCTAAAAACGACTGATGTTCCTGGCTAATTAATTTCGACTGCACATTCGGGATAATGGTGATGTGATTCATGTTCTTCTCCGACAACTGAGTGGAGGGATCAAAAACACGAATCGATTCAATGATATCACCATTGAATTCCATACGATAAGGCAGCTCATTAGCAAAAGAGAATACATCTACAATTCCACCTCGTACGGCAAACTGTCCGGCTTCAATTACAAAATCACTTCTTTCAAATTGATTTTCATTTAAGAATTCAATAATGAAGTCGACTGATAATTTTTCACCAACCCTTGCTTCCACCGTATTCGACACCAATGCTTTTTTAGTCACTACCTTTTCCTGAAATGCTTCGGCATAGGTTACAACCGGAAGAGGTTTTCAGATTTTTGCTCAGATGTGTTAACACTTCTGCGCGAAGGAGAACATTGTTATTATCGAGATAAGGAAACGTGTATGGTTTTTTCAGTGATGACGGAAAAAATAATGCCGATCGTTCACCTAAAATATTTTCAAGATCATTCAAAAAATAGGCTGCTTCTTCACGGTCAGGGAGCACAAAAACAATTCTGCCTGGAAATGCTTCATAAAAAGCTGCGGCATAGAGGGCATCTTGCGAACCCGACATCCCCTTAAGGGCAATAACGGGACGCCCCGATTGCTGTAACAGAGCATTCAGGTTGCGAATATGATCGCTGCCTTTTATAATATTAAACAGATAACTGAAATCCACCGGAGTCCAACTGAAATAAGGATAAGGCCGAAAAACATTCCCGACCTTTACAACGGCAAAGATAGTTGAAATAAAACGGTTTATTTATGAGAAAAACGTGATATATATTCTTCTACCTGCGCAACCATTTCTGTTGATCCTATGAACAACGGTGTGCGTTGATGTAAAGATGAAGGTTGCAATTCCAGAATTCGGGTGACCCGTCAGATGCTTTTCCTCCTGCCTGTTCAATAATCCAGGCTAATGGATTACATTCATATAACAAACGCAATTTTCCTTTCGGAGATTTCGCTGTGGCGGGATACATGTAAATCCCACCCTTTAACAAGTTACGGTGAAAATCTGCTACCAATGAACCTATGTAACGCGATGAATAAGGACGTTTAGTAGCAGCATCCTCAGTCTGGCAATACTTCAAATATTGTTTCACTCCCTCGGGGAAATGCACATAATTACCTTCATTAATGGAATAAATTTTCCCTGAAGCAGGAACTCGCATGTCGGGATGCGACAAACAAAATTCACCTATTGAAGGGTCCAGTGTGAAACCATTAACTCCTTTTCCGGTAGTGTAAACCAACATGGTTGAAGATCCGAAAATAATATATCCGGCTGCAACCTGTTCGGTACCTTTTTGAAGAAAATCACTTTCCTGAATGGCACCTGTTAATGTTGTTCTTCGGTAAATGGAAAAGATCGTTCCTATGGAAACATTTACATCTATATTAGATGACCCATCAAGCGGATCAATACAAACCACATACTTTGCATTTTTAGCAACTTCTGTGGAAATTGGTACCATTTCTTCATTTTCTTCAGAAGCAACAGCGCAACATTCACCACCGGAACTCAGTGCTGGAAATAAATTGTTCATTCGCGAAAACATCTAACTTTTTTTGTTCCTCACCCTGAACATTCGATGAGCCCATGTCTCCCAGTATATCGGCAAGACCTGCTTTGTTAACCTCGCGATTAACAATTTTTGCTGCTATACCAATATCACGCAGCAACCGCGACAATTCGCCTTTTGCATATGGAAAATCGGCCTGGCGTTCAATAATAAACTGACCTAAAGTGACTACTTTTCTTTTGTAGATAGAATTCATGGTTTTATTTAAAATTTCTTTGGCAAATATCGGAAATAAATGAAGGGCTGTAAAGTACTATCTTTAATGGAATCTAAACTATTCTGTTTCACCACTATATGCAGGGGTAACAGGTTGAATCACTTTGTAAAAATCGAGACCGGTAGCTTTATGACACGAATTACATTGGGTTGTAAGAGACGAATAATGCTCCACAAAGGAATCTTTATTTTTTGCTTTCACGGCTTGTTCCATTTGGGCAATAGTCGATTGTAACTTGCTTATTTCCAAGTCAATTGTACTTTCGGCATATTTATCAGATCCAAAGTTTAAAGATAGGTCGGAGAGTGACTCTTTTACTTTTTCAAGTTCATAGCCAGCTAATTTCCAGTCATTTGTAATACCCGGTTGCCACATTCTGCCATGATGAACCTGTAATCTGTTCATCAACACCGACAAACGTGGCTTTATTTTAGTTTCCAGTTGTTGAATTCTGGTCTCCAAAGAATCGATCGTTGTTTGCCGGACAGCTGCTTTTTCATTGCAAGAGCAGTTCTGATTGCAGGATAGCTGAGTGATGCTGAGGCAAATCAAGCCAAGAATTGCGAAAGTTGGTTTCATAACTATTGAAATATCAGGTACAATAATAATGAAAATGCGTGCTACTCTTTCATAAATTTGCGTTTCCTTTATCCGGCCCGTTAAACTTCACCCATTTGTCTGTAAAACCACTCATTATAGTATCCGTTACCAGTGACTTGAGTACCGATCAAAGGGTTCACCGGACCTGTTTGGTTTTGGTGGAGCAAGGATTCGAGGTGTTGCTAACCGGAAGACAACTTCCCACCAGCATTGCAGTCGCCGACAGATCTTATCGCACGAATCGGTTTAAATTATGGTTTACAACCGGTCCTTTGTTTTATGCTGCTTTCAACATCAGACTTTTCTTCTTTTTAGTTTTTTCAAAGGCTGAATATCTTTTTGCCAACGACCTGGATGCTTTGCCCGCAAATTTTCTGGCATCCCGCTTAAAGCGGATACCTTTAATTTATGATAGTCATGAATATTATACAGGAGTTCCGGAACTTGAAAACCGGCCATTTGTAAAAGCATGCTGGAAATGGTTCGAAAGAATGATATTCCCCGGATTAAAAACCATCATCACGGTCAATGATTCTATTGCATCTTTATATGAAAAAGAATACGGGAAGCGACCTTTGGTTATTCGGAATGTTCCTTTGAAAGGAGATTTTCCACCAATAAGCAACAAAACGGAATTGCGCAAAAAACTGCAATTACCGGAATCAGATAAGCTGATAATTTTGCAGGGTGCCGGAATCAACATTCAGCGGGGTGCTGAAGAAGCAGTGCTGGCAATGCAATTTCTGGAAAATACTACATTATTAATTGTTGGTGGCGGAGATGTGCTGCCTGTGCTGAAGGGCCTTGTAAATGAATACCGGCTGGAAAATAAAATCATTTTCAAACCAAGACTTCCCTATACCGAATTAATGCAACATACACGTGCAGCAGACCTGGGATTGACCCTTGACAAAGACACCAACATCAATTACAGATTCAGTTTACCCAATAAAATATTTGATTATATTCATGCAGGAATCCCAGTTCTGGCGTCGCGATTGCCCGAAGTGGAGCGAATTATAGCAGGTTATGGTGTTGGTGATTTCATCGAAAGCCATGATCCGAAGCATATTGCAGAAAAAATGGAAAGTATGCTTCAGAATGAATCAGCACTTGCAGGATGGCGAAAAAATCTTGAAATTGCATCGCATGAATTAAACTGGGATGAGGAAAAAAAGAAGTTTCCAAAAATTTTAAATGAGCAATACTGAAAAACATCTTCATATCATCAGTTTTGATGTCCCATTCCCTGCCAATTATGGCGGTGTGATTGATGTATATTTTAAAGTAAAATCGCTGCATGCAAAAGGAATTAAAGTACACCTGCATTGTTTCCACTACGGTCGCGAGCAATCGTCGATGCTTAACAGGTATTGCACTTCCGTAGATTACTACCCACGAAATGTCGCCAAATCGCAGTTGTTTCTGAAGCAACCTTATATTGTTATTTCTCGAAACTCTGAAACATTACTGACCAATTTACTCAAAGATGACTACCCGATTTTGTTTGAAGGTTTACATACTTGTAATATCATTACAGAAGAAAAGCTGAAAGACCGGATAAAAATTGTTCGCACTCATAATGTTGAACACGATTATTATCAGAATCTGGCAAAAGTTGAAAGCAATATTTTTAAACGTTACTATTTTTATAATGAATCCAGCAAACTGGAAACATTTGAACAGGTGTTGCAGCATGCGCAGATCATAGCTGCCATCTCGAGAAATGATACCGCACATTTTGATAAAAAATATGGGAATGCCTTTTACATTCCTGCATTTCACAATAATGAACAGGTAAATATTATGCCCGGAAAAGGTCACTTTGCATTCTACCATGGCAATTTAGCTATTGGCGAAAACAATGAAGCAGCTTTATATCTGGTAAATGAAGTTTTTAATCATATTAAAATTCCGCTAATCATTGCCGGTTCGCGACCTACCGGAGACTTGCGCAATGCTGTTGCGAAAAAAAATCATATCACACTTATTGCTGATCTTACCACCAAACAAATTCATCAGCTCATTCATGATGCACATATAAATATTCTGCCAACTTTTCAACCAACAGGCATCAAACTCAAATTGCTTTCTGCTTTGTACAATGGTCGTTTTGCGCTTGTAAATCCCATGATGGTTGAAAATACAGGATTAGAAAATTTATGTGATATAGCTGAAACTCCTGCTGCCATGCGCATCAGAACTCAGGAATTAATGGAAATAGATTTCAAGACAGCAGACATCAAAACCAGAGAAAAAATATTGCACGAGAACTTTTCCAATTCCGTGAATGCACAAAAATTAATTGACCTTATTTT
>JADJOZ010000021.1 GCA_016713525.1 Bacteroidota bacterium | reverse complement strand
AAAGGTTCCAAACACATGATCAATTATTTG
The DNA here is from genome assembly GCA_016713525.1 of Bacteroidota bacterium. Lineage (GTDB taxonomy): Bacteria > Bacteroidota > Bacteroidia > AKYH767-A > OLB10 > JADKJB01. Next base: position 6,931 of record JADJOZ010000021.1, on the reverse strand, counting down.
CTGACTTTGGGTTCACTCTCAATGGCTTTCAGAACTGTATCCGCTCGTCCCGCCGGCTGGAGAAAGAATGCAAGCGGAAAGTAAAATTGGGACAACATCCGGAATTTTGGTATCAACATCACTGGAACACTTAACACACCTAATCGTACCCCACAAAAGGAAAAGTGTGCCCGCAGCAGTCGATTTTCAGTGCAATTTCAATAAATTGTCGCAGTTTTCAATATTATTCTGTTACCACAGCCATAGCGACAAATAGTTTCAGTAAAGCCTCGATGCTTGTATGCCGCTTAACGGCCTAGGTATTACCGAAGGCTGATATTCAAAGTGAATGTCCTGCCCGAACCGAAGCTGTTTAGCGATACAAAGCTGAAGATAAGAACAATGTTGATAGAATTCCGTCAAGCCAGAACTAAAGTGATAGCAACGAACTTCTGCCGAAGTTAACAATGTCCACTTCCGCTTTAGACAATGCCCCTATAGTGCATTCGCAACCTGCCAAGTTGACCAGGACTTTTTATTTTCCGATGTCGCCTTCAAAAATATTTTGCTAAAGAAATACTAATGTCTATCTTTTAGGAAAACCTATTTTCCAATTCCTTCTTTCTTTCTTTTGAAACAATTTTCAGCTAACTCTCCAACTTCTTGTTTCTCCCAAAGCTGACGGACAGTTATTATGTATTCGTTCTCTTTACATTTATCTGGAATAGAAACCATCAACCGTAACTTTGCTTTTGATTTAGCATCAAGCTCAATTTCCTTAAAGGATTGTTTCCTGCAAACTTTATACGAACAGGTACATATCCGTTTTTCATTTTGTACTTTAAATCAATTTGATGCATGGTAAATTCAGTATTCCATTTTGAAGGGATTTCCAAATATACCTTTGACCCTTGAGGAAGTTTAGAGATGATTTCAAAGTCAAATTTTCTTCTTTTTTATCGGGTGCGCCAGGCGCGCAAGAAATGGCATAGCAAAAAACCCTTTGGAACGGATGGATCAACATCAGGGTCGTTATCTCTTATATTAAAATTTTTCCAGGTAACATTGTTATTGTCCCTTATAAAACGAGTGAAGTGATCCCAGTTTAAAAAATCAGCAGGATCGGGTGCAGGATCCTGGGCATTTAATAAGCCCAAGAAACAATAGTGACCAGCAACAGGGATGTCAGCTGATACAAACAATTCTATTGATACTGTAAGAATGTCTCCTGTCGGAACGTTTGGAATCACAACATTTCCAACTAGCGTCCAAAACTCAGGTGTGATTAACGTTGGTGGTGGCGACCAAAATATAGTGGCATTCACATTTGTAGCTTCTGCTCCCCCTTGATGTAACACCCTCACATAAATAAAATTGTCCTGTCCGATCTCAGCACGGTACTGAGTGTAATATCATTTTCGGTTCCACTTCCTACCAAATGCAGCTTGTGGGTTAATTACTTCTGTTTTATTTAAAATAATATCTGGACTGCTTGAAATAGATCCAGTGTGTGGTTCACCGGTATCAGCAGCATTATCTCTAATATATACATCTGGGGAAAGATTTAATACAGTGTCTATAATTAAACGCAAGTTTGGGAGTACACCAATTTGAGTTGCTTCTGTTGCCGCTGGTAAGGTTCCTGTAATAGGATTACTCAAAATTGCTCTCATTTGCCTGGACTAAGCTTGAACCCAAAATTGCTTTGGAAAATACCTTGAATAAGAATTGCAGCACCTGTAATGATAGGGCTTGCACCTGAGGTGCCGCCAAAAAAAGAAGTATAGGATGTTGTAGCCCCTGCATCATCAGAAGTAAGTGTGTTAATATTTTGACCCCAGCCATAACAATCAATCCTGTTTCCGTGCGGTGCCCATACTATCCGGGTATGAGGTGATGCGGAACTTGCAGCACTAACTATAATAGCACCAGAATCTCGGAAATCAGCATTGGTTGCATCACGAAATAATGACCTGTTACCCGATGGATCGACATATGCGTCCAAATCAAAAGGCAAATGGACAGCAGGAGCAGGATCATTGTTAGCTGTTCCATTGCCACCCGCCTCAACAACAATGATCCCAAGTGCAGTTGCAAGCCGTATAGCATCAAAGTCTGCATCAAGCAGTTCACATGGCCCAAGTAATCGATTAGGCCCTAGTGGAGATCCGGGTACTGTCACTTGTGCTTCAAGTAACAAGACATTACCAAAAGAAAGATTGGCAATGGCCGCAATTACTGCATTCGGACGAGTGCTTCCGTTAAATGAAACGGTATGAACAGATGAGACATTAGGTGCGATGCCAACACAACCCACTGTATTATCTACCGCACATATCTCTCCTAATACAGATGTACCATGTGCCCTTGAAGAATCAAGAAGAACCCCATGAAGTAATGTTATACCATGTGCATTCAGGTCTTCATGATCAAAGGTCCATCCCCGCTCCATATCGATAAATGATACGCCGCACCATCACCACCGGTAAAGGTCCAGGCATATCTTGCGTCAATTCCCCACGGTGCTGCATCTAAGTAATCCTGATTGACAGCTTTGGTCATCTGCGTCATTCACTACCGGATCAGGAACAGGGTAGTCAATGTATGCTTTCCCTATACTCTTCAATTCCTGAGTCTTTAAGAAGAGCTTCAGGTGATATCAGCCGGGCAATTAATAAAAAAGTAATTCTTGAAATTAACCTCTTTGTAAGTGGTATCTATTTCCATTGCTTTATTTATCAAGGCATTTAATTTTTTATCGTCAATAGCAGTAATCATTTTTGTAATTGTATTCCGGGAAAGTTCTTCGCAAGACCTGCCCAATCTCCAATAGCTCTTCATTTATTGAATGTTCAATTTTCTTGTTATCAATTTCCACATAATCATGAAATTTTATAATGACTTGCGCTCCCTGATGAATTGGGGTTTTAATTTTGTTTGACGTTTTTTCATATTAAAATGTTTTAATTTGTTTGCCTACTCTTTATTGGATTTTCGGCCTACACCGATTTTAATTTTTAGTTTCAGAAATGTCACTGTACAAGTTAAGGTTACACTGTCGAGAAAGTATGACCGCAAAATGAAGAAGGGATTAGTAAGCACTACCGTTTGTTCGGAGCAAGAATGGCAGATAACAAATTATTATACGAACCTTTTAAACCTCTAATTGAACTTAAGTGATTAATAATCACTAATATAGAGATTTGCTGCAATTTCGTATATCTATTTTTAGGATTTCGCATCTTGTCGAATGTGAACTGTTTTTGTTGATGGCTTTAATAGCTATTGTCAGGATTTATTTTTGCCATCCTGATTTCGCTCTGGTCAATTATAATTCAAATTGTTCGAAAGGATTCTGTGCTTTTAGTTTTGGAGGTTAATTACGTTTTCGGTTATAAGTTTTAAATTCTCTGTCGGCCGTGTCTAGAAATTATTCCGGTTGATATAATCTCATCCCCTTCCGATTGTCTAAAATTACACCACCAAACCGCAACCACCTAATTTTTAGGCGAGATTTTGATGTTTTATAATACATTAAAAGTTAAGTACTTGCAAATTTGAGCATTTAAAAGCAAGGGTAAACCCTTGGGTGTTGAAAACTTTTTTTCGATTTTCTGCGTAAAAATGAGTTGGCCGTAACAACCATTTTGAGCATCACTTTTTCATACTATGGGCAAAATAAAATTATTTGGAAAATCATTTGTTGGTGTCTCGAGCTCTTTAATAAATTTCTTTTCTCCGGAAGGTTGAACCTCGTATACCTTTCCGTTTTCTGCTATTAAAATGGCTGTTTGGTTTTCATTGCCGCCAGACTGGCTTTCTTAGTGGCAGCACTTGATGCACGAATTATTGCTCCTAAAATATCTCTTTCCTCACATGAACTCGATAGCCTGGAACCAAAAACCGGTCCCAATTAACCTTCCTTGATGAGTTGATTTAATTCATGCTTAGCCATAACTCAAATTTAAGCATCTTCAAGCAAATTCTAACCCTTTGCCCTCTCTCCTTCTCATTCTCATTCTGTTCCTGCCTCCATCCCTCACCACTATTACCGTTTCCTTAAAAGCAGCATGCATCTTGCATTGAGCTTCTCGAAATGGGGTTTGTGTTGAGCCTGCCGAAATATAGTTTAGCAACTCTCATGGAAGAGCGTCGCCGGAAGGCCGTTTGAAAACTTCTCAAACGCTTCCATCAGTTAAATAGCATTTGCTAGTCTTACAGGATCAGCATTTCAAGTCTTACACGGTTTGCAGCTACTGGTAGTTTTTTGCTAAGACCACTTTACGCATTTGAGCGCTACCCCGCAAAAAATTACCAGTAGGTGCTGTTATAACGTCGTTGCCGCCACACAGCTTATCGCCGTCTGAGTTTTTCAAATGTTTCGATGTATTCTGTCTTGTCAAATTCAAGATGAGGAATACTTTTATAGTTGTCTAACTGAGGTGCAGAATAATTGTTTCATAACCAAACTCTTTCCAAATAACTCTGTTTTCAGTAATTTCGATTTTTGCAGTGATTGCACCGCAACCGATGTCCCCACATTCAGGGCAAACATAAAACGATGTCCTACCAGTTTCGAGTTCAGAGTTCTTTTACCCAAAAACTCGTCGAGTTGTTTGTTTTCTTCTTCATTATTTTCAGTCCAACCGAAAACGCCAATAAAGTCAAGGTCGGGAAGTCCAAAGGTTTGTCCGAGAGATTGTCCGGAAACAATAAAGTCAATATACTTTCTGTCGACTTGTGTCGAACCGTTTTTAAAAGTTTGCCCAGGTCTACGTCCCTGTCCGAATGTTAATTTTTCCACTGTCTTTTTGTCTACCGAAATGTTGTTCGCGGCAATGCGTTATAAGGTCAGCCAGTGAAAATACTAATTTCCTCATTCACTTATTAATTTCTATTGAAAAATAATTCCGAATGTGAGCCTTTTCATTGGTATTTTTAAGAAAATTTAACTCCTATGCAACTCATAGTACACATAGGCCGCCATCAGGGCCTGGATGCGTTTGCCGAAAAGCTGGATTTAACTTTTACTCGGTTTTAAGCCTAAGGTAGTTCAGACCGACGGGCGAGGTTGCTTTATCCCAAAATAACTGCTCAAAGTCATCTCTAAAGCTTTCAGAACGGCATCCGCTCGTCCCGCCGGCTGGAGAAAGAATGTAAGCGGAAAGTAAAAAGGGTCAACATCCGGAATTTTGGCATCAAATAATTTTGCCGCAGTTTTCAACTTTTTTCTGCCTTTACGCTCCTTAGCGACCAATAGCTTCATTAAAAATTAGTGTTTGTATAGCCGGATATAGATGGTAATGACAGAACGTAAAAAATGATGGAAATTTTTAGACGGAACTGCCTGTCCGACTGGCAAGGCGGGCAACGGCCAACGATGTTAAGAATAGACGTACTGTCTTCCAAATCTATGAAATGATTCCCTGTCATAATTTTATTTGTCATTGTCATGTTTCATCTTTTGTCTATCGCGGCTGACGCTGTGCTGTACCTTTTTAGCTTTGGCAATTTATTCTTCTGTTCTTGTTTAGTTTATTTCCTAATTACAATTTCATCAAAATATTCCTATCCAATTTTCAACCTGCAGAAACTGTGGATTAGCTAAAAGAATATTAACTGAATGAGATAAAGTTTTTAGTCCAGCTTCCACACTTGTAATATCTGGCAGTATATTGCTTCTTAAATTTCTACTTTTATCTAATTCCTTTTTCTCTTTACTATGAACGATTGCACTCCTAAATCCTTTACACATTTTTACAAGGTTTGAAACTTGATACTGAGTTAAGGATTCAATGGGAAAAAGTTTGCAGAGTATCGCTGCTGAAAAGAAAGTTTGTGTGTTATCGAGTTCTCTTGCTTTCAATAAATAACGCTTCAAGAGCAATAGTTATATCAAGAATAGAATCGTCAATGTGCCTTCTTAAAAAGGCATTATTTAATCTATCAATAGCTACTTGAACATTCATTTGTATTGGAGTTAGGTATTTTAGGATTTGTTCATTTCCAAAAATATCAGATGAAATTTTATTTGGTAAATAGTTCCAATAGTAGTTTTCAAAATAATCAGGGTATGCTTTCGTTGTTGCAATCGCAAGTGACAAAAGGTCTGCACTATATGAACTTGCCCAATTGATTGGCTTTGCAATAATTTGGCTGCAGCCAGTATCAATAGCTGTTTGTGTTCTTAAATAGCAAAAGTTTATTAATGTATTCAGCCATTACATTGCTGTAACAGCTAATTTCATAAAGAATACTTGAACTTTTAGATGTTTCATTTTCAATAGAGTAATTTTTAGCACAAAAGCATGAGTAGTTGAACTTATAACACTTTGGGTGAGGTGACGAGTTGGCAGAAGTTTTTGTGTTCCTTGATTTTGAATAATATCACTCATCCTCTCTATGCTGACAAGGTTTGTAATTTCTAAAAAGAATCAAAATCAAAAGTCACTCATCAATATAGGAATTTAATAACAAAATGGAGTTTAGAGTGAGTAAAGCAATTTGAATCATTCAGTAAACAGAATTTTTAATCTATCATCTTCAAATTCTTTTGTTGAACATATATGAATGTGTCGGTCAATTAGTTCTGTTATCGGGGCATGGAAAGAAGCTATCCCAAAATATTTCTAAGTTCTTCTGTTTCCCTGTTCTGAATACTTTCAAGCAAGAAAAAGAACTTGCAATAATCATCATCAGATAAAGATAAACTTGTAAAACTAAGTCCCAACTTTTAAATTCTTGCAAGTACCATATCTTTTATCAATAACTGAAATAGTTTCGTTTTGAATAGGCAGATTTTGGCAAGGATAAACAGTGTCTTGGTAACTTAAACTGTGATGTCCATTGTAGTAATTGCTCAAATTGTAACGAAAAATTTTCTTCATGTTCCACTACATATTTCAAAACCGTCAATGACAGCAGCTTCAAGCTTGTTATAGAGTTCATCCAA
>JADJOZ010000020.1 GCA_016713525.1 Bacteroidota bacterium | reverse complement strand
GCTTCCTACGGGTGATATAAAACCATCATATTGAGCAACTGTGCCTACGGAAAATCATCCATATCAATTTGAAAAATGAAAATTGTTGTTCTTTACAGGCAGGGCCAAAGTTGCCAGATGCTGAAAAGCCAAACCCCATAAATAAGAGTTAGTGAAGGCTCAATAGAACCCATATTGCTGATTGTGCCCGCACATCTGTTGAAGTCAAAGATTAGCACGGAACCATTTGCGACAGATCCACTGAACTTGATCACGGGGAAGGCAATACATCATCTTGTCACCTCTGGTAGAGAAAAACCAAAGAAGAAACATTACCAACTTATTAGAAGGAAAGCCAATTGGCTGAACAAAAAAAATGTATCTTATTCCAGTTGAAGAAATTAAAAAAGTAAAATAATTCCGGTTGTCTATCTGCATAGCAACCACCCACCAACCTCTCCCGTTGGCATGCCTACAAGCCCCAATTCCCCAACTTAAAGTGTCCACCAATATTGTGTCATTTTTGGTTACAACTGATCCAAATCCACCATCAAGAGACATGTCAATTGATGTAAGATATAATCCTGATAGAGCTGAAACAGAGTTGACCATAAAGTTGTATGCAATAAAATAAAATTATTTGTGCTGTTTGGAAAAGGCAGAATCACATTTCCAAAACTTAATGGAAACCCATTAGGCCAATTTGAAGTGAATGGACTGGGATTCAACCCGCCGCCATTCATCATCGTGTCACCAGTGGCATTTGCGATCCAAATACCATTACTAGCCATAAGCAGATTACCATTAACGTCGCTGATATTGGCTTGAGTGCCATAGAAGGTCATTTTTCTTTGTTCAACTAAAGGTGTATAATTTGAACTATCAAAAAGTAATCTTCCTTTGTCATCCTGAAAGTTCCAATAACCTAATAACCACTGATGGTTAATTCCTTGTCCGCAAACGGCCAAAGCCCGCATAAGAAGAAGCAGTACAATTAATAATTTTTTCATCTGACAATAGTTAGCTTTGCAGTTTGTGGTTTTTGTCCTAAGTATTTCCATTCCACCAGGTAAATTCCCTGATCAAAATGGCTTGTGTTTATCTCTAATGCTAAAGACGAATTATTTATAACTTGATCAAACATAATCCGACCAGTAATATCTTTGATCGTAATTTGACTCGGAACCCAATTCCATTTCACCGAACACAATATTATTCACGGTTTCATTGGCCGGATTAGGCTGAAGGGGAAAACGATGGATTTTTAATCGATTAGCTTGACTTTGCGATTCTTTGTAAATTCGACAGCCTGACAGGCAGTCCCATCATTGAAAGTCAAAGTTTCATCCAACATCCAAATGAGGTTTCTGGCTCTGAAAACAGCTTTGCCTCCGGTATTGTTTGTTCGCAACATAGCTGTTATTCCTTATAAACCACCACCTTCGTGCTTCCTCTTTCTCCTCCACTTGTAATCACACAATTATATACTCCACTCGAAATACTTTTCGGCAATAAAACCTCTTGCATGGTACTCCAATGTGGCAGGTTCATTTCATATATCCGTCGACCATTAATATCAAATACTTCTAGTTTGCCGGGTTGGTTATGGGGGAGGAGGTAACTAATTTTGAAATTGCCGTTTGTAGGATTAGGTGCCACCTTAAATCGGAAATCATGTCCGACAAGCTCCTCAATTCCGGTAGTGAGACATGGACACCCCAAAGTGGTATCACACCCTAAATAGTAATTAGGATGGTTCGGTACAGAACGCAGTTGAGCATAGCCTAAATCAATTGCATGCTGTTGCACATCGCATGCGATACCTACACTGTCAGGATAGTTAATTTCATGAATATGCTGTACACCACTACCGCTAGTAACATAAATTTTTCCGTGCAGCAAGGTACATGTTCCAAAAGGTGGTCGCACAGCAGGAACTACCTACCGGAGAAACAAAACCATCGTATGTTGCAACTGTATCGACACTTAAATTGTCAGTATCGACTTGAAAAATTTGGTTGCTGCTGCAGGCATATACAAATTTGCCATCACTGCTAAATGAGTTACCATAGAGGTAATTAGTGTCTGTGAGTTTTATTGTTCTAGGATTTGTGAATTGGCCAGTGCATCTATTGAAATCTAATAGCACTATGGAACTATTTGATGAATCCATTGGAAGCGTTTTTTCTGGAAAATAGGTCGTTGAGGCAAACAAATTACCATTGGATGAAAAAGATAATTGAGAAAAATTTCCCCAAGGTACAGGCAGAAAATTTAAACTTTGAGTGGTAATAGAGGAGATACCTGCCGAGGTAAATAAGATCTTAAATATTACATCAGAACTATCTTGCATCATTACTACCCACCAATCTGTTCCATTGGCATGCCTACAAGCACCAATTCCCCAGTTTAAAGAATCCTGAATAATAGAAATGTTTTTTTGAACCACACTACCCAGTCCTGAATTCTGTGAAATGTCTATTTCGGAATAAAAAAGGTCTAAAGCTTGTGCATAGGATCCAATAAAAGTAGCAGTATGATGAAAAAGTGCATATTTATTAGAATCTCCTGGGTAGGGTAAAAATAAATTATTTGCAGTCATAGGTAACCCGTTTGGCCAACTAGGCGTAACACCTCCCGGATTCAACCCTCCGCCATTCATCATAGTGTCTCCGGTTGCATTTGCAATCCATATACCGTTACTGGACATGAGAAGATTACCAGCAGCATCACTGGCATTGGCTTGGGTACCATAAAAGGTCATTTTTCTTTGTTCTACTAAAGGTATATAATTTGAACTATCAAACAGTAATCTTCCTTTATCATCCTGAAAGTTCCAATAACCTAACAACAACTGATGGTTAAAACCCTGTCCATAACTGGTCATAGTCCGTAAAAGAAGAAGCATCACAATTAGTGTTTTTTCATCTGATTATCGTTAGCTTTTCAGTTTGTGGTTTTTGTCCATTGAATTTCCATTCCACTACGTAAATTCCCTGATCAAAATGGCTTGTGTTTTATCTCTAATGCTAAAGACGAATTATTTATAACTTGATCAAACATAATCCGACCAGTAATATCTTTGATCGTAATTTGACTCGAACCTAATTCCATTTCACCGAACACAATATTCACGGTTTCATTGGCCGGATTAGGCTGAAGGGAAAACGATGGATTTTTAATCAGATTAGCTTGACTTTGCGATTCTTTGTAAATTCCGACAGCCTGACAGGCAGTCTCATCATTGAAAGTCAAAGTTTCATCCAACATCCAAATGAGGTTTCTTGCTCTGAAAACAGCTTTGCCACCGGTATTGTTTGTTCGCAACATAGCTGTTATTCTTTATAAACCACCAACTTCTTGCTTCCTCTCTCACCACCACTCGTTATCATACAATTATATACCCCACTCGAAATACTTTCTGGTAAACTGATCTGCTGCATGGTACTCCAATGTGGCAGGTTCATTTCATATACTCGCCTCCCATTAATATCGAATATCTCCAATCTTCCTGATTTATTCTGAGGCAGCAAATACATTATTTTAATATGTCCATCCATGACGGGATTAGGAAACACATTAAATCGGAATTCATGTTCTGGCGGATCATTAATGCTTGTCAACGAATCGCACGGACTTCCAACCAAACGACCGAGATAATAATTGGGGTGGTTGGGAATAGTGCCCACATTAAAACAAGGTAAATGTACATTGTGCAAATTAACATTACATGTTACTCCGGCACTGTCAGGGTAGTCCATTTCATGCAAATCTAAAACCCCACTTCCTGATGTCATGTATATTTTGCCATTAGCAGCAAGATACATCAGATAAAAATTTGTATAAAAAACAGGCGGAGCTGAAAGAAAGGTGTCATTGTTGGCAACTAATTGGTGAGGAATTAATCCTCCTGCATCAGTATCGTATTGGTACAAATGTTCAGAGGAAGCAAAATACAGGTATTGTGAACTCGGCGAAAATGCGGAAGCAAATGAAATATAATTGTCCGAGAAATCAATTACTGTATCCAGACTGAATGAGCCATTACATCGATCAAAATGGAACAGCGTGACAGCTGATTGGTAGTTCATTCCATTAATACCGTAGCTTCCAGCATAAGCAAATTTAGTTCCATTCGGAGAAAAGGACGGTTGTCCCGCATATCCACCAAGAAAAGATTTGTGATGGAAAATTTTGTATTCCAATATATTGCAAAGTATCTGGAGAAAGTAAAAAAGTGTGCAATCCAGTGGCATCTTTTGACAATGCAACAATCCACCAGTCTCGGCCATTTCCATGTTTGCAAGCTGCAAAACCCCAGCTAAATGTATCAGTCAAGGCTATATTATTTTTAGAAATTACCTCTCCCAAAGGGTTTGATGAAAAATCAACAACAGAATAAAATATATCTCCACAATGCAAATTAATTGTAAGATCGGCAATCTGATGAAATAAAATATATTTATTGCTATCTTGAGGAAATGGCAAAAATAGATTAGCGTAAGGCATGGGAATTCCATCCTGATAATTATTTACCGCCCAACCAGGATTTAAGCCACTTCCATTTTGCATGGTGTCGCCAGTAGCATCTGCTATGAAAACACCGTTGCTGCTCATGAGTAGATTGCCGTTGTCGTCCGAAATGTTGCCTTCTGTGTCCTTAAAAGGAATAACTCTTTGTTCGGTTAAGATACTATAAGCACTTTGAGTAAAATTAATTCTGCCTTCAGCCGAAGTGGAACTGTAGTGATGTCCCAATAACCACACTGAATTTCTTCCTTGAGACAAACATGAAATTGAATTAATAAGAATCCAAACCAAGCTGATGAACAGCTTGGTTTGGATTTTAAAATTAAGATGTATCATTTTATGATCGATAGCTTAGAAACGTAAAACTGTTTATCAACCGAAACTTTCACTGTATAAATACCCTGCGACAATGTATATACATCAATTGTTTTAGTTTTTTCTTCACAATTCATGTCCTGCTGTATCACCAATTCATTCATCATGTTGGATATTTCAATTTTACACAAACCTTTAAAGTCACCTTTTAATTTAATCTCTATTTTATCTTTGGCCGGATTTGGGTTGATTAAAATTGAATATGATGTAGGTGCTGTGTATGTATCATTGTTTTGTTGCCGGTACACCCCTACCTGCAAACAGGTATTCGCATCGTCATAAAATACGCTGTCATTCACCAGTGCAATGAGGGTTCTTGCTCGTTCCACTGCGGGGCCTCCGGTATAGGGGGCATTGCTGTGCTATTGATAAAATTTCTGAATAATAGTTTGTTACCTCCTCTAAATTATTACCTGATTCAAGAAAAGCAATTTCCCGTTCATTGATATAGGAGTTATTTGAGTAAGGAACTATATCGCCCACCACATAGTCATTCTGCAATTCGGCATTTTCAAGATTATTACTGATGATTCCTTCTCGCTGTAGATTGATATTTGTTGCTGTTTGATTCAAAAAATTAACTCTGTCCGTCCAAACCGTAACCATGCTGTCTACATCCAGTTCAGGATTGTTTTCACACCACTGATCCTTGTTTTCGATGCTGTCGGTAATCATTCTTTGAATACAATAATCTTTTTGCTTTCCCATTCTACAGCGCTTTTGACAACAACGTTATATATTCCGTCTGCTAAATTTGGCAATGCAATGGCTTGCATCGTACTCCATGGAGGCAGGTTTTGTGAGTAAACAACTTTACCCGTTACATCATATATCTCCAATTTTCCTGATTTATTCTGAGGTAGTAAATACATTATTTTAATATTCCCATCCATGACAGGATTAGGAAACACTTTAAATCGAAAATCATGTTCTGGCGGATCATTAATGCTTGTCAACGTGTCACACGGACTACCAACCAAATGACCGAGATAATAATTGGGGTGGTTGGGAACTCCAATAAAAAAATGGCCGGTATAAATATTGTGCAGTTGCATATCGCAGGCCAATCCTGAACTATCGGGATAATTCATTTCATGAAGATGTAAAACACTGCTTGTTGAAGAAGTATAAATCTTCCCGTTCGCTGCAAGATACATCAGATAAAAATTGGTGTAAATGTTTGGAGGAAGATAAAAAAGTATCATTGACTGCTACAACCTGAAATGTAGCACCAATATTAGATGTATCGGTATTTACTTTGTAGATGTGTTCTGTAGTGGAAAAATAGAGGTATTTTGAATTAGGAGAAAATGACATTCCAAAACCAACATTCCCATTAACATCCGAATAATTAATCAATGTATCTAAGATAAAGTTTCCGGCACACCTGTCAAAATCAAATAGTTGAATGAACATTGTCCAAAAACCACCAATTCCATTTCCGCTAACATATGCAAATTTAGAGCCGTTCGGAGAAAAGGAAGGCTGTCCAGCGAATCCGATTTTACCAGGTACCTGAAGATGTTGTGGAGCCTACAAAAAAGGTGGAATCAGGTGTAAGCAAGAATTTGTTTGCCACATTCGCACTGTCGTTCAACGCAATCACCCACCAATCCCTGCCATTACCGTGCCTACATGCGGCCATTCCCCATCCGAATGAACCTGTTGTAACAATATTGTTTTTTTCTGTCACCGCTCCCAAGCCCCCATCTAATGACATGTCAATGGTGCTATAAAATATTTCAGAAGATGCCAAGGTAGAGGAGTTATAATTTCCAGTTTGATGAAAAAGCACATAACGGGTAGAATCGCTAGGCATCGGTAAGATGATATTGCCATAAGGTAATATCATACCATTGGTTGAGCCGTAATCATCTGTAAAGAGACCTGGATTAATTCCAGCTCCATTCTGCATCGTATCTCCTGTAGCGTTAGCAATAAAATAACCATTGCTACTCATTAAAAGGTCCCCATTTTCATCCGAAATATTTCCTTGTGTGTCACTAAAAGGTATTTTTCTCAATTCAGAGGTAATTGAGTATGAGTTATTGTCAAAGCTAATTCTTGCCTTGTTTAAGGAAGGATTTGTAGTGTATCCCAAAAGCCAATTGTAATTTTTGCCCTGTGCTAAAATCAAAGTTGATTGGAATAAAAAAATACAAAAAATTATTAAAGTTAATTTATTTTTCATCGGATGATCGCAAATTTTTGGGTCAGGAATGATCTGTTATGTAAACTTACTTTAACAACGTACATTCCATGAGTAAGTCTGGAAATATCTAATCGTGTATTTTTTTCCATGCAAGTCATGTTGGTGGACATGATGTTTTTTCCGGTTGCATCTAGCATTTCAATTTTACAAATGCCCCCAATGGCGCCTATCAGTGAAATATCAATCAATGTGCTTGCTGGATTGGGATGAATGTTTAGGCTGGTTTGATTGTTTAAATCTTCACCTATGATTTTATAAATTCCACTTTGTAAACAAACATTCTCATCGTTATATAAAATAGAATCATTCACCAAAGCCACAAAAGTGCGGGCTCTTTCAACTGCTGGCCCACCTGCATATGGACATTGGTTTGCGATTGAGAGCAGCAATGCATAGTTTGCAATTATATCATTAAAATCTTCGCCAGTTTCCAAATAGTGAATTTCAATATCGTTTAAAATATTGGAATTGATTTCAGGCAATTCCGCATTAACAACCATGTTATTATTCAATTACGCATTCTGCGTTTTACATCGAACATTTTGCATTAGAATTTTGTATTAAACATTTTACATTTCAACGAATTTTCAACTGACCAAAAGCAATTTAAGCTGTCACCAAAACCCCAAGTAAAGCATAGCTATTCCTTATAAACCACCACCTTCTTATTCCCTCTCTCTCCACCACTCGTAATCACACAATTATAAACTCCACTCGTGATACTTTTCGGCAAATAAACCTCCTGCATGGTACTCCACGGCGGCAGGTTCATTTCATATATTCGCCGACCGTTAATGTCAAATACTTCTAGTTGACCGGGATGGTTTTGGGGGAGGAGGTAAGTGATTTTAAATTTTCCACTGTTAGGATTTGGGGCCACATTAAACCTGAATTCATGACTACCATGCTCTTCAATGCCGGTGGTAAGACATGGACACCCCAAAGTGGTATCACACCTAAATAGTAATTGGGATGGTTCGGTACGGAACGCAGTTGAGCATATCCCAAATCAATTGCGTGCTGTTGCACATCGCATGCGATACCTGCACTGTCAGGATAGTTAATCTCATGAATATGCTGTACACCACTCCCGCTAGTGACATAAATTTTTCCGTTGGCAGCAAGGTACATGTTCCAAAAGGTGGTCGCACAGCAGGAACTACCTACCGGAGAAACAAAACCATCGTATGTTGCTACTGTATCGACACTTAAATTGTCAGTATCGATTTGGAAAATACTGCTACTACTGCATGCATAAATGTATTTGCCGGAAGGACTAAATGCTAAACCCCAAATTAGTTCACCAAATGTAGTTGGTATAATCTTTGGATTGGAAAATGTACCATTACATCTGTTAAAATCAAAAGAAGCACAGTACTGTTAACAGTGCTTGAATCATACACAAAGTATGCAAACTGATTTCCTGAATTAGAAAACACAGGTTGAATTACCCCATACCATGATTTAGGAACATTAAGTTTTGACTTGATATATTGAATACCCGTTGAAGACGTATTAACAATGAAAGTACTATCTGTATTGTGTTTGGTGATTATTACCCACCAATCGCTTCCATTAGCATGTTTACAAGCTGCTAACCCCAATTTAAAGTGTCAGGAAAGAATAATCTGATTTTTATTGGTTACAGAACCTTTCCGTTGTCTAATGAAATGTCAATTTCACTCAAATAAATATGGTTTGTTGGGTAGGGTATCCGTCAAAGTTCGCAGTATGATGAAATAGCATAAATTTATTTGTATCATTGGAGAATGATAAGAATATATTATTTGCAGTCATTGGAAGCCCATTAGGCCAGTTCGATGTAATCCCACCGGGATTCAACCCTCCTCCATTCATCATGGTGTCACCAGTTGCATTAGCGATCCATATACCATTACTAGCCATAAGCAGATTACCATTAACGTCAGACTGTGAAAATACTAATTTTCCCCATCCATTGTTAATTTCTATTGAAAAATAGTTATGAATGTGAGCCTTTTCATTGGTATTTTTAGGGAAATTTAATTCCTATGCAACACATAGTACCCATAGATCGCCACCAGGTTTCTTTCAGTTCCCTGGAGGAGCTGGTGGCATCGGATGATCCGTCCGGTTCCTGGATGCTTTGCCGAAAAGCTGGATTTATCTAAACTTGGTTTTAAAGCTAAAACTATACAACAGGAAGGACGCCCATCCTTTGATCCACGAATTTTGTTAAAGATTTATTTGTACGGCTATCAGAACGGTATCCGATCATCTCGCCGGTTGGAAAAGGAATGCAAACGGAATACTGAAATGCAATGGCTATGCGGAAGACTGGTTCCCAACTACCACACCATTGCCGACTTCCGTAAAGACAATCCGGTCGCTCTGAAAAATATGTTCAAACTGTTTGTCGCTTTTTGATGGATGCCGGCCTCATAAGTGGCAAAACCATAGCTATCGACGGTACCAAATCAAGAGCACATAACAGTAAGAAAAATAATTACTCTCCAAAAAGATCGAAAGGCATCTCAATACATTGAAGAGAAAACGCTGGAGTATCTAACGCAATTAGACACTTTGGACAAAGAAGAAGCACCGAACTTATTGGTGATTTGCAGGACAAAATTGAACGACTGCAAATGAATCAAATCAAGTATGAAATGCTAAGTGAATTACTGACAGAAAGCGGCGAACCGCAAATATCTACCACGGATCCCGACAGTAGAAGTCTTTTGATACAAGGACAAGTGGTAGAAGTTTGCTATAACACTCAAACGGCAGTTGATGATAAACATAAACTTGTTGTAGCTACACATACGATTAACCGGAACGATCGCAACGCACTTTCAGCAATTGCATTGGAAGCAAAGAAAATTTAAAAGCAAACAAGTTTACCCTGCTGGCAGATAAAGGATACAACAACGCACGGGAAATTGAAGCCTGTCAACAGAACGATTTAAAAACAATAGTAGCGCAACAGGAACTGGTGAACTCCAATCCAAAAGGACTACGAAGGAATATCTTGTTGATAAATTCAAGTACAATAAAAAGAATGATACTTATACGTGTCCTGAAGGACAAACACTCACCACATTTGGCACCTGGCATATCAAAAGCGGGATGATAAAATATCGTATCAATATAAAAAGTACCGACACCGGAATGTAAAAATTGTCCGGCAAAACAGTTGTGCACAGGACGACAAAAAGGAGGAAGAGAAATTGAACGGAGTCAATATGCCGAATCGGTGGAGCGAAACAATAAAAACTATTCCCGGAACCAAGACCTCTATCGCAAACGACAGGAAATTAACGAACACATATTTGGAACTATAAAACGAAAATGGGGGGTATTACTACCTAAACCTCATCGGTCTTGAAAAAGTAAATGGAGAATGGAGTTTTATTATGTTGAACTATAACATCAAACAGAGTCTTGAACATTTTTACTTTGGATGATCTAATGCTAACACTCAAAACTGGAAGCCAAAATACCGCAAGGAGTGGCTTTTATGTTTAAAATAACTTATTTTAATCGCATTACACACTTCAACATTTTTCAACTCAACTTAGCAGCTTGATTTTCGCATGCGCTAGAAACGTTGTATTGCTCTTGTAAAGAAATTTTAAAAGCTATTTTGGAAGAAATAAAATGGGAAGTGAGTTTTTTCACAACCTGACGTCGCTGATATTGGCTTGAGTGCCTTTGAAAACCATTTTTCGATTTTCATTAATGAGGGAATAGTTTCCTGAATCAAAAAGTATCCGTCCCTTAGGATCCTGAAAAAATTGTAACTGCCCAAAAGCCATTGATGATTATAACCTTGACCATATCCGTTTTGCGCCAGATAAAAAAGAAGAAACAAAATTATCAGTGTTTTTCATCTGATGATGGTTAGCTTTTTAGTTTGTGGTTTTGTCCTAAGTATTTCCATTCCACAGGTAAATTCCTGATCAAAATGGCTTGTGTTTATTTCTACAGATAAAGATGAATTATCTATTAATTGATTCAAAACAATCCGACCGATAATATCTTTGATCGTGATTTGGCTCGAATTTGATTGCGTTTCGCTGAACAAGATGCTCACTTTTTCTTTTGCCGGGTTGGGCTGCAAAGAAAAAGATGGATATTTATTCATCATTACTGAACTATGTGATTCTTTATAAATTCCAATAGCCTGGCAGACAGCTTCATCATCAAACGACAAGGCTTCGTCTAATTTCCAGATGAGATTTCTTGCTCGAAAAACTGCTTTCCCACCACTGTATGGACAAAGATTTGCCAGTTGTAAAAAGTTCATTATAATGATTTGCCAATACTGATTCACCGCTTTGAAGGTACTTTACTTCCAGATCATAAACTGCTTTTCAGTTGCATCCGGAATTTCAGAAGGCGTTATATTGGATAATACTTCAGCCAGATCGTTTAAAATTGACGTATTGGAAGCATGCCGAGTCACTTCAATAGTTGCAATTTCATCATAGATGAGTGAAATGTTTTCGATTAATTCCGCTCTTAAATCTAATATAGTGGAGCTACTTTGAATAGTAATCAAGCTATCGACTAGGGCGATGCTGTCGGCTATAGCTTGAATTTCTGAAATTGCCTCACTCATTTCAGCTTTTTTAACTACATCCAAATCGTTTAAAGTGCCAGCTAAGAGTTTAGTTTCATGTAGCTTGCCAATTGAACTATGCTCGGCATCAATCTCAAACGAATTGAAAAGAGGAGTATCAAAGCTGCTGGAAGCATCATTTTTGATTTCTTCAAAAAGAGCTTGTTTGGCGATGTATTTAGATTCGGGAATAAAATCACTTGTCAGGCTTTGGTCGGAAGCGATCTGAATTCGAAGATGTTCTCCACCACCGATTGCAGTATCCTCACAGGATAGACTGGATGAACATGAAAACGAACTCCCTGAATTTTGCGGATCAAACCACACCTGATTATTTACATTAAATGGTCCTAAAATAGCATTAAGAGGTATTACTGGATTATGTGCTGCAATAGATTGATTGGTTGAGAATAATGAAAGTACTAAATTAGGAGCTGGTGTTGCATTCAAATTCACAGCCCCATATCCACTTGAATAAGAAGCGGAATCTTGCCAAACATTCCCATGGAAAGGTGAAGAACCTCCTGGTGGTTGCTGGTCAATTACAGCGGCATTATTAAGGTACAATCCTACATAATGTGTACCTATAGTATTTCCTTTGAAGTTGGTTCCGGTATTGGTGCCACCAAAGAAAATCCCCCGGTGATGACCGTCGGTGCTGTTACAGAAAACGTTGCATATATTACTAATATCTACCCTAAGCCCGGTAGCCAAGTTTTGAGCCATGTTATAGGTAGAAATAACCGTATTACAACTTACTATTGCGCTATCGCATCCGTTTATTGCTATTCCAACAGAAGTATTGGGTACACTTAATGGATTTTGATAGATAGTATTTCCGGTAATTAAAGGCGCTTCAACTGCATTGGCAAAGATGCCATAATCGGCACCATTTAAGGTGAGAATATTATCCTCAATTTTGTAATTTCCATTACCGAACACTGTTTCGGTCATACTAATCCCTCTTGCTGCACTGGCTCCAGAATCGATATTTAGGGTATTATTCCATACTAAAATGCCGTCCGATCCTGCATTATTCATCAGGTCAATTCCTCTGAAATAAGCATTGATTGTATTGGACGAAATATCGGCAGTCAGTGTATCGATACAATTTCTCATGTGCACACCATAGCGGACTGTATCCATAAGAACTCCACGGACTGTAGTTTTGCTTTTGGCCGTGTAAATACCATAAATATTATTGAAAAAGTAATTGTTAGCAGTTACATATAGCGACGAAGCCACTTGACTGGATTCTGAAATTACATTGATTCCTTTCCCATGATCGGAAGTACTCGTCGGAGCATTAGGATCTTTCAGCATATCAATAAAATCATTGTTTTCGCAGCGGACAAAACTGACTTTCCCAACAACGCCTCTCATCATGTTAAAAAATACATTCTTTTCAAGTCCTGTGGTACCAATAGTTCCTACCCAGCGGTTGGTCTCCACACCTGACATTGGAATGGAACCGAAAGCGGCCTGACCGTTATAGCGGGGCAGGAATTGATTTTTCAAAACACCAATACTGTCTCCAAACATAGTCAATGACACATCATTGGTGGTCACACCGGAAGTAACCGGAATGAATACATTACGGGCGTTATCCATCAGGTTGGAATGTATGATGGAAATAACCGACTTATGACGGGCAGTAACTGCAATGTTGGCATCGGCAACAAGTGAACTTTCAGAAATCCGTAACTGACTCTGTTGACTCACATTAATTCCTTGCCACATCGTATCGCAGCCATACACTTGCGTTTGCTCAAGTATGAGTATCCCGGAAGCACCCACCACATTAATCGAACTACCTGCAGCCATGATCAATTCACACTGTAAAAATCGTAATGTATCGCTCACCACAAGAGAGTCGGCAATGTAAATAGTCATATTGGAAAAAGTGGTTGCTAACTGATTGCTATTAACCGTACCAGTCCAGACAATATCCGCAGAATCCTGACATATTGCAGATGACGAAACCACCTCCACACAAGCCGAAGCAACTGTCGTATC
Organism: Bacteroidota bacterium; assembly: GCA_016713525.1. Taxonomy (GTDB): domain Bacteria; phylum Bacteroidota; class Bacteroidia; order AKYH767-A; family OLB10; genus JADKJB01. Next base: position 71,055 of record JADJOZ010000020.1, on the reverse strand, counting down.
GCCATTAAATATCAGAAATGCGTTGTTAGTCATTGCCGGACAGCCACCCGATAGAAAGAAAGTGCCTGTTACAGCAAAGGTATCACATTCCATCGGTAAAAGGGTAGTGGTTGCGGGCAGATTAACGATCAGAAGCAAGCATCGATGACTAGTTAGTTTTGGTGTAATCAAAGCTGATATAGAATTTCAAGGACATTTCTGGAAATAAAAGTAATCAAGTGTCATGATTCAAAAAAACCTTTAGCCAAATAAAAATCACTTTTCGCCAAAAAATGCAGCATAACTGACTCTTAAGATGACTTGTCAAACAATCTCAGGAAATGCAGTAAAATGAAAAAATAATATTCCCGACACCGATGGCTATCAGGCCATTTTAGGATAAAAAATTTTAAAGTTGGGATAGACAAAATATTCCTTAATTCTTAATCCTTAATCCTATTGAATATTGATAAACAAGAATTCGGAATTGAATAATGACATGTTACTTGACCACTAACTATTCAATTTATCATTCCAACGAAATTTCTTATAGAGCAGAAACATATTATTCGTGCACTTAACCCAGGTCCCAGCAAGAAGCTATAGCTTTGATGCGGGGTTTTAGCAGCAACACATCTATAATCTATAATTCCCTATAGTGATTGTGCGCGACCCCGATAGGAATCGGGACGATGGACATCGGGTCGAACTTCTACATCCCGATAGCTATCGGGATTTACTCCACAGGCTGGTTTATTTTAATTTCAAAAAAAAGACCTCTCATTGGTTGAGAAGTCTTAATTCTTTTAGTGCGTTGTGCAGATATTAATAAAGCCAATTTTTCAAGGGTAAAATCGAATTTTAAATTTGGGATGAAACAAGTTAATCCTTCATCCTTAATCTTTAATCCTTAATTGGCATGTTCTCTGCATATTTTTTTTGCAGTAGCCAATCTATCATTTATCATCTATAATCTATCATTCCCTATAGTGATTGTGCGCGAGAGGAGACTCGAACTCCTACAAGTTTTACCTCACAGGCTTCTGAGACCTGCGCGTCTACCAATTTCGCCACTCGCGCTTGAGTTGCTGTTGAATTAAAATTTTAAATTGAAGAGGAAAAATCCAAATGGTAAAGAAAATTACTTTTTAAACCCCAATCCCTAATCCTTAATCCTTAATCCTTAATTCTTAATCCTTAATCCTTAATCCAATTCTTAATCCTTAATCCTTAATCCTTAATCCTCCTCCCTGTGCCCAGAACGAGATTCGAACTCGTACACCTGTTACGGCGCCACCCCCTCAAAGTGGTGCGTCTACCAATTTCGCCACCTGGGCAATTTTTTAAATTGCAGGGTGCAAAAGTACTGCTTTTTCCTTTTATTCCATCAAATTTTAACCTTTTTAGTTGATTTTTGAATCATTTTTAAGCAAAACCTTGTCTTTAAGCTCGGTTCTTTGTCTATTTGCACTCTCAAATTTTAAAATCATTTACCATGAAAAGAAAAGCAACTGCTGTCTGGAACGGCCCCGGCAAAACCGGCAAAGGCAATTTGACAACCCAATCGGGTGTACTTAATACCGCTCAATACTCATTCGGCTCTCGTTTTGAAGAGGGTATAGGTACTAATCCTGAGGAACTTATAGCCGCTGCTCATGCCGGCTGTTTCTCTATGAAGCTAAGTTTTGTGCTTGGTGCTGCAGGTTTTGAACCTACCTCCATTGAAACGGAATGTGGAATCACAATGGAAAACGGTGCAATCTCCAATTCTCACCTGAAAGTGGCTGCTGTCGTTCCGGGAATCGGCGCTGAAGCATTCACCAAATGTGTGGAAGAAGCTGCAACAACTTGCCCCATTTCAAAATCGCTGAATACGAATATCACACACGAGTCTACGTTAAACGCGTAATTCGATCAGTTTAATTATCCCGGAGGGTATCTGACTGATCACCTTCCGGGATTTTAGTTTTTTATCCGGCCACAGCCGAAAAAAGCATTCAGAATATTAAGCTGTTTGCACTTTAACACCCTATGAAATTTAACGAAAAGACAGTTCTTTTTACACTGGCCGCAATACAGTTTACGCACATCATGGATTTCATGATTGTGATGCCTTTGGGTCCGCAATTGATGCGTATCTTTAATATTACTCCTCAGCAATTTGGCTTTATTGTGGCCAGCTATACCATTGCTGCGGGTATCTTTGGTTTCGCAGCTGCATTTTTTATCGATCGCTTCGACAGACGAAAAGCGTTGTTGGTTTGTTATTCCGGATTCGCCATTGGTACTATTGCATGTGCCTTATCTCCCGGTTATGAAATGTTGTTGCTGGCGCGGATGGCAACCGGTGCTTTCGGAGGAATTATTGGAACATTAGTGCTATCCATAATCGGTGATCTGATTCCTTTCGAACGCAGAGCATCGGCAATGGGAATGGTGATGATGGCATTCTCGCTGGCATCTGTTTTTGGTGTGCCTTTTGGTTTATTTCTCTCCAATCAGTTTAACTGGCATGCTCCGTTTTTATTATTAGGCGGGCTGGGAGGGGTCATTTTATTTTTTATTTACAGAAATATTCCATCTATCACTTCTCATATTCAACATGCATCTGTTAGACAAAATCCGCTGGTGATGGTAAAGGAAATTGTCAGCGATTCGAATCACCTGGTCGCCTTGTCGGTGATGTTATTTTTGATGTTGGGACAATTCACGGTGATTCCATATATCAGCCCATATATGGTTTCCAATGTTGGATTTTCCGAATCACAATTGCCTTATATTTATCTCGCAGGTGGTTTGGCGAGTATGATTTCGATGCCTTTGATTGGCAAGCTGGCTGATAAATACGGGAAGCTGCGGATATTCACCATTTTTATTTTTGCATCTCTGATACCAATTTATTTGATCACTAACATGCAAATGGTTTCATTGCCTGTTGCATTAGCCGTAACAACCTTATTCTTCATTGTGATGGGAGGAAGGTCGATACCGGCAACTACCATGATAAGTGCTGCCGTTGAACCTAAGAACCGGGGAAGTTTCATGAGTTTGAATACTGCGGTTCAGCAATTATCGGCGGGACTAGCTTCCTTTATCGGTGGACTTATAATGGTAAAAAGCAGCAGCGGTGTAATGGAGAACTACGAAATAATCGGTTACATTGCTATTGTGTCGAGTATGTTTTGCCTCTTCGCAGCGAGAAGTATAAAAACGAGATCCTGAAAAAGGCTTATTGCATTAAACCGTAACTCACTTCAACCTGATAGTGTGCATCTAGTGCATTTAGTTTATTCGAAACTGCCTGCGAAACTTTGATGATTACATTATCATTATCGCCGGTATCAGGAAGCACACCTACTATTTTTACATATACAAACTGGTTGTTCATCCGGTTGGTGACTTTCATAATAGTTCCAATAGGAGCTGTGCGGTGTAAGCCATAATATTTATCCTGGTTAACCTGTCCGTCTTGTATCCACGAAGCAATACCAGTTTCAGTAACCTGCATCAATGTTTTGCCGCCATTCGCTTTTTTTACCGGAGAAACCGACTTAGTTGCTTTTTCTGAAAGGAATTTTCAGAAGGAGGGTTAACTTTTTCAGTGACATTTTCAGGTTTACCTGAAACAGGTTGCACAGCATTTACCTGTTTTGAATTATCGTTTTTAGAGATATATCTCACAATCAATTTTTGTCCATTGTGCAAAGCATCGGAACTCAAATTATTATATTGCTTAATATCTTCAACTTTTTGTTCGAAGCGTTTTGCAATACTGTAAAGTGTCTCGCCTTGTTTTACCGTATACATCACTGGTGTTTGTGTTGCAGGGGTTGTGGCAGCTGCTTTGACAGGTGCAACAGGATTGTCCTTTGGTTTTGTAGTTACTACCTTAGGTTCAGAAATGGAAGTTGGCTCCGATTTTACAGAAACCGGAATATTTATGATTTGACCAATTTTAAGATCTTCAACTCCTTTATTGAATGATTTTAGTTCATCAAGATCGCAATTGTACCGTTTTGTTAGGGAAATCCAGGTCTCTTTTGGTTCAATTTTATGCAAAATAAACTTCTTCCCATCCATCCACTTTACCCTGATAGAATCAGCACCGGCAGCGGTTTCAGCCTGAGATACAGTGCTATTCATGCAACCCAAAATGGTAATCAGAAAGAATATAATCGAAATTCGTTGAATCATTGCAGAGTACGTCTTAATTTTACACAATTATAGATTTAAACAATCAGCCTGTGCGGTTGGGTAGCAAATGATTATTAACAAAGAAATTAACAGTGTGTTAATAAGTTGTAATTCATACATTAACAATATGTTCCAACTTAAATTGCATAGAATAACGCTGCTTTCACTGCTTTTGGTGTGGATGCTTCCATTTTTTGGAATGAGTCAGGATAGTCTGGTTTACAAAATTGATATTCGGGAAGAAATTGGACCCGGTATTGTGCGAAAAATGAATAAAGCTTTCATAGAAGCTGAAAACTTAAAAGCCGATGCTATTTTGCTTCACATCAATACTCATGGTGGTTTATTGGATGCAGCAGATAGCATCAGAACAAGGATATTAAATTCCAAAATTCCGGTAATTGCCTTTGTCGATAACAATGCGGCCTCGGCAGGAGCACTTATATCAATAGCCTGCAATGAAATATACATGCGATCGGGTGCCAGCATGGGAGCTGCTACAGTTGTTGATGCTAATGCAGCGGTTTTACCTGATAAGTACCAATCTTATATGCGCGCCATGATGCGTACCACTGCAGAAAAAAGGGGAAGAGATCCAAAGATTGCTGAGGCAATGGTAGATCCACGTACCTATATACCAGGTGTTAATGATTCCGGCAAGGTGCTTACTTTCACTACAACAGAAGCAATAAAAAACGGTTATTGCAATGGTGAGGCTGAATCGGTAGAGGAAGTTTTGAAGGTTTCAAATCGGTCATCTTTCCGTGTAGCAAGTTATCAGCCTACTTTTCTCGATAATTTGATATCAATACTGGTTAATCCTGCTGTCAGTGGAATTTTGCTGTTGCTGATGCTGGGTGGGATTTATTTTGAATTGCAGACTCCTGGAATTGGTTTTCCGCTCTTAGCAGCATTTATAGCTGCTATTTTATATTTTGCTCCTTTGTATCTGGAAGGATTAGCCGCAAATTGGGAAATATTGATGGCAGTTATTGGATTGGCATTGCTTGCAGTGGAAATATTTGTGCTTCCCGGATTTGACATTGCCGGTATTTCCGGATTAATATTATTGGTGACTGCGTTCACCATAAGCATGGTTGGAAACGATGGATTCGATTTCGAAATGGTGGATAAAAATGACCTTTTACGTTCTCTTGCAATTGTGCTACTAGCAACCCTGGGTGGGGTATTGGTAGCAGTATTTTCTGCCGGCAGCATTGTCAATTCCCGGAGGTTCGCGAAAATGGTACATTCAGGGGAAATGAAGGCATCTGAAGGTTTTGTTTCTACCGATAACACCCAAACAACTTTAGTGGGTAAAACCGGCATTACTATTTCATTTTTAAGACCTTCCGGCAAAGTAACCATTGACGGAAAGGCATATTCCGCCAATGCAGAATCGGGATTTATTGAAACGGGCAAGGAAATTGTAGTATCCCGTTTCGACGGACTCAATATTTGGGTTCGCGAAACCGAAAATCAACCAGTATGAAAAAGTATCTCGTAATTGCCTTTCTGATTATTTTGGGAAATACAAAACCTTTATATGCCCAATTTGAAACAGAAACAACATCGGCTGCACCTTTGTCATTAGGAATGGATAGTACCCGAAAAACAAATATTCTTATTTACCCCGGATTTGGTGTCAGTCTGATCAGAAATGAATTTGCTCCGGTTTTCTACATTAATCTCGGATTCAATCACAAAGAACGATATGAAGTAAATATCAATACATCCAGCTTTTTCTTTTTTGAACGTCAATTAGATAAAAGCTATGAAATAAACCGAAATACTTTTGTGAATGCTGAGTTTCTGCTAAATTTTTCACCGTTCAACAGAACTGTTAAAAACTGGAATGGTCTGGGCGTAGGTTACCTGGTAGAATCAAAAGGACAATACTTTCAGGATGCAACTATGATGGTTTATTACAAGCGAAGGCTTAAACATATTGCAATTATGCCTGGGCTGGTAATAGCAGATGATTTTAAGGAAGTATTTCCGGTGATCTCTATAAAACTTTAATAAAAAAGACGGCCGAAGCCGTCTTTTTTATTGATGTACGAAACCTAATCGTTTTTCAAGATCGATGGGTAATGCCGGCAGATTTCTTCGTTCAATGAGGAACGAATTCAACTCGGCAATTTCAGCAAAAATATAATGTTTATCGAGTGCCGATTTGAGATAGTCTTTGCCACTGCTTCCTCCGGTTCCAACACGCATACCAATCATGCGGTGAACCATGTTCATGTGACGGTAGCGCCAGAGTGATAATAATTCATCTATTTCAAGCAACTGATTTAACAGTTGATAAGGAAGTTGTAAAATAGGGTAGTCGCGGTAAAGCATAATAAACAATGCAGCTCTGTTTGCTTTGTTCGAGAATCTTCTGTTGGCAACAAAATCTTTATCAAAAAATAATTTTTCGAAACGCTCTACATTTTCAGTTTCGCCGTGGGTGAGACTTGCTTTGTAGGCCAGTTTATAATCCTGCCAGAAATTATTTCTGTCACCATGTGATGCTTTAAATCCTTCCCACAATCCGTTGTCATCGGCAAATGGCATGCGCTCCAACCATTTGTTGAGTTCTTCAATAACCGAAGTGTTTTCTTCCGTCATGCGAATAGTTTCTTTATCAGCAGCATTGAGTTGCGAAACATAATATTCCTTACCAAAGCGGTGCTCCAGTTTAAGGCCCAACATGGCCTCTACAATTTTGAACTGGATACTTTGAAAACCCGAAGCTGGTCGCAACAGATTTCTGAAATCAAGAAAATCGAGTGGTGTCATTGTTTCCATAATGGAAAGCTGATGCACAGCAACATCCAGAATAGTTCCAATACGCTTTAACCGATGCACAACCTGATATAAATCGGGGGAGTTGTCATTAATTTCATTCTTTTTAAAAATGGAATGAATCGATTTTAATTCATGTATGATTTGTTTAAACCATAATTCATAAGATTGATGAATGATAATGAACAACATTTCATCGTGTGCGTCAATCCCTTCTTTATCACTTTCAGGATACTGTGCATCTAATATTTTCTGCAACTGGAGATACTCTCCGTAATAAACATCTTTTCTCATGGAATTCTACTTGATTGATGGCTCAAAAGTAACTAAAATACCTGTTATACTATAGATTTGAAACCGATTGGTTTTTTCTGACGGATATGAGTGCAAGTCCCGCAAAGGTGATGCATCCGTTTACGATCAGCATTTCAAATCCGAATTTATAGCCATCCCACCACAGTGGGGCATTTTCGTTGATGAAATAGGCAATGGCAGGTGAGATTACACAAACAACCGGAACCCATTTGTCTCTGATATTCAATTTAGTGAGGAATCCAAATGCAAATAATCCCAGCAACGGCCCATAAGTGTAGCCGGCAACTTTAAATAGATTACGGATAACGGCATCGTCATTAATAACCCTGAACAATACGATCATAAGCAGTAATATTACCGCGAATGAAAGATGCACCCAATGGCGTGTTTTTTTAAGTTCCTGTTCTGTGATATCCGGCTTTTTATTGAGACGTAAAAAGTCGAAACAAAATGCGGTTGTCAGTGCAGTTAAAGCACCATCGGCACTTGGATAAGCAGCAGAAATTAATCCGATTAAAAACAACAGTCCAATAAATGGTCCCAGGTGATTCAATGCAATGTCGGGGAACAAATTGTCGGTATGTTTTGGATCAATAACCATATTTGTTTTGTGTCGCATAAAATACCAACACAGCACCCAGAACCAAAAAGAGGAAATTTACCACTACCAGCACAATGGAAAAGGTGAACATATTCTTTTTGGCTTCTCCAATATTTTTACAGCTGAGATTTTTCTGCATCATTTCCTGATCGAGTCCGGTCATGGCAATTGCAATGAAAGCACCACCCAGGAAATTTTTCCAGAAATAGTTTGGTGAAAGGGTGTCGTCGACATACATCTTAGACAAATCGCTGCTCATTACTTTACCCAACAAATCGCCCAGTCCGATTCCTAAATGATCGGAAATAAAGATTACTGAAAATATAACGGTAATCAGCATGAAGGTTGTTTGCAGGGTATCAGTCCATACAATGGTCTTGACGCCTCCTTTGTAAGTATAGAGTAATATCAGCACCATAAAAACGGCAACCGTAATAATAAACGGAATCCCCATGGCATCAAAAACAAAGGTTTGAAGTGCGTTAATTACAATGTAAATGCGGAAGGAGGCGCCGATTGTTCTGGAAAGAATAAAGAAAAACGATCCGGTTTTGTAGGAAGCATTCCCAAACCGTGTTTCCAGATAAGTGTAAATGGAAGTGAGGTTCATTTTGTAGTAAACGGGCATCAGTACCATCGCAATAACCGAGTAACCAATCAGATAGCCGAAAACTACCTGCATATAACTAAATTGCGTGGTTGCCACAGCACCCGGTACCGACATGAAAGTTACCCCCGACAAACTGGCTCCTATCATTCCATAGGCAACGATGTACCATTTGGATGATTTATTACCAATGAAATAGGATTCATTATCGGCATTACGGCTGGTTATCCACACAACCAGGAACAACAGTGCGGAATAGGCTGCAATCACCGTTAATATCAGTTCAGGCGACATATTTGGGTCTTTTTTTGATTCCAAACAAAGAAAATGAAATAACCGCCTTACTTTGGCTTTGCCGGAATAACCCTATTAACAAAGTTTTACACATCAATTGCGGTTCAGGGAATTGTGATTTCTTCATGGAAAATCAATAACTTTGGGCTGTTATTCGAAAGATCCTGTGCAGCACTATCCATCCAAACTATTAGAGTCAGCCGTTAATGAGTTTTCCCGTTTGCCCGGAGTAGGTCGAAAGACAGCTTTGAGGTTGGTTTTGCATTTATTGAGGCAGGCACCAGCTGATGTGGATCGTTTCGGAAATTCCCTGATGAAGCTTCGGAGCGAGGTCAAATATTGCACCGTTTGCAATAACATTACCGATGCCGATGTTTGTGCTATTTGTAAAGATACCCGTCGGGATGCCGGACTGGTTATGGTAGTGGAAGATATCAGAGATGTAATGGCAGTTGAAAATACCGGTCAATACCGGGGCTTGTATCATATTTTAGGCGGTATCCTGAATCCTATGGATGGAATAGGGCCGGAGCAATTAAATATTGAAAGCCTGCTCAGCCGGGTTTCGTCCGGTGAAGTGAGGGAAGTAATTATGGCTTTGAGTACAACCATGGAAGGTGATACCACCGTATTTTACCTGTTCCGGAAACTGAGTCCGTTTCAACTTCCGGTGACCACCATAGCCAGAGGTATTGCTATTGGCGGCGAGCTGGAGTATGCCGATGAAGTTACTCTGGGCCGTTCTATTTTAAATCGTACTCCGTATGAAAATGCGCTTGCCCGATAGCAGGCTCGTAATTTCCAAAAAGCGCAGCTGGTAAAACGGTTCAATCTATGAAGCTTTCCGTAATCATTGTCAATTACAACGTTAAACATTTTTTAGAACAATGTTTGCTTTCTGTTGAGAAAGCAATTATGGGAATTGATGCCGAAGTTTTTGTTGTTGATAATAATTCGGTGGATGGTTCGGTAGAAATGGTAAGAACCCGTTTTCCGAATGTAATTCTGATTGCCAACAATGACAATACCGGATTTTCGAAAGCAAACAATCAGGCATTACGAATTGCTAAAGGTGAATATCAGTTATTGCTGAATCCGGATACGGTAGTAGAAGAGGATACTTTCCGGAAGTGTGTCGATTTTATGGATTCACATCCCGATGCCGGTGGTTTGGGTGTACACATGATTGATGGAAAAGGTAATTTCCTTCCCGAATCGAAACGTGGTTTGCCAAGTCCCGCAGTTGCATTTTATAAAATTTTTGGCTTATCAACCATTTTTCCAAAGTCAAAAGTTTTTGGAAAATATCACTTGGGTTACCTCGATAAAAATGCCACTAATGAAGTTGATATTTTATCAGGTGCATTCATGCTCATGCGTAAAGCAGCACTTGACAAGGTGGGATTACTCGATGAGACATTTTTTATGTATGGTGAAGATATTGATCTTTCTTACCGAATTCAGAAGGGCGGATACAAAAATTATTATTTCCCTGAAACCAGAATCATTCATTATAAAGGAGAAAGCACCAAGAAAAGCAGTGTTAATTATGTAATCGTTTTTTATAAAGCGATGATAATTTTTGCTGCAAAACATTTCTCTCAAAGTAATGCCCGCATATTTTCGTTTCTCATAAATATTGCCGTTTACCTGAGAGCAGGAATTGCCATATTAAACCGGTTTAATAAAAAGATTTCGTTGCCCTTAGCTGATGCTACTTTGTTTATGGGTGGTATGTTAATTCTTAAATTGTATTGGGAACATTCGGTGAAAGAACTGAATTACCCACCGGTATTTTTATATGTGGTAATGCCGTTGTACATTGTAATCTGGATCACTTCGGTTTATTTCAGTGGTGGTTACGATCGCCCGCTGAAAATCTCGCGTGCAATAAGAGGCATACTTTCTGGAACTCTTTTTATTCTGGTGGTTTATGCTTTGCTAAGTGAAGAGTATCGTTTCTCCCGGGCGCTTATTTTATTAGGAACAGCATGGGCCAGTTTGTCGGCTGCAAGTCTTCGGATTTTGCTCGATGTAAGCGGCATCAAAGGATTCAAACTCGAAAAAAATGAGCGCAAAAATCTGGTTATAGTTGCTGAACCTGAAGAGGGCAGGAGGGTGCTTTCCATTTTACAGATGTCGGGTTCACCGGTTTCATTTATCGGGTTTGTAACGTTGAATGAGTCATCCGTAAAATCGGATGAAAATAATTCAGGTTATTTCCTGGGCTCTGTTTCAAAGTTGAGTGAAATTGCCGAGTTATATGCAGTGAATGAAGTAATTTTTTGTGCAAAGGATGTTTCTTCACAGGAAATTATAAATCAAATGCTGTTGTTAAGTCGACTCGATATCGAATATAAGATTGCTCCTCCTGAAAGTTTATTTATCATTGGCAGCAATTCAATCGATGATCAGGGTGATTTGTATCTGGTAGATGTTAATGCAGTAAGCAAACGGTCCAACAAGCGCAATAAAAGGTTGTTCGATATGGGATTGTGTCTGCTGTTCCTGCTTGCATCACCTATATTGGTATTCCGGGTCAAAAATCCTGCAGGATTTTTCGGAAATATTTTTAAAGTATTGTCGGGAAACTATTCCTGGGTAGGCTTTATCAGCGATAAAGTTGCCAAACAGGCTAAAGGAATGCGTAGAGGAATTTTACATCCTGCCGATGGGATTGGAGAACTTATTCCTGACAGTCATGCAGCTGAACGGTTGAATGCTTTGTATGCCAGGGATTATAGCATAAGCAAGGACCTGCGAATAATTTCGAGGTCCATGCATATGCTTGGAAGAGTACCTTTAAATTAATAAATCACAACTTTTCTGGTTGCTGAGTTGCTTTCCGATTCAATTACCAATTGAAAGATACCTTTTAAATTGGTTGAGAAAGGAAGGATACCATCAGTCACCATCATTTGTTCTGAATAAACTTTTCTTCCTGTTACATCGAGTAATGAAACTGTGACAGGTTTCGAGTTATTTTCATTTAGTGAAATAGACATGGTTCCATACGATGGATTCGGATGAACTTCAAAGGAAAGTGATTCCTTTGAAGACGGTAATCCTGACAAACAGAAAGCTCCGGAAAGCGGGTAAACCGGAATTCCATTTTCAGAATAACAGTAGAGTTCGCTTGCATAATCCAACATCAAATCCATTCTTTCGAGCAGTCCACGATCGTGTCCAATACCTTCAATAATCATGGTTGCCATAGTGCCATTTATTGAGTTAATGGCATATTGACGTCGCTGAACACCATTCACAAGAATAGTATCGATGTCGGTTACGGTAGTAATATTGGTCCCAAAATGATTGTAAGTATCAGGTAATGTATCGCCAATTTCCAGGTCGAAATCATACAACAAAACTTCTAAAGAATCAGCCGGGGGCAGGTAAAATACTTTTTGACCAACATTTCTGAGAAATCCCGCCGGTTCAGAATAATAAACCGGAGTAGTGTTACATTGCGTTGGAGGCATAAACGACATTTCGTAAGTCACTCCGGAAGAATGTAGCGTTTGGTACAAATTTCCATTGATGAGAGAATCACCAGTTATTGAATAGTTAATTTCACGGTAGAAAACACAGTTGTTCCCAGAGCCATTCGTAGTGCCAACCCGCACACTCCAGGATGATGATGGAATGTAAGGCAATTGATAGGCTGGTTGGGCAATTGAAATTACACTAAACAATACTAAAATAAGGGGTAGCAGTTTCTTCATAGATTATTTTTAAGTTAGACTTAGGAGAATTGTACTATCAAATGTACTTAATTTTGTTGCCTATATCAAACTAAATGAAGCAATCTCCCGATTTTTACAATTTTCTGAATGAGAAGGTGTTGACTTATAATGCTATATCGTTTATTGCAACCGATCCGATTTCCATTCCTCATCAGTTTTCCGGAAAGCATGACATTGAAATAAGCGGCTTTTTAACAGCATTGATTTCATGGGGACAGCGTCCTGTAATCCTTAACAATGCAAATAAAATGATGCAATTGATGGAGTTGGCTCCACATGATTTTATTGCATCTGCAAAAGCAGCCGAATTTAAGAAGCTGAAACAATTTGTTCATCGCACAATGAATGGTGATGATTTGATAGTTATAGTTAAAGGGTTGCAGCATCTATATCGGAATGAAGGTGGGATGGAAGCGCTTTTTTCCGGATTGATGAAGAAACATTCCAATGATACAGCGCTGGCTATTTCTGAATTCAGAGCAACTCTTTTTAAAGGATCATCTACTTCCCGAGCAATGAAACATTATGGCGATCCGTTAAAGAATTCGGCATCCAAAAGAATGAATATGTTTTTACGATGGATGGTAAGAAAGGATAAATGTGGTGTCGATTTTGGAATATGGAAATCTATAAAGCCGGAATACCTGTATTGTCCACTCGATCTTCATTCAGGTAATGTAGCTCGCAAACTGGGTTTGCTTCGCCGACCATCCGATGACTGGAAAGCAGTTGTTGAGCTAACAGAATCACTTCGGAAGATGGATCCCGTTGATCCCATTAAGTATGATTTTGCGTTATTTGGACTGGGTGTTTTTGAGAAATTCTGATTAGCAATTATCAGAGTAAATTGCCTGCCAGATTTGCCAGTTCGGAGCGCTCGCCTCGTTCTAAGGTGATATGTGCATACAGATTGTTACCCTTCAATTTATCTATGATATGTGATAATCCGTTACTATGTGAGTCGAGGTAGGGAGTATCGATTTGATTGACATCACCGGTAGGGCTCCATATAGGGATTGATCTTCGATTTAATATCTCCCGGCAAGTAACCAATATCTTTATTGCTAAGAGGAACAATGGGGCGCGCGAGATAAATCTGCCGATAGCTTTGTTTCATCTGTAAAGCAGAAGCCAGTGCAATCAATGTTTTTCCTGTTCCTGCTACACCTTGTATGGTAACGAGTTTTACATCGGGATTCAATACGGCGTGCATGGCAAAAGTTTGCTCGGCATTGCGAGGTCTAATGCCATAAGCAGTTTCTTTCATAACACGCTCCAGTCGGCCAATGGTTGGATTGAAACAGGCAAGTGCAGAATTCGATTCATACTTGCTGCGTAGAATATAGTAATGATTGGCAATGGGCTTCCCTTTTTTTACCAACTCCGAAAAATTACAATAGCCATCTTTATAAATCTGGTCAATGAATTTCTTATTTACATTTTCAATGACGGTTTTTCCGGTGTATAATCCTTCAATATCTTTTACTTTACCGGTGTTGTAATCTTCGGCCTGCAGATTTAGTGATTTCGCTTTTAATCGCAGGTTAATATCTTTCGAAACCAATATCACCTTACGTTCCGGCATTTGTTCTTTCAAATGCAAAGCGGCATTCAGAATATTATGATCGGCTTTCTTTTCACCAAAAACCTGATTGGCATCGATGCCGGCTTTTTCGTGCATCAGCACTTTAATCTTGCCTTTGGTGGGACCATTTAACGGTATCCAATCCTGAAGTGAAAACTGACCACTCAGTTTATCGATGTTACGGATAAATTCACGGGCTTCGAAATTGATTACATCATTTCCTTTTTTGAAACGATCAATTTCTTCTAAAACAGTTATTGGGATGGCAACATCGTGTTCTTTAAAATTGTGTATGGCATGGTGGTCAAATAATATTGCAGAGGTGTCGATTACAAATACTTTTCGGTCGATTTTCTTGGCCATCAGTGGGTAGATTAAGAACGTTATTATTTTTGAGCAGAATGGGTAGAACAAATTTATACCCTCAATTATGGATTGGCAGTTGAGATCGGGAATTTAATTGACAGTGTAGTGTTAATAACAAGATATTTCATATCTAATCGTTATCTTTGCACGAAACAACCTAAAAGGATCCTTATTTGAATGAATATCAGCTTTGTTACCCCGGGTTTTCTCTTTGCCCTTTCCCTCATAGCTGTCCCCGTAATCATTCACCTTTTTAATTTCAGAAGGTTCCGAAAGGTCTATTTCACAAATGTCAGGTTCCTGAAAGAACTGAAGGAAGAAACCTCCAACCGATCCCGGTTAAAGCACTTATTGGTATTGTTTTCCAGGATTTTAGCAGTCACTTTTATGGTTTTGGCCTTTGCGCAACCATATATTCCTGCCGAACAGGGTAAAAAGATAGCAGCATCTACTGCGGTAAGTTTGTATATCGACAATTCGTTTAGCATGGAAGCTGTCACCAGGGAAGGTACGCTGTTGGATGTTGCCAAAAAGCAGGCTGCCTCCATTGCAATGGCTTACCGACCTTCCGATCGTTTTCAGTTGCTGACCAATGATTTTGATCCCGTGCATCAAAGGCTGGTTAGTCGCGATGAGTTTATTTCGTTGCTCGATCAGGTTAAAATAAGTCCGGTCTCGAGGTCTTTAACCAGTGTGCTTTCCCGACAGGCAGATGCCTTAGGAATGTCTGGCGCAGAAGAGAAAAAGTCGGTACTGCTGTCCGATTTCCAGACTTCCATTTCAAATTTTGAACAGGTACAAATGGATTCTTCCATTGCTGTTGCTGTAATCCCGATTGCTGCACAGGAAGTTTCTAATATTTTCATCGACTCCTGTTGGTTTACCGCTCCGGTGGTACAAAAAATGCAACCTGCTGAATTGAATATCAGCATCCGTAATAACGGACAAATTGATGCGGAAGCCTTACCAGTAAAACTAACCGTAAACGGAGCACAGAAAGCTGTTGCCGGTGCTAATGTTAATGCAGGAAATTCCGCCGTTATAAAGCTTACATTCACACCTTCAGGAACCGGATGGCAGAAAGCAGTTGTTTCCATTACCGATAATCCAATCACCTTTGATGATCAATATTATTTCTCATTTTTAATTTCGGAAAACGTTCCGATTTTGAGCATTAACGGTGCACGTTCCGGACCTTATGTGAAAGCTTTGTTTGGGTCTGATAGTTATTTTAAGCTTTCTGAATTTTCAGAATCCCAACCCAATTACTCTTCCTTCAGCGAAAACAAATTGATTGTTATGAATCAGGTTGTTTCCATTTCCAGTGGATTCAGTTCTGAACTTAACCGTTTTGTAAATGCAGGTGGTAGTCTGGTAATAATTCCCGACTCTGCCTCCAATTTATTGTCTTATAGCGAATGTCTCACATCATTGGGAATGGCACCCCTGACCGGATTTATCAGGAATGAAGAGCGTATTGAGTCGTTGCAACTTGAAGATCCTGTTTTTGATGGTGTTTTTCTAATGCTGGTAAAGTAACAGAAGCAACCGATTTACCTTTGGTATCGGGTTACTTTGTCTCCGGAAACGCTGCCAATACGGGTGATGTGCTTATGAAATTGCGAAGTGGTGCTCCATTTTTAACCAGGTTTCAGAAGGGAAAAGGAACGGTATATTTATTTCATTCGCCATTCACCGGTTCACTTACCAATTTTGCCCGCCATGCTATATTTGTTCCTGTAATGTACCGAATAGCTTTGCTTAGTGAAAAGCAGCAGACATTAGCCGGTTTTATAGGTGTAGATGAAACCATCGATTTACAGGGTGTCTCTGTTTCAGGTGATGAAGTTTTTCATTTGATCAATGAAAGCAACAACTTCGATATCATCCCGGGACACCGGACTACAACTGAAGGAACATTGGTTGATATTAAAAATCAGGTTGTACTTGCCGGCAATTATGATTTGAAGGCAAATGACCGTTTGCTGGCAGTTCCGGCATTTAATTTTAACCGATCTGAATCTGATATGTCTTTCTTTACTGCTGATCAAATTTCGGAAGCACTGGGGAAGTACAGGCTCAGCAATTTTGAATTGATGAATGCTGAGAAGGCCGAAATTGTGAATCATTTTTCGCAATTGAGTGAAGGAATCAGGTTGTGGAAATATTGTATAATTTTAGCATTATTATTTCTTGCAATAGAAGTCTTATTATTAAAGTTCTGGCGAAAATGAATGTATTAATCAAATCAGTTCACCTGGTGGATGCATCAGGAAAAGCTGCCAAGGATGCAACCGATATTTTGATTGAATCCGGAGTAATATCTAAAATAGGTGCTTCGCAGACTGCAGCCGCCGGTGTGCAGGTTTTTGATGGGAATGGAGCATGGGTTTCTATTGGTTGGGTCGACAGTAAAGCAAACTTCCGGGATCCGGGACATGAAGCCAAAGAAGGAATTAAGCATGGTTTAGAAGCAGCTGCTGCCGGTGGATTTACCGGGGTGGTGCTGATGTCTTCAACACAACCTGCTATTCAGTCGAAAGCCGATATCGAGTTTTTGAAAGGAAAGTCACATGCGCATCCGGTGAAAATTTATCCGACAGGAGCTTTATCCGTTAACAGGGATGGCATAGATATTACGGAAATGTTTGACATGAAAAACGCCGGTGCCGTTGCATTTACTGATGATCGTCGCACCGTTTCTGATTCCGGATTATTCATGCGGGCTTTGCAGTATGCAAAAAATATTGGTTCGCCGATAATTCATTTTCCAGATGATCCAACCATTTCAGGCAAAGGACAGGTGAACGAAGGAATTTCTTCAACTATGGCCGGTATGAAAGGAATGCCATCTTTTGCGGAAGAATTAATGGTTAACCGGGATTTGAAAATATGCAGTTATACTAATGGTAGATTACACTTCTCAACGATTTCTACCGCAGGCGCAGTTGCCTTAATCAGAAAAGCTAAATCTGAAGGTTTGCATGTCACTGCAGAGGTGGCTGCCCATCAATTGTTTTTTGATGATACCACCATACTTGAATTTAATACAAACTATAAAGTGAAACCACCATTCCGTTCAAAGCAGGATATTATTGCTTTAATGGAAGGGATTGCTGATGGAACCATAGATTGTATTTGTTCTGACCATAGTCCTGAAGATGAAGAAACAAAAGTTGTTGAATTCGATTTTGCTGCTTTTGGGATTTCAGGAATTGAAACGGCTTTTGCGGTTGCCACTACAGCTAGTCAAAATCAGGTAGGAATTGAAAGGATTATTGAGTCTTTTACAGTAAGTCCGCGAAAAGTATTTGGTATCCCGGTTCCTGAAATAAAAGCCGGTGAAAAAGCTGAGCTTACTATTTTTAATCCCGGTTTGAAGTGGGTATTTGATGCATCATCTATGGTTTCGAAATCAAAGAATACTCCTTTTTCAGGAATGGAATTAACCGGCAAACCGTTAGCAATTTATAGCAATGGTTTATTCCGGGTTTGTCCATCAGCGGTTGTTCAGAAGAATTAAGTATAAAAAAATAACCCGGTGAAGCTTGCGCAACACCGGGTTCCCCATCTTCATGAACAGAAAAGCTAACCAGTTACTATCACCAGATATTTAGAAGCTTTCCAAAATCTGGTTGGATCGGTAATCTCAAGTTTAAGAATGACTCCTTTGGCATCTTTCTCGAGAGTATAAGAGTCGGTTGGGTGGTTAGTAATTACCTTCGCCGATTTATTATTAATATCAAACTGATTTACTTTGGTAATATCAATCTGATTAAAGCCGTCATTATTGAAGTTAGTTTTAAGCACTTTCTCTTTACCAATGCCTAAAAAACCACCTTGTTTATTCAGAATATTACTTGCCTTTAACTGTTTGTAATTACCAATTGCCCAATAAGCAGTATTTAACTGAGTGGTCTTTTCATTGATAACGGCTTCTTTTTGTTGATTTGCTGCAGTCAGCGAATCCATTGAAAGGTTCAGATTATCTACCATCAAGCGAAGGTCTGCCAGCTGGGTGTTGAGTGTTGCCAGTTCTGCATCTTTAACGGCGATATCAGAATTTAGCTTGTCGATCATTTTCTTCAATGATGCTATGTTGACATTAGACTTCCTCAGCTTCTCATTCAGAGCAGAAATCATATCTTTATTTTTATTCAGGAGTTCATTTATGACCTGAATATTTTCATTGATCCGCTCTCTTATATCTTTATTGAACTCAACATTTTCAGTAGTTTCCATAGCAATGGCTTCCTGATTTGCTGTGATGCTATCGAGATTAGTTTCAATTTCAGAGAGAGTTGCAAGGAATGCATTAATAGAGGAGTCCTTGACTTCACTCATAAACATAATCGAATCACGTTCCATCAGAGCGCGTTCCATTTCAGGTTTGTAATCTTTACAACCTGCCAGTATAGCTACCGGAACTAAGAATAATAGATACTTTTTCATTTGCTTTAGGATAATGAAATAATCAGTGGGCAGTTTGCTTTATTGTCCGGTTCAAAATTATACAGGCTTGGCTAGCAGGTCACACTCCCTTTAACATACTTATTCACAATCGAATGTTGATTTGTTAATAACTAAAAAGGCGGCTCGTTGGAGCCGCCTTTCGTTGCTATGACAAGGTTTTAGCGTTCTATAACAAATCTTTTCCGGGCTGTTCCTTTATCAGAAATCAGTTCCAGCATATAAACTCCTTCAGCAAACTGACGGGTTGAAACGGAATGTGAACTCAAAGCGTTTCCATTTAATGATTCCTGATACACATTTCGGCCGGTGATATCGGAAATCTGCAACATATGATAAACATTGCGGGAATCGTTATTCGAAATGCTGAGAGCATCGCTTACCGGGTTGGGATAAATAGCAATACTGTTTTCCGGAATTTCATTGACTCCAATAAATGTTACATTGAAAACAGGAGAGAGGGTAGTACATCCGTTAACTGAAACTGCAACTGTGTAGTTCCCTGTTTGGGTGATTACCAGATTTTGTCCTGTTTCACCAACAAGTATTACACCATTTAATAACCATTGGTTGCCGGATGGTGCAGAGGATGTAAGAGTATTGAAATTTTGAGTGATGGTAGGAATAGAGGGGAATGGGGTTACAACTACCGTAGCAGGAATTCTGTTACTACGGCAACCTTCTGAAACCTTCCAGTCATACATCCATAAATAAGTAACTCCCGTTTGAGGATTAGGATTGAAATAACCTGTGATACTCATTGGTCCACCAACAGCAGTATAAGGATAGGTTGCTCCTGTTGTGTTTTGCTGACACTGAACACTACCTGCAGCAATTTCAAGTCTGTAAGCTGTTCCAACCGGAACAGAGAATCCTAAATTAATAGCTATTTTACCGGTGAAAGCAGTTACGGCTTGTGTATGAGTTGCCAATATTGTTCCTCCAGCAATCTGACGTAAGTTAATGGTAATATTTCCTGTTTGTGTAGGATAAACATGGACAACATCTAAGGTTATAGGTCTGGTAACATCGAATGACAATCCATAGTCTGGACTTGTTGTTTGCGACTGGTTTCCAATTGCAGATGTAACAGGACCAATTGAATATTGTGTACCTGCAAATGCTTCGGCATATACTGTAGTAGTGGTAGTAGCTGTAAATGTGTAATTGTTACCTGTGTTAACTGCAGTTCCTCCGGTTGCATTGGTGTACCAGGATATATTACCCGGCCCGGTTGCAGTAAGTGTAACATTGCCACTTCCACAAATAGAATCATTGGTTGTTACCGGATCAGTAATTGAAAGCACAATAATATCAAGGATGTTAGAACTATCGGGTGGACAACTACCGCTGCTTACAAAGGCGCGATAAGTAGTATTTATCAAAGGGGCTACATTATAGGATGCAGTATTAAAGCCAGTACCGGTTTCGTCGATCCAATTAGATCCATCAAAACGTTGCCATTGAATGTCACCTGTTGATCCTGTCAATATTAAATCTGTGTCTTTACCCAGACAAATTGAATCCTGAGCTGTACTCGCGATTCCGGGTACAGTAGGAGCCCCAACAGAAATGGTGACAGTGTCAATATTCGAACACACACCATCATCACCAATAACTATATAAGTGGTTGTTACGAGAGGAGTGCAGGTTACTGTTGCACCGGTTGTGCTACTGAGTCCGGTAGCCGGAGACCAGGTGTAAGCATATCCGCTATTGGTACTGGTTGCAGTAAATGTTGCTGAACCGGAAAGGCAAAGATCTGTTGCGGATGCGTTTATAGTAATAGGGTCGGAAGAGTTAATCGTTACAGAAACAGGAACACGTGGACTGTTGCAGCCAAAACCTGTAAATGGGAGCACTAAACCAGCATTTGTGGTTCCTATGCTTAAAGAGGTGATTCCAAAATCCGAACTGTTGTTATTGTCGGTGCTCACAACTCTGCTAACCCCGGAAGATGCAGCTACTGTGCCAATATTTACACCATCTCCTGACCATAAAGTTCCGGGAGATACCGGGACCCCTAGAATGGAAGGATTCATAGCAGCAATATTAGCAGCTGGCCAATTAAGAGGTACAAAATCCATTACATTATTTTGGTCATCAAGGATCAATGCCCATCCTGTAAAAGTTGGAAATGCACCCGGATTCCAGAGCATATTACTTCCCCAAAAATTAGGTCCGGTTCCTAAATCTGTCCAGGTCAAAATTCCACCGGCAGGTATGATGCCCGATAACACCTGAACAATGGGATTCACGAGATCGATATTTGTATAACTATCATTGATTGCTACTTTCCAGCCGGTTACGTCAACAGGTATCGGAGAAACATTTTGAATTTCCAGGTAATCATTATTTCCAAGATCAAATTCCATGATTTGCATTTCACTGGCATTTCCACCGCCACCTAAAACATTATCGCCAAGCCAAAGTGTTGTGGTTGCAGGAATAAATGCGGTGGTACTTGAACCGGTTGCAATTGGTGAGCCACCTGTTGGGTCGGTGAACCATTCTAAATTTCCCGAACCGGTTCCTGTAAGATTAACAATTCCGGGTCCGCATCGGGTAACCGGGTTTCCGGTTGGAACAGGTATTACACCAACAGTAATGATTACTTCATTGGAAGTGTCGGGTGGACATGCAGTTTGTGTTACAATTGCCCTGAAATTTGTGGTTGTCAGCAACGAAACTGAATAAGTATCTGTTGTAGCTCCGGCTCCGGTTTCATCAATCCAGGTTGTACCATCAAAACTCTGCCATTGAAAGGTGTTTCCGGTATAACCTGTCAGTGTTAAGGTGGTTGGACTCAGGTAACAAACTGAATCCGGCGATGCTGAAGCCAAACCTGCATCAGAACATCCTAATGTTGATTGTCCATAAGAATTAAAAGTTGCCAGGGTCAACAATCCTGCAGCAAAACTTTTAAGGGTTAAGAGGTTGGGTAATTTTTTATTCATTTTAGTGGTTTTGATAAGTTCAATTGAAGCCTTAAAAATAGCTAATTTTTCTGAAACTTTCTTTGTGAAGGGCTCCGGTGAGGCGAAGAGTTGAAGCTTCTCATGTTTTTGATGTGTCTATTGTATTGATTTATAAGTACATACATTTTGTCATGCATTTTCAAGAAACTGGTAATAAAATAGCGACGCCTATTTCAATTGATTTAAATTCTTTCATCAACAAAATAGAATTGATAGAAAACCTGTAATCACTGTGTAAAATGGCAAAGCATTATGATGTAGGTGGGCTGTATTTGCCGGATTTTCACTAAATTTGAAATTCATTTAAACCCTTGCTATGAAAAAAATTGTATTCACTTTATTATTGGCATTAGTGGCATTTATTGCTGATGCTCAAATTCAAAACCTTCAAAAACTTGGACAACTTAGCTTTCAACCACCTGTGCGGGTGTATGGCATTATGCTGATGGTGCAGGTAATGAGTATGCACTAATTGGAAACGGGGATGGAACTGTAATTGTTGATGTCACGGTGCCAACTAATCCTGTTGTTCTTTTTACTGTACCTGGAGCAACCAGTCTTTGGAGAGAAATCAAAGTTTATGGTCAATATGCTTATTCCGGCACTGAAGGTGGTGGAGGAATAACGATTATCGATTTAAGTAATCTTCCTGCATCCTACACTTCAAAAATTTATGATGGTGATGGTGCAATTGCCGGACAGTTAAGTTCATCTCACACAGTTCAGGTTTTTGGCGAATACCTCTATATTTTTGGTTCCAACATAGGAGTAGGAGGAGCTGTTATTTGTGATCTTGCTGATCCATGGAATCCGACTTATGTTGGTTTGTATGATGATAATTACATTCATGATGGATATGTTTTGAATGACACTTTGTACGGTGCTGAAATTTATGCCGGCCAATTCAGTGTTGTAGATGTAACAGATAAATCTAACCCGGTACTTTTTGCAACTCAACCAACACCCGGAGCATTTAACCATAACACCTGGTTCTCTGATAATTTACAATACCTCTACACAACCGATGAATTGCCGAATACTCCGGTAGGTGTGTTTGATGTTTCTGATATCACCAACATTGAATTGGTTGCCACCTATTATAATGATAGCCTACCAAGCGAAGAGGTTCACAACGTAAGGGTTTTCAATGATTATGTCATTGCTCCTTCATACGGAAGCCAATTGGTAATTATTGATGGAGCCCGTCCCGAAAACCTTATTGAAATTGCCCGTTATGGTACAGGAGGATACCTTTGCTGGGATGCGTCTCCGTATTTGCCATCTGGAAATATTATTGCATCTGATATGGATGGCGAATTTTATGTGTTTGCACCGTATTATGTGAGAGCTTGTTATCTGGAAGGTAATGTAACTGATTTAAATACCGGACTTGCCATTGATGGTGTTCAGGCAAAAATCTTAGCCACTACAGCGCAAACTTCTTCAAAATTGAATGGGGATTATAAAACAGGATATCCTACACCAGGAACTTTTGATGTGGAATTTTCTAAAAACGGATACATCACTAAAGTGATTAATGGTGTTGTACTTTCAACAGGTATTCTTACCACACTCGACGTACAATTAGAGTCATTTTCTGCCATCGGACAAGTTATTGATGCTGTTACATCTCTTCCTGTTCCCTTTGCAAAAGTAAGGGCATTGAGTGCTTCCAATGACATCACTATTACTGCAGATGCCTCCGGTGAATTTACATTAAACACTATTTCTCCCGGAACTTTTGAATTTACTGCTGCCTTATGGGGATACAGATCAGGTTGTATTACTGCAACCATTGGTACTCCCGGGACTGTAATAATTCCAATTACTCCTGGAATTTATGACGATTTTACGTTTGATTTCGGATGGACAGTATCAGGAAATGCTACCGGTGGTATTTGGGAATGGGGTGAGCCTGTAGGAACCGTATTTACAACAACACAGGCTAATCCCGATGTTGATGCAAGCGGCGATTGTGCCAACAGAGCTTATGTGACCGGAAATGCAGGTGGTGGAGTTAATAACGATGATGTTGATGATGGCTCTACCATTTTAACTTCACCGGTATTTGATTTAACATCTTATACCAATCCATACCTGAACTATGAAAGATGGTTCTATGAACAATTCTCGTCAAATCCTGCCGCTAATGATACTATGTTTATAAGCATTTACAATGGTAATTCTACCGAGGTTGTTGAAATGGTTACAGGTCCTTCTGCAACTAACTCCAGTTGGGTTTCCGTAAGTAAACGAATACTTGATTTCCTCTCCCTTTCATCATCAATGCAGGTTTCTATTGCTATCGAAGATAAATTCGGATCAGCGAATCCGCTTGAAGGTGCATTCGATCATTTCAGTATTTCCGAAGGACCATTATCAGTTAGTGAAGTCAATTCAGGAAGTAATTTTGTGATTGCTCCGAATCCTGTGACTGATAAATTTGAAATTTATTTTAATTCGGGGAAATGGTTTCGAATATCAGAATATTGTGATTTCTGATGTAACAGGCAGGGAAATTTTTAAAGCTGTTGTGAATGGCACTGAACAAATTGTAATATCAACCGCTGAATGGAATAAAGGAGTTTATTTTGTATCGATGCTTACCAAAACAGGAGCAGTTAGCACTTCGAAGTTGGTGAAATATTAATTTTAAAAAGATGAAGTTATAATGCACGGGTAACCAAATTGGTTACCCGTGCATGTTTTCAGATGAAATTACCCTGGAAGGTACTGTGCTGTTTACTGTAGAAATCATGGAAGCTGCAACCTTTTTCACATGAATTGCTTTGTATTTTTTTAGCGGACCAATAAATAGAAAGGATAAAACCTGCATCAGATTTTTCATTATGTATTCTCCTGAGCGTTGCTCTTTGCGATCTCCCAACAGCATGGAAGGTCTGAAAAAGTAGGTGTACTTTATATTTTTTGAATTTATGGCAGTTTCCATTTCGCCTTTTTGTTTTTAGGTAAAAATTAGAACTGGCAGCATCGGCACCAATTGAAGAAATAACTGCTATTACTGGAATCCTATTTTCAGCTGCAATTTCTGCAATTTGAACCGGGAATTCATAGTCGACCTTGCGAAATGCTGCCTGAGACCCGGCAACTTTTATAGTGGTACCCAGACAAATGTAAACTTCATCACCATGAATTTCATTTTTATGAGCACTGAGATCATCGAGGTTGCTGATGATATCTTTAATTTTGGGATGACTTATTTTAGATGGTTTTCTGATGAAGCGAATGATTTTTTTCATAGCGATCATCGAGCACCAAAAATCCAGTAAATAACTTCCCGTAAGACCTGTTGAACCAAAAATAATCGCAGTTTTTCCGTTCATGGTTTTAGACAGTCCGCAGTTTATTTTGGCGATAAATGGAGTCGAGGTAAACCAATATAAAAACAGAACACATAGCCAGTGAAATTAGCATCAATGCAGAGCTTTCGAATAAATTACTCATAGTTCTTATGCCTTCATGCAGGGTGTTGTCGATTTGTTGTGCAACCGGAATCTCAGGCACATTTCCTGATCCGGATACTACCAGGTACAATATTCCAATAACCAAAAATGAAATAAAATACCATCCGTTTTTCGAAATTACAGGCTCATATTTTACTTGTTGAGCAGCAATTCCAAGTTTACTCATGATATCATCCGTAAAATTGGCGGAAGGCTTCTCCAACATATTTGCAGAAATGATGTTACGCAATGGATCCTGGTTATTGTTCGTTTTCCTTTTCATGATTTTCAAAATTAAGAAAATTTATAATATGGTTTGCAACTCATCTTTTAATGTCATCGTGAGCTGCTCCTGAAGCTTTTTTCTGGCCCTGAATAATTTGACCTTTACATTGGAAGAGGATAATCCTGTGATTGCGGCTATTTCATCAACCGGTTGATCATCCATATAATATAAAGTAATTAACAGTTGGTCAACTTCAGGCAATGAGTTTATGGCCTGTAAAACATATTTCTGTCGGTCCTTGATGCTGAAGTTGTCACTCATAGGGAATTCATTTTGGTCACCTGATTCCACGAAATGTTCGTCATCGACAGATTGGCTGAACAGACTTTTTTTTCTGGTTTTAGAGATAGCCAGGTTATAGACTATTCTAAACAGCCAGGTGGTAAATTTCGAATCACCTTTAAATCCCGGTAAAGCATGAAATACTTTTATAAAGGCATCCTGGGCTACTTCTTCTGCATCTTCCCGGTTCCCGGTAATTCGTAATGCTATATTAAAGGCCATGGTCTTGTGTTTGTTGATAAGGTTCGCAAATGCTGCATTATCAGCATGTTGCAAAATCCTTTCAATATAAAAAGAGTCTTCTTTATAGGCCATGATTTTGAGACGCTTCCGACTTCCGACCGGTTACAAAATAAAAAAGAATAAATTTTGTAACCGACTCGCCTGTCATGTTGTCTTATCCGAAAAGTAACAATAATTAACATTAAAAAAACAGCAATCATGCAAAATAACGAAATTCTGATCCCCATTACTTTCTTCCTGAGTTTATTTGGAGTACTCTATGTTTATTTTAATACCCGGCATAAAGAACGTATGTCGATGATCGAGAAAGGAGCTGATGCGTCACTCTTCCAATCGAAAAAGGGTTATTCTAATGCAAGTATGAGGTTTGGTATGTTTTTAATTGGAATTGCGCTAGGCATTCTAACCGGTAACATTTTAACTGAAACAACCTCCTTACAGGAAGAAGTATCTTATTTTTCAATGATCTTCCTATTTGGCGGAATGAGTCTGGTATCTTACTATATGTTCATAGAACGTAAAAAGGGCAGTAACTGATATTGTTGAGAATACTCCTGAATCAAAATTTACAGGGGTATTCTCAATTTTTTTGTGAAGAAGATCCTATATTTGACGATATAAAAATTTGGATCTATGATAAAGGGAATATCTTCGATTACTTTACTAATAATTGCTAACTGTTTCATGACACTGGCCTGGTACGGACATCTCCAGTTTTATAAAATTCCCTGGCTGGCTAAGATGGGTATTTTCGGAGTAATTTTGATCAGTTGGGGCATAGCTTTGTTCGAGTACTTTTTTCAGGTTCCTGCCAACAGAATTGGTTACTCAGGAAATGGCGGACCATTTAATTTATTTGAACTGAAATTAATTCAGGAAGTTGTCTCCTTACTGGTCTTTACACTCTTTGCCGTATTTGTATTCAAAACAGATAAGCTGGCCTGGAATCACCTGGTGGGATTTGGTTTCGTTGTTCTGGCGGTGTTTTTTGTGTTCAAGAAATGGTAATTAGAAATTATTGCTTTACCATTTTCAATGTTTTGGATGTTGTTTGTGTAACAACCTGAATCAGATATACACCTTGGTTTAATTCAGCAATCGGGAGCACCAGTTCTCGTGAAATCGCTGAGTTCCACTTCATGGTGGTAATGGTTTTTCCGGAAATGTCGGAGAGAGTGACCAATGCATTTAAGGGTGTTTCTGCATTTGAAATGAGTGTAGTTTGATGGGAAGCCGGATTAGGCACCAACTGCAATGAATTTTCAGAGATTTCATTTTGGGCTATTCCTGAAAGTGGCCCTAATAGTCCTTCATTACTGACATTCTGTGCATAAATGCCATAATCATTCCGTCCGTCCATCCAAACGAAAACAACTTGATTGTTCAGAAATAATCCGCAGGAAAGATCATCTTTGGGGGTGTTTTGTGTGCACATATATGCCGGAAACCCTAGCCATAGATAAGCGCCAACAAAATCACATTTTATAGCTTTGATCACTTTATTTTGTAGCGCTCCTTCCGTGTAACCAATAATTATTCCGTCAGAAGTAAAGGCGAAATCAAAAGGATCAGCATAGGCAGCTTGAGTTGGAATTAATTGAACACCGGGGGGAGTCAATAGGAGATTTCCAGTAATATCGAATGCCTGTATCAAAACACCTGACTGATTTTGATTCACATCCGTAGTTTTTATCAACGTGTAAAACCCATTGCCAGGCTGAAATCGGGTAGCATTGCAAAAACGTTGTGTATTTGCGCGATTACACGCGATATTACCGGTTGAATTCCACAGATTGCCATTTGCATCCACATGCTGTGCATAAACATCACTGATGGCCGGAAAATTATTATCGGAAGTAGTAAATCCAACAAAAAAGCCATCCAAACCATCACTTATAGCCTCACAAAAGTAGAAGAAGGAAATAGTTTTGGTTGATACATGTACAGGTGCACTCCAAACCGGAATCCCTGTGGCATCATAGCGATTTGCATACATGTTTGATACACCAAGACCAAATCCAGTTTGTTCAACATATAACATCGAAAAATCATCGGCGCCTGCCGGTACTGTCGTTGGTCGTGTGTATCTTTTGGAGAAAGTGGAATCGATGACCCTTAAAGTATTTGGCCATAACGAAACTCCTGAAGGGTCAAGTTTAGAAACTGCTACCCATGAACTTGCAGAAGATGATGCATTCCATGAAATAACAACGTTTTGAGCATTGGTAAATCCAATAGTCGGAGCCAGTCCCTCATCCGATATCGGATCAATTAATTGCACCCCGTTACTTCCCCAAAGAAAATTCCCCTGTTTGTCGATTTTATAAACTACCACATTTAAATTTCCACCGGTGCGGATATCCTGAAAAGCTAACACTGCGTTATCATTAGCATCAGTTTTTAAATCGTACCTGAAAACAGCAGTCGATTGAGGCTGATTACTCACCAGTAACCCCATTTGTCCGAATAACCGGTTTCCGGCACTGTCAAGTAGTTGCAGTCTCATCTGATAGCTACCGTTGTAGAGTGCAAAGTAGGAGACATAGGTGCCACCATCAGAAGTATTCGACATCAACGGAACTGATTCTTCCGGTCCGATAGAGTCCTTTACCTCTGTATTGATCATAGGGTCTACTACCCATTGGGCATCACAAGTCAATACTAAAGCCGATAGGAGGAGAGTTAACAGTGTTTTCATAGAATTGTGGTTTCGACAAATGTAAAAGAAAACTAACAAACTTTTTAGCAGAAATTCAGCCATTTCATTAAATATTCATTTTTGTTTTTTACTTTCACCTCGTTATAAACCAATATCATTATGGCCAAGGAAAAAACTGTCAGAAAAGAAGAGAAAAAAGCTCCCGCAAAAACTCTGAAAGAAAAGAGATTGGAGAAAAAAGCGAAAAAAGCCGGGAAGTAAAAAAAAGGAACCTTTGGTTGTTAATTAGGTGGTTAATTAGGTGGTTAATTAGGTGGTTAATTAAGTGGGTGACATGGATCGCCTTCGGCTCAAGGGAGCGGTGTGATTCGCCTACGGCTCATCGGAATGTGTTTTATTCGCCTTCGGCTCTTTGATGTGATTTTATTCGCCTACGGCTCATCGGAATGCATTTTATTCGCCTTCGGCTTTTTGGATTAGTTTTATTCGCCTACGGCTCTTTGATGTGATTTTATTCGCCTTCGGCTCATGTTATGATTTTATTCGCCTTCGGCTCATCGGAATGTGTTTTATTCGCCTACGGCTCATCGGAATGTGTTTTATTCGCCTTCGGCTCTTTGGATTAGTTTTATTCGCCTTCGGCTCATTTGCTTAGTTTTATTCGCCTTCGGCTCTTTGTTTGAAAATGAATTGCGGTGAATTAATCATTTCATTTACCTACACATCTCGATACCAATATACATTTAGAACGTCAGATTTTCTTCGGTTGGTGGTGGTTTTAATGTTTTAATGTAATTGTTTAACTTTACTGCAAGGCGGACCATTTTTTGAGTAATAATTTTATGCTCTTCATCGCTTATTAAATTTCGTTCCTTAGCTTTATTCAATGCTTCGAATGTTTCATACAAGGATCCCCTTGAATAATAGTAGAATAATTTTTTGTCTTTGTAATAGTACCGACCATAGCCTTCACAAATATTCAGTGAAATCGAATCTGGACTTCTTACAATTTGTTTTCCAAGTGTTTCTTTGTCAAAATGTTTCCATTTCGAACAAGTATCCCAGCTTGTTCTGCCAATTTCATTGGATAATTGATAAATTTCCAGGGATTCAAAACCAAAGTTTGTCATGTGAAAAGTGTTTAAAAGTGAAAAGTTAGCGCAAAAATAGACAAGAAATTAAACTTTGCAATCCGTTTAATTGACTAATTTAATTGGTTACTCTTGATTTATGATGACAACCTTGAGTGTGGCGATATTATTTCCTGATTTAACTTCTAAAAAGTAAACTCCATTGGCAATGTAACTTACATCGATCCTATTTTTGAAATCGGGTTTTGTCAGATTTATTTTCTGCCCCTGCATATCATACAAGGTGAAATTTGCTTTTTGTAAATTGATATTCGCATCGGAGCTAACAATTTGAATGTAGGAATTTACAGGATTCGGATGAATAGAAAGAGATGTTGCTATTTGATATTCATCTATAGATGTAATCAGTACCTGATCTGAAATAGCTGTGCATCCATTCGAATCTGTGATCATTACTGTGTAGGTGCCCGGTTGTGTTGGCGTATAAATTTGCTGGTTCGCCAAACCAATTGGAATCCCATTCAAAAGCCATTGGTAACTTTGTGCAATTGTTGAAATTAGATTTGGTGGAGCAATCGTAATTTGAGGCGCCGCAGGTTGCGGATATGAATTTATAGTAATTGACAAATTTGATGTGTCACCACAAACGATCACATCGCAAAAATAGATGCCTGCTGAAACTACCTGGGTTGTTCCTATTCCTGATAGCGGTGGGAGCCAGTTTATATTACTTCCCGGAGATGATAATACTGAAATGGTAGTGGAGTCAGTTAAACATACAGATGGTGGTGATGCAATTAATGTAGGAGAACTGTATTGCATCAATTCAACGGTGTTGGAAAATAAAATGCAGCCGGTATCTACTGTTTGCAGACAATAGTAAAATCCAGGTAAATTGGAGTAAATGATGTTTGTACCAGATGAAATAGCCCCTGTTGGACCAAACCAATCAATTATTGAAGAGCCCTGACATGATAGCTGAACACTGTCGTTCGGACAAACCAATCCGGAAGCAGGCAACAAATTGATAGTTGGTTGATCGTAATGACTTATGGTATCGGTATAAATTCCAAACATACTATCCAGACA
Organism: Bacteroidota bacterium; assembly: GCA_016713525.1. Classification (GTDB taxonomy): domain Bacteria; phylum Bacteroidota; class Bacteroidia; order AKYH767-A; family OLB10; genus JADKJB01. Next base: position 40,013 of record JADJOZ010000020.1, on the reverse strand, counting down.
CCCAAATGAATTAACACTCATAAAAATTCCTGTAACTGTATAAATGCCCTCCTGAAAAGTTTGATAAGTATCTCCAAAACCAACATTGATAGAACCATTTGAATCGAAAATCCATGTATAGCTGTTTTGTGGTGGTGAAGCAAGCAAAGTAACTGGGTAACCGGGACAAAATTATCAGGAGCTGTAACGCTAAAAGTCAATGGACCTGTTGTTGCCGGGTTAACCAAAATATTTAATGTATCGCTTACATACATGGTATCGGAACCACAAGGATTAGACCGGATCACTTGAACTGTGACAAATATATTGAAGTTACCTGTGTCTTGTGCATAGAATGAATCAAATAAATCATTGCAAGTGGTAAATGACTCATCAATGATTCCTGTAGTTGTAGGGTCGATATTGAAAAAGGCAATAGTCATTTCAGGAATGCATTGCGTAAACAAACCTCCGGGATTGCTTAGTTCATCATAAACGGTGGCCATAAAGGGCACATTCTGGCAAACAACAATACTATCGTTATTATCAATATCATCTACCCATTTTATTTTTGGGAGAATTGTATTTGCAAGCGGATTTGCAATCTCCACTTTAACAACTGACGATTGCACACATCCCTGAGCATTGGTAAGTGTGCAGGAATAATTTCCTGAAACATTTACGCTTAAGGTTGGAACTCCTACCGGTAATCCTGTCCAGCTGATAGTACTTGACCCCTGATTGGTACATGACAATTCAACTGAGTCGGGTGCACATAAAATAATATGGTAAGGCAGCGAAGATCCTGAATTTATTCCTTTGTTATCTGCTATTAAAGGAGCTGGTTGATACGAAGCAATCAGATAAGTATTGTCGGAATGCGTAAAACATCCATCAGAAGTTGTAACCACAGCACTATAACTTCCAATTACTGCCACCTGAATGAATGGTGTATTAGCTCCGGTATTCCAGGAATAGATAAGTTCAGGGGCGAGGAAGTTATCGTATGCCAATCCTCCGACTTGAAATGATAATATTCCTGCAGCACATGTCAGTAAAGTATCATCCGGATTTCCTAAAATATCGGTGATAAACATGGAATTAAAACTTCTGTTACATACTCCGGGTGTTCGCTTGAAAACATCTAATGGCTGACGTTGTAAATTAACACCGGAATTTATAAATGCATCGCCATTGCCCTTTGACTGATAAATAACATAGTTGCCATAAAAATTATCAGCACAATAATTAGTTGATGAAGAGTGATTGGTATAATCATCATACAAAATACCATATGCCTGAAACTGATTAAATTTTGCCGGTATCAGGTAATTATCGAAATAACTGCCGGTATAAACCGGAATTGAATCATGACGAATTGCCAGATCATGAACAAAATCACTTTTCTTACCACCCAGGTGGCGTGCCCATTGCCTGTTTCCCGAGATAGAATAGGAGGCTAAGAAATTATCTTCGTATCCAACACTGCAGAAAATCCCCGACCCATATATCGTGGAATAGTCATCGAATTTACAATTGAAATTACCGGCAATTACTATGTCGCCATTCGATTTTGAATCAATGCCGGTGCTTTGAATTTGATTCGATGAACCTTCTGATGTAAGAAACACCAGATTTCCCAACAAATCTGTTCTTCCAATATAAATATTAAATGGAGTAGGAGGGTTTATTGTTGTTGTGCCTCCTGAACCAAAGTAATTCAGACTTCCGGAAAAACTACCTGTAAAATTAATTCCGTTTGAATCGAAATTGATTCCTCCATGATTAAGATTGGTGCCACTTCCCAGCCATCTGAACCATTGCTCATTTCCGGAGCTATTCATTTTTAACAGAAAAGCAGCATTCATAATCGTATTAGGATACGATGACGAAAAGGTAATTGTATCACTAAACATACCTGACAAGTAGATGTTATTTTGCAAATCAATTGCTATGGATGTTCCCCGGTCGCTGAACTTCCCGGATCCCTGCTTTGCGAAAATCAAATTCCCATTATTGTCATATTTAGCTATGAAAATATCGATGGAACCGAGTTGACTGGTAAGTGTTGTAGCACTAAAATTACAAGTGCCTGAAAATTCACCTGTAACTATAATATTTCCGGCATTATCGAAATGGACGTCATTTCCCTGTTCATTGTTTATGCCTCCTGCCTGACGAACCCACAAAAATGTTCCCGATGAACTATATTTAGCTATGAAAATATCTTGCTGACCATTTGAAGTAAGTTGTGTTCCTCCGATGGTAGTTGTTCCATAAAAATATCCGGTGATAACAATATTTCCTGCAGCATCCACATCAATACTCAATGCGCGTTCCTGAGCTGATCCACCCTCGCGAATTAGCCAATCAAGAGCTCCAGTACTGTCGAGTTTGCAAATGTAAATGTCATCTAATCCCTGAGAAATCAGTTGTTGCCCCGACATTTCAAATGTAGATGTGAAATAACCGGTGTTGTAAACATTGTTATTGTTGTCCACACATACCGAGAGACCCTCATCTATAGTTGCACTGCCACCACTTTGCATCCAATACTGACTCATAACCCCGGCAGGATTTATCAGTATTAATAGAAGTATAAAAAAAATCTCTCTGATTTTCATGATGCCGGAAACAGCGGACTTTTTTACATTCCATGTCCGGAAATCGCCGCCAGTACAATAATAGTCATTTGCGATGAAATATCAAATTTAAGAGGCAATATTCACCATTTCAGGAATGGTAATCGGGTTCTGCACCTGATACTGATGCAGCGAAGGTATCTTTAATACTTCTTCTCTATGACTTAATTTACCAGTAGCAATCAGCGTTTTTTCCCGCCGGCGCTTGCTTTTATTTCTGATATATCACTTTGCAACTGCATGACCATTTTACTCAGTTGCTCCTGAGTGGATTCCGGTTCCGGTAATTCACTACTTATAAAGTTGATAAATTTCCAGATTTCGATTACTTCATTCACCGGAACTTCAAATGGTTCATAGGATGTATTCAGCGAACGTAGCAGGAAGTTTTTCTGTTTGCGTGTTTGATTGTACACAATTTTAAAAACTATGCCTTCGTCTTTGGTAACCACAATATAAGCGCTGCCATCTTTTACATCACGCCAGTCCTGTACAAATTCGGCTATGATCCATGACCCATGCTGAATGGGCAACATAGAATCGCCATCGATCTGAAAGGCTCTGTAGTTGCGTTCAGAGGATAGGAATGGAAGCTGGAAGGTGGGAAGGGCACTTATATACTGCGGATCGTTATATCCTGCGGTATAACCTGCCTTTGCCTTGAGCGGAACTACTTCGATATTTTCGCGGTTCAGACTGTCGATAGTAGTTGCTAAAACCCTCAGTTTGCCTCCTGTCATGTATACATCGTACCCTTTTTCGATTTCCGATAGCTGACTTTCCGATAACTGAGCAAGGTTCACCTTTATCATAGTGTCGATTGATACCCGGAAATACTTCGAGAATGACACCAGTGCCTCCAGTGTGGGATTAATCACAATGCCGTTTTCGTAACTGTTCAGGGTGGAACGACTAAACCCTAATTCTCCCGAAACCACGTCCTGTGTCCGGTTTCTCCGCTTGCGGAGCAGTTTGATGTTTTGTGAGAAGTACATTTTTTTGAGTTGATTATCTGTTAGTTCACTTATTTTTTATCGATTTTACTTGACGATGCAAATATAATGATTATATTGTAATCTCAAAATTGATTGTAATAATATCATGAAACAAATTGCACCTATGGCACCGGACAGGCGTAAAATCGTCCTTCCGTCCATTATCCGGATCTCCGACGCAAACTTCCAAATTAGCGGCAAAGCCGCGTCATTTGCGGCAAAGCCGCTGTCATTAGCAGCTAAAGCTGCGTCATTAGGTCATTGGCGGCAAAGCCGCTGTCATTAGGTCATTGGTCATACGGAATAAGTTCGATGAATAAAAAATCCTTAATCCTTAATCCTTAATTCTTAATCCTTAATTCTTAATCCTTAATTCTTAATCCCCCTTGCGTCACATCGTCCACCTCGATCTCGATTCTTTCTTTGTTTCTGTAGAGCGGTTACAGAACAGTTCCCTTATCGGGAAGCCCATTCTTATTGGCGGGAATTCCGATCGTGCCGTAGTCTCGAGCTGCAGCTATGAAGCACGTAAGTACGGAGTGAGTTCTGCCATGCCCATGCGGATGGCCAAAATGCTTTGTCCCGATGCCATTATAGTGCGTGGCGATATGGAAGTTTACAGCAAGTACTCGAATATGGTGACCGATATTATTGATGAAGATGCGCCTTTGTACGAAAAAGCGAGTATCGATGAGCATTACATTGATATCACAGGTATGGATCGTTTTCATGGATCGTTGAAGTGGACATCCGAATTGCGGCAGCGGATTATCAGAGAAACCGGATTGCCCATATCATTCGGGATGTCGCCGAATAAAACGGTTTCGAAAATCGCTACCAATGAAGCCAAGCCATCGGGACAATTAGAGGTGGAGCAGGAGCGGGTAAAGCCTTTTCTTAATCCCCTTTCCATCAGTAAAATTCCGATGCTGGGACAAAAATCGTATCACCTGCTTCGGAATATGGGAGTGGCCATTATTGAAACGCTTGGCGCGATGCCCGTTGAAATGATGATTCGGGTGCTGGGCGAAAATGGCCGAAGTATCTGGGAAAAAGCAAATGGAATCGATAACGCCCCCGTAGTGCCTTATACCGAACGGAAATCGATCAGCACCGAACGAACCTTTGAAAAGATACAATGGGTATTGTGAAAATTAATGAGCTCCTGGTGACCGTGGTGGAGGGACTGACCTACGATCTGCGTAAGCAAACACGACTCACCTCCTGTATCACCGTAAAAATACGATACTCTAATTTCGATACCCACACCATGCAGGCCCGCATTCCCTATACAGCCTCCGATCATGTCCTCATTGCCCGTGCCCGCGAACTCTTTAAAAAATTGTATGAACGCAGAATGCTCATCCGACTGGTGGGAATACGGTTAAGTCACCTCGTACAAGGACACCCGCAAATTAATTTGTTCGAGGATAGTACCGAGATGGTGAATTTGTATCAGGCGATTGATAGACTTAAAAACAGATATGGAGAAGGTGCAGTGATAAGGGGAGTGGGGATAAAATAAATACCAGGCATTGCCCTCCGAAGCAAATATTGGATATCCGAAAATTTGATGGCATTATTTATGCGACACTGAAGTTGAAATTTTCAGGTAAAGAATCTAATATGCTTTCGAAGGCTTCAAAATCAATTTCTGAAAGATACAATTCTACTAAATCATATTTTGCAGTGAGTGTTTGAGTACGATTCAGCCAAAAGGTACAATGATAAAATAACAAGATTAATCAATAGTTTTTTTCATGATAAAAATAGTTTTGGAATATTAGAGCACTTATATAGGATTAATAATAAATAGTTGAAATATGAATACTCAACTTAACGCAAATAGGCAATACTCTGAATGAGCCTATCTGCAATTTACTTAGCTAAATATTTTATGAATTAATCTAGCCATAAAAAATGGTTAATATATTTAATGTTTAATTCTAATCAATGATAACTAACTTTAAAAATGATACACTACTTTTATAATTTAATTTACAATAATAAACTGCAGATGAAAGATCTTCTATATTGATTGAATTAAATTCCCCATAAAAAATATTTTTATAAATTAAATTTCTTTGAAAGTCAAAAATCTCAAACAGAAAATTTTCTTCCAATACAGATGATGACTTGATAAAAAGATTATTTTTGGCAGGGTTGGGAAAAACAGAAAATTGGGAATTTTGCTGCGTCAGTTCACTATGGCCAGTATAAATGTTTCCAGAACTATCAGTTTTTATAATATAAGCACCTACGGTTCCAAAACTTCCAGAATATCCTGACAAAATATATCCTCCATCACTCAGAGCTTGTACAGAATAACCCATATCATCACTTGTGCCACCAAATTGTTTAGTCCATAAAGAATCACCGGAACTGTTGATTTTCATAAGAAATACATTTCCGTCAACAGGTATCCCACCGGTAATTTTCCCTGTCAAAATAAAGTCCCCATTCTGTGTTTCCTGAATTGAGTATATCAATTGTTCATTATTGTGATCAAAAACTTTTGTCCATAGAGTATCTCCAATTGCATCTGTTTTAATCAGGCAAATATTACTGTTAGAAGTTGCAGGATTAATAATAAAACCAGAAATTAATATTCCATTATCTGAAGTTTCTATTACATCAATTCCACTTTCCTGATAGGAAAAATTGAAGGTTTTATACCATAAAGTATCTCCAAAAGTTGTTGTTCGCATCAGAAACATATCAGTAGATGAAGGGCTGGTTCCAACTCCCCCAGTAATCAGGTATTCACTATTTGATGTGGTAGCAATAGCTCTCGGTTCGGTTCCGAAAAGAGAAAAGTCATATATTCTGCTTGAAAGCTGAATTCCATTTCCAATTATTGAAAAAAAATAACCCTTGGTATGAGTTAGTGGTACAGGACTATAAAAACCTGTAAGTCCAACTAGGCTGTTATTTATCACAGCCATACTATTGTTATAATCCACATTCGTAGAACCTGGTCCAGCTGAAAAAAGCTGTGACCATAAACTATCACCTGACGTGTTTAATGCAATTAACCAGCTTTTGCAATTATTTCCAGCATTATAAGTCCCGTTCACAATATAAGTACTGTCAGCTAATTGCTCTATTTCTGTGGCAAATTCTATAGCAGGTCCGGTATAAACCTTTGCCCATTGAATATTAGCCATTGAGTCCAATTTTATAACTTGGAGATCATTTCCATTAAAATTACTATTGCCACAAAACACATAACCACCGTCCAATGTTTCCCGAATACAAGTGGCTGTGGTGCTTCCCAGAGTATCAATTACCTTTTCAAAAGTGATCTGGGCTGATATTTGAGAACAAAAAATAGGGAGAATTAACATAATTAATTTGTATTTCATAGAAGCAGTGGTTAGGTTCTAATAAATTGATTTTCAATTTTATGAATTTCCGCTATTTAACCTTTTTGCAGTAAAATCGCTTTATGGAGATCTTAAATATAGTAATTTTATAAAGCCAAATAATTTGCCAGGGGGTAGCAGATCGACTTTTTTACTAGTTAATATACAATATTAGTGAAGATTTTTGAATTGCCAAAAATGTTCATAAATATGCTTTTTCTTTTTCAATTAACTTATATCTTATTCTACCTAAGCCTCTTTGCGAGTGATTTTATTGAAATCATTAATATGAACACGTATCAATCACAAAAACATCTTTATATACGCCCTCAACGCATGTGAACTCTTCAAAAAATTGTATGAACGAAGAATACTCATCTGCCTCGTCGGCATCCGTTTCAGATACCTCGTCGCTGGCCACCCGCAAATTAATTTATTCGAGGACTCTAACCAAATGGCGAACCTGTATCAGGCAGTTGACCGGCTTAAAAACAGATATAGAGCTAAAGCGGTAATCAGGGCGGTGGGGAGTGAGAAAAAATGTCATTAACGGCGGAGCCGTGTCATTAGGTCATTAGCGGCAAAACCGCGTCATTAAAGAAATGTCATTGACAGCTAAATCTGCGTCATTGGGTCATTGATGATCATTGGGGATATTCATCGATGAAAATTAATTCGCTATTCTCCAATATAATAGTCTAAGGTTGTCTGACAAATTAATGTAATCGATATTTTTGATTATCTTTATTTTTTTGAAATATAATACATGCGGCAAACAATCCCAACTTCCAAATTATTACCAGGAGTTTATTTTATTTCGTTAACCGGTGCAAACGGACAAAATTTTAAAGGTAAATTAGTAGTCATCCGATAATGTATGGAAAAGTATTTGATTGTTTTGTGCTTGTGTTTTTTATGTCGTAGTGAGCTATATGCGCAGCAGGGAGTAAGCAATATTTGGTTGTTAGGGTATGACTCAGATGTTGGAACTCCTCCGTGGGGGATAAGTCACTTTGATTTTATAAGTGGGAGTGCAGTTATCACCTATGATTCTATTGGCATGGAGTTCAGGCATACCCATGCGAATATCAGCGATGCGCAAGGGAATTTATTGTTTTATACCAATGGAGTCTTTATTGCCGATGCCACGAATGATACCATGCAAAATGGCAGTGGAATTAATCCTGGAGCCTACTCAAATCTTGTTCCTGATGGACATCTTTTACCACAATCTGCCTTAATACTTAAGAAGCCTGGAAGTGCGAATGAATATTTCATGTTTCACAACACTATGGATAGTTATCCTTCTTTTGGCAGTTTTGGATATCAGTTGTATTTATCTATTATTGATATGAATGGAAACAATGGGCTTGGGTCTGTTGTTACAAAAAATTTTCCTATAATCTCAGACACAATCAATACTGGAAAACTTGCCTCATGCAGACATGCCAATGGTCGCGATTGGTGGGTGATTTGTCATAGAGCCAACACAAATATGTATTATAAACTATTGATTACCCCACAAGGTGTGGCTTCTATTAGTAGTCAAAACATTGGTGCTATTCGGCAATGGGATTCAGGTCAGGCAAAATTTTCATCTGATGGAAGTAAATTTGCTTATTATTATTATTTTAATGGCTTAGACATTATGGATTTTGATCGCTGCACGGGCGATTTCAGCAATTGTGTTTCTGATGTAACATTGCCCTTTCACCCTGGAAATGTCGGGTGTGAGTTTTCACCCAACTCACAGTTTTTGTATGTGTCCAATGTTTTTAAAGTTTATCAGTATGATGTAACATCGGCAAACATATTGGCCTCGCGAATGGAGGTAGCAGTTTGGGATTCCTTTGCTCAGCCCGGTATCCCACAACTTGGAGCCTATTTGTGTTTGTCGCAGTTAGCCCCTGATGGTAAAATTTACATCACTACCGGAAAGAGCACCACATACATGGGAAGAATCAATAATCCGGATGTTGCAGGTATGGCATGCGATGTTGCTCAGGATAGTGTCGTACTACCTGCTTATTATTTCAATACCATTCCCAATCATCCGAATTTTTTCTGGGCAAAATACCGGGTAGTCCATGCGATACCATAACCGGAGTAGGAATAGCGGAACCTGAGGACCTGGTGATGAAGTTATTCCCTAACCCGACCAATGGCCTATTCACCATAAGTTTTCCGGTTCAGCAAGGTTCCGGATTATTACAGCTGTTTGATGTAGTTGGTAATAAGGTTAAGGAAGAAGTAATTTCCCCCTGGAGTCAATACAAACAGATTGAAATTCCTGGTTTGCCGGATGGTATTTATTTTTGCAAGATAAAATGGGACAAAATTGAGGGTAGGGTGAAGGTGGTGAAAGTGACGAAGTAATTCTTTTTTCGAATTGTTTAAAATTCCCTTATTTTAATTTTAACGGTAAATTAATTAAAATTGATTAAAAATGAAAAGATGGTGTCCTAAATTCAGTTGAAAATTAAGAAGGTGATAATTGAGTATATTTGATTTACGAACAATTAAACAACTCAAAAACCACCCTCTTATGAAACCCAAAGAAACAAAAGTTACGCGAGAAAATCTAACTTGGTTATTAGAAAGTCCTGTCGAAGTCAAGATGGAACTATTGCAAAGCCATCTTTCTGTTTGTCAATTAATTATCAATCAGATTTTGGAGGAATGTCAAAACAGTTTGGCAGGAGCTCGATATGATAGGAATAAACCTCATGGCGGTCGATATAGCCGGTGGGGCTATAATGAAGGGAGTGTTCGTATTGCCGATGAAAAGATCGGAATAAAAGTACCCAGGCTGATTGACCACCAAGATGATAGTACATTCAATGTACCTGAATACACATCAATGCAGGATAATCGGGCAGGAGAGGAAAGAATCATGAAGGGTATGTTAAAAGGGTTAAGCACCCGGAATTATCAAGGAGTAATAGATTTGGCCGGCGAAGCTTTTGGCATGAGTAAATCAGCCATCAGTAAAAGGTTTGTTGAACAAACCTCGCAAGCACTTGAAGAATTCAATGCCAGAAAATTTTCTAACCGCCAGTTCATTGCCATGATGATAGATGGAATTGAATTAGGAGGCGACATGATGATAATAGCCCTGGGGATAACAAACCATGGAGAGAAGGTAATTTTGGATTTTGTACATGCAGCAACCGAAAATCACCGGCCCATAAAAGCAATGTTAATGCGAATCAAAGAACGTGGATTTAAAGTGGGTAGCGGATTTTTAGTGGTAATTGATGGGAGCAAGGGTATTCACAAAGCAGTATCGGAATCATTTCCAAAACAAGCGATCATTCAACGTTGCGTATGGCACAAATTCAAAAACGTGATCAGTTATCTTCCTGAAAAACATCATCAATGGTTCAAGGAGAGCTATTATGAAGCTTTGGAAAGCGGAACATATCAAATGGCTATGACACTTCTTAGCAAACTGGCAAAAGAAGTGAAAATTATAAATGAAAGTGCTGCTAAATCGTTGTTGGAAGGCGTTGAAGAATTACTATCGCTACATAAAATTGCAACGGTAAAAAAAGACCCCAGATTAATAAAGTATCTTAGAATTAGCCTTTCAACCACCAACTGTATCGAAAATCTGAATTCCGGTTTAAGAAGACATTTTGGAAGAGTAGACCGATGGGTTAACTCCAATCAAAGAAGTAGATGGCTCGCTGCAGCAGCATTAGAACTGGAACCCAGGCTTAAAAAAATTAGACACGCAAAAAAACTTGTTGACATTTATGAAGGAATTCAATTATATTTGAAACCAATTAATCGAAAACAGTTATTGTCTTCTTAATTTTCAACTAGAATTGGGACACTCTCAAATGAAAATATATTTGTTAATAATATTGCTTTTAATTGCATTTACAGGAAGTTCTCAAAATTATTTTAGTTTTCCTGATTCAAATGCTGCATGGTGTGGACAAAGGTCGCAACTCTTTTTTAATCCTCCTAATGATCAAGTTCACAGGTGGACTTATCAGCAATTTATTACAAATGATACGTTGATTAATGGAGAATTATATCATAAATTAGAGGAGAATGGTGTATTTGAATGGGAAGATTATCCTATCCCCTTTAATTCTGGGTCTTCTACATATTTTCATCAGTATGTAGGTTGTATTAGAGAAGTTAATAAAATTCTATATTACGTACCTCCAACTAGCCCTACTGAAAACTATTTATACAATTTTAACTTTATGGTTGGTGATACTTTGCCTTCTAATATTTTGACCCCTAGTAATTACACCATGATAACGAGAATTGATTCTATACTGATAGCAGGAAACTATAGAAAGCAATTTTTTGTAAGTGTGGTTGATACGAACTTGTGGCAGATGCCAACACATTTTGAATATGTTTCTATTATAGAAGGCATTGGAAGTACAAATGGACTTAATTGGACATTAATGCCCTATTTTGAAAGAGGTGGTTCGTTATGGGCCTTAAAGCAAGATGGCACGTTGATCTATACAGACTCTATAGCTACAAGTTGTGATGTAACAGGTTATATGGAAGTAAATCCAATTGTTTTTAAAATCTATCCTAATCCAGCTTCAGAGTCATTTGAAATCGAATTTAGTGGTGTATGGAATTTTAAGTATATTCAGATAATTGATGTTTCTGGTAAAGTTGTAATTGAAAACATTCTAAATTCATATCAAAGAATAAGTGTTTCAACTCTTGATCCTGGTCTATATTTTGTTAGAATTTATGATAGAGAAAATCATTCCTATTATAAGTTGTTTTCAAAATTATAGTTAAAAATGAAAATGACAGGACAGTGAAAAATTTAGAGAAACTGTAGTTATTTTCTTATCAACATCTTGACACTTGACTTGCATTTTCCCGAACTTTTTAGATTTCATATTTAGTCTTAAAGTATTCTATTTTCCATATATGTAATAACTTCTATTTTTTTGATTGCTGCAACCCTCTCCTTTGAAATAATGAGTATATTGTAAACATTAAAATGATTGCAATACAATCATTACTATTCTGTTCTACACAGCTCTCTGTACCTCAATGGCTATAGTAGAAGAGGAGCACGAAGGTATACGGAGTCATCTATAATTTATTAAGTGTTCGCTTATTCAAATTACTCATTACGTTACGGGACACTCTCCATTGAGTCGCTTGTAACAACTGCTCATGAAGCAGGGATGGAGTCTTTGGTATTAACCGACATCAACAACACTACCGGTATTCCCGATTTTACGGAGGCTTGTGAGAAGGCCGGTATAAAGCCTGTTGCCGGTGCTGAGATCAGAAATGGTAACGATCATTTGTTTACGCTGGTGGCACGAAATAATGCCGGGTTCAAAGAGATCAATGAGTTTATCACGCAGCATAATTACAGCAGTGAACCTTATCCCGATCGCGCGCCGCTTTTAAAGCAGTGCTATGTGATTTATCCGTTATTGCGCTTCCCGGCAGGCAAGCTCCACGATAATGAATTTGCCGGTATTGCCATTCGTGATATCAATAAGCTGCGTGCATCGGCGAAAAGCAATCATATAATCGAGAATGGCGTCATGCTGCAACCCGTTACTTTTATGAACGACGAAGGCTATGAATTACACCGGCACCTTCGTGCTATCGATAACAATATCCTGCTTTCACAACTTGAGCCCGAAATGCTTGCTCATGCTTCTGAATCCTTCATCCGCGAAAGCGAACTGATAAAGTGTTATGAAGCCTTGCCGCAAGTGGTGCGAAATACCAAAGCACTTTTGGATGATTGTGCTTTCAGCTTCGATTTTAAAACCATCAAAAATAAAAAAACGTTTACAGGCAGTGGCTACGATGACCGCTTGCTGCTCGAGAAGCTGGCTCATGATGGACTCCTTTACCGCTATGGGAAAAATAATAAGGAGGCCATTCGTCGCATCAAACATGAACTCGAAGTAATCGATAACCTCGGTTTTTCATCCTACTTTCTGATTACCTGGGATATCATCCGCTATAGTATGTCGCGGGGATTTTATCACGTAGGACGGGGGAGTGGCGCCAACAGTATTGTCGCCTATTGTCTGCGTATCACCGATGTGGATCCCATTGAACTCGATCTTTATTTCGAGCGATTCCTCAATCCCAAACGCAAGTCGCCTCCCGATTTCGACATCGACTATTCCTGGAAAGAACGCGACGATGTGACCGAATATATTTTCAAACGCTACGGTCGCGAACATACTGCTCTGCTTGGCGCGATGTCTACGTTCAAAGGAAAATCGATTATTCGGGAGATGGGAAAAGTATACGGCCTGCCAAAAGCAGAGATTGATGCGCTGGTGGAATCGCGTAAAACAACGATGGAACTCGATAGCATTACAAAACCACTTTTTCATTATGGAAAAATGCTGAGTGAGTTTCCAAACCTGCGAACTATTCATGCCGGAGGTATTCTGATCTCGGAAGAGCCCATTACATGCTATACGGCGCTCGATCTTCCTCCGAAAGGATATCCGACTACCCAATGGGATATGTATGTGGCAGAGGCTATAGGATTCGAAAAGCTCGATATTCTAAGTCAGCGGGGAATTGGTCACATAAAAGATGCTTCCGATCTGGTATTGCGAAACCGCCGCATCAAAGTGGATGTGCACGATGTGCCCATGTTCAAGCGAGATGAGATGGTGAAAGAGCAATTGAAATCGGGTGATACAATCGGTTGTTTTTATATTGAGAGTCCTGCGATGCGTGGTTTGCTAAAGAAGTTGCACTGCTCGGAATATGTGAGTCTCGTAGCGGCCAGTTCCATCATACGGCCTGGTGTAGCTAAAAGTGGTATGATGAAGGAATATATCCAGCGGTTTCATAATCCCGGTGGATTTTCATATCTCCATCCCGTTATGAAGGAGCAACTGGAAGAGACCTATGGTGTGATGGTATATCAGGAAGATGTGATTAAAGTCTGCCACCATTTTGCCGGTCTCGATCTGGCTGATGCCGATGTATTACGTCGTGCCATGAGCGGAAAATCGCGCAGTAAAAAAGAGATGCAGCTGATTGTAGATAAGTTTTTTGAAAACTGCAAGGCAAAGGGCTATGCCGATGATCTCACCAAAGAGGTGTGGCGGCAGATTGAATCGTTTGCCGGTTATTCGTTTTCGAAGGCGCACTCGGCTTCGTATGCTGTGGAAAGTTATCAGAGTCTTTATTTAAAAACCTATTTCCCGCACGAATTTCACGTGGCTGTAATCAATAATTTCGGAGGCTTTTACAGTACCTGGGTTTATGTGAACGAAGCACGCAAATGGGGCGCTGCCATTCATTTGCCCTGCGTGAATAAGAGCGAATTCAATACAATCATCTATGGAACCGATGTTTATTTGGGCTTCAATCTGATTCAGAATTTTGAAACTTCTTTCGCACAGAGTATTCCAATGGAGCGACTCGATAATGGTGATTTTGTAAATCTCGAGGACTTTGTGAACCGCACCCGCATTACTATTGAGCAACTCATCTTACTGATTCGCCTCGATGCTTTCCGGTTTACGGGAATCGATAAAAAGCAGTTGCTGTGGGATGCGCATATGCTCCTCGGTAAAAGCACTCCTCCGGCATCCATGCAGCAATTGTTCGCTACTCCCACCAAACATTTTGAGCTGCCTGTTCTGGTTCATCAAACAGTTGAAGATGCATTTGATGAAATGGAATTACTGGGCTTTCCGGTTACACTTTCCGGATTCGATCTGCTGAAGACCACTTTCCGGGGCGAGATAAAAGCAAAAGAACTGGTTCATCACATAGGCAAAAAAGTCCGCATGGTAGGCAATCTTGTTACCATCAAGTATGTCACGACTGTTCGCCACGATATGATGAACTTAGGAACTTTTCTCGATGATGAAGGAAACTTTTTCGATACTGTTCATTTCGCCGATAGTCTTAATCGCTATCCTTTCAAGGGTCGTGGCGTGTATCTGATTCTGGGTAAAGTCGTCGAAGAATTCGGCTTTCCTAGTCTGGAAGTGGAAAAACTGGCGAGACTGGAGACAGTGAGCGATCCGCGATATTGAGTGCTTTGCAGTTAATTTTATAATTTTCATGCTATAACAGTTTCAAAATATTGAATAACAAGTATTGAATATTTCAAATTGAATAAGGAAATGAATCATTATTCAATTCTCACTTCTTGTTAATCAATATTCAATAGGATTAAGGATTAAGGATTAAGGATTAAGGATTAAGAATTTTTTGTTACTAAATGTCCTTATTCAATTCTCACTTCTTGTTAGTCAATATTCAATAAAGGATCATTTATACTGGCAGAATTATAGATCATTGGCAGGATCAATAATTGGTGTACTATAGCAGCTTCAAAATATTGAATAACAAATATTGAATATTACAAATTGAATAAGTAGATGTATCGTATCCATCCGACCAACTACATATTGATAAAGACATAATGATTTCTTAGTAACCTTGGTGGAAAGGTATATAAAAAGAATGAAAGCAGTAAATTTTCAAGGGAGCAATTCTTCCATCTTGTTAGCCTTATAATCGGGGATAACTTCAAAAAAAGTTTTTTAGCCAGGAAAAAAGGTTCTGCGCCTCGCATTTTACAGGTGCCGAGCATAGAATAAATCATGGCAGGCGCTGAGCCGCATCATGAGAACCGGCAAAGAGGTAATTTTTCTTCCGATAGCAACAGGACGAATGGCATTTTCTACCAGATTATTATCTATTTCCAGCCGACCATCTGTACAGTACAGCATTAATTTTTCCCACCTTGATAAAGAATAAGCCAATGCTTTTCCAATCAGGCTTTGTGGCGGCACTTGTGTAATGTTGATTTTAGCCATTGATGCATCTCACTTAAGATAGGCACGCTAAGCTCTTGTCTAATTGCGAGTCGCTCTTTGTGTGTAAGCATATTTTCTTTCGCTTTACGCTCAATCGCATAAAGTTTTTGAATTTCATGCAATACATATTCAGCCCGAACTTTGTCGTTTTCAACGGCCTGATCAAAATACCTTCGAGCGTGCGCAATGCAATGCAACAATTTTATTTCTTTCCCATCAAAAGCATCATACACACCATACCCATCGGTTTGTAAATAGCCCTTAAAATTTTTCAATAACTCTTGCGGCCCTTCCTTCCTCTGCCTTTTCGATAATCAAAAAGCACCAGCTTATTTATTGGATCTCGGTACACCCAGTAATAACCCTGATGACTTTCACCTTTTACTTCGGTCAAGTACCTTTATGGGTGTTTCATCGACTTGAAGGTAGTCGCAGTTTAATATTTTTGTTTGCATACAATCAAATGCCGGTCTAATCCAATTACAACCGGCACTGACCCAGTCAGAGATGCTCGATGAAGTGATGTCAACACCTTCTCTCTTATAACGTTCTATTTGCCGGTATAGCGGAAGATGATCCACATACTTTTCAATAAAAATATTTGCAAGAAGTCCGGGACCTGGTATGCCTTTTTCAATAGGCATACTTGGCAAATTTCCAATAATGATTCCCTCACCATTAGCTTTGGCATATTTCACTCGTACGTATTGTTTTACAAATAGTCTTCCAGGTTCATATTCCAATTGCTCAGTAATTTCTTTACCGATCGCTTTGAGTCCGGTAACAGACTCAAGTGGTTCAATAGCTACTTCAACTCTTGGCAGATGAGAAGGAAAAGGTCTCCTTCCCGGATGTAACACAGGTGTTGTAGCTTCCTTTTTTTTGATAGGAAACCGTTGTGATCGCAGGAGGAACAATTACTGTAGGGCTTTCAACTTCCAATTCCAACGAAATTTGTGAACTAGAATTTGAGGAACAAACCTTTCGGATTTGCTGCCATAAATTAATCGTTTGATTTGGTTGAGTTCGGCACGAAGTTGCGCTACTGAAAAATGAAGCTGTTGGTTTTGGGTAACCAGCTCTTCACGTGACATATTTTCGTATGCATTACTCACACAGCAAAGATACATCAAACAACTCCTGAAACACCTGCTACCACTGACTTTTTATCAACAAAATGATGCTTATAACGCACTCTTTTTTTAACAGAAGAAAGTACAATTCCTTCAAGAATAAATTGAAGTTGATGTGGAGATATTTCCATGGCATTTTGGGATGAACTCTGCTTTGGGAATTTCAAAAGTCCCTTTCTCCAATCGCTTGGAAAAAATGCAAAAACCATCGCCTTGCCAATGAAACAATTTTATTTTATTCCGGCGAGACAAGAAAATAAAAACATCACCCAAAAGAGGATCCTTCTTAAATTCATTACGTACCAAACCGTTAAGACAATCGTATCCTTTACGCATATCGCAACCTGCCATAAACAAAATACCGGTACCGGTCACTGAACGATAAAATCATGAATTCAATAATTGCCTGATAAAATCAGGACTCACCGGGTGAAGTATTTCAACAGCTGTTTTTCCATAGGAAATACGGGCGAAAGGACTTCCGGCTGATTTGATTGGCAAGGTTACTTCTGAAAAACCTTTAACCGTTGGGGCCGGTTTTGAACGAACCACCTTGTTCTTCTTTTTTAGAGTCAGCCAGCTCATGAAAGTATAATAATTAATGCCCTGTTCAAGGCAATACTCCTTCTTACTTTTCCCGCTTATCTTCCAGTTATTGAGGTGCGCCTGGCGCTCCTGCTGTGAAATCCTCTTTAGTGTTTTCAACTTGCTTCCATGTGAAGATTTTTATTATCTTTAACGGGCAAAAGAAAGAACATGGCTCAACTTAAATCAAGATGTAGTTCGTCGGATGGATACGATGTATCCTTATTCAATTCTCACTTCTTGTTAATCAATATTCAAAAGGATTAAGGATTAAGAATTAAGAATTTTTTGTTACTCAATGTCCTTATTCAATTTTCACTTCTTGTTAGTCAATATTCAATAAAGGATCATTTATACTGGCAGAATTATGGTTCAGCTGCAGAAATAATAATTTGGGTACTATAGCAGCTTCAAAATATTGAATAACAAATATTGAATATTACAAATTGAATAAGTAGATGTATCCTTATTCAATTCTCACTTCTTGTTAATCAATATTCAAAAGGATTAAGGATTAAGGATTAAGAATTTTTTGTTCCTCAATGTCCTTATTCAATTCTCACTTCTTGTTAGTCAATATTCAAAAGGATTAAGGATTAAGAATTAAGAATTAAGAATTAAGAATTTTTTGTTACTCAATGTCCTTATTCAATTTTCACTTCTTGTTAGTCAATATTCAATAAAGGATCATTTATACTGGCAGAATTATGGTTCAGCTGCAGAAATAATAATTTGGGTACTATAACAGCTTCAAAATATTGAATAGCAAATATTGAATATTTCAAATTGAATAAGTAGATGTATCCTTATTCAATTCTCACTTCTTGTTAATCAATATTCAATAAAGGATTATTTATACTGGCAGAATTATGGTTCAGCGGCAGAAATAATAATTTGAGTACTATAGCAGTTTCAAAATATTGAATATCAAATATTGAATATTACAAATTGAATAAGTAAATGGAGAAAAGTGTCCTTATTCAATTCTCACTTCTTGTTAATCAATATTCAATAAAGGATCATTTATACTGGCAGAATTATGTTCAGCGGCAGAAATAATAATTTGTATACTATAGCAATTTCAAATATTGAATAACAATTATTGAATATTTCAAATTGAATAAGGAAATGAATCATTATTCAATTCTCACTTCTTGTTAATCAATATTCAATAAAAGAGGCATGAGGGAAGGCAGAATTATAGTTCAGACATAAGAACATTAATTTGGTGTTCTATAGTAGTTTCAAATATTGAATAACAAATATAGGTAGGACTCTAATTTTGATTCTTCTTCGCCGTTTCTATGCTCTTTACAAAAATGGCAATAAGTTCACCACATTCAGTGATAAGGGAATCGATCAAATTACTATCGGAAAGAAGTGGTTTTCTTTGGACAATTTTAAGAGTAACCAGAGTTTCTTTCAGTTCTTTGAGAGCAATTTTCATTTTGTGAATGAAATCAGTTCTTGATTCAGCGACTTGTGCTTCACCATAATTGAATGAAGGCGATAGACCGGAACGTATAATTTGTCCTGCAATATAATTCCCAACTTTAGTTTTAGGAAGTTTTTCTACAATATCGATTATGCTTAAAGAAAACTGAATAAGTCGTTCTTCTAATGCAAATGTTTTGGGATTCATAGTGAAAAAGAATAAAAAAAAGTATGAAAATAGCTGAAAAGCCAAAAATATAAATTAAAGATTATTTATTCAAAGTTTAAAGAAAAATAATTTAAATTTAATTTAGTACTCACCTTGCCCGACAGTACTTTGAACTACTGCCGCGTAATCAGTAATCTCTTAAAAACAGTCGCATCATCAACCGAATAGGATACCAGATAGGAGCCGGGCTGGAGTGATGGGATTTCGATTTTGTAGTCGGGATAGGTATTGATTTGGGAGCGGTTGATTTCTTTGCCGGATAAATCGAATATAGAAACGGTAGCAGTTAGATTTGATGGATTATTATGATGAATGGTAAATGATCCATTTGCAGGATTAGGAAATATAGAAAACAGATCCGTAGCCAACTCCTGAGGAGCAGCTAACGGATCTGTTTGAATAGAGAAGTCGTCGATTGAGTAACCATCAAAATTAATGGTAGCATCTGAAATGAACATGAACCTGAATTGTACCGAAGGATAACCATTTAAATCACTCACGGAAAGGGATGATTGTATCCATTTTTTGGTTGCGCCATCCGGATCAACCAATCCCGGAAAGGGCATGAAATACCAGGAGTCGCCATTGTCGATAGAATATTGTACCGAAAGATAATCCCATAAGGATTCTGTTCTGTAGAAAGTCCAGAATGAAATGTTTGCGATTGTTACATTGGTGAAATCGAATGCCGGTGAATAAATATAGCACTGTGCATTACTGCCATAGAATCCATTTAAATTCACATCCCAGCATTTGTTTCCGGAATATGCTCCTATGGTGTAACCAATCGTAGGAGTTCCCAGATTCCATTCTGTTCCCTGACCATCATCAGATGGTTGCCATCCGTTTAATCCATTTTCAAAATTTTCGAAATAGGGTAGTGATACAACCTGACTACTGGCAACTTGACTGCATAGCAGCCAAATCATCAACCAACTAAATACAATGCGCATTGACTATTCAATAACCAAAGAGCCTTTGTAAACGCCATGAGAGCCGGTAACCTGCAGCATATAAACTCCTGTTGATAAATCAGAAGCATCAATTTGCATCAAACCCGATTGACTTGTAGCTTTTGCTTCCCTTACCAATTGACCGGCAACGTTGAGAATCTGATAAGTTTTATAAGTTCCTAAATTGCTGCTTCCACTGAACCAGAATATTCCTTTAGTAGGATTTGGGAAAACTAAACCTGAAATATCGTTGGATGGATTATAAATTCCAGTTGGAATAACAACTGTAGTCTTCACCTCATTCGTAAGTACAGGTTCGTTGTTATCAAAATAAATAGCAGCAAGATTAGTGATTTCAGTTCCTGCTGTCAATGTGGAAAGTGGTTTAATACGGTAACTGATAAAACCATGACTTGCCGGTTCATTCGCATTGGAATCGGGCAAATTTATGTTGGCAAATCCGAAATGTAATAATCCGCTTGCACTCATCGACCAGGTCGTTAAAGGATGACTTGTTCCGGTAATTTCAAAAGTTGACAGATCAAGATCAGCATCAAGTTGATCATATACATTCACATGGAACGCTTCTGCAGTCCCGGTATTCTGGAAGTTGATGGTGTAATCGAGATTTATTCCGGTGGCTACCTGAGTAGGTGTAATATCGCCAACAGGGTCAACACGTTTGTCATTTGGATCGAAAGAATTGGTGGCTTCAATGTTTAACTGATCATAATTATTGGTTGGAATGGTATCTCCTGCAATAGGAAAAATGGTAAAGTTAGAATGTGTCATTGTTCCAATTGCTAAAGTTGAATCAACGAAATAGGTGCAAATAAAAGAACGCTGCTCACCCGGAATGAGACTGGAATAATTAATTTCAATTGAATTTGGTCCCAGTACATTATAAGGTTGTGTACTGCTTGAAATAGAAAAAGATGGATCATAATCGACTTGTACTGACCCGGAAGTTACCTGAGTTCCATTATTAGAATAAGTGATATATTGATTATGTACAAAACCAGGACGGACTCCCCCTGCACTGGCATTAACATCAACCTCTATAATACCAGGAATGACTGTCAAAAGAAAATCAAGATTACTGATCACTTGATTGGTGGCAGTTAATGTGGCAGTTTGTGAAGCAGGTGATACCAATGTATAAATCGGATTATACGGAGCGATTGTGTAAGTAACTCCTGAATCACCCATGAAATAAAACTGACCATTTGAATTAACCGATTGAATATAGGTTCCATTGGCGGGTGTACAACTCAACGAAATGTTGGTGAACGGAGTATCGCCTGTATCAATAACACCATTGTTATTTACATCTTCATAAACAGTTCCCTGCATGAAGCCCACATTTGATGGTTCAACAGAAAAATCGTCAATAGAAACCCCATCACCGTTTACTGATAAATCAGAAGCGAATTCAAAAGCAAAGTGTACATTATCATTACCAAATGTGTTTGGAATAACAATACTACAGTAATACCACCCTCCCGAATTTCCGGTCCATGCCGGCAAATTGTTGGCTAGTATTAATGAATCATTATACCATCCAATTGAGTTTGGGTATCCTTGATAGCCTACAACATTCCAATTGCCATTACCACTAGTATCTGTAGAAGAATAAAATGTTAGTCCATCCCAGGCAAACTCACAATTGCGGTTAAGCCAAAATGATATTTTAATTCCTGAATTTCCTGCGAAATTGAAAGTAGGTGTAAACAACCATGAACTGGTATTGCCGGCATAACTGGTATCTAAATTTATATCCCAACAGTTATCGCCACTATGCGCAGAATTTGTTGTTCCGTAAGAAGGTGCTCCAAGTTCCCAGTCAGAATTGAAATTCTGAGTTGTCCACATAGGGGCGCCGCTTTCGAAATCGTTAAAATAAGGTAATGTTTGAACCTGAGCGTTCGATTGAAAAATTGTTGCAGTCAACAGACTAAATGCAAGTAATAATTTTTTCATGATTAAGTGTTTTAGATAAGCATTCACTGTAAATTCTCATAAATCCTGCATGGACCAACATGCTGATTCTTATGTGAAAGTATAAAAAAATGACTTAATCACAAAACCTATTCTGTTTTGATATTCAATGTATTGAATTTCAGTAATATATGATTATGTGAAAAAGAAAACCGGATGCTTAATTTCGGGAATCACCATAAGTGGAACCTGTGTATGAAAGGCCAGTCTTTTTGTGACACTGGGATCAAATATAGATTCAAAAACACCTCTGTGATGTGTAATCATAACGAGCATATCAGCTTCAATGTCGAGTATAAAATTTTCAAGACTTCCTAAAAACAATTCGGAATGAATATACTTAGCTACGATTTTCTGGTACTGCGACTTAATCTTCAGTTCCTCAACATAACTGTTTAATTCTGCTTCATTCTCGCGATCATTAGAAGTCCCCACATAAACTGCCAAAATAGCTGCCTCCCGTTTTTTCATGGTATTAATTACATCCAGAATACTTTTGTCGGCACGATGCTCTAAATCGACTGCGAGCACTACTTTTTTAACCGGTTGCCAGGTGGCATCACCCGGAATGGCAAGCACAGGACATTTACTATGACTTACTACTTTTGTGGTGTTAGTTCCGATGAGAGTTCTGGTCAGATTTCCTGCTCCCTGAGTACCCATTACTACCAGATCCACATCATTGGTTCGCGATTCTTCCAGAATGAGGTCGGCAACTTTGCCTTTCTTTAATATACTTGTAATTTTTATGCCTGTAAGAAACCTTTCCTCTTTAACCAAACTCAATAAATGTTCCGGCGATAAATTTCCTTTCAGGTCATTCATGAGTGAATCGGGATCGGCAATGTGCAACAGAAGAATAGCAGCTCCGTTACTTTGTGCAAAATCGGCTGCATAACGCAAGGAATTCAGTGAAATTTCCGAAAAATCAATTGGTACTAATATTTTCTTGATATTCATGGTAAGTAAGGTTTACCGCAAAATAACAAATTATGCTTTTAATGACAAATGATTTTTGTCATAAACACGAGTTAAGCTTACCGTATAATTTTATTAATCTGACTGTTTGGTTTGACCAGATACCAGTTTAGCAACTGAAATCGCCCGATATGCATTCACGATTCCTCCTGTGTTGCATAACGATGTGAATTTTACTTTTTTTCTTGATCCTGGTAATTGTGTTTTAAAAGGAACTTTTAAAACAGATGAAGTGATAATCAGTTTAACCTGACGTGCATTCAGTTCCGGAAAATAGGACCAAATCATGGCGGCAATTCCGGCAACAACAGGAGAAGCCATACTCGTGCCATCATGAAAGTCATAGGTAGCATCAGGAGTGGTGGCGTAAATCTGAACTCCCGGAGCAAATACATCCACACGTTCTTTTCCGTAATTCGAGAAACGGGCTGCATCTCCCGATGAAGAAATTGCTCCTACTTCGATCCAGTTCGAGACCTTGTCGTTTTTGTCGTTGCCGTAGGGGCCGGGATAATTGGGTTTTGAATCCACATTGGATGCATCATTTCCTGCACCATGAATCAATAAAACATCTTTGATTTCTGCATAACGAATTGCCTCATCTACAATATTTTTGTTGGGGGAGTAGTCTTTGCCAAAGCTCATATTAATTACTTTTGGCTCCATTATCAACTGCATATCGAATCGCATTCGCAACATCTTTATCGCGTTCATCACCATCAGGTACTACTCTCAGTATCATTAAATGAACATTGTCAGCAACACCATTCATACCAATTTCATTGTTCCTCACAGCTCCAATAATGCCTGCAACATGTGTTCCGTGATCAGCCTCTGGTCCAATTACATTGTTATTTCCGTAGTATTTTTCATTCTGGTTTGCTTCATTATCGCCAACAATTGCCCGCGGACTAAATTCAGGATTCAGGTGGTAGTTTACCTGACTGTAAAACTGATTATAACCCGCCATGACTTCCTGATACATTATATCATACGAAACACCATTTTTTAAGGCTTCGGCGATGCCATTTTTCGTATTGTTGAATTCCTCATCTTCGGATTCTATTGCCAAAACATCTGCTTCCGTAAAAGTATCCTTGCCAATTGCCTGTTTCAAATCATCCATCTGCTTTTTGAGGGAGCTATAAACTTTCAATCCTGAATTCGCATCCTTCAGGGCAACTTCCATTTTGACTTTTATTTCATCATATAATTTAAAATCATTGAGTTCATTTTTCGAAATTTGCTTTTTGGTTTTTCCTTTAAAAACGGGATCCAACTTCCTAAAAATTCTGACCATTTCCAGATTTTCACCTTTGATATCGTCTTTTGGTCCGCCAATAAAACTCCATCCGTGGATGTCATCAATGTAACCATTTTTATCATCATCAATTCCATTGCCTGCAACTTCTTTCGGATTTACCCAGATTTTAGATTTTAAGTCAGGATGATTTACATCTGTACCGCCATCAATAACAGCAACAACAATGGGAACGGATTTCATGTCCTTTAACAGATTTTCATAGGCATTATCGGAGCTCACCCCTGCAAACCTGTCCTTGTCGGGATCTTCGTTAAACCAATTCTTGGATAGTTGCCCTTCTGAAAATAAAGGAGCAATTAAATATATAATTACGAGTATTAATTTTATCCGGAATGTATTCATGCTAATCAGATTTTTCTTTTAAACGATCAATTAATCTTAAAATTATGAAACCGGTTCAATGATTGCTGGATGATCATTAGCAGGAGAATTCACCTGTTCACTAACCGGATAAACCATCATTTCAGATTCCGGAAAAGGAGAAAGCAATTCCAGAATTTCCTGATCATTTATACCTTTTTTAACCAGCGTTTTTCTTCCTCAGGCTCCAAAATAACCGGCATCCGGTCGTGTATGGGTGAAACAAGCGAATGCGCTGCTGTTGTCAATATGGTGAATGTAGGGATAATCTCTCCCGTCTCTTTATCTGCCCATTCATCCCATAAACCCGCAAATGCAAATAAGTCCCATGATTTTAAACCTATTCTAAAAGGTTGCTTTTTCTTCCCGCCAAGGGGCTGCCATTCATAAAAGCTATCGGCAATCACCAAACATCTTCTTTGCTTGATTAGCTTTTTAAAAGAAGGCTTTTCAAATACAGTTTCTGACCGGGCATTGATCATTTTATAACCAATGGACTTGTCTTTTGCCCACGATGGAATTAAACCCCATTTGAACAACTGTAATTTTTCGGGTTGCGCATCTGTCATTACCAGCGACAACTGACTGGGAGCAACATTATACCTCTTTACCAAATCATTGGTATAGAATTTTGCCTGAAATCTCTTTTCAATTTCAGATTCTTCTTTTGTTAATGAAAACCTTCCACACATGCAGCAATAAATATGACTTCTGTCAGGATTTTACAAGTTACAAATTTAATGAAACGTGATGGATATCATTGGATATTCCACACATCATTGGGTTATTTGCATAAATTATTGGATTATGCCAGTCTATCATCGTTTAGGTCAGGTCCTGCCAAAAGGCATACCGTTTACCGCAAACCCGACGGTTCTTTATATCATGAGGAACTATTTGGTACTGAAGGATTTGGAGGCGTTGCGTCTCTGGTTTATCACTTGTATCCACCAACCTTGGTTAAGGAAGCCGGAAAGTCATATTCTGTTCGACCTGAAATTGCCATTGAAGATAATTTGAAAGCCCTGAGTTTTGAAGGCTTCAATTTGCCATTTGTAGATGATTATCTGGAAAGTAGGGTGACGCTTTTTATAAATGATGATTTACACATTGGCATGGCAACTCCAAAAGTTGGCACCGCTGATTACTTTTTCAAAAATGCTGATGCAGATGAATTGCTTTTTATTCATGAAGGAAATGGAAAGCTGAGGACCAGTTACGGTTCTCTTGAATTTGGATATGGCGATTATTTAGTCATTCCTCGGGGTACCGTTTACAAAATTGAATTTGAAAGTACTCAAAACAGAATTTTGGTAATCGAGTCATTTAGTCCTGTAGTTACTCCTCCGCGATATAGAAATGAATATGGTCAGTTAGGCGAACATTCTCCATTCTGTGAGCGTGATTTCCGTTTGCCCGATAACCTGGAAACATACGATCAGCAAGGTGATTTTACTGTTAAGATAAAGAAAAAAGGATTAATTTATCCCTATGTTTATGGAACGCATCCATTTGATGTAATAGGTTGGGATGGATATAATTATCCTTATGCATTTTCGATTTTCAATTTTGAACCTATTACTGGAAGAGTGCATTTGCCACCTCCAATACACCAAAACTTTCAGGGACATAATTTTGTGATTTGTTCGTTTGTTCCAAGGTTGTACGATTATCATCCTGATGCAATTCCTGCTCCATATCATCATAGCAATATTGACTCGGATGAAATACTCTATTATGTGGATGGTGATTTTATGAGCCGGAATAATATTCACAAGGGACAAATTACTTTGCATCCTGCAGGAATTCCTCATGGACCACATCCGGGTGCCATCGAAAGAAGTATTGGTAAAAAATCTACCAATGAACTTGCGGTAATGATTGATCCGTTCCGCCCTGTGAAAGTTACAAAAGCAGCTTTGGCTATTGAAGTAAAAGACTATTACAAATCCTGGATGCCACAGGAATTGGAAACAGAAAAAATCTGAAATTAATATTCCATAAATTAAATAACCGACAATTTAATTGTCAAGCACTATAAAACAATGGATAATCTCACAGCAGTTAAAAATTATTCCTATTCAGGGGAAAAAGTATTTGAAAAAGCACAGGATTTCCTTCCTATAAACGGAACAGACTATGTTGAGTTATATGTAGGAAATGCGAAACAGGCAGCGCACTATTATAAAACTGCCTTCGGATTTCAGTCTGTAGCTTACAGAGGTCTTGAAACCGGTTGTCGCGATCGTACTTCTTATGTTTTGCAACAAGGTAAAATCCGTTTGGTTTTAACCACACCATTCGATCCGGATAGTGAAATATCACATCATATAAGAATGCATGGTGATGGCATTAAAGTTATTGCACTTTGGGTGGATGATGCAACAAGTGCATACAATGAAACTGTGAAGCGTGGAGCAAAATCGTTTGTAGCTCCCTATACCGAAAGTGATGAATTTGGTTCTGTTGTGATTTCAGGAATTCATACTTACGGTGAAACTATTCACATGTTTATAGAACGTAAAGCGTATAACGGAGCATTCCTTCCGGGATATCAGCCTTACCAATCTGAATACAATCCCGGAACAACAGGCCTTGAATATATTGATCACATGGTTGGAAATGTGGAATTGGGAGCAATGAATCAGTGGGCAGCATTTTATGCTGATGTTATGGGCTTTGCCAATCTGATTACTTTCGATGACAAAGACATTTCCACGCAATACACTGCTCTTATGAGTAAGGTGATGACCAATGGAAATGGTCGCATTAAGTTTCCAATAAATGAACCTGCCGCTGGAATTAAGAAGTCCCAGATTGAAGAATATCTGGACTTTTATAAAGGTCCCGGTTGCCAACATATTGCTGTAGCTACCAATGATATTGTTTTCACAATTTCAGAGATGCGCAAAAGAGGTGTTGAATTTTTATATGTCCCCGGAACCTACTATGATACTGTGGGCGATAGAGTAGGTATTATTGAAGAAGATATGAAGGTGTTGAAATCACTTGGTATTATGGTGGATCGTGATGAAGAAGGTTATCTGCTTCAGATATTCACCAAACCGGTTGAAGACCGACCCACTTTATTTTTTGAAATCATACAGCGTAAAGGAGCAAAATCATTTGGAAAAGGAAATTTTCAGGCATTGTTCGAATCAATTGAAGCTGAACAGGCCCGAAGAGGAACTTTATAAAGAAACTTTCCTGGTAAGTGAGTTGTGAAAGGAGCAGCCGTTCCGGATTTATTTCCGGTAGGATTTAACGGCTGCTTCCTTTTGCATTTATAGAGGTTTGTAAATTACATGCCTTTATCATCGGCACTCGGACCATAAATGCCGGGTAACGGAATATCAAGCATTCTCAGATATACCCCAAGCTGAGCACGATGGTGAATATTGTGGCTGAAAACAAAACTTCGTAACACTGCAATTTTCGGCAGAGTAAAGAAAACCTGATCTCCATTACGAAGCGACCAATTTTCAAACATCTGGGCATCGGTGGTGTTTTCCAGTACTTTAATGGCATCCTCAAAGTTTTTATCCATCGAAGAAAGTAATTCTGCACCATTGGAAATCTTAGATGGAGGTGTGTAATTTTTTGCAAAATCGAGTTCCGGAAAATTGATGGTGAAATGAACCCATGTTGGCATATCGGCCAAATGAGATGCAAGATCTCCAAGTGACATCGATTTTTCATGCGGTTTCCAGCTGTATTTATCCATTGGAACTAAGGCTAATATTTTTCTGGTATTGGCCATCTCATGTTTGTACTCGGCAATAAGTGGTTGATTTAGTGACATTTAGATAGTTATTTGATAATTATTAGGGTTTAAATTTATTTTGCCTAAATTTCATGAAAATTATTTAGAGTTATTCTATGAAAGAAAAATATTTAGGGCTGTTAGAAGAAAATGGTATTCTAACCAGTCAACATAGTTCATCCATTAAGAAATATTATTGTACCAGACCATTCTCGCTTTTTCAGGAATTGAGGGCACTCATGTACCTCGGTGTTATTTTACTCACTTCGGGACTTGGTATTCTTATTTACAAAAACATTGATACTATCGGACATACCGCATTAATAGGCGCAATTGCGATAGCTTGTGGATATTGCTTCTATTATGCAATCAGGTTTGCCCGCCCTTTCGATTATGGTAAAGTGGTTCAGATTAACATTGCCTATGATTATATCCTGCTCTCAGGATGTCTGTTGTTTTTGGCTCTCGAAGGCTATCTTCAGTTTCAATATAACTTATTTGGTGATGCATTTGAAATTGCAACCTTAATCCCTGCTATTCTGTTTTTAATAAGCGCCTTTCGCTTCGATCACATCGGAGTACTATCTCTTGGCATTACTTCATTCATTTCTTTAGCAGGATTAATTGCAACACCCAATATCATTTCCATGGTTGATGGATTCAGTTCCGAAATGGTTTTCACTGCAATCGGAGTAGCACTGTTACTCATTTTGGCAGGTTGGTATCTGAAAACAAAAAATTTAAAGAAGCATTTTACATTCACCTTTTATAATTTTGGATTTAACCTGCTGCTTATAGCATTAATAACTGCACAGATTAATTTTGCTTTGCCGCTTTTGTATTTTATAATATTGATTGCCGCCTGTGGATTATTATTTAGATATGCGGTAATCGAAAAGTCTTTTTATTTTCTGTTGATGTCTGTGGTTTATGCATACATATCAGTAACAATAGCCTTCTTTACCTGGCTTGATAGTGGAGCGGCCGCACTTTATTATTTCGCGTTCTCCTGTGCCGGAGTTATTTATTTCTTTATTAACTATAAAAAACTTTTCAAAGCTAACTAAGATGAGCTATAACAAACAACATATTGAGTCGACTGAAGTAAGGAAATTTGCTGAAGAGCTCGAACATCTCAAATTAATAGATGCTGAACAAAAGGCAAAAGTTTTCACCATATTTAATGCTGATTTGTATACTCCAAATCTGTTTATTCGAATTGGTCTATTTGTCTTCACCATTGTTCTGGTTCTTTCCGGTCTCGGACTCATCGGGCTTACAATTTCTGCATTGCTTTCTGAACAATTTGCACTCGGATTTGCTATGATATTGTGTGGCGGTGGATTGGTTTTTATTCTCAATTTCTTTATAAGAGTAAAGAAACATTGGAAATCGGGAATAGACGACTGCTTGTTGTATTTAGCATTAATTTTTATCATTTCCGGAATTGGAATTTTAACAGATTTCAACTCCATGAATGTTATATTTTTAGTTTCAATAGTGTTGTTTAGCCTGGTTGTTTGGAAATATGCCGATTCACTTATTGCAGGCCTGGCATTTATAACATTCGTCTGTCTGATTCTATTGAATACCTACGAAAATCCGAATTTGTTGTTGTTTGTACCTTTTATAATTGCACTCATTTCTGGCATTACAATATATTTATCTGACAGAAAAATTAAAAGTGCTATTCATATTTATTACCTGAAATCATTTAAGGTTCTTAAATTTTTAAGTTTGCTGATCTTGTATATTAGTCTGAACTATTTTGTGGTTAAAGAAGGTTATGCATTATCAAGATCAATAGGCGGTGGGACAGCGGTCTCTCCGACAGAAGCGGCTATTCAAAATCAGATTGATGAGAATTTTTTAAGTATTAATGAAACTTATGCTGATACGACTCAGGAATCCGCTGCATTAAGAGATAGATTAACTGCTGAAAATGATAAACTGTATATGCAGTTAGGAATGGAAAATCAGAAACGGATGGAGTTGGATGACCAAAGATCTATTCCTTTCGGGGTGTTGTTTATGTTTCTTACAGCAATTATTCCACTTGCCTACATTTTGGCTGGTCTTTATAAAAAAGATCGGATAACACTTATTTCCGGACTATTTATTTTATTCTTATCTGCATTAACCTTTCAAAAGTACAATCCCGCCATTCAGCCGGAATGGTTATTGACTTTGGGTGGGATTCTGCTGTTAGTTGTAAGCTTCGGTGCCACCAGATATCTCAGGTCGAATCATAAAGTGTTTGATGTCAAAGAACCAGTTCCTAGTGATGATTTTCTTCAGGCAGAAGGAATTGTCCTTGGATCTACTTTTAGCACAATAGGATCACCAATGCAAGCTGATAACCAATTTGGTGGCGGCCAATTTGGTGGTGGAGGAGCAGGGAGTTCCTTTTGATTATTCTTTCACTCCTGCCTTTTTCAGGATGTCTTCCATTAAACACCATTTGGTAAATGATGATTGTAACAAATTGATTCCTACGAAAGCTGTAAACCATAGCCAGTTTAAGTTTACGTAAATGGCGAGAATTACACTGATCAGGATAAATGATCCCGCTACAGCTCTAATTATTCGATTTATCATTACTAATTGGTTTTTTCTACTGATATACTTGAAATATGTATGTGTGATGTACTCGACTGGGCAGCATTGAAGGAATTTGTTAATTCAAATATTTTATCAACGGTCGATTCCGGAACAAATGCCAAAAAGAAAACAGACTCACTTTCATTCATTTCTGTCCCAAACCAATTGCTGTTCAAGGCTTCGAGAGTATTGTCACGATATCCGGTTATTTTTGAATAGCTAAATGTCAATACACCTGCTTTCTTGAGAATGTTGATTATCTCGTCTTTATAAATTTCTATGGCAAGTAATGTTATTAGTTTCATGACGCTGAATATTTTTAGTGAACTTATTTTTTAATTTCCCACTTTTTTCTTTCTGTGATATAATAAATAAGAGGAACCACAATAAGTGTAAGCAGTGTTGAAACAATTGCTCCTGCAACTAATGATATGGCCAGTCCCTGAAATATAGGGTCAAATAATATGATGGAAGCACCAATAACTACGGCTCCTGTTGTTAGTAAAATAGGAGTCGTTCTTACAGCACCTGCTTCAATTATAGCTTGTTTCAATGGAACTCCATCCTGCAATCTTATTTCAATGAAGTCGATTAATAAAACAGAGTTTCTCACCATAACCCCGGCAAGAGCAATCATGCCAATGAAAGAAGTTGCTGTAAAGAAGGCATCCAAAATCCAATGGCCAAGCACAATCCCAACTAACGAAAGGGGAATTGCAATCATCATGACTATTGGAGTTTTGAAATTCTGAAACCAACCAACTATCAACATGTAAATTATAATGATCACCACCAGGAAAGCTGCACCTAAATCACGGAACACTTCCAGTGTTATTTGCCATTCGCCATCCCATTTTACAGTATAATTGCTTTCTTCCGTGGGCTGCTGAATGTATAATTCATTTAAAGTATATCCAGGCTTTAATGGAATTTGATTTAGTTTTTCGGTCATACCAAGAATTGCATAAACAGGGCTTTCCAGCTCTCCGGCCATATCGGCTGTTACGTAAACAACCCTTTTTGGTCCTTTCTGAAGATGGTATTTTGTACCGTGTCTTTTGTCACCTTAATCAGATCATTTAAAGGAACTATGGAGCCATTTTGATTTCTGATTCCCATACTGGTGATGTCAGAAAGTTCTGTTTTGTCTTTGTCGGCTAACTCCATCACAACGGGAACCGGATTGCTTGAATTTTCATCATAAAACGTACTTACCGGCATTTCTCTCAATAAGGTGGTGACATTGCCAACTATCTGTTGTGGTACAACTCCGTTCAACATAGCCTTTTCGTTGTCAACAGTGAACTTGTATTCTGTCTGATCAGCCTCTACCATCCAATCAACATCAACAATATCAGTAGTGGCATTCAAAATAGATTTAACGCTATCTGCAATTCTGATTTGTTCATCATAGTCAGGTCCATAAATTTCAGCAACCAGAGTTGATAAAACCGGTGGGCCGGGAGGTACTTCAATGATTTTAACATTGGCACCATATTTTGCTGCTATCTTTTGAATCTCCGGACGAATAGATTTAGCTATATCATGACTTTGCTCAGAGCGGTCTTCTTTATGCAAGAGATTGACCTGAATATCCGCCATGTTACTTCCACCTCGGAGATCATAATGACGAACCAAGCCATTGAATGTAATAGGAGCAGAGGTGCCTACATAACTTTGATAGTTGATGACTTCCGGTCTTCCCGAAATATAATTGGCTATTTCTCTTGTAACTGCAGAAGTACGTTCCAGGGTTGTTCCTTCCGGCATATCAATCACCACCTGGAATTCGTTTTTATTATCGAATGGCAGCATCTTTACTGCCACACTTTTAGTGAAAAATAGCATCATCGATCCTCCAAGCAACAAAACTGTGGACAGAAGCATTATTCCTCGCTTTAGCGAGTTTTCTAGAAACGGTTTTTCAATTTTGCTGTAAATTCTATAAATCCAACTCGACTCCAGCTTTCCGTCATGCGAATCTTTGTGACTGTCTTTTTCCTGTAACAGGTGATATCCCAGATAAGGAGTAACCGTCAAAGCCACAAATAGTGACAGCATCATGGCTATTGAAGCACCAATGGGCATTGGACTCATATAGGGTCCCATCATACCAGAAACAAATGCCATGGGTAAAATAGCGGCAATTACCGTGAATGTAGCCAGGATAGTTGGATTTCCAACTTCATTAATCGCATAAATCGCTGCCTGCTTAAATGGTAATCGCTTCTGCTTGAAATGCCGGTGCATGTTTTCGGCAATAATGATACTGTCATCGACCACAATTCCGACAACAAACACCAAAGCAAATAAGGTGATCCTGTTAAGAGTATAACCTAATAAGTAATAACTGAAAAGTGTTAAGGCAAAGGTTAGCGGGACCGATAAAAAGACTACCAGGCCACCTCTCCATCCCATGGCCAACATTACCAGACCGGTAACAGCAACAATAGCAATACCTAAATGTAATAGAAGCTCACTTACTTTGTCAGATGCAGTTTCTCCATAATTTCGGGTGACTTCTAATTTTACATTATCTGGTATCAGATCTTTTTTCAGATGCTCCATTTGCTCGAGAATTTTTTCTGAAATCTGCATGGCATCGGCTCCTTTTACCTTTGCAACGGAAATGGTTACCGCAGGATATTCTGATGGATTACCGGAATGTTCCGGACGATTTTTACCATAGCCGAATGACACATATGATTTCGGAGTGGTTGAACCATCTGTAATTTTCGCGACCTGTCTGAGATATACCGGCAAATTGGCATTGGTACCTATTACCAGATTTTCAAGATCCTCTTTACTGCTCAAAAAATCACCGGTGGTAACCAGAAATTCCCGGTCCCCATCAACAAAACCTCCCGATTGTGCACTGCTGTTGGATGCCTGAATCATTTGCATGATTCCGATTGCATCCACATGATTTCCTTTTAGAAGATAATTGTCGAGGGTTACTTTGACTACTCTGGGCGCCCCTCCAAGTTCTTTTGTAACTGCAACACCTTTTATTTTTTCAACCTCATTCGTGACTTCCTCAGCCAATTGCCTAAGCTGGTATTCATCCATTTCATCGCTCCATAAAGTAAGTCCTAACATAGGAACATCATCTATAGATCGTGTTTTAATGACGGGCTTCATCACTCCAGATGGAAACATGTCGCTGTGTTTCATCATTTCATCATAAAGCTTTACATAGCTGCGTTCTATATCCTGACCAACATAAAACTGAACAATAATCATTGCCTGACCATTCATGGCCATGCTGTGAATGTGTTCAATTCCTTTTATATTCGATAATACCTGTTCCAATGGTTTCACAATTCGTTTTTCAACTTCCTGTGGACTGGCACCCGGATATCCAATAAGTACATCAGCCATTGGTACATTGATCTGAGGTTCCTCTTCTCTGGGAATTAAAAAGGAACTGTATGATCCAATTATCATCAAAGCAACCATGAGTAGAATGGTAAGCTTTGAGTTGATGAAAAAATTGGCAATTTTACCTGATAAGCCTTCTTGCATATTGTTTGGGATTTTCCTTTGAAATTAATTACTGATCTTTACCTGCACTCCATTATAAACTCTGCCATCAGCTTCTAAAATGTAGGTTTCGTTTGCCGACAATCCTGATTCAACCGAAATCATGTCGCCGGAACTTTTACCGGTTCTTATCCACCTTAATAAAGCAATGTTCTTATCGCTTACCACATAAATTCCTGTCAGCTGACCTCGTTTAAAAATAGCTGATGCAGGTACCATAATTTCTGTAGGGTTTTCATTATCTTCATTTGGTACTACTCCTGTTTCAATTTTTATTCCGGCAAACATTCCTGCTTTAACTTGGTCAGGATATTTTTCCAGATCTAGCTTAATGAGATATTGACCTCCTGTGTTTTTTGCAGATGAACTGATTTCAGAAATGACTGCCGGAATTCGGACATCTAATGATTTGATGTTTACCTCGGCTCTTTGTCCCGATTTTACCAATGATATTTCCGATTCAGGAATCATAGCTGAAACCTGCATGCGACTGTTGCCTTCAAGGCTTATAAGCGGCATTCCTGGATTAGCCATATCACCTGCCTTTACAAAAGTATTGGTGATAGTTCCCGAAAAGGGGGCTGTGATAGTGACATATGCAAACTGCGAGTTTATCTCATTTTTCATTTGTTGAGCTGCCGATAGTCCTGCTTTTGCCATTTCGTATCTGGTAAGTATATCATCAAGTTCTTTCCTGGTAACACTGGAATTCTTGAATAAATTTTCAAATCTTTCCTTATCTTTTTTAGCATTCTCATACGCTGCCTCTGCCTGAATCATGCCTGAAGCAACCTGTAACCTCTTTGCTTCAAGATCACTGCTGTTAATATTAATGAGCACTGCGCCTTTTGAAACTTTCTGGCCAGTTTTAACATTTACTTTGGTCACAAATCCCATCATTCTGGTGCTTATATTGGCACTTTCCTCAGCTTCGGTTTTTCCGGTAACATTTAAAAAATTACCCGTTTGTTGTCCGGATGTTTTTCCTGTTTTTACAGTAATGACTTGCTGATTGTCAGTCGGCAATGTTTCCTTTTTACCACATGAGGTGATAAGGAACATTGAAATTGCAGCTGCAAATAGAAATAAATTCGTTTTGGTCATTGTTATTTTGTCGTTAGAAATTGAATGTATGTCTTCATGTAGTTGTAGGTAAATATGGCCTCTGCATACGATAATTCAGTTGTTTGTACCATCGTTTCATTTGATAGTAAGTCAACTGTTTTTTCCATACCCTGATCATATCTGTCTTTGTAAATTCTATATGATTCCGCAGCTTTTTCAACAGCCAGTTTGCTATGAAAAAGACTATTCTCGGCATCTTTTAATTGTCTGAAAGCCTTTTGTAATTCCATAGTCTGCTGACTCATGTATTTTTCTTCCTCAGTAATCGATTTATGATACTCTGCACGGGTTTTCTGATTTTTAGCTATATTTTTGAAGCCGTCAAATAAACTCCATGATAACTGGGCGCCAATCATATATCCATCAGCCTCATTAGCAATGGCATCTAATCCATTTAATTCATAGCTGGCGAACATATTTATTCGGGGTAACATGTTGAATCGGCTTGAACCCGACATGCTCTTGTAGATTTGAGTTGCCTGATGCATAGCCTCCAGATCTTTTCTGCTTTTTGGCAACTCTATATTTGCCTGGATGCTCTCAGTATTTGGTAATAATTGCTCTGATGGTATAACCACAGTAGTGGAGGATGAAATGTTCATCAGATACAATACATAGTCGGATGCATTTCTGTATTGATTTTTTGTCTTCGATAATTGATTGCTGACCTCGTTGACCCGTAATTGAACTGCTAAGAGATCTGTCTTTTTTACCAATCCCTCATTCAGGTAGTTAGTAATATTTTGTTCGTTTAACAGGGCTGTTTGATAAGCTTTTTCCATAATTCCAACTGCCTTAAATGCTAATTGCAATTCCATATAAGCTTTTGCTGCTTCCATCTGAAGAAATTCTGATGTTCGGGCAGATTGTAGTTTACTAAGTTCCATTTTAAATCTTGCGGCTTTTCTTGCTGCAATGCCATCCAAATTCAGCAACGGTTGCATCAGTTCAATTTTAGATGTAAATCCGCCACGATCATCCGGATCATTTAATAGTTCTGTATTGAAATCTGATTGCTTGAGAAGTTCCTGATTTAACTTGGTGCCAAATGCCATCAAGGGACTATTGGTCATGAAACCGGTGTGTGTAACGTTCACAGAAGGCAGAAACAAATTGTTAGATTGCCTATAATCATATTTTGCTATCTGGTCATCTGCAAAGGCATTCTTTAGTTGCAAGTTATCTTGCAATACTCCTTTAGTTACTGCAGTCAGTGTTAATGTTAAGGTGTCCTGTGCCTTTAACTGGAATCCGATATGCAGCAACAGCGCGGTAAAAAGTAATATTGATTTTTTCATGCTTTTATAATTACGAATGCAAAAGTAGAATCACCACCTGGCGGCTACAGTAACAAATAGCACATAAGCATATTTGAAATCATAATATGCTGGTTCTGAGAAAGATTATAAATGAATTTTCGACTAAATTAAAATTATTTAGTGCAATATAAATTGAAAAAGCGCTTATGTGATATTAATCACATAAGCGCTTTTCATTATTTGATTGTTCATGTATTGGAGATTTTATAATTTCTAAAGATTCATCTCCGGCTCAGGCTGGAAAATTGACTGATGAAGCTGATTAATTACCTGTTTAGCATGATCAAGATGATTCTTAATTGTTCCATCTCCGATATTTTCATTCTCAAAAAGATGCTGATAATAAGCAACTCCATTGTTCAGATTGGTGATGAAATTTCTATAGAATTTCGACTTTTTAATGTCTGAAGAAATCTCTTCTTCTTCTTTAATTACTAACTCTTTCAGATAATCTAAATACAGATATAATTCTTTTATAAAAACATGTCGTCTACTCTTGTTGGAAATTAGATTTATGCGACCATAAATATGGTCTACCATTGTTGCAAGAGATACACGCTTTGAAAAATTAACAATGTTCGGGCCGGGACAAATATTCACGGCCTTAAGGTTTTTAATAAATGGTATTTGATTTTTCAGTGAAGCTGCATTACTTAATCCCACACAAAGACATTCTTTTCGAGTAACCTCTTCAATGCTTGATCTTAATTTATCGGAATTTGTCGACTCACTTTTCAGCTGGTCTATTTTCAACCGCTGGTAGGTTGTTGATGCAGTGCAAATTGGTTTTGCTGTAAATTCAGTGTTGAAAGCCAAATGTTTTTCAGGGCATGGACTTCCTGGTTTGTCATCATCGATACGAGCTTGTTTTTCTTTAGCTGCAGAAGTGCCATTCAAATAATAAAATCTGACACCTAAAGGTGAATAATGACTTAACTGAACATCTGCATGATTAGCTTCCTCTAATAAAGTTAAAGTATCGCTATCAACTGTAGTTGCTTCAGGTACTAATAAAAATGGGGTTCCCCAGCCGGTTCCTGCAACTCCATAATAGTCATGCATGAATGATGCTTCATCATGGGTTCCAATTCCACCTTGAACTGTTATTCGTATAGGAGGTAGATTTGTACTCAATATTTCATTCTTCTCAGCAAGAGCTGATTTGTACATTTCCTGAAGTATATTGGCCAGCTCATTACGATTCGTTTTAAATTCATCCAGAATTGGTCCCAGTAAATACCCATCGGTCGCAAAAGCATGACCTCCGCAGTTTAATCCCGATTCAATTCTGAATTCACTCACCCACAAACCTTTTTTTGCAAGAAATTTTCCTTGAATTAATGCCGATCTGTAATCACTGACTTTTATGGTAATGCGCTTCTTTGTGACTTCAGATTCATTTGGATAAAATGCAGGAAGTTTTTCAAGATAACCATACAATCGTGGATTCATTCCGGCAGAAAATACAATTGCGCTGTTTCGAAGTTTGCTGTTGCCATATCCACGTAATGCAGCAACTGCATCTGAACCATCAGGAATCAATTCACCACTTTTATCGTAATTGTCACGATCGGTTTTTGTCAAAATATTTACATCAATGCTTCCCTGTACAACCATGTTTCTTAGTCGCAATCTGGCATTTTCCTTTGCATCCGACTCCGATAACTTCAGCATTTCATGGTATAACTCCGATTCAATGCAATTCTCAGGTAGCATGCTGAAATATTTGGTGATTGGAGAATCAGGTACGAAATCAGAATGCTTTAAAATATTAAATTCAATATCCACGATTTCCTGAACTAAATTAAGATATGCCGTGATTCGCTTAGCCCTGTAATCATCAGAACCGGCAGGAATAGGAGTGTAGGGCATATTATAAATGCCGGCATAATGCCTCCGCATCATTTCAATTAACTTGTCCTCGCCAATTGCCATTACCGAAGATATCCCAAATTTGGAAACCTTAATCGCCGTGTCAATGGTATATGCTAAACCCATTACCGGAATATGGAAACTATGTGGACTGTAATATTGGTGCATGTTGCTTTGCTCTTATAACTACTCTATAATGCTATTATGAATGTACTTGGCTTATAAATTAATCAGCTTTTTTAAGCGATTTCAACCGACAAATTACGCAAATTGAAACTAATTCAATATTGACATTTGTCATCCAATGCTTTTTAAGTCAATTATTTAATGGAACTCAACTAATTAACACATAATTAGCAATTGTGTTAAGATTAGGACAAAAATAAGAAAAAATGTGGTAAATCTTTGAAAAACAGGTTTATGAGGCTTTTCTAGTCCCAGAATGAGTATTGGAAACTAATATTGTAGAATAGAAACTACAATTTAAATGTCATAGAATATTCAAAAAGCATTCCTATTTGTGAAAGTAGCTAAAACTTATACAATGATAATTTGTTAAAAGTAATAAATATATTACTTTTGAAATTTTGATTTATAATGAACTTTTCAGGTTGTTGATGCGTAATGGTTGGGTAGAAGTGAGAAAAAAAGGTAGTCATGTTACTATGCAACATCCGGATAAAAAGGAATTCATAACAGTACCTTACCATTCAGGTAAAGAAGTAAAACTTGGGCTGTTAAAAGCAATATTGAAAAAGGCTGCAATTAAAACTGATAAAAGATGAAAAAACATAAAATACTTGCTACAGTTATAAAAGAAAATTCAGGTTATAGTGCATTTGCTACTGTTCAAAAACATTTCATAGCTACTGAAGGCGAAAGTTTTGAAGAACTTAAGTCCCATTTTATAAAAGCTTTAAATCTTGCCCTAAAATGTGAGGGATATACATATCAATTGAGTGATATAAAAATCCAGTTTGATCTGGA
>JADJOZ010000019.1 GCA_016713525.1 Bacteroidota bacterium | reverse complement strand
ATTCCATCTTCCAGTTCCACACCTTCAGCAGCACGTAACATATCGCCTTGTGTGAGATTGCGATCGAGTTCTACCTGATACAATTTTTAATCTCACCACTTGGACTGTGTGAGGCGTTTGGTTAATTCTCCGTCATTGGTTAAAAGCGGTAATCCTGTCGTGTTACGATCTAAACGTCCAACCGGAAAATGCGCTCTTTGCGGGCATCATGAACTAAAGCCATTACTGTTTTACGTTCATCCGGATCTTCAGTTGTAGTGATGCCAATCTTTCAACCAATTTAATAATACATAAACGACCACTTCTCGGTTTTCAATGTCCGATCATGATACTTAACCACGGCTCCATAGCATTACTTTGATTCCCAATTCGGTAACTATTTCACCGATGATTAAATAACACCGGCAACAATAAGTTCATCAGCTTCTCGGCGTGAACAAATTCCGGCATTGGAATATATCGGTTCAGGCGTATACTACCATTATCGTCGGGTGCTGAATGATGATTTTTACGTGCTCCTGAAGGTTTGCCACTTCTTGATTTTGATCCACGATCTTTATCCCAGCGCGCGCATTTCTTTTGAATGATCGCGATCGGCATAACGCTCCGTTTCTTTTCAAGGTTTTTACCCAGACGACCGGTTGCATTGTACGGACGCGATGGGCGATCTGAAGAGGTATCTTCACGATCTCCAGTTTCTGTTTCGACCTTTATCTTTACTCGTCACGGTAAGAACCGGGACGTTTTCATAAAGGGACGTGATTGAATTTTCATCACGGCTTGAATAAGATTTGCTTTCTCCACCTTCATCATCACGCTTCATAAGGTTTGGTCGCTGAGTAACTTTATCTGTCGCGACAGGCATAAGGTTCTTTCGCCTCTGTCATCATCACGCTACAAGAGTTTGCAGTCGCTACTATTGTATCATCGTGGTGTCCGACGCACTCTTTCGCCTCTGTCATCATCACACTTCACAAAGGTTTACGATCGGTGCTGCTATCATCGACAGGCATAAGGTTTTCTTTCTCACCTCTATCATCATCGTCTTACAAAAGGTTTGCGATCGGTGCTCCTGAAAATTTATTCTATCACCTTGCGATCAGGATCTTCTTTGTCCTTTCTGTCATCTTCGTCTAAACGAATTGTTTCGCGTCGGGTACATGAGCGTTCTCGTAAGTGCGATCGGCTTGTTTTTCGCGGGCATTATTCTTTTCATCTCTTTCAGGGACGTGAATCTTTGCCTTGGGCGGGAAGTAAATTAGACCGTGGAAGGTTTTTTCGTTGATCAATTTCCTTATCGGGAAGTAATCGCTTTTCTTGCACGCAAAGGGGTGCCATCGGGTTTAACCCAACCACTCTTATCTTTTTGCCCTGTTTTACCGGATTGTGTCCCACGACCTTTCCCTCTTCCACTGAACTAAATTCCTGTGCCTTTTTGCTTTTTGAGGTGCAAAGGTACGAAATTGCAAATGACGCCAGACTGTCAAATACAGACATTAATAAAACAGTCAGAGTATCTTGTCATCTAAATTGCTACATCCTTCAATGTGGTCAGCCGAATCTGTGTGTGATTATCGAAAACCGTTAAGGACATTATACTTACCTTTGCAGAAACATTTTTCACAATCATATTCGACGGGTGATCTTGTAATTTGTTACCTATTTCCGGCCAACTTGTATGCAGCCGATCAATTTCATCCAACGGTTTTTTATTCGAAAATCACCATTTGACATTAAAATGGTCTCAAGCCGAAGTAGATAAAACAGTTTTTGGCCACGTCCATTCCTGTATCGAGAAAACGATACCGCCTTCCGAACATATCAAGCAGGTGCGAGCACTGTCTTTTTCCAAGTCCAGGTTGAGCCCATGCTGAATTAACGAATTACGCTTCTTCGAATGATCAGGCGTGAATCCCCCTTCGTTTTACAAAAGAAATCTCAAAAGCCCCCTCGACCGTTAACAGCCGGGAACTCAGAAAAACGTCTTCATTAGGGAAAATCCGGAAATTACTGCTTTTTTCTGACTGGATTTGAGAATGGTAAAAAAGGTCGAAAAATAGTAGAAAATTCGCAGTTTAGATTCTATCAAATTAGAGTTTTTTTAAAAGTTTGATACAGTTGGTGACACAAGAACAATAAAATTGGGAACATCTAAAACGTAAATTTCCCGAATAAAATCATTGAGGCGCCTAGGCTATGGCATGATTCCACACCATACCAAAGGCTTTAATTGTGATTCGATTACGGCTTCTAATAATTTTTAAAGCGATTTCACGCTCATAGAAATTAAATTTTAACCCGAATAGTGCTGGGTAAGTAACATCTCAGCTCTTCAGAGGCATTAAATCATCGGAAAAGTTCGACGAATTTCCTGGCCATATAAGATGGTATTGGGGTCTGCCGCACCTTGGATCATTTTTGATTTCGCATGTATTGTCGGCTGCTCCATTACAAATGTTTAATTTTTCCGCTGATGGTATCATCAAGCAAGTCCATAAATAAAATATTCCGTCGCATGTAACCGACTACCGTTACAAATCATATCGTGATTGCCATAAGGCGGCACTAATATCTGAATTGCCGAGATTCACTGACCGCCGAGCCTGATCTGATATTGTTAACCATTCGATCGCAAAAATTCGACCGCAATTTCTTCACCGGTCTTGCCCAATTCGTTGTGTTCTGCCATAAGAAAAACATTTGAAAAATGAATAAAAAATAATTAACGATGTAAATTTACAAAGAAATCGTTCTTTTCCCCACTACCAATTTTATTTTTCGCCCTAAAACCAATGGGTGATTATCGGTAACATGTCCGGACGGCATTCCAAAACATACAGGGTAATCGTATTCTTTCACAGCATCCAAAATAATTTCTTCAGCCGACTTCCCAAAGGAATGGTATTGTCACGCATTGCCGACATACCACCAACAACAAGTCCCTTTAACATGTTAGCTTTTGGGTGCTTCAAATTAATCATCATCCTGTCGATATGATACAAATACTCATCGAGATCTTCCAGAAATAATATTTTACCTTTAGTCAACAAATCAGAATCGGTGCCGGCCATAGCATATAGCAGCGACAAATTACCACCCACCAGCTCACCCTGCACTTTACCCAGGCGATTCAAAATCGAGGGACTCATATCGTAACTACCTGCATGTCCCGTTAAAAGTTGTTTTACTTTTTCAAGAGTGTGCA
This sequence comes from Bacteroidota bacterium, assembly GCA_016713525.1. Classification (GTDB taxonomy): domain Bacteria; phylum Bacteroidota; class Bacteroidia; order AKYH767-A; family OLB10; genus JADKJB01. The sequence goes on along the minus strand of JADJOZ010000019.1, from coordinate 15,409 downwards.
GGTGTGGTTGGAAAATTAAATGCCATAGGTGCATGCATGGTTTCAATTTTACAATGACGGTTTACGTGCGAATGAAGAGCAGTAAAATCACTGAACCCAATCAACCATTTTGGTGATCGCATGAACCGCTAAAATCGAGTTTATCGATTATACGTGCGCAACCATAACCGCCGCGGGCAAACAAAACAGCATTTACCGAAGGATCATCCAGCATCATCTGCAAATCGGCCCAGTGTTGCTGATCGGTTCCGGCAAACTGATGGTCCTGTTCATAAAAATACATACCTTTTTGCAACCTCAAATCCCCATTGATGAACTGATCAATGGCAGGCTGCATTTCTTGGACTCACTTTGCGGGCCGAGCAACAATTTCGATTTTACTTCCGGGAACTAAAAGAGGTGGCGTATTCAGGATAATTACAAAGGTAATTTTCTTTCCAGTTTCATTTGTACTTCCCGCAAAGGGAGTTATGAACGAAAATATTTAACCTTGCAACTAACTGTATATCAATTATAAAGAACATCATCTTAACCATACACTTTATTTTCCGAAATGAATCAAACAACCTGACACAACCAAAATTAATCCGACTTGTTTCTGTATCTTTGGGACTCAAAAATGGGATGGTAAAACAAAAGCCCCTGCAAAACTAACCTTTGTAGACCCATACTGCGATTCTTGTTACCGCCGGCTCTTCCCTATGCCAATGGTCCCGTACATATTGGCCACCTTGCGGGATGTTATATTCCCTGCCGATGTTTTTTTTTCGCTATATGCGTCTGAAAGGTGAAGATGTAAAATTTATTTGTGGCTCCGATGAGCATGGAGTTCCTATTACCATCAAAGCAAAGCTGAAGGAATTTCACCACAGCAAGTGGTAGATAAGTATCACAAAATGATGGGTGATTCGTTCGCTGAATTTGGAATATCATTCGATATTTACCACGCACCTCGAATAAAAACATCACGAAACTGCTTCAGGATTTTTTAAACAACTCTACGATACCGGAAAATTTACCGAACAGGTTACCGAACAATATTATGATGAAGAAGCAAAACAGTTTTTGGCTGATCGGTATATTGAAGGTACTTGTCCTAAATGTGGAAATGAAAAGCTTATGGTGATCAGTGCGAAAACTGCGGAAGTTCTTTGAGCCCCTCCGATCTCATTAACCCACGTTCGAAACTAAGTGGCAGCAAGCCGGTGATGCGTGAAACCAAACATTGGTTTTTACCTCTCAACGATTATGCTCCCTGGTTGCGTGAATATATTTTAGTAGGTCATAAAAACGATTGGAAACCCGAATGTCTACGGCCAATGTAAATCGTGGTTAGATGCCGGCGATGGACTTCAACCGTGCCATGACCCGCGATCTCGATTGGGGTGTGCCGGTTCCTATTCCCGGAGCAGAAGGAAAAGTGCTTTATGTGTGGTTTGATGCACCTATCGGATTACATCTCTGCAACCCGCGAATTACTACCCGATAATGGGAACTATTGGAAAATCCTGATTCACGACTAATTCATTTCATTGGAAAGATAATATCGTTTTCCATTGCATCATCTTCCTGCTATCTTAAAAGCACATGGCGGATATGTTGTGCCGGAAAATGTTCCAGCCAATAAATTTTTAAATTTAGAAGGCGATAAAATTTCCACTTCCCGCAATTGGGCAGTGTGGTTACACGAATACCTCAACGATTTTCCCGGCAAGCAGGATGTGTTGAGATATACACTCATTGCAACAGCTCCTGAAACAAAGACAACGATTTTACCTGGCGTGATTTTCAGGCTCGTAACAACAGTGAACTTGTTGCTATCCTTGGTAATTTCGTGAACCGCACATTGGTATTGACCGGAAATTACTATGGAGGAAAAGTTCTGCCAAAGGAAATTATACGGAAGTTGGAAATACGCTGATTAACTTTATTGCAGATACCAAAAGCAAATAGGTGAGAGTATCGAACGCTATCGTTTACGCGAAGCCTTGTCATTGCTCCTGGACATTGCCCGTGCCGGAAATAAATATCTCGCCGATCTCGAACCATGGAAACTGATTAAGACCGATGCAGATAGAACAGCAACGGTATTGCATGCTGCACTGCAAGTAACAGGTGCCCTTTCACTTTTGATGGAACCCTTCTTGCCACATACCGGCAAAAATTGCGTGATATGCTGGGCATCGATAATCACCAATGGGACGATCATCCCATTGGTAATTTATTAACGGAAGGACATCAGTTGAACGCTGCTGCATTATTATTCGATAAAATCGAGGATCCTGCGATTGAAGCACAAATCGAAAAGCTTGCTGCAACCAAAGTTGCAATTGTTGCCACTCAGGCAGCAGAAGCGGCAACAACTGAAAATAAATCTGAACCCGCTAAACCCGAAACCACTTTTGAAGAATTCATGAAAATGGATATTCGCATAGGCACCATTCTGGAAGCGGAACGTGTTCCAAAAACCGATAAGCTGCTCAAATTGCTGGTATCAACCGGCGACGAAAAACGCACTATTGTCTCGGGTATTGCAGCACACTACGCACCTGAAAACATCATCGGACAACAGGTAACTTTACTTGGCAAATCTGGCCCCGAAAAAAAAGGCATCGAATCGAAAGGGATGATTTTGATGGCTGAAGATGAAACCGGGAAACTGGTGTTTGTCATGCCTTCGGAAAGTTTGAGAGATGGGAGTGCGGTGAAATGATGTGCTAATTTGCTAATGTGCTAATGTGCTGATGCTTGCCCTGAGCGAAGTCGAAGGGTGCTGATTTGCTAATGTGCTGATTTGATGGTTTGGTAATTTGGTGATTACTTGTCCCTGAGCGTAGCCGAGGGGGGGGGGTTTATTTATCATTTAAGCTGCATTTTTGTAGTTATCAACATACATTTCTTGCCTTTTCACTACAGCAAATATGCGTAAGATGAGTTTGAATTTTACATTGTTTAAGACGACACCATAGCTTTTATTAGCCATTTTTCTAGTTGCATAACTTTTCAATTCTGGATCCCATTGAATAGCACTCCTTGCGGCTTGTGTAAGTTCTTGTTTAAGTTCTTTGTTAGCAATTGAACTTACCCTTTTTCGTCCTTTGATACTTGTACCTGAACTATAATCAAAAGGAACTACCCCTACATACACTGCGTAACTGCGGGGATTAGTGAAGCCGACAAAGTTTTCTGTATAAGCAATTGTCATTAGCGCATTTACCATTCCGATCCCTTTGATACTTCTAATCAATTCATAATTGGTTTTCATTGCCTCATCCTTGTGAATTTCGTCCATTAATTCTTTATCAAATTTGGCAACAACTTTTTCGTTTTCTTTTATTTTTGATTCTAGAGTTTTACAAATTAAATCTTTTTTCAAATCGGGATACATTGCTTTGCGTTCTTTTAGAGAAGCTTTGTATCCTCCCAGTTCCCGTACAATTCTTTTCCTGAATCCAAGAAGCTCTTTTAGCTTTATGATACCTTTGTTTAAGGGTCGATCTGGAGTCAATTGTTTGTGTTTTTCTTCACCATATTGAGCGATTCGACCAGCATCTACCTGGTCCGTTTTTCCTCTGGTGATGCCCATGGAGCGCTTTATTTCCAATCCCGGAATTCTGGAATATTGAATTTGCTTAGATTCACAAAACTGTATCAGCTTATATTCATAGCCGCCGGTATATTCCATTATTATAAAGCTTTGATTTAGAATTATTTTATGAGTATTGCACCATTTAAGGAATACTCTAAATCCCTCCGTTCCATTTTTAATTTGAATGTGTTGATTGATTTCAGCGCAATGAATGTCCAAAGTGTTTTTTGATACGTCAATGCCAATTGTGTAATTCCATTTTTTCATACCTTTGTATTGTTAAATAGTTCATAATAAATGCTCTTGTCTAAAACCTTTGGTGAGACAAAGAATAATTCTAGTTGGACCTAGAGCATTGAAATTAACAGCAGGGTCTAATACGACTTAAAGTCCTTTAAAGACTAGAAGGGTGCCAAGTTCACCCTGCTGTTTAATTTCAAATTTATTAACAACTTAAGAAGTTATCAACCCCCCTAGAACCCCCATTTCAAAAACAATATTTTTTTGTTTAAATGTTTCTTTGAAGGTCCAAAGGAATGGGTGCCCTGAGGATAGTCGAATGGGTGCCCAGAGCGGAGTCGAGGGGTGGTGATTATTTTCCCTGAGTCCGCCGGCTGGCGGATCAGATGGGTGCTGATTTGCTAATGTGCTGATTTGATGGTTTGGTAATTCTTGCCCAGAGCGGAGTCGAGGGGTGGTGATTATTGTCCCTGAGTCCGCCGGCTGGCGGATCGAATGGGTGCTGATTTGATGGTTTGGTGGTTTGTAGTCTGGAAGATTGCTTTATAAATTATTTTTGGTGATTATTACTGCCATCGCTACAGAGGGGATCTGCATAACCTAAATTAAATACATCTCAGTTTGATAAGCTTTCCGCTCTCACCATCAAATTATCGTTATTCGCATAAACTATACGGATCTTTTTGGATGGTGCAAGTTTGGCGTTTTCACGGACAATTCTAATCAGCCGTTTGCTTTGTCTTCCCATAAATTTATCAAATTAGAACAGATTTTCGGTGTTCAATCAGAAATAACTGTATTTGAAGAAATTTACTTTTCCAAAAATGCCACAATCAAATCAAATGGAAGTACTCAAATAGCCAGGAAACAAAATTATCTGTTTAGGAACCAGTTTATAATTCAAAACCTGACTATCATTCCACAATTGAAGAAAGTAAAACCCATTTGGCTGATCCTTTAAAAACAAAGTATTTTCACCGGCTGCAAACATTTTCGTCATTACCCATCTTCCTGATGCATCCGTAATAGTTATTTTCACTTCTTCCTGTAAAACAATTGTAAACAAACCGGAATTATTAGGGTTTGGGTAAATAACTGGAAATTGACCGGTAGCATATTCATTAACATCCAAGGAGATCCACTCAATTTATGTACGAATGCATTTACACGTCCTAAAGCTGTCAAATTAGTTACACCTGCTCCCCGGATCAAAATCAGCAATGTCTCCAAAACCACCGGTGGTGTAAATATTTCCGGTTGCATCAACATCAACAGAATAGGCATAATCAAAATCAGCACCTCCCATTCAGTTCACCCAAACAAAATTACCTGAAGGGTCAAATTTGGCAACAAAAATGTCATTTTCACCAAAAGATGTTAAGGCATTAGTTCCTGCACCAGGATTGAAATCAACAGTTGTCTGAAAATAGCCGGCAAGATATAAATTACCAGTTGCATCCACCGCTACAGAATTTCCATAATCGTCAACTACACTGCCTAATTGATGAGCCCAAACAAAATTTCCGGAAGCATTTAGTTTTGGCAACAAAAATATCCTGAAAGCCTGCAGAAGTTAAATTGTTGACTCCGGAACCCGGATCAAAATCTGATGTTCCATCAAAAGTCCCTGTGACAAAAACATTACCTGAGATATCTACAGCAACAGAAAATGCTGTCTCATAATCGGCACCACTAAAATTCCGGGCCCATATAAAATTCCCTGATGCATCTAATTTAGAAACAAATGAATCACTGAAACCAGCTGCTGTTAAAGTGGTATTTCCTGCTCCCGGATCAAAATCAACAGAACCTTCAAACGCTCCTGCAAAGTATAAATTACCGGAAGCATCTATATCAAGTGAACCACAGAAATCGAATCCATTGCCGCCAATTTGCTTAACCCATCCAAAATTTCCTGAAGCATCCAATTTACAAATATAAACATCACCTCCCGCGACAGGAGTTAAATTATTAGTTCCGGATCCTGGATCGAAATCTGCGGTACCTTCAAATGTTCCTGTTATGAATATGTTCCCTGAAGGATCTAATACAATTGAATTGGCTTGTTCATAATCAATACCGCCCAATTGCTTCACCCAAATAAAATTTCCGGATGGATCCAATTTGAAACATAAATATCGCTACTTCCGAAAGAAGTTAAATTACTGGCACCAACTCCCGGATCAAAATCTACCGTTCCTGAAAAAGCACCTGTGGTATAAACATTCCCTGCAGCGTCTACTTCCACTGAAATTCCAAAATCAAACTCAGCTCCTCCCATTTGTTTAGCCCAGACAAAATTGCCTGAAGCATCTAACTTAGAAATAAATATATCCTGAAATCCCGCTGAAGTTAAATTGGCAACCCCGGATCCCGGATCAAAATCAACCGTACCAGAAAAAACACCGGAAGTATAAACATTTCCTGAGTTGTCAACTGCAATTGCATAACCCTCGATGAGATTAATTCCTCAAAATGCCTGGCCCATTGAAAAGAAACCTGTGCCTTTGAAAGATCAGAGGCCGATATCATAATTAAACAACCTAAAGCGAAACTCTTAAATCTATATTTTTTCATAGGAACTTATTTAGTCAGTTGATCAGCAAATTTATAAATTAAAGGTTGAATAGTGTGGCAAACACTAAATGATTAAGAGAATATTCCTTCCCATGAGTTGAAATTCAATAAATCCTGAATACTAAAGATTAAGAACGCAAAATTTGTATTAATTAACAACTTCAATCAGGGGCATTTACAAAGCATAAAAATATTCAGAAGTTTAGGCAAACGCGCAATGCTTTTGAAAATGATAGAAGACATATTGAAATCCGAGCATAAAAATGCATAACCGGTAGTCTTCTTCCATTAAAAAATTTTTGCAGCTTGGCTTATAGTCAACTCAAAATCGTATTCTTTCATGTTCAATAACTTTATTGAGTCTTTTTAAGAACACTTTGAAGTCTGGTGGATACGCATTAGATCCATAACAGTGAATATTCACTTCTTTAAATTCAGCATCTAAAGTCCATTGGGTTCCATCACAAATTAATGTGTCATACGTGCTCTCCCACTTAATCGATTTTAAAAGCTCAGTAATTTTAACCAATTTCATCATTATCATCAATAGGAATAATATGTGTAGGTTCTGTACTGAGTAGACCATATCTGCCAAAATAACATAGCAAACGATTGTTGTCATAAGTCACTTTTCTGTTATTTTCGAAAAAATCCGCCTATAAAAAATTCGAATATCATAAAGCAATTGATTAATCAAATTGAATTTACATCACTTCACCTCAACCAAAGTGTTCACCAACAACAAACCCAAATTTTGCTTAACTGATGTATTTTCCCTGTGGTGATTGCAACTCCGGGACCTCTGATTGAAATACCAGTTGGTTCTGCAAATGCAACTCCTGAGACTGTTAAAAAATAACGGTGGTTTATTCTCTTCCCACTTTAAACGGAAGCTGGTTCCGGTAAAACCTCCTTGTTAATAATAGTTTCAGTTCCCTGTTTAAGATAATGCTTAGTGATAATATCCCGACTTGATATTCATAGCTACGCCATTTAATTTAAAGGAATAATCCTTGTCACTAAATTTATCATCCGATATAATATAAACAACATTGGTTTCATGCATTTCCGAATTTAATTCCAGTTGGCGATCCGATGCTAGATAAGTATCTAAAGTAAGGACCATTTGTTTGCGGTGTCATTAATCTGAAAATCTTTTAACTTATAACAGTTGGCGCCTGAATTCACCGCCTGCACTCGAATAGCTCGCAACATATCTCCAAGATCATCACCATCCTTACTGACGCACTGAAAAGGGCCGATGGATTTCAAAAATGAAGCATCGAATTTTTTATCAATAAAAATAAAACGTCCCTCTTTGGAACGTTCTTGTGATTTAGCGGTTTGACTATATGAAATAGTTGTGCAACAGAAAATAAAGAGGATTAAAAGTAGGGACTTAATATGCCGGGAATCTATTTTCATTGAATTAAATTATTGCAATGCATAAATAATTTGACCGAACACATCATTTCATGAATCCATTTCGAAAAAAAAAAATGAAATAATCTCCTCCAACTTTAATAAGAACCAATCAATTATTAATTCTCCATAATAAACTTAGCTCCAACATTGATGGCTTTATAATACTTTTTGTCGATCCAATCGCGATCACCTGATTTTAAATCTGGGAACCTGATAAAGATAGGTGCATGAGCAGCCAACTTAGCAACTGTAGCTTTGTCTAGTATAGTTTCAAAGGTATAATTTGTATAAACAACACCCTGACTAATATAACTATTTGGTGCTGCAACTGCAGAAGTCTTCAGGTTTAATACTTCGTCATTATCTAGTTTGATAATAAACTCATCACCAACAGGAGAAGAAATATTCAGTTCACCAACGTACCCTTTGACAATTGCCAATTTGGTGTTTTCACCTTTATTCTCCATATAAACCCAGCGATCTTTGTAATTTGCTGTGATTACCTTATCACCTGTTATAGGATCTTTAGTTACTTCACATTTTTGTGAATATGCAATTGAAACAAATCCAAATGTTAGCAGATAAAATAAAATAATAACTGTGTTTTTCATAAATGTGTTTTTTAAAATTGATATGCGTTTGACGATTTAATACAATATTATTACTTTTCTTAATATATTCCAATTATTAAGAAGGTCAATTACGAAAATCACTCATTAACAATACTTTATGTACTATTTTTCAACCAATATCAATTCAACCTTCCAATCCGATTGTCAGGAAGTCAACTAAAAGAGATGAACATTAAATCAACAAATTAAGACAATGTTAAAACTCTTCAATTAAACCAAACAGCATAACCCTGCCGTCTTAAGTCCCAGGCAACTTTTTCTCCATTTCCAGTGCCTGCTCGCGGTTCATGGGTTTCAGATTTATATGATTGTATAAACTTGGTCGGAGGTAAGTGCCATATTTTTCTACAATATTCGCCGACAATTTGTGTCCTTTCAAATTTCTATATCCGGTTTTATGTTGCTTAAAACGTTCCTCCGGTGTTTTGCTGGTCATTCCAACATACAAACATTCCAATACTCCATTAAACTGCGGATTGGCAGCACGAAATCTGGCATCCAATGTGAACACCTTTAGATAACTCAACCACATATATTTTGTAACTCACTCTCCCTTTCTGACATAACGGAATACAAAGATAATGTTGGTACCCGAAACTTCATGGTTTCAACCACTACAAACAAAACAACAGATCCGTTGATCGGGACCTGCTGCAAATTTTCAACAATGTTCTTAATACATACTCAAAGGCATATCCTTGTTATGAGTAACCTCATAGGTAAATTTCAAAGCTTTGTAAGCTTTCGGATCCAAATTAAAATCCCATTTGAGCAAACCATTGGTTGTATTATAACTGGCATCTCCCTGATCTTTCATGGCCACTTTTATGTTTGCGATATTCGATAATGGAGCCTGATCCTCAACTATCAGATGTACTGGTTTACTCTTATTACTCTTGAATCGCAATTCCCAGGAAATAGTTTTTGTAATATCACTTCCTAAAAATGCCGTGTCTCTTCCTAAAGCCAGATCCAGTGTGTCATTGATAACAGAAGGATTTAAAACTGTTTCACCACATAGGTTCCTTCATAAAACAAATTGGCTTTACCAGGCAACAAATTCAGATTTTCCCAACCGGTCACTCTGGCAAGCAGGAAAGCTTCACTATCTAACTTAGGAACCAAATAATGAACATACGTTGCCGGCAGTTTATCGGATTTTACTGCAACTGTATGTGTAATTCCATCAGATGGTATTGAATAATTCAATTTAATGGTGAACTCAACATTTGTCATTGTCTCTACCAGTTGCGCATATTTTTCAGATGACTCAGCAGCAGATAACTTCTTAATATTATCGGTCAAAGCTTCTTCATCTTTTGATGAAAGTGTGTTCATATTTGCAGGACTCTTTGACCGTGCCATTCCCGGAACAATGACCTCCCGAAGTCTGGTGTAATATGTAATATACCAGGTAGGTAATTGTGGTTTAATATGACTTCGATTCGATTTGAAGTACTTAATTTTAGATTAACATCATCCCAATCTTCGCCAGTATTCTGATATACAACCGCGCTGTAGGTAAGTTGCACCGGTTCGGAAGGAGAAGTAGAACGCAAATCATGCGATGGTATCCATCCGGCTTCGGTAACCATATAATTTATATCTACAGTTCCTGAAACAGGTGCTTCAGCACTTACCGTAACAACAACCTGATGTAAGGGTTCGTACTTTTTTGGGCTCATTACTTTGTTTAAATGTCTTCAACTCACCCAAACGGGCTGGAGAGCAATGTTTGTATTTTCGTATTTCGCATTTCATCTCTGCTTAATTTTCCTAATTGCGTATTGAGCTCTGCCAGTTTTTTATGAAAAAATCCATGGCTTTTATGAGCACTTCCAGTGAATCACTCTTTCCTTCTGCCCTGGCCAGTTTATTTTTCAGAATCATGTCTTTCTCTAGTTGTAAAGCACTTCTTCTTTCACGTAAATCATCACTTTTAAAACGAATTTCCAGTCAGAGAATTTTCCAGCAATGCTATTTCGCGAATTATTTCTTTGGGTAGCTCACTTACAACCGGTGGGGGTGGCTCGGGATATTTAATTTCGTGTTTAACATCGAGCACCACAAAAGCACCTTTCCCCTCCTGCCTGAATACTGGAGGGTTTTATTTGAGGAGATAAGCCGGAAAATATTAACTGGTGACCCCTCCTGATAAAGTTACCGGTGCAGAACGATGCACCTGCGCTCCTGGTAAATACGGTTACTTTACTGACAGTTGATTTGACCGTTTTTTCGTTGCCACCCATTACATGGAATGAGCAGAACAACAATAACATCACAAAGATAATTTTTCATTTGATTCAGATTTTAAAACTCCAATTTTTCGTTTAAAACCACGCTACAAAAAAGTAGTGCAGCCCCTTAGAGAAGCATAAAATCCGAATTCCACAAAAAATGGTGAAAAATAAAAAATATTGCAGTTCAGCAAGTTCCGGATACAAAAATCGAAATCCGTACCATTCAAAAAGCCAATAAAAAACCGGTAACCTCCATCATTTGCAAGCTACCGGCTTCTATTATTCACAAACTAATAAATTACTTCTTTATAATTTTGTTCAGCACTGTTTCCGCTTCTGTCTTTTACGGGTGCAGAAAGAACCAGTCATAGCAATGTGTATTTGCATCTTGACTTTCCATTCGTTCTTTAGCCACACCGCATGAACCGGCAGTAGGTACAATCACATCATCACCTGGTCTCCAATCGGCAGGCGTGGCAACCGAAAACGCATCAGCTGTCTGAAGAGCCAGTACAACTCTGTAAAGCTCATCAAAATTTCGTCCCAGACTTAAAGGATAATAAATAATGGTTCGGATGATTCCCTTCGGGTCAATTACAAAAACTGCCCTAACTGCTTTGGTACTGCTTTCACCCGGCATCATCATACCATATTTGGTAGCAACTTCCATGGTTATGTCTTCGATCAATGGAAAAGTTACTTCCACATTTTTCATTCCTTTATATTCAATCTTCTCTTTTATTGTACGTAGCCATGCAATGTGACTATAAAGACCATCGACAGAGAGTCCTACCAATTTACAATTCGCATCATTGAATTGTTTTTCCATAGATGCAAAGTCATGAATTCAGATGTGCAGACGGAAGTAAAATCGGCAGGATGACTGAATAAAAGTAACCCAGCTTCGGAATAATCGGAAGGAAATTAATATCTCCTTGCGTTGTGAGGCCTTAAATTCAGGTGCCTTATCACCTATTCTTGTGGCATTGCAAATTGTTGTTGTGTTTTATTATCTTGATTTTCCATTTGTGTTTATTTAAGCTGCAAAATTACAGGGTGGAAAAAGGAAAAAGAGTAACAAAAGTCACATTAACAGAATTTTTATTCAAAAAGGTCAGTCTTATTATGAAAAGTGTATCAGGAAAATGAAAATATTAAATTAAACCCTGTGATGTTACTTATCATCCTTCAAATTCAAAACTGTTTGGTTGAGATGATGCTCGCATGATAAGTCATCAAATGAAAAATTTCAGATATCGATAACTGACCAAGCAACGGATGAGGCATAATCATGGCATCAAGTTCCTCATCAGTATAATGTCCGGTGCTGTCATTAATCGATTTTAACAACATTTCCATTTCCTGCAATCAGTTCTTTCTTATCTGAAACTGTTACTTCCTCAGGAACAAACGAGTCGGGTGCTTTTCCACCATTATTTAAAGCCGCAGTATGTTTGCTGATTACAGTATCATAATCAAATGTGGCCCGGGTAAGTTTTCCAAATTTTGAAGCGATAACCTTTAGCGATCAAAGCTTTCAGAAGGTTGTTTAAGGCATAAATTCACATGGCTCAATTGCTGTCCCGGGCGACCATTTCATGTTGACTAATAGCAAATTGAATGTCAGGCAGACTAGAAATAAATTCTGTAAGTTTTATATGTTTCTCAGTAAAGTTCTTTAACAGTTCTAATTTGGTCATTTAATTTTGATTGTAAATATGTTAAAGAATTATTTTGGTTAGGAAATTAGAATTTAGAAATATTATCATTTCAATCGCTCCAGTACCTTTGCGTTTCACAATATTTTTATAATCCCATTGAATAGTTTCTGCTTTCTTAAACCATCTTTTGAGGTCTGCCTTTTTCCTGTGTTGCATTCGTATACCGTGCTTCGGCAGCTTTGAATGAACCTTCATTATTTAAACCCGGTTCATCAAACGATTGTCCGCTCCAAAACAACAACCGCACCGAATCTTTCAGTTTGCTGTAACCAACTACAGGATTCCCCTTCCAAAACCAAACCGGATGTGCATGCCAGATTTTATTCTCAGCATTAGGAGGATGCTTACAAATTTCGGCTGCAAGCAAATCACAAATTTCTTTATCAGATGAAGCTTGCTTATCATTGTAAGCCTGAGTGTCTTTATTCATTGAAGAATATTATTCTATAGTGGTTTGATATAAAAGAATGTGCATAATTGCCGCTTACTCTCTGTTGCCAGAAAAATAGTCCCATGCTACTCTTGAGATATCAGCAATTATTTTTCATTTGTTTCAGAACTTTTCTCGATTCTGTAACCATTACGCATGAGGCTAAACAATTTCCTTTAGGCAGAAAAACAATACCAATATCATTCACTGCCGATGTCAGTCCGGTAGTATCGTTGCTTCCACCTGTGCCGGTTTTATGAGCCACAACAGTTCCTGAAGGCAGCAAACCTTTTATTCGTTGTTTACCAGTTGAAGTTTGCTTTCATTGTTGCCAATAAAAATTGTAACTGTTTTAGATAGTTTCAATTCATTCATGTAAAAAGCCTTCAATAAATTAGTAGCGGCAATTGGTGTTGTCCAGTTTGAAAATTGCACATCCCATCCGGAGTGCATTTCCTGTTCGGTGGCTTTAATAGATATATCTGAAAAATCTGCCATCCTGAAATAATTATCTACAAAGGCAGGGCCACCTAATAAACGAAGTAAGAGATCACAACCATTATTGTCGCTTTCCGAAACTGTGCTGAATAATTTGCGCCAGAGTAAGTGTTGTTCCATCAGGATATTTATCGCGAATGGGACTCCATGTTTTTGGCAAAGATCTTTGGTAGTGATCTTAATTTTCTGGTTCAAATCAAGTTTCCCTTTATCTACTTCTGACAAAACAGCCAATGCAATATGAAATTTGTAAACACTTTGCATGGGCAAATGGGCGGAACCATTTTACTGTTAAAGTATCTCTTCCGGCATTCCCATAGATAGCAACGCCGTTACTGTCTTGTATTTGGTGGCAATATTCTGATTTCCTGCTTCCATGGAGCGTATTTTTTGGGCATGGGAGTTACTAGAAATCAATATAGTACGCTCAAAATAAGTATGAAGTGAATGCTTTTCATGGAATGGAATAGCTGAGAAATGAAAATTAACTTCAAATATACTCAAAATGAACCTTTGTAGCCTCGACGAATATATAACTTATACTTGAAACCCCTATAAACAGGGAGTTTAAGGTTATTTTTTTGTTCAGGTGACAGAATAAGTGACACTTTTCTATATTTGTGGCTCATGGACAGTTCATTCATTACAAATATATCCTAATTTCTAAACATCATGGCAACGGTTAATTTTTACTTGAAAATCCGAATGCTGAAACTAGTATCATTTGCTGAAATCATATCTGAACGGTAAAATTTCAGGTACACTTTTAACATTATTATCCCAACGACCGTTTGGGATGCAACCAATCATCGAGTTAAAAAATCATACTCTCATAGTCTGACCATTAATAGTATTTTGGATAAAATACGTTCTAAGGTAAAGAGCTGGATAATAGGGCAACAATTGCAGGTGAACTGTTAACCGATGAAGATTTGCGTCAACAATTAAATGAACTTTTAGGTAAAACGGAATCTCAAAAAGTATTAACTACATTATTACTGACTCATTTGGAGCAATTTATAATAGAAAAATCAAAATCAGTTGTAATAAACACTATTAAAAAATACAGGACATTAAAAAAGGTCACTTGACGGAATTTGAAAAAAAAAGACATAAGAAACTTTTTAGTAAAAGAGGTGGATAAATTCTATGATGCTTTTACAGAATATTTAATCAGCCAAAATTTAAATAATAAAAGTATCGGGAAATATATACAGGCATACAAAACTTTTGTGTATAGTATGGTTAAAAAGAAAATCATCGCACCGGTTGAACTAGATACATGGAAGGTGGACCGCAATCCGGGAACTGTAATTGTCTTAATGAAGCAGAATTAAGTGCAATCGAAAAACAAATAAATTAACTGACCGATTACAAAGAGCAAAACATCTTTTTCTCTTCGCATATTACACAGGACTCCGATTCTCAGATATTATGAATTTGAAAAAAGCAAAATATTAACGGTGCTTATCTACGGTTAACCACAATAAAGACAAAAAGAAAATTTGGTAATACCTTTATCCGATAAGGCTATTGAAATTTTGAAATATATAATAATACCTTACCAAAAATTTCAAATCAAAAATAAATGTTGCAATTCAAGAAATATTGAATTGGCTGAATTAAATGACGATGTGGAATTGGTTTCATTCTCAGGAAAAAACGCAAAACAGAACATTTTAAAAAGCATGAATTGGTTACTTTTCATACCGGAAGAAAAACCTGTATAACCTCATTACTAAAAAAAGGGTTAGAACTGAAATTGTACAGAGAATAGTTGGTATTGAGAGATTATAGGACAATGAAGTTCTACATCAACTTGAACGGGGAAAAGGATATTTACGCTGACTCTTTAAACTAGTTAACTGAGAATTTTGTTTTTTAAAATCTAAACATGCTTACGTTTAAATAGGGTTTTACGACCTACTTTGGTAAATCGTAGACCATTTTTTATGGTTGTAAATTGTACCCCGCTTACACCGCAAAATTTCTTGTACTTCCATCATAGTTAATAAATCATTAGGGCTTCCTGTTTGCATAGGCTCTTCTCTTACATC
>JADJOZ010000018.1 GCA_016713525.1 Bacteroidota bacterium | reverse complement strand
CCTTGCATGTATCTCATAAATCCCAAGAGTCTCAATATACCTTATCAGGTGTAATCTTATTACTGTTAATATGCTATAAAGCCATTTTAGCTGTTGATTTTTTCGAATTACAAACTTATCAGCAACGAGCAATCAACAATAGATTTTGCATTTTACCTGCATTCGAGAAAAGAATTCCCAAAATATCTCTACAGGAAAATTTTGTTTTATTTGGTTTGAATAATGTTTCTATCATCCAAAGGATTCTTATATATCGCTGCTACTTCTTTTGCACTGATTTTAAAATTGAGTGAAGTTATAAACACATATTGTTTTCTTCTGTCTTCGGCATTAAATACCTCTTCGTAATTTTAATCGAATGACTTTTCCGGTTTCATCCTTATAGCCTATGGTTATAAATTGCTCTTTTTTAAGAACCCCTTTGCTGCCTTTTCTTTAGAGTTATCAGTTGGTTACTTTAGTGACATGACAGACCGCATTTTCCTTCATTCTGGTAACAAACCAAAACCGATTGCCTTTGTCCATTTAAAGAAGAGTTGTGCGTACAAATTATAGGCTTCATCAAATACAACAAAAATCATCTGATGGTATCAACTTATACAAGAACTGCTTATCATGAATCCTTGCCGCTGTCATTCGAACGAATTCTGTTACTCCACTAAAAGCATCCATCATAGCATGAACCTTAGCCGCCCCCTTTGCGGGAGCCATCCAGGGTTGCGCCCAACACCCCTCAATATATCCATCCGTAAATAAACTTATTGTGGTACTATCAATTATTTTTAAGTTTTTAATACCTAGTCCTTTATTCGGGTGTCCGGAGATAAAAACTATGGTATCGTCGAAGCAATTGCAATATATTGTTTCCATTACCATATAACTTATGGTTATTTGCAATTAGATAATGTACTTTCGGTGGAGCTTTATCTAATCCTAAATGGGTCAACTTTCCCTCACATGTTAGCATCCCTTCGCATACTTTCTGAGACCATTGCAATAACTAAAACACCGCTATGTACAGATTTATAAGATCATCCTCGCCAGGGATCCGTTTTATAATATTTGTTGCTTTGATGTTTTTAGCTGCATCTATAAACAGATTTTGGCTGGTATACAGCTTAATATCTGTGATAATACCTGGCTGTCCGGGACAAATTTATTAACTCTTTGTTCATAGTTATGGTTTGAGTGTGGTAACCCAAACTTAACTAAAAAGGGGGGTATAGTTTTTGCCTCTTTACTATTTTTTTTACTATTTTAGTCGGACAATAATGAATCTGAATATAAAATTTACGCAACCTTTGTGAAAGCCGTTTAAATGGTTAATTAATTCACCTCCCCAACAATTCATTTCGCAACTCGATCCGCTTTTCCGGTGATATGCGGCCTTCGGTAACTGCATCATTAATGAGTATAAGTTTTTCAAATTCCTGCTGCGTGAGGTATCCATCTGGCCTGCAAAAGGCAAGTTCACACGACTGAATAGCATTTTCGATTTCTATGAGATAACCTCCTATTTCTTCAATAATAAAATATGCCATCACCTGATCTCCCTTCTTCCTTAATTTTACTAACCACAACCCAAAGCACCTTCGAGCCCGGTTGTAAAGCGGGATCAAATCCTTGTTCCGCGGCAAGCGTTTCGAAAATAGTAACTGCCAGTCCCGAATAAATAAAATCATGCCTCCATCCGGTAACGACCCACTCCCAATGAAAGCGTATCGCCTGCCTTGATTTCCCAGCCCGAAGTTGTGGTGTATGATTCCAGCTTCTGCGCAAAGCAAGTAGCGCTAAAAAATGCACAAACCAACAAAGGGAAATGCAGTAAGTGTAAGTTTAATACTGACTTTTCATATCATTGCAAATTAATTAGCCCAATTAACATATTCCCCGATTCTTGCGGAAACACCTAATTTAATACCTTTGCGTGCTGAAAATCAATAACCTCTGTTTAAACGGAGACATAAAACACAAAAATGAGCTTATTAGTAGTTGGAACCGTGGCTTTTGATGCCATCGAAACACCTTTCGGAAAAACCGATAAAATTATTGGAGGAGCTGCCACTTATGCATCTTTGGCCGCATCTTACTTTACCTCAGGATATTAATCTGGTGTCGGTTGTCGGCGACGATTTCCCACAGGCTACCATCGATCAGTTAAATGAACATGGTATTCGTACAGAAGGATTTGCAGATAAAAAAGGTGAAAAATCGTTCTTTTGGGCTGGTCGTTATCACTTAACGATATGAATACCCGTGATACGCTGGCTACAGAGTTAAATGTGTTGATGACTTTCGAGCCGGTAATTCCGGAATCTTATCAAATTGCACCTTTCTCATGCTTGGAAATCTGATGCCTTCTATTCAAATGAAAGTGATGGAGTCGTTGCGTGAACGTCCGAAATTCAGTGTAATGGATACTATGAATTTCTGGATGGAAACCGCAATGGATGATCTGATGAAAGCTATTGCCATGGTTGATGTGCTTACCATTAATGATGCGGAAGCACGTCAGCTTTCAAATGAATATTCGCTTGTGAAAGCTGCGCAGAAAATTTTGAAAATGGGTCCTAAGTATCTCATTATTAAAAAAGGTGAGCATTGGTGCTTTGTTGTTTAATAAAGAACAGGTGTTTTGCTCCCGCATTACCTTTAGAAGATGTATTCGATCCAACAGGAGCTGGTGATACATTCGCAGGAGGTTTTATTGGTTACCTGGCACGAACCAAAGATGTGTCATTCGAAAATATGAAACGGCGGAATTATTTTGGCTCAGCAATGGCATCGTTCTGTGTTGAAAAAATTCGGTACAGAAAAATTATAAATCTCGATCAGGAAGAAGTGGAAAGCCGTGTTCAGGAATTTGTAGATCTGGTTCAGTTCGACATTACTCTTGTATAAATTACTTCAGAAAAAATAATTTTCTGAAGTAATTTTCCTAACATCTTACTAAAAAGTATCACATAAGGTTGAGTAAGCTTAGTATAAGAACTATCTTTCATGATTAATGAAAGCTGGTAATTATATGTGGCACCGGGAATGGCAGTAATGTCTCCGAAAAAAGTAAAATTTCCGGGTGATAATCTGGCTTTTTCGGCCCCATCCCTGAATAAGATGATCCTGTGCAGCAATGCTGTATCAACATAAGTTGTATTCAGATGAAAGTATCCCTTAATAAAATTCGTTGATCCATATCCGCGTTGAACACTATCGATAGTGAGCAGCTCTATTCCGCTATCAGTATCAAAAGCATTAAAAAGTGTCAGATTTTCTAATTCATTTTCTTTTTTATCGCAACTACTAAGTAGCAAAGCGAAAAGCGAAATCAGTAACAGTCCGAAAGTTATGTTATTTTTCATTTTCAGAATTTTACATTAAAATTAACTCTTGGTCCCGGCGTCTGACCTAATAATTCATAATCAAAAGTCATGTTTGATAACATTGGGGTTTCTTTAAAAACCGGTTTTGTTAATCGTAATGAATAATAAAACATCACCTGTAACAGCCGCTGCTACCGGTATCACAATTTTAGCCTGATTCAGTGTTTTGTTTGCTTTGTCAATAGATTTATCATATTTACTTTTGTAGGAATTGTATGATTCTTTGTGAGCCAGAATTTCATTAATATCAGTGGCATTTTCGTAGGCAGCTTTACTTTCCAATGCCTTGTCTAAGTAATTATCTTTAGCTTCCTTGTAAAATTTGCCATACATGCCTATATAGAAAGAGAAGCGCAGACCGTTACTGTTGCCGGAACATATTTCTTCATGTTATATGCATGAAGTGCTTTCCTATGCTTTTTATATTCATCGGTATACTCCAGTTTTTTTCGGAACAAAACACTGCGTCCTTCCGCTACCCGGAATCGTGTCAGTAATCATAATTGTTTTTGGTGCCCATGCTCTTATTACATACGTGCCGGTATCGACCACCATATGTGATTTCTTTTGCACAAACAGTGCGGTATCAATTCGAATGATTGCATCGTCAGGGCTGATAGCCACTAACATGTAGCCTTTACCGTTCTGACCATTGGAAATGGTATTCAGAAGAATCAGTAAAAAGACAATTAAAGTTGTTCTGATAAAATTCATAAAATATTTAGAGTTAATTTTTACTTAACAGCTTTCAACAAATTATTCACCTCATCCCAATTCACCACATTCCAAAAGGCATTACATAATCGGCACTTATTCTGATATTTTAAATAATATGCATGTTCCCACATCCAATGCCAGCACCGGATTTCCTTTTACTTCAGCAATATCCATTAACGGATTATCCTGATTTGGTGTCGATGTGATAGAAAGCTTTCCTTTATCTGCGATAAGCCAAGCCCAACCTGAACCAAAACGTGAAGTTGCAGCAGCATTAAATTGTTCCTGCATAATTTTAAAACTTCCAAAAGAACTATTGATTGCTTCAGCAATTTGTCCATTCGGATTTCCTCCACCCGATGGCTTCATCAGTTTCCAGAATAAGCTGTGGTTATAATGTCCACCACCATTATTTCGTATAGCCACACCATGTTTGGAAATGTTCTTCATCAGATCTTCAATGAATCACTGGTTACACCACTTCCTTTCAACGCCTTGTTCAAGTTATCAACATAGGCCTTATGATGTTTGCCATGATGTATCTCCATGGTCTGCGTATCAATATATGGCTCCAGGGCAGCAGCCGCATATGGCAATGCCGGCAGCTTAAATAACAATCCGTTGTCATCTTGTGGACTATCTGCGAAAGCTTGTGTGCCAACCAGTCTCAATCCTGCTCCAGCTACTGTTAATAAAGCAGCATTTCTGATAAATTTTCTCCTCGACCTTTCCATATGACTCCTGTTTTAATTTTCCGTTTAAACGAATAAGATTAAAGCTTCGTTTTTCTCAACTGTTTGACCTTTGGTGATACTTATTTTTTAACAACTGCATCGGCAGGTGCTTTCAGGATATTCTCCATTTTCATAGCTTCAAGCACAACCAGCTTATCTCCTTTTAACTTCCTGACCCTCGCTGATACATACTTCCACAACCAGGCCGGGCATAGGAGCTTTTAATTCGGAGACCTTCTTAGATTTGGCTGCATCCATACCAAGTTCATGAAGCAAATCGTCGAAACGATCGCGAAGTTGAACTTTGTAAACATTATTATTTACCCGAATGTGAAATATCCTTTCTTCCTTATCAAATTTAATAACTTCGGAATTAAAAGATTTCCGCTCATTGATGATACTGTAAATTCCCTCTTTTACTTCAAAAATGTCAGGAGAACTTACATTCCCATCTAAAAGAACAGTTCCATCAGATTGCAAATCGACCGATATTACACGTTTATCGTTGACAGTAGCTTTGTATATCATAAAGCAAATTTAACTAATTCTTATGAATATTTACATTCCAGAAACAACATAGCTAACGTTCAATTGTTAATATCATGCATCAGGCTGCAATCCAAAACAATAGTATGCTACCTATCTTTGTCTATATTTTCAAAAATGACCAAAAACCCGCCGGCGAATCCGGAATTCTTAAAAGGCTATTCTGAGTGTTTTCAAAACATCCTACCAGAAATCTCAATTACAAGCAAGTATCGAAACTCATAAGGCAATTGGAACCTGCTATTGCCGATCGCTTTCTGTTTATCGACGACCCATCAGCAAATAGGTCGCAGTTACTTGCCGCCATGGCCCAAATGGTTTTGGATGGTGAACTACAGGAAGTTGATACCGGCCGTTTTCGGGCAATTCCGGAACAGCTTTATATTGAGGGAGTTATAGACATAACAGTCTCAGGAGCCGCTTATGTAATGAACGAAAATTTCGAAGATGATATCGTAATCGCTCCCCGAAATACAGGAACTGCCATGAATGGCGATACCGTGAAAGTGCTGCTTTACGCCAAAAGATCGTCGAAACGACAAGAAGGTGAGGTGGTTGAAGTCATTAAAAGAGCTAAGAATGAATTCGCAGGCACCATACAGATTAATCCGAAATTTGCGTTTTTAGTCCCCGACAGCAATAAATCGAATATCGATATTTTCATTCCGCTTTCAAAACTTAATGGTGCAAAACATGGTCAAAAGGCGGTGGCTAAAATTACGGAGTGGTTGCCGGAAACAAAAATCCTACCGGCGAAATAATTGAAGTTCTTGGTGAAGCAGGAGATAATAACACCGAGATGAATGCTATTTTGGTGGAATATGGATTCCCATTGCGCTTTCCTAAGGAAGTTGAAGAAGAGGCTGAGAAAATTCCTTTTGAAATTCCCGCTGCGGAAATAAAAAGCGTCGTGATATGCGCAACATCACAACGTTTACAATTGATCCTGTAGATGCAAAAGATTTTGATGATGCGCTTTCTGTTCAGGAAATAGAAGAAAATAAATGGGAAATAGGAATTCATATTGCTGATGTTTCACATTACCTGCGTCAGGGTATGAGTATGGATGAAGAAGCATTTGAAAGGGGTACATCTGTGTATCTGGTGGATCGCGTTATTCCCATGTTACCGGAAAAACTTTCCAATCATGTATGTTCACTCCGACCGAATGAAGATAAACTTTGTTACTCTGCAATTTTTCATATTGATGCTGATGCCAATGTTTTGGATGAATGGTTTGGGAGAACGGTAATTCACTCTGACAAACGTTTTTCTTACGAAGAAGCACAAGAAGTAATTGAAAATAAAGAAGGCCCTCTTTCCAAAGAAATTTTGTTACTTGATACCTTAGCGAAAAAATTACGTGCAGGAAGATTTAAAAAAGGAGCAATCACTTTTGAAAAAGTAGAAGTGAAATTCCGACTCGATGAAAAGGGAAATCCTACCGGTGTTTACACCAAAGAAAATAAAGATTCCAATAAACTGATCGAAGAATTCATGTTGCTAGCTAACCGCAAAGTAGCCGAATTTATTGGTAAACATAATGCTGGTAAAAAAAGTAAAAGGCAGTGGTCATCCTTCAAAAGCACCCACATTTGTATATCGTATTCACGATTCTCCTGTTCCTGAAAAGCTGCAAAACTTTTCACTCTTTGCAAGCAAGTTTGGTTATCAGATAAATACCCGTACAGAAAAAGAGGTCGCACATTCGCTCAATCAGTTAATGAGTGATGTTCGTGGAAAAAGAGAGCAAAACGTTTTGGAGCAGCTTGCTATCCGTACAATGGCAAAAGCTGTTTATACAACTGAAAACATTGGGCATTACGGGTTGGCCTTCGATTATTACACATTTCACTTCTCCAATTCGCCGTTATCCGGATGTTTTGGTTCATCGTTTGCTCGATATATATCTCCATGAAGGAAAATCTGTTGATGCAAAAGATTATGAAGAGATGTGCCAGCATTCCACGAACATGGAAATTCGTGCTTCTGAAGCTGAGCGTGCATCCATCAAATATAAGCAGGTACAATACTTACAGGATAAGAAAGGAATTGTCTTCGAAGGACTGATTTCGGGTGTTACCGAATGGGGATTTTATGTTGAATTAACGGAAAGCAAATGTGAAGGATTGGTTCGTTTGCGGGATATCGGAAACGACTTCTACGAACTAGATGAGAAAAACTACTGCATCATAGGTCATAGGTCAGGTAAAGTCTTCCGTTTAGGAGATGAGGTGCGTGTTGAAATAAAAAATACTGATCTGGTAAAAAAACAAATCGACTTTTTACTTGCAGAACAAGTAGAAACTGAAGAAAGAAGAACTAAAAAAAATCCGCCAAAGCACGCTTTGAAACGGAAGAGGAGATGAGTTAACTAAATAAAGGTGTCCAGGATATATTTATAGCCCATTCTGTTATAGCACATCATAAATTGTAATAATTGGATTCCAGGTAATGACTATCAGATTCCATTTTACGAATTCAATTTATTCAGGACAATTGTAAACGTACTTCCGGCACCAAAATCACTTTCAACCTGAATGGTTCCACCCTGTGCTTCCATAAATTCTTTGCTTATGGAAAGTCCCAACCCTGTGCCTTCCTTTTTAGTGCCGGGAACCCTGAAGTAACGGTCGAAAATTTTAGATTTATATTCCGGAGCAATTCCCTGTCCGGTATCCTTCACTGAAATACTGACCTTTGTAGCTGATTCACTAATACGGAGCAATACTGTGGAATTATCATACGAGTATCGGATAGCATTTGATATCAGGTTGGTAATTACCCAAGCTGTTTTTTCATTATCAGCTAAAACCTGAGCAATATTTTCCGGACAATCGATATCAAATTTGATTTGTTTTTGATCTGCTTGTGATTTCGTGGCATTTATGGAATACATTAACATTTCCTTTGGGTCGGAAGGCAAAATAGTTAAGTGAATATTCCCGCTTTCAACCTGTGACATGTTTAATAGCTCACCTGTAATTTTTAACAAACGATTGGCATCATCTTTAATGCTATCGATCAAATTTCGTTGTTCACTATTAAGTTTACCTATTTTTTCATTCTCTATTATCTGAAGACTCAATTTAATTGAAGAAATGGGTGTTTTAAATTCATGAGAAATTGTTGCAATGAAATTCGTTCGTGCAAAGTCAAGTTCTTTATAGGAAGTTACGTTTCTAAGAAATATTACATGGCCAATCATCCGCGATTCCTTCTCGCCTTCCGGTGTAATAACAATAGGGAAAATCTCTTTCTCAAAATAACATTCTTTCTTGTCGCTGTTTATTTTAATAGTGTTTTGTTTTTGTCCAGAAGGGTTTACCCCTAACATGATATCCTGAATCAATGTTCTTACCAAATCGTTCCTGACAGCTATTTCCTGTGCAAATTTTCCAACCAGATCAGCACCTGAAATGCCTATAACTTTAATAGCTTCCTCGTTTGCAAAAATTATTTTCAGGTTTTCGTCGAGACCAACAACAGGGTCATGCATTCTATTAATTAGAGTTTCAATTCTTAACTTTTCTTTCATTAATCTGGCAAGATTGCTGTTATTATATTCTTCCAGCTTGCTGGCCATAATATTAAATGAAGCAGCTAACTGGCCAAATTCATTATGTCCTTCAAAATTTACCCTTTGCGAATAATTACCTGCTGCAATTTGCTTTATACTAGAGGTTAGCTCCTTAATAGGTCCTGCAATGGTTGCAGGTAATCTTACCAACAGAAAAAATGCTATAATAAAACATAACGAGCCACTGACCATGATCCAAAAAACTGCTTTATCAGCCGTAGCCTTTGCAATATCACTTTTGATCTCGATGGCATTCATGTTCATATCCATGATTTTCAAGATACTTTGACGTAACCCATCTGAAGTATGCTGCTCTTTTGGCCCGCTTTTATAATTATCAAAATAGGTTCTTAAATCTCCCGTAACCTCAGCTTCTCGCTCTTCTGTGATGTTGCGCTCCTGATTTCTTAAATTATTCTCCATGACCAAAAGATAATTCTCTGGCCTTTCTTCCATTGCAGCTAACATGTTGGTACAATATTGGAGGCTCTTATAGTTAGCTGTTAAAATATTCTCTGAATCAGATTTAAGCGCTTGAATATTAAATGCTCCTGTTAAGCTTAATATAATAATGAGGATAAATAACAATCCTACACCTAATGTCAGTTTTGTTTTGATATTCATTTATGATAATATTACAAGGTCAATATCGTTTGATGAAAGACTTTTAAGAGTTCATTAAAAACATTTGTTGAAAGAATAATTTTAAAGAGATTCAAATGTGGCTTGCCAACGCAAATGGTGGTAATTTTCCTATCTGTCGCTTGCACAATAATAGCCTTTGCTACTGAAGAACTTTCTACTTTAATAATTTCAGCTCCTAATTCCGTGGCCAATTTAAAATTATTAATTAAATGTCTTTGTTTATCTAGTTGAATTTTATCGACACCTTCATTTGGAGTTTGAACATACAGTACATACCATTTGCTGTTATAATAGTTAGCTAACCTGGATGTTTTTCGGATTACAGTACGGGCCATTTTCTCTTTGCTGCTGATACATGCCAGGAAACGTTCATGTCTTAGCGCATTGGGTTTAGTAACTTCAGATTCAACTTTTCTCTCTACCTGGGAAGCAACCTCTTTCAGCGCAAGTTCTCTCAATTGAAGAATGTGGTCACTTTTAAAGAAATTCTTTAATGCCGTCTCTACTTTTTCAGCATCATAAATTTTACCTTCCTTCAGGCGATCAATCAGTTCTCCTGCTGTAAGATCAATATTCACAACCTCATCTGCCTGACTCAACACACTGTCAGGAACTCTTTCTTTAACCTCAACTCCGGTTATATCCTTTACTTCTTCATTCAAACTTTCAATGTGTTGAATGTTTACTGCTGAAATAACATTTATGCCAGCCGCAAGAATATCCATAACGTCCTGCCAACGCTTTTCATTTTTACTACCTTCAATATTAGTATGGGCAAGTTCATCTACAATTACAACTTCAGGACGAAGATTAATAATGGCCTGAACATCCATTTCTTCAAGTTGTTTCCCTTTGTAAAATATTTGTTGTCGGGGAACAACCGGTAAACCGGCTAACAGAGCTTCAGTTTCCCGACGGCCATGCGTTTCAATAAATCCAATTTTTACATCAATGCCATTTTTTAAAAGAGTATGTGCTTCCTGTAGCATGCGGAATGATTTTCCGACACCGGCGCTCATACCAATGTAAATTTTGAACTTCCCTTTTCTTGATTTTTTAATTAAATCCAGAAAATGTTCAACAGCTTTATCTTTCTCTGTCATTAGAATGAAATTGCAATCGAAGTAGTAACAAATGTACTATTATTTTCGGGTCTGATATCGTTACTGAAAATTTTGTCTTTGCTATCTAGTTTACGCCCCTCAATTCTCCAGACAGCATTATCCCGAATTTTATAATCGACATTCAGGGAAAAACCGGTTGTTTTGAATCCATTTTCAGTTCCGGTTGCTATAATGACACCGTTTTCATCAACATAATATTCCGCCCTGCCGGCAATAGTCCACTGGTTGTTCAGTTTAAATTGTAAAATAATAACCGGACTGTACCAGTTGTTGAAGTCGCTGCTTGCTGCTGATTCTTCTTCCATTCCAAAATCAAATCCGGCAGTAAGATGAAAATTATCCTTGATTTGAAACAATCCATACAAATTATTAAAGTATCTCATTTGCTTTGAAGTATCCGGTTTATCGTTGCCGAAAAATGTACTATAATTTAAGGTAATTTTGGAATTAGGGGTATACGTAATTTGTGTTCCAAAGGCAGGCGAATTATTCGCATCAGGTCGTTGTATTCGCTGCCATCCGTTAAGTACAAGCCCACTTAAAAACCATTTACTATTATCAGTTGTATAAGATATCTTTGCTCCACTTTCAAAATATGGGGAGTTTTCAGCAAGAATGCTCCTTGTCAGCACTCTGCAATCTTTAGATATGGCACTTTCAAAGCCAATATGTGATGCAAAAACTCCTGCATCAACCCACAGATTTTTATTTTTGGAGATTTTGAATCCGGCATTTGCTTCATAAATGCTCTTTAACACTCCCGTTTCAGAAGCATAATTTGCATTCATATATGTTCCGCTTGCCAAAGCGAAGTTTGCCCGTACCTTGTCAGTTAAATATGAAGCTTTTATAAATCCTAGATTCAGATTAAATTCATTATGCCTGTTGTGACTATAAATAAATGATGGTCGGGAATGATTTTCCGGTTCATTCAAATCATAGCCATAATAAGCTTCTACATAACCTGACAACATCAAACTTGCTTTAGATGTATCAAATTGAGCATTAGTTAAAGATGTAGTCAGCAACAATATTCCAGTTAGTATTTGTTTCATGTCTTCAGTTATTTTAATTGATCTAATTTTATGTTCAATTTAAGTACATTAATTTTTTCAGGTCCAAATAAACCAAGAAACACCGTCTCAGTACATTCAGCTATAAGCTCATTTAAAATTTTTTCACTAATGTTTCTGTTAGTCGCAATTCGTTTAACCTGAACTTTTGCAGCATTTACTGAGATGTTCGGATCCAGTCCACTTCCGGATGCCGTCACCATTTCGGCAGGTATTTGTGATTTGGAAATACCCGGATGGTATACCATAAATGTATCAATACGAGCCTGTACTACAACCAGATAATCTGGGTTGGAAGGTCCTTTGTTGCTACCACAAGATCCGGCAGCATTGTAATCAACTGCTGATGGCCTTCCCCAAAAATATTTTGGATCAGTAAACTTCTGACCAATATTTTCATACCCAAGTATTTTTCCATTCTGAGAGATAATTACGCCATTGCCTCCACCAGGAGTCATTCTTGCAACACCTGCTATCAGTAAAGGATATAAAGCTGAACAGAGAATGATAAGAGCAACAGTTAGTTTTAACGATGGTAGAATATATGTTTTCATAATGTTAAGTTTTGTAATTGATTAAAAGAATATTCCTACAGCTAAGTCAAGTAATTTAATTCCTACAAAAGGAATCAGCAAACCACCAATACCGTATATTAATAAATTCCTTTGCAGAAGCGCACTTGCTCCAATTGGTTTGTATTTAACGCCTCTCAGAGCCAGAGGGATTAAAATTGGAATTATAATAGCATTGAAAATTACAGCAGACAATATGGCACTTTCAGTACTATGCAATTTCATAATATTAAGTCCTTGCAAGGCAGGAATAGCAGCAATAAATAAGGCTGGAACAATTGCAAAATATTTTGCTACATCATTAGCAATTGAGAATGTTGTGAGTGTACCTCTGGTAATCAGCAATTGCTTACCAATTTCTACTACTTCAATTAATTTAGTTGGGTCATTATCTAAATCAACCATATTGCCGGCCTCTTTAGCAGCCTGAGTACCACTGTTCATTGCCACCCCAACATCAGCCTGGGCAAGTGCAGGTGCATCGTTAGTACCATCTCCCATCATTGCAACCAATCTTCCTTCGGCTTGTTCCTTCTTAATGTAATTCATTTTATCTTCAGGTTTGGCTTCAGCAATGAAATCATCAACACCTGCTTTCTCAGCAATAAATTTTGCTGTTAAAGGATTATCGCCGGTAACCATAACGGTCTTGATTCCCATTTTTCGTAATCTGTCGAATCGTTCACTGATACCTGGTTTAATTATATCCTGAAGTTCAATGACACCAATTACCTTATCGTTTTCAGACACCACCAGAGGTGTTCCTCCATTACTGGAAATTTTTTGACATTCTTCTCTGTTTCATCAGGAAAAACAAATCCTGCCTTCTGAGAAATATTTTTTATTGCATCAAATGCTCCTTTACGTATACGAATTACATTTGCGATATCAACTCCACTGGTTCTGGTTTCAGCAGCAAACTTTATAAATCGCGCATCTTTAATGAGGGTATCAGCCGGGTGCGATTTGGAACCTGATTGTTTAGCAAGTTCTACAATTGATTTACCCTCGGGCGTTTCATCTGAGAGGGAAGACAAGACGCAGTTCGCAATAAATTTATCACTATCATAACCAGCAACAGGAAAAAAGTGTGTCGCTTTGCGATTTCCTATAGTGATAGTTCCTGTTTTATCAAGTAGTAGCACATCGATATCGCCGGCCGTCTCAACAGCCTTTCCGGATTTAGTTATTACATTCGCCCGAAGTGCTCTGTCCATTCCTGCTATTCCAATTGCAGAGAGCAAGCCCCCAATAGTTGTAGGAATCAGACATACAAACAGAGAAATATATGCAGCAATAGTGATTGGTGTATTGGCATAATCAGCAAAGGGTTTAAGTGTTACACAAACAATAATAAACACCAGTGTGAAGGCAGCTAATAGAATTGTAAGTGCAATTTCATTCGGAGTTTTTTGTCTGCTGGCACCTTCAACAAGTGAAATCATTTTATCTAAAAAAGATTCACCAGGTTCAACAGTTACCTGAACTTTAATTTTATCTGATAACACTTTAGTGCCACCGGTGACGCTCGATTTATCACCTCCTGCTTCACGAATAACCGGAGCCGATTCACCTGTTATAGCCGATTCATCAATAGTAGCGATTCCTTCAATTATTTCGCCATCCAGTGCGATGATGCCACCTGCTTCGCAAACAAAAACATCGCCCTTCTTAAGTTGTGCGGAACTTATTATTTTGATTCCTCCCGATTGAAATAACTTCGCAGGAGTTTCTTCTCTTGTTTTACGGAGTGACTCAGCTTGTGCCTTTCCCCTTGCTTCAGCAACGGCTTCTGCAAAATTGGCAAATAATAAAGTAAGTAATAATACAAGAAAAATAATTAAGTTATAAGTAAAACTTCCCTGTGATTGCTCGCCTGCTAAAATCCAGATACAAACAAACAGCATAACCAGTGTTCCTATTTCCACAGTAAACATAACCGGGTTCTTCACCATAAATTTAGGATGCAGCTTTACAACGGATTGCTTCAGTGCTTCAGAAACCAGTTTTTTATCAAACAATTTCATGGCTTGTACTTCCTTTCTGACAGATGACATAATGTATTTGTATTTAAAACGGTTCAATTAATTATATAACGAAAAAATTCAGCCAACGGTCCCAGCGCCAGGGCAGGGAAAAAGGCCAGTGCAGCAAGTATCATTATTACTGCATAAGTCATAAATCCAAAAGTTGCGGTATCGGTTCTTAGTGTTCCTGCTGATTCAGGAATGTACTTTTTCCTGGCTAAGATACCGGCAATGGCCACAGGGCCAATAATTGGCAAGAATCTGCCTAAGATTAATACAAATCCGGTGGTGATATTCCAGAAGATATTATTATCGCCCAGGCCTTCAAATCCACTGCCATTGTTAGCTGCGGCTTAAGTAAATTCATATAACATTTCTGAAAACCCATGATAACCCGGGTTATTCAACCAATTGGCGGGAAGCACCGACCAACTGGCATCGGGATGATTCACAATTGTCCATGATGCCAGTGCTGTTCCTGAAAGAATCAGGAAGGGATGAAGTAATGCAACCATAGAAGCAATTTTCATCTCGCGTGCTTCTATTTTCCGTCCTAAGAACTCGGGTGTACGACCTACCATTAATCCGGAAATAAAAACAGCAATTATTATAAATACATAATAATTTAAAATTCCTACGCCACAGCCACCATAAAAGCATTCGTCATCATTCCCAACAATTGCATTGCACCGGAAACGGGCATCGAACTATCATGCATGGAATTTACAGATCCGGTAGAAATAATAGTTGTTACAATACTCCAATAAGCAGAAGCTGCTGCGCCAAAACGAACTTCCTTCCCTTCCATACTTCCTGAACTCTGATCAATTCCCATTTCAGAAATAGCCGGATTTCCATTTATTTCTGATACCATTGTTGGAATTAATAATGTGAGCATTCCGGCAGTCATCACCCCAAAAATTATCCACGATAAACGTTTCCGGTTGAGAAAATAACCAAGAGCAAAAATCATTGCTAAGGGAATCAATACCTGTGCAATCATCTCAACCATATTGGTAAAATAATTGGGGTTTTCAAGAGGATGGGCTGAGTTAACTCCGAACCAACCTCCTCCATTTGTTCCAAGATGTTTTATTGCAATCATCCCGGCTGCAGGGCCTCGCGACACCTGTACAGTATCTCCTTGCAGAGTTGTAATTGTATCTTTCCCTTCAAAACTTGCAGGAGAACCATTGAATGCCAAAATAATTGCAATTATTATAGATATGGGCAAGAGGATTCGGGTAATAGTTTTTGTAAAAATATCGAAGAAGTTCCCCAATCGATCTGTAACCTTTTCACGCATGGCATTAAACACTACTATCAGGGCTGCAATTCCAGTTGCCGCAGAAACAAATTGCAAAATGTGATAACCGCTAATTGTGTCAGATAGGTTAATCCCGATTCGCCCGAATAGTGTTGCAAATTGCAATTCACCATGAAGCTTATTGCGGTATTAAAACTTAAATCAGGTGTCATGGAAGGATTTCCATCCGGATTCAGGAATAAACTACCTTGTGAAATCAGCATCACAAACGCATATACAAACCATAACATATTCATGGCAAGCATTGCTAACATGTGTTGTTTCCAGTTCATCTCTTTTGTGACATCAATACCACAAATTCGATAAACAAATCTTTCAAATGGAGCTATGAAATCAAGAATAGTTTTCTCTCCTTTAAAAACAGCTGCTATATATTTTCCGAGCGGTACAGCAAGTAACACCGTAATGGCGAACATGACAATGACACCGGTAATTTCTGCATTCATAATTTTCAATATTAGATGTTAGAATTTTTCAGGCTTCAATAGTACATAGATCAAATAGCAGAAAACTGCTATAGCTAAAATGAATAATACAGTCATATTTTCAATTTTTGACTTGTGAAATGATAAATTAGATATTTTCGAGGAAGTTTATGACTTTTTGAAATAGTATAAAGCATAAGATTCCGGAAACTATAAGTATTAATGTTAGCATGTTGATATTTCTATTTATTAAGATTAAACAAGAACCTACATTACTATATAATATGTGTCATTGTATGGAATGATAGTAATCATATTCCAGAGGCTCTAACTTGTTTTTGGTACTCTGATTTTAAAAATTCAGGAAACAAATTTCGAATGCTGCATTTATGTAATTCCAGAAATGTGGAAACAGAGTATATATAAACATTGGTTATAGCGTTTTTAATTTCTGAATTGCCTGTTCTGAAAATGTTCTCAGCAATATTCATACATTGTTTGGCTCTCCCAATATTTCCCATCATAATGAGTTGTTTTGTTACATCGGCAAATCTTTGCATTTGCGAATAGGTGTTCCTGTTTGCTCTATTTTTCATATTGTTTGTTATATTGGACTTTAAAGGAATTTTTATTTACTCAGTTCATTTAATATTTCTGTAATTAGTATTCCTCCAAACATTGATAGAAGGAATAGTCTAAATAACCTGGATGTTAGTCTGTCAACTTCTTTATTAGCAGTTGTCATTTTATTAAATTTTGGAAAGGTGGATACAATTGATGCTCCAGTTATGAGGTGAGAGCATAAATTTGAGATAATGGCTTGAGAAAGAGGCAATTGCAATTTTATATTGCGTTGGCATAGAAAAGTCCAAAACAAAAAACCCTTTCAAAATGAAAGGGTAGTTCATAGCAAAATGACAGGGTTTATGAATCCAAACCGTACTCTGAAATTTTTCGGTAAAGTGTAGTGAGCGCAATGTTAAGCAGTTCAGCTGCTCTGGTTTTATTGCCTCCGGTGTAATTTAACACTTTTTGGATATGTAATTTTTCGGCACTTGCTAAATCAAAAGCAGAAAGTGTTTTACCGGTTTTTGTTTCCTTGATGGGAAGTTGCATTTCAACAGGCAAATATGATGCATTTAACACATTGTCACATAAAATGACACTTCGCTCAATTACATTTTTAAGCTCCCGAATATTACCTTTCCAGGTATGTTGCTTTAGCGTTTCGAAATAATCACTGTTGATGGAAACAACTTGTTTGTTAGTTTTCAAAGAGAATGAAAGCAAGAAATGTTTTGCAAGTTGCTCAATATCATTTAATCGTTCTCTGAGAGGTGGAAGGTGAATTTGAAAAACTGATATCCGGTAAAATAGATCAGACCTGAATGACCCTTTCTCTATTTCCTGTTGCAAATCTCTGTTGGTGGCAGCAATTATTCTGACATCTACTTTGGTAGGTTTACTATCCCCTACTCTTATAAATTCACCAGCTTCCAATACTCTTAACAATTTTGCCTGAAGATCAAGTGCCATTTCACCAATTTCATCTAAAAATATAGTACCATGATTGGCTTCTTCAAAAAGGCCCTTCTGATCTTTTGTCGCCCCTGTAAAAGCTCCGGCTTTATGTCCGAACATTTCGCTTTCCAGTAAATCTTTACTGAATGCAGAACAGTTTATAGCTACAAAACTTTTTTGTGAGCGACCGCTTTCCTGATGAATAGCATGTGCAAACACTTCCTTGCCGGTACCGGTTTCGCCGGTCAGCAAAACAGTTGTATCGGTAATGGCTACTTTCTTCGCTAAATCCATTGCCTTTTGAATCGCTTTTGACTCACCAATGATGGAATCAAAAGAGTGTTTATTACCAAGTTGTTTTTCAAGTTGTTTGATGCGTTTTGCTAAATCGGCTTTTTCAGCTGCTTTATACAACAAGGGTATAATCTTGTTGTTATCATCGCCTTTGGTAATGTAATCGAAAGCCCCGTTTTTTATTGCCTGAACCCCATCCGGTATATTGCCGTAAGCAGTTAATAAAATTACTTCAGGAATGGAATCTACCTCTTTAATTTTTCTGACAAAATCAACCCCATTCCCATCAGGGAGCTTAACGTCACACAAAATAACGTCAAAATCATAAAGCTCCAGTTTTTTCAGCGCTGACTTTAGATCTCCGGTCTGAATAACCTCAAACCCTTCCAGGCCAATTATCCGGGCCAACAAAGCCCTTAGCTTTTCTTCGTCATCAATGATTAAAACTTTTCTCACAGCTTTGGCAGGAATTTAGATACAAAAGTAGGGAATTTATGATACGAGTCAATGAAAATAATTTGGGGCTTTCTCTTTGAATGCATTGCAGAATAGCCTTTATGTAACTATTCAACTCATTTGTAAAAAAGGATGCTATATTCTGTATTTCAACTAAAGATTATTCAAATGACATTATACCAAAAATGTAGTGCGTTAAACCCTTAGAAAGCAACTATGATAGTTAAATAGCAAGGAAGATGATAAAAATCACTTCATTGAATGATCAACTTCATCAGACTTTCTCAATTTAATCATTTTCTTCGCTTTTAAAGAGTGAAATGCATTGTCCCCGGTTAATGCCACTCCATTTTAACATTCCCATAATCAGATGATATGAACTATTGTAAACCATTCAATCAAATAAAGCTACAGGATTTACCATCAGTTGGTGGAAAAAATGCCTCGTTGGGTGAAATGATTTTTCATTAACTTCATTTGGTATTTCTATTCCGGACGGTTTTGCGATAACTGCAGATGCTTATAGATTATTTCTAACCAAAAACAATCTTAATGCAAAACTCACATCTGCCCTCGATACTCTTGATTCAATTGGATTAACAAATATTGCAGAAGTAGGTAAAAAATGCAGAGAACTGATCGGAGAAGGTTCTATTCCTGAAGAAATTAAAGGTGAAGTTCTTAATTACTATGAGAAATTCTTAGCTGGTAAAAACTTTCCTGTTGCAGTAAGAAGCAGCGCAACAGCGGAAGATTTACCAACAGCAAGTTTTGCAGGACAACACGATTCATTTCTAAATGTATCGGGGAATGAAAATTTATTAGCATTTGTGAAGAAGTGTTATGTATCCTTGTTTAATGATCGGGCAATAAAATATCGTATTGATAATAAATTTGAGCATATGCAGGTTGCATTATCTGTTGGAATACAGCGTATGGTACGGTCTGACAAAGGCAGTGCCGGAGTTGTTTTTACGATGGATCCTGAAACAGGATTCAAAAATGTAATATATCTTACTTCTGCATGGGGACTTGGAGAAAATGTAGTACAAGGAGCCGTTACCCCGGATGAATTTTATCTTTTTAAACCAGCAATTGAAACCTCCAAAAAAAGCATCATCAAACATAAATTGGGAGCAAAAGAAAATATGATTATTTTTTCAGAAGAAACGGAAAGGCCGGTACGAAATGTATTGGTTCCGGTTGAAAAACGGGGCATATTTTCTCTAAGTGATGCTGATGTGGAACAAATTGGCAGATGGTGTTATTCTATTGAAAAACATTATAATCAGTCGATGGATATTGAATGGGCAAAGGATGGTATTACTGGTGAACTTTATATTTTACAGGCAAGACCCGAAACCGTCCATTCACAAACTAAAATCATTTCAATTAAAGAGTATAAACTTCATTCTGAAGGAACCCCATTGTGCAAAGGGAAATCCGTGGGTCGCTCTATTGCTTCAGGCAGAGTGGCAATTATAAAATCGCTTGCCGATTCAAGTAAAGTGAAGGATGGTGACATTATAGTTGCTGATATAACAAATCCCGATTGGAATTCACTATTGCGTAAAGCTGTTAGTATTGTTACAAAC
Organism: Bacteroidota bacterium; assembly: GCA_016713525.1. Lineage (GTDB taxonomy): Bacteria > Bacteroidota > Bacteroidia > AKYH767-A > OLB10 > JADKJB01. The sequence goes on along the minus strand of JADJOZ010000018.1, from coordinate 18,876 downwards.
AAAGGCGGAAGAACCAGCCACGCATCAATTGTTGCAAGGGAACTTGGCATTCATGCGGTGGTTGGCACCATGGATGCCACTGAAAAACTTCATGATGGTCAAATCATCACAGTTTCATGTATTGAAGGGGATGAAGGCAGAGTTTATGAAGGGAAACTAAAATGGGAAGAAAAGGAGATTCATTTTGATGATACTTCGCCAGTAAAAACAAAACCAATGTTTATTCTTGCTGATCCGGATAAAGCCTTCAAACTTTCTATGTACCCCAACGAAGGTGTTGGTCTGCTAAGGATGGAATTCATAATTACGAATTCCGTACGGATACATCCAATGGCATTAGTAAAATATGAGGAGTTGACCAACACTAATGATAAAAAATCCATTGAAGCAATTACTATGCAATATACAGATAAAAGAAAATATTTCACAGAGAAATTATCAGAATCGGTTGCATTGGTAGCTGCAGCATTTTACCCAAAAGAAGTGATTGTACGTATGAGTGATTTTAAAACAAATGAATACTCCCAGCTTATTGGAGGCAAGGAATTTGAACCTCATGAAGAAAATCCCATGCTCGGCTTCAGAGGTGCTTCCCGCTATTATAATGATCGGTATCGCGAAGGATTTGGTCTGGAGTGTGAAGCTATTCGCATTGTAAGAGATGAAATGGGTTTGACTAATGTGAAAGTGATGATTCCCTTTTGCAGAACAGTAGAAGAAGGTATTAAAGTAATTGAAACAATGAAACAATTTGGCCTTGAAAGGGGGAAAAATAATCTCGAAGTATATGTTATGGCCGAAATCCCCAGTAATGTGATACTGGCCGATGAGTTCGCTAAAATATTTGATGGTTTCTCCATCGGATCCAACGACCTTACTCAGTTAACACTAGGAATAGATCGTGATTCAGCAATTATAAGTGGCCTTTTTGATGAAAACAATAGTGCTGTAAAAGAAATGTTGACTCAAGTGATACAAAAGGCTAAAAGAAACGGTGTTAAAATTGGTTTGTGCGGACAAGCACCCAGTGACTATCCCGAATTTGCACAATTTTTAGTTGATCAGGGCATCGATAGTATTTCCTTTAATCCGGATGCTTTATTAAAAGGCATCGAAAATATTCGTTATGCAGAAGCAAAACGCCCCCAAAAGGAAAAAAGCAGTCTGGCTTTATGAAAGCCTGTTAATGATGGTTCTATTTAAATCTTATAAATCTATGAATTTACAGCAAAAACCTAAAGAAATTCCGGTTACTCCGTTACCTCCGGACATAAAACCAGATGTAGAAATTCCATTACCCAACACGGAACCAGAGCATCCTATAAGAATTATTCCTATTGAAGAACCGGACAAGAAACTACCACCGGAAGTAATTCCTGAAAAGGAAAAAAACAAGTAAAAGTAAACGTTTTCAAAATTGAAAATTCTTTCATTCCCGCTTAATTTTTAAATATGTTTTAATTTTTATTTTACATGCTATCCGGGCAACTTAATTGATAAAAACAACATTGTCTTTTTTACGCTCTTTTAATTCAGGAACTTCATCTCCGTAACCAATTAATACAGCAAGTTGAACAGTTTCTTTTTTTGAAAGTCCTAATCTGGAAACCATTTTTGTTTCTTCAATAAACTTCGACAGTCCAACCGGACAACTATCAAGTCCTAGTGATTTAGCTGCCAGCATCATGTTCTGACAACACATCCCTATATCAATAGGAGCCCATTCATTATCATTCGGTGCAGTCACAAAAATAACTACAGGTGCATCATGAAAAACAAAGTCCGACTGACTAAAAAAGCTGAAATCTTTAGGTGAGTGAATATAATGCAAAATGGATTTGACTATTTCTTTAATGCCAAGCTTTGCCACGTGCTTTACAGTAACTTTTGCAATTTCCTTTGATATTGAATGAATTGATTCTTTCTCTGTCAGCACATAAAATCTCCATGGTTGTTTATTCAGCGCCGAAGGAGCCATTCTTCCGGCATTCAGTATCTGTTCAATCAAAATCCTTTCAACCGTTTTACTTTTAAATTTTCTTACCGCCCTACGGTTATTTATATTTTGGATGACTTCATTTAGAAGCCCGGTTCTTTCGTTAGTGCTATTTGACATGTACCAGAAATTTTCAAAGAAAATTTTACTTTATGATTATCATAGCAATAGTAAAAATAAATGAGAGGCATTCCCATGATAATAATAGTTCATAAATATGACATAAGTCAACTTTATCTATAAAATAAATCCGCATCTTGTCTTAATTCTAAAATTTCGTAATTATGAAAGAACTATTCGGTTTCAATTCATTTAGCCCTGAAGAAATTGCAGACCGTGTCGAAAGTGTAGGTGTTGCAAAGTCAAGGCTACCATTTTTGTCCCTGGTCATGTTGGGTGTTTTGGCTGGCGTTTTTATAGGATTTGGCGCCATGCTGTTTACTCTTGTTACATCAGATTCAACGTTGTCATTCGCTATATCAAGAATTCTTGGGGGCATTAGTTTTTCGCTTGGTCTGATATTGGTAGTGGTAGCAGGAGCAGAACTTTTTACCGGAAACAATTTATTGGCGATGGCCTGGGCCGATGGAAAGATTGGAATTATTGAAGTTCTGAGAAACTGGGTAATCGTTTGCTTTTCCAATTTTGCAGGAGCGCTTTTACTTGCATTACTGGTTGTTCAGTCAGGACATACCGGAATGAATGATGGAGAGGTGGGAAAGCAGTATCTGGAAATAGCAGCAGCAAAATGTGCAATACCATTTCATACTGCGTTTTTTAGCGGGGTACTATGTAACATGTTAGTTTGTCTGGCAGTTTGGATGGCAATGGCAGGACGAAGTGTAATGGATAAAGTAATTGCAATCATTTTTCCTATTACTGCTTTTGTTGCCGCGGGTTTTGAACATAGTGTTGCCAATATGTATTTTCTAGTTATGGGTATTTTCCTGAATTCAGATCCTGCACAGTTTGATATTTCCTGGGGGGATTTATGGATAATATGATTCCGGTAATCATGGGTAACCTGATAGGAGGAAGTGTGTTTGTTGCGCTAACATATTTTCTGATTTATAAAACAGGTGGAAACAAAATGAAAACAAAATAGAAGTATATCGTAAATTAAATGCGAACCATGAATACACCTGATTATAAGATTAAAGTTGCCGGCATTGATATTCGTATTCATTGGACATTCTCTTTGATAATCCTATATATTATTTACATTAATATAAAAGCTGGTCAGGATTTTTATGAAGTTGGATGGTCGGTTTTGTTTGTATTAACTTTATTTTTTTGTGTGACACTTCATGAACTGGGGCATGCCTTGGCTGCTAAACGTTATGGAATAAAAACCAGGGATATTACCATTTATCCGATTGGTGGAGTCGCCCGACTGGAGAAAATGCCTGAAAAACCAATGCAGGAACTCATTGTTGCATTTGCCGGACCTTTAGTTAATGTAGTAATCATGCTTTTACTGCTCCCATTCATCTACAATTTTCAGTTTCAGACCAATGAAAATGAAAAAGTCCTTATAATTGGAGCAGCAAACTTTTTACCAATGTTGGGAATGGTAAATATGTGGCTTGCATTATTTAATCTTATACCGGCATTTCCAATGGATGGCGGCAGAGTACTTAGGGCTTTGCTGACAATGAGAACCGATCGTTTGCAAGCAACGCAAACAGCGGCAGGTATTGCGAAAGTAGTAGCAATAGGTTTTGTAATTCTGGGATTCTATTTAAATCCTTTTCTCATATTTATTGGTTTGTTCATAATCCTTGGAGCCCATGCCGAAGAAGAAATGGTTAAAAATCAATTTTATATCAGCGACCTGAAAGCTTCGGATGCACTAATGACCAACTTTCCCCGAATTGACAGAAATAAAACCATTGCAGATGCTGTAAAAATACTATTAGATGGCGAAGCAAAATGTATATTAGTTGTAGATGAAGGAAATCCTTATGGAATTTTAAGCCGGGATCACATAATTAAAGGGATCAGTCGTTATGGCGAATCGGGGGAACTGGATTTAATTACTGAAAGAAACCTGATATTTTCTGAAATGGATACTTCTCTGAGTGTTGTTTTTCAACTTTTCCAGGAATCCAGGTCGCCCTTCATTCTGGTTAGGAGAGGCGAAGTTTTTAAGGGTATTATTGATGCTGAAAATATTGCGGAACTAATCCTGATAAAAAACGCCAGAAGTCATCCCGAAAAATAGTTTAACTTTACAATTCGATTATGCATCCCGGAATCACCTTTTGAATGTGGCATACATTAAATAGTGCTGAAGTATTTGCACTTACCGGCTCTTCGGTTGAGGGTCTATCCTCAGCAGAAGCTTTCGTGAGAATTTCCAAATATGGTCCGAATGAAATTCTTGAAAAAGAAAAGAAACCGGTCTGGAAAATTATATTAAACCAATTCAATAATTTTATGATTCTGGTACTTATTGCAGCAGCAGTAATTTCCGGTGTTATTGGGGATCTCACAGACTCGCTAATTATTCTGGTAATAGTTATACTTAATGCTCTCGTGGGGTTTGTGCAAGAATACAGGGCTGAAAAAGTCATTGAAGCATTAAAAGAAATGACTGCTTTAAATGCTATAGTTAAACGCAATGGGTATTATGTTTTATTACCTTCCTCAAATCTGGTTCCGGGTGATATTGTGTTGCTGGAGACAGGGAATGCTATTCCTGCTGATATCAGATGGATAGAAACACATAACATTCGTGTAGATGAATCGGCACTCACCGGGGAATCTGCTGCAACAGATAAATCAGTTGAAAGTATAGTTGATTTGTCTGCACCTCCCGGTGATCGCACAAATATGGGATTCAAAGGAACAATAGTTACCAATGGCAGAGGAGTGGGTTTGGTGGTATCAACCGGTATGGACTCTGAGATAGGTAAAATTGCCACTCTACTTCAGGAAGAGAGCACCGATACACCTCTCCAGAAACGTATGGCTGAATTCAGTAAAAGCTATCGTTCATCATTCTTCTGATTTGTTTAATTCTATTCGTAGTTGGTTTATTAAGAGGTGAAGAACCTATTGAGATGCTGCTGATCTCCGTAAGTCTTGCAGTAGCCGCTATTCCTGAAGCTCTTCCTGCACTTATTACAATTGCACTGGCAAAAGGTGCCCGCAGGCTGGTAAAGTTAAATGCTCTGATCAGAAAATTGCCAGCGGTAGAAAGCCTTGGCTCTGTTACTTATATATGCTCCGATAAAACAGGAACTCTTACTATGAACCGTATGAAGGTAGTGGATGTTTGGGATGCCACACAATCTATCGGATTAATTAATAAGCTAACCCCATTTTATGCGGCACTGTCGCTTAATCATGATGTGAAGATCGAAAAGGACCGTAAGAAAACCGGAGACCCCACAGAAATTGCTCTGTTGGAGTTTGCAATAAAAAAAACTTCCTTAGATACTTATTTAAAAGTTGTAGCTGACTTTCCTCGTGTTGAAGAAGTGCCATTTGATTCGACCCGTAAATGCATGTCAACTATTCACATTTTTAACGATCAGTTCCTGGTATTAATCAAAGGGGCTACCGAATCAGTTACCGCTCTTCTTGAACAAAATAATAAAATCGAAAAAATAACAGCTTTATCAGATACCTGGGCTACTAATGGTTTGCGCGTAACGGCTTTAGGCTATAAAGTAATTGATCGGTTACCTGAAACAATTTCAGCGACCACTATAGAGTACGATTTTAATTTTGCGGGATTAGTCGGGATGATGGATCCTGCACGGGAAGAAGTAAAACAAGCTATTCAGGATTGTAAAACGGCAGGAATTAAATCAGTAATGATCACAGGAGATCATCCGGCAACAGCAGCCGTAATAGCACGGCAGCTTGGTATATTACAGGAACACGAACAAGTAATTACCGGGCGTGAATTAAGGGAGATGACACCCGAAAAACTTAACAATTGTATAGAGCACATAAGTGTGTATGCCAGAGTGTCACCTGAACAAAAACTTACAATTGTTAAAGTCCTGCAAAGCAAGAAGCACTTTGTAGCAATGACCGGGGATGGGGTTAACGATGCACCTGCCTTAAAGGCCGCCGATATAGGTGTTGCAATGGGAATTATGGGCACTGACGTCAGCAAAGAAGCTTCCCGTATGATTTTATTGGATGATAATTTTGCAACTATTGTAAAAGCCGTGAGGGAAGGCAGAAGAATTTATGACAATATAAGAAAATTTGTTAAGTATATTCTGACCTGTAATATGGCTGAAATATTAACAATTTTTATGGCACCACTCTTAGGTTTGCCAATTCCACTATTGCCGATTCACATATTATGGATTAATTTGGTCACTGACGGACTGCCGGGATTAGCTCTTGCAGAAGAAAAAGCCGAAAAAGATATTATGAAAAGACCACCCCGAAAAACTGACGAAAGTTTGTTTGCAGGAGGAACCAGTTACCATATTCTTTCGGTAGGAATGCTGATGGCAGCTGTTACGATAGGTGTTCAGGTTTTTGCATTGGAACAAAACTATCATTGGCAAACAATGGTTTTTACGGTATTATCATTGTCTCAATTAGGCCATGTACTGGCAATACGAAGTGAAAAAGAATTTCTATATCAGCAGGGAATATTTACAAATATTCGCTTATTATCTTCAGTATTGTTCACATTTCTTTTACAGATGCTGGTTATATATATCCCAGCCGCAAACGAAATTTTAAAAACAGAACCTTTATCAGCAGAAGAGCTGGCAATTTGTATGTTAGCATCTGCAGTAGTTTTTCATGCGGTAGAATTGGAAAAACGTTTAAAAATTATGTGGACAAAAGTAGTCCGCTAAATATACTTTTTACAACGCCTGATTTTCACGAATCTATACTTTTACCTGTTAAATAATTTGCTTTCAAACTAACTTCTGAGAACTGAAATCGCCAATAAATTAATTTCAAAAAGATGATTTGTATCCTAATGTTTGTTAGTGGTGATTGATGATTTAGAGTATTATAAATAACATAATATTAACAATTTTAATGTTGTCAGGAATTTTATATTAAATATTTGTAACTCCGATTTCCTGACTGTCAATTAACCCAATTGCCTGGTACAAAAATAGTTTAAAATACCAGTTGATATGCCTGAGATGTCAGGCGATTAACATTGCAACAATCTTTCCTTTTTATTAATTAAAATAATCGCTTCCAAAAATGTGAACGAATCGATGTAGAAATTTGTTTTTAAAAAGTGGCTTCATTGCATTTCAAATGCGGGTTAAATATTTTCAAAGTAATCCGCCCTTAACAAAGCAAATACTATTGAATCCTCGAATTTTCCTTCATGAAAATAATGCTGCTTTAGAACTGCCTCCTGAATGAAATTATTCTTTACCAGCAATCTTATGGATGGAACATTCCCGGGAGCAACTAAGGCTTCTATCCGGTTTAAATTTAATTCACTGAACCCATAGGCTATAATGGCTTCAAGTGCTTCGCTCATAAAGCCCTTTCTTTTGAAGTTTTCCTCAATCATATTATAGCCAATTTCTGCCCGAAAATGTTCGGGGTTCCAGTTATGTAATCCACAACGGCCAATAATTATTCCTGATTCTTTTTCATGTAATAAAAAGTAAGAAACTCCGATTATAAGTTGCATAACCTTTCTGTTGCTTTTCCTGTTCTTTCAAAATTCCTCATCATTCCGGTGTCCTAAAAGCTGCATAATTTCCGTTTCATTCAGATTACTAAAAATGTAATTCATGTCTTCCGGCCTGAATCCTTTGAGAATTAATCTGGGGGTTTCGAGAGTTACTAATTTCATTTTAAACTTGCATTAAAACCTTTATAGAGTGAGGTGAAAATATAAAATCCTTTACAACAATCAATAATAACACAAAAATAATATTGTTTCTTGATACATAGAATCAATTTTACATAGAATATTTTAATCACACAAAGCAAGCAAATATTGCTTATATTATCAATAAGATGCATGTGATTTAGTAATGGCATTATGAATCAACTATTTCAGATGCAATTACAATGAATGGAAGTGTTATTTCAACTAATGACAAGAAATGCCATGTATTCCAGAAAACTAAAATTGTATATTAAATAATATAGCAATTTATAAAATAATATTTAGACTTTCCAAAAAAGTGAAAATCAAATTTTAGATTTATCAGTTTGCAATCTAACTTAAGGACGTTCACCGGTTGTTCCCGGATTATTCCACGACATTACCACGGTCGGGTTGGTAGCCCTTTTGGCATGTAAAGGAAGGTTGGCCAGTAGTTGAGCTTCAAGTTGCAATTGAAATATTTGTCTAGCGGTTCCTGCTTGTGCTCTGCCGCCAGCAAGGTACTGAGCATCATCGGGAGTATTTTGATCCACGACTTTAATAATATTTCCCGGTGGATTTTCACGATATATTTTAATGCGCATATACTTGGCAACATGTGTTCCGGGATAGAGATATGCGGTATGTTTTATCCTGAATTCAGTTAAGGGAACATGGTGGTCAGCACAAAATCTTGATAAAGCATCTTCCACAATGGTCTGATACTCTTCTTGTGCAGGTTGCCCAGGTAGTGCACTATTGGTAGCTGAAGCGGCGTTGTTAATACGAGCTCTGCCTCCCCATTGCATAGCTAGTTGATGTCCCCATGCTGTATTATCGGGGCTTTGCGGAACTACTGGAATAACTGCATTTCGTTGGTTTTGCGCACTATTACCATGTTGCATAGATGCTGGCCAACTTCTGCTTCCAGGCCATGGCGCAGGGCTCCGTGTAAATCTTCCGTACCAAGTCTGAGTCCGGTAGTATTTCCATCTGCTCCACGAATACCTTTAACTCTTTGCCGGTCCAAATTTCTTTTATAACTTGGTGTCCAAACACCATACCCCTGATGCATAATCTGAAGGTGATTTACAGGATCTAAAACCGGCCTCCATGCATTAGATCCACCGGCAAATATCATTGGTCTCCTCCACCATGTGAAAGAACCATCTGGCATTTGTTCATAAAATCTACCCTGAATGGTTGCAGCCACAGAAGCAGGCGACGGAGAAAGAAAGTTAAGCTTATTTTGAACCTTAGCGCTTTTTCTTTGAATCGTTTTCATAGCAAGATCTCCCATCTGATCAGCCTCCCTTTCAAGATTTACATCATTATTAACAGGAAGTTTATTGAAACTTAAATTTGCTTTTACCCTTCCTGCTTTTTGTTGGGCAACATGCCAGAGTTCATGGTGAAGATGACGATTCTGACCTGGAGCCAGGTAAACATTAGTGCCCCTGGCATAACCATAAGCCCCAATTTTATTCGGTTTATCAGAGTTATAATGAACCCGGACATCATCGAATGAATGACCTGATAGTTGTTCAAATACCGCTTTGTATCTTCGCTTCTTCCTGACTTGTTGAGATTTTTACTTTGAATTGCTTCATCAGACCTGTTATCAACCAGGTAGCTGCCTCGATAAGGAACAGATTGTGGCTGTGAATTTGCTACATACTCCCTGTGGCGGGTAGATACTTTCGTTGAAACAATTTTTTCAGCTGAATTTGCCATTCCCAAATTTTTTAAACTGTTTCCACTTGAATTGGATGATTGAATTGTGTCTTTTCTATTGTTACGGGACCTTGTCCATCTTCATAATCAATTCGTGAACAAAACCTGCTTTGAATTGCATACTCATAAAAAGAAATGAATCCGTGATTGTGAAATTGATAAATCAAAGGCTCATTCAGTAAAGCATTACAATAATCAGAATTTCGCAGTTGCTTAATTTGAAACATTGACATATTACTAATTCTTCTTTTGCTAAAATACTTATCAGCAGCTTTAGCTTGAACATCATCAATTTTAAAGTAACTTCTCAACATAACCAAGGAATGTTTGTTCAAAGTTTTGTAGAATTTTCTATATGAAGCTCTGTCACCTTCCAAAATCAAATAAGTTATTTGTTCTCCTAAGAGATATCCTCTGATATGTAATCCGTATGGCTTTTGGCAATTATTAAGCACCTGAGCCATCCAATATCGAATTTGAACCTTATCAAAAAGCAGGCGCCACTCATCATATGCAAAACTCACACATTTGAGGGTGTTGCTCCTTGACAAACAGATTGGTTATAAACAACTTTCATTTCATGAATCAGTTAAGTTTGATAGTATCATCACTTTGTGTTCTTTCCTGTACTCTTTCTGAATGGCCTGAAGCATCCATGGGTACAGAATTACATTTGACTTACTTTCTGCAGCCTTCAAGGCACAATAGCGAAGCACATTAGTAATAGCACCTCCTGATAATTCGTGTTGCTCCGCGATCATTCCAAAATCCACATCCACGTCCATTTCAAAATAACCCGAAAAAATATTCTTCCAAAGTTTTTCCCTTTCACGTATTGTAGGAAGTGGGAAATTAATTATACTTTGAAACCTTCTGGTAAAGGCAGTATCAATATTGTCCTTCAAATTCGTGGCCAAAATGATTACTCCGGGATAGGTTTCGATTTTTTGGAACAAATATCCCGTTTGCTGATTGGCGTATCTGTCGTTGGAAGAATTGGTAGCTGTTCTTGCACCAAAAAGAGAGTCCGCTTCATCAAAAAACAAGATCGCATTGGATTCGGCAGCCGATTCAAATATACGGCTTAGGTTTTTCTCCGTTTCTCCTATATATTTTGAAACCATCATAGAAAGATCGATCCGAAAACTTTCATGCCGGTACATTTTCCAAGCATTGCAGCCGAAAGCGTTTTCCCAGTTCCTGGTGGGCCATAGAACAGAGCCTTATAACCTGCATTTAACAATCTTCTCAGGTTCCATTGGTTAAGCAGGGTATCTTCATGCTTGATCCATAATTCAATCTCTTCAAGTTGATTTTTGGTTTGCTCATTTAGTATTAAATCCTTCCGTTCAAGAGAAGTAGTAATTTCATGTGCAGGAAATGAATCAGATGGTTTCAAATCATTTGCAGTACCTGTTACAAAATAATTGACTGCGGTATCTGTTAATGAAATTAAACTACCAACATAGACAGTGCCTCCTGCTTGTTGCTCAACTCTTACTAATTTCGCCTCAACTAACTTACCGGAATTCGAAACAATTGAAAACGCTTTTGCTTTCAAATCTGTCCGCGATCCCGCAAGAAGAAAACACAAAGTTTGAATGGTAGGAAGCAACCCGGAGTGTGTTTTATCAGTTATTCCGCCAAACTCTGTATACATCCTGTCATATAGTCGGTTTCTACCATAAAAAATATCAAGAACTTCGGGTTTGAATTGCGGGGCCAGAACTAATGCCAGCGATACTCTTTCATAAATATCCAAATTCAATTTGTTAACAGTAATTCCGTATGGCGTCTCAGATCCGGTTAAATCGGGTGGCGCAATTTCTCTCCAATCTGCTTCGTGTCCTTCCTGAAGAAAATAACTCTTTATAGCTTGGCCGATGACTTTTGGAGCCACTCTAATTCAGTTAATAATACAGAAATATTTTCCGAATCTGTCATTACAATTTTATAGTTTAATATCATCTAAACCGGAATCGTCCCATCTGAAAAATTCTAAGGCATTATTAGGATTAATCTGATTGGAAGGTATCATATCGAGAAGTTTGATGTTATTCTGCATAAAGCGTGGGATAAAGTTAGTTCCTATATCAAAGTGGTACTTTCTATTGAAATTATTAAAAGCCCATTGGTCTCTTCCTTCACATAAGTTGGACATAGATTGTTTAAGATCTAGCAGGCCTTCTTGTCTCATTGCAAGCTTCTTTGCTTTGAAATAAACCGGTTTTCCTTTTCTTAATTTGTTCATGGATACCAATATTTTTGGTCTGGATGGTTTTTAACTCCTTCACTGAAAATATGTTGACAAGTGTTTCATCATCCTGTGAAGTTGCGAGTTCCATTTCAGCGCCCGGCTTGCCGGCAATGGCAAGCGACCATTCATCAGCAAAAGCACATTCTGTAACAATTGAAACTTCTCTAAAACTAAAATACGTCTGTGTGAATTTGATAATCAACCCTTCTGCTATTTCGCCCCAGCTTAAAAGGTGTATTGTTGCAGGATTAATTGTGTGGAACCGAAAACTGCCCGATTCTGCAAATTGCAAATGAGCTTGCTGAATTCAAAGTCCTTTTCTGTATCAAAGATTGCTTTGCCCTTGCTACGCCGAAAAAGCATTTGATACGCCATCCTCAAAATTCCAATTGACAGGATTTAAAGGCAATTCATCAGACACTATGAGTCTGTCACTCATCTGCAATTGAAAATATTTCCCAAGACAACCATCTTTCCATTCTCCCAATGAAAAAGTCGCCAGGAAATACTGGGTTATTCAAGGGTAAAACAGGTAAATAGCCGCCCGTATGATAATAAAACTTGGTGATAAACTTATCTAATATGTTTTCCATAACAGATTTCTGATAACGGGTCTGACTTCATGTTCGAAAGTCAGACCTTTTTAAATAATTTCTCAGTTGGCAAGTGCCGCTGCAGAAGCTGCAGCATAACCGGCTTTGCAAGGATGCTAATCTGCTTGCTGCAGCCTCAAAATTGTACGGGCATTACTGAACTGTTTCAATACACTTTGGTTTGCATCGAGCTTTTGTTGATAATTTTCTTTGGTTCCTGCATAAATATCTTTTAAAACAGTAACAAGACCATTATCGATACTAATCATTTCTATCGAGGTATTTAATTTACCAACAAATTTATCTAATAAACTTTTACTAAGCATTATGGTACTTTGCGCATCTAAACTATTTAGATTAGCAGTATAAGGCGATTTTAATGCGGTCAAGGAAAGCGCAACTGCTGTATTTGCATCTTTCCCATGGTTGCACTAAGTTCAACCAGTTCATTTGATATTAACGGGTTCAAAGCCTTTTTACGCACAATTGCATTTGAGAATTTATTTACTACCTCTGCAGCAAACACCAACTGACGAACCATATCACTCAGCTTTGAAATCAGTTCATAGGAGAATTCACTTGCATTTCGAATACAGTTATTTGAGTAAATCAGCTTGCGATTCAAGATTTTCAACTTCGCTCTTAATTTTAAGAACAAATTCAAGATTACTTAATGCAGTTGTTCGGTTGGTTTCAGCATCTTTCAGATATTGACTAAATACTCTGAACTTTTGTACTTAGAGAATTTAATATCGTTTGCTTTTCATCAACTTTCGCCTGCGCATTAATTATTTGAATTAACATAGCATCTAGTTCGGCCTTTTTGCTTCGGTTATTCTCATGCGTGAAATTGTAGCCGCCGCATGGTTAATGTATTTGAGTCTGACATATTGTTAAGAATTTAAATGTTAATACTGTTATACTTTATCATTATAGCTTCGTGTGATACCAATTGGAAAGTGAACCGTGGAACATACTGCTTTTTGATGCACTTCCATTATATACTGCATAAATAGCGGGGATATAATAAGCCCGCTATTAATAGCATTGCCAAAATTATCAAGTGTTTCATTATTGAAAGTAATAGAATACCTATCCTCTTCATGTTTAACTTCATGCACCTTTGTATAGTTCCCAACTGCAAGCTGACTTGCTATGAAAGTATTGAAAATGAAATCTATTTTACCAGAAGTAATTCAATATCCTCATCGGGGTTTACATTAATAATGTCTAAGCCTTCTAATAATTTCGACATTTGAATGACTCCTTTCTGGGTAACTCATGTTTCCTGTTTTCAATACCCGGTTTAGTTTCGGTAATCAATCCGGCATATTCAGGGTCTTTTTACTTTCAGCAAAATACAACGATACTCCACACTATTTTTCAAGTCCTCATTGGCACCTGGGCCATCAAATTCCACGGTTGCAAATGCTTCTTCATCTGAAGCAGAGGTCAAATTTCAGGTTTGAGTAATCTGTGGAGTTTTCTTCTTCCTGTTATCATCAATCAATTTTTGATCCAGTGAAGGGGCTTCCAATTCTACGTGTAAGTGTAAACGTATCTGACGGTGCAGAAATAAAATCAGTGAAGTTATCAAGATACTTTTTGTAAGCAGGAGTGAATGTTACAACAACAAATGCACTGTAGTTGAGGCCCAATTCAATTGTTTTACCATCTGTATCATAAATGCTATACAAATTGTCTAATGGCGGTGTTTGAATCAGGTTTTACACCAATAAGAAACTCAAGAACATGGTGAGGAATGGTTGGATCGTATGCTAATTTGACATAACAATCAGTCTTTGCCTGTGCAATAAGAGCTTCAGCACTATTGAGATTGAAGGACTTACTTTGCTTTCCTTAACAAACATCACATAAAAAGAGATCAATTGCAACTAAATGATTTTCACCACTATTCTCAGATTTCACCAAACTCTTGATTTCAAATGGTGTAATATAGTTGTTAAAAGTGACTGTAAATTGCTTACCTAGCCTCTCTCCATGCTGATTAACAGAAAGATCTAAATTTAGTTGATTAATACTTTTTAGTGAAACTGTCTCTGTTGCGCGGTACTCAGCTGCTGCAGTAAGCAAGTTTCCATGCGCTATATTGGTTGCAACTTTTGAAGCAGCCCAATTGGAATTGTCATTCACACACTCACATTACTAATTGTATCGAATTGATTAGTGGCTAAACTTAAAAACGACTAAATATCAGCATCAACGTTAGCCGCTAATTTGGGCAACATCTCCGGCCATTACTTCAGATACTTTTCCTGCCATGTTCATTGCAATATCCGAAATCTGTTCTGCCAGAACCGCAACATCATCAATGTATTTTTCTGATGCGATAGCCTGATTATACAAATCAGTACCCCCTATCGGCTGCATTTATAATACTGCATGCATTGCCAACATCTCCGGCTAATCTCAAGATGGCATTAGCCGCAAACTGGAGATTTGAAGCAGCAATGGTTGAATTTTTTCGCTGCATTCTGAGTATCTGCACTGGCCTGATTGGCGGCGAGCAAAATATTTGTTGAACACTCGGAATAATTCACAGCCAATTGCTAACAACAGTTTTTCAGCTGGTCTCCTTTGTGCTCCGTGAGTTCCTCTTCACATCTGTCTCTTTCGCCCTGAGCGAAAACCAATCAAGACTTGTGCATCTTTTGCGTTTAACTGGTTCAACAACATCAGTTGCTGTTCCTGTAGAATGTTCTCAACATCCTTGTGTAAATCATCATCGTAAGTGTTCATGGTTAATAAATTTAGGTTTTGAATATTTTATATTTTGAATTTATAAGTAGGCCAATTTACATATAGCGTCTCCGACATCCACGGAAATCGAATCACAGAAAAAGAAAAAGGAGATTGATTTAACAATATGTCATAAACCTTTTTCTCAATACTAAGACTTAACTTGTCTTGCTGTTTGGAAAGTATACCTTCTCTTATCAACCAGTTGCCTCTGAATCCATCAATAATAGTGCTTGTTTTATGGCATTCCATTGACTTATCATTGCAGAAATCAATCCGTCAATAATTGATTTATCGTTGTATCCAGATTTATCTGAAATCCAGGTATTCATCAACAAGAAACCCACAAAAAATCTTATTAATCAGAATGTCATTCTGCATTATAATTGTATCAGTTCCTGAAACAAAAATAATGAAGGGGAAATTATCCCTTTTGTTGATGCAGGTTTCACAAACTGATCGTCTTTTAATAATCCAAGTCGGTTGAAAAGCTCTTTCATATAGTTATTTATCAAAACTTCACCTCCATTAATGATTGAAATTCCGTTTTTTATAACTTCTATCAAATCTTTTCTTTTTTATATTTGGTATAATATGTCTTTCGGTAATATGATATTTTGCCCTGGTGGAAATAATCTAATAAAGGTTACATGAAAATCCGAAGGATAGCTTTGAATGATTTTCGTTAGAATTTTTCTTTAAATATGTCAGCACTACAAAATGAGTCCCTATAACAACCTAGAATTAAACGTCAGGTAAACTTATCCTTTCCAATAATTTCACATCCTGATTGAACCCAATAATTTACTAATAATAATCCTACAAAGAATAAGGTTCAGACACTTTATCATAAAGCAACTGATTATAGACAGTACGGTACTCAACGCCTTCCTCTTTACTAATGAAGTCTGAATGTGTAAATGTGAATCAAATCCTCAGTATTTATGTAAGAAACCAACCTGCCACCCCTTTTGTTCTTACCAATGTTTCTTCTGAAATGTGCCTGATCCATTCAGGTGTTTCTTAAATATATATGTGATAAAAATGGATGGGGATTTAGTGAAATCGTTTTCTAATCCACGAAGGGTTTCGACCAACATCCAATACATATTCAATCAATTTTATGATACCCGAAATACCAATATTCTTAACAACTTCATTAAAGTTATTACTTGTTTCATCTCTGTGCAAGAAAAGATCATGAAACTTCAGGTTTTAAGGTCAAATGTTGATTCTATGGTACTGTAAAAAAGAATTTGAGTTATCGAATCTTTCTTCTGATTCGTTAGAATTACTAAAAGCTAATTTCCGAATTTCATCATAAAGCCTCTTTTTCTGCTTTCGTTATGCTTTGCTTCCAACTTGTAGTTGATATCATTTGCATCCAGTTCTTTGAGTATCAAATTAGCAAAAACTGATCAGCTAATGCTACAATGAGTCGATTACTTTCTTAGAAATGCTTTTAATTTTCTGATATCAGCACAAAAGTCTGTTGACAATAATATTAGCAGATTCAATTAAAAACGCTTATTATCTTCCAAAGTTACAGCATTACAAGTGTCTCCCAACTTATGCGTATTCTTTTGTTTTATCAAGTTCAGTAATTCTGAATAGTCAATTACCCTCAATATCTTCAGAGTTATCCTTTAACGGATATGGCCTTAGGATATACTATTAATTAATACTTGAATATTGGCAGCTTTAACTTCGGACTTGCCCTCCTGTATTGTCTGTGCAGACCGTGATGCGATTATGTTTCTATCACTATCGTTGGTACAGAGCCTTCACATCTAATCCCAGTCTTATTATAAGAAATTTTAATGGAGCCTGCTAAAAATCCATCCAGAAGAGACTAGAAATTCTTTTTGAAAACTGGCTTCTCTTGCCAAATCAGGGCTATATACCATGGCTTCCCCAAAATAATTCCTTTGAAAAGGTATCCAGTTTCTCAAAATATGATCCATATTGATCCCTGGATTCAATATAAGATCTAACATCATTTATACATACTGGTTTCAACAGCAATTAGCGCTACTTTCATTTGAATGTCTCGTGAAAAGCTAAATAACCTTCAGGATTGAATCTTCTTGATATTGCGTATTACGTTTATAAAATCACTTTCTTTTGTAATGCCGTTACTAAATTCAACCAAATTTTTCGAGATTTCAATTCTTATTCAGTAATCTGTTTGCCTCGCTAAATAGGTCTTAGCCCTAATGGATTCTTTCTGTTCTTTGATATGTTTTCAGGAGTTGCTAAAAGTTTTGTTATTTCAGCAAATTTCCCTTTTCAAATGGAATTACCTCATTTGTGAAACAAAGTGAATGAGCTTGGCCAAAAACTTCAGCTGTGATAGCCCAGGATTCCTTATAACTTAGAACAAACAATTTCCCTGCAAATAAAAGGAAATGCTGAATTCAAGGTGCAAATCAGAAATGGACAAAACATGAAGTTCCTGGGCAAAGGAAGATAGCTGATGCCCGGACCGTTCAAACAAATGTCCCTAAAGTGCTGTCCATAAACCGGCAGAATCAAAATTGATAACAATCATAAAAGGAAGAATCTTCATATGCTGACATACTTTACAAACAAGATCTGGCCTAAGTTCAAAATACTTGATACAGTCGAAATTCATCTTTACTGTTAACATCCTCTTTTGCAAGAGCGTTCTTACATTCCAAATCAAACTGATCTTAGAATCGTCATTCCAAAGTTTTTGCTTAGATTATGAATAGTACCATGGGCTGCATCCTTACTTCTATTTAAATGATTTCTATGTTGATATGGATCTGCTGTAAATGATTTTGTAAGATATGACTTCAAAATTGGCATCCATATTTTAACTCCAACAAATAAAAACTTCTTCTATCCTCCAGCCTATGGCTTACTTCTTTCAAATATTCAAAAATGTTCAAGAGCTTAATGGTAAATCTTTACTGACAAATGAACTTCAGATTTTTTAATTACATGTCCTACAGAATACTCACTACCTTTATTCGATGGTAATAAATTTCGTGAACTTGCTCCTTTAAGATAAATGACTGACTTTATCAAATTTCAATTAATATAGCATCAAGAATCGACATGTCATTATCCAAAACATACAATCATTATCGTAAAATAATTTAAGGTTTCTTCAATAAAACCGATTTTAAAAACTGTTCCAGATTTAAAATGAAAGTTCAAGTAGTCAAAAGCCGTTTCAATTTATCTGAATAAATTCTGTAATCCAGTGTTGAGAAAAAAGGAGTTCATCTATAAGATTTTCTAAGGCGATTGATGTGAGTTCAATCTGTCTCCTGAAATGACAAGCATTGATCAATGATTCCCGAAGCTCATTTACCCTCGTCTATTGACTGGCACAAATCTCTTCCTTTCCTTTGTGCTAAATTATTTATGATTCTTTTTGAACTCTCTTTACACTATTTTTAGTTTGCAAATCGACAAGGCATTCCCAGGTAATGAGCTAAACCATCACCTTAACTTCCACATCATCACTTTCATCAAGCAATTCTACCATCAATGTAAGCCATTCCCTGATCACAAAAACCAACAAAAGCTGATTGGCATTAAAACATGAAAAACTAATCCTATAAATCTTTTATTCAATTTCCGATTTTTGACATATGAGAGTCCTAGAGAGTTTAAAAATTGAATGATTCGGCTAATTAGGAATAGTACTTTTGGAACGTATATAAAGGCTCAA
>JADJOZ010000017.1 GCA_016713525.1 Bacteroidota bacterium | reverse complement strand
CACCATCACAGAGCATATTGGATTAAAGCAAGTGAGACATTAAATTAAATTTACTATTTAACAATTTCATTTATCAAATTAATTAAACTAACAATTCCAAAAACAGTTCCAAAATCATGTATAAGTTACTCGAATGCTTTTCGGTCTTTCTTACAGCAGAAACAACCCAGTAACGGGAATGGAAATATGGAAGAGTATTTCCATTCCGGCTGTTTTTCATTATTAATATTTTCTTTTTTTCATTAAATTTTCAATATTATTTACTTACATACAAAAGGTCATTTGTGCTTCCTTTTCCTAATCAGACATTGTTGATGCTTTGCCCATTTAGTAATGACTGTTATTTCTAGTTAATCCATTTACAATATAACAAACTGCATTGAGATTGGCTACATCAATGTTGATACTATTAGAGCCTTCAATGATTGTCCAGTTCTGCTGTTTGATTAATCGACCGTTTAAATCATAAATGACTACTTTGCTAATGATGCTGTTTGGGGAGTGCTCCGCATTTCAATACCAATTGCTGATGGATGCTCTGATAAAAACATTAAATTACTATCTAAATTCATCAGTAATTATAGTTTTTCTTCCAGATCAAACGTGGATATGCAAGGAATGCAGTTTTGAACCCAGGAAGTAGTGTCACACTGCATCCGGCATTATAAATCTGTGCACTGTAGAGCCGGAAATTTGTTGCTGTATAATTTGGCTTCCTGTTGCATTGCTAATAAGGAAAATCATGACGATACCCTTGTGCATTTCCACTACCCGTTGGTGCTTTAGCCAAACAACCCAGTGCCCTGGCAAAAGTTTGTTGAGCCCCAATGCTGATAGCGTGCCTACAATTTCAGGAGTGTGTTGTACTGTAACAGGATCCTGGGTGACATACCTTTCAGAAAAACAATGTTACTTATCAATTGCAAAGGCAGCTGTCGGTGTAGAAAATATCCGTTGATTATCCTTCCCAATATGATCCAGACTCGACGGTAAGGGTTTACTATAAGGTGAAAAGCCACCGGCGTTTTTAACAAAATTTATTGATCATTAATAAAACTTTAAATCATAATTTTGGTTTGCGTTTAATTTAAATCCAAAGGTATTTCGCCGCCCACCGAAGGTGTAGATATATTGTATAAAACTGAACCTAAATTAAGATTATCCAGACTCCATAGAGCAATTGTAACTCCTCCAGACATTGGATAAAGAGTAATTGATTCCAAATATCCTGGCTCTGAAGATACAACTCTAAGTCCTCTGCCAGTGATCGGTCCTATTGATGTATTACACCTACAAGTATCTGCTAAACCTGCAGTTTCTACAGCACCTGCCAACGAAGCTTACATAGTATGTAGTAGTACTTGAAACAAATGGTGAGTATGTGGATCCGAGTATTTATAATAGGTGCTCCGTTAACATTTGAAAAGTACAAGTGGAAAACTCCTGTTCCATTCATGAAAGCAAGAGCATATCTTGCCCGCACGTATTCACCCCGGTTAAAGGCGAGAATAATGCCTAAAGGCAAGGCGTTAACTTGTATTGTAGGGGATGTGTCTGCAGGGCAATTTGCTAATACTGGTGATGATAAAAACCTGTATTCTGTATTTACAGACAAGCCATCTATTGAAAATCCGCCTGTTGCATTAGGAATAACTGTCCAGCGGACTCCGGAAATTTCCCATCTTAATGTTCGTTATAATTTGCAGCATGTAATACTATTTCTTGACCGATACAAGCTGCCATTGTTGCCGATGCTATTGTTCAGGCAGTGCTTGTTAATCTAAATACAAATTTATGGCCGGAATAAATCAGACTACATATTCCATCAATAACTTTTGCTCCTGTAATATGAGCTTGAAACAGGGATTAAACTGATTGCACCAGGGTCAAAGCCAGTTGTTGTAATGTCCTGCCAATTATTTGAATTGGTACTGGATTACCATTGTATATCTCCTTGGAAATCCAGACAAGTTTAAGTCCACCTGGCATACCGATACAAACAGAATCAACGTTTTTGCAAGATCATGCTCCAAGGCCAAAATCCACATAAATTGAAAGTGTCATTGACAAATAGCATAATCCGGATGCTTTATACATACAAATATTATAAGGTTGGGATTGCAATTCATATAAATACTATAAATTATTAGTTACCGTTGATACGACACCATCTTTATGTCGAAATAAAGTTGCTCTTTCCAGGTAGATGTTCTGACATGGACCAAGGGAACATCGTCGGTATGCCGGAAAATCACGAGTAGGTAAACCTGCATGAGTAATGGAGTGAAAAATTACAGACCCCAACCTGTTGTTCATCATAACTATAAGATGTAAACGGTTTGCATCTATCCAATGAACAGTTCGGTAATAATAGTTGGAATGTTCTTAACCCTGCTGGTGTCTTTGCCAGATCTTTTGCTTAAGGGAAGCCTTGTAAAGGATCATGGACTAAAAATAAATCCTGATGAGAAGTTCAATTACTCGATGCCGTATAAGAAGCAACGCGATCTTTAACTTTCGCAAAGGGACCGGCTGTTAGATTTCCTTGGTTGAATCATGGGTCATCTGATGAATGCCGACCCTCATAAGTAAATATAGCCAGAGAATAGAGGCCATTGGTTATTCGCAGTAAAAATACCCGTTTCTCATTCCTGTCGTTTGAAATAATGGTGTTCACTTACCAATTCAATTCAGGGTCTAATGAGACACAAGAATAATTATCCGAACAGCTGCCATCAACCGCAAAGTGCTCTTCATTCTTTTCATAGTACCATCCTGCGCATCCGAATAAAAAATGACCCAAATCTTCCTGCCAACGGATTGCAATGTTGGAATCCCTCATCAGTATCTTCAATGTAATAATCCATTAAATATATTTGGCGCCTTCAAATTCCATATCTGAGGTAGGTGAGATTCAGAGTATCCATATTGACACTACTTAACTGATGAGTCACCATACTATATTTATGATATGTAGGTGTTAGAAAAAAACTGTTGGAAGAATATTCATCTTCATATGCAGATACCACCTATTATTTCACGACATTTAAGGTTCTGGTTGGTAATAATTGGAATATCCAACTCTTTAATATTAAACTGATGTAAAAACAAAAATCACAATCCCAAACCATACCGACTTCTGGGCTATCCGGATTTAAATAGTGGTTACAATCGGTGACTTTCCATTTGCAGTTGAAAAAAATAATAACCGGTTATCCATTGGGTGCAAGCCGTGACTGTTGTTTGCAAAGTTGAATCGTAAGTCGATAATTCTAATCGTTGCTGTGATCCGTTGTTTTGAGTTACTGTGGAAATTGGATATCACTCCAGTAGTTTTGGGCTAATAACTCCTCAAAACCTCCAGACAAAAAAGTTATAATGATTGTCAACAAAATAATAAAAGTCGATTCTTTCGTGTTTATAAGCTCGTTAAATGTAGCTAATTATTTAAATACTAGCTAATTATTTGTATTTTCAATATTCTATACAAAATTAAATAAATTAATTCGACAATACAAAATTTAGGAGCGCAAGGTGTCAATGTCCGGAATGGTTAAATAATCTAATAATCATTGGCAAATAAGTTTGGTTCCTGGATTCTTAGGATTATTTTTTATCATAAAGATTTTCTATTATCGAATAATCACCCTTTCACAAAAATATTAAGATACTTAATTGCGTCATCAAATTTTATTGCCCCAAATATCGTCAACTCCATTTTCTCACAATGCACCTTTACTGAATTTCTAACCATCTTGGGTCTGTAATACCAGAGTGAAAATTCAAGATCTCCTTTCATATAGATGGCTGTCAGCGTAAAGCTCCTGTTATTTTCTATGGGGGTAAATTCAAAGTGATGGACTGTAAAACATGTCATCCCGATCTAAAGTCTCTTTATAATTCAGTTGTTCAATCCATGGATAAGTTTGGGCAATATGAATTACTTGATCCCCTGAAATTGAGAGAATTCCTGAAAATCAATTTCTTCCTTATCGGGATAACAAATTGCATATTTAAACTGCATTAGAAAGGTATTAATGTGATCAAACTGCTATTGTTGATTCATCTGAATTATTCTCTTTGTTTTTCAAGCTTTAACTCAATAAATTCAATCTACAACATCCTTTCCGCCCCCATCCAAGTTGTTGTATTGTTTTTCTGGCAGCAGCCAGTAGTATTCTTTTGTTCTTTTCAATTAACTTACTGGTTGCCCATTTTTCGGTTTTGTGATGCATGGGAACAAGCAATGCTGCGATGCTGACCAGCGAAAGCAACATTAAAAGGATTATGGTGTATATTTTTTTCAAGAAATGGGTGGAGTAATAAATTCAGGAATTCGAAAACAATCGATAATGCCACTAATTCCCGTAAAATATTCAATCAATTTAGTATTTGTGGTAAAACTAAGATAAGCATCAAATACAAAATAAGTGTTAAAATACTAACTGCGATCAAGGGCATAACATCGTTCTGGCTTCGTTGTTTTTCTGCTTCCAACAACCAATTCCTGATCTTCAAGTTCTTGTTGTCGGCCAAATGTAAAAGGTTCTGTATCTGATTTCTTTGTTGTTCACTAAACACACTGTCTGTATAAGCTTCCTTTATTTCAGAGTAAGTAAGAACTATCTTTTTGGCCGCTTGCATAACCTACTTCTGTAGTAAGGATGCCGCATTGGCGATTAGTAATTTATCTTTTGCCTCAACTGCTTTAAAATATCCTCTTAACGCTACATTTTGATTCCTGGTAATTTCCTGTTTCGTTGAAATGTTTACCATACCGTGTAGCGGATGTAACAAAAGGGACCAAACATTTTGTTCAACCTACTGAACTGAAGGCACTTTTTAAAATAGCTCTCCGCAAGATCTTGGTCTCCTTTTGCCTGATAAACAATTGCAAAATGTACAGTACTCTCTTGCATATCCATAATCATCCGATTTCTGTCAGTATTTTTCTTAGCAATCTGATTATATCGTAAAGCTGAATCAGGTGACCTAGTTCCAGATATATTTTAGATAAATGGGTGTAGGTTCGGTTTGACAATAAACTCCCTCACTTCCTAATCGCTGAACAGTGCATTGCTTTTAATAAATATTTTAAGGCCATCAAAATTTTTTAATTCTTTAAATTGACTCCAATTTCTTTTGTAGGATCCAAATATCAAATAAACTATCCAGTTCTCGGCCAGTTTCAGACTTTTAAATTCATACTTAAAGCTTGTTTATAATCACTGACATTGCTGAAATAATTTCCCTAAATACAGATATGCACGACACAATAATAAATCCTGATTTGATTCAGTTGCAATCCTAAGTACTTGCTCACTTGCGTACCGGCAACTATCAGGTTTACCAAAATAACCATAGATTCACTAATATTACTCCATGCCGTCACCTGCTCTTCAGGTGTTTCAGCGTGCTTCAATATTTCATACCAATTTTGTATTTTCGGTTTCAGTGCTTTGTGGAAATACCGTTTGGGCCGAAACAATTAGACAAATAATGAATACTATATTTTTCATATCAATAGATTGAACCCGCTCGGAATTTATAATTATGTAATGGCTTTCTAGGCTTTATCCATGTACTGTCTGGATTCTTCAATTATAGAGTTGCTTCTGTTATCTTTAAACCTATATCTAATTATAATGTTGAGTATACCTTGGATTTTTTCATTTATTTCCTGCCTTTGCCTCACAATGTTGAAAGGCTGAACTACGTTAGTTCTTCATTGCATGCATCATAAGCTTTGCGTTCAACTGCAATTTTGAGGTAATGAACTGCCTGTTCACAGGAATCCATTTTAGCATAAAAGCCATTCCTAAACGGGTACATGAATTATCAAGCCGGTAATTTCGCTTAATCGCTTCCTTAAAATCTTCAATAGCACCTTGTAATCATTTAATTCTATCCGGCACACTGCCCTAACCTCGTATGCATTGGGAGTTATTAGGATGCATAGTTATACTCCCGTCAAAATCATCTAATGCCATCTTAAAATTACCCAAAAAGCAAAGGCAGCACCTCTGTTTTGATATGCCCGCCAATAATTGTCGTTCAAAGCTGTGAAGCATTGAAATCCTTACATGCCAATTCATAGTTTTTCTTTCAATTTTTCGGAAGCCACTTTGATTAAGCTTAGAATATTCAGGAGCACATCCTGAAAACAAAAGAACCATTAAACCGAAATGATAAGATGCCAATAATGTTGAGTTGTCATAATGTTATCAGTTTACATATTGTATGAGATTGATAGGTTGTATGTACCATAACTGAATAAATAAAGGCAATAATTATATCTATTAGAATGATACCGTGGGTCAATTTTAATCTACCCTATTTTGCTCTAAAGATAGAATTTAATCCATTAATTACAAAACGAATTGTTTGTATAATTAATTAATCATCAATTTTTAGCAAATTAAATACCTGACAGAAAGCAATCCAAATGAAAAATTCTCGCTGAATGCCAGAAACGAATTAAATTTGCTTTAGAGACGATAAGATCAGAAATACCAGGTAAAAAAACCGCTTAAATCAAAATTCTACTTCCCATTCACCACAATTCTGCCGGATCGTGTTGCTTTACCGGATGTAAGTGAAAGTATAAACACTCCCGTCGTGCCTTCTAATGCTTTAGAAGTAAATGATACATCTGTAAAAAAATATCTTTATTTATGATCATTTTCCGGCAAAATCATAAACTGCTAATTTAACTGTTCCATGTCCAAATATTTGAAGGAGCAGTAATTGTAAACGATCCGTTATTTGGATTAGGAGATACTAACAATTCCTGGTGATTACCGGTGCATCACTAATTCCTGTTAATTGACTGACAGGAATTTTGTATATGGAAAACCTGGACGATCCGCCTCCTGTGCTTACAAGAAACAAGTAGTCATCGTTTAAATAAAACTTCCTGAGTGCGTAGCTTTCAAATCTTTGATAAAGCCCATCGTTAAATGAATTCCATGTAACTCCTATATCAGTAGAATTCATGACTCCCTGCCTGGTTGCAGCAAGTAGCACACTATTTGCAATTGCAACATCTGGAACTAATGGAAGGGGATTATTAAAATTAATCAAAAGACCAATTCGCTCCCAAATTGTATGAGATAAACAAACCATCAGGTTGTGTTCCAACAATTATAATACTATCTTTTTAATTGCCATTGCCCATACATTCAAGCAGGTCAAGCCATTATTGCTGGTAAACCAAGTTTGTCCAAAATCTATCGATTTAAACATTCCCGCAACAGCTCCTGCTACTACATAAATAACAGAATCCCTGATTTCAATTTCCTAAACATTGACAGTGGATAAAATTTGTGGAATTGATGAAAACAGACTCCAGCTTTGGAGCCGAATCAACTGATGAATAAATTTGTCCTGAATCGTTTATTGCATATATTATTCCCTGATAAATGGTCAAAGCAGCAATGTGTGCTGCTGGAATACCATTTATACTTGGCAAATCATGTGCTGCCAGTGTCTGCAGATAAAATAAACCATCATTACGCCAGAAACTAACATTTTGTTGTCCCAGCCAAGAAAACATTGGGCCTTATTTGCATAATGGGGTTGTCCAGGCAATCCGTTTGTTGCAGCAGACCATGTTTCGCCATTGTCTTTGGATACTACTATTCCTGCACTCGGTCCGTTTTCATATAGTACCAGCAAAATATTACGTCACCAAAACCGCCCATTTCTACTACATCCACAGCCGGTAATCCAATCAGTGTGCATGAATCCCCGGGAAATGATGTAGTATATAATCCACCGTCTGTGCTAATTAGTAATTGTGCGTTATAATCAGTTATCTGGTTAATCCTTAATCCGGGAGCAACTGCATTTATGCTACTCCAACTTAACCCTCCATCTGTTGAGTGATACACCGAATCTTCAATCAGTACCAGTAAAAGTATCACCGTGGAAGCCAACATTACGGATTATGTTACGGGAAAATAAGTATTAAAACCATGTTTGGCCCAAATCGTTAGAAACATAAACACC
Source organism: Bacteroidota bacterium (assembly GCA_016713525.1). Classification (GTDB taxonomy): domain Bacteria; phylum Bacteroidota; class Bacteroidia; order AKYH767-A; family OLB10; genus JADKJB01. Next base: position 12,162 of record JADJOZ010000017.1, on the reverse strand, counting down.
ATCAGAAAATGTTCCAATAATTACAGTCGAATCGTGCGTTCCAATATGTGTAAAATCTATTCCGGTAATTCCATTGTTTGCTATCTGCCAGTTTTGACCGAAATCCGATGAATGATAAACTTCCTGTGCTGTAATAGCAAACAAATCCAAACTATCAGAAGTGATGTCAAGTATGTCTCTGTTGTGCTTAATCCCGCTGATACCGAAGTCCAGCCTCTCCCCATCCTCCGTCGTGTAAACTCCATTTCCACATGCAAAAGTTTATCATCGCAAACTGTTGCATGGTAAAATTTATGATTCGCTAAAGCAGACGTGCTATTATACCAGTTTAATCCATCATCATTTGAAATAAATATGCCGGTATCCATAGCACAAACGTAAATGGATGTGTCATGAAAAACTATTCCCTGTAAATGTAGTAATTTTCACATCTAATACAGGAGTCCAGGTGTTTCCTGAATCGGTGGAACTAAATAACTGTGCCCACCAGGTTGCATCTCCGGTATAACTCGGAAACTAAAAACATTTCCGCTTCCTGCCGAACAAACAATTTCACCACATGCGGCCCATTTGTTTGTACCCATTGCGCCTGTGAACTATACAAATGAATATCAGGTACACAAAGGAGAAAGCAATTCTCATTTTAAAATAATGGGTTTTCAATAAATAGTAAATATTACTCATAATTTCTGCTTTTAATTTTATATAGCAAACTGAATGTAGAGATGATGTAGAAAAACATATCATACCTTCAGGAAGCAGTACCCTATGAAACCACTTATGAACTTATTAAACTCATTAATAAATCACAAGATCTGCATTGCCTTTGCTATGTATCAATAAGCAATATGCCTTTTCTTCATTTCCTCTTAAGTTTTTCAGGGGATACCCCGACATGAGCAATTGGCCTTATGCGCCAAATGCCATTCTATTCGCTGTTCAATGGTAGCATTCTTTGGCATAACATGGGATAATGCCATTCCTTTATTCAATTTTGATACTTTGGATTTAATCTTCTTTTTTCTATAATTACTAATAACAAGTTATATAAATCTTGGCAGTACTTATGATTTTCTTTTCGCCAAAAGTATAATAGCAAGAACTACAACTGATAAAAGGAAGACGCCCAACAGTATGTGTTTGTTACAGCTTTCATATTTCCGAAATTACCTTGTAAATTCAACTACATGGGCACTCACGGTTACAGTTCTTCTCATAAAAAGGAGGAACGCCGCTGATGTGTTCTTCTGTAATCACATTGGCTATAGCTTTGGACCCATTTGATAAATTAGCATTTTTCATCATTTCTGAGTAGGCGTTACTGAATAGTTGCCTTTTATTTAGCCCTCCAATTCCAAAAATGTAAACCACTTCAGCACTACCACTGACACGATCAATTACCTTAAAGTTGTTTTGACTCAACTGAACTTCCGTAGCAGCTTGATTGTGGTTCAGAATAATTGCTGAGTTTATTCCACAGGAACTGAGAAATAGCATGACCAGCACTGACATCAAATAAATGTTTTTCTTTTTCATGATTTTATGTTTAAGAAGATTAATTACAACAATGAGGTGTTAACAAAATATTTGAGTCTGATGGTATCTTGCTTGCCGTTTCCTAAAAGAGACACTAAAAACAGAAATCCAATCCCAGTAAATAAAAATAATTTGCGTAACACTTAGTCCGATTTTTTAGAATATAAAATTAGAAGTCCACACCACAACAATGGTTACTACCTCAACCAATTGCCCCAAATCATTATTCAAAACTATATACTAAAAGTGGGAAGGTATATGATATATGTCAACAGGGAAGTTGATTAATGTCAATAAAGTAATTGTGCTTACCTTTCTTTCAGTCAACTACGTAACCAAGTGAGGCAGCTCCATTCCAACAAAAGAATTGGGCATATAAACCCTAAAACATCCTTCGGAAATACCACTAATTGTATAAAATTAAACTCCAGTTGATCTAATGAAACATTTTTCCCATCCGACATCTCCACATTTAAATTTGGGAAATATCTCAAATTAGTACGCAGGTACCACGATTGCAATCGATTTGGTCTGATGTCCCAACAAAAGTTAATCCGGTTTAAAACCATTAAAAAAGCCTTTGTCTGGCAATTGTTTGTTGGTTTCGGTAACTTCAAGCTGCTCATAACTCAAAGCGGGCCCTGCAAATACGGCAAACCCATGGTAATCTGCAAAAAACTTATATGCCTCCAATGTATACGCTTGGCGCGATGCTTTCTGACTAAAACTAAATGCTTTCAACTCGCTCTTTATATTTCTGTAAGCTAATCCAAAGTGAATATCCGGTTTATGAAAATAATATCCTAATGCGAACTCTGGAAAAATGTCAGCGCTCTTTATGTTGATCTGCATATGGCGCAACTTGTTCATTATGGACGGATTCTTTCAAATAAAAAGGCTGCGGAAGGTCCAATTGCAAGGGTTAATCCGTTTAGTTTTTTTACGCCGTGACAAAGTATCCGTAAGTAATTTCGTCCTGCCACTTTTGCCAATCTTTTCTGCACTAAGCGTGGTTTCTATCATGAATTTATATCCTAAAGAAATCCAGAATGGCTGAGTTTTTAGATCTACTTTTTGGATTCTCGGTGATGTAGTAAGTCCCTGAATTATTGTAGTTATATCCCCCACTCAGTTCCAGCAAATGATTCTTATTGTTATATACAACTCCACCCATGATTGGATATTTGAACCGCTTCATAGTTGTTCCTTCTCCTTGCTTATAGCTCACAGGTAACATCGACATCCCGACAAACGGTCTTACTTTATTTCTTTCTATTCGCCATGGAAAATACTTTGCTCCCGTTTCAGCACCCGTCTGAAATCCGTTCTTGTCAAATGAGACCACCGGAATCCCAATGTAAAAATCAGCATGACCCCAGAAATGTGTACCCCCAATAATTATTCGTGTTTCAGTGTGGTTTTCAAGTGCATCCGATTCTAATTGCCCTCGGAATTAACAAAATGTGTCTGCGAACCATCCGGCAAGAATACACGTATCGAGACCAACATTCAACTGTGCAAATCGATGTCTGGTTTTTCCGTTTTCTACTGTATATGGCTGGGCAAGTAGCGCTTTAGTAAGGCTAATCAATACAACTGCGCAACATATAATTTTTCTCATTTATGTATAACGGACAGTATGATAAATTTGGGTCTGATTAAAGTTTCGAGTCTTTAATCTGAAGTAAAATAATCTCGGTCAGGTATTTAATATTAAAGATACTGCTTCTTCTTTTACATTCCAAATTGCTCCGAAACATTCATACAATTAATAAACTATGCTTTTAAAAGAAAGTGGTTGTGGCAATTTATTTCGATAATAAACACCACCAACAATGTTTCAGTTTTTCACAATTTTTCCATTCCTGATCAATCCACTTTGGTATTGCACCCTGTAAATATACAAACCACTCGCAAATTGATCTGTCTTTATTGAAATCTCCCCAATAAATTTCTGTTGCAATAGTTTTCTTGACCCAATATCATAAATTATAATTTCAGAACTCGTTCTATTTCTTGTTTTGATATGCAGTTCAGTAGAAAATGGACTTGGAAATGCAACTAATGTATCATTCGTTGCAAATTCATTTCACTAACCTACTGTGGAACATAAAGTACTGTCTGCTCCTCCGCTAATTATAACTGTAGCCGGCGAAGAATCAAACGAACCAGGAGAAATCGTTGTTGTCGCCGGACTGGTTACAATTGTTCCAGGAATAGTTACATTAGTTTGTGTGCTACTTTCGTTACATCCACTATTCCCATTGACATCCGTTTTGAATAAATAAACATTATAGGAGCTCCCGAAACTCCCCATAGATCCTGTCAAAACAACGCCCCCGTCGGTTGTTTCTTCAACTGCCGAAAATGCATCATACCCGGTTCCGCCAAATGTTTTGGTCCATAGGGTATCTCCTGTGCTATTTGTCTTGATTAAATATGCCTCCGAATTAGGTGCGCCAAAACTGATGATGGTTCCTCCAATAATATATCCCCCATCCGAAGTTTGTTGTACCGAATAACCATTATCATCATCTACAGTGCCATAGATCTTTGACCACAATGCGTTTCCATTAGCTTCGGTTTTTACTAAGTAAACAGAAGATCCGTTCTGAGTCTCTCCAACAATAATGTATCCTCCATCCAAAGTTTGTTGCACCGAATAGCCACGCTCATCAAATGCTTCGCCATAAGTTCTTGACCAGTTAATATTACCGATTGAATCAACTTTGATTAAGTAAACATCGTTAGCCCCGGTACCGAAACTGGAAGTTTCCCCAACTATAACGTAGCCTCCATCTGATGTTTGCTGAACTAAAGAGCCTTTATCTCCTAATGATCCTCCATAAGTTTTATTCCACAACGAATTACCATTTGTATCTGTTCTGATTAAAAAGACATCGTACGATCCAAAACTATTCGTTCTTCCTGCAATAATAAATCCTCCATCTGTTGTTTGATAAACAGAATAACCTTCATCATTACCGATTCCACCATAGGTTTTTGACCAGAGCGTATCACCATTTCCATCCGTTTTAACCGCATAAACATCATTATTGCCCGAACCAAAACTCGTAGTCGTTCCTACAATAATAAAACCTCCATCTGTAGTTTGTCTGACAGAGTTCCCAAAGTCATAACCTGTTCCTCCATAACTCTTCGACCATAATAAATCGCCATTGAAATCAACCCTGACTAAATACATATCAGGACCCTCATTTGTGCCACCAATAATATAGCCGCCATCTGTAGTTTGCTGAACAGCCCCTCCCCATTCACAACATAATCCACCATACACTTTCTGAAATGTCACTTGCGCTGACAAACTTTGGAAAAGAAAAATCAATAAAATATTAATAAGTATAGTTTTCATGACATGTGGTTAAATAATTATTTTCCTGAGCATAATTCTAATTCTGTTTTACAAAAATTTGGACATCAGCAAATCCATTGTTCTTGACAAATTTTTTAAACGATTTTTTCGTAGCTGCTATTTTAAATGGAGGGATTGTATCATCAGGCATCTCTGCCATTTCTTTGAGATTCTCCATTTCAAGTTCGCTTGAGATATTGCTCAAAAACAGTTGTCCCTTTGAAAACTGAACTTTTTTGACTTCCCAACTTGATTCGTCATAACAAGTACTTAAGAAATAGTATCCCTTCCATTTTCTGATAACATTCTTGTTGTCAATTTTAAACAAGGTATCAGTATAATTAATATGTGTGATCAGACTGTCCCCATCTCGGATGTATATTATCTTTTTCGTGCGTCTCTAAGTCAATAATCGTATCACCCAATATTTTCGAGGAGTTGTCAAGCTGATTAATGTGAACTTTTTCCTCAAAATCATATTTCTTTTGTATTAATGCTTCGTCAATTATCAGAATTGAATTGTCATCTAGATTAAAATATTGACCCTGTAACCGTTTGGGGAATTTTGTCAAATTCTCTGTGTCAAGAGGCTGTGGATCAGTAAAAGTCACGGGAGGCTCACAACCAGAAAGACTGGCCACAAGAAAAACAACTATGCAAAATACATTTTTCATGTTGCTTAACTAACTTTTGTACGTTTAACTAATTTATGATAAATAAATATTAATAGCGAACTGATCACCCAAAAGTATAAAGTAAATGCCATAAAATAAACTAAATACCAAACAAACCAAAGCCCTAAAGAATCCAATTTTAATCCATACTTCTCAATAAAAACATAGTCATCATAAATCGCATAAATCCAAAACAATACTGCAAATACAATCGATAAATATTTGTATGTTTTGAATGCTATTTTGAAAAAAAATGATTCATTTAGATATAAAATCGGTTTTTGATGCTTCAAATCTAACTTTTACAAGTAATTCATGAGAAGCATGTATAGAGCTTTAAACTAGCTGCTCTACTACTTACAACCTAGTATATTCATTTCTGGCCTAGAATTACTTTTTTGCAACTATATTTTTCTCCGTCATAAACTCTGATAAAATATATGCCCCCAGAAACATTTTTGAGATTAATATGTGTTTCAGTTGTATTAAAAATATTTCCTGAAAAAATAATTTCTCCAAATATGTTTAATATCTCAATAGTACCATATTGTATGTTATTACTAAAGAAAATATTAAAATCACCTTCAGATGGATGTGGAAATATAAGTATTGAGTTATCAGTTTCGATTTCATTTAATCCTACAGGAAGAGTTAGAGTTGCCGAAACAGTATTTGTGATTATTGCCGGATTAAAATCCAAATAAATATGAGCCTTGCTGCTGATGACGGTACCCACCGGCAATCCAGCTTTATCTCAATTTAAATTGTACATATCCATGACTTCCAGGTTCATCGTTAACACTATCAGGCAGATTTATATCAGGATAATTAAAACGAAGTACATTTCCAGTAAGTAATTGCGTAATTACCTGGTGACTCGACGATAGAAAAACTAATGATGAAGCATCAAGGTTACTGCTCAAAGAATCAAGAATGTAAATATCTTCTGCCGGACCATTGCCGACATTTTGAAAATAAACTGTAAAGTTGAACCATTGCTGAGCTGTATCTACTGCACCTGAAGGAGTCATGTATTTCGAGTTTGGATCAAAGGAATTCACTATGGGGAAACAGGTTGAAAGAGTATTATTAGTTGGATTATTATCGACTGCAGGAGCTACATCTAACTGGACGCAAACTGTATCACCTATATTGGCCGTTGTGCTTACTAATATGTTAACATTAAAATCAGCATTCGGATTGGAAAGTGTAAAATCAGCAACGTTCCATGTAATGGTATCTCCTGAAATAAAAGTAGGAGCTACTGCACCCGCTGCAGGTGAAAGATAACTAACGGGACCGCTTAATATAGTCTTTACAGTACCTCCAGTAGCAGTAGAAACGCAGTTTGTGCCATAATTTGAAGATGTAAAACCCTGCGTGAGAATAAAGTGTTCGCAAAGCACCAGGTCGTACAAGTCCATTTGGTGCAATACTTTAGCTTCGAGATCAAATCCGGGTTTGCATTGCATTGCAAAATCAACAAGACTGTCAAATGGATTAGCAGCTGAAAGTGTGGTTGAATGGCTGAAGGATAACGGGCAAATTACATTAAAAGGTAAAAACGTTGTATCAATCCTTACAGTATAATTTCCAAATCCCGCCCGGAAAGAAAAATCCCCCGAATAATTGGTCAAAAATTCCTGAACAAAAATACCAGCTGAATCAAGTTTCACCGGTATAATCTTAAGCTCATCCTCACTCACGTCATTCACACAATTAGCATTATCATCTTTAAAGACATTACCGGTAATATTCCAATAAGTAGGACAATTTCCGGATGGTTGACACAAGCTGAGAGATGTTACAGACGGTGTGGAACTCTGAATCTGAACTATGTTAGGAAAGACAGGAAAGATTCGTGCCTGTCCACTGGAGATTAGATATTTTTTCAATATATGGAAGGCATGTTAACGGAGTATATGATATATTAAAGAAGTTTAATGTGTCAGGCAGATCCGGCAATGAATTGACAGCGCTATATTTGCATGAAATATTATCAACTGAAGAAGGTATTGCAGGGAGATTCGACAACATTACGGAGTCACAGTAAAAAGTTGATAATCCAGCAGGTAATGCCGGGTAAGCAGTAAGTGGATTTTTCGAACAATCAAAAGAAAGTAATCCCGAATTCAAAGTAGGAATTGTCGTGAGTTGGTTTCCACTACACGATAATACATCAAGTAGATTGGGAATACCTGTAGCTAAAGAAGTCAACAGGTTATTATCACAATAAAGTTCATTCAGGTATGAGAATAAGGCGGCAGAGCTGTTAATTGATTATTGCTGCAATTTAATATAGATAAGGTATTTGGCAAAGCAGGCAGGTAAGTAAAATTATTGTAACGGCAATCAAAACTATAAAGACTTGACGGAACATTAGGAAGGTTACTAATGGAATTCCAACCAATGTTCAAGTATGTTATTGTGGATGGAAGCGATGGAAGAAATGTAAGTTGGTTTTGATAACAGTATAACGAACTTAAATTTGGTGGGAGTGATGGTAAATTTGTGAGTTGATTAAATCCACAATTCAGATAAGTAAGCGTTGATGGTAATGTTGGTAGACTTGTTAATGAATCGGATACGCAGTCAAGATCTGTTTAACCTGCTGGCAAGGCTGGAAGAGTGTAGAGATGATTAAGTGAACAAGATAAATAAGTTAATGTAGATGGCAATGTTGGTAGAGCTTGAAGCTTACAACCATTAACACTAAGACGTAAAAGTCCGGCCGGTAATGAAGGTAGTGATGTCAGATCAACAATATTAGTACTTAGATTTATATCGATAGACAACAGAGATGTGGGAAAATTAGCAATCGATGCAAGGTCGTTGCAGCTATTCGCATTTAGTAAAAGCAATGAAGCATGAATTGGCGGTAAAAAAGTTAAATTCTGATTGCCGCAAATTAATGTATCCAGGTTATCGAAATATTGTATTCCGGTAATATCCGTTATATTGCTTTGTTGACAATTTACTTTTGTGGCATTAACAATAAGGGAGCATGTAGTATCCATCATGTTCCCACTCATACACGAAGCACAACCATTGTTATTTAACCATGATCGGAAATTTACATCAGGGATATTTACAAATTAAAACCCCGTTTGTACTAAATAAAACACTCTGTAACACAAGCAAATAATTATCTTTTTTCATCATAAAATTAAATTTTGATAAATTTATAAGAAAATTTGTTGGAAAGAAAAATAATTTAATCTCTTCCCCTGCTACCAATGCTAAATTCCTATTGAAAATACCTCATCAATAAACCAGCCGGATGCGTGAAACTTTAATTTCATAGGATGATATGGTATTAAATATCAATATCTTACAGATTCAATTGGAGGCATCGAAATTTATTATACTCTTACTTTTACCTATGTAATTATCAACGTGTTAAAAATTAGCCGAGAGTACAAGATATTTATTTATCAAGAATAAAGCTTCAAGAAGTAATCAATAACATTTGAAGAGTTTGACACCATGGTAGTAGTTTTGGAGATGCTATTGGATTGATCCGTATTAAATTCCTTCTCTTAATTATCTATTGTCGTCAAAGCTTTCATTGCATCGCAAAGTCCATAGAAATACAATACTCAAGTATGTCCATAGGATGGAAAACAAAACATGAACAGATGTTTCAAACACTTTACCCTGCCATAATTCTTTAGAATATCCGAAAATTGTATAAAAAATCTTATCAGCCAGAAAATACCAAGTCCATGACAAATTGATTTTCCAAGCGGGGATTTTCAAGTTCATTAGCCGATGAAAAGTGAAGTAAACCCATCAACAAAACAATGAGTGTGCCTTTCATAATATATGGCTTAAAAATAATAATTCTCAAAACGTTCTAATTGTATAAAACCAGTACTAAAATATATTATTCACAATTTTCTAAGATTTATTTCAAAAAAGCCAGCTGTGACTGTCGGATTTTTTGAAGTTTCTATTCGTCCTTCTTTACATATCTCAAAACAACACCTCCGGTCGATAACTGCTGAGTTGATAGCAGATTTAAGTTTTTTGATTCAATTCCTTGTTTGAAAAGAGGCCGTCCCGCTCCTAATAGAACAGGCGCAATACAAAGGCGATATTCATCAAATATATTGTCCTAATGAAGTCTCTGAAAGGTACGCACTTCCGAAAACATATAATATCTTTCCCTTCCACGGCTTTCAATTTTGGGAATTTCTTCAGAAGCATTTCCACTTATAATTGTAGTGTTTTTTCCATCAGCTGTTTTCAATGTCTTTGAAATAACAAGTTTGGGTAGCTATTCATCAGTTTGGCAACATCGCCTTCCGCAGATTCCTGTTTCAGCCTGGGTCCAATAAGCAGCCATGCCCTTCATAAGTCACTCGTCCAGATGAAGAGGTAGTCAGCCGCATTTAATTGTTCCAGGCTTAATTTTTCAAGTTCCTGTCCCCAAACAGCATTGCCAGAATGATAAATCCCAATTTTGGCTTCCTTCAAATAACCGTCAAGGGTACAACAACGTTCCACATTACAAGTTTTCTCATTTGTTCATCTTTAATTTTAAACTTGAACTAACATTGGTGGGCCCTTTTTAGCTGCAGAAAATTCTCCCACTACTTGCCCACAAATTCGTAACGCCAATATATATTAATTACTGTTACCTTTGTTTAATTGTATTTCTTGTAATAGAATTTTATAATTTCTTATTTAGCCTTTCTGCTTTTCAGGACTTCGTTCTATTGGTAGTGAGTCAAAGGTCCTGGACATAATAAGGGAATGGTCGTTTCAACTGAATGATTTTTTACTTCACCAATTAAAGCTCCCAATCCCATATTTGGTCCCGCCATGGTAATTACTGCTATTCTCATTACACCTCCGATAGCACTTGGCCAAAAGCTATAATATGAAAAGTATTTTGCTGTGTCTTGTTCAATGGTTGCAAAATCAGCTATAAGAAAATATTGCTCAGTAAATTTAATTGCTTAGAATCTTCAGCAATCTGTTATTCAGAAATATTACTTTATCAAAATCATTTTCTTTAATTTCTGTCGAGTCATTACTGAAAAAATAGGTTGGACAAATTTAAATTTTGTATTAAAAGCAGAAATAATGCTCAAATTAAAATCTGACTGTCTCTTTTCTAACTTGTCTGCAAGTTTTTCTTTTCCCATTTTTCTTAAAGCGGCAATTGAATTTTTCATGTTTTTCAGTCAAAAAATAATGCACCTTCCCTTCAATTGGTTAATTTGATCTTTGGCTAACATTATCCTTTGATTTCTACTGCTAACTTTTCTTCCCTTAGTTTGCACCTTTTTGCATAAGCTGTTGAAGTAGTAAAAGCAGTATTAACAATAGTAATCCTGTTCATTAATTGTATTTTATAATTGGTGCTATATTCCTTTCAACTCCACTCAATCTCAATTATATGTCAGCTGACACATTCTATCTCCATTTTACCCATGGTAATCTAATGCTGACTGGAAAACACTTTTCAGTCTAAAACTTAATCATCGATAAAAATATAAGATCTGAATGAAACTGCCTATTATTTGGGAACAAAATTACTTATATTACTATGCTCATTATCAACGCTTTAAATATAGTTTCCAGTGGTTGGGGGGGATTTGTAGAATTACCGCATTCAAACTTCAGGTAGTAATCACAAAAATTAAAGTTTAACTTTCATTTGTCGGATTTTTGGAGCTACTGCATTAGGTCTCATTAAACTCATTTTTTTAAAAAATTTGTCGCAGGCATTCGTTTCCATTGCATCGTAGTCCATAAAATACAATGCTCAAGTATGTCCACAGAAATGAAAATAAAACATGAACAGTTGTTTCAAACCTTTTCCCTGCCACAATTCTTTAGAATAACCCAAAAATTGTACAAACAATCTTATCAGCTAGAAAAATACCAAGTCCAAAAAACAAATTGATTTTCCAAGCGGGGTATTTTCAAGTTCAATAGCCGATGAAAGGCAAACATCCCATCAAAAAAACTACGAGGTGCTATAAAAATGTATGAATGATTATCATTTGCCGGTTTATCAAACTCAGCGATTTCAGATCTTCTTTCCATTTAAAGTACTTTGGAAATATGATGTGAATTAATGATAATACCATTAAAAGACACGACAATTTCAAAGTGAGTTTTATTTTAACTTACTATAAATGTTGTGACAAAAAGGTGTTACTTAAGATCTTTATAAACTGAAAGGTTGCTTTTTCGAATGTCCTTTAACCAGGTTGGTTTTAGGAAATGAAAATTAAAAACCATTGAATAAGCCATAAAAATTGTTAGGTCTCTCAGATGCTCTGTGACATATATGTAGCCCGTTATTTTTGTGACTCTGGAAAGTTCTTGAAGAATTGTACCTTTAGTTCTCATTCCTTAGCTCATGAGCAGCAAGAATTGCAAAAGAGGTAATCAAAAGAATTGTCCGGAAAAGGTAAACAAATCGGTTACAACTTGCATTGTTTTGGCAGCAGGTGGATATGCCTTTCTGGCTCTTTCTATTGATACTTCGTGTTTTCTGAATTGTAAAAATCACAATAGTTAACTCTGTTAAGGAAATTTGTTGATGATCAAACACTTGTT
>JADJOZ010000016.1 GCA_016713525.1 Bacteroidota bacterium | reverse complement strand
TTTAATTTCATCCCCATTAATTTCCAAGGTTGCAGAATGAGCAGCATGATCACCACCCGATTGTTCTCCGCTACTTTTTGGTGTTGCAGGACTTACAGGTGAAGAGGTAACCGTATTTTGAGCAGTATTTGCAAACTCATTAGAAGTTGTTGGAAACAGGTTGCCCATTGTTAATCGCAGACTCAGAAATCGGTAGTCGCGCCGGTTGAAACCTGATTATTGGTGTTAACAGCAGGTTTTACAGATGTGCTTTTCTGATTTGAAATAGTTGTTGCTGCTGAATTTTCAGTTGAATTTTGTACCGTTTCGATACCAACGTTTGGAGTTGTTTCAGAATTGTTAGAAGTCTGAACTCAGTATTTGCTGTGCAGAAGCGTGGTTTTTCGGAATCACTGGAATTCATGCGGTAACGGCTATGCCATAGTCACTACCAAAGCCGCACCGGCGATCCAAAGTGCACCTGCTTTAATTGAGGCAGCGCCACCCTGAGCGAGATTGGTAGCCTGAGGAGTTGAAACGGGAGCCTGAATTTGCGAAGAAATACGATTCCAGAGTTCCGGGCGGACGGGTTCTTCGTAATTTTCAAAGGCTTCTTTGAACAAATCTTCTATATTTCCCTTGTCGTTCACTTATATAGCTTTTTCGGTTTGTAATAATTCTTGCAAATGCGTCCTTGCCTGGGAATACTGGTGATTTAGATGTGCTCTCGCTGATGTCCAGTAATTCGGCTATTTTCTTTGTGTAAATATCCTTCTGTTGCGTAAAAGTTGAAAACGGTCCGAACTTCTTTTGGCGATTTAATAATCTTTAACAGGTCTTTTGCGGCCATTGATTCAACAACATGGTGGTTAGTTTCTTGTTGTATACTCAATTGTATCATTATCAATACTATGATTTAAAGCTTTATTTTTTCTGAATGCATCAAGGGCGGTATTCACCATGATTCTTTTGATCCATCCTTCTAAAGAGCCGTTGCCTCTAACCAATAATTTTGTTGTTATTCTAATAAACCCGTCCTGAAGAATATCTTGTTTCTTCTATGCTATCAGTGTACCTGAATAGACACCAACATCCTGCCCGCGAATGTTTTATAAAGGAGTTCCTGAGCTTGTGGCTCTTTCCGGATGCAATCTGTACCAGTTCCTCATCTGACATCATACCTCGGTTCAATTATCAAGACTATTTTTCTTTACGAGGTTGCATCGAAAGAATCTTTTCTGAAAAAAGCTATATTATTAAAATCAGCACCAAATCAATTGTTTGGTTAATCATTTCAAATATACAAAAATGGCAGCGAAGCATGGCGGATGTGAGTCATAGGTCATATGATGGGGATGGTTTGATTGGTTTCCATTAAAAAAATGTGACTGCTTTTAATGTGCTGATTTGCTGATGCGGTGCCCTCAGCGTAGCTGAAGGTGCTGGTGTGCTGATTTTTTGTTCCTGAGTAAAAAGATGTGACTGCTTTTTTAATTTGCTAATGTGCTAGTGTGATAATGCGTTGCCCTGAGCGTAGTTTGAATGGGCGCCGCCCAGAGCGGAGTCGAATGTGCTGGATTTTTTTGTTCCTGTAAAAAGATGTGACTGCTTTTTAATTTGCTAATGTGCTAGTAAAAGCAATGCGTTGCCCAGAGCGGAGTCGAATGGCGCCCAGAGCGGAGTCGAATGTGTCGATTTTTGTTCCTGCAAAATTTGTAGTCCTCACAGGGAACGAATTTCTATTGAGTATCTTCGCCGTCCCATGGAACATATCAGGAATTTCTGCATTATTGCACATATTGATCACGGTAAGAGCACTTTAGCCGATCGTCTTTTAGAATATACCAAAACCATTTCAGCCCGCGATTTGCAGGCTCAGGTCCTAGATGATATGGATCTGGAACGCGAACGGGGAATTACCATTAAGAGTCATGCGATTCAGATGTCCTATTCTTTGAATGGCAAAGATTATATCCTGAATCTGATTGATACTCCCGGTCACGTTGATTTTTCGTACGAAGTTTCCCGATCTATTGCCGCCTGTGAAGGTGCTTTATTGATTGTCGATGCCGCGCAAGGTATTCAGGCTCAGACGATTTCGAATTTGTACCTGGCTCTGGAAAATGATTTACATATCATTCCTGTTCTGAATAAAATAGATTTGCCAAGTGCTGAACCTGAATTGGTAAAAGATCAAATAGTTGATTTAGTTGGTTGTAAACGTGAAGAGATTATCCCTGCTTCCGGAAAAACCGGAATGGGCGTTTTCGATATTCTGGCTGCCATCATTGAGCGTGTTCCAGCTCCCAAAGGTGATCCGAAAGCCCCACTAAAAGCCTTGATTTTCGACTCTGTTTTCAACTCTTTCCGCGGAATCATAGCTTATTTCCGGGTTTTTGATGGTGAAATCAGAACCAACGAACAGGTAAAATTTGTTGCTACCGGCATGGAGTACAAAGCCGATGAAATTGGAATTTTGAAACTTGAAAAATCACCCCGTGATGTAGTCAGGGCAGGTGATGTTGGATATATAATTTCCGGTATCAAGGAAGCCCGGGAAGTTAAAGTTGGTGATACATTAACACATACTGCACGGATGTGTGCTGTGGCTATTACTGGTTTTGAAGATGTAAAGCCAATGGTATTTGCCGGAATTTATCCCGTTGATACCGATGAGTACGAAGAACTCCGTACTTCAATTGAGAAGCTGCAGTTGAATGACGCCTCATTGGTTTTTGAACCGGAGTCTTCCGCCGCTCTTGGATTTGGCTTCCGTTGCGGATTTCTTGGAATGCTCCACATGGAAATTATCCAGGAGCGTTTGGAGCGGGAATTCAACATGACGGTTATTACGACAGTACCTAACGTATCGTACCGCGCTTATCTCACCAATGGTGAAGAATTTGACGTGAATAATCCAAGTGATTTTCCCGATCCAAGTAAGCTCGACCGTATTGAAGAGCCTTACATCAAAGCAACTATCATTACCAAATCCGAATATATTGGTGCTATCATGACACTGTGTATCGGTAAGCGTGGACATATACTTAATCAGAGTTATCTCACAACCGATAGGGTAGAGATGACCTTCGATATGCCAATGGCGGAGATTGTTTTCGATTTTTATGATAAGCTGAAGTCTATTTCGAAAGGTTATGCTTCATTCGATTATCACCAGATTGGTTATCGTGCATCTGATTTGGTGCGTTTGGATATCCGTTTGAATGGTGAACCGGTTGATGCATTGTCGGCACTTATTCACCGCGATCACTCGTTTACTTTTGGTAAGAAGATTTGTGAGAAGCTGAAAGAATTAATTACCCGCCAGCAGTTTGAAATTATTATTCAGGCTGCTATTGGTGCTAAAATTATTGCACGCGAAACAGTGAAGGCTCTTCGTAAAGATGTTACTGCTAAATGTTATGGTGGTGATATTTCCCGTAAACGTAAACTACTCGAGAAGCAAAAAGAAGGTAAGAAAAGGATGCGTCAGGTTGGAAACGTAGAAATTCCACAACAGGCTTTTCTTGCAGTATTGAAACTTGACTAAAAAAGTTTCTGCAATTTATTTTTTATCCATGGCACATCAGCTGCCAGTCCGATAGCGAAATCTGCCAGCCACGATTTTTCTCCCACCATTCGTTGCATGATGTACTTGTTGCGCATCTCACTCCAGAATTTCTGATGAATGGCTTCGTCGTAACCACGCATGAAATTTGCTGAAAAATTATTTTCCTGAAAACATTTTAATGCATGCCGTCCAGCCAGTATTCCACTGATCATGGCATTGCCGATTCCTTCTCCGGTTGCAGGGTCAATCATCGATGCGGCATCACCGGCAAGCATGAAATGCTCACCCGAAATTGTTACTTTTCTGGAGCCAGTAGGTAATCCGTAACCAATAGGATCTTCAAGAGGAATTGCATTTTCAAAACGTTTTTTGATGGCTTCATTTTCATGGATGATTTGCAGAATGCTTTTTCTGAGATTCACCTGCTTCCTGCTTATAGCTTCGGAAACCATTCCATATCCAATGTTGAAAGTGTTATCGGTTAATGGGAAAATCCAGAAGTAACCGGGCATAAATCCTTTTACCAAATGAATTTCCATCGTGTTGGGCGCTGTTCCACTTACATTTTTATAATAAGCTCTGACGGCACCAATATAATGACGATGATCAATTTTTGTTCCGGTTAGTTTTTTGTTTACTACGGAATGGGCACCATCGCAACCAATCACTAATTTCGTGTTGAACGTTTTCCCATCATCGGTAAATACCACAAGGCCTTCTCCTTGCGGGGAAACATCTTTCACAGCACAATCAGATATAAAAGTTGCACCTGATTCTTTAGTGGCAAGCTTAACCATGAATTCATCGAAATCGATTCGGGCACTGGCATATCCTTCTAATTTAAAATGAAGCGTTACATTTTTTCCGGAAGGAGCAACTACTTTGCAAGAATCGATCACAACTTTTTTAGGAAAAGCACGCAATGCCTGCAGGTATTTTTCGTCCAGCATACGCAATGCTTTCGGAACCGTGTTCGGTATAGCATCACCACAAACTTTATCGCGGGGGAAAGTATTTTTATCAAGGACCAAAACACGCAGTCCGGAACCTTTCAATGCAAGTGCACAAGCAGTTCCGGCCGGTCCTGATCCGGCAATAATGATATCGTAGTTAGTAGTCGACAATTTCGATGGTGCTGTTTATGAACAAAAATTAATGTGCCTCGAGCCAGTTTTTACCTGCACCAATTTCTACTTCAATAGGTACTTTCATCTGAATGGCATTTACCATTTTTTCACGAATAATGGGTTTGATGATTTCCAGTTCTTCAATAGCCACATCAAACACCAATTCATCATGTACCTGTAAAATCATTTTCGATTTCAAATTCAGATCAACCAAAGTTTGATGGATATTTATCATGGCCACTTTAATCATGTCCGCTGCAGAGCCCTGAATAGGTGCATTAATGGCATTTCGCTCTGCAAAGCCACGAACAACAGCATTGGCTGAATTGATGTCGCGCAAATATCTTTTTCTTCCCAAAATAGTTTCGACATAACCATTTTTACGTGCCGATTCTATGCTACCATCCATATAACTTTTAATGGTTGGAAATTCGCGGAAGTAGTTTTCAATAATGGTAGCTGCTTCCTTACGTGGAATATTCAACCGCTGCGATAATCCAAATGCACTGATGCCGTAAATAATTCCGAAGTTCACCATTTTGGCATTTCTTCGCATCTCAGAAGTGACCTGATCGAGTGGAACATTATATACTTTGGATGCTGTTGAGGTGTGAATGTCGATGCCATGACGGAAAGCATTCAGCATACTCTCATCTTTACTAAATTCAGCAATGATGCGCAATTCAATTTGTGAATAATCGGCAGATACTAAAATGTAATTTGCATTTCGAGCAACAAAGGCTTTACGAACTTCTTTACCGCGTTCGGTGCGAATAGGAATATTTTGCAAATTCGGATTGTTAGAACTTAATCGCCCGGTTGCAGCCACTGCCTGCTGGTACGAAGTATGAATGCGTCCCGTGCGGGGCTTTATCATTGATGGCAAAGTGTCGACATAAGTATTTTTTAACTTCACCAGTCCCCGGTATTCGAGTACCATCTGTACTGCAGGATGTTTATCAGCAAGTTTGCTAAGAATATCTTCACCTGTTGCATATTGTCCGGTTTTCGTTTTCTTTGCCTTCGGATCTATTTTAAGAATATCAAAAAATACTTCTCCAAGTTGCTTAGGTGAAGAAATATTAAATTTCATTCCGGCTGCTTCATAAACTGCAGCTTCTACCACAGTAATTTCTTTCTCTAATTGTGCTGAAAATTCAACCAGTGCATTCGGATCAAGTGCAACGCCTTCGGTTTCCATCCCGGCAAGGACAGGGATCAAAGGCATCTCCACTTCATCGAATAATTTTTAAGTTGATGTTTTTCTAATTCCGGCTCGAGTTTGTGCTGTAATTGCAAAGTAATGTCGGCATCTTCAGCAGCATAATCTTTAATAATAGAAGTGTCAACATCACGCATACTAATCTGCTCCGATTTTTTCTCACCAATTAAACTTTCAATCTTAACCGGTTCATAATTCAGATATACTTCTGCCAGCAAATTCATATTATGTCGCATGTCGGGTTCAACAAGGTAATGTGCAAGCATGGTATCGAATAAAGGTCCCTGAACGGCAACGTCATACCATTTCAGCATCATCATATCATACTTGATATTCTGTCCCGTTTTGCCGATATTTTTATTTTCAAATACTGCTTTAAATTCATGCACCAGCTCGCGAGCTTCGTCATAGTTTGCCGGAACAGGAATGTACCAGGCTTCGTGTGGTGTGATGGCAAATGAGAGTCCAACCAGTTCTGCATTGTTGGCATCTATGTTTGTCGTTTCCGTATCGAAGCAAAAACTTTTTACATTTTCCAGTTGTGCAATCAATGACTTCCGTTTTTCAACAGTGTCAGCCAAATGATATTGATGCGGAATGGTGTCAATTGTCTGCAGATTTCCTGCCGGTGCTTCTTCGTTTGATTCATCATTGTCATTTGCAACTGCCGAAGCATCTCCAAAGAGCGTTGCTTGTTTTGGAGAAGCAGATTCGGTTATAGTTGTTTCAGTAGTAATTTCTTCATTCAGAACTTTTTTTGCCAATGCACGGAATTCCAGTTCACCAAAAACGGCAGAAAGTTTTTCCTTATCCACGGGTTCTAAGCGTAACTTTTCTTCATTGAATTCAATAGGCACATCGGTGATAATGGTCGCCAGTTTTTTGGAAAGCAAAGCAAGATTGGCATGTTCCTTTACTTTATCAGCAAGCTTACCTTTTAACTTATCGGCATTGGCAATAATATTTTCTACAGATCCATAATCAGCAATAAGTTGTTTGGCGGTTTTTTCTCCTACACCGGGAATGCCGGGAATGTTATCAGCTGCATCACCCCATAATCCAAGTATATCAATCACCTGACTCACATTCGCAATTTCAAATTTCTTCAATATTTCCGGTATTCCTAAAATTTCGGCACCACTGCCAAATGATGAAGGTTTGTACATAAAAATATGTTCACTCACCAACTGCCCAAAATCCTTGTCAGGAGTCATCATGTAAGTAGTGAATCCCTGGCGTTCTGCTTCTTTCGCAAGTGTACCAATAATATCATCGGCTTCGTAGCCGTCCATGGTGAGTACAGGAATATTAAATCCTTCAATAATTTCAAATACCCATGGAATTGATATGGCCAGATCTTCCGGAATAGCATCACGGTGAGCTTTATAG
Organism: Bacteroidota bacterium; assembly: GCA_016713525.1. Lineage (GTDB taxonomy): Bacteria > Bacteroidota > Bacteroidia > AKYH767-A > OLB10 > JADKJB01. Next base: position 304,301 of record JADJOZ010000016.1, on the reverse strand, counting down.
GCTTCAAATTCGGTGTGACGTGCAGTAGGAGCAACGGTATCAAACGCAACAGCAATATGTGTTGGTTTTTCTTTATTTAAAATTTCCAGTAAGGTATTGGTGAAGCCAAACATGGCTGAAGTATTTAATCCTTTGGAATTGATTCTGGGACTTTTACTGAAAGCAAAATACGCTCTGTAAATGAGCGCCATTCCATCCAGGAGAAACAATTTTTTTGGTGATTCTGACATTGTAAATTTTTTTGTGAAGGTATTCAAACTTCAGATTTTAATCGAAGAATATTTTCTCTCAGTGCAATTGCGGCTTCCATAATTTCTGCTTCAGTAGTGCATCTTCCCAGACTAAATCTCACAGAAGCATAAGCCTCACTTTCGGTGAGACCCATTGCAGACAACACATGTGATGGTTCGGGCAATGCTGAGCTGCAGGCAGATCCTGTTGCAACAGCCAGATTGGGAAGTGCACTTAATAACGATGCTGCTTTAATTCCTTTGAAACAAATGTTGCTGGTATTCGGTAGTCGATCTTTCAACGAGCCATTTACAAAGCCAAGTTCATTGTAAGTCACCAGTTGTTCGAGTAAAGTCCTAAGTCGCGAATAATTCGTTGTGTCGTCCCAATATCTTTCATTGGCAAGTGTGAGTGCTTTCGACATACCAATAATTCCCGGTACATTTAAAGTTCCGGAACGCAATCCGTTTTCATGACCACCACCATCGAGAAGTGGTGAAAGGTAAACTCGTGGCTGTTTACGTTTTATATAAAGTGCTCCAATTCCTTTGGGGCCACAAAATTTATGAGCTGAAATGCATAGCAAATCGGCTCCTGTCTCGTGAATTTGCAAGCGCATTTTGCCGGGTGCCTGAGTGGCATCACAAAAAAATATAACTCCCGATTGATGTGCAATTGCTGCAACTTCTTCTACAGGCATAATTACCCCTGTTTCATTGTTAGCCAGCATCATACAAATCAAAATGGTGGATGGTCGAATGGCTTTTTCAAGTTCTGCCAAGTCGGGTTTCCCTTCCCGGTCGACCGGCAAAACGGTGATTTCCAACCCCTTTTTTGAAAGAGATTTGCAGCTATCGAGTACCGCCTTGTGCTCGGTAGCCCATGTAATTATATGATTTCCTTTGGAAGTATAAATCTCAGCTACGCCTTTGATTGCCAGATTGATAGATTCGGTCGCTCCCGAAGTAAAAATCAATTCTCCCGGTTCACAGTCCAGATTTTCTGCCATTTCTGTCCTGGCAGCGGTAACCGTATCACGGATTATTTTACCCGGGAAATGAGAGTTGCTGGCGGCATTGGCAAAATGAGTCGTGAAATAGGGAAGCATAGCATCAACCACCACAGGATCAACGGGTGTGGTAGCATTGTAATCGAGGTAAATGGCTGAAGTTTTTTGCATGCCGGGCAACAAATTTAGTGTTATGATCACACTCTTTCCCGGAATCCTGAAGGTTCTTTGAAAATTGCCATTTTGTCTCTGGTAATCAATGTATTAATATGTGGGATCGGAAGTCGTATTTTTTGGTAACTTTACCCGCTCAATAAAGGCTTATGTTTCAACTTATTTCCATTTTTATTTTACGGAACAGGAGAATGCTTTTGGCAGTCATTGCCGTATTAACGCTGATTTTTGGATTTCTGGCAACCCGCATTGAATTGTCGTATGATTTTGCAAGGGTATTACCTGCAAACGATCCATTTGCTCAGGAATATGAAAAGTTCAAGGCAACTTTTGGTGAGGATGGTAGTGTAATCGTGCTTGGTGTTAAAGACAGTAATTTTTACCAGCTTAAAAAATTCAACGACTGGTATCAGTTAGGACAGGAAATAAAAGCCATTGATGGAATTGAAGCAGTTGTTTCTGTTGCCGGAATTTATACTATTCAAAATAATGAAACGGAAAAGAAGTTTGATGTTCGTCCAATTATTTCCGGAAAAGTAAAAAGTCAGGAAGATCTCGATAGTATTAAACTCACCATTGATGCATTGCCATTTTATAATGGACTTATTGTGAGTGAAGACAAGAGTTCAACGCTGATGGCAATTACTTTTGATAAGAAGAAATTAAATACTAAGAGCCGCCTCGATATTGTTGCCTCCATTCATGAGAAAGCAAAAACTTTTGGTGTCGATAATAATCTCGAAGTACATATTTCCGGAATGCCTTTCATAAGAACTGCCATCACAGGAAAGGTGGCAAAGGAGTTGCAACTGTTTTTAGTTCTGGCAATAATTGTTTGCAGTCTCATTCTGCTCATATTTTCCGATCATTTAAAGTAGTAATGTTTTCAGTAATAGTGGTGTTGGTAGGTGTGGTATGGAGTGTTGGGACCATTGCCTTGTTTGGCTATAAAATCACCATCTTAACAGGATTGATTCCGCCATTGATTATTGTAATCGGTATTCCGAACAGTATTCTGTTGTTGAATAAATATCATACCGAATATGGATTGCATGGAAATAAAATAAAAGCCCTTTCCAGAATGATTCAACGGATAGGCTTAACAACTTTTCTTGCGAATCTTACCACTGCCATCGGCTTCGGTGTTTTCTATTTCACCAACTCCAAAATTTTAATGGAATTTGGTTTGGTAGCTGCTATTAATGTTATGGCAACATATCTGATTTCATTGGTACTGGTCCCTATTGTTTTTAGTTTTCTGCCTGCACCTGAAGTGAAGCACACCAAACATTTAAATGCTCCCAGGTTGAACAAGATTCTCGATTTCATCGATCACCTGGTACATGCTCATTACAGGAAAATATTTGTTGTGGTAGGGATTATATCACTTATTGCAATTTATGGAATTGGTAAAATCAGTACAGTAGGTTATGTTGTTGATGATCTGCCCAAGAATGATCCGGTGTATAAAGACATGCGTTTTTTTGAAAAGAATTTCAAAGGAGTTTTGCCTTTTGAAATTATGATCGATACAAAACAACCCGGGAAAGCACTCGATCCGGTCACCTTGCAAAAAATCAACAGGCTTGAGAAAATGCTTGTTAAATATCCGGAGTTTTCGAAACCATTAGCAACTGTCGACGGAATCAAATTTTCGTACCAATCATTCCGTGGTGGTGATCCGAAGTACTATATTTTGCCAGGAACATTAGATCTTGCCGAAATGGCATCCTACATGAAGGGTGATGCCAAAGATAAATCAGGAATGTTCCGTTCATTCCTCGACAGTACCCGACAAACGACACGTGTAAGTGTTCAAATGGCGGATGTGGGATCGATTCGTATGAAGCAGCTTGTTGAAGAATTAAGACCTCGTATTGATTCCATTTTTGAACCTGCCGATTATAGTGTTGCCGTTACCGGAAACAGTTTAATTTTCCTTCGTGGTAACGATTATCTCTTTAAGAATCTTTTGGAAAGCATCATCCTGGCCATCATATTGATTTCACTCATCATGTTTGCTTTATTCATGTCGTTCCGCATGATCACAGTTTCCATTTTGCCAAGTTTAATTCCGTTGCTTATCACAGCGGGAATCATGGGCTATTTCCAGATTCCGCTGAAACCTTCAACTATTCTCATTTTTAGTATTGCCTTTGGAATTTCATCCGATGGAACCATTTATTTCCTGACCAAATACCGGCATGAACTTCGGCTTAATCCGATGAGCATTTCAAAAGCGGTATCACTTACAATTCGCGAGACTGGAGTGAGTATGGTTTACACTGCTATCATTCTCTTTTTCGGATTCTTTATATTCTCGGCTTCCAGTTTTGGCGGCACAGCTTCACTGGGAATTTTACTTTCCATTACGTTGCTTGTTGCAATGGCTTCCAATCTTATTTTGCTGCCTGCATTTCTCATCTCGCTGGAGCGAAGAATTACTACCAAAGCATTCCTGGAAGAACCGTTGATTCAGGTATTCGATGAGGATGAAGACATTGAACTTGGTGATCTCGAAATCAAAAAAATAGAAGAGTCAGATCCTGAAAAGGAAAAATTTAAAGATTAGATAGTTTCGTTATAAAATTGTTTTGATGAAAGGAATTATTCTTGCCGGGGGCTCCGGAACACGTTTACATCCGCTCACACTTGCAATGAGCAAGCAGTTGATGCCGGTTTATGATAAGCCCATGATTTACTATCCGTTGTCGGTATTGATGCAATCAGGAATCAGAGAGATTTTGATTATAAGCACGCCGCATGATCTGCCTCATTTTCGTCAACTGTTAGGTGATGGAAAGCAACTGGGATGTGAATTTAGTTATGCAGTTCAGGAGGTTCCCAATGGTCTCGCTCAGGCATTCGTAATTGGTGCTCCTTTTATCGGTAACGAAAAGGTGGCTTTGATTTTAGGAGATAACATTTTCTATGGAAGCGGACTGGCTGAACTTCTAGAAAAAAACAATGATCCTGATGGTGGTATCGTATATGCATACCACGTTTCCGATCCGGAAAGATATGGGGTGGTTGAATTTAATGCTCAAGGCAAGGCAATTTCTATTGAGGAAAAGCCCGTCAAACCTAAATCAAATTATGCCGTTCCCGGATTATATTTCTATGATAATTCCGTAGTAGAAATTGCACGTAATCTGAAACCAAGTGCCCGTGGTGAATATGAAATCACCGATGTAAATAAGGAGTATCTTAAGAATGGCAAGCTGCATGTAAGTATCATGAATCGTGGTACCGCCTGGCTCGATACAGGCACTTTTAATTCGCTGCTGCAAGCTTCTCAGTTTGTGCAGGTTATTGAAGAGCGTCAGGGACTGAAAATTGGGTGTATTGAAGAGATAGCTTACAGAAAAGGCTTTATCAACCGCGAAAAATTGATTAAACTTGCAGAACCCCTGCGTAAAAGTGGTTACGGTGAATATTTGTTAAACTTACAAGATTGAAAGTATGAAAATCAGAATTTTAGTAACTGGTGGAGCCGGCTTTATAGGAAGCGGAATTGCTGCCAAACTGGCGCAAAACCCCGATAACTTTGTAGTAATTGTCGATAACCTTCATACAGGAGCCTTGTCTAAAATCCCAAAATCTAATTTTGGAAATATTAAGTTTATAAAAGCTGATGTCAACGATTTTCGGGATATCTCCAGCATTTTTAATTCCTACCGATTCGATTTTGTATTTCACTTTGCCGCACTGGTAGGAGTGAAGCGCACCTTGACTTATCCGGTTATGGTTTTGAACGATATTACCGGAATAAAAAACGTGTTGAACCTTTCTAAAAATACCGGAGTGAAAAGAATATATTTTTCTTCATCTTCAGAAGTTTATGGTGAGCCGGTTGAGTTTCCTCAAAATGAACACACCACACCACTTAATTCACGTTTGCCATACGCAATCGTAAAGAATATTGGTGAGGCATATCTCAGAGCTTATAAACAGGAGTTTGATTTAGATTTCACTATTTTCAGATTCTTCAATACCTACGGTCCGAAACAAAGTAAGGATTTCGTTATGTCGAAGTTCTTGTATGCTGCTTTGCATAATAAAGACATAACCATTTACGGTGATGGCTCACAAACCAGAACATTCTGCTATATTGAAGATAATGTGGATGCTTGTCTGAGTGCTTTTTATAACAGCCAAATGATTAATGACGTGGTGAATATTGGTACAGATGATGAAATTACTATCCTCGATTTAGCAGCGAAAGTAATTGAAGTAACGAACTCCAGTTCTAAAATCGTACATGTACCTGCTTTGAAAGAAGGTGATATGACACGTCGTTGTCCGGATATCAGCAAAATGAAAAAATTGCTCAACAGGCCATTGACAAATCTCGAAGATGGAATTCGTCACCTTATTGATTCCAAACACCTGATTGAAAATTAATCATCCTGCATCAGCAGTATTTCCAAGTGCTTTTTTATAAGTGGCCAGACAACGTTCGCGGGCAAATTTGTGATCCACGATTGGAGAAGGGTACGTTAGTTGTTCAAATTCGGGAACCCATTTCCGGATATATTTAAATTGCGGATCAAACTTTTTAGTCTGTTCTGACGGATTAAAAATACGGAAGTACGGTGCAGCATCACAGCCACTGCTTGCAGCCCATTGCCAGCCACCATTATTTGCAGACAGGTCGAAGTCGAGTAGCTTTGCTGCAAAATAAGCTTCACCCCATTTCCAGTCGATGAGTAAATGTTTCACCAAAAAACTTGCGGTGATCATTCGTACTCTGTTATGCATAAAGCCGGTTGCATTCAGTTCCCTCATGCCCGCATCAACTATGGGATACCCTGTTTGTCCCTCACACCAGGCCTGAAATTCTTTTTCATTATTCCGCCACGGAATATGATTATAAGCAGGTTTGAAAGCCCTTTCCGCAACATGCGGGAAATGCCATAATATCATCTGATAAAAATCGCGCCATATCAATTCATTTAACCATACATCGCTGCCGGTAGCAATGGCAACGGATGCGGCTTTGCGGATACTAATAGTGCCAAACCGGAAATGTATACTCAGGCGGCTGGTGCCGGGCAATGACGGAATATCCCGGGTCTTGCCATAATTTATTAACAGATTCTTTCCTGTATTCGATTCCGGAAAAGATATAGAAGCAGGTTTAAATCCAATCTCCTTCAATGTATGGAGCGGTTTGTTTTTAGTCTTTATGAAATGTGCGTGATATTTTTCAGTTGGATAACTTTTAACATGAAATTCCTTTCGCGTTTTAAGCCATTTGTTTTTGTACGGAGTGAAAACGGTGTATGGCTTTCCATCATCTTTTACAATTTCATCTTTTTCAAATATCACCTGATCTTTGAATGTGTGAAAACCAACGTCGTTGTTTTGTAACAATAAACCAATCTCCATATCGCGTTTTATTGCATATGGTTCATAGTCGTGATTGGCATAAACAGCCTTCACATCACCGGATTTAATCATCTCTTTAAATGCTTGTTCCGGAGTTGCATAAAAGGTGATTAACCCCGATCCCAGGGCATGCAGTTGCTGGTGTAATTGTTCAATTTGCCGGTGAATAAACGTTACACGGGCATCCTGTTTATTATCAAGTTTATTAAGTATATTTTTGTCGAATATAAATATGTATTGCACTGGAACTACGGTTTTCAAAGCATGATACAAACCGGAATTATCGTGCAATCGTAAATCGCGACGAAACCAGTAAATGATTCTTTTTTCAATGTTTATGCAGTATATTCCGCAATGCATAACTTGCCTGCGGATAAGTAAAAGTAAATTCTGTTTCTTCAATTTTTTTGGATGATGCCCTGGTTCCTTCCAGTACAAGTGCCGACATCTCACCCATTATAAGCTTCATAATAAAAGCAGGGATTTTAATAATCAATTGATTCCCTTCTTTCAATTGAGTGAGAAGCTTCATGAAATTATAATTTGATAAAGGACACGGTCCAACTGCATTGTATACTCCTTCAATTTTTTCATTGATAATTGCTTTGTTGATCATTTTACACAAATCATCAATGTGAATCCAGCTCTGATATTGCTCACCACTGCCGAACACCGGAGCAATTCCAAAACTTAAGGCTTTTAACAATGGTTTCAGAAAACCGCCATCTTCAGATAGCACCAGGCCACTCCTGAAGATCACCAACCGCTTGCCTGATTTTTTAAAATTTGCAGCAGCATCTTCCCATCGCTTACAAGTTAATCCCAGGAAATCAGTAGCAAGAAAACTCTCTTCCCGAATAATTCGGTTGTCGGTGTGACCATAAATTCCGGTTGCAGAGGCATTGATAACTGCAGTGATTTTATTGGGAGTGGTAAGCAGGGTTTGAGTAAGCAAGTCAGTGGCAAAAATTCTGCTGTTAATTATTTTTCTTTTCTGGCGTGCAGTCCATCGGATGTCTGCTATCGATGTGCCGGCAAGATTTATAAGTATATCAGCTTGTTTAATAGCCTCCTGGTCGATAACCTTCTTTTCAGGATCCCAATGAAAATAGCCTTTACCTGGTTCAACAGCTTTTCGGGTGAGATTTATAACCCTGTAATTTTTACTTTCCAGATGTTCCCGCAATCGTGTACCGATAAGTCCGCTTCCTCCCGCAAGCAAAACTGTTTTTATTTCAGATGGAATCACAGATAGCTAACAAAATTGACGGGTTATTAGTTTGTTTGGTGAGGCAAAAGTAAAAGTAATCAGTCGCTAATCATATTTGATTAATGTTGAAAACTTTACTCCGGTTTGTTGCAATTTTAGCTCTTGAAAGAGGTTGTTCTCTTAACTTTGAAAGATCAAAACAGGAAGTATGAAATTTGAGAAGCATGTATTTATTTGTACCAATGAAAGGGCTGCAGGAGAAAGAAAGTCGTGCGGAAATGCTCATGGTCTGGAATTAGTGAAGTGCTTCAAAAAACAATTGAAGGATTTAGGTCTGAATACAAAAATCAGAGCTCAACAACCCGGTTGCCTTGATGCTTGTGAACATGGTCCCGCACTGGTAGTTTATCCTGACGGTGTTTTCTATGGAGGGGTAGAAATCTCTGATGTTGATCAGATCGTTAATGATCATCTCATAAATAATAAGCCGGTTGAAAGGCTTGTGATTAATTTTAACGAAAGTGACTGAGATGTAATATGATAACCCCGGAATTATACCGCCATGATCTGGAAATTGTGCGAAACACCGCAGCTCAGGTTATTAAAGATTTTGGTCTTGCAGGCATCGAAATTGCCTTTTTAGTGGCAATCCCCAAACCGCTTATCAGGAACTACTTCAGCAAGTAACACCCGGACTCGAGTTACTGTACAAAAAACAGAATAAAACATTTATGATGCTATTGTATCGAATTGATGTTGAGGAAAGTAGAGTGAAAGCTATAATGAATCAGGGCACTACCGCAGGTTCATTTCCTAAATTGGCAGAGCTGGTTCTGGAAAGAGAATTTATTAAAGTGGTACTCCGAAAACTTTATAGCCCACCAAGTGTTTAAAGTCTCATAAATTTGAATCTCCCCGGAATTTTGTCATTATGAATCATTTCTCCATTAAAGACATTGAAAATCTGACAGGTATTAAATCGCATACCCTGCGCATCTGGGAGCAGCGGTATGGCATCCCTAATCCAAAGCGTACTGAAACCAATATCCGTTATTATGATGATGAGGATTTGAAGTTGCTCCTTAATGTTTCCATGCTTAACAAACAAGGACACAAAATTTCTCAGCTTACCAGTCTTTCCAAAGCAGAATTGGAAAACATGGCGCTTACCTATAGTGAAGATGTTACCGATGAAGGCATTCAACTGGATACCATGCTGGCTGCCATGTTCAATCTCGATGAAACAGCATTTGAAAAAATCCTTTCTTCGCATTTGTTGAAATTCGGATTGGAGTATACCATGACTCACCTCTTTTTTCCATTCCTCAAAAGAATTGGAGTATTATGGCAAACGGGACAGGTTAATCCGGCATTCGAACATTTTATGTCGAATTTAATCCGGCAAAAACTTATTGTTGCAATCGATGCTCAGGTTTATTCCGTGAAACCGGAATCGAAAAAATTTATTCTTTTTTTACCGGAAGGCGAGATGCATGAGATTGGTTTATTGTTTGCAAATTTTGTTTTGCGTGCGCGGGGACATCAAACTATTTACCTCGGTCAAAATCTTCCTTACACCGATCTGGATGCTATAATCAGTCAGTATAAAGCAAATTATGTGATGGCAGTACTTACATCGATTCCATCTAAATCAGGAATTCAGGATCTGATAAATAGTCTCGCCACACGTTATCCCAATCAAACAATGTTGTTGTCGGGAATGCAGGTCGCTAATCAGATTTCACTGAAACTTCCGGCTAACGTAAAGGTGCTAAATTCAATTGAGGGTTTAACTACACTGGCAGAAGAGGCTTGATCAGATTGCCGTTAACAAATAATATTGCTTTTTCCCTTTTTGTAAAATCAGATATTTATCACGTAATAGATCAGTGGTTGTAACACTCACATTAGTATCTGCAACTTTTACTTTATTTATACTGACACCACCCGCCATTACCATTTTTTTAGCTTCGCCTTTTGATGGAAAGATATTGGTTTTTTCTGCCAGCAAATCTACAATTCCTACTCCTGCCTGAAGATCGTTTTTAGAAACGGTCATTTGAGGAACGCCATCCATAATCTCCAGTAATAATTTTTCTTCCAGATTTTTTAATTGGTCAGCAGTATCTTGTCCGAATAAAATTCCACTTGCTTCAACTGAATTTAAATAATCCTGTTCAGAGTGAACCATTGTGGTAAGTTCTTTGGCAAGTCTCTTTTGAAGTGCCCTGTTTTGTGGAGCAGAATCATGATCCGCTTCAAGAGCCATTACTTCTTCTTTTGAAAGGAATGTAAAAATGCGAATGAATCTTTTTGAATCTTCATCACTGCTGTTCAGCCAAAACTGGTAAAACTGATATGGTGATGTTTTTTCAGCATCAAGCCAAACATTACCTTTTTCAGTTTTTCCGAATTTACTTCCGTCGCTTTTAGTGATTAATGGTGAAGTCATGGCAAATGCTTCACCACCATCTTTACGGCGAATGAGTTCGGTGCCGGTTACAATATTTCCCCACTGATCTGAACCGCCCATTTGTAAGCGACAACCTTTATTTTTATAAAGCCAGTAAAAATCATATCCCTGCACAAGCTGATAAGTGAATTCGGTAAATGACAATCCGGTTTCAAGACGTTTTTTTACAGAATCTTTTGCCATCATATAATTCACAGAAATATGTTTTCCGGTATCTCTGATAAACTCCAGAAATCCCATACCTTTAAACCAGTCATAGTTGTTTACCATTTCTGCACTGTTGGCACCACAATTAAAGTTCAGGAATTTTTCGAGTTGCTTTTGTACACAGGCAATGTTGTGTTGCAGGGTTTTTTCATCGAGCAGATTTCGCTCTTCCGATTTCCCCGAAGGATCACCCACCATTCCGGTTGCGCCACCAACCAATGCAAAAGGTTTATGGCCTGCACGCTGGAAATTCATCAATAATATAATTTGCACCAGATTCCCGATATGCAGTGAATCCGCGGTAGGATCAAAACCAATATAGCCTGAAACCATCCCTTTTGAAAGAAGTTCCTCAGTTCCGGGCATCATATCGTGAATCATACCCTTCCAGCGTAGTTCCTCAATGAAATTCATAGTCTGCTTTTTTTTGCAAAGATAAAACACTGCAGCAAAGTGGCAAGTAGCACCTGATTAGTGGGTTTTACCTGTGCTGATCCATATTCGGCCTGCCGATCGCCGGTTCATTAGCATTAAAAGATGTTAAACATGCAGGAAAAACACTAACGGTTGTGCATATAAGAAGAATGACCGGTTTGTCCTGATTGCAAGGCACCATCAATGTGTTTTTTGAGAATACTTAATGCCCGGATAATTTTGAACCTCATAGGGTTTGCCTATCTTTGCCCCATGATATTACTGACAGGCGGTTCTGGTTTACTGGGTTCGCGGATATTACTCGATTTGCTGGAAGCAGGCAACAGCGTGCGGGTGTTACAACGAACCGGGTCACGGCAAGGTAATATCGAAAGATATATTGCAGGGAATTCCCCGTTAAGGAACCAAATTGAGTGGTTTACAGGTGATATCACCGATATTTCGGTCCTGGGTGCTGCATTTAGAGATATCACACAAGTGTATCATTGTGCCGGTAAAGTTTCGTTTCAGCCATCCGACCGGGAGGTTATGCACAATATCAATATTCAGGGGACTGCAAATCTGGTGAACTTTTCCATTGACATGGGCATTTCGAAATTCTGTCATGTGAGTTCTATTGCCGCTCTGGGACGTACCGGAGTTCCCGGAACCATTAATGAGTCGGCCACCTGGAAAACATCATCACATAATTCTGAATATGCAATTAGTAAATATGGTGCTGAAAGGGAAGTATGGCGGGGCATTGCTGAAGGATTGAATGCAGTTATCATTAATCCCGGAGTAATAATCGGACCCGGTAACTGGAAGACTGATAGTTCCATGATTTTCGGTCAGGTGCAAAAGGGACTTAAATTTTATACCGATGGTGTGAATGGTTTTGTGGATGTCAGAGACGTTTCAAAGGCCGCTATCCAACTCATGCAATCAAATGTTTCCGGTGAACGATTTATTGTGGTTGGAGAAAGCAAACCATTTCGTGATGTTTTCGATCGCATTTCAGACCGACTGAATAAACCAAAGCCATATATTCATGCCGGACCTGTACTGACAGGATTTGCCTGGCGTATGGAGCGAATCAAATCGATGATCTCAGGATCGAAACCAGTTATTACGAAAGAAACAGCACGCTCCGCATCCGGAATTAATTACTATGCTAACAGTAAATTAAAATCATCTATAAAAATAGATTTCATTTCTGTTGACCAGGCAATTGATGATGCAGCAGCTTATTTTGTAAAAGAAGTCCAGCGTAAATAGCGCTTTTCGAAAGGGTATCAGATATAATTAACTCTGATGTAATGTCATTTCATTCAATCGTGGGCGCACTCTGCTTTTTCTGTAAACAGAATTTGCATCATGTTTAGGGAGACCACGGCGTAATTTTACCTGCTGTTCAAATGGAAGATGAATAAAGTCGATACATGTTTTACTGCAGCAGCCTTCATTCTTGGCAGCACAATCTTCGCATTGAATAAAAAGTAAATGGCAATCATCATTAGCACAGTTCGTATGATGATCGCTGGGAGCACCACATTGATGACATTTTGAAATGATATCATTGCTGATTCGTTCACCCAAACGATCGTCGAAAACAAAATTTTTACCTATGAATTTGGAAGGCAATCCTTCAGCTTTTATTTGTCGGTAGTAGTCAATGATGCCACCATGCAACTGATTCACATCGGTGAAGCCAACATGACGGAAATAGGCACTGGCTTTTTCACATCGGATACCACCTGTGCAATACAAAAGTATTTTCTTTTCTTTTTTATCCTTCACCTGATCAATAGCAACAGGAAGTGTTTCACGAAAGGTATCAGTATCAGGAAGAATAGCATTCTGAAAATGTCCGATTTCACTTTCATAGTGATTCCTGAGATCGATAACAATAGTTTCAGGCTGTTCCATTGCTGCATTAAACTCTTTTGCAGTAAGGTGTTTTCCTACATTGGTAACATCAAATGTTTCATCCTGCAAACCATCGGCAACTACTTTCTCCCGAAGTCTGACAATTAGTTTGTAGAAAGATTTGCCATCATCTTCAACAGCAATTTTGAATGGTACATTATTTAAATAGGAATGCGAATCGACCAGCGCACGCAGCGCTTCGAAATTATATTCCGGAACACTGATTTGCGAATTAATTCCTTCATTGGCAATATAAGTTCTTCCCAATACGCCCAGTGAATCGAACGCTTCATAAAGCCAATCGCGGAATGCTTCCGGATTTTCAATAATTACATAACGATAAAATGACAGGGTGACGCGACGAAAAGTTTCGTTCGCGAGTTTTTGTTTTAGCTCCTCTTTGGATGCAGTATTGAAGAGTACTTTTTTCATACCGCTAAATATTAATGGTGATACTGAATTAATTGAATGATGCAGGAATATCCTCTGATTTCCGACGATTTTTTCTCCAGATATAAAAAGCTACTCCACCAATTATGTAGGGAATAGAAAGTAAATAAAGAATTCCGTTGTTTAATCCTGCCGCCGTTTTCTTAACATCATTTTTGGACCCCGATTCAGCTACGGCACGACACATCGAGCACTGGCTTTGTGAAGGAGTTGCGGTTAATGTAAAACCTGTGATAATCAGGGCAGTAATGAAGATTTTGATCGGCTTCATGAGACTGAAATTTGATGCAAATATAAGCAAAAAAATGGCTCAAAACTGATAATAGGGAGAAATCATCAGGTAAACAATGACGCCGGTTACGGTAACATACAACCAAATCGGAAACGACCATTTTGCAATCTTGCGATGGGCGGCAACTTTATTGGTGAGACCAAAATAAAAACTGATCAATACCATAGGTAAAACTACTGCTGCAAGAATGATGTGTGAAATCAGAATGGTAAGATAAAGTGGACGGATAGGATTGTCGGCCGGAAATTTAGTTTCAACACCGAATGAATGGAAAGTGACATAGGAAAGAAGGAAAATACTGGAAAGTACAAATGTTATCAGATTCAGTTTTTTGTGCATTATCACATTTTTGTTGCGTATGTGATATAATGAGGTTATCAATAAAACAGAACAGGTAGCATTAATGAGGGCATTCAATTTCGGCAGATATTTCACGAAAGGAGGGATGTTTGCAGCTTGTGGCAACATACCCAAAACTACTATTGCAATAAATATCACACCGCTAAGGATAAAGATCCCGCGCATAATTGCTTTTTCGTTTCCTTCAGTAAAATTCAACATCTTATTTCTTTTTGTACTCCCACTTCAACACCAGAATTTCATCCATTAATTCATTCACATTTTCATAGTCAGTGCCATCATAATACCCTCTGATTCTTTTTTCTTTATCGATAAGAACCAATTTTTCAGAATGAATAAAATCGTGTTCACCACCATCTCCATCCATAGCAGCCAGAAAAAAACCATGACGGGCAAGATCGTAAATTACTTTTTTATCTCCCGTAAGCAGGTTCCACCTGGAAGGATCAACACCATACTGACTTGCATAGGCAGCCAGGGCAGCAACGGTATCGCGGGCAGGATCTACCGTAAAAGATACGAATGAAATTTCCGGATCATCTTTGAATTTTTCCTGCAACCTTTTCATCTGCATAGTCATTTTCGGACAGATGGTAGGGCAGGTTGCAAAGAAAAATTCCGCAACAAAAATTTTGTCTTTTAAAGTGGTTGCTGAATTGAACGACTGTCCCGTATGAGAAGTGAGTGTGAATTCCGGTATTGTGTGAAACAAAGTATCACCGGGACTGCCTTCAACGGGTTCCCGTGGACCGAAGATGGTCAACTTTTCATAGTTGTTCTCTCCCGATGAAATTACCAGATAAAATATGGAAGGGACTAATAGTATCCCAAGAAGAATCAGAACCTGATTAACACGTTTTAGTTTCGCCATTACAACCTATAACAGAAATTACCCGACAAGGTTAAGGTAATTTCCTTCTGCCAGTGCCATTACAATCAAATAAAGTATGAGCAGAAAAGGCAAAACTATAGAGTAACGAAGTGCTTGTTTCTCATGCTTTAGGTGCATGAAATAAGCAACAATGTAATAGGCCTTCACAATGGTAAGCACAATGAAAACGACAATCAGAATGCTGTGAGGTATAGATGTGAATGCGATTCCTACCTCAAACAGCGTAATTACCAGTAATATCCAGAATGTTTTCCAGATAGAACTTACTGAATTACTTTGATGATGCTCTTCAACAAACTGGTTGTGAATATCACCTGTGTAGTAACCGTGTTTAGAATCGTGTTTGTCGTTGTTATGATGTTCTGACATAGCCCTGATCAGTTATTGCTGTTAAACAAGATAGAAGAATGTGAATACGAAGACCCATACAAGATCTACAAAGTGCCAGTATAAACCGGTTTTCTCAACCTGTTCATAATGCCCTCGCTTTATATATACTCCGTTCAATACATTTATAAATATGATAATGTTAATCATTACCCCTGAAAATACGTGAAATCCGTGGAAACCTGTGATGAAGAAGAAGAAGTCGCCAAACAATGGATGACCATATTCATTCTTGACCATGTTTGCACCATGGAAATGTTCCGATGTGGCTATGATTTCAGCCGCTTCAGCACCTGTGGCTGTTTTGCCACCGGGTAACAATAATGTGTTCAGATCAATTTCGTGAGTAGTAGCATTTATGGAAGGGCGTGCAACAGTACCGTCGTTCATAATATAAGCACCTTGCTCAGTACCATGAATGAAGTGATACCACTCCCAAGCCTGTGAACCAAGGAACATAAATCCACCTATGATCGTTAATAACATCCAGTTGGCTACGGCCTTATTGTTTCGCTTATGCCCCGCATCCACTGCCAGTACCATGGTAACCGAACTCATGATCAGAATGAAGGTCATCAATCCCACATATGCTAAAGGAATGTGTCCTTCAATAAACGGGAAGTGGGTAAATACATCATTCGCCAATGGCCAGATGTCTGAGAAACGATGACGCATTACCCCGTAAGCAATGATCAATGATGAGAATGTGAATGCGTCAGATACCAGGAAAAACCACATGTACATTTTACCCCAGCTTACATTGTAAGGAGATACTCCGCCGCCCCAGGCTTTGTTTTTTGGCTTTTCAGTCGTTGCTTCTACTGCCATAGTTTATTAGTGTATGAATTGTTTTGCAGCAAGTTGGATGCTTAACTGCGTTTCAGGGTGCAAAATAAATAGTTTTTTTATTGTTGCCGCAAAAATTTATTAACTGGAATTATTCTAAATAAGCTTTTTTACCTGATCACCAACAGGAAGATGAATAAATATAACCATAATCCGTCGAGGAAATGCCAGAATATGGAACATAACTCAAGCGGTAACAGATTTCCTGAATGGTACTTTCCCAGGATAGCTCCGGTGGTCACATACAAGAGGTAAATCATCCCTCCTGCAAGATGCACCAGGTGCAATCCTGTTAATACATAAAGAAATGATCCTGAAGGATTTCCTGTAAAGAAAACACCTTCTTTAACGAGAACAGACCAGGCAGCAAACTGTGTAAATGTAAACGCTAATCCCAGCCCCAGGGTTATAATAAGTCCGATTCTTAAACCTTGTTTATTGTCCTTTTTAGCAGATGCCAGTGCCCAATACATGCTACCACTGCTTAACATAATAAAGGCTGTTGATAAATAAAATATGGATGGTAATTCAAAAACAAACCAGTTACTTTCTGCTTGCCTTACAATGTAGCCGCTGGTGAGGCCTGCAAACATCATCACCATACTTACCATAGACAACCACAGCAGTATTTTGAAGGTGTTCATTTTGTGTAAGTCTGCATTTTCTGATCCGGAATTGTAGTTACCATTGAATTATATTTTATCGAGCACCATAATTATCTGAACAACAGGTAGATATATAAAAGATCCAAACATCAGCTTTCGTGCTGCTTCCATTGAACAGCTTTTATAAAGATTCCAAGCCAAAATAGTGAAATAAATTCCTGCAAGAACCAGGACTACCATAGAGACGACTCCTGATAATTCGAAAAAGTAAGGGATGATTCCAACCGGAATCAGACTAAAGGCATAAATGAAAGCCTGGAATGCCGAAGATTTATCGCGTCCACCTTTTGAAGGCAATAATTCAAAACCTGCTTTTTTGTAATCATCATCCAACACCCATGCAATGGCCCAAAAGTGTGGGAATTGCCAGATAAACTGAATGCTGAATAATACCCAGGCTTCTGTGCTGAAGCTATTTGTCGCCGCAACCCATCCCAACAAAGGGGGAATAGCTCCGGGGAACGCACCCACAAAAACCGCAAATGGGGTTATCCTTTTAAGAGGGGTATAAATAATTGTGTAACTGATAATGGCAATAAGTCCTAAAATACCACTGGCAGTATTCATGAAGGTGAATAAGATTGCCAAACCGCAAACAGCTAAAAGCGAGGAAACAATCAATGCTTCACTAACACCCATTCTGCCATCAGCTAATGGACGCATCCGGGTACGATCCATTAATTTGTCGAGATCCTTTTCAATTACCTGATTAAAGGCATTTGCAGCTCCGGTAACTAAAAAACCTCCGGCAATCAGCAATAAAAATTTACTCCAGTTTACGTCTCCTGCGGAACCCATGATGAAAGCCATAGCAGCAGAGAATACCACTAAAAACGAAAGCTTCATTTTGGTAAGTGCCGCATAATCGGCAACCTTTGATGCTATTGTTGATGGTGTGTTTATGGTAATCCCGTTTTCCATTTCAGATTCGAGGCGCAAAGTTAGAGATTCATCCAATGGTTTCCAATGGAAATACCAATTAAATAGTTCCTGAATTTATCTTCGGGTTTCCTTCAAAGACATTGTTTGCTTTATCTCAGAAAACCGATTACTTCCCTGACCTCCCGAATGGTTTTTGAGGCACTTTCTTTGGCTTTTTCTTTACCGGCATCCATCACCTTTTTTAATAAAACATCATCAGTGACGATGGTCTGGATTCGGTCGTACAAAGGAGCCGTAAACCGGATAATGTCTTCGGCGAGCTGCTTTTTCATATCACCATATCTGATAGTGCAGGAATTGTAAGCATCATTAAAATGTGCCAGGGTGGCAGGCTCTGAAACCAAACCCATCAATGTAAATAAATTGGTAATGGGTTCCGGTTTAGGTTGATTTGGCTGTGTAGGTCCCGAATCAGAAACAGCCCTCCTTACTTTTTTGCGAATTACTTCCGGAGAATCAGCTAAAAAGACAGCATTTCCTTCTCCTTCCGATTTTCCCATTTTGCCGGAACCATCCAAACCGGGAACTTTCACCAGATTATTACCGAAGTTGAAAGCATAAGGCTCCGGAAAGGTCTCAGTCTGATATAGCCGGTTGAAACGGTTGCCAAAGGTCCGCGCCATTTCCAGATGTTGTTCCTGATCTTTCCCAACAGGAACCTTAACAGCCTTATGAATGAGAATATCGGCAGCCATTAAAGTAGGGTAGGTGAGCAGTCCCGCATTTATATTATCGGGTTGCTGCCTTATTTTATCCTTAAATGAGGTACAGCGCTCGAGTTCACCCACATAGGCGTTCATGTTGAGCAAAAGATAAAGCTCTGCGGTTTCAGGCAAATCGCTTTGTACATATATAGTACATAATTCCGGGTCAATACCGCAGGCCAGATATTCGGCAAGTACCTGTTTTACAGAATTCTTTAAATTAGCCGGGGTTGGATGTGTTGTTAATGAATGATAATCAGCTATAAAAAAGAAGCAGTTAAACTCCTGCTGCATTTTCAAAAAATTCCCCATTGCACCAAAATAATTTCCCAAATGCAGGTTTCCGGTCGACCTGATACCGCTCACTACTGTTTCCATGGGTCGAAATTACAAAAAATGCCTAATTTCGCAGGATGAATTTTTTCCGAATAGCGCTACGAAAAACCTGGAGGTGTTTGTTTTTTGTAAACGGGATACTCACTTTCATGGTATTTTTCCCGGTGTTTTATGTGCTGTTGAAGAATGAGAATTGGTTTGGCAAGGTGTTCAAGCTAAAGCGCATATGGGCGAAATTTCTGATTAATAATGTTGGAATTCGTCACAGGATCATCCGCGATTATAAACTAGATCCGGAAAGAGCCTATGTGATTTGTCCCAATCATGGATCTTACCTCGATATCATACTTACTTATATTTCTGTTCCTGTTTATTTTCACTTTATGGGTAAAGCAGAATTGAAGAAAGTGCCTTTTTTCAATCAATTTTTCGATAAAATGAATATTCTGGTTGATCGGGGTTCTATAATCGGTTCACACAAAGCATTTATAAGAGCAGCTCAGGATATTGATAAAGGAATAAGTATTGCTATTTTCCCGGAAGCAACAATTCCGGAAAGTGCGCCCGTATTGGGACGAATGAAAAATGGGGCTTTCAAGCTTGCAATCGAAAAGCAAGTGCCTATTGTGCCGGTAGTATACATTGATAACTGGAGGTTATTACCTGATGGGCATCTCAAATGTACTGGTGGTTGTCCCGGAATAACAAGAGTGTATATTCATGATCCGATCGAAACAAAAGGACTCACGGAAAACGACCTCAGTTCATTAAAAAAACAGTATGAACAATTACTGACTGCCACATTAAAAGAATATGGCAGTATTCATGCCGACGAGGATTGTCGCCGGCATGAGGTTACTAAAGCTTAGCAGAATTCATCAAATGCCGTTGCCAGGTTTTCGGCAATCATTTCCGCTGAACGTCCTTCAATATGGTGTCTTTCAACAAAATGAACCAGTTTGCCGTCTTTAAATAAGGCAATGCTTGGTGAGCTGGGAGGATATGGAAGTGTATATTTCCTGGCTTGATTAGTAGCTTCCAGATCCTGGCCTGCGAAAACGGTTACCAGTGTATCAGGGTGTTTTTCAGACTTTTGTAACGAAAGCTTTACTCCCGGACGGGCAGTTCCTGCAGCACATCCACATACTGAGTTGATTACTAATAATAAGGATCCTTTACTTTCACTGATTGTTTGATCTACCTGTTCCGGAGTTTTTAGCTCTGAGAATCCGGCGGAAGTGAGGTCGGCACGCATAGGTGCACATATTTGTTCTGGATAAGGCATGATAATTTTGGTTTGATAGAATTAGTTGAGTACGATTATTTCTGAATGCAAAGTTAACGGTTCTGACATATATTCAGGTATTTCAAGAACAACTGCTCACCGGTTTTGTTAGCATTGGTTGCTTTTTTTAACATCGCGACTACGAATAGCTGTTTTGAACAAAAAGCACACAAATCTTACACCTTACATTTTGTGTTAATGCAGTTTTTTAGATCACATTCCCAAGGAGGTTACATTTAATTTAACCTCATTTCAGTTAAAATTCATTGATTTCTTACAAGAGTCAGTCTTAACATGTACTGCTTGTATCTTAAAGATGATGAAACCGTTTTTAAGAACACGACTATAAAAGCTACAGAAGATGAATCAAGAGAAACTACAAAAGAACGACGAAAGCTTATTTCCGGTATTCCGGTTTGACCTCGACAACAGATTAATTTATGCTAACATGCCTGCCTTGCCTTTAATGAAACACTGGCATTGCAGAATTAATGAAAGGATACCCGCTGAGGTAATCAGTCAATATCCTGAATTGTTTCATGCATCATTGAGTCACCGACCAACAGATGTATCGGTAGAATTTAATAATTACATAGTGAAATTTTCTATCGTACCATTTCCGGAAGCACGTTATATAGGAATGTATGCTTACTGTATGGAACTGAAAGAAAATTTCGTCGAAAAAAATACTCACGTCCCATTACAAAAAGCAACAGTGCTTCAGCATTCCTGAAAAAATGATAAATACTACCAGAAGCTCCAGGTTAAAAGTAAAAATTTCTGAAATCGATTTTAAAGCAATCATCGCCCAGGCTCTCACCAATCTGAGAAATCTGGAAGGTGCACACCGCATTGAAATTAAAACCACTATTGAAGGTTACATACCTTTTTATAGTGATGCCGATCAATTGGCAGTGATCTTCAGTAATCTTATTTCAAATGCCATTAAGTTTCAGCATGTGCATGAAGCACATCCGCGACTTGAAATGCACATCGAAATTGATAAGACCAAAGGAGTGTTTACATTCAAAGATAATGGTATCGGAATTCCGAAAGAGAATCTTACCAAAGTATTTGATATGTTTTTCCGTGCACCGGGTAATAGTGTCGATGGCTCTGGACTGGGACTTTACATTGTGAAGGAAATCGTGCGAAAAATGAAAGGAAAAATTTTCGCCGATTCAGTAGTTAGTGAGGGCTCTAAGTTTGTTATCGAGTTACCAAATAAAATCGATCCCGATTTGTTTCGTAAGTTGGAACAGTTAATGCAAAATTCAAAATAGTTTAAAGTCACGATATGGAAGGGGTTGAAAAGTATAGCAGAATAATGCTGGTGGATGATAATCCTATGGATAATCTCGTGAATGCTAAACTGATTGAATCAGCAGGTTTCGCGAAGTCTATTAAAGTATTTGAAACAGCTAAGGAAACGTTGGAGTTTCTGAAAAATGCTAAGTCTGATGAACTTCCGGAAATTATTTTCCTGGATATCATCATGCCTGGAATGGACGGATTTCAGTTTCTCGAAGAGTTTGAAAAATTGGATGATGGAATTGTAAAACATTCGAAAGTGGTTTTACTTTCTACATCCGATAGCTTCAAAGATTTAAACCGTGCTAATAAAAATAAGCTGGTGCGGAAATTCCTGAATAAACCGTTAACCAACGATATGCTGCTGGCAATAAATATTTAATCAAACACGCTTCCTGCGGAAAAATTCGCGGATTAATTCAGCACATTCTTCTTCCAAAACCCCTTTTGTATCACAGTCTTTGGATGAGTCATGAATTCCGAAGTCTGTTGATATCCTCTTTTTTCGTCAGAAGCACCGTATACGATTCTGCTCACCTGAGTCCAGAATGATGCGCCCGCACACATATTACATGGTTCCAGGGTCACATATAATGTGCAATCTGTTAAGTACTTAGAATTCAAATAATTACTTGCTGAGGTGAATGCAATCATCTCGGCATGCGCAGTAACATCATTCAGTTTCTGAGTCATATTATAGGCTCTGGCAATAATTTGATTTTTACACACAATTACCGCTCCTACAGGGATTTCCTCTTCTTCAAATGCCCTCCTGGCTTCATTCAGGGCTGCCCGCATGAAATATTCGTCTGAAAAAACTGAATCCATTTCCTTAAAAGTAAACCTGAACGGAAACATTTCCGTACAAGGAGACAATATTACAATTTCCCTCAAAACAAATCACACATGAAGAACACTTATATCTTCATTTTATGTTGTCTTACCTGGTTATCAAATGTACCTGCGTTTGGGCAACATCGCTTTATTTCCGAAGAAATAAAGATTTCATGGTATTCCAGAACAGCTTTACAGTTTGCCAATATTCAAGGCACTTATTCAAAGAAACAATCGAAACCGGTTCTCAAAAGTGGTCCTGCATTCGGTGGTTTTTTTAGTGTCGCCATCAATGATTATCTGCATGTTGAGCCGGGAATTTCATTTTCTATTAAAGGATCAAGAGTAAAACCCGATTATACTACTGTGATTACTACCGATGAACAGTCGGTTAGCATTCATGAAAAAGGTTTGCTGAAAAACAGATTTGTACTACGTTGAATGGCCGATTATGGTCACTTACAAAATGGAAAGTAAAGTTACACTTGGTGCCGGTATTTATGCTGCGATGTTAATGAAGGCACGTTATGCCGACAATAGAACCATTTCCACAGTTAATAACGGAAATTTAACAGTAACTGAAATTAAAGAGAATAGTTCTGATATGGCAGATTTTACCAGAACAGATGCCGGGATAATGATTTCTGCTGGTTACATTTTACGTGATGGGCTGGAAATCAGTGGTTTTTATAACAAAGGATTAATGGACGTAAAAGATCCAAAAGCTGAATTTTCAAATATTTCTTTTGGATTAGCACTCTCTTGCCGCCTGCAACAATTCTGACATTTTAGTGTTCATATTTTTTTTTAGGTTAACACATGCAACCCTTGCATTGAAGTAACTTCGCTTCACGCAACCGGTTGAATTAAATGTCGAAGAAAATCCTGAAATTAGATTTTGAGCAGGAATATGATTTTCTGCTTATTGCAGTGCTTTGTGGTTTCCGGGATTATCGGTTTGTATTCGAATTGAATGAAACGCTCGGCATTAATCTCTGCCGTATGGATGATATTGTTTTGCCTGCGGGTAAACCAGGATCATCGACCAGGCATTCACATTTCATTGCGGAAGGTAATGATCAGGAAACTTATCATGTAATTTCAAATCGCGATAAGGCAGGTACCGGTTTTTATATTCCAGAATTGAAAAATATCGATTATTTTATACTCATTTCCGGTGCTTATTCAGGAATTGATGCTGCAGATTTTATTAAATTAGTGCGCAGTATTGAGTTGGTTTCAGGAGCCTATGAAGCCGATCCCTTTGAATTAAAATCGGCAGAAGCATTTTTATTACTCACAGAAAATTAGTTTTCGCAATAAAAAAATGATAAAAAAATTAAATAAAACTAAAATCATTGCTACAATGGGGCCCGCATCAATGGCTCCGGGTGTGCTTGAGGCAATGATTAAAGCAGGTGTGAATGTATGCCGGGTAAATGCCTCCCACGGTGATCATACCATGCATCAGGAGGCAATTGACATGGTGCGAAAACTCAATGAAGAAAAGAAGCTGAAAGTGGCCGTGTTATATGATTTACAAGGACCCAAAATGCGAATTGGTGACATCGAAAATAATCTGATTTATCTCACCGAAGATCAAACACTGATTCTCACTGTTGCTAAATGTTCCGGTACAACAGAAAAAATTCAGATTAAGTACCCCCTCTTTCATGATGATGTGCATGTGGGGGATACAGTTTTGATTGACGATGGGAAAATTGAACTCCAGGTTATTGCAAAAGCTGAAAAAGAAGAGGTAACAGCAAAAGTGATTCATGGTGGTCCTTTATCTTCTAAAAAAGGTATTAATCTTCCTTACACCAAAATTTCACTCCCGTCACTCACAGAAAAAGATAAAGAAGACCTTGAATTTGCTCTGAAAAATAATGTAGAATGGATAGGACTTTCATTCGTGCGTTCTGCAGCTGATATTACTGAGCTGAAAGAAATTATAAAGCAAAATAATAAAACTACCCGTGTAATTGCCAAGATTGAAAAACCGGAAGCTGTTCGTGACATCGATAATATTGTGAAAGCTACCGATGCCATTATGGTCGCCAGAGGTGATCTGGGTGTTGAAATGGCCATGGAGAAAGTTCCTGTGATTCAGAAAATGCTGGTGAGCAAAGCCATATCTGCTTCCAAACCGGTAATCATTGCCACCCAAATGATGGAAAGCATGATTCTGAACTATCGCCCAACGAGAGCTGAAACTAACGATGTTGCCAATGCCGTGTTCGATGGTGCAGATGCGCTGATGCTAAGTGCCGAAACGTCTGTAGGTCAATTCCCGGTCAAGGTTATTGAATCAATGACAAAGATTATTTCAATGGTTGAAAGTGAATCGGTAATTTATAACAGACATATTCAGCCTGTGAAACATTCCAAATCGTTTATTTCTGATTCAGTATGCTATAATTCCTGTGTAATGGCACAACAATCGGGTGCAAAAGCAATTATTGCAATGACTCATTCAGGTTATACGGCATACCGTATTTCCAGTCAGCGCCCTGACTGTAATATTTTTATTTTTACCGACAATAAAAGTATTTTGAATATGCTGAGTCTGGTTTGGGGAGTGCAGGCATTTTTCTATAATAAATATGAAAGCACCGATAACACTATCAAAGATATTAAGCTATTCCTCAAAGCGAAAGGTTATCTTGAAGCAGGCGACATGGCAATTAATGTTTTTAGTACACCTTTGGATGAAAGAGGGATGGCAAATACTATTAAATTAAATGTGATTACTTAAAAATGGTTGTTCATTGAGCAGACTTTTATTAAAATATTTCCCATAAAAAAGGCCCCGGAAACCGGAGCCTTTTTTTGTAACTGGACTTTATTACTTAACAGTTATCCGCTTTACTGATTCTGATTTGTCAGATAAAATTCTCAATTGATAAGAACCTTTTGCAATTCCTGTAAGATCAAGTTTAGCTGTACCCGGAGTACTAAGTGCAATATTTTGAGTTTTGATTACTCTTCCGGAAAGATCCGTTAATTCAACTGTAGCAACTGTTGCTTCTGCAAATTCAACTGTTACTTCATAGCTTGCAGGATTCGGATAAACAAGAATGCCATCATTGGTGTTTATCGCCCCGATGCCTGTTGTAATATCTGCAACTACAGGAACTCTGTCGCTTACACAAACATAAGAAGGCTCTTGTACCTCCCAGTCATAGAAATAGTAGTAAAATGAACCACCCTGATTTGAACCGGTGAGTGAAATTACATTGGCAACCTGATAAGGATAAGTAACTCCTGTGCTGCTTCTGCGCAAGCGCGGACCGTTAAATCCGAAACTTGAATTATTTACTATTGGATTAGTGGTGAGCTCATAATTCGTTCCCGGTACTAATGGGAAGTTTAATGTTACTCTTGAGCTGTCAATAGGAATGTTAACCAATAAGCTGTTTAAAACAGTTCCTGCAGAATTCTTAAGCTGAATTTCACGATCACCTGGTGTGTCGGTATAAACTTTTACAGATACTAACGTTGCATTTCCCAAAACATCAAATTCTACATTTGAATTCGTATTCCCACTTCCGCTATATGCGGTTCCTGAATGGTAAGTTTGTCCTGTAAATTCAACATCGCCCGGATAACTGAGAGTGTTATCAACCCAATAGGTTGTAGTCGTTGCCAATGGAGGTGTAGTGTAAGAACTTCCATTAGTCAGTAATGTACCACCTTGTTTGTTGGTCATACCAGGAAAGACTGTCGCCGGTTGCTGTAAGTAAAAGTGTCGATAAAGGAGGACCTGCTGCACCGGTTGCAACTGGTTCAGGAGCATCCAGAACGGTGATGCAAACTGGTGCAGATGTGAAGGTATTACAAACTCCCTGAATGGTTACAGTATAACAACCTGATGTTGATGGTGTAATACTTTGTGTTGTGGAGCCATCAGACCACAAATAGGAAGCAGCCGGAGTACTGGTTAACATAGTTGATCCACCTTCGCAGAATACTAAATCTCCAGTGGATGCAACAGTCGGGGTTTCATCAGGACTAACCAATAATTCAATGCTGGCAGAGATGTTAGAACAACCTGATGCATCAGTTACCATTACATTGTAGCTTCCTGCAGCAGAAACAGTAAGTGATGCGCCAGTGCTTCCATCATTCCATAAGTAAGAAGTGTATCCTGCCGGAGCATTTAATGTAAGTGTTTGCCCCGTACAAATGATATATGGTCCGGGAATAATATTTCCGGCAACAGTGCAACCACCTTCAACAACAGTAACGAATTGGTTTGCATTCAAATTGGTCAATGTTGTTGTATTTCCTGAAGGAAACCAAACCACAGCTGAATCAACCATCATTTCCTGACCTAAACCGAAATGTAACTGGAAAGAATTGCAGGTACCATAACTTTCACCTGCTCTTACTTCACGAATTTGAATTCCCCATGGTCCATAAATGGTAGCACGAGCTCCAATAGCACCTTTGTTACTGGTTGTTCCTTCAACATTGAAAGTAATGAAATTGTTGCTGTTTTTATTATTCAGATACAGAACATCATCGTAAGTATTAGAAGGAGACTGATATATATTTCCATAAGAAGCATAAATATCAATAAATCCATCATGATTTAAATCACCGGTTGAGAATGATAACATGCCATTATTAGCAAACATGGTAGTGATTCGTGTAAAGGTTTTATCACCATTATTGCGATGGTAAACCCACTCATCACCTGTTACTAAAATATCAATGAATCCATCATTATCAAAATCTTCAAATACTGATTCAATTGGAGTAATGGAATTGGTATTGAATCCTGTAGTAGTAAGTTCAGTATAATGTCCGGTGCCATCATTTTCAAAAATCTGACTTGTATGATCATGGTTGGTAAGCATCAGATCCAGATCACCATCATTGTCGATATCTCCAAAGCTTGAAGTCCATGTCTGCCAGCCTACATCAATACCAAAGGCCCCGGCTTGTTCCGTAAAGTTGTTTGAGCCATCGTTAACGAACAAACGGTTAATTCTGCGCAAGTCGGTTGGACTGGAAGTACTTTGACGACAATGTGCAACGTATAAATCAAGATCATGATCATTATCGAAATCAATCCATGCACTTCCATAATTTCCTGAATCGGCAGGGTCACCACCATAGAATACTGTTGGATTCACTGCAAAATTCACCATAGTAGATGGATCCAGATTTCCGGTGCCATCATTTAAATATAATTTGCTGGCATCATTATCATCACAACAAAAGAGATCAATCCACCCATCATTATTCATATCGCAGAAAGTAGCATTCTGCAAAAAGAATCCTGAATTGGCAAGAATTGTATTTGTTGATGTGATTACACCTCCTGATTCAAATATTTTCACCAGGCGAATTCCACCATCACCATCAGCAACAACATCTTTCCATCCATTGTGATCCACATCTGCCATGGTCATTGCCCATGAACTATTACCTCCGGCCGAAATATCATCAATGAGATGGTTCTCAAAATTCCCTTCTCTGTCCTGTAGTTCCAGATTAATAACATGACCCTGATTCATCCTGACGATATCATCGAGTCCGTCATTATTGACATCCACAACAGTAACTGCACAACCACTTCGGAAGTTGGAGTTGGTGAGCCTGCTGTTGGCATTGGTAAAGGTTGGCTGTGCCGCTGCTTGCTGCTGAAGCGCATTCATGCTGCAGAGTAGCATCGCCATGATTGCAATACGTAATGTTTTTTTCATTTAATTGGAGTTTTTGGTTGTTGCGTTTGATATGATGTGGTCAGGAATTTTAATTTAATACTTTACGATTTTTTTATAGTACGATTTTTCTGATGTGGTCAATTTTAACAGATAGGTTCCGGCAACATCAGGTAGTGAGTACTTGTTAATGCCTTTTGTTGTCCTGTTATTCATCTGACTTATTTTTTTTCCGTTTGAAGTGTATAGACTAACTGAAATTACAGGCTCGTTTGTTCTGATGCTGAAATTAATTTCACGACCGGATGTAATTGTTGGCCATACCTGAAATGCATTGTTTGCATCTGCAATTTGATTTATTCCACTCAATACATCGGTAAGACTGTCGGCTGCAACCAGAATCGGGTTTTTATCGGCAGCCATATACATATTCCTGAAAGTATCTATGGCGGCACTGTTCAATGTAAACATTTCATCGAGCCATTTTGGTGGCACAGCCTGATAATAAAGTTTGGCTTTTACAGAAATAGTTCCTGTATATCCGGCAACGGGAATCTTAAATATAACTTCGTCGATGCCACTTCCTTCAACGGAACCAATTTTGTTGAAATCGGCATCTGCAAGTGCATCTGCAGATATCACAACGGTATCGTACATGGGAGCTGTGGTAGTGAAGCCGATTGGCGGAATACGGTTATCTTTTAGTAAAATTGCTGCACGTTCCAACACAGATGTGAAATCACCATTCACATCTCCCATTACCATTTCATAAATCTGTGTTTTGTTATTCTGGTTAATCACCCCATAATGTTGTTCAAATTGTGGTGATTCTCCAGTAATGCGATATTCGGAATCGAAAATTCCTGAACGGAAAATAGTATCATTTAATGCATCAAGCATTACCAATTGTAGTACCGCACGGCGCGATGGATAACCTGAAGGGAATTTATGTCCTGCTTTATTTGTTATTTTAACTCTGAAATATGCAGTGTCGGCAGTGATCCCATCATTTATTAATTCAAATTCAACAGACTGCTTTTGCAGCATATCCAGATTTGCTGCCATAGAGCTATCAAAATTAGCATCGGATACATCAATGCCTAAACTGCTTTTATTATTTTTTATCAGGTCAAGCATAAAATGGTTGGCACCGGCAAACTTATGTTGATTGAATGGGAATCTGGCCTGAAGTGATAAGTAGCCGTTTGCTATTACAATAGGGTCGGCAACCTGAGGCATATGGCAGGTCTGGCATTTTATATTGTTTGCCGGAAAATCAGAATTCAGATATTCATGATAGGTAGCCTGCTCTACAAATTGTCCACCTGTATAATTACCTGCCAGGTCAACTGTTTCGGTCAATAAGGTATGGCAAGATGAGCAAACCGCAGAGTTGTCCATATGTGGACTGTAAACAGGAGTGTATCCTTCATATAATTGCATAGGTCCTGCAAACGGGAAAGTAAACGGACCATAAATATTCCTGGTAGTGTCGTATGGAATGATTCCGGAAAATGTTGACCCGACCGATGGTCCTATTGTATGGCAACCTGCGCAGGAAACACCATCAAGACCCAGTGAATCATTAACAAGATCAGCAATAGTATAGGAGGTAGCACCGTGATAAATTGCAGTATAATGTCCCATTGGGGCATGGCATGAGGTACATTTTGTTTGTAATCCTAATGCATGGGCAGGGTTTATCAGAATTTCCTGACTTACTTTAGCTCTCCACAACGGATCTTTAGCACTCAATGCCATCATGGTACTTTGCCAGCGATCAAATAAATTGACATCAATTCCATTCTCATCCACATTGGCAAACCCTAAAGTATCATAACCATGACAACCTCTGCAACTTGATGAGGGTTGAAAGTACTCTCCGGGACCAATAGGAGTTTGCATCCGGTGCTGAATCATCGCCAATTCCTGTGGTGTATGGAATGGCTGAGCCGCATCCATTTTAATCGTGAAATTACTTAAGATAAGTATCAGGCAGCAAAGTACTCCAAGAACCAGTAAACTGTTTTTCATCAGGTGAAATTAGGATTGTTTTGCATCCCTGGTAAGTAGATTTATTTGGGGAAAATCAGAACGCTAAGTTAAGTACAAAAAACAGTAAAATCAAGGCTTATTATCAGGTTTCCAACAACGTTTTTGAACAATTTACTTTACTGCAGTTCAAGTTACCTTGAACAATTAAATGTCAATATTTGTTTTTCGAACTGTATTTATTCCATTTTAATTTATAATGAATCTACATAAGCGTAATTGTTATTAAAAACAACTTTTATGTTAAGAATCTTTCGCATAATTGCGTAAGTAACATCCTATGCCACAAACTAAGATCCTGGTTGAGATTGGTGTCCGCATCAAATCCATCAGGAAAGACAAAAAATTATCACAATCAGATCTTGCGAATTTATGCGATTTTGAAAAGGCCACTATGTCAAGAATAGAATCTGGGCAGACAAACGTGACCATTTTTACACTTTTTAAAATCAGCAACGCTTTAAACGTTCACATTAGCGAACTGTTTAAAAATTAAGGAAAACGAACCAGGAAACAAGTTCGTAAACCAATCTGATTCCTTGCCTGAAGTCATGTCAAAATTGGCTTATGAGGCATCTATTACCCTAAAAATCAGCTTTATCGATATAATTCTACATAAAAAGACTCTAAATAATATGATTTAAATCATATTTTAGAAAAATCATTTTTTGTCGGTTACATCACTATTTAACAATGATTTAACCAATTATCCGTTGGACCGAATGGCTTCTACAGGGTCAAGTTTGGATGCGCTATAGGCGGGAATAAAACCGGATATGATACCTATGGTTGCAGAAATGAGAATTCCGGTAACAATATTTCCAATGGTGAGGGTTAAATCGAACCCGATCATTTCCGTTGCTGCCAATGCCACTACATAAACTATCAATAATCCAATGGCTCCTCCAATGAGACAAAGGGTTATTGCTTCGGCAAGGAACTGAAAAAGGATGAAATAGTTTTTTGCGCCCAGCGATTTTTGAATTCCAATCTGGTTGGTTCGCTCGCGCACCGAGACAAACATAATATTAGCAATACCAAAACCACCTACCAGAATAGAAAATCCTCCAATAATCCAGCCGGCTAATACAACAACATCAAACAAGCTCGACACCTGATTGGAAAGTAATTTTGATTCATTTAATGCAAAATCATCTTCTTCAAAAGGACGCAATCGGCGAATGGAACGCATTACCACACGTTAGTCTTCCGTTAGCTCATCATTGGAAACACCTGGTTTTCCTTTTACCTGTATCATTGGGCCGAGTCGTTCCGATTTCAGATTCATAATATTTCTGGCAAAATTCACCGGAATTATAACGGTGTTATCCAGGCTGGAGTTCAGCAAACTGCTGCCTTCCTTTTTAAAAACACCTATCACAGTGAGTTTGCGACCCATTGCCTGAATTTCTTTACCAATCGGGTCACTGTCATTGAACAAACCGGCAGCAATTTCAGCACCTATCAAGGTCATCGGTCGGCCACCGGCAGATTCCATTTCAGTAAAATACCTTCCATCCAATAATTCGAAGCTTTTTACTTTGTTAAAATCATGTGATACAGCAGCAATGTCTGAGTTCTCCAACGATGACCCTCCGAATTTAATGGTCTTCCCCGAAAGGAAAACCTGAAAAACCATTGCTTCAGCCAATGCCGATCGTTCGCTAAGTTCCTCCATTTCACGAAAAGTGGGTAGTGGCCGCTGCCAGTATTTCCACCAGGGGTATTCTGAACCAAATGCCCATGGCCATTTCTGTACAAAAATTACGTTTTCACCCAGTGATGCAACCGATGATTTTACATTTCGCTCAAGAGCATCAACGATGGTAAAAACAACAATGATGGTGAATATACCGATTGTGATTCCCAGCAACGAAAGGACGGTACGCAGCACATTCACCGACAATGCATGGAAGGCAAACAACACACTTTCTCTAAGAAGTTTCAGATAAATAAACACAGTTCCCGATTGAATCCCAAAATTACAGAAACCTTCCCGATTAAAGGTCTTTTGCAATATTTATTTGATGGTTATTCTTTATTGACACTTATAAATTATAGGGATGTAATGACTAACTTTGTGGCTCTTTTTCAGTTGCATTCACTACTAATTATACCAATGTCCGACAACAAAAAAATTGGATCCGCTCTTGTTTCCGTTTATCACAAGGAAGGGCTCGATGAACTAATAATCAAATTACACCAGCTGGGTGTTACACTCTACGCGACCGGAGGAACACAAACGTTTATTGAAAAACTGAATATTCCGGTTGTCCCGGTAGAGGATATTACAGACTATCCATCAATTTTAGGCGGAAGGGTTAAGACATTGCACCCCAAAGTGTTTTGTGGTATTTTAGGTCGCCGGGAATTGCAGGATGATGTGGCTCAACTTCAATCTTATGAAATCCCTCACATCGATCTGGTGATTGTTGACCTGTATCCGTTTTCAAAGACAGTGGCTTCGGGAGCACCGGAACATGATATCATTGAAAAGATTGATATTGGTGGTATTTCCCTGATTCGTGCAGCCGCTAAGAATTTTAATGATGTGGTAATAATCCCTTCCGTAAACGATTATCCTGTATTGCTTCAAACTCTTGAAGACTCAAACGGGACCACGGATCTGAATTTCCGCAAACAACAAGCATCAAAAGCGTTTGCAATCACCTCTCATTATGATACTGCAATTTCAGCATGGTTTGATCCTGCTCATCAGGGCTTTTTCAAGCAAAGTGTAGAGTCATCAACCCCTTTAAGGTATGGTGAAAACCCCCATCAAAAAGGCATTTTCTATGGCGAATTAAATGAAATGCTGGAGCAATTAGCCGGCAAAGAACTTTCTTATAATAATTTGTTGGATATCGACTCTGCACTATCACTGGCTTTCGATTTCGAAACTCCCGTAACTGCTATATTAAAGCATAACAATGCTTGTGGCGTGGCAACCGGAAGTAGTCCACTTGAAAACTGGAAAGCTGCATTAGCTGCCGATCCTGTCTCCGCTTTCGGTGGCGTGATTGTAACCACTTCACCTGTTGATGAAACACTGGCAACTGAAATCGGTAACCTCTTTTTTGAAGTTTTAATTGCCCCCTCATTTACTGAAAAGGCATTCGAAATTCTGAATTCTAAAAAGAACAGAATGCTTTTAAAATTGAAGAAGAAGGTTACTCAGCAATCTCAATTCCGCACAATTCTGAACGGTGTTCTCTGGCAAGAAAGAGATAGCAGTGTTGAGAAATCATCTGATCTTAAGTGTGTTACAAATATTCAGCCAACAGCTTCTCAAATAAATGACTTACTAATTGCCAATGTAATTGTGAAGCATAGCAGATCGAATACCATAGTACTTGTCAAAGATTCCAAACTGGTGGCAGCAGGAGTGGGACAAACATCGAGAGTAGATGCGTTGGAACAGGCAATTGACAAAGCAGTGAAATTTGGATTTAGTCTCGATGGAGCCGTAATGGCATCTGATGCATTTTTTCCTTTTCCCGATTGTGTTGAAATTGCCCGTAAAGCAGGAATTATGGCGGTTATTCAACCCGGAGGATCGAAAAAAGATCAGGAGTCGATTGACTATTGCAATGCAAATGGAATGACTATGGTTATGACCGGTGTCCGGCATTTCCGTCATTGACAATTAATTGTCAGTATCTTCCATATTTCTTTCAATAATAAGTAAAATACATCACTATCTTTAACCCCGGGTTAAGTAATTAATCCGTTACCGAAAAAATTATATTATGGGCTTGTTTGATTTACTGACCCAGGAGATCGCAATTGACCTGGGAACTGCCAATACGCTTATTATCCACAACGACAAGGTTGTGGTAGATGAACCTTCTATTGTGGCTATCGACCGCACTACCGGAAAGGTTCTCGCTGTTGGTAAGCAGGCCA
This sequence comes from Bacteroidota bacterium, assembly GCA_016713525.1. GTDB lineage: Bacteria > Bacteroidota > Bacteroidia > AKYH767-A > OLB10 > JADKJB01. The sequence goes on along the minus strand of JADJOZ010000016.1, from coordinate 270,326 downwards.
TGATGATGCATGGGAAAACCCATGAAAATATTAAAACCATTCGCCCCCTGAAAGACGGTGTTATTGCCGATTTCGATGCTGCCGAGCATATGATCAGAGGGATGATCAAAATGATAAATCCCGGTAAGAAGCTTTTTACTCCTTCACTGAAGATGGTAATTTGTATCCCCTCCGGAATTACAGAAGTAGAAAAACGGGCAGTGCGTGATTCAGCAGAACACGCGGGTGGAAAGGAAGTGTATCTTATTCATGAACCTATGGCAGCCGCAATAGGTATTGGTATCGATGTGGAAGAACCAATGGGTAATATGATTATTGATATCGGTGGTGGTACTAGTGAAATTGCAGTTATTGCACTCGGTGGTATTGTTTGTGATCAATCTATTCGTGTTGCCGGTGATGGTTTTACAACCGATATTTGGGATTATATGCGTCGTCAGCATAACATCCTCATCGGTGAGCGTTCGGCAGAGCGTATAAAGATTGAAGTTGGTTCTGCATTACCTGAACTCGACAATCCTCCTCCTGATTTTGCGGTTCATGGCCGTGACCTGATGACAGGAATTCCAAAAGAAATTACCGTTTCCTATTCTGAAATAGCACATGCACTCGATAAATCAATTTCAAAAATTGAAGAGGCTATTCTGAAAGCACTTGAAATTACTCCTCCCGAACTCTCTGCCGATATTTACCGAACCGGAATTTATCTGACCGGGGGTGGTGCATTATTGCGCGGACTCGATAAACGGATTTCAATGAAAACCAAACTCCCTGTTCACGTTGCAGAGGATCCGTTAAGAGCTGTTGTGCGTGGTACAGGTATCGCATTGAAAAATATTGACAGGTTCAAGTTCCTGATTCCTTAATTTGTCACAGTATTCTGTTGACACCAAAATAAGCTGCAGATTCGATGAGAAGTCTGTTCCTGCTATTATGGAGAAATAACTTCACACTTCTTTTCCTCTTTTTATGGACGATTTGTTTTTATCTTATTATCCGAAATAATAATTTTCAACAGGTATCGGTTTTTAATTCTACGAATAAAATTTCAGCTTCTGTTCTGGAAGCAGTTAATTATATTAAAGAGTATATTAACCTGAAAGAAAATAATGCAAGTCTCGCCCGCGAAAATGCCCGACTGAAAAGTCTGCTCCCGGATGCATATTATGAAAATGGAGTGGTAAAAACAATAATTGCAGATTCTGCCCGGTCTCAACAGTATTCTTTTATTACTTCCCGAGTGGTAAATAATTCTGTTAACAGAAGAAATAATTATCTGACACTGGATAAAGGTTCATTACATGGTGTGAAAAAAGATATGGGCGTAATTTCAAGTTCCGGTGTGGTTGGTATTGTAAAAGATGTTTCCCAACATTATTGTACGGTAATGTCGGTGCTCCATAAAAATACCAGAATAAGTACGCGTTTTAAAAACAGCAATTACTTTGGTTCACTTGTGTGGGATGGAAGTGATAGTAAAATTGCTTCATTACTCGAAGTGCCAAAGCATGTGAAGTTTAATAATGGAGATACCTTGGTGACAACAGTTTATTCAACCATTTTCCCTGAAGGAATAATGGTAGGAATTGTCAGTGGTTCAGAATTAAAACCGGGCGATAATTTTTATGCTATTAAAGTCAGGTTATCAACCAACTTTGCTAATCTTTCTCATGTTTATATTGTCGATAATCTGTTAAAGTCGGAACAATTAGGTTTAGAAGCTCAAACTATTTCAACTGATGATAACTGAACTGCTGGTATTTCTGTTTCGGTTTTTAATACTGATCCTTGTTCAGGTAGTGGTACTGAACAATGTGCAATTCAGTGGCTTTATAAATCCCTTTGTTTACATCATGTTTATTATGATGTTGCCGGTAAGAATGCCAAAAACATTTTTACTTTTAGCAGCTTTTATCACCGGTTTGGTTGTTGATGTTTTCTCAAACACCATGGGTATGCATGCTGCTGCCTGTGTGTTCATGGCTTATGTAAGGCCATCCGTATTAAGGATAATGGCTCCCCGTGATGGCTATGAAACTGAATCAAGTCCATCAGCAAAAGAACTGGGATTTACCTGGTTCCTGATTTATGCAGCCACACTGACTTTTGTTCATCATTTCATTTTATTTTACATTGAAGTATTTCGATTCTCCGAATTTTTCACAACGTTACTGCGCATACTTTTAAGCTCCGTAGCTACGTTGCTTACCATAATGATCAGTCAATATCTTTTTGGTAAACCGATAAACGAAAAGTGATGCAAAACTCCGGACAACGTTTTGTGATACTTGGTATTTTTACGGTTGTGATATTCATTTACCTGGTTCGGTTATTTTATATTCAGGTTATTGATGATAATTATAAATTATCGGCAAACAATAATGTATTGCGTTACATCACTGAGTATCCGGCAAGGGGATTGGTTTATGATCGTACCGGGAAACTGTTAGTGTATAATGAAGCGGTTTATGATCTGATGGTTATCCCGAAACAGGTTAAAGATTTTGATACTACTTCGTTTTGTGAAATCATTGGAATTTCTAAAGAGGAATTTGAGAAAAAACTGAAGAAGGCCAGAACGTATTCCAGAGTGAAATCTTCAATTTTCGAAAAGCAGTTATCGGCTGAAACTTATGCTGTGTTGCAGGAAAAGCTCTTTAAATTTCATGGCTTTTATGTGCAACCGAGAACTTTAAGAAAGTACCCCAATAAAATTGCCGGACATACTCTGGGTTACATTGGTGAGGTTGATGATAAGTTGGTTGCTAAGAATCCCTACTATCAGTCGGGTGATTACATCGGTGTCAGTGGTCTTGAACAATCTTATGAAGTAGAATTACGTGGACAACGTGGCGTTCGCATTGTGATGGTGGATGTTTTCAACAGGGAGAAAGGAAGTTTTTCAAATGGAGAATATGATTCAGCAGCTGTCTCGGGACAGAATTTGGTCACAACACTCGATCTCGAATTACAAATGCTGGGAGAGCGTCTCCTTGAAAATAAAATTGGCAGTGTGGTTGCTATTGAACCATCTACCGGAGAAATTCTGGCAATTGTTACCAAACCCGGATATGATCCAAACTTGCTGGTAGGTCGGGTACGTTCTAAAAACTATGCTCAGTTGTTGAAGGATGAATTGAAACCGTTGTTTAACCGTGCCATGATGGCATATTATCCTCCGGGTTCAACGTTTAAACTGGTTAATGCACTTATTGCACAACAGGAGTCTATAATTACACCGTCTACAGTTTTTCCTCACTCTTTTGTAGTCGGCAGTAAATCGGTCAAATGCCACCCACATCCCGGTGGCTTAAGTCTTGAGGGTGCCGTTCAATATTCGTGTAACCCCTATTTCTGTAATGCATTCCGTGCTTTTGTCGATAACCGGAAGTTTGTGACTAGTGAAAATGGTTATAAAATTTGGCGTGATTACGTTTTGAGCTTTGGCGTCGGAAGAAAAATTGGTGTCGATTTACCTCATGAATTGGAAGGGAATGTGCCAAAGGTTGATTTTTATGATCGTTATTATGGTAAAGGGAGATGGAAAGCTTCAACCATTTTTTCATTGGGGATTGGGCAGGGAGAACTTGGTATTACTCCACTTCAAATGGCTAATATCATGTGCATAATTGCCAACAAAGGGTATTATTATACTCCCCATATTGTGAAAAAGATCGGAGACAAAACCAATTCAACCCGTAATCTTTCTGAGAAACATGTTACTTTGGTTGATGCATCTCATTTTGAAGTTATTCAAAATGGTATGCAAAAAGTAGTAGAGGCAGGAACAGCAAGAATTGCACGTTTTGGGAATGTTGTTATTTGCGGTAAAACTGGAACGGCACAAAATCCACATGGAAAAGACCACTCCCTTTTTGTTGCTTTTGCACCACGTGAAAATCCTAAAATCGCCATTGCTGTAATGGTAGAGAATTCCGGATTCGGTGCAACATGGGCTGCTCCGGTAGCAAGTCTCATGATGGAAAAATATTTAACCGATTCTATTTCGAGACCGGAATTGTATGAGCGGATGATAAAAGGTAATCTTTTGCCAACGAAGAAAGATTAGCTATTTAAGAAAACCGATAAACCTAAAGTACCCGAACTGGAATCTGAAGTTGATGTGATTGTTGATATTAAAACGGATCAACCATGAGGAAACAGAAAAGTATCTTCGAGAATATCGACTGGCTGATTGTTGGAATTTATCTGGTTTTGGTGCTGATTGGCTGGGTTAATATTTATGCTGCTGTTTATAATGAAGAGCATAAATCTATTCTTGATATTTCTCAGAATTACGGACGCCAGATGGTATGGATAGCGACTTCACTGGTGCTTGCAATATTTATTCTGGTGATTGATGGAAAATTCTTTGAAGCATTTGCCTATCCTATTTATGGGTTCGTGCTTTTGATACTGGTTGCAGTGTTGCTTTTCGGAAGGGAAGTAGCCGGTTCCAAATCATGGTTCGAAATAGGAGCATTCCGGTTGCAACCGGCTGAATTCGCCAAGTTTGCCACCAATATGGCACTCGCAAAATATTTAAGTACTGTGAATATTAATATGAAAGATTTTCGTACTAAATTGGTTGCAGGAACTTTCATTATCATACCAATAGCGATGATCTTGCTACAAAACGACACCGGATCAGCACTCGTTTTTTGTTCTTTTATTTTCGTTTTGTATCGCGAAGGATTGTCTCAAAATGTATTAATTATCGGTTTCTTCGCAGTGCTATTGTTTGTTTTGGCTTTAATGGTATCGAAAATTATTATTGTAAGTGTACTGGCCGGTATAGCTGTTCTGGCAATTGCATTACTGCGGAAAACCCGAAAAAATATTATCACTATTTCAGTTATTCTTGCATTGGCAGCCGGAGTAGTTTTTAGCGTCGATTATTTTTTTCATAATGTTCTGGAGCCCCATCAAAAGCAACGGATTAATGTGCTTCTTGGAAAAGATACCGACCTGAAAGGTGCCGGATATAATGTCAATCAAAGTTTAATTGCAATTGGTTCAGGGGGATTAACCGGCAAAGGATTTTTAAATGGAACGCAAACTAAATTTGACTTTGTACCGGAACAAAGTACCGATTTTATTTTCTGTACGGTTGGAGAGGAATGGGGATTCCTGGGTTCACTTGTTATTCTCGGATTGTTTACTGCGTTGCTTTATCGCATTCTTTTCATTGCGGAAAGGCAGAAGTCTGATTTTACCCGGATCTATGCTTATGGTGTAGCTTCCATATTATTCATTCACCTGATGGTAAATATTGGAATGACTATTGGATTGTTGCCGGTGATTGGAATTCCTTTGCCTTTCCTGAGTTATGGTGGTTCATCATTGTGGTCATTCACCATTCTGCTATTTATTTTGGTGAAACTCGATAGCTACCGTACTTTTATACTGCGTTAACTAATCAGACTTGCGAATAGCATAAATCATTTCATCAAAGCGCTCATTATTTTTGATCCAGGTATTTTTAAACCTGCCTTCGAAAATGAATCCACATTTTTCAAGTGCTTTCTGTGAAGCTATGTTAGTTCCAAAAGGACGAGCGAAAATGCGGTCAATATCGAAAGTTGAAAATCCATATTCAACAATTTTTGGAATACACTTTGTAATAATTCCTTTGTTCCAGAAGGTTTCGCCCAGCCAATAACCTATTTCAGCGTTCATTCTGCTGATATCGTTTTGAGGATAAATGCCAATACCACCAATTGCTTTATCATCGATGGTAATTGCAAAAACCTGTGCAGGGTTATACTGCATGGTTTTATTGATAAATTGTTCTGCAGCTTCTCTGGTATAAGGATGTGGGAATTGATCAGTCATGAATGCAGCCACCCTGGCATTGTTGCCATGAAAAATCAAGTCATCAATATCACCCGGTTGCCACGGTCTTAAAACAGGGTCAAGATTCATGGGTGATTTCATTTACATCATTGGTATTTTATATTCAATTCACTTCTAGAGTTTCAAGCGATAAAAAGAATTATATAAAAAATAAAATATCTTCCCATCGCACCCTTGATCTCTTGCCCTTTGCCACTTGTCCCCTTGCCACTTGTCACTTGTCCCTTGCCCCTTGTCCCTTGCCCCTTGCCCCTTGTCCCTTGCCCCTTGTCACTTGCCACTTGTCACTTGCCACTTGTAACTATTTGAATTGCTCCAGGAACCGCATGTCGTTTTCAAAATACAATCTTAAATCACCGATAGTATATTTTAACATCGCAATCCTTTCAATTCCCATTCCGAATGCAAATCCGGAATACTTTTTACTATCGATACCACAATTCTCCAATACATTCGGGTCTACCATTCCACAACCCATTATTTCGAGCCAGCCTGTGTATTTACAGACATTACAACCTTTGCCATTACAAATATTGCATGAGACATCCATCTCGGCCGAAGGTTCAGTAAATGGGAAAGTATGAACGACGAAGCCGTATTTTTGTTTCGCTACCAAACATCTCTTGTGCAAAGTACATTAGTGTTTGTTTGAGGTCGGCGAATGAAACATTCTCATCAATGTATAATCCTTCAACCTGATGAAACAGACAATGTGCACGGGCAGAAATAGCTTCATTGCGGTATACCCGTCCCGGCGCAATTATTCGTATTGGTGGTTTTGAATTTTGCATCACCCGAACCTGTACCGATGAGGTATGTGTACGAAGCGCCATGCCCCATTCATCATCCATAAAAAATGTGTCCTGCATATCACGGGCAGGGTGTTCGGGTGGGAAATTCAGTGCCGTAAAATTATGCCAGTCATCTTCTATTTCAGGTCCTTCAGCAACAGCATAACCAATGCGGTTGAAAATTTCAATGATGTGATTTCTGATAATAGAAACCGGATGGCGGCTGCCAATTACAATGGGCTCAGCAGGCAAGGTCGGATCAAGCAAAGGACCGGAGTCTTTAGTTACTTCTCCAAAATTTTCTGCAAGTGATCGGAATTTTTCTTCGGCTTTATTTTTTAATTCATTTACTTTTAAGCCAAAGTTTTTCCTTTCCTCGGGTGCAATGGTTTTCATTGCAGCGAAGAGCTCCGTAAGCGGACTTTTTTTACTGAGATATTGTAGTCGGAACGATTCCAGTTCTTCCCGGTTTTCTACTTTGAAATTTTCAACTTCAAGAATTAATTCTTCAATTTTCTGAAACATAAAAACCGGATAATAGAAATCTGTAATGGTACCTTAGTGAAACTTATTTTATAACCTTAACCTGCATTTTAACATTTTCTAGTGGACGATCTCCTGGTTTGGTCTGAACCGCTGCTATTTTGTCAATTACATCCATTCCTTCTATTACTTCACCATAAACGGTATAGTTCTGATCGAGAAATGGAGTTCCTCCAATAGTTTTGTATATGTTACGTTGCTCAGGTGTATACTTAGAACCCATGCGTTGTTCCATTTGATCGAGTTCAGCATCGGTGTGCGTTTTTCCCTGAACAATATAAAACTGACATCCACTGGAAGCTTTTTCAGGGTTTCCGTCACGGGCAGCACACAAAGTTCCTTTTTTGTGAATCAAACTCTTATCGAATTCTCCGGGTACTTTGTAGCCTACATCACCTGCTCCTAACTGCGCATCTGGACCGGCAGTTTTAGAATTTGGGTCACCACCCTGAATCATAAATCCGTTGATCACACGGTGGAATAATAGGTCATTATAAAAACCTTCACTTGCAAGTTTGATAAAATTGTCGCGGTGTTTCGGCGTTTCATTGTAAAGTTTTATTCTCATCTTACCATAAGATGTGCTGATTTCTACAATACGTTCTTTTTCGCCTGTCTGCCCTTTAGCCTGTTGAGCCTGAACACCAGTAAATGTCATTAGTGATAATGTAATAATGGCAAAGATCTTTTTCATATGGTTGATTTTAAATTTTTGTAATATTCCGGAAACAAAAGTTTCCTTTTCACGTAAAGTTAATATACTTTTGGATTTTAGGACCGATTGTTCAGGCAAAAATAGTCAAATTGATAGAAAAATGAAAGCATTCAAATTCCTCTTATTCGCATTGGTAGTGGCTTCTGCAGCATTTTCATCCTGCAAAAAAAGCGGCCCCGCGGAAGCTATGATTACCGTTGTTGATTCAACAGGCCAAAGAATTTCAGGTGCGCTCGTTACGCTGAGTCAGGATAGTGTGATAAATCCGGTGAATAATGTGCAGGCAAGTGCTAATCAGGTAAAACAATCGGATGCGGCGGGACAAGCGTTCTTTACATTTAAGTTAGAAGCAGTTCTTAATATTGAAGTTGTTAAAGGCACTAAAATAGCCAAAGATTATATCCGTCTGGAACAATCTAAAACAGTCACTAAAACTGTTGTAATTCGCTGATATTTAATTATCTCTGAAATAATCCAGGACTGCTCTTTTTAATACCAGATCCTGTTCTTTTAATGTTAAAACCGGTAATTTGCCAATTCTTTTCCAATGTGGCCAACCATCCTCATCCAGTCCATCCAGTTCATAATACCCGTAAGTACTTAATAATCTGCATGTTGCTATGTGCATCAGATCTTGTTTCTGATCCTTGCTAAAATTGGAAGGCCCTTTTCCAAGTTCCTGAACCCCAATAAGAAACAAAATAGCCTGCAAATCAGGTGCTTCTCCAAATTGAGTCTCTAAACGCTTGGTCAGAAAGGTCCATTCATCCTTTAATTCTTCAATACTTTTTAAGTCCATATTGTTAACAAAAATACGAAACCCGCAGTTACTGTGCATTTTCGGGTCTTAATTTTGCACAAGTTCTGATATTTCAGGGTTTTCCGAACTTCTTCCGGTAAATCCCTGATTCGAACATGCCCATGAAAATTATCAAAATATTCATTTTTTGCTTTTTCCTTTTGTTCTACACCGGGAATACCTCATCGCCATCCAGAGGACGCGAGGCTATTGATGTGGTGCTTTGTCTCGATCTGAGTGGCAGCACCAATGGGTTGCTCGATGATGTGAGGGAGAAACTTTGGGATATTGTTAATCAAGTAAATTCTTATCGTCCTGCTCCGGAACTTCGAATAGGAGTGGTGGCTTTTTCCCGCCCATCTTTCGGTGCAAAATCGGGTTACGTAAAAGTACTTCAAAACCTGACCAGCGATTTCGACCAATTAAGTTTTGAATTGTACAAACTGAAACCAACCATTGAAAAAGGTGATCAGTTGGTTGGTGAAGCTTTACGCGTTTCCGTAAAACAAATGAATTGGTCCGATGATAATGATGCTTTGAAGATAATTTATCTGGTAGGAAACGGAAGGGTAAATTCGGGTGGCGACAATTACCGTGATGCGTGTGAATTGGCTTCTGACAAAAAGATAATTGTAAATACTTTGTATTGCCGTACCCGAAATAATGCAGATAAAGAATTACCGGGATGGAGAGAAATTGCGCGTCTCTCGGGTGGTGAACAATACGATATGAAAATTCATAAACGTACTCCTCTGGTTTTAACTTCCACTAATATTCCGGAATTTAAGGAGTTGGCAGGCAAATTGAATTCTACTTATCTTTATTATGGAGTCAATGGGGCTGAACGTTATAAGATGATGGCTAACATTGATAAAAATGCTTTGCTTGCAAATGAAATGACATTTGAGTCGCGTTTGTTTTATAAGATTTCAGACCGCTATCAGTTTCATCAGCAAAACTGGGATTTGATTGATTACATTAAAATGACCAACTCTAATCTGGAAACACTGGAAATGGCTTTACTTCCCGATTCTCTCAAGTTTAAAACGCCTGAATATGTCAGAAATACTGCGTTGAATTTAAAAGAGAAAAGAACTAAAACGATTTCTGATCTGCGAAGGCATATTCCATACGACAGACAAATAACAATCAATAAAAGGTTAGAGAGCCGTGATATTGATAGAGCTGATATTTTTGAAAGAATAGTAATTCAAGATTTAAATCGCCGTGCTGCAGAAAAAGGTTTTACTACCGGAACTTCAGCCAGCATTGAATTCAGACGATGAATTTTCTGGATGTGATTATTGCTGTGCCATTGGTATATGGTGCTTACAAAGGATTTCAAAAAGGCCTGCTTTTCGAAGTAGCCATGATCATTGGTCTTATTCTCGGCGTGTACCTTGGATTCAAATTTTCAGGATTAGTTTATGATTTACTTCAGAAGATTACGGATGATGAGGGACATTTACTGCATTACATTTCATTTCTGATTGTATTCGGTGTAATACTTTTAATTTTCATTTTTTATGCTAAACTCATGGAAGCAGTTTTGAAAATTGCATCTCTAAATGTGTTCAATAAAATTGCTGGTGCAGTGTTAGGTATTTTGAAATTTGCTCTGGCAGTTTCTGTGATTTTCTGGTTATTGAAACCACTTGAAGGAAGTTGGAATCCTATTCCTGAGAAGTCACGGAAAGAATCGGTATTATACCCGTATGTTTTAAAAGCAGCATCAGCACTGGCTCCGGCAGTGAAAGATGTGAAAGATGAATTTCGTGAAAACCTTGGCTCCGGTTCTTTAATCGGCGAGTAGCATTTCTACACCGGGCAATACTTTTCCTTCGATGTATTCTAACAATGCACCACCTCCTGTAGAAACGTAGGAAACTTTTTCCCCAGTTCGAATTTATTAATAGCAGCAGCAGAATCACCTCCACCAATCAGTGAAAAGGCTCCCATTGAAGTTGCATGTACAATAGCATCTGCAACCATACGCGTGCCTCTTTCAAAATTCGACATTTCAAAAACACCCATTGGGCCGTTCCACAGAATTGTTTTCGAATGACTGATTACTTCTGCAAATTGCATAGCAGCCACCGGACCAATATCGAGTCCCATCCAGCCATCTGGAATTTCACCTGATGCACATGTTTTGTGATTGGCTTCATTGCTGAACGCATCTGCAATTATAGAATCAACAGGCAAATGGATTTTCACTCCTTTAGCTGTTGCTTTGTCAAGTATTTCTCTGGCAAGATCCAGTTTATCTTCTTCACAGAGTGATGATCCTGTTTGTCCTCCCATTGCTCTGAAAAAAGTATACGACATCCCACCACCAATAATCAGATGATCAACTTTATTAAGCAATTGTTCAATGATCAGAATTTTGTCGGATACTTTTGCTCCACCGGTAATTGCAGTAAAAGGTTTTTGAGCGCTACTCAAAACCCTGTTTGCATTCGTTAATTCATTCGCCATTACATAGCCGAACAATTTATTGCCGGGAAAATATTGTGCAATGACCGCAGTAGAAGCATGTCGGCGATGAGCAGTACCAAAAGCATCGTTAACATAAACATCTCCCAGTGAAGCAAGCTTTTGTGCAAAAGCTTCATCGCCCTTTTCTTCTTCTTTATAAAATCTTAAATTCTCTAATAAAAGAACTTCTCCCGGTTGTAAATTTTTGCCAGTGTTTTAGCCTGTTCACCAATACAATCATCTGCAAACTTGATTTCTTTATTCAGTAATTCTGAAAGTGTTTTCACAACATGGCGTAATGAATATTTATCTGCCGGACCTTCTTTTGGTCTTCCTAAATGTGACATCAGAATCACAGAACCACCATCAGCAAGAATTTTTCGAATGGTATCAATAGCTGCTCTGATTCTGGTATCATCGGTAACCGCCAGAGTTGCCTTGTCGAGTGGTACATTGAAATCTACACGAATTAAAGCCCGTTTTCCGGAGAAATTATATTGGTCGATTGTTTTCATGCTGCAAATTTACATCAATCGGTTGTTAATTCAATAGGTGGAATTCTGACATACGGGAAATCCTTAGTATTTTTGTGGAGAGATAGCCTATGAAATTTTCTGATATAGTTGGTAAACAAGATGTTATAAATAGACTCCTGCAGTCGGTTCACGACAAGCGGATCAGTCATGCACAATTATTTGCAGGATATGAAGGTCATACCGGATTAGCTCTTGCAATGGCGTATGCTTCTTATATACATTGCGAAAATCCCTCATTAACAGACTCTTGTGATGTGTGCCGGTCGTGTATTAAACACCGGAAAATGACACATCCTGACCTACATTATGCCTATCCTGTTTTTTCCGGTAAAAGTAAACCATCAAAAAGCACCGATTTTCTAGCCCAATGGCGCGAAGCCGTTCTTTCCAATCCATATCTCGATGTTAATCAATGGTATGAAGCATTAGGCTCCGATTCCAAACAGGGATTTATGTCGGTGGAGGAAAGCAGTGATATTCAACGGAAGCTGAGCCTGAAGCCATACGAAGCAGAATATAAGATTCTGATTGTTTGGCTACCCGAAAAAATGCGTGTGGATGCCAGCAATAAATTGTTGAAAATTCTGGAAGAACCACCTGACAAAACATTATTCATTCTGGTATCAGAACATCGGGAACAACTACTGTCAACGATTCTTTCCCGGACTCAATTGATTAAAATTCCATTACTTACCGTTTCTGAAATTGCTGAAGGTATTATGCATAAAATGCGGGTAGAAGCGGTGCAGGCTCGCAGAATTGCTAATCTTGCCGATGGCAGGTACAATGTTGCATTAACTCTCGCAGGTAGTTCTGAGAATGATTTCAGGGTTGAAAACGATTTTATTATGTGGATGCGTCTCTGTTACAACCCGTTTCACGAAAGAGGAGGGAAGCATGCCTGGCATGAACTCAATAACTGGATAGAAAATATTGCGAAGGCAGGCCGGGAATATCAAAAGACCTTTCTGGGCTTTTGTCTGGAAGCAGGAAGGGAATGTATGCTGGTTAATCATGCCGATCAATCAATGGTGCGATTTGATGATGAAGTGATTCCAAATTTCAGTAAATTCACACGATTCATTCATGAAGGAAATATTGCTGACATTGCTAAATTATTGAACAGGGCACATTACGCTGTAGAGCGAAATGCAAATGCCAAAATATTATTCTTAGATTTGTCATTTAAAATGAATCAGTTATTGAATATTGCGAAACCTTAAACTGTCATTATGGCAAAAAGGTGTAAATGCAACATCATCCTGATTCGTTCACATTTTCATTACTAAAAGAAACAAAAAATGGGTTGCAGTTCATGTTCAACCAGTACAGGTGATACTTCTCCGGGTTGTAAAAATAATGGCACATGTGGTACCAGTGGCTGTAATAAACTAAATGTTTATAATTGGCTGGCCGATATGGAACTCCCTCAGGGAGAAAAACCATACAACATAGTTGAGATTCGGTTTAAAGGAAGTCGCAAAGAATTTTTCCGCAATTCTGAATATCTGGAATTGAAAACAGGGGATATGGTTGCAGTTGAAGGGAATCCCGGTCACGATATCGGTACAGTTTCAATTGCAGGAGAACTGGTTCGTTTTCAACTGAAGAAAAAAGGTGTCACCGAAGATAGTGATGAAATTAAAGCACTTTATAGGTTAGCGCGTCCAGCTGATGTCGAAAAATTCAATGCCGTAAAAGCTTTGGAAGTAGAAACGATGTACAGAGCCCGTTCAATCGCACTCAGTCTGAATTTAAGAATGAAACTGAGTGATGTAGAATATCAGGGTGATGGTAAAAAAGCTACTTTCTTTTATACTGCCGAAGAGCGGGTTGATTTTAGAGAACTCATCAAAAAGCTTGCTGAGGAATTCAAGGTGCGTATTGAAATGCGTCAGATCGGAATGCGTCAGGAAGCCAGCCGCTTAGGTGGAATCGGATCTTGCGGAAGAGAACTATGCTGCTCTACCTGGTTAACCGATTTTAAAGTGGTTAGTACCAGCGCGGCACGATATCAGAATTTATCATTGAATCCTCTTAAGTTGGCAGGGCAATGTGGTAAATTAAAATGCTGTTTGAATTATGAACTCGATTCTTATTTGGATGCCATTTCCGACATTCCTGATTCCAATTCACGACTGGAAACTAAAAAAGGATATGCACTGCATCGCAAAACCGATATTTTCAAAAGAATGATGTGGTTTGCTTATGTGGAAACAGGTGCGCCAGGTGAATTTGTGAATTCCGATAACTGGATTGCCTTATCTGTTGACAGAGTGAAAGAGGTGATTTCCATGAATAAACAAGGTGAAAAACCAGTTGACCTGAATGATTATGTTGAAACTACCTTATATGAAAAGCCGCTCGATTATGCTGATGTAGTTGGTCAGGACAGTCTGACCCGCATGATGGAGAAAAAAGGTAAAAAGAAAAAGAAAAAGGGGGAGCAGATAGCACCAGAAATGCCGGACCGACTCAACCTAGACCATCCGGACAACAACAGGATCGCTTTAAAAATAAAAACCGGACATCACCCGATTCATCAGCCACACCATCGCAGCAACAAAAACCGAACGTTGATAATGCCGGTGAAAGAAATGAGCGAAAACCTTTACCACCCCGCCAAAATCAAGAGCAAAGACCTCCTCGCCAGCTTCAGGAGAATAAGCCACAAAACAACCCTTCTCAGCAAACAACCGGGCAAGGAAATCGTCCGGAGCGAAAACCAACCTCTCCGACAACTTCAACTGAAGTGAAGCCGCCGGCTCCTCAACAGCAATCACCGGTCACGCAGGTTCCTAAACTTCCGGCACCTCCTGCAAGCACTAACCCATCATCCGTGCCACCTTCCGGCAGTGAGTCATCAAGGCCACAACGGATCAGACAAGCACCTCCCAAAATTGATCCTCCAAAGGAATAATTGCATGAACCGAGTATTAGTTTGCTGTTTGTTTTTGGCTGTTTCATTCACTTCATGTGATCCTTTGCGATATTTTGAAGAAAATAAAGAGATACCAAAAATGGAATGGGATAAAGATGAGCCGCTCAGTTTTCTTGTTTCTGTAGAAGATACTTCATTGGGTTACAATGTCTTTATAAATGTCCGCAATGCTGGTTTTTACAGATTCAGTAACCTGTATCTTTTTATCAATACCACTTTCCCCCAGGGACAGGTTCATCGCGACACTATTGAATGCATTTTGGCATCACCTGAAGGAAGATGGCTGGGAGAAGGCTTAGGTGACATATGGGATAACCGTATACTTTTCAAAGAAAATGTTCAGTTCACACAACCGGGTGAGTATCGTTTTGAATTGAATCAGGCCATGCGGATTAACCCGTTACCGGGAATTATGGATGCCGGTATCAGGATCGAAAAGGTCGATAAGTAACAGTTCACTTTACATGAAATCTAGCTTCCAGTTTGGTATAACCATATCTGGCAAAATAAGTGAACCATGTAACAATGCCAAACAGTTTTACTGCATCTTCCAGGAAAGAATCCTCAGGTAAGGGCATCGGAATCGAGTCAACAAACTGAGAAGCACCGATCATTCCTGCTGCAATAACAAGTACAATATATTCGCTTTGTTGAATTTCCGCACGAAAGAGAACAGCATAAACTAAAAAGTATATTCAGGTATATCAGGTAAACAACTTCTTCGGGTAGCAGGAATATTTCCGGAAGCACTAATTCGTGAAGCAGGAATAAATCATCGAACATAAGCAATGATGTAACCAGCCCGGAATAGAGCATAAAACTACGAAGTCTGATATTTTCAGTTGTTTCCGGCAAAATAGCTCTGGTATAAAAGCAAATTACCGCAGAGGCACACCAGAATAAAATCCCCACATATGAAAAGAAACCCAGATAAAAAGGTGTTGACATGATTGTGGCTGGATCCTGTGTAAAATGATCCAGTTCAATATTATGTTCTATACCCAGAAAAATAACAATGGAAAGAATTGCGGTAGTAAAGGCATAAACCATTACCAACACGGGCGCCGAGACTCTTAATTGACTTTTAATATCCATACCTGAATTACAAATATAAAATTAACTTTTAGAGTTACCTCCAAACGTTAATAAATAAAAAAAGCCGTTCTGGAGTTCAGAACGGCTTGATATTTTAAATGCAACTATTTTTAATAGTATTTACCTCTGTTATCGGTAATATTTGCTTTCTCCTTCAGTGCATTAAACACTTCATAAGTTGTTCTTTGCTGTAACTGCTGGATTGCTTGTTTTTTATTGGAAGAGAAATCAGTAGTTGCTGCAGGTTCTGAAATTCTGTCGATTACGGCTACAAAAACACCTGTAGTTCCTTCTACCGGCTTCGAAAGTACACCTTGTTTCAGACTGAATATGGTTCCAACAAGTGCCGGTTCAACACCTAGATTTGCAACGAAGCTGGAATTAAAATTAACACCTTCGGCATTTTTTACCTGAGTACCTAATGCTGTAGCCAGTGCATCGATAGTAGTGGCACCACTCATTTTAGCATTTATTTTCTCAATGAAAATCTGAGCTTTTTTCGCAGTGATTACTTTTCCTTTTACCAGATCGAGAGCTTGTTCATAAGGAGCAATTCCTTTTTCTTTTACTTCTGTAAGTACAGCAATAACAAATTTGTTTCCGAAGTCATAAACTTTAGAGACATCTCCTTTTTTTAGAATTGTAAGCCCATTGAACAAGTGCACGTGGTGATTCCAGTCCGGGAATGAATTTATCTGTTTCTTTAAGATTATCAGCAACACGCTTATTCAAACCTTGTTCCTGCACAGCTTTTTCAAATGCTTCAGGAGTTTTGTTTTTAGCAGCAAACTCATTTGCTTTAGCAAAGGATGTCTGGAATGTTTTAGATCCCGGTTCAATACGGCGATCGATGGAGGCAACCTGTACCTGACGAACAGCAGCAGTTTGATCTGTTACTTTGATGAGGTGAAATCCAAAAGGAGATTCAACTAATGAAACCTGGCCTTTTGCAGTTTCGAAAGCCCCGGCTTTGAATTTAGGATCCATAGGGCTTGCCTGAGTGATCCAGTCGAGATCACCATCTTTTTCGGCCGCTACTTTATCGTCGGATGCATTTTTAGCAATTTCAGCGAAACGGTTGCCATCTTTTTTAATGATTGCTAATAAGCTATCGGCAGTTGCTTTAGCCTGATCTCTGGTACGTGTAACTTCTGCAGGAGCACGTTCAGCACCGGTGAAAGCTACCAATGCATGACTCACCTTAATTGAGTCTGACATGTTTTTTGAGGCAAGCAATTTTGAAACTTTATACGCATTTCCTTCTTCGTAAGGTCCGATTACAGTTCCTACAGGAGCACCTCCAAAAAATGGAGTATCAATTACCGGAGCCAGTGAATTTTGTTTGAAATAAGCAATTTCAATTTTGTTATCGGAGTTGATAGAAGTGAAAAGAGAGTCATCGGTAGTTTCACGGAAAGCCTGTACCAGTTTATCAAGACTGGAAATGGCATTTTGTTTATCTTCTGTTGATGGAACTACATCGAAAGTAACATATTCAAGTTTGCGTGACGCTTCTTGTTTAAAATCATTCTGATGTGAATTATAATATTCACGTAATTCTTTATCCTCAACTTTAATGGTAGAATCTTCAATTGTGGTATAATTGAAATCGATAAATCGAACAGAAGCCGTCCGATTTTGATTCTCATACATTCTTTTGGCTTCGGCAGTAGTTACAAAAAGACCATGTTTGATCATTTCATTGTACTTTTCTTTAACCCGTTCTTCATTGATATATTTTTCGAATGCCACCCATTGATTTCTGGTTTTACCTGTAGCATCGTTATCCATGTTTTTCAAAAACTGAATTACGTTAGCTGCTGAAAATTCACCTGTCTTTGGATCTTTAAATGCTTCTTTGATCTGAGGATGAGGGTTTTTTCCCTGAATCATATCAAAAAGTTCATCAGCACTTACCTTGATTCCTGTTTTTTCAATTTGTTTGCTCAGGATTTCTTCGTTTAAAAGCTGTGTCCATGCTTGCTCACGGAGCGACTCTAAAGTATTCTGATCTACAGTCTGGTTTCCTGTATTAATTTTGTAGTTTTCTTCAAGCTGCTTCACTAAAGCCTCAAATTCCTGAATATCAATCTTTTTGCTACCTATAATAGCAAGTTCATTTCCTGAACCGGTTAAAAAACTTCTGTTTGATGTGAGAAGGTCCCCCAGAATAAAAGCCACTAAGCTAAAACCCACAATACCAATTAGCAGGCCTGCTCTCTGGCGGATTTTTCCAATTACAGCCATTTGTTGTTTTTCTTTAGATTATGTTTTTGATATACAATTAGTTAGATATCGAGTAGTGGATTTATTTCACCCAACACACCGAAATAGCGTGCGAATATACGACGGAAATTCCAATATTAAAAGGTTTGAAAGAATGGAGTAGTTGAAATTCAGTGGTTACTCTACATCGGCCGGGGGAGCGACCGGCGGCTTTTTTTCGTAGGAAATGCGTTGTTTTCTTCTTACCAGGTACATACAAAACGTAATAAAGGCAAAAATTAAAGGGAAAAAGGCAGCAGATAGCCCATCACTGAAGAAATGGTAAACAAACAGGCCCAAAGCAACAATGCTGGTAATCAGCCAGGAGACTTCAAGGATTCGGGGTATGTTCATCTTTGTCAATGGTTATAGTTCCTTTAATATTAAATATTTTATAATTGGTAAAGTCTTGATTTGCTTCGAATCCATTGCCAAATAGTATCTTATCCGGTGTAGTGATTTTCACAAATTTATCGCTGTAAATTTTGTGAGTCCGTTCATTCCAGATCAGGTGTTCGGTATTTAATTTTTCTCCTTTTTCATTCACCACTACTACATCATTTTTTGCCTCCATTATATTTTCGTTATCTTTTCTGATAGCGTATTTGGAAGTAAGTGTTGAGGTGACGTTCAGATTCTCATCAAAGAACTTTACAGAAACTCCTTTTGGTAATTCCGTGTATGGATTTTCACCATCAAAACGATTCATGACTGGTGTATTAACTTTTACTCTCACTTTGGCCGAATCGCTGTATAGAATTTCCATATCAGTAGACGACTCAATTGGCAATTTGGATTTTCCGGTTACAAGCGAAACTTTTTCAATATCGTTTTCACATGATGAGAAAGTAAGCGCAAACAAAAATAACATAAAAAAGCTGGCATAACCAGCTTTTTTATGTAAAAAAATTATGTTGCAGGAGCAATACATTTTAGTTGACGCGAATCGTTGTTGTTTCGTTGATCCAGCATTTCACTGTATAAGAATCACCAACTTTTAAGTTGTTAAAGAAAACGTCATCTTTCTTAGGGAAGTATTTAGTGTAAGTTCCAATTTTACGGTTGGCTTCATCTGCGAGAGAAGGGTCAACTGATTTTGCTTTTTGATATTTGTCAACAGCGGCCCAGAATACGGAAGCGCCACTGAATTCATCGGGACAACCGGTAGAGCTTGATGCATAAATATCGCCGATCATGATGTAAGGGCGGCCCCAACCCGGACGCAGAGCAGCAGCTCTGAGTGCTAGGGTACGTGCCTGTGAAAAGTTTTTCAGAGTTCTCAGATTAAAGTCGGCAGTTTCCAGAACAATATTTGCTTTTTTATTATTGTCTGATTCCAGCTCAGCTGCTTCCGTATAATACGTTGAAGCTTTGGCGGATTGCCCTTTGGCAGCATACATCCGGGCCAGACTCAAAGAAGCTTTTGCAGTGGGTTCTGTTTTGTGGAGATTTTCTGCAGCCTGCATATAAATGGCTGCATCATTACAACCCTTTTTACCAAATAAATTTACGATTTTACGAAGTAAAACAACATTATCAGGTGTGGCTTTCAATCGTGGAGTGTAAATTTCAACGAGGTCTTCACAAGTAGCAAACGGGCCGAAGAATGTTTCAACATTCATTCTTGATTTGTCATAATTTGCTGAGTCGGGTCCTTCCAGATTCGCATCTATTTGTTCACTTACCTGATCATAAACATCAATTACATCTTCCTTGGTAATTTTCTTTTCCGCAAACAACTCCGTGTTCACCTGGAAGTATTTGTATAATACAGCAGGACCAGATTTTGGACCTTCTTTTTCAACCGATTTTTTAAATAAGGCATTAATCTCTTCTTTACGTTCAGGGGCGAAATCATAAATGGCCAGAGCTTTTTTTCCAAGCACCAAACCTTCTTCACCAAAATACTGAATACGTTGGTCATAGATTGCTAACAAAGAGTCCAAATACTTTGATTTAACAGCAGGATCTTTTTCATCTGCAATAAGTTTTTCAAACATGGTGGCACCATTTAAATAAGTTCTTTTGTTGCAGCCGGGCAGTTAGAAAATACCCATCTCCAGGGCTCAAGCGCATCAACAAAGTTGTTCTGCTTAAAATATTCATTAAACAGAGAGATGTTAGTAATACAGGTTACACTGTCAGTTCCATATTTGGAGCCGGTTTGAGCAATAGAAGAAGTGATGACTGCGAATGATAATGCAGTTAACAATAGGTACTTTTTCATTTTTGTTTTTATTGGGTTAAATTTAGTCGTATTTTGATTTGATAAACCAGATATCCGTTAACGTAAATCCGAGGTTTAGTCTGATATAATTTTCTTTGATTAAATTACTTTCTGTAGTGCCTCTTGAACCAAGTTCTACAGCTATATTAATGGCAGATGGTGGTCGCTTTGGGAACATTTTCAGGATGCTCAACCCAAAAGTTATGCCATAATCATTGAGCTGGTTATTATTAAGGCTCAGATAGGTTTGTGTATATCTGCCGCCAAGGCGGTAAATTAGTTTTTTAGTTTGATATTCGCCACCTAAAGAAAAAGTGTAACTGTTTTTTAATGAGTCTTTTGAATCAAAATTCCGGAATTTCTCCCAGTTGTTGTAAGAGAAATCCGCACCGGCCATCCATTTACCTGTTTTTCCATAAGATACTCCAGCTCTGTAATAATCGGGGAGTCTGATTTTGCCTGATTTTTCCGACTCTTCATAAATAGAGTCTTTCACAATTTCACCACCAAATCCAGAAATAGCATAATTATAATAATTCTTTACATTAGATGCATTTACTCCGGTCGACAATGAACTTGTAAGACCTACACTTACGAATTTTTCATTTTTGAGCAATTTATTATAAAGCAGTCCATAATTGAAATAAAATCCTTTAGCTGTTACATCATTAATATATCTGCTATTGAAATAATTTACATTATATGGGAATTCAATACTTTTCCGATTCTCAATAGTTCCGAAAACATAGGATGCATTTATGCCGGCGCTCAATCCGTTAAAAACTTTAATCCCTGAAGCAAGAAAAACCTTATTAAATCCTCCTTCACCTTCATAGCGGTATTTTACAATTCCTACATTTTGAACCTCTTCAAAAACATTAATATTATAGCCAACAGAGGAGAAGGGGAGCAGTCCAAATGACATTCCCATTTTATTTTTGATGACCGGGAACGCAAGACTAAAATAAGAAAAGGAGGCACTATTTAATGTGGAGTTTTGGGTATTTCTTTCGAGACGACGAATTTCTCCATTTGCCGCAAAATCGAAAATGGTGATTGTGTCGTAAGCCAGGGATGCGGGATTGATAAAATTTATTTGATTTGGAGAAATCAATGCAGCGCCTATTCCGCCCATACCTAATTGATAAGTAAAGCCTTCAGGCAAAACATCGCCTATTCCATATCTGGAATATGGGCTGATGGAGCCGGTTTGGCTTATACCTTTGGTAGTGAGTACCATCAAAAAGAGCACAAAAACAAAGAGTTTCTTATAAATCATTTGCATCAAGTATTACTTTTAAACCGTTCAAAGTCAGGTTTGGGGCCACAAAGATGGGACTTTTTAACTTATCGGCAAACTTAGGGTGATCGCCACCAGTAAGAATTACTGAAGTTCCTCCAAATTGCTGTCGATATGCCTCAATGGCTCCTTTGAGTTCAAAAAGAATTCCATTTTCCACACCCGAACGAATAGAAGACTCTGTAGATTGTCCGATGAGTTCAGGAAATTCGTCAATTGGCTTAAAATAAGGTAGTTGACCGGTGAATCTGGTCAGCGCTTTATATCTCATGGCTAGTCCGGGAGCAATTGCTCCGCCGTGGTAAAGGCTGGTTTCATCAACGAAATCGTATTTAATACATGTACCCAAATCGATAACCAAAGTATGTTTATCCGGATTGAATTTCCAGGCTGCACAGGCATTTGCGATGCGGTCTTGTCCGAGAGTCTGCGGTGTTTTATAGCCATTCCTGACTGGAAGTTTCATCCCACTCCTGAAAAAGAAGATTTTCCCATCGTAAATGGCTGACAGCATTGCAATTACCTCTTTTTCAGGCAAGCTCACTGTTGATACCATAACACTAAATGGGCGACCGAAAAGCGCAAATACCCTGTTAGCTTCATTCATGAAGTTCCCTTTAACATTGCGCAATTCAAGCATATTACCATTTTCGAATACCGCAATTTTGGTTCTGGTATTACCAATATCAAAAATGAACTTAACCGTATGACTAGAATCCATTTGGCAAAAGTAATTATCCTGATCACTTTATTGGAAATCGGATGAATTCAGTCAACAATAAAATATTTAGAAATTTATTTTCTGTTTTGAATGAAAAAAAATTTTACTTTTGCGCCCATTGCAGTTTTAAAATGGTGATGTAGCTCAGTCGGTAGAGCAAAGGACTGAAAATCGTTGTGTCGGCGGTTCGATCCCGTCCATCACCACCACACACACTTCCACTCGGATCCCCTCTGCCCGGTATAGTTAGTTTACAGGCTAAAACAACTCAACAATGCCAAAATTCAGGAATGTATTATTGGTAGATGATAATGAAATTGATAACTTTATCAATGAAAGAATCATCGTGTCCTCCAAATTTGCCGGTGAGGTAATTGTCAGGAATTCGGCTGATGGCGCACTGAATTTTCTTCGTGAAATTGCTGGTGATGAGGCAAAGATCCCACAATTCATCTTTTTAGATCTCAATATGCCTGTTAAAGACGGTTTTGGTTTTCTGGAAGATTTTGAAAAACTGGATGCAGCCATTCGTCAAAAAGCCAAAGTCATTGTCTTGTCATCTTCTATCAGTCCGGAAGATATTAACCGGGCATCCACCAATCAATATGTTTATAAGTATATAAACAAGCCCCTAAGTGAGAAGTACTTAGAGGCTGTTTAAGTTTAAAATTTCTGTTTTTTATTCTTTAATTGGATTTGTCATTTTGCGGATTGTTACCTCATCCAGCTTTACATATTTCAAAATTGCATGCTGACCCTGGTTTGATTTTTGAAAATCATTCCACATTTCTGTGATTTTCTTGACTTTCTTTCTGTAATCAGCCGGTTTTAATGCCGATTTTAAGATCTTAATAAATTGACGTGTTGATTCGAACTCCTCATCCTGATCACGGATCTGGCGTTTTAAACTTGACAGAATCTGCATGCATAATCCATCTTCACCTAAAATACAATATTGTAGTGCCTGAAATAATTTACATTCAATATCAGTCATCAGATATTGTTTCAGTGAAATCTGATTTCTGAGATCATTCATGGTACGTGCGGCACCATTGAAATCACGCTGATAAAATTTGCATACAGCAACATACCTTTTAAAAGCTACAAACTGATATGCTTCATTGGTATCAATATCCAGATTCTGAATTATCTGATCATGCGATTGCATTAATTTATCAATATTACCATCATCAAGATATTTCTCGATCTTGCTTTCCAGGAATCTGATAACATGAAAAGACATAAAGTGTTTGCCACAGAGATCTTCGATATGACATATTCCTTTATCGTGATAATAATCTGCACGAACCTGATTGCCGGTAAGCTGGTAGTATTCGAAATAAATAAATTCTGAAATGAATTTTATATTCTGATAGAATGTATCCATGTGATACTTCTGGAAAATACGATTCATTTCCTGAAGGATACCATCAACCTCAAGTTCTTTTGCTTTGAGTCCTTCGGTTGAATTTTCAATAGTGCACATCTGATAAAGACGCACGATATTATAAATTACATACAGCCGGTGCGAATCATAAAGTTCACAGATATTTGAAATTTCTCTCTTGATATCAATGATGGAATTATAATCCTCAGTTGATTTTGTTAGCAGGTATTTGCCTGTTCTTAAAATAAACTGATAGAATAATCCTTCAGCTTTGGAGACTGCCAATGAAAATGCAACATGCTTTTTATACATATTATCATAATGAGCAAAATCCTCATTATATAAATGCAGTTGAGCTAATGTTTTGTAAACAATAATGAGCTCAGCTGAAAGATCGTATTCAATGAGTTGCTTTTCGAGTTCTTTCAATGCTCTGATTGAAAAATCTTTATTGTTCCCATACAAATTCGCAGGCACACGGGTCACCTCATCCATTAATGAACTGATGGGATTTTGTACACTTTTAGAAAGTATGGCAGCAATTTTAGAGTTCAGCCGCGACTTCAAAGTATAATATG
Organism: Bacteroidota bacterium; assembly: GCA_016713525.1. GTDB lineage: Bacteria > Bacteroidota > Bacteroidia > AKYH767-A > OLB10 > JADKJB01. The sequence goes on along the minus strand of JADJOZ010000016.1, from coordinate 246,094 downwards.
TGCTGGCATTAACCTGCAGCATTTCCATCATTTCAGAATCAGCGATATCACGCTGTCGGGTAGTTTCCAAAACTACAAAAGGTTTATTTTTCTTCTTACCGGAAACCTGCATCAGCAAAGCCTGGTACTCTTCCTCACTTAATTTTTTAATCGTCTTGTTAAGTACATCCATAATTATTCTGGTTAAGTGAACATCTCAAATTCCTGACTTTCTACGCAGGTTTAATCTTAAGGTTCGCAGATGTTATGAAAATGACTGAAAAGTCTGTAAGTCATTGTTTTTCCAATAATTAAAATAAGGAATAGCGCTTTTTGTAACCCTTTTAACATGAATCCCGTTTCAAACCCTTAACCGATAAAATGGATTGTCGAAAAGGTTCAAAAATCCAAAAATCTTACACAAGTAAGAGGAATCGGCGAAACGTGCAACAATAGCTTGCTCAACACTGTAAATTAAGTCTATATAAATAGAGGAGGAATAAACTTATGACAAATCAATCAGAATCCATGGAATTTTATCAGATGATCAGGGAAAACCGAATGGTTATGTATTCAAAGCCCAGACGTTATTATAACAGAGAAGGCGAGAAGGGATCTGCCTTCAAATTTCTATTCCTTGTTGAGGTGATGGTATTTTTTATGCTCGCATTTGCTGCAGGCAATGTTATGGCACAGGAAGTTCAGCAATCACCAATGATGCATGCAGCAGCATATTCGCAGCAAAGCACGAATATTTATAACTACACAACAGTTTACAATTCAGGAAAGGTTTTCCTGAACTGGACTGCAAAAGAGGAACCTGCTGACTGCATTTACATTGTTGAACGTTCAGCTGATGGTCGCCAGTTTGAATCGGTAGGAGTGAAAGAAGGTATTGGTACCAATGTAGAATTATTCTACAGCTGGATGGATCACAATCCTCCCGGAGGTTTTGCTTACTACCGTGTCAAGAAAATTGCAAAAGATGGAACGCAGTTTTATTCTGCTACGAATACGATAATTAATCAAGGTTCGAGTTTCAATCCGAAATCGAATTATGCACAAGGTGAAGAGCCACCTGTGATAAAGCAATAAAAATAAAAGTGAATAGACTGCCTGTAATGGAATGGGCAGTCTTTATTTTTTTTAAGTTTAAAAAGGGAGCGTATGAACTTATCTGAACAAAAAATTAAGGCAACTAAATTTCTGGTTATAATGACCGGAATTTTTGCCATGTTGCAATTGATGCCGGAGCGGGTAAAGGCTCAGGTGCCAAGTGCATCATTCACATCCAATGTAATAACGGGATGTGCGCCATTGTCGGTGGACTTTATAAACTTATCGACACAGGCCAGCAACTATCTTTGGCAGTTTGGTAACGGTAATACTTCATCACTGCTGGATCCTACTACTGTGTATCTGACACCTGGACAATATACAGTTACACTTATTGCAATAAATGCCTTAACAGGTGATGCTGATACATTGGTGGCAACCAACTATATTAATGTTGTGGATGATCCTGTTGTTGATTTTGTGGCAACACCGTTAATGGGATGTGCGGGAAATAATTCCATTTCCTTTACAAATCTGTCAACCAATGCAACCTCTTATATTTGGGATTTTGGTGATGGTAATTTTTCCACTTTAACTGATCCGACGCATTCCTATTCAAGTCCCGGTTTTTACACAGTAAAGTTAATTGCAAGGAATAATTTTAATTGTTCAAAAATCGAAATTAAGCCAGCTTATATTGAGATTGTTCCTGATATTGTTGCCTCCTTTACAGTAAATCAACAATCGTCATGTAACACCGGTACCAACTTTAACTTCACTTCCACAACCCCGGGCGCCACAAGTTGGTTTTGGGATTTTGGAAATGGGGTAACCTCTAATGCTCCAAATCCTTCGTATGTATATGGGGCAATGGGTTCTTACGATGTAACACTTATAGTTACGAATGCTAATGGTTGTATCGATACCTTAGTGAAGCCGGCTTACATAAATATCGGACCGAACCTTGTTCCTTCATTCACAGTAACGAATCAGGCAGGGTGTTTTCCTTTAAGCACTTTATTTACATGTACTGTTCCCGGTGCTATTTCATGGGCTTGGGATCTGGGTGATGGCTCAATTTCAACACAACAAAGTTTTTCACATGTTTATCCAAATCCCGGTAGTTATGACATTACACTTTCCGTAATCACAACCTCGGGATGTAATGGGTCTGTTACTCTTCCCGGATATATTACTGTGGATGATTATCCTACGGCATCTTTTACTTTAAATAATCCTGTAGGATGTAAGCCGCATTCTGTAACTTTTAATAATACCTCAACCGGAGGCGCAACCTATTCATGGAATTTCGGCAATGGCAATACTTCAACAGCATTTAATCCTGTAAATATTTATAGCAGCCCGGGAACTTTCAATGTCAGTCTGATTACCACTTCACCAAATGGATGTACCGATTCCAGTGTTGTAACATCAGCTGTTACAGTAAATAGTATTAATGCATCCTTTTCAGCTACACCGCGGGCAGGATGTGCTCCATTAACAGTAAATTTTAGTTCGGCAGCACCCGGTGTGGTTGCTACTACCTGGGATTTCGGAGATGGAACAACAGGCACAGGATTGAATGTTAATCATACATATCCAATCGTCGGTAATTACAATATTCAAGCTGTAATTACTTCATCAACCGGATGTAGTGATACAATAATAAAACCTGCTTACGTTCGTATCAATTCTGGTACTGTTCCATATACTGTACCCGATACCATTCTGGTTTGTACGCCACCCGGAGCAGTAAGCTTTACGGATCCAACTATAAGCAGCACTACCTGGTTATGGAATTTCGGTGATGGTGATTCATCAACCATTAAAAATCCTTCACATAGTTATCTTATTCCAGGTATTTATACTGTCACATTAACAACCTCTATGCCTGGGGGATGCGGTCAAACATTTAATCCTTATGCAATCATAAATGTGTTGCCATTTATTGTTTCACCAATTACATCGGTAATTGTTTCTCCATGTGGACCATACAATGTTCAGTTTAATAACGGGACAGTCAATGTTGCATCCTACTTATGGGATTTTGGTGATGGTACCACTTCAACCCTTGCAAACCCAAGCCCTACTTACGCACTTCCCGGAACATACAACATTACACTCCAGCTTACTTCAGTAAATGGTTGTCTGGTTTCCTTGTCTGCATCTGTAACAGTAGGGCATGTAACGCCAATTTCAGTTTCGGATGATGATGCCTGCCAGGGTGATACCTTGAATTTTAACCTGAACCCGGCATCAGCATTTGTGTCTGCACTTTGGGATTTTGGAGATGGGAACAGCTCTGCATTAATGCAGCCTTCTCATATCTATAATTCTTCAGGAAGTTTTACAGTCACTGCAACTTTGACCGATACGGCAGGATGTGTAAATAATTACACTTATAGTCCCGTTTTAATTTCGAATCCGTTGCCTTCATTTACGGTGAATCAAAGCACAACAGGCTGCACCCCATTTGTAGTTCCCTTCACCAATACTTCTTCAGGAGCATTAAGTTATTTGTGGGATTTTGGGAATTCAACGACATCAACTTTAACAAGCCCATCGAATACTTACTCTGTTGCAGGAACATATTCTGTGACATTGCAGGCTACAGCAAATGGATGCGTCAGATCAATAACAATTCCTAATTATATTTCTGTAGCTTCTGCACTTGCGAATTTTTCATTTACACCTACTTCAGGGTGTTTGCCGGTTACAGTAAATTTTACTGATTTAAGTGTTGCACCTGTTTCCTGGTTATGGGATTTTGGTGATGGGAATACTTCAACACTTCAAAATCCGGTTCACACCTACACAGTAGCACCAACCTCATCAGTAACTTTAACAATCACTGATACATCAGGTTGTACTAAAACAAGGTATAAAACACCAGTGGCTATTGTTTTGCCACAAATTTCTGTCAGTGACAGCAGTGGCTGCAGACCATTTAATGTGAATTTTAGTTCTTCCACAGTTGCAAATTCATATTTATGGGACTTTGGAGATGGATCTACTTCCACACTTCAAAATCCATCGCATCTATATTCAAATGCTGGATTATACACAGTTACATTAACCTGTGTACTGGCTTCTGGTTGTACTACAACAACTATTAAACCCGGTTTTATTGAAGTCATAGCTCCTGTATCAGAATTTATGTCACCTACTCAGGCAGTGTGTGCTCCTTCATTGGTGAATTTCATAAATCAATCAACCGGTGCTACAATGTGGCATTGGGATTTTGGAGATGGAACTTCTTCATCAAATTAAAACCCATCACATATTTACAATGTTCCCGGTACATATACTGTTTCATTAATTTCATTTACTGCAGAAGGTTGTTCCGACACACTTATTAAACCTGATTATATTTTAGTACCAGGTACATTATCAAATTATACGATAACATCTCAATCAACCTGTTTGCAAACCATTGCTCAATTTATTGATCAATCTATAAATGCTTCAAACTGGTTTTGGAATTTTGGTGATGGTTTTACATCAACACTTCAAAATCCAACACATACTTATGTCATTACAGGTAGTTTTACTGTCACATTGATTACTACCGACAGTGTTGGCTGTTCTTCATTTTATTCAAGTCCCAATCCAGTAATTGTACATCCTGATCCGGTAGCTGCAGGTTCTGTTACCATTAAGAATGGTTGCAATCCTTTAACAACTTCGTTTGCAAACACATCAACAGGTGCTGTTTCTAATATATGGTACTTTGGAAATGGTGATTCTTCAACTGTTGCAAATCCAACATACACATACACTACACCCGGGGTATATCAACCTTATATTGTTGCAATAACTGCCTTCGGATGTACAGACACATTTTATTTGAATACCAGTGTAGTTGTTTATTCAACTCCAAATGCCTCATTCAACTCGAATGTTACGAATGGTTGTTCTCCGTTGACCGTTAATTTTAATAATCAAACAACACCACTCGATAATCCCGTATATAACTGGAGTTTTGGCACAGGTGCCACCAGTGCATTAGCGGATCCAACTTATACCTATAATAATCATGGCACTTATGCAGTTCAAATGATTGTGACCAATTTAGGTGGTTGCGCAGATACAGCTACAGCAACTATTGTAGTTGACCCTTCGCCGGTTGCTATCGCTCAGGCTGATGTTACAACAGGTTGCTCTCCACTGACTGTAAATTTTTCAGAAGCATCCACAGATGCAGTTTCGTATATATGGAATTTTGGCGATGGTTCGACATCAACAAGTCAAACTCCTTCTCATACATATACAACCGGAGGATCGTACACAGTAACATTAATTGTGACCAGTGCAACAGGTTGTACCGATACTTTGGTGTTTGGTACTCCTATATCAGTTGATCAAACACCAAATGCCAGTTTCACACGTTCTCCGGTTTTTGGATGTGAGCCTTTATCAGTTTTATTTAATAGTACGTCCAGTTTACTTAATAATCCTTTATACAGCTGGGACTTTGGTGATGGTACTTCTAGCACACTTGCCGCACCTTCACATGTATATACAGCGGTCGGTACTTTTAATGTTGTGTTAATCGTGACTAATGATGGTGGTTGTAATGACACAGTTGTTAGACCGGTGATAGTACATCCTAAGCCTGATGCAATAGCAAGTGCATCGGTTATGACAGGATGTTCACCCCTTGCAGTTACTTTTACCAATAATTCATTGGATGCAACTACTTATACATGGGATTTTGGTGATGGTACAACATCAACAGCTTCAAATCCGAGCCATACTTATACCACAGCGGGCAGTTATCAGGTGATGCTTATTGCATCTAATGCCAATGGTTGTATTGATACATTAGTTTTCAGTAATCCGATAGTTGTAAATCAAACTCCCAATGCTAATTTCAGCAGAACACCTGTTAGTGGCTGTACTCCTGTTTTAGTTTCATTTACTAATACTTCAAACCAGTTAAGCAATCCTGTTTATGCCTGGGATTTTGGAAATGGCCAAACAAGTTCATTGGCTTCTCCAACATTTAATTACACAATAGCAGGCAATTATCAAGTAATGCTTGTTGTCACAAATGATGCAGGATGTACCGATACAGTCATTAAATCTGTTACAGTGAATGAAACACCGGTTGCAGCAGCCTCTATGGGCACTACACAAGGTTGTTCTCCGGTAACAGTGAGTTTTACGAATAATTCAATCGGCGCAAATACTTACAGCTGGAATTTTGGGAATGGCGGTACTTCTGCTCTTTCCGATCCATCTTACACTTATACAACGCCTGGTGTTTACACAGTAAGCATGATAGCAACTTCGGCAGCCGGTTGTTCTGATACAGTAACCCTGGCCCTTCCTGTTAGTGTTTATCAGGTACCAACCGCCAACTTCACACGCACACCTGCTTCAGGATGTTCCCCTGTGAATGTTGTATTTAATAATACTTCAATTTCTATGGTTTCGGCCACATATGAATGGGATTTTGGAAATGGTCAGACCAGCACCTCGCAAAATCCGACTATGACTTTTGTAAACCCCGGAACATATCCTGTTCAATTGATAGTTACAAATTTGGGTGGCTGCAGTGATACCATAGTTAAAAATGTCACTGTTTATGACGTTGCAATTGCATCGGCAACCGTAAGTGATACGGTTGGGTGTACTCCATTTAATGCAATATTTACAAATTCATCAACCGGTGCTACTTCGTATTCGTGGGACTTTGGAGATGGTTCGGTATCTACCGGTGTTAATCCTTCACACACGTATACAACTGCAGGAATTTATACTGTAACATTGATTGCTACTAATGCAAATAACTGCGCCGATACATTGGTATTCCCCAACAGTATTCATGTGAATCAATCACCGGTAGCCAACTTCAGCAGAACTCCAACTTCAGGATGTTCTCCATTAACAGTTGTATTCAATAATGCTTCCCAACAACAACAAAGTCCGGCATACTTCTGGGATTTTGGAAATGGACAAACAGGAACAGCTACAACAGACACAGTCTTGTATGTTAATGCCGGAGTGTACCAGCCAACACTTATTGTTACCAATAGTAATGGATGTACGGATACAGTTTCAAAATCTGTCACCGTTCATCAGACACCTGAAGCAATAGCATCTGCAAATGGAACAAGTGGTTGCGCACCTTATGCTGTTACTTTCACCAATACATCGCAGCATGCCACAACTTACAGCTGGAATTTTGGTGATGGATCAACCGGCACAAATGCAAATCCATCGCACACCTATGCTGTTGCCGGTGATTACACCGTAACATTAATTGCAACCGGTGCAGGTGGCTGTAAGGATACACTGATATTAACTCCACAGATTCATGTTAAAGCTACCCCATCGGCAGCATTTACTTCAAATGTAACAGCGGGATGTATGCCATTGACAGTTAATTTTAGTGATATGTCAACTGGTTTGGTTGGTGCGCAATATGCATGGGCGCAACAATGTCAAATGCATCAGGTTGCAGTCCGTTGGTAACAACGTTTACCAATATTTCAACCGGTGCCGGTTCATATACCTGGTTCTTTGGTGATAACACTACTTCTTCAGCTGCATCACCATCTCATACTTACACAGCCGGTGGGAACTATACGGTTTCATTGGTTGCCATGAATCAGTTTGGTTGTTCCGATACATTTACATTCCCTAATCAGGTAATAGTAAATCAAACTCCTGTTGCAACATTCACACATACCGGACTAAGTGGTTGTACCCCATTAAATATTAATTTTACAAGTACTTCTACACTTTTAAATACTCCTGTTTATAGCTGGGATTTTGGTAACGGACAAACTGCCGCTACAGCAAATGCCTCAGCATCCTACAATAGTGGTGGTACATACCCTGTTTCTTTCATCGTTACCAATGCTGCAGGATGTGCCGATACCTCTAATGCGACAGTAACTGTATATGATCAGCCGGTAGCAATTGCTTCTACTGTAGATACAGTTGGTTGTGCTCCGCATAATGTGACATTTGCAAACAATTCGTTGAATGGAACCGGATATTTATGGAATTTTGGTGACGGAACCACATCTACTTTGCAGACACCTTCTCATACTTATTCAATAGCTGGAAATTATATTGTCACATTAATAGTTACAGGAGCCGGAAATTGTGCCGACACTCTGGTATTCAATTATCCAATCCATATTAAAGCACAACCTATTGCGAGCTTCGGACCTGCTTCAGTTACGGGATGTACTCCTTTGACCATCAACTTTACCAATCTTTCAACAGGATTAGTCGGTCCTTCCTTTAATTGGGAATTCGGTACCGGTGCTGGAAGTTCTGTTAAAGATCCGTCATATACTTACACGGTTGGTGGTACATTTGGAATTATGTTAACAGTCACTAATAGCGAAGGATGTTCAGATACTGCTACTGCAAGTGTCACGGCTAATCTGACTCCGATTGCACAGGCTGGAAACATTGATCCGGATGGATGTGCACCACATGCAATAAATTTCAGCAACAGTTCATTGTTTGCAGATACCATTACATGGAATTTTGGAGATGGTACTACTTCCGGATTAAATCAGATAGTTCACAACTATGCTGTTGCCGGAACTTATTTCCCTTATCTGATAGCTTCATCAACTGCAGGATGTGCTGATACCTTCTTCTTTGCAACACCTGTGCAGGTAAATCCGGTTCCGGTAGCTGCGTTCACAGTAAATCAAACTGCATCTTGTTCCGGAACCACATTCCAGTTCATGAGTCAGTCGACACCTACAACCGGTTTAACATATAGCTGGAATATTGCTGGTACGCCATATTCAACACAAAATCCTGCAGTTCCAATTATGGCTCCCGGATTTTACAATGCAAGCTTAATCGTTACCAATCAGTTTGGGTGTTCCGACACCATGGATCAGCCAAATTACATACAGGTTTATGATACATTACCTCCGGGAGCTACACCAATTCTGAGTGTATCAGTTGTAAACAATACATCAGTAGAAATTACCTGGCAAAACAGTTCGGCACTTGATTTAGGAGCTTATGTTCTTTATCGTCTGAATAATGTGAGTGGTGTTTACGATCAGATTTATCGTGATAATTCACCAAATAACTCATCTATGTCGGTAACATCGACGTATGTTGATCAAGGCCTTGCAACATTACAGAATGTGTATACCTACAAACTGCAAACACTCGACCAGTGTGAATATACCTTGCCCTTATCGGCTTCTATACCACACACAACTATGAACGTTACGGCTGTGCCACAGAACGATGATATCAGAGTTACCTGGACTAAGTATTTTGGTTGTAATGTATCAACTTATGAAGTCAACAGAGTGAATTTGGCGGATGGAACATCGCAGCTGATTGCAACAGTTCCTCCTAATACAACCAGTTATCTTGATCAGGGATTCTATTGTCCGGATGAATATTCTTACCGTATTACAGCAACTTCTTTATGTGGAAATGCTTATATATCTTTGAGTGATACATCGGTAGCAGTGCCTGCGAATCCATTGGCTGATCAAAAAGTGGATGTAGTTCGTTCAACTGTAATAAATGATAAGGATGTACTTACTGAGTGGCTGCCTCCGGTGCTTGCTCCGAACAGAGTATTGCAATACAATGTACTTCGTTCAGCCGATAATATCAGTTTCGTGGAAATCGCAAATTTGCCGGCATCAGCTTTAAGCTATATCGATTATGACACGGATGTGCACCAGCAAGAGTATTATTACCGGATTGATGTGGTCAGCGATTGTGAGATTGCCGGAGCATTGAGTAATAATAGTTCATCTATTTTGTTGAAGTCTGACTGGCAAAACGAGAAAACCAAATTATGGTGGACCAAATATACCAATTGGGATACCGGAGTCGATTATTATATAATTGAGCAAGAGAATTCTTTTGGTCAATGGGATCCGGTGAAGACGGTAGATGGTAATGAAACACAAACAACATTAGACGAATAGTACTGTACACTATATAAAGAAGCTCCTTTTATTTAATTCCATTAATGAAGGTTAACTGCAGGGCTCCCTCTGCGGTTTTCCTTTTTATGGAGAGATTTGTGAGGAGTATGTCAAAATCAGAGCTTAATTTATGACTACATGAAAAAATGAATCAGGAGTACTTATATTTGTACTTTAATCCTTTCCTGAAACACGCTCTTCCTTATGAGGCCATTGGTATTGTTTTATTTGCTGGTAATTTATGTATTGCTGCAGTTTTCGTGGTGGGCATATCTGTTGCTTGAGTTCAACAGTGAAGTGGTTGAGCAAAAACCGAATTATATGAACTTCAGAAGGATCAGCTACCCCCTCATGAAGCGGATTTTTTTTCAAATGAATTAAATCAACGCACAACAATGGTTGTTGGTGAAGGTTTGGTATTTCTTGCAATCTTACTAATCGGAATCTACATCACCCGTAGGTCGTTTAATAAGGAATTTGCTCTGGCGCGACAACAAAAGAACTTTCTTTTGTCAATAACACATGAATTTAAATCGCCACTTGCTGCTGTTAAGCTTAATCTTCAAACCTTGCAAAAAAGAGAGTTAGAGAAAGAGCAGCGGACCTCTATTATTGCCAAAGCTTTGAATGAAACAGAGCGGATTCATAATCTTATTGAAAATGCTTTGTTAGCGGCAAGAATAGAAAGTCATAGCTTTCAAATGCATGTGGAGGAATTTAATGTTACAGATTGCATTTCTTCAACCATTCAAAGCAGGATCATTCCGGGGGCGGAATTGAAAAATATTGAACTCGATCTGGAAGAAAATTTATATATGAAAGGGGATGCTCTCGCAATTTCATCGTTAATTTTGAATCTTCTTGAAAATGCCGAAAAGTACACTCATGATAAATCTTCTGTTTCTATTTCACTGAAACAGGTAAAGAAAAATTTAATCATTGAAGTTTCTGACCATGGTATTGGTATTTCGGATTTAGAAAAAACTAAAATTTTTGAGAAGTTTTATCGTGTTGGAAATGAAGATACCAGAAATACTAAAGGGACCGGACTAGGACTTTTTATTGTAAAGCACATAGTTGATTTTCATCATGGCAGCATCGAAGTTCTGGATAACTTGCCGAATGGAACAATTTTTAAAGTAATTTTGCCGGTGGAATAAAAGTATTCTTATGGAAGTCACGACAGGAAAAGTAGTTTTGATTATTATGGACGGTTGGGGAGAAGCTCCTGCTACAAACCGAAATGCTGTAGCTGCTGCAAATACCCCGTTTATTGATAGCTTATATGCCAATACACCCCATTCACACCTGCTAACCTCCGGTGAGGATGTTGGTTTGCCTGTTGGGCAGATGGGTAACTCTGAAGTAGGCCACCTGAATATCGGAGCCGGACGAGTAGTTTTTCAGGAGCTGGCATTGATTAATAAAGCAATCCGCGAAAAAACTATTGATTCAAATCCTGTACTTAATAAGGCATTAGAGTATTGCATCTTAAACAAAAAGCCCTTACATTTATTTGGCTTGATTTCAGACGGGGGCGTGCATTCGCATTCTGAACACCTTATACATCTTTGCAGATTAGCCTCACAAAAAGGAATTTCTGAAATTTACATTCATGCATTCACAGATGGAAGAGACACCGATCCAAATGGAGGTTTGCAATACATGCAATATTTGGAAAATAGCCTGAACGGTACAACTGCAAAAGTTGCTTCAATCATTGGCAGGTATTATGCGATGGATCGCGATAAAAGATGGGAACGTGTTAAGCTAGCATATGATTTGATGGTACATGGTGCCGGCACTCCATTTGAGTCAGTTACTGAAGCAATAAGTGCCTCCTATGCAAATGGTGTAACTGATGAATTTATTAAACCGGTATCTATCCGGAAAAATGGTATGCCGGTGGGCATTATCAAAAACGGGGATGCAGTAATTAGTTTTAATTTCAGAACCGATCGTTGCCGTGAAATTACGGAAGTTCTCACACAACAGGATCTACCGGATTTCGGCATGCAAAAACTGAAATTGCATTATGTAACCATGACGAATTACGATAGTAAGTATGCTGATGTTAAGGTGATTTATGACAAGGATAATTTATCAAATACGCTGGGTGAAGTAATTGCTGATGCAGGCAAAAAACAAATTCGTATAGCGGAGACAGAAAAATATCCACATGTAACGTTCTTCTTTTCAGGTGGGCGGGAGTCTGTTTTTAAGGATGAGCAACGCATTATGATTCCTTCACCGAAAGTGGCGACTTATGATCTACAGCCGGAAATGAGTGCATTTTTAGTTCGGGATGATTTGGTTGCTGAATTGAATAAGGGGGAGGTTGATTTTGTTTGCCTCAATTTTGCCAATGCCGATATGGTTGGTCATACAGGTGTTTTCAGTGCCGCTATGAAGGCTGTGGAGACAGTTGATACCTGTGTAGCCGATGTTGTTGCAGCCGGCATTAAAAATGGGTATTCCTTCTTAATTACTGCCGACCATGGAAATGCAGATATGATGATTAATCCGGATGGTACACCAAACACGGCACATACAACAAACCCGGTTCCCTGCTTTTTAATCAGTAAAAATAACCCTAACTTAAAAATTAAGGATGGGAGATTGGCTGATTTGGCGCCTACTATATTGACTTTGATGGGATTACAGATCCCTTCGGAAATGACCGGAAATGTATTGTTGCAGGATTAACGTAGGCCTAAATGGTTTATAAGTCAAGGTTATTAACAATGCTTTTTTTAATAAGTCCTTGAAGATCGCCTCTTTCCTTATTTTCGGCCGTATCTTTGTGGATAAGTTGAATAGATAACTTATGCGATGCAAAGCAGCAAAAAAATAAAGCATCTTTTATCAGCCTGTGTGGTTGTTTTAGTTTTTAGTACAAATCTTTCCGCTCAATCCAATGTTTCTTTTGCGATTGGAGGAGGTGTAATGTTTTACAATGGAGATCTGAGTGAAAAGGGCTTCCTACCAAAGGCCGAATTGTTGAACCTTTATTATGGTGGTGACATATCACTGTTATTAGTCGACCGTACTGATTTGTCGCTTCGCTATATGCGAGGTAAAGTTGAAGGTGATGACCGGATATCTAAAGAGAATGATAATCTAGCCCGCAACCAGCACTTTTTTTCCAATATAGATGAGCTTTCGGCACTACTTCGCTTCCGTTTTTTCAGTGTTAAGGATAAGCGCCGTTTTAATCCATATGGAATGTTTGGATTAGGCTATTTTTGGTTTCGGCCAAAAGCAGAATTAAATGGCGCAATTTATGAATTGCAACCATTAGGAACTGAAGGACAATTTATTGAGGGTGGTGACTATGAAAAACCTTATCGATTAACCAGTTCATCACTTACATTTGGTGCAGGTGTTTTTATGCGACTGAATGATAATTTTTCGCTGCGTTTAGAGGCGGCGCCACAATTGACTTTTACCGATTACCTGGATGATACCAGTGGAAATTATCCCGATTCGACTGCGTTAGCTGCAACACCCAAAGGCGAATTAGCCGTCTTATTTTCGAGTCGTCGCCCAAAAGGATTTCCTGATGCCGGCCGAAGAAGAGGCAATCCCGATCGCGATGATGTAATAGTAACAGTTGGTTTAAGTATAGTGTACACGCCTGGATCACGGAAGAGCGGACCCAATTCCAAGCCTGGAATCTTCAGCCAGATGTTTAAAGGAAGAAAAGGTTGGTGGGGAATGACTCCTAATTAATACCTAAGATCAACTACCTTGTTGCATTAAATCTTCAATTGCCTCTACTTCCAAAGGAATTTTGGTCATTAAATCGACCGGTTTAGATGCAGTTATCAGAATATCATTTTCAAGGCGAATACCTAATCCTTCTTCAGGAATATATATTCCTGGTTCACAAGTAAATACCATTCCTGCAGCCATTGGTAAATAGCGGTCACCAATATCATGTACATCGAGACCAAGGAAATGCGATGTGCCATGCATGAAATATTTTTTGTACAGAGGACTGTTTGAGTCCTGAGCTTTCACTGCAGCCTGATTTAACAGCCCCAAACCGATCAACTCTTCTTCCATTACCTTTCCAACTTCAACATGATATTTTTCAATTGTATTGCCTGGAACAAGCATGGCTGTTGCAGCTTTCATCACTCTTAGCACTGCATTATAAACCTCCTTTTGACGGGCAGTAAATTTGCCACTAACAGGTATGCATCGGGTAAGATCGGCCGCATAATTGGCATATTCCGCCCCGAAGTCCATCAGAATCACATCACCATCCAGACAAACCTGATTATTATCGTTATAGTGCAAAACATTAGCATTTTTGCCGGAAGCAATAATTGGATTGTAGGCATGTCCTGTTGCCCTGTTTTTAATAAATTCATGAATAATTTCGGCTTCGATTTCATACTCCATTACACCAGGTTTGGTGAATGCAAGTACTCTGCGGAAAGCTTTATCGGTAATATCCATGGCAACCTGCATCAATTTGATTTCGGTATCTGATTTTATAGATCGCAGTTTTGCCATGATAGGGCCGGATCTTTCAATCCGGTGGGCAGGGTATTTCTTTTGGATGGTTGATGCAAATCGCAACTCCCGGTAAGGTACCTCGGAGGCAAAACGGTCGTTTTCATTGATATTGATATATATTCCGGTACTGTGATTCAGAATCACATTTACAATAGCATCCATTTCTTCCAACCAATAAACAGATTGAATACCTGAGGCAGCTCTGGCTTCTTCTTTTGTGTATTTGTGACCTTCCCAAACAGCAATCTTCTCATTCGTTTGTCTGAGGAACAAAACTTCCCGGTATTGCGGCAAAGGGCAATCGGGACAAATCACTAAAACGGTCAATTCCTGATCAATTCCGGAAAGATAGAATAAATCGGAGTTTTGACGGAAGGCAAAGGTGCCATCTCCATTGCGAGGCATTTCATCGTTAGCATTAAAAATTGCTGCCATTCCGGCATTCAAGTGAGTTGCAAAACGCTTTCTGTTTTCTATAAACAGTTGCTTATCAATAGGTAGGTATTTCATATCCGGAATCGATTAAAGAATTTGATGCCTGTAAAATTAAGATTCAGGAAGGGAAGCGGCAACACACAACTATAAATATTGTTATTTATTTGAATAAGATCAAATCAGAACCTAAATTTGCACCATAACAATCTTTCTGAAAATGAATTCAGCGTTTAAGTTTCTCGACACATCTATTGGTCGTAAAGTATTAATGTCGCTTACCGGACTTTTTTTATGTACCTTTCTAATAGTACATGTATCCGGTAATATGCAGCTCTTTAAAAATGATTACGGACTGGCATTCAACCAGTACTCGGTTTTCATGACCACATTCACGCCCATCAAAGTGGTGTCGTACCTGTTGTACCTGACAATTATTCTGCATGCCATCAGTGGATTTCGGTTAACCATGCAAAACCGTGCTGCGCGGAAAATTAGCTACGGCGCTACCAAAGATCCACGGTCATCATCCTGGGCATCTAAAAATATGGGAATCTTAGGAACTATCATTTTGTTGTTCCTGGTAACTCACATGGCTAACTTCTGGTTCAAATACAAATTTGGAGATGTTCCTTACGTACAGTACATGTTGGACGTTAATTCCGGTGAAGTATTAGGTGCTCCTGTGGGACTAACAGACAGCGGACATATGAAGCCACATGAATTAATGGCATCTGATGCAAACGGACAACCGGTAAAACTTGTTATAGTAAGAGATTTGTACAATGTGGTAAAAATTGCTTTCCAGGAAACATGGTTAGTTGTTTTATATCTGCTGGGTATGATTGCGCTTGCATATCACCTGGTTCATGGCTTTCAAAGCTCATTCCAGTCGTTGGGAATTCGTCACCCCTCATATGCTTCCTTAATACAGGGCATAGGAGTGTGGGTTTTTGGAATACTAATTCCTCTCTTGTTTGCAGCCATGCCTGTTTATTTTTATTTCATGAAATCCTGATTAATTTAAATACCTTCTGAAATGACATTGAATTCGAACGCACCATCAGGGCCACTTGCTGAAAAGTGGAATAATCACAAGTTTAATCTTAAACTGGTTAATCCTGCGAATAAAAGAAAGTATGATATCATCATTGTAGGTACCGGATTAGCTGGCGCATCGGCAGCAGCATCTCTTGCTGAGCTTGGTTACAATGTAAAAACGTTTTGTGTTCAGGATAGTCCCCGTCGTGCGCACAGTATTGCTGCACAAGGAGGGATTAACGCTGCTAAAAATTACAGAAACGACGGTGACAGTGTTTACCGTTTATTCTACGACACCTTAAAAGGAGGCGATTACCGTGCACGGGAATCCAATGTTTACCGATTGGCTCAGGTGAGCGTAAATATTATTGATCAGTGCGTGGCACAAGGCGTACCTTTTGCACGTGAATATGGAGGGTTACTTGATAACCGTTCATTCGGAGGTGCGCAGGTATCCAGGACATTTTATGCGAAAGGTCAAACCGGTCAGCAATTGTTGCTAGGTGCTTACAGTGCCATGAACAGACAAATTGCAACCGGTAAAATTCAAAGCTATACCCGTCATGAAATGTTGGATGTAGTGATGGTTGATGGCAAAGCACGAGGGATAATTGCCAGAGATCTTGTTACCGGTCAAATTGAAAGACACAGTGCGCATGCAGTAGTTCTTTGTACAGGTGGTTACGGAAACGTATTCTATCTCACAACTTATGCACGTGGTTCAAATGTTACAGCTATCTGGAGAGCACACAAAAAAGGTGCATATTTCGGAAACCCATGCTTCACGCAAATGCACCCAACCTGTATTCCGGTTTCAGGAGATCACCAGAGCAAGCTCACGTTGATGAGTGCAAGTGTGCGTAAGGATGGCCGCATCTGGGTTCCTTTGAAAAAAGGTGATAACAGAAAGCCCGAAGATATCCCTGAAGCGGAAAGAGATTATTATCTGGAACGTATTTACCCTTCATTCGGTAATCTGGTACCACGCGACATTGCATCCCGTAAGGCAAAAGAAATGTGTGATCAGGGAAGAGGAGTAGGAGCAAGCGGATTAGCTGTTTATCTCGATTTTTCAGATGCCATTAACCGTCTTGGCGAATCAACAGTTGCATCCCGATATGGAAACCTGTTTGATATGTATAAACAAATCACAGGTGAAAATCCGTATAAAACACCAATGAGAATTTATCCTGCTGTGCATTATACAATGGGCGGACTTTGGGTTGATTATAATTTAATGACTACTATCCCCGGTTTGTATGCTTGTGGGGAAGCAAATTTTTCTGACCACGGAGCAAACAGATTAGGTGCAAGTGCTCTTATGCAGGGTCTGGCAGATGGATATTTCGTACTTCCTTATACCATCGGTGATTACCTTGCCGGTGAAGAAAGGAAAGAAGTTTCTATTGATTCTCCCGAGTTTGTTGCCGCTGAGAAAAGTGTAAAAGATCAGTTGCAGAAACTTCTTAGCATTAATGGTAATAAAACGGTGCATGAATTTCAACGGGAGTTGGGTCTCATCATGTGGAATCATTGCGGTATGGCACGAAATGAAAATGGTTTGAAAGAAGGTATTCAAAAAATAAAAGCGCTTCGTACAGAATTCTGGAATAATATCAAAGTTCCCGGAGTTGGAGAAGAATTGAATCAGAATCTGGAGCGTGCAGGACGTGTTGCCGATTTCCTCGAGTTAGGGGAGTTGATGATGCAGGATGCACTTCAGAGAAATGAAAGTTGTGGAGGACACTTCCGAGAAGAATACCAGACTCCAGAAGGAGAAGCGTTACGTGATGATGATAACTATGCTTATGTGGCAGCATGGGAGTATAAAGGTGAAAATCAACCTTCCGAAATGCACAAAGAAAAATTGGAGTATGAATTCATCAAGCGTTCACAACGTTCTTACAAATAACAATTACAGTTTTTTATTTCATTTAACAGCACAGTAAATAACAAAGCATATGAGTGGTAATATGAATCTTACGTTGAAAGTCTGGAGACAAAAAAGTCAAAATGCCCAGGGTGCTTTCGAAACATATGAGGCAAAAAATATTTCTCCCGACATGTCATTTTTAGAGATGATGGATGTGGTAAATGAAGACCTGATAAAAGCAGGTAAAGAACCTATTGCATTCGATCACGATTGTCGCGAAGGAATTTGCGGAATGTGCAGTATGTACATTAATGGACGAGCTCATGGGCCGTTAAAGGGTGTTACAACTTGTCAGTTGCATATGAGAAGTTTCAGCAGTGGTGAAACTATTACCATTGAACCATGGCGCGCATCAGCATTTCCTGTTTTGCGTGATTTAGTTGTTGACAGAACAGCATTTGAAAGAATTCAACAAGCTGGGGGATATGTATCCGTAAACACCGGTTCTGTACCTGATGCGAATGCAATTCCCATCTCTAAAGAAAATGCAGATGAAGCCTTTTTATCTGCTGCCTGTATTGGTTGCGGTGCATGTGTTGCAGCATGTAAAAATTCATCAGCCATGTTATTCGTCTCTGCAAAAGTTTCTCAATATGCATTGTTGCCACAGGGAAATGTGGAACGTAAAGAACGTGTTCTGAAAATGGTTTCTCAGATGGATCAGGAAGGATTTGGTAACTGTTCGAATACAGAAGCCTGTGAAGCAGAATGTCCGAAAGAAATTAAAGTTACCAATATTGCCAGAATGAACCGCGAGTTTTTAAGAGCTAAATTGTTCTCCTGAAAAGAAAAATAAAATTTATAAAAAAAGAGTTCCGGTTACCGGGACTCTTTTTTTTGACAATTTGGGTAGTGTTATTTTTTACCATTTTCAAGAGTTAAACTTATTGCCTTTGCATGTGCAATAAGTTCGGGGAAGAAAAGCCGGAACTCCTGCTCATAAAAATTGTAATTGGTATTTAGTTCTTCTGCTGCGTGTTCCATATTTGATACGAAAGTAGTTCGCCTCGACATCCCGGAAAGCACACGGTGGATGCCCTCTACGGAACGGTAAGAGACCAGCCAGTTGCCTTTAATTAAATGAGGCATCATCTGCAAAGTACGTTCCGGAAGTATTGCCGTATTTTTATTTAAAACCTCATAAAATTCCGATGCATAGGTCTCTAGGTTAATTTCAGAAAACTCATGCCAGTATTTGGCCAGGAAGTGATCGTAATAGATGTCGCTGATCACAGGTGCATATTTGTGAAAAGTTTGCCTCAGTCGTTTTTTAGAGACTTCAACGATCGGGTGATTGTCGGTGAAGTTATCAATTGCACGATGCAAAAGGATTCCTTTTGTAATCTTTTCAGGGAAGTTTAGGTAGCTTTTGCCTTTAACGGAATCAGCGATGAAATTTCCCAATTGAATTTGTTCATCGGATCCCGAGAGGTAGAGATGGGCAAGAAAGTTCATTGCGGGGTTAATCTTCCCACCTCAGAAATAGGATGACAGAGCAACCGTTTTGTTCGGCAAGCACTGCAGAGGGGTAAGGGTTTTGGGGGTCGGGATAAGTGCCGACAAAAAAGTTCACGGTGCCTATTAAAGTAGAATCGGGAAGTTCATAATCATAAACATTCACATCGATATTGGATCCAAAGGGAATCACTTCATAGTTTTCCAATAAGTTGTAGCGTGTAGTATCATTCGAACCTACGTCGGAGAAGTGAGAGTTCTGACTCCAGAAAACCGGTGGATTGGGGGAGGGGTCAGTAATATTGAAGAAAATATCGGCTTCACCGTTCACATCACCAATAGTAGAATCAATGGCATCCCAGGAATTGCCGGTTAGGTCAGTAGCAGGGAAGCTGTTAATTTGAATGCCGGTAATAAAAGCCCTGGACTTGGGTGTGATTATAACATCTTCATTGTCAGATGGTTCAAGTACCGGATCTTCCTGACAAGCCGTAATCAGTAAAGCAAAAAACAGAATTAAAAATAGTCCTGATGTTGGAAATTTAAACTTGCCTGTAAATAGATTCATACCTGCTAAAACTTAATTTGGCCTTTATTTAGTGCCTGAACTGAAGCAAAAGTATAAAAAAAAATGAATCCGAAACCCTGGGCAAAGAATAGGATTGTGAACCTTATATAAATTTTTTCATTACTTGAACATTTGATTATTAAATCCATTATTTTTACTCCAAATTTCTGATTTAAACAAAACAGATACGCTATGGCAACCCGTACTTCTAAAAAAGGCAAAGCTTCAAAACCTGCCTCAAAAGCTGCTCCTAAAAAGGCAAAAAGCTGCACCCAAAAAGGCAAAATCTGCTCCTAAGAAAAAAGCGGCAAAGGTGGCTCCTAAAAAGTCTGCAGCAAAGGCTAAGTCTGCAGTGAAATCTAAAAAAACTGCAGCTAAGAAAGCACCTGCTAAAAAAGTGGTAGCAAAGAAGCCCGTAAAAAAGGCGGCACCTAAAAAAGCAGCTAAGCCGGCAGCTAAAAAACCGGTGGCTAAAAAACCCGCTGCAAAGCCTGCAAAACCTGCCGTAAAAGCTAAAGCTAAAGCAAAACCGGCTGCTAAGCCAAAAGTATCTGTTAAAGCAAAAGTGGCTGCTCCTAAAGCACCTGCTAAAGCAGCTCCAGTAAATAAGGTTGTTCAGGCCAAAGCTCCCGTAGCTCCAAAAGCTCCGGCACCAAAGCCCAAAGCGGTTGCTCCAAAGCCTGCTCCTGTGAAAGCTGCTCCTGTGAAAAAGGCAGAAGCTCCTAAACCAGCTCCTGCTCCTAAGCCAGCTCCTGCTCCGAAAGCAGCTCCAGCTCCGAAAGCAGCTCCAGCTCCGAAAGCAGCACCAGCCCCAAAGCCGGCTCCAGCTCCGAAACCGGCTCCAGCTCCGAAAGCAAAAAAAACACCTGAACCAAAACCAGAAGTTCCAAAAACAGAAGTGACGGAAAAAGTTACTTTTATTCCACCGGCGACAACTATTCGTGAAACCAAAACCGAAACGAAAATTGATAAGGATGGAATGAAAGGTAAAATCACTACCCGCTTGACTGAAATAGATTCAGAATTAGATGCGGATGATGATAATATCGACGATTTTAAAATGCCTGGTGAGAAAATGCATGACTGGGGTGAATTACTTACCCGCGACGATGATGATGAAGACGAAGATGTAGATGATCTGGATGATGATCTATTTTAACGAAATAAAAAAAAGCTGCTCAATGGGCAGCTTTTTTTTAGTTGAAAGTTGAAAGTTAAAAGTTAAAAGTTGCCAATGGGGGTCACTTTTAAGTGACCGTATTCAAGAAAATCAACTATGAGTGACCAGTAATCAGTGACCAGTAATCAGGTTATCAATTATTAGTCTATTAATTGATTGCTAATCAATGGAATGATTCAATGATTGCCGAAATAAAATTATTGGCAATCATTTGTTGGTAATCCAATTGAATTGTTTACTTTTGCAATCCCATTCAGATGCCCTCTTTGAGGGTCATTCTAAGAACCCCAAGTTTCACCCAAACCATAGTTCCTTATTTTTGGTTTTTGCAAGTTTCAGTTTCCGCTTTCAAATGTAATGTATCACATAAGCTGAAAACATATACATTAAAAATATCACAGTTAAAAACTGACAATTGAAAACCCCGATGACCTTGGGTTATGAGCCCAACGAGCTCCCTACTCCAACCCCGCAATATTTCTTCTTCCCAACGAGCTATTCTGCCATGCGGCGGATCCCACCTTAAACTGGTGAAAATTGTATTTGCTCATTTTGTTGTCAAGTACTAACTCCATCGTTATGGGTTGTTTCACCCTTAAATGGACCGCAAAAGTAGTATTACTTAAGGTAAATCAAAGGACATTCTTAAATATTAGAAATATATATTTTGAAAACGATCGGATCAAAAAGGAGGTGTTGCGGAATATTGAAAACTATTATAACTCAATTACATACAAATTTCGTACCTTTGCACACTGATTCCGGATTCAGAGAGTTCGGGGAATATTCTAAAAATGACACATAAGGCTGGTTTTGTTGCAATTATAGGTAAACCCAATGTCGGGAAGTCTACTTTATTGAACAAAATGCTTGGTGAACAATTGTCGGTTGTTACACCTAAAGCACAAACAACCCGACATCGAATTAAGGGGATTTTGAATGATCCTGAGTACCAAATTGTTTTCTCGGATACACCGGGAATTATGCAGCCTGCTTACAAGCTGCATAAGAAGATGATGGATGCTGTTGATTCAACCTTGGTGGATGCCGACCTGGTTATGCTGGTGGTGGAAATTCACGAAAGAGCACTTTCAGAGGAAGTGGCTGAGCGTTTAAAGAATTTGGTGGTGCCTTTTATATTGGTCATCAATAAAGTTGATTTGGCTGATCAGGAAATGTTGGAGCAGAAAGTGATATTTTGGAAGGAGCTATTGAATCCCGGAGCAATCATTCCGGTTTCAGCAACAGAAAAGTTCAACATTCAGCCTTTAGTGCAGACGATAGTGAGTTATCTTCCTGAATCACCAGCATTTTTTGATAAAGAAGATGTCAGCGACAGAAATGTTCGGTTTTTTGTAACGGAAATTATCCGTGAGAAAATTTTAGTGAATTATCAGAAAGAAATTCCTTATTCATGTGAAGTAGTAGTTACCGACTACAAAGAAGAGCCTGAAATTCACCGCATCCGCTGTGAGATTTATGTCGATCGCGAATCACAGAAGGCAATTTTGCTGGGTCACAAAGGAGAGGCGATTAAAAAGCTGGGAACCGATGCCCGAAAGAAAATAGAAAAGCTGGTCGATTGTCATATTTATCTGGAACTAACTGTAAAAGTTCGGGAGAATTGGCGTGATGATGAAAAGCAGTTAGATAAGTTTGGTTATAACGAAGAATAAAAAATAATACGTGGCAAATATAGTAGCAATTGTAGGTCGTCCCAATGTAGGGAAATCGACTCTTTTTAACCGGTTAACAGAATCCCGTAAGGCCATTGTTGATGAAGCAAGCGGAGTTACGCGCGATCGACATTATGGTAAAGCAGACTGGAATGGAAAATCTTTTTCTTTAATTGATACCGGCGGATATGTACGTGGTTCGGATGATGTTTTTGAGGACGAAATCAGAAAGCAGGTTGTTTTGGCAGTTGAAGAAGCCGATGTAATAATTTTTGTAGTGGACGTAACTACCGGTTTGACCGATTTGGATGATGAGGTTGCAGGAATGCTTCGTAAGTCAGGGAAGAAGGTAGTGCTGGTTGCTAATAAAGTGGATAGTTCTGCAAGAGCATTCGAGCATACCGATTTTTATAAATTAGGATTGGGCGAGATTTATACAATATCAGCTATCAGTGGAAGTGGAACGGGAGAATTATTGGATGAGGTGGTTAAAGACTTTAATTCTGATGAACCCGAAGAAACGGAAATTCCAAAAATTGCTATTGTCGGACAACCCAATGTTGGAAAGTCTTCGTTATTGAATACATTACTCGGATTAGAGAGAACAATTGTTACACCTATTGCAGGAACCACACGGGATACTATCTACACCAGGTATAAAGGATTCGGTTTCGATTTCTTTTTAATTGATACGGCAGGATTGCGTCGCAAAGCAAGAGTAAAAGAAGATATCGAATTTTATTCTGTAATGCGAACTATACGTGCTATTGAAGAATCCGATGTATGTATTGTTATGATTGATGCAACTGTTGGATTAACCGCACAGGATATCAACATTTACCATCTTGCTGAAAAAAACAAAAAGGGAATAGTGTTGCTGGTTAATAAATGGGATCTTATTGAAACCGCCACTAAGAACACTAAGAAGGTGGAGGAGGAAATCCGCGCCAAGCTTGCTCCGTTTAACGACATTCCTATTATTTTTACTTCTGTTTTACACAAGCAAAGAATTCATAAAGCTCTTGAAGTTGCATTAGAGGTTTTTCAGAATAGAAAGCAACGGATAGCTACTTCCGTTTTAAATAAAGTGATGTTGCCATTTATTGAGCATTATCCTCCACCTGCAACTAAAGGCAAAACGATATCTATAAAATATGTTACGCAATTACCGGGTGGAAACCCGCACTTTGCGTTCTTCTGTAATTTGCCTCAATACATTAAAGATCCATATCGCCGGTATATTGAAAATAAACTTAGAGAGAGTTTTAACTTTCAGGGTGTTCCAATTTCATTGCACTTCCGGCCAAAGAATGATTGATGAATTAAATTAAATCGTCATCTATGTACAAAAGTAAGAATGTTGGTACATGTCTTTTCAATGTACTCTTTTCCCATTAACATAGGTCGGAATTTATTTGCGTTATACATTAAGCTCTGATCCTGGTAATAGGGGCTTCTCATGTGTCCCGATTGTCCGGTTGGCAAAATGCTTAAGCCATTATTAATATCATTAAAATCGAGCAAAATTCGCATAGCGGGGCCATAACTCACCGGATATTTTCCGGAAGTATTTAAATGGAAGCCGGCATTGTTTATGGTTTCAATTCCGCCGGGCACCTGAAACGGACCTACGTTAAAAATTTTATCGAGCGGAGCCTGTCTTCCTACAGGATGTACATGTTCAAGGGTGTGTGCACTTCCCCAGGTCCAGTTATCCATTACACCCGATGATGCTTTCAGTTCGTTGATTGTACTCTTGTACGCTTGTATAAAAATATATCTCTTCTGGTTTCCTTTATATCTTTAGTGCGAATATCATCCCACCATGGACCATTATCATCCTGCAGGAAAATAGTGTAGCTGTTCTTCATCAGATGAGTATTCACAAAGGTGTTGTAATCCTCATCACCTAACTCATCAATCATTGACGATTCAAAAATATGGGAAATCAGTTTGTAATAAATAGTTGGTGCAATATCATTTAGCTGATGATTGCCTGTCCATGTTTTCAGCATAAATGCGGAACGTTTATGCTCTGCAGATTGTGTTAAAACAGGATCATTTGAAAGGGCGTTTAAAATAATTGCTGCATTACCGGGATGCGTCATAGAAGTAACATCAGCAGTAATAGATTTCATATCAGAAACCGACCATTTATTTCTTACTTTCAAAAGTTCAGTAATGCGTAATGCGCGGTCATGTGGTGCATAATATCCGGGATACAAAATCCCAGCAATGGTGTCGGGTTGATTGTTGGCAGAATACACATATCCTTCAGGTGGATTTTCAGACATCGGATTCTGGTCGAAATCATAATAACCAAGAATATCATCTATACCTTCTGTACCATCCAGAATTAATTTTGTATTCATTCCTGCAGGATAAACAGGAAGTTTAGCTGCAGCCCACCAGGCAATATTGCCATAGGCATCACCAAACATAATATTTAATCCGGGAGCATTTACCATAGACGCAGCCTTTCTAGCATCTGTCGCATTTTTGGAATGTGCGAGATGGTAAGTAACCTGTAGTGCAGTACCCGGAAACTTAGTATATGCCCACCATAGTGCGACGGGTTCGTGTGCGGTGCTGTCGAGTTGTTTCAATACATCGTTCACAATAGGTCCATGAATACTTTCCCGTATGGTGATCACCGAATCAGGCTTGTCTTTGATGGCAATAACTTCAGTTCGTGTGGTATATTTTTCTTTGTTGCCTTTGTAGATGTAATATTCTTTATTATTTGGATCCTCCTTTTCACGATATAAATTCATATCGTCGTTTTCGAACATAGTGAGACCCCAGGCCACATTTCTGGTATGACCGACCAAAGGAAATGGAAAACCAGCAAGGTAATTTCCATACAAGGCAAAACCGGGATACTCCAGATGCGCTTCGTACCAGACAGCAGGTTGCTGATAACCGATATGTGTATCATTTGCCAGCAACACTTTACCGGAAGCAGATTTTGCAGGCGACATTACCCAGCCATTGCTACCCAGCCAGGGTTGCACAGGAAGTTTTTTAATAACCTGATCGGTGAATGCTGATAGCTTTGAATTTGCTGTGAGTGTTGAATCGTGATGATTCCCGATTTTAGTATTTCCTGCGATGTATGATTGACCGAATGCTTTCATGTATTCAGGGGCCAAGCTTTCTGGAAATTTTATCGAGGATAGGATCGGTGCGAAGAGCTTCAGCAAAACTAAATGACATATATCCGGTAATCAGAAAAAAGTCACGGGTCGTGAATGGTCTTGCCGGAATTCCAAGCAAAGCAAATTCAGGAGGCATGTTTCCATTTTCAATAAAGTGATTAATTCCTTCCATATAGGCTAATGCATCTTTTTGCCATTGTTCGGTTGGATTATTAAAGAAGAGTGCATTGGACTGGTCAGCTGCCTTGTTGATGCCTAAAGTTCTGAAGAACGCATCCACTTCAGATAGTTCGGAGCCGAATACTTCAGCCAGATTTCCACCTCCAACCCGTCGAAGCATTTCCATTTGAAAGAGGCGTTCCTGAGCATGCACATACCCTAATGTGAAGTAAGCATCTTTTGCAGTTTGTGCATAAATATGTGGAATGCCAAAGTCATCGAAATAAACTTTAACATTCGCAGCAACTTTGGTAGTGTGCACTTCTCCATGATAAACGGGTCTGCTGCTTTGAACATACAGCAATAAAAACGACAGTATTCCGGTGGTGATTACCAGAATTCCTATAATAAACCATTTTAAAAATCTCATGTGAGCAGACAGTGATATTTTATGAATTAAAAGTTGGAAATCCTTCTACGAATGCGAAGGTACCATTTTCAAATTTACAACAATAGTGTTGCAAGCCATTGGTAATAATTAAATAGCTGACATTTAATTTAAGATGGTATGAAGCGGCCTGATAAAAGGCTTCTTCCGTAAGCACCACATGCGAAGCTTTACATTCTACAATCATCCATGGCATACCTGAACGGTTATGGATTACGATATCGGCTCTTTTACTACGCTGATTGACTTTAAATCCTTTTTCAATTGCAATAAGAGATGCAGGATAGCCCAATTCATTTTTCAGGAATTCCACAAAATGCTGGCGTACCCACTCCTCAGGAGTCAGAAGCACAAATTTTCTGCGTAATGAGTCAAAAATTTCCTTACTTTGCCCGGTAGTTCGGATTTTGAACGGATAGGAAGGGAGATTGAGCTCTGACATAATGATCCTCTTAAGAGACCGATGCTAAGGTAGTTATCACTGTTCAAATTAAACAATTTATTTTTGATCATCTAACCGAAAAAAAAATTGGAAAATAAAAAAGACATTGTAGCAAATTGGTTACCACGTTATACCGGAACATCACTCGATAAATTCGGCAAGTATATTTTGCTTACCAACTTTGGTAATTATGTGGAAATGTTTGCCAAATGGCATAAAGTTGCCATCTCCGGAAAGGATAAACCAATGCCCAATGCAACTGCAAAAGGGATTACCATTATCAATTTTGGAATGGGAAGTGCCAATGCGGCCACAATCATGGATTTACTTTCAGCCATCCAACCCAAAGCAGTGCTTTTTTTGGGAAAATGTGGTGGTTTGAAGAAGAAAAATAAACTGGGAGACCTGATTTTGCCAATCGCTGCCATACGCGGCGAAGGAACCTCAAATGATTATTTACCCCCTGAAGTGCCCGCGCTTCCTGCATTTAGCCTGCAAAAAGCAGTCTCGACAACCATCCGGAATCATGGAAAAGATTACTGGACCGGTACGGTTTATACCACTAACAGGCGTGTATGGGAACATGATAAAGAATTCAAAGCTTACCTGCAAAAGACCCGTTGTATGGGCATTGATATGGAAACCGCTACCATTTTTGTAACCAGTTTTGCCAATAAAATTCCCGCAGGTGCACTATTGCTTGTTTCCGATCAGCCAATGATTCCTGAAGGTGTAAAAACCGCAGCAAGTGATGTAAAAGTAACTACCAGCTATGTGGATAGTCATTTAAAAATTGGAATTGATTCGCTTAATGAATTAATTAACAATGGATTGACAGTAAAACACTTAAGATTTTAGTTTTTAAATGGCCGCTCAAACATACGACCAGATTATTAAAGATCTGAAGAATAAAGTCTATCACCCGATTTACTTTCTGTTTGGTGATGAACCGTATTATATTGATCAGATAGCAGAGTACATCGAAAATAATGTGCTTTCCGATATGGAAAAGGAGTTTAATCAAACCGTTCTTTATGGTCGGGATGTTGATTTAGCCACCATCACCGGAAATGCAAAGCGCTATCCGATGATGTCGAATTATCAGGTGGTTATTGTTCGGGAAGCACAGGATGTGAAAGACCTTTTTAAGAAAAAGCGTTCCGGAGATGATGAAGAGGATTCTGATTCTGAATCTGATTCTGGTGATGATAAAGATCCTTTGGTTCAATATCTGCAAAAACCGCTGCAGTCTACTTTACTGGTATTTTGCTATAAATACAAGAAGCCCGATAAGCGTACTAAAGCCGGAAAATTACTGGAAAAAACAGGAGTTGTTTTTGAAAGTAAAAAATTATATGAGAGCAAGATTCCTGCATGGGTAACTTCCTATGTGAAATCAAAAGGATGTCAGATCCAGGATGATGCTGCGAATTTGCTGGCTGAGTATTTAGGTACTGATCTGGCTAAAGTTTCGAATGAACTGGATAAGTTGATGATTAATGTTCCCAAAGGTTCAGCGATCAATTCAGATCATATAGAAAAGAACATAGGTATCAGCAAAGATTATAATGTTTTCGAATTGCAACAGGCAATGGCTAAACGTGATTTTGTTAAAATTAGCAGAATTATAAATTACTTCGGAGCAAATCAGAAAAATAATCCTTTGGTCATCACACTTTCCACATTACATTCTTACTTTACCAAAATTGTTGCGTTTCATATTTTCAAGGGCAAGCCCGGAGTTGATATGGCAGCAGCACTTGGCGTGATGTTTTTCTTCGTAAAAGATTATGAAGCTGCTGCCAGAACTTTTTCAATGGAGGCTGCCAAAAGAGCCATCAGTTTACTACATGAATATGATTTGAAATCGAAAGGTGTGAATAGCGGAGAGACTTCAGAAAATGATTTGTTGAAGGAACTGATTTTTAAAATTATGCATCCTTCAATACCATTAGTTTCAGCTGACTGATGATCAAAGTTTCCTGCGTATCGTATTTGAATTCGATTCCATTCGTGAGCGGACTCCGTGTTTTGGAAGACGAAAATCTGATTAAATTATCTCTTGATACACCTGCCGATTGTGCAGCGAAATTAATTCGTGGTGAAGTAGATTTAGGCTTAATTCCAGTGGCTACAATTCCATTGGTTCCGGGTGGACAAATTGTAACTGATTTTTGCATCGGTGCAAAAGGCGCCGTGAAATCGGTTACACTTTTGAGTGAAGTTCCACTTAGTCAAATTAAAACTATTCTGCTCGATTACCAATCCAGAACATCAGTGAATCTTACCCGCATTCTTGCAAAAGAATTTTGGAAGATAAATCCGGAATGGAAGGCCGGAGAAACAGGATTTGAAAGCCAGATTCAAGGTAATACTGCCGGTGTAGTGATTGGTGACCGCTCGTTAAAAATGCGTGACAGCTTCCAGTATGTTTATGACTTGTCGGAAGAGTGGTTTAAGTTTACTAATATGCCTTTTGTTTTTGCCTGCTGGGTTACATCACGACAATTAGATATTGATTTTGTTGATCGGTTGAATTCAGTTTTTGCTGCAGGCATTGAAACTATACCCAGCTTAGTTGCGAAGTTGAAGGAAACCGATGATTTTTATAAAGATTCGGAAGATTATCTCAAAAACTACCTTCACTATAATTTGGATGATTCCATGCGGAAGGCAATGAACCTCTTCCTTGAAAAAATAAAATCATTGTAATTTTGTGTTCAGTTTTCTGTCCGGGCCAGATTGGTTGTCAGATGGAATGAATTTTTATTGACCGATCCGCTCTTCTGAATAAATCGTCCGTTAATATGAAACGATTGCATCATCTTTACAACAGCAGTATGGGACTGTTTGGCTATGACCAAATCTTTAACCGTGTTAGGTTGTGGAACTGTATAAAAGATTCCGGTTTCTTGTAAGTTGCTATTTCCATCATAAATATACACCGAATGGGAGCTAAAGTGCCGTTTTGCTGTCTGAATGGCACCAAACCAACCATCTGAGTTAATTCCAGCAGCATTAGAAGTGGCGATAGTTCCATGCGGTTCCAGTCTGAAATTTCCCATTCCAAAAAGAACCGCCTCATTCAATTTCAATTGGCCATCCTTAAGAACTACAAGTTCCTTATCCTTCGCAATCATCCCGAACTTCTCGCCAATGACATTGAGGGTAGTTCCCGGTGAAATGATCACATCGGGCAGTATTACATTGGATTCGCCTTGTTTCCAATTACATATTCCTGAGCGGATAAACAGAATCTGAGATTGATTACCTTCCAAAAGCAAATCACCATCCTTAATTTGAACTAAACTGCCTGCGATCACATGCAAGTTTCCCGCATTTTTATTTTCAGGAGTCCGATCAGACAAACTGCCACTGCGCAGATTTAACTGTTCGCCAATAATTAGGTTTGCAACTCCATCTTTACCACCGATAGCGAGATTACCTCCGGTCATTTGAAGATTTCCGCCAATAAATATAGAGTCGGTTGTGGTAGTGTAAATCGTTGCTTTGTTGCCGGTTTTCCGTATTTCCAGGTCGCCAAGTATCTTTTGCAGGCCATTTTTGACATCAACAGACTCCATATTATCGTTGTCAATAATAACATTTCCCCAAGTGACCGATTGCGAAAATGTTTGACTGCTAAAATCTTTGAGGATCACTACGGATTGTTTTGCAAATCGTTTTTCCTTGCCGGGGAGGTATCCGGATTGTTGATTTACAAACTGACTGCCATTTTTAAGACATAGAATCTTGGGGTTGGATGGATCGACGACTCTTTCAAGTTGAAAAAATATTCCACCAGGTTGAACTTCCAACAAATCTGATTTGATAGCAGAAGTGGATTGGAGCACTCCATTTCTTTCGACAATTAAAGTTGGCAAACAACCACTCAGGCGATTGGTCATTATATGTCCGGGTTGAATATGGAAAGTGGCATTTGGATTAGAAAAGGAAAGTAGCGATTCTCCGGCACCATCTCGTTTGCTGTTCCAGCCTTTCAGGTCTAATATATCGCCATTCCCAGTTGAATAGTAAGGTTTGTTTTTCAATAACTTATGAACTAATCTGCGGGAGGGTGGAATAGGATCATAACTCAATGTTCCAATTTTGGTGGCAATGCAGGTGATTTGAATAAAATCCGAGTCGATGTTAGTTTCAGGCTCAATATCTGCAGTCAACCAGAAGAAATTTTCCCCTTGTTGGAGGCTGTGATTCAGATCGAAAGTAAAAGTTGATTGAGAAAGTTGGGGCAAGGTATTTCCAACTTGTCGGGAAGGCGAAAATTGATCCGAAGAAGCTGTTGACCAAAGTCTTATATTTTTAATTAGCCTGTTAGCAGTGGCTGCATCAAACTGATTTGAAAATGTGAACGACGTTACACTCAATTTATTGGAGCTTCCCTTTGCTGAAATTTTAATTCCTGAAAGTAATTGTAAAGTGCTTCCCCGGTAAAGTGTCGATGAATCGGCAATTATTCTGGAATCGGTAATAACCATTGGATCACCAATTGCTTTTCCATCTTCATTTCTAAAAAAGTGAATTAGAAATAGTGAAATAGCAATAAATGCCAACGTGCCGATTGTAGCCGAAACCAATAAGGTTCGAAGTCCAAGTCGACCGATTTGCCTGCTGCTATTTCTGAATCTTCTTTTCATTGCCTGAAACTTTATACTGGTTGACAGGCAATAAGTTATATTAAAAATATCGTAAACATCAACACAAAAAATGTTTCACATGGAATGTTTCACGATCCTTGAAATGTATATTAAAATATTGATATACAATAATATATCAATGAAAAAGTTACTTTTCAAATCTTTCCTTTTCCGTTAAAGGGGACCACCGTTTACATGTTGATTACAACTACTTGAAAAGCAAAAAGCCCCGTTTTATCGGGGCTTTTTGCTTTCAGAGAATTTATCAGAGATTTCCTCGAAGGGATTGTTCTCTTTCAATGGCTTCAAAAAGTGCTTTGAAGTTTCCTTTTCCAAACGATTTAGCACCTTTTCTTTGAATGATTTCGAAGAATACAGTTGGGCGATCTTCGACGGGTTTGGTAAAAATCTGGAGCAGGTAACCCTCATCATCCCGATCTACCAGGATACCAAGTTTTTTAAGGGATTCCATATCCTCATCAATTTTACCAACACGTTCCTGGAGTGTATCATAATAGGTTGTGGGAACTGTGAGGAAATCGACTCCGCGACTGATGAGGTCACTTACCGTTTCAATGATATTGTTAGTGATGATGGCAATGTGTTGCACACCCGGGCCATGATAAAATTCCAGATATTCATCAATTTGCGATTTTTTCTTGCCTTCAGCAGGTTCATTAATCGGGAATTTGACAAACCCATTTCCATTAGATACCACTTTCGACATCAGGGCTGAATATTCAGTTGAGATATCTTCATCATCGAATGTGATAATGGTTTTGAAGCCCATTACATCTTCATAAAAGCGCACCCATTCGTTCATTTTGCCAAGCTCCACATTGCCTACGCAATGATCGACATACTGCAGTCCGGTTGACTTAACCGGGAACTTGCTTTTTGCCGGCTTATATCCGGGAAGGAAGATCCCTTTATAGTTTTTACGCTCTACGAAAGTGTGAATCGTTTCGCCATAAGTATGAATGGAGGCTACCTTAACTTCACCATTTTCATCTTGAATAGTCTTTGGTGCTTCAAAACTTTTAGCTCCTCTTTTAGTGGTTTCATTCCACGACATTTCAGCATCGTCGACCCAGAGCGCCAGGACCTTTACACCATCGCCATGCTTTTTGATGTGATCGGCAATAGGGGAGTCGGGGTGCATTGGAGTGGTGAGCACAATCCGGACCTTGTTTTGCTGCAAAACATAAGAAGCGCGATCGCGGATTCCGGTTTCAGGGCCGCAATAGGCTACCAGTTCAAAACCGAAAGCTGCCTGATAGTAATATGCTGATTGCTTGGCATTTCCAACATAAAATTCGATATAATCGGTGCCATTTAGAGGCAAAAAATCGGTATTTTGAGCAGAATCCGGAGCTTTTTGTGTGATTGTTGAGGTTTCCATGGTAAGTAGCTTTTAATAGTGCAAATATCGTGAAAAAATGGGAATGGCAATAAGGTAGGAAGAAGTGATTGCTGGAGAATGTCACTTAGAAAAGAATTGCTGAAATTCAGTTGCACTCGCATGGGAACATATCAAACGAAATATTATTCATTTTTTAATGATTTTCAATTACTTTTAACCTCCTTGCATCTAAACAGTTGTTTTACCGTCTTTAAAAAACTATTTTCACCATGGTAAATTATCAAAGTAAAATCAAAGTCCAATACTATTTTGGCTTACTATTATTTGTTTGTTCGGTTTTCTTAGTTGGATGCAAAAAAGACAATGACGAAGGTGGTCCGAATTTCCCTTCTACATCTGAAAAAGTTATTGTCTGCGGAAGAATTCTTAATGAATGGAATTCGCCGATAGAAAATGCTGAAGTAACTCTTGGAAGTACAACTGTATTGACAGATGCAAATGGTTTATATGCTTTGAACCAAGTTGCTATACCTGCTGACAGGGGGGTTATAAAAGTTAAAAAAACTGGTTATATTTCCAATTATATTGGGGTTTCAGCTGAACAGGGTATTCAATACATCAATACTATATTACCAGCAGCTCAAAATTCATACTTCCAAAATGGATCAGGTGGCACCATAACTGTCAACCCTTCAGGATGCAAATTAATTTTTCCGCCAGATGCCGTTGTAAATGAGGATGGAAGTCCGTTTAGCGGACAGGTGTTAGTCCAAACAGACATTTCAGATATCAGCGATTCCCTTTATCGGTTAAAGTTTCCTGGAAGTGACAGAATGGCAATTGATATCCAGAATTCGCCCCAACAGTTCAGAACTTACTCTTTTGCTTATATTGGTTTAGTTACTGGTGCCAGTGTTCCTTTAAAAATGGCACCGGGAAAAACAGCTACAATACAATTGCCAATTCCTTCTTCTCAAATTAGTGCTGCACCCGCCACCACAGCGTTATGTTCTTTTAATGAACAAACTGGCTTGTGGGTTGAAGAAACGATAGCGACCAAAAATGGAAATTTCTATGAAGCAACTGTGAGCCATTTTAGTTTTTGGGGGTGTGGGTCACTACATTCTGCGGCCTATTTAAAAGGACGGGTATTAGATTGTAACAACAATCCGATAGCAAATACTTTAGTCTTTTTTGATATTGATAATTATGAATTTACTAACAACGATGGGTACTTTATTAAAAGAGTTCCGGGAAATCTGTCATTTCAGGTTGTCGTTCCTCCGGCAAATTCACTTGGTGTATTTTCACAACCATTCAATATAGGCCCAATTACACCGGGTCAGCAGTATGATATGGGAGATATTGTTTTGCAATGTCCGGCATACTTATCTGGCATGATGCAGGATTGCAATGGCTCCGGTGCTGCAGGCTGGGTTGATGTAAATTATGGAAGCCAGTTTGGTTTCACTGGCATTTATTCAACAACAGGCTCGTTTACTGTTCCTGTTAAATCAAATATGAATGTAACAATGAGGTACGTAACTCCAACGAAAATTGTAACATCTGCGGCTTCGACTCCTTTACCAAATGTTACAGCAAATCTGGGTAATATTTCAGTTTGTTATATTCCTGATACAGCAAACACAATAACGATAAATGGTGCCGGATTTGTCAATGAAACCTTGACTTTGGATGTTACAGGATCAGAAGCCCAATACAGGCAGACTGGAATGACATATCTGAGTTTAACCGGAACCACATTGCAGGGAAAAACAGTCACTATTTATGCCTATTTTAACGGCAATTCCCCGGGAACTTATAATTGCAATTCCGTTCAAACCAATTATATCAGGGTGATGGTAAATGATCAGGTTCACAGTATCTTTAAATCATTCAGTAGTGAAACACCTACCTCCTCTTGTGACATGCAAATTTTGACTTATGGAAATGAAATAGGTCGGCTTAAAGCTTATTTATCAGGTACTCTTACAACATCAGCAGTAAATGGATCCCAGCCGGTAACCATATCAGGTAAAATGGATCTTGCCAGGTTGCCCGATTGGAGAACCTCTGGTTTGAATGCACTCACAGCAAACGGTGATGGCTTTGCAAATCAAACCATTTCTTTTGACTGGTGTCCAGCAACCAGCTTTTTTGGTGGATATATTGCAGGAAACTATAAATCTGCAACCAATGAAACTGTATTAAAATATGCTGGCTGTATGAGTAGCTCAAATGGCGGATTTGGCGGTACGCTGAAATTTAATGGTAATACTCCGGGAGTATATTCAGCCCCATCTGATTTCTATTCTACTTCTTTCCATATCCGGAAAGAATTCAATGGAGTAACGACAAAAAAGTATGATGAACTAGTTTCCGGCACATTAACAATAAATTCATATCCACCTCCGGGAGGTTATATTACAGGTACTTTTTCAGGCATTTTCAAACGAACAGATCCGGTAACCGGTCAGGTTTATCAGGTGAATGTAACGAATGCAAGTATCAGTAGTTGGCATTATCCGGATGAGTAAGAATATTGGATTGGAGCTTTTTGTGGGATTGTTGACGTTTCCATGCTAAGAGAATAATAAGTAAAAAGGACGAGAAAAAAGTGAAGTGCCATGTCGTGCAATCACAAGCGGCAACTCAAACCAAAAGAAAAGCCAAAACAGAGTGAAAACCAGAAAATGAAGCAATGTGTTTTTAAGAAGTTAAACGGTTCAAAAAACCACATAATTAACCCAGCTCCGCAGCTCTTTTAAGAAGAATTTTCAAAAAAAAGTTTTCAACACCCAAGGGTTTACCCTTGGTTTTTTTAATGCTCAAATTTGCAAGTGCCTAATTTTTAATGTATTATAAAACATCAAATTCTCGCTTAGAAATTAGGTGGTTGGGGTTTGGTGGTGTAATTTTAGGGGATTGGGAGTGAGAAGAATTGACTTCAATACTTCATAATAACCCGCTACGAGAACTAGGGCAAATAGGCGTTTCATACACGGTTAATGTTTTGTGTTTGTGGCGTGGGGATTGAAGAGTCATGCGCAACCTTATCGCACCCTGCTAATATCAAACTGACTGCATGAAGCAAACATTTTTTATGACCGGACGATGCGAACTGACACCTCTATCAGAGAACCACCCCTATGAAGTTTTATTTTTTGCCAACACACAAAACACACTTTCATTTTTTTCCATCACAAGAACTCAACACAGAAAAAAAATGAAAGAGTGTTTTCTCCAACGCTCCTTAGAGAAATTCACGAAATTTGAAAACATCAATATAGCTTGTGGTTTGAAAATTTCTTTACATTTGTTAAAACACACTAAATAATTTATTTTAAATCATAACTACGATGGCAGCAATCATTGACTTTGTAAAATGGGAAACAAGACCAGAAGAACAATTATTCGCTTGGAAATTTCCAGCGACAAACTTGAGCACCTATACTCAACTTGTAGTTTCTGAATCGCAAGAAGCAATTTTATTTTCCAAAGGACAAGTTGTTGGAAGTTTGGACCAGGTAAGCATACGCTTAACACGGAGAACTTGCCAATTCTCAGAACCCTTTTTGGCATTCCATTCGCAGGAAAAAATCCATTCACTGCCGAAGTTTGGTTTGTAAACAAGTTGATGCCGTTGAATCTTGACTGGACAACGGATTCTATGATGTATCACGACCCCGACTATCAGACAATGGTTCCACTACTTTCAAAAGGACGATATGGAATTAAAATTGTTGATGCAGAGAGATTTTTAATAAAGTTGGTTGGAACAACAACAACATTTACATCAAGACAACTTTCTGATAATTTTTACGGAGCAACGGTTTCAAAAACAAAATCTACAATTCTTCAATTCATAATCTCAAATAAAATTGGCATCAAAACTATTTCAGCATTCTTGGATACACTTTCGGAATATTTAAGATTATCCATTGCAAATTTTTGGGAAGATTACGGATTCCAACTCATAGGTTTTTACATCACAACTATTGAAGTTGATTCAAATACTGATGCAGGTAAAATGATTCTGAAAGCCATGTCGCAGCAGAGCGCACAAATTATTGGTGGATACACCTGGCAGCAGTCGCAAGTATTTGAGTTAGGCGATAAAGCATTAGATTCAAGGCAAAGGTAACGGACAAAATAGTTTATTGGATGCAGTTCTTGCAACAAATCTGATTGGTAATACATCAGATGGCGGTTTGCTTAATCCTGTTTCATACAACAATCAAGAAACAAATCAAAATGTTCAAAATCCTGTTGCTACTCCTGCAAGAGAAGTTTATTGTTCTAATTGTGCTAAGAAATTTTCAAGTAATATGAAGTTCTGTCCTTATTGTGGCGACCCATATACAGCTTGCCCAAAATGCGGAGCAGACAATGACAAGGATGCAAAGAAGTGTGTGAGTTGCGGAACAGGTTTATTAGCAAGCGGTTCAGTTTGCACAAATTGTAGTTCACCATTAGCAGACGGAGCAGCGTTTTGTGCGACTTGCGGAAAACCTGTTTCTGCAAAAGAAGGTTGCTGCAAACGATGCGGACATAAATTAGGAAGCACACCATTCTGTTCTCAATGTGGATTTAAAAACTGCTAAATATGAAACAGAAAAGTCAAATATTCGGATATGTAGTTTTAATTGCAGGATTAGCGTTAATCTTCACAGGATTTTTTCTATTCGTTCCACAGGACAAAAGGAACGATGTTTTTTGGTTGGATTTAACTACGGTTTGTATTGTTTTCTTGGTTACATCCTTTACAGAGTTAGGACTTTTCGGAATCAATTTTGATTTTGAAAACAAGTTGGTGGTCTTGGAATTCGTCTTGTTTACATTCGCTTCTATTCATTTTTGCAATTGCAATAATAGCCATTGGTTATTTTGGGGAAATCCATTTCCGTTACCAACTTTTCTTTCAACTCCTTGCAGCTTTCATTTTATTAATTGGCTATTTATTTTCTCATTTAAGTTCGGGCAAAGCTGTGTCAGTTCAAGCAGAACAAGACTCGGAGAGGAAAGGGAAGGATGAAATCCTAAGAGCATTGAATCAATTTGAGATTTTATTTACTGGAGATTCATCAAAGTGGGCAGGAGAAAAACAAAAAATTAATTTACTGAAAGAAGATGTTCGCTACTTATCGCCAACTAACAATCAATCCGCAGCAGACATTGATTCTGAAATTGCAAGCACAATTCAACAAGCATATGCAATCGCAAGAAATAAAAATGAAGGCGGAGTGGAAGTATTTTCACTCCTCAATAAGTGTGAGGAGCTATTAAAACTTAGAAAAAACACTTACTCAAAATAACCACTAACAAATAAAAGTTATGAGCGGAAAAATTTTCAATGCTTCGGCAAACATCTATCAAGACCAAGCAAAGGTCCTTTTTGACTATTACAAACAAGCCGCTGAAAAAATTGTCAGCGAAGAAGAAACGTATGAAAAGGAAATAGCAGTGTGCAAAGAACGAGTTGCACAACTTAGTCAGGATTTTGCCAAGGCAAAACAAACAAGATTGATTTGCATGATTTTTTTCTTCGTGCTTATTCCAATCTACTTTGCAATTACAGCACATTTAAAAATGAAAGAACTGCAAGAAGAGATTGATGCAAACGAGCAGAAGATTGCAGAGTTTCAAAAAATGCACAAAGAAATTTTCAGGGATTACAAGGTTACGAAGTTGGGAATCGGTTACGTTCCTGTTGCCGCTCAAATTCCTTTTGAAGATAAAAGTTTTATGATTGATTACACCAACTCTGTCAATTCTCAGAACTTTAATCTGAATACGTTGAAGCAAGCGGAATTATTTACAAGTGCAGTAAATGATTTAGACGAGTTAATGAAAGATGCTCCAATCATTGAAAAATCGGAAGAAACAGAATCAGTAAGCACTGATGATTATTCTCTCTCTATTCAAAATGTTACTTATCACGATTACTTAGGGAAAATTGATAGAACACTTCGCACTTCATCCTTTTGTCTTTCGGATTTGGACTTGACTTCCGTTTCACTTCCAGTTGTGTTACCTGAAAGCGAACATTCAAAATTTATCAATGAACATTCAACAACAGAAACAGGAAACGCTCCCGTTTTCTACATTTTTGACAACTCACCTTATCAAGATGAGATTGCAAGATTTCATTCGTTGAATGAAATGAAAAAATCTTTAGAGAAAAATCAAACGCAGTTTGAAGAAGTTTTGAAAACGTTGATGATGAACATGGCAAATTCAGTTCAGGCAATAACCAAAGTGAAACTTGCTTCAACAAATATGATGGTTGATACTTCAAACAAAACGCTATTCAAAATTTTGAAATGTTCTTACAATCACTATTCGCCAAATCTTGAAGCAGATGAAATTGAAAGAATCAGAAATGAAAAATTCAATTACCAAGAATCAGTAGAAAATTATCAACCATTTCAACTCAAACCAAGCTCAAAGTTAAAGTATGACATTGTTTCGGACTGTTGGGTTGGAGAAGATGGAAGCAAAACAAATTTCCCTTTCGGTGTTCATCAAATTCACGAAGAAATAGTAGCTCCTATTGTTCAGAATTTAATGGAGGAAACAAGATTGGAGAGAATGAAAATTTACAACAATATAAAAGACCAAAAAACATCTTACCTCAATCAGTGGCATCAGGAGACAATGGATTTTTATGGAAGAAACAGAGCAGAAAGCAATGATTTAATAAACATCATGCGTTCAACTTTGAGTGAATACATTTCATCTTACAATGCAATGGTTGCTTTGAAAAAGACGGAAGACAATCTAAAAAATAATACAACAATTGATGCTTCCCTTGTAAAATCAGAGGAGAATGAAGCAGAAGTATTTGCTGCGTTTGAAGCCAAGTCGAAAGATTTCAAAATGATCCAGGAAGATTTTACTGAATACATGGACAGATTGAAAGAAGATATTGACAGACGAGCAGAGAAGTTTGAATACATCGAGTTTTATGATGCTTCATTGAGAGATACAAACTTTAAAGAGTATGCAGTTGCAAGCGGCAGAGTAAATAAGTTAGATGCAAGAAGAATGCCTTTGGCTTCTGTAAATCCTTTTTCGCTGAAACGTCAGAGTTACCGCCACCACCTTCAATTGAAGATGTTACTTACGAGCACATGTCAATTAATCTTCCCAAAATTGCAAAGGCGGCATTGGATGAATTAAGAAGCAAAACGAACCAACAAAGAGGAAGATGAAACGCAAGCTTCTGAAAATAGCGAAGCATAATTTATAGTAACCGAAATTTAAAAATCATACAATGGCTAATTTTAATTTTACAGTTGACACCAACCCAATGGCAGACAGCATTGATGGGGTTGCCAATCATGTTGACGGAACAACGGCAGCAGTTATAGCAATGCAAACAGCAGTTGTAATTGCAGAACAAAAAGGTGCAGAGAAAATTTGCAACAATGTAAATTTTGGTTTCTATTCTTTAATCCGTTCACAAATTTCTCAAAAGATTGCAACGCATAAAAGTAAAGCAGATGCAAAAATCATGGAACTGCAACAGCAATCAGTTTCACTAATTGCCATTAAAAGCAGAATGGAAAAGATTACCAAATGCTTGCAAGCCGTTACACAAAATTGTTTGAAGGATTGAACATAGCATTGCGGGCAAGAATTTTTGAACTTGACAAGCCAACAACAAACTTTGTTTTGAAAGATGTTTTACCAACTGCAAACAGAACAAAGCGTTTGTCAGGTTCAACTTCTACAACACAAGTAGAAAGTATTGCGAGCAGTCAAATGATTTCTGTTTCCAACACAAAGTATAATGCAATGAGGAATATTTCTTCCATGCAAGATTTTATTTACAGTTCTGAAAATCAGAAAAGTTTAATTGGAAGTATTTTAAATAAAGAATCCGTAACCAAGCCAACTGAAAAAGATATTCCAATTCTCATTTCAGAATCAGAAGGACTGAATGTAAGACAATCACAATGGATGATTACACAACCATCATTGAAGAAAAATACAAACTCGAAAATTGAATCTCACATTTATTTATCATTGACAAATTTAAAATGGGTTGATGACGACCAAAGTAATTCCAGTCGTATAAAACAAGAGTTTGGAAATTTTGTAAATCAATCTACTGTTTCCGACAGAGTAAAAAAACAAATGCTGTCTTTACTTGAGTCATCAAAATGGCAAAAATTAAATTCTTAATCCAATGAGTTATTCAAGAGATTATCACGAAACAATTACTGTCAACGGTTCAGAATCTAAAACCGTATCCTATCCGAAATCTGAATCAGGAGGAAGCATGACTGTTACAGTTCATTACACGGAGCATGTTCCAGTTAATGTTAGAATTAATGTTGACACAAATCCTTTTGATAGAAGTGTAACCTCGGCAAATAGACAAGTCAATTTTCTTACAGGTTCAATAGTAGCAACAGAAGCCGCTCACATAGCTGCAAAAGTTAAAAGTGCAGAAGATATATCTGATACATTGGTTGAAGGATTTTTCGGATTGATAAAATCTGAAATCAATCAACAACTCACAGAAATAAAACCAAGAGTTGAAGCATTAATAATTGAGTTAATGCAACATCAACAAACGTGAGCTCAAAAGAAAGTTCAATTGGAAGGCGACTTTGGAAGAATTTCCGAGAGATATGCAAAAATATTTTTGACTTAGACAAGGAATTGCGAAATAGAATTCTTTTGTTGAATCAATCAGCAGTGGGAGTTCATGGAACATTGACTACCAGAGTGCATCGTTCATTCAGTGACATGAGCACAAGCATTGCAACGATTTACAACAAAGAGGGAAATTATCTTCAATCCATGCTTTTTGCTTCGGTTTTGAAAAGTACAGCACTTTCATTGATTGATAGTGCGAAAAATTATTTGTTTTCTGAAAAAAATCTTTCTGAACAACTACAAGAAATTTTAATTCCAGTAGAAATTGGGATTGTTTTAACAAGAAATATTCCTGTTTTGTATTTTGAAAGTAAGAACAAAGAAAATGGGAATGATGTTGCTATAGTTACATCGGGGCAGATACCTGCATTGGCATCAAACAAGACAAAATTGAAAGATAGTTTTTCAAATTCAGGAAGCAAATGGAAGACAATTGATTCAAAAAACAGAGAATACATAAACACTTTTTTGAAACTTGAATTATCAAATCAGGAAAGCGAAGCACACAATATCAATCCGAGAGTTGCACAACAAATTATGCAGCTTTGGAACAATGACACCAACATACAAACCAATAATTAAAATTTAGTCCAATGAATGAGTTAAAAGAAATTCGAGTGAACGACCAAAGATTATTACTGAATGATAATCTTGTAAAGAGTTCAATACTTCCGAGAGCAGCAAGCGAATTGGAAAGAGATGTTGTAATACAAGGCGACACAATTATTGAAGGTGCGGTGTATGCAAAATACTTTGAAATTCAAAAAGGGAAACTTGAAGTGCAAGGTGCAGTTTTTACTCAAATTGAATTGCATGTAAATACTGATGCAAAAGGTTCAGCAACTTTTCGTAAAACTGTTGGGTCTGCCGATTCAATCGTTCTCTTGCTCCAGCTTATCGTGTAATTTTTCAGGGTGATGTAAATGCGAAGCAAGTGAAAATGCGTAACGCTTTTATTGCCGGCAGCATCTTTGCAGACGAAATTATTTTGGAAGATTGTGTTGTAATTGGTGGTGTGTTTGCTTCATTGAATCTTGAAATCAACAATTCTATTATAGGAACATTTAACGCTCCACTTGCAAGAATTTCAAAAGTGGTTCATTTGCTTTTGCCGAGTGCCTTTACAGTTGAGAAAATTAACGCTATTCCTGGAACTGAAATGTATAATTTGAGTTTGGCTGACTTAGGTTCACTTTTCAAAGGGCAAGAGCAAGCAAAAAAATCGGGTAAAATTAAAATGAGTATGGAATCAGACGAATTAAAATCTGTTTTGCGTTCAGAAGATTCTCAACAAATTATTCGTAGTTACACTGTAATCGGAAAAGTTTTAGCAGCCGACCTTTTAGACATTGACAAATTCAACAACCATTTTCTTTTGATCGCTGCTTCACTTGGTTCACAGTTACTTAAAACTTATGACTTAGGAATTGAAAGCGGAAGCGAAACAAAAACTTTGACTATTGAGAACATTTCAAACTTTTTCTTTGACATTTTACTTGGCAAGGTTGATATTCAAGATGTGTCGGGAGACTTCAGTATGAAAGACATTGTAGAGAAATTCAAATAACCAACCAC
Organism: Bacteroidota bacterium; assembly: GCA_016713525.1. Taxonomy (GTDB): domain Bacteria; phylum Bacteroidota; class Bacteroidia; order AKYH767-A; family OLB10; genus JADKJB01. The sequence goes on along the minus strand of JADJOZ010000016.1, from coordinate 202,832 downwards.
AAAAAATACCCTCTTGCAAGTCGCACAAGCCAACCGCACAAACCAAAACTTGCAAGAGAGTATTTTTTCTCCAAGCCAAAAAAAAAATTAAAAACAAAAAATCTCCCACGCTTCAAAAAAATAAAACTTCATCCACGCGCTTTGCTAACATTCACAGACACCACTTCTACTAAAAACCACTTCGGACAAAAGTGTGTGCAACCTTAACAAGGCACATCTTCGGACAGACAAGGGCATCCGGTAACGGTGGGTTTAAGAAATTGGCGGTTCAGTTGTTAAACGAACATTCGTGCTTCGTATCAAGTGTAGTGCTGGCAGACAGTTTTGTGCTTCGAAATCGCCAACTTCTTGTAGCCGCAAACCGTGTGTAACTTGAATTGCAAATCCTGTAAGATAAGCAAATGCTATTTAACTGATGGACGAGTTTGAGAAGTTCTCAAATGGCCTTCCGAGGCTGCTCTTCCGGGGTAGTTGCTAAACCATATTTCGGCAGGCTCAACACAAACACAAGCTCAATGCAAGATGCATGCTGCTGTTAACGGAAGCGGGGATAGAACGAGAACGAGAATGAGAACGAGAATGAGAATGAGAATGAGAATGAGAAGGAGAGGGGGAGGGCAGTTACAGAATGAGATTGAGAATGAGAATGAGAGGGGGCGGAAACAGAATGAGAATGAGAATGGGATTGAGAAGGAGAAGGAGAGGGGACAAAGGGTTAGAATCTGCTTGAAGATGCTTAAATTTGAGTTATGGCTAAGAATGAATTAAATCAACTCATCAAGGAAGGTTTATTGGGACCGGTTTTTGGTTCCAGGCTATCGAGTTCATGTGAGGAAAGAGATATTTTAGGAGCAATAATTCGTGCATCAAGTGCTGCCACTAAGAAAGCCAGTCTGGCAGCAATGAAAACCAAACAGCCATTTTTAATAGCAGAAAACGGAAAGGTATACGAGGTTCAACCTTCCGGAGAAAAGAAATTTATTAAAGAGCTCGAGACACCAACAAATGATTTTCCAAATAATTTTATTTTGCCATAGTATGAAAAAGTGATGCTCAAAATAGTTGTTACGGCCAACTCATTTTACGCAGAAAATCGAAAAAAAAGTTTTCAACACCCAAGGGTTTACCCTTGCTTTTTTAAATGCTCAAATTTGCAAGTACTTAACTTTTAATGTATTATAAAACATCAAAATCTCGCCTAAAAATTAGGTGGTTGCGGTTTGGTGGTGTAATTTTAGACAATCGGGAAGGGGATGAGATTATATCAACCGGAATAATTTCTAGACACGGCCGACAGAGAATTTAAAACTTATAACCGAAAACGCAATTAACCTCCAAAACTAAAAGCACAGTATCCTTTCGAACAATTTGAATTATAATTGACCAGAGCGAAATCAGGATGGCAAAAATAAATCCTGACAATAGCTATTAAAGCCATCAACAAAAACAGTTCACATTCGACAAGATGCGAAATCCTAAAAATAGATATACGAAATTGCAGCAAATCTCTATATTGGTGATTATTAATCACTTAAGTTCAATTGGAGGTTTAAAAGGTTCGTATCATAATTGTTATTTGCCATTCTTGCGCTCCGAACAAACGGTAGTGCTTACTAATCCCTTCTTCATTTTGCGGTCATACTTTCTCGACAGTGTAACCTTCTTAACTTGTACAGTGACATGTCTGAGACTAAAAATTAAAATCGGTGTAGGCCGAAAATCCAATAAAGAGTAGGCAAACAAATTAAAACATTTTAATATGAAAAAAACGTCAAACAAAATTAAAACCCCAATTCATCAGGGAGCGCAAGTCATTATAAAATTTCATGATTATGTGGAAATTGATAACAAGAAAATTGAACATTCAATAAATGAAAGAGCTATTGGAGATTGGGCAGGTCTTGAGAAGAACTTTCCCGGAATACAATTACAAAAAATGATTACTGCTATTGACGATACAAAATTAAATGCCTTGATAAATAAAGCAATGGAAATAGATACCACTTACAAAGAGGTTAATTTCAAGAATTACTTTTTTATTAATTGCCCGGCTGAAGTATCACCTGAAGCTCTTCTTAAAGAGCTCAGGAATTGGAAGAGTATAGGGAAAGCATACATTGACTACCCTGTTCCTGATCCGGTAGTGAATGACGCAGATGACCCGAGAGCTGTCAATCAGGATTACTTAGATGCAGCACCCGTGGGAATTGACGCAAGATATGCCTGGACCTTTACCGGTGGTGATGGTGCAGGCGTATCATTTATCGATATGGAGCGGGGATGGACCTTTGATCATGAAGACCTGAATGCACATGGTATAACATTACTTCATGGGGTTCTTCTTGATTCTTCAAGGGCACATGGTACATCTGTATTAGGAGAGATATGTGCGGTAGATAATGCAGTGGGTTGTGTTGGCATCGCACCTAATGTCTCATCTGTTCATACCGTTTCATTTAACGGAAGCACTCGTCCGAATGCAGTAATTGCGGCCATTGCCAATCTTTCTTTGGTAATGTCTTGTTACTTGAAGCACAAGTGACAGTACCCGGATCTCCACTAGGGCCTAATCGATTACTTGGGCCATGTGAACTGCTTGATGCAGACTTTGATGCTATACGGCTTGCAACTGCACTTGGGATCATTGTTGTTGAGGCGGGTGGCAATGGAACAGCTAACAATGATCCTGCTCCTGCTGTCCATTTGCCTTTTGATTTGGACGCATATGTCGATCCATCGGGTAACAGGTCATTATTTCGTGATGCAACCAATGCTGATTTCCGAGATTCCTGGTGCTATTATAGTTAGTGCTGCAAGTTCCGCATCACCCCATACCGGATAGTATGGGCGCCGCACGGAAACAGGATTGATTGTTATGGCTGGGGTCAAAATATTAACACACTTACTTCTGATGATGCAGGGGCTACAACATCCTATACTTCTTTTTTTGGCGGCACCTCAGGTGCAAGCCCTATCATTACAGGTGCTGCAATTATTGTTCAAGGTATTTTCCAAAGCAATTTTGGGTTCAAGCTTAGTCCACGGCAAATGAGAGCAATTTTGAGTAATCCTATTACAGGAACCTTACCAGCGGCAACAGAAGCAACTCAAATTGGTGTACTCCCAAACTTGCGTTTAATTATAGACACTGTATTAAATCTTTCTCCAGATGTATATATTAGAGATAATGCTGCTGATACCGGTGAACCACACACTGGATCTATTTCAAGCAGTCCAGATATTATTTAAATAAAACAGAAGTAATTAACCCGCAAGCTGCATTTGGAGTAGGAAGTGGAACCGAAAATGATATTACACTCAGTACCGATGCTGAGATCGGACAGGACAATTTTATTTATGTGAGGGTGTTAAATCAAGGGGGAGCAGAAGCTACAAATGTGAATGCCACTATATTTTGGTCGCCACCTTCAACGTTAATCACACCTGAGTTTTGGACGCTAGTTGGAAATGTTGTGATTCCAAACGTTCCGACAGGAGACATTCTTACTGTATCCAATAGAATTGTTTGGCCATCAGCTGCCATCCCTGTTGCTGGTCACTATTGTTTCATTGGGCTTATTGGAAATGCCCAGGATCCTGCACCCGATCCTGCTGATTTTTTAAACTGGGATAACTTCACTCGTTTTATAAGGGACAATAACAATGTTACCTGGAAAAATTTTAATATAAGAGATAACGACCCTGATGTTGATCCATCCGTTCCAAAAGGTTTTTTTGCTATGCCATTTCTTGCGCCTGGCGCACCCGATAAAAGAAGAAAATTTGACTTTGAAATCATCTCTAAACTTCCTCAAGGGTCAAAGGTATATTTGGAAATCCCTTCAAAATGGAATACTGAATTTACCATGCATCAAATTGATTTAAAGTACAAAATGAAAAACGGATATGTACCTGTTCATGTAAAGTTTGCAGGGAAACAATCCTTTAAGGAAATTGAGCTTGATGCTAAATCAAAAGCAAAGTTACGGTTGATGGTTTCTATTCCAGATAAATGTAAAGAGAACGAATACATAATAACTGTCCGTCAGCTTTGGGAGAAACAAGAAGTTGGAAGAGTTAGCTGGAAAATTGTTTCAAAAGAAAGAAAGAAGGAATTGGAAAATAGGTTTTCTAAAAAGATAGACAATAGTATTTCTTTAGCAAAAATTTTTGAAGGCGACATCGGAAAATAAAATGAAGTCCTGGTCAACTTGGCAAGGTTAGCACGAATGCACTATAGGGGCATTGTCTAAAGCGGAAGTGGACATTGTTAACTTCGGCAGAAGTTCGTTGCTGTACTTTAGTTCTGACTTGACGGAATTCTATCAACATTGTTCTTATCTTCAGCTTTGTATCGCTAAACAGCTTCGGTTCGGGCAGGACATTCAATGAATATCCAGCCTTCGGTAATACCTAGGCCGTTAAACGGCATACAAGCATCAGGCTTTACTGAAAGTATTTGTCGCTATAGGCTGTGGTAACAGAATAATATTGAAAACTGCGACAATTTATTGAAATTGCACTGAAAATCGACTGCTGCGGCACACTTTTCCTTTTGTGGGGTACGATTAGGTGTGTTAAGTGTTCCAGTGAAGCTGATACCAAAATTCCGGATATTGCCCCTTCTTTACTTTCCGTTTGCATACTTTCTCCAGCCGGCGGGACGAGCGGATGCCGTTTTGAAAGCTTTTGAGATGACTTTGAGCGGTTATTTTGGGTTAAAGCAGCGTCGCCCGTCGGTCTGAACTAACTTAGGCTTAAAAGCGGGTTAAAGGTAAATCCAGGTTTCCGGTAAACGCATCTAGTAATTGGTTAGGGATTTCCGGTGCCACACACTCCTCCAGCGAGCTGATCTTAATTGAATGGGGTTACGCATGTGCCAGGTATTATTTAGAAATTTGCAATATATTGATGAAATTAGTATTTTCACATTCTGACGTTATGTGTAATTACAACAAGCCTTTATTTATGAAGAATCTTATATTCTCAATATTTTTATTGTTTTCTTCTATTAATGTTCAAGGACAATGGATTCAACTGAATACTGATACACTATTCGATTACAATTCTGTTCATTTTATTAATCCGGATACAGGTTTTGTTTGTGGTTCTGTAAATCTTGGTTGGGATGGTGTAATAGTAAGAACTATGGATGGAGGCACTTCGTGGGATACTACTATTTTACCTATTTCACTTGCTGATATTTCATTTGTCAATGACTCGGTAGGATTTACCGGTGGTCAGGATGGTGGTATTTATAAGACAACAAATACCGGAGACAGCTGGAGTTTCCTTGGAAGCTTTGGTAATAATAACGATTTTTCAAATATCTATTTTATAAATCAGGATACAGGACTAGTTCATGATTTTTATGGAAATATTGGACTTTTAAACCTGGATTTTTTCCTCCCTCTTCACTCATTTTAAACTCAACTGCTGATACATGGTTTCCCGGAACAGGAGAATTAAGTCGAACACAAAATATTTTCTATGTTGCTGGAGGCTATGGAAAATTCCTAAAATCGTTTGACAATGGAAGTACTTGGAATTTTTTAATTGTGATTCAAACTTATATTTATTTGATGCAAAAATGATTGACCAAAATAATATTGTTATTGTAGGCGGAACAGACACACAACTAACAAGCATTGAATACGGAAAATCTACAGTTTCAAATGATGGCGGACTCACATGGTCAACTCCGAACCAATTTGCACCTCATGATATTGTTGGTGTCGACTTTTATAATAATCAGATTGGTTATTGCGTAGGAGGAATTAATTCTGTTTGGTTTTTTAACCCCAATGCTGTAGGATCGTTGTGGCAAACTTCAGATGGAGGTTATAATTGGACTCTGGTCGATTCAAGTTATAGTGATCTCCTATCAGACATTCAAGTAGTAAATGATTCATTAGCATTTGCAGTTGGTTTTGATGGAACCATTTTGAAAAACGCAATACATTACACATCTCTCGGACTAAATCCAAATGATATCATCCAAAATATTTCGATATTTCCAAACCCATTTAATTCTAACCTAACCATTCAACTACCATATTCCCAACCAAAAGCTATTGAGATAAATGTTTTTGATATTACAGGTCGTGTTATAACTCAGGAAGCCCTTAATTCCACAAATCAAAAAATAGTATTGAATTCGGAGACTTGGAGCGATGGCGTGTATTTTATTCAGATGAAATTATCAAATTCTATTATAGTTAAGAAAGCTATCAAGCAAAAGTAACTACGCATTAAGTGGGTGACCGTTGCCCGCCTGGCCATTCAGACAGGCACAACCCTCTAAATAAGCACTTCAATTTTTCTGCCTTGTCAATACCAACTATATACGGCTATCCAAGTACTAATTTTTGATGAAGCTATTTGTCGCTATAGAGGTATGGAATAAAAAAGTTGAAAACTGCGGAAAACTCCTTTCCTCAAACCATTTATTTGATAACGAGCTGCTTACCAACACTTTGTCACCCCAGCAGCTTCGTTCAACTCATTCCAAGCTATCGATTAATCGGAATTTGGCAACTATTGTTTTTTATCGTATTTTTCAGAAAGAATTGCGGATAAAGACTTTAGAAGTAATGGGCAAGATTATAGAAATAAAAATAAATAAGAATGAAATATTTTAACCTAATTTTAGTAATCTTTTCATTAACAACACAACTTAACGGACAATGTTCAGAGAGAGAACGCATTTAAAGAATATTTCGAGATAAATATTCATGCATTGGATCCAATTGAAGGGATTTGGTCTGCGGATAGAAATATTAAATTTTACAATCAAAGCAATCAACTCACTAACAATATTTATTCTCCTCAATTTGCAAAATATGCAATTATTAGAAATGGTGATAAATTCAAGACTTGCTGTATCAGCAAGGGTGGAGACCCTGGAACTGTAATTTTTACTAAAACAACGTTATTGGGAGTTTACTTGTGTCAGAGAAATATGACTGAAGATGAAGTTGTGAGCCAAAGCCAATGCAATAATATTGAAAGATGGATTACTTGAGTATTCATATGAATTGTCGTATGAAACTTTGAGCAAACTAACGCTTGGCGAAAGGTTAGCATATGGAAATTATAATATTGTTGATATAAAAATGATCAAGTTATTTCCTTCTGTAGAAGATTTTAATATAACCCCCAAAAAATCTGGGACTTGTGTTGCTATAAATTCTAAAGGATATTTAGCAACAAATTACCATGTAGTAAGTGGTGCATCAAGAATTATTATAAGAGGAATTAATGGAGACTACTCTAAAACATACAAAACCAAAATTATAATCGAAGACAGCAAAAATGACTTGGCAATTCTAAAAATAGATGATGCAAATTTCAAATCTCTTGGAAGAATACCTTTTAGTATTCAAAATAAATCTTGTGAAGTTGGCAGTAGCATTTTTTGTTTGGGCTACCCGTTACGGGCTACCATGGAGATGAAGTCAAACTAACAAATGGGATTATAAGTGCTAAGTCTGGCTTTCATGGCGATATCACATCATATCAAATTTCGGCGGCTGTGCAGCCAGGAAATAGTGGTGGCCCATTATTTGACGAGAACGGTAATTTAGTCGACATACTAAGCGCTAAACATTCGGAGGCAGAAAATGCTTCGTATGCAGTAAAAATATCTTATTTAATTAATCTATTGCAAAATCTGGCAAATCCTCCCAAAATACAAAACCGTGAGTACGATTTCGGGTAAACTACTTTCTGAACAGGTAAAACAAATAAGAAATTATACTTACATCATTGAGGTAAATTAAATTATTTAGATAGCATATGATTAACTTATTTGACAATCAAAGACAACTATTTAAAGAGGTTGGTCCGGAAATTTTGGAATTCAACATGCCAATTGTTTAAAAAGGAAGCCGGTAAATTTCAGCTTTTTGCCAGCGGTGTCATTGTTAGCATTGATAAGAACATCTTTATATTTTCAGCGGGGCATGTATTCGATGATCCCAATATTGAAATTTGGACAACCGGAAAAGAGAACGAATTTGTGCGAATTGGGGGAGAGATTATTTCAAATGATGTACTCAACCGGAACAAAGATAAAATTGATTTGTGTTTAATAAAATTAAATGAAGACACTCTTCGATTTCTACTTGATTCATATATACCAATTGAAAAGAACGAATTAGGAGTAAATCATCATGTTAAAGAGCTACCAATTTACTATACACTTGGATATCCAGTAACCAGAACTAAAAACATTACACGACATCAATATATTCAAATAAGTGCATTTGAGTATATAACAATTGGAGCAAATAAAACCGAATATGATGACGCTGATTGCAATCAATATGAAAACATTGTTTTCAAATATGATAAAATAATACCTATAATTATGACACTATGCAATTTAGCGTTGGACCAGATTTATTTGGAATGAGTGGAGCAGGGGTTTGGTGTATTAATCCTCGATATGATTTTGATTCGATTAAACCCTCTAAAAAATTAGTTGCCATTTTGACGGAATGGCCAATCAGGAATAAAAAATTATTAGTTGGAACTAGAATAGATATTTTCACAGAAATGTTAAGAAAAGATTACAATTTTAACATCGTGGATTCAAAAATTATCAAACTGCAATAATCCTGTCCATAACACGTTTTGTCGTGCGAACAATACTCTCATTATAGCAGCTTAATTTTTTATATTTCATATTTAACAACTTTATAATGTTATAATGAAAGTATGTGTCTTGTTTTCCGGTGACTTTGATGCCAAAATTCCGGACATTGTCCCCTTTTTTACTTTCCGTTTGCATCCTTTCTCCAGCCGGCGGGACGAGCGGATGCCGTTCTGAAAGCTTTAGAGATGACTTTGAGCGGTTATTTTGGGTTAAAGCGTCGCCAATCTGTCTGAACTAACTTAGGCTTAAAACCGAGTTAAAGTTAAATCCAGGTTTCCGGGAAACGCATCCAGTAATTGGTTTGGGTTTTCCTGTGCCACCAGCTCCTCCAGTGAACTTATCGAAAACTGGTGGCGATCTATGGGTTTTATGTGTTTCATAGGAGTAAATTTTTCTAAAAAACCAATGAAAAGACTCATATTCATAACTATTTTTCAATGGAAATTAATGGATTGGGAAAATTAGTATTTTCACTGGCTGACGTTATGCGTTATGCTGGGCGGCAGTGCTAATCCGAAACTGATTGCAAAAAATTAACTCTGCAATACTGAACTATAAGATAAAAAAATAACTACCTTTTATATATTTGCAAAATAAAAAATGAAACAACAATGGAATCAAATAGCAAAAACAATCGTGTAGAAACATTATTTGGTATTGTAGGAATTATTATTGCAACTATTCTTGGTTTTGGGCTTGTGCCAGGATTTTTATTTGCTTCAATTATTGACTGCTTTACCATCCTGAAGCAAGGACCAATTTGGTCTATTACAATTTTAGTTACTGTAAGCATGCTGTTTTTTTCTTTGGAATCTTAACAATAGAAATTTCAAACACGCTATAATAAAACATTCAAAAATTGCAGGGGTAACTCTTTTGATATTAAGTGATTGTCTCTTTTCATGGAGGTGAAATATTTTACGGTTATACATTTCAGAAAATGTTTAGCATTAATAGTTTAGAGAGAGTTGAAGTTGAAAAGGGACAATTGATATTCCTCAAAAACAAGAGTATACCTCATCTGAATATAAACAACAATTATATAAAAAAGAAGAAAATGTAAAATCAAATGATACAACATTATTTAATAATTCAACAAAGAAACCCAATGAAAAAACTATTAAAAAGAAAACAAGTTCGAAAGTATTTTCATTAGTCAATCAAACTTCGAAGAATTTCATTCTAAACAATATTCTCAAAACACTCTATTTGGCAAGATTTTGAAGAGTTTGATTTTTAACTTTTTCAGTAAGAAAGGAAGTCGTTACGAATATTCAGGAAGAATGTGGCTCCATGGGTGTAAATGGCTTTGTAAATTTAGAGGATGGAGCCTTAACTTCACTGGAGATTTAAAAGGGACTGGGTATTTATTAAGTAGTAATAATTTAATCAGTGGAAGTTTTTTCATGAAAGATAATAAAACACACTCGATAAAGCTTTATCGGGTTGAGCGAAAAAAAACCAAAGATGAAGACCCTTTCCCTTCCTCGAATTATAATAATATCCGTAATAATATGAACAACATAACTGTTTGAAAACATCAAACAGTTGTGTCTTGAACGAGCAAAAGCACAAACGCATAACATCGGTGGCCGTTGCACAACTCCCTAAAAAACACATCAATAATTTTATTGATGTCATTATTAAACATATACGGCTATACAAGTACTAATATTTGATGATGCTATTTTTCGCTAAGGAACGTGGCAGTAAAAAATGTTAAAATCTGCGGCAACGTTGTTTGATATCAAAACCGGATATTACCCCATTTTTTACTTTCCGCTTGCATTCTTTCTCCAGCTGGCGGGACGAGCGGATGCCGTTCTGAAAAGCTTTAGAGATGACTTTGAGCAGTTATTTTAGGTTAAAGCAGCGTCTCCCGTCGGTCTGAACTACCTTAGGCTTAAAACCGAGTTAAAGTTAAATCCAGGTTTCCGGTAAACGCATCTAGGCATCGGTTGGTATCTGTGCTGCCACCAGTTCCCCTAGCGAGTTGAACGAAACTTGGTGGCGTTCTATGCGCACTATGTGTGGCATAGGAGTTAAATTTTCTTAAAAATACCAATGAAAAGGCTCACCTTCATAACTATTTTTGAATTGAAATTTGCAATGTATTGGGGGAATTAGTATTTTCACTGGCTGACTTTATGTGAAACATTTACAGACGATTCCAAAGGCGAAAATGGTAGACATATTTTCTATAATTATAATAGTTTTTGTTATTGGACTTTTCGGTGGGTTTTTCTATTTGATTTATATCCCATTTAAAAAAAGACTTAAGAAATCAGGTAAACTCACGGATAAATGGAGTCGACAAATTAATGCAGTATTGGTGTTTTCGCTTTGTTTGATTGGTGTAGTGCTTTATTTTTACAAGGACAACAGGATATCAAGTAAGACCAGGCTTGAAAGAGTTTCCGGTATTAATTTGCCAACAGCCTTCAAAGTACTTGGAGACGAATATCAAGATATGGGGAAGACTACTGCATACTTTACGAAATTGAATTTGACAAGAACGGAACAGCAGAATTGATAAATGAAATTAAAGCATCCAAGTTCTACAACCTTAATATTAAACCCAAATCAATGCTTTATGATACTTTATTTGTTATAGTTGGCAACGATAAAGCAGTTTGGTGTAGATCAGAAAAGGGTTATTATTTTACCAGAGAAGACGGACTCACATCATATTCAATCGAAGTTGACACATTGACAAATATTTTGAAATACAATGAGTGTTCTGATTAGAAATGGTGTACATAACACGGTGCCATTGCCCACCTAATTTTTTCGAGCGAACACAGCCCTTATAATGGTAGCTTATTTTTTAAATGTCATATTTAACAATTTTATAAGGCCTTAATGAATGCGTGTCAAGTATTCCAGTGAAGTTGATACCAAATTCCGGATATTGTCCCATTTTTACTTTCCGCTTGCATTCTTTCTCCAGCCGGCGGGACGAGTGGATGCCGTTCTGAAAGCTTTAGAGATGACTATGAGCAGTTATTTTGGGTTAAAGCAACGTCACCCGTCGGTTTGAACTACCTTAGGCTTAAAACCGAGTAAAAGTTAAATCCAGCTTTTCGGCAAACGCATCCAGGAACCGGACCATATCATCCTGTTACACCAACTCCTCCAGCGAGCTGAAGGAAACCTGATGGCGGTAGTAGGTGAAATGTGTTGCTTGAGTGATTTTTTCTTGATTTATTATCGTGAAAGTATTGATATATAAATTATTAAATATTAAAAATTTAATATTGTATTACTGAAATTAGTATTTTCCAAACTGACTTTAGTGGCAAGTCGAGATATGCATGCCTAACGAAAACTTCACTTTTGATACAAAGTCATTTTCGTATCAAAATCAAATCTAATCGTATCAAATCGTATCAATAACTATTTGCGTTTTAAAATCATAATCTGAGCTATCGCGGAATAAAAGTTCAAAAATGCAATGACGTTGTTGAAATTGCAATGGAAAATCGACTGCGGTGGTCACACTTTTCATCTTTCGGGATACGAATTACCTTTTGTTTTAACTTGAAATTTGGTTAGGCAGAAATTTATTTATTATTTTTGGATCTATTCTAGACGTAACCGTTTCGGTAGGATCAGCGAGCTTAATGGCGTACGCAAAAAACATTTCGAGTAGTTCACCTATAGTTCCATATCGACTTCGCTCAGGGCAAGTGTGGGAACGCTGGGGTGAAATTCCCTTGCGTGACCCGATTTCACTAAAACGTACCAATGAAAAGTCTCACCTTCATAACTTTTTTTCAATAGAACTTAACAATGGAAGAGTGAAATTAGTATTTTCAAAGTCTGACGTTATGCGTCATGCTTGGGGACACTGTTATCCTAAATATTTGTGCAAGAATCGAGCAGAAAAAAACGGGGATGCTGAAAACCGAATAGAGTAAGCAAACTACTTTAATAAAAATAAATTATGAGTATTTACGAGGGAAAATTAAGCCTAATTGGAGCAGGTGAATGGCAAACAAAAAGAAGTGGTGGCGGATGGACAAAACTTACCGCATTTGACATTGGAGACCATTCAATAAGAAATGTAAAATTGCCTGACTATCTTAGTAATTATTTAATACCTGGCGAGGCATGTCAGAGTCCTTATTTCAAAAGGACTAAGTGGAAAAGTAATTGAAGCAGTAGAAGTTGGTACTAAAAATATAAACAAGGTATGAGTTATGCACTCAAATCTTTAATTGGAAAATCCTTAATGGTGGGCATTGTTTTTATTGGCATTGGATTATTACTTCCTAAATATATAATTCTGGGAACATTAATCACACTTGGATTTCTTGCTTACCAAATAAAAAAAATCAAAGATTACTTGGCATTTTAGTAAATTGACTTGCAAATACGTTAACACACTGGGATGCTGAAAAACTCATTAAAATAAGCAAACATTATCACAGAATAAATGAATAGCATGGGTTCAATATCAAATAAATATTCTATAATCATCATATTAATTTTATCTATTATTTGCCTAAAGCCAGCATACGTTAAAGGACAGACTGCAAAATCGGAAGTTCAATTAGAAAGTACAAAACCTACTGGAGGATTAAGTCTTAAGGGAATGCAAGTAGGCTTTGCTCCTGCTTCTTCCGAGCCCTCAAAGCCAAAGAACTTAAGGTTGAAGAATCACCTGAGCAACGTAAAAGGGCAAGGGAATTAAAGAAAAGCACAAGAAAAAAACCCTGGAAAAATTCCCGAAACTGAAAAGTTAAGAAATGCGGAATTATATTTGACAGAAACGGGAGAAGGTATGTATGGTGTGTATCGTGATTTGCTCTATTATCTTCGTCCTCTTCAAAATGGTACACCTAAAGATTCTGTAATTGCCCGACTTCCATTTATCAGTTATGCGATGTGCAGACACGCTAATGGTGATTTATATATTGCAAACCAAGAATGTAGGACAGGTTGTGCTTTATATCGTTTTGATATAAGGAAAAACAAACTTTATAAATCAAACATTTCTTTACCTGATTTGGTCGATAATGGTGATTATTGGATTAGCGGAACTTCAATAAATAACACTATGTACTTTTTAAATAAGTTTGGAACTGCACTCATAGAAATATCGCCTGGCAAGGCTTTTTCGAAATATAATGTATGATATTTCATTAATGAATCCGCCCTGCCTTTATTGGTAAGGTCATGAATATAGCTGCGTTACGTTCAGGTGATATTCTATTAAAAGAAAATAACACTAATAAACTTTGGAGAATTAAAAATTCAAATGGAACTATTAATTGTCCAAATCCAATTGAAATAAATTATGAAAAGGCAACTTCTTCAATTGCTGAGGATGTTTCAGATGTAAGCGAAGACAAAATTTATTTAAGCGCTGTTGGAGGATGGGATGCTCCTGAACTGATTATCTACTCATTGTCTTCAACTGAAATTAAACAATTATTATCTTTTGGACTAACTGATATTTCCATTAGGAAAATAGGAAATCAAAAGATATATGGTCTAATACAAGCGAGCTTAATGGATGGTTTAAAGGAAACTTAATAAAGGAAGGAGCTTCTATTGGACAGTTAGGATTATTATTAAGTAGTGCGGGCGAAATTGATTCAATCTCCTTTAACCACGAAACCGTTTTTTGCAAAATGTTTTACAAAGTACACGAATCTCAAATTCAAATATCACATGAACCAACCTTTAAAAATTACCTTGTATGGCATGGGTATGGATTCTTTGAAGGGGAAGGCAGCTCATTAAATCTATCATTGGGATTACAGTCTAGCTTTGTTGATTTATTGTTCAAGAATTTTAAATATCAATCAAGCTCCTTTTTACCATATAATAGTACAACCGAAGTTTTTGCGGATTTATATAACAATCCAAAGATTAAAAAAACCAACTAATATAGTTAAGAGAGAATCGTTCAAACCAAATGTTACTAGCTCTATTTTGAAGGTTTTTGAATGCACTGAGGGCGAAATTATATTTAGTGTTTCAGATTATTTAGATATTGATTCAGACATCGTCCAGTTTTTTATCAATGGAAATCTATTTCAGGTAGTATTACTTTAGAATCTACTCCTAAAGAAATAAAATTCCAATGCCCATCAAAAGTTGTGAATCTTGAAATGAGAGTAATTTCAGAAGGAAAAGACTCTCCATGTACTGCTAAATTAGTTGTAGCCCAAGGAATGCAGGTTATTCCCTTTAAATTATCTTCTAAACTTAATTTTTGGGACTCAATAAAAATCGTACCTGCTCAGCGATAACCCTTGCTTCACTTTAAGGAATTACGGTCAAGCAATCAGTAGCACGAACGCACATCAATAGTGGCCGTTGCCCGCCTGGCTAGTCGGACTGGCACTATTCACTAAGAAAGTACTTCAATTTTTCTACCTAGTCATTACAAACCATATACGGCTATATAAACACTAAATTTTGATGATGCTATTTGTCGCTAAGGAACGTGGTAGCAAAATAATGTTGAAATCTGCCGCAAAATTGTTTGATACCAAAATTCCTGAGGTTGACCCCATTTTTACTTTCCGCTTGCATTCTTTCTCCATTTGGCGGGACGAGCGGATGCCGTTCTGAAAGCTTTAGAGATGACTTTGAGCAGTTGTTTTGGGTTAAAGCAACGTCGCCCATCGGTTTGAACTCCCTTAGGCTTAAAACCGAGTTAAAGTTAAATCTAGGTTTCCGTAAACGCATCTAGGCATCGGTTGGGATCATCTGCTGCCACCAGCTCTTCCAGTGAACTGAGCATAACCTGATGGCGGTCAGCAGGTTCACTGTGTTGCATCAGCTATAATTTTTAGAATTATTATCATAATGCAATGATTAATAATTGTTTAAGATTTAAGATTTACAATGTGTTGGTGAAATTAGTATTTTCACAATCTGACTTTACCGATAATTTCATTAACAACTATTTAAGATTTCCAATGTGTTGGAGAAATTGGTATTTTCACTGGCTGGCGGTAGCGATAAATTCAACAACTATGAAAAAATCAATTTTTGTTCTAATTCAAGCGATTGTATTTTCTAATCTACTTTATAGTCAACCACAGTCATATAGCTATTATTCAAAATTAGATATCGATTCGATTGCAAATTCGGATGCTAAATTCCTCGATGAAATTGAAGATGACCTATATGTTTATGCTAATGATTCAAAATCGATAAAGTATGCCGATATAAATGGTGTACTAAATCCAATGACTCATGAAGAATTCAAATATATAAATCAGAATTCTTTAAAATCTTCAAAATACCAAAATTATTTAATTTGGAATTCTCGTTTCGACAACGCATATTTCATTTCATTCTCCAGATTGTATATAGATTCTTCTTCAAAAACAGCCAATGCGGAATATACCAGATTCATTACCCCGCTTTATTATTATAAATCATTCTTAGACTCAAATAGGTATACCAATTTGCAAAACATTATTATAAAATATTTGAAGCATGCATATTCAATTGTTCCATACGATTCGAATAATGTTTCTACAGCAAAAATAAAAATTGATTCAACAAAGCTTTTATCTCAAGCACCTATAAATATATTTAGTGAATTGCTTTATCAAGCAACGAGTGATGGTGATTTATCTGTGTTTGGCGATCCGACAACAAAGACATTTTAACACGTGGCCAATGGAATACAATTAATTCTTCTCCTATCACAATTAAAACTGGAGATCAAACAATAAGCACAAAAAAATTACACGCACCTTTAAATATTCTGATATTAACTCAATGGGAAGTATATAATATACAAGCAAGCCTTCTGGTAGATTATTTACAGCCAGCATTTAAAATACAAAGAAATATTATATCAATAGGACTTGAATTTGATAATCAAAAGAGTGTTTATTACAAATACGAAGACATTAAAACATTTCGCGATAAAACCAACCTGTCTTTTGAAGCATTTAATCAAATATTTATATCTCTTTCATTGGACAAGTTGGCACCGCAGTACAAATGATTAAAACTACCGCTAACAGCCATTGCCCGCCTGGCCAGTCGGACAGGCACAACAGTCTAAAAATTTCCATCATTTTTAAGTTCTGTCATTACCATCCTTATACCGCTATACAAACACTAATTTTTAATGAAGCTATTTGTCGCTAAGGATGGTGGTGGCAAAAAATTGTTGAAAACTGCGGCAACGTTGTGTGATACTAAAATTCCGGATGTTGACCCCTTTTTTGCTTCCCGCTTGCATTCTTTCTCCAGTCGGCGGGACGAGCGGATGCCGTTCTGAAAGCTTTTGAGATGACTTTGAGCGGTTATTTTGGGTTAAAGTAGCGTCGCCAACCGGTCTGAATTACCTTAGGCTTAAAACCGAGTTAAAGTTAAATCCAAGTTTCCGGCAAACGCATCCAGTAATTGGTTCGGGATTTCGGTGCCAGAAGCTTCTCCAGGGAACTGTACGTAACCTGGTGGCGTTCTATGTTACTATGAGTTGCACAGGAGTTAAGTTTTCTTAAAAATATCAATGAAAAGACTCACATTCATAACTATTTTCAATTGAAATTAACAATGGATTGGGAAAATTAGTATTTTCACTGGCTGGCGTTGGTGTTAATCCCAAGGACAATTTGAATTTACATTATGGACAAAATTATTTTGACAACAAAGTTGAGTGTTGACGACTACATAAAGGTTAATTATCTATTGTTCTATAGAAAGTGGGCAGTCAAGATTATGACAGGTTTCGGATTCTTTTTATTGATCCTGATTGTGTTTTTATTTGGTACATTAGAACAGTTTCCTTGGTTACAATTAACCTTTGGATTGTTCTTGACTATTGGACTTCCTATTTCAGTTTACTTCAGTGCCAAAAAGAATTATAAATCAAACAAACGAATAAGCGAGACAGTAAACTATGAATTTGATAAAGAAAACATTACTACTTATTGGTGAGTCATTCAACTCAAAACGACTTGGGACAAAATATGTGGAGTTACAGAAAGCAATGATTGGATCTTGATTTGGCAGAACAGACAAGTTGCTAATGTTGTTCCAAAGCGAGACTTCAAAGTCGGGGAACTTCAGAAATTCAAGGATATTGTGAAATCGCACATAGGACTTAAAACAAATTGAAAAAAATAGCGCGAAAAAAGTTGTAAATTTGGTTAAAAACCATCTTTTGTAACTTTGAGCAATGCGGTGAGCCATAAAGCATATTGTTAAAAACGAATATGCTCCGTTTTTAACATGGAATTAACTAAAGTGAGTGAGAATAGAAATTTTAAACCAAGTTATTGCACGAACTGACGTAATGAAGTTAATCGTTTTTATTCAGATAAGTTGCATATATAAAAAACTCATTTTTTTCATCATCTTTTTAAGCAGTCATGCTTATTTAGGTCAGTCCCAGGATTTACATTGGGCCCATAGCACTGGAGGCATCGGTATTGATGTGGATAATTCCTTGTTTGTAGATATTGATGGCAATGTGTATGTTACGGGTCGTTTTCAGGATACTGTAGATTTTGACCCTGGACCCGGAGTTTTTCTTTGATGGCGTTAGGCTCCTCTGATGCATTTGTTACCAAATTTGATAAATATGGTAATCATAAGTGGTCTATTAAATTTGGAGGAATCAATTCTTTTGCAACTAGTTGCCATTCGTTATCTGTAGATGACTCAGGAAATGTACTAATTACAGGCAGCTTTTCATATACTGTAGATTTTGATCCAGGCCCTGGAATATACAATTTATCATCTTCTGGTGGCAATGACGATGCATTTATATGTAAACTTAATGGTTCAGGATCGCTGCAGTGGGCAATAGATTTTGGCAACAATTCTTGGGACTTTGGATTTGATATTACCACTGATTCTTTAGGCAATATTTATGCTACTGGATCATTTTCAGGATCGGTAGATTTTGACCCTGGTCCAGGCGCATTTATATACTCAACCATTACAGGGGCAAGTCATACGTATATATTGAAACTGACATCAACTGGAAATTTTATCTGGGCAAAACAATTTGGAGCTGGATGGTCTGTTTATGCCTATACATTGAAATTAGATAATCTTGGAAACATTTATACATCTGGAGATTTTGCCGGTATATGCGATTTCAATCCGAAGTCCTACTTTTTACTTAACTTCTTTCGGAATTAATGATGGATTTATCGCAAAACTTGATAACAATGGTGAATTTATATTTGCGAAACAAATTGGCGGAACTACCAACGACAAAATCAGTTCGATGGCAATGGATCAACATTGGAATTTATATACAACAGGAAATTTCGGCCTTACTGCCGATTTTGATCCGGGCCCTGGTATTGAAAATATGTCTTCGTACGGAGAGAATGATATATTTATTGCAAATACGATTCCGCTGGAAATTATTTATGGGCTAAACAAATGGGGGATACATTAAATGATGCAGGTAGTTGTATTTCAAGTGATCAAACTGGATATATACATGTTACTGGTTTTTTTGATGGAACTGTGGATTTTAATCCGGGGCTGGATAGTTTATTTTTAGTATCTGACTCACTGGATGCTTTCATCTCAAAAATTGATAGTTCCGGAAATTTTATCTGGGCGAATAAAATTGGAGGACCATTTTCTGATGCAGGAGGTTCGGTTTGTGTAGATAAACTGAATACAATTTATTTAACAGGAGTTTACCAAGATACAGTTGATTTTGATTTAGATTTCGGAACAGTTAACCTTGTTTCTTCAGGATTATTTGATGTCTTTATTGCTAAATATCGACAATGTTCGCATTCAAACTCTTCAATATTTGTAACAGCATGCGATCATTATGAATCGCCAAGTGGAAATTACCTATATATAAACAGTGGTGTTTATTATGATACAATTCTAAATGTAACCGGGTGCGATAGTTTAATTGAAATTAATTTAACAATTACACCAACATTTGTAACAATTTCTGCATTTGGTTCTACTTCATTTTGCCAAGGTGACAGTGTAATGCTTTCAGCCGATCCAGGATTAATAAGCTATCAATGGTACCGACGTAACTATCCAATCCCCGGAGCAATCAATATGAATTATGTTGCAAAAAATTCTGGTGGATACAAATGTATTGCTCAAAATGCAACTATGTGTTCAGATACTTCAAACATCATTATCGTGAATGTTCCTTGTATTCCTATCGGGCCTAATCAAGAACGACCTAATTTAAACAGCGAATTTGTAACCCCAAACTTTCAAATCTCACCAAATCCAGGAACGGGATTATTTTCAGTTTCAATCACCACCCGGACAGCTAAAAGTATTCAATTCTATAGGACAAATGATTTTATCATTGGAAATATATGATGAACTTTCCAGATTTGATATCTCTGATTATTTAGATGGTATTTATTTTGTTTCTCTTAGAACAGGAGAAACGATAAATTCTCAGAAGATTGTATTGTCGCGATGATCATTAAATAAATGCACTTGTGGTAACGGTCCATGTGCCACAAGCCTGAGGATAATTCGGATGGATATAATCTATGTTCAAATGGTTGATGCCGTTGACTGCTGGGTTCCAGTTGATGCCAAACCTTTTGACAATAACCTTTATTTAATTCTTGAAAATGATGATTGTTATAATGGGATTCTGGAGTTCGGTGAACTTTTTGAATTTTTTCCTGGTGATATTGTTGAAGTAATTGATCATTCATGGTGATATGGAAAGAATGTTAAGTTAGCGACTAAACTTGTCACAGCGTCCTCTTATCCTGACAGAAAATTATTTGACTTTTTATTTAAGGTTTGGCAGAGAAGAATCCCATTTGATAAAAACACATTTATTGCATACAACGAAGAAATTAATAGAGTGAAAAGATGATGTGGAAGGGATAGTTTGTAATCCGATTGCCATAATGTATCTGAAGGAGCTTGAGCAAATGTACAACAACACATAATTCGGGTAGCCGTTACTCTCGTGGTTCGTCGGATAAAATTTATTAATAGTCTCCTTGGCACTTATTTAATATAACTAAGCCGGACAATGAAAATCCTTCTATTAAGCTCCATGATTTTATTGGCAGGGAAATTATATGGCCAGAATCATGAGTTTGGTATCGAACTGGGCTCAGGACAAACTGTTATCGATGAACATTCACCTATTTTATCTCACCATTACTGCGGGAAGAAGGTGAATTTCGAAGTAGAGGTATTAGTTATACATATTCCGACAGCACAGGACTAAGTTTGAAATACGGATTAATGTTTGATCAAAGGATTTCAGATGGTACTGATTTTAATTACCTCCGTTTACCTGTTGGAGTTGAATTTCAATTGGGTAATAAAATACAATTAATTCTTGGCTTAGGCATTTATGGTAGTGTCTTATTATCCATAACAGATCGTAACACTTACTACAAATATTATGCAGATCAATTTAAAGAGTTTCAGGTAGGAGGTAGTTATAGTGGAGGCATTGGGTTTCAACTATCAAAAAAGATAAACGTTTCTGCTCAATATCAAAAATCTTTCGATTTTATACGAATGTACGGTGAAAAGAGATCGTCGCCTGGAGGAATACCCTATTCGTTAAATATCCGTGGATTTGAAGGGTTTTTAAAACTTGGGGTTAAATATAAGGTCATTAATTAGGATGTACCGGATCACCAGAAAAATAATCTATTTTCAAAGCCAGACAAAATATTAAGACAATAATAATTAACGAATTACAAATGAACTAACTATATGACTAAGAGAACTGACGAGTTAAGAAACACTGTAGGGGACAGCATCTACCCAAAAGTGGCAGTGCAGTGCCTGCTAGAAGCATCAGTTGAATGTTGAAGAGTTTTGATTTTAAGTCAAAAACTGCTAACTTTCCGCCACATTCGTCATGCCCGGATCCAATTTGTGAAAACAATCCGCGACAGAGCTAATTTGAACCTGTTTTTTAATAATGTACATAAATTGTGACACATGAAACACATCATTGCAACTATTTTTCTGACAACATTTGCTTTAATATGTTGCGGACAAAATGAAAACTTGAAATTATACTACAACTGTTCAACTTTTCATCCTAATTTTACGAAAGTTAATGTCATTGATAAAAGGGTCAGCAATCAGACACTTGGGTTTGTTCAGGTTGGCGCATTCAACAGAATTGCTCCAGTAGTATTTCAAGGCAGTCTCACCGACAGTTTAGCAATTTATTTTTTAGATAAAGATACAACAGGCAAAACTCCAAAGGAATTAACGATTTTGCTTTATGAGCTTTACATGAGTGAAAAATCTGAATACACGAGCGAAACCGGGCGATTGAAACTTTCAATTAGATTGTTTTCAAAGGAAGATCAGGAAAAATGCTTTGAGATACTAAGCATAGATAGTGTTTACTATTCTAGTGCTTTGGATGTAACAAATAAATTATTGAACTCAGTCAGTAAACACATGTGCGAGATATCAACGAAGGCTAATCTGATGAATTTAAATATACCACAGAATAATCCACGCTACACTTTCTCAGAATTGCAATCAATAGACAGTTTAGAGAAGCTTAGAATTCCTATATACAATACAGAAAAATTTAATTCGGGATTATTTACCACATACGAACGCTTTAAAGCAAATAGTCCTGATAGCGCTGTCATTTCAATTGATTTATCTGACCCCAAAAATATTAAAGTATTCAAATGGGATGGCAAAAAGAAAAGGAGAGTTGATTGTAATAGTGTTTATGCAGTAAGTGATGGGAATACATTGTTGAAAGCAACATCTATTGGATTTTATAAGTTGCAAAAAATTAATGGCGACTTTTATTATGTCGGACAGACTTCATTTTCTAACTCTAACAATGTTGCGATGTGGGGCTATACTTTCGGGTTGATAGGTGCAGCCATAGCATCAGAAGCTGAAAGAAATAATGGACTGTTTCAATTTAGAATAAATTATATTAAGGGTAATTCAATACCAATATCAAAAGCAGTAGAATAAAATACGGAGTGCCAAACGGATTAGTACCCTTTGGCTTGTCAAAACACCTTAACTTTTTCAAAATTCGGGAAATAGTTTCCCCGAAATGTTATTGAGTATCTACGTTTTTCAAGTAATGTGATGGTTTTAGGACATATGATTTTTCGGCACAATTTTTACTCCTATTCATTGGCTTTCACTCCTTTTCGAGTTTTTCAATTGGTAAAATTATGCCAAATGAAGTGTCAGCTCTAAAATTAATATGATATGAAAAAGAAATCAGAGAGTACCGATCGTATGTTGAAGGAGAAAACGAATCAGGATTTCAATAAACAACCACCTGACCCTAAAAATCCCAATCAGGTAGTTGGTAAAAAATCTGTTACCAGGAAAAAACCTGGTTTACGCAAACTTGATTAACTCATGATTTGAGGTGATTAATTTCTAAGTCATGAAGCTTTCTGAATATAAACAGAAAAGGGATTTTAAGAAAAGCCCGGAACCAACCGGAGGAGCTCCGGATAAGCAAAAACTAATTTTTGTTATACAAAAACATGATGCCACCCGATTGCATTACGATTTTCAGATCAGAATTAATAAGGGGATTTTTGGTTCTGTGTTTATTTGAACAATATGCTTTGTTTGAAGCTATTTTGTTAAATATGGTAGTGTTCAACTGTAACTCTACAGGTTTATATATTTTTTATATCTTTACATAAACAATTCATATGATGAAAGCACTTCTATTCATTGTGTTAATGACGATAATTAACGCAATGTGCTTTGCCCAGGCACCACTGGTAAAACAATGGGATTACCGTTATGGAAGTCCGGAAGTTGAAGAATTATATTCAATGAAGCAAACTGCTGATTCGGGATTCGTTTTAATAGGTTATATACATTCCATTTATTCAGGAGGGGATGTTACTGATACTTCAAGAGGATTCCCGGATATGTGGGTTGTTAAAATTGATAAATTTGGATTAAAACAATGGGATAAAAGATATGGAGGCACCAGGTCAGATGGTGCACTCGACGGCATACAAACAAACGATGGAGGGTACATCTTTGTCGGGTTTTCCTTTTCAAATACCGGGGGAGAAAAAAGTCAGGATAACCGGGACACCTCAATGCTGACAGCTGATTTGTGGATAGTTAAAGTAAATGCTTCCGGAATTAAACAATGGGATAGAAGATATGGAGGTAACGGAAGTGAAGGTGCTAACAAAATAATAAGAACAAATGATGGAAACTTTATCATAGTTGGCACCAGTAATTCTGATGTATCTGGAGATGTAACGCAGCCATCCCGTGGTGGTCAGGATATCTGGCTTGTCAAAATAGATGGTGCTGGGAATAAATTATGGGATAAAAGATATGGAGGGTCGCACGTTGAATATGTTGCTGATATTACACTTTTTCCGAATGATGAATATCTAATATCAAGCGCTTCTTACTCACCACTAAGCGGTGATAAAACAGACAATAATCGTGATGCTTCTTTGAATTCACCGGATTACTGGATAATTAAAATAAACTCCTCCGGAAACAAGATCTGGGATAAAACTTTCGGAGGTATTAAGGATGATTTTGCGGGTAGTGTATTTTTAGTTAACAGTAATAATTATTTAATTGCGGGTTCTTCAAGATCCGGTATCAGTGGTGATCGCACAATAGCAAACTACGATACTTCGAATTCTACCAAAGATTTTTGGCTAGTACGGGTAGATTCTTCCGGCAACAAAATAGGAGAAAAGGTTTTTGGAGGAACTTCTTCCGATGAATATTCATCAATAATCCGTTTGCAGGATGGAAATTATTTAATATCTGGTGACTCTTATTCTCAGGCAAGCGGAGATAAGTCTGAAAATAATATGGGTAATGAACAAACGTGGCTAATAAAAACTGATACGAATCTTGTTAAAATCTGGGACAAAACTATTTTTACTTCCAATCTCTTTCGCGATGATGAAGGGGGTTATGCACTTCAATCTTATGATGGCTGCTTAGTTATTAAAAATTTCAATTGGGCCGATATCGGCGGCTATAAAACCCAGCATAACTGGGACCCGAATTTACATTTCCCCGACTACTGGGTCGTTAAATTCTGCGATAGTACATCAACAACTTCTATCAACCTGATAGATACTCCATCATATTTTTCAATTTCTCCGAATCCATTTTTCGAGCAATTATATATTGTATCAGAAGTTAATGAAATTGCTGAGTTTATTTTGTATGATTTCACAGGAAGAAAAATACTAAGACATTCGTTTACAAATTCAACTTCAATAAATACTGCACATCTTGCGAAGGGAATTTATTTCTATGAAGTACTAAATAGAAACTATTTGATTAAAAAAGGTAAGGTCGTGAAGAATTAATCGGCTGAGTACCTACTTTAAAGACTGGAATTAATTGTACGAAACATTTTGTTTTTAAAAGAAAGTTTGTATCTAAGTATAAACAATTGTGCTGAAAATCCCGCCCATTCCAAATCTGCCAAACATTATCAGGTATTTACAGAAACCTCAAAGACAGAAAAAATATGGCATTATTTGACATTTTTAAAAAACAAAAAAAGGTTGAATTACCTGAAATGTATAATGGAATTATTTCAAAAGATGAATATAATTTCATTATGGAAATATGTATTAAATATCATAATGACAATGAACTTATTGTTTCAAAAATAGATGAAGGTGAAATAGTTATTGATATTGATGGAGATGAACATCATCGTTATTTAGACAACTTGGTTCGTGTATTAGCAAGCAATGACAAAACAATTTGGAATGAGTTAATTTACGAACACTTTGATAAGTTAAAACCAAATCCATCAGCATTGAAATATTTATACAAAGACTATGATTATGCAAGTCAATTTTTAAGAGTATTATTAAAAGAAGATACTTTTAACCTTGGTGACAATGTTGAAAATTATGTCCATAGAATTGACTTTCCGAAGACAAATACCTTTCTTATTCTTGAATTTGAAGGTCAATTTCATTTCATACATAAGGATGAGATTGCTGAGTGGAACAAATCAGAAAATGACTTATTTGAATGTGCTATACAAAATTTACCCGAAGATGAAATTGAAGCGAAAGAATATGAGTTTGTAGAAAAATTCACCGTTTATATATTTTTTAGTGGAGACTATTCAGCATCATTAATGCTTGATTTGAGAAACAGAGCAAACTACGCAATTGGGAAATTTGGAACTTTAATAGCTATTCCAACAAAGGGGACAGCTTATGTGCATCCTATTGAAAATAGTGACATCTTAGAACTTATTGTAATACTCCAACCGACGATTGAAAAAATTTACAATGAAGACTCTGGAAATATAACAACAAATTTCTATTGGTACTACGATAATAAAATGCAAATTTTACCAGCAGAACAATCTGAAAATGGATTACTAATTAGTCTGCCAAAAGATTTAATTAAATTAATAAACGAAACTGAATAAAAAACTACTGCCAACATGGGACATACTAGTTTCAGGTACATGTAAGATGAATTTTTGCCCTTCTAAGGAAGGACTACATCGGCACCTGTTTTGGTAAAATATCACAAATGTCTTCTTCAGCAGTTGACATTACCCGGATAAATAAGTTTTTAATCAGTTTATTATATTTGCACCTGGGAAACTAATTTTGAACTGTTAAAGATTATGGCAAAATCACCTAAAAAAGAACTCTATTCAAAGCTTCAGGAGGAATTACTGAAACAGCTAAAGCAGCGATTTGATAAAAATAAGGATCGCCACAAAGGTTTAGAGTGGGCGAAAGTTGAAGCGCGGCTGAAGGGAAATCCTTCGAAACTGTGGTCATTAAATGAAATGGAGCGAACAGGTGGTGAACCTGATGTTGTTGGCTTTGATAAAAAATCGGGCGAATACCTGTTTGTTGATTGTTCCATGGAGAGTCCGAAAGAGCGCCGGAGCATTTGCTATGACAGGGCAGCGCTGGATGCAAGGAAAGAGCACAAGCCCAAGACCAGTGCCATGGATATGGCTGCTGAGATGGGTATTGAGATAGTATCTGAAGGCCAATACCGGGAATTGCAAAAGGTTGGACAGTTTGATTTGAAAACATCGAGTTGGGTGCTTACACCAACTGCAATCCGGAAGCTGGGAGGTGCCATTTTCTGTGATCGCAGGTATGATCAGGTTTTTACTTACCACAATGGTGCGGAATCTTATTATGGGGCACGGGGATTCAGAGGACTGCTAAAAGTATAGGCATTTCTTCAATTTAAAGCTGGTTTAAACTTTTCGGATTACCAACAGTCTGATGGGATCATCTGCTAATATGAGAATCCTTATTTTATTTCTTCTGATGTGTTCAACTCTGGAGGGCTTTGCACAAAATTACCCGTGGGAACGACCTCTTAGGGCATGTTGGTCCTCAGATGGAATCAACTTTGGCCCAACTTCAATCTTTCAGGATTCGGCCGGTGTCCCTTCTGTTATTCGCTGGAAAGGTGACACCTTAGTAAGCACATTTCAATGGTTTAGGATGCCGGTTTCTTCATTGACCTGGGATCGGGTGGCTGTTAAGTTTTCATATAACAACGGTAATTCATGGACCCAGCCCGAGCCTATGACTTTTACCGGATTTCCAACCAACTTCCGTCGCCCATTCGATCCAACATTAGTGGCTTTCCCCGGCGATACCTTAAGGGTCTATTTTTCAAGTGGCCAAAATGGGGCTATAACGCTCGATTCAACCGTCAATACCTATTCTGCATTCAGTTTGGATGGGATAAATTATACTTTTGAGAATAGTGCCCGGGTAGATGAAATTAACAACCGGGTAATCGATCCGGCGCTGATATTTTTTAATAATTCCTATCATTATTTGTCGCCGATTGGAAGTCCGGCTCAAGGGGCTTACCATTATGTCTCCCCAAATGGAATCAATTTCACCAAGGTCCCCGACATCCCTTCTGATGCCTCGCACAACTGGACAGGAAATTACATGGTGAATGATACAAGTTCGCTCCGGTTTTATGGTGCCGGTGGTGCAGGCATCTGGTTTAATTCATCACCCAATGGAGGGATCTGGAATGGTTATATCAATACTAATGTTCAGGGTGGAGATCCTACAGTTGTAAGGGTTGATGCCAATACTTATTTGATGATTTATGTTGGGGAACCTTATGCAACTGCTTTAGTAGAAGTGAATAATCCTGTATATGAATTTAATATCTACCCAAATCCATCTACTACATACTTCACAATTGATTTAACTAGTGTTCATTTTGCCGAGCCTGTTTCAAATTTAAATTATCAGGTTACTGATATGAATGGAAAAATTTGGATTAAAAGCGAATTCTGTTATTCAAATAATATTGTAGTTGATGGGAGTTGCCTGGCGACAGGAAATTATATTGTTGTTATCAATTCCGGGAACAAACCAGTTGCAATTTCGAATGTAATTATTGGAAGATAAATATTAGTTATGCACCATGTTTTTTGTTGCAGAGACCAAATTGTTGTTCGTAATATAGTAAAAAGTGACTAATTCCCTTTTTGTGAGCGTTGCTCCTCATTCTTCCTACGGTACAAATCTCTTTTTTTGATGTCTTTACGAATGAGTTTCAGCCATTGCTCGGATTGGTCATATAATCCCAGTTTAGTGCTCGTGTAGCTAAGGTTGAAAATGCCGGTTTCGAGTTCGGGATAAACATGATGTGCCTTGATGAAAAGTGGAAGTGCTTTTTCGTACTGTTCTCTTTTAACGTAAGCTCCTGCGAGGTTATTTATGCAGGTATAGAGGTAGGGATTTATCTCATAAGCTTTTTCGAAATGATCAAGTGCCAATGCACTTTTTCCTTGTGCTTCATAGGCTATGGCCTGATAAAGTTCAAATGGATTGGTAAGAGGGTCGGTTTCTACAAAAAAGTTTTTGGCTTTTTCAGCTTCCTGAATTACCAGCTCATGATTTTGATTGTTGCGGTATTTATTCATAGCAACTACATGCAATTCACTCGAAATGCGATTGAATCCAATAATGATGTTGAAAAAAAGAAACACGGAGGCGATATATCTGAAGTTTTTGTCGGTGAGCGTAAAATAGTTTTTAGAATTGTCGGAACCTGCTAAACCGAATGAGAAGCCAAGGAAGACTGCAGTAAATAATAATAATTCGGTTCGTTCTTTGGGGAAATCGAATAAAGAAATAGCGGCCCATCCTGCAACAGCAGAAAGAAAGCAGAGCATCTTTATTTTATCATCATCATTCAGTTGAACAAGTGATTTCGCACCTCCAAAAAATATTAACCAAACAGGTAATCCAAATAATAACAAGCCAATTATACCAAGTTCACAAACTATCCAAATGTAATCGTTGTGTGGCTGCAAAAAGACCAGGTTTTCAGAATAACCTCTGTATAGTCCGCGTAATCCTACAGAAGGCAAATCAATTTTCCAGTTACCTGCACCAACACCAATCACCGGATGCTCTTTAAAAAGATGATAGGAGTGATACCATAAATTCAGCCGTTCGTTACTGGATGCCGATCCAAGGTAGTTTGAAGGGTTTGTTTGTGTTGATGCATGCGTCACTCCTGAGAACACAGTATAGAAAGTGAAGTGAATAATTACACTTATCCCAATGGCAATGCCAATCGACTTTATTCCCTGAAATGGAATTAAATTTCCGGACCTTTTTTTTGTTATGAAAGCAAGAAGGAAGAAAGTTAATAAAAATGCCACTCCTCCAACATAAGCTGCTCTGGTAATAAGTATCAGCAATATGGAAAATACTATCACGAACGATGGCATATAAAATTTTTTCCAGGAAGAGCGATCTGTTAATTGTCCAAGAATGAAAAATACAGACATGAAAAAAAGATAACCTGAAAAAAGATTTTTATGTCCTGATAGACCCGGAACCTTATACATGGTATAGGGTCCGAGTGCTTCGGTATGTAATGCATCAGCAATTTGTTTTAAAAACACAATTAATATAATCGGAACCAGACAAACAAGAGCTCTGGAGATGTATAGGGGAGTATGCTTATTGTTTTTTATGAAAAAACTAAAGAGCAGAATGGAAAAGACAAATAGGAAATGTTTTTGAGACTGAAAAACAGCTTCGCCGTAATTATGTGCCCACGTTATTGAAACAAGACTCCACAAATAGTAACCTGTCAGTAAAATTGTAATTAGCGTAAATGGAATTACCTTAACTAAAGATTCTTTCAACATCCACAGCGCTCCAAGCAGGATCGCAGAAGTAAAAAAGAACCTGGGTACATTGGTAGGATCGTAAATGCCTTTTATGTAAACAAGATATCCTAGTGGAAATAAGATTGCCAAAAAAATAGCAAGACCCGTATTTGTAGAGGCGGCAGCAGTGACTTTTTTACTCATGTCCAGGTTGTGGTATCAGATCAAAAGTAAATAAAAAAGCAGCAAATTACATTAACAATTCATAGTTGTAATATGAATCAAATTTTAAAAACAATAATATTAAATAATCAATCTTTCAGATCCTGTATAGGATGCAACTCCCATTTTGTTGACTCAGAAAACAAGGCATCTATAAAATTTTCCATGTTCACTAACGTGTCAGGAGGGGATGCATCATAATGCGTAATTTTTTTCTTTTTACCCGCATAATTTACTTCAATGTAGATAGTAGGAAAATCGGTGAGGTGAGGGTTCCGGTATTCATTTGCAAGTTCAAAAAAGCCGGAGTTCAAAGCAAACTGTCCGAGTTCCTTAATGGCATCCTGATTGAGCATTGTTTGGAACCTCCCTATTTTATCGACATCACGTTTACCTTCATAAACTACATAGCCACTTTTGTAAATGCGGATGCTATAATAAGGACATTTTCCAAAGCAAGGAGTGCGTTCCAGGTAAGCAATCAGCGAGTCGGCGTTTGAACCTGTTGATTCTTCATTTACAGTTGATGCTTTCGGACTTTTGCAGGAAGTTAATACCAGTAATTGGAGAATCACAACAGCACTACACACAGCAAATATTTTTTTTGTCAGTGCCATTGTTACAATTATTTCTTAGTATTTACACCACGCTCACGGGCCATTTGCTCCAGTCGTTGTTGAAACTTGGACTTTGTTTGAGTGTTAGGTTTCTTTTTATTCTCCTGAATCTTGGCATGAATTGCTTTTTCATCAACTGCAGCACGGAATAGAAATTGTTGCCCGAAGCTGATCATGTTAGCAAGGAAATAATAGTAGCTAAGTCCTGCAGAATAATTATTAAAAATACCAAGGAACATAATTGGCATCAGATACATTACCCATTTCATCTGCGGATTAGCTGCAGTCATTTGTGAATTCAGGTATGTATACATCAATGTGGAGATGGTCATCAGAATGGTAAACAAACTGACGTGGTCGCCATAAAAAGGTATGTTGAAAGGAAGATCAAGGATTGAATCGTATGTCGATAGATCGGTTGCCCACAGGAATGCTTCCTGTCTGAGCTCAATGGAAGCCGGGAAGAAACGAAACATGGCAATCAGAATTGGCATCTGCAACAGCATAGGCAGGCAACCTCCCAAAGGATTTACACCGGCCTTACGATACATGGCAAGCAATTCCTGCTGCCCTTTCATAGGATCTTCTTTATGCTTGGCCTGAATCTCATCCATCTCAGGTTTCAACACTTTCATCTTAGCTGTTGAAAGATATGCTTTGTAAGTCAGCGGAAGCAGCATCAACTTAATGGCAATAGTCAGAATAAGAATGATGAGTCCATAGCTCATGTCAAACTTACCCAGGAAGTTAAAAATTGGAATTACAATAAAACGGTTTACCCATCCAAAAATTCCCCAGCCAAGTGGAACTAATTTTTCCATTCCTAATTCATATGATTTCAAGGTCTGGTAATGGTTGGGCCCGAAATAAAAACTCATATCAAAACTCTCATAAGGCTTATGAGAATAAGGAATGGTAAAACTTGCTGTCATGAATTTTACCAGTGAATCATGTCCTTCCGGATGGCGGGTCGACAATTTGGTTGGTTTGTCGAATTCATTCTTAGCAATGAGGGTGGTGTTAAAATACTGTTGTTTAAAAGCGACCCACTTAACTTTAGTAGGTAACGTTTCTTCATCATCACTTGTTTCAGAAAGGTACTCTGCTTCATCAGCTGTGTATTTGTAATAGACTGTTGAGTTTATCTGTTCTGATTTTGCATCTTTCTCTTTTTTATAAAGATTTTGTTTCCAATCGAGTTCCAGGTAATTAATATTCGCAGCAATTACTTGTTCCAACCCTGAAATATTGATGTTGAAATCGAGCATGTAGCCGGAAGCCGGGAGTGTGTAGGCATATTCAAGATATCCATACCCGGGTGCATTCAGGCGATAAGCAATTTTATTTCCTTTTTTTACAGGTTCAAAAAACAGATTGTTGGTGGAGACATTTCTATTTTGAGCAAAAAGTTTAGACCAAAAACAGTCGAGTCACTTTCAAAAAGAATAAGTGGCTTTTGGGTGGAGGTCTTGTATTCTTTCAATTCAACAGCATGTACTCTTCCGCCTTTATTGGTGAAGGTTACTTTCAGCTTATCATTTTCAATAGTAGTGAATGCCTCTGTTCCTTCAGCTGCTGCGGCGAATGAACCAAACTGTTGCTGAAGTTGCAAGGCGCGAAGAGAATCTGATGGTTGCTCAATTCCATTAAGCGACAAGGTATCAGTCAATGCCGGCATTGCCGACTTAGCCACTTTGGCAGCCGCAATGGCTTCCAGTTTAGCCTTTTGTTCAACAGCAATCAGGGAATCCTGAGTTTTTTGTTTCTGAGCAAGTTCCTCAGCACCAGGGGCATTCCACAGGCTAAAGCCAATCAGAACTGCACCAATTAATAAAAGTCCAATTATTGAATTACGATCCATTCATCATTAAAATAAGCCCGCAAAGATAACAATAAATGCGCTGCTGAAAAGAGCTTTTCAGGTTATCGGGAATAGTCGAGTGCGCCTTCACAAACTTCACAAAAAGAGGGTGTGGATTTTCGACAGTACTCTTGTATTCAGGGTGAAATTGCACCCCAATAAACCATGGATGGTTCTTATATTCAATTATTTCCACGAGATTGCCATTGGGATTTACTCCAGAAGCCACCATCCCTGCATCTTCAAATTTTTTAAGGTACTTGTTGTTGAATTCGTAACGGTGACGGTGACGCTCCGATATTCTTGACTTCCCGTAAATTGTTGCAGCTTTGGTGTTTTTAGAAATGTTGCATGGATATTCACCCAGGCGCATGGTGCCACCTTTTTTGGTGATGTTTTTCTGGTCATCCATAATATCGATGACCGGATATTTTGTTTCAGGAGCCATTTCGGTGGAATGGGCATTTTCTAAGCCTAAAACATTTCTGCTGAATTCAATAACTGCACATTGCATACCCAGACAGATTCCTAAAAAGGGGATTTTTTGCTCACGTGCAAATCGGATTGCATTGATCTTTCCTTCAATTCCACGATCACCAAAACCCGGAGCAACCAGTATCCCATGCAGGTTACCGAGCTTTTCCTGAACATTTTTTTCGTCAAGTTTCTCGGAATGAATCCATTCTACATTCACTTTAGTTTCATTCGAAACTCCGGCATGAATAAGCGATTCAGCAATGGACTTGTAAGCATCTTTAAGTTCAATATATTTCCCTATCAGACCAATTCTAACTTCAGAAGTTGGATTTTTAGTTTGCCAAGGAAGTTTTTCCATCCTTCCATGTCAGGTTCCTGACGAAGTGGGAGTTTCAATTTTGCCAAAACAACTTTGTCGAGTTGTTCTTTTAGCATCAGCAGTGGCACATCGTATATGGTGCTGGCATCAATAGATTCAATTACAGCATTTACGTTTACATTACAGAAAAGGGCAAGTTTCCTTCTGATTTCAGCATTCACTGGCTTTTCCGAACGGCAAACTAAAATATCGGGTTGAACTCCATACTCGAGCAGGGTTTTCACTGAATGCTGTGTAGGTTTCGTTTTTAATTCTCCGGTAACTGTAAGATATGGAAGGAGAGTCAGGTGAATTACCGCACAATTAGACCCCATTTCCCAAATCATTTGCCTCACAGCCTCGATGAAGGGGAGGGATTCAATATCACCTACAGTGCCGCCGATTTCGGTAATAACTACTTCAAACTGACCGGTTTCACCTAATAGTTTGATGCGTCGTTTTATTTCATCTGTGATATGTGGAATTACCTGAACTGTTTTCCCAAGATAGGCTCCTTCGCGTTCTTTGTTAATTACAGTTTGGTAGATTCTGCCGGTGGTAACGTTATTCGATTGTGAAGTTGGAACATTCAGAAACCGCTCATAGTGACCTAAGTCGAGATCTGTTTCAGCACCGTCATTGGTTACAAAGCACTCGCCATGTTCATAGGGATTCAATGTTCCCGGATCAACATTAATGTAGGGATCGAGTTTCTGGATGGTAGCCGAATACCCTCTTGCCTGAAGCAGTTTAGCTAAAGATGCTGAAATAATGCCTTTTCCGAGTGATGATGAAACACCACCGGTTACAAAGATGTATTTAACAGGAGAGGTTTTCGTTTCCACAGTTCATGATTTTCAAGCTGCAAAAGTAGCTGATTCAAACAACCGCTCAACAAATATTTTATTACACCTTGTTAACAGTTTGTTGAAATTAACCTGAAAATAAGGTCATTGCAGCACCCTCAAGCTTCTAAAATATTGTAAATTAATGATTTACAAATAAAAGACTCAATTAAGCCATATTATGATAAACTGCCTGGACATCATCATCGTCCTCAATTTTTTCAATTAGTGCTTCCACCTCTTTTTGTTGATCCTCTGTTAATTCAACTGTATTAGTTGGAATTCTTTGCAATTCTGTGCTGATAACTTCTATTTTTTTCTCTTCAAGAGCTTTATTCATCACTCCAAAATTTTGAAATGAGGTGTAAACAAAAATATCACCTTCGTCCTCAAATACTTCTTCCGCTCCGAAATCAATCAGGTCCAGTTCAAGATCTTCCACACTCACTCCGGTATTTTTTAATTTGAAAATGCCTTTGCGTTCGAATAAAAAATCAAGTGACCCGGTTTTGCCCAAGGCACCATCGGAGCGTGAAAAATACATTCTAATATTGGCAACGGTTCTGGTATTATTATCGGTTGCACATTCGACTAAAATGGCAATACCATGAGGTGCATATCCCTCATAAACAACCTCTTCGTAACTTTCAATGTCTTTTGAACTGGCACGTTTTATGGCGGCATCTACCCGGTCCTTGGGCATGTTCAAGCTTTTGGCATTCACCATAACCATCCTCAGCCTCGGATTATTATCGGGTTCAGGTCCACCTTGTTTTACGGCGATGGCTATTTCTTTTCCAATTCTGGTGAATTGCTTTGCCATTTTTGAAAATCTGGCGAACATCTTATGTTTACGTTTCTCGAAAGCGCGTCCCATAATTCCTGTTTAATTATTAATGAATGCACAAAAATACGAACTTTCTGCCATTCGCCAAATTGTAATTTCAGCTTTGAAACTTATAGAAAGTCATTGCAGCCCGGGCAGCAATCGATTTGATCGTAGGCTTTATACGATCAGTAAATGCACGGTTGGCTTTGATACTTCGGTGAATGGACATTTGATTGGCGATCCACCGAATAGCATAATCATAATACTGCCGGCGATAAGTTCGTTTGAAGTCAATTTGACGGTCGGAGCCCAGATGCCATTCCGGTTTAACTACAAATTTAGCTTCTGTTTGTGTGTACAGGGGAGTGCCTTTAATAGGATAGGCAATGGTGATTGTGTATAAGTCGGGGTCGGAAGACTTTAGGTGATGAAGCGTTTCAATGATATCGGATTCAGTTTCTCCGGGGTATCCAACCATAATGAATGTTCCGGATTGAATGCCATAATCTTTGCTTTTGCGGATCATTTCCCTGACCTGATTCACATCCACACGCCGGTCCATAGCATCAATAATTTTCTGAGAACCACTTTCAGCACCAATCCATACACGGTAACAACCCGAGTCGCGCAACACTTCCAGAACCTCTTCATTCATTCTGTCGGCACGGGTAATGCATTCATATTTGATGGTTACATTTTGATTTTTGAGGGCATCCCGGAATTCCTTAAGCCATTTGTGACTGATAGTAAAAACATCGTCAACAAACCAAACAGTATCGACATCATAATTCGATTCGATCCATTTTAATTCCTGAGCAACCAGTTGTGGTGAACGTCGCCTGTAACTCTGCCCATACACAGCTCTACTGCACCATTTACAGGTATAAGGACAACCCCGCATGGTACTGACAGATACAGCACTTTCGCCATGTTTATTTTTCCAGGCATCAAAATATAACTGAAGATTGACTTTCTGTCGGGCAGGGAAGGGGAGGGCATTGATATCACGGATATTTTTTCTTTCTTCAGAATAAAAAATGGCGTTGTCATTTGAGAAAGCAATACCGGCAATTTTAGCTTCATTTCCATTTTTTTGATGTAAACACTGAACCAGTTCCAGCATCGTTTCTTCGCCTTCACCAAGCACAATGTAATCGGCACCAAATTCAATAAAATTTGGAGCATGATTTCTAACTTCAGGTCCGCCTAAAATTATTTTCGTTTGAACCAATGCCGGTTCATTTTTTATGAAGCTGATTAGCCGCAATACATTTACCTTGGTCATCAGATTGGTATAGATACCAATGACATCCGGTTTTTGTTCGATGAGAAAATTACAATGTGAATTAAAGTCAGAAAAGGTAGCATCAAAAACCTGATTGGGATACCCATGTTCTTCAAGAAATGCAGCAATATACAGAATGCCTAGTGGAACGTAAGGCTTCATAATAAGCAGCTCACGCGGATCTTCATTCAAATAATAGGCATGAGTAAGCAGAATTTTCATCGTTTGGTCAGGTCTATAAGGTAATGATCGGCATAATCTGACCAACCAGGGTGAATGGTGCTTAGTTTTTCAAGTTGATTAAGAATCGGCAGTACTCCGGGGATTTTTTTCAAATTTTTATCTAAATAAGATGGCGGTAAAAACAATCCGATAGGCTTGTAAGCAGATAATTCGAAAAAAGGCGCCATATAATAAGCGAATTCTTTAGGTGAGTAATACCAGATATCTATCATTTCACCTGCAACATTTGCCTTAACGGGATGAAACGATTTTCTTCGATTTCGTTTTGCCGTATCATTTTTGAATAAAAAATATAGTCTTTCAATGATACATTTTCGGCCCATGATAACAGCAATTAATTTTCCACCGGGGCGAAGTAACCGGTGAAATTCAGCAGCCATCATTTTAAGATCATTTGGAGGAGCGCAATTGAATCCACCGAAATTTGAAAAAATAACATCGTACTTTCCCGTTTCCATTTTTTGTAATTCCTGAAATGGGGTTTGAATAAATTCTACGCGATGCTGTGCTGTCTTTTTTTGTTGACACTTGGCAATCATTTGCGCAGAGGCATCGGTAGCCAAAACATAATAGCCTTTATCAACCATCCAAAACGCATCATAACCGGTGCCACAATTTACTTCCAGCACATTTTTAAATATGGCAGGTGGGGCTTCTTTTAACAGATAGGCATGCACTCTGTTGCGTTGCAATTCACCTGTTTGAGTGAATGTAAAATCACTGTCGTAATTGCTTGCCATTACATCAAACGCATGTGCAGTTTGCGACACCGAACCATTACTTGAATTGGATGGAATGGTTGAATGTGCAATCCGTGTCATTTCCTTTTTGTGTTTCCATTCACCTGGAATATGATAAACGCTCCATGCGGCCCTTTTTAAATTTAAGGGATTCCATTTTTCTTTTCCTGAAACTAAGTTCTTAAGTACATCGACACCCTGATGGCGGCGATAATTTTTATGAATATAACGATGCAGATGTTTGTAGTATTCAGATGGATATGTATTTGAAAACATCAAAGCAAGTTCATCGGAATCTGTCCAGTTAGTTTTCTGACTTAACTGTGATTTTACATTCTCGTAAAACTTGGTCCCCGGGAAGCGGATAAGAAACAGAAATTCCGATATCATAAGGGAGCAACTTGCTAACCATTTTTGCTGTCAGATTAATATCCTCGTCGGTTTCACCGGGATATCCAAACTGAAGAAAAAAGGCAGGTTTGATGTGATGTTTTTTCAGCAAATATGTAGCTTGTTCTATCTGCGAAATGGTTGTTCCTTTATCCATGGCATCCAGAATTTTCTGGGAGCCCGATTCAGCACCAACCCAAACAATATCGCATCCTGATTCTGCAAGGGCTTCAATATTATTTTCCTGTAAAAGTAAATCAACACGACTTTGGATTTTATATTTGATCTTTAATCCTTCTTGCTTAATCAATTCAGCAAATTGTCGTGTCCAGCCGGGTTTTAGTCCGAAAATATCGTCACAAAACCAAATGTGATCAATTTGAAACTGGGTCTGAAGCAATTTTATTTCATTGACAACATTTTCAGGTGACCGGGAGTTATAACGGTTTCCGTATATAGGTTTTGCACACCAGTTGCATTTAAAAGGACATCCGCGGGTGGTGCTCATATTAATAGAAAAATACCCGTGTTTTTTTATCCATTCCGATCTGTACCGGTTCATATCGGCCAGATCAAAAGCAGGGAAAGGTATTTCATCGAGATTAGTTACCACTTCTCTTGGAGGAGCTTTTATAAATCCGGAATCCTTCTGAGTGATTACACCGGGAATGGCGTTTATTTCATGACCTGCAAATTGCGATTTTAGTACTTCCAGTAAAGTGAATTCTCCTTCTCCTTTTAAAACTGCAGTAGCTCCTTTTTGAAGATATTTTTCAAAATGATCGGTTGCATCGGAACTGTTTACGAATACAGGAATGTTTTTTTCATTGGCAAATTTGCACATGGTAAATGCCAACCTTTGTTTCTGAGAACGGAGGCAGCGTACAACGTTCCCAGAGGCGCGTAAGGTTGCATGATATCCCATTGTTTGGGATCAAATCGCAGAAAATAGGAATGAGTAAGTAAAATTCTCTTCATGAAAAATGGTAAATTAGTTTATAGGAGAATTTTGTTTACATGCATTTAGTTTTATCAGAATCTGATTGTAATTCTCCTCATATTCCTGAAGCACACGATCGCGAAAACCATTTGGATGATGTTTGGCAACTCCTGCGTCCGATTTCATGTCGCGTTCATATTGCTTTTTCTTCATGGTGCGGAATTTTTTCTGCCAGAAACCAATAGTTATTTTCATCAGTAACTTGTCGAGTATTTTTCCTGGCCATCCACCAAGAATTTTTTCTGCAACCTTTTTTGAGACAGGAGGTGGGGGGAATTTTTCCGGATCAAAAGGAATATCCATTTTTTTAGAAGGATAATACTGCATAGCCCACTTATTGCTTTCCAGAAAATTACGATGCACATCAGGATTATAAACCGGAACAGCGAACATAAGTTCTGTGGCAATAAATATATTTTTATCGGGTAAAGTCAGATTGTTAGTATCAATAAAATAATTCACACAAAAATATTTGTGTGAATTGAAGAGAAAAAGCTTCTTGTATAATGCAAGTAAAGATCGGGTTATCCACAATCTGCCGGGTTCAGTAATGATGAGAAAATCAATGTCGGAATTCTCATCCATAAATCCCTTTGAAAGTGATCCTGAAATAACCACACTTCTTACATAAGGGAACTTGCTGATGAGTACTGATTGAGAGTAAGCCTTAGGCCAGGTTTTTTCAGCCATTGAGGATCCAGATTCTCTTCGTTCAACATTTTCAAACTCGTCATTAATCAAGTAATAACCTTTGTGATTATAAACCAGTTCTTGGTCAACAAGGAATTCGAGGTGATTCTTTAATGATTGAGGTTAATTGAGCAAAATGGTGGGCAAATTCAGCAATTTCAGATGCTGTTAACGGATGGTTGAAAATATTGAAATAAACTAAAGTACTCAAAATGGATTTGAGACTTTCAGTTGAAAAGTTGCCCGGGTTGTGGTTATGCTGAAAGTTTTGTGGTGCAGATTATTCAAATATAGACATAAATTACATGTCGACAATGTTAGTGTCAACGGTTTTTATGCCTCTCAATCTTATAAATATAGTTCCATTCCAGTCCTTTAAAATTAGAAGTCAAAAGTTGAAATCGAAAATTGAATTTTATAGCAATTTGTTCAATTTCACGGAGCGCAACATCTTCAGAAAGTATCATAAATACTTCGCATGTATCATTTTGATAATTAGGAAGTTGTTCAAAAAAGCGATGAAAGTACTCGTGATTAAATCCACAATACCAGGCTAATTGTTCATTGTTTGCCGGATTTTGAGGAAAATACGGGGGATTAACGAGGATGACATTAAATTTAGTTTGGGGCAGGGATTGGAACAGATCTGATAGGATGCAGTTAATGGAAAGATTATTTCGATTAGCATTTTGTTGGGTGCAGAAAACAGCATCGGGGTTGAGGTCGATGGCTGTAACAATTGCACTTTTTGAAGCTGCAACCAATGAAATGAGGCCGGATCCGGAGCCGATTTCCAGAACTTTTTTATTTTGAAGATCCAGATTATCGGTAAATTTTGCCAAAATCAGGCTGGAATTAAAGAACGCAGGGTGGAAGACCCCTTTGGTAACAATTAGTTTTAAATTCTTGTAATTGTATGGTCTATCGCTTTTTAGGTACTGAACCACTAAAGGTTTATACACCAATTCCAAAATTTTTTTGGTCACTTTTCGCAACATTGACTGGTGATTTAGGTTAAAGGTGAAAAATTACATTAAATATCATTTGGATTGAGAATTTTTATTATCTTTGCAATCCCTTAAAAATTAAGTAGATGATCATTGTTCCAATCAAAGAAAACGAGTCAATCGACAAAGCTTTAAAGAAATTCAAGAAGAAATTCGAGAAAACCGGTGTAGTTCGTGCCCTAAGATCACGTCAGGCATTTGAAAAGCCATCAATTACCCGCAGAACCACTGTGAAAAAAGCTATTTACCGCGATACTTTACGCGCAGCAGAAAACACAGGCTTGTAATTTTTTTGGATTTCCGGGCTGATTTTGTTCAAAGAGTTATTATCTTTGATGGAAATCAACCCGGATGCCATTAAAGCGTTTTTTATCCCATCTTCAGTATGAGAAGAGGTATTCAGCACATACGCTAACAGCATATGAGTCAGATTTGACTCAATTTTTAGATTACCTTCAAAAGGAATATCAAACCACACAAATTTCAGAAGTCTCTCATTTCTATATCCGTTCGTGGATAGTTAGCTTAATGGAAGACAAAATTGCTGCCCGTTCAGTCAACAGGAAAATCACTGCATTAAAATCTTTTTTTCGTTTTTTTAATCCGCGAAAAGGTTCTGGATCAAAATCCTATGGTGAAAATACAGTCACCGAAAGTGCCCAAAAGATTGCCTGCTTTTATTGATGAAAAAGGATGGAGTCACTTTTGATGGTGTTGAGTTTGAAGAAGGATTTAAAGGTATCCGTGACAGAAGCATTATGGAATTGTTTTCTGGCAGCGGGATGCGTTTATCTGAACTGGTAAATCTTAAAATTTCAGATATTAATTTTAGTAATCAGGCAGTTAAGGTACTGGGTAAAAGAAATAAGGAACGTATAATTCCTTTATCAGGAACTGTAATGACTCAATTGAAAGAATATATAACTGCCCGATCAGCATTTATCACCGACAATGGAGTTGAATCATTGAACTTATTTCTCGACAACCGTTGTAACAAAGTATATCCTAAGTTCGTTTATAGATTAGTAAGGAAATACCTCGGACAGGTAACCACCGGTGATAAGAAGAACCCTCATATATTAAGACACACTTTTGCCACTCATATGTTGAATAACGGTGCCGAAATTAATGCAGTCAAAGAGTTATTAGGTCATGCCAGTTTGGCGGCTACACAAGTGTACACGCACAATACCATTGAAAAGCTCAAAAATATTTACAAACAGGCCCATCCTAAGGCCTGATAAAACCAATATGCTATGAAAATAAAAGTTCAGTCGATTCATTTTACTGCCGATAAAAAATTGTTGCAGTTTGTTGAAGAAAAAGTTGACAAGCTGTTTCAGTTTTACGACAGCATTATTGACAGCGAAGTTTATTTAAGACTTGATAAGTCAGATAACTCCGAAAATAAAATTGCAGAAATTAAGATAAACACACCGGGAAAAACATTATTTGCCAAAGAGCAATGCAAAACATTTGAAGAGGCAACAGATGTAGCTGTTGAAGCACTTCGCCGCCAGATTACCAAGCACAAAGAGAAATTGAGAGGTGTTTGATTAACGTATGGTAAGATTTGAATAAAAGGAGGGAGCTATTCCTCCTTTTTTTATGGCATTCAATTGGAAGTATTGTTGCAGAGGGCAGATTTCTTTTTACTTTTGCTTTCTTAACAGATATTGAAACGAGAAATGGCTGACGGGTTTTATTCTGAGGGGGGTTATCTTGAAAAACATCCAAACTGGCATATAGAAGATGCAGGTTGGAAAGCATCGAATATTTATAAAATAATTACAAAGAATAACCTGACACCATCCCAGGTTGCGGAAATTGGTTGTGGAGCGGGTGAAATATTAAAGCAGCTGCAACAGAAAATGACCGATTCTGTATCCTTTACTGGTTATGAGATTTCACCACAAGCTTATGAACTCTCCAAAAGC
This sequence comes from Bacteroidota bacterium, assembly GCA_016713525.1. GTDB lineage: Bacteria > Bacteroidota > Bacteroidia > AKYH767-A > OLB10 > JADKJB01. Next base: position 160,569 of record JADJOZ010000016.1, on the reverse strand, counting down.
CGGGAGAACGAAAAATTGAAGTTTTATCTGAAAAATCTGACCGATATAAATGAAGTGTTCGATCTGGTCCTTTTAATTGATGTTTTTGAGCATGTCGAAGATTTTTATGGTTTCCTCAGGGCAATGCACGGTAAAGGCAAGTACAATATCTTTCATATTCCATTAGATCTTTCAGTGCAATCGGTCTGGAGAGGCGAGCCCTTAATGCGTAAGCGAAGAAATTCAGGACACATTCATTATTATACAAAAGATACTGCATTGGCAGCATTAAAAGATACCGGATATGAGGTGGTTGATTATTTTTATACCGGCTCCTACATTGACTTACCTTCCAGGTCAGTCAAGTCAGGATTAATGAAATTGCCAAGAAAATTACTCTATGCTATGAATCCTGATTTTGGAGTAAGGGTTTTGGGTGGATATTCGCTGATGGTCCTGGCGAAATAAAATTTATGGCTCCCCTAGAGCAATAGCTATTTTTCGCATTAAGTAGGCAGGATCTGCAACATTCCGTTCCTTTTCTATTTCAACGCGGATAGCTTTCAGTTTTGTTGTGCTGATACCTGCTCGCATAATGGCTGCTAAAAATTTAATCAGATTTCTGTATATTGTTTTTTGAAATTCGGAAATACCTTTGTTGCGTAACAGAAATAGACGGAATGATGATACCTGATAGAAAAAGGCTTCCGTTTCATCAAGTTCATAGTATGATTTCAACAAAATAACCCTGGCATCAAGTTGATAGAATACGTCGTTTAACTCAACTTCCTGTAGTTTACGGATAGCCTTTTTAAATTCATCTGTCATGAAATAATAGTAGGCAGTATTATATGCAGATGCATTGCTGCGTTCCTGAGGTGGTATTAGTGAAAGTTGTTTTTCAAGAAATTCTTTGCACCATTTTTTCTCGCCAAGCCTCAGACTGATACTCACAATATTTTTAAATTCATACTGCGACATATATTCGTGTTGCGTTAGTTTGGTGTTTCCTAGCATATCTTTGTAAATGCCGAATAATGTCTTCAAATATTCGGTATATCCTTGATTTATTTTTCTTACGCAATAATTTTTAATGTACTGATAAAGCTCATTAAGTTCTTTGGGGTCAAATAAACCAGAATTAAATTTAATAAGTTTCTCTGCTTCTTTGAAATGATCTTCGGGATTATTGCTGGTGAGTGTTTGCAGCAAATTAAAATAGATACTTATGGCAGGAGTATTTTGGTATGGGGATGATGTTGCAAGTTTATTGATTTCATCAATCAGTGGAATTTCAATTTTCCTGTTCAGGATATTAGCCATATTAGCAATTTCGCAACTAAGCTGTAATTTCTTCAGAATGTAAAAAGTGTCCAAATGATTCATCACGGATCCATAATCGGGAATGTTTTTTCTGGATTCTATCCGGGCTACATGAGAGAGGTGCTCTTCGGCATGTTCGAACTGCAACCGGAAAAATGCACTGTTTTGAAAATGATTACCTGTGGTGATTTCCAGATGAACATGGTTGTATGCTTTTTCACAACCCCGGTCACTGAGCGATTTAGCCGCAATTGCTTTCTTGAGCAGTATTTTCTTATCAAGAGCCTTTATAGTAATAAAGTTCTCAATATGACGGTTCAAGTCCGATATTAAATACCGCATTTGCTTGTCATTATAAGGGAATCCGGGAAAAAGATGGGCAAATGCCGCCTCTTTCGATGAATTGGGGTAACTTAGTAACCTGTTAAAAAGGATCAAAAGTTCCTTGTCACATCTGAAAAATGGGGAATTAAGATAAGTTTCGAAGCTCTTTTGCTCAGAAATAGTTAGTGAATGGAGTAATTCTGATAACTTATTTTTAGGTGTTTCAGACATGATTATTCGGCAAAGTGCAAATATATAACAAAATATTTATAATAAATATTATATAAACAATTGAATTATAGATATATAAATTTACTTACATATAAAAATAGTCTTCGGCAAACGTTGATTTATGAATTTTTTCAGGAGTTCATGTGTATTTAATATTGTACCGTGAAAATAACTCATGAACTATCTATCTTTAAAATCGCGGAATATGAAAAATCAAGGCGAATACAAAATGCGGACTAAAAACATAAGCAGTTTAATGCTTACAGGATTAATAATCCTTTTAAATACTCTAGCCTTAAAGGCTGCTGACTATTATTGGGTAGGTGGCAGTGGAAATTGGAGTGATTACGGAAATCATTGGGCAACTACCAGTGGTGGTACCATATTCCACACGGCAATTCCAACTTTAAATGACAATGTTTATTTCGATGCCAATTCATTTTCTGCAACAGGGCAACAAGTAACATTGGATAATACTTTAATTTATTGCAATACTATGGACTGGACAGGAGCACAATTCAATCCTTCCATATTAGGCAACCCAAACCAACTGAATGTTTATGGATCGTTTAAGTTGAATGCTGCCATGAATTTTTCTGTGAAGAGGATTAATTTTTATGGTGCTTCGGTTGGAAACACAATTGAACAAGCAGGAAATGGCTTGGATACTCTATACTTTATGGGCAGCGGTTCCTATCTCCTGACGGAATCAATAGTTACTAAAAGTATTTTTGTATATAATGGTTTATTTACAACCAACAATTTTGATGTTACAACTGAACAATTCATTTTTGGAGGTACCGGAAATACTGCTGCCGGAGATTTTGGAACATCTGAGATAAATATCAGCAATACTTTTAATAGTTATTACGGTAATGTAACTCTGAATGCCGCAGCCAGCAATTTAAATTTTATAAATGCTGTTACTTCTAAAATGTATTTATGGTCAACTGGTCATACTTTCAATGATGTTTATTTTCAGAGTAATTCGGAAGTAATTGGTTCAATTACCTGTAACGATTTAACTGCTGATGGCACTTTCTATACAAATTCATCATGGACAACAGTTACTTGTTCTGATGCAACCTTTTCGGGGAATACTACTTTAGATTGTAACTTCACGGCCAATACAGTTGCATTGCTTGTTCCGGATGTGTTTTTCAAAATCAGACAGCTGACTTCAACTACATCTTTCACTATGAACGGTACATGTGGTCAACCTGTACATTTTCAACCTATCGATTTTTTAGGCTCGGGAACATTGAATGTGCTTGCAGGAACAGTTACTATTGATTATGTGAACCTGACATCAATATTAGCAACCGGTGGGGCTACTTTCATTGCAAATAACAGTGTTGATGGTGGTGGAAATACCGGATGGACTATCACTTCTGCAACCCCACGCACTCTTTATTGGATTGGCGGAACAGGAAACTGGGAAGATGAGAATAATTGGTCGCTCAGCAGCGGTGGCGCAGGAGGGAATTGTATTCCTTCGTTATTGGATGATGTAGTTTTTGATGCCAATTCATTCACTGCAAACGGTGAGGTGGTTACTATTACCAATTCACCTGCAACCTGTAATAACATGAACTGGACTGGTGTTGGATTCAATCCTGAAATCACACCGTCATTATTTCCAGGCTCTATAATTTTACATGGTTCTCTCACTCTCAGTCCGAATGTGCAGTGGAGTATTTATGAATTGCAGTTTGCCGGTAGTTCACCTGCAAGCACGCTGTTTAGTGCGGGAATAAATTTACAAGGCGTAAATATTAATACTAATGGATCAGTAACTTTGGCTGATGAACTAACATGTGAGGGATTATCAAGTCAAAAAGGAACTTTCAATACAGCAAATTTCGATATTCATTCAAAAGGAATATTTGCAAATGCAGGAATTAATCCAATCACATTCAACTTTGGCACATCAACATTATATTTAAGTGAACGATATACTTTATTCGGAGCTTTGCTGACAGTTTCAGGTGCAAATGCCAATTTAGTTATGGAAGCCTTTGGTTCATTAGCTTTTGAAATGCTTGGAACGCCTGCACAATTTAATAATGTAACCTGTTATGCTGATGCTTATATTGGCACTCTAATTTGTAATGCTTTTGATTCCTATGATGTTGTTACTATCACGGATTTAACTTCCATTGTTGCAGACTTCAGAAAATCATCAAATGCTTATAAAATAACTTCTGATACTGTAAGGCTTGCTCAGTCTGTTAATCAATTTTTATTTGATACATTACAAGTTAACGATGCTTTTATAACATCAAGTTCTTGCTCAAATACAATTTCTTTAGCTAAGTACAACCCATTTGGAGCTAATGCACAATTTATAAAAGCAACAGGAATTGTTCAGGTAGATAATGCGATTTTAAAAGACATTCAGGCATCCGGTGGTGCTACATTTATTGCAAATAACAGCACAGATTTAGGAAATAATACAGGATGGACCATCAATACCTCTCCTTCAAGAGATTTGTATTGGGTAGGAGGAACCGGTACCTGGAACGACAATGCACATTGGTCGCTTGCTTCCGGTGGTACAGGTGGTGAATGCCAGCCTTTAAAGCAGGATAATGTTATTTTTGATGCAAATTCATTTGCACAATCCGGAGATACTGTATATGTACATCCAACATTGGGAGTATATTGTAATAATATTAGTTTCGCTTCAATTCCAAATGCAACAGTACTTTACAGTTCAAGTGGAAACTATGGTTTGAATGTAAATGGTTCTGTTGCATTAGCTCCGGAATTGAATCCATACAATGTGCTAATTGTACTTACTTCCCCAAATGTTGGGAACACCATAGCCACAGGAGGAAATCAATTAACCGGTTTATATTTCAATGGAACAGGAACATGGGATATGCTTGACGCGGCTGAACTTTCTCATTTCGCTGGGATTGGTGGTACTCTTAATACTAATGGTCATGATATAAATACGGGAGATGTAAATATTGGTGGCGCGGGTACTCTGAATTTAAGTACTTCTACAATCACTACTCTGGGATTTTATGTAACAGGTGGTGCGGTTACCATAAATGGAGGCAGTGCCAATGTTGTGATGACAAGTTCATTCCTTTCATTCCAACCTCAGGGTGCACATTTTAATTCAGTTACCTTTACAGGAACTGCTAATACTCAGGGTGCATTTTCTTGTGATAGCTTATTTGCTCAGGAGATTTTGTAAATATCAACTCAACAATCACTGCAGGATATGCAGAGTTTGCTGATGATGTTACACTTTCATTACCTTATGTTGGTGGGGATGTGGTGCTTAACAATCCCGGAAAGCTTGTTCGTATCAACAATATGACCTTAACAGGTGATATAACTTCAAATGGAAACAGTGGATTCCCGATTCAGGTTGAAGGATATTCTGGTTTAGGAACACTTACTAAATCGACAGGTCAGATTTGTCTTGATTATGTCTTATTGAAGAATATGCTTGCAACCGGTGGTGCTCAGTTTTATGCTGGAGCAAATAGTGTCGATTTAGGTGGAAATACCGGATGGTCTTTCTCATCATGTGTACCACCGACTTCAGTTGTTTGGCCTGGTGATGCAAATTACGATCTGGTGGCCGATAATACTGATATCCTCAATATAGGTTTAGCTTATGGTTATACCGGTCCAGTAAGAGCAGGTGCATCACTTGCCTGGGTAGCACAGCCTGCTACTGATTGGTCGGCTCAGTTTGCCAATGGAGCTAACTTAAAACATGCTGATACCGATGGTAATGGTGTTGTTGATGCAGATGATACTACTGCTGTATCTTTAAATTACGGATTAACTCATCCCTTCAGATTATCTGCGCCTTCAACAAGTTTGTTGCCTGCACCGGAAATGTATGTTGTCACCAATCCGGATACAGCTTCATTAAGCGATACCGTTATTGTTGAAGTATATTTAGGTACAAGTACTTTACCTGTTGACAGTATTTATGGAATTGCCTTCACCCTGAATTATGATACTGCACTGGTTTCTCCTTCTTACTTTAATGCCGATTTTACAGGATGCTGGATGGGAACCCCTTCAGTAGATCTGATTACATTCAGTCATAATAATTATTCATCAGGGTCTATGGATTTTGCAATTGTGCGAACAGACCAGAGTAATGTGAATGGATTTGGGTTGCTTAACCGATTAGGAATTGTTATCGTTGATAATGTTGGTGCAAAAGTTACTTTGCCATTAACATTAAGTAATGTAACAGCCATAACTGCATCGGAATATTTACTTGCCCTTTCGTTAGCCAGCGATTCAGTGTTAATTGATACAACCGGAACAGTAGGATTTAATGAGATTGCTGCTGATTATAACAATTTGATTGTTTATCCGAACCCTGCAAATGATTACGTTCAGGTTTATGGTGACATGAATGGGGAGTTTGCAGTGGAAATTTATAACCAGTTTGGAGTTTTGGTTTACAGTAATATTTATAACAATGCAAATTTCAGAGTTCCTGTAACCACTTTGAGTCAGGGTGTTTATTTCATGAATGTTAAAGGACCTAAAGGAAGAACGGCCAGAAAAATTGATATCATCAGGCAATAAAATGCCAACTGCCTTTGGCAGGATGTAAAAAATCCCGGATCAACTGATTGAATGCAGTTTTTCCGGGATTTTTATTGAATATGTTTGATTCTTTCCAAATAGACTACAACTTACAAATCTTCTTTTTAAAAGTGCCTGTAGTGGTAATTACTTCCATAAAGTAGATCCCGTTGGGAAGATCAATCTTGATTTCTATTGTTGAAAGTCCGGTTTCATTCATTTTTTCAAATACTTTTTGTCCTGATGTAGAAGAAATGCTAACCTTTACAGGGAAGCCACTATTTTCGGGAGTTGAAAATGTTAAGAATGTTTCAAATGGATTCGGAAAGACACGAATCTCGTCCTGTGTGTTGATGCTGTTTGGTAAAGATGTGAAAGAGCATCCGGAACTGCCAAGAAGGTTATTTAATTCGGAGCAAAGAAAATTATAATTGCTTTGATCGACAGTGTTCAATGATCCCAACAATAAATTATTTTGTTGAAGGGAATCAACCATCATATCATACAATTCCTCTGTGCCATTATCGAACCGGATCAATTGATGTGAATGGTTTCTGATTGTTTTTCCATCATAATATACCGGAACCGGACTGAATTGTTCTGAGAATATCCAATCACTGGCTGGGGCATTAATATTTTGAATTTCCGGCAATAGTGTTTGTGAATCATTAGGTAAAAATGCAGGAGGTATAAAATTTGGCCAATTGGAGAAACCGGAAAGTTCAAGAATTGTAATGAACAGATCGGTTGTATTCACTAACAGATTGCTGACTCTTCCCGGATTTACAACTGCGGGTCCGGTAATGATCATTGGAACATGTACCCCGTAATCATATAGCGATTGTTTACAATGTGAAGTGTCTGCAATTTGGGCTACTCTTTTATCATTACCATTGTCGCCAATGAAAATTATATTAGTGCTGTCTGCTAAGTTGTTTTGGTGAAGAAACAAAAGCAGCCTTCCGATTTCGGAATCTACAGCTTCAAGTGCAGCTTTGAAATACAATTTCGGATTGTTATTGATATGTGCCACCGTTCCAATTAATCCGGGAACGGTATGTAAGGTATCCGGTGGTTTATGAAATGGTGTGTGTGGCGCATTAAATGCGAGCCACATAAAAAATGTCTTCCCGTTTGGCAGCGTATCGAGCCAGTTAATTGCATCGGTCACCGTTTGAGTCGTTGCATAAGTTGTAACTGTATCGGCAACGCCATTTGTAATGGACACATAGTTGAAAAAGTCAGGTATTGCTCCATTAAAATTTCCGGAGTAAGCATCATAACCCATTTGATTGGGGTATAAATATTTTTGTGGACTTGAATTGTGGAGGTGCCATTTTCCAAATGATCCTGTTGCAAAATTCACCGGAGCATGATACTTTAACAATTCCGGAATCGATATTTCCGCTGTGTCGAGTTGAGGCGATTGTTGGTTGGTGATTACACCTCCCACACCGGTTCTGAAACTATATCTTCCAGTGAAAATCCCAGCACGGGTAGGAGAGCATACCGGATTTGCCCAGGCATAACTGAATTTAATTCCATTATCCGCAAACTGACGGATGATTGGGGTGTTTGCAGTATCAATAGAATTACTGTATATGCCAAAATAATCGGTACCTACATCATCTGCAATAATTAGAATAGTGTTCTGCTGTGAAAAGACCATATTAGAAACGAAAATAAATGGAAGTAAGAGTTTGAGTAGTTTCATGGTTGAGTTGTAGTGATATGAGAAGGCATTGGATTACACATACAGCTAAAAGTTTAAAATGTAAACACAATAAAAAAGCCACTCTTTTAGGAGTGGCCTGGTGTATTTTAATAATTGGAATTAATCCTGACGGATGATTTTTTCTGTCTTTTTATAATTTCCACTTTCAATTACGATATGATACAAGGCAGGAGCCAGGTAATTAATGTTGAGCTCAATTTGTTGTATTCCTGCTGCCACCGGATACTCCCGGCTGAATACAGTCTGCCCGAGTACATTTACAATTGTGACTACTGCTTTACCTGAGAAATCCTGATTAATAACAAGATTTAAAGCATCATGAACAGGATTCGGATACAGATTAATACTGACATCATTTTTACCTGATTCATTACAATTAATAGATATTATTTTTTGATTCAGCACTTTCGCCATTGAAATCAAATTGTTTTAATCTGTAATACCAACGTGATTCATCTTTCAGATCATGGTCATGGAATTTATATGCAGTTGTGGTACTAACTGTTCCGGCACCTTTGATTCGTGTTACTTCCGAGAAGTTAATTCCGTCAAAACTTTTTTCCAGAACAAAGAAATCGTTGTTTAATTCAGATGCTGTAACCCATTCCAGAGATATTGATTTCGAATCACACTTACCTGTAAAACTAATCAGTTCAACAGGAAGTGGAATTGACTGAGGTGCCAGATCAAAATTTTCAGTGTTGAAACTTATCCATGCCGATTTTGTTACGCTTGACAAGACTGGTGAAGCTGCCCCTGCAATTGCAACGCCTGATATAGATCTCCATTGAACGGGAGGAGCATTATAAGCCCATTGTGCCATGAGTAAGTTAGGGAGTGGAGCAATTCCATCCTGAACATTATCGAAGTAAAGCGATATATCAGGATTCGTTGATCCGCTGATACTATTGATTTTCTGATACCATAATGGATTTATAGCACCAAGGTTAGGATCTTTGAGTAACACATCAAATCCATCCAGTGTTGGGTTGTTGACGAATCTGATAGCATAGGTATTAGCTGAAGCATTTGAAGGACGCAGAGCAACCGGTCTGAACCTTCCACCATTTATGCTTGAGCCTACAGGAAAGATGTATGTATTTGTTGAATTGGTATTCCATCTTAATCTGCCAACTCCCGTGCTGCTCACGAATCCCTGAACAGGGGTAGAATTTAGCACACCACTACGCATGATTGCTGTATTCGATGGATTTGTTACATGCATCCAGTATGCACCGGTAGCAAGTTCCCGATCATTCAGATTTAATACACCTTGAGTAACCGTGTTTACACCAAGGGTTTTAACTCCGCTTCCCGACAAGGTTAAATTATAGAAATTCGTTGTTGTTGAACCTAAAATACTTTGCGCAGCACCATTAAAATCAGTTGTACCCGGGCTGGAATTTATAAATGCATTTCCACCTGAGTTATTGGTCCAGTCTCCAGATAAATTAATATCGCCCCAATTATCAATTCTTCCAATATTGGCTCCATTATCCCGGTTGACAAATCCTCCCTGAATAGTAACTAATGCACCTGTTTCAACCTGAATCAGTGAACCGTCATTGACAATTAAACCTGATCCAAAAGCAGGACAAGCTACAACTGAAATGTATAAATTTTTGGTCATCGTATTATTTCCAAATCCGTTCGTTGCCTGAAGAGTAACATTGTAATTACCTGCCACATTATAATTTATGACAGGGTTTTGTGCTGCAGAAAGTGCGGGAGTACCGCCAGGGAAAGACCATATCCAACTGGTTGGCGTGTTTGTAGAAAGATCTGCATAAGTTACCGGAGAGCCTGCACATACTGTTGTTGGCCAGCCGGCAAAGTTCGCTACAGGAGCAGAGCAGACATTTACAGTGATATAACCAGGAATTGTTAAGGTGTTGGTGCCACTTATATTAGTAACTATTAAAGTTACCGGATAGGTTCCGGAAGTTGCATATACAACTGCAGGGTTTTGTAAAATGGAAGTTGCGGGAGTTCCGCCTGGGAAAAACCATTGCCATGAATTTGGACTGTTCGAACTCAGGTCGGTAAAATTCACTGTACCACCAGCACAAAGCGAAGTAGGAGTAGCACTGAAATTTGCAACGGGTGGAAGCGGACAGTTTACTACAGTGATGTAGGCCGTTTTGGTGATGGTATTTCCACCATATGCATTGGTCGCAGTTAATGTAACGGCATAACTTCCGGCAGCGGCATAAGTGACTGAAGGATTTTGCAATGCCGAAGATGCTGGTGCTCCACCCGGGAAGGTCCACGTCCATGACGTTGGGGAGTTGGTTGAAAGATCATTGAAGAACACGGGTTGTCCTGCACAAACTGAAAGCGGTGATGCAGAGAAGTCAGCAACCGGAGGAGGACAATTATTTACAACTATGTAATTCGTTTTTGTTTCGGCATCGGTTCCAGAGGCGTTAGTTACTGTGAGTGTAACGGTATAGTTACCGGGAATAGCATATGTAACAGGGGGAGGATTTTGTCCCACAAATGCAGCAGGGGCACCGCCCGGGAATGCCCAGGTCCATGTCGTGGGTGAACCAATACTAAGATCAGTGAATGTAACCGTTACCGAATTACAGCCAGATGTTGGTGTTCCTGAGAAGTTAGCAACGGGAGCAGCAATGGAGCAATTGGAAACATTCAATGCAACCATAGCAGATGGACCGCATGCATTATTCACGATGCTACGTGTCATAATATCATTACCACCAGCAGTTTCACTGATAGGTGTAAGCGTTCTGCGATCGGTGTTGGGACCAACTGCATAATTCATTACAGTAACAGGTGTAATTGTATGACCTAGCTGATGGCTATGTCCTAATTCATGCAAAGCAACAGATTCAAAATCGAACAATCCACCTGCAGTAGGGGCAGGGCCATAGTTCCAGTTGATTCCTCCGGTTCCATTGGTACGAAATTTCAGATCGTTTTCAGTCACATACCACACACCAGCGGCACATGCACTGTAATAGCTGTATGATACTCCAAGAACACCTGCAGGTAGTGCACAGGATCCATCGAATGTAACAATATTAGCTCCATCAAGTGCCTGACAAGCAGTAGCTGTTGTGCCCGCTTTATTGAAATTTACAAATGTTCCGCAACGCCATGTTTGCAATGCTCGTTCGAATGAAGCAACAGCAGCGGCATTTGCATTGAAAACATTATTGTATTGCCAGGTATACCCACTCGTACCATTATCGTTTACCAAATCAGGTTGGTAATAAACCCCACCTGAATTTACATTCGTTTCATTGTAATTGATGGTAATAGTTGCTCCTGAAATAGTAGCTTCATTTAAATCATTGGTAACTCTGATGTTTCCGCTACCGGCCTGAGTAGGAATCCATGCCTGGATAGAAGTGTTGGTCCAGGAAATGATATGATTTGCCGGTGTAGGAATAAATCCCGCACCACCATTGTTGGCATCCCTGAATTCAAGTGCTCGTGTTCCACCATAGGGGCCAGCACCAAAATTATTACCGGAAATTGTAACCAATGAAAAGGTTCCTGCAGTTGATGGAGAAGGGAGGATGGTAGTAATAGTTGGAAAAACCAGTGGCACAGGATTCCACCGGGACCAGAATTTGAAGTTTGTATAAAATTAGCCTGAATAATTTCAGTATAATTTTGGCCTGTCATTTGAATAACTGGCTGATATACTTGTGTAGCAATGTTTGAGTAGTTGAGTAATCCATCCACAGCAGAACCGTCTTTCAGATCATACTTAATGAGTGATTGGTTTGCAGCAAAACCTTCAAATTGATTTGAAGGTAATAATGGAGAAGCAGGATTCAGATTAGAAGTCGCAATTAAAAAGAAAACTCCTGTTTCATTAATCTCTAATTCAAGTGCAGGCTCAACTTTAATCATTTGATTGCCGACAATTCCACCTTCAGTAATTATTTCAATTTGGTTTGTAGAGACCGAACCCTTAAAAACCTTATATACTTCAATAATATTACTGGTGTATATAAAGCTTGAGTTTGCATTCCAGAAACTTTGTCTGGCAATTACTTTTCCTTCAATAATGGCAGAAGACCCATTTACTTTTTCCTGCATCGGTACAACATAAGTCATACATTGACTGAATGCAGAAAAAGTGATCAAAGAAAAAGTTATAATCAAAAATAATTTTCGTAATATTTTTATGTGAAACAGTTGCATGGTAAATTTAAATTAAGTGTGTAACATTTGTTTCAACTATTGTTTTACTTCAATCGATTTCTCGGTTGTTTCTCCGGTGACTTCTTTGGTTTTGGCTGTAGTTGCCTTAAGGGAGGTTTTGTCTTTGTAGTGAATACCCATCTCAGCAGGTTGTCCATATAATTGAGGTGACATATACTTTCCTATAGAATCATTTGTCTTATTGATAACTGCTTCCCGTTCATCGGGATTTTGTTGCATGTAAAGGTCATTTCTTTCTGTATAAACCACCCATGAAATTTTTTGTCCGGGATTACCACCTGCAACAACAAATTGTTTGTTGGTAATTTCTGATTTAATAAAAACAGGAGCAGCATTTCCAATAGGGGTAAGCTGGTAACTATAGTTGGAATTATTTACAGCTTCAAAATAGTCAGGTAAAGTTACATTTCCTTCACCGGCACTGTTGAGTACAACATTTCCTCTGTACACGTTAAGCACTTCAGGTGATTCCATAGAAAAATGCTTGAGTAATTTATTTTGAGGGTCGAGCGGGTGATCGATGAGGAAAGTTTTAACTCCTGTTGTTCCAAGGTCATTGTCGAAGAAACCTCCATAGCGGGTTCCAACTCCTGGATCAGCATATCCATATACCCCAATAGCAGAGACCCCGTTAGTTACAAAGCCATTTATTCCATAACCAAGATTACCCGTTGCTGTTCCATAAATTCCATCACCATTTGCGCCACCAAATCCGCTGGTACCAGTTCCGGTTGCTACTGTAGTTTGTCCCTGCACACCTGAAATACCACCTACTCCCAGTACGGGTACTGCCGTTTGAGAAGAAATCAAAGAGTATAGTCCGTGACTAAAATTGGTTGTTCCTGTATTATAAGCAAATATACCCACGCCAGAATTGGCGGCCGATCCTGTAACACCTGCTCCACCATTCAGCATAGTGAATGTTCCGCCAGCATCGCGACCCATAACACCTGAACTTGAAAGTGCTGCATTAATGTTATTAGAAACGGAATAAATACCAATCCGTGTGCCGGTGAAAGCACCCCCGGAACCGGCAGCCGCATAACCTGCAGGGACATTATTGCCTGCTGCTATTATTCCAGTTCCAGCAGCATTGGTATTATATGCAAATACTCCGAAGCCAGTAGATGAAGTAGAGATTCCGGTAACTCCCGAGCCGGGTGTTGCGCCGGTACTCGTATTTTGACCATATACGCCATCGCCGGTACCGGTGGCGGCACCAACTACAGCATCGAAAGTTAATGTTGAATAAGAAGAAAATTGGGAAGTTGCGAAAGGGGCTATGTTATTAACGGAAACCTGACCATTAGCAAGAATCCGCATTCTTTCCAGGTTATTGGTTCTGATACCTAAAGCCATGAGATCTGTGGTCCCAAGGAAATTGGTTGTAATGTTAGTCAGCGAATTCCCCGTAGTCATCCAGGCAGGAGATCCTGCTCCGGTGGCAGTTATAAGGGTTCCATTTGGGTCTGCTAAAACAATTCTGTTACCGACTCCGGCAAGAGTTGAAGATCGGATATTACCAATCACATGCAGTTTTTCGAGCGGAGTAGCGGTGCCAATTCCTACATTTTGCGAAATTGCTGCAAAAGGGATCGTTAGAAATGAAGTCAGACAAAGACTTTTAAGAATTAAAAATTTTCTCATTTGAAGAATTATTTTGAAGATTTCTCAAGCGAATTTATTCGCTTATTTAGATTTTCTATTATTATTTGTTGTTCTTTAATTGCCTCAACGAGGACCGGAATAATTGCATCATAACTTACAGCTTTTACCAACATAGATTCATGAACCTTATCGGTGTCTGTACGTCCGACATTCAATGAAGGAATTCGTTTTTCAGTCACAGCTTCCGGAATAATCAGCTCAACTTCCTGAGCAAGGAACCCAATAGTACGGCGGGAAGAGTTAATATACTTGGGATATCCGGCAACATTAGCATCATACGAATACGATTTCAGTTTGTTCACTTTATCGAGGGCACCTTCAATTGGAGTAATATTGGTTTTCAGTCGCATATCCGAAACGGTAAAGAATCCACCCGGTAAGACAGCTCCGACATCCCCATTAAACAATCCTGCCCAGCCAAGTAATGTAGCTTCGGTACCCTGCACTCCTATTGAAGCAGGGTTTATTGCGAGACCTCTTACGCCGGCGCCACTTGCATTTGTGCCACCATATTCTCCCTGAACGGAGGCGAAAATGGTACCATTACCTCCTTGTACTTGTCCATAAACACCTCCTCCATTTGCACCTGCCGGTACATAACCATTTATAGCCCAGGGGAATGTGGCATTACCTACTGAATTCATAAGGTCACCTGCAATAACTGTATTCAAGGCACCTACGAAGAATTCGCCTAGAGCACTAAAGCGGCCACGTTCAATATTATTTGTTCTGAAGCAAATGTTTTGAGCATCGGTTGTCCCAAGAAAATTGGTGCCGGGAGTGGTTGTGTTACCTCCAACCAAACCGGTATTACCGGTAGTTAACCAGGCCGGGGAGGTTAATCCGGAGCCGGCAACTAATGTTCCAAGAGGGTCTGCGAAAACAATGCGGTTTCCTAATCCAGCTAGTGTAGAAACCCTGACATTTCCGATAACATGGAGTTTTTCTGCAGGTGTGGCGGTTCCGATTCCTACGTTTTGTGCCGAAACCGGTGAGGCAAATACGAATGTTGCCAGGATCAAATTGATTGATATCAGGCATTTTAGGTTTGAATTGAACATGATTCGGAAGTTCTTTAAATATACTATTAGTAACAAATGTAAAACATATTTGACAAATTTCAAAAGTTTGTTAGTTACTTGATTTATAGACGATTTAATTTTCACTTAAACTGCATGGAAAGTTAGCTTTAAAGTCAATTTGTGTCATATTTTTAAGAAGTTGATAACTTTTCGGGTGTTGAAATAATCCATTATAAATTTTTTCAGCAACTGTTTGTATATCAAAATATGTTTCATACATTTGCAATCCCAAATTTTGGGGTGTTCTTTGAGTGTCTATATAATTAATTAATAATGCCGATGTAGCTCAGTTGGCCAGAGCTACTGATTTGTAATCAGTGGGTCGGGGGTTCGAATCCCTCCATCGGCTCAGTTCTTTAGATGTTGAAATTTTTTGCATGGGGAGGTACCAGAGTGGCCAAATGGGACAGACTGTAAATCTGTTGTCTTACGACTTCGAAGGTTCGAATCCTTCTCTCCCCACCACTTAAAGTATCTCACTTGGGATCAAAAAGGGAGTGGTCACATATAATACTGGTTAAAATTACATGTTCCGGGTCGTACGGATACATAATATAAGACTGATATAAAACTCCCGAAATCGGGGAAATTGATTGTCAGTTGATTGGATCAGAAATATAAGCGGAAGTAGCTCTCCCGATAGCTATCGGGATGGTAAGACATCAGACTTCCAAGTGTTCTTAAAATATAAGCGGAAGTAGCTCTCCCGATTGCTATCGGGATGGTAAGACATCAGACTTCCAAGTGTTCTTAAAATATAAGCGGAAGTAGCTCATTTGGTAGAGCATCAGCCTTCCAAGCTGAGGGTGGCCGGTTCGAGCCCGGTCTTCCGCTCCAGGATTCAGAGAAGCAATTGTGCAAACAAGGGCTTGCAAAAGGAGATAGGGTTGATATCTGTTAAGTTATTGACTTTAAGACCGATGAGAAGTAAAATACCGTAACGCCGGGAGTAATCAACAATAAACCACTGGGCTGGTGTGGCAGTCACCTTAAAAGGTTACAGTTTCAGCTCACAAGCCAATGTAGCTCAGTCGGTAGAGCACATCCATGGTAAGGATGAGGTCACCAGTTCGATCCTGGTCATTGGCTCAAACCGGCGACCACCGGTTGGGTTTATCGGTTTCAGGAATGGGGCTGATTATTAAGAATAGCATAGGGCGGAAGAGTGATTGAATCTGTATCTGCCTGACAACAAAAGAAAAGCTGCATGTAAAAGTGCATATATATATAGTAAAGTAATATTTCCTGTCGAAGCCGTGTAGTCTGTTGTTCAGGCGTGGATTAGCAGGATCGCAGGTACAGGAAACAAAAATCAATTAATAAAAACAACGTCTTAATAACCCATAAAAAAATGGCAAAAGAAAAATTTGATCGTTCCAAACCCCACGTAAACATTGGGACTATTGGTCACGTTGACCACGGTAAAACTACCCTCACTGCTGCTATCACTTCAGTTCTTGCATCGCAGGGACTTGCTGAAGTACGTGATTTCTCTTCAATCGACAACGCTCCTGAGGAGAAAGAAAGAGGTATTACAATTAATACTTCTCACGTAGAGTATGAAACGGGAAACCGTCACTATGCTCACGTTGACTGTCCAGGTCACGCTGACTATGTAAAAAACATGGTTACAGGTGCTGCACAAATGGACGGTGCTATTCTGGTAGTTGCTGCAACTGACGGACCAATGCCACAAACACGTGAGCACATCCTTCTTGCACGTCAGGTAGGAGTTCCAAAGATTGTAGTTTTCATGAATAAAGTGGATATGGTTGACGATCCAGAACTTCTTGATCTTGTTGAGATGGAAATTCGCGAATTGCTTAGCTTCTATCAGTTTGATGGTGATAATACTCCAATCATTCGTGGATCAGCTTTGGGTGGATTGAATAACGATGCTAACTGGGTTCCAAAAATCAATGAATTGATGGAAGCAGTTGATACTTTCATTCCAATTCCTCCACGTGATATTGATAAGCCATTCCTTATGCCTGTTGAAGACGTATTCTCGATCACTGGTCGTGGTACCGTTGCAACCGGTCGTATTGAAAGAGGAATTATCAACTCAAACGATACAGTTGATATCCTTGGAATGCAGGAGAAAAAACTTACATCTACAGTTACCGGAGTTGAAATGTTCCGTAAGATCCTTGACAAAGGTGAAGCTGGTGATAACGTAGGTTTATTGCTTCGTGGTATTGAGAAGAACGATATCCGTCGTGGTATGGTTGTAGCTAAACCCGGATCAATCACTCCGCACACAGATTTCAAAGCTGAGATCTATGTACTTAAAAAAGAAGAAGGTGGACGTCACACTCCATTCCACAATAAATATCGTCCACAGTTCTATTTGAGAACAACCGATGTTACAGGTGAAATCGAACTTCCTGAAGGACGTGAGATGGTAATGCCAGGTGATAACGTTACTATCACTGTAAAACTTATCGTTCCTGTTGCAATGGATAAAGGACTTCGTTTCGCTATCCGTGAAGGTGGTAGAACAGTAGGTGCCGGACAGGTAATCGAAATCATTAAGTAATAATTTCATTCCGGTAGATTGCAGCCGGGTACCTCACAAGGGTCCGGCTGTAATCTTTCGGAATTGTGTTATTTTTTAAATCCTGATTAAGGATCATTGAAGAATAATACAGTCGGCTTTGATTGAAATGCGAAAGCGCGCGATATCTTTAAGTTGATGAAAATATGAAGTGCTCTGCCATGAGCAATCTGAACGATAGTGATCGGGAGGTAGCGTAGTGGTGAAAGAGTTAAGTTTAAGTTACGGGTGTAGCTCAATTGGTAGAGTAGTGGTCTCCAAAACCATTGGCTGGGAGTTCGAGTCTCTCCACCCGTGCATGATTAATGACCGGCAGAGAAACAGAAAATGAGATCTGCCAGCTAAGAAGATTACAATAATTACAGTTGATTGTCTGTAAACAATCATAATTTTAATAAGAGTTCAAAACAAGAGTGACAGATCATGGAAAAAATCAGCGCATATATTAAGGATTCCTACAATGAGTTGATGCACAAGGTATCCTGGCCTACATGGAGTGAGCTGCAAAGCAGTGCCATTGTTGTGTTAGTGGCCTCGCTGATCATTGGGATAGTGGTATTTGGAATGGATTCCATATTCTCATTTATCATGAATTTACTTTACAGTTCTTTCTAATAAGTCCCGAGATGAGCGATAAAAAGTGGTATGTTATCAGGGCAATTAGCGGGAAAGAAAAGAAAGTTAAGCAATATATTGAATCTGAAATTTCCCGTTTGAAGCTGCAGGATTATGTGGCTCAGGTATTGATTCCGATGGAAAAAATTTACCAGATAAAGGACGGTAAAAAAATAAGTAAAGAGCGTAGTTATTTCCCGGGGTATGTGTTAATAGAAGCAATATTAACCGGAGAAATTCCACATATAATTGAAAACACAACCGGTGTTATCGGATTTCTGGGTGCAAAGGGTGAAGCTCCTGCACCGTTAAGGATTTCTGAAGTCAACCGAATATTAGGAAAAGTAGATGAGCTCGCTGATTCAGAAGAGATCATTCACAATCCGTTTGTTGTTGGTGAATCGGTAAAAGTAATTGATGGGCCATTCAATAGTTTCTCAGGAATTATTGAAGAGGTAAATGAAGAGAAGAAGAAGCTTAAGGTAATGGTTAAGATTTTCGGAAGAAAGACACCACTTGAGCTAAGTTATATGCAAGTAGAAAAAGAATAAACAACCCTTTCCGGCAAACACACAAAGCAATTCGGCTTCCACGAAAAGCGATGTTCAAAACCGGGAACTATATACTCAAACAAAATGGCTAAAGAAGTAGCAGCCCTCATAAAACTCCAGGTAAAAGGTGGCGCCGCCAATCCGGCACCTCCAATTGGACCCGCATTAGGTGCCAAAGGTGTTAACATCATGGAGTTCTGCAAGCAGTTTAATGCAAGAACACAGGATCAGGCAGGAAAAGTACTTCCTGTTATTATCACTGTTTATGCCGATAAATCATTTGATTTCATTATCAAAACCCCTCCTGTAGCTGTTCAGTTACTGGAAGTAACGAAACTGAAATCAGGATCTGCCGAGCCAAACAGGAAAAAAGTGGCAACGGTATCCTGGTCACAGGTACAGGCCATCGCTGAAGCAAAAATGCCCGATTTAAACTGTTTTACAGTTGAGTCAGCCATGAGAATGGTGGCAGGAACAGCCCGCAGCATGGGTATCACAGTAGAAGGGGAGTTTCCGGTAAAATAATTTTCCGGAATCAGTACAATCACTTAAAGATTACTAAAAATGCCAAGCTTAACTAAAAAACAGAAAGCTGTTGAGTCCAAATTAGACCGGACAAAACAATATTCCCTTCTGGACGCTTCCAAACTGGTGAAAGAAATCAGTTTTACAAAGTTTGATTCATCCGTGGATCTGGCTGTTCGTCTTGGAGTTGATCCAAGAAAAGCAAACCAGATGGTACGTGGAATTGTTACTTTACCACATGGAACCGGAAAGACTATCAAAGTATTAGTATTATGTACTCCTGATAAAGAAAAAGAAGCTCAGGATGCTGGTGCTGATTATGTTGGACTCGATGAGTACATCACCAAGATAGAACAGGGATGGATTGATATGGATGTAGTAATTACCATGCCCGGTGTAATGGCCAAGGTAGGTAAGTTAGGAAAAGTATTAGGTCCAAGAAACCTGATGCCAAATCCGAAGACCGGAACTGTAACCAATGATATTGGCAAGGCAGTTCAGGAAGTAAAAGCAGGTAAGATTGACTTCAAAGTTGATAAAACCGGAATCATTCATGCATCTATAGGCAAGACATCTTTCGATGCTCAAAAGCTATATGAAAATGCAAATGAATTGCTCCAGACAATATCAAAACTGAAGCCTTCAGCTGCTAAAGGTGCGTATTTTAAAAGCATTGCAATGTCGAGTACCATGAGTGCCGGAATTCGCATCGATGCTAAGACAATCACAGGATAAACAATTTAAACCCGACCATTTAATTTAACCAATGAAAAGGGAAGAAAAAGATCAGATTATCGGCTCATTAGTTGAGGATCTGTCAAAATATAACTGTTTCTACATCACTGATATTTCCAGCTTAACAGTTGAGAAAACCAATCAGTTGAGAAGGCTTTGCTTCAACAAACAAGTAAAGATAAATGTTGCTAAAAATTCAATGATCAAAAAAGCGTTAGAGCGTATGGATGGCGATTATAGTCCATTGTTCGAAACACTTAAAGGATCATCGGCAATCATGTACTCCGATACCGGAAATGTACCTGCAAAGCTGATAAAAGAATTCAGAGCAAAAAATGACAGGCCTATTTTAAAAGGTGCATGGATTGATTCAGCTATTTTCGTTGGTGACAACAATTTAGATGTATTAGTAGCACTTAAATCTAAAAATGAGCTTGTTGCCGATGTTATCGCATTATTACAATCACCTGCAAAGAATGTTATCTCAGCTCTTCAGTCGAGTGGACAGAAATTGGCAGGTATCTTAAAAACACTCGAGGAGAAGGGTTCATAAGCTTCCTAACAGAACATTCTCATTCGCAATATCCCAAATTCAAAAAATCATTTAGTAACTCAAAAAAACAATTAATAAAATGGCAGATTTAAATGCATTCGCAGAACAGCTGGTTAGCCTGTCTGTAAAAGAAGTTAACGAATTAGCTCAGATCCTTAAGGACAAGTATGGTATTGAGCCTGCTGCTGCTGCACCAGTAATGGTAGCAGGTGGTGGTGCAAGTGCCGGAGCCGCTGCGGAAGAAAAAACATCTTTTGATGTTATTCTTAAAGCTGCAGGTGGAAACAAACTTGCCGTAGTGAAACTGGTAAAAGAACTTACCGGACTTGGCTTGAAAGAAGCTAAAGATCTTGTTGATGGAGCACCAAAACCAGTAAAAGAAGGTGTAACCAAAGATGAGGCAAACTCACTTAAAACACAACTTGAAGAAGCTGGGGCTGAGGTTGAAGTTAAATAACGCTCTCCAGAATTCGTTCTGATTACAAGACCTCTGCTCCCTAAAGGGCGCAGAGGTCTATACCCTTTTAAAGCCGGCGTGAAATCACGAGCGGTTTTTAGTGTGTTTTATAAAATTTAATCCTAAAACCTATATCCCTTGGCCGCAATTCAAAATTCACCACAAAAGAACAGCGTTAAAAGGATCAATTTTTCGTCCAGTAAACAGGCAATTGAGTATCCTGATTTTCTTGAAGTCCAGTTAAAGTCGTTCCAGGATTTTTTCAGCTTGAAACTACATCTGATAACAGGCACAATGAAGGTCTGTTTAAAGTGTTCAGCGAAAACTTTCCGATCTCTGATTCCAGAAATAATTTCGTATTTGCATTCCTGGATTATTTCGTGGATGCACCACGATATTCTCTGGAAGAATGTATTGAAAGAGGACTTACCTACAGTGTTCCGCTAAAAGCTAAGCTTAAACTCTATTGTACAGATCCTGATCACGAGGATTTTGAAACAATTATTCAGGATGTTTATCTGGGAACAATTCCCTACATGACGCCTAAAGGTACCTTTGTTATAAATGGTGCTGAACGTGTTGTTGTTTCTCAGTTGCACCGCTCTCCGGGTGTATTCTTTGGTCAGAGTCGCCATGCGAACGGTACCAAATTATATTCGGCAAGGGTAATCCCATTCAAAGGATCCTGGATCGAGTTTGCAACCGACATCAACAACGTGATGTATGCTTACATCGACCGTAAAAAGAAATTCCCGGTAACTACTTTGCTTCGCGCAATCGGCTACCAGACGGATAAAGATATCCTGGAAATATTCGGACTTGCTGATGAAGTAAAAGTCAGTAAAGCCGCTCTCAAAAAGGTAACCGGACGGAAACTTGCTGCACGTGTTTTGAAAACATGGGTGGAAGATTTCGTAGATGAGGATACCGGTGAGGTTGTTTCTATTGAGCGTAACGAAGTTATTCTTGAAAGAGAAACGATTCTCGAAGATGATCATGTGGATCTGATTATTGAATCAGGTGTAAAGGTGGTAATTCTGCACAAGGAAGATACCAACTCTGCTGATTATGCTATCATTTACAATACCCTGCAGAAAGATACATCAAACTCTGAAAAAGAAGCCGTAGAGCACATCTATCGTCAGCTTCGTAATGCTGAGCCACCAGATGAAGAAACTGCCAGAGGTATCATTGATAAATTATTCTTCTCAGATAAAAGATATGATCTTGGTGAAGTAGGTCGCTACCGTATCAACCGCAAGCTTGGTCTTGAAATTCCGGAAGATACCAAAGTGCTTACAAAACAGGATATCATATCGATCATCAAATATCTTATTCAGCTTATCAATTCGAAAGCTGATGTGGATGATATCGATCACTTGAGTAATCGTCGTGTAAGAACAGTTGGTGAGCAATTGTATTCTCAGTTCGGAGTTGGTTTGGCCCGTATGGCAAGAACTATCCGTGAGAGAATGAACGTTCGCGATAACGAAGTCTTTACACCTGCCGATCTTATCAATGCGAAAACATTGTCGTCTGTAATCAATTCCTTCTTTGGAACCAATCAGTTGTCTCAGTTCATGGATCAAACCAATCCACTTGCTGAAATAACTCACAAAAGAAGGCTGTCTGCCCTTGGACCAGGAGGTCTCTCCCGCGAGCGTGCAGGTTTCGAGGTTCGTGACGTTCACTATACCCACTATGGTCGCTTATGTACAATTGAAACTCCCGAAGGACCGAACATCGGACTTATTTCGAGTTTGTGTGTATATGCGAAAATCAATAATCTCGGATTTATTTCTACTCCGTACCGTACAATCAGTAATGGTCGTGTGGAAGTTGAAAAGGATGTAGTTTATCTCACAGCTGAAGAAGAAGATTCAAAGGTAATTGCACAGGCTGTAACCAACATCGATGAAAACGGTAACTTCAAAGACCCACGTGTAAAAGCACGGTATGAGGGTGATTTTCCTGAGGTAGAGCCTGTAAAACTTCAGTTGATGGACGTTGCTCCGAATCAGATAGCATCTATCGCAGCTTCTTTGATTCCATTCCTTGAGCATGATGATGCTAACCGCGCCCTGATGGGATCGAACATGCAGCGTCAGGCAGTTCCATTACTTCGTCCGGAAGCACCAATTGTTGGTACAGGTCTCGAAGGTATGGTTGTGCGTGATTCTCGTGTGTTGGTGAATGCCGAATCAGATGGTGTTGTTGAGTATGTTGATGCCAATGAAATTATTCTGAGAAGCTACAGAAGTGATGATGATAAATTAGTAAGCTTCGATGATGATCTGAAAGTTTACCGATTGACAAAATATCAGAAAACCAACCAGAATACCTGTGTGAACCTGAAACCTATCGTTCGTAAAGGCGAAAAAAGTTAAAGCAGGACAGGTATTGTGCGAAGGATATGCAACACAAGATGGTGAACTGGCTCTTGGAAGAAATCTGAAAGTGGCATTCATGCCATGGAAAGGTTACAATTTCGAGGATGCCATCGTTATCTCTGAGCGTGTTATCCGTGAAGATATCTTCACTTCTTTACACGTTGATGAATACAGCATTGAAGTTCGTGATACAAAACGCGGACTGGAAGAACTTACTGCTGATATTCCTAACGTAAGTGAAGAAGCTACCCGTGAACTTGATGAGAATGGTTTGATCCGTGTTGGTGCTGAAGTTCATGAAGGTGATATCCTGATTGGAAAAATCACTCCGAAAGGAGAAACAGATCCTTCACCTGAAGAGAAACTGTTACGTGCAATCTTCGGTGATAAAGCCGGTGATGTAAAAGATGCTTCGTTGAAAGTGCCACCATCTGTAAGAGGTGTTGTTATCGATAAGAAGTTATTCTCACGTGCAGTAAAAGATAAAAATAACAAGCTTGATGAAAAGGCTGTTATTGCGAAAATTGACGATGAGCAGGCAAAAGCTTTGGTTGAACTGAAAGCGAAACTTGTAGATAAACTATTCATTCTGGTAAGTGGAAAAACTTCCCAGGGTGTAATGGATAACTTCAAGGAAACACTCATTGCCAAAGGCGCTAAATTCACTCAGAAAACACTGTCGGAAATTGATTATGCAAATATCAACCCGAACAAGTGGACTACCGATAAAGAAAAGAACGATCAGATTAAGCGTCTGCTTCACAACTACAACATCAAAGTTAATGATGTAATCGGAGGATTTAAACGCAGAAAGTTTGCAATTCAGGTTGGTGATGAATTACCACCCGGAATCATGCAGCTTGCTAAAGTTTATATCGCCAAAAAACGCAAGTTGAAAGTAGGTGATAAGATGGCAGGTCGACATGGTAACAAGGGTATCGTAGCGAGAATTGTTCGCGATGAAGATATGCCTTACCTGGAAGACGGAACTCCGGTTGATATCGTTCTTAATCCACTGGGTGTACCATCGCGTATGAACCTGGGTCAGATTTATGAAACGGTACTTGCGTGGGCAGGTCAGAAATTGGGAGTTAAGTTTGCAACTCCAATTTTCGACGGTGCTACCATTGCCGATATCGATAGTTATGTTTCTAAAGCAGGTATTCCTAAGTTTGGAAGTACTTATCTGTGTGACGGTGGAACAGGAGAGCGTTTTGATCAGCCTGCAACAGTGGGTATCATTTACATGCTTAAACTTGGTCACATGGTCGACGATAAGATGCACGCAAGATCCATCGGACCATACTCACTTATTACGCAGCAACCGCTGGGTGGTAAGGCACAGTTCGGAGGTCAGCGATTTGGTGAGATGGAGGTTTGGGCGATCGAAGCATTCGGTGCCGCACATATCCTTCAGGAATTACTCACTATTAAATCGGATGATGTAATGGGTCGTGCAAAAGCTTATGAAGCAATTGTGAAAGGTGAAAATCTCGGAACACCGGGTATACCTGAATCATTCAATGTATTACTTCATGAATTGCGAGGCTTGTGTCTCAAGGTTTCATTGGATTAATGGTGTTGAAGGTTCATTTAGTTCACAGAGTTAATTAATTAAGAAATCATCGAAAATGGGTAATAAAAAAGATTTTAAGATCAAGAGTAACTTCTCAAAGATCATTATCAGTCTTGCTTCTCCGGAACATATTCTCGAGCAATCGAGCGGAGAAGTTCTAAAGCCTGAAACCATCAACTACAGGACATATAAACCTGAGCGTGATGGATTGTTCTGCGAAAGAATTTTCGGTCCTGTAAAAGACTGGGAATGTCATTGCGGGAAATATAAAAGAATCCGTTACAAAGGGATTGTCTGCGATCGTTGCGGAGTTGAGGTAACTGAAAAGAAAGTGCGTCGCGAAAGAATGGGCCATATACAACTGGTAGTTCCTGTTGCGCATATCTGGTATTTCAGATCTCTTCCGAATAAGATTGGTTACTTGTTGGGATTACCAACCAAAAAACTGGATCTTATCATTTACTATGAGCGATATGTAGTAATTCAGGCAGGTGTTAAAGCTGAAGAAGGAGTAAGTTATCTTGACTTCCTTACTGAAGAAGAATACCTGAATCACCTCGAAACGCTTCCAAAAGAAAATCAGCACCTTGATGATACCGATCCGAACAAGTTCATTGCACGGATGGGAGCAGAGGCATTGCATGATTTATTAGGACGTTTGGATCTGGATGAATTATCGTACCGTTTACGTCATCAGGCAAACACAGAAACTTCACAGCAACGTAAGAATGAAGCCTTAAAAAGACTTCAGGTTGTGGAAGCTTTCCGTCAGGCAAATACTCACATTGAAAATCGTCCGGAATGGATGATCGTAAAAGTGGTTCCGGTTATTCCACCGGAATTACGTCCATTGGTTCCATTGGATGGAGGTCGTTTTGCTACGTCTGATTTGAACGACTTATATCGTCGTGTTATTATCAGAAATAACCGTTTGAAGCGATTGATTGAAATCAAAGCTCCTGATGTTATCCTTCGTAACGAAAAAAGGATGTTGCAGGAAGCTGTGGATTCTTTATTCGATAACTCACGTAAGGTAAATGCTGTTAAAACAGAATCAAACCGTGCGTTGAAATCTCTTTCTGACAGCTTAAAAGGTAAGCAAGGTCGTTTCCGTCAGAACCTCTTGGGAAAACGTGTTGACTACTCGGCTCGTTCAGTAATCGTCGTTGGACCAGAATTGAAATTACACGAATGCGGATTGCCAAAAGATATGGCAGCAGAACTTTTCAAACCGTTTATCATTCGTAAAATGATTGAGCGTGGTATTGTGAAAACAGTTAAATCTGCAAAGAAAATTGTTGATCGCAAGGATGCCATTGTATGGGATATTCTTGAAAACGTACTGAAAGGCCATCCGGTAATGTTAAACCGGGCCCCAACCCTTCACCGTTTAGGTATTCAGGCATTCCAGCCAAAGCTGATTGAAGGTAAAGCGATTCAGTTGCACCCGTTGGTGTGTACTGCATTCAACGCCGATTTCGACGGTGACCAGATGGCGGTTCACGTTCCACTTGGAAATGCTGCAATTCTGGAAGCTCAAATGTTGATGCTTGCTGCTCACAATATCCTGAATCCTGCAAATGGTGCACCGGTTACGGTTCCATCTCAGGACATGGTATTAGGTCTGTATTACATGACCAAAGGAAAGCGCAATGACAAAGACACGGTTGTAAAAGGTGAGGGTCTTGCATTCTATTCTCCTGAAGAGGTTATCATAGCCTATAATGAAGGTCGTATTGATCTTCATGCATGGATAAAAGTAAAAGTTACAGTTCGTGAAGACGAAGAATTAAATACGCGTCTGACTGAAACAACTGTTGGTAGAGTTCTGCTCAATCAGGTTGTTCCTACCGAAGTTGGTTATATCAACGAATTGTTGACTAAAAAATCGCTACGTGAAATTATCAGCCAGGTTCTTAAGCGTACCGGAATTGCGAAAACCGCAGCTTTCCTGGATGATATCAAAGACATCGGATTTAAGATGGCCTTCCGTGGAGGATTGTCATTTAATCTGAATGACGTCATGATTCCTGTTCAGAAAGTAGAGCTGGTTAAGAAAGCACACGAAGAAGTTGAAGAGGTGAGAAGCAATTATAACATGGGTTTCATCACCAACAACGAGCGATACAATCAGATCATCGATATCTGGACCCGTACAAACTCAAGAATTACCGAAAATCTGATGAAACAACTTTCATCGGATCGTCAGGGATTCAATGCTGTATACATGATGCTGGATTCAGGAGCCCGTGGTTCCAAAGAACAGATTCGTCAGTTAGGTGGTATGAGGGGACTGATGGCAAAGCCACAGAAATCAGGTGCCAGCGGTGGTGAGATTATCGAGAATCCTATTTTGTCGAACTTTAAAGAAGGTTTGTCAATCCTTGAGTACTTCATTTCAACACACGGTGCACGTAAAGGTCTTGCCGATACCGCTCTTAAAACGGCGGATGCGGGTTACCTCACACGTCGTCTTGTTGATGTTGCACAGGATGTAATCATCAATGAAGTAGATTGCGGTACTTTACGAGGTCTGGCAGAAACAGCTTTGAAAAATAATGAAGAGGTAGTTGAATCTTTATATGACCGTATTTTAGGTCGTGTATCGCTTCACGATATCTATCATCCATTAACAGGCGAATTAATCATTGCCTCAGGATCAGAAATTACTGAAGAGATTGGAGATATCATTGAGAAATCACCAATTGAAATGGTTGAAATCAGATCCGTATTATCTTGTGAATCGAAGACAGGTGTATGTGGTAAATGCTATGGACGTAACCTTGCAACCGGAAGAATGGTTGGAAAGGGAGAAGCTGTTGGTGTTATTGCTGCACAGTCAATTGGTGAGCCTGGTACACAGCTTACACTTCGTACCTTCCACGTGGGTGGTACCGCATCGAAAGCTGCTACCGAATCACAAATGGTTGCAAAATTCGCCGGTAAAGTTGAATTTGAAGAATTGAAATTTATTCCATTCAAGTCAGAGAGCAAAACAGTAGATGTGGTATTAGGACGTTCCGGAGAAATCCGAATTGTTGATCCTAAAACGCGTGCTGTGCTTGCTACTAACAACGTCCCTTTCGGTGCACACCTTTTTGTTAAAGAAGGTTCCATTGTAGAAAAAGGACAAATGATTTGTGAGTGGGATCCATACAATGCCGTTATCGTTTCTGAAACAGCAGGTAAAATTGAGTACGAACACATCGAAGAGAATGTAACGTTCCGTGAAGAATCGGATGAACAAACCGGTTACAAGGAGAAAGTTATTATCGATAGCCGTGATAAAACAAAGAACCCTGTTATCAAAATTGTAAACGACGGAAAAGGAAAAGACAAAGAAGTACTGAAGGCATATAACATTCCGGTAGGAGCACACATTGTAGTGAATTCCGGAAATAAAATCATTGCCGGTCAGGTTCTTGTTAAGATTCCTCGTGCGACCGGAAAGTCCGGTGACATCACAGGAGGTCTGCCACGTGTTACCGAATTATTCGAAGCACGTAATCCTTCGAACCCTGCAATTGTTTCTGAGATCGACGGAGAAGTATCATATGGTGGTATCAAACGTGGTAACAGAGAAATTGTGATCACATCCCGTGAAGGTGAAGTGAAAAAATATCTGGTTCCATTATCGAAACACATCCTTGTACAGGATAATGACTTTATCAGAGCAGGTTCACCTTTATCTGATGGAGCAATAACACCTTCCGACATTCTGAGTATAAAAGGACCTGCAATGGTTCAGGAATATCTTGTGAATGAAATTCAGGAAGTTTATCGTTTGCAGGGTGTGAAGATTAATGATAAACACTTTGAAGTGATCGTTCGCCAGATGATGCGTAAAGTTGTAATTGAAGATCCGGGTGATACCCGTTTCCTTGAGAAAGAGCACGCAAATAAAGTGGACTTCATGGAAGAGAATGACAGCATCATTGATAAAGTTGTTGTGGTTGAACCTGGTGAATCTCCGAATTTCAAAGCCGGTCAGATGCTTAGTATCAGAAGACTTCGTGATGAAAATTCTGTGCTTAAGAGAAAAGATTTGAAACCTGTTGAAGCGCGACCAGCAATTGCTGCTACATCAACGCCTTTGCTCCAGGGAATCACACAGGCATCATTGCATACTAAGAGCTGGATTTCTGCTGCTTCCTTCCAGGAAACAACAAAAGTTCTTAATGAAGCTGCAATAAGTGGTAAAGTAGATCACCTGTTAGGACTGAAGGAAAACGTGATCGTTGGTCACCTTATTCCTGCAGGAACCGGACTTCGTGAATATGAAAAACTGATTGTTGGTTCTCAGGAAGAGTATGATATGTTGATGGCTTCTAAAAGAGCTGGAAAAGAAGAACTTGCCGGAACTGAATAAATAATTGGTCAATACACAGAGAAACCGCCGAATTTAATTCGGCGGTTTTTTTTTATCCTTAACAAAGAATTCAGTAACTTTACTTTGTAAAATAACAGACACATGGAAGATAAGAAAAACGCACAGCCCAACCAACTAAACATTGAATTGACAGATGAAATTGCTGATGGTATTTATAGCAATCTTGCAATTATCACGCATAGCAATAGTGAGTTTGGGATTGACTTTATAAAAATTATGCCGAATACTGCGAAGGCAAAATTGAAGTCAAGAATTATTTTAACTCCTCCACATGCCAAGCGATTGCTTTCAGCTATGGCAGATAATGTTGCTAAGTTTGAAGCAGCACACGGTCAAATCAAGCATACCGAAGAAATTGCTATTCCAATGAATTTCGGAGGTCCTGCAGGTCAGGCCTGATTTGAACTCAGGCAATATGATAATTTCCCGGCTCAGTATAATTATTCCTGTTTATAACGAACAGGAGACTGTAGTTCCGATACTTGAAAAAGTTCTCGCCGTTAAATTGCCGGATGGGATTGTAATGGAGCTAGTAGTTGTTGATGATGCTTCAACAGACTCATCAGCAACACGTGTGGAAGAATTTCTTAAACGTGTAACGCCTGATGTTTCCGTGAATTTTTTCCGTCATGAGCAAAATAAAGGGAAAGGTGGTGCGATTCATACTGCAATCAAGCATGTTAAAGGTGACTACATGATTATTCAGGACGCCGACCTGGAACTCGACCCCAATGATTTTATACGATTGCTGGAGCCTGTTGTGAATGGAAATGCAGAAGTCGTTTATGGTTCACGTTTTCTGAATAATTCATCAGGCAAGCAAAGCAAGAACTTATCTTTTTTGGCTAATGCATTTTTAACTTCTTTGTCGAATTTGTTTTTTGGCACCCGTCTTACAGACATGGAAACCTGTTATAAGCTGATGCCTGTTCCGGAAGTGAAAAAACTTATTCTGAAAGAAGAGCGTTTTGGATTTGAACCTGAAGTGACTGCTAAACTTGCCAGAAACAAAAATATTCGTTTTGCTGAAGTACCGGTAACATATATTGCCCGCACCGATCTACAAGGCAAAAGATTGGCTGGAAGGATGGTGTTCGGGCATTGTGGTGTATTGTTAGATATGGCATTTTAAGGCAGTAGCTGTATGAAAGAAAGTGGTGCCGGTTTATCTTATTCCTCACTGGTAATTGTATTGCTGGTAACTGTTTTTTTTGCTTATTTCCACAGGTGGAAGGGCGAAGATGGAAATGGCTGGGAAGCACTTATTGACGGTGATAGCAAAGGTTATTATGCTTATTTGCCTGCATACTTCATTTATAATGATCCCGGTTATTCGTTTTTTAATGACCCTGAGAAAGGTTCAATCAGCCGGTATTATTCCGGAAGGTTACTGGTAACCACTGAACAGGGTACTGTAAATAAAAATTATACAGGAGTAGCTGTCATGCTCACTCCATTTTTCTTTCTTGGACATACACTGGCAATAGCATTGAACGAGCCCTTGAGCGGATATTCGTGGCCTTATTTTTTTATGGTCATGGTTGCATCTTTAGTTTATTTTCTTGCAGGTTTATACTTTCTGAGGAAGATACTCCGGACTTATCAAATAGGTGATGCTACCATAGGATTTATTTTGTTGATGACAGGATTAGGGACAAATCTGCTCTATTATACATCTATACATGCTGCAATGTCGCATGTTTATTCTTTTGCTCTTATAAGTGCCTTTGTGTATTTTATGAGGATGTATTGTCTGAATATTTCGCGATGGTATTTAATAGTTGCAGGTGTCTTATTGGCGTTCATTGTTCTTGTCAGACCGGTGAATTTATTAGTAGTTATGGTGATTCCGTTTCTTGCAGGTTCTACCACAGTGTTGTATAGGGCTTTTATTTCTTTGTTCAATAAACCGGTTTATTTAGTAGCAGCAATTTTCGCATTTGGTGGTATTGTTTTTATTCAGTTTTATATGTTTCACTGGCAAAGCGGTTCCTGGTGGGTATGGTCATATGGTGAAGAAGGTTTTATTTTTTCAAATCCTCAGATTTATAAAGTCTTGTTTAGTTTCAGAAAAGGACTTTTTATTTATACGCCGGTATTACTGATGATAATACCAGGATTGATTTATATGTTTCGGGTAAACAGATATGAGTTTTTTACATATACAGGAAATTTGTTGTTGCTGATTTTTGTGATTTCATCATGGTGGAATTGGTACTATGGTGATGGATTCGGACAAAGAGCATTCATAGATTATTATTCTATATTAATGATCCCGGCATCACTTGCTTTACAGCATATCAGGAGCATTGTGGTGAAGGCTTTTGTTTTTTTCTTCCTGAGTGTATTAATTACTGTTAGTCTCATCCAGAATTATGCTTACCGGTACCAGATAATTCATCCTTCGTCAATGAATTTTGAAAAGTATAAGTATGTGTTCTTAAAAACCGGTGATAGGTTCAGGAATGTGCTTGGCACCGATACACAACTTGTTTTCGGCAGATTGGAACCTTTGCCTGAAAAGTCATGGAACAATGACGGAGAATCACACATCCCATTTTGGAATTCATCTAACATCATTGATGCAGTTCAAAATCCTGCATATTCAGGAACCAAAGTTATTTCCTACACCAGCAACAATGAGTATGGACCTGCTTTCGAAATTAAGGGTGCAAATTTCATAACCGGAAAACCGGTTTATTGCAGAACAACAGTCTGGTGGCTACAACAGGAAGATGCCGCCTGTAAAAGTGCATTGGTTATTATTGAAGTTAATGATAGTACCGGAAGAAATAAACATTGGTTTCCGATGCAATTAGCTGATATGCCCAGAAAAGCCGATGCCAATTGGAGAAAGTCACATTTCGGAATTATTCTTCCAACCAATATTGCTGCGAATGACGTTCTGAAAGTTTATGTGTGGAACAGGAATAAAACCAATTTCTTTTTGGATGACTTTAAGGTCACCTTCCTTAATGTTCAGCCATTCGATTAATCGAGTGCTCTTCTGTTGAAAAGTATATATCCAAAATGGAATAATACAGAGAAAGGCTGATCTCTTTTTTCATAGTAGTTTACACTCAGACTTGCGGGACCTACCGGACTATGGAAGACTGCTGAGAGTGCAGCAATGAAATATCTTGATTCAAAAGCTTCATTATATTTGGCTTTATATCCTTTCGTGGAAATTATTTCCTGAAAAGGTTGGTATAAATACCCTTCAGTCCGAAGTTCCACATTTGAAAGGATGTTTACAACAGATTTTATACCCATTCCGATATAATTATGAGCTCTGTAATTATCCAGGAAAATAGTTTTACTTTGACTGATAGGCTGAAATCCCTGAGTAGTTAAAATTGATGCGGTATAATTTGAGAAAAAGGATTGGTTTGATAAGTACATGTCGGTATAAAAGCCTAAGGTAAAAATCCCGATGCTTCTGAAATAATTATCATAAATCATTCGTAATTGAAGCCAGTCGTGTGTTGAGCGAATGGTATCATTGAAAATCCCGGTGGTACCCGGAAAAGTTTTTTCGGTGCCTGAAACCATTCTGCCACTAATACTGAATGATGTTCCGTTGCGCGCATACATTTTCTTGTCAATAGTGCTTCGTTCAAAATGAATGGATCCGGTCCAGCCATTGAAAGTGGTTTTATCAGATAGGTCTTCACTCGAGAAATCGCGTGTTTGGTAGTAACGATTAATTAGATTGAATGATCCGGCTGAAATGAATACTTTCCCTTTATTGCGTGCCGGTATACCGAAGTTGGCTCCATAGAATCTGTCTGTTTGAATAAGATAGGCAGGTTTAACATCCTCCAGAAATGCAGAACTACTTTTAAAATAATCGAATCGGTTTATAGTTGCAATTGGTTCAATGTAATATGTAAACCTTCCGGGGATATCGAGGCGCAGTCTGACCGATGCCGAGTTGTAAAGTTTCCCGAAATAAATATTTCCACTTGCTGTCAAAGAGTTTTTGCCCCATAAATTATATTGCAAACCCATATATGCTTCATTGATTGGGCTTGAAGAAATGTTTCCTCCGAAATCGACGCGCAAATCTTTTTCTTTTTTGATCAATAAATCCATATCATAATAACCAGTCGAGTCGTTATATGTAAGACGCGGAAACATCGATTTGATATTTTTATCGGTGAGTAATTTGAAGTAGGAGGGTTTTATCTGATTCAGGTCAAGGCAATCATTATTTCGGTTGAGAATATTGCGGACATATTGTTCCTGATGTAAGGTAATTCCCGTAGCATGAATTTTATCAATAGTTATCTGGCCCAGATCGCCCCTAAATGCTGCACGTTTATCTTTAAGTTGTTCAGGTGTTCTTCGATAACCGATTTTGGATTTAATAACTTCTAAGTTCCGGATAGTCTCTGCATATCCGGAATCAATTGCGGCTTTAACATCATTGAAATCGAATAATCCTACGTTATCAACCATTGGGTTGATTAAAACATCATTTTCTCTTGGTACAGAATAATTAGTTGCTTGCACAACCATGGTCTTAAACATTGACCAAACATTCTCTTCATAGGGAATATCGGGATAGGCGCCTGCATTTACGCCAATGATCACATCAGGATTAAATTCCTGAAGCATCACATCTACAGGGAAGTTATTGTAGATGCCGCCATCAAAAAGAATCATGTTATTATAGGAGACTGGCGTAAAATAAAAAGGATAAGCCATGGATGCTCTTACTGCCAGCGGAAGGTCTCCACTTTCGAATACGATAGGCTTTTTAGAAATGATGTCTGCAGCAACACACCGAAACGGAACATACAAACTGTCGAAATTATAATTGGCTTTTGCAATTGCTGCTGCCATACCTTCCATGAGTGCAAAATCGGTGCGTGCCGAATTTACAACACTGGTTGGCAGGTGTGTTCGGATAACAGAGTCGAGTGAAAATTTCAGGGAAACCCATGATGCACCGGGTTCATTGCGATTATAATAATAGTCGAGATCTTCATTGATTTCGCCAGTGGCCCATTCTACAAATTCACGTGATAAAACCAGTTTTTCAATTTCAACAGGAGATAAACCAATAGCATAGAGTGATCCAACCGTTGCGCCAGCCGAAGTTCCCGCAACAAAATCGATTGGAATACCATTTTCTTCCAAAGCTTTCATCACCCCAATATGGGCCATTCCGCGCACTCCACCACCGCTCAAAACAAGTCCCACAGACTGACCGGAAGCAGTATAGGCCATGATCAATAGTGCCACTAGCCAAATGTAGACTTGTGCACCAAACCGATATGTGGAATTTACTTTTAGCATCAGTTGGCGAAAATGGTTTTTTGTAAAGAATTGAAATACTGCGGTGCTCTCAGCATTTTTGATCCATACCAGGAGAAATATTCACCATCGACTAAAATAACATTACTTTCCGGTAAAAGTTGTTGGAGCTCATGAATATGCTCTTCATTGAAGGGAAAAGGTTCTGAGGAAAGAAAAACCAGTTCAGGATTTAATTCTTTAATCAAAGACCCATCGACTTCAGGATAACGTTCGTTACATATACAGTTGTGAAGATCACACAGCGACAGCATATTGGCTATATATGTATTCTTGCCGGCTGCCATGTAAGGATTATTCCAGATGAGATAGAGAACTGATTTATTATTGAACGGAAGCAAACCTTGAAATGCCATCCGAATGTTATCGATCAATAAATCAGCTTTAATTGATGTATCTGTTAATTGACCAATTTCATGAATCATTGAAAGAGCATCCTCAAAATTTGAAATGTCGCTTATCCATACCGGGAATTCCTTTTCAAGAAGTTCAATATCTTTTTTAGTATTTTCTTCTTTATTTGCGATTATCAGATCGGGTTGAAGTGCCTTTATTTTTTCATGATTCACATTCTTAGTTCCACCGACTTTAGTTTTGTTTCTGAAAAGATGTTCCGGATGAATACAGAATTTCGTTATTCCGGCCATCCTATCATCAAGTCCCAGATCACTGAGTAACTCTGTTATGGATGGTACCAGACAAACAATGCGTGAGACAGGTTTGGTTAACCTGACCTCACGCATGGCTTGATCGATATGAATCATATGTTTCAGTTGGCAAGTGCTTTCACAACATCGAAACGGGTAATGATATAATTTTTATCCAGTTTAAAATCCTTCACCAGAACTGCCGCATCCGATTTACTGACCATTTCAGAAAGGACATCCAGTGGAGTGGAGGCATCCACAAACGGAAGAGCTTCCTGCATAATAGTACTCACCGGTTCTTTGGCAATATCCGGATTAGCAATTATTTTACTGAATATTAAATTTTCATTTACCGTTCCAATGATCCGGTTGTCTGTAGTTACCGGAATTTGAGAGATTCCATGTCCTGTTATCAGTTTCAGTGCTTCGCTGATAGAATCGGTACTTTTTACCGTAATCAGTTCCACATTTTTATTAGTATTTACCAGGTCATTTGCAGTCATTCCCTGGCGATTGGTATAACCTTTTTCACGCATCCAGTCGTCATTAAAAATTTTTCCAAGGTAACGGGTTCCGTGATCGTGGAAAATAACTACAACAACTTCTCCTTCTTTGAATTTATCCTTCAATTGAAGTAATCCGGCCATAGCCGAACCTGCTGAATTGCCCACCCAGATACCTTCCTTACGAACAATTTCCCTGGTCATAAGAGCAGCATCTTTATCGGTAACTTTTTCAAACGCATCAATCAGATTAAAGTCAACATTCTTTGGCAGGAAATCTTCGCCGATACCTTCCGTAACGTAAGGATAGATTTCGTTTTTATCGAAAATTCCGGTTTCCTTATATTTCTTAAAAACAGAACCATAAGTATCGATTCCCCAAACCTTCAGATTTGGATTTTTTTCCTTTAAATATTTTGCAGTACCACAGATTGTTCCACCTGTACCAACACCAACCACCAGATGATCTACTTTACCTTCAGTCTGTGCCCAGATTTCAGGCCCTGTTGTTTCATAATGTGCAATAGCATTGGAAGGGTTGTCATATTGATTTGGATAAAAGGAGTTCGGGATTTCTCTGTTAAGGCGTGCTGCAACAGAATAGTACGATCTTGGATCTTCCGGTTCCACATTGGTTGGACAAACAACTACTTCGGCACCAAAGGCACGAAGGGCATCAACCTTTTCTTTGCTTTGCTTATCGGTAGTGGCAAAAATGCATTTGTAACCTTTCACAATCGCGGCAATTGCCAGTCCCATACCGGTATTTCCTGAAGTTCCTTCAATAATGGTTCCACCCGGCTTCAGCAAACCAGCTTTTTCAGCATCTTCAACCATTTTGAGAGCCATCCGGTCTTTAATTGAATTTCCGGGGTTAAAAGTCTCCACTTTCGCTAAAACGGTAGCTTTAACGCCTTCAGCAACCTTGTTTAATCGCACAAGTGGCGTATTTCCAATGGTTTCCAGTATGTTCTTACAGTACATTTGATATATTTTAATTTAGAAGTGCAAAGGTACAAAAAGCCCTTGAAAGCAGAAATTCCCAGTTAATCAAATCGCATAACTTTTGAAGGGCTGATCCTGCTTATCACTGCCGAGGGGCCAATCAAAATGAGAATGCATGCCAGAATGGTACCGGCATTTAGCAATATCAAATGTGGGAGGGAAAAATTAACGGGAACGGTACTTACATAATATGACTCCTGTGGGAGAGTGACCAGTCCGAATTTCCATTGCAACAAACAGAGGCCGATGCCCAGAATATTTCCGGCAATTATTCCGGTGCCAATAACCGGTATTGCAATATAAATAAAAATCTTTCGGATACTTCGATCCCCGGCGCCCAGGGACTTTAACATTCCAATCATGGCAGTATTTTCCAGAATCAGAATCAGCAGGGTGGAGATCATGCTTATTCCGGCAATTAGCAAAATGAGGCCGATAATGATGATCACATTTATATTTTGCAGATCGAGCCAATGAAAGAGTTGCGGATATTGTTCTCGGATGCTTTGTGTGTAGAATTCAAATCCTGCAGACTTATAAATTTCATCATTTACCTGGTCAAGTTTGTTTAAGTCATGAATCAAAATCTCATAACCACCGGCCTGTGTTTTGTCCCAGTTATTCAGTTTTCTGATAATGTCTATATTACAAAAAGCATATAAATTATCGAATTCATCGAGACCTGTAGTATAAACGCCGGTAATTTTAAATTTCCGGATTCTGGGTGGTTGCTGAATGAAGTAAACAATCATATCGTCACCCGCTTTTAACTGCAATTGATTGGCGGTTTTTTGTGAAATAAGCACTTCATTAAATTCATTAGAATCGCGCAAAGCAGGCAGGTTGCCTGAAACTACTTTATCTTTAAAAAATGTCCAGTCATATTTTTTATCGACTCCTTTCAGCACAATTCCCTGAATCTCTTCATTCGTTTTTACGATGCCAGCCTTTGTTGCATAAATCTGAATGTGTTTTACATTCGGATTGTTTTCCAATTTGGTAACAAAAGGAGTATTGGCAGCAATGGGAATTTCTTCATAAGAGTTATTTGAATCAAAATTGTTAATTCTGATATGTGCTCCAAAGCCAATTACTTTGGCGGTTATTTCGTTTCGGAAACCTGTAACAACCATCACAGAAACAATCATTACAGCCATTCCAAGGGTAATCCCCAAAGTGGCAATCCTGATCACTGGATTTGCCATCCGGGATTTACCGGATTTGCCGAAAAGAACTTTTTTAGCAATGAATGTTTCGTAACTCACTTAACAAAGGGTTGATTTAAGTGCATAAATTTACCAATTTCGCAGCAACTTTAAAGCCATTTATTATGATC
This sequence comes from Bacteroidota bacterium, assembly GCA_016713525.1. Lineage (GTDB taxonomy): Bacteria > Bacteroidota > Bacteroidia > AKYH767-A > OLB10 > JADKJB01. Next base: position 122,290 of record JADJOZ010000016.1, on the reverse strand, counting down.
TACCCTAAAATCAGGAACTTAGTTTTTTATTGGTGCTTGTTGCCTGTTCTGCAGGTGTGCCGGTAAGCAGTGGAACCACCGGAAACACAACCGTATCTGGTGCTGGTGAGACGTTATTGACCGGAGCCGATCAAACGGGTGCTTATTTGCGGTTGTTGCGGGGTAAAAAAGTGGGAGTGGTTGCGAATCAAACTTCTTTGGTTGGCAGCCGTCATTTGGTTGATCTGTTAATTGACTCAGGAATCACAGTATCACGAGTTTTTGCTCCCGAGCATGGGTTCCGTGGTGAGGCCGGTCCGGGTGATCATGTTAAATCAGGAATCGATTCCAAAACAGGCATCGCATTGGTTTCTTTATACGGGTCCCATAAAAAACCTACTAAAGAAGATCTTGAGGGCGTTGATGTTATAGTTTTTGATATTCAGGATGTGGGAGCCCGGTTTTATACTTATATCTCCACGTTACATTATGTCATGGAGTCGTGTGCTGCATTTAATATTCCTGTTATAGTTCTCGATCGGCCTAATCCAAATGGATTTTATATTGATGGGCCCGTTCTCGATACGGCATTTCGTTCTTTTGTGGGAATTGCACCAATTCCGGTTGTACACGGACTAACAGTGGGCGAATATGCGAAAATGGCAAAAGGAGAAAAGTGGATTTCAGATGCCGCAAAATGTACATTGCTGGTAGTTCCAATGGTAGGATATACCCATAAAACATTGTATAATTTACCGATACGACCATCACCGAATCTTCCTAATATGGATGCTATTTATCTTTATCCATCACTATGTTTTTTTGAAGGTGCAAAGGTTTCGGTGGAAAGAGGGACAGAATTTCCGTTTCAGATTATGGGATTTCCCGGGTATAAGAACGGCGACTATGAATTTAAACCGGTTGAAATATCTGGTGTGATTAAAGATCCACCTTTCGAAAATCAGGTTTGTAAAGGCGTAAAATTGAATGCGAAAAAAGAATTGGTGTTAAAATCCGGTCAATTACAAATTGAATGGATTATCCAGATGTATAAAGCCTATACCGATTCAGCATCTTTTTTTATTCCTTTCTTCGACAAGCTTGCAGGAACCGATATGCTCAGGAAACAAATTCAAGCCAATATGAGTGTTGAGGAAATTCGTAAATCATGGCAACCGGGATTAAACAGCTACCTGACAAAGCGAAAAAAATATTTGCTATATGAAGATTAAAAAAAAGGCTGCAGAATTTTCTGCAGCCTTTTTTTTGATGTGCTGATGTGCTGATGTGCTGATGTGCTGATGCGCCGCCCTGAGCGTAGTCGAAGGGTGCTGATGCGCCGCCCTGAGCGAAGTCGAAGGGTGCTAATGCGCCGCCCTGAGCGTAGTCGAAGGGTGCTGATGTGCTAATGATTGCTTCTGCGAAATGCTAGCTTATATTTCGGAGCAGCCCATCATCTATAATCTATCATCTCTCATCTATCATTTATCATTTCGGTCACTCGCTTATGTTGAATTTGAATCTGCCAACCATAGGTCCTTGTTGAATAACTAACATATACAGACCGCTGGCAAAGCCACCTAATGAAACCTGTTCGCCATGTAATCCTTCATTAGCCACACGTACTTCAGAAAGTAATTCACGTCCTGAAATGTCGCATACTTTTACTGTATATTCACTTTCTTCTTTTGAGGTGAATGCGTAGTTAATAAACAATTTGGTAGGATTCGGGTATGCATTTACATTGAGGATACCAGGATCAGCAGAGGTTCTAACTACCGGTTCAGATAAAGTCGTGAAGGTTGCAGGATTTCCCCATGCTGAAGTGCTTCCTGATCCGCATTTAGTAGCCACCCATGCATCGTAAGTTGTTTCAGCAATTAAACCTGTTACAGTATAGTTGCCCGGATTTGGATTGCTGGCAAGTTTAATTACTTTGTAATCGGTTGTACCGGCAATTGCAATGCGAATCATTAAAGTGTCGACACTAATAGATGAGTTCCAGTTAAGTTGTGCACTATTGAATCCAATATCAGCTACAGTTACGCCACCTACTGAAGGGCATGCGCTTAATGTGGTGAAGTACATTGGATCGGAGTAGAGACTGACATTAGCATCGCACATGGAACGAACACTCCATTCGTATGTAGTTGAAGGAATTAATCCCTGAATCATTCCTTCAGTAAGGGTGTTGTATGAGCGGCGATAGATGTAGGTACTGGTTCCAACAGCTCTGTAACGAATTACAAAACGATCGGATTGTGTATCATACCAGGATACTTTTGCAAATGTTGCATTCACCACATCTGTTTTGAGATATTGAGGAGTTGAGCCACATGGAAGTGGTGCATTCAGAGTAGTAAATACTTTACTTGAACTGAGCCATTGGCTTTATCCGCCAATTGTATATGCATACCATTTGTATGATGTGCCAGGAAGGAGATCTTTTAAATCAATTTTACTTTGATTTCCTGGAACGGTAAATGTCATTACATTGGAAGTGGAAATCTGTTGAACTGCTACCCTGAATGAATCGGCTGTGATTGCAGGATTCCAGGAAACAGTGGCATTGTTATTTGAAATGCCATAGTGAGAAAGCATGTTTGCTTTTGCGCAAGGCTGAGAATTGGTTGCAGTAACTGCCATAGTCTGGATTGAAGATTCACATCCTAAACCATTAATTGCTTTTACAGTATAGTTTCCAATTGCATTTACGTTGATGGTTTGGGTAGTTGCACCATTCGACCAGATGTAGTTATGTGCAGTTGGTTCATATGCTTTTAATTGATAGCCGGAACCCGGAATAAAGCTGCTTATTACTGCAGGTGCAGCAGGGGCAGGATTTACTGTTACAATTACATCTGCACTGGTTGAAGATACACCATTGTTGTCAACCACAGTTACATAATAAGTTGCTGCAGTAGTCACTGTAATTTGTCTGGTAGTCTGACCACCGGGACTCCATAAGTAAGAAGCACCGGCATTGGCAGTAAGAACTACATTCTGACCCGGACATAATTTTGCAGGACCACTCAATGTAATCGTAGCTGGTGGTCCTGCTACGGGAATAACACTAACTACAATTGGGTCTGAAGTTTTAGAACATCCATTTGCATTGTATGCAGTTACTGAATATATGCCACTTGAAGTTACAGTTATAGAAGGAGTTGTTTCACCATCAGGAGCCCATACATACGATGTTCCGCCTGAAGCATTCAGAACAACATTTTGTCCTTGTGTAAATGTTGTTGGTCCGTTTGGAGTAATTACTGCAGCTACAGCAGGTGACATACTGATAACCTGAGGTGCAGAGGTAGCGCTGCATCCTGCTCCTGCAGAAACAGTAACTGCATAACTTCCTGCATTGGAAACTGAAATTGTTTGTGTGGTTGCACCATTGCTCCACAACCATGATGATCCGTTGCTGGCAGTCAGGTCAACATTTTCACCCTGACAAAGAGTTGTGTTTCCGTTTGCTGTAATAGTAGCTACCGGATTGCTGGTAATACTAACATTCGATGCCGATGAAGTTGCTGAACATCCCGATGCATTGGTAACTCTTACAGAATAACTACCTGCATTTGAAACGGTAATCGATTGTGAAGTTTGTCCACCGGGAGTCCATAAATAGGATGAACCTGAACTTGCTGAAAGTGTAACACTACCACCGGTACAGAAAGCAAGAGGGCCATTTGCAGAGATTGTTGCTGCGGGTAAATTGTTAACATTTACATTGGTTGCTGGCGAAATTGTTGAACATCCGGAACTGTTAGTTACTCTAACAGTATATGCACCAGAGTTGGTTGCATTAATTGTTTGAGTAGTTTGACCACCAGGACTCCACAGATAAGATGCACCTGCAGATGCTATAAGATTTACGCTGCCTCCCTGACAGAAAGTAAGGGGACCACTGTTAGCGATTTGTGCATTTGGCGCAGCTTGTACATTAACATTAGTTGCAGAAGAAGTTGCAGAGCAGCCACTGCCATTGGTAACACGTACGGTGTATGATCCGGCCGCACCAACAGAAATCGATTGTGTTGTTTGTCCACCCGGTGTCCATAAGTAAGCTGAACCACTGGTAGCAGTCAAAGTAACATTACCTCCTGCGCAGAATGTAGTTGGTCCACTTGCAGTGATTGCTGCTGATGGAGTAGCATTTGCATTTACAGTAGTTGCTGCAGATGTTGCAGAACAACCGGATGCATTTGTAACGCGAACGGTATATGATCCGGAATTGCTTACAGTAATTGCTTGTGTTGTTTGTCCACCCGGAGTCCATAAATAGGATGCACCGGAACTAGCGCTTAAGGTCACACTTCCTCCGGCGCAGAATGATGTTGGGCCGCCAGCTGAAATAGTTGCAGTTGGAATTGAATTTATGGTTACCGGAATTGTTTGTGACATAGCTGTACATCCACCAGTACCGGTTACACGAACCGAATAGTTACCTGCTGCAGTTGCATTGATAGATGCAGTAGTTTGTCCACCAGGGAACCAAAGATAAGATGTTCCTCCTGAGGTGCTCAATGAAACAGATCCTCCCTGACAGAACGAAGTAGGGCCACCTGCAGTTACCACGGCTGATGGTGTGGTACCTACAGAAACTGTAACTGGTGATGAAGTTGCAGAGCAACCACCTGCATTCGTAACACGAACAGTATATTGTCCTGCAGAGCCAGTAGTAATTGATTGGGTTGTCTGACCACCGGGAGTCCATAAATACGAAGCAGCGCCGGCCGGTGCATTGAGCGTTACATTAGCGCCCTGACATAAAGTTGTTGAACCGGAAGTTGTGATGGTTGCAGTAGGAGCATTTGATACAGAAACTGTAACAGGATTTGATATTGCTGAGCATGAAGAGCCTGAACCAACAGTTACATAGAATGATCCTGAATTGGAAACAGTAATTGATTGTGTTGTTTGTCCGCCCGGTGACCAGAAATAACCAGTTCCTGCGCTTGCAGTTAGTGTTACACTTCCGCCTGTACAGAAGCTTGTGCTGCCACTTGCAGTTACTGTAGCAGTCGCTGATCCACATGATGGAGGAGCACTGTTCAGGATAAGACTGCTGCTGGTAGTAAGCAATACCTGATCGATTTCTAGTTTGGCATTGCCGGGAGTAATAATTATTTTGTGATCAGCAACAGTAATGTTGTTATAGTTTATTGCTTGTTGCGTACATGCATCATAGCGATACCAGGCCCATGCTGTATCATTGATACAACCGATGGTGCGGGCTGCCATGTTATCCATTTGCACATTCATGCTGCTGGTAACACCACCTCTGCTGCGTGCTCTTACCCATAAGTATAGGGTTGCATTAGAAGAACTGCGTGGGCGGAAGTTGTATTCAACCGAAGCAGGACTAGATGCATTGTCGGGCCATGACACATAACTGGTGAAATTTGTAAAGTCACCGGCTGCAGTTCCTGCAGGAACACTTGTTTTAATAGAAACCTGTGAGTTGCTATTATCAAATAATTCAGCTTCGAGGTTAAAATCTTTTGACCAATGAGATGGGTGTGATTTTTCATGCCATCCATCTAATTGATAAAATACAGGTGAAGCAGCATTTGTTTTATCATAAATATAGGTGCTTCCTTGTTTTCTTACTTTGAAAGAAATTACCTGTCCATCAAGGGTGATTTTAGCAACACCTTCATCGGGACTATTTCCAACCATATTTGAATTAGGTTGAACAGAACCGGTGATTGCATATTTGTTTGCTGCATTATGTTTTCTTATAACAACTAATTTGCTGAGATCACCGCACCAGAATGAGTATCCTGGAGCAGTTGGAGTTACATAAGAGTTAGCAACATCACCATTCATCAATTCACCATTTCTTAAAAAATCTTCATAGCGACTTGATATGGCTTGTGCATATGGTGGCATTGCTGCCTGCCAGATCCAGTTTCTTGAATCAGGCCATGGAGATGAGAGGGAGAAAAATCCAGAATAGAAGAATTCTGCTCCGGTCATTCCAAGTGCTTTTAATAAACCAAGCCATTGTCCCGGACGAATATTTACTTCTTCATTTGCATCCCAGCCGGCAGCAACGAATGGAGAATAAAGGCGATCACCAACAGCAAGTTCATTTACTCTTGACTCAACGATCCACTGCCATCCATGCCATGCAGAAACCCAGTTTCTCCAGTTGTTCGCCCAACGAGGATAAAAGTCAGGTGTAGAATAGTATTGACCATTAATCTGACTGTTTACCAAACGTGCCTGACTGTATTTGAAACGATAAAGTGGAAATCCATCAGTTGAATATTCGGTGAATTTAGCGTTTGCCATACGAGGGTGAGCCATGAAAATATTCCTGTAGGAATTAATTTCGTTATCCTTGAATTTGCTGGCAAGGAATGTTGGCCAATCCATACCTGATGCGTTTTTAGCTGCAATCACATCCGGATCTTTAGTTAATGCTACTTCTTCAGGATGTGGAAATACTTCACCATTTTCATTTACGATGTCGATATTCCTGGTTAACCGGGTATAAAGATTGTTTAATTCATTGTAAATATTTTGTCCATCATTGTTATAGGAAGAAGTAGGAGCAGTTGGTCTCCATATTTTAGAAGTAGTAACATTTCCGTTAATATCAATAAACTGACCACTTGAATTTTGCAGGTAATGGTTTGCAGGTTTATTCTGACTTGTAAGTTCGGGACTGTTCCCGTTTAACTGAGCTCTGAAAATGGTCAATGCCAGTTTGAAATCGGGGTTTGCATTTGCTGCATTTGCCCAGGCTATATCGAACAGGTCATTACCAAGTTCTACATTGAAATAGTAATTGTAATTTTTAGCTAATTCAGTTTGGATAAGAACGCTGTTATCAACTGCATTTTGAGTTGTTACACCGGGTTGAAAAAGACCACCCATATATTTAGGATCCATCCAGTTAAAATTCTTTAAAAGAGTGTTTCCTGGTTTAAATCTTGGCACAGGATAGCTGTTAAGTTGTTCAATAGCAGAAATGTTTACTGACGGATGACCCGGAGCGAAGTCGTTTAGATCAACCGGGCCTGTTATAGGTGCTGCTGTTGGAAGTGGGTTGTTGTAATTATTAATGAAGCTATAAGGTTGACCATTTTGAGTTTCGAGATAATGTTTGTAAACAAAATTTGCAGGAATAGCAGAGTTATAAACAGCCAGCTCATCAATAGATCCAAAATACCTCACATAGTTTACAGTATGGTTTAAATAGAAATTTGTATTTCCTGATGTGCTGATAGTTCCGGTAGAACTAACAGTTTTGCTGAATCCTGAAGGAAGTTGTCCATCAACATATACCTGTTTAACACCGGTAGAAGCATTATATACAAATGCCATGTGATGCCAGTTGCCATCTACATAATATCCGAAAGTTTTTCTTCCGATTCCATCCAGGTTGATGATGAATTCATCTTCAACCAAACTGCCACTGCTCGTTTTAACAGTGGTGTAGAATGAAATTTTCGGATATTCCATTCGGATTGCGAATGCACCATCGCCACGTTTAATCATGTTGGTAGTGTTAAACATGTATCCCGGTTTGAATAAGAATTCAACCGTAACAGCATTCGATAATGGCAGCGGACCACCATCTATCAAATTTGATTGACTATCAAGAGAGATATACTTTCCAACCTGACCGTTAGTACCTACAGTATACTGAGAGTTGTAAGTAGTAAAGTTCAGATTAGACACTCCCATGGAGTCGGTTCCTGCATTCGTGCCATTAAAAGTCCAGTAGCGTAACGGGCTTATGGTTTGCGCTTTTGAGCTAAACATGGCAATCAACAGTAATAACAATACCAACATACCAAATTGTGTGGGGACACTTGGAGCAGGATTGCTTTTGTCGAATACTTTTGTAAAGTTGCTTTTCATTTTTTCTTTTGTTGATCTAGTTAACTATTAATTTAAATTTGAAGGTCGCTTTTGGTATTTTTGGCACAGAACTTGTAATATTGTTTGTATGTCATTTGATATTTTTTAATATTTATCATTTGGATACGGTTTCAAAAATAAGCCTCGCTCCATGCGGGCGTTGACCGTTTCAATTCCTGAGTTGACTATTGTAAGATTGTCAGAAAAATTCCTTTTATATCTGGTTTAAAAGAGTGGTAATTTTCACCAAACCCGCATTAACATTGGGTTTGTGATTGATGGTCAACTTTATTAGCGCTGTAATAAAAAAGCCCGGTCATGCATATTTTGCACTTCCGGGCTTTTATATTGGTTAAACAGGAGCATTTCGTCCCTGTTTACTAAAACAAAAAAAGAGGCCATTACAGCCTCTTCTTCCTTCAAACAGATCAAATATTAATTTACCATAAGCTTCTCGATAGATGTTTCCGATCCGTTACCCATTCTTACAAAATAAAGACCGGGGGCGAAGTTCGAGAGGTCAATTTGCTGTATGTTTTGTCCCATGCTGCAATTGAATTGTTTCTTGAATACTTCTTTACCAGTTGAGGAAACAATTAGCACCTGATACACACCATCGATAGGAGAGTAGAAGGACATTGCAGTTGATCCGCTGGCAGGATTCGGATTAAATCGGATTTGATTATAATTACGTTGGTTATTTTGAAAACGTGGTGCAGGCTCGTGTAGTGTGGTAATGGTAACTGTATTACTCCATCCCGATTGATTACCTGTTCCACATACTGATGCTATTGAGAAGTCATAAGTTGTTTGAGCAATTAATCCTTGCAGGAAATATCTTCCGGGATTTGGATTGCCGGGAATCCTGACTTCTCTGAAGTTATTTGATCCCGAAAGTCCGAAGCGGAAAACGAGACTATCGTAGTTAAATGCATTTGACCATTCCATAACAACTGCATCATAACTCATGTCGGGAATATTTAAATTCTGAACCCCCGGACAAATTGGAGTAATAGTAATATTTCTGATAGGCATACTATTTCCTCCCGGATTTCTGGCTTCAGCATCCATGCCTTTATCTATTGAAATAGGCGACACCGGCACTGGGCCAAATTGAGCGTTTGCAATTCCTGTTCCGGCAAGTGCCAGTACCATCATTAGTTTAATTGATTTTGCACCTGCTGAAAGCATGTTTCTAAAAGATGCGTTACTGTTTGTAGAATTTCTTTTCATCTTGTTGCTTTTTAAAATTAATTGATCTGAATAGTTGCTTACTGTTTTTCTGATGCATCAAAATTAGGTCGTCATATATATTCCTTTTGCAAGGTGAGAGGTGTTAATCTCATATATATTGTATCCTTCACCGGCATTGATCTTCTCATTGATTAAGACCCGTCCGTTCAAGTCAAGAACCTGAACATCGTAATTATCTGCAATTTCAGATTTAAAAGTAATACTGGTAGCTGCAGATGCTGGGTTAGGATATATTTGCATTTCATCCTTATCAAGATCTATCATCACTTCGTCAGCGAATTCATCAAACAGCTCTACTAATGGAGTCAACTCTTCATTTAATTCCGGTTCATCGGTACGAGGTGACGGAGTATTGAAAGTCAGATAACCGGCATAACCTGATTTAGCTGTCCCGCACCAGGAGCGAACCCACCACCGGTAGTTTGAAGATGATGCAGCTCCAACAGTAATTGTAGTTGTTGTGGATGGAACTTTACCAGTGATATAAAGATAATTGGTAGTCATGTTTTTTAACTTAACCTGAAATTGTGTCTGACCACTGTTCGGATTAGTCCAGGAAACCGTAGCTGAATTGGAGTTTACGTTTGTAGTAACCAGTCCATACGGTGCGGTACAACCACCACAAGTGGTAACAGTTACCGGGACAGCAGTTGCTGCTTTGGTGCAACCATTGCTTCCTGTAACCACAACACTATAAGAACCACTAGTTGTTGCTGTAATACTTTGAGAAGTTTGGTTGCCCGGAGACCAAAGGTAGCTGGAGTTTGCACTGGCAGTCAATGTAACAGATCCACCTGAACAGAAAGTAGTTGGCCCGCTGGCTGAAATAGTTGAAGTTGGCTGACTAAGTACTGTAACAGAAGTGGCTGGTGATACAGATGGAGTTGCACCATTGTAAACAGTAACTGTATAACTTCCGGATGATGAAACTGTAATAGTTTTAGTAGTTGCACCATTCGACCACAGATAAGATGTTCCTGTATTTGCAGTTAATGAAACACTTCCGCCCTGACAGAAAGTTGTGGGCCCGGATGGAGTTATTGTTGCAGTTCCAGCACCTACAATGGTTACAACTGCAGGAGATGATACTTTGGTGCACCCTGATGAATTTGTAACCCTTACAGTATAGCTTCCTGCAGTTCCAACTGTGATACTTTTAGTAGTTTGATTACCCGGTTACCATAAATAACTTGTTCCTGTACTTGATGTAAGCGTAACATTGCCTCCGGCAGGTATGCTTAAGGAACCACTTGGAGTAATTGTGGCAGTAGGAAGTGCATTAACAGTTACCGATGTTGCAGATGATACTTTGGTACATCCATTTGAGTTGGTTACCCGAACAGTATAGGAACCACTTGCTGAAACATTTAAAGTTTGAGTAGTTTGGTTACCCGGACTCCACAGGTATGAAGATCCTGAGCTTGCAGTAAGATTAACACTACCACCCTGACAGAATGTAGTTGCACCACCAGCAGTAATTGTTGAAGTTGGTAGTGAATTGACAATGACTGTAGCATTAGAAGAAACTTTAGTGCATCCATTTGAACCGGTCACTCTCACATTGTATGTTCCAGCCGTGGACACGGTAATTGCTTGCGAAGTTTGATTTCCCGGAGACCATAACCATGAAGAACCTGCAGATCCGGTGAGGGTAACAGTGCCTCCCTGGCAGAATGTTGTTGGTCCGCCAGCCGTTACTGTTGCAGTTGGCAAAGAAAGTACTGTTACTGATACAGGTGATGAAGTTGATGTTCCTACTCCGGTAGTGGTTACTGTTACTACATAGGAGCCGGAAGTGGTTACAGTAATCGACTTGGAAGTTGCACCGTTTGACCACTGATATGTAGAGCCATTGCTTGCAGTAAGTGTTACACTGCCTCCCTGACAGAAAGTTGTGCTTCCTCCGGCAGTAATAGTAGCCTGAGCAGTTGTACAAGGGTTAATAGCATTTCCATAATACGCTCCGGAATTACTAGTGATTGCAATTTTGTCAATTTCCAGACTGGTGTTGCTGGCAGTGATAGCAAGCTGATAGTTAGTAGAAGCTGTCAAACCTGAAAAGGTAACAGCTGCATTATTGGTATTGAAACGGTACCACACCCAGTTGGTGTCTTTAATACAATCGAAAGTATTTGAAGATCCACCATTAAGGGTCACATTGAAGCCGGTTGATGTTCCTGTTTTACTTCTTGCACGAACCCAAAGATACATGGTTGAAGAATTTCCCATACGAGGTTGGAAATTATAAACCACCTGAGATGCAGCTGTAAATGTTACGTAGCTGGTATAGTTGGTATAATCTCCGGCTGTAGTTCCTGCAGGAACGCTGGTTTTAATTATAGCATTCGCATTGGTGTTATCGAACAGTTCACCTTCAAAATTAAAATCTTTTATCCAGCGATATGGATGTTTAGCCTCATGCCATTCATCTAACTGATAAAAAACAGGTGAAGAAGCATTCGTTTTATCATAGATATACGTACTTCCCTGACGACGAACTTTGAATTTAAGTGTTTGACCATCCAGGGTAATAGTAGCTACTCCTTCATTCTCGGCATTGCCCATCATGTTAGAGTTAGGCTGCAAGGTACCCGTGATCGCATATTTAGCGAGTGTATTATGTTTTCTGATAACAACCAGTTTACGCAGGTCGCCTGTTTTAAAGGAATAGGCATTCCAGGCAGGGTTGATATAGTCATTCGGAACATCACCTTCCATCAGGTAACCGTTACGCAGTAAATCTTCATAACGACTGGTTACTGCCTGAGCATATGCGGGCATTACAGTTTGCCATGCCCAGTTTTTTGAATCCTGGAAGGGTGCTACAGTAGAGAAGAATGAAGGGTAGAAATATTCAGCACCTGACATTGCAAATGCTTTCAGCAATCCAAGCCATTGTGCGGGACGAACATTTTTAGTTTCATCAACATCCCAGCCGGCAGCAACAGGAGGAGAGTATAATTTATCTCCAAGTGCAAGTTCAACTTTTCTTGATTCAACTACCCATTGCCATCCATGCCATGCACTGGTCCAGTATCTCCAGTTATCGGGGTATCTTACATAAATATCTCCTGTAGGATAATATTGTCCATTAATTTGTGAACTGGATTGGCGCATTTCAGCATAATTAAAACGCCATGTTGGCTGACCGTCTACCTGATAGTAAGCAAACTTGGTATTTGAAAGCTGCGGAATATTCATGAATTGGTTCCGGTATGCAAGAACTTTTTCTTTTGCACGGCGACCTTCGTAGGTATACCAATCAAGGCCGGTACTGTTTTTATCTGACAACACTGCTGGATCCATTGATAACACTGAGGAGTTATTGTAGAAAGGAATAACTTCTCCATTCTCAAATAGCAAATTCATCGGACGGGTGAGTTTATTCACCATTTGCTGTAAATAGTAGCGTTGAGTTAATCCGTCATAAGCTAATGAATCGGAAGGTGCAGCAGGGCTAAGAGTTTTAGATGACGTTACACCACCACCTGAATTCAAAAACTGTCCGGAACTATTTCGGAGGTAGTGATTGTTGCTCAGACAATTGCAGGTAACATACGGTTGTGATGAACTTCTGCCTATAATTTGTGGATTCACCTGTGGCCAGAATGTAAAGGCACTGGTGTGTTTGGAAGGATTATCGTTTGCATACTTAATAAACCATCCTGCAAATTTGGTGGTATCGTTGTAATAAGGATATTCATGCGTATTACTTGCTACCAAAATCGACTGATTAAAATTATTGATCAGATCAACCTGTTGAATTTTAGATGCATTCAGCGCCTGTGTATAAGAGGTGCCTGATTGTAATAGTCCTCCAAGGTATTCAACTCCGTAAAGTGGAATGTTTGGTAGCAATGTATGACCGGTTTTAAATCTTGGTATTGGGAAAGTTTTAACCTGGTCAGTTGTAGTAACTGTAACAGTTGGATGGCCGGGTGCATATTCTTCAGAATCTATTGCAGTTGATACAGAAGCCGGAGTGGGAGGAGGTGTAGATGAATAGGTATAAGTATAATGTTGTTTAGCAACAAAATTCTGATAGTGCTTATAGATTTGATTATTTGGCAGTGAATAATTGTACATTGCCATTTCATCATAATCACCATGGTATTTAAGATATGTAGATTGCGTATTCAGAATCATTTCACGGTTTACCGAAGTGTTATTGGTAAAATATCCGGAAGTCAATGTTTTTGAATATCCATCGGGACATTCTCCATCAACCCAAACTTGTTTCAAACCAGTTTTGGAATTGTATCTGAAAACGATGTGGTGCCAGTTGCCATCCATAAAATAACCATACGAGCGTCGGCCAATCTGATTGAGATTAATCATCATCTCATCATTGGTAGTTCCACCACTATAATTGTTAGTGACGGTGGTGAATGAAATGTATGGATATCCCATCCGTGTTTCAATTGCACCATCGATACGACGGAAGAAGGTCGACATATTAAACTGGTATCCCGGGCGAAACAGGAATTCGAATGTGAATGCCGAGTCAATGTGCAGTTCACCCAATTTAATTAGTCCTGAACTTCCATTCAAAGTCAGGTATTTTCCAACACCAACTCCGGAAGCGTTATTATTGATGGCATAAGGTGAGCCATAATAATTCGGATCCATATTGAAATTGTTCATTGAATCTTTCATCGAGTTGGAGTTCTCGAATGTCCAGTAACGCAATGGTGCGTATGTCTGGGCCTGCAACGAATGAAAATGAAATGCCAGCAGCATCGTAATCACAGCGACCGTCAGTTTCCCTAAACCGCTGGTCCTTCCCCGGGGGGGAGAATTGTGTGTTTTAATCATTTTTTGTTGATTGGTTAGTTAGTTAGTTTTTGTCCTTTTTCTACAGCCGGCCCATTCCCGAAAAGCATTAAAACCCGCTGTATTACTGGGGTTGATGCCAAAAATAGAATAAAACCCTTGATTGGCAAGGGTTTTGGAGGCTTTGTATTGTAAGTTATTGATTTACAATACATAAAGTTTTTAACAGGATGTTGATAACTACGATCTACCCATCAATTATAAAAATTCACCCACAAAAAAGTGACGTTCACCAAAAAGTTGGTCTTTTGTATTAAAATGAAAACCCTTGCTGTTAAAGGGTTTCAGTTTTTCATTTGAAGTAATAATGATCGTATGATAACGATCTGGGCACATACGAATTCTCACTTCCCGTTTTAAGCTTTTTTAAAAAGTAGTTTCTGAAAAGTGTTATGATTCCGAGAGTCAGCACGAGAGGAGTAAGGATTAAGGATTAAAGATTAAGAATTAAGAATTAAGGATTAAGGATTTTTTATTTTTGCTCAGAAAGGTAATTGCGTTCTTATGATAGATGATAAATGATAGATGACAAATTTATTTCTTGAAAGAAGGAAAATCGATATTTTAATAAACGATTAATGCCCCCCCCTTCGACTCCGCTCAGGGCGGCGCTGATCACTAGTATACTATATTAACTGTTCCGTCCTTGGTGGTTTGCTTACCTGTTATACCTTTCGCAACAACGCGGTAGACATAAGAACCCTGGGGTACCTGGGTACCTTCGTGAGTTCCGTCCCAACGGTATTCAACATTATTCGATTCAAAAATCATCTGACCCCAGCGATTGAACACCTGCATGCGGAAGTCTTTGATTGCTTCACCATAAGCACCGAAAGTGTCATTGAGTCCGTCACCATTAGGAGTAAAAGAGTTTGGAATATAGATACTCATATAAGGAACAACTTCGGTAGTATTTGAAGTTGAGCTCACCGTAGCATTACCGTTCTTATAGGCAACTACTCGATACCTTCTTGAGTTTTGAACGTTTTGGGCCGATACCGCCATTGCTGTGCATGCTGTTATTAAGAAAACGAGGCATACTGTCTTTGTAAAATTTCCCATACTGTGTATTATTTGATACTCTCCAAAAATACCCCCAGCGAAATGGTTGCAGTTTCAATTCAGACAGGCTTTGTGTCGTTTGTAAGATTTTACCGGATTTGGTGCCGATTTCAGCTTGTGTTTTTTAGTGAAAAGTCCTGTTGACGCCAATTTCAGCCATACTGGTCAACTGGTAAGTTTTGTTTATGAATGAAAAGAATCAAACCAGATTGTCTGGTTTTCATGTCAAAACAATGGTTTTAAGAACACTTTGTTCAACTTCCCTTGCAAAAGGGTTTCGGTTTTGTTAAAAAAAATATGCCGTTTTTTTTTGATTTTAACCTTTATATATATAATTTTAACGTTCTGCTTCAAGTTGTTCTTTAAAGTCGCCGGCCATCTTTCCAGGCTGAGCCTTCTAAATGGTTTGTTAATCACTTAATATAATAACACCATGGAAACAAATGATCTTATTGCAAAGATCCATGCCGAGCATGCTACCTGGCAGCATCGGATTGTGGACATTAAAAACGAACTGAAATTACTGAATAGTCACCTGAGTGATTTCGTATCTCGATTTACACCCAGGCAGGTTCCTCCTCATGCAGAGCATTTCCAAAATCAATTTATCCTGCAAAAGGAGATTCTTGATATCATGCGCCATGACTTTAAACAGTATGAAAACCTGTTGGAAGCAACCATGGAAGGAAAAAATAAAACGGAAATAGGTGATATCCTTCAAATGCATCAAAAGCAAATCACCAGACTGAATGATTTTGAAAAGTTATATCAGGACTTAAAAACTGAATTTCACAGGTTTGTAGAACAACCCGTGCAGGCCTGATTTACCAATTATTTAATAACAATACTAATAGTAGCCCGACAATCAGCAGTTCTTCCAGGACAGCAGGAATAAGGGCTAATGGCTCTTTAGTGTCCGGAATGCGGAAATAACTCATCTTCCAGCCCTGAACCTCCTCTGTGTGGTCATATATCAGGCCTTTATCAACACAATTATAAAATGTAGACTCTACAGAGTTTTCTGTGATTCCGCTTTGATTGTCCGCAATTGAAGTAGAATTCGTAGCCATATAATGTCGGTTATACATAGCATACGATAAAATTACTGCCCGGGTTTCAGGAGATTATTATTTCCAGAAAAGAATGCTATCAGGGATCGAGTTACTTAAAATCCTGAATGTGGAGTTCCCGTGTACAAAAGAATGCCTCATCCTTAACCATATTGGATCCTACAAAAACAATGGTTTCTGCCGGAATGGTTTCGATCAGTTTGCGGTACCAGTCATAGCCTTGTTTATCAAGGTTTGAAAGAGGTTCATCTAAAAACAATACATCTGTTTGAGCCAGAATAGCCATCCCCAGTTTCATACGTTGCTTCATTCCGGAAGAAAAATATTTTACCGGTTTGGAACTTGCAGCACTGAGTTCAATTCTTTCAATAAATTGTGATGCATTTAATTGCTCTCTGAATTTTTTATGCTGCAGAAAAAAATGAATGTTTTCATCAAGTGTAAATTCTTCAATCAGCTCCAGGTAAGGTGCTGCCATGGTAAGGTGGCGGAAGAGCTGGTCGGAAGCAATGGTAGTTGATTCACTTTTCCAATGTAGTGTTCCTTCACTGGGTGTGATATATCCTGCTATAAGCTGTAATAAAGTTGATTTTCCGGAGCCATTTGGTCCCGATACAGCGATGCGGTCACCTTTAGAAAAAACGGAATTTATGTTTTTGAAAATCCACTGACTTCTGAATTTTTTTCCAATTCCGTTCAATGAAATTTCTGAAAATGGTCGTGTTTTATTAATCGTGATCGCCACCTGAATAACCTCTCATGATTCCTCTTTCCGAGGATTTGATGAAATCAATAATCTGATCTTTATGCGGACTTTCGGGGATTTCTTTTTCAATGATATCCAATGCATTTCTGGTACTGTATCCTTTGGTATAAAGAATACGATAAACATCCTGAATAATAGTTATGGAGTTATTGTCGTAACCTCGTCTTTTCAATCCCACACTATTAATTCCTGCAAATGAAAGTGGCTCACGTGCCGCCTTGGTGAAAGGAGGAACATCTTTACGCACTCCTGTCTGACCGCCTATAAAACTGTGGGCACCAATCCGGATGAATTGCGATACGCCAACATAACCTTCCAGAATAGCATAATCTTCAATAGTAACATGTCCCGCAAGATTTACCGAATTGGCAAGTATTACGTTATCACCGAGAATACAATCGTGAGCTATATGAACATAAGCCATCAGCAAGCAGTTGTTGCCGACAACAGTTTTTCCTAATGCCAAAGTGCCTTTATTAACTGTAACCATTTCACGGATGGTACAATTATCACCGATTTCAGTTGTGGTATTTTCACCGGCATATTTCAGATCCTGAGGGATTGCAGAAATAACTGCACCTGGAAAGATGCGACAGTTTTTTCCAATACGCGCCCCATCAAAGATGGTCACATTCGGTCCGATCCAGGTTCCTTCACCAATCTCAACATCACCATAAATCGTGGTAAATGCATCGACTGAAACATTGGCTCCAAGTTTCGCATTTGGGTGAATGCTGCTTTTATCTGAGATCATTTTGCTTAGCTCTTTTTTACAATCTGTGCCATCATTTCAGCTTCCATCACAATTTTATCTCCAACATAAGCTTTTCCGGCCATGTGGCAAATACCTCTTCTGATAGGAGAAATCAGTTCCAGATCGAAAACCAGTGTATCGCCGGGTCCGACTTTTTGTTTGAAACGAGCCTGATCGATGCGGAGGAAGTAGGTCCAGTAATTTTCAGGATCAGGAACAGAGTGAAGTACTAAAATGCCTCCGGTTTGTGCCATGGCTTCAATCATAAGTACGCCGGGCATTACAGGGTTATCGGGAAAGTGTCCCTGAAAAAACCATTCGTTCATGGTTACGTTTTTCACACCTACAACGCGGTTATCTGTAAGTTCAATAATTTTATCAATCAGTAAGAATGGGTAACGGTGGGGTAAATTTTTTGCAATTTTATTGATATCGCAGACAGGTGTTCCATATAAATCGAAAACAGGAACAGTAGTCTTCGATTTTTCATTCTTGACAAGTTGTTTTATTTTTTTTGCGAACTCTACATTGGCTGCATGGCCCGGACGAGCTGCAAGAATGTGAGCTTTAATTGGCATCCCGATAAGGGCGAGATCACCAACTATATCTAACAATTTATGACGGGCAGGTTCATTCTGAAAATGCAATTGTACATTATTCAGAATTCCTTTTTCTTTAATTTCAACCTGTGGTTTATTGAAGAGTGTTGCAAGTTCATCAAGTTTTTGTTGTGAAACGGGGCGATCAACAACAACGATAGCATTATCTAAATCGCCACCTTTAATGAGATTGTGTTTCACCAGCATTTCCAGTTCATGCAAAAAGCAGAAAGTACGGCAAGGTGCAATCTCGTCCTGAAATTCACTTATGAGATGCATCTGTGCATGTTGGGTGCCTAAAACGGGAGAGTTATAATCAACCATTACCGTGATGCGATAGTCGGCACTTGGTACTGCCAGCATTTCAACCTTGCGGGAAGGTTCTTCGAAAGTGAGATTATCTTTCAGTTCAAAATAAATCCGTTCCGCATTTTGCTCTTCAATTCCTGCTTTCAGAATAGCATCAATATAAGGTCGGGAGCTGCCATCCATAATTGGCACTTCGGGACCATCGACTTCAATCATGATGTTATCGATTTCAGTTCCCACTAAAGCAGCAAGTGCATGTTCGGTGGTACTGATTTTAGCACCATTCTGACTGAGTGTAGTACCTCTGGAAGTATCAACCACATTATCAACATCGGCATCAATAACCGGTTGACCATCGAGATCAATTCTTTTAAATTTAAAACCGTGATTTGCAGGAGCCGGTTTAAAAGTCAAATTCACCAGTGCTCCGGTATGCAATCCCACACCCGAAACTGTAACCGGGTTTTTAATAGTTGTTTGTTTGATCATTTCTTTTTCAGGAAATAGTTTGCCTGATTTCTGCCAAAGCTTTTTCTAGTTCAGAAATCTTTTTTTCAAGATCAGGCAGTTTTCTAAAAACTACATAACTTCTTCTGTAATCGCTAATGCCGAATGCCGGTGAGCCCTGGATAATTTGTCCGGGTTCAGTAACTGCAGAGCCAACACCTGACTGCGCTGCTATTTTGGTATTATCGGCAATGGTAATATGACCAACAATTCCTACTTGTCCGCCGATCATGCAATCTTTACCAATTTTTGTTGAACCTGCAATGCCGGTCTGGGCTGCTATTACAGTATTTGCTCCCACTTCAACATTGTGAGCTATTTGTATTAGATTATCGAGTTTAACTCCTTTGCGGATAATGGTTGAACCAAGAGTTGCGCGGTCGATAGTGGTGCCTGAACCAATTTCAACATGATCTTCAATAATCACATTTCCAATTTGAGCCACCTTAGCATAACTTCCGGATGAAGGAGCAAAACCAAATCCGTCACCACCAATAATTACTCCTGCATGAATGGTAACAGATGCACCAATCACACAATCAGAATAAATTTTAGCACCTGCAAAAAGCGTGGTGTTATCGCCGATAGTAACATTGTCACCGATATAGCAATTAGGGTAAATTTTTACATTATTACCCAGCTTTACTTTATTTCCTATGTAGGCAAAAGCTCCGATATATGGATCATTCCCAACAGTAGCAGAGGAGGCAATGAATGAAGGCGTTTCAATTCCTTTTTTATCGCGCATCACCTGATTGTACATTTCCAATAATTTGGCAAAACTACCACGGGCATCTTCAACACGGATCAAAGTAGCACTTACAGGATTTTCAGGAACAAAATCGTTGCCAACAATAATGATGGACGCTTTTGATGTATAAACGTATTCGATGTACTTTGGATTACCAAGAAAAGACAGAGAGCCGGGAGTACCTTCCTCAATTTTTGCAAGCTTATTAACCGTAGTGCCCGGGTCGCCATCAATGGTTCCCTGCAATAAGTCGCTGATTTGTTTGGCTGTGAATTCCATATTGGGATAATTAGTGCCTCAGTTTAGGCTACTGATCCAAAGAACAAAGGTAGAAATTATGCTTTAATCTGCCACATTTTGATTGTCAATAGTTGTGATTTGTAACAGAATAGGAAGGTTTTACAGTTTTAGCCCCTCATTTGATTGGTTTTTCAGACTAAAACAAGTGATTATGGTCTGTAAATGCAGCGAAAATGTTTGGTAACAGGCTGGGTCAGTGCATTAATATTGAAATTATCGGATGCCTTGGCTATATCAACGATAGTTCCGTCTTTGAAAAGAATATTAATTTTGTCATCCGTTGAGCTGTAAGCATTATTCTGGATGGAATCGGCGAATGCAAAGTAGGCGGCTTCCTCAATTGAAATGTTCAAAGCAGCACTAATTTCTTCCCGGAGTTTCCTGATTTCACCTGTATCGAAGGCTTCTTTGCGGATTTCAATTTTGTAAAGTTTTCTGTTTACCAATCCCTGGCAAAGGGTTGAAAGTACCTTGTCGGGATGGTTACACCATTCTTTTACCGAAGTAAAAACATCAAAATCATCGAGGTTGGCAAAATTGGCAAGGATTGCCGGATTCGACTCAAAATCAGCCTTTTGATGTTCATTTTGTAGAAAGTCGAGGAATGAAGGCGTGCCGAAAAGGATATCCCCGCCAAGGGAAAGCTGGCGTGCTCTGGTAATAATGTTGACCAGCATGTGTTCGGCGGCCAGCACAGTTTTATGGAGATAAACCTGCCAGTACATGAGTCGGCGGGCGGTTATAAACTTTTCGACAGAATAAATTCCTTTTTCTTCCACCACCAGATTTCCATCGGCAATATCGAGCATTTTAATGATGCGATCGGAGCTGATAACCCCTTCCGAGACACCGGTAAAGAAACTGTCGCGGTTCAGATAGTCGAGGCGATCTACATCCAACTGGCTGGAAACCAATTGATGCAAAAACCTTTTCGGGTGTTGGTTGTTGAAAATACGGATCGCCACTTCTAGTTTGCCATGGAATTCCATATTCAGCCGATTCATAAAAAGTTCGGAGAGGTATTCATGGGAAACATTTTTGGCGAGCAGGTTTTCCAGTGCATGCGAAAACGGACCATGGCCGATGTCGTGCATCAGAATTGCGATACAAGCACCCTCAGCTTCTTCATCGGTAATGTGGTGACCTTTAGACTTAAGCGTTTCAATTGCTCCGGTCATTAAATGAAGTGCACCAATGGTATGATGAAAGCGGGTATGAAGTGCTCCGGGATAAACGAGATAGGTGAGTCCCAACTGGCGAATCCGGCTAAGCCGTTGAAACCAGGGGTGCTCAATAATGTCGTGGACGATTTCAAAAGGTATGGTAATGAAACCATAAACAGGGTCGTTAATTATTTTTTTCTTGTTCAAAGCAATACTTGTGTATCGGGTTCGATTAATATGTGTAATTTTAGTTCTTTAAAAATATTTGCAAAATTAGGTTATTTATGGATAAATTAAGCATACTGTGGGCTGACGATGAAATTGATTTGCTGAAGCCTCATGTTCTTTTTCTGCGTGATAAGGGATTTGATGTAACAACGGCCACCAATGGTCACGATGCACTGGACTTATTTCAGAAGCAGCGTTTTGAAATTGTTTTCCTCGATGAAAATATGCCCGGCTTATCGGGTTTGGAAACTTTGGTAAGATTAAAAAATATTAATGCTTCGGTGCCGGTGGTGATGATTACCAAGAGCGAAGAAGAATATATTATGGAAGATGCAATTGGTTCCAAGATTGCCGATTACCTGATCAAACCGGTAAATCCGAATCAGATATTGCTTTCCATAAAAAAGAATCTGGATACTAAGCGACTGGTATCAGAAAAAACCACTTCTGTTTATCAGCAGGAATTTCGAAATATCGGAATGACCATTCACGATAAGCTCGATTATAAATCGTGGATTGATGTCTATAAGAAATTAATTTATTGGGAACTGGAACTCGAGAAATCGAAGGATGAGGGCATGTATGAAATTCTGACCATGCAAAAGGATGAAGCCAATGTTCAGTTCAGCAAATTTGTTGAAGCGAATTATTTAAGCTGGCTGAAGCAGGATGACAAAGCTCCGGTTTTATCTCACACACTTTTCCGGAAAAAAATATTACCCGTTATTGAATCTACAGAAGATCCGGTTTTCTTTTTACTGATTGATAATCTGCGATACGATCAGTGGCGCATGATAGCTCCTATTTTAAGTGAGGAATTGCGTGTAGTGGAGGAAGATGCTTATTTCAGCATTTTACCTACTGCAACTCAATATGCGCGGAATGCCATTTTTGCAGGGATGATGCCTTCTGATATTGAAAAAAGATTTCCCAAGCTATGGTTGAATGATGATGATGAAGGTGGGAAAAATCAACATGAGGAAGAGTTCATGGCTGATCAGTTACAACGTCTTCGCAAGCCAATAAAATTTTCTTACACCAAGGTAACAAATTTTGATGCAGGTAAAGCGATGGTTGACAATATCGCAAACATGTTTCAGAATAAATTCAATATTATTGTTTACAATTTTGTGGATATGCTTTCACATGCACGTACCGACATGCAGGTGATCCGTGAATTGGCTGATGATGAAGCAGCATACCGTTCCTTAACGGTTTCCTGGTTTGAACATTCACCACTGCTTGAGGCTATACGAAAAATGGTTGCCAAAAATGTAAAAGTGGTTATTAGCACTGATCATGGAACAATACGAGTCAAAGAAACTTCGAAATTAATTGGCGACCGGAATACCAACACCAATTTACGTTACAAGCAGGAAAAAATCTGAATTATGAAAAGCGGGATGTTTTTGAAGTTAAAAATCCAGCCGATGCCATGTTGCCCAGAAATAATTTAAGCACTGCATTTGTATTTGCAAAGCAGGATAAGTTTTTTGCTTATCCCAATAATTACAATCACTATGTGAATTTCTACAAGAATACCTTTCAGCATGGTGGTATCTCACCGGAAGAAATGATAATTCCGATCATCAGCTTAACGAACAGGTAATATGAATTTTAGTCAGATGCCTGTCTACGAAACATCCTGTGCAGCAACCGATGAATTGCAAGCTGTTGCTGAAAATTTGCTTCGTGTTGCAGGTGCTTATAAAGTGTGGATATTCAGAGGTGAAATGGGCTCCGGGAAAACTACTTTAATCAAGGAAATTTGCCGGCAGTTGGGTGTAACAGATACCGTAAGTAGTCCCACATTTACGATTTTGAATGAATACCATGCTTCGGGAGCTGTTCCGGTGTATCATTTCGATTTTTACCGGTTAAAAACGGAGTCCGAAGCCTTCGATTTCGGTTATGAGGAATACTTTTACAGTGGTCATTACTGCTTTATTGAATGGCCCGAAAAAATTCCTTCCCTAATTCCCGATCAGGCAGTTGAGGTTGTTATTGAAGTTATGCCGGAATGCAGGAAATACGCTGTTTTCAGGCCCTCAGGTGACTAATAATATGATATTTTTGATGAAACACAGGATTATTATTATTTTTACAAGCTAGTTCACTAATTTTATGAATAAACCGCTACCCGTTGATCCTGCCATTTCGCGATTGGCACAGCAGGGGATACTTATGCCCCAGGAGAGTTTGCTGGAAATAAAAACATCCAATCAGAATTTATTCATAGGCATACCCAAAGAGACCTCTTTTCAGGAGAACCGCATTGCCCTGGTACCCGAGTCGGTTGCTTTACTGGTCAATAACGGACATCAGGTAATGATTGAAACCAATGCCGGGAAGAATGCCAATTTTACGGATACCGATTACAGCGAGGCCGGAGCACAAATTGCCTATACACCGGAAGAAGTATATAAAAATGCGAAGTTGATCCTTAAGGTTGCTCCTCCATCTGAAGCAGAGCTCGAATTAGTTCAGGAGAAACAAACTTTGCTGTCGATTTTACAAATTGCCATGCAGCCGCGTGATTTTGTCTCGAAGTTGCGGACTAAAAAATTACTGCCCTTGCCTATGAATACATGCGAGATGAAACGGAAGTGTTACCCGTAATTCAGGCGATGAGTGAAATTGTAGGTAGTACTTCTATCCTGATTGCAGCTGAATACCTCAGTAATACCATGTCAGGAAAGGGCGAATTGCTTGGTGGAGTCACGGGAATTCCTCCAACTGAAGTTGTAATCATCGGAGCAGGTACTGTTGGTGAATACGCAGCTAAGACGGCCTTGGGTTTGGGAGCGACAGTAAAAGGTTTCGATAATAATTAATAGAAACTACGACGGATAAAAAAAAATCTGGGTCAGCAATTATATACAAGTACTATTGTTCCCAGTTTTTTAATGAAAGCTTTGCGTACAGCTGACGTTGCCATTGGTGCTATTCACGCAAAAGAAGGAAGAACACCGGTAATTGTCTCCGAAGAAATGGTAAGTGAAATGCGTTTTGGTTCAGTGATCATCGATGTATCAATTGACCAGGGCGGATGTTTTGAGACTTCGGAAGTTACCAATCATACACATCCTGTTTTTCGCAAGTATGGAGTCATTCATTATTGTGTTCCGAATATTGCATCCCGCGTTGCACGCACCGCATCGTATGCATTGAGTAATATTTTTACTCCTATCTTAATAAACATTGGTGAAGAAGGTGGGCTGGATGAATTCCTCTGGGCACACAAAACAGTGCGTTCCGGAATTTATCTCTATAAAGGAACGGTTACCAATAAATTTGTGAGTGAGCACTGCAGGTTGCCATACAGTGATCTGAATTTGTTGATGGCATCGAGGATTTGATGTGCTGATGTGCTAATGTGTTAATGCTTGCCCTGAGCGTAGTCGAATGGGCGCCGCCCTGAGCTCAGTCGAAGGGTGCTAATTTTATTCCACAGTAAAAAATGTGAGTGCACTTGATTTGGTGATTCTTGCCTTGAGCTTGTCGAAAGGTGGTGGTTTGGTAATTTGATGATGGGTAATTCATAGGTAGAAAAATGTGACTGCACATGAGTTGGTAGTTTGATGATTCTTTGCCTTGAGCTTGTCGCAAGGTGGTGGTTTGATGATTTTTTGTTTCTTGAGAAAAATGTGGTACCCGCAGGAAAGAATTTTTGTTACTAATTAAATCTAGCATCTATCATTTATCATCTTTCATCAAAACGAATTTTCCTTCTGAGCAGAAACACAAAAATCCTTAATTCTTAATTCTTAATCCTTAATTCCCCGGCGTCTCCCAAACTCTGCGATCAAAAAACATAAGTCCTAGGTCATACGGCATAAGGGAAATTCATCGACGAGTATTTGTTCAGTATTCTTTCATACTGTTTTTAGGTTATAAAATTAAAATCAAGAAAAAGTTAAGCATTTACTGAAGCAATATATTTTTTTTACTCAATTTAAACATAAATATTTCTTTTTGATCTAAGAATTTAGTAACTTTGACCATAATGAGCGACTGATTTTGTTGTTCTGTTATTTTTAATGAACACTTTTAGGTTTCAGAAAGACTCAACTTATTAGCAATGCGAACCTTTGCTGTTAGTTATATTGTTCATAATTAATTTGATTTTTTTTTGCACTAAAAATCATTTTTATCTTCGAATAGTAATTACACAAAAATACAAGTGATTACTGAAGTGCTTCTTTCCGTGATTTTATTTGGAAAGAATTTTAATACGAATGCTACCGGCCTCATTGCCCCCCTGGACCAGTAGCGATTATTAAGGGTGATAAAGCATGTTGCCTATCAATATCTATTGACCGAATTTCTTTGGTGATGTGAGCTATTTGTGGATGTAAGATTTTCGGTGATTCTTAAATTTTAGTTTAACCTGTAAAATTTTTACATGATGGAAGCAAACCTAAAATTTGTGCGCAAAAGAAATTCGCAATTGAATTTCTTATTGAGATTTTTAATTTCTCAAAACAGAAAAAAATTGAAAACTCCTATTTTGTTTTTGATTTTATTTTGGTGCTTTTCATTAAATGCAAATGCACAAGCACCAACCGATGTTACGCTATCTGTAAATGCTGGTACAGGGCTTTTGTATGTTGCATTACCAGATTCTAATATTTCAGACATAGAATTACAAATCGGAACCAAACAGGGTTTGACAGATGTTTTTTCACACACATTCACATTTGATCAAACAACAGGACTTCCTGCAGGAATGACTTTTACCAGAAATGGATTGAATACCTATTTGGGATTAGGAGCTATTACACCAAACACAGTGTATGCTTCAAAAGTCAGACTTAAAAACACCTCTGGAACATGGGGCGATTGGTATGATATCATCTCCAATTAAATTGATCTAAAACAAACCTATTTTTTCATTTTAAAAGTCAAAATGCATTTAAAAGTTAAAAACAGATAGTCATGAAATTAAAATATATCCTCTTTATAATCATCCTGATAGGAACTTCAAGCAGCTCATTTGCAACCTCATACACTTGGGTTGGAACGACGAGCGACTGGGCAAATTCCAATAATTGGTACCCTTCTGGAATTCCGGACTCGGCTGATTTTGTGACAATTAGCTCCGGAACTTACAGTCCTTTACTTGACGGGAACAGAAAAATCACTAACTTAACGCTTTCTTCCAAAACCATTGATCTCAATGGTTATTCGTTAACCGTTTATGGCACCGCCACCATGACCTCAGGAACCGTAACAAATGGAACGTTTTATGCCCGTGGAAACCTGACAAGTTTCAACGGCACGTTGATGGATTGTCCTGTTGATGCTGTTTGTGGTTACATCAGATTATCGGGAAGTACATTTAATGAAACTGCAGATTTTACGGATTTGGGAGCAGCAACCGGAACTGGAAGTGGTGGATGTACTTTTAACGATGACGTAACCATCACCCACACAGGAACACTTACTTATTTTACCTTAGCAAACACCACAGGCGACACGTTTAACGGAGATGTCACCTTCACCAATAACAGCAACCGCGAAATACACATCGCCTCAAACGGAGCAACACTTTTCAATGGGAATGTTATCTTAAACAGCACTTCGAGTGGTGGTATAAGTTTTGCCAATGGCGGTGGCAGTGCAACTTTAGCAACGGGCAAAACCATTTCCATTGGAACATCGGGATTTTCGGCTGATTTTCTCACACTCAAAAACTTCACCCAAAGCGGAAGCACAGCTCAAACACTCACATTAACCGGCACAGCAGTAGTCAACATGATTGCTGCAACCTTTGGTGGAAACATAACTGTAACAGCACCCGGAATTCTGTTAAAAAACAGCACTTTTAATGGCACGACAACACTTACAAGAAACGGCTCGAGCGGAAATCACCAAAGCGATGGTGGCAATACGTTCAATTTACTGACATTAGACAATGCTGGTAATTCCGGACGAGTGAGGTGGTCAACTACTTTACCCGACACCTACAATGCGGATGCTACCTTCAATTCCACCGGAGGCCAAGACGTTCAAATAGCCTACTCCGGCGACAATATATTTGCAGGAAATATCACCATCAACAGCAACAAGGTTGTCTTTAACACCAGTACCGGAAAAGTAACATTCACAGGTACCAATAATCAAACTTTAAACGGAAGCTACAACTATCCGTTTAAAAAACTGGCGATTAACAAAACTTCAGGAACGGTTACCGCAAATACCACACTTAGCGTAGATGATTCCTTGATTTTCATTCAAGGAAATTTAATCACCACAAGTACTAACCTACTCACCATGAAGCATGGCTCTACTGCTACTGGAGCTTCGAATAGTAGTTTTGTGAGCGGACCAGTGAAGAAGGTGGGGAATAGCAGCTTTCTATTTCCTATTGGAAGTTCGAACATATATCAACCAATGGCAATAAGTGCTCCCGGTACAACAAATTCCGCTTTTATCGGACAATACCTAGTAGACTCTATGCTTGTCAATACCAGCAGCCGGGATACAACACTTGGATACATCTATCGCGATCGGTATTGGAATTTAATCCGGGAAACAGGTTCTTCAAATGTTTATGTTACACTTTCCTGGCAAGAGAATCATCCGATAATTGATTCAAACATAGTAGTAGTATCATGGAACGGAACCAAATGGATTGATATTGGAAAGAACCAAATTATCGGCAGTAAATTAAATGGAAACACACAATCAGCCGTTGTTGCCACCAATTATAATGAATTTTCAATTGGATATTCAATTGCAAATAAGCCTCCTACTTCTTGTGATTGTAATGATGTGCAGACAGCTGTGTGTTTAGTTGATTGCCTCACTTTCGCAACAACGCCATTGATTGTTTCAGTCACAGATGACATCGAATTGGATCAGGCTACATGGGGCGCTATTTTGCCCTTGCCTATTTTGGATGGTGTAACATTACAAGGGGTTTCATCTGGTGTTGTTTCTAAATGGTGGGAATCGAATTGCCCATTAATAACGACTGATCATACAGCAACATACGATCCAGATTATAAGTACACCATGTTCCTATTTGCAATTCAAGGTAATGCAACCATCGAAGGACTGAGGATCAGGGGAAGCAATTTAGGATTCAAAGATTTTAATCAACCGACTATCTTAAGTGGCGGGTTTTATACATATGGCTCACCAATAATGACAATGTCCGCAACTTTTCGAAATATTGAATTATCAGGATTTAGTTATACAGCAATTTTTAAAAGTGTGAACTATGACGATGTACAAATTGAAAATTGCTACATTCACAAAGTTAAGGGCATCCATTATTCAGGAATTGGTTATGGGGCCTGGTTTCAAGCAGACAGAAGTGGTGATCAAATTATTGATATCAATAACACAATTTTTGATGATTGCAAAGCGGCCATTGATGGGCAGGGCAGATCTCCTATAATGACAATAGGTGACTGCACCTTAAGCCAGTTTTTTCACAGTGAAGATATTAATATGCACAACTCTGACGATGATTTTTCATTTGCAAACTGTCCGGCCGGTTCTGGAACGTTCGATACTCGACCAAGTGATGATACGTTTCTACCTTATGAAATTACACCAGGAGCCAATTTCTATAGTTCTTATTGGGACAACACAGTTAATTGTATAAACGGCACAGACATTTCTACACCTGGTAAAATTAAAGGTCCGTTAAATTCTACCTTCCCTGATTTGCTGCTTTATCCACTTAACAAGTTGCCTGCGGGCCATATCCCCTTTTACGATGTTGATGGTTATCAAACAACCATACAAAATTGTATTTTTCATAAAATCTGGAAAATCAATGGTAGCGGAAACATTAGTTTGCGTTATCCTCATTACACATTAGATCCAACAAATTCATTTGTCAATGTGAGTAATTGTACTTTTGCCACTGAACAATTTTCAGCTTCAGCAATTGTTGATGAAAATGGAAATAACAACGCTGGTTTCTGTAAAATTGGGGATAATTATATTCTTGCCCCAGTTTGGGCAAGTGATCCAAAAATAATAGTTGGGGATAATTCCTTTAGCTATAAAACCGGCATCCCGCTTTCCACTACAACATCAGCTCAACCTTTTGAAATGGCACTATCGTTAATTGACGGAATGTCTCAGCTGCTACCTTTTTCAGGAACTAATTCAGGGAGCAATCATGCCCCCAAAATTCAATTTGTTGAGGTTAATGAAACTTTTAACTTAACGCTTAATATGACCAACAATGGAGGTAGTGCCACACCTAGATACATTGTGCGTAGCAATCCTAATAATGGTGACCCTCTTGATAATAATATCTCCGGTTTAAATTTTCATTTTGATGATGAATTCATTACCGATGCACCGGTACCTATAGCTTATGATAAACCCGGATTATATGGTCTTGATGTAATGGGATTTGATGTAAATGACTATGGTAGCACATCAGAGGAATATCTTTTCAATGCCTCCGAATGGGAACACATTCCGGTTATTGTTGTAGATCCATCTGAGGAACAAATGCTTTATTTTAATATCCGGGATAGTTACCTTTTAAATGGTGCAGCTTCAACAACTGTAGGAGTTAGAAAGCGAGCTTATTTTAACGATGAAATAATTTGGGAAGAAGATATTGGACAAGGGGGCGACGGCTGGGAGTATGTTGCTGTAGATTTTGATCAGACTTTTATAAAAAATAGTATTAAAACCGATGGCTCTCCCAATATACTTTCATTTAGTATATTTGTGGAAGCAGGGTTAGATGATTATGATTTCAGGGGTTTGAATGTGTGGATTGATGATATTTATATGAAAAAATTCGGTAGCGCTACGGGAGATAACCTGATTAAAGATGGCAGCATAGAAATAAGCAAACCTGAGGATCTAGGGACTACAAACCAGCTTGACAGGAATTGGTTTGAGAAGTACACATTAGCCTCTCCAGCTGGAGGAGCAGGGGATGTATCTATTGCAATTTCAGACAGAAAATCAGGGGCTCATTCCTTAGCACTGACTATACCCTCTTCTGGTAGTTATGGTGCAGGGGGAGAAGTAATCAGTGTTGGTACCCAAATTGATTTTACGGATTTACTCAGTTGTTACGATTATTGGACACCCGAGTATCACGAATCACTTCCAAATGGAGGTTTTTCTAAAGTAGGTTTTGAACCTTTCCTTTTCCCTGTCACCATGACAACATATACAAAAGAAAAATTTTACGTTGGGTCTTCATTTACTATAGGTAATTCCGAGACACTTACATTCACAGGTTGTGATTTGGTATTTGAACCGGGAGTTGAAATAACAATTGAAAATGGAGGTACATTAATCATAAATGCAGATGTAAATAATCCAATTACCCGTTCACACTTATTTTCCTGTGATGAAATGTGGAAGGGTATCATTGTTGAGGATGGCGGTATATTAAATATAGATGGATTTATTACAGGTTCAGGATTGAGAAACTGTAAAATCAGTGATGCTGAGACAGCAATTTATTGTCCAGGTAATAGTTCAGGAATTGATGTGCCAACATTAACACTTATGGCAGTTGATTTTTCAAATAATTTGATTTCGATTGGGGCAGAAAATGTTGATTTAGGAATCGCTGATATTGTAGGATGTAATTTTAATGCAACCAGTGGAATGCTTACCAAGATACCTCATGAAGGTGTGTATCCACAGAATCATATCAAATTGGAGAACGTATCTGAGTTTTTAATTGGAACAGGGACGTCAATTAATCTCCTGAATGAATTTAGCGGAGTCCAAATGGGTATTTTTGCCAAAGGAAGTAGTCTGATTGTTAATGGCTCAGAATTTGATAATCTTATAAATTATTCTGTTTCTCCACCTCAAAAAGGAATCGGAATCAATGCTCAAAATGGTAGTTCTAATCCCATATGCACTCTTGAAGTGAGTTCCCGTTTCCGAAACTTGCACAGAGGAATTGTTACAAGAGGAAATATTGATGTAAATATCCACAACTGCGTCTATTTCAGGGATATTGATGAAACAGCCATTTCAATTAATGGCTTGGGCAATACGAATACAATAAATATCAGTGATAATCTTATTGAGCGTACTAATATTGGTATCAGGGTTTCTGGTAGCAGGCTATATTCTGTAACCATTTCAACTAACGTTCTTGATAACTCAGATTTCCTCGAAACAAATTCCGGCTCATTTCACAATACAGGTATTACAGTTCAAAAGTGGAGTTCGAGTCTTTTTGCTACTGATGTTGAAATATTTGATAATATAATTACGGATTGCAGAATAGGGATTCACGCTAACAATGTGAAAAATCTTAGGATTGGAAAGGTTTTACAAAATCCGACAACTTTATTGGGTAATATTATAACTTCTAATTATCAATCCGGATTTGCACCATCAGAAATTTACAAAGGTATATGGGTTCAAAATAGCAATGATGCATTTATTGTAGGTAATGAAGTGTCTAATTTATATGAAATTACTGGCTCAACAACCAATTTCAGGGGCATTGAAATGCAACATTGTTATGATGGAAGGATAAATTGCAACATCATTGATAATATTCCGTTAAGTTTTTACATTTTGGGGGAGTGTGACGGGACATTATTAAGAAAAAACACGATGTCGCATTACGATGCAGGAATTGAGTTAGAATCTGCAACTATTGCTCCACAGTTTCAAATTAATAATTCCTCCGGTGATGAAGAACCAATTGACAACATTTGGACAGATGACCCTGCCCCATTTGGAGATGCAACAGATAGAGTTACTGGTACAACCAATAGTAGTCCTTTTTTATGGCTTTATCAAACTTCCAATGGCGATTATAATCCTCTAGATGGTGGAACTACGAGTCCAGTAGTTGCTGTACAAAGTGATGGTGCTGCAAGTGTTGATTGCCATGATGTATCAAATAGACAAAGTCGTGAAACCCGATTTGCAGCCACCGTGGGTGATTCATTAGCCTTCGATTATTATGAAGTGGGCAAGCTGGATGGCCCGAAAATACGCATAGAAGCTATGCGAACTGACTCAACCCTGCTATATCAGGATACTTTAACCGATCAGATTTATCAGGACTTTTTTGGCACGAAGATTCACTCAATACAGGAAAATTTGGAACGATACGCTTTTTGAGTGCAGATACTTCATACTTTGGAACGGCAGAGACAATCAATGAATCTGTTTTTGATGAGATCGATTTGGAAACTAATTTGAAAATAGCCAATAGTTATTACTTTAATAATTTGGCAATTGATGAACCTTTTGATTCAGCAGATTCCTCAGCAGTTTTATCCTTGGCTGAACTACCTTATTACACCGCTGGAGAGGCTGCTTTTATCACTTTCGGCATGCTTGGATTAGAACGAACCCCATATATTCCGGCATTACGTATAGCGCCTGAACTAGTTATTCCTATACAGAGTTCGACTCCACTCCACAATTCAATTCAACTATTTCCTATTCCTGTAACATATTATATTCATTTTGCAAGCTCAAATCTCACCATTGACAAAGTTGAAATATTTGATAGCCAGCTTAAATTAATTCATCAGATGGTAGTACATTCTAGAGAATTTGAAATGAACACAGGATTTAATCCAGGTGTTTATGGAATGAAGTTTTATTTAGAGGATGGCACGATTCAATGGAAGAAATTAATTAAATTTTAAACGATGCGGACTTATATTTTAATTTTGATATTACAGTTGCTGATTTTTTTAAACATGAGTCCTGTAAATGCACAAAAACGGGGTTCTGTATGGTGTTTTGGGGATAGTGCTTTGATTGATTTTAAAGATACAGCCAACATCATTACTGGAACTAGTATAGTTAAATCCCGAGGAAGTTGCGCCTCAATTAGTGATTCAACCGGGAATTTACTATTCTATACTTGTTATGATTTAAGCATTCAGATATCAGGAACAGATCCAATCAAAGTTTACGGGAAAAATAATCAGGTAATATTAAATGGTGATTCTATTCAAGGAGGGCATGGTATCGTGAACTAGTGATTGTTCCTGATCCTGCTTCTATAAATTTATTTTACGTCTTTCATATTGGAGTTACTCAAGACTTTGGTCTCTATTACACTACAGTTGACATGGCAGCAAATAGTGGACAAGGTGCGGTAATTCAAAAAAATGTCCAATTAGAGAATTTCAAAGCAGTAGATTGTTTGAGCGCCATCAAACACGGTAATGGCCGCGATTGGTGGGTGTTTTTCAGAAGGTATAATAATTCACCTGCAGCGCCAAATAATGACTGGTATTTGTATTTGATAACACCTTCCGGGGTTATAAACCAACCAATTCAAATGATAGGCTCCATCCAAAGCACTGGTTTTGGACAAATTTCATTCAATGCTTCAGGCAATAGAATGGCATATATAAATTACAAAGGACTGATTGAACTATATGATTTTAACCGCTGCACTGGGATAATAAGTTCACCGGTGACTATTTCATCGGAGAACTCTCAGGCGCCCTGGCCCGAGAACTGGAGTTCAGAGTTTTCACCTTCTGGAAATTTTTTATATATGACTCAGATAGCAGCTTTTCCTCCTGATAGTTGTTATCTTATTCAATTTGATTTAAATTCAGCGAATATTGCCCAATCTGCCGATACTATTTGGGTTACACCATTTGAAGAAAACATGGGGCAGTTAAAAATGGCACTTGATGGGAAAATGTACTTGACTACAAATTATAAAGGAGGTTACCCATATGCTGACACTTCATATAATTACATCAACATGAATTTGACTAGGATCAATTCACCTGATAGCCTTGGTACTGCATGTAATTTACAACCATTCAGTTTTTACCTAGGTGGCAAACGCACTTACTTCGGTCTCCCCAACAACCCCGATTACGACTTACCCGCCTTAGCTGGCAGTCCGTGTGATACGTTGGTATCGCAAAATGAGTTGGCAGGGGCAGCAAATGGTAGTATTCATGTATACTACCACCCGGCATGGGAAAAAGCATTTATAAATGCCTCCAATTTGAAAGGGAAAACCGGTAAGTTATTGGTTTATGATATTCAAGGCAAAGTTGTTCATTCGGAGCCGTTGCGGATACAGAATGGGTACTATACCAGAGATTTGTCTATGATTGGTAGGGCTGATGGGGTTTACCTTGTCGTGGTGGAGACGGAACAGGAGCGGTTGGTGAAGAAGATTTTAATTGATTAATGCTTGCCCAGAGCGAAGCCGAGGGGTGCTTATGTGCTGATTTGCTAATTGTTGTTCCTCAGTAAAAGATGTGACTGCACTTTAGTGACAAGTGGCAAGTGACAAGTGGGGTGTCTTAGTAAAAGATGGACTGCTCTGATTTGGTGATTCTTGCCTTGAGCTTGTCGAAAGGTGGTGGTTTAGTAATTTGATGATTGTTGTTCCTGGGTAGAAAAATGTGACTGCTTTTTTTTAATGTGCTAATGTGCTTGTGTGCTGATTTTTATTCCTCCTTAATGTATATGTGACTGCACTTAAGTTGAAAGTTGTAAGTTAAGGTTGTAAGTTGAAAGCTCTGCCCTGAGCGTATGTGACTCCGTTACTCTCCTCACCGCGCCAGCGCATTTCTCTGCTGTGAAGAAACCAAAAATCCTTAATCCTTAATTCTTAATTCTTAATCCTTAATTCCCCCGCGTCTCCCAAACTCTGCGTTCAAAAAAAGTTATAGGTCATAAGCATTAAGGGAAGTTTATCGGAGGAAGTTTAATTCGTAATCTCCAAAATGCTTTTTATTGAATAGTGAGAAACAAGAAGTGAGATTCAGAATAAAATTTTACTTGCTGTTTCCTTATTCAATTGTAATATTCAATATTTGTTATTCAATATTTGAAACTGCTATAGAACAAAAAATATGCGCAGAAATAAGTCTGACATTTATCATCTATAATTTATCATATTAACGAAACAAGTGTGGAAAATTGAATACAGGCATATTAGTCAAAAATAACCTTATTCAGGCAATGTCACTTTTCCGTTCTGCGTCGCTTCTTTTCTTCGGTGATCATGCGCAATTCCCTGCCTGTTTGTCCGGAAATGGAAGTGTTTTCCTGAGCCCGACGAATTAAATAAGGCAGCACAGATTTCACCGGTCCGTAGGGAACATACTTGGCGACATTGTATCCGGCTGCAGCCAGATTGTAAGAAATATGATCACTCATTCCCAGCAATTGCGAAAACCAGATGTCGGGATGATTTTTAGGGATGTTTTTATCGGCCATCAAACGCACCAACAAATGGCTGCTTGCTTCGTTGTGCGTTCCTGCGCAAAAAGCAATTTCGCCAAAGTGCTCCATGCAATAAGTCAAAGCTGCATCATAATCGCGGTTCGATGAAGTATGATCGGGTTGGATAGGCGAGGGATAACCTTTTTCAGCAGCACGATCGCGTTCTTTCTCCATGTAAGCACCTCGTACCAGTTTTAGTCCAAGTTTGTACTTGTTAGTGACTGCTTTTTGATGAGATGCTTTAAGAAATGCCAGCCTATCGGTTCGGTACAACTGAATGGTATTGTAAACTATTGCGGTATCCTTATTGAAAAGTGCCATCATTTCATCGGTGAGGTCATCAATAGCTTGTTGAATCCATGATTCTTCAGCATCGATAAACAAGCGCACTTTATTTTCAAAAGCTTTGGCGCAAATCCGTTGAAAACGATCTTTCACTTTTTTATAGTCGGTAGTTTCCTGATCCGAAAGTTTTGTTCCGGCTGAGACTTTTTCCAATAAATCGAAGCGTGCAATTCCGGTAGTTTTGAAAACACAGAATGGTGTCGATGGATCTCCTTTAGCCCGGTTGATGGTAGCAATTATTTCACCGGTGGTATGTTCAAAGTTTGCTTCATTTTCTTCACCCTCTACAGAATAATCGAGCACACTCCCGATTCCATTTCTGTACAAAGTGGCGACAGTTTTATTGCAATCATCAATATCTTCACCACCACAGAAATGTTTAAATATGGTTGCCTTCACAATGGTGAGAACCGGCAATCGCAATGCCAAGGCTATATCTAAAAATTTTGGACCATTGGCAACCAGGAAATTGCTGTTGATAGCTTTGAAAAGCCAATATGCCCGGGTGAGGTCGCTGTCTGTTTTTCCTGAAAAAGCTGTTTTCAGATCATCGAAATTTACTTTTCCCATTGCGGGACCGGAAGGTGTCATGTGCTTGTTTAAAACTTAACCGGATTTAGGTTCGGATGAATCGGCTTAATTCTTAATATATTGTAATTCAAATACATATGAATTAATTTAGACTTCCAATCCGGTGCTCAAAGATACGGATAGGATTGGATTGTCAAACACTAACTTTCGAATTTATTGTAGTTCGGTGAACAGGGTTATCTTTGTGCGAATTAAGGATCAACTGCCAAAGATGCAAGAAGTAAGTTTTATTCCCGGAAATAAGGCATTAGCAGAAAAGCTGATCACCTGCAATGGCAGCATATTTGTTTTAATGGACGAGCATACACATCGTTTTTGCTACCCGCGGATTTCTGAGATT
Organism: Bacteroidota bacterium; assembly: GCA_016713525.1. Classification (GTDB taxonomy): domain Bacteria; phylum Bacteroidota; class Bacteroidia; order AKYH767-A; family OLB10; genus JADKJB01. Next base: position 85,359 of record JADJOZ010000016.1, on the reverse strand, counting down.
TTACCTCTTCAACATCATCAAATCATTATCGGTGCAGGTGAAGAACATAAGAATCTGAAGACCTGCGAATATATCTGAAGCAACTGCGGGAATCAGGTGCTGACCGGAAAACTGTTATTTTGAATCTTGGAGGTGGGATGGTGACCGACATCGGCGGATTTGCCGCTTCAACGTACATGCGCGGCATTTCATTTATCAATCTTCCAACTTCCCTTTTGGGGATGGTTGACGCGAGTATAGGCGGGAAAAACGGCATTGATGTGGATGCATTCAAGAATATGGTTGGCACATTCAAATTCCCGGATCAAATTATCATCTGGCCCGATTTCCTGGATACGCTTCCTGATAAAGAATGGAACAATGGCATGGCTGAAGTGATTAAGCATGCTCTCCTTGCCGGAAATGAACTGTGGGAGAAGATTCAAAATGTGATAGCTGTAAATGAAATAAATTCCAAACCATTTAAGTTTGCAATATTAACATTGCTTCCGGAAATTATCAAAGTCAAATCGCAAATTGTGAATGCCGATCCTGAAGAAAAAGGAGATCGCATATACTTAAATTTTGGTCACACTATCGGACACGGTCTTGAAAGTTATTCGCTTGCTCATGATTCTCATCCAATTTCACATGGTGAAGCTGTCCTTATGGGAATGATTTGTGAAGGATATCTTTCAAATAAGCTTTGTGATTTATCTAACGTAGAATTACAATCGCTTATTCAAACTATCAGAAAAATACATGTCATCCATCCTGTTAAAGGAAAAGCGATTCCGGAAATTATGAAGTTTGTGAAATCAGATAAGAAACGAGCATCCGGAACTCTTTCCATTCCATTGTTAAAACATATAGGCACACCGATAGTGATTTCCGGCATATCCGAAAATGATCTGATCGAGTCTGTTCATTTGTATAATTCTTTGGCAGGATGAGAGCGGAAATAGGAGTTGGGAAACTAAAAAGTGAAGTAGAAATTCAGTTGCCTGCATCGAAAAGTATCAGTAACAGGGTGCTGATCATAAATGCTTTGTTGTCTGATCCTGCTCCCATCAATAATTTATCGAAGGCAGCCGACACTCAAATACTTGACCGGTTACTGAAGTCAGAATTATCGATTTATGATGCCGGTGATGGGGGAACAACTGCCCGGTTTTTGCTTGCTTATTGTGCTTTGAAAGGAAATGCTTGCACCATTACAGGATCGGAATCGTTGCAGCGACGTCCTGTTGCACCATTGGTAGATGCGCTGAACGAATTGGGAGCGGGAATTTCTTATGTGAATAATCCCGGTTGCTTACCTGTTAAACTTAGTGGATCAAAACTCCATGGAGGAAACGTGACTGTGAATGGCGAAATCAGCAGTCAGTTTATTAGTGCGTTGATGCTTATAGCGCCGTTATTACCGGATGGACTTAAAATAACCCTCACAGGAGAGATTTTATCGTTGCCTTACATCCAAATGACTGCTTCGGTCATGCATTATTTTGGTGTTGATGCAATTGTTGATGGTGGCCAAATAAATATTCCTTCAGGAAATTATTCTGCAAAGCCATTCACGATTGAAGCTGACTGGAGTGCTGCTTCCTATTGGTCTGAAGCGGGTGCTTTGGTAGATGGAATGGAAGTGGTGTTGCCCGGTTTAAATCAAAACAGTTTGCAAGGTGATTCCATTATTCTTACTTACATGGATTCAATTGTTGTGAAGACTATGTTCGAAGATTCAGGCATTAGAATCCGCAAAAAAAGTAATTATCGTTTACCTGAATATTTTACTGCTGATTTCACCGGTTGTCCTGATATAGCTCCTGCAATTGCTGTTGTCTGCGGGGCTCAAAATATTACTGCCGATTTAACGGGGCTCAAAAATTTCAGATTGAAAGAGAGTGATCGTGCCAGTGCTTTGCAACGCGAGTTGTATAATTTTAATGTGAAAACTGATTTTTGTGGAGGTTCTAAATTTAAAATTTATGCGGATTCCGGTTTGAGAATGTCGCGCTATACCGTCAAAACCTACAAAGATCACAGGGTAGCAATGTGTATGTCGCTGTTAGCTGCTAAAGTTGAAAAAGTTATCATTGCAGATCCGGAAGTCGTTTCAAAATCATATCCCGATTTTTATAAGGATCTTTCGAAATGCCGGATTTGATGTGAAATTTACAGAGTAGGCTCTCTTATTTTTCAAAGATTCCCTGAATTACATTTCCGGTTGCTGCATTCGGTGGTTGAATGCCCAGCATATTCGAGATTGTAGGTGCAATATCGGTTATGTTGATGTGTGTGTGATCTGTTTTGTTTTTAATATTCCAGCCATAAAACAACAAAGGTACATGTGTGTCATAGGTATATGGTGAGCCATGAGTCGTTCCGGTTAATTTGTATTCAATTAATCCAGGTTCCAGAATAATGGCAACATCACCAGAGCGTTTCTGATAAAAACCTTTCTGAACAAAAGAACGAATTCCATAGGTATATTCCATGGTAGCAAGTTCCTTCGCAGTAAGAGCTCCGGACACACCTTTAAAACGAATCAGGAATCGCGCAATGCGGTCGCACATTTCATTGTAATTCAGTTTCTGGGTTTCAATTAGCGTATGATCGAGGTAAACCTGATCATTATCAACAGCCAAAACCCATTTTCCGGAACCATAAACAGCAAGCATAAATTTATTTAGGGAGTCACTAAGGGAGGAGATGTTGAATAATCCAGCAGGAATTTTATGATCGGAAAGAAATTTTGGATTTGGTATAGCTGCATGATCGGCAGTAAGAAAAAAATAATACATTTCCTTTCCCAATTTGTTCTTCTGTTTTTGCAATCAGTTCTGCAAGGTCGAGGTCGAGGCGTAAATACGTGTCTTGTGTTTCGATGGCATGTGTTCCAAACTGGTGGCCGACATAATCGGGAGATGAAAAACTTATTGCAAGAAAATCGGTGAATTCATCCTTACCAAGATTTTCTGCTTTTAATGCGGCCAATGCAAATTCTTTAGTGATTTCATTTCCATAAGGACATCTTTTAATGATGTCGAAGTTGCTTGGATTTGATTTTGGAAAATCGTGTGGGAAAACCGGAGCTGCTTCACCGGGAAATGATTCTTCATAGGGAACATTGTCTGCAGTGCTTTCCACGTAAGTTTCAATAGGCTGCAGGGTAGTCCATGCTTTTTGCAAATACTTTGCAGGAAGTTTTTTATTGTTGAAATCGGAAACCCATGAAGGTAATTCGTTCATATACCAGGAGCTGCTGATCCAGTTTCCGGATGTGCCCTCGTACCAATAAGCTGCATTGGCAGAATGGCCTGCTGGCAATATGGCGCCACGATCTTTTAATGCAATGCCAATTACTTTAGATCGAAAATTGGAGGCTGCACGAAGTTCATCTGTAACAGTAGTTGTGAGCAGGAGGGATGGTGACATTTTTCCTGCACCTGAAGTAGTTCCAACACCATTCGCATTTGCATCTTCAGTAACATAAATATTTCGCCCGGTGGCTCTGTTAAACCAATCATTGCTGATAATACCATGGGCAGCGGGAGTAGTTCCTGTGTAAATACTGGCGTGTCCCGGACCGGTATAAGTGGGAACATAATTGTAATGGGTGTTGGAGCAATTATAACCCTGATTGACCAGTTTTTTGAATCCGTTTTCACCAAATTTATTCCAGTAACGGGTAATATAATCATATCGCATCTGATCGATAACAATACCAACAATTAGTTTGGGCTTCGGTTCATTTGGATTTCCCGCCACAGCGGCAAAGCTTGCCAAAATAAAAATACAGGTTTGGAAAATGCGGATGGTAGTTTTCATAATAACTATTTATAACGCAAAAATAACGATTACAAATGAAAATCGGGATGTTTTAAAGTTGTTTTCCCAGCCAGATTCCTGCACCAAAAAGAACCAGGGTGGCAATCAGGTTAACGGCAATATTTCCAATTGCAACAGCTACTAAATCTGATTTTAACAATTCAAAAGTTTCGGCTGTGAATGTTGAGAAGGTGGAATAACCACCACAAAATCCAATTGCAATAAAATATCTCCAGGAAGAATCGGTAGAGCCATTCAGCAAGGTGGCGCCTAAAAACACACCTAAGATCAACGAGCTAATACTGTTGGATGCCAAAGTTCCGTATGGGAATGTTCCGGGAATCAGTAATTGCATCCATTTTCCGGTATAAAAACGGGCTACACTACCCAAGCCGCCGCCGATAAATATAGCAACTACGGTATTCATCTCAACATCGATTTAGGGCTATCGAATTTTAACCTAAAAATAACATAAGTAATTCCGGCTGCAAGCATACCAACGATCCAGCCACCTATTACATCAGCAGGGAAATGAACACCCATATAAATTCTGCAATAGCCGATCAGCACTACCCATCCACCCAGGATTCCGGTGAGCAATTTACTGGAATTTCGGGTTAATAAAAGAATGTAAGTAAACAGTGCCATGGTGTTGGCTGCATGCGATGAAACAAATCCGAATTGACCGCCACATTTGTTGTTTATGGTATGCACTAAGAAGGAAAGTGATTCATCATGACAAGGCCTGAACCTTTCCACATGATTTTTGATCAGAACGGATCCCTGATCGCTGAGTACAATAAGTAAAACGGCAAACAGCATCATATAGATGGAATTTGTTCCGAATCGTCGATACAAATAAATTGCTGTTATCAGATAGAGTGGAATCCATATAAAACGGTCGGCGACCCACCACATAATCTGATCGGCAAAGGGAGCATTCCAACCATTAATAGCGAGGAATAAACTGCGATCGAAATTAACGAGTGTTTCAAACATGGAGTTTAATTTTCTGTTAATATTTTCCAGAGAACATCTTTTAGTTCCTGAATTCCATATCCCGCCACAGCGGAAATAAAAACTACAGGAACCTTTGTACCATCGGCCATTTTATCTCTGGGAAATTCTTTTTTTAAATGCAGCCATCAATTCATCATCCAGCATATCGGCTTTGGTGATAGCAAGAACTCTTCGTTTATCGAGTAGTTCCGGATTATGTTGCCGCAATTCATTCTTAAGAATTCTGAATTCTTTTTTAATGTCTTTGCTATCGGCTGGAACCATAAATAAAAGTGCCGAATTTCTTTCAATATGTCTGAGGAAACGAGTTCCTAATCCTTTTCCTTTATGTGCACCTTCAATAATTCCGGGGATATCCGCCATCACAAAAGATTTATCGCCGCGGTAAGCTACAATTCCTAAATTTGGAGTGAGTGTTGTAAATGGATAATCGGCAATTTCAGGTTTAGCAGCAGAAACAGCAGAGAGCAGCGTTGATTTTCCGGCATTCGGGAAACCAACCAAACCAACATCAGCAATTAATTTCAGCTCCAGAATTTTCCATTCTTCTTTTCCCGGTTCACCGGGCTGTGCATACATGGGAGTTTGTTGAGTAGAAGATTTAAAAAAGGCATTGCCCATTCCACCACGACCACCGCTTAATAATACTTCTGTCTGACCATCGTGATCAATTTCAAACAGCACTTCATTGGTTTCAAAATCTCTAGCAATGGTTCCCAGTGGTACTTCCAGAATTACATCTTTACCATCGGCTCCTGTTCGCAGTGCACTTCCGCCACCACCACCTGCTTCACCAAGTACATGCTTTCGGTATTTTAAATGCAGTAAGGTCCATAACTGCTGATTTCCTTTAACGATTATATCGCCTCCTCTGCCACCATTTCCACCATCGGGTCCACCTTTTGCGGTAAACTTATCGCGATGCAAATGCATGGAGCCACTACCTCCGGCACCGGAGCGGCAACAGATTTTAACGTAATCAATAAAATTGGAATCGGCCATTACAGGTGGTCAGGTTTAACCAAGGTGATTTATAGCATCAACAAGCAGGTTGAAAATCTGGTCCACAGTACCTACGCCTTCAATGGAGGTGTATTTATCTTGTGCTTTATAATAATCGATCAGCGGTGCTGTCTTTGCATTGTATTCTTCAATACGCTTGCGAATGATATCAGGATTAGCATCATCAGGGCGACCTGAATCTTTACCGCGACTTAACAAACGTTGAATTAATTCTTCATCATTCACATTCAATGCGAGCATGGCATTGATGGAAGTATTTTTCTCTGATAGTAATTGATCGAGTGCAGCAGCCTGCGCTTTTGTTCTGGGAAAACCATCGAAAATAAATCCATTAACTCCCGGATTTGAATCAAGCTTGTTGCTGATCATACCAATTACTACTTCATCAGGAACAAGAATTCCCTGATCCATTAATTTTTTGGCTTCTAATCCAAGTGGCGTGCCATTGGCAATTTCTCCTCTGAGAATATCTCCGGTTGATAAATGTACCAGTTGGTATTTTTCAATCAGTCGGGCCGACTGTGTACCTTTTCCCGCGCCGGGAGGTCCGAATAAAACTAAATTAAGCATAAGTTATGGTTTCAATACATAAATATCATTCAGGTTGCGACCAAGTCCGTCATAATCGAGACCATAGCCGACTAAGAAATCGGGTGCTACTTCAAATCCCACATAATCAGGAGCAACTTCGTGCTTCAGCGCGACAGGTTTGAATAATGCAGTAGCAAGTTTTAGGGAAGCAGGATTCTTACTTCCCAACTCTTTCATCAGATGAACAGCAGTTTCGCCGGTGTCAACAATATCTTCAACTACGAGTACATGTCGACCTTCAATTTGTTCTTTCAAACCAATTACACTTGCCACTTGTCCCGACGACGATAAGCCGCCATTATAAGAGGAAACGCGAATGAAAGTCAGTTCACATTCCATTTCGAATTGCTTGAATAAATCGACTGTAAACATGGCTGCACCGGTAAGAACACCAACAATCAACGGTTTTTTGCCTGCATAATCGCGGTTAATTTGTTGGCCCAGTTCTGCCACCCTTTGCTGGATAACAGCAGATGGAATGCTTACAATAAATTGCTTATCCTTGAGGGTTACTACTGGTTGTTGAGTGGTAGTCGACATAGTTGTGATGCAGCTAATTGGGTGCAAGATACTAAAAATGGGTGATTCTAAACGCCTTTATGATCATGTTGGCGGCTGATTTTGAGCTATTAATGATTTGATTATCAGTTAAATAACATATCCTTTTTAATACTTTACAACTTATAGTTAGTTTTGTCGGGTAAAACAGAGATATGCACACATTCAGCAGCAGTTCAATTCGATTGGGAATTTTAGGTGGGGGGCAACTTGGCAGGATGCTGATTCAGAAAGCAGTTGATTTTAATATATCCACCTTTGTGATGGATCCGGATGCAAATGCACCTTGCCGGGATATTTGCACGGGTTTTGTGCATGGGAATTTCAAAAGTTTTGACGATGTAATCCGCTTTGGGCGGGATATGGATGTGATTACGGTTGAAATTGAGCATGTGAATGTTGATGCGCTGGAAGAATTGGAGCGGATGGGCAAGAAGGTGTATCCGCAACCTTCAGTTTTGCGGGTGGTGCAGGATAAAGGATTGCAAAAAGAATTTTATCGCCTCAACACTATTCCCACTGCAGAATTTCGGTTAATCGAAAGACGAGAAGATTTAGAAAATTACACTGACTTTTTACCAGTGATGCAAAAAATGAGGAAGTCGGGTTATGATGGAAAAGGAGTTACGCCATTAAAAACGAAAGTTGATTTTGCAAATGCGTTTGATGAGCCTTCAGTTTTGGAAAGGTTTATTGATTTTGATAAAGAATTATCGGTGATTGTTTCAAGGAATGCTGATGGAGTAGTAAGTCATTTTCCGGTTGTTGAATTGGAATTTAACAGAGAAGCTAATCTGGTAGAATTTTTATTTTCTCCTGCTTCAGTTACCAAAGAACAATCAGATGCAGCCGTAGCAATTGCCATTCATGTTATTGAAAGTCTGAAAATGGTTGGCTTGTTAGCTGTAGAGATGTTCCTCACAAAACAAGGAACCATTTTAGTAAATGAAATAGCACCACGTCCACATAACAGCGGGCACCAGACTATAGAAGGCAATGTAACTTCACAATACGAACAACATTTGAGGGCTATATTAGGATTGCCACCCGGAGCCACCGCAATTACACAACCTTCGGTAATGGTAAATGTATTAGGAGCAAAAGGATTTACCGGCGACGCACAATACAAAGGATTTCATGAAGTGATGGCCATTCCTGGTGCACATGTGCATTTGTATGGCAAGCAGCAAACAAAACCATTTCGCAAAATGGGCCATGTAACAGTTACAGCTCCAACGTTAGAAGAAGCAAAAATAAATGCCCTGAAAGTGCAACAAACTTTACAGGTAGTATCAGTATAATAAATCATTAAGCAAAACTATAAACATCAACTGCTAAAAATATATTTTATGGCTAAGAAAAGTACTCCGTTGGTTGGAATTATAATGGGAAGCAGTTCCGATTTAGTAGTGATGCAGGCTGCTGCTACTATTTTAGATGAGTTGGGAGTTGCCTATGAAATAGCTGTCGTCTCGGCTCACCGCACACCTGAACGCATGTTTGACTATGCAGGAAATGCAGTCAAAAAAGGATTGAAAGTAATTATTGCAGGAGCAGGAGGAGCCGCACATTTGCCCGGTATGGTAGCATCCATTACACCATTGCCTGTTATTGGAGTGCCGGTAAAATCCTCCAATTCTATTGATGGTTGGGATTCTGTACTTTCTATTTTGCAAATGCCCAATGGTGTTCCTGTTGCAACAGTGGCACTGAATGCAGCGCAGAATGCAGGAATTCTTGCAGCACAAATTATTGCAACCTCCGACAAAAAACTTTTAACCAAAATTCAAAACTTCAAACAAGGGCTGAAAGAGAAAGTGATTGCATCGGATAAAGAGATGAAACGGAAGTGATTTTTTAGTGTGCTAATGTGCTTATGTGCTGGTGTGCTGATTTTTTGTTCCTCAGTAAAAAAGTGTGACTGCACCTAGTTAAAAGTTGTAAGTTGAAAGTTATAAGTTGGTGGATTCAGGCAGAATGAAATTTCGTTTTTCAAAAGGAATGTACAAAGTGATCAGTTTTAACGTCGCCCTGAGCAGAGCCGAATGGGGCCGCCCTGAGTACAGTCGAATGGGCGCAGCCCTGAGCGTAGTCGAAGGATGCTAATGGAATGTTCTCGCGAAACAAAAATCCTTAATTCTTCTACAATAATCCTTGTTTTTCATCCTTTTTCGTATTTTAGCCTGATGAAGTTATTTAAACCTCTTTTTTTAGTTATTGCCTTTAGCATCATCGCTTGCGGGCTCGTAAATGCACAAAAACGTAACAACATTTGGTGTTTTGGAGATTCCGCTTCATTAGATTTTAGCAGTGGAATTCCTGTTACCGGAACATCTTCGATGGATTCGCGTGGCACATGTGTATCTATAGCTGACACTAACAGCAATTTATTGTTTTATGGAAATACCAGGGCTGCAACAGCAGGCTTCAATAATTCTTTGATATGGAATCGAAATCATGAATTGATGTTAAAGGGAGATTCAATTGCTGGTGATGGTTGGTATCATGAATTGGTAGTAGTACCAGATCCTGGTGATGATTCTTTGTTCTATATTTTCTCAATAGGTGTAACATACTCTATCGGCTTATTATATTCTATAGTTGATATGAGAGGAGATAACGGTTTAGGAGAAGTTGTGCAAAAGAATATTTCACTGTTAAACAATATTCGATTGGTGGATTGCTTAACCGCTATCAAACATGGAAATGGAAGAGATTGGTGGGTGATTGCACGACTTTCAACAGCTCAATTTCAAACAACTAATAACACTTGGTACAGCTATTTAATTTCTCCATCAGGAATTTCAACAGTTAATATTCAAAATGTGGGATCGTTGGTTGGAACAAATTCTGGAGGATTAAGTTTTAATTCAGATTTTAATAAAATTTCCTTTGTAAGTTTACCTGGATTGATTGAGTTGTATGATTTTGACCGTTGCTCAGGCATTATATCAAATCCAATTACAGTTGAAGATGTTCCACCAGTTGCCCCGTTTCCCTATTATTGGTCCTGTGAATTCTCCCCAAGCGGAAGATATTTGTATGTAAGTGGAAGTACTACTCCAAGCACCCTTTGGCAATTTGATACCTGGGCAACAAATATTGGTGCTTCAAAAACTTTAATTTGGCAAACTTCCTATCCACCTTACACTGCCGGTGCATTAAAAAGAGGACCAGACAACAAGATTTACATGAGTTGTGCTTGGAGTGATTCAAGTGGCAATTTTAATTACCCATACGACACCACCATGTACTATACTGAAAATATGAATCTCAGTGTCATCAACTCACCAGACTCAGCAGGTCTTGCTTGCGACTTTCAGCCCTGGAGTTTCTATCTTGGTGGCAAACGCACTTACTGGGGCCTTCCCAACAACCCTGATTACGACTTACCCGCACTGGCAGGCAGTCCGTGTGATACGCTGGTATCGCAAAATGAGTTGGCAGGGGCAGCGGCAGTAGGCAGTCTTCATGTTTTCTACCACACTGCGTGGGAGAAAGCATTTATTAATGCTTCTAATTTGAAAGGCAAAAACGGCAATTTGTTGGTGTATGATTTGCAAGGGAAAGGCGTTCACTCGGAGCCACTCAGAATACAGAATGGTTACTATACCAGAGATTTGTATATGTTAGGGAGGGCTGATGGGGTTTACCTGGTAGTGATAGAGACGGAACAGGAGCGGTTGGTGAAGAAGGTTTTAATTGATTGATGTGCTGGTGTGCTGATTTGCTAATTGTTGTTCCTCAGTAAAAAGATGTGAATGCTTTTGATTTGTTGATTTGATGATTCTTGCCCAGAGCGGAGTCGAGGGGTGGTGGTTTGATGATGGGTATTCCTGTGTATAAACGTGTGACTGCTATTTAATATGCTAATTATTCAATGTGCGGGGGTGCTGATTTTTTATTCCACTGTAAAAAAATGTGACTACACCTAGTTAAAAGTGGCAAGTTGAAAGTGGCAAGTGTGGTCTTACCTTACTCTCACGATTCCGTTTTTCATTTATGATTTATTTAGTCGCTGCTAAAGTTGCTAGTTTGTCGTATTCAAAATGTTTTTATTGAATAGTGACTAACAAGAATTGAATAGTGAAGAATAGCATTTAGTCAAAGTCAACCTATTTCAGGCTAAGTCAGAATTCAATTCAGTAACTATCATTTATAATTTTCATTTCAATGAACAGCATCCAGCACGTGTTGGTAGTTTGCCGTCTGGCGCCGCGACTCGCGTCTTTTTTTTACAAGACAGTTTTTTCTTAAAAAAACTGTTTTAGTAAAAAGCAGCGCACGGCAAACAACCAACAGTATAGTATCATAAAGGCAAAACGTAATTCACTAAAAACAACAAGACACATCAGGACAGTGCCTGATGCTGTTCTTGACTTTTTGGTTACTTTTTGGTCAAGCAAAAAGTAACAAAGCCTGCATAGCAGATGCAAAACTGAATGAGAATAAGAATCAAAATGAGTACGAAGAATTGAGTCTAAATGATATGCGCAAATTTCCTGTCTGAGCAGAAACTCATTAATCCTTAATCCTTAATCCTTAATCCTTAATTCTACCAGAGTACCATTTCGCGCTTTCTTTAATGGTTCTTTTTAAATTATTTTCATAATCAATATGTACCAGGCCGAAGCGGGGACGATAGCCCTCGGCCCACTCAAAATTGTCGGTTAATGACCAGGCAAAATAGCCGCGAACATCTACCCCTTCTTTCATAGCACGCTGCATTTGTTGAATGTGATTGTCGAGGTATGCGATCCTTTCGGTATCGTTTATTATTCCGTCTTTATTTATTTCATCTGCGAAAGCTGCCCCATTTTCGGTAATGATTATGGGCGGAAGTCCGGGAACAGAATGTAGATTTTTTAAAACATGATAAATAGATTCCGGACAAACTTCCCAGCCCATTTGTGTGTATGGTTGCTTTCTTTTGATAGCACTTACCATTGATGCTTTGATGAATGGCACGGTCCAGCTATATTTTATTACCTCACGGGTGTAAGTTTGTACCCCGACAAAATCGAGGTTGGCATTTAATTTTGATTCGTCGCCGGGCTTGATGAACTTCTCAATTTTATTCAGGAATTTCAGGTGCTTCAAGGGATAAAAATGTCCGGTTGCAGGAAGTATGAAAAATAAGTTCAGCATATCGTGTACTCTTTGTGCTGCCTGTTGGTCTTTAATTCCTGATGAATGTGGTTCTACCCATGATTGTGAAAATGTAGATCCTACATAGGCATTAGATACATTGTTCCTTATAATTGTTGCGCCTGCTGCTGTCGCAAGTGCGGCATGATGAGCAGCTGACACGAAACTTCCTATCCCTCTTTCCCCAGGCGCATGTACTCCCAACAGATAACCTGCACCTGTAAATGCCATGGGTTCATTCAATACCATCCAGTTTTTGATGCGATCACCAAGTCGAGTAGTAACCAAATGTACATATTCACCGAACCAATTTAAAATATCTCTGTTGCACCAGCCACCTCGTTTTTGTAATTCGTGTGGTAAATCCCAATGATAAAGTGTTGTCCAGGGGACAATGTTATTTTCCAGCAGATGATCAGTCAACCGATCGTAAAAATCGAGTCCTTTTTCATTAGGTTGTCCGGTGCCCATTGGTAAAACCCTTGGCCAGCTGACAGAAAAGCGGAAATTCGGAATTTTTAGTTGATTGAGAATGGCAATATCTTCGGGATAGCGATTATAAAAATCGGTTGCTACTGACGGATTGCTTTTATCACCAATTTTTCTTTTTCGTTTAGCAAATTCATCCCAAACAGAAAGGCCTTTGCCATCTTTATCAAAAGCGCCTTCAGTTTGTAATGCAGCGGTGGAAACGCCCCATTTAAACCCGGGGTTTTCAGTCGACATAGGCAAAAGTGTGTCAGAATTTATGATTTTTTAGAATCGTATCAACAATGGCAGCTGATTGATCTTTATAATCAACTTTCACTACTTGACCGGCATCAACCCATTCTTCTAAAATAGCATGATGTTTCGATTTCATACTCTTCATAGTTGCCACTCCCATACTTTTTAGCATGGCAGCATTACATTGTTGTTCATACTGGTTTTTCATTGGAATGACCAGCAATTTCTTTCCAAGGAAAAGAGCTTCCGAAGTAGCTCCAAAGCCAGCATTGCTGATTATTCCCGATGCGGAAGCGATGCTGTTCATAAAAAGTTGTCCCTGAATAGGATGTACCTGAATGTTTTTCACTTTGTACGCTTTTTTACAATGCTTAGAGAATACTTGCCATTTCAGATGATCAAATTTTTTCAGATGTTTTATAATCTTCGTGTCATCGTAGGAAGGCAAATATACAGTAAAATGTCCGGTATTTTCCGGCTTCAGGGCTCTGACTTCCTTGCGGATGATTGGTGTAAAAATCTGGGGACTTAACTTTTTGAAATGGAAACCGTAGCAAACGGTAGTAGGGGCATAGTATTCCAAAATTAATTTACCAAGTGGATCAAATGTCTTCGGTTTGGGAGCAAGTGGATGTAGTGTAGCAGCCTGATTGCTTAAACCAATACAATTTTTATTTGCCCTGTTGCAAGCCCATGCCGAAACCGGTTCGAAATCGCTTATAACTAAATCGTATTTTTCAATTGGGAAATTTCTGATTTCCTTTATAAACCGGAATGAATTAATTTTATTAAAAGTTGCTTTTAAATCGATGCCTCCATTTTTCCCAAACACAAAATACAAACCTTTCATTCGGAAGTTGGGTTCAATGGTTAATGGCAGATCATATTGCTCGCCACTTATGAGAATTTCAACATCTCCTTTTTGTTGTAAATGTGGAATCAGTTCCATTGCTCTGGTCAGATGCCCGTTTCCTGTTCCCTGAATCCCGTAAAGAATTTTCATTTGTTATGGAGAAGTAAATTGATTTATTTCTTTTAAAAGGTTATTGAATATGGTTGATTTCTCTGCAAATATCATCGAATCATCATCATCTTCTGTAACTTCTTCTGCAAACTGATGTTCTTTATATTTGAAAAGTGTCCATTCACCATGATGGTATTCAAGCGCTGTTAGACTCTCAACCCAATCTCCTGAATTCAGATACATCACTTTACCATTTTCCTTTTCAATATTTTTTATTTCGGCATGATGAATATGTCCGCATACTACATAATCGTAAGAGTTGTCAATGGCAATCTCGGCACAGGTGTCTTCGAATTTATTGATGAAACTCACGGCTTGTTTGACACTGTTCTTCACTTTTTGTGAGAGTGAAATTTTAGGTTTTCCTAATTTTTGTAATGTCCAGTTGCATGCTGCATTAATCAGGATCAACATATCGTAACCAACAGAACCCAGTTTTGTGAGCCACCTGGCATGTTGCATGGTAACATCAAACACATCACCATGGAAAATCCATGCTTTTTTACCATCCAGATCGAGTAATAATTTATTTTCGATTTTCAGATTTCCCAATTCAAAACCTGTAAACCTTCGCAACATCTCATCATGATTTCCGGTGATGTAGTATACTTTCGTGCCCTTGGTTGCCCACGCAATTATTTGTCGCACCACCTGCATGTGTGCATTATGCCAAAATCCCTTGCTGAATTGCCAGATGTCTATGATATCGCCCTTGAATACTACCGTTTTCGGTTTTATACTCTTCATGTAACGTACCAGCTCTTTTGCGTGACAACCATAAGTGCCTAAATGCACATCCGAAATTACTACCAGTTCAACTTTTCTTTTTCCGGATTTGGTCTCTTCTTTCATTTGAATTTATATCGGTAATGAAATCCTGCACTGTTTTTACGCCAATTGAATAACAGCAATTTATTTAAAAGGCTCCATAGGGGATGGAGTAAAGTTTCTGCAATTGAAAAAATATTTTTATGCATGAAGTTTTATTTCAATGCAAAAGTACGGCAATCCCTTTACGGGGATATTAAGTCAATGTTAAGAAAAGGTTGTCTCTTTACTTAAAGGTACTGGCTATTTTTTGCACAAATGTATAAACGACTATTTTAATGTGGGGTGTTGCATTTTTTAAATTTTGATTAATTTTGCAGTGTATTCAGATTTTTCAAACTGTTTTTAAAATGAATTTTTCAATCAGGTGGTTCGGTTTTTGGATATTGCCATTAATTGTTCTCACTACTCAGGTAAAAAGTCAATCAGTATCAAATAAAGCATGGTTTCCTTTAACAGGAACGGTTGTGCTACAGCAGGGTATTTGGTCGACTCTAAATAATCCGGCCGGCTTGGCTGGTGCAGAAGCATTTGGAGCCGGTGTTTTTTATAAGAACAGGTGGTTGCTCAGGGAATTGGCCACTACAGGATTTGGACTGGTGCTTCCTGCCAAAGATTTTGCGGTACTAGGAATAGGATATCAACAAACCGGATACACATCGTTTAAACGCCAGCAGGCAGGCATATCGGTTGCACGCCGATTTGGTTCTTCTGTTTCAGCAGGATTTCGTTTTGAGATGCTGGCATTACATATTGATGAAGATTATGGTAATGCTAATGTGTTTACGATGACAGCCGGTGTGCAAATAAAACTCACTTCACAATTGCGTTGGGGGATGTCGGTTTTTAATCCTTCGCAACCCAAAATTAATGATGTATTAAAGGAAAGATTATATGCCACCTATAAAACAGGAATTTCCTTTGTGCCGGGAGAGCATGCCGAATGGAACATTCAGGTTACTAAGACCGGAAACACCAAGGAGCTTGTAACTGCGTCAATCAATTATCATATCTCAAAACGTATTGGTTTTACTGCAGGTGTTTCGGGGGGAGCAGAACCTGTTTTTATGGGATTTTCTTTTATCAGTAGCCGGTTCGAAATAGCAACGGTTACTTCATACCATGAACTCATGGGATTTTCTCCTCAACTAACCCTAATCTGGAATAAAAAATGATGCTAAGAATAGTTTATGCATTTGCCAAAATTCTGGTTTTGTTGTTTCTGGTATCTAACGGACTTTCGGCCTTTGCTCAGGAAGAACAATCGGTTCGAATGGAACAAGCACTTGAAAACAATGCCGGTGAAGGAGAAAGTGAAATCGATTTATCGGAATTAACTGAAGTGCTGGAATATTTTAAAGAGCATCCTTTAAATATAAATAAGTCAGATGCCAATGAATTGTATGATTCGAAGTTGTTCACTCCTTTACAAATAAGTTCGTTAATTTTTCATCGGCAGCGGTTTGGAGATTTCCTGGCCATTCAGGAGTTGCAGGTCGTTCCGGGTTTTGATGAAACTATACTCCGAGATCTGGAACCATATCTTACCACCGGAAAGTTTTTTGACGATCCTAATGCAGATTTTGGCAGGATGATCAGAGAAGGAAAGCATCAGCTCATTTCCAGAGTTCAGTTTGTTTTGCAGGAAAAGAACGGATACATAGATGATGGCAGCAGACCTTATTTGGGTAGTCCCTTAGCCATTTATACCAGATACCGTTTCGCATTCATGAAGAAAATCAGTTGGGGATTTACAGCAGATAAAGATGCAGGTGAACAGTTTTTTAAAGGAAATCAGAAAAGGCGTGGATTCGATTTTTATACTGCACATTTTGCCATTCGGAATGTTGGTCCGTTTGCATTGATTGCTATTGGTGATTATCAGGTGGGATATGGTCAGGGATTAACACTTAGCTCCGGATTATCAGGAGGGAAACCGGCTGATCCGGTTCAAATACGAAGGGATGGTTTCGGTATCAAACCATATACATCTTCCAACGAAGCTTTTTTTAAGCGTGGAATCGCACTTTCCGTAAAAAAACGAAGCTTTACAACAGATGCTTTTATCTCTTACCGGAAAGTTGATGCAAATATTTCTCAGGCTGCAGACACTTCCGATGCAGAAAGTTATTTTACATCGTTACAAGAATCGGGTTATCATAGGACAGAAAGTGAATTTGCCGATAGAAAGGCAATTGGTGAATTGTTTTATGGTGGACATATTGGATATCGCAAAAGACAAGTTTCATTGGGACTGACTATGGTGAATACCGTTTTTACAGAACAATTTAATAAAGAAGTAAAGCCATACAATCAATTTGATTTCAGAGGAAAATCGTTACTGAATGCAGGCTTCGATTATGCCTGGTTATTCCGAAATATTAGTTTTTTTGGTGAAGTTGCCGGATCACCCAACGGCAGCATTGCTTTTTTGAATGGCTTCACGATGGGATTGCATCCTACTATGGCCATTTCCATTTTACACAGACAATATCCACGTAATTTTCAATCTTTAACTTCCGGAGCATTTAAAGAAAGCGGAAACAATGCCAATGAGCAAGGTTTTTATGCAGGCATATCGGTGAAGCCGGTAAAGACTATTTCGGTACTTTGTTCGTATGATCGTTTTTACTTTCCCTGGTTGCGTTACAGAACGGATGGGCCATCAGGCGGTGAGGAGTTTAGTGGTACTATTACCTATTCACCATCACGTAAAACCTCGTTGTATGTTCGGGGACGATATTCGCAGAAAATGTTGAACCTGCCTGAAGAATTCGTGCTTATTAATTCAATATCGGAAGTAACTCAAAAGGGGCTAAGATTTCATCTTACCACAAAAATCAGTTCATCGTTTACCATTCGAAGCAGAGTAGAAGTAGTAAGTTATAAATATGCCGGTGAATCCGAACAAGGATTCGCTGTGATGCAGGATGTTCAGTTTCATCCAATGAGTTTTCCGTTGTCGTTTAATTTCAGATATGCCATGTTTGATACTGAAAGTTATGATAGCAGAATTTACTCCTATGAAAATGATGTTTTATACGGTTATTCCATTCCTGCATATTATTATCGGGGTTCCCGATTTTATTTCAACACCAGAATAAAAATCAGAAAAGGATTCGATTGCTGGTTGCGATACTCAATATCTGCCTACAGCAATCGTGAAGTCATTGGCAGTGGCTATGAAGAAATAGCAGGAAATAAAAAAGAAGAAGTAAAAATTCAATTTCGTTTCGAGTGGTGAAGGAATGCAACGCAAGCTGCAGCAACCTTTTCACCATCAATAGCAGCACTTACAATACCACCTGCGTAACCGGCTCCTTCTCCGCAAGGGAAAAAGCCACCGATTTCAGGATGCATGAGCGTTTCTTTATCCCGGGGAATCCGTACTGGTGATGATGTACGGGATTCGGTTGCAACTAATACTGCTTCATTGGTGCCATAACCACGCATTTTCTTGCCAAATTGGGTGAGTCCTTCCCGCAAAGCGGCCGTTATTGGTTTAGGAAGCACATCGGCAAGAGATACACTTTTCAATCCGGGTATGTACGAACATGTTGGAAGTGTAGCAGAATTTTTACCGGCAATAAAATCCATCATTCGTTGTGCGGGTGCGGTGAGATCATGCCCTCCGGCTGCAAATGCTTTTTGTTCAATAGAAGCCTGATACCTGAGTGCGCGAAGTTCTCCATCTTTTTGGAAAGGTGTAAAATCGGGTTCGCCCACACTTACTACCATTCCTGAATTTGCAAAGGGGTTATTTCTTTTGGAAGGTGACCAGCCATTTACGACCAATTCACCGGGCGCAGTTGAGGCTACTGCAATTATTCCACCAGGACACATACAAAACGAATACACACCCCGGCCATCCGATTGTGCAGAAACCCCATAAGCAGCAGGAGGAAGGTGCATACTCCGTGAATCGCAATGGTATTGAATTTTATCGATTAGCTGTTGAGGATGCTCTATACGTACTCCAATCGCAAGGGGTTTGGCTTCAATCAATATTTTTTCCTGGTGGAGATATTCAAAAACATCTCTGGCAGAATGTCCGGTAGCTAGAATGACAGCTTTGGTTTCGATAGTAGTTTCTGATTCGGTGCCAGCTGTATCTTTATAACGGACTCCGCATATATGTTTTCCCCTTAGTTCAAATCCGGTAAAGCGAGAAGAAAACAAAATTGTTCCTCCTGCATCTTCAATAGCTTTTCTCATCGATTCAATGATTCCCGGTAGTTTATTGGTGCCAATATGAGGATGGGCATCAATGGCTATATCGGGTGAAGCGCCAAACTGAATAAAAGTATCGAGTACATTTTTGATGTTTCCTCGCTTATCAGATCGGGTATACAGTTTGCCATCAGAATAAGTCCCTGCACCACCTTCACCAAAACAATAATTGGAATCGGGATTTACGATACGTTTTTTATTGAGGTCAGCAAGGTCACGGCGACGTTCTTTCACATTTTTGCCGCGTTCCACAATGATGGGACGAAATCCCAGTTCAATGAGTCTGATGGCTGCAAAAAGTCCCGCCGGGCCACTTCCAATTACCACTACAGGTTCGCAATTCGTTACAATTTGTAATTGACGGGTGAATAAAGATGGTTCGGGTACTTCATTGGTGAAAAGATCAATTACCAGTCTCACTGTTATATTCCTGCTTCTGGCATCGATAGATCTTTTCTTAATTACCAGGACACTGATTTCAGTTGGTGACATTCCGGAAAGTGAGGCAGCCAGTGCTTTTACTTTTTGCTCATCAGCCGCCTCTTCGGGTGGAATAACAAGCTCAATGCTTTTAATCATGCAAAGGTTTTTGTTTTATTCGAAGGTGAATGAGACCAGGAATATTTTGGATTTTAGAGAAGAAAGTGATGAAGAGAAAATTTTAGGGTCATCGACCAAAAGATTATTCAGGCCGTGATACATTTTTATTTCGGGTGCAAATTTGAATCGCTCGAGGTAAAAGTCGAAGCCCATGCCAATCGAATAACCGTAATCTTTACGTTTCAGTTTCACGAAATCTTTGTCGGCATTTTCAACTTTTGCCTGTGAAACCATGTCGATTGAATATTTGATACCTGCAATTACATAGCCTCTGTAATTGTTGATTCTTCTCGATTTAAATTTTAATTCCAGAGGAAATTCCAGAAAGGAAGACTCGATTTCTTTGGTTGTGACAACCAGTTTGCCATTCTCATAAAAGGTGTAATCGAGGTTTCTCTGTGAAAATGCCAGGTCAGGTACAAAACGCAAATCGAAATGCTCACCTAATCTCAAGTTGCCGATAATTCCCAGATTAAATCCGGTTTGAGGAGCCGATTCAACCACGTAAAGTGAATCGAGAGAATTGAAATTGCCGATTCTGCGAATGGTGAAATCGGTGGTGTTTATTCCTAATAAAAATCCAAAGTGAATTTTTTGCTTATCGTATTTAGGCAGGTTTTCAACTTTACGTTCTTGGGAAAAGGTGAAAATAGGGAATGCTATAATTAAAAATAGGAATAGGAATAATGTTTTCAATGAATGAATTAAGGGATGTTTTATGGGTGTTTCGATTACGGGATTCAATTTTATATTATTTTATTTTTCAATGGGTTGAAACCCATGTGCTATTTATATATTTGAATGGCTAACGCCTGTTTATTTTACCATGGGCTGAAGCCCATGGTATTGGGGCGCCTATGGCTTTTCACCACAATATACGGAGGCGATTCCAAATGTGAGTTTTTTTTGAGTTACATTTTTAAATCCTGCTTTGGTCATTCGGTCAATAAATGCCTGTCCGTCGGGGAAAACCTTCACAGATTCAGGCAAATACGTATATGCACGGGCATCTTTCGAGACCATTTTGCCAATAACAGGCAAGATGAAACGGAAATAGAACCAGTAGAATTGTTTAACCGGAAAGGATTCGGGCCGTGAAAATTCGAGAACCACAAACCGGGATCCGGGTTGAAGTATGCGGAAGATGTCTGATAGGCCTTTATCCAGATTCTCAAAATTACGAACACCAAATGCTACGATAGCAGCATCAAATTTATTGTCGGGGAAAGGCAAATTTTCGGAATCACCATAGGTGAGGGTGATCTTTTGTTCTAATCCTTTTTCTTGAATCTTTTTTCTTCCAACAGCAAGCATACCTTCCGAAATATCGACACCGGTAATTTTGCCTGGATTGATGGAAAGTGCACTAATTGCAAAATCACCTGTTCCGGTTGCTATATCCAGTAAATGCTTTGGAGGATTATTTTTCAGGTAAGCAATAGCCATTTTGCGCCATCCTTTATCAATGCCCATGGAAAGCAAATGATTCAGAAAATCATATTTAGGCGAAATATTATCGAACATGAGAGCCACTTCACCTTTTTTGGTGTCTATTTTTCCACCATAAGGTGTAACAGGAGTGGTCGGTATGGTTGTTTTCATTCTATTTAAGCCTATGGTAAGTAAACAGTTTTAATCCTGTAACAGTTTATCCAACCATGAAATGTGCATTCGGGTAACGGTAGGCAACCGTCATTACTTTTTTACTGAGAGCGAATCCAATCGTCAGGGTGCCAATACGTCCTACGAACATTGTAAATATCAGAATGAGCTTTGATTCAGTTGTCATGTCAGCTGTAATGCCTGTCGATAAACCAACTGTTCCAAATGCTGAGACTTCTTCAAATAGTAATTTGAGAATATCGGTACCAGGCTCTAATATAGAGAGAAAAAAAGTGGCTGTAAAAACAAAGGAGGCTGAGAAAATAAAGATTGAAAATGCTTTATTCAATAATTCCCAGGCAATGTTGTGCCGGAATAATTCGAGATTACGTTTTCCCCGCAAGGTGGCAATTGCCGATACCATGATAAGTGTAAAAGTTGAAGTTTTAATACCACCTCCTGTTGAGCCTGATGATGCACCAATGAACATCAGGAAGATCATGAGGATTAAGGTGGGGACACTCAATAATGACATATCCACAGAATTAAATCCGGCAGTACGGCAGGTAATTGATTGAAATACACTGGTTATACCGGCTTCAAAATAGTTTTGCCCGGTGAGCGTATTATCCTTCTCAATTAAATAAAAAATAATATCCCCAAATGCAATCAGAATGATAGAACTATAGAGCGAAATCTGTGAACTCAATTGCAATTTTTTCCAGGGTAAGCGCATGCGTTCTTTCATGGCAGCAATTCCAAAGACATCTCTGATAGTAGAGAAGCCTAAACTGCCGAAGAAAATCAATCCCCCAATCGCCAGATGTAAAATGTAAGAATGTCTTACTAAAGGTTCATACAGTCCGTTGGTAAAAAGCGAAAATCCGGCGTTATTGAATGCTGAAATAGAATGAAAAATTGAATAATACAATTTTTGACTGTCGGATGTAAAGTTAATGGATGAATCCCATAGCGAGTAAAGCACAACGGTTCCAATTCCTTCAATTAAGATCGTAAGAAATATAATTTGACGGAGCAGCGCTTTGGCATCAAACAAAGATCCGGAGCTGAAAAAATCCTGCATCATGGAATGGTGTTTGATTCCGGCTCCTTTCGAGTATAAAGAGGCAAAGAATGTGGCAAAGGAAATGATATTCAAACCACCCAGTTGAATTAAAAAGAGAATTACTAATTGACCTTTGAATGAGAAGTAAGTTGCTGTGTCAACAACAATTAATCCGGTTACACAACTGGCACTTGTTGCTGTAAATAAAGCCGTCATCCAGTCTGAGCCCAAGTGATCGGTTGTCATTTCAGGAAGCATGAGTAGCAAAGTTCCACCACCAATTAATATCACAAAGCTGATGATGAACATGGTGCTGGCCTCCAGTTTTATCAGATCGATGAATGTACTCACCTTAGCCAGATCAATTACCAACAATATGAGCAATATAAATTGTAATATTAGGTGGTAAACAACAATGAACCCACCAAATCCTAAGACATTTAAAATGCTTTGCACTAACGGGGTGTTGAACAATAAGGTGCTGATGGCTTCAATCACCAGCAACGAAATCAATGTCAGTTCAAGCCACGTGGTTTTTAGAAATTTCGCAGGTTCAAAGGTGTACAGAAAACGAACCAGATAATTAAGCATGTAAAAACCGAAAAGAAATTTCATAAAGAAAATTTCTACTTTCCGGCTTTCATCATTTTGTGGGAAACCAATGCTGTAGATCAAAAGTGCAATTGCCATTACCGCCACCAAAGAACTTTGGATCCGGAACAGCAGCATTACTGTTTCTTTGCTTCTGAATAATTTTAAATTAACCTTCTCCCTGAATATATCTATCGACATCAGCCGTTAATTTAGGGGTTCGAAAATTTTTGAGGCTACAGCTTCTGCCAGTAATGTTTCTTTATTCACCGGAACAACACCAATCATTTCACAAACGAGACCACCGGCAAGATTCGATAAGGCGGCGACTGTTTGCATGGAGAGTCCCGCAGCAATACATAAAGAAGCAATACTGATAACAGTGTCACCTGCTCCGGAGACATCCGATACATTTCTTACATGAGCTGGTATGAGGAGCGATTCTTTTTCAGAAGCAATGTAAACACCGGCTTCGGAAAGCGTGACCATCATCATTTCAATAGACTGCTTTTTCAGAAATGGTTTAACAATAGCATCCAATGCTTCTTTTGAGATTTTTTCTATTGCATTGTTGGTACCTGATTTCAGCTCCAGTAAATTTGGTTTAAATAATTTTACATTTTTATAGCTGCTGAAATTTACTTTTTTAGGATCTACAGTAACAGGAATAGAACGGGATGCTGCGGCTGAAGTAAGTTGGTCAATTACCACTGGTGTGAGCACTCCCTTATCGTAATCTTCGAAAATGATCACATCCGGTTTTTCCGAATCAATCAATGAAATACACGAATCAATAAATTGTTTTGCTGTTATCCCGTCAAGCGGGGATATTTGTTCCTCGTCAACACGAAGTAATTGATGATTATTTCCAATGACCCGTGTTTTAACTGTTGTAACTCTGTTTGGTGATTGAATTATTCCTTTAGAGTCTAAGTTTTTAGCTTTTAATTGATCTAAAAACCGCTGCCCACCTTCATCATTACCTGTAACCGAGCACAGAATAGCTTTGGCTCCCATTTCATTAATATTGATGGCCACATTGGCTGCACCACCCGGGCGATTGTCGCGGCTTGTGATATGTACTACGGGAACAGGTGCCTCAGGCGAAATGCGGTCGACTTTCCCGAAAAGGTAGGAGTCGGTCATTACATCCCCAATTACCATGACTTTCAGTCTGGTAAATGCATCAAAAATTGAAGGAAGATTGGTTTTGTTTTCCACTTAATTGACCTTGCAGGCGCAAAGGTAATTGAAAAACGGTATCAATGAAGTTTTGCGAGGCTCTCTTTTACGCGACTAAGTGCTTTTACCAGGATTTCGTCAGAGGTAGCATACGATAAACGGATGCAGCGGGGATCACCAAAAGCTTCTCCCGTAACCATTGACACTCCACAGTCATTCAGCAGAAACATGCATAAATCTGTTGCATTCTGAATTACGGTATTGCCATCTGTTTTGCCAAAAAATGCACTTACATCCGGAAATACATAGAATGCGCCCATAGGGATGTTGACTTTTAATCCCGGTATTTCTTTCAACATCTTCACCACCAAATCCCTTCTTCTGAGATAGGTTGTTCGCATAGCATCATAAAATTCTGTACCTGAGCGTAGTGCTGCAGTTGCTGCCTTTTGGGAAATGGAGCTGGTTCCGGACGTAAACTGTCCCTGCATTTTGTCGCATGCCTGAGCAATCCATTTTGGTGCACCTATGTAACCAATTCGCCATCCCGTCATAGCATATCCTTTCGAAACACCATTTACGATGATGACCTGATCTTTATGAAATCGAATTGTGCGATGCTCTCATGTTTTCCGCTGAAGTTGATGTGCTCATATATTTCATCAGAAATAATGTACAATTCCTTATGTTCAGCCATCACTCTGGCCAATCCTTCCAGTTCCGATTTCGTGTAAACCGTTCCTGATGGATTACATGGAGATGAAAAAATGAACATTTTGGTTTTTGGAGTGATTGCTTTCCGCAGTTGTTCAGGAGTTATTTTGTAATCACTTTCCACATTTGAATCAACATATACCGGCACTCCTTCGGCCAGTTTTATCATTTGGGTGTAACTCACCCAATATGGCGCCGGTACAATAACCTCTTCACCAGGGTTAACCAGACTTAAAATGATATTTGCAATCGATTGCTTGGCTCCGGTTGATACAACTACCTGATCAGGTGCATAATCCAGATTATTTTCATTCTTGAATTTGTCGGAAATAGCCTTTCTTAAATCTGCAAAACCTGCAATGGGTGTGTAAAAAGTAAAGCCTTCGTCAATTGCCTTTTTTGCGCTTTCGCGGATGTTTTCCGGAGTGACAAAATCGGGTTCGCCCAAACTTAAGCTGATAATGTCCCGTCCTTGTTCCTGCAGTTCGCGACTTAACTTCGCCATTGCAATAGTTTGACTTTCAGAAAGATGGGTAATGCGATCGGCTAATTTGGACATAATGCTTTTTGAAATTGAAACGCAAAACTAACAAAAATGGTTCTGGCAGACTGCGAATGGTAAGTTTCAATTGAAATTACTAATCCTGAATGAAAATTTATTTATTGATTTTTAGATAGTTACATTGGAATTTTCATTTTTTGTTGACTGAATTAAAATTTCATTGTATTATTGTGATATCAAAATAATATCACTTATGAAAACAGAAATAACATTCAAACCATTATCGGGATACATGCTTCTCATAGTGGCAGTTGCATTACCTTTAATTGCAGCTTATTTTTTCACTCACCATTTACCTTTATTCGGAGGTATTTCAATTTTAATTTGGGTTCTGATAGCAATAGGTTTCTCGATTGTTGGACCCAATGAATCTTTGGTTTTGGTTTTATTTGGCACTTATAAGGGCACCATTAAGGATAATGGTTTTTTCTGGGTTAATCCATTTTTTGTTAGAAAAAAAATCTCTTTGAAGGCTAGAAATTTAAATGGAACACCTTTGAAAGTGAATGATAAAATCGGGAATCCCATTGAAATTGCAGCGGTAATTGTGTGGCAGGTTAGGGATACTTTTAAAGCTGCGTTTGAAGTTGATAATTACACACAGTATGTTCAAATTCAGAGTGAGGCTTCTGTTAGACATCTGGCAGGAATTTGTCCTTATGATAATTTTGAAGAAGAAACAGCAGAGGTAACCTTGAGAGGTGGTTCTTTAAAAGTCAATGCTATGCTTGAATCAGAATTGAATGAGCGCTTATCACCAGCTGGAATCACTGTAATGGAGGCACGCATCAGTCATCTGGCCTATGCCCCTGAAATTGCAGGAGCCATGCTTCAGCGACAGCAGGCTACTGCGGTTGTTGCTGCCCGAAAACAAATTGTGGAAGGAGCTGTTGGCATGGTTGAGATGGCCTTGAATAAACTGAAAGCAAATGCAGTTATAGAACTTGATGAAGAGAGAAAGGCTGCAATGGTGAGCAACTTATTGGTTGTACTTTGTGGCGATAAAAATGTGAATCCGGTAATTAACACCGGGACATTACATAATTGATGGCTGGAAAAGAAGAGAAAAAAGCTTTTGTATTGCGTGTTAATCCGGCAACTTTAAAGGATCTGGAGAAATGGGCGGATGATGAATTTCGCAGTCTTAATGGGCAGATTGAATATTTGCTCCAAAAGGCCTTGCGGGAAAGTGGACGTCTAAAAAAGGAAAAACCTGGTGAGGATGCAGGGTAAGTTGCCATTGCTGATAACTTCCCTTAGCGGATTTCCCTCACATTTCCGATATTTGAGCCATTAATAGAACATAACTATGCAATTACCTCAAGGACTTATTGATTTTCTGGTTTATCTGGCGCCTTCATTATTGGTTTTTCTTACTGCTTTCTTCCTGATAAAAAAGTTTTTAGATACCGATCAGCGGATGAAGTTTGCTGAACTTAAAAGGGTGACCGACAATCATTTATTGCCATTGCGTTTGCAGGCATACGAAAGAATTGTGCTGTTTCTGGAACGAATTTCTCCCAATAATCTGATGATCCGGGTGTACGAACCGGGAATGACTGTAATGGAATTTCATAAAGAAGTGTTATTGGCAATCAGGACTGAATACGAGCATAATGTTACCCAGCAGGTTTATGTCACCAATAATGCCTGGAATATTGTAAGGACCAGTCGCGATGAATTAATTAAACTGGTCAACCTTTCTCTGGAGAAATGCAATCCAACAGCGCCGGGACATGAGCTAAGCAAGAAAGTTTTTGAAACCATGTTGCAAAGTGAGGAGTTTCCAATTCAGAAGGCTATTGACCAGATAAAAAACGAAGCACATTCAATTTTTTAAGGACTAACAGTACAGCATATACGAAATGGCAGATACCAAAACGGAGGAAACCGGATTCAAGACGGATTCCGGAATTGAGATAGACAGAGTTTATAAAAGTCCATCGGCTATGAATGAAGAGCCGGGAGTTTTTCCGTTTACTCGTGGTGTGCAATCCGATATGTATCGTTCCAAGGTATGGACCATGCGTCAGTATGCAGGATTTAGTACTGCAGAGGAATCTAATAAGCGTTATCGTTATTTGCTTTCTCAGGGAACAACCGGTTTAAGTGTTGCTTTCGATTTACCTACACAAATTGGTTACGATTCCGATCACGATCTTTCAGATGGTGAAGTTGGTAAGGCCGGAGTAGCTATCGATTCGTTACAAGATATGGAAGTGCTTTTTGGTGGCATTGAACTGGAAAAAATTTCCACTTCAATGACTATTAATGCTTCTGCATCAGTATTGCTTGCTATGTACATTGCTCTTGCAAAAAAGCAGGGTGCATCTTTAAAGAATCTTACCGGTACCATACAAAACGACATACTTAAAGAATATGCGGCAAGGGGGACTTACATTTATCCTCCGAAACCATCCATGCGTATCATCACCGATATATTTGAGTATTGCGCGAAAGAAGTACCTAAGTGGAATACCATTTCGGTTTCAGGTTATCATATCCGAGAAGCAGGAGCTACTGCAGTGCAGGAACTAGCTTTTACACTTGCAGATGGCAAAGCATATTTGCAGGCGGCGATTGATAAAAAACTCGACATAAACGTTTTTGCAAAACGAATTTCTTTCTTCTTCAATGCACATAATAATTTGTTCGAAGAGGTAGCAAAATTCCGCGCTGCACGACGCATGTGGGCAAAAATAACCACCGATCTTGGTGCTACAGACCCACGTGCAATGATGTTGCGATTCCATACACAAACGGGAGGTTCAACGCTTACTGCTCAACAACCAATGAACAATATTATGCGGGTTACCATTCAGGCACTCGCTGCTGTTTTGGGTGGAACACAATCGTTGCACACAAATGGTTATGATGAAGCTTTGTCGCTGCCTACAGAAGAAGCGGCAACCATAGCTTTACGAACGCAACAGGTAATTGCACATGAGAGTGGTGTTACACAAACAGTAGATCCGTTAGGTGGTTCTTATTTTATTGAATCACTCACCGATGAAATTGAAGCAAAAGCATGGGAATACATCAATCGTATTGATGAAATGGGAGAATGTGCAGATTATGGAATGCATCCTTATTGAGAAGCATATTTATTCAACAGGGATATTGCCATTCCGTTAATTCCCAAGTATCACGAAAGGCTTGGATATTCAATCGGGAAGCAAAATTGTTGGATAGATTTTTCCCTCTGAAAAAATAAATATTTTCCCAACCAGTTTTCCTGAAACATCTTTCACCAAAGTGTCAAGATGATGCCATTCGAGCCTAAGTTCCAAATGCCGGGTCAGTGGCCGAAAAAGCAAGGAGACGGCCGCCTCCGGGTTACGATTTTTGTAATAAAAAGGAAACATTTCATCAGGAAGAGAAAAGCTATTTAATTGTGGCGAATTTGTAACTCAGGAAAAAAGCTTGGCATCATTTCAAACAAGCAAACATCTGGTTATGAGCAAAACATTGGCAATAATGTATATTGTAAGCAAGCTACTTTTGAAAAGGTTGAAAATACCAGACTTTCAGATGCAATCAAAAGATACAATGCGAACTAAAAGTGATTTGAGTTAATTCAAAGGAGAAGTATTGCTCTTAAAGGGAACTCAGTAATCACGAATTCTTATCCGACTCTTCTTTACTTTCTTCACGGATAATCACAAAAATTTCTTCATCCGCTTTCTTCATCTTGTACTGTTCCCGTGCAAATTTTTCACGGGTAGCAGGGTCGGAGGTAAGCTCTTTTAATTTAGCTGTGCTTTTTTCAATTTCAGCTTCATAATATTTCCGCTCTTCCTGCAGTTCCTTCAGCTCCTGCTTGTAGCTGTACTGAGAAATTAAATCATTCCGATCGAAAAAATCATCCACACCACAAAAGCGATTAAAGTAATTACATACTTATTTTTTAACCAGGGCCAGATTTTTGCAAAACGTTTCATGGGGTAAATTTATGTACTAACAACGACTTTCAGGGAAGTTTTCGTGCGGTATTTATTTACACCGGTATGTTAAGAAGTGTTTTGTGTATATAATTGATATTAAATTAATTAACAAAATTCGATCCTGCCTTAAATTGAAAAAACGGCTTCGATTATACACCGAAGCCGTTTTCAGAAAGTTAGATCCCGCTTATTCTTTATCGAGGAAAGGGTATCTGTAGTCCGTTGGAGGAACAAAAGTTTCCTTAATTGTTCTTGGAGAAACCCAACGCAACAGGTTGATCATTGAACCGGCTTTATCATTAGTTCCGGAACCGCGTGCTCCACCAAATGGTTGTTGACCTACAACAGCACCTGTGCATTTATCATTGATATAGAAGTTGCCGGCAGCATTAACCAGTTTTTTCATAGCATGATCGATCACATACCGATCTTGTGAAATGATGGAACCTGTGAGTGCATAAATACCGGTTTTGTCTACGATATCCAGCGTTTTATCGAAGTCAGCGTCTTCATAAACATAAATAGTTAAAACCGGACCGAAAATCTC
This sequence comes from Bacteroidota bacterium, assembly GCA_016713525.1. Classification (GTDB taxonomy): domain Bacteria; phylum Bacteroidota; class Bacteroidia; order AKYH767-A; family OLB10; genus JADKJB01. The sequence goes on along the minus strand of JADJOZ010000016.1, from coordinate 55,593 downwards.
TTCACATAAAGTGATATAATCGGGTTTCTTAGCCAGCAAAACAGTAGGTTCAATAAAGTAACCTTTCGACTTATCAGATTTGCCACCAGCTATAATTTCAACATCAGCACTTTTTTCAGCGTTGGTAATGTAATTTGTTATTTTGTCGAATGCTTTTTCATCGATAACGGCATTGATAAAATTTCCGAAGTCTTCTGTTGGACCCATTTTGAAGGACGCAAGATCACGAATCAGTCCTTTTTTAACATCCTGCCAAAGGCTTGCCGGAACATAAGCCCTGGAGGCAGCACTACATTTTTGCCCCTGAAATTCGAATGCGCCACGACTCAAAGCAGTTATCAATACATCGACATCAGCAGAAGGGTGGGCCATAATAAAATCTTTTCCACCGGTTTCACCTACAATGCGGGGGTATGATTTATAATTAGCGATATTTTTTCCGATTTCACTCCATACATTTCTGAAAACGTCTGTTGATCCGGTAAAATGGATTCCGGCAAAATCGGGGTGACGGAAAATAACATCCCCGGCAACGGGACCCGACACATAGACCAGGTTAATTACACCGGCAGGTAAACCGGCTTTCATGAATACTTCCATTAATACCGACGCTGCATAAATTGCGGTATTCGAAGGTTTCCAAACAATGGTATTACCCATCATGGCAGCTGAAGACGGAAGATTTCCCGCTATAGCGGTAAAATTAAATGGTGTCAAAGCGAATACAAATCCTTCTAATGGACGTTGTTCCACACGATTCCACACTCCTTTTGAAGAGAGTGGTTGTTGCTGATAAATTTCCTGCATGTATTGCACGTTAAAGCGCAGAAAATCAATCATTTCGCATGCTGCATCGATTTCTGCCTGATAGGCATTTTTCGATTGTCCAAGCATGGTTGCAGCATTAATAATAGGTCGATATGGACCGGCAAGCAGGTCGGCTGCTTTCAGAAATATAGACGCACGGTGTTCCCAGGACAGATTTGCCCAGGCATCTTTTGCTTTTAAGGCCGCATCAATAGCTGCTTTTACATGAGTTGCATCACCTTCATGGTAATGACCTAAGGTATGCTGATGGTCATGGGGCGGACTCAGTCGCTTCTTTTTATCGGTACGCACCTCTTTACCGTCAATATACATAGGCACATCCTTTTCTTTAGAGCGCGCTTCTGCAAGCGCTGCCTGCAAGGCTTTCCGTTCCGCAGATCCGGGGCCATAATTCAAAACAGGCTCATTTACAGCCTGTGGTACTTTAAAATTTCCGTTCGACATAGTTTGTAGTATTTACAGCCGCAAAGTTAGAAAAAATATGGTGTTGGGTAAGTGCTTTTAGTCACCCTTACACCGGTTTTGTAAGGTATTTGAAACTTTTTGTATTGACTTTAGTAAAATGATTCCGAAACAGTTGCTGAAATTTCTGAGTTCAGGAATGCCGATTGGAACTGTGATCTCAACATTTATTGTTATTTAACTACTGCCCATGAGAAATAACGACTACGAATTAAATGATGATCATGTAAAATGCCAATGCCTTACTTTCGATGAAAGTGGGAAAATATTAGGCAGCTGCGATTCACTCTTTTCAACTTCTAAACTCAGCGCATCTACTATTAACCGCAAATTTCCTTTCCTTGCCGGGATTATTTCTTTTCTTAGGGATAATAGTAACCGAACGGAACCTTTGTTTTTTCCGCAAGTGGAATTAGAGTGCAACAATTACCACAGCATTTGTGATTTCACATTCATGATTTCGAAAGATGCGTTAGGAGTGAAACGAATTATCTGGATGATTTACGACAACTCCATCCATTTTCACCATCTCATCAAAAACAACACTGCTCCAAAAGTTAAAATAAGCAGTTTAAATTTTTAAGCCGCCTTTACCTCTTTTAATTTTTGCAGTGAAGTGTAAATCAAGAATATTTTAATGTCGCTGTATCCCATTTTGGATAATACAGATGCATATTGTTTCACTTGCTCAGCATGATGACGTTCTTCATTACCGGTTTTATAATCGATAATGATTACTTGCTTATCTTTTATCAATAACCGGTCGGGGCGCAGAATGGAACCATCTTCAAGCAACAGTTCGGCTTCGTTAACGGTTTCATAACTTTCATCGAACCAATTATTGCCCATTCCCATTTCAATAAAATATTCAGACTCACGCAACAGTCGTGCTGCAATATCGGGGTCGGTGACAGATTCCTGAATGAAGTCGGTTACTTTTAATCTTATATTTTTCTCATGGGTAAGTTTAGACAGCAAGTCATGAAATAAAATTCCGTATGCTGTATCAGGAGAATCGGGATCATAAATAGAAATTTTCTTTTTGCTGATACCCATTTTAATTCTGCTTTTCCAGGGAATAGAAATCCATTGCGAGATAGGTGTTGATGCATCTTTTGAAGATGTTGCAACTGCTGGTTTTGGCTGAAACGCTCCCGCAGTAAAAACGGATTTGGACTCCTCATGATTCCAGTTATTCAAGGTTCCGAAAGTGCCCAGTACTTCCATCAGGAAAATTCCTGTTCTGCTGGTGGAAGAGTATTTATCTCCCGGTTTTTTAGAAAATACATACAATTGTTTTTCTGCTCTGGTAAAAGCCACGTACAGAATGTTGAGGTTGTCGATGTAGTTTGCGTTTAATTCATTCTGATATTCCTCATCGAATAAGGAGTTTTCAAGAAGGCCCGAAAACTTTACGGGGTGTGCGGTGGCATCATTGAAAGGAGGCACCTCAGAACGTACCCAAAGCGTAAGTTCTGTGCTTGGCTTTAGGTCCCAGTCGGCAAATGGCATAATTACAACCGGAAACTGCAAACCTTTCGACTTGTGAATACTCATTACCCGGATAGCATTTTCGCCGGAAGGAATAATCACCGAACAACTGTCTTTGTTTTCATTCTCTTCCCACCATTCCAGAAAATTGGCGATGTCGGGAGGATTGGTACGGATATACTCGAGGATGACATCTAGAAACCGTTGCAGGTAAGCATCAGGTGAGGTGTTGAGACCGAAAATATCTGTAATTTCTTCTGATAATTCATACAGAGGCAGTTTTCGAAATTCCATGATGCGGTTGCGGAATACCTGTGGTAGCATGGCAATTTTCTCACTGGAAGAAGCTGCAAACAGTTCATGCAGTGAGGTAATTTCCGACTTTGCAGTAAGTACTCTCAGATAATAAACTGCATAGGTGAGAGCAATAGCATTGGTACGATCGTTAATGAATTTAAAAATATTTATCAGGAACTGAATTTTGGCTGAGTGATTCAATTGCATCGATTCGGGTGAAATGATTCGGTCTATGCCATTTTCAATCAGGAATTGCGTTATTTGCTTGGCATCAGAATTTTGCCTGACGAGAATAGCAATGTCGCCGGGTTCGTAACCGGTTTCAAACAATTTATGAATCGTTGTTACGGTAGCTTCACTTGCCTGGTCTTTCCATTTTTCGGCAGAGGTCATTTCACCGGTATCAGTATCCACTTTTTCGGTGGTATCTTTAAAGAAATTGATAGAGACAAAGCCATCACCTTCAGCTCCTTTTTTCCATTTTTGAGCAACATCTTTTTCGTTGTATGCCTGCGTTACTTTAACCGGATCAGGAAAAGGGAGGCGGTCGGGTGCATTTTGGAAAAACTGATTGTTAAAATTAACTATTACTTCGTTGCTTCGAAAATTTGATTCCAGATTTTCGATCCGTGTAATTTCTTCAAATGATTTCAGATTTTTCTGGACACCATCCAGCAACAGCTGCATATTACCACCTCGCCAGCGATAAATAGATTGTTTGGCATCACCAACCAGCATGGCATAATTTCCGGAACCCAATGCATTCGTGATTAAAGGCATCAGGTTTCTCCACTGAAAGTCTGATGTATCCTGAAATTCATCCAGCATAAAATGCGTGAATCGGTTTCCGGTTTTCTCATAAATAAACGGAGCATCTTCATTACTGATTACTTTATTCAGCATTTGGTTGGTATCACTAATCAACACCAAATCGTGTTCATCTCTGAAATTTCGCAGTCGTTGATCGAGCGCACCCAAAATTCCCGACATGTATGCATTTATAAGCACACAGTGGGCACTTTTATACATGGTAAATTGTTCGCTGATGATGGTGAGGATGTTTTCGCCGATGGGATTTAAATCGCTCTCTGCAAGTTCAATTATTTCTTTGGCTCGCGGCGATTTTTTGGTTGCCCACGATGATGGTTCTGCCAATGCCTTTATAAACCGGGTGCTTGGTTTGTAATCTTTTGGTTCAGGATAATTGTGAAGTTTCAGCAAGTAACCGGCAGCACCGGCTTTGCCATATGAGAATTCTTCAACTGTTAATTGATGATCTTCCAGAGCCTTTATAAAACGCGTTGTTTCCTGATGGATCGGATTTTCGAATTTTTGCTTAATTTCTTTTAAGGATGCAATGAATCCGGAAGTAATGGCGGGAGAATGTGTGTGAAAAATGCTTCGGTACTTCTCGTCAAACAAAACCCGTGCAATGCGTTTAATTTCATTTTCTATTCTCCAGCCTTTTTCTTCATCCAGTTGGTGCAGTATAAATTCGCGTAACCAGGTACCCAGCCATTCATCGGTGCCAACATCATCAAGCAGGAGCGTAGTTATTTCATCAATAACTTTATCAATATTCAATTCAAGATCGAAACGAAGCGGTAGGTGCAATTCGCGGGCCAGTGAACGGATTAAGCCGCTAAAGAAACTGTCGATGGTAGAAATGGCAAATCCGGAATAATCGTGCAATATATTATTCAAAACCTTGCGACTTTTTTCCGGTAGCTCCTGAATAGGAATTCCGGTAGCCACTTGTACTTCTTCAATGAATTTCGGATCCGAATTTCGGGCAATTTTCACCAGAGCAGCTACAATTCTGGTTTTCATTTCTTCGGTGGCCTTATTGGTAAAAGTAATCGCCAGTACGGAACGGTAGAGTGAAGGCCGTTTCAAAACCAGCTTCAGGTATTCCATTACCAGCGTGTAAGTTTTACCCGAGCCTGCTGAGGATCTATAAATTACCAGTTCATTTTTCGACATATACCAAAATCATTATTTTGGTAAAACTACAAAAAGCAGATGGAAAATCACATTTAAACAGAAAATTTACCAATAAAAAAACCGACCTTTTTTAAGGGTCGGTTTCAGATGTGATTGACTTTTTAGTCCCGGGCTATCGGAGTCGTCGTTTATTTCTATTTCTTGGTTTCTTCCGGTGAAACCACATCTGTTACTTTTAAATCGCCGCCATTTCCGCGGTATTTATATCCTATCATTGATATCGTTAACGATTTCAATGGTTTATTCGAAGGTACCAGGCGGTAATATGCTAATCCCTGGTTTGGTGCTTTATCGACTATGGCATAAGCTGTCAGAACACCCGGAGCTCCTGTTGCTTTTAGTCTTCCTACTTCAGCAAATTCTTTTGCATCTGGTGAACGTTCAACAATGAATGAATCGATTTCTGATTCTGATGCAGTGTACCATGATACCATTACAAAATTATTTTCTGCTTTGGCTTCGAAGTTTAACAAGGTAACCGGTAATTCTTTTATTTGTTGTGTAGCTTTTACAAGTACATTATCTACAAATACTTTTTCTGTTCCGTCACCTTTCAGGTTTTTTCCAACCATCAGTGTCTCATCCTCATTCCACATCAGCACGCTTTCCGGTTCACTTTCGTGACTCCATATTGCCACATTGTTTACAAACAATTCTGATTTTCCTTTTACCGGATCATAAATGAAACGATAGTTTCTGAATTCATCATCGGCCGGGATCTCATAACGGGTAACTTCACTGATAGTTTCAGCTTTTTTGTTTTTACCTTTCACTTTGTAATGAATGGAAAGTTTACCTTGTTTGATTCCCATATTAAACTCATCACCTCTGGTGAATAAATTACATTCATTTTCTGATTTCCGGTAGTCGATACTTAAATCAATACCACCCAGATTTAGTTCTTTTACAGAAGGAATTTCGAAATTCAAAGGCACAAATAGCATCTTTTGAAACACTTATTCCATCGGGACCGCTTTCAGCTTTCAACAAGTCTCCTTCATCCCAGCTGTAAGCTGCAATAATATCACCGTTGTTGATATCATATCCTGCCATCATATTTTTAAATACCCCCGCATTGGAAGTGCTTACCTGAGTGGTATTGATGAAGAAGGTGAAGTAGGATGCAAGACCAAGTAACGAAGCACCTGCTACCAGGTACACTGTCTTACTCATTGTTTTCATTTTTTGTCTGCTTCTTAATGCATGTCGTCCCATAATGTAATGGTTTTATCAGATTTTAAATAATTTTAAATGTTTGCTTGTTTTACCATCAGAAACAGTCAGTAAATAAATTCCTGATGCCAGTTGTCGCTGATCATAAACAGTAAAGGTGTTTTTGCCTGCATCAAATGCAGCTTTTTGTGTGTACATTATTTGTCCCGCAGGGTTGTAAAGCGTAATAGATAATTCGCCTTCCATGACCAATTCAAAATTGATGTTAAAGTTTGAACTGAACGGATTTGGTCCTGCGGTTAAGTTTTCAATTCCAGGTGACATTGGAATTCCAAAATCAACACGCTCCATGTTGGAATAACTGATGCTTCCATCGGTATTGATTTGTTTTAAACGATACCAGGATGTGCCTGGTAAGGGCTGATCATCTACAGCATCATATTGGACAGGATTTCCATCCGGTAAAATTGCCTGTTTACTGAATAAAGCGGCAAATGTAAAGCCATCCGAGGATCTTTCTATAATGTAGTTGGATGCAGTTGTTGCCGGTTTCGATTCCCAATTAATTTGAACAATTTTGTCTACCGGAATTGCAGTAAAAGATAGAATATCGGCCGGAGTCAGTAATTCATTTGCTGTTAGTAACAAGCTTCCCCAGTTTTTGCTGTTTGATACGGTCATTTCCGGTGCCGGTGGTTTCTCCGGATCCAGTACCTCCGGTAATAATCCATTTTCCGGCTTGCCACGACATAACTGAGAAATTTTTATTGGCATAATGAGCACTTGTAGAATTCTCATCTCCCAGATAGGATACTGTGTAATCAGCTGTAATACCGGGAGCCGTTATGAAATACCAGCGATCAATTACTCGATCACGGGCTATGTCTGTTCCATTGTAATTTATATTCGTTATTCCTGCAGGAAGTGGTCGGTTATCTGATGCAGTTGCTCTGGTTGAGACTGCAAAACTATTTCCGAGTCCCAGTGAAGGTGAAAAGGAGAAAGGAATCTTTGATGACGGTGTAACTCCAAACGGAATGGTATGATTTCCCTGTTCAATATTCATGCGTATAACCTGACCTGAATTAGGTGATGCATTCAGTTCGCTTTTGATATAGCCATTCGTACTTTTAATAGCATGTGGTGATCCTGAAAGAATGGTGAGGTTGTAATTATTCAATGCGAGTTCACCATTGGTGAGGTCGACACCGGTTCGAACGAATAGCTGTCCCGATTGAAGTTTAGCACTTCCACCTGTTTTATTTATTTCCAATACGCCATACTGACTGTCGCTGTTTTGTGCAGTTCCAGTTCCTGTTCCGGTTACTACCTGACTTCCATTGCCATAGTATTCAATAATGCTGTTGGCATGAAGTGAATATGCCATATTCCCGGTTGCCTTTACTGCAGCATTGGCTGTTCCGTTATACCAACCTTCCGGATGAGCGATACGGATTCTTGCTCCATCACCAGCTGTTAAACCCGAATATGGTTGCTGACCGTTGGTATAAATCTGATGAATCCCTAAGTCCAGAACTGCATTCGATGCAACCATCAAATAATCATTTGTATTTAAGGATGAAGAAGCAACCTGTAAATTTCCTGCTGTCACCTGAAGCGTACAGCCTGAACTGATGACCTGTTTGACATGTTGTATAACGGCAGCGGAAGATGATTCAGAATATCCTGTGGTACCTTGGTTGTCGAAATAGAGAATTCCATATACCGGGTTCATGGCCGATATTGTTGTTGTGATCGATGAATTTCCGCTACGGGTGAACTGATCTCCGTTGAGGGAAATTTTGTGTGAGGCTGTAGATGAATTATTGTTATCGAATACCACGCTGCCACCTTGCTGAACGAAATCGCCGAACAAGGTCATGTAAACAACAGCGCCAGTTGATTCCGTGCTGTTATTGTGTAACATCATAACACCTCCGGCCTGATTGTATCTGCCATTTACAGTAATATTGGCACTTGATGTACCTCCCTGAACCGATAAAGTTCCGGCTACCATTTGCAGGTTCTGCAAAATTGTTGCCTGCAGTGGCCCGTTTGTGCGTGATAAATATAAAGTGCCTCCATTTACATAGAGTGATTTTTCGAAACGTAGTTGTGTAGCATGATTTCCATAGTTGAAATTAGCATTGGTTCCTTCAATAATTGCTTCGCCTTTTACTAATACATGCTCCATTCCGGTACTGCCGCTGGATGTAAATTCTGCCAGTTGATTTCCTTTAATCAGCAAGTCACCATGAATAGTTAATTGCAATTGCAGATTACAGTTGGTTCCCGACAATGTGGTGAGTCCGTTCCAACGGAATTTCGCATTCGCATTTATGACATCAATGATCAGATCGCCTAGTACATTTATGGTTGCTGTTTCACCGGCAGTATGACATGCATAGTGACTCATGAATATACCACCTGTGATTTCCAGGTCGCCGAATTCCATGTCTGCTTTGCCGCTATTCATGGACGAAAGATTAAATATGCCTCTGAAGTCTCCGGTTGTTTGTTTGAATTTTCCGGTGACTTTTAAAGTTGCATCGCCTAAGGATGTATTTTGTACTCCTGAATTGTAAATGAGTTCGATGTAACCCAGATTCAGCACATCACCATTTACCACCAGGTTAATATTTCCATTTCCATTATAAAGTCCATTCATGGTACCTCCAATGTTTGTGATGCTATTGGTAGTCACGGTGAATGTTCCCGGGTGATCACCGGAATGTAAGTCGAGATAAGAATTTACATTTTTCAGTTCTATAGAACCTATTTCCGTGTTGGAAATGGCTCCGGATTTATCGAGGACAACCCATCCCTGTTCAATGGAGAGATTTCCAAGAATTTTATGATAGTGAAACTGATTGTCCTGATTCCACTCGTATAATAATCCGTTGTAAAGTGTATTTAATGTCAGATTCCCAAAGTTGCCGGTAATTACTGTTCCCAATGGAACAGAAGTGTAGTTGTACCATTTATTAATGACCAGAGTACTTGTTGGGTGAAAATTTTCGTGACTTCGTGTAAACAGAGATGCTCCGTTTAGAGTATTGTCGAATGGCTGCCAGGTAACAATTCCTTTTTCACCAATTTTAAATGTGGCACCCTGAAGTGTTTGTTCGAGATCTCCTTCAATAATATCGGCTGTACCATACACCAGAAATCCACCATTGAGGGTGAGTTTTTTTCCATTGGTATATTGAAGTTTACCTCCTTCGTTTATGATCAGTATGCCTGCGTTACAGTTGGTATTAACCTGTATGGTATGGCCATTTTGAATAGTTAATTGATCGGTTGCTGATGGAATGCCGGATGGACTCCAGGTGGTAGCCGTAGCAAAATTACCTGATGTTACTGAAATGCGGTTAACTGCCATTGCCGACGACATCCCTGAAAGGATCATTGCCAATAATAACAATACCGTAAGTACCGGTTTTCGAAGCATAATAATATAGAACCTTGCCTGCATCATCTGTTATTGTGGTATTGCAGGGGTTTGAGAAAGTGGTTTCGGAATTTTGTACCGGGCACCATTGCGCTGAAGCGTGTCTGGTGCCTGAATCATAACAGCTGAAATATTCAGATCTACCGGAAGATTTTCATGTGTAAGAAATGTTCCGTTTTCTGCTTTGGTAGGTTCTGATTCATTCAGTTGAAAGTAGATCATGGCGCCAATAGCTATTGCTGCAAATGAAATTCCGGCAATAATAATTCTGCGGGCAGATAATTTCTGCCTTTGCGATGATTTTAATTTCTTCGGATTACGGTTGTTCATGCGAGTATGCTGATATCAAAGTGCGCTGATATCTTTATTCTTTAACTTAAATCACAATAAGTTGGTTTGTGACTGCTGACTTCATTCTTACAGATGTAAGGTTTAAGCCAAAATGTATCATTTTTGATTCACAGGCATTAAATGAAAAGAGGTTGCTATATTTAAATAGCAACCTCTTTGGTATGATTATAAATTTATTACGCCTGTACAAACATCAGATCTTCAATCTGAATAGTACTGTTTTCGCACAGCAATGCAGCACGTTCCATCACAGCTTTAAGCTCACGGATATTTCCAGGCCATTCATATTCTAACATGAATTTAGCAGCTTCTTTCGATAATTGAACCTGCTCCATTTTATTATTTTTGCAGAATTCGGTAAGGAAGCTTTTTGCCAGCAGGATCACATCATCACCTCTTTCTTTCAATGGTGGAAGATGAATCAGAAAGCCCTGGATACGGTAGAATAAATCTTCCCGGAAACGGCCTTCTTTCACTTCAGTTGCAAGGTTACGGTTGGTAGCTGCGATCATGCGGAAATCGAGCTTAATAATTTTGTTGGAACCAATCCGGGTAATTTCTTTTTCCTGCAATACGCGGAGTAGTTTGGTTTGGAGATGTAAGTTCATCTCACCAATTTCATCCAGAAAAATTGTTCCTTCGTTTGCTTCTTCAAACTTTCCAATTCTACGTTCACGAGCATCGGTGAAAGCACCTTTTTCGTGTCCGAATAATTCCGATTCAATCAGATCTTCCGGGATAGCACCCATGTTCACTGTTACAAACGGTTTGCGGTTTCGCGGCGAATTGTAGTGCAAAGCTTTTGCAACCAATTCTTTTCCGGTACCACTTTGTCCGGTTACTAAAACCATAATATTGCTTTTCTCCACTTTCTGGATGAGTTTCAATACTCTGATTACCGGATTGCTGTTACCAAGGATGTTGGAATATTTATGGCGATCAATGATTTGATCCTTCAAGAATTCAACTTCTCTCTTTAAAACAACATTCATAGATAGATTCCGGATAGAGTTTTCCAGATTTACAAACAGACTATCGTTTTTGATGATGTATTCAGATGCACCACCTTTGTAAGCGGCAACAACAACTTCAAGTGTTTCCTGGCCTGATACCAGTACCACCATAATTGCAGAGTTGTATGATTTAATTCTTCCCATCAAGTCAATTCCGTTCATTCCAGGAAGATTGTAATCTACTGTTACAATATCAGGATTCAGGTGAAGATTTTGCAAGCAATCTTCTGCATTGGTAAAGTGGGTAAGTTCATGATCGTATTTTCCGAGTGCCTGCTTCATGAGCGTAGCAACCATTACGTCATCTTCAATTATGAATATTTTTGCCATGGTATATAATTTTATCTGTTTTAAGCTATTGGTAGTGATTTTAATTCCTGCTCCAGTTCCGAATAAGCGTCATTGCAGATTTCTTTCAATCGCGACACCATACTTTCGATTTTTCTAGATTCTCTTTCTTTAATGCATACTCTTCAACTGAAGCTGCCAGTCCCTGAGCTTCTTTTAAACCCAGATAGTTTAGTGAAGGCTTCATTTTATGTGCTGCCTGACGAACACCTTCCCAGTTTTTACAGGACAGTTGTTTTTCAAGTTCAGCCATTGTCTCAGGCGTATTGTTGAGGAACAAACTGATAAAATCTTTGAAGAAAGATTCATTATTATCGGATAGTTCTCTCAGGTAATCGAGGTTAGTTAGTTTTTGAGTTGGAGCAGCAGCTGGTGCCTTTTCTTCAGCCACAGGCTCAACTTCACAGGCTCCACCCAATGATTTCTTGCTCAGAGCAACGATTTTTTGCTTCAGATCGAGCGGATCGAATGGTTTGGAGATATAATCATCCATTCCCAAACCGATACATTTATCGCGTTCCTTTCTGTTGGCATGTGCTGTCATGGCCATAACGGAAACATGACATTTTGGTTCTGGAAGAGCTGTTCTGATTTCGCGGATACACTGGTATCCGTTCATTTCCGGCATTTCAATATCCAGCAAAATGATGTCATAGTCTTTCGATTTCATTTTATCGATTGCATCAACACCATTAACTGCATTATCGAACTTCACACCCCAGTCTTTCATGATTTTGTTAATCACAAGTCTGTTGATGTCGTTATCTTCCACAATCAATATTCTTAATTCACTGTCGATTCTGCTTTCAGGTTCTTCCGATTGTGAGTGGTGTGCTTCCAGTTCAACTGGATCCGGATGATCGAAAGGCATACTGAAAGTAAAGGTTGTTCCTTCATCAATCACACTATCAACTTTTATGATACCACCTTGCAAATCGACCAGCTTTTTAGCAATGCTGAGTCCCAAACCGGTACCACCGTATTTACGGGTAATATCGTCGCCCGCTTGCGTGAACATATCGAAAATGGTGGATAATTTATTTTGAGAAATACCAATTCCCGAGTCTTTGATGCTGAATGCAATCATGCTGCAGTTTTCATTGGTATCGACCAGTTTAACGCCAATTTCAACACCTCCTTTGTGAGTGAATTTAATGGCATTGTTCACCAGGTTATTGATAATCTGACTGAGTCGGGTAGGGTCACCCTTGACATATTCAGGAATGCAATCATCAATATTTTTAGTTATTGTAATTCCTTTTTCGTTTCCTTTAGCCCTGAATAATTCGAATGTAGTAGATACCAACTCCGTAGCACTGAAAATGGTACTTTCAAAGGTCATTTTCTGGGCTTCGATTTTCGACAGATCCAGAATGTCATTTATAATAACCAATAGATTATCTGCTGATTTTTTAATCGCATTCAGATAGGTCATCTGGTCGTTGTCGATGTTCGTTTTGATGAGCAAATTCGTGAGACTCATGATACCATGAATTGGTGTTCTAATCTCGTGACTCATATTGGCGAGGAACTGCTCCTTTACTTTTTGAGTTTCCTGAGCAATTGACAGGTTGTTTTTTAACTCGATCTCACTATTCTTTAAATCGGTGATATCGGTTGCAATACCTATCATGCCAGAAGGCTCAAAGTATTCGTCCCTTTGCGGGATGCAGGTAATGTCGAGGAAGCGGTTGTTAACTTCCATGGTAGTGGATAATTCCTTGCCTCCAATTACATTCCGCAGACTTTTTATATCGATAGGAAGTATACGGTGAGTTTCAATGAAGTTTTTTCCAATGATATCTTCCGGGTTTACATTTAGCAATTCAACACCACGACCTTTAAACATCGTGAACTGTCCTTCTTTATTTATAGCAAAAAGAATGATCGGTGATTTCGCAATTACCGTTTCCAGTTTGCGTTCCGATTCCTGTAAGGCGCGCTCTGCTTTACTGGTACTTTGCTGAGCTGCATTAATACGCAGTGCATATCTGATGCTTTGTGAAATCCCTTCCGGTGTAACCAGGTTTTTAGGAATGTAATCGCAAGCACCCAATCGCATGGCTTCCACTGCAAGTTTTTCATCACCATGAGAGGTGACAATAATTACAGGTGCCCCGTTGAGTTCGCTACGGTGATTTTTAAGAAAATCGAGACCGTTGGAATCCGGGAGGTTATAATCGAGGAATATGCAATCGAATGTTTTCTGCGATAAGGCTTCAAGTCCTTCTGCCTTATTACAAACAGAAATGATATCAGCATTAAAACCGGAAGATTTTATAGAGCGCTTCAAAGCGATACGATCTACTTCGTCGTCGTCGATAATCAGGATGGAGAGTTTGTTGTCGATCATTTAAAAATGGGTGCTAATGGTGTAATTCTTTTTGCGGTTATGGTTGTTCACATAATTTCCAGTAACTGTCGAGAATGGAAACGGCCTCCACAAACTTTTCAAATGAAACAGGCTTAATAATGTATCCTGCAACATTCAGGTTGTATGCTTCAAACCGGTCTTTGTCGTCTTTGGATGTTGTCATCACAAATACACTTATCGACTTGAGTTCCGGATCACTTCTCAATTCTTTCAAAAATTCAAGGCCATTCATCTGTGGCATGTTCAGGTCAAGCAGAATAATCTGTGGCCTTGGCCTGATCATTTCTTGCCCATCTGTCCCACGCAACATGGCCAGTCCTTCTAAACCATTCTTAGCCAGATACAGCGGATTTTGAATGTTGTTCTTTTTAAATGCCCTTTGAACATTCATAACATCCACACTGTCATCTTCAACTAAAAGGATATTAACGAGTTTATCCTCCATGTGATATTAATTTGAAAATCAATAATATAGCAGGTATAGCTCCGTGCGCTTCCCTGCTTTCAATGGGGTTTATACTTGGATGTAGTTCAAATGTTACAGCAAAAGCATCGGGAATCCGACAGCTGCCGATTGGTCAATTATTGATAAAAAATTGAATGATGAATGCCGGAAATAACAATATGGCGGTTCATGAAAATGGAAATGAATAGCTAAAAATGGCAGAAAGAAAAGTTGTTTCATTGATTAAAATGTGAAAAGCTCTTGAAAAATGAGAACGCTGAAAATGCAATTATGATTACAAAAATAATATTTTTATTTTAAAAATTAGGTTTCAGTAAATATCTGGAATAAAAATCATTGATGTGTTTAACTACTTCATCAGCTGAATCGGCAATTTTAAACAAATTTAAATCTTCGGGACTAACATTTCCCTGTTCCAGCATGGTATTACAAATCCAGTCATAAATTCCCTGCCAGTATTCTTTCCCTGCAAGAATGATAGGGAACTTGGCAATTTTTTTAGTCTGTATAAGTGTTAATGCTTCAAATAGTTCATCGAGTGTACCAAAGCCACCGGGCAATACTACGAATCCTTGTGAGTACTTAATGAAAACTGTTTTTCTTACGAAGAAGTAATCGAAAGTAATTACTTTATCGTGATCGATATAAGGATTAGGGGATTGTTCGAAAGGGAGTTTAATATTTACACCTACCGATTTTCCATTGGCACGTTGAGCACCTTTATTAGCGGCTTCCATAATTCCGGGACCACCACCGGAGATGATTCCGTAACCATCTTTGGCAATTTTATAGGCAATTTCTTCAGCAAGGTCATAGTAGCGCGTGCCTGGTAATGTTCTTGCTGAGCCAAAAACCGAAACACAAGGACCAATTTTAGAAAGTTTTTCAAAGCCTTCTACAAATTCGGCCATAATTTTAAAGATCGACCAGGTATCATCTGATCGTACTTCCTGCCAGTCTTTATCAGTAAAAGCCCTGCGTATTTTTTCTTCTTCTGAATTCATATCGGAATGTTTAAAAAATTCCATTTGGTGATGTTTTAAATCACTTAAACGGAACAAATGAAATAAGGTTATGCCGGCAGCAGTTCTAATTCACGTTTTAAATATTGTCCGGTAATACTTTTCTTTACTTTAAGGATTTCTTCCGGTGTACCACTGGTAATTACTTCCCCTCCCCGAGAACCGCCTTCGGGACCAATATCTATAACATAAGCGGCACATCTAATCACATCCATATTATGTTCGATTACAACTACCGTATTTCCTTTATCAGTAAGTTTGGCAAGTACTTCGAGCAGGATTCTCACATCTTCGAAATGCAAACCTGTTGTTGGTTCATCCAGAATATAGAAAGTGTTACCCGTATCTTTCTTAGCAAGTTCTGTTGCTAATTTAATTCGTTGTGCTTCGCCTCCTGAAAGGGTAGTCGATTGTTGTCCCAAAGTAATATAGCCGAGTCCGACATCCTGAATCGTCCTTATTTTATGAGCTATGGATGGCATGTTGGCGAAGAATGTAACAGCATCTTCAATCGACATATCCAATATATCATTGATAGATTTTCCTCTGTATCGCACTTCCAGAATTTCCCGGTTGTATCGTTTGCCATTGCAACTTTCACAATGCACAAATACATCAGGCAGAAAGTTCATCTCAATAACGCGCATTCCTGCACCCTGACATGTTTCACACCTGCCACCTTTAACATTAAAAGAAAACCATCCCGGAGGATACCCTCTGATTTTGGATTCTGGGAGTTGTGCAAACAGATTTCTTATATCACTAAATACACCGGTATAAGTAGCCGGATTACTTCTTGGCGTTCGTCCGATCGGTGATTGATCGATTTCAATTACTTTATCGATGTGCTGTAATCCTTTGATGGTTTTATACGGAAGTGGCTTTAAAGATGACCGGTAAAAATGATTGCTAAGGATAGGGTAGAGGGTTTCATTCACAAGCGATGACTTTCCGCTTCCACTCACACCGGTAACACAAATAAATTTTCCTAAAGGAAATTCCACGGTTACATTTTTGAGATTGTTTCCAGTGGCACCGGAAAGAATCAGACTCTTACCATTTCCGGCTCTTAATGCGGGCCGCTTAATGGTTATTTTGCCATTCAGATATTTTGCAGTCAACGAATCCGATTTCAGAATTTGTTTGGGAGTTCCGGCAGCTACCACTAAACCACCATGAACACCGGCACCGGGTCCGAGATCAATTACATAATCTGCCGACATGATTGTTTCCCGATCGTGTTCTACTACGATCACCGAATTTCCAACATCACGTAAGTCCTGTAATGATTTAATCAGTCTGACATTGTCGCGTTGACGCAAACCAATGCTGGGCTCATCCAAAATATAAAGTACTCCCACCAGCTGAGAACCAATTTGTGTAGCGAGCCTGATTCGTTGTGATTCGCCACCCGATAAGCTTCGGGATGTACGATCCATGGTGAGATAATCGAGACCTACGTCCAATAAAAACTGAATTCTCTTTCTTATTTCTTTCAGTACTTCAGCTCCAATTTTTTTCTGACGGGCAGTCAATCTTTTTCCAGACCATCGAACCAATCATGCAACTGCATAATATCCATGTTCGCCAGTTGCGAAATATTTTTCTGATCTATTTTAAAATAGAGAGATTCTTTTTTAAGGCGGGTACCTTTGCACACGGGACAGGTTACAGCCTGCATAAAATTTTGTGCCCACTTTTTTAATGCAGGAGATGAATTTTCTGTAAGCTGGCCTGCAATAAAATTTACAATTCCTTCGAATGCAAGTGAGTAATTTCCGGATTCACCTTTATTGAAATCGCGATTCACCTGAAATACTTCATCGGAACCATATAAGATTACATTTATGGCTTCATCAGGAATTTCACCAATCTGAGTGTTTAAGGTAAATCCATAGCGACGACCGATTGCTTGAAGCTGAGAAAAAATCCAGGTGTCTTTTTGTGGTCCCAATGGAGCAATGCCTCCACCTTTAATAGTTTGTTTTTTATCCGGGATAACTGAATCAAGATCAATTTCTGCAATAGTACCAAGACCATTGCATTTGCTGCATGCACCATAAGGTGAATTGAAAGAAAAAGTATTTGGTGCAGGTTCATCGTATGAAATTCCGGAAGTGGGACACATCAGGTGCTGTGAAAAATGCCTCACCAGTCCATCATCTTCACTCAGAACCATCAGCGATCCTTTGCCATGCTTTAGTGCGGTGCGCACCGATTCGGTGATTCGGATTTTCTGATCTTCAGTAACTGCAATTCGATCAACTACAATTTCGATATCATGTGTTTTGTAACGATCGGCTTGCAAACCCTTTTTAATGTCTACAATATTTTCATCAACACGAACTTTCAGAAAACCCATTTGCTGGATGGTTTCAAACAATTCGCGATAGTGACCTTTTCTTCCTTTTACTACGGGAGCAAGCAAAATAATTTTTCGCTTTTCGAATTTCTCGAGTATCAGCTGAATAATCTGATCATCCGATAGGCGAATCATTTTTTCTCCTGTAACATATGAAAATGCCTCTCCGGCCCGGGCAAACAACAATCGCATGAAATCATAAATTTCTGTAATTGTTCCAACTGTAGAGCGGGGATTGGTATTGGTAGTCTTTTGTTCAATAGAAATTACCGGACTCAATCCGGTGATTTTATCCACATCCGGACGTTCCATATTACCCAGAAAATTTCGGGCGTAGGCGGAAAAAGTTTCCATATACCTGCGCTGACCTTCTGCATAAATGGTATCGAATGCCAATGATGATTTTCCGCTTCCACTTAATCCGGTTATTACAACCAGCTTTTCTCTTGGGAAGGTCAAATCTATGTTTCTCAGGTTGTGCACTCTGGCACCAAAAACCTCAATTTCTTCCAGTTGTCCCTCGTTTATTGTCTTTGCCATAAAAGTAGGATGTAAAATTAGGCAATTTCAATTACAGATGTGGCTATCACCAATGCACTTTTGTGACTCATTTTCAATGAGTTGGAATTTAGCTGTGGTTTTTAATTAAGTGCGTTCTAAGCCATTCATTTGCAATTAGATATTGAATCACAAGGTTGATAACTTATAGAAGTTAAATCAATTTTTTCAGTTATATTTGGATTTAAATATTGATATAGATTTCAAACGTTCACCCTTCCAGCACTATGAGGTACGCTAAAATTATTGGCATCAATTTGTTAATCTTAGTTGCATTACTCGCTATTGTGGAACTGATTTTTGGTGGCTGGATAATTGAACGAAATGTTCTTGCAAATTATAATATCGTTTTTTCCAAAACTTATCATTTTGATGTAAGTAAAATTTATCCTGAGGGTGGGAATGTCACTTACACCCGAGATAAATATGGTTTAAGGATGTCGGGGAAGTCGGAACCCGGGTTTGCAGAGATTTTGACTGTAGGAGGCAGTACTACCGATCAGCGATATTTGAGTGATGGACTAACATGGCAGGATGCAATGCATGAAGAGCTCTTAAAGTCAGGCTTGCAAATGACCATTGCCAATGCTGGTATAGATGGACAATCGACATTCGGTCATTTAAAAAATTTCGAAATCTGGGTTCCGCTCATTCCTCAATTGAAACCGAAGTATGTTATGTTTTATATAGGCATTAATGATTTTTACATTGATGCGGAAAAGTGGGCCGAAATAACAGACATTGAAAATGCCGGGTTCAAATCTGAAATAAAAAATAAGAGTGTAATTTACAACACCGTTCGCAAAATAAAAGGAGCACTCAACAGTCGGGTGGTACGGGTAAGTCATTCTAAAATAGATTTCAGTAAACTTACTTATACAACTAAACCGCTCCTCGATTCAACCCGATACCGGATTATTTTAGGTGAAAGGTTAACCGGATACAAGGCCAGAATGGAGCAATTAGCCTTACTGGCAAAAAAATGGGCGCTGTTCCGGTTTTTATTTCACAACCATGTCGTAAATACCGGATTCTTGACAATGGAACAATTGAAGGGACTACTGAAACAGAAAATTATGGTGATGTAAAATTAAATGGTGTCGATTATTTCCACATGCTCACCATCATGAATGATATGATTAAACAGGTTTGTGAGGAAGGGAATTATCCTTATGTAGAGTTTACTCCGAAAACAATATGGACAGATTCTGATTTTTACGACTATGCACATACTACACCTTCAGGTGCAAAAAAGGTTGGAATTGAAATGGCAAAATCTATGTTGCCAATTTTAAAACCGTAATAAAATTTTATCTCGGTTGATTGAAATAAGGAACTTCATCCATTGATTGCGAATCACGCTGGTACCAATAAGCTAAAGTTACCACATGTCCCGACCGGGTGCGTAAAAGGCGACCAAAAATAGCATTGGTAGGATTAAAGCTCACATCTGTTACACCAATAGTATATTTCACCGGAGCTGGTGGTGGTGGCGGTGGTGGTTCCTCACCTTCTTTAACAACCGGAGGCGCAACTTTTGGAGGTGCACTTTCTGCTACGACTACCGTGTATCCATTGCCTTCTAAAAGAGGCTTAAGGAACTCAACCCTTTCCATGGTTGTACCGGCTTCTACAATGGCACATTTGATCCCATTCAGTTCTTCAAATAAATGATTCTTGTTGATAGCCATTTTATAATGATGCAAATAATTCCTGAATGTAATTGTAAGATCCGCTGGCAAGTCCTGTAACAATAATTCCAATCAAACAAATTAGCAATCCAGCTTTAGGCAGAAAGGCTAAATTTATGGTTGGAATAGGCTCCTCATTAGCATCCATAAATACAGCTTTCACGATTTTCAGATAATAATAAAGGGAAACTATCATATTTAAAGCCGCAATTATAACGAGTGTGTAATTACCATTTCCTGCACCGGCAAGCAGCAGGAAGAATTTTCCAAAGAAGCCGGATGTTGGAGGAATTCCTGCCAATGAAAAAAGTGCAATGGCCAGAATCCAGCTAAGCATAGGATTGGTTTTATAGAATCCTTTATAATCTGATATTGTTTCTTTTCCTGTTAAAGCACTTACTACAGAAATAACACCCAGGGCAGCCAGATTAGAGAAGATGTAAATGACAATAAAATAGGTTACTGACACAGCTCCTTCTGTATTTTGTCCCGACATCCCTACCAAAATAAAACCTACCTGAGCAATAGAGGAAAATGCAAGCAGTCGTTTCAGATTTTGTTGACGAACAGCGAAAATATTTCCGGTGATCATGGTTGCAACGGCCAGCACGCAAATAATTAAATACCATTCAACACCCATGCCGGCGAAAACGTTGTACAACACCGTAGTCATTACAAACAGTATAGAGCCTTTTGATATAACCGATAGGTAGGATGTAACCGGAACCGGTGCGCCTTCATAGACATCCGCTGTCCAGAAATGAAATGGAACTGCTGAAATTTTGAAGCCAAAAGCAGCAATTAGCAGAATGAGGCAATACAATTGCAAATCACTGCCGTTTAATGCTGCAGGTATTTCCTGGAAGTGAAGTGTTCCCATGGTTCCATAGAAAAGGGAAATGCCAAATAGTAATAATGCCGAAGAAAATGCCGACATCATGATCATTTTCATCGCTGCTTCAGCAGATTTTTTCTTTTCCAGATCAAAGTTTACCAAGGCAGCAAGAGGAATGGTTGACAGTTCAAGCCCTAGATAGAACAAAAGCATGTGCTGCGAGGAAATCATCAGAAACATTCCGAGTAAAGTAGCTAGCATAAGCATGTAAAACTCCATGACATGCTTGTGCGTTTTTAACCAATTATAACTTTGAAGCGAAACTAACAAGGTGCCCAGATTCAAAATGTTTTTCTGAAAGGCAGTCAGTTCGGTTGATGTGAAAGTATCACCAAACAGATTGCCAGAAGTGTTCATGAAGAAACCGGCCAGGAAATTTAGCAGCAATAAAATATTTGCTGTTACCAGAATTGAATGATTGTTATCTACAGGAGTGCCATCAGCATTTTCTTTGGCCGTGATATTCATAAACAGCATGATGAAAATAACTGCAAGCAACAGCAGTTCACTTTTCATTAGCAGAAAAAAATCAATCAATTGTTCAGTCATTCTGTTTTATGCTTTTCAGCTTTTATACTATTTCTGTCAGAATCCATTTAACTGGTTCATAATGGCAGTCGTGCCTGGTGTAACCAATTCTGTTAACCAGAAGGGTGCTATTCCAATTGCTACAATACCTATTATAAGTATGCCGGCAGCCATTTTCTCATTCCATCTGGCATCAGTCAATTCCAGATGATGCTGATCGGCAATAGGGCCCATAATTGCTTTGCCCACAGCGCGCAATATGTAAACTGCAGTAACTACAATGGAGGCACAGGCAAGAATGGTTGCAAGCCGGTACATGGCATCAACCTGTTCCCACGCTCCCACAAATACAGTCATTTCAGCAACGAATCCACTGAATCCGGGCAAGCCCAGAGAGCATAATCCGGCAATGACAAATACTGTGGAGATGAATGGCATAATTTTAAGTAATCCTCCGAGCTTCTTTACTTCCCGTGTGTGTGTTCTTTCGTAAATCATGCCAATAGCAGCGAAGAAGAGTGCAGTCATTAAGCCGTGAGAAACCATTTGCATTACTGCACCCATAATTGCAGTTTGAGTAAGCATTCCGATTCCCAGCAGAACAAATCCGCAATGACTCACGGAAGAATAGGCGTTGATATACTTTAAATCGGTTTGCATCATGGTAGCAAATGCGCCGTAAATTATGGCTATAGCAGATAAAGCTACAATCCATCCGGAATAGTAATGCGCTGCTTCCGGCATCAGTAATACGGCAGCTCTTAAACATCCGTAACCACCAAGCTTCATGGAAATTCCGGCCAGGAACATCGATGCTGCCGTTGGAGCCGATGAGTGGCCGTCGGGTACCCATGTGTGGAAAGGAAAGATTGCTGTGAATATTCCAAAGCCAACAAATGCAAAAGGGAAAAACAGCAATTGCATATCGTGGTTAATCGACATATTTGCGATTTCCAGGATATCAAATGTATGTGCACCGGTAGCATTGTAAGTGTTTAAATAGAGTCCGGCCAGGCCAACAAATACCAGAGCAGATCCACCCATTAACATAAGTGCCAGTTTCATGGCTGCGTATTCTTTTTTTTCCGCTTCCCCAAATACCAATCAACAGGAATTTAGGAATAACAGCTACTTCAAGGAAAAAGAAGAGCGTAAATAAATCAAGTGATATAAAGAAACCGTAAGCACCTAGGCTCAGGAACATCAGCAAGAAAAAGAACTCCCGACTCATTTCACCATCACCACCGGTAGCTTTGGGCATTTTCCACGATACCAGAACACCGGCAAGAACAACAAATGCGGTGAGTAGAATCATAGAAACTGAAATACCATCTACACCAATGTGATAATTTATGTTCAGCGTTTTAAACCAAACTATATTCTGCTCAAACAGCATCAGACTTTCATTAACCATTCTTTCCTGACTGAATAAATAGAATAGTACCAAAGAGAGCACCAACTGAATTGCTGAACCTGCCAGTGCAATGGATCGCACAGCAGGAAGTGAACGGCAAAATAATATGGCCATTGCGGTTAAAAAGGGTACTAATATCAGCAGATTCAGATTCATGTGTTGTATTTCAAATGTCAGTACAGATATATAAATGCTACTGTGAGAATCAATATCCCGCCAAGGAAGGCAAGTGCATACCATTGAACTTTCCCTGATTGAACCGACTTAGCTTCATCTGAAACAATAATTGTGGCATTTCCAAGTAAATTCATGAGGCCATCAACAATATTCCTGTCAATCCATGCTGCCGGCTTGGCAATCAAGTTGAATATTATTTTTTTGGTGATGAATAAATATATTTCATCGATATAAAATTTATTCAGTGCTGTCCGGTACAATGCGTTCATCGATGAAGCAATTTTATCGGGCTTATCGTTTTCATTTTTATAAAGCATGGCTGCAATTCCAATTGCCAATACAGCCAATAGTACCGGTGCAATCGAAAATAAAAGATGCAATTCCATTTTTTCAGGAATGTTATTCGATGTAACAAAGTTGGAGAAAGGAATTAATCCTGCGCCAATTGTGCAACCTGCTAAAAGCAATAAAGGCAGTTTCATGGTAAAGGTTCCTTCGCCGTGATGATTATCGTGGTGGGCAGCTTCTTTGCTCCAGAAAATTGAAAAATATAAACGGAACATATAAAAGGCAGTCAGTGCTGAAGTGCCTAATGCCATAAAATAAACAGTTTTATTACTTTCCCAGGCAGCAAGTAAAATTTCTTCCTTACTGAAAAATCCTGCCAAAGGCGGTATTCCTGCAATAGCCAGGCAAGCCAATAAAAAAGTAATATGGGTTATTGGCATGGTTTTGCGCAAGCCACCCATATCTTTCATTTCATTACTGTGAACATAATGTATAACTGCTCCTGCACCGAGGAACAATAAAGATTTGAAAAATGCATGAGTAAATAAGTGGAACAGCGATCCGGTATAACCGGTATCATTAAATGCATAACCTGAAATACCCATCGCAAACATCATGTATCCGATTTGCGACATGGTGGAGTAGGCTAATACTCTTTTAATGTCGGTTTGCGTGCAGGCAATAATTGCTGCCAGCACTGCTGATGTAATTCCGGTGATGGTGATTAGATGCATCACAGCCGGATCGAGTGCAAAAACGGGGAACATTCGTGCCACCAGATACACTCCGGCAACAACCATGGTTGCAGCATGAATCAATGCCGAAACCGGAGTTGGTCCTTCCATAGCATCGGGTAACCAGATGTGTAATGGGAACATTGCGGATTTTCCTGCACCACCGATAAATACCAATGTCAATGCCCAGCTCAGTAATGTAATTCCTAAGAAGGAAGAAGAGATCATGGTAGTTAACTCCGGCGATTGGGTGTTGGTGAGTGTAGCAATGAGAGTTGCGAAATCGAAACTGCCACCACTGAAACCAAGTATCAGAATGCCGATCAAAAATCCTAAGTCGGCGAAACGTGTAACAATAAATGCTTTTTTGGATGCTTTTACTGCAGATGGCTTGGTGAAATAATATCCGATTAGCAGATAAGATGAAACCCCAACCAATTCCCAAAACATATAAATCTGGAAAATATTAGTAGATAACACCAATCCAAGCATTGAAAACGTGAAGAGAGACAAATAGGAGAAGTAGGTTGCATACCGCTCTTCGCCTTTCATATATCCGATGCTGAATAAGTGAACCATCAATGAAACGAAGGTCACGACAACCAGCATCATAAC
The DNA here is from genome assembly GCA_016713525.1 of Bacteroidota bacterium. Taxonomy (GTDB): domain Bacteria; phylum Bacteroidota; class Bacteroidia; order AKYH767-A; family OLB10; genus JADKJB01. The sequence continues at coordinate 31,051 of JADJOZ010000016.1, read as the reverse complement.
GGAAACAGGATCCAGCAAAATTCCCATGTCAATGGATAATGTTTCACTGAATCGCAGCCACTCCATTTTAACCGGAATAATCGTTTGATATTTTCCATCCATCAAACCATCCACAAAGAAGTAGCTGAAGGCGGTATAAACTGACAACAGCGCTGATGTGCCTAATGACAGTACACCAACCCAACCGGATGCTGTTCCTACATACTTCCTGCCAAAGAAACCCAGCAACAGAAAACTGAGCAATGGCAATAGTGGAATCAGATATATGTAGTTTGCGTAATTCATAATTTCGGCTGCATTAGTTTTTCAGGTTATCAGCTTCTTCCACATCAATTGACTGATGCGACCTGTACAGATTGATAATGATGGCAATGGCTACTGCTGCTTCTGCTGCAGCAATAGTAATTACGAAGATGGTAAAGAATATACCATCCATTTTATCGGGATATAGATATTTATTGAAGATGACAAAATTAATATTGACACTATTCAACATCAACTCAATTGCCATCAACATAGTAATCATGTTCCTTCTGGTGAAGAATCCGTACATCCCAATAAAGAAGAGGGCTGTACTAACAAAGAGCATATGTGAAATAGGGATCTCTGTCATTTTGTTGATTTTGTTGGAACCGATTTCATAGCAATTACAATACAACCTATTAATGCTGCCAGCAATAGGATGCTGACTGCTTCGAAAGGAAGTGCGAAACCATCTTTGCCGGTATTCAGCATATATAATCCAATGCGGCTTACGGCATTGTCGAATGGTTGTGAACCTGCTTCGAAACCATATTGATGGATCAGTGAACAACTTAGAAGGAATCCCGCTATTACACCAAGCAATGAGAAAATATTTCGCGATAAATTGGTGCGAGGCATTTCTTTACCGGATTGCTGTGTGAGGAATATGGAGAAAATAATAAGAACTACAATTCCTCCTACATAAACAACAATTTGAACGGCTGCAATAAATTCAACTTCAGGCCAGAAGTACAACCCGGCAATACCAATCAGTGAACCCAATAAGTAAATTGCTGAACGGAATATTTTACGCGTTGTAACGGCAAGTATTCCCATCAGCAAAATAAATGCTGAAATGATATAGAAGAAAATGGCACCCAAACTCATCATTCAATACCCTCCCTAACTTTAGACTCGGGTTTATTAAGCTTTTTGGTCAACAAGCGCCGGTCAAATACACTATGTTCAAAAGTTTGATCCATCTTAATAGCATCGGTGGGGCAGGCTTCAATACATAAATTACACATGGTGCAAAGTTCGAGTCGGTAAACGAAGGTGTCGATGGCTTTTTTCTTTTTACCTTCCGGTGTTGGCTCCATCTTGGTAATAATTTTGATGGTACCATTTGGACATGCAAGTTCACAAGCAGTGCAACCGGTGCAGGCATGCTCATTGTTTTCATCGTGAGGCATGACCACTTCACCCCGAAAACGATCCGCCATTTTTAATGTCTTGCGGTTATCCGGATATTGCTCCGTAATTGCTTCCTTATTATGATGCATGAAATAGTAGCCGGTAAGTTTCATTCCTTTCAGAAGTGAACTTATGGCTCCCCATACATCTTTTATATATTCTTTTATAAACATTTTCAGAAGTGCCAGCACATTATTGCCATTAAAGTTACAAGGATCAGATTAAACATACAGATCGGTAATAAATATTTCCATTCCAGATTAAGCAACTGATCGATACGCAGACGCGGGAAGGTCCAGCGGAACCACATGATTACGAATATCAGGAAGAAGGTTTTTCCAAAGAACCATACCGATGATGGGATATAATCCATAATATGATTGAATGATTCCCAGCTTCCAATGTGAAATGGCATCCAGCCACCTAAAAAGAGTGTCGCACCAATTGCGCAGACAACAAAAATATTCACATATTCTGCCAGAAAGAATAAGGCGAATTTCATTCCTGAATATTCTGTGTGAAAACCTGCTGTCAATTCCGATTCTGCTTCAGCCAAATCGAATGGTGCGCGATTGGTTTCTGCAGTTACTGCAATTATAAATATCACAAATGAAATCAGTACCGGAATATGTCCTTTAAAAATCCACCATCCTGTTTGCTGAGCTGCAATTATTTCAGATACCTGCAAACTGCCGGTAAGGATTACAATGGTGATAATGGATAATCCAGCAGAAAGTTCATAGCTTACTATCTGAGCACCACTTCTCATAGCACCTAATAAGGAGTACTTATTATTGGAAGCCCATCCCGCCATTAATATACCAATAACGGAAACTGATGAAATTGCTGTAATAAAAATACCCAATGTTGATGTCCCAGATCTGAAATCCGTCAGCAAACATCAAAGGTGCCATAATAACCATAGAGACCATCATTACGATGTAAGGTGCCAGATTAAACATGAGTTTATCGGCACCATTGGGAGTCATCCCTTCCTTCATGATAAGCTTTACGGTATCGGCTACAGTCTGGAACATTCCGCGCGGCCCCACACGATTAGGGCCCAAACGTAATTGCATCCATGCTGCAACTCTTCGTTCCATCATAATGAGGACTAATCCTAAAATAGAAAAAAGTGTGATCACCAGAATTCCAACAATCACAAACTGTAACAATAAAGCAAGGGTAGGAGGGAACTGCTGGTATAACCAGGCATTAACAAGATCGGTGATATGTGATAAGCTGAACATAAATTATCTGTCAATATCTGGTATTACGAGATCAAGAGTTCCCATGATGGCAACCATATCTCCGATTTTATGTCCTCTAACTATATGATCGAGTGCCGATAAATTGGAAAATCCCGGTGAACGGAATTTGATACGATACGGTGTGGTACCACCTTCGCTGACAATATAAATTCCAAATTCACCCCGTGCAGTTTCAATGCGGGTATAAAATTCTCCTTTTGGTAATTTCAAAACCGCTTTTGTTTTTGCCTGAATTTCTCCTTCGGGAATGTTGTCAATTAATTGTTCGATAATATTCATCGATTGATGCATTTCAACCAAACGAACCTGGTAACGGGCAAAGCTATCGCCTTCAGTTGCCAGCACTTCATCGAATTTTAACTGATCATAAATTTCGTATGGATAAATTTTCCTCACATCGCAGGAAACACCGCTTGCTCTGGCAGTAGGTCCGGAGCAACCGTAAGAAATAGCATCTTCTTTAGAGAGTATTCCAATTCCTTTCATCCGGTTTTGAAAAATGATATTTCCGGTGAGTAACTCATCGTACTCATCAATTTTCGAACGAAAATGTTTTATGAACTCTTTTACTTTTTTACAGAAATCGGGATGAATATCGTACATGATACCACCGGGCACCATATAGTTCATGGTTAAACGGGCACCACAGGTTTCTTCCATGATGTCGGTTATCATTTCCCTTTCGCGGAAAGCAAGAAAAAATGGTGTGAGTGCACCAATATCCATTGCCATTGCACCCCACCAAAGTTGATGTGATGCCAATCGGGTAAGTTCATCCATGATCACACGAATGTACTGTGCTCTGGATGGAATTTCAATCTGCAATGCCTTCTCAACCAACATCGCACAACCATGATTATTGATATGCGATGAGAGGTAGTCCATGCGACTGGTAACATAGATAAATTGACGATAGCTCAGGCTCTCGCACATTTTTTCTATGGAACGATGGATATAACCCAGATGTGGTTCTACCTTTTTAACGGTTTCACCATTCAAAGTAATAACAAGATGCAATACGCCATGTGTGGCAGGATGCTGAGGCCCGATATTAATTACGAGATCGCCTTGTTCAGTAGATGCTACTTCTTCAAACATAATTACAGCTTGATCATATTAACAGGGTCATCATAATCTTTACGGAGTGGGTATCCAATCCAGTCATCGGGTAAAATTAGTTTTCTTAAATCGGGATGATTCAGAAAATTTACTCCAAACAATTCATATACTTCACGTTCATGAAATTCAGCTGTGCGCCAGATGTCACAAACGGTCGTTACTTCGGGGTTATTCCGGTCGAGTTTTATTTTCACTACAATATTATGCCGGTGCGTCATCGAAGTCAGGTGATACACCATGGTAAGATGTGTTTTCCAATCGACGCAAGTCTGGCAAAACAGGTAATCGAAATAAAGACCGGAAGTATGGCGCAATTTGAGTGCGAGCTCGTGAAAATTTTCTGCCGGTGCATTTATATTCAGCCATTCACCGCCTTCTTCAAAGGTGAGTGAACTTTGCAATTCAGTAAGTGCAGCCTGTAATTCTTCTCGTGTCATTTAAAAACTTTGTTCAGGCTTTTCCATTTTCATTTGTTCACGGGTCATGCCGCTTTTAATTTTCTCCTGAAGTGTTATCAAGGCATGAATAAGTGCTTCGGGGCGGGGCGGACAACCGGCAATGTACACATCAACCGGAATAATATGATCTGCACCTTTAACAACGCTATAAGTGTTGTAAAAGAACGGCCCTCCGCTGGTTGCACAGGCACCCATTGCCACTACATATTTAGGTTCCGCCATCTGATCGTAGAGGCGCTTTAAAACAGGAGCCATCTTGTTCACTATAGTTCCTGCAATAATAATTACATCTGCTTGTCGTGAGTAGCACGGGCCACTTCAAAGCCAAAACGCGACCAGTCATATTTAGCACTGGCGGTGCTCATCATTTCTATGGCACAACAACTGGTACCAAATACCAATGGCCACAAGGAATTGCTGCGAGCCCAGTTTATAACCTGATCCATTTTGCTGACCAGAATTCCGCCTCCGGGAGTTTGATGAATAGTGCCCGGAAAAGGATCAGGAATTTTATTTTCGTTCGTTACATCCATTTCAGTGCTTTTTTCTTGTGAGCATATAAAAAGCCCATGAATAATATGAAGAGGAAAATTAATATCTCAACAAATGCCACCCATCCCAGTTGTTTTACCACAACTGCCCAGGGAAAGATGAAGATTAGTTCGACATCGAAAATCAAAAATATAAGTGCAAAGAGGTAATAACCAATGCTAAACTGAATCCAACTGGGACCAATTGTGGGAATTCCACACTCATAAGGTTCACCTTTGTGGATGTTATGAGTGGTTTTCAGTAAAATTTTCGAAATGAGAATTGCTATCCCTGAAAAGGCAACAGCAGCAATCATTAAGGCAATTAGTGAACCGGAACCCATTCGTTTTTGATTTAGGCAAATATAATAAGTACATCTGTGGTTTCTAAACAGGGTGGGGAACTTTAGCAGGATGTTGAAAACATCTTCAAAGTTGACTGGAACAAAAATGTAAGCAGCTAAGAATCAGACCTGTTGAAAAACCGGTCAGAAATCAAATGTTTAAAAATGTTAAAAAGTGTGTTTTTTCAGGCCCCAATGAAGCCAAAAATCAATCGTACGATTCAAATTTGATCGATTTCTTATCATATCCCATCGTTTCCAGACGTTGACGCGCTTCTTTCAGCATGTCGGCCCATCCGCAGATATAGAATTTCGCAGGTCGTTTATCTGCAAAAAGTTCTTCATAAACAGCATGCACATATCCTTTGCGACCTGTCCAACCCGGATTTTCTCTCGAAAGAACCGGAATAAACTTAAAGCCGGGCATTTTGATTCCATTTCCTCCAGCTCTTTGCGATATAAAATGTCTTTCTCCCAGCGATTTCCGAAAACCATGATAATATTCTTGTGTTCCAGTTTGCGGTTATAAATATCCATCAGCTGAGATCTTAATGGAGCAATACCTGTTCCGGTACCAATAAAGCAAATGTCGGTATCGATTGATCCTGCAACTGAAACTTTCCCAATACTCTGAAACCTTCACTTGTGTACCGATTTTAAAATTTTCCCATTTATAAGGAGTACCTAATCCATCTGGCTTTAACACAATGCATAGCTCAAAAATATTGTCGGTAGAAGGTGCTGAAGCAATGGAGTAACTGCGATTGGTATATTTTGAATCAATTGGTAAATCGAGCATGATAAACTGTCCCGCTTTAAAAGTAAATTGCATATGATTAGGCATTTTAATGTAAAAACGCTTTACCATATCGGTTTCATCAATAATATCAACTACAGTTGCATCATGAAATTCGTAAGCCATATTTTTTAGGTTTGAAGCGGGCAAAGTTATTAAAAAGCCTTAGAACCAGAAAATGTACCAATTAACGTTTTAATTCATTGGTATATAATAAGTTGCAGATCTAGTGAAAGTCTCGATCCCTTTCAGCAATACTAACTATAAATCACCTATCTTCTTACTTTATATAATTCCCATTCACAACCATGTTATCATTCAATTCTGCATTCTACGTTTTACATCGAACATTTTACATTATAATTTTGTATTGAACATTTTACATTTCAACGAATTTTCAACTGACGAAAAGCAAAGCCGGAGGGATCTCCGATCCTGACAACCCAAAGAATTAAGGATTAAGAATTAAAGATTAAGGATTACCGGTCATTAACAAACAATTTCTCATTCAATTTTGCATTCTGCGTTTTACATTGAACATTTTACATTAGAATTTTATATTGAACATTTTACATTTCAACGAATTTTCAACTGACCAAAAGCCATTTAAGCTGTCTCCAAAACCCCGCAAAGACTGGTTATTCCTTATAAACCACCACCTTCGGCTTCCCCCCCACTGTATCACACAAATCCCACTGCAACCCCCCCCACATTCCCAAATACTTCGCCGTTTTGGGAGGAGTATTTTAAAATTACCACTGGTAGGATTTGGGCCACACCAAACCTGAAATCATGACTAATATGCTCCTCAACACCGAAGACATGGACACCCCAAAGTGGTACACATCCTAAATAGTAATTGTGGTTGGGGACGAACGAGAAGGTAATCGACCAGATCAATAGAATGTTGCGTACATCACATGCAAGCCCTGCGCATCGGGATTATAACAGTTAAATGCTGGACACTGCTTCCACTTGTTACATAAATTTTACCGTTGGCGCAAGATACATATTCCAAAATGGTTCCAGCATGGATCTCCATATAAATCCATCATACACAGCAACTGTATCAACATTCAAATTATCAGTGTCGATTTGGAAAATACGAGTGCTGGTGCAGGCATATATGTATTTGCTATCACTACTGAAAGAATTTCCAAACAAATACTTAGAATCTGAAAGCTTGATTGTTCTGGGGTTTGAGAAATCACCATTACAGCGGTTAAAATCTAATAATACTATTGAACTGTTAGATGAATCCATAGGAAGTAATTTTGGTAATATGTTGTTGAAGCAAAAGATTTCCATTTGGAGAAAAATGTTAATTGTGATGAATTTCCCCATGTGAGGTGAAAGCCAATTTGTGATGTTGATGTGATACCTGAGTTGGTAAATAATATCTTAAAAATTAAATCAGAACTATCCTTAATCATTACTACCCACCAATCTTGTCCATTCGAATGTCTGCAAGCTCCAATCCCCCAATTTAAAGTATCTTGAAAAAGAACAACATTCTTCTGAATTACAGACCCTAAACCTGCATCTTGTGTCAAGTCAATTTCAGAGTAAAATAGTTCTCTAGCCTGAGAATATACGCCATTAAAAGTAGCAGTGTGATGAAACAAAGCAAACTTACTTGTGTCTGCTGGAAATCAGAAAGATGTTATTATAAGTCTGAAGTCCAAATTGCCAATTTGGAGTAATAATCCCGGATTCAACCCACCACCATTCAACATGGTGTCTCCTGGGCATTGGCAATCCAAATACCATTACTTGCCATTAAAAGGTTGCCATTGGCATCGCGATGTTGGCTTGGGTGCCTAGAAACGGCATTTTCCTAAATTCAGTTTGAAGTGTTATGAATTGTTGTCGATAAACATTCTCCTTTTGGATCTTGTAAAAGAATAATTTCCCAAAGCCATTGGTGATTATAACCTTGCCCACTAACCAAAGTTGAAAAAAGCACAAAACACAAGACAAAAATATTTCTCATAAACTAATCGTTAATTAACTGGATTTCAGTTGTCCGGTTAATTTTATCAAAGATAATTAAACCCGATGATGATCACAATCAATATTCTACCAAAATCGAAAGCTAAATAGGATGTTTAAAAATGAATGATTTGAAGACATTTTCCCATAAAAAAAGGGACCCTAAAGTCCCTTTTTAATTGATTATCAATTTTTTAGTACACATCATCACCGGTATCGTCGGTGGCTTTGCTGTCGGATCCGTGATGCTTGTGGTTTCGGTGTTCCCGAGCTTCTGTACGGATTTGTTCCCACTTGTCTTGTTGCTCTTTGGTCAGGTATTTATTGATCTGTCCAATGATTTTTGTGCGGTTATCCTTGTTCAGTTGTCCCGCTTCTCGCATTTTCTCGCGATTTAACACCACTTCTCTGATGTTCTTCGCCTGATCAGCATTCAATGATAGCTTTTCAGTCAGCCTTTTTACTACCATTTCTGTCCGCTCTTCAGCAGCCTTTTTTCCTTTGCGTTCATTTTGGGCAAAGGTGGTTGTGCCTAATGTTACTACGAACATAAGCAACAGGATTGCAGTTTTCTTCATTTTGGATATTTAGTTGTTTTGATTGTTTCCACCAACGATGGTTTAACCGGTACGCAAAAATAATACCATTAAATAAATATTTAACAATCTACTGACTTTTCTGGAATGATTTTTTAAACAGTTTTTTATTTTGATGCTTTGATCCATTTTTGAATTCTCGTTTCGCGGTCGTTTGTTACCTGAACAAAGTAAATGCCGGTTACTAATTCCGAACTGTTAACGGTGAAAGGAAATTTAACCTGTTCATACCTCAATACTTCTGATCCCAAACTATTCAGTATCCGAACCGTAGATAAGGCGTTATTGTTTTTCCGGGATACTTGAAACTGGTCAGTTCCTGGATTCGGATAAATTTGCAAAGGATGGATGAATGTTTGCTGATTCAACGAACTGAATAACGGATTTGAAATGCTGTTGATTCTTGGTTTGAACCGATCGTAAGCAATAAAATATACAGTCCCATTAGGAGCAGCAACAACATCCCGCACACGGCCATATTCAAATTTTTAGATAACTGGTTTTTGAATGACTGAATCCATGGCTGCATTCATTGTATATGCCATCAAACCTTGATTATTTCCGGTCACTGCTTCCAAAATGCCATGAAATTCGGGTATAGATGGATGATCATACCAGGTAATTCCTGAAGGCGGATTTTGACCTATGTCAATTGGGAATTTTACAAATGTCTGGTAGTAATTACAGGTATCAACCGGTTGAAAACAACTAACCCCATCAAATACAAACCATCCATAATGATTTCCCGGTAGGATCACATTCAACTCATCGTGAAGCATTCCATATTCTGATGTAATGATATTCCCATTTGGAGTTTGCACAATTCCCTGTGGATTTCGATGTCCCCACGTCCATGTGTAATCGGGACGTGGATTATCATTTGGAATACTGCCGTCGGGATGCAACCGTAATACTTTTCCGGAGTTATTAAATAAAGTATCTATCTGCCAATAGTATTCCGCAGTAGTAACGTACACCATGGTGTCTGCTCCAACCATTACTCTGCCGCCGGAATGTTCACCGGCATGCCCCCAGTTTAAAATTAGCAACGGATTTTCAAGTGAGTCGACCGCAGCGTTGTAAGTGTATCGGTATAATTCAACAAGAGTTCCTTGTCCATAGTAGGCACTTGTATCCTTAGTAATATAAACATAGGGATTGTTGGCAAAGTCATTATGAGTGGCAACACTCATGATATACCCCGAATTGACTCGAAGTATGGTATCATTAATTCCCGTTATCGGATCATATCGATTGATTTGTTTTTTGTTGGTATACCAAAGCTTGTCATCAGGCCCCCAATGCAAGTCCCAGGGACCACTATCATAGCCGCCGGCAAAATGTGTGGTATCGACAACCGTTTCAATATGAACTATGGTAGTGCCAATCGTATCAACCGTAATTTGGGCAGGCAGTTGTGCGCTTGCGCAGCTGAGGAACAACACGCCAAGACAGTACTTTTTCATTTGGAGAATTTTGAGAATGTGAAATCGCTATACAAAAATATAAATAAATTTCACAAATCAAAATTAAAAGCTACTTTTTGCTGCTTACTTTTTCGATTATTACCTGCAGACTGGTACCTACCATAGAGCCCATAGTATTGCAGTCATGAAATCGCTTATCACCATAGTGTTTAGCTAACTCTTCCCGCAGATTGATGATTTTTGATTCGGTTGATATTTTATCATGATGCATGCAGCGGATCAAATCGTTGAACATATTACCGGCCGCACGAAGTCGTTTCGAAATCATGGTGTATTCTTCCTGCTGGTACTGGTGCACTGTTTCGGGTGTCATGTGCTTCACGCAAAGTTCCACAAAAGGGTTGTTTTCTTTGAAATATTGAGGAAGGTACAGACTTTTACGTCCCTCATAACTTTGCTGATCGAAGTCAATTGCTCGAATGCGATAGTGGATCTGTTCAAAATCGGGAGTAATATCAATCACATAATTGTAAGAACGCATATCACCGAGTAGTCTTACAAAGCAGCGTTCATTAAATTTTACAAATTCCTTGGCAAGTCTGATTTCGTTCAGTCCTTTGTCGTGAAGATTATTTGCGATAAACATATCGCCGGGAATGCCTGCAATATGCTCTTCAATCAGCGTATCACCATCTACAAAATAGGTGATGCGATTGGGTGATAAAATATGCTCCAGTTGGAGGCCGTAAATTCTGGAAGCATCGGCTTTTTTTATGTAGAAGTAATCGAAGTTATCCTTATAGTGATTCACAATTCTGATTCGAAACGGATTCGAATTTCCAAAAGTGCAGTAATCGATACGATCTACAAATAAATGTTCCGTTACTGAAGTGTCGCCACCGGTTTTTAGAAGTGCATATATTTCAGTAAGCGATTTATTGAGATGTGCCAGCTCCGATTGCGGATAAAGAACAGTCTCCCCACAAGGTATCTTTCCCATTGGGATCATACAATGGAATGGCATTGTTGTAGCGCAATAAATCTTTGTACTCACATGAATTTTGATTGCACGTGAATAGTAGCTAAGATATTCCCGGAGCTCTTTATTGACAGGGTAGTGGGGCTTCTTTAATGAAATATGATTATCCATAATTTTATTTTGTACGAATAATCATCAGGCCATCACGAATAGGAAACATTACATTTTCAACACGATTATCGCTTTGAATTTTTTTATTGAATTGGTGCAATGCCAATGTTTCACTGTCCATTTCATCTTCGGGTTTCAGTATATTCCCGCTCCACAAAACATTGTCGGCAACAATGTAACCGCCAGTGCTGAGTTTGTCAAATGTAAGATCATAATACAAAGCATAATTCTCTTTGTCGGCATCAATAAAAACCATATCAATTTGTTCTTCCAGTAATGGAATAATTTTGGTGGCATCGCCGGAAAGAACTTCAATCTTGTTTTCGTAACCCGACTCTTTCACATACCTCATTACCATATCATGTAATTCTTCATTGATATCGATGGTGATGAGTTTGCCATTTTCAGGTAAGCCTTCTGCCAGACAAAGCGCAGAATATCCTGTGTAAGTACCTATTTCTAAAATCCGTTGAGGTTTTATCATGTGACTGAGCATCGATAACACACGACCTTGTAAATGTCCCGATAACATTCGTGGCATTATTACTTTTGCCTGTGTCTCCCGATTTAGCTTAGCTAAAATTTCAGATTCATCTTTTGTATGTTGTTCTACATATTCGGTCAATCGTTCATCCAGAAAATCCATATACTGTTTTTTAAATTATTATTTTGCATTTAACCGGTTCAATCCTGCCTCCGCCTTCTGATCAATACTGTTCTGATATTCATGATTTCGCAGTGCCAGACATTTTTTATACCATTCAATTGCTTCTTTGTTTTGCTTTTGCTCTTCATAAATTATGGCAGATAACAATGCAGCATTGGCTGCAAAGTAGTAGGTTGTTGAGCTTCCATTTTCATACGTTTGTCCGTAATAATGCAAGGCCTTCGTTTTCTGCCCTTTTTTTATCGAAGATGCGCGCTAATCGGTAGGTGTATTCCAGTTGATCTTGTAGCCGGTTAAAAGAGCCAGCAGGTGCACCGGCAAGTTCGGCTAGTGATGCAGCATAATTTCCGCCATCAAAATATAGTCGTGCCCTGAGGAGATAAATATTCGGGACAATCCCGGTTTGCGCTTCTTTAACAGCTTGCTTGTCTTCATCCGTAAAATCATTTCCTTTTTTAAGTGCCACCACTAATGCACTCCGGTATCCTGCAGTATCCTTTTGCAGCAAATGAATCCATCCAATTTTCTGATGCGCAGCCTTAACGAAACTATTACCTTTAAATCCATCCAGAAATCGCTGGAAATCTTTTTGAGCATCCAGTTGTAATTTGTTTAATTTTAGAATGCCGGTCAGGTAATCAAGATAAAACAAAGGGTATTGTTGCGAAGTGGTTTTAACTTTCTGAAGCGTTGTCAGTGCCCGATCAAACAGCCCTTTACTAATACAGGTGTTAGCGATAATAAAGGCACCCAGTGGACCGTAATCGGAAATCTGCGCCACCATTTCATCGGTCAATTTCATAGCCAGTTCAGGGTCTTTTTCGAAGTGTGAAGAAATAAATATTCTCAGAAAATAACTTTCAGCAAGTAAAAAATGCAGGTCGTTATCGGTTTTAGCTGCTTCTACTAATTTATTCAGTTCCGACGATCCTTGTTTAATAGTGCCATGCATCCCAGCAAGGTTGGCCAGCCAGACATAGTTATCGGGGACAGCACCAATAACAGCATGAAAAAAACCAAGTGTTTTCAGATTCGGAATAAATGCAGGAAATTTCTCCTGATTGGAAACGGCAATTTTATAGGACTTCCTCAGCTGATATCCGGCGGTGAGATATTCTTTACGTTTCAGTTTGAGAATTGCAGATTGCAAGTACATTTCACTCGTTGCATAACCAGTCCAGGGGTTGTCTGCGGGAACAGCATTGTAAGCCTCATGACGCATATCGAATTCACTTCGGAATTTTTGAAAATCGGCATCTTCTTCTGATATAAATGCTTTGTAAAAAGTATTTGTTGTTCCAAATATAATACAGCAGCATTATCGGGATGTGAAGCTTTTTGGGTGGAAATAAACTTTTCAGCTTTCTGAAACTGCAGATTGAAAATAGCCTGATAGTGCTCCCTGCATTCTTTATTGAAATCAAAGGTTGTAGCTGTCACCAATTGACTGCAACATATTAAAATTCCAATTAGAAGGGTTCTTCTCATTTAGCTGCTAAACTACTAAAAAATCATCCACAAAAAAAGGATCTCTTTTTGGGAGATCCTTTCATTAAATGGTGTTTGTATTAGATTTCAATATCGTGATCTACCAATACACGTCCGCAATGTTCACAAACAATTACTTTTTTGTGTTGACGGATATCTAACTGCCGCTGTGGCGGGATTTTGTTGAAGCAACCTCCGCAGGCGTCACGTTGAATAGTAACTACTGCCAGACCGTTACGTGCATTTTTACGGATACGGTGATAAGCAGAAAGTAAACGCTCATCAATCATTTCAGAAGCCTGCTCTGAGAATTTCTGCAATTGCTCTTCTTCCTTACGGGTTTCAGCAATGATATTGTCAAGTTCATCTTTCTTATTTTTCAGATCTTCAGAACGCTCGTTTAACGTTTCAAGGGAAGCCTGAAGAATTGCATTCTTCGCAGCAAATTCACCAGTGAATTCTTTAATTCTCTTTTCTGAAAGCTGAATTTCCAGTTGCTGGAATTCAATTTCTTTATTCAATGAATCAAATTCACGGTTATTCTTTACATTCATCTGCTGGCTCTCATACTTTTTGATAGCAGCATTGGAATCTTTAATAGCTTGTTTTCTTTGCGTGATCTGAGTTTGCATGCTGTCAACCTCTTCAGTAAAGTTGTTGATTCTGGTTTGTAAGCCTGCAATTTCATCTTCCAGATCGCTCACTTCCATAGGTAACTCACCACGGATAATACGAATCTTATCGATTTCTGAGTCGATTAACTGTAATTGAAAAAGTGCTTGTAATTTTTCTTCAGTGGTGAACTCGAGTTTCTCTTTACCAAATGTTCTAAGGTTGAAATTGAACCTGCGTTCTTTAACGGGTTCTGCAACTACCTTTTCAGCAGCTTTTTGTGCTCTGGCAGATAGCTTTTTTTCTTTTGGCTCTTTGGGCTCTTTGGGTTCTGCGGTTGCTTTCGTTTTTGGTGCCTTCTTTTCAGCAATCATATCTACAATTTTCGATGTGTTGTCGTCATCCGATTCATCAGCACTTTTTGCTGGTTTAGAATCGGTTTTTCCTGTGCTCTTGGCTGGTGATGCTTTCGCAGTCGTCGCCTTTGCTTTTGGTTCAGGTTTGGATACTTTTTTTGCAGCCATTTAAAAATAGTTTATCGGGTTGGTATTTAGTTCTGACAAACGGACGGCAAATGTAGTAAATTTACCGGTAAGAAGCTTATAAATTAAATCTTTGGTGAATTGTTCGCTTTCATAATGGCCAATATCTGCTATTAATAATCTCCCCTCACCATCAAAAAATTGGTGATATTTAAAATCGGCAGTTATAAATGCTTGTGCACCAGCACTTAACGCGTCTTTCACCAAAAAGGAACCACTTCCTCCGCAGACTGCCACCTTACTGATTTTTTCATGAGATGATGCTGTGTACCGAATGCAAGCAGTTTTCATCGATTCTTTGACCAATTTTAAGAATTGATCCTGATTTAAGGGTGCCGGAAGCTCTCCAATCATTCCGGAACCAACATTTTGATGTTGATTATCAATAGAGTAGATGTCGAATGCGATTTCTTCATATGGATGTGAATCGCGTAAAGCATGCAAAACAGAAGTCTGTAACCTCGATTCAAACAAAACCTCAATTCTCGATTCCGTAAGCTCTTCCCGCTGCAGCGGAACACCAATAACCGGTTTTGATTGCTCATTTCCACGGAATGTTCCGGTTCCTGCCAAAGAAAAACTACACTCATCATAATTTCCAATCGATCCTGCTCCAGCAGCAAAAAGTGCATTTTTGACTTTATCGACAACTTCTGTTGGTGCAAAAGTGACCAGTTTTTTAAGCAGCCCGCTTTTGGGTTGCAGAATTTTCGGATTTTGAAGTCCCAGTCGGTCACAAATTTCGCGATTTACTCCCGCTGCAACATTATCCAGGTTGGTATGAATGGCATAAATGGCAATGTCGTTTTTGATGGCTTTGATGAGGGTCCGTTCTACATAATTTTTGCCGTTCAACTTGCGAATACCACTGAATACAATCGGATGATGTGCGATAATGAGATTGCAATCGGTTTTGATAGCTTCATCTACGATGGCTTCGGTGCTATCCAGACAAATCAATGCTGCCTTGATATCCATTTCAGGGTAGCCGTAAATGAGACCTGAATTATCGTACGTTTCCTGATAGGAGGGTGGGGCAACTTGTTCGAGAAAGGAAATGATTTCTGTTAATTTCATGTGGTAAAGTTCGTGATTTCGCAGCAAAAAACCGTAATGGTCCGCTTCCGCGAGATAAATGAGTGTGTGATTGAATTACCAGCCTCCGCCTCCTCCACCACCACCACCGCCACCGGAGCCACCTGAAGAGGAGAAACCACCACCGCTGCCACCCGAAGATCCAGGTGGTGTTGAAGAGGAAGAGATAGTGCCGGCAAAGGAACTTGCAAACGAACTCGCCATAGCGCTGTGCATTGATCGTGAGCTACCTGAAAATCCACGGTACCAGGTTGGTTGGTAGTTTTCCTGCACCGAAGCAGCAGCAAGAATTGTTTCAAATTGTTCACTCCACTCGTTGGCTACATCCAATGCGACAGCATAAGGCAAATATTTTTCGTATAGCTGAATAGTTTGCTTCGGAGGATTCATCAAATTGTAACGTTCCTTTTCTGTGGTGGAAAGATACATCCGAAATCCTTCAATAGCATCCATAATTTTTCTGCCTTCCCTGGTATACGATTTCATAATGAAACAGTAAATGAGGTGGATGGTGAGTGCTGCAAAAAAAATATCAGACTGTAAACTGTCAATAAAAAGAGCCATGATAAATCAGTGTTGCAACAATTCCGATCAATGATACTACCAATATCAGACTGCCCGGCCGGTTGAACCTGGAATTTAAATCGAACATAGCACCTGCAATATTCTGCTTTTTGGAGTCAATTTGATATTTACTTTCGAGTGATCTGCTCAATTCAGTTGTGAACGATGCGAGTGATGAATTATACGTTCCGGCAGCAATTGGTTTTCCGCTTAATTGTACAACCGAACCTGCATGTGTTTCATAGCCGGGTTTGAAGTCGGCAGACTTCTTTGTGCCCGGACTAATTTTGTATTCCGTGCTTTTAAAAATAGAATCGGATTCAGTTACATCAATGGTAACAATGTGGTTCACTGCTGCATCTAAAATTGTGGCAGAGGCATGACGGTAATGGAATTTCTGATTGTATATGAATCCTGTTGCTGCAGGAGATAACCCCACCGGTGGTTCGTATAATGGAAAAATTACTCCCTTGGCAGGATCTTTTCCATGGCGTTTCCATATTAAAAAATCGATGATTGAAATCAATAGTAAGGTTATGACACCAATAAGAAATGGCAAGTTATCGCACCAGAATTTTATTGCTGAGGCTAAAGCTGATGGTTGTGAAAAAACGCCTTTTGCCCAATGTACACCAATGGTAAATCCTTCATAGGAGGGCAGCATCATAGTTGTCCGGAAGGCAATTGAGCCACTCATATTTTCTGTATTATTGCAATTGCTGTCATACGAACCCTGAGGTCCGGTATAACATACCGAATTAATCACGTTGGCATTCTCCGGAAAATTAATTTTGCAACTTGCGGAATCAATGGTGAATATCCAGCCATTTCCTGTAACATTCCATTTTAGTTCATCCACATCATCATAGAAATTTATTTGTTCCGATGTGGTATAACGGATGGTGTATATATGAAAACCGGTTTCCAGAAAAATATCTTTATCACCTGTATAAATCAGTTCACCATCAATGCCATTTTCCATATGAAAGGGTTCATCCTTACCATTCCTGGTGACTTTCAAAACTTTAAATGGAACCTGCTTGACAAATCCCGATGGATATTCATAATCGGTAGGAAAACCTCGTATGATGCCGCGTTGAATGGCATTGTTATCGGTGCCGGCTGAAAGAACGGATCCATTGGCAAATAACTTGTTTCCTTCACCATCACCATTGTAAATAGTAATAGTTTCTTCAACTTCCAGATTTCCGTTCCGACCAACCGAAACATCAGAATGAAAGTAAACAATTCTGTCGTTGGTATTAAAATTTAGTGCCCAACTCAGATTTTCATTTTCATAAATTTCATTGTAAACAATCCGCTGAAAATGCTTCAGGTATTGATTTTTTAGAAGTGTAAATTTTTTAGGATCACGATAGCCGGCAATAGATTGTTCGTTATAAAATTCGGTTATGCGAAACTGTTCCTTAAGCTTCGGGGAAATATACCCGTTCAGTAATGGTTTGATAATTTCGTATTGCTTTTCAAAATGACTGTCGGGTACTTTATTATCTCGAAATGCCTGTCGGGCTATATTATAAACCAGGGAGTCGAGTTCGTGCGAAGTAAAGTATCTGTGACTAATTTTTGATGGTTGCTCAAGATTTACGGATTGCCCGTTGAGCAGCGCAATATTTGAACAGATGAGAAGTATGAGAAAAATCAGACGCACAAAATCACATTTATTTGAATGAAACTTTAGGTACTTGCTGAGCTGCCGGATCTTCCATAAAGAATGGGGAAGGAGTGAAGGAGCCTATCCCGGCAATCAGACTATTTGGAAAAATTGCAATCGCAGTGTTAAATTGTCTGACAGTTCCATTGTAATAACGGCGAGCCAGATTTATTTTTTCTTCAATATCTTTAAGATCTGTTTGTAGCTGACGGAATCCTGCATCCGATTTTAAATCGGGGTATTGTTCTGTTAAAGCGAGTACATTTACCATCGCTTTATCAAGTCCCTGTTGAGCCACTTCCTGTTCCGCCGGTGACTTTGCCTGCACACTTTGATTCCGCCATTTTATAACCTCTGTGAGTGTATCTTTTTCATGAGTGGCATAACCCATTACCGTTTCCACTAAATTTGGAATCAAATCGTTGCGCTGTTGTAAACCTGCTCCAATGCCACTCCAGCCTTCTTGTACCAGAATTTTTTTAGAAGTTAGCTGATTGAAAATGGAAATTCCCCAGAATAATAATCCGGCAACGAGCGCGACAAACAAAATTACAATTATCATATTTTGATTATTTGTTGCCGCAATTTATGCAAAAAAACACGGTTTGCGAAATTATCTTATCCATCGGCTGGCTTGTCGATATTTTTAATTTTATCTAAGCAAATGAAGTGCATTTTTAATTAATGAATTGAGCTTTTGAATTTTATTATGATATTGTAAATCAACATGGTATGAGTTGAGTGATTAAAAATCTTCGTATTAAATTTAAAGTTATACCCAATTTCCATTACTTAGCAACAGTTTAGTAATTTCGGGTAAATTTGTTGGCAAATGAAAAGGGTAGGTAATTTTAGGGGATTTGCAGTTGCATTCATGATGTTACTGTTTACAATTTCTACATCCGAGGCACAGCAAAGTGATTGTCGTTTGTCGGGTCGTGATTTGTACAAAGAAGGGAATTACAAACAAGCAATTGATGTTCTGCTCAGTTGCGAACTGACCGCAACAGATTCAATGGCTGCTGAATGGCTCGTTGCATCCTGGTTTCTTTCCGGAGACATTATCGCAGCCGGTAATTATTTTATAACTATTCCCGATTCTTTGTTGCCATCAAATTTATGGAGCTGGAAAGCACGCACATCATTCTCAGCCGGCGCATACGATGATGCAGTAATGTGTTATTCTAAATTGGTAGAAACAGATTCTTTAAATGTAAATTATATTCGCCAACTAGCATTATCAGCTGATAAAAATGAACAACCGGAGCTGGCAATTTTGAATTATGAAAAGGCATTAGCATTAAATCCTAAAGATGTTATTTCAGGGACCAGGTTAATTGACTGGTATCTTCGCAAAGATGAATTATTGAAAGCCGATTCATTAAGCGCATCTTTGATGACTGCTGATTCGCTTCCTGAATTGTGTCGCCTGCGTGGCGATGTTTTGTATCGATTGAAAGAGTATGAACTAGCATTCATTGCTTACCGTCCGCTTCTGCAAAAAGGCACTTCTAATCCTGAATTATTACGCAAGGCAGGTATCTGTCAATTTATGAGTGGTGAGACGGAACAATCTATTACGATGTTATCGACAGCACTCATGATTCAGCCCGATGACGATATTACCTGTTATTATCTGGGAATGGCATATCAGGCTACCGGTGATTTCAAGAAAGCTGAATTATATATCAGAGGTGCCATTGAAAAATCAATTAGTCAGAATATCAGTGTTTATTATCACCGAATGGCTAAGATTTATGAAAGTGCCGGTGAATATAAAATGCCCTCGATGCTTATAAAAATGCGTATCGCTATAGTGGAGATGATTTGGCCACCAAAGCCGGATACCAGTATGAAATTGGCAGGGTTTATGAAGTATATATGCAAGACACAATGAAAGCATTAGAACACTACGCTTATTTTTTGAATGCACAGGAAGATACCTCTGACTGGCAATATAAAATGGTGAAAAGCAGAACAGAATCTATGAAGTTAAAAGTATCATCGACAGAAAGCAGATGAAATTAAGACTTTTATTGCTGCCCTTTTCTTTTGTCTATTCCCTGGTTGCGAAAGTTCGCAATCGGTTTTATGATCGTGGGATTTTTAAAGTAAGTAAATTTCCATTACCTATAATTGTGGTTGGCAATCTGAGTGTTGGGGGCACAGGTAAAACACCACATGTGGAGTATCTGATTCGTTTGTTACACCGTAAGTTTAAGGTCGCTACATTAAGTCGTGGATACGGACGCAGAACAACAGGTTTTGTTGTAGCCGGAAAGGGCACAACGGCCAATTTAATTGGAGATGAACCTATGCAATACTTTTCAGGTTTCGATGATATTACCGTCTCTGTTTGTGAAGATCGGGTGCATGGTGTGGAGCGTTTATTAAAACTGCCTGTACCTCCTCAGGTGGTGATTATGGATGATGGTTTTCAACATCGAGCCATTGATCCAGGATTAAAAATTATACTTACACCGGCCGATCAGCCTTTTACCCGCGATTATTTACTTCCAGCAGGTAATCTTCGTGAAGGACGGGAAGGGTATAGGCGTGCAGATATTCTGATCGTTTCTAAATGTTATCCGCAAATGAGTGAAGCTGCCAAACTCAAATTGAGAAATGAAATCAATCCGCTTCCACACCAACAGCTTTTCTTCTCTTCTGTAACATACGGTGAACTGTTACCGGTTTCGGATGGGATCTGTGAATTGTGTAAGAATCCTTCTCAAGCAAACGTGATTCTGTTGACCGGTATTGCAAATCCTGCCCCAATTGTTAATTACCTGAAACCACGGGTCAGTGAGTTGCAATTGATGCAGTTTCCCGACCATCATATTTTCAGTGATAAAGATATGAATGCGCTGCAGAAAAAATTTAATAGCTTTGCGCCCGGAACCGGAATGATTGTAACTACTGAAAAAGATCTGCAAAGATTGAAGCAGAATGAGTTAAAAGAATGGCTGGATTTGCTTCCTTTTAGCTGTTTGCCGATCACCGTATCTATTGATAACGAACCTGAATTTAATAAACTTATTGAATCTTATGTTGCAAAATATAAAAGAAACAGCTGATTATATCTTAAACAAAACCGGTTTTAAACCTGAGGTTGGTATTATTCTCGGAAGTGGCCTGGGTGGTTTGGTAAAACAAATCAAGATCGAGCACGAACTTGCTTATGCCGATATCCCCGGTTTTCCTGTTTCTACCGTTAAAGGTCACGGAAGTAAGTTGATCCTTGGCGAACTGGGTGGTGTAAAAGTTGTCGCCATGCAGGGCCGTTTTCATTTTTATGAAGGTTATTCTATGCAGGAAGTTGCGTTTCCGGTCAGAGTATTGAAGTTCCTGGGTATATCGAAGCTTTATCTTTCAAATGCCAGTGGTGGTGTTAATCAGAATTTTAAAGTTGGTGATTTAATGATCATCGACGATCATATCAATTTAATGGGTCTTAATCCTTTGATAGGGCCAAATGATGATGAACTGGGACCTCGTTTTCCGGATATGAGTGCTCCTTATGATAAGGACATGATTCGCAAAGCAATGCAGATTGCACACAAAAATCAGTATCGTTGCCACATTGGTGTTTACGCTGCAGTTACCGGACCCTGCTATGAAACGCGAGCTGAATACAGATACATCCGCACCATTGGAGCCGATGCTGTGGGAATGTCAACTGTCCCTGAAGTGATTGTGGCCCGTCACATGGGATTGCCCTGTTTTGCCATTTCAATTATCACAGACCTCGGTGGTACCGACGAACCTGAAATAATTACCCATGATGAAGTGGTTCGTGTTGCCAATGAAGCAGAGGGCAGAATGACGGTTCTTATTACACAACTGTTGCAATCCTGAACCTGAGCCTTTCATTTCCGGACATTTTGTGTTAAATTTGCTTTATGAAAGCTGCAGGAATACTGGTGTTGGGCATGTTTTTAATACTTGCGAATTTCTGCGAGGTTAAAGCCCAGCAGCAATTAAATATGCCTGTTCTTTCCCGTTGGGATGATGATGCCATCCCGCCGGCATGGACCGGTGCATTCAGTGAATGTTGGGGTTATGCTGCTGCAGACAGAGAATATGCTTTTATTGGAAGTACGCAGGGAACCTATTTTTTTGATATCACAGATCCCGTTTCACCTGAAATGGTTGGTTATTTCAAAACTAAAGATACTGTTACGCTGGTGGTCAATAAAGATTATGCAACATATGACCATTATCTTTATGCGGTAAGCGATCAGGGGACTAATTCTTTACAGATTTTCGATCTGCAATACTTGCCGGATTCTGTAGTAAAGGTTTATGACTCGGATGCTATTTCAAAAAGATGTCATACTGTTTTTGTGGAGAAGGATCGCTTGTATATGGCATCCAATACCCGACCCGATAACTCATTTGGTGCCATGGATATTTTTTCGATTACCGATCCGCTAAATCCTCAGTTATTAGGCACTTTATCACATCCTGGATTTTTTAGTGTGCACGAAACATTTGTAAGAAATGATACCGCTTATTGTGCCAATGGAAATAACGGTTTGTGGATATATGATTTAAGTAATCCTGCAGCCCCGTTTCTAATTTCAATTATCGATTTTTATCCAGAAAGTGCATACAATCACAGTGCCTGGTTGACAGCCGACAGTAAAACTATGGTCTTTACGGATGAAGCACATGGCAAAGGCGTAAAGGTCTTCGATATGACCGATATTCATGATCCGCAATTGGTTAGTATGATCAGATCGAATATGCTACAGGTGCCGGTTCCACAATCATCTGACGGAAGTGTTGCCCATAATCCTTATATCGTCGATGATATTTTGTTGCTTTCATATTATCATGATGGAGTAGTAGCATACGATATTTCTGATCCTGCTAATCCCGTGCTAATTGGTTATAATGATATTCATGATCAGAATACGACCTACAATAGTTACAATGGCTGCTGGGGACTCTATCCGTTTTTACCTTCCAGAAATATAATTGCTTCTGATATTACAAATGGACTCTTTATTTTAGATGGCTCTGAAATTTTCAAACCAAAGGTTATCGTTCCCAATAATTTCTATTTTGTTCCAGCAGGAAATCCTGTTCATAGCGAATTTATCACCTTCTTATACAGCACTCCAAATTCGTTGTCTGTCGGAATAACTATTTATGATGTTACAGGTAAACTCTTAACCAACGAGGCAGTTGGACTGGTTCAGGGGAAAGGGGAGGTTCAAATACCGGTTTCAGGTTTTGCAGCCGGATTATATATCGCAGTGGTGCAAACTGGCGAGCAAACTTTTTCAACTAAGTTTACTATTTCGGAAAATTGAAACTTACTTCATTTTATTTCAACATTTTCGAAACGTATTTATTTTTTAATGTTTAACTTAATGCCCATAGTAATCCATCTTCCCGGTTGAGGAATGTTGCCAATATCGGTGTAAACATGATTGAAAATATTTTTCACATCCAGATATAATTTTCCAATTCCTTTGGAATAAGTAATCCTTGAATCTGCAGTATAGAACCAGCCATATTCAGTTTCTTTGGATGCTCCCGGCTTTAAGTAACCACCTTCTCGTTCCTGATAGGATACAGCAAATGAGATTTGTAATGCAGCATTAATTTTCTTCTGTAAAATTGCAGTGCATTTGTGCTTTAAGAAATCCAGAGCATAGTTCGATTCAAAATCAGTGCTTTTTTCATCAGCTGAAATGAAGGTGTAAGATAATTGAATTTCATCAAGAAGGGTAAGGTATGCTTCCGGCTGTAGCCGGATGGAAAAGTCGACTCCTGTAAAGTTTACAGCTGTAATATTAGCTGCTTCAGTAATTGATGAGCCATTTTTACGGATCCAGTCTATGAGTGATGAGCTTGCACGATGAAATACTGCCAGCTGAGCATTTGTTCTTTCCTGCTGATACCGTATTCCAAGTTCATAGTTATCTGACTTTTCAGGTTTCAATCCAATACTGCCAATTGCACCTCCAAGACGGTAGTACAAATCGGTGTAAGTTGGGTACCTGATTGCCTGATTAAAATTTGCATAGGTTCTTAAATAGCGATTAAAAAGGTAGGCAACATCGATTCCCGGAAATACTCTGGTTCCATATTCATCAGAAACAGTCATCAGTATTCCACCGTTGACCCACCACCTGCCTGTTTGAAACTGATCTTCTAGGTAGACATGGTATTCATTTCTGTCGGCTTCACGCAGAAATTGCGCATAATCAGGATAACTGGCAACATGCTTCGGTTTATCCATAGGTTCACCTAAGACATTGCTGTAAATATGTTCATTGCGATAACTGACGCCTGCGGAAAATGTGTGTTTTTTCAGGGAGCGTACTATCTGTAAAGTTGTCTCATTAACATCAGTGCGGTGATAGTTATGGCCTTTATAAAATGAAGCGGCAGTATCGTCACCCATTATGAAAAAGCCATTATTGCGAACATACCAGTTGGCGCCTTCTCGATACAGTTCAAAGCGATCATGATGTTGTCTGTAGGAACCGGTAAAATTAAATTGCCAGGATTTAATCCGATGATCTAGTTTAAGACCACCAAAATATAGTTTGGTCTCCTCAAATTGACTTGGGAAAGAAGCAGAATAGAAGTTCTGTGCTCCGAATGCTTTTTGTTCAGCACCTGTAAATGCTGAAACATTTAACTTCCCAATTGCAGTGTGATAGAACAAATTTCCCTGCAACCGGTTACCATCTGTATTGGAGATATAACCATCGGTAGAAAATCTGGAAATTCCAGCCGATATACCGGATTTTGGCAATGCAACATTTCCCTGAGCAGATGTTCCATAAGAACCATATTCACCACCTTCTACAGCCAATGTTGCACTGGTGTTTGCTGCAGTGCGTGTGACTATATTTATTGCACCGGAAAATGCTTTAGGTCCGAATATTCGGGCAGCTCCTCCTTGGATAACTTCAATGTGAAGGATTTCATCCAAAGATACCGGTAAATTTAACGAATGATGTCCAGTCTGCGGATCTGTTAAAGGAATGCCGTTCAGTAAAACAAGAGTTTGTTCAAAAGAACCTCCACGAATCGATAAATCGCTTTGCATGCCAACGGGTCCACGTGATCTTAAGTCAGCTCCCAATGCATATTCAAGCACCTCACTCACCGATTTTACCGGCAACTGAGCAATTTGTGCAGCAGTAATTAGTTCAACCGTCCGCGGAGCATTTAGTGCTTCGGTGCTGGCTCTTGATGCCTGAATTTTCACTTCATTTAACTGAAGTGTATCAGAAATTTGAGCAAAAGTGGTGAGCGTATTGGTAATTAAAAGGGTGATTATTAAAATTTTATGATGGGCAAATTGCATAATTCCTGGTAATTTGAATTTTGCGCAAATAAACTAATTTATTTTGATTGTTTTTTGATGAAGACTTTTGCTTGTTGATTGTATACTTTCACTGAAAGTGCACCTTTTTAGCAGAAATTAAATTCCCATATCTGGAAAATCAATTGTCAAGTGTGTCATTTTGACTACAATTTAGTTTTATGGCATTGCCTAAAAAATCTGCTAAGTTTCATTAATTATTGTCATAACATATTTATTCTAAGGCAATTGGAAAGTTTTATAATAATGGATTCGTCAATATAATATTTTTCAGCACCATCATTGTAATTCTGGTATACAACTAATTAATATGAACCCTTAAATCACCACTAAAATGAAAAAATAATTCAATATTAATATCAGCGAAATTCTATTTTCTTATTCTGGTAATATTTGGTACATTAACTTCGGTTGCCACTGCCCAAGTTCAAAGAACAGACACTACACGAACCCCGAGAGATACAACATATCGGAATTCGGATATTGATACCATAAATAATATTAACCGGCAAATAAATAAATCTGATAGTTTACCCTTACCAAAAGGAACAGACCAAATGCAAGGCGATAATGGTGACTTTGATTCTTCTGGCAAAGCAACCTATAATATAATAGACGAAACCGATCCTGGTTTTTCGGGAGCTGCAGACTGGCGTACAGAGGAAAGTACTACTGAAGTCTTGCGCGTTTATTCCGGTTTTCACCAAGGTACAAATGTTATTGGAACGATTGAGGTGCCTGTTCCAAAACGTGAATAATGGGTTGGATTGATTGAGTCATTTTTTCGGCTAGGATTCTATTGAGATTTTATCCCCAATTTTTTTAGCCGAAATATTTCTGAAAGTACTTAGTATATCATTATTTATAAGGAAGTAATCTGCAAATGATTACTTCTTTTTTTTTGCTGTTCATGATTTGTAAATTTTGGTATGTATTATTTTTAAGCAGAAATTAATATGAATCTTCATTCGAATTAACATTTGATGTTTGCGGTTGAAACTAATTTTAATTGCAACAACATGTTATTATACTCAGGTTGTTCTATTTAAGTAGTCATTTGCATTGTTTATCTTTCTATTTTTAATATGTAGACTGCAATTTATTTTTTTGTTTTTCCTAAAATTATTCGGTTAACAAATTGCAACATTAATTTAGCAATTTGATCTTTTTAGCACAACAAAATGTGATCAATTTATTAAAGTGAATCATGCAATATTGTGCATTCATTTTAAATACTGAACCATTCATTCCCGAAACCTTTCAACCATCAAAATTATGAATTATTCAATTGCTGTTTCCCGAAGCAGGGTGACGACTGATTCCATTCATTTGGGACAAAAAAGTAAAACATTAAGTGCTAGTTTTCGAAAGTACTTATGTAAAGCATTAAGCATTCTCATATTAGTGATTGCTTTTACGAAAGTGACTCCGTCCATGGGTCAATCTTCGTTCAATAGTTCTAGCATTGCAGTGCTTGTTGCCGCAGCCAGTGCTTCTAATACTACTGTAAGTGTGGTGGAATTAGATAAAGTTACTGCAGGTCAGTCGCCTATACAAACAATCAGTATCCCGGGTGCCGGTGCTAATGCAATTCGTGTTTCAGGTTCGGCAACCTCTACTTTGTATGCCGGAAATTCAAATGATCAAACACTGTTTTGTTTCACCGGTGTAAACAACACCAATACCAGCTCAAATGCAAACACACTCAATCCAAGAGCAGTTGTAACTTTGAATAGTAGCGGTACTATTTCCCTCAACACAACTTATACCGGATCATCCGGAAATCAAACAAGAGGTGCCGCTACAGTTGATAATACCAACTGGTATATTGGCGATCAGGGCGGTTTTTATACAAATGGATCTACATCTGCAAGTCCTACAGGAAACATCAGATCTGTTAAAGCATTCGGAAATGTTGTATATGCATTTACTTCTTCTTCAAGTTTACCACCTGTTGGAATAATTTCTGCTCCTTCCGGAGGCACTTATACTGCACTTCCGGGACTTGCTAACGGAAATTCATCAAGACAGGATTTTTATTTGGTTTCATCAGGTTCCAACGGAGCTTCATTTGATGTACTCTACGTTCTTGATGCAACGTCACCAACAGCTGGGACAATTTTTAAATATTCTTTATTAAGTGGTTCCTGGGTTTCAAATGGCACTTATACAACTTCATTCGGTGGTTTTGGTTTAGCTGCAGAGAAGTCGGGATCAGGAGCATTTTTGTATGTGACCACAGGAAATGGTGCTACAACAGCAAATAACTTAATTAAATTAACAGATGTTAATGGTTACAATGCATCAATAAGCATAACCACCGGAAACAACATCACTCTTTATTCAACTCCCGCGGGAACAATTATTAAAGGTGTAGCATTTGCACCGCAAGCACCTGCAGCTCCTGCAATTTCTGCCAGCGGAACATTGACTTCCCTTAACACAGTTTATGGAACTCCATCTGCAAACACTTCATTCAATGTTTCTGGATCAAATATGCTGGCAGGTATTTCCGTTACTCCTCCGGCAGGTTACGAAGTAAGTTTAAGTTCAGATTTTAGTGGACCTATCGGAACGAATTCTTCTGCATTGATAGTTGGTGCGGCCGGCACAATCAGCTCAACTACAGTTTATGTAAGATTACAAGAAACAGCAACTGTTTCAGGTTCACCATATGCAGGCGATATTTCTTTAGCCAGTACCGGAGCATCAACTGTAAACGTTGCTACTGCTTCAAGTACAGTTACACCAAAGGAGCTTACTATTACCGGGATTACTGCCGATTCTAAAGTTTTTGACGGAAATACCAATGCAACATTAAGCAGAACAGCTGCCTTATCAGGTGTTCTCACCGTTGACTTAGGCAACGTAACTCTTTCAGGTACTCCGGTTGCTACTTTTACATCATCATCTGTTGGAAATAACATCCCGGTAACGGTTACGGGATACACGCTTTCGGGTTCTGCAAGTTCTAATTATTCTCTTACTCAACCAACGTTAACGGCCAATATCACAAATCCTTCTCTCCAAAACCAGACAATTACTTTTAATGCACTTTCTCCTGTAACCTATGGTGATGCAGACTTCAACCTTACTGCAACTGCAAGTTCCGGATTACCGGTGTCATATACCAGTTCAGATGAATCAATCGTAACAATTTCTGGAAATATAGTAACTATAGTAGGTGCAGGTACAGTAACAATAACAGCAAATCAGGCTGGAGATGGCTCTTATAACCCTGCTGCTCCTGTAGCGCAGGAACTTATTGTTAATGTAAAGGAATTAACAGTGATTAATGCTGTTGCACAGGATAAAGAATACGACAAAACTAATGTTGCTGTTATTACAGGAGCTACTTTAAGTGGAGTTGTTGGAAGTGATGATGTTCAACTTACCGGTGGTGCTTCTTTCGATAATGATTTAGCAGGCACCAATAAGCCTGTAACAACTGCCTTTACTCTTTCTGGAGCTGATGCTTCACATTATTCCGTGGTTCAACCATCCGGTCTTTCAGCTACAATCAACACCAAAGAACTTACCATTACCGGACTTACAGTTAATTCTAAAGTATTTGATGGAACTACATCCGCAACTCTTGCAGGTACTCCGGTATTAAATGGAGTTGTAATTGGCGATGAAGCTGATGTTACACTTTCAGGAACTGTAGTTGCAGAATTTACTTCATCTGCAATTGGAAATAATATTCCGGTGACTGTTTCAGGTTATACCCTGACCGGTCTTGCCTCAGCAAATTATAATCTGACTCAGCCTGCAGGACTTACCGGAAACATTACGCAGCCGGTTACGAATTTAATTGCAGGTGATATTGCTGTGATTGCTTACAATACCCGTGGTTCACCTGATAACTTTTCAATCTTGGTTTTAACAGATATGACTTCAGGCACTAAATTTTTTGTAAATGATAATGAAGTAAGTTCTGCTGGTGGTAGTTCATTTACTGACTTAAGTGAAGGTGAAGCTGTTTTTACTGTTAAAGCTGGACAAACCATTGCAGCGGGAACAGTTATTGTTTTGCCTTGGGGTGGTGCTGCAGTTTCTGCAACGTACGATTGGACTAATACTTCCGGTTTGGGTCTTGGAAATAATAATGAGGAAATATATATTTACAATGCATCTGCTATAACTGATCTTACTCCATCATCATTCATTTACTTTGCGAAAATTGGAAGCAGTAGCAGTTCGGTTCCGTCAGGTCTGACCGGTGGATCCACTGCAATCACTCCTTCCGGTTCTGCATTGAGATATAAAACTGCCGATGCATTGTACAATTCATGTAAACAATTTTTGTTAAATGCTATTTCATCTACCACAACTAACTGGAATGCAACCGGGGCTGCAACTGTAACTCCTGCTGACTGGACTTTCACAGTTCTTCCTGTTTGTCCGATTGTGGTTGATTTAAGTGCTGATTTGAATGCAGGATCAGAAGCAAATGAAACTGTCATTACCCTCACCGCAACAGCTTCTGAGCCTGTCAGCAGCGACCAAACTGTGGATGTTTCTGTTACTGGTACAGACATTACATCAGGTGACTATACTTTGTCTGATATTCAAATATTAATTCTATCAGGCAACACTACAGGCACTATAACTTTCACTGTTGTGAATGATACTATAGCTGAAACTGATGAGACTGCGATTGTAAGTATAAGTAATCCCTCTTCAGGAATAATTTTAGGTTCAACTATTTCTCAGAATATTCTTATAACCGATAATGATGCTGTTGTGAACCTTGCTCCAACTTTAGTCATGGATGTTATTGCTACTTCGGATCAAATAGACGAAGCCGTAACCGTTCCACCTGGAAGTCCATTTGCTTTCAGTGGTGTTATAAATGATGCTACCGATCAGCTTTCGGTGAATGGGATTCAGTTTACTGTTGATGATGCTGAAACACCTGCGGGCTTATTGACAATAACTACATCTAGTACCAATACTACTGTCGTTCCTGCAATGAATGTTGTTGTTGCCGGAGCTGGAAATACCAGAACCTTAAAAATAACTCCAGCTGCGGTTGGTTACAGTGATATCACTTTAACTGTGAGTGATGGTGTTGATTCGGTTAGCTATATTATTAACTATGCTGCTTCTGCGGCTGCTGTTATACCTGCTGCTACCAGATTTCACATTGGCAGAAGCGATGCTTCAACTGCAGTTTCTGTTGATGCAAATTATATGTTTGTAGCTGATGATGAGAATCAGGCATTGCGACTATATAACAGAACTACTTCAGGTGTTAGCGTTAACTCATTTGATTACACATCATCACTTGGTCTTACAGATATTTCAGGTGGAATTCCCCGTGAAGTTGATATTGAAGGATCAGCAAAGTCGGGTTCCAGAATTTATTGGTTAGGATCCCATGATAACTCATCAAGTGGGAATAACCGTCCGAACAGAAGCAGGATTTTTGCAACCGATCTCAGTGGATCAGGTAGTAGTGCAACCTTATCATATGTAGGCCGATATGATAACCTGAAAACTGATTTATTAAGCTGGGACCAGAATAATGTGCATGGTTTGGGAGCTGACTATTTTGGTTTAGTTGCGAGTGCTGCAGTTGGCGTAATTCCTGAAAGCCCGGATGGATCAGGTTTCAATATTGAGGGCTTGGAATTTGCACCTGATAATACCACTGCTTACGTTTGTTTCCGTGCTCCAATTATACCGGTTACAAGCCGTACAAAGGCACTTATTGTTCCAGTAACAAATTTTGCAGCGTTATTCAGTGGAAATCCAACCACAGGTGTTTCAGCAATCTTTGGGACACCTATTCAATTAGATCTTGGAGGCAGAGGTATTCGGGAAATGAAGAAAAATGCTTCAGGTGAGTATATAATTATTGCCGGTCCGGTTGATGCCGCTACCGATATTGCTCCCTCCAATTTTGTATTGTATAGCTGGACAGGAAAT
>JADJOZ010000015.1 GCA_016713525.1 Bacteroidota bacterium | reverse complement strand
GGGGGCATACTTTTTAGTGATGGATTCAGAGCTATTAACACAGATAGTGTTGGAACTATACTGTGGCAAAAATTTATTTATTACCCGAACCTTTTTTTTCTTACTTTGATGCCTTTAAATATTTTGGCCAATCATATTTCTTCCTGGGAACATCTGCTGTTGGTATTTCTTCATTGCCCAGATCAGGATTTTTTAGTACAAACAGATACTTTAGGCTCTACAATATGTAATCAAAACAATATCGCCAACATTTTGCAAATAGTGTTTCTATAAATTTTCAAACTCATTTCTGCTGACTCAATCCTTCAACCAGTTGTTTATGCTGGTGCTTTTTCCGATACTATTTCTATAATAGAAAATATTGTATGCAGTGGTTATGTATCGGATCAGATCCTGGATGAATCTGGATGAATTTATACATATATTTCCTACTATTGTTGATGATGTAATTTCAGTCTCTTTCAGTAAAATGAAACAGGTAGGGTTTCGTTATATAATGTAAATGGGCAGAAAGTTGTTTCTGATTTGGAATTTAGTAACTCACGTAATTTAAATATGGATACAGATTAATTTATACTGCGTTATATTTTAGTTATTAATACAAGTCAGTCTATTTCATCGTTTAAATTTGTAAAAAAATGAGGAGAATAATCTATTAAAATTAGTGATTAAACAATGAAATGGGAGTTCAAACCTCCAAGTAATACATCGAATGAATATTTAGTTCAATTAATAATGCTGTTTTACTTGCCTGGATGGGCAATCTATATTTCAAAAAAAATTACAATAACCTTGTATCACAGTTCAGCCATGGGAATTCCTTTATTGCCAAGGATAGTACTTATCTATTACTTTCTACAGATTATTTTTTCCAAGCGAATAACAACATAGCAATTACTGAAATTGATTCTGTTGGAAATATCAACACCACTAAATCATTTTTACTCAGATTCGCTTACTACATTATCGGGATCAAAAAAATTACAATAAATGATAGCAGCTGTCTTGTTTTAGCTCATGTTTCAAAACAAATTGAAATGACTTATAACTATTTTTCCAGTTCTTTAATTCTGGTATAGTAACGATTCCATAATTTTGGTCCACTTTCATTTTCGATTCAACCCATTTTTAGGAATTTAATCTTTCACAAATTAAATTTATCGATGGGGCAATTATTTGTGGAGGATACACAAACCTGAATTCAAATTTTACTTTAAAATACAGATACAACGATAACAGGTCTTTTAATTAAGCTAGATATGAATGGAAGTGTTATCTGGGCTAATCATATGGTAACCAGGTTGTTGTTTTCTGATTTTGAAAATTATTTAGATGGTGGGTTTATTGCTATTGGTAACGATGAAATTCTAACATCCTCTGGAACTGATATCAAGTTAATGATATTCACTACGGACAGTTCGGGAGTTCCTATTTGGAAAAAGCAAATTGATGTTTTAGGTGGAAAGTCTTAATACCATAAATAAGTTGAGTCCTCATATGTAATAGGGGGAATATTATCAAACTCAATCGACTCAGATGGATTACTATTTAAATTGGATACTCTTGGTAATCTAATTTGGAGTAAAAATTTGGAAATACCAACTGGAGATGATGATATAATGCTATCCATAGCAAATACCAATACAATTATTTTTTCAAGTGGATTTCATCGCCTTTGTAAGGTTGATGAAATGGGTGCGAATGCACAAAGTTATTTTCTTTCCACTTATTCTACAGGACACTTGCTGCAATTACAACTATTTAGGGAATCGGAAATAGCTGTTATTGGATATACACAACCCACTGGCAAAATTCATTTCTTAAAAACAGATACTACCATTTTTAGTTGCACACAAACTGTATCGAATTATATTAGTAATAATTATTCTGTAACATTAATAAAACGATACTCTTGCTCATTCAGCTCAATCATTCAATTTATCTAACTTGGTAATAAATATAAGTAACACATTACTTAGCGATAGTATTTTCTGTGTGTTTGCTACGAGTGTTCCTGAAATTCATAATAATAATAAAATTCAAATTTTCCCCAATCCTGTACATTCCACTTTTAAATTCATTACAGAACTAGAGTTTTTTTCCAATCGATTATTCGATTTATGATTTGACAGGAAGACTTTTAATATCTTCGCGAATAAATTACGATTTTGAACCAACTATAGATTTTCTGACTTGCGTGAAGGTATTTACATAATAAAGTTAAAACAAAGTAATGTAAGTTTAAAATGCTAAAACAGTAACATATGAAAAAGGTAATTTTACTGGTTTAATTAAATCTATTCTGGAGATACTCGACAATCCAAATCAACATGAATCCTTCTTTTGACTGCTTCCCGAATTATAGCCAGGTCAATGCGGGTCTTTAAGTGGTATTCGTCCTTTTGGAAGCTGCTTTTTCTCCGCATGTCGCCCTGGTTGCGGCTCAGGGCCGGATAAAAACAAAACCCGTTTCATTCATAATCTCCTGTTTATAAACCTCTTACGTTCCGATTCGCAATAAATTTTCTTTGGCGTAACTTCCATAAAATTCGTGTAATTCCGCCTGAAATCAACCACCGGTCCCTCGTTAAAGCACTTATTGATAAATACTCCCGTTAAAACATTGTCAACCAAAATTAGGCAATTGATTTTTGATGATGTATTTTTATGGTGGCTGGAGCAGGGCGGCACATCATGTCTTCAGAATAACCAGACACAAACTAGCGCAAATAGGCGTTTCATACACGGTTAGTAGTTTGTGTTTGCAGCGTGAATTGAAGAGTTATGGGCAACTCTTAGGACACCACCAAACTTAAACAACAAAATATGAAAAAAACGTTTGTTTTATTTTTTACACTTGCGACAACTTCTCTTGTGAACGGACAAGTTCTTAAAAATCTCGGCATTAAAGGAGGAGTTTCTATTGCAAATCAAACTTGGAATTTAAAATCCGAAAACAAGACATTGGATGCAGATGCCAGAAATGGTTTTTATCGTGCAGTATCTTTAGAGTTTTTAAAATCAAAATATTTGACTTTAACAACTGATTTCGGTTATTGTGCAAAGGGAAGCACTCAAAAAGTTGCTAACACAACGAATGATATGCCAGAAGGTAATGGAACTTACAAAACTTACGATTCAAAGTTTAACTACTTTACTTGAGTCCAATGCTTAAAGCAAGATGTAGAAGTATCTCATTTCATTCCATATGCTTTGTTAGGCTTAAGAATGGACTATCAGTTGTCATACAAATCCGATTTTGATTATGAGCAAAATTGACAATGATTTTCACAAGACAATTTGGGGTACAAATTTCAGTGTAGGATTAGAATATAAAACCAAACAATTAGGTTTTTTGCTTGAGGCAATACCAATATGATTTTACAAAAGTAATTGACACTCCACTTCATCAAATAATACGGGACTTAAAGTAAATAATAGTGCTTTCGTGATTTGTATTGGGTTGAAATATTATTTACTAAAGAAAAATGACTAAAAATTAATTTGACACTGTAGCTTAGTGCGGAGAATAGAATGTGCGCATAACAGGCCATTGCCACAAGCCTGGTGATTTTAGAAGGAAATGTGATTTCGGCTCCGTTTGGAACGTAAAGGGGAAATGTGTACATTCGTCTTCGAACCCGGCCTGCGGCAATGGCCGGTCCGTCGTTAGCGGACATTGTGAACATCATTGGATTGAATTGAAGTTATGATTAAACTTGAAAATATTTACGTTCGACACAACGTTTCTTCCACCGATGAAATTGTAAGATGGTGGACTAAAGGCTTCAAATATTTAAATTTATTTTACTTAATTTATGTAGTTTTCCACTTAACGATCATTGTGACAGTATTCAAAAATGGTTGGATCTTTTTTTTGATGCCATATGTCTTTGCTATTGGAGTTCTAATCAATATTATTTTTCTTAGTGGGTTGCTTATGGAAATTATTTTAAATAAATTGCTTAAGTTGAATATCGATTACAATAATAATGCGCCAAAAATCAAAAAAGGACTTTTAATTTTTTCTGTCCTGATTAGTTACTATTTTTCAATTTATGACATTATGCAGCAATGAAATTAATAAATCGAAAAAAAACGAACGGCTAACAGCAGGCTACAGCTATGGCGGGTGACGGAAGAATTGTTGCATCGTGCAAATAATTCACAGCATATCGGTAGACAGGTAGCTGCTTTCTATCCGCCACAGCAGTAGCCAGCAAAACGTTAGGCGCAATGTTTCAATAAATAATTTAAAAGTAAAATGATATTTCAACTACTGTAACATGACAATAGAATCATTTCTCTTAAAGGATAAACTTAATCTAATCGAATCTTCATTTACAGATGAAGGGTGGTTAACAATTTATGAGTCTGCAAAAAGCGGAATTGAAAGACCAATCATTAGTGTATTGTTGTTTAGTAGATTCTAAAAGAATTATTACTTATAGGAAAGATAACGACTGGGTAATACAATATGGAAGTGAGGGCAAGCCGACTATTTGGGGAGATGGAGGTTATCAAACAAATGCAGATGAAGGCATAGAACCATTTCTTTTTGCAAAAAGTTTCAACTACAGCGATGGGCATGAATCATACATTGATATAACAGAAGAGTTCGTACTATATTTCAAATTGTATGAGAGAGCAGAAAATAAGCAGTATCGCAACTACTACTTTATCGATGAACTAGGCGAAATGATTGAAGTTATTAAAGTAGAACCATCAAAAATTAAAATTCGGTTAAAATATTTAAAGGAATACATTTCCATACGTAAAATATACTTTTCAATATGCTTTGATTTTATGAGATTGTCTAAACAGAGTCTTGAAGAGATGAAAATAAATATTCAAGAGAAAGAACATTCTGGCGAAAACTATTTTTATAATTACTCAATTAGGCATTTGGACTTCATAGAACCATGGAGATCGCAAAGTTTTATTCATGGTAAAATAATAATAAATCCCGATGAAACTATGAATAAAGGGTATCTCTTTGATTATGAAAATCAAGAATATGCAGCATTTATTACAGGATTTGACAAGGAAGGTAATGAAATCCTGCAAAATTGTAAGAAAGAAAAAGGAAAGATTTCACTCTCACATACTTCAAACGAGAAGTATTAGATAAATATTATAATGAACCAAATAAATATGAAGGACGGTTGGCATGTAAAGTCCAAATTTTTTATATTAACATTGATAATAATGTGGAATCATACATTCCGGTATTTCTGATGAATTAAGTATGTTGCCATATAAAGAACAACTACATTGGAAACAATATAATATTAGCCCTAGAAAGGGAATAAGTCATTCTTACTATAAAACAATGATTGAAGGGGAATGGGTAAACCATCCAGAAACTGTCGATTTGTTTTTTAAATATAAGTATGAACATATTAACAAAAAATGGGAGCATCAATATGGCTGGAAGTTATTTAGACCATTGTCTGAAGAGGACTATCATATTTTTACTTCCTTACATTTAACATCAAGTAATAATGTCAAATCATTTTGTGAACAAATGCTTTCTATTACCAAAATAATGATTGATAGATTAAATGAAGAGGAAATTTCAAAACATATTACACTTGAACCCAATGATAGAGGAATTTCAAAACTCAATAAATTCATTATGTCCAAAAGAAGCGAACTTCCCGAATTGATATTGTTTTTGAGACAACTTTGGAATTTACGATCAGGATTACTTTCTCATAGTTTTAGTAATGCAAACAAAAGTTGTTTATCTGCAATCGAGTATTTTGGTTTAACTAAAACCAATTATGTGGAAACAGCCAAAAACTATTTTCGTAAAATCAATCCATACGCTTAACAGTCTTGAGAAAATTTTTAAATTCTGAAATGGAAAGTAAGGATGAATAGAAATTATTAAATGCATTGCCCATAACATCCGTGGCGTTGCACAACTCACTAAAAAACACATCAATATTTTTATTGATGTCATTAATAACCATATACGGCTATACAAGCACTAATTTTTGATGATGCTATTTGTCGCTAAGGAGTGTGGTGGCAAAAAAATGTTGAAAACTGCGACAACTATGTTGAAATTGCACCGAAAATCGATTGCGACGGGCACACTTATTCTTTTACGGGTTACGAAATTAACATATTTCTTTAGGTTATAAACAAGTGCTGACATTAACACATGTTTCATTGCTTGTTTAATTCCTCTTGCATTCGTTCGTTTAAGGTTTAAGAAGTTGATCATAGTTCCAAGTACAGGTTCAACGGTGCTGCTTCTTTTTCAGGATACGTTTGCATGCATTGTTTGCAACTTTGCATGCATCTTTATCATAATGAGGTTTGAAAATGCTGTTATCGATTTTCTTGAACTTTGTTTTTTCACCGATGCAGGATTTTCGCAATGGACAATTTTACATACTGTTTCACTACTCCTGTATACTTTCATCATATATCCACTGCTGTTAGGCCCTGTTCTCTTCAGGGGCAGAATGGCTTTATTCCCTCTTTGACATTCGTATTGATCCTTTTCCTTATTATAAATAAAGCCTTCACGTTCACTTTTGTATTGGCCAAAATTTGGAATAAATGGCTCAATGTTATTTTGCTCACAATACTCAAGTGCTTCTCCACTTGAGTAAGCTGTATCGGCTACGATTTGTTCAACCTTGATTTGCTCTTGTGCCAAATTTTGTATGGTATGTTCCAAAACAAAGGGAAGGCATTCGCTATCACGCTTATCGGCATAATCGGCTACGGCACTGGTAATCACATGAAACGAGTCATCAACTGCAATTTGTGCATAATAATTCATTTGCCTTGCTTTTCCGGGCTTAACCGCTATTCTGGAATCCGGGTCAGATGGCGAGTAATGTGTGTGATTACTCAGGTAACGGGTCGAATTAAATTACCAAATTCGTCGACCCGGTCTGTCCCTTGATGTCCGGGTTGTTCTTTGTTCTCTTCACTTTTCCACCTATGGTGATAGGTTACTTCTTTATGATTTTTGCTTGTGATGGTATCTTTGCTTTTATCTATTGGAACGGTTTGGGAGCATTAATAAATGCATCGGTTGATTGATTCAATTCCGTGGCAAAGTCTTTTGCATCATCCATGACAGCTGCTTCTGCATCTTCATCAAGAACCGGTTTTTCAATAAGGCTATCCAGGCTGGCGTTGGCTTTACTAAATGCGCTATCAATGGCTTGTCGCTTTCCTCTAACCATTCCTTTACTAATGGAGATAGAAAGCACATTTGAAACAACTTTAAAAATACGGATTCTCCATAAAGTTGGCGAGTGCGACTCAGGGTAGAGTGCCATGGCAGCGGTTCATCGATGTCGTAGCCAATGAAAAAGAAGGATATCTAAACGCATGGAGGCAAAAGCAATAATTCTTCGGTCACTATTAATATTTTCCAGATATCCGACTAGCATCAACTTAAAAACACAACGGGGTCAATGCTGACTTGTCCTTCTGTACCATAATATTGGGCAGTTTCCTTGTAAAGGAATCGCAAAATCCAGTTCAGTATTTATAAGCCGGTAGAAATTATCTTCCGGCACCCGTTCAGATAGCTGAAACGAGGTAAATAATTTTTCGGAATAGTTCTTTTGCCTTGCATAAACCAAAGTTAAACTACCAAATGCCCATCTTTTAAAAAAGTTGCTAATATTAATTAACATTCGTACCTTAGTTGCGCAACAAGCACATCCGGTTTGCGTAAAAGCTATAAGAAATGAAAGGAATAGGATTTATATTAACTTCGATCTTGTATTTGGTTCCTACCATTTTATTAGTAGTGAAGACGTATCCTAAAGTCAAACCTATGCTAAAGTCATTCAGGTATGACCTAATTTACTATTCAGCGATCGGGATAATAACAGTTATTTACTTAATCATTTTTGGACAAATAACCAGGCCCTTCCAATTGATTTTTTTTGGCGCCACAATCTTTATACTATATCTTTTTGCCATTTATCTGACAACTCCATGCATACTGTTTGCTTTGATTCTCTGGAGTATCTATTATTTCAAAAGGTTAATGGTCAAACACTCAACAAAGCACAACTTCCAACAGGCAGTTGGCAAGAGGGCCATCTGATGTTTATAGAAAAGTATTAAATTGGCAGCCGTCGCCAACTGACAAACTGTTAGCGGTCAGCACAAATGACCACATAACCATTGAGACAGACAACAATCATATTGACAATTCTTTTGCTGGACGACTTTTCGTTTGGGCAGAAGTTTATGATTAAAGACATTGACACCTTACCATATCAAGAAACAATGGAAGTTCGTGAAAATGGCGACACCGTGTATCTCGGTGCTTGCTGGACTTTTTGACAAAGTAAACGGACAAATAGTTAATCAAACAGACGATCGCTGTTTGCGACAAGGACTTTGGATAATCACCGATAATTTAGGAAACTATTGGACAGGAACATATCACAACAGTGACGAAATAGGTATTTGGAAGCGTTTTGACAAAAGCGGAAAAATACTTAAAGAATCAGAAAAGGTTTCTTTCGGCAGGGACACATATAAGGTTAAGGAAATTGATTACACAACCGGACAGCCTGTAACTCTAATTGACAAACCATTCCTTTCTTTTTATATCAAGAACCTTGTTGCTATAATGGTAATTCTATTCGTGACTTTTTTTCGGCAGAGTTTTCATTAACAGCAATATCTACAACTCAGAAAACGGGACAGACTTTTCACCTATTTACTTTGATTTTGGACCATTGGTTACTAAGAACTTCGGACAGTTTGCTTTGCGTTTTTACATTTTGGTTTTCCAACTACAAACCAGAAAACAGACGGCTTGTATTAATAAGCAATACATTGTCTGCAATAGCATTGACAATTTTCTTTGGCATCATAATCGGACTTGCAGTAACAGGAGAAATATGATAAATTTGACATTCGGAACAGAAAGCCGAACCGCTAAAAGGCATTTGGCAAAAACTGGTTCAGTGCTCTCAGTCTGTTTAGTGCCTCGATCCTGAAAGCTTTCGGGATCTCACTAACCTGTAACCGTTAGCTTTTATTTTACGACCGGCTCTAAAGACCAACCTTAAATGAATAGACAAAAGATATACAACCTGGTTGCAGTCATTTCAACATTAGGAATGCTTGCCTGGATGGTGACAGACTATTTCGGAGGAATGTTTATTTTCCTACTATCTTACGGAGCGATAATAGTTCCGATTATATTTCTATATCTTTTTTCATTTGGTGATACCATTATTTCATTTACAAAGGGGGAGGTTAAACAAATAAAATCAAATTCTTTTTCACGGACTTGTTATAGTGACAATCATACTGACCAACATAGTAAAGTCTGACCTTTTAAAATCGAAGCGTATTTTGACAGCTACACTAAAGGATGACCTATACTATTATACTTTAGTTTTTAGAGAAAATGGAACTTGTGAAAATCAAGTTTCAGGAATATTCGGCTTTCATGAGGTATTTCACGGTAAATATAAATTCCAAGCCGACACAATTATTTTTACTAAAAAACCTTATGACAATAATTTCATTCCTGACACTCTACTTATTGACAGAAAAGAAAAAGCAATTTTTATCAACAAGGAGAAACAAGGAAATTTTAGTACGAAAAAGGAATGGTTAAACTACTTCGAAATACAATAAAAACAACTGGTGATAGCCGTTTTGCAAAAGCGGAGGCTTTTAACTTCTATGAATATGAAGTGCATAATTCCAGTTTTGTCCATTTAATGAAGTTTATGACAACAATGAAACAGATTATTTACATTCTGATTTTGACGCTTCTGTCCATAGCTAACGGTTTCGGACAGACAGTTACTGACAGCGTTTATACTATTTGGTTGACCAACAATTCTTCCGGGTTCGACACTACTCTTGATAATTAAAAAATGAAGAGATTGATCCCGACCTGAAAAGAAAAACGCTCTTTAACACCAATGATCTTGTCCCGCCAATTCATTTTTACGAACCTTATAACTTATGAACTACTCTACTCTGCCTTGGTAACTTCAACACAATGTGACTTGTAAGTGATTCATATTTAATACTATATGAAATTTTAAATTATCTTCCAAAAATTAGGTAGTTGATTTTAGATGGTGTATTTTTATGAAGGCCGGAATGGAGCGGCACATCATGCCTTCAGAATAACCCGACACAAACTAGCGCCATTTCTAATTTCAAATTTCAAACAAAATGAAAAAAAGAAATCACTGGAAAAAACTCATTGCTCTCTTTGGTTTGATTTTAACATTTTATGCTAAAGGAGATTATTGGACACAAAAGGCAGATTTTGGTGGAGCCGCGAGGTTTGGGGCCGTTGGTTTTTCCATTGGAACAAAAGGATATATTGGCACAGGTGCAAATCCGATAGGGTTAAATGATTTTTGGGAATATGACCCCTCATTAAATATCTGGACGCAAAAAACAAATGTGCCGGGAAACGCAAGAGCAAATGCTATGGGATTTTCCATTGGCGCAAAAGGATACATTGGAGGTGGGTTTGGTGGTGTTGGTTTAAAAGATTTTTGGGAATATGACCCAAGAGTAAACACATGGTCGCAAAAAGCAAATCTTGGTGGTGATGTACGATTTGCAGGCGTGGGCTTTTCTATTGGCAATAAAGGATACATCGGCTCTGGTTGCGATAGCAGCAGTTGCAACTCGATATATTTTGGGAATACGATGCTTTATTAAATAACTGGACTCAAAAGCGAACTTGGGAGGCATGGGAGTTGAATATGCTACTGGCTACTCTGACGGAACTTATGGTTACATTGGGACTGGAGTTAATTACTCTACAGGTATGCAATATAGCAATGAATTTCGGTCTTGGGATCCAACCACTAACGTTTGGACACAAATGGCAAATTTTGGAGGTATACCACGTGCAGAAGCTTGTGCTTTTTGGCTTTGCCCATTTGGCTATATGGGTACAGGTACTTCAAATATTCCAACCAGTGCACTTTCTGATTTTTGGAAATATGATAGAACAAGTAATTCATGGGTATCAGTTGCGAATTTTGGGGCGGGATTGAGAGAATTTGCTTCAACATTTTCAATTGGT
Source organism: Bacteroidota bacterium (assembly GCA_016713525.1). Lineage (GTDB taxonomy): Bacteria > Bacteroidota > Bacteroidia > AKYH767-A > OLB10 > JADKJB01. Next base: position 5,700 of record JADJOZ010000015.1, on the reverse strand, counting down.
AATAAAGGATACGTTGGAGTTGGTTGGATAAATGATGCTAATTTACATAGTGATTTCTGGGAATACACTCCTGATACCGTTTGCTTAACAGGTATTGAAGATGTCCAGAATTCAGATTTCCAGCTTCAGGTTTATCCAAACCCATCAAAAGATTTTATTAATATAAATTGGAGTTCAAATACAATTATTAGTACTTCAATAGAAATATCAATTTGGGAAATTAGTAGCAAAAAAGTATTTACGAAAAATGTCTTAGCTCCTAATAATAACTTGATAGTTGATATTCGTAACTTTACTAAAGGAGTTTATTTCATTGAAGTAAATGTTGATAGAAAACGGATTGTTAAGAAGATTTTTAAAGAATGATCTGGAACACAATCACAAGAAACTAACAGGCTATTGGACGCTTTGTCTGATGAATATAAAAATTTATTTAATTGGGAGCCGAACCCGTCGGTAAGAAATGACCGTAAAAGAAACAATAATAGCATTATCAATTCATCTCATTCTTCCGTTGACAGGACTTTTATCTTTCCTACGACTTAAGAAACAGTTGAAAAAAGAAAACATCCCAAACGCACCTATAACTGAACTATTCATAATATTTGCAACTTATGGAGTGCTTTTGCTTGTTGTCTTAACAACATTGTTTTGGCAATGGTCAGGTATGGCTTCACTTGGGACTTTCTATTTAATTCTGGCTGCACCAATTGTAATGGGCATTATTGCATATCGACACAGACATACAAAGACAATTTCAAAATATCACTACTGGACTTAGCTTTCGGGACTGTTATATTTTGCAATTGCATCTGTGATATTTGGAGTATTATTTTTGTTCAGTAAAAATTGACATCAAGACACGACATAGAAGAAAACAGTGCTGGTAACCACAGATTTGCGGGACAGATAACTTACTGACAATCCATTCTTCGTTTCACATTTATTTTTATCTTAGCAGACCAATTAATGGTTAAGTAGTCGGCATCCGATGAAAATTATATTCAATGTAATATGATTCCAAAAGGATAGATAGCCAATTAAATTTTATAGTATGAGAAAAGTAATTGCAGCTTTCAACATGACACTTGATGGTGTTTGCGACCACACAACCGGAATTCCAAGTGAAGATTTACATCAACACTATTCCGATCTGTTAGATAATTCAGGCGTTATTTTGTATGGCCGGACGACTGATGAACTTATGCAATTCTGGAAAACAATATTGCTAAATCCTTCCGGAAATAAATCTATGGATGACTTTGCAATTTCAATAGACAGAATTCCAAAAATTGTCTTCTCCAAAACACTCGCAAACACAAACTGGGACAGTGCAAAACTTACAGACCTTCCCACTTAACGAAAAAGTTATGGAACTAAAACAGCAATCCGGAAAGTATATTTCTGTTGGGAGTCGGAGCTTGATTATTCAATTGTTAAACAGCAATCTAATTGACGAATTTCAAATCTGCATCCATCCTATCATTGAAGGAAAAGGACTAAGACTCTTTGATCAAATCAAGGACCGAATAACATTGAAACTCAATAAGACAAAAACGCTAAACTCTGGTGCGACAATATTATTTTATGAGCCAATACGGGGGTAAACTAATCAATCCACCTGCAGGCAGATGCTACGAAATCGCCAAATTCTGCTAGCGCTAACCGTTTGCGGCCATTTTAGAACAACACTACATGCAAGAACTAAAAGATATAATTGATTGCTACGACAAGACTGCGGAAAGCTATGCGGACAAGTTTATTAATGAACTTGACGACAAACACTTTGACCAAATTTTACTTAAAGCATTTGGCAGTCAAAACATGAACAATGGAAGAATAATTGACTTTGGATGTGGACCAGGACAAACAACAAAGTTTCTGTTTGACAATGGTTTGCAAAATATTTTAGGGACAGACATTTCTACTGAAAATGGTAAAAGTGGCAACAGGTCTAAACCCAAAACATCAAATTTGAACAATCCAACCTGTTGCAGTTAAAATATGCTGACGGAAGTTTTGGCTCCGCGATTGCCTTTTATGCGATTGTTCATTTTGACTATGAACAAGTAAGAAAAGCACTAAGTGAAGTTAAAAGAGTTCTTTCACACAATGGCGAATTCTTATTTTCATTTCATATCGGAAACGAAACCGTATGCCTTGATAAGTTTCTTGACAAAGATGTAAAAATAAAATTCCAATTCTTTGAAGTTGATAAAATAAAGACTATTGTTGAAGAAGTTGGGCTTACAATTATTGACATCATCAAACGGCAACCATATAAAAACCGAACATCAAACAGAAAGAGCATATATTTGGACAAAAAACAGCCAATAGCATCGGTTTGGCAAAACAGCGGGATCTGTACTTAAATGAGCCCGATAGTTATGGAAATTGTGCTCAATCAATACTTGTGTTTAACTAAAAGTTAAGTGTTTCGAAATCCATAACTGTGGCAAAGCCGAAAACCTTAAATAGCAAAACCATAAGGAAAAGACTAACAATGTTACGAAATAATTTTAAATATTGGACAATAGTTATCTTATTAAGCTATGGTTCGACAGTTGGAATTCATCTAATAGTTCGACCAATGTGGTTTAATGGCTCTGATAGCGTTACTTCTGCAACGATTATTGAAGGCCTTATTACGATGCTATTTTTTGCCAATTTATTTGGTCGTGACAAATTACATTGCTGCAAAGAAACACAAAAAGACAAACTGGCTATTTTTTTTTAACGGAATTATTATTGTCACTTGCATATTGATTTCAACAGAAATTCATTTAAGAAACTGGTTAAAAGCACAGGATACAAATCTGTTGACTCGGGGACGAAGGCAGTAATGGATTTTGAAAGGAATATTGGTATCATTGTTACTTTAATCGGCCTTTCAATAGTATATTTTAGGATACGAAATAATAACAAGACTACCATAGACAATGCTATAAAATAGGCAGCTATGAACAGCATTGCGAATAGCAACATTTGAGCATTTATAACCGCTGGTACTGTCAAACTTCCGATAGCTACCAGGATCGGCTTGAAAAGTACCACCTATGGAGAAGCCCTACCGATTGTAGCATTTAAAAAGAAACGACAAAAAATAATATGAGCTTAGCGTTTTAAAGTTTATTGCAAGAAGGTTTCAAGGACATGATTCCAAAAATCATGAAACGACTAAATGATTTTGACATGGTCGCCAGTGTTCATCCTGATTTTAGGTTTGACGCTGATGAAGATTCAGGCTTCTTACCATTTAAGTTCCGCTTGAAAAATCCTGCTTTCAATTGTTTAAAAGACAAAGATTTAAAAAGTGGTTTTGAATTTTACATGGAAGAGTTTGACCTGCAAACAACAAAAGAAAACTTAAAACCAAAGTTAAGTTTCTTGAACAAGCTTTTGAGTAAAAAGCAACCTGAAGTTCCATTTGCAACCCCTGAAATAGAAGCTCGACTTAAGGAATGTAAAATTGTAGTCTCCTTTGTTTGGCACGCAAGCGACAGTTTTGAATTAAGATTTGCGTCATTGACAAGCGCAATCTTGACTGAACTGACCAATGGAGTTTGTGCATATGAAGATGAAACTTGGTATGAAAATAAAAATATTGTTGACAAAGCTTTCCAGGAAGTAATTGAATACGAACATACATTAACAGAAGCAGACCTTGACTTTATGGAATTTGACGAATGGTAAGCACAGAAAAACGAACGTATAATAACATATGTACAGAATTGGCAGTTCATGGTTATATCTTTTCGAAAACTTTCGGGATGCCATCATTGTGTCGATGCGAAACGCTATGGTCAACCCTATAAGATAAACGGAGGACTTTAATGAAATCACAATATCTATTAATTATCAACTTGCTAACTTTTGTTTTCTTTGCAGTTTACTTTTATCTAAACACACCCGAATGCGTAGCATATTTCATGCATGATGCTTCAATTAATGTTTCCGCCGCTGCATTGATAACCACTTGTTTTTATCTTTTTATAGGACCGGCATTAATTCAGATTATACAAATATTTATCTTAAAAAAGCCTATTGAACCTATTTCGATTATTCAGTATGTTCTAGGATTAACTTAATTGCGCTCTTGACAAATTTAATCAACAAGCCATGCGAATTTATGAATGGCGGACATTATATGTTTATTGAATTTGGAATGACTAGTTTGTCATTACTATTACGGTTTACTTGCTATCTCTTACTAGGCCTAACTTTCGTAAGAACCATTTTTAATATCATTGTTCAAAAAAGAAATAAGTAAACATAGGAACTTGGCGACTCATAATTATACCTATTCGCAATTTTGGTTAGTGCAAATTGCTAATATTTGTTGCTGCGGAACATATTGGTTTTAAATATTTCAGGGTTGCTTCATTTCTTACAATTTATATTCGTGGTAGCTTTAAAAATGAGTAATTTGAACAATACCTACTTTTTTATATCTTTGGCTAACTATGCGAGTTTTATAACTTTTTGTGATAAAAAAGTCTCGGTCGATTTTAACACGCTACTAACAAAAGTGAATGATAAAGGGGTTTTGCACAAACAAAGGCTATGAATAAGATTAAGAATCTGAAACCATGTGGAGTCTATTAAAACATTTTCTTGCTTATTTTGGTTCAAAACATCAAAGACCGGGTGCGATGGATTTTCATATTAATTAATTTTCTTCCGTTAGGAATGTATTATTTTCCAGACTTTGGTGCCAAAGACTTATTCTGGATTTATATTGTTGAAACCGTAGTCTATTGTATGGTTATTTACTTGAATATAAAGTCGACTTTTATTGCCGATACAATTAGTATTTTAATGATTTACCTTACTATAGTGAGTATAATTTTCCGGAGAATTATAGCTACAGATGATTTCTTTTACACATTATACAACGATACTCTGTAATATTTTATTCCGCTTATCTTATGCTGATTGGAAAGAAATTTCTGAAATCGAAGAAGCAACATTTAAGAAAAATATGGGCAGAAATTTTTGGTACTATTTATTATTACGATAGTTGGATAATTATTTTATGAAATTATTAGAAATGAAAATTGTGTTTCTAATCTCAATGTGTCATAACTAAAATATAGTTGACTTATATGCATATTTCAGACTCACAAAAACCGAAATTCCGTTTAGGTTAATAATTCTAGTCCGACAAATGCGCCACTACCTATCTAATTAATCAGACGAATACTAGACTTAGATGCATTTTCCGTTCCAGGACTCGTAAACACTTGACATTAAATGCAATATGAACAATCAAATTGTTTTCCAAAAATTTGGCAATTGGTTTTTGATGATGTATTTTTATGGAGGCAAGAATGAGGGAGGTACTTCATGCCTTCAGAATAACCAGACACAAACTAGTGCCAATTGGCGTTTCATGCAGGGTTAATAGTTTGTGTTTGTAGTGAATTGAAGGGGTAGTGGGCATTATTGTTTGCCGCATGACACAGAATACATTTGACTAAAACAGATAATATAAAACGCATTTTGGTTACAGTTCTGGTTAATGACCGCATCTGAGACAAAGAATACAACGATTTTTTATAGTTTGACATATGTTTGCTCACTGCTTCTAATTTTAGGGATGATGTTTCCCAAATTTGAGAATGAAACCAGACAATCATTTATGATTCGTTGTATGGCTTGGTGGTTTAGTTGGACACAGATCACTTCACTTTTGGATCA
>JADJOZ010000014.1 GCA_016713525.1 Bacteroidota bacterium | reverse complement strand
AAATACCGACAAAACCATGGTGGGTACATGCTGTGCTCGTGCATTTCCGGGTGATCAACATTACGTTTTCACCGTGTGGTCTTTTTCGAGCATTTGGACCGGTAAAGTAAATCCCAACGATAAACCTTTGCGTGTTGGTGCACATCCACATGCGGGAATAATCCGATTACTTATTTTTTAGAAGGAAGTGGTCATCACCGTGATAGTCTGAATTATGATTTTCGATTACCAAGCAAAGGTGATTTCATGATGTTTAATTCGGACGTGGAAGTGTTCACATAGGGGAAACGGGACAGCAATTGGCATAAAAATGGAGGAATTTATCCTGGGTTTCAAATTTGGTTGAATGCACCTGCATAAATATAATTCACCGATCCAACAGCTAAACGTTTTTCATAGTGATAAAATGGCTGATATAAAGGAAAAGGATTATAAGGCAAAATTGTTTTAGGCCAGATGTTTGATGCGAAGTCAAAGATAGAAACCATGTTTCCGGTATTTTATTTTCACATCAACATGAATGCCGGATGTAAGCTGAGCATTCCGGTTGATGAAACGCACAATGCTTTTATACATGTGATTAAAGGGAATCTGGAGACTGAAGGAAAGTCCAGGCAAAAGCCAATCAGGTAATTTTATTTGAGCGTGGTAAAAATCTGGTGAACATCTTTAGCAGCGAAGGAACAGAGGTTGTTGGTTGTTGGGTGGTCGCCCGCATAATGAACCGGTAGTTGCCTATGGGCCATTTGTGATGAAGAAGGCGAAGAAGAGATCCGCAAGTGCTATGATGATTACCGGAAGGTAAAATGGGAAACCCGGCCTGGTGAATGTGGAAGTAGATGTATGATCAATAGTAATTGGAATAAACAAGCTCTTTATCGCCAAATACTGTAAAAAGCTAAAATTTAAGTTGTTAGCTCGAGATGCCAGTATCTATTTTGACAATGACCAGTGGACATTTAACATGTTTTAATAATAAATGTACGTTAAATCGGCAATATAGCGCCTTTTTATTTACTTCAGGACTTGTTTAAAAGAATAGCACCAGGTGTAATTCGTAGTTAAAAAACTAGTAAGTTTGATTACGATTTAATATTTAAATTTCCTTCAGTATGAAGCATCTTTTTATTCTATTTTGGATGATAAACATTTTCTTCTTCAGTGTAAAGCTCAAGATTATGCGGCACTTGCCTACACAAGCTGAATACAATCTAATGGTAGCTTACAAAAAATCCAATTTAGTGTTTTCGATTCCACATTGTCGACTACAATAAGTTATAAAGTACTCCGTGGGTGAGTAAACAGCTGATTATAACCGGGAACAGTTATGGAAAAGTGGGATATATTATGGAATAGTCCGGGAGTCCAACATAATCCAAGTAGGTTTCATAATTTATGATGAGGCACACTTCATGTTTTCTTGGCACGAGTTGGTCGATGTCGTTTTTGATTCTGGCTTAGATGGATATGCATCGGTATGTTGTGGTCCTACCTGGATAGAAGTTATAAAGAAGGACTTTCCTGTTTGGTCAGGAGATTATTTATATACACTTGATTACTACAGATTCAATCCACTTTATCACCAAATGGGTGAGTTATAAAGGCTGTTATGATTTTTTTCAATCAAATGGTTTGGAATTATCCAACTATGGGTAATAGCGACAGAATAAAAGATCAATATGATTTGCGATTTCTTTTTATGACCCTGTAAGTGATCAACTGCATAATGTTCTTTCACCTAATTTGGACTAAGTAATTATTCAAGAAGATGATTGGTTTGTTAATTATGGGGATTTCAACGTATGCCGAGTATTTCGTTTACGATGCATCCTATCAAAACTTGTGCAATATCCCCATAGTGGATTAATTGGAACTGGTACTAATGGAATATTTCTAGCCTATGCTTATGATTCTTCCAGTTATAATTATTTTTTTGTTTATGACCCCATGAAGAAAAATATGGGTTACAGATACAGTAATTGCCGCTAATATCACCAACTTAAAAATAAAAGACAGGGTGGTAACATATAGAATAAATTCTCAAGTATATTGTATGGCTTATCATCCGGTACAAAATGTGGGTGAAATATTCCCAGGCAACATCCGGAACAGTTACCGGACATAAAATTGAAAATGGAACCGGTAGTTTGGATGATGCAAATGGAGCGCATACGATAGGATTTTAACAATAGTACAGGATGGGGTAATTATAACACTACGCCATTTTATATTTTAATTTGGATGATTTACCAGTGCAGGTCATCCGATGATTTATGTTAGAAATCTTCAATAGGTACCGATGCAATTGTTTTCAATTTGGGGATGGGTTACTATCACTTCCCAGGAAAAATCCCTTACATCATATATATACTGCATCGGGACCTACGATGTGTGTATTTCAGATTCGCAGGAACTCAAAGCTGGTGTCAAACTGTTTCAATAAATATTTGTGCTACAAGTGGTTTAATAACCGCGAATGCTTATGAAATTTGTGCTGGGGATAGTGCTACATTATCCATTGATAGCTACAATGGCGTTTTTGCAATGGCAAAGTTTTGATGGGACTACTTGGGTTAATGAAACTGGAGCGGAAGTACAAGTGATACTTATACTATTTATCCTATTTCGACACGTAAATTACAGAGCAAAAATTGTTCAGGAAATTGTTTGCCCGCCTTTCTAATCCGTGAGAGCTTATTTCGCATCCACAGACCAGTAATTATTCAGTTGGTGATTTTCATTCAATTTGTCAGGGTTCATTTGTAGTATTAGATGTAAATAACATTAATTGTGATTATCAGTGGCAAAAAATACTGGAAGTGGGTGGGTCTATTTCCTGGTGGGGTTAAATGGATACATTAATGCTTATCCGACTAGTAGTACTCAATTTCGTGCGGTGATTACCAGTGGAAATTGTTTTTCAGATACGTTATTCAATAATTGTATTGCCCGATTCAACACCTGGTTTTCCAACTGTAGTAGGTGGAACCCGTTGTGGTCCGGGAATTCGCAATTTAGGAGCCAGCAACCGGGACTAACAATATTCATTGGTATCATCCGGGAATTCGTTAGGATTCTGTAGCACATGTAGGAAATACATACAGTCCATATGTAAGCAGCACAGTAAATTTCTCAGTTGCGGCAACTATGGGAATAATTCAAAGTATGGGATTACCGGATAATTCTGTTGGATCCATCTCAACCACAACTGGTCAAAATTCAGGAATAAGATTACAAACGACAGAGTCAATTATCTTGAAAGTGTTAAGCATTCACCCAATTCAATCGGGTATTAATATTGTAAAGCATATTCACAAATTGGTAAACTCTTATTCCAAAACCACTCCGGTAACAGCAACAGGAACGAAAGTTCAATCAATTTAGGTTGGCTTATACCTGGAAAAACAATAACAGACATAATTATTGATTCTCTCAAGTGTTCCACTTTCAGTTAATACCAACGGGTTTAATTATCCATTGACCGGATCGACAATTCCTGTAACCATCATTGGGTATGTAGATTCAACTTTTTCACAGTGCCAATGATTTTATTAATATTTATGATTTGCGATTTACAAATGGATGTAAATCATCCAGAAAAAATGTTCGGCACAAGTGACACCTGGAATTTTTGGACCTTCCATAATATCCCTTTCAGAGCAAATTCATTTTGTAAAGGTGATTCTCTGGTTCTGGCGGCTTCAACCTACAGCAGGATTAACATTTAAGTGGTTGAGAAATGGAATATTTACAGGTCAAACAGGATTTCTTTTTTACAGTAAAAGAGCCGGGAACTTATCAATTGGTTTCTTAATAACGGTTTGCTGTGTAGGACACTTCTTCATCAGTAAGAATAACGATGCCTTGCATACAAGCATTGGAGCCAGAGGAGAAAACAGCAGTGTCGGCTTATTTTGATCAAGATGAAACATCAATTATAATCAATACAATTCAAATAAAATCTGAACTAGATCAAGTTGTAATTAGTGATCCTTCCGGAAGAATTATTATTAAGCATTATTTTTATGCAAATGCAGGAGAAGATATAATCAGAATAAAATTCGATAATTTTTCATCGGGCCTTTATTTTGTAACTATTGCAAATGATAAACATAAAATTACTAAAAAATAATAAAGTATTAGAAATTCTATTCCATCTTAACAAAGTTTTAATTAAGAATATTTAACTGATATTAGTTCAAAGCCAGAGTTTAAAAAATTAATCTTAAAATTGTAATGAAAAATACTGCTTTATTTTTTACCATTCTAATAATTTTTAGCAATCAGCTATTCGGTCAAAATTATTTTCAGGAATATCCGATATCAGTTTCGATTGGATCTAATGGTACACAAACCAGACTACAATGTACTAATTATGACTCACTGCTTCAGACAACGGTGACTTATAATACTCCATGGAGATCGGAGAGCCATGTTATTTCTTCCAACAATTTTGGAAAATTAGGGTACACATTGTGGACAAGTGGGGTTACTCAATTCCCGTCAGTTGGATTTATTATTTATGATTATAATTTACATCAATTCGTTGACGAGCAGGTTCAAATACCAACCGGAACCGATATTGGAGTTAATGTTGTTTGCGGACGGATTTGGGTATCGGTTGTTGAGCACCATGACAATGATGGATGGATTTGGGCAATTGTAAAATATTACCGATATGATCTGTATGAACATCAATGGTATTGGTTTTTTGTAGAGGAACTTTTACCTTCCTTATCCTGGTATTATACACCTTCAGGCAATACAGACTTTGTATATGATGCTGAACTATATAATGAGTTTCATTTCATGGACCCTATCAAGAATAACGTAATTAATCAGAATGTGAATAATAGTGTTACCGTATTTAAAGATGATTATGCGTATGGCTACAAGGACAATAAACCTGATCAATACTATTACTTTACTTATGATCCGGTAAAAGCTGAGTATTGTAAATATTCCCGGGAAAATTTAACAAAAGGAGCAACACGAGGAATTTATTATGCAAAAGACACGACCGATTTAAGTAAGCATTTCTTTTTATTTATGACCAGGGTGTGCAGGATTGGGTTACTGATTCAGTATACTCACCTTTCATAACTTCTACCACTGCAAAAGAAGGTGAGTTGCTTATTTTGATTCCATTCCAGGGTAGCAAAAAAGTGCATTGTTTGGTTTATAATCCTTTGCTGCACCAATGGGTTCGTGATTCGATCGCAGTCAATGGAGTTGCTTCAGGTTTAACCATAGAAAATGGGACAGTAAAGTGGAATGATGCAAATGGAACTAATATACGTGGTTATGATCAGGTCACAGGATGGGGCAATTACAACACCACTTTGTTAATGCATTTTGCCCTTGAAGATTATATTCTCAGAAGGCGCACCTGTAATTTTTGTCCGTAATTATTCCATTGGTACAGAAAATATATATTATGATTTTGGAGATGGGATACAATCTATGGATAACCGTCATGTGTTGTGGCATTCCTATAAAATTCCGGGACATACAATATTTGCATAGTTGATTCAGCAACCGGCCAAAATTCTTGTCAGCCAATTACATTCAATATTTGTGGAAATGCGGGAACAGCAATGGCTTCCGATTCAATACGGTGTGAGGGCGATTCAGTTGAATTATCGCTTTCTTCATTTAATGGTAACATTCAATGGCAAAGAAAATATGGTAACAATTGGATTGATGAAATATTACCTGGTGCAACTGCACAACAATATTTTGTAAGTCCTGATACCATTGCTGAATATCGTGCCAAGGTTCAGCTTCCCGGCTGTATACCTAATGTTTCAAATTCATTAAAAGTTAAGTTTGAAAAGCAACTGAGTAGTTATTTCATTTCAGACTCACTTATAGAACAATGTACCAATAATTCTTACAGGGTATATGTAATAGGATCGAATGCTTCACAATATACGTGGCAAAAAGATGTGGGTACCAGTTGGTATAATTTCTCAGCCACTACAAATTCATTACTCATTAGTGGTGATGGATTATACAGAGCCTATACTAACCTCTGGAGTCTGTTTTGCAGATACAACTGACACGATAACGGTAAATGAAATTCCTTTTCCTGCTCCTCCAACTACGGTTCCGGACTTTTCATGTGGTCCGGATACAGTAAATCTTTCAGTTTCGTCTGTCGGAGTTGCACACTGGTTTGCTTCTTCATCTTCGACTTCATTTTTGCATATGGGTAATTCATTTTCTCCTTTTGTTTCCAGCACAACAACCTTTATAGTCAAGGTAAGTGATGGTGTTGTTACTGAAGCCGGAGTACCGGATACAACTATTGGAACAACTTTGAATTATAATGGGACAGATGAAAGGCATCAGACTAATGTCGTTAACTCCGGTGACTTTAGCAACCATTGATGTATTTGGATCGGATTCTTGTGTACTTTACATTTCTTTAGTACAGTACTACGAAAAATAGCATCAACGAATAAATCTCTGATAATTGCTCCCGGATTAAACACAATTCCTTTATCTTTCAGTATCCCCGGAAATGTTTCATACGACCTGATGATTTCAGCTACGGCTCCTTTAATAGCGAACATTTCAGGGTTTAATTATCCATTGAATATTTCAGGAAGTCCGGTTACAATTACTGGTTATGTTGACTCTACATTTCATTCAACACCTGATTTTATAAATATATACAACATGAAATTTTCAACAGGGTGTTTGAGTAATAACTCCAATTGTACAGCAACAGTTTACCCTGCTATATTCACACCTGCTATTATTCCTTTTGGAGGGGTACCCTGGTTTTGTAAGGGCGATTCGCTTTATCTCATTGGTCAACCTGTAGGCAACTATTCTTACTTATGGTATAAAAATGGAATAAGCACCGGTCACACTGGGGCAAACTATTCTGTGAAATTACCGGGCAATTATTCCTTACTTGTTTCATCTGCAAATTGCTCAGCAACATCTCCTTTAAAGCGAATTACAGTTCCTTGTGTATACAACCATTAAACCCACAGGATAAAACTGAAAATTTAACTTTTGATAGCGATGAATTTAGTGTTTCAGCATTTTTCAATAGCAATGGTAATCTTGAACTTAATTCCAGCTCTGATGTACAGAAGCAAATTACAGTATCAATATTAGATATAACAGGCAAGCAACTGTTTAGTTCGCAATTAGTACTCGATGAGGGTATATCATCAACGCTTATTTCCACTACCAATTTGGCCTCGGGAATTTATATTATAAGGATAAGTGGAAGCAATAAAGTAATTACTTCAAAAGCTATAAAATCATGGTAATTAGAAAATTTTACAGGCATATTATGGTGCTGATTTATTTTTTATTACTGATTGCCGGCAAATCAAAAGCGCAGGATTTATTTGTTCATTATCCTGTATCGGCAACTATCGCTTTCAATGGCGGCCAGCAGCGACTGGAATGTTCGGTATACGATTCGCTATTTCAAACAAATGTAACGTATAATACAGACTGGTCGACCGACATCATTATTATAACTGGAAATCACGATGGCATATTAACTTATACGTTCTGGACTTCACCTGGTGTTCAGGCTCCCAAAATGGAATTTCTGATTTACGATTACATTTTACATGAATTTTCTGTTCAAAAAATCATCCCTGTTCTAACTGCTACTAAACAAGAAAATATAGTTAGTGGCACCATGTGGGTTCGAAGACGTTATGAATCATATAGCCCAGCTTCAATGACTTATAATTATAATAGCCAGTACTATAGATATAATTTATACTATCATAAATGGATCAGTTTATGGGATGAAGATTCACAGGATGTTAGCTCCCAGCAAGATATTTACGCGCCTTGGATGGCTGGATCACAAGAATACTTTTTATATACAGATTATGACAATTATTTTGAATATTATTTTTATGATCCGGTGGCTGACACTGTAAATAATACATGGAGTGGGTGTCCATTTTGGGTTAATATTTCTGATGATTATGTTGTTGTGGACGCCGGATGTTTTTCTGACTATTCTATATCCGTGTATGATGCATTATTACACCAAAGAAGGTATTTCCCTATTGATTATGTTGTAGGCAGTATGGATAAAGGTATCTTTTTTGCATGGGAAGAATCCGTTCAATTTCCCCTTTATGGTTTTACTTATGATCAGGAATTAAATAGTTGGATGATTGATACTATACTAAATGCTGATATCACAAATTATTTTATTGAAGACCGTGTTCTGGCATATCTTTCAGATCCGGCAACCGGACCACTTAAGGTATTTTATCAGGTTTATAATCAGCAATTGAAAGTATGGGTTAAGGATTCTGCTCAGGTTGTTGGAAATCCTTCCGGACTGGTTATTAATAATGGTGAAGTTAGTTGGACTGATGCAAATGGTTTGAATGTGAGAGGATATGACAGTTCTCTTGGCTGGGTAAATAGCAGTACTCCGGTGTTTTTAGATTTTCAAATCACGGATTTTACTTCTTCAGGTTTTCCCGGCATTCATGTGCGAAATTATTCTGTAGGAAGAACTGATTTATTTTATGATTTTGGTGATGGAGTACGTACGGACGGACAGAGATTGGTAACATGGCATATGTATAAAAATCCCGGAACTTATAACGTTTGTATTTATACATCTGATAGTTTATTTAGTTCTTGTCAGCAAGTTACCATAAATAATTGTGTTTCCGGTGGATTAATCTCTACTACCAATGATACTATTTGCAGTGGCGATTCCATCACATTGAGTGTAATCTGGAATACAGGAAATATGCAATGGCAAAGAAAATTCGGAACTGTATGGGTGGATGAAACCGGGCCAGGTGCGAATGATTCTGTTTATACTTTTACACCAATGCAAACTTCTATATATCGCTTAATGGCATCTGATTCGGGATGTATGACATCGTTTAGCAATCAGATAAATATAGTTGTTTACCCTAAACTCGTCGGTATTGTATTACAGGATACACTTGTCAATATTTGTGCGGGTCAATCTGCTATTCTAAAAGTTCTAAATCCTCCAACAGCTAGTTATAAATGGCAGCAATCATCGGGCTCTGGTTGGACAAATGCAACTGGAATTAATAATCAGCCCCAGATAACAGTTACTCCAACATCATTCATGCATTACAGGGTTGTAATCACAAGTGGTGTATGTGAGTCGGATACACTGTATGCAGATGTAAATATTATTACCTTACCAGGTACACCGGTAGCAACCGGCGCAACTATTTGTGGGCCCGGGGTTGTTAACTTATCAGCTACAGGGGCTGGGAATATTGAATGGTATCAGGCTTCAGCAACAAATGATTTGCTTGCAACTGGTAATACCTATTCGCCATTTGTAAATACTACCACTGATTATGTTGCTTTAGCAACTACAGGTGGTATGGGTTTTGGCGGACATCCGGATATCGGTATCGGAACAGCTGCTACATTGCAAACCGGGAAGTTTGGACATCGCTTTTTTGTGGATGTACCGGCCCGTTTAGTATCGTTTGCTATTTATCCCCAGACAACGGGAACATTGGGTGTTGCATTGAAAATTGCCGGAACAACAACGAATGTAGCAACACAATCATTTTCTGTAGTGGGTGGATCGGGGAAAACTACTATTCCTCTAAATTTTGTTCTTGAAAATGGTGTTATGTATGATCTGGTGATTACCGGCCCAACCTACACGTTTGATGTTAATACGTCGGGCTTTTCATATCCATTTTCAACTTTAAATAATTCGCTTTATATTCTGGGATATTTAAATGGTCTTACCTATGATACATTACCTGTTTATTATGGAATTTATGACTGGAAATTGGCCACAGGATGTTACAGCAATGCTGCAACAGCTCAGGCTCTTGTTGGTACCCCATTTACAGCCACATTAACAGCGTCTGGTCCACTAACATTTTGTCAAGGACAATCGGTTACGTTAAACGCCCAACCAACAGGTGCTGGTTATAGTTACAATTGGCTAAATAACAACTCTTTAATTTCAGGGGCCAATAGTTCATCATTTAATGCAGTTGCAACCGGAAGCTATAAGGCAATTGCTGAGAATTCAGGTTGTAAAGACACCACAGGGTTCATAAGGGTGACAGTTCCATGCATTTCCCCAATTGAAGCAGGTGAAAAAACAGATATTGAAACCACAGGTCAGCAAAGTATGAATGCCTTTTATAATGGTCAATCGAATGAGTTGGTAGTAAATATTAATAGTTTAACAGAAAATAATGTAAGCTACTCAATAATAGATTATTCAGGAAGAACTATCAATTCAGGGAATGTACATGTTAAGGAAGGATTGAATACAATCCAACTTCCTGCCAGTCATTTTGCCCAGGGAATTTATATGTTACGAATGTTTGATGGTGGCAACACTGAATCAGTGAAGTTTTTAAAGTATTAATTTTACTCTCCTCCCCCAATACGTTTTTGTTCTGATTCACTACCGGAAGTCCGTTGGCGTGCACCTTTCACTTGTGTGTTTCCAAAGCGCCAGGTCATAGAGATACGGAATTGCTGACTTTCCCAGTTGCCATTCGCCCTGTTTACAATTCCTGCATAAGTATTGTAACTTTTCCAGGGTGCTGTTTCCAGGATGTCGGTAACAGATAGTTTTAAAGTGGCTTTGTCGTGTAGTAATTTTTTCTGTAATCCTAAATCAAGTGATCCTTGTGCCTCGGAACGGAATGCACCACCCCAAACGCCGCCTGAATTATACCATCCACTAATTTCGAAAGTGAATGCATATGGAAGTTTGAAAGTGTTTTGCGCATACATGCTGAAAGCAGTCAATGAAGTATTAATGGTTTTTGTGCCACCAAAGTCGGCTACATATTTCTGATTAGTAACGCTGGCATTCAAATAAATGCTGTACCACTTCACCGGTTGTAAAGAGGTGCTAAAATCGAGGCTAAGCACTTCTTCTGTTGCCAGGTTACGGGGAGAAAGATAACTTTTACCTCCGGCAATGGTATCTGCAATTTGTGCAAAGAAGTCGTTTGTTTTACTGTAACTGACACTGGTTGTAGTTGCATATTTATAAGTATGCGATAATTCAATTTTGTTGGAGTATTGGGGATTCAAAAACGGATTTCCTTTCCGAAAACTTAGCTCATCCAATTTATATTCAAACGGATTTAATTCCTGATAATTCGGACGGTCGATTCGGGAGCTGAATACTGCAGCAATAGAGTGGTCTTTATGTACATTGTAAGTTAAACCGGCACTCGGGAAGAAGTCGGTGTAATCGCGTTTCACATTTTTATCATCTACAGCAGTTGCACTTTTTAAGTCACCTTCACTTTGCGTGTTTTCAACGCGGACACCTACCTGAAAATCGATTTTTTTAATGGTGCGTTGATAGTTCAGGTAAACTGCATTAACATTTTCGGTGTATTCAAATTGGTTACTGCGTGAATCATCAAGTGTTTCAATATTACCTTCTATATTATAGAAATTAAAAGTATTATCGGTAGTTACAAAAGAAGTCTTCACACCAAAACCAACTTTACCTTTGAATAAATTTTGTGTGTAATCAGATTTAAAAGTAAAAATATTGATCGTTGTTGGAGTAATAGAACGATAGTATGTTGAAGATAGTGGTGTTTGGTAATCGGGAGTTACATATTCATTTGGGATGTATGAATTGCGATCACTTTCGTAACGACCGAAATCGAAGTCGCTGTTTAATTCGTGCCCCAGGGTATCTTTGTATTGATGGTTGAGGTTAACATTAATATTATTATTCAGGTTTTTTGAAGACTGATCGGACTTTAAGATACTATCGACAACCTGAGTTGAGAAATCACGAATTTCGTTGCGGTTGGTTTGAACACTTTTAGTGTCGCTGTAATTTCCGGTGACCATTAAGCCCACATTATTTTTTTTGTTAATGGAATAATCGAGACCAGCTTTATAGTTGTGACTTAATCCACTTCTTTTAGAAATAGATGACTGCGTAAAAGTGTATGGATTTTGTTCGCGATAGAGATAAAATTCATTCTGACGATCACCCCAGTTATTGCTGTAGTTGGTGAAGATATTTAATTTTGGTGTTCGGGTATTTAAAGAAATAGCAGTGTTGTATTTTGAATATTTACCGATGGCATATCCTGCAGTCAACGAACCATTGGTACCATAATTTTTATTTCTTTTTAATTTTATGTTAATGATTCCGGCAGTTCCTTCAGCATCATATTTCGATGAAGGATTGGAGATTAGCTCAATAGATTCCACATCTGTACTTTGAATACTTTTCAGATAATCTGCCAATTCCGTTTCCGTCATACGTGTCGGGCGGCCATCAATCTGGACCATCACACCACCTCTTCCTTTAAGTGAAACATTATCGTTGTTATCGACAACTACTCCTGGAGCTTTTTGCAACAGTTCAAATGCAGTTGAACCGGTTGAATTGATACTGTTTTCCACGTTAAAAACGGTTTTGTCGGCTTTCACTTCGACCAGAGGCGGAATGCAGAAATTTCAGCCGATTTTAATTGAACAGCTGTAGCTTTCATTTTTATTTCGGAAATAGTTTTTGAGGATGCGCCATCATAGCTGAACAATTCACTGAACCATGCATCATATCCCAGGAAACTGGTTTTAATAAAGTAACTGCCGGCTTTCGGATTTTCCAAATGATAAACACCATTTACATCAGCAACACTGACTTTTGCAAGTGACGAATCTTTTGCATTACGAAGTTCAGCAACAGCACCGGTAAGAAGTTCTCCACCTGTTCCGCTTATGCGACCGGTTATTTGATGCGTTTGAGAAAATGATTGGGTAGAAGCTGTACACAAAAAGCACAGCAAAATTAATGCAATGGAATTTTTCATAGGAATTGTTTGGCAAGTGATTGCTGACAAAGTTAGGCAAATCTAAAGAATTGACCTATAAATCACATTAAGATGTGACGAACAAATTATTTATGAGATACCTGTAATCGGCCGACTACAGTGAGGAATAATCCGATACTAAAAAATACTGCTTGTAAGGGGTGAAAAGCCTGCAGCATGATATATTGAATAATGATCCATCCGGAAAGCACAGCCCGTAACCAAGAAACATGATAGGCCAAAATTTTCTTCCGGTTAACGAAACATACGCAGTGAATAGTGCACCCAGACCTACTACGGTAAACAGAACTATTCCCGGATAAGAAAGTTGTTGAATGGTGCATGTTTTAAATAGTCAACTGTAATTCCGAGTCCGCTGCCTGTTGGATCAGCAATGAATGAATATCCGGCAGCAATGGCATTGATCCCTGTAAGGATCAGTAAAATATTTGCTATTATCTTAAGTGTCTTCATGGCTTTTCTAACCTGATCAGTTTGGATGTTGCAATTATTTTATTGTTTGAAGTGATGCAAAGAAAATAAATACCCGGAGTAAGTTCATCGCCATAAATAGCAACTTGTGATTTCTTTTGAAAATTTAAACCAAGCACTTTGGAACCGTTTGCATCATAGAGTGCCAAATCGCCTTCATTAATTTCATTCGAAAAATGCAGTTCCGTTTT
The DNA here is from genome assembly GCA_016713525.1 of Bacteroidota bacterium. Classification (GTDB taxonomy): domain Bacteria; phylum Bacteroidota; class Bacteroidia; order AKYH767-A; family OLB10; genus JADKJB01. The sequence goes on along the minus strand of JADJOZ010000014.1, from coordinate 15,917 downwards.
TTCATAGAACGGATTCGGGTATGAAATTATGGAAGTACTAACAGTAACAACATCATTCAAGCCGGTTGCTGTATCGGGTTCGAATTCGTAAAAGTCGTTTAACCTGAAGTTAGAGCTGTCGATACCAATACCTACATAAGCTTTTGAATTAATCACAAACGCAGCAGCACCTTTTCTGGAGTTTCCGGGCATTGCAGTTGCTGTTGTCCAGTTTCCTGTTGAAAGATCTATCCGATAAAAATCTCGAAAATAATTATTGGCACTACTTATTCCGGTTCCGATATATCCGTAAGGAGGAATACTAAATGCAATGGCATGACTTCTTGGTGTGGAAGGAAAATTGTTCAGGATATTCCATTGGTTAGCATTCACATCAAATTCCATCCAATCATCAAAGTAATTTCCGGTAATATCACGGCCTGTGCCTATATGAAAACCATATGGACTATTAAATCCGGCAGCAACAAAGCGAGGTAATCCAGGCAGGTCGGGACCTTGCGCCCAGGAATCGGAGGTGGGATTATAAATCCATAAATCATCAAAGCAGGTAGTTTGATTTCTTCCTGAAACTAAAAATCCATTACCCGAATGAGAGAAACCTCTTGCACCCGAGCGGCCGGCTGCGGGTAATGGTGATTTAGGCGACCAGGAGTTCAAAATCGGGTCGTATGCCCAGTTATCAGTCTGATATACACCATTTTCATCGATACCAGAAACCACAAATCCGGTTGAATTTAACACAAAAGAGGCGCTATATTGCCTTTTTGTACCGTTTAGATCAGCAATTTGACTCCAGGAATTGGTAGCAGGGTCATATCGCCAAAAGTCTTTGGTGAGACCAAATCCGGCATCCATACCAGTTCCGAGATAACCGAATTGACCGATTGTAAATGAAACACCATCATCCCTGTTCATCCCCGCAAAGGGAGCTTTGGAAGTCCATACGCCCTGAGCAAAGGCAAAATGGTGCAAAAACAGAAGAACTAATAGCAGTCGCATAGAGAGTTTCCGTAAATACAGAACAGTGAAATTACGAATAAAGTATAGAATGAGACTTGCCAGTTATTTCTTTACTCTCAAAACCTTCCCGGCTTGACCGGCAATAATAATGAGGTCGCCGACGCGAGATTTACGAATAACGTGAAAACCTTTTTCATCGCTGAAGGGTTTCCAGTTTATACCGCTATCAACAGAAATATCGATACCGTTCGGACCAACTGCGATGATAGAAGTTTCAGAAATAAACTGTACACATTCCCGGTAGCCGCGAGTTGGAGTTTTGGGAACAATCCACGATTCACCCTGATCAGCTGTTAAAAAAATATGATCGGTGGTACCGGCTTCTGTATTATAATCGCCTCCGACAAATACCCACTGATTATCATTCAGAAAGTCGAATGAAAAGATTCCAGTAGAGGGTTCGCCTTGAATAAGAGGTACTGCTTTTTGTTGCCAGTATCCGCCGAGATCGTCGGATGAAAACAAGCGTGACACCTTTCCTCCTGTGGCTATATGAACTTTGCCGTCACCATAGCAGCGGATGGCAGTTCCGCTGGCAGCGAAAGAAGCTTCACCGGGTTCGAGGTTTGGTCGGGAGTCGAATGGCAAATCCTTCCAGGTTTTACCACCATCGAGAGTAATCAGCAATAACATTTTGCCATCAATAGGATCACCGTAAGCAATTCCAACCTGATCATTCCAGAAATCGATGCCATCGATAAAAGCATCGGGATGATCGTTACTGTATACTTCATTCCAGGTGGTACCTTTATCTTCAGTGAGCATCATTTTAGCCGGTGAGCAAATGTTGGCAACGATTACCTTATTCTGATCGAAGCCATAAACGGAGCGAAAATCCATCATTTCACAACCGGGAACGGTCATGCAGGCAATACTAGTTCCGCCATCAAAACTCCGGCAAACAGTGCCGTGTTGACCACTCATCCAGAAAAATTTATCATCAATGATAGATAGTCCGCGAAAACCTGTTGAATCGGCACATTCAAACTTAATAACTTCAGAAACCTGAGCGATGGAAGATGAAAGAACGAGCAAGAAGAGTGAACACAGCGTGAATGATTTTAACATAGTAACGGGGTTATTAGATTCCATGCAAAGGAAGGAAAATATTTATGCTATTACAAAAGGCATTTAACAGAACAGAAGCTAATTCTATATTAAAATCTAAATTTCTGAACATACAATACTATATTTGATTAAAATTACCAGTTATGGAAGAAAATTATTCCTTTATACCTTATCAGCATGTCCGGTATTCAGATCAGGAGACCATTAAGCGAAGTGAGGAGCATTACCGGTACTTAAATACCCGAAGAACGGTGAGAAATTTTTCTCCCGACCCTGTTCCTTTGGAAGCCATTGACCATATAATTTTATCGGCATCAACTGCACCATCGGGGGCCAACAAGCAGCCCTGGATATTTTGTGTGGTGACCAATCAGGAAATAAAGGCTCAAATACGAGTAGCTGCGGAAGAGGAAGAATACTTAAGCTACCATGGCAGGATGAAAGATGAATGGGTGAAGGATCTGGCGCATCTGGGAACCAATTGGCAGAAGCCATTTCTGGAAACGGCTCCTCTTTTGATTGCAGTATTCAGAAAATCCTATAACTTAGAAAACGGACAAAAAACATCGAACTATTATGTTACTGAATCGGTAGGAATTGCATGTGGGATATTATTGGAAGCAATTCATTATTGTGGATTAGTTGCATTAACACATACACCAAGTCCGATGAATTTTTTAAATACAATTCTGAAGAGACCTGAAAATGAAAAGCCTTTTTTGTTGATTCCGGTTGGGTATCCTGAAAAAGAGACCTTAGTTCCAGATATAAAAAGAAAGGGACTTAGTGAAGTTTGTGTGAGGTACTGACTGTACATAATTTGGTGATGTGCTAATGTGCTGATGCGTTGCCTTGAGCGAAGTCGAAAGGTGCTGATGTGCTGATTCGTTCCCTGAGCGAAGCCGAGGGGGGCAAGTGGCAAGCGCCGCCCTGAGCGTAGTCGAAGGGTGACAAGGTTCAAGCGCTACCCTGAGCGTTCGAAGGCGCTGCAAGTTATTTTGAGTGTTGAAAAGTAGACTATTACTTGTACGATTAGCTGACTTCAGACATGATATTATAGTTACATTTTGGTTTGCTAATGGAACTTGCTATGTATATATTTGCAAAGGAGTATCCCTTTTATAAAAAATCCCGTTACTATGAAAACAAAAGTTTTACTACTAACTTTTCTGATGTGTATAGTAACTTCTGAATCTATTCGGGCACAATTCAATTTTCAACAATATGCGACACCCCCAGGAATAAACGTTGGAACATCCTGGATGAGTGACATTTCCATTGACGCCTTCAACAACAAATGGGTATCGTTTGGAACTGATGGTGTAGGAGTTTTCGACAACACATCATGGGTATTCTACAATTCAGGAAACTCTCCGTTACCATCTGATTCAACAACATGTACAAGATTTGATTTAGCCGGAAATGTCTGGATTGGTACAAGCAATGGTTTAGCATTTAAAAGTGGTACAAATTGGGCTATCTACAGCACAGTCAATAGTGGATTGCCCAATAATGTTATTACTACAATAAATGCAACTAATTCAACAATTTGGATCGGAACATTAGGGGGATTGGTAAGTTTTAATGGCACATCATGGTCATTATACAACACGTTAAATTCAGGTTTACCAAACGATTCAATTACTTGTCTGGAGCGGGACCAAAATGGGTTATTATGGATCGGTACACGCAACGGGCTCACATCATTTGACGGATCGGTATGGAATGTTTTTACAGATGCCAATTCGGAGTTAAGCAGGTATATTATTGATTTAGAGCTGGACATATACAACAAATTATGGGTATCATGTGGAATCAAACTCGGTGTACAGGTAAATACAAGTGGGGTTTATTATTTAGAAAATTCTATTTTAAAAAGTTTCCTGAATGATTTTTACAACAGGGATCTTGTATTACAGTTTCCCAAGCAATTAATATTTGGTAAAACAACTGCCGGAGAATTATTAATTCGTGCAAACTCATTCAGTGCGAGTTTATTTATCAAATGTTTGAGTTCAGGAATTTCTTTTTATGAAATTCCTGCTTTGAATAATGCAACTATTAATTTTGGAATTAATTTAGTTGTTGATCAGTCGGATCAACTTTGGTGGTTGAATAAGTATCGTTTTTATTTATATTCAATTGATTTAACAAGTTATGTCTCGCATTTAAATGATGATATAACTCCTGAAAACTTCAGAAAACTGAATATAAATGATGTCAGTGCAGGAATAATGGTTTCGGGGGATATGCATTGGGATGGATACAATTCTCATTATACAGTGCCTAAAGACGACGGAAAGAATTCTGTGTTTGCTTCAGCTTTGTGGATTGGAGGCATTGATGCCGGAGGGCAGTTGCATGCTTCAGTACAAACTTACCGGCAAACTAATACTGATTATTGGCCGGGTCCTATTGATGGACTTTCCACCCCAATTGATTCTTCTACTTCACTTGATTTTAACCGGATATGGAAAATTGATAAATGGAAAATTGAGGAATTTAAATATAACTTTCTTGCAGGTAATGTAAGCAATGGTAGTTATATTATTCCGGAAGAATTTGTTACGTGGCCTGCCAAAGGCAATGGAATAGTAACTGATAATTTAGCGCCTTTTGTTGATTATAATAATGATGGTATTTACAATAATATGGATGGCGATTTTCCATTAATTAAAGGCGACCAGTTTTTATATCGGATATTTAATGATTCATTAGCTGGCTCAAGTGCAGCATCAAGTGATGGACTACGTTTGGGTGTTGAGGTTCATGCTTCAGCTTATGCTTTTAATTGTTCTACAATTTCAGATAGTAATATTGTATTGAACAGAACAACATTTTATAATTACACTATCATAAACCGTAGCACAAACGATTACGATAGTGTTTACGTAGGATTGTGGTGTGATGTGGATCTGGGCAATTCTCAGGATGATTATGTGGGATGTGATACTTTATTGGCCGCCGGGTTTGTCTATAATGGCGATAATAATGATGAAACTTCATTGGGTTATGGACTGAATCCACCCATGCAAAATATAAAAGTTTTGAAAGGTATGATTGCAGATCCAATGGATGGTATCGACAATGATCTCGACGGGACAATTGATGAGGCCGGTGAACGATCAACTATGAACCATTTCATGTATTATGATAATGTAAATAATTCACCAACCGGTTATCCGGATTCAATTGGCGAGTATTACAATTATCTCCGAAGTATCTGGTTAGATGGAATTCCCGTTCGCTATGGTGGAAATGGAAGAAACACATCCGGCCCACCAACAAATTTCATGTATTCCGGAGAACCGTATAATTCATCTGGATGGACGGAAATTACAGCCGGAAATACGCCTGAAGATAGAAGAATGGTCCTCAGTTCCGGACCTGTTTCTTTAGATGCGGCTGATACAATTTCTTTAGATTTCGCCTATGTTTTCAGTTGGGATTCAATCAATCCAAATGGATTAACCACTTCAATTGCCCGTAACAGGGCAGATTTAATGAGAGTTCAACAATGGTTTGATCAGCAGAATTTTCCATCGTGTGAAGTATATACAGTTGGCTTGGCTGAAAGTGAAATGAAACAACCTGTGTATAGTTTGTTTCCTAATCCGGCAAGTAACACGATTTATATAAATTGTTCCAATGAAAAGAATACGAATCTGACATATAAGATCATGAACGTTATAGGGGAGCAACTTTTACACGGATCAGGCACTATTTCTGAAATTGATATTTCTGCATTGTCTTCACAGGTTTTGTTTATTCAAATTGAATCAGACCAATTAAGGGAGGTGCATAAGATTGTGAAGTATTAGAGGTGGTGAATTAGCAATGAAATGGGGCTAACAACCACTAATCTTTGGTAAACATTTTTTAGGTTAAAAAATATTAGAAAGGAGGATTTAACTGCCTTTTAGTACAACTATCAGATGGTTGAACAGACTATTTATTTCATCACCTACCGAATAACAGTATTCACAAACAGAAAAGTGTAGTTGATCAAATAATTTACACAGAGACATTTTTTTATTTACTTTCATTCCACATTTTAGATGCGCGTATCATAAAAATGGTTTTCCTGATTATCACTATAAATGGTAATCAGTGTTTAGAGTTTGTTGTGACCTAAAAACCGGATATTATGAAGCGATATTATCATGTTTGTTTGCTCTTATTACTAATTGCAACAACCAGCAAATCTCAAACAGTTAGTTCGTGCACGAATTCAGATTTTGAGTTGAATAATTTCAGCAACTGGACTGGCATGATCGGAAATTGTTGTCCCGTAAATACAACCATGAATGGAATTGTAAACGGCCGACACACTATTGTCTCGGGGCCGGGATTTGATCCGCAATCTCAGGGATTAATTCCTTTGGTGGCTCCAGGTGGTCAGTTTAGTGCTCGATTAGGAAATTCCAATGTTGGCGCACAGGCTGAACGACTCTCTTATACTTTTTTAGTAACCCCCGATCAGGCATTGTTTATTTATCGCTATGCAGTGGTTCTCGAAGATCCGGGTCATGGACCAAGTGAGCAACCTCGTTTTTCTATCAGGGTATTTGATCAGAATAATAATCCGGTTAACTGCGGCAGTTATGATGTAGTTGCAAGCGGATCGATTCCCGGCTTTATTAGTATTGGGGATTTGCGTATCAAACCGTGGACTACAGTTGGAATAGAATTATCTGCTTATGTGGGTCAACAAATAACTATTGAATTCACTACCGCCGATTGTGGTGTTGGTGGGCATTTTGGATATGCTTATATCGATTGTTTTTGCAGTCCGTTTACGATTTCAAGCGATTTATGTCCGGGAGATAATACCATTTCATTGCATGCACCTGTTGGATTTGCAAGTTACCTGTGGAGTAATGGCGATACGTTACCTGATGTAACTTTAATAAATCCGGTTTTAGGAAGTACCTATTCTGTAACTATGACCTCAGTAACAGGTTGTCAGGTTACCTTGAATACAACCATTATGCCTACAAATCTGAATGCGAATTTCTATGAAGTTATTGCTTGTATGAATGAGGCCCGTTTTATTGATTCCAGTTATGTAATGACCGGCACACCAATTCAGCAATGGCATTGGGAATTTGGTGATGGGAACACTTCGAGCGATCAGCATCCGGTTCATATTTATAGTGCTCCGGGGAATTATGCAGTTAGATTGATTGTGTTTAATTCGAATTGCAGTGACACCCTGATAAAGAATATTTATATATGGCCTGCACCTTCAGTTGATTATACTTTTGTTGCGGGCTGCGTTGATGACACGTCTTTTTTCAATAGTACAACGTCTATTATTTCAGGAACGCTACAGCAATACATCTGGGATTTTGGTGATACTACTTCAAATATATTTACTTCTACTGCTCAACATGTTTTCACAACTCCAGGACCGTTTGAGGTTACTTTATATGTGGAATCAGATCATGGTTGCCGAGATTCTATACAAAAGATTTTACTGCCGAGGATCGAACCCGGAGCAAACGTAAGTTATCAATCAAATTGTGAAACTACAGATGTTAATTTTTCAACGTTATTTGATATTAGTTGCGGGCCTGTATTTTCTGTTGAATGGAATTTTAATGATGGTAGTTTGCCTGACACTGCATTTAGTCCGATTCATACCTTTCCGCAATCGGGTATTTATAATGTCACACTAACAATGTATTCCTGGAATGGAGTTACCACAACAAAAAACATTCAGGTAATTGTACCGGAATTGCCGCAAGTTGATTTTGAAGCATATGCTGCCTGCCATCAATCACCTGCAATCTTCCTTGATCAAAGTGTAGTCAGTACTGGAACCATTTTGCAACGTGAGTGGCGATTTGGTGATGGAACAATTCAGAATGGTTATGCAGCTTCATGGCACACCTATTCTGCTCCGGGATTATACGATGTTCAGCTTATTGTAACATCAGATTTAAATTGTGTTGATTCAATTACAAGGCAGGTTTCAATTTGGGAGTTACCGGTTTCAGATTTTACCGTTTCCATAAATTCTGGATGTGAACCTTTAGCGGTTGATTTTGCTTCATTATCGACCAGCACTAGTGGAAATATTATTTCTTATGAATGGAATTTTGGAAATGGAGTAGTGTCGGCCGAACAAAATCCTATGGCAACATTTGTTGCAGGTAATTATGCGGTACAGCTTATAAGTACAACTGCTTATGGATGTAAAGACACTTTGATTCGTGAAGGAGAAATCACTGCATTTCCCTTACCTGAACCCGATTTTACATATTCATTACAACCAGGTACAGCCATTGCTCCTGATGTGCAGTTTTATGATCGTTCCCAAAATGCGGTAAGCAGGTATTGGAATTTTGGGGATGGAAATATTTCGGAAGAAGAAAATCCCAAACATAAATATCCCGGCAAAGGAATTTATTATACCGAATTGAGAACTATATCAGCTGACGGATGCAGTGCAGTATCGATTAAGCCTGTTGAGATTTTGGAAGAATTTGCAGTTTGGTTTCCGAATGCATTCACACCTAACGGAGATGGCATAAACGATTTTTATGGTGTTACAGGTGTTGCAGTCAGTGAACTAAATTTTTATATCTGCAATCGCTGGGGTGAGATCTTATTTAATGGTTCGCAATCGAATCCTGTATGGGATGGATATGACAAAAAGGGGCAATTGCAGGAAGGAATTTATTCCTGGTTTGCTGAGGTTAAAGATATTTATGGAAATACACATTCACGAAATGGAACTCTGGCACTTATCAGGTGATTACCTTAAATATGGTGTGTGACTAAAGAGCGGCTTTTTAATTATTGGGCTATACTACAACTCCAGCAATATTGCCGTGTTGCTGATTTCAACCTGTAGGTTTTGATAGATGGGCAATATACCCCTTTTGGTGTATTGCCCACTTTTCGTAAAGGTTGGTTATTTGTTTCGATGAAATTATTAACCGTTGGTTTTAGTTGATTAATTTTTTGGTTAATTAGTCTTCAAAAAATAGATTGAATAGATTGTTTTCACGGTTAATAGCGATTTATATTATAAATAGAAACAAGACAAATAAAACATAATAAATTAATAATCATATAATTATGAAAAATTTACAACCTGAATTTAATGGATTGGGATATCTGGAATTAAGGCCATTATTCAAGAATAAACCCGGGCATAGATTTTCGATGCCAAAAGGACTTCCGGAATTGCCGAGACCCATACCTATTCAGGTAGTTAACGATGAACCGGATACGGAAAAGGAAACTGAATTAGTAAATGTGCGAAGATTGAGGAGTCCGTTGACCGGAAAAGGATTTTGCGCAGTTGTGATTGATTCAGGTGTTTTTGAACATGAATTTTTGAGAGGAAATATCAGGCAACGGTTATCGACCAATGGCAATGAAACAGATATAAATGACCACTATGGCCATGGAACACATATGGCGGGAATTATTGCAGCCAGCAATTCAGAAATTTCAAGTATAGGAATAGCACCGGGAGCTGGAATTATTTCCATAAAAGTTACCAATGAAAATCGGGTTCTGCTTCATGGAAAGCGATTTATAAAGCATTGGTACATACCTTAGCAATGGTTAAAAAAGAGTCAAACAACGAACTAAAGATAGGAGTAGTTAATATTTCTTTCAACGGTTTGGATGCGAAAACAGATGATTCTGATATCGGCAATCATAAAATAGCACAAATTATAAATGAATTGTCAGAACACGATATTCCTGTTGTTGTTTCAGCCGGAAACGCATTTGGATACAAAAACAAGGATGGATTGGGATATCCTGCATTTCATCCTTCGGTAATGCTGCAGGAGCACATGGTAACTTTCGACTCAACAACCTCCCATACCATTCAATAGCACCATATTCACAACGATATCTTTCAAGTGACCTGTTTAAGCCTTTATCAGGAATGAAAAAGGTTAATTCAAGCTTAATTTATGCTCCCGGACTTTTTTCAGTTTCACTAAATAATTCGAATGATGCAACTAAACAATTCTCGGTGACATCAGGAACGAGTGTATCGGCTGCAGTTATTTCCGGCACAATTTTATTGATGCAGGAGAAGTGGAATTCAATTCATTCAGGACGAATGCCATTGACGGAAATTAGAAGTAAACTAAAAGCAGGCTGTGAAATATTTCAAAATGTAAGCAGTGCTATTGTTCCAACAAGAACTTATGATTTCAGGCATTATACCAAAATCAATATTTTCAAAACACTAAATTTAATTTAATTAATCTGCCATGAATTTAATTCCAAACAAGCCCTATGTATGGGTTGAAAGAGGTGAAGATTACCCAACCATAAAATTCATTTATGATATTGAGGAACATCTGACATTTACATCTTCTGAACCTGAAATTTCAACTAATGAAGACACAGCCTTCCTTGATTATTTTATAACCGATGCAGGAGCACCTCTCGATCCTGCAAATCTCAGAACCTTTAAACTTGATTCGAGATTATTGGAAAAAGAAAAGATTACTGTAAGAATATTCAATGAAGCCTTGGAATTAACAGGGTTTCATACAGTAAAACCTTTGACCGGAAAATTCGATGTTGAGGGTGAAGAGCCTCATCCAATTCCATATATTTATTTGAAGGTTATTGACACCAGTAATTTAAAAGTTAATGTTGCTACTGACTTTAAGATAGGTGTCCGCTTTGATCAGTCGAGAACAGAGGATACTCAAATCATCCTCAATTTTGATAATTACACAGTAACTAAAAAATTGATATACTTCTTAGATCCTGATGCAGAACCGGGAGTAGATTTCCAAACGATCGAATTGAATAAGGATAATTACGATCCTGTTTTAGAAGATATCATTGTTGAAGTGGTTGTGCTGGATACAAACGAAAACACTGACCGTAAGGGACATGGAACAACCCATGGTTCAGAGGGTGATGCTTCTGGTGAAGGATAAATAGCGATTAATTTGGTGACAAGTGGCAAGTGACAAGTGACAAGGGGCAAGTGACAAGCGCTGCCCTGAGCCCAGCCGAAGGGTGACAAGTGCCAAGTGACAAGCGCTGCCCTGAGCAACGCCGAAGGGGGACAAGTGAGGTGTCTTAGGAAAATGATATGACTGCACCAAGTTGTAAGCGCCGCCCTGAGCGGAGTCGAAGGGTGCCAAGCGCTGCCCTGAGCAACGCCGAAGGGGGCAATTGAGGTGTCTTAGGGAAAATGATATGACTGCACCAAGTTGTAAGCGCCGCCCTGAGCGCAGCCGAAGGGTTGAAAGCGCCGCCCTGAGCCCAGCCGAAGGGTGGTGATTTGATAATTTGATAATTGGATGACTGATGACCCTTAGTCAGAAAAAATTCGATTTTTACTTTAATCTGGTTGGAAATATAATTCAAACAATACACGAATAGCAAATAAGTTACTTATATTAGTAGGCTGAAACACATATATGAGTTCTGAGATCAACAGGCTGTTGCGATTGCTTTTATTGGCAATACTTTTATATGCTGGTAATATAGCTGCACAATCGGGTAAAGCAGATACGGCATTTATCAACAATTTAAATGTAGAAAGCTTTGCATTGTTGAAAGAGAATCCGGATACGGCTGCATGGCTAGCCAGGAAGGCAATAGAATTATCGACACCAGTTAACTATTTACAAGGGCTTGGCGATGGCTATATACGGTTAGGTATCATAGCAAAGGATGAGGGTGATTATCAACAAGCAATTGCAGATTACAAAAAGAGTTTGTTTTATCGTTTGCAAATAGATGATCAGGATCTGATTGCAAGGGTCTATAATAATATAGGAATGGTATTCAGTAAAATGGCTGAGTATGATTCTGCCTCTTTTTATTTAATGAAGGCATTAAAAGCTGCTGAAACTTTGAAATTGAAGTCTGCACAGGCAATGTATTCCATGAATTTAGGCATTGCTTATGAAAAGAACCGGGATTTTGACCTTGCATTACAGTTTAATCAGCAGGCCAGAAAATTATATCAGGAAGAATCAGATTCAACCGGTATTCTGAAATGTTTGATCAATGAAGGGGAATCTGGTATGCAAGAAAGAATTATGAAGAAGCATTACCGATTTATCGTAAAGCTATTTTCCTGGCAACCACATTGGAAGATGACCGCAACAGGTACTATGCAATTGGGGATATTGCCACAACCTTCATGAGCATGGATGTTTATGATAGCGCTGTTTTTATATGCAACATTCGCTGTCATACCATTTGATGGAAGAGGATGTTCCGGCAGCAGCAATTGATTATAGCAATTTAGGAGTATTGTTTAGTAAAATGAATCTTACCGACAGTTCAATATACTATCTCAAAAAGAGTATGTTACTGGCAGAAGAAATAGGAGATATTCAATTATCGGCAAAAAACGCGATTGAATTGTCTGGCCAGTTCGTTGTAAATGGTAATTTTAAGGAAGCTTATGATTATCAGCAAAAATACATTTTATATAATGATTCGGTATATAATATTTCCAAAGCGGAAGCAATTGCAGAAATGCAAACGCAATATGAAACGGAGAAGAAAGAAAATCAGATTCAGTTATTGAATAAAGACAGAGAGTTCAGCAGCAACAGATACAAAAAAAAGAACCTGATGCAAATAGGGCTTGTTTGTGGAATTATAGTGTTGGTGATATTTTTCGGACTTTTCTTTAATCGTTATAAGTTAAAGCGAACCATACAATCGCAAGAGGCATTATTAAATGAAAGAAAGCGTATTAGTTCGGAGTTGCATGACGATTTGGGGCTCAGTTATCGACTGCAAAGCTTTATCTGAGTAAAATAAAAACGAATGATAAGAATGAAGATACCAAAACCATAATCGATAATTCACTTTCACTTATAGATGGCTCTATAACTGATTTGAGACGGATTATGGATGATTTACAGGTTTCGACCTTACAAGATAAAGGGATTATTGTAGCAACCGAAGAGTTAGTGAACAAAGTAAATCATTTGCAGTTAATACAATTTTCTTTAACGCATCATGGTATTGAAAAGCGACTGGAATACAAGCTGGAACATACGGTTTTCAGGATAACGCAGGAGTTGATAAATAATACACTGAAGTATGCGGGGGCAAGTAAGGTGACCCTGGAATTATTAGTCAGAGATGACTCATTTGTTGTTTTGTATGAAGATGATGGTAAAGGTTCGATATTCAAAAGATTAAAAGGGGTTATGGATTAAATAATGTTGAGAACCGGGCAACGGCTATGGGTGGTTTTGTAGAATGGGATACCCGTCCAGGAAATGGATTCAGAGCAATAATTGAAATACCTGTCAGCTATGCAACAACAAAAGTATAAATTACTGGTGGCAGATGATCACCGTTTGTTTATTGAAGGAATCAGACACATTTTGCAGGATGAAGTCTATTTGGATGTTTGCGGAACGGCACTTAATGGTAAAGAAGCAATTGAACAGTGCCGGCATGGAGCATATGACATTGTATTGATGGATGTAAATATGCCATTAATAGATGGAATTGAAGCAACCAAAGAAATCAAGATGGTTTGTAAGGAAGTGAAAATTATCATTGTAAGCATGCTCGACAATCCTTCAATGGTTGGAAAAGCTTTAAAGGCGGGAGCAGATGCATATGTTCTTAAGAATTCCGGACCTGAAGATTTAATTCATGCCTTTAAAGCAGTTATCAAAAACATGACTTATATGACTCCATCACTGGCACATTTATTTGGCGATGCTGTTAATTCGGATAAGTCGAAAACAGCATACATACGTTTTTCGGAAAGCATTATAACAGAAAGGGAGCGGCAGATTTTAAAATTGAGTTCGGAGGGCTTAACAGATGGGCAAAAAGCTGAAACATTATTTTTATCGGATCGAACGGTTAATACCCATCGGAAAAATATGTTAGCCAAGCTGAAGGTGCCTAATACCTTTTTTTGGTTAAATTTGCTTTTGATAATAAGTTGATATAAACAATTTTAATGCTTTTCTAAATTTGGTATTCAACATAATCTCTGATTGATTCTTAAGCCATCAATTACCGCTTTTAGTGTATTGTGCCGGGTTACAATTGCTGCATTTTGCACAATCAATAATCAATTTATGTTATCACCCAGAGAGATTGAAGTAACACAGTTAATAGCTGATGGAATGACTGATCGTGAAATCGGAGAGAAACTTGATATCAGTCACAAGACCGTAAGCACACATCGTAAGGAATATATTGAGAAAGCTGGGGTTGAAAAACACTGCCTTATTGATTCGGTATGGACTTGAACATTCGATCATAAAGTGAGAATAAAAGTTATTAACCCGACAATTATAGTCGAAATTAATAACATCATTACAACTAGGGATATTATTAGCGATTTATACCCGAATTAGGGGATTGACGGCATTTTCAACTCGCCGTATTTTTGAAAAATTAACCTTTCCTTTCTATTATAATGAAAATAGATATCCTGATTACATTATTCAAAGCTATACTTTTTTATATAAACAAAAAATTCAACAGCATCGCATTTTTGGAAGTGTATTCATTTTGTTTCCTTTTCTTGTGAAATCGCAAGTCATTTTATACAATTCAAGTGTCCCAATTACCATCACTACCGGAGTGCAACTGACCATAAAGGAGATTACCTCAATTTAGGAACCGGCACCATCAATAATTCAGATACAATTGATTTATCTGGTGATTTTATTAATAATGCCTCAAATAATTGTTTTGGTACATCTCAGGGAACTGTTATTTTAAATGGTGCTGTTAATCAAACAATTGGAGGCATCGGTAACTTCTTTTAACAATCTTGCACTAATTAATCCGAATCAAAAGATACTTTCAAATGACATTCTGGTTGGTGGAACATATGCATTGCCGGCAGGAGTACTGTCAATAGGAGATGCGGATTATTTTAAATTCGAATACTGTAACTATAACAAATCCAATTTCAGGTGCACTTATATCAACCACGGGAGAATTATTTCGGAAGAAGTTGATAATTCATCAAAAGTGATTTGGAAAATCGGTAATGATGCAAATCCACACACAGTTCCGTTTGGTGATCTGGCAGGGACCAATTTTCCATTTACTTACCATTTAACATCAGGAAATGCCGGAGATGTTACATTCAGCACCTATAAATCTTCTCCAGCCAACACGCCATTTCCAAGTTTGCCAATAGCGTTACACATATCAGGAATAATGCCGGAGTCGACAACAGTGCAAATATGGTCGACAGATATTGGGAATATTGAAACAACGGGAACCCCGGTATCGGAATTTACTTTTAGCTGGCCTGTCTCAGAAAATGCAACAAACGGTACCATCAATCCCAGAGGTCAAAATTGAATGACCCACAAATTGCATGGACCATTCCTTTCGCAGGACAGACCAATCCAACAGCGCAATCGGTTGTGGTACCTGGTATTACTGATTTTAATCACGGCACCTGGGCAATTGCGCTGGAAACATCCCCTTGCCTGTTGAGTTGTTATCTTTTACAGCTATGCCTGAAGAAATAATCGGATCAGATGTGATTGGGTTGCTACAAGTGAAATTAACAATGATTTTTACAGTTGAACGCAGTAAGGATGGAGTTACATTTGAAGCACTTGGAATTGTTGATGGATCCGGAAAACATCCGCGGTAAGCGAGTATTATTTTATGACATGAAAACGATTACTCAGGAATATCCTACCAGTTGGCACAAACCGATTTCGATGGAACACAATCATTGTCGTGTAGTTGTTATTGTGTAGGGTGGGAAAGCGAAACGGATATTGATATTTATCAACTATTGTAAACGATGTTTAACATTCAAAGCAATTCTGATTTGTACTTTTCACTCTATTCCGCAG
>JADJOZ010000013.1 GCA_016713525.1 Bacteroidota bacterium | reverse complement strand
AAGGATGAGATTGAACCTGATCAACCTGCAGATAAACGCTATTGCTAACCTGTGACCAACTTATGTTGTAAGTAGGAAATCCTTCACCGGTATACCAGTCAGTGAAGTACCAGGTCAGATTTTGTCCTGATACACTTTCGAAATGACCTTTCAGATCAGCAGTGGTTGCAAATTCATATGCGCAAGTAACATCTGGAAAGGTAATTATTTATGGCGCTATAAAAACGGAATCACCAAGCACCCAACGAAGTTGATGTAAAATCATGGCTCCTTTCGCATAGGTAAGCCGGCCACTGAAAAGTCGTGAAATATTAGTGGTATCGGTGCAAAACACAGATCCACCCGATTGTGAGGTAATGTAGTTGATTTCGTTTTGTTTGAAGGGCATCCAATAGTAAGGCTCAAGATGTTCGAAACACAAACCGGAAAGATAAGTGGCAAAACCTTCATTCAGCCAGATATCAAACCCAACTTCCGTAAGTGACTTTATCACCAAACCAATGGTGAGCTAATTCATGAGCTAAAAGATCAAACCCGAAATTTGAAACAAATGTCATGGTTTGATGTTCCATACCGCCACCCCAACCAAATTGTGCATGACCATATTTTTCATTATGAAAAGGATAAACACCGAATAAAGTATCATACAGCTGAACCATGGAAACAATTTCATCGGTTTGTGATGTAGCAAGTAAGGAATCTTCAGGATAAACATAATTAACAATTTCCAGTGTATCTCCGGCAAGGGGGCATAATGAATATTTCACATAGTTAGTAACAGCCATACAAATCAGGTAAGCAATTGGGTATTTATGCTTCCAATGAAAAAGTTTGGTGGTACCATTCGGAGTTTCAGCAATTAAAATCCCATTGCTGGCACCTGTCATTGCATTGGGAACATTAAGGAAAATATCGATAGAATCGGCTTTATCGGTGAGTCCGTTTTTGCAGGGCCACCAATCGCTGGAACCATAAGGCTCAGAAAGAGTCCAGATCACGGGAGTGCCACTGTGGGTATCCTGAATAAAGGAACCAAATCCGGATGATGCAGGAGTGCCATGATAGTAAAACAGTTACAGAGTCAGGAATATTTATTTGCAGTGAAGAAGTAAATGGTATTGTTATGATATCGGAAGAATGCGTAAAACTCAAACTCAAATTATGATAGATAACAGAGTCAACAGTCAGTGCATCGGTAAGATCTAATATTAACGAATCAAAAGTTGTCTCAACCGGAACGAAAGTTGTTGTTACATAGCCGGAGATATAATTATTTGCCGGATTAACATTCCAATAACAATTATAATGTTTTACATCATAGCCCTGAGTTGCACTGAGTGAGTTGGGGGTCATTTTACCGGCATGTGCCGACTCTTCACCTTTCACAATTTCCAAAAAAGATTCATGAGAATATTTTTGCTGAGCAACCAACGTTGTTGAAATAAACAAAAAGAAATAAATGAGGAATTTTTTCATGATGATATATGATTACATCCATAAAGGTAATGCAATTTAACAAAATCACCATTGTTAAATGAGACATGAATACAAAAGCACTAAAAACTTGTATTGTTTTACAAAATTTTCTATTTTCACCTCATAAATCATAATATAAAAACTATAAACGATGGCAGTTGTAAACTTATATTTAAATTTTAATGGTAATTGTGAAGCCGCATTTAACTACTACAAATCGGTTTTCGGAGGCGAATTTACCTATGTTGGAAAGTTTAAGGAGATGCCTCCCCAGGAAGGAATGCCTCCCAATGTCGAAAGAAATGGGAGAGCAAATTATGCATGTTTCATTGCCAATCAGTAAAGAAACTTCGCTTATGGGGAGCGATGTTGGTGATGAATACGGCCTCAGCACAAGCAAGGGAATAACTTTTCCATTTCAGTTAGCGCTGCCTCCAAAGAAGAAGCCGACAAACTCTTTAACGGATTAGCTTCCGAGGAACTGTAACCATGCTTTGAGTAAGACATTCTGGAGCGAATATTTTGGGATGTGTACCGATAAGTTTGGAATTAACTGGATGGTTGGATACGATAAGAATTCGATGTAATATTTAGATTATCAGTCAGATAGCTAAACCCTAATTTTCTTGGAATCGCCGCGGCAAATGCAGTAATTTGTTGAATAATAATTAATTACATCGAACTTTAACAGCAATTACCTTAATCGGCATTATTATGCCGTTATGCTGTTATTGTTATAATCAGTTAGAGTTGTATGTCGAGACCAGCAACAAAACAGGAATTAATCAAGGCGAGTCAGGAAAAGTACATAGCTATTCTTGATTCTATCGCGCAGCTTCCAAATGCGGATCGGGAATTTCATCCCGGCACGATGAATCGTAATGTGCGGGATGTGCTTGTTCATTTGATTGCCTGGCACAACATGTTTTTGAAATGGTATGAGGTTGGTATGAAGGGAAACAAGCCTGTTATGCCATGTGAGGGATATTCCTGGAAGACAACCCGGAGTTGAATAAAAAAATCTGGAGTGATGGTCAGGGCAAAGGATTGAAGCAAGTGATGAAGGAGTTTAAAGATTCACATGAGGCAGTTCAGGCTATTATAAGCAGCCACACCAATGCACAATTATTTGAGAAGCAAAATATGCATGGACCGGTTCAACATCTTTAGGATCCTATCTTGTTTCGGCAACATCGAGTCACTATGATTGGGCAATTAAATTAATTAAACGTGGTTTGAAATGAATCTTCATTATATGCGTTTATAGATTCTTAGGAATTGCAAAATTAATATAGAAATTAAACACGTTATGAAAACCACAGGACTTTTCGTCAGCCTATTTTTCTATGTTACCATAATTTTGCGCAATCTCCATTTGATTACGGAAGGAGTAAACAAATTTATTTTTTATCGGGTGAAGTAAGAGACAGTTTAGAAATTGAAGAAATTACATACGTGGTACAACTTCCTGAAAACGATAGAGGTGGTATGGGAGAAAACTGGGATGTAACAGTAATTCAATTTTCGCCAGAATCAATAACCGATGATTGGTATCCCATTTCGATGCCGGCTACATTCAAATATAATTTTGATAGTCTGACTTCTGATATGAAATTTTTAAATGGATCACGGTATGAATTATCTGAAGGAATTGCCGGATCATATGGCGGCGGTGGATATGGATCCTTTGATTGGAAAGATATTGAGCGATATGGCGACAGCATTTCAATAATAGCAACCTCCTGTGTGGGTCATTGTGGCGATCAACCGGTTCGGTTTTCAAAAAATGTATTTAATGATGCCGGGATGCTTTTATATAGTGTAAATTATCCTACAACCGAAGGAAGTGATATGTTTCCTGAAGAAAAACTTTCTTTGTCAGCAATAAATGAAATTTTAATGGAAGGGGTTAATGAAGAAAACCATCCGGACACTATATTTTACAATTACAATAAATCCGGATTATTCATTAAACCGGAAGAGAAAGATATTCAATATGAAAGTATCAAATCAATATTTGTATCGGAATCACATTTCAACTATAAAGAATTTCAGCAATGCTATATTGGTAAAATTGAAATGGAAAAATTTATATCAAAAAAACTGCGAATACTTCCTGATTTATTGCTGATTGAAATTTATCGATATGGGGTGTTTTCATTTGCACTGAACCCGGCTAATAAAAAATACTATCGTACAGGCACTTTGGTATTGGAGCAATAAAAAGTCAGATCTGAAAATTGAGTAATGTCATGAAGAAAAAAGAATGTCCATCATGTGCCATGGAAATTGAAAGTTCATCTGCAACTTGTCCGGTTTGCGGATATGAATTTCCGGTTCAAAGTAAAGTATATACGTGGGTTGCAATTTTTTTGTTAGTCGTTATATTGCTATATTTTATTTTCTAAGTTGAACGTACTGAGTTTTCTTGTGGAAATATTTCCCCTTTTTATTCTTTTCACCTACATAAATAACAGAACTTCTTAACCACTTTATTTTGTAAAGAAGATTGTACGCCTGATTGACAAACGGGCTTGAAAGTTGTACTCATAAAGGTTCATTAATTTCTTAAAGAATTAACGAAATGAGTCACGAAAGATTTAAAAGCTGCATAGCATCATGTTATGACTGTGCAACTGAATGCAAGCATTGTGAAAATGCCTGTCTGGATGAAAAAGATGTAAAAATGCTGGTGCGTTGCATCAAATTAAACAGCGAATGTGCTACCATGTGTCTGTTTGCTGCCCAAATGATTGCAGCCGGAAGCGAATTTGCAAATCAGATATGCGAATTATGTGCTGATATTTGTGAGGCATGTGCTGTTGAATGTGAAAAACATGGGCACATGCAGCATTGTAAAGATTGTGCAGAAGTTTGCCGCAATTGTGCTCAAGCCTGCAGAGAAATGGCGAACTAAATTTGTCATAAATGCCGATTAACAAGGGTTGAGCTAAAATATTTGTGATGAACTAAATTTCCAATAGGACAAAGTATTTGAAAAAATTCAAATGGTTTTTTACTTTAGCATATCAATTGCAGCATTTTTGCAGCTGATGAAAAAAGACAATAGCTACTTGTATTATTCTTAAACTCAATCCCCATGAAAACATTTAAAGTTATTTCAGCATTAATGTTTGTTGCTTCACTCTTGTTTATTGTGGCATGCGATGACGATAAAGATGAAGATCCAACACCGTCTCCGAGTTCTTACTTCACTGCAAACATTAAATTCAACGGTGGTTCTATTCAAAGTTACGTATCCGATGAGTTTGACTTTGAAGCTCGTGTCGATACAACAGGAAATGACACATTGGTATTTGAAGGTGAACGAAGTTCAGATGGGTCTTACATGTATTTTAATGTAATCAACCAGGATTTATATTCATTTGCATCCGGCGATTCCATTTCAATACCTTATGATTTTGGAACAGGAACAGAAATATTTTGTTCTATCCTGATTAATTCCGTTTCGAATTCCATCTTTCAACCCGTTTCCGGACAGCCTGGTATGGTTTATATAGAAGTGTTAGATTATTCCTCAAAGTACATCAAGGGGCAAATGTACGGTACGTTTATTTCAGGTTCTGACACATTAGAAATTTCTGATGCAAGTTTTTTGATCGACTTGTAGAAAATAAATATTTGAAACAGGACCTCTAACTTCCCATCTATCATCTATCACCTCTCACTTCTCACTTCTCGCAAGAAAACCAGCACACTTTCTTACTCTGGAACCTTCAAACAAACCATTTTTTTAGACTAAAAATGGAATATTTCCCGTAAATTGCACCCAATTATAAATCACCAACCATGTCAACACTTCCTCCTTGCCCTAAATGTCAATCTGTTTATGCCTATGAATCAGGTGATTTGTTAATGTGCCCAGAATGTGGCCATGAATGGAGTGCTGCAGAAGTTGCGGAGACAGTGGAGACGGAAGCGGATGGTGCTTTTGTGGTGAAAGATTCTAATGGAATTGTTTTGCAAAATGGTGATAGCGTTATTCTCATTAAAAACCTTCCTGTCAAAGGAGCGCCAAACCAATTAAAGCCGGCACTAAAGTCAATAATATTAAGTTAGTCGATAGCGATCATAATATCGATTGTCGCATTGAAGGATTTGGTGCGATGGCGATCAAGTCGGAGTTTGTGAGAAAAGCATAATTCTTCTCTGAATTTCGGATTTTCCGGAGTTAGTAATGGCATTTTCTATTTAGGGAATTCCTTTTGTTATCAGACAAACAACTGTTATTTATTTTAAATCAAGGTTAAAAAGGTTGCCTAACTTTTCATGATTCTCTGATTTCCGGCATTCATCAAATTGAAATGGCAGGAATTTTGAAACACTTGCGTAGTAATTGGTTCCATTTTAAAATCAAAGACTATGAAAAAGGTTTGGTTTGCAATTGTTGTTTCAACGCTATTTGTAATTATCTATCATGCATCACCCTATATCGGATTTCCTATATCGCTGATTTTTGGGATGTTCCTGTTGAGTCCATTCGTAGTAATTACACTTGTTTGGATGATTCTAAAATATGGAGAGCCTTCCAAATACACTTTTGAAGAACGATTTTACGATGATTTGGATTATCAAAGAAATGTAGCTGAGAAGAAATAATTTCTCACTGGGTAAAAATATCCACAACACATATCTGTTAGATAAGCCAATTTCCAGCTATTTGTTTTGATCTCTAAATTTATCAAGTAGCAACTTTGCAACAGTCATTAGTTGCTCTTATTTATCAAATTCACAACCACCTTTACCATTACTTCCATTTCCTCCGGTTTACTAGCCGCTATTAGAAGTGTTAAAGCTACTAAAGCATTATCAGCAATGCGCTTATTTCCGTCTTGGCGATAGAGCAAACCATTTCGTTCAATAAACCAGACAAACAAAAATGCAGCTATTCTTTTGTTTCCATCAACGAAAGAGTGGTTTTTAATTACAAAATATAATAAATGCGCAGCCTTTCTTCAACACTCGGATATAATTCATTTTTGTCGAATGTTTGATAGATTGTATTTAGGGAGCTTTTAAACGAATCATCTTTTTCCATTCCAAATATAGAGGTGGAATGGAATTTTTCTCTAAGGGTATCAATAGCATTTTTTGCCTGAGGATAATCAATACGAAATTTGTTGTTTCGTTCAGTGTAATTAATTTTCAGTTGTTGATGATCGAATTGATCCAACACATCAAGAGCAAGTGTATAGTCGGCTATAACATTTAAAAGCCCTGAAGCTTCCTCCGAAGAAAGTTTTTGTTGAACTGCGATGGATTGAATTAATTTAACAGTCCGTTGCAAATCCTTCAGCTTCATTTGAGATTGTTCCTTAAGTCGCTTTTCATTCAACACGTATCCTTTAATAAGAAATTGCTGAAGCAACTTGGTGGCCCAAATTGGGAACTCGGTACCGCGTTTCGACCTTACACGATATCCAACTGAAATGACGACATCAAGATTGTAATAATTTGTTTTGTATTGCTTTCCATCTGCAGCAGTTGTCAAGTAATCCTTGACAACTGAGTTTCTATTTAACTCATTCTCTTTGAATATGTTATGAATATGGAGGCTAATGTTTTGTTTTGTTTGGTCGAAAAGAATAGCCATTTGTAACTGACTTAACCAAACGGAATCCTTTTCTATTCTAACATCAATTTCCGTAGAACCATCTTCGGCCTTGTAAATAATAATTTCGCTTTTGTTTGCCATGATACATAAGAAAAAAGGAGATTAATAACCTCCATCTTATGATCATTAGTTTGTCTGGAAATTGTTCAAAATTCTATGAGTCGGGCAGGAGAAAGGTGCACGCTCACAATTATTTAATATCGGAACAGACAAATTAGTTGTAATGACAAATGTAATAATAAAATTTCTTTTGTAACACCAAATTAATATTGAATTAGTTTATTAAAATGAAGAATTGAAAACCGGCAGAATCAATTTACTGTTTATTAATTTCATCAATCAGCAACTTTGCTACCACGTATTGTCCGTTTTCTTTCAGATGGGGATCGTTGCTGAAATAGATTTGCTCCAAAGTTTCAGCATGTCTAAATTCTTTTACCGGATCGATTATAGTGATGTGATTTTGCTTGCAATAAGATTCCAGTTTTTGATACAGTGGTATTTTCTCTGTTTCATACTGATAGTAGGGTATAGACGAAAGCACGCCCAATTTGTTGTGCCTGTTAAAATAGAGTTCAGAAAGCTGCGATTGATGAGGAATGATGATCAGATATTTCCTGGTAGAATCCTTTAGCGATTTTATAATTTCATCAAATTTATATTCGAAAGTTTCATAATCTGTTTTCCTTTGACCTTTCAGGAACAGGGTGTTTTCGAGCAAATATGGATCAGCTACATAATTTAATTTTTCGCGTTTCGAATATTTTTCGACAGAAAACTCTTCATGCACTCTGGGTTTATAGCTTCCACCGGAATCATCAAAAAAATTGTAGCGCATCACAGCCAGTTTGAAATTTAAGAAACCCAGACTAAGCATACGGTCTGATAGCCACCAGTAAAATCTTCTAAGCAATGAAATATCTTTTGAATTGTGTGGATGCGTTATGTCGAATAAATCATTTCCAACATAAAACTGATAGATAAAAATATCAGGATTGTGTGTACCGATTCGGTTATTGAGATATAATTCATGTTGACGAATACCGGTCCCTGAAACAGCACAATTGATAACTGCATAATTGGTTAAGCTTTCCCGTAACGTTTTGACATATGCTGAAGGGTCAGCAGAAAAGGAATCACCACAAATCAAGATTTTTTCTTATTCGACAGCAGATCTTCTTTGGTATTCAATGCCGTTAATTCACTCTGGTAAAAATCGATCCATTGATAACGGTATGCTAATTCTAAAGAAAGAAAAAACAACAGAATCGTAATTGTAAGAACAATAAAGAAGTTATAAACCCTTCTCATCTGCAATCTTATTTTCTCTTGTTGATAGATCTACAGCCACAATAATTGCCATTGATGTAAATACCAGACTGGCAATTTTATCCTGATCAAGAAACGAATTAAATAATCCATGTACTACGGAAGTGACAAATCCCAGCAATGCCGCCATCACCACTTTTTTAGCAACGATGTTTTTGGAATTGTAATACGCGCGCATGGCAACACCAATTACGGCAAAAATAAGAATCAGGTTCAATAGTAATCCCGGCAGACCGGTCTCCGATAAGCTCATAAATATTTCGGAGTGTGCATTGCCTTTATCGCCCTTTGTAGTACTGATACGAGTCATTTCATCGATCTTTTGAAACGGACCATAGACAAATTGGAATGTTCCGGGGCCGAAGCCTGTAATTGGTCTTGCTTCAAACATTCGAACTGCACATTTCCACCGGTTTACACGTTCGAGGTTAGAGACGTTATTATCTAAGTTCAATGCTGATAACAGATGTTCTCCAACATCAGCACTATTACTTTGATAAGAAACCGATTTCGTAAAGGAATAGATCTCTGAACGAAATATGAATGTCAGAGATAAAATACAAGCTAATCCGATTAACAGCTGTTTGAACTGAATATTTAACTTTAGAAAGACATACGAAATTAAGCTCGCCATCAGACTAAGAACTCCTGCTCTGGAATAAGCAAAATACTCACCTGCAATCAGCAAAATCAAGAGGGCGAATATCCATATCCGGTATTTTTTAGATATCCCAAGTAATTGCGTATTGCCAGCTGCCACTGCCACAAATGGAATCACGAATGCAATAGCAGCACCATAGATGGTGTGTTCATCAAAGAATGGTTTACACAAACTAACATGCACTAAAAAATCCATCCCTAACCAGTAATGACGGAATTCGGAATATACGATTGGAATGACAAGTCCAAGAGCATAAAGAAAAAGGTATTTAATTTTATTCGAATCCTTTTCGGCCCATTGAATCGTAAATACATACAAGGAAGCAAGAAAAATTCCTTTCATGATTACCCGCTTGATAGAAACCATGGGTAGTTCACTGAATACTGATGAAATGAGCATCCAGATAAATTCTGCCAATAGCAAAAGAGACAGTGGGTGCACCAATATTTTTTTATAATTGACTGGCTTCAATAAAATTTGAAAAGCAACCATCCCAGCCAAAACAGCAAGCATCAATTCACCCGGAAAAGAAATGCTGGCACCACCGGGCAAATCAAATCCAACCGATAATGGAATAAGAAAAATACAAAGCGCATAAAACCACTCTTTACTAATAAACGGCATGATCTCTTTCAAATTGGTTTTGAAAGGTAAGAATACTATGGGCGCGTTGGGCAGGTTCAGTATAATTAGTTAATGCTGAAGCAATTGACCCACAAAACATTCAAAAAGCGGCATAATAATGCCCTTTTAATATAAAGATTTGTTATTTTTGGTGGATAATGGAATCAAATGATTTATTTGGCTATTCTCCTGGCAAACTGTGCAAAAAATATCAGGTTGTCATTTGCACTGAACTTATCAGGATTATAACGATATCCCAGCCATTCATCATACTCTTTCAGTAACTTTTTATTTTTCGTTTCAATGGATGCTAAAAGTGATTGGTATCCGGGCGGACCTCCAATATTTTCAGGTGGACAACATCTCGAACCAGCGGGACATCGTGGATAACCAAAGTTTGCATTTTCATAAGTTGTACCTTTAAAAATAATAAGATGTTGCCAAAAGTCGCCATAGTCGTAGATATATTCAATGGAATCACCAGGTTTATGAAATATATCTTTAAGTTTAAATTTTCGGGTGTTATTACTAGTGATGAGTTCTTCCTTATCCTTCGAATCAGGCAATGTAAATTTAACCTTGTTTACACCCTCACCTCTTGAAAAAGAATACAAATGTAAGTTCTTCCATCCCATTGCAACTTGTATTGAAGCATGCAATTCATGCAATGTTTGGCTTCGATTAATTTCTATTATTCGCCATACAGGTGGAGTAACTTCCTTTAGTATAATTTCAAATATAAATATTCGCTGAGTCATTTGATAGAAGTTTAATTTATCACGCAGCTACTTAGACACAGATACCTGATTTATTTCACCACTTTAAAAGTTTGCAATCCTATATCGGAATTGATTCGCAAAAAGTAAATGCCATTAGCCAGCATTGATAAATCTACTCCGACAGTTGTGGCTGAAGTTTTTTGTGATTGAATAAGTTTACCGGTATTGTCAAATGTTTCGAAGCCTGTAATTGTTGTGTTAGTGTTTTTTGATTCAATGGTGAACACTCCGTTTCCTTCATTTGTAGAAATTGTAAAATTAGTGGAAGGATTTATTTCATTCAGCGCTGAAGTCAGAAATTCATAAGCACCAATATCTGGTGGTATTGAGCGTGTAATTCCAACTACATCTGTTGTGATAGAACTGATGGTTGTACCGGCATCATTCATGATAACATTTGTTGGCTGAGGTACGGCAACAGATAAAAATACAGGATCAGTAGAAATGCTATTAGCATCCTGAGTACTTACAGATTGCCAGGTGGCAAGCGTATTGTATAAAACCGGTGTCAGACTTCCTTTGATAGCAGTATTTCCCCCTGGCACCCAAATATCGTTGTAGTCGCTATTGAATGCTGAAGTAGTAATAGCAGTTGCACCAAGCACCAATCCGGATTTAATTCCTGTTGTTGTTTGGCTTATGCTGATAAGATTGTTTTTTAAAATAGAATTTGTATTTGATAGTTCCTCTTTGATTCCATATAAATTACCTGTAGAAGCGGTTGCATTGTCAATTGAAATGGTATTGAAATAAATTTCAGGAGCAGTGCCTGCAGTACGAACTTCAATTCCTGTGACGTTTCCTGAAGTAAGTTTTATATCATGAATTACATTGTTATAAACCTTATGACCTGTACCATTGAATAAATAGATACCACGAAAAGTCATGGTGCCATTTGCAATCTGATCAACTTTAATGAAGTTATTAAATATTTGAGCATTAATATTTGCAGCCTGCGCAATTTGAATGGCATTACAGGAAGTCACATTTGCATTTGCTTTGTTAAAATTACTATCGCTGATAATTGCGCCATCAGTTTCTCTTAAATAAACACCATTCGAATGGAAGTCTGTGAAATTATTTCCGGAAATAACAATATTACTTGCAAGATCATTAACCAATCCAAATACAGATGCACCATATCCGCCACCATTAGCGAAGTTGTCTAAAATATTAATATCATGAAAATCGCCACTTTCAAGGATACTTGTTTCGGAACCGGAAGCAATATAGGCTCCTACTAAGGTACTGTTGGTGCCGGGCATATTCACTTCACAATTGCTGATGGTAATATTGTTGCAGGTTCCGAATAAATGAATGCCATAGAAACCACTCGTTGAAGTAATATCGCGTTCAACTTTCAGATTTGCAATATCGAAATACTGCATGTTACTCAAGCGAATAGTATGTCGCGCCGAAGTGTTCGTGAGTCCAATAATAGTTTCGCCACTGCCATCCAGCAAAATGCCTGCAGTTGGGCTGGTGCCTGCTATATTACTAAAAACAACCTGTTCCGTATACGGACCCGATCCGGCTACGACCGTAATGATTACATCAGCCGATATACCATTCGTGATCAAGCTGTTAGCACAAGAATTGAAGGAACTAAAATTGGTTGCAGTTGCTGGAGAATTCTTGTCGATGGTATAATTTCCTGCCAACGGAATTGCCAATAAACTTGAAAGGCTGATTAATGAAATAACCAGAGTAAGAAATATTTTAGCGATTTTCATGGGGGATAGTTTCTTTAAAATTACGGTTGGAAACACAAATATAGAACATTGCAATTAAAAACAACTGTAAAAATCCTATTTATTCAAGCGTGTCTCTCAACCGATAAAATAACTATCCGAAATCGGACTTAAGAATTTTTTCAGAAAATTTAGTTTCCGTTATTCATAAGGATTAATTGCATCCTGAGAAATATTTTCTTTGTAAATCTGTTCCAGTTCTTGTTCAAAGAAAAATTCTTTCTCACCAAATGCAGGAGTAAGCTCATTGAGCCAGGTTGCTTCGGGATTATATTTCGCGAAGAAAGGTTTACCTACCCAATCGGGATTTCTGCCTTGAAGAAAACGTAGCGTGAGAACTTTTTCAAATTTGCCGTTCACAGGAATTTCTGTAACTCCTAATACCTGAACTTTTCCGGGAGTTGCCGACATACTGGGGCCTCTAACGGTCCGACAAATTCCACTAACTTGTTTGTATGCATTTCTGAATATATCCCAGCACTCAACCAATGGAACAGAAAAATAATGTTGTGCGCCTGTATCACGAGGAACAAACATATAGTATGGAATACAATTCAGATTAACCTGTTTACGCCACATCTCAGCCCATATTTTCGGATCGGCATTGATATGATTCAGAACCGGCGATTGTGTCCGGATTTGTGCACCTGTTGCACGAATTTTTCTGATTGCCCTTTGCACGGCTCTAGTAGATAATTCAACCGGATGATTAAAGTGAGCCATAATTGCAAGATTAATTCCGGATCGTACAATCCTTTCAAATAATTGTAAAAGATCGTCGGCATCATCATCAGTGAGGAATCGGTATGGCCAGTAACCCAAAGCCTTCGTGCCTATTCTTATAGTTTGAAGGTTAGAAGGTTTTTCATCGAGCAATTTTTCAATATAATCTTGCAGAATGCGGGTTTTCATAATAAGCGGATCACCACCTGTAAAAAGCACATCAGTAACTTCGGGGTGTTGTTTCACATACTGAGCAAGCATCTCAGACTCTTTCATAGCAAATTTCATATCATCCATACCAACAAACTGAGGCCAGCGAAAACAGAATGTACAATAGGCATGGCACGTCTGGCCCTGACTTGGAAAAAACAAAACCGTTTGATCATATTTATGCTGCACACCATTTAATCGGGTGCCAGCAAGTTGCGGAACATTTAGTTCAAGCTGTCCTGCAGGATGAGGATTTAACTGCATCCTGATTTTATTTGCCACTTCACGCAACGCCGACTTATCCTGTGTTTGTCGCATCGCTTTTGCCATCTCATTAAAATGAGCTCTTGTAAGCATTGCTTTTTGAGGGAATGTAAGTTTAAAGATGGGGTCATCCGGAACTTTGGTCCAGTCGATTAACTCATCAATTACATAATTATTCACTTTGAAAGGAAGCACATGACCAACAACGTCCATATTAAATTTCAGCTCTTCACTTAGGTTTTCCAATTGCGGAATAGATCGGAAATTATGAAGAGAATAGGAACGGTATTTAGCGGGAGAGGTTTCTTTTTGAATTATCATAGTATATTAATTAAAGGTGATAAATATTTTTCAGGGCGATTAAGCCCGGTTGATTGTCGGATAATTGAAAATTGAGATTATACACTATCGTGCGTATCATTAAAAGATACAAATTGACAGCATATTTCTCCGGAATACTTAAATTTAAGAATTCCGGCATAATGTACCAATCCTGCGAAGCTACAAAATGAAACGCGCAATTAAATTGATATATATCAATTTCACGATACAAATGAAATTAAAAAAAGTTTTTATAGCATTTGATAATTTACGAAATATTAATTTAACAAATGTATTTTGAGTTATTTAGGAAATATTTTTGATTGATCATAGAGTCGAAGTGCGAAAAAATATATTTGCAAAAAAATTAAATGATTTTGTTAGATTTGTAGCAATGAGCTTTGATATAAATAAATTCAGTTTTCAGGCAGCAATTAAATTAGGAGGAGTTTCGTTAACAGAAACACCTCTGTTTAAGCACCATTACAGTTTGAGAGAGCTTGAAAGCGATAAAGTAATTTACAGGGAGGGACAAAATCCGAGGGGTGTTTATTTACTGAAGAAGGGGAAAGTAAAAATTTCACAGTTCAGTAATAAAGGCAAAGAGCAGATAGTTTATATTTATCGCAGAGGTGAATTATTTGGATACCGTCCGTTGTTGTGTGATCAAACACATCCTGTAACGGCAACCACATTGGAAGATTGCACGTATGCTTTTATTCCCAAAAACATTTTTCTGTCTGCACTCGACCATTCTCCTGAACTTTCCAGAACCTTATTAACGCAGCTGAGCAATGAATTTATGGTATGGCTGAACAAAATAAATGTTCTGGGACAGTTGGCAGTAAAAGAGCGTACGGTAGTTGCATTGCTCATTCTAAATGAAAAATATAAGAAGAAAGGTAAGGAGCATCTGCCCTCAGTAATTAATTTATCTCGCGAGAACCTGGCTTCTTTTTGCGGAACAACGGTTGAGTCGCTGGTAAGAGTATTACGTGTTTTAAAAGATGCTGACATAATTTCTGCAAAAGGGCGAAAGATTACAATTCTTGATCCGGAGGCATTGGAGGGGATGGTTGGGGAGTAGGTATGCAATTGTTTATTGAGAAAATGCAGAAGCTGATATTTTTTGGCGTTGGCTTTTAAGGTTTACCTGTGGCTTGCTTTAAGGAATTTTTTATTCACTATTTTATTGCCATTTATAATGGTAATAAAATACATTCCATCTGATAAATCTGCGATAGAGAAGCTAAGTGTTTGATTATTTACTGCAAAAAACTTTTAACAACTTTTCCGTATGCATCAGATATTAATATTCCGGAACTTAATAGGTCCGGTATGAAATTTATACTAAGGATGTTGTAGGCAGGTTCTGGTTCAATACTTAAATCTTCAGAACGGAATAGGACATCAGGCATAGATAATAACAACGAATCAGAGATAATATGACAAGTAGTAGAGATACCGTTAGCATCTCCGGGTTGCCAATTCGAGTAATTCTGCTCAACCCAACCTGTAATATCGAAATAATATGGATTTGAAGGAATAGTGAAATCAATCAGCATGATTCGGGAAAATGGATTTTGAACACCGGTAGAATTGTTGCACATAACAGTTGCTACGATTGTCTTTTCCGAACCACAAAACTCTATATATTTAGTGCGGTACACACTGCAAATATCTGTTGCCGGATTGAAATAATTGATTGAATTGGGCAACTGTGCAGGTGGAAGCGGAAGAAACAATGGTAAACTATCATTTATAAATCTGTTAATATTCTTGTAAATGCTGCCATCTTTCTCAAATCCGAATACTCTTTCGAACGTAGAGCTTTTATTTGAACCGGAGCATTGAGACGCATTTGTAATTTGGACGCCCGGGTTATCAATGCACTCCATGTAAGGTTGATAGATGTCGGTATTTTGTTCATTCCCGGCAACTATATTACCATTTGGCGACCAATGAAGATGTACCAATGAATTAATTTTTGCACTATCGAGATCAAAAAGCCAGTAATTAATTCCTTCCATCAAACTGTCAATATTATTTGAAGGAGTGGTGCTTGTAATGTCATACACTACAGGTTTAGGATCTGCATTTCCTGCTGGATTATTAAAAATATTTGTCTGGCCAACATTAAATGGAGAAGCGTTATTTCCATTATTTGATGGGTAACCATCAATTGAACTGCTATGAAAAGCAATAATATCAGGATTTGCAGGATTAACAGATGCGTCCTGAGCGGAACTCACCCGTGAATCAAGATTGGTGAGATTATTTATATCCCCTAGTACAATATTGTGCGAATTAATAATTCCGGCAGAAAAATCTCCTTCAGCTGAACGTAAATCGCCAAAGCGATTACCGAATGTATTACCACAACCGGGTAAAGTATTAAACCCCGGACAATAGTTGGTACTGGAATAGAGACAAGTTGAATCGTTTAGCCATTTCACCCAGGAACCATTTTGGTTTGACAGATAAGTACCATCAGAAACCAGTTTATAGCTATTGTTTAGTTTATTATAGGCGTACAATTTTCCTGATGAGAATGTTTGAAAATTTCCACTGGCCATAAATCCTATTAAAGTAGCATCGCTGTTTAATCCCGCTGTTACAGAAGGAACATTGTCGGGTAAGACTTGTTTCAGCGAATCACCAATAATATTAATGGAAAGAATTCCTGTTTGTTCACTTCTAATAATTGCCATTGATAGCTTATAGAGTCTGCATCCACTGCCATCATTATAAAAACATGGTAAACCTGATTGATAATTCATGCCGAAATAAATATCGGTTTCTATATGATGTGTTTGGGCGTTAACGGCATCCACATTTAATATTATTAATAGCAGAAATGAAATTATTGTACTTTTAGCATTCAGGCAGTTCTTCATATTTATCTAACATTTAATTTGTTTGAATAAGGCCAAATACCTGGTAGCCCGGAAGAGGTGACGTTATCAAAAGTAATATGAAAACTGGAAATCATTGATGATAAAGATTACAAATGCTGAATTTTTAGATTGGATATTTTGGACAAGTACCAATTCATCATTGAAGAAAGGTGCCAAGGAAATCTAATATCTACTTTGGATTTGCTAGAAAAGTCTAATATGTTGATAACGAGCATAATATAGCATCCCTAAGCATACTTCTAACATTATTAGCAGAAAAATTCATGACTTGTTATTAAATTGATCAGGATTTATTAATTTTATGAGAACTACAGAGTCTGTAGTGGAAAACATCCGGAAGAGTTAAGCGAACTCATCTGTTCCGGTATAAAAAGTATAAGTAGAATTTACGCTGAACAAAATATGATACTTATAAAATACAACAATGATGTTGAATTCATAAAAGCAAATGCATCATCAAAAGCGAAACTTGTTATAGACAGAATTGGTGGAGTGCTATCATTGGTTCAGATGTATCAAAACAAAGAACAATTTAGCCAATTAAATGGCGTGGGACCAAAACTCACATTGGAATTGAGGAAAATTTGTGAGAATCTGATCAAAAATAACATTCCTGTTAGTAAAGTTTCAGAACAAAGTACTAAGAAGCTAATATTGCAGATACTTAATATGGAATATGACCATTTCAAAGAGTTACTATCTGTACGGGCAAGACATCTGTTGAATAATATTGAAAGTTTGTATGATGCAGCTGTTCCAGGTAGAATGAAAATGGCAATTATCTACGATTATGTGTATCGTAAAATTGATTTAAATAAATTCCAGAATCTGGGCGATAAGACCGCAAAGGAAATAAATGAATTTTTTAAAAAGGTTATGAATGCTTATTTGAATGGGCATACAATTGGCACTGATAAAGTTTCAGAAGGAATTTCAAAAGTAAATATGGCCCCACAAGGTCGAATAAAAATGTATCCTGCTTTGGGAGAATTGGAAATTTCAAACATCAGAACTAAAAATGGAAAGTATAACTTATTGTTAGGGATGGTGTATTATTTCAAAGGAATAAAAAGAGTAGCAAAACTTATACAGAAGTTTTAAAGAATTATTATTTTTTCGATCGATTGCAAAATCAAACACAAATCGGAATCTCTGTCAATGTCACTAAAGAAAGAGTACGACAGATAATAGTTGAATCGGGAACCAAATATTTTGACTATGGATTTAATTTTCTCTTTAATAAATTCAAAGATGACTTGATCTTTGAACATGGATTTGTTACTGAAAACGTGGCAATAATACCACTGGATAAAATATATCGAAGCAAAATAACCGGGTATGAAAGTGTTAATTCACGATTTATAAGGCCCATCAGCGAACTATATTTTTCCATTCAAGGATATATTTCGGTGGATAAAATTATAGTAGAAGATCCTTCCAAATATAAGTTTTTTGATACCAGAAATTGTTTATTATTTTGTAAGTTTGACAATACCGATGAAGTGGCTTTTTCAAAGTTCCTAAAGCAATTGAATATGAAATTTGCCGAACATTTCAATTCCAGGATCGAATTTGAGATAGAGGATGTTATTAGTGAGGCGTGTCAGGAATTACATTTGAAAAGCAAACATGTGGCAATAAGTTTGATTAAAGGTCTTCGAGCAATTGTTAAAGACATTTCAAATACTTCAATTGAAAGAAAACATGAAAAATATAAATTGCAAAAAAGAATTTTGGATCTACTTTCCGAATTCATGTTGGACATTGGTGAAGGTGTTACTACAGAGGAGATGTTGAAGTTTCTCAAAAAACATAAAATACTATACACTAAGAATCAGCTTATTTATTTGTTTAATCAACATAAAGATAAAATTTCTTATACCGGTTTGTCGGGTTGGATGCTGAATGAACAATTTAATAAGAAGTATAAATCACCGACAATAAGACAATTTGTTGAAAGCTATTTGAAAAACCATATTGAACCTGTTCATATTTCAGAATTATTAATGGCTATAGGAAAATTTAAAAGAATAAATGAAAACACGCTTAAGGTAAATCTTTTAAGCTGGAAGGATTCTGAAATAGTTGGGCTTAACTGTGACTTCTTTGGAATAGCGAACCGAAAATATTCATTGAAATGGTATAAACTGCCCTATGTGAGAAGATCAATTTATTTACAAGTGTTAAATACTAAAATGTCGAAGAAACAATTGAATATAACAGTTGAAAATATTGAAAAACAAAGCGGTATACCTAAGGTTCATTTAATTTATTTGTATCGGAAAAATCATGGAATGCTTGATTGGTAGTTATAGATTTTAGCATTAGCAAATACCTATTGAGGGTCTGATTTTCTACTTGAAGACAACGGCTATTCTTTGCACACGACTTTCATTTTCTGTGCTGAGTGAAACTAAATATAGACCCGGAGAAAGAGAAATTGATTTAATTTTCGCTTCTAATTTATCTGATGAAAGTTGTCCGCTGTTACGAAATACATTTCTTCCAGATAGATTAATTATTGAAATCACAAGAATTTTTCTATTTTTGATACATGAGTTTAAAAGCCTTTCAATCGGCAGCTGAAATATACGGAGGAAATTCTTTGGCGGATGGCAATGAAAGCCAGTATGCTAAAGTGGATTGGATTTGTGTTCGAAAACACAGGTTTTCAGCCTCTTTATTTAACGTTAAAGCCGGATTTTGGTGCCTAAAATGTAAAAAGGAAGAGGAAAGGGAGGAGGTAACAGCATATGCTAAAGAAATAATAGACTTGAATGGAGGGAAGTGCTTAACCACTAAGAAGTTTGGTTTTAAAGATATTATTAGTGTCCAATGTGGTTTTGGCCACAAATGGGCAATTCAGGCTGAGCGAGTGTTCTATGGAAGTTGGTGTAAGGTATGTGATAAGGAAAGAAAAGTAAGTGAATTTTTAGACAGGTTACATGCATCCGGGTGGAAAATTATTGGGGGGAAAGATGTTGATTTGGACACTATCGTTAAGTTCTCGTGTAATAAAGGACATATTTTTTCCAAAAAGATATATACTTTTAATATGCACTACAATTGCATCAAATGTACTGCAATTGAAATAAAATCATCATACGACCGCAGAGTTAAAGAGCTAATTCAACAAAATCGCGGCACGCATATATCTGGCACTTATGTAACTGGAATGTCACGTTATAAGGTCAGGTGTAGTGAAGGTCACTTATTTGAAATTAGTGCTTTTACAGTGCTTCAGGGAAGGTGGTGTTTGAAATGTTACTATAACCAAATCAGGAAGGAAAGAAAAATCCCAATAATATATTATCAAAGAATAGCGAATGAAAAAGGTGGAAAATTACTGACAACAGATAAGCAGTTTGAAACGGAATGGCCAACTTTAAAGTTAAAGTGTTCCAAAAATCATGTATGGAAAACAAACGCATCTAATATAAGGGCCGGACATTGGTGTCCACGAAATGAATGTTACAACATAACCCCAAAGCCTGCATGGAGTCGGGTAAAGTATGATGATTATAAAAAAGTGGCAGAAAAATACGGGGGTAAGCTCTTGTCTGCACCTGAAGAGGTAATTAACGGTAATAGTTTGTTAAAATGGGAATGCAAAAGTGGACACGTATTTGAAATTCTTGGGGTAAGGGTAAAAGCAGGAAAATGGTGTAAAATATGTTATTATGAGAACAAAAGAAGTAATGTTCTAATAAAGTATAAAAAGTGGGCATCGAAAAGAGGAATAACGTTACTTACAAGTTCTGTTACAGATTCTTTAGTTAAGGCTAAGTTGGCATGGAAGTGTCAATACGGACATGAGTGGCAATCCACCGTTCCTAATATGAAAATAAAGAAAGTATGTTCGCAATGCCGCGAAGATGAAGTTAATAAAAGCATTTATTGGAGGTTAAAAAAATTGCAAATACAAAGGGGGGCGAGTGTGTTTCAACAACATATTTAAATAATCATACACACCTTGAATTCAGATGTAAAAACAATCACACTTTTTTTGCTAATGCTAATAATATTAAAAGTGGGTGGTGGTGTAAAAAATGTTCTCGAGCACCTAATGTTACTATTGAAGTTTTCCAGGAACTTGCAAAATCCAAAGGGGGAGAATTGATTTCGACTCAATTTATTAACAGAGATAAATTAATGGAGTGGAAATGTAAGGAAGGACACACATTTCAATTGGCAGGAAGATCGGTTAAACGCAATAATAAATGGTGTCCAGTTTGTACCGATGGTAAAAAGATAAAGATTCGTCCATCAGGACATAAAGTTTCTTATACAATTGCTGATATGCAGCTATTAGCAGACAAACATAATGGCTTTTGCTTATCAAAAGTTTATAAGGGCAGTTTTTATAATTGGCAATGGCAATGTGAAAGTGGACACATATGGGAGGCCAGGGCTGCGAAAATAAAAATGGGAAGTTGGTGCAAAATATGTCGATATAAGGAAAACGCAATTGCAAGAAGGTTACCCCTGAGTGACGTTAAATATTTAATTTCTGAGCAAGGAGGAAAATTGTTATCTACTGAATCAACCTATTTTCTGAACTTCCCACAAATTAAAATTCGGTGTGCAATAGGCCATGAATGGGAAACAAATATCAAATATATAAAGTATGGAAGTTGGTGTCCGGTTTGTCACTATGAAACTATCAGCAAAAAAACCAGGCTTCCATTTTCCCATTATCAAAAACTTGTAAAAGACAAAGGTGGCAAAATACTTTCTGAGGAGGTTGAATATGAAAACAGCAGAAGCACGATAACAATTAAGTGCAAAAAGGGACATGTTTTTAATAAGATATGCAGTTTGCTTCAGGAAGGGAAATGGTGTTTGGAGTGTGAGTGAAAACGCTCATTTTATCCTACTTTTATTTTTCGCATTCAGGGCACCAGGTTTTTGTAAAAATTGTTAATCTGAGAGGGGCAGACCATGTATGATTTTTATTGCATTTCCATGTAACAGTTGTTGTTCCTCCCAAACCATTTTTATGTTTAGTAAGTATTTCGCCACCATGTTGATTAGCATAAGCAAGCGCAATTGGATAGTTGTAAGCAGGTTTTAAACCACATTTCGGGCACCAGTCACCATACCGTATATTTCTTTTATTTTCAGTAAACTCATGACCATTTTTGCATGTTACTTTTACACGGTCTGTTATCTTGAGAGAAAGTAATTTTCCCTGATGATATCTGATCATAGATAACATTTCAGCATTGAAACTTTCAATTCGTTTGTAATCGTGACATTTCGGACACCAGGTACCTTTTCTAACCCAATTATAACTTGCTTTCCACTCATGACCTTTATTGCATTTCCATCTAAGGGGAGCATTCAGATCAATAAAATAATTGCTTTTACATTCTCCATTCATCGCCCTCCCCAGGATTTTCGCATCTTCGATTCCCGGGTTAAATAATGCTTTAATTTCTCTGTCGGTGAATCTGCTTCCAGCGCATATTCTGCACCAAACATTGTCATTTATACATTTTCGGTTTGTTTTCCATGTATGTCCTTCTTTGCATTTAAAGATAATGGGAGTCACTTGTGATTTGTAAGTTGTATTGAGACATTCGCCTTGATGTTTCAAAGCATAGATTCTAAAGTCTTCAAGCGTTAGTGGTTTAACATGACTACATTCCGGACACCAATTTCCTTTCAAAATACTTTTTGGTATCGCCTCCCAACGATGCCCCTCTTTACATCTCCATAAAAGATTGCTTAGAGATGATTTCCATTCGTTACTCAAACATTTGCCTCCTCTTTCTTTCGCAATGGTTCGCATCTCTTCAATATCGTGTTTGTAATAACCGCTACACCACGGACACCAAAATCCTTTAACTATTCTAGAAGTTCTTAGTTTAAATGTATGGTTCTTTGAACACTTCCATTCCATATTTTCTACCGGTTGATACTTTTTAGATAAGCAAATACCACCATGAGATGCCGCTATTTTTTTTAACTCGGAAAGTGTATGAAATTTAGATATGACTCGATTCGAACACTTGGGACAATCTCTCTGTAGAGTATGAATACTCCATATGGTATCGCGCCATGTATGGCCTTTTGAACACTTTAAAAGAAGCTTTTGCCCTTTGGTTTTATAACCTTTTTCAGGTGTTTTTAGTTCAAAACCACGACCATTTACAATTTCTACGATTTTAGAATATGGGGTTGTTCTCTTTTCTCTGGATTTCGATATGGAACATTCCGGACACCAGGATTTACTATTTTTGATTGTAAGTTTTGTTTGCCATGTATGACCTTCCTTACATTCAAAAGTTACAATTGAATGAATTCCATTTACGGTATTTGTCAGGCATTTTCCACCATGCTTTTCTGCAAATTCATGTGCAACTTTTGGATCAGTAATTTTTCTCCGGTCGTGAGCACATCTTGCACACCAACCATTTTTCCTGGCAACATCTAAGGCAGGAACCGTCCATTCATGACCATTTTTACACTTCCAAGTGCCAGGCGATTTTTTATTTTTAAGAGTTTTGGTCAGGAATTCTCCGCCTCTTGCTTTTGCATACGCTCTGCACTCTTCTACATATGCAGCCATACCAATCCCTTTTCTGCACATCGGACACCAGGCGCCAGCACGTATAGAAGTTATTGTCATGTCGAAGGTGTGACCAGTTTCACAGCGCCACTTGTAACTCACTCTGGTGTCAATGTACTCTTTACTCAGGCAAACACCCTTACGTGGAGCCACTATTGCGTTAAGATCGGCTATGGTTAGTTTGTGCATTTGAATTAGCTTAAAGATATTGCAAGTAGAAGTACCAAATTTCTATATGGTTTCCCGAAACATTCTATCCATAAAATTACTAATTTGGTTTGATATCTGAAAAAGTTTTAATCATTCTAATACAATATGTTGGAAATTAGAATTGTAGAACAATGCAGCAAAATGCTATATTTGAGTACTGAAAATCCAACACAAATTATTTTTTATCAATATATGATTGTTGAATCGAACCGCTGCCGACGCTCACTTTTGGATGAAACCTCAAAACTACCAGAGATGGCAACTATCTTGTGAACGCAGAAGTATTAATCACAAAAATAGGCCCCGGTTACGGGAAGTTGCTTTCGGAATTAGGTCGGCAGTCATTTGTTGAATCACATGGACAAAGTGCTTCCGCTGAGGTAATTGAAGAATATACTGTGCGAAATTATACGGAGCAAGTGTTTGAAGAGATGCTAAGCGACTCACGAAATCACATTCACTTGATGACAGTTAATGATGAACCTGCAGGATACTCCAAAATAAGTTTTGATGCGCTACATCCGCTGGTACGATCGGCTCAAGCAGCAAAACTTGATAGGCTATACCTATTGAATAAATTTCACGATTTAAAATTGGGGCACCGGCTGCTACAATTTAATATAGCGTACTCCCAAAAATTCAATCAGGATAGCATGTGGTTATTTGTCTGGAAGGGGAATGAACGAGCCGTCAAATTCTACTTAAAAGCAGGCTTCGAAATCATAGGCAGCCACGATTTCAAACTCACCGAAAACCATTCCAATCCGAATCATTTGATGGTGTTGGATTTTAACAGCAGAAAGTAAGATGCATTTAAAATAACAATTACGTCCAACTGGCATTTTGAAGAAAAACTTCGATCGGGATCATCGTTGGAAATTGAATCCGGCATATTAGGAAAGTATCCACCATTTGAAATGATTGTCGAGGATTCGATTTTCATACCTGAAATCGCACAACTGTGGCTTCTGCTTTACCTCATCCCTGCCCTTCTCATGCATGGACATTTCGTTAATCACAATTATTTTTTGCAGGAGAAGGGTCATTTCCCGTTACTGTAGCTATTTTTAGAATTTACTTTTAAAAACATACGATTGAATAAAATGCATCCTTACTTTTTTGTATTAATGAATTCATAAATAATTGCAATACAGTATTATAAATTAATTATTTTAAAAGTTTATATTAATAATATAAAGATCCTTATATTACTAATATAAAGATGATTAAGGTGGTTTTCAATGCGAAGTACTGATTTCATTTTGGAACAGCGGAATGATTTGTTCTTCGAACACTCCCTTCATTATAGCCCCAACGGCTATATCGGCCGCCATGAGGTTTATTCCGGTCGTATCGAGTTCCTGCCAAACTGTTTTGACATTCTTCCAAAAGCTGATTGATAATTAATTGACAAACAGAAAGATGGCTTTGCAATAATGCCATCTTCACTTCGTCAGGAATTTCTAATAACCATGTTAGATTTTCTCATGTAACTTTTGTTTCTTTGGGTTTCATAAGAGGGTGGTTTTAGAGTTGTTTAATTGTTCGTAAATCAAATGTACTCAATTATCACCTTCTTAATTTTCAACTGAATTTAGGACACCATCTTCAAAGATATAGCCATTAGCTTCACAATAATATAATTTATTTTAGAACCTTTTTATTAATTTTATGGATTAGGCAAATTCACAATTATTTTACATTAAAGAAAAGCTATATATGAAGAACCAATATTCCCGATTGAAAGAATCTTCAGCTTATTCCTTTCTTAAAAGTGCACCTACTTTTAAATGGGTATATGCAATTTACAAAACCCAGCTATCAACCCGTACTCATAATGTTTTGCAAACCATTGAAGCATCATACAATGGAATGAAGTCTACAAAGGATCTGGAGCAATTTCTGATTGATGTAAAGGATGGTAAGATTGATTTTTTGAAATTTCAGAATTCG
This sequence comes from Bacteroidota bacterium, assembly GCA_016713525.1. Classification (GTDB taxonomy): domain Bacteria; phylum Bacteroidota; class Bacteroidia; order AKYH767-A; family OLB10; genus JADKJB01. The sequence continues at coordinate 43,513 of JADJOZ010000013.1, read as the reverse complement.
GGAAAAAAACTGAGGATGAATTGAATTTACTCGTAGATAATTTACTTCAACAATACAGTACCTGCTCTGATAAGAAGTTGAGTGTTATCAATAAATTGAACGCCCCATATTTAGAAATTGTAAATTTTTATCCAGGTTTTGGTGAAAAGGAATTTAATGAAATCACGATGAAAAACGGCAAGATTAACTTGTTGTTAGCTATGGCTATGTATTTCAAAGGGATAAAGATCAACAAAAGGGTATTTAGCAATGCGATTAAAGAATACTATTTTTCAGTACGATTAAGGAACAAAACTGAAATAGCTGAAAAGATAAATTCTACAAAAGGAAAGAGTACGACAGATAATTGTGGGAGTTGGAGACTCGGTAGCAGCACGAGGAATGGATTTCTTGTTTAATACGTATAAAGATAAATTGGTTTTTGAACATGCTAATATTACAGCAAATGTTGCAGTAGTAGATCTTAGTAAAGTTTATCGATCTAAAGTCTCCGGCTATGAAATTATGAACTCCCGGTTTATTAAACTTATCAGTGAACATTATTTTACCAACTTGGGTTATATTTCAATAGATAAAATCGTAAATACTGATCCTGGCAAATATAGTTTTTTTGATACTTCAAAACATCTGGTCTATTGTAAAGTTGACGGAATTGATGAAAAGCAGTTTTCAAATTGGCTTGAGCAACTAAATAAATCGCTTGCCAGGCATTTTAATTCCGAAACAGAATTTTTAGTAGCAGATGTTATTCGGGAGGCATGTCAGAAACGAATGGTTTTAAACAATCAACAAACCAATAAAATAGTTGATGCTCTGGTAATGAATGTTAAAGACGTTTCCGATACAGCTATTAGCCGAAGACATGAAAAATTTAAGCTGCAAAAAATTATAATTGACCTGATTCGGCAATACATATTAGATGAAGGAGCTGGCGTTACCACAGAGATGATTATAGTGTATCTCGAACAACATGCTATAATTTATACCAAAACCCAACTGACACATTTATTCAGATTACATGCTGATAAAATAGTATATACAGGGTTGTCGGGATGGGTACTGAAAGAGCAATTTAAAAGGGAATTTAAATCACCCTCTATAAGACATTTCGTGGAAAGTTTTATAAGAAGCCGCAATGAACCGGTGCATTTTTCTGAATTACTTAGTGCAGTTAATAAATTTAAAAAAATTAGTGAAAACTCTTTACGATCAAACATGGTCGATTGGAGAGGTACAAATTTTGTACGATATAACTGTTCTTTTTGGGGAATTTCAAATAAAAAATATTCATCAAAATGGAATAGACTTCCCCGTGTAAAAGGAACAAAAGACATAATTTTACTTGCAAACAAATTCTCGAAAAATCAATTGGAAAAATTTGCTAAAAAGATTGAAAGGGAAACGGGGATACCAAAGGTACATATTGTTTATTTGTATAATAAGAAGCACGGAATTGTAGATTGATGATTAATGAGAGGATATTCAATCGTTTTAGTTTGCATGAAATCAAAATTGTCTGTTATAAGATGTTCAAGGAAATCATCATATTAGTTTTATTACCATGGACATTGAAATAAATTTGCAGTAACATAAATCTATGAAGTACAACAATGACGTTGAATTCCTTAATGCTCGGGCCTCCACGAATGCGAGACTTGTTATTCAGAATATTGGTGGGACCAGGCCGCTCCTTCAGCTATTTAAGGGAAACGAAAATTTTACTCAAATAAAAGGTGTAACTGGAAAACTTAGTTTGGAACTAAAAAGGCTTTGTAATCAAATAGCTAAAAATGATATTCCCGTAAGTAAGATTTCAGAAACAACATCAGATTCAGCCAACGCGCGAATATTTGCATTAGAATATGACCATTTTAAGTCTATGCTTTCAATACGGGCTCAGCACCATCTTGACCAAATTGAAGGTCAATATGATCAAATTAGTAAAGCTCGAAGAAAAAGAGACATCACTTATAAATTTATTTATGGAAAGATTGATTTAAGAAAATTCCAATCGCTAGGAGAAAGAACAGCAAAGGAAATCAATTCCTTTTTCAAAAAGGTTATTTATGCTTACTTGAATGGTTATAGTATAAATTCACCCAGATATAAAATTTCAAAGGCAATAAAGCCGGAAATTGTAAATAAATTTCCAAAAACACAGGACTTTGAATCAAAATCGATTTTAAATAGCAAAGGGAATTATGATTTTGTCAATGGCATGGCTTTGTATATCCGAGGAGCAAAAAAGAAGGCTTCCTACACCAAGTTTGTGAATGAATTTTATTTTAAATATGATGAAAGGGATATTGGCAAATATGCACAAAGCCTTAAACAAACTATTTCCAGCGTGAGAATGAGGTTAAGCAACATCAATAAGGAAATTATACCTAAAGGAATCGATTTTTTGTTTAGCAAGTTCGGCGAAAAATTGGTTTTTAACTATGGTAAAGAAGTGAATGGCTTAGTTAAAATTAATTTAGATGAATTAAAACGCAATAAACAACTAAGTTATACTGATTTAAGGTCTGTCTTCTTTACTTCTGTTGTCAATGCATACTACGCAAAACTTGGATACGTATCATTAAGCTCTATTATCAATTCAAATAGTACGAAATTTCATTTTTTTGATGTGAACTCAAAATTAATTTATTGCAAAATTGATAATTGCAATGAAATTGGTTTAACGAAAGCCATTGCTATATTGCAAACAAAGATAAAAAGTTGTTTAAACAAAGGTCTGGAAATTGACATTGAAAAGCTTACCGGTGAAATTATCAAAGAAGTTAAATTGAAACTTACTCCGGCTTTCTACCTTACAACTTGTCCGGGCATTTAAGTGCATTGTCAAGAAATCGGATCAAATGGTTCACACAGAGCGACATGACAAAAGTGTTCAAAAGCAAAAGATAATTCAATATGCAGTAAAATTCATTACTAAACGTGACAAAGGTGTGACCCTTGATGAAATTATAAGTTACTTGCAAAAGAAAGAAATAGAAACATATAGGGTGTACCTAAATTATTTATTTACGAAATTTAGCAATGTCATTTCACACACCTATTTGAATGGATGGGTACTTACGGAATGGCTTAACACCAGATATAAATCAAAGTCATTTAAAGACTTTATTTTTGAGCAGCTAGAAGCTAGTAAGGACCCTATGCACATTTTAGAAATGCATAGAAAGTTGAGTCGCCGCTCTCCAATAACACTTAAAAGGTTGAATAGTGATTTGCACTATGTTAGAAAGTTTGGAGTTGTGATGTTGAATTGTGGTTTCATCGCTCTAAAGGATAAAAAGTATGATGCTAAGTGGAGAAAATTGCCTGCAGTAAAATCGGGTATTCTACACAATTATTTTAAAAAAATTAAAACAAAAACGGAATTTAACAAGATTGCAGCTCATATAGAGAAGACAAAAAGGGTGCCTAAAATTCATTCCCTTTATTATTATGAACTAAAGAAACAGAACTTGAAAACTACATAGTTTATTAGGAGATATTTGGTATTTGATACATTTATCGGTTTCTTCTAAAAAGAGTGATTGCGCTTTTGAAGGTCTTCATTGGAGTGCAGTATATTTAAATTTAATTTAAGATTAAGTACTAACTGTTGAATATATCTTAAAATGCTAATTCCTCTTAACCAATTTGAACAAATCATTGACCCGACTATTCTGAAGAGAGGATTGTCTTACTTCAAAAATGGTCACGTAGACGAACCAGAGGAAATAGCTCCAGGAGAGTATGAAGCGATGGTAAGTGGAACGGAACAATATACAGTTCGGTTAACATTGAAGCATAATATTGTTACTGAACACGATTGTGATTGCCCCTATGATATGGGACCTGTATGCAAACATATTGTTGCAGTAATATTTGCTTTGTTGGATGATACCTTAAATGAAGAAAAGCCAAAAAAGAGTAAACGTTCAACCAAAAAGGATTCAGGCAAACCTGTTGAAAAGAAACAAACAGTTTCGCAGCAAATAGATGTTATATTGAAAAACACATCTCATGAAGCGCTACTCAATTTTATTAGAGAAAGTGCGATACAAAATCAAAATTTCCGCAATTTATTTTTATCAACATTTGCAAGCAACTCATCCGGAATATCCAAAGAGCTTATTGCAAAGCAACTAAAGACTATAGTGAAATCGGCTTGTGGTCGTCACGGATATATTGAGTGGGGAAATACAAGCAAAGTCTTCAGGCAAATTAACCAATACATTATGGCTGCACAAAAGCAGATAAGCGAGCACCAATATGATCATGCTTTGCTAATTTGCTTCGCTGTTATGGAAGAAATGACTAAGGCAATTCAATTAGCTGATGACAGCGACGGCGACATAGGAGGGTGCGTTGATTTAGCCTTTGATCTGTTGGCTGTTATTTCTTCACAAACGCCTCCTGAACACATACGAAAACAGCTTTTTGACTATTGTATTTTTGCATATAATAAAGGAATTTATGATGGTTGGGACTGGCATTTTGGTTTGATGGGACTCGCTTCTGATATTTTGGGCAATGCGATAGAGGCGGAACTTTTGTTGACTTGTCTGGAAAAGAGACCACTTTCAGATTTTGACAAAAGTAGTGCTGAACAAATCAGACTTAGTATTTATAAGAAAACAAAAAGTCCACAGGAAGTTGAAAAATATATAGAAGCTAACCTGTCAAATACGGAATTCGGAAAGGATGCTATTCAGAAGGCCATCGATAACAAACTGCTTGACAAAGCGATTTCTCTGGCAAAGAAGGAGTTAAGCAAGATCAAAAGACAAGACCCGGATTGATTTACACCTGGTATGATTATTTGTTGAAAGTAGCGAAATTGCAAAAAGATACCGACAAAATTGTGGAATATGCCAGATTCCTTTTTATGAACGGGATGTACGATCAAAAAGTATACTATAAGACATTAAAGGAAACCATTTCCAAATCAGAATGGAAGCTATTTGTAGATAAGTTAATCAGTGATTTATATAGTCGTAGAAACTTTAATAATTCAGAGTTGCTGATCTTTATTTTTATTGAAGAGAAAAGATTGGAGCAGCAATTAGAGTATTTAAGATTTAATACATCGCTATATATGATTGAACGGTTTGAGAAAGAATTAGCAAAAGACTATTCCGGCGAACTCATTGAATTATATGCAGAAGAAATACTTAACTACGCGAAATCAAACACAGGAAGGCCGCACTATGTTACAGTATGTAAATACCTTCGAAGAATGAAAAAACTAGGTGGCAAGCAAAAGGCTGAAGAACTCACAGAAAATCTCAAAAAGCAATTCTACAACCGCCCGGCCTTATTGGAAGAGCTGGCGGGGGTGTGAGAAGCGGGCTTTTTGAACAAATATCGTATATTGCAATATGAAATATTAAAAGAAAATTGCATACTATCTTGTTGTTTATCAGTGTTATGCACTCCTCTTCAAGCTGTTAATATACTACATCACAGACGTAATTATAAGTATTCCAATAAGGATAGAAAATCAATTCAACATGCAGCATTTTTTATACTTCTTGCCACTACCACATGGACAAGGTTCATTACGACCGGGTTCTTTTGTGCCAAAAATGGTATGTGGTGTGAAATCATTTTTAGAATCCACCTCACTCCATGCGTCATAGATTTTATCATCATCTTCATCAAAAATCATCCTCATCTTCATCCTCATCAATTCAAAAGGTCAGGATTTCGAATCAATTCAATTTCTTCAAGATCCCTTTCGGATCTATAAAAATCCCATTCCTGCAAACGTTGATTATACACAGTATAAATATCAGGAAATGGGTCAGGTGGTATCCTTATTGGCTCTTTAAGATGCAGGAAATGGAGCATTTGCTCCAACCCACCAAACATCGGATCCATCTCTGACAGATATAGATTATGAGTGGCAATCATTTCCTGTTCAAGTTCTAATGCCTTGATTTCTTCCAGGTCACCAAGATAAAGATCTGCAGGAAAAGCTTCCTTGTCATTCAGGAATTCCGGATTGGTGTTAATTGCATTCAGCAATTTACGAAACCACTCAATAATTTCAGGTCGTCGTTGAGGTTTCAACAATGCGAGTTGAGCCATCATTTGGGAAATAACTGAACGTGCATAAGGATCAATTCCGGGCTTCAGAATGAATGTTAACAATTCATCGGTATTATTGCCAACAATTTTATACAGAAGCTTCCAAAAATCCTCAGTTAAAAAATCATTTAACCAAAAATGGAGTACCTCTTCAGGCCAACTAAGTACTTCCAATAAAATCGGAAGGGAATCTTCATCACCTATTTCAGCAATCAGGAAAAGTGCATGAAAAGGGTGATCATTGAGCCGGGTATCTGGTTGCAATTGAGTATATTCATAAAAATTGTCGAGGCAATTACGTAATATGATTTCCAAATCTTGCAAGATAGATTTGTGCGGTAGGAGTAATATTTTTCTATCAATCCCTGATTAATACGCATCGAGTTGCAGTACAATTCAAGCAGCAATGGATTTGTTAATTTTGGAATTGGAATATCTGCCACGGGAATACCGGCGCGAATCTTCGCAAATTTCAAATCATCTTCAAGAACACATATATTATTCCTCTGTGAATCCGGAAATTTTCGAGTAACGTATAAAATGCTTCTATCCTGTTTTCGGCAAGACTAAAATTCTTTTTTTGAAATAACATAACGAATAACAGCCTGGAATATGCCAATACTTCACTAATGTGAAATGACTTCCGCGCAGGAAGCATGTCGCTGATCTCAAGATGGTGGCCTAGCACATCTTCAATTTTTTGAAGCTGCCCCTTATCAATATATTCATGAACTAAGTTAACCCGGGTAAAAACATGATCGGGGAACAATTCAAGTGTTTCCCGGTTCAGTTCATAGGACTTTTCCAAGTCGCCCCGAAACCGGTAATAATTGGTTAGCAAATTTCTGAGCGCTGGTACCGAGGGATGAGTCCTGATTAGTCGCTTGAGGTCCATGGCTACACGCGGATCCGTTGCCATAACACGTTCATAAATTTCACTTATGGTCATGGCCAAAGCCTCGCCAACCGGCCATCCATCATCCATTTCATCGGGATTGGTAGTTATGTAGTAGTTGAAAGTTTGAATAGAGGGGTTATAGGACATCTTGAATGTTTAATCAACGATCAAATATACTAAAGAATGGGGAAGTATTTTAGTGTGTTTTGGACATTTTTTAATCAGTTCACCCATTGAACTCGGTTGCTGAACTTTTGCGAAGTGTACAAAAACGCATATATAAAAGCGAAGGAAACGATTGTGAGATATGGTTTTCCGTCTGGGAACAGAGATCTTATTCTCTGTTCCCAATTTTATCCCGCTTTCAGAAACTCTTCAAATCGTATAGAAAGATTATTTTTGCTGGGTGATGTATTTTTTTTTAGGTAATTGGATAGGTGCTTGATGCAATTCCTTAATCCCATGTTGCAACATAGGGCCATCAATTTCTTCAAGAAGATCTAACTTAACATGAATTTTATAATCCGGGCTGATTCCCATAAGGTTGGCATCATATGCGGCATGGTGAATTTTACATAATGAAAGCCCATTTGTAATTTTGGGTAATCCTAGCTCATGCTTGTCAGGTACAATATGTGCTGCATCGAGAAGAGGCAAATGTCTTATTTTACACAACGCACATTGACAACCATAAACACTCAAGACATTATCCCTAAACTCCTCCTGATGCATTCTTTTTTTAACTTCAACAGTCATATACTCTCGAACAGGATCTCTCTTGAGTCACTTACTTCTAAAATTGAAGTTTGAATTCGTTCATCCAACTGAAGAGAAACTTTTAGTTGTGAAGGGTTATTACTTTGGATATAAATTGGATAAATTGGTAAATATCTACCTGAATAACCAAGTCCCCAAAAATAAATAAGGGGTATTTGTCGCTCCATTAGAAGCTTTAAACCAACATTATCTCTATGATTTGGATCTTTACCTCGGTAACTATAGGAAATAATTCCATTTTCATCTTCGGCATCATCATAACCACTGTCTTTAGCGGTTAATATTGATATGGGTAATTCACACACGCTTTGGGTTTCCATATTCCTGATGCTCCAACCAAATGTATTTGATTCCCTTTAAATTCAAACCCTTTTTGCAGTAACGTATAACTTAATGATTCACCATATAACAATTTTTGATGATTGAGCCATTCGAATGCAGCGAGTCTTATTGGTAAATCAGAAATTGAATAGGGTTTCATATTCTTTTAATTTCATTTTTCGCATTAAATAATCGAAGGAATTCTTATAAACCAAACTATCAAATCTCATCATACTTCTCCCGCTTCCCATAGGACTTTTCAATAGGATATTTTATTTCGTTCGACTTTAATTTTTCTGTAAGAGCCAAACTCAAGTCAATTCCGCTTTCATGAGCAAGAAGGAGCGTTGCATAGAATACATCAGCAAGCTCCTCTTTTAATTTTGCTTTGTTTACTTCTTCGGAGTTTTTCCATAGAAAAAGTTCCAGCAACTCACCGGCTTCAATATTAAGACAAACTGCCAAATCTTTCAAATTGTGATATTGCGCCCAGTTTCTGTCGTCGCGAAATTTGAGAACGCTTTGTGTTAATATGTTAAGTTCCGAATCCATTTATTTAAAAGTATTATTATGCCATTCAATATATTTTGTATCTGGTCTGTTTTTAATATCTAATGGAAGGTTAATTAATTCCTTTCCATGAAACTGATAATATTCTTTACCATTTTGGAATTCCTCTTTTATTCTATTGCTGACTTCAATCTTATAATTGGAAGTAATAGTAATATAACCATTATCGAACAATTTGCTTGCAAATCCGCTCTTAAAATTAAGCCGTTTGAAAGTAAATGGGGACCAGATTTCGCATATGGTTTAATATGTGCGGCTTCTAAAACCGGTAGAGTTTTTCTCCCTGTTATTGAACATTTTCGTGAATATGCATCTGTCAATTTAAGACGAAAAGAATTTTGTCCAAGCCGAACATTTGTAAGAACTTGCCTGTATGCCGGATCAATGGAATTATTTTCAACCTCCAGTTGTGTTGCTTTATCATCTGCTTTTGGTTGAAGATATTTTTGTAGTCGTTCCTGAATATGCATCCAGAGAAAATCGGCATTTGGTTCACCGGTGGTATATCCTTTTCCTTGCACAATACTCTTGCTCCAGTTTTCTGGAACGGGAATAAAATCCTCGTCATTGAAAAATAGTGGATTCGTTAATACAATACAACCAATACTGGGGTTATAGTTAAATTTATCCTGGCGGTAATCCAGGATCATTCTCCTGAAATCGTCTTCATATTCACAACCATTTTGCTCTCCAAACACCTCCCAGGCCATTTTTAGGGGTAAACGGGTATGGTGACTAAAAATCCCAATCCACCGATGGCATTCAAGGGACTTTTCAGTTTAAACAGAAAAATATCTCCCGGTTGCAATACCTTAAACACCGACAGTTCCCCAGGCTGCCAGAAATTAACCTCCTCAGGCCCTTTTTCTCGAAGAAAACGATACCATTTATTATCAGTTTACACCCAGATAGAATTTCATGGAGGGAAGGTAGGAAAAATGTTGTGGGATGGAAGCCAATAAAGTGATTAAATTGATTTGAGCGAAATGAGCATTGAATGAATGAAAGATGAAAACTATAAATAAAATAGATTTCCCAGTATTCCATTATTACGACACTTAAATATAATACTGATATTAAAAAACTGGAGTGATGCTGAAATAGAACATCCTATGCGTGTTGCAAAATGCAATACATCTAAATTAAATAGTTCAAATTGAAATAAAATAGCCAATTTGGTGATACAAACATTAATTTATATTTTAGCCCAATCACTAAAGTTTTATTGCTCACACTCATCTCAGAAATATTCATTAATAGTCTGTAATTCAACAAATTAAGAGCTTATGAAAAGATCAATCGTTTTTGTATTCTGTAGCCTATTGGGTTTTGCTGCATGTCAACCACAAACTCAAGAAAATGGAATAAAAAGAAACTAAACCCCAAGAGATAGAAAAATCCAGCTATGATAAAAGTCCATCCATTAATGAACAAAACATTTGAGGAAGGTTGAGTACATCAAAAAATGGTCTGGATATAATACTTTCTGGAAAGTCCGATGAGAAAACTGATGCTTATCAACTTAAAGGCATAGTTCGATTCTTGACTGACACGAAAATTGAATGGAGGGCAAGTGATGATAAAGAAAGCAGATTTGATACGTTCAACTCAGATGATAAAAAAAGCACTAGAGTGTTGACTAAAGTTTCAGGTTCATAGCAATAATGAAAACATATTCATTTCTTATATCCTTTTCATGCTGGGTGCTAGCAAAAGATGACAAATGTATGTTAATAGCTTCATTCAATATATTTGAATAGCTATTCAATTATCTTTTCTGAAGCGACTAAAAAAGCTCAATGCTCTGATTGCATTCAAAGGATTTTTCAGTTTAAACAGAAAAATATCTCACGGTTGCAATACCTTAAACACCGACTGGTCCCAAGGCTGCCAAAAATTAACCTCCACAGGCCCCTTTTCGCGAAGAAAAAATTTAATGGATAATATTTTTGGATAAAATGGGACAGGATTGGGAATTTAATCCTCCCATCCGCACAAAGTTCTAACTATTTCGATGGCCTCGGCCTTTGAAACGGCATAAATTCGTGTTGAGCAATTCGACAGTCCACGGCAATCAGAAATAAGATGATATTTTGTAGATGCCGGACCTTTACAGATATAAACTGTTTGCTGTCCGGGACCAAACGAGCAAAGCATTATAAAAGTAAGGGAAAGAAGAATGGATTTCATGGATTCAGCTAATGCATGGGAAGCAATTCCGGAGGTAATAAATGAAAGGTAAGAAATTAAATCGGAACTCGCAATTCCTTCAATTTTGGCTGCCGAAAGACCTCACAATAAAATCGGCGAAATAATGCCTAAAATAAGTATAAATAAGTAAAAAAAAGAAGCTATCTTATTAATTTGATGTGGTTTAGGGTCAATTTTGCTTGTTGAAGTGGTTGCCATTAATTACCCCAAGGGTTTTCCTGGTTTTGGTGAAAAGTTAGGAAGTGATTTCTTTATTTAATATGTTTGAAGCAAAGAAGAGGTTTAGGGGCTGCTTATTGAAGACTTCGATTCATTCAAAGCAGCAAACTTAAAAACATTTATGAACAGATATTAAGCATTGCTGCATCATCTTTATGGAAATCCTTTCATTTTACCACCAACTTATTGCAAATTATAAGGAATACATCCAGAGTTTCCTTAATATTAAGGATTCAAGAATTATATAACTAGTTTAAAGTGATTTTTGAAAACAAAATTGCGAACACGACCTAATTTGGTAAATTATTATCACGAATCACAGACTGGTACTTATACAATCAAATATTAAATTAAATGACCCTCAATCCTGACTTAATTGATGAAATTTATCTAGCCTACAATTATGAAGTAAAAAGTAAAAATCATAAAAGTATTAGAGTCTATGTACAACGCTTTGGGATTTATAGCGCGGCTGAAATAGTTCCTCTTAATGATAAATATAATGTTAGTAAACTTCAAAAGAGTATTCGGATTTAGGTTATGCTACAAGAATTCGAATCTACACCGATGAATTAGAAGTTGAAGACCAACTATTCCAAGAGTATTTTAAAAAGTCCATTTTATCAAATAAACAAAAATCGCTATAATAATTTCCTTACAAAACAAATTGAAAACCTACCAGAAGGAGCACATATGAATTTTTAGATATACCATATGATTATTTAATACGAAAATGAAGGTTTATTGATTTCGAATGGATCATCATTTGATGTTGGAGGGTCGAATTTAATTCAACAGGTGACAGAGGCTTTAGCGTATGATGATAAACCTGTATTTGTAATTATAGAAGCAGCAGCTGGGTTCGGAAAAACTTGTACTGCATATGAATTACTAAAACATTTCATTGAAAACCGCAGCAATCTGTTACCATTTTTTACAGAATTATCCAAAAACAGAGAGGCAGAATATTTAAGCACATCTTAATTAATGAAATTGAAAATTATTTTCCTGAAGGGATCAAATCTAAAATCGTGATAAAAGAAATTATTAAAGGTAAAATCCCTTTAATAATTGATGGATTTGATGAATTATTATCAAAGGATTTAAATAATGCTTCAAAATCATTTGTTGAAAGTGGCAATATGCTTTCAACAATCATGGAGTTGCTTAAAGAAAAGGCAAAAGTTATTATTACAAGCAGGAAAACCGCTCTGTTCGATAGCGAGTACTTTCATGAATGGGCTGCTAAGACTAAAGAATCTTTTAGAGTAGCAAGGTTTGTATTAAAAGAACCTACGGTTAATAATTGGTTAAGTAATGATAAATTAAAATTGTTTGAAAAGACTGAATATGAAATTGAAAAGTTAGCAAATCCTGTACTGTTAGCATTCATTAGAAATTTAACTTTAGATAAAATCAAGACTTGTTGACTAATGAAAAGGAGGGTTTGTTTGATCAATATTTTAAATTTTCTTTTGAATAGAGAAATTATCAGACAAAACTTGAATTTAACAATTCCAGAACAATTCCAAATTTTTAGGGGACTAGCTAAATTTATGGTGGAGTTAGATTTCAGAACCGATACAAAACAAGGGATAATAGACTATTTTATGGATTTTGCAAAACCAATTATCATAAATAGTATTACAAGATACCCTCTTTCTGAAAGACCGTCATTAGATGATCTAACAGATACACTTTCAAACCATGTATTTCTTGATAGAAAAGATAATGGTTCAATTGGATTTATTAATGACTTCGTTTTTGGAACTATGATTGCACAGGGTTTGGTGTTAGATGAATATGATTTATACAAAGTCTCAAATGAAACCATTATTACAAATTTTAAATTAGCAGTACAATCATATAAAATCAATACTCTTGAAAACGGACTTAAGTTATATAATTCTTTACTTAGTAAAAACATAACTACTGATCAGTGTTTCATTTCGATTTAGATACCACATTTTCTAAGCAACTTAGTAGAGATTATAACTCTTTGCAATTTGAGAAAACTACTTATAAGGGCATGAAATTTATTGGATTTGATTTTAAGGATATTACTTTTATCAATAGCACTTTCCATAACTGTGTTTTTGAAAGCAGTTTGATTTCTAATGTTGTTTTCCAAGGATGTAAGTTTTATATGTGTAATAAAATTGGAACTATATTTTGGGATGAAAGTGTTATTTTGAAGAATGTAAATCTGACAATGGGATAGAAAACAATTTAAGTAGATCTTTTACCCGAACAAACGAAAACAATATCAATAACATTAGTAGGGGCGAAAGAAATTCTATCATATTTCTTTACTGTTTCTGGTGAGACTCCAAGACACCGAAGTATTAGTCAGTTAGAAAAGCACTTGTCAGTTCCTGATTCAAAATTGTTAAGGAAAAAAATTTAAAGAATTGATAGCTTCAGGGCTAATTGTGTCACAAGGTGATATGTATTTTATTAGCAAAACAGGAATTAGACATTATAATCATTTATGAACAACTCAGGATTTAGAATTGTCAGAAAAGGAATAGTATCTGTTATTAGAGACAAGCTCAACCGAGCTGGTATATTTCACAGAATTTTTAGTAGAGTTAAAGATGATCTTTCAAATTCGTAATAAAATAGTTGCTAAAGGACATTATTCTGTATCCAAGAAATTACAAGATATTTTGGGTGTACGAATAGTTACTTATTTTTATGATGATATTGGAATTATTTATGATTATCTGAGAGCTTCCAAATCATATGTTAGTGAGCAGGTAGACAAACCGGAATTATCTGTATTTAAACCCAAAAGAACTAATCTAATTTTAAAATTGGATACATATTCAGAAGGAATATTTAATGACACGATTAATACATTAGAACCACAGTTGAAAGAATTGATCGATTCAACTTATGAAGTTCAACTAAGGACGACTTTTTCGGAAGGTTGGCATGAAATAGACCACAGCTTACGTTATAAGTGCAATAGCAATTGGAATGGTTTACCGGAAGAAGAAAGACTATTTAATGGAATTTATGCTAGTCTTGAAACTAGTGATCACTCGTTAATTAAGTTGTTTGATGATATAGCCTTTGTTCATTTCAAAAGTGGTAATGTAGAAAATCTATTAAGAACTAAGTTTAGACTTAATTTCGGCGAAAATAAAATTAATATAGAAATCCTAAGAATGGTCAGCAACCACCTCCTCATAAAGAAATATTTAAACTAAACAGAACCGAAGTCATTACAACTTTGCTTGAGAGATCCAATTTTCTTTTAAACATTAACACATTCATTTTATTCATTAATTTTTCTGGATAAGGGATGAAAAGTTTGTTTTGCAATTACTCGGATTCATTAATGGATGATTTCAAAAAACATTAGTCTATGTTATTCTTCTATTGGAAATATTTAGATCAGATGTTATAGATTTATTATTGACTCTTCATTTATGTTCTACTCAATTTTAAATTCCGCCTCCTTCCTATCAAACCAATTCTCATATTTGGATTTTACAAATTAATACATTACCCATATCCCACCCCATGCCCCTAAAAAAATCCGCTCTCTACTCCTCCCTCTGGGCATCTTGTGATGCGCTTAGAGGTGGTATGGATGCCAGTATGTACAAAGATTACGTATTGGTTTTGTTGTTTGTTAAATATGTTTCTGATAAGTATGCCGATGATCCTAATGCGCTTATTGAAATTCCTAAAGGTGGTGGGTTTAAAGATATTGCCCGACTTAAAGGAAATAAAGATATCGGTGAAAAGATTGATATTGCCATTGGTGCCCTTGCTAAAGCCAACGATCTCGAAAATGTGATTGATGTGGTTAGCTTTAATGATGAAGAAAAGCTAGGAAAAGGCAAAGAGATGGTAGATCGGCTGTCATCTCTTGTTGGTATTTTCGAAAACCCCTCACTCGATTTTTCAAGGAGTCGTGCGAAGAAGGCGATGATATCCTGGGAGATGCCTATGAATATTTAATGCGTCACTTGCTACTGAAAGCGGCGAAAGCAAGGGACAATTTATACCCCAGCTGAAGTAAGTCGCATTATGGCGAAAGTGTTGCAGGTTAATGCCGGTAGTGCTAAAACATCTTTTTATGATCCGACATGTGGTTCGGTTCATTGTTGCTTAGAGGTGGTTGATGAAGCCGATGGCAAGGGAACTCTTTACGGACAAAGAGAAGGATGTGGCAACTGCCGCCCTTGCCCGAATGAACTATGATTTTACAATTGTCCGACCGCCGAAATTCGCAAAGGGACAAAGTACGCTCCTCAAATCCATTGTTCGAAAATAAAAATGGAGGGACTAGAAACGTTTGACTATGCTGGTTTCCAATCCTCCTTTTTCACTTCAAACTGGATGACGATTAAATGCTTCTGATGACCATTACAACCGATTTGATGGCTTTGGTATTCCTCCTGATAAAAATGGCGACTATGCTTTTTTACTCCACATCATAAAGTCTCTTAAAAGTAATGGGAAGGGAGCGATCATTCTTCCGCATGGTGTTTTATTCCGGGGAAATACGGAGGCTGGAATCAGAAAAAACATAATTCAACAGGGTTTGATTAAAGGCATTATCGGACTTCCAGCCAATCTGTTTTATGGAACTGGAATTCCGGCGTGTATAATAGTTATTGATAAAGAAAATGCACAACAACAGTGCTCTCCCTGAAACGAAACGTGGAATATTTATGATTGATGCAGGTAAAGGTTTCTGAAGGATGGAAATAAGGAACCGATTACGTGAACAGAATGTTCATAAAATTGCTGGATGTATTTAATAAACAACTGGAGATTCCTAAATACAGCCGTTTTGTTACATATGGTGAATTAGCTGATCCCAAAAATGAATTTTTAACCTTAATATTCCCGGTATATTGATAGCCAGGAGCGCGAACATACAGGACAATGAAGGCGCATTTGTTAGGCGATATTCGGAATGCCGACATCGAAGCCTTAGTAACTACTGGAAAGTTTATCCTTCCTTAAAAGAAATTCTTTTCGGAAACAGTAAACGCAAAGTTATAGTCACCCTAAAAGTAAATGGTGATAAGGTAAAGAAACTATTTTAACCATCCAGAGTTTGTGAAGTTCACATGAAAATTATGGATGATATTTTTGACAATGAATGGAAAACTCATGCTTTCAACCATGAAAAACCTGAAGTCAGAGGGCAGACCCTGCCAAGTAATTCACTAAAATTTCGGAAGAGTTACTTGAAAATTATACCGGAAAAGCATTAATTGATAAATATGATGTGTACCAGCATTTGATGAATTACTGGAGTGATGTTATGCAGGATGATTGTTACCTGATTGCCATTGACGGATGGAAAGCAGAGCCTTATCGTATAGTTATTGATAACAAGCAAGGCAAAAAAGTTGATAAGGGCTGGACGTGCGATCTGAACCCTCCTGAATTAATAATTGGCCGGTATTTTCATGCTGAAAAAGTTGCTTTAGAGGAACTGGAATCTAGCAAGGAATCATATGCAAGCGAAAACTTGTCGAACTGGAAAGAAGAGCATAGTGGCGAAGAGGGCTTTTTGCTGATTTCAAGAAAAAAATAGATAAAAACACTGTTCAAAAAAATTAAAAGAAATTCAGAAAGACAAGACTGCCAAAGATGAAATTAAGTTTTAGAACAGTATATGAAATTAATTGAAAAGCAAACGATTTTGGCTTCCAGCATTAAAAAAGCTACCGATGAACTGGACAATAAAATCTTGCTAAATACAAAGTGCTTTCTGAGGGTGACATCAAACAACTGGTTGTTGATGATAAATGAATGACCACCGTCGAAAAAAATCAAAACCGAAATGGACCGCATCAGCCAAGACTTGCAACGAATAAGGGGTTGGTGGAACGTTATCAAACACCATTACCTGAATTGAACAAAGTTGAGTTACTAGAAAAAGTTAAAGTTCATTTGGGAAAAAATGGGATATGTATGGAGTTGATGGAAGACTACGTGTGAATACTCAAACTGTAAATGGCTATAAACATTTCGTCATAGGATTAATTCCAAGTAATTGGGATCTTAAATATTTTGAGGTGATATAATTGAGTATATCAAAAGTTCCCATTTAAAACCATCGATTATGCAAAATGTGGTATTAGAATAATTCGTGTTAGCGATACTACAGTTGATTCAATTAAAAACGAAAATGGAATTTACTTAAATGAAACTTCAAATAAAAATTACAAAAAATGGGAATTAAAGCAATTTGATTTGATGTTTACAACTGTTGGATCAAAACCTCCAATGTATGATTCAATGGTAGGCAAAGTTATAATGATTTCAAAGAAAATTTAACGGGAGTTTATTAAATCAAAACGCTGTATTAATTAGGTCAAAATCAAGATCTATTACAAAAATTTTTTATTACATCATTTTAAGGACTAAACGTTACATAAAACATATTGAAGAAATTTATGAGAAATGCAAATCAAGCAAGGTATCACTTTAAATGAATTATTCAAATTTCCAATCCCTTTCCCATCAAAACGTAACCGAACAAACCGCCATTGCCACTGCCTTATGAGATGCCCGATGCACTAATTAGCAGTCTGGAGCAACTCTTAGCCAGAAAAGAACATCAAACAAGGGGCGATGCAGGAGTTGTTGAGAGCGAAGGAGGGGTGGGTGGTGAGGAAGTTGGGGGATATTGCGGAAATTACAAAAGGAGAACAACTTAATCGTTCGTTGCTTTCAGAATCAAATTTTCCAGCTATGAATGGGGGGGTTGAGCCTTCAAGTTATACCTCCAAATGGAATACACTGTTTGAAAATACCATCATAATTAGTGAGGTGGAAATTCTTGCGGCTTTGTTAACCTCATTACATCAAATTTTGGAAAGGAGGCCATTGCTATTCGCTTGAAATTAAAGATAATTTATTTGATTATCAATTTCTTTTTTTGGTCATTAAAGCATCATCAAAATAAAATAATGGGATTAGGAGTCGGTTCTGGACTTCCAAATATTCAGAAAAATAGACTAGAAGGATACTTGATTTCATTTCCAAAATCGATAACGGACAACTAAAGTGGCAAGTATTTTAATTGATCTTGATGACGAAATAAAGAGAATAGAAACTGAATTAACTAAACTAAACTTGATCAAGCAGGGAATGATGCAGGATTTGACTGGGAGGGGTGAGGTTAGTGTAAGATTATGATGATGAAATAGGGTAATGAATAATATTTTGGCATGCAGGATTCTAACAATTTAATTTCTTTAGAAATGAAAAATATGAAAACATATTAAACAATAAAATTGTTGAATTCAGCAATGACATTATTAGCGATAAACAAGTTGAATTAAGTGATATAAAAAGAATTAAAATCCTGATACAGAATCAGGGGTTTGTTAAAGCTGAAATTGAAAATGGGAAATATACCAAAATAGAGGTATTAATAGATTCCGCATTAAGCGCTGAAATGAGACTTTGTGTTTTGTTACATGAATATGGTCATATTTTGCATTATCAGAAGCTAGGGGCTAAAGAAGTTGTAGAAATCAAAGATAATGACCCAGATAAATGGGTTACACTATCCGAATTTGAAGCTTTCAAATATCAACTTAGTGAAATTATGGAAATTACAAAATCAACAGATACCACCATTTTAAAGGATATGATGCAAAGATTAGAACAAAGACGGTTATACAATTCTGACAGCAGATATAGAGCAGCATTAAATATGTTATTCAATGAAGACATTTGGAAAGAAGCTTTGGCTTTGATAAAATAAATGAATCGGCTCAACTATTTCAATCCATACATTTCAAAAGATGGCTCACACGAGGATCAATTAACAAGAGCGTATCTCGTGCTGCTAAAGCACTCTGGCCATGCATTATTCATGTTTTTTGAAAATTGCAGAACAAATCATGATCCAAAAGATGGAGAGTCGCCTCTTTCCATTCTTGATCTCTTAGATGAAGAGTGGATAATAGAAACTCAAAAAGTGAATCCCGTCATAAGTACTGCAAATTTATTATCTGTCTTAATTTCAGATTCAACTTATATGTCAGATAAGACAGTAATTGGGGTTAGTGAAAGAAATGCTCGGTATGATGGTATCATTTCATTTGGCAATAAACTCACTATTATTATAGAGAATAAACCACGTTCTGAAAACATTTGGTTTGATCAATTAATGCCATCAAAACATAATTTGAGTGAAGAAACACAAGTCTATATAAATTCATCTAGATTAGCATGGAAAGATATCATTAAACAACTTAATCATTTACTTCTATTACCATCCATAACCGGCTATGAAAAAATAATGATCGATGATTTCCTTTCTTTTGTTGATGACAGGTTTGCATATCTGAACCCGTTCGATAATTTTAGTCAATGTAAACATAATAAAGAGCTCCTAGAACGGCGAATTAGTAATATCTTAAAACTATAACAATTGATGAGAATAACGTTCAGTATCATAGAGGTTGGGGTTGGTATATTAATACTCCTTATGACCAGATTCATAAATTAGGGTTAATTTTATGTCATGATGAAAAGGATTGGAATATTGAATTAAGTTTGTTTTTTGGCGATACTCAAAGTCAAGCTCAATCCTTTTATTTATCGGACCCAGATATTAGTGGATTAAATAGAACTGAATGGATAATTAAACCAAATTTTCATGTGGCTTTCATGGAATCTCATCTGGTTTGGTTTGAATCTGAAAACAAGGAAGCATATTTAGAATTTTGGAAACACAATATTGAATTAATCAAACAACAAAAACGCCCTGCCGTATCTGTATATATTAATTCATTGATTTCTAAAGACATTATAAAAGAAAGTACTTCAACTATAAATGAGCTTGATGTATTATTTTATAAAACAGAAAAACAAAAATTGAACATATGTCCAGGGTTTGGATTAATTTATCGATTTAATTCTCACCAAGCAGAGTCATTGGATAAAGCCGGACAATTTAAAAGGTCGTTTCTGATAAAATTAGAGAAGGGTTAAGTATAATAGGAATTAGTGGGGACGATATAATCAATAAATTTTGAAATCAACACCTATGAGTAATATTACCTTGATCATACAGACAATAGATGACTTTCTTACAGCACATGGGAAAGTATTTATTACTGCTGTTGAGGCTGCCGCAAGCCTTGACGAAAAGGGCATTCTAAAGGATTCTAAAAGTCGACCCGGAAAACCACTTCGTGACATATTAAGAGCCGGCAAGATTCCTCATGCATACCAAGATGGTGTTTATTGGAAGATTCCACATTCGGAAACGAATCGAATTGAGAGTAATCAACTCGCAAAATCGATTTATGTTGCCCCGTTAAAACCAGAAAGCCATGGTCCTTCAGACCACAAACTTGAATTAATAGCAATTCTGATATCGAAATTACTTAATGAGGAATATGGTATTACACTAAAATATGGTGTTGAATACTCTCCAAGTTGGCTTACTGCAGTACCAAATGAAGATAGTCTTATACATCACTGGTCAATTGTAAAGGATGTTTATTCTGCTTTAACTGATGGAATTCTCAATCTTGAAAATCAATTAAACTTTGTCAAAATAAGTGGTTCTCAAAAATATGATATATGGTTTAATGAACCTTTTTGCTTTGCTGTAGAATTCGATGAGTCACAACATTTCAACCAGTTTAGAGGTAAAACCCTTAATTTTTATAATCAAATTAATTACAAATTTGATCTGCAAGCTTATAAAGGTTATACAAATATTAAAAAACCAATGGGAACTTCCGGATTTCAGAAACTCAAGTGTATTGATCCTATGTTTCCAGAAATGTATGAAGGAGAAAAGCAAGATAACAGGATGCGGCAAAGGGCTTTTCGTGATTTTTGAAGGATATTTACCGGATTGCAATGGGATACAATCCTACTATCAGGATACCATTTCAAATCGTCGGAAAAAAATTAAGGACTTTAAAGATAGTGATATAGAAAAAATCAAAACCTATTTGATAAGCAAATCATTTTTGAAACATTTAAAATTGAAGGAATAAGTACGTATGAAAAACTACTACCACATCATGCTCGGTTCCAAAAGCAAACATGCTGAGGAATGCTTTAAGGGCAATTTTATTGGGGTTGATTTTGGGATTGACTTAGATTTGACGGGTAAGCTGCCAGAAGACTGGCGTTCTTTTAACAAACAGTTTATCCCTATTTATCTTGCCAAGTTTCCGGATAAACACAAAGTTACCGCAGGGCTTGCATGTGCTACAATTTGGACTCTTGCAAAAGGAATTATAAAAGGAGATGTGGTACTCTGTCCTAATGGGCAAGGAAGTTACATGGTTGGCGAAATTCTGGATAACTACTCTTATCATCCAGGAGCCATTCTTCCTCATCGACGAACGGTAAAATGGCTTCCAAATACAATTGAAAGAGGGTCAATGAGTGACAGGTTAAGGAATTCTACCGGTGCTATTGCCACCTATTGTACAATTACTAAATATGCAGAGGAAATTGAATTGCTAATTCAAGGAACTCCATTACCGACAATAGTAACGAATGACCCAACAATTGAGGATATTTCGGAATTTGCATTGGAAAAGCATCTTGAAGATTTCCTGGTTAAAACTGGCAACAAACGGATCTTGGTAAAAAATATGACATCTACCAAGAAGAAGGAGAATTAGTAGGTCAACAATACCCCAGCGATACCGTACCTATTGATATCTTAGCAATCAGCAAAGACAAAAAGGAATTGTTGGTGGTTGAACTTAAGAAAGGTCGTGTAAGTGATTCAGTTGTAGGCCAGGTTCAAAGGTACATGGGGTTTGTTAAAGAAGAACTCGCCGAAGAAGGTCAAATTGTTAAAGGAGTCATAATTGGTCTCGAAGATGACTTACGCATACGCCGCGCATTGGCAGTAACCAGCAATATTGAGTTTTATAGGTATCAAGTGAATTTTAGATTGTTTAAGGGTGATTTCAAAATCACAAACACAAAGAGAATACAAGTAATTCAATGATTGTCATTACAGAAAAATAACCAAGCGAATTTTTAAAATCCTTAATGGAATTTTGTATAATTGCTATAATATCTACTATCCATATTCATTGAATCCAATGGCAACCATTTTACTTATTTCTATATCAGTTGTTTGTGTCTTAATTGCAATAATTGTTTTGTATTATGCTTTTTGCGCCAGCCAAATAAATTAAAAGACTAAATATAGAAATTAAGGAAGCTTCAGGATTAAAGCAACTATTGATTGAAGCTGTTGATGAATTATCATCAAAAAAGCAATCAGCAGAAGATGGATACGGAGCAATCAGCTCTAAAGCTGAGAAAGCTCAAAGTGAATGGAATCAGTTAAATGCGATGATTTCCACCAACCAGTATAAATATAATTCATTAAACAATGAATATAAAAATTACAAAATCAATTGCAGATTATTAATGAAAATATAAACAATTGGAAATCTCAAATAGAAGAATATAACTTGAAATCGCAAGAAGCTAAAGAGAAACTTCTATTTTAAACTCTCAAAACTATGAATTACAAGCTACTGTGGACCGATTAAAAAGTGAAGCTGAAAAGCATAATGCGGCTGTTAAATTTTTTCTTGATGAGCGAAAATCTTTGCAACTAGAAACCTCCAATCTTTCAGAAGAGGTAAAAAGACTGGAATTTAAAAAAAAAAGCCTGTTGACACAGTAATAAAATCCTATTCTGATACAACCGGACGAGAGGGAAACATTAAGTATATTGGCTATGAACCAAATCACATATTTAATCAAGACTGCTATCCTGTGGTTTCGATGCCGCGTAGTGGTTCGGTAATAAAATTTCCTCGCGTTGGACGAATAAAAAAAAGGGGGCATCTGAAATTTCTTTAGATAACTGTATACGCAGTCATCTTATAAATCACAATATCAAGCTTTTTACAGAAAGGTTTCTCATCCGCGGAACCGGAATCGCACCTTACGAACCTGATTTATCACTTCAAGATGAAGCAACAATTTTACAAACGGGTAAATATGCAAATCTATTCATAGATATTGAAATTGATGAGCCCTATGACTTTGCTACAATGTTACCTACCCATTGCAAGGATGAAGATAACTTTAGAAATAAGTATTTTAATGATTTTGGTTGGGTTGTAATTAGATTTTCAGAGAAACAAGTTATAACAAATGTCCATGGCTGCGTGCTACATATTGCCATGGTTATAAGAAGTTTGATGCCCAATAAATTCATTATTCCTGATTCGCTCAGTCAAGCTTACTCCCTTACAGAACGAAATGTTTTGGGATCGCTTTACTGCTCAAAAATGGATCAAAGAATCTTACAGACAAACTTACTTAGATCCTGGCATCAAAACTGAAGGACAGATTGAAATCGAATATGATTACAGCAATTTAAAAGTCAATGAAACAGAAAATGAAGCTGAAAAACATAGAAAAAACCAATTTGATACAGTTCCTCTAAAAACCAAAAAAGGTCGATGGTGGAACGATCGAATGGACATCCTAGAGATTCAAAAATTATATTTCATCCTTTCAAGCATATTTATGAAATTGATAATGATTTTGAATATTCTTCAGCAAGTGAAGTTGCTAAACTTCTCTTCAAAGAATTCGACCTTGATGGGCAAGCACAAAGACTATCTATTCAACGCAACAAAAGTATACAGGAAATAAAAAATGGCTTTATAAGAGATAAAGAACTTGGCATACAACTTCATCTTGACATTGAAAAGTGGTTTGAAAACAATAGTTACCGGCCAACTAAAGAAACATTGACAGAATTTAATTTTTTCGTTGATTATTATCAACAAGAATTGGGTGGTCAATACCCCTATAGAACTGAATGGGCTATATATGATAATCTCAACAAAATTGCCGGAACTGTGGATTTGGTAGTTAGAAAACCAGATGGCTCATTTGCTATATATGACTGGAAAAGAACTAAGAGATTTTATAAATCCAGAGATTTAACAGGTGCCGGGATGTGCAGCAAATTTCCGGATGGTAATCTTTCAATTTACACAATTCAAGCTCATATTTACAAAAAAATACTGAAGGATTTTTATGGAATAAATGTTACTGAAGTTTTCTTAGTTCAGCTTCACCCTCAGCCGTATAATAATACTTTGCAAGCTAATCCTGTAAATATCTCGGATGCTCATATTCTTGCTCAATATAGTATTAATATGGATGAATTGATAGATGATTTGTTTAAATTGGTCAAGAGAATTACACATAGATAAATTTAAAAAGAATTTTATATTATATTTATCGGAATATTATGAATTATATTCTGATAAATATAACTTTCCATTTGCAATATGAAGTTTTAATCGAATGAATAACAGGAGGTTTCATTTGTGTAAATAATGAGGAGAGTGTCCCAATTCTAGTTGAAAATTAAGAAGACAATAACTGTTTTCGATTAATTGGTTTCAAATATAATTGAATTCCTTCATAAAAGTCAACAAGTTTTTTTTGCGTGTCTAATTTTTTAAGCCTGGGTTCCAGTTCTAATGCTGCTGCAGCGAGCCATCTACTTCTTTGATTGGAGTTAACCCATCTGTCTACTCTTCCAAAATGTCTTCTTAAACCGGAATTCAGATTTTCGATACAGTTGGTGGTTGAAAGGCTAATTCTAAGATACTTTATTAATCTGGGGTCTTTTTTTACCGTTGCAATTTTATGTAGCGATAGTAATTCTTCAACGCCTTCCAACAACGACTTAGCAGCACTTTCATTTATAATTCTCACTTCTTTTGCCAGTTTGCTAAGAAGTGTCATCGCCATTTGATATGTTCCGCTTTCCAAAGCTTCGTAATAGCTCTCCTTGAACCATTGATGATGTTTTTCAGGAAGATAACTGATCACGTTTTTGAATTTGTGCCATACGCAACGTTGAATGATCGCTTGTTTTGGAAATGATTCCGATACTGCTTTGTGAATACCCTTGCTCCCATCAATTACCACTAAAAATCCGCTGCCCACTTTAAATCCACGTTCTTTGATTCGCATTAACATTGCTTTTATGGGCCGGTGATTTTCGGTTGCTGCATACAAAATCAAAATTACCTTCTCTCCATGGTTTGTTATCCCCAGGGCTATTATCATCATGTCGCCTCCTAATTCAATTCCATCTATCATCATGGCAATGAACTGGCGGTTAGAAAATTTTCTGGCATTGAATTCTTCAAGTGCTTGCGAGGTTTGTTCAACAAAACCTTTTACTGATGGCTGATTTACTCATGCCAAAAGCTTCTCCGGCCAAATCTATTACTCCTTGATAATTCCGGGTGCTTAACCCTTTTAACATACCCTTCATGATTCTTTCCTCTCCTGCCCGATTATCCTGCATTGATGTGTATTCAGGTACATTGAATGTACTATCATCTTGGTGGTCAATCAGCCTGGGTACTTTTATTCCGATCTTTTCATCGGCAATACGAACACTCCCTTCATTATAGCCCCACCGGCTATATCGACCGCCATGAGGTTTATTCCGATCATATCGAGCTCCTGCCAAACTGTTTTGACATTCCTCCAAAATCTGATTGATAATTAATTGACAAACAGAAAGATGGCTTTGCAATAGTTCCATCTTGACTTCGACAGGACTTTCTAATAACCAAGTTAGATTTTCTCGCGTAACTTTTGTTTCTTTGGGTTTCATAAGAGGGTGGTTTTTGAGTTGTTTAATTGTTCGTAAATCAAATATACTCAATTATCACCTTCTTAATTTTCAACTGAATTTAGGACACCATCAATAATGAGTCTATGAATAATAACTAATTATAATCCTGAGCATTAAATTTTTAAAAATGATACATCCTAGTTCGGTTTTGATGAAATTATTAAAGGGGAGAATGATCTCACCCAGCTTCGGAGAAATATGCTTAGATTTAAGATTTTCCGAAGGCTTTTTCTTGAACATTTGGATTTGGGTCTTGAAACGGAACACTGGGATAAGGATGGTTTCGATGGCCAATACCATACCAAGACACATGGAAGACCACCATTTAGTGATGGAGGGAGACAATACATTGATTTTTTTCGAGATTAAAGTATATGATACTATATTAACTGCTAACCAACCTGAAGGTTACTATAACGAATTAGTAGAAGCGGATGGTTTTGCGCGCAAGGTATTGATTCTTTTAGCTCCTAGAAATTACTATGCTTTTGATGATTACGATACCCGGTTGTCCAATGTCAAAACGGAAAGAACAAATATTTTGACAAAAATTATTTATTGGGAAGATATTGCAGAATTAATAGTTAAAAATGAAATTGAAACGGCTTCACCGATATTTCACGAATTCTATAAATTTTTAGATCGATGGTTCAAATTACAAATTAACCTAACACAAGAAGACATGAATATTATTTTTAACAAACAATTCCCTGCAAGCTTACACAAACTAACAGAATTAATCGATGGAATCAATGATGATTTCCAAAAGCTTGGGTATCAATTAAAATTCCAAGGATCTTCTTACTGGGAAGAATATGGGTATTATTTTACAACTAAAGATGAAAGCACTATATTTTTTGGAATATGGTTTGATTACTGGGAAAAGTATGGTGAACCTTTCTGTATATCAATGGAAGAACCGACGGAAGAATCGAAAAGTAGATTTGACCAAGCGATTAGAAAATAGAAATAAAACCCGTTGTGGAGTACGAAGAGTGCTATACATCTCATTTTGACAGATCCATATTGGAATTGCCGGATTCTCGAAAAAGGATTGTTGAAAAGATTCGCATTGTTGTTGATGAAGTTGGCGTATTAAACTCATCAAAAACCACCTCCGGAAATATTAAATAACCGGAGGTGATTCCATTTTAAAAATTGTTTATTTACTTCCATTAACTGCAAAAAGAATTGTTGGTAGTTGAACTTAAGAAAGGTCGCGTTACTGATTCAGTTGCGGGTCAATTTCAAAAATACATGGGATTTGTTAAAGAAAAACTAACAGTGGAAAGCCAAATCGTGAAAGGTGTAATTATTAGTTTGGAAGATGACTTAAGCATACACCGCATTGATATCACTATTAATATTGAATATTACAGTTATCAGGTGAGTTTTAGATTGTTGAAGGGGTGAGGCATTCAATTTTAATCCTGACTTAATATCAACATATGATTTAATAATGCTTTCTTTTGAGGCTGTTTTGCATTGATCAAATTACAAAGCAATTCTGCAAAACTGTTGGTTGCTCCAGCTACAAATGTGCGTAATCCAATTATTAAATCTTGGTTAAGCAAGGCCATTAATGCTCCTGTAAAAACATTAATACTAACTTTTTGTAAGCTAGGTGTATTTTTGAAAATATAGATTCATTCTTGAACTTTTTTATCATTTTCAAGTCTAATGCTCTATAATTATCATTGATACTATCAATAAATTCATTGTTAAAATCGGTAAAATTTCCTCTATTTGCTTCTAAGTAATCCAATGTTTTTGAAACCAGGAGTCGCCACTCATCAAATAATTCGTCATTGTTCCTAATTTCAATTATATCTTGTATTCGTATTTTGTTTGTATTGACAGTACTTATTTTCCAATTAATCCAACTTTAACGGGATTAGAAATTTTATTTGAGGTAAATTGACTTTCAATGCTTTTGAGCAGATCTTTGTAAGCTTCGACGAAATCTGTACTATGGAAAATTAAATCTACCTTATTTTGTAATTGTGATTGTTCGTATAGAGACATACTGAGATATTTTCCGATGGAATTAATATTTTTATGAGCCAATTTTTCGTTTTTGGCTAATATCTCAAGTTCTTTTTGAATTAAGTGTAAAGGCTTGTTGATTTAATTGCGAAAACAACTCATCAGATGAAAAATGCAATATATTCTTTTCAACTAATGGTTTTAATCGGGACAATTCGATGAAAATTCGTTTTATTGCTGGAAGTTTCAAAATAGCACTTTCACTTTGTGTTCCAAAGTAAAATAATCAAGTATATAAGTTAACGGGTTTTGAATACAGACTTCATGTGAATAAAGTAAAAGGGGTTTGATAGATTCTTCAATAACAAAAAGGAGCGTCTTCAAAATATATAGGTGAAGATGATTGAGTCAAATAAGTGTGTGATATTTTTTGACCTAATCCATCTCGTAGTGGTATGTATGGCCGTAAAATATTTTCAGCTTTATGAGGTAATTTAAATTCATTGATAAAGTATCCAGAAAGGTTTTCAGACAGTTTCCTTAACAATTTTGGATCTAGTTGTATTTTTTTGAGTTGTTTTTCCTTCAACTCCATTCCTAAAGTACTTTCAATAATTTGGATCATTGTTGTAATTTTAAGTTCGAATTTCTAAAATGAGTTAAATTTCATCAATATCATAGTTTTCCAAAATTGAAAATTCTCACTGTTCTTCTTTCGACGTTATTCATACAAATTTGATCATGTATATTTTTATATCATACAGGTATTATTTCATTTTTCTTCATCCATTCAAAAGTAGAAAGTACAACTTCCTTTTCAAAACGTTTCTTTTCTTTTGACCAATTATAAAATAATTCCAACAATTTATCTTCGGACATAAATTGATTGTTTTTTAACTCCAATAAACATGCATACAAAGTTGCCACTATTTCCGTTTTGTCAGTTTTTACTTCTTTCAATAAATCAAGTATATTTTGTATTTTATTTTTTGTCGTCTTAAAATAAGATTCATAGTATTTTTTATATCCCTCCAAATTTTCAAGTGGAATATACACTGATCTGTTAAATTTCCCATCCATTTTCTTTTCTACCTGGAACCATTTGTTTTTTTCAAATTGTTTTTCAATTGAGTGCATAAATTTATTGTCAAAGGGCCAGCAGCTTGCTTACTATAGCGTTCATTCAAATTCATGCCAGCAGCATGCTCACATAAATATACTAATTTTTGAAACTTAATTCGGCCAAATGTTGGCTCCTGATATAATTGTGCAGCGATCTCGGCAGCTAAAGTAACTCTAATAAAAAACACGTTTTTTTATTGGTGCTAAGGTCAAGTGATTTTTCATACTCGTCCAAAAATTCCAATTCATGAAAGTCTTCAATTGTGGAAGGTGTAATGTAACCCGCAAGCATAAGACCCTTTTCGAAATCCTCCATAGTGAAGGCCTGCTTTTTAATTTTGGTTGATTTCATCTATAGCAGCTTTAATTTTTATAATTGCACGTTGTCTTATTTTCCTTATAGATTCTGGCTTAACCCCAAGTTCTTTGCAAGCACTTCCGTTACATCATCTGGCAAGTATCTTTGGTGCTTTTTATGTTCAATATCCATGGCTATTACTTGTTTTTCCTTCTCATTCAGCTTATTAAAAATAAACTTTGCTAAATCTTTCTTGTTCTTTAATTCCCCAACATCTTTTAAATCACTTGAATCTTGTAATATATTGTCAAAGTAAGATTTATGAACGACGTCATTCTTTTTATCTTTTTGGTGATAGTCATTAAAAATGTTTGTCGATATTGTCTTTCAAATAGACCAGAATAGATTTTCGGTCGTCTCCATTCACCGCTTCATTTTTCTTAAAAGATTTGTATTTCCGAATTTTCTCAAATGTTTCATGAGCGATTTGTTGTCCTACATGTATGTGAAGTTTTCTGATTTTACATATTTTTTCACAATGATTTTGAATATCAGGTAAAAACCTCATAACAAATTGATCATAAGCTTGTTGATCATCTTCGTTTGAGCAAATAAATTCTAAAAGTTCAACATCTGTCATTTGTTAAATTGCCTTGAGATTCAAAATTATGCTATTAGAACTATACTATGAAGCGTGACATTCTAGAAATGTCACGCTTCATAGTATTAAGGTTAGCTAGTTCATAAAATAGTAAGTCAAATATAGATAAAACCACATCCAAAATTAGAGTTTTTTTGATTAATTTCCTAAAACAATAATTTATCTGAAATAATTTTAAATAATAATATATAACACAATGAATAAAGAGGAACAAAAACATGGACATGACAAACCAGTTCTCCCATTGACCATAAATGGCAAACAGTTTGAATGGAACTTTCAATACATTAACGGTACTGAAATACGAAAACTGGGCAACATTCCGCCTGAGGAAGATATTTTCTCGCCATTAAAAAGCCGTGGAAGATGAACCAATTGCGGATGATACGAAAGTTAATCTTGCCCGTCCTGAAATTGAGCATTTCTATTCAAAAGACAAGCATCAAAAGATTACGCTTATTGTTAATGGCAGACCAAAACCATGGGATGGGAAAACAATCACTTTTGAACAAGTTGTTGAACTTGCATTCGGAAGTTATGACTCGAACCCAAATAAGGTTTATACGGTTACTTATGATAAAGGACCACATGAAAATCCACACGGTACAATGGTTAAGGGTGATAAAGTTTGTATAAAAGATAAAATGATATTCAATGTTACTTGCACAGATAAATCGTAGTTCCGACCTAAAGCAACTGGTTGATGAGGGTTTTGAGATTGAGGTAAAAGGTGGGCATTTAATTGTCCACCACATACCTTATGTAAACAGCAACCGTGAAATAAAATACGGCACACTGAGTACAGCATTGTCCCTAAATAATAATATTACTATAAAACCTGATACACATGTAATGGGCTTCATGGGCGAGCAACCCTGCAACCAAGATGGAAGTATCATTGATACAATTGTTCATTCCAGTCCGAATCAGCCAGTAGCTGATGACCTTGTTATGAACCATACTTTCTCAAACAAGCCGCCAAATGGTTATGAAAACTATTATCACAAGGTAACTCAGTATGAAAAAATAATTTCTGCTCCAGCCAAATCGCTTGATCAATCGGTTACAGCTCAAACTTTTAAAGTGATTGAATGCAATGATGATGAATCGGTATTCCATTATATTGATTCCAATTCAAGTCGTGCAAACATTCATCTTCTCAATTCAAAATTCAAGGGACAGAGAATTGGAATTATCGGGCTCGGTGGCACTGGCTCTTATATTTTGGATTTAGTTGCCAAAACTGCTGTTGATGAGATATTACTTTTTGATGCTGATGAATTTTTACAACACAATGCATTCCGTGCTCCGGGTGCTCCATCCATTGATACGCTAAATAAGCGAATGAAGAAAGTGGATTACTTCTCTGAAATTTATTCACAGATGCGAAAGGGAATAAAGCATACCCTGAACATGTAACTGAAAGAAATATTGAGTTGCTCAATGGACTTTCGTTTGTGTTCGTTTGTATAGATAGTAACAGTGCTAGAAGCCTGATAATTTCTAATCTCAAAAAATTTGGTGTTACATTTATTGATGTCGGACTTGGTGTGAATGTGGTTGATGAAAAACTTATCGGGCAAATTAGAGTTACAGTTGGCACACCTGAAAAGTTTGACCACATTCCAAACAGAATTGGTTCTGCTTCAACGGATGATGATGAATATGCAACCAACATTCAGATAGCTGACCTTAATGCACTGAATGCTTTGATGGCAGTCGTGAAATGGAAAAAACTTTGCGGATTCTACCAGGATTTGAATGAGGAGCACAATTCGACGTTTACAATTAATACTGGACAACTTATCCATGAAGACCATACAACATAAGTTCGTTGAATTTATTCCCGATGTAATTGAGGGAGGTGTGTTGTATATCTCGATTGAGTATTGCACAGCCATTCATAAGTGTGCTTGTGGCTGTGGCAATGAAGTAGTAACGCCACTTTCTCCTACTGACTGGGAAATTACATTCAATGGCAAAACCGTATCACTTGATCCTTCAATTGGTAACTGGGTTTTGAATGTAAATCCCATTACTTTATTCAAAAATAAATTCGATTTGCTCGTCGATGGAAAGATTGGGAAATAACTGAAGGTAGAAATATAGATTTAGACAATAAGGAAAATACTTCAAGGGAAAAGTCAAATAAAAAGACCAGTTGCTTTCTGACTTTATTTCTTTTAATGTTTATAAACCCAATCATTCCATTGTTCTCGGTATTCCACAAAGTGCGTTTTTCTTCTCCTGCAGGAGTTAATATACGAATATCAAAAGAGTTATTATTTGAATCTATGTAATTTTGATAGTAACGGCTAATCATGTGATTTAGTTTTGCATATTCATTATACATCACTAAAGACTTATGAAATATTTCAGTCCATTCATCAAACGACAAATTTATTTTTTGGGAATACGGATCTTCTTCAATATAATTATGTAGATGGATGTTTCTGCCCATCAACGCATACTTTGAATGAGCAATTGCATTTCTAATTTGGTTGCTGTGGCATTCAGAAAAAAAATCGTAATAGACTTTATTATAGTTTCTTATTCTATTTTTAATATATCTTCGAACAACATCATGACGTTTGAATTTACTTTTTGAACGATTTGATTCTGCAATTTGAAAATGCCAATCATAATGTTCACCATTAAGCAATCGAGCCAATTGATAGAATGTTTTTATAAATAAATCTGATTCCCAAATTTTTATGTATATCAACATTTCCAACTGAACAGACCACTGCTCGGATTTAATATCTGCATCATTTTTATGGGGATTTTAGGATCGAACTTTAGTTTACTTAAATATTCAGTATGATTTCCATTATAATAGTAAATTGGGTTGTTTAGATAATTATAAATGAAATCATAATGTGTGTTCTCGGAAAGGCCCACATCACCTGGTCCGATTACATATGGGCTGTCATCATACCCATGCAATTCATTCGCTTTTAGAACCTCTAGATGGTAAAACCCGTGCATATGAATTAGTAGTAAGTCCGCTTTGTGTGAACTTTTTTCATGCGCGGATTTAATTAACCCTTCTGTGTGAGGCTCCAGAATTTTTCCGTATTTCTGAAATATATCATTAAACAACATAATTATAATTTTATTAAGAGTAAATGTTTTTGAAGTGAATTATTGGAATTTAAAGCAAACAGAGGAGTAAAAAGACAATAAATATTTCACAACTCTGATTGCTGTAAATTCATTCAACATTTCATTTACTCGAAGCAATAAATGCAATACAAAGTAAGGCAGTACAAAATATTCCCATTGCAACCTGGTTGCTAGATGATTGCCCATATTGCACCTCATTTGCAAAATGCTCACAATTATAATTTATGAGATGATAAGGAAATCCTGACTTTTGAAGAGCAGATTGAACTGCTATTTGCCTTTGATAGTTGTTTCCATTAAACCTTTCAATTCGGGTTATTGACCTAACTTCCGCAAAGAAGATTTCAGCAGTTACAATTGTAACACCTACGCCAAATTTATTTTCAATTAATAAATCTTGACCGAATTCATTTTGTCCTAAATAGATGGCATGATGTTGCACTAAATTTAAATTACTCTTGGGCACAATTATTCTGTCGGCCGGTTTGAGTCCATAGTATGTTATATAATTATTCATGTTTTAAGATTTAAATGATTATAATAAAATACCGGTACCCAATTGGGTACCGGTATTTTGATGATTGACAAATTTTACCTGCAACGCCAAGGATAGGTATCGCCTTTTTCGCGATTGGTTTTCCAATATAAAGGTTGCAGATTAAACAAGTAATCGGAACCGGCTTTTGAAACAGGTTGCTTGTGATCAATTTCCCAACCCTGATCCGAACTTGTATTACCATGTTCAGAAAATTTAATCAGTTTCCCACAGGCATCGTTTCGGTAAGTTCCCGGGTCTCTTCCAGTTACAATGCCCCCTTTTGCCAGACCGCACTTATCTCAGTTTGAGTAAAATTATTCCCATCACTTTTTGTTCCCGGGTTCCTTTTAAAGTAGAATAGATATTCATTTCTTATATTTTTTAATAATTTTGACAACTCCACCCCATTTTAAACCACTACCGGAGTAAGGTGTGGTCAGGCTATAAATTTGCAATATTTGGTGGAATGGTTCTTGTTCCTATTATTGCAACATATTGAAAACGCACCCAGGGCTCACCAGCCCGGTGAATTATGGAGTTTCGACGCTCGTAATTTCTGTTTTCTTGTAAATCAGCCGGCGCGCCAACGTCGGCTGATCTTTTTTAGTTTATGGTTGAATTTTCGATTTAGTAAGAGATTTTAAAACTCTAATTTGGGATAATTTATTTATAAATAAAAATTTATTGTAAAATTTTATACGATTGATATTCAATTATATATATATTAATTAATTAAGGGTGCTTGACTTTCAGCAATATATAATTCTATATTTACACAACTTTTTAGGATAATTTTAGTTATAAGTGAAATACGAACTGGTTGAACTTGAAACATTATCAGGTAATTGTGCTACTATCTATGCGGTCATTGTGGACAATGAGGAATCAACATTGTTCGACCAATTCCTGCAGGGTCATTTAGCTATATTTTCGAAAGAAATAGAAGAAATATATCAAACTGTTAGTATAATTGGGCATGAAACCGGAGCAAGACAAGATTTTTTCAAAGAAAGAGAGGGGAAGCCAGGCGATGGGGTATGTGCTTTGTATGATAAAGAAAATAGCAGCCTTCGATTATATTGTATAAGATATGGGACTGTGGCTATTGTGCTAGGAGGTGGAGCCGTTAAACCAAAAGCTACAAGAGCTTGGCAGGATGATCCAAAATTGAAACATCAAGCAGAACTGATGATTAAAATATCAGCAGACATCATGAAAAGAATTAGAGATAAAGAAATTAATTGGTCACGTGATGGACGGCATTTAATTGGACTTGGAGTATTTGAAATCGAATAAAATTATGGCAAGAAAATATAGCAGCGAAATCCTCAATGAAATGATGAATCGCATTTCGCCCATTACAAAAATGGAAGTATCAATTAAAATGAGATTGGCTTCACGAATTCAGGATCTAATCGTAGAAAAAGGTTGGACAAAGTCTGAATTTGCTTTGAAGGTTAACAAGCAACCTTCTGAGATTACCAAGTGGCTTAGTGGAACACATACTTTTACCATGGATACAATTTGTGAAATTGCTGTAGACTTGGATGTATCATTCAATGAATTGATTCAATCGAACGAAACAGTAATAAAACAGTATGTAAGCATTTGTGCAAGTCCCCAATCTCAACCTAAAACCAATGAATGTATCTCGCCTGTTGGTGATTTTTCTAATAATTTTTAAAAAATGTATATTCACACTTGCCCATAAATAAAATTTATAATAATGTCCAAAATTGAACACAAAGAGTTTAAAACCGATTTGCAAATAAAGGCGATTGATATTTTGGAGTTCAGTATTAAATTGCCCCAAGAAGATGCTGGTTCACCAGCACACTATAATTTTAACATAAGTGTAGAATCAAGAATGAATCCTATCGAAAAGGCTGTATTGGTTTTAGTAAATATTGAAGTTACATCACAAGATCAAAAAGTAGTGTTAGCCACAATTAAAACCGGTTGTCAATTCTGGTTGTCAAACTTCGAAGATATTATTGAAATAAAAGCTGAAGAAACTCCCTTCATCCCTCAAACCCTTTTAGAAGTGATAAACTCCATTTCTATTTCAACCACAAGAGGGATATTATACTCCAACTTCAAGGGTACTTTCCTACATGCAACCATACTACCAATTCTGGATCCGAAGTCCTTCAAACAAGTAGTTTAAAGCTTGTTTTAGTAAAACAAACTGTTGAAATTACATCTGACAAATGAATTAATTGACCCTTAAAGATTAATTTCCAATAGAATCTGAATTCATTTTTTGTTTTGAACGAATAAAATAATACATTAGCTAACTAATTGTAAATCAATTTTAGCTCTTGCATGAGAATCGAACGCGAAACACAAAACC
Organism: Bacteroidota bacterium; assembly: GCA_016713525.1. Taxonomy (GTDB): domain Bacteria; phylum Bacteroidota; class Bacteroidia; order AKYH767-A; family OLB10; genus JADKJB01. The sequence continues at coordinate 7,669 of JADJOZ010000013.1, read as the reverse complement.
GAATAGTTCAAATATTGAGCAAAGAACTCGGGTACCAAGCACTTTTTGGGGGAAATTTACAAGACCGGCTAGGTAACAATAATATTGAAACTAATGTTCTCGAGGATTTTCTTATAAAGAGGGGTATTCGGATGAACTTATTCGAAAAGCAGTAAGTTTATTGAAAAAGGCGGCAACTGTTAATGCTGTTGATGAACTATATCCCATTAATAAGGAAGTTTACCATCTTTTAAGATATGGAATAAAGGTTAAAGAAGAAGTGGGAGTTAGCCCTCAGACAGTTCATTGTATTGATTGGGTTAATATAGATGAGAATGATTTTTATTTTGCAGAAGAAGTTACCATTAAAGGTGAAAAAGAGAAACGGCCCGACATTGTTTTGTATGTTAATGGAATTGCACTGGTAGTTTTTGAACTGAAGCGTGCTAGTATTTCTGTAACCGAAGGGATTCGTCAAAATCTCGATAATCAACAACATAGATTTATTAAAACGTTTTTCTCAACCACTCAGTTATTAATTGCTGCAAATGATACACAGGGCCTTTGGTATGGAACAATTAAAACTCCGGAGAAATTTTATTTAAAATGGAAAGAAGATAAATACAATTATGATCCCGATATTAATTTATTAGATCAGCACATTCGTCAATTCTGCAATCACAAGCGACTTTTGGAGTTGATTCATGATTTTATTGCTTTTGACGGAGGCATAAAAAAGCTAAGTCGTCCGAATCAATATTTTGGAGTGAAGGCGGCTCAGGAATTCATTAACGAAAAGAAGGGAGGAATAATATGGCATACTCAAGGCTCAGGCAAATCTCTTACCATGGTCTGGCTTGCGAAATGGATTAGAGAAAATCTGGAAGATGCACGAGTGTTAATTGTTACTGATCGGGAAGAGTTGGATGATCAAATAGAAAGAGTCTTTATAGGAGAAGAAGAAAATATTTCGATGCCAGAAACAAGACGGCATGAGTGGTGGTGAGGTACTGTTACAAACATTAAACAACAATCTTCCTTGGTTAATATGCAGTCTAATTCACAAATTTGGCAATAAAGAAAATGAAAAAGAATATAATGAATTTATTGAAGATTTAAAGAGAATTACGCCTAAGAATTTTGAACCAAAAGGAAATATTTTTGTTTTTTATCGATGAATGTCATCGTACTCAAAGCGGGAAACTACATGATGCAATGAAAGCTATACTACCGGATGCTGTTTTTATCGGATTTACCGGCACTCCATTATTAAAAGATGATAAGAAAAAGTATAGAAGTATTTGGCCCCTACATTCATACCTGCAAATTTGATGAGGCAGTGAAAGATGGTGTTGTCCTGGATTTACTCTATGAAGCACGTGATGTTGATCAGCATGTATTAGATCAAAAAGGCGTTGACGAATGGTTTGAAGAAGTAACCCGAGGTATGAATGATTTGCCTAAAGCAGAATTAAAGAGGCAATGGGGTAATATGCAGAAAGTCCTTAGCACTAAAAGTCGTTTAGAAAAAGTAGTTTTTGATATAATTAAAGATTTCAAAATAAAGCCCAGACTTAAAGATGGTCGAGGAAATGCATTGTTGGTGAGTAGATCTATTTATGAAGCTTGTAGATATTTTGAGTTATTCCAACATTTTAGTTTTAAAAAGTGTGCAATCATAACGTCATTTGAACCTTCTGCAAGCTCTACTAAGGGCGAAGAAACTGAGACGGTGAAACTGAAAAATCGAGCAATACGAAATATACCAAAAAAATGCTCAATGGGAGAAATAAGGAGATTTTTGAAAAAGAAGTAAAGAAAAAATTCAAGGAGGAACCGGCCAATATGCAATTGCTTATCGTTGTTGATAAGTTGTTAACCGGATTTGATGCACCACCTTGCACCTATCTTTATATAGATAAAGAAATGCAGGACCAGGGATTGTTTCAGGCAATTTGCAGGGTAAACAGGACCGAAGAGGACGATAAAGAGTTTGGATATATTGTGGATTATAAAAACCTATTTGCGAGCGGGAAATTGGATGCAGCAATTCATGATTACACCAGTGGTGCTTTTGATAATTTCGACAAAGAGGAAATTAAGGGTTATTGACAGATAGATTGGTGAAAGCAAAGGAGCGAATGGACGAAGCAATTGAAGTTGTTCATCAAATATGCGCACCGGTTCAATCCCCAAAACAGATAGAACAATACATAAAGTATTTTTGTGGTAGTACTGAGGATAAAAATGCATTAAAGCAACATGAAGAATTACGTTTAACATTTTATAAAGAAACTGTTGCATTAATCAGAGCTTATAATAACGTTGCTGCGGAAATTATAGAAGCCGGATATTCGAAAGATGAAGCCGATCGAGTGAAAAAACAGTTGATGAATATACTGAACTTCGAAATGTTATTAAGGTAGCAAGTGGTGATTATATAGATTTAAAGCGCTACGAACCAGAAATGCGTCAGTTACTTGATATGTACCTGTCCGCTGATCCAAGTCGGGTAATATCTAATTTTGGAGATGCCACGTTACTTAATTTGATTGTTGATAGTGGAATTGCTGCCGGTCTCGATCAGCTTCCCAGAAAGCATTCGTAAAACTCAACCGCAGTAGCAGAAACAGTGGAGGCTAATATGCGGAAAGTTATAACTCAGGAAATGCCCATAAACCCTATATATTATGAGAAAATGAGTGTTTTGCTTTTAGAATTAGTTCGCCAAAGAAAAGAAGGCGCTTTGGAATATGAAAAAATTACTAAAAAATATGAAGAATTAGCCAAAAGTTTATTTCCTGAATCATCAAATGATTATCCGCCCGAAATTAATACTTCTGCAAAGAGCACTTTTTTGATAATATTGTAAAAATGCAGAATTGGTCGAAGAATTGTACAAAACAATTAATGAAGCGCGACCTGATAACTGGGTAGGGGTAACTATAAAGGAACGAGTAGTTCGAAATCTACTTCGAACCATTAGCAAAGTATGGAATTATAGAAGCATCTGAAGTAGAGAGATTTTTAAATTTAGTTGCAGAGCAAAGGAAATTTCAATAGTATGACTATAGAGCTGGCGGGTTTACATATTGAAGTTGACAAAAAGAAAATAAAGAATATCCATTTGGCCGTTTACCCGCCAGATGGGCGTGTTCGTATTGCTTGTCCTGAAGGAGTGAATGATGAAACTATTAGGTTATATTTAGTATCGAAGTTATCATGGATTAAAAGGCAACAAAAAATGTTGCAGGGGAAATATCGCGAAAGCCCCAGGCAATTTTTAAATCGTGAATCCCATTATTTTCTTGGGAAGAAATATATGTTGAAAGTTGTCGAAGAAGGGCCGCCACAAGTTACTCTTGTAATAAAAACTTCATAACTATTCATATAACTCCTGGAGCCTCAATTAGTCAGAAAGAAAAAGCATTAAAAGAATGGTACAGGGAGGAATTGAAAAGCGAATTCCTCAGTACATAACAAAGTGGGAAAAGAAAATAGGAGTTCAACTAGAAAGACTGGGGAGTTAAAACAATGCGGACAAAATGGGGCACTTGCAACATCAAAAAAAAAAGAATCTGGCTTAACCTGGAACTCGCGAAAAGCCGGTGGAATGTTTGGAGTACATTATAGTTCACGAACTCATCCACCTACTCGAACGTAACCACAATGACCGTTTCGTAGCCCATATGAACCATTTCCTGCCCAAATGGAAGCATTATCGAGAGGAATTAAACAGTTTGCCTGTGAGTCATTTGGAATGGGGATACTAAATGTACCCTATTAACTTGATCCAAAAATTTAAACCGAATTGAGATTTATAGCTCCTAAAAAGCAATTAATAAAATATTTATATATGATTTACATACCTATTCGTTTAACAAAAATTCTGGTTGTAATTTTTGCAGCATTAGTTACAATTCATATCATTTTAAAATCTACAGAGACTTATTATGCTTGGTTGGATTCAGATACATTTATTGTAAATGCTAATGAGATGCAATACTGGACTTGCTTAAATTCCTTTCTTTCAAAATGTATTAAAATTCATTGAGACAACTAATGTACGATATATTTTTGATTTGCCAGGATATAGTCTTTTATTTATTTATGTAGGTTATTTTATTTCATTTGCCATTTTTGTTTTTTCAATACGAACTAAAAATCCTGAAGGTTATGAGCAAAAATAAATATATTGAATTGCGAATAACTTTTGAACGAGCAGCAATTTTTATTTTGTTTATATTTTGTATAGCTTTAGGGATATTACATATAGACCAAATCACTCGAATAGAATATTTAGAGATAGATAATTCAAGACTTTTAAATGAAACTTCTGATTTGAGTGATAGTAATGGTAATTTAGTATATCAGGTTTCTGATTTAGAAGATCAAATAGAAGAACTTGCTAGAAAAATTGATGAATTAGAACGTTAATCCCCCCCTCTAAGCCCAAACCAATTTCCAGCCATGAAAGATTTTTCATTGTCCAGGCGGTAGGCTAACAGGTATCCTTGTTTGGCTACACTGTAGTCGAGACAAGTTGTAAGTTGTAAGTTGTAAGTTGAAGGTTGTAAGTTGGGGCTTTTGGCAGAATGAAATTTCGTTTCTCAAATGAGATCTATAAAGTGGCAAGGGCAAGTGACAAAGAGGCAAGTGTGGTGTAGGGTAAAAGATGTGACTGCACAAAGTTGTAGCGTCGCCCTGAGCGCAGCCGAAGGGTTGGGGCTTTTGGCAGAATGAAATTTCGTTTCTCAAATGGGATCTATAAAGTGGCAAGGGCAAGTGACAAGAGGCAAGTGTGGTGTAGGGGTAAAAGATGTGACTGCACAAAGTTGTAAGCGTCGCCCTGAGCGCAGCCGATGGGTTGGGGCTTTTGGCAGAATGAAATTTCGTTTATCAAATGGGATCTATAAAGTGGCAAGCGTCGCCTGAGCGTAGTCGAAGGGTGGCAAGTGTTGTGTATGGGTATAAAGATGTGATTGCACAAAGTTGTAAGCGTCGCCTGAGCGCAGTCGATGGGTTGGGGCTTTTGGCAGAATGAAATTTCGTTTCTCAAATGGGATTTACAAAGTGACAAGCGTCGCCCTGAGCGTAGTCGAAGGGTGGCAAGTGGCAAGTGACAAGGGGCAAGTGACAAGGGGCAAGTGTGGTGTATGGGTAAAAAGATGTGACTGCACAAAGTTGTAAGTTGTAAGTTGAAGGTTGTAAGTTGGGGCTTTTGGCAGAATGAAATTTCGTTTCTCAAATGGGATCTATAAAGTGGCAAGGGCAAGTGACAAGAGGCAAGTGTGGTGTAGGGGGTAAAAGATGTGATTGCACAAAGTTGTAAGCGTCGCCCTGAGCGCAGTCGAAGGGTTGGGGCTTTTGGCAGAATGAAATTTCGTTTATCAAATGGGATTTACAAAGTGGCAAGCGTCGCCCTGAGCGTAGTCGAAGGGTGGCAAGTGACAAGTGACAAGTGACAAGGGGCAAGTGACAAGGTACAAGCGTGGTTCTGAGCGGAGCTTTAATTCGGTCGAGAGGGTGGCAAGGGCAAGTTACAAGTTTACCGTATGTTTTCATTAATCAATCTATGACAAAAATAGCAAAAATACATATATTTGAGGCAGAACAAAGCCAATCATTTCGCAAAATATTCATGAAAAACCTCCTCTTTATTCTACTCTTCCCACTTCTATCCTGTCAGGGGTCAGGGATTGTTCGAAGTTGCCGGTAAAATTTCAGAGTTATGATCAGGCTGTGGAGTTGGTGCGGTCATCGGAATTTAAAATTGATGAGACGGTTAATACATCAAAGAGTTCCTGGATCCGTGGTGCGGAGTTTTATAGTTGTGATGGCATTACCGGATTTTTTATTTTGACCACAGACAAGCAGGATTATATTTATCGCGATATGCCGGTTGAAATCTGGGAAGGTTTTAAAAATGCCGAGTCATTTGGGAGCTATTACAATTTGTATATTAAGGGGAAGTGGTTGATGGTTTTGTAGAGGGGGATTTGTAGGCATTTAATATTTTAACAGTTTGTGTCTAAAAAAATTTAGTTTACCTTTCGAACGTAAAAAATATACTTTGATATGTCTACAAAACCTTTAGCTCCCTCAGCTTCAGCCATTAAAAGCATTTATAAATGTTTCGAACTCCTTAAGTCTGCGGGTGGTGAAATGCCTCGTAATTTAGTTCTGGAGAAGTTGGCAAACAGTCTTGAGTTTTCAGAATGGGAATTAGAGCCATTAAAATCAAATGGTAAGCCCCGTTGGATTTCAGTTTTTCTATGGTATTCGGTTAATTGTATTAAGTCAGGATTCCTTGTCAAAAATAGTGGCACCTGGATTTTGACATCAGAAGGTGAATCAGCTATGAAAGGTGGCAAGGAGGCATTGTTTCAGGCGATAATTGATGGTTACCGGAAATGGAGTAATTCGAATGATGCTGAACCAGAAATCAGTGAAGCAATAGCAACAGGGTCCGAACAAAATCAATCGCTGAATATCGAATTAATGGAACAACAGGCGATGGATGGAATTTTTCAACTCATTAAAAACATGAATCCATATGAGTTTCAGGATTTGGTTGGTGCATTGCTTCGTTCAATGGGTTACCATACGGAATTTATTGCTGCACGCGGGAGAGATGGTGGAATAGATATTATTGCATATCAGGATGCATTAGGATTGAAGACACCAAGAATAAAAGTACAGATCAAGCATTATCCAACTAACCCCATAGCAGTTGATGCTTTAAGATCATTAAAAGGTATTCTTCATAGTGGTGAAGATGTTGGCTTATTTGTTACATCCGGAAGTTTTAGTGCAGAAGCAAAAAAGCTTTCCCGGGAATCGAACATACACATCAAGTTAATTGATGGTCCCGCCTTAATCGAGCTATGGAAAAATCATTATCATTTATTACCAGACACTGATAAATCAAAACTCCCTTTGCATCCGGTTTATTTTCCCGGTAAACCGGAGAGTTGAGTTAGAAAACCTCAATTCTTAACTTCTATCATTAAACACATCAAAATACTCATGAAACAAAAATATTCTGTTTCGTTGTCCGCCTGTTACTTCGCGCAGAATTCCCAGCCTTACAAAATCATCAATTAATTTGTAGGATGATACTTGTGATAAACCTGTTAACTGGCCGACTTTCTCAGGACGAACTACAGGATTCACAAGCATAATTACGGCCTGTATAAAGTTAAATAAAAATTTATTATTTAACTTTTACGGCACTAAAGTTAAATAAGCTTATTTTAGTTAAACTTATTAAATAAGTAAAATTCTGTTGATCACATTGTTATTATTAAGCTAAATAATTACAATTCAATGAATTAGTATGATCTGAAGCGGGGTTGGAAGTTGAAGTTAGAAATGTATTATCGGCATTATAATGCTTAAAAAGCGTGAAAAATTAGCTCAGACAAGAAGGCGCATTGGGAATCCCTCCGCCAATTTTAATCTTTAATCTTTAATCTTTAATCTTTAATCTTTAATCTTTAATCCTTAATTCTTAATCCTTCCAATGCCGACTAAGGAAATATCAGGATCTGTGATCCTGTTTTTTCAGATCAAGTGAAACATGTTCAACTTCAAGTTTCTGAAACAGGAATTAGCACTCTTTGATAAAAGTGATACTACACTTTACCTTAATATCATCACCTGTTGTGTTCGAATGGTTTCGGATGTT
>JADJOZ010000012.1 GCA_016713525.1 Bacteroidota bacterium | reverse complement strand
AAAGTTCAAGTTCTGACAAAAATGAACAGCTTGGGGAGACTAATTCAGTGGACAATTATGATTGGATTATCATACGCTTTGATAAACAACCATATAATTTCCTTTAGTCTTGATCCTGCTCATCTATTAAGTTCGTTAGGTGGACTAATTCTAATTTTGCTATTTATGATGCCTATGAGAATGGCATATTGGTATGCAAGAAAAGATGCACAAATGAACCAAAAACTTATAAATAAAAACGCTTGCTAGTAAATTGTAACATGGAAGGCGCAGGCCATTCAGCTAACAAGTTTGTCCCACTGCCCACTATGCCCCGGGGCTCTGTCATGATTTCCCTCAAGCAGTCTCTCCTGACAAAGTTACCAGCAACCAAATATGCTTAAAATTGGAAATAGTGATTCATTATAAACGGAGATTAGGATACATGTTTTTTTGTCTGGGTATCAATTTAATTCCTAATAAATTAGTGTTAAAAGTGGATTAAATCGACTGATCCTGTTGAGGGGTCATTTATTTACTTATTTATGAGATGACGGCAGTTTTTAGACGGACTAACGTTAGCAGATATTTTTAAAAATGACCGTACAATGAAACAAATTTCAATACTCGATATTTTTATTTTCAACACTTTTGAGTTGTAATAATACAAACGAAGATAACCTAATTATTGGGAAAAAATTCTTTGTTTATAACGCAATAGACTATTACAAAACAGACTTTCACGAATCAAAAATTGGAGAATTATTCGACAACATATCCAAGTCGGAAATTGACTCATTTAAAATGGAAATTATTTTGGGTAACATTCCAAATAGTATTACTGACTTGACTTTTATACAAAAACTTGAAGAAGTGGGCTATAAAAAAACGACTGTTGACACTTCCAAGTTTGAAGGCATTGACAAAATATTTATCGAGAAAACAACTTCAGAAAATATTTATGCTGCTTGTATTCACGTATATCGTGACATTTTGATTTTTAAAAAAGAAGGAAAAGTTGTTGGAACTGCAAAAATTTGTTTTGATTGTTTAGCCAATCAAATTACCGGAACAACAGCCAACACAAAGAATTTTGGACAAGATGGCGACTATGGGAAACTTGCTAGAATACTGCGACAATAAAAACATCTGCTAACAAAGGTGACCGTTACCTGACTGGCGAGTCGGACATGATGTATGGAGCATATCTATTTGAAATACAATATAATAACGTTAAAAGAAAGCCTTAAAAATAGTAGTTTGTTTGTAGGGCCATTTATTTATTTTTAAGAATGCAGGGGGATACAGACTGGCATTAGAAGTGATATGCTAAAATCTCTAAATTTTGCCTTTGTCAAGATTTTTCTTACATTAGCACTATGAAATCAGAGCAATTAAAACTCGAATTGATACAATGGTTAGCCTCCATTGAGGATAAGCAAATTCTTCAATCACTTTTTCGATTTAAGAATATACAAGAAAATACTGATTGGTGGGATACATTGTCAGATGATCAACTTAAGGAAATTAAGAAGGGGATTGATGATGTAAAGAAAGGAAAGACTATCTCAAGTAAATCACTTTGGCAAAAATATGGTAGAACCATTAAACATTGAATGGTCTGAAAATGCGTCAAAAAATTTAGATATTTTTTACCAATATCTTTTGGATGAGTAGTCTTTTAAGAAAGCTAAAAAAATATTATCAAATTCATGATCGAAAATAGATCGAATACGAATGTACGGTAGCATACGAAATTAGCCTATGTAACTTGAATTTATTGAATCTAAGTTTATGTATAAGGTTATAATACTATTCATCTTAATAACATTCCCCATTCATTCAGTGTGTCAAAAAACTGAGGAAAGTGAATCGAGCCTAAATTTCAATATTTCCGTTGCAGATTCGCAGAGGTTGTTCCAGAGGAGATAGATTTAATTTTAACGGAAATTTCGGAAAAAGATTTTCAAGCATACTTGAGCGAATATAAAATTAATTGCAAAATTGATTCAGGTCGGTTTGTTGAAGGTTCGGGAATATATGTGAGGCAATTCTGTGATGAGATTTGTGAGACCTATCTTTATGAGTATAAAACGAACAATAGAACAATGCTGCCATCTGATTATGATTCCGGAATTTTAGGTATGTTATTTTCTCCTTCCTGCAAGCAATTTTTGGTTTATTCTTCTTACGATGGTCCAGATTTCGATAAATATTATGATCACAGAGCTGAGCTATTTATTTTTAATGTAGCTCATGGAGAAGGTTTAAATGGAATACGACAGAAGTTGCAATATTTTTCCAAATCGTGGTCAATTGAAAGCATTGTTTGGGTTAATGAAAAATCAATTGCTTTAAAAATATATGAAGGGGAGAAGCATGGCGATGATGCAATGAATAAATTTAAATATTACCTGACAGACTTATTTAAATGATGGATATTGATCTAAACTTATTTTAATACCCCCGTTTCAAAGCGATAGATATACTGAAAACTATTAAAATAATTATAATTTGCCCTTAAAAATGACTACAAAATCCGAAATCAGTTCCTATCTTCTCTCCCTTCCGGAGCTTAAGCATGCCGAAATGGAAGCTCTGCATAAACATATTCTAAAAATACTTCCAAAGGCTAAGCTTTGGTTTTTGGATGGTAAGGATGAAAAAGGGAAGGTGGTCTCGAATCCTAATATTGGATACGGATCACAAACAATGAAATATGCTGATGGCACAACAAAAAAATTTTATCAGATTGGTATCAGTGCCAATACTTCAGGTATTTCGGTGTATATTATGGGACTTGAAGATAAAAAATACCTGATTCAAACCTATGGCGATTCAATTGGAAAAGCCGCTGTTACCGGATATTGCATTAAATTTAAAAAATTGAAGGATATTAATCTGGATATTCTTGAAAGAGCGATTCTTGATGGCGTAAAGCAAACAAGTAAAAAATAAAAATGATTCAGTGAAGTTGCATCAAAAATTAAGCTACATAAGTCTTGGTCGTGGCGGTTATGTCATTTACCAGGATGATCAAGGTGAAATTAAATTCGATTATGAGTTCGGAGGAGGCGATTGTGTGGCAATAATCTTTGTCCCGGAACCAAATCATTGGCATAAACAAACCGGACGAAATGAAAGTGAAAGACTGCAGATTTTGACATTTGTTGCTGAACAAGCTATTCGTGATCAAGGCTCCCGGTTGCCGGTATGAGATTTCTGACAAATTTATTGAATTGGTAAACGGCCTGATTAGTAATTAATTTCAGATGTTATGAATGAAGATGAAAAATTAGTAAGAAAATTATTAATTGTTAGCATCGTATTATTTGTGTTGTCATTGACACAAGAATGTTATTGTACCACTTCTAACTGCAGTGATTCCATTATGGTTTTTTTGTTGGGATGGGCAGCTATTTTTTCTACCGGTGCCGGCCTGTGTTGGTTTGCCAATCCGTTGCTATTTATCAGCTGGATATTTCTTAAAAAGAAGCTGAAATTGTCAATGTTTTTAAGTATTACTGCATTTCTGCTTTCATTTTTATTTTTAATATTTGACAGTATTGTCGATAATGAAAATGGTGGAAGCCACCAGATCATTTCATATAAATCTGGTTATTGGTTATGGTTGGCTTCTGGAGCTGTAATGGTGATTGGCACATTTATCCTGATGTATAGGTTTAACGTCAGGAATAAAACAATTGCAAGAGTCAGACATTTTAAATGGAATGTTTTGAATTTGAATTGATCATATACCTTGTAATAGGTTCTAAATCAATTTAAAACACAGTTTACCTGAAGGTCATGTTGGAAAAATCTATTAATACAAATTGAGAATTTCCTGATGGTGTTTTTTTTTCTTAGCTTTGATTGAATTCTTGCATAACTACTGACAATATTTGATAATTAATTTTATCCATGTTTTAGTCACCTGATGGTTATGTATATATAAATGAATTAAATTTTATTCAATTCACCATTTAATTCCGATTTTATGAAAGTCAGTTTTGTATTAATCTTAATTGCATTTACAAGTATCATTAATTCAATTCATGCACAGTCTCCAGATTGGTTATGGGCAAAAGGAACAGGAGGCACAAACTATAACTCCGGTACTGATGTTTGCGAAGATAGCTTTGGCAATGTTTATATGTCCGGGAATTTTCAAAGTTTAACCCTTACATTAGGTGCTACGACTCTTACAAATTCTGGACTTAGTGATATTTTTATTGTAAAATATGATGCTAATGGAAATGAATTATGGGCTCTGAAAGTTGGGAACACCGATCAGGATATAGCTCACAGTATTGCTGCGGACGCAATGGGAAATATTATTATTACCGGAGTGTTTTTTAGTTCCACTTTGACATTTGGGAATGATACGCTTTTAAATTCAGGTTTGAGAGATCTTTTGTTGCAAAATTAGATTCCAATGGAGTTTTCCTCTGGGCAAAAAATGCTTTGGGCTTTAATTTTGATTTTGGATATGATATTACTGTAGATAATGGCGGAAATATTTACATCACTGGAGAATTTAACAGCGGAACAATTGTTTTTGATTCTTATTTACTAAATAATGCTGGTGGCGAAGATGTTTTTATTGCTAAATATGATACTGATGGAAATGTGTTATGGGCAAAAAGAGCTGGTGGGGCCGGTTCTGATGCAGGTTTCGGTTTATCTGTGGATCATTCTGGAAATGTCTTCATGACCGGTCAGTTTTACAGTAGTTCCATAACATTTGACACTGTTAATTTGACTAATACCGGAGACCGCGATTATTTTATCGTCAAATATGATTCCGTTGGAACGGTTCAATGGGCTGTAAGCGGTGATGGAACTGGTTCAGATTATGGTTATAGAGTATGTAATGATTCTTTAGGGAATGTTTTTGTTACAGGTGGTTTTGGTAGCTCAAGTCTTGTAGTTGGATCCACAGTCTTGACCAGTAACGGTTTTGATGATTCCTTCATCATTAAATACGATAGTAATGGGAACGTTGTATGGGCCAATAGCATTGGAGGAACTAATGCTGATGTGGGAACCGGTATTGATATCAATAATCAGGGATTGGTATTTGTTACGGGTCGTTTTTCCAGCCCTGTTGTATATGTTGGAGTAGATTCTTTGTTTAACTTGACTCCCTTGCTAGCTGAAGCCTTTATTGTTTGTTTTGATTCTGTTGGTCTACCATTATGGGCAAAAAGCATCAATGGGACATTAGTCGAAAATATTACGGGTATCTTTTGTAATAATGATGGGTACGTTTACATTTCCGGAGGATTCCAAAGCACTGAAATTTCGTTGGGATCAACAACCTTATTGAATCCTAATGGAAATGATGGTTTTATAGCTAAGCTTGACAATGTTATTATTTCCGGCTTAAATGATCTAATGCAGACTAATGGTTTTGTAATTTCACCAAATCCCTTTAGTACTTATACGACTATTTATTTTACTGAAGAAGTTATGAATTGTAGTTTAAAAATTATTGATATGCTTGGTAATACTTTAAGAACAACTATTTTTAACGGGAATCAATATGTCATAGAAAAAGAGCTATTAAAACCTGGTATTTATTTTATTCAGATTGCTTCCCAAAATAAAAACACATCTTTTCAAAAATGTGTTGTACAATGATCACACATATCAATTGAATAAATGATTACATTGTACTATGAAACTCAACTTCCATTATTTTATATTTAAATGTAAGTAACAGTGTTTGATTCTTTATATATTAAAACAAATTAGAATTAATTACTAATGATTAGATCTCAAGATTTGGCAAATCGCCTGCAGGAAGTATTGTTGGATGGAAAATGGATTGCCAATACCAATTTTAAAGAACAGATATTAAGTATAAATTGGGAGCAAGCCACAACGAAAGTAGCTAATCTGAACACCATAGCACTGCTTACTTTTCACATCAATTATTATTTGAAAGGAGTGTTACAGGTATTAAATGGCGGAACTCTGGATATTCATGATAAATACAGCTTTGATATGCCTGTATTTTCAAACAAGGCTGATTGGGAAACTTTGGTGAATGAGTTCTTAAACAATGCTACTGCGTTTGTAAATAAAGTGAAGAATCTTAACGATGAAGTCCTGGACAGCTCCTTTGTCGATGAAAAGTACGGCACTTACCAGCGTAATCTGGAAGCTATTATTGAGCACACCTATTACCATTTAGGGCAAATTTCACTCATACGCAAAATGATTCTGAGTAATTGAGTTTAAGATGAATTTCAGATTCTTTATTGTTATTGGATTATTTATCTTACTCTTTGGCTTATTCTATTTTTTAGAATCAGGCTATTATTCCGATTTTGGATGTGGTTGTAGTTCTGCATGTACTGGATTTTATGTGAGTACTGCTTCTAAAGTAGTTGGATATCTAATCTTGTTGACATCCGCTTTATTAATTATTTATTTAAGTAAGAAGAATCAACTTTCTGGAATAATAGCATTGATGTTATTTGTTGGAATTCTTTTATTTGTTACTTATGGAAATGGTTTTATGCTGTTCAATAAAGGAGCCTGTGGGCAATCGCTGAACCAAACTACCTTTTATTTCAATCAAAAGCCAGTTGGAGATTTTGCTAAGTCTGATGGTGAATCGTTGCAATTGGATTCTTTAGGAACAGGCTATTATTCAGGTAAATTATTGGGTTATTTGGTTAAAGATGATAATCTAACTATATACAGAATTGATGATGATCCGGTACAGGTTCCTACTGGCTTTTTGTTTTGGCAAATCGATTTGGAGACTCTAACTAATAATTTCAGGTATGGATTGGTCTCGTATCGGATTCCACCTGATTCTTTGAGCCAAAAAACTATCGAATTTATTGGCGGAAAAAATATGCCTGAAGAAGCTTTTCTAAGCGAGTTAGAACGATCAAAAGAATTCAGTAGCAATGATATAGTTAATCCATCTATAACTAACAATTCGAATGGTACAACTACTTACCGGTTTCAGATTCAATAATTATTTATAAATTGCTTTATAAAGTTAAGCAAATGCAGATCTACGTTGAAACACCTCGACTTATTTTAAGGGAAATGGTGGAAAGCGATGTGGATGGATTTTTTGAACTGGATTCGGATCCTGAAGTGCATCGTTTTTTAGGAAATCATACGGTGAAATCAAAAGAGGAGTGTATAGCAGTTATTAAATATGTAAGGCAACAATATGTAGATTTTGGAATCGGCAGGTGGGCTGTGATTGAAAAGCAATCAGGTAGTTTTATGGGCTGGAGTGGTATTAAATTTGTAACTGATGAATTAAATAATCATAAGAATTTCTATGATCTTGGTTACAGATTTATTCGGAAGTATTGGGGTAAAGGATATGCCGGTGAAAGTGCATTAGCTTCCTTTAATTATGCTTCTGAAGTTCTGAAAGTTGACCAATTGTATGCTTCAACTCATAATCAAAATATTGCTTCTCAAAAGATCATAACAAAGTTGGGTTTTGAGTTTAAAAATGAATTTAAGTTTGATGGAGCCATCCATTTCTGGTACGCTGTTAATTTCGCCGAACATTAGGGTATTCTAAATTTAGGATGAAGGAATCTGTAAGAATATTTTTCAAATTCTTGACTTATTCCGGTGTGATTTAATAAATTTGAGTATTCTTTACACTACAAGCCTCTCCATGTTTAAACTGCCCCTAACTATTCTAATAACCTTCTGCCTTTTTTACACTGCCGGAGCACAGGTTGTCAACACACAATTTGGCCAGGTTCAGGGGTCTTTAAACGGGACAGTCAATCAATTTTTAGGTATTCCGTTTGCAAAACCACCCGTTGATTCCTTACGATGGAAGGCTCCTCTTAATCCTAATCCATGGTCTGGAGTATTGGTGACTAATAATTTCGCTCCCGAATGCCCTCAGAAGAAATTTAATCATGGAAGTACTGCTGATACCATTATTGGAAATGAAGATTGCTTGTATTTGAATATCTGGTCTCCACAGCTTACCGGCAGCCTACCTGTTATGGTTTTTATCCATGGTGGAGGTAATCAGCAGGGGAGTGCCGGCGAGGTTAATGGTGGCACGCAAATGTATTTTGGAAAGAATATGTCGGAACGTGGAAATGTTATCGTAGTTACCATACAATATCGTTTAGGCCCTTTGGGCTTTCTGGTACATCCCGGACTGGAACCTGAAAACCCAAATAATGTATCTGGTAATTACGCAGTACTCGATCAAATACTGGCTTTAAACTGGATTCAGAATAATATTGCTGCATTTGGTGGTGATCCTTCCCGGGTAATGATTTTCGGAGAGAGTGCCGGTGGACTTAATGTTGGGAATCTGCTCACTTCACCTCTTGCCACTGGTCTTTTCAGAGAGCTGCCATCCAGTCGGCAGCCCCTGTAATTAGCAGTTATGTCGATGCCACGAACAAGGGAATAGCGTACGTAGATACTTTTTCGGCTCCTGGTACCGATGTGCAGAAAATTGCATACATGAGAACATTGCCAATTGATTCCCTGGTTAAATATGAAACTTCTCCGCTATCAGGCGGTGCTGTAGGTATGAATTGGCAGGCAGTCATCGATAATATTGTTTTTGATGGCTTCCCCAAGCAGAAATTTGAATCTGGAAACTTTAATAAAGTGCCATTGATGATTGGTTCTAATTCTGAGGAAATGAGCCTGTCTGCACCTCAAAATGTACTTCCATTTATGGTTACCGCATTAATCAATCAGTATGTGCCGGCACCTTACCAGTCTCAGGCTGCTGCATTGTATCCTCCCGGAACAACAAGTGCAGAAGCACGTGAATCGTATATCGGTATTTTGACCGATGCACAATTTACTGCTACCACACGAAGGACTGCCCGCTGTGTCAGTCAAAATCAGGTTGAACCTGTCTTCAGATATTTCTTTACGCACAAGCATGCTTTTTCTCCCTTAACTGAATTGGGCAGCTATCACGGTATGGAATTATTTTATGTATTCAATACCTGGGAAGATGCAACCCTTGGAAGCGGCCCTTTGTTTTCGCCACAGGATGACTCTGTGCAAACTAACATGTTGCAATACTGGGTTAATTTTGCAGCAACAGGCAATCCAAACGGTTCCGGCTTACCGGTCTGGCCCGATTATGATGCAGGACCAGATTGTTTCCTGGAAATTAAAGCCACTCCCAATGGCTCGGCATGTGGTTTAAGAACCCTGGAATCCGATTTTTGGGATGCTGCAAGTAATTATGCAGGATGTACGATTTCTGCTATTGCTGATGATTTGTCGTCTCATGAAAATTTGGTAATCTTTCCCAATCCCTCTTCAGTTTTCTTTCAGCTACAACTTCCTGCTCAATACACTGAATTTACAGTGACTGTTATGGATGCCGCTGGAAGGGAAATATTAAGAGAAAATAATACTGCTGCCTTTGATTTAACGGGTATAGCAAATGGATTTTATATGGTAGAGTTCAGATCAGCAGAAAAAGTATTGCGAACCAAACTACTAGTTAAGCGGTGATATAATTATGAAAGCATTCTGTAAGAAAGGATCCTTGGCATACCGGTTGCTGATTGTTTTGATCATTCTGTTTCCTCTTTCTTCAAATTTAGTCTTTGCGCAGGGAAAACCAGAATTATCTGAGAAAGATTTAGCAGACTATACGAAATACTTCGAAATCAAAAATGGTGAATTTGTTGGTGATGGATCTTCTTTTTTATTGAGTGAATTCGCCAAACATCAATATATTTTGATGGGTGAGTATCATGGGTCGCACCAGTTATCTTTGTTTACGCAAGCTATAATTCCTCCATTGCATAAAAATGGATTTCGCTATTTCGGATTGGAAATTGGTCCCGTTTCCTCTCAAATTCTGACCGAAATGATGGCAGATACCGGTAAAATTTCAAAAAATTTGAATCAACTGAATAGCCGTTATTTAAAAAAAGCGGAAAACAGATATTTTACACCTATTCCATTTTTTAGTTATGTGGAAGATGCTGAATTTATAAAAGAAGCGGCAATTGCCAAATGGCAATTAATTGGTTTGGATCAGGAGTTTATGGCCGGTTATACCATGCTCCTTGATAGAATGTATCAGAATTTGAATGATGACGCAAAAAAACTTTTGAAAGATAGTCATTTGAAAGCAGTTGAAGCAGTCAGAATTGCTGATTCCATTGATGCTGCCAAAGGGACACGGATGTACGAAACCATCAACAGTTCCAGCCATTTCAATGATTTCCTGACCGAGGCATCTAAAAATAACAAAAAGAATCAGGAAATAGCAGAAGCACTTCGTATTACCAATTCGATTTACCTGAAGAGTGTTCAAAGGAAGTATTACGAACAAAATTCTGATAGAGTAACCTACATGAAGCAGAACCTTAGTAACTTTTTAAATTCGGAATCATTCGACCTGTCAAAAGATAAAATACTTCTTAAAATGGGAGCGGTACATACCGGTCGCGGATTTAGTCCACTTAGTTTGTTTGAAATAGGTAACACTTTGAGCGAATTGGCCGAATTCAATGGTAATTCTTCACTTCACATCAATTTCAATTCCCGTTTTTATATGGATGGAGACAAGGAAATAGATGATCTGGCTGATTCAACTTCTTATGGTTATCGTTTTAAAGGATTATTTCAAATGGCCAAAAAAGACCAATGGACTGTAATTGATCTGCGACCACTGAGATCTAAAGTCTTTTATAATCGTGCTTTTAAATTGGATGAAATCATTCTTGAAATCTTTAAAAATTATGATTGGTTTATTATGCCACCACTCGATTTTGATGCGAGTCTCTCCAAGTCTAAGTTTATTATAAGTTGTTGAAAAAGATTTCAATTGTAACTTTAGTATTTCCAGCCACCTTCAATTTTTTTGAAGTTATCGATGACAATATTAGATCCTGCATTGGGGGAAAATGTAATTCTTGCTATTGATTTTTGGTCACTTCCTGGCAAACAACTTGTATTAATTGAGGAAGTGAAACGAATCTTGGTTAAAATAGCTGATTTGACGCCTGGATATTTATGGGAGCTTTGATACAACATTTATTCAGGAGTTTTATTTTTCTATGGATGCTTATCTAAACAAAATCCTGAAATTTATGAATTGACTGAAGAGTAGAGTGAATGTTGCATATCAAAAGCAAGAAATCTTACGATAGGGGTAGAAGAGTTGAAAAGTCAAGGCACGACATTTTAATAATGCGGAAAGAATGGGATTTAATTCTGTAGATTTATATTTTAATAGAGCAGTGGCTTACCTGAAAGTCGGAAATCTGGAATCATCTTGCATTAATTTTGATGGGACAATGAAGCGGCAATTAAAGGAAATTGGTAAATAATTACATATTTTTAGAGAAAACTTGTTTTGTTTCATGTTGTTGTTTTATTTTCCTCTTGCTATGGCTCAAATAGCAATTTCGTCTAACTCCGGTTTGAATTTGGTATTCCATTAAGAAACCAAATAACCGGTTATTATGAGAACTATTCAGGTTATGATGAAAGCACCGCCAAGCCTCTCTTTTCCTGTGCATTTTATTTTTCAGGAATAGCAGAATCTAATGCTTGTAAAACCTGGTGATCCATTTATTCCTGAAAACTTGAATTAGGAATTAATGAGCAACTTACTATCAGCCTGAATTCGGAGCACGGAGGTTGTTGGAATGTGCAAAGCTTTATTGCAGATCCGGTTTCTTTTAGTTTGTATAAAGCAGTCAGCTGGAGTCAAATTCGTTATGTGACCGGTTCAAATGTTGATTTGTTTAAAGACGAAAGAGGCACTGCTGCTTTTAATGTCAAATTACCATTTGGAAGTGTTCTTGGAATATCGGGTATTAAAGGTGATTTCGCACATTGTACTTTGCTGAATTCGGCTGATGATGTCATTGAAGGGTGGATAAAAACGCATGATTTGAATGTGCTTAAGTAGCTGTAAAAGAATTATATAGTTACTTTTCTGAAGGTTGATTCTCTTAATCTTCCGAATTTTGATAAACAAAATATCCGGATCCATGTTTTGCTGAGAAACCCGGATTATGAAATACCTTATTCTATTATGCTCATTATTTCTTAATGGAAGCCTTTTAATAGCTCAATCTACATTAAGATATGATCTTAATAAGCCTGTTATCCGTCATCACCTTCCTGCTATTCTCAATGAAGTTTCGGGATTAACGGATTTAGATTCTGACCATGTAGCTTGTGTTCAGGATGAACTGGGAATAATTTTTAAATATAATTTCAGAACTGGGAAAATTGTTTCGGAACACCGGTTCGATAGTATTGGAGATTTTGAAGGTCTCACATATATCAATCAAACTTTGTATATTTTACGGAGTGATGGACAACTGACTGCATGGCATAATTTTCTCAAAAGCAGGAAAAATGGACACAATCAACGTTACCGGTAGTTACGATGAATAATGAAGGTTTAGCCGGAGATCCAAAGTTTAATCGATTGCTTATTGCTGCAAAAAGCAAACCTTTAAATCATGATGTGAAATCAGAAAGGTATATTTATGCTTATGATTTAACTAAAAATAAACTGATTCAAGAACCGGTTTACAGTTTAAATGTAGATAGGTTAGCTACAAATGGCTGCCCGTCAATCTACTGCCTACAGATACCAATTCGAAAGGGGTATAATAAAGGCCCTTTAATTTCCGGCCTTCAAGTCTTGCAGTTCATCCTGTTACCGATGAAATTTATATTATATCTGCAGCCGATTTCATGCTTGTTGTGATGGATAGAAATGGTTCTATTCTTCATGTAAAACCATTGATAAACAAGTCTTTCCTAAGGCGGAAGGCATAACTTTTTAAAGGATGGCACTATGATTATTACAAGTGAAGCTGGAGGTAATTTCCTTATTTGAATATCATTTCTTATAATAATAATTCAAATTTCTTTTAAGATTGGTTGTATTTTTCACCTTGAAAAGTAGGCAGCATTAAATCCATCAGGCACGAATTGCCTGATATCTAATTAAGCCTTAAAAAGTAAAGTCAGCATGTATACAAATATTTAACTATGAAACTTCAGTTTAAATTCAAGACATATTGATAGCCAGAATGCTATCAAAGGTTTTAAATCAGGTGCAGGTTGCCACAGGTCTTGTTGCACCAACTATAATGGCTCAATCTCCTGATGGCAGAATTTTTATTGCCGAACAAAATGGAGCTTTGAAAATATTTAAGAATGGTGCACTGCTCTCAACTCCTTTTGTATCGCTTAGTGTCGACGATAACGGTGAAAGAGGATTGTTGGGAATTGCCTTTGATCCTGCGTTTAACTCTAACCAATACATTTATTTGTATTATACCTTGTCGTCAGGTTCCAACAATCGAATCAGTCGCTTTACGGCCAATGGCGATGTCGTAGTTCCGGGAAGTGAAGTTGTCATTTTAAATCTCGATCCTTTAACCAGTGCTACCAACCATAATGGTGGTACAATGCAATTTGGTCCGGATGGAAAATTGTATGTTGGAGTAGGGGATAATGCAAATTCAAACAATCCTCAGGATCTTGACACATATCATGGCAAGGTACTTAGAATTAATTCGGATGGCACTCCTGCTTCAGGTAATCCGTTTTCAACCGGTTCCCTTCAAAGAAGGAGTATCTGGTCATATGGTTTGAGAAATCTTATACGCTCACATTTCAGCCAACCACTGGCAAATTATTTGTAAACGATGTTGGACAATTTAACTTGGGAAGAGATAAATGATTGTACAACCGGGGGAGGAAATTATGGTTGGCCCGATGCTGAAGGTGTTAGTACCAATCCGGCGTATGTAAATCCTGTTTATGCCTATAGTCACGGTTCGGGTAGCGGACAAGGCTGTGCAATTACAGGTGGTACTTTTTTTAATCCCTCTTCTACAAATTACCCATCACAATATTCCGGAAACTATTTCTTTATTGATTATTGCGGAAATTGGATTGATTTGTTGACCATTTCAGGATCTACTGCCTCACGATCGTCATTTGCAACCAGTATTGCAGGGTCTCCGGTAGGAATAATTGCAGCTTCAGATGGTAATCTTTATTTTTTATCAAGAAGTACCAATAGTTTGTACAGAGTAGAATTTAGTTCAGGAGCGGCACCAGTTATAACATCTCAACCACAAAGCATTACTGTTTCACAGGGTAATGCTGCGACTTTCAATGTTACCGCTTCAGGATCAGGTTTGAATTATCAATGGAGAAAAAATACAAATGATATTAATGGCGCCAATGCTGCTACATACACCATTTCCAATGTATCATCGGGTGATGCAGGAAATTATTCGGTAGTTGTAAGCAATTCCTCTGGTTCAACAACCAGTAATACTGCTGTTTTAACAGTAACTTCTACTAATACTCCTCCCGTAGCAGTGATTAATACACCTGCAACCGGTGCTACTTACACAGCAGGAACTTCCGTGAACTTTAGTGGTTCAGCCTCAGACAATGAAGATGGTACCCTTAGCGCTGCATCATTTATTTGGTTTGTCGATTTTCACCACGATACTCACACGCATCCCGGACCTTCTGCCCCAGATGGAACCTATAGCGGCAGTTTCAATATTCCAAATACTGGAGAAACTGCTTCAAATGTTTTTTATAGATTGTATTTGATTGTTACCGATTCACAGGGTGCAAAGGATACAACTTATACTGATATTAATCCCAAAACTACTACGATTACCATCAATTCTAATCCTGTTGGATTGCAATTAACTCTGGATGGACAACCCTTCAATACTCCACTCACCTTTGTAGGTGTGGAAGGAATTCTCAGAACTATTGGCGGACCTTCTCAGATTACACTAAATAATGGAGCCACTTATAATTTTGTGAATTGGTCACAGGGTGGCTCGCTGGTGCAAACTTTTAGCACACCCGTAAATAATGTTACATACACAGCAACTTATTCACCTGAACTGAGAAATTCGGATAATGTTCCATTCACAGTAAATGGATTAAACTATAAATATTTCGAAGGAACATGGAATACTTTGCCTGATTTTGAAACAACGTTTCCCCTAGGTACAGGAAATAGCGCCTATTTTGATTTAACCTTAAGTTCTGTAAATGATTACTTTGGTTTTAGATTTAACGGATACATATTTGTTCCCACAGATGGAATTTATACATTTTATACATCCTCAGATGATGGAAGTAAATTGTATATTGGAAGTACTTTGGTTGTAGATAATGATGGGGCACATGCAGTTCAGGAATTGTCGGGTCAGATAGGCTTGAAATCGGGATTGCATGCCATTTATGTTGATTATTTTGATAGAGCCGGACAAGAAATATTGGAAGTAAGGTACGAAGGACCTGGAATTTCTAAACAACTTATTCCCGCCTCAGTTCTATTCAGGGCCGATCCAACTGTAGTTCTGAATCCGGTTGCTGATGCTTATATCAGAAGTGGAACAGAAGAAAATACTAATTTCGGTACGAATGGAAAACTAATTACCAAAAAGGGATATAGTAATGGTAAATATGAGACTTGTCTGCGATTTGATGTTTCTTCAATTCCGACTAATATAATTTCGGCGAAATTGCGTTTGTTTGGTAGCATCAATAACAATTCGGTTGCCACTATTCCCGTTGCTGTTTTCAATGTACCCGATAATTCCTGGCAAGAAACTACGATTACGTTTGCAACAAAACCTGCGAACAGTAAGTTTGGTCTTGATACTGTTGATGTATCAGGAACGAATTCAGTATATTATGAATGGGATATTACAGAAAAATTGAATGAGTTAAGATTGGCAGGAATTTCAATGATATCTTTGAAACTGAAAAATATTTCACTTACCTTGAATTCACGGGTAAACTTCAATTCAAGAGAATCTAATACCAATAAACCGGAATTAGTGGTATACTATAATACTCCTATAGCTGTTGCTCCACTCTCTAAAGAAGAGCAAACAATATTTGTAAATTCTGATGTTATATTAACTGAATTGTTTCCGCAGCCCGCCAAAGATTTTCTACGTATTGAATCGTCAGATGAATCTAATTTTGATGTGATTTCAATAGTTGATATGAATGGAAAAATTGTGGTATTCCCTAATTTGCAAGGGATGAATGAATATGAAATTTCGTTGGATGGAATTAGTCCCGGAATTTACTTTGTAGAAGTTCGGAGAGTTATGATTATGGAACGCAAGAAGTTTATTGTTATCGAATAGCATAGCGATTATAAGATATTGAAAAAACTGTAACAGCGTTGTCAAATAAAAGCGCTGTTACAGTTTTCTTTAATATGAAAAGCTCACACTACTGAATTAAAAGTTTATTTATTTTCATTTCGTTATTACGGCCAATAGTTTTAACCTGATAGAACCCTTTGGCAAGTTCGCTCAGATCAATTTCTTTACCTGACAGTATTGAATTTTGATAGACAATTTCTCCCATTACATTGAAAATTTGAACTTCTAAAACTTCATTATTTTTGGTTGAGATAGTTATTTTACCTGATGTAGGATTTGGGTATAGAATTAGATCATTAAATGCTGCTACATTTTCAATTCCCAATGGTATTTCAATGGTATTCACAGCTGTGTTTGTCACAATCGGTGCATTAAAATCGAAATAGATATAAGCAGTGTTTTCAATAGACGTACCGGGAGCAAGTGAACTATCTATTTCCACACTGAATTGTACATATCCGTGACTCTGTGGCTCATTGGTATTGCTATCGGGCAGCATGATATTATAAAAATTAAATTTAACTATGTTGGGAGCAAGCCATTCTGGTGAACATGTATGGCTGGTGCTCAGAAATCGAAAGCTTCCGGTAATTATATCCGATTCTAAGGTATCGATTATACTAATATTATAAGCTTCAGCTGTGCCTGTATTTTGGAAGTGGACTTTGTAAGTTAGTTTGCCAGTTCCTTCCGGAATATATCCAAGCGGACCATCACCTGCAGGTATTACCTCTTTCATATTTGGATCGAAAGAATTTACAATAGGAATGCAGGAATAACTATTATTGTTTGTAATGTCTGCATCAGATGTCGGAACTGTAGTTGAAGTATAAAAACATAAAGTATCACCAATGTTGACAGTAATATCAGGAGTCAGATGCACTCCCGATGAGAAACTGTTCCAATAGGCTCCATTGCTTAAGTTTGAAAGGTTGGAATAATACCATATTAAAGTATCACCATTTACCACAGATGCCGGATTTGAACTCAGAGCAGCATTGTAAGTAACTCGTGAATCAAGTATTAATGTCAATGTTCCTGAGGTTGTATCACAACCGGTATTTGAAACACTGGGGTATAGCAAGAAGGGCATCATGGGTCTTGCATTCACTGGCCCTCCAACATAGGATCTTATATCCAGATTTCCACTGCACTGCATTGCAAAATCTACATTCGTTTGGCTCAGTGACGTAAAGTTGAAAGTGCCTGGATTGCATACGCTCAGGGGGAATATGAACTGATAGTTGGAAGGAATAAATACATCAAAATTGACCAACCATGATTCTTGGATCTGATTATAATAGCTTCCGTTTGTTCCTGAATATGCACCACTTGAAATTGTTCCAACTGAAGGACTACTCATATATGCATTTGCACTAACCTGCACATTTTGCAGTGGAATGTCGGATCCATTGAAAATACAATCATTATTAAAGTCAGCATAAACCATACCCGTAACAGATCCGTAAGTACATGCATCAGGAACGGGATGAGCAAACATATTGGTTATGTTATAAATTGTATCAGGACCACAAATGATTTTTATCGGAGGCCCTGCAAAAAAGGCAATTCCTGCACTTAACCAGTTGTCCTGAACAATTGGATTAATATTGACTACCGGAAGAATAACATTCCATGGAGAAGCTCCTGTCAGATTGGTCTCACTAGCCACTAAATTACCTGTTGTTTCATCTTTCATTTGTACTATATCTCCAACAAATGAATTTTGAATGGTAATCAAATGTTCAACAGTGATCATCGACCAACACCAGGTACTGTCATGGAAGAAGTTTTCATTGACATAGGTTGAAATGTCACCTGCAGTGTAAAACTGAGCCTTAAGGGGTTTTACCGACAACAGTAACACCAGAAATACTAGTTTGGTAAAGGTTTTCATAGCTTTTGGGGTTTAAATGGTTAATCCTGATTTAGTTTGAGAATGGATTTATTAGTTTAATGCGACTTGGGTTTCTTGTCTGATATTTGACAAACGAAAAAGTTGCAGCTCAATAAATAATATTTTTATTGAACTGAAATCGATTTCCTTTTACCAATTCTAAACTATTAAATATAGCTTTGGTCATTCTGGAGTTGCAACTAATAAGCTTGATATGACGTCCTTTACAACAGGGTTGTAATTTTTTGGGTTAAATGCTTAAATTATAGATTATGAGGCTATTATCTTTTGTTTTTTTATCAGTGATAATGCTCAGGGCTTCGGTTCCGGATGCAATTGGACAAGTTAATTTTCAAAAGACTTTTACTTTTGATGGTCAGCAAATGGTTCCTGCTGATATGGCCTTAAGTTCCGATTCCGGGTTTGTAACTGCAATGAATGCATTTTATGATTGTTATGTAACCAAATTTAATTCTCAGGGTACTTTTGTTTGGAAAAAAAAGTTCAGTTCTCCAGCAGGAGCAGTGAGTCGGTCAATCCGCAGAACTTTAAGCAACGGGTACTTGTTATCGACCTATTTTACTCCTGGAATAACCCAGGGGACGGATCTTGGACTAATTAAGCTTGACTCCTTAGGAAATGTTTTTGGGCAAAAGCATATGGGACTGGAAACAGCGACTTTGGATATGATGCTAGAAATCAGCAATGGCAACATTTTATTGGCAGGCTCTTCAGTCCTAAATAACCGCCAGTTGGGTTCTATGTTGGGAATTCAAGGCAATGGTACTTTGAACTGGTCAGTTGCTTTTGATGATACTGCATCCAATGGGGTTATTATTGAAAGATTGTTGGAGCTTACAGATGGCAATATTGTATTATCAGGATATTCCAGTTATGGCTCTCAAACTGTAAATGCTAAGGATGGCTTCCTCATTAAATCAGCTCCTAATGGCACAATGATCTGGAATAAGGTTTATCATTTCCTGAATGGGGAAACTTTACTGATGTAATGGAAACATTGGATGGTGGTTTGATTGTTTCAGGTATTATTGATATCAATCAGGATGGCATTAACAATCGTGATTTCTTTCTGATGCACACTGATAGCATAGGAGGAATATTGTGGGCAAAAGCGTATACCAGAGATTTAGATGATTTGGGAAACAGAGTTTTGCCTCTTTCTGATGGAGGTTTTCTGATAACCGGATCACTGAATACTTTGTCAAGTGCCAGCACTGCTATAATAAAAGTGAATAGTTCAGGTGTGGTTCAATGGACAAATCAATTTCCTTGTCAGAATAGTTCTCCTTCCGGAAATGTTACTCTACCTGCACCAGGAAACGGTTTTTACACTTTTTCTACCAGGCAAATTCCTCCATTGATTCAGGGTTATGTCATAAAAACAGGAAATCTGGGATTAGGATTTTGCAATGATTCAACCGCATCTGTTATTCCATCTAATGTTAATTTGCAATTTAATTCGCCAATTAAATCCGTCACTATGACTGGTGTTGTTTCTACAGTGGTATCACTATCCGGAGCCAATCCTGTTTATAATGAAACCACTTTATGTATTCCATCAGGAATTGATGAAAATAATAGTATTGAAATAGCATCCTGTTTTCCAAATCCATCTGCCAACGGATTTTTTCAAATTTCAGTGACTGCAAATGCTCCTAAATTTGAATGCTTTGATCTTTGTGGTAAAGTAGTGGCTTTTGATCAGAAACCAATTGGGAGAACAATTATTCAGTGCAGCTTTTTTCTCCTGGATGTTACATATTAAGGGTTTCTACTGCCTGGCGGCAGTAAATCTGTCAAACTTATGGTTACTGATCTATAGGCGGACTATTTGATTTTAGATTATTCCATTATTGGTTTTTATCCTGATTTCCTTTATAGTTCTGGTTATCCGGATAGCATTTTTGGTTTGTAAATATATGTTTCTAATCCAATTTGTACCATTTTTAGTCAGATTTAATAACTTTGCCTGCAAACATTCTCAATTGAACCTGCACAATTATATTCTTTATTATCTGATCATTTTACCCATTTCAAAGTTACCTTACGGAGCTTTGTATGGATTATCTGATTTTTTATTTTGGGTTTTTTATTCACTTACCGGATATCGGAAAAAGGTTGTTTTTGATAACCTGAAACGATCTTTTCCCGAAAAATCGGATGCTGAAATTCAGCGATTAGGGAAACTCTTTTACCGCCATTTTGCCGATCTCATTTTAGAGAGTCTATCCATATTTTCAATATCACAAAAGGAGGCTTCTTCCAGAATGAAGTTTACAAATCCTGAAATTTTCGATAGGCATTTTAAAGAAGGCCGCAATGTTATTCTTGCCGGTGGTCATTTTAACAACTGGGAGCTCTTTGCCGTAGCTGTGGATGATGCCCTCAAACATGCTACCATAGCATTGTATAAGCCTTTAAATAATCTGTTTTTCGACGAGAAAATGCGTACCAGCAGGGGTAAGTATGGTTTGAAAATGATTTCAACCAGGAAAGCCACAGAGGTGTTTAGTACAATTACTGACCAGCCTGTAGCAGTTATTTTTGCAACCGATCAATCCCCTTCAAACCCCAGAAAAGGTTACTGGACAAAGTTTCTTAATCAGGATACCATTGTGCTTTTGGAACTGAAAAATATGCCAAAGAATACAATTGCCCGGGTGTATTATGGCAGCATTCAAAAGTCAAGCGTGGCTATTATGAAGTTACATTTTCGCTGATTACCGAAAACCCACAGTCATGTGCCTACGGAGAAATTACAGAAATGCACTGCAAACTGCTTGAAAAAGATATTTTGGAAAATCCGCAATATTGGCTTTGGAGTCACCGCAGATGGAAACATCGTAAACCTGAAAACATTGAAACTGCTAGTTAAGTAGGGTAGGTCACCTCATTTTTGAAAGCCAACGTGATAGGAAACAGTCATAAACCCGATAGAAAACACCATCATCGGTTTGTTCCTTGTAAACCATTTCTTTCTTAATAAGAGCATCCAAAGAGCGTTGCACATTGGAGGCTGATTCCAATTGATGCCTCATGATGAAATGTTTCGAATGTGGTTTTTGCACCGTATCTTCAATGGCAATTGCTCTGAGTAAATTCCATTGTTGCATTGTTAGCAGGCTTCGGTATTGAAAGAATACCGGTTCCTGTTCCGAAAGCAACCGGAGTGCAGTAACAGCAACTGTTTCCTGCTTGATGTGCTTGTTGCCATCGGCATACAACCTGTTGCAGAGCGATTGTGTATAAAAGGTATGTGTACGGGTGAATTTCAATATGAATTCAATTGCTCCGGAGTCAATTTTACGCTTAGCTTTCTGAAATTTACTTTCTATAAATGCTGCATAAATAGGATCAGGGATCGGATTCAACCGGATGGTTTGTGTGCTTGCAAAAAAGGGCCTTTTCACATTGTTAAACATATCAGAAAGGAGGTGCTGATCACTTCCGCAAAAATAAAGCGGGTTTGCTTCAGGTGCTGAATTAAAGACCGTAGTCGGGCTTCCATATTCTTCTCCGGAAAATTGCTGATTTGCTGAAATTCATCAATGATTACCACAACCCGCTTATCTTGCTTTTCAAGCATGGCAAATAAACCCGATAAAGTGTGCTCAAATTGTTCGGGTTGTTTAAAGTCGAGCTCAATCTCGGGACTACCCGTAACCGGATCGAAACTAATAACCGGCCGCATAGCTTTAATCCATTCCAGTAATATTTTACCAAAGGGCTTCTTTTCAGGAAATGCTTTCAGTGCCGCACTCGCCAAGGCATTGGTAAAAGCGCGTAGATTCTGAGTTGTGTACGCATCCAGATAAATGCACTGAGCCTTTTTCTGGCGGATTAAGGTCTCCATTACATGAAATAAAAGTCCTGTTTTTCCCATTCTTCTCAACGATAACAGTGTGGTATTCACCCCATTAGTAATGTTACGGATCAGGGCATCCGTTTCCTGTTTTCGGTCACAGAAGTAATCGGGACCATGATAGCCGCTTAGTGGAAATGGGTTTTCGGGAGTCATCATAATGCAAAGCTATAAAATAAAAACTCATTTTATACAAAATGTATTATGCAATTTATATTATATTTATTGTATTATACATTCTGCATTATACATTATGTATTATACATTTTATATTATACATAATGTATAATACATTTTAAATAAATTTTACCTTGCCATACTGCAAAAAGGATGCAATAAATTCAATCAGAGGGAATTATTTACCGTCCAATCTAATTTGGTATTTTAGCTAACTTATTGATTTTTAATCAACTTAAGGCGTAGTTCAGTGGCCATCTTTTGGGTGAAAAGTGCCGCCCCTGCCGAATTCAAATGGCTATGGTCAAAAAGATTTTCCCGTAAATAAAATTCCGGATAACTCGAGTAATCGGCCAGTTCAATAACATGACTTGCCGGTAATTCCTGCTGCAATTCACTGACTTGTTTGATTATATTATTTCAGAGAAGAAAACATGAAATCCAGTCTGCTGCAGTTTGGTGTTAAAGGAATTTACTGGTAGAAGTTTGCTTCTGTAGGATATTTGACCGCACAGTCATAAATGATATGTTTCCCTTTCTACTGGTATATTTTGATGGCATTTTAAGAAAAAACATTAATATTTTGATATATCTGAACTAACTATTATATTTAGGCTTTGGAAGAAACTTGAATTATTTATTATTCATGTTTGAATTAACTCTTAATTATTAATTAAAATTGTTTTCTAAATATTTATGAAATCGAAAATTTTTCTTGCAATCTCTATTCTAGTGCATTGTTCTACCATTTCTTTTGCTCAACATCCGATAAGCAAAAAATGGGATAAAAGATATGGAGGAAACATGGATGAAAATTTTTCATCTATTGTTCAAACTATCGATGGTGGTTATATTCTGGGAGGATGGTCAAACTCTTCAATTGGTGGCGAAAAATCTGAAACTTGTAGAGGATCATATGATTATTGGATTATAAAGATTGATTCTACTGGAACAAAACAATGGGATAAAACTTATGGAGGAACTGATGACGACCGACTGATTTCAATTAAGCATACTAAGGACGGGGGATTTATTTGCGGTGGAAAATCAAAATCAGGAATTGGTGGAGACAAAACCGAACCCGCATGGGGGAACAACGACTATTGGATAGTTAAATTGGATTCTTTAGGTAATAAGCAATGGGATAAAAGATTTGGTGGAACTGGAGGAGATGAATTTAGTGAAATCGAACAGGATGATGATGGCAACTATTATGTTTTCGGATCATCAAATTCACCATTGAGTGGAGATAAAACCCAATCAAATTGGGGGGCAGATGATTATTGGCTTGTTAAAACTGATTCTGTTGGGAATAAATTATGGGATCGTCGTTATGGAGGAATTTCGGCGGATCGATACTGTACTTTGTCTTTGGCAAGCAATAATACAATAATGTTGGCTGGATGGTCAGGTTCTGATATTAGTGGCGATAAATCAGTTCCTAGATGGGATATAAATGGGGATTTTTGGATCATCAAAATTGATACTTCAGGTAGTAAAATTTGGGATAAAAGATATGGAGGATTGGGTTATGATGCCCCAAGTGTTGTGTTGCCAACTTATGATGGTGGATTTCTTCTTAGCGGAATTTCATATTCCAATTTAGGTGGAGATAAAACTTCACCTCTTTGTATTTCCTCTGCAAGTTATAGTGATTATTGGCTTGTTAAAATTGATTCCACAGGAAATAAAGAATGGGATAATGATTTTGGGTCAGATGAATCAGAATATCAATTTACAATTTATCAAACATTAGATAGTGGTTTTGTTATTAGCGGTCTGTCTTACAATGGGAATGATATTTGTCAGAAAACAGAAAATAATTTAACATATTATCAAAATTGGGTGATTAAAACCGATTCTCTGGGAGTTAAAGAATGGGACAAAACTATTTTTGGACCTTCGGTTTCGAATTCCACCACTTCAGCCATTCCCTTGAACAATAATTGTTTTATTTTTGTAAATAATTTCTTAGAAGACAATATTGGATATAATACACAAACAACCCGGGGATCGTTTGATTTTTGGATCAGTAAGTTTTGTGATTGTGAAACATTGGAACCGCCGAAAGCCGATTTTAATGCTACCAATTTGGCATTTTGTGAACCACATTGCATTGATTTTGTTGATGTTTCTGATTGCGTAATATCAAGGCAATGGTTATTTCCGGGTGGTACTCCTTCAACCTCAACCGAACAAATACCACAGGTTTGCTATGCTGATTCAGGAAATTATAATGTTACTTTAATTGTTACTAATTCTAATGGAACAGATACATTAATTAGAAACAACTACATCTCGGTTTTTCCAGCACAAGCACCTTTTAATATTCTTCAATCTGCAGACTCATTAATTGGCAGTACTGTAGGTTTTTACCAGTGGTATGATGACAATGGTTTACTACCCGGAGAAACTAATCAAGTTTTTGTACCGGACTCTTCTGGTTATTATTATCTGTGTGTAACCAATATTTTTGGGTGTGAACTTTGCTCACCACCTTTGTACTATTATATAACAGGTATTTCAGATTTTTCAGATGAACTCAATTCGTATATAAAGATTATACCTAACCCGGCAACTAATAAATTTGTTATCCATTTTAATGATTATGTAGAGAAAGGAAGAGTTGAAATAATAGATGTGTTCGGCAAAATAGTTTTTGAAACTGGTGTCACACAATCAAATCAAATCGAAATTGATCAACTAAAATTAGCTTCAGGTGTATATTATGTAAATTTTACAAATGGCGAATTTCATAAAAAAGGGAAGTTTGTATATAGTAATTTTTGAAAGGAACGCGAAATTAGTTCTATCTTTCATTTCTGAATTAGTTCAGAAAAATCGTTTGCGAGCCTTCTTGTAAAAATGGCTCCACCAGCCGAATTCAAATGGCCATGGTCAAAAAGATTTTCCCGTAAATAAAATTCCGGATATCTCGAGTAATCGGCCAGTTCAATAACATGACTTGCCGGTAATGCCTGCTGCAATGCCAGGGTTTCCTTATATTCCGGAAGCATAGGAGGAATGATGAAAATTAAATGGATTCCCTTAGCATTTGACTGTGCAATGAGTTGTTCCACCTTGGCTAAGTGTACAAGGTTTAACCACTCTTTAGAAGTGGTACTTCCAAAGTCTGTAACCGATTGCCTTATGCGTTGTGCAAGTATAACTGTATCACGCTTAAATTCTTCCCTCCGAGCTTTAAAAGCCGTATCTTCCGGAGTCAATAGTAACTGATCTTCCAATGGTAAATAGCCATTTCCCTTGTATCCCAGAATCGCTTCCTGTTTAGCAGGTTTTTCATGAGGCAGATTTAACCCCCCCCAATGGGTATACTTAAGGAATAAGCTAAAGCTGTAATCTAAGCTGTAGCCGATTTTATTTTTTAATGGCAACATCGACTGATTCAGATACTGGTACACATAGATTACCCATTCCGGTGTATGCCAGTAATAATTTCTAGGTGTCCATAAATTGACTCTCGAAATATAATTGATAGGCTTAAGCTCCATAAAAGCATAATGAATTCCAGGTGGAGGATTTTTCAGGAATTGCTCGTACAAGTAATATTGTTCCGGATTAGATACTGCCGGGGCTCCGCAATTGAAACTCTTAATCTGGTAATCTTGCAGCAAGCTGTCGAATATCACCGGATTTATTTGCCGGAATGTCCGGCTTGATCCGAAAAATACTGTGTTGTAATCTGAGTCTGATGCTGTGAAATGTTCAAATTTTTGTCTGTAGAGTTCATTCCCATAATAGGGCGAAGTGAACAGGAATTGCATTTGATTTAAAGCAATGAACAACAGAAACAAAAAAACTGCCCTTGTTAAAAACTTCTTCAACTCTGCTGATTCGGTGTTCATAAGACCCCTAAAGTAGTGTTTTGAAACTTACATTCAAAACCTGTGGACTTTCATCACAAATAAGCACAAAAAAAAGACTGCCTTTTACGGGCAGTCTTTCTAATTTATCGTTGATGTGTTCAATTACAATTTGTTGATTTTACTGATATTATTTCTGTTATTCACTCTCACATTGATCAGGTAAGAACCGGAAGCCAGACCGGATTGCACATGATTCAAAATAAGTTGCTCACCGGAAGAGTAGGAGGAAGTACTAAGCTTCGAAATCAGGTTACCTTTTATGTCCATTATTTCAATGGAAACAGTTGCGGGCTCTGAAAGTGTTAGTGAGGTAGCAAAATGATCATCAACAGGATTTGGGAAATGTGAAATACTTGCCACAGGACCGTTTAATTCCATAAAACCAACTGTTGATGGTGTTACAACCTGAGTGGTAGTGTAGATAAAATCTCCGGTTATATCTTCATCTGCATTTGAAGCATTTCCTGCTGCATAAAAAGTCACTGCCCCGGTACTGGTTGCGGGTGCTGTCCAGTTAAAAGTGAATGTCTCGGTATCAACTCCCATACCACCATTAAGCTTGTGAACAATATTTGCCCGTACTTTTCCTGAAATGACTGCATTCTTGATTTGTGTCTGTGCTGAATTTGTAATAGTCAAAGTGCCACCATTCGATCCATCTGCTTTTAGAGCCTCAAATCCAATCCCGAATAATGTTACACCAGTCTGTGCTACTGTTACCGAAATCGGATAAACCTGCCCGGCAACATACTGCCAGCCCGGCATTGTGGGTGCATCTATAGTTATTGATCCAAGTCCTGAATTTAAGGAATTGCTGTCATGACATGTGGCATCAGCACATGTGACCTCTCCCGGTGAACCTGTTACGCCAGCTTTGCCGTTGTCGCTTAAAACAAACGATAGTCCCGATAGTGCTGTTGCCATCATTATGGCAATATAAACTTTTCTCATAATAATTATTCGTTTAGTGTGTGGTGTAAATATTGCTTCATTTAAATTGATCACAATAACATTCTTGCTGAACGGGTAATAATGGTAGATGGACAAGGAATTTGGCACTTCGAATATTTAAGGTAGTTTTCACAAATTCTTCCTATGAAATATGTAATTGTGTTGCATATCAACATCTAATGATGTAACATTGCGCCTTCAAAATTTAAAGAAAACAGTAATTATGGTTCATGTAAAAAAATCTACCCTTCCAAATGCCGGAAAAGGGCTGTTCACAGATAAAGATATTGCCAAAGGAGAGATCGTTTGTGAATACGAAGGAGAACGTATTACATGGGCTGAAGCCATTGAAAGAAATGAAATCGGTAAAGGTGGTTATGTCTATTTTATCAATAAAAATAATTGCATCGATGCTATCGATTGCAAAGACACTTTTGGTCGCTATGCCAATGATGCAGCAGGCTTAGGTCGGGTTTCCGGTAAACGTAACAACTCTACATATGATGTTGTAAAGAACCGTGTCTATATCAGAGCAACCCGTAATATTGCTGCCGGATCCGAAATTTTTGTCAGCTACGGCAGAGCCTATTGGAATGTGATGAAAGAAGAAATACTAGAAGCGCAGGCAAAAAGAAGAAGAAAAGTAAGAAGTGACCTGGTGATGTGTTGATGCTTGCCCCTGAGCGCAGCCGAATGGGTGCCCTGAGCAGAGCCGAAGGGTGCTGATTTTTTATTGCTAAGTAAAAAAGTGTGAATACACCTTAGTGGCAAGTGGCAAGTGGCAAGTGGCAAGTGGCAAGTGACAAGTAGCAAGTGACAAGTAGCAAGTGACAAGTAGCGAGTGACAAGTAGCAAGTGACAAGTAGCAATGGACAAGTAGCAAGTTATTAGTGGCTAGTATTCAATGAGAATTATCGTAGAAGCGCGTTGCTATGCGTCTCCGCCACCAACCTTGTATGCATTTACATGTGTCTTCGCTGTATAATCGCTTATCAATTAGCGGTGTTTATTAACCAGAGTATATTCAGCTAAACTTCAAGATTGTGTTTTTCACTTGTAATATTTTAAGTGTTCAGTGAAAAGCACCATCCTGAGCCGAAGGCGAAAACAAAATGCTACATAGAGCCGAAAGCGAAATCAAAACTCATCACAGAGCCGAAGGCGAAAGCAAAACTCATCATAGAGCCGAAGGCGACCTACTTTAACCACTTAATTAACCACCTAATTAACTACTTAATTAACCACCTAATTAACCACCTAATTAACCACCTAATTAACCACCTACAACCACCAACCTACCACCTAATTAACTACTTAATTAACCACCTAATTAACCACCTAATTAACTACTTAATTAACCACCTAATTAACCACTTAATTAACCACCTAACTATCCTCCGAAACCGATTTTACTTTTGGTTTTTTGGCTTTTCAAACCAGCCATTTTTATTGCCGTAATAGCAGCTTCAATGCCCTTGTTGCCATGCTTTCCACCGGAACGTTCTTTAGCCTGCTCTTCGGTATCAGTTGTGAGTACCCCAAAAATGAACGGCAACCCCGACATCACACTTAAATTGGTTAATCC
This sequence comes from Bacteroidota bacterium, assembly GCA_016713525.1. Lineage (GTDB taxonomy): Bacteria > Bacteroidota > Bacteroidia > AKYH767-A > OLB10 > JADKJB01. The sequence goes on along the minus strand of JADJOZ010000012.1, from coordinate 345,385 downwards.
ATTAGCGACTGCCTGACAAATAAAATCAAAATGGCGAGTCTCGCCCTGAATAACACAACCCAGGCAGATTATAGCGTCTAATTTATAATTTGAAGCTAAGAATTTAGCTCCTGCTGTCAGTTCAAAACTACCAGGAACATCAATCTTATGAATCTGATCAGGAGAAACTCCACATGATATCAGTGTATCATAAGCACCTTTGAATAAAGCTCCGGTTATGACGGAATTCCATTCTGCAACAGCAATTCCAAAATGCATTTTAGTAGCATCAGGCAATTGACTTTTATCAAAAACAGATAGGTTTTGTTGAACAGAAGCCATCAGATCAGAAAAATATTACCCTTTTGCTGAAAGTTGTGTCGCACGGGCGATATAACGATCCACATCGCGGGCTTCAGTACTTTGTGGATAATCTTTCTTAATCCGCTCGTACAAATCAGTTGCCCCTTTATAGTCGTTTTGAAGTTCTTTAACAGTAGCAGCTTTTAAAAGGAAGATTGCAGAAGTAAATTGATTCTTATCCCAATCAACAGCTTTCATATAATAGCTCAGCGCCTCATCATTATTGCCTTTTTCCAGATTAGCATCACCGATTGCGCCTAATGCCAAAGCACCGGTAACATCATCTTCAGCATCATAACCTGATAAATATTCAATAGCATTATCCCAATCACCCTTTTTCATGTAACACATACCCAGATAATAATGTGCACGGTTGGCTGAACTCGATGATCCATAATTATCGATGATTTCCTGGAATCCCATAAACTGTCCGTCACCATTGATAGCCAGATTTACGGAGTCCATCTGAAAATAACGCTCTGCCATGAACATTTCACGGATAGCATTCTCTTCTTGAGGTTTAACAATGAGGTTCGTATAACCGAAGTAACCCAGAATAACCACTAAAACAGCACCTACAATAATAGAGATACTCTTCTTGTTTTCAGAGATATAACCTTCAGCTTTGTTGATGGTTTCGTTAATTTCGATACTGTCAATTCCTTGATTTTGATCCTTTTCAGCCATTTGGATGCGTCTGTTTTTTATTTAAGAGGTGCAAAAATAGTCTTTTTACATTGATTTTGAAAGCCCTCACTGCTTTTTTTATTTTTTGCTATTATATCGTCCAACATTCATACAAGGTATTGATAGTCAATAATAATAGTGGTGAATATCTTTAGCAGTGGCATTCAGACAGGTGCAGCCAATTTCTTATATTTGCAGCCTAAATAATAATCTGCTTAAAGTGACTCTTATTAAATCTATTTCAGGCATCCGGGGAACAATTGGTGGCGCCGCAGGTGAAGGCCTTTCCCCATTCGATATCGTTAAGTTTTCTGCTGCCTATGGTGTTTGGCTGAATGCCACCTATCCGTCCGAAACTCCCAATAAGGTAGTTTTAGGACGCGATGCCAGAATTTCAGGCCCCATGGTTCATCATTTGGTTACCGGAACATTAATGGGTCTGGGAATCGATATTATTGATACTGGATTATCAACTACACCGACGGTTGAAATGGCGGTTACCGCCCATAAAGCACAAGGTGGTATAATTCTTACCGCAAGTCATAATCCCAAACAATGGAATGCCTTGAAACTCCTCAATCATAAAGGTGAATTTGTAAGCGCCGCCGATGGGGAAGAAATCCTGCGTATTGCAGAATCCGGTAAAATTGAATTTAAAGATGTAAATAAACTGGGTAAGGTAACTCCTGATCCCGATTCTATCCAAAAGCACATTGATGCTATTCTGGCAATGCCATTGGTTGATAAGGCAGCTATTTCTAAACGGAAATTTAAAATTGCTGTGGATGCAGTTAATAGCAGTGGAGGCATAGCAGTTCCAATGCTATTAAAAGCTCTGGGTGTTGATGATATTATTGAAATTTATTGTGAACCTACCGGACATTTTCCACATAATCCGGAACCATTGCCGGAACACCTTACTGAAATCTCTAAAGAAGTGATCCGTAAAAAAGCAGACCTCGGAATCGTAGTTGATCCCGACGTGGATCGCCTTGCACTTGTTTGTGAAGATGGTGATATGTTTGGTGAAGAATATACTTTGGTTGCTGTTGCCGACTATATCTTGCAACATACTAAAGGAAATACAGTTTCTAACCTTTCAAGTACACGGGCACTTCGCGATGTTACCGAAGCTGCAGGTGGGAAATATTATGCTTCAGCTGTTGGTGAAGTCAACGTTGTTGAAATGATGAAGTCAAGAAACGCTGTAATCGGTGGAGAAGGTAATGGTGGTGTCATCGTTCCCGACTTGCACTATGGTCGTGATGCTTTGGCAGGAATAGCATTGTTCTTGTCACATCTGGCAAGATTCGGAAAGTCAACTTCCATGCTTCGTGCAAAATACCCTGATTATTATATCTCCAAGAATAAAATTGAACTTACCCCCGACATTGATGTCGATAAAATCCTGCTTTCTATTAAAGACAAATATAAAAAGCAGCCGGTAAACGATATAGATGGTGTAAAAATTGAATTCGATAAGGAATGGGTGCATCTTCGAAAGTCGAATACAGAGCCCATTATCCGGATTTATGCCGAGAGTCAGTCACAAACAACAGCTGAGAATCTGGCTGTGAAAATCATACAAGACATTAAAGATATTATTACGCAGTCAATGGCGAGGGCTTAAATCATGAAAATATATCTCGATAACGCAGCAACAACACAGATTCATCCTGAAGTGCTTCAGGCAATGATTCCGGTTCTGGAAAAGCAATATGGAAATCCTTCTTCTATCCATTCTTTTGGAAGAGAAACCAGAACACTGATCGAAAATGCAAGAAAAACAGTTGCCCGTTTGCTGAATGTTACTCCGGCTGAAATATTCTTTACTTCAGGTGGTACGGAAGCAAATAATACAGCTATCCGATGTAGTATTTCCGACATGAAAATTACGCATGCCATCAGCTGCGCAACCGAACACCATGCCGTATCACATACATTGGAAGAACTCGATCATAAAGGAACTGTTAAGTTGTCGAATGTTCGTATCGATGAACAGGGTCATATCGATTTAGCTCACCTCGAAGAACTATTAGCTGCCAACCCTAATTCACTGGTTTCGTTAATGCATGCAAACAATGAAACCGGTACGGTAACACCAATTGATAAAGTTGGTGCATTATGCAGAAAATATAATGCTGTTTTTCATTCTGATACGGTGCAGACAATGGGTCATATGGAGCATGATTTGTCGAAAGTAGATGTGGACTTTGTTTCGTGTGCTGCACATAAATTTCATGGACCCAAAGGAGTGGGATTTTTATACATCAATAAAAGGATTAAAATTCATCCGTTTATCACCGGTGGTGCCCAGGAACGCAATATGAGAGGCGGAACAGAGAACGTTTACGGTATCGTTGGTCTCGCTAAAGCACTTGAAATAGCTTATCGCGATCTGGAACATGATCGTAAACACATGACCGATCTGAAAAACTATATGGCTGAAAGGCTAAGAAGTGAAATCCCCGGAATATCATTCAATGGTGATATTTCTGAAGGAAATCTTTTTACGGTTTTAAATGTTTCTTTTCCACCTTCAGATATGTCGGAAATGATGTTGTTTAACCTCGATATTGCCGGCATAGCCGCATCAGGTGGTAGTGCCTGCTCAAGTGGCAGTAATGTTGGAAGTCACGTTCTGAAAGCAATGAATGTAAGTCCCGACCGCCCGGCAGTTCGCTTCTCATTTTCAAGATTCAACACCCGGGAAGAAGTCGATTTTTGCGTAGAGAAACTGAAAGAAATTTGTTTGGTTAAAGCGTAATTCATTCCTGAGTAAAAAGTAACAAGGTTGAATGTGCTTTCTGTGTCATTTACGGCAAGGCCGCGTCATTTGGTCATTCATGGTCATTGATATAAAAAATCCTTAATCCTTAATCCTTAATCCTTAATCCTTAATTCTTAATCCTCCAGCGTCTCCCAAACTCTGCGTTCAATAAAGATAATTTTCCCTCCGCGCAGTAATGAATAAATCCTTAATCCTTAATCCTTAATCCTTAATCCTTAATTCTTAATCCTTAATTCTTAATCCTTAATCCTTAATCCTTAAAATAGGGGTAGGAATGTGGACTTCTGGTGTGCCATAACCTCATTTTTTAATTAAATGAATTATAATTAAACCAAAATCCGATTTGCTAAAGGTGTCTTTGCTGAGTTCGGTAATTTTGAAGTTAAGTTTTTATTTATTAGCTTTGTATAGGATAGGCAAACTAGTAGCTTTTATGTTTATATGATTTATGGAAGATGCCTTTCATAATAACTTGTCCCGGAATGGTTGTATGTACCCGAATAATGATTCAATATTAAATCGAATCTAAATAGTCGAAATCTGAAAGTTGAATGTTTTTAAAATCATGTTTATTAACAGTATTACCTATCAAATCAAATCCAACCCAGAAAAAAATAATTTCGGACTTTTTATCTGTGTGTCTTTTTATATTTTTACTGACATTATCACCATTTTCTACAAATGGACAATTTTTCTCATATGCCAAGGCATTTGGTGGAACAGGGTATACCAATACATACCCGGTGGGCGTTAAAATCGACAATCTTGGAAATTTATATACAGCAGGAAATTGTACTGAAACAGTCGATTTTGATCCGGGACCGGGAATATTCAATCTGAGTGCGGTTGGATGGACAGATTTTTACGTTGCAAAAATGGATTTTACCGGCAATCTAATCCATGCATTCAGCATCGGAAGTGTCGATAATCAAATGCTAAATGGTTTTGAATTTGACCAAACAGGCAACCTGGTTTTGTATGGTTATTTTAATTCAACTGTTGATTTTGATCCAGGGCCAGGCGTATTTAATCTAGTCGCAGGATCGGGAACAGCGATAGGATTGTGTGGTTTTATTGCAAAATATGACACCGCCGGAAACTTTATTATGGCAAAACAATTCAATTCTCCTGGTTTTGGAATTAATGTTGGATTGCAAAGTTTAATCATTGATAATAACAATGAAATCATGATATTCGGGAGATTTAGAGGATCCGTCGATTTTGACCCGGGAGCAGGAACTCATATTCTTTCTTCTAACAATGATAATAATTTTTTATTAAAATTAGATTCTACCGGTGCATTTATTTGGGCTAAAAAATTTGGTAACAATAATTCTACAATAAGCGCGGATAGAGCGGTATTTGATGGTGCACAATCTGTTTATTTTGCAGGCTCATTTTATAACAATAATGACTTTGATCCTAATTCAACAGTTTATTATATGACTGGTGGCACCAATTTTTTTAATGGATTTGTTTTGAAATTAAACACAGATGGGGAATTTATTTGGGCCCGAAATATTGGTTCCTCACTTGACAATGACAATGTGAACGGAGTAGCTCTTTACCCTGGTTTTTCAAATATTTATATTTCGGGTATCTTCAAAGACACATTTGAGATAAATTTTGTGCCTATGGTTGGTTTGATTGCTGTAGGTGGATATGACAACTTTTTACTCAAACTTGATACATCAGGAACTTTTCAATGGGTAAATTCATTTGGTAATTACCAATATGATAGAATGTCAGCCGTGACTGCTGACCAATACGGTGTTTATGCAACAGGAATATTCTATGATACTTTGGACTTTTATTCTGCATTTGGCGGAAGCCTGATAATTGGCTCATCCTTCTATAACGCCTATGCTTGTAAATATACACATTCTGGAAATCCTGTGTGGATTTATAGTTTTAATAACAGTTCGGGGTATGTTGACCCTTACCACATTGCTACCGATACATTTGGTAATATTTACATAACCGGCACTTTTCAAACTACAACTGATTTTGACCAGGGCCCCTTAAACTATTATATAACTTCTCTTGGGGGACATGACATTTTCGTGCACAAAACCGGAGTCGTCAATCCTACAGGCTTGGTTGATTTGGAGCAATTTAATTCAGCCTTGCTTTTCCCCAATCCCACCAATCGAAAAATTACTGTGAAATTTAATCAGGAATATTCAGATTTAACTCTTGATCTATTTAATTCGGCTGGCCAACGAATTCAAGATTTTAAGTTTTATAATAAACAAGTAGTCGACCTTGATTTAATATTAACACCAGGAGTTTACTTCATTAAAATTGAAACATCAAAAGGCAGTCTTGGGACGCGAAAAATTTTAATTCAGTAAATTTTCTTATGTTGTTATTTTATTCCTTAATACTAAAATAGGTTGGAATAAATTTTGCAAGTTGAACATGTAACTCGTATTGTTCCTGCTCTGTTTGTCTGTTGTTCGGATGGTTCCTGTATTATATTTCTAAACAGAGTGAAACAGTTCTTCACCATTATTTTTATCTTTTCTCCTCCATACGAAAACATAATTATCCTTATTTCTCAAAAATCCCATTAAAAAATATTGATTCTGTATATGAGTTATAAATTAAAGCAGAATTAAATTTTAAACAACCCGCAATTCAATCCACGGGCCGGTGACATTGCTGTTATCACTTCGTAAAGCAAAATAATCCGGCTGGTGAATTTGCTGTTATTTGCTACATTTTAATGTCGCACCCCAAATTATCTGCTTTTTTTTCGGAAATTTACCCTTCCTCATTAAATCTCAAACCTTATGATGCTTAAAAATATCAATAACGTGACTTTAGTCTCAGGAATTCTTCTGGCTTCTCTTACTATAGTTTCCTGCAATAACAAACCAAAAGTGGACGATTCTGCACCTAAAAATACCGGTATCAATCTGGCTGACCTCGATACCACAGTTGATCCGGGCACTGATTTCTATGAATTTACCAATGGAAACTGGCTGAAAAACAATCCTGTTCCGGCATCCGAAAGTCGATGGGGTAGTTTCAATGAACTTCGCGAAGCAAATGCTGCTATTATTAAAAAGGTTTTAGATGAATCAGCAGCCGATGCCAATGCAAAAGCCGGTTCAAACAGAAAGAAAATAGGTGACTTTTTCGCTTCAGGAATGGATTCTTTAAAACTAAATACAGACGGAAATAAGCCTTTGAATGCTGAATTAAAAGCTATTGATGCTATTGCTGATTTAAAAGGAATTACTGCAAAAGTAGCCGATATGCAGGCACACTTTAATTTTGCCCTGTTTGCCATTTTTGCAGAGCAGGATATGAAGAACAGCGCCCGCGTTCTACCATACATCTATCAGGGTGGATTGAGCCTTCCTGATCGCGATTATTATCTCAAAACAGACGATGCATCCGCTAAAATTCGTGCTCAATACACCGAGCATATTTCAAAAATGTTGGTGCTTGCAGGTGAAGAAGAAAAAAATGCTCAAAATACAGCTTTTAAAATTCTGGAACTCGAGACTGCTTTAGCTAAAGCTTCTATGAGTCGCGTTGAAATGCGTAACCCTGAAAAAACTTATAACCTCAGAACTATTGATGAGATGCAAAAATTAGCACCTTCAATCGATTGGAATACGCACCTTACTACTTTAGGAGTTAAGAATCCATCCGAGCTGGTAACAAATAATCCTGCCTTCCTTAGTACAGTCAGCACCATGTTGAAACAAATGCCTCTTGCCGATTGGAAAGGATATCTTAAATGGAGAACTGTCCGCGCTGCTGCTCCATACTTAAGTGATGATTTCAGAAATGAAGATTTTAAATTTAATGAAGGTGTTCTTTCCGGTGCTACTGAAATGAAAGAGCGCTGGAAACTGGTTCAGGAGACAATTGATGAGATGATGGGCGAAGCTTTGGGTGAAGTGTATTGCGAAAAAGCATTTACACCGGAAACTAAAAAACGCATGATGGAGTTAGTAGCCAATCTTGGAAGTTCTTTCCGTGATCGTATCAAACAACTCGACTGGATGAGTGAAGTCACCAAAGAACAGGCATTGACTAAATTGGGTACTATCATGAACAAGATCGGTTACCCTGATAAATGGCGCGATTATAGTGCTCTTGAAATCTCCAGAGATTCCTACTATGCAAATGTTCAAAATGCATCTGCTTTTGAATTCAAAAGAATCATGAAAAAAATAGGCCAGCCAGTCGACAGAACAGAATGGGGCATATCACCTCCAACAGTGAATGCATACTACAATCCTTCTATGAATGAGATTGTTTTTCCTGCAGGAATTCTTCAGCCACCCTTCTTCAATCCGAATGCCGATGATGCTGTAAATTACGGTGGAATAGGAGCAGTGATTGGCCATGAAATGACCCATGGTTTCGATGATGAAGGTCGCCAGTTTGATGCCCAAGGAAATTTAAAAAGCTGGTGGACATCGGAAGATTCTGCTAAATTTATGGTGAAAGCAAATATGCTGGTAGATCAGTATAATCAGTTTACCGTTAACGATTCACTTAAGGTAAACGGTCAGTTAACCCTGGGTGAAAATATTGCAGATTTAGGAGGTTTAACCATTGCTTATTATGCATATCAAAAATCGCTGGAAGGCAAATCGGCTCCTGAAAAAATTGATGGCTTTACCGGTGATCAACGCTTCTTCCTTGGCTGGGCTACAGTATGGAGAGCAAATATCCGCCCTGAAGCAGCGGCTCAAAGAATAATTACGGATCCCCATTCACCTACAAAATACAGATGCAATGGCATTGTTTCCAATATGCCGGAATTCCATAAAGCCTTTAATGTGAAACCCGGTAGCCCATTGTTCCGTGACGAAAAATCCCGTGCTTCGATTTGGTAAAAAACAGCCAGAGCTGTTTTTTACCGTTGACTTGCGGCCATGCCGCGTTTTAGGCAGCTTACGCTGCTGTATTTAGCGGCATAGCCGCGGGAATCATTGATAGGTCATGAGTGATAAGGATATTTTGATATTTAAGCATTCCACTAATAGAAAAGTCTGTGGCAGCTAACGCTGCTTTCGATTAGTGTTTTGTAACAAAGTCTTATTATTGGCAGCTGACGCTGCTTTGAGTGGGTGATTTGCTACAAAGTTGTTTCATTAAAAAATAGTCATAAACCATTTGGAAATTCATCGTCATAAAGCTATTTAGTATGCTGCGCCAGGTATTATTATTGAATTTCAGATAATAACATTTGAATAACGAATATTGACATTTTTAGAAGTTGGAGAGTAATGTTTGTCAATCTTATTTGTTTGTCAACTATATTTTGCTTATCTTCGAATTCCGAAGCGCTAAAAAGAGATGCTATGAAAAACAAACTTACCCTTATACTATTTTGGTTGTGCTTTTTGTCATTTACAGATTTGCCGGTAAGTGCTCAAAAAAATAAAATTGCAATTAAAGATTTGAAACAACTCTATCGTGAATTACCGGGAGATGCATATTTACCTAATGCTTTTGGAAACAGAAAAACTGCTCCCGGATACCGTTTTAAGACACCTGTACTCAGATTGCTAACCGCCAGTACTATTTTTACCAATCAGGTAAATGTTAATCCGGCCGGATTGAACATATTTGGTGATGCTGCTAATGAACCTAGTCTGGCAGTTAACCCTTTAAACCATAATCAGGTTGCAATTGGGTGGCGACAATTTGATAATGTAAGTAGTAATTTTCGTCAAGGTGGTTGGGCATATACTTCAAATGGTGGTCAAACATGGACTTATAGTATACTTGAACCCGGAATATTCCGGTCTGACCCGGTTCTGGATTATGATATCAATGGGAATTTCTATTATAACAGTCTTACAAATTCCCCAACATATTTATGTAAGGTTTTTAGAAGCAATAATTCTGGTGTAACCTGGGATTCCGGTGTTGATGCAGCTGGTGGTGATAAACAATGGATGGCTATTGACCGTTCAGGAGGTGTTGGGAATGGAAATATTTATTCATTCTGGACTTTAGGATTTAGCTCTTGTTCGCCAGGACATTTTGTACGTTCTGCTACAGGTGGTAATAGTTATGAGCCATGTCTCCCAATTACAGGTGAACCTGCATTAGGCACAATGGCAGTTGGAAAAAATGGCGAATTGTATATAGCTGGTGTAGGAAATTCAAACGACAGCTTATCGATTGTAAAATCTGTCAATTCACAAACTCCGGGCTCTTCTGTTATCTGGAATCAGTCAGTAAATGTTTTTGTTGATGGATATCTTAATGGTTTCTTTGGTGTAAATCCTGCGGGGTTATATGGACAGGTTAATGTAGATGTGGATCGGTCTAATGGCCCAAATGCTAATAATGTTTACATTATGGCATCTATCAGCAGATTTTCAAATTTTGATCCGGCCGATGTAATTTTTGTCAGAAGCAGTGATGGCGGTCTCACATGGTCCTCGCCAGTTGTTGTGAATGATGATATATCCACTTCTAACACCCAATGGTTCGCAACAATGGGTGTGGCTCCGAATGGAAGAATTGATGCAATTTGGCTCGACACAAGATTGGATTTGAGCGGACTTGATTATTCCGCTCTATTTTACTCTTATTCCACAAATGCAGGTATCAGTTGGTCTCCAAATGAACAACTTTCTCCAATGTTTGATCCTCATATCGGATACCCTAATCAACAAAAAATGGGCGATTACTTCGACATGGAATCTACAAATTCAGGAGTTCATCTTGCATGGGCTAATACATTGAATGGAGAACAGGATGTTTATTATAGTTTTATTGTTCCGCCGGTTGCTACAGGTATTGAACAAATTGAAGTGGATCAAAAATTAAGAATTTACCCCGTTCCATCTGATGGGAATGTGATTGTTGATTTTGCCGGAGTAATCAAACAATTGGATGTGTATGATGTATTAGGGTCGCTGAAAATCTCCACACATCCAAATCAGTTCAGTGCAACCCTTGATCTAACATCTTTCGAAAGTGGAATTTACTTTGTTAAAGTTACCGATCTCACGGGTCAAAAAATTACCAGAAAAATTATACGGCAATAATGATTAATTTCATGTAACTTTTTTCCAAAGCAAAAATTCTAAAAAGCGTACAATTAATTCAACCTCTTAAATCCTTAATTCTTAATCATTTCGTCCTTTGCATATTTTCCGAGCAGTATTAAAAAGGACCGAACAGCATCCAGCACTTGTTGGCAGTTTGCCGTCTGGCTCCGCGACACGCGCCTTTTTTTACAAGACAGTTTTTTCTTAGAAAAAAACTGTCTTAGTAAAAAGCAGCGCACGGCAAAAGGCCAACAGTTTAGAATTAATAAGGGAAACATGATTCTCCAAAATCACCATGGTAAAGATGGAAGGTGCCTGATGCTGTTCTTGACTTTTTGGTTACTTTTGCAAGCCAAAAGTACCTTGCCGTGGGGGGGGGGGGGGGGGGGGGGGGAGGGAAAATTTGGGCGGGGGAACCCCGGGGCACCCCCCAAGGGTGGTCAAGCAAAAAGTAACAAAGCCTCAAGGCAGTTGAAATGTGATGGCGTATGAGAAATTTAATGTAATGAAAAGCCTGAGCGTAATTGAAGAACTTATTCAGGACAAAATGCAAAAATTCTTTTCTGCACAGCTACCCCATCTTTCATCTTTCATCTATCATAAAAACGAAATTCCATTCTTTGTAGATACTATATCACTGTATCCGATAAAAAATGAAATTCAATCTCCGGATTGTTCTTTATCATCTGATCAAGCATCCATTGGGAGTCAGCGAAATAAACAACATTATCATCTTTATCGGTTGCAATCTGCGACGATTTAAACCTCATGAAGTCATTCAGTTTTTCCTGATCCTTGCAAGTCAACCAGCAAGCCTTGTAAACATTCAGAGGTACAAACTTACAAGAAGCACTATATTCATGTAATAAGCGATATTGAATTACTTCAAACTGAAGTTCACCAACAGTGCCAATGATTTTCCGGTTGCCGCCATTTTGTAAAAACAATTGAGCCACACCCTCATCAGTAAGCTGCATAATTCCCTTGTCGAGTTGTTTGGTCTTCATAGGATCGGTGTTAACCAACTCCTTGAAAATCTCGGGAGAAAAGCGCGGAATACCTTTAAATGCCCGGTCTTCTCCTTCTGTAAGTGTATCACCGATCTTGAAGTTTCCGGTATCATACAATCCAATTACATCACCCGGATAGGCTTCATCAATGATACTCTTTGATTGAGCCATGAATTGTGCAGGACTATTAAATCTTACGTCTTTATCGAGTCTCACATGATGAAAGAATTTCCCTCGTTCAAACTTGCCGGAACATATACGAAGGAATGCAATTCTGTCGCGGTGTTTGGGATCGAGATTGGCATGAATTTTAAATACAAAGCCGGTGAAATTTTTCTCGGATGGATGAACAATTCTGGTTGTTGCAGGTCGATCACCGGGAGGAGGTGCAATTTCCGTGAAGGTATCGAGCAATTCACGCACACCAAAATTATTGATGGCACTTCCAAAAATACCGGCGCCACATTTCCTGCCAGGTATTGATCCCTGTCGAATGCATCATATACACCATCAATCAGATGCACATCTTCGCGCAATTGCAAAGCATATTTCCCAACTTTCTCATCCAGCATTGGATCGTCGGTACCATTTATAGGCAATGCATCCTCATCTGAAGCCTTCTTATTCGGTGAAAAAAGGTGGAGACTTTTATTGTACAAATTATAAACACCCTTAAATGTTGATCCCATTGAAATGGGCCAGCTTAAAGGCCTTACTTTTATATTTAGTTTTTCTTCCAGTTCATCGAGCAAATCAAAGGGATTTTTACCCTCGCGATCGAGCTTATTCACAAAAATAATTACCGGTGTATTTCTCATCCGGCAAACGCCCATTAGCTTTTCAGTTTGTTCCTCAACTCCTTTAACACAATCAACTACCAGAATAACCGAATCCACTGCAGTTAGTGTCCGGTAGGTATCTTCAGCAAAATCTTTGTGACCGGGGTGTCAAGTAGATTGATATTCAAATCTTTATACTCAAAATTCATCACTGAGGTTGCCACCGAAATTCCCCTTTGCTTTTCAATTTCCATAAAGTCGGAAGTCGCAGTTTTCTTGATTTTATTCGATTTAACAGCCCCTGCGGTTTGAATAGCACCTCCAAAAAGCAGGAATTTCTCTGTTAAAGTGGTTTTTCCGGCATCAGGGTGACTGATAATGGCAAAAGTTCGGCGTTTCTTTATTTCTTTGGCAAATGGCATCGTAATGAAGTTACTGGTTTCTGTTTCAGGGATGCAAAAGTAGCTAAAAATAGGGTGTCCGCGACAGCCCTGACGTTTCATTGGTGGATTCTATGGCATATTAATGCGATGAGACTCAAATTTGAACCTTGGAAGCATAATTTGAATTAACTTTAGACCCTCAAACCACAGCTTTTTATGCTTTCGAAAAAGGCCAAATACGCACTTAAGGCACTGGAATATCTGGCCCGACAGGAAAAGGATATTCCCGTTCATATTTCAGAAATTTCAACTCAGCAGAAAATTCCAAGGAAATTTCTGGAGGTTATTTTGCTGGAACTTAACAGAGCCGGTATCCTTCAAAGTAAAAAAGGAAAAGCAGGAGGTTATTTGCTCCTCAAAAACCGGAAGAGATTTATATCGGATCTGTCATCAGGCTCTTTGATGGTCCTTTGGCATTGACACCCTGTGTGAGTTATAAGTATTACCAAAGATGTGAAGAGTGTGTGGATGAAGCAACTTGCGGTATCCGTAATCTCATGCAGGAACTTCGGGAGGCCACTAACAAAATATTGAGTAAAACGTCGCTTGCAAATATATTGAAGAGAGAAAAGAAGTTAATTCAAAGTTTAATAGAAAATTAATCTGATCATGAAAAAATTAATCCTGATTTTTATCGCAGTAAGTACAGTAGGTTTCTTGTCATTCACCTTTCGCTCTCCGGAAACACCACCGGCTGAATACACGGATGTAAATGCTTATCTTGATATGTACAATAAAAAATATCAGGAGTTGCTGATAGCCTCTAATCTGGCTGAATGGGATTTGAATACCCATATTGTTGAAGGTGATGCTACGAACGCCGAAAAAGCGCAGAAAGCTAATGCTGCCTTCGCTAGTTTTACGGGAAGTAATGAAAACATTAATGCTGCAAAAGCATTTCTGGCAAAGAAATCGCAACTAACTCCAATTCAAGTGAGGCAACTTGAATTCATTTTGTATACTGCAGGTGCTAATCCGGAGGCTGCCGGGTCTGTTGTTCAGAAGAAAATCATTCAGGAGACTGAACAGACCGAAAAATTATTCGGTTTTGCATACAATTTGGGAGGTACTCCGGTTACCACCAATCAACTGGATGAAATGCTGCGTACTTTAGATAATCCTGAAAAAAGATTACCTGTATGGGAAGCTTCCAAAGAGGTTGGAAAAGAATTAAAACAAGGACTTGTTGGTCTCAGGAATCTCCGGAATGAATCTGTTAAACCACTGGGCTATGCCGATTATTTTGCCTATCAGGTTTCCGATTATGGCATGACTACCACTGAAATGCTTACTCTTTGTGATCAGATGGTAAAGGACATCTGGCCTTTGTACAGAGAGCTTCACACCTGGGCTCGCTATACTTTAGCTGAGAAATACAAGCAACCGGTACCGGAATATTTGCCTGCTCATTGGCTGCCAAACCGGTGGGGACAAGACTGGACTGCCCTTGTGGAAGTAGAAGGATTGAATGTTGATGATTTTTTAAAGAGACAAGGCTCCGAGTTTATTGTTACTAAGGGAGAAGAATTTTACAAGTCATTGGGTTTTCCCGGTCTTCCAAAATCTTTTTACCAAAACTCCAGTTTATATCCACTGCAGGCCACTGCATCATACAAGAAAAATAATCATGCTTCTGCCTGGCATATGGATAACGACAAAGATGTGAGGTCACTAATGAGTGTTGAGCCAAACACAGAATGGTGGGGAACTGTTTTGCATGAACTGGGACATATCTATTATTACATGAGTTACTCAACCCCCGAAGTGCCCCTGATTCTCAGAAACGGCGCCAACAGAGGATATCATGAAGCGATGGGAAGTCTAATAGGTCTGGCAGCATTGCAAAAGCCATTTTTACAGGGACAAGGAATGGTAGATCCAAAACTGCAGGTGGATGAAACAAAGCAACTGATGAAGGAGGCACTCGATTTTATAGTACATATTCCCTGGGGAGCAGGTGTGATGACGCGTTTTGAAAGTGAAATTTATGCCAAAAACATATCTGAAGATACTTTTAATGCAACCTGGTGGAATCTGGTGAAAAAATATCAGGGGATTGAAGCACCTTCACTCAGAGGAGAGGAATATTGTGATGCCGCTACGAAAACGCACATCAATAATGATCCTGCCCAGTATTATGATTACTCCATCTCCAATGTTTTGTTATTCCAGTTTCATCAACATATTGCCACAAAAATTCTGAAACAGGATCCTCATGCCACCAATTACTGGGGCAGCAAAGAAACCGGTGATTTCCTGAAGTCACTGATGCAATCTGGTGCCACTGAAGACTGGCGTACTCATCTTAAGAAACACCTGGGCACTGAAATGTCGGCACAAGCCATGCTGGAATATTTTAAGCCTTTAATGACACACTTAAAAACAGTGAATAAAGGTCGCAAACATACTTTGCCTGAAACCGCTCCAAAGGGTTAATAAGTTACAAATAACGCTCTCTGATAATGTTCAGATGGTGCATTTCGTGACCGACAATAATAACTCCTGAAAGCAGAACCGAGAATTTGTTACCGTTTGCTTTTCCTATGCGCATCATCATTTCATCATCGAACGATTCGAAAAGTGAAATGGTGGCAGCACGAATAGTCTTGTATTCGCTTATCAGTGAAGAGGCTGAACGGTCAGCCGCATTAGTAAATGGAATATAGGCATCTTCATCGAAACCTGGCAGTTCAGTAGCATCGTTTCTGGCAAATCGTAAGGTGCGATAGGCAAAAATGCGTTCGGCATCCATCATGTGCATTACAAGTTCACGTATGGTCCATTTGCCGGGGGCATATGAAAAATCCCACCGTTGTTCAGGAATTTCCTCCAGAAATGAAGGGGTTGCCTGCTGTAATTGTTTCATTACATCCAGAAAATTACGGTTTCCCAATGCTTTTACATATCCTTTGTACCAATCTGGTACTTCAACACCAAATCGGGCTATTTCTTGCTGTGTGGTCATAGTTATTGTTAAAGATTTAATTAACTTTTTTAAAGATGTTAACTGAAGGCATAAAACGACCGGTTACAGTTTTATATTGGTTGTATTCCGGATATTTTTGCTCTAGTAGTTTTTCCTCATAACGCGATTTATATTCAAAAAATAAATACAGGATGATGCAAACAATTAATCGGGGGATATTGGCATTGTAAAATGCAATTCCTAACCCTGCAATGATAATGCCACTGTACATAGGATGTCTGATGTACTTGTAAATCCCGGTTCGTTTTAATTGTCCTGTGACTTTCGGAGTAGGGAAGGGAGTGAAACCTTTTCCTATCGTTAAAACCCCTGCAGAAGCTATCAGGATCCCGGCAGTAGTCATAAAAAAGCAGAGAAATGCCGGAATCATAGGTGGTGCATAACCCGCCGGTATAATGATGAATAGGAGTAATAAGGCAACTTGTATGATTACCAGAATCAGATCCTTTTGACTCATTTAGCAGGATGCATTTTTGTCCATGCCGAATAACCTCCCTCAAGGTTGTAAATCGTTTTAAAACCAATTTTCGACATCATCGCCATTGCTTCACCACTCCGACCTCCGGAAGCACAATAAACATAAACGGGTTTGTTCTTGTCGAGTTTTGAAATTTGCGCAGCAAAATCATCTGCAAAAAAATCAATATTAACGGAATTGCTGATAGCACCTTTTTTAACTTCCGCAGCAGTGCGGACATCCAGAATTATTCCCGTTGTGGATGCAATGAGTTTCGCGAATTCAGCTGCATTCACATTCTTTGCAACAGGGGCAGAGGTCTGGCTTAGCGAAACGGAATGAATCGCAAGTAAAATCAATAAAACCGATACAAGTTGTTTTATCATAAAATTTATTTTTTTGAACCGTGAATTTAAGCATTTTTGATGAATTGGGCATCAAACAGCGGGTTTGAACACCATTTTTCTGGTGATTAATATGTTATGTAACTTCTGTCACTGTGTTTCGTGTAAATGAAATACGATCTTTGCACCGCATTAATTTTATAATGGAGATACTTGGTTATTTAGCAGCTGTTCTGATTGGAATATCATTAGGTATGATAGGTGGCGGTGGTTCCATTCTAACAGTTCCTGCTTTGGTTTACCTGATGGGAACAGCTCCGGTTGATGCTACTGCCTACTCACTTTTTATAGTTGGCTCTACAGCTTTGGTCGGTGCCTGGCAGAAGTATCGTGATGGTTTGGTAAATATGAAAGCCGCCCTGGTCTTTGGAGTACCATCAATAGTTGCTGTGTTTCTTACCAGAGCATTCATAATGCCAGCTATTCCCAACGTAATAGGTT
Organism: Bacteroidota bacterium; assembly: GCA_016713525.1. Classification (GTDB taxonomy): domain Bacteria; phylum Bacteroidota; class Bacteroidia; order AKYH767-A; family OLB10; genus JADKJB01. The sequence continues at coordinate 328,005 of JADJOZ010000012.1, read as the reverse complement.
CATTTGCCGGGGTAATTGTATCTAAAGACCTGTTTATTATGTTGGTCTTCGCTATCCTAATGGTAATTGCCTCAATTACTATGATCAGAGGGTCAAAAAATGGTGTAGCTGTGGATGCTAACGTCAATCACCAGTTTAATTTGCCGCTTATATTTCTGGAAGGAGCACTTGTTGGAATGCTCACCGGATTTGTTGGAGCAGGAGGTGGCTTCTTAATCATTCCTGCCCTTGTTCTTCTGGCTAAATTACCTATGAAGACCGCCATAGGAACTTCACTGCTAATCATCGCAGCCAAATCGTTGATAGGATTCACCGGTGATATTGTTCATCTTAAAATTGATTGGGCTCTGCTTGGCATTTTCACCACTCTGGCAGTTGGAGGCATATTTTTAGGAAACAGATTGGCTCACAAAACCAATGATCAGCAACTGAAAAAAGCATTCGGTTGGTTTGTTTTGATTATGGGAATATATATCATTTATAGAGAAATGAGTATTCATTCTTAAATTTATTAATTTGATAATCAATAATATACAAATATTAATGTATATCAAATTAGTAGATTTATTATTTTTATTTTTCTATTTCAATCACAACAAAAAAGAACCTTAGTTGTTAGAATGCAGAAGTACTGTTAAAACACCACACTTACCATGAAAATTGAACAAATCTATACCGGTTGTCTGGCTCAGGGAGCCTACTTTATTCAGTCTGATGGTGAATCAGCTATCATTGATCCTTTGCGGGAAATCAAACCATACCTCCATAAAGCAGAAACAGAAGGTGTAAAGATTAAATATATTTTCGAAACGCACTTTCATGCCGACTTTGTTTCAGGACATGTGGATCTGGCAAAAGCAACCGGGGCAACTATTGTTTACGGTCCCAATGCAACCACTTCATTTGAATCATACACTGCCAAAGATTACGAGACATTTAAGGTTGGCAAACTAACCATCATCGCATTACATACTCCCGGTCATACATTCGAATCGACTACCTATTTATTGAAAGATGAGCATGGGAAAGATTACTGCATTTTTTCAGGTGATACACTTTTTATTGGTGATGTTGGTCGTCCCGATTTGGCCCAACATTCTACCATAACCCAAGAGGATCTTGCAGGTATGCTGTTCGATTCACTCAGAACGAAAATTATGCCTCTTGCCGACGATGTGTTGGTATATCCTGCTCATGGTGCCGGATCAGCTTGTGGTAAAAATATGAGTAAAGAAACATTCGCCACTCTGGGAAATCAGAAGCAATTCAATTATGCTTTGCGTGCCGATATGACCAGGGATGAGTTTATTAAAGAAGTAACGGATGGACTGTTGCCACCACCGGTGTATTTTCCTGAAAATGTAAGGATGAATAAGGAAGGTTATGAAAGTATCACTTCAGTCATTGAAAGAGGTATTCAACCTCTGGAACCGGCAGCTTTTGAAGCTGCAGCAAATGAAACAGGCGCTCTGATGCTGGATACCAGAAAACCACAGGATTTTGCTGCTGGATTTATTCCGAATTCAATTAATATTGGTATTGATGGAGGTTTTGCCCCTTGGGTTGGTGCTCTGATTCCTGATATCCGTCAAAAACTTCTGATTATTGCGGATAATGGTCGTGAAGAAGAAGTAATCACGCGACTCGCACGTGTTGGATACGATCATGCCATTGGCTTTTTGAAGGGTGGATTCGATGCCTGGAAGCAATCAGGATTTGAAACAGACCAAATTACTTCGATACCGGCAACAGAATTCGCAAACAGATTTGAAAAGAAAATCTGACAGTAGTGGATGTCAGGAAGCCCGGAGAATATGAAAGCGAACATGTGGACAAAGCAGTTAATTTGCCACTCGATTTTATCAATGAAAACATGCATGAATTTCCTAAAAATGAAACCATGTATATTCATTGTGCCGGTGGTTACCGATCTATGATAGCCGCTTCCATACTTAAATCCCGGGGTTACGATAATATTGTGGAAGTTGCTGGAGGGTATAAGGCAATAGCTGAAACCCCAGTTCCCAAAACTAATTTTGTGTGTCCCTCAACCTTAAAGAAATAAAATGCATATTCTGGTACCCTCCGATTTCAGTAATCTCTCAAATCTGGCATTTCAATCGGCTGTTAAGCTTGCTGAATGCTCCAATGGAACGGTTACCTTGTTGCATGTAATAGCTGCCGGTGGTGATGTTTTGGTTGACATCTCCGGAAACCTGATTGAAACAGCAGAAATGGATCTTTCTATGGTAAGAAGTGATATGGATATTGCCAGAGCAAGAATCGATTCCATGATTAGAAGTACCGGGTATGCAAATGTCGATTTTAAAGTGTTACCCGGACAAATTGAAGAAGTTGTTACCCATGAAACTACACTCTCAAATTATGACCTGGTTATCATGGGAACTCATGGCGCTTATGGATTGAAAGAGCTTTTTATTGGTTCACATACCGAACATATAGCTATGAAAAGCCGTTCTCCTGTGTTGGCAATAAAATCCGCTGACCACTCTTTTGCCAACATAGTTTTTGCCTCTTCATTTAGCGAACCTGTTCTTATTCCCCATGTGGTCTTGCAATTTCAGAAATGCTTTAATGCTACCCTGCATTTACTGAATGTGGAAACTAAAGATTCAACGATCAATAAACAGGAGGTGAGTCATAAAATGAATAAAGTCGCCTCAAATTATCATATCCCTGTAGATAGATTACATATTGTCCCAGCTTTTGATGTAGAAACGGGTATTGAGAATTTTTGTACGGAACAAAATGTTGGGTTGGTAGCAATGGAAACCAAAGGCAGAACCGGAATTAACCGGTGGATTAATGGAAGTATTTCAGCCGGATTGGTGAATCATACGCCATATGCCTTACTGACATTCAAACAGTAATCTTAATTTTTTCTTTCCTGATCCAAATTCTGAAAGCGCTATTTACCTTTCAAAGCCTTAAAGTTCCATCAATTCAATCTTATTTCTGCCCAGTTTAATCTTTCCATTTTTTTCAAGATGCTTCAATAACCTGGAAATAACTTCCCTGGATGAATTTAATTCTTCGGCAATTTGCTGATGACTCACCACCAGTAATTTTGATTCTGTAAGCTCTGCTTTGCTCTTTAAGTAGTTCTCCAGTCTTTCATCTACCTTCTGAAACGCAATGCTGTCAATGGTTCTCAAAAGCTCGTCGAATCGTGCATTATAAGTTTGCATCACAAAGTTTTTCCACGATTCATATTTTATCATCCATTCATCCATCTTTTCAACCGGAACGGTAATCATTTCTGTATCTTCTTCAGCAATGGCTCTGATCCGGCTTTTCTGATGTGCCATACAACAGGTCAGCGACATGGCACAGGTCTCATTGCTTCCAACATAATAAAGCAAAATTTCTCCATCAGTATCATCCTGCCTTATAATTTTAATGCTTCCGGAAAGTAACAACGGTATGAATTTGATGTATTGCCCGGTATCCATTATAACATCACCGGCTTTGACATTTACCGGCTTACCTATTGCCTGAAGTTCATCAAGCAATTCTTTCTCAAATATGTTCTTAAATTTTTCGTGTAAAAGCTCTTTCATTGCCCTGATTTACGGTTAGTATGAAATTATTTTCATGAAGTTGATGAATATCATCCTTTTGACGGATAAAGATATTTAATTTCATCATTCTAAAGTTCAAAGATATGGAAAGTAAAAAAAGGAAGCTTACTTCTTCAAAGACTAAAGCAGATTTGGTAATGATTGCTGCCACTGAAAATTTCAGAATTGAGAAGGAAAAGAGCTACCACAATGAGCAAAAGAAGATGAGACGACCTCAGGTTGAGAAGCTTACACTGTTGAAGGAAACGAAGAAAAAAGCCGCTCCGAAACCCCGTGCTGTGAAAAAGTCTAAATAAGATTTAATAGCATTCCGGAGTTTTATTGTAACCGGATTTCTTATTTTGTGGCTTCTATGAAGCCTGTTTGGAAGTCTGCACCTGTAACCCTGATAGTAACTGTGGCTTTTGTAGCAGTTTTTATTGGAATGCTGATTGTTGGTGCAGATGTAATTAGTCCCTCCGCAACGGATGTTCTTCATTTTGGAGGTATGCTGGATGCTTTTCTGGAAAAAGGGGAGTGGTGGCGGTTGTTCACCGCTTCATTCGTGCATGGTGGAATCATTCATGCAGCTGCAAATGTGCTTTCTCTTTGGTTTTTAGGCCGTCTTTTTGAAATTAGATATGGCAGTTGGAATTTGCTGCTTGTTTATCTCTCTGGCGTTGTAGTCGCCGGTCTTGGTAGTTATTTCTTTAATGTATTTGTAGTAACATGTGGCGCCTCCGGAGGTATTATGGCTATTGCCGGTTGTACAATTCCTGCCTTGTTTTTCGATCGTAAAATCAGATCCGGCGACAGGAATGTTCAGATAATTGAACTGGTATTTGCCATTTTATTGAATGTAGGTCTCGGCTTTTATTTGACTGTTATCGATAATGCCGCACATTTAACCGGGCTATTCTGGGGCTTCCTGGTAGGAATAATCATATTTTCACAATCTAAGTTATCTGCGTCCGGAAAGCTTCTTAAATCAACAGCCATTGTGGTTCTCATGGTACTGATTTTTATGGGGCGGTTCCCCGAAAACACACTTACCGCTACTGGTACTATGTAATGTTCAATTCTTTCATCAAAAATGATGTGGAAACTGTTGAACTACTTAATACCAATTCGAATCCCGAAAACCCTACCGAATCAATAGCAGGAATCAATGAGGCATCCATTATATGGAATCAAAATCTGAAAATGCTCGATTTGTTTAAACAGGCACCTGATAAACTCACTTTTGATATTCCCGTACTCCGTGAACTCTTTCATCTTCGGGAAAAAGGTCTGAAACACCTGAAGCAATATGTGATTACAGGTGATCTTGCTTTTGTTGATAGCGTAAGCAGCACAAATCTGAAGATTAAAAACTTACCACCTATCAAATATTGGCTCTATTTTAATGAAAACCCGAAGCCGGAATTAACCGGTGAAAACGACACCATTCAAACGGTTTCTACTACTATTTGGTACGACAGTTTATGGCAGGTAACAGCCAGGCATCATGCTGCTTTTTATCGCCAAAGCACAATCGATTATGCCGGAAATGCTCATGGTGCTGTTGAAGATTATTTTATGAATGGAACACTTCAAATGAAAGGCTTTTATAGCAGAGGAATAAAAGATGGTCATTTCTTTTATTACAATGAAAATGGTACCTATTCTTCGTATGGATTGTATATAAACGATAATCCATCGGGTACCTGGAGATTCTTTGATCATGCCGGTCTGAAATCGTATGACATGGCCTATACCAAAGAAGGGCCCAGGTATCTCGATGGATGGAACAAAGAAGGTGTGCAAACCTTAACCAGTGGAAATGGTTATCTGACATTCTATCACCCGGGATATGCAGTCAGCGATAGCGGTGGTGTCAGCCTTGGAATGAAACAGGGGTTGTGGATCGGATATCATCCTGATAAGTCACCTTATTACCGGGAATGGTATGAAAATGGAATATTGAAAACAGGAAAAAGTAGAGACACCATAAATGCCATTTTTATTTACGATAAAATTTATCAGGAGCCCCGTTTCCCAGGTGGCAAAGAAGCCTGGATAGCTTATATTAAAAGCAATCTGAAATATCCGGAAAATGTTAGTGATTCATTGGTTCCTCCAACAATATTTTACCACCTTACAGTAAATGAAAAAGGTGTCATAACCTATGCTGAACCAATTCGCAGATATGGTTTTGGATTTGAGAAAGAGGCTGAGAAATTACTGAATGATACGCTGGTTTTGGAACCTGCAGTGTTAAGAGGGCAGCTTGACCGGGGGCAGACATACACTGTATTCGATTTCAGCACCATCAGGAATAGCAAGTAACCGTTTATTTTGTATCCTGAAATTTTCCATTTTCTCCAAAATGGTAATAAACCTTTAATGCAGCAATAAGCGACTCATCAGCACCATGAATTTCGTGAATTACATTCAAAAGCGTGGATAATTCTATATCCTTTATTTTTTTAGCTGCCGACAACTCATACGTTTGGTGAATCAGTTCATCTCTTTTCTTATTGATCTGTCGTGTAAACGGCATTAAATCCACTGCTGATTCCTTCGTATTATTTTGAATGAATTCACTCAGATCGGTATAAAAATCGGCTTCCGATTTTTTGAGGGTTTCAAACATAGTGTGAATAATATCGTCTGCGGATTCCCGGAAATCTTTAACGTTATGACGAATATCTTTAACCGATTTTGCGGCATTCATGGTATGCTGGTTTATTGCTGCTAATTCATGTAATTCCCGGGTATCATTTCCTGTTAATTCCTGCTTTTGTAATTCCAGCGAAAAGTCAATGATTTCACCATTCAAATGCTTCACCATTTCATAGTAATCGGAATAAGTTTTTTTATTCGTTCCAGGAATAAGTTCATCTTGTTGTTCAGGTGTATCAGTTGCCTGTTCGTGATTTATTTCCAGTCCCCGCCTGTTCAATTCTATGGTGTTCACCAAAAGCCTGAAATTCTCTGATTTTAATGCCTTGATTGCACTTTCTGTTTCCTGCAAAAGCATTTTGTTAATATAACGGGTTATTTCGGGGTGATCATCCACATATCGGAAGGAAAGCCATTTCGAAAATTGCTTTAAAAATGGATAAAACAACACAATGCTAAATACGTTTATGGCAGTCTGGAAAGCTACCAGACTTATCAAAGGTTCTCCCGGATTCACAAACCAGGCTATCATTTTAATCAAAGGCTGTAAGGCTATAAATGCAATTGATGAGGCTACCAGATTTATAAGTAAATTTCCCAGTGCCATTTGTTTTTTCGCAGGAATACCACCAATTGATCCTATTAATGTTTTAACAGATGTACCCGATTCGGAACCTATTACCAAACAAGCAGCTGCTTCAAATCCCAGTGCACCTGAATGTAATGCCGCCAGTGCAATAACTACGGTTGTGGCACTCGATTGGACAATAGCCGTAATTAAAAATCCGGCCAATACAAAAGCCAGATTTCCATAGGCATTTAATGCAGTTATATCGATTGCATTGACCATTTCGGTAAATCCGTTTTTGATGGTCGATAATCCGATAAATGACAGGGCAATTCCAAATGCCAGCCGCGTCCAGTGCATGACTTTTTTATTGTTCGGAAAAAATATGATCCCGATTGTTGCAATAGCTATAATGGGGTAGGAGATAGCCTGAATATCGAATTTGAAACCTATCAAAACTACTATCCAGGTGTATACCTTGCTACCCAGATTAGCTCCGAGAATGACCGGCATTGCAGTAGTCAGCGATAATACACGAGCACCTACAAATGCCAGCAACAATAAATTGACAATAGAACTACTCTGCAATAATGCGGTTACGAAAATTCCTGCAAAAACCGCTTTGGCGGGATGTCGGGTCTGATTCTTCAAAAAAAGTTTAAAGGATCTGCCAGCCAAATGCTGAATGGCCTGCTCCATCAACATCAATCCAAAAAGGAACATTCCAATCCCCGCAAGGGCAGGCCACCAATCAATTGTCTCCGTCGATTCCAATTCCATCAATTTGTCATGCAAAATGATCATTTTTTCCCGGATTTGGGTCGAAATTTGAAATTTGTCCCATTTGCGAACTATTATGTTAAATAGAAAAACAGGGAAAGAAACCTTTTAGGAAGATATTAGCCATTGGGAGGGGGGGTACTTGAAATCTGACTCAGTTTGTAATCGATAGACTCATTGTCTACCCAAATTTGTTGTTCCACCGTGTGTTATCTCCGAGCAAAGCTTAGCATGGTTCCGAAAAAAATTGCGACATTAAAGAGCTTACGGAATATTTTAAATTGACTCCTATTTGAATGCGAAAAGACCTAACTTATATACAGAAAGTAAAAGTTTAAAATTTAATAAAAAAGCAAAAAAAAACGCGCAGTTAAGAGCGCGTTTTTTTCTTTGAAGAAAGAATTAGTCCTGTACAACTTTTACGTTTACAGCGTTTAAGCCTTTTCTTCCATTCTGTACTTCAAATGTTACCTTGTCATTTTCACGAATATGGTCTACCAGACCAGATGAATGAACGAAGATGTCTTCACCTGAATTGTCTGGTTTAATGAATCCGAAACCTTTTGTGTCATTGAAGAATTTTACTGTTCCTGTTTGCATGATATAATTTTGTTAAATATAATTTGGGCAAAAGTAGGTATAATAATTCTAATTTGATGGGAATCAGTAAAATATTTACAAGTTGTTGATTTATAGCGTAAAAGAAGTAGAATGAATCCTAAGTTTCGAAAAATGAGGACGTTATGACATCTGCATTGAGTTGTGTAAGGCTAATTCCCTACCTTCGTGCTTCTTTATTTTAAACACAACTAATTGACTTTCGACGATTTCAAATTTGAACAATCCCTGCTGGATGGCATCAATTCAATGGGATATGACAAGCCTACTCCGATTCAGGAACAGGCCATTCCCTTTATAATGGCAGGCAAAGACCTGATTGCATGTGCGCAAACAGGAACGGGTAAAACGGCAGCTTATGTTTTGCCGGTGATTCAGAAAATCATGCAAAGTGAGATCCGTAAGTGTAACACATTGGTGCTTGCGCCTACACGCGAACTGGCTCAGCAAATTGATCAGCAGGTTGAGGCTTTTGGATATTTTACCGGTGTAAGCTCAATGCCCGTTTATGGTGGTGGCGATGGCGTAACCTGGGAACAACAGAAACGTGCCATCCGTGAAGGAATTGACATCGTTATAGCAACTCCCGGAAGATTAATTTCACACATGGCATCCGGAGAATTAAAAATGGAGCATCTCCAACATCTTATTCTTGATGAAGCCGATCGCATGCTCGATATGGGTTTTCATGACGATATTATGCGAATCATAAGCTTCCTGCCAAAGAAAAGACAAACGCTTTTGTTTTCGGCTACTATGCCCCCAAAAATCAGAACTCTGGCAACGAAAATTTTGCAGACACCGGAACAAATTAACATTGCTCTTTCAAAACCTGCCGAAGGAATTATTCAGCAGGTTTACATGGTTAATGATGCACAAAAATCGGATTTAATCCAGATTATTTTGGGTGCAGGCGATTACAAAAGCATTATCATTTTTGCTTCAACCAAAGAAAACGTGAAGAAACTTGATTCTTTGCTCCGAAGAAAAGGACTCGAATGCAAAGCATTTAGCTCGGATCTCGAACAACAGGAACGTGAAGAAATTCTAAGAGCTTTTAAAAACCGGAATCTGAAAGTACTTATTGGAACCGATGTGTTATCGAGAGGTATAGATGTGGAAGGAATCGATCTGGTAGTTAATTACGACGTACCACCCGATCCCGAGGATTATGTCCACAGGATTGGAAGAACGGCTAGAGCAGAACGAACCGGAACTGCCATCACTTTTGTCACAGGTGCCGAAGCTTATAAGTTCAAACGCATTGAAGAATTAATTGGCAGAACAGTTGAAAGGGTTCCCAATCCGGAAGGTATTGCAACTGCGACTATACCGGCACCAGGCTCAGCAGCACCCGGTAAAGGAAAATTCCGGAAACCGGGCTTTAAAAGAAAACCCATAGTTTTACTTCACTGCGAATTTGGTCTCCAAACTCTGATTTTTACCTATCAGCCTGACCACATATATTCCTTTGGTTGTTAAAAATGATTTCGGAATTTTTACGGAATCAGATTTTCCATCATACACTGTTTCCCAAATCTTTTTCCGGCAATATCAAAAACAGTTAAGACCGCAGTTTGACCTGCAAGGACAGTGGTTAGTTTGACCATCCAGTTACCTGAATCACGCTCTTCGTAGACAATCATTCCACCTGAATTTGATAACAAGTCTGAAGGTAATGCAGTATTTACCACTTCGGTGATTTGAAGTGTGGTATCGACAGGTAAATTATTCAAATATAAATTGCTTCCCGAAGGCCATTCAATATGCAGGTTTTGAATCGTTGTGGCATCGCCTAAGCCAAAGTGTGCTACCAGACTGTTTTGACCGCAATAACCGGTCTGCGATGAGATTTCACGCATTTGTGTGATTGTTTGTCCACCAATGAGTGCAGTGATATAAATTCGTGTTCCTATCGCCGAACGATTGCTTGCAGTGCCAATTGCATGAATCTTTAGCCAGTGATTGGTGTTTCCGTTATTCAGGAATAGTTTATTGTTCGGTGCCGGAGAGGTGCTGCTATTCTTGCAAGTACTTATGACCAGATCCTGAAATCCGTTATCATCAAGATCTCCCCACGCCATACCAAACGAACAAGGAGTGGTAAAATCGGCTAAAGCCGACAGATTTCGGTTGAAGTTTCCGGTGCCATCATTGTCATATAGGAAATTCTCTATGGTGCCATTACAGTAACCGTTGGTGACAAACAAATCCACATCACCATCATTATCATAATCGGCAAATCCAGATCCGTAGGAACATCCTCCATCAGTTACAATATCACCGGTTGTAACAGCAGTAAAGGAGCCGTTGCCATTATTGATGAATAACTGATTGTTTTGTGCTGCAAAGTATTGCGAATTGGCAATAAATAAATCAAAATCTCCATCATTATCGATGTCGCCCCAGCTGGCACTCATCGAACTTTTATTGTCATTTACCGGAGGCACACCATTCATTTTTGAAAAATTACCAGTGCCATCATTCACATAAAAATCGTTGGTCTGGTTTCCTTCATTGGCAACAAATAAGTCCTGATCGCCATCAATATCAAAATCAATCCAGGTGGTTCCGCGTGAATTTTTAACATCCGTGACCAATTGTCCGGTAGTTATGGCCGTGAAATTTCCGGTACCGTCATTCTGATACAGCATATTTTTTGTTTCCATCGCTGTTGGTAATGTACAAATCAATGGAACCATCATTGTTGTAATCTCCCCACGCAGCGGTCTCCGAATAGGTTCCTATAGTGCCGGTCACATTCTGCGGCTCGTGATTAAAAGTGCCATTTCCGTTATTTCTGTAGAAATAGTTTAACTGTCCATACCACGTAACTGCAAAAGCATCGGCATCCCCGTCATTATCGACATCACCGAATGTAGCGCCATCAAATGGGGCTGCATTGCTGACAATTGGGTCGCCCGTTACCGTCGTAAATGTTCCGTTTCCATTATTGGAATACAGCATATTTACCGTTCCCGGTTGTTGACCATTGGTGATGAAAATGTCATCCCAACCATCACCGTTAAGGTCAATAATATTTACACTTCGACTATCAGATGGTTGGTTAGTGGGTGGCGTGCCAGTGATTTCGGTGAATTGCTGACCTGTTGCACTCAAAGAAACTAATAGAGTTACCACCAGTATTTGGTATTTTATAGTATTTTTCATGGTCTGTTTTGATTTGTATTTTGGTTATTGATTTCAAAAATATTTAAATGAAAAATAGGTTTTGGAGGAATGAGAGGAACACCATTTTTTGACATACACACAACACTTTTCAGGAGTTAAATGAACTCCGGGGCTATTGAGTGCAGTTGATAGGGAGGAAACAGCAGTTGGTCGCTTTTTGGTTGTAGCTGCGAGTAAAAAGCCGAAATTTGCTTTTATGTGGATGAAGAAAATCAGCAGACATCTTCTTTTCTGGATTTCCTCCACGGTAATCTTGCTTTACAATGAATTATTCCTGAGTGCTTCTTTTTCAAAAGATCCCGGGATGGATTTGTTTTTGCAGGTATTAGTGGCACATTTGATTCTTTTGCTGGTTAAAATTCCATTAGTATACTTTATTTCCGGAAGCATTTTACCTGCTTGGTTTCAAAACCGGAATAACCGGGTGCTTTTAATATTCAAAATGATACTCGCGTTTATCAGTGCAGTTGTATTGTATCGGGTGCTGATACACCAGGTCATCTGGCCCTTTATTTATGGGGAAAATCAGGGAGAAATGCCTGTTTTGCAATTCATAGCCCGCATATTGTATTCGGTAATGGATTTGTTGTTAGTTGTGGCAGTTGCATCAGCTATACAACTATTAATTCATCGAAGGAATCAGGACAGGAAGGAAAAGGAATTAATAAGAGAACGGTTACAGGCAGAATTAATGCAACTGAAGGCTCAGGTGAATCCCCATTTTCTGTTCAATTCGCTCAATACAATTTATGCACTGATCAAAAGTAATCCGGCTATAGCCGGAAATGCTGTAATTATGCTTTCAACAATCATGCGTTATTTGCTCCATGGCACCAAGTCGGGTAGGGTGTTACTTTCAGAAGAACTGGAAATGCTTAAAAATTATACCGATCTTCAACAGTTGCGGTTTGGAAACCGGATAACTATTGAATTTGACACTTTTGGAATACATGAACAGGCAATGATTGCTCCTGTAATTTTACTTTCACTGGTCGAGAACGCTTTCAAACATGGTACGCATGCCGATCCTGAAAGTCCCATTGTTATTCGATTTAAACTGTTACTGGAGAATGATGTGCTGATTTTTAGTTCTCAAAATCCTTTACCAATTCGGAAAGTTGAAAGCGATTCAGGAATCGGATTGAAAAATCTGCACCGGCAATTATCGTTGTTATACCCTAATTATGATTTAAAAGTATCTGAGCACGGAAATATTTTCCGGGTTGAACTCAAAATTCCACTAAATTCGTACGCAGGAAATGAATTGTTTGGTAGTTGAAGATGAACCACTGGCTGCCGGTATAATCATCGATTATATCAGTCAGATTCCGGGATTAGTTCCGGTGGGAAAAGCAGTTTCTGCTATGGAGGCTTCTGCAATTCTAAGCACTTCTAATATTGACCTCATTTTCCTCGATATTAATCTCCCGGTAATTAGTGGTATCGATTTTGCCAAAACCCTCGACTCCCGTTACCAGATCATTTTTACAACTGCCTATCACGAATTTGCAATTGAGTCGTATGCTTTGAATGCTGTCGATTACCTGCTAAAACCCATTTCATTCCCTCGTTTTATGCAGGCTGTTAACAGAGCATTTGAAAGAAAAGCAGTTGCTCCCAAAGTCGATTCGGTACAGGTCAGAGAAGTTACTGCTGAAAGAAAGAGTTTTTCCTTTAATACCGATAAAAAACAGATGCGCGTTTTTGCAGATGAAATTTTATATGTGGAAAGTTTAAAGGATTATGTGAAAATAATCACCCGGAATGGTCATGTTGTAACCCGCTATCAATTGGGGGATATGATGTTGCTTCTTAAAGATTGCGGTTTCATCCGTATTCACAAATCGTTTATTGTGAATGTAGCCTTCATAACTGCGTACAATGCCCGGGATATAGAAATAGGCAAGATTTCGCTACCGATTGGAAGAACCTTCAAGGAGCTTGTCGAAAAGCATTTAGGCGGTTCTGATTTGTAAAAATATTTCAACTCAGATTTTATACCCGCACTTGATCATTACCGGTCCGCAAATTTTTTCGAATTGCTGTTTTTGCAAATCGCTCCATTGGGAAATAGGGTGGTAACAAATCTTCTACGAATTTTTTATTTCTCAACTTTGCATAGATCCATCGGTACCATTTTGGCTGCGTTTTGTTCACCTTAACATTTCTTGCTTTTTCCCATTCAGCCTCACTCAAAGAAATATTTAATGGCTTTAAAATTTTTTCACTGAAATAGGTATAATCTGATTTTACTTTTTCAAACAAAATCAGTTCTGTATTGCTGTTTAGCAGTTGCTCTGTTGTAGATGCCCAATTCCAGCAAATCTGGGTGAATTTATCTCCATCCAGCCATTGTTCTACTTCTGTTGTATTCTTGGGTATCAAATGGATCTCTCTGTCATTTCTTCTGGTATACAAACTCCTCACCACTTCACGGGGATCCCGCACAAAATGAAATACCATTTTGGGTTTGAAAATTGCTGATGCTTCCGGAACGGAATTTTGCAGGTATCCGTTTACATCAATAAAAAGCCCGTTACTAAACTTTTTTTCTATTTCCTGCTTTTTTCTTTGCAGATATGGAGTAGCATAAACATTACCCGGTAAATACCAACTCAGTAACCAGTATTCCCGATTTCCGATATGTTCGTGAACAGCATGAACATTTGGTATACTTCCCAGTACAGATGTTAAAAACTTTGTTCCGGAGCGACCCATTCCGGTGATAAAGGCATATTCCATAAATTACTATTGAATGGCAAAGATATTGAACTTTTTACAACATTTTCCGCACGTAAGATACTTTAAATACCCTAAAATCAATGCCTTACGAGGCTGTTAAAGCTCTTGCGAAAAAATCAATCAGCACATGCTCTAAATTCCCAGGGTAGATTTAATCTTCAGGTATCCGGTTTTACTCAACGGAATTTGAGTGTTGTCGGTGAGTTTGGCAATGAAGGATTCTTTGCCTAATGCTTCAATACGGGTTATCTCATTGAGTTGCACGATATACGATCGGTGAACCCGTAAGAAGTTATGTTGTTGAAGCATTTCCTCCGTTTTTTGCATGGTCTGCTTTTTCAGGAAACAATCGTTCAAAATGTGAATTTTTATATAATCATCATAAGCTTCCACATACCTGATTTCTTCAAAAGGAATAATCCGGATGTTGTTTCCACTCTTTACCACGATTCGTTTATGAGTTTCAGATGTTTTTAAATCGGGAAGTACAGATAAGTCTGCTTCAGATGGCTTAGCATTTTTATCAGCCCACTTAGATATTGCCTTTGCAAATCGCTCTTCACTTATTGGTTTTAGAAGATAGTCGATTGCATTGGCTTCAAAAGCTTTGATCGCAAATTCATCGAATGCCGTTGTGAAGATTACTGCCGGAGGATTTTCAAGTAGTTCGAGCAATTCAAGTCCTGTTATTTTTGGCATTTGGATGTCCAGAAACAACAGATCGGGCTGATGTTGCTGAATGGCTTTGAGTGCTTCAAAACCATTTTGACAGGTAGCAACAATATCGAATTCCGGGAAGGTTTTCAGATATCCCTGAAGTACAGAAATAGCCAGTGGTTCATCGTCTACAAGTATCACTTTAATCATGATGCCAACGGTATTTTAATGGTAACGGTAAAATTGTTTTCATGAACGTGGGTTGCAAGCAAATCGTTTCTTCCGTACAGCAGGTAAAGTCTGCGGGTAACGGAACTTATTCCGAAGCCGGTTCCGGGAACTTGTTTCCTCGCTAAATGGTCAAATGGATTGGTAATTTTAATGACCAGATGGTCGTTTTCAACCGATGAATAAATTGAAATTAATACTTCATCAAGGGTATCGTATAAACCGAATTTAATGGCATTCTCAACCAATGGTTGGAGCAGGAGGGAAGGAAGCTTAATTTGCAACGTGTCAGGAGCAACATTTATGGATGTCTGCAACCTGTTTCCAAAGCGAACTTTTTCAATTTCCAGGTAAAGCTTGAGATGTTCAATTTCTTCCTCCAGCGTATTTTTCCGTTCATCCGATTGCCGGATAGTCCCCCTTAAAAAATCTGAAAGCTGATGGATCATTTTCTTAGCTAAAGCCGGATCACTTCCTGCCAAAGCACTTACCGAATTTAAGGTGTTAAACAGAAAATGCGGTTGTAATTGCTGCCTCAGATTTAACAATTCGGTTTCCTTCGATATTTTCGATATTTCATGTAACCTGCGCGCTTCATCCAGGTTTTCTCTCGCTACATGAACCACCCATCCAAAAAGCATAAAAAGGGTAATCATGAGAATGCCAATGATGGTCCGTATGGCCATGGTATCACTTAAAAAATCGAGGTAATTGCTCCGGTCAACATATAGTTCCGATAAAATTTGTCCGGTTGCCCATACCCATATAAAAGATGCCAATACAGCACTTATCATAAAGGAAAGTACTCTTCCGGTAGATGGCATCGAGAAACGGACTGCATAAACCACGCCTGCACATATTCCGGCAAGAATAACATTTGAAACCAGACTTTCCACCACTGCCGTGGGTAGATCCAATCCATAGATCATTAAGGTGGCAACATGGAGTGTCGACCATATTAACCACCAGAAAACACTGATTAGGGTTGTTCTGAAACTTGTTATCACCCGATTGATTGATGCTTATTGAATTGGTACAAATGTAAGGGATGTTCGCCCTAAAAGTAAACTGCCGGTAATCTGTTGAGCAGAACTACCGGCAGTAAATTACTTAATTATTAATAACTCTTAAGTGTAATCCCTCCAAAAATGGCATTACCACGAAGAATAAGTACCTTATCGGGGTCTCCGGCACCCATTTGCAGCACACGGTTATCTTCTACACCACCAAGGATGGCAACCAATTCAGAAGATTGAACAGTCCAGTTGGCTGGGATGATAAGTTTGGCACCACCAAAAACTGCATTTACTTCCAAAACTGCGCGCCCTTTAATGTCGGCCTGACTAAAATTTATTTCCGCACCACCGAACACACATGATACTTCGCCGCCTTTAAAATTTTTGGTGATGATGTTTTTTTTTACGCCACCAAAAACACTGGAAGTTTCGAGGAAATCTTCGGAATCACTTTCAGCCGCATTGATGCTGTTGAATTTTTTTCGTGCACGGGCAGATATTCTGCGTGCCGACCCCGGTGTGAGCACAATGGCCATCCCGACAAGGATAAGTGCAACAGGCCAGAAATATGGCTTCAGATTGAAGTCCGGAATCCAGGCATCCAGCAAAAAGAAGGCACCAATAAGAATAGGTACAATCCAGCCACCAGGATGGAAGTTATGTTTGGCGCCCACAAAAACACCAATGGCAAGTATTAACATTTGCCAGCTAAATATCCAATCCGGAAAGTATATTCCCATGGTTCTGGCCGGAAGTAAACCGCCTACCAGCATAATTATTATTCCTGCTAAAACCCTACCCATTGGGTTAGGTGGTACCACTCGCGTTGTTGGTACTTTTGTTCAAATTCCTGTTTTTGTTTCGGATCGATGATTTCCATGACGTTTAATTTTCAACAAATGTATACCACCAGCCCAAAGCAGGAAAGAGCAAATAGGCAGCATCAGGAGGAAAGTCGGTGAATACCGGGAATTAGTCGGTGAAGTTGGCAGCTAAAGCTGCTGTCATTCGCAGCAGAGCTGCTGTCATTAGGTCATTCATGGTCATTGAAGAAGTTCTCTGCTGAGCAGAAACAAAAAAATCCTTAATCCTTAATCTTTAATCCTTAATCCTTAATTCCCACGCGTCTCCCCAACTCTGTGTTTTAATAAAATATACTATTTTAAAAGTGCTTTATTTCTGCCTCAAATCTAGTTTTTTTAAAATTTAACATAAAATTGTTGGAATTCTCGATTTTATGATTTACTTTCGGTATAGTATTCATCAAACTCTTCCCATTCCCCCCACGGAAGTCTGGTGAATTTAGTAGCATAAATGAGACCTAAAACAGGACTCATTCGCTTTTCAACTGAGCAAAAAACTCAGTGCGGAATTGGATTGCTTAATTGAGAATTTAATTTTAATCATATTTTAATTTGTTATAGCCATGAAAACAATTCTTAATTCTTCTGCCTTTTGTAGTTCTTTGTTTAACCGGTTTATCAAGGTTAAGAAACGAAGACCCTTGCTTGCAATTTCTTTTTTGTGGCTGACAGTTTTCAATTCCTATGCCCAAGCACCACTGGATGGCGTTTTCAATTATGTAAACGGCACACCTGTATTTTATGTGGAAGTACCCGACTCAAATGCTGTTTCTCAAATTGAACTTACCTTGGGTAGTGATGCCACACAAACAGATATTTTTAATCACACCTTCGATTACGATGTAACCATCGGACTCCCTTCGGGATTTTCGTTTACACGCAATGGCAACAAAGTGTATTTAGGATTGGGTACATTCCCTGATCCATCAGTCTACTATGCCAAAGTTCGACTCAAAAATAATTCCGGCACCTGGAGCGATTATTATGAGTTCTATGGAAATTAAAAGATACAAGATTGATTTTATAAAACTTGAGCCACACAAATACTTTTCTAACCAATTAACCTTTTAAATCCCGGAAATGAAAAAGCAACTATTTTTATTACTCATAATATTAAGTACAACAACTCGCCTTCATGCAGCTAATTTCACTTGGTTGGGAACGAACTCAAGTTCCTGGAATTTAGCTTCAAATTGGTCAGGATCAGGGGGAAGTACGATCCCTGACTCTGCAGACCACATAACCATTTCTTCGAGTGCTACCAATAATCTGGTTCTTGATCAAAATAGAAAAATCAGCAATCTTACACTTTCTTCCAAAACCATTGACCTAAATGGATATTCCCTGACAGTTTATGGCACCGCCACCATGACCTCGGGGACGGTTACCAATGGTACTTTTTATGCCCGCGGCACTTTGGCAGCTTTTAATGGAACCTTAATGGATTGCCCTGTAGATGCCGATTGTGGATACATTCGTTTTTCAGGAAGTACTTTTAACAGTACCGTAACAGCCACCGACCAGGGCGTTGCAACAGGAACAGGTGCGGGTGGATGCACTTTCAATGATGATGTGACTATCATTCATGGAGGAAATGGCACCTACTTTACCTTTGCAAATACCACAGGTGATGTTTTTAATGCTGACTTAACAGTGATCAATTACAGTTCTCACGAAGTGCACCTTTCAACCACTTCCAATACACAATACAAGGGAAATATTGTACTAAACAACACAGGAACAGGAGGTATAAATTTTGGCAATTCGGGAGGAACATCGACCCTCGACAGCGGTAACACCATAACTATTGGGTCGACCGGATTTACTAATGATGTGTTGCTGTTAAAGCAATTTACCCAACTTGGAAATACGGCGCAAAACCTGAAACTCACCGGTACAGCCGTTGCAAGCTTCAACGGCTCCACTTTTAATGGCGAAATTACCGTCAGTAGTCCCGGAATATTATTAAAAAACAGTACCTTTAACGGTATGTCCAGCTTCACAAAAACCGGAACCTCAAACGCCCAGTCAGATGGTGGTAATGTGTTCAATGGCGCTACTACCATTTCGAATACGGGGGCATCGGGAAGAATCAGGATGGCAACGGTAACTGGAGACACCTACAATGCAGAGGCCACGTTCAGTTCCACAGGTGGGCAAGATGTACAAATAGCCTACTCAGGCGACAATACCTTTGCAGGAAACATTACCATTAACAGCAACAAGGTAGTCTTTAACACAAATACCGGTAAGGTCACTTTTACAGGCACTAACAATCAAACATTAAACGGAAGTTATAATTACCCATTCAAAAAACTGGCAATTAACAAAATTTCAGGAACAGTTACCGCAAACACAACTCTAAGTGTTGATGATTCATTGATTTTCATTCAGGGAAATTTAATCACGACGAGTACTAACCTACTCACTATGAAGCAGGGCTCCTCAGCGACGGGTGCTTCTAATAGCACTTTTGTGAGTGGACCGTTGAAGAAGGTGGGGAATACTTCTTTTGAATATCCTGTTTGCAAAGAAAGTAGTTACTTGCCTCTCACCATCAGCGCACCATCAACAGCAAGCAGTGAGTTTGTGGCTGAATATAAAATAGATTCAACAGGAGTTAATACCGGGGTTAAGGATTCAACACTGGGCTATGTATTTCGGGATCGTTATTGGACATTGAACAGAACATCAGGATCATCTTCTGTTTACATAACATTATCCTGGGATGGTTATTATAGGCTACTTGACAGTATTGCGACTACGTGTTACTGGGATGGAAGTAAATGGGCAAATCTTGGTCAAGGTACTTATTCCAGCACAGATTCCACTGGAACTATGCGAACATCAAATGCCATCAATAATTTTTCGGAATTTACTTTTGCTTATAAATCAATAGGTTCAATTTCCGGTTTGCCTTTCTCATGTTCAAACATTCAGACTCAGGGTCAATTGCAAGTTTGCCTTAATGCCGGAGCACCAATATGTCAAATTACAACAAACATAGATTTAATTGATAATGGTCCAACAGGGAAATTATATTTGCCGATAAACATACCTGAAGGTTCCGTTCTGCAAGGTTACAATTCCTCTAACATAAATCAGGCATGGTTGCAAGAAGGTTGTCGTGTTTTGTCTACAACTAAGACAACACTATATAAAACCCCACTTAAAAATATGTTCATGTTTACAATGGAGCCAGGCGCTACGTTACAGAATTTACGACTACGCGGTGTAAGCTGTAATTTTCAGGATTACAATGGAGATCGAAAATTATGTGGTGGAGTTTATGTTGGTGATGATTGGGGATTAACTCTGACAACCACAATCCAAAATTGTGAGATTGCATGTTTTAGCTATGCAGGTATTTTTAAATCACCCAGGCCAAGAACAGTTATCGTAAAAAATTGTTATGTTCATAAGGTTAAGGCAAATGGCAATGCCCCGGGACTTGGTTATGGATGTTGGGCACAGGGTGGATTTTTAGATCCAAATGATGATGGAAATATAACCTATGAGAATGTAATTTTTGATGATTGCAAAGCAGCAATCGACGGACAGGGATATCCCAATAACTGGAATATAAATAAATGTAGTTTTACACAGTTCTTTTTAAGTGAAGATATTAATATGCATAATGTTGATTTTGATAATTGTGCTTCAGGTTCCTCTTCCCCTTTCAACCACAGTTGTATCTCTGTTTCCAATTGCACTGGAAATATTTTCTGGGGTTCAAAATGTGCAACGAACAACTGTGCACCCCTTTCGAACTGCTCTGGAACCTTAACAGCCGGTTGGTATATTGGTACACTAAGTGCTGCAACAGATATCCAAATGTATGATAATGGAGGTGCTAATACTACTATCGAAAACAGTATTTTTCATAATTACATTTTAAAAGACAAAAAAGGAGCTAATATTTCACTTAATTATCCACTCAAAGACCATGTTAATGGAAATACCTCATACACCATTAGTATTTTAAATAGTACATTTAGTACACCTTTGTATGACCCTACTGATATTTTGCTTTACAATAACAGAGGAGGCTATGCACGAGTGGCAGACAATTATATCGAAGCATGTGTATGGGGAACTACATTTAGCAGGTCTGGGAATACATTTTCCTATAAGCCTGGCGTAACGGCTACTCCAACACAACCCTGTGAAGTATATTTAGAGTTGATTGAAACAGGCAGTACAGATCCTTTACCAACAACATTAAACAGCAGTGTCACGCTAAACAAAAATTTTACACAGTGGATAGATCTAAGTACTGATTTTCGATTATCTACTACTCCCGGCGCTTTAGGAAGTCAAGCTCAAAATTATATAATCAGACCCAATCCCAATCAGGATATCCCTGCACCTTTCAATGGGGTAGTATCAAATGAAAATTATTATTATGATGGTGAAATCAGAACAGATCAAACCTCGATAACTATTCCAGGCTATACCAAACCAGGGCTTTATGGAATCGATGTTTTGGCTATTGATGCCCAATCAACATCTGAATACAAATCATCGGCCTGGCAACACATACCTTTAATTGTAAAGCCAGCTGATAATGACAATCTCAAACTCTATTTTAATATCAAAGATAGTTTTAAAGAATTTTTGGGAGTTTCTTCTACCGGTGTGTTTAAGCAAGTAGAATTAAATGGATACCCCATTTGGAGGGAGGACATAGCTGAAGGTGGTGATGGATGGGAAAATGTAGTAGTTGATCTGACCGGAGATGTTCTTACACCGGCAAGCGGCACTATAATAAGCAAATTGAATCTGGATGGCACCAAAAACACCATCACCTTTAGTATAAATGTCAGTTCCGGCACTTTGAGTACAGGTGTCATCAGAGGTGCAATAGTTTGGGTGGATGATATTTACATCAAGAAGCATTCACATCCTTTTGGCGAGAACTTAATTTTGGACGGATCTATCGAAAATAGTTCGAACGCAGATTTTAAGAATGCACCCTCACAACAGTGCAGCTGGTATAACCCCAAAGTGTTTACCTTTCCAAATTGCTCTACATTGCGCGTTGCATCCGGTGCAAATGGTGAAATAGATCTGGATGAAACATTGCGTTATGTGGATGAATCTCCATTTAAACAAATCAGTCAAATAAGTATAACTTCTGATGCGAACATTTCAAATACAGAAAGAAAATCAGGTAATAATTCATTGTCGCTTATTTTACCGGCAGCAATTTATGAACCGAGTTGTGCAACATATCCAATTACAGCAGGTGAAAATGTGGTAGAAGTTAGTACTGATATTGATGTAACAGAGTTATTTGATTGTAGATCATTTTGGGATGCTAGTACTTCGTCCTCAGCATTAGGATTTGACGAATTTCCTGGTTTCTCAGCAATTCAGCCAAACAAAAGCTATTATGTTGACAGCGATCTTGAAGTGAATTTTGGTGAAAGTTGGACGATTGAAGGCTGTCAAATAGTATTTGCCCCTGGAACCCAATTGGTAGTTAAAGAGGGAGGAGAGTTGAATATAATTCCAATATCAGGAACACCGAAAATAATACAATCACATTTATTTTCTTGCGACGAAATGTGGGAGGGTATTATTGTTGAAAATGGAGGTTCACTAACAATAAATGGTCAAATCACCGGAATTACTGAGAGATTTTGCACAATTAAAAATGCTATAAAGGCTGTTCATTTACCAGGTGATCCATCTGTAAGTACTTCAGATGTGATCATTAGAAATACAAATTTTACGGATAATTTAGTTTCCATTTATGCAAAGGTTGCCAGGTTCCTGGCACATCACAAATATCAGGGAATTACTTTGGAGTTACGAACGCACTAATTACTAAAGAGCCTCATTTGGGCGTATACCCTGACAATCATATTTATTTGAATAATGTAACAGATGCAACTATCGGACCCGGTTCAAGCATAAATTTGTGGAACTATTTCACTGGTGTGAAAATGGGCATAAATGCTATTAACAGTGATTTGGAAGTGCAACTTTCTGAGTTCGATAATTTAGTTGATTATTCCGTTTCTCCCTCTCATAAAGGCATCGGAATCAAGGCCCAAAACAACACGACAACTCCACGCTCGATTGATGTTGATTCCCGCTTCCGAAACCTCCACAGAGGAATTCAAACGACTGGCAATTTCGATGTGGATGTTCACGACCATAATAGTAATGATACTTCCGCGATATTGATGATATAGGCATTTTTATAAATGGTATGAATTACCCACGCGACATTTCAATAGTAGGCATAAATAACTTTCAAAATTGTAACATTGGCATATTGCTGAGAGGTAACAATTGGAATTCAGTAAATGTATCTGACAACACTTTTGAAAACACTAATTTTGTCGAAACCAGTACCGGAGCCTTTCATAATACAGCTATTACTGTTCAAAAGTGGAGTTCGTCTCCAGCTAGTGCAGGTGTTGTTGAGATATTTAATAACACCATCAATGATTTTAGAAGTGGTATTCATGCAATAAATATTAAGAATGTCAGAATTGGAGGCTATGATGGCAGTGGCAATGAACGTCCTAATATCATTACATACCAACTGAGCAACTCTGCTTTAAGCGAAGCGCATCATGGAATTTGGGTGCAAAACTGCAATGAAGCAGATATTCTTGCAAATGACATAGAGAATGATGATCCAACTCCCGAAACTAACTTGCGGGGTATAGTGGTCGAGAATAGTGACAATGCCAATATTGGTTGTAATGTTATAGATAATGTGGGTCGTGCGATGCAATTTGAAGGATTTTGTTTGGGTAATCCAGGTACACAACTTCTCAATAATAATATGACCGATTTTGAAGTGGGAATTCAAATGGAAGCTGCTCAGTTGTCAGATCAGGGAACTGTTGGAGTTCCTTGGGATAATCAATGGATAAATGATGTTAACAATTCTGCAACTCACAACAAAGTTGATGGACAGCCTCTTAATCCTGGTTCATTAATCACCTGGTATTTTCAGGGAACAGATGGCGATGATGCTGACATATTTGTACCTTCTCCAAGAGGAACTGGTTTGATTAACCCTGAAGATGGGCAACCAGATGGAACAATTCAATGTGCAAATTCAAACAGGATCGGTAACTTTGACCGTGATCTGGCATTCGGACCCATTGTTGGTGATTCTGCTACATTTGATGACTATGAAGTGGAATTAAAGTATGCGTTCAAAAATTACCTTTACGAACTATTGAAAGCTAATGATTCATTATTATCTTTGGGACTTTCAACAGATTATTCATTTCAGCGATTTTACAGCGAAATGGACACTTCCAATATCGGTAGTTTTGGTGCCATACGGGAGGCCATTGATTCTAATATGGTTGATTCGGCAGCTACTTTGAACGAACTGGTTACCGATATTAATAGCATTGAATACAGTAGAAAATCTGTTAATTCAGTTATTATAAATAAAATCTTGCAAGGCTTAGATCCGGATGCCGCTGATTCTACACTTCTGGAGTATATTTTTGCTCAACATTGGATAATTGCCGGAAAGGCAGTTTATGAAGCAGCAGCTATTTTAGGAAAAGAATATCATTCACCCGAAGTCAGTTTCAGAAAATCAACAGAAGCGGCAGAGGAAACCAAAAAACCGGAGGAAATAAAACTCAACATTAAAATATACCCCAATCCAACCAGCAATCTTGTTACCATTTCAGTACCTGATAGCATACAATATGTGTTTGAATTAAGAGACATTTACAATCGTATATGTATTCAAAAGAAAAATAACAAAGAAATAGATGTTTCAACATTGTCAAATGGTATTTATGCTGTCAGAATTCTGGTCAGCAATAAAATGCAATATTCCGGTAAACTGGTAATCATTAAATAAAAATAGGAAAGCAGGTGATGCGAACCTGCTGCCTTTCTACATTATGAAAAACATAGTAATTATAGTTGTTATTATCTTGTATTCACTGCCAAACCATGCTCAAAACCGCAACTCCGTATGGGTGTTTGGTGATTCAGTGGGAATTGACTTTTCAAATACCATGTCTCCACAGGTTTTTTCTTCTTCCTTGGATACAAGGGGTTCGTGTGTTTCAATTGCAGATACAAATGGGAATTTGCTTTTTTTTGCGCAGACTAGAGCCTCCAATGGTTCAAACTCTACGCAATTATTCAACTCGAGTAATATAATAATTCAAAATGGAGATAGCATTTTCGGTCAAGGATGGTATCATGAATTAATTACATTACCAATTCCGGGGAATGATTCTATGTATTATATATTTTCTATTGGAGTGAGGTCTGTTTATGGACTAAAATACTCGATTATAAACATGAAAGCAAATGGCGGGTTGGGTGAAGTGATACAAAAAAACATACAACTTCAATCATTTCCGATGGTAGATTGTTTAACGGCTGTAAAACATGGTAATGGCAGAGACTGGTGGTTGATTTTAGAAGGTGGGATAATTTCACATCTAATCCTAACAATGAATTTCATTCCTATTTGATTTCACCAAATGGTATTACTGATTATACAGTTCAAACAATTGGTGAAACACATATGTCTAATCAAGGAGAATTAAAGTTTTCACCAAACGGTGAAAAAATAATTAATACAGATTACATAGATCTTTTAGAAGTTTTCGATTTTAACAGGTGTACAGGAATACTTAGCAATCCTGTTTTGATCAATCCGGCTGGAAATTCTTCAAATTATTTTGGCACCTGGAGCAGCGCATTCTCTCCCAATGGGAACGTTCTTTATGTATCAACCTCGAAGGATACTAATCATGTGTATCAACTGGACTTAACAGCTCCAAACATTTATGCAACTAGAATTGATTTGGACACATTATACTCGCCTCCAGTTCAACCAGGAAGTTTGAAATTAGCACCAGATGGTAAAATTTATTTGAGTTGTGCTTATACAGATGGAGTCACATTCAACTATCCTTATAATAGCAGTGAGTATGATACAGTAAACATGTACCTAAGTGTAATAAACTATCCTGATAGTTTAGGCACGGCTTGTAGTTATGCACCTTTTAGCTTTTACTTAGGTGGAAAACGCACCTATTGGGGCCTCCCCAACAACCCTGATTACGACTTACCTGCATTGGCTGGCAGTCCGTGTGACACGTTGGTGGGGATAAATGATATCCCACAAATACAACAAGCTGCACTAAATGTTTTCTACCACTCAACATGGGAAAAAGCGTTTATAAATGCGTCTAATATGAAAGGTAAAACCGGCATGTTGTTAGTATATGATATGCAGGGAAAGGTTGTTCATTCGGAACCGCTTCGGATACAGAATGGGTACTTTACCAGAGATTTGTCGATGATTGGTAGGGCTGATGGAGTGTACATGATTGTTCTTGAGACGGAATTTGAGCGGTTGGTGAAGAAGATGCTGATTGAATAATGTGGTGATGTGCTTATGCGCCGCCCAGAGCGAAGTCGAGGGTGCTGATTGTTTATTCCTTAGTAAAATGGTGTGACTGCTCTTGATTTGGTGATTTGGTGGTTTGGTGGTTTGGTGATTTTTTGTTTCTGAGTAAATTGCAGTGACTGCTTTTTTTATGTGCTAATGCTTGCCCTAAGCCCAGCCGAAGGGTTGAAAGCCTGCCCGGCAGTGTGGAACACTACTGCGGGGTTGAAAGTTGTATGTTAAAAGTTGTGGGGCTTTAGGCTGATTAAAATTTCGTTTTTCACTTATGATTTATTTTGGTGCTGCCAAAATAGGTGGTTTTTCGTTCTCAAGATGATTTTATTGAATAGCGATTAACAAGAATTGAAAATTGAAGAATGACATATTATTCGGTTGGAAAAAAAAATCCTAAATTGTAAATTCTTAATCCTTAATCCTTAATCCTTAATCCTTAATCTTTAATCCTTAATTGAATCTCTCCCTCTCCAGCCCGAAATATTCCACGGAGGAATGGACAGAATCGGAATGAGAACTGGAAATAGGGGAATGGAGAAGCAGAACAATAATGCAAAGATGAGCAAAAGTCGCAGTATAAACTTCATCCTGCTAAGAAATAAAAAATTCTTCATCCTTAATTTTTAATCTTTAATCCTAAAAGGAGGGCAGGGGTGAGGCGGAGGGAAAAGCAGAATGAGAATGAGAAAGGGGAAGAAACAGGAACAGAATCAAAAACAGAAGGAGAAGAAATTTCCTGTTGAGCAGAAACAAAAAATCCTTAATCCTTAATTCTTTTCGTATTTTAGCCTCATGAAGTTATTCCAGGCAGGTTTTTTATTTATTGTTTTCAGCATCATCGCTTGCGGGACCGCAAATGCTCAAAAACGCAATGCTATCTGGTGCTTTGGCGACAGTGCTGCCATAGATTTTTCATCTGGAATTGCATCACCAATTAGTAGTGGGATGGATGGACGGGGCAGTTGTGCAAGCATTGCAGATGAAGGTGGAAACCTGCTCTTTTATGCAGCAACTATGTCGGCTTACTCTGCAACTTTGGCTTATTCAACTTTTATATTTGATCAAAATCATAATATAATGCTAAATGGAGATTCAATTTTTGGGAAAGGTTGGTATCAGGAATTGGTAATTGTACCAAATCCTGCCAATGATAGTACATACTATTTGTTTTCTATCGGAGTCACAGGAAATGATTTTGGCCTTAAATACAGCATCATAGACATGCGCCTGAACGGGGGCTTGGAGCTGTTACTGTTAAAATGTTCAACTACAAAGCTTTGCCATGGTTGATTGCATGAATGCTGTTAAACATGGTAATGGCAGAGATTGGTGGTTGATTTTGAGAAAATCTGATTTTCCCACGTTCACATCTAATAATGATTTTTACTCATATTTAATAACTCCAAATGGTATTCAGAATTTCTCAGTTCAATCAATCGGAGAACAAAACCGAACAAATGCTGGGAATATCAAATTTTCAAGGAATGGTGATAAAATGATTTTTTGCAGTATTCAAGATGTTGTAGAACTTTTTGATTTTAACAGATGCACAGGCTGGTTAAGTACTCCGATTACCATAGAAGAAGATCCTGGTGCAACACCATCAATTCTAACCTGGAGTTGTGAATTTTCACCCGATGCTAGTAAGTTGTATGTAAGTACAAATGCAACTCCCTCATATTTATTTCAATATGATTTGAATGCTGCCAATATTATGGCTAGTAAAGTTATGATTTGGTCTATTGATACTTTGACAAGTGTACTTGGTACTTTAGAACTTGGACCAGACAATAAAATTTACTTATGCAATCAATATTATAATGGATTTAATACACCATATCCTTACCCCGATAGTGTTTACAATGTAGTTAACATGAATTTGTCAGTTATTAATTTTCCAGATAGCTTAGGATTAGCTTGCGATTTTCAACCTTTTAGTTTTTATATGGGTGGCAAGCGAGCATACAAGGGCCTCCCCAACAACCCCGATTACGACTTACCCGCACTGTTTGGAAGCCCGTGTGATACGTTGGTATCGCAAAATGAGTTAGCAGGGGCAGCGGCATTAGGCAGGCTTCATGTTTACTACCACCCGGCATGGGAAAAAGCATTTATAAATGCCTCTAATTTGAAAGGTAAAACCGGCATGTTGTTAGTATATGATATGCAAGGGAAAGTTGTTCATTCGGAGCCAATAAGAATACAGAATGGGTATTATACCAGAGATTTGTCGATGATTGGTAGGGCTGATGGAGTGTACATGATTGTTCTTGAGACGGAATTTGAGCGGTTGGTGAAGAAGATGCTGATTGAATAATGTGGTGATGTGCTTATGCGCCGCCCAGAGCGAAGTCGAGGGGTGCTGATTGTTTATTCCTTAGTAAAATGGTGTGACTGCTCTTGATTTGGTGGTTTGATGGTTTGGTGGTTTGGTGATTTTTTGTTTCTGAGTAAATTGCAGTGACTGCTTTTTTTATGTGCTAATGCTTGGCCTAAGCGCAGCCGAAGTGTTGAAAGCCTGCCCGGCAGTGTGGAACACTACTGCGGGGTTGAAAGTTGTATGTTAAAAGTTGTGGGGCTTTAGGCTGATTAAAATTTCGTTTTTCACTTATGATTTATTTTGGTGCTGCCAAAATAGGTGGTTTTTCGTTCTCAAGATGATTTTATTGAATAGCGATTAACAAGAATTGAATTGTGAAGAATGGCATTTAAGTTGAATCCTGAATTTTTTCTGAGCAGAATCAATCTATCATTTATCATCTATGATTTTAACGAAATTTCCTTCTGAGCAGGATCACAAAATCCTTAATCCTTAATCCTTAATTCATAATTCATCCGCCTTCTGCATATTTTCTGTGCATTCACTTAAAAGGACCGAACAGCATCCAGCACGTGTTGGTGGTTTGCCGTCTGGCGCCGCGACTCGCGCCTTTTTTTACAAGTCAGTTTTTTCTTAGAAAAAAACTGACTTAGTAAAAAGCAGCGCACGGCAAACTTCCAACAGTTTAGAATCATTTAGGTAAATCGTGATTCACTAAAAACATCTAAAGAATGAAGGAAAGTGCCTGATGCTGTTCTTGACTTTTTGGTTACTTTTTGGTCAAGCAAAAAGTAACAAAGCCTCAAGGCAGTTGAAATACGATGGCGTAGGAGAAATTTAATGCAATGGAAACCCTGAGCACCGCCGAAGGGTGGTCAAGCAAAAAGTAACAAAGCCTGCATGGCAGATGCTAAACAGAATGAGAATGAGAATCAAAATGAGAAATAAAAAAATGGTCTGAATGGGTGCATAGATTTTATTCTTAACGGAACCAAATAATCCTTAATCCTTCCTGACTGCAACCTTTATCACGCTTTCCCCAAT
The DNA here is from genome assembly GCA_016713525.1 of Bacteroidota bacterium. Taxonomy (GTDB): domain Bacteria; phylum Bacteroidota; class Bacteroidia; order AKYH767-A; family OLB10; genus JADKJB01. The sequence goes on along the minus strand of JADJOZ010000012.1, from coordinate 298,311 downwards.
TTTTACAAAGTAAAAACCGGTAGCAAGCGTGCCGGTGGAGATCCTGATTTTATCGGTAGTAGCATTGACTGAGGAAGAACTTATGAGCTTCCCGGATGTGCTGTAGATGAATATTGGTGTTCCTTTAGGAATGGTTCCTGAGCCGACTGCAATTATGAAATAACTACTTGCCGGGTTGGGATACAAAGCATATGTGATTTTGCTGTCGGCTTCCTGAATTCCGGTGAATTGTGCACTGATGTTGATATTATCCACATACAAAACCTGCCCGTAGCGTCCAATATTCTCGAAGCTGAATAAAACCTCATCAAAGCCTGCATAACCTGAAACATCAACAGTATCGGTACGCCATTGTGATGCCGATGGAACAAACGGTGCCGATGCATTTGCCGGTCCCGTAGCTAACTGGTTGCCGCCTTTCAGATACAAGGATGTAAACGTAGCTCCACAATCTGTTGATACCAAAACCTCCAGTGTGTCACTATATGTATTACTGTATGGAACATAGGCAACATCGAAATAGAGCTGGGCCTGCGACATATTTGTAAAATCATATTTAGCGGTCCATAAAGCATCGTGAGCTCCCTGTGCGTCATAATAATAATTGTTGTATTCTAGTGTGTAGTTACTGGTTCCATATCCACCAACACCACCAATTACATTCCAATAAGATGGGTTTGATGGTTGTCCTTTGAGTTTCCAGTCTGCAGCAATGGTGCCCGATTCAAATCCTTCAGCAAAAGGGATCGTTCCGGAAGCAATATTGGTTATGAATGCTGCTTTGGTTATGGTATCAGAATTGGCACCATCGGTTACTATGAGCGTGATATCGTAGCTGCCCGCAGCACTATAAGTTGTGGCAGGAAACATTTGAGTGGAAGACGCCGGTGATCCTCCCGGAAACGACCACTGATAAGTAGCTCCAGCAGATGCAACCGAATGCGGAACAAATTTCAAGGTATCTCCGGGACAATAAAATGCTTCGAAATTGGATGAAAAATCTGCTACCAGGGCAGATGGTTCATAGAGTTCGTTTTCCCATATTCCTAAATGCCAGGTCGCCAAACGTAATTTGTTATCACGGTAAAAGGGTACCATTCTTAAAGGATAAGAAATGTATGGCAAACCGGTTCCAAATTCATCCCAATCGGGCATGGTTGCGTTACGGTAAAATACCGGACCGTGATAGGTTCCCAAATAAACTCCGCCATCTGTTCCATACTGATGAACCATAGTTTCTATCTCAAGTCCATCAAGCGTTGGGGTAGTTATGTTGGTCCAGCTTGCTCCTCCATCATTACTCTGATAAACTTTTGCTCCATTGGCACCTTTTGGAAAACTGATCCATAGTTTATTTGGATCGTTGTAGCTGAGTGTAAAATTCAAATCACGCTTATTTTGTGGAAGAGTTGCCAGTGTCCATGTGGCGCCACGGTCGGTACTTTTCCAAAGCCTGGAAATGTTGGCAACTACCTGTTGCGCAAACATCACATCGGTGTTAGCACGACTTTGCTCAATCCAATAAACTTTGTCATTTATATTTGTTCCGAAAGCATGCATCTCACCAAAGGCACTTCCGCCATTTTCTGATTTGTATATTTTGTTGTCGCGGCCTGAATATGCAACATTCCAATAATCCCAGTCAAACATCACGCGTGAACTGGCATTATCAACATAACTTTCATTTGGATCCAGATTCATTGGAAAACTTTGTGCTATTCCATTCATGGTGTCCGGTAAAACGATTCCATCAATATCACTGAAGTATGTCTTTCTTTCATTGCTGTAATTCACATAACCTGTGGGAGCTTCACCACCACCCAATGAAATAAATTCTCCTGCAGGATATCCATCCCGGCGACCGGCATTACCATTATGGTAACGCCCTCCAACCATGATATCATCATTCCATCCCTGATCGAATCCCCAAAAGGCGCTTCCATAAATGCCCACACATCTCGATTCATGAGTAGCCACAAAATCGGTGGAGTAGTTAATGCCTCCATCGTTGGCAAACCAGAATTCTTCGGTAGTAGGGGAGGTCTTGTATATTTTAAACTCCTGATTATCAGGGTGTATTCGGGCAACACTACCTACATATCCACCAACAGGCTGGTAGGTGGTACCGCCGTTATTGCTACGCCACATGCTCAATCCACCAATTAAAATCCGGTCTGCATCTAACTGAGAAACCGCCAGTGTGGTGTTGTAATAAATCTGGTTGTAGGTATTGTTATCGCCATTAAACGACATCATATTTGGGTGAGTGGCGGCATTATAAGGAGCACCAATTTGTCCGTGTGGATGTGTCCAGTTTTCGCCGCTATCATCACTGCGGTAAACTCCAATCTGCCCATGCAATTGCAATTGTGCGGTGGCCTGACTTTCGCCAACCAACAAAACATAAACGCGATCGGGTTCGGCCTCAGTAACTGCAATACATCCACCATAGCTGGTAATTTTTCCGGCATCCACAGCAGGAACCGTAAACCAACCGTTGGGTTTGATAGTATATGTAAGTCCCGAATCAATGGATTTATGAACTGAAGCAATTTTGGAAACAGCATCATGAATGAGTGCATACATTACAGAGCCATCGCCGGGCTTTACGGCAATGGACTGACATTCGCCGGTAACTATCAGATTGAAAGTTAAACCGCCATCAACAGAGCGGTAGAGACCATTTTCAGCACCAGCGAAAACAACTGTCGGATTGTCGGGGTGATGCTTAAATTGCCAGATGTATTTATTATTTAAGGTCGTTATGGGAAGCCAGGTATCGCCGCCATCAACGGAACGGTAAGTAATTTCGTCGGCACAAACCAAAACTTCATTTTCGTTGGCCGGATGAATTGCCACAGCGCTGACTGTGGTCATGTCTTCGTTGAGTGATTTGAATTCCCACTGCAAACCTTTATTTACCGATTTGTACACACCGCCATTTTCACCACCTGCGAAGAGCACATCAGGATTACTCATACTTTGATCGATGCAATAAACGTTAGCATGCCATGAAACCTGGTCAACCGGGTCGGTGGTATTGAACCTGATTCGGGTATGTTTTTCAGGGCCTGCAAATGACCAGGGACCTCCGGTAGACATGGTTTTAGAGGTGCGTGACTGCATCTGTAATTTGCGTGATTCGCGTTGATTGGCATCGGGAATCTTAACAAATCCGGATTCATCCAGAAAAGGCTGGACATATTTGCGCCAGTGCTTGTAATAAGCAGTATGTCGTGTTTTAACGAATTTATGCGTTCGATAGTAGGCTGAATAAGCAGTCTCAACCTCATAAAAGTTGGGATTATCGGAGTACATCAAACGGGCCCAATCGGGAATTCCGGCATCAGTGGATGCAGCTGGTTTAATAGCAATCTGAGCCATTGAAAAATCACTCATTAATATCAGGCAAGCAAAAATCAGCAGGCGTTTCATAGGTTTGGTTTTTGGAAATGCTAAGGTACGATTGATAATAGATAAACCTTGTATTTGAATGAGCTTATTTAGGCAAAACTCGTGTTTAGTCATAATGCATATTATGGGACATTTGCAGGCTTGCTCCATATTTCAAAACCCCTGCAAATGTCCTATAATTAATATTATGTTAAATAGACTTTAGAGAAGTCTACCCACTGACTTACAGCGGTTTGAGAATCCGGTAATACCAGAATTGAATGAATCGGGACATATTAGTGATCTTTCTGAAGAATTGAATGAGCTACCTATCGCCAACTTAAATCCATAAAAAAAGGAGACAATTTCATGTCTCCTTTTTAAGGTTAATTTGGAGCCTTATTACTTGCCTTCCAGCTTGTTTTTAATGGCTTCATATTTGGCAGTTTCATTGATTCTGGCATACAACTGTTTCAACGAAACCATGGTATTGGTATCAGTTGGATTCAGTTCTAAAGCCTTCTCCAGAAACGGCATTGCTTCTTTGAAACGTGCATCGAATTTCTCTTTAGCCTTGCCATATTCGGCATTCGACTTCAAATCATTGGCTTTATTGGCCATTTCTGCAGCCTCGTTAAAATACATGGCACCCAGATTATAATAAGCATCAAAATAGTCGGGCTTCAGCTCAATTGCTTTTTTATAAGATGTTGCAGCCAGATCGTTCTTGTTAACCTTGTCATATACAGTACCTTGTGCAAAATGAAGGTTTGCATTTGCAGGATCACCCTGAATGGCCAGATTTAATGATTCGAGAGCTTCTTTGTCTTTGCCACTGAACAAATACATGTTAAGTTCTTCGATCACCAAACTGTTATCTGACGGAAATGCAGTTCGGCCGGCTTGAATAGTCGATAAAGCTTTTGCACTATCGCTTTCGGATTTATACAGATTTCCCAGGAAAATATAGATTTTAGGCTCTTTATAACGCATGGTAATCAGCTTATTATAATAGGTCTTGGCCTTTTCTTTATTTCCTGAACGTTCAGCACTGTATGCAGCATTCAAAGTTGCTAAAGTATCATCCGGAGTAATGCTCAGAACATTCTCAAAATCAATTAATGCCATATCATACTTTTTCGCATTAAAATTCTCAACACCTGACCCAAATAGCCCATTTCCGATGACCGTCATATTTTGTTGAATTTCTTCCTGAAACTCATACTTCGGTTCAATTTCCAAAGCCTTTTTATACGACTCATAAGCTTTTACAAGTGCCTGTGGATCAAGGTCTCCGAACTTCGGATGCTTGTGCATTTTCTGATAAATCAAACCTCTGTAATACCAGGTTTTTGCCATACCCATGGTTGATTCATTCACAATGGCTTCATCAATGGCTGTTCTGGCCTTGTCGAGTTCATCGTACTTGTAATAGTTAAATGCTGTCTGGACTTTAACTTTCTGTGCAAAAGCACCACTTGAAGCATAAACTAATACTGCAAATAATACCAGTAATTTTTTCATTTTTAGTGTTTTATGATTTATAATAAAGTTTTACTTTAAGTAAATTAAGCTTCTGGTTCCAGGTCACTGTTTTCATCTTTTACATCACTTTCCGGATCAATGCTTTCACCATTCATTTCTGATGAGTCTGTATCAGTTACCAGATTTTCATTTTCTCCAGCAACAGGATTTCCATCTTCATTAATAATTGGCGTACCATCTTCATTAAGTAATATGGCTATTTCTTCAATTTCAGCTACCTCTTCATCAATTTGAGCTACAGAAGCAATCTGGTCGCCATCATCGATTCTGATTAATCTGACACCTTGCGTTGCACGTCCCATAACTCTCAGGTCGCCAACACGCATTCTGATAATAACACCCGATTTATTAATGATCATAAGCTCATCTTTTTCAGTAACTGTCTTGATGGCTATAAGATCACCGGTTTTATCCGTAATATTCAGTGTTTTCACCCCTTTACCACCGCGGTTGGTTACGCGGTAATCATCGATATCGGAACGTTTTCCATATCCATTTTCTGAAACTACCAGAATTGATTCACGGGAAGCGTCTTTTACACAAACCATACCAACTACTTCATCTTTCTCATGTCCAAGAGTTACACCGCGAACTCCGGTGGCATTACGACCCATTGGACGAACGGTGGATTCGTTGAAACGAATGGCTCTTCCAGAACGTAAAGCCATCAAAATTTCAGAACTTCCATCAGTTAAACGTGCCTCCAGCAATTGATCTCCTTCACGGATATTCACTGCATTTATACCATTCTGGCGCACTCTAGAATAAGCTTCGAGAGAAGTCTTCTTGATAGTACCGGATTTGGTACATAGAATAATGAAATTGTTATTCAGATACTCTTCATTGGTAAGATTAAGTACATTGATAAATGCCTTTACTTTATCATCTGCAGGAATGTTTACGATGTTCTGTATTGCACGTCCTTTGGAAGTTTTATTTCCTTCAGGAATTTCATAGGTGCGTAACCAGAAACAACGTCCTTTTTCGGTGAACAAAAGAATATAATTATGGTTGGTGGCGACAAACAAATGCTCTACAAAATCCTCATCCCTGGTTACAGTACCTTTTGCACCGCGACCACCTCTCGATTGCAGACGGTATTCTGTTAATGGAGTACGTTTGATATAGCCTAAATGCGAAATGGTAACTACCACGGCATCATCGGCAATAATGTCTTCCATCGAAATTTCATCGGCTGCATAAACAATTTCTGTGCGACGTTCATCGCCATATTTGGCACGCATTTCGATCATTTCATCCTTCAATATACTCATTCTAAGAGTTTCATTATTAAGGATTTCCTTAAAATGATCGATCATTTTCATCAGTTCAGTATATTCATCTCTGATTTTATCTCTTTCTAATCCTGTTAACCGTTGCAATCTCATTTCAAGAATTGCCTTCGATTGAATTTCCGATAACTGGAATGTTTCCATGAGGGCTGTTTTCGCCTCATCAGGTGTTATCGATTTTCTGATCAACGCAATAACTTCATCTAAATGATCTAAAGCAATCAGCAATCCTTCCAGAATGTGCGCTCTTTTCTCTGCTTCGGCAAGTTCAAAACGGGTCTTGCGAATCAATACATCATGACGATGTTCCAGGTAATGATGAATCAGATCTTTCAGATTCAGCATCATAGGACGACCTCCTACCAGAGCAATATTATTTACGCTGAAGGAAGACTGAAGTCCGGTGTACTTATACAGATTATTAAGAACCACATTGGCTTGAGAATCGCGTTTTATTTCATAAACAACACGCATTCCATCACGATCCGATTCATCACGGATATCAGATATGCCTTCCAGTTTCTTTTCATTGATAAGTTCAGCGGTTTTCTTAATCATTTCCGCTTTATTGGTCTGGAATGGAATTTCCGTTACAATAATTCGTTCCCTGCCATTATCCATAGTCTCGATAATAGCTTTGGCACGCATCATCACACGACCTCTTCCGGTCAGTAATGCTTCTTTTACTCCATTGTATCCATATATGATTCCACCGGTAGGAAAATCGGGAGCTTTCACATACTTCATCATATCTTCGATAGTAATTTCGCGATCGTCGATATATGCAATTACAGCATCCAAAACCTCAGTGAGGTTATGCGGAGCCATATTAGTTGCCATACCTACCGCAATTCCGGAAGCACCGTTAACCAGAAGATTAGGGATTTTTGCCGGCAAAACTGTCGGTTCATATAGCGTATCATCAAAATTCAGTTTAAAATCGACTGTTTCCTTTTCAATATCTGCCAACATTTCTTCGGCTATTTTCTTCAGCCTGGCTTCCGTATATCGCATTGCTGCGGGACTGTCACCATCGACCGATCCAAAGTTTCCCTGACCATCAACGAGAGGATATCTTAATGACCATTCCTGGGCCATTCTTACCATGGTATCATACACAGAACTATCGCCATGTGGGTGATACTTACCAAGCACCTCTCCTACAATTCTTGCTGACTTTTTGTATGCTCTGTTAGACAAAACACCCAGGTCGAGCATTCCGTAAAGCACCCTGCGGTGAACAGGTTTCATACCATCTCTTACATCAGGTAATGCACGGGAAACAATCACCGACATTGAATAATCAATGTACGCCGATTTCATCTCATCTTCAATGTTAATCCGAATTACTTTTTCGCCTTCAGCCATTTCTAATTTGTTAATATTTTTTTCTTGGTTAATTTTACAATCGACAACCGGAATCAACCGACATTATGTCAGTAGTTTTTCCCGGTTTCTGATATTTGGCTCAAACCATTGATAATACAGGGGTTTGAGGTGTTTTTAGGTTTGGTTTTGTTAGTTCATTTTAAGGTTCACGAAATTAACAATTATCTGGCATATTTTATGTTGAAAAATCATGAATAATATCAACAATCGGTCAATATGTTATTAACTATAATGGCTATGTTTGTTGAAGACAATCAAATCTAACCGGTGCGGAAAAATGGCTCTAACTGAACTTTTTGACCTCACTTAACGTTTCAAAACTTATTACATCAATTATATGGAAGCAAAATTCTCGCCCCGCGTCAAGGATGTCATTTCCTACAGTCGTGAAGAAGCTCTTCGCCTTGGTCATGAATACATTGGTACTGAGCATCTTCTGCTGGGATTAATCCGCGAAGGTGAAGGCATGGCCATTAAAATCCTTAAATCCTTAAATATTAACCTTGCCGATTTGAGAAAGTCGGTTGAAGGTGCCGTTAAAGGAAGTACAGGTAATTCGGCCAATGTTGGCAATATTCCTCTTACCAAGCAAGCGGAAAAAGCGCTCAAGATAACTTATCTGGAGGCTAAGATTTTCAAGTCTGACATCATAGGCACAGAACACCTGTTACTGGCTATTTTGAAGGATGAAGACAATATTGCCACTCAAATATTAAATCAATTTGGCGTAAACTACGATATCATGAGAGAAGAACTCGACCTGTTCAGGTCAAATTTCCGGTCCGAAGCACCACAGAATCCATCCGACGATGATCCGTATGCTAAGGATGACGATAATCCCGGCATGGGAACCGGTAAAAAATCGGGTGATTCCAAATCGAAAACTCCGGTTCTCGACAATTTTGGCAGAGACCTGACAAAAGCTGCTGAAGAAGGAAAATTAGATCCTATTGTAGGTCGTGAGAAGGAAATTGAAAGAGTTTCCCAGATTCTTTCCCGACGTAAGAAAAACAATCCTATTTTAATTGGTGAACCCGGTGTTGGTAAATCTGCAATCGCTGAAGGTTTGGCGCTCCGCATTGTTCAGCGCAAGGTTTCCAGAGTATTGTTCAATAAACGAATCGTTACTCTTGATCTGGCTTCTTTAGTTGCCGGAACCAAATACCGCTGTCAGTTTGAAGAACGTATGAAAGCCGTGATGAATGAACTCGAAAAATCACCTGATGTCATTCTTTTTATCGATGAAATTCATACCATTATTGGTGCCGGTGGTGCCAGCGGCTCACTCGATGCCAGCAATATGTTTAAACCGGCTTTAGCCCGTGGTGAAATACAATGTATCGGAGCTACTACACTCGACGAATACCGTCAGTACATAGAAAAAGATGGCGCTTTGGATCGTCGTTTCCAAAAAGTTCTTGTCGATCCTACATCTGTTGATGAAACCATCGAAATTCTTCATAATATCAAAGAAAGATATGAAGAACATCACCATGTAAATTATACTGACGAAGCAATTAAAGCCTGTGTTACACTTACTGCCAGATATATCACCGACCGTTTCCTTCCCGACAAGGCAATTGATGCCCTGGATGAAGCAGGTAGCCGCGTGCATATCTCCAATATTCATGTACCACCAAATATTGTGGATCTTGAAAACAAGATTCAGGATATTAAAGTGGAGAAAAATAAGGTTGTAAGAAGTCAGAAATATGAAGAAGCAGCCCGTCTGCGTGATACTGAAAAGCAGCATCTCGAAGAATTGGAAACTGCCAAGAAACAGTGGGAAGAAGAGACAAAAAATCAACGTTACGCTGTATCAGGTGAAGATGTTGCTGCTGTTGTAGCAATGATGTCGGGGGTTCCTGTACATCGGATTGCACAGGCAGAAACAGCCCGCCTCATAAAAATGCCACAGGAATTACAAGGTAAAGTTATTGGTCAGGATGAAGCTATCAAAAAGGTGGTTAAAGCTATCCAGCGAAACCGTGCCGGATTAAAAGATCCTAATAAACCAATTGGTTCTTTCATATTCCTGGGTCCTACTGGTGTTGGTAAGACTGAATTGGCAAAGGTGCTAGCGCAATATTTATTCGACTCTGAAGATGCATTGATTCGCATCGACATGAGTGAATACATGGAGAAATTTGCTGTATCACGTCTGATTGGTGCGCCTCCCGGATATGTTGGTTATGAAGAAGGTGGTCAGTTGACTGAAAAAGTTCGTCGTAAGCCTTATGCAGTAATCTTACTCGATGAAATTGAAAAAGCCCATCCGGATGTATTCAATCTGTTACTGCAGGTGCTCGATGATGGTCAGTTAACTGACAGTCTGGGGACGCAAAGTAGATTTCAAAAATGCGATCATCATTATGACCTCAAATATTGGATCACGACAACTGAAAGATTTTGGTGCCGGTGTAGGTTTTTCAACCATTGCCAAATCGAGTGTTGCCGATGATCATGCCAGAGGTGTTATTGAAAACTCTCTGAAGAAAGCATTCGCACCTGAATTCCTGAACCGTATTGATGATGTAATTGTATTCAACTCTCTGGGTAAGGAAGAAATTCATAAAATTATTGATATCGAACTCGAACACCTGTATAAGCGAGTGACTGAATTAGGTTATAAACTTAAACTCAGTGAAGAAGCAAAAGACTTCATTTCTGATAAAGGTTTTGATGCTAATTTCGGAGCCCGTCCATTGAAAAGAGCTATTCAGAAATATGTTGAAGATGCCCTTGCAGAAGAAATTATTAAAGGTGAACTGACCGAGGGTGATCAGATTGAATTGAGCCTGGATAAAGAAAACAATACGCTCAAAGCTGTAGTTCAGAAATCTGTTGTTCCACCAAAGTCAAAAAAGAAAAAAGAAGAAAACTGATTCATCATGATATAAAATCAGCAAGCCCCGCTTATGGCGGGGCTTTTTTTATGTATATTTTTTATTCCTGAATTTTTATTCTGCGCAACGCTCCACTACTTCGGCACTCACTCCGGTGAATGAGAAACCACCGTCATGGAATAGGTTTTGCATGGTTACCATACGGGTATGATCAGAGAACATGATCACGCAGTAATCAGCACAACTTTCTGCTGATGCATTTCCAAGTGGTGACATCTTATCGGCATAATTAAAGAAACCGTCGAAGCCTTTCACACCACTGCCGGCAGTAGTTCTTGTAGGAGATTGTGAAATGGTATTTACTCTAACCTTACGGGCTTTTCCATATTGATATCCGAATGAACGGGTAATGGATTCAAGCAATGCTTTGGCATCAGCCATATCATTATAATTGGGGAATACCCGCTGCGCAGCAATATAAGAAAGTGCCACTACGCTACCCCATTCATTGATGGCATCGAGACGCAATGCAGTTTGCAACGTTCTGTGCAGTGACAGCGCAGAGATATCGAGTGTTTTATGAAAGTTATCATAATTGGTTTCTGTGTAGGGAATACTTTTTCTGACATTCGGGGACATACCGATAGAATGTAGCACAAAATCAATTTTACCGCCTAAAATTTCAATCGATTTGGTGAACAGATTTTCCAAATCTTCATTGATTGTTGCATCAGCTGGAATCACCTGTGCTCCTGTTTCAGCGGCCAGTTGATTGATTGCGCCCATTCTCATGGCTACCGGAGCATTAGTGAGCGTGAAAACAGCACCTTCTTCATGTGCCTTTACTGCTACTTTCCATGCAATGGAATTCGGGTCAAGAGCACCAAAAATAATCCCTCTTTCCCCTTTCAATAGTTGATTTCCCATAATCTTTGTTTTAATAAAGCTTCAAATGTAGGTTTTTTTATTTTCGCCTCAAACACCAAGTAATTCACGGGCATTGGCAAGTGCCGCTTTAGTGGGTTGTTCACCACTCAGCATTTTTGCAATCTCCTCTACCCTTTCAGCTTTGGTTAACTTCTTTATTGCAGTGGTTGTCAGTTCCTTACCGGTAATTTTATAGACAAAGAAATGTTCTTCTCCTTTCACTGCCATTTGAGGGAGGTGGGTAATTGCTATCACCTGTCGTTCGCGTGCCATATCTACGAGAATATTACCAACCTTATGAGCTACTTCTCCGGATATACCGGTGTCGATTTCGTCGAATATAATGGTTGGCAGACCGCTTAATCTGGCAATAATAGATTTCACTGCAAGCATAACACGGGACAATTCACCACCGGAAGCAACCTTATGAAGTTCCCGGTACTCTACTCCTTTGTTGGCACTGAAAAGGAATTTAATGGTATCGGTACCATTAGTTCTAAACTGATCAGCAGGTAACCCGTTCAATTCAATTTTCAAAACGGCATGTTTCATTCCCAGATCCCTGAGGAGAGTGGCAACATTTTTTTCAATTTCAGGAATAGCTTTTTTTCTTTTGTCGTGTAATTCCTGAGCCAGCAATTTCAGGGAAGTCCGAAATTCATCTGATGATTTTTCGAGTGCACGAATCTGATCTTCCAGTGAAGTCATGTTCATGAGCTTGTTGCTTAATCCCTCATGAACAGCAATAAGTTCATCAACTGTATTGACTTTATGTTTTTGCTGTAGCTTGTAGATTACATCCAGGCGATCGGCGATAATTTCGGCTGCTTTAGGATCAATTATCACATCGCGTTCCAGAGATTCCAGCTCATTACCGATATCTTTTAATTCAATTTGCGCAGATTTGATGCGCTCCAGAATTTCAGTTGCTTTTGGAAACACTTTGGTGACTGATTGTATTGTTTGTTGTACCGATGCCAATGCAGATAATAAATTCTCCTCGTCCCCATTTATGATAGTACCAGCCTTTGACAAGGCCGTTTTTATTTCCTCACTGTTATTGAGAATTTCAAGTTCTTGTTCGAGGGTTTGTTGTTCACCGCTTTTAAGTCCTGCTTCATCGAGTTCGTTAAACAGGAATTGATAATAATCGGAATCCTGCTTTGCTTTTTCTTCTTCAGCACGAAGTTGTTTCAACTGCTCAATTGCGGAAGTATAGCTTTTAAAATTGGTGAGGTATTTTTTTAAAAGGCTTTGATTTCCGGCATAGCTATCGGCAACCAGCATCTGAAAACCTGAATCATTAAGTGTAAGCGTTTCATGTTGAGAATGGATCTCAATCAACCGGTTTCCCAGTTCTTTCATGACAGAAAGATTAACTGGTGTATCATTTACAAAAGCCCGGGATTTTCCTTCAGGATTAATCTCGCGCCGTAATAAAGTTTCTTTTTCGTAATCGAGATCGTTAATTTTAAAGAATTCCTGCAGCTGATAATTATCGATATGGAAGGTTCCTTCAACAACACATTTTAAATTTTTTTTCAATAAGGAGGATGAATCGGCTCTGCTTCCAATCAACAAAGCCAGGGCTCCCAGTAAAATGGATTTTCCGGCACCTGTTTCACCGGTAATTGTAGTCATGCCTTTTGAAAAAGTGATATCCAGCTCTTCAATCAGCGCATAATTTCGGATAGATAATCGTTGAAGCATATTAAAATAAAAGCCTGATAATGTAAATATATTGAAATATTCAGGAATAAAGAAGACTCATTTTACCTTATTTATTCATGATAGCCTGATACTTGGTACCATTGGCAGGATCGATTTCATTGAGCACATTCAGCATTCTGGTTTTGACTTCAGGGAAGGCTCCTGTGAAGATATTAACTATTTCGTCTGATTTCGAATACAAGACAGTTTGCATTAAAAAACTACCAGGCTTATCATCGTGTAAAGGCTTCAGTGCTTCAATGGAAGTAGCTATGTTAGTTACTGCATCATCCTTTTTTTCAGACATGATATCGAGTCCCTGACGATGGAATTCATAATTGAAAGAACGCAAAGGTTTAAAAACAGGATTGTTTAAGTTTTCGGAAAGCCAGTAACGGTTTCGGGTACTTTCAAAGGCACGCCAGCCTCGGTCAGGGCTATTTTGCATGTTGGCAACAATTGTTTGTGCCTGCTGAAAGTACGCGCTTCCTCCCATCGGAGAAAAGGAATCATAATCCATACCTATTATTATATATGCATAAAATGCCAGTATAGAAGCGAGATTTGGATTAGTTGCTGTTTGATTGAATTCGATAGTTTGAAATTCTATATAGCGGAATTGAAAATTCTCATCATTATAATTCAGTAAGGGCGAATAATAGGAAGTTTTATAAACCGGACGGCGTGCAGAGATCTGGATAGTACCTTTAAATTCATCATTTGAAACTCTTTCATTGATGGTAATTTGCATAGTACATTCAATGCGTTCCTGATTCAAAAATTCATCTCCGGTCCATCGTGTATTATTCATGAACTCGTAAATGGCAGTTTGTAAGGTGGTATAAATTTTCTTATCGCTGCTTTGGATTTGCGGAGTGAGAACGGTAACCGTACAATTCAATTCCTGAGCAATAGCTGTGAAATGAATCATAAGGGATACTATAATAAGGAGTGATATTTTTTTCATGATTTTGAGAGGCAAGAGATGAGGTGATCAACTATATCTGTAGCTACTTCCTTTTTAGATTTCAAATCGTATGGAGTGGTAGTCTTATTATTTTTCTCAATAATAGTAATTTTATTGGTATCTGAATTAAAACCGGCTCCGGAATCTTTCATGGAATTCAGGACAATCATATTCAGATTTTTCTTCTCCAGTTTGGAAATAGCATTTTGCAATTCATTATCGGTTTCAAGTGCAAAACCGACCAGGAATTGTGAATCTTTTTTAGCCTTCCCCATAGTAGCAAGAATATCGGTGGTAGGGATCAAATCGAGTTGCAGCGTATTTCCTGTTTTTTTCATTTTAGAATCAGCAGGATTTCCTGGAGTAAAATCAGCAACAGCAGCCGCCATGATTGCGATATCAGTTTCCGGAAATAACTTTATGCAGGCTTCAAGCATGTCAGCAGCAGAGATCACTGAAATTAATTTAATAGCACCATTGGATGGCTTTTTCACACCTCGTCCCATTACCAGAGTAACCTGTGCTCCTCTCAATTGCATTTCTTCGGCCAGAGCAACACCCATTTTTCCCGATGAATGGTTGGATATAAATCGCACTGGATCGATTGCTTCACGGGTAGGACCCGCAGAAATGAGTACATTTTTACCTTGCAAGGCTTTATCTGGAGACAATGCTTTAATAAGGTATTCAACAATAGTTTCAGGCTCAACCAATCTTCCGGCCCCTTTCAGGCCGCTGGCAAGTTCACCGGATTCGGGTCCTAAAATGCAATTACCGAACGATAGAATTCTGGAAATATTTTGGGTTGTGGTTGGGTGAGCGAACATATCGAGATCCATTGCCGGAGCAATAAAAACCGGGCATCTGGCAGATAAATATGTGGCTAACAATAAGTTATCGCAATATCCGGCTGCTATTTTGGCAATGGTATTGGCAGAAGCGGGTGCAATGAGCATGGCATCAGCCCAGATTCCCAGTTCCACATGGTTATTCCAGGTGCCTGATGAGGGGGAGCTGAATTCGGTAAAAACAGGTTTTTTGGATAGCGTTCCGAGGGTGAGTGGCGTCACAAAATCATGTGCAGCATTGGTCATAACAACCTGAATTTCAGCCCCTTCTTTAATTAGCAGACGAGTTAATTCGGCGGATTTATATGCGGCAATACTACCGGTGACCCCTAAAAGGATTTTCTTTCCGCTGAGCCTCATGTTGAGGAAAAATTATTGTTCTTTGGCAGGATTCCTGTGGTAGATTTTACCATCAAGATATTCCTGAAGGGCAATAAGGACGGGCTTTGGGAGTCTTTCGTAGAACTTAGAAATCTCAATTTGTTCCCTATTTTCAAAAACCTCTTCCAGATTATCTGTACTGGCAGTGAATTCAGACAGTTTATTCTGAAGTTCTTCTTTCAGTTCTGAGGAGATGTGATTGGCTCTTTTAGCTATAACTACCAGTGATTCATAGATATTACCTGTTCCTTTTTCGTATTGGAGAAGATCTCGGGTAATGGTGGTAGAAGCTGCATTTTTATAAGACATGGTTCCTTCAGTATTAAATGAGGTGCAAAAGTAATGAAATTATATGAGATTGGCACTTTTTTCCAGCTTTTTCAGGCGATCCTGGCATTCCAGGAAGATTTTCTCGGCGTCACGGTTAAATTTGCCTGAGGGGAAGGCATCGATTAGTTTATAGTAGCTTTCGATTGCATATTTATAGCGTTCAGATTTTTTAGAATCGATACTTTGGTTGGCATATAAATAAGAAGAACGGAAAGCTAAATAAAGGCACTCCTCTTTATATATAGATGAAGGAAATGATTTAATCACATTTTGGAATGCAGTCAAAGCAGCTTTATTTTGTCCGGTTTTAAAATAAAGTTTGGCATTATTAAATTCCTTAGTTTCTAATTTGAGGCGGAGTTCATCAATAAGTTGATTGCAGTTTTGAACTTTATCTGATTGCGGATATCTGTTTACAAAAAGTTGAAATTGACGGATTGCATCAAGTGTATTTTTCTGGTCGAGTGATGAAACCGGTGAATCGAGATAATAACAATATGCATTTTTAAAAAGTGCTTCTTCAGCTTTTGCGGAACCTGGAAAAGTTTGGTTGAAATTATTAAAGTGATATGCAGCGATGGTATAATCTCCGGTTTCGAAATAGCATTGTGCATAATAGAAGTAAGTTTCTTCAGCACGGATTGTTCCTCTGAAAACGGTAATTAATTCTTCGAACAACTGGAGTGCCTGGAAATAACTTTTCTTTTCATAGTACTTAACAGCTGCCTGATATTTTGCTTCCATATCAGTGCTCTTTTGTATTTTACTAAACTTACTGCATGAACTAAAAGTAAGAATTGAAAAAGTAAAATGAATGTAAATGGGATCAGGTTTCTTTTCATGATACAAAGATAAGAATTATTTTGGAAACATTTTTTTGTATATTTGCGTCATTAACAATTTGTTGTTGAAAACATTCTGACCTTACGTGTTTTAAAAAGAAAAATTGTGTTGATCTTTCGGAATAATTTCCAAGGCAAAAAACTATAAGCCGGACATATGACAGATTTGTTTGAAAAACTACTTAAGAACCGCGGACCATTAGGGATGCATTCGAAAGAATCTTATGGTTACTTTATGTTTCCCAGATTAGAGGGAGAAATTTCAAACAAGATGATTTTTCGCGGTAAAGAAAAATTAGTGTGGAGTCTCAATAATTATCTTGGATTAGCCAACCATCCTGAAGTCAGAAAAGCCGACGGTGATGCTGCTGTTAAATATGGCAATGCACTTCCGATGGGCGCCAGGATGATGTCGGGAAACAGTGTTTTACACGAACAACTCGAAAAAGAACTTGCCGAATTCGAAATGAAAGAGGCTTCTATCCTGCTCAATTTCGGGTATCAGGGAATGGTGAGTGCCATTGATTGTTTAGTTGACCGCCATGATGTAATTGTATACGATTCGGAATCTCATGCCTGTATTATAGATGGAGTGAGATTACATATGGGCAAACGTTTTGTTTACCCGCATAATGATATAGCCAATCTTGAAAAACAATTGGAAAGAGCTACCAGACTGGCAACAGAAACAGGTGGAGCAATCCTTGTAATTACAGAAGGTGTATTTGGAATGTCGGGTGATCAGGGCAAGTTGAAAGAAATAGTAGCCTTAAAGAAGAAGTATTCTTTCCGGTTATTTGTAGATGATGCACATGGTTTCGGAACTATGGGCAAAACAGGTGCAGGTACCGGCGAAGAACAAGGTGTTCAGGATGGAATTGATATCTATTTTGGCACATTTGCCAAGTCAATGGCATCAATAGGTGCATTTATTGCAAGTGATGCGCAGGTGGTTGATTACTTCAAACACAATATGCGTTCACAAATATTTGCCAAATCATTACCAATGCCTTTGGTTGTTGGGGCACTCAAACGGTTGGAATTATTAAGAACCCAGCCTAAATTAAAAGACAATTTATGGGAAATTGTCAGAGCCCTTCAAAAAGGACTCGTAGCAGCAGGCTTCGAAATCGGAAATACTGAGTCACCGGTTACTCCGGTTTACCTGAATGGATCAATTCCGGAAGCCACCAATCTGATTATCGATTTACGGGAAAATTATGATATCTTCTGCTCCATGGTTGTTTATCCGGTGGTACCAAAAGGTGTGATCATGCTTCGGTTAATTCCTACAGCAGTTCATACCCTGGAAGATGTAAAGTATACCATTGATGCCTTCACCAAAATTCAAGTTAAGTTGAAGGCAGGACAATACCAGGCTGATAAAATAGTACCTGTATAGATTTAAGATGTGGACGGAATCTGTATTCCATGAAATGGATTTACATGATTGCAACTTGTGAATTAGGTTCACTACACATCAAAGGAATTATATAAATGAGATGAATAAGAGCTAATTGTAACCTTTAGAAAAGAAACTAAGTAAAAAAGTGTATTAACCAATTAATTAATTAACAAAAATCATGATGAAAAAAAAATCAGTAAAGAAATCTGCTTCTAAATCGAAGTCTGTTTCTGCAAAGAAAGCCGCTCCTAAAAAGAAAGCTGCTGCAAAAAAAGCTGCTCCAAAAAAGAAGGCTGCTGCTAAGAAAAAGTTGCAAAGAAAGTAGCTAAAAAAGCTGCTGCTCCTAAGAAGAAAGCTGCTGCTAAGAAAGCTGCTCCTAAGAAAAAACCTGCTGCTAAAAAGAAAGCTGCTAAGAAAAAAGCTGCTAAGAAAGTAATGTCAGCGAAAAAAGCTGCTCCTAAGAAGAAAGCTGCTGCTAAGAAAAAAGCTGCTCCTAAAAAGAAAGCTGCTGCTAAGAAAAAAGCTGCTACTAAAAAGAAAGCTGCTCCTAAGAAAAAAGCTGCTGCTAAGAAAAAAGCTGCTCCTAAAAAGAAAGCTGCTGCTAAAAAAGCTGCTCCTAAGAAGAAAGCTGCTGCTAAAAAGAAGAAATAATTCTTTAAAGCATAAATTTGAAAAGCCTGCCGTTCCCGGTGGGCTTTTTACGTTTATGCCCCTTCCCTCCCGTTCCTTTTCCTAATTTTCCTTATCTTCGCTGTCTATATTGCTTTTAAAGGCCCATTTTCAATATGCCCGACAAACCACTTCAGATATTACGACAGTACTGGAAACACGATCGTTTCAGACCCTTGCAGGAAGAGATTATTCATTCTCTTTTACAAGGTAATGATACTTTGGCACTGTTGCCTACCGGAGGAGGGAAATCTGTCTGCTTTCAGGTCCCAGCATTGGTTCTTGACGGTGTTTGTATTGTGATTTCTCCACTGATTGCCCTTATGAAAGATCAGGTTGAAAATCTGATTGATAAAGGTATTAAAGCGGTTGCCGTGTACTCCGGAATGAGTCGCGATGCTGTTGATGTGGCACTCGATAATTGCATTTATGGTCAGGTTAAGTTTTTATACCTGTCACCCGAGCGTCTGCTATCTGAATTAGTGCAAGAACGCATCTCAAAAATGAAGCTGAGTATGATTGCTGTTGATGAAGCACATTGTATTTCTCAGTGGGGTTACGATTTCCGTCCTCCGTACCTGCGAATTGCGGAAATACGTGAACTACATCCCGGCACACCGGTAATGGCATTAACCGCTACGGCAACCCCTGAGGTGCGCGATGATATTATGAAGCAACTGGCATTCCGAAAGCCAAATTTCTTCACCAAATCGTTCGAAAGAAAGAATCTGAGCTATCTGGTGTATCATGTCGAGGATAAGATTACACGAATGGTTGAAATTCTTTCTAAAGTCAGAGGAACCGGTGTAGTTTATGTCAGAAATCGTAAAAGAACACGTGAATTTGCCAAGGTGCTGCAGCAACACAAAATATCAGCCGATTATTATCATGCAGGCTTACATCCTGAACTCAGAAGTCAGAAACAGGATGACTGGAAGCATAACCGGACCAGAATTATGGTTTGTACCAATGCATTCGGAATGGGTATCGATAAACCCGATGTCCGTATTGTAATTCATATGGACCTGCCCGATAACCTGGAATCCTACTATCAGGAAGCCGGACGTGGAGGGCGTGATGAACAAAGTGCTTTTGCCATAGTTTTATATAATGAATCAGACATTCTGGATTTAAAAAATCGACGGGAAACTTCCTTCCCTCCTATCAAAGAAATAAAAAATGTGTATCAGGCACTCGCCAATTACCTGCAGGTACCGGTCAATTCAGGTATTGGTGTTAGTTTTGACTTTGAAATTACCAGGTTTATTGCAAATTATAATTTTAATCCTCTCACCACTTTGAGTTGCCTGCGTTTATTGGAATCGGAAGGTTTAATTTCATTGACTGATGCCGTATTTTCACCCTCAAAAATTCATTTTAAAGTCAGTAATTTTGACCTTTATAATTTTCAGGTTGCCCATCCCCGATACGACCTGTTTATTAAAACAATTTTGCGTTCCTGTGAAGGAGTATTTGACGATTTTGTGAGAATTAATGAACCCGAGTTGGCTAACCGGTTACAATTCACTTTTGACGATGTGGTAACTCGTCTGAATTTTCTGCATCAGGCAGGAATTTTATCCTATTCGCCACGAAAAGATTTGCCTCAGTTAACTTTCACTCAACCCCGGGAAGAGGCTACTTATTTGAGTATCGATGAAAAGAAATATCTGAAACGGAAAGAGCTTTATATTTCCAAATCTGAAACAGTGATTTCCTATGTTACTTCCACTCATTTATGCAGGAGCATGGTATTGCTTGCCTATTTTGGTGAAACAGGTTTGCATCGTTGCGGGAATTGTGATTATTGCAGGGAACTCAATAAGCTTGATCTGAATGCCATTGAAATTGACAAATTCAGCACTCAGGTCATGGAATTCGTAACTGCAGGACCTGCAACAATGGATGATATCATGCAGCATTTAAAACCCCTTCAAAGTGAGAAAATTTTGCATCTGATTACCTGGATGGTAGATCAGGCCATGATTAAATACAATAGCAATGGCAGATTGGTAATTGTTAAACCGAAAGGGAAAAAGTCAGGTGAAACTACCAAATGATTATTATTTAAAAGCCGATGTTGTCGCCGTTGCCCGCGATTTAATAGGAAAAGTTCTGTTTACCAGAATTGACGGACAAGTTTGTGCCGGGGTTATTTCAGAGACTGAAGCTTATGCCGGAGAAACTGACAAAGCCAGTCATGCTTATGGAGGAAGAAATACGGAGCGTACCCGTGTGATGTATGAAAAGGAGAGGGATTTCGTATGTTTATTTATGTTATGGGATTCATCATCTTTTTAATGTAGTAACCAATGTTGCGGGTGTCCCTCATGCTGTTTTGATCAGAGGTATTTATCCTTTATTAAATGCAGAAATAATGTTTAACCGGCGTGGTGTTAAAGGACGCGATTCCGGTACCGCATTCAATGGTCCCGGAAAAGTTTCTAAAGCACTGGGCATCGGTATCGCTCATAACCGGGTGAAACTTTCAGGTAAAACTATTTGGATTGAAGACCGAAATCTGCAATTTAATCCCGGTAAATTATTGGTTACTCCCCGAATCGGAGTTGATTATGCGAAAGAGGATGCTTTTCTTCCTTATCGATTTTACTTATCAGTATCTGACGTGAATAACCTGTGAACCGGAACCGTTCATTATTGCGATATTGTTTTTAATTTTACCACATGGAAATATTTCATATTGGCTTTTTAAGCATCCGGTTACTGGATATCATCGATATTCTGTTGGTAGCCTTTTTGCTTTATAAACTTTATGAGTTGCTCAAAGGTGGTGTGGCGATGAATATTTTCATCGGATTAATATCAATATACCTCCTGTGGTGGTTATGTGTAAAGGTCCTCGATATGCAACTATTGGGGGCATTGTTGGGACAGTTTATCGGGGTTGGCGTAATTGCTTTGATCATCGTTTTTCAGCAGGAAGTCCGGCGATTCCTGATTTTGCTGGGAGCCAACAGTTTCTTAGCTAAAAACACCTTTGCCAGGAATTTATTCAAATGGAATTTTCAATTTCAAAAAGCTTCAGCAACCAATATTACTCCAATTGTGAAAGCCTGCACCAATATGGCTAAAAGCCGCACCGGAGCGCTGATTGTCATTTCCCGTAATTCGGATTTGAAATTCTATGCTACTACCGGCGACATCATGGATGCGGAGGTTTCAAAGAGGTTAATTGAAAGCATATTTTTAAAAACAGTCCTATGCACGATGGGGCAATTATTATTACAGGAAATAAGATAAAAGCTGCCCGGTGTGTTTTGCCCGTAACCGATAATGCCGAATTGCCGGCTCATTATGGAATGCGACATCGTGCAGCACTTGGCATTTCAGAGCAAAGTGATGCGTTGGCAATTGTGGTATCAGAAGAAACCGGAGGCATTGCTGTTGCCCGTGATGGTGAATTAAGAGCTAATTTAACGGCAGAAGAGCTTGAGAAAATACTATCAAGAGAACTGCAATAATCAGTTTTTCTTTAACGAAGGATCGAGTTTGTAAGCTTTTGCAAGATAGGCTTCGGAATTCGCTTTGTCACCTTTAAACTGGTAAGTAATTCCAATAAAAAAGTAAGCCTGAGCATAATTCGGATCCCATTTTATAGCTTGAAATAAGCTCGATAAAGCATTGTCATATTGCTGCATCATTCCATAGGCACTGCCTGCATTTGCATGAGCTTCGGCATACCTGGGGTCTTGTTGTGTGGCCTTCAGGAAAGCCTTGAGAGCTTCCGGATATTTTCCGGTTGAAAAATAAACAGTGCCAATATTGTTGTGAATTGTTGCATAGCCGGGGTTTAATTTGAGGGCACCCTGATAACAAATCATAGCACTGTCAAGCTTATTCATCTTATAATAAGCAACACCCATTTGGGTAAATGCATCGGCAAAATATGGATAGATCTCAATGGATTTCTTCAAGGAACCAATTCCCCTATACAAAATAGAATCACGGATCTCATTGCTTTTACCTTCCCAAACTTCAGGCTTCACCAGATAATTTCCCAGATAATAGTGAGTTCGGGTACTGTTTGGAGAATTTTTAACTCCATCTGAATAAAGAGTAAAATTGTTTTTCCAAACCGGGTTTTGAGCAAAGGTTTTAAAGGAATAAGCAACAATCAGCATTGATAAAGGAATTAATAATTTGGGTTTCAAAAGTGGTTGCATAGTTACTTCAGAAGTTTGTTCTACAGAACCTGCAAGCTTTGAAATTCCGAGTGCGACGGCCATACAAAAACCTAGAGATGGAGCGTATAAAAAGCGCTCTCCCATCGATGACCCGATAGTTATCAAAATATTGGAGAAGATGGAAATCGTAATGAAATAATATAAAATAGAAAATGCGAAAAGATTTTTGCTTTTAATGGTTTTAATTGCAAATACCAAAAGTCCTAAATGCACCAGGGCAGCTGCTATGAAATACGGATCGCCAGCATTTACCAAAGGAATCTGATTGAACGAATAATCGAATACAAGGGGATGCGGGAAAACCAGTAACTTCAGGTAGAGACCAAGAATAAGGACAGCGGTACAAAAGCGGGTAACGGGATCTTTCGCGGCCATAAGCAGGTTGTCGGCAACGCTTACACTATCAGTTGTCGCGCCCGAAAGTACTGCAGCACGGATTATAAGGAATAGCAATGCAGCACCGGCAACAGGGATAAGTTTTTTGAGGCTGTCAACAGGCTTTTCATCCGTGAAAAACCAGGCTGTCAAAGGAAAAACAGCGAGGAATGTGATGGCAGATTCTTTAGAAAGTAGTGCAATCAGGTATAGTGCAGCAGCGGTTATAAGTGTTGATGTTTTTTTATTTCTGATGGAAGTGATATATCTTTCAAGTGCCCAAATGCTGAAAAGGAAAGCCAGAATTTCGTCGCGGCTCTTAATACTGGCTACTACTTCGGTGTGCACCGGATGAGCAATGAACAGAGCAGCACTAATAAACGCAAACAACACATTCCCTTTGGAGATTCGTAACAAGGAGAAGTAAAGAATCCATCCTGTCAAAGCATAGAATAATACATTCATCCAGTGACCGGCTTTGGGACTTTGATTTCCCATGTCCCATTCTGCTGCGAACATTGCTTTTACAACCGGACGATATAAGTCATCTGATGTAAAATGATAGCCATACCGATAGCTTGTTTTGAAAATTTCAGGAATCGCAGATATACCTTGTTTGGTGACCCTGTTTTCCAGGATTACGGAATAATCATCGAGCGTAAATCCGTGATTCAGGGTATTTGAATACAAGATAAATCCCAAAACAGCGATTATGATACCACCTATTAAACCGGTTGATTTATTCTTTTCAGAGGTAATCTCCCTGTTTTTCTTTGGTTCAGCAGTAAATTTATCTTTTCGGGTTGCCCGTTTTTTTTCCATAATCAAATAGGTTATTACTGAGCGGCAGAAATAATTGCGCTATCGGCGGCAGTGGTATTTTGTTCAAATTCGCGGATTAATTCTTCCGGTGTTTTACCCAGATGTTCTAGAGAAAAAGAAACATCTCCGCTTAATGGATGGTCGGGATATTGTTTCAGAAATGCTTCATAATAAGGTTTTGCTTTGGCAGGATTTCCGGCCTGATTTTCATAAATGAAACCTTGTAAAAATAAAGCCACAGGTGCATCCGGCGATTTCGGGTATTTACTTATGAGTCTGCTAAAAGTTTCAACTGCGAGTTCTGGGTTATTAATTTTGGATGCCAGATCGCCGGCTTTAAAAAGATAATTGGCACAAAGGCTGTCGTCAGGAAATTTGGTCACATAATCATTATACAACGCAATCATTTCTTTTGCTTTTTCAGGAATCGGAGTCATAGAAGAATCTGACATCAGCTGCTTTTCAAGCGTTGCAATTTTTTGGTTCAGTTCCTTTTGAGGATTACTGCAGCCAATTAATAATGTTATTATTAAACCAACGATGGCGATTTTTGGAAAGTGTGCATTCATAAGTATGAAGTTCTTAAAGTTATAAGATATTATTTGAATGGTGAGCCGGGTTCTTTGGCCATATGATTATACACAACTTTATCGAGCCATCCCGGAAAGAATTTGTTCAGGAAAATAGTTAATTTTCCATTTGATGTAAGTACCAGATCTCGTTTACGGTTCACTACTGCATTGTAAATATGTTCGGCAACTGTTTCTGCCGACATCATTTTCTTTTCATCGCGGGGTGATTCAGATTGCGGCTTTCCATCAGGACCTAAAGCAGCGTTCCGAATAGCACTGGCAGTAAATCCGGGACATGCAATCAGTACATGAAGATCTTTTTTCAGGTTCTCAGTACGCAATGTTTCTAAAAAACCTTCCATAGCAAATTTTGAAGCGGAATATCCGGTTCTTCCTGGTAATCCTTTCTTACCTGCAATTGAAGAAATTCCAACTACGGAACCTTTGTTTTTAAGAATATGCGGAAGTGCGAAATGGGAGCAATAAACAGTTCCCCAAAAGTTGGTATTCATGAGTTGATGCAAAACATCCAGATTAGTTTCAGCAAATAATCCGCGCATAGAAATTCCAGCGTTATTAATGAGCACATCAATAGCATTAAATTCGTGAAGGGTTTGATCGATTATTTTCTGAGCATCAGCCAAAATACTAACATCGGCTCTGACTGCTATTGCTTTTGCACCTGTTTTATGGATTTCTTTCAGAGTTTCGGTAAGGTTAGCTTCATTACGGCCGGTAATAACCACATTGGAGCCCCGGGAGGCAAAAAATAGGGCACATGCCTTCCCTATTCCGGAAGATGCACCTGTTATAATTACTGTTTTCCCTTTCATTTTGCGTTCACAAATTTAGCAAAATATGGTACTTTCGCACACTATGAAAATCATTGAAGTAAAATCGGAGACCGATAAAAAGGAATTTCTGGAGTTGCCATTACGAATTTATGCGAATGATCCGGAATGGATTCGACCTATGAATCATGATGTTGAGATGGTTTTTGATCCGAAAAAGAATAAATTTTTCAGGCATGGGAAGCTTATTCGCTGGCTATTAAAAGATACCAAAGATGTGGTAATTGGACGTGTTGCGGCTTTTGTAAACGATAAAACAGCGAATAAAAATGATCAACCAACAGGTGGAATGGGCTTTTTTGAGTGTATCGATGATCAGCAGGCGGCAAATTTACTTTTCGACAAATGTGTGGAATGGCTAAAGTCTGTTGGTATGGAAGCCATGGATGGACCTGTTAATTTTGGTGAGCGCGACCGTTGGTGGGGCTTGTTGATAGATGGATTTTATGAACCTGTTTATGCAATGAATTACAACCCACCCTATTACAAACAACTGTTCGAAAATTTCGGCTTTAAGGAGCATTTCCAACAATATTGTTTTGCTTTAAAAGTGAATCAAGATATTGATCCGAAATTTGAGAAGGCTTACCAGATGCTTTCCAAAAACCCAGATTATCGTGCAGAGCATATAAAAAAAGAATAATCTGGAAAAGTATGCTGCCGATTTTACTGAAATTTACAATAAGGCATGGGCCAAACATGCCGGCGGTAAAAATATTACGGAGGAGCAAACGGTTTCACTCTTCAAAAAGATGAAACCGGTTATGGAAGAAGACATTATTTTTTTCGTGTATTATAAAAATCAGCCGGTTGGTGCCTGGTTGAATTTGCCCGAATTGAATCAATACTTCAAACATCTGAATGGCAAATTCGGACTCATTCAAAAACTTCGGTTTTTGTGGTTAAAGCATTTTGGAAAGAATGAAAAACTCTACGGCATTGTTTTTGGAATTGTTCCGGAGCAACAAGGCAAAGGAGTTGATGGATTTTTGATCTGGAGTGGTGCCAAATGGATTCGAAAAAGGAATAAATATAAGGATATGGAAATACAGTGGATTGGTGATTTTAATCCCAAAATGATCTCCATTGTGCGTGCACTCGGGACACAAATCTGCCGAACATTGATCACTTACAGGTATCTTTTTGATCGGACAAAGCCCTTTCAGAGGCTTAAAATCATTGATTCTGACAATTTAAAAAACTGACATTCAGTTAATTTGAGTGAATGTTAATAAAATTACAGATACTCTTTTGAAAACATCAGAGTAGTTCCTATTTTTGCAGCCTCGTTTGGCCTACTTGCCAAAAACCAAATACCCGATTCCGTAGCTCAGCTGGTAGAGCATTACACTTTTAATGTAGTGGTCCTGGGTTCGAATCCCAGCGGGATCACCAAAATGAACTGCTCAGCTTAAAGTTGAGCAGTTTTTTTTTGCTCTGGCGTGGTTGAAAAGTATTTTTAAACCCAAAGTTTATTCACAGTGAATAAAAAAATAATCTTATTTTCAGGTAGTTAATCAGAAACAGAACAATCATTCACTTTTTGTTAAGTTGAATAATTAAATTTGAGGTCAATTACAATTTAGAATAGCATTTAAAGCAGGAATTATAAAATTCAACCAAACTATGAACGAAGATTTAAAGAAGGCAGTAATCAAGGCACTCGAGAAAAACCATAAAAATGGGCCATTAACAGCGAGAAACCTGGCAAGTATTTATGAAAATATTATTGAGGCAAATGCGACCTTACCTGCCGATAAAATCGCATCCATGATTAATGATGCTGATATAGCAAGTGACAGTGACGAAGATGATGAATAGTCTTTCAATCACCAGCTTTTAAAAACAGGTTTTTACAACCTGTTTTTTGTTTCAGGTAATTGTGTGCTGTCACGGTTATTTTATCAAAGTTACCGTTCCGGTAAATCGTGATTTCTTTTGACTGGTACAGGTGAAGTTTACATCAATAACATAAATACCTGTTCCGGCATCTCCCCCATCCCATCCTGATTCAGGATTAGATGAAATATAAATAGATTGTCCCCACCTGTTGTAAACTGCCATTTGGAATTCACTGATTCGCATTTCAGGACTGATGAATACTTCCAATTTCTCGTTTTTTCCATCCCCATTTGGTGTAAATGAATTGGGGATGTAATACAGATCGCACGGCAAATTATCTTTCACCGTTACAATTACTTCATCAGATGCAGTACAACCATTTACTGAGGTTGCAGTTACCTGATAAGGTGTTGTATTTTGGGGATAAGCTGTTATTTGTGATAAGAGCGGATCTGTAAATATAGATGGTCCATTCCATGAAAATGCTGTTGCCAGTGTGGCAGAAGCCTTCAATACTACTTCATTTCCAATAAGGATAGTTGTATCATTTCCGGCATCAACTGTAATGCCATCAGAATTAAATGGAACCGAGAATGAATTTGGAAATGCAACATCACATGCAGAACCATCTGATAGAATAATTTGGTCGACTAAACCGCTGCCAATTCCGGGAATGACAATAGTTAAGTTGCTGGTAGTTACAGGTGGTTGCGTAACACCATTAAAATTATAGGCTACGTTATATGGAGGCGATCCAGGAATAGCAGGGCTTACTTCTATGACTAGTGAATCAAGAATGGTATTGCAAATACCGGAGGCTGTGGTGTAAATAGTATCAATGAATGGAGCGCCTCCCGGATTCACAAAAACCTGTTGCGTAATTTGTCTGGTCCCACCACAATAATCGGTTGCACTTAAAGTAACCAGATAGGTTCCAGGTAAATCATAACTAAACATTGGATTCGCTACGATGGAACTGTTTCCCGCACCAGTTGTTCCAAAATCCCACACATAAGATGCAGCACAATCGGTTAAATTGTTGAATTGAATTTGAGGTTGACATGCGGAGTTTTGTACAGCCGTAAATGCGGTAACAGGAAACATATCAAATATTTTCACATTGTCGAAGCCTATGCCATCGGAATAGGTTTGTGATCCTGCACCAAAAACAACTCTTAAACGTACATCGGGTTTATTCGCTGCCTGGGTTAAACAATGCGTTGCAGTAATCCATCCATTGGTGCCATGACTATCGGGGTTGGAACATGCTCCCCCGCTTCCTTGTCCACACCCACCCGACCATCCTGAATTACCACCACCGAAGCTGAAAGAAACATTACTGCAACCACCGGAAGTGCTGTTTAGATAATTGACACCCGACTTATTATACCAATTAGTTTCCCTGCAATTAACAGATGATGGAAATGTTTCATATGCGCTTCCGGAATATGTACCCACATCACTCCAGTTCAGACCTCCATTTACAGAAATCTGAAGCTTGGCACCATCGAAAGTCTGCTCGCAATGCAAGTTGAAATCGATGCTGACCATAGGTGATAATATACCAGTTAAATCGATTGGCGGACTCTCAACAAACGATCTTTCACAGCAATTATAAAAATTGCCGGTAGTTGTTGCTCCCGGGATGGTAATGCACTGCGTTAATGGATCAACAGCACTGGCACCTGCATCCCCTGTGACGAAGCAAGGTGTTCCATTGGATACTATATTGGGGAGTGATGGAATTCCACGCTTCCATGAAGGTGCATATCCCCCGATAGTCCAACCACCGGATCCAATGTTAAAATTTTCACTATAAACTTGTGTAGTAATCTGAGAATTAGCTTGTTGAATATATAAAAACCATCCTAAAAGGAGTAATAGAAAGCTTTTAAATGTAATGGGAAGCCGGTTCATGGAATTGCAAAATTACCACAAAACGCAATCGGTCTCCCCTTCAGAGTGAATGATAATCGGCATTTTATTCTTAATTGTCAAGTATTTAATTGATTATCAAGTTATTGTAAATGTTGAATAAGTTAGCTAAACTAATTTTCAGGAACGATGAACAGAAAGTGCATGGTTAATTTTTTTCTGCAGTGACAAGAACATCTTTTACCAATTCAAACAGGTCATTCGCCAAAAAAACGGGATTGCATTTAGATAGCGGATGTAAATTGATCTAAAACCAACAATAAAAATGAAACACAGAATTTACATTTTACTATTGATTATTGCTGCGGGAATCAGCAAAAGTCCGATGGTATTTGCAGCGGGCAAACCATTAACAGATCTCAATGTGATTACCTATTCTCAGGGTAAATGGGGAGGTCAGAAAAGTGAAGAGTTAAAAATGATTTTCGATCGGTATTTTCCTGAGGGATTAATTATTGGTACGGAAAATAAAATAGTATTTACAGATCCATCTGAGATTGAAAAATTCCTTCCTTCAGGGATGAGTTCAAAACCATTACCATTCGGTCAAATGACGAATCCGGGTATGGTTTATAAGAATGCTTTAGCCGGTGAGACTTTAACTTTAGCATTAAATCTGGCACTCGATCATTATCGCCGTGAGGGATTGGTTAGTCTGGCTGAGCTTGTAATTCGCGAAGGCGAAATGAAAGGCAAAACAGTTTCCGAATTATTCCGTGAAGCCAATCGAAAATTGGGAGGTGGCTATTCAGTTTATTCATTCGATATTTTAACCGAGGCACTATATGCGGTCAACAGGAATTTCAATGAACAGGGAATCGATAAGGGTTATTTGGGAAGTGTCTTTGAACAGGAAAATTTAAGGGCATCGGCAAACAACAAGTAAAATGAAGTTCATCCAATTTTTCAGTTATCTTTTTGAGATAAAGTTGCTATTACAGCAAATTGCTGTAAAGTTGCTCCACCAGCCTGCTTTCGAATTTCTTAAGCTTTTCCTGCGATGGTAACAAAAAACCTTTAGCTTGTTTACTGGTAATTTCAAGTCGGGTTTGCGTATTACTTTGCGAACAAATTTTTATCAATACTTCAATATTGGGGCCAATGAGTCCTGATTTTTTCAAACCATGAATGGTTCCTTCTTCGGCATTCGTACGAATAATGTGAATACCATTTTTTAGGATGAGTTTCTGGCATCTTCGAAAAATGCTTTCAGAGTCGAGAAAGTAACTGATGACGGTCATTTTGGTGAGTTTGAACAACTCAAAAATACCTTATCAATGTAATGTGAGAGTTAGAAACTTATTTATTAAGAATTTCTTAATGATTGATGACCAAATCAGCCGCTCAAAGGCATTTAAATCAGATCTGAGAAGGGACAGAATCAGGTTTGGGGTAACTTAATCTGACTAACCTGATAGCTTCGTAATAGGCATCCAGATTGCTTCCTGCAAGGGTTCCTGCCTGGGCCAGATTAACAAATCCATCTTCGGAAAGAACATTTTCTGGAAGCCATATTTCGGTGACAGTGCCAATAACTAGGATTGTATTGTTGGCTGCGATGGGAATTTCACTATGAAGATGCATACCAATTTTTATGGTTGATTCTTTAACATATGGAGCTAAAAGTGTGGCTGAATACCAGGGTGTAAGTCCACACGCCTTAAATTCAGAAATACATGCCGGGAATTTAGCTCCGGCATGATGTCCATTTACAACGATATCTTTGTTAAGATGATTAATTGTATAGCAACCTGTTTTGCGAATATTTTCAAGTGTGTGGCGTTCCACTTCACCTTCAGGACGAAAAACCATCCCCAACAATGGCGGATTTGCTCCAATATGGAAGAAGGAATTAAAAATAGCAAGATTTTCAGCACCATTTTCATTGATGGTACCAACCAAAGAAACAGGTTTGAATCCAGGTATCGAGTTGATCAGATTTGCCCGGTATCGTGATGGTAATGCTTCGAAATCATGAATTCTTTTCATAAAACTATTGCAGCATAATTTAACATTGAAATCTACTAAACAGCAATCGATTACTTCAATTTGTCGTGGAATGCTTTCTTGAATTTATCGAGTTTAGGTTTAATTACAAAAGTGCAATAGGGTTCAGAACCATTCAGATTAAAATACTGCTGATGATAATTTTCGGCTTTATAAAATTTGGTAAAGGGACTAATTTCAGTGACTATTGGTGAAGGAAATACTTTTTTCTGGTTCAGGTGTTCTTTGAATTCGGAAGCCAGTTTTCGCTGTACATCATTGTGATAAAAAATCACTGAACGGTATTGTGTTCCAACATCAGCGCCTTGTCTGTTCAATGTTGTTGGATCATGACTTGCCCAGAATGCTTCCAGTAATTCTTCGAAAGAAATTACAGAAGGATCAAAGGTAATCTGAATCACTTCAGCATGTCCGGTTTGCCCGGTACACACCGATTTGTAATCAGGATCTTCGGTTTGTCCACCCGAATAACCGGAAGTTACAGTAGCAACTCCTTTAAGTGATTGGAAAATTGCTTCGGTACACCAAAAGCAGCCATTTCCGAATGTTGCTGTATCAACTGATTGACTAGTATTCATTAAACTATCGGGTTTTAAGTTTTCATTATCCGGAATTGAACTAAATGCTTTTTCCGTAGGCTGGCCGGTACATCCCGCAAAGGAAATAACGACAAATAGCACTATTTGAGTGATGTATTTCATAATTAGTATCAGCAAAGATAACAGTTGAGAATGCATTCAGTTTTGTTAAGGAATCAATTTCATAGTCAACAAATTCATTATTCCTTACTAAATTTGAAGATTAAATTAAAATAACATGGAAGAGCTTAAAAAACAGTTGATGGAAAGAACCGGAATCAGTGATGTACAGGCTACTGAGGCATTGAAAGTAGTTTCAGAATATTTAAAGAAGCGGCTACCGGGAATTATTCATAATCCACTCGATAAAGCGTTTCAGGGCATTGATTTTGAGGATAATCTGAAGAGTCAAGTGGGAGAAATTGGAAGAGAAGTCAAAAACAAAGCAGATGTACTGGCGGATGATCTGAAAGTGGCATTTGAAAAGGTTTTCAAGAACAAACCATAAAAGTGATCATATTCATTTTACCATTTATGCGCAGGCGGGGAATTGCTATTTTTCCATTCATTTTTCTGCACGAAAAGGCGGCCAAGAAAGATGCTGTTTTATTGAATCATGAAAAAATTCATCTCAGGCAGCAGCTAGAGCTTTTAATATTGCCTTTTTATCTGATTTATGTAGTCAATTATCTGTACGAATTAATACAGACCTGGAACCATGATCAGGCCTATCGAAAAATATTATTCGAGCAGGAAGCCTATAACAATGAATCGGATTTGGAATATCTCAAAAAAAGGAAAAGATTTGCTTACCTTTATTACTTGTAAAATTACTAACCATATAAAATATACTGCCATGTTTGAAACACTAGTACAATTGGTAAAGGACCATGCCGGAGATGCAATCATCAATAATCCGGCAATTCCAAATGAAAAAAATGACGAAGCTATTCAGCATGCGTCGAAATCTATTGTAAGCGGTTTGCAGGGAGAACTAGCTTCGGGAAATGCAAAAGATGTAATTAGTTTGCTGACCGGAAAGTCAGGGATTGGACAAAATCCGGCAGTAGCAAAAATTTCAGGGAATGTAGCTTCCGGATTAGCCGAGAAGTTTGGCTTGAATTCATCTCAAGCGGCAGGAATGGTTGCTTCCCTCCTGCCTGGTGTTTTAGGTAGTCTGGTAAATAAAACCAATGATCCTAACGATAAGAGTATCGATTTAGGTGGAATTTTCAGCAGTCTGACCGGTGGTAAAACTTCCGGAATCGACTTCGGAAAAATGCTCGATAAAGATGGTGATGGTTCTTCCATGGATGATCTGGCCGGAATGCTTTCGGGAGGTGCCAAAGATGCTATGAAAGGTCAGCTGGGTGATATGCTGGGCGGACTTTTTGGGAAAAAATAAACCTTTCTACAAAATGAAAAACGGCTTTCACCATTCTAGTGAAAGCCGTTTTTTTATGAGGGAACTTTTTTAAAATTTATAAGAGAAGCCTACTCCCAAAACTTCTTTAAATTGAGTTCTTGGTCCGGCTTCATCGATAATGCCATCACTGTTATTATCAACAGCAATAATAGTATTATCATCATAAATTAATTGTGTTGCCAGAGTAGCCGTGATGTATTTGTTTACTTTCATAGAAATTAAAACTTCCCAGTTAACATCGATGTTTTGTGGATCTTCCAGGTAGTTGCTGAACAATTCCAGTTTCGTTTGGAGGTTAACATTTTCAATGATGTCTTTTTGTAAAGAGCTCTGATAGATGCACCAAATTCAGTACGCATTTTTTCTCCATCTTTTACCTTTTCGAACAGCTCGTTGTATTCGGCAGGATCAACTCCAAAGGCACCGGCATCTGCAAGATCTTCGTCGTTAACTATTATAATACGGCCAGTTACCGGAGCAATCATTACCGAAAAGTTATCGTTTGGTTTGTAATCCATACCTAATGCCAAAGTGATATAGGCAGGAGCCATGAAATTGGAGATTTTAGTCGAATCATCAGGGTAATTGTAGCCAGGTGTGAATTGACTTTTAAATCCTAATAACGCAGAATAATACCAATGTTTGAAGGCATAGCGACCATATTTGGTAGCGAGGTCAATTTTATCTTCACTTTTAATCGGATCGGCATCACCATTTTGAGTTAAACCATAACCCAGATCAATAGAATTATCCCAGATGTTTTTGCCTTTATTATAATTGGCATAATAGTTAAATAATGCAATACCCGAGATTGAATTCTGTCCGCCGGCAGCCCAGTTTGAAAGACTAACCTGAGTGAAATTTAATCCGATTATACCACCTGTTTTCCAGGAAGTGTCAACAGCAGCTGTTTCCTGTGCCATTGACGAGGAACTAACTACTGCAATAGTTGAAATTGTAAGTAATAAACGCTTCATATTTTTTTATTAATAAGTTTAGTGAACAAGAAAAGGCAGCCCTTTGAGGAGCTGCCTTGTTTCCTGAATTAATTATTTCTTTAGAAGATCTCTGATTTCAGAAAGTAATTTTTCTTCATTTGAAGGACCAGCCGGAGGTGGTGCAGGCTCCGCTTTCTTCATGGAATTAATTCCTTTGATTACCATGAATACAGCGAAGGCAACAATGATAAAATCGATCAGGTTGGTAATGAAAATACCATACTTGAGCGATACTTCTGCAACTGCTGGAATAATAGTTCCATCAGCATTCTTGATTTCAGAAACTGCATCCTGCAGGACGAGTTTTTTGTCGTTAAAATCAACGCCACCGGTCAGCATTCCAACCATTGGCATCACAATTCCTTCAACAAATGAAGATACAATTTTACCGAAAGCAGCTCCCATAACGAAAGCTACAGCGGTGTCGACGAGATTGCCTCTGACGGCAAATTCTTTAAATTCTTTAATAACTCCCATGGCAGTAGGTTTTTAGAGTGGTTAATAATTTGGTTTATTGGTGCAAAGAACGTAAAAAATTAGCGAGAATGTACTAAAAACTCATGCTATGTTGTGGCAAATCAACTACAAACCATATCAAGATAGAATCATTCTAAACAAGTTATGTTAGGGGCACATTTTTAAATTGAATTTCGTAAAGTTGATAATAGAATCCATTTTTAGCAAGTAGTTCCTGATGGTTACCAGTTTCTACAATTTTCCCTTGATCCATAACAATGATTTTCGATGCATTCTGGATGGTTGCCAATCGATGAGCAATTACAATAGATGTACGACCTTTGGTGATGACTTTTGTAGCGTGCGTAATCATTGCTTCACTTTCCGAATCAATAGATGACGTGGCCTCATCGAGTATTAATACCGAAGGATTGAATACATAAGCTCTGATGAAAGAAATTAACTGTCGTTGCCCCATTGAGAGCATTGCTCCCCGTTCACCGGGATTAAATTGCATTCCTCCCGGCAGCTTATCAATAAAAGAATCGGCACCAACTTGTCTGGCACCATTTTGTACCTGAGCTTCAGTGATAGATGGATCATCCAGGGTGATATTTTTTTCAATAGTGTCGGAGAACAGAAAAACATCTTGCAGTACCAATGCAATATTACTTCGCAGTGATTTTACATCATATTCGAATAAGTCGACGTCATCAATCAGAATTTGTCCTCTGGTGATATCATAAAAACGATTAATAAGATTAATAACAGTTGATTTCCCGGCGCCTGTAGCTCCAACAAAAGCAAGGGTTTCTCCCGGGTGCGCAATGAAAGATACATCCCGTAGTACCCAATCCTCATTTTGATAAGCAAACCACACATTTCGGAACTCTATTTTCCCTTTCAGGTTATCAGCTGTTTTGTATGATCCTGCAGATTGATTTCCAGAAGGTGTTTCAAATACTTTAAAGATCCGTTCCGAGCTTACCATTCCCATTTGAAGTGTATTGAACTTATCTGCCAGTTCGCGAATTGGCCGGAAAAGCATGTTGATAAGCATAATAAAAGATACAACCGTTCCAAAACTTGCCTGACCTTCTATCACATTACCTGCACCCCACCATACTATGAGACCTATTGAAATTGCGGATAAAATTTCAACAACAGGAAAAAAAATACTGTAATACCAGACTGATTTCACATTGGCAATCCGGTGTTGTTTGTTAATTTCTTTAAAATTTTCAAATGAAATTTGTTCCCGATTAAAAACCTGAACTATTTTTATTCCTGTAAGATGCTCCTGAACAAATACATTCAATGCAGCAACCTGAGTTCTGACATCGTTGAACGTCTTTTTTATTTTATTCTTAAAAATATTTGTTGCAAGCAGCAGTAATGGCAGGGTGCTCAAACTTATAAACGTAAGTTGCCAGTCGACATAAAACATGTAACTGATGATAACCACCAGTTGTAAAATATCACCAATAATCACAATCAGGCCATCTGAAAAAATATCTGCAATTGTTTCCATATCAGAAACCGTTCTTGTTACTGGTGTACCTACAGGAGTTTTATCGAAATAAGGCATTTTAAACCGAACAATGTGATTGAAGAGTTTCACACGCATATCACGTATTACAAACTGGCCCAATAAATTGGTCTGGTGACTGTGAAAAAATTGCAGGAGACTTTGAAATAAAAGCACACCAATCATCAGCATGGTCATGTTCAGCAGACCGATAGGATCACTGTTGGTGATGTAGCCATCAAGGGTGATTTGAGTCAGCCAGGGACGAACAGGACCAAGTAATGCCAGGCAAACCGTTAATATAACAGTCTTCCAAAAAATGCTTTTGTAGGGTGAAACGAAAGCAAATACTCTTTTCAGAACAGGTAAATCGATTGCTTTTCCGGTAACTCCAGTGCTCATAAAATATTAACCAGGGAAGCGGAATCCGGTCGGATCTGTTAAATATGGGTAAGAAATGCGTGTCAGATAAAGCCCTGCTGCAGGAGCAGATGTACCTGCCTGGCTTCTGTTCTGTGCCAATAATATATCATTCAGCTCTTCCGGAGGCATCTTAGCTGTGCCAACATCCAGTAAAGTTCCAACAATTGCCCGCACCATACCACGCAGGAATCTGTCAGCTGTTATGGTAAAAACTAGCATTTCATTGCGGAATTCCCAATGTGCGTGAGTGATTTTGCAAAGATTGGTTTTTACCTGTGTATTTGATTTGCTGAATGAGCTGAAATCGATATGTGATTTTAATATTTCACAGGCTTGTTGCATAAGAACTATATCGGGATTTCGGAAACCATGAAAGGCATAATCTCTCAGGAAGGGGTTTTTATACCGGCACATGAAGTACTCATATGTCCGGGAAGTAGCATCAAACCTTGCATGGGCATTTTCCGCCACAGCGATTATTTCATGAATAGCAATATCGTCGGGTAAAATTGCATTCAGCTGGTAAAGCATGCGACCGGAATCGGCAATGGGTTCAGATAAGTCAAAGTGTGCATAAAACATTCTGGCATGCACCCCGGCATCGGTCCTGCCGCAACCGGTGGTTGTAATTTCATGACCAGAAATAACAGTAAGTGCCTGATTCAGTTTTTCCTGCACGGAAACCGCATTTTCCTGAATTTGCCAACCCGAATAATGGGTTCCCTGAAACGACAGACGTACGAAATAACGATGATTCATGCCATAAATCCGGTTCCAATCCGGAAAGGCCCAAAGGTACGAAGTTGAACATTAAAAGTCTGGAAAGAATAACCTGCTGATATGTTCGTTGATAAGTCATGAGTCAGGAGACGATTACCGGGAAATGTTTTTAATACCTTTGCGGGAAAGACAAAAATCGGTCAAAACCGGGAATTACAACGTTGTCTTCATAAAAATTTCATGGATTGGGCTCTAATATTGAGCCCGTTTTAAACGAATCATATGACAGATATCAGGGAAATTAATGAGCGCATCCAGCAGGAAAGTGCATTTGTAGAGCTTTTAAGTCTGGAGGTTGGAAAAGCCATCATAGGCCAGAAATATATGATGGAAAGGCTTTTAATAGGTTTACTATCAAATGGTCACCTATTACTTGAGGGTGTTCCGGGATTAGCTAAAAACACTGGCAATAAAATCGCTGGCATCAGCTATTCATTCGCGATTCAGCAGAATTCAGTTCACACCTGACTTATTGCCGGCAGATTTGCTGGGGACCATGATTTACAACCAGAAAAAGGAGGAGTTTACTGTTCGTAAAGGACCATTATTTTCCAACTTTATTTTGGCCGATGAAATAAACCGTGCCCCAGCCAAGGTGCAAAGTGCATTACTGGAGGCCATGCAGGAGCGCCAGGTAACAATTGGTGAGGAAACTTTCCATCTGGAAGAACCATTTTTGGTTTTAGCAACCCAGAATCCTATTGAACAGGAAGGTACTTATCCCCTGCCAGAAGCTCAGCTGGATCGTTTTATGCTTAAAATAGTGATTGGTTATCCGAATAAAGAAGAAGAACGTTTGATCATTCGCCAGAATCTGAACCCTGAACCGATTAAAATTAATCCGGTAGTTACCACCAATGAAATTCTGAAAGCCCGTAAGGTGGTGAAGGAAGTTTATATGGATGAGAAAATAGAAAAGTACATTCTGGATATTGTATTTGCAACCCGTTTTCCTGCCGATAATAATCTCGGTAAACTGAAGCAATTAATCAGTTATGGAGCATCACCAAGGGCAAGTATAAATCTGGCGCTCGCTTCCAAGGCTTATGCATTTGTGAAGCGTCGCGGATATGTTATTCCTGAAGATGTGCGTGCAGTTTGTCACGATATTCTACGTCATCGTATTGGTTTAACTTATGAAGCTGAAGCGGAAAATGTTACAACCGATGAAGTAGTAAATGAAGTTTTAAATGCTGTTGAAGTGCCATAGTCGATTTAGCCGGCTGTTGTTATTTGAAACTTAAATCAGAAAATTGTGGAAACCACTGAACTTTTAAAGAAAGTCAGGAAGATAGAGATTAAGACAAGAGGTTTGTCGAATCAGATATTTTCCGGCGAATACCATTCCGCCTTTAAGGGCCGGGGTATGGCATTCAGTGAAGTACGTGAATATATGCCGGGTGATGATATCCGAAATATTGACTGGAATGTAACCGCACGTTTCAATCATCCTTTTGTGAAAATTTTTGAGGAAGAAAGGGAATTGACCGTGATGTTACTGGTTGATATCAGTGCATCGGGCGATTATGGTACCCGCCGCCAATTTAAAAGGGAACTGATTACTGAATTGTGTGCGGTACTTTCATTCAGTGCCATTCAAAACAACGATAAAATCGGTGTTATATTCTTCAGTGATAAAATTGAAAAATTCATACCACCTAAGAAAGGAAAATCGCATATTCTCCGTATTATACGGGAACTGATTGATTTTAAACCCTCTTCTTCCGGAACTGATATCGGAGGAGCTTTAAGGTATTTTACCAATATGATTAAGAAGCGTAGCATATCATTCCTTATTTCTGACTTTCAGACTGCCGGATATGATGATGCACTTAAAATTGCTGCCAGAAAGCACGACCTGGTGGCCATCCGGATTTATGATCACCGGGAATCGGAATTGCCTGATATTGGACTTATCAGAATGCAGGATGCAGAAACGGGTTCCTTATTATGGGTCGACAGTTCAAGTAAAACTACCCGTGAACAGTACAAGGCAAATTGGCTCAAGACCCAGAAAACGACTGAAGAGTTATTTGCCAGAAGCGGTGTTGATCAGGTGAAAATTGCTACCGATCAGAATTATGTTCAACCATTGATAAATCTGTTTAAGAAAAGGGAGAAAAGGGCGTGAAGCAACCATCAATATTCAAGTTTTTTAAGATGACTGCCTGTAACCATTTTCTGATTGTGTTACTTGCTTTATTTTGTTTTGGAAATTCTCAGCTCAAAGCGCAGGATGTTCAAGCAACTATTTCAGCGGATACCAATGCCATTTTAATCGGGAATCAGTTCCGAATGACTTTAGAACTGAAACATCCGGCCAACGTAACGGCACAATGGCCCACCATTCCCGATACTTTTTCGCTGATGGAAATTGTAGAGCGATCACCGGTTGATACCATCCAAAATTCATCCGGCAATTCGATTACCAATTCTCAGCATTTTGTGGTTACAAGTTTTGATTCCGGTTATCATGTAATTCCTCCATTTACATTTAATTATAAATTATCAGGTGATACTACAACTTATTCATCTGAAACCGAACCTTTGTTGATTACCGTTACTTCAATTCCGGTCGACACCACCCGGGCTATAAAAGATTTAAAAGGTCAGGTTCGTATATCCTTTTCATGGATTGAAATATTACCCTATTTAGGAATATTGTTACTGGCTGTATTAGCCGGATTTTTAGTCTACCGGTATCTTGAGAAGAGGAAGCTGAAAATTGTTGCCCCTGTGATTGCAGAAGTAAAAAGACCGGCCCATGAACTTGCTCTGGAAGCATTGAAAGACCTCGATGAGCGTAAACTATGGCAACAAGGCAATTTCAAAGCTTACTACACCGGATTATCGGACATTACCCGCACTTTCATTGAAAACCGGTGGTCTGTTGCCGCCATGGAAATGACTACGGATGAAATATTACATCTGTCCATCATAGCGAATCAGCTTCCCGACAATTTCACTCAGGTAAAATATCTTTTAGAATTGGCCGACCTGGTAAAATTTGCCAAGGTTGTACCCATTGCAAACGACAATGAACAAAGTATGAGAGCAGCCATAGCATTTGTCAATGGCAATATCTCAGCTAACTTAAAACCGGAGGATCCATCATGATTTTTGGAATTGAGTTTGCCAATCCCGGTTATTTGTTCCTGCTGCTGCTGTTGCCGGTAATGGTTTTTATTCATTGGCGAATAAGAACCCGTCGAAGGACAGATATCAGGGTTTCAGATATCAAAATTCTGAGTGGTTACCGAAAATCTTTGCGACAAAAAATTGGCTGGTTGCCACTGGTTTGCAGGTTACTTGCAGTAGCATTGATTATAGTTGCACTTGCACGTCCCAGGTCTTCTTCAAAGGGCACCAATGTTACGTCGGAAGGTATTTCCATTGTACTGGCGATGGATGTCTCCAGCAGTATGTTGGCAGAAGATCTGAGACCAAATCGTATAGAAGCATCTAAAAGAGTTGCGGCAGATTTTATTTCCGGTAGACCTACTGATCTGATAGGATTGGTAATTTTCAGCGGCGAGAGTTTTACGCAGTGTCCGATTACCAGTGATCATTCGGTTTTACTGAATCTGATGGGTGATATTAAAAGTGGTGTGCTTGAAGATGGAACTGCGTTGGGTGAAGGATTGGCAACTGCTATTGCCCGAATCAAAGACAGCAAAGCAAAGAGTAAGGTCATCATTCTTTTAACTGATGGAGTGAATAATTCCGGATCGATTGCTCCTGTTACAGCAGGTGAAATTGCCAAAACATTTGGAATTCGGGTTTACACCATAGGTGTTGGAAGAAATGGAACTGCCCCCTACCCTTTCAAAACTCCTTTTGGTATTCAATATCAGAATGTAGATGTACAGATTGACGAACAGATCATGCAACAAATTTCAGAAGCCACTGACGGAAAGTATTTCAGAGCAACTGATAACCGAAAACTAAAAGCCATTTATGAAGAAATCGATAAAATGGAAAAAACAAAAGTAGAAGTTACGGAGTTCAGGCGATATGCTGAAGACTTCTTTCCTTATGCTTTGGCGGCGGCATTATTATTAATATTAGAATTCATATTACGTTTCACCATTTTAAGAAGTTTACCCTGATAGCACTATGTTCAGGATAGCAAATCCCGATTATTTATACCTGTACGCTTTAGTACCGGTTTTTCTGCTGTTATTTCTATTGATGAAGCGATGGAAGAGGCGGGCATTGGCTACTTATGGCGATATGCATGTAATTGGCCGGTTGGTGGAAAATGTGTCTGTATCAAAACCATGGCTGAAGTTTATTTTCCTGATGCTTGCCTATTGCTCCCTTGTAATGGCCATAGCGAGGCCTCAAATCGGCTCCAAGCTGGAAGAGGTAAAACGACAAGGTGTTGATGTAATGATTGCTTTGGATGTGTCTAACAGCATGAATGCGGAAGATATCCGTCCAACCCGACTGGAACGAAGTAAACAGGCAATTTACAGGCTCATAGATCAGTTGCAGGGTGACCGGATTGGACTGGTGGTTTTTGCGGGACAGGCATATGTGCAGTTACCAATCACCACTGATTATGGTGCTGCCAAATTATTTTTATCCACGATCAGCAGCGGAATGGTGCCAACTCAGGGAACTGCTATTGGAAGTGCCATTGAGAAATCCATTGCATCGATCGGAGATTCCGCAAAACATAATAGTGCTATAATCGTTATTACTGATGGAGAAAATCATGAAGATGATGCAATCTCGGCGGCAAAAGAAGCGGTTAGCAAGGGCATTATTGTACATACCGTTGGGATGGGTTCTCCGGGCGGAGCACCAATTCCGGTTTACAGAAATAATTCCCGCGCCGGTTTTTTGCAGGATCGCAATGGAACAACGGTAATCACGAAACTCGACGATGCCATGTTGCAACAGATTGCTGATGCCGGGAAAGGTAAATTCATCAGAGCCACCAATTCTGATGATGGCGTGAATGTTCTGATGAAAGAAATCAGTACCATGGAAAAGAAAGAGTTTGCTTCTAAGTTATTCACTGATTATGAGGATCAGTTTCAGTATTTTTTAGCATTATCTTTACTATTTTTACTCCTCGATTTCCTCATTTCAGAACGTAGAAGTGAATTTATTGCCAAATTGAATCTTTTTGGTGAGCGAAAAGAAAAGGAGGTTAAAAAATCATGAAAAAAAACAAACTGTTTCTTTTGACTTCATTGTTACTTATGGTGACCATGACTGCATTTGCACAGAAAGAAAAGAAAGAAATACGAACCGGAAATGACCGGTATGAGAAAGGCAATTATAGTGATGCAGAAACCGAATACCGCAAGGCCCTGGAAAAAAATCAGTCCTCCTACCCCGGCACCTATAATTTAGGGGGTGCATTGTACCGTCAGAAAAAATTTGATGAAGCAGTGCAGCAATATCAACAATCAATTGAGCGCACCACTGATCCTAAGGAAAAGGCTTCTTCCTACCATAACCTTGGAAATTCGATGGTTAAGGCACAGAAATATGCGGAAAGCATAGATGCTTACAAAAAGGCCCTGAAGCTGAATCCTGCCGATAACGATACGCGGTATAATCTGGCTTATGCTCAGGCCATGTTAAGAAAGCAGCAAGAGCAGCAACAACAGGATCAGCAGAATCAAAATCAAAACCAGGATCAGAAAAATAAAGATCAGAAAAATCAGCAAAACAAAGACCAGCAGAAAAAAGATCAACAGAATCAGGATCAAAAGTCGCAGGATCAAAAAAATAAGGAGCAACAAAAGATCAACAGAAAAAAGAGGCTCAACAACCTAAGATTTCTAAAGAAGATGCTGAACGTTTGCTGAAGGCTTTGAAAAATGATGAACAGAATCTGCAACAAAAATTATCCCGTAAGGAAGGTGAAAAAATAAGGATTGAAAAAGATTGGTAATGAATATTAGCACACTGCATAATATGAAACGTTTTCAGGGCCTCCTTTTGGTATGGTTCCTGTTTATTTGTGCAGGTACATTGCATGCCCAGACATTCACCGCCGGGGTTAGTAAAAACCCTGTTGGATTAAATGAACAATTTCAGTTGTCATTTACATTGAGTTCATCCGGATCAGCTTTTAAGCCACCTTCTTTAAGTGAATTCATGGTATTGTCGGGGCCGAATCAGAGTACCAGCATGCAATTTGTTAATGGAAGTATGTCGCAGTCGCTGACTTTCAGCTACATTTTACAACCGAAGAAAGAAGGCTCTTTCAAGATAGAATCTGCTTCTGTAGAGTCGGGTGGCAAATTATTGCTGTCAAATCCAATTTCTATTACCGTAAATAAAGGAAGCGGTGGTGGTCAGTCGGGACAGCAGGGAAATGATCAGAAAACTAATATTTCTTCCAATAATATTTTCATCAAAGTAAGTATTGATAAATCGAATATTTTTGTAGGTGAAGCAATTGTTGCTTCTTATAAATTGTATACCAATGTTCAGGTAGTCAATTACAGCATCAATAAGATACCTGCTTTCAATGGCTTTTGGAGTCAGGATATGCAGATGCCGGCGCAACTTCAATTGAAAACGGAAGTGGTTAACGGTGTTACTTATCAGGTAGGTGAAATCAAAAAAGTGGTGTTGTTTCCTCAGCAAAGCGGCACACTTTCCCTCGAGCCTATGGAAGGAGAATGTATTGCCAGGATGCAGGTCAAGCGAAACCGTTCCGGTAGTCCCTTTGATATTTTCAATGATCCATTTTTCAATGACCCCTTCTTTGGTGGCGGTGGCATAAGGGATGTAAAATTTGCTGTTAAAAGTGCGCCTGTTAAAATTACAGTAAAGGAACTTCCTGCGAACGCACCTGCATCATTTGACGGTGCAGTTGGAAGGTATACGATGGAAGGAATATTGGATAAATCGAATCCGAAAGCAAATGATGCTGTATCTTTTAAAGTAAAATTGAGCGGAAAAGGAAATATAAAACTTGCAGAAGCTCCGGAGTTTGAACTCTCACCTGATATTGAAAAGTACGATCCCAAAATCACAGATAATATTACCGTTAATGAAAGAGGTGCATCCGGTGTACGAACCTTTGAATATTTGCTCATTCCACGTCATCAGGGAAGTTACTCGTTTGGTCCCGTTGAATTCAGCTACTTTGATCTTGACAAGAAAAACTACGTTACTTTAAAAACGCCTGCATATCAACTGAAGGTGGAGCGAGGTACAGAAAGTGGATCTCCTGTTGCCTCAACAGGTAAAGCCGATTTTCAGGTATTAGGACGAGATATCCGATTTATTAAGACCACTCCTACTCTATTTACAAGTGGGAATGAAGACTTTTATGGTTCTGTCATTTTTGGATTTTACTTATTGTTGGTATTGGCGGATTTGCATTTTTAGTTGTGTTCAGAAGAAAGCAACTGGCATTGAATGCAGATATGGCAGTTGTGAAAAGCAGGAAGGCTACCAGGATGGCTCGCAAGCGACTTGAAACTGCAGGATCTTTATTGAAATCAGGAAATCAAACCGGTTTTTACGATGAAACAGGTAAAGCGCTTTGGGGTTATTTAAGTGACAAA
This sequence comes from Bacteroidota bacterium, assembly GCA_016713525.1. Classification (GTDB taxonomy): domain Bacteria; phylum Bacteroidota; class Bacteroidia; order AKYH767-A; family OLB10; genus JADKJB01. The sequence goes on along the minus strand of JADJOZ010000012.1, from coordinate 253,425 downwards.
TTGAAATTACCAGTTTCTGCTCTTACCAAAGAAAGTGTGGTAGCTGCCTTGACAAATGCTTCAGTAACGCAGAAAACCACTAACCGTCTGGTTGAAACAATAGATTACTGTGAGTTTGCACGCTTTGCCCGAATGGAAGGCGGAAAAAATCCTGATCAGGTTTACCAGGATACCGTTAATTTAATCACTCAATTAGAAGATGAAATCAAGAACTAAAATTATACTTGTTCTTTTAATTGCACTTTGCGGCATTGTTCCGGCATCTTTGCTTCCTTTATACGGACAGTCGGAACAGGAGATTTTTGCTGCTGCGAATAAACTATACATGGATGAGAAGTTCGACAAGGCTATAGAAAAATACGAGCAGTTGGTGACCATGAAAAAGGTTTCTGCCGATGTTTACTTTAATCTTGGGAATGCCTACTACAAGACAGGGAATTTTGCCTCTTCCATTCTAAATTATGAAAGAGCACAAAGGTTGAGTCCATCTGATCCCGATATTGAGTATAATCTTCGTATGGCCAATTTAAGTACGATTGATAAAATTGAACCTTTGCCCAGAGTTTTTTATGAAAAATGGTGGGATGATTTTGTAAATGAAGGTTCGGTCAGCATACGGGCAATTTGGATTATCATTTTATTATTCTCGGCTCTGGCGGTATTTGCATTGTATTTATTTGTGAATAAAATTGTGATTAGGAAAGTATCCTTTTTCGTTACCATTGGATTGGTTTCTGCAGCGTTATTTACCTGGTATCTCACTCACATGCAGTACAAGCATTTGAATAATCATAAAGGTGCTGTAATATTCTCGGACAGTGCTTATATCAAAAGTTCACCTGACGAAAAAAGTTCCAATTTATTTTTGTTGCATTCAGGTACCCGGATAGAGGTATTGGATGAGCTTTCGGGTTGGAAAAAAATCAGAATTGCCAATGGCAGTGAAGGTTGGATCGTTGCTGATGCTTTGGTTATTATCTGATTTATTTTGAAAGTACTACTCCTATCAGACACCCACAGCTATCTCGACGACAGCATAATTAAATATACCAAGGATGTTGATGAGATCTGGCATGCCGGTGATTTTGGAAATGCAGGATTAGCAAGTGCACTTGCAGCTCAGAAGCCTTTGCGTGGTGTGTATGGAAATATCGATGGGCAGGACATAAGGCAGCAATTTCCTCTGGAGTTATTTTTTATTGCTGCCGGCGTTAGAGTCTTGATGATACATATTGGAGGTTATCCCGGAAAATTTCCTGAGTCAGTAAAACAACGAATAAGATTTCACCGACCCGATCTGTTTATTTGCGGGCATTCTCACATTTTGAAAGTTGTTCGCGACAAGCAACATGGAAACATGTTATGTGTGAATCCGGGTGCAGCCGGTAAGCAAGGCTTTCAACAAATCAGGACCATGATAAGAATGGAATTGGAACAGGGAAAAATTGCCAGTCTGGAAGTGATAGAATTGGGACCGAAGTAAATTACCGGATGCGATCGGCTGCTCTGACCAACATTTCATCTTTACGGATTGCACGACGGGAAGCCAGCAAAAGAAACACCTGCACAGCTATTAGATAGACACCAGCCAGGTAATGAGCGCGGGCAGTTTTAACTTCCATTTCTTCAGAATAATAGAACACCAGTATCAGTTCAATGGCAGCAAAAACCCCTGCAAGCATACACATTCGCATTTGAGCAGGACGATTTTTATAAAGGAAAATCGTGTAAAGGGCTGCAGTCAGGATCAATAAATTGATGACCATAATGCCATAATTGGTCGATAAACTAGTGATGGTATCCCCCACTTTCGAAGTTACTTCATTGATATTTAGCGTATTAATAGATGAAATGCCTGTTGCATCGGCTATGCCTGCCTTTTCACTTAATGGAATAAAAAACAGGGCGGCAGAAATGCCGGCAACAGCCAGAAGTAACAGGGACTGAATACGTTGAATCATAAGGTGGCTAATTTAAGAAGATCAAAACTAGTCGCAAATATGCTTTATTTCTACTGATTTTTGAAACAAACAGCACATAAAATCGTTTTAATAATAAATCTTCAAAAAAATTTGGAGATTATAAGTATAACTGCTAACATTGCAGTGTTCTTACAAAGACTATTGAAAACACATTTTCTTTTTCAATACTTTTATTGATTCCGGTCACCAACAATTCCTTAATGTATTAATATCAGTATTGGATATTCATTTTATGTTATGATCCCGCCAGGGGTTTCAAATTTTATAAGCAAACACACTTAAATTATTTTCATGTACGACATTAGTTCGCTGAATGAGAAGCTACTTCCCGAGCTTCGCGAAATTGCAAAAAAGCTGAGTGTACCAGGCTCAGAAGGTCTTAAAAAGCAAGATCTTATTTACAAAATTCTGGATTTTCAGGCTCAACACCCTGATGTTGTTACCTCCATCATGGCCGATTCGGCACCAGCTGAACCGGAACAGGTAACAGTACCCGTTGCTGCTCCGGTTTTAATGAATCAGGAGTCGGCTTTAGATGATTCGGATGGGCGACCAAAGCGCCGGAGAATTCCACCACCAAAACCTCCGGGTTCACCTGAAGAGCCAATTGTTGATTTATTTGCAGGCATGCCCAATGGATTAAATACTGTTTCGGAACCTGCTCCGGTTTCAACTCCTGCGATTACTCCTGCTCCTATTCGCTCTACTATTCCGCCACAAGATGTACCTGTAAGGAATGAACCCAATTTTAACAGAGAACCGATTGCTCCAAGAGATAGTTTTTCGAGAGAACGGAAAATTGCAGAGCCCGTTTACGATTTCGATGGCATTATTAACAGTGAGGGTGTTCTGGAACTGGCTCCTGAAGGGTTTGGTTTCTTGAGATCTTCAGATTACAATTATCTGGCGTCTCCTGATGATATTTATGTTTCTCAATCACAAATAAAACTTTTCGGACTTAAAACAGGTGATACCGTAAAAGGTACTGTCCGCCCTCCAAAAGAAGGTGAAAAATATTTCCCTCTTGTTAAAGTAGATCTTATTAATGGACAAGATCCGGCTGTTGTCCGCGACAGAGTTCCATTTGAACACCTTACTCCCTTTTCCCTTATGAAAAACTGAGAATGGCCGGCGATAATGCAAGCTATTCAGCAAGAGTAATGGATATGTTTACGCCAATTGGTAAAGGTCAAAGAGCCTTGATTGTAGCTCAACCAAAAACCGGTAAAACGGTTTTACTTAAAGAGGTTGCGAATGCTATTGCTGCCAGTCACCCGGAAGTTTACCTGATAATTCTGTTAATCGATGAGCGTCCGGAAGAGGTAACTGATATGGCACGAAATGTTCGTGCTGAAGTAGTTTCATCGACCTTTGATGAGCCTGCTGAACGACATGTTAAAATTGCGAATATTGTTCTTGAAAAGGCAAAACGCATGGTTGAATGCGGTCATGATGTGGTGATTTTGCTCGACTCTATCACACGTTTGGCACGTGCTTATAATACAGTTGCTCCTGCATCAGGTAAAATCTTATCGGGAGGTGTTGATGCCAATGCACTTCACAAACCTAAAAGATTCTTTGGTGCAGCCCGCAAAATTGAAAAAGGCGGTTCTTTAACCATCATTGCTACTGCACTTATTGATACCGGTTCAAAAATGGATGAAGTAATCTTTGAAGAATTCAAAGGAACCGGTAACATGGAATTACAACTTGATCGTAAACTGGCTAACAAACGTATTTATCCTGCGATTGATTTGGTGGCATCTTCAACACGTCGTGAAGATCTGCTTCTCGATAAAGAGATGTTGCAAAAGATGTGGATTCTCAGAAATCACCTGGCCGATATGAACCCAATGGAAGCTATGGAATTTTTACTCGACAGAATGAGAGGAACAAAAACAAACGAGGAGTTCCTTATTTCTATGAACTCCTAAAATAAAATATCTTAAAAAAAAACGGCGATTGATTATTCAGTCGCCGTTTTTTTGTGATAATGATTAATCATTCATCGAATGATCAATTTCTTCATTTGAGTTGAACTATCAGTTTTAAGAAATGCGATATAAATTCCTGCAGGAAACTTTTTCAAATCGATTTCAGTTTCCTGATCAAACAGATGAGAAGTAAAGATGAGTTTACCTGTTACATCTTTTATTTCAAGCGTTGCATTCGTGTACTCTCCACTAACAACCCTGAATATTCCTGAAGAAGGATTAGGATAGATATCGAATGGTATTTCTGCAAACTCCCCTACCCTGCATGGCACATTCACGGCAATCACATTGGAGTTTTTGGTGCAACCGTTTGTTGCAGTGACGGTAACTTTATAATTGCCGGTAGTTTTAGCATAGTAGTTCAAGCCTGAAGCACCATTTATAACTGAGCTTCCTTTACGCCATTGATAAGTGTTTCCAGCACCCGAGGCGGCAGCAAGTTTAACACTGTCGCCTGCACAGAAAGTAGTTGCTCCCGTTGCAGTGATGGTAGCCACTGGTGCGGTAAGAGAAGTTACAACAATGCTGTTAGAGTTTTTGGAACAGCCATTGGCATTGGTTACCCTGACTTTATAAGTTCCTGCTCCTGTAGCCGCATAGGTTGCACCGGTTGCACCTGAAATATCGTTACTGTATTTTCTCCATTGGTAATTTAATCCTGCGCCGGTGTTGGCATTCAATGACACCGATGAACCCGGACAAATGGCAGTAGAACCTGAGGCAGTGGCTGTTGCTGCAGGCAATGGATTTACTGTCACAATAACTGATGAAGAAGTTGCTGAACAACCTGCAGCATTAGTGACAACTACTTTATAAACACCTGCACCTGTTGCAACATAGCTCGAAGAAGTAGCACCTGCAATTGGATTACCGTATTTCTTCCACAGATAAGTTAGTCCGGTACCGGTATTAGCATTAAGAGTTACGCTTCCACCTGCGCAGAAGGTGGTATTACCGACTGAAGTGATGGTAGCTGTAGGATTCACAAAAATTATTTTTGAGGTGCAGGAAGAATTACCGCAAGGTGATTCTGATCTGGCATAATAGGTAGTTGTTTTTGTAGGGTTAACAATAGCTGTAGAACCTGTGCCCACCAATGTGCCACCACATGAATCGGCATAAATTTTAATGCTGCCGCCAGGACCGGGAAAGCCTCCGTTGACTGTTAAAGTTACAGCTGTTCCTGGACAAATTGTGGACAGAGTAGATGAAATGGAATTTGGACCATAATTGCAAGGCAATGAGACTGATGTTTTGATAGAATTGGTACTGAATCCCAAACTTCCTCCGCAATTTTCCCTGGTATAAATATCGTAGGTTATTGCCGGGGTTAATCCACTTATAATTAATGGGAAAACCGGATTGGTAATAAGAGTACCTCCGTTGCCGGGAGTGCTTCCGGCTCCCGGGGTGAATCCTGCCGTGCCATATTCTACATAAGTAGTTCCGGTGCAGCTGACACATGCACCGTTTAATCGGAAGTTGTCAGGAAAAGTAGTTCCTGGATAGTTATTTATATACACCATAGGAGAAATGCAATTCGTGGCGTTGGATATTCTGAATTTAACACTAAGCACTTGTGCGTTATTCATTTCTGAATCGATCAAAATCAAGTAGGTTGTGCCTGCATTTAAATTTCCAAGAGAAATTGTTGAAGGAGCTGATTGAGGAAATAAAGAATTTAAATCTCCGCGACATGTCCAGTTTAACTCATTGCAAGTTGAATTTGCCAATTTGGTGTAAACTTTAAGGTTTCTAATATAAGTATTTACATTATTAGTAAGTGATATGACATAATTGCCGGTTTGAGTTGGAGTGAATCTCGAAATTATTTCAGTACCTTCATAATATGTACTGGTACATCCTGGAATTTGCCAGGCACCAAAACTGGAATGCCCAACATTCTGCCTTGTATAAACAGAATCTGCATAAATTACCCGGGCAGTTGCACAATCGGGAGCTGTTCTGATGGATTTGTTATAAATATTTGATGAAAATGCAGTTCCACAGGATGTGCGCATATAAAAATCATATTGACTAAAAGAAGAAAGACCAGTTATAGTATATGGAGAAGTAGCATTCGAAATAAGCGTTCCATTGGTACCTGCAGTATTACCTGTACCAGGTGTAAAACCAATAGGGCCATATTCAATAAAGGCGGAGTTTCCTCCAGGATTCGTACACACACAACTCCAATTCAATGTTAATTGATTAGATTGTATATTAGATATTTGAAAATAGTCCGGACTTGTACAATTTATTTTTACAGAGGCAGCACAATCATCAATTCCGACTGTACATGGAATTAATGCTGATTGATTGTCAACAAAGAATTTATAGCTAGTTCCGCCGGTTAAAGGGCCTATAATAAATTTGCTTGGTGTAACTTGAGGTGTGCGATTGTAGCAACTAATCAGATTAGAGTTATTACAGCTGTTGTCATCAATTTTGTAGGAAAATGTAACGCCAACGTTGCTCGAAAGTTCAAAGGTATAATAACCAGTGGCAGGTGGTTCGAATCTAAGAAAGTTTTCTGAGCCTGGTGCCGGATATGCAGGACAAAAATTATCATCATTGTTTCCAAAATTTGGATCAAAAATAAAATCGTAATAAGCATTTAAAAAGTTGTTGAATATCCGTAACAATTAGCAGTATTAAAAGTAACAACAGGGGTGTTGGCGCTATAAGTATAATTTCCGCCAGATAGACATCGATTTCTCATCACAAACTGATAAAATGTGCCAGGTAACAAGTTGTTTAACTTGAAGGTAAGGCCTGTAACAAACATAACTTGAGAATTTGAGGAACCTGGTAGATCGGCAGTTCCAGGAATAAAGCCTGGACCTGAAAGTCCATATTCAACAATTGTTCCATTAGCAGAACCACCAGAATAATTTCCAGAATAGGAATCCATTTTATATGGTCCACTTGATAGGAAAGTTGGAGTTGTACATTGCGAAAAGCCGATTTCAATTGAGAAACCAAGAACGAAAATTAGAATTAAATGCTTGATAAAATGTTTCATAGGATTTATTTTAAAGTAAAGGTAATCGGGTTAAATTAATTTCTTTTCTAAGATACAATTGCCACTAACAACTATAAGCCATTTGCAATGATTGGTCAATTGAAAATTCAAAATCATACTTTCATATGAGATAAATTTAAGGAATTTTATTATGTATCACTAAATCAGTGTTGTATAGATTCGAAAGATAGTGACAAATGTCTTTGCCGCCAAGTAATTCTGGTGAAATTTGGTCAACATATGCATAGGATTGGTGAAAAATAGCTTATTGCAGATTTTAACTCTTAACAACATAGGATTTTAGAGCCCAATAGCTTTATATACCAACTTTAGTTTAAATTTTACAGCTGGTTATTAATGCTGTTTTTTGAAAATTGAAGGAATTATTCAATCATCGAATAATCAATTTCTTCATCTGAGTTGAACTATCAGTTTTAAGAAATGCAATATAAATTCCTGCAGGAAACATTGTCAAATCGATTTCAGTTTCCTGATCAAACAGTTGCGAACCATAGATGAGTTTACCTGTTACATCTTTTATTTCAAGTGTTGCATTCTCATTCTCTCCATTAACAACTTTGAATAATCCGGAAGAAGGATTTGGATAGATATCGAATGGTATTTCTGCAAATTCCCCTACCCTGCATGGTACACTCACAATAATTGCATTTGATCCCTTTGAACATCCATTGGCATTGGTGACCACACATTTATATTTTCCCGCCACAGCGGCAGTGTATGAAGCATTGACAGCACCCACAATGTTGTTAGCATATTTTTTCCATTGGTATGTTAGCCCCGTTCCTGTGTTAGCATTAAGAACCACACTTCCACCTGCACAAAAAGTAGTCGGACCGGCCGCAGTTATGGATGCTGTTGGGAGTGGATTCACTGTTACCGATATATTGTTGGAGCTTTTGGAGCAGCCACCTGAATTGGTGACAACTACTTTGTAGTTACCGGCTTTTGAAGCGGTGTAAGAAGCAGAAGTAGCACCTGAAACAACATTACCATATTTTTTCCATTGGTAGGTATACCCTGCACCTGTTGATGAGTTAAGTGTTACGTCGTTACCGGCACAAAAAGTGGTTGCGCCGGCTGCAGTTATAGTTGCTGTTGGCTGACTGTTGATTGTAATTGTTATCGACTGAGTAGTTAATGAACTACAGGCATTGGAGATTACACAGGTATATACTCCACTCAATTTGGCGTAGAAATTTTCAGAAGTAGCTCCACTGATCGTTGTGCCGTTTCGTTTCCACTGATAGAAATTGCCCGGATGGGTAAAAAGCAAAATACTGTCACCTGTGCAGGCACCTGTATTGCCGGTGGTGAAAATCTGGGTTGAAGGAGTGTAACATGTTGGAGTGTATTCCCACCAATCGTTGGTTTGAGAGGATCCTCCTCCAGATAAATTTAACAATCCAGTTCCAACATAACCTCTTCCTTTGATGTTACATCCGGTTGTTCTACGTCTGCCCAAAGTTGGCATATCCGCTTTGGAAGTCCAGCTATTTATTATCGGATCATATTGAATTAAATAGTTTCTATTTGGTCCGTTCCAAAATGTATACTCACCTCCTGCTATGTAACCTTTGCCATTGATAGAAAATGCAGCAGCTTCATCCAAATTATCCGGTGTTGAAGCGATAGAATTCCATACATTAATTGATGAGTTGTAGGTATAGCATGTTGCAAGCAAACTATTGGCTCCATCGCCAGCACAAACATAACCATTGGTGCCAATAGAGAAGCATGCTGCATCGCGGCGACCTACTCCAGGGAAGTTTGCTATGGAAGTCCATGAATTAGCATCAGGATCAAATTTATAGAAAGTATTTGGGAAAGTATAATTAAGTCCTATCCCTAATCCTACATATGCTTTATCGCCAATCACAAAGGAAGACATCCCCATGTAACCGGTTCCTGGATAAGCAGCTTTTTGTGTCCAATTATTTGTAGTTGGATTGTATTCCCAAATATCATTATTTGAGATGGGATTTGTTCCTTGTCCCATTCCTAAGTAACCTTTATTTCCAATGCTAAAAGCAACAGGTTGTAATCGGCCTTGCACTGGAACATTTGCTTTTTGAGTCCATGCATTTGTTACAGAATTAAATTCCCAGAAATAGGCGTTAGCTGTGTTAGGAGAACCTCCGCCAACATAACATTTTGTTCCGATGCTAAAACAATTAGCAAGTTCTAAACCGGAGATTGCTGTAATTGCAGTTCTTGGATACCAGGTATTCGGTGTACCCTGTGGAACACAGATGGAATATCCGATGTCTGAAGTAAATGATGGGTTTGTTGGCAGGTTAGGAATACAAAACAAGCCGTTACCTGATGCTGCCAAAGCATTCAACACATTTGGAAGTGTTGGAAGACTGGTGATGTGGTTATTACTGCAGTCAAGATATTGCAGACTTGATGGTAATGCCGGTAAAAGCGTAAGATTGTTGTTGCCACATTTCAGGGCATAAAGGATTGGTGGCAATGGAGGAATGGAGCTGATATTGCAGCCAGTAACATCAAGATCAACAAGAGAAGGCGGTATCAAAGCAATGGAGCCAATAGGATTGTAATCTATTTTAAGTGAAGTGATGTTTGTGAGTTGTGCTACCGGGAAATAGCTGAGTTGATTATGCCCCATATACAATCCCTGCAATGAGGGAGGCAATGACGGTAAGTAGGATATCTGATTGTATGAGCAGTTAAGACTAAAGAGTGCAGGAAGGTAAGTGATTCCTGTAATGTCCCATATTCCTAACCCGGCAATATCGAGATTTGTAAGTCCGATGAGTCCCGGATCAGAAGTGTTGAGCGAATCACCTATGATACAACCCGGAACCTCAATATTCAAAGCCTGCCGGAATATTGGATCAGGAATATAAATAAAAGGCTGACTTTTTGCAATGCCGGAGATTAATATCAGTATTAACAGTAACTGCTTTTTCATTTCAGGATTTAATTTTAATTATTAACGATGGCTTTAAGAACAATCCGTTCATTTTCCCCGATTATAGTAACAAAGTACATTCCTGTTTCCAGGTTGCTGATTTCAATACTTTCATCAGAAATCAAATGCATTTCAGATTTGACATGTCTTCCTGATAGATCGGTGATTGAAATGTCGAATGGCTCCGGAATAGAGTTGTTAAGTTTAATTTCAAATGTGCCATTTGAAGGATTAGGGTACAAAACAGCCTGCATTTCTGAATTATCAGTTGTGGGTCTGGCAATTCTGCATGGCACCGCAACCGTAATAGCATTCGATGCACGTGAACATCCATTGGTATTAGTAACAGTGCATTTATACTTTCCTGCAGTTGTTGCTATGTAAGTTGCATTTACCGCACCGACCAGGTTGTTCGAATACTTTTTCCATTGGTATGTTAATCCTGTTCCGGTGTTTGCATTCAGTGCCACACTGCCACCTGCACAAAAAGTGGTCGGTCCCCCGGCAGTGATGGTGGCTGTTGGAAGTGGATTGACAACTACTTCTATCACACTTGATGATTTGCTGCAACCAGCAGGAGATGTTACCTCACATTTAAATTTACCTGCTGTTGTAGCTGTATAATTGTGTCCATTTGCACCTGCAATATTATTACTGTACTTTTTCCATTGATATGAATTGTTTACACCAAGGCTAACGGTTAACAGCACACTTCCACCAGCACAAAAAGTGGTAGAACCTATTGCAGAAATGTTTGCATTTGGAAGAGCATTGGTGGTAAGCACTAACGCATTTGATACTGAGAGGCCACAATTGTTGGTAATAAAGCAGACATAGGATCCTGCAGAAGAAGCATTATAAGTTCCGGCCGTTGCACCCGGAAATTATTGAACCGTTTTTATACCATTGATAAGCAGTTCCCGGGGAGGCGGTTAAAGTTTTAGTATTTCCTGTACAAAAGATGTAGATCCGGAAGTTGAAATTTGAGTTGTACAATCACTGACCTTGGCTAAGTAATTATTAACACCACTTGGTGGGATTGTGAAAAATCCTCCACAAATTAAACTACCAAGAAAAGGTTTCAAACACAAAACTGTGCCATCAGGCAATCCACCAGAAACATCGGACCAATTAAATCCATTCCACTCTGCAATATTATTTAAAACTGTTCCACCAGATTCAGTAAAACCACCTCCGGCGTATAATTTATTGTGATACATACTCAATGTACTTACTCTTCCGTGGCTGCCGGTTAACCCTGATCCTAATGAAGACCAATTTGTGCCTGTTAATAAAGCAATGTTGGTGGCTGCTGTACCATTCACACTACTAAACATACCCCCAATTACCAAATTTCCATTGAATTCTGTCATTGCATCAATCATGGTAAATGCACCATTATTTGATACAATGGCTGATGTGTACCAATTTCCAGACATTAAAACATATACAAACGCATCATTAGAAATTTGACTTCCTGCTGCATACAAATTGTTATTATACACAGTTAATGACCGAACTTCAAAAAGACTTCCTAAACCACCTCCCACCGCTGCCCAGTTGGTACCATTAAATTTGGCAATATGAGTTGAAGTTATTCCATTCACTGATTGAAACTCACCACCAATATAAAGTTCGTTGTTAAAAACTGTCATGCAGCGTATATACGCATTTGGAAGTTTTCCTGCAATGCTCCAGGATCCGTTTGAATATTTGTAAATCTCAGTTGTATCATTCATGCCTAAAGTGCTGTAACCTCCAACATACAAAGCGCCATTGTAAAAACAACTTGTCCTAATCACATAATTTTGATCTGGAAATTGAATATTTGTACAACCTGTAAAAGGATTACTGGCAAAAATTTGTGAACCTGAAACAATATATAATGTATTTCCCTGACCTTCACTTAGAGAAATTACCGTGTTATTGACCGGACTGCAATTTAACGATGTTACTATTTGGGCGTTTGCGTTTCTTTTGATTAAAACATAAGCAGCTATTAGCAATATATATTTAATTGTCTTTACCATTCTTATAAATATTGGTTCATAAGTGACTTATTGAAGGACTATTTTTATTTTATTACCGGAGGTGTTATTTTTTAAATGTCCTATATACATTCCAGGTGCGAGATGGTCCACCTTTATCGCCGTTGAATGACCCCAAAGTATTTGTGTTAAAACAATTTTACCATTCAGGTCTAATATTTCGAAGATTTCCGGAAACAATGCATCCGTCCTTTCTTCTACTGTGATCATGCCAGTTGAAGGAATAGGATAAATCTTAAATTGACCTTGATCAAACTCCCCTACTCTGCACGGCACAGAAACCGTAATAGCATTTGATCCCTTTGAACATCCATTGGCATTTGTGACTACACATTTATATTTTCCTGCCACAGCGGCAGTGTATGAAGCATTGACAGCACTTACAATGTTGTTAGCATATTTTTTCCATTGGTAGGTTAAACCCGTTCCAGTATTAGCATTAAGAACCACACTTCCACCTGCACAAAAAGTAGTCGGACCGGCCGCAGTTATGGATGCTGTTGGGAGTGGATTCACTGTTACCGATATATTATTTGAGCTTTTGGAGCAGCCACCTGAATTGGTGACAACTACTTTATAGTTACCGGCTTTTGAAGCGGTGTAAGAAGCAGAAGTAGCACCTGAAACAACATTACCATATTTTTTCCATTGGTAGGTATACCCTGCACCTGTTGATGAGTTAAGTGTTACGTCCTTACCGGCACAAAAGTGGTTGCGCCGCTGCAGTTATAGTTGCTGTTGGCTGACTGTTGATTGTAATTGTTATCGACTAGTAGTTAATGAACTACACCGGCATTGGAGATTACACAGGTATAGTCTCCACTCAATTTGGCGTAGATAATTTTCAGAAGTAGCTCCACTGATCGTTGTGCCGTTTCGTTTCCACTGATAGCAATTGCCCGGATGGGCAAAAAGCAAAATACTGTCACCTGTGCAGGCACCTGTATTGCCGGTGGTGAAAATCTGAGTTGAAGGAGTATAACAAGTTGGTGTGTATTCCCACCAATCGTTGGTTCGAGAGGATCCTCCTCCGGAAAATTTAACAATCCTGTTCCAACATAACCTCTTCCTTTGATGTTACATCCGGTTGTTCTACGTCTGCCCAAAGTTGGCATATCCGCTTTGAAGTCCAGCTATTTATTATCGGATCATATTGAATTAAATAGTTTCTATTTGGTCCGTTCCAAAATGTATACTGTCCTCCTGCTATGTAACCTTTGCCATTGATAGAAAATGCAGCAGCTTCATCCAAATTATCCGGTGTTGAAGCGATAGAATTCCATGCATTAATTGATGAGTTGTAGGTATAACATGTTGCAAGCAAACTATTGGCTCCATCGCCAGCACAAACATAACCCTTGGTGCCAATAGAGAACATGCTGCATCGCGGCGACCTACTCCCGGAAGTTTGCTATGGAAGTCCATGAATTAGCATCAGGATCAAATTTATAGAATGTATTTGGGAAAGTATAATTAAGTCCAATCCCTAATCCAACATAAGCTTTATCGCCAATCACAAAGGAAGACATTCCCATGTAACCGGTTCCGGGATAAGAAGCTTTTTGAGTCCAATTATTTGCAGTTGGATTGTATTCCCAAATATCATTATTTAAAAGAGGATTTGTTCCTTGTCCCATTCCTAAGTAACCTTTATTTCCAATGCTAAAAGCAACAGGTTGTAATCGGCCTTGCACTGGAACATTTGCTTTTTGAGTCCATGCATTTGTTACAGAATTAAATTCCCAAAAATAGGCGTTAGCTGTGTTAGGAGAACCTCCACCAACATAACATTTTGTTCCGATGCTAAAACAATTAGCAAGTTCCAAACCGGAGATTGCTGTGATTGCAGTTCTTGGATACCATGTATTCGGGGTGCCTTGAGGAACACAGATGGAATATCCTATGTCTGAAGTAAATGATGGGTTTGTTGGCAGATTAGGAATGCAAAACAAACTGTTACCAGATGCGACAAGAGTAAAGAGTCCATTTGGAAGTGTTGGAAGACTCGTGATGTTGTTATTACTACAGTCAAGATATTGCAGACTTGATGGTAATGCCGGTAAAAGCGTAAGATTGTTGTTGCCACATTTCAGGGCATAAAGGATTGGTGGCAATGGAGGAATGGAGCTGATATTGCAGCCAGTAACATCAAGATCAACAAGAGAAGGCGGTATCAAAGCAATGGAGCCAATAGGATTGTAATCTATTTTAAGTGAAGTGATGTTTGTGAGTTGTGCTAACGGGAAATAACTGAGTTGATTATGCCCCATGTACAATCCCTGCAATGACGGAGGTAATGTCGGCAAATAAGATATCTGATTGTAAGAGCAGTTAAGACTAAAGAGTGAAGGAAGGAAAGTGATGCCCGTTATGTCCCATATTCCTAACCCGGCAATATCGAGATCCGTAAGTCCGATGAGTCCCGGATCAGAAGTGTTGAGCGAATCACCTATGATACAACCTGGAACCTCGTTATTCAATGACTGCCGGAATATTGGATCAGGAATGTAAACAAATGGCTGACTTTTTGCAAGGTCGGAGATTAATATCAGTAGTAAAATTAGCAGCTTTTTCATTGATGGAATTCATTTTAATTTTTAACGATGGCCTTCAGCACAATCCGTTCATTTTCCCCACTTAAAATAACAAAGTACATTCCAGTTTCCAGATTGCTGATTACAATGGTTCGATCGGATAAGAATTGAAATTCACTCTTGATAAGCCGACCTGATAAATCAGTGATTGAAATGTCGAATGGCTCCGGAATGGAGTTGTTAATTTTAATTTCAAATGTGCCATCTGAAGGATTGGGGTACAAAACAGCCTTCATTACTGAAAGATCTGTTGTGGTGGGGCCGGCAATTCTGCACGGCACAGAAACTGTAATTGCATTGGATGCTTTTGAACATCCATTAGCATTGGTGACGGTGCATTTATACTTACCGGCAGCTGTTGCTGTATATGAAGAGTTAATAGCACCACCTATATTATTTGCATATTTTTTCCATTGGTATGTTAGCCCCGTTCCTGTATTGGCTGAGAGCACTACACTTCCTCCAACGCAGAAAGTTGTTTGCCCGGCCGCAGTTATAGTTGCAGTTGGAAGCGGATTCACAATTACAGTTACAGTGTTAGATGCTTTGGAACAACCTGCAGCATTGGTCACAATACATTTATACTTACCTGCACCGGTAGCGGTCAATGAAGATGTTGTGGCACCGGCAATGACATTGGCATATTTTTTCCATTGATAGGAAAGTCCGGTACCTGAATTTGCATTCAGAATCACGTTGCTTCCTGCACAAAATGTCAACGGTCCGTTAGCTGAAATAGAGGCTGCTGGTGCACTTGCTGCATTCACCGTCACAGAATTTGATGATGCAACTCCACAAGATGCTGTTACATCGGCACTATAGATTCCAGCTAAGGTAGCAGGATATGTATTTTGAGTTGCCCCTGGAATTGAAGTGCCATTTCGCTTCCATTGAATTCCTGTAACGCCACCTGTAGGATTAATACTAAAATTAACGGTACCGCCCGGACAAAGATTTTGTGTTGCAAATGGTGAAATTTGTCGGGAAATATTTTGAATAGTAAAACCTGTTGCAGGGGTAATCTGAACACCACAACCTGTAGTAACACACTGAAGACGAACGTACAAATTTAAAGCTGAAGGAACAATATAGGAGAAATTGATTCCTGAACCAGATGCTACAAATCCGCTTGATGAAAAAATTACTTGTCTGCCATGTATAAGTTGCCCGGGAATTGGATTTGTAACAGTGAAATTGATGGTATTGCCATTACAAACAGGTGAAACGGCAGTTGTAGTAAATTGTGGAACACTTGAAGGTGAAATAAATTCTACGCTATCAGAAAAGGAGGTTGCACAAGAGTTTGATACAGAATATTTATAATATCCTGCTAATGTTGCGGTGTAATTGAGTGTTGAAGCACCTGCAATTTGAACATTATTTCTATACCATTTAATTGTTGATACGAAACCTTGGGGAGCCATTTCATAAGGAATACATAAATCAATGGAAGGCAAACAAGAAACCTGAGTGGAAGAATAAGGAAGTGGTAACATTAGTGAACCTATACTACCTGGTAGCACACGAACGAATATGGTATTGGAAACTTCCGCATTTCCGCCAGGATCTGTTCCGACACAAAAATATCCACTGGTGCCATTAGCTTGAATGGAGGTTGATGTGCCAATTACAACTGAATTATGATTAAAGCAACTCCCTACTACAACAAACCATTGATAAGTAAGATTTGTAGGAGGATTTACCACAGATAATGTAGGTGCATTTGGAAAGCATACATCCGTAGGTCCCGAAGCAACTATTTGCAATTGAGCCTGTGCATTTAAGGACAACATTAAACAAGCTAGAATAATGGCGAAGCGTAAACTTATTTTCATGGTAATTTTTTTTAGAGTTTGAACACTTTAATTTGTTCTTTTTGAGTATATGAATTTAATGATTATTGTTTATCAAATTTAGATGAAAAGGAAGAAAAATCAATTGTATGGAAAACTTTGCCATTACTATCAATTTAGTTGTAATGGCTAAAGTTAGAAAACTATTGAAATGTTGTGATTAAAATATGGAATTATTTGGTAAACAGCCGAAATCCATTGATAAACAGTTGAAAATCTGCCTCCAAGGTTGGTAATTTAATTACCTGAATGTGTTAAATCTGAAATTTGTTCAAATCAAGACCATCAAAAGTCCCTGAACTCATCATTAGTAAAACGCTATTCGATAGAAAGTTATTTTCAATATAGTTTCGCAAGGCTTCCTGATTAGTAAAACCACCAGATTTTTATTCTGAAAAGCTCTCACAACTTGTTCTGTTGAAATAGCTGCAAGCTTTTTGTGTGCTATAGTTTTGGGATTAAAATAAACAACAGGTACATCCGCATCATTCATGCTTCCTGCATATTGTTCCAGAAAATTCTCACTCAAACTGCTGAATGTATGCAATTCCATACATGCTACCAGCTTTCTTTCTGGAAACTGTTCTTTTACCGCTGCAACAGTAGCCTTTAATTTGGATGGAGAATGAGCAAAATCACGGTAAATGGCTCTATCATTTGATTCCTTCACTAACTCCAATCGGCGACCGGCACCGGAAAAAGTACTAGCAGCCCGATAAAAGTTTTCAGTAGATACTCCCAGCAACTTACATACTTCCCGCGCTCCCTCCAGATTACAGAGATTGTGCTTGCCAAAAATTTGTAATTCGTATTCTTTACCATCTGCAATTACAACTGATTTACCATTTTCAATTCTGTATTCAGGAACGCCATATGCTGTTTGATTGACTCCTGCCGATAAGTCAGATGCTATTTTTTGCAACTC
Organism: Bacteroidota bacterium; assembly: GCA_016713525.1. Classification (GTDB taxonomy): domain Bacteria; phylum Bacteroidota; class Bacteroidia; order AKYH767-A; family OLB10; genus JADKJB01. Next base: position 236,048 of record JADJOZ010000012.1, on the reverse strand, counting down.
CTTATCTTCATTAAACCAAATGAGGCTTCCTTCTTTGGGAATACCATTTGCAAAAATTGCAAATGGTTCAACGTAATTTTCGAACGTTGGAAACACATTAATATGATCCCAGGCAATTCCACTTAGCAATCCAATATGTGCCTGATACAAATGAAATTTAGGTCGGCGATCGATGGGTGATGACAGGTACTCATCTCCTTCCAAAATTATGACAGGTGCTGTTTCTGTTAAACGTACCATAGTGTCGAAGCCTGCAACAGTTGATCCCACCATGTAATCGAAATCCTTATTGTTTTCCCGAAGCACATGGAGAATCATTGATGTTATTGATGTTTTTCCATGAGAACCACCAATCACAACCCTTAATTTCTCTTTAGATTGCTCGTAAAAATATTCCGGAAACGAATATACTTTCAAGCCTAGATCTTTGCCGCCAGCAATTCAGGGTTATCAATTCGGGCATGCATTCCCAGTATGACCGCATCGGGTCTGTTATTCAATTTTTCAGGAAACCATCCCTCCTTTTCAGGAAGTAAGCCAGCATTACGCAATCTCGATAAAGAAGGCTCCTTTATTTCATCATCAGAGCCGGTGACTACATAGCCTTTATGATGTAAGGCCAAAGCCAGATTGTGCATAGCTGCACCGCCTATTGCAATAAAATGAACCCGCATGGAGAATTAAGGATTAAGAATTAAGGATTAAGGATTAAGAATTAAGGATTAAGGATTAAGAATTAAGGATTAAGGATTAAGGATTAAGGATTAAAGATTAAGGATTAAAGATTCCCTATGTAAATCACCCGAAGCATAAGCGGAGTCAGGGATGATTTGTCACACTTTCGACTATTCTCAGGGCATAACTTGCCACTTGCCACCCCTCGACTTCACTCTGGGCAGCGCTTGCCACCCCTCGACTTCGCTCTGGGCAGCGCTTGTCACTTGCCACTTGCCACTTGCCACTTGCCACTTGCCACTTGCCACTTGCCACTGCTAAAGTATGATTTCAAGGGATACACCATTTTCCTAATCTTATCTTATTAATAACAATCAGTAGTTGATATTTTCTATTTTCGTAATTTTGGAATTCTTGTTAAATAGATTTAATTGATAGTCAGTATTTAACATATAAATGATTTAAATTCATTGTAAGATATTTCAATTCGAAAACTTTAAAAAATATGTCAATTGTTAAGCTTCATACCATAAATACCGGATACTTCAAACTCGATGGTGGTGCCATGTTTGGTGTTGTGCCAAAATCAATCTGGAACAAACTAAATCCTGCCGATTCGAATAATATGTGCAATTGGGCACTTCGATGTCTCTTAGTAGAATATGGCAACCGTCTGGTGTTGATCGATAATGGCATTGGTGATAAACAGGATGAGAAATTTTTCAGCCATTATTACCTTCATGGAAATGAAACTTTGGATTCATCATTAAGAGAAAAAGGATTTAGTGTAGATGATATTACCGATGTATTTTTGACACACCTCCACTTCGATCATTGCGGAGGAAGTATCCGTAGAAGCAAAACCGGTAGCACCTATGAACCGGTTTTTAAAAACGCAACCTACTGGAGTAATGAAGACCATTGGAAATGGGCAACGGTACCAAATGCAAGAGAAAAAGCATCTTTTTTGAAGGAAAATATTCTTCCCATACGGGAAAGTGGTCAACTGCAATTTACTACTGAAAACACTGAAGTATTCCCAGATTTTAATGTCAAATTTGTTCATGGTCATACCGGTGCTATGATGATTCCACACATCCGTTACAAAGGTAAAACTGTGGTATTTATGGCCGATTTATTGCCTTCCGTCGGTCATCTTCCCGTTCCTTTTGTGATGGCTTATGATACCCGACCTTTGATTACACTTGATGAAAAATCACAATTCCTGAAAACTGCAGTTGAAAACGATTACATTCTCTTTTTTGAACACGACCCTGAAAATGAATGTTGCTCTTTGGTCCAGACTGAGCGCGGTGTCAGACAAAAAGAAATGTTCCGCATTGACCAGCTTTAAGAGTCAGTTTCTTAAATTGAGGACAAATGCTCCTGAAGTCTTCACATTATGACATGGAATATTCAATTCGACCAGCTCTTTAGTTAAACGTTCCGAGTCCTTTTTATTTATTTTGTTATCGAGCACAACCTGTATTGGATTTAATCCTAAAACAATATCCGTAGCGGAAATATTTAATTTGCCTCTTAAAATTACTGTAGTTTTTACTTTAGGATACGTTGGAAAAGCGTTTTTAGGAAGCAATTTCAAATCCGATAAAATGACTACCCGATGCAAAGAATCAAGTTGCAAGGCATAATGGAAGTCAGGCGAAATTATTACAGAATCCTGCAAACTTGTTCCTTTTTTCAAAAGATGCAGGTAAGCCGGATTTCGAGAGCCCGAAGCAATGTTGGTTGTGTCGGTTAAAATAACCGATTGATGACCATCCATTAATGCATACAAACTCCTTTTTGGTGTCTGATATACCGTAAATGTTAGTTGTGATCCGGATTCATAGTTTGACGACAATTTTGAACCTAAAAACAGAATCGTGGCTACCATAGACAATTGCAGCCACAGTAATGATTTTTTGGTAAGCCATAGTGTAAAAACAATCATTCCAACATATATCAGCAGGGTTTCGAATCCCGATATGTAGATGTCGGTGGTTAATGCGCCTGGCAAAGATGCAACCCGGTCCACCAGCAGATTCAGTAATGAGATACCCTTGGTAGTAGCCCATCCGAATATTATACCTGCAAATGGAATCCAATCGGTTACCAGAATCAAAAGTCCTGAATACATCACCCCTGTTGATAACGGAATGATGATAAGATTTGCTATGAGAAAGTAATTCGGGAACTGGTGGAACAGGAACATGCTCAGCGGAAAGGTTGTTAATTGAGCTGCGAGAGAAACGGAGATTAATTCCCAAACCATAAACATGACTTTATTGGGCGGAACCCATAATGGCAATATGAGTTTATGATAAAAAATAATTCCACAAACAGCCAGAAAAGAAAGCACAAAACCGGTACTTCTGATCAGATAGGGATCAAAAATAAAAAGCAGAAAACAGGAGCCGCATAAAAGGTTGTAAACGGACGCATTTCTGTCGACCCATTTGCCAAAAATAACAAAGCTTATCATTGCTGCAGCCCTGATTACAGAGGGAGAAAAACCTGTGACCATGGCATAAAACCAAATCAGATTTAACAAAAGAAAATATTTGAAGTGTCTGGTGAATCTTTTCTTATCCATCCAACCGGTCAACAAGGCCAGCAAATTATAGATGAGCGCCACATGCATACCCGAAACACACAAAACATGCAAAACTCCGGCATTGGAATATGATAATTCCTGCTCAGGATCAAGCCAGCCTTCATATCCTAATAATAATGCTGCAGCCACGCCTGATTCATCCTTATCGATATAGCTTCCGATTTTTTGGAGAAGTTTATCCCTCAATTCATATGCCAGTGAAAAGTGATTTGTTTGCACAACATCCTTTAGGATAACCAGATCATTTTTATCAATGAAAGCCTGATGGTGAATTCCTTTATTTCGCAGATATTCCCTGAAATCAAAAGCCTCCGGATTTGAAGGGCCCGAAACAGCATAATATTTAGCAGCAATCAACAGGTTGTCTTTGTACTTTACTTTTAAATTATGCGAAGTATCACGAATATAGATCACCAGATTACCTCTGACGGGAATCCATTTTTCACAGTTTTTTATGGCTTTCACTTTTGCAAAAACCCGAATGCCTTTCTTGGTTTCTGCTGCCGGTTCAGAAGCTTCAATTGCTAAAATTGAGTTTTCTGTGAATGCAGAAAAGTGAGAGTGATAATTCCCGGCATCAGTCAACCAGCCGGTTATGCAACCGATTCCAAAAAATGCAGTGTAGAAAGGTATGCCGGCCAACCACCTTAATGCATATTTTCCTGTTGCATATTTGTTTTTAGTAAATAGGCAGGAAAGCGAATCGCAACCAATGAAATCAATATCCAATTGATTATTAGAGGTTTACCAAAATATTGAGTAAGTATTCCGGTACCAAAAGGGTATGAGGAACCGAAATAGTGGAAAACGAGTCCAGAATTTCATAGAGAAAAGTTAATTTGAAAAGTGCTGCTAAATTAGATAAATATTTAAATATCAGCAACTATTTTGAATATTTTAAGTATCGTACAATAAACAGGAAGCTCTGAAAAACAACCATTTAGTTATAATTGAGGATTACGGCCCCTTTTTAGCGATTAAATTTCTAAATTTGCTGAAACATAAATTCCTTAAAACAATCAATATCTATGAAAAAACAATTACTAGCAGTAGCAGTTTCATGCCTGTCAGTTTTTGGAGTTCAAGCTCAGGGTACATGGGTACCGCAGGCAACTGGATTTCCGAACACATCTACAGGAGTATTTAACATTAGCGTTTGCGATGCAAACACAGTTTGGATTTCATCTTATGATGGAGCTGGAACAGCGGCAAATCTTCGCGATTTCTCTGTAACAATTGATGGTGGCTCAACCTGGATTCCTGGAGTTGTTCCTGCACCTGCAGGTCATGCCTGGTCAATGATTCACGGTTTGGATGCAACTACAGCATGGGCAATATTTTATAATGCTACGGCCGGTACAGGTGGTGGAATCTGGAAAACTACCGACGGTGGAGTTACCTGGAATCAACAAGGTGTTGGAACTATTTTCAATGCATCTTCATTTCCAAACGTAGTACATTTCTGGAATGCAAACGATGGATTTACAATGGGTGATCCAAACCCAACTGAATTCGAATTGTATACAACTGTTGATGGTGGCACAACATGGACACCGGTTCCTGCTGCAAATATTCCTAATCCACTTTCAGGGAGTATGGAATCACTAATCACTGTACAGTTGTTGGTAATACCATTTGGTTTGATACTAATAAAGGTCGTGTTTACAAGTCAACTGACAAAGGTTTAACATGGACGGTTTCCTCAACAGGAATCACAGTTCCAGCTACTATTGGAGCAATTGATTGTATTTTCTGGGATGCAAACAATGGTTTAGCCCGTTTATATGATGCAGGTGTGAACACGGTGGCTATGTCATCGGATGGTGGTGCAACATGGACTGCAATGACACCAACCGGAAATATGTTTGGTAGCGATATCAAACCGGTTCCAGGAACTGCTTCTCGTTTGGTTTCTACAGGTGCGTTAACAGGTTTCATCGGCTCTTCTTACAGTGATGATGGTGGTATGACCTGGGTTGACATTGAAACAGCGGCTCAAAGAACTGCTTTGGGTGTTTGGGATGCTGCAACCATGTGGTCTGGTGGTTTCACTACTTCTCCATCGTCAGATGGAATTTTCAAATTGGCAAATATTGCTTGTGGCGATCCTTCAATAACTGCAGGAGTTGGAACATTTGATGATGCTACTGTTTGTTTTAATGATACAATGATATTTACAACATCTGGTATTGTATTTCCATATGCTTCCGGAACTGTTTATGGTTTCGCGGTCCTTGTTTCTTCAGGTGATATCAGCGGAAGTACAGATCCTTTGGCTCAGCCTGGAATTTTAGGCGGGACAGGTGTGATAGTTCCAGGTTCAACTCAAACCACTTCATTAATCAACACAGGAACTCCATTTGCAGCTGGTGTTTATTATTTGACACCGGTTGTATTTGCAAATGCATCCGGAACAGGGCCGGTTATAACCGCATACACTTTAGATCCAGCTTGTACTTATACCGGAACTTCGCAAATGGTAACCTTATATGCTGCCGGTGATCCAGCTTGTGCAGTTGGTTTACCCGAATTAAATGGTGCTTCACTTTCAGTTTCTGTATCTCAAATGGGTTCAGTATTGAACCTGAATATCGGTTCTGCAAATGCAGGTCAGGTAACAGCTGAAGTTTATGATGTTACAGGCCGTATGATTGCTTCTGAACTTGTTTCTGTTTCAACAGGAATGAATTCCCACAAAATGGATGCTTCAACTTTCAGTGCAGGTACTTATGTAGTGCGTGTATTGGATGGTTCTAATGTAGCTACTACCAAATTGGTTAAATTCTAATTCACCTTTCTGTGAATCGAAGAGGCTGTCCCCAAAGGACAGCCTCTTTTGTTTTTGTACATTTGCCGGATGTCTGTTTAAACAAACTGATTCATATCTTTGCAGCCATGAGTATTACCAACATAATTGTTGTTATAACAGCCCTTATTTCAATTGCCGCATTTTATCACAGGGATACTATGATAAGGTTACTTTTTAATCCTTATATGGTTTCTGAACGTGGGCAATGGTATAGGTTTATTACCTCCGGTTTCGTTCACGCCGTTTGGATACATTTACTCATAAATATGCTGGTTTTCTGGAGTTTTGGATCCGTTGTTGAACACTATTACAATGCTTTGTTTGAAGAAAAAGGTCCCTGGTATTTCATTCTGCTATACCTTGGCGGGATCATTATTGCCATCACACCAACTTACAAAAAACATATGCATAATGCCGGATATAATTCATTAGGTGCTTCCGGAGCTGTTTCAGCAGTTTTATTTGCAGCTATTTTATTCAGGCCAATGGAGAAGGTTTATTTGTACGGTATTATCGGACTTCCGGGAATATTTATCGGAGTCGCCTATCTGATGTATAGCTATTACATGGATAAAAAAGGAGGCGATTTTGTTAATCACGATGCTCATTTCTGGGGTGCTGTTTTCGGTGTTTTATTCACGGTTATGCTAAAACCATCCGTATTTCTTCATTTCCTCGATCAGTTAACTTCATTCTGATGTTTTCCGATCGCAAAGTTTTATTTCTTGACCGTGACGGTGTTATAAACAGAGATGCCGGTGATTATACATACCAATGGGAAAAATTCGAATTTTTACCCGGATTATTCCCTGCTCTTTTGGAATTACAGACCAAAGGATTTTCCTTCATCATTATAACCAATCAGGCCGGCATCAGCAAAGGCATTTATTCTCATCGGGATGTAGATGCATTGCATACAAAAATGATTGAAACTTTTAAGTCAAATGGAATCCTGATTTTAGAGATTTATTATTGTCCACATCACGATAGCATAGAAAAGTGTTTATGCCGAAAACCAGGCTCTTTATTGGTTGAAAAAGCATTGGCGAGGTTTCAGTTGGATCCTTCCCGGTGCTATTTCATTGGTGACCGGGAACGCGATATTCTAGCCGGCAACGGAGCTGCTGTAAAAGGAATTCTGGTTCCGGAGAATAGTGATCTCAGAAATTATATTCAACAAATTCAGGCTTCCTGAAACCCATGTTTCCTTATATAATTTATAACGGACAGTTGCTCCCTTCCGGGGCTGCATTTGCAACTGCTGATTCCAGAGCCCTTCGGTTTGGTGACGGAATTTTTGAAACCATGAATGTGACTGATGGCCGCATTCTGTTTTTTAAATGATCACATTTTGCGGATGCAGGAAGGTATGAGAACTTTATCAATGAACTTACCAAGTGAAAACCTGCAGGAATTTGTAGCTCATGAGATATTGAAACTTTTAAAAGCAAACGAAACAGATTCTGCCAGAGTACGGATCTCCCTGTGGCGTTCCGGTAGCGGATTTTATTTGCCTGAAAATAACGGTTCTGAAATTTTGTTTGCTGCAAGTCATCTTGTTCATAAAAACTATTTTTTAAATAAATCCAATTTGGCGATTGGCATTTTTACCGGACAACAAAAATCGCCGGGCGTTTTATCTAACCTGAAATCGTTGAATAGCCAGCTATATGTTTATGGTGCAATTAAAGGTAAAGAAATGGGTTTTGATGAAATGTTAATTTGCAATAATCAAGGGAACATTATTGAATCGACTTCATCCTGTATATTTTTAGTGATCGGTGGATCATTAGTCACTCCTCCCCTTTCAGACGGTTGTATTGCAGGTGTGATGCGCAAAAATATTATACGTATTGCGTTGAATTCGGGAATTCAGGTTGCAGAGCAATCAATCACTGAAAATGATTTAATGGATGCTGACGAGATATGGCTTACGAACGTTATTCAGGGGATCAGAACAGTTACCACTTTTAATGAAAAACAGTACCAGAATGTGGTAGCTACAAAAATGATAGCCGTGTTAAACGATGATACCGGATCAGATTCCTGAATCAGGCCTTTTCAGATAGTTCAAGCCACCGCATGGATTTTTCGTCAATCTGGCTATTAGTGATACCGAATTGTTTGGATGCTTCGGCAATTGCAGCCGGGTCAGCAGCGCCATCCGATAAAAGCAGTTCTATGGTTTTCCTTTTTGCTTCCAGTTGGGCTATCTCTGTTTCCAGTTTAGATAGTTCCTTTTGTTCGGCATAAGTAAGTTTTACTTTCTTATTGGTCTTTTCAATTTTTGCAACGGCTTTTTCCTGGCGTTCTGCATCCTGTTTTAGTTTCAGAGCATCTTTTAAATCTTCCCGGTATGCCGTGTAATTACCGTTGATATCTTTGACCTTTCCCTCTCCTTCCAAAACAAAAATATGATCAACCAATCGATCCATAAAATAACGATCGTGAGTAACCAGTAACATGCATCCCTGATAATTCTGAAGGAAGTCCTCGAGCAGATTCAGAGTCACAATGTCGAGATCATTGGTGGGTTCATCCAGAATCAGAAAATTTGGATTCTTAAGAAGGATGGTTAACAAATACAATCTGCGTTTCTCACCACCGCTTAATTTCGAAACATAAGTAAATTGCTTGGAACCTTTAAATTGAAAATGATTCAGAAACTGTCCGACTGCAATCCAGTTTCCGTTGCCGGTCTCCACATATTCAGCAATATCTTTTACAACTTCAATTACACGTTTATCATCAGGCAAGCGCATTCCTTCCTGAGAATAATATCCAAAGACCATTGTTTCGCCGGCTTTAATGCGACCGGCTTCGGGTTTAACCAACCCCATTATCATATTCAGCAATGTAGATTTGCCTGAGCCGTTTTTACCAACTATTCCTATCTTTTCACCTCGTTTGAAAGTATGTGAAAAATCTTTTAGCAGTACTTTGTTATCGTATGATTTGCAGACATTTTCGAGTTCCAGAATTTTGCTTCCCATCCGGGCCATTTGCAAAGTAATTTGCATTTTATCTTCCACTTTTCCAGAACCTGCCTTTTCTTCAAGTTCATAAAAGGAATCAATACGTGCTTTTTGCTTTGTTCCCCGTGCTCTGGGTTGGCGACGCATCCATTCCAGTTCCGTCCGCATCAGATTTTGGGCCTTATCAATTTCTCTTCCTTCCCTGAATTCGCGCTCGTCTTTCTTTTCCAGATAATAAGCATAATTGCCTTTATAGATATGGATTTTATTTCTGTCGAGTTCCCCTATAGTGTCACAAACGCTATCAATAAAATACCTGTCATGAGAAATTAGCAGTACAGTTTTATTCAGTGAACAGAGGTAATTTTCAAGCCATTCAATCATCTCAAGATCGAGGTGATTGGTTGGTTCATCCAAAAGCAATAAATCAGGTTCTTCAATCAATAAACGCGCCAACGCCACCCGTTTTTTCTGTCCACCTGATAGTGTTCCGGCCTTTTGTTCCAGGTCATGCAGACCTAATCGTGATAAAACTTCTCTGGCCTTAGCTTCATAATCCCATGCTCCCAGCTGATCAATTTCATCAATCAGTTGTTGCAGCAATTCCGGATTCGAGTGATCGCCGGAATCGATATGTGTTTCATAGGCACCCAAAGCTTTTAATACAGGATTTGAAGAATCAAAAATGGTATCAATAATAGCCGAATCGGGATGTAACCAGGGATCCTGTTCCAGATATCCTATAGTTATCGAGTTTCGAACACTTACTGTTCCTGAATCGGGACTTTCTTTACCTGCAAGAATTTTTAACAGCGTTGTTTTACCACTGCCATTAGCAGCAATAAGAGCCATCTTTTGATTTTTCTGTAGGGAAATGCTGATTCCTGAAAAAAGAACAGTTTCTGTAAAAGCTTTTGAAAGCCCTTCTGCGGTTAAATAATTCACATCACAAAATTAGCAATTTTACTGCCTTTTAGATCTTATTTGTGTTGAAAGTTATACTTTTGCACAAACTCACATAAAAAACATGAAAAATCTATTAAAATTCCTTTCTTTATTGCTGATTGTTAGCACTTTATCTTTGTTTGTGATATCCTGTGGTGATGATGATGACGAACCAAGTCCGACACCTACTCCAACAGCAACTTGCTCTGATGGCATTCAAAATCAGGGTGAAACCGGAATTGACTGTGGTGGACCTTGTGCTGCCTGTCCAACTCGCTCCGACGGCATTCAAAATCAGGGTGAAACCGGAATTGACTGTGGTGGACCATGTGCTCCCTGTCCAACTGTTGGTGATACTTCTTACACTGCCAAAGTTGATGGTATCGTATGGGAAGCTGATGTTATTACAGTTTCGAACACTCCTTCTAACAAAATTACTTTAATTGGTATTGATAATTCTACAGGAACCAGAATCACTCTTACCTACAGCGGTCCATTTGCAACTGGACCAGCTGTTTCCATAGGATCGACATTCGTAGCTGAATATAGAAATGCTGTTGGTACACCTTTTGGTGGAATCAGTGGTTCTATAACGTTTACCAAATTTAACACTACTTCTAAAGTTATTTCTGCAACATTCAGTTGTAATGTGAAAGATAATAATGCCAACATCACCAAAAATTATCACCAATGGTGTTATTGAAAATATTGAATATTAGTATTTTGCAGCAGATTTAAAAGCCCTTCCCCGGAAGGGCTTTTTTTATGTTTAATAGATGAAACACGAGGTGTGTCCTTGCGTATAAAGGCTTCAAATCGCTTTAAAAATGAGAAGTCTTGCCCAATTAATGCTATTATTTTTTGTTTTTACATCCTGTTCCGAGACCATAGACAATACCGGAACATGTTATGATGGGGTTAAAAATCAGGGCGAGCAGGGAATCGATTGTGGCGGCCCTTGTCAGGCTGCATGTGCCTCCTGTGCTGATGGAATTATGAATCAGGGCGAAACTGCAGTAGATTGTGGCGGACCATGTGATCCTTGCTATCCTCGTCTTTCTGCAAAAATTGATGGTGTTGATTGGTCTGCAACTTCCAGAAATGCCTTCATTTCTGCTCCCGGAATGATCCGGATTTATGGTACAAACACACAATCTAATTTTACACTTTACTATTCCGGCGTATTCGAATCGGGTACGACAACGGCAGGTTCAACTTTTAAAGGAGAATTTAGAAGCCTAAGTGGGGATTTATATGCTTCTACAAGCGGAAGTATCAGTTTTTCAACATTTGATACCGTAGCAAGAACTATTTCCGGTACATATCAATTTCTGGCAACTGATACAACTAGCGGAACTCAATTAACTATAACCTCAGGTGTCTTCAATAGTATTAATTACTGAGATGTTAATTTTTATTTCAGTTTAAGACTGTTTTTCGACTAATATTTTTGAGATTCATTAAATTTCTTCTATTTTTAGAACCATAAATAAGATTTATGGGGGGGGAGTATTCTGACAAATCAGATTTTCGGGTGTTATTGGTTGAAGACAATCAAGGTGATGTCGTGCTATTTAATGAGGCATTGGATCATCTGAATAAATCTGTGGAGTTAACAATTGTGAAAGATAGTTTAACAGCAATTGAATTTTTTGAACCAATCTCAAAAGAGAAATCATTTGCCGGATCTTATTCTCACCGATATTAATATGCCCGGAATGAGTGGTAAAGATTTGTTGATTGTGCTCAAAAAAGATCTTAAGTGGTCCTCTATTCCCGTGATCGTGATGTCAACTACATCAGATCCGGCAGAAATAAAGCAGGCATATGAATTAGGTGCAAGTTATTTTGCAGTAAAACGGGAGAAAGTAGATCAGATAGAATCTTTATTTTATAAAATGATTACATTGATAAATCAACCTGAAAAACCTCGTTCTTTAAGCGATTTTGTATTATGATGAACTGAATAATATTTTAAATTAACGGCCTTTATGATAGAACCGGGTGAAATAAAAGTACTGATTGTTGAAGATAATGCCGGAGATGCAATTTTAGTTGAAGAATACCTCAAAGTATCTGATATTGGGATAAGATCTGTTCATATTGCCGGAGATTTAGAAGCGGCAGCAAAAATAATTTCTGAAGTTGATATTTCTGTAGCCTTACTCGATTTGAATCTGGTTCATACAAGAGGTCTGGAAACTTTTGAACGATTTGTGAAAATCGCACCAAAAATTCCGGTAGTAGTTTTGTCTGGTTCCGATGATGAGGAAATCGCTCTGGAAACCATGAAACGTGGAGCACAGGATTATCTGGTAAAGGGTAATTATCACCCGAGCTTGCTTGGCAAATCATTGCATTATGCCATAGAGCGAAGTTGTTATCTGATAAGCCTGAAATTGAAGGATGATGAATACAAATATCTTTTCGACAACAATCCTAACCCTTTAATAGCATGGGAAAAAAATAGTTTCAGGGTATTACGGGCAAACAAATCAGCTTTAAAATTTTATGGAAATATCAATAAGGAATTTCTGAATACCAGTATACTGGATTTATTTAATTCAAATGAAATCAACAATTCATTTCTGAATGATCTTCAATCAAAAGAATTGATTGAAGAGTGTCATCAGGTATTAAGAGGTAGTGTGAATGTTTTTGCGGATTTACATTTTAAAGATATTGAAATTGATAATACGCCGGCAAGAATCATGCTTGTTAATGATGTCACTGAAAAAAGAATGGCCTTATACAGGATGCAGGAAAGTGAGCAATTAATCAGGAAGCTTGCCAAGAATTATCCCAATGGAATAATTGCTATTCTCGACAGGAATCTGGTTTTCCAGTTCATAGATGGAATGGAGTTACAGCTAAAAAATCTAAAGCCGGATTTTATGCTTGGTAAAAAATATACTGATTTTTTAGATGAAAGTAATCAGGCGAAGTTTATTCAGAATATGGCTCCGGTTTTTGAGGGAAAGCGGGTAGTATTTGATAAAGAAATGGGTAGTGAATCATTTCTGATTTCAGCTGCAGGTCTTGCGAATTCGGAAGGAGTTTATGACCGGGCAATACTTGTTTCACAAAATATTACAGGCAGTGTTTTGTCAAAGAAAGAGATTTTATTTCAGGCAACAATTCTCAGAAATGTAAATGATGCAATGGTTGTTACTGATCTTAATGGGAAAGTGATATACTGGAATGAAGGTGCAAGCAGGTTATTTGGGTATGCTTCTCTGGAAGTGATGGGTTTGGAAGCATCTAAATTTATTGATGATCATTTGGTAACTGATTTTGCAACAGGTGAAGCAGATCTGTCAGATTCACAGATTCATAAAAAATATGTCTTTACGATTAAGGGATCTGAAGGTCAGTTTTGTCATGTAGAATCGAAACAGGCTTTCATGAATGACGAAAATGGAAAACCACAATTTGTAATTTGTGTTTATCGGGATATTACCGATCAGGTAGAAACTCACAAAGTATTAATGGAATCGGAAGCAAATTTACAGGCAATATTTCATTCAACCAGTCAGTCATTTATTCTGATGGATACTAATACCAGAATAATTACTTTCAATAAAAATGCCGCAGAATTTGTTTTTGAATTGTATCAGAAACAACTGACCAAAGGCAATTATTTTACTGATTTATTATTGCCTGAAAGAAGAAAACCTTTTGAAGATAGTATAAGAAAAGTTTTAGGAAATCAGATTGTTAAATTCGAATTGCAATATAATTAAAGACAATAAAGTTATAGGTATAATTATTTGTGCAGAAGATACAACAGAAAAATTCAGAACAAAGGAAGAAATTTTTAAAAGCGAAAGTAAGTACAGGGAATTGGTAGAATCCTCTAAAGATATGATATGGACAATTGACAGAAACAGTACTGTTGTTTTGCGAATAAAGCCTGTCAGGAAATCCTTGGATGGGATTCCAGTGTGTTGATTGGAAGGAATTTTATGTCATTTGTAGCAGAAGGAGATCGTGAAAAGGTAATGCATGACATTCAGCATGCTTTTGATTCTGACAAGCAATTCCAGGATTACCAGTCAAGGGTGTTAAACAAAAATGGCAAAGTGGTAACTGTAATCACAAATATGGTTGGACAAATTGATTCAACAGGCAGAAAGGTATTAATGACCGGAACATCCCGCGACATTTCTGCAAGGGTTCAGGCTGAAAAGGAACTGAATGAGAAAAATGAACAGTTGCAGTTACTCTCCTCCTATTTACAGACTATTAGGGAAGAAGAAAGATCACATATTTCACGTGAGATCCATGATGAATTAGGTCAGTTGTTAACCGGTTTAAAAATGGACCTCGTTTGGTTGAATAAAAGAATTTTGGAAAAAGATCCCGATTCCACTGTCAAGATAAAGGAAATGATTGAAATAGTTGATGAAACTGTTAAAAGTGTTAGGAAAATAGCTACAGAACTGCGCCCCGGCATTCTTGACGATTTGGGACTCATACCTGCAATCGAATGGCAATGTGCAGAGTTTGAGAAGAAATCCGGTATACCGTGTGAATTCATCAATTCTGTTGGAGATATTAATATTGAAAAACCGGTTTCTACCGGAGTTTTTCGTATTTTGCAGGAAACGTTTACAAATATCGCCAGACATGCTTCAGCTGCTTTGGTTCAGGTGGAGTTGTTTAAACAAAAGGGAATGTGTAATTTAACAATTAAAGATAACGGAATCGGTTTTGATAATGCAAACGATACTAAATCTAAAACACTTGGTTTGATGGGGATGAAAGAACGGGCTATAATGCTTGGAGGTTCACTCGAAATTCACAGCAAACGTCATGCAGGAACGACCATTTCATTAAGATTCCCAACTAGTATTTAATCTGGCTTATGAAAATTCTAATCGCAGATGATCATGCTTTTGTCAGGAAAGGGATTCGCCAAATAATCACCGAGGAATTTAGCGATGCCACTATTTCAGAAGCGTGCGACAGTACCGAATTATTGCAAATGGTTCGGTCTGAACAATTTTCTGTTGTTATCAGTGATCTTAGCATGCCTGGAAAAAATGCTTTAGAAATATTAAAGGATTTGAAAGCAGAAGAAATTAAAACACCGGTTATTATTTTAAGCATGCATCCTGAAGATCAATATGCATTGCGGGTTCTGAAAGCCGGTGGTTCGGGATATCTGACGAAAGAATCTGCTCCCGAAGAGTTGGTTAAGGCAATCAGAATGGTACTTTCCGGCAAAAGGTATATCAGTGCTGCTGTAGCTGAACAATTGCTTATTCATATTGATGATAATAGTGAAGTTGCCTTGCATCAAAAGTTATCAGATCGCGAATTCACCGTTTTTAAGTTAATTGCTACCGGAAAAACCGTAAGCCAGATTGCAGATATGTTGTTTTTGAGTGTCCCAACTATTTCTACTTACCGAACCAGAATTCTAGAAAAGACCGGTTTGCGCACCAATGCGGAAATTACCAGATATGCCATTTTGCATCAATTAGTGTAATTCCACCTTCGTGTTGTAGTTGTTTGTACTACAAAGATTTTGATGAACTACTACAAGATAATCATTGTTTTACTGATTTTATAATGATTTGAATCTTAATACTTTTGGTGTCGTAATAATACCATAAGTTAGTTCTTTTAAATACCCTATCTAGTCAACAGATAATGCATCTCATAAATTGCCGGACTTAGTTGATTCCGGTTGATTCAACGATACAGGGAACGGATTCTTACATGCGAAATAACCAGATGGGCAGATTAGGTTTGTGAGCAGGGAGTAGAACCGTTCCCTTTTATTTCAAAAGACATGAATACCAAAACTGCCCTTATTTGGTTAATTGATGACAATGAAATTGATAATTTCATTGCAGCATCGGTAATTAAACGGTTACCCGATTCTCCTGAAGTTATCGCATTTACAGATCCGCTTAGTGCTTTAACTGACCTTGGTAGCATTCTTTCAAATTCACAAAGGCTTCCGAACATTATTCTGTTGGATGTAAATATGCCTAAATTGAGTGGTTTTGAATTCGCTGACCGACTCAGAGAATTACCATTTGGTGCTATGCTACCTGATATCTATATGCTTTCGTCTTCAGGCGACCGTTCAGATATACAGCGTGCAGAAGAGCATGAGTTAATAAAAAGCTATATCATAAAGCCATTTACCAGCCGGCACCTCGACATAATTTTAGGTACTACTGCTGAAGGCCAATAATATTTGTTTTGGGTAAATTGATTTCAATGGAACCGTCCCCACACCAGGGACGGTTTTTTAATTTATTAAATCTATTTCATTCTTTTATTGACCGGTAATAGTGAAAGTATGAACCACTCTCCTTTCTTTAACAACCGGTATTCGTAACAGTATATTTCTATTTGTTTTGCTGTTGGAGCAATACCGGTAATCCCATTAAAGTTAAATCCCTTTACCAGTAATTCCTCTGTTTTTAATTTATCAATTCCTTCATCCAGTAATTGATGCAATAGTTTGCGATTGCCTTCTGACACTCTTATCAGGTTATTCCTGAAATCATATGCATCTTTTTTCTGCTGATTGTGATGATCAATCCTGCATGCATCTGAACAAAATTTTTTGTCGCTGCGACCTACTACGAGGCGCTCACACTGTTTGCATTTTTTTTCCATTCGAAAAATTATTAAAAAGTTAGTTGTAATTATTCCGTTTAAACATGTATAAACGTGTAAAAACGGATATTGAAAAATTATAATTAAATTATCTTCAAATTTGTGGTGTCAATTTTTAAAAAGCGCT
This sequence comes from Bacteroidota bacterium, assembly GCA_016713525.1. Lineage (GTDB taxonomy): Bacteria > Bacteroidota > Bacteroidia > AKYH767-A > OLB10 > JADKJB01. The sequence goes on along the minus strand of JADJOZ010000012.1, from coordinate 219,258 downwards.
TTTATAATGTTTGACGTACCGAGTACAAAACTATTTTTCACAACAAAGTTAAAACTTTTCTTAATTAAAAATTTTAAAACTATGAACGGATTAAAAAACAAAGTAACATTGATCGGCCATTTAGGAATGGATCCCGAAGTCAAGCAAACAGAAGGTGGTCATAAACTGGCAAAAGTTTCTCTGGCAACCAATGAGTCGTACAAAAACAATAAAGGTGAGAAAATTACCGAAACCCAATGGCACAACCTGATTGCCTGGGGCAAAACAGCAGAGTTTTTGGGAAAGTACGTACACAAAGGCAATGAAATAGTGGTTGAAGGTAGATTGCTTAACAGAAATTATACAGATAAAGCCGGAATCAAAAAGTATGTTACTGAAATTCAGGTGAATGATGTGTTAGTGGTAGGAGGTAAAAAAAGTTCCTGACCAACCTGTATTGTATGAATTTGCCCAATGGTGTACTGCCGCCGGTTATTATATTGACCGGCGGCTTTCCTCATTGTGGTCATTCTTTCGTATTTTCGTGGCTCCCCCACCACGTTTATGGACTTCAAACAAATTCTGCTAACAAAAGAGACATCAAGTATTCAAGTGCTCATCGATCTGATCAATTCGGTCAGACCAGGCCGATTGGAGTCCACCTCTTTCGCTATGAAAAGACTGCAGGTGCTTCATGATTTGCTTCGATCAGATCAAGTAGTGAGAAATGCCTTGAAACAGCACGTACTGGCTGTTTTTCATCAAACTTCTGCAACAAATCTGTATACCCAATCCGGCATTTATTCCAGTTCGGGGTTCTTCAGTGACCTTTTTCAGAAATTCCGGCATATACTTTTACCCCCTCTAAAAGATCCGGAACAACTGCAAGTGGCTATTCAGCTTATATTTCATAAACCATGGGATTTTAAATGGGTCGATGCTATTCCGGATAACTTTTGGCTGACCCTGCTTAAAGAAACAGATATTTCACTTCAGTTACGCCCTACAAGTGAAGAACTGGAAGAATTTCTGAATTCTATATTAATTCTTTCTCATCGAATATCTGTAATGGGACTTGAACCGGTACTAACTTCCAGAATTCCCGGTATTGATTCGCTTGAATCACCCTTTTTTCAACTTAATATTGAAGTATCCAAATATATTGAATTACTGAAAAATCAAATTCTGGAACCCGTTGCTGAACAAAATGAATATCGGGCGTTGAATTCGATTTTGGATCAATGTGAAGAAAAATTGCTTTATGTTAAACAACACAAAGATAAGATTGGTGCCAGTATGTCGCTAACCTACCTTTCTGGACGGTTGCAGCAACATATGAAAAGGATGCGAATACTATTATACATTTTGCATGATACAAAAGGTGTAACAGCTGGTCCTGTAGTAGGGTTATTTAAGGAATTTGTATATCATGAAAATACCAGTCATAATCTGTTCCGACATGTTTCTGCAAATATAGGCCTGCTTGCCTATCAGGTAACTGAACACGCAGCCCGTACCGGTGAACATTATATTTCCACCAACAGAAAAGAATATTGGGATTTTTTTAAAAGATCACTTGGCGGAGGTGCATTGGTTGGTGTATTGGTTTTATTTAAAATTGTAATTTCTAAAATGCATTTGGCTGCATTTAATGAAACCCTACTTAACAGTCTCAACTATGGCATAGGATTTATAATTATACATCTTGCGGGGTTTACACTTGCAACGAAACAACCTGCCATGACTGCTTCAAAACTGGCTGAAGCTCTGGAAGGACACACCAACGATTCCATTGGAGTGACTAATCTGGCGCAATTAATTGTCAGAATCAGTCGCACTCAATTCATTTCTTTCGCCGGAAATTTATTGATGGCTTTTCCGGTAGCATGGCTTTTATCTTTTGGTTATACACAGCTTTATGGTCATCATCCAGCCGATCCCGCCAAAGCGGCGAACTTGTTAAATCAAATTCACCCCTGGTATTCGCTATCGGTTTGGTATGCATGCGTTGCCGGTGTTTTATTGTTTTCATCGGGACTCATTTCCGGATATTTTGACAATAAAACAGTTTACAACAATATCCCTGAAAGACTTTTTAATCATCCGCTACTTAAAGTACTAAATCCTGTAAAAAGACGAAAATTTACCAACTATATTGGTCATAATTTAGGTGGACTAGCAGGGAATTTTATTCTAGGATTTTTTCTGGCCAGCATGGCCTTCATAGGTTTTATTATGGGGTTGCCTCTCGATGTGCGACATGTCACTTTTGTAACCGGTAGCTTTGGTCTGGCAACCGAAAGTCTCGATAATTTTCTTACCGCTGAGACTATCCTGACTGTTCTGGCAGGTATATTTTTAATTGGTTTGTTCAATTTTCTTGTGAGCTTCGGATTGGCTATTTTTACAGCTATCCGGGCTAGACAGGTTAAGTTTAGTGAAACCCGAAAGCTGTTACATTTGCTGGCTGCCTATCTGTTTACTTATCCTTTCGATTTTGTATTTCCACCATCGAAGGAACGTAAAATTGAACTGGTCGAATCAGATAAAACCTTAAGTTAAAAATGAATCTTGAAAGTGCTCTTTTAAAAGAACATTCTAAAGCCAACTCCGATCGCATTGCCGGTCGGGTGTGTAAATCTGAACTTCTTTTTAAGGAATTAATGAAGTTGTATTATTCCAATGAAAAGGTTGTTGCACAAAGAGCTGCATGGATTGTATCCATAACTGCTGCCCGAAAACCCGACTTTTTTAATTCGGAAATACCGAAAATCTGCCGGTTCATTCTCAGAACCGACTTACATGATGCATTGATCCGGAATGGTTCCAAAGTACTTGAATTAATTAACATCCCTGATAAACACCTCGCAATAGTTGCAGATACCTGCTTTAAAATCCTGATTGATCCCAAACAAAAAGTAGCACCTAAATGTTATTGTTTGACCGTGTTAACCAACATATGTATCAGAGTTCCTGAATTCAAAAATGAACTACAATTGGTGATTGAAGCCCAACTACCCTATTCCACCGCTGCGTTTAGTGCCCGAATCAGGCAAACTCAAAAAATCCTTAAAAGGAAAACTTCATCTTAATTTCATAAAGGAAATCTATCATTGCATTATAAAGTTTGAATTATAAATGTCAGATTTGTAAAGGAATCATGTATTCCATAATTAAGCTTGAAATCCCTGATAACCTCAGGGATTTTTTAGTTTCAGGCCTGGATTACTGACAACTCTTCTGTGAAATCAGGTTCCCTTTCTTCCTTTAGCTTTAAAATTATTGTTTCCGTTGTTATACTAGAACGTTGCAATACAAGATTTTCTACCAGCTTTTCACCCGTCACGTGTTGACCTGAAGGAATAAATCCATAACCCTTATATTGACCATTGATTATTAAGATATAACTCCGTTCATCAGTTTCACGACCTTCATTAAAATAGGCTTCAATAGTTTTATTTTGAAGATCCCTGATTAAATTTGTAAAATTCCTGTTATGGGTTTCTTTCGAGATATTTTCTGGCTTAAACAAACCACATTTCGTTGGATCCAACTGATAACGATCAGCCAAAAACCGAACCTGATCGGATGCCAGATAGTACCGGTGAAACGAGGCAATCATGTAGTGCTGTTTCCCACCGTTTGTAATGCCTAATCTCCAATATCCTTCCTGATCCTGATAATAAACAATTCCAAAACGCTTCGTAGGTTGTTTTTGTGCCTGATTAAGTTCGGGCCAGTAGTGCCTTATTTCATGATCTTCAATCAAGGTTGCCAGGGATTCATTTCCTGTTATCAGGTATTTGATTTCCTTGATTCTTGCTCCCAGTGAAAGTATTCTTAAACTGTTTCCTTCACCTCTGAAATGAGAGAGTACTCTGCTTCTTAGATTCATCGCTTTCCCAATATAAATTGGCTTCCCATTCCTTCCAACGAAGTAATAAATTCCGGTGCTTTCCGGAAGTTTTTCCCTCACAAATTGCTTTAAATGTTCCGGAATGGTTGTACTTAGTTTCTGATTGCGATAAAGGGCCTTTACAAATCCTTCAGGTAATTTAAGCAACATAAATCGAAGTAATTCACTTGTTGCCATTGCATCCGGCATGGCCCTGTGTGGCCGTTTATTGATGATTCCGGCACGTCGGGTTGCAGCTGCCAGTGAATGAGAAGTTGCCTGAGGAAAAAGATACCTTGATAACTCTGCAGTGCACAATGTATTTCTGCTAAAACGGACTCCTGAAAGCTTCATTTCATTGCGAAGAAATGCATAATCGAAACTTACATGATGACCAACTACAATCCGGTCACGTGTCAAGTAAGCTATTTGCTCAGCAAAAACTTCGAAAAATGGAGCATCTTCAAGTACATCATCCGTTAATCCGGTCAATTGCTTTATTTTAGATGACAGCTTACGTTCCGGGTTGAAAATAAAGTTTTCCCTGCCAACAATTTCGCCATCATCCATAAATACAATTCCAAGTTCAATTACCCGGTCTGTAACAGGATTCAATCCAGTGGTTTCAACATCCAATATCGCGAACTTCATAATACTTAATGCCTAAAAAAAGAGGCTACCTATTTGGTAACCTCTTTTTTGATCAATTTTATCTGAGATTACAGAACCACTAATTTAAGTGTTTTACTGTAATTTCCGGTTTGCACTTCCAATAAATAAATTCCACGGCCAAATTCCGATAAGTCAGCCTGGAACCTGGTGCTTCCCTGATTCAGTTTATAACTATTGGTCATTAACTGAGCACCCTTTGTGTCCATGATTGTTACGCGTGCAACATCACCGGAATGGGTAGTCCTGATGTTCACCTGAAATAAACCGGATGAAGGGTTTGGATTTGCGGCAATTGAAATGGCATTCTCATTCAGATCATTCAGTCCAAGAGGATTTTCAGTGTAATTGATGTTATCGATATATAGTGAATTACCAAATCCTGTTATATTCACAAACTTTACAATTACTTCACTGCCCACGTAACCGGCTAAGTCAAGTGTATCATTGCGCCATTCAGCAGCTGATACCGGTGAGAAAGTATTGGTTTGATCAGGAGCGGTAGCCAAGGCAACTCCTTGTTTAAAGTATCCTGTTGGGATATAAGTCACTCCACAATCTGTTGATATATCAATTCGCAATGCATCCTCAAAAGTAGCAGAATACCGTGCATGAGAAAGATCAAACGTAAGCATTGGAGATATTGAAGCTGAAAGATACATCCGTTGAGTAAGCAAACCATCTTCCTGACCGGCTGCATTATAAATAAAATTATTCATGAATGATGCAGTTGTTGCAGTTCCAAATGGTCCGGAAACTACGTTTGCCGATTGCCAGGTTGTACCTAAATCAGGATTTTCGATTACCCAGTTCGCAGGTGGAAATTGAACACCCTGGAAGGTTTCAATTAATGGTAATGCTGCACCTGCACCAACAATAATATAACTGTTTATGGTATAGGTATTCGAACCAAAACCATTTGTGGCAATCAATGAAACATCATAAATACCATCGACTGTAAACTGTACCTGCGGATTTTGAGAAGTAGCACTGGTACCATTCACATAAGCATAACCTGAGGCAGGAGTAATTGTCCATGCCCAGGCTGATGGTGAATTTTGACTGAGATCATTAATCGTAATGGTTTCATTCTGACAAATGTTTGTGGCACTGGCGACAAAGTTGGCAAGCGGAGGTGCACTTGCTTCAAAGATATTAATATCGTCAATGGCCATGTCGCTGGTATAATCGGATCCTGTATTGCCACGGAACCGGATATTAATTATACTGCCTGAAAATGGAGTTAAATTGACAATTTTTTCGAGCCATGCAGTTCCCTGGCTTCCGTTGATCGGAGGAACTACATCGTTTTGCCATACATCATTGTGGAAAACATCAACGTGCAAAGTTCCCATATCAACTCCATACATATGATACCAGCAACGCATTTCAGGTGAAGTTGCCGTCGTAAGGTCAATACAAGGCATGGTCATAATTGCTTCTTTATTGAAACAGGCTGATGCTTCCAGATATAGGTAATTTCCACTTGCATTTCCGGGGTTATGATCCTGATCGGGACCAGTATCAACTGAAGGAGTTGCACCCTGACTTGTTCTCCAGTCAATATCATCCTCGGCAAGATTAGCTCCGTTGATCCATCCATTTGTAAGAGCACATTGGCCCACTTCACAATTGGTTGTGGTAGCACAAAGATTAAATGTCTCAAAATTTTCACTGTAAGGTAGCGTCTCAACAGTTCCAGCCACCACAGTAATCGCAGTAGCTATGGTATCGTTGTATGAATTACCATCGGCTGCGTAATCTGTCCATACCAGCAAATTGTAAATACCGGGAGCAGTGAAATCATAAGTAGCTGCAAATGGATAAGTGGTTGTGGCAAAAGAATTTAATGTTGTTGATATAACTTCGGAAACTACAGGTCCTCCGTTTACGCTATAGAAAACCGGAATATTGCTGATTGATGCAATACCACTATTTTCAACTTCAATTGTTATCTCAATGTTTGTAAGATCCTGACAATTCAGAAGGTTTGCTGATGGAGAATTGATCTGATTTAAAGCAGCATCAATTTGTATAGGACATGAGAATACTCCAGGTGCTTTGTAAATGGCTATTGCCCTGCGACCTTTGTCATTGCCCGGAGTATAAGCTTTTACACTGAACCATTGATCCTGAAAAGGATTTAGCCCTGTTAAAATTGCAGATGTAGTAGTTGAAAATGCAATCGAATCCATATAATTAACACCCAACCTGCTTACTTCATAGCCAATAGCACCCGGAACAGCATTCCACGTCAGACGCATGGAATCGGGACAAGCCCAATCGACATCAATATGTGTCGGAAGTCCAATAAGTGTAATGTGCTCTGGGCATTGTCCGATGGTAGTTACAAGGGTGATTCTAACCAACGCTTCTCCGGTAACGGTATTGGGTACATTCAAGTTATACTGGCGAACAGTGGCTCCTACAGCAGGGTTAATAGAATTCCAGCTTCCACCATTGTCGGTTGAATATTCTAAATTAAATGAAGAAGTCGCTCCATAGGCATCCCAACGAAGAGTTTCCGTTTCACCGGGAACAAAACCTTCATAACCTATGGGATAAGTTACATTAATATCGGAGTCAACGAATTCATAAACTACATAATATTTCTGAGGTCCTTGTGGAATAGCAAATCCATTCAGTGTGATGGTATAAGTTCCGGCTACCGGACTATCCAAAGTAACCTGTTCCATATTATTCAAGTCATCAACACCACGAATAGCGTTAAAGTTTAATATAGTTGGATCTGGAGATGGATCAAGAATCCATGGATTCCAACTGGTTGTAGAAGGATCAGTAACAACCATATTGATATCATTTACCAAAGCCTTTGCAGCTAACGGATCACCTTCAACATCGGTCCATAAAACCATTATGCGTAACTGTTGCGTGTTTGCAGGCACAGTAATAGAATGATTAATGGTTGCACCCTGACTGATTTCATCGGTCATATATCTGACATCTTCAAGAGTGGTTACAGCACGGAAAGCATTCACCCTGCCCCATCCAAATTTAAAATCAGGACCGGGATTTCCTAAATCATCAGCAGTATTCAAAAGGCAGGCTTTAACTAGTGCTCCTTCGGCATTTGCTCCACCATTTAATTCCCGGTATGCATGGTGTAATTGTGTAACAATTCCGGCAATTCCGGGACATGCAGCAGAGGTTCCGCCACCCACCTGATAGTCGTTGGGACCATCAGTAGAAAGTTGCCCAGCACCATTAGCACAAATATCAGGTTTAACCCTGCCATCAGAAGATGGACCACGACTGGAACTGGCTTCAAGGGCATCCAGATAATTCAGGTTGCCGCAAGCGATCACATTTTTCCTTGTTTATAGCCTCCAGTAACATTTGCCCATCCTACTCCGGCGCCATAACCGCAATCTCCTCCACCATTATTTCCTGCCGAATAAACGTGCAGCAAGGTTGGATTGTCGTGTAATATCTGATCACCTGTTTGTGTATCGGTCGTATAATCGTTGCATCCTTGTGAGTAGGAAGTTGAAGTAACCATCACACCCAATGTGGTATTGGTAGTTGGTGAATTTAATACGTGATTGTATCCGTTAATATCATAAATGTAAATGAATGTTCCGGTTCCCATTCCTGCTATGGTTGGATTCAGATTACCGGCACCCATCAGAATTCCTGTGGTCATATCTCCATGATTTCCGTTAGTCGCCCCAGTTGTGTTAGACTGATCAATGCGTCCCTGATAATCGATATGTGGACCTACCGGACCATCATCAGCCAAAGCTGCCACCACCCCTGTTCCATCATAATGACGGCCCATTGGTGAATAAGAATTGATCACATTGGAACGATGTAAGCTGCGACCTTTTTCATCATCAGGTTCCGATGGCGGTGCAATTGGCTCAATACCTGCTACAAAAGGTAACGATGCATATTCGTAGATACTTGTTTTTGGAATTCTGATCTCCATCCATGAACTATAATCGTAACGTCTGATGAGTTGTCCGCCTTTACTCAATAAAGCAGCTATTACAGGATTAACATCCAGATTTTTGTAATATCTGATCATCACATCTACATTTTTGTCATCTGCATTTGCCCAATCAGGGAAGGTAGTTCCTTTCAATTGTGATGAAATTTTCCAATCGGTTTGCATCCGAATTACTGATCTTGCTCCTGCAGCTCGCAAAGGTTCCAATGAAGAATACCTCTGAATGACAGCCATGTAAGCATGGTTAGGGATGTAACTAACCAACTCAATTCCGGCAACTTTCAATGCTGCCTGAGTTGCTGCGTCCGGAATTTCGTTGAATTGAATCAGCCTGAAATAGGATCCACCAAATACTTCGTCGGGTTGTACATCGGGGTTGGCGATTACTGCTTCCAGATTAGCTTCCGGAGTGATTCGACCGGCTTTTAAAAGTAATTCATATTTACCTGCTGCAGATAAGTCTAATGTGCTGAAATTCAGCGCTAAAAGAATCAAAAGCAGCTGTTTAGTTACATTAAATAAGGTTGGTTTCATAAAGATTGTTTTTGGGTTGGAGTACCAAAGTAATATAAATTTTAATTGCCTGCTTTGGTTCCTTGAAAAATACCAAAAAATAGGAAAGGATTCCCAAAATTAATATGCCCTAAATTGTGGTCAATTTATCTAAATTTGCGTCACCGTATGGAAGAATTCAGAGAGTCACTTTTAGTTGCAGTAGCTACTCCGGTTTATGCTTTGGTAATTGGAGTTGAAATGCTCATCAGCCATCTGAACCGTAAAAATTTATACAGTACCAAAGGAGTAATCAGTAATGTTTATCTGATGCTTCTTAATATGGGACTCGATATGTTGATGAGAGGTGCATGCTTGTTAGTTCTCGATTATTTTTTCAGATTTCATTTGGTGAGTATCGAAAATAAGCTGATTTACTGGATTGCTTTGCTGTTTTTACAGGATTTGATGTTTTATATTTTACATGTTGCCGATCATTACTGCCGTTTGTTTTGGGCTGTCCATGTAACACACCACTCTTCTGAGGAATTTAATCTGACTGTGGGTTTCAGGTCTTCAGTTTTTCAACCTTTGTATCGCTTTATTTATTTCATTCCACTGGCATTGCTGGGTTTTAAAGGGATTGATATCATGTTTATGTATTCAGCTACTCAGATTTATGGGATTTTGGTCCATACTCAAACTGTAGGTAAGCTTGGTTTTTTAGAGTACTTTATGGTAACCCCTTCACACCATCGTGTTCATCATGGAAGTAATCCGTTATACCTCGATCGCAATATGGGCATGGTTTTTATTATCTGGGATCGTTTGTTTGGAACTTTTCAGGAGGAAGTGGAGCCGGTAAGATTTGGATTGACCACTAAAATTGAAACGGATAATCCTGTAAAAATGGTCACTCATGAATGGGAAGCCTTGTATGCCGACATTAAAAAAAGCAATTCAGTGAGTGATGGACTGAAGTATATTTTTTACCGGCCGGGATGGAGTCATGATGGGAGCCGATATACATCCAATGACCTTCGGAAAATCCGGGTAGAAAAAAATCAGCCTTCAAATTTCAGTAGTTGAAGTTCTTTGCCATCATAAACCGCATAGGTATTGTAATTAATCCATTCACCTAAATTAATGTAGCGACTTGTGTCACCTAAACGAATGTCGAGTGGCAAATGACGATGACCGAAAATGAGGAAATCGAAGTGTTTTTTTTGTAATAGTTCTTTACAATAAATAATCAGCCATTCATTTTCTTCACCCAAAAATTTTTCATCCGATATACCAGTTGCAATCCGGCTTTTACGCGAAAAATACAAAGCTAAAGGAATGCCAAAGTTAGGATGTAAACGGGCAAACATCCATTGACAAATTTTATTGGCAAAGACTTTTTTGATGAACTTGTAACCATGATCACCCGGTCCTAATCCATCTCCGTGACCAATATAAAATTCATGTTTACCAATGGTTCTGGTAACCGGTTCCCGGTAAATTGTTAATCCTATTTCCTTTGGAAGATAATCGAATACCCACATGTCGTGATTACCGGTAAAGTAATGGAGTTTTATACCCTTGTCGGAAAGTTCGGCAAGCTTACCAAGTAACCTGACATAACCTCTTGGAACAGCATGTTTATATTCGAACCAAAAATCAAAAATATCACCCATCAGGTAAATCTCCGAGGCATCTTTTTGTACCGTATCTAACCAACGTACAATACGTTTCTCCCGAATCAGACTCTTTTCAGCATCCGGAGCTCCTAAGTGAAAATCAGAAATAAAATATATTCTTGTTGGATTCATGGTTTTGTTTCAGGTCAGAATTTCTTACGAAGGACCGCTGGGGCAATATTGTTCAGATTAAGTACAAACCGGATCTGATCAATAAATTTACTGCCATTGGTATCAAGATTTCTGGTAATATCTTTTGACTTAAACAGTGGCACATAAACCTCAAGAATATCACGTGCAATAATTACTGCCACTCCCCCATCATACATCAGCTTATTCGTAATGTCCGGTACAATGGTTCCTATACCTTCGTAAGTACCTGCATCAACAAACAATGCCAATGGTGCAGGCGTTGGCAAATCTACAATTAAATTGATTGCTGCAAGCCATTTATTGGTTTGACCGAAGGCTGTTGGGATTTTGAACCCTCCATCGCGAATTGTAAATTGATGTCCGGGTAAATCTTCAATTTCTGTACGACCCAAATATAAATCATCATACAAATAGTCGCCATAACCGGTTACTGAGGACATTCTGAAATTATAATTCCTGATTTTTTCATTATTATAAATAAAAGCTCCTGCAAAGACTCTGGCGTGAATGCCTTTGTTAAATTTGGCATAGCTTAGTTTGTAATTGAAAGTCAGTGAGGCTTTCAGATGATTTCTCCCTTGTTCAAATCGCAGATCGGTTTTGTAAGGATCCAGGGTTCGGGAGTTCTGATAGGTAAAATTAAATTCATTGAAATAACTGTTCACTCCTCCAAACGACTGACTATATGTAGAGTCATTAATTCGGGCATAAGAAATCTGATCTTCACTTAATTGAATATGACGATAGGCAATGGATCGGGTTACCGGTGAACGAGCTGTTGTAGGTCGGAATTCAACTTTTAACATAGCTGTTAATCGTTCATAGTTAAAGACCGGATAATTATCAGCTAATTGTTCATCTGATGAATTATTAGAAGCAAATGCGAATCGCTTCCCTGTGATGGTAGTTCGAATTTGTGACACTGCTCCGTTTCGGGGGTATATGCCATAACTAACATTTCCCATTCCGGCAATTTCACTGTTATTAAAATCAAATAATGGGGCCAGACTAAATTCAAATGGTACAGGAGTGAGACTAAAATTCGACAGGTAAATTCCTGCCATAAATTTGTTGTAATTATTCCTTCCTGCCAAAGGTGAAACGTATAAGGTTGTTCTGTTGTAATCAGGCATATACCGGGTAAGTGGCCGAATTGAAAGAGGTTTAATTTTTTTGAAGAGTTTGTTCGGATGATAAGAAGCAGTAGTGCTTTTTAATGCAGCTTCATAGCCTTCGTTAATCAACTCTGGTTTGAATTCTTTTCCCTGTATGATTATTTCTTTGGTACCTGAAAAAGGTTCTACCCATTGGTGAAATGGTGATTGATTAACAGTGCCTGAAATTTTCAAAGGTGGGTGGTACTTGCCCGTATTTGAAATGGTGAGTGTTGTTTTATCTCCTGAATAGTTAACTTTTTTGATCCGGAATTTTGATGGTTTGGTCGTTGCAATTACATCATCAAAAAACCAATCAAGGTTTTTTCCCGAGACCAGTTCAAATGTTTTCTGAGATCAGAACCGTCAGGATGTTGAAATTGCCAGTCGACATAAAATTTATGCATGCATGAATCGAAAAGTGATTCTCCTAAATAGTCGTTTAAAAACTCAAATGCCAATGCAGTCCGTCGATACATTATGGCCCCGGAATTCCGACGGGTAAAATAATCACTCCTGGTATTGATTGCCTGATCATCATTAATCATAGTCTGTCGCAGAGACATCCAACTGAAAGCTTCCTTCATGGTTAAATCGTTAATTCCGGTTAGCTTTCCGATAAATCCCATGTCTCCAAGGTCGTGTTTGCCTTTTTCCGCTTCAGCGGGATATTTATTCCGGATATAAGCCAGTTCATAGTAAGAATTGATACCTTCATCAAGCCATCCTTCATTTCGTTCATTAAATCCGATCACATCAAAAAACCAGCTATGTCCAACTTCATGTACAATTACATCTTCCAATGTAAAGTCATCACCCGATTCGCCTATGATGGTAATCATCGGGTATTCCATGCCTTCTCCTGCCGATGAAGTGCCATCAATGGCAGTATATGATGCATGGGGATAATCACCAATCCTTGCTGAATAATATTGAAGACCATCGCGAATGTAATCGAGACTTTTCATCCATAAGTGGGGCTCCGAATTGGTAAAGAATGCCCAGGTGGAAATTTTTTTTCCTGAACCGGATAGCGTAGTTTCTCCTTTTAATACATGAAATCGTTTATCGGCAAACCAGGCAAAGTCGTGTACGTTGGTCTGCTTATATGTTATTGTTTTCAGTTTAGCAGATGATTCGGGAAAAGAATTGTCACCTTCAAAAGTGGTTTTGGTTTTAGTTTGGGCTGCCAGCTGTGCCAGCCAGGAAGTTTCTGCCGGAGTTATCAGATTTCCTGTTGCTGCTACCACATAATTTTCCGGTAAGGTAATAGTGACTTCAAAAGTGCCATATTCACTGTAAAATTCTCCCTGATCGAGATAGGGCATTTCATTCCAGCCGTTTTTATCGTACACTGCCGGTTTTGGATACCATTGAACAATCTGGTAAGAATCTCCTATATGCCCCAATCTCGAAAATCGTCCCGATGGAATCTTTACTCTGAAAGGCGAATTAATTGTAACAGCAGCACTCGGAAACAAAGGTTCATTTAGTTTTAAGGTAATTATATCTGCAAATTCAACATGATAAGTAATGTTGACTTTCTGACCATTAATTTTGAAATCCGTAGAATCAATATAGCCCCGGTTCTTTGCTTCTGAAAAATATAATCCGGTGCGCCCGTTTTCAGTGAGTTGACGTGCCAATGCCGTGTTCCGGTCTTTATAGGCATTTGGCCACAAATGCATTTTTAATTCCCGGAGAGTATCATTGGAATTATTTTTATAGTCAATTGAAATACTGCCGTTTAGCTCATGTTTTTGATCATTTAATGAAACATTTATCTGATAATTAACCTCCTGTTGAAAATAGCTTTTTGGCCTGAAACAGCGATAGTCAGAAAAACACCAATTAAAATCATCATGCAACACTTTGACAGTAAATGAAATGATTTCATAATTGAAGAAAATGATTGAATCATATGAATGTAATTCTGCTTAAAGTTGCAAAATTAGTATTATTTTGAGCACTCCTTTATTTCTGAAGAACTCATTTAGTTTGTTAGATAATTGCGAAACGCTATGGAAATTAATTTGTTATCTCGTTTACCATTCCGTAATCCGGCACTTTTGGATGCTATAGGTGCGAATGGTTCAATTATAACGGTACCTGCTGGTACACAATTGGTAACTGAAGGGCAACAGATTCGACAAATACCTTTCATTTTGACCGGTTCTGTGAGGGTTTTTGCATCACATGATGCCCGAGAATTGTTGCTTTATCACATTCACGCAGCTGAAAGTTGCATTATGTCATTGGCAATCAGCTTACGAAATGAAAATGCCAGGATTAATGCCATAACCGATGAGGATTCAGAAATATTGTTGCTTCCTGTTCAACGTGTTCAGGAATGGTTAAATGAATTTCCTGAGTTTAATATGATGTTTTACAGTGAGTTCTATAAACGCTATTCCGATTTGGTGGATACCTTGCAGCAACTTGTTTTTAATAATCTGGAAGGACGATTACTGGATTATCTTAAAGATCAAAAGTCGAAATTTTCAGATGGTATAATTGATTTGAGGCATCGCCAGATTGCTTCAGATTTGGGAACTGCCAGAGAGGTGATTTCCCGAATCCTAAAAAAACTGGAAAAGAATGGTTCAATTATCCAGTCCAAAAAAGGAATTGAAATAAAATAAGGGTTGGTGACTCCTGTCACCTTAAATTGGTTAAGCCCGCATGTAATTTTACATCATGCAAAACAGGGAATGAGGAGAAATTACTTCTGGACAAATGCCCTGATTATTGTCTGAAATCAAAACTTAACCAAAATAAAACATAACATTATGAAAAAGAACATGGGAACTGCCGATCGTATCATCAGACTGATTCTGGCTGCTGTATTTGCATTACTTTATTTTACCGGAACTGTAACCGGAACCTTCGGAATTGTATTATTGGTTTTTGCAGCCGTATTTGTGCTGACCAGCCTGGTTTCATTCTGTCCTTTGTATCCTCTGGTAGGATTAAACACCTGTCCGGTAAAAAAATAACCTTCACAAACCACAAGTTCTCGCAAAGCCTTCACAAAAGTGAGGGCTTTTGCATTTTATTCGTATTTTTGAGTCGGATAATTACTATTTTTAATATGAAGAAAAATCTGATCGTATTTCTCGCCGGACTTTCCATGGCTGGATTGATTTCCTGCAATTCATCATCTGACAAAGAACCTCATACTGATGATACTAATGCAAATCCTCCGGTTGCTGCAGTCGATTCATTCCCCGCTTCAGGTACCTTATCAGGAGACTCGATATTCGTAACAGGTAAGTATGTGCTCTTTTTCGGGACTGATGAGCAGATCAAGGATCCGGCCGATCAGGCAGCTATAACTCAATTCAAGGAAACTGCAACAGCTGTTATTGATTCCATTAATGGAAAAGGAAAATTGAAGGCTTCATACTGTGTGGTCAATTACATCGTTGTAAATAGTCGGGGAAATTCCAAAATGGTGATTTCAAGAACTTATTTTAAAGAGAAAACCGGAATGATTATGTTGGATGGTAATCAGCCACCTGAAATCAGAAAAGGGGTACTTACTGCAACTGAATATCATGCTGCTCTGGCGAAATTTTTTATGACCAATGTGAATAGCTGATATTGATGGCTTTTCCAGATAAAACCAATTTTGTGTTAATAGAAAAGAAGCTGATATGTGTGGAATAGCCGGAATTGTATCTTTCAATGAGTCTGGTGCTCCCTGGCTCGAAAAAATAAATCTGGCAAGTGCATGTCTCGCTTTACGTGGTCCCGATGCTGAAGGTTTTTACAGATCCGGCAATATTGCGTTTGCACACCGCCGATTATCTGTAATCGATACTTCAGATGCCGCTAATCAACCGATGTCTGATACAGAAGGCAGATTTACCATAATTTTTAATGGAGAATTTTTCAATTATAGAGAGCATCGCGAGCGGTTGATCCATTCCGGAGAAAAATTTGAAACTCAGAGTGATACTGAGGTATTGCTGAGACTTTATATGAAGGAAGGTCCGGCTTGTCTTAGACATGTAAATGGATTTTTTGCACTCGCAATTCACGATAAAAAAGATGATTCGGTATTTATTGCCCGCGATCGCATGGGCATCAAACCATTAGTTTATTATATTGATGATGATAAACTGGTTTTTGCCAGTGAATTGAAAGCATTAATGGCCGTTGGAATACCAAGAAAATTGGATCGGATTTCACTGTTGAATTATTTTCAGTTGAATTATATTCCCGGACCTGCATCGGTTTTTGAAAATGTTTCGAAATTGAAACCGGGCCATTACCTCTATTTTCATCCTGCCAAAGGCAGAGAAACTGTAGTGAAACCTGTTATTACCAAATACCCAAAACCGGGATCACAAATTTTTGACGGAACTTATGAGGAGGCCCAATCGAAATTGCAGGAATTACTTGTTAAATCTGTGGAACGTCGTTTGGTTGCAGATGTACCCTTAGGTGCATTTTTGAGTGGCGGTATCGACTCTTCCGTAATTGTTGCAATTGCATCCCAATACACATCTCACCTGAACACTTTTTCGATTGGTTATAAGGATGAACCTATGTATGATGAAACCATCTATGCTAAAATGGTTGGCGATAAGTATAAAACCAATCACACTGTTTTCGAATTAAGCAATGATGATTTGTACGGGAACCTATTTAATGTATTGGATTATCTGGATGAACCTTTTGCCGATTCGTCTGCTCTGGCCGTTAATATTCTGAGTCAATATACCCGAAAGCATGTAACTGTTGCCCTTTCGGGAGATGGTGCCGATGAAATGTTTGCAGGTTACAATAAACATCGGGCTGAATGGATGGTAAGGAATAAGCCCCTTTTCACACAATCGGTAAAAATTGCTTCCCCCCTGCTGAGTCCGTTTAGTGGTGCCAGAAATTCACCGCTGGCAAATAAGATCAGACAACTGCATCGGTACGCTACCGGTTCAAGGTTAAGTCCCTCCGATCGGTATTGGCGTTGGTGTGCTTTTATCGGAGAAACGGAAATTGATAGAATGTTAGATTTTACCTATTCTAACAGCGACTACTTCAGACGTAAAAAACAGTTGTTACAACCTATTGGTAACGGAGAAAAACTGAACGATGTGTTGTACATGGATATGCATTTCGTGCTCCCAAACGATATGTTGGTTAAAGTGGATATGATGTCGATGGCAAACAGTCTCGAAGTACGTGTTCCTTTCCTCGACTATGAACTGGTAAATTTTGCTTTCAGTTTACCCGATTCTTTTAAAATGGATGCTTCCAATTCAAAGAAAATACTGCGCGAAACTTACCGTTCTCAATTACCTGAAGCACTTTTTAACAGACCCAAGCATGGCTTTGAAGTGCCGCTTTTGAAGTGGTTCAGAACCGGATTAGAAAGTATGATAACCGATGATTTGCTGAATGATGAGTTCATCGACAGACAAGGATTGTTTAATACCGAAGAAATACGAAATCTCAAATCCAGACTATTTTCTGCTAATCCCGGTGAAATTGAAGCCCGCATTTGGGGATTGATTGTTTTTCAATATTGGTGGAAAAAATATATGGATTCCTAATTTTCTGAAAATGCCGAAAGTATTAAGAATAATTAACAGACTGAATCTGGGTGGACCAACTTATAATGCAGCATATTTGTCGAAATATCTGGCTCCTGAATTTGAAACCATGTTGGTAGCAGGAATCAAAGAAGATGATGAAGAGAGTTCTGAATTTATTGTAACTGATATGGGACTCCAACCGGTTTACATTCCTGAAATGAGGCGTGAAATTAATTTTACGAATGATCGGATTGCCTATCAGAAAATCAAAAAACTTATAGCTGAATTTAAACCCGATATTGTTCATACCCATGCAGCCAAAGCCGGAACACTTGGAAGGTTAGCTGCAGCTAATTCCGGTGTGCCGGTAATATTACATACTTTTCATGGACATGTTTTTCACTCTTATTTTAATCCGTTGAAAACGACAGTTTTTAAATCTGTTGAACGCTACCTGAGTAAAAGAAGCACGGCAATAATAGCAATCAGCGATATACAAAAAGAGGAATTATGTGCTGAACATAAGGTCTGCAAACCGTCTCAAACAGTAGTTATTCCATTAGGATTTGATCTTACCCGGTTCCAGACAGATCAGCAAACAAAACGCCTTGCCTTCAGAACAGCATACAAAATTGAAGATGATACGGTTGCCGTTGCAATTATTGGACGAATTGTTCCGGTGAAGAATCATGAGTTGTTTATTCGCAGTTTTGCCGCTGTCAAAGCAGCTTATAAGGGCAAAGTTAAAGGGTTTATAATTGGCGATGGTGACGACCGTTCGAAAATGGAGCAAATAGCTGTTTCACTTGGGTTGACATCCGACGATTTGGTTTTTACATCCTGGATTTTTGATGTTGACAGGCCACTTGCCGGATGTGATATTGTTGCCATGACTTCGTTAAATGAAGGCACTCCGGTGAGTCTTATAGAAGCACAGGCTGCAGGAAAACCTATTGTCACTACCGAAGTTGGCGGCATTGGAAATGTGGTAATCCCCGGAAAAACTGCGTTGCTTTCTCCCTCACAAGATTTGGAAGGATTTACACATAACTTGCTTAAATTGGTTGAAGATAAGGCACTTAGAGATAGTATGAGTGCTCTTGGCTGGGAACATGTTCGTCAACGCTTTCACTTTGAAAGGTTGGTAACTGATATGCGTAAATTATACAATAAATTGCTATCTGAAAAGAAGGTTGTGTAAATCAATTGACTAAAGTGTTTCCGGTGGAGGAAATTTCATTATTTTTGTAAAAGTTAAATTAAATCCTAAAATATGCGTAAATTACTGTTTGTCATTTTGTTAGCTCCATTCTTCTCGTGTAATATCAATCCGAGCATCATGTTCAAGACCGGAAGTGATTATCCATACAAAGTAGATCAGACGATCGGAAACATTGAATACCGGATTGCAACCAATGATATTGTTGGTTTCAGTGTTTTTACAAATGATGGTTTTAAACTGGTCGATTTAACAACCGGAGTAACAACTATGACAGCAACCGGTGGTGGCGGAAGTCAGAATTTTAACTCGAATAACTCCACCCGTTTTCCTGTGGATGTGGAAGGCTTTGTTAAGTTACCTATAATTGGAAAAGTGAAGGTTGTAGATTTAACAGTGCGAGAAGCAGAACGTTTATTGGAAGAAAAATACGCTGTGTACTACAATAAACCCTTTGTGATGCTCAATGTAGTAAACCGTCGTGTGATGGTATTTCCTGGTACCGGTGGAGCAGGAAAAGTAGTTTTACTGGAAAATGAAAACACAACGTTGATTGAAGCATTAGCTTTAGCAGGTGGTATCACTGAGTCGGGTCAGGCAAACATAATTAAACTGATTCGTGGTGATTCCCGAAATCCACAGGTTCACCTGATTGATCTTTCAACGGTTGAAGGAATGAAACAAAGTAATTTACTGCTTCAGGCAAATGATATTATTTATGTAGAACCAGTTAAGAGAGTATCAAGAGGGTATTGGCTGAAATTACACCATTGGTGGGAATTGTCACCAGTTTATTGCTCCTCTATGAAATTGTAATTAATAAGGCTAATTAACCCGGTACTTACTCCTTTTAAATGCCCCGTAAAAAAATAACTCCCCTCAATGAGGAGTTCGATTTTAAGCTGTTTGTAACAATTGCCAAGAAGAATGCCCTTTGGTTTGGATTCTTCCTGTTTTTGTCATTCATGTTTGCCTTTTTGTATCTCAGATATACAGCTCCTATTTATGAGGCTACTACCATTGTAAAGCTTTCTGATGAAAATAATGCCGGTTTGGTTCTGGACCAAAAAGATAACATGTTTCTTGAGAACATGAATCAGCTGGCCGGAGATATTGAACTTATCCGATCGAAGATTATCGCCAAAAGAGCTATATCCAAATTGCAGCTTGATGTTAGTTATTTTGCAAAAGGAACTGTTCTTGATTACGAATTGTACAACGCCTCACCATTCGAGGTCGAGGTTAAACTCAAAGATTCTACTGTTTTTAATAAACCGTTTTTTGTTGAGTTCAGAGATAATAACACCTTCACACTTCGGTACACTTACCAGGGTGAAAAAATTGAAGATGTAAATTATAAAATAGATCAATGGATCAGTTTCCCATTCGCCGATTTTAAGGTACATATCAGAGATTATGAAAATATCTCTTCCCAACAAAAGGAATTTGATCAGAATGCTTATTATTTCATGGTTAACAACCTGAATAATGTGGTGACAAGAATTGTAAAGGATTTAGTGGTTACTCCTTTAAATCCCGAAGCTAAAACAGTTACTATTAAGCTGAAAGAAAAAAACTCAGCGAAAGCATCCGATATCGTCAATAATATTGCCGAAGAGTTTAATTCTTATGATGTTGAGAAAAGCAGTGAAGCGGCCAATAATATTCTGAATTTCATTGACACTACTTTATCGCAGGTTAATATTAATCTGAGTGAATCAGAAGACCGGCTCGAAGCTTTTAAGCGGGAAAACAAACTCATAGACCCTACTATTTTCCTCCAGGATATTACCGGTAAAATCAATAATCTCCAGGAAAAAGCATCCGTTATCAGATTTCAATTGCAGCTTATTGCAAAAATGAAAGGTGAGATAAAACAGAATAATGGGGTGAATAATTACCTGGTTCAAATGACCGGAATCAATAAGGAAGGAAAGCTGTCACGTGAATTGGATGTGCTGTCGAGGGTTGTTGGTGAACGTGATGAGTTGTTAATTCAGTCGACTGACCAGACAGAAATTTATAAAGCATACGATCTTAAAATTGAGAATCAGAAAAGTTTATTAATGAACCTGATTTCGAATGAACAAGGTCGCCTTGAAGAAGAATTAAAGGAACTTGATAAAGAACTTTTCATAAATGATTCCAAGTTTGGTGAATTACCTCAGAAACAAGCTGAATTTGGAAGATTAAGCCGTATGTATGGTATTAATGAGAAATTTTATTCGCTGTTACTTGAAAAGAAAGCTGAGTTTTCGATTACACGTGCCGGATTTGTTCCCAAGAATGTGATACTTGAAAAAGCGAATCCTGCATCTGCTCCGGTTTCTCCAAATCGCCCGCTCATCATAAGTGCATCACTGATAATCGGATTTGTTATCAGCTTCTTGCTAATTATTGTGAGATATCTGGTTCATGATGAAATTGGTACTCTTGAAGATATTGAACCCTATACCGATGCAGCACTGCTGGGAATTATACCAAAATATAAAAGAGAAATTCCGATTTCTCAATTGCTGGTTGATAAAAATCCCAAGTCAATTATTGCCGAAGCATTCCGATCTATCCGTACAAACCTTCAGTTTATTTCGAATGATGAAAATGCCAAAGTAATTGCTGTAACTTCAACGATATCAGGGGAAGGAAAAACTTTTAATGCTATTAACCTTGCCGGTGTAATTGCATTCTCAGGTAAAAAGGTTGTTATCCTTGATCTTGATATGAGGAAACCAAAAATTCACCTCGGTTTCAATGTGGAGAATAACAGAGGAATAAGTACACTGCTGATTGGAAAAGATACTGTGAACGATTGTATTATTAAAAGTTCACTCGAAAATCTTGATTTCATTACTGCCGGTCCCATCCCCCCTAACCCATCAGAACTTATTATAAGTTCTAATATGGACCAACTTCTTGAATACCTTAAAAAAGTTTATGACATAATAATTATTGATACTCCGCCTGTTGGAATTGTCAGTGATGGTATTCCAATTATTAAACGAGCCGACTATCCATTGTACATTTTAAGAGCGAATTATTCCCGTAAAATGTTTGTGAATAATATTAATAAACTGATCGATGAGAGTAAAGTGAAAAAATTGTCGCTCATTCTTAACGGTGTCGATCTTTCGAAACTGAAATATGGTTATGGTTATAATTACAGCTATGGCTATGGATATGGTTATGGCTATGGATATGGTTATGGCTATTATGAAGAAGATCATCAGGAGCCTACTTTTATGGATAAAGTGAAAGGCATATTTATCAGAACCAAGAAAAAAGACTAATTCTCAATGAAAGTAACTCCCCTTGAACTAAAGGGACTATTGCTTATTGAACCGGTTATCTTTACCGATGAAAGAGGCTATTTCTTTGAATCTTTTAATGAAGATCGTTTTAAGAAATCCGGAATCGATGCTGCCTTTGTTCAGGATAATCATTCTTTATCTTCAAAAGGTGTACTCAGAGGCTTGCATTTCCAAAAACCTCCCTTCGAACAGGGTAAACTGGTTCGTGTAGCTCAGGGCGCTGTCATCGATGTAGTTGTTGACATCAGAAAACAATCCCCGGACTATGGGAAAAGTCTTTCAATGATTTTATCTGCCAATAATAACCATATGCTATGGATTCCTCCAGGATTTGCTCACGGATTTCTTGCTTTGGAAAATGAAACGGTATTCCTTTACAAATGCACCAAAGCGTATAATAAGGAATCTGAAAGCGGAATTATCTGGAACGACACCAATTTAAATATCAATTGGGGTATCACCAGCCCGATTGTCTCAGCTAAAGATCTCGAATTACCCGCTTTTAAGAACCTGAATTCCGGGTTTTAGTTGAGAATATTTTTTAATTAATTGATAATTAACCGTTTAATAGTTTTTTTTCTAACATTGGGTTTGTTAATATCCTCTTATTTGCCTGGTTAGGAATATGTATTTTATTTAGCCGGAAATTAGTAAGTTTGTACTTTATAACTTGTTGAACTTTAATATCCTGCTATGGATCAACTTCTACAAGAACATTATCACTTAGTCATTTACAGTGTGTTCTTTGTGAGTTCGGTAATATTTTCTTTCCTGATGAATAATCTCTTTCTGAGATTTTTCAAAACTCTGGGTATAAGAAATAATAACGACGGAACAATAATCAGATGGGGTGCGCTTTCGAAACCTGCAGTGGGAGGAATTTCTTTCTACATTCTTTTTCTGCTTTCTGTAGCTTGTTATTCGGTTTCTTTAGTCCCAGTCAGGTTTTTTATAATACAAAATTCATAGGCTTACTTCTTTCAATGGCATTGGGATTCATTGTTGGGCTCGCCGATGATGCTTATGACACCAAGCCATTTCTCAAATTCTTTGTCCAGTTTTCATGCGGGGCAATAATGATCGCCACCGGCATCAGAATAGAAATTTTTGAATGGGAAGCATTGAATATTCTGTTCACCTTGTTTTGGGTTGTTGGTATTATGAATTCCATCAATATGCTTGATAACATGGATGGAATCACCACTACCGTTTCTATTGGTATTGTGATTTGTGCCATGATCATTATTTTAACAAATGCGGATTTTGAAAACATGCACCTTATTATTCTGGTTGGTGTGCTTTCGTCGCTTTTAACTTTCCTTTGGTTCAACTGGAATCCTTCCCGTATGTATATGGGTGATACCGGAAGTCAGTTTTTGGGTGCATTTCTGGCTGCAATTGGTATCATGTATTTCTGGAATGATCATTATGTTGGTGCAATTATTTCCCCGGCTCGCCAATTTATTATTGCTATCATGTGTTTTATTTTACCTGTCATCGATACCACTGTGGTTGTATACAATCGTGTTTCAAACGGAAAGTCGCCGTTTGTAGGAGGTAAAGATCACACTACTCATAGTCATGCATATTTAGGTTTATCTGACCGACAGGTTGCTCTTTGTTTTATGGGTCTTTCCATCATTTCTACTATCTGCATTTTTGTGATTGAAAACTATATTACTGAATGGTCGCATTTGTACACTGCAATCTTTGGAATATATTTTCTTTCATTGCTTGTTTTCTTTTTAATGCTACCCAAAAGCAGCTCAGAAACGTGGACAATCGGACAAGAAAGTTGCCGGAATAACATGAGGAAGTATTTTTTTAGGATTTGGAAGCTGCCTTCTCTTGCTGTCAGTGATCCTTTTTATTCATGCAACCAATAACGACCGTGAGGTCAGGTGGGCGGAATTCAATGATAAATATGGAATTTTTGCCCTCGACCTGCCTGAAAATCCAACTTTTGCAGGAGAACCGGTGCCGTTGCATATTTCAGATGTAAGGGAACGTTTTGACAGGAATTGTTGGTAAATACGTACTGGCAATCTCAAACACTGTTACTTTTAAAACGAAAAGAACGTTGGTTTGGTATTATTGAACCTATCCTCAAACAAAATCATATACCTGACGATTTTAAATATTTGGCACTTGCCGAAAGTGGATTGACCAATGTAGTAAGCCCTTCCGGAGCAAGTGGATTCTGGCAGTTTCTGGAAGGTACCGGTAAAAATTTCGGACTTAAGATAAGCAGTGAAGTAGATGAAAGATATCATCTTGAAAAAGCAACTGTAGCTGCTTGTGCCTATTTGAAATCTGCCTATCAGAAATTTAATAGCTGGTCACTTGTTGCTGCATCATATAATATGGGAATTGATGGCGTTGGCAAACAATTGGAAAAACAACAAGTGAAAAGTTATTATGACCTGCTTTTGGTTGAGGAAACTTCACGCTACGTATTCAGAATTCTGGCTTTGAAGGAAATATGTGAAAATCCGACTGCATATGGCTTTCACCTGCGGAAAAGAGATTTCTATAAACCGTTTAATTTTGTGGTTGTCGAAGTTGATTCCACAATCCCTGATTTAGCCCGGTTTGCTCAGATTCATGCCATAAATTATAAAGAATTGAAATTGCTGAATCCCTGGCTAAGATCTAATTCATTGACTGTCAAATCAGGAGAAAAGTATGAAGTTAAAATCCGTAAAAACAATTCCGGTGATGGGGTGGCTGATGATTCCGATACTTTGTGGATGAAGACCCTGCCAGAGAAAGAATTCCATCGCGAATAATTCTATTTAGGCAGCGAATCTCTTTAGGGCTTTTCTTGTTTTATCTTTGCAATTATGGATTTCAAATTAGTTTCAGATTTTAAACCAACCGGCGATCAGCCTGAAGCAATCCGTCAACTTACTGCCGGTATTGATCGTGGTGATCAGGCACAGGTATTATTGGGTGTTACCGGTTCAGGTAAGACATTCACCATTGCCAATGTCATAGCCAATACAGGAAAACCTACACTTGTTTTGAGCCATAATAAAACCCTTGCGGCTCAACTTTATGGTGAATTCAAACAATTTTTCCCTGAGAATGCAGTAGAGTTTTTTGTTTCCTATTATGATTATTATCAACCTGAAGCTTACCTACCTACAACAAATACTTACATTGAGAAGGATCTTTCTATTAATGAAGAAATCGAAAAACTGAGACTTCGTACCACCTCTTCACTTTTAAGTGGCCGTAGAGATATTATAGTTGTTTCTTCTGTTTCGTGTATCTATGGAATCGGTAATCCTGCAGATTTTAACAATGGAATTGTCAGGCTGAATAAAGGATTGAAGATTGCCCGTAACCGCGTTTTACATAATCTGGTGCAGGGACTCTATTCCCGGGCAGCAGCGGAATTTAAAAGAGGGAATTTCAGGGTAACCGGTGATACCGTGGATGTATTTCTGGCTTATGCGGATATTGCTTACCGGATTACCTTCTTTGGTGATGAAATTGAAGAACTGGAGTCGATTGATCCGACCACAGGAAAACGAATTGAATCGCATGATCATATAGCCATTTTCCCTGCAAATATATTTGTTAGTAATCCTGATCGTCAGCTTCAGGCAATTTTTCAAATTCAGGATGATATGGTGAAGCAGGTTGAGCATTTCAAACTGATTGGTAAACCACTGGAAGCAAAACGACTCGAAGACCGTGTAACATTTGATCTGGAAATGATCCGCGAGCTGGGTTATTGTTCCGGCATTGAGAATTATTCACGTTATTTTGACGGAAGGAATCCCGGTTCAAGACCATTTTGTTTACTCGATTATTTCCCTGATGATTATCTTATGGTGATTGATGAAAGTCACGTAACTGTTTCTCAGATCAGAGCTATGTACGGTGGCGACAGATCGCGAAAAAGTAATTTGGTGGAATATGGTTTCCGTTTGCCTTCTGCTATGGATAACAGACCGCTTACATTCGATGAATTTTCGGGCATGCATATGCAAACGATATATGTAAGTGCTACTCCAGCAGATTATGAAATTGGTGAGAGTGAAGGCATTCTTGTGGAACAGGTAATCCGTCCTACCGGTTTATTGGACCCCGAAATTGAAGTAAGACCCTGTCAGAACCAGGTGGACGATTTGCTGGAAGAAATTGAAAAAACCATTACTGCCGGAAATCGTGTTTTAGTGACTACCCTGACTAAAAGAATGGCTGAAGAGCTGGCCAAAGATGTTACCAAACTAAACATAAAATGCCGCTATATTCATTCTGAAGTGGAGACATTGGACCGGGTTGAAATTCTCCGTGACCTGCGATTGGGATTGTTTGATGTACTTATAGGAATTAATTTATTGCGGGAAGGACTCGATTTACCTGAAGTGGCATTGGTAGCCATTCTGGATGCCGATAAAGAAGGCTTCTTACGATCGAACCGTTCGCTCACACAAACAGCAGGACGTGCGGCACGCAACCTGAATGGCAGAGTAATTATGTATGCCGACAGAGTAACGGAATCGATGCGCAAAACCATTGAAGAAACAGCACGAAGAAGGGAAAAACAGATAAAATATAATGAAGATAATAATCTTGTTCCGATGGCATTATCTAAGTCAAAATCGGATATTATGGGTCAGTCATCGGTTGTCAAAATAAGGCAATCTGAACAGAATTTTTATGTTGAAAATACCGAACCTCAGGTTGCTGCTGACCCGGTTGTGGCTTATATGGACAAAGGACAATTGGAGAAGTTACTTGCAACAACCCGAAAGTCAATGGAAAAGGCGGCTAAAGAACTCGATTTTATGGAAGCAGCCAGATTGCGTGATGAAATGTTTGCCATTGAAAAAATGATCAGGGATAAATCCTGATATTTCTGAATTATTATGGATCCATCACTGTTTATTTTAGCAATTACACTTTATCTGGTTTCAATGGTAGCTACACTGGTAGCTTCATTTTTTGAGAAACATATTCCCGACAGATTGCTTAATACACTGATTATCTTTCACTGGCTGGTCCTTATCGTCTGGTTCTTACTTCGTAATCCCACCCATACAGTTGAAGAACCCGGAAATTCGAATTATTTATTTCTTACCTTTTTTTGTTCAGGAATACTGGCATCGGGTATTCTGCTTAGAAAAAAGTACCCAATCTATTTGAAAGGGTATTTTATGCTGTTTTTACTGTCGCTGCCGGTTTTTATTGTGGTGCCTTCCCGTGTGTTGGGATTTATTTGTTCCGCCCAAATTGATGCTATAAGCCCTCCCAGAATTCATTTGAGCGAAAATTACTATCTTGTCGGTCAGGGATCATCAAAATTACCCCCTGAAAAAGGCAAAGAACCATTCAAACTGATTCGGGAAATGGGAATGTTTCATAAAACACTGGCACGTGATATTATGATCCCCTCACCTGCCGATTCTATTATTTTGCTTGAATTTAAAGAAAATGAAAATATATTTGTGAGAACTTATTATCATGGTTTATCAGGTCCGGATAGTATTGATTTAAACATTATCCTGAAATCATTCAAAGACAGTTCTCAAATTATAACCCGGAAAATAAACTAATCTATTCCTAATAACATGAAAAACATATTCAGAACATTGTTGCTGCTGATACCATTTGGTTCACTACAGGCTCAGGTATCGACTACTGAAATCTTTTTAGTTGATATCATTAAAAAAGATAAAAAGGTAACTTACGGAAAACCGGTTAATATTACCAACCGCGAAGGATATGATAATCAGCCGGAATTTTCTCCTGATGGCAAGAAACTATTTTATGTGTCAATGCCCGACACTACACAATCGGAATTATATGAATTTGTAATTGCCGACAGCACTACAAACCGGTTGACTGAAACTCCGGAAAGTGAATTTTCCCCTCGTTATGCACCAGATGGGAAAACTACAACAATGGTAAGAGTTGATGCCGACAAGACTCAAAGATTTTACCAGTTCACGGAGAGCCCCGAAGATCTCTATGATCTGGCAAACGGGATAGATAGTGTTGGTTACTATTGTTGGATAAATGACTCAATTGTTGGTCTGGCTGTGCTGAATAATGGTATGGAATTGTATATTTATGAGGTTCGAAATTCACAGTTTATTGTTTTGGAAAAAAATGTCGGTCGCTGTCTGATGGCTCTCAATTCAGGTAATAACCTCATTTACACCCGACAATCAGGGGATGCAATTACACTTATGAATTATGATCTTACTCAAGGCGAGTCTAATTTTTATGCTGAAGGAATGAAAGGTGTTACAGACTATGCACTGGCACCTGATGGAAAGATCTACTGTGGTTCGGAAGGAAAATTGTACCTCATGGATCCAAATGGTGACAAAAAATGGAATGAAGTTGCTGATTTCTCCAAGACCATCGGTAACTTCTATAGACTCACCGCTTCCCGGGATGGTAAAAGACTTGCAATGGTTGGATACAAAGGGAAAAGACCATAAAGGCAAGCCAAATTTCACACTATGAATGCTCTTATTGTCGGTCAGGGACTGGCCGGTACTTTGCTAGCTTATGAATTAATAGCTAAGGGCATTACCGTTACCATTGTTGATCGTGTTGATCCACTTACTTCAACTAAGGTAGCTGCTGGAATTATTCTCCCTGTGACTGGTCGAAGGATGGTAAAGACTCACCTTGCGGATCAGATTATCCCCTATGCAGTTTCCCATTACCGTAAACTGGAATCATTAACTGAGGCGGTATTTTTTCATGAAATGCCTATTTTAGAAATATTTTCTTCCTCTAAAAATAGAAACGATTGGTATGCCCGGTCGGCGGAAAATGATTTGTCGGGATATGCAGGTGCAATAAAAAGTAAGGCCGATATTGGGGAATGTATTCGAAATGATTATGGTGGGATTGAATTGTTGCAAAGTGGCTATCTGGATACTAATATGTTTCTTGAAAAAATGAAATGGTGGCTCCAACAAAAATGTACAGTAATTGCAGATTCTTTTTCCTTGGATGATTTGAAAACAGTTGGTAATAACATGCAATGGAACGAGACGAGCTACGACAAAGTAGTGTTTTGTAACGGGTATCATGCTGCAACTTCCAATTTTTTCAGATACCTTCCCTTCATCCCTGCCAAAGGAGAAATTATTGATTTTGCAGCTCCTGAATTACCTGAAACGCACATCATCAATAACGGACATTTTATTCTTCCTTTAGGAAACGGACAATTCAAAGCTGGTGCAACCTATTCGTGGACGGATTTGAATACTATTAGTACTGAATCAGCATTGCTGGAATTGGAAACAGCCCTTCAAAAAACTATTTCATGTCCCTATAAAGTAACTGCTCAAAAAGCTGCTGTACGACCAACTGTAAAAGATCGCAGGCCCTTGTTGGGATTTCATCCTGTAATGAAAAATATTGGAATTTTCAACGGTCTTGGAACTAAAGGAGTGATGCAGGGCCCATACTATGCATCTCAGATGGCCAACCTAATTGCCGATGAAAAAGCCGTGGATGATGAAGTGTCTGTTAAGCGGTTTGAATCACTTTTTCTATAGCCCGCAACCGGTGTAACAATGGCGGATGTGAATAATAGAAAAATACATAAGTCGGATGTGGATCGGGATTACTGAGGTTACTCACTGATAGTTTTTTTAATGCCTCCTGCAGGGCAACTCCATTGTATGTTTTGGTAGCATAAGCATCAGCTTCATATTCATGTTTTCTGGAAATGAAGTTAGTAGCAAGCGAAAGTGCCATCGATACAGGTCCGTACAAAATACCGAAAGCCAGTAATCCAAGTTCAAGAGTGGGTTTGGTGCTTCCCAATGCCTCTGCAAATTGCGGATATTGAATAAATATACTGAAAACGAAAAACATAATTCCGGTTTGAATCAGGGAAAGTAATAATCCGGATTGCGTGTGCTTCAGTTTGTAATGTCCCGTTTCATGAGCTAAAACAGCCACCAGTTCGGGAATAGAATGATTCGCAATTAAGGTATCAAACAAGACGATTTTTTTCTGTGCTCCTATTCCACTGAAGAAAGCATTTGCTTTAGAACTTCTTTTGGAACCATCCATTACCATAAGATTTTTTATGGCAAACCCTGTTTTGCTGCAATAGGCTTCTATAGATTGTCTCAGTTCCCCATTTGCCAAAGGCGAAAGTTTATTAAAAATTGGTAATAACACAGATGTGTAAAACATAGAAGTAAGTAGCAACAATATGGCTACTGTTACCCATGCATAAATCCAAAAAGAGGGACCTGCCAACTGATAGGTCAATGAAAAGAGCGCTATCAATGACCCACCAATGAGTCCACCTAAAAATGTAGCCTTTTATTCTGTCTGAAATAAACAGACCCGGTGTTTTTGTTGAAGCCGAAATTTTGCTCAATCACAAAGGTCTTGTAAATATCAAATGGCAATTGCAGCAAATCGGCTCCAAGGGCAATGATTCCAAAAAATACCAATGTGGCTGTCAGATCATCCGGGTACCAGCTGTGAACCAGCATGTCCAATTTTCCAAATGAACCGGTTACAAGCAGTATGAACATAACCAGCAAACTGAATGTATCACTTATTAAAGAGAATTTCTTTCCTGTTTGGTCGTATGATTTTGCTTTGAGATAATCGGCATCATTATACAATTCCCGCACTAATTCAGGTGGCGATGATCCCCATCGGGAACTATTCAGCGAATCGAGTACCCGCTCCAGCAACCAGGATACAATGAGGACGCAAAGGAAAATAATTAATAAAGGGTGCATATTTTAATAGGAACCACTACGTTTTCTGAAAAACCACTCCAATGAAAGCAGTAACATAATCAATCCGAATATCCATTTCAGATTAATAACATCGTCGAGTCGTTTTTGTTCATAGGATACAGCTTTGATATCGGCCCGGCTTTTAATAGATTTTGCGATGTCTTTTATAGTTGTGCCGGTATAAAATTCACCACCGGTTTTAGCAGCAAGTGATGCCAGCACCTGATGATTGGCAATAGTTTCAGCCAATTCAGCCTGCAAAGCAGTAACCGTAAAACTACCCACTTCACTGTATGATTCTGTTCCCAGTTTGGTGGAAGCATTTATCTTATAATGTCCCACAGGAAGATATCCTGCAATAAGTGAATACGATTTTTCTGTTTTTGAAAATGTATAAGCAAATGTTTTTCCAGTTTCATCAATGATGTTCAATCTGGCATCAGGTGTATTTATTAATTCCCCCGATGGATTGTAAAGTGCTGCATGGGTAATTACTTGTTCATTTTCGGTAAATGAATTTTTATAAGTCAGCCGGAATGGTGTACGTTTTTCCCGATTAGCTAAAAATTGAACTGATTTTGTTACCAATGCTGATACCGCTACAGATTCATTATAAGCTGAAAATTCATTTAATTTCCATTTCCATAATCCTTCGCCGGTAAGCACCCCTGTTTTAATGTTTCCGTCAACTTTAAAGTATAACAAAGGCATTGCGGTCTTCACACTTCCAATGCGTTGTGTAAGCAACGATTGAATGGCTCCGGTTGCTTCGTAGGTTCCAAAGGGACAAATTAAGGGTGGCATGGATGCAATTCTTGAAAGATGCTCTTCTTCCATAGTGAAATATGAAAAATCAGTATTGGAGCCTGCCTGTATTTCATTCAAATTTCCTCTGTTTTCAGTTATCCTGACACCAGTTTCTAATTTATTAAAGGCAGTTACATTCGATTGACTGCCCAAAATGTACAAAACAGGTATTTCTTGTTTAGAGATTTTTTCCAGTATGGCAGTTGCCGGTTGATTGACAGAAGGTAGCTGGTGCAATATTACCAGATTCGCAGTAGCAATCTGATCGTTTTGGTCGCCGGCCATGGTAATGGTTACTTCGTAGTTGGGGTTCTTTTCAAGAATATCTTTTATAGCTGCCAGATCAGGATGTGGTGCATTGGCTATGATCATAACCTGTTGTCTGTTATCGCTTACTTCCACAAAAAAATCAGCCCTGTTATTTTCATAACTGATTTCACCACTTACTTCACTGACTGTAGCAACATAATGATTGACTCCCTTCTGATCTGCTTCAAGTACAACCGGTATTATCAGATTAACCCTTGGCTTGTCGAGTTCAACAACTTTTGAATAGATTTCTTTATCGTTTCTGTTAATCTTAAATGTTACCCGTTGGCCCTGACATTGCCTTGCATCCAAAGTAATTTCAACAGGGAAAGAATTACCAAAAAAAGCTGCTTTGTTGTGTCTGACTTTATTTATCACGATATCCTTTCTTACTGTGGTATCGCCAAGTCCGATTGTGTAAACCGGAACTTTGAGTTCATCATAAGCATACAACGGATTACTGCCATTATTAAACAAGCCATCAGTTGCAAGAATTACTGCCCCCAGATTTCGACCTGAAAACCTGGACTTCATTTCATTTGCTCCTGCAGAAAGGTCAGATTCTTTATCAGCAAACTCATAGGAAATACCTTCCCTCACCTGATCACCTGCCGAAAATAACCTAATGTCAAAGTCAGCAGCCAATTCAGCCTGTAAAGCAGCTAGCTGAGCAGGATAATTTTTCACAAAATTGCTGCTATCACTGATTGATCTTACGGAACCAGATTCATCCTGAATGATCACCACTACCGGTTTTTCTGTGATATTAAATACCGATTTAATCAAAGGTGATAAAAGTAAAATTGCAAGGATGCTTACCACAATAAAACGAAAAACAACCATTGCGCTTTTAATCCATTTGGCTGTTTCTGCAAAGGAGGTATCTTTCCTGTAAAGAAACCACGAATACAAAAAGCCTGCTAAGAGGCAGATAAGTATTAGCCAGGATGGACTTTCAGTAACTATCTGGAAATTCAATGTATGTGCAGTTAAATTTGTGGTGCAAATATAGCAAGATCGGTGGTCTTATAAGGCTTTTCAGTCGGTTCATACCTGCGATAAATGGTGATTTTATACTTGCGCCTTTAGTTACCCCTGATTCCGTGTTTTCCATTATCTTTGCAGGATGTTAATTGTTACGAATCAGCTGCATAAATATTATGGTAACCTTCACGTTCTGAAAGGAATATCGATGCAGGTTGCCAAATCTGAAATAGTTTCCATTGTAGGAGCTTCCGGTGCAGGCAAAACCACTTTGCTCCAGATTCTGGGTACCCTCGATAAACCTGATAAGGGCACCGTACAAATCGAAGGCAGTGAAATTCCATGGAACTCTTTAGGTAAATTGGCGGCATTCCGGAATCAACATATTGGATTCATTTTTCAGTTCCATCATTTATTGCCTGAGTTTACTGCTATGGAAAATATTTGCATTCCTGCAATGATTGGACGAAGGAACATGGAAGAAACGGAACAGAAAGCCCGTACATTGCTTCAATACCTCAATTTAAACGGCAGAGAACATCATAAACCTTCGGAACTGTCGGGTGGTGAGCAACAAAGAGTTGCTGTTGCCAGAGCTCTTATAAATGACCCATCCATTATTCTTGCCGACGAACCATCAGGAAATCTGGATTCTGCCAATGCCAAAGAGCTGCATGCCTTGTTTTTCAGATTGAGAATAGAATTGGGGCAAACTTTCGTAATTGTCACTCATAACGAGGAACTGGCCGACATGGCAGACCGTAAATTGGTGATGAAAGATGGTACTATGGCCTGAAATGAGGTTATTTATTTACAATAACATGTACCGAGTGCTTTTCAGTCATGTAACCAATTTCATTATAAGTAAATGGTTCCATACCTTTTTCCTGCATCAGTTTTTTGAAAGAAGGAATAGCATCCGGTGAAACAGCAATCAGTAAACCACCACTGGTTTGGGGATCAGCAAGAATGAGTTTTGTGATTTCATCAATTTCAGAAATATGATGCCCGTAACTTTTCCAATTTCGGGTAGTACCTCCGGGAAAGCACTTCTGCTCCAGATACCCATAAACCTGAGATAAAACAGGTACTTGTTCCAATGAAATATGTGCGGTTAATCCGCTGCCACCAGCCATTTCCGAAAGATGGCCCAGTAATCCGAAGCCAGTTACATCTGTGAGCGCATTTACGCCGGGCAGGGTTCCCAACGCCGATCCTATGGTATTCATAGTAGTCATACTATCAATCGCAACCTTCAGATCTGTGTCTTTTAACACTCCTTTTTTGGATGCAGTTGTCAATATTCCGATACCTAGTTTCTTGGTTAGAAATAAACGGTCACCTGCTTTGGCGGTATCGTTTTTTTTAAGATTTTCAATAGCTACCAGACCATTTACTGCAAGTCCGAAAATTGGCTCCGGAGCATCAATACTGTGTCCGCCTGCCAATGGAATGCCAGCATCCTGACAGGCTTTTCTTCCTCCACTGATCACCTGTCCTGCAATTTCAGGTAGTAACTTATCTATTGGCCATCCTAAAATGGCAATTGCCAGAACCGGCCTTCCTCCCATAGCAAAAACATCACTGATCGCATTCGTTGCGGCAATTCGCCCAAATTCAAATGGATCGTCAACAATGGGCATAAAAAAATCGGTGGTACTGATAAGTGCTTGCCCGTTTCCAATATCAAGAACAGCCGCATCGTCTCTGCTGTGATTGCCAACCAACAACCCTTTGAAATCGGGCGGGGTTTCATTGTTTTGTAGTATCTGACTTAATATGGCTGGTGAAATTTTGCAACCACAACCTGCCCCATGGCTGTACTGTGTAAGTTTCACCGAAGCAGTTGTTGTATTTTCAATTGGATTCATCTGGTTATGCTTGAATTAATTTCTGTTTTTGAAGTTGCATGAGTATTACACTGCCCATTTCTTTCCATGGTGTTGAAGTGAGATCAATAGTGTGGATGGAATCAGGGGCTCGTTTAGCATTACCGTGAACATACATCTTATCGTAGTATTCCAATACCAGATCGAGACAACTATTGATATCACCTTTCTGAAAAAATTCGATACTGCTTTTCAAATGCTGGGGCCCCATTCTCTTTTCAATTTTTCGGGCCATTGCAATTAATTGTTCTGCGGGATAGCAACCATATTCCTCAAGGATATGCTGTTTTCTTCTTTCGATACCGATATCGATGGCAATGAGTGTAGAGGTGCGAATCAGGGAGTAAATATTTTCAGGTAAAATACAGGAACCTACCGAGCGGCTTTCATTTTCGATCCATATCGGTTTTTGATTGGTAAATCGTGACCATTGCATTGCAATTAAATTCTCGAATTGTTCGTTGGAAGGTTGTGGTGGTAAGCCTAATGCCCCGAATGCGGAACCGCGATGGGATGCCAGTTCTTCCAGATCCAAAACCTGCTCCCCTAATGTTCCCAATTGTTTTAAGACAACTGTTTTACCGGAACCTGTACCTCCTCCTAAAACCAACACATTCCTTGGTGTGGAATTGATTCCGATAACCCAATTTCGGAAGGCTTTGTAACCACCTTCTAAAATGTTGGTGTGAAATCCATTAATTTCCAAAAAGGATGACATGAGATTACTTCGCATTCCTCCGCGCCAGCAGTATAACATCAGTTCTTTTTCAGGTGCCATTTGAAGTGCCCTTTCCAGAATTAATTGCGACTTTGGTTTTACAATTTCAAATCCCTTATCAATGGCAGCTTCTCTTCCTTCCTGCTTGTAAAGTGTACCAACTACAACGCGCTCTTCATTATTTAAAAGTGGCAAATTCACAGATCCCGGAATGTGTGCATGTTCATATTCCGCCTCACTACGGGTATCTAAAATTACGGAACTGTTTTTCCGGATCTGAGAAATATAATCGTCAGCAGAAATAATGTTATTTGCCATTGGGCCAAAGATACAAAGAATGGCAATGACCTTGAAAATAAAAGGCTTCCTGAAACAGGAAGCCTTTTAATATTTTGCCTTGCCGGAGATTAATTCCAGGCCGGATCTTCAGGGAAATTTGCCATCACTGCATATTCACTTCCCATACTTCTTAAAACCTGACTCCACAAGCATTTTGGATCATCATAAAAAGTGAATCTTTGATTGCATTCCGATACCAACCAGGATTTTTCTTCAAGTTCATGTGTCAATTGTGTTGGATCCCAACCCGAATAACCAGCATAAAACCGAATCATATTTGGTTGTACCTGGCCGGTATCTATCATCAGCTTCAACTGATCATAATTTCCTCCCCAGAAAATACCGTCAACAATTTGTTTTGCGCCTTCTAATTCCGGGCCAATAGTGTGTATGTAAAACAAAGTATCTGTTTCAACAGGTCCGCCAAAGTATAATGGTGATTTAAAATCCGGAAAGTCTTCTACAGCATCATTAATATTAACATCTGTAGGCTTATTCAGAATGAATCCCAATGTACCACTGGCATCGTGCTCGCTCAGTAATACAACAGAACGTTTAAAATAAGAATCTGATAAGAAGGGCTCTGATATCAGAAATACCCCTTGGTCTGGTTTTAACATTTGACTTTTCATGGCCAACGCGTTTTAGTTATTATTTCAACGTTAATTTTCAGGAAGGTTGATTCAATTGAGCATCCTTTATTACAACGTTATTACTTCAGGTACTAAAACTATGCCATTTGAATGCGAATATACCGGCAGTAATGATATAATTATCGTAAAGATTACAAAAGGTATATAATTGATAGGATTTGTATTTTGGAATATGGTAACTGTTTGTTTATTAATATGTTAATTCTTATCTCCAAACATCATTTATTCATTACTTTTGTACTCAAATAGTAGAAAAAATGGATCATATCAGGGATTTCGTTAAAAATATCCGAACCGATTACAATCTGGATACTTTGGATATCAATACGGTAGAAGCAAATCCAATAGCTCAGTTTGCTATTTGGATGAAAATAGCTGTTGATGCAAATGTGAATGAACCGAATGCCTTTAATTTGGCAACTATTGGTAACGATGGCAGACCTTCATCGAGAGTTGTCTTATTGCGCAATTTTGATTACGATGGATTTGTTTTTTTTACCAATTATCAAAGTCATAAAGGACAAGATCTGGATCAGAATAAATGGGCGGCATTGAATTTTTTCTGGCCTGAACTCCACAAACAAGTACGAATACTGGGTAAAGCTGAAAAAGTAGATGTGGCTGATTCCGAAGAATACTTTAGTACCCGCCCACGGGAAAGTCAGTTAGGAGCCTGGGTCTCAGAACAAAGTAAACATTTATCGGGACGAGATGAATTAGAGCAAAATCTTAAAAACCTTACAGCTCAATTTGAAGGAAAATCAATTCCAAGACCCGCTCATTGGGGAGGCTATCGCATAAACCCGATAGAAATGGAATTCTGGCAAGGTCGCCCGAGCCGTTTACATGATCGCGTGAAATATGAACTTTCTACTGCTAACAATTGGAAAGCAAGTTTGTTGTATCCTTGATTCTTCCATTTGATACCTTCCCGAATTTAATTTGATATGATAGTAAGAACACTGATTCTTTTAGTCGTTTTATTCATTATTGATTTCTATGTTTTTCAGGGAATAAAATTACTTACCAGAAATGCTACACCCCAAACAAGCAGGATTATCGCTATTGCCTTCTGGAGTATCACGGTGTTTTGTTTTTCAGTAATAATTACAGGGTTTTTCATTGATTGGCACACATGGCCTAAAGCAATCAGAACTTATTCTTTCGCATTTATTTTCGTGACTTATTTTTCGAAATTATTTTTCGTCTTGTTCTTACTGATAGATGATATATTCAGATTGTTTCGACTGGTAACAGGTTGGATTACTTCGAAACCTGCCATTGCTGCAACTGAAGAAGCAATGCAATCACGAACTGGAATTACCCGTTCATCATTTCTGATTAAAATGGGAGCTGTAATTGCAGCATTACCTTTCACGGCATTGCTTTATGGAATGATAAAAGGTAAGTATGATTATCAGGTGAGGAATATAAAACTTGCATTCAATAAACTACCAGGGGCATTTAAAGGGTTCAGAGTAGTTCAGATTTCAGATATTCATACAGGCAGTTTCATGGACAAAGCTCCCTTGGAGAAAGCAGTAAAACTTATCAATGACCTGAAACCGGATGTTATCTTTTTTACCGGAGATCTGGTGAATGATATGTCTACGGAATTAGTGCCTTACAAAGAAATTCTGGCAGGTTTAAAAGCACCTCATGGGGTGTTTTCTATTCTGGGAAACCACGATTATGGAGATTATTATCAGTGGCCTTCCAAAGAAGAAAAAAATTGCTAATCTGGAAAATTTAATTGCCTCTCACAAAGAATTGGGATGGGATCTTTTACTCGATGAGCATCGTAAAATTATCAAAGACGGGGAATCAATATCGGTAATTGGAGTTCAGAACTGGAGTGCGCGTATGAATTTTCGTCGTTATGGGGATTTAAATAAGGCGCTTGAAAATATAACTTATAGCCCGGTTAATATTTTACTGAGCCATGATCCTTCTCATTGGAAGGCAGAGGTTGCCGGAAAGATTCCTGCTATTGATTTAACCTTGGCTGGCCATACCCATGGATTTCAGTTTGGAATAGAAATTCCTGGATTCAGATGGTCACCGGTACAATATGTTTACCATGAATGTGCCGGATTGTATAGCGAAAATCAACAGCATTTATATGTGAACCGCGGTCTCGGATTTTTAGGTTATCCGGGAAGGGTTTGGATTTTGCCGGAGATCACACTGTTTGAATTTAACCAGAGCTGATCAGGCTGTTTCGTGAATTTTATCAATAGCCGCGCTCAATTTATTCAGGTGCGATTTGCTGATATTTACCAAAGGCAATCTCAAATGATCTTCACAAATTTCCATCATATTCAAAACAGCTTTTATACCTCCCGGGCTTCCTTCCGCAAACAACAATGGAATTATTTCCGAAAAACGATAGTGGAGCTCTCTGGCTTTATCAAAATTGCCTTTCATACTTTGTCTTACCATCTCTGAAAAGTCTTTTGGGAAAGCATTGGCAACAACTGAAATCACACCTTCTGCACCACATGCAATCAATGGCATCGTAATGCCATCGTCACCTGAAATTACAACAAAACCTTCAGGCTTATCTTTAATGATCGACATTATTTGCTCCATATTGCCTGAAGCTTCTTTAACACCTATAATGTTATCGAAATCGTGAGCCAGATTAAGTGTTGTTTCGGCCGTCATATTGCAACCGGTTCGCCCGGGAACATTATATAAAATTACCGGTACAGGCGATTCATTGCAAATCATTTTATAATGTGCATATAAACCTTTTTGTGTTGGTTTGTTGTAGTATGGTGTAACCGACAAAATGGCATCCACACCGGAGTAATCGTACTCACTCAGGCAACGTAAAACATCCTGAGTATTATTCCCGCCAAGACCGGCAACAACAGGTACTCTTTTATCAACTACTTCAATCACAAAATCCAATAAAGCAGCCTTTTCGTCTTTTGTTAAAGTTACCGATTCTCCGGTAGTCCCCAGTGGTACCAGATATTCTACCTTACCGGCAATAAGATGTTCAATAAGCTTCTTGAAGCCTTTAAAATTAACACTTCCATCTTTATGAAATGGAGTAGCCATGGCAACTCCGGTACCTTTGAATTTCTTACTGATTTTCATTTCTGATTAAGTTTAAATAATGATTCACCTGATCGATCAATTGTTTCAGATTAACCGGATCATCGACTTTGATCATAAAATCAAATATCGAGGCACTTGTAGCATCATATTTGCCAATTTTAAATTGTGCCTTTGTCATCGATGAGATATATTTCAGGGGTATACTTTTGTGAAGATTTAAACAAATTAAAATATCAAAATTCCTGTTTATGAAATTACTGACTATAGGGTTATTGGGTTTCATTTTCCAATTCAATGCTTTTCTGGTGAAGAAATCGAGTCCCAGTTTCATGAAGCGTGTATTAGGCAATTCCGGTTTATTATAAAACCCTAGTGCAATAACTTCTTTAGAAAGACCCCGCATATCCCGCACATAATTTTTAATCAGTTCATAATCTTTTTCCTCGGTTGCATCGTATATAATACCTATATTTTTAGCACTGCTAAAAGGAATAACAGCCGTTTTACGATGTTGCTTTCTGATATCCTTCTGAAGCAGATAATCGGAAATTTTTGTCCTTAATTTTTGATTCACAAGGCAGCAATTTTAATGAATTCATCTTCACCTATAACAGGAACACCGATTTGGTGTGCTTTCTCTAATTTTGATGGTCCGCTTTCATCTCCTGCTATAAGATAACTGGTTTTGGATGTAACCCCACTGGCCACTTTGCCACCATGTTGTTCGATAACAGTTTTCAATTCATCTCTGGTAAATTTAGTAAAAACACCCGAAACAACAAAAGATAACCCCTTCAGACGGTCAGAAATCACTTTTTTTAGTGATTTTTCATCCATTTTCATTTGCAAACCGGCAGATTGAAGCCGCATTACCTGGGCTTTATTGACGGGATTACTGAAGTAGTCGACCATGCTCCGGGCAATGGTGTCACCTACTTCAGGGGCTTCCATGAGGGCTTCATAACTTGCTGCCATTAATGCTTCCATATCTTTAAAATGATGGGCAAGTTTCTTTGCAACAGTTTCTCCCACATATCGGATTCCGATTGCATATAAAACACGCTCGAAAGGTATTTTTTTTGAAGCTTCAATTCCCGATAATATTTTGGATACGGATTTTTCTCTTAGGGAAATTTTTTTAGTTTTTCCCCCATCATCGGAAATCGATTCTTTCTCCAGACCTAGTAAATCTTCTTCCTTCAGACGGTATAAATCAGATGCATCTGAAATAAGCCCCTTATCGACCAGCAATTCTACCTTTTCTTCTCCCAGACTATCAATGTCCATTGCTTTTCTGGAAATGAAATGTGTGATCCTTCCTTTTATCTGGGGTCGACATCCAGTGTCGTTCGGACAGTAATGAACCGCTTCATTTTCTTTACGGATAAGTTCTGTGCCGCATTCCGGACAACTGGTAATGTACGTAACCGGTTTGGCTTCTGCATTTCTTTTAGCTAAATCAACGCTTGTGATTTTTGGAATGATCTCCTCCTTTTTCAACAAAAAACATAATCACCTTCATGTAAGTCCAGTTTTTCAATCTGGTCTGCATTATGCAATGAAGCCCTGCGGACTGTTGTACCTGAAAGCTGTACCGGTTCCAGGTTCGCAACGGGAGTAATTGCTCCGGTGCGTCCAACCTGGTAAGTGACTTCCAGAAGTTTTGTGGAAACTGATTCTGCTTTAAATTTATAGGCAATTGCCCATCTTGGTGACTTGGCCGTAAATCCCAATTCTTGCTGCTGCCTGAAATCATTTACTTTTATAACTACCCCATCGGTATCATAAGGTAAGTCAAATCGGTGTACATTCCATTCATTGATATAATCAAATACCCCATCTATTCCTTTCGATTTAAGATAGAATTCTGAAATTTTAAATCCCCATTCTTTGGCTTGTTTCAGACTTTCATAATGATTTTTAAAAGGTAGATTTTCGCCATAAATAAAATATAGGAAACAGTCGAGATTCCGGGATGCAACTACTTTTGAATCCTGCATTTTTATGGTGCCTGCCGCTGCATTACGGGGGTTTTTAAGTAAACGGTCGGCAATTTCTTCTTCATTGTATCCATCTTCCTGCAGTTGACGGTAAATGGTATCATTAATCTTGTCGAACGAGGAACGTGGCATAAAAATTTCACCGCGGATTTCAAAACTTGCAGGGTAATTACCGTTTGCCAGTTTTAAAGGAATACTTCTGATGGTTTTTACATTAGCAGTAACATCATCACCCTGCACTCCATCACCTCTGGTAACTGCACGAACCAGTACTCCGTTTTCATAGGA
This sequence comes from Bacteroidota bacterium, assembly GCA_016713525.1. Lineage (GTDB taxonomy): Bacteria > Bacteroidota > Bacteroidia > AKYH767-A > OLB10 > JADKJB01. The sequence continues at coordinate 177,391 of JADJOZ010000012.1, read as the reverse complement.
AATGCCTATAGCAACCCCATCGAATTTCAATTCACAAATGTACTCAGGAACATCACCAATTATTTTTTGTACCCTTTCATCGAATTCTCTTAATTCAGTTTCGGAATAGGTATTTCCCAGCGATAACATCGGATATTTATGAACCACCGTTTTAAACTCTTTGGTAATGGTTCCTCCAACCCGCTGAGAAGGTGATTCCGGTTGTTTCAATTGCGGGAACTGCTTTTCAAGGCGGATTAGTTCCTCGAGCAACTGATCAAATTCATAGTCACTTATAACCGGCTTTGCAGATACATAATACAAGTGATTGTGGTGTTCAATCTGCCGGCTTAACTCCTGAATACGCTGGAAGGCAGTGTTTTGGTCCATAAGCTATTAAAAGGGGCCTAAAATTAAGTAAATAATGTTGTTTCTCAGAGAAAGTTAAGGGTATAATTTGATAATTTTAGCCGCAAATTACAAAGAAATGAATTCTGATTCATTGTACAGGTTGAGATACCCGATAGGTGAATTTATTTCACCCGAAAACCCCGATAAGAGCCTGATTGACTCCTATATTGCTACCATTGAAAAGCTACCCGCCAGATTACGGCTTGAAGTAGCAGGTTTGAATGAGTTGCAACTCGATACACCCTATCGTCCAGATGGCTGGTCGGTCAGGCAGGTGGTGCATCATCTCGCTGACAGTCATATGAATAGTTATTGCCGGTTCAAATTAACAGTCACCGAATCGAAACCGGCCATTAAACCTTATTTGGAAGAGCTGTGGGCTGTTACCGAAGATGGGAAAAATGCACCTGTTTGGATGTCGTTGAATTTATTGGATGCACTGCATCACAGATGGATCATTTTTTTGCGATCACTGACACCGGATCAACTGGAAAGAACTTATTTTCATCCTCAAAATAATAAGTTCTTCAATCTGAAAGTTGCTCTTGCTTTGTATGCGTGGCATGGTGATCACCACCTGGCTCACATCACGGAGTTGAAAAAAATCAAGAACTGGGATTGATAATCAATTTACACTATTATCGAGTAATTTCTGAATTTTTTCGAGTGCCTGAATATCTTTTTCAAACATCTTCTTATCCGGATCATCCTTGAAATTAGCTCTCAATTGTTCCAAAATTTCCTTTTGCTGAATGATTAATGCATCGCTGAAAGCAATGGAACCGCTTAACATGGAAGCTTCCGAAACAGCACCATTTAAGGCCTTCATTCTGGATTGGTTTGTATCAAGACTTTTGCGGGTAAGTCTGATAGCACGATTTCGGGAAATGAAAATCACCAGAAATAAAACTACAATTCCAATAGCAGCAATGGTACCAATTGAATAATATTTTTGTTTCAATCCGCCAACTGCATCTTTTGTTTTGGTTAAATCAGAAATGGTTGCATCGAGTTCGGAAATTTGCTGTTGTTCTTTGGCAGTGGTTTGTTGAAAGGCAATTTTTAATGAATCAACTAAATAGTTATTTTGATTTTTGAGATACTTTTCATTTATTTCTAAATAACTCTTATAGACATCGGCTGCATTTCTGAAGTGATTGCTTGATTTGAAACTTTGAGCCAATGTACGGTAAGCAGTTGCCAATAATTGCTGATCGGGAACAGATAGCTCTTTGTTTGCAGCAACTTTTCCGAGATTAGCTCTTATAGAATACAGCCGTTCAACATTTGGAGCAGATTTAATTTGCTCAATAACTGCAAGCAGGGATTCACGATTTTGCTGTCCAAACAAGTTTGGTGATGTAATCAGCAATATTGCCAGCAACAGAAATGTTTGCTTAATTTTTTTCATAGGTTACATTAGTGATAAAATAGGGAATCGTACAATAAAATCGGAGCCCTGACCGGGATCAGATTCAATCAACAATTCGCCTTTATGAAGAACCTGAATAATTCTGTAAGATTCGGAAAGCCCTAGTCCGGTGTGAATGTCTTTTCCTTTGGTAGTATAAAAAGGTTCAAAAACTTTTTTAGGGTCTTTTTCTGTTATTCCTGTGCCATTATCCTTAATCCTGACTTGGACAAATCGTGGTAATTTTCTGGTGGTGATGGTGATTTTGGGCTCATAACCTTTGGGAGCACGGCTCTTTTTTTCTTTTACCGTTTCAAGTGCATTTGTAAGCAAACTGAATATCACAATCCTGATTGCATGAGGATCAATATCAACCTTTGGAAGTATTTTTTCAAGATCCCTTACCAGAGTGCATTGAAATTCGGCACTTTGGTTGAGCATGGAATAATATGCCTGATCTGTAATTTCATCAATCAAAGCATTCAGGTCGGTAGTTACTTTTTCACCTGCAACTAAACCCGGTTCATTGGAGAAAAGTCCGATTGCTTTTTTGGTACCAGTAAGTAATGTCATTGCATTTTTATGCATCGGATGTTGCTTCTCGCCTGTTATCCTGCTTAAAAAACCATTTGCATGTTGTAGTTCCCGATCAACAGACTGATGCAATTTGGATGCATCTGAGGCTTTTGAATCCAGACTTTTACCGCATTAATTACTCCATCCATTCTTTTAATTTGGGAATGGAAAGTTCAAGCTGTTCTTTCAGTCCCGCTAATGTGCGGAACCGATTAAGCAGAATTAAAACTGCCAATCCAATCAAGATCCCGAAAATAAGCAGTGTGTTTCTTGTCATTTTAAGATTCTCGGCATCGATATCATCATTCTCTGATTTAAGCGTTTTAATGGTTGCTCCTTTGGAATTTATCTGTTGCAACCGCTGCATACGACCATTATTGAAATTTTCGGTGAGACCATTGATAATACTATCACGTTCAGCAATAATTATTGCTTCCTGAAGTTGTCCATACCGCTGTAATACCTCCAATGCAGGTGCATTTTTGTTGGTATTCATTAATTCAGTAGCCTGTTTCCGGTAGGCTCCTAATTGAATTTTACGAGCTGCATTGTTATTATCCTGACCATATTGCACCTCCGGCAGAATGCTGAAAAATAACATCAGCAATAAAAAATAATTGAATTTCAGTTTTTGCACCAATCGAATAATTAGGTATGAATTGCAAATATAAATATTCTGTTTGGCAGACAGGTTTTATTTGCCGATCTTTTATTAACGATCATTTGTTCATCGCATTGCGACAATAAACCGATTATTTTGACTCATATCTTTAATTACTTTGACATTTGTAAAGCCTGCATCCCTGATTATAGCTTCTGTTTCACGCCCGAACCGCTGATTGATCTCTAAATAGAGTTTTCCTCCTGGTTGCAGCCAACTGGCAGCATTGGCAGCAATTGCTTTGTAAAAAATAAAGGGATCAGAATCAGGCACAAACAAAGCTATTTCGGGTTCGTATTCGGTTACATTGCTTTGCATTTCAACTGATTCTGAAGCGGCTATATAAGGGGGATTGCTTATAATTACCTGTAATTGATGAGTGAAGGAGAGTTTGGTATTTAATATATCATCCAAAAGGAAACTGACATTGGTTTGGTGATTTCTGGAATTTAATTTTGCAATTTCAAGTGCTTCTTCAGAAATATCACTCGCAAATATTTCGGCCACTGGAAATTTTGTTCCCAGTAAAACCGGTATACAACCCGAACCGGTGCCGATGTCGAGGATTCTTAAAGGATTCTGTGTCTTTTCATAATCGTCGAGTACCAATGAAACCAATTCTTCTGTTTCTGGTCGGGGAATCAGCACTTTATCATTTACAAAGAGCTTCAAATCGTAAAACCAGGCTTCATTTACTACGTATTGCAACGGAATTCTAGCAGCTAATTTGTTCAGATCTGATGTAAATTGTTGATATTGATCGTCTTCAAGTTCAATATGGCGCAATTCCTGGATCTGGTTTAAAGCCTTATCGAATTTTGTTGCCAGATAACTGTTTGCCACAGCAATCGCTTCTCCTTCTTCATAAATAGATGCCAATGATGTAATAATCATTGTTTTGAACTCACTGACTTTCATAGCGGATAAAGGTAAAAAAACCACTACATTTGTCGACCCTTTTCATAGAAAGATTTATTGTTTTTATGATGCCGGGCTTATAACTATCTTAGTTTAATCTCTTTTCATTTTAAGTGAAAATCCATTAATCAACTGTTTCCGTGAGTCACGAATTCTATATGCAGAGATGTTTTCAGCTGGCTTCATTCGGAGAAGGTCTCGTTGCACCAAACCCTTTGGTTGGCGCTGTTCTTGTGCACAAAGGTGAAATAGTTTCGGAAGGCTTTCATCATCAGTTTGGTGGTCCGCATGCCGAAGTAGCAGCTCTTCAAAATATGCATGATACAGAATTACTGAAGAAGAGTGTATTATATGTGAATCTCGAGCCGTGTTCTCACTTTGGTAAGACTCCCCCTTGCACCGATTTAATTATTGAAAAACAAATTGGTCTGGTTGTAATTTCCAATCAGGATCCATTTCCACAAGTTAATGGTTCAGGAATTCAAAAATTGAAAGCTGCAGGCATTGAGGTTATAACCGGAATTTTGGATCAGGAAGGTAAATTTTTAAACCGCAGGTTCTTTAATTTTCACAAAGTACGAAAACCATGGATTATTCTAAAATGGGCCCAAACTAATGATGGTTTTATTGCACCCCTGCCAGAAAATAAACATGAACGTGTTGCTCTGATTTCAAATTCGGAAAGCCGCACCCTGGTACATCATTGGCGTAGTCAAGAATCGGCAATATTGATAGGAATGAACACCCTTGTAAGCGATAATCCTTTCTTAAATTCACGAATGGTGAATGGGAAAAATCCGGTCAAAATTGTACTTGGTAATCACAGGCAATTGCCTGCTGACTTAAATATTTTTCAGGATAAAAATACACCTGTTTTGATTTATAATTTCTCTGTAACAGAAAAAAATGAAAATGCTGAATGGATTAAACTTGAAAAAAACGATCAGGTTCTGGAAAATCTTCTTCATGATCTGTACAACAGAGGGTTGAATTCTTTGATTGTTGAAGGCGGCACTATTACGTTATCTTCTTTCATTAATACAGGATTATGGAATGAAGCCAGAGTATTTACTGCATCTCACAAATCAGGTTCCGGAATCAAGGCACCGGACTTGCCTCATGGAAAAGAAATCCGGAATCAGGTTATTGATACCGATCGGCTTACGTGCCTGATTAATCCTGAAAATTACAATTGAATATGGTTTTATACCTTTTGTTATCTATTATAAGTGCCGCTTGTTTGCTGATCATTTTCAGATATTTTGTATTCTGGAAAATTGATACCATGCATGCTATCATTGTGAATTACTGGACTGCAGCAATATTTTCATTTATGACTTCACCTGTCGAAAATGGTTCAAAATTGTATCTGATTGGTGACTTTTGGTATGTTTCTTTACTCATTGGTTTGCTATTTATTGTAGTATTCTTTATAACGGCAAAAACAACACAAAAAATTGGAGTTGGTGTTGCTTCAGTTGCTTCGAAAATGTCGATGGTACTGCCAATAGGTGCCGGAATCTGGTTGTATCAGGAATCACTGGATTTGCAGAAATCAATTGGTATTTTACTTGCTATTCCTGCGGTTATTTTAACAAGCAAGCCTTCCCGGCAACAGGAAGGCGTATCATTCGATTATCGTAATCTTGGATTGCCGGTATTACTTTTTGTTGGAGCCGGACTCGTGGATACCTGCATTAAGTATATGCAACATCATTATATGAATGATGATAACAGGCAACTCGTAATTATGTCGATTTTTGCAAGTGCCGGATTAATAGGACTATTCAAATTGTTATTTGAAGTCATTGTTCACAAAAAACATTTATCACTCATAAGCATTGGAGGAGGATTTTTACTGGGCTCAACCAACTATTTTTCGCTCTATTTTTTATTGAAATGTCTGGAATCACCAGGGACAGAAAGCAGTACAGTGTTTGCGCTGGTGAATATTGGAGTAGTAATTACATCCTTTATAACAGGATTAGTGCTATTTAAAGAACCATCTGATAGAAATAAAATTATTGGCTTAATGTTATCGGTGATTGCAATTCTGGTATTGTCTGTTCAGCTAAATTGAGATGTTGTTTGATGATGAATTTATAACTGTTTCCGAACATGCCGCAGGGGAATTCCGCGACCGTGGCAGTCGTTTTCTTGGATTTATTTATCCTGTAAAAAGGGAATCAGAAGTTAAAGAATTGTTACAGCAAATTAAAAAGGATCATCCCAAAGCCAATCATCATTGTTATGCTTTCAGATTAGGTCCCGGAAAGCAAATTTTCAGATTTTCCGACGACCGGGAGCCGGCGGGATCTGCAGGCAAACCTATATTTGGAGTAATTCAATCGAACGACTTAACGGATGTACTGATAATAGTTGTCAGGTATTTTGGAGGTACACTTTTAGGTGTTCCCGGATTGATTAATGCCTATCGGGAAAGTGCCGCTGATGCAGTTAGAAATGCATCGGTGATCACACTTCCTGTTGTGGAACGATATCAGCTGAATTTCAGTTATGAGGTAATGAATGAGGTGATGACTGTTATTAAAATGAGTAAAGCACAGATTTATCATCAGGAACTTGCCGAAAATTGTATGGTTCAGGTTGAATTGATTAGAAAAAATTCTGAGTTATTCCTTGATAAAATCAAAAACAATCACCTTCTTACAGGTAAATGTGAACTTAAAATTGTGTAGATATGAATTTCTCTCTTTTGCAGAAAATGTGCGCAATTCATGCGCCTTCCGGTAATGAATCGGCCATGACAAATTTTCTCTTGGAATATGTAGAGGCAAATAAAAATAATTGGAAAACCCTGCCTCAAATTTTACATGGTGATGAATTTCAGGATTGTATTTTATTGGTTTTTGGTACACCCCGGACAGCAGTATATGCACACATCGATAACATTGGATTTACTGCAAGATATAATAATGAACTTGTAAAGGTTGGTGGTCCGAAATTAGTTTCAGGATATCGGTTGACAGGTACCGATTCTATTGGCAAAATTGAATGTCAGATAGAAGTTGATGAAGAAGATAAAACTATAAAGGCAATTTATGATCGTGAAATTGAGCCGGGAACAGATTTGAATTTCGCCCCCGATTTTCGTGAAGATGAAAATTGTGTACAATCCTGTTACCTCGATAACAGACTTGGTGTTTTCGCTGCATTAAATCTTGCTGAAACAATTGAAAATGGAGTTATTGCATTCAGTTGCTGGGAAGAACATGGTGGTGGAACAGCAGGCTATCTTGCTGGATATTTATACAGAAAATATAATATCAGGCAGGCACTGATAAGTGATATCACCTGGATTACTGAAAGAGTAGTTCATGGCAAAGGAGCTGTGGTTTCGATGCGTGATTCAGGAATTCCGCGAAGAACTTATGTCAACAGAATCAGAAAAATTCTGGATGATCAAAAAAATTCCATATCAAATTGAAGTTGAGTCGTCGGGTGGTAGTGATGGCAATGATATTCAGAAATCTCCATTTCCAATTGACTGGTGTTTTATTGGTGCTGCTGAAGATTTTGTGCATACACCGGATGAAAAAGTGCACAAAGCTGATATTCACAGTATGATCTATATTTATCAGTCACTTATGAAATCGCTTTGATCAGAAACACTTTTTTAATTTTTCCAGGATGTATTCCGGTGCTGCAACCGGTTTTCCATTTTGAGTATTCACAAATACCAAAGTTGTACTGGCTTGATTGAGCAAGACATCATGCTGATTGTAAATTTCATAATTAAATTTTATCCGTGCTCCTGGTAATTCATTAATAGTAGTCTTAACAGTCAATAAGTCATCATAGAAACCTGGTTTGATGTACTTAATTTGAAAGTCGAGCACAGGTAATGCAATACCATTGTCCTCCATTGTTTTATAGCTGATTCCCAACTCACGGAGTGCTTCCACCCTGCCAACTTCAAAATAGCTTGCATAATTACCATAGTAAACATATCCCATACGATCGGTTTCACCATAGCGGACTCTGATTTTTGTAATCGATTGAAACATGGTAAATCGTTAATGATGAACTAATTATTTTTTTTACTGAAGCGACAAAAGTAACAATACAATGTTTAATATTGTATGCATTGATAAGGCACACTGTTTCTGTTTCATGAAAAATATCAGTTTTCTTTTAATTGCATTTTGCGCAAGCTGCATTGCTTGCAGCACTATAAAGCCATATTCGGTTGAATCAAAAGGTTTTTTAACCCCGGGCAATTCCAACTTTTTGGCGGAGGACTCTCTTGTCATCAGTGAAATTGATCCATACAAAACGCAGATGCTGCAAACCATGAGTGAGGTTTTGGCAGTTTCTGCTCAATCAATGGAAAAAGGACAGCCTGAAAGTTTGCTCGGCAATTTTGTTGCAGATGCCTGTTTTAGCAGAAATAATAAGGCAACTTCAATGCAAAGTAAACTTAAAGCCGATTTCTGTGTACTAAATAATGGTGGTTTGCGAAGCGCACTTCCGCAAGGAAATATTACCCTGAAAAATTGTTTTGAGTTGATGCCATTTGAGAATGAACTTGTAATTCTCACGCTAACTGCTGAATCCACACTGGAATTAATTAATTTTATTGCATCAAAAGGTGGAATGCCGGTTTCCAATATACAAATGAAAATAAATGGGACTTCGGCAGAATCAGTTCTTATTGATGGGAAACCAGTTGATTACCAAAAACAATATTCAGTACTTACATCTGATTATCTGGCTAATGGTGGTGATGACATGAAAATGTTTCAAAAGGCTGTTGCTATTGAAAAAACCGGATTAAAAGTCAGGGATGCTATTGTAGAACATCTTAGAAATTTACCCAAACAACCCTTTACAATGAAAACAGATGGACGGATTTCCAGATAAAAAAAGAAGGGAATTCCTGAAAAAACTAACAGGAGGATTACTGGTAACCGGTTTGACAGGGATACCGGACTGGACAATTGCTGCTAAAAATCAAATAAAGCTTACCATTCTTCACACCAATGATGTTCATAGTCATATTGATCCGTTTGATACGAATCATCCTAAATACCCGGGACAGGGCGGTGTGGCTAGAAGGGCTGCGATAATAAAAGGAATTCGTCAACAGGAAAGAAATGTGTTGCTATTTGACGCCGGCGATATATTTCAGGGTACACCCTACTTCAATCTGTATGGTGGTGAATTAGAACTGAAGCTGATGTCTAAATTGGGTTATGATGCAGCTACCATTGGAAATCATGATTTTGATAATGGAATTGATGGATTATCAACGCAATTAAAACATGCCGGTTTTCCATTGATAAATTGCAATTACGACTTTGCCGGAACTTCAATGGATGGTAAATCAGTACCTTATAAAATATTCGAAAAGCAGGGAATCCGCATTGGTGTATTAGGTGTTGGAATTGAATTAGATGGATTAGTCGATTCCCGTTTGATCGGGAAAACAAAATATCTCGATCCGGTACCCAGGATATTAAAAATTTCTTCGTACCTTAAAAACCGGAAAAAGTGCTCTCTGGTAGTGTGTCTTTCTCATCTCGGTTACCAGTATAAAAATGATAAAATTTCAGATATGATACTTGCGGAAAAATCGGAAAATATTGACCTTATTATAGGTGGTCATACGCACACCTTTCTGGATGAACCTGTTAAAATCAGAAATAAGAACGGAAAACAGGTTTTGGTGACCCAGGCCGGTTGGGCCGGATTACGGCTCGGTCGCATTGATTTTTACTTCAATCCGATAAGTGGTGAAAATCACACAACTACAACCACAATGATAGAAATGAAAAAATCAAGTGAAAATTAATTTTTTTTTTATTTTTTTTTACCCAAAATTTGCGTATTAATTTAGTCCATATCAGTGCCCCTCGTTTTATTTTGTTAATAACCATCAATAGAGAAAGCCAGCAATAAAGTATGCAAAAGTCACTAGAACAAGTTTGGGACAACTGTCTTCAACTGATCAAAGACAATGTCAGTCCCCAGAACTATAAGACCTGGTTCGAACCTATTAAACCAATTAAGCTCGATAATAAAGTTTTAACAATCGAAGTTCCCAGTCAGTTTGTATACGAATGGCTGGAAGAACATTATCTCGATCTATTAAGAAAAACCATTCGACATGAACTTGGTGCTCAGGGGCGTCTGGAATATTCCATTGTCATGGAAAACGCATTCAACAACTCCAAGCCATACACAGTAAAGTTCCCGGCTAAAAATAATAATTCACTGAAGAACCCTTCTGTGACTATGCCGCTTGATATAAGCTCGACAATCAGAAATCCGTTTATTATTCCCGGATTGAAAAAACTGGATGTCGATTCTCAGTTAAATCCCTCCTATTCATTCGAGAACTTAATTGAAGGTGATTGTAACCGACTCGCGCGCTCTGCAGGATTTGCAGTAGCCGGTAAACCCGGTGGAACATCTTTTAATCCATTGTTGATTTATGGTGGTGTTGGTCTGGGTAAAACCCATCTTGCCCATGCTATTGGTATCGAAATCAAGAATAGCTTCCCGAACAAAACAGTCCTTTATGTTCCCTCCGATCGCTTTATGCATCAGTTTGTGGATTCTGTGAAAAATAATTCCCAAAACGACTTTATTCACTTTTATCAGATGATCGATGTACTGATCATCGACGATATTCAGTTTCTTGCCGGAAAAGAGCGCACACAAGACGTTTTCTTCCATATTTTCAATCACCTGCATCAAAACAACAAACAAATCATCCTGACCTCTGATAAGCCTCCTGTTGACTTACAAGGCATGGAGCAACGTTTGCTGAGCCGATTCAAATGGGGGCTTTCGGCTGATCTGCAAATTCCTGATCTGGAAACAAGAATTGCCATCCTCAAAAAGAAAATGTACGTCGATGGGATTGAACTTCCCAATGAAATTACTGAATATGTTGCCATGAGCATCACCAATAATGTGCGTGAACTCGAAGGTGCACTGATTTCTATTATTGCCCAGTCATCATTGAACAAGAAACCTATCACACTGGAATTGGCAAAACAAATGATCGATAAGTTCGTGAAGAATACCGTTCACGAAATTTCTATCGATTACATCCAAAAAGTGGTATGCGATTATTTTGATCTTCCTCTGGAAGTTCTTAAATCAAAAACCCGTAAAAGAGAAGTGGTCCAAGCCCGTCAGCTGGCAATGTATTTTTCAAAAAGCATGACCAAATCATCACTGTCCAATATCGGAATTCACTGCGGTGGAAAAGACCACGCTACGGTATTGCATGCCTGCCGTACAGTGAACAACCTGATGGAAACAGATAAGAAATTCAAAACCTATGTTTCTGATATTCAGAAGCGTATTCAGGTTCACGATAAATAACATCAGATACTATTATGAAAAGTGAGTTGTTGATTCAGCTCACTTTTCTTATTTTATAAAAAAATCAATTACCAATTATGAAGTTTTTAATGGTTTGTTTGGGAAATATTTGCAGGTCTCCCATTGCTGAAGGCATCATGAAAGCAAAACTGGTTGCTGCAAACATTCAGGGCAAAGTAGATTCTGCAGGTGTGCTTTCTTACCATTCCGGAGAAGCACCAGATAAAAGAGCAATAAGTGTTGCCAGTAAGTATCAAATAGATATTTCCGGACAAGTTGCGCGACAATTTCGGAGGAGTGATTTTACCGATTTCGATGTAATTTTAGTTATGGACAAGTCGGTTCAAACGGAAATTTTGTCATTGGCTAATACCGATCAGGAACGCAATAAAGTTAAATTGCTTCTCGAATATGCCGGAATTCATGAGATTACAGAAGTGCCTGATCCCTATTATGGTGGTCAGGAAGGCTTTGAAATGGTTTATAATATGCTTGATGAAGGTTGTAAACGGATTCTGTTTAATTTGTCGAAATAACGTTATTCAATGCAAAATAAGACCGGTCGGCTGTTCCTCATTCCTGTTCCCATTGGTGAAACACCTCCCGAACAGGTTATTCCGGAAGGTACGTTGGCTGCAATCAGACATTTGCGGGTTATTATTGCAGAAAATGCCAAATCGGCCCGGGCTGTTTTAAAACAGTTCACCATGGATGCTACACTTCAGGAAATTGAAGTACTTCAAATGGATAAACATGGTTCAACATATGATTTCAATTACTATTTTGAAAAATTGAGAACAGGAACAGATATCGGGCTGATGAGTGAAGCCGGTATGCCTGCAGTAGCCGATCCAGGAGCAGAATTTGTGAAACAGGCTCATATGGAAGGTATTCAGGTTGTTCCGTTAACCGGGCCTTCCTCTATTTTGCTGGCATTGGCTGCTTCCGGTCTAAATGGTCAGGGCTTTGCATTTCATGGGTACCTTCCTAAAGAACAGCAGGAAAGAATTGCAGCAATAAAAACACTGGAGCGAAATGCTGCGAAATGGCATCAGACGCAGATTTTTATAGAAACGCCATACAGGAATCAGGCATTACTGAATGATTTAATTAATTCCTGCTCCGGCAGTACCCGTTTGTGCGTTGCCTGCAATATTACTGCAGCAGACGAAATCATCAGAACGATGCCTGTACACGAATGGAAAAATCATAAAATTGATCTCCATAAAAAACCAACTATTTTTCTGATTCTGTAATTCCCTGCTTTTATTCTGCGGAAACCAATTCTACATCGAAAATTAATGTTGCTGAAGGAGGGATAACCGGTGGATATCCTTGTGCTCCATAACCTAATTCATGTGGAATAATTAAACGAGCTCTGGAACCGGATTTTAAAAGCATGATTCCTTCATCCCAACCTTGAATTACCTGCCCTTTTCCAATAGCAAATGATATAGGTTGACCGCGATCAACCGAAGAATCAAATTTAGAACCATCAGTCAGATAACCGGTATAATGAACAGATACAGATTTTCCGGGAGTAGGTTTTGCTCCTGTCCCTTCATGAAGCATAATGTATTTTAATCCAGATGCCGTGGTTATAGTATCGCCCGGTACATCTGAAACAGGTGCAGGTGTATTGGTAGAATCGGGTGTTGTTGTTTCTTCCATGTTAGTGGTATTTTCAGTTGTTGTGGTAACACTTTCGGATTTCGGTGAGCAGGCTGAAAGAGCAGTAGTCAGGGCAATTGCAACTAATAGTTCGTTTTTCATTGTGTAAATATTAAATGCTTTTAATCAGTTTTTTCCTTTTATAATATCAATAATTTCTACATCAAAAACCAAAGTTGAATAACCCGGAATCTTGCCATAATCAGATGCACCATAACCTAAATCGGATGGAATTACCATACGCACAACTGCACCTTTTTTAAAGTAAGGAATACATTCTTCCCAACCTGCAATCACTTCATTTTTTCCGGCAACAAAACGAAAAGGTTCATCGCGGTTTTCGGCTTTATCGAATACCTTACCATCAAGCATTCTTCCTGTAAATAATGCCGAAATGGTATCACCTTTCAGCGGGATATCACGGAACCTTCTTTGATGTGAGCAAATAAACACCGTTTTCGGTTGGCATCACATCCATATTATTTTTAGTAAGAAAAGTTTCAATTTTTACGAATTCAGCTTTTCTGGATTCAATATCTTTCACCCTTTCCAGTGAATCATAAACGGATCTTGAAATAAAAGATTTCATGCTCACGCGAAACTGCAATTGATCACCTTTTTTGAGATAGGAAGGTAGCTGACCGTGAAATGTTTTTTCAAAAATTGAATCAGCACATACTTTGAACAAAGCACTGTCGCCAGGACCCATCATAGCAAAACCCTCTTCCACTCCACCTTTAAATGTGGGCGCAACCAACACAACTTTAAAAGAATCACTTTGTAATCCTGAATCAAAAAGCAGTGAATCACCGGGTGTATAATAGGCAATGTGTAAAATCATTACATCATTAAGAACAGGTTTGATTGTACTTTTAGTTGTGATGAACTTATATTTTAATCCTGATTTAGTGGTCGAATAACCTTCCTTGTCTTTGTCGCAGCCCGCAACCAAAATAGCTATGAAAATAAACAGAAATATAAAATTTTTCATGGTCGGGTTTCAGAAACGCTTAATAGTTCAGCATCGATAACTAATGCCTCATAATATTTAATCTTATCGCCATCACCTGTCAGACCATATGCAAGATGTGATGGCAGAATGAATATAGCTTTGTCACCTTGTTTCATCAATTTGACACCTTCCTGCAGACCGGAAGCAATCTCTGATTTCCCAACCTGAAAGCTGATTGCCCCGGTCGAATCTGAACTGTATATTTGTTTTCCATCCAGCAAGGAAACCGTATAATTCATCTGAACAAAAAAATCATTTTGAACTGCCAGTGTGCCTGTTCCCTTCTTGTAAATATAATATCTGAGCCCAGTAGCGGTGGTGGTAACTTTGTAGTTCCGGCGACTAACGTAACTGTCAATATCAGCTGACTCGTCACGCATAATATTTTTGTGTGTTTCTATCAAATCTTCCTTCTGGGTTTCTATGAGGTCACCATTCTGAGTTTTAGTTTCCTGCCGTGCCGATTTTTCACCCGATGATTTACATGAGGGAATGAGCATTAATCCGCCATTACTCAGTATGGTAATAATAACTACATAACGAAACAATTTTCTACTCATTTTTCAGGTTCTTAATTTCTGCCTTTGTTTCAATTACAAATTGGTAGTTTCAGGATTTAATTCCTGTTTTAAATCGGGTAATAACGCAAGAAAACGGGATATGGTGGCTTCCAGAGATTCTGTAGAACGTCCTCCGGCAGCATTCCGGTGTCCTCCTCCCGAAAAATGTGCTGCTGCCAGTTCCTTAACAGAGAAATTATCTTTTGATCGGAACGATATTTTAATCAGATGATCGCGTTCACAAAAGAAAACTGCCATTCTGATTCCTTTTATTCCTAATGCATAATTAACTATGCCTTCGGTATCTCCCGACTGATGGTTGAATGCTTTTAATTCCTCTTTGGTAACAGAAATATAAGCTGTTTTATACTGAGGTAATACCACCAGTTTATCTTTGATACAATGTCCAAGGAAACGGGTTCGTTCTAATGAGAAGTTATCGTAAATCTGTTCATGAATCGTAAAGTTTTCGGCACCTGCCTGCATAAGTGCGGCAATAACCATGTGGGTATCGGCTGTCATCGATGCAAATCGAAAGGAGCCGGTATCGGTCATAATCCCTGTATATAAACAGGTGGCAATTTCTTTGGTAAAGGCCTGCTTTCCTCCCAGTTCACAGATAAAATAATACATCAGTTCACAGGTTGCACAACTTTTAGGGAACGAAAATTCATAATCACAAAAATGTTCCGGATCGAGGTGGTGATCGATCAATACTTTGGTTGCCTTCGATTGCATCACAGCATCCGAAAATTTCTCCATCCTGCCGGGTGCATTAAAATCGAGGCAAAAAATAATATCAGCAGCTTCTGCAACTTGTTTAGCCTGACCGCCAGCATGGTCAAAATCGATGACTTTAGAATGTCCTGGAAGCCAGTAAAGAAAGTCGGGGTAGTCACTTGGTGTTACCACCTGAACCTGATGATTCCCGGTCAACAAAAAATGATACAGTGCCAGGGACGATCCCATTGCATCTCCATCAGGCTTGTGATGTGTTGTGATTACAATTTTCCGGGGCTCAGACAGCAATAGTCTGAGTGCGTTAATAGAATCGCTGTTAAAAGATGGAATCATTTTTTATTGAAGAGGTGCAAAAGTAATAATTACATTGATATTTAATGGTTAAGCAAAATATTTATTACCCAAATTTGCAGTTTTCGCCGGTTCCATACACGAAAAAAAGCCTTAAACGGTATGAGAATTACCATTTTGTAACTAAAACAGGCACTAATATTCTTTTTTGTAATTGAATTGGATCATAGGTTGCAGTTTTTCAAATTAATACTACCTTTGCACTCCGAAAATTAACTGTTTAAAACCTATTAAAGTGATTACTAACAGAACCTTTACAATGATTAAGCCCGATGGTATTCAAAATGGCCACATGGGTGCAATACTCGACAAAATTATAAAAGCAGGTTTCAAAATCGTTGCGATGAAATACACGCAACTGACTCCTGAAACCGCCGGTCAGTTTTATGCCATTCATAAAGAGCGTCCATTCTACAAAGATCTGGTTTCTTACATGTCATCAGGCCCGATCGTAGCTGCTATTCTTGAAAAGGAAAATGCTGTGGAAGATTTCAGAACACTGATTGGTGCTACTGATCCAACCAAAGCTGCTCCGGGTACCATTCGCCAACTGTTTGCCAAATCAATTGAAGCAAATGCAGTTCATGGTTCTGACAGTAATGAAAATGCTGCTATTGAAGGAGACTTCTACTTCTCTAAACTGGAGCGTTTCTAAAAGAAATTGTTTTGCATGTATAATTTCAAAGCCATCCTTCGGGATGGCTTTTTTTATGCGAAAACTGACTAAAATTCAGCTAACTTATAACCACCTTGGTCAGAAACGGACCACCAAGTTCCTTATTCATCATTTCACAAATCTGATCCTTGCGAAAAGTTAGTTCTTCGCGTAATGCAGCAGATGAGACTTTTATAACCAGAGTACCGTTATTAACTGATAAATGATCGGTTCTGTTCGATATGGCATTCCCCATTACCTCTTCCCACGTACGGCGAATTTTCACCTCATTCAGCCGATCGCGTAACCGATAAGTATCTATAAGTTGTTCAATGACCTCTTTGAGGCTGTTTTCATTACTTTTTCTCATTGAACAGATTGATTTTCGGAAAGTGTGATTACCCCATTTTCCACATCAAATAACTTACATGGAATGTTCATGGATTCAAAAAAATTGCAGCTACCCTTTCTTTATGGGTGTCTGTAATAAAAATTTGCCCTGATTCCCCTTTGGTGATCAATTCCATGAGTCGGCTAACTCTTCCCTGATCCAGCTTATCGAAAATATCATCCAGCAAAATAATCGGATGCTGAAAGCCTAATTCACACAAGTAGTTAAAATGTGCCAGTTTAAGAGCAATAACAAGCGATTTCTGTTGACCCTGTGATGCAAATTTGCGTGCAGGAAACCCATTTAAGGTAACGGTGAGATCATCTTTGTGCGTCCCCGATGAAGTATATTGCAGATCGAGATCACGGCTTCTGTTTTGAAGAAGGATTTCTGATAAGGATCTTTATTGTAAAGGCGATTCGTACGAAACACCTGCCGATTGACCGGTGCCTGAAATAGCATCAAACAAAGCATTGAAATGCGGTTCAAAACCACGAATAAATTCCTTTCGCTTTTCAAATATTTTCTGACCATAATGAGCAAGCTGATCATCCCAAACAGAAATGGAGCCCCAATCGGCAAATCCACGGGAATTGGCTTGTTTAAGTAAAGTATTTCGCTGACTGATTACTTGATTATATCTGATCAGATTATCGAGGTAAATATGGTCAGATTGAGAAATGATTCCATCAATGAAACGACGGCGAATCTCACTTCCTTCAGTTATGAGCTCCTGATCGGTTGGAGCAATCATAACTACAGGGAATGTTCCAATATGATTGCTCAGTTTTTCATATTCTTTCTGATTGCGCTTAAAGATCTTTTTTTGTCCCTGTCTGATAGAACACAAAACCGACTCCTTTTCACCATTAAGTTCAAATTCACCCTGAATCATTAGCATGGCTTCATGATGGCGGATATTCTGATTGTCGGTTGGACTGAAATAACTCTTGGTCATCGACAAATAATGGATGGCATCCAGCAAATTGGTCTTGCCGGAACCGTTAGTGCCTGTAAAACAGTTAACTGCAGGACCAAATGAAATAGATGCATCTACATAATTTCTGAAATTTATAAGCTGCAGTTTTCTCAGGATTAACATGATGCAAAGTTAACGGAAATAGGCCCTTCTCAGGGCAGTTTTTAAAGGTCAGGTTGCCTGTTAAATTATAGATTACATCAGATATGTTTCATGTTGATTATCAATATGATATAGAATCAGTAACAGAAATGTGTGGATAACTTTTGACCTAAATGGGGTGCACCTCTGCTTTTTTCTTAATTTTGTGACAATTGGAGGGCTAAAAATCCACCACTGCCTATGGAAGAAGATGATGATGATTTGGATAATCAGGATGAACTTAATGAGAAGATTGAGCTCTCTGTAAGCAGGTTCGAAGAGATGATCCGTAAACAGGATCGTTATTTTTTTGATGTTGATGCTCTTATCCGCATAATAGATTTTTACATTGAAAAAGGAGAATACCAGAAAGCTCTGGAAGTGGCTAAATATGCCTTTTCGTTGCATCCTAATTCTGTAAATTTTCTGATGAAGCAGGCGCATTTATTTGCCATTACCGGGCAGGATCAGCGGGCTTTAGATACACTCGACCGGGTTGAACGCATTAGTCCTTATGATCTTGATTTGCACTTGATTCGGGGAAATATTTACAATACAATCGGGCAGTATTCATCAGCCCTTGAATGTTTTAAGAAAGCTTTACCACTGGTTGATATGAAGGATGAAATTTATTTCAGTATGGCTATTACCTACCAGAATATGCTGAACTATCCCAAAGCAATTGAGTATTTCAAAATGGCAGTGCAACAAAATCCAACCTATGAACTGGCTATGGAAGAGTTAGCTGCATGTTTGGGCATAACAGGCAAACTTCAGGAGGGTATTAGCTATTTCAAGCAATTAATTGATAAGGATCCTTATTCCTATGCTGCCTGGTATAATCTCGGCGATATTAATTGCCGTTTGGGAAATTATGAAGAGGCATTGCATGCTTTCGATTATTGCATACTTATCAAAGAAGATTATGCCCCCGCCTATCTCGATCAGGCACAGGTACTGGCTATGTTAGGTCACTATGAAGATGCGATTCAGAAATACAAACAGACTTTTGAATATTACAAACCTGATGCAATAACCTATTTTAACATAGCTGAATGTTATGAAAAATTAGGGCAGATGGATGAGGCCCGGACTTATTACAAAAAGGCAGTCAAAATTCTTCCTGATATGGCTCAGGCCTGGTTTGGAATTGCAATTACACTAGAGTCTGAAGAGCGTTGGTATGAAGCAATCCACTATGTTAGAAAGGCAATTGAGAAAGACGAACATAATGGAGAATACTGGTTGCTATTAGGCGATTGCGAATTCAACCTGAACAACATTACAGAAGCAGGTGAATGTTACATCAAAGTGGTGGAGGATGATCCGGGATTGATTGATGGATGGCTTTCATTTGCTCATTTCCTCACTGAAACCGGTAAACAGGATGAAGCGGTAGAAATTACTGAAAAAGGACTTACCTACCATCCTGAATGTGCCGAATTATATTATCGTCAGACAGCTAATTTATATAGTGCCGGTGCCCTTCAGGAAGCATATGAAATGCTTGAAGTTGCGCTGTTAAAAGATATCGATTCCAGTCAGGTACTTTTTGAAATGCTTCCTGCACTTCAAAATGATCAGGTACTACTGAAAATCATTGCGAATAAAAGAAAAAATCTATGAATTTTCCGTTGAGTTATTTACCTGAAAGAAGTGTTAAACCACGTCAGTCAGGTGTTACCATGGTTATGGATAAAGGGTTGAGTCTGAGGGAAACTGAAGATTTTATCGATGGGAATGGAACATATACCGATATTGTTAAACTCGGCTTTGGAAGTGCCCTGATTACTCCCAGACTGAAAGAAAAAATTGAGCTGTATAAAAGTGCCGGTATTCCTGTATATTTTGGTGGCACTTTGCTGGAAGCCTTTTATTGTAAGAGATGAAGTTGATAATTACCTTAAGCTTATCGACAAATATAAAATTGAACACGCCGAAATTTCTGATGGTTCAATTGTTCTTGATCATAATAAAAAGTGCGATTTAATCAGGCAACTATCCAAATATGTCACCGTTATTTCAGAAGTTGGCAGTAAAGAAGAAGGAATCATTATTCACCCTGCCCGGTGGATTGAAATGATGAATAAAGAAATTGAGGCCGGAGTGTGGAAAGTTATTGCTGAAGCCCGTGAAAGCGGAACAGTTGGCATTTACAGGCCTAATGGCAAGGCTCACGTTATGCTGATCAACAAAATAGTCAGCAAAGTACCGGTCGATAAAATAATCTGGGAAACCCCAATCAAATCGCAGCAGGTTTATTTCATTAAGTTGTTTGGTGCCAATGTAAACCTGGGCAATATTGCACCTACCGAAGTTATTGCTTTAGAGTCGTTACGCCTCGGACTTCGAAGTGATACTTTTTTTCAGTTTTTACCAAAGGAATTAATACCGGTTTCGTGATCTTAACATAAGTTGCTATGAAAGAAATTACCGTTCAGGAATTACATGAAATGATGCAGAATAAGGTCGATTTTCAACTGATTGATGTCAGGGAAGAATATGAATTCGATGCCGCCAATATTGGTGGTGAACTTATTCCTTTGGCAACAGTTATTGATCAGGCTGAAAGAATTTCCAGAAATAAACCGGTAATTATACATTGCCGTAGTGGCGCCAGAAGTGCTGCTGCAGTCAGGGAACTCGAAACTCGCTATGGATTCGATAATCTGGCAAACCTTAAGGGAGGTATTCTGGCATGGGCTAAAGATATAGATCCCACTATTCAGGTTTCCTGATTTTTATTGTCTGAGTCCGTTTGCAGCGTCGTGCAAACTTTATAAAGTAATTCAAAACTGCTAGTATGAAGTTATTCGGACTATTAGGGAACAAACTTACCCACTCTTTCTCTATTAAATACTTCACTGAAAAATTTCAAAGGGAAGGATTATCTGGTCAAGTGATTTACAGAAATTTTGAAATTCCTGATTTGGATGAGTTTATCACTCTGGTGGAAACTGAAAAGCAATTATTCGGATTAAATGTTACTTTTCCATATAAGGAAAGAATAATTCCCTACCTAAATCATGTGGACGATGTTGCTGCCGATACGGGAGCGGTAAATACTATTAAAATTCAGCGAAATGGCTCCGGTAATCTCCTGTTTATGGAAGGCTACAATACCGATGCTGTGGGATTTCAGAGTGCCATTGAAGCGCTATTTCTTCCCCACCAAAAAAAAGGAGCATTGATACTTGGTAATGGTGGCGCTGCCAAAGCAGTTCAATACTGCTTGAAAAAATTAGCAATTCCATTTTTAGTTGTTACCCGAAAGAATGACGGGAACCTCATGTTTGAGGAAGTGAATAAGGACCATTTTCAGAACTATCCATTAATAATCAATACAACCCCATTGGGGACTTATCCCGATATAACAAATTCCCCACCTATACCCTATCATCTTCTAAGTACAGAAAATTTATTGTTTGATCTGGTTTATAATCCGGAAATGACTACATTTATGAAACTGGGATTTGCCAATGGAGCTAAAGTCGAAAACGGATTGAAGATGCTTCATGCTCAAGCGGAAGCATCCTGGGCAATCTGGAATTCCTGATAACTTCAACTATGAAATCCCCATCCCAACAAATAGTCTTTTTGCGCTACAAATGGGATGTTTTGGTTTTGATTTTACTGCTGCCATTAATAGCCATTAATTTTAATGGATTTCATGATGCTGGCGACGATTTTGCCCAATATCTCTTACAGGCAAAATGGCTGACCGGCAACCAGCAAGCCTGGAATCCTGATCATACAGGTAATTACAGTCCCGGAATTAAAGGCTGGCTATTTTCAGTACTGTTGATCCCTGCAACCCTGGTGCAGCCATCCAACAGATATACTTGTATCGAAATTTATGGTGACTGTTTTTCTGCTTCTTACAGGTTGGGTTTTCTTTAGAATACTGTATAATTTCTTACCTGCTTTAGCAGCCATCGGTTGTACCCTGTTTTTAGTATACAACCCAATGATGCTTGACCTGAAAAACCAAATACTTCCCGATATCCCAATGATGGCAACTTTTCTCTTAGCCTTTTATTTGCTCTTTTTTCAAAAATCCACAACCATAGTACTCACCATTTCAATTGTGGTTATATGGCTTTCTACTGGACTGAAAACTCCCGGCTTGCTTCTTTTGGTGCCGGTTATTGGATGGGCAGCTACAACGACATTCCCGGGCAGGTTTAAATTTTTATTTGCATCCCTTGCGGGGATGTTGCTGATTCTTGTAATTGAATTTATATTAGGAAAAGCAAGCAATGGTCCGGTTTGGTATTTGCAACAAACGGTAGACGCGATTAACCCGGATATATTGCTGATGAATGTAACCACCTATTTTCAAAGCCTGCAATTGATTCCTCAACTGGAACTTCCCATGTGGATAAATAAGGCTATCTGGATATTGCTGTGTATTGGATGGCTTATGGGTGTTGTATGGTCATTTTTCCCTGAAAAAGAATCGCACCGTAACTTGAAAAGTAAATATTTTGAACGTTTTATATTGCTGTTTCAACTGTGTTTTATATTGATGTTGCTGGTGTATCCTTATCAGGGTGACCCTGTGAGAATGTTGTTACCAATATTTCCATTCTTTCTGATAACAACATTCAAGGGATTTACAGCGTCTTTGGAAAAACTAAATTTCCCTAATCAAAAAACAGTGGCTTTTGGTGGCAGGAATGTTGTTGCCCGTTTTGATGATTCCATCTATGCTAAAATTGCAAACTAAAAATCAGGAAGCCCGGAAAGCAGCCACAGCAAATTTGAATATGGCTCAGTTCCTGAAATCCGCTACAGAACCCAATGAAAGGTTGAAAAGTAATAAGCCCTGGGCAGTTCAATATTATACAAAACGCATTACTTTTGCCTAAACAGATTCGCTGCAGTCAACGATAGTGATTTTCAGATCTGATCATTCTAAGGATCCAGGAACCTTTCAAACAATCAGATAGTTTACCAAAATGATTTTTGGAAGGTTTATAATGCTAAAACATTAATGGATGCAAACAATTTTCAGGTTCCGGTTGTTGTTAAGAGAAATACTTATAATCAATTTAAGTTATTGGAAAATCAATTAGTTGGCTGTGCAAAAGGCTATGAATAAATTGCCGCTAATGCTAGTTCACTTGAATAAAATTAACTATTTTGTTGCTTCGAAAATAAGAATCACCTATGAACATCACACTGACTCCGAAATTAAAGTTCATCCTTGCATTAATTGGCCTGGCAGCATTAAGCCGTTTATTGCCTCATGAGATGAATTTTACTCCTATTGGTGCCATTGCGCTTTTTGCCGGTACTTATATCAGCGACCGTAAACAGGCTTTCTTATTACCATTATTCGCCTTATTAATTTCAGATATTTTACTGCAGTTAGTTAATGGTTCAGGATTTTACCGTGATATGATTTTTGTTTATGGAAGTTTTGCTTTGGTAACAGGACTAGGGTTTATGCTACGTGGGCGCGAACAACGTCAAACTATTATGGTTGCTTCTTTGATTTCATCCATACTGTTTTTTCTGATCACCAATTTTGGGACCTGGTTGATGTATGATATGTATCCAAAATCTGCAGCAGGTTTATTGAGCTGTTATGTAGCAGGAATTCCTTTTTTCAAAGGCACAATTATGGGTGACCTGTTCTACAATCTGGCTTTATTTGGAACATTTGCGCTGGCTAAATGGAAGTTTCCAATTTTAGCTTCTGCGAAATAACCGATTTCGCAATTATCAACGGTCACCGCTGATAAAACCACCCAGCATTCCTCCAAGTCCACGCGACTCTTCCCTGCCGCCTCCAAAGCGCGATGCAGCAAGAATTCTATCGGCAATACGTGAGAATGGCAGACTTTGAAGATAAACAGTTCCCGGACCGCGTAAATGAGCCAGAAACAGGCCCTCACCACCAAATAAAGCATTCTTAAAACCACCAACGAATTTAATGTCGTAGTCAACTGTAGGAGCAAACGCAACCAAACAGCCGGTATCAACACGTAAGGTCTCGCCTTGCAGCAATTCTCTTTTTATGATGGTTCCACCCGCATGAATAAAACAATGGCCATCGCCTTTTAGTTCCTGAAGAATAAAGCCTTCACCACCGAACAATCCTGCTCCTATTTTTTTAGTAAAGGCAATGGTAATATCAATTCCCTGAGCAGCGCACAGGAATCCATCCTTCTGACATAAAAAAGATCCTCCGAAACTCATCGGATTTATATCAATTATTTTCCCGAGATAAAGAGCAGCAAATGCATCCTTTCTTTTTCCCGTTCCACCATTTGAAAACGAGGTAATAAAGAAGCTTTCACCGGTAATCATCCTTTTTAATCCGCTGAAAATCCCCCCGCCTGTTGATGTTTCCATAACAATTCCTTCTTCCATAAAGAGCATTGAACCTACCTCTGCTCTGACACCTTCACCCGGATCCATCTCAACTTCTACAACCTGAATGTCATCTCCAAGGATTCGATAATCTATTTCATGTGCCATAATTTGCGTTTTTATCAGTTTTGTTGTACTTTTAGATTGTCTTAACAGTAAAATGCAATTATAAGCAATGGCATTAAAAAGGAGCACATTTGTTATTTTATTTTTTTGCCTTTTGGGCGGAAGTGCCCTTGCTCAGGAACAAAAACAACCCGATATTTTTAAGGATGCTGATGGGAATACCTATCATCAATTGTTCCTCGATTTTAAGGCTACCGAATTATTAAAATTGAATTATACCCTTGATGAAGCGCCCGTGGATGGAGTGCTTTCAACTGATGGCTACTCCATTATTATTAAAAATTATCCCGGTGACAAATCGGTAAAAGCTTTGATTAAGGATGAATCCGGAGCTGAAAAGGAAATCACCAAAAGCAGGTGCTTTATTGATCCTATAATTCTACAACTTTAATCAGAGTCCCATCACAGGCTTGTCTTTTGGGTGTTTCACGGAAAAACTCAATTTCTTTTTTACTTGCTGGCCCGGAGCAATCTCCAGCTTCCATGTAATTTTGCCTGTTTCAGTGTTCAGTTCGCCGCCTGAATAATCAATAGCTTTTACTTCAATTTCCTTATCCTGAGAAACAGGTATTTGTTCTTCAACTAAAATGATAACAGCTTCCTTACGATTATTTTTCAAGGATGTCTCATAAGTATAATTCCTTGTTCTGTTACTGCCGATAAGTTGATTCCCTGAACTTTCTTTTAACTTTTCACGCTTTACAATGATTCTTTTATCTCTTCCTAAAGAAATTACAAGTGTATCATTCAGAGTATTTGGATCAATAGAAGTGCCCCCCAACAAAAGTGTTTTCAAAATAAATATTTGCCGGCCCCTGACGGAAATCAAAATCCTGCCAGCCTGTGATTGATGCAACCAGAAAGGCTTCTCTTTCAATTTTAGGAACAGCAAAATAGGAGTACTTTGCCGGAAGTATATCTTTCTTAATTTCAATAGATATAGGATTACTACTTGAAGCAATACTATAAGGTAAAGATATGTCGTATTCAGTACTTAACTGACTCTCTGTTGCTGTTACCCACTGGTAAGTGGAACCTGCATCAAGCTTTAATTCTGCTGCAACTGATGGCATTGCCAGCATAGATTCGTTGCTGTTTCTGTAATCGTTTCTTTTAGATTCTGACTTGATCATTACCTGAGGCATGAAATTCAGAAACCAGGGATTTAAAGTTGGCTTGTCGCTACCAGCAGCCGGGTTACCGGTACTTAAACGCACTTTCACCTGGTTCCAGTCTTCACCGGTATTTTGAGTTACCATTGCCTTGTAAAGTAAATCTACCGGGCTGTCAGCTGATTTTACACGAATGTCATATTGGGGAGTCCATGAAACATTACCAACGAAATAGCTGATCTTGAAATTACCTGTGGTTTTGGCATTTGCTGATACTGAAACCTGTATAGTAGAAAAGGGTTCATTGCGGGCTGCATTCAGTTCTGCAAGTTGTTGATTTATCCGGTCTATTTGCCTTTTCAATCCGGTGTTTTTCGAATTTATAGAACCAATCTTATTCCTGATTTCGAGGATCCGGTTGCTCACATAGGTGGAAATACTTTTCAGATCTTCGAGTTTTACACCGGTATTTGTTCCGCCTACATTTTTATTGGCGAGCAATACATTTTGCTCTTCCTGAAGAGCTGCAATATTGTTCATGTTGCCATCGAAAGTTGACTGCAGTTTTTCCAGGGAATCTTCGAGTGCAATCATTTCCCCTGTTTTACGATCGGGTCCCAGGTAATCGAGTTGATGTGCAACATTCAAAATGATAAAATCACCTGTTGCCGTAACCGAAATGCTGGCCAGGTCAATGGAAGGCGGTAAATTTTCAAATTTTAGTTCTGAATATCCGGCAGGAACTGCAATAGTGGCAGACCTTTGAATGGTAGCGCCATTCGTGAAAACGGTTACCTGATTTATTTCTGTTTTACTCACATAAATAGTCTCAGCAAAACACGGATAGGCAACAATAAAACCGGCTACGACCACCAGGCTTCGTTTCAGGAAAATGTTCATGGCTTAAGAATTAAATTTGGTTTTGAAAGCTGTCATGAACCGGGTAGAACCGCAGTTTACTTCTGATTCAACAGATCTTTCATTCGTTTAAGTTCAATCGAGTAATTGGATTCTGTGAGACTGGTATTATTTTTAAAGTAAAAAATTCCACCCCAGTTGTAAACCACTTTACTGAAAACCTCCTGAGTAGTGGCTTTCCGGATAACGGTCCGATAAATAGTTCTGTTTGATTCAGGCAATGTTTCCTCAGAAATACCTTCAGGATAATCTTTGTCTATGGTAGGCAATGCGGCAGTATTTCTGGTGTCTTTGCTTGCAGCTGAGTCTTTTTCTGCCTGAGCTGCTTTCGCATAGGCTTCTTTCAAGGCCTCAATATCACGTTTTCGTTTTTCTTCAGCATCTCGTAAAGCTTGTTGTTTTGCGAGTTCCATTTCTGCAAGTCGGGCTGCTTCATCGGCTTTTTTGACGCTATCAGCTGTTGCTTTAGCCTGAGCTTCCGCCAATATACGTGCTTTTTCTTCTGCTGCAAGACGTAATTTTTCTTCTGCTGCCAATCTTACTTTTTCAGCTTCAGCAGCGCGTGCCTGAGCCTCGGCTTCCAGACGAGCCTTTTCAGCCTCCTCTTTCTTAGCTTTTTCTTCTGCTACAATTCTTGCCTTTTCCTCTGCCTCTGCTTTGGCTTTAGCTTCCGCTTCGGCCTTTGCCTTTGCTTCAGCTTCTTTCTTAGCGAGTGCTTCGGCAGCAATCCGGGCTTTTTCATCAGCTTCGGCTTTAGCTTTAGCTTCGGCCTCTATTCTTGCTTTTTCAGCAGCGTCAGCCTTTGCTTTGGCCTCAGCTTCCAATCTTGCCTTCTCATCTGCTTCGGCACGGGCTTTTGCTTCAGCCTCAGCTTTTGCCTTAGCTTCGGCTTCTAACCGGGCTCTTTCTTTAGCTTCAGCCTCTACACGGGCTTTAGCTTCGGATTCCATGCGAGCTTTTTCCTCTGCTGCAAGTCTGGCTTTTTCTTCCGCTTCTGCCTTAGCTTTTGCTTCAGCTTCTATTCTTGCTTTTTCATCTGCTTCTTTCTTTGCTTGTGCTTCAGCTGCTAACCTCGCTTTTTCTTCAGTTGCCAGTCTTGCTTTCTCTTCGGCATCAGCCTTTGCTTTTGCTTCAGCTTCTAGCTTAGCCTTCTCGCGTGCTTCCGCATCCGCTGCAGCTTTTGCCTCAGCTTCCAGTCGCGCTTTTTCCTTTGCTTCAGCTTGTAAACGGGCCTGTTCCTGTGCTTCGAGTCTCGCTTTTTCGGCAGCAGCGGCACGAGCTATTTCATCAGCTTCTTTTTTTGCTTTTGCCTCCGCTAGTAATTGTTGTTTTTCTGCTTCTCTCGCCTGGGCAATAGAATCTTCACGAGCCTTAGCAAGAGCTTTTAACCGGGCCTGCTCTTCGGCAACTTCCCTTTGCATGATAGAATCACGTCGTGCTTTTTTCGATGGCAGCAAACCTTGCTTGTTCAAGTTCTGCAGCTTTTGTTTTAGCTTCTTCCTCTTTTTTTCAAACGTGCTGCTTCAGCAAGTTCTTTAGCACGGGCAGCTTTATCTTCGTTGATTTTTGCCAAGGAATCAGCTCTTGCCCTTGTTCTGGCCAGTTCTTCCTCTTGCTTTTTGCGAGCAAGTTCAGCCTGCATCTCCTGCTTTACCTTTTCCAATTCCGATTTTCTGGCACTGGTATAATTTGAATCATAATCGAAATCATCGACAGTTTCACTGTATCCAAGTTTTGCAACCGGTTTAGAAATACTTTCCGGCTCAGTAACTCCTTCAACTTTCTGGAAAAGATCAATTTTGAATTTGTAGGAATAGATCTGGTCTTTACTTTCTTCCGGAACTTTGGTGTCTATTTCAACTGTCTTGGAAATGTTTCCGTTTTTTGAAAAAATGATCACATAGTTGTTGTTCAACTCCAGATTCACAATAAATTTTCCACTGGCATTGGTACTCACCAGATCCACCTTCTCATTGCCTTTCATAACTGTCAATTCAGCCCCTTCAAGCCCTTTGTTCGATTGAAGGACAGAACCTACTACTTCCAGATATCCGGTGCCCTGGGCCTGAAGTTGTAAAATATGAGATGCTAACAGGAGTAATGTCAGAATGGCGGGACGAAGAAAAAATGAAAATGAGGTACGTTTTGAGGTCATGATTTGATTTTTCAGATCCAAAGATACTAAGTCTGGATTAATGATAATTTAAGAATATTTTGTCGGCAGCAACCAATGCTTTACCAAACTGTTCTTTATTGATAAGGGTTTCAACGTTTTTCTGTTCAAGATATTGGATTAAATGCTCTGTTGCAAGATTTCCTACCAGATCGTCTTCAGCCATTGGACAACCTCCGAAACCCTTAATTGCGGAATCAAAACGCCTGCAACCTGCATCATAGGCAGCAGCTACTTTTGAATGCCAATTGCCTGGTTCACAGTGCAAATGAATGCCAACCTCCAGGTCAGGAAAGGTGTCTAAAACTGCTTTTGTCAGATTTTTTACATTGTTTTCAGATGCCATCCCAACCGTATCAGCGAGTGCTATTTTTTTGATCCCTGCTGCTTTAAGTTTGTGAATCCAACTCAATACACTCCCTGTATCCCAGGCATCCCCGTAAGGATTGCCAAAAGCCATTGAAAGGTAGACCAGCAGATTTTTATTAGCATCCGATGTTATCCGGATCATTTCATTCACTGTAACAAACGATTCTTCAATAGATTTATTCGTGTTTCGCATCTGAAAAGTTTCTGAAACTGAAAAGGGAAATCCAATAATAGAAATTGGTTTCATTTCACAAGCCTCAGTTGCACCCCTGCTATTGGCAACAATAGCCAACAAGTCGGTGTCAGAATTAAGAGTTAATCCATCAAGTACTTCGCGGGTATCCCTCAACTGAGGAATTGCTTTTGGACTAACGAAACTGCCGAAATCGAGTCTGTCGAATCCAACTTGTAACAACTGATTGAGATACTCAATTTTTAGTTCTGTTGGTATAAATGCACCAATCCCCTGCATGGCATCGCGGGGACATTCGGTGATAAAAACGGTTTCAGTTGATTTCATTTGTCGCGGTACTTAATGAAAAAACCCGCTGGTTGTACAACGGGTTCAGGTTGTTTTTGTTCAACCTTATTTCACAATTACACCATCAGCTTCAAAGGTAAGTTCGGTTTTTCCTTCAGTGATTTTTGCAATTTCTTCTTTACTTTTTCCCGCATCTTCGGCAAAATGACGTAATTCATCAACTGTAGTAGTTGTCACAGTAGCTTTTCCTTCTACAATTACAGTTTTCCGGCAATATCTTTTGGAACAAAAAAGCCATAATCTTTGAATGAAACACGCATAGAAGAACCATCACCTTTGTCAATTGTCATCCAGCATCCTTTGGTCTGGCAAACTTTTAAAATGGTTCCCGTTACTTTGGCAGTAACTTCTTTTTGAGTTTCCATCTTTGCAACCAGTTCTTTCATGGTGATTGCACCTTCTTCAGTGATTTTGGCACCGTAATTATTTGTCTGACCAACACTTTGATCACAGGCATAAATTCCAATTATAAGGAATAGTCCAAACAGGTATTTTTTCATAGGATTAATTATTTATGCAAAGGTAATAAAATGAAACGTGTTATTGATCAATCTGTAAAGGAATAATTACACAATTAAATATTTGAAGTTCAATTATTTAACAGCTCTTTGTTAATAGCTTTCACCAATGCCGGACCTTCATAAATGAAACCGGTATAAAGTTGAACCAAATCGGCCCCCGCTTTGAGTTTTTCAAGAGCTTGTTGTGGTGTGAAAATTCCGCCACTGGCAATCAATGCAAATTGCTTCCCTGACTTCTCAGCAACATATTTGAGTAAGGCTGTCGATTTTTCAAATACAGGTTTCCCGCTCAGGCCCCCCGCTCCTATTTTCTCTATTTCAGTTTTCCCGGTATTTAGACTTTCTCTTGAAATAGTTGTATTGGAAATAATGAGACCAGCCAATTTAGTTTTCAGTGTGATTTCAATAATGTCATCGACCTGAGATGGTGTTAAATCGGGAGCTATTTTTAAGAAAACGGGTTTTGCAACCGGTTTTGAATGGTTGGCTTGCTGAACAGCTTCCAACAGGCGTATTAATGGTTCTTTATCTTGCAGTTCGCGTAAACCGGGAGTATTAGGAGACGAAATATTTACTGTGAAGTAATCGCAATAAGGGAACAATGCTTCGAAGCAAATCAAATAATCGTTCATAGCATTTTCATTTTCTGTGATTTTATTCTTCCCGATATTCCCTCCAACAATAAGCTTGTGCTTTTTTTTCAATCTGGTCACCGCAGCATCCACACCTTCATTATTAAATCCCATTCTGTTAATCAGAGCCTGATCGGCAGGTAACCGGAATAAGCGGGGCAACGGATTTCCGGTCTGCGCCTTCGGAGTTACCGTGCCAATTTCAATAAAGCCAAATCCCAGCGACCCCAGCTCGGCAATAGCACGGGCATCTTTATCAAATCCCGCTGCAAGTCTTACCGGATTTCTGAATTTAATACCGGCAACTGTCCGCTCCAGTGAAGGGTCCTCTATCAAAAACATGGATTCCTGCAACCAAAGCATGCCCGGTATTTTTCCTGCTGTTTTCAAAATATTCATGACAAAATGATGCACCTTTTCGGCATCAAACAAAAATAAAACGGGACGTATAAGCGACTTGTAAATCATGGTGCGAAGTTCGTTAATTTTGAAGGAGAATGAAATAAATATCTAAAGTTAGAGATATCTAAATTATTTGTTATATTTGCCAAATATTTCAACAGAAATGAGCGACCGGAAAAACGAACCAATGCCTTCTCTTTCCGAAGTGAATTCCAGCGTAGAAGTCAATAAGGACAAGCGTTTTGGAAGGAAGCTTTTGGCATTTTTAGGTCCAGCATATTTGGTTTCTGTTGGATATATGGATCCTGGAAACTGGGCTACGGATCTTGCCGGAGGTAGTCAGTATGGTTATCAGCTGATCTGGGTTTTGTTGATGTCGAACCTCATTGCATTGTTATTGCAATCATTAAGTGCCCGCCTTGGAGTTGTCAGAGGACGTGATTTAGCACAGGCATCTAGGGAAATTTATCCTCCTGTAGTCAATGGAGCATTATATTTTCTGGCTGAGATTGCAATTGCTGCCTGCGATCTTGCGGAGGTGCTGGGTATGGCTATTGGGTTGCAATTATTGTTTGATTTACCGCTGATGTGGGGAGTTTGCATTAGTGTACTCGACACTTTCCTGCTTTTGTTTTTACTGAACTACGGGATGCGGAAAATGGAAGCATTTATCATAAGTCTGGTTGGTATCATTGGTGTTTCTTTCATTGCTGAAATGTTTTTTGCACAACCTGTAATTTCGGAAATTGCCGGTGGTTTCATTCCTTCTATCCCCGACGATACAGCACTTTATATTGCCATTGGTATTATAGGGGCTACCGTTATGCCTCACAATTTATACCTGCATTCATCACTGGTTCAAACCCGAAAATTTGATCGTACGCCTGTAGAAATCCGAAAGGCAATCAGGTTTAATATTATTGATTCTGCCATTGCATTAAACCTGGCATTTTTTGTGAATGCCGCCATATTAATTCTGGCAGCATCCGTATTTTATAAAAATGGTTTTTTTGAAGTTGCAGAAATTCAGGACGCACACAAATTGCTGGAGCCTTTATTAGGAACCGAATGGGCTCCTGCCCTTTTGCCATAGCTTTAATTGCGGCTGGACAAAGTTCGACTATCACTGGTACGCTGGCTGGACAAATTGTTATGGAAGGGTACCTAAATCTCCGGATTCAACCCTGGATCAGAAGGTTGGTCACCCGATTAATTGCTATTGTCCCTGCCCTACTCACCATACAAATAGCCGGCGAAGAATCAACCGGAAAACTGCTGGTATTTAGTCAGGTAATATTGAGTTTACAACTTGGTTTTGCGATCATTCCGTTAATCCATTTTGTCAGCGACCGAACCAAGATGGGTGAATTTGTAATTCCCGTATATGTGAGAGTTTTAGCCTGGCTCTCAGCCATAATTATTGTTTCTTTAAACGGCCGCTTGGTATTTCAGCAAATACAGGATTGGATGAATTCACCGGATATTCCGCAGGGAGTTATTCAGTTTGTGGTAATACCAATTGTATTCTTAGCAGTGGTGTTGTTGTTTTATACCACTTTTGCACCCTTAATTCAGCGCGACAGATCCGCTCCAGAGCCGGTGCCACATGGTGACTTCAAAGAGATTTTAAAATCGGATTTAAAGCCTAACTCTTATCAGAGAATTGCTATTGCCGTCGATTTTTCAAGTGCCGTCCATAAAACCATCAGCCATGCCTTAAGTCAGGGAGGTTTGGGTGCAGAATATTTGCTGATACACGTGGTTGAATCACCCGGAGCCTTCCTTTTTGGTAAGGATGTAAGTGATTTTGAAGCCATAAGGGATAAACAAAACCTGGAGCAATATGCTCATAACCTGAGAGAATTGGGTTATTCAGTAAACACAGCATTAGGATATGGAAAACCTAAGTTTGCCATTGCGGAAAAAACCAAAAATTTTAATGCCGATTTGCTTGTAATGGGTGCTCACGGACACCATACGCTGAAAGATCTGTTCTTAGGAACTACCATTAGTGGTGTACGCCATCTCGTTACAATTCCGGTGTTGATTGTTCGCTGATTGCATCCATAATTTTGCGACCTTTGCCACATGGCAGAAACTACCATAGTAAATAACAAAAAAGCTGTTTTCGAATATCATATTGAAACAAAATATGAAGCCGGATTGGTATTAACAGGAACTGAAATAAAATCTGTTCGTGCATCCCAGGTGAATCTCGCCGATTCCTTTTGTGTTTTTATGAACGGTGAACTGTGGGTGAAAGGCATGCACATTTCCGAATACAAAGAGGCTTCTTACAATAATCATGCTGCCAAACGCGACCGGAAACTACTCTTGCGGCAGACCGAATTGCGTAAACTGGGAACTAAAATGAAGGAAAAGGGCTATACCCTCATTCCGGTACGGTTATACATTAATGAAAAGGGACTGGCTAAACTGGAAATTGCTCTTGCCCGTGGAAAGAAACTTTTTGACAAGAGAGAAGATCTGAAAAAGAAAGATGATACACTGGAGATGTCACGAATCAAGAAGGCTTATAACAAATACGATTCTTAATCTCTGAGTTCTATCAAAACTGAAAAACATCAATTAGTCATTGCCGGTGCCGGTCCTGCAGGTGCCACGGCTTCTGCTTTTTTATGCAAGGCCAAAATACCACATTTGATTTTCGATAAAGCAGTATTTCCACGCGATAAAATTTGTGGTGATGCCCTTAGCGGGAAGGTGATGCCCGTATTCAGAAAACTCGACCCTGCGCTTATTGATCATTTGGCCATTGATAAGGAACATTTCATAGGCAGCTACGGAATAAAATTCGCAGCTCCCAATGGGAAAAGTATTGATATCCCTTTTAACAAAGATCTGGGAAGCCTGAAAACTCCTCCGGGATTTATTTCAAAAAGAATAGATTTCGATAATTTTATGGTTGGTCAGATCGATAAATCGGTGGCTGACTTCAGACAAGGTCACGAGTTGGTCGCAATCAGGAAACAGGGTGAAACCAATATTCTTTCCATTAAATATGGGGAAGAAATTTATGAAGTTGAAACCCCTTTAGTAATTGCTTCAGAGGGCGATCGCAGTGTTATATCTAAAACGTATTCCGGGTTTGGAATGGAGCCTGACCATTATTGTGGAGGCATCAGAGCATATTATTCGGGTGTTACCCTTGGATTTTCCCTTTACCTAATGGTGGTGCTAATGTTGGAGCGGGAATGCTTTCATCCTCCATTAGCAAGAAGAAAATCAATTTGAGGGAGGCGATGTTGAAAGTGATTAAAGAAAATCCAACCATTAAAGATCGGTTTGCAAATGCTGTTCCTGAAGGAAAGATTCAGGGTTGGGGATTACCTCTTGGCTCCAAGAAACGCCCGATTTCTGGAGATGGATTTATGCTCACGGGAGATGCTGCATCTATGATAGACCCTTTTTCAGGGGAAGGAATCAGCAATGCCATGTATTGTGGCATGACTGCAGCCAATGTAGCCATGGAAGCCATCAAAGCGGGTAATTTCAAATCATCGTTTCTGATTCAGTATGATGAGAAAATTTATAATCGACTTTGGAGCGAATTGCAATTAAGTCATACCATGCAGAAACTATGTAAGTACCCCTGGCTATTTAATTTTGTAATCAATAAAGCAGAAAAAAACCGGACTTTCAGAGAAACAATTTCCTGCATGTTTGACGATTTGGATCTTAGAGCAAGATTCAAACAGCCCTCCTTTTACTTCAAGTTACTTTTCAACCATTAACTTTTTAATGACTGTTGGCTTCTTAATTATGAACAAAGCCTATTAAACTATAACTTTAAGTAAATGTTATTAAATTATTATTTTATAATATTTTAAATATCCTTTGGAAGTTTCCTTTCCTCCCAATCATTTTCCCTATTTTTACCGCTTCAATTTTAATAGCTGTTAATTTATGGAAATACTGATTCTGGTTGTTTTTGTCATCGGATATCTGGCAATTGCATTAGAGCACCCCATTAATATCAACAAAGCTGCATCAGCAATTCTCACAGGAGTATTATGCTGGAGCATTTTCATATTGATGGGACATCATACTCCTGAGTTTATTAATCATGAGTTGCTGGAGCATTTAGGTGAAATTGCCAGTATTTTGTTTTTCCTTTTAGGGGCAATGACGATAGTAGAACTGATCGATGCACATGATGGATTTGATGCTATCACAGGAAGAATAAATACTACCGATAAGCGCAAATTATTGTGGATCATTACTATTCACTTTTTTCCTTTCAGCTGTACTCGACAACCTGACTACAGCAATTGTAATGACATCCTTAACAAGAAAGTTATTCAGTAAAAGAGAAGAAAAATTATTGGTGTTAGGAATGGTTATTATTGCTGCCAACGCCGGTGGAGCCTGGTCACCGATTGGAGACGTAACAACCACTATGTTATGGATTGGGGGGCAAATTACTTCTGCGAACATCATTGTTAAGCTAATTCTGCCTAGTATGGTTTGTACTTTGGTTCCTTTGGCTATCATAACGTTCCGATTTAAAGGGAAAGAAGAAAAGGCAATTCAGGTAAAATCGGACCGCAAAGGAGCAGAGTTTGAAAAAAATCTTATTCTGTTTGCCGGAATTGGAGCTTTAGTTTTCGTTCCGGTTTTTAAGACTATCACCCATCTACCACCATTTATGGGAATACTTTTTGGTTTGGGAGTATTGTGGATTTTGACGGAAATCATTCATCGCAAAAAAGATGATGATGAAAAGGGAAGATATTCTGTGGTTCATGCGCTTCGAAAAATTGATACTCCCAGCATATTGTTCTTTCTTGGAATTCTGGTGGCTGTTGCGGCATTGCAAAGTACAGGACAGCTTAAGCAAATGGCAGAAATGTTGCAAAATGCAATTGGAAACGAGAATGTAATTGTAATGACTTTAGGTGTATTTTCTGCAATTATCGATAATGTTCCTCTGGTAGCTGCTGCAATGGGAATGTATGACCTTTCTGTTTATCCTACCGATCACTACTTCTGGGAATTTTTAGCTTATTGTTGTGGTACCGGTGGCAGTGCACTAATTATTGGTTCAGCTGCGGGAGTGGCTGTAATGGGAATGGAGAAAATTGAATTTCTCTGGTACTTTAAGAAAATAACGGTGTTAGCGCTATTAGGATATTTTGCCGGAGCATTCCTTTACATTCTTATGGAACCATTCTTTGGCGCCTGAATTTAAAAAAGAACAAGCAGTCCATCTTGAGCAAATTCAATAATCGCATTGTAATATTTATGTAAACTCTGGCTACGGGTGCAATAAACATGCAAATCCTGCCTTATCTTTATATCAGGGAAAAAGGTTTATGGCTACCAATTCCTGAAATGGTGTTTAGTTTGGAGGCAGATCCCGGTCCTGTGAGACCGGGATCCGTTTTTTAAGGGAATTCTGAATTTTATTTTACTGCTGTAATTAGAAATTCTGTACGACGGTTAAGCGCTCTTCCTTCATCGGTATCATTGGTAGCCACCGGACTTGAATCACCATAACCTTTAAATGTCAATCGCTGTGGTGTGATACCTTTTTGAAGCAGGTAATCGTAAACAGATTTTGCCCTGTTTTGGGAAAGTGTCTGGTTCTTTTGTTTATCACCGGTACTGTCGGTGTGCCCTGATACTTCAATGCTTATTGCCGGACTGTTTTTCATAAAATTCACCAGCTTGTCGAGTTCCGGAAAAGACTCGGCTTTCAGGTTAAACAGGTTGGTATCGAAAAACACATTTTTTAAAACCACCTTCCCTCCTGTCTGTGCCGGACTCAACTCCACATTCAGCAAATACGCATTTTTTATATCTGCCGGATTTTTACAGGAGAAGTGATCAGAATAAAAAAGATAGCCGTTCTTGGATACATTCAGTGCGTAATCTTTACCTGCAGTCAAACAAGCCATGAATTCACCTGTGCCACGTTCTGTAGATGATTTAATAACGAGGTTGCCTGTTTCCAGATCTATTATTTCAAAAGAAGCTTCTAAAGGAGCCTGACTGAGTTTGTCGATTACAATACCCTTCACATAACTAACCAATCTGGGTCGAGCTTCGGCGTATAATTCAAAACTGTATAAATCGAGTCCGCCAATGCCTCCTTCACGGTCACTGGCAATATAGGCTATGTCTCCGGTTGGTCCCACGAGCAGTCCCCGTTCATCTCTGAAAGTGTTTATAGGATAGCCTAAATTTTCCGGTTTTCCCCAATTGCCATCAGGATTTCTGCGGGTGATATAAATATCGAGATTCCCCAATCCAGGATGACCATCAGAAGAAAAATAAAGGGTTTGATTATCGGGATGAATGAATACAAATTCCTCCTCATCAGGAGTATTAATAAGATTGCTCATTTTCTGAGGTTCACTCCATTGGCCATCATCACTGATTCGGGAGGTGTAAATATCCTGATGACGAATACCTTCTCTGGTTATTTGGCCGCGAATAAAATAAAGGGTTCGGCCATCCGAAGCAAAAGATGGTTGCGATTCCCAGGCTCCGGTATTAATCGGGGCCCCGAGATTGATAGGGCGCGTCCACCCTTCTGATTTTAAACGGGAATAGTAAATATCACAGGAACCTTTTCCATCAGGACGGTCGCATGCAGCAAAAAGAGAATTTTTCCTTCTGCAGAGATGTTCGGAACACCTTCATTTCCGGCAGTATTTAATTGTCCACCACCATTTACAGAAGGTCCCCATTTTCCATCCTTTTTCCTGCTGATGTAAAAATCTTCATGATAGATGTTAGAACCTTCCATCGCTGGCCTGTTCCGGGTGTAAATCATCTTCTGATTATCGATGGTAATAGTTGGAAAATACTCATCATAGGTGCTATTGATATTTTCTCCCATATTTTCCGGACTGAATGGAACAGGATTTTTGACCGCTCCCATAGCATACTCGCAACTGATTATCCGGACTGCAGCATTATCCCTGAAGGTTTGGTTTGTACCGGGGAAAGTCAGAAATTTCTGATAATGAACTTTGGCATCTTCATACTTGCCTGTGTTCATTTCAATGTTAGCCAGTGTATAGTAGTTATTGGGGAAAAAATTCGGGTTTACAGCGAGGGCTTTCTTATATTCTTCAATCGCAGAATCATACTGGCGCATATCCACATAAACGTTTGCCAGCAGAATGTACGCTTCAATGAAATTAGCATCCTTACCAATAGCTTTTAGTAATTCTTCACGGGCTTTTTCATTGTCGCGGGCATCATAATGTTCAGTTGCAGACTCATAATTTTTGATGGCTCCCTTATGAGTAGTGGAATATTGCGTTTGTGCTGATACCATGCCGGCAAACATGGTTATCACAAGCAATAATGTAAGGATACGCAGCATAGGCTAAGGGATTCCGATGAATTTATGTGTTTGCAGGGAGATTTTCCACTGAGGATTGTTTTTTACAAATTCCACAATCAGCGGAAGCATTTTTTCTGATTTTTCGAATTCGGGTTGCAGAAACAGTCGACATTCCGGTTTGCACCAACGGGCATTTTCAGTTGCCCATTCAAAATCGGATGCATTAAAAATAACGACTTTCAACTCATCTGCAACAGCTAAAGATTCCCGCAAAGGAGCTTTGAACTTCTTTGGAGATACACAAATAAAATCAAATGCACCGGTTATTGGCCATGCTCCCGATGTTTCCAGGTTTACGTTGAAATCTCTGGATTTTAGTCCTTCCACTAAAGCTGTCAACTCATACATGCACGGTTCACCACCGGTGATGACTGCCAGACGTCCTTTTTCTGCAGCAGCAGTATTTACGAGATCCTCAATTTTATATTCAGGGTGTTTTTCACGATCCCAGGATTCTTTAACATCGCACCAAACACAACCTACATCACAACCTGCAAGTCTGATAAAATAAGCAGCATGTCCCGTAAATGTTCCTTCGCCCTGAATGGTATAAAACGATTCCATTACCGGAAGTATTCCGGTAGAGATGGGTTTTGGAATGGTTATTTCCTGAGTCATTTATTTTGCCTGGTAAGCGTTACTATTTCTTAGTTAGAATCTGCAAATTGAAAACTTCGTTTTGAAGCAAGCAGGGTATTTTGCAGCAAACCAATAATAGTCATTGGTCCAACACCGCCCGGAACCGGGGTAATGTAACTGCATTTAGGTGCTACCTGTTCAAAATCGACATCTCCCTGTAAACGGAATCCGCTTTTGCGGGATGGGTCAGCAATTCGGGTTATTCCTACATCTACAACAACTGCGCCATCGGCAACAGCAGCAGCTTTCAGAAACCCTGGCTTTCCAAGTGCGGCAATAATAATATCAGCCGACAAGGTGTATTTCTCCAGATTAACTGTTTTGCTGTGGCAGATGGTAACTGTGCAGTTGCCAGGCCAGCTATTTCGTGCCATCAGAATACTCATAGGCATTCCAACAATATTGCTTCGACCAATTACTACACAATGTTTGCCTGATGTTTCAATTTTATAGTGTTCCAGTAAGCTGACAATTCCTTTGGGAGTTGCAGCAATAAAAGCCGGAAGATTCTGCATCATTCTGCCTGAATTAACCGGATTGAAGCCATCAACGTCTTTTGTAGGATCAATGGTTTCGGTAACTTTTGAAAAGGCAATATGGCTTGGAATGGGACTCTGAACAATCAGACCATCGATTTCCGGATTTCTGTTTATTTCCCGAATCTGATGGAGTAATTCACTTTCAGAAATGGAAGGATCGAACCTAAGTAAGGTTGAGTCAAAACCAATTTCGTGACATGTTTTTACTTTGCTGCCTACATAAGTTTCAGACGCTCCGTCGTTACCTATAAGGATGGCTGCGAGATGAGGAACCTTCCCCCCTCTTGATTTTATAGCACTGACTTCAAGGGCCAGATCTTTTTTAATTGCTTCAGCAGTTGCCTTTCCGTCGAGTAGCTTCATGGCGCCAATTTACTTTTTGAAAGGCATATTTCGCATTGCGCGGGCAGCATTTCCACCTGAAAAAGCCTTCATCATTTTCCTCATGTCTTCAAACTGTTTCACCAGTCTGTTTACCTCCTGAATTGAGGTCCCGCTACCTTCAGCAATACGTTTTTTGCGGTTTCCGTTCAATAAAGCCGGATCAGCTCTTTCAGCAGGTGTCATTGACCTGATAATGGCTTCAATCCCATTGAAGGCATTGTTATCGATATCGAGATCCTTAACCGCTTTTCCAACTCCCGGAATCATGGCAAGCAGATCTTTCACATTTCCCATTTTACGTATTTGCTCGAGTTGTGCAAGGAAATCGTTGAAGTCGAATTTATTCTTGGAGATTTTCTTTTGAAGTTCAGCTGCCTGTTTTTCATCAAACTGCTCCTGAGCTCTTTCAACAAGTGAAACAATATCACCCATCCCCAGGATCCGATCGGCCATCCTTTCGGGATAGAAAACATCAATGGCATCCAGTTTTTCACCGGTACCTACAAACTTTATTGGCTTATCGACTACCGATTTGATAGAAAGTGCAGCACCACCTCTGGTATCACCGTCGAGTTTGGTAAGTACCACCCCATCAAAATCAAGGCGATCGTTGAAAGCTTTGGCTGTATTGACCGCATCCTGTCCGGTCATTGCATCCACTACAAAAAGGATTTCATTTGGATTGACGGCTTTCTTAACCCTTTCAATCTCATCCATCATCATTTCATCAATAGCCAAACGACCGGCGGTATCGATGATTACTA
Organism: Bacteroidota bacterium; assembly: GCA_016713525.1. GTDB lineage: Bacteria > Bacteroidota > Bacteroidia > AKYH767-A > OLB10 > JADKJB01. The sequence goes on along the minus strand of JADJOZ010000012.1, from coordinate 136,693 downwards.
CGTTATATCCTTGTGATTTTGCCTGCTCAATGGCTTTTTTGGCAATCTCAACCGGGTTTTTATTATCGACATCCGCATAAACCGGAACACCGATTTGTTCTCCCAATACTTTTAACTGATCAATCGCTGCGGGACGGTAAACATCGCAGGCAACCAGCAAAGGATTTTTCCCTTTTTTATTCTTAAGATAATTGGCAAGCTTTCCTGATAAAGTGGTCTTTCCTGATCCTTGTAATCCCGACATCAGAATCACCGTCGGATTACCTTTCAGATTCAGATCCGTCATGGTTCCACCCATGAGCTGGGTTAATTCCTGATGGACAATTTTTACCATCAGCTGCGAGGGAGAAACTGCCAAAAGTACATTCTGACCCAGTGCCTTTTCTTTCACGGTATCGGTGAAGGTTTTGGCAACTTTGTAATTCACATCAGCCTCGAGTAATGCTTTGCGCACCTCCTTGAGGGTTTCTGCTACGTTAATTTCAGAAATCTTTCCCTGACCTTTCAGAACCTTAAAGGCCCTGTCGAGTTTATCACTTAAATTTTCAAACATATTCGTAATGGAGTAATTATGGCAAATTTACGGATTTATTCCCTTTTTACACACTAACAATCAAGGTGATTTTACTGAGCTGAATCGGGTAATTGTGCTGATAATGAGTCTATCATCATCATGTCAGTGGAATCAGGCAACATCATTTCACCTTCTTCTTCCATTCCGGAACCAATTCCGTTGTCTTTAGCAGCAATATCTTCTTTGGTAACATGCACCAGCCATTTGCCATCTATTTTCTTTAAGCGCACTTCCTGTACCTCTTCATCACCACTTTCTTTGAAGGTAACAACAGCAGTTTCGCCATCAATTTTTTCATCGATTACCGTTACCGTTTTCTTTTCTGTAGAATCGGTTGACTCGGCCATTTTTGTGAGGTTTTCCATCAGGTCTACCAATTTGATAGTCTCTGGTGTAGCATATTTCCGGGCTTCGGTAAAATTGCGTTCATTGAAAGAGTTTAGGAATTTGTCGGCTGATTTTTTAGGGGAATTTCCCATGCCGCAAGCAGTTAAAAATATGGTAACCATTGCTACCCATCCGATTAATTGAGTTTTCATTTTTTAGTAGTTGAGATGCGTTATGTTAGTGGTGTATTTATTCAGGTAAAGATCATCGAGACCGATGTATATTCTTTCATTTACAGTGGTGCCTTCCAGATGAACGGCAGAAACGGTTTCACACATGTTATAAATCAGTTCCGTGCAATACATATTTCCGGATTCTTCGAGATTAAAATCTCCGTCGAATTTGGGCTTCATTTGAATGACATGCTGCAGCCAGGAATTGAATTCATTTTCTTTGTTTTGAAGGAAGTTGAAACGGTAAATGCCAAAGCCCTTATTACTTGCAGGGTTACAGAAACCGGATAGCGTTTCCTTCTTGAATTCACCACCCCCGCCCGGGTTTCCAAGCATGTGATAAACATATGGTTTGTTATTTTCAATGACAATAATTCCGGCATGCGAATACTTCTTTTCTCTTTTGGATGTATTCCGGAAAAGATCACTGATAAATCCTTTGCCATTTCTAAGCACAATATCACCCGTTTGGTAATTACCGCCAAAGGTCACTGCAGGAATTCTGGAATCGTTGTCGGGCTTTCTGGTACCGGCCGTAACACCCAGCACCAGGAATAACATTAATATGGAAAATCCGTTTTTCATTACATTTTTTCGGGTACTCCAATACCTAACATTTGCGTCGATTTATGAATCATAGCAGCACAATAACTGCACAGGTTTAATCTGAATTTGGATGTTTCTGAATGCTCCGGATCAATAATCGGATGGTCGTGGTAAAACTGATTGAATGACTTTGCCAGTTCATAGGCATAATTTGCAATCAGAGCCGGTGAAAACCGATCTGCTGCTTCGTGAATAACACCATCCAATTTCAGCAGAATTCTCACCATTTCCTTTTCCTTCGCTTCAAGTTTGGAGTATTGGGAGACATCTGCATCCTTGTATGTTTTGAATGCAGGCATTGATTCTGCTTTTCTGAGTACGGAACGAATCCTTGCATGGGTATATTGGATAAATGGCCCTGTGTTCCCATTGAAATCGATAGACTCATCAGGATTGAAGAGCATCCGTTTTTCGGGATCCACTTTCAGAATAAAATATTTCAATGCACCTAAACCAAGCATCTCAAACAAATGCTTTGCTTCGGCAGATTCAAAATCATCGAGTTTTCCTAGTTCGCGAGTGAGTTTGGCGGCTTCATTCACCATGTCCTCAATGAGTTCATCGGCATCCACCACAGTTCCCTCCCTCGATTTCATTTTACCTGACGGAAGGTCAACCATATTGTACGAAAGATGATATAGTAGGTCTGCCCATTCATAGCCTAGTTTTTTAAGTATCAGGAAGAGCACCTTGAAGTGATAATCCTGCTCATTCCCTACCACATAAATGAGCTTGCTGAATTGGTATTCTTCATATCGCATCACAGCGGTTCCCAGATCCTGAGTCATGTAAACGGAGGTTCCATCAGAACGCAACAATACTTTTTCATCCAGTCCATCTGCTCTCAGATCGATCCAAACAGAGCCATCATTTTTCTTGTAAAGGATGTCTTTTTTTAAACCTTCTTCTACTATCGATTTCCCCAGTAAGTAGGTTTGGGATTCATAGTATATTTTGTCGAAATCAACTCCCAGTCTTTTATAAGTAACTTCAAATCCGGCATAGACCCATTTATTCATGGTTTCCCATAGCTTCATGATTTCTGGATCGCCTTCCTCCCACTTTCTGAGCATATTTTGTGCTTCAGCCAGCAAGGGAGCTTTCTTTTCGGCTTCTTCCCGGCTCCAGCCGGAAGCTTCCAGTTGCTTTACTTCCTCGCGATAATGCTTATCGAATTCAACATAATACTTCCCCACCAAATGATCTCCTTTGAGACCAGTTGACTCAGGAGTTTCACCTGAACCATATTTTTGCCAGGCAAGCATCGACTTACAAATATGAATTCCACGGTCATTAACAATATTTACTTTCACTACATTATTGCCGTCGGCCTGCAAAATCTGACATACTGAATACCCCAACAGGTTATTGCGGATATGACCCAAATGCAACGGTTTATTGGTATTGGGTGAAGAATATTCAACAAGCACCGGGCCTCCCGAAGTTGATTGATTGGAGATGGACTGATGGGTTGTTGATGAATTTATTTTATCTCTTAATATATTTAAAAATAAATTGTTATGTATACTTATATTAAGAAATCCTTTAATGACATTGAAACCTGAAACCAATGTTCCTTCAGAAACCAAAGCATCTCCAATTTTCTTTCCGGTATCGTCTGGTGATAATCCGGCCTGCTTAGCCAGGTTAAAAACAACCAGGGTAATATCTCCTTCAAATTCTTTGCGGGTGGGTTGGAAAAGCAATTGCTTCTCATCCACTTCTTTGTTAAAAAGCTGCGGAAATAAATCCTGAACAAGTTTTTTTAATTGTAATTCAAAAAGCATGTAAATTCTTTAATTATTTTAAGTTGTTAATTGACTTACAACACGTTGTAAGATTTCGAAGGTATTCTCAGCCATCAAATTTTCCTTATCGAGTGTTGGGTTGACTTCTGCAATTTCGAAGCAGCAAACCTTTTCGTTCTGGATGAGTCTGACACATAAACTTCCAGCTTCTTTCTCAGTAATTCCATTTCGAACGGGTGTACCGGTTCCTTTAGAGATAGAAGAATCCATACTATCCACATCAAATGAAACATATATCAGGGAGCAGTGACTCAAATGTGCCAGTGCATCTCTTGCAATCTTCTCGACACCATTTCTCTTGACTTCAGAAGTGGTGAAAATTTTGACTTTATGCTTCTTCAACAAATAAGATTCTTCTGGTTCTACATCCCGTAAGGCTATAAAAACCAAATCTTTATAAGTAATTTTAGGTGTTACTCCACCTACCTTTTTCAATTTGGTCCAAAGATCAACGGTTTCCTTATCAGGTTTGTTGATCCTGTTCTGCATATTGTCTTCCGCCAGAGAGGCTGCCAATGGCATACCATGTACATTACCGGTTGGTGTTGTATAAGGAGAGTGTAAATCGGCATGAGCATCGATCCAGATTACTCCCAGTTTTTGTTTTGGGAAAGCCTGGCGAATACCTGCAATAGTACCTCCGGCTGTACTGTGGTCACCGGCTAAAACTAATGGGAATGCTTTGGTTTTCAATGTGGAAGCAACCTCATTGGAAATTCGTTCATAGATTGAAACAATCCCTTTCAACCTTTTGGCATATGGACTTCCCGGGCTACCAAACAGCAACTGATTCTCCGTTTTAATTTCTTTCGATTCATGTCGGTGAAATAAATTACTACCATAATCGAGGGCTGCAATTTTGATAGAATCGACACCAAGACTGGCACCACGTGTTCCGGCACCAATTTCGGACTTGACTTCAATAAATTTTACTTCTTTTATCATACAAAAATATTTTAGATTACTGCCGGATTATTAATCCGCGTTAATTACATTCGCACAAAATTACACATCTAACTCAGTTACATTGTCATGAAGAACCGTTACATTGATCTGATTACACAAACGTTCGATTTCCCTCAGGATGGCTTTGATGTATCAGATAATAACTTGAATTTCAATGGAATACCATTGATGGACATTATTGCACAGTATGGTACACCGCTAAAGATAAGCTATTTACCTAAGGTTAGTTCCCAGATACAGCGGGCAAAGCGGTATTTCAACGTTGCTATGGCTAAGGCCGATTACAAAGGTAACTATACTTACTGTTACTGTTCAAAAAGCTCTCACTTTTCATTTGTACTGGAAGAAGCGTTGAAAAATGACATTCATTTAGAGACATCTTCAGCTTTTGATATTCCAATTATCAGAAAACTGGAAGAGAACGGATCCATCAATAAGGATGTGTTTGTGCTTTGCAATGGTTATAAGAAATCCATTTACACTCAGTATATTATGGAGATGATTGAGGATGGATTTAAAAATGTAATCCCGATCCTCGATAATATGAATGAGTTGCAGGCATATGCTCCTGTGTATTCTAAGAAAAAACTGAAAATAGGGTTGAGAGTTGCTGCTGAAGAGGAGCCTAATTTCGACTTTTATACCTCCAGGTTGGGTATAAGGAATACCGAAATTATAGATTATTACAGGAGTGTTATTAAGAAGAACCCCAATATTGAAGTCAAATTGCTTCACTTTTTTATTAATACTGGAATCCGAGATACTGCATATTATTGGGCTGAATTGAACCGTTGCATCAATCTTTATTGTGATTTAAAGAAAATTTGTCCGGAACTCGATTCACTCGACATTGGTGGAGGCTTTCCAATCAGGACATCCCTGAGCTCTAACTTCGACTACGAATACATGGCCGATGAGATTGTTCGTCAAATTAAATCGACCTGCGATCAACGCGGTGTTCAGGAACCGAATCTTTTTACTGAATTTGGTTCCTTTACTGTTGGCGAAAGCGGAGCCATCCTGTATGGTATATCTGAAGAGAAAAGGCAGAACGATAAAGAGCTTTGGAATATGATCGACAGTTCCTTTATCACCACCTTACCTGATACCTGGGGCATTAAGCAGCGATTCATTTTGTTGAGTGTAAACCACTGGGATAAAGAATATCAAAGAGTGAATTTGGGCGGGCTTACCTGCGACAGTGATGATTATTACATTATGGAATCGATTAAAAGTCGTGTCTTTTTGCCTAAAGTAAATCCCGGAGAACCACTATACATAGGCTTTTTCCATACCGGAGCATATCAGGAATCGTTAGGTGGATATGGTGGTATTCAACATTGTTTGATACCTGCTCCCAAGCATGTGCTAATTGACCGTGATGAAAATGGAGAGTACACAACCAGGCTGTTTGCCAAAGAGCAAAGTGCCAAATCGATGATGAAAATATTAGGCTATTAACTAAAAAACCACCTGCAAGGGTGGTTTTTTAGGTTTAGTGTAATAAATACTTAACTTTGTAAACAAACGGGAGAAAATTGAAGAAGTTATTATTCATCCTACTCTTAACACCTTTGTTTGTTAATGCACAAACACTTATTCTTCAACCAAATGGAGTGAATGGTAAGGACGCATTGCTTTTAAGTTGTATTCCTTGTGGATATTCAACAATTAATTTAGGAAACAGTGGGGATCTTACTTCTTCTGGTTGGACAAATGGTGGAAACGATTCTGATGTCAGAGGAATCATTGAGTTTGATCTCAGTTCTCTTCCTGCCAGTGCTTTAATTACCTCCGCATATCTCTCTTTATACTATAACCCAAACCCTTCCAGTACAGATACCGGGCATTTAACTCTTACAGGGTCAAATGAATCGGTGCTACAGCGAGTAACATCTAGTTGGGATGAAACAACGGTCACATGGGATAATCAACCTTCAACTACTACCTTAAATCAAGTTACGCTCCCACAGAGTATTTCGCAAACCCAGGATTATACTAATATTGACGTAACAAATATGGTGCAGGATATGGTAGATAATCCCGCAACAAGTTTCGGTTTTCTTCTTCGATTAGTCGATGAAACACCTTACAAACAATTGACTTTTGCCTCCAGTGATAATATGGATCCCAATATTCTTCCAAAATTGGAAATCAATTATTTGGATTTAACTTCTGTTGAACTTGTTGGAACAAATGGAAAACCTCTTGAAGTGGTGAAAATTGTGGATTTCCTGGGTAGGGAAACAGTGGAAAAACCAAATACTTTGCTTGTTTATGTCTTTAGTGATGGCACCACCAAAAAAGTAGTCAGATTTAAGTGAAAAGGATTTGCAAATAGCTCATCCAGCTCTCAAAAAGGGAAATACAGTATTGATCAATTGATTTTTCTCGGAAAAAATCAACTTTAGGAATGCACAATTTAGTGAATCGCCCTTATGAAGGCTTTGCCCAGGCGGTTAAATTCATCAGATAAACCAGATCAATCAATCCCGTATCAAAATGCGGGTTGTCTCTGAGCCTAAATTACCGGTTACCTCAAGCGCATACATACCGGCGGCAAGTTGCAATTTACCAATGTCGAAAAGCATCCGGTTAACGCCTGACCTGACTTTCCCTTTAAACAGAGTGCCCATTTGCTGCCCTTGTAAGTTATTCAGTCGAACCACAATTTCATCATCGAAAGCTGTAAACAAATCAACGCCGATCTGTTCCGACGCCGGGTTTGGATAAACATTAATTCCATAGGATGCATTTGCATGTAGCTCAGGAATGGAAGTTAGTGTTCTAAGACTATCACGGTATCTTATAGAAGTGATTATTTCGGTACCCAAAGAAACGGTAGTATTAATTTGCAGAATTGGTATACCTCCCTGATCTGCGAGCCATTTGTATTCTATATTTAACGGATTCTGGAATCCGAAACCAATTCCAAGTGTATCGAGATAAAGAGAATCACGGCTGGTTATTTCAGATCTTACCCGAAGTGTATTGAAGGTTCCGAAAGGTGTTATCAAGGTGCCCCAACCATCCGTTTCATTAACCCGATGCTGATCATGGGTGTAAGATCCTAATCCCGGAATGGAGATATTGAAATCAGAATCGGAGCTGTCCAGGTTTCCAAAATTTAATGGGAATGCATAAACCCTGTCTCGGGCATTAAATGGAATCGGAGTTGGAAATCCGTTCAGCGAAGCACCATATCCTGACTGGCTATAGGATGCACTGCTGTTATAATAGAAGTAATAAACATCACTCACCGAAATTTGTGGTACGGTTGGGAATGTAGGTCCTTTGGCAGCAAGGTTGGCGCGGTACGGATTGAAAGGCAGATTGCTGAAAACAACGGAATAAAATGTTCCAGTTGAGGCAACATCTATGAAAGTGTCAACATCCTGAGATACAGGTTGAAGCATAGAGAAATCCCATGTGAAAGAAGCCCCTGTAGGAACAGGATCAATAGTAGGTGAAATTAAACCATTACTAACCCGAAACGTATCTCCAACCGATGGCATATCATTGTTGTCGATGGTAATTTGGGCCAAACCAATTGTTGTGGTAAATAGCAAGGCTGTTAAACTGACAAGGTTTTTCATAATACTATTGATTTTCAGCAAAGTTAGCAGCAATTATTGAAAAAAATAACTTCAAATTGATAATTGCGTTGAATGTGAACAATAAAACAACAAGCTATCGTTATTCAAACTGGTTAAGTTGTTATTATTCTGTATTTTTGAAGCCATTAAAGACTCTATTATTTGAAGCGTTTCCTGTTAATTTTCACAATGCTGCTACTCCTGCAAGGGAGATCAGATGCCCAAAATGCCTATAAGGGACTTATTCAGTTCTCCGGAATTGTTGTTACCGGTGACAGTCTGAGGGCAGTACCTTTTGTAAGCATCATCATAAAGAACTCCTATCGGGGAACGATAAGTGATTACAACGGATTTTTTTCTTTTGTAGCACAACCAAGCGATACCATTGAATTTTCTGCTATTGGTTTTAAAAAGGGACATTATGTAATTCCTGATTCCCTGGAAACGGATCGCTATTCTTTAATTAAGATAATGTCGCGGGATACTATTTTGCTTCAGGAAACGGTTATTTATCCATGGCCAACCAAAGATCAGTTTAAGCAGGCATTTTTAAATTTGAAAGTACCCGACAACGATCTGGAGCGTGCCAAACGAAATATGGCATTGGCTGAAATGCGGGAGTTGATGGTAAATATGCCCATGGATGGCAGTGGAAATTATAAGGCTTTGATGATGGAGCGGCAAAATAAACTGTATACAGCAGGACAATATCCTTCCATCAGCCTGTTGAATCCAATTGCATGGGCAAAGTTTATTGAAGCGTGGCAGCGGGGCGATTATAAACGAAAAGATAAAGATTAACAGAGGCAACAAACTACTTCCTGACTGATGGCGCAATCGATTGCTCAATTTCCGTTTCACAGATATTTCTTAGCATTATTTTTTCTGGTTACCTGGACATTTGTAGCATCAGGACAGGATAAAGCCACCATTACCGGTAAAGTCACCGACAGTTCTAAAAGACCACTTTTGGGAGTTAATATTTCCATATTTGGCAAACCGGGCGGTGTGGCTTCTGATGAAAAAGGTAATTATGAATTAAAAGTGGATGCAGGTCTGATCGAAGTAGTATTTTCCTCTATCGGTTTTATTCCATATCGCGAGACTTTGACGATAACACCGGGTCAGGTAGTAACAATTAATCCGGTAATGATCATTTCTGCCACTCCGTTACCTGCTGTTGAAATTAAAGATGAGCAATTTCGCAGAGGGACTTTTACCAGAATTGATCCCCGGACAGCATCACAAATACCTAATGTTTCCGGAAGTTTTGAAGCGGTTCTGAAGAGTATGCCCGGAGTAGTTTCCAACAATGAACTGAGCTCCCAATATGCTGTTCGTGGTGGTAATTATGATGAGAATCTGGTGTATGTTAACGACATCGAAATTTATCGTCCCCTACTCGTTCGTTCCGGACAACAGGAAGGATTGAGTTTCATCAATTCGGATCTGGTTTCGCAGATTAATTTTTCTGCCGGTGGTTTTGAAGCTAATTATGGCGATAAATTATCATCAGTTCTCGATATCAAATACAAGAAACCCATGGAATTTGGTGGTTCTGCTTATGCATCACTACTTGGCGGAGGTCTGCATCTGGAAGGTGTTTCTAAAAATAAAAAAACCGGTTATTTACTTGGTGCGAGGTATAAATCGAATCAGTACCTTTTCAAATCATTGGAAACAAAAGGTGAATATAAGCCAAGTTTTGCAGATGTACAGGGGTTGTTTACCTGGGACATAGACTCGAATACCGAATTATCCGTTCTGGGGAATTTTTCATTTAACAAATATCAGATAATACCTGAAAATCGCGAAACTGAATTCGGTACCATCAATGAAGCCCTGCGGTTGACAATTTATTTTGATGGTCAGGAAATTGATGAATACCGGACTATGACCGGAGCTGTTTCATTCACCAGGAAATTAACGGATAGCTTAAAAATTAAGTTTATTGCATCTGCATATCGTTCCAACGAAAGTGAATCGTTCGATATTCAGGGGCAGTATTTCATTGATGAACTGGAAAAGGATATTGGTTCCGATAATTTTGGGGATGTGGCTTTCAATCGCGGTGTTGGAACTTATATTCAACATGCAAGAAATGATTTGGAAGCAACTGTTGTTAATTTTGAACACAAAGGATATCTCGATCGTGCAAACAGTCAGTTGCAATGGGGAGCCCGCTTTCAACATGAACTGGTTGATGACTATGTGAGTGAATGGGAATATATCGACTCTGCAGAATATGCGCTCCCTCACCCACCCGATAACATCGGTGGTGCCGGTGATCCGAATCAATTGGTATTGATGCAGGAAGTAATTAAAACCAATGAAAGCATCAGTTCTTATCGCATTTCAGGATACCTGATGCATAATTATTTCTGGGGTGATAAAACCAAATATGTGCTGAATACAGGAGTAAGAGCTAATTACTGGAACTTGAATGAAGAAACGGTTATTAGTCCTCGTGTAAACTTCACTATTAAGCCCACCTGGACCCGAAATCTTTCTTTCCGTATTGCTGCCGGATTTTACTACCAGCCTCCCTTCTATCGCGAACTGCGTGATTTTGATGGTACCGTGAATAAAGATGTAAAAGCACAGCGTTCCATCCATTTAATTGGTGGTGCCGATTACGTATTTCTTTCGTGGGGAAGAGAGTTTAAGCTGGTGACGGAAGTCTATTACAAACACCTCGATAATCTGGTGCCTTATAAAATCGACAATCTCAGAATTCGTTATTTTGCCAACAATGAATCGAAGGGTTATGCAACCGGAATCGATTTGAGAATTAATGGTGAATTTGTGGAGGGCATTGAGTCGTGGGCAAGTGTTTCAGTTTTAAAGACTGCCGAAGACTTGAAAGACGATTTTTATTATACCTACTATAATTCGGATGGGGATGTAATTGTTCCCGGTTATACATTCAACAATGTAGCTGTCGATTCTATAAAATCCACTCCGGGATATATCGATCGCCCAACCGATCAGCGTTTCACATTCAGCTTATTCTTCCAGGATTACCTGCCTAAATTCCCAACCTTTAAAATGAATATGACGCTGGTTTATGGAACAGGGCTGCCTTTTGGTCCACCCGGCAGAACCAAATACAAAGACAAGCTCCGATTCCCCGATTACCGCAGGGTTGATATTGGTTTTTCAAAAATACTTATCGACGAAGACAGCCGAAAAGAATACCGTTTGAAAATTGCCAACAAAATCAAGTATTTATCTGTTGGTATGGAAGTATTTAATCTCTTGCAGGTAAACAACACCGTGTCTTATTTGTGGGTCACCGATGTCACCAACCGCCGCTATGCCGTTCCGAATTACCTGAGTGCAAGGACGCTGAATGTTAAAGTGCAGGCGAGATTTTGATATGCGAAGAAGTTTCTGCACGGAAGGGAACTCGCTGCATCTCATTTAGATCCTATCCAATCCTTCGTTCTCATTTTGCTTCTCATTCTCATTCAGTCTTGCATTTGCCATGCAGGCTTTGTTACTTTTTGCTTGACCAGTCTTCTACTCTGCTCAGGCTTTTCATTTCATTAAGATTCTCCTACGCTATCATATTTCAACTGCCTTGAGGCTTTGTTACTTTTTGCTTGACCACCCTTCGGCGGTGCTCAGGGTTTTCATTACATTAAATTTCTCCTACGCTATCATATTTCAACTGCCTTGAGGCTTTGTTACTTTTTGCTTGACCAAAAAGTAACCAAAAAGTCAAGAACAGCATCAGGCACCTTCCATCTTTTTCTTATTGATTTTGGTGAATCACGTTTTTCTTAAATGATTCTAAACTGTTGGTAGTTTGCCGTGCGCTGCTTTTTACTAAGACAGTTTTTTTAAAGAAAAAACTGTCTTTTAAAAAAAGGCGCGAGTCGCGGCGCCAGACGGCAAACTGCCAACATGTGCTGGATGCTGTTCGGTCCTTTTTAGTGAATGCTCAGAAAATATGCAGAGGGCGGACCTATTAAGAATTAAGGATTAAGGATTAAGGATTAAGGATTAAGGATTAAGGATTAAGAATTTAGGATTTTTTGTTTCCATCTGAAAGGTAGGCCATTATTATCTTTTCAATTCTTGTTAATCAATATTCAATAAAAGTATCCTGAATACAGACAGAATTATGATTCAGCAGCAGAAATATTGATTTTTGTACTATAGCAGTTTCAAAATATTGAATAACAAATATTGAATATTACAAATTGAATAAGGAAATCGGGAACAAATTTCGCTCTGGGCGGCGCATCAGTACCCCTCGGCTGCGCTCTGGGCAAGCATTAGCACATTAAAAAGCAGTCACATCTTTTTGCCCATACACCCCACTTGCCACTTGCCACTTGCCACTTGTCACTTGTCACTTGCCACTAAAGTGCAGTCACATCTTTTTACTGAGGAACCAAAAATCAGCACATCAGCAAATAAGCACATCAATCAATTAAAACCTTCTTCACCAACCGCTCCTGTTCCGTCTCCACCACTACAAGGTAAACCCCATCAGCCCTACCAATCATAGACAAATCTCTCGTATAGTATCCATTCTGTATCCGCAACGGCTCCGAATGAACAACTTTACCTTGTATATCATAAACCAATAACTTACCGGTTTTCCCTTTCAAATTGGAGGCATTTATAAATGCTTTTTCCCATGCCGGGTGGTAGTAAACATGAAGACTGCCTATTGCCGCTGCCCCTGCCAACTCATTTTGCGATACCAACGTATCACACGGACTGCCTACAAGGGCCGGTAAGTCGTAATCGGGATTGTTGGGGAGGCCAGCGTAACTTCGCTTTCCTCCTAAGTAAAAGCTGAATTGTTGCAAATCACATGCAGTGCCCAGACTGTCAGGTGAATTGATTACACTCAGGTTCATATTGATATAATTATACATCGAATCTGTATAAGGGTACACCTGACCAAAGTTGGTAGTTAAATACATCTTATTGTCTGGAGCCATTTTTAATTGATCTATTGTGGTTGACCAAGGAGCGGACCACAATGTTAACTGGCTTGATGCAATGTTTGGTGCAGCTAGATCGTATTGAAACAACCTGGATGAATCGGTAACAACTGCGGGAATTCTAGTTACATACAAAATATTTCCGGATGGAGAAAACTTTGCACTCCACAATCCGGGCCAGGGCGCCTGAGAACTCTCCGGTGAAATATTAACTGGATTGCTGAATAAACCTGTGCAACGGTCGAAGTCGTATAATTCTATTAAACCTACATAATTGATGAAAGCCATTTGTGTACCAGTTGAATTAAATGAAATTTCACCTAGATTGGTACTGTTTAGTGAACCTACATTTTGAATGGGTTGGCCAAAAACACCAGTAGATGTTACCAGATAAACATAATAATCATTGTTGGGTGAAGAAACTGAATTAAATCGTCGAAATATCACCCACCAGTCTCTTCCATTGCCATGCTTAACTGCCGACAAACAATCAACTGCTTTAAAATTTTCCAATTGTACATTTTTTTGGATTACTTCTCCTAACCCACCGTTTAAGCTCATGTCGACTATGGAATAAAACAAGCCCTGAGGATTATTAGAAGTTACTTCTATGCTAAAAACATAATATTGATTGCTAGTAGCAGGTTTGTCAACTATAACCACTTCTCGATACCACAATTGCAAATTTATAGAGTCACCATTGGTCATAGTTGTATGATTATGACTAATGATTTCCCCATTAATAAAAGCACCTCCTCCATTAATGTAAACATCATTATCATATCCAGCATAAAATAATAGATTTCCTGAAGTATCGGATATCGATGCACAACTGCCGCGTGATTTTAAAATACTCGTTCCCGTTATAATATTGGCTGGGTCGCTAAAGTCGGCAAGTTCAAAGCACCAAACGGCACCGCGTTTTTGGGCATTTACCCCGCAAGCGATAATGCTGAAAATAAAGATTATAAATGCTGTCCGGAGTAACTTCATCAGGCTAAAATACTAAAAAGGATGAAGAATTAAGGAATTTTGTTCTCGCTCAATAGAATTTCTTTTGAACGATTAAAGATTAAGGATTTTTTGAAACGATATTGACCTATGACTACTTTTTTGAACGCAGAGTTAGGGAGACGCGGAGAAATGCGCTGGCGCGATAAGGAGAGATAAGGTATAGGTGCGAATTACTTTTTAAAATCGAAACTGTATGTTAGACAACAAAGCCTAACACTCAACCCCTCGCTCCAACAGCCGACAGATTCAGGGCGGACTTTCAACTTTTAACTTTCAACTTGTAACTTGCAACTTGGTGCAGTCACATCTTTTTACTAAGGAACAACAATTAGCACCCCCGCATCGTGCCTTGCGGGGGCCACTTTCGGTTACGCTTCAGACCTCACTTGTCACTGTCTTCCCAAGCAATGGCAAATTCTGATTTTTCAGTTTCGCCAGTGTCCCTATTCCTATCAGGTATTGTGCGAGATAATAGGTACTTAAAATCAGTTCACCGGCAAATGGAATTTTGGTTACAAATAGATTTGTGGCTAGCAGGGAGTCGGAAATGATAAAAAACAGTGCTCCTATGCATACCGTCACATAAGCACTCCAGTTTTTGGTTCGGTCTCGCATTACAGCGCTTACACCCATAACGGTTATACCGGCGCAGTAAATCATAACAGGAATGGCAAGAGATTCAAAACTGAATCGGTTTAAAATATAAAATTCAGCACCATAAACAACAACTAGTGTCGAGAGTGCTAACTGTCCCCAATGCTGGTTCCAGGGGCGGCTTCTGAAGATGTCGTTGATAAATCCTGCTGTATAGCAGATATGCGCAATCAGAAACGCTACCAGCCCCCCGATAAAATACGGCTGTCCCATTTCCACAAACATCAGTAACGCATCACCCAGAGCGCTGAAGAGAAAGCCCGCCAGCATCAGGTTTCGGAAGGTTTTATTTTCTACCGCGCCGGTTTGAATCCTGTAAAAGAAAAACAACACCAATAAAACCATGGGTTTGGTCAGGTAATAAGTCCATGTGAGGTCCATCACATCTGCCACAATAACCAGTATGCTAAGAATTGCATAAATAAATGTGAATCTCGGATATAAAAGTGATTGCATCAGATTGTTCTGTTTTTAGTGCGGAAAGTACTTTCCAGAATGAGTTGTATGGTGATCAATGAAATTACAACAAGAACCAAAGTTACGGGCAGGAGCGTTGTAAAAAATGATACTTTCATAAATAACAAGGCAACCGGAATCATCGATAATAATCGAAGCAATTCCAACTGAACCCCATGTTTCCTGTTTTCAAAAAATTGACCGAATATCAGCAATGAAAAAATAAGCAGCAATGCCACTGCCAGCGACTGATACCAATTCATGTTTTGCTGATTGAATAAAAATAAGGTTGCCACTCCCAGAACTATGGTAAACTGAAAAAGTATGTAACCATGAATGGCTTTGAAAGTCTTAGTGTCATATTTGACATACTGTGTTTCATCGATTTCTTTTGGTGCTTTGAAACCACCCAAATAAGCAGGAAACCAACCGGGAGGTTTCAGAAAAACGAGCATTTTATCTTTTATCCCTTTAACCTGTCTCGATTCATCAACCAGGTCTTTCCAATAATGCATATTTGCCCATACCGGATTCCAGCTGTTTAGCGGAGTGGTAATACCATAATGTGGTTCCTCCTCTTCCTGCTGGAAAGTACCAAACATGCGATCCCAGATAATCAAGGTTCCTGCATGATTTTTATCGATGTATTTTGGATCTGAACCATGGTGAACACGATGGTGAGAAGGCGTATTCAGAATAAGTTCGAGTGGTCCCATTTTCTTAATTAGTCTGGTGTGAATCCAGAATTGATACAGTGTATTGAATGCACTTATGGTAAGGAACATCACAGGTTCAAATCCTAAAATTGCAAGTGGTAAATAAAACACCCATGAAAAGGCACTTTGCAACCACGATTGTCGCAAGGCAACCGATAAGTTGTAATCTTCACTCTGATGATGTACAATGTGAGCTGCCCACATGGCATTAACTTCATGACTCAACCGGTGAAACCAATAGTAGAAAAAATCGACTCCAATAAACAATAAATCCAGATAAGAACAGTGCTTTCCAGTGTCATTATCCGGTAGTTCTCATAGAGATAGAGATAACCAAAAAAAGAGTGCCGTTTTCATGAAAACTCCCGTCACCTGTTGTCCGATGCCCAGGCTGATATTGGTGATAGAGTCATTAAGCCTGTAAAGCTGAACTTTTTTAATCACACCATACAGCAATTCAATTCCAATGAGAAGGAAAAAAATAGGGATAGAAAGGGCTATATAATCAACTTTCATTTAAAAATACAAGTGCTGTGACTTTACAAATATAGGATTACGCCATCAAATCCGGAAATCAAACCCGCTCTTTTATATCGCTCCATAGGCGGTATTGACCTATAAAATGGTGCAGTTCGTCAAATTCAAGCGACATTCAACCACTTGCGAATTTAGATTAATACTATGATGCGTGTAATAATCAGAAAATTCCTTGTTTTTCAGGTGTTGATAATGGCCGTTTGTTGCTTTGCTGTCAAAGCCGGTGACAATCGTCCGTTATCTGGTAACTCATCAGCTATTGGTCTAAATATCAATCAATTGCTAACAAATCAGGGGGAGCAAATCCAACAGGGAACTACATGGGAGTTTATTAATGTAGAAACAGATTTAACCGATACGCAACATTATCGTTTTCAGCAGTTTATAGATGGTGTGCTTGTCGAAAATGCAATTGTTATAGTCCATGAGAAACCCTCAGCGAATCTGGAAATTTCAGGTTTTCCTGCCAAAGGTTTGTTTATGAAACCGGCAAGTATGCCTGAAAATTATAACTCAATCAGTCAACAAAATCGGTTTAAAGAATTAATACTTCGAACAAATCCCGAATTTCGAAATCATTCGCAGGAAATTGTAATTGATAGTCTGTTTGTTTTATGGTCGAGAACAGATGACCAATCGGCATACAAACTTAAATACCGGATTATTTTTAGTTTTCACAACGATTTGCACCAACATCAAGCAACTGTTGATTACAGTACCAATCAACTAGAAAATGTATTTGAAAAATCGTGTTTTGCAGATGTCGCCGGGACAGCACAAACGGTTTATCATGGCAATAAAAGTATTCCTACCTGGAGTGACGGTGTACAGTTCACTTTGAAAAAATACCACCAAAGGAAAAGGAATTGAAACATTAAATCTGAATTCTCAAAATGGTTATTCGCAGGTCACCTCCTACTCCGATACTGACAATTCATGGAATGCCACAAGTTGTGGTTATGCTGCCGATGCTCATTATTGCGCAGTGAATTATTATGACTTTTTGCACCAGCAATTTAACCGTAACAGCATCGATAATAATGGGATGAAATTGATTAGTTACCTGAATTATGGTCAGGGATTGTTAAATGCTTTCTGGAATGGATCTGCAGTCGTTTATGGGTCAGGGAATGCCACTTCCACTCCACTTACCACATTAGATATTTCAGGGCATGAATTTACGCATGGATTAATTCAAAAATCTGCAAATCTGAATTACAGTGGTGAACCCGGAATTATTAACGAGGGCATAGCCGATATTTTTGGTGTTGCTTTGGAATCTCATACGAATGGAGTTTCAGGAAACTGGACCATAGGGTGAAGCTTCGGGAACAACGCTACGGTCATTTTCAAATCCCAATTTATTTAATCAACCAGATACTTATCAGGGAACCTTTGGTATAATGGAACAGGTGATAACGGCGGTGTTCATATCAACAGCGGTTTTATAAATTATTGGTATTATCTGCTGGCTCAGGGCGGCACAGGTATCAATGATCATGGTATTTCTTATCAGGTTTCCGGAATATCGGCTGCGAAGGCTTTAAAAATAGTGTATCAAAGTCTGGTTGGTTATACTACTCCTGCCACTGGTTTTGATGGTTTTCGGGATGCCACACTGAAAGCAACAATTGATTTGTACGGTAGTTGTTCACCGGAATATGTAGCGGTTTTGAATGCCTGGAAGGCCGTTGGCATAGGCAATAGCGGTACAGATCCTGTAACTATTAATACAGCAGGATTACCTGAATTTTGTGAGGGAGATTCCATCCTGTTAAAGGCCACCGGGTTACCAGGTTCAAACTACGTTTGGAAACTGAACGGGATTACCATTTCTACCGGTAGCAACGGTGAATTATTTGTACATCAACCGGGAGTGTTTACGGTTATTGAAAATCGCTGCGGTTTGAATTTTACATCTGCTCCGGTAAATATAATTCGTCATGGTTTGCCTGTGGTTACGGCAACCGATATTTCAGGTTGTGAAGGAATTTCGTTATTCCCGGTTGGATCACCAGCTGGTGGTATTTTCAATATTGCGGTTCCTTATTCTGGCTCAGCAACAAGTTACAATTATACTTATACATCTGTTCATGGATGTACTGCATCGGCCACAGCTAAAATTACCCGTTTCTTAGCTCCTTCAACATCATTTATCACCTCTGATTTCACCATTCCTCAAAACGCTTCACCGGTGGTTTTAGAAGCATCCGGAATGGCAACCTTTTCGGGTGCGGGTGTGGTAGGCAGCAATCTATTTGATGCTTCTATAGCAGGCATTGGAGGTCCCTGGAGTGTAATTATGACAGCAGTTAATGGACACGGTTGTATGACATCCGATTCCATTTTGGTAACTGTTACCGAACCATGCAACCGCGATTTTGCAGCTGTTGAAATTCATGTTCCGGAAATAATTAAGCCAAATGTTCCAATAACCATTTCAGCTATAGGTGCATCAGGTGCTTTGGAATTAAACTGGGAATTGCCTGCAGGTTGGGACATATTAAGCGGACAAGGAACCGGTGATCTATTGGTTACTCCGGCTAAAGAAGGTGGCACAATAAAATTGACCATCACCAACACTTGTTTGGAAGCATATGAAATTACTTCAAAAAATTGGATGTTGCTGCTGAATTACCTTTACAAATCTATCCAAATCCTGTAACGGATTATCTGATAATCGGAACTAATTCAGCAGATGAATCGGGCTTGCAATTGCTCATTTTCGATTCTTCATCGAAGTTGATCAGCGAAATTTCAGGCTGCTTTAACAACGAAATCCGGTTACCACGTGAACTCACTAATGGTAATTACATAGTTCAGTTTCGCGATAAACAAAATCAGCTTCAACGAAAATCAATTATGGTAATAAGGTGACGGATTCGCCCAATTAATTGACCTCAGAAAATTTTGGGTCCGAAGTAAAAGTATAATCGTTAAGTGTTTTTAAAAACTTAATAATATCGGCTTTTTCCTGAACTGTAAGCGGAATATTCCCACTCACCAGGGGATCTAGCGTAGGAGAATTTTTTACGCCTCAAGCATAGTGATCGAGAACTTTTTCGAGCGTTTTAAGGCGACCATCGTGCATGTAAGGATAACTCAACTCCACATTACGTAACGAAGGCACTTTAAACTTTCCTTCATCATTCGGATCAAGCGTTATGTGTGCTCTTCCGGGATCATTGATGAAAACAGAATCGAGTCCGTTATTACGGAAAGAATGATCGGTGAAGAGAGGTTCAGAATGACAGGAAGCGCATTTTTGACGGAATAAATCGAGGCCATTTAATTCCTGCGCGTCGAAAGTACCGCCAGATTCTCCACGAATAAATTTATCGTATTTTGAGTTGGAAGAAACCATAACGCCCATAAATTGTGCGATTGCCCGCAGCATCATCTGAGAAGTGATTGAATCGCTTCCATAGGCATTCAGAAACAAATTTTTATAGGTGTTGCTGGCATTCAGTTTTGCTACCACATTCCCAAGCGTTTCATCCATTTCAACAGGGTTTTCAATGGGTCCTATGGGTTGTACTTCGATATGATTAACGCCACCATCCCAAAAGAAACTGGTATTCCAGGCAAGATTGAATAATGCCGGTGAATTGCGGGTGCCATCCAGATCATCGATACCATGACTCACTTTATGATCGATATGAGAAAATGCACCTGACTGAAGGTGGCATGAACCACAGGAAATGGTATTGTCGCGAGAAAGTAGTGGGTCATAAAATAATTTCCTTCCTAACTGAAAACGCTCATTTGTTACTTCATTGTTCGCAAAATTATAAACCGGTTGTGGCCACCCTGCAGGAACCTCAAATTTTATTTGTGCAGGCGGAGTTGGTGAATCGTCATCTTTATCATCCTTACACGACTGGAAACCAATAGATAAGCTAAGAATCAGCACAGGTATAAAAGAAGAATAAGATTTCATTAAATTAATTATTCGTGTTTATTGCAGTTTTGATATTAACAAATACTGACATTCAAATGTTTAGGTATTGATCTCACTTTACAAGAAAACAAAATTAAGGTATTTCCTTTGATTCTGATATGACGGCTGTCATTTTTTGAATTGGTTGTAAATGAGTCTTTTGCACAATTGAAAGTTGAAAAAACAAGAACCCCGTCGCAAAAGGGATGTGAGTAATGACTAACTTTGCGGCGATTTATACATGACCCAATTATATTAATGAGCCAAAAAATCAAATTCAGGAACGTCCAGGACGCTAACTTTACAACTACCCTTAATCTCAGAATTCAGGATTATTTTAAACAAAATCACATCACCGATAAAGGTAATGCACTGATGGCTTTTAAAGTCATCTTTTTTCTGGCAGGCTTTGTAGGATCCTATTTATTAATTTATCTCTCCGGAGATAATTTCATTGCTTCATTAGGCAGTTGGCTTTTGTTAGGATTATTTACAGCTTTTGTAGGCTTTAACATTTCACATGATGCAGTTCATGGGTCCTTATCTGAGAATAAATATATCAACAAAATTTTAGGTTATACCTTTAATCTTGCCGGAACCAACAAGTACATGTGGAAACTCATGCATAATGTAATTCATCATACATACACCAATATTCCCGGGCATGATGAAGATTTAGAACCGGTATCTTTTATTCGTTTATCGACAGAAAATAAGCTTAAAAAGATCCACCGCTTCCAACATTGGTATGCCTATTTCTTTTTATTGCCTGACATCAATCTCCTGGGTCTTAAAAAAAGATTTCTCCTCTTTTTTCCGAAAGAAACTTGGTAACTATGACAATAAAAAACATCCTGTTAAAGAATATATAATTTTATTTATTTCAAAAGCTGTATACTTTGCTTTGTTCCTTGTTTTGCCAATAGCACTGATAGATTTACCATGGTGGATGACAACAATTGGATTTGTCAGCATGCATTTTATTCAGGGAATTACACTTGCTGTTGTTTTCCAATTAGCCCATGTGGTTGAAGGAGCTACCTTTCCTGCTCCCGATGAAAAAGGTGACATCATGAATAACTGGACGATCCACCAATTGAATACGACTGCTAACTTCGCAATGAAAAGCCCATTGGCGGCATGGTTTTTTGGCGGTTTAAACTTTCAGGTGGAGCACCATTTGTTTCCTCATATTTGTCACATTCATTATCCCCAACTGGCACCTATTGTTAAGCAAACAGCTAACGAATTTGGAATCAGTTACCATGAAAATACTACTATGTGGGATGCCATAAAATCACATACCAGAATGCTAAAACTTTTAGGGCGTTTTGATGTTTTACCATCAGCAACCGCTACAGCAGCCTGATATAACTGACTTTATGGAATTTATAAAAAGTATCATTGATTTTATTTTGCACATTGATGTGCATTTGGTTGAACTCACCAATAACTACGGCTTGTGGATTTATGCCATCGTATTCCTTATAGTTTTTTGTGAAACCGGGCTTGTGGTTACTCCATTTTTGCCCGGCGACTCTCTCCTGTTTGCAACCGGAGCAGTGATTGCTTTACCGGGATCCGAACTCAATATTTTGGTAATGGGAATTTTGCTGATCATTGCCGCCATTCTTGGAGATACGGTCAATTACCACATTGGTCAGGCCTTTGGTACCAAGATTTTCAATATGAACATGCGGTTTATCAAAAAAGCACATCTCGAAAAAACTCAGACATTCTACGAAAAGCATGGAGGAAAAACGATCATTTACGCTCGTTTTATACCAATCATCAGAACTTTTGCTCCATTTGTAGCTGGTATTGGTACCATGAAGTATCATCGATTCATCACCTTCAATGTGGTTGGTGCATTGTTGTGGGTTATCCTCTTTCTGGGTGCAGGATTTATGTTTGGAAATATTCCATTCATCAAAGACAATTTCAGCATGGTTATTATAACCATTATTTTCTTGTCTCTCCTCCCTATTCTATTTGAATTTATCAAAGCTAAAAGAAGTAAAGCCTAGATTATTCTATTACCTAAAACTGTACTTTTCTCAGAATCAAGCGAATTTTACCTTTTATTTAGATTCTAAGTCACATCAAAAGGGTGTTTCCTTTTATGTCGGCGATGACAAACTTTTTTTTACTTTGAGCCCTTCAAATTACAAGTATGAAAAAGACACTCTTGTTGATTGCAGCAGCATTCACCTTCTCCGGTTTAACAGTTGCCCAGAAAAATGATGCACCCAAATGGGATGTAAACTATCCTCCCGGGAAATTCAAATCCGTAAACTTTGATGTTTCTGAAGGAACCTGGATGAATCTGGATGTGAGTCCGGATGGAAAAGATCTTGTGTTCGATATGCTTGGAGACATTTATACCATGCCTGTTACCGGTGGCAAAGCTAAAGCCATAAGAACAGGATATGCGTTTGAAGTCCAGCCCCGCTACAGTCCCGATGGCAAACAGATTTGTTTTACATCTGATGCCGGAGGTGGCGATAATGTTTGGGTTATGGATCGCGATGGTAACAATGCGAAACAAATCACCAAAGAGGATTTCAGGTTATTGAATAATGCTATTTGGCACCCTTCCGGAAATTATCTGATTGCCCGCAAACATTTTACATCGGGACGATCATTAGGCGCCGGTGAGCTTTGGATGTATCATATTTCAGGTGGTGATGGTATTCAACTTACCAAGCGAAAAAATGAACAACAGGATCTCGGTGAGCCTACCATTTCACCTGATGGAAAACTGGTTTATTACAGTGAGGATATGTATCCGGGAGGTTATTTCCAATACAATAAAGATCCCAATTCCCAGATTTATTTGATAAAAAGTTACGATACTGAAAAAGGTGAAATTGAAATTGTGACTGGTGGTAATGGTGGTGCTTTCAGACCACAGATATCGCGCAACGGTAAATTGCTTGCATTTGGACGCAGAGTTCGCGAACAAACCGTCCTTTATATTCGAGATCTGGCAACCGGAGCAGAATGGCCGGTTTACGATAAGCTTAGTAAAGATCAACAGGAAGCCTGGGCTATTTTTGGTGTTTACACGAATTTTAACTGGATGCCTGATGATAAGGAAATTATAATTTGGGCTAATGGAAAATTAAATCGGATCGATGTAGCAACCGGCAAATCGACGGATATTCCATTCACTGTTTCGAACAGCCATCGTATTACAGAAGCCATTCGGTTTACCCGTGATGCAGCACCGGATTCCTTTCCTGCCAAAGCAATTCGCCATGCTGTTACATCCCCCGATGGGAAGACATTAGTCTTTAATGCTGCCGGTTATCTTTATGCAAAAGCGTTACCCGATGGTAAGCCATACCGCTTGACGACAAGCACCGATTTTGAATTTGAGCCTTCTTTTAGTAAAGATGGAAAATCGGTAGTTTATGTCTCCTGGAACGATGAAACTATGGGTGCCATACAAACTGTTTCAGTAGGAAAAGCGGGTTCTAAGCCGGTGAAATTATCAACTGATAAAGGAATATTCAGAACACCTTCGTGGTCGCCCGATGGCAAACAAATTATTTATGTTAAGGAAGAAGGAAATGATCATCAGGGGTTCCTTCATTCGGTAAAACCCGGAATTTATGTGATGTCGTCTAGCGGAGGCACACCCCGTTTCATCCGCAAATCAGGTAGTGCGCCCATGTTCACTGCTTCGAATGATGCATTTTACTTTTTTGAAGATGAAGGTGACAGCAAATCACTGAAGAGTGTAAAGCTCGATGAAAGTGAATTACGAACTCATTTTACTTCTAAATATGCAACCTCCATTGTTCCGAGTCCGGATGCAAAATGGGTAGCATTTACAGAATTGTTTAAAGTATACATCGCCTCATTTCCGCCCAGTGGAAAACCAATGGATCTCGCTTCCGGAGCAAAGGCTTTTCCTGTTTCGCAGGCAGCTAAAGATGGTGGTTTGAGTCTGCATTGGTCGTCTGATTCCAAAGCTCTTCACTGGACTGCAGGAGATGAATATTTCACCCGGAAAATTACCGATGGCTTCACCTTTGTGGAAGGTGCAAGAGATACCGTTTTACCAGCCGATTCTACAGGATTGAAAATTGGTTTGATGTTGGCATCTGACAAACCAAAAGGATTAATCGCATTAAGAGGAGCCCGTATAATTACCATGGATGCATCGAGAACGGTAATTGAAGATGGTATGGTTTTAATTGATGGTAACCGAATCACGGCTGTTGGAAAGGCTGCTGAAATGAAAATATCATCAGATACCAAAATTATTGATGTTACCGGAAAAACCATCATGCCCGGATTGATCGATGTGCATGCACATTTAGGCACCTTCCGTCATGGATTGAGTCCGCAAAAACAATGGAGCTACTATGCCAATCTGGCTTATGGAGTAACCACAACTCATGATCCTTCTTCCAATTCAGAAATGGTATTTTCTCAATCGGAAATGGTTAAATCGGGGACAATGAGAGGTCCCAGAATTTTTTCAACCGGATGGATTTTGTATGGTGCTGAAGGCGATTTCAAAACCGTAATCAATAAACCTGAAGATGCATGGTCAGCAATTAAACGTACCAGTGCATTTGGAGCATTCTCAGTGAAAAGTTACAATCAACCTCGTCGTGATCAACGTCAAATGGTAATTGATGCAGCCAGGAGTCAGAAAATAAATGTTGTTCCTGAAGGAGGTTCCTTCTTCTTTCATAATTTGTCTATGATACTCGATGGTCACACCGGAATAGAGCATAATTTACCAATCGGAACATTGTATGAAGATGTTATAAATCTCTGGTCACAATCGAAAACAGGCTATACCCCTACTCTCATTGTTGGTTATGGTGGTGTTACCGGAGAATATTACTTTTACCAGAAGTACAATGTATGGGAGAATCAAAAGCTGTTGAAATATACACCTCGCTTTGTAATAGATCCCCGCTCCCGTCATCGTACTATGATTCCGGATGCGGAATACAACAATGGCCATTTACTAGTTTCCCGTTCCTGCAAAGCTTTGGCTGATCGTGGTGTGAAAGTAAATTTAGGAGCGCATGGACAGATTCAGGGTATTGGTGCTCATTGGGAATTATGGATGTTGCAACAGGGAGGAATGACCAATATGCAGGCATTGGAATGTGCAACTGTAAACGGTGCTTATTACATAGGTATGGAAAAGGATCTGGGTTCACTAGAAAGCGGAAAACTGGCTGATCTGATTGTTTTGGATGCCAATCCGCTTGATGATATTCAAAATTCTGAAAAAGTGCGATATACTATGGTGAATGGAAGATTATACGACACAGAAACCATGAATGAAATTGGTAATTACAATGTTCCCAGAGGCAAGTTCTACTTTGAGAATGTCAATTCCCAAACGTCAGTGCCCCATATGGGAACACACGGACATGGTCATGGCGATGAAGATTAGGAAACGCTTATCTTGTAAATAGCGCTTTCAATTCTGTTGCATCATCGGGCTTCATCTTACCTGCTAAAATCAGACTCAACTGGCGGCGGCGAAGTGCACCGTCATAGCGTGCTTTTTCTTCATCAGATTCAGGTACTAATTCCGGAACATTAATGGGATTCCCCATTTGATCGACCGCAACAAACGTATAAATTGCTTCATTGCATTTTCTGCGTTCGCCGGTGGCATTATTTTCAACCCAAACATCTATAAAAACTTCCATGGAGGAATTAAATGCCCGGGAAACTTTTGCCTGCAGCGTAACAATTTCCGCTAATCGGATGGGCTGATTAAAAGCCACATTATTCACACTTGCTGTAACAACTACCCGACCACAATGACGGTGGGCTGCAATGGCGGCACAAATATCCATCCAATGTAAAAGTCTGCCTCCCATTAAGTTACCTAGTGTATTGGTATCATTTGGAAGAATTATTTCTGTGTTTATACAAGCAGAAGCGGAAGGAGTTTTTGGTTTCATACTGCAAAGATACGCATCCCAATGAAATGAGAAATTTGTAGAATTTGATTGACTTGAGCCGAAATATCAGTGGTATGATGCGGGAATTCCCTAATTTCCCGTTCTCAATCTGATAAAAATGAACAAGATTAAATTACTGGCATTAATTTCCTTGATGCTATTTCTGGGAACAACTGAAAAATCCAAAGCTGCCGAAGGTGATACAACCTCAATCAGGGTTCACAATGCAATAAATATGAACTGGTGGGGACAATACAATCAATGGGGTGTATTTCCTGCACCGGGGACCTCCTATCGGAGAATAAATCTGGATTTCACTTTAGGCTGTCCTCCAACCGGATGCTCAGATTGGGATTACACTGTTCAGGTGGAGGCTTTACACAAAACCGGTGCACTCGATTCAACATTAGAATCAGCTCCGTTATATGTGATTAATGGTGCCTCTCCCGATACCATTTTCGGCAATTCAAATGCGGTGTATGAATATTTTTTCAATACCACCACCATGAGCGTTGATTCATCATTGGCATCATCTGCCTGGTAATGATATACAATGATCCAACCGATCCAACTCTTCTTACCGATTCAACTTTCCTGTATGAAGCCGGATTCTATAATTATATTTTCAATTCATCCGGAACAATAATAGACTCTGTTTTGGTTGGATATGACACTGCTCTCATTAATGTTTTCACTCCATATTATGATGTTTTTGAAGTGGTGGAACGAATAGAATTAGCCAGAGTAATTACTCCTTATGGTGGTTATTACAATACCTCATGGAGTAACACCATTCATTTTGATGTGACCGATTTTGCAGATATACTTCGCGATAGTGTTGAAATTCGTGCGTTTTATGGTGGGTGGTCTGATGGATTTGCCATTACCCTCGACTTCCACTTCATTGAAGGAACACCTCCGAGAACACCTGTAAATATTCATACAGTATATAATTCAGGTCCGGGTGGTTTTCCTTATGGAAATACATCGAATCCAATTGAAAATTATTTAATACCTAAAACTTTCAATACTGCTGCTAACGAGTCAATGGCCATGTTAAGAATAATTCCTACCGGACATGGGGCAGGGACACAGAACTGTGCTGAATTTTGCCAGAAGAATTATCGAATTAAATTAGATGGAATACAACAATTCCAGCAGGCAATCTGGCGGAACGACTGCGGTCTGAATCATCTTATGCATCAGGCAGGTACATGGATCTATGACAGAGCTAACTGGTGTCCGGGAGAAAAAGGTTCTATTAAAGAACATGAAATCACCGGACTTTATACACCGGGTAACCCTGTAACTGTTGATATGGACATTGATGCTTACACCAATACCGTTTCGGGACAAAATCCGAATTACATTATGGCAGCACAGTTAATAACCTATTCGGCTCCAAATTTTAGTGTTGATGCATCCATGGAAGAAATTCTTTCACCAAACGACGATTTTTACTATAATCGCTTCAATCCTATTTGTAATAATCCGCTTATTGCCATTAAAAATACTGGTTCTACTACACTTACCAGTGCTACTATTACCTATGGAATAAAAGGTGCAACCCCTTCAGTTTTTAACTGGACCGGTTCCCTGGATTTCAATAAAACGGTGCAGGTTCAACTTGGGGCACTCGACTGGAATTCGGTGAGCAATCAGTCGGAGCAATTTTATGCATACATCAGCAATCCAAATGGAACTGCCGATCAATATGCTTACAATGATACCATGTACACCACCGTGAAATTCCCGGTTCAACATCCTTATTCATTTGCTGTTTTATTTAAAACCAACAGTGCCTATACAGAAACTTCGTGGAACATTAAAGATGATTTAGGAAACACTGTTTATACAAATGGAATTTTGGCATCGAATACTATTTATCGTGACACAGTGGTTTTGTCTCCGGGTTGCTATTCATTCAATGTAAATGATAGTGGAAAAGATGGTTTAAGTTTCTTTGCCAATAGTGACGGTACCGGTTATGTGCGGTTTGTGAATGCTTTTGGTCCCGGAGTGCTTCAATTTTTTGAAGCTGATTTCGGAACCCGCTTTACACAGAATTTCACTGTTGGTTATTTGCTGACTGAGCCTGAAATTATTCAGGAATCAAGGATGCAGGTTTTCCCAAATCCATCATCAGGGGATATCAATGTTGATCTGGCCTACCCTATTGCAGAAACCGGAGATGTTTTCATCATGGATGCAGTTGGTAAGATTGTATTCACACAACATTTCGAAAACGAACATAATCCTGTGATCAGTGCCGATCTTAATCATCTTTCGGGAGGTATTTATTTCGTTCGTGCAACCACTGAAAAAAGCAATATTACCAAGCGGGTGATTATACAACCCGGTAACTAGTAGTTGTTGCTACTTAATTTGGTTATGTTTGAATGCAAGTAGGAAAGCACTTACCTTTGCATTTCAAGTAACATTGCCATACTTAAATGATTCTTTTACTGGACAATTACGATTCCTTTACCTGGAATTTATATCATTATATCACCCAACTAACTACTGTTCCGGTTGTGGT
Organism: Bacteroidota bacterium; assembly: GCA_016713525.1. Classification (GTDB taxonomy): domain Bacteria; phylum Bacteroidota; class Bacteroidia; order AKYH767-A; family OLB10; genus JADKJB01. The sequence continues at coordinate 107,812 of JADJOZ010000012.1, read as the reverse complement.
GAAACGTAATGATGAAATTACTGTGGAAGAAGCTTTGCAATTTGGAGCTATTATGTTGTCGCCTGGCCCGGGATTACCTGAAGAGGCCGGAATTATGAATAAATTAATTGCAGCAGCAGTTAACACAAACCGATACTTGGAATCTGTCTGGGGCATCAGGCTCTGGGAGTACATTTCGGTGGCAAACTGAAACAATTACCGAAGGTTTGGCATGGGGTTCAAAAAGAAATCAGGGTCACAGATGCTGCTTGCCCACTTTTTTAAAGGTTTGGCAAGTACATTTGAGTCGGGACATTATCACAGTTGGGTAGTTGATAATGGAGATTTTCCGGAATGTATGAAGATAACTGCAACTGATCAGGAAAATACTGTTATGGCCCTTTCGCACAAAATACTACCAATACATGGAGTTCAGTTTCATCCTGAATCGGTAATGACGACACAAGGGCTGAAAATTATCGAAAACTGGCTGATAAGTATCGGTTACAGGTAATACATTACAATCCTGGAGCAGGTATACCAGGTAAGCATTCCCGAAACTATCAATTTAAAGCCGATTGAGAAAAGTGTGCCTACCGCATTTCCTAGTCCCGATTTGGCTGCATCCTGAAACGATTTACCTGCAATCATATCTCCTAAAACAGCTCCAATAATGAGGCCCGCAATCATTCCAATTGGTGGGAAAATCATTCCTGCAATTAAACCGATAATGCTGCCGATAATGCCTTCACGGGTAGCACCAAATTTTTTGGAAACCCAAACGGGTAGGAAATAATCGAGGATAACCATTACCAGAGTGATTGCAGCCCATATCCACAGAAAGGATGCTGAAAATGGCTGGAAGGCCCACTGAACCAATAAAATGGCCATAAAATTCAATGGTGGTCCGGGTAAACCTGGGATTATGCATCCGGCCAGACCGGTTAATGCCAGTAAAATGGCAATAATGAACAATATTACTTCCATGATAATGTTGGTAACACAGATCGTGCAATATTGTTAATTTTGAAATTATATGGCTACCATTATTTCACATGCAGTTGTGGCATTAACAGCAGGTAAGTTGATTCCACAAAAGTGTATCACTACACCTGTGCTGGTTGCAGGAATTATTTTGTCTATGCTTCCTGATGCTGATGTAATTACCTTCGGAATAGGAATTCCCTATGAAAGTCCAATGGGTCATAGGGGAATCACCCACTCTATTCTGTTTGCCTTTGCGATTTCCGTTTTAATAACGCTGTTATTTCATCGAAAACAGCGCTATGATATTCAAGCCTTTGCAACTGTAAACCTGTTTTTATTTATCTCAACCGTTTCTCATGGAATATTGGATGCTATGACTACAGGGGGATTAGGTGTTGGCTTTTTTATTCCTTTCAGCGATCAAAGATTTTTTCTTCCCTACCGACCTGTATTGGTAAGCCCTATAGGATTTGAAAATTTCTTCAGCAGTTGGGGAATAGCGGTAATTAAAAGTGAAATTAAGTACATTTGGATTCCCTGTGCAATACTATTTGTAGCAGGGCGGTTAATGCTCAAAAGAAATACATAAAATGGTAAAAGAAGTTATAACCGACGAAGATATCCTAAAATGCCGGGAAGCGTTTTTAGATCTCAGACCTCATATCGAAGCCGCAGCTCTTCCGGTCATTTTAAGATCCATGATTAATGATGGTTTTAAAGTAGTTTTTATTGAAAGGGATGGCAAAGCAGTCTCAGTTGCAGGATTTTGGTCAGGCTACAAATTGCACCGTGGAAATTATATTTATATAGATGATCTGAATACACTTCCGGAATACCGAAAAAATGGATATGCAGCAATGATTATGGACTGGGTAATTGCCTATGCAGATAAAAATGAAATCGGGCAAATTCACCTTGATTCAGGAGTGATGAGATTTGATGCACATCGTTTTTATCTATCCAAAAAATTTATCATTTCCAGTCACCATTTTGTCCTTGGTAAAAAATAATAACATCATAAATATTTTAAATATGAAAATTAAAATTGCTGTTCTTTTTTCTTTTTCTTATCCTGCATCATTCTCCGGTCAGATGCTCAATCGGTTGAGATTGTGAAGTGGGATTATATTGAAAATTTAATGAACCAAAAAAGTGATACACTTTATGTAATAAATTTTTGGGCAACCTGGTGTGCTCCTGCGTAAAGGAACTGCCGTATTTCGATCGGTTAGCAGCAGAAAATAAATCATCTAAACTCAAAGTTGTTTTAGTGAGTCTTGATTTTAAAAAGCAATTGGAAAGCAGAATAAATCCATTTGTAAAAGAGAAAAATATTCAGTCGAAAGTAGTTGTCTTAGATGAACCTAATTACAATAGCTGGATTGATAAGGTGAATCCCAATTGGAGTGGTGCCATTCCTGCCACATTGATAGTCGGAGGCACTGCTTCAGCTCCCCTTTTCTTTGAAAAAGAGTTTATCTTTACAGAATTGAATGAAATTGTTAAACCCCTAATTAAATGATATCATGAAAAAACTTCTCATCCTACCTGCAATATTATTCCTGTTTATTGCTGCTGCTCCATCTGAAACAGGTTTTAAAGTTGGCGATAAAGCTGCCGATTTCAATCTCAAAAATGTAGATGGCAAAATGGTTTCACTGGCCGGACTTAAAAATAACAAGGGAGCCATTGTGATTTTCACCTGCAACCATTGTCCATTCAGCGTTGCATACGAAGATCGCATTATTGCCCTGCATAATAAATATGCTGCACAAGGTTATCCGGTAGTAGCCATTAATCCTAATGACCCTGTTAAATCACCCGACGATAGCTTTGAAGCTATGGTTGTTCGGGCTTCTGAAAAGAAATTCCCTTTCCCTTACATCTATGATGTGGATCAGAAAGTAGCTTCTGTTTATGGTGCTGTCAGAACTCCTCATGTCTTTGTACTGACAAGAGAAGAAAGTGCTTATAGCGTTGCGTATATTGGGGCAATTGATGACAATACTTATGAACCTGAAAATGTGCAAACCAGATATGTGGAACAGGCACTTGATGAAATTCTTGCAGGTAAAAAAGTGACCACCAATTTTACTAAGGCAATTGGCTGTACAATTAAATGGAAGAGCTGATTTCCTAAGTTAATCACTAAATAAAAAAGCTGTTTCGGTTGAAACAGCTTTTTTATTTTAATAGTATTCGGGGTTTTACTTTTCGTTCTGTTTAATAGTATGTCCCATTTTATCTCTTTTCGTTTCCAGGTAATTTTTGTTGTGTTCATTGGAATCAATTTCCAATGGCAAATTTTCAACTATTTCGAGACCATATCCAATCAATCCTGCACGCTTAGTAGGGTTATTGGTAAGCAGTCTCATTTTAGTCACGCCCATATTTCGGAGGATCTGTGCTCCCACTCCATAATCGCGTTCATCCATCTGAAATCCTAACTCTAAATTAGCTTCCACAGTATCACGACCCATTTCCTGAAGTTTATATGCTTTCAGTTTATTCAGCAGACCAATACCTCTGCCTTCCTGATTCATGTATACAATTAATCCTTTGCCCGCTGCTTCAACCATTTGCATGGCTTTATGTAATTGTGGGCCGCAATCACAACGGCAAGAACCAAAAATATCGCCTGTGACGCAGGAGCTGTGTACCCGCACCAACACCGGTTCATCTTTTTCCCAGGTTCCTTTATAAATAACCAGGTGGTTTTGATCGTTAGTCAGTTGTTTAAAGGCCGCCAAATTAAAATCACCATATTCGGTAGGAAGTTTTATGTCAACTTGCCGTTCGATCAGACTTTCAGTCTTGAGACGATAAGAAATCAAGTCTTCGATTGAAATAATCTTCAGGTTAAATTTCTTAGCAATTGAAAACAGATCGGGCAACCGGGCCATAGTTCCATCTTCATTCATAATTTCAACCAGGACTCCGGCAGGCTCAAAACCAGCCAGTTTGGCCAGATCAATTGTAGCTTCTGTGTGGCCTGCCCTTCTAAGAACACCACCGTTTTTAGCTTTCAATGGGAAAATATGGCCAGGGCGACCCAAATCTTCAGGTCTGGTGTCTGGATCAATCAATGAAAGTATAGTTTTGGAACGATCGCTGGCAGAAATCCCTGTGGTACAGCCATGTCCGAGTAAATCAACTGATATAGTAACAGGCGTTTCATTGGAAGATGTGTTATTTGCAACCATCATATCCAATCGCAATTCCTCACAACGCTCTATAGTTAATGAAGCACAAATCAATCCGCGACCATGAGTTGCCATAAAATTCACTACTTCAGGGGTTGCATTTCTGGCAGCAGTTATAAAGTCACCTTCGTTTTCCCGGTCGGCATCGTCAACAACAATGATGACTTTACCCTGGCGGATATCTTCAAGTGCTTCTTCAATAGTATTCAGTTTTGTGGCTTCAAAAGCAGTCATTTTGGAATGATTTCTAGTGGTTGAGTGTGCAAATTTAGACAGAATTCCCTGATTCCTGCCCTGTTGCCATTTTTAGGCGTCACAATCGGTACATTTTCCGGTCTGAAACGACAAATTCAAGCGATTGCTTACATGTTACCCAACAGATTAATGCAGGTTGTTGTTCAAAGAATCTGCTGATAATCTATCACGTAATTGGTCAGAAAGATGGATCATGCGTTTTAATTCCAGATTATGACGGGTTTCCTTACAAATGCAATAAGTCGGGCTAAACAAACAATCTTACCCCATCAAATGATGTTAAAATAGTAGTGTCAAACGATGACATTAAAATATAGCCAAGCAGGCCCCATAAGGCCTACCAAACGGTGAAAGATATGGTTTTTGGTTAGTTAGGTTGATTGTCAGGTTAAGGGCAGCCCCGTAAGGCTGCCCGGCATCTGAAACCTTAACACCGGAATAGCGTTAGAAGATAAGATTTGGTTTTGGTTAGTATAGGTTGATTGTCAGGGTGAAAGCCAGCCCCGTAAGGCTCGCAGCCCATCTGAGAAAACTCAAGAATAAGCCGCAATCCCGTAAGATTGCGGCATTCTTATTTTATACCATTTTCATAAAAACAGTGCCCAAAGTCTGAAAGGAATGTTTGATGGAATACCTTCCTGTTACAAAATCAAAACCTGACCTGGCAATTATTTCAGCTTTATCGGGATTTTGAAGCAGAAAAAGAATGTGTCCGGCAAGTTCTTCCTTCGTATTTCCAACTAAAATATCCTTTTGTGCATCAGCATGTAAAGGAGTAAAACTAATAGATGTAGTGATACAAGGTAATTTCACTGCCATAGCTTCCAGTAATTTGTTTTGCAATCCTGTTCCAATTCGCATTGGAGCTACAAATATCCGTGATATGTGATAGCAGTCTCTGATATCGTTCACCCACCCTGTAACTTTAACTTTTTCAGAAGCAAGCGCAACAACAGAAGCATGCGGATTAGCACCTGCTAATTGTACGGTAATTTCCGGTTTGCTTTTCCAGACTACAGGCATTATGTCTCTGACTAAAAAAATTGCTGCATCAATATTGGGAGGATAATTCATATTCCCAACAAAGGTGATATCAATAGATTTGGGAACATTTGCAGGTTGAAAGAAGTCTGTGTCGACACCATTAGGTATTACCCGCACAGAAGCGGCATCAGGAACCGACATATTTTTGCGATCCTGATCAGAAATGATAAGGTGGCTCTTGAACCATTTGAATGAACCCATTTCAAATGATTTTACCTTCGCAAGCTCTCTTTTAAATACAGGCTTTAAAATAGTGGGAGCATTCTTCAGACGTTGGGCGGTACCAATCGAAAATGCATCCATATAATCGATAATTCCGGGAATACTTTCGAAATTCTTTTTATACAATGCGGTACGGATTAACTGGCAATAAATTAATTCCGGGTTGAATTTGTTGGATCGTTTTATCAATCAATTTATGAATGCTTTTGCTGTAAAAATATCCAACTTGTAAAGGCAAACCACTGAAAAAAGGAAAAAACCAGATTCATAACTCTGTTCAGGAAAGATAATTTAATTATTTGTACAGAAGCACACAAAGACTGTATTTTAGCTTTCGATTGTTCGCTGACATTTTCATCCGAAAGTGCAATCAAATAAACTTCATGTCCGGCCTGATTTAAATAGGATAAGTGTTGAAAGGCGCGAAGTTTATCGCCTTTTTCTAAAGGATATGGAAATCTGGAAACTATCATTACAATTTTCATATGGAATGCAATTCAATTTTCCTTTAAAATAGTATGATTAAAAAATGAAATCACCTCTTTACCGAGCACAGAATTTTCATATTTGGTAACAGCCAGTTCCCTCGCTGCTTTACCAATTGCATGAGCCATTGATGGATTGGCAATACATTCCCTGATCCGGGCAATAAATTCTTCCGGTGTATTGCCGATCAGCATATTTACATTTTCAGTATATTTAATTCCTTCTGCTCCGATAGCAGTGGAGATAATTGTTTTTCCCATAGCGAGGCCTTCAATTATTTTTACACGCATACCACCACCCGATAACAGGGGAACCAGCATAACCGATTTATCTGACATGAACGTTCGGGCATCATCAATTCTGCCATACACTTTCAGTTGTTCAGAAGCCTGCTTAAAAATAGAATCAGGCATACTTTTACCTGCGAAGTGAAAAATTACCTTGGGGAATTCCTTTTTAATCACCGGAAAACAATGTTCAAGAAACCAATTAACGGCTTCAATATTAGGCAACCAATCCATTGATCCCAGATGAAAAAAATGAAGCTCCCGGGAAGTATTGTTTGTCACTTTATAGTGCTCAGTATCGAGTCCGATTGGAGAAACCAGCAATGGAATTGTAGCACCCGTAGATTCAAACAATTTACGATCATCTTCAGTTAGAACAATAATAGCGTCAAGCTCATTCAGAATAGCATTTTCATAGGTCTTAAGTCTGCCTGCCAGAAAATTAAGGTACCATTTTTTAAGTGGGTTACCGGCTGCAGATGCCAGACGCTGCCAAATCATATATTCCACATTGTGCGCTCTAAGAACCACTTTTGCTTTTGAATATTTCCGGATGGTATTAAGATAAGGAGTCATGAAAAGACTTTCCATCTGCACTACATCAAATTTTTCCTTTTGGAGTAAATCTTCCAATGCATGATGAAATGCGGGAGTATCGAACCTGGAAATATTATAGGATTTATTATTAAAGAAATTAAGAATAGCAGGAACAGCCTTAACTGTAGCATCCAGAAACACGCCCTGTACCCTGAATTTTTCTCTTATTTCTGGAGATAATTTTTCGGGAGCAATGAAATGTTTTCGGGTATTAAACGACAACATAGTTACTGATGCGCCTGCTTTATCGAGGGAACGGGCCATATTGTACATGGCAATGGTGCCGCCATCAGCCGGAGGAAACGGTATTCTCAGACATAGTTGCAGAATTTTCATTTCTTACGCGAAGGAATCAGTTTTTTGAAAAAGCGGGAGTACAATTCAATATCAAACAATGCTGAATCACGGGTAGCCTTGTAAAGTAAAAATAATCCTACGGGAAGTAATACTGCCGGAGCAATCCACATTCCTATTCTTGGTTCTATAACACCTTCGCGTGCAAATTTTTCACCCATTATCGACATCACATGAAAAACCAGGAAAAACATTACAGAAACAACTACGGGCATTCCAATACCTCCTTTTCTGATAATTGCACCTAATGGAGCACCAATCAGAAACAAAATAAAGCATGCTATCGATAGTGTGTATTTCCGATGCCATTCTATAGCAAAACGAGCCTGCAATTTTTCTCTTGCATCCATTTCATCCGCAGTGCTGGTCAGGTAAGCCTTAACATTTCGTGCTTGTCCCAGAGCACTTTCGTAAACAGGATCTGAAATCAGCGTATCAAGGCGATTGAAATTGGTTTCATTACTTGCAGGAGTTTTTAGCAGACTGTCGCGAAAAGTCATGTAATAGGAAGCAACTGTTTTTTGCATCTCACTTTTGCGACCGGCAAGCTGAACCTCAAAACTATCGAGTGCTGTTTCCAACTGATCCAGATTTAGCATCTGATAATTGTCTTTGAACAGATCTTCATTGGTACGGTTCAGTTTGAAAGTGGATAAATCAAAACTGATTTTATAAGTCTTAAATTGATTTCTCAGCAAAGGATTTTTATTTCTTTCATTCGGCCTCCCTTGTTTTTGTTCTTCATAACTATGTCCATTAAGTAAGGTAACAATCAGATATTTTTCATCATCCGACATGGCCATTTTTCCCTTTTCAGCAATTACCACTTTCGTGTTACCTTTTTGAGCTGTATGATCATAGATCATCACGTTATGCAGGGTCTGATTGTCGGATTCCTTTTTTCCGATTTTTATGGAATAGCCATCAATGCCATTATAGAAGATGCCCTCTCTGATGTACAAAGCCGGTTTTTGCTGCCTCACATCATATAAAAGTGATCCCATTTTTAAATTCGTGTAGGGCAACATATAATTGGAAAAATAGAATGACATGATGCTGATTGCCAATGCTGCACCAAGAAGCGGACGTAAAATTTTCTGAAGAGGGATTCCGGCTGATTTTGCAGCCACCAACTCATAATGCTCGGCAAGGTTTCCAAGAGTCATAATGGAAGATACAAGAATGGCCAATGGTAATGCAAGGGGGACTAATGTTGCAGATGCATAAAATAATAATTCTCCGATCACATACCACTCGAGTCCTTTTCCTACCAGGTCATCAATATACTTCCACAAAAACTGCATTAACAACACAAACAAGACTACAAAAATGTAGCAGCAAAGGGGCCAGGAAGGAGACAAAAACCAGTTTGTAAAGCTTTTTCACTTGTTGTCGGATTCCTCTTTTAGGTGTGATTGGCAGATACTGTACAGAGCACTATCTTTACCATTAATTATGAGCCCGAAAGATACGAATTTAAGCCTGAACGACGATGAACTCCGTTTCCTGTCAAACCGGGAATTGTTCCTTAAGAAACGTCAATTATCGGATCATATTATTGATATACTGGGAGATATAGAGGCTCAAATTCAACAAACTGCGGGTGATTATGTTCACAAAATACCTGAATCGGCATTCCGGAAACGAGGTAAAATCAGCCGTGGCGAAAATTATCTGGGCTACCCATGGTTTATACTCGATCATCCTGCAACATTTCAAAAAGATCAGCTATTTGCATTCCGGACCCTTGTTTGGTGGGGGAATTATTTTTCTGTGACCTTTCACGTTTCCGGAACCTGTTTCGAAAAGATTGAGGTCAGGGAATTTATTTCGCAACTCATGAAGTCCTTCCCGGGTTTGGTGGTTTGCAGGAATGAAAATCAGTGGGAGCATTTCTTAGAAAAACCAAATTTTATTCCTGCCGAAGAATTTCTTCAGGAATTAAAACCATCAAATGGAATCCATCAAAATTTTCTGAAGGCTGCCATTAAAATTCCATTTGAGGAATCCGCATCTTTAAAAAATAAGGTACTGCTTTTTGTACGAACAGTTTTAGATTTATACTAAACTCAGGAACCTATTATTTGTTTAAGGTTATGCAATTGCGTATCCCATAACCGTTTGGTTTCTTCCTGATCATCAGGAGTTGAGAAATCAGTTATGAGCAAAGCTACATCAGAAGTAAGATCATCGGTAAGGACTTCAAATTCAAAAAAGGACTCATCGGTTTCATCAATCCATTTAAATCTGATTAACTGGTGATCTCTTTTATGTACAACTTTGGCATGCGATTCAGTACCTGTCCATTTAAAAGTATATACACCATCCTTAACTATCACATCATCAGCAAACCATTCCGATAAACCCGAAGGTGTACTTAAGTAATTAAATAATATTCTTGGCGAACAATGCATTTCAAATTCAATCTGAAATTTTTCTTTTTTGACCATGCTAATCATAATAATTCAAATTAGGTGTGAATCGAATCAAAATGTGCGATTCACGGGTTCAAGATAAAAATTATTCCTGAATAACACGGAAAATGTGAAAAAGAATACAAATAGCAGCAATTCTACGAAATAATTTTATTTTAAGGTGTATTATGGGTATTATTTGTAAATTTATTGTGTCTTTTAACATAAGATCGTCATGAAAAAATATTTATTGCTCCTTTTTCTTTGTCAGTCCGCCATATTGCATGCCCAGTCCCCCCCCTTTGCAAAGCTTTGGGATATACGCTTTGGAGGTACTTTAGATGATATAATAACGGGGTTTGAACAATTACCGGACAGCACTTTTTTTCTGGCCGGTTCTTCTATTTCCGGAATTTCAGGTGACAAAACAGAAGATAACAGGGATACGAGTTATAACTCTTCTGATTTCTGGATACTGAAAGCAGCTGCTAATGGACCGAAACTATGGGATAAAACCTATGGTGGAACAGGAAGTGAAGAATTAATGGATTATGTGCGCACATCTGATGGCGGATATTTACTTGGTGGTCAAACTTTTTCGGGACTTTCCGGCGATAAAACCGAACCTAATTGGGACCCTACGCTGGCATCCAACGATTATTGGATTGTAAAAACAGATGCATCAGGCAACAAACAGTGGGATAAACGATTTGGCGGAACCTCATTCGATATATTAAACAGTGTAAATCAAACTCCAGACGGGGGTTACCTGCTTGCAGGATCTTCCTTTTCGGGGATAAGTGGTGATAAGACCCAGGTGAATCAGGGTGCATGGGATTATTGGCTGGTGAAGACTAATGCTTCCGGTGTAAAGCAATGGGATCGTCGCTTTGGTGGCCTGGAAGATGACTTTATAACGGCTTCCTGCCTTACTGCCGACGGTGGTTGTTTAATTGGAGGTTATTCCAAATCAAATCCCGGAGGTGATAAAACACAACCTTGCCAGGGAAACTGGGATTATTGGGTGGTTAAAGTCAATTCCCAGGGGAATAAAGTGTGGGATAAAACTTTTGGTGGAAATTATACCGATTGGTTATTCGACATGATTCTTGTTTCTGATGGTGGTTTTTTATTGGGCGGTCAGTCGTTTTCGGAGGCTTCAGGTGACAAATCTGAACCTAATCATGATGCTACTCCTGCGGGAAGCGACTATTGGATGGTTCGCATTGATGCAGCAGGAAATAAATTATGGGACCGCACTTTTGGCGGATCTGAAATTGAAGATATAAGCAGAGTTGTTGAATTAGATGATGGTGGATTCTTAGTCAGTGGTGAATCTTACTCCCCTGCTGACGGAAATAAAACAGAACCAAACCTTGGCATTGAACAAACCTGGGTTGTTAAAACCGATTCCGCAGGAACATTTCTGTGGGATAAAACCATTTTTACTAATGGTCATGATGAATTGGGAACAGCTATTCCTTCAGGTCCAGATTGTTTTGTTGTGGTGAATTTAACTATGTCGGATTCCGGTGGATATGTCTCCGAAAATACGAAAGGAAACGGCGATTTCTGGATGGTCAAATTATGCAATATACCTAACGGAATCGATGAACAACAAGCAACAAATGACTGGAAAATATATCCAAATCCTGGTTCCGGTTTCATACATCTGGTGGCACCAGAAAGTGAAGAAGTAATGATAACATTTACCGATTACACTGGAAGAACCATTCACCGTATGAATCAAACTTTCAGCTTTGCAGGTGAAGAAATTACCATGGATGTTGCATCCTTTACGAATGGAATTTATCTGATCCGGATCATTGGTGCAGATGGTGTCGTAACCATGAAGCAACTGGTACTTCTAAAATAAACCGTGCAATTCTGCATTCACCCGATTCACAATCATACCAAGGTGTTCTGGATTTTCGGCAAAATTAATTTCATCGATATCGATCACCAGCATCTTACCAAATTCGTAAGTTGAAATCCATGCTTCGTAGCGTTCATTCAGGCGACGGAGGTAATCGATACGAATTGAATTTTCATAGGCACGACCACGTTTTTCAATCTGCTTTACTAATGATGGCACCGAACCGCGGAGGTAAATTAATAAATCCGGCGGCTTAATAAATTCTACCATCAGATTAAAAAGTTCCTGATAATTTTTAAAGTCACGGGTTGTCATGAGTCCCATAGCATGCAGGTTGGGAGCAAAAATGTTGGCATCCTCATAAATGGTCCGATCCTGAATAATAGTTTTACCGGTTTTCATAATTTCTGCAACCTGCCCGAAGCGCGAATTCAGGAAGTAAATCTGGAGATTGAACGACCAGCGTTGCATATCTTCATAAAAATCGTTTAGATAGGGATTATCATCAACATCTTCATAATGTGGTTCCCATTTGAAATGTTTGGCCAGTAGTGTGGTCAGCGTGGTTTTTCCGGATCCAATGTTTCCGGCAACGGCAATATGCATGTTCAGAAGTTAGTTTGAAAATATGAAATTAGGGTGCCCCGAAAATACAAATTAAATCGGTTGTTTCAATAACTATATACAGTAAGGTTTTTCTGATGGCTGATTAACAGCCTGTTTCCTTCTATCCGAAATTCATCAGAAGCCTCATTTTCAGGAATTATAAAGGTTTTTGTGATGCCGGAGGAAATGGAAATTTGCTGAATCCTATCCCCTTCTTTGTACAAAACTTCATCTCCGGAAGCTTGAATTTGTCCTTTTGTACCGGGTCGCAGTGTCTTAAAATAGGTTCCGAAACTATCGAATACCAGAATTCCATAGTCGGGAACATTTAAAAGCAGCCATTTCCCTGAATCACCAATCCACACCGGTTCTAATGGATCTTCACTGATTTGACGTAATTCCGTTCCTTCCTGCAAAATTCCCGACTGATCATTGATACGCTTTATTTTTTTAGCTACCGGATCAAAAATCCAGTAACCATCCGATCGGGAGGTGCAAATTAATTTCACGAATGGTGCCCCCTGAATATTCAGATCAAAAGTACTGTTGGAAGCCATTCCGGCATCAAGAATTACAGCCTTCGAAAATGCAGCAAACACTACTAATATTTTCATTGGATTGCTGGCATCTACATAACTAATATCTCCAAATTCCCGGGTAGAATACTTTCCTGCTTCTTTTCCTGTTCGATCGAGTTTAGTGATATCGCCCTGACTAAATAAATAAATATTACCAATGGGGTCGGTTGTAAAACTGCTTTCTCCCATAGGAAGCGTAAAAAGCTTTTCATAATTCTGAGCCCGGGCAGATGTTGCCAGATTACATATAAAAAATAAGGCAAGAACTAAATTCTTCATGAATACAGCTTCGATGTAAATGATAAAATTTCATCGGCTACTTTCCGGTCGTTCGATAATCTGGGAACTTTATGCTGTCCACCTAATTTCTCTTTCATTTTTAACCATTGATAAAAAGTATTGTATGGTAATGCACGTATGATCGGAGGTCTTAGAGCCATATCCTTATAACGCTTGGCTTCATAATCGGAGTTCACATTTTCAGTTCCTGATCAAGTGCATCTGTGAACCTTTCGAGTTCAACCGGTAGCGATTCAAACTCAATCAGCCATTCATGAGCACCACAAGAACCTGCACTGAAAAATAATGGTGAAGCAGTATATTCTCTGATAACTGCACCAGTTTTTCGGCATGCTTCTGAAATAGCTTTTTCAGCATTTTCTACAATTAATTCCTCACCAAAAGCATTGATGAAATGTGCTGTGCGTCCTGTTATTTTAATACGGAAAGGATGCAGTGAAGTGAAGGCAACAGTGTTCCAATTTTATAGCGCCATAATCCGGCATTAGTAGTAATTACAATCGCATAATTTTTACCTGTTTCAACCTGCTCCAGAGTTAGTGTTTTAGGATTATCTGAGTTTATCTGATCGGCCGGAATGAATTCATAAAAAATTCCATAATCGAGCATTAGCAACATCTCATCTGAACCATGCTGATCCTGAATTCCAAAAAATCCTTCAGAAGCATTGTAGGTTTCATAGTAATTCATTGCCTGGTTCGGAATTAGCTTTTTAAATTGATCCCGGTAAGGTTCAAAATTTACTGCTCCGTGAATGAATAATTCCAGATTAGGCCATACTTCTGTAATGTCTTTTTTACCGGTAAGATCAAGAATTTTATGCAATAAAACCAGTGTCCATGAAGGAACACCAGAGATGTTGGTCACATCTTCGCGTAATGTAGCCTCAGCCATACGCATGATCTTCGATTCCCATTCATCCATCAAAGCAATAGAAATTTCCGGTGTTCGGAATAACTGAATCCAGAAAGGCAGATTTTGAATGAGAATTGCTGATAAATCACCGTAAAAAGAATCGTTGTTAAAAGAGTTAATTTGATGACTTCCGCCCAGTGACAATAATTTCCCGTTAAAGAGACCCGTTTCGGGGTGATTATTACAATAAATGGAAAGCAAATCTTTTCCACCTTTAAAATGACATTCTTCGAGAGCTTCTGCTGTTACCGGAATAAATTTGCTTTTGTCGCTGGTGGTTCCCGATGATTTGGCAAACCACTTCACTTCAGAGTTCCACAACAATCGTTGCTCCCCAGCTTTAAGTCGAAGAATATAAGGTTTTATACTTTCATAATCCTGCACAGGAAAACGGTTTTGAAAATCGGATACCGTTCGTATCGACTGATAATCGTAACGCTGTCCCCATTCGGAATACCTGCCTGCATAAACTAACTTCTTTAGCCATTCTTCCTGCACCTCAATTGGATATTTAATAAACAACTCGATCTGATGAATCCGTTGTTTCATTATCCAGGATAATATGGAATTGATTATTGGCATATATCTGCTTTTCCAAAGCTATGAATTTCTGTTCAATTGTGCAACAGAAACTTGCTTTTCAGGATTTATAGTTTTATAAATGCAATAACGATAAAATATTCAGACAGCAACCTGAAATAAAAATTATTTCAAAATATAATTGCATTAACCGGTTTCAAAATATAACTGATCAAATTCATTATTTAACTAAATATCAATTATATAGTATCAAATAAGGGTGGCTTTGCGACTCTCAAACCATTGTGATACTTCTACAACTGATTTTGCGTTGAAGGTCATCTTTTTTGTAAGCAGACCCTTACGGCCAGCACAAACGCCGTAATACATATCGTGGTAACCATTGGTATGATGCGCATCGGGATTTACCGATATCTGCACTCCTTTTTCAATTGCATACCTGATCCACCGCCAGTCAATATCTAACCGGTATGGATGTGCATTTAATTCAAGTATGATGTGATGTGCTGCACAGGCATCTATTACAGCTTTGTGATCAATCGGATATCCTTCTCTGGCCAGGAGCAGCCGACCGGTTGGATGGCCGAGAATGGTGGTATACGGATTTTCTATGGCTTTTAACAAACGAGCTGTTGCCTTTTCTTCAGTCATTTTTAAACCTGAATGAATAGAAGCAACTATGAAATCGAAAGATTTCAGGATCTGTACATCATAGTCTAAGGAACCATCATGTAAAATATCGGACTCAATACCTTTAAATATCCGGAATGGAGCCAATTCCTGATTCAGTAAATCAATTTCCTGATGTTGCTGAATAATGCGATCCTCTTTCATGCCATTGGCATAAAAGGCACTTTTGCTGTGATCACATATTCCCAGATATTCGTAACCACCATCCCGAAGGAAAATAGCCATTTCCCGTAATGTGCTTAATCCGTCACTATAAGTAGAATGATTGTGCAAGGATCCTTTTAAGTCGCCGTATTCAATTAATTCTGGAATGGTGTTACTTGCAGCCAGGGCAATTTCATCATTGCCTTCACGTAATTCGGGTTCAACAAACTGAAGCCCCGCCTTTTCATAAATAGCAATTTCGCTTAGTCCCTGCAGGTTAGCATTCGATAATTTATCAAGCACATCATTTACATGAGAATCGTTGCCAGTATTAACAAATAACGTTTTCCCATACTCTGGTGGAGCACAAAATGCAATGGTAACCGGAATTTCGGATTCATGTTTTCCGGATATGATTTGCAATGAAGGATTTGAAACTACTTCTTCAAGGGCAAGTATTTTGATTACTTCATCGGCACAGGATTGAAAATTATCACAGGCAATTACAAAGGAAGCGTTGGTCAATATTTCACATTTACGTCTTAATTCACCGCTAAAAGAAATATCCTGAACTAATGATATTTCTTTAATTGCATCGAGCCAAACAACGGCTTGTTTTTCGATGGCGGCAAAATGATAAAGTCCTTTATTGGAGATTTTAAATTCAATGGCTTTTCGGATCTGATCCTGTGTTTTGATTCCAAAACCTTTCAGTTCCACCAGTCTGTTTTCATTGCAGGCATAAAGTAATTCACCGGGAGTTAATACTTCCAGTTCTTTCCACAATACAGCTACTTTTTTAGGTCCGATTCCCTTGATAGAAAGCATTTCAACAACTCCTTCAGGAGTATCTTTCAGCAAGGCTTCCATATCCGGCATTACTCCTTCTGAAACAAGTTGGTGAATTTTCTGACTGATGCTTTTACCTATTCCTTTAATTCCTGCCAATTCTTCTTCACTCAATTGTTTAACCGGAACTTCAAGTTTACTCACAGTAAAGGCCGCATTTTGAATAGAACGAATTTTAAACTCATTCTGCCCATGCAATTCCATGAGTTTAGCGGTAGTACTTAGAATTTTGGAAACTTCCTTGTTCTCCATAAATCAGAAAGTGATTTAATTTATCACAACAGAAAATGGTAATCTTGCCTGAATACCTTTCCAATTCATTAATTCATTGGCATATCTCACCAATTCAAAATCGCTTCCAAGTCTGCTCTTCAGATAACGGGTTTCAACATCACCCGATAACTCCTCCATAAATTGTTGTAAAGGTTCTTTTTGTTCAGGCAATTCACTCACCCTGTGATTTGTAATTCCTGCTTTTTTGGCTGCAATGACAATGGCATCATCGAGACCGCCCAAAACATCTACCAGACCAATTTGGAGTGCATCAATACCTGACCAAACGCGGCCCTGTCCAATTGAATCTACACCGGGCTGCGACATCTTTCTGCCATCAGCTACTCTTTTAGTGAAGGTATCATAAACCCTTTCAACGGAATTTTGTAAAACTCTTCGTTCGCCTTCTGTTAAGGGACGGGTGATGGTACCTGTATTGGCATAGGGACCTGTTTCGTAATTGTCGAATGTAATACCAAGTTTATTGTTGAACATATCTTTAGCATTAAACAATAAACCAAACACACCAATTGATCCGGTAATCGTGTTAGGTTGTGCAACAATGGTATCAGCCATACAGCTAATATAATAACCACCTGATGCAGCTACATCGCCCATTGATACAATAAATGGTTTGCTTTGCTTACACAACAATGCTTCTCTCCAGATTACTTCTGAGGCCAGCGCATCACCACCGGGTGAATTTACCCGCAATACAACACCCTTAACTTTATCATCGAGGCGAGCTTTGCGAATGGTTTCCGATAAAGCATCAGATCCAATCTGGTCGGCAGAACCTTTGCCGCCTACAATATCACCGGATGCATAAATAACGGCAATTTTATCTCTCGTAAATTCTTTTGAAGGGGTAGTTGATTTTGTTTTGGTATACCGGTTTAAATTGACAAATTTAATAGCGTCAATATCATCTTTAGAAGTTCTGGATGCCAAATCAGTCAGAAATTCATCTTTATAACCAATTTTATCAACCATCTTATAGGTTAATGCATCTTCTGCTGATTGAATCAGGATGCTGTCGGCAATTATATGCAATTGTGCTGCATCTATTTTTCTGGATTCAGCGATTTCAGTTACAAAGTGATTCCAGAAAGCATTTACATAGGTGGCAACTTGCTGTTTATTTTCATCACTCATTTTATCGAGGATGAATGGTTCAATGGCACTTTTAAATTTACCATGACGAATTACCTGTGGTTCCACTTCTAATTTAGCAAGCATACCCTTCAGGAATGGCATTGAAGAAGAAAAACCGCGAAAATCGACAACGCCTTCGGGGTTAACCCATATTTTATCGGAAACCGATGCTATATAATAGGCACCCTGCGTATAATAGTCGGCATATGCGATAATAAATTTTTTCGATTGTTTAAATTCCAGTAGTGCATTCCTGATTTCTTCCATTACTGCCATACCACCGGAAATTCCGGATAGATCAAGATAAATACCGGATATATCGGGATCAGTGGATGCCTTTTGAATATTTTTCAGAATATCGTTTAATCCGGGCTGTGCGGTTGATTTTAAACTTGAAAAATCGAAATTTTCAAAAGGGTTGTCTGATGTCCGGTCCTGAATAGGAGATCTAAAGTAAACATGTAATACTGTTCCTGATTCTATTTTAGTGGTTTCATTGCTCGAAGCCGACGAAATCATTGCCCCAATGATTCCTGCCAAAATGAAAAACATTAAAATGAGACTGAGAAATACACCCAGCATGGAAGCGAACATAAATTTGAAGAATTGTTTCATAATATAGTTTTCTGATTTGAGTGTAACAACGAGATGCAATTATAGTTAATACATCGCTGAAATGCGCATTTGTGCGTATTTTTACAGTGTGAAACAATATGAGTCCGATACCATTTTAATGCTTGGAGGCAATCTTGGGGATGTGAAATCCAATTTTGAGGTAGTACATTCAAAACTTGGAAACGAAAAAGGTTCCATTTACAAGCAATCATCTCTGTATCAATCTGATCCATGGGGTGATACCGATCAACCACCATTTTTAAATCAGGCGATCTGGTATAAAACATCACTTAGTGCTGAAAACTTGCTTGAAATGGTACTGGAGATTGAAAATGAAATGGGCAGAGTGCGGAATCGAAAAAACGGACCAAGAACAATGGATATTGATATATTGTTAATTGATAATCAAGTGATTAATACCAATAAACTAACCATTCCTCATCCCAGAATGCATTTGAGGCGATTTAATATGATGCCTTTAATGGAACTTATTCCGGACTGGATCCATCCGGTCTTGGGTAAAAATATTTCAGAACTTATGAACCTTTGCACAGATGAAACTGCAGTTTTTAAGATTAACAATAAATAAATGGCTGAGAATCAAATTACATACATTGTTATAGAAGGTAATATTGGAGCCGGTAAAACCACATTGGCAACCCGATTAGCGGAACATATGGGAGCTGCCCTGGTTTTGGAAGAATTTGCTGAAAATGCATTTTTACCACAATTTTATACCAATCCGGAGAAATATGGATTTCCTTTAGAGCTTTCGTTTATGGCAGCTCGATACCATCAGCTCCGGAAAACTTTTGAGGAGAAAGGTAGCGGCGTGGTTGTATCAGATTACCATTTCCACAAATCGAAGTTGTTCGCTTCGGTGAATCTCGATCCGGCAGAATTGGAACTTTACCAATCCTTTTTCATATAGTTTCTGCACAAATCCCTGAACCACAATTACTTGTGTATCTCGACAAAGACATACAAACCTTACAAAAGAATATCCGAAAGCGAGGCAGACCCTTCGAAACGGCGATCACAGATGAATACTTAAACAAGATCACAGGTGAGTATCAACGCTTTCTGGAAACCCAAAAAAAGAGCAGGGTATTAAAACTTGATACCAATAATAGTGATTTTATTGCCAACGAAAATGACTTCAAAACCATTGTAAATGCAATACTTTCACATAGTTATTAACTTTTGATGGTCAATATAATTTTGAATTGAATTTTTTTTTGAAAAAACATTTGTTTATACTTGCAGCCTGAGAAAGACTTAACAACTCATAAATAAACCAATCATGAAACGAAACTTATTACTGTTTACTTGTTGCTTTTTGTTTTTAGGAAGCAGCCTATTTGCCCAGAGTTCAGGCAAATACGGTCTCCCGAAACCGAAAGATTATGACCGTTGGTCAGTAGGGATTTCCTTTGGCCAAACGCTATTCTTAGGTGATGTCCTAAAAGACTCAAAAAACAATAATGCATTCAAAGACCTCCCATTTACACCGAATTTCGGTTTACAATTAACTCATCAACTGAGTCATTCAGTGGGTCTCCGTTTATCGGGATCATACGGAATGTTTGAAGGAGGACCAAGCCGCGAAAAAATCGGACCGACCTCTTACACTGTGAATTTTGAAAGTCCTGTTATGGAAGGTGCTCTTGAAGGAGTTTATACTTTCGGTAACATTTCACATTTAAAAAGGAATAAAAAATTCCATTTCTATGTGAGCTTAGGAATCGGAATGTTTAACTTTGATGGAGAACTGAAAGACAGCGCAACAAAAGTATTAATTGCAAAAACAGGTAATGTTTCTGAATTGATGATTCCAGCTAGTCTTGGATTCAAATATCAAATCAAGAAATTTGATCTGGGATTGAGCTATGACTTCCGTAAAACCTTTACAGATAAGGTTGATGGGGTTAATAAGGAGCTTTCAGAATATGACAACTATGCATTCATTCGCTTAAATATCAATTATTCTATTGGTAAGAAAAACAAGCACATGGAATGGATCAACCCAATGGAAGTTGTTTACAACGACATTGCTGATCTGAAAGATCGTGTTGATTTGTTATCAGGTGATAAAGATAAAGATGGTGTTGGTGATATGTTCGATAAGGACAATGCTACTCCGGAAGGACAAAAAGTATATGGCGACGGTACTTCAGTTGATACTGATGGTGACGGAATTGCCGATACTAAAGACGGTGATCCATTCAGCTTAAAAGGAGCTAAAGTTGACGCTAACGGTGTTGAAATTGATACTGATGGTGATGGCGTTCCTGATAGTCGTGACCTGGAGCCAGCAACTGAAAAAGGTAAATTGGTTAACTTCCAGGGTATCACCATTAAAATGGACGATCCTGCAAATGGCGGTGGAGCTGTTTCTTTCCTTCCATCTGTATTCTTCGATGTAAATGCATCAGAAGTTAAACAACAATACAAAGACAGAATTCTGGTTGTTGCCCGTGCTTTGAAAGCAAATCCTGAATTAAAAATCATGATTACCGGAAACACAGATATCACTGCTTCTGAACAATACAATGATAAACTTGGTTTAAAGCGTGCTGATGCTGTTAAGAATCACCTCGTAAAAGTTTATGGTATTGACGCAGCTCGTTTATCAACTGAGTCGAAAGGTGAAAAAGATCCTTTGGCAAATACTTCTAACAAACCAATGAATCGTCGTGTAGATTTTTCAGTTGTTAAGTAATAAGATTCTACTGAATCAAAAAAGGCGTTCCAAAACGGAACGCCTTTTTTATTGACTTTTATTTCAGATGAAACTTCCTATAAAATTCCCACAGGACAATACCGGCACAGACTGCAATGTTGAGCGAATGTTTGGTTCCCGATTGAGGAACTTCAATGCAACCATCAATCAAAGGCAAGACTTTTTCGTTTACTCCCTTCACTTCATTTCCGAAAATTAAGGCATACGATTCATTGCTCAGGTTATTAATTTCCTGCAATGGAATACTGTTGCTGCTTTGCTCCACCGCAAATACAGCTCTTCCCTCCTCTTTCATTTTGTGTATGGCATCAGTAACCGATTCAAAATATTCCCAGACTACCGATTCGGTCGCACCTAAGGCTGATTTCAAAATATCTCGCTCCGGAGGTTTGGCAGTAATACCACAGAGAATTATTTTCTCGATCAGGAAACTATCGGAACTTCTGAAAACAGAACCCACATTCAAACCGCTGCGTACGTCATCCAATATGACTGCTACGGGTATTTTTTGCAGACTGCGATAACCTTCCAAATCAGGTCTTCCAAGCAAAGCGTTGCTGATAAATTTCATCTTATGAGGATCAATTGGGTGGTAAAGATACTATCTGAAAATTAATCGTGTATTTAACTAGACGGGGGAAAACATTCCAAAAAATGACCTTACCTTAGCGGTTCGCATTTTCGGATTGCATCCCGATGAAAGAAGCCAAAACAAAACCCGCCGAAACCGAAACACCTTTAATGAAACAGTACAATGCTATTAAAGCAAAGTACCCTGATGCATTATTGTTGTTCCGTGTAGGTGATTTTTATGAAACTTTTAATGAAGATGCCGTCAAAACTGCCGGTATCATAGGAATTGTTCTTACCAAACGGGCAAATGGCGCTGCTGCCTATATGGATCTCGCAGGCTTCCCTACCATGCTCTCGATACCTATCTTCCAAAGCTCGTACGTGACGGGCAAAGGGTTGCCATTTGTGATCAGCTGGAAGACCCTAAAACTACCAAAACAATAGTTAAACGTGGCGTCACCGAACTGGTAACACCCGGAGTAGCCTTTAATGATAAAATTCTCGATCATCGGGCCAATAATTTTCTGGCCATAATTCATAAAGGTTTTCGTAACACCGGAATTGCATTGCTCGATGTTTCAACTGGTGAGTTCTTATGTGCAGAAGGAACCGATGAGTATGTCGATAAGGTATTAATGAACTTTAGTCCTAGTGAAGTAGTTGTCTCTCGCTCCCGACTGAAAGAATTTGCTGCACAAAATGGCGAGAAGTATTACACCTATCACCTCGATGACTGGGTCTTTACCCGCGAATACGCTGAAGAAACACTGCTAAAACATTTTGGTACCACTTCTTTGAAAGGTTTTGGTATTCATGAAATGGATGATGCGGTTATTGCAGCAGGAGCAGCACTCTACTACTTAAAGCAAAATCACCAGGAGAAAGTCGGGCATATTTCAGCATTATCACGTATCGATGAAGATCGCTATGTGTGGCTCGATAAATTCACCATCAGGAACCTGGAATTGGTGAGTTCTCCGCACGAAAATGCCCGAACACTAGTCAGTATTCTCGCTCATACTATTTCGCCCATGGGAGCCCGTCTATGAAGGCGCTGGATTCTCATGCCACTGAAAGAAAGGGAACCACTTTTGGAAAGGCAGGATGTGGTTCATTTTTTCACCGAGAAAAGAGAACCCGCTGCTGAAGCCGGAAAATTAATCGGAACCATTGGTGATCTTGAACGTCTGATTTCAAAAGTTGCTATCCGGCGTATTAATCCCCGCGAACTGGTGCAGTTAAAGCGTGCCATGCTTGCCGTTGATCCATTAGTTACCCTATGTAAATTTTCAGGTAACGAAAATCTGAAAATGATAGGTGATCAAATGAACTCCTGCCCGGCATTAATAGCCTTACTCGAAAAAACCATTCACCCCGATCCTCCTGCTCTGGTTTCAAAAGGTGGAGTTATTTGTGATGGTATTTCTGCCGATTTAGACGAGCTGCGTCAGATTGCCTTTTCCGGTAAAGACTATTTGTTGAAAGTGCAGCAAAGGGAATCGGAAAGAACAGGAATACCTTCGCTGAAAATATCATTCAACAATGTGTTTGGTTACTATATTGAAGTTACCAATTCACATAAGTCGAAAGTACCACCCGAATGGACCCGCAAACAAACATTGGTCAATGCGGAGCGGTATATCACTGAAGAGCTAAAAGTTTACGAAGAGAAAATTCTGGGTGCCGAGGAAAAAATTCTGGCAATTGAAGAGCAACTCTACAATGATCTGGTCATTAAAATTTCAGAATACATTTCGCCGGTACAATTAAATGCCAATTGTATCGCCCGCCTCGATTGTCTGCTGGCATTTGCCAATGTTGCCCTGGAAAATAATTATACCCGTCCCCTGCTCGATGATTCTCTACTGCTCGATATAAAAGACGGAAGACATCCTGTTTTGGAGAAGCAATTACCTCCGGGTGAAAGTTATGTCGCCAACGATGTATTTCTGGATCCTGATACACAGCAAATATTAATTATTACCGGTCCCAATATGTCGGGTAAATCGGCATTGTTGCGACAAACAGCCCTCATTGTTTTAATGGATCAAATTGGATCATTTGGCCCTGCCCGCGCAGCAACCATAGGAATTGTCGATAAAATATTCACAAGGGTTGGTGCCTCCGATAAGATTTCATCCGGGGAATCAACTTTCATGGTAGAGATGAATGAAACGGCCAGTATCTTAAATAACCTTTCTCCACGCAGTCTGGTTATTCTCGATGAAATTGGTCGCGGAACCAGTACCTATGATGGTATATCTATTGCCTGGGCCATTGCCGATTATATTCATGAACACCAGGGAGCAAGAGCCAAAACACTTTTTGCAACCCATTACCATGAATTGAATGAAATTGCTGCCGTTTTGGGAAGAATCAGGAATTATCATGTCTCCGTTAAAGAAACCGGCCAGAAGATCCTGTTCCTTCGAAAACTGGTTCCCGGAGGCAGTGAGCACAGCTTCGGTATTCATGTGGCTAAAATGGCCGGAATGCCCTCCAGAACCATTCAAAAGGCCAACCAGATGCTCTCCTTACTCGAGAAAGCACACAGTAATGCTGAATTGGTTAAAACGGCCTCAGGTCAAGCTGAAAAAGAGGCATTTCAGCTGAGTTTCTTCAAATTAGATGATCCTTTACTCGAGCAAATAAGAGAGGAAATCCTGAAAACCGACATAAACACACTTACACCGGTGGAGGCTCTCATGAAGTTAAATGATATTAAGAAGTTGATAACCAAGCACTAAGGTCGCCAATAACTTTTTGACTTTTAATTTT
The DNA here is from genome assembly GCA_016713525.1 of Bacteroidota bacterium. Lineage (GTDB taxonomy): Bacteria > Bacteroidota > Bacteroidia > AKYH767-A > OLB10 > JADKJB01. Next base: position 83,349 of record JADJOZ010000012.1, on the reverse strand, counting down.
GCATTTTATGATTTTGATCTTAAATTTGCAGTCCGATTGCGAAGTAGCACATCAAATTCAAAAGTCGGTTTAATTCACATTCGCCAGCGGGCGGATTTTGCCAAGGAGTTCGAGACCATAAATAATTGAAAATATAAGCGAAAGTAGCTTCCCGATGGCTATCGGGAGTAGAGCGCAATCCGCCAGCGGGCGGATTTTGGTCGGAGTTCGAGACCAGAAAAATTGAAACTAAAAGCGAGAGTAGCTTCCCGCTAGCTCTCGTGCGCAGAGCGCAATCCGCCAGCGGGCGGATTTTGGTCGGAGTTCGAGACCAGAAAAAATTGAAAATATAAGCGAAAAGTAGCTTCCCGATGGTTATCGGGAGTAGAGCGCAATCCGCCAGCGGGCGGATTTCGGTCGGTGCTCCAGACCCGAAAATTTGAACATATAAGCGAAAGTAGCTTCCCGATAGCTATCGGGAGTAGAGCGCAATCCGCCAGCGGGCGGATTTTGGTCGGAGTTCGAGACCAGAAAAATTGAAAATATAAGCGAAAGTAGCTTCCCGATGGTTATCGGGAGTAGAGCGCAATCCGCCAGCGGACGGATTTTGGTCGGAGTTCGAGACCAGAAAAATTGAAAATATAAGCGAAAGTAGCTCAGTTGGTAGAGCGCAACCTTGCCAAGGTTGAGGTCGCGAGTTCGAGACTCGTCTTTCGCTCGAAGCCCTTTCATTGAAAGGGCTTTTATTTTTCACACAAAAGATAGTGCATGAAGCACTCTCCTTCCCTGCCTGGGTGGTGGAATTGGTAGACACGCACGACTTAAAATCCTGTGATCCTTAAAGATCGTACGGGTTCGACCCCCGTCCCGGGTACTTGACAGAATGAGAGGGAGAATGAGAATGAGAGGGTAATTACACAGAATGAGAGGGAGAATGAGAATGAGAGGGGTGATTTTTAGTCAACTCTTGTAAGCGTTCTTTAACTTTAGCCATTCTCATTCACATTCACATTCTCCTTCTTTTTTGGGAGAATAAACCAAATGAGATGGAGGATTTTTAGTAAACTCTTGAATTCGTTCTTTAACTTTAACCGATCCCATTCCCATTCACATTCTCATTCTGACCAATTCTCCTTCTGACCTGGGCTCATTTTCATTCGCCATCTCACTTAAACGTTCACTTTTTCATTTTCACTAATTCACATTCTGACTCCTAGCCGATCCCATTTCCATTCTCATTCTGTACCGTTCTCATTCTCATTCACATTCTCATTCTCCCTCTCCTTCTGTACCGTTCTCATTCTCTTTCACATTCTCAATCTCCCTCTCCTTCTGTACCGTTCTCATTCTCTTTCACATTCTCAATCTGTCCAATGTTCGCTTTTCAAGACCTTGCTGTTTACAAAAAATCAAAACAGTTCCATATGGAATGTAAGAAAAATTATCCAAAGTATCCCTTACGATAAAATGGTTGTTGATCAGCTCAATAGAGCATCATTAAGCATTATATTGAATATCGCTGAAGGCTCAGGAAAATTTTCGAATCCCGACAGAAAAAAGTTTTTATTATTGCCAGAGCATCAATTTTTGAATGTGTTGCCATTCTGGATATTCTTCATGATGAAAATAAAATTGATTCCTCTGTCTTTAAAAATCAATTAGTAATCAGTGACCAAATTTCGCGCATATTGTTCACCATGATACAGAACCTTAAATAGCTATGAAACAAAGCAATATCCTTCTATCTTCAAAATGTTTCATTAACCGAGCCCCTCAACATCGCTGAAGGTTCAGCAAAATTTCACCAATATTGATATTTTCTTATGGAATAGGAAAATTACTCAAATGGCATTCCTGAAATTCTCGGTTATTAGTGTTCAAATTTCGCAGATGCTTTTACAAATAAATACGTTCATGCAAGGATAGAATTCGAATACCAATTATTTGAATCCGACCATAGATGGTTATTTTAAATAACTTAACTAACTGGAGACTTTTTTGATTTACACTTTAAAAGAATTTGGAGAAAATTTTAGTTATTGATATTCAATTAATTATGTACAATTTTAATAATACGTGATAGAATATTAACATAAATGTTAACTTTGTGTTGACAAATAACGTTTAAGTGAATAACTTTACCCTCGAAGTCTGGGATGATGAATCAAGTCTAGTAACCTTCTACTCAGTACGAGTTGGAGAGTCGAAGCTCTTGGAAATGGAAAAATTTGTCCAGAAATATGAAGATGACCCTAATCAAAGTACACATGTTGATGAATTAATCTCACTTCTTGTGGAATTTATGGGAGAAGAAAGAGGTGCTGATGAAGCACTATTCAATAGACCAGTGAACTCTGCAGCAGAATTACCTCCGACCGGAAAAATTGGTTATGAATTGGGATTTGGAGGCAGAATGTTCCCTTTGAGATTGTTCTGTTTGAGGTTATCAGACCAAGTTGTAGTTCTTTTAATGGAGGCATAAAATCATCAGAACGGACACAGGACAGCCCTGATTTAAGCATGAAAATGTATGAGGCACATCAATTCGCACAAAAAATTCTCGATGAATTTGATAACACAATTTTCTTGGATGATACTACTGGCAGGCGAATTGTAGATGAAAATGGCACAGAAGATATATACCTATAAACAATCACATCATGAGAAGTGAATCCACCCGTCGCATTCTGAATCGAACAACAGCAGAAACAAAATTATTTGTGAGGAAATATGCCAGCATAATTCTCCGCATCAACCAACTATTGCGGGATAAGAATTTGACACAAGCAGCACTGGCAGACAAAATGGGCAAGAAGCCATCTGAAGTTTCAAGATGGCTTAGCGGTGAGCATAACCTCACTTTGCGTTCAATATGCAAAATTGAGGCTGAATTGGAATGTGACATTATCTCAGTAATATTAAACCAAACTGAGTTTGAATCTGTGGGTGGTGTAGTAATCCCATTTGAGGTTTGGGTAAATCCCTCTCCCCCTGCTGATACTAAATACACAGGATACAAACCATCCCGGACAAAGCAACCGGAATATGACGCACTTGCATCATGACAACAAAAACAAAATTAGTACCCGAAAAAATCCAAATCGCAGACTTTCGGATAATAAATGGTCATGTCGAGTGCCCATTTGAGTTTTCTGATTCCGATGTTGAGAAATTTCAGTCGAATTTCGAATTTGACATGGCGTTCAACCATGAAAAAAAGTTGGTGAAAGCAGACCTAAAAATCAATATTATCACTCACAGTAAAGGTCAGGTCTTTAATGAAGCGAAAAGCAATTTTCATATTGTTTTTGTTTATCATGTAGATAATCTGGAAGAATTGCTCACCATTAATCCAGAAACTAATCACATGACTGTCGATGGTGGACTATCAAATGCAATAGCATCTATTTCTTTTTCAACATCAAGGGGCATTCTAATGACAAGATTACAAGGAACCTCACTCAGAAAATTTATTATGCCTGTTATAAGTCCCAATAACTTGCTTAGCAAAGGTAAAATATTGGCATAGGATCAGATGGCAATATGCAAATTGTGCTTAATAGAAAAGCAACTAATAAAAAAGTCACATATTATTCCTGATTTCATGTATCAGGACTTGTATGATTCTAAGCACAAAGTTTATCTTTTTAATCCACATGATCTAGCTCAAGGAAAAGAAAGAGTTTCCAGACCTTCTTCTGGAGATTACGAAGGTGGATTGTTATGCGCTGAATGTGATAATAAAATATTAGGAAGTCTTGAAGATTATGCAAGCAAGGCTATTTACGGAGGAAGATTGGCAAAAAATGTGAACCCTGTTTGTGATAATTACATCAATCAGGAAGGCATCAAATACACTGTTTGTAGGAATATTGACTACAAAAAGTTCAAACTTTTCTTGCTATCAATACTCTGGCGTGCTTCAATTTGTACTCGCCCAATGTTCGACCAGGTTAATCTTGGTCCACATACAGAACCTATCAGAAAAATGATATATGATAGCGACCCAAAATCAGTTACTGATTATCCTATATTTTTTATGACCTATGTCAATGACAATCAAATGCCCAAAGACCTGATTGCACATCCGCAAACTCGAAGGACAAAGGATGGTCTGCTTGTTTATGTTTTTATTATCGGTGGTATTATATATAATTTTTATGTTAACTCATCAAGACATTTTCCTCCTGACCATGTTCTGGAAGCAACTATAAAACCCGGAAATGAAATGTATTTGTATCATATTCCACCAGGCAGAGGATGGGATTTGCTCTTGGGATTTTATGGGTTAAAAAACAACCTTCAATTAATATCGAATGCTTAATTTTTTTTTATGTAATACTTTCATAATCAATTATTTGTATAAATAGTTCAATATTTTTGAACTATTTATGTACTTTTTTATACTTTCGTATTATGGTCGCATTAAGAAAGGAAAAACAGTCATTTCTACCACAAAATCTGGTTTATCTCCGAAAACAGAAAGATAAAACACTGGAGGAAATGGCTGAATTGCTTTCACTAGCAGGGAAATCCTCCTATAAGGCTTATGAGGAAGGTAGGGCGTTGCCTGACATTCACAAATTAATGAGACTCGCAACTTTCTTTGATGTTGGAGTGGTTGATTTAGTGTACCAAGACCTAGAGAGTTTTAAGACTAAAAACTCAATTGAAAAGACTCGACAATTTAAAATTGTAAAAATTCCAGTTGCTGCAGCAGCAGGATATTCAAAAGGGTTTGAAGATGCTGATTACATAAAAAAATTCAAAATTATTTCTATACCATTTGAACCATACGGAATAGCAAGAGCATTTGATATTTCAGGAGACTCTATGGAGCCAGAAATAAGGAATGGTTCAACTGTGATAGGCATTAAAGTTAGCAGGTCTGAAATCAAGGACCGAAAATCTTATGTTATTGTTTCAACAGATGGCATACAGTGTAAACAAATTCGACATGATCAAAAGCGCGAATTTCTTTACTTAATTTCTTTAAATACTAATTACCCTCCCAAACATGTTCGAAAGGACGATGTGTTCGAAGTGTGGGAGGTTTGGAAGATACTTTAATCATTGGAAATTTTAAAAAAAAGACGAAGTAAATGGCTGATTGTGACAACTTATTTAAAAAGTTCAATACGGACTTACAGGTATTAAAATCGAAAAGAGAATCCATAGCTATTTCAGATGGGCTTTTAAGGGATAGAATCAGATCCTATTTTGCTAAAAATCATCCGGGTTACAAACCAACCTTTTACCAACAGGGCTCAAGTAAAATCAAAAACCGAATTCGTACTAAGGATGATACTTGTGATTTGGATGACGGTGTGTATTTCCTGGATAATCCTGATAATGTTTCTTGCTCTACCTTGCAAGGGTGGGTATATGATGCTGTAATGGGTATCACTGATTCCACACCAACTCATAGAAAAAAATGCATTACTGTTGATTATAAAGCTGGTTATAATATAGACTTGCCAGTTTTGGTTTTTAATAATGCCAAAGATTCTCATCCTAAATTAGCAGTAAAGGATGAGCCTTTCAAAACTGATGATCCCAAAGAGTTCATCCAAGAGTTTATTAGGGTCAAGGATTCTGGAGGGCAATTAATCAGAATTACAAGATTTTTGAAAGCCTGGTGTGATTTTAAGAGACAAAAATGCCAAGTGGATTAGCAATGACTGTACTAGCAATGAAATATTTAGTAAAAATAACCGGGATGATGTTTCATTGAAATTTACACTTATTGCTATTCAAACTGAATTGAAAAGAGAATTCAAATGTGTGATGCCCACGACTCCGCATGACAATTTGTTTGCATCATATGATGAAACTAGGAAAAAGAATTTTATGGATAACCTTGCATATTTTATTCAAGATGCAAAGACCGCTGTTGATGAAGAAAAAAACCAATTAAAAGCAAGTAGACTATGGCAAAAGAATTTTGGAAATACTTATTTCCCGGACGGTGAAGATAAAAATGAAACAGCGATATCACCTAGTAGTTTATCTCTTTCAATAGGTAACGCAAAACCCTATTATGGTCAGTGAAAATCTAACTTTTAAAAATCAGTTAGTTAGTGCAGTGGAAAAATATCCAAGCCTCTGTATCAAAAAAGATACCAACGGTCATGAATATTTGCATGGCACCTTAGACATTTTCAATGATGAAAACCTAATCGCAGGTAGTTTTATGGTTGAAATTCATGGTACTGAAAAAATTTCCTTACCGATTTCCTGCACTATATGAGTCAGGTGGGGATATACCAAATGAAGCGGACTGGCACAAGTATGCAAATGGAAGTTGCTGCATCACTGTGTTGCCTGATGAAATATTGCAATGTAAGACAAGTATAAGTGTAACCTCTTTTATAAAAAATAATGCTGTTTCTTATTTTGCAAACCATATTCATCGTAAACTGACGGGTGTCTATAAAAATGGAGAATTTGCTCATGGTCTGAAGGGGTTAGAACAATTTTATACGACACTATTAAAAACTAATGACAACTCCCTTTGGCTTCAATACTTTGAAATGACTTTCAAAGGTAAAAAAATTGAATGCCACCGAAATGACCCTTGTATTTGTGGTTCCTTGTTAAAGTATAAAATATGTCATTTGAAAGTTTTTCAAGCTCTGCAGTCTCTTGGCGATAAAATAGTATTAACACATTTTAAACTAATTACAAATGAAACGTAAATTGTTCATAGGTTCATCCACAGAGGGACTGTCTGTGGCGAGAAAGTTAAAAGAGGTAATTGATTCCAGTTGTTCAACTTGGATTGATGTTGAGGTATGGAATGAAGGAAATATTTTCGCTATGAATTCCAACACACTGGATTCATTGGTTTGGGCATCTCGGAGATATGACTACGGTTTGCTTGTTGCATCAAATGATGATTTAGTGGAATCAAGAAAATCTGTTAAATCTGCTCCAAGAGATAATGTTCTGCTTGAATTAGGAATGTTTTGGGAAGTTTGGGTCTAAAAAGAGCGTTTTTATTACTTGAAGCAGAAGGGGAAAGTACCTTCGGATTATTATGGGGTCACAGTTCCTACTTTTGATATGAACGTTTCCGGAAGTCTGGAATTAGCAATGAATAAAATTGTGATTGCTATTGAGAAAACTATCACTAGTTTCAGTTTTAAACCTATTCCGTCGACCGCACTTGCTCTAGGCTATTTTGATAATTTTATTCAGCCCCTTGCGAAAAGGTGGGTAAAACAGTCTCAGAATTATGCTCTAGAGGTGATGTTACCGAAAAATATAAAAGATATCAGAACTGAAGTTTCGGTATTCAGAAAATCAAACCCAAGTACACCCGTTAGTGTGTATGAAGATGGTCAACGACCTGTTGTTCATCAATATGTGGCGCATCCTACCTTATTTTGGGATATACCTACTACCCTTTCAACTTTGTATAAAATGATTGACATCGCTCATCCTGTTGGTGAAGTCGGTACCAATTCAGATAAAGATGCTTGGGTAAAATATGAGGTGGTAAACTTTGCTGGAACCTTGCGTGCACTGATACAAGAATGTTCTGCATGTCGTGAAATGATTACAATAAAACATATGTAATATGACATTCAACTAATTCTGTTACCATAAAAAACTTTAATCGCAGGACAAAAAACCGTTGCGGATTGGTTATAGGTGAGAATGAATTTTAATGATTTTAAAAACAATACACTCTGCCAAACAGTTTATAACGGTTACATGCATGCCAGGATTGATGACAGGTATTTAAATCCTATAAATTTCATAAAGCAAAAGGGAAATAATGAAGTGGATGGATTTTCAATAATTACAATTATCTGTTCATTTTACCCTGATGATATGATGTTGCAGAACTCTGAGCTTCATGGTGTCGGGTATATTGATTTCATCAGCTCGAGTTTTTCCGAATCACTGACCAGTATCTCCTGCCATCCTGTGATGAATTGGTACTCTACAATTTCAATTGGGGCAAGCATCAGCACCCGTTCGACTTCGCTCCGGGCAAGCATTCGAATTAAGAATTAAGGATTAAGGATTAAATTTTTTTGTAGAAATTTTAATCATCAAATTTCTAAATTTTCAAATCTTCAAATCAGCACCCGTTCGACTGCGCTCAGGGCAAGAATTAGCACATTTTTCTACTTCGGATCTATTGGTAATCAATAAGTTCCAAAACGTCTCTCCAAATCCCTATCTTAGCAACCTCCTCCAATAAATTAATTATTACCATGCCCGAAATAATACTTTTACTTATTTCTACCATTGTACTTACACCACCATTAATTTCCGGATTCTTTGCCAAAAGTCGGGGGCGTCGGTTTTGGGTTTGGTTTTTGATTGGTTGTGTACTGCCTTTTGTGTCGATGTTTATACTCTTTTTCTTACCTTTAAACCAACATCCTGAACTGAATGAAAACTCCTGAGTTAATTATAAATATACGGTCATTTAAACGCTCATTCCTCCTTTTTTTTGGACTTCTTATGTTTACGCAGCTGGCAGAAGCTCAGCGCCTGTTACCCTTCACTACCAGGGCCGGTTCCAATGCTTCTGCTTTGATTAAGGATGCCATCCCTTACCCAAAAGTGAGGTCTGTTTTTGATGCCATACCTGAAGCTTCAAAACCTTCCTTTACCAAGCAATACTTTATGCAATTACCCGGACCAGTTGAAGAGTTAGGCATTCGATTTCTGGCTCCTGCCCCACCCTATTATTATCCCTTTCCCGGTGATGTGGTAACTCCGGAATTTGAAAGCGCATCCATAGTCAATTCGAGATTTTTACCGAATCTGAAGATTGAAGTGGCTATGTTCGCCGACAGCACCACAAATTTTACCGGACAGCCTGTTTATAGCTGGATTCCGGTTGGAGAAACTTCTTCCAATAGTGAGCGACATGCAGATCCTTCTGGAAGTGAAAATTCTGCTATGATTCGATTGAAAAGATCTTTTGAAAATGAACTGATCAGAATAACTATTAACGATAAAGCAGGAAATCCGGTAAGCGGCAAAATACTGTTGCAAATAGGAACTTATCCCGGATACAAAAACATTCGTATCGGAAGTTCGATTGAAGCGTTGAAATCAGAATGATTAAAAACGATAGTTGTAGGAAATCGTGGTAATGTAGCTTGTCCACGGGTTATTGACCTGGACTTCCCGATCAATTAAATAGCCCAGTTGAATATCGCTACGTTTTGTAAATTCATACTCAATTCCAAACGATAACCGGTAATTATCGAATAATATACCATCGGGATTATTGAGATGAAAAATGTTTCTCCACTGACATACGGCATGTATCTCTTTTCGAGATCATACTTTACCGATAACTTCATTGCGCAGGTAGTTATCAGGGATTTTACCATTCTCACTGGTATTTATACCACTGTACTGTGACTGAAAACGAGCCCGGGCTGAAATAGCTATTTTCCAAAATTTTTCTCTGGCATTTAAGTCAAATAACATCCTATGTCTTTTTTCATAAGAGTCATCCAGTTCACGTTTATTGATGAACCGGTAACCAGCACCAATGCTCAGGTTTTTGTGAAGTTTATATTGTGCTGAAATTTCAGTGAAGAAAGATCCCAGCTCTGATATATTTTCGTTGAAACGAAATTCCTGACTCAAATCAACAGCAATTTTTTTGTAATCTTCTTTTCAAGATTGATACTGGTCCATAACCCTGCATCATTGACCCGAGCAACTGAAACAGTTTAACAGAGCAATAAAAAACAAAGGCCCAGGAGATTACTTCTCATAATAGAATACATGAATTTGTGCGGCATCTCGCAAGAAATCAATCTTACCTAAAACAACCTGATTAATTTTAACACCCATTCTGGATTCAAGATCCTTGATCAGTAGTTCCTTGTTCTCAGGTTTTATCAGTTCAATATTTTCGTACATAATAATTTTGGAAACTTCCTTCTTCATCAGCACATTGCTCTCAAGCAGATAAGTTGCCAGAATGATAATCGCCATCAGAAGCGATAACTCATCCCAGCTTCCCTTGCTGACAGCGTTGATGAGTCCCATAGCAATAACCAAGAACAAATAGGTCATGTCTTTGATGGAAATATCTTCTGTTCGGTACCGAAGCATCGAAAACACCGCAAACAATCCGAATGCTGCTCCCATACTCATTTCCACTTTATTCAGTAAAAATGTGATGAGGAATATGATAAGATTGAAAATGAAAAAAGTAAACACATTTTCACGGCTCCTGTAGATCGGGAAGTAAATAAACCGGATTAAAATAAATACGGAGATAAAGTTAACAGAGAGTCTGATAAAAAACTTTGGCGATAACTTATCGAACAGAGTGAAAACACTGTCAATACTTTCACTATTTAAATCCTGCAGCAGTAGCATAGGTAGTTTGTGTTATTTTTTTGATTTGTTCTTTAAAATTATTGGCACGCAAATCGCGGAACATACTTGCAATGCCAAAACAATATTTACTGATAGATCCTCTTCGGATATGGTGCTCCTTCATTAATCTGTTAAAGGCGCTTTGTCCAGCCCGACTTTGTTTCACTTCAGCAATCACCAGATTCTCATGTGTAACAGCTTCCTGTTCATTTTTAAATGTCAGATCCAGGTCAAGGGTTAACCGCTCTTTGAAATCTTTGCTGGCAAGGGTTATGCGAACATAGTTCACCCATATTTTGGGTTCCAGCCCACTTTCCGCAAGTGGCGACTTTTCATGTAAGAGATTTAGAGCTTCGCCTGAAATTTGCAATCCTTCATTATAACTGACTCTGCTTTTAACGGTTCTTCCTTTATTATTTTTGAATTTAATCTCAAAATAGCTGAGATTGGATTCAACATATTTACGTAGTCTGACCTTATATCGGTTCATTCTCCCACAATAGTGCATGTTGTACAATGCAAACTGATGGGTGTCGAAATAAAGAGACTCATAGTTAAACATTCGGTTACCTTCAATTTCCAGAATGTTGTAATGTAATTTTAATGTTTTCAGGAAGTCGAGTAACTGAGTCCGGGTAAAAACATACTTGGTATCCATTCTGTCCTGCAAAGCAACCTGATCCAGTTCCTTGAGAGAAACGGACTTGAATTCCTGCAATGCTTCAGCAATGGTACTCATTTACTGATTTCCTGTTTTATAGTTATACTTCTTAACGGCAATAAGTTCATCCTTGCCATTGTAGGTCTTTCTTTCTTTGCGTAATCCGTTTTTATCATATACATACAATGATTTCCGGATGGTTTTGCCTTTGTCGTCGAGACTTAGTTCGAAAGTTTTTTCGCCCAGATCATTGTAACCATACTTAAACCATTCAACCAGTTTTCCGGCACCATCATATGTTTGCTCGTTCACTTTGTCATTCGATTCATTATAGGCAGTCACCACTTTCGATACAATTGCTCCTTTGGCATCATACTTTACTTCTTCAGTAATTTCTCCGGCCTTATTATACTTGCGGGTATGTTTCTTTTTAAAAGTACCATCCTTATTGTATTCAATTTCTTCAATTACATTGCCATCATTATCATACTTTTCAAAACTGTCGGTATGAGTTACTTCTTTTCCATCTACAAATTCAGTTATTACAGTTTCTGTTGAGCGAATACCATATTTTTTGATTTCCTTACGGCTTTGAGAAAATGATGATCCAACACATAAAAACATCATTGCTGTTGCAATACTTAAAATCACTGACACGTGCCGGATCATAATTAGTCTTTCTTAATTTCAAAAGTTCCGACATCAAGTTTTTGTTTCTTGTCAGTGATCTCAACTATTTTGCTGACTACAGAAGTACCTGATAATGTTGTGTCGTCAGAGTAAACATACAAGGTATACATTCCTTCCCGGAGATATTTAAATTCAAATCTCCCATCGGGTCCGGTACGGGTACGGTCACCTTCACCAATATCATCTCCATACTTAATGTAAACATCTTTATCCATTCCGGGATATTCACCCTGCACAATTACAAACGATGCATTGTAATCGGTGACATGCACATATCCGGTAATGGAAGCACTTCCTCCTTCACCTTCTTCCTTTTTGCAGGAAGCAGATAAAACCAGAAAAGAAGCTACAGCCAAAATGCCAATTTTTAATTTCATTGTTATATGCTTTTATGCAAACATCACATCAGAGTCGCTAAGACACTGATGTGATGTAAAGGTTTAATTTATGTTAAAATTATTGTGGATTATAAATAAGCTTTATACTTTTTCATAATCCCCGGCTTTAAAATTGAGGATATAAATACCGGAGGCAAGGGATGATCCAGAGAGGTTCAGCTCTACATCATAGTGACCGGGAACCAGAATATTTCCATCGGTTCCGATTTTAGCAACTTCAGTACCCATCAAAGTATATAGACGCATGCTAACAGCTGCTTTTTCAGGCAGGTTGTATTTGATAGTAGCTGAATTTGAAAATACAGCAGGGAATACATGAACTGAAGGGTCAGTGCCGGGAACTTCAGGAAGTGCGGTTGTTGAAATGAAATGAGCAACAATAGAATCGGTGCTGTTCAGGTTAGTCTCGACTGCAAGAGAAGTATTATTTGGCGTGAACGCCGAGAAGTTTGAAGACCAGTCGACGAAATTATAATTTGAATTTGCTGTTGCTGTCAGATTGGTTCCGATTCCACCGAAATAGGTTCCTGTCCATGGAAATTGAGTAAGTGTTAAACTATTTAATTGTACCGTGCCTGCTCCGGCAGGATCTGTGTTAATAGTAAGCGTATGTGGTCCGGTAAGACTGTAGCAGGAAATAAATCCTGAAGAGAGGTAATTACAACGATTGGATACAAAAGTCCGCAGCATCATAGCATTATTGTACCACTCCGTATACGTCCCGCCCCAGCGGTTGGCCTGTGCTGTCATTTCAGGAGATAATAAATTAATGATGCTATCGAGTTGAAACAACATATTATCACAACTGAAAACAGTATTCCACAAGTCAATCTGACGATTCATATAGTACTGATCAAAATCAGGATTCGTACGTAGTTTATTGAGCAATTCAATATGACCTTCCGGATCTGATGAGCCTGAAAGTCCATCCACATCACATGGTTCAGCATTATAGGCAGTACTTGGAATTCCAGTATAATTGATATAATGATCGAAGGTTGCATCATTATCCCATAAAATGTAACCCCATTTTTGATGTGCTCCAGCTGGATTCAAACCTCTCCACCATCCGGTATTATAATTTAACCAATCGGAACAAACTGTGAATGCATTCACGATAACATAATCTGCCAGACTGTTAACATCGAGTCGGTCGGTTACATATTGATAATTTGCAGGATTGGTCATGTTGTTTGTCATGGCATAGCTATAAAGCGCATTCCAATCATTCAGTGCTTGTTGTCCGCCGTATTCTGCCCACGTATTACCCCAGGTTTCGATATATTGTAAATTGTATTTATCCTGGCCATAATAATAATCAGTAAAATCGTGCTCATCAGGATTTTCTCTTAAGTCGTAAACTCCCCAATATGCACCATTCAGATAAATGATATACTTAACAGCTCTTCTAACATCCAGATTAAGTCCACCCTGATCAGCCAGCATGTGAATGTAGGCATCACGGATATGTGCAGACCCCGCATTTGCAGGAGCATGATCGGCAGGATAATTATCATCGCCGGCAGCTCTCATAATAATACGTTGAAAATTATCACGCAATGAAGTAGGGAAAATTTGTTCTTCAATAGAATGGTTATATCCCATTTCATCACGGGAAATAAAGTCAAGGCTGCGATGACTATTTGCCCATGAATCTTGTCCGTGGCGATTAAATTCACCATAAGTTTTGGCTACACGCACTCCTGCAATATCAAACAATTCAAATGCACCTTTAGGTTCCAGATTTCCTGATCCATTTGCCAGGGTCGTTAATTGCGTGCCGGAAATCGATAATACCGGAATTGTATGAGAAACATTGATGAAATAAGTTTCGAATTCAATGAAGCTTGGTAAGATGGCAGGATCTGAGCTTATAGTAATTGCCTTTACTACTTTAGTGGATGAAACTGTAAGTGGAGTAGTATAAATGGGAGAAGCTGTAGTTGGTAAAGAACCATCGATTGTATAATGAATATCAGCACTTGGTTCATTCGTTGTAATGGCAACAGTAATGGAAGCAGGATAAAATCCGGCACCTAAACTAAAATCAGGACGATCGGCATAATCATCGTATGGAGATGCAGCATTATTGCTTGCATTAGGTGTTGGATTGGTGAAAATACTCCAGGAAGCAACTCCGTTTAAGGTTCTTCCATAAGAGTGGCCTAATTGTGTTTTCTGTCCTATCCTGATATAATCAACAATCACTCCAGATGGATTTGAAAGTACTACAAACTCAGGATTGTTTTTTGTTTGTGTCATTTTGAAATTGGTATGCATATTCAATCCTGAAACTTCATCGCGGCCATCGGCCCAGAATCTCAGAAAACCATTGGCACCAATATTCACAGTTGCAGGAATCTGCCACTTCATATTGTTTAGGGAATCATCACTCAGGTAATAACCTCCCAGATTAACAGCAGCACCACCTGCATTGTAGAGTTCTATCCAGTCACCATAGTCACCGTAATTATCGGCAAATTGAGTAAGGTTGGAACAGGAATATTCGTTAATTACAACTTGAGCACCCGCATTGACTGAGATTAGCATTGCTGCTGATGCTAACCAGATTTTAAATGAGTAACAGATTTTAGGCATGGGTTTATTTTTAGTTGGTTTAATGTTCAGGTAACAATTTATTAATGCAAAGTAAACAATTTTTTAAGATGGTATTATGCCTGCCAGAAAGTATGTGTAGCATTCTCGAAAAACATTAACTTGAATTTACATAAAATATTGAATAATAATATGTTACACAGCTGTCAGAAATATGTAGTATTTTTACCATGCTTTGAAATTACAACTCCAATAAACCATGAAAATTGAAGTCCAGCATACCTTATACGAGCCCAAATGGGCTTGCCAGCCAATATTCGATATCAGAACCAGGGTTTTTGTGGAAGAACAGCAAGTTGACAGATCCGAGGAATTTGACGGTTTTGAATCAGGAAGTTTACATTATTTAGGAACTTTGGATGGGAATCCTGCTGGTACAGCCCGATGGCGATTTACTGAAAAGGGAATCAAACTGGAAAGATTTGCTGTTTTAAGAGAATTCCGGAATAAGGGGATTGCTGCTGCGGTATTAAATCAAGTGCTTACAGATGTTATACCATTTAAAAAACGTATTTATCTGAATGCGCAGGTCACAGCAATCGGGTTTTATGAGCGGTATGCCTTTAAAAAAGAAGGGCCGATGTTTCTTGAAGCAAACATCGACCACTTTGTTATGACTTATAATCCGGGGTAGAAATTATTTCAGCACTACCCTTTTTTCCTTAATCATGGAACCATTAGTAACTCTGAGCACATAATTCCCTTTAGCTATAAAGCTGGAGCTGATAACAAATTCATTGCTTCCGGCTTTTGCGTCGAAATTATCGGTCACAAGTTCATTGTCATCGACATCTGAAAGTGAAACATTAAATTGAGAATCTGCGCTTGTATTGATTAAAATTCTGAAAGAACCATAACCATTCGGGAATACATCAACCTCGGTATTTGCACTCATGGCCGACTCACATTTTACCTGAACAGGATCAGAATATTCATATCTTCCTTTTCCTATCACTTTGCGCAGGCGATAGTAAGCTGTTTCATCTTTCTCGGTTGCTTCTTCAATAGAGTAAAAGTTTTTACCTTCTTTTTTCTGAGGCTGCGGTGCTCTGGAAAATACTTCATAATGCACCTTATCATAGGTTTTTTCAACTTCGTAAGCATACTTGGAACCACCTTCGGTTACCCAGTTAAATAAGATAGATCCGTTGTCGCAACTTGCTTCGAAACTATGGAGTTCCTCTGCAATAGTTTTGGAGCTCAAGGTGCGTTCCATCATATCGGCATCAGTTTCCTTTTCTTCAGGTTGCGTTTGCTTAGCAACCTGCTCAGGAGCCTCTTCGATACTTGGTTTTGCTGATTCTTCAATACGGTTTTCCGACAATAAATTACTAACCTGATCTGCAGAAGCAGGAACATCATAAACAGAAGGGGCAGCTACAGAAGCTTCCACTCGAACTTCCTGAACAATAGGCTGTTCAGGTGATGGATTGTTAGTTAACATCAGATATCCGGCCACAGCCAGGGCAGTAATTGCAATGCCTCCGGTGATATTCAGAACCTTGATATGCTCCTTAATCTGGCTAATTTCGTTTTTGTTTTGCTTGTTCATAAAAATCTGGTAGAAGTGGATGAACTTGGTTTACGCCACCTGGATTGCAAAGGTTGCCCTGAAACAGCCCTCAAATTGGAAGAAATTGGGCTCTTGCTTACATGTTGATTACAGGTCGGAAATCACGATCTTTGCCGACTCATTTGCATGAAAGTCAATAATACATACAGTCAAATCTGGCAAATTGCCTACCCAATTATATTGGGAAGTCTGGCAACAACGGTACTAAACCTTACAGATACCGCATTTCTGGCCCGAGTCGGGGAAGTGGAACTTGGTGCTATGGCAGTTGCCGGAGTTGCCTACTTTGTGCTGGTAATGACCGGTATTGCATTGGGGACAGGAGCCCAAATATTGATGGCCCGTCGTGCCGGCGAAGGCAATTCAGCAGAAATAGGAAGATTATTTGACCATACCTTGGTGCTGCTTTCTGCCATCGCAATTGGTATGTTTCTGATTTTGAAGTTTGCTTCACCTCCACTTCTCGATGCTATTTTAAAATCCGATAATGTAACAAATGCCTGTAATGATTATTTAGGAATCAGAAGTTATGGCATCATTTTCACACTGATTGCAATCGCATTCCGATCTTTTTATATCGGGATCAGCATCACCAGAATAATTACCTATTCGGCTTTCATTATGATGATTGTAAATGTGATACTCGACTATGTTCTCATTTTCGGCCATTACGGCTTTCCGGAAATGGGAATTAAAGGGGCGGCATTAGCCTCAGTAATAGCTGAATCGACAGGTGCAGCTTATCTTATTATTTATTCATTTTTCAAAGGTGAATTCAGACATTTCCAACTGTTCCGTTTTCAAAAAATGAGTATGGAACGAATAAATGCCATTTTTCACATTTCTTCTCCTTTGGTTTTACAGAACGGACTTTCAATGGGAGCCTGGTTTCTTTTTTTCGTTTTCATTGAAAGAATGGGTGAACATGAACTTGCAATTTCAAATATAATAAGGGCAACTTACATGATACTGATGACTCCTATTTGGGGATTTGCATCTGCTACCAATAGCATGGTGAGCAATATTGTTGGGCAGGGAAGGCAACATGAAGTTAAAAGTTTGGTGTTAAAAATTGTCAAGCTAAGTATGATTACCACTGCACTTTTGTTTCTGGCAAGTCTTATTTCGCCACAATGGTTGCTTCGAATCACTTCCAACGATCAGCAATTAATTTCGGATGCATTGGGTTGTTATTACATTATTGTTGGAGCCATGTTTTTATTTTCAGCAAGTGTAATACTGTTAAATGTCGTTTCCGGGCTGGGAAATACGAAGGCCGCAATGTACATTGAATTGGTAAATATTTTCATTTACATGAGCTACGTATATATTTGTGCCGTATTCTTACAAACATCTATTGAATGGGTATGGTTTTCTGAAATTTTATATTGGGTATTAATGGGATTATTTTCATATTGGTATTTAACATCAAAAAAATGGAAACACGTAGAATTATAAAATCAGTTATCATACTGTTATTTTTCACAGCCATGCTTGTAGCAGCATGCAAAACCCCTGAAAAAACGACACCAGCTACTGCTGAGCCGGGCACTGTTTCGGCAACGGTAATTGACATGCGCGAACTGGATGGTTGTACTTATTTGCTGGAATTACAGGATGGCAGTAAATTACAGCCTGTTACATTGCCCGTTGAATTTCAACATGGCGGATTAAAGGTGCGGATTAAGTACAAAAAAGTAGAAATTATGAGTATTTGCATGTCGGGTACACCGGTGGAACTGACTTACATTAAAGCCGAAAAATAATCCAGCTATGAGAATCATTTTTTTAGGAACCCCTGCATTTGCTGTACCATCACTCGATATTTTAGTACGAAATGGCTACGATATTGCTGCTGTAATCACTGCTCCCGGCAAACAAGCAGGCAGGGGTTTGCAGGTGAAACAATCTGCCATTAAAGAGTACGCCGATACAAAGGGTTTAAAGACCTTTCAACCCCTAAAATTAAACGATCCTGAATTTCTTGAAGAGGTGAGATCGTTAAATGCCGACTTACAAATTGTAGTTGCATTCCGAATGATGCCGGAAGCACTCTGGAGTATGCCGCCCCATGGGACAATTAATTTACATGGTTCCCTCCTGCCAAATTACCGGGGTGCCGCGCCAATTAACAGAGCGATTATGAATGGTGAACACAAAACAGGGGTAACTACATTTTTTCTGAAGCATGAAATTGATACAGGAAATATTCTTTTCAGAACCGAAATCCCCATTGGTACCGATACCACAGCCGGTGAACTGCATGATGAAATGATGCAGGTGGGTGCCGAACTGATACTGAAAACAGTGAAAGCAATTGAAGATGGCACAGCTGCTGAATTACCACAACAAAATTTTGTAATGGATGGTGAAATTTTAAAACCTGCTCCAAAACTGTTTCCTGAAGATTTCAAAATCGACTGGAATCATACTGCCGGTTCCATTCATAATCAGATCAGAGGATTAAGTCCCTTCCCGGGCGCATTTACCGGATTAACAGATCAGGCCGGAAACAGGATTCAACTGAAAATTTACCGTTCTCATTTATCCGGAATACCATCTTCGCAATTGCCGGGAACCTTAAGTTTCGATGGCGGTAAATTTCTCATTTCGTGCAATGGATCATTGCTCGAGATTCTGGAATTGCAACAAGAAGGCAAGAAACGGATGGATGCTAAAAGCTTTCTTTTAGGATTCAGAAAAGACAAAGGCTGGAAAGCAGCATAGGGCTATTGACAGGAAATTGTTAATAACACACACTTAACACTGCCCAATTACCGTTTTAAAAATCTCAATTTTGCAACACCAAATATCAGGTTAGTTCCATTTGGACTAAAAGCATAAAGTGAGTTGAAAAAATTAGTTGTTTTTACGGGGTCGGGAGTGAGTGCAGAAAGTGGAATACGTACTTTCAGGGATTCCGGTGGGTTGTGGGAAAACTACAATGTAATGGAAGTAGCAACCCCACAGGCATGGGAAGCTGATCCCTTAAAAGTGCAACAATTTTACAATGAAAGAAGAAAGCAGGTTCTCGGAGCCAGTCCCAATGACGCCCATCATGCGTTGAAATTGCTTGAAAGCAAGTATTCCGTGACTATCATTACTCAGAACATAGATGACCTTCATGAACGGGCGGGGTCAACCAATGTACTGCACCTTCACGGTGAAATTACTAAATCCCGCAGCAGCAGGTATCCTGAATTAATATATCCGGTTGAAGGGGATGAAATAAGTATGGAAGCCCGTTGTGAAAAAGGTTTTCCTCTGCGACCATTCATAGTATGGTTCGGGGAACCAGTTCCCATGATGGATAAAGCAATAATGAAAGTGGCTCAGGCCGATATATTCATAATCATAGGTACTTCACTGGAAGTTTATCCTGCTGCCAGCTTAATTGATTTTGCCAAAGAAAATGCAGAGAAATATTTTATAGATCCGGGTGCATCTGAAAAAGGACACCTGCCAAACATGACTATCATTGCCAGTACTGCAGGAAAAGCTGTTCCGGCACTGGTTAAAAAATTATTAGCATAAAAATGACTATCAGTGCCGAATTTCTACAATCAGATTTATTTAACTGGGCAATTTTACCCTTGTTAATTTTTATTGCCCGTACCTGTGATGTTACTCTGGCAACATTGAGAAACATATTTATTGCCAGAAACATCAAAAAAATTGTACCATTACTGGGATTTTTCGAAGTGCTGATCTGGTTGGTTGCTGTCAGTCAAACTATCAATAACCTCCACAATATTGCCTGTTATATTGGTTTTCGCCGGGGATATTCCATGGGAATATTTGTGGGTATAACAATTGAAGGTAAACTGGCTTTGGGAAAGCAGGTGGTCAGGATTATTACCAATCAGGATACAACTTCCTTAGTCGCAGCCATGTCAGAAGCTAATATGGGCGTAACCATTCTGGATGGCAATGGAGCGAAAGGTCCTGTGAAAGTTATCTTTACCACCTTGAAACGCCGTGATGTGCAATTGGCTGACCAGTTGATCAATAAACACACCCCAAATGCTTTTTTATACCATCGAAGACATCCGCAATTCCAATCAGGGGTCTTCCGGGAAAAGCAGGAAAGCAAATTTTCATTCTTAAAAATGCTTCTTCCGGGCGGTTCAGCAGCCTGAAAGTGATTTTTTAGGATATTGCATTTTATTCAATATTTTGATAACTTTGGTTGTGGATATTCTATTTCATTTACTGTATGAGTACCAATCGTAAAACACGTACCGACGCTAAAAGCATCACCGATTTTTCCCGGTTGGAGAAGATGCATCCATACAAAACGCTGGTGTTTTTTGGCCTTGTTGGAAGTACCATCCTGTTTTTGTCAATGACTTTTCTATATTTTGTGACCATATCAAGAACACAGCTTCTCCCCGATTTCCATATTCCCAAAGCATTTTCTGTAAGCACCGTTTTTTTATTGTTAAGCAGTTTCTCTATTTCAGGAATTCTCAGAGCATACAAAAACGATGGTATTACTGAAATCAGAAACCGACTGGCCGGTACAGTGGCCTTAGGAACCATATTTTCCTTTACGCAAGTTTATGGATGGCTGCAATTATACGAATCCGGAATTTTCCTGAGTACTAATGTGGGTGTTGCCTATTTATATGTAATCCCCGGTATGCACTTTGTACATGTTGTGGCAGGACTCATCTATATTGCACTTCTCACATATCGGGTTTCTGCTAAAAAAAATGATGTCGTGAAATCGTTGTTGTATTTCACTGATGGATTTCAATATACGCGGCTGCAATTGATTTCCATATGCTGGCATTTTGTAGATGTGCTTTGGATTGTTTTATTTTTTGTATTCCTTTTCAGCTTTTAAATGAGAAGGATTATTCTGTTATTATTAGTTCTCTCAACTTTTTTTTCCTGTAAAAAGGATGTTCCCTCCATTCCTTCTGTGCGTATTCCTTTGCCTGCCGGAAGTACTATGAGGGACGTTTCTATTCCTCTGGAAAATCATTGGGTTGTATGCGGAAAACATCAGGATAAAGGTATTGTGCTGGTAACTAAAGATGCCGGAGTTACCTGGTCGACTACCTATTTTTTAAATGAAATTAATACCATACAAATGCAAGATTCTTTGAATGGTGTTGCCGGTGATTCAGATATTTTGCTTTTTACAACTCAGGATGGGGGATTAAACTGGGGACAGTTCTATCCTAATATTTTTCCACTTTCAGTAAACCGGATATTAAGAAGTTCATGTTATGCCAATGCAACTACCGGTTTTGTTTGCGGAGGAAAAAATTTTGAAAACGGGGTCCTCTATCGCACCGAAGATGGGGGCGAAAACTGGAACTTCACGGAATACAATCACGAATTGCGAAGTATTGCTTTTGCAGATGAACTAAATGGTGTTATGGTTGGATACGGTGTTGTTTACCGAACGAGTGACAGTGGACTGAACTGGACACTAACTTCAAATACCGGACTATTTTACACAGGGATTGCTTACAACATCAATTCTGGCTACTGGGCCTCTGCATTTGATGGCTCCATTCTAAATTCAACCAATAATGGAATTAACTGGACCAGAAAGAAAAAAGGCTCTTCATGGGATTCAGCTAACTGGGCACTAAACTGCATAGCGGTGTCACCGACAGGTATCGTGGCCTCTGCCGGACCGAATGGCCATATTACATGGTCTGATAATGGAGGAAACTCATGGACAGACCGTTTGTGCTGTGAACACAATGATATCCTTAGTCTGGAGTGGATTAATGATCAGCAATTGCTGGCAACAGCCAAAAATGGTGGACTTTATCTTATTGATATCACCAATTAAAAATATTTTTGAGATAGCATCTAATCCTGGATGGAGTATTCAATTTTACTTACAGTCCATCAAGTTTTTCTGAACCAAAAATCGAAGTTGTTTCAAATTTCAACTTTTCTAATACTTAATACTGAATTGTACTTTATCTACCCACCAAAATAGTGCACTGACCAAATTTTTTACATCCCCTATTTTTTTCTTTTACGTTTACATTCAATTCTGATTTTGTTGAACTCAAATCCGTTTTTACATGAGAAATATTCTTCTGGCACTTTCTCTGTTGCAAATTTTATGCACCAGTGCCACACATGCTCAATCAACATGTAACAATCCTACTAATCTTGATATTTGTCCCAGTGTATTATTGACAAATGAAACAAATGCCGGTAAAGGTGATGATGCATCTGCACCATGTAATTTGTTAGGTGAAGATGTTGTTTACAAAATAAATGCTCCCAATGGTGCACAAAGTGTTTTCATCTCAATTCAGAATGCCAGTGGTCCCTATTTTGTATTCTTAAGAGAATCGGATTGCATCACCGGTGTATGCCATGCACGAAATGGTAATGCAGGTAATGCTTCTTACGCAATCAATTTAACAAATCCTACAACTATTACAACGCTATTTCTTTCTATTGATGCAGCTACTTCAATCACATACGACCTTTCCATAGGAGCAGATACCGGTTCGGTATGGATCAGTCAACCTAATTTGCTAGGGAATTTACAGCTTGATTCAAGTGGTTGTGCTTCACCATTATTTAGTCCTGCGAAGCCATTTTTTCAAGTTACTTATAATGGAACTCCTCAGATAAATCCCATGACTCTGGCACCACTCGGTGTACCTGGTAATTTGTGTGTTACCACATTTTTCAAAAACACAACAGGTCTTCAAGGCGTAAAAGAATTTCAGTTTAAATTTAATCCTGCAGGGTTTTCTTCGGTGACAGGTCAACCATCATTTCCTGGCTATTACAATTTAGGTACCTGGAACAGGTTTGGAAGCGGTGTTTACTGGAACTGTATGTTCAGCGACATTGCTCCACTTAACAGAGGTGATTTTACCGGATTTCCAAATACTTGTCTCTCTTATGAATTTTGCTTTACTATTATTCCCATCTCTAACGATCCGCAACTTACCAATGTGGATGTTAAGATTTATACCGATGGTTTTGGAGCACCTGTAAATGGTTATTTGGCTCTGGGATGTTGTCCTGTTCCATTTACAAATTGCATAGGCTCAGGTTTAGGTGCCACTTCTGCTTCAGGTTCATTTGGTTTCGGCTTTGCAGATCCCGGTGGTTCACTTCCAATTGAATTGTTAGATTTTACAGTTACAAATCTTGATGATGATGTCAAGGTTAACTGGTCTACAGCAACCGAAATAAACAACGATTATTTTCTGCTTCAAAGATCTCAGAACGGATCCGATTGGGAAGACTTACAATTCATTGATGGTGCTGGAAACTCCACTTCAATCATCAAGTATGAATACATCGATACCAATCCATTGAAGGGCACTTCTTTTTATCGTTTGAAACAAGTTGATTTCGATGGTAAGTCGTCGTTATCAGAAGTTGTTAAAATTAAAACCGGCAATGATCCGGAGGTTCTGATTTATCCTAATCCTGCAAAAGACTATATCATAATCGAAAAGTATAATGCCGACAATATTATAATTTCTTTGCGTGACCTTACGGGACGGTTATACCGGCTTTCTTCAAAAACCGAAGGGAACACGGAGAAGTTACAATTGAATAACCTGGCCTCCGGAATGTACTTTATAGTTGTAGAATCGGATGGTGTTATCTTGAAAAATGAGAAAATAATTATTCAATGATTCCTGGTAAACAATAAAATGTTTTGCTGAGTCATTTATCAAGCAATCAAAACTGATAACCGATTCCGGATTCCAGAAAATCGGCTTGGCCCAGGTTTGTCTTGATATAAATTCCAGCAAACCAGTTATTTTTAGGAGACAAAAAAGCATCTTTAGCATAATACTGAAATCCTAACCTGGCCGGAATCCACACTTTCAATTTATCTTTCACACCTGTGAGTTCATTCCGTTCCAATCGATCCCGGTAAAAAGGATTGTAAAGGTATATGCCTCCGTTGGTAACAATTGAAAAATGTCCCATAATAAATTCATGCCCTAATACCATAGCCACAGCGTACGATTTACCTGCAGCATTAGATTCATAAAATTCCTGGCTCACAATAAAATCATAAACACCCTTGTTGTACCATGCTTCTACACCCAATGTGACTTTGTTGATGGGAGAAACCATTTTCGACAAAAAAGCAGAAGTTAGAAATATAGGATACTTAGGCCCGTTGACCGGAGCTGTTGAACTACCTTGCTCATTTACTCCTAATGCAACACGCATGTTAAACTGAATCTTTTTGTTCAATGGAAGAAATACTGAATCTTTCAGGTTATTTTGTTGCTCCGATAATTTGAATCGGACTCCACCGCTAACCATTGGCATATTCATTCCAACATTCGGCAACTGAAAGTGCGAATTGGATGCATGCAAAACTGAAACCCTTCCTATGAGATCAGTCTTATTGTTTAAACTGTATCCGATCATTACTTCAGCTGATGCAAGAAATGTAAAACTGCTTCCAATTGCTACATTCGTATTATTGGTTTGTTCATTGTAAGGATTTGTAAAGTAAGCTGTACCAAGCGATAACCTTGGACCCCAGAACAATTTTTTCAGTGGCTTATGTTTTTCAAAAGATAGCTCTGCCATCAAACCTGTAAAGTAACCAAGTTCATCATTGTTTCCCATTGATCCGCCTGTAGCATACAAACTAAAAACAGGATGGTTATAGTATTTATGCCATGATTTATTACCGTAAAATTTCTGAGAATACCTGACAGAACCAACCAGTGCCTGTTCATTTATCTCGGGAAAATCAGGATAGTTCCGAATCATGCGCCCCCCTCCTGCTCCTATTTCTATTGCATTTTTAAACGACTGTCCATACAGCTCTGCATTAGCCAGTAAAAATATACTAAAGATCAAAAATATCCTCATGCCTGTGTTACGGATCAATACAAATACATACCGATAATATCCACCGGAAATTGTTAAAACTGAATTTTCGTGGCTGTTATCATTCATTATCAAGTATGCATTTTATAGGAAACGAGCTTAGCTAAAACTCTTAATAATATTTACAAAACTTCTTGACTTTAAAGAAGCTCCTCCTATGAGTCCGCCATCCACATCCGGCAAGGCGAATAATTCAGTCGCATTATTCTCGTTACAGCTTCCTCCGTATAGAATTGAGACAGCTTGAGCAATTGCATCACCGTAACGGTTATTTATTTTGCCGCGAATAAATGCATGCATTTCCTGAGCCTGAGCCGGTGAGGCAGTCTTACCCGTACCAATCGCCCAAACCGGTTCATAGGCAATAATCACTTTTGAAAATAAGGTGTCGGGCAGGATAAACAAACCTTCTTCCAGTTGACTGAATACAGTCTCTTCATGCTTTCCTGATTCTCTTTCCGGTAATGTTTCTCCTACACAAAAAATAGGGATCAAATGATGATCGAGTGCCAGTTGAGTCTTTTTGGCAAGAAGCGCGTTGTCTTCATTAAAATAGGCTCTTCGTTCAGAATGACCGATGAGAACATAACTTGCTCCCACGGAATGAATCATGGGGGCAGATATTTCACCTGTAAATGCACCTGAAACTTCTGAAGCACAATTTTGAGCAGCAACCCCAATACCGGTTCCATTCAACAATTGTGCAACAGCGCCAATATGTACAAAAGGCGGGGCTAAAATAACTTTAACAGCAGAAACCTGTTCGTTTTTCAACATTCCGGAAACTTCAGTTGCCAGACTGAATGCTTCTTCTCTGTTCGTATTCATTTTCCAGTTACCGGCAACAATTTTAGTTCTCATTCAATTGAAATTTAAATATCGATTTAAAGTGAATCATGAAACCCTGATTCTGGGGTCAAGTACACCATATAGCAAATCTACTATAAGATTTATAATTACAAAAAACACAGACACAATCAAAACAGCACCCATCACAACCGGAAAATCATAGGTTTCCAAACTATCAACAGTGACTTTTCCAATTCCTTTCCATCCAAAAATATATTCTATAAAGACTGCTCCGGCCAGCAATGATCCAAACCATCCGGAAACTGCGGTCAGTACCGGATTTAGTGCATTCCGAAGGGCATGACGCAGGATCACAACCTGTTTAGATAGTCCTTTTGCTTTTGCAGTCCGAATATAATCCTGTGATAACACATCCAGCATGGAACTTCTGGTAAGCTGAACTATGACCGATAAAGGTCTTATTCCAAGCGTAAATGCGGGTAACAATAAATTTTTTACTTCCAGCACCATCCCTTCAAAAGGATCAATTCGATACAGACTCCCGGTCATGTTCAATCCGGTAATATCGGCCCAAACAAATCCGAAAAGCCAGGCAATAATAATTCCTGCAAAAAAAGATGGAACTGCCATTCCGAAAACAGCAAGTACGTTTATCAGATGATCAATAATCCGGTTTTTATACAAGGCTGCAAGAATTCCTAATGCGATTCCTGCAACAGCAGCAAACAGCAATGCTGCAACTGCAAGAATTACTGTTCCCGGTAAGGCATCTTTAATTATTTCTGAAACCTCCTGCCTGGTTTGATACGATCGTCTCAGATAGGGACTTTTAATCATCAAAGCTTTATTGCCAAGTGGCAAAATGGTGAACATACTGCCATAACGTGATTCATCGGCAAACCATACCGATTCCTTATTTTCAGTGTCGTGAAAAGAAAGTGGCGACAAATCGTTTACATACATGGCAAACTGAACTACCATGGGTTTATCGCGACCCAGTTCCCGATTAATATTTTCAATGCTTGAGATATCAGCCCGCTGACCTAACATCATTCGGGCAGGATCACCCGGCAATATATTGAATAGAAAAAATACAACAGTAACTACACCGGCAATTACCAGCAGGCCATACCAAAACTTCCTAGCCAGAAAACCGATCATCGGGATGGTATGATTAGGCTCACTTGAGTTGGTGTTTGCTGTTCACTTCGTCCCACGTAGGCCAGTCGTGATGATGCCACATATCAATTACAGTTCCCTGTTTTAACAATACCAGACCGGGATTTGACCTGATAATAGTTTTCAAAGTGGTTGCATCGCAGTAATAGTAATCAAACATCGATTGGAATTCATGTCTGATTTTATCTGTTTCTTCAGGCGCCGTAGAAGTGAGTCCGAAAAATGGAATTTTGTTTTCATCACACTTTGCAACCAGTGCATTCACTTCATTCTGCACCTTATCACATGTCTTGGTTAAGTCATAAGCTACCAGCATGAAGGAATATCCTTCGTGAACTAAAAAATCTTCCGTGTAATCTGCTCCACTGGCATCGGTGATGGTAAAATCATGAATTGGTGGGACATATCCTTTTTTAATAACCTTATCAATCCGGTCTACAAATTCATATTTATCTAAATCTTCAGGAAGTTGCTCAGGTGTAAATTCGAAGTCCTTGCCATCTTTTTTGTACTGAAATACCATCAGAATGCTGTCTTTAGGAGCGCCTTCCGGAATCGACATTCCGTCCAGAATATTTTTACCAATGGCATATGGCCTGAAATCTTTTATGGGAAGGTGATTCAAACAATGATAAGTAAAATAGGAACTAATTATGCCCGACAATCCTAAAACAATCGTGTTCGGAATAGAAGGCAATACCTGTTTAAGCATTACTGTTGCAAAAAGCAGACCTGCAGAAAACCAGAACGGGAAAGACCAGTTGATTACTACGAAACTGAAGAAAGCTATTAGAGCAAGTGATAACCCGGCATTCACAATATCGGATTTCATGTCACCATGTTTGATATTTTTTCTTTCGAAGAATATAAAGAGTGTGAGTACCAGCAATACCAGATCTTTGGTGAACGATTCCCAGGGAGTAAGTTTTAAAGCATCACCGAAGCATCCACAATCGGTCACCTTATTGAAATAAGCCGAATAGAAAGTCAGGAATGTGAAAAATACAATCATTAATAAAAGCAGCCATGATACCGTTACCATTCTGGTTCCAAAAATTACCGCGACACCTAATATGACTTCTAATATGCAAACAAAAGCGGCAAGCAACAGCGCATATTCACTCATCCATGGAGTATTGAATACAGTAAAGTATTCCTCCAGCTTATAAGAAAAACCGAGTGTATCGTTTGCTTTAATGAGGCCGGAAACGATGAACAATGCTCCAACCAGAATTCTGGAAATCCAGCTTAATTGTTTCATATCTGAATCAGTTTTATTTTGGTTCTTGTAACTTGATTAATGCAAATACCGAATAATTTATAATATCATAATAATTGGCGTCAATGCCTTCCGAAATAAGGGTTGCCCCATTATTATCTTCAATTTGTTTTACCCGAAGCAGTTTCATCAGAATCAGATCTGTGATAGAACTGACACGCATTTTCCGCCATGCTTCTCCATAATCATGGTTTTTATCCTCCATTAATGATCTGGCAGCCTTAATATGCTTTTCAAACAATTCAGTTGCTTCCTGGTTTCCTAAATCCGGTTTATCTGATATGCCAAGCTCATATTGAATGAGTGCAATGATCGCATAATTGATAATTCCCTTGTATTCAGAAGCAATCCCCTCCTCTATTTTCTGAGTGCCTTTTTCTTCTATGCTTCTGATTCTTTGTGCTTTAATGAACATTTGATCCGTAATGGAGTTCAGCCTAAGGATTCTCCAGGCACTGCCATAGTCTTTCATCTTGGCAGTAAATATATATTTGCACTCCGAAACGGCTTGATCAAATTGAGCAACTGTTAGTGCAGGTTGGTTCTCCATGGTTAATGTTGTGTTCATTGGCTGTAAATGAATCCGCCCCTGTTTCAGAGCGCAAAATAGTTTAAACTAAATGTATTTCAGATGAATAATTTTCAGGAATCCCCGTCCCCGATCGACAATAGCCCAATTACGTTGAATTGTAATGGCAAACTGATTAATCTCGACGAACCTAAAATAATGGGAATCCTGAATGTAACTCCCGATTCATTTTACGATGGTGGCAAATTTACCGAAGAAAAGGCAATTATTGAAAGGGTTCAGCAAATGGTTTTCCACGGTGCTACATTCATTGATATCGGAGCTCAATCGACCCGACCGGGGGCTGTAATTATTGAAGAAAATGAAGAAATTTCCAGATTAATTCCAGTTATTAACTTGATAATCAGAAACTTTCCTAATGTACTGATTTCAGTTGACACGATGCGTTCAAAAGTTGCCAAACAAGCTATTAATGCCGGAGCGTCGTTAATAAATGATGTTTCGGGTGGTGAACATGACCCATCTATGTTCGACTTTATTGCCCAATCCCGGGTTCCTTACATTTTAATGCATACACAGGGCACCCCTGAAACCATGCAGCAAAATCCGGAATATGATCATGTTGTTGCCGATATTTATTCGATCTTAGTTCAAAAAGTTTTGGTGCTGAGACGAAAAGGGGTCAAAGATATTGTTTTGGATCCCGGATTTGGGTTCGGAAAAACGGTAGCTCACAATTTCAAACTGTTGAAAATGCTTGGTTTCTTTAAGAACTCTGGTTGTCCCGTTCTGGCTGGAATTTCAAGAAAATCGATGATTTGTAAAACCTTGAAGGTGAATCCGGACAAAGCACTAAATGGTACAACAGCACTCCATATGGCTGCTCTGATGAATGGCGCTTCCATTCTCAGGGTGCATGATGTGAAGGAAGCTGCTGAAGTTGTGAAGTTGTTTCTGGCGTACCAAAACAGTTAACTATTTTCCCTCCTCATTATCTTCCAAACCTGAAAGCAATTTCTTCACTTCTTCATCAGTTTGTCGCAATTTAGTCTTGCACAAATTGATAAGAAACAGAGCCCTTTTTACTCTTTCAGAAAGTACATCAATATCTGTGTTGCCCTCCTCTATTTCTTCGAGAATGGCTTCCAGTTCATTCACTGCATCCTGATAGCTTATATCTTCAATTTCCTTTGACTTCACTTTCGATGGTTCCTTCATATAAAATTGTTTTTAAAATTGCTCCGGTTGAACCGATTCAGCACTCTTTATTGCTTTTCCGTTGTGTAAAGTTATAGAAAACCCTCTCTTCAATACATTCACAGGATCCAAAGTTTGTATAATACCTTCCTGCCGCGATAGCTTTAAACCTGCCACTTTCAACAGTGCCTGTGGTAAGGAATGCAACACTTTAAATTTCTCCTGAATTAGCATTTCACCTCTGATAATTTTTTGTTGGGTTTTATAAGATAACTCTCTAACAGCAACACCTAGATTGGAACGGGCCTGATTCAGAGTGTTCATGGAAAAATTCCTGATCTGTGCTGCCGATCCTTCCACATAATAATTTTCATGCTGCAACCGCTGTTCAACACTAGTACGAATTTCCGATGAAAGCTCTTTCAGCCGGAGTGCTTCTGCTGCCATACCTGATTCAAATGCATCCCGGATTCCTAACATCATCTGATCCAAACCCAATTCAAAATTGGCTGTTTTTTCTAAGATGAAATCAGCAGCATCTGTTGGTGTAATGGCATCGGCATGTGCAACTTCATCAATTACACTTTTATTGGTGGTATGTCCGATGCCAGTTAAAACCGGAATAGGAAAACGAGCCACCGCTCGTGATAGCCTGTAATCATTAAAGCAATTGAGATCAATGGCACCACCACCACCTCTTACTATAACCACCAGATCATATTTTTCTTTATTATTAAAAATACGAATCAGCCTATCGACCATTTCACCTGCAGCCTTCTCACCTTGCAATAGTGATGGATACAAGTCGACCTCAAATTTATACCCTTTACTGTTAGTTTCAAGTTTATTAATAAAATCTTCATACCCTCTCGAATCACGGGCTGAAATGGCTGCAATTCGCTGTGGAACCAGTGGGAACGGCAATAATCTGTTGTTATTAAAAATTCCTTCTTCCCGCAAAGCGGCAATAGTTTTATCGCGTTCCTGCTGAAGCAGTCCAATAGTGTATTTGGGCTCAATATCCTCTACAATGAGACTTAATCCCCATTTTACATCAAATCGTACAGAAGCCTGAAATAAAATAACGGACCCCGACAGGAGTTCATTACCCGTTGCCTTTTGAAAAATGGTATGGATTCGTTCAAATTTGGTGGACCAGACAATGCCTTTCATCTCACAAACGGGAGCCGAATTTCCGGGTAATTTTTCTACCAGCGACAAGTAACAATGTCCTTTCCTCACACTCATTTCTGAAATCTCAGCAACAATCCAAAGCAACTGATCCCCAAATTTTGATTGGATAGCAGTTCTGATTCCCTGGCTAATTGCCGAGAGACTAAGGAACTTTTCTTTGGTTGAAGTAATTAGTTCTGACATTGGAAAACGGTAAAAAGTACCGTAAAAATAGCTATTTCAGTGTTGATTGGTTCAGGAATAGTATCAAAACCTATCTTTGCGATGATTAATGAACAAATGTATCGAAAAATAATCCTTAAACCGCAAAAAGATCGTTCTGTTTTGAATTTTCACCCTGGGTATTTTCAGGAGCTATTCAAACTGATGTTAAATCGTTTACTGATGGTGAATTAGTGGATGTATATAACCATGCCGGTAATTATCTGGCTACCGGTCATTTCCGACATGGTACGATCATGGTTCGTATTATCAGTTTCAAAAAACAAACTATCGATGCCGCTTTCTGGAAAGAAAAATTTCGGCAAGCCTTAGAATTACGTAAAATGCTTGGATTAATTAAAAATCCTGAAATCAATGCTTTCAGATTAATACATGGAGAAGGAGATGGTTTACCGGGATTAATTATTGATATTTATGATGATGTTGCCGTTGTGCAAACACATTCCGAAGGCATGCATCTGGCTATTGATGATATTTCTGCCGAGTTGCAGCAGTTAGAAGACCTGCAAATAAATACAGTTTACGATAAAAGTTCTGAAACGCTATCCAAAAAAGGGATGCCACCCATTGCTAATTCTTTCCTTGCGGGAAGCAAAACCAATGAGATAGTCACTGAAAATGGGGTGAAGTTTTACGTGAACTGGGAAGAAGGTCAGAAGACAGGATTTTTCCTCGATCAACGTATGAACCGTCAGTTACTTGCTACTTATGCAAAAGGAAAGCGGGTATTAAATACATTCTGTTATTCAGGTGGCTTTTCAATGTATGCATTGCAAGCTGGTGCTGCTCATGTTGATTCAGTTGATAGTTCCAAAAAGGCAATAGATTGGATCAGCCAAAATGTGGAGCTGAATGGTTTTGATACCGGAAAGCATTCGGCATGGTGTGAAGATGTATTTGATTTCTTAGGCAAGAATGATGCGGTACATGATATTATTGTGCTTGATCCTCCTGCCTTTGCCAAACATCTAAGCTCTGTGGATCGTGCAACTATCGGTTACAGAAATTTGAATCAGGAAGCAATCAGACGTATTAAACCCGGTGGCTTGATTTTTACCTTTTCCTGTTCCCAGGCAATCGATAAATCCTTATTCCGAAAAATTGTGTTCATGGCCGCAGCTAAAACAGGAAGAAATGTTACCATCCTGCATCAAATGACGCAAGGCCCGGATCATCCGGTGAGTCTCTACCATCCTGAGGGAGAGTACCTGAAGGGCCTGGTTTTGAGAGTTGATTAGACAATGCCTGCTATTGCTTAACTTTGCAAAAAATCTCATTCATGTTAGCTAATATCCCCAACCTAAAGCACCTTGAAACCGGTAATTTTTTCATGATGGCAGGCCCATGTGTTGTCGAAAGTGAAGAAATGACCAGAGGTATTGCTGCATCTCTCAAAGAACTTACAGACAAGTTAAAAATACCATTCATTTTTAAAGCATCCTACAGGAAAGCAAACCGGACCCGACTCGATTCTTTTACCGGAATCGGTGATCAGCAGGCTTTGGAAATCCTGGGACGCATACGCAACGACTTTCAGGTTCCTGTTGTTACCGATATTCATGAAAGTCACGAGGCTGCCGAAGCAGCTGCTTTTGTGGATGTGCTTCAGATACCGGCATTCCTTTGCAGGCAAACCGATTTATTGGTAGCAGCTGCAAAAACAGGTAAAATGGTTAATGTGAAGAAAGGACAGTTTCTGGCTGCTGCATCTATGAAATTTGCAGTAAATAAAATCAGAGAATCAGGAAACCAGAATATTTGCCTCACTGAACGAGGAACCATGCTTGGTTATACCGATCTGGTAGTCGATTTCAGAGGTATTTCAGTTATGAAAGAAATGGGCACACCGGTAATTCTGGATATTACACACTCTCTTCAACAACCTAATCAGGGTTCGGGTGTAACGGGAGGACAACCACACTTAATCAGTACCATTGCAAGTGCCGGTATTGCAGTTGGTGTGGATGGCATCTTCGTAGAAACACATCCCGACCCTGCTAATGCGCTATCAGACGGCGCTAATATGCTTCCATTAAATCAAATGGAAAACATGCTTAATAAGTTGCTGGCTATTCATGCTGCAGTACGCAAATTTTAACTCATCATTTCTGGAATTATGAAAGTAAAGTTGTCACGTAAATATATTTTGCGTTTTAAGAAAATGGCTTTTGGTGGTGAACCCGATGGTGAAACATTGGCTGTTGAATCGTACTACGACGAAAATGGAAATTTGACAGAGGAAATTAAAACGGATGAAGAAGAGGGCCTCAACGAAAAAAACATATTTGAATATGATAAGGATGGCAGAATCATCAAACATGTGATGCAACTTTTAAATGATGAAGTTGAAGAAACTATGATTTACGAACGCGATGAAAAAGGTCGCGTGGTCTGCGAAACCAAACTTTATGGGGATGATCCGGGAGAAAGGATCGTCAATTCTTATCATGAGCATGAAAGTCCCGTGCATATTGAAAAATATGATGCTGATGGGGAACCGGAATCAACCGAAGACCTCACATTTAATGCTGCCGGCTTCCCTATTACCCATAAAAGAATGGATCCTGCCGGAAAAGTAATGGAACGAAGTGAAGTCTCCTACAATGAAAATAATAAGCCGGTTGAAAGGAATGTTTATGATGTAAATGATAAACTGATAAAAAATATAGTTCTGCGATACAATGAAAAAGGTCTGCTATCCAGAGTCACTGAAAAAAATGGTGAAGGGAAAGTAACCTCAGATATAACGACAAGCTATGATGAACGCGACAATATTATAGAAAGGCGGGTCAGAGATTATCATTCCAGAACATTACGTTTTACTTTTGATGACCGTGATAATTGTATAGTGGAAGAAATGCTGGATGAAAATGGCAACCTGACAATGAAATCAGAATTTGAATTTGATGAAAATAACCTACTGACTTCTGAAACTGGATTTTATACCGACATGAACAGAAGTACTTCAATGGCAAATACCCACAGCCGGTATGAGTACGAATTCTATTCGTGATCAGGAATTCATTTTCGATTTTACAACATCTAAAAATTCCTGATATACATCGCTGTTGGTTGCGATAATTTCCTTTCCAAAAATATAATTGGAATTTCCTGAAAAATCGCTCACCTTCCCTCCTGCCTGTTGGACAATAAATGCTCCGGCAGCAATATCCCAGGCATTCAGGCCATATTCATAAAATGCTTCAAAACGCCCACAAGCCACGTAAGCAAGATCGACAGCCGCCGATCCGGGTCTTCTGATGCCATGTGTATTTCGCATGCAATAATCGAAAATTTTCATGTAATCATCTAATCGAGAAAAATTGGTGTAAGGAAAACCGGTTACAATTAATGAATCAGCCAACAACTTTCTGTCTGATACCTGTATTTCTATATTGTTCTTAAATGCTTTTGCCCCTTTCCAGCTATAGAAACATTCATCCAGGTTAACTTCATGAATGATTCCCATAATCAGTTCTTCACCATCTAAAAGTGCCACACTAACACAATAGCAAGGAACACCATGCACAAAATTAGTAGTGCCATCTAGCGGATCAATCACCCACCGGAATTGCTCGCCACTTGCACCTGCAGTATTTTCTTCTGTAATAAAACCACAACCCGGAATCAAAGGTCGCAAACCATTCACCAGCATTTCTTCAGCTGTTTTGTCGACATAAGAAACCAGATCATTAAATCCTTTGTGCTCAACAACTGAATGGTCAAAATTTTTCGCCTGCTGGCGGATAAATGTCACCGTTTCAGCAATAACTTTCCTTGCTTCCAGGCAAATGTGTTCCCATTGATGGCTCATGGTTTATTTGTTACTTGCGATTTTTTATAAAAGAAGTAACATCCTGCAGTACCAAGAATTACTAATACAACAGAAATAATTTCTGCTTGTGTAATTTCATGACCCGAAATATGATACTTGGTATTAACTCTGATTTTCTCAATGAAAAATCTTTCAATTCCATTAAAAATAAGGTAAATACTGAATAGCATTCCGGCAATGTTAATTCTGGTACGCAACGACCATAACACAAAGAACAAACCGATACAAACAATGGCTTCGTATAGCGGTGTCGGGTAAACCGGCTCGGGCAGCATCATACAATGCGGACCGGTACAGCCGGGAATTGGAATTCCTTCACTCAGCACATTGTGTGGATAATTATAAGACCAGAACCAATCAGGTAAAAACTCCATCCAGGATGGCTTAGGATTATTGTTCACAATTCCCCAGTCACCATCACCCGAAATCTGACATCCCAAGCGACCGGTTCCATATGACAGCATTAAGCCGGGCGCAGCAGCATCAGAAAAATGAAACGGATTCATTCCCTGTTTCATCACATACCAAATCACACCTGCTCCACCTACAATTAAACCGCCGTACATCGTTAATCCACTGAATGAAATAAGTGATCCCCACGGGTCTGTAGCAAAATCATCCAGATTTTCCAGATTGTGAAATAACTTGGCACCTATTAGTCCCGAAAAGGCTGCCACCATAGTAATATTACCAACCATTTCATAGGGTCTGATGGTTAACTCTTTCCATTCGGGTTTTTCGAGCTGCTGCTTTTTGTTATCACTGTATTTGAGCCATGCACCAAAAGCAGCGCCTAAAATTCCACCCCATACCGATCCCTGAGCCGAAAGTAATATGCCTTGAGTGTCGCTCACAAAATCAGAATAATTCAGGGCAGCATAAAGCAATTTGTAACCAATTAAAAATCCGATAACACCTGATGTCACCAATTCAACTGTAGTAACCTTCTGTCCTACCAAAACCTTTGTTGTAAGCGGTTTGAAAATTCCAAGTTTCTCTTTTCTTTTAAGTTCCAGTGACAAAGTGTAAGCTGAACAAATGAAAGATATTGCCAGTAGAAAGCCAAAACTTTGAATCGGTAAAGGAATATTTAATCCGGTTAGATCAAATATAAGATCGGAGATTGTTGGATACATATTTTTTTATTTTGCAGGATTTAAACTGCAAAAACATTTTCATTCTGGGTTACATTTACATCACCACTCTCATCAATAGAATCGAGTCTGCAGACAATAATCCGGTTAATTAGCTCCGGATTGTATGCGGTTCTTACTTTGACATAGTTTTCTGTAAAACCATGCATCCATCCCTGCTTATTATCTGCTTCAAATAATACTTTTCTGTCTGTTCCAAGATTTTGTTCATAGAATGCTCTCAGTTTCTTGACTGATAAAATCCGAAGCATTTTGGTGCGCTCTTTTCTTATCACCATTGGAACAACATCCTGCATGGAATCAGCAAGAGTGTTATCGCGTTCCGAATAAGTGAATACATGCAGATAAGAAACATTTAATTGGTTAAGGAAATTGTAGGTCTCTAAGAATTCAGTTTCCGATTCTCCCGGGAAGCCTGTTATTACATCCACTCCTATACAGCAATCCGGAATAAGTGACTTGATTGTACTAATCCTTTCTGCATACAATGCGGTGAGATATCTTCTTCGCATTTTCCTCAAAATGGTATCTGAACCACTTTGCAGGGGAATGTGAAAATGAGGGACAAACTTATCGGAATTTGCTACCATATTTATAAGTTCCGGTTCCAATAAATTTGGTTCAATGGATGATATCCGAATTCGTTCCGGCGAATTATTTTGTTCAATTAATTGTGCCAGTTCTGTGAATGATGATTCCCTGACTCCCAGGCGCGAATCGAAAATACCATAATCACCTAGATTGATGCCGGTGAGCACTACTTCGCGGGCTCCTGCTCTTTCAAGTTCATCCAGTTCATGCAAAACATTTTGTATGGAATTGCTTCTACTGTTTCCTCTTGCAGCCGGAATTGTACAGAAAGTACAGCTGTAATCACATCCATCCTGAACTTTTAAAAATACCCGGGTGCGGTCACCTGTCGACCAGGAGCTGTTAAATTCATGCACATCATTGATATCGCATGCTTTGATAAGCGGAACTGATTTCACATGAAGATCATCCAGATATTTTGGGGCATTAAATTTTTCAGAGGCACCCAAAACTAAATCTACTCCTGGAATTCCGGCAATAAGTTCCGGTTTCAATTGAGCAAAACAACCGGTAACTGCAATAATTGCATCCGGATTAATTGCAAGGGCTTTATTAACGATAGAACGACATTCTCTGTCTGCATTTTCAGTGACAGAGCAGGTATTAATTAAGAAAACATCAGGATTTTCATCAAACCCGACTTTCCGGTAACCGGCTTCAGTTAGCTGCCTGCCAATTGCCGAGGTCTCGGCAAAATTGAGTTTGCAGCCTAAAGTATGAAATGCTATGGTCCTGTTGGAATTCACCTCGCAAAGTTAGGCATTTTCAATAAGTCAGGAAAGTACTGAACCTGTAGCTAATTAATACGTTCTGAGATGGTTAACTTAGTTGTTAATATTTTGATTCCGCCTCCGGCACAGGTTCAACATCTTAAGGTAACTTTGAGCCATGAGGAATCCGGTACTTGCCCTGCTTATAATAATCAACCTTTTAGGCGGTTGCAAACGCCACGGATCGGTAAATTCCGGTAAGCAGGTTTTCCGGTATAATGAAGCTTCGGGCATCCGCACACTTGATCCGGCATTTGCTAAAGGACAAGCCGATATATGGGCTTGTAATCAAATTTTCAATGGTCTGGTGCAAATGAACGATAAGCTGGAAACTACACCCGCAATTGCCTACCGTTGGGAAATCAGTGAGGATGGTAAGACTTACACCTTCTTCTTACGAAACGATGTGCACTTTCATGATGACCCGCTTTTCCCAAATGGAAAAGGAAGAGTTGTTACGGCTTCTGATTTTGTTTTCAGCTTTAAAAGAATTCAGGATCCGAAACTTGCGTCTCCTGGAGCATGGGTTTTTAATCAGGTAGATATTCAAAATGGCGGTTTTGTGGCTTTGTCTGATTCCGTTCTTCAGATCCAACTAAAACAACCGTTCCCTCCTTTTTCAGGTTTACTTTCTACAACATTTTGTTCAGTTGTTCCTCACGAAATTGTGAAACATTATGGTAATGATTTTCGCACCCACCCTGTGGGCACTGGACCATTCCGGTTTCATTTATGGGTGGAACGCACCAATCTTATTTTTCATAAAAACGAAAACTATTTTGAATTTGAAAATAATAAAAGGTTGCCCTTTGTAGATGCTGTAGTTATATCTTTCATCAATGACCGGCAATCGGCATTTATGGAATTTGTAAAAGGTAATCTCGATTTTCTTTCCGGAATAGATGCAAGCTATAAAGATGAACTTATTTCCCGTCAAGGCTCCTTAAAACCTAAATACAAGAATAGGTTTAAGATGGAGAAATGTGCCTATCTGAATACTGAATACCTGGGATTTATAATGGATTCAACTCAGGGAGTAATGAAAAATAATCCACTGAATAATATCTTGATCCGTCAGGCAATTAATTATGGTTTTGACAGGAAAAAGATGATTACATTTTTGAGAAATGGAATTGGTACTCCCGGAGAATTTGGAATTGTACCACCCGGATTACCTTCTTTCGACTCAACCAACTTTCGAGGATATCAATACAACCCTGGTAAAACTGCTGAATTGCTGGCTCAGGCAGGATTTCCCGGCGGACGCGGCCTTCCCGTTATAGCTATGTCAACTACCAGAGAATATCAGGACATCTGTGAGTTCATGCAGGGACAACTTGCTGAATCAGGAATACGAATCAAGCTGGAAGTAAATCAGGGAGCAGCACATCGCGAAATGGTGGCCAAACAGGAATTATCTTTCTTCAGAGCTTCATGGATTGCAGATTATCCGGATGCTGAAAATTATCTCTCTCTTTTTTACGGTGATA
This sequence comes from Bacteroidota bacterium, assembly GCA_016713525.1. Lineage (GTDB taxonomy): Bacteria > Bacteroidota > Bacteroidia > AKYH767-A > OLB10 > JADKJB01. Next base: position 43,940 of record JADJOZ010000012.1, on the reverse strand, counting down.
ACTTGTCGCCGCGCGGCCGTAATTACACACACTTTAACAATGAAACATTTAACCATGGATATCGAAAAGCATCAGCACCAACTATTGACTCCTTACGATTCGGCATCTATAAACACCTCGATCAGCAAATAATGGATGAATCACCGGTCGTGGTTTTATACTATGATCAGGTAGTTCGTTTGTATCAGAATAATGTGCATGGTTTGGGGAACAATGCCATGAATCTATTGAGTATAAAAAAAGTCAGCATCTCTGATTGAGGCTTACTTTTATTATTAGACTTTTATCTTTTATTAATCTACCCAATCTGCAATAAATAAATTGGTATCATGGGTTCCATTGTTGTTTCTGTTTGATGAAAAAATTAATTTCTTTCCATCAAAACTAAACATTGGAAATGCATCAAAGAAACCATCATAAGTAATTTGTTCCAGATTTGTTCCATCAATGTCGATCATAAAAAGATTAAATGGCAATCCCCTGCTGACAGATTTATGATTGGATGCAAAAATTATTTTTTACCTGAAGGGTGGAAAAAGGTGCCCAGTTGGCTTGACCTAAATTTGTAACCTGACGAAGGTCTGAACCATCTGCATTGCAAACATACAATTCCATGTTGGTTGGCATCACCAATCCTTCAGCAAGCAGGTCTTTATATACTTTAACTTCTTCATCCGTTTTTGGACGGGAAGCTCTGAAAACAATCTTGGAACCATCCGGTGAAAAGAATGCTCCCCCATCGTATCCAAGACCGAATGTAATTTGTTTTACATTACTTCCATCAATATTCATAGTATATAACTCCAGGTCACCGGAACGAAGACTCGTGAATACTATTTTATCGCCTTTGGGTGATACTGTTGGTTCGGCATCATAGCCGGGTGTATTCGTTAATTGCTTTAAGATTTTACCATTCATATCGGCAACAAAAATGTCGAATGAATCATAAATGCTCCACACATATTTACCATCAGGGCGTTTTGCCGGAACATGTGGACAGGAAGCTGATGTTAAATGGGTAGATGCATAAACAACAGATTTATTATCAGGCATAAAATAAGAACACGTAGTACGACCCTGACCGGTTGAAATCAACGATGGTTTATTGGTACCCATATCTGATGTAGCCAATTCTGAGAAATAAATCTGATCACACTGATCACCCCATTTTTTATTGGTAGCCTGAAAAGTGATTTTGGAATTGTCGAAACTAAAATAGGCTTCGGCATTATCACCTCCAAAAGTGAGTTGTTTGATATTTGCCAGATGCTTTTCCTGAGGGTAATGAACAATTGTAGATGGGGCTTTGGTCTTCACAGAATCCGGATTTTCAGCCGAAACCGTACTTAAAGTACTCAAAATCAACAAACCACATAAAGAGATAACTCGCATAAGTATATAATTAAGAGGTGCAAAGGTACCGTGTTCCAACTCATTTTTATGTCAAATCCATGTAAAATTGAACCAAATGCATCTGCAAAACGTTCTAATAGTTGCATTCTCGTTTCAAATGCACTATTTTTGAATAAATATTTAAAGGTTGGCACAATTTCAATAAAATACCACCGTTAAAGAGCATTAATTACAATACTGTTTTAACTAAACTGGAGGACCACACATAGGATAAATTTTACTCTGAACCGATTTACGAAAGTGTTACAAACTTGTAAACCAGAGATCCTATGCGCCAGACAGATGTATCTGACAATGAATTAATTGAACAATATTTATCCGGTTCCGAATCCGGATTACAAACACTTATTGTTCGTCATCAAAAGAAAGTTTATACTTCCATTTTCTTGCTGGTAAAAGACAAAGAACTGGCTGAAGATATATTTCAGGAAACTTTCATTAAGGTGATAAATACCTTACGATCAGGAAATTATAAAGAGGAAGGAAATTTCTGCCTTGGGTAATTAGAATCGGACATAACCTGGTGATTGATCATTTCCGTAAGCAAAAAAGAATGCCGATGGTAAGAGATACTGAAGACTACAGTGTTATGGATAGTCTGAAGTTGACCGATGAGAATATCGAAGACCGGATAATTACTTCTCAAATTCATGATACTATTCGACAACTGGTTGATTTTCTTCCTCTTGATCAGCGCGAAGTAGTTGTAATGCGTCATTTTGCAGACATGAGTTTTAAGGAAATTGCAGAATGTACGAATGTGAGCATTAACACCAGTTTAGGTCGTATGCGATATGCATTGATCAATCTCCGAAAATTAATCAAGGAGAAACAACTGGTCTTGGCAAAATAATTTCTTTGTCATAAAATAAACCTGATTCAGTTCCGTTATTACCGTGAACCAATAAATTCGCGGATGATCAAAACTTCTACAACTGAAAATTTAGTTCTTTATCTCTTCAATGAAACCGGAATGTCTGATTCGGTGCTGATTCAGCGCGATATCGATGAGGATCCTGAAGTGGAACATGAGTTTGAAACTATAAAAAGTGCAATGGATTATGTAGACAAAGCACTTATTGCCCCTGATCCACATTGTTTGACGAAGATTTTAGCCTACTCTGCTGCCACAGCATGAGAAAAAGCTCAAGAATTATTAAGGCTCCGCTAAAAACGGGGCCTTTTGTTATTTTTGCACATGATCCGAAAAGAACGCTATGAGGCTTTTGTCAACTATTTTAGTGAACACATGCCAGTTGCTGAAACAGAATTAACCTATGAAACCCCCTATGAACTTCTGGTGGCAGTTATATTATCAGCTCAATGCACCGACAAGCGGGTAAATATAGTAATGCCCGGTCTGTTGAAAGCATTTCCTGAACCAGAAGTAATGGCAGCTGCTTCGGTAGATGAAATTTTTCCTCACATAAAAAGTATCAGTTATCCCAATAACAAGGCAAGAACCTTGCCGGGATGGCAAAAAATTAGTCACTGAATTTAATTCCATAGTCCCTTCAGAAATAGAAGAACTCATTCAACTTCCGGGTGTGGGTCGCAAAACTGCCAATGTAATTGCATCAGTGATTTATGAAAAACCAGCAATGGCCGTCGATACCCATGTATTCAGAGTTGCAGCCCGAATAGGCCTTACAGTAAATGCTAAAACACCTTTGGCGGCTGAAAAACAATTAACAAAATATTTGCCGGAGGCTGTGATTCACAAAGCGCACCATTGGTTGATTTTGCATGGTCGTTATATCTGTATTGCCCGAAAACCGAAATGTGAAATGTGTGGTATCACAGGAATTTGCAAGTACTTTAAAAAAACACATGCAGCTTCTGTATGAGTTTTGATTAAAGTGACATTTATCACCTTGTATTTCCTTAATTTTTCACCACTTTTGTACACTTAAAGGCATAATTTGCAATATGAATCAACTTAAACTGCCACTAACTATAATAGCAGGAATTGTGGCACTGCTCTTTTTTCAGTCATGTACCCGTGAAAGTGATTTGACTAATTATCCGGTAGTAAGTTTCACAAATGAAGTCCAGCCAATTATTGTGGGCAACTGTGCGCAGTCGGGTTGTCATGGTCAGAATGATGAAGAATTTCCTTTAACCAGTTACGATGAAATCAGTGGTCGTGTAGAACCTGGCAATGGCCGTAAGAGTCAAATTTATCGGGTTATCACAGGCAGAGCATTAGAATTCATGCCTCCTTCCCCTTCTGATCCATTAACAGAAGATCAAATCCGTTCCATTTTTGTATGGATTGAACAAGGAGCACAAAACAATTAATCAAATGAAAAAATTACTCGATATACTCCCATTTCTGGCGGTACTAAGTTCTTGTTACTACGATAACAACTCAGAACTTTATCCGGCAGCCGGCCTCGACCTGAATTGCGATACCACCAATGTTACATTCTCAGGTAAAATAGCCCCTATCATGACATCCTATTGTGGAACTAACAATTCCTGCCACAGCTCATCTATTGGTGAAGGTGGAGTAATACTCGATGATTATTCACTGGCAATACTTGTTGATGATGCCACTTTTTTAGGATCAGTTGAACATGCATCAGGTTATGTTGCAATGCCTCCAACCGGGAAAATCAGTGATTGCAATATTAATCTTATTAAAATCTGGATTCAGAACGGAAAACCTCAATAATTATGAAAACTACTCTATTAAAAAAAATATTCGCTAGTTGTTTCCTGTTAACATTTTTGAATGTGCCGTATTCAGCCATGGCACAGGAAGATCTTCTTGGAACTATTAAGGAAGATGAATCAGAAGCAAAAAAGGATTTTGTTCAAGCTACTTTTAAGGGAACCAGAGTGATCAATTTCCATACCAGTGAAGTGTTGGGAAAAAGAACTCTCGACTTTCGTATTTCACACCGTTTCGGAGAATTCAATTCCGGTTCTGAAAATGCATATGGCCTTGATGGTCCGGCAAGTATTCGTCTTGGACTTGAATATAGTTATGATGGCAGATTAATGGCAGGTTTTGGACGTTCATCTTACCAAAAGCAATTTGATGGATTCGTGAAGTTTCGCTGGCTGCGTCAAACAGAAAACAACAGCATGCCTATAAGCCTTACGCTTTTCACATCGGCATTTGCAACCATGCAAAAAGATCCAAATAAAGCATCGTCCGGATTCGATAAATATGAAAATTTCAGCAGCAGAATGTCATTCGTTCATCAGATAATTGTAGCCCGCAAATTCAGTCCTTCAATCTCTGCACAAATTGCACCTGTTATGGTTCATTATAATCTTGTTGATGAATTCACAGACTTAAATGATATGTTCTTCATTGCAGCAGCCGGAAGAGTAAAAATTACCAAGCGACTGGCAGTTACTGCAGAGTATGCTTACAAACTTCGTGATTTCACAAAAACAAAAGATTATTTCAATCCCCTTGGCATAGGCATAGATATTGAAACCGGTGGTCACGTATTTCAAATGCATGTCACCAATGCTTTCGGTATTGCAGACAATCAATTTTATCCCTACAATACCAGCTCCTGGAAAGATAATGGAATCCGTTTAGGGTTTAATGTCTCCCGGGTTTTCACTCTGTAAGGAATCCGTAGTGCTTATTTTTTCAGAGATTTTTTTGTGTTTGATGACCTTTGCTTCCACATAAAAAATAATCTCTTCAGCAATATTCTTGCTCTGATCACCAACACGCTCCAGTTTCCGGATGGTGGATAGCATGTACAAACTCTGATTTATTTTATCTGGGTTGTTCTTTATGAATTCTGCCACTGCACTGGTAGATGCAATATTTATCTCATCAAGCAATTCATCTTTCATGAAAACATTTCTGGCCAAACGGGTATCTTCATTTTCAAATGAAGTCCTTACATCTGCAACAATGGAATTAGCTGTGGTAAACATTTCCATAACCCGGGTAGCTTCTAAAAGATTGGGATCTGGCGCATTTTTTATACTTAGTACGAACTGAGCAATTCCCTCGGCAATATCTCCAATTCTCTCAAGATTTGAATTCATTTTCAAACTTGCCAAAACAAAACGAAGATCAACCGCTACCGGATTGAAAAGTGCAATTACATTTTCACAATCGCGGTCAAGTTTCAATTCAAATGAGTTCACACGTTTTTCATTCACCCTGACCTCCCGAGCAAGGTCCTTGTCGAATTCAGTTAACGCCTGTTGCGATTTTTCAAGCTGAGATAAAACCAGGTTGAACATCTCAACCATGTCTAGCCTAAGTTTCTTTAATTCAATATCTAGATGTGTCATGTTGCAAATTTAATCAACCAAATCGACCCGTAATGTAATTCTGGGTCCTGATATCTTTGGGATTGGTAAATATCTTTTTTGTATCATCGTACTCAACCAACTCGCCTAAATAGAAGAAGGCAGTATTGTCACTAACTCTACCAGCCTGCTGCATATTGTGGGTTACTATCACTATGGTATAATCCCTTTTAAGTTCATAGATGAGCTCTTCGATTTTAGCAGAAGAAATCGGATCCAATGCGGATGCCGGTTCATCCATTAATAATACTGAAGGTTCAATAGCCAAAGCCCGAGCTATGCACAACCTTTGTTGTTGTCCGCCTGAAAGTGCAAATGCCGATTTCTTTAACTTGTCTTTTACTTCCTCCCACAAGGCTGCCTGCTTTAAAGAACGCTCTACACGCTCTTCTATAAACGTTTTATGGGTGATTCCGTTTACCCGTAACCCATAAGCAACATTTTCAAACAGAGATTTCGGAAACGGATTCGGTTTCTGAAAAACCATTCCTACCTTTTTCCGCAATTCGTCAGGAATTGTATCCTTTGAATAAATATTCTTATCGTCGAGTAAAACTTCCCCTTCAATCCTGACATTATCAATAAGATCATTCATCCGGTTAAACAACCGCAAATAAGTCGATTTTCCACACCCTGATGGACCTATTAATGCAGTGACCGTATTTTTTTTCATCCCCATGGAAATTCCTTTAAGGGCATGAAAATCACCATAATAAAGTTGAAGGTTTCGGGATTCCAGTTTGTGCATTTCCAGATAATTTTGTGCTGGTAATAGATTTTCGCAAAATTAGGCAATCCCTTAAATCTAATGTTAAGCGAATATTAAGTATTGAATAATAAAAGGGAGGCTTTTGCGGCCTCCCTTTTATTATTCAGTTATATTGTTAATCAGCGTATTACTGTTACTTTCTTGTTATAAAATTCACTTCCATTCGACAAGGAAAGCATGTAAACTCCAGAAGGAATAGTTGAAATATCGATTTGAAGTGTTCCGGAAGCAACAATTGTCCCTGTTTTACCGGCAGCAACTGATTTACCGGTAACGTCTAAAATCGACCAGCTTAAATCGGTAGATTCAGTGAAGTTATAGTTGATATGAATATTATTCATAGCCGGATTTGGATACACGTTACTCAGTTGATTCGTCAAATCATTTTCGTTTAAACCAATTGAAATTGGCTGAATAACTGCATTAATCATTACATCCTCAATTTCACGATAACGGTAGGCAGCCCATGAATTTGGATTCGATGCCTGACCAAGAATCTCATAAGTTCTGTTAGATATAGGTGCTATTTGATTTTGGCCGATACTAACACCATCGCCACCCATAACCCAGGCAACATAAAAACTACCTGACGATATTGTAACCGGAGTTGGAAGATTGACGTTATTCCATCCACCTACAATAACAATAGAAGGGCCTACATACACTGAGTCAAGAACAGTGCCCGGAGTACCATTCGGACCATCATCATCGAGCAACATCAAAGCAAAACCAACGGCATTGGCATCAGCAGCAATGTACGCACTTAACTGAGACACCTTACAAGGATAAAATGGTGGAATAAATTCTATTCCTGCTCCACCACCACCACCTTGCCATCCCAATCCGCCAAGTCCAGCATCAACACCATTATCAAATGATAAGTTAATGTTTGTCTGATTGGTATCTACAAGCACCAACTCCACTGTTTTCAAATTATTGGTAGGTGTAGCATCACCCGCTAATTGGGTTTCTGTAATGAATCGATACGTTCCTGCAGCACCAGCAGGATTAAAGGTATTCGGGAAAATAATATCCTCAACCTGACCTGGTGCTAATGCAGAAGAAGAGAATGTATTGGTAACCTGTGCAACTCCCAGCGCATTCAATACCCGTCCGGAAACATTGAAAGAAGCCAGAGGCTGGTTTCCGGTATTTCTTACCTGACCGGTAAGGGTAAATGGTCCGCCATCCTTAGCAAGAAATAAACCACCTGAATCTTCATTGTCGGCAAATACTGTTGATGCATCATTTACACTGAACGATGTGGTTGCAGGGTAATAAAATTTGATGGCATAAACCGATGGTGGGAAAATATCAAAGCTATGCTGCAAGCCAATATTTCCGGAATTATTTTCGATTCCTATTGTGCAGAAATTTGCCGGATTATTGTAAACACCGCTCTGCAACTGATATTGGTAAGTAATGGAACTGTCAACATTACTCAAAATTACCTGGAAGGTATTAGAACCGGTATAGCCAGGAGCAACGGGATCCCAAAAAGGAACATTCAAATAAGATACTACAAGTGAATCATTGCCCGGACTGGTCCAATACCAACATTCAACACCGGAAAGTGGTGCTCCTCCCGGATCGGTGAATGTCAAGTCTGATGTCATCACTGCAAGATAATTTTGAAGTCCTGCCGGAGAAGGGATGATTGGAAACGGGTGTGCAACTGGAATATTTGAAAACCCTAAATATCCATTTGAACCAACTCTGAAAGTTGTGACATCATACCAATAGTAATGAAATGGGAAGCCTACAGCAAAAGGTCCTTTAATGTTATCATCAGCCAAACCGGTTACCTGAATAGCACCGGGAGCCGTGGTAAGGTCAATCCAATTATAAGCCGGACCTGAAGGATCGTTGCTGTCGCGCCAAACATAACCGTATGTATCGGGACCTCCTGATGTTTGTGCCTGAACAGCGGAGTTTAATGCAAAACATGCCGTAAATAACGACATACATTTTGCGAGTTTAGTAATTGTTTTGCTCATAGTTTTATATTTTAGATAAGTCTCAAATGAATGTAAACAAATATGGCAATTATTTTCTGTAAAAACAAAAAGCCCGGAAATTTTCCGGGCTTTTCATGCAATTCTTATTTCTCAATGAATGATACTTATTTTTCTGTTTTCATGCTGTCTCCTGTAACTACTTGAACCTGATAGATTCCGGCAGCGAATTCAAGGGCATCAACGGTAATGATATTATTTCCGGCAGGTAAATTTTTATTATAGCTATGAACAATTTGACCTAAATTATTGATGATTGAAATACTGACATCAGCGTCTCTTACCAATCCTACATTCATATTAATTGACGAGGCAGCCGGATTTGGGAAAATGTGTACAGTTGCGAGCGATGCTGATTCAGGTGTACCGGTTGGAATTTCATCCCAAACTTTAAAATCATCAAGTGCAGCTTCAATTAAGCTACCTGCATTGGCATCTTCAGCAATAAAACGCAGATAAACTGTTGCCGTTGGAGTAATATAGTAGAGCACTTTAAATGCAAAACGTCTCCAGCTATGATCTGCTACACTGGTATTTTCAACAGGAACCCAGGTGGTACCGTCACCCGAAATTGCAACCTGCCAGAAATCGGTGCCTGGAGTGGCTCCCTGATCATTGGAATACCAACGGTGATAAGTAATTGCAGGGTTGGTATATCCTGTAAGATCCTGAACAGAAGAAATAAGTGTTGTTTTCCCTACATCCACATCATTATCACCGGCTCCAGATGATGCACTTGCTGCATTGCCTGTAAAGGCACAAAACAATCCACCTGGCGTAACCTGAACATCAGGTTGAACTAATCCGGTTCCTACGAATGATGGAATGAGCACATCTACTGTCCAGATACCCGTAATTGCATCATCGGAAGGGATTCCCATTTGCCATACGCCAAAGTTATTATCGAAATCTTCATAAACCAGTTCATTAAATCCAACTAAAATGTAATATGGAATATTAGGATTTGCATCGGCTGCACCACCGGGAATAACATTGAGGAAAGTACCACAATTATCTTCTAAACCTAAATAATATTCGATAATTGTTCCGTTTGGTTGAGCGGGGATGGTTCCCTGATAGTTGGTTCCTCCGGTATTTGTAAGAGAGAACTGTGTGAAAGGTCCGGTGTTTGATGTACGATAATTCCCTGAACAGTACTTCCCGCACCCAAACTTTGAACAACGGCGTTAATGGTAACAGGTGCAAGCGGAGCCGACATTAAAACCTCATTATGGTCGATACCGGAGAGTGCACTAGTTGTGATTCCATGTATTGCAAATCCAGAAGTAATTGCACAGTAATTTGGAGTACCATTTGTTAAATCTCCATCATTATCATCTACTGTTAATGTTTCATTTAGAATCAGCGGGAATAAAGTTCCTTCAGTACCATCAGCGTCTGAAATTCCAGCATAAAAAGTTTCTTTAAACAAGTCCATCATTTGTTGCAAGTTACCCAGGTTCAAATGAGTATCCCAGAATGCACCGGCAATAATCTCTCCATCAGCATGAACTTCACCAACTAGATCCTGTGGATAAACTTTTTTATCAATATCATAACGACGAACAAAACCATTCGGATCATTATTGAAAAATCCAATTCCTAAAATCGGAGATGTGGTAATTCCCAATGCCCATAAATCAGCATACCCCTCACCCATGGCACCATTCTGAAATACTGCTCCAACCGATTGATAAAATTTATCATTTATGCCATGGCCATATTCATGATAACAAACATCAGCTACCAATGAAGTTGCATTGCATCCACCACCGGCAGCAAAAAAATTAACAGAACTGCCATCATAAAATGCATTGCAACTTCCAGCAACGTCCACGTTCGCTGTTAAAGCAAAATCAAGTCCGGTAAAAGCAGGATATTTTGTTTTCATGTAATCATGAACTGTCACAATTGCATTATATGTTGTACGTTGTTTTATATCAGTGTTGCCATCTATATTCACCGCATTTACGCCGGGTGTCAGATTTACTGTCCATGAAGGGGTAACATTATTGGTTCTCACGCGAACCCACTGTCCTTCCAGTGACATGGTAGCAGTGGTTGCAGCAGTATTGGTTAATCCCAGGAAACCTGTATTGTCAGTAAAATAGGTTGTTCCACCTTCAACAACTTTCATATTTTTAAGTGGTTCCAATGTCGCAGGATCATATGGGTGCGTTAAATGTAAAGTACCCGTTACATTCACATCTGTGTTTGCAGCAACATGATGCACCTGATTTGTTCTGTATAATACTTCACCATTATTTGCATCTATCAAGGTGTAATATTTTCCAGGAATTCCCTGTACATCCAGATTGCTGACAGTAACCTCATATACCAGTCGGTAATTGTAGTTGCGGTAAACAGGAATAGGAAGAATTTTAATATCAGGATTCACTGAAATACCGGTGATACCCGCAACACCGTTTGTTGCAAACTGAACTGCAGCAGATTCGGATAGCGCAGGTTGGGTGCTGATATTTATATTGGGGTGGCATCCTAAACCGAATTGCATTACTCTGAAATCCATGGTCATTTTAACCTGAACTTTAGAAAACAACAATTCTATACCTTGATAAAACTGTTTGTAATTTACATAACGGTATTTAGAAGAAGTAGCTTCTGATTGATATTCCAGTGCTGAAATTGGAATATTAAAATTACTCAAATTATTATTGAGAAAATTATCTGCCACAGCCTTTGCAGATGAACCGGCCACTGCCAAAGGCTTTCCTATCGCCAGTCGGGGAAGTCCATTTGACTCATTAAACATAGCCGTCCAATTTCCTGATTCAGATACAAATTGAGTCCAGTAGGACTTCTTTCGTAACTGATTTTGATAGGCATAATCAGGTAGCTGCTTCGGATTTTCAATAAAAATTTTACGGAGTGGATCAGCATAGTGCTTAACATCTCCGCTGGCATTGGCTCCCATACTGAGGATGGCACCCAATGAAGTGGTAAGGAGTAGACTTTTAAGATTCATGTTGGATATTTGTTGAAGAACAAATCTAATGTTTTTTCTAAAGTGTTGATTCAATCTTTAATATAAACTGGTTAAAGAGGCTTTAATCTTCGTAAAGTCCTAAAAATCAAGAATAAAATATGCTTGCAGAAAACTCGTGTGCCATTTTGTTTTATCAGCCATAAGAAATTGATTATTACCTTTGTGGAATGGAAAATAAAACATCTCCGAATGCACCGTTTAAACTGCCGGTGAATTTAATGGTGCAAAATCTGCTGCTTTCCTCATTAGGTATGTGCAAATTTGCCATGTTGCATGAAAAACATCCGTTATCGAATGCTATCCGCCAGTTTAAATTATTCGATGTCAAGCACATGGATGAATTTATTGAAAAAATCAGAGCTTCCCGGACCGGCCAAACGCTTCAGCTGACTTTAAAGGATGAAATTCTGATTTATACTGCAATGGATATCACCTGTAAAGCGTATCTGACAGAATTGGGTGATGAACTGCAACAAGTGAATAATGAATCGTTGAAAAGCGGTTCTGCTTCTTTTGCGGAAATCAGAAATACCTTGATGAAAGGATGTCAGTTTGTAATGGAAGGTATGAAAGAAACATTAATGGCCTATCCTGAATTTGAAGACCGCGTTGATATTCTGGAAAATTACATTTTAGTGTAAATCAAATCCAACCATTTAATTTATAATAGCCAATTGCTTCATATTCCCTGATACAGGTAATTTCGTACTTCAAATAATTCTAGAAATTATACCTTAAATCAAGATTTTCAGAGACATCAGGAGCAATCACTGCCCCTCCTACTTTCTTATGATTATAAGATAGATTAATATACATATCATACTCAAAAGCTGATATTCCACCCAAATATTCAAACCCACTTTTTTTAAAAGTTTTTAAAGTGCGGTACATGTTTTCAGGATTAGTGACAATAACATTTTTTTCTTTAATTAACGACGGAAAAGATTGTTTTAACTGAAGTGATTGTTCCCTTGTATTGGTTCCTTTCATGCAAAAATGGATGCGAACTGAATCTATTCCAAGACTCATTAAATGATGCCGCATACTTTCAAATACTGATGAGTCTTCAGGATGAGCAATAATTATGGCGGCATTGGGATGAATTTTAGCTGCTGAAGCTGCATAATACAACCTGATCAGATTCGATTCAGAAGGCATACCACTGCCTCCCAAAACAATAATATTTGATGGTTCGAATGTAAATCCACTACCATTTTCTCCTAACCACCGATGTAAGTCATATGGCACTCTGGTGAAAGCAAATATACTCATTATCAAAGCTATACATCCTAAACCCAATAGAAGGTTACGCATGGCCTTACCAATTATTCGGGCAAAATATCTCAATGTTTCACTGAATTTAATTTTCATTGGTTGCAATGTTACAAAATTGTATTTGTTTTGTTGTGATTAGATGAATCCCTTTATCATCTGAGTTCCTTACTTTTGTCAATATACCTCCTTTCAAAATATGCGTCTAAAAAAAAATATTGTTTCTGCTCCTGGGTTTTACATTCCAAATTACCATTTTAACTGCTCAGGATCCTGTCCCAAAATCTTCATCCGATATACGTATCGATTTACAAAAATTGAACACCATAGGAACAGTATTATATGTTGCCGCTCATCCAGATGATGAAAATACGAGGCTGCTTTCTTACATGGCAAGGGAACTAAGCTTGCGGACAGTTTACCTTTCACTTACCCGTGGCGATGGTGGACAAAATTTGATCGGAAAAGAACAAGGCAGTGAACTTGGAATGATAAGAACACAGGAATTGTTAGCTGCACGACGAATTGATGGCGCTGAACAATTGTTCACCAGAGCCAACGACTTTGGCTATTCCAAAAATCCGGAAGAAACGTTTTCCATTTGGAAAGAAGAAGAAATTCTCGCAGATGTAGTATGGGCAATCAGACTTACTAAACCCGATGTTATCATTAACAGGTTTCCTACCACAGGTGAAGGTGGACACGGACATCATACTGCATCTGCAATGCTCGCAGTTAAGGCTTTCCGCGATGCAGCCAATCCAAACAGATTTCCTGAACAATTAAAATATGTGGATGTCTGGCAAACTAAAAGGATTTTCCATAACAGTTTTACACCAAGAGGGCAAACCCCTACTGTTGTTCCCGGGCAAATTACCTTGGATGTAGGCACTTATAATCCGCTGACCGGCGAATCATATGGTGAGATAGCTGCAAACAGCAGAAGTATGCACAAAAGCCAGGGATTCGGTGTTGCAAGAGCACGGGGACCAATAAAAGAAAATTTCAGAAAACTCGATGGTGATACTAACGTTACCGGAATATTTGAAAATATTGATCTCTCATGGAACAGGATTGAAGGTGGATCCAAAATCGGAGTTATGATAAATCAAATTATGAAAGACTTTAATGACTTTCATCCTGAAAAATCGGTTCAGCCACTAACTGTGGTACTGCAGGAAATAAGAAAGCTGAAAAACGGTCATTGGAAAACAATTAAAGAAAAAGAAGTCACGGAACTTATTCTTGCGTGCTCAGGAATGTGGATTGAAGCAAATACTGATGTCTTTCAGGCTACACCTGGAGATTCTGTTCAATTGACATTAACTGCTATTTCCCGACTATCCGATCAAATTAAAATTAATTCAATTTCTATTCCCGGAAAAGAAATTGCCCCATCTAAAACTGCTCTCAAAAATGAACCAATCACCATTGTTGAAAAAATTTATATTCCCGGCGAGACACCGGTTTCACAACCATACTGGTTAACCAAACCACATGGAATTTCTTCATTTAATGTTGCCGATCAGCAATTGATTGGAAAACCATGGACTGACCCAGCTTTTACAGTTACTTTTGACATGAACGTTTACGGAGTAACTATTAAATCGCAACGTCCGGTAAATTATAAATTTACAGATCCTGTGAAAGGTGAAAAATACAGGAACTTCGATATTGTTCCGTCTATTTCAATTATTCCAATTGAAAATAATCTATTAGTAACGAATTCTGATCCTCAGAAATTTAAAGTTCATGTTAATTTATCAGGAAAAAGTTTTAATGGTAAATTAGTATCCAAAGCTCCAGAAGGATATACAATTACTCCAAATGAAATACCTGTTCAATTGAGTTCTTTAAATGCTACAATTACTTCAGAATTCACTTTGATACCGGATAACAGTAAATACAAATCTGAATCAGCAAAAATTATTTCAGTCGAAGCTAATGAAGCAGGGAAAACATACCGTCATACGGTAAATAAAATTGAATACGACCATATTCCTCCTCTTTTTAGTCTGGAAGAAAGTAACATAAAAGTTGTTTCGTTTGATCTTAAAACATCGGTAAAAAAAATTGGATACATCGAAGGACCTGGAGATGCTGTTGCTGCATCTTTAAAGATGGCGGGGTTGGATGTGGTAATTTTGGATGACGAGCAGTTGCTTACAGGTAACCTGAACGAATTTGGAGCAATCATAACGGGTATCAGAGTTTATAATACAAATGAAAAAATGGATGGGTACTATGAGCGGCTTATGAATTACGTGGAACAGGGAGGAACATTGATAGTTCAATACAATACCAATAATTTCATTAGTAAAGTTGGCGAAAAAATAGGTCCCTACACTTTTAAAGTTGGTAGAGAACGAGTAACCGATGAAAAGGCAACAGTCACTTTTCTTAAACCGGAACATAAACTGTTAAATACGCCTAATGCGATTACAAAAAACGATTTCGATAATTGGGTTCAGGAACGCGGTTTGTATTTTGCAAGTGAACCTGCTCCCGAATATGAAACCATATTAACCTGGAATGATCCGGGAGAAAAACCATTGGATAGCGGACTAATAATTGCACCAAAAGGGAAAGGTCATTTTATATACACCGGAATCTCTTTTTTCGCCAATTGCCTGCAGGTGTTCCCGGAGCATTTCGTTTAATGTTTAATTTAATTAATGCTTCAAAATAATCCGGCTTGGAAACTCCTGAATCTAAACCTCCTGTATTTCATTCCTGGCAAGGCTGGTATACCACAGTTCTCGTAATATTATTGGTGCAAATTATTGTTTACCTTTTAATCACCCGTTCTTTCTTATGAGTATTATAGATTGGCTGGTACTAATTGGAACACTTGTTTTTATAACCTGGTATGGTATCAGAAAAAGTCGTGGCAGTAAAAACATAGAAGGCTATTTACTTGGAAATAAAACTTTACCCTGGTATACTGTCGGATTAAGCATCATGGCCACTCAGGCAAGTGCCATCACCTTTTTATCAGCACCCGGTCAGGCTTTCACCGATGGCATGCGCTTTATTCAATTTTACTTTGGCCTGCCTCTTGCTATGGTTGTACTTAGTATTACTGTTGTTCCTATTTTTCACCGGCTAAAAGTGTTCACCGCTTATGAATATTTGGAAAACAGATTCGATTTGAAAACGAGATCTCTTGGAGCATTTTTATTTCTGATTCAAAGAAGTCTCGCTGCCGGTTTAACCATTTATGCTCCTGCAATAATACTTTCTTCTTTGTTAGGATGGAATATTTATCTGACCAATATTTGTATCGGTGGAATTGTAATTATTTACACGGTCGCAGGAGGAACAAAAGCTGTAAGCTATACACAAACCGGACAGATGGTAATTATATTATCAGGAATGGCTTTGGCAGGAATTATTTTGTTTCAGATGTTGCCGGAATCACTTTCATTCAGTGATGTAATTACTATTGCAGGCCACAGCAACAAATTGAATTTAGTAGATACATCACTCGAAATAAATAACCGGTATAATTTATGGTCGGGATTAATTGGGGGATTTTTTCTGGCTCTCTCCTATTTTGGAACAGATCAATCACAGGTAGGTCGCTATTTGTCAGGTAGCTCCATAACCCAAAGCCGGCTTGGATTACTATTTAATGGGATCGTAAAAATCCCAATGCAAATGGCCATACTTTTTATTGGAGCATTACTTTATGTATTTTATATGTTTGTTCCGCAACCGGTATTTTTCAATTCGGTAGAGACTAACAAATTGAAAAAAAGCGAATATGCTGCCGAATATTATGCAATAGAATCGGAATTCAATGCTTTGCAATCGGCTAAAAGAGAAACCACACTTGAATTGTTGGATGCTGTGAAATCCGACAATGCAGAATTGATTGCACAGAAAAAGGAAATAATCAGATCACAACAAAAAAAGTCAGGAATCGATTCGAAATAATTTAAAAGTTGTTATAAAGGAAAATGATAAACTGGCTGATACAAATGATGTCAATTATATCTTCCTTCGATTTGTAACCGACTATCTTCCGGTAGGTATTATCGGATTAATCATAGCAGTTATTTTTGCTGCTTCTATGTCATCCACCTCCTCTGAACTTAATGCGCTTGCTTCAACATTTGTTGTCGATATTTATAAACGAAGCCTGCACAAAGAAGGCGATTCCACACATTACCTCAATGCTTCCCGTTGGGCTACCATTGGCTGGGGAGTATTTGCCATTGGAATTGCAATGTTTGCCGGTAAATTGGGCAGCCTCATTGAAGCTGTCAACATTCTGGGCTCTATATTTTATGGAACCATTCTCGGTATTTTTCTAACCGGATTTTACCTAAAACACATCCAGGGAAATGCCGTTTTTATCGCCGCAGTTATTGCTGAATGTGTTGTAATTGTATGTTATAATTTTACCGAGATCTCTTTCCTTTGGTATAATGTGATAGGTTGTTTGTTGGTTATGATTCTGGCAACATTAATACAAAGCACCATAAAAACCAAAATTGCTAATCCTTAATCAACTAAAATTATTTTATCAATCAAATAATCAAAATTTAGAGCATGTTGAAACCGTACCTTCTGCGCCTCGACTCGTATTTTTTTAGAAGACCTTAATGTTTAATCAACCCTTACTCAGAATAACTTTTGAAAAGCAATCCATCTATCATTTATCATCTATCATTTATCATCTATCATTTATCATGCAAACGAAATTACCTTCTGAGCAGAAACACATAAATCCTTAATCCTTAATATCCTTAATCCTTAATCCAACAATCCTTCCTAACCTTAATCCTTAATCCTTAATCCTTAATCCTTAATCCTTAATCCAAAAAAAAAGCCGGCTTTTAGCCGGCTTTTTTTTTATTACTTCTTTCCTTTTTTATCCGTTGTCGGCTTCCAGTCAACAATAGCTTTTTCTACATTATCCTTGTAAAAGAAATTACCTGATTTATCACCAATTTCTTTTGATTTCAAAGCCCACTTATGAGCATCTGCATTCTTACCCATTGCAGCATATAACTGTGCTTTGGTCCAAACATTAAACCAATCTTCTTTCAGACTGATAGAAATATCGGCATATTTCATACCACCTTCAAGATCTTTTTTATTGTCAAGGTGGTAACGTGCAGCACTATTATATGTTCTCCAGGTACGACCAAGTTCTTTGTCGATATTTTCCTTTGCCTGTGCATCAGTATCGACCATAACATTGAAAGATACTCTTACTTTGTCCCATTCCATATCCACAGTTGTTTGTGAATCTGATGAGTTGCTGAAAAGAAATGTAAGTCTTTCTCTTGACTCAATTGCTTTTACTTTTGCCATGAAACGGACAACATCTTCTTCTTTTTTATAAGTATCAACCGATGCTGTAAGATCTTTGTTCAAAATTACTGTGAATTCTGTTGCACCCGGAATTGTAAATAGGGAGTATTTTCCTTTCGGGATTTTGTTGCCTTCAATAGTAACATCTTTCGAGAAGTTAATTTTGGTTGCTGAGTTAGCACCGGTTCTCCATAATTCATTATAGGGAACCAGGGAACCAAAGATGGAACGTCCTTTTACACCAGGGCTGCTGTATTCAATGGTTACTTCAGTTAAACCTGCTGTTTGCATTACCATTGCAGCCGGACTCGGTGCCGGAAGTTGTAATTGTGCAATAGCTGTAACACCTGTTCCAAGTGTGATTGCTGCTGCCATTAAAATTGATTGGAATTTTTTCTTCATTTCTTAAAATTTAAAGGGTTTAGGTTGTTTTGTTTAGGATTGTAAAAAAAATAACAATCATCGGGGTAGATGGTTTGTTTTTGGTTGCATTATAATATATTGAATATCAAAATATTATAATTTATTTAATATTATCTGTAACCATTAAAGGCTATCAATGGTAGAAAGAACTGTTTTTAGGGTTTATGATTTAGGTTATTTTTCCAACAATGGCGTCCTGTAAGACGCCATTGTTGTTATTATCACTTTTTGAGTTGCTGCAATTGTTTAAAAAGCTCTGTTTCCTTTGGTGTTAAATCTCTAGGAATTACTGCATTCACCATTACGTACAAATCTCCTTTCAATGCTGAATGTGCCACTGGCATTCCCATTCCTTTAAGTCTTAGTTTAGCCCCATTTTCCGTTCCTGCTTTAATATCAAGAAGAATTTTCCCTTTTAAAGTATTCACTTCAGTTTTACCTCCAAGAACAAGTGTATACAAATCAACATTTAACTGACACGTAAGGTCATTGTTGTTTCTTTGAAACACAGAATGAGCAGGTATTTCAATCGTTACCAATAAATCACCGTGCGTTCCAGCACCACGTGGAGCGGGACCTTTTCCTTTGAGTCGTAAGATATCACCATCCTTAACTCCCGGATGTATTTTCACATCCAATGTCTGACCACCGGTAATTATTCTTCTGGTAACACCATTGTATGCTTCTTCAAGAGTGACAGAAAGCTTTCCTTCCAAATCACGTCCTTTTTGATTTTCACGTGTGGAGGATCTTCCTTTACCACCGAAAATATCACCTAATCCGCCACCGAAAATCGATTCAAAAAAATCATGGAAATCACTTTCCTGCTGATTACCTCCGCCTGAAGGACGTGTTCTTTGTCCACCATTTTGCTGGCGATGCATCTGTTCGTAATACTTCCAGTTCTCTCCTACTTCATCGTATTTCCGCCGACGTTCCGGATCACTCAACACATCGTTGGCTTCGGTTACTGACTTAAACGTATCCTCAGCCGTTTTATCTCCCTGATTTTTATCGGGATGATACTTAACAGCTAATTTGCGAAAAGCTTTTTTTATTTCTTCAGCAGTAGCAGTTCGGGGAACACCCAGAATTTTATAATAATCCTTGTATTCCATAAATGGAATTATTTCTTTCTTTTAACAGGTGCAACAGGCTCAATAGCCGCTACCAGCTTCTTTGAATTCTTTTTGGCGGGAGCTTTCTTCGGCTTAAAATCATTGATGGATGCTTCAAAATCTGAAAAAGCATTCATGTAATAAATATATGCATCATATGGGGAATCATAAGGGCTGAAATATTTATGTACATCACCATCACTCCAGAATTTCGTACACATATAATAAAAATGATCCGATGTTTGGAATTTACCCCAGGTGGCTATCATATCAGCATCACCGGTGGCTAATACCTTTTCTTCAAGTGAATATATACGTTGAATGGCTTCCTGTTCCATGGAATTACTCAGCCAGGCAGAAAGATCTCTTTCGGCATCTGCCCAGGAAGTGAAATCTTTCACATCATACGTATCGCGAACAGGATACTTTTCTATAACTTCAGATGGAGTTAAGAAATTAAAATCTTTATGCTTCATGATCTCCGCCGGAAGGTGCTCCAGAAAATCAAAGATTCCGGTACTTTCCCATTGATGCTCTCCAAATGTTTCATAGTCCATAAACAAATTAAGAATCTCCCCGTTACCTGCTATTTTATGCACCCAGGAGGCATATTTATCTGCTGTCAATGGGAATTCTGTCCAGTTTACATCTGAAAAACGGAATGCAATATCATCAGATAACCGGTAATTTTTGAGTAATGCTTTTATTTTGGAAGTTCCTTTAGGCTGATACACATGATTAGGTGACCGGCTATTTAATATACGATCAACACCTTCACATAAAATACCTTTGTAACCCATCTTCTCAATGAAGGAAGCCAAATCATTATTAAAAATCAATTCCGTATTCCTGAAAACTTTGGGCTTTTGTTTGAAGTATTTTTGAATTTTCTCGGCATGCATTTTCACCTGCCTCGTAAATTCTTCTTTTGAATAAATATATGAAAGTGAATGGTAATAGGTTTCTGCCAGAAATTCCACACATCCGGTTTCAGCAAGATCAACAAATGATTGCAATACATCGGGACGATAAATTTCAAGCTGTTCAATTACAGTACCACTTAGTGAATAACTGATCCTGAATTTACCTTTGTGCTTCCGAATCAGACTTAACATTTTCTGATTCGTTTTCAAATAGCATTTTTCGGAAACCTTATTCAGCACAACCCGGTTCTTCTCATCATCTTCATAGAAATGATCTTTACCGATATCGAAAAAAGAATAATTTTTTATTCTGAATGGCTGGTGTACCTGAAAGTAAAAACAAATTGAGGGCATAAGCGATAACTTTAAAATGACAAAATCAAACTAAATTACTATTTTCCAATTATTCCATATATAATTTATACTTCCGATACCCATCCAAAACCTTATCAGCAGATAAATCCCAACTGATAGATTCCAGATCTTTGTTGGCATCGGCAATAACCTTATCTCTTAATACATCATCATCCAGTAATCGGATGATGTATTCGGAAGCACGGTTGATATCCCAGAAATCAAATGTCAGCGACCCTTTCATTACTTCTGCTGCACCCGATTGTTTTGATAGCACTACGGGAACACCAAATTGTGCCGCTTCCACAGCCGATAGTCCGAAAGGTTCCGAAACTGAAGGCATGCAATAAACATCGGCAATTGAAAGCATTTCATGGACTTTTTCCAGATTCAGAAATCCCGTTAGATGGAACCGGTTGCCAATATGTTTGTAGGAACTTTTTTCCAGTAAACGGTGAAAGGCATCACCAGTGCCAGCCATAACAAATCTCACATCCTGCCGCACTTCTAATACTCTGGATGCAATTTCCAGGAAAAATTCAGGGCCTTTCTGACGGGTTAACCTGCCTACAAACAACACTACCTTTTCTTTGAATCGTTTCTTGCCTTTATAAGCTTTTACAGGTCGAATGCCATTGTGTACAGGAAATATTTTATGCTTCCCGATTCCGTAATGCTGATGAATCACATTGGCAGTGAAGTTGCTCACAGGCATCAGCAC
Organism: Bacteroidota bacterium; assembly: GCA_016713525.1. GTDB lineage: Bacteria > Bacteroidota > Bacteroidia > AKYH767-A > OLB10 > JADKJB01. The sequence continues at coordinate 22,304 of JADJOZ010000012.1, read as the reverse complement.
ATCGGCATATTCCATACCTTTTTTCTCCATCTGGTACACCCAGCCTTTACTTGCTTCTCCCCCCCTGTCAACTTCCAGCGAGTGAATATGCATCACTAAAGGCTTGCCGGTACGGGCTTTAATTTCCATACCCGCCGCCATGGTCATCCAGTCATGGGCATGAATGATGTCGAAATCGAGTGTTAATGCAAGCTTAGCAGTTAGTTTACCGAAAACGGTAACTTTCTCAATCACATCCCCACCATAAAGATCATCAATAGTGAAAACTTCAGCTGTTTCATCACCCATTTCAACCGGTGTCAGGTACTTGCTCTTTATTTCCGGTAAGTGTTCAACAGCATGGTGATCGCTGTAATATGGATTTAATCTTGAAGGCACATAATGAACCTCTTCCAGATTCTTATAATCATTACGATAAGAGATATTCCGCAGCGTTTTGGCATCAATGGTATTGAGTCCAATAAGGTTCAGATTTTCTATTGTAAAATCGGGATATGTCTTTGGAATAACCATTGTTACCTTGGCATGCTTCGATAAAGCAATACACAGATCATGGCAGGCAACACCTAATCCACCATTGATCACTGGAGGGAATTCCCATCCCAGCATCAGTATTTTGGGTTCGTTTTTACTCATAAAAGTCTGACTCTTAGTAAGTTCAGTTATTTGCAAAATTAATAATAAAACCTGCATCTTTGTGAACTCACAAACACAACAGATCAATTGTGCTAAAGATAACTCTTAATTATAAAATATTACAAGAATCGTTTAAAACTATTTATGAAATTTAAAGTAAAAACGAGTTCACGAATTTAATTATGGAAGTTGTAACAAACCCTATTGGCTTTAACCAGGGAAGTCCGGTTCAGGGTAAGGATTTTCCCGGTACTATTAAGAAATTTCACAGAGAAGGTGGCAGGCTTTATTTTGATGCCGATAATTCAAAGCTCGAAGTGCGGGTTATCAGTGATGAGATCCTCCGCTTCCGGTTTAACCAGGACTATTTCGCCCGTGACTTTTCTTATGCTATTGATCCGGCTATTGTGGAGAAGGCAGTTCGCGCTGAAGTGACTGAAAATGAAATAAATTATATTCTTGAAACTGCTGCAATCAGGGTATTGATTAATAAACTAAACCTGCAGATCAGAATTGAGACCTTAACTGGAGAAGTAATCTGTGAAGATGAAAACGGATACCATTGGGAACCAAATGCCGGTTATGGTGGCAACTACGTTTATTGTAGCAAGCACATTCAAACAAATGAGGTTTTTTATGGTCTCGGTGATAAACCTTGCGATTTAAATCTGAGAGGGAAAAGGTTTCTAAACTGGGGAACCGATACGTATGGATTTGCTAAAGAACAGGATCCACTTTACAGAAATATTCCTTTTTATTACGGATTACATGACGGCATGGGTTACGGACTATTCTTCGATAATTCATATCAGACTTTTTTTGATTTCGGCTTTGAAAATCCCTCAATCGCCAGTTTCTGGGCTGAAGGAGGTGAAATGTGTTATTATTTTATCGCAGGTCCAGAGTTATTGCGGGTAGCAGAGAACTTCACACAACTCACCGGACGACCCGAATTACCACCATTATGGGCTTTAGGATACCAGCAAAGTAAATGGTCGTACTATCCCGAAAGTATGGTTCGGGAAATTGCCTCTGAATTCAGAACACGAGAGATTCCATGTGATGTAATTCATCTCGATATCGATTATATGGATGGGTATAGATGCTTTACCTGGGATAAGGAACGTTTTCCTGATCCTCCAAAAATGATTGATGATCTGAAAAAGGAGGCTTCGAAACTGTATTAATACTTGACCCGGGAATTAAAATTGATCCCGATTATCTGGTGTTCCGGGATGCTCTTGAAAAAGGTTATTTCTGTCGCAGACAAGATGGTGATCTTATGCGGGGGAAAGTCTGGCCGGGCGACTGTAATTTCCCCGATTTTACCAATCCTGAAGTCCGCTCCTGGTGGTCCGATCTGGTTGCTCCTTTAGTTCAACTTGATCGTGTTGGAGGCATTTGGAATGATATGAATGAGCCGGCAGTTTTTGAAATTGCAACTTTCCCTGATGATGTAAGACATAATTACGATGGACTCGATGTGAGTCACCGACGTGCTCATAATGTTTACGGTATGCAAATGGCTCGTTCCACCTATGAGGGAATGAAAAAACATAATCCGCAGGAACGCCCTTTTGTACTTACCAGATCAGGATTTGCAGGTGTGCAGCGTTATTCAGCGGTGTGGACCGGTGATAATGTTTCCAGTTGGGAGCACCTTTGGATTGCAAATATTCAATGCCAGCGTATCAGTGTCTCCGGAATTTCATTTTGCGGTACCGATATTGGCGGTTTCATCGGTAATCCTGATGGTGAACTGTTTGTACGTTACATTCAAATGGCAGTTTTTCACCCGTTCTTCCGTGGACACTCTTCCAAAGCTCATGGAAATAAAGAACCCTGGTCGTTTGGCCCTTCCTTTGAACCGCTGATCCGTAAAGCTATTGAGTTGCGATATCAGCTTCTCCCCTATATCTATACCACATTTCACCAGTATGTAAATAAGGGAACACCAATGATCCGTCCTCTTGCTTTCATTGCACAACATGAAAAAGAGACATTATTGAGAATGGATGAATTTGGATTCGGGGATCAATTGTTGATTTGTCCCATAAAAGAAGCCGCTACTTTCTCCAGAAAAATGTTCTTACCTGCGGGAAACTGGTATAACTATTGGAATAGTAAAATGGTGAAAGGTGGTCATGAAATTGCTGTAGATGCTCCTCTTGATCAATTCCCGCTTTTTGTGAAAGCAGGCGCTGTAGTTCCTCATTTTCCGGTTATTCAACATACCAAAACTGTTATTAAGGAAGTTACTTTACATGTGTACTACGGAACAAACCGCCATGTAAGTTATGCCTATTGGGATGGAAACGATGGCTATGAATATCGTGCAGGAAAATATTGTTTACAGAAATTCACTGTATTTGGAAACCGCAGGCAATTGAGAATTATCTGTGATACTTCAGGCGTGCTGGCTTTCCCGCATGACTCCCTAAAAGTGGTTATTCATGGCTTGCCATTTGTGCCTAAAATTTACGAGGTAGATGATCAGGTAACAAAGGTAACTTCACGTCATAAAACAAAGGAGCTTACGATATCCCTGGCCGGATCATTTCACAAAATTAAGATTCACCACTGATATCTGACCATATCAGATTAGCTGCTCTTTCTGAAGCCCCTGTTCCGCCAAGTTTCTGTTTCAGAGATTCATAATCTTGCAGCATCCGGTTCCGGCCAGTTTCATCGAGGGTAATCCGTGTTAATTCTTCCTTTATTCGTGCAGGATTTAAATCATCCTGAATTAATTCAGTAACCACTTCCCTATCCATGATCAAATTTACCAGTGAAATATATTTGATCTTGATCAGCTGACGGGCTATGTGATATGAAATCAGACTTCCCTTATAACACACTACTTCAGGCACTCCAAACAATGCTGTTTCCAATGTTGCAGTACCTGATGTAACCAGGGCAGCATAAGCATTTTCGAGTAAGGGATAGGTTTGACCAAATACTATAGAGATATCGGAATTACCTGTAATGTCTTTGTAGAAACTTTCTTCCAGTGAAGGGGCCGCACCAATTACAAATTGGTAGTCCGGAAATTGATTTCTAACCGAAAGCATTAACGGAAGCATCGTTTTAATCTCTTGTTTCCGGCTACCCGGTAATAAGGCTATAATTGGTTTGTCCGATAATTTATTTAGTGATTTAAATGAGTTCGCATTTTCATTTCTGGCTCTGTTTGAGATAGCATCCAGTAATGGATGGCCAACGAAATCGACATTAAAATCATGCTTTCTATAAAAGTCTTTTTCAAATGGCAGAATCACAATCATGCGATTCACATTCCGTTTAATCTGATGAATTCTGGATTGCTTCCAAGCCCATATTTGTGGTGAAATATAATAGATTACTTGGATACCATTCTTAGCAGCAAAATCGGCAATTCTCAAATTAAATCCGGGATAATCAACCAGTATCAACACATCAGGTTTATAAGCTAGAATATCCTTTTTACAAAAATCGATATTTCGCAGAATAGTCCTGAGATTAGCAACTACTTCGATAAAACCCATGAATGCCAGATCGCGATAATGCTTTACAAGATCCACTCCTTGTTCCTTCATTAAATCGCCACCCCAGGCACGGCATGTGAATCCGGCATCTTTATTTTTAAGATGCTTTATCAGATTCGAGGCATGCAAATCCCCGGAAGCCTCGCCGGCAATAACGTAGTATTTCAAGACTTCAGGATTTTAATTTAAGTAATAAAAGAAAAATGATAATCCCACTACAAAAGTCACTAACAGAATTCCTCTTCCTGTATATTCTTTCTCTGTTTTTAACATAAAATAACGGAATGGAAACACATTCAGAAATATAGAAAGTACCTGAATGGTGCGTTCACGAAATACAGGAGTCCGGTTAAAAAAATAATCTGAAATCCATATATTGAGAAAATGTAAAGTATAATACCCAACAATCAGCACAACTATGCCGATTCCTATTCCCAGCCACATAGAGTCTTTTTTAAACATCCCACTTCATTTTATTAAGGAACTGAAATGCATGATGAGCAGTGAAATCGAACGATACCGGTACAACCGATACGTATCCGTTTTCCAAAGCCCATTCATCAGTATCTTCTCCCTTATCATAATTACGGAATTTACCGGTTAACCAGAAATAAGGTCTTCCCCTCGGATCTTTTCTCTCATCAAACTCCTCTTCCCCCTTGTCCAGTGCTTGTCGACACCATTTTATTCCTTTAATTTTTTTCAAACTAAGATCAGGGAAATTTACATTCAACAAGGTATTTACCGGCAATCCTGAACTCAGAATATTTTTAGCTACAATTTTGGCGTAATGCTGACAGGCACTGAAATCGGCTTCCATACTGTAGTTATTTAATGAAAATCCAACTGATGGAATTCCTTCTATAGCTCCTTCCATAGCTGCCGACATGGTACCCGAATAAATTACATTGATTGATGAATTAGATCCATGATTAATTCCGCTAACACATAAATCGGGCTTGCGATGCAATACTTTGTTCACAGCAAGTTTTACACAATCAACCGGTGTTCCTGAACATTGATAACCCAAAAATTCGCCATGAAAGGCAACCTTTTCCAAACGTAACGGCTTTCCAATAGTAATTGCATGGCCCATACCCGATTGCGGACTGTCTGGAGCCACAACAACTACATCTCCAATTTCCTGCATGGCATCAACCAATGCGCGCAAACCGGGTGCGGTAATACCATCATCATTGGTGACCAAAATTACCGGTCGTTTCTTTTTGGAAGCCGGTGTTTTCTTTTTTGCTTTAATCATAATGCAAAAGTAGGCTTTTCTTCCTTTTGTCAACTTATTACTATGGGGATAAAAAAAAGGCTCTCTCACTTACATGAGAGAGCCAAACACCCCTGATTTATTTCATAGAAACAAAATCAATCCCAATTAACCCATTATGAAATTTTTATCTCGCGGGGTGCTTTTGGTTTTGCTTCTTCTTTTTTTAGGAAGAACAACTACCATAATACCATTTTCATAGGAAGCACTGATGTTTTCAACTGCAACCATTTCAGGAAGCGGAAAGCTTCTGAAGAATGAGCCATAGTAAAACTCTTTTCTGGTGTATTTTTCTTTTGTTTCAGTGGTCGCTGATTTCTGCTCTGCACTGATAGTAAGAACTTCATTCTGTACGTTAATTTTGAAATCGTCTTTTGTCAATCCTGGAGCTGCTAATTGCAGTTTATAGCTTTCATCGGTCTCTACTATGTTTACTCCGGGAACAGTACTACGTCTGAAATCGGGTGTAATCATGTTGTCAAACATGTCATTGAAAATGTCTGAAATGTAAGGCATTCTTTCCAGGCCCCTTACCGGCTTGTCGCTAGTTAATTTGATCAGTGTCATTTTTATTTTAAATTTTAAGTTAGAATTTGTTGGACATTCACCCCTTTTCAATTTCTGTTCCATTCAACTTTTAGACAATAAAAATCATATTTGCATGCCATTATGTCATTTAGCTTATTAAATTCATGCCATTATGGCATGTTTTAATGTAAAAATTGACATTCAGGACTGAAATTCTTTCAGTTTAGGGAAATGAAATTATGGGGAAACAGCAGAAATGAAAATTGGATTTAGCAACAAACCTGAAATAAGAAGCTCAAAAATTCAAAAGAGAAGTCGTACAAAACTATTTTTTTATCACCTGTAATTCACCTCTTTCAATAGCCTGAACAATGCCTTCAATTAACCGGTCTTCTCCGGCAGCATCGTATTCCGATTTAAGATTTGTGCCAAACAATCTGGCAAAACTTTGCCAGAAAAAAGCCTGGAAACTACCTCGGAGATCTTTAACAAGTTCATAAGAAGTATTGCCGGTTTCGCGATCAATTAACTTGATAAGAATTCTACCCTGAGTATAGGTTAAATTTTTAAGATCCTTTTCGAAACGGGCTTTGAGGTCTTTCTCTTTTTCTTTAATAAATTTCTTGCGGGCTCTTTCCGACTTGATTTTTCGAGTGCTGTCATTAATCAGCTTCAACTGTTGCGATGCTAGTTTAGCATAAGGATAGGCTCGTAAAACATCACGACGAAGTTTCAGGTAACGTTTCAGGTTTTCGGCATGTGCAGGGTCAATGGCAGCATAAATATCGACAACGGGTAAATTAACCATTGGTATGGTGTCGTTTCCTACTGTAGTCCCCAATGAAACTTTTCTTCCATCAGGCAATTGAGCTTTAGCGCCGGTGGCAATCAACAGAAATAAAACGAAGATAAGACTTCTCATTTTGACTTTAATGGGCCCTTAAATTCAACAATTGCGCCAAATTTTATCAAAGGCGGTTTGCTTTCCAGGATGATCTCTTAGCAGGCTGATCATCAATATTATGAACAGATTTACCGGAAATGGAAACCAATGCAGCAGTTAGTGCAGCTATTACTTCTTCATCTTCAGACGCGTTGTTAAGAACCTCCGGAGTGAAATAACTTTTTACGAAATGAGTATCAAATTTTCCGGAGATAAATGCAGGGTGCTTCAATACAAAACTGCAGAAAGGCAAAGTTGTGGTTACACCGGTGATGCGATAATCGTCGATTGCACGCAGCATTCTGGCAATTGCTTCCTCACGGGTTGCACCATGCGTAACCAGCTTGGCTATCATGGGATCGTAATAAATAGGGATATCCATACCTTCTTCAAATCCATCATCAACACGAACACCGGGACCTTTTGGGGGCACGTAGGTGGTTAGTTTTCCAATATCGGGAAGGAAATTATTTGCCGGATCTTCAGCATAAACACGAACCTCTACCGAATGTCCGTTAATGGTCAAATCATCCTGAGAAAAACTGAGTGGATAGCCCATTGCAATGTTGATCTGTTCCTTAACCAGATCTTTACCGGTGATCATTTCAGTTACGGGATGTTCAACTTGCAAACGGGTATTCATCTCCAAAAAATAGAAATTCAGTTTCTCATCCATCAGGAATTCAACGGTACCGGCCCCGACATAATTGCACGATTTGGCAACTTGCACAGCACAAGCTCCCATTTCCTTACGAAGTTCAGTAGTAAGTACAGATGAAGGAGCTTCTTCAATAACTTTCTGATGGCGGCGCTGCACCGAACACTCGCGTTCGAACAAATGAACAATATTACCATGCATATCTCCCATTACCTGTACTTCAATATGTCGCGGTGAGCCAACATAGCGTTCTATAAAAACAGATCCATCACCAAAAGCAGAAGTAGCTTCGTTGACGGCCAGTTTCATCATCTCTTCGAACTGAGAGGCATCTTCTACTATTCGCATTCCTTTACCTCCACCACCAGCCGATGCTTTAATTAAAATTGGAAACCCAACTTCACCGGCAATTACTTTTGCTTTCTCAATATCAGTGATAGCGTAATCGGTCCCGGGAACAAGTGGAATATTGTATTTTTTTACCGCATCCTTGGCAGCAAGCTTGCTACCCATAATTTCCATAGATTCAGGAGAAGGGCCAATCAGAATTAATCCCTCTTCATTAACTTTACGGGCAAAAGCTGCATTCTCCGATAAAAAACCATAACCGGGATGAATTGCCTGAGCACCGGTACTTTTTGCAGCACCAATAATTTTATCAAATACCAGATATGATTGTGTCGACGGAGGAGGTCCGATTAGTACCGCTTCATCAGCATATTTTACAAACGGAGCATTGCGGTCGGCTTCAGAATACACAGCAACGGTTGATATACCCATTTCACGGGCACTTCGCATCACTCGCAAAGCAATTTCACCACGATTGGCAATTAATATTTTCGTTATAGTTCTGATTCCGGAAGAATTCATAAGTTAAGTTAATTGCCTCAAAAGTAAGCAAACAATTTTGTTCCTAAAACAAAAGCAAAAAGGAGTCACTTACCGGTCAGGAAGCTTTCCTTATTCTTTCAATAGTTCCTTGCTTTTCCGTGTAGGCAAAGTGCCAAAAATCCAATCCCATACCGGAAAGGAAACGCTGAAAGCAACTTCATCGGAATAATAATGATGGAGACTGTGATGACGCCATAATATCTTTAAAAAATTGCGCGGTGACCGGTATCGGTGTACTGAATAATGAATGATCAGATAAGTTGAATATCCTGCCAGAAATCCACTGAAAAGATACCATACATAATCACCTGTAAACAGGTAAAAAAGGATCCAAAATAATATTGCAACACCAATAGAAATAACCGGAGGCATAACCAGTCTGTCTTTATCTTTTGGAAACGCATGGTGCACTCCATGAATCGTATATTTTATTTTTTGTTCTTTAGGTGTTTCAGCCCTGAAATGAAACACAAACCGATGAAGTAGATATTCTACTAAAGTAAAAATCAGCATGCCACAAGGCAGCAATAGCCAGTTAAACCACGATACCTGATTCAGAGCATAATGAGCATAAATTAAGCATCCCGCCGAAGCGGCATAATAAAAAATTACCGGGAATAAAAAGTTGGTACGGGTAAGTGCTTCAAGCAAGCCACTTTTAAATAGCCTGCCCGTTCCGGAATTTGAAATCCTGAACTTATTCATATGTTAGTTTGTAGAATTTCAGCTACAAAACTAAACAGTGTTATTTAATAAGACAAGTTTGGGTAATATTATTTTTTCTGGGTGATAAATCCTATCATCCTGTAGACCAATTTAGCCAATGTGAATTCTGAAAGTATCTGACCTTCAGCGGGTGCCACTTCCACCACATCAAATCCAACTACATTTCTTTTCTGAATAACCTTTTGAAGGAATTCTACTGTTTCGTTCCAGAAAAGGCCATTAGGTTCAGCAGTTCCAACACAAGGAATTACAGCCGGATCGAATCCATCTGCATCAATCGTGATATAGACATCGTCACCCAAAGCGGCAATAGCCTCTTCCATCCAATTAGGATCACGACGAATCTGATGGGCATAAAAAGTGTGAATATTAGAAGATGACTTGATGAGATCTGATTCCTCTTTGCATTGAGCACGGATTCCAATTTGAACAAGATTCAAATCGAGTTCATGCACACGGGCCATTACGGATGCATGAGAATAAATATTATCGTGGTAAGAAAAACGCAAATCGGAGTGTGCATCAATTTGAAGAACTGAAATATTTCCATACTTCTTCGCATGAGATTTTACAAAACCAAGCGTTACGGTATGTTCGGCACCGAGTGAAATTACAAACTTGCCGTCATTGATCAGCTTGTCTGTAGCTTTTTCAATTGCGGAAATAGCATCGGCATCAAATTTACCTGTAAAATCAATAGCTGGCATGGTGGCAATTCCACCCATGCGAAAACTTTCCTGATCAAGTTCTTCGTCATAAAATTCCACAAAATGAGATGCCTCGATTATTGCTCCAGGCCCTTTTGCTGAACCTTGTAAATAAGAAGATGTATGTTCGTAGGGCGCAGATTGAATTACAAATCTGGCATTTTCATATTCATACAATGCAGGATCTTCAATTCCCAAAAAATTATTTTCCGTATCAAGAGCTTTCATAATTATTTTTTGAGAACCTGTGCCACCAGATCTGCAGCTTCTATTAATTGGATTGCAGAAAACACCTTTAATCCGGATTCATCAATAATTTTCTTTGCTTCCTGAGCATTAGTACCTTGAAGGCGAACGATGATAGGAACTGGAATTTCACCTATACTTTTATAAGCATCAACAATACCCTGTGCAACCCGGTCGCACCGTACAATTCCTCCGAAAATATTAACCAGAATTGCTTTTACATTCGGGTCTTTAAGAATAATACGGAATGCCTGCTCCTCTCTGGCAGCATTTGCTGTTCCACCAACATCAAGGAAATTCGCAGGGTCTCCTCCTGCAAGTTTAATGATATCCATGGTTGCCATTGCTAGACCGGCACCATTAACCATACATCCTACATTACCATCAAGTTTAACATAGTTCAGATTATGTTCACCGGCTTCAACTTCAGTAGGATCTTCTTCAGTGATATCTCTCATTGCAGCATAATCGGGATGTCTGTATAATGCATTTTCATCGAAATTCACTTTTGCATCAACAGCTATTACTTTGTCATCGGAAGTCTTTAATACCGGATTAATTTCGAACATCGAAGCATCGATAGTATCATAAGCTTTATAGAGACTTGCAACGAATCGGGTCATTTCCTTAAATGCATTTCCACTAAGTCCGAGATTAAAAGCAATTTTTCGGGTCTGGAATGGCTGCAATCCTACGGCAGGATCAATTTCCTCCTTAAAAATAAGATGAGGGGTTTTGGCAGCAACTTCTTCGATATCCATTCCACCTTCAGTGGAATACATGATAATATTGCGACCGGTTTGACGGTTCATTAAAACGCTCATGTAAAATTCAGCAGTTTTAGATGCTCCTGGATAATAAACATCCTGAGCAACCAACACTTTATTAACCTTTTTTCCCTGAGGTCCGGTTTGTGGGGTAACGAGCTGCATACCAATGATTGCAGAAGCTTTCTCATGGACATCATCAAGCGATTTGGCAAGTTTTACACCACCACCTTTACCTCGGCCACCGGCATGAATCTGTGCTTTAACCACCCACCAGGAGGTGCCGGTTTGAGCTGTTAATTCTTTAGCGGCTGCAACAGCCTGCTCCGGGGTATCGGCTACGATTCCCTCCTGAATGGCAACACCGAAACTTTTCAGTATCGATTTACCCTGATATTCGTGAATATTCATAAAGTTTAAATGGCTTGCTTAAAACTGGCGCAAAAATATTGAAATTAAGCAAGCCGGAGACATAATATTTGAAAAAACAGCAATTACTTTTTCTTGTAATACTTCATAGCAGCAGGAACATACTTTCTGAGTGCTTCGATTCGTGTTTTATCACCGGGGTGGGTACTCAAAATCTCAGGTGGTTTGGGTCCTTTGTTAATTGCAATCATGCGTTCCCACACTTTTGGTGCTTCAGAAGGATCATAACCTGCCATTGCCATAAAAATCATCCCCAGTTTATCGGCTTCCGTTTCGTGCATTCTGGAAAAGGGTAACATAACACCAACCTGAGAACCAACACCATATGCAGTCATAAATAAAGCCTTCGTTTCGGCAGGTTTATTTGCCAATGCTACGTCCAGTGCAATACCACCTGCCTGAGCCATGAGCATCTGACTCATACGTTCATTCCCGTGGCGGGCCACCGCATGCGCTATTTCATGTCCCATTACAAAAGCCAGCCCAGGTTCATCTTTAGTAACCGGCAGCAAGCCTGAATAAACAACCACTTTACCTCCCGGCATGCACCAGGCATTTACCTCTTTCGAGTCTACGAGATTAAAATCCCATTTAAATCCTTTTATCCGATCGCCAAAACCATTTTGCCCCATATAAGTGTTTACAGAAGAGGAAATTCTGGTTCCTATATTTTTAACCATCCTGGAATCGGCATCGGAAGCCGCAACAGGTGGATTTTGAGATAAGAATTCGTTGTAAGAAGTGAGACTCATTGCAATCAATTGACTTTCAGACAATAAGTTCATTTGTTTGCGATTTGTCAGTGGCACTTTTGCACATGCTACAAGTACCATTGCAATAACAAATCCGGCAAATACGTGGGTTTTTCATAAGTTAGGTTTTAATGATACAAAATTCAAGAATCGTTCCGCAAATTGAAGCAAGCATTGGAATAATCCAAGTTTTTTGTCATTTTATGAGTAGATAACCTCTAATTTAATTAAATATGTTTTGAATATTAAAAAATTATGTTCAATTTTGAGATGGGCAAACACACACACAAATGAATTTCAGAACTCTTAACAGGGAAGCGACCTTGCACCTAATGATAGTATCTTCAATGGTATTGGCATGGGGTGTCACTTCTTTTTACTTCGATTCCAAAGTGAATAATGAAGTATTATCCATTATTTCAGGGCTCCTTCTTAGCCCTGTTTATTTATTTGATAACATTCTTAATATGTTGTCAGATATCAGAATAATCGGGGATCCATTTAAAATGTTCATGATTTTATGGGTGATTTATCTGTTTCCGGCTATGAGACTTCGTCCATTGCTCATTGTTCGCGATCATCATTCAACCGATTTGAAAAACTGGTATGAGTCCAGATTTTCCAAATAAGGTAATTTAACCTTTAAGTTCGAAAGAACCTTCACATACAAGGTACCAGATGGTTATTTCCACCATTGTCAGTAAAATCCAGAGCAGCATGTTCCTTTGTAAGAAATGCATTCCAATAGCATAGGTACCACAAAACATAGCTGCTAAAATTGCAGCACCTGCACCTAATGAAATACTTATAAAATAAGATGTTTCAGTTGGTTCGCTTTCCAGAGTAATTATCAGCAATAACTGCAATAAACATCCATAAATAAACAGCATATAGCTTGCAAAATTATTTCTGGTAGTCCTGCTCATATTATTTATTTAAACATTTGCTCTATTGGAACAATAGATACCTGACCAACATTGAGTTTATATTTGGAAACTATTTCATCTTCTTTCAATATTTCCTGAGGAAGGGTAGCCTTTAAGGCATCAGAGTACGACATCGGAGATACCTCATTTTTCAGCAAACTATTCTTTAATGGTTCTGCCTCACTATCATCTGTAAGGATAGTAATATACATGCTGTTTGTTTGCCAGTACTTTTTCATGATGTTGTTTACATCCTGTAAAGTAACCTTTTTGAGTAAAGCATTCATTTCACTGATATAATCTGCGCGGTTGTAGAACTTACTATCCATTAAATACCCTAACTGTCGGGAAGGCGTTTGAATATAAAGCTTCATGTAAGAGCGAAGGAAGTCACGAGTCAGGTTAAAATCGGCTTCTGACATTCCATTATCAATCAATAGCTGCATTTCGCGAAGTGCCATTCTGATTGCAAAGTGAGCATGTCCGATTTTGATATCTGATAATTCCTTGTATTGTTTTTTGAGCCCTTCCGCGGTCTGAACCGGACGAATCCAGATACTGAAATAATTAGATGAACGAGGCACACCGGGAGGGGGTAGCATATTTGAACCTCCGTTTTCGTACCATTCAATATAGGAATAATCGCCATAATTCATAGATCTTGCTTCCCTGATTTTTTGATACAACCTTGAATATGATTTACGATGTTCACCCAGCCAGGAATTTGCAATCATCAATGCTGCAAAGTCGTCGTTTTTCCTGGTTGTAGGCAATGCAAATCCGGTAAATATGGCTGAGCCAAGTGCATTTTCCTTAGTGATAATTTCAACACTAATACCATTGGTGGAACGTGGCAACGCGGGAGGAGCAATTGTTGCGTGGGTTGGTGGCAACTGATTCATGGCACTTCTTAATTGTTCCAGATATTCTTTCGTGTAATTTCCTGCGATGCCAAGCATCAGGTTGGCACTTGAAAAATAGCTCTTATAGTGCACTATTACATCTGCAATAGTAAGTGCTTCCAGTCCGATAGATGTACCACTAACCATATGTTGGTAATTGGTTCCACGGAACAATAAATCTTCGAGAGCTTTTTTGCTGAACTCTTCATCAGACGAAGCTTTGATTACCTGATTTACATAATTGGACTGATTCGATTTTACTCTTTTAAAATCTTCTTCAGCAAAAAGTGGATTTAGTATCAATCCTGTGATCACCGGAAACATTTTAGCTGCATGGTCTTTGTGAAATTCAAAAGTAAAAATGGTGACTTCCTTATCTACAGAAGCCGACCAACGTGCTGCCCATGGGTAAGTAAGTTCCTTGATTTTTGAACTGGTATAGGTACCGGTACCTCCTTCCATAACAGTGGATGCTGTTAATTCAGTGAGTCCTTCCATGCCTTTCGGATCAGAAATGCATCCGTTTCTGAACATGAACCTGACTACAATTTTATCGGAATTGGGCAATGGCAACTGAACCAGCTCCATTGCTTTAACAGAAACAACAAGAATAAGAAGGTATGATGTAAGAAGGATTTTTTTCATGGTTGATGATTGTCAAAAAGTTATTCGAGAACAGGTTTTTCGTCAGGTGAAATAGTAGCAATTGTTAACAAGTCGGGATTCAGATACTTGGTTGCTACCCGCATGATGTCTTCGGCAGTGACCTTCTCAAACATCTCGTATGATTTATTAATAGATTCAGGATTCCCGGTGACCCAGGTGTAGAGAGACTGCATTTGCAATGGCATCAGGAGTGTCCATCGACATGGCAAAAGAATACCGGATTCGTTCTTTGGTTTCTTTCAAAACAAGGGAATCGACCTTATTATTTTTCGCTCCTTCAATGGCCCGAATAATTGCTGACTTCACATAAGCCATATCGGTGGCATTTATAATTGATGCGCTGGCATTAAATAAATTCGGATCTCTGGTAGGGTACATTCCACCTGACAAAGACCTGGCTTTTTGCTCATCAACAACAAGTTTCTTATAAAGGGGCGAACGTTCCGAAAATAAAATCTGTGATAATATACTCAAAGCATGATAATCGTTTCGTTCCAACGAAAATGCAGGTGTTTTATAGTTTAAATCCAGATACGGAGGAAACTGTGGAACCTGAATATTTACATATTTTGTGGCTGTTTGAGAAGGTTCCTCAGGAATGGAGCTTTTAAAATCTCCTCGTTTCCATGTTCCAAAATACTTCTCTGCCAAAGCATTTACTTTTTCCTGAGTGGCATCACCAACAACAATGATGGTGCAATATTCCGGGCGATAAAAGCGACGGAAAAATTCAAGTGAGTATTCATACTGATTAGGCATATCAACTATGTCTTCAAAGAAACCCATGGTAGTATGTTTGTAGGTATGCTTTTCAAATGCGGTGTTGTTCTTAGCTTCATACAACCGGCTGTAGGGACTTGAATTATTCTTGGTGTATTCTCCCTTAACAGCTCCGGCTTCTGTTTTAAATGCCTGAACCGAATACTTCAGATTCTGAAACCGGTCAGCTTCAAGTTCAAACATCGTTTCCAGTTGTTCTGCATTCCCAGTCATATGATATACAGTGCGGTCGAGTGAAGTATTTGCGTTTGCTGATGCACCTGTAGATTTAAGTACTTCGGAATACTTCTCTTTCGAGTATTTATCTGTTCCGCGAAACATCATGTGCTCAAAGAAATGGGCAAATCCGGTCTTTCCCGGTTCAACTTCATCACGGGAACCAACTCTTACAACTATATAAAAGGCAACTATTCCGGGACTGTCGTATGGAATAGTTACCACCTTCAAGCCGTTCGGCATATCCTTTTGCAGAATTGGATATGGCAAAATATTTCCTGCAATGGCAGCACTCTGTGCCAGCAGTGAAGCAAATAAGATAACAATTAAAAACTTTTTCATTTGCATAGATTTTATCTCTTTTGTATTATACATTTTGTATAATACAGATTGTATAACAGTTTATGTATAGTTTGACTCTTTATTTAATGCTTAGCTTATGTTAGCATCCCACCATCAACATTTATAACCTGTCCTGTAATATACGATGACATGTCAGATGCCAGGAAGACAACCAGATTAGCAACATCTTCAGGGGTCCCTCCTCTTTTCAATGGAATTGCTTCACGCCATTGTTTCACCACATCTGGATTTAATACTGCAGTCATTTCGGTTTCAATAAATCCGGGAGCAATAGCATTGCACCTGATATTTCTGGAACCAAGCTCCAATGCAATTGATTTGGTAAAGCCTATAATTCCTGCTTTCGAAGCAGCATAATTAGCCTGTCCCGCATTCCCCTTAACTCCAACTACCGAAGATATATTTATTATAGAACCCTTGCGCTCTTTTAGCATAGATTTCTGTACTGCTTTGGTAATATTGAAAACCGATTTCAGGTTAGTCCTGATAACTTCGTCGAAATGCTCTTCCGACATTCTCATGAGCAAGTTATCACGAGTAATACCGGCATTGTTTACAACAACATCGATTCTTCCAAAATCATTTAAAACTGCTGCAATCAGTTCTTCCGCAGCTTTGAAATCGGATGCGTCTGATTTATAGCCTTTTGCCTTTATTCCAAAGGTGGAAAGTTCTTTCTCGAGTTCGTCTGCTTTATCGGGTGACGACAAATAAGTGAATGCTACGGAGGAGCCATGTTTGGCTAATTCGAGGGCCATTCCTCGTCCAATTCCCCGGGATGCACCGGTTATAAGGGTTACTTTCTGATCTAATAACTTCATATAGTGTTGTATATCAATATTTTAATTAAGAATATCGTCTTTTCTTGTTGACATTAATAATATCTTTCTAAATTTGCGATCAAATATAACAACTAAAAAATAACCTATTATGAAAAAAGCATTATTGACCATCGCTGTTGCTGCAGCTGCATTCACTGCACAGGCACAGGATTTCAGGCTTGGATTAGGTGGTGGCATTAACACTACCTGGCTGGCGAATACCAATGTATCAGATGCAGGTGACGAGCTTGATTTTGCTGTAACCTTCGGTGGATCTGTTGGTTTAGAAGGAATATATAGCTTCAGTGAGAAAGCGGGAGTATCTATTGGATTCCTTTCATCAGGACATAATCAAAAATATGAAGGAGAGTATGATTTTGGAACTTCAACAGTAACATACGAGAGCAAATTGAAAATGCGTTACCTTGATATTCCAATTTTGTTCCGTTTGACTTCTGCCAGTGGTACTTATTTTGAATTAGGACCACAAATTGGAATTTTAACAAGTGCAAAGGAAGATAGTGAGAATTCAACTGGACTTGGTAACTATGAAGACAGAGATGTAAAAGGTACCTTAAATGGAACTAACGTAGCTGCTATTCTTGGATTCGGAGTTGATATTGAAGCTTCTGAAAATGTAATTGTAACAGCAGGTCTTCGTCTAGGTTACGGATTTACAGATGTAACTAAAGAATACACAACCAGCGAATTTGCTGCATTAAATGATGAAGAAGTTGCAGGTGCAACCTCTGCTGCTCATGTCAATGACAAAGGTGACTTCTCTTATGAAGCAACTAATCGTGTATTTGGTGGTCTTCACTTAGGTGTTTCTTACAAATTTGGATCAGCGAAATAATTGCTAGTCTATATTATAAAAAAAGCTGCCCGAAAAGGCAGCTTTTTTTTTGGAGTTTATTTTGGGATAAGTCTGTTGAAATTGATCAGGCAGTATTTTAAAGTTTTCGTTTAGGCGGATCAGAGATCCGCATATTTCTATGGTCAGGATCAGAGATCCCTCCGGCGACATCCACACATTTGGGTAGTCTGTATCAGAGTCCGTCGGTATCTCTGATACAGACTTGGGAAATAACTGGATCTCTGATCCAGTTATGAGATGGAAGGCGGATCAGAGATCCCTCAGGTTAATTTGAAATGATACTGTAGATCGATTTTAATTGATTGCCTTATCCCGAAAAATGAATTGTGCAAATCTAAATTATGCAAAAAAGGCGAACCGTTTCGGGCTCGCCTTTTTTAATTTCACGATCGGTATTTACCAATACCAGAAACTATATTATTACGCCATAACCTTTCCAAGCACCTTAGCCATTGTCTGGCCAATTACTGCAGGGGAATCGACAACTGTAATACCGCATTCAGCCATAATTTTCATTTTGGCAGCAGCTGTATCTTCGGCTCCACCAATGATTGCACCTGCGTGTCCCATACGACGTCCGGGAGGCGCTGTCTGTCCCGCAATAAATCCTACAACTGGTTTGCGATTATTTTCTTTGATCCATCTGGCAGCTTCAGCTTCCAGACTACCACCGATCTCCCCTATCATAATGATTCCTTCAGTTGCAGGATCATTCATAAAAAGCTGAACTGCTTCCAAAGTAGTGGTTCCGATAATTGGATCACCACCGATACCAATTGCAGTAGATATTCCCATTCCTGCCTTCACAACCTGATCGGCAGCTTCATAGGTAAGGGTCCCAGATTTGGAAACGATGCCAATAGTGCCTTTCTTGAAAACAAAGCCGGGCATAATACCAACTTTCGCTTCTTCCGGAGTTATTACACCCGGACAATTTGGACCTACCAATCGTGTGTTTTTACCACGAAGATATTCCTTAACAGTGATCATATCTTTGGTAGGAATTCCTTCAGTTATACAAACCACAAGACCTATGCCTGCTTCAGCAGCTTCCATGATTGCATCTGCAGCAAATGCAGGCGGAACAAAAATGATAGAAACATTGGCTCCTGCGTGCTTCACGGCGTCGGCAACAGTATTGAAAACCGGTTTGTCGAGGTGAGTTGTACCACCTTTTCCGGGAGTTACGCCACCAATAACATTGGTACCATATTCAATCATTTGGGTAGCATGGAAAGTACCTTCATTTCCGGTAAAACCCTGAACTACTATTTTGGAATCCTTATTTACTAAAACACTCATGGCGGGAATTATAAATTATAGATGATAGATGATAAATGGTTATTTATTGGTTGTTAATATACCCAGAAGTTATGAAATTATTCTATAAGGCTAAATATCAGCTTATTACATTAACATTGCAATGTAATAATTGTGCAAAGTTAAAATTTTGAATGGAATGAATGCAAAAAAGGAAAGAATAGTTAGGTATTGATTGAAGCGGTAACTTTGCATGATGAATTTTGCCCCTACAATAGCAGCAATCGCCACCCCGCCCGGAGTCGGAGCAATTGCCGTAATTCGTATTTCCGGTCCAGGGGCTTTTCAGATCAGTGATCAGGTTTTTACAAGCCGAAAAGGGAAACTGGCAAATGCAGCTTCTCATACAGCATACTTTGGCGTAATACGTGCAAATGGCCAATTAATTGATGAAGTGATTGCACTTATTTTTAAAGGTCCCTCCTCCTTTACAGGCGACGATACCGTTGAGTTTTCCTGTCACGGTTCCACCTATATTCAAAAAGAAATTTTAAATATATTGATTCAAAATGGAGCTGTGCCTGCAAAACCGGGTGAGTTCACAATGCGGGCATTTATGAACCGCAAAATGGATCTGGCACAAGCAGAAGCTGTCGGTGATTTAATTGCTTCGGACACCAAACTTTCGCATCAATTAGCTTTGAAACAAATGCGTGGCGGATTTTCGAAGGAAATAAACCTCCTACGGGAACAGCTTATTAATTTCGCTTCATTGCTGGAACTGGAACTCGATTTCTCGGAAGAAGATGTTGAATTTGCCGATCGCAGTCAGCTACTGCAACTGATCGACAAAATTGTCACCAAAACTACTTCGCTATCGGATTCGTTCCGTGAAGGGAATGTAATCAAGAAAGGTATTCCAGTAGCCATTGCAGGCAAGCCCAATGCAGGAAAATCGACCCTACTGAATTTGCTGTTAAATGATGATCGTGCCATAGTCAGTGATATTGCCGGAACAACCCGTGACACTATTGAAGAAGAAATTTCCCTAGGCGGGATGAAATACCGTTTTATTGATACTGCCGGGATCCGGGAAAGCAGTGACGAAATCGAAAAAATTGGAGTGACCAAAACATTTGAAAAAATTCAGGAAGCCGCTGTAGTCATTTATCTTTTTGATCCTCCAGAAACATCACCCACTGAACTCACGGAAATTTTAGATGCCATTTGTGCCAGCAAGTCCGGCGACAATTTTATTCTGATACCTGTTGCCAATAAAAGTGATAAATACAATATTGATTATCTGTCTGATCAATATGCTGCAATTGCAGATACCATTTTTATCTCTGCAAAAAACCATAGTGGCATCGACACTCTGATGAACCGAATTATTTCCGTTTCAGAAAAATATCAACTGAATGAAGCCGATATTATCCTCACAAACTCGAGACACAAATTCCATCTCGATCAAACAACCGAAGCATTGCAAGCAGCAAGAACCGGTTTGCAATCGAAACTGGCAACTGACTTAATAGCCATTGAAATAAGATCGGCATTAATGTACCTTGGCGAGATCACAGGATCGATTACAACTGATGACTTGTTGGAGAATATCTTTAGTAAGTTTTGTATTGGAAAGTAAATGTGAAATGATAGATGATAAATGATAGATGATAAATTGAATTATATTTTTTATTATCGATTTGGGAGACAAAAATCTACAGTTGAATGAGGACCACACTACAAGGTATGAATCTCAAACCAGATATGTTTCTTTATATTTACCCGGATTTTACCCCCTCACCTATTCTATTTTGGTTCAGGACAATAAGGAACTTTGCTGATTTATTTGATTTGAACATAAACGTTCTGAATTACATTAAATCCGATGGCAGTCTTGGATTTTTAAAATTAAATTAAGGAAGCAATATTTGCCAATTTTATACATAAAAATGCAATAGCATTAAAAACTTTGGTTATTTTGATATTGCGAAGCAAACTAATTTGGTCATTTTCAACTGAATCACTTAAATTAGCAGATAAATATAAATATTTCTGTGCATTGAAGTTTCTTTATTAGTTAAACTTTACATTTTGATAGCATAACAATTTATCAAAAAAACAATACATTTACTTATAATCTCTAATTAAATCCATATCAAAATTTATGAAATTACCATTATTCATTTTGATAAGCTTGATATATTGCTCGAATGTTTCAGCTCAATGGACGTGGGTACATGGTGATAGTCTACAAGATCAACCGGGAAATTTTGGAATCCAAGGAGTTTCAGCACCCTCCAATAAACCCCCAAGTCTTTATGAATCTTGTGAGTGGACGGACCTAAATGGTAATTTTTGGCTATTTGGCGGTATCGATCATACTGGGGTGTACACAATGCTCTATGGAAATATAATGTTTCTTCAAATGAATGGACTTGGATGAAAGGCTCATCCATTTCAAATGATACAGGATTCTATGGCATTCAAGGTGTTGCCAATGTAAATAACAATCCCCCTCCCCGCAAGTTTGGATTTGTCTCCTGGGTTAGTCAGAATGGAGACTTATGGTTATTTGGAGGAGGAAAAACATCAAGTACTACTGAATGTTATAATGATCTCTGGAAATACAGTGTTATAACAAATGAATGGACGTGGGTTAAAGGTCCCAATGTTACAAATCAAGCAGGAATTTTTGGAAATAAAGGCATTGCAAATCCTTTAAATAATCCCTCTCCACGGATGGAAACTGCCGCCTCTTGGACAGACGATATTGGTAACTTATGGTTGTTTGGTGGGATTTGGTATGGAGTAAGTCGCCTAAATGATTTATGGAAATATAACATTGCTACAAATCAGTGGACTTGGATGAAGGGGGATTCAACTATTAATGCCAATGGACAATATGGAATGCTCGGAATTGAAAACTCTGCTAATAATCCGCCCTCCAGGTGGATTTATAGCCATTGGAAAGATAATGATGGAAACTTTTGGATTTTTGGGGGGAATGGAGGGGGCTGGCTAAGTGATTTATGGAAATATAATGTTTCTTCAAATAATTGGACTTGGATAAATGGAGATAGTACAATTAATACGATAAATAATTACGGATAAAATGTGCATCTCAGTCCAATACCCCAGGTGGTAGAGTGGAAAAATAGGGCTTCTTGGAGTGATTCAGCAGGAAACTTTCTATTCTTTGGTGGAAGCACCCACTCCAATGGTTTGAAAATGATATATGGAAATATTATAGATGCAAATCAATGGGTTTGGATAAGTGAGATAGTATTGGCAATCCTACAGGTTATTGGGGAAATTTGGGAGTTCCAAACGTACTAAATAAACCGAACAGAAGCGCAGGTTCAGTTTCTTGGAAAGATAACTTAGGAAATATATATTTATTTGGT
>JADJOZ010000011.1:140000-164813 GCA_016713525.1 Bacteroidota bacterium | reverse complement strand
TCCCTGCCTGGTTGCAGCAAGTAGCACACTATTTACAATTACAACATCTGGAACTAATGAAGGGGGATTGTTAAAAGTAATCAAAGACCAATTCGCTCCCAAATTGTATGAGATAAACAAGCCATCAGGTTTATTGTTCCAACAATTATAATACTATCTTTAAGTTGCCATTGCCCATACATTCAAGCGGAGTCAAGCCATTGTTGCTGAAGGTAGGCCAAGTTTGGCCAATCTATCGATTTAAACATTCCCGTAACAGCTCCTGCTACTACATAAATAACAGAATCCCCTGATTTCAACTTTTGAAACATTTACAGTGGATAAAATTTGTGGAATTGATGAAAACAGACTCCAGCTTGAGCCAGATCAATTATTGAATAAATTTATCCTCAATCGTTTATTGCATATATTATTCCTGATAAATGGTCAAAGCATGCGTGTGTGCTGCTGGAATCACCATTATACTTGGTAACCCTGTGCTGCCAGTGTCTGCAGATAAAATAAACCATCATTACGCCCCAGAGACAATAACATTTGTTGTCCCAGCCAAAGACGATATGGGCCTTATTTGCATAATGGGGTTATCCCGGGCAATCCGTTTGTTACAGCAGACCGTGTTTCGCCGTTGTATTTGGATACTACTATTCCTGCACTCGGTCCGTTTTCGTATATAGTACCAGCAAATATTACGTCTACCAAAACCGCTCATTTCTACAATCCACAGCCGGTAGTCAATCAATTGTGCATGAATCCCGGGAAATGATGTGATTATATAATCCTACCGTCTGTACTAATTAGTGTAATTTGGCGCGTTATAATCATGGTTATCTGGTTAATCTCGTACAATCAGGGAACGACTGCATTTTTCTTCTACTCCAGCCCACCCCTCCATCTGTTGATTGATACACCGAATCTTCCAATCAGTACCAGTAAAAAGTATCACCGTGGAAACCAACATTACGGATTGTATTTACCGGAAAATAAGTATTAAACCTGTTTGGCTTCAAATCGTTAGAAACATAAACACCATCAGAAAATGTTCAATAATTGCAGTCGAATCCGTACGCGTTCCAATATGGCAAATCTATTCCGGTAATTCCATTGTTTGCTATCTGCCAGTTTTGACCGAAATCCGATGAATGATAAACTTCCACTGTGTTGCTGTAGCAAACAAATCCAAACTATCAAGTGATGTCAGAGTATGTCTTCGTTGTGCTTAATCCCCCGCTGATACCGAGAAGTCCAGCTTACTCCCCCATCCTCAAATCATATAAACTCCATTTCCACATGCAAAAAGTTTATCATCGCAAACTGTTGCATCATAAAGTATGATTCGCTAAAGAAAGCAGACGTGCTATTATACCAGTTTAATCCATCATCATTTGAAATAAATATGCCGGTATCCATAGCACAAACGTAAATGGATGTGTCATGAAAAACTATTCCTGTAAATGTAGTAAATTTCACATCTAATACAGGAGTCCAGGTGTTTCCTGAATCGGTGGAACTAAATAACTTTGCCCACCAGGTTGCATCTCGGTATAACTCGAAACCTAAAAACATTTCCGCTTCCTGCCGACAAACAATTTCACCACCATGCGGCCCATTTGTTTGTACCCATTGCGCCTGTGAACTATTACAAATGAATATCAGGTACACAAAGGAAAAGCAATTCTCATTTTAAAATAATGGGTTTTCAATAAATAGTAAATATTACTCATAATTTCTGCTTTTAATTTTATATAGCAAACTGAATGTAGAGATGATGTAGAAAAACATATCATACCTTCAGGAAGCAGTACCCTATGTAAAACCACTTATGAACTTATTAAACTCATTAATAAATCACAAGATCTGCATTGCCTTTGCTATGTATCAATAAGCAATATGCCTTTTCTTCATTTCCTCTTTAAGTTTTCAGGGGATACCCCGACATGAGCAATTGGCCTTATGCGCCAAATGCCATTCTATTCTTTGTTCAATGGTAGCATTCTTTGGCGCAACATGGGATAGATGCCATTCCTTATTCAATTTTGATACTTTGGATTTAATCTTCTTTTTTTTTATAATTACTAATAACTTAAGTTATATAAATCTTGCAGTACTTGTGATTTTCTTTTCGCCAAAGTATAATAGCAAGAACCTAGCTGATAAAAAGGAAGACGCCCAACAGTATGTGTTTGTTACAGCTTTCATATTTCCGAAATTACCTTGTAAATTCAACTACATGGGCACTCACGGTTACAGTTCTTCTCATTAAAAAGGGAACGCCGCTGATGTGTTCTTCTGTAATCGCATTGGCTATAGCTTTGGACCCATTTGATAAATTAGCATTTTCATCATTTTCTGAGTAGGCGTTACTGAATAGTTGCCTTTTATTTAGCCCTCAATTCCAAAAATGTAAACCACTTCAGCACTACCACTGACCCGATCAATTACCTTAAAAGTTGTTTTGACTCAACTGAACTTCTGTTCCGGCTTGATTGTGGTTCAGAATAATTGCTGAGTTTATTCCACAGGAACTGAGAAATAACATGAGCAACTCTGACATCAAATAAATGTTTTTCTTTTTCATGATTTTATGTTTAAGATGATTAATTACAACAATGGGGTGTTAACAAAATATTTGAGTCTGATGGTATCTTGCTTTTGCCCTGTCCTAAAAGAGACACTTAAAAACAGGCAATCAATCCCAGTAAATAAAAATAATTTGCGTAACACTTAGTCCGATTTACAGCATATAAAAACTAGAAGTCCACACCCCAACAATGGTTACTACCTCAACCAATTGCCCCAAATCATTATTCAAAACTATATACTAAAAGTGGGAAGGTATATGATATGTCAACAGGGAAGTTGATTAATGTCAATAAAGTAATTGTGCTTACCTTTTCAGTCAACTACGTAAACAAGTGAGGCAGCTCCATTCCAACAAGGAATTGGGCATATAAACCTAAAACATCCTACCCGGAAATACCACTAATTGTATAAAATTAAACTCCAGTTGATCTAATGCTACATTTTCCCCATCCGACATCTCCCACATTTTAAATTTGGGAAATATCTCAAGTGTTTTACGCAGGTACCACGATTGCAATCGATTTGGTCTGATGTCCCAACCAAAGTTAATCGGGTTTAAAACCATTAAAAAAGCCTTTGTCTGGCAATTGTTTGTTGGTTTCGGTAACTTCAAGCTGCTCATAACTCAAAAGCGGGCCCTGCAAATACGGCAAACCCATGGTAATCTGCAAAAACCTTATATGCCTCAATGTATACAAGCTTGGCGCGATGCTTTCTGACTAAAACTAAATACTTTCAACTCGCTCTTTATATTTCTGTAAGCTAATCCAAAGTGAATATCCGGTTTATGAAAATAATATCCTAATGCGAACTCTGGAAAAATGTCAGCGCTCTTATGTTGATCTGCATATGGCGCAACTTGTTCATTATGGACGGATTCTTTCAAATAAAAGGCTGCGGAAGGTCCAATTGCAAGGGTTAATCCGTTTAGTTTTTACGCCGTGACAAAGTATCCGTAAGTAATTTCGTCCTGCCACTTTGCCAATCTTTTTCTGCACTAAGCGTGGTTTCTATCATGAATTTATATCCTAAAGAAATCCAGAATGGCTGAGTTTTTAGATCTACTTTTGATTCTCGGTGATGTAGTAATTCCCTGAATTATTGTAGTTATATCCCCCACTAAGTTCCAGCAAATGATTCTTATTGTTATATACAACTCCACCCATGATTGGATATTTGAACCGCTTCATAGTTGTTCCTTCTCCTTGCTTATAGCTCACAGGTAACATCGACATCCCGACAAACGGTCTTACTTTATTTCTTTCTATTCGCCATGGAAAATACTTTGCTCCCGTTTCAGCACCTGTCTGAAATCCGTTCTTGTCAAATGAGACCACCGGAATCCCAATGTAAAAATCAGCATGACCCCAGAAATGTGTACCCCCAATAATTATTCGTGCTTCAGTGTGGTTTTCAAGTGCATCCGATTCTAATAGCCCTTCGGAATTAACAAAATGTGTCTGCGAACCATCCGACAAGAATACACGTGTATCGAGACCAACATTCAACTGTGCAAATCGATGTCTGGTTTTTCCGTTTTCTACTGTATATGGCTGGGCAAGTAGCGCTTTAGTAAGGCTAATCAATACAACTGCGCAACATATAATTTTTCTCATTTATGTATAACGGACAGTATGATAAATTTGGATCCCGGGGGATCACTAACTATTCAATTTTAATTATTTTGTGAATTGTTGATCGATCTGAATAGACAATCCGTAAAAAGTAAACTCCGCTTGACCACAATGATGTATCAACAATCCATTGCTTACCAGAAAGTAATGTTTCTTTGCTTACAAGCATCCCGGAAGAATTTAGAATGCTTATACTGGAATTTTGATGTTTTTCATCCCGGACAATTTTAATATATTTGGAAAATGGGTTTGGAAAAATACTTACTGATTCTTGTTTCACTTCTTCAATACCCACTGATCCGAAGAGTGCTTTATTTCTCAAGATTTTCCGTTCATTCCAACTGCAAATGCTAATGAATCATTAACAATTAAAATATCCGTTAACTGATCTGAATAACTGGAATCAACCAGCATCCAATTCATTCCTGCATCATTTGTGCTCCATATTGAACCCACGCTGTAAGTAGTTGAAAAAATGGAATTAGCTCCACCTACGCAAATTCCAAAGTTGTTATTATAAAAATCTGTTGCCATAATATTATGGGGTGAAAATATATTATTGGTTGACCAGCTTACACCTCCGTCAAATGATACTGTTGATGCTCCAAATTCATTTGAATTAGTCCATGAGGTACCTCCAACAATTATTATCTGGTTGAAATCAATCATTTTAGCATCATGAATATATAGTGAGGAGTCACAATTGAAATTTTGCCATGAGTTTCCAAAATCAATCGATTTCAGAAACTTACCATTTCCTCCGGCCACATAACCTATACTGTTTGAATAAAAACTAACTTCACCTGTCCCGGGAATAAATCCGGTCGCCCCTACATTACCAATTATTGAGCAAGTTGGAATTGTTCCCGGGGTATAAATTTAAGTTGTCCATCAAAACTCAAAACAAAGGCTGTATCACTGTTATGAAAGTAAAAACTAGCAAAATCGTAAGGGAATGAACAACTTGGAAACGGTGTCCAGGTGGATCCCATGTCTGTTGTTTTGTAAATTCCACCATCTTCTCCACCGGTAAAACCTATATTAGAATTTAAAAACTGGATATCCATTAACCAACCTGTTCCAGCCAAACGGGTGGTATCCCATGAATCTCCACCATCTAAAGTACGAAGTATAATACCATCACCACTAGTGTAATTTTCTACCCCACAGACGAATCCGGTGTCACTATTCAAAAAGTAAATCGCGGAATAGTCGTGAACAGAATCAGTATTTAGCTGAACCCACTGTGAATGAGCACTTGTAGAAATCAAGAATAAGAGAAGTACTGGTAAAATGCGTTTCATTTGCTTAGCCGACCGCATGGTTATAGAGTTATGATGTATAAGTAATTCATTCCAATAAACATTTTGTAGCTTTAAGCAAAACCGTATCTCAAATGCTTTTAAATATTATCCAATTATCAAGCTATTCTTCCATTTTTAAATATTTCAAAACAATACCGCCTGTTGATAGCTGCTGAACTGATTTGAGTTTAAATTTCCTTGAATCTATCCCCGGTTTAAAAAGTGGCCGTCCCGCTCCTAATAGAACAGGCGCAATACAAAGGCGATATTCATCAAATATATTGTCCTTAATGAAAGTCTCTGAAAGGTACGCACTTCCGAAAACATATATATCTTTCCCTTCCACGGCTTTCAATTTTAGAATTTCTTCAGAAGCATTTCCACTTATAATTGTAGTGTTTTTCCACTCAGCTGTTTTCAATGTCTTTGAAATAACAAGTTTGGGTATGCTATTCATCAGTTTGGCAACTTCGCCTTCCGCAGTTTCTGTTTCAGCCTGGGTCCAATAAGCAGCCATGCCTTCATAAGTCACTCGTCCAAATAAGAGGTAGTCAGCCGCATTTAATTGTTCCAGGCTTAATCTTTCAAGTTCCTGTCCCCAAACAGCATTGTGAAATGATAAATCCCAATTTTGGCTTCCTTCAAAATAACCGTCAAGGGTAATAACGTTCCACATTATAAGTTTTCTCATTTGTTCATCTTTAATTTTAAACTTGATCTAACATTGGTGGTGTTACTTTTTTAGCTGCAGAAAATTCTCCCACTTGCTACTTGCCCACAAATTCGTAACGCCAATATATATTAATTACTGTTACCTTTGTTTAATTGTATTCCTTGTAATAGAATTTGTATAATTTCTTATTTAGCCTTTTTACTGCTTTTTCAGGACTTCGTTCTATTGGTAGTGAGTCAAAGGTCCTGACATAATAAGGGAATGGTCGTTTCAACTGAATGAAGTTTTTGCTTCTAACAATTAAAGCTCCCAATCCCATATTTGGTCCGCCATGGTAATTACTTATTCTCATTACACCTCCGATAGCACGTGGCTCAAAGCTATAATATGAAAAGTATTTTGCTGTGTCTTGTTCAATGGTTGCAAAATCAGCTATAAGAAAATATTGCTCAGTAAATTTAATTGTAGAATCTTCAAGCAATCTGTTATTCAGAAATATTACTTTATCAAAATCATTTTCTTTAATTTCTGTCGAGTCATTACTGAAAAAAAAATAGGTTGGGCAAAATTTAAATTTTGTATTAAAAGCAGAAATAATGCTCAAATTATAATCTGACTGTCTCTTTTCTAACTTGTCTGCAAGTTTTTCTTTTCCCATTTTTCTTAAAGCGGCAATTGAATTTTTTCTTGTTTTCAGTCGAAAAAATAATGCACCTTCCTTCAATTGCTTAATTTGATCTTTGGCTAACATTATCCTTTGATTTCTACTGCTAACTTTTCTTCCCTTAGTTTGCACCCCTTGTGCATAAGCTGTTGAAGTAGTAAAAAGCAGTATTAACAATAGTAAAATCCTGTTCATTAATTGTATTTTATAATTGGTGCTATATTCCTTTTCAACTCCACTCAATCTCAATTATATGTCAGCTGACACATTCTTATCTCCATTTTACCCATGGTAATCTAATGCTGACTGGAAAACACTTTTCAGTCTAAAACTTAATCGATAAAAATATAAGATCTGAATGAAACTGCCTATTATTTGGGAACAAAATTACTTATATTACTATGCTCATTATCAACGCTTTAAATATAGTTTCGAGTGGTTGGGGGAGATTTGTATACCACGCATTCAAACTTCAGGTAGTAATCACAAAAAATTAAAGGGTTAACTTTCATTTGTCGGATTTTTTGGAGCTACTGCATTTAAGTCTCCATTAAACTCATTTTTTCTAAAAATTTATCGCAGGCATTCGTTTCATTGCATCGCAGTCCATAAAAATACAATGCTCAAGTATGTCCACAGAAATGAAAATAAAACATGAACAGTTGTTTCAAACCTTTTTCCCTGCCACAATTCTTTAGAATAACCAAAAAATTGTACAAACAATCTTATCAGCCAGAAAATACCAAGTCCAAAACAAATTGATTTTCCAAGCGGGGTATTTTCAAGTTCAATAGCCGATGAAAAGCAAAGCAATCCCATCAAAAAAACTATGAGTGCTATAAAAAATGTATGAATGGTCATCATTTGCCGGTTTATCAAACTCAGCGATTTCAGATCTTCTTTCCATTTAAAGTACTTTGGAAATATGATGTGAATTAATGATAATACCATTAAAAGAACGCCGACAATTTCAAAGTGAGTTTTCATTTTGACTTAATATAAATGTTGTGACAAAAGGTGTTACTTTAATATCTTTATAAAATGAAAGGTTCGCTTTTTCGAATGTCCTTAACCAGGTTGGTTTAGAATGAAAATGAAAAAAACCAATTGAATAAGCCATAAAATTATTCAGGTCTCTCAGATGCTCTGTGACATATATGTAGCCCGTTATTTTTGTGACTCTGGAAAGTTCTTTGAAGAATTGTACTCTTTCGTTCTCATTCCTTATTTCATGAGCAGCAAGAATTGTAAAAGAGTAATCAAAAGAATTGTCCGGAAAAGGTAAACTATCAGTTACAACTTGCATTGTTTTGGCAGCAGGTGGATATGCCTTTCTGGCTCTTTCTATTGATACTTCAGTATGTTTTTTTGAATTGTAAAAATCACAAATAGTTAACTCTGTTAATGGAAATTTGTTGATGATCAAATCACTTGTTTCGTCAAAACCTGCATTAATAGTAAGCACTTGCTTTTTATTGGTGTCCGGTAACCATTTTAATTTATAGAGATCTGAAACATCATAAATATAAAAAGAAACTGAGAGTGAAATTATTATATTTAGAATTGTCATAATAATCGCAGCAAGAATAACATATTGCAATTGCTGAGGAAGAATCTCTTTAAAGAAAATCAATGTGAAAATGACTACTCCTGCGACTGCATAAAAGTGCCAGTTAAAACGAATGATGTTTAAAACTCCCTGAAATGGTTTTCGCTTTATTTCCATTTTTCTAATTTGCCTTTTTTCCAGGTGTAAGGAATGTTTTTAATTTCAAAAGCATTTGCTAAAATCACATTCGTTAGTTTTAATGAATCGATAAACGAAAAATGAAAAGTCTTAACTTTAATCGGTACTGGGTTCCAGTCCTCACGAACGCCTTCGATGATCAGCACTGACTGGTCATTTTTATTGTACGTAAATGTAAATGGCAAAGGCCCGGCATATTTTCTTGCATCTTGCCAATTGGCAAATGGAGATCCATCAGGGAGGTTGATTTCGCCCTTCTTTTGTTCTAAGACTAATTGGAAATCTGATTTAACGGACTTGATTTCGGTTAGATTTTCCTTTGATAAAATGGATATGTCAGTTGTGGTATAATTATAATGGGTAAATATATTACCAAAGAACTCCATCTTCTTATTATCTGTCTCCGACTTAATTATGAACAACCCTCTTAAGCGTTTACCGGCATTGTTGGTGTATCGAACGAATATCCGGTAACCAATCAGAAAAAAATCGTTGCCCATAAATTTTGGGAATCCTTTTGGACGTAACTTCTTGGTTTGAACCATTGCAACTGCAATAAAAGCCCATTTATCTTGATAAATATCAAGTTCCAAACATTCAGGAATCATGTTTTGAAGTTGCTCTTTCGGAATGGCAAAAGTCAGTACTATAGAACTTTCGAAATGTGCATCAACAGCAAATGGATGATTTTTTAGAAAGTTCATTTTGAGGTCTGCCGCTTTAATCTCTGGTTCAAAATAAATTCATTGTAATAAATAATTCCGATAAACAACATTGCATAGATAGAATTAAGTCTACCCCAAAGTAAAAGGTCCGGTACTAAAATAAATTCCAAAACATTCATTGCTGCTACGATTGCGATTTGAATAATAGCATTAAGTTTAGTTTTAACCTTTGTCATAATCCAAATTGCCATAACAACTTCAGAACTTCCAATAAGTAGTGTCAATGGTCTTGAATAATCGCTGCCCAA
Organism: Bacteroidota bacterium; assembly: GCA_016713525.1. Classification (GTDB taxonomy): domain Bacteria; phylum Bacteroidota; class Bacteroidia; order AKYH767-A; family OLB10; genus JADKJB01. Next base: position 155,238 of record JADJOZ010000011.1, on the reverse strand, counting down.
AAATTCTTCCAACGATTTGTTCATGCCTTGGAACAAGATTTAACACTTTACATACAAGACCGTTTACCAACCAAACGGCTGCAATCAGAATTGATAAAAAGTTATGTAAATGCTTATCCTTCATTTGCCCTGATACTCTTTTCGTAAACCAGTCTAAAATATGATCTATTCATTCCTTATACAAGTCCTTTCACATCCAATAATTTATGTAAAATTACTGATTACCAGCCATATCCAATCAATTATGTGATAAAATAGCTGGGTACGCATCTGCTTGTAATTCAGCATTTTATGCACTAAACTGGGCAAGAAAGAGACATTACTTATACTTCAATATAGGATAATAGTGAGTTTCATGAAGAGGACTTTATTCTCAGTTTTTAGCTCTTAAGTGTTTCGTACATATTTGACAAAAAGCATGTACTTCATCAAGTAGTTTCCCTCCCTCAGCTTCTCTCATCAGAAACACTTATATCATTCCTAATTGGTGGCGTAGAATCTGGTCTAATTCCTCAGCCTTATTTAGTGTCATTAAATGTCCGCCACCTTCAATCGTAATATTACTATTTACAAATTTACAGGGTAATATTCTATCTCCTGTTCCATGTATATGAAATGTATTTTGAGGATAAGTTTGGTTTGTCCATCGTACAATTTTGTCAATAGCCCAACTTAAAAATATTGGATCAGTGTCTATAAGAATTTGTTTTAATAATTTCTCTTCAAATGCAGTAGTAGTCCCGAAAAACCAATTGGAAAAACAATTGGATCTTTTCAATAGTTTTGTAGGTAAAATTTTATGAAATCCCATTTTGCCGGCAATCCGGTAGTAATATGGAATTTCTCTTCGGGTTTTAGCAGAAGCAATTAGAATTACTTTTTCTGTTTCAACCAATTTAGCCACCTCAACAGCAATTATTCCACCAAAAGAAAGTCCGATTAAAATTGGCTTTGCTGTGGTAATTTGGTCAAGAATTCTTGCTGCATAATGTTCAATAGTTTCACTTTTGCTTGGAGTAATCCATTTAACGAATGTTACTTTGAAACCGGAAAAGTCAAGTCGCTGAAAGACTCTTTCGTCTGCACCAAGCCCACTAAAAATGTAAAGTGCTTTTTCCAAATTCAATTACTGCCTTTTGTAGGTTTACTAATTTATGATAAATATTAATCGCGTTCAGTGGTAGTCACGACTGTCCTGAATTTTGACTTGTTGATGAACTTATATTGAATGAAACCACACTAGCTATTAATTAACTTCTCAACTATAGGCACATCTGCAGCAGCCCAATCTAAATGCGATAATTCATTTTTTAACAACCACTTAAAATCGATATGTTCCGTTAATGTAACATTAGGATTCTCACAACTACAATGAAAGCAGTGCATGGTTATACTAAAATCAGGATAATGATGTGTAACTGTAAAAAACTCCTCTTGTACCTCAATAACCATTTTCAATTCTTCCAATATTTCCCGCTTAATGGTCTCTTCTTTGGTTTCACCAGCTTCCATCTTACCACCGGGGAACTCATACTTTTTCGATATGTAATCATACTTACTAGGCCCTCGTTGAACACAAAGGATTTTACTATTGTTTATAATTATCGCAGCGACAACTTCGTAGTGATTGCTCATAATATGTTGACTTCCTATATTTTACATCCGTTCTAGCTAAACAATTAGTCTAAGAAAGTCTTATCTCGGTCAAATTTATAATTTTCAGCGGGTATTATTCAATCAGTTGTTGGCTGAAAATTATCCCTCCTTAAATAACATTGCGCTTGTGCTTACTAACAACTAGATAACATATTGCTTATTTTCAATACTTTATGGCCCTTGCTTCGTTATATCATAATTCCATCAATTATGTACCAAATGAAAGGCCTTTCAAATATTTTCATTGTTTTGGGTTGAATATTATCAAGGTCCTTCCATACGGTATCAGCCTTCCCGCCATTAATCTTTGCCTTTGATAATCTCATCTTCTGTTTGGTAAAGTCCATAAACAATTCTTCTGTCCATATTCCATTCAGCGTAAACCTGTCAACTTTAGTTAACAAGAATTGTTCATTTTGAAAATGGAAATAATAGATTGAATTGCTTGAATAATTCAAAACTGAATCATTTGAACTGTACTCAATTTTTAAGAAACTGCTGTCTATTTCAATTTTTGTTTTCTGTCCAATTATTATTGAATTGCTTTGTTCTATTAAACTGAAGTTATTAGTATGTGGTGTTCTAAAGACAATAAGTAAAATACTTCGCGGATACTTTTCTGTCCTGTTAACTTCGACAAATACTTCTCCTTGCTTTTCCAAACGAGTAAAAGTAATCAAGCTGTCATTGCTTTTAAGAACGAATGCCATATCCATATCATTATCCCCATTCAAATCACCCGTTGCGGAGTCTGCAATTGTCCAACCATCGGGCACAAAGCTGGTTATCGTCGGCCCTTGATTTACTATTTCGGGAAAGGTATACAAGTTGACCGGTTGACCAGAAGCAAGTCCAATTTTTAAGAATAGAAATATGGTTATAATGCGCTTCATAAAGTTTAAGGAATTGGCTCAATCGAGGATTTCCACTACTAAAGTATATTCTTGCTATTTTCGAACAGCTCCATTAAAGCAATTGATATCTACTTTTGGAACACTATTTCTTTTAATCATAATTGACTTACTATTTCATTTAATTTCAGACACAATTGATCTGAGTTCCGTGTCATCAATGTTTGGATTTATAGTTTCATAATTTTCATTCATATTATAACTTAACCGCTTATAGATTCCTTCATACTTAGCTAATTCTTTATCTTGATACTTTTTCATATAGTCAACTAATAGTTTCAAAAAAAGATAAACTTTGATCTTTGGCAGCATTTACATAGTAATCTTTTGATTCTATATTTTCAAAATAAAAGGCAAAATGTTTAATGCAATTGTCCTTGATAAAGGGAATAATTTCTTCATTTTTTTTGAAATGCTCAAACAGCGATATTTTATCTGTATAATTTAAAAAACTACCGTGGCCAGTAAAAAATACTTCTGGATTTTCACTTTCTTTTTTATCTAGCATCGTATTTATAGCTTTCAAAGCTTCTTCATACTGCTTATTAATTACATTTAGATTGAATAATGAATACAGCGCAAAGTTATTGTAATAGTCCCCTCTTTCCGAATATCTTGAATATGAAGCAGAATCCCGAAGATATTTAGCGTCATCAATGGCCTTATCAATCTCAAACATATTTTCATAGAACCACATTCGGTTCAGATAAAAATCGCCTTCCTCAACAATGTTGTACTTTTTAACTTTAATGACGGAATTGTAAATCTTATTAAAGTCCGTATTAAATTCATCAAAATAAACACTTCTTTTTGCTTTGCTCAGTGAATCAATCTTCATTGAAAATATATCATCGCTATTTACAGAACGAATCGCTAAATTCACTTTCATCTCTAACCGCTCCCAAATTAGCTCGTAATTTAGTGAGTCTGTTTTTAATTGTTCTGTGATAGCTTTAATTCTTTCAGGGTATTTCTCTTGTGGATTCGGTTGCCCGAACGCTAAGTTTGAAATTAAAATGGAGACTATAACTATCAGGGTTTTCATTCTTACGAGATTCATTTTATTGTGGTAGACAGATATGGCGGAAAAAGGAATTCCAGACTTAAGATCAAACACTGCCTTTACAAATACAATTTCAAATTTAAATTAAACCCAAAATCCCATATACCTGCAAACTGTTTTTGTGCGGTCGGTCCTTTTGAAGCTAAATTTCGAATCATCTTTCTATTCATGAGTATTTATTCAATTAATCTGTTGATAGAATTGCGTAACCATAGTTATCAGACCAACCTGATTTTAGAGGTAATAATTTTCTTGTATGAGCTTCTCTCAACATTCCAACTTTCTCTAAAACTTTTATAGAACCGATATTTTCAATTGCACAACCGGCTTCTATTCTATGAAGTTTTAAGGTTTCAAATCCAAAAGAAATTATCCTTTTCAAACTTTCCGTAGCGAAACCTTTATTCCAAAAAGTATAATCAAATTTGAACCAAACTTCAGCATTTTTATACTTCTCTTTCCCTAAATTAATTCCAATTAATCCAATGAATTCGTTATCTTCATTTAGTTCAATCGCAAATGTGTAACTTTTATTATTCTCTAAATTATTTTCTGAAATCCATTTCTCGACAATAATTCTTGTTTCAGTAATATTTTTTGGTATTCCTAAAGTATTAAACTTATCGGTTTCAGCTAAGCTATGTAATTTGTGAATATTTTCAATATCCTGCTCTGAAATTGGTCTCAAATTCAGTCTTTCAGTTTTAAATTTTACGTTGTTCATTTTTAATAATTAATCACTATTTACAGGTGCGTCCAATACAGTTAACTCATCCAATCATAATTTGATTTACAGTATTTCGCCTAAAAAAATAAATGCCCATTAACACAAATAAGCCACCGATAATGAATTTCATCAGGAAGCCATACTCGCTATCAACTAAAACCATAAAAATTAATCCAAGTAAGACGAAGACTATTCCGCTTGCTCCACCTATAACGCTAAGCAAATCATGAATTACAAATTGCAAAATGAATTCTAATCGATGCATTATATATGTTTCTTTTTTTAGGATTACCTGCTCAGCTATTTTAACACCCATCTGTTCTCTTACACGAAATGTAGCTATCATTTGCTGCTCACGTACTTCCGGGAAATTTAGTGTTTCATTTAAAATATATTTTCTATAAATTCTGTTATAGTCGTCAGTTGCATTAAAATCACGCAATACTTCAAAGCCCATTCGTACATTGATAAATTCTTCTTTGTTTTCGCTATTTAAAGCTAGTTTAGTTCTCTCAAAATACTTATTCAACAGCTCAAATGCCGTAAACTTATACTTCAATCCTAAAATTTTATAATAATCATTTAGTTCCATAATGATTGCTTCAGGATCGTAATTAATACTTCAAGTAAGGGTTTTAGTTCACAAAAGCACATAACATCTCCATTTCTTCCTTCATCACCATTAATAACCTGAAATAGTACTAACCATAAAAAACTTGACTTTACAGATTTTAATCCGTTGTTCTAAATTCAATCAAAAAAGGTTTTAACGCAAGTCCTTTTTTGTTAACAAATCTTTTAGTTACTAATGATTGATAATTTTTATTTGGTTCAACCTCCACTTCAACTGTAATCGTTTTATTGTCATTACTCCATCCTATAAGTTTTCTGAACTTATAAACATGATTTTCCCCAAGGGGACCAAAATCAAATCCTCGATAATTCGTATCCATTTCTTCGGAAAAGGTAATAGAAATTAGTATTATACCGGGTTTAACACTTTGACTTCCGCTTTCAAATGGTGTTAGAGATACGACTTTGGGTCGCTTTTTTTCATAGTCAGTATATAACACTTCTAAAGTATTAGGTAATAGTTTCGTTATGTCAACAATCCGCTCAACTTCTTTCTCATTAGTGTAGTCTAGTTCAATCAACTCTTTAATTGCCTTTGCTTTATCTTGTGAAAGATTATAATAGCGTTCGCAAATTTCATAACCAATATAATAACCTAAATCTCGTACTTTCAACTCGTTTTTATTTTCTCCCCACATCCAATTGTAAGTATTAGTCATTGTAAACAGGTCAGAGACAAACTTATCAATCACAACTTCCTGATTCGCTTTTCCAAATTCAATTGCCGGTGCATCAGATTTCGTATCTGTTACTTTACAAGAAATAAATTCCGCAACACCTTCATATAAGCACATAGAAAGCAAATTTTCAGCCATTTCCTTTTGTTGTGTGTGAATGTATTCGTGTGTGCATACAAGAGGTAGTTCATGGAATGGGTTTTGATTTTTGTAAAACGATTGTCTCCATGCCGGAAGTTCATCAATAATCGTTGTTTTGTCAGCTAAAGATAATTCACTCCCTATCAATACAGAATTACCTTGAATCGTACCTCCAGATTTAAAAGCACCAAAAGAAAAATAGATTGTTGCCGGTTTCAATTCCGGGTATGCATTCTTGAGCTTTTGAATATTTGCTTCTATTTTAGGATAAAGACTTGCTACTTTAAAGGTATTCGGTCGTAATGATTTCCAAAAGTTTGGGTATTGTGTCATCCAATTTATGAAATCCTTTTCCGTATAATTGCGTACTTCAATCAATCCTTTTAAACCTTCTGTTCCTCTATCCAGATAAAGCTCCTTTAAAAATGCATACTGTTGAGCACTGTCTTTTGTTGATAATATTTTGTCATACGCCAACCAAAAATTATCAATATCGGTAGCTACGAATTTCTGTTTGAAATCCTGAGCAAAAGAACTAGCAGCAAATCCTAAAATTAATGCAAACAAAATTAATTTCTTCATATCTTTTGTTTTGATTTGGTATTTATCTGTGAAGTATTACTTTAAATTGTTTTTATAGGTGAAAATAGCGAATTTAACTTTACTTACCGCTTTTTGCCGTGTCTAAAAGTATTTACAAACTTTAGTTAATTATCTATGGCAACACTAATTATCCGTTTTTAAGAGTTAACTAATTGATTTAAATGGTGTTCCAAGTGTTCAATGTATTCTATAACCAAATTTTCAATGGTCACTGTTTTGGCACCAACACGAATCATTTTTTTCAAATTGTCACTCGGAATCCTCTTTATTATTTCAATGAGCTGTCTGTTATATATAGTCCAAAAGGTTATAATTTGCTGACTATCTATTTGCTGATAATAACTGAATGTATTCCAGTTGTTTTGATCGTAACTGATTTCTGGAACTGTCTCAAACTGACCACGTACGAATCGTTGGTGATTATTGGTAGCACTATCAATTAAATGTCCCAGAATTTCTTTTTTACTCCATTTATTGAAAGCGACTTTTTTAGCCATTTCATCTTCGTTGATTTGAATCAACACGTTTGGTACATTTTCAACTAAAAAATTCCATTTATCTAATGCTTGTTCAATCACCATCTAATCTAAGTTAGTTTGTTTGATTTCAATCTAAAATATTAACTCATTTACTTCTTCCGTCTCTGTATCAAATATTAAAATTCCTTCCGACTCGTCGTCAAGTTGTCCTGCCAATTTGCCTTCTTTGGTCCAAACAGCACTTTTACCAACGCTTAAAAAATTATCGCAAAACCCTACACAATTAGACATAAGTACAGGAATAACATATTTTTTTGCTATTCCCGGATAATGAACAAAAGCTTTCTCAATACCATTGGCAGATTTTGCTACACTTGCTAAATAAACGTCAGCACCTAATTTGCAAGCGTTCTCTACGTGGCTAGGCTGTAAGCTTTCGTAACAAATTGCTGGTGCAATACATCTGTCGTTAGCTTCTATCACCAATTGAACAGATCCATTCTTAAAATATGGAAATTCGTCTGTATGTAATAGTTGTTTCGAGTAAGTCCGTCTTGGTTTGTTAGGTTCAAAATTTATCATACTGATCCGGATTTGCGATTCATCCTCAGTCGGCAATCCAACCCCGATAATGATATTTTTTTTGTCACTGATTTCCTGAAAGACGTCAAGGCGAATATCATTTTGATTGGTCGCCAACTCTTTTGCAAGTTCTGGTTCGTAACCTGTTAAAGAAAGTTCCGGAAAAAATATTCCACCTGCATTGAATGTCAATGCATTCTCAATAAATCTTTTGTGTGCTTCTATATTAGCAGAAACATTCCCTTTGATAGGCCTTGTTTGTGCGATGCAAATTTTCATTTAATCTTCTACTTTACAGATGGGATTACATTTCACATCGAAATTAACAGAATTTGCTATATAACATATTTCGTGTGCGTTATGGTGAAGCTCAATAGCCTGTTCTATCATATTTTCATCGGCAACACAAAAAATTGGATTCAGTGTCACTTCTTTGAAGCTTCCACTTCCATTTGCCTGTTCAATCATTACTCCGGTTGCATGGTCGGTGTAAGAGGTAATCACAATTCCTTCCATTGCACATACATACAGATAGGAAAGCATATGGCATGATGAAATCGCGGTTACCAATAAGTCTTCGGGATTCAATTTTGACTTATCCCCGACAGCAGGATTATCTGTTGTTAGAAATAATTCAGGCTTTCCTTGAATGGCGACTGTATGGCTACGGTCATAAGATCGAACGTTCTTTGTTCCGCTACCAGTATTGCCGGTCCATACGGTAGTTAGCTTATAGTTATGTTCTTTTGTCATTTCATTTTTTTTCCAAAATTCAGAATAAAAGGCTTCAAAAAATAGGAAAATAATGCTCTTATCTAAACTTTTTAGGAGTAATAGCCCACATTTTCTTAAAATATTTTATAAAATGGCTCTGGTCGAAAAATCCAAGTTCATATGCTACGTCTGTTGATAACCTTCCATTCTGTAAAAGATCTTTTGCTTTAATGGTTTTTTCCTGCAGTTTTAATTGTCCAATTGTTAATCCATAGTCTTTTTTGAATTTTCTTTGGAAATGAAATTTACTAACATGAGCGGCCTCCGCAAGTTCATCTAAGGTCGAATCATAGTTTACTCGTGGAACAATACTCCGGCTGGTATGATATACGACATCCTGCTCATTTCGTATATCTCTGATGAATTTACAAATCTGCGAAATCGTTTCCTCCAATTGCTTGCTTCTATATTTAAGCTTTATTTGATTAAATAAGCTGTAAACGCCATCAATTAATTTGGAATCATTCACTTGTAGAATAACAATTTCATTCTTCTCTAAACCCTTAAAATATTCTTGTGGAATAAATACTGCCTTATAAACCGTATGCTCACTGATTACGTTCCTATGAACTTTCAAAGGTTCAATTATAAATAATTCATCAGCCTTAACCACTATGCTCTTATCCTGAAATTCATAGCTGATAGAACCCTGTTCTACTAATATGAATGTATAGCAGTTGTGAAAATGCCATGGGTATTCATGCGATGAAATTTCTCCTTCGAAGATTTCCAGGTCCAAATATTTCTTATAGCCTACCACTTTACTTGCGTTTTATAAATCCTTTAGCATTCCAACTGAAATTGAATTGTAATTATAGCAAAAAAATCAATCAACTCAGAACCCCTTTGTTATTTTCATTGGGCTCAATTAAATCCCACAAATTGCCATACAAATCTTCAAATACAGCAACTTTACCATACTCAAAGTCCTGAGGGCCCCGGATAAATTTTATATCTCTGTTTTTCAGTTTTTCATAATCCCTCCAAAAATCATCCGTAAAGAGAAAAAATCCAACCCGTCCACCCGTTTGGTTTCCAACACTACTTTTCTGACTATCGTTTGCAGCTTTCGCAAGTAATAAACTACATTCTTTAGCCCCTTTGGGTGCCACCATTACCCACCGTTTACTATCGCTTAGACGGGTATCTTCCAATAACTGAAAGTCCAGTTTTTGTGTGTAGAAGTCGATAGCTTCGTCATAGTCGTTCACTACTAAAGCAATATGTGCTATTCTTTGATACATTCTCTTTGATTTCTTTTCGGAAATTAATGAAACGGAAATTTTAGAATTAAATGATTGAAAATTATGAAATTGTCATCTGTTTAGAAGTTAAGCCAATCTCCAGGGTGGGTTCAGTCTGTTTTCTCCCGCAAAGTATAAAATTAAATGGTTATTATCAATGTCTTTCAAATGCGCCTCACGCCACAACCAATTTTTATCGTTGGGCATTTCATCAAACTCTATTCCTTTACTTATTAGTTCATTCACATAATTGTCAAGGTTATTGCATTCAAAATAAATATGTACCCCATCTCCGGAAGGAAGTTGCTCCACTTTATGAACGGAAAAAGTTGAACTCCCTTCCGGACATTCGAATCGGGCATAATGCGGTAGAGCTTTGACAATGAGTTTAAGCCCTAAGGTTTGATAAAACGCAATGGCCTTTTCAATGTCTAATGATGGTATGGTTATTTGATTTAAATTCATTGGTATTTATTATATTTCTTGTTTTGAGAGATTTTCCAATGTAAATCACTAACGAGCTGCATCTGGGAGGAGGTGGCGATTTTACCACTCTTTGTAGCTATCAGGGTTGATGCGGAGAAACAAGCGTTGATTTACCATCTCGTTTGAGTAGCGGTGGTGCACAGAACCGCCAATTTTATGTAGGTGCTGTATGTTGAACCCAATCTATTATTTTATCGTTGTCATTTCAGTTACTGTTTCTCCGTCATATTTCCATAATCCATTCGCTCCCCCAAACCATACGTTACTTTCTAAATCACCAAAAATAAAAAGTACTTCAGAAAATAACTGCCCGTTGTAGCTGAATTCGGAAAATTTTTGACCATCAAAAATGCACAGATTACCCAAGTCTGCTCCTAGCCAGATTTTGCCATTTTTATCTTCGTAAATTGAGCGTAATCTCGTATTACAAAGTCCGTCTTTAACAGAATAGGTATTGAATGATTTTCCATCATAAACCGTTAACCCGCTATTTCTGTTACCATTAAATCCTATCAAAATCTTTCCCGATTTGTCACAGTAAATAGTTCGAACCTGGCTATCACTTAATCCATCCTTTATCGAATATTGCTTGAATTCATCTCCATCAAATCGATTAACCCCACCATGTGTCATAGACGCAAACCACATATTTCCTTTGTCGTCTTTTCTTATAAATGGAATCCAATTGTGGTACAAACTATCTTCTTGTTTTTGTCCGATTTCGGTTAAATAGGATTTGAAGCTTTTCCCATCATAGCAATAGGCACCAGCACCTCCGGTTCCAATCCATAAATTGTTGTTGTTATCGGTAGCTAAAGCATAAGCAGCATTGGGGTTTAGGGTTGGGTAAACAGTACTAATCCAACCTGTTGTGGTGTCATGGTATGGCAGCGGTATATGTTCAAATTGTTGTCTGTTGTATTTGACTAAACCGTTCTGTGTTCCGAACCATAGATTATCCTTACAGTCGCTAACAATTGAAAAAACTTGATCACTACTCAATCCGTCCTTCACCGTATAATTCTTAAATGTTTTCCCGTCAAAGTGGTAAATACCATTGCCATTACTTGTGAACCAAAGAGTTCCGTCGGTATCAACATTCCCATTTGAAAATCCGTTTTTAGGTCTCGGAATTCGATACGATTCTGATCCTTTTTCAAGTAATTTCTTCTCCGTTTTAACTTGTCCACTACATGAAATAGATGTAGAAACTAAAATTATAAGATAGATATTTCTTAAAGTGATTTTCATTTATCGTATATTATAGTTAATTCTTACGGAGCACCAAATTAATAAAAAATAAATGCTTTTCACAGGCCTAGCATAAAATATGGGTTAAGGGTTGTGTTTAATGTTGAATGATAATTTTGCCTGTTACAACTGATCCATCCTTGCAAATTAATCTGAAACTATATATTCCAGAAGCAATGTTTTGAATATTCAAATTTTGTTGTCCGGAGATTTCAGTATTAATTAAAAGCCTTCCCAATGTATTGAATAAATAAAATGTTCCGGTGTTGGTTTCTATTAAGTTCATTTTGATTTCTGAACTTGCCGGATTAGGGAAAATTGTAAATACAGACTGACTTACAATAGTATTGATGCTGGTGAAAGATGCATTTGAAATTTTTAGTATTCTCCCCTTTGCACCAGCTATATAACCTATATTGTTGTCAACAGCAGTAATTGAAAGTAAAATATCATCGTAAGATGAATCTGCTACAGTCCAGGTATCACCTGCATCGATGGTTTGCCATATAATGCCTTTGCCATAAGGATTAAATGAACTGAAACTAGAAAAGCCACCAACAATGTATCCAATGCTATCAGTAAAAAAAGCCATATTATGTAAATTCTGCGGACTAATACTTATGGGAGTTGTCCAGGTATTTCCACCATCAAATGTTCTGCTAATTTTACCAAAATAACCTATTGCAAATCCCTCATTCACATTTTTCATGTAGATGGAATTAACATACATATTGGAATCAATACTCGAAACACTCCAGGTTGTTCCACCATTAGCGGTCCTTGCAAATGTTCCGTTTTGTCCGGCAGCAATGATTCCAATTGAATCAGTCATAAATTGAATGCTTCCTAGTCCGGGGAAAGGGGAAGATCCTCCAATTGAGGTATCCATTGCCCAGGAGTTTGAGCCATTTATTGTTTTCACTATTTCTCCACCCCACCAAACTACGAAACCTGTATCGTTATTAAAAAAATAACTATTGCTATAATCATTGCAACACCAGCTTGGCATATCATTCCATGTATTTCCCATATCAACTGTTTTGAGAACAGAGCCATCATGACCACCGGTATATCCAACATTTGTTGTAGGAAATTTAACTGTAAAATTACCAGCAGAGGTATTTAATATATTCCAGGAATTACCTCCGTCATTTGTTTTAAAAATACTTCCTCCGGTACCATTTGTCATGTTAATTCCAACTATAAAACCGGTATCGGGATTCAGAAACTGCATTTCCATATGGGAATAAGTGGTATCCTGATAAATCAAATTCCATTGTCCGAAACACCTATTGTTCAAATAGAAAATCAGTATTGTAAAAATGATTATAAATTTTGTTTTCATTTGTCTAAACATAACGATAAACGGTTGAGGCTAACAAATGGCGGTTACTTCGGAGCACTTATCTTTCAATCTAAGCTGAAGTTTGTCAGTTGCAATACCCTTAAAAGTAGCAGCTTCCTTCCACTTGATTTTGGTCTTTGTTAACCACTGCGCCTTAATTTTTCTCAATAATAATTTTTCTAAAGTTGTAAAATCTTTCTCCATAGTCAAATTGAATTTCTCCATCGAAATTACCAAGATTTTCTTTCTCTATAACTTTCCAAATTTCTTTCATCTGTTTTTCATTTCCTGTAAATTCAATTTTGTTATTTCGGTTTTCAGAAAATTTGTATTGAATAGCAATGTGTCCACCACGAGATATTGTGCTAATGCTTTCAAAATTTTTTGAAATTCGACCTAAACTATCACGTGCGAATAATTTCTCAAGATTGAACTCTTCTCCATTAGTCTCTTTCAAATAGTCTTGAACCAGAATTGTCAATACAAAAACATCTCTAAGGTCTTCTCGCGTTTTGTCGGCGGTAGTTACTTTTGAAGTTTTAGAACAAGATACGAAAAAGAGGGCTATTATGATTATGTTGAATATCCTTATTTTTGAGTATTTCATGGTAGTGTTGAAAATGGTTTCGGGATTTGCGTTATTATATTTCCAAATAGTAATCAAATTTAAAATCTTCAATTTTTAACGAGTCAAGCCAGTTGATAAAATAGTCGTGTGTCTTCGCGTCGCCAATTATTTCGTTTCCATTTAAAAACTTATTATCCTTTTGCCTGTCAATGAAATAATATCCGTCATGTGTCTTGGCAATTATGAACTTGTCTGTGTGACCAACTCCACTAACGTTCTCTACTCTATCGATTGCGTTTCCCTCACCAAGGTCGAAGTAAAGTGTATGGTAGGCTGCTCCTGAGTCTAATTCAACAAAATAAGGTCCATCTATATTATGTCGCTTGGAATTTAAGTCAACACAAGAAATCAATAGTCCACATACAACAAGTAAAAAAAGTGTTGAACGATTGATTTTCATATGTCTGACTTTATCATATAGCTAGCTTCCCATCACAACCACCAATACAAATCTTCATCTGTTTCTGCAACACTTATTGGCGCAGCTCTTTGGCGGATTATTACTTTAAATGAAGAACTTTTGCTCATTTGGGAAATCCTAAAATTACACGATTCAAAGGTAAAAACCTATTTTTATATTTAATTGTAGTATTCTATCTCGCTAATAGTCATTTAGTTGTATTCAAAAAGCAAACATTTCCCTGGTAAACCCGTGCATTTAATGGTTGTTATCTTTTTTCTAAAAATAACCAGGCTTTCCTATATCACAAACTCAAGTGAAATAGGGTTCATTTTACCCAAACCGAAAGTATCCGTACGTTAAGGGAGGGCACTGAACCAACCATTTTGCCAAACCGATTTTATAGCAGGTGGTTATTTACTTTTGTGGGTATTTCGCTAATAAACTAAATAAGTCTGACCAATTTACATTTCCATAATTTTTACCCATTCTTACTATAATAATATTCTTAGATGGATTAACATAAATAAATTGGCCTAATATACCTTCAGCCATAAAGTCGCCATTAACAGACGGTAACCACCATTGATATTGATATCCTTCATCGCTTCCTTCGGTTACGTCTATTTTGGTAGATTCTTCTACCCACTTTTTAGAAACTATTTGTTTTCCGTTCCAATTACCTTTATTCAAATATAGTCTTCCTATTTTTGCAAAATCTCTTGCTCTCGCATTAATGCAGCAGAAAGTTTTCTCGGTTCCATCACTTTTTTTATCGATACTCCACGAGGCATCATACTCCATTTCAAGAGGTGTCCATAACTTTTGCTGAAAATATTGTGTAATGGTTTTCTCTTTTAATGCGCTTTGCAAAACTGAACCTAGAAGTTGTGTATTTCCACTTACATACTCAAATTTTTCTCCAGGTGTTCTCTTTAATCCCAATTTAGAAACCTCCCGTTTTAAATTTCTACCATAGTAAAAAGAAGCAGCTTCGCCAAATGGATCAAAGTAACTCTCACTGAATTTTAATCCGGATGTCATTTGTAATAAATGCTTAATGGTAACTTTTTCGAATCCATTTTTCTTCAATTCGGGAATATAATTCGTAATTGGTTCATCTATGGATTTAATTAAGCCATCCTCGATTGCACAACCAATTAAAATTGAAGTAACTGATTTGGCCATAGAAAAAGAAGGAATAATACTTTCCTGATTATATCCTTTAAAATATTTTTCATATTGAATAGTATCATTCTTAATAATTAAAAAAGCAACAGTCTTATTGTCTTCTAATAACTTGTCAAATGAAAGAGATCTACTACCGTATTTTAATGTATCCGGAAAGATGCCTTTTAAAGTTGAATTGAACTTAAATTTAGTTTGATTGGATGTCAATGGTCGTGATGGAAATTTCTTGTAATCCTTAATGTCGGCAAAATTATAAACTACAAATCGGCCAAACTTACAAGAAGAAAATAGAAGTGAAACGATAATTATAAAACCAACTTTGCAATACTTAAACCTAGTCATAATTTAATTTTCTATTTGCTATTATTATTTATTTTCCGAAACCAATGGCTATAACTATTGGCTACTTCTATTTTATCCAACCGACATTCTTTTTCCATTGCTCAA
>JADJOZ010000011.1:0-135000 GCA_016713525.1 Bacteroidota bacterium | reverse complement strand
CCGGCACTGATTGAAATTTTACTTCTGTTTTCTTCTTCACTAACTCTTCCCATAATTTCCAGAATGTCGTTGGCCATTAAAACGGTATTGCCAATGGGCAAAGCGATATACATTAATTTATGTTCCTCGCTTGGAGGTATCGGATATTCGGGACTCGAAATTTCCTTGAAACGAATAACTTTTGAGAATTCTCCGCCAAATATTGATTTATAAAAGGTGAATGCTTCTTCTGCATTTCCATTAAAGTTGATATGTGGATTAATTTGTGCCATAGTTACTTTTTGCTTATTTAAGTTCTGATAAAATAATTTTTTTCTGCTTAAGTGTGTTCTTCAATGCCTTTTCTCTAACAATTGGATCAGGACTGTTAATAAGATCGAAATATTCAACGGGAACAACTTGCCAGGATAAACCGTATTTGTCTTTACACCAGCCACACGCAGATTCTGCACCACCGTTAGCAGTTAAAGCACTCCAATAATAATCTACTTCTGCCTGATCTTTGCAATTAATTACAAAAGAAACTGACTCATTAAATTTGAAAAATGGTCCCGCAGCCAAAATGCTTAACTCCATACCTGCAACCTCAACAACGGCTGTTTCAAAGTCTCCACCACCTGCTTCAGGGGGATTTGTATATTTGTGATGCTCCTTCAATTTACCATCTTTAAATATTGATAAATAGTAGTCAGCTACTGCTTTTGCATCTTTGGTCTCAACCCACAGACAAGGGGTTATTTTTTGTTTAATCATTTCATTTTTGTTTGTCAATGTTTGATTAGTGGTTGTATCAATATTACTTTTATTGTGTGCATCCTTTTTCGAATTTCCACAACCCATGGCATGCACTATTAACAGTGCAGCAATAATTTTAAATCCATAATTTTTCATAGCTTTATTTTTTGAAATTTGTTAATAAATTTTCCAGTTCATTCAATGTTGCAGTAAATCCTTCTTTGAAGCCCATCTCTATCATTTTTTCCATTCTTTCAGACTTTAAATTCCATTCTTTCCGTTTTCGATTGGTAAGGTTTTGGTGCCCACCACTGGTCTAGTATCTCTTGCTTAGTAAATGCATCCCAAACAACTGAAAGTTCTGCATCACATTCTCTATCTATGATTACAGTTTTAGTTGATTTGTCAACCTTAAAGTCAAATAGCAAATTATTCATTTCTTGTTTTTTTTAATTGTTGATAATATCGTGTCCAATTGATTAAATCGTGTTTCCCAACTAGCCCGGAATTGTTCAATCCACATGTCAATTTCTTTCATTTTCTCAACCTCCAGGGAGTAATAAATTTCTCTGCCTTTTTGTTCTTGTTTTACAAGTTCGCATTCTGTCAAAATGCGTAAATGTTTTGATACAGCTTGTCGCGTTGTATTGAAGTTTTCGGCAATGGCGTTTGGCGTCATGGCCTGAAAGGCAATTAAAACCATAATAGCTCGCCTTGTTGGGTCTGCCACTGCTTGAAAAATGTCTCTTCTCATTTGTGTGTTTATTTGTATTGCAACTAATCGGTTGCAAATATACACGCAACCAATCGGTTTCGCAAATTATTTTAAAAATTTTTAATGAAAGATGGCTAGGATGGAGCACAAAAGAGGTGCTAAATCATTAGATATCAAAGCGATTGGTAAATGTGTCGTTCTTTTCGGGTTTCTCTTTGCTCATCCAGTGATTCTACTTTGCCTCATCCCTGCCCTTCTCCTGCATTGACATTCCGTTATTCACAATTAACATCGGCAGGAGAAGGGTAGTTCCATTTTCTGTATGAATTAACCACCATAAAATGTAACATTGTTCTTTTCATTGAAAATTGAACATTTAGAATTTTACATTCTTGCTTGCCTCATCCCTGCCTATCTCCTGCATAGGCATTTCGTTTATTCTTAATTGTTTTCAGCAGGCTTCTGATTTGCCTCATCCCTGCCCTTCACCTGCATGGACATTTCGTTAATCACAAATATTTTTGCAGGAGAAGGGAAATGATTTTGATAAAACTAAAAAATTTAGCAGTCTCCCCACCCCTCTCCAGCCGTAAATATTTTTCGGAGCCCAATGCCATTGCTGGAGAGGGGCGGGGGTGAGGCGGAATCGAAGCGCAGAGAGAAAGTAAAAAAGATCATTTTAATAAATAAGATATAATTATTTCCTACAGGAATCTATTATCTGCTGAATTACCCAACCAGAATTTTCTAGAACATCTTCATTAGTAAATCTGATAACTTTAATTCCCAATAGATTTAGAAGAAATGTTCGTTCTATATCTACTTGAGTTTGCACAGACTTCTTATGATAGCCTCCATCAACTTCAATAGCAATCTTATATTTCATGCAATAGAAATCGAGAATAAATAATGGTTTTACAGGATGTTGTCGTCTGAATTTTAATCCTTTCAACTTCCTGCCTCGTAAAAGATTCCACAATTTGAACTCAGCTGGTGTTTGATTCCTTCTTAAGTTCTTGGCGTAATTGCATAATGGCTCCTTTACCAATTTGAGGTTTAACCTTTTTTCTCTTAATTTGTGATAGCTACTCATAAAAAAGTTGTTTGGGGTCCAATGATCAAAATCCCGTTGAAAAAAGAAATATACAAACAAATTTAAAATATTTTCTTTAATCTGTTGGCTAAAATAAAAAATCAGCCATGGTAGTCCTTTACAGGCCACACAATTTTAAGTTTCCGACATAACTTATACTCAACACTTTTCTTGTATAGGGATTCCGTCTTTAAATATTATTTTTTAAGGTCTCATCATTTTCCTCATCCAGTGATTCTCTTTTGCCTCACCCCCGGCCCTTCTCCTGCATTGACATTCCGTTATTCACTAATACTATTGGCAGGAGAAGGGAGCTGGACAGAATGAGAATGGGAATGTGAACGAGAACGAGAACGAGAACGACGAATTTCCTTCTGAGCAGCTAAAAAATAATTCTTAATCCTTAATCATTAATCCTTAATTTTTAAACCTCCCCTCTCCAGCCAAAAATGTTTTTTCGAAGCCAAATGTTATTGCTGGAGAGGGGCCGGGGGTGAGGCGGAATGAGAAACAGAATGAGAATGAGAACGGGGAAGAAACAGAAACAAACTCAGAAACAGAATGAGAACGAAGAATCCTTTTCTTCTGCGCAGCTCCCCATCTATCATATATCATCTATAATTTATAATTGTGACGATATTTTCTTCTGCGCAGTTCCCCCATCTATCATATATCATCTATAATTTATAATTGTGACGATATTTACTTCTGCGCAGTTCCCCAATCTATCATTTATCATCTATAATTTATAATTGTGACGATATTTTCTTCTGCGCAGTTCCCCATCTATCATATATCATCTATAATTTATAATTGTGACGATATTTTCTTCTGAGCAGTTTCCCCATCTATAATTTATAATCTATAATTTATCATATTAACGAATTTCTTTTCTACCCAGAAACAAAAAATCCTTAATCCTTAATCCTTAATCCTTAATCCTTAAACGTTTTCCCCACCCAAACCTCATCTCCAACAACCACCTTCACCAAATAACTGCCTGTACTCAAATTAGAGTTCTGCAGGTTAAGTGTGATGTGGATGCCTTCGGGTTTTTGTTGCGTGGTATAGACTTGCTTTCCACTCAAGTCGTAAAAAGTTATGGTTACATCTGTTTTGATGGTGCGCGCAAAGACTATGGTCAGCTGGCCTGAAAATGGATTTGGAAAAAGTAAATTCACTAACCCAATCTCTACCGGCTTGCGTTTAATGAGTAGAATTCCGGAATAACGACTTTCACCATTGTAATCGATTTGCTTTAACCGATAGTAATAGTTACGCTCCGTAATTTGCAAATCATTAAAACTGTATTCTGATGTGTTGGTAGTCGTTCCTTTTCCTTTAACCTCACCAACTTTGGTAAAGTGATAACCATCAGGTGAACGTTCAATCTCAAATCGATCGTTGTTTAATTCCGATAAGGTAATCCATTGCAGTAAATTGTATTTCTCTTCGGCTTTTCCGGTAAACGTTGCAAGCTCAACCGGCAATGGTGTATTCACCGGACCAATAATTTCAAAATCATCTATTGCAACACCAGCTGCATTCACCGAACCATCCGATTTAAATCGTAACCGGAATGCAACATTCGGATTCCCCGACAATGCCGATACATCATACTGACATAACGTATACGCTGCTCTCGTCTGATTGAAATAAGGTTGGTTCACCGGAAACGAAGTCGTGCCTCCTGTGTTCGCAAAATCATACCAGTTGGCAGCAACAGCTCCTATTGGTGTCCATGTATCGCCTTTATCGAGTGAGTACTCTACCCGAAATCCATCCCAACCAATTTCAAAAATATTTTTACGATAAAACTTCAGTGTGTAAATTCCCGGTACTGTAAAGTTATAATTCGGAGTCCATAATCTTGCATCGGTATTATCCTGATAAGTAGTCGCTGTTAATCCTGTCACCCACACATTGCTTCCGCTGAAGGTTCCATTTTTTCCGGCCACAGCCGAACTGCCGCGCTCAAATGCTGTTCCTGAAAACGTTTCTGCACCGAAGTCGAGTGCATTGACATCAAAATTGCCACCTGCAGCAGGATCATACGGAATGCCTCTGTTAGGAAGAATTTGTATGTACGATGTTTTTACTTTTTGCAATCCGGGAGCTCCATTAATTTGCAATGTTACCGTGTACAATCCAGGTGTGGTATAAACTTTCACCGGATTTTTTATTGCTGATGATGTGGCATCACCAAAATTCCATGACCATGAAATTGATTTGTACGAAGCATCCGTAAACTGAATAGGTTTTCCGGTGTATGCAATTCTTCTATCGGAATTAAAATCAGGATAAGGATCAGCAAACACATCCGATGAATACAAACCGCGACCATGTGTTGCTGCAATCACCATTTTATCGGAGGTTCGAATCTGCAACATATCGGTGCGCACATTCGCCAAACCGTTATTCGATGGTGCCCAGTTGGTAGCGCCGCCACTCAATAAATCTGTCGACCACACACCAATTTCTGTGGCAACTATTGCCTGCGTGGGTATGGTCGGATGAAAGAGTGCCCAACGGATTGGCATGTCGGGTAAATTTCCTTCAACACTCGTCCATGTGGTGCCTCCGTTGATCGTTTCCCACACACTGTTAACTCCATAATTAGAATAAGTAGCGAGCAGGTGATTATCATTTCCATTCTGAATAGCAATGCACGAAACCGTTCCTGCCGGCATTCCTGCTACTGTGAGGTTGGTTGCAGTTGGCGTAACTGTATTGGCATTATCAACACGAACAATCCGTCCGTTATTCAATCCGAAAAATACGCGGTGTGCGGTGTTTGGTGAAACAGAAATATGTGTTACACGACCGCTATTGAATGCTGCTACCGTTACCGTTGTAAATACATTGCTGACCGGAGCATTTAAGATCACATAATAATTTCCGTTACCATTGCAGGCATACAAGTTATTATTCAAATCGTCGTAATCGGTGGGATTTACAAATGAGCCATTGTTATTATTGGTGATTCCTCCAAACGTTGCACCGCCGTTGGTGGAACGATAATAATTGTTGTACACATAAGAAGTGAACTGATATTGCGGCTGATCCTGATCGATGTGCGTGAAGCAGCCATCACCACCGGTTACCTCAACCGTGCTGTTAATTCCGAGACTCCCATAACGCTGCGATCCATTGTCTTGTGCACCTGCTAAAAAATGCGATGAGTATGCTGCAGGATGCATGGCACAAGCATAATATTGAGTTACGTTGTAATTTTCACTTCGTGTTTCTATTACCGGAACAGTTGCTGTACCATTTGCGGTGCGATAAATTCCACCATCATTACCAAAATAAATCACATTCGAATTACCAGGTTCAAAAACTATCGCATGCTGATCGGCATGTGCCTCCTGAAATCCGAAGCCACCATACCAATGTGCAATTTGTTGCCAGGATGTTCCACTGTTAGTGGTTTTAAATAAATCGACACCACCCACAAAAAGAGTGTTGGCATTGTTAGGATCTACAGCTGCAGTTAAATCATACCAGCCTTGTCCGCGGGTAAAATCTGCTCCAATACCACCATCGGCATCTACAGGATTAGATCGAACGGTCCAGTTATTTCCACCATCGGTAGAATGTAAAATCTGATACACACCATTGGTGGTAGCATCTTGCGTAACTGCGTATAGGGTCAGAGCGTTAGAGGGTGCACAGGCAAGTTCAATGCGTTCAAATCCGGCAAGTGGAAAACCATTCGCTCCTGTATTTATTTTTGTCCATGCTCCTGCATTTCCTGTCGTGGAGCGATAAACACCATCGGTAGTAAACAATCCGATTCCTGCGAAGATGGTATTATCAGCAGCTATTTCAACATCAGAAATGCGGTTATCTGCAGCACCAGTTCCGGCACCTAAAACTTTTACCCATGTGGTACCACCGTTAGTAGAACGAAAGAGTCCATTGCGTGTTCCTGCATAAACATCCCCGGAAACGGGATGCACCACAATTTTTTGCACGTACTGAAAATTTGCAACGCCGGCAGTAGATGCCAGTTGTGCCCAGGTAGTTCCGCCATCGGTCGATTTCCAGATTCCATCACCACGAATAGCATCGGCATTGAAATAGCCCTCTCCTGTTCCGAAATACATAATTTGTGTATTCCCCGGATGAAATGCCATGGTTGTGATGGCAATATTATTGAACAAATCGTTTATGGAAGTCCATATCGGTGCAATAACAGAAATATCGTTAGTGCGCCATAAGCCACCACCAACACCTGCCGACCAAACTGTTTTCTTCGATGGATCATTAGGATCCACCATAATGGCGCGGGTGCGACCGCCAACATTTTTCGGTCCGCGTTCCACCCAATTCATTCCGGGAATAGCTCCTGCGATGCGGTTGTTAACAGCACGACTTCTCAACAGCTCGGCATACTCATACGCTTGTTTTAATCGCTCTCGTGGAACGGTATTCGTTGCAGGATCTTTTGTTTTTTCTGCTTCCTGAATAATAGCAAGGTCAATGCGGTCTTTAAGTGGTATGCGTCCTTTTTTGGAAGCTGCCTTCTTTTCCGCATGTGTCATGGGTTGCGGCTCGGGGGCCGGATAAAAAACAAAAAGGGAAATCCCGGACAGCATCAAAAACGCGGCTACCAATAGCAACGACCTACGCAAAGCAGAGGAAGGAATTCCGATCATTTAACCTAAAACATTCAAAATCAATACAAAGTTACAAAAAAAACAGGGGGGAAGGTGAAGTTGCCTTATAATTCAAACTGTCGAGCTGCTATTCAATTGTTTATTAGACCGTTACGAATATTTATCAGGGGTAAATTTTTTACGGTGCCGTTTCTTTCTTATGTGAAATTGTTTATCTTAACACCCAAACTAGCCCACCATCAGCCCCAGTGCCGGACTGGAATTCTTTAGGAAAAAATAATATTAATGATCAAACTCGATTTATTGGAACCTTGAATGCCGCCGATCTGGTTTTCAAAACATCTAACGGTTGGTCTGGTCCTAACGAAGCAATACGTATCAATCAAGCCGGAGGAATTGGAATTGGCATATCTAATATTCCTCCCGGATATAAAATGGTGGTTGATGGGAAGGTGGGGTTTCGTGAAGCATATGTAAAACTTTCGGGAGCATGGCCTGATTATGTATTTGATGGGAACTATAAATTGCAGCCATTGCATGAACTTCAAAAGTACATTTCATTAAATCAACATTTGCCTGGAATACCAACAGCAGCGGAAATCGATGCTGAAGGCCAGAACCTAGGAGAAATACAAAGACTCCAGCAAGAGAAAATAGAAGAAGTGTTTTTGCATATAATTAAGCTTAATGAAAGAATAGAGTATTTGGAAGAGGAAAACCGATTATTAAAAATGAAAAAATAAGCTTTTTAGTTAATTTTATATCAATTGGTATCACAGAAATTAAAATTTTAACTACGCAAATGGCCAATTTTAATAATATAAGTAAACATTGTTTTTTAGTTGCCATTTTTTTAATATTGGTTGCTAAGGGCTCTAATGCTCAATATTTGTTTCAAAAGCAATTTACATACAGTGATTATACAACTTTTACTTCCGGAATAGTTCTAAATACTAATCAAATTTACCTTTTTGGAAATTCACTTAACAACACTGCGACATACCGATCAAATGAATTTATAAAGATTGATGCTGTCGGCGATGTTCTGAATGCAAGAAAATTTGCTTTCAATGATAGCAGCACAATGTTGGACATTAAAGGTGTTTGCAATTTTGATAATACTATTTCCGTGGCTGGACATACAAGTGCATTTATTGCTGATATTGGATTTATTAAAATGGATACTTCAGGAACAGTTTTAAATAGCTTTAAAATTACTTTACCATTGGATGATAATTTCAGCAGGATTATTGCAACGAAAGATTCCGGTAATTTAATAACCGGGTATATAAACAGTCCCATGAATGACGGTCCTGCTAAAGGAACAGCCATCAAAACTGACCGATTCGGAAATGTGGAATGGATGAGGCAATATGGCTATAATGGTCGGACTGCAATTGTTGATGCAATACAAAAGCAAAACGGAAACTATTTATTATTTGGAAACACAACTGATTTCAGCGACACAATTGATTATTATAACTGTGATCTGGTGATTTTGGAAACAGACCCATTGGGTGAAATCATTCAATCTCAAATCTTCCAAACTTCGGCCCCTGATGTAGCCTATAAAATTATGGAATCCGGTAATGGGGGCTACTATTTAGCTATCATGACCGGAGCTTTTAATGCAATTCAAAAACAGGAATTGGTTTTGATGGAAACGGATAGCATATTTAATACGATTTGGGCAAATCGTTATATTGGATTTAGTACCGGAGTGGGGAATAATTATTTTGGTTATGTAATTAAAACATTTGAAGGGGGCATACTTTTTAGTGATGGATTCAGAGCTATTAACACAGATAGTGTTGGAACTATACTGTGGCAAAAATTTATTTATTACCCGAACCTTTTTTCTTACTTTGATGCCTTTGAATATTTTGGCCAATCATATTTCTTCCTGGGAACATCTGCTGTTAGTATTTCTTCATTGCCCAGATCAGGATTTTTAGTACAAACAGATACTTTAGGCTCTACAATATGTAATCAAAACAATATCGCCAACATTTTTGCAAATAGTGTTTCTATAAATTTTCAAACTCATTTCTATGCTGACTCAATCCTTCAACCAGTTGTTTATGCTGGTGCTTTTTCCGATACTATTTCTATAATAGAAAATATTGTATGCAGTGGTTATGTATCGGATCAGATCCTAGATGAATCTGATGAATTTATACATATATTTCCTACTATTGTTGATGATGTAATTTCAGTCTCTTTCAGTAAAAATGAAACAGGTAGGGTTTCGCTATATAATGTAAATGGGCAGAAAGTTGTTTCTGATTTGGAATTTAGTAACTCACGTAATTTAAATATGGATACAGATTTAATTTATACTGGGTTATATTTTTTAGTTATTAATACAAGTCAGTCTATTTCATCGTTTAAATTTGTAAAAAAATGAGGAGAATAATCTATTAAAATTAGTGATTAAACAATGAAATGGGATTCAAACCTCAAGTAATACATCGAATGAAATATTTAGTTCAATTAATAATGCTGTTTTACTTGCCTGGATATGGGCAATCTATATTTCAAAAAAATTACAATAACCTTGTATCACAGTTCAGCCATGGGAATTCCTTTATTGCCAAGGATAGTACTTATCTATTACTTTCTACAGATTATTTTTTCCAAGCGAATAACAACATAGCAATTACTGAAATTGATTCTGTTGGAAATATCAATACCACTAAATCATTTTACTCAGATTCGCTTACTACATTATCGGGATCAAAAATAATTACAATAAATGATAGCAGCTGTCTTGTTTTAGCTCATGTTTCAAAACAAATTGGAATGACTTATAACTATTTTTCCAGTGCTTTAATTATGTATAGTAACGATTCCATAATTTGGTCCACTTTCATTTTCGATTCAACCTATTTTAGGGAATTTAATCTTTCACAAATTAAATTTATCGATGGGGCAATTATTTGTGGAGGATACACAAACCTGAATTCAAATTTTACTTCAAATACAGATACAACGATAACAGGTCTTTTAATTAAGCTAGATATGAATGGAAGTGTTATCTGGGCTAATAACTATGGTAACCAGGTTAATGTAATTTCTGATTTTGAAAATTATTTAGATGGTGGTTTTATTGCTATTGGTAACGATGAAATTCTAACATCCTCTGGAACTGATATCAAGTTAATGATATTCACTACGGACAGTTCGGGAGTTCCTATTTGGAAAAAGCAAATTGATGTTTTAGGTGGAAGTCTTAATACCATAAATAAAGTTGAGTCCTCATATGTAATAGGGGGGAATATTATCAACTCAATCGACTCAGATGGATTACTATTTAAATTGGATACTCTTGGTAATCTAATTTGGAGTAAAAAATTTGGAAATACTTCAACTGGAGATGATGATATAATGCTATCCATAGCAAATACCAATACAATTATTTTTTCAAGTGGATTTCATCGCCTTGTAAAGGTTGATGAAATGGGTGCGAATGCACAAAGTTATTTTCTTTCCACTTATTCTACAGGACACTTGCTGCAATTACAACTATTTAGGGAATCGGAAATAGCTGTTATTGGATATACACAACCCACTGGCAAAATTCATTTCTTAAAAACAGATACTACCATTTTTAGTTGCACACAAACTGTATCGAATTATATTAGTAATAATTATTCTGTAACATTAATAAACGATACTCTTGCTCATTCAGCTCAATCATTCAATTTATCTAACTTGGTAATAAATATAAGTAACACATTACTTAGCGATAGTATTTTCTGTGTTTCTGCTACGAGTGTTCCTGAAATTCATAATAATAATAAAATTCAAATTTTCCCCAATCCTGTACATTCCACTTTTAAATTCATTACAGAACCAGAGTTTTTTCCAATCGATTATTCGATTTATGATTTGACAGGAAGACTTTTAATATCTTCGCGAATAAATTACGATTTTGAACCAACTATAGATTTTTCTGACTTGCGTGAAGGTATTTACATAATAAAGTTAAAACAAAGTAATGTAAGTTTAAAAATGCTAAAACAGTAACATATGAAAAAGGTAATTTTACTGGTTTAATTAAATCTATTCTGGAGATACTCGACAATCCAAATCAAACATGAATCCTTCTTTTGACTGCTTCCTGAATTATAGCCAGGTCAATGCGGTCTTTAAGTGGTATGCGTCCTTTTTTAGTAGCTGCCTTCTTTTCCGCGTGTGTCATGGGTTGCGGCTCGGGGGCCGGATAAAAAACAAAAAAACCGTTTCATTCATAATCTCCTGTTTATAAACCTCTTACGTTCCGATTCGCAATAAATTTTCTTTTGGCGTAAGTTCCATAAAATTCGTGTAATTCCGCCTGAAATCAACCACCGGTCCCTCGTTAAAGCACTTATCGATAAATACTCCCGTTAAAACATTGTCAACCAAAATTAGGCAATTGGTTTTTGATATTGTATTTTTATGGAGGCTGGAACAGGGCGGCACATCATGTCTTCAGCATAACACGTCACAAACTAGCGCAAATAGGCGTTTCATACACGGTTAATTGTTTGTGTTTGTTGTGTGAATTGAAGAGTTGGCGGTAAGTTTTGGGGACTGTGCAAACCTGATACTTTAGTGCTGACTACTTACTGACAGAAAACGCTTTTAAATAAAATAGACAATGCTTGAAAAATTTCAATCTCTAACTAAAGTAAGCCAGCGACTAATTATCGTGACAAGTGTTTTACTTCTCTACGGTTACTTATGTCGCCTACTTGGACTGTATTTCTTTTGGGAAAGTAAATATATCGGCTGGACACTTGTGGCTATAACTGTAATATTTCTTTTGCGTGAGAGAATTAGTTTTAAAAAAACGCAAGGAAAAAAAACTACTTCAGAGAAAGTTGGTATCGGACTGATGATTTTTGTTTTTGTAATTCAATCTGTTCTTCTTGTTGTAACTCCAAAGTTAGACTCTTACAAAATTGCAAGACAATATTTACAAATAGATAAATCAGTTTCAAAAGAAGTTTGGGAAGTAACTAGTATCATGTTAATACCGATGGGTGGCTTTTCATCTCAAACAAGTTCAACAGGAACAACAGGACAAGCTGACCTCAATTTTATTGTAAAGGGGAAAGAAAAGTTCAAGGACTATAACATTCAGGTTGTGAAACAGGAAAATTCAGATTGGACAATCGTAAACATCAAATAATTATGTTCAAAACTCCATTAATTTTTGACGGAAGAATTAGACGAACGGAATACGGACTTTCTCTGATTGCATTTGTCGTTTGTGCGCAAATCATCCAAAGCATTGCCAACAACAACGCATCACTTGAAATTCTTAACCTATTCCTTATTCCACTATTTTGGTTTATTGCTGCACAGGGGACAAAGAGATGCCACGATGTAGGTAAAGCAGGTTGGTGGCAAATAATTTTCCCAATCTACTTTTTTGTGTTAGTGTTTTCAAAGGGACACAAGGGAGAAAACGAATACGGACTAAACCCTAAAGAAAAAGTAAGTGAAGCCATCTAACAAATATATTGCAACCTTGGACGGACACAACTTCGTGGAAAGAAGAAAACCAGCCGCAAACAGGCGTTTGGCAAAAAAGTGGGTTCAGTGCTTAAATGAATTTATAGCAATAGATGAAGTTCCGTGAAAAGATATAACTTAGGAATTCACAGCGGCAAAACGAAAACAGAACATGTTAAATTAAATATATTGATATAAACTATAACTTGAGAACACATTTTACTTTAAGATTCTTAATATTCCTAGTTGGATTCAATTTTATTTCCTTCCACACTTTTGGTCAAGAGGATTCAATTAAAACGGCTTTTTGGAAAGTTATTTCATCCGATTTAAAGGATACCTCATACTTACTGGGGACCAATCATATTTGTATGAGCAGTTATTTTGAAATAAATAAAGATATTTTAAAAAAACTAAATGAATCTAAAACTTTTGCAGCAGAAGCTATTTTTAAGAAGAACATTACAAAAACGAATAGCAAGCAAGTGATTTCTCATACCTGGGTTGAACATGCAACGGATTCTCAACGAGTAAATATTCTGAATTTTTACAAAGTTTCTTTAAGTTATTCTGAAAATGAAATAAAGAATCACGATATTCTTTATTTGAAAAATGATTTTCAATACCATATGGGTTATTTAATTTCAGAACAATTAACTGGTATTAAATCTCAATATTTCATGGATGATTATCTTAGGTTTCTATGCAAAAAAGATGGCAGAAAAATGGTTGGATTAGAGAGCGACAAAGAACATTACGAGTATCTTAACTTATTATTTTCATTTGAGAACTCTCAAAAAGGACTTGACACTAAAGGAAATATTAACTTGGTTGATTCTTTAATTAATATCTATAAAATAAATAAGAGTTCTTTACTTGAAGAATACAGTGAACGTGTTTCTTATTATTATTATAATAATATCTTTTACTCATTTGCCGACACAAGTAAATTTCCTATAGAAAATATATTGCTTAAACATAGGAATTTAGTTTGGCTTCCCAATATTGTCAAGTTAATAAAAACCAGAAAAACATTCATAGCCGTAGGTTTAAATCACTTACGCTATAGATATGGCTTGATTCAGCTCTTGAGAGAATATGGTTACAAAGTAGAGCCAGTATTTAATAACATTTAGAATAAAAATTCCTTTGCAGAGAAAACATATCCTGAAATGCTACCAATCGGTTCTGGAATCGAGGAAATTAATACAGCGTTGTTCCTTGAAGGCGCGTATGCCTGGAAGCATCAAACCGCCAGTGCAACTAAAAACGGTAAACTGTTCATCATCAAATAGCCTGTATTAGTGCTGTCCAGGAAAATATTATATATAGTACTGTTCCTTGTCTCATTTTCAAATGTGCATGGACAGTTAAATAATATTTGGGTAATTGGATACAACTCATCTGGCATTCCAAATCCGATTAACAGCATTTATAGTATTGATTTTAGAAATGGCACAATAGATTACGATACTGCTCTTGCTGCCGCATTCAGCTTTCGGGGATGTGATGCGAGTATTTGTGATAGTGCAGGAAATTTGCTGTTTTATACGAATGGATTGGCAGTTATGAATGCTCAGCATGATACCATGGTTAATGGCGATAGTTTGAACTATTCTGATGAAGCCTATTCTTCTGGTGGCAGCTTAACCGGCATGAGCTATCCACAAACCATACTAATACTTCCCTCTCCCGGCCAGCCCGATATGTATTACCTTATCCATCAGGCTTATTATTTACATCCTGTGCTTTGGACCAATGAATACTGTGACACGCTGTTTTATAGTATAGTCGATATGAGCCAGGACAGTGGCAAAGGGGCTGTTGTGACGAAAAATCAGGTATTATGGAGCGGAGATTTACTGACTGATAATTTGATTACCATTGGAGGGCTGAGTGCTTGCAAACACGCCAATGGAAGAGATTGGTGGCTTGTTACGCATAAGGACAGCTCCAACGTATTTATGAAATTTCTTTTAACCCCGACCGGAATTGCAGGGCCATTTTTGCAAACTATTTATCCTTTTGTGAATTTTTCAATGGTACAGGCTTGTTTTTCACCGGATGGGACAAAATTCGCCTTCAACAACAAATCAGGAGTACACCTTTTTAACTTTGACAGGTGCACAGGCAATTTCTCAGCCCATGAAAATCTTGGACAGTTCACTTTACCTACTTACGGGGCCACCGGTACGGTTTTTTCACCCAACTCCCGGGTTCTTTATGCAAGCGGAGGTTTTGAAATATATCAGTGGGACTTAAATGCAGCAAATGTGCAATCTACAAGAACAACTGTTTGTGTTTATGATTCAACTTACACGTGCCCGTCTTATGGTGTTTTTTTCTATTTAATGCAACGGGCTATTAATGGTAAAATCTATGTGAGTTCTCCCAATAGCAGTTCTTGCTTTAGTGTAATTAATAACCCTGATGTTGTAGGGCCCGGATGTAATGCCATTGCTCATGGGCTTTCAGACTTGCCTTATTATAACGGTTCAAGTGTTCCTTACTTTCCTGATTTTGATTTAGGCGCCATACCAGGTAGTAATTGTGATTCGTTAACTGCATTAACTAATCCTCCATCCCAACCACAAAATTTTGAGATTTACCCAAACCCCGCGCAAAACATCTTAAATATCGCTTATACCGGAAATAGTGATATTACCAGTTGCTATTTGCAGCTCGTCGACATTACCGGAAAAGTTATTTTAAAGCGAGCCTTAACTAGTGATGAGCTCAAATTGAATTTATCTGAAATTGAGAATGGAATTTATTTTGTTATTTTAAATGACACCCAAAATACTTTTGCAGGGAAAGTTCTTATTCAGCATTGAAAGTTCGGTGTACTGAAGCCTGAATTTCCTTTATTGACCGGTTGAGCCCTGTTTATATGAAAGAATGCCCGACACGGAACTTTAGAGAAAATGGCTAAAAAACTAGCGTATAGTTTACAATAAAACTATGGATAACCGCAATCGCGGAGTTTTTGGTAAATTAAGGTTTGATTTTCAAGAATAAAGATTTCTCTTGGGAGTGAATATTCATATTTCTTTGCTGCTAATGACAGCGGTCTTACCGCAAATGAACCAATGACAGCAGCTTTGCTGCCAATGACTTTTTTTGAAGACTTCCTGTCAATTATTCACCGAAAAATTCTCCCCTTATGACGTATGACCTACTTTCCGCAGCTCTGCTGCTAATTAACGCGGCTCTTGCCGCAAAAAACCACTTAATTAACGCAGCTTCAGCTGCTCCCTTTACGCAGAATTTCGAAAAAAAAGTTTTCAACACCCAAGGGTTTACCCTTGCTTTTTTTTCATCCAAAAAATGCAACTCTTTATATATTAGGCAATTAACAAAAATCAAATAAGCCCCAAAAAATTAGGCAATTGCTTTTTGATGGTGTAAATTTAGGGATGTCGGAATCTTGCTATTACATATTTAGCTTCCAAAACAAAAAGTACAGGTCCCACTCGACAAATTAAACTTAAAATTAACACCAGCAAATCCCAATAGCAAAACAAAACCTGACAAAGCCTAATAAAGCGTTAAAAAACGGTTCTCGGTTGACTCCTAACACTAACCATTGCGATTTCGCTAACCATTCTAAGACATAAAATATTTTATCAAAATTTTTTCTTTTCCCATTTAAGTCTAAAATATATTTAAAGCTCAAATAAAAAACTATAATACTTCTAAAGATGAACTACACAAGCTTTACTCCAAGAATTAAGAATCTCACCAGCAGGTTTCTTCAGTTCAATCTGTTATTAATTTTCTTAATAACTTCGTGCTCCATGAATGCGTTTGCACAAAATTGTGCAATTACAGGAGCGGCAAATGTCTGCCCATCAGACATAAAGATATATAGCATAAACTTAACAGGATGCAACGGCACTCCTACTGGTTATCTATGGTCTGTTACTGGCAATGGTTCAATTAGTGGCGCCAACAACAACGCAACAGTGAGTATATCCTGGGGTGCTGCCGGTAGTGGGTCTGTTAGTGTTGTTGTAACAACTTCTTCCGGTTCATTTAATCCTTTACCTCTTAATGTATCAATCAGTTCTTTACTTACACCAATAGTAACAACTGATGTGGATTTAGAATGTACAGTTTATATTGACGGAGAACATAATGGTGATCCTACTATTGCGCCCGAAGAATGTTTTCAGGTTTGTGAGTACAGTACTGCGCACTATCAAACGCCATTAAACGCAGGCAGCACCTACTCTTGGGTCGTTAACGGGGCTTTAAGTCATTCTGCTGCTCAAAATCAACTTACCGTTTTGTGGGGTACTTATGGAACAGGAACTGTAGAAATTACCGAAACCAATAGTTCTGGTTGTTCAACTACAATTTCTTATTGTATCACTAAAGTTCAAAAGCCAGGAGTTCTTTTCAGCACTATTCCTTTATCAAACATCAACTATGGAACTCCTTTACAAATTTGTTTAGGTCAGACAATTTATTTTTTTGATGAAAGCGTTACATCCGCATACGGTTCTCCTATAGTTTCTTGGTTTTGGGATTTTGGAGACGGCACTACTTCCATTCTGCAAAATCCTGAGCACATATACCAGAATGCTCAGGATTATGATGTTACACTAACTGTGACCAATGCTTGTAACTGTACCAATACAATTAGCTTACATGTAATAGTTGATCCTCAACAATGGGTTGATATTGAATGTGCAACACCTGTTTGTGAGGGAAGTACAGACACATATTTTACTAATGCAAATTGTACACAATACAATTGGATTGTAACAAACGGCACAATCATTTCTCCGCAACCTTATGGTAATAATATTCAAGTATTATGGGGCAGTGGTCAAAATGGACCTGGAGTTGTTTCTTTATCAGCAGTAGGTTGCGCTAATAATTGCCCTGCTATGTCAAGTATTGTTGTACCAATTTTCTCAAACAGTGTAACAATATCAGGCACAAACCCGGCATGTACAAGTCAACAAACTGCGTACAGCGTTCCAATGGTTCCCGGAAGTTTTTACAATTGGTCTGTTACTCCTTCTGGTACTATAGTTTCGGGACAAGGTACCAATCAGGTTATTATTGACTGGGGTGGATACGTTGGGCAGGCAAATGTGCACTGCGATTATCAAAATATTTTTCTCCATTGTCCCGAGGGTGCTACTGATTTAACAGTAGATGTAAGAGAGGAATTTACAGTTACTGGCCCATCTGATATTTGCCAAAATTTGCTTGGCCCAATAACCTATACTGCGCAAAGCAATGTTGGTGCTGCTGTTTTTAGATTTAAAATAAAAAATGCTGCTGGTAGCTATGTTTATAATCAACCAGGACCTTTCTCTACCTCTGTAACTTTTAATTCATGGAATTGGGGTGCTGGTATTTTTACACTTGAAGTATATAATTACCAAGGATACTTCTGTAACTCACCGCAAACCATGCAAATTAAAGTGAATGCATCGCCAGCCGCACCTGCTGCTCCAACTGGTGATGATGAAGTTTGCCCGTCACTACCCTACCTTTATTCTGCACCAACTTTATCATCGTCTACACTTGAATATGTATGGAATATAATTGGTGGCAATACAGATGCGCCAAATGGAACACTAACTACTGCTTTTGGAAACAGTATTACTGTATATTGGAAATCTCCATATGTACCTAACTCAAAAGTACAATTAGCAATTTTAGATAAAGAAACAGGATGCCAGTCGCTCTACACTGATTTTGTTGTAGCTCCTAAACTTCCAATTGTTCCTGTCATTGAAGGCCCTCGTAAAACCTGCCTTAATACATACTCTGATTATTCTATACAAAACTGGCCCATAAACAGCGAAAAAATAGTATGGGAAATTATTCCTCAGGAAGCTGGTAGTATTGTTACGGGTCAATTCACGCCTAATATTAATGTGCAATGGAACAATGATGTAAATTCTAGTGTTGCTTTAAAGCTAACTTCGTTTACTTGTGGTATCCCCAATGATTATACCATAAATATAGACTTGAACAACAACACACTCACAACTTCCATTGTTCCTAATCCTGTTTGCGAATTAGCATTGGCCGCATTCAATTTAACAAATGTTACCGGTACGCCCAATAATATTATTACCAATTGGGATTTTGGTGATGGTTATCCTTCAACAACGTCATCTCTTTCAGCTTCTCATGGTTTTGATATTACGCCACAATTCGGACCCGTTTTTAACGGCAATGTTACCACACATTATGACGACCCGTCTGTTGTTGGCAGTGTAAATAATTGCATGACCGGAATTTTTTCTGTCACTGCAATACCCGAACCAGCCGTTTACATTTCCTCAGACAATGGTCTTCCATTGTGTCCGGGGCCCAATCTTTTAACAGCTAATCCTGCTAACCCTGCTACCTACGAATGGAGTACAGGTCAAACTACACAAGCTATTTCTGTTAGCAGCATAGCAACATACACCGTTACCATTACCGATCTTGGTACAGGTTGCACCAATTCAACCAATATTTCTTTAACCGATTGTAATTGCATTGCCGATGCAACCATTCCCGTAAACCCTTTTACCGATGTTAATACAATATGCGGCACGGTTGAGTTTACTGCAACGGGCAATACCAGTTTATATAATTATATAATTAACTTTGGCGACGGCACAGCAGACCCTATTACCTCCTTTGGTACACCTACGATAACTCATCAATACAATAGTGCTGGCTACTACAACGTGTGCATTACCGCTACCAACACCTCACCCGACCCCGACCATTGCAACGACCGTTGCCAACAAGTACCCGTGTGGGTTCTTGCTGCTTTTGATTGGTCTTTTTCATGTCCTACAGTTAACCCCAATCAATACACAATTAATTTTAATAACCACTCCTCTTCCATTAACACCGCTAACTATGTATGGAAAGTAAACGGTACGCAGTTTAGCACTGCCACTGCTCCTGTTTTGCAATGGGCTGCTGGCATATATGTTGTAGAACTTACTGTCTCTGATGGTCCGCACTCCTGCGTTGCCACCATGAATGTTAACGTACCGGCCATACCACCACAACCAATATTTACAGTTAGTGGTGCACCGTTTTGCGAAAAGCAAACACCTGTGCAGTTTGCATATGCAGGTGCTGACCCTTCTTTAATTGAAACCGCGCTATGGGCTTTTGGCGACCCACCGGTTGGTTCAGGCTCTACTTTATTTCCAAATACCGAAAAAACATATAGTGCCGTTTCATCTCCCGATCCTTATTTAGCATCCTTAATAGTTACCGATATTTTCGGTTGTTCCTTTACAAGCTCACAAAATATCAATATCAATGCCAATCCTTTAATTGGTATTCATGCAGCTACACCAAATCCATTTTGTCCGGGAAGTACAAGTACAATATCCTATTCTAACAATTCTGGTTCACCCTCAGGTTCATCATTCTTATGGTCAAACTCACAAACAACTCCTACCATTTCTGCGTATGAAACCGGAACATTTGGTGTTACTGTATTTGATGCAACATCAGGCTGCCAATTGCAAGTTATTCCTTTAATTGGTGTTGCAACTATAAATATTCCCGAACCTAAAATAAGTGGCAAGCTTACACTTTGCCTTGGTGAAGATTTAAACCTCAATGGCTTTGCAGGCTCTGGTATTACGTATTCCTATACCGTTACACCCGCATTTAGCATTCCTAACACTGCTACCGATCCATGGCTTTATCAGTTAAACACTTCAGGCGAAGCACCCGGAACTTACAACGTTACACTCACAATTACCAAGGGCAGTTGTTCCCGCACTGTTACTGTGCAGGTGCAAATTCTGGCACCGCCTCCTCCTCCCGTAATAGTGCCATTGCCTTCCGATTTGTGTGCAGGTATACCCACCACGCTTGATGTTACCAACAATGCCTCCAATGCTTATACCGTAAACTGGAGCAATGGCATGAGCGGTAATTCCATCAGCGTTATTCAGGCTAACATTTACCAGGCAACCTTTACAGATGCTGCCGGATGCAGCAATGCCTCATCCATTGTTATTAACGAAAATCCTTCGTTGGATTGGCTGGTAAGCGGCTGCTACGATTATTGTACCGATGATGCGGTTATTATTCCCGGCTCATCTGCCTATGGCTTTAGCTACGATAATTGGAAATGGTTTGTCGATTTTAACGGAAGCGGCTCCAATGCAGTTACTGGTGGCAGCGGCACTGTGACAGATTTTGACCTCAATTCATTTTATGGTTCTCCATTGCCTCCGGGCATATATGTTATTACATTGTTGGTTGAAGACAATAACGGATGCGAAACTTATAGTGACCCCATTGTTGTTACCATTCGAAATTGCCCATGCCGTATTAATAAAGTTACCGACAAGCTTGATTGTATAGGAGTAGATGCCAACAATATTGCACACTATAATTTTTCATTTGTAATTGATTATAATTTCTTTGGAATTTATAGCACCAACCTTCAACTGGCGTCTACCAATAGTTGCCTTGGCATTTCAGTAACTTCCATTACTCCGGGTCCGGGTATCAATCAGCAAACACTTACCGGAACCATTGCCTTCAACATTTCCTGTGGCGCCGATGCTGCAACCTGCTTTATTCTAACTTATAACGATCCTCCAGATAATAGTTGTACCTTCCCATTCTGTATTTCGGTTCCCGAATGCGAAAACCGCAACGACTGCGAAATGCAAATTGATCGACTAGAAATACTCTGTGCAGGTAAAGATGCAGCAGGCAACCAGCAATACACAGTTAATGTGAACTTCAATCCTGCTCCGTGGCTTCCATTTAATGTATTCTTTAGTTCCCCCCAGGGTGCCGTTTCCGGATTCCCGTCTACATTAACCGCAGGGCTTTCGGGATTTTACACCGGTATGTTTATTGACAATCCACCCGCCACTACGCCTGATGAACTATTCTGCTTACAAATGAATGCCTGGTTTGTTGATGAGGGTGGGCTTTACACATGCTTTTTGCGTGCGTGCGACCGCTTACCCAATTGTGATGATGGAGGAATTGGCACACGCAACCAATTACCATTCTCTCAAACATCACCTACATTTGTGTTACCACAGGATTTATTTCTTCAACCCAATCCAGCCACCAATGAGGTTAAAATATCATACAAGTTAGCCACAGATAATGGCTCAATTTATATTTCCGATTTAAGAGGGAAAAGAGTGTTTAACCACAACATCAATAACCAGGAAAAAGGTTTTGTGTTGCCGCTCAACAATTTTAATCCGGGTATTTATTTTGTTACACTGCTAAACAACAATGGCGAACAAACAATCAAAAAACTAATTGTTATAAAATAAGTATGCACTAAACCAGTTGCTTCTTTTAATAAAAAGCAGCAACTGGTTTCTCTTTTAAAAAATCAAAAACATGAAAAAAATAATCGCAATACTCATTTTTCAATTTTCTCTCTTCAATATTCCCTTTTCCTATGCTCAAAGTTGGCAATGGTTCAATACAATCGGCGGTGGCGGGCAGGCTATAAACCCTGACATTCCAGACGAACAAGTAGCTGATATGGTCACCGACAGTGCCGGCAATGTGTATGTATGTGGAAGGTTTATTGGACAGGGTAGCCCTACTATTAATGGTACGCCTATTACATCTTTTGGTGGTTACGACATTTTTGTAGCCAAATTTAACTGTGCAGGTAATTTGTTGTGGGTAAAAACTGCGGGTAATTTTGATTATGGTG
Source organism: Bacteroidota bacterium (assembly GCA_016713525.1). Lineage (GTDB taxonomy): Bacteria > Bacteroidota > Bacteroidia > AKYH767-A > OLB10 > JADKJB01. The sequence goes on along the minus strand of JADJOZ010000011.1, from coordinate 112,633 downwards.
ATGATGCCATGAGTTTAGTCCTTGATAATTTTGGGCACTTGTATGTTACGGGTGAAGTTTATTCATCACCCTTTTCATCCTATTGCAATTTTATGGGTGATACGATTATAGATGATGTAAATGATATGTTTCTCTGTAAGATGGACACAAGCGGAAACTTGCTTTGGGTTAAATGGGCTGCTCCTAATACAGGTTCATTTAATACCGGTTCCTTACCATACAAATTAAATTTAACCCTAACGGTAACCCAACTGTACTTTTTAATCTGCCTGTAGCCGGAGCCTTTTGGTCTGGTGATTCTATCAATACTCGTGGAATTTACATTAGTGAATTTGATACAGCAGGAAATTTACTGCAAGTTAACACAATAAGCAGTAGCAATTGGGGATTGTTTTCATACAAAGATTATATTTTGGATAATCTTTCAAACCAATATGTCACTGGTTATTTCAATTCTGATTCCATTGAAGTAGGCGGGCAAACTCTCTATAAACTCAGTAATTCAGGAATAAGTTATTACGATTGCTTTATAGCGAAATTTGATTCATCTGGCTTTTTAATTTGGATAAAGCAGATTGGTCAGCCAGGCGGTGGGTCTGCACTTACCTATAGCTTATTATCTGTAAACGACAGCCTTATTGCAGTAAGTCTTATCTGCTCTCCCGGTTTTGTATTTGGCAGCGACACCATACTAAACATCAACACACAAGGTGTTACAGTTATTCTTTTGCTCGACAGTGCAGGTAACGTTCAATGGGCGCGTAATCCACAAAATCAGTTTACAATTAAGCCAACAGGTAAAATGTCCTTAGATAATAATAATGATATTGTATTTGCTACACAGTTTGGACTAACTATCAATTTTGGCAGCTACAGTGTGTCAAGCCCCAGTGGTGGTGGAATATGCGTGGCATCCATAAATACATCGGGTAATTGGACAAACGCAATTTCTATTGAAGGCTTAAGCTCTTTCAACATCCCTCTCAGCACAGAAACTGATATTTTCGGCAACATCCTGGTAGCCGGTGGTTTTGATGGTCCACTAATTTTTAATGGTAACCAAATATCTAGTGCCGGTGGTTATACCGATGGGTTTATTGCTAAATATGGTTTACAATGCAGTGTGGGGTTAAATGAAGACTTAACTGCTTCATCTGTTCAACTAAAACTATTTCCAAATCCCGCTACAAACCTCATCAACCTGCAAACAACTGGGTTTAAAAATTCAACCATTACCATTTTAAATACAATGGGGCAAACAGTATTCACCAGCAATCTTAGCGCAATACAAAATCAAACTACTATTAATATTAGTAAATTATCCAGCGGTGTGTATTTTATTAAAGTAAACGATAATGAAAATACGGTTACTCTAAAATTTGTTAAGCAATAAGGAGTAAAATTAATGATGCCGGTGGTGAGCCGTTGATAAAACAATTCGCTTTTATTAAATAATTTTATGAAGGCAACTCTTTAACTAACTTACTATCATGAAAAAGTTTTTCGTTCTAATTTTTTTTCAATATTTAATTTTCAATATTCCATTTTCCTATGCTCAAAGTTGGCAATGGTTCAGTACTATCGGCGGTGGCGGGCAGGCTATAAACCCTGACATTCCAGACGAACAAGTAGCTGACATGGTTACCGACAGTGCTGGTAATGTGTATGTTTGTGGAAGGTTTATTGGACAGGGTAGCCCTACTATTAATGGTACGCCTATTACATCTTTTGGTGGTTACGACATTTTTGTAGCAAAATTTAATTGTGCAGGTAATTTGTTGTGGGTAAAAACTGCGGGTAATTTTGATTATGGTGATGATGCCATGAGTTTAGTGCTTGATAATTTTGGGCATCTATATGTAACTGGAGAAGTTTATTCATCACCATTTTCATCCTATTGCAATTTTATGGGTGATACGATTATAGATGATGTAAATGATATGTTTCTCTGTAAGATGGACACAAGCGGAAACTTGCTTTGGGTTAAATGGGCTGCTCCTAATACAGGTTCATTTAATACCGGTTCCTTACCTTACAAATTAAATTTAACCCCTAACGGTAACCCAACTGTACTTTTTAATCTGCCTGTAGCCGGAGCCTTTTGGTCTGGTGATTCTATTAATACACGTGGAATTTACATTAGTGAATTTGATACAGCAGGAAATTTACTGCAAGTTAACACAATAAGCAGTAGCAATTGGGGATTGTTTTCATACAAAGATTATATTTTGGATAATCTTTCAAACCAATATGTCACTGGTTATTTCAATTCTGATTCAGTAGAAGTTGGCGGTCAAACAATTTACAGCATTGGGACAAATGCACTAAACGATTACGATGCTTTTGTTGCCAAATTTGACTCAGCAGGTTCACTTAAATGGATAAAGCAAATTGGGCAGGTTGGTGGCAGCTATGCACGAACTTTTAGCCTTGTAAAGGTTTCTGACAGACTGATAGGAGTTGGCTTAATTACCATACCCCGGAGTAGTCTTAGGAGTTGACACTGTCCAAAATATAAGCAACCAGGGTGTGCCTGTTATTCTTATGCTTGATACGGCTGGCAACATCGTTTGGGCGCGAAACTCTCAACATCAATTTGCCACCAGTCCTACTGGAAAATTATCGCTTGATCCCGATGGCAATTTAGTATACGCAGGCCAGTATGGGCTTACCGGTTTTTTCGGTAATCTTACTGTATCAAGTCCTAATGGTGGCGCAGTGTTTGTTGCAAGCATTGATACATCCGGTAATTGGGTTCAAGTGTTATCTATTGAAGGCTTAAGCACTTTCAACATTCCTCTCTGCACAGAAACCGATATTTACGGCAACATCCTGGTAGCCGGTGGTTTTGATGGTCCGCTAATTTTTAATGGTAACCAAATTACTAGTGCCGGTGGTTATACCGATGGGTTTATTGCTAAATATGGTTTACAATGCAGTGTGGGGCTAGATGAAGACTTAGCAGCTTCATCTGTTCAACTAAAACTATTTCCAAATCCCGCTACAAACCTCATCAACCTGCAAACAACTGGGTTTAAAAATTCAACCATTACCATTTTAAATACAATGGGACAAACAGTATTCACCAGCAATCTTAGCGCAATACAAAATCAAACTACTATTAATATTAGTAAATTATCCAGCGGTGTGTATTTTATTAAAGTAAACGATAATGAAAATACGGTTACTCTAAAATTTGTTAAGCAATAAGGAGTAAAATTAATGATGCCGGTGGTGAGCCGTTGATAAAACAATTAGCTTTTATTAAATAATTTTATGAAGGCAACTCCTTAACTAACTTACTATCATGAAAAAGTTTTTCGTTCTAATTTTTTTCAATATTTAATTTTCAATATTCCATTTTCCTATGCTCAAAGTTGGCAATGGTTCAGTACTATCGGCGGTGGCGGGCAAGCTATAAACCCTGACATTCCAGACGAACAAGTAGCTGACATGGTGACCGACAGTGCCGGTAATGTATATGTTTGTGGTAGGTTTATTGGACAGGGTAGCCCTACTATTAATGGTACGCCTATTACATCTTTTGGTGGTTACGACATTTTTGTAGCCAAATTTAACTGCTTAGGCAATTTGTTGTGGGTAAAAACTGCGGGTAATTTTGACTATGGTGATGATGCCATGAGTTTAGTGCTTGATAATTTTGGGCATCTATACGTAACTGGAGAAGTTTATTCATCACCATTTTCATCCTATTGCAATTTTATGGGTGATACGATTATAGATGATGTAAATGATATGTTTCTCTGTAAGATGGACACAAGCGGAAACTTGCTTTGGGTTAAATGGGCTGCTCCTAATACAGGTTCATTTAATACCGGTTCCTTACCATACAAATTAAATTTAACCCCTAACGGTAACCCAACTGTACTTTTTAATCTGCCTGTAGCCGGAGCCTTTTGGTCTGGTGATTCTATCAATACTCGTGGAATTTACATTAGTGAATTTGATACAGCAGGAAATTTACTGCAAGTTAACACAATAAGCAGTAGCAATTGGGGATTGTTTTCATACAAAGATTATATTTTGGATAATCTTTCAAACCAATATGTCACTGGTTATTTCAATTCTGATTCCATTGAAGTTGGTGGGCAGATACTATATAAACAAAGCAATCCGGGTTTTTCCACTGCCGATATGTTCATAGCCAAATTCAATCCCTCTGGTTCACTTCAATGGATACAACAAATTGTCATTAACGACAGCATTCTGAATATACCTTTCGGAATAACTATTAAAGATAATTATTTATATGTTGCCGCCAATGGTAGGCAAGGTATTGTTGGTAATGATACTCTAATCAACTCACAGTCTAATAATAATTTCCCTTACGTAATTAAATTAAATACCAATGGTCAAATTATTTGGGCTAAAGGTAGTTCAAGTCAATATCCGTTTAGTTGCTCAGGAGGCATTGCTGTATCTTCAAACAACTCCTCTTTATATATCAGCGGTAATTTTTCAGGCATTGCTAATTTTGGTAGCACATCAATCAACAGCCCATTAGGCTCAGGTTTGTACATTGCCGAAATAGATACGGCAGGTAGCTGGCAAAGCGCGCAATTTTTAGAAGGGCTTAGTTCTAATACATACCCTTTGTGTACTACACTAGATGCCACAGATAACATCTTAGTTGCAGGTGGTTTTGATGGTCCACTAATTTTTAATGGTAACCAAATTACTAGTGCCGGTGGTTATACCGATGGGTTTATTGCTAAATATGGTTTACAATGCAGTGTGGGGCTAGATGAAGACTTAGCAGCTTCATCTGTTCAACTAAAACTATTTCCAAATCCTGCTACAAACCACATCAACCTGCAAACAACTGGGTTTAAAAATTCAACCATTACCATTTTAAATACAATGGGACAAACAGTATTCACCAGCAATCTTAGCGAAGCACAAAATCAAACTACTATTAATATTAGTAAATTATCCAGCGGTGTGTATTTTATTAAAGTAAACGATAATGAAAATGCTGTTACACTAAAATTTGTTAAGCAATAATGCTTAAACTTAAAGAGATGACTATTCTCTTTAACAAACTTATGCTTATCCAAGTTTTTTCTCCGTTAAAGCTCCATGTTCCAGGATTTCTATGGTGTGGCCAGCTGGTGGACTCATAGCGATCTTTCAACTTAATGCAGTCATATCATTCTACTAAGAAACCTCACTTGCTACTTGTCACTTGCCACTTGTCACTCAAAAAAGAAAAATCCCGCCGAGGCGGGAGGGGGGAATGGAATCTTTATAATGAACGCGTACTAAATACGCTTATCAAAACTTCAATACTTTAAATTCAGTTCGTCGATTTTCCTGATGTTCAGCTTCAGAGCATTTTACATTGTTTGCACAACGGTTAATAAGCATCGTTTCACCATATCCTTTACCGGTAATTCTCGATTTTTCAATGCCACCAACCTCAACTATGTATTTGGCTGCAGACTTCGCACGTTTATCCGATAAGTCCCAGTTGTACGCATCACTCGCTCTGCAATCGGTGTGTGATCCCAACTCGATTACGATAGTCGGATTATCTTTTAATATTTGTACAAGCTTATCAAGTTCTTTTGCTGCATCGGGCCTGATATTCCATTTCGCCAGGTAATAGTAAATGTTATCGAGACGAATTGGTTTGTTAAGTACTAATTTCTCAAGTGGCAGATCCTTTTTAATTACACCTGCTTTTTACCAACAGTACTTACCATTTCACTCTTCGAGAAATAGCCTTCTTTAGATGCTTTAACACGATATTCGCTTTCAGCTTCAAGTTTAAAATAGTAGTAACCATCGGCTGCTGTAGTTGCATTAGCCAATTCTTTACCATCGCGGTTAAGCAACACTACTTTCGCTCCTTGTAATGGTACGGTAGTTTCGCGGTCGGATACAATTCCTTCTACTGCAAAGCTTAATTTTTCTAGTTGGAAATCGACTGTTATTTTGCTGGTGCGAACGTTAATGGTCGATACCGGTTTTTCTTCTTTAGAGTAATCGGTCTTGGTTGCAAGTACGGTGTATTCTTTGTCGAACTCTAATGGAAACTCGTAGGTACCATCGGCTTTAGCCAAAGTTCTTGCAATTTCTTTTCCTGATTTATCTTTCAGAATTACATCGGCGCCTTCAATAGGATTGCCGGTTTTCTTATCGGTTACTTTTCCGGCTACGACAATCGATTTCAGAATTTCAACTGCATAAATATCATCATCACCTTTTCCACCATTACGGTTAGAAGCAAGATATCCTTTTTCACCTTCTTTATTAAGCACCAGACCAAAATCATCTTTGTGCGTATTCACAGGATAACCCATGTTACGCGGCTCTGAGCGCTTTCCATCTTTGTAAGTGCTTTCGTAAATATCGAGTCCACCCATTCCAACCAAACCGTTGGAAGCAAAATAGAGGATATTATCATCTGTAATAAAAGGAAACAATTCATTTCCTTTGGTATTCACTTTATTTCCAAGATTCACAGGTGCATCCCAACCACTTTCATTTTTATCGGCATAAAATATGTCCATGCCACCCAGTGTACCGGGCATATCGGATGCAAAATAGAGGCGCTTACCATCTGCACTTAAGCAGGCGTGTGCGGTATTGTATTCGCGGCTGTTGAAAGGGAATTCAGATGGATCATCCCACTTGCCTTCTACCAGTTTCGATTTTACAATTTTCAGTTTAACAATTTTATCGGCCTTATTCGAAACCGTTTCATGGTTTCTGGTAAGGTACATTTCATTGCCTTCTTTATCAAAGCAAACGGGACCATCATTAAATTTACTCTGGAATTCACGGATAAATAATTCCGGTGAACGAAGATTTGATTCTTTACCTTTAGCATAATATAAGGTAAGAAATGCGTTTCCTGTCCATGTGTGCATTTTGTCCTTAGCACCTGCTTCACGCGATGAAACAAATACTACTCCCTCGCGATAAAATACAGGAGAGAAATCGGCTTTATCGGAATTGACTAATATCTTAGAAATTCTGGTGCGTGAACTATCCTGAAAAAAGGAATCCATTTTATTGATGGCTTCCATCGCATTCTTAGCACGCTCATCGGTTGATGCAACTGTAGAATACTCCGCAAATATTTTTTTCGCATCGTCGTATTTTGCATTGTACATCAGCGATTGCGCATACAGCAGTTTGTCGATTGGTTTCGCATCGGCCAGCTTAACTACTTTAGCATAATAAACCTCCGCCTTTTCCGAATTGTTGGTCTGGCGGTAGCAATCTGCTATATTACGTATAGCCACAGCGTTAGTCGGATCTGCGGCAAGTACTTTTTCGTACTCTTCAATGGCTTCATGGAATGCAAAAAGTTTGTACAACTTTTCAGCTTTAACCAACGGACTGTTACTCTGTGCTACCGCAAGTCCGGTAAACAGATTTAACAAGATAACCAGAAGGGCAGCTCCCGAAAAAATTCGTTTCATAATGGTTTTTGTTTAAGATGATTGTCTTAATTCGCTGATAATCATTGTATTAAATAATCGTTCCCGACAGTCTTCAATACAACACCGTTTTTAACTGCAAACGACTTCAAAAGGTTACAATGAGGTGAAAATGAGGGGCGAAACTGGAATTGGCCACTAAGTAAAATGGTGTTTATTCCTCTCCCATTTCAGAAATCAATAATACTAAGAGTAAAAATACTATCAATATTTACTTTTCAGTCAAAGTATTATTTGCAACAATATAACAATAAACTGCAGCCGGAATGTAAACGATTTCAATACCTTTAATTATTTTAGAACCAGAAATATCTACCGTTGTTGATAATGCGCGCTCGAGTTTATTGGCTTCACAAAAATTTAGCAGACTTTTTAATTTTTTAGGATTTTCAAAATAGTTGTCACTCCATTTTATTTCAACTACCCATTTAGGTTTGAAGGTTTTGTTACTTAATCTGACTAAATCAACTTCGCCTTTCGACCATCTTGCATAATAAGGAATAAAATCATCACGATGCATCCATTGAGAAAATACTGCTGTTTCAACCATATCACCCATCTCTTCGTCTGTAGGTGACAATGGTGAGAAGAGTGCAGTTCTCAGACTTGGATTTGTGAGATATACTTTAAAAAAATTATCTCTTTGAAAGCTTTTCGAATTTTGGTCAATACGTTTCACGATTTTAATCAGAAATGCTGCCTCCAGATAAGTCAGGTACTTTTTTAGCAATGCCTTAGGTACACCTGATACTTTACTTAACGATTCCAGACTGATTTCGTTGCCACTGTAATAAGCAAGTTTTGTAAATAAGGAATTAAGTTCCTGAACATCTTGAATTCCATACATACCCGGCAAATCTTTCAATAATACTTTATCAACAATATCACTTCTGATATATCTTCCGGGATTAGATTTTATAGTATCAGAAAATATAACTTCCGGATAGCCACCATAGTTAATGTAGTCTACAAAATGTTTATTTACTTCTTTTATGTTTAATGCCGAAAAAGAATCTATTATTTTGTTTCCCCATTTTAGTTCCGTTGGAATTAAAAGATGGTCTAATTTTTTCAGATGCATATACTCCTGAAAAGTTAAAGGAGGTAACATGAAATCTGTAAATCGTCCCGCTCCACTTTCAGTACTACCTAATTTAAGTGCTGCTGCTGCAGAACCGGAAACAATAAATTTGGTTGACGGATAATCGTCAACCAGAATTTTGAGATGAATCTCCCAATCTTTTAAATATTGTATTTCGTCAATAAATACATACCAGTCTTCAGGATTATTATCAGCAACAGTTTCACGGGCATAACTGAAAAGTTCATGCAACGGAATATTGCGGTATACCGGATTTTCTATGTTTATAAAGCATATTTTTTTATCTGAAATATGATTGTCCAGTAATCCCTGAATGGTATGATGTAACATTACCGTCTTTCCAACCCGACGTGGTCCCATGAGAGTTATGGCCCTTCTGACATCAGACTCGAACACCAATGAATAAAATAGCTTGTAGTATAGACGTCGTGGCTTTAATTGATAATCTTCGTCTATCTTTCCGTGAATCCACCAGGGATTTTCAAAATTTAATCTATCCAGGATTAAATGCTTAGAAATGGGCTTAAGATTCATGATTAGCACATATTTTAATACAAATATACAAAATAAGCTCTATTAATAGTACTTATTTAATCATATTTTTTAAAATAAGAAAATTTCAAGCAATTTTAATTCTTATTTTGCCCAATTAGATAATTTGATACTTCTAAAAGAGCTTTTGTGCTGATGATCAAGTAATTATAGTTACCTTTTTATGTCAGATACGAAATAAATTTCTGACGCTAATGACCCAATGACGCGGCTCTGCCGCAAATGACCCAATGACAGCGGCTTTGCCGCTAATGACATTTTATTGAACGCAGAGTTAGGGAGACGCGGAGAAATGCGCTTACGCGATGGGGAGAAATTATTTTCAATGACCCAATGACAGCGGCTATGCCGCAAATGACAGCAGCTCTGCTGCTAATGACTTTATTTTTTTGAACGCAGAGTTAGGGAGACGCGGATTTAATTAAAATTAAAGCTGGCGGCGATGCAGGAGAAATTATTTTAAATGACCATTATAGATCAAAAGCTAGATGAACTGCCAATGACCTAATGACATAAATGCGGCCATGCCGATTAATGACCTAATGACAGCGGCTGTGCCGCTAATGACAGCAGCTCTGCTGCTAATGACCCAATGACAGCAGCTCTGCTGCTATTAATTTCCCGACTTTAGCGCCGTCAAATTTTACTTCTTCACCTGCTATATAGGTGGTTGTCAAAATCAGCTCTCCGGTTACATCGTACGATTTCCATTCGCCATCGGCCAAACCAGATTTGTAATTCCGGATTTGTTTGACTTTTCCATTATCGTAATAATAGCGATGTTCTCCATTTTCATTTCCTTCAAAATAAGAACCTTCAAAAGCTAATTTACCATTTGAAAAATAGCCTTTCCAGTTACCGGTTTCTAATCCATCAATATAAGAGCCTTGTGCGGTGTAGGCCTCACTGAAAAACTTCCAGGCTCCGTCACGACGGCCTTCAATATAATTTCCTTCTGCAATGACAGTTGCGGTGTCAGAAAATTCTTTCATGTATCCCTCTTCTTTTCCTTTAAGATAGGATTCTTCGCGGAGTAGTTTTCCATTCATAAAGTACCACTTCCATTCACCATCAGGCAGGTTGGAAACATATTTTCCTGATTGCTCCAATTTACCGTTTTCATAGTAAAACTTCCATTCACCATCGCGGTTGCCATCTTTAAAGCTACCTTCGGAACGAAGCTTTCCGCTTTTATAATAAAACTTCCATGGTCCCTGATATTTCATATTCTCATCTACCAATCCTTCGGCATAGATTTCATTGTCGCGGTATAATTTCGATGATGTAATATTTCCTTTAATATCATATTCCCGGTAAACACCTTGTTTTTTTCCATCTATAATATTAACAGAAGATTTCACTCTTCCGCCGGCATGATAATCGCGGTCGATTTCTAATTTTACATTTGCTGTTTTATCAATTACCAATTCACCATCTTTAAAAATATCCATCTTCGTGAATTGTCCTTCGGGATTATAATACTTCACCGGTCCTTCCAACTTATCATCTTTATAATTGGATTCTTTCTTAACAACAAAATCCGGATAAAATTCTTTCCACGTTCCCTGCTTAAAACTGAATTTATCTTTGCGGTTTATTTTTTCATCTTTCACCAGATAACCATTCTTATAAATAGAAAGATTAATCACATTTCCGGATTCATCATAACTGCGTCCATTACCATTTTCAACACCTTTATCGAATGGCACTTCTTTCATCAGATATCCGGTTTCAGAAAAATATTTCGCTACTTCCTTGTTTCACACCATTCACCATGGGTTCTTCGGCACGAATGGTTTTATTAGAATAAAATTCTTTTTTGAATTCCGTTTTTGGTGCCACCAATATAATTATAGATTGCTGCCGGTGTCCCATCCTCATTAAAAAAACGACCAGGCACCTTCTAATCTACCACTCACCCGGTTTCCTTCCGATTTCAAATTACCATTCTCATGATAGGCCTTCCATATTCCATCGGGTTTACCATTCAATAAATTTCCTTCACTGCTTTTTGCACCGTTGGGATAATAAAAAATATTAAAACCATTGGGATTTACAGTACCCGTTTCCTGGGCAGTAACAATTCCAAATGAAAGTAAAAATGCAAAAACTAATAATAGTCTCATAGGCCGTGACTCGCTGAAATTTCCAACATTCTTTTTAAAGGTCTTAATGCATCTGCCGCCAGTTCTTCGGGAATTAATACTTCCGGAACTTCGTACTTCATACAAAGATAAAGTTTCTCAAGTGTATTTAGTTTCATATGCGGGCAATCGTTGCAGGCACAGTTATTCTCCGGTGGGGCCGGGATAAAGGTCTTATGCGGATTCGCCAGCTGCATCTGATGGATGATGCCTGATTCGGTGACAACTATAAATTCATCTGCGGGATTATGTGAAGTATAATTCAGCAATGCTGTGGTACTTCCAATAAAATCGGCCTGTTTCAAAACAGGATCTTCACACTCGGGATGTGCAATTACTTTTGCTTTCGGATGCTGATGTTTCAGCTTCATAATTTTTTCGAGTGAAAAAATCTCATGCACCATACAGGCGCCGTCCCACAAGATCATGTCACGACCGGTTTTTTTCATGATATAAGCACCCAGGTTCTTGTCAGGTGCAAAAATTATCTTTTGGTCTGCAGGAACCGACTCCACTATTTTAATCGCGTTAGAAGAGGTGCAAATGATATCACTGAGTGCTTTGATACCGGCAGTACAGTTGATGTATGAAATTACAATGTGATTGGGATGTGATTCTTTGAATTTACGAAAATCTTCCGGCGGACAGGAATCGGCCAGTGAACAACCGGCATTTAAATCGGGTAAAACAACTTTCTTATTGGGATTGAGTAACTTGGCTGTCTCAGCCATGAAATGCACCCCGGCAAAAACAATCAAATCGGCTGTAGTCTTCTCAGCTTGCTGTGCCAGACCCAGACTATCGCCGCGGTAATCGGCTATGTCCTGAATATCAGCATCCTGGTAATAATGGGCGAGTATGATTGCATTTTTTTCTTTTTTAACTTTTCAATTTCCGCAAACAAATCCAGCGCCGGATCGATTCGCTGATTCAAATATCCGAATTTTTTCACAGCTTCCAAAATCTCACTTTCTATCATCATTATATAATTATATATTTTTTTAAAGATTTAATGTTATTAATGTATAGCTGTTCATATCCTGTATAAGTTTATTTCTTTTTTCTTTGATATCTCAGTTATGAACGCTTATTAACAACAGTTATTGAGTTATGAGTAGCTTATAGTATTGAATGGTAATCTTTTTTATGTTTATTAACATGATCGGTGACTTGTTGTTTGTTAATAGTTCCAACCCGTTTTTAGTGTGAATTATGTTCACAGTATTGTTCACATTTATTCCATTACTTTCAACAACTATTATTAGGATCTTACTTTTTTTTATCTAAGCCATTTCACATCCGGCATTGTCAACTAAAAGATCTTAGTAGTTATCAGCACTAAATTTAGTTATGAACCAATTTCATGTTTATAAGTCACTTTTATAATTGGTTATTTTCCAGTAGTTTTGAATGCTCTACAAAAGTAGTTGTTAATAACTTTGAATCACCTGTTAATTAAGTAAATTTACTAAAAAATGATACATAAATGCAGGTTGTCATGTAAGCCTGGTTTTGTATATTAAGTTTTAAACCAATAAGTTATAATAATATGTCGACTTCATCAATTGCCATTGGATCCGATCACGCAGGTTTTGAATGTAAAGAATCGATCAAGACTGCCCTGAAAACAGTTAATTCAGGTTTTGCATTAGTTGATGTTGGAACCCATTCCGCCGATTCAGTAGATTATCCCGATTTTGCTCATCAGGTCGCCACTCAGGTGGAATCCGGTGAAGTTGAAATGGGTGTTGTTATTTGCGGAAGCGGAAACGGTGTTTGCATCACTGCTAATAAACATAAAGGTATTCGTGCAGCACTTTGCTGGTCGGTTGAAATTGCTGCTCTTGCACGTCAACATAACGATGCTAACGTTCTGTGCATACCTGCTAGATTCGTTTCACATGAAACGGCATTGCAGATGGTCGAAACCTTTATGAATACAGCGTTTGAAGGTGGTCGTCATCAGAAAAGAATTGAAAAAATTTAATCGCGAATTATTTTTTTATCATGAAGAAATTAATTGTCACCTTACAATTACTGATTGTATTTTTTACTGCAGTTGCACAGGATAGCACTGCTGTTTTTTTCAGTAATTATATTTCTCCGTCATTAATCAAGCAACATCTTGAAGTATTAGCTTCCGATTCTCTGGAAGGACGGGAAACAGCTGCTCCGGGAATGGTGAAGGCGGCGAATTATGTCTCATCACAATATGAAAAACTTGGACTTCCTACTCTTGCAAATGGTACACGCTTCCAGGAATTTCCACTCGTAAATCTGATTGCCGGTATCATGACCATCGATACCCGCAAAAAAAGCTATAAACAGTCAGGTGATTTTTTCTTCACCGATAATAGCGCTGAACTTCAATTGGAAGCAACCGATATTGTTTTTGTTGGTTATGGAATAGTGGATTCAACAATTGCATGGAACGACTACAGTAGTGTTGATGTCAATGGAAAAGTAGTGATGCTCCTCGAAGGTGAACCACTGAAAAAAGATGGTTCTGCACAATTTACTAAAAGTGGTGCTGAAAGTCCCTGGTCAAGCGGCAGACAGAAAAAAATTCAACTGGCAAAAGACCGCAATGCGAAAGCGGTGCTTTTTGTGCAGAAAGATTATAAGAAAAATTACGAACGCATCAGTCGATGGTTAGTTTCAGGTCGACTGGCTTTACCCGATGAAGAGGCAAAACAAATTATTCCCGTAGCCTATATCACACCTGAAATGGCAAACGATTTTTTACAACATGCCGGCTATACGGTTTCCTCGTATGAAAAACGAATTACGAAGAAGAAGAAATCATTTGCCTTGACTCTTAATCAGGATATTTCTATCACAAGCAAAATTGCAAAAACATCATGTCGCAATGTTTTGGGTTATGTAGAAGGGTCCTCGCTGAAGGATGAAGTAATAGTTATATCGGCACACCTTGACCATCTGGGAAAACGTGGCGATAAAATATATTATGGTGCCGATGATGATGGATCTGGTTCCGCCTCTTTACTTGCTATGGCAGAAGCGTTTGTGAAGGCAAAAAAAGCGGGTAAAGGTCCTAAAAGAAGTATCTTGTTCCTGAATTTTTCCGGTGAAGAAAAAGGTTTGCTGGGTTCAGAATTTTATACCAAAAATCCGGTGTTTCCACTCGAAAAAACAGTTGCCAATCTGAATATTGATATGATTGGTCGGCTCGATTCTGCACATGCTTCCAATCCCGATTATACTTACATTATCGGAAGCGATAAATTAAGCACGCAACTGCATAGGATCAATGAAGATGCCAACAAATTTTGCTGCAACCTGGATCTCGATTATAAATACAATGATCCATCCGATAAAATGAAACTCTATTACCGTTCCGATCATTACAATTTTGCGAAGAATAAAATTCCGGTGATATTTTATTTCACAGGTATCCACGACGATTATCACAAGCCAACCGATACGATCGATAAAATTGACTTCGATAAAACTTCTAAAATCGCTAAATTGGTTTTTAATACAGCCTGGCAACTGGCCAATCAGTCGGAACGGATTGTAGTGGATGTGGAAAATGATTTTAAGGAATAAGGCACTTTATTTTCTGAAAAGAATTTAGTCCGTGATTGTCAGAATTGGGATATTGTTAACATTTTAATGAGGTGATTATCACGGACTAAAATTTATTACCTTGCTTTGTTAAGGTTTTGCACCGGAATTCGCAGTAAATTTACTTTTACTACCAGTTATACCTATGAATTTTCCAGGCACAGTTAAGTCCAAATTACATAAAACAGGCACTACCATTTTTACCATTATGTCGGGATTGGCACAGGAACATGGTGCCATAAATCTGTCGCAGGGTTTCCCCGATTTTCCGGTTTCGCCAGAATTAATCCGTCTCTACCACGAGCACATGCTTGCAGGTCATAATCAGTATGCACCCATGCCCGGTTACAGACCTTTGCGGCAAGCACTTTGCAATAAAATTGAAAAACTTTATACTGCAACTTACGATCCCGATACGGAGATAACAATTACTGCCGGTGGTACTCAGGCGATTTATACTGCCATCACTTCTATTATTAAGGAAGGCGATGAAGTGATTGTTTTTGAACCTGCATACGATTGTTATGTTCCCGCAATAGAATTGAATGGCGGAATACCGGTGCAATTGCAATTAAAGGGCCCCGATTTTCACATCGACTGGAATGAAGTCAAGAAGATGGTGAATCAGCGGACACGTATGATTATGATTAATACACCTCATAATCCTACCGGTTCTATCCTTACAGCTAAAGATATGCTGCAGTTGGAGAAAATTACACACAACCGCGATATTGTAATTGTGAGTGATGAAGTTTATGAACACATTATATTTGATGGCTACGAACATCAGAGTGTAATGCGTTATCCCAAATTGGCAGAACGTAGTTTTGTGGTTTTTTCATTCGGTAAAACGTATCATGCAACAGGATGGAAAGCCGGCTACTGTATGGCTCCTGCAAATCTGATGGCTGAATTTCGCAAAGCACATCAGTTCATGGTTTTCTCAGTGAACACCCCACTGCAATATGCCCTCGCCGATTATATGAACAGTACTCCCTCTTATGAATCGATAAGTGCGTTTTATCAGCAGAAAAGAGATTTATTTCTGAAGCTGACAAAAAAATCGCGTTTTAAACCGCTGGCTTGCTCGGGCTCTTATTTTCAGTTATTCGATTACAGCGCCATCTCCCAGGAAAAGGATACAGATTTTGCCATTCGTCTGACCAAAGAATTTGGTGTTGCTTCTATTCCGGTTTCTGTATTTTACAAAAATCCGGTTGATCATAAAATACTGCGCTTCTGTTTTGCAAAAGAAGATGAAACACTCGAGAAAGCAGCAGCTAAACTTTGTCAAATCTGATTTGCTATGCAAGATCTTCGAATCACCATCTTACAAACCTCATTGCATTGGGAAGATAACGCATCTAACCGAAAGCATTTTTCGAAACTGATAAAACCGATTCGGAAAGGTTCAACAGATCTTATTATTCTCCCTGAAATGTTTACTTCGGGCTTCACGATGAATGTAAGTAAGGTTCATGAAACAATGAAAGGCGAAACCATTGCCTGGATGCTTCAAACAGCCAAAGAAAAACAGGCTGTTGTTACGGGTAGTCTGGTGATTGCGGATAAGAAGAATTATTTCAACCGTTTGATCTGGGCTCAACCTGATGGTAAAGTGCTGCACTACGACAAGCGTCATTTATTTCGCATGGCGGATGAGCATCTTACCTATACTGCAGGTGAAAAACGGAAAGTGTTTCTGCTAAACGGCTGGCGTATCTGTCCGCTCATTTGTTACGATCTCCGCTTTCCGGTCTGGAGCAGGAATCAGGAAGAATATGATCTGCTAATTTATGTTGCCAACTGGCCAAAAAGAAGAAGTTTTGCCTGGAAGCAATTGCTGATTGCCAGGGCAATTGAGAATCAATGTTTCACAGCAGGAATTAACAGGGTTGGTACCGATGGCAAGGATATTCCATATTCCGGCGACAGCGTAGTGCTCAATCCGCTGGGCAAGAAAATAGCAGCTTGCAAGCCGGGTTCTGAAAGTGTAACAACCGTAACATTGTCTGCTTCAGAATTGGTAATGCTCCGGACAACCTTTCCGGTTTCAAAAGATGCCGACAAATTTACAATCACCAATTGAGTACCATGGCTTTTGATGTAAATAGATTATTGAAAGAAGTCTGGTTTAAAGCCACCACTTCCGGAGGCAAAGGAGGCCAGAATGTAAACAAGGTTGCCACCCGGGTCGAGCTTTATTTTGATGTGGTGAACTCCAATGTTTTTTCTCCCGATGAACAGGCCCTGCTGATGCAAAAACTGGAATCGAAGTTGACAGAAGAAGGTATTTTGCGAATGGTAAGTTCAGAAGAACGCACGCAGTTAAAGAATAAAGATAAAGTTCAGGAAAAGTTTTTGAAGCTGATTGAGAAGACTCTCTTAATTAAGAAACCCAGAAAGAATACCAAACCATCTGCATCAGCAAAGGAAGAACGTCTTACAGAAAAGAAAAAGTTGGGTGATAAGAAAAAATCACGGGGCTCTTTTCAACAGGAGGAAGAGTAATTTTTTACTTCACCCCATATTCCGAAAGCAAATACACCAATGATGCCATGCTGGCAGCACCTAAATGCAACTCTCTTTTATTGACCTTATCGAAGGTATCAATTTCGGTATGGTGGTAATCGAAATAGCGCTGCGAATCGGGCATTAATCCAATCAATAAAGTGCCCTGATCTTCCAGTCTGTTAATATCAGCGCCACCACCATCATCAGTGGGCCATTCAAAAATGCCGTAATGTTCAAACAGTGGTTTCCACTTATTAAAGACTGCAGTTTTTTCAGGAAATTTACATTCACTTGAAAAGCCCCGTGGCGAAAAACCTCCCGCATCTGATTCTAATGCAGCAATATGATTTTCACCTTTTGCCTTAGCAACTTCAGCATACTTTAAAGCTCCTTTCAACCCATTTTCTTCATTCATAAATAACACCACACGAATGGTTCTTTTCGGTTGTATCTTCAGATCACGAAATATGCGAAGCAGCTCCATCGATTGCACACAACCTGCACCATCATCGTGAGCACCATGGCCATTGTCCCACGCATCCAGGTGTCCGCCCACTACAATAATTTCATCGGGAAACACAGAGCCTTTAATTTCTGCAATCACATTGTAAGAAAGTACATCAGGAAACGATTGGCAATCCATTGTTAATTCCACTTTAGTTTCAGGATTTAACTTAATCATCCTGCTCAGCTCATCGGCACCCTTGGTGGAAATAGCACAAGCCGGAATTTTTGGCACTGAATCGGCATAACCCATAGCTCCGGTATGCGGATAATCATCGAGTGATAATGTTAGCGATCGTGTTATGGATCCGACAGCACCAAACTTCGCTGCACGTGCCGCTCCTGCATAACGGTATTTTCCACATTCACCATAAGCATGAAAAGTGTGGTAATGTTTTTGATCCATGGGAACATTGAAGAATATAATTTTTCCTTCCAGCTTCTCACGGCCCATGTATTCGAGTTCTTCAAAATTACGAATCTCAACTACGTTTGCGCTCACACCGTTAGTTGGAGTAGGTACACTTCCACCCAGACTGCAAATGCGCAGTTGTTTCTTTTCGTTTCCTGAAATTGCGGTAAGTTCTTGTTTGGTACCACGTTCCCAATGTGGAACCATTACTTCCTGAAGAGATACGCTTCCATTTCCTTCAGCTTCCATAGCCATTTTTGCCCAGGCAACGGCTTTTTCGGCACCTACTGATCCACTTAAACGGGGACCTATTTTGTTGCTGAGATAATCAAGCCATTCATACGATTTGCCCTCTTCCAGGCAATAGTTGAAAATTTTGCGGATTACCAGAGAATCGGTTGGTTGGGCTTGACCGGTAAAAGCCGGCAGTAAGGCAATCAGGATTAACAAGGTACGGATCATAGCTTTGGAATAGGATTTCCAAAGATATAGGTTTCCTTAAAAAAATAACAATTAATTCGACCGGATACGAATATTCCGGGCATTGCTGTTGCCGAATATTTTATGATGTATGGTGGCAAGCCAACCAATAACCCTGGTATTCAATATTGCCAGAGCCATCGCAACACTGATCACGATGAATAAATTAGCCGATAGGCCGGGCATTAATACCTGAAGCATCACAAACATCAGACTGAAAGAAGCCATCATAAGAGCTGTGCTGCGGTGACCGAAACCATGACTCAATATGAGGTGATGTAAATGGTTACGATCGGCGTGAAATGGCGATGAACCGTTCAGCATACGGATGATGAATACGCGGGTAATATCGAATAAAGGTAAAAATAAGAGTGCAAATATAAATGCCGGATTCACTGCAATATCGGGTTGACTTACTCCGGTATTCAGCAATTCGATACTCATGGTGGCAAGCAAAAAGCCTACAACCAGCGAGCCTGTATCCCCCATAAAAATTCTTGCAGGAGAGAAATTGTAAAATAAGAATCCAAGTAAAGCACCTGTAACACAGAATGATAATACCGCAAAATCTTCCTTACCATAGTGGAAGAACAACGCACCCATGCAGCTGGAAGCAACTACACCTAAGCTACCTGCTAATCCATCAACACCATCTATAAAATTGAAAGCATTGGTGAACATTACAACCAGTAACAAGGTAAGTGGCAATTGAAACAACAGAGGAATTTCATGAATCCAAAGTATTCCATCGAGGTTCATAATCCGGAATCCGCCATAGTAAATAATACAAGTACTTATTGCCTGAAAAATCATTTTCTTAAAAGGCGGTACATCCATTAAATCATCAAAGAATCCGGTGAAGAATAATATTAGAGTTGCACCAAATAGAAATCGTAATTTTTCATGATCGGTAATTTCTGCAAAGGCCAGAAACGAAATAAATAATCCGGCATAAATCGCAATCCCACCCATCGACGGCGTCATGGTTACATGGTGCTTCCGTCCATCGGGTTCATCAAATAATTTCCATTTACGGCAAACCGATATCCAAACCGGAATTAGCAAAATGGTAATGAACATTGATAGTCCAAAAGGGGTCACAAGGTGGAGCAGAAATTCCATAACCTACTTAATTTTTAAAATATTTATTTCAACACGGCGGTTTAATTGTTTGCCTTCAACAGTGGTATTATCTTCAAGCGGCATAGTCTCACCATAAGTCACGGTTTTAATGCGGCTCTCATCTATTCCCTGTTTCACCATGTAAGTCTTAACCATATCGGCACGTGATTGCGAAAGCACCATATTCTGGAAGGCATCACCTTCACTGTCGGTGTGTCCCGATAATATTACGGTTGCATCTTTATCGGCATACATAATATCTATCGCACGTTCAATAATATCGAAGATGTCATCGGTACGTAGTCGTGTTTTTCCTGATTCAAAAAGGATGTTATCAAACTTCCTGATCAATTGCTGGCTGTTCACCGGTTGTGCTTTTGTTTTATCGGGGCAACCTTTTGTTGCTGCGGTACCACTTTCCATCGGACAATCATCCTGCATATCAATCACTCCATCATTATCGGAATCTGTACAACCATTAGTTGCTTTTGAACCTTTTATGTATGGGCAGTCGTCCACTGCATCAATAATGCCATCTTTATCGAAGTCCTCAATTTTCACCGCTACCGGAGTTGCTGCTGCAGGTTCCTGTTTAGGTTGTTCAGCAATTGCTACAGGTGTTTCGGCGGTCTTCACCGGTGTTTCTGCAACCTGCTCTACAACTTTGGTTGCAACCGGTTGTTCCGTTACTTGTTCCGCTGGGGCGGGATGTATTACTGGTCTGTCGTTTGTTAATTCTTCCGGAACTTCAATGCTTGTAGTTACATAATCCAATGTTTCCACAGGATCAGTAGCAACCTTTTTATTTGGAAGTATTTCTTTTGGTTCTTTAGCACGTTTTGGACGAGGAGAGTAAGTGATTGAAAGCTCAAAAGCATTCGTTCCTTTTCCGGATGTACTTAATGAACTGGTGTTGATATCATAACTCATCCCAACCTTAACCAGATTCATCTGATAACCGGCATAAGCAATTAAGGCATCATTAAAACGGTTATAAGCTCCAAGTTGAACGGCGTTTTTATTATCGAGTTGATAATTGACCAATGCACCAACATTTGTTTCTTTAAAATCCTGTTGACGAAGTATCATTGCAGATGGTCGTATCTCAGCACGATCGGAAACCATAAATCCCGCACCGAAATAAAAACTCTTCTTCACCGGCATTTTGTTATTGTCGATGATGAATGTTTCATTCGGTCTGTTAATGTGTGCCAGACTGATTCCTGCAAAAGGCTTAAAGCGAATATCTTTATTCAGCCAGCCACGTTGCCAGAATATTCCAACATTCACATCGGGACGTGTAATGCTGGTATTTGTAAATATTTCTCCGGAACTAATAGAAGGATCATATCCTGCATCAGGATTGTATTGGTTGTCGAATGACATTTTCGACTGATCGAAACTCTTATTGAAAATTCCTACCTGAACACCTGCTGAAAGAATATGTTCTTTAGCATCTCCAAGTGGAAGGTTATAGGAAAGATTTCCTGCAATACTTAATGTTCTTATTCCTGCATCACCGGCTCCGTTTCGGGTAATTATCCCGCCAAGGCCAACACGGTTCACAACTTTGTCGACTGCAAACCCTTGCGTGGTAAACGGATTTCCGACTCCGGCCCACTGATTTCTGTAGATGCCTGTTACACGAATGTATTCAATGCCATTTCCAGCAGTACCCGGATTTAGTGATAATGTATTATTAAAATATTGCGAGAAACGCGCATCCTGACCATTTACCAGTAGAGGTAAGGCAAGCAGCACAAATAAAGTAATTCGTAGTAGCTGTTTTTTCATTTCCTTACCTGATTACACTAATATTTCCTCTTAACAATTCTGTTGTGCCGTTGTCGAAGGTCACACGTATCATATAAGCATAAGTACCATTTGGCACTGTTTCTCCATTCATCTTACCATCCCAGCCTGTAGTCTCTTTTAATGAGAACCATATTTGCTGACCCCACTGGTTATAAATATGCATTTCGCTGTGGCTGATGTTGTTTCCTCTTACTCTGAAAATATCGTTATTGCCATCGTTGTTCGGTGTAAATCCTGTTGGCACAAACAAGTGATTGTTTAATACTACAGTCAGTATTTTGGAAATGGTATCGGTACATCCTTCAGCACTGCTCGTAATTAAGGTTACAGTATAATCGCCGGGCTGTACATACAAATGCATCGGATCAGGATCAGAGGAATTATTATCGTTGGATGATGGATCACCAAAATCCCAATAGTAGGAACTTGCAGATGAAGCTGCATTCGTAAACTGCACTTCAAAACCACCATTCACCGGCGCTGGATTGGTAGCAGTGAAATTTGCTTCCGGCACCTGGTAAGTAATTACAGTTACTGCAGTACGCTGATCACTTTCACATCCAAAACTATTTACTGCTGTTACATAATAAGTAGTTGTTTGCTGTACAGCCGATGTTGTGAAATTTAATCCCGTTCCTGCTATTGTTCCTCCTGTTGCAGCAGTGTACCATTGGTAAGTTAAACCACTTACTGCCGGAGCTGAAATCATGGCGACCTCACCTTGACAAACGGTATCACCTGTTGCGGCAATCTGATTTGGTACAGTTCTGATAATAACCTGGATGGAATCGGAATTAACCGGAATACCTGAGGTTGGAGTGTACAGGACGTGATAATATCCGGTAGCTTTAGCCATGTAATGTTGCGAAGTAGCACCTGCTATCGACACACCATTTTTGAACCATTGATTGCCATTTATAAATGCAGAACTCAGTTTTACCGAGTCACCGTTACAGAATGAAGTAGGACCATTTGCCGTTACCAGATTCGCTGAACTTAACAGCGATACCTGTGAAGTTGCGGGAGCCGATTTACAACCATTCGCATCGGTTACGGTAACTGTATAATTTCCTGCTGTTGTTACTGTTATGGCTTGCGATGTTGAACCAGTTGACCATAAATAGGAATTACCGCTGTTTGCAGTAAGCACCGCATCGGCACCCTGAACTATTACAATATTACCTGTTGGTGAAATGGAAGAATTTGTTGAAGGAAAGAATGCTACTGTCACGGGTAATGAAATGGCAGAACATCCTGCTCCGTTGGTTACCATTACCGTGTAATTCCCGGGTGCTGTTGCATAAGTTATTTGTGATGATGCACCATTCGACCATTGAAAGTTTGCGCCGTTTCCAGCAGTGAGCATCAGTGAATCGCCGGAACAAACCGGTAAAGCACTCGATGATGTTATAGTTGCAAGTGGTGCTTGCAAATTTGTTACCTGTACAGGAGCGGCCACGCCACTGCATCCCGAGCCATTACTAACGGTAAGCGTATACGTAGCAGCATTCGATACAGTAATCGATGCCGTTGTTGCTCCATTCGACCACAGGTAAGTTCCTGCTACGGATGATGAAAGTGTTACGGATTGTCCGGGACATAAGGTTGTGCTGCCACTGATATTAATAGTGACATTGAGTCCTGCGGTGATACTTAAAGATAAGGTATTGGACGACACCGTTTGTCCGGAACCATTAGTTGCTGAACAAGTTATGCTATGCAACCCTTGTGCAAGTGTATTAATGGTAAGTATACCATTTGCAGATGTTCCTATAATGTTGGATCCATCCATGAATACATAGTTGGATAATCCCGATGGGGAAGCATTCAAGGTGATGTTGGTTCCTTCACAAAATGTGGTGCCACCGGTTGCGGTAAGTGTAATATTTTGTGCTGCCTGGGCAGTAATTTTCCTGACAAGTTGGCTAAAGGGATCGCAAAGGAATATTGTTCCATTAACAGGATGTATCCACAAGGAGCTTACCCCATTAAAAGATGCCGTTGTGGCGCTTCCATTAACGGAACCCGGCACACCATTTTGTCCGGCATACGTTGAAACGGCTCCAGAAGCAATCTTTCGAACGGTGAAGTTATTGCCATCGCCTACATAAACATCCCCATTGGGGGCCACACAAACGCCCCAGGGCGCATTGAAAGAAGCGGAGGCAGCTGCACCATCGGCAGAACCTGCTGATCCATCCCCGGCAAGGGTAGAAACTATACCGGCATTGGTTACTTTACGTATTTTATTATTGAATTCATCGGCAACAATTACGCTACCGGCAGCATCAATAGCGATACTGTAAGGGTGATCGAACTTTGCAGATGCTCCGGGACCATCGGTACTACCGGGAGAATAAACGACTCCGGCATGTGTTGTCACCTGACCACCTGCAATTTTACGGATCGTATGAGTCATGCGGTCGGCAACATAAATTGCTGATCCTGCTTTATTAACTGCAATACCAACCGGGAAACCAAATTGTGCGGTCGCTACGGGACCATTGGTTACACCAAATGCACCGGTGCCGGCAACCGTGGTTACAACGCCAGATGAGGTAATTTTTCGGATCTTATAATTCTTGGTATCGGCAACATATATATTTCCAAGCGTATCACAGGCAACTGCCCAGGGCTCGTTAAACGATGCTGCGGTACCGGTACCATCATTAGCACCCGGACTTCCTGAGCCGGCAAATGTGGAAACCACTCCACCAGGAGTAATCTTGCGGATATTATGACCGTAACGGTTGGCTACGTATATATTTCCCTGTGGATCGCAAGCAACGCCATGCGGATTGTTAAAAGAGGCAGATGCCGCTGGACCATCGGTGGAACCAACTACCCCGGCCATTCCCGCAACAGTAGAAACTGTTTGTGCAGATGCCGCAGCAATTATTAAGGACAGTACTATGGTTAGAATTGATTTCATACAGGGGCTGGTCTCCCAATTTTCTTCCTGTATTATACAACAGCCTGTTAAAAACGATCGGTAGGGAATGTCGACTGCTTACATTTGTAAGGAAATGTTAAAAAATATCTGATTCTGTTAACAACAGGTAGGTTTCCTTGTTGAGAAATTCGACTGAATCGCGACATTTACCGGAATTATGTATTTTACACTCCTGTTTATCAACACACTTACCAAATAACAATTTTAACTATTGTAAGAAAATGCCTGATTTTGTATCAAAACTGTTAGAAAACAATAGGAACTGGGTCAAAAACAAGCTGCAAACAGATCCCGATTTCTTCAACAACCTAAGTTCTCGTCATGAGCCTCAATTATTGTGGATTGGATGCTCTGATGCACGTGTTCCTGCAAATCAAATTACCGGCACCAAACCGGGAGATGTTTTTGTACATCGTAATATTTCCAATATGGTTGTACATACTGATATGAATTTGTTGAGTGTACTTTCTTATGCTGTTGAAGTGCTTCAGGTTAAACATATTATTGTCTGTGGTCATTATCAGTGTGGCGGTATTCGTGCAGCCATGAGCAACACATCATTTGGACTCATCGACAACTGGTTACGCCATGTGAAAGATGTGTACCGCTTACACTTGAGCGAGCTCGAGGCAATAAAAGACGAAAATGTCAGATATAACAGACTGGCAGAGTTAAATGTGATGCAGCAGGTTTACAATTTGTGCAAAACCAGTATTGTACAATCGGCCTGGCAAAAAGGAGAATTCCCCTACATACATGGTTGGGTTTATGATGTGCATGATGGAATTCTTAAGGATCTGGAAGTAACTTTCAATAGCCACCATCCCTTGCCCGATCTGTATAAGTTCGATGGCATTTGATGTTGAAGGAGTTTATCCCGGAAAATTTATTTTAAGAAAAAATGTTTCACAACCGAAAAGAGGAAACTACAAAACAGCCTGACCTGCAGTATTTCGGTTTTTAATGGGTGTGGTGCCGGTAGAAATATTTCCGGGCGTATGAGTTTTCACAATTACCTTTTTGGTAAAGTTCCTTAAAAATGTAAAAATTCCATATTCCACAACCCTCAGAAACATTTTGAACAAGGAATTCATTTTGTCGCGTCGCAACCCCACCATCATTTTTAACTGAGTGCTTCCTTTGGGCTGGTACAATTCATCAAGTGTATTGATCACCAGATCATACCTGGGTTGAATATATCTGAATATGGTTGTCCGCGTTTCAAAATCGAAGGAACCAAAATAATTGCGGTATCTGTCGGGCATCGAAATTTGTGCAAACTGACACATCAGAAACAGGTATTCAAAATGATGTGAATTGGAAGCAACGCGCATACCATGATCATTTGTTAAAGCATCTCTTCTGACCTCATCGAAATGCATGCATGAAAATGCCTTGCGAATCATGTCCCGGAGAAGCATGAAACGCAGTTCTGTTGAATCGGTAAACTTCACTATTATTTCGGTACGGCGGAATTCAGGAGAGATTCGGATTTCTGAAACCAGCGAATGGCATTCACAGAAATTGATGAATGCTGCAGTTGCTTTTTTATCGGCAAGTAAATCGATTGATGAAATATCGGCAACGAGATTTGCCGGAGCTCCTGAGTGATTCAAAAACACAATTTTCATGGACGCCGAATTTTGCGCCAGTGATTCCAGAAAACTTATTCTATGCGTATTCATCTAAAAGGGGTATGCAAAATTAAGGCATGATTTAATTTAATAAAACCATAATGCAATTTTTCTTAGCACTGCAGGTACATAATCAACTTTAACTTTCTGATTACCAGAAGAATCCAATTTTCTGTATGTTCCACGACCTGTTTTGCCGGTATGGGTATCAGGTTTGGTTATAGAGTTGAGTATGAAGTACATGTTCTCAATCTGATAGTCTTTGCGAATTAATTCCGCATTCAGCAATGATTCTCTGCGAGTCGATTTTGCCTTTGCTATGTATAATGTCAGGTCACTCACCTTCATTAACGGAATTGCATCAATATTATTCATCGATTCCGGAGTATCTATGATGATCAGATCATAATGCTTTTTCAATTCATTCATCATTTGCTCCTGTTTACCGGAAGCTAAAAGTGTATTTACTCCATCCGGCATTTCCCCGGCAATAAGTATATCCAGATTTGGGAATGAGGTTAGACAAACGGCATCATGAATATCGACACGACCCTGAAGGACATCCATCATGGAATGTTGAGGTGTGATATCATATATTTTTGCAACCTCCGGATTGTGTTGGTTCAAATCAATTAACAACACTTTTTTATCGATGCTGCTGTACGATTGTGCCAGGTGTGTAGCAACAAATGTTTTTCCTTCACCTTGATTGGTTGAGGTTATGGTAATCGTTTTTACCCCGGACTTCATCAATAGTTTAGTACATAAATTATTGAATGATTCTTTTAATGGAAGCGGATCTTTGCGGTCCATTACTATATTTCCGATGAAAGGAATAGATGATAATTCATCCAGCTCCTCGCGGTTATGAATTCTTTTTGACTTGAGATTATCAAGTAAACTTCCCAGAATAAATGATACTATGGAACCTGCCAGAATGGCTAATGAATAAATCAACCATGGGTTGGATGTAACAGGTGTTGGCTGTGCCGGAGCAGGTTTTAATACTGCAGAACCTGTTGCGATAAAACCTCCATCTACAATTGCTTTTGCACGCTTTTCAACCAGTAAATCATATACTTTCTTATCAAGTAAAATAGATCTTTCCAAAGCTTCCAGTGATTGAGCTTTACCCGGAATTAATGCTAGTTGAGACTTTGACGAAGCAATTTGTTTGTTCACTGCTTCTATTTGTACAGCAATTCTTTTACGGGTATTCAGGATTCTTTCAGCAATCTGATTTTTCAAAGATTCTATTACAGGATCTGTTGTATTTGGATCATATGCTGTCTGATATTTCTGGTTTAACTGCTGTATTTGTTCATTGAAAACAGGATCATTTATTGCTCCATATTCTACTAATGAATTATTACCCGTTCTATTCTTACGAAGGTAATTACTCATGTTATCCAGTGATGCCATTTGTAATTCCAGCTGTGATTTTTGTAGCTGTTGTTCTTCTAGAATGTTTAACGATTTCTGTGCATCATTGTCGATTTCTGTAATCTGATTTGCCGATTTAAAGGCTGCAATAACTGCTTCTTTCGATTGTAATTGCGAGCCTAATTCTTCAATTTTTTGTTCAATTGAGGATGTCTGTGATGTTTTTCCGGAGGTATTATCCTGGATAGGATTCAAATAATAGGTTGCTATTTTATTACCTGCATTGACTGCAATTTCTGGTGAAGGATGCTGACATATTAGTTCAATTACACCATTTTCTTCTGTAGCTTTTATATTATTTGCTGAGAAGTGTGAAGCAATTGCAGCTGGTGAATAGACATCTAAAAAATATCTGGTATTGGTAATTCTTGGAGCACTGGCATAAGGTTGTGGGGTCTTTAAATTTACCATTAGGCGCACACCGTTATGGTATAATTCTTCTCCTATTTTACCCTGTTTTACTCTGCGTAATCCATGGTTTTCTGTTATCAGAGTGTAGTCGTTTGCAGAGTTTAAAGCGATTTCAAAACGCTGTTCATAGAAGTTTTTACTGTCTATTTTACAGGTTGCCACGAAAGGGGATTCATAGTTTGCCGGTGTTATTTTGAAGTCTTTTTCTACAAAATATGCCACCCAGGGCTCCTCTTTTGATAGTGCTTTTATGAGGTAACTTTGAGAAGTTAATTGCTCTGTTGCAGCTGATTTGGAGCCGCTTTGGAGTATGTTTATAGTGGTTTGCTGGCTTTTTTCATGGCTCTGTAAGGTTAATGCTGTCTCGTATTGTACGGGAGCAGTATAAATATAGGCCGCAGCTACTGTAATAGCCGCAATTAGACAAAGGATTGTAATGCCCTTATGTCGCCTCAACACACTCGGAATAGTCGTTTTTTGAGTCTTGTTTTCCATGATTTTCACACTTTTTCAGTCCTTTTTTACTCTTTTAAAACACAAAGGTTTCACGAATCCAACATGGCTCTATCGACAAGTTCAATCGCTTATTGCAACACTTTCCATAGATACTCTTGATAGGCCCTTGAGCCTGCCGAAAGGGCCGTATAATTACCTATTCATCGATACTCCTATTTGGCCCCTGAGCTTGTCGCAGGGGCCGTATTTCTGCTATTCATCGATACTCTTACATTGGCCCTTGAGCCTGCCGAAAAGGCCGTATACTTAGTTATGCATAGATAATCCTGGCTCTTGAGCCTGTCGAAAGGGCCGGTCGTAGGGGCCTGTCGAAAGGGCCGTTTTTATGTCCCTGAGAATCGCTTAAACGACTCCTCGAAACTATCTATGTCCATATACGTTCTAAAAACACTATGAAAACGATCAGATCTGAGGGTGAATTCAGGGCTATTACAGGGGCGTCAGGCACTGTTTTAGTCGACTTTTTTGCAACCTGGTGTGAACCCTGTAAATGGCTCGATTCTATCCTGGAATCGATTGATTCATCGCTTCCGGATGGTTCGTTGATCCTAAAAATTAATTCTGACCTCTATTCTTATCTGGCATCTGAGTATGAGGTCAGGAGCGTTCCGACCCTTCTTTTATTTGTAGATGGCAAAGTCGTTTGGCGGATGAACGGCTACAAAACAGGTCCTGAATTGTTGGAGGTGATCACGATGTTTTCACGTGGAACATGAATTTCGTTTTTCTTGTCCTTTCCAACTTTATGTTAAATTGATTTTTCTAAACATCAAAGCGAACTTGCTTCATTCGATTTGTTGGTTTTTATCTCACTTTCTGAGATTTTTCTGCTTTCACAATTTTTTTGAGTTTATTTATTCCATTTACTTTTTATTTTTATTCTCTTTTATGTGAATTTGAGTTTCACGTGAAATAGTAATATTTTCATCAAATTCTCCATTTTGTTCCATGAGTTTTATTTTGAATATTACTTTCTCCAATTTAATTAAAAAATAATTTGAAATGCAATATAAATGCTGATTTGATATGTTTTTAGCTGTTTTAATCTACAAAACGACTACCTCTGAAAATCTTAGTTGGACCTTGAGGTTGTCGAAAAGGCCTGACGTAGGGACCTAATGTTTTGTTTCACATGAAACATTTGAAACAGTTGAGTTGAGAAAATGAGAGTCGAAAAAAGCTCCGATATGTTCCTGCTGAAACAGGAAGAAAAGACTACATCTTTTCTACGATGTAGATTAGCGAGGTGTAGTTGTTCACTTTTTGAATGCCTGCAATGTTCGTTCGCAATCCGTTCCAAAAAGCTTTCACCGGATTCATGCTTCCGGTCTTGTATTTTTCGCTCAAAAGCGACACGTAAAATGAATCGAAGACCATTGGTTTAACATCGACAACCTTTAGCTGATGTTTTTCGAGCAGGTTTTCGACTGTTTTTTGTGTGAAATGGTAAAGATGTCGCGGCACATCCCAGCCACCCCAGTACTTGCCATAGATTTTGGCATCTTTTGATTCAGCATTTGGTACTGCAATCACCATTTTTCCCTTCTCGGTGAGCAGACTTCTTAGTTGAGCTATCGTTTCGTTCAACTGATGGATATGTTCCATCACATGCCACATGGTAATGATGGAAAATTGACCTTTTTCGAGGTTATAAATGGTCTCCGGTGAGGTAATTTCCAGTTTGTAGTTGTCAATTGCCTGCTTTCTGGCTTGTTCACTTGGCTCAATTCCTCTGGCTTGCCACTTATTTAGCTGCATAACGTTCAAAAACTCGCCTGTTCCGCACCCATAATCGAGAATAGTGCGTTTTCCGTCGACTAAACGCATCATTAAAGCTACTTTTTTGGCTATTGTATAGTGTCTGACTTGCTTATAGATGTTATTTATGAGCCCTTTTGAGCTATTACTGTGGGAAATATAGACCTCTGACTCATAATAAGGGCCGATATACTCACTTTTTGGCCTTGGATTGGTGAAAAGGAAGGTACAGTTGTCGCATTGTACAATTTTAAAGGGCTCCTGACTGATGCTATAATCGTTCAATTCCATGAAATTGGTAAGGTTTTGAAGGCCACAGACAGGACAAGCAACAAGGGTTTCGGTTTTGGTAGGTTCCACGTGAAACTAGGTTTAAGTTTAGTGAAGTAAAGGTCAGAAAAAGGACTAAAAGTGTGGAGGCGCTTGGAATTATTTTATTAATAGTGAATGGTTTATAACTTTTTTCGAAGGTTTTGGATGAAAAAGGATCATGTGTGGAATTCCTGGGGAATTGGGATATACCTGAAGCATTATCTGATCGAAAAGCTCCAGATTAGTCAACAGAATAGCCTAAAATCCTGGTTCAGAAATGACGTAAATTCATGAAAAAAGTGAAGGAAATTACCTTCCCATATGAACCATCAAAATCGAAATATCTGATGGCGAAACACCGGAAATACGGGAGGCCTGACCAAGCGTAACCGGCTTGATTTTGGTGAGTTTTTGACGGGCTTCTGAAGATAAAGACTGAATTTTGCTGTAGTCATAATCGGCATCCAAAGCGATATGTTCGAGCTTATTCATCTTATCAACCATGTCTTGTTCCTTGTTGATATAACCCTGATATTTCATTAAAATTTCGGCTTGCTCAACAACTTCTTCAGCATAATTTTTCAGTTTTTCCTCTAAAAAAGGAACACCGGCACGGAGCTCGGGAATGCCTAATTGTGGTCGGCTAACAACATTTACCAACTTCAATTTTTGACGGATCGGCTCCGTTTCATACTGCTCTAAAACCGGGTTGACCTCATCCGGAGAAATACTGGTTTCTTTAAAAAATTCGATGATTTCATTGGTTCCGGAAACCTTTGTTTCTACTTCCCTAAACCGGCTTTCTGATGCCAGTCCGAGGTGATAACCTAAAGGAGTTAACCTTATATCGGCATTATCCTGCCTTAGAATTGTGCGGAATTCGGCTCGCGAAGTGAACATCCTATAAGGTTCATCAGTGCCTTTAGTAACCAAATCATCGATTAATACACCGATGTATGCATCCGAACGTTTCAATACGAAAGGATCTTTTTCGTTCAATTTCAAGTGGGCATTAATTCCAGCCATAAGTCCTTGACAAGCAGCTTCTTCGTAACCAGTTGTACCATTAATCTGTCCCGCAAAATATAGGTTTTCTACATTTTTGGTTTCCAAAGTCAACTTCAATTGATCCGGTGGGAAATAATCGTATTCAATGGCATATCCCGGACGGAACATCTTTACATTTTCGAAACCGGGAATTAGTTTCAGCGCCTTTAACTGGACATCCTCCGGAAGGGAAGAAGAAAAACCGTTCACATAAATTTCAACGGTATTCCAACCTTCAGGTTCAACGAAAAGCTGATGGCGATCGCGCTCAGAAAAGCGACTAATTTTATCTTCAATAGATGGACAATATCTCGGACCTAATCCCTGGATGCGGCCGGTGAACATGGGTGATTTTTCGAAACCCGTTCTTAAAATTTCGTGAACCGCTTCATTGGTATAAGTAACATGGCAACTTTTTTGAATTGCCGGAGGTGCTGTATTTGTAAATGAAAACTTTCCGGGGATTTCGTCTCCCGGTTGTTCTTCCATAAGATCATAATTCAACGAGCGACCATCGAGGCGGGGAGGTGTTCCCGTTTTCATCCGGCCACTGGTAAATCCTAAAGTAAGAAGTTGCTCGGTAATTCCTGTCGATGCTTTTTCTCCGGTGCGGCCTCCGCCAAAGCGTTTTTCTCCTATAT
Organism: Bacteroidota bacterium; assembly: GCA_016713525.1. Lineage (GTDB taxonomy): Bacteria > Bacteroidota > Bacteroidia > AKYH767-A > OLB10 > JADKJB01. Next base: position 80,213 of record JADJOZ010000011.1, on the reverse strand, counting down.
GAATGAGTCCGTTTAAAAAAGTGCCGTTAGTTAAAACTACCTCCCGCGAGCGAAATTCAATTCCCATGCCGGTGACTACTCCGCAAACTTTACCTTTTTCAACAAGACAGCCACTGACCATATCCTGCCAAAAATCGACATTCGGTGTTTGCTCCAGCATCAGTCGCCATTGTTCTGCAAAAAGCATCCGGTCGTTTTGTGTCCGCGGACTCCACATTGCTGGTCCTTGGAACGATTTAACATCCGGAACTGAATCATAGAACGATCGCTGACAATTCCCGAATAACCTCCGAGTGCATCAATCTCCCGTACAATCTGTCCCTTGGCAATACCTCCCATGGCAGGGTTGCACGACATCTGAGCGATGGTTTGCATGTTCATGGTCACCAAAAGCACTTTGGAGCCCATGTTAGCCGCAGCAGCAGCAGCTTCGCAACCGGCATGTCCGGCACCGACTACAATTACATCGTAAGAAGGGAATAGGGTTGACATGGCGCAAAGGTAGTAATCTGGTTCGACAGGCTAACCAGGCTTACCAGGTTCGGCGGGCTCCAGAGCCAACACCCGGCCCTTTGGCAGGCTCAAGGGGCCAACACCTGGCTCTTTCGGCAGGCTCAAGAGCCAACAGTGGTATACAGAATGGGCTTATGTTCATCAATAGTGTATGAATTGGCGCAACCGAAATCAATATAAATCCAATATCAATGGCCCTTGAGTTTGTCGAAAGGGTCTATCGAAAGGATAAACGTTTAATCATGTAAGTTACTTCAACCAGCATATGAGAACACAGAAAGGTATATGTTTACATGAAAATAAATTTTTCATGAAAGGATACACCTACATTCTTGAGTGTTGTGATGGAAGTTTTTACACAGGCAGCACCAAATATCTCGCTACCCGAATGGAGCAGCACTTTTCCGGAAACGGACCAAAATACACACGAGACAGACTACCGGTTAAATTGGTATATTTTGAAGTACATCAGCACATCGGAATAGCATTTGAACGTGAGCATCAGATTAAAAAATGGTCGAGGGCAAAGAAAATTGCATTGATAACTTGAACTTACAATTTATAAAAATTTATAAAGGCTCCAATTTTCTAAAACTGCAAAAATGAAATTTTGAATGGTTTCAAATGGTGTCTTGTGATCAACAGTAATGCACTTAATTTTCTCGAAAAACAACTTCAGCCGGTCTGTCATGGTTGTTTCAGAATATTGTTTGATTTCTATTCCGCTACACTTTTTTGGTCCTAGTTCCGAAAAGGTCCCAATTACCAAAACACCTTTTGGGTTAATATTTTCTTGTGCTGTTTTCAAATAGTTCGAAATTTCTTGCTCATCTGTCAAAAAATGAAATGCTGCCCTGTCATGCCAAAAATCATATTTCTCTTTCGGTTTGAAATTCGCTGCATCTGCAACGATCCATTTTACATTTTTCGCTCTGTCCCCAAGTCGTTGTTTCGCTCTTTCAATGGCAGCCTCTGAAATGTCAAGGACAGATATATCCTGATATCCCAGGTCAAGCAAATGGTCCACTAAAAGACTGTCACCCCCGCCTATATCAATGACCTTAGCAGAAGTTGGTACATGGAATTGTTTAAAAAAGTCTAATGAAGTTTCTGGTTTATGCTGAAACCAACTTACATCTTTCAGGTCTTTAGTCTGATAGATGTTTTCCCAATGCTTTTTTCTGTTTAATGGTTTCATTTTTGGTATTCTATTATGTTTGAGCTCGGCTTAAAAGTAGTACACGCCGGCCGGACATTTGCTCCCCCCGTTTACTAAAGAATATAAAATAAACTTCATGTAATAAATGTTAAGTCAAAATTAAATAGAAGGGTTCAATATTATTAGTTGAATAATAAACATCTTTCGATACAATGGAAAATAGTCGTATTCGAAAGGTTAACAGGGAAGGAACATTTACACATTTTCGTAACCAAAAAATAAAACAGACATCCCGCAAAGGTAAGGATTAACCGCTTGCGTCTGTTGATTTGCTGCTTCGCAGTGTTTATTTGGGCATTGTGTAGGAGTGGCTTTCGAAGCAGATTGGAGTAATAGATATCAGATCTCTTTTTCAACAATTATAGTTACTTTTAACGTGATCTTTCGGAGCCTGTATATAAAATTGAGTCATTAATAATCAGCTTATTATGAAGACGACAGAAACACAAGCCATTCCTGTCACGGCAAGGACCCTTAATCCTCAATTGTTAGTTGTAGATAATTTTTTGTCGAACCCTGATCAGGTCAGGGAAATAGCACTAAAGCAACATTTCGTTCAAATGCATTCGGCCGGGTTGCGGACTAAAGAACAATTTCTTCATCTGGCACCCTATAAAGAAGAGTTTGAGCGATTACTGGGATGTGAGGTTATTAATTGGGATGATAACGATGCAAATGGCAGATTTCAATGTTGTTTTGCTGAAAATAAAATTCCCTACCATAGCGACAGCCAATCAATGGCAGGGTTCTTTTTCTTACCCCGAATGCGCCTGTAAATGCAGGCCTTTCATTGCTGAGAAGCAAGCGAAGTGGCTTACGGCGACGGATAAAAGATGATGCATTGATGAAAGCTACATTTGGAGATGGAGCAGAATTTGATGCTGATCGCTGGGAAGTAATTGATCAGGTTGGTAATATTTACAACAGACTGGTATTATTCGATGCTTATTTATGCCATGGTGCAAGCGCTTATTTTGGAAGCTCTTTAAGTGATGGAAGGCTATTCCAGAATTTTTTCTTCAATGTAGTTTGATCGGACAATTATAATCACTCTGCCCAGGTTACATCTTCTGGTCGTAAAAATTTGTGACATAGCAACCAGTTCGAAAATAGCATAAGCTGCCAACACTTCTTTTGTTGAAACTTCTTTCCATTCAGCAATTTGTTTGACACGATGCACCAGCCAGGTAGGAGACAACCCGAGAAATTCTAAAACAGATGCCGTTTGTTCAAAATGATCAGAAATCTTATCGGCGTGCTGCGTATATCCACGCAACCAAACACCATCATAAGCAACCTTTCCTTTTCTGTTTAACACAGCATCAGGAATAAATCGTTTCATACTTCTGGCGAGAATGCTTTTATCGGGACGAACAGTTTGGTTGTTACACCAATGTGACCACTCCAGAGCCGCCCGGAATAATTTCAAATCAGAGAATGGTGTTCGAACATTTAATCCATAAGTTTCTTTCATCCATACATCGATGCAGGCGTCATAAACAAAACAACCGGTGTTCCTTTGAAGCCATGGGTTATTTGTAAATTGAGGCAAATAGGATTTTATAAGTTGAATAGATTTGTTGTCAAATAAATTCTGATCAATTTTAAAATCAGAAACAGGATCTTGATCCAGTAAATTCGTAGCAAACAACTGGGCTCCGCCATGACCCACATACAACCGCGATGCTCTATAGTCATGGGCAATAGCCGCGACTCTTTCTGCATGCCGCAAGCCGGTTACGAAAACAGTAGGCTCGTCAAACTTAGGGGGCTTTTCAGCGCTCTCATACGGAAACTCCAGACAACCGTCGAGAATCAGACGATCAATACCAAGATTTTTAGCTACTGCGATTTGGGTTGCTGCTTCATGTCGAAACTCATAAAATGGAAACTCTACTGAAACGCCCAACATCCTGGGCAAAGCATTGGGAGCTGCTGATGCAGCAAGCGTACTGTCAAATCCTCCGGACAATTCAAGAACAGATTTCACCTGAGCGGTTTGTAAAGCACCATAATCGTTAAAAGCAGTCTCAATGTTATTGATGATTTCTTCAAGTGAAGCATTCTTATTTACCTCATGGAAATAAACCATTTCCTCAATAAATTGTCCGTTTTCAAACCTGGTAATGGCTCCGCGACGGAATCGCCTCCAGTTTGCTAAAGGAGTGCGTGTAGTTATGTTGGGCTCATAAGAACTTTGTAGGCAAAGGTTCGCAAAGAAAAGTGAAAAGTACTCACGTGAAAAACCGTTACCTTCCTGAATAGGCAAACGTGTGCTTATATGAATCGGATTCCCCTGACTACGCCAATAAAGAGGAAAGGTACAACTGCCTCCGCGGTAAACAACAACTTCACCGTTTTTTTTGCGCTCATAAATTATTGCATCTGTTAATTCCAGCACCGACATCCATGCAACACTTTTCTTTTCAACGGAATCCAGAAACTTCTTCAATCGGAAGTCTATTTCAGAATCCTGAAGAGACAGATAAATAATTCTGCCATCATGGTGTAGATGTTCTCTGATCACCACACTATTACGATTGTCCAATATCATTTGTAAGAATCAGTTTTGGATAAGTAATAGTTCTTCGAGAAAATGATCAGTGGTTGATACATGTGGTGTTCAGGGAATGGTTCATAAGGTAAATGCCCGTTTGTGCTGCACCAGGCATGCATCATACGCGTAGGGGCTAAAATACCAATTACCACATCCCATGGTAAGCTATTTTGCGCGCACAGACATGCAGTAATAACAGATCTGGGATAACAATTCTGCAACCCGGTTTTTTTCTCAATGGCATACAATATTATTCCAATCTTGTCTGAGCTGAAAGGGTGTTTTCTTCTGATGAAACGAAATATACCGGTCATCACTTTTAAAGTAAGTGGAAACGGTAAAACATGTCGTGACCAATGAATGAAGCTATACAGCCAGCAATGAAAAACAGAACAAGCGGGTTCTTCCCTATTTTCTTTTAAAACACTTAAATCATGAATTATATCTCTGGCAGGATCCTGTAATTCGTTCTGTAATACAAATTTTCCAAGACCTAATGTTCTTAAAAAAATTTTCTCGTTGCTTGTTTCTTGTGGTAACAGATACAATGCGCCAAGCCTGGGACCATAAATAAAACAATTGCTATAAATACAAAGGCGTGTCCATCGTCCCTGCATAATTAATGGTTTAATTATAAAATGAAAATCCCCCCACATACTTGAGGGGGGATGATTTAGTTGTAAGTCTGTGGATGACACTGTTCATTATAGTGACCACTTCCTCCTCTGACATAAGAGGCATTTGCATACTTTTGGAAGAATAAAGTATACAACGCCTGATAAACGCTTTTTACTTTCTTTTTCATCGTTTCTTTTTTTTAATGTTTGCTCCAAAGTTATAATATTTATATCATCTTCAAAATTAATTTTAAGATTCTACTATTTTTTAACTAGAGAGTGTCCCAATTCTAGTTGAAAATTAAGAAGACAATAACTGTTTTCGATTAATTGGTTTCAAATATAATTGAATTCCTTCATAAAAGTCAACAAGTTTTTTGCGTGTCTGATTTTTTTAAGCCTGGGTTCCAGTTCTAATGCTGCTGCAGCGAGCCATCTACTTCTTTGATTGGAGTTAACCCATCTGTCTACTCTTCCAAAATGTCTTCTTAAACCGGAATTCAGATTTTCGATACAGTTGGTGGTTGAAAGGCTAATTCTAAGATACTTTATTAATCTGGGGTCTTTTTTACCGTTGCAATTTTATGTAGCGATAGTAATTCTTCAACGCCTTCCAACAACGATTTAGCAGCACTTTCATTTATAATTTTCACTTCTTTTGCCAGTTTGCTAAGAAGTGTCATAGCCATTTGATATGTTCCGCTTTCCAAAGCTTCATAATAGCTCTCCTTGAACCATTGATGATGTTTTTCAGGAAGATAACTGATCACGTTTTTGAATTTGTGCCATACGCAACGTTGAATGATCGCTTGTTTTGGAAATGATTCCATACTGCTTTGTGAATACCCTTGCTCCCATCAATTACCACTAAAAATCCGCTACCCACTTTAAATCCACGTTCTTTGATTCGCATTAACATTGCTTTTATGGGCCGGTGATTTTCGGTTGCTGCATGTACAAAATCCAAAATTACCTTCTCTCCATGGTTTGTTATCCCCAGGGCTATTATCATCATGTCGCCTCCTAATTCAATTCCATCTATCATCATGGCAATGAACTGGCGGTTAGAAAATTTCTGGCATTGAATTCTTCAAGTGCTTGCGAGGTTTGTTCAACAAACCTTTACTGATGGCTGATTTACTCATGCCAAAAGCTTCGCCGGCCAAATCTATCCTCCCTTGATAATTCCGGGTGCTTAACCCTTTTAACATACCCTTCATGATTCTTTCCTCTCCTGCCCGATTATCCTGCATTGATGTGTATTCAGGTACATTGAATGTACTATCATCTTGGTGGTCAATCAGCCTGGGTACTTTATTCCGATCTTTTCATCGGCAATACGAACACTCCCTTCATTATAGCCCCACCGGCTATATCGACCGCCATGAGGTTTATTCCTATCATATCGAGCTCCCCAAACTGTTTTGACATTCCTCCAAAATCTGATTGATAATTAATTGACAAACAGAAGATGGCTTTGCAATAGTTCCATCTTGACTTCGACAGGACTTTCTAATAACCAAGTTAGATTTTCTCGCGTAACTTTTGTTTCTTTGGGTTTCATAAGAGGGTGGTTTTAGTTGTTTAATTGTTCGTAAATCAAATATACTCAATTATCACCTTCTAATTTTCAACTGAATTTAGGACACCATCGTTAACTACATGGATGAATAATGTAATCTCAAAAAACATGTAAATTGCTAACAATCAAATATTTATAATAAATATAGGAAGTTTAAGTCAATTCAAATATAGCAATCGAGTTAATGAAATCGCCTCATTTTAGGGAGGCTTTTTATCCATTGTCGGTGCGCGCATAAAGTTCAAGTGCTCTGCTATAAGCAGGCATTTCATCATCATAAATATCTTTATAATAAATGGTAACTTTTAGTCGGCACAAAACAGCTCTCATTTCGTCACGAAATTTTCGTTCAGTATCTTTGGATAAATCGAATTTAATTTCAAGCAAAGTAATTTTTTTCCCTTGTATACAGGGAATGTTTTCGTGTCTCAGTAAGTAAAAATCATATGATAAGCCCGCCGGAAGGGGAGGCATGCACTCATAAATACTATTCTGAATTTCATGTTCGTTTTTCTTAACTTCAATTTTATTTATGTTAGCCGGCCCAACCCCTTCATTTACCAGTTCAATTCGGATACAGTTGGAATAATCATAAAGGGCAACATAAATTATGGGTTTTAATGATTTACGATTATGTTTTCGTTGTATCCTGAATGTTAAAAAGGAAATTATTCCTGTGCCAAATGATATCAACAATGCTAATGAAGCGATAAAAATGTCCAGGTTTTCAGTGAGCCAGTTTTTCATCTGTAACTTATAAATTAGATTTATTGCAATAAGTCCGGGTCAAGTCAGCTAATGATTTCATCTGTGAAAGCTATACTAAAGATACTGTTTGATTGATGCAGAGAACCCATGATTGATTGTAAGTCCGCAAGGGAGGATATGGCTGGCAATACATTGCTACGTTAACCAAACCCTTGTAGGCGATTCGTTTTTCTATTCATTTCATCAGGTTTTGTCGTCATCTTGTTCTATCTGTAAGGTGTGCAATAATCTATGAATTATTGGGGCAAAGAAAACAGCTGTGACAAACCATATGTAGTCGGTCTTGTTTTCCAACAGCATAAATTTCTTGTGTTTTTATCTCGTCAACGCTTTATTTAAGTTAAAACTCTTGCTCGATTTTCCATTGTGAAATTTCTGGAGGACCAGCCAAAAAGGCTCTGGAGTTTTGCATAAAATTTTGTAGGTGGCTTGTACCCATGTGATCACCATTATAATAGTTTTCATCATTCCATTCTTCATAAAGCAAAATATTCGAATTATCATTCGGATCTACATGCATTATAATTTTCACGAAATGAGGCTCTTTTTTAACCTCAACTATCAGCTTTTTTAAACCCTCAATGGCTTCTTCACTTTTCGAAGGCTGCGTCTTGTATTTTACAAGCACAATAAAATTCTGATTATTTTCTTTGTTCATGGAGTCTTGTTGCTTGTTCTGGCAAGAAAATAGAAAAATCATCAGAATTGACAAAATTGTTAGCGGAAGTTTGGTTGTTTTCATTATATCAAAGTTTGATTCTACACTTTTTTAAAATTTACGGCTCAAAATTAACAAACCGGCCGCTGCCTCATCCAGCGTTCGGAAATGGAAAGATACATATTTTCCCATTAAGTTGCAAATTAATTCAAATCACATTCACAACTTGAGTATAGCAGGGTTGCGTCATATGACCTGTGCTTGTTCCGAAACCAGGATACACATGTTAATTAAATTTAGCAATTATTCCGGAAACAAGTTTTAGGTTGGTTTATTCTCTGTTGAAATCAGAAAAATTATTTACACGACCAATGTAATTGAAAATCTAAACGGTAAAATTCGAAAGGATACTAAAAATAAATTTTCATTCCCTACCGATGATGCAGGCATCAAAGCTGTATATTTAGCTATTAGGTAATCTACAAATAAATGGACTATGGCTCAGAGAAATAGGGGTCAAATTATTAATCAATTCCTTATATTATTTGAAAACCGATTAATGTTAAAAATTTGCAATTTACACACTTTATGAGATAGTGTCTTTTAGTATTTACTGATTAGTCTTATGGCTTTAGGAAATGGTTATTGCTTTATAATTTTCCGCGTGATCTCGCCATCCCTAGAAACCAAACGTACCAGATGCATACCATTACTTTGATTCGATAAATCCACAGTAAACTTTCCCCTGTCACCGGAATCTACAAATACTAATTGCCCCAAATTATTATAAACTGATATGGAAAGGTTCAATAATTCCGGATTTTCAATATGAAAAACATCCTTAACCGGGTTCGGTGAAATAGAGATATTTTGCATTTCATTTTCCTTAATGCCTACATATCCCAGAAAAAGATATTTACAAAATTGATCATTTGGAACAATGGTATCGGTTACCTGATTTGGATGGCTGGTGTAAACACATATATTTACATCAACGGTATCAAGAAAGCTATAAATATTTGAGTGAATTTTGCCAAGGTTTATCCAAATGGAATCGTTTGGTGACAGGTTAAGATTCGTATACTCATTGGTAAAAAATGCTTCTGAACAAATTCCCCAGGGAGAAATTCGATGATTAATTCTACAAGTGTTCAACAAATTAGCGCCGTAATTTATAATTTTTGCTGTTGCCCATATTTCAATTAAATAGGCTCCGGGGGACTTACTAATTGCACCAATGTTTGTGTTATATCTAAATCAGAAACACCAATATCACTATTATAAACAGGTGCGCTTTGCGTTGAATTTATGGAATAATCAGTATACCGCAAAGTATGATGTAGTGTAAGTGGAAAATCATGAGCAACTGAAAAATGTGAATCACTATAGTCCATATGCGTAACAGAATCTGAAGCAACCGGAATAGAAGTGGTATTTTGAAGCTGTAATTGATTGTTTAATTCTAGTAACGTTAGACCACTAGTTCCACTGCTAACAAAATGAATTTTGTTATTTGCAGACTTTAAGTGCGAAAACTGAGAGTACCCAGTGACACCAGAACCCTGCAATCCATTTAAATTATTATCAAAAATAAATATACTATCCGTTGTGAGAACGTAAAGGCTATCGGTAACTGAACTTATGTTTTGAATTTCATTGGTAAATCCGATAGTAGCAGCGATGTTACCCGAAGTATCAAAAGCATATAAGGAATCTCCCTGATAAGTTATAAAATCATATCCGGTTAAATCACAAAAGCCATTCAGTTGTGTAATATTTGTTTGCACACTATCGGTAATAAAACCACTGCTGTCGATTTTATAGACTTTAGATACGGAAGCAGAATCTAAATAGTTAACCAATAATTCATTATTTGTGGTTAGCGAGAGGCCGGTTAATTGTGAAGTGAAACTACAAGAAAATTCTTTCCATGTATTAGTCCATTCCAAAACTCCGTTAGCATCAAATTTTTGAATAAACCAAAAGCAATGCTGTCCCACATCGCAAGTTGTCATTCCAAAGCCCATAACATATACGCCATTAGTTTCAGATGGTATCATCTCTTGTACTGCAATGAATTCTGCGAAAACCGGAGCAATTGGAACATTCCACATAATATTTCCAAGCGTATCAATTTTATATAATGCACATTTGGAAAAAAACCCATAAGACTTTTGAAATTTTACTAAATAAGAAAAGTCACCAACACAAACCAATTCTTTAGAAGTCTGATCATAATCTTCATTAAACCCCAACTCGGAATTTAATCCTTGAGAATTGGCAAATCGCGAAATAATTAGAAGGATGACAAAAAATTTGAGCTTCATGAGGGGATGTTATAGAAGATATGAATTATATAGTATTAGAATAGAAATTTCGTAAAGATGTGTTCACTATTTTGAGCAAAGCTGTAGTTATAAATTAACAAAAAGGATTAATACAACTATACAATTTCTCATTATTGATTTAAATATAGCAGGCAGGGAGGCATTCTTGTGTGCCCCTCGCATGAGCATGACGCACAAATCCGAAAGGTAAAGTACAAAGATGAGAAAATCAAATTTATTTTTTACCAATCGAAAATTTGGTATTAAGAAGGTATCACCAATAGCCTGCTGTAAGGGTCATTACATTTCGGCATGCAATCTTGAGAGGCCTTCCTTGCCAGATTGAAGCAGGGACATCTTATACAATTAGGTGAAGTTTTAATAGTTTCGTAATTGACTTTAAAATAGATTTATGACATTCCTCAGAAATCACCTGTTCATGAAACGGAGGGCATGAATAATTCTCATGAAAAATAAATTTGATTTCAGGTATCTGAAATATTTCATACCAGTATACTGATGACAACAATTATAAATTTATCAGCCTAACTCCGGGGTTTTGTAAAAACTAATAGTTTTGTGCTATCAATTATCTATTCTATCGTCTAATTACCGAGTGGTTTCCATTTCCCCTTTTTGAAATAAACATTGTTAAATTTCGGCGAATAAAAAACTAAATAAAAACTCCATATACTTCGATAAGTTGTTGGGTTGTTCGTCAGAATATGGTGAGTTGGTTGCTCCATATTTATTATTAATCTTTCCGAACTATATGGTTTGGTTGTTGTAATTGCCCCACGATACGTTTTTATAATTATTTCTTTGTCCGTCACATAAAAATATATCGTGTCGTTTTCTTTTATTTCAAATCTAAAATTGTTGTATTGCCAGTCCGCTTGTTTGCCCGGAAAATAGTCACGATTAACGATATACTCTCCATAATAGTCATTTATATCAAGTTCTTTTTTGTCGGTTATCAAGCCAATAATTGTTGATAGAATTGATAGTGTAATTAATCCAAGCCAAAAGTAACCTGCTATTTTTCCGAAAATATTTTTCCCGGTTCCCCACCAGGCAAGTAACAACAATCCTGTTAAAGGAGTAAGTATGACAAGGAAGAATAGAAATGCCATTTATTGTATTGAATTTTATGCTGCTGTATAACTTCTAAAAGAGTTATCCTTAATTTTTCCTGAAAAATATAATAAAACCTATTAGTTGCCAAACTTCGAATATCCGGTTGCTATCGTGATAGAGTTGAATTATGCAGACATTCCTATATGCTGATGTAAATATTCCTATTTTGATCAGCTTATTCACAGAATTGCACCTTAGTAACTGAGCAAACTGGCAATGGATACCGAGTTTGTATGTTTCTTAACTTATGCAAGTTCTTTTGCATTTTTGGAATTATTCATCATCATCATCTTTCTCATATCCTTCATAATAATATGACTGCTCAATTCCTTTAAAAATAACTTCTCTATTGTTTATTTCATCAGTTAAGTTTTGACTTAATAAAGTTCTTAATTCTAAACCATTAATTGGACTTCTTTCCATTGATTGTAAGTAAAGTGACTTATCAACAAATTGCCAATTCACTAATTTTTTAATTCTGTTTTTTAAAATCATATCGAGCCAAATACGCATTGTTCTTCCATTGCCTTCCATAAAAGGATGAGCTATATTCATTTCAATATATTTTGCGATAATTTCCTCGAAATTGTTCTCAGGCATTTGTTCAATTTTTACCAGAATTTCGTTTAAATATAAAGCGTTTGCAAACCGAAAACCACCTTTAGAGATATTGTGTGTACGCACTTTTCCTGCAAAATCATATAAACCATTAAAAAGATAATAGTGTATGTCAATAAGTCCTTTCGTAGTACCAACTTCGATTTTGTCAATATCATTTGATTCGAACAAACGAAAAGCATTTTTCAAACTATTTTTATCAATATTTTTCATATTAAGCAACAGTATATTTATGGTCAAAAATACTTCAAATCATTATTATTTAATTTAAATAAATTACTTTTTAGAAGTAATTAGTCCTTCCGATTTCCGGGGGCGTGAGCTTGCTTGTAACAAACATCAAACCGTCTAAAAACCTCCCTCATCTCAAAAATACGCAAATAAATGACCCTTCCAACCAACGACAATAATTTAGGCTGCTTTTAGCGGTGTTTTATTGAAAATGAGATTGGGGAGTTGCCAAAAAAGCAGTGAGGCTCCATGTTCCGGAATATTCATAAGGCTGATTATGAAAAGTAGTCAACGGCATGGAGCCGTACTTAGTCCCGATAGCTATCGTGATATTACGAACTCAACCCATCACTTTGCGAATCTGCCATCAGGCAGATATACGAGACCCGTACGTATCCGCCAGCTGGCGGATGTGAGAGCCTCTCCCTGCCGGAATTTTCCGGCAGGGCGGGGTGCTCGATTAGTGGCTACCCTCTTCTTATTCACGTTATTGTTTGTTATAGCTTAATAAATTTTGCCGTTTGATTTAAAATATCATTGACATTGACAAAATATATTCCGGCTGAAAAGTCTGAAATATCCGTTGTCAGTATGCATGTTGTTCTCGATGACTTAATTTCAATATTCTTAATTAATTCACCCATCACGTTGAAGATTTGAATATGATTAAGTCGATTTGCGTCACAAGGAAAAGACAATGTCAAATTGTCATTTGCAGGATTAGGATAAACGGTAATACCGGATTTATTCTCCTGGATTGTTTCTGTGCCCAAAGAACTGGTCGTATTAATAATTTTCCAGGCATTGTTTGTTGCAATACCGCACATATACCATAATGAATTGTCGAATACAGTTGTTGACTGAGCATGCCTCGTAGATGCAGGCCAATTGCCCGTAGTGCTTTTTAGTTCTCTCCAGGTAATACCATCTTCTGAATACCAAACATCATTCATTTCTGTCCCGGTTGCCATACCACCCATTAGCCAAATTTTATTATCAAACCAGGCAACCGTGTGCCAATATCTGCCGCTCCATGGAGCCGACTCATTTACAAGTGTCCAATTTATTCCATCAGTACTTTTCCAAACATCATTGTAAGATCTTCGCGTACCTTCATTGGAACCACCTAACATCCACATGTGTCCGCTTCCTTCAACACAACTACTTATTTGCATTCCTCTTCCAGTCCATGGTGCATTGGGTAATTGAGTCCACGTAATTCCGTCTGTACTGTTCCAAACATCATTCAATACATTACCGCTGCATTGTTCACCTCCAAAAATAAGAAGTTGACCATTAAGGATTGCGTAATTGGGATTATTCCTAATCGTGAACCCGGGAATAGCAGCGTTTGTTTGAATCCAATTGATTCCATCGCTGCTTTTCCACACATCGGTTAAGCAACCTGATTGAGGATCTCCGCCAATTACCCACATAGCACTATCTGAGGCGAGCCAGGCGGCACAATGTCTTGCTGGCCATGGAGCCGAATTAACAAAAGTCCAGTTTGCACCATCAATGGAATTCCAAACCTCGCTATGCGTATTCATAGGTGGGTGATAAGGAGGATCCCATCCACCTAAAAGCCATAATTTACTTTGGAAACTTAAAGACCCGATCCATCTTTAGCATTAAATGGTAATGTGTTTGCAACTTCAACCCAATCATATTCGCTAACCACAAATGCCCCTGATGATACTGTAAGTGAAGTATTCGTAAAATCAGAAACACGAACGTTTATGGTTGTGCCAATAGGATAAGTCATATTAACATAAGTATAACATTCATATGCCAGATTCGAATGCACAGCAGTAAGCCATGGCCCACCATTAAGTTGATATTCAACCAAAATAGAATCACTCACTTGTGTTGTATCGTATTCCCAATAAACCAATACGTTTGATCCTTGTACATAGGCATCAGTTTCCTTAACTGTTGTAAATGAAAATGGGTTGTTTTCAAACCATAATAAATCTATTTCACTTTGGTTCAGATTGCGATTGTACAAACGCATATCATCAATGGTTCCTTTAAAGAGATAAGGAGACGCACTAAAAACTAAATCGACAGCATCACCAAGTGTTCCTGAAAAAAGATGGTTTAGACTTAAGTAATACAGCACATGGTTTCTGTATATTTTAAATGTATCTGCCTCACGTGTGATGGCAAAATGACACCATTCACCTTTTGTAAACCCACCAGGTGTACCTTCAGCTATTGCGTTTGAAGTTACTCCGCTGCCATTCCAATAAACAAAAGTGGAATAAAACGATTGGGTCAAGTACTGAAGATAGTAGCTATTGTGGCTGCTTAATTGCACTTCAAAATTGTCTATCGTATCATTGGGTGATTGCTTGGAGGAAAACAAATTACTAATTTGAGGCGAATTAGTTTTGTACCAAAAGCTGATTGCGAAATCTCCAATTATTGGTGAAAATTCAGAAACAGGAATGGATAGAGAATCAGAAATACCATCTAAATAAAGTGCGCTATTAGGATTGCCAAATCGGTCGTTCACATAAGCTCCTGAACCAACTATTATATCATTTCCATTTCCTGAATAATCAGTTAATGTTCCATTGAATTTATAATGCCCTTTTAAACTGTCCGTTGGAATTTGTCCATTCACAACAAAGTTAGTGAATAGTAAATAAATAATTAATGTTTTCCTCATAACTAAACGTATTTTGTAGGCTGTGCACAACGTCAGTCTAAAAAACCTTCGTCATCTCAAAAATAAGCAAATTAAAAACCATGCCAACCTATTGGTGTGATTTAAGTTGCTTTTGGATTTACTAAATTGAAAATCAAGTTGGTGTGATTCCAAATAATTTGAAAGAAGCGGAGCCTAAATGCGTTTGTAAGGCTATCAATAATCGGACTGGTTTCTTCAAAAAGTTGAAGAAAACATTTTGTCGGTCATGATGTGTCGTATTAGAAGATGAAACGTTGTGATTGAGTGTTCTACATACGCAATAGCCCATGTTGTTTAACGGGTTACTGATTGGCGCAGGGTTGGCATCTCCACATTAACACAGAAAAAATTAGATCAAATACAAGTATTATTGTGTAAGAAATCCTTTTGTGTCTTGCAAAATTCACTGTTTTATAGCTGTAATTATAAAATTGGAGTGAGTTTATTCTTTTACAAACTTTCCCTGAAACTCTTTTCCATTTTGAATCAGCCGAATAAAGTAAATACCATTTTTAAAAGTACTTATATCAATTACGATTTCACCATCAGTGCCTGCAGAATAATTGTGCAATAAATTTTCTTTGCCGAGCACATCATAAATTGCCACAGTTGCTTTTTTGTTTGATAGGTCAGCGCTGTTTAAGGAAACAAAAGAAAAGGCGGGATTAGGAGTTATTCCAAGGGGAAAGGATTTTCCGTTATTTTCAATACCAGTAGTTGAACACTCAGTGGTGAGATTAAATGCAAGTTGTGTTGATATTGGAAATATGGAATCTTCATTAAAGACTATCAGGTTTTTAGTTATTATAAATGAATCAATTTTAGGAATGTAATCCGTAACAATTGGTGTGAACGGAGTATAGTTACAAAATCCATTAAATAAAGAATCAACCTTGCAGATATTCGTGCTTCCCTTTCGGTCAATGCTTGTTAACCAGCCGCTATCATTAGCAGGGGCAATACCACGGATCATGATTTGATTCCAGTAAGAGGAGGAAGGATCACCGGCCATTTTAGACCAAATTACATTACCATTGGAATCAAACTTCATTGCAAACGGTAAATATTTAGGAGAAGAATTGAGAGAGATTATATTAGAGCCTGTTATAATACAGCCACCATCAGTAGTTGGCAAGATATTGGTTGGCGAGATAACAGTATCTGTTGTTTCAATGTTTTTGAACCAGATTAATTGGTCATGCGCATTCAAATAGAACAAAACAAAGTGATTTTTTTGAATCGTATCGCTAACTCCAAAAGTACAGAAATGTCCCCCACTTGATGATTTTGCCAGGTACCTGTTTCCTAGACTCCATGAACGGGCGGGACCGTAAGGAAAATGAATTTCAGAATAATTAGAAACATTTCCTGCACTATCTGTTCTGAAGAAAATAAGTGGTGAATAAATCTGTGGTACAGTTGATCCCGCATAGCCTAAACAGGAATATTCATTATTGCCATCATGAATTATCGAGAGTACATTTTGAAAAGGGTATTGTACAGAAGACGAATAATGAGAATGTTGTGAACGAATTCTCCCATCAGGACCTAAATGAATAATCATATCAGATCCAGCACAACCCCCTCCAGTAAGAATTAATCCACCGTCTGTTGTTGGCGCTAATGAAGTAAAATTAAATGAATTTGGAATTGTTAAGGTTTTTGTCCAGATTAAATTACCATTTAAATCAGCTTTAATAACAACAAGCACATAAGGTAGTACTTGTTGGCCTATAAATGCAACTGAGGAATCAGAGAGAGATATCATTTGGATGGCTGGAAGGATAGCAGCAAACGGTAGATTTTTGACCCATAACAACTTGCCAAGCGGGTTAAGTTTATATAAATTGATATGCTGAGATGAAATATTGTCATTTGCAAAACCCATATAACAACTGTCGGCTGTGTTTATTAGCAATCCGGTTCCCAAACTCCAACCATAACTATCAAAAAAAGTATTTTGACCATGGCTTTTTTTGATTATATTTACACTAATTAAAATAAAAATGAAGAGAATTTTATAGGTTTTCATTTATTTTTGTCGTTTATCTTTCTAGTAATGTACTTTAAAAATTAAAATTTCATAAACCTTCATCTGGTAAGAGCTCAGATGTTACCATGCAGAGTCATCTTTTTTTGAAAACTTCTGATACTGGTATCGTTAATCGATTACAGCTATTTTTTTACCTGCGGATGTGTGCCCGTTATTAAATTCTAAAACATATAATCCCGCAGATAGAAAACCTAAATCAATTGTAAGAGATGATGTTTGTTTCTCAGTTCTTTTTGCAGCACAATTCTATTAGTTAAATCCCTTATTTGTACTACGCCCCAAATTCATTAATCTTGTCGAATTTGATTGTGCAAATTGAAGAAACCGGATTAGGATAAATGGAAAAACTGTTTTCTTGCAACTCCTGTGTTCCTGAATAATTTAAAGTATCACAGGGGAGCCCCTGTAAATTACCCAGTCGATAATTAGGAAATTCTGGAACAGTTCCTGCGTGGTATGATTTTAATTTGAGTGTATGTTGTGTGAAATTACAAGTGGTATCCGGCTGGTTGGGGGCATTAATCACATGCAAATATTCTGATGGAGGAGTGGTGATATAAATTTTTCCATCAGGCGCTAACCGATGAGTCTCAAAGTAATAGGGATTGAAACCTCCGGCGCCATCCCAGTCACCAACTTTTACACGTGTAGGCGATACCGGTGTAAGACTCATATCATATTGATAGAGTCTGGTTGATGAAGAAACATAGAACCGACGGCTGTCAGGTGAAAAGGAGCAACCTGTTACAACATCATTGTTATTATAGGTTAGGGTTTCCTGGTATGTAAACATACCGGTGCATCTGTCAAAATCAAACAAATAAACTTCATTTGTGTCTGATCTCAGAATGGCATATCTGCTGCCGTCAGGTGAAAATAAGGTTTGTCCGCCATAAGCTAAATCGGATTTCATTACAGGGCCCACCTGTTGAGTAGTATACGAAACTCCGTTTGGTGTTAACAAAACTTTATACAACAAATCAGAGTTCCATTTGTGTACTACTGCCCACCAGTCTCTTCCATTCCCATGTTTGACAGCCTGAAGCGAATAATAAAGCATGGTATCTGAAATAATGGTCTGATCCTTCACTGTCATTTCTCCAGTACCACCATTGGCATTCATATCTACAACACTGTAAGAAAACTTCAGCGGTTGTGCATTTTGCATGTTATTAAAGAAGTGTATTGAAAGATGGAACACGCAATAATGATCATTTTGGCCGGGATATGGTGTAATGATAACACTTTGGGCAGGTAAGGTGTTGAGGTAATAAGGTGGCCCCATAATGGAATCATAATTGAATCGGGTGCTGTTAGCAATTGTGTCATTCAGGTAGTTGAACATACTGATTCCATCAGTATAGAACTGAAGGTCCCCTGATGAATTACATACACTTGCATTTGCACCAAAGAACTCAATCGGTGAATTCCATGCTATTGTATCGGGCGAGTTGTAGTAGAAGTCGAGAGCAGGTACAAAAGATGGATAATAGTGGTATCCCAACAACCAGACATTATCAGTTTTTTGAGAATGGACCACCAGAGAACTGCAGGTTAAAATAAGAAGCAAAAATTTCTTCATGATAGTTTAAAAGTGAGTGACAACAATTTTTCTGGTTAAGGTAGTATTTTCTGAAACCACCTGCAGTAAATATATTCCGGCTTCTAACCAGGAAATATCCACCTTCGCTTCCGACCGCTTTGCGACCAATTCATTTAATATCATTTTTCCGGATAAATCTGTAAGAGCATATTGTGTTAAAGGCACATTCGAATAGAGCTGCATGTAATCATTTGCAGGATTCGGGAATACAGAAAGTATGATAGCATCATTTTCAGGAATGCCTAGTGAACAGTTCAAAACAGTCACGGCCTGAGATGTAGTGAGGGAGTCGCTGCCATAGTTATTTGTGATTTTGAATTTCACGTCATAGGACCCGGGTATATTGTATTTTACCACCGGAGCTACAAGATTAGAATAAGCGGGAATTCCACCTGGAAACTCCCATTCAACATTCACGGGTACATTTGCAGTGGGCATTTGAAACTGAATGTACTGGTGGTCACAAATAGTATCATTACTTTGATAATAGGAAGCAACTGGAGCACCAAGAGTTATAGTTCCAATATTGTACAGGTACTGATAAGTGAAGCCGTCAAAAATATAAGGAAAGAATCCTCCTAAAATGTATTGGGAATTTCCCAGGTCCACAAAATCCGAGACCTGAATATATTCAAATAATGTCTTCCATGTATTTCCTGAATATTCGTAAGTACGGTCGTTATATGCAGTGAGACAAAGTTTATTCTGCATCGTAAACAATTTCGAGCCACTTCCACCATCATTTTCGAAACCTTGATCGACCCAGGAACTGCCATCGAATTTATAAATGAGGTCGCTCCATTGGGTAGCAAATCCTGTTGTGGTCAGATACAGTTCATTATTGTGAGCATAAATCGAGTTCACGTCTCCAGAGAACTCATAAACGGCGAGCCAACTGCTTCCAGCCAATTGTGCAATTTGTGAAGAGTTGGGCCAGCCGAATGCAAAATTGTAATTGCTGTAGGCAAGCAGATCACCATTGAATAACTCAAATCCATAAACTGTAGCTCCCAAATCATTACTTCCGACAGTACTCCATGTCGTGCCATTATATTTGATACAGCGATCAGACAGAATTCCGTTGAAGGATGTGAAGCTACCTCCGGCATAAAGTACATTATTAAATACTATCATATCATAAACTGCTCCGGAAGCACCTGAGCCAACCGGCATCCATGAATTGCCGTTCCATTTGGCCATTCTTTTTACGGAATCCTGACCCGATTTGGTAAAACTACCACAGGCATAAAGAGTATCCTGAAACATAATAAGTTTAGATACTCTTGAATTGAATCCGCTTCCCATAGCATGCCATTGCGACCCATCCCATCGGGCAATGTTTGTAATAATAGAATCACCGGCATACAAAAAAGATCCACCAACATATAATTGTCCCGAGGCAGTATCATAAACCATGGTACTGACACTGGAATTCTTCCATGGATCACCATAAGCAAGGGCTGTTCCACCAAACTGATTCCAGTTAGTGCCATCATAGCGCACACTGCTTAAAATTGTTTTACCATCAAAACGGGAAAAAGATCCACCGGCATATAGGGAGTTGCTGACAGGAAGAACACATTTGATTTGTTCATTATAATTACTGACAGTTGCGGCATAGCCAATCCTGCGGTAGCGGGTACCGTTGTAAATATTCCAGATTTCCAGAGTATCTGTAGAGGGGAACAGCGTTTCTCCCTGAGTGGAAACATGAAGTGAATCGCGGTATACAAATAACCGGTTCGAGTTCCCTTCAAACACAACGGAATCCGTGTTCCATCCGATACCAGATAAGTAGTTAAAGAGCAAGCCTGTTCCATCGATGGCGAACAAGGTTCCTTGATGATAAATCGCCTGCGTCAATGAAATTGTTGCAGGGGAAACCGACATTGGTACCATTACATTTCCTGCAACAAATGCAGCTGCGCATCTTGATGGAATTCCGTTTAAGTCTGTAAACCCTCCATATGCAAAAAGGGTATCTGCAGCAGTATGAAGATAAATCAGGCAGCTGGTAGGAGTGGCTGTAGCGTGACCTGACCATGTGGTTCCATTCCATTTGGCTATTGCCGAACCCGGACCAATTGGTGCAGCCATAAAGGCTGAAACATAAAGCTCCCCGTTCCATACGGCCATACTCATAATTGAATAATATGTAATTGGTGAGGAGCCGACAGCATGCCAGGAAGTTCCATCCCAACGGGCAATATTCTTGACCGGCACACCACCGGCATTTTCAAAGTTTCCACCAACATAAACATCTCCATTCAAAATACAAACGGATGTTACATAACCCCCCGGAATACCGTCTCCCATTGCTAACCATTGACTCCCGTTCCACATAGCTATACCTTGAGTTTCTACGCCTCCAATATTTTCAAAATACCCCCCGGCATAAATATAACCGGTAGCCGAGTCATAGGCCATTGTCTCAATAAAACCACTTGTACGCACTCCATGCCCCAAAGGAATAATGGACTGAGATGTTGCAAAAAGTGAAATAAACAAACAAAAGAAGGAACTGAGCACAATAGGTTTCATTGAAATGAAATATTTTAGTAAATAAAAGTAGGTAAATGTATCTTAATTACCAAATCTGATTGAAATGTGGGCTTGCAGGAATAATAGTCTTCAGAGTTAAAATACATTATTGTTCTATCAAGCTGTTCGATAGAAACTTGAATGTTGATATTCACACAAATGGTTTGTGAATTGGCTATCATTCATTGCTTCACTTTTTAGTGTTACAAATACCTGATATTGTTTTTTCATCTAACTGCAATGCATTGAAGTATTTGTTTTGCTGAACCCATATCGTCAGTCCGTCTAAAAACCTCCGCCATTTCAAAAAGAATCAAATTAACCACTCCTCCAACCGGATTGGGTGATTTAAGCAGCGTAATTCATGAATTTGTTGAAAATGAGGTCGGTGAACCCCAAAAAAATCATGCGGCAGCGGAGCTCTAAATGCGTTTGCGCGGTTAAGATAAAGCAGGCTTTGGCGGACTGCTTAAATTCTAATCTTGTATCGGCAAGTTCTGCACAAGACTTACTAGAATTACCATTGCGCAATTGAAACACCGTGGCTACTCCGATAGCTATCGGGGGCCGATGTTAGTCCCGATAGCTATCGGGATACTATGAACTCAACCCATCACTTTGCGAATCTGCCATCCGGCAGATATACGAGACCCGTACGTATCCGCTAGCTGGCGGATGTGAGAGTCTCTCCCTGTCGGATTTTGCCGGCAGGGCATGCTACACGATTAGCAGCGGTTTTAGTCTAACTCTTTTAATGAATTCATAAATAATTCGGCTAAATTTTCGGGTAGAAATCGGTTAATAGTTGGGTTAATTTTTAAATAGAATCCGTTTTCTACAGGTTCATGTAGCATAATATTTTTTTTAGCAAGCGAATTTCGAAAACGATTTATGTCTTTTCCTTTTATGTCAAGCCTGACAACATGGGTACCATTTTCTAATTCTGAAATGATAAATCTTTCTTCTTTTTTGAGTATTGAAAAAAACTTTTGAGCGTTTAACCAAGCATTCTTATAATCGGTTATGAAACTATCGGCATAATATAGCGAAATGGCTGCAAATGGCCAAACTGATGGTAGTCCTCCGCCAAACATTCTTCTTTCATGATACAAGGATTCTGTGAACTGCTTTGTACCCGCCAATATCGCGCCAGAAGGAGAATTGAAACATTTATACATAGATGTATAAACAGTGTCGAATAACTCTCCATATTTTTCGGGTTCTATGTTGGTATGAGCAGATTGTACAAACAACCTTGCTCCGTCCAAATGCATTTTTATTCCATTGCTTTTAGCATAGTCACTTATTGGCTTAATTTTTTCATATTTAAAAATACGGTCTTGTTTTCTCCTAACAGGTG
Organism: Bacteroidota bacterium; assembly: GCA_016713525.1. GTDB lineage: Bacteria > Bacteroidota > Bacteroidia > AKYH767-A > OLB10 > JADKJB01. The sequence continues at coordinate 57,734 of JADJOZ010000011.1, read as the reverse complement.
TTTCAATAGCAATTACACCTATCCTTGTTTCAACTCTGCCTGTTTTTGTTTGGTTTGCAATATTTATCACATCGTTTACAGAAAAATCAACAACATTGTCTCCTGTGGTAATAAGATTTAGTCCGCTAAGTGTTTCAGCACAATCGCCACTATCATTATAAAAATGGCTTTGTTCTTGAACTATGATTCTGCGATTATTGTTGGCAAGTCTGCGAACAGCAATATGATTTGCCAAAGTTCCTGTAGGCATGAAAACCGCAGATTCTTTACCCAAAAGAGTTGCAAATTTTTTTTCTAATTCCTCTACAATTCCTCCATTAGAAAAATTATCTGCCTTAATCTTTCCTTCATCTACTAGTTTCATCAAAAGATTAGTATATTCTTTCGGAGACAATCCAATACCATCATTAATAAAATCCATTTGTATTAAATTGTCGTTTGGCTTTATAATATTATGACTTCCTGTAAATGCATAAAGTTGTGTTGAAGCGGCAAGCAAACCACCAATTTCAATAAATTTCCTTCTCTGCATATTTTTTCTTTTAGAATGTTATTTTTTATAATTTTCCCGGCTACTCAAAAAATCGCTGCACACGTCAGACTGTGAAAATACTAATTTTCCCCATCCATTGTTAATTTCTATTGAAAAATAGTTATGAATGTGAGCCTTTTCATTGGTATTTTTAGGAAAATTTAATTCCCATGCAACACATAGTACCCATAGATCGCCACCAGGTTTCTTTCAGCTCGCTAGAGGAATTGGTGGCACCGGATGATCCCGTCCGGTTCCTGGATGCATTTGCTGAAAAGCTGGATTTATCTAAACTTGGTTTTAAAACGAAAGCCATACAACCAGAAGTCCGCCCATCCTTTGACCCACGCATTTTGTTGAAGATCTATTTGTACGGCTATCAGAACGGTATCCGATCATCTCGCCGGTTGGAAAAGGAATGCAAACGGAATACTGAAATGCAATGGCTATGCGGAAGACTGGTTCCCAACTACCACACCATTGCCGACTTCCGTAAAGACAATCCGGTCGCTCTGAAAAATATGTTCAAACTGTTTGTCGCTTTTTTGATGGATGCCGGCCTCATAAGTGGCAAAACCATAGCTATCGACGGTACCAAATCAAGAGCACATAACAGTAAGAAAAATAATTACTCTCCAAAAAAGATCGAACGGCATCCTGACAGAAAGCGGTGAACCCCAAATATCTACCACGGATCCCGACAGCAGAGTCTTTTGATTCAAGGACAGGTGGTAGAAGTATGCTACAACACGCAGGCCGCTGTTGATGATCAACATAAATTAGTGGTTGCTACGCATACGATTAACCGGAACGATCGCAACGCACTTTCAGCAATTGCATTGGAAGCAAAAGAAAATTTAAAAGCAAACAAGTTTACCCTGCTGGCAGATAAAGGATACAACAACGCACGGGAAATTGAAGCCTGTCAACAGAACGATTTAAAAACAATAGTAGCGCAACAGGAACTGGTGAACTCCAATCCAAAAGGGACTACGAAGGAATATCTTGTTGATAAATTCAAGTACAATAAAAAGAATGATACTTATACGTGTCCTGAAGGACAAACACTCTCCACATTTGGTACCTGGCATATCAAAAAGCGGGATGATAAAATATCGTATCAATATAAAAAGTACCGGACACCGGAGTGCAAAAATTGTCCGGTAAAATATTTATGTACCGGAAAAGCTAAGGGCGGAAGAGAAATTGAACGGAGTCAATATGCCGAATCGGTGGAGCGTAACAATAAAAATTATTCCCAAAATCAAACTTTATATCGAAAACGACAGAAATAAACGAACACATCTTTGGCACCATCAAACGAAAGTGGGGATATTATTATACAAACTTAATAGGACTGGAAAAAGTAAACGGTGAATGGAGCTTTATTATGTTGAACTATAACATCAAACGAGTCTTGAACATTTTTACTTTGGATGATCTTATGCAAACACTCAAAAACTGGAAGCCAAAATACCGCAAGGAGTGGCTTTTGCTTTAATAGCGACGCATTTTAACCGCATTATACGCTTCAACTATTTTCAACCCAACTTTGCAACCTGATTTTTGCATGCGTATAAAACGTTGCACTGCACTTAGAATGAAATTTTAAAAGCTGTTTTTGGAGAAAAATAAATGGGAATGGAGTTTTTTCACAACCTGACGTTTTCGGGCTTGGCGAAGGTGGCGATTCTCACCACAAATGCTGATGCGGAGAACCAAACCTTGATTAACCACAAATGTGTCTGCGGAGCACTGAACTGCCACTTTTGCCAAACCCGTGTGCTTGTTGCGCAACTAAGGTACGAATGTTAATTAATATTAGCAACTTTTTTAAAAGATGGGCATTTGGTAGTTTAACTTTGGTTTATGCAAGGCAAAAAGAACTATTCCGAAAAATTATTTACCTCGTTTCAGCTATCTGAACGGGTGCCGGAAGATAATTTCTACCGGCTTATAAATACTGAACTTGATTTGCGATTCCTTTACAAGGAAACTGCCCAATATTATGGTACAGAAGGACAAGTCAGCATTGACCCCGTTGTGTTTTTTAAGTTGATGCTAGTCGGATATCTGGAAAATATTAATAGTGACCGAAGAATTATTGCTTTTGCCTCCATGCGTTTAGATATCCTTCTTTTCATTGGCTACGACATCGATGAACCGCTGCCATGGCACTCTACCCTGAGTCGCACTCGCCAACTTTATGGAGAATCCGTATTTTTAAAGTTGTTTCAAAAAGTGCTTTCTATGTGCATTAGTAAAGGAATGGTTAGAGGAAAGCGACAAGCCATTGATAGCGCATTTATTAAAGCCAACGCCAGCCTGGATAGCCTTATTGAAAAACCGGTTCTTGATGAAGATGCAGAAGCAGCTGTAATGGATGATGCAAAAGACTTTGCCACGGAATTGAATCAATCAACCGATGCATTTATTAATGCTCCCCAAACCGTTCCAATAGATAAAAGCAAAGATACCATCACAAGCAAAAAGCATAAAGAAGTAACCTATCACCATAGTTGGAAAAGTGAAGAGTACAAAGACCAACCCGGACATCAAGGTACAGACCGGGTCGACGAATTTGGTAATTTAATTCGACCCCGTTACCTGAGTAATCACACACATTACTCGCCATCTGACCCGGATTCCAGAATAGCGGTTAAGCCCGGAAAAGCAAGGCAAATGAATTATTATGCACAAATTGCAGTTGATGACTCGTTTCATGTGATTACCGGTGCCGTAGCCGATTATGCCGATAAGCGTGATAGTGAATGTCTGCCTTTTGTTTTGAAACACACTAAACAAAATTTGGCGCAAGAGCAAATTAAGGTTGAACAAATCGTAGCCGATGCAGTTTACTCCAGTGGAGAAGCCCTTGAATATTGCGAGCAAAATAACATTGATGCATTTATCCCAAATTTTGGTCAATACAAAAGTGAACGTGAAGGCTTTATTTATAATAAAGAAAAGGATCAATACGAATGCCAAAGAGGTAATAAAGCTGTCCTACCCCTGAAGAGAACAGGGCCTAACAGCAGTGGATATATGATGAAAGTATACAGGAGTAGTGAAACAGTATGTAAAAATTGTCCATTGCGAAAATCCTGCATCGGTGAAAAAACAAAGTTCAAGAAAATCGATAACAGCATTTTCAAACCTCACTATGATAAGATGCATGAAAAGTTGCAAACAATGCATGCAAAACGTATCCTGAAAAAAAGAAGCAGCACCGTTGAACCAGTGCTTGGCACTATGATCAACTTCTTAAACCTTAAACGAACGAATGCAAGAGGAATTAAACAAGCAATGAAACATGTGTTAATGTCAGCACTTGTTTATAACCTAAAGAAATATGTTAATTTCGTAACCCGTAAAAGAATAAGTGTGCCCGTCGCAATCGATTTTCGGTGCAATTTCAACAAAGCCGCTGCATTTTTCAACTTTTTAATGCTACCACACTCCTTAGCGACAAATAGCTTCATCAAAAATTAGTGCTTGTATAGCCGTATATGGTTAATAATGACATCAATAAAATATAGATGTGTTTTTTAGGGAGTCGTGCCTGTCCGACTGGCCAGGCGGGCAACGGCCACGCGTGTTAGCGGCTGGCTTTGTGTAATTACTTTAACATGGCTGGATAAATATACTTAACATAAAGATCTGGTGACTCCCAACCCATGTCACGCCTGTTGTAATTTCCTGCTGTAATAACGATGATTGAATTGAAGTCTTTGCTTACTGCAATAATTTGGCCGCCATTGCCATTAGCTTCTACAGTCGTAATTTTTCTGGCAGAGACTTCATCAGTTGGAAGCCAAATTTGGAATCCATAATTAAAATCGGGTTCTATAGATATTTGAGTTTTTTGGGCTTCGGTAATCAGGTCTTTAGAAATAAGCTGTTGACCATTCCAGGCACCAGCGTTAAGATAGAGACTTCCTATTTTGATTAAATCTCTGGATGTAAGTCTAAGACCCGAAGCAGCAATAGGAATTCCACCATTTCCTTTTACCCATTCAAAGTGTTTGATTTCTAAAGGGTCAAAAATTTCTTTTTTAACAAACTCATCTATTGGTAGTCCTGTAGTTTTATTAATAATTGCAGCAAGTAACTGTGTGCAACCGCCACTATAGTTAAAAACGGTTCCTGGCTTATTTGTCGAACTTCTACTAAAGTAAAACGCAATGGGGTCTTTAACATACCAATTCATTTGGATTTCGCTGTTAGTTGTATCAGAGTATGAAATATTTTCATTCCAGTCCACGCCGTCGCTCATTGTCAATAAATGACGGATTGTAATTTCACTTTTATACCCGAAGTTGTATTTATTAAATTCTGGAAAATAGTCCAGGATTTTAGTATCCAGGCTTTTTATTTGTTCATTTTTTAAAGCGATAAGAATTGCAAGTCCGGTAATACTTTTAGAAATACTTCGGATGTCATGTAACGAATCTACATGATGTTGTCGGTTAAATGATCCCAGTTTGCCTACAATTTTATCTTCTCCGGGGAAATATTTTTCAAAAACTAAATATCCATTTCGCATTATGAGAATGCTATGGATGTTAGAATAGACTCCTTTTTGGATGGAGTCCATTAAATCAGCCACTTTTTTTTCATCAATCTTCTGATCTTGTAATGAAGAGATTTTTAAACCATCTTCTAATTTTTGAGGTGGTGTAAATAGGTTTTTGTCACCATTCTTACAAGAGTTTACTAAGCAAGCTAACAAGTTTAAAACCAAAGTGAATTGTAAAATACTGGATACTCTTTTTGTCATTCTTCTCTTATATAATTTTTAAACGAAAAGCTGTCTATAGCTTGCCGCTAACGTCAGACTGTGAAAATACTAATTTTCCCCATCCATTGTTAATTTCTATTGAAAAATAGTTATGAATGTGAGCCTTTTCATTGGTATTTTTTAGGAAATTTAATTCCTATGCAACACATAGTACCCATAGATCGCCACCAGGTTTCTTTCAGTTCCCTGGAGGAGCTGGTGGCATCGGATGATCCCGTCCGGTTCCTGGATGCTTTTGCCGAAAAGCTGGATTTATCTAAACTTGGTTTTAAAGCTAAAACTATACAACAGGAAGGACGCCCATCCTTTGATCCACGAATTTTGTTAAAGATTTATTTGTACGGCTATCAGAACGGTATCCGATCATCTCGCCGGTTGGAAAAGGAATGCAAACGGAATACTGAAATGCAATGGCTATGCGGAAGACTGGTTCCCAACTACCACACCATTGCCGACTTCCGTAAAGACAATCCGGTCGCTCTGAAAAATATGTTCAAACTGTTTGTCGCTTTTTTGATGGATGCCGGCCTCATAAGTGGCAAAACCATAGCTATCGACGGTACCAAATCAAGAGCACATAACAGTAAGAAAAATAATTACTCTCCAAAAAGATCGAAAGGCATCTCCAATACATTGAAGAGAAAACGCTGGAGTATCTAACGCAATTAGACACTTTGGACAAAGAAGAGAGCACCGAACTTATTGGTGATTTGCAGGACAAAATTGAACGACTGCAAATGAATCAAATCAAGTATGAAATGCTAAGTGAATTACTGACAGAAAGCGGCGAACCGCAAATATCTACCACGGATCCCGACAGTAGAAGTCTTTTGATACAAGGACAAGTGGTAGAAGTTTGCTATAACACGCAAACGGCAGTTGATGATAAACATAAACTTGTTGTAGCTACACATACGATTAACCGGAACGATCGCAACGCACTTTCAGCAATTGCATTGGAAGCAAAAGAAAATTTAAAAGCAAACAAGTTTACCCTGCTGGCAGATAAAGGATACAACAACGCACGGGAAATTGAAGCCTGTCAACAGAACGATTTAAAAACAATAGTAGCGCAACAGGAACTGGTGAACTCCAATCCAAAAGGAACAACGAAAGAATATCTTGTTGATAAATTCAAGTACAATAAAAAGAATGATATTTATACGTGTCCTGAAGGACAAACACTCACCACATTTGGCACCTGGCATATCAAAAAGCGGGATGATAAAATATCGTATCAATATAAAAAGTACCGGACACCGGAATGTAAAAATTGTCCGGCAAAACAGTTGTGCACAGGACGACAAAAAGGAGGAAGAGAAATTGAACGGAGTCAATATGCCGAATCGGTGGAGCGAAACAATAAAAACTATTCCCGGAACCAAGACCTCTATCGCAAACGACAGGAAATTAACGAACACATATTTGGAACTATAAAACGAAAATGGGGGTATTACTACACAAACCTCATCGGTCTTGAAAAAGTAAATGGAGAATGGAGTTTTATTATGTTGAACTATAACATCAAACGAGTCTTGAACATTTTTACTTTGGATGATCTAATGCTAACACTCAAAAACTGGAAGCCAAAATACCGCAAGGAGTGGCTTTTTATGTTTAAAATAACTTATTTTAATCGCATTACACACTTCAACATTTTTCAACTCAACTTAGCAGCTTGATTTTCGCATGCGCTAGAAACGTTGTATTGCTCTTGTAAAGAAATTTTAAAAGCTATTTTGGAAGAAATAAAATGGGAAGTGAGTTTTTTCACAACCTGACGTTCCGGGGCTTTGCGCTTGGGCTTGACACGGAGCGTGATTTCTATTTATTTGAGATATCAAAATTACCAATTAAATTCTATGTAACAAAATGCCCGCCTGACGCAAAACCCGTGTTGCCGGTCTGGTGGTGGCCCACAGTTGCGCTTTGAAATGTGTCTGCACGAATTGGAATGTCTATTCAATAATTTTTAAAGACTCGACAATTTCTTTAAAGTCACACCATTCAGGCTCTTTGTTTTTATTATGACGTCTGCCCATAACTAAAAAAATAAATTTGGGATTTTGCTTTGTTAACAAATTTTAATTCTGATCTCCAATAAACCGTACTGTCGAATTCGCGAGCGAATAAGTCATTCCGAGTAAGGAACACAGCCCTCAAAATTATTATAAGTGGTATTTATGTATTTAAAGTAATTAATTGTTGGGTTCTTTTTGAGATACATTTCTTGATAAGGTACAACGCTAAACATAAATCCTCTTTGCAGTGTGTCTTGAAAATTATTTGAGCTAATATCCAGTCCGCTGGGCAATTCGTGGTCTTCAGTCCAATTGTCTGGATATTTAATTTTAAATAAAGAGTTGTTTACCTCTTTGTAGTTGTCGCTAACAGTTTTGTCTGAACACTTTGAAAATAAATTCAAATTGTCGGTGTTTTTGTCGACCGAGCTTTTACAAGATAGTAAAGCGATAAGTATCAAGAAAAGGAAGGATTTATTTATTGTCATGATGTTATTATTAGTATGATGTCTGTCCCACCACTTATGAATAACGTTCCGCCAGTTGCCGCAGGGCGAATTCGGAGCACGAAAGTTAAATATTTCCCCTTTACACCGCGCCCTCCGAAGCTCTTTTTCTGAGCGTAGGAGGGCCCAAACGAAGCTAAAAACACATTCACCACCTCAAAACATTAGCCTCTCGGCATACCAGCTGTTATCCGTAGTTTTTATTCGACGAACAAAGCTGTCATTAATTTTTCACAACCTTCCCTTTCTTAATCACACCGTTTTTATTTCTTATTTCGTAAATATAAAGACCTTTTGCAAAGGGTGCAGTATTTAAGGAAATAGAGTTTGTAAAATTTCTGTTGAATTATTCTTCTAGAAGTTAAATCATATAAAATTACTTCAGTAGGATCAGCATTCATTTTTTTAATTTCTAATCTTTCCCTGAATGGATTCGGAAAAATATTAACCTGGTTTAGGTGATTAAAATTACTAATCGAATTTACAAAATTTGAATCAGTGGATAACCTTATGTCATCAACATAATAGTAAGCAACATCTGCTGTACTATCAAAATAAACTTTTGTAGTAGCTGAATCGGTAAAAAAATTGCCTAATGAAAAAAAAAAGATATGCAGAATCGGCAATAAAAGATCCCGATATTTTTACCCAATTTAATGAATCAACAATTATGGAATCAGAATATACATGTGCTGAATTATTTATAGGAATTGGGTTTGATTGCCAATACGGGTCCATGCTACATTTAGCACCTATTTTATTAGTTGCCATATTTTTGTTTGATGAACTATCGCACGAATTGCTTACAAAAATGATAAAAAATATTTTTGTCCAATGGATAGTGGCTGTGCTAATTGAATACCCGCGATATCCCTATGGTCCACATATAATTTAGAAAATGTTACAATTCCTGCAAAAGCATTTCCTGTAAGCGGATATTGAAAGCCCATAAGGTTTGAAGGGACTCCGGCTAATCCATTTAAGTTACAGGAATTAAAATAACCAGGGGTGTTTCTATAAGCCATCCATCCATTTGCTTCGAAAATGTCCGGATATGCCGGACAGTGTAATGTGTCTTCAAAACTCCAATTCGGCACTAAATTTTGCCCTTCGCAAGTTCTACTCAAAATGAATATTAACACTATACAACAGAATATTTTCATGAATTTAAAATTACGGATAACGTCAGTTCGTGCAATAACTCAGTTTTTGAATTCTATTACCATTCACCGAAGTTAATACCAAGTTCAAAACGGAGTATATTTTTATTTTACAATATGCTTTATGGCTCGCCCTGTAGCTCAAAGCTACAAAAAAGATGGTTTTTAGCCAACTTTTCAATTTTTTGGCTCATATAATATTCATAACCCTACGAAAATTGTCAATAGGGTAACAAAATTTAGGCTGCTTTTAGCTGTGTTTTATTGAAAATGAGATTGGGGAGTTGCCAAAAAGCAATGAGTCTCCATGTTCCGGAATATTCATCAGGCTGATTATGAAAAGTAGTCAACGGCATGGAGCTGTACTTAGTCCCGATAGCTATCGGGATATTACGAACTCAACCCATCATTTTGCGAATCTGCCATCCGGCAGATATACGAGACCCGGTACGTATCCGCCATCTGGCGGATGTGAGAGCGCCTCTCCCGTCGGAATTTTCCGGCAGGGCGGGCTACACGATTGTGCGCTGTTTATCCCTGCTATAATTCTACGCTTAGATTTTTGTTAGTTTCAAGAATAATATTGTCAGTAGTTTTTCCATTGAAAGTAAAATTATACTCCCCATTTTCCATTGTTGCATTGGAAAAGAAGGATTTGGTAAATCGAAACTCAACTCCTCCAAGAGCAAGATTGTGTAAAGTAATTCCAGAATTACTTAGGGTGAGTAGATTTCTATGTGCAGGAATGGTATCACTATTTAATATTATTTCCTATCAATTGATACCGACATGGAAGTTGAGTCAATAGAATTTACCCAAGTCTCTGAGCACGATAATGCATAACTAGCAGATAATAATGAAAAGTTGTTATTTATAACCAGTTCATCTTTGAATATTGCACTTAGAATAAAGTCACCTTTAATTATTGATATTTCTTTTCTTCCAATTCCATTAGCAGATTGGTATAATTCCCAAGCATTCATTCTGCCTTGTGAGGTAATTCTAAGATCCTCATGACAACAACTTTGAATAAAGCCAGAAATTAAGATCAGTCCATAAAGTCCAAACAAAGTTTTTATCTTCAAATTTATCATAGAAACTAATTTATAATAGCGCACAACGAACATTTTGCAGATTTGGGATGGGCGGGCTTTTCAGTACAAATGTTCATTCGAGAACTGCACTTCCTTTAACCACAAAACTGTCTGCGGAGCACGGAACCCCGCCTTCCCGATAGCTATCGGGAGCAAATGTGCTGTTACCAGCAGTATTTTTTCTAAATACGGTTTTTATGTCCAATGTAGTCAGATGTTTTTGTCCATACGTTAGGGTCATTTGTTTTTGTCATAAGTTCATTTAACCACATTTCACATTGTTTGTCACCGTATTTTGCAAACTCTTTTAATTCCCAAACTATTAATTCCGTTGTCTGTGGTAAAATTCCTTTAAATTCTCTCCAACCATTGTCAATTGGTTTTAAGTCATGTTGATCAATTTCACTTTCTATTTTCTTAAAGTTCTCAAGGCTGTCAAGGCTAAACCATTTTAAATCACCAAATTTCAATGTCAAGTTTTGCGGTTTTGTAAAGTGTCGGGTAGGGTATTTATTATGTTCAATTTTTTCAGGTATTTGGTCGTCCGAAAATTCGATTTCAATTTTGTCGTTGTAGCATTTAGCGTCCAAGTTCCAAACGTTTATAAATTTGATAACTCCAAACTCTTTGGTCGTAATTTCAAGAACTAAAAAACAGTCAAAAGGGCTGCCAATTGCTAAAGAAAAATAGTTTGAATTGTCCGCCCAAGAAGTTGAATGTCCTTTGTAACCAAGTGTCCAAATTCCAGGGAATTTTATTTTTTCCTTGGTCAAAATGTTGGTCAACGAAAATTTGCTTATTGTGATGCCCATTCTCGGCTCAATTGAGTCGTAGAAATGCAACTTTTTATTGTTATCAGGTGAGAATATTTCTGTTGTGTCGGTCATGTCCAATATTGCTGATAACATCTATTCCCCGCAACTCCCATTTGCGTTTATTTTCATAATGTGATTCAAATCACTAATGTAGGAAAATACCTGCAACTGCGGAGGAGCAAGACGACAACCCCCATAATAAGCGGCAAAATAATGCCTATAATGTGTTTAATTTATGGTTTTCGACGGGTTATGTGATGCTTTCAGGTTTTACCGATTTATCCTTTTGGCTATGCCAAGCATAAAAAGATTTCGGTATGAGTAGGTATAGATTTCTGTATCTTCAAATTCACGGGTTAAACCCAGATAGAAATTATACTCAGGAACCAAATAGTAATTTTGATACATTTTGAAGTTATAGGCAACTCTGCCGATGACTCCAAAGGTAAATGCTTTGAAAAGGCGGTCTGGTTATCATGTAAATTGGTATAGCTTCCTGGTGCCGAAATGCTGGTTATTTTTTGCTGCCTGTTACTTCAGAACCTACCAGATAACTTAGTTCACTTCCTACACTTAATTTCAACTCTTTAAAAATTCTGATGTTTATAGGAAACAAGGATATTCCTAGCACCGACTTTTTAACTTCTGCTCCGGTTGTACTGCCTCCTCCCATGCCACCATCACTGGTTATGAGTCCCCCGGTAAATTTTTCATAATGAACGGACGTTCTGATTGGTATAGAGTCCAATCGTATGTTATCGAGGTTTATGTTAAAGCGATAACCTGTACCATCCTGATACAATGCCGATGTATGACCACCTTCTTCAATAAAATTATAAAATTGATTGGTACAATAACCTCCGGAAAAACCAACTTGTTGTCCAGAGGCCAATAAAAGTTTCAGACTAAAAACACAGCTAAGTAAAAATGCTTTCATGTTTTGGTGCTTTCAAAATCAAATGTAGGTGAAGATACAAAAATGCATATTAATGATCAAGTATTGTTGTACACTATCTGGCAAACCATTCCTGCTTCCCCAAATCAAAACCTGTAATTTATCCCTAAAATAATTAAGCCAAAACCCTGAAAATAGATGTCATCAGAAATGTAATTATAAGGGGACTGGAATCGTTCAACCTTTCATGAATGAACCCAAAGCCGATTTGAATTTTTGAGAATGGAGCTATTTCACCTGATTTAAATCTGGCCGCTCTAAGCTCAAGCCCAAGTTCAGGTCCAATGAAAAGGCCTTCTCTCGCACGACTTTGTTGTCTGCCAAAGTAACCCGTTACCTGAGCCGCCATATTAAACCGGCACACATTGAAAAAGTCATACTTTAATCCAACCGACGAGGAACCAAATATATCCTACTGGTAACCATTCGTAGCATTCAAGCTTTTCGAACGAGTTAGGCTCATCCCAATACTAAAATTATAAAATGCTCTCTTCTTGAAAAAAAGTCTTGTACTCAACGTTTACATATGGATAAAATTGAAAGAACGGCCAAATACCAACTCCAATTTGATGGCGAATGGAATCTGATTGCCCGTTTACAGAAAAACTATTCACGACTAAAAATAAAATGGCGAATAATTTTAAAATACCTTGCATGGATAACACAATTAAATTTTAGAAAAAACTTTTTCACCAGATCAAAATTGTATCTTGAGTAGTTCTTCGCTAGATTTCTTTTAAAACGAAAGTAATTAAAAGAGTTGTAATCACAAAATTATTCACAAACCAGTATGAATCAGCAGTAGAATGCAACTATCGGCAACGCTATATTATAATTTAATAATTTTAGAATTACCAGTCATGGTTTTGACGGTATAAACGCCGGATGCCAGCGTATTGATATCGATTTCAACTGAACCCGCATATCCAAAATCTGCACTAAATACAACTACACCCAAAACATTAGTAATCCGGACTATACCCCCCGGAAAATCGGTAATAGTAATTTTATCGGATGCGGGATTTGGATGAATGCCAAAAACTTCATCCCGGGGTGTCTCTGAAACGCCAACAGGTAAATCTACTTTTATCAATCCGCTTAGCTGGGTCGCTATCCACATTGTTTGGCTATTTGTAATATGGATATCCAGAATATAGTTTGTTGGAAGGGGCGAGTTAGCATCGGTGTAAACGGAACAATTTAATCCATTGATCATTTGCAGCCCTTCGCCATAAGTACCAATCCAAATTTTATTCAAAGCATCGGATTCGATAAAGCTAAAAGCGTTTAGGGGTTGACAAATAGTGGTGTCGAAAGCGGTCCATGTGGAACCATTATAAGTATAAATGAAAGCACTGTTCTGCGTTAAATTTCCATGAACCCACAACAAATTATTTTGGTCTGAACCAACTCCATAAATAGCATTTGAAGGTAAAGAAGTATTCGAAGTATCAAATATTGTCCAGGTTGTACCATCAAAATGTGTCAAACCATCACCGGCTAATATCCAAAAATCACCATTATTATCCATCTCAATATCTGCTACCAAAGAGCTGGGAATCGGACTATTAAAAGTGTTGTAATAAGAAATAGAAGTTCCGTCAAAAACTCCTACACCCACGCTATATAGTGCCATCCATACGTTTCCCTGTGCATCAATAACATTTTCATTTGAATAGCCCTGATGGTTCCAGGTATTCCAGTTGATTCCATCAAAGCGAATTAATAGTCCGGGCATACTTACATATATGAAATCATTAACCTCATCGTAAGCCAAAGCAAAAAGATTTTTCAGTGCATATGAGGTGTTGGGAATGCTGTCATAAATGGTCCAGTTACTACCATCAAATTTGGCTAGCCCTTTGAAGGTAGCAGCCCAAATATTTCCACTATTATCTGATACCACTTTATAAACAGTGTTATTCGGTAACGGAGAATTAATGGTATCGTAAACAACCCAATTCGTTTGAGCAAATGAAGGAATGTAAAAGCAAAGGAAAACAGTTAAAAATAAAAAAAGTGTTTTCATGATTTTGGATTTTTGGGAGATGAAGCCGGGATTTGACAAATTAAGAACTAAAAGTAAACAAATAAGTCGAAATCAACAAATTCCGACTCAGGAGAATCAATTCAATGACACTTTAATGTAAACGTTTTTACTCTAAGGATTACTCCTCTGTGGCATATTTCAGACGAAATGCAACTTTAACCCGGACAAAGAAATACGCAGAAATCACATTCAGCTATTATGGGCCTTCATTTTAGTCAGCTCAACTTCCAGCTTGTCAAAGTTCTCCTCATTTTTATCTATTACATATGGTTTTAGTTTCCCACATTCTTCTTCCGTCTCGAATAGCATTTTGAAAACAAGTTTTGTTTTGTCACTTCCCATATCCTCAAAAGTAGCGACAACCTGAAAAAGTGGTTTGGAGTGGCGTTTCCAGGCAATAAGTGCAGGCTCCTCAATTTTTATAAATTCACATTCATTTGCATAATTCCCTTTATCGGGACCATGCATTATAAAACTCCATTTGCCTCCAACCCGAAAGTCAAATTCATTAAATGTATTCGTGAATCCTTTTGGCCCCCACCAGTTTTTTAAATGATTGGGATTAGACCAGGCGCGAAACAGGGTTGCTCTTGTGGTATTAAAAATCCGGAAGCTTACTATTTCTGATGCTGGTGTTGTTTGTAAAATGGCTGTTGTCATATTTTTGTAATTTCTTTATTCAGAATTTGGAATAACTTGTTGCATTGTCTCACACAGTTGGTCAAAACTATAAAAAAGAAGGATTATAGGCAAATTTCGCTTCCAGCAGGTACAAAAGCCAATCTTTAGCAAATATAATTTCCCTAAACTTCTGAAAGATGGAAAATAGTTCTTTAATAGCGAAACAGATAAACATTTAGACCTGCAAAGGAAATGCTACTCAACATCGGAGTTTATCCCGGTTATGCTTTGCCTGAAAATATTGAATCGCTTTAGTAATTCCTCACCAAAGTTTGCATTCGTAAATTTTGGTTTCACCTTAATGCTATAATCTTTTTCATTGTATCCTGTTATTAATGAAGTTGAAAATGCAGCGGTGGCTCCGGTCATTTTATCGGCTACTGCTTTAAATTTATTTAGTACCGTGTTATATCCATATTTGCCATTTTTATCGCTTTCTTTCGATTCACAGGTGACAGCAAAATGAATAACTTTGGTTTGTCGGATACACATTTTCAAGATACTTTTTAAGGGGGCAATAAGTAGCCCTCCCCATACCGGTCCGATCAAAATTATTTCATCATACTTCCCGATTGTGCTGGCGGAAGTATTCACAGGAACAGAAATATTCATAAGAGATAAAAGAAACAAGATACCGGTATTGTTAATCCCGGGTTTTATCATTTCAATATCACAGGTAAATTCTCTGGATAATTTTTCAGCGACGAACTTACAATTGCCGGTTTTTGAATAGTAAAGGATAAGATACTTCTTCATGGTTTTTATTTAAACAAAGATATTTGAGGTTTTCACTTTTTTGGGGAATGTGTTTTAGCGAAGTCGGATGAAAGTACTTAAACAGGGAAACAGAACCGGTGTCAGAAGAGGATACCATGTCTTTCCTGAACAATTAACCTTATTGTATGGAAGGTAATTTCGGAATTCAATTGAAATTTTTACAAATGATTTTTGAAGTACTAATTAAATCTTTACCATTATTTTCACATCTTAAAAGTAATCTGTGAAACCCCCGAAAAAAATGATCTTAGGCAACTCTGGTTATGACTTGCGTCAGAAAACTAAAATGCCTTAATCAATATAAGGGGTTAATTAACAAGTGAATATGAACGGTAAGAGTTTTTTCACAAATCACACGTTTAATAATCCTCGATAAATTAAGGCATAAGCAGGGGCTTTAACTTTAAAAGGTTTCTTAATGGATGCAACACCAATAAAAGAAAGTACAATTCCTGCCCCGAAACTTGCACCGAAGGATAAACATATATTTAAATTTTTAATTAATTGAGTAAATTGCGAGCAAGATTATGCAATTCAAATGTTCGCACTCTCACGGAGTTATATAGTTTACTTTTTATTTTAGACTTGCTACATCGACATTAGGTGGAATGCCTTGTGGAAATCTTGCAAACATTTTTAACTTTTCAAAAGTCATATTTTTGTCACTGTACATAAAAGCACTTTCTCCAGAGACTGTCACCGAAATTGTAACAATTAAATGAATTGGTATGGAAGCAATGGAGTAATAACCATGAATGAGCGGATAAACAATAAAAGCCGGAATAGTCCAGCCATAATGCTTTGGCTTGGCATATCTAAGTTTAAAGTGGCTTACATCATTTAAGGAAATAACCATACATTTTTTTGTCTCTTCTACCAATACTACAATTCTATTGTTGTCAATTGCAATTAATTCACCCTTAATTTTGGAAGCCGACTTTTGAATTATTTTAATGTATGAGCCGTATTCATTAACATCAATTCCGGATGAAGTTGGTAAATATCCCGGAGTTGAGCAACTAGTGAATATAATTAACAAAAGAATTATTAGTGCGAAATTAGTTTTCATAGTATGAGAATGCTTTTGTGTCAACTTTTGAATTCCAAAATTCTTCTTCCATAGTGGATTCGTACTTTTTGTAAAATTTTGCTTCTTCCCGAAGATACTTTTTCGGATTATCAACCATCTGTTTAAGTTTTAATAAATCTTTATCTTTTAACCAATGCTCGCGCATCCATTCCAGATAATACCCTTTGGAGTAAAGGAAAAATTCATAAGTGGCATTCGCATCAGGAAGAATAAAATCGAATTTATAATTACTACCTAGCATTGAAAGCAGATATTTATCGGGAGCGTTAATTTCAACTAATGCCAGTTGGTCTAATGTTCCTTTATTGTAGATTGCTATGGGGTATATTTCTTTTGGTTTAACAATCTGCTTAATATTTGTGAGCGATACATAATCTATGCGCCACAAGCCCTTGTTCAAAACAAGTTTAATTTTGACCTTTTCATTGCAATTCGTATTATGAAAAGGGATGAATTGCCTGTTAATAGCAATGGGTCCCGTCTCATTTATTGTGGATTGTTTTTCCCAATTATTTGATTTCTCGTTCCACAAAAAACATTCAATCCCTCCGAGTGCTTTTGTTGTGGCATCAAAATTATTTTTCATTTTCTCATTTGTTTCCAAAACCGAAAACACATCACTCACATTATCCCCCATATAACCCATGGCACTATAGAATAAATATGTGGTCATCAATGTTTGGCGAAAATTTAAAAGAAGGCCTAGATTTTCAGTGTTATTAACATGGTTATAGGTTAAGAATATTTCTTCTTTGCTGCATAAATTCTTTTCATCAGACAATGAAAATCTTTCCTGACGATCCGGGTCCTTTAAAATTGTTGTAATATCTCCTTCATTCGCGATTGCACGAGATAATGAGTAATCATTTTCACAGAGATAAAAATCGTTGGTTGGTGTTTGATAGACCCGTTCTCCTTTTTCAAGCGGGAAAGCAAAAAGTTTTACATTTTTAACACAATGTGTTTCTAGTGCTTCATTTTTCATTGTGATTGAAAAAACATTATTAGTTATATTATGGTGATTTAAAGCGTCAATATCATAATATTCCATTGATGGTGATATAGCATTGGAAAACCCTTCTGCATCTGCATAATGGAAATTATCGCTTTCATGGATGTAAAAAGTAGGACATGAGCCGAAACAAGCCTTGGGATTTGTAAGGCAAATAAGCCCTAAAACAACATCAAGTCCGGCCAATAAGCTTAGAGCAGTAATTCTGCCTGCCTCCGGATTTACAATTTTTGAATTCGTTTCAAAAATCGCAACGCTGTCTATGGGTATATTGATGTAACCTTGAAAAGTTTGTTGACGATTAAAATCATACTGTGTTCCGTTGCCGCCAACAGTATTCAGGGTGGTATCAATTGCCCAGCTATCTTTCAATATGCAAACCGTACCATTTTTGAGATGTGCTTTCAAAAACGGTTTTTTCGTCAGGTTTTTTGTTTCGTGAATTAAAGTATTCTTTTCTGTATAATTTGATCGAAAATAGTATGTATTACATGCTTGTATGCCTACCAGGAGGACAATTATTGACAGAAGATAAAAGAGGCCATTTTTCATCGTTTCTATGATTTATTTTGTCTGTTAGAATTACCTCTAACGACGGCATTAAAGAGGAAAAACCGGCTAATTTCCCCTTATCAAACATTTATTTCATGGCAACATGATTTATCCGGTTCAAAACCGATGCTTTTTTAAATAGATTCATTATTGCATCAAGTGGCATTCAGATCAAAACTACAAAGAAGAATCGGGATTACCAAATTGTAATAGAGCACATAAAAAGACCTGCTTCTGTCAAACAAGCCTCTAATATTTCGCTTCATATTACATTGTTTTTTCATGGCATCAAGTTCTCATACTTAGTCAAAGTTTAAGTAGTTGCCATTTCTATCTGATTCAATTCAATTACAAACTATCGGACAATTACTTTTCCGGTATAGTGATTTTTATTATCAGTAGCTTTTATAAAATAAATTCCTTTCGCAAAATTTCCCAAATTAATTTCATGCTTATCAGATAAAATCAATGTTTTCAAAATTATTTCTCCAAGGACATTTAAAACGGTTAATTCAATAGTGGTTTTTTGAAAATTAGAAATATTTATAGTAAAAATACCAGATGAAGGGTTTGGGAAAATATCAATTATATTAGAGTTGGCAAATTCTTCAATGTTGGTTGTACAGAACGTTGATATAACTGTTCCGCTTTTAATGGAAAGTGTGGGTGTTGAAACCAATGTAGCCGGAGATGTAGTAACTGTTGGAGGATTGTTTATTTGAGTTGAGGTTGAATTAACAATGGTTGCAACATTGGTTTGATTGCAAGCACTATTGCCTAAACTATCCGTTGTAAATAAGTAGAGATTGTTCATTAACAAACCGGAATTATTCGTTAACCCAGCTGCAACAAACCCACCTTCAAGAGTTTGTCTTGCAGAAGTTCCATTTTCATCACCAAAAACTCCAAAAGTTTTTGACCAATGGGGTTACCTGTCGAGTCTAATCTGATTAAGTAAAAATCAAATAAACCATTTCCGAAACTATCTGTTGAACCAGAGATAATATATCCATTATCATTAAGTTGTTGTACAGACCCCATACTTTCAAAACCTATTCCACCATATGCTTTTGTCCAAAGGGTATCTCCCACTTCATCAGTCCTTATTAAATAGATATCATAGCTGCCAGCACCAAAACTTGAAGTGTAGCCAACTATTACATATCCGCTATCAGACGTTATTTGAATTTCTGAACCATATTCATTTCCCGGTCCACCATAAGTTTTTGACCAAAGCAGATTACCAACGCTGTCAGTTTTAATTAAAAACAAATCACCCCCTGCTCCGAAACTTAAAGTTTGACCTGCCAGAATATATCCTCCATCGTAGGTTTGACGTACAGAATTTCTCAAGTCATAATTGGTACCTCCATATGTTTTTGACCATTGCAAGTTGCCAACACTATCTACTTTTATAAGATAAACATCATCTTGACCTACGCCAAAACTTTGAGTAAATCCTTCAATGATATATCCATTATCAAAAGTTTGTTGCACACAATAGCTTTGTTCCATATCTACACTGCCTCCATATGTTTTACTCCATTGAACATTTCCGACAGAGTCTGTTTTTACTAAAAGCACATCGGTATTACCAATACTAGAGGTAAAGCCCGTAGCTATAAAACCTAAATCATTTGTTTGCTGGATAAAATAAAACCCTTCATTTCCAGGTGTTCCAAATGTTTTCGTCCAAATCGTATCACCGAAACTATTTAGTTTTATGAGTAAGGCATCATAATTTCCAACGCCAAAACTTGTGGTTGCTCCTGCTGCCAAATAGCAACTATCGACGGTAGGAATAACAAAATAACCTAGTCCAATTGGCGATACACCACTATATGTTTTTTGGAATTTTATTTGAGAAAAACTCTCTGAACATGCAAATATTAAAACCAGACTTGTTAATATAATATGTGTTTTCATTGTAATTGAAATGTATAAGTTGAGTTCTTGAATATTATTCCCTGCAATCACTTCACTAATTACTAACAATAAACTTTTTTGTCAGCTGCACCTTTCCATCGGGAGCCATAATTTTCATCAAATATAAACCATTAGCAAAGTCACTGACGGAAAAAGATGAATACCCGGAAGGAAGTTTTTTAGTAACTACTTTTTGACCTGAAATGGAATAAAGTTCAAGTAATAACTCCTGATGTGTAGAAGTACATTCAATAGTGTTGGCAGTGAAAAACACTTCGACCCCAGGATTTGTAACAGCAGGTATTCCGGTAGTTGCATTGCAACTGTCAGCACTTTTGATTCCTTGAAATTGGAAGTTATCAAGATACTTGGCTCCACCCCAGGCGGTCCCTGAAAATGAAACCCGGACTGCTGTATCGACATACAACAAACTATCTGTAAATACAATATCAGAATTGCCTGCTGGAATTGGTGGCGTAAGACCGGTAGGCCCTAAATCATTCAATTGCGCTTCTGCCTTTACCTCATATAAATCAGGTATGGGCATATCATAACTGGTTCTCAATATGAATTCGTACCAATGATTGTGAATCAGGTTTACAGGAAACGGATTGTTGGCGGCAAAATAACTGACTATCTGAATTTTTTTATCATAAGTAATTGAAGCGATTACATAGTGATTGAAATCGGCAATAGGATTCAGATAAATTGTAACTGCCCTGTCGTAATTAATGGGATTAATCAGGGTAGAGTCGTACTTAAATGAAATCCGGGCATCATTTGAATATAGGGATGAATTCATGTATTTAGAACAATAAATAGCATTATTGTTTCCCCAGCTTTCTGTTGTTGGTACGGTTAGACAACCACCGGTAATACCATTCGAGGAGACAGGAGTTAACAAGATACTTCCTGAAAAATTGTTCACCAGGTCATTGTCGGAAGGACTCACATAATTATTAAATAAAATGGTTTCGGTTACCGGTTGTGACATGGCTTCAAAACACATGAATAAAAAAAGTATTCCAAATTTAAGAGCTGCTTTCATAATAGAGGATTTTTTATTTATTTATGAAGAGATTAATTAAAGTTAAAGGTGAAAGTACAACTTTCTTCTCAATTTGTTACTACTGCGCCATTAACCATTTTATAAGATGCACCGGTTCTGCAATGCTCCAGGAATTCGGATGCCTGGTGTTATCGGATTTTCGATATCCTTTGTTGGTGGTAGTAATCAAAACAGCATTCTTGTTACCTAATCTTTGCAGCTCATTTATCATGGCAGCATGGTCGGTAATATTATTATAGGAAAGGTCATATCCACGCTCCTCTAACCACCATTGAATTTCAGGCTCTGTAACAATCATTAGGGGAGTATTGATTAGATTTTTTACAGCTTTTTGGGTTGTGTCGGAAAACGAATAAGGAGAAAAATTATAATAATTTTCCAATGCAGTTTTTGGTGTTCCGTTCGCTTCTTTTTCTATTCTTTCTATCATATAAAAAACCTCTTTGTTGACTTGAACCTGATCCGATAATCTAACTACTCTTTTAGCACCTTTATAATATCGTTCCCAATCGAGAGGTGAGTTAATTGCAAATACAGCGGAAGGTTTAATGGGATCATTTTCCTGGACAGTAAGTTCGGCATATTTTAAGGCGCATGTACCACCGATTGAAAAGCCGCCAATAAAAAAAGCTTTGCCTTGTAATTGGTATCTCGCAACCACCATATGTACAATGTCTCTTAACGATTGAAGGGAAGCGCGATCACTACCAAAGTAAGTGGAACCTGTGGCTAATAACGGAATGATAGTTAAAATGCCTTGCTGTGCGGCGTAGGTGGGAATTTCTGTCTGAGACAATACCCCTTTTGGAGAATTTCCATAACTATCCATCAATACCAGAAATGACTTTATGGGTTCCTTTTTCAGGGAAAACAGCAACGTACATGTTTGTAGTACTGTCGTTGGGGTTGAGGTAAATAGTTTCAACCCTTTGTCCATAAGATACGCAGGAAATGAAAAGCGTTAGAAGAAGTAATTTTAATTTCGGCATTACAAGGTTGGGGTTGGTAAATTTAAGATACCCTATTTAAATTGAGGATATAAAATACAAAGTTAAAAATTAAAGACTCGATCAGAAATTTTATATATTTGACTATGGCTTACGATGAAACACTGGCAGAACGTATCAGAAAGAGACTAGCAACGCTGCCTAATATTGAAGAAAAGAAAATGATGGGTGGACTCACATTTATGTACAATGATAAAATGTGTGTGGGTGTGTATAAAGACCAGCTCATGTGTCGGATAGACCCTGCTCATCATGAACAGGCAATTATCAGGCCCGGGTGCAAAACAATGGATTTTACCACCCGTCCCATGATTGGATTTGTGCTCATTGACGAATCAGGTATAAACTCGCCTAAAGACTTTGATTATTGGATAGGGATGGCACTGGATTACAATAAGAAAGCGAAATCTAGTAAGAAGAGGAAGTGAAGATGGACGTTTACGGCATTATAATGCCGAATAAATGTTTAAAACGTTGGATATTAAACATTATAATACAGGCTTTAATGACAGAAACCCAAGTTCCACTTCTGAAGAAAACAAGCCAGCAATACATTTTTACCACATGCAACGCCATTTTACGACTGCTGCTTAGGCAGGAAGTCTTCTTTCGAGGTGAAGTACTCCAACCCAAGGATCACCAATAAAGAGAAGAGAAAAGTTACTTTTTGCATGATGACTAACAGATCCACATATCCGAAACCATAAAGGGCAATGGTAACATAATATAGCAGCAAACATATAACGCAAAGAAATTTAAAAACAGTAAGTCGCGATTTTAAAACAAAAACAGTTATATAAAATAAACCGGCTAAGAAAATGGTGCTGGTGATTGGTAGCATTAAATCATGCAATGGAGTTGCAATTAAAACGATAAATATAAGATTTGAAAGCCCTAAATATTTTACAATTTTTGCGGATCCCTGATGCGGTATTTTTGTGGAGACGTTAATAAAGAAAAGCATGTATGTCAAAGAATGAAAAATCATTCCAATAAAAGCCCAAATACGCGCCGGGTTATCGGCACCATTGAGTGCCTTTTCGCCAAAAAGATTACTCATAAAGTTTTTTGTCCAGTCGAACCCCACCGAATTCGCATCGTAAATGGATCCTCCCGGATAAAGTAAGGTGGCAATAACAATGAAAATGATAGAAAGCCCTGTTGAAATCAGAATGGCATGTTTCTTAAGCATAACGATAAAGCAATTGCCGGTAAAAATAGGAAATATATTACCGTTACTATTATCACATGATGATGGAAAATGTTATTGATGTTCCTATTAATATTTCTACAACTCTAGGGTTGACTTAACAATTTTATTAAAAGTTTAGCAATATACATTTATCATTAATGCCGTATTCTCGTCGGGTTTTTCAAATCAATGATTAAATCATCCTCGATTTTTTTCAGAATACCCCTGAATTTTACTACCTCAGCAGCAGACATAACATTTTTTGGAATTAAAATTGCCGACAAGCTATTCTGATAAAGCAGAAACCAATTTGCTTTTTCTACAATCTTGAAACCTTTGTGCCACTTAATTTCCAGATAAAATGAATCGCCTTTGATTTTTATTTTCTGAGAAGTAATTTTCATTTCAATCAGCCCCATTAACTAATTACTGGCAAAATAATTTCTTCGGATGGTAGTGTAAATGACAATGGGTTGGACAATAAAAATCAGAACTAAAGTAAGGTATTGATAAATTAGTGGCTCCGGAAGATCAAATATGCTTAAATAGTAGAAAATTATCCACACTAAAATAATTCCTGCAAAGGCTAAAATCAGCTTCATCACAGGTCGCTCATAGGTTAGCTTATATAGGAGCTTTACATATTCCTTGAAAGTAACATTTGATTTTATCTGCATGGCTGTCTATTCATACTAAAGTAAAAGACAGGTATTGCAATTATCGTGCGGTTAATTCAGGTCAAGTGACACAAAACCATTCATGAGGTTTGATAGTTATTCATCTATTAGTTCAATTCCTTGTTCATCCAGTTTCGCCAGACTGGTTTTCATTTGTTGAACCATTTCCGGTGCGTGGCCTTGCCATTTGGATACTTCTCCTACTACTTTGAAAGGACTTTTCGATCTGTATGATTTTGTAGGATTGCCGGGAAACTTTTCATCAGTAAGATTCGGATCATCTTCAATTTCACCTGCAGGCTCTACTAAATAGATTCGCTCCAGTCCATTGCCCAGTGCCAGTTCGGCTCCCCATATTGCGGCATCCAGGGTTGCAGTCATGTATACATAATTGGAATTCTTCCGCTTACCGTAATTCGAAGTTATTCCCGGAGAAATTTAATCGCCAACGTTAAGATCAGCCTTAGTGCCATGAAAATAAGTTTGTGCAAAGGGTGCGGGGGCAACTGGGATTTTATTGATGTTGTCCATTGCTTTTTATTTTTACATTTATTTCGGGTGGTTGATGTTTTTTGGATATTAAAAACTTTCATTCCACTATATGTCCCCAATCCTTAATCCTTAATCCTTAATTCTTAATTCTTAATTCTTAATCCTTAATCCTTAATCCTTAATTTAATCCTGATCTTGCCATTGCACTTATAAAATACGCTTATGAAATCAATATTGACTCAAAACGAAATTAGCTTTAAATACTATCACTTTGCTCTCATTTTATTTCCCTTTGGATCATGGGTTACTTCTGCCAGACCGAGTTTTTCCATTAAGGGTGGAATGTACATACCAACTCTTCCACGCAGACCCTTTTTTAAACCGTACCAACCGCCAACAGGATTTTTTTCTGAGCGTCCCCAAAATTCAACTGTTCCTTCTTTGGCAGGTTTTTGTTCATCAGCACTTCCCAGCTCCATCCAGTCAGCGTGTTTTTTCAGCATTTTATGCAGGTCTTCCAGAATGTCGATGTTATACAACAGTACCGTTTTTCCTACTGTGCAAACTAAAACATCTTTACCATCTTTTTGATCAACGTGCATGGTATATTCACTTGTCAATGGTGGTGTTTTCAGAACCATTGGTTTTTCTTTTGTTCCAATTTTGTAAGCCATAATGAGTAAATTTATTTTGTTCTAGAAATTATTTCTGCTTCGTTTTTAAGATCAGTTGCAAATTGTTCAAATGCCTTACCAAATGGAGGAATCATTTTAGCAAACAATGGAAAAAGCGGACCTCCAATTTTCTCTTCCATGGTAAAGTTTGTCAACGTATTACCAATCGATTTAAGTGTGTAAACCCGGTTGCCCATTGCATCGCACCATGCTAAACGATTTTCCGAATCAAACTCTTTTACTTTGAGTTTAAATTCCTTTTTGGGTCTAATGTTGATTTGAGTTTAATTTTTTCACCCGGCGCAATTAAGCCATCAATTGAAATTACGCTTGAATTCCATCGAGGGAAATCATTTGCATTGGTTAAGAGTGCCCAAATAATGCTTCTGTCAGCTTTGATGTCAATGCTTACTGCCGTTTCCCGGCTGAAGGTTTTTTTGGTGGTTACGGCTTTGCCGTTTGATGATACAGTTGTCATTTTCAGCTTTTTTGATTGTTATACCTCTTTGACGATTGGGCAAAACAAAACGATAGGCTATTGATCATTTTTTTCTAAATAATTTTCCATTACATCTCTATTGTGTTGAATATGATGCAATTGCAAATCTGAACCACTGGAATTGAATGGATCAATTTCTTTCATTATTCTAAATCGAAGGTCAAGCAGCAATTCTCTGTCAGGGTCATTTGCTTTTTTGGCAAACTCAATTTTATTCTTCTCCACCTCAAAATTTTGTTTCGGGTTAAAAATGCCATTCAATTCTGAGCATTGGTGACAGGTCCCTTCTTTATTTATCAGTGCACAACGACCTTCGTAAATATGAACCATTTTTGCACGACTGGCATGCAGGTAATACTTTATCATAGATTCGTTTGTCTGTAATATGGCTGCGATTTCTGAAACTTTGAAATCATGGATCTCTTTAAGTAGCAAACAAAGTTGTTGTTCTAATGGTAATGATTTCGAAATGCATGTCAGGCAGAATGTGATATGTTCTTTTATTTCGAAAGCAGCCTGAGTGGATGTTTGCATGATATTGGATATTTCCGGAAAATAGTCAGGGTTTGCCAATGCTTTTTCCCGGCAAATATCAGTAACATCTTCAGGCCATCTTTTCTTTGCCCGTAAATTGTCTTTTGCAATATTTGATGCAATTGTAAAAATCCAGGTCTTCACCGTGCTTTCAGCCCGAAAAGTGTCGAGTTTAAGCGAGGCTTTTATGAACGCATCCTGAACTATGTCTTCG
This sequence comes from Bacteroidota bacterium, assembly GCA_016713525.1. Classification (GTDB taxonomy): domain Bacteria; phylum Bacteroidota; class Bacteroidia; order AKYH767-A; family OLB10; genus JADKJB01. The sequence continues at coordinate 31,404 of JADJOZ010000011.1, read as the reverse complement.
GTGTCTTCAATACTAGCTGTTATTCTTAAAATGTAAGATTTTAACTGTGATCTTGCCGACACAAACTCATTTGTAAATTCTTCAAGTGTCATTGGTTTTACCTTTTCTTAGTTGTTAATGTCATATGTGGCATCATTCATGGCGATGCCAAATAGTAGAATAGTTTAACTTAGTTTTTCATAGAATCTTTAAACACTAACTGAATGTTAAAATTAAATCGTAAAGTGTCTTGAAAGGTTACTGTTATTTATCCTTGAAATCAAAACTAATAAAATGATGGATATTTACCAACTTTTACCTTAAATCAACTTTCATGAGATTGGAAGGAGAACAGAAAGAGAAGGAGAATGGGAATGAGAATGGGAATGAGAACGGACGGAGAAATGGAATGAGAGTGAGAATGAGAAAGACGAAGAAATTTATTTCTGCGCAGAAACAAAAAATCCTTAATCCTTAATCCTTAATCCTTAATCCTTCCAAAGTAGCATCAATTTCATCGCGCAACTTTGGTGAAACATTTACTTCATCTGCAAAGTGTTTCCATTTGTTCACAATGCTGCTAATCTCCTCAATTGTTTCTGCAGCATTTTTACATCGGATAGATTTACCAATCGTTAACAAATCTTCTTTGGTAATGTGGGATCGCTTACCATTGATGCTAAGTGCATGTTGACTCACCCATTGATGGTTGGGTTGATAAGCATGGCAAATATCATACGCTGGAGCTAACTCCCACTTCCCACCTTTTTCAATCGGAAGGAAAAGTTTTTTGTGTGATCATCGCAATTCCGGGCCACCACATTAAATACCATTCTACGAAACATTTGTTCTGCGTCTTGATATGTTAATCTCAGCTCTCGCATCGTTTGAAACAACTGCTCGTAACTGAAACTGGTTACCAGGTTGTAGTCAAAATGATTCATCGCGCAAAATGTTTGAATATGATGTTTGATCGCTCCACTTTCTCTGTCAAAACGTTTAGTCATGAAATGGGCTCTGTTGTTTTCTTCCAGCAATCTCGATGGCATCATGTTGATACCACAAGCCACAGCCATGTTGTAATAAGCCATTTCTACACGACCGTAGCCGGAACTTGATCCTAATTGTACATCACTAACTCCATCAAGTTTTATCAGCCATTGTTCAAAACCATTGGGTGCATTGGTTTGTCCGGATCTTACCTCACCTGTTTTTTCATTGTATGCAATTACGGCTTTTGGTCTTGCTCCTCCTGCAGAAGTACCAATTCGTAAGAACTCAAGAATAGCCTTTTCCTCGTCTACTTTTATGTTAGTTACGAATGCTTTTTTACCAGTCAGCATTTTTCTTGCCAGGTCAACCAGACTATCTACTTCTACTGAAAAAGATCTTGAACCTTCCTTTATTGTTGCGGGTTCAAACTCCAAAAGCACCCATTCCACGGGTACCTATGAAACAAAGCGTTTCAACAGGATTCATGCTACCCTGCTGACGACCTTGTTGTGCAAGCCATAAGTTAATAGTTCATTACCGTACCTATCGGGAAGCACATCGGCTAATAGCCCGGGGAGGCCTTTGAAAGTATCTAATGAAGGTTCTGATTTTTACGTAATGCAGGGAAACTGAAGTTATTATTAGCAGCATGCAAAGGCATTTTCAAAGGAGCCAAATCCCAACCTAAAGTTTTGAATTTGGAGTCGTATTCAAATGTGGCATAACCTGTGGCATTATCCCAGGCAACAGCGCCTACTAATTCTCCCCATATTTTTACAAATGCCGTATTCATAAATTACCAATCTGTTTTTTCGGGATTGGTGGTGTTGGTATTTCTGGCTCTTTTGCGACTCTTCTGCTCCGCTTTGGCTAATGCGATCGGACTGACACTTTGTTTTACCTCAAATGCTTCCATGACCTGTAGTTGATCCAATACCCTTAACACTTGAATCAGCGTTGCCAGAGTAACCGTTTCTCCATGCTCTAGTAAACTTAGAGTCGAGCGACTTATTCCGGCCTCTTTCGACAGGATCTCCTGAGTTTTGTTTTGCTCCAGCCTGTGATGCTTTACAAATGTCCCTATGTGAGCTGCCAATTGTTGATCGCTCTTTGTATGCCAGTTTGTGAATGATTTATCAGTCATAATGCTATTATTTTAGCTTTAATGTTCTCCTAATCATACAAAAATAGTCATTTTTTAGAAATTTGTCAAGACCATATTGTTAAATATCAAATTATGCATTGAAAATCATTCATAAAGGTATAAATGACTATTAATGAATGATTATTCATTTAAACAATAGAGCACTTTAAGGCAAATTCACAGTGTCGGAAAAGTGTTAATTAAGGCAAAATAATGCCTATTAAATGTAATTTTGGTTTCCAGCCTCAACCAATTTGACTCTATTCCAATCCATAATTGCTTCTAAGCAATTGGAGAAGTTGAGCATTGAGATCCCGGTACTTTTGGATATGTACGGTGCGGGTTGATTGCAAGGCATTTAGTGAATAAAAGGAAAGGCAGCCCGAGACATAATCACGATCAATCTTATCAACTCCCCGCAAACGAAAAGGAACGAATTCATCACTTTCATCATAATTTTTTGTTGCTACATCAAAAGTTATAGTATTTCCCTTTGTTATCGTATTCCAAAACTCATAATCGTGATGTTTCACCAGCAATGGGTTCAGGTATTCGATTCGTGCAGAGGTTTCAAGCGCTTGTCTGTCATATATATTTCTAATAGCGATAGAAATATCGCCAACGAGACTTTGAAACGTTTCATTTTTAAAGTAACGGAGTGAGCCGGAACTTTTTAGCTGTTCCAGAATTGCAGTTTTTGGTTCAAAGACACCAGGTGTCCTGAAGCTGATTCCATATTCGAAATTTACAGCAAATAATTTGGGAGGATCCGTGAGGCTACTGTCTTTGAAATATTTGCTGAGGTATTGCAATGCTTGTTCTTGTCGAATTCGGTTTTCACATTTAATGACTGCAGTCAGTGAATCAGATTTCAGTTCTTCATAAAAACTTTTTGCAAGTTCATGTGCCCGATCGCGTTCAATTTTGTGCTCCAGTTGATATTCAGCAAGTGACCCGCAAAATACTGCAAGAAACAACATCAGGAATTCCCGGATATATGATTTCCAATTTTTCTTTCCGTGTGAATGAGCGTGATGATGGACTTCCATAGGTTCGGTTAATAGAGGGGTGTTTACAGATTCAGTATCACCATCAGGTACCGCCGGATTGCTGCTGTCATGTTTAGATGTGTTCTCCGGGTTTTTTTCATTATCCGGATTTGCAGCGTCTGTAGATTCGTTTTTATCAGACATGTTTCTTGTGATTCAAAACAGATTGCGAATTAAATCGATTGTGGCGTTTATTTTGAGAACTGTAATGAATAGTTTCCATATTTTAATTTCTCAAAGCTACTAGATTCTTTAATCAATTTTACATTTTCCTTCTCATTTATATTAGAACGCTTTTTGTTGCAGATGCAAGTTTCCCCATTTAAAATTTCCCAATATTTGGGCCTATGTCCGGTAAATTGCCAGCCAAAATCATGGTGTGTTTGTCTTAAATGTAATACAAAACAAAGAAAATCAAACATTGCTCATTTCAGAAGATTTTGGTGTTAATTGTGACAAATTCCTGATATATTGAAGGTCAGGAATTGTGAAAAAGCAAATTAGTTTCTTACATTTGATTTTAAATAATTTCAATATGAGAAGCGTTTTCCTTTTATTAGCGAGTTTTATCTTTAATTTTTCATCAGGATATGCTCAAGGTTCCTGGGCAGCTATTCCGAATGCTCCTTCAAATGGACGCTATGATGATATGTATTTTATCAATGATTCTGTCGGATTCGTTAGTCAGGATTCCGAAGTTTTCAGAACGACTGATAAAGGGACTACCTGGACACAGATTTCGACATTGGATTCGAATATTTATTATGTTCGTAGTATTGAATTCGTTAATGATACCATTGGATTTGCCGGACTTTTGAGCAATGCTTTGTCATTGCCGGGTAATACATATAAAACAATTGACGGAGGTTTTTCATGGAGTTTGTTACAGAATATGCAAATTAATAACTATGATGGTATCTGTGGAATGGCACATTTTGGAAACAGACTGTTGGCAGTAGGTACTTACCATGGTCCGGCCTATTTTTACAAAACCGATGATTTTGGTGTTAACTGGACGAAAACAGATTTATCAAATTTGATGACAGGATTAGTCGATTGTTATATGTTAAGTTATGATACCATATTGATATCCGGAATTGCAGACTCTGCAAATAATTATAATGCATCAATAATAAAATCGAATGATGGTGGTTTAACCTGGTCGAGAGTGTATTTATCAAACACAAGTTACATGGAATATTGTTGGAAAATGTTTTTCAGACCCAATGGACTTGGCATTGCATCTGTTCAATCATATGGCCCTCAATTAATAATAGCAAGAACAGTTGACTATGGAAATACCTGGTCGACCATTACAGTAGATACAACTTCTTTCCAGGGAAATCTTGGAGGCATTGCTTTACAAAATGACACCCTTGGATGGGTTTTTGATCAATATGATTTTGGCGCATGGGAAACAACAGATGGCGGGTTAACATGGACAATGGTTAATACTCCTGTCATTGCAGGCGACAGACTGGTTGTGCTCGATTCAATTACTACGCTAGCTGCCGGAGCAACTATATACCGGTACGGGTCTTCATTTGTTGGAGTGAATGAACAACCTGTGATACCCGTTCCTAATCAACACACTGTAGAAATATATCCTAATCCAGGAAACAATAAAATAACCATTGATGCTGTGGCTATGAGGAACACCTTTGGTATACTTGATATTGCTGATGGTACAGGCAAAATTATAAGACGTGTAACCCGTCAACCTTTTTTAAAAGGGAAGAATACTTTTATGGTTGAGGTAACAGATCTTCCTGCCGGGGTTTATTCGGCAGTTTGGCACACCAATGAAAGAAGAGTAGCAAAATCATTTTCCATAATTCATTAACAGAAGGTAGGATGAGAATGAGAATGAGAAGGAGAATGAGAGCGGCAGGTGAATGAGAATGAGAATAGAAGGAGAATGAGAATGAGAATGAGAATGAGAACGGGAAACAGAATGAGAATGAGAATGAGAACGACGCATTTCCTACTGAGCAGCTACAAAATAAATCCTATAAATCTTAATCTAATCTTAATTCTCCTCTCCAGCCAAAAGTGCTTGTTCGAAGCCAGATGCCACAGTTGGAGGGGAAGGGAGTGAGGCGGAATGAGAAACAGAATGAGAAAGAGAAGGGGAAGAAACAGAAACAGAATGAGAATGGGAGATTGAGAACGGAGAAATTATTCAAGGGAAAATTTCACCTAACAACAAACTCATCACAGCCATCATAAGAATCAAATAAATCACAGTTTAGAATGGGATTGAGAACGAGAAATTATTCAAGGGGAAAATTTCACCTAACAACAAACTCATCACAGCCATCATAAGAATCAAATAAATCACAGTTTAGAATGGGAATGAGAACGGAGAAATTATTCAAGGGAAAAAATTTCACCTAACAACAAACTCATCACAGCCATAATAAGAATCAAATAAATCACAGTTTAGAATGGGAATGAGAACGGAGAAATTATTCAAGGGGAAAAATTTCACCTAACAACAAACTCATCACAGCCATCATAAGAATCAAATAAATCACAGTTTAGAATGAGAATGGGAATGAGAACGACGAATTTCCTACTGAGCAGCTACAAAATAATACTTAATTCTTAATTCTTAATCCTTAATTCCGGTTTCCACACTGGGGTTTCATTTCGTTTTGGTTCAGTTGTTAATCGGAACTTCTTTTTTGTTGATGTGTGAATAATCCAAACATCATATTGAGCAGAGGTTCCGCTTGTGTATGCTATCCATTCTCCATCAGGAGACCAGTCAGGGAGAATAATCTTCAGCCGCATCCATTGTCAGGTTGTCAATATTCGATCCATCAGCATTCAGGGGATAGATGTCATAATTTTTATCTGTAGTCGGACCATAGAAAGAGACCTTCTTGCCATCTGGAGCAAACTTTCCTCCGGAGTCATAGCCTTGTTTATAAGTTAAACGCATTTCGTTTTTACCATTTAAATCCATTAAAAACAGTTCACCATTTGAAATTTTAGTTGTATCAACCATTTCAATAATTTGCCTGGTGAAAAGAAGTTGTTTTCCATCTTTCGAAAAGGTAGGCGCTTCTTCAAATAGTTCATTATTTGTTAACCGAATTACATTGGACCCATCACGATTCATGAGGTAAATTTCTCTGTTTTATGATCCCGGTCACTGGTAAATACAATTTGCTTGCCATCAGGAGACCAGGAGGGTAAATAGTCGTTCGATGCATGGTTGGAAATATTTAATTGATTTTTACCATCTGCATCCATTATATAAATCTCATCATTACCATCTCGGTTTGTGTAAAAGAGAATGTTCTTTCCATCAGGAGACCAGGACGACCAAAAAATCTAATGCTTTATTATTGGTGAGGTTAGTAATTATAGTACCATCGGTTGACATACTATAAATTTCAAAATTCCCATCACGTGTTGTCAGGAAAGCAATAGTGCCGTTAGGTGGATTAATCGGGACTTCATGCCCCTGAGCAAATGATCGTACTGTACAATAGAAAAGCGATACTATTATAATCAATATGGAGTAGGGGATATAATTATAATTTTTCATGTCAAAGAAATTTTAATATTAATCTATTTCGAAAAAATTGATTATGGCCGTATATTGTATTCAACAATCATGTGATAATTTGAACCTGATGCTTCTGATGTTTACGAATCAAACTTAGTCGCATCCCATTGAGCTCCGGCAGGAAAAAGTTCCTCTTTTCTGTTTTTCATTTCTTGTGATATTATTGCAGCACCTCCGCCTTGTTCTTCCAGTTTTGAAATAATATTTAGATAGCTTTTCTCGTCTCTGTTTTGACTTAGTTTAAAGACATTCTCTATTTTATCGGCTTTAATTTCAAAACCAACAATAGCAGGCATCATTTTATTTAGAAATTCAGGGGGAAGATTATCGTAGAATGTTTGTGAAGCTGTGTTTCCCTTTTCAAACTTTAATGTAAGTTTTCGCATAAACTGTATGAGTCCTTCCGGCGACATAAAATTAATTGGTCCGTTAACATGAACGCTCATATAATTCCATGTTGAACCAATTTGTGGATTGCTATACCAGGAGGCACTGACATAACAATTGGCTCCGGTGAAGACCAGCAATGCTTCAGGGTTTTCCATAAAAGCTTTTTGGTGGTCCGTATTTCTCATGATATGTCCTTGCAGATACAGCTCCCCGTTTCTTACCTCCATTAAAATTGGAATTTGAGTTGCAACCTGTTTGCCGGAAGAAAAACTACCTGTTAAAAATGCAAAGGGATTATTTTCAATAAACTCCAGGATTACCTGTTTGTCTTTTTCTTTGAAGTAGGAGAAATGGTACATGGAATAAGTTTGATTAATAAATTCAAAAATAGAAATTAATTCAACTTAAATATCAATTCAACTATTATTTTCAAAAAAACAAGTTTCGAGGGTTAAGTGGAACTATTTTCCATATTTTTCCTTTAAAAATAAAATTGTATCTTCCATCATTTTAATTAATACCTGCTCATCGATATCAGACAGCTTTTTTATGTAGATACAGGCTTTCCCCATTTTATAGGTCCCCAGACTTTTTAATAATTCAATTTGTTTTTTGGTTCCCATAAACACATACAGTGAAATGGCTGTCTTGCGTGGAGAAAATCCGACCATAGGCCAGTCACCTTCCTGACTACTTCTGTCGGATTTATAATGATACATACCAAAACCGATAATTGACGGTCCCCACATTTTGGGTTTGTGGCCTGTCACTTTTTGCATAATTTTCAGCAGTTCGTAACTGTCTTTACGCTTTTGTTCGGTATTGGCAAACGATTCAATAAAATCATGAACGTTTTCGTTCGTTTGTTTGGTTTTAATTTCAGCCATGGTAAGTAAGTTTAAATGGAATTGAAAGCCGGAATTTATGAGCGGGCGGACTTTCCAAATGTTGAATTTCTGAGGGTAATTATAGCCATAGTCAGGAATGGCAATGTCGAAGCTACTACTTTTAGATTAAAAATAAAAATTCCAAGGAAAAACAAGAATCCAAATATTAATCCAAGGCCTGCTAACCCTGAATAAGTTAAGACATTTGAAGGCGATCTTTGAATAATGGTTGCTAACAGAAGTATTTGTCCGATTAGGGGTATTACAATGAGTGGATGAATTACATCAAACGGACGTGAAAATAATTTAATAATTATTTCTAGTTCAATTTCAAAAAGAAAAGAGTGATTATTGCCACCCCATTCTAAATATCCAATCAGGGAAGTAAGAAGTAGTAATAAATTTAATATGCGGGGTTTCATTCAATTTTAAGACTAATTTTTTGTCCTGCTCACAAAATTATTATTTATTGTGGAATTGGTATTTGAATTTTATGTAATTGTTTAGATTAATTTCTCTTTTACCTCGGCATTTTGTTTTTAACAGATACTTTCTCTGAGTTTCTCTTATTCCTCATCTCCACAAAATGAGAATGAGAATGAGAATGAGAATGGGAATGAGAACAGGGATGAGAGCGCAGTATTAACTTGACTTTAAACATATCACAGTAATCATGTAAATCGCTTAAATCATGGTCTGTGATGAGACAGAAACGCAATTTACACTTGTCTTTTAACCTATTAAAGTAATCATGTAATTCACTTAAATTTTGGTCGGGAATGAGAATGAGAATGAGAATGGGAATGAGAACGGGGATGAGACAGAAACGCAATTTTCACTTGACTTTAAACCTATCACAGTAATCATGTAAATCACTTAAATCATGGTCGGGAATGGGAATGAGAGTGGGAGGGTACCGCTTTTTGCGCAGCCTTCAATTTAGCATCTAACATTTATCATAAGGACGAATTTCCATTCTGAGCAGGAACAAAAAATCCTTAATTCTTAATCCTTAATCCTTAATTATTTAGTCCTCCTCCCTCTCCAGCCAAAAATGTTTTTTCGAAGCCAGATGCCATTGCTGGAGAGGGGCCGGGGGTGAGGCGGAATGAGAAGCAGAAGCAGAAACAGAATGAGAATGAGAATGGGAATGAGAATGGGAATGAGAACGGGGATGAGAACGGGGATGAGACAGAAACGCAATTTTCACTTGACTTTAAACCTATCACAGTAATCATGTAAATCACTTAAATCATGGTCGGGAATGAGACAGAAACGCAATTTTCACTTGTATTTTAACCTATCAAGGTAATCTTGTAAATCACTTAAATCAGGGTCGGGAATGAGACAGAAACGCAATTTTCACTTGACTTTAAACCTATCACAGTGATCATGTAAATCACTTAAATCAGGGTCGGGGATGGGAATGAGAATGAGAGGGTACCGCTTTTTGCGCAGCCTTCAATTTAGCATCTAACATTTATCATAAGGTCGAATTTCCATTCTGAGCAGGAACAAAAAATCCTTAATTCTTAATTCTTAATCCTTAATTCTTCAAAGCATATCCATTAAGTGATGCAGCAATCAATAGCCAAAGAAAATAGGGAAGTAAAAGTAATGATGCCAGATGCATTTGACTCCGGTAATAAAAAAGCATAAAGCCTACAACGGATGTTAATGCAATTATGGTAAACAGGGATAAAGCAACTAAGTGATAGAGGAAGAATAGCGGATTCCAGCCTACATTGAGAATCCATTGTACTACAAACAGGGCAATTAGTGAATTTTTATCAGCAATAATGGTATAGGCTTTTGCCATATAGATGCTGAAACATATCATGATTGTAGTCCATGCAAATCCGAATACCCAGCCCGGGGGTGTCCAGGGCGCCTTGTTTAAATTGGCATACCATTCGGAATTAACGCCATCATTAGTAAATAAGCTTCCAAGTGCCAGTGCTCCGAAGTTGAGAATGAGGAAGAGAATAAGTCTGTAAAACATCTAAATGAAATTTAGTGGTTAATTATAGTAATCAATACAAAAGTAGTGCCCAGCGAATCACCGAAGACTTTATGTAAAATGAATTATAATTATAAAAATGGCAGTGCGATTTAAAATACGCAATATATTTGTATATATTTGAAAAATAAAGAGATATATGGTTATTTTGAAGGGTGAGCTATTTGATAATCGGCAATATAATGCTGAAATGATGTAAATTAAGAAAGACTAAATCTTGGAAAGTGCTTTTAAAAAATCATCTTTTCTGCGCGTTGATACTTCAATCTCTGTGTTATCCTTTAAAATGACATAGCCACCTTTTCCTTTATTATAGCTTTTTACAAAATGTAAATTTACCAGATGGGAATTGTGGATTCTGAAAAAGTCATATTCCGTTAACAGGTCTTCAAAATCCTTTAAAGTTTTAGCAACCATCAAAGGTTTGTTGTTGGTCGCATAAATAGTTGTATAGTTCACATCACTTTGGCAACGAATAATGTCACTAACATTCAATACATCAAATCCGGTAATTGTTGCAACATGGATTTTTTTTGTCTGGACTGTAGCTGAATGAATATTATGCAGAAGTGTTTCAATAGTTTTCCCTGATTGATTGCGCTCAAGTTGTTGTTTTGTCCGTTTCAAAGCCTGTAAAAAATCATCTTCATCGATAGGTTTCAATAAATAATCAATTGCGCTGAATTTGAATGCCTGGACTGCGTATTTATTATAAGCAGTAGTAAAAATAATTTCTGATGAAACAGATCCAACTTGTTTAAGAAGATCAAAGCCTGTTTCATTTCCTATTTCTACATCTAAGAACAAGACATCGGGAGAATTAGTTTGCAGATATTTTACAGCTTCCGGAACATTATTTATAACTGCAAGAACCTTCACGTGAAATTGGGGATTTTTATTCAATAGTTCCACCACCCTGTCAGCACAATGATTTTCATCATCAACGATTAATGCTGTATGTTGCATATTAATAACAGGTTTTATAAGGTAAAATTACGTCCACTTTTAACCCTTGAGGTAAATCGGTGTAATTTAGGGAATAGTTCGTCTGGTTAGTTTTATTTATCAAATTTATCCGCTCTTGTGTAATATTGGTGCCCATCGATTTTTTAGTCTGGGAAGTAGCTGTAGGTTGTACTCTTCCGGATCCATTATCTTCAACAACACATAAAAGTTTATTATCAGCAATGGAAATAGAAATTTGAATATGTCCGGGGACGGTTGAATTTTGAAAACCGTGCCAGATGCTGTTTTCAACAAAAGGCTGTAAAATCAAAGGTGGTATCAATGTTTCATCCTTATTAATGTTTTCAGCTACATCTATCTGGTATTGAAATTTAGTCGCGGTTCTCATCTGTTCCAATTGCATATACCATTCCAAAGCATTAAGATCATCACGAAGCACGATTTCTTCCTTTTCAGAATTTTCAAGAACCATTCTCATCAATTTAGCAAATTTAATAGTGTAATTACTTGCCAATGAAGAATTGTTTCGGGTAATAAAATCGTTTATCGAATTGAGTGAATTGAAAATAAAATGTGGATTCATCTGAGCTCTCAGAGCTTTCATTTCCACTTCGGTCTTTTCTGCAAGTAATCTGGCAGCTTCTTCTTTCTGGACAGCATCTCTCCGGCGTTTGTATGAAACAAAAGCAAAAATACCGGTTAGTGTGATAAGCGACAATCCGGCAAGGAAACCATTTTTCATTAGTTTCTGTTTTTCTACTTCAGCCTGTTTTAATTTTATCTCATTGTTAAATTGAGCCTGGTCAAGTGCCTTCTGTTTATCAAATTCAAATTCAAGTTCATTTTTTATGATAGTTAGTTCTGCTTTGTCATTAAAAATGCTGTCTTTATAAATTACATACATCTCATAGTGAAACAATGCCGAATCCGGTTGCATGTATTTTTGAAATAGTTTACTCAGGCTTTGATGCGAATCAGCAACTCCTGATAAATCGTTTATTTTATACCGAAAAAGGAGTGCCTCTTTTTTATTTTTTAATGCCAGTGGCAATCTTTGAGATAGTGGAATATTTAATTTTTTGAATAAATGATCAGGAGCTTCTGTATACCAATCGCCGATTTCATTATACATCATAGCAAGATTGTTCTCATCACCAATTTCATCAAACAAAATTAATGCCTTACTGAGCATACTATACAATGAATCATAATTACCGATTTTCATTTCAACTATTCCGAGATTCGAATAATTAGATGCAATTCCGAATGAGTATTCATTTTCTGTATTAATGGCAAGTGCTTTTTCATATAATGTTATAGCCTGGTCAGGTTGATTCATTAAATCATATACATTCCCCAGATTATTATAAACTCTGGCTAACAATACAGGATTTCCGAGTTTTTCTGAAATTTTCAATGCTGTTGACTGACTCTGTAAAGACTTTTCATATTGTCCGAGTTTTTCATATAGAAGTCCAATGTTCATGTAACTCTGACATAAATTATTGGAATCATTTTCGGCCTGACTTATTTGTAAACTCTGTAAATGATAATTCAATGATTTTGGGTAGTCACCAATTTCCATAAAATTAATTCCCAAACTATTTAGGGTTTGAGTTTGTCCAGCTTTGAAATCTGTTTTCTTAAAAATGCCATATGCCGTTTTATGTGCATCTATTGCACCTGCATATATTGCCAAATTATAATAGTTCAATCCCTGGTTGTGTTTTGCCCTGGCGGCATGATTTAGTTGATCTGATTGTACATAATATTGATAAGCCTTTTCAAAATAATTAATTGCAATTGAATCTGATCCTATTGCAGTATAATTATACGCAAAGGCAGCATATGCTGATCCTAATTTTAAGGAGCTTTTTATTTTTAGTGAGAGTTGTAATGCACTGTCTGCATATAATAATCCTGCTTCAGGATCAGAAGAAGACAAATTTCTGGATACTAAAGCATATTGAACAACTTTAGTAGTATCCTCAGTTTTGTTGTTAATAATCACCCTGATCAAAGAATCAGTATTTTGACCCCACGTTAGAGTATAACAAAAAAGCAGAATCAAAATGATATAACACTTCATAGTGTTGTATCTTTAAAGTGGCTCAGGCAAATTTATACATTAGCATTTAACAAAACAAAATGTGGCGGTAACTTTTAAAATGGAAAGATGCATAAATATAGATCCGAACTTAATGCACAACGCAAGTTCAACATTTATGGATAGTTTTTAATTTGTTTCTTAAAAGTTCACAATTAAGTAAAATTTGGTAAACACTGCTTGAGGTGATGATCCCTTTCTTTTAAATAAAATATAATGCTTCGACCGATTCAACTTACCATTATAAAAGTGGATTTCAAATCAATATGGATAATCGGGCTACTGATTTTAAACCACTATGAAATATGTAAACTGCTGAAGGTGAGCGAATTATCATTTAATTTTTAACGTGATTTTATCTGAATGGGTGGCCCCGTGGCCTGAAAATCAACTAGTTATATTTATTAACGATACTGTGAAATCTTATATCACAGAAAATAAATGAAAGCCTTCATTAAATAAATGGTGATTTTTTTTGGAAGGAGCTGTGTCTACGTTTGACCTGTCAAAACTAAAAGCCATGAAAACATTAATCACTATCGCAGCACTGTTAATTGTATCAATGACCAATGCTCAAAACAGAAGTGTATCAGAAATAAACAGAAAAGTTAAGGATGTTAACCGGTCTATTGAAGCATCAAAGACTACTGTTTCAGAAGTGACAACAGTTGTTAATAATTCAAAGGAATTGCTATCTGATATTTTCGGTAATAAGAAATCAACAGGTAAATCAAAGACTTCATCTGCGTCGCAAGATGGGCGAAACACAATAATGGAACAGCCGGCAAATGTTCCAAATAAAATTGAGAATAATACTTCGGCAATTGAGCTGTATGATTTAATCTTAGCTGTATCGAAGCATCTTAAAGCTGGTAACTGGAATATGGATATTCCTGAAATTAAATGGAAAACTGCATCACCGGTTTCCGGGGGAAACCGATACGACCGACAGGGTAATGTATCAATGAAAATTAATGGCGCAATTGCAACCTGTCAGGGAGTTGCTGATGATCTGGCAAAGCCTTGCCAATGGAATATAACTTGCGGAGGAACCAAAGCCGCAGCATCACTTTGTGAAATATATACTATGAATTATTCGGTTTCTGATCCCTCGGTCGCAACAGCAATATTGTTTCCAAAAGCCGGTAAAGAGCTCAAAGAAATTGAAAGGTACGATGAATCTGTAATGTTCTGGTATATTGTATATGAATTAACAGAAGTGAATAAGCCATCTGTTTTTATGAGAGTAGAATTTAATTCAGGATCTGCAACAGCAGCACAATTTGAAAGTACCGGAGGCGACAGTTTCTCAATTAAAATAGTTACCAATAAAAAAGACGCCTTATAACAGACAGGATCACTTCTAATTCACCTGCTATTTTTGAATATAGATGAAAAGGTTCTTCCATATGATTTTTGTTTGCATGATATCGGTGGTAATAGGATTTATCAGCTGTGAACAGAATCAGTTTGATAAAGCGCTCAGGGAATATGAGTTAATTGTAACCAAATGGGAGCACAAAGGTGACAATAACGGGAATGATGAATTTTTAAAAATGAAAGAAGAATTCATCTGTATAATAGCGGAGGTAGAATATTATGCAAAAGAGAATGGTATTTCTGAATTTCAACACAAGAGATTAAATCAATTGAATAAAAGGATGTATAAACTTGTACTAAAAGAATATTAATCACTAAAAAAATTTAAAAATGAAAAAACTAAACAAACGTAACCACTCAACCCGTTTCGGAGCAATGCTACTGACTATCGGATTATTAATTTCAGTTTCACAATCGGCAGAAGCCCGTAAGCACCGGGTTAATTTTCTGTCTGATTATAATGTGACAACAGCACCATTTAATTATGGGGAAAATTATGGGGGAAACTCCTCCAATCCGGTATTTAATACCCCTCAGAATGTTTTAACAAGCCCTTTCTGGACAAATGGTGATACCATTTATCTGGAGCCAACTCCGGTTGGACAAAGTTATGCCGGCTTAGCAATAACCAAGCCTGCTGTGATTATTGGAGCAGGATATTTTCTGAATCAGAATCCGAATGTTTCCAATGATTTCTTATCATCTAATCTGGAGTATGTTGTGTTCAATTCAACATCAGGCTCTTCCTCATCGGGCTCACAAATATTGGGAGTTAATATTACTTCACAATTTGGTATCGATGTTAATGTAAGCAATATAATAATTAAAAGATGCTATTTTAACAGTGTTGCAGAAGTGAATTTGACATATAACATCAGCAATGTAGATATTTTACAAAACTTTTTTGATAATGCTGCTACTCCCAATACTGCAACGGCAATCACATCGAGTCAGTTTGGTGGTGTTACAGATTTGCGAATTAATTACAACATTTTTAAAAGGTGTTTGTATTTAGCATCTAATAATTCGGCATCAGGTGGTTTGGTTTATTCAGCTCAAGAGTGTAAGAATAATACATTCGATGTTCCTACTGCAGCAAGTGCGCCATCTATCAGAATGGATTGTAATTCATTTCATAATAATATTGTTAAAAACCCTTCCGCCACTTTAAGCATTAACAGTGGAATTTCATCCAGTAGTGTAACAAATAATACGGGTGCAGCTGCAGGGCAGTTTGATTATGCAACAACAGCATATGACAACAAACTGGTTACCAATATGGGAACATTATTTATAGCACCGGGATCTTCAACAGATGGAAACTATCAGTTACAGAGTGGTGTTGCAAGTAATTATCCTGGATTGGGTGGTGGGGATCGCGGCGCTTTTGGTGGATCGATTCCGGCTAACAGATATACACTTTCCGGGCTTGCCAATATTCCGGTTATTTACGATGTATATACTACTGGTACTGTAGTTAGCGGAACACTGCCAATTATTATTAAGGCAAGAACTATAAAATAATTTACGTTTACTTAAAACAAATTGAAATGAAAAGAATCATATATTTGTTTGCATTTATGTGCCTCACATTTACTGTGACGGTAGCACAAAATGTGATACAAGCTGAATATTTTTTTGACGATGGAGACCTGGGTTACGGTTTATGTACACCGGTAGCACTTGTTCCTGCTTCAGACAGCACATGGCAACTTCCTTCATTACCAGTCAGCGGATTGAATTCCGGGGGACATCGGATTTACATTCGTGTACTGGATGATAATCAGGAAATGAGTCATACTATCAGGCGATATTTTGAAATACCTTCCGGGTCAAGTGCCGATTCTATTATTATTGGCGAATGGTTTGTTGATGATAATGACGCCGGGTTTGATAATTGTATACCGTTTTCAATTACTCTTGCTGATACCAATATTGTTGAAGCGGTGAATCCGGATATTACCACCAACTATCCCAACCTCGCAATTGGAAATCACAAGTTGTATCTGAGAACCAAAAGTACGGACGGTAAATGGAGCCATACTTTGCGACGCACTTTTGAAGTGTTGCCAAGTGATGATCCTTTATATGTTGTGGAAATAGAATTTTTTGATGACGTGGATCAGGGATATGGAAATTGTTCACTCTATAGTGTTCTAACGCCTTTTGAAGATGGTTGCTGGACAATTGAAGTACCTTATCCTTATCCTGCATTTCAGGCAAATGATACATTATTTGTAAGAGTTCGCGATAGTAGTAATTCAAGATGGTCGCATACCATCAGAGTTGAAGATACCGGTCTGTCAACATGCTATGTTGGACAATCCGAATCACTCAATTTGACAGGGTTTAATGTTTATCCAAATCCGGCCAATGAAACATTATATCTCGAAATTTCAAATCCCATATTTGAAGAATGTAGATTTGAATTATATAATGTGATTGGAGAAGTATTGCTGACAGATGAAATAATTAATGGCAAAAAGATGCTGCAATTGAATTATCCACCAGGCGTATATTTTGTCAGACTGAATACTTCGCAAGGAAATAATGTTAAGAAAATAATTATTCAATAATGATTTAGCTGCAATACTGGTGCTGAAAGAAGTTAAAATTCGGCACCAGTATTGATTTTAAAACAGCTCAGATATGGAAGAATAAAAATTGGGGCAATAGAAGACCGGGCTCCATTTATGATTTTCCTTAATTTATCTGATATTATTGAAATATTTTCGAGAGCAAAGACATCCTTAATCGAAAGAATGAAAAAATAAGGAAAACAATATACGGATTGAAAATTATAACAACACCGTGAGCCCGGAAAAATAGCCCACGGTGTGATAGAATTTAGAATAGTTACAACGCTTTGCTTGTTATAATTACTTTTTTGTTAGATGGTTAATAAACCACCAATTTCTCAGTATTGTTACCATTCAATTTAATAAAATATACTCCTGCTTTGAGGTTGTCAGTAGAAATCTGATTGGTTGCTTTGAAAATCGAAACCATTTTTCCGGAGAGATCAAATATGGTCACATCAGTTAATTCAGGGAAATGGAGAGTTGTTCCACTTTCAACCGGATTTGGCGAGAAAGTAATTGTTCGTTGCATATCTTTCGACTCAAACGTATTGTTCGACAAATGCTCATCACTTGTTCGTAAAGAACCTGAAGAAGGAGCTAATGCAATGGAAAATGAGTAACAACCGGAGCTACCGGTATTGGGAGCGGCTCCGGGATGTGTGAAGTATAAATAATTTGTTGTATTTCTGGGGACTTGAAAAGTAATTATGCGATTTGAATAATTAAGTGGGATAGTTGCCTGCGTAAGTCCAGTAAAAGATTGTAATCTTAATGTAGCATTATTATAGGGCATATAATTAATAACAACAGTAACATCAACTGTTGTCACACTTGACGGAGCTGTAATTTTTGAGCTAAAGGAATAATAGTCACTTACGGAACCGGAAACCGTTTTAAAGGAAGCAAAAGCTGTTTGAGGAGGGGTGAGTTTTGCTGCAGTTGTTCTTGAATTATTGACTTCGAAAGCATTTAATCCTGATGCGTTGCAATTCAGATTTACTGTAGCAGATGTTGGTGTTGTAAAGTTGTTTGTTTTGGGATTTCCAAAAATACGACGGCAGCTATAAGGATTAGATATATCAGCTGAGGTGCTGACCGAAATTGACACAATACATTTTTTCCCCTGCGGTAGTGAATAACTTCGAACAGGAGTTGATCCGATCGTAGCGAAGTAACTCTCATTCTTAATAACACCATGTCCTTCTTCATTTATAGTTATGTGGTGCATAACAACAGTGCCAACCGGGTATGACTGAAACGGTCCGGTCCAGCTAAAAGTAGCTGTTGTTAAAGTGCTACTGGTTGGCAGTGGAGTAGTAGTGGTTCTTGCTGTTACTGAATTGGAAGTTAAGGTTCCTATACCGCCATAATTTACTGGTGTAAATTGACTTGTTGCTGCATAATCACTTTTAGATCCGTCTGAACAGGTGGAGCGAACCTGCCATTCATAAGAAAGAGGTCTGTCGCATTCATCAAACACATTAACCTGAGTGTATATGAAGCTGAATGAAGGTATACCGAATGTTTCCTGCCATGGCGATTCCGGGCTGGTAATTGGCCGCACACGTACATCAAAATTTATCGCTCCTGATATTGGTGACCAGGAGAGCAAGTAATGTTGCGGATTACAAATGACTCCACAGCTTTCTGTAGCAGTTAAACCCGTGGGAGCTGAACATAATTGTGCATTAAGTTGCAGACAACATAGAATAATTAGTATTGATAAAAGTAATTTTTTCATTTTTAGCAGAATTTAATTTAACTTACTGGATTGATATCCGGCAAAGTTATTCCTGCAGAAATTAAGCATCAATGCCTAATTGTAGTGATTAGATGTTAAGATAATGTTGTGTCATAGGTGGAATTGTGTCACCACTGTTTTAGTTTTTATGGATATGAAAAGACATCATCAATAATGGATACAATAACATAAAGGAAATGTTATAGCACCTCAACATCCGTCACTTTTCCCCTGATAGCTGATAAACTTTTTACCATCAAAACGTGCCAGTCCCGTACCTGCGCCAAACCAAAGATTACCATCTGCATCTTCCAAAATCGATTGCACATAATCATCAGGTAAACCATCTTTTGATGTGTAGGTGGTATACTTCTTCCCATCATACTTAGTCACACCACCACCTGCAGTTGCAAACCAAACATTTCCGGAACGATCTTCATATACTGTCCACACAAAATTGTTTTTCAATCCGTTTTTGTCATTGAAAGTAGTGAATGTTTTTCCATCAAATTTACTAGCACCACCAAATCGGGTGGAGAACCAAAGACTTTCTTTTTTATCAATATAAATACCCTGTACTACATCATTGCATAATCCATTTTTCTGCGAGTATTGTGTAAGGCGGTTCGAATCATCGCCAGCAACTTTCTTATCATAGCAAAAAACACCATTGCCATTAGTAGCAAACCATATACGTCCTGCTTTATCCTGGACCATGCTATTGATAAGTTCGGGCGCTTTGTAAGCGCTAGGGAAACGTGAAAGATCTGCCTGAGGAATTTTTAATTTGGTGAATGATCTACCATCATAAAAAAATGCACCTGCTTCTGTTCCAAACCAAATACCTGTCGTGCCTGTTGCAATTGTTTGATCAATTAAAACCGACCATACTTCATTGTCATCCATACCGGAGGTAATATCATAATTAACAAACGATTTTCCATCATAACTGTAGACTCCTTTATTAGTGGCAATCCACATCCAACCTTTCTGGTCTTCTTTAATATCCCTCACTACAATGGAGTTGAAGTTGTCATCCTCATTAAAGAACTTCAGCATTTTTCCATCAAATCTTGCCAATCCCTTTCCATGTGTTCCTACCCAGATGTTACCTGATTTGTCCTGGATCATCGCCCGAATATAATTTCCGATTTGAAGCGTGGAATCTGCTTTATATTCTTTCTTAAAGGAGAAGTTGTTTTTCAGAATGGAATTTGATCCGAGTCCTTCAATAGTCCAAACCGGACACCCTTCGAAATTTATATCTGACGATTTAGCAGTTAAATGTGACTGATCCATGGTGCAGGAGCTTGCAGTAGCAATTAACAGTAGCAGTGTGAATATTGATTTCATAGGTCCAGGTTTTTAGAACATCGTTGAATGCACACAAATATACGTGGTTATTCTAATTTAAGCTGTTAGCGACTAGTTATTAGGGTGTTAATGACTTGTTAATGTGTCGGAATCACCATTGGATTGCGTAAATTTGTAGTTGAAAATGAAGCGCAGCTACCTTATTATATCGGTTTCTTCCATTGCCTTACTGATCGTTTTGGTCATCCAGGTAAAATGGATAGTGCAGACGGCCAAAGTGAAGGAGGAGCTGTTTAATGAAAAGGCCAACATGGTAGTGGCCAGGACTGCTGAGGTGCTGAGTGCAGATCCGCAAGCATGCAGAAACTTTGAAAGCGGAACCGGAGCTGAAGAACTTGTTAAGACGGATTCCTTGTTCTCCAGTTACATGGACTTTTATGATATCAATACTGATTACTCATTTGCAGTGGCGGCACCCGGACAAAGTTCAATTGAAAAATCAAACAGCAAAGATGAAACGGTTTATAAAAAGCGACTGGAAGAAGAAACAACACAAAGTGGACTTGAGCTAAGTTTTTTTGTAGAAGGAAAGAATAAATTTATTCTTGAGGAAATGGGAACATTGTTTCTAACTTCTATAGTTTTAATTCTTGTAGTGCTGGTATTATTCTGGAGAACCATTTTATCCTTAATGAAAGAAAAGAAAATTGCCGGTCATACAACTGAGTTTCTAAATAACATGACTCATGAATTCAAAACACCTTTAACCAACATTGCATTAGCAGGAAAAATGATTTCTAAAGATGTTTCACAAGAAGGCAAAGTGAAACAATATACGGAGATCATCCTACAGGAAAATGAAAAGCTTCGCTTACAAATTGAACAGGTTTTGAATATGAGTGCGCTTGAGCGTGGAGAAATCAGACTGCAGAAAGGTCCTGTTGACATGCATCAATTGATTAAAGAAAGTGTAAATGGAATGTCGTTGCAGATTGAAATCCGAAATGGAGTATTATCACTGGATCTGAAAGCAACCAAAACGGAAATTAATGGGGACCGGGCACATTTAACAGGAGCTATTTCTAATTTAATTGATAATGCAATTAAATATTCGCCCGAAAAGCCAGTGATTAACATTTTAACATACAATGATGGGAATGCGGTTGTTTTACAGATTCAAGATAATGGTATTGGAATAGAGAAAGAATATCAGCAAAAAATATTCGAGAAATTTTTTAGAGTTCCAACCGGTGATATTCATGATGTAAAAGGTTTGGACTTGGGTTAACATATATTCATAAAATTATTTCCCTGCATGGTGGAACCATAAGTGTGAAAAGTCTAAAAGTCTGGCACTACATTTTCAATAAATATTCCGTTGGCTGATGAAGGGAATTAATATTTTGCTTGCCGAAGATGATCTTAATTTAGGATCGCTGTTGAAGGATTTTCTGGAAGCGGAAGGCTATCAGGTGGTGTTATGCAAAGACGGAGAAGCAGCTTTGCACACAGCCCAGCAGTCGCCATTCGATTTAATGCTTTTGGATGTTATGATGCCAAAGATGGATGGGTTTTCATTGGCATCAGCGATCAGAATGACAAACAAAACAACGCCAATCATTTTTCTAACAGCTAAATCTTTGAAAGAAGATAAAATCAAAGGCTATGGTCTGGGTGCCGACGATTACATTACCAAACCATTTGATGAAGAAGAATTACTATGTAAAATTAAGGCGGTGTTGAAAAGGACAACTCCTGAACCTGTTCTTATGAATGAAACAGTTCCAATTGGAGCATATATTTTTGATCCACGAAATCAATCACTAACATGCAATGGCACTTTGAAGCGGATTACCGAAAAGGAGTGTGAAATACTTTTATATTTAGTGAAACACCGGAATGTTGTCATTAAAAGAGATCAGATGTTAAAAGATTTATGGGGACAAAATGATTATTTTCTCGGGCGAAGTCTGGATGTTTTCATAACAAAATTCAGAAAGTATTTAAAAGATGATCCTGCCATCAAAATTGAAAATGTTTTTCGCGTAGGGTTCATTTTTAATGTGCCGGACAAGAAGTGAGTTCTTCCTTAACGATTTCTACATTGTCTGATAAATAAAAGGAAAAGCTATATGAAGATTGCTTTCCAAAATCGTACTTACAATTTCATGAATTTTTCAGCATACACCTTATCGCCGGCAGTAATTTTGATAAAATAAAATCCTGAAGCTAATTTGCTTATATCAATACTCTCCTTAATTTCAGCAACGGGTATTTCACGAATTGTTTCTCCGACCATATTAATGACAGAAATGGAGGAGGCGTTTACCGGCACTTCATTTAACCGAACATTAATTTTATCGTTTGCCGGGTTTGGATAAATAGAAATTCCCAAACTGACTTCCGGTTCATTAATTCCGGTTGATATAGAATTGTAGTTAGAAATGATCCACCATTCAGGATCGAAAATTACAGAGTCAACAGTAAAAGGAATATTAACTAAAAATGTTTCACCGGAGAAGGTATGATTTAAACGTACGATCGTATCCTGAGTGCTATTCTTTAATTTAACCGGAATGGGCAATTCAAAGAATGGAACAGAAGGATGAGATTGAACCTGATCAACCTGCAGATAAACGCTATTGCTAACCTGTGACCAACTTATGTTGTAAGTAGGAAATCCTTCACCGGTATACCAGTCATTGAAGTACCAGGTCAGATTTTGTCCCGATACACTTTCGAAATGACCTTTCAGATCAGCAGTGGTTGCAAATTCATATGCGCAAGTAACATCTGAAAGGTAATTATTTATGGCGCTATAAAAAACGGAATCACCAAGCACCCAACGAAGTTGATGTAAAATCATGGCTCCTTTCGCATAGGTAAGCCGGCCACTGAAAAGTCGTGAAATATTAGTGGTATCGGTGCAAAACACAGATCCACCCGATTGTGAGGTAATGTAGTTGATTTCGTTTTGTTTGAAGGGCATCCAATAGTAAGGCTCAAGATGTTCGAAACACAAACCGGAAAGATAAGTGGCAAAACCTTCATTCAGCCAGATATCAACCCAACTTCCGCAAGTAACTTTATCACCAAACCAATGGTGAGCTAATTCATGAGCTAAAAAGATCAAACCCGAAATTTGAAACAAATGTCATGGTTTGATGTTCCATACCGCCACCCCAACCAAATTGTGCATGACCATATTTTCATTCTGAAAAGGATAAACACCGAATAAAGTATCATACAGCTGAACCATGGAAACAATTTCATCGGTTTGTGATGTAGCAAGTAAGGAATCTTCAGGATAAACATAATTAACAATTTCCAGTGTATCTCCGGCAAAGGGGGCATAATGTGAATATTTCACATAGTTAGTAACAGCCATACAAATCAGGTAAGTAGCAATTGGGTATTTATGCTTCCAATGAAAAAGTTTGGTGGTACCATTCGGAGTTTCAGCAATTAAAATCCCATTGCTGGCACCTGTCATTGCATTGGGAACATTAAGGAAAATATCGATAGAATCGGCTTTATCGGTGAGTCCGTTTTTGCAGGGCCACCAATCGCTGGAACCATAAGGCTCAGAAAGAGTCCAGATCACAGGAGTGCCACTGTGGGTATCCTGAATAAAGGAACCAAATCCGGATGATGCAGGAGTGCCATGATAGTAAACAGTTACAGAGTCAGGAATATTTATTTGCAGTGAAGAAGTAAATGGTATTGTTATGATATCGGAAGAATGCGTAAAACTCAAACTCAAATTATGATAGATAACAGAGTCAACAGTCAGTGCATCGGTAAGATCTAATATTAACGAATCAAAAGTTGTCTCAACCGGAACGAAAGTTGTTGTTACATGGCCGGAGATATAATTATTTGCCGGATTAACATTCCAATAACAATTATAATGTTTTACATCATAGCCCTGAGTTGCACTGAGTGAGTTGGGGTCATTTTACCGGCATGTGCCGACTCTTCACCTTTCACAATTTCCAAAAAAGATTCATGAGAATATTTTTTGCTGAGCAACCAACGTTGTTGAAATAAACAAAAAGATATAAATGAGGAATTTTTTTCATGATGATATATGATTATATCCATAAAGGTAATGCAATTTAACAAAATCTCCATTGTTAAATGAGACATGAATACAAAAGCACTAAAAACTTGTATTGTTTTACAAAATTTTCTATTTTCACCTCATAAATCATAATATATAAACTATAAACGATGGCAGTTGTAAACTTATATTTAAATTTTAATGGTAATTGTGAAGCCGCATTTAACTACTACAAATCGGTTTTCGGAGGCGAATTTACCTATGTTGGAAAGTTTAAGGAGATGCCTCCCCAGGAAGGAATGCCTCCAATGTCGAAAGAAATGGGAGAGCAAATTATGCATGTTTCATTGCCAATCAGTAAAGAAACTTCGCTTATGGGGAGCGATGTTGGTGATGAATACGGCCCTCAGCACAAGCAAGGGAATAACTTTTCCATTTCAGTAAGCGCTGCCTCCAAAGAAGAAGCCGACAAACTCTTTAACGGATTAGCTTCCGGAGGAACTGTAACCATGCCTTTGAGTAAGACATTCTGGAGCGAATATTTTGGGATGTGTACCGATAAGTTTGGAATTAACTGGATGATTGGATACGATAAGAATCCGATGTAATATATAGATTATCAGGAAGATAGCTAAACCCTAATTTTCTTGGAATCGTCGCGGCAAATGCAGTAATTTGTTGAAGAATAATAAATTACACGGCTATTAACAGCAATCAGCTTAATCGGCATTATTATGCCGTTATGCTGTTATTGTTATAATTAGTTAGAGTTGTATGTCGAGACCAGCAACAAAACAGGAATTAATCAAGGCGAGTCAGGAAAAGTACATAGCTATTCTTGATTCTATCGCGCAGCTTCCAAATGCGGATCGGGAATTTCATCCCGGCACGATGAATCGTAATGTGCGGGATGTGCTGGTTCATTTGATTGCCTGGCACAACATGTTTTTGAAATGGTATGAGGTTGGTATGAAGGGAAACAAGCCTGTTATGCCATGTGAGGGATATTCCTGGAAGACAACTCCGGAGTTGAATAAAAAAATCTGGAGTGATGGTCAGGGCAAAGGATTGAAGCAAGTGATGAAGGAGTTTAAAGATTCACATGAGGCAGTTCAGGCTATTATAAGCAGCCACACCAATGCACAATTATTTGAGAAGCAAAAATATGCATGGACCGGTTCAACATCTTTAGGATCCTATCTTGTTTCGGCAACATCGAGTCACTATGATTGGGCAATTAAATTAATTAAACGTGGTTTGAAATGAATCTTCATTATATGCGTTTATAGATTCTTAGGAATTGCAAAATTAATATAGAAATTAAACACGTTATGAAAACCACAGGACTTTTCGTCAGCCTATTTTTCTATGTTACCATAATTTTTGCGCAATCTCCATTTGATTACGGAAGGAGTAAACAAATTTATTTTTTATCGGGTGAAGTAAGAGACAGTTTAGAAATTGAAGAAATTACATACGTGGTACAACTTCCTGAAAACGATAGAGGTGGTATGGGAGAAAACTGGGATGTAACAGTAATTCAATTTTCTCCGGAATCAATAACCGATGATTGGTATCCCATTTCGATGCCGGCTACATTCAAATATAATTTTGATAGTCTGACCTCTGATATGAAATTTTTAAATGGATCGCGGTATGAACTAATTGAAGGAATTGCCGGATCATATGGCGGCGGTGGATATGGATCCTTTGATTGGAAAGATATTGAGCGATATGGCGACAGCATTTCAATAATAGCAACCTCCTGTGTGGGTCATTGTGGCGATCAACCGGTTCGGTTTTCAAAAAATGTATTTAATGATGCCGGGATGCTTTTATATAGTGTAAATTATCCTACAACCGAAGGAAGTGATATGTTTCCTGAAGAAAAACTTTCTTTGTCAGCAATAAATGAAATTTTAATGGAAGGGGTTAATGAAGAAAACCATCCGGACACTATATTTTACAATTACAATAAATCCGGATTATTCATTAAACCGGAAGAGAAAGATATTCAATATGAAAGTATCAAATCAATATTTGTATCGGAATCACATTTCAACTATAAAGAATTTCAGCAATGCTATATTGGTAAAATTGAAATGGAAAAATTTATATCAAAAAACTGCGAATACTTCCTGATTTATTGCTGATTGAAATTTATCGATATGGGGTGTTTTCATTTGCACTGAACCCGGCTAATAAAAAAATACTATCGTACAAGCACTTTGGTATTGGAGCAATAAAAAGTCAGATCTGAAAATTGAGTAATGTCATGAAAAAAAAAGAATGTCCATCATGTGCCATGGAAATTGAAAGTTCATCTGCAACTTGTCCGGTTTGCGGATATGAATTTCCGGTTCAAAGTAAAATTTATACGTGGGTTGCTGTGTTTTTGTTGGTGTAATATTGCTCTATTTTATTTTTTAAAATTGGAAGTTCATTCTCAACGAAAAATTCTTAAAATATATTTAATAAAAAAGGCGCTCTGAATACAGAACGCCTTTTTATTTTATTACTTCTGACTGCTTAGTTCACAACAAACTTCCCTGCGCTTACTGATTTAGTTCGGGAGTTTGTGAGTTTGTAAATATACATACCCTTTGGCAACTGGCTTCCATCAATTATAAATTTGGCTGAAGTAGTATACTTTGGCAGGGAAACAGATTTACCTGTAATGTCAGAAATCTGAAGCGAAAACTCATCAGCTGCGGGTTATTGAATGTCATTGTTGCAGATTCGCTTAATGGATTAGGGTAAATGAAGACATTATCTTTATTTGCAATTTCACTGATACCTGTTGGCAGAACAAAGACGAAGGTGTTCAGAGTTGTATTCGTTATGATGGCAGTATTATAATCAAAATAAATATATGCGGTGTTATTAATCTCTGTGCTATCGGCTAATCCGGAATTACCACGAATTCTATAGCGAATGTAACCATGACTTTCGGGTTCATTGGCAACACTATCAACAAGCAATATATTTAAGAAAGAGAATTTAATAGCACCATCGTTTTTAATTTCAGTCTGCAGTGAATGGCTTGCATCCAAAAGTTCAAAGGTGCTAAAATTAAGATTGTTATCGAGGGTATCCAGAATGACAACGTTGAATGCCGTATCATTTCCGGTATTTTGGAATCTGATTAAGTATTCCGGTATCACCCATTAATGTAAAATTCTCAGCAAGTATTCCGGGTGGTGTTACAGATTTATCATTTGGATCAAAAGCACAAATAGCAGTTTGAGTCCAATATTCCTGATCACTGAACTGCAAAGTACCCCCTGCATTGTAACTATTTGCTCCAGCAGTGAAAAACACAGTAGCAAATCCAGGAGGCATCAAATGACGAGCAGTAATTGTTACGCTTTGGTAAGGGATTAGATTTGATAGCGTCCAGTAAATGGTATCATTCGAAATGGATGATGGTGGAATATTTGAAGAAATATAATCCATGTTGGAGTTGGTAATTAACCATGCAATGACATCACATGGGGTATTACTGGTGTTTTCTACCACAAATTTAATATTCTGAGGAGTATTACATCTTGGGAACAGATAAAGATCTTTAACATCTATAGAATAATCAGGCAAACTGGATATGTATCCAAAATCTTTTCCGGATATATTACCTGTTACATTTAAACTGTATGAAGAAGAATCTGTAAATAATGTAAGTCCCGGAAGATTATTGGAAGGAACTAATTCTCTTAGTCCATTCGTTGAACCAAAAGAAAATGCTCCCGCTGTATCGGAATAAGCTATAGTCAAATCAGGTAGAAGCTCAAACCTTGCCAAATTTAATTTTGGATCAGATGGATCTTTAATTTTATTCTGGTTCAAATCGAAAAATGCGGTACCGGTAATGTAGAATGGTGGATATTCAAGATCAAAAACATCATTTAAATAGTGAATGGCTGATGGAGTTGTTACTTTAAATCCAGATTAAACTGAGCCGATCCAGTTGTTGGAGGATTGAAAATAACCCTTACAGTGAAACTATCGATATAGGTAATATTTGCGGCATTTGCATTAAGCGGGGAAAGTGCTAGTGTTTACAAAAACGTTGGTGACATTTCCATTTGGATTTCCGGTAGGAAGAAAGATAGATATTTAGAAACTATTTGATGGATGGATGCTATTCCTTTATATGCAACAGATGGGGTGATGGAAACAAGTGCTGGTTCCAATCCAAAATCATTTCCGGTTGAATTAGCATTATTAATTGTTACCGAAAGTGTATCGTTAGATGATGTAAGAAATAATAAGTTACTGGCATAAAAGGTTACAATTAAAGAATAATTTCCATTAAGCGCAGGAAGACTGTAATTACCGGTCGCATCGGTAAAAATATTGAGGTTCAATGGAGAGACCTTAACTATATAATTTGGTAAACCCGGTTCACCAGAGTCATATATACCATTGGCATTTAAATCATGGAATACTTTTCCGCTGATATAGCCATCGGGAGGGGACGTTAAATGCTGCAGGTAGTGTATGCGTTGTTTCTGTCCAGGAGGAGCAGGGGCATTAACAGTTTTGACTTCCAGATCGTAGTTACCGGAAACAGCAGTAAGAGGAATAGAAATTTCGGAGATAACCGAATCGGCATTTAAAACAGTTGTAGGGTTTATCCAACTATTGAAATAATCAAAACCTTGAATTACATTAGGGCCATTAATTAATTTTATAGATGAAATGTTTCCGGATGGACTGCTGTTCTGAATAAACAAACCACTTCCGGTAATAGTAGTTTGTAAAGTTTGACCTATTGCTCCTTGCGTAGGAGAAATACTCGTGAGTTGAGCTTGAGCAATAGTTGCCCCAAAAAGAGCAGCGATAAAGAAGTAAATTGTTTTCATTTGGCTGATTTATTAGATTAGAAACAAAAATTCAAACTGTTTAAATTTCAATCAGGTTAATTGATTCGATGTTAAAGATAAAAAAGGGTTTTCAATGGAAGATGTCGTTAACCAAAAAAACAGCATATTTTGTACAGATGACCGGAATTCATGAAGCAAACTAAAGGCTATTTATAACTAATTGTAAATCATAGTTGTAGGATTTCATTTTGGTCAAAAAAGCAACTAATGTGAATTGAGAAGAAGTTGTTTTTCTGATTTTCGCCAAAATAACCTCATCAGATGTGATTGTTTTGAGTTGGCAAGAAGTATAGCGCTGACATTAGGAAGACTTTCTTTTTCTATGCCTCCTGATACCTTAACAACAGTTTGAAATGCATTTTCGAGAGCACCCTGATTGAAATAAATCACAGCTAAATTTATCAAAGCATTGTTAAATGACGGCTGAATCTTTAAAGCTTTGAGGTAGTAATTTTTGGCAGCATTCGAATCACCCTTAATATTGTAGCATGTCCCAAGGTCATTTAGAAGTTTAAGATGATACGGGTTGTTTTTTCAGCTTCTTTAAAGCGGTGAAGGCGGAATCAATATTTCCTAAGTAAAACCAACAATACCCTGATACCAACTTACAGGCGTAGCAGTAACATCAACCGGTAATACAGATTTATTGATTTGTTGCAGGTAGGCATTCATGCTTAAATAATTTCTGTTCTTTTCTGCTATCAGTGCGTCTGATAAAAGAAATTCAGCCTGCAATCTTTTCTTTCCGAAAATGGCAATCCCGGCAGTACTTAATGCAAAAAGCAGAAGCAGTATTAGTGGTATTCTGGGGCTGAATTTAATTTCAGGACCCGGTTAACAGATGCTGTTCAGAAGCGACAATGGCAGCAATAAGCATCAGAATTATTGGAGGATAAATTCCTTAGGGGCATTCCAAAAAGGAGATAATTATCAGAGAAAATAATCCGAATATCATCAAAATGGACTGAATTTGTTTTTCACGTATTTTAGAATGGTAGCACTGGTAGAAAGCATATTTCAATAAAATAATCAGAAATATTGCAAACACCAGCAAGCCCAGGATTCCGGTTTCCGCAGCTATCAGTAAGAAATCATTGAGGATGTACAAATCTCACAGAATCATTCTTCATATATGCAGCAGATCCAAGGCCGTATGAAGGCAATATAATTTTTCCAGTTGGCCATCCCACAACCCGAAAATGGGATAGACATTAATCATCGTAACCGTCTTGCCCCATAGAAATGAGCGTTCATAAATACTATTTGGCTTTTGCTCTAACGCATCTGTTCCATCTGAAAAAACCAGAGTTTTAATTGCTGCTACTTTCGATTGAAAAGCTGAATGGTTATTGTTAAGTAAATAGTAGCAAGCTGCACCAGACGAGACCATAAACATAAAAACAATATTGTACAATAATTTCTTGTGCTGACTAAAATCGGGAAGAAGTTTTTGTTGCTTAAATAGCAGGATAACAACAATAAAAGAAGCTATGGAGAATGCAATCCACGTACTGAGAGTTTGAAGCAAAAATAAACTCAACAAAATTCCAGCGGAGATAAAAATTCCAATTACCCCCTCCAAAGGTTGCTGCACAGAATAGCTGTTCCAATGCAAATGGAAACATCAGAAGAAGGACTTCTGAAAATGAATTTTATTTCCCAGAGAAGAAGATAAAGAGAAGTCAATGATAAAATTATTTTGATAACTTTCGGAAGTTACAAGCTGCCAGATTCCAAATGACATGAATATGATACTTGAAAGGCAAATTGATTTGAAGAACAGTAATTTGTTCTTTTCGCTATTGGTGAGGAGTATATACAGGTGAAAAAAGAGAATACCAAACAGCGATAATTTCATGAATTCAAAAAACCCATCTCCAAAATTTATACTCCTAAATACACCAATGAAGGTGATCACGAGGTGCCCTGCTAATGCAAAAACATTTGGCTCCAAGGTAACACACATTTCGTCCGGACTATATTAATAATAAGTAGTACAGATGAAATAAATAGAATGCCTGAAAGACCGACAAATCGCAGGGTGATTTCTACATCCTGAAGTTTAGTTGAAAAAAGAAACGGCAAAAGCACGAAAATGGTTGTGCTTAAATACATTGCCACTAATTCGTTCAACTTCAACTTCATAGATACAAAATCTGTCAAAGGTATAAGATTGTTATATAGCAATACTTGTATTTAAAGTACCGCAACACCGAAGGAATTGCGGTAAAAATGTATCCAAAAATTCAAATTACCTATAACGGTTGTAAGCAACAAGCAGACTTTAAATCGGATTATTTTGTGCAAGTCAAAACATTTTTTATTT
>JADJOZ010000010.1 GCA_016713525.1 Bacteroidota bacterium | reverse complement strand
CTCAAATTCTAGTTCACAAATTTCGTTGGAATGGAAGTTGAAAGCCCTACAGTAATTGTTCCTCCTGCGATCACAACGGTTTCCTATCAAAAGAGGAAGCTACAACACCCTGTGTTACATCCGGGAAGGAGACCTTTTCCTTCTCATCTGCCAAGAGTTGAAGTAGCTATTGAACCACTTTGAGTCTGTTACCGGACTCAAAGCGATCGGTAAAGGAAATTACTGAGCAATTGGAATATGAACCCTGGAAGACTATTTGTAAAACAATACGTACGAGAGAAATATGCCAAAGCTAATGGTGAGGAATCATTATTGGAATTTGCTAAGTGGCCTATGAAAAAGGCATACCAGGTCCTGAACTTCTGCAAATATTTTTATTGAAAAGTATGTGGATCATCTTCCGCTATACCGGCAAATAGAACGTTATAAGAGAGAAGGTGTTGACATCACTTCATCGAGCATCTCTGATCGTCAGTGCCGGTTGTAATTGATTAGACCGGCATTTTGATTGTATGCAAACAAAAATATTAAACTGCGACTACCTTCAAGTCGATGAAACACCCATAAAGGTACTTGACCGAAGTAAAAAGGTGAAAGTCATCGGGGTTATTACTGCGTGTACCGAGATCCAATAAATAAGCTGGTGCTTTTGATTATCAGAAAAGGCAGAGGAAGGGAAGGGCCGCAAGAGAGTTATTGAAAAATTTTTAAGGGCTGTTACAAACCGATGGGTATGGTGTGTATGATGCTTTTGATGGGAAAGAAATAAAATTGTTGCATTGCATTGCGCACGCTCGAAGGTATTTTGATCAGGCCGTTGAAAACGACAAAGTTCGGGCTGAATATGTATTGCATGAAATTCAAAACTTTATGCGATTGAGCGTAAAGCGAAAGAAAAATATGCTGACACACAAAGAGCGACTCGCAATTAGACAAGAGCTTAGCGTGCCCTATCTTAAGTGAGATGCATCAATGGCTAAAATCAACATTACACAAGTGCCGCGACAAAGCCTGATTGGAAAAGCATTGGCTTATTCTTTATCAAGGTGGGAAAAATTAATGCTGTACTGTACAGATGGTCGGCTGGAAATAGATAATAATCTGGTAGAAAATGCCATTCGTCCTGTTGCTATCGGAAGAAAAAATTACCTCTTGCGGTTCTCATGATGCGGCTCAGCGCGCTGCTATGATTTATTCTATGCTCGGCACCTGTAAAATGCGAGGCGCAGAACCTTTTCCTGGCTAAAAACTTTTGGGTTATCCCCGATTATAAGGCTAACAAGATGGAAGAATTGCTCCCTTGAAAATTTTCTTTCATTCTTTGTATATACCTTTTCCATAAGGTTACTTAAGAAATCATTATGTCTTTATCAATATGTAGTTGGTCGGATGGATACGGTGTAGTACCCATTCTGTATCCGCAGCGGCTCTGAATGAACAATTTTCCCTTGCATATCATATACCAACAACTTGCCTGTTTTGCCTTTTAGGTTGGAGGCATTAATGAATGCTTTCTCCCATGCCGGGTGGTAGTAAACATGAAGACTGCCTACTGCTGCTGCCCCGCCATCTCATTTTGCGATACCAACGTATCACACGGACTGCCTGCCAGTGCGGGTAAGTCGTAATCGGGGTTGTTGGGGAGACCCCAGTAGGTTTCATTACCTCCCAAAGAGAAACTGAATGGTGTAAAATTGCATGCTAGACCTGCACTATCAGGATCATTAATCACACACAAATTCTGATTGAATTGATTATTTAAACTGTCCGAATATGGATATGTATTGATGCCATCATAATAATTCAATGAACAGTAAATTTTATCATCGGGTGCTAACCGCATGTAACCAAAATAAGAAGGTGCTTGTACCTGTATAAATCAAAGTTTTTGAGGTAGCAATATTTGGAGCCAAGGGTCAAATTAGTATAAATCTGCTAACATAAATATATCTACCTGACAAAGAAAATGCACATCCTGT
Source organism: Bacteroidota bacterium (assembly GCA_016713525.1). Taxonomy (GTDB): domain Bacteria; phylum Bacteroidota; class Bacteroidia; order AKYH767-A; family OLB10; genus JADKJB01. The sequence continues at coordinate 23,420 of JADJOZ010000010.1, read as the reverse complement.
ATACTTAGGCACAGGAAGTGCTATTCTTTCGGCTTCAATAGTAATTGCATTATAAAGTAAACCTGTGCACCTATCAAAATCAAATACTTCAATTAGTCCTCGGTAATCAACCACCAGAAATTTATTTCCATCTTTTGAAATTGTAGAATGCAAAAATCCATTATTAGTTGTGGTTCCAATATTTTGGAATGAAGGGGCCAGAAATTCCTGTTGGTGAAACTAAATACCTGTAATACTCATCATTTACTGTATCAAATCTTCTAAAAAACACCCACCAATCCCGACCATTTCCATGCTTTACAGCAGCCACACAATCGGATGCCTGGTAGGTAGTTAATTGTACATTTTTTTGAACAACTGCACCCAAGCCTCCATTCTGACTCATATCTACAACTGAATACCAGAAACCATATGGTGTGAATATTCCAGCTGTGAAAATATAAAATAAACTTGACGAATCTGGCCATGGAACAATAACTTGCTCTTGAAAAGTAAGTCCACCCACTAACGTATCACCATTCTGCATCAAATTATGATTGCGATTCCAAACACACTAAAGCAACATATCCTTGAATCCACATTTGATAGTAGTCTGTATTGGCGTAAAAAATCAGGTTACCGGAGGAATCAGAAATAGTACAGCTTCCGCCCGTTGTTAATGTTGAGGAATTGAAAAGCTGTATAGTTCCCTGATCAAATTTCACACCTGCACTATCACCAAAACACCAAACATTGTTTTTAAATTGAGCCTTTACACCCAAAGCTATAAAGATGAAAACAATGATTAAAGAACTGATCCGGAATAACTTCATGAGGCTAAAATATGCAAAAGATTAAAAATTAAGGATTTTTGTGTTTCTGCTCAGAAGGAAATTTCGTTTTGATGATAGATGATAAATTGACCTGAATTGGCATTTTTTTAAAAACGCAGAGTTTGGGAGACGCCGGGGAATTAAGGATTAAGAATTAAGAATTAAGGATTAAGGATTTTTGGTTTCTTCACAGCAGAGAAATGCGTTTACGCGATGAGGAGAGAATTTATTCAATGACCATAAATTACCTAATGACAGCGGCTTTGCCGCCAATGACCTAATGACAGCGGCTTTGCCGCCAATGACCCAATGACAGCGGCTTTGCCGCCAATGACCCAATGACAGCGGCTCTGCCGCCATGCTTCGCTGCCATTTTTTTTGTATATTTGAAATGATTAACCAAACAATTGATTTGGTGCTGATTACCAATAATATAGCTTTTTTCAGAAAAAGATTCTTTTCGGTATGCAACCTCATCAAAGAGAAAATAGTCTTGATAATTGAACCGAGGTATGATGTCAGATGAGGAACTGGTACAAAGGTGCATCCGGAAAGAGCCACAAGCTCAGGAACTCCTTTATAAAACATTCGCGTGCAGGATGTTGGGTGTCTGTTCCAGGTACACTGATAGCATAGAAGAAGCAGAAGATATTCTTCAGGACGGTTTTATTAAGATCTTCAACAAAATTGACGGATTTAAGGGCAACGGCTCTTTAGAAGGATGGATCAAAAGAATCATGGTGAATACCGCCCTTGATGCATTCAGAAAAAATAAAAACTTCCGTCATAGTATTGATATCGATACAATTGAGTATACAGCAGAAACTAACCACCATGTTGTTGAATCAATGGCCGCGAAAGACCTGGTAAAGATTATTAAATCGATGCCTAAGGGATTCCGGACCGTTTTCAACCTTTACGCAATAGAAGGATACGCCCACAAAGAAATAGCCGAATTACTGGACATCAGCGAGAGCACATCTAAATCGCAGTATTCCCGGGCAAGGACGCATTTGCAAAAATTATTACAAACCGAAAAAGCTATATAAGTGAACGACAAGGGAAATATAGAAGATTTGTTCAAAGAAGCCTTTGAAAATTACGAAGAACCCGTACGCCCGGAACTCTGGAACCGTATTTCTTCGCAAATTCAGGCTCCCGTTTCAACTCCTCAGGCTACCAATCTCGCTCAGGGTGGCGCTGCCTCAATTAAAGCAGGTGCACTTTGGATCGCCGGTGCGGCTTTGGTTGTGACTACCGGCATAGCCGTTTACATGAATTCCGGTGATTCCGAAAAAACCGCTTCTGCACAGCAAAATACTGAGGTTCAGACTTCTAACAATTCTGAAACAACTCCAAACGTTGGTATCGAAACGGTACAAAATTCAACTGAAAATTCAGCAGCAACAACTATTTCAAATCAGAAAAGCACATCTGTAAAACCTGCTGTTAACACCCATAATCAGGTTTCAACCGACGCGACTACCGTTTCTGAGTCTGCGATTAACAATGGGCAACCTGTTTCAACAACTTCTAATGAGACTGCAAATACTGCTCAAAATACAGTTACCTCATCACCTGTAAGTCCTGCAACACCAAAAGTTAGCGGAGAACAATCGGGTGGTGATCATGCTGCTCATTCACCTGCAACGGAAATTATTAAGGATGAAATTAAAGCTTATCCTTCAGCCGGTGTGTCACCGTTAAATGTAGATTTATCTTTAACAGGTATTTATGATGAAGTTTCCTGGGAGGTTGAAGGCTCAACGATTGCTTTTGGGCAACGTGCTGTCAACTATACTTTCACCGAATCCGGCAACTATACTGTAAAAGCTATTGTAACCGGGAAAGATGGTAAAAAACAGGAGCTTACCCGTAAAATCAATGTTGAAGAACCCTCCTTTTTATCAACAATTCCAAACATTTTCACACCTAATGGAGATGGACTAAATGATATTTTCAAGGTTGAATCGGCAAAAAATATTGATTTAGAAGCTATTATATATGATCAAAAAGGTTCTATTGTAAAACAGTGGACCGGCATCGAAAATGGCTGGGATGGTAAACTAAGTTCCGGTCAGGATGCTGCAGAAGGAACCTATTTTTATATTATATTTGCCACCTCTTCAAACGGAGCGAAACAACAGTTTAAAAGTACCCTTACACTGAAACGTTAATCAGACCTGATGCATCTTTAACAAGTTGCATTGCGTCTGCAAAACATAACCACTAATCAACTTAAAAACCAAAACAAAAATCAATGCTAATGAAACGATTTTTTCCCCTGGTCGCGGCAACTGCAATAGCCGTACTTTCATTAATTTCATCGAAATCATATGGAAGTCATGCGGTAGGAGCTGATGTTACCTATCAATATGTCGGACCAAATCAATACCTGATCACTGTCAGATTCTACCGTGATTGCGATGGTATCACGGCACCTACATCCGTTAACCTGAGCTATAGCTCAGGTTGCTTCGCAACAGGCAACGTAACTTTAACCCAAGCTCCTGGTTCAGGACTTGAAATTCCGCCTTCACCATGTCTACCTCCTGTTACTACTACCTGTAATGGTGGTTCAGGATATGGTGTTCAGGAATATATTTATCAGGGATTAGTTACACTGGCGGGGCCATGTGCTGACTGGACATTCGCATTCACAGAGTGTTGCCGGAATGCATCCATTACTACCCTCACAAACCCTGCGAGTTTCAACCTTTTTGTAGCTTCAACATTAGATAATTTCAATGCTCCTACAAACAGTTCACCGGTATTCTCAAATATTCCGGTAACGCAATTCTGTGTTGGTAATGAATTTTATTATAACCAGAGTGCAACAGATGTTGATGGCGATTCATTGGTATTCTCAGTGGCTCCAGCTCTTACAGCTGCCGGAACACCGGTAACTTATGCACCACCAAATACGGCTCTTTCTCCACTGGCATCTTCAACCCCAGTTGTAATTGATCCACAAACAGGTACTATTTCTTTTACTCCAAGTACTATTCAGGTTGGTGTAATAGCAGTTATCTGCGAAGAATATCGTAATGGTATTAAAATTGGCGAGGTTCGTCGTGATATTCAGATGAACGTTGTTGGTGGTTGTGTAGGTACTGCCCCTGTATTTGCTGATCCTGTTGATCCTCAAGGTAACCCCGCAACTTTCTATACAGCAAGCTGCGGCGATACTTCAGTTTGGATTATACTTGATCAACCCGTACAGTGCGGTTCTGTTACTGAAACCGATATTCGTATTCTTACTCCACAGGGAACTCTTAATCCAGTATTGAATGCACTTCCTTTCAACTGCGTAAACGGACAAACTGACAGTATCCTTGTTTCTTTCTTCTATCCTTTATCTGTTGGAACAACACTTGCATTTACTAAAGTTGGATTCGACAATAATACTTTCCTCAGTGAGTGTGGAGTTCAGATGCCTGAATTTGATTCTATCCAATTCAATGTTGTTGATCCCGGCATATTCAATACAGAAACATTTGATGTAGGATGTTCCTTCGACAATGTTACTGTTACCTTCGACTATGAAATTTCTTGCAATACAGTTACTACATCAGGAAGCGAATTCTTTTTTATCGATGCCAATAACGTTGTTTATCCTGTGACAGCAGTAACCAACTGCCCCGGTGGAAACGGTTACTCTTCAACAGTTACTTCAACCTTGCATCTAACATTTCACCTGCAACACCGGTTTATCTGATCGTTCAATCAGGTACTGATGCAAACACTTTCACGAATCGTTGTAACACATTTATTGATGCAGGCGATACACTTGCTGTGTTGAATGTACTCAATAACCTTATTATTGATCTTGGTGTTGATCCTGTAATCTGCGATACTGATCCTTTCCCTGTTCTTGATGCGGGAATTTCAGGTGCTACTTACACATGGACATTGAACGGAAATACACTTCCTGATCAAACACAAACAATCACTGCAAGTGGCCCCGGAACTTATATCGTTAACGTTAGCGTTACTCCGGTTTGTCAGGGTTCTGATACTCTTCAATTCACTGTAAACACAACTCCGGTTGTATTTTTAGGTACTGATATTTCACTTTGTGATACTGATCCTGTTCCGACTTTGGATGCCGGCAATCCCGGAGCTACTTACCAATGGTACAATGGAACTACTCCTATCCCCGGTGAAACATTACAATTCTATCAACCACTTTTAGCAGGAACTTATTCTGTAGTGGTAAACAATGGCGGATCTTGTGTTGGTACCGATGAAATTATCATCACTATATTGCCACAACTTCAGGTTAATCTTCCTGTTGATGCTACCATTTGCTCTACCGATCCACTTCCTGTACTTGATTCAGGTGTTCCAAATGGTACCTATGTTTGGTTCCTGAATGGAACTCAATTGGGATTAAGTACACAGGCAATCACTACGGTTGGTCCCGGTATTTACACTGTTGAAGTTACTTCACTTTCAGGATGTACCGGAACAGATACTTATGAACTTACTGTTGTTCCTGCTCCTGTAGTCAGCCTTGGTGCCGATACTACCATCTGTGCTTCTGATGTTCTTATACTTGATGCAGGTAATTCTGGTGCTACTTATCAGTGGTCATTGAATGGAACAGCAATCTCTGGTGCAACCAACCAAACTTATCAACCAACTCAATCAGGTAACTATTCTGTACTTGTTAATACTGGTGGTCAATGTCAGGCCGGTGGCGATATCGATGTAACTGTTGTTCAGCAATTATCTGTTAATGTTGCTGATGCTACTATTTGCTCTGATCAGTCTTTCCCAACTCTGGATGCCGGTGTTAGTGGAGTAAATTATACATGGACATTAAATGGTAATGTGGTTGGAACGAGCCAGACTTATCAGCCTACTCAGGCAGGTCAGTATACTATCACAATCAATATTGGTGCTTGTAATGCAACTGATGTTACCGATGTAAATGTGGTTGCTGTGCCTGTAGTTACTTTAACCGGCGCTACCGTTTGTCCCGGTGCTTCATTCCCAACTCTTGATGCTGGAAATGCAGGATCTGCTTTCTCATGGAGCACAGGCGAAAACACACAAACAATCACTCCTTCTGCTGCAGGAACATACACTGTTACGGTTACAAATTCCGGTTCAGGAATTAACTGTTCATCAAGCGCAAGTGCTACACTTACGAACTCTGCTCCTGTTGTTGTTACTCTTGGTAATAACATCGCCATCTGTCAGAATGATCCTGATGCTGTAATTGATGCCGGTAATGCCGGATCATCATTCAGCTGGACATTAAACGGAAATACCATCAGCGGACAAAGCGGACAAACACTGAATATTAATCAGACAGGTACTTATGCAGTTACTGTTACTGATGGAAACGGTTGTACAGGAACTTCAAGTGTTGAGCTTACTGTAAATCCACTTCCTATTGTTGCTATCGGCGACGATCAGGAAATATGCCCGGGTGATGATCTTCCTACTCTTGATGCTACCGGACAAAACGTAGCAACTTATGACTGGACATCAAACGGCTATGTAGTTGGAAATGGTCCTACTTATGAAGTTACTGCTTACGGTACTTATGAAATCATCGTAACTGATAATAATGGTTGCCGTAATTCTGATGATGTCCTCATCGCAGAAGCACCTTGCGAAATCACTATTCCTAACGTTATCACTCCTGATAATGGTGACGGATTAAATGATGTGTTCTTTATCAAAAATCTGGATACTAACCCAAATAGCCAATTGGTTATCTACAACCGTTGGGGTAATGAAGTTTATTCAAACACTAACTATCTGAATAATTGGGATGGTGATGGTTTGCCAGATGGAACTTACTTCTATGTACTTGTTTTACAAACAGGTAAAGATTACAAAGGTACACTGAAGCTGATCCGCGAGAAATAAGTCAACTGACTAAATAAATAAAAAACCCCGCCAACGAGCGGGGTTTTTTATTTATTTTGCACCATGAAAGTTACAGAGCACATTAAGAACGCTAAAAAGACACTCTTTTCCATAGAGATTTTACCCCCGTTAAAAGGAAAAAGCATCAAATCCATTTATGATCTGATTGACCCATTAATGGAATTCAAACCTCCGTTCATTGATGTCACCTATCACAGGGAAGAATACATCTATAAGAAACGTGTTGGAGGCTATCTGGAAAAAATTGCCATCCGCAAACGCCCGGGAACTGTTGGTATTTGTTCGGCAATTATTAATCGTTACAAAACCGATGCAGTACCGCATATCATCTGCGGTGGATTTACCCGCGAAGAGACAGAAAATGCATTAATAGAATTGAATTATCTGGGAATCGATAATGTTTTGTTATTGCGAGGTGATCCAATCAAAACCGAATCACATTTCACCCCGAAGAAGGCGGAAATAATTTTGCACTCGATCTGGTACAACAGGTTGGAAGTATGAATAAGGGAATTTTTCTGGATGAAGATTTACGGGATGTCGATCCAACTACATTCTGTATTGGTGTGGCAGGATATCCTGAAAAACATTTTGAAGCACCCAGTATCAATACCGATATCAAATATCTGAAAATGAAAATTGATGCCGGTGCCGAATATATAGTAACGCAGATGTTCTTTGATAACAGCAAGTTTTTTTCGTTTGTAGATAAATGCAGGGAAGCAGGTATTCAAGTTCCCATTATTCCGGGCCTGAAGCCTCTCACTACTAAAAAACAAATGACCCTGCTTCCTAAAACGTTTCATATTGACCTGCCTGACGACTTTGTAAAAGCACTCGAGAATTGTGAGACCGATGCGCAGGTAAAAGAAGTGGGTACAGAATGGTGTATTGCACAATCGAAAGAACTGATGCAGCACAAAATACCCTGCCTCCACTACTACACCATGGGCAATGCCGAATTGATACGCCGTATCGCCTCGAACGTATTTTAATTACACCTGACAATCATACCTACACCGGAAAATCACCGGTGTTTTTTTATTTCAGATGGTTTGTATACATTTGGATACCTAAAAAATCACTTACTATGGAAATTAACTTCTTAGTGATTGCAATCGCTGCAATCGTACCACTACTCACCGGATTCATCTGGTACCACCGAAAGTTCTCGGAACAGCATGGATGAATGCATCAGGACTCACTCAAGCCGATATGCAATCAGGCAATATGGCTAAGATCTTTATTCTTACCTACATCCTGTCTTTCATGCTGAGCATGTTATTACAAGCGGTGGTTATCCATCAGTTCAGCTTCTATTCAATTATTATGGATGAACCTGAATTAAAAGATCCTAATTCTGAGCTATCACTGATGGTTGCTTCCTTCATGGAAAAATATGGCACCAACTTCCGCACGTTTAAACACGGTGCATTACATGGTGTGCTTGCCGGTGTTTTTATCGTACTTCCTATTTTTGGAATTAATTCACTGTTCGAAAGAAAATCATTCAAATATGTAGCAATTCACGTTGGCTACTGGATGCTTACTCTCGGATTGATGGGTGGTATCTTGTGTCAGTATATTTAATCTGGTAAACCACTCCCCCATCCTGCCAAAGGCAATGACAAATGAAACCAACTAAGATACGATTCAAAGCTTTGTTGCAACGTTTCGGTTCTAAAGGGGAGAAAACAGGTTGGACTTATTTCGAAGTATCCGCAGCTGAAGCACAACAACTCAATCCCGGAGTGAAAAAATCATTCCGCGTGAAAGGTAAAATTGATGCTACACCAATAAAAATGATTGCCTTGATCCCTATGGGTCAGGGCCATTTTATTATGCCGGTAAAAGCAGATCTGCGAAAGCTATTAGGATAAAAACACGGCATGCATGTGGAAGTGGAATTGCAAATTGATAAGGAAGAATTTCAACTGGACCCCGATTTTTTAAGCTGCCTGGAAGAAGATCCTGCAGCCAAAAAGATTTTCTTTAAAATGCCTTCATCGCACCATAAGTATTATTCAAAATGGATCTCGGAAGCCAAAACCGAAAAGACCAAAGCCGATCGCATCGCCCGTTGCCTTAATGGTTTTGTGAAGGGCTATACTTTTGCCGAAATCCTGAAAAATAGGCTATAGTGCTGAATATCAGGTACAAATAATGTTAAGCCGGTATTAAACTTTTTTGTACTTTCGACATCAAACCGACCTTATAAACCCAAAAACAACTTTATGAATTTAAGAATTACTTTGCTTGGTGCACTCATGGCTCTCGCACCTGCATTAAAAGCGCAAAGCTTGCCCGATGAGATGTATTTCTCTCCCGATGGAAGAATGCTTTTCTCAGGTGGTCAACAACACCAGGGACTCTATAATGACTCGGTTGTGAAGAGTATTTATCTCACGTTTGCACAACCAAATTACTGGACACTACTAACCCAGAACTACGCCAACAAAATCGATCTTCCTGCCACCATGGTTTTAGATGGTGTGACTTACGACAGTGTAGGCGTGCGCTTCAAAGGGCAAACATCATACATGGCGGTGCAGGGACAAAAAAAATCGTTTAACATTTCTCTCGACTATGCCATTGCCGGACAAGATGTGGAAGGCTACGAGACTTTTAACCTGAACAATTGTTTTCAGGATGAATCTTTTCTTCGGGAAGTTTTTTATCAGCATCAGATCCGCAAACATATTCCCGCAGCAAAATCAGCTTTCGTAAAATTATATATCAATGGTGCCAACTGGGGTGTTTATCCAAACGTGCAGCAATTGAATAAAGACTTTCTGAAAGAATGGTGGCTCAGTAATGATGGCACACACTGGCGTGCCGATCGTCCAACCAATAGTGGTGGTCCCGGAGGTGGTGGCTGGGGCGATGGTACTGCAGCACTGAATTATTTAGGTGCAGATACATCGCTATACAAACCTTATTACACGCTGAAATCTGCGACTAAGTCTCAACCATGGGATGATTTGGTTGCAACAACTGCAGCACTCGAAAACACACCACTGGCAAATCTCCCAACAGTACTTCCAACGTATATGGATGTCGACAGAACACTTTGGTTCCTCGCTGCTGAAGTTTTATTTTCTGATGATGATGGTTACATCTACAAAGGTAAAATGGATTACAACGTTCACTATGAAATAGAAACCGGCAGAATTGTGCCTCAGGAATATGATGGTAACAGTGTAATGGATCCTGCACACGTAAACTGGAGTCCGTTTTACAATCAACAGAATGCGAATTATCCGTTGATGAACCGTTTGTTTGCTGTGCCTGAATATCGTCAGCGTTACCTGGCACATCTTCGCACTTTTATCAATGATGCGTATGATACTGCAAATGCCAATCAGTTAATTGATCGTTACAAAGCTTTAATTGATACGATGGTATTTAATGATCCTAAGAAAATTTATACTTATAATCAGTTTGTTTCGGAAGTTGGTGTTTTAAAATCGTTTATCACCAGCCGTAAAAGTTATTTGTTGTCGAATGCAGAAGTAGCACAAACAGGACCTGCTATTTCGAATGGCTCCTACTCCAGCAATGGTACACAATGGCAACAACCAGGCGATAGTGATCCGGTGAATGTGCGCACCACAGTTACTTCCGGAAACGGGATTTCAGGAGTGAAACTTTACTATGGAACCGGTCTCGTTGGAAACTTTACTTCCACCCCTATGTTCGATGATGGCGCTCACGATGATGGCGCAGCAAGTGATGGCATTTATGGTGCTACCATTCCAGGACAACCTGCCGGAACATATGTGCGATATTATATCGAAGCAGCTGCAGCAAACGCTGCACTCACTGTTACCTACGATCCTGTTGGTGCTGAACATAATGTTTATATCTATCTGGTGAGTCCAACTATGTCAGCTGATTCTACAGTGGTAATAAATGAACTCATGGCATCTAACACTACTACCATGCCCGATTCGTATGGTGAATATGATGACTGGATCGAACTGTATAATAAATCACAAGTGCAGGTTGATTTAAGTGGTTACGTTCTAACCGATAATCCAACGAACCTCGATAAGTATGAAATTCCTGCAGGAACATTTTTACAACCAAACGAATACCTGATTGTCTGGGCCGATGAAGACAGCAGCCAGGGACCATTCCATGCGAACTTCAAGCTCTCTGCTTCCGGTGAAATATTATATCTGATTGATCCGGCAGGTGGTTTAGTCGACAGCGTGAGTTGGGGTGTGCAAACAACAGATCAGGGCTATGCACGTGTACCAAATGGCACCGGCAACTTCGTAATTCAAAATCCAACATTCTCTGCCAACAACAATCCAACCTCTCTTAGCGACAATCCGGTGCAGGTTACTGGACTGAGTGTGTATCCGAATCCCGCGCGTGAAAGAATTTGGGTAAGGGTTAGTGGAATAGATAAAGCTACGATAGAGCTTGTTGATCCGATGGGGAAAGTTATTAGTTCGAAAGAAATTGTGAATGAAAGTAGTTTTGATACTTCGACTCTTGCAACAGGAGTTTACTTCATCCGTGTTCAGGACCATGTGAAGAAGGTTTTGGTGACGCATTAATTATAATTCTATCCTTAAAAAGCTCGTGATGAAAATCACGAGCTTTTTTTGTGACTGCGGAATTAATGTGTTTCTCTTCAGAATGAAAATTCGTTATTATGATAAATTATAAATGATAGATGATAGAAGTGGTCTGCTAAAAAATACGCAGAAGAGGAAGGATTAAGAATTAAAGATTAGAAAGAGGATTTTCAATTCTGCATGTAATTTTTCAATTCTTGTTAAATGATATTCAGAAATAATTTTCATGGAGGATACAAATTACATTTCTGCCCATGATATCCCCTATGACTTATGACCAATGACAGCGGCTTTGCTGCTCAATGACAATGACAGCAGCTTTGTGTTAATGACAGCGGTTTGCCGCAAACCAATGACGCAGCTTTATCGCCCTTTGCCGCGCTGCTTTACTGGGACAGTTTTTTCTAAGAAAACTGCTTGAAAAAAGGCGCGTCGCGGCGCCAGATGGCAAACTTTCAACAAGTGCTGATGCTGTTCGGTCCTAAGGGGAATGATAGATGATAGATGGGTTGGTGCTAAAAAGATATGCAGAGGACAGAAGGACATAAGGATTTTGAATTAAGGATTTGGGAAAAGGATTCTGCATGTCATTATTAAATTTTCATTTCTTGTTAAATGATATGTAGTAATATTTTGATGGAGGATATTAAATACATTTCTGACATAAGATACCCCTATGACTTATGACCAATTACCTAGTGACGCGGCTTTGCCGCTAATTATTCTGCTTAGCTCTCCGATCTCATTTTCATTTTCATTCTGATCTAAGCAGCGTTTGGTGGATAGCTTTTGTCTATAGGTTAGAAGTTTATGTAAAATTTTAACGTGATGAAGAAATTAATAGCACTGATTTACTTGGGACTGATTACCAGCAATATGAATGCTGCTATCATTCATATTCCTGCAGATTATCTGCAAATTCAGCAAGGCATTAATAATGCAAATAATGGCGATACAATACTTGTTCAACCGGGAGTTTATGCGGAACAGATAAATTTTTCGGGGAAAATATATAGTTGCATCTGTTTTTTGCTGACTAACGACACAGCCGATATTGCATCAACCATAATTGCCCCTAGTAACCTATCCGGACTCGATAAAAGCGTAATAACCTTTGAAAATAATGAAACATCCGATGCGCAACTGATAGGTTTTACTATTGAAAATGGTGAAGGAAATTACAGGATGCTGGGCTTCGCTCCTATTTTTTATGGTGGCGGGATTTATTGTTATGATGCAGCTCCAATACTCAAATTTTTAAAAATCAGAAACAATACAAGTGAATGTGGTGGCGGAATTTTCCTGTATGAATCGGATGCATTAATTGAAAATTGCACTACATCAGTAACAATATCTGCAACTCAGTGGCAATCGACGCTCCCAATGCAGGTGGAGGGATTGTGATGTGGAATTGTGATACTCCCGGTTATCCGGAATTGCATCATGCAATACAATTTTGTTGCAACAGCAGGAGGTGCCATATATTCATTTAATTCTGCAGCCGATATTGTGAATTGTCTGATCACCAACAACCACAGTGTAGTCCTGGGAAGCGCCTATTATATGGATAGTCAAAGCCATGTTCGCATCATAAACAATACAGTTTCGGGAAATGTATGCGACGATGGACCAGGATTGGCATTGAAGAGTGTGATGTATTGTATTGACAGTGTTAATGTGACTATTCGAAATTCAATATTTTATGGCAACAATCCACCTGCAATTGTTTGTCAGTTTAATTATGGAATTAACAACATCACCGTAGCCAATACCAATTTTGAAGGCGGACATGATTCCATCTACACAAATAACGGAGGCAGCAACCTCTTACTTAACTGGCAGGGTGGCAATATCAATACCGATCCCCAATTTATGAATGCAGCAGCCCACAATTTTCATTTACAACCGGGCTCTCCCTGCATCAATGCCGGCGATACAACTGGTGTGACTAACATCCCTTCCACTGACCTCGATGCAAATCCACGCTACAACGGAACCATTGATATGGGATGCTATGAATTCCAGGGACCTGTTTCTATTTTCGAGACCATTACCTCATCAAATCCAGTGTTGCTTATCTATCCAGAAGGAGAAACAATGTTGGATGTTTCGGGGCTTGCGGGTGGGGTTTATTTAATTCGGGTTGGAGAGATTGGGCAAAGAGTGATTGTTTTGAAGTGAGCAGAAGAACTAATGGATAATTGCAAATAATTTTGTGTTTTTGCGGGTAGAAAAACAACTGCAAAATCCATTCTTCAGTATGGTTCAACTTAATTGAAATTCAATAAAAACACGATAGTAATTAGTACACCTTTTTAAAATAAAACTTGTTATAAGTTTCTTTAGCCGATGCACTGCATCTCTGCTAATGATTTCTCCACTTATTCAATCTAATTTCACACTCATCTCCTGGCAGTCTGTCGTTAAATGACATTAATTTTTCCAATTTTAAAACTGCTTCCGGATATGTTATCAATTTTTTCTCGAGAAACTCATCGAAAAGCCAAAGGATTCCATTCACATGCAATTTCTTACTTGAACAAAAGTTTTTAAGTTTCCGATCTCCGGACAAAATGATTGCTTTTATTATTGTGGCATAGTAATAAACCGTTCGATCCGCCAATTCAAGTCCCTTAGGAACTTCGAGTTCATTTATTTGATGCAACTGTTCAAAGGAGAAATTATAGACCAAAAGAACTCCTGATTGGAAAATTCGGCGACTGATTTCTGATCTTGGTTCAACTGATCATAAACCTCCCTTGTTGTATGGATTTCAACACCAAGTTTGAATAAACAATCCAACAAATTGAGCTTTATCAGGTCAATAAAAATATTGGCATCGGTAATGGCAACTTTCATTGGGAATCAGCATCAAGAAATTGTTCACGAAAATCGCCTAAAATCTGATTATTCAATGCAGCAGCTTTAGTAGTTGAAATAATTTCCTGTGCTACTGCGCGAATCAATAGTTGAATAAAACGATTCGATTCTTCAACCCCATCATATCCTTCGCTTTCATCCTTTTTATAAAACTTATTGTATTTAATATAAAAGTACTTAAGATAGTGGTCTGATATTAAGTTGAGCGATTTCGCTCTATGCATAATTGCAACCAAAGAAATGCCGAAGTACATTTTTATCAACTTCAATTCTTTCACATAAACCACATCTCTTTTCCCTCCAAAATACTCCATAAGTTTCTCCTCCGGCAACAGCATGGCTCCCGCAAAAGCATCACAATACTTTTCAGTGGTTTTCTCATCAAAATCCGACAAATTCATGTATAGGTGACCAAGTTCATGTAACAGGGTAAACCTTTTACGAACTTTTGGCACTTCTTTATTGCAGTTAAAAACGATGACGCCAATTTCATTATCAATGATGGTTGACATACCAGAAAAAGCTTTGTCTACATCAGTAGGCATTACCTTTATGTTTTTCTCTTCGAGAAGTTCGTATATATTATAAATTGGGTCATTCCCAATTTGAAATACATCCTCTCTCATTTTCCTGGCGGCTTTAACGACATCTTGTTCATCCTAATTTTATATTCATGGGGATGAAAAGGAGGTTATGTTTTATTCCAAGAAGATTTTCCAACTCAAGATATCTTTCGAGATATTCAATGGTCTGTCCTTTGACTTTTTCCTTCTCCTTAACAGTTAGTTTTTTGAGTTTACGGAATTCAACATTTTCCAGTAAAACAGTTTTTTTTCGGAAAAAATAGTCAAGGGTTACATGAAGAGTGGAGCACAGCTTGGACAAAATCTCACTATCCGGTTGCTTCTGACCAGTTTCAAGCCGGTTCAAATCTTGCTTTGAAATTGATTGTTGAAGAGAATCCGAAAGCTCTTGTAATGAGAAACCCCTCATTTTACGGGCATTTTTGAGACGCTCAGGGAAGTAATTCATGGGTAGTGGTGTTAATAACTATGAGTTGTTGTTCATAAAATAAACGGACAAATCTATTAATTGTTTCTGTATTGTCCAAATTTGTATTATATTGAATTTGATCAAAACCGGAAAAGTCATTTCAGCAGTCTAAGTCGATTTCCTGACCCGCTAAGGAACTTAGTTAATTGGCTACTTAAATATTTGAATAAAAATCGACTAATCAATCACTTAACTAGCCCTTCTTAACTTCACTGGAGCCGAAGCGATCCACTTAATTAACCCCTTAATCAACCACCTAATTAACTACCTAATTAACCACCTGATTAACCACCTAATTAACTACTTAATTAACCACTTAATTAACCACCTAATTAACTACCTAATTAACCACCCAATTAACTTCCTTCCTTTCCTGAGCCAGGCGATCTTAGCTAATTAAACTCTTAATTAATTGACTAAAACCTCTTAATCAACCACTTAATTAACAACCCTAATTAACCACTTAATTAACAACCCAATTAACCACCTAACAACTCACTAATTAACTGCCTAATTAACCACCTAATTAACTACCCAATTAACTACCTAATCAACCACTTTAATTAACTGCCTAATTAACTACCTTATTAACCACTCTAATTAACCACCTAATTAACTACATAATTAACCACATAATTAGGGTTTTCCCGGGGGGTAAACTTGTCTACCCGTTATAAACGGTTGATTGATAGATCAATAATATTTTAAATTATTTGGGTGATTTTTTGGTGGTTGGGGGGATGGGTGGTAAATTTAGAAGTTAAACCACCACGGTTTAAATTGTGAAAAATCCATATTTAAAGCCAGAATTAAATAACTGATACTGAAAAAGTAAATATGTTATAACCGTGCTTCTATATAACTTAATTTAGCCGACACAGACATTTTGAATCACTAAAAAACTTTATATGAAAAAACATAAGAAAGAACCCATTAAACAAACTCAAGGCAAGATTAAAGAGAAAGCAATTGAAGTTACTCTTTGGGAAGCAGCAAATAAATTGAGAGGAAGCATTGAGCCAGCCGAATACAAACACGTTGTATTAGGACTGATTTTTTTAAAAATTTGCAAGCGACAAATTTGAGGAACATAGAACCAAACTGGTTGCTGAGGGCAAAAAAATACATTGAGAAGCCCGAGTTTTACAATATGAACAATGTGTTTTTCTTGGAAGAGACTAGCCGCTGGAGTTATCTGATAAAAAAAGAGCCAAACAAAAATGATATAGCATTGCTTATCGACACTGCCTTCATACCATTGAGAAAAACAACAAAGCCTTGAAAGGTGCCCTGCCCGACAATACATTTTCTCGTTTGGGTTAGATGTAACTAAATTGGCTTCAATGCTCGATACAATTAACGACATTGATACCACCAAAGATCCAAAACAAGATTTGGTAAAGTATATGAATACTTCCTTTCAAAATTTGCATTAGCTGAAGGAAAAGGGTAAAGGAAGAATTTACACTCCTAAAGGCATTGTAAACTTGATTGCCGAAATGATGAAGAACCTTACAAGGGTATAATCTATGACCCAGCTTGTGGTTCGGGTGGTATGTTTTTTCAATCCATAAGTTTGTTGAAGCTCACCACGGAAACAAAAGGAAATTTCTATTTACGGACAAGAATACAAACACGACGTACAAACTGGCAAAATGAACCTTGCCATACGGGGCATTAGTGGCAACCTGAAGCGAAAGCTGCCGGACACCTTTGCAGATGACCAACATAAGGATCTGAAAGCCAGATTATATTATGGCAAACCCTCCTTTTAATCAAAAGATTGGAGAGGCGATAAGGAATTGATTGATGACCCTCGTTGGAGAGGTTATGATGTGCCACCCAAAAGCAACGCCAATTATGGATGGATATTAAATATGGTTTCTAAACTTTCCGACAATGGTATTGCGGGTTTTATATTGGCAAATGGTGCTTTGAGTGGCGGTGGAGAAGAATATAAAATTCGTAGAAAACTGATTGAAAACAAGTTTGTGGAAGCCATTTTGGTGTTGCCAAGAAACTTGTTTTATACCACAGACATCAGCGTAACGCTCTGGATTGTAAACAAAAACAAGAAAGCACAGAGCAAAAAGTTGGTGACGAAACACGTAAGTATCGTGACAGAGAAGAAGAAATCCTGTTTATGGATTTGCGACAAATGGGTGAGCCTTTTGAAAAGAAATACACTCAATTTTCAGATGATGATATTCAAAAAGTGGTTAGAACTTACCACCAATGGCAGACCTAAGGTGAAAATATTCCTGAGTTCTGCTACTCCGCTTCGTTTGATGAAGTAGCGAAAAAGATTTTTCATGGTGCCGAGCAAATACATTGAGTTTGTAAACCGTGATGAGAACATTGGACTTTGATGTCAAAATGCAAAGCCTTCAGCATGAATTTGCGGATTTGCTCAGAGCAGAACTAGAAAGCAAAAATGAATTATTGCAGTATTCGATGAATTGGGATATAAAATAGATTTGAAATGAATGAAGGACAATTGAATCTTTTGATTTGTGGATGATTTTACCATTCATTCTCTCTTGAATAAGGAGTTCTTGCCTGCAGAGTACTTTGAAGTTGAATACAAGTCGTTGCTGGAGGATTTCGAAAGACTTATGGAAGTCGTGCATTCTGCATTGCAAATACAAATTCAGGAATAATTGTGATTGGTATAAGGGAGTCGCGAGACTCTTTTACCATTGAAGGGTTAAGTGCTTCACAAATTGATGAATATACAAAGCAATTTTGGAATGAATGCAACAATCCAAACAATGTAAGTCGAAATCTTTTAACGAATAATGATATTAAAGTCATTGAGATAAAAGAAAAAAAACTCCTTGTTTTAAGAATTCCTTTTGCTGCAAGAACAGAACGACCTGTTTATTTGACAAAAAATCCTTTTGGCAATACTTATAAACGCAACCACGAAGGAGATTATCGGTGCACAGATGATGAAGTAAAGCGAATGCTTGCAGACTCAAGTGCGGAATTGAAACGAGATAGCACCATCTTGAGAACTTTTCAATCGAAGATTTTGATGCTACCACTGTAAAGCAATTCAGACAATTGTTTGTTTCCTCTAAACCAGATCATCCATGGCACGCTTTGGATAATCTTGAATTATTTAAGAAGCTAGGCGCATACAAGCTAGATCGAAAAACCAAATCCGAAGGAGTTACGCTCGCAGGTATCCTTATGTTCGGCACTTCTGACAGTTTAAGGGAGCAAGACTTTGTCCCTGATTTTTTTCCTGATTTCAGAGAAAAATTATCTACTGATCCAAAGATCAGGTGGACCGATAGAATATACCCAGACGGTACCTGGGAAAACAATTTGTTGCAATTTTATCTTAAGGTTTGGCCAAAGCTATCATCAACTTTGCCCAAACCATTTCATTTGGACAAAGACCAACGCGTAGATGAAATCCCCACGCACGTCGCTTTGCGCGAAGCATTTGTAAATGCTTTGGTACACACCGATTACTCTTTAAGTGGCAACATTGTACTTGAATTGGATACTGAAAATTTGTTTTTTCAATCCTGGGACTTTGCTCGTCTCTTTACAACAATATTATGCCGGTGGCATCAGTGAATGTCGAAATCCATCTTTGCAGCAAATGTTTATGCTCATTGGACGAGCTGAAAAGGCTGGAAGCGGCGTAGATAAAATCATGTCGGGTTGGAAGGAATCCCACTGGCGGCGACCCTTCCTGGAATTGGAGCGCCAGCCAGATCGTTTGAAGTTGACCCTACCAATGTTCAGCGTAATTCCTGAACCAGTCCTAAATGAGCTGAATCAAGTGTTTGGAGATGTAAGTAACCTTTCAGCGGATGAGTTGACTGTACTTTCCTTTTGCCAAATTGAAGGATCAATTTCCAACCAAAGGTTGCAATATGTATTGAATCTCCACAGCTCGGATATAACAGGATTACTCAAGAAATTGTGCGCTGAGAATTTTCTCGAATCGGATAACGGCAGATGGACAACCTACAAATTGAAGCAAATGGTTAACAGCGCTGGCAGAGAGGGATCCTTAAAATTGCCAAAGGTTGACACCTCTCGAAAGGTTGACACCTCGAAAAATATGTCAGATAATCAATCAGTTAGAACAGGAAAGGTTGACACCTCCTCAGAAAAGGTTGACACCTTAGACAAAAGGGAAAAAAACCGTCTGAAACTGAATCGAAATCAATTGGAAACGGAAATCATGAAGCTATGCCAATATGACTATGTAAAAATGGAAGAGGTGGCCAACAAGCTAAACAAATCTGTAGACTACTTGAAGAACAAAATATTCCCTAACATGATTAAAGATGGCAAACTGGAAAAACGGTTTCCTTTAACCCACAACCACCCCGAACAAGGATACAAAACAAGTGAGAAGTATGCGAAAGAATTATAAACCGCTTGGTAAACATACAGACGGTAGTTGGGCGGAACAATGACCTAGGTGATTTACCTTTGGTAGGTTTGAGTATTCAGAAAATGTTTATCCCTTCTATTGCCAACACAATCGGAACGGATATGTCAACTTACAGAATCATTGAAAGAAATCAGTTTGCCTATGGACCTGTAACATCAAGAAACGGTGAAAAGATTACCATAGCTTTATTTAATGATTTTGACAAAGCTTTAATTTCTCTGGCGTATGTTCCTTTTGAAGTAAAAGACATTAACGAACTTGACCCTGAATATTTGATGATGTGGTTTCGCAGGCATGAGTTTGACCGTTATAGTAGGTTTAAAGCCACGGCAGTGCAGAGAAAATATTTGATTGGGAAGAAATGTGCAACACACTTTTACCAGTTCCTCACATTAACAAACAAAGAGAAATTGTAAAAGAATACAACGTCATTCAAAACCGCATTGACCTAAACCAACAACTGATACAAAAACTCGAAGAAACTGCTCAGGCTATTTATAGGGAGTGGTTTGTGGAAGGTATTGATTTGGAAAATTTGCTTGAGGGTTGGAGGGTTGGAACATTAGGGAAGTACTTGACTCAAAAGGATACATCCGGGGTCCATTCGGTTCTGCTCTTAGAGTCAGCGATATGCAGAAAGCGGCATTCCTGGATATGAGCAACAACACGCAATTGATAATCATAGAAATTTCAGATATTTCATTTCAAAGGACAAGCATAATACTTTAAAACGATTTACAGTAAAAGAGAAATGACTTTATTGTTAGTTGTAGTGGAACACTTGGCAGAATAACAGAGATAGATAACGAAGACCCAAAAGGCATAATAAACCAAGCTTTATTAATACTTCGAGTAAATGATTCCCTTTTACATCCCAAGATCTTCAAGTATTTTATTACTTCCCTAGAAGGCAATTCACTATTAATTCAAGATGCAGGAGGAAGTGTACAAGTTAATATTGCAAAGAGGGAGCATTTAGTTTCTATTCCATTATTAATTCCTGATTCTAAAACTCAGGCAATTATTTCTAAAAATCTAAATGTTGTTGATGCCTTCATCAAATTAAAAAAAAAAGAAACCAAAAGCTAACGGAACTGAAAGAGTTGTTGCTTTCAAGGTTGGCGACTGTATAATATAGTCAGAATATGAAAAAGATGCTAAGCCGTTTGTTACCATATCTAAGGAAAATGTTGGTTCTTTTAGAACAAAACTTAGCAGTCAAGCAGAGCGTGTCAGACAACGCCATTAATTCATTAGCACCTAAAGTACTTACCAACGAAGTAGACTTAAGTAAAATACAGCCTTATCTTTCTTCCCTTAAAAGCGCACTGGAAACGCCTTCTATCAATAATATAGCTATTACCGGCAGTTATGGTTCCGGCAAAAGCACCATATTGCGCACGTTTCAGCACCATCATCGTGAGTATGAGTACTTGAATGTCTCGCTGGCATCGTTTAAAGATAACAAAGAAGATAAAAATGATTTTGAGCGTAAACTGGAAGTGAGCATCCTGCAACAGATGTTTTACCATGTGAAACCAGATAAAATTCCTGATTCCCGGTTCAAGCGTATTGTTAATCTTACCACCAGCAAGTTGTTGCTGCATACTGCGTTTTTCCTCTTATGGCTTAACAGCGCCATTATCCTGTTTAATTTTGATTATATCAATAAACTTAACTCAGAAAGCTGGTCACTGTGGTCTTCCCTTTGATTGGGGTTCCTTTATTCTAATACTTACTTTCCTTACCGGGATAGGATTGTCTTCAAGTCGGGTATGAGGCTGTTCAGCAATTCTAAAATAAGCAAGCTCAGCATTAAAGGAGAAGTGGAACCGAACGAGGCAACCGGATAAGTCGGTTTTAACCAGCACATAGAAGAGATCCTTTATTTTTTTGAATGTACCCTTTCAATGTATTAATAATCGAAGATGTGGACCGGTTTGGCAGTACGGATATTTTTACCAAGCTAAGAGAAATAAATATACTGATCAATAACTCCAACCTTGTAGAAAGAAAGGTTAGTTTGTTTATGCGATCAAGGATGAAATGTTTAAAGACAGCCGGGGGCGGGTTAGGTTCTTTGAATTTATTATCCCTGTCATTCCTTTTATCAATCCTTCCAATGCCGGCGAACAACTTACCCGAATGATTGCAAATGCAAGACTTGAAAATATGCTGCCAAAAGAATTTACAGAAGATGTGGTC
Source organism: Bacteroidota bacterium (assembly GCA_016713525.1). Lineage (GTDB taxonomy): Bacteria > Bacteroidota > Bacteroidia > AKYH767-A > OLB10 > JADKJB01. The sequence continues at coordinate 1,551 of JADJOZ010000010.1, read as the reverse complement.
ACCTTTATTGATGATATTGACATGCGGATGCTGATCAATATATTTCATGAATACCAGGTTTATCGTATCGCCTTACAGCCGGAGTTGTCGCAGGCCAATTTATTTTCAATGATCGTATACAAGAATATGTACCCGGAAGATTTTGGTGAGTTACCGGAAAGAAAAGGTAAGCTGTATAATTTTTTTTTGGGTCGGCCTGTTTATGCAGAAAAGCTTCAAAGTGATAACAGGGAAAAGATAAACCAACTATTGGCACAAATAAATGGGATTGAAAAAGAAACTCAAAATGATATAAAGGAACTCAGGGCGGTTTATATTAACCACATTATTTCCCGCTGAGGGGTTTTCAAGTTTTTATACTATGGATAAAATAAATAGTATTGAGGCTTTAGAAGATGATCATTTTGAAAAATATATGGGAGCATAAGATCCAATACTGTATGTATAAGCAGCAATACTCATCGTCAAGCGATTACTTTTTGATTGATGCTATAGATAGTGGAATAGCATTCGCCAGTATTGAAAAGGAAGTCTCAGTACTTTCTTACAGGCAGCGAGCAACGAATGTAGAGGATAAAAGCAATGGCGAAATTGAGAGACTTAAAAAGATTATTGCCGAACTGTGGAGGGAGGTTGCTGTAATTGACTCCTACGGTGTAAGCGAGATATTTGAGAAGACACCCATTGATGAATACCTGGCGGATTTTACGGATAGCAACCTGATAAGGTACCTGCTGGTAAACGGTATATTAATGAGAATTATAATGATTATATATCTGTCTTCACGGAATCAACCTGACCCAGCAAGACTTTACATTTGAGGCAAGTGTAAAGAACGGCATTTCTCTTTCACCAGACTATTCTCTGCCAAACAAGGCTACTGTAGTGGAACACCTTCAAGCCAAATATTTCAGGCGGGAAGCTATATGGAATTATATGCTACTTGATGAGTTGATGGTAAATCACGAAAGGGATGCAGATAAAATAGAACATTTTTTTGGTACACTGGTCCCTGCTACAGAAAAGACATTTTATTTTATTGAAGGCTACCTGCAAACTGAACCCGTTCATATCGGCAGGTTCGTGAAGTATCTTGTCAGGTTCAAGCCCAATCTTTGGTTCTACCTTTAATAAGTCAAATTACACTATCGAGAGGCTCAAAGACATAGTTTGTCTGATATTTCAATCTGCAGATTTTGATGACATCCAGGAATTGGAAGAACTGGAAAGCCTCGCTACCTACCTGTCTGAATTGCCCGGTATTGTGGCGTTTGCACACTCTATTTCCAATAAAAAGGCACTTTTCGATTTTATTCAAAATAACGATGTAAAGGCTGAAGTATTAGACACCCCGAATAGATCGGCCCATGATGAATTTCAATTCGTTTTTACATTAAATGCTTACGTTATTAACTTTAAATATTAGGTTGGTTCTACAATATAATAATATTGCCTTTTCTGAAGAACGCTTTAACACAGAAAAATTATACTCTTAAGGGAATCGGCTCCCAAAAAGCTTATGCATTATGTAGAACAAAATATCGGCACTTT
>JADJOZ010000009.1 GCA_016713525.1 Bacteroidota bacterium | reverse complement strand
GAAATTGATATTTCTGATTTATCACTGGGCGTTTATTTCATTAGGCTGAATGGCAGCAACCAATTTATAAGTAAAATAGTGAAATATTAGAATCATGAAAAAATTATTCGCCTTATTTTTTGTACTTATTTCAACAGTTTCATTTGCTCAGGAAATTGAGTGGCAGAATACGATTGGAGGGAGTGGTAATGACTGGTTAAATTCCATTGCAAAAACTGCTGATGGTGGTTATATATTGGGAGGGACTTCAAGGTCGAACATCTCTGGTGACAAAACCGAAAACTCAAATGGTATTGAAGATTATTGGATTGTTAAAACTGATTCAATAGGAAATATTAAATGGCAAAACACCATTGGTGGAGTAGGTGTTGACGCTTTTAGATCTGTTATTCAAACAGTTGATATGGGTTATTTGCTTGGTGGGTGGTCTGATTCTTAATATTTCTGGAGATAAATCTGAAGATTCTCTTGGGTGGTGTGGATTTTTGGATAGTAAAACCGATTCGATTGGAGCTATTCTTTGGCAAAATACAATTGGAGGAAGTAGTAATGATTATTTACAAACGGTGATTCAAACTACAGATGGTGGTTATTTGATCGGTGGGTGTCCTATTCTAATATTTCAATAGATAAAACTGAAAATTCTTAGGTTCATGTGATTTCTGGTAATTAAAATTGATTCATTCGGTAACGTTGTTTGGGAGAATACTATTGGTGGAATGTCAGAAGATAAAATGATGCTCACTCATTCAAACTACTGATGGTGGGTATTTGCTTTGGAGGCTGGGCATTTTCTAATATATCAGATAAGAGTGAAATTCTAATGAGGTTTTGATTACTGGATTGTAAAAGTGACATCAATAGGAACAATTCAGTGGCAGAATTCAATTGGTGGGAGTGGCGCGGATTTGTTGTTTTCTGTAATTCAAACTTATGATGGCGGATATTTATTAGGTGGATTCTCGACCTCCAACATTTCTGGAGACAAAACTGAAATATCGTTTGGTGGAAAGGACTATTGGGTCGTGAAAACGGATTCTCTTGGAATTATTCAGTGGGATAAAACTATTGGAGGCCTAAATGAAGATGAACTATCCTTCGTTATTCAAAACAATGATAATGAGTATTTAGTGGGAGGATTTTCTTCCTCTGGAATTTCTTATAATAAAACCGAAAGTTCCCAAGGGATTATTGATTATTGGATTGTTAACTTAGACTCTAATGGCAAAATATTATGGCAAAATACCATTGGTGGCATTGGTTGGGATTCATTATATTCTGCTGTTATCGCTCATGAAGGAGGATATGTGTTGGGAGGGTATTCGAATTCGAACATTTCTGGTGACAAGATTGAAAATTGCAATTTTACTGACGATTACTGGATCGTTAAAATCGCTGATGAATATAACCTATCCAAGGCAAAACCTTTGCTGATTTAAATTCCAATCATCAACAAGAGCCCGGCGATCCAGCAATTCCTTACCTAAAAATTACACAGAGCAACACCAATCGTTTCGCATTTTCTCAACCCACAGGGTTTTACAGTATAGCTATTTTAGACACCGGTAACTTCGAGGTAGCTCCCGATTATGTGAATTTATTTAATCCTGTTCCGCTAACTCATACGGGAAATTTCAGTGCCATTCAGCAGGTTGATTCCCTGAACGATTTTGCTTTGCAACCAACCGGAACTTTTAATGATCTGTGCATTTCTATTTCTCCGTTGGGAAATTTTCGTTCTGGATTTAATGCCAATTACGCATTGAATTATTCCAATTTGGGCACAACTACATTGATTCCAACCATAGTATTTTACCCCGATAACAATGTTACGTTTGTTTCAGCCAGTATAACTCCTACAACTATAACTCCCGATTCTATTGTGTTCGTTTTAGGCACTATGAATCCTTTTCAGTCGGGCCAAATTACCATAACCGTAAATGTGAATACCGGATTGCCCATAGGCACACTCATTAATTCCGGAGCAATGATTTTGCCCATTTTAAACGATGCTAATCCGGGATGTAATTCGAGTTTCTGGGAGGTGTTTACTACCGGTTCTTATGATCCGAATGATATTCTTGTAAACAGGAATTTTATTTATGATTATGAAATGCCAGCTCCACCTGATCTGGAATACATCATCAGATATCAGAATACCGGCAACGATACTGCCTTTACCGTTAAAATATTAAATCCACTCGATACCAACCGCCTCGATTTGAGTACCCTGGAAATGGTAGCAACTTCGCATCCTGCCGATATTCGGTTTGTCTACCATGAACGTAATCTGGAATTTGTGATGAATAATATTCTGCTCCCCGACAGCAATATCAATGAACCGAGGAGTCATGGCTTTGTTCGTTATCGCATTAAACCTAAATCAACTGTTGCAGTGGGTGATTCCATCCAAAACTTCGCAGCTATTTATTTTGATTTTAATTATCCTGTCATCACCAATATTGCCGTTACCAAGATTATACAGCCAACAGGTGTTCAGGAAGTCCTTCAAGGAAACATCTCCATCTTCCCAAACCCCACCAACAGCAAAGTCACCATCCGGCTAACGGAAACGGCAGAAAAAGTTAGCTCCTTGAATATATTCAACATTTACGGACAAGAAGTGAAGTCAATTAGGATTGCACCAGCGCACACCGCTGAAATTGATATCTCCGATTTATCACAGGGTGTTTATTTTATCAGAATCAACAACAAGTTGACTTCAACTCGAAAAGTAATAAAACTGTAGCTTTTGTATCTTGATTTACGTCTTCTGCTTTTTCTTTTTAGCAGCAGGGAACAAAATATTATTCAAGATTAAACGATATCCGGGAGAGTTCTGATGCAGATTTAAGTCAGTAGGAGGGTCTCCAAACCATGTGTTGGTAATCTTCGGGATCATGTGCCACCATAGAATGTCCAGGTACCTTTGCCGTATTCACCATGCAGGTATTTAGCTTCATTAGCAGCTTTTGCTTCGCCCATAATCAGAACTCCGGGCTTAACCAATTCCTTATTGAATGCTGTTGATTGTCCCATGAATCCAAAAATCACCTGTTCGTGATTTTGACAAAGCATAGTAGGAACAATATCCCATTTTGCAGAGAAATCGAATAAGGTAAAGAAATCTTTATCCCTCGACATCCTGTTTTGTGGTTTTACATCGATATTAGAAAATTCATATTCCATGGGATTGGTGCTCAACTTGAAATTTTGGAATGCGAATGTTTTACTGTAATCCAGTTTTGAATTGTAATCGGGAGTTGTACCATCACCATCATACATGCTTTCACAAATATCGAGACCTTCTGCGGCAAGCGCGATGTCATACGAATCGGTTCCGGAACACATTGTAAAAAGAAAGCCACCACCGGCAGTGAAGTCTCGTATTTTATGAGCAACTGCAAGTTTGAGTTGCGAAACTTTATTGAATCCTAAACTTTTTGCAAGAGATTCCATACTGCGAACCTGCTCTTGATACCAGGGTGCATTGCGGTACATGGCATAAAATTTTCCATATTGTCCAGTAAAATCTTCATGATGCAGGTGCAACCAATCATAGAGTGGTAATTTGCCTTGTATAATTTCCTCATCATAAATTATTTCATAGGGAATCTCGGCGTATGTCAATGCGAGCGTAACGGCATCATCCCAAGGTAATTTATTCTTTGGGGAGTAAACTGCAATTTTAGGTGCTTTTTCCAGTTTCACAAGCTCCATATTCACTTCCGGATCGGCAATTTCCTGGCGTATTTGAGATGCCTGAACATCTGCAATTACTTTGTAAGTCACGCCTCTGATATTGCATTCCTTTTCAATATCTTTAGAATAAAGAAAAAGAAAACTGCCACCCTGATAATTCAGGAGCCATTCCAAAGTGCCGCCCTGATGCTGTAATTCCCAATAGGCAATTCCATAAGCCTTCAGATGATTTTTTTGAGTCTCATCCATTGGAATAAGAATGTGTGAAGCAAAGGATGAACTCATCCCCACCAGCAAAAAGCAAATACCAACAGTAGTTTTTTCATATTTTTAAAATGGAGGTTCGTCTTCCATATCATTCAATCGCGATTTTCTGGTAACCCTGTCTGAATCGAGTGCTCTGGGGGCCATCGGTACAGAGTCATCCACAAAATCATAACCATCAAGGTCGGTAAATTTGGTAAGATGCCCGATGAATTTGAGAGATACGGTTTTTAGTGAACCACTTCTGTTCTTAGCAACGTTAACTTCTGCAATTCCTTGTGTTGAGTTTGCATTTTCATCTTCACTCAAACCATAATATTCCGGACGATAGATGAACATTACCATATCTGCATCCTGCTCAATTGCCCCCGATTCCCTCAAATCCGATAACTGCGGACGTTTGGTACTTCCTCTGGTTTCGACAGCACGACTCAACTGAGAAAGTGCGATAATGGGAATACTTAACTCCTTCGCAATGGCTTTCAGCGATCGGGAAATAGTACTGATTTCCTGCTCATGATTTCCATTTCTGTTATCGCCACCGGCAACCATTAATTGAAGGTAATCGATAATTACCATGGAAACACCTTTTTCTGCAACCAGCCTGCGACATTTGGCGCGGAGTTCAAAAACAGAGAGTGAAGGAGTAGCGTCAATATATAAGGGTGCTTCGGTAAGCGGTTTTATTTTAGCATTTAACTGTTCCCATTCGTGATTTGCAAGTTGACCTTTTCTGATTTTCTCAGAGGTGATTTCGGTTTCACTCGAGATCAAACGATTCACTAACTGCACTGCTGACATCTCTAATGAAAAGAATGCTACCGGTCGTTTGAATTGAACAGCTGCATTTCGTGCCATTGAAAGTACGAATGCCGTTTTTCCCATACCGGGGCGTGCAGCAATGATAATAAGATCTGATTTTGCCAGCCAGCAGTCACACGATCCAATTCTGTAAATCCACTTGGTACACCTGTGATTCCGGATGTTTGATTACTTGCAACTTCAATTTCCTTAATTGCCTTGGAAACCAATGACTGCATATCTTCAAAATTTCTTCGGATATTTCCTTCTGCTATTGCAAACAAATTTTTCTCAGCAGTGTCGAGTAAACTCAAAACATCCTGATGATCTTCATAGGCATCTTTTATGGTCTCACTCGAAATCCGGATTAATTCACGCTGAATAAATTTCTGCAAAATAATCCGTGCATGATATTCGATGTTTGCTGCAGAGGCAATTCGGCTGGTAAGTTGTGTAATGTAAAAGGCACCACCAACTATTTCCAATTCGCCACTTTTTTTCAGTGCATGAGTTACCGTTAAAATATCAATTGGTTCAGCACGATGAAACAAATGGTGAATGGCATTGAAAATTTTCTGATGCGCTTCTTTATAAAATACTTCCGGACGCAAAACATCAATTACTGCAGATAAGGCGTCTTTTTCAAGCATCAATGCACCTAAAACGGCTTCTTCAATATCGACAGCCTGCGGTGGTAATTTTCCCAATTGGTGTGATAATGCACCGGGAACTATATTTTTAACAGTAGTTCTGCGTTTGGCAGCTCCTGTGTTTTCTGACTCGTTCATAATACTTCAAAATTAAGCAATGAGGCTTAAGCAGTGCCTCTCCGCAAGATAAATAGTTTTCAACAGGAATTTTATTGTCCTGAAAATGGAATTTGTTAATTTACAGGGTATTAGCCTTCTGTATAGACCCCCATGGAACAGAATTTTTCGATCCTTTTCTCCACCCTGATTTTGGGATCCATTTCTAAAAGTTTGGGTAGCAATTTCTTTATTTCCGACTTGACTGTTTGGAACATTTTTTCGGGATTGGAATGAGCTCCTCCAAGTGGTTCTTTAACAATACCATCCACCAGTTTCAAATCCTGCATATCGGTTGCTGTGAGCTTCAATGCCTCAGCAGCCTTTTCTTTATTATCCCAGTTACGCCAGAGGATCGAGGAGCAAGATTCAGGGGATATTACTGAATACCAGGTATTTTCAAGCATCATGACTTTATCTCCGATACCAATGCCTAATGCGCCACCCGATGCGCCCTCACCGATAATGAAGCAAATAACAGGCACTTTTAAAATCGACATCTCATATAAATTTCTCGCAATAGCTTCTCCCTGACCACGTTCTTCAGCTTCGAGTCCCGGAAATGCTCCCGGAGTATCAATAAAAGTGATCACCGGTTTGTTGAATTTTTCTGCCAGTTTCATCAGCCTTAACGCCTTGCGGTAACCTTCCGGATTTGGCATGCCGAAATTACGATATTGACGCATTTTGGTGTTGTTACCTTTTTGCTGTCCGACAAACATAATGGTTTGACCATCAACCATACCAAATCCGCCAATCATGGCCTTATCATCTTTCACATTGCGGTCACCAAACATCTCTATAAAAGTATTGTTGGTTATTGCTTTGAAATAATCTAATGAATAGGGGCGGTCGGGGTGGCGTGAAAGCTGTACCTTTGCCAGGCAGTCAGATTACTGAAGATATTCTTACGGGTATCTTCAATTTTCTTTTCAATCTCCAGGATGAGACCACTCACATCAACTTTTCCCTTTTCAGCAATTTGCTTTGCTTTTTCAAGTTGATCCTTCAGTTCATCTAAAGGCTTTTCGAAATCCAAATGACTCATTTTTCGGTCTTATTAAGCTACAAATATATTAAGTAAATGTTACCCGAAATCACTTTTCCTGTTTCCTTAACCTTTTGTGCTTATTTTTGCCTGATAGATAACAGTTTATGGTATTGTTTCCGAATGCAAAATTAACCTGGGATTGAAAATTCTGCGAAAGCGCCCGGACGGCTTTCATGATATTGAAACCGTTTTTTATCCGGTATCGCTTTGTGATAGCCTCGAATATATTTATACCGATTCTACTGATTTCCAGGATGATTTAACCAATTTTTCTGAAAGTGCTGTTAAAAAACTGGTCACTGATTCAGGGAAACCAGTATATTTCTCCATTTCAGGCCTTCCAGTAGCTGGTGATCCATCCGATAATTTGTTGCTTAAAACTTTGAATGTCTTTGAAGCGAGTTTCGGATTGAAATCCGGGTTGCGATTGCATTTACACAAGGCAATTCCGATGGGAGCTGGTTTAGGAGGAGGCTCAGCTGATGCTGCGTTCTTGTTGAAACAATTGTGGTATGATCACAATGAACCATGCAGTTTTGAAGAATTAGTTCAATTGGCAACTGCTATCGGAAGTGATTGCCCATTTTTTCTACACAACAGTCCCATGTTTGGAAGTGGGAAAGGAGAGGTTTTAACTAAGATGGAATTAGATCTTAACAAACTGCAAATTGTAATCATTAAGCCTGAAATCAGTGTGCCAACAAAAGCAGCTTATGAATCTGTTGTTCCTGATGATGAACCATCCAGGTTGCTTACGCTGTTGCAAGCCCCGATTACTTCCTGGCAAACAAAAGTGACCAATGATTTTGAAGTTTCTGTGTTTAAAAATTATCCCGCTATAGCGGAAATAAAAAAGAAGTTGATTAATATGGGTGCACTTTATACTGCCATGAGCGGTAGTGGTTCTGCTGTATTCGCTTTATTTAATCGGAATGCTGAAATAGATTTGAGTCCATTCAACGATTGCTTTCGGTTTCATAAAGAACTTTAAGCTAGTATCTTAAATTCATAAAACGCCTTCAGATAAACAATTTGACGACAATTTAGTTACTTATTATATCTGGATTAATTATTTTCATCATTCTGTCGCAACCGATTTAGTTTATGTTTGATACCTTTTTAAAATTTGTAAAATCAGAACAAACCGGTGGAATTTTATTGATTTTCTGCACAGTCATAAGTCTGTTAATTACGAACAGCAGTTGGGGCAATCAATATCTTTCATTTTTGGGAAATTAACCTTGGTATGAGCCTGCATCACTGGATTAACGATGGCTTAATGGCAGTGTTTTTTTTATTGGTGGGACTTGAAATAAAACGGGAATTGATTGGTGGTGAATTGTCTTCAATCAGTTCAGCGGCTATGCCGGTTATGGCAGCTATTGGAGGGATGTTGTTTCCTGCAGTTTTGTTTTTAACTTTTAATTATAATCAACCATCAGCGAGTGGATGGGGAATACCAATGGCAACCGATATTGCTTTTGCCTTAGGGATGTTGTCATTATTAGGAAACCGGGGTCCTGTGGCACTGAAAGTATTTCTGGTAGCAGTAGCAGTTGTCGATGATCTGGGAGCAATATTGGTAATTGCCTTGTTTTATGCTCACGGGTTTTCATGGATGTGGTTTGGAGCCGCTATGGTAACCATGTTGGTTTTAATTTTACTAAATAGAAGTGGCTCCCATAAATTACTTTATTTTCTGATCCCCGGTATTCTTTTATGGTATTTCATTCTACAAAGTGGTATTCATGCAACCATTGCCGGTGTATTGTTGGCATTAACTATTCCTATTAATAAGGATGAAAAAAAATCGATGCTTCACCACATTGAACATGCTATCAACAAACCGGTTGCATTGTTTATTATGCCCATTTTTGCTCTGGCTAATACCGGAATTATTCTCGAAGGGGATTTGGTAGCTTCGCTTACTTCACCGGTAAGCTATGGAATCTTAGCCGGACTAATCATTGGGAAACCTGTTGGTATCTTGTTATTTACCTGGCTATCGGTTAAAACCGGATGGTCAGCGCTGCCACAGGGAGTAACTTGGGCTATGATTGCAGGTGCTGCCATGCTCGGTGGAATTGGTTTTACTATGTCAATATTTATCAGTACCCTGGCTTTTGATGAGATTGCTTTCACTACCATTTCTAAAATCAGCATATTAGCAGGTTCTGCGACTTGTGCAATTTTGGGACTCACTTTTCTGAAATTCACTTTTTCGAAATCGAACACTGAAAATTCTTTGTAGAGACCTATTATACTTACTAGTTATTGGTAATCAATACTTTAAAATTATACTTTTGGAAATCTCCAAACTGATTAATTCGGGTATATTTTGATTTTAGGATAAAAATGTCGATTTTTATCCACTTTAATTATTATTAGAATATACTTTCTCCGGAAGGATGTGGAACTGAATTATGCATAAAGTGCCTGTTTTTATTGTTGGTATTAACCCCAGAAGTGGAACAAATTATTTGTATCAGTTAATAGCACTGCACCCCGATTGTGTGCATTCCAGACATTATGGAGAAGATTTTTTTCTTTTTGCATCTGACAAGTACCTTGAATTTTATGATGTTGTTACCAAACATTGGAGCCCAAACTGGAAAAATGACAATGAGGTATTCAGGAGAGCCTTGGAATTAGGTCTGCTTAACTATTTAAATCCCGGAAACGGTCCGGAATCTGCAAAATATATGGTTACCAAAACCCCTTCAGCAATCAATTCCAGGAATTATCTGGAAATGTTTTCTGAAGGATATATGATTGTAATTACCAGAAAAGGGCAGGATCTTGTTGAGTCATTCATGAAAACTTTCAATTCCCGTTTCGAAGATGCTGTGCGAGGATGGAAGCGTGGTGCCGCCGCAGTTCATGATGTAATGAATGATGCCAAATTAATGAATTCTGGTCGTGTCATTGTAATTAAATATGAAGACCTGTATCAGAAAAATACAGAGGTCATGACACAAATTCTCGATTTTCTTAAACTTGATAAATCGAAATTTGATTTTGATAAAAGTGCAAACTTTGATGTTATTGGTTCTTCCACATTCAAAGGGAATTCTGAAAAAGTAACCTGGGATCCGATTCCAAAAACGAAAACATTTAATCCGTTAGGAAGATTCAGTCACTGGAGTCGTTTCCGTCATTACCGCTTTAACTGGATGGCTGGAAAATACTCTAAAGAATTCGGTTATGAACTTTATTTTGATTCAAAAGATCCTATTTATTATATTTACAATATTCTTCTTACTACATATGATTTCTTTCACCGGACTATCCGCAGAACTTTAATCATTCTGAAGTCATTTAGTAAAGGAAAAAATGCAAGAAGAGATGCGTTTGACATCAGAATAAATTAATACACTTTTGCCAATGCCGAAACCTGTTCGCTGAAATGAAAAAAATACTCTATATACCAATTTTAATGTTTTGGATATTGAGTTCATTTAGTACACAAGCAGGAAATCCTGATAAAGCATTTGAGTCATTGCGAATTTTTGATTATTTTAATGCTAAGAAATATTTCGAAAAATCATTCAAGAAGTTTCCGGCAATATCATCATATGGCCTCGCATATATTTATAGTAAGAATGATAATCCCTTTTACAATACTGATTCGGCTTTCAGGAAAATTAATGAAGCATTATCTTTTCTGACAGTTGCTGCTACAAAAGAAAAGGCAATTTTTGAAAAGTACAAAGTAGCAATCAGTGACATGCAAACATTACAATTCAAAATTATTAATGATGCCTTTCTGCATGCTGAAAAACAATCCACAATCTCAGGCTTTAATCATTTCATAGATTACTATGGTGATTCACATAAATATAAAGATGCCCTTCGTTTTCGGGATAGTCTTGCCTTCGAAATAGTTCGAAGCGACAATACATCGGAAAGCTATGGTGCATTCATGGAACAGTACCCTGAATCGCATTTATACTATACTGCCCGTTCACGTTTTGAAAGGGCACTTTACAATGAACTGACTGCAGAAGGTACCCCCGATGCCTATGAGAAATTTACGATTGCTTACCCAAGAAGCCCTCATTTCCGGGAAGCACATGAGCAATTGTTTAAAGTTGCTACCAAAGATGCTTCCGATCCTAAAGTCTATCACGATTTCATTAAAAAATATCCTTCATCACTCTTTATTGAAGATGCCTGGCAGAGAGTTTTTGAATTATCAATTCCTGTTTTTAATGAACAGTCTTTGCAAAATTTCCACCTTGCATATCCCGATTATCCTTATCAGGACAAATTAATGACAGAGTTTTCGCTGATTAAAATGGTGCTTCTTCCCTATGAAAAAAGCGGGAAGTACGGATTCATTAATTCTGAAGGAACTTTAGTAATTGATCCGGTTTATGATTTCGTTGAACCTTTTGCTGAAGGAATGGCAGTTGTTGGTAAGGATGGGAAATCAGGTTATGTGACTAAAACCGGTGATGAAGTGATACCACCTTTTTTATCAGGAAGCCGAAAATTTCCATAATAATCTGGCAGTAGTAGGTGATCAAAATAAATTTGGTGTAATCGACAGAAATGGCCAAATGATTATTCCTTTGAAATATACAGAACTCAGTGATTTCTCAGAAGGTTTGGCTGCAGCTACAGAAAACGACTTATTTGGATACATTGACCGTGATGGAATGCAAATCATTAATCCGCAATTTGACATAGCCGGCGACTTTGCTGATGGTTTTGCTATCTGCCAGAAAGATGAAAACTTTGGTCTCATTGATCAGGCAGGAAATGAATTGCTTCCTTTTATTTATCAGGATATAACTCCTCCTGCTAACCGTTTGCTGGTTGTAAAGAAAGATGATTCTTATGGAGTGGTATCACTCGATTCAGGAATTGTAATTCCTTTTGAGTTTTCAATGATTAAAAAAACTTCTATCAATCTTTTTGCATGTGTTAAAAATGGTAAATTAGGCTTTATAAATGCATCAGGCGAAATTCAGATTCCATTTTATTATCTCCCGGGTAGCAAATCTGAATTGTATGAATTTACAGATGGTTTCGTAGTGGTAAACTTTAATGGTAAATATGGTGTGATAGATTCTATAGGTCGAAAAATTATTCCTTTTCGATTTGATGAAATTACTGAAATCTCGTCAGGAAAGGCTGCTGTGCGGAAAGGAAGTAAATGGGCTTTTATCGACCTCCATGATAGAATTATTCCTGTAAAGTTTAATTATAATAAAGCATTTGCTTTCCATAAGGGATTTGCAATTGTGGAAATCAAATCCAAATGGGGTGTTATTGATGAAAAAGGCATGCTGGTGATTTCTCCACAATATGATGAACTGAAATTGATTGCAAATAATGTTTTTGTTGCCAGACGCGATAGTCTTTACGGACTTATTGATCCTAATCACAATGTGCTGGTGCCGGTTGAATATGAGAAATATACAGTTTATGAAAATGAGTTTGTTTTGCTGATGAAAGCTGGTGACCGACTGTGGTATAATACCCGATCTTTTGATGTTATCAGAAAAGAATCAGCTGAATAGAGCCACCTCAGTTTTTTGCCTTAAATTTGTAGTATGGAATATGGAAAAGTAACCGGCAAAGTGCTGGATGAATTAATTACTATATGTGGGACAGATTTTGTCTCTACTTCAAAAGAGGTTGTCGAGAACTATTCTCACGATTACACCGAAGACTTAAGATATTATCCCGAAGTAGTGGTAAAGCCCCGTACCGCCGTCGAAATTTCGGCAATAATGAAGTTGTGCAACCGGGAGCGAATTCCTGCTACCCCCAGGGGTGCCGGAACAGGACTTAGCGGTGGTGCCCTTCCGGTATTTGGCGGCATACTGATTTCCATGGAACGTTTCAATAAAATTCTGGAGATTGATGAGAGGAACTTGCAGGCTACCGTTGAGCCGGGGGGCATAAATCAGGTGTTTCAGGATGCTGTGATCGAAAAGGGCCTCTTTTATCCTCCCGATCCTGCCAGTCGTGGTTCTTGTTTTTTGGGTGGTAACCTGGCAGAATGTGCCGGTGGTCCCAAAGCAGTGAAATATGGCGTTACCAAAGACTATGTACTGAACACTGAAGTCGTTTTACCTTCCGGAGATATCATCTGGACCGGAGCTAATGTGCTTAAAAATTCTACCGGATATAATCTCACACAATTGCTAATTGGAAGTGAAGGTACCCTGGGCATCATCACTAAAATTGTTTTCAGGCTTATTCCTTATCCTACACATAATTTGTTGTTGCTGGTACCTTTTACATCAGCTGAAAAAGCATGCGAAGCTGTTGCTGCTGTTTTCAGAGCAGGCATCACACCTTCAGCAATGGAATTTATGGAGCGTGATGCAATTGATTATGTCAGAAAATTCGTTGATGTAAATCTCACTATTGCAGATGATATTAAAGCACATCTGATTATTGAAGTCGATGGCAATGACGTGGATGCACTTTTTAAAGATTGTGAAAGAATCACGGAAGTGATGAATGAGTATGGTGCAACAGATGTATTATTTGCTGAATCTGCCCAGCAAAAAGCTGAACTTTGGAAAATGCGCCGAGCAACAGGAGAAGCAGTCAAGTCGCATTCTATTTATAAGGAAGAGGATACTGTGGTGCCACGTGCCGAATTGCCGGCTTTGTTAAAAGGGGTGAAAGATATTGGTGCTAAATATGGATTCCGTTCTGTATGTTACGGCCACGCAGGAGATGGAAATCTTCATGTGAATATTATCAAAGAAGAAATGAGTGATGATGATTGGAATTCCAAGGTTCCAAAAGGTATTCGCGAAATTTTTGAGTTGTGTGTAAAATTAGGTGGAACGATCTCCGGAGAACATGGAATCGGACTTGTTCAAAAAGACTATATGGATGTGCCCTTTTCGAAAGTGCAACTTGATCTGCAGAAAGGCATTAAAACTTTATTTGATCCAAACCATATCTTAAATCCCGGTAAAATGTTTAATTAAAATATACAAGCATTTTAATCGTTATAGACTCATTAACCACATTCCCCTCGAATGAAATTCAGTAAAATTCTTCTGATATTCCCATTACTCTTGCTTTCCTTTATCGGAAAGGGACAGGAGATGCTTGGTATTAGTAATTCTAATTTTGCTGGCAACATGGGAATGGCGTTAAATCCTTCCCTTTTTATTGGAAGTCCTTATATTCAGGAGTTTAACTTTATTTCTGCCGATTTTTTTATCGATAATGATTATGTCTATTTGAAGAAAAGGACCTCTTTGTTCGCTAAAAGTCTACGTGGTGAAAGCATCCCTGAAGAAAATATTCTTGATTATTACGATGGTAAAAAGAAACGTGCCTTTGGTAATGTCTTCCTTCGGGGACCATCTATGATTCAAAACCGGGAACGTTTTTCCTGGGGATTTCATACTGCATTGAGAAGTAACCTGAGTGCCATTAATGTCCCTACACACCTTGCTAAATTCATGAAGGAGGGATTCGATTATATTCCTCAACATGATGAAATTTATTTAGCAGAACCGATGCGTGCAGCAGGTATGTTTTGGGGTGAATTAGGAGGGACTTTTGGAAAAAAAATATTTGATCGTCGAGATAAAGGCTATCTGGCTGCAGCAGTAACCTTAAAACTTATTGCCGGCTTCGATGCAGTTTATGCAAATTTCGAGAATTTCGATTATGAGGTTCCTTCTTCCGACACCTTAATAGTTACCAATGTGAATGCTGAATATGGACATGCACTTTATGGCGGTGATCCCGCATTTAAAAAACCATTTAAAATTCGTGGTTATGGTGCCGGACTCGATTTAGGAATAACTTATTACAAAGGTCGCGTGCACGGTGCAAACGATTGTAATGAAACAGCAGAGAAATATAAAAAGTATAAATATCGACTCGGTGTTTCAATGATTGATATTGGCATGGTACGTTTTGGTAAGGAAGCATCGGTTTTCAAATTTGATGATGCCGCAACTGTATGGCCGGGAATTGATACATTAAATTTTAATTCGATTACCGAACAGGATATAGCTATCAGCAACCAGTTTTTAAGTGATCCCGGAAAATCAAAAGTGAATAATAAGTTCAATATTTTTCTTCCAACCGCATTTAGTATACAGTTCGATTATGCTGTAATTCCGAAAGTTTATTTGAATGCATCTCTCATCCAGGCTGTTCCACTTTCGAAATATGCCATTGTAAGAGCGTCACAGGCTGCCGTAACTGCACGCTATGAAACACGTAAGTTTGAAGTGGCAGTGCCTTTTGTAATGTATGAATACAAAACTCCGCATCTTGGGGTAGCATTCAGATACCGTTTCTTTGTAATTGGAACCGACAGGTTAGGCTCTTTCACCGGATTGTTTGATACCACCGGATTCGATTTGTTTTTTGGTTTCAAGGCAAACTTGTGTGAGTTCGCTAAAAAAGGAGGGAAACAACCCTTTTGTCCCGTTAATTAGAAAGGGAAGACCGAAGCCTTCCCTTGTAATCATCCGCATGATTTCTTCTTATTGAAAGTTCGATGCTACCACTAATTCTTTGGAACCGCTTGCATAATCGTAAAAACCTCGCCCGCTCTTCTTTCCTAACATACCTGCTGTCACCATGTTTACCAGTAAGGGACAGGGAGCATATTTTGGATTACCAAAACCATCATGCATAACACGAAGGATCGAGAGACAAACATCCAATCCTATAAAGTCTGCTAATTGCAATGGCCCCATTGGGTGAGCCATCCCCAATCGCATAACGGTGTCGATTTCAGAAACACCTGCAACGCCTTCATACAAGCTGTAAATTGCTTCATTAATCATAGGCATCAGAATACGATTGGCAATGAATCCCGGGTAATCATTTACTTCTGTTGGAGTTTTTCCAAGTTGCAACGAAAGCTCCAATACTTTTTTTGTTACTTCATCAGATGTGCTATATCCTCTGATCACTTCAACCAGTTTCATAACAGGAACCGGATTCATAAAATGCATACCTATTACTTTGTCGCCTCTTCCGGTAACAGAACCGATTTTAGTAATTGAAATAGAGGAAGTATTGGAAGCCAGAATGGTTTCTGGCTTACACACCTTGTCAAGTTCTCTAAAAAGATTCAGTTTAATTTCGATATTTTCAGTGGCCGCTTCAACCACCAAACCTGCATCCGAAACTCCATTCGCCATATCGGTAAATGTGGTGATGTTGCTCAATGTAGATGCCTTAATTTCATTCGTGATAGTACCTTTTGTTACCATGCGATCGAGGTTACCTCCAATAGTAGCCATAGCTTTATCAAGGGCTTCTTTGCGGATATCGATGAGTGCAACCTTAAAGCCATTTTGGGCAAACACATGAGCAATTCCGTTGCCCATGGTTCCTGATCCAATTACTGCGATATTTTTCATAGTTAGATATTATTTTCCACTTCGTTGTAAAATGGTTCTTACTGTATAGAATAGAATTTTAAAATCAAGTGCGAGTGACATATTCTCGATGTAAATTACATCATACTTAAGACGTTCCACCATTTCATCCACATTTTCTGCATAACCGAATTTCACTTGTCCCCACGACGTTATACCTGGCTTTACTTTATGAAGATGACGGTAATGAGGAGCAATTGGCATAATCTGATCAATAAAAAACTGTCGCTCCGGACGGGGACCAACTAATGACATGTCTCCAATCAGTACATTGTAAAACTGAGGGATTTCATCGAGACGGATTTTCCGCATGAACTTACCAAACGGAGTGACCCTGTTATCGTTGTCACTCGATAACATTGGTGTACCCGATTCAGCACCAGTTTTCATTGATCTGAACTTAAAAATATTGAATGGCACTCCATGCAATCCGATTCGTTCCTGAATGAAGAATATTGGCCCGGGTGAAGTAACTTTTATAATTATGGCAACAATAATAAAAATCGGTGTTAGAATTATCAACGTAATCAAAGACACAATTATATCAATCAGTCTTTTTGCCGTTTGTTGCCATACTGGCATTAAATCGGGAGAAATTTCAATAAGTGGAGCTCCAAAAATGCCATTCATCTTTACCGAACCCGAAAGTATATCGTACATATCGGGAATAATTTTCACAATCACAGGGGAATCTTCCAGAATATTAATTATTCTGCCAATATTCTCATGCTCCGAAGATTCGATGGCAATAATTACTTCTTCAATTTTATTTACAGCAATTAACTGGGTAAGATCGTTAATGGACCCTAAATGAGGGAGTATGCCTTTCAGCAAATGACCATTGTTTTGATCGACATGAATAAATCCTTTAAAAATATTTCCCTGACTTTGTTCGGCTTGCTCTAATTCATTGTAAAGCTTCAGGGCTTTTTGGTTGCTTCCAATCAGTAATGTATTGAATCCAATCTTACGTGTTTTAATTTTTCTTCCTGTAATAGTAGTCAGTATAAATCTGACTGTGGCAGTAATGATGAAATGAAGTCCAAGAAGGGTGAAGAAAGTACTGTAATAGTTTTTGTATGAAATGATGGAATCATCGAGCAGGAGCGTGAAGAAAATTATCAGCACTCCGATTACAGAAATGTATAAGGTCTGACCAAATTCTTTTAACCGCGATTTGCGGAAGATATCGGAATAGGTCCCTGTAAAAGCATATGCCAGAATCCAGAAAATTGGAATAACAAAAATGCCGATATAAAATTTGGTATCGAGTAATTCAGGTTTAAAAGCATAATTTGCCGATTCAATTACCAGTTTACGATAAATATAAAATAATGCCCAGGCTCCGGAAGCAGCCAGAAAATCACCAATTACATATTTTAATATCTGTAAACGTTTGTTCATCAGAAAGAAACCACTTTAATATTATCCAGGTAAAAAACCGGATTGGCAACATCTTCACTTTTTAATGCGCCAAAATAAACTTTAAAGCCTGTAGCTGAAGCATAAGCACTGACTGTATATCCCAACTGAATATAAATTTTATTCCAGGTATCTGTCGGATTCAAAGTTAACAGTTGGACCTGTGGATTTGATCCGTCAGGTAATGTAACATATAGGCCAGTCTGCATAGACTGATTAATCTTATAATCGAATTCCAGATAAACTGCAGCGCCAGCTCCGGGTAACTCATAATCTGATGTTGAGGTAACTTCAAAAATGGTGTTTGCTGTATCTAAGTAAATTACTCCCGAACTATTTCCTTCAAAAATATTTAGATCTCCGGCAGGTAGCTGATACATAACGGTATCACTTTGCGCTGTTGCTGTCATGCTGAATCCGGCTCCTTCGAACGATTCACAGTATTTACATTCTGTAGCATCCAAATAACTGGTAACGGGACTAATTTTTACTGTTCCGTTTGCCGGAAGATCAATTGTAGAAATGCTCGCATTGTAAAATGGATAGGGTGATCGGGTAGAGGCAATTCCATTTAAAAATATACCAGGACTCACCAACACTTTTGCAGAACCGTTTTTTAATACAGGAAAACGTGCGGGCAATTCGAAAGCACCGATAAATTCATTATCAACATAAATCCAGGCATCTTTGATCTTAACGGAAGATGAAGGCCCCATTTCTGCCAGAGTGGGAGTAGGGTCAAATGTTATTTTTTCAATTTCAATGTATGCCGGTGCATCCTCATCAGGATTTATTAAATTGCAGGAAGTTATAAGCACCGAACTGCAAAGTAAACAACACAGGGAAAGTTTTATTTTAGAATTAATTAGCTTTAAAATATTCATAGCGGAGGGGTCAGACCATTTGAGGTGCTGATTGCTTTAATTTTTCAACAATCTGATGTGCTACATCCAATGCATGAAAGCCATCCATGATATCAACAATAGGAGTAGTGTTTTGCATGATTGATTTTGCAAAGGCTTCTAACTCTGCTTTTATTGCATTGGATTCTTCCACTTTAGGATTCTCAAAATAAATTTGCTTTGTTCCTTTATCCGGACCCAGTTCAATCAGAACTGAAAGTGGATCAGGTTCACCTTCGACACTTTTAAGGCGGATTACTTCAGCAGATTTTTTAAGGAAGTCGACGGCAATATATGCATCACGTTGAAAAAAATCTCGATTTCCGCATATTTTTTAATGATATTCTGCTTGCTGTTAAGTTAGCTACACAGCCATTGGCAAATTCGATTCGTGCATTGGCAATGTCAGGTGTATCACTGACTACAGCTACACCACTTGTGCTTATTTTTTTTATGGGTGATTTAACAATGCTCAATATAATATCGATGTCATGAATCATCAGATCCAGAACTACTGAAACATCGGTACCTCTGGGATTGAATTGCGCCAGACGATGGGTTTCAATGAACATGGGTGCGCCGATATAGGAACGGGAAGCTATAAATGCCGGATTAAAACGTTCTACATGACCCACCTGAACTTTTACACTGGCTTCGGTAGCAAGCGAAATCATAGTTCGGGCTTCTTCAACCGAATTGGCAAGTGGTTTTTCAATAAAAATATGTTTCGACTTTTTTGAGTGCTTTAACTGCACAATCGAAATGTGAAAGAGTAGGCGTTACAATATCAACTGCATCACATCGATCGATCAAGGCATCCATGTCATCAAATGCTTCCACACCAAATTCTTCGGATACTTTCTTTCTCGTATCGGCATCAATATCAAAAAAACCTACCAGTTGAAATGAAGAAACCTCCTTTATTAAGCGGATATGGATTTTCCCCAAATGGCCTGCTCCTAATACACCGATTTTTAACATGTTGAAATTTTTGCAAAAGTAACCCTTTTTTGACGTTCCTGAAATGATTATTTTTGAGCCTCCAAAGTGACTGATTTAGAAACAGGGAAAACCCTGCAAGATCAGCCATGTGGCTAAACTCCTCACTTTAATTATGATAGTTGATACTTTCCGGCATCAGGGAATGCGTAAGCGATTGGTGGATGACGAATTGGTATTGCAGGCTATTGCCGATGTTCCTCGTCATTTATTCATGGATAACGCTTTTTTAGAGTTTGCTTATCAGGATAAAGCCTTTCCTATTGAAGCAGGACAAACCATTTCTCAGCCGTATACGGTTGCATATCAGTCGCAACTGCTTTTGTTGGAGAAAGGTATGAAAGTGCTAGAAATTGGAACCGGATCGGGGTACCAGACCAGCATACTATATAAGATAGGAGCTAAAGTTTATTCTATTGAACGACATAAAGTATTGAATAACAAAGCGGTAACTCTTTTGCAGGAATTAAACTACAATGTAAAGCTATTTTATGGTGATGGATTTAAAGGATTGCCCTCTTTTGCACCTTTTGACCGTATTTTAATCACCTGCGGAGCACGAATCGTACCACCTGAATTGGTGAAGCAATTGGTGATTGGAGGTATCCTGGTGTTGCCTTTAGGTCCTGAAAATGAACAGGTTATGACAACTGTGATTAAGAAAGATGCTGATTCCTACGAAATGATGAGTTTTGACAAGTTTAAATTCGTGCCAATGCTTGAAAACAAAGCGCCCTGAGGGTTTTTTGTGCAAAACGATGTTAACAATTTTAGATTTAATTTGGAGGCTATTGTATTTCGTATGTAACTTTGTGCCATTAAACCAAAACTATACACTATGAAAAAATCATTGTTAGTTATTGCCCTTGCGTCTGCAACAACCTTTGCCTCTGCGCAAGACATGAATTCTAAGAGAGGAACGCCAATTCTTCCAGAACCAGGAGATTATTCAATCGGAATTGATGCTGTTCCTTTCCTTGAGTACTTCGGTAACCTTATGAACGGTTCTAATTCTGCACCTTCATTTGATTTCAAAACAAGTCCTTTTGTAATCTCAGGTTTGTATGTTAAAGATGCAAACACTGCTTACAGAGGAAAATTACGCCTAGGATTCGGTTCAAACACTGTTAACTATGCAACAGAAAACGATGCAACAACTGCTGATCCTAACGATCAAAGTTTTGATGAAGTGAAATCAGGTGGAAAAAGTATTTTCATCGGTGGTGGACTTCAAAAAACTCGTGGTAAACACAGATTGCATGGAATCTATGGTGGTGAAGCATTAATCGGTCTTCAGTCTTCAAAAACTGAACACTCATTTGCAAATGCTTTTAGTGCTACAAATCCAGCTCCAAGCACTGGTATCCCAGGACAACCAAGCAACGGTGATCCTAGAACTACTGAAGTTAAAAGTGGTGGCGAATTCTCTTTCACTCTGCGTGCATTCGTAGGTGTTGAGTATTTCTTCGCTCCTAAAATGTCAGTTAGTGGTGAATTCGGTTGGGGACTTGGTCTTGTAAGCCAGGCTGAAGGTGAGCAAACTACAGAGTCTTTCGATGGAACTACTGTTAAGTCAGTTACAACCAAAACAGGAAAATCTTCTTCTTTTGGCATTGACACTGACAACAGCGGTGGATCAATCAATCTGAACTTCTACTTCTAATCGTAATCACGATTTATTAAAGGAGGCTGTCTCACACGAGATGGCCTTTTTTTATTTATTAATGAGGTAATGTGCTGGTGTGCTAATTGTTGTTCCTCAGTAAAAAGATGTGCCTGCTCTTGATTTGGTGATTTGATAATTTGGTGGTTTGATGATTGTTAAGCTTGAGTAAAAAAAAATGTGTCTGCATATGGTTTGGTGATTCTTGCCCCAGAGAGCAGCCAATTGGATCCAATAATCTATTTACCCTGTAATAAGTCTTGAAGGTTGAAATGGTTCTGCTTGAGGAGTGATCAGTTTTTTGAAGGTAACTTTCAAGATCCGTTTTCACATCTGATATGTTAAATGATCAGCTTGCCATAAAGTAAGTATTACTCTATTAAAGGTTGTTTTTTTAAAGTGAACCGCCGTAGGCGAAAATATGAACTAGCCACCGTATAAATTTTGAGCCGCAGGAGAAAAAGCGAGTTAACAATTAACCACTCGCAAATTCCCAGAACCATATACGATTTTTTAAAATAATTACTTAATTGACCAATCTAAAATTCTCAGAGCCGAAGGCGATGTCCATATAAATTCCCTGAGCCAAAGGCGATTCCCTGAGCCAAAGGCGATGTCCAAATAAATTTCCCGAGCCAAAGGCGATATTCGAATGAATTTCCCGAGCCGAAGGCGATATCCAAAAATTACCGGGCCAAGGCGATCAATTCTAACTACTTAATTAACCACCTAATTAACTACCTAATTAACCACCTTACTTCCCTTCAGAAAATCTTCTCTCCAGTATCTCATTCAATGTTTCAACCTCAATCCGCTTAGCGATGATTGCTTTTGTATTATCAAGTAAGAAAATTTGAGGTGTAGTGGTGATATCAAAATCGTGACGGAAATTATTTCTTAATTCAGGATCAGCAACGTTAATCCAGTTCAGATTTTTTTCTTTGATAAACTTTCTCCATTTATCCATTTCAACTTCGGTACAAACCGCATACACTTCAAAACCTTTCGATTTGAATTTGTCGTAAGATTCTTTCAGCTTTGGAGTTACCTTCTGACAGTGGCCACAATCGGGATCCCAGAAATAAAGTACTGTATACTTTGTTTTGATATCATATAAAGACCTTACAACTCCCAAGCTGTCTTTCAATGTAATATTTTTTACCTGCTTGCCAACCAGGATTGGTTTTAACACTTTTGCACGCTCCTGAATTTTATATAACTGCGCATCATCAACCCAAAATGCTTTTTCTTTGGTGTAATAGTTTTCTACCATGTGTACAAACACTCCATCCATACCCATGATATTGGAAGTTTCATAATGATTGGTCACCCACCAGATCACATATTTGAACATTTCAGAACCCGGTTTCAGTTTAGAAATTACATAGTCGGCTTCTTTATTTATAGAATCCGGCATTTGAACTGTTAACTTGGTGAAGTATTGTTCAAGCTTAGGATGTAAAACAGGAGTTCGTAATAAACGATCATCGGTTAAATCAATATTATCAAAGAAATGACTCTTGTAATAAGTGTACATAAACAGTGAATCGAGGGATCCATCTTCTTTCTTTGGTGTTTCCGGCATTTTAACTTCCTGTGTACATTGAAATACTTTGGTGAGTATAAAATCAGGATTGTTAGTCTCGAAGTTTGCTTTGTAAGTGATCACTTCATTATCAATTACCGACATTCTCTTACGAACATCTTCAACCTTAACCGGATCATTTTTTACTGATTCATATTCTGCACGAAGCGGTTCAATTGCCTTCGATTTTTCAGAAATAAATTTCAGGTAATCATAAAAAATCTTGTTTTCATTTGATCCTTTTATGACCATGTGCTTCACAAAATCAAGTGTATCGGTTTCAACAGAAAATTGTTGCTCCTTATCAACTACAATTTCAAAATACTTTTTTCCAGGAATCACAACCAGATAAATTCCTCCACCTAAAGCTTCTTTTCCTTTGAAACTAAAATTGCCATGTGCATCTGCCAGGCAGGAGTCTTTTAGGTATTGCTTGTCGCCAAAATAGTTTGCTAAATAACACAATGAATCGCGGACACCACTTACTTTTACTTTAATGTTATATCCTTCCTGAGCATAGGAATGGTTGAATGAGGTCAAAAAAGTTAAGAACAGAAATCCTAATAGCGCTTTCTTCATAATTGATTTTAATATTGGAATAACAGACAAATTTAACGAAAGCTTTGATGAAGTTTTAGTGAAAGACAAAGGAAATTCAACATTCGGGTGTTGATGAGGTGGATTTCAAAGTTTTGTGAATTATAATTAGTTCGTAATCAATTTAATAGATTAATTGGTAGGTTTTGGACGCATTATTTCCGCATGCGTCTGTAACAACAACAATCAATTCATGATTAACCTGAGAATCGGGCACCGGTGTAATTATTTCAAATTTTGTACCACCAAGGTTTGATGATGCAGGAATCCATTTTCCATCCAAAACACATGAATAAGTACTGAAGCCTGAAAAATCCCCCTTTGTTTCAACCAGAATCCGAACTTTTTCCATCCCGCCAAAGCGGACCACACGCTCTGCAAAGACATCCATTAAAACTGGCGCGACGGTGTCGAAAATAATCACAAATTTACCTGTGGTTCTGATATTTCCTGTGATTGATAAATTAGTATTCACTTTCCCTCCAATATAGTTAAAACTACCACTGCTATCTAGTCTGGCAATGATCCATTTTTCGGTTGGAATATTTGTTTTTTTGTCTGTTTTAATGGTCAGCTTCATAGGTTGAATAACGGCAAATGTCCCCGGACTGGCAATCTCAATCATAGGGGATATAAAACCGGGACTATCAATAGCATGTTCCATCAATTGAATGCCCACTTCCTCTGTCAATGTCTTTTCTGAAATGATTAGTTCAACCTTGTTACCAATAATCCGATCAGCTTGTTTAGACTTTAAAATCCTCACATTTTTTTCATGCATCAAAGGTTTTGCATTTGCGTGGACAGCAACCTGAAAATGCAATTCAGAAATATTACCATGTGCATCCTTAATTTCAATCCGGTGTTTTGTATTGCCTTTGGCAGGATAAGGGTTTTGGTCAGGTGTTAACTTAAGAAAGGGAAGCAAATTTCCCGGTAAGGTATGACACAGTAAAATTCTTCGGGAGCTATCCGCCCAAAAGGGGTAATCGATTATGCTGTTAATTAATCGGGACTGATCAAAAAGAAAACTGTCTATTTTATATTCAAAGGTGAGAATTTCGTTTGTGAATAATCGGTATTCTTTGATTCCCAGTAAATTGGCTTCAACACCTGCGCGATCAAATGCCTCGAAGCCAATAAAATAATTTGATGGTACT
The DNA here is from genome assembly GCA_016713525.1 of Bacteroidota bacterium. Taxonomy (GTDB): domain Bacteria; phylum Bacteroidota; class Bacteroidia; order AKYH767-A; family OLB10; genus JADKJB01. The sequence goes on along the minus strand of JADJOZ010000009.1, from coordinate 145,404 downwards.
TCAATTGTTTCCTGGATGGTTTGATTCGATTTGGAGGTATCCACAGGAATCAGGTTGCGCTGAGCAAGGAAAGTACCATTACCCGGACCGGGAGTGTAAATGACCAGATTTCGGAAGGCGGGAGGGATCGTGTCCTGGTAAGAATATCCGATCAAAGCCGGATCAAAAGGCATTTCAGAAACCTGATGGCGTGTTTCAAAATGGAGGTGTGGCCCTTCAGAGCCACCGCTGTTCCCCGACCATCCAATAATTTGTCCACCATTGACTTGAAATAATGGGATAGTAAAAAACAGTTCTGTTTCATATTTCTGTTGTTGAAACTGAATGGAAGCAACAGTATCGAGAATCTGAGGCATCGCAAAATCTTCCAAATGCGCATAAACGGTGACTATTCCATCAGGATGGGTAATATATAAGGCTTTTCCGTAACCAATATTGCTAACCTTAACCCGTGAAATGTATCCGGCAGCAGCCGCCAAAACCGGTAAACCAGTCTGTTCGTTAGTTTTTAAGTCAATTCCTGAATGAAAATGATTAGACCGTAATTCGCCGAAACTGCCTGACACTTTATAAGATTGAAGCTGCACCGGCCCGAATCTGGAGGCAGGGGAATTGGTTTGAGACACAGATTGTTGTTGAAAAAGGAGCATCAAAGCTGTTAAAAATCCGGCAAATGTCCTGTAAAGACGCGATTTAGCTGTTGTTGGGTGTGGAAAATCCGTCATGTTTATAAATAAGAGATTTGCTTTCAAACTTTTGGAATAATTGGGTTAAATTTAAGGATTAACTAACTTTGCGTAGATTTCAAATCAAACTCAGGTGAACAACGACAACGGAGCAACAATCGGTCAGCTCAGGAATAAGGTCGAAAAATTAGTAAATTTGCATGAGAAGTTGATGCAGGAGTATCAGCAATTGAAAATACTACAGGAACAATTAAAGAGTCAGATTCACAGTCAGCAACAGCAGATCAGTGAGTTGGAAGAAAAAAACAGAGTTATCAGATTAGCACATATGGTTTCAGGGTCAGATCAGAATACCCGGGAGATCAAACTGAAGATAAATGAGTATATTCGTGAAATCGACAGGTGTCTGGCTTTAATCAACCGCTAAAAATGGACGAACTATCCATAAAAGTAACCATAGCCAACCGGATTTATCCGCTTAAAATAAAGCGGGCAGATGAGGAAAGGGTTCGCAAAGCGGCAAAAATGGTAAATGACAGGATTCGGGAGTATGAGCAACAATATTCAGTAAGTGATAAAATTGATCTTATAGCCATGTGTGCTATGCAATTTGCTACAGAGCTTGTAAATACCACCGAATCACAAGAGGAAGAGAGACAACAACTATCCAATGAAATAACATCAATTGATAAAGTGTTGTCTGATTACATTAGTAAAGTCAACGTTCATTGAACTAAAGGGTTTCCGCTTATTGCGGATATGTTAAGCCCGCTTAAATTCTGATCAAAGTTTTAAACTCAACATTATAAACATTGGGGACAAGCTCATGCGGTCCGTAATGCAGGCCTCGACACAACTCGTTTGTGTTTCCGTGAAACCGGAACAGTGGAAGCAAGAAATACCGGGCAGCCCCAACCATGTAGAAAAGGAGTTTATAAACTCCGGAATTTATGCGGGTTTTTTATTGAAAATCTTTAAAAACTTATATATTATTTTACATATTCTTAATCTTTAATTCTTAATTCTTAATTCTTAATCCTTAATCCTTAATTCTTAATTCTTAATTCTCCAAATGGATTCATATATGATAATAATTATTGCCGCAGTAGTTTCCTTTGCTGTTGGCGGACTCATCATCTGGTTGGTGATGCGAAAACAAAATCAGGATCTTGAAAAAGTTGCATCTGAAAAGGCAACTGCAATCTTGAAAGAAGCCGAAACCAAGGCGGAACTTATCAAGAAAGATAAAATGATGGAAGCAAAAGATCGCTTCTACCAATTAAAAACCGAACATGAAAAAACGGTAACTGAAAAGGACAAAAATATTCTTGCTGCAGAAAACAGAATCAAGCAAAAAGAAACAACCTTAAATCAAAAGACAGAGCAGGTTCAACGTAAACAAACGGAACTCGACAATCTTCAGAATAATCTGAAGGGGCAGATGGAAGGACTTGAGATCAGAAAAGAAGAGCTCGAAAAAATGCATCAAAAGCAGGTAAATGCGCTTGAGAAAATTTCCGGATTATCGGTTCAGGAAGCAAAAGCACAGTTGGTAGAAGCCTTAAAAGCAGAAGCAAAAACAGAAGCGCATTCCTATATTAAAGATATTATTGACGAGGCTAAACTTACTGCCAACAAAGAAGCAAAGCGTGTCGTAATTCAAACCATTCAGCGTGTTGCAACTGAACATGCCATTGAAAATTCTGTTACCGTATTCAACATCGATAATGATGATGTTAAAGGCCGTGTTATCGGTCGCGAAGGACGAAATATCAGAGCTCTGGAAGCTGCGACCGGAATCGAAATTATTGTTGATGATACTCCGGAAGCGATTATTCTTTCCGGTTTCGATCCTGTAAGAAGAGAACTAGCCCGATTGGCATTGCATCAATTGGTTACCGATGGAAGGATTCACCCGGCACGTATTGAAGAGGTCGTTGCTAAGGTAAAGAGACAATTAGAAGAAGAGATTGTTGAAATTGGTAAGCGTACCACTATTGATCTTGGTATTCATGGTCTGGCTCCTGAACTGATCAGAATGGTGGGTCGGATGAAATACCGTTCATCATATGGACAAAATTTGTTGCAACACTCACGCGAAGTAGCTAATTTATGTGCTATCATGGCTGCTGAATTGGGGTTGAATGTGAAGCTTGCCAAAAGAGCCGGATTACTGCACGATATAGGAAAAGTTCCCGATGATGAACCGGAATTACCACACGCAATTTTGGGTATGAAGCTAGCTGAAAAGCACAAGGAAAATCCTGAAGTATGTAATGCAATTGGTGCTCACCACGATGAAGTTGAAATGACAAGTATGATTTCTCCGATCATTCAGGTTTGTGATGCAATTTCAGGTGCCCGTCCCGGTGCCCGCCGTGAAGTGGTAGAGCAATATATCAAACGTTTGAAAGATCTCGAAGCTTTAGCTTTGTCTTATAAAGGTGTTGAGAAATCATACGCTATTCAGGCAGGTCGTGAACTCCGCGTAGTTGTTGAAAGTGAAAAAATTGATGATAAGACAGCTGAGTCGATGTCGTTTGAAATTGCTCAACGAATTCAAACAGAAATGACTTATCCGGGTCAGGTTAAAGTAACCGTTATCCGTGAAACACGTTCGGTCAATTATGCAAAATGACAATCCTGAATTTATCATTCCTGCATGACACAGCACCGTTGCTATGCAAACAGATTCTGTTTGATTGAAATGGTCGTTGAAAATGGATATAAAACACGAACATAACCTTGCTGCTAACAAACGGAATCAACTAAGTACTTTCGTTGTAATTTTCTTTTTTACATTGTTGCTGCTTCCCGGAATTCCGGTAATGCTCGATCATATTATCTATTTTCGGCTCGAAGATTTCGTGCTGTTAGGAGCCTTTCTGTTTTTGCTGATTAAAGATCCTTTTCTGGTACTGAAAACACCTGTCACATTTGCATTGTATGCCGCTGCTATCATGATTTCAATTGGTATCAATTTCGCGAATACTTCTTATAACGACTTTTTTGAAATTGCTAAAGTGGTGAAGTGGGCAATGATCTTTCTGATTTTTGCCCGTTTTGTGAATGCAGATTTGTTTAAGAAAACTTTTGAATGGGTCTTTTATGCATTGATTGTATTCAATGTATTTCAATATTTCAATATTTTTCATTTCAATACTTTAATAGAACCACTTTATTCCGATAGTGAACAGCTGGGAAATGCATACTTTGTATCCTATACCGGTGAATTTACCCGACGCCTTTTAGGTACTTTGGGAAATCCGAATAATAATGCAATAGTTCTTGCCGTTTTTGCATTACATTATGCCTTCGACTGGAAATCACCAAAATCAAAAACACTATTTTCAATTGCTATTGCGTTGTTGCTCATGTGCCAGTCACGGACTATCATTCTGGCATTAGGAGCTGTGTTCTTCATGAATTTCCTGCTGAATTTTAAGGAATATAAATTGCATCTTGAAAAACTATCTTTCGTTTTGGTTATTTATGGAGTGGTTCATTTCATTAATCTCGATTATCTGGAAATGATTTTCCAGGGGAAAGCATTTGCTGAATCCAAATCGGTAGAAGGGAGAATGGAAAGTTGGGGAACTATGATTTCTGAATCAAGGTTGTCACCTTTCTTTGGTTATGGCCCCAATAAAGATTATCTCTATTCCAAAGGATTTAGTCCGGAAAATGAATTCATTTATACGAAAGCCCGATATGGTTATGTCGGACTCACAACTTTTATCATGCTTATTATTTCTCCATATTATTTTTTCAGGCGTCAATGGCAAAATCATTTATTGTTTTTTTCGGTAACACTCATATTTATTGTTACCAGTTTCTTTAATTGTCCTTATTCATCATTAACTCTTTCTGCATTCTATTTTATGTTGTTTGGAATGGAGTACTCTAAATTATTGGCAGACAAACCCCGGATCAGGTAATGAGAAATCCTATCATGCTAAAACGTCATTCATATGCTTAAGCGGTTGCTTCCACAAACCGGTTTTGCACGGAATGTCCTGACCTTATTCACCGGGGCCTCTATTGCACAGGCAATACCTATTTTAATTTCACCCATTCTTACCCGTTTGTACCCGGTAAGTGATTTTGCTGTTTTGACATTGATTACCACTCTGATTTCGTTGTTGGGAGTAATTGTATGTGGAAGATATGAAATTGCAATTGGATTACCATCAGATGAAAATGACGCTAAACAATTGGTATATCTTTCAATTTTAATTTCTATTAGTGTATCAACTGTAGCTATGGTTCTGGTGTTATTTTTTAACGAATCTATTGCAGATCTCCTTAATAATCATAATGCAGCGTCCTATATTTTGTTTGTGCCATTAATATCTTTAATGTATGGATTGAATCAGGCGCTTACTTATTGGAATATCAGAAAAAGAAATTACTATCTGATTTCCAGGACTCGTGTTGGTCAAAGTGTTTCTAATTCTTTAACAAGTTTATCTTTAGGTTATTCAATTTTTAGAATTAATGGCCTTGTAATTGGAAATATGTTGGGTCATTTATCAATTCTAATATTAACATATTTTGGTACAAAAGGCCGAGCTGAAATTTCCTTTTCAAAAAATGATCTTAATATTGAAAAACTGAAGCACTTAGCTAGAAAATATTCTGATCTTCCATTAGTCAATGGCCTACATGCATTCACAGATATGCTACAAGTAACAGGTGTAATATTTGTAATTTCAGCGGTTTTTGAAAGTGTGACAACTGGTCTTTATGGACTGACGATGAGAATTTTACAAGCTCCATTAACCATGATAGGTACCTCATTCTCTATTGTTTTTTATAAAGAGGCATCCGAGAAGGTTGCCAATAATCAAAAAATTACCAAATTACTTCGAACTACAATTTTGACCTTAGCAGCTATTTCCTTTCCTGTTTTTTTAGTCATAATGATTATTGGTCCTGATTTGTTTGCTTTTGTATTTGGCGAATCTTGGAGAGATGCAGGAGTATATGCTAGAATTCTAAGTCCATATTTATTCATGAATTTTATTTCATCACCAGTTTCCCATTTGCCTGTAATCCTAAATAAGCAAAGGGAATTTTTTCTTTTAAGTTTAGTTGGCAATATATTAGTTCTGGCAGGTATTTTAATTGGAGCATTTGTTTATTCAGATTTTCAAATCGGACTTATTATCGTTTCAATTTCTCAAGTATTATACACCGGTTTCGTTTTGTATTATTTTTATAGTATTTCAAGAAATTACAATGATTGAAGGAGTATTATGTGTGAAATTATCAATATCAATCGTAATCTGATTACAAAAAACATTTGATCAATGAGAGAGTGCTTTTAATTACTTCTTCCTTTCCAACTACATTTGATCCTATTGCAGGAATTTTGTTGAATCTCAAATTGAAGGATTACGGAAGAGAGGGGTTCAAGTTGATGTTGTTGCGTTGAACATTTTTAGTTTTCGCAAAGTAGTGAAGTGGATGTTGTTTAGACTGAAGTATTCAGGTTTGACTGGAAATAAATGTTTTTTTTAATGCTTCATTTATAAATATTTTTCCATTTGGGGCATGGTTTCATCAGTTTTGGTTTAGATTTATGACTCAAATTGCAGTTGAAAAATATATGAAAAGGTATGGTGTTCCTGATCTTATACATGCTCATTTTGGATTATGGGCTGGATATTCTGCCAGTCAATGTGGATTGGTGGATAAGGTGCCTTTATTAATAACTGAACACTCTTCTATTTATTATGAAAATAATTTAAGTAAAGTTGAAATTAGATCAGCTAAATTGGCATTTAATAGAGCTTGTAGAATCATTGTGCCAAGTAGTTTCTTGAAGGAAGTCATTGCCAAACAAATGCCATTCACCTGTGAGAAATTAACTGTTATACCTAATTTTGTTAACTCACTTTTTTTTAACGCAACTCATGATCAACAAAGAGAAAATGTCCTAATATCTATTGGAAGGTTGGTTGCAGACAAAGGGTTTGAAACTGTAATCAAATCTTTTGCTAAAATGAAAAATAGGAAGAATTATAATTTAATTATTGTTGGAGACGGAACAAATTATAAAGCTTTAAAAAAACTATCGTTGGAATGTGAAGTTTATGACAATGTTCATTTTACTGGTATCCTGAATAGCCAAGAAATTAGTAATTTATTAAAAAAATCGAAAATTCTTGTTTCGTGTAGTCATTTCGAAACGTTTGGTATGACCATTGTTGAATCATTGGCTACGGGTACCCCTGTTCTTGTGACGAATGTAGGTGCTCCCAAAGGGTTTGTGAGCACCAAGGTTGGCGAGGTGTGCAAAGTTAAGGATGTAGAGGATACTTCTAGCAAGCTTGATTATATGATCGATAATTATTCTAAGTATGACCATGCATCTATTCGAGAATTTGCATTAAGTCATTTTGGAGAAGAAGTAGTGTTAAATAATATTTTTAATGAATATAAATCCTTAGTAATATAAATAATATGTGCGGCATCAGTGGAATAGTTGGGAGAATGCAGACTTCGGTTAACCGCGAGTTGTTGCATTCCATGAATGATGCAGTTGCACATCGTGGTCCCGATGGTGCCGGTTTGTTTTGCGAAAATGAAGTTGGACTCGGTCATCGCCGATTATCGATTATAGATTTGTCAGATGCCTCATCACAACCGATGTTTTTAAATGACCGTTATGTGATGGTCTATAATGGGGAGATTTACAATTATCTTGAAATAAAAGAAGAACTAATCGCAGCTGGCTTTTCTTTCAAAACATCAGGTGATTCGGAAGTACTGTTGGTTGCCTATCATCATTGGGGTGCCGATTGCCTGAAGCGTTTTAATGGTATGTGGAGTTTTGCCATCTATGATCGCGATAAGAGGATTGTCTTTTGCTCCCGGGATCGTTTCGGCGTGAAACCATTTTATTATGCTGAGCATAACGGTGATTTTTATTTTGGTTCTGAAATCAAACAACTATTAGCTGCCGGGATAAAACCGGTTGCTGAAAAAGAAATAGTAATAGATTATCTGGTACTTGGTCTTGAGGAATATGATCACCGCACTTTTTTTAAGAACATTTACCGGCTCTTGCCCGGACATAAACTGGTAATTGATCTGAATTCGGGCAAGCGTACGATTGAGAAATATTACCATTTAAAAATTTCCAATCAGGCATCCGGTTGGGACCTGGAGACTGCTTCTTCAACATATTTCAGTGAACTGCAAAGATCAGTGAAATACAGACTACGTTCTGATGTCAGAGTAGGAACCTGCCTGAGTGGCGGACTTGATAGTTCTGTAATCGCTGCACTGGCAGCAAGAAATTATAAACATCATTCGGGGAGAGTCCTTTCATGCAATTACTGCATCTTCAGTCGATCAGCAAAATGATGAAGTTGCATATGCGAAACAGGTTGCTGATGCTTCAGGATTGAACTGGCACATCACTAGACCTTCTTCCGGAGATTTTATGGATTCCATTGATGAGGTGGTGAAAGTTCAGGAAGAACCATTTGGTAGTCCATCTATTTTCATGCAGTATTTTGTGATGAAAGAAGCCAGACGCCAGGGATGTCCGGTGTTACTGGATGGCCAGGGTGGTGATGAAACTTTGTTAGGCTATCAACGCTATTATCCTGCATATTTGAAATCACTATCTCCTGTTAAGAAAATTCAGGGATTGTTTAACAGTTCTGAAAATTCAGGTTTGTCAGTTGGTAGATTATTGCAATCCTATTTTTATTTTACCAATGCAGGGTTAAGAATTCGAAGACAAGAACAACGTTCCGGGTTTTTAAAGTCTGAATGTTTTGATATGATGAACCGCGGACTGATTAAAGAAATTGCTGATGCATCAAGTTCTATTTCGGATCTGCAAATACTTGAAATTACCAAATCGCAGCTGCCTCATTTGTTAAGGTATGAAGATAAAAATTCCATGCGATTTTCAATTGAAACACGTTTGCCTTTCCTTGATTACAAGTTGGTGGAGATGGCACTGTCAATTAATAATGAATATAAAATTCGCAACGGTTTTTCAAAATATATTCTTAGAACAGGAGCGAAGGGTGTTGTGCCGGATTCTATCTTATGGCGTAAAAATAAAATAGGATTCGAAGCACCTTCCAGAATTTGGCTCAGCAATCACGGTTTTATGTTTGAAGCAATCAGGAAATCTGAATTGTTGAATTCTATGATGAAAAATATGCCTGATAATTCAATTGACCAAACTTTATTATGGAGATTGTATAATCTGGCTAAATGGGAGGAGGTGTTCGATGTCAAGCTCAATTAAAGTTTGTCACCTGACTTCTATTCATCCGCCATTCGATACCCGGATTTTTGTGAAGGAATGTTCATCACTTGCCAAAGCCGGATTTGATGTTTCATTAATTGCAGTGAATGTTGAAGAACAAGTGGTGAATGGCGTTTCTATTCTTAATGTGCCTCCATCAGGAACAGGCAGACTTTCCAGAATGATATTTACCACCCGGGCTGTATTAAAACGGGCTTTGGAAGTAGATGCTGCCATTTATCACTTTCATGATCCGGAGCTGATACCTGTTGCATTAAGTCTTCTGAAAAAAGGAAAGAAGGTTGTTTATGATGTGCATGAGGATATTCCAAGACAAATACTGGCAAAGTATTATATTCCGAAATTGTTACGGAATTTAATATCTGTATTGACGGAAACATTCGAAAACTATGCTGCAAAGAAGTTTTCATATATAGTTACTGCAACTCCATTTATCAGAGACCGCTTTTTGAAGTTAAATGCAAATGTTATAGAAGTGTGTAATTTTCCGGTTCCAACAGAACTTGTTACTTCGGCATCGTCTATTCAAAAAACAAATACTGTTTGTTATGTTGGTTCAATCACCCGTGCCCGTGGCATTGTTGAAATGGTGAAAGCCCTGGATGGCTCACAGGCACGACTGAACTTATGTCGTACCTTTGCTCCTGAATCCCTTCGTCATGACGTAGCCAGTCTTCCCGGCTGGAAGAATGTCAATGAATTAGGTTATGCTTCCAGGGATCAGGTGCGTCAGGTTTTGTCTGAGTCGTTGGCCGGACTGGTTACGCTTCATCCAATCATCAATTATGTTGATGCCTATCCGGTAAAAATGTTTGAATATATGGCAGCAGGTATTCCGGTGATTTCGTCCGATATTCCACTCTGGAAATCATTCATCGATGAAACCGGAGCCGGAGTGTGTGTTGATCCTATGAATCCGGTTGCCATACGCGATGCAATTAACTATCTGGTTCAACATCCCGACAAGGCTAAGGAAATGGGCGAGCGGGGTCGGCAAGCTGTCGTTAACAAATATAACTGGCCTAACGAAGAAGTTAAATTGATTGGAATCTATAATAAGATGACCACATGATTACGGTTGTTTGTCCCTTGTACAATGAGGAGGCTTACATTAAGCCCTTACTCGACTTTTACCTGTCGGCAGCTCCGGCTGAAAAAGAATTGTTCCTGATCGATGGTGGCTCAAAAGATAAGACTGTTGCTATTATTAAAGAATATCAGCAGAAAGATTCTTCCATTCACCTGATTCACAATCCTGACAAATATGTTCCATTTGCATTGAACAAAGCTATTACAGCTTCAAAAGGAGAACCGGTTATCAGACTCGATGCTCATACAGTTTATGCACCCGATTATTTTACTGCTGTCTTGGAGGCTTTCCGAAAAAGCGGAGCTGATATTGTTGGCGGACCAATGAGGGCTGTTGGAAATTCAGACTTTCAGAAGGCAGTTGCAATTGCTACCTCCACTTCGTTTGGAGTGGGCGATAGCGGCTTTCATGATGAAAGTAAAGAAGGTTTTACCGAATCGGTTTATTTGGGAGCCTGGAAAAGAAATGTTTTTGAAGCAACAGGTTTGTTTGATACTGATATGTTGCGCAATCAGGATGATGAATTTCATTACCGGGCTCGTGCAAATGGAATGCGGATTTATTTAGACCCGAAAATAAAATCTTGGTATGCACCTAGAAGCACCATGAAAACATTATGGAAACAATATTATCAGTATGGCTTGTTTAAGCCGTTAGTTTTGAAGAAGGTCAGTTCCGGAATCCGATTACGACATTTAATTCCTGCCGGATTTGTAGGATATCTTTTAATTGCAGTATTATCTTTTTGGTTTCCTGTGTTTTTGATACCAGCATTTCTTTATTTACTGCTTGATTTATTCTATTCCTTCAGATATGGTTCCTCATTCGCTGTGAGTTCGAAAATGCTATTGGTTTATCCGATGCTGCATTGTTCTTACGGATTAGGTTTTATAAAAGGTTTCTTAGTTATACTAACCGGAAAAAAGCCAACCATATGAACACAACAAAAATAAAGTTAATCAGAGGTTATTTGATTTTGTTGATTGCATTTTTAATTCCTTTTAATCCGAAGTGGTTGTCAGTAATTATCGGGATCTCTCTTGTGTTGTGGATTGCCGAAGGAGATTTTTCATCCCGGTTTAAGAATCTTCAAAAAAATAATGGCGCACTTTTTCTGATATCATTTTTTCTATATCATTTTATTGGATTGCTTTGGTCTGTAAATATGGATTATGGTGGCTTTGATGTTCAGGTAAAACTTTCAATGCTCGTCTTCCCGCTAATGTTGTTATCGGATCCCTTGCCGGGAAATATTTCATTAAAGAAAATTGTTACCATATTTGCTGCCGGATGCCTTGCTGCCTTCATCATTTGTTTTGGAAGGTCGCTGTGGTATTGGTTTTCGGAAGGTCACAATTACTTTTTTTATAAAGATTTTTCCCGTTTCGTACATCCCGGCTATTTCAGTATGTTCCTTTGCTTTGCTGTTGTAGTACTGCTCCAGCTTATTACGGATGCCAATAAGAACAATGAAATTACCGCAGTTTGTTTCGGTGCTTTCTTGGTGTTTTTACTGGTAACGGGTGTAGTTTTACTGGCTTCTAAGGCAGGGATTGTAACGCTCATAGTTTTGTTGATTGGCGCCTCTTTATTAGCTTTTAAATGGTCATCAGGAAAGTTTACCGGTATTTGTTTGCTGTTACTTACAGGTGCACTGGTATATTTTGGTATTTTCTCACCCGATACTGCCGGGAGGATGTCGGAGTTACGAGAAACACTTTCAGATAATCCGAATGATACCATAGTACATACCTCGGGAATGCGTTTGCAGGCCTGGAAAAGCTCTCTGGAATTAGCCGGCAGGGAATTTCCTTTTGGCACCGGTACTGGAGATGTTAAAGATGAACTGGTAAATACATATCGTGAAAATGGTTTTGATGCCATAGCTAAATTGCGGTTAAATGCCCATAATCAGTTTATCCAGACTACCGCAGCATTAGGTGTACCAGGTTTGATTCTTTTAACCGGTGTATTAGTCTCAGCCCTGATATTTGCATTCCGCAACAGGGATCTCTTGCTGATAGCTTTTTTGGTTGTCATTGGACTAAATGCAATGGTGGAGTCGATTTTGGAAGTCTCGGCAGGGGTCATTTTCTTCTCTTTTTTATATGCCGCTCTCTATCGTAAGGGTAATTTTCAGAGTTAAATGGGAATCTAATTCCTTCAGTTTAATCTGTTTCTCAAAAAAGAGCCCCTAAATTCGTCCCGATTCATTTGGTTTTCATAAATTTGCAGCATAATTAAATGATTATGATACCATTCGCACCGCCCAGAATTGATCAGGCAATAATTGATGAAGTAGTAGCTGCTTTGAAGTCAGGTTGGATTACCACTGGTCCACGCACTAAAGAATTTGAAAAACGCCTTACTGCTTATTGTGGTAACAAGTCAACTTTGTGCCTGAATTCAGCAACTGCCGGACTTGAAATTATGTTGCGCTGGTTTGGAGTAGGGGAAGGTGATGAAGTAATTTTACCTGCATATACTTACTCAGCAACAGCTAATGTGGTGGTGCATTGTGGCGCTCGTCCCGTTTTGGTTGATATTGGATCCGATTTCAATATGAATGTTGCAAATATCAAGGCTGCTGTTACATCAAAAACCAAGGTGATCATGCCGGTTGATTTTGCCGGTTTGCCATGCGATTATGATGCTGTTTTAAATGTTGTGAATGATCCTGCTGTCAAAAGTCTATTTGTTGCAGCTACACCGGTACAATCTCAATTAGGCCGTGTTTTAATTTTGTCAGATGCTGCTCATTCAGTTGGTGCAAATTATAAAAATAAAAAGACCGGGGCATTGACTGATGTTTCTGTTTTTTCTTTTCACGCAGTTAAAAATCTTACGACTGCCGAAGGAGGTGCAATAGCTTTGAATCTGCCTGAGCCATTTGACAATGATGAAGTATACAAATTTCTTTGTATATACACTTTGCATGGTCAGAATAAAGATGCACTGGCTAAAATGCAAAAAGGTAATTGGAAGTATGATATCATTGAAGCAGGTTATAAATGTAACATGACTGACCTGTGCGCTGCTATTGGATTGGTTGAATTGGCTCGTTATGACAATGACATGCTGGTAAAGCGTAAAATGATTTGCGATACTTACTTTAATTATTTTAAGAAGTTTGATTGGGCTGAATTACCTGTTTTGAAAGATGCTTCCAGAGAAACATCTTATCATTTATTCCCGCTTCGAATTAAAGGAATTACAGAATCGATGCGAGATGAAATCATGAAGCGCATTTTCGATAAAGATGTTTCGGTTAATGTTCATTTTATTCCATTACCAATGTTATCGTATTATAAAAATATGGGATTCAATATTTCTGATTATCCTGTAGCATACGATACTTTTGCACGTGAAATTACGCTTCCGGTATTTTATGATCTCACGGATGAACAATTGAAAGTGGTTTGCAATGCTGTTGAAGAAGCAGTCAACTCAGTGCTTCAGGAAGTGGTCAATCATTAAGAGGTAATTGTGAAACGGATTTTTGACTTTGTTCTTGCTACAATATTTTTGATATTGCTGGCTCCGATTTTTATTTTTATTGCTATCAGAATTAAGCTCGATAGCAAAGGCTCCGTTTTCTATAAACAAGTTCGTGTGGGATTAAATGGCAAAGATTTTGGCATTTATAAATTCCGTACCATGTTTGTGGGTTCCGATAAAAAAGGATTGCTTACAGTAGGAGGGAATGATGCCCGTATCACCAGACCCGGACTTTTCCTTCGCAAGTATAAGCTCGATGAGTTGCCTCAATTAATCAACGTTTTTTTCGGAGATATGAGCATAGTTGGTCCACGGCCGGAAGTAAGAAAATATGTGGATTTATATTCGAAAGAACAATTGCAGGTGTTATCGGTTAAGCCGGGCATTACCGATTATGCATCGATTGAGTACTCAAAGGAAAATGAAATATTAGCAAACGCAACGGATCCGGAGGCAACTTACATTCATGAAATTATGCCTGCCAAATTGGCTTTAAATCAAAAATACATCAGGGAACAAAGCTTTTTTACGGACCTGAAAATTATTCTTCAGACTCTGGTGAAGATAGTTTCTTAGGATTCAAACACTCCAGTAATTCTTCCGTTTCTTCAACTTTATCGGTTTGTCCAAGTTTCTGAAATGAGAATGAAAGGTTCCGCAAAATTCTCCTGATCATATCTACATTCGAACAAGGCTCATAGAAAATTTTGTTGTAACGCATATCGAGTTTTTAAGAAATTCATCGATATCACTTTTACCAAATATGGTTCCTTTACTAAATGCATTTATATAAAACAGTATTCCTGCTTCAGGATAAGTGTATTCCACATCGGTATTACCTCTATTGTCCTGATAAGCCAGAATGAAATGTTCGGGAAGATTAACTCCGTAAATTGGAATGTCGAGTTGCTGGGCAAGGATGGAATAAATGATAGAAAGCAGTAGAGGATTCCCTTTTTTGGTTTCAAGAACTGTATTGATAAAAGAGTTTTGAGGAGCATGGAAATTTGCCGTGTTTCCTGTGAAGTTATGTACTTCGAATAACACCTTATTGATCACCAGGACCTGTTCCTGTGGTGTCATCTGATCATTCAGTTCGAGCCAAAGATCTTTCCGGATTTTATTAAGTTGTGCCCTGACTTTTTCTTCGTCCAGGTCTGGATACTGATAATGAGCAATCAATAAGGAGCCTGTCAGAAAGGCATTAGAACTACCTGCTGCCCATTTGGCCAAATCACTTTTTAGTGATTCGAATTGAATTTTATGAACAATATTTTCAATTCTTTCCTGCAATAATGGATTAAATGCTCCGCTCCAGGCATCTTCCAAAACAGGAATAACATCCCTGCCAAAGGCAACTAAACGCCCCCGGATGTGGTTAAATATTTCCGGATCAGTATCATCCAGCAGGCTAATCATAGCCTTAACTTCATTAACGTTTAAGCTTTCCATTTCTTTAATACTTCAAAAATACAAAAACGAATTGAAAATAAAAGCTAACGCTATCGAACACGATAATTTTGTTAACTTAATGGTATAACAATAAATATTCGCTCCTGGTTTTGTCAGGGAGCATGATCATTAAAATTATCGCTTGAATGAAAATTACATTGC
Organism: Bacteroidota bacterium; assembly: GCA_016713525.1. GTDB lineage: Bacteria > Bacteroidota > Bacteroidia > AKYH767-A > OLB10 > JADKJB01. Next base: position 130,217 of record JADJOZ010000009.1, on the reverse strand, counting down.
CTTGAGTTCGCTTACAAGTTTTGTAAGAACATCTTTGGCATCTCCAAAAAGCATACTTGTTTTTGGGTTGTAGAACAATTCGTTTTCAATACCGGCATATCCGGCATTCATCGATCTTTTGTTCACGAGAATATGCTGAGAATTTTCAACATCCAAAATTGGCATTCCATAAATAGGAGAGGATGGATCGTTTTTAGCAGCTGGATTTACAACGTCATTTGCCCCAACAACCAATACTACATCGGTGGTTGCAAATTCCGGATTAATTTCTTCCATTTCAACCAGTTTACCATAATCAACATTCGATTCGGCAAGCAAAACGTTCATATGTCCTGGCATACGACCGGCAACCGGGTGAATTGCATATTTAACTTCAACACCACGTTCTTCAAGCAACGTTTCCAGTTCATGAATAACGTGTTGTGCCTGCGCAACTGCCAATCCGTAACCAGGGACAATAATCACTTTTTTAGAGTAATTCATCAATACGGCAGCATCGTTCACATTGATATCCTTAATGCTTCCCTGCATTGAACTTCCCGCCACAGCGGTAGCACCTGTTGCCCCGAATGCACCAAAGATTACATTTGACAACGGACGGTTCATAGCTTTACACATAACAATTGTTAGCAATGTTCCAGCCGAACCAACCAGAATACCTCCGGTTAACATCACTTTATTATCGTATAGGAATCCTCCAAAAGCTGCAGCCAGTCCAGTGAATGAGTTTAGTAAGGAAATTACTACCGGCATATCGGCCCCGCCGATTGGTATTACAAACATGACGCCGTAAAACAATGCCAGCGCAAACAACAGATACAATAAAACGCTGCTGTCGGTGCCGCTGAATATCATAAATGCTCCGTATGCAAGAACACCAATCATGATAATTGTATTGATGATGTTGTAGGAGGGAAGGCGTACCGGTTTATTCATGGTACCATTCAGTTTCAGGAAGGCAACAATACTTCCTGAAAATGAAACACTACCGATTATCATTCCTAATACCACTGCCATTTGAGGGCCGGTATTACCAACATTATGATGAAATTCCATTAAGCCGATCAAAGCTGCACAGGCACCACCCATACCATTGAACATGGAAACCAGTTCCGGCATTTTGGTCATTTGCACTTTCTTGGCGGTCATCCAGCCAATGATCGTTCCAACCAGAATGGCGGCAAAAATCAGAGCCATTTTAACGCCTTCCCGGGAAGTGTAACCGGAACCGTTTTCATAAAGGAAAATAGTGCCTGCAATTGCAATAGCCATTCCGGCTGCGGCAACCAGATTTCCTTTACGGGCCGATTTCGGATTGCTCATCATTCGTAACCCCATAATGAAAGTTACAGAAGCAATGAGATAAGAAATTTCTAATATATTCTGAATCATAAGTCCTCTTTTAGTGCACTACTACTTTTTCTTTTTAAACATTTCCAACATCCTGTCGGTAACCACAAATCCACCTACTACATTCAGGGTTCCCAGCACAACAGCCAGAAATCCCAGGGCGAGTGATGGTATATTCGACATTTCCGTATCGAGCATTACAATTATGGCACCCACAATTACAACACCGTGAATGGCATTAGCTCCACTCATTAAAGGTGTATGCAATACTGTTGGAACTTTACCTATAACTTCAATACCAACGAAAATGGAGAGAATTACAAAGTAAAATACTTCTTTGTGCGTTCCTATAAAATTTATGATTGCTTCCATATTATTTTTTCAATAAATCTTAATTATTTTTTTTGAGCTGATGGATGAACAATAGCACCATTATGAGTGATCAATGAACCTTTGGTTATTTCTTCTTCCATTTCCCATTTGAATCCGTCTTTAGTAGCGAGATGCAGCAAGAAAGTCTGAATGTTTTTTGCATACAGTTCGCTGGCATTTCGGGGTAGTAAGCTGGGAAGATTTGATTCTCCGATTATAATAACACCATGTTTTACCACTGTTTTATTAACTTCACTAAGCGGACAATTTCCACCTTGTTCAACAGCCATATCAACAATTACAGAACCCATTTTCATGTTCTTCACCATTTCTTCGGTAACTAAAAGCGGAGCTTTTTTACCAGGGATGAGAGCTGTGGTAATTACCAGATCGGCTTCTGAAATATGCTTAAACAAAAGTTCTTGTTGCTTTTTAAGGAATTCTTCAGAAACAGCCTTTACATAGCCACCTTCTGTTTTGATGCTGTCGTCGCCTTTAACTTCAATAAATTTTCCTCCCAATGATTCCACCTGTTCTTTGGTCTCTGGACGGATATCTGACACTTCCACTATTGCTCCCAGGCGTTTGGCAGTAGCAATAGCCTGAAGTCCTGCAACACCGGCACCCATAATAACCACCTTACATGGTTTGATGGTTCCTGCGGCAGTCATCATTAAAGGAAATATTTTTCCAAGAGCATTGGCTCCTAAAAGCACCGTTTTATACCCGGCAAGGTTGCTCTGAGAACTCAGTGCATCCATTTTCTGTGCTCTCGAAATACGAGGAATAGCATCCATAGAAAATGCAGATATACCTGCTTTTTCACATGCTTCTACAATTGAAGGATTGGTTGCTGCCCACATGAAAGAAATCAATACGGCACCTTTTTTCATTGTTCCAACTTCAGCAGGTTCAGGAGCATTCACTTTTAAAACCACATCCGAAGTGCTGTAAATCGCCTTCGAGTCACCGGCAATTATGGCACCGGCATCTTTGTACATGGCATCTGCAAAATAGGAGTTTTCACCTGCACCGGATTCAATTGTTACTTCAAAGCCTGATGAAGCAAGACTTTTCACAACTTCCGGACTCAGGGCAACCCTGTTTTCACGTTCCTTAGTCTCCTTCGGAATTCCTATTTTCATTAGGTAGTTAATTTAATATGGGAAATGTTAGCCGGCTTTTTCCGGTATGTTTTTTTAGCGCTGCAAAGGAAAAAATAATAATTGATTCCATCAATGGAATACGTTCCCGAAACAAATAGGTTACTGTTGTGTATATTATTCAAAATCAGTAAGTAATGAGGGTTGTTGACAAGTACCTGTTTGGAATTGCATGATTTTATTAATTTGCCCTACATTTGCACCAGTTTTAAACCCTGTTTCAATTAGTCAGATGCTTAAATACACACCCCAGTTTTTAAAAAAAATAGAAGAGGTTTTTGAAGAGAATGCCTATAAAATCCGTTACGAAAAGGGAAATTTCAAATCAGGATATTGCATCATTGAAGATCGTAAAATGGTTGTTGTGAATCGTTTTGCCTCTACAGAAAGCAGAATTATTACCTTGTTGGAAATTCTTAGAGTGCTTTCTACCGGAAACCAATTGGAAGGTGAAAAATTTGCACAAATTCAAAAACAACTCGATAAACAGGCCGATAAGCAACAAAGCCTGGAGGAGGCTGCAGAGTGAAAATAACGTTCCTTGGCACCGGCACATCTCAGGGCGTTCCTGTAATTGCATGCAGATGTCAGGTTTGCAATTCTGCCGATTTTCGCGATAAAAGACTTCGAAGCTCTATTCTCATTGAAAAAGGAACTACAGCTGTTGTTATTGATTCCGGTCCCGATTTTCGCCAACAAATGCTTCGCGCAGAAGTGAATCACATCGATGGCTTGCTGTTTACGCATGAACACAAAGACCATATTGCCGGTATGGATGATATAAGAGCCTATAATTATGTCCATCGCGAAAAGGTAAATATTTATGCCAACCTTCAGGTGCAGGAAGCACTTCACAGAGAATTCCCATATGTGTTTGCAGATTTCAAATATCCCGGCGTACCGGAAATAAATATGCACACCATTGATGAAAGCGCTTTTTCGATTGGGGAAATTGAATTTTTACCGGTTCCTGTCTTACACTACCGGTTACCGGTTTTAGGATTCCGCATCGGTGACTTCACCTATATAACAGATGCCAATCATATTACCGAACAATCGATGTCGCTTATTCGTGGTTCCAAAATTATAGTCATTAATGCCCTTCGTCGCGAACCACATGTTTCGCATTTTACACTCGATGAAGCCCTTGAAGTGATTGGCAAGTTAGGACCTGAAAAAGCATATCTCACCCATATCTCACACCAGCTAGGTATGCATGAGGATGTGAATGCGGAATTACCGGCTCACGTACAATGTGCCTACGATGGTTTGGTGATTGAAATTTGATTAAAATAATCCCGGAATATTTGGCAGTAGCCCTTGACCTGCTGCTTTCATTTCAGCTTCTGAAACATTTTGTGCCTTTTCAGAGGCTCTGTTAACTGCTAATTCTAAAAGTTCCTGCAACTCTTCCTTACGGTCGGGTGCCATCAGCTTATCGGCAATAACAATCGATTTCACCAAACGATTTCCGGTCATTGTCACTCTGATACTGCCTTCACCAGCCTCTCCATCTACCATAACAGTATCAAGTCGTGCTTTGATTTCATCCATTGCCTTTTTGACTTCCCCCAGCTTTCCCAGCATGTCGAACATTCCCATAATTAATAATTTTAGTATTTAATAAATTAAGCAAGCGATCTCAGCAATTCCAGATTCACCTGATCCCAATCATCTTCTTTTGGTGTTTCAATGACTTTTGGAACTGCACTGAATCGTTTCATGATGTATTGAAATGGCACAATCCCCAATTTCCCTTTTCCTATATGGTCGTGACGATCGAGATGTGTTCCCAAATCGCCTTTGCTATCATTTAAATGGAAAACTTTAAGATTTTTTAACCCCAAAATTTTATCAAATGCATCCATGGTATCATCTGCTCCGGAATTGGTTCTGATATCATAACCGGCTGCAAATGCATGGCACGTGTCGAAGCAAAAACCGACACGTTTGGAATCAACCTGCTGATATATTTCCCGTAGATTTTCAAAACTGCCACCAACACTGGTTCCTTGTCCGGCTGTATTTTCAAGTAAAATAAGCACCTTACTTTCCGGTGTAGCTGCAATAACCTCATTTATACCATCTGCAATTTTAGAAATGGCAGTGCCGAAATCCTGCGATCCAGCTGCACCCGGATGAAGGACACAATATTGAAGACCTAATTCGGTACAACGGATGACTTCATCGGTCAAAGCAGTTATCGATTTTTCCCGGTTATCGGGAACCTCGGCAGCAAGATTTATCAGGTAACTGCAATGAGAAAACATATATTTTATAGCCGATGCTTTAGCCGCCTGATTGTACGCAGTTTTTTCTTCCACAGCAATGGGTTTTGCTTTCCATTGGCGTTGGTTTCGGGTAAATATCTGCATAGCATCAATGCCAAGAATTTTAGCCTCTTCAAAAGCAAGTTCCAGTCCTCCGGAAACGGAACAATGAACTCCAAGATTTAAGTTTTTCATATTTATAATTGATTTGAATGGATTTCAGACACCCCATTTCGTTCGCAAATTAATGCAATTCTATTTATCTGTAAATGGTATTTTTAATAAATTAGAGAATTAATGCCACTTCATGCTAAATTTGTGCCTTCAACCTGTTTAATATGAAAATCACTTTCCATGGTGCCGCCAGAACTGTAACCGGTAGTAAACATCTCATTACCACCAATTCAGGGTTAAAAATTTTACTCGACTGTGGCCTTTTTCAAGGGATGGGTGCTGAAGCCGATGTATTAAACCGTCATTTTGGGTTTAATCCGTTTGAGGTTGATATCCTTATTTTAAGTCATGCCCATATCGATCATTCCGGACTAATTCCAAAGCTTGTTAAGGATGGTTTTAAAGGGAAAATATATGCGACTCCAGCCACTATTGATCTTTGTAAACTGATGTTGGAAGATAGCGGCTCCATCCAGGAAGCAGATATTGTTTACATCAATAAAAGAAGGAAACGAAGAGGCGAATCTTCACTGATTGCTCTTTATTCTGAAGAAGATGCAATTAAGGCAATGAAATTCTTTAACCCGGTTGATTACGACAACTGGTTTGAAATTAATAATGAAGTGAAATTTTTGTTTACCGATTCAGGGCATGTACTGGGTTCTGCAGCTGTAAGCATGGTCGTGAATGAAGATGGACATGAAAAGCGGTTGTTTTTCTCAGCCGATATTGGTCGCCCCGGAGATCAGATCCTCCGTAAACCGGCACCCTTTCCGCAAGCCGACTATGTGATTTGTGAATCTACCTATGGGAATCGCCTCCATGAACCTGTAAAAAATGCTGAAGGCAGATTATTAGCTGCAGTGATTGAAACTTGTGTTGAAAAAGGAGGTAAGCTGGTAATCCCAGCTTTCAGTCTTGACCGTACCCAAGAATTAATTTATGCCCTCGACAGAATGGAACATCAGGGTATTTTGCCCCCTATAAAAGTATATGTAGATAGCCCCTTATCGGTACAAACTACACGCGTGGTGGAAGATCACATAGAATGTTTCAACAAAGAATTGCGTGACTATATGAAAAAAGGCGATCAGCGCCCATTTTATTTTAAGAATCTGCATTTTGTGAGTGATGTTGAAGAATCGAAAGCGATTAATTTGCTTAAAGAACCATGCATAATAATCTCAGCTTCCGGAATGGCTGAAGCCGGAAGAATTAAGCATCATATTAAAAATGTAATTTCCAGTGCTAATAATACCATTTTAATTGTGGGTTATTGTACCCCTACAAGTTTGGGTGGCAGGCTAGGTGCAGGTGCACCCGAAGTGCGAATTTTTGGTGAGACCTATAAAGTGAAGGCCAGAGTTGAAGTCATTGATGCCTACAGTGCGCATGCCGATTATAGTGAAATGATTCAGTATCTCTCTTGTCAGGATGTGAAACAAGTGAAAAAAATATTTCTTGTGCACGGAGAATATGAAGTTATGGTTGAATTCAAAGAAAAATTATTGGACACTGGATACAGGCATATTGTGATTCCTGAAAAAGGGGAATCGGTAGAATTATAACAGGTTATTTTCCGGGAGTGAATTGTTGTTCAATTTCAGCATCAGTTGGAAACACAATAGTTTTATCACCTGCTTTTCGAGTCCAGAAAACATATTTACCGGTTCCTTCACAGGCATAACCGCTGATTGAGTCACCGGGTGCCATATTCAGTTGATTGTAGGTTTTCCATCTCATAGTGCGCTCCTGAACAGCAACCTTTACATCGAGACTTTCTTTGCACACGTTTTTAAGATTGATGCGATAGCTTTTGGAGGAATTGTAACAACTTCCACAATTAGATCCCCATTCAGAACTCGATTTCTTTAAACATTCAGCATAAGGATCTTCCTGATCATTGATGGTTGTTTCAGGTGCCTGATTCCAGAATGAAAGTGCTGCAATAAAACTGATGAGTAACAAATGAGATTGAATTGACATGATGGAAGATATTTAGGTTATTGATATCCGGGTTATTTACAATTGTTATTTTTAAGAATTATGCGAGCTTCTTCATTTCCTAATTTTTTGGATGTATTCCAGTCTTCACAAGCACCCGATTTATTTCCCATAAGTTTTTTGGAAAATCCCCGGTTATTATATGCTTCCTGATCGGTTGGATCCATTTTTAAAGCTTCATTAAAATCATCAATAGCCAGTTGGTATTCGCCGGTTTTATTTCTGGCACTTCCTCTCGAAACATAAGCCCAACGGTGATTGGGTTCAAGTTCAATTACGCGTGAAAAGTCTTTTACTGCACCTTCAAAGTCTTTGGTGATGTTTCGGCAAAATCCCCTTTGAAGCAAGGCATTCACAAATTTACCATCCAGTTCAATTGCCTTGTCAAACTCCGCAATCGCTTCAGCATGGTCACCATTCCGGTAAAAGGTATCTCCTTTTTTAAAGTGAGCCACTGCTTCCGGATTTTCCTGCGCTGACATAGTGAATGGTAATAGGCTCATTTGCAGAATTACCAATATTTTACATATTTTCTTCATCATTCAAATGGTTCTGAACTTTCATATTTGGGATCGAGTACCAGCTTAATCATGTGAGTGAAAGCCTTTTTCATGCCTGCCACACTTTTCGGATCAAGTGTTGCCGGGAACGATAAGCGGGCATAGTCCCTTTGTATTTTTTTGAGGAACAACTGCCGGTCGACACATTTGGAAGTTCCGTTGCAATTTATGTAAAAGACCTTCTGAGTTGCATCGTAACCCATGCTGTTCAAATCAAGTGACTTGCAAAGTACCTGATCTTCACGGTAAATATCAACACCTTCGGTGAATTTCGCAATAATTACTCCCCTTATAACGTCAATGTTGCCTATGGGGCTTATTTTACCATTGATATAAGTTAAGGTTTGTTCCATCGATATTTCCTGCGCATTTACTGTTTGCCGGAAACTTAAAATGGTAACAACTAATGCAATAATTCGTAAGGTAAGAATAGGCTTTAAACGAAACATGATTGGGATGATCTGATCAATTTGTGGATTCTTCAAAATTAAACATCTTGATGGAAGAATGTAAACATTCTGGAACTTCCTGAAACGAGTTTTCAACCGGTGTTTAATTCAGAATTTTAGGGTTGTGGTATTCTTTGGCAGATGTAGTTATCTTTGTTTAAAATTTGAATCAGATAAGAGTGAAATTGCATATCAGAAGACATCTTAATTGGCAGAACGGGCTCCTGTATGCTATTATTATGCCATTTTTTATGGTGTGCTTTTCAACAACAGCTTTTGCACAACAAAAGCTCAAAGCTCCGGTGAAACTGAAAATTGAGGATGGCGACTTTGAAGGTGTTACGGTTGTTTTAAAAAACAGCACTACCGGTGAATCTAATTCATTACCAGGTAATTCAAAGCTTGACCTGGAACTCAAACTGAACTGTGAATATGTTATTTCGTTCAATAAACCTGGATATATTACCAAGAAAATTGCTTTAAACACCAATTCTCCGGGTGATCGGGCCGGACAAGGTTTTTATCCCTTTAATTTCGAAGTGAACCTTTTCAAACAATATGATGGAGTGAACATCGTGATTTTTAATCAGCCGGTAGGAAAGATTTCCTACAATCGCCTGATTGATGATTTTGATTACGACACTGATTATACCAAGCAAATTCAATCGGCATTGAAAGCTGCTGAGGAAGAAATTAAGCAAAAGCAACGGGAAGAGCAGGCTCTGGCAGCTCAAAAGAAGAAAGAAGAAGAGCAGAAAAAACTTGAGGATGCAGCTTTGGCGAAAGAGGCAGCAAAAGCAAAAGCTGAAGCCGACAAAAAAGCTGCAGACGAAGCACGCGTCCTGGCCGCTCAGCAAGCAAAAGACAAGAAGGCAGAAGAGGAGCGGATGAAACGGGAGGCACAAGCTCAGACGGATGAGGAAAAGAGAAGGGTTGCCATGGCTAAAATGGAAGAGGAAGAAAGGGCTAAAGCCAAAGCCTCAGAAGAGGAAGAAGCCCGAAAAGCTGCTGCTGCAGCTCTTGCTCAGGAAAATAATTCAACCAATTCAACAGGTGTCCAGGGGAATGATACCAGACCGGCAACCCCGGCTGGCGGTGGTTCGGAATCACCTCCGGCAGGCAAACCGACAGGCAGCGGAAGTGAAAATCCTCCTACGGGTAAACCTTCCGGTAGCGGGAATGATTCACCTTCAGGCAAACCCGGAAAAGGAGATGGCGACGATAAGGCATTGGAGGCAAATGCTATTCCTACTAAGAAACAGGACAAAGGAGTCACCAAAGCTACCGGTATTCAGGGAGAGGACGAAAAACCAGCAATTGCTGTCAAAGAACCACCACCGGTTGTCAAAAAAAATATGGAGCCTGCTTACGAACAATTACCTGATATTTCAGTGGAGGAAATTACGGAAGCGAATAGGACTATTAAAAAGGTTACTGTAAGAAAAAACGAAAAAGAGACCATTTTTTCAAAGGTTGTATATAAATGGGGAGGTATTTTTTATTTCAAAAATACCACTTCCATAAGTGAGAGCTTGTTTTTGTCGGCTACCGGTCAGAAATAGCCTGCTTTGGCGGGTTTTCGGTTTTGTAAGTTCGCATGTAACATTATCTCGAAATTTAATCAAACTGGTTTGACCTTTGTTCCGTTAAAGAATCAACTAAAATTCTCATTTTTAATAACGGAAACACTTGAATTCAACAGTTACTCCCTCATTAAACCTCCTGCCCAGGGGTGGAGCAATGAATTGAACAAAATCATTTCCAGGTACCTTTCCATTGGTACAATCATCGCTATAATACTCAATCCAATCTTCGGATTGGTTGATTACATGGCATTGCATGAATCGTGGCAGCAATTTATGGTTATCAGAGTACTGGTATCCTTAATTCTTGTTGGATGCTTATTGTATAAGCCACTCATGCAGGAACGTCCTCAGTTGGCAGGCATGGTAATTTTATGCTCCATCATAACTCAGGATGCATACTTCTACAGTTTCGCAACTCCTGAAATTATTCAGCAATTGTCGCTTTCATACATGGCCGACTTCGTTGGGGCCAGTATGGTGTTGATGTGGTCGCCTGTATATGCAATTGTATTCACCATTTATTTTGTGTTGGCAAATTTGTTTTTTTACAGTTCCAATTCTTCAATGCCTTTACAGGACTTTCTTTCCGATGGCGGATTGTTGGTTCTGGCAGGAACGATTTTTTCTATGGCTATGGTGGTTTTCCGTTATCATTCTGTAAAGACCATGATCATTTCAAAAATTGAGCTTATTAAAAATAACGACTGGATGGCTGTTCAGAATGAAATTATTGAACAAAAGTCAGCTGAATTGCAGAAATCAAATAACCGTCTCAAAGAATTTGCTTATATCGTTTCTCATGATTTGAAAGCCCCCTTTGCGAGGTGTGCGGAATATTGCTTCGTGGATACGTGAAGATTGCAGTACCACAATCAGTGAAGAAGGTGTTATGCACTTGAAACTTATGGATAAACAAATTCATAAGATGGAAAACCTCATTATCGCAATTCTGGAATATTCTAAAACAGGAACAGCCGGTGTTAACAAAGAATGGATTAACCTGGATGATATGATTAAAGATGTAATTGATATGGTTGAGGTAGATAATCGTACCAGATTTTCTATTAATTCACATATACCCGAAATTAAAGGAACAAAAATTGTTTTAAGTCAGGTGCTTCAGAATTTACTTAGTAATTCCATTAAGCATAACGATAAAGAAATGCGTGAAGTGGAAATTGAAATTACCGACGGTCCTGAAAATATCAATTTCATGGTTGCCGATAATGGTCCTGGAATTGACCCTAAAGACCATGTCAAAATATTTGATTTGTTTCAGACTTTACGAAGTGATACCACTTTTGAAAGTTCAGGTATTGGTTTGCCGGTCGCGAAGAAAATGATTGAAGATGAAGGCGGAAATATGTGGCTGGAGTCAATTCCCGGAAAAGGGGCGAGGTTCTACTTCTCTATTCCAAAAGAGAAATAAAACCCCGCAATTTATTGTTACTTCAGATTTTCGAAAAAGTAATTCGAAATTTTATTCAGTAAATGTGTTCTGTCGCGTCCTGTAACATTATGTTCATGTCCGGGATACACAAAATAATCAAGTTGAATATTTTTTTGAACTGCTTTTTTAAGATACAGTAAACTGTGTTGCCATACAACAACATCGTCTGATGTCCCATGAATAAGCATCATTTTACCGGTTAGATTTTCAACATAATTCAAAAGATTTGCTTTTTCGTATCCTGAAGAATTTTCGGCTGGTGTATCCATATACCTCTCCGTGTACATGATCTCATAATACTTCCAGTCAATTACCGGACCACCGGCAACAGCAGCTTTAAATAATCCCGGATGACGTGTCATAAGTGATACAGTCATAAATCCACCATAGCTCCAACCATAAACACCCATTCTGTTTTTGTTGATAAACTTTTGTTTCATCAACCATTTTACTCCTGAAATCTGATCCTGCATTTCAACTTCTCCAAGCTGACGAAAAGTTGCCTGCTCAAAATCAGCTCCACGGAAAGGTGTTCCTCTGTTTTCGAGCGTGAAAACTATAAATCCTCGCTGAGCCATATAGTTGTACCAAAGATCTGTTCCTGCAGGCCAGTTGTTTGAAACCAATTGAACATTCGGACCGCCATAAACATATACAATTACCGGATATTGTTTGGTTGAATCAAAGGGTTGAGGTGTTACCATTTTACAATACAGTTCATCACCGTTTTCATTTTTTATGGTGAAAATATTTCTGTTCACCGGACTAAAATCTTTTAAAGGATTCGATGCCTTTAAAAGTTGTTTCAGCTCTTTGCCATCTTTGTTTTTTATAGAAATAATTTTTGGCACATCCACCGATGCAAATTCATCAATTACCATTCCGGCTTCTGTATTATACAACGGCTTGTGTGTTCCTTCACCTGAACTGATGCGGGTTATTTTTGCTGAAGAAATATTTGCGGCATAAATATCTTTGTTGGTTGGCTTTTCTTTTGCTGCAGCAAACCAAACATTAGCTTCGGTGCCATCAAATCCTGCTACATCAATAACCTCCCAGTTGCCGGTTGTCAATTGTTTGATAGCTTTCCCTGACTGATCATAAAGGTAAATGTGATTATAGCCATCTCTTCTGCTTTGCCAGATGAATTTACTTCCGTTTTTAGAGAAAATAGCCGGATGCAATGGTTGAATGTATTTGTCATTTTTTTCTTCAAACAGAGTTACTTCAAAATCCCCGCTTGCAGCATCATAACGATTAAATTTTAGATGGTTTTGTTCCCTGTTCAGAATCACTACATAAATCTTTTTGTTATCAGGTGACCAGGCTATATTAGTGAGGTATTGTTCATTAGGTTCACCGGTTTTTAACCAGATTGTTTTTTCAGTAGTAACATTGTAAACACCAATGGTAACGTGATGGCTTTTTCACCTGCCATCGGATATTTGATCATTCTTGCAGCTGCAGGTTTTTCATCCAGTTCATAGATAGGATAATCAGTCACCATGGTTTGATCCATACGGTAAAAGCTAGCAGGTCACCGGATGGAGACCAGAATGTACCTTTGTGAATTCCGAATTCTTCACGATGCACAATTTGTCCGTTTACAATTGCTGTATTGGAGTCATTGGTGACTTGACTTTTGCCGGAAGCAGTATTGATAAATAAATTATTGCCTTTCGTATATGCTAATGCCGTTAGTTTGGAATTATATTCCTTATTGTTTCCGGTTGCATCTTTTAAATTCAATAACCTGACAACGGTATTTTGTTTTAACCGGTAAGCCAGTAAATAATCTTTATGTTCAAATGTGAATTGTCCAGCATTGGTCCATGTTATTGACGGCAAAGCTTTCAGAGAATCCTCAATTTCTTTTTTCAATACAATATTCAATTGATTGAGATCAATAATTTTCGAATCTTTTCCCGATCCTGAAGCACTCATAATTTGTTCAGTTCCATCTGATTTTACAACCCACGAATATGTTGTTGTTCCCGGAATCCATTGCAGTTGATCAAGTTTAGCTGGAGTGAATCCTTTTTTAGCACTTAATACCACATCTTCCATTGTCATCATCTTATTTTGAGAAAATGAAACAGAAATTGTTAGCAGTACCAGGTTGAAGACACCGATTAAAATTTTATTTTTCATAGTTATAAATTGCATTTTTATTGGAAACGAAAAAGCCGGAGATAACTCCGGCTCAAGTATTATTAGAAGATGAAATTATTTTCCTTCGATGGAAATTAATTCAACATCAAAAATTAAAGTTTCATTTGGACCAATGTCACCACCTGCACCTCTTTCACCATAGGCAAGATTTGAAGGAATGAATAATTTCCATTTAGAACCTACAGGCATTAATTGCAATGCTTCTGTCCAACCAGGAATTACACCGTTAACAGCGAAAGTAACAGGTTGACCACGATCAACAGAACTGTCGAAAACTTTACCATCTACTAATGTTCCATGGTAATGAGTGGTAACTTTATCTTCAGCAGTTGGTTTTGGACCTGTACCTTCTTTAACAATAGTATACTGCAGTCCGCTTGGAAGTGTTTTAACGCCTTCTTTTTTAGCATTTTCAGCAAGAAATTTTTGTCCTTTTTCAACGTTAGCAGCTTGTTTTTTCTGTTGGATTCCTGCAACGTATCCTTGAATTACTGCCTGAGCAGCTTCGGGAGTCATTGCAGCAGGTTTGCCTTCAAATACTTCGCGGATACCTCTTGCAAGAAGATCTACATCAATGGAGTCGAGTCCATCTTTTTGTAGGTTTCTGCCTATTGTGTTTCCAATTCCATAGCTCACAGAATCAACTACTGTTGCTATTTTTCCTTCACTGCTTTTTGATTTTTTCTGACCATCGCAGGAAGTGAAGGAGAACACTGTAAATGATGCGAACAGAATAATTGCTGAATATTTCATAGTTATTTTTAGTAAAACCGGGTGCAAAGATAACCATTTTAATGGGTTGTGAACATCTTCCCCAAAATCCTTTTGAATTCCCTAACTTTGCATTCTATGTCAATTATTTGAAAAATAGATCATTAAATAAATTATCCCTTACTTAATTTATCGAATGAGCCCTCTAAATTATCCTGATGAATTTTATTAAAGTTTTGAAAATCAAAAAGATATCGTTATATTTTCTTTTCTTTTGCTTCACCTTTCAATCTGAAGTAATTGCTCAATTCCCGAATTTTACCAATTCTGTAATTTCAACCTCATGGGATGAAGTTGAAGGTTTTGTCTGGGATAGTACTGGTCAGCAATATGTTTGGGAAAAGGGAGGGAAGGTTTGGGTGGTTGATACTTCCGGAAATAAACTGGCAGCTCCATTATTAGATATTACTGAAGAAGTTGGGAACTGGAGAGATCATGGTTTAAATGGTTTTGCACTGGATCCGGATTTCAGGACTAATGGGTTTTTCTATTTGTTTTATACTGTTGACAGACATCATCTTATCAACTTTGGAACTCCTGCATATAATCCAACTGTGAATACGTTTTTCCAGGCTACCATTGCCAGGGTGACCCGTTATACAGCGGATTCTGCCACCAATTTTACCACTACCATCCCCGGGAGCCGATTTATTTTGATAGGTGAAACAAAAAAAACCGGCATTCCAATTGTTTTTGAATCACACAGTGGTGGATCATTAATTTTTGGAGCAGATAAGAGTTTGTTCGTCTCAACTGGTGATGGTGGCAGTTACACTTTTGTTGATGGCGGTTCGGGAAGTACTTATTGGAGTCAGGCATTAAATGATTCCATAATCAGGCCGAAAGAAAACGTAGGTGCATTCAGGGCCCAAATGGTTGACTGTCTGAATGGGAAAATTTTGAGAATAAATCCGTTGAATGGTGATGGACTCAATTCAAATCCTTACTTCGACAATTCCGAGCCACGTTCACCAAAATCAAGGGTTTGGGCTCTTGGCTTTCGTAATCCTTTCCGAATGACCTTGCGCCCTGGTACAGGAGAAGCAGATATCACAGCAGGAAATCCAGGAACACTTTATATTGGGGATGTTGGTTGGGATAACTGGGAAGATCTAAACGTTTGTAATGCACCCAAACAAAATTTTGGATGGCCATTATATGAAGGACTAACACCACAGATTGGCTACACCAATCTGAATACACAAAATCAGGACGCCCCCAATCCACTCTTTGGAACATCCGGATGCACACGTCCATATTTCCGATTCAAAGAACTTCTAATTCAGGATACCGAAGACCCTCTCCGGAGTTTAAAAATCCTTGCGATACTTCACAGTTAATTCCGCAGGGAGTTGCGGTATTTACTCATCGCCGTCCAATCATCGATTGGAAACATGGTTTTTCAGTCACGTGCAGGTATTTTTACAAATGGCGTTGCCGATGAAATTAATATTGATGACCCGGCATCACCGGTTCAGGGAACCATGTTCGGTGGGTATGCATCTATTGCAGGGGTTTGGTATACAGATAATCGATTTCCTGTTATCTGGCAGAATACTTATTTCCATGCCGATTATGTAGGTCAATGGATTCGAAATTTTGAAATCGATACCAACGATGTACTTTCTAATGTAAATGGTTTTTGGGATAACAATGGAATCATTGTGCATATGGCACTTAATCCTGTGAATGGATGCATCGCATATGCCAATTACCCGGGTGAAATAAAAGAAATTTGTTATACCGGTTTTGTAAATAACCTTCCTGTTGCAAAAATAGAAACCGATACTACGTATGGTGCAGGTCCATTACAGGTTCAGTTTACTGGAAGTAATTCCTCAGATCCTGAAAATTTGCCTCTTCAGTACAATTGGGATTTCGGCGATGGAAATTTTAGTTCACTAGAGGACCCGGTGCATATTTACAATCCCGGAACGTCTTCACCGGTTTCATATTATGCTAAATTAACTGTTACCGATGATATCGGTCAAACAGATACCGATTCTGTTTTGATTTCTGTAAATAATACACCGCCGCAGGTTTCCATCATCAGCTTTTCAGATGGCGATTTGTATTCTATGAGCGGCAATACGCAATTACCGCTCGAAGCAGCTGTTACAGATGCGGAACATGGGCCTGGTGAATTATTTTACCGATGGACCACCATTCTGCATCACAATGCACATTTGCATCCGGAATCCATTGACACCAATAAAATTTCAACTACTACAATTTCTCCGGTTGGTTGTGAGGTAATGAATACTTATTATTTTGAAATCAATTTAAAAGTCACAGATGCGGGTGGTTTATCTACTTCTGTCAGCTCAAATTTATATGCTGCCTGCGATCCCCCTGTTGCAACATTTACGGCAAGCGATTCAGTTGTCTGTGCCGGTGAACAGATTCTGTTTAATGATATCAGTTCGAATTTTCCGGTGCTCCTTGAATGGGAATTCCCCGGCGGCATTCCGGCAGTATCAAATGATGTATCACCATTGATTCAATATAACGTTCCGGGCATATATGATGTAAAATTAATTGCATCGAGTTTCCGTGGTTCCGATACTATTGTACTTCCCGGTTATGTCACTGTTGGCGTTTATCCACTGGTAAATCTCGGTGCTGATACTACTGTGTGTGGAAGTATTTCATTGAACGCCTTCAATGCAAATGCAACATATTTGTGGAATGATTTTTCAACCGATCCTGAATTAATTGTCGATAGTGATGGAGCTTATTCTGTGCTGGTAACTTCACCGGAAGGATGTTCCGCAACAGATACAATAGAAGTTGTAATTCTTACTGTTCCTGTGGTTGATCTGGGACCCGATTTAACTGTGTGCGATACAGCAATTACATTAGATGCCGGATTAACCGGTAATTTATGGCTTTGGAACACAGGAGAAGTAACGTCATCCATTCAGGTTGATTCCAGCGGTTTGTATTTTGTAACAGTTACAGCATTATCCGGATGTCAGGAAAGCGATTCCATTAATGTTGAACTAAATTTACCACCAGCTTTTAATCTTGGAACCGACACTCTTGTCTGCGACTCTGTTTTTGTTTTGAATGGCCCAACAGGTGCATTTAATTACCTTTGGCAGGATGGAACCATTACCCAATCACTGAATATATTTACCAGCGGTATTTATGCATTGAATATTACGGATACAGTCACAGGATGTCAGGCTTCAGATTCAATTTCAGTACAAATTGGAACTGTTCCTCTATTTGAATTTGGTCCTTCGTTACTAATTTGTGATTCTGTTTACATTTTAGATCCCGGAATTACTTCGGGTTCATTTTTATGGAGTGATGGTACATCGAATTCAACACTCGAAATAACTACTTCAGGATGGTATGCCCTCACAGTAACTTCTGTTCAGGGTTGCATTTTTACAGATTCTGTTGAGATAACAATTCCTGCTTTACAACAGGTAACTTTACTCCTTCCTTCAATGATACTATCTGTATCAATCAACCACCGTTTTTATTGACAGGCGGATCACCTTCGGGCGGTTCTTATCTAGTAAATGGAATAGTTGCAACAGTATTAGCTCCCGCAGTTATAGGGCAGGGACCACAAATAGTTGCTTACACCTATCTTCATCCCCAGGGCTGCAGAGATACTGTGGAGTTCACTTTGCAAATTGAAACTTGTACAGGTATTTCAGAAGGTGGAAATAATAGTTCAGGATTTTCTGTTTATCCAAATCCTTCATCAAGGGATTTTCGGGATTATATTTGATAAATCTTTGGCTGACAAGAATGTTGACATACAGGTTTTCAATTTACCGGGTCAGGAAGTTTATATTGCAAAACAGGTGAAAGCTATTTCCATGGAATTGGACCTGAAACATTTATCACCCGGAACTTATCAACTACGTGTTAATAACTTTGGTAATTTGCGTATCGTTATTTTAAAGTAGTTTTTATAATCTTTTTGCGTTTACAGGCGAAATTAGGTTGTTCGCCATTAAAAGACTGCGGTTTACCAAATATTAAACATCCATAAATTGGGACTGTTTACTTTTCAGATTCCTATTTTCTCAACTCATTTCATGTATCAGATTATTACTCTAGTTCGCATATCTTTTATGCGTTCATTATTATTCAAATGGTGTTTGCATGCATTCTTTTCAGCACTGATTTTTAGCGGTTCAATTTCATCAGTTGAAGCCGGTCCATCGTCGGTACCTCCACTTTTTGTGGATGCATTGGTGAGTAATGGGTGGAGTGAAGTTGTAGGTTTTCGATTCGATAATCACGGGCGCATGTTTGTTGCTGAGAAATTAGGTCGGATATGGCTCGTCGATTCTTCGGGAGCAAAGCAACCGGTGCCATTAATTGATATCAACGACGAGGTAGGGAACTGGCGTGATCATGGATTGAACATGCTTGCCCTTGATCCAAATTTTGAAAATAATGGGTTTATATATTTGTATTATACAGTCGACAGACACCATCTGATTAATTTTGGAACGCCTGCCTATAATGCTGCAGTTAATGAATATTTCCAGGCAACTATAGCAAGGGTCACCAGATATCAGCTTGACAGTGCAACTAATTTCACTTCTCTGGTACCTAATAGTCGATACATCCTTTTAGGTGATTCTAAAAAAAATGGAATCCCAGTTCTTCATGAATCGCATACAGGCGGTGCAATATTCTTCGCTACTGATGGTTCTTTAATTGTTACTACTGGTGATGGTGCAAGCTATAATTTTGTAGATGGGGGAGGAGGAGCAACTTATTGGAGTCAGGCTTTAAATGACAGTATCATACGGCCTGAAGAAAATGTTGGTTCATTTCGTTCACAAATGGTGAATTCTTTGAATGGAAAAATTTTAAGAATAGATCCTGCAACCGGAGAAGGAATGAATTCAAATCCGTTTTTTAATCCTACTGATCCTTTTGCACCGGCATCCAAAGTTTGGGCACTTGGTTTGCGAAATCCATTTCGGGCAGTTTTAAAACCCGGAACAGGAAATGCTGATCCTACTGCAGGTGAACCGGGAACTATTTATCTGGGCGATGTTGGTTGGGATAACTGGGAAGATATGAATGTGTGTACAGGTCCGGCACAAAATTTTGGCTGGCCTTTGTTCGAAGGTTTGACACCACAAACCGGTTACATGAATCTCACTACTGAAAACAAAGATGTTCCCAACCCTTTGTATCAGACTGGAGGTTGTACACAGCAATTTTTAAGATTCAAGGATCTTTTAAAGCAGGAGACTTTACTGCCATTAACATTCTTAAATCCTTGCAGTCCAACAGATACGATTCCTGATTCTATTCCTGTTTTTATGCATCGCCGGCCGGTTCTCGACTGGAAACATGGTAATCAGTCACGAACCGGAATATTTGTGAATGATACTGCTTCTACCATCAATATAAATGCTCCGGGATCTCCGGTTATTGGTCCCAGCTTCGGGGGGTATGCTTCCACGGCAGGTTTCTGGTACACCGGAAATAAGTTTCCAATTGAATTTCAGGATACTTATTTTCATGGTGATTATGTTGGCCAGTGGATTCAGAATTTTAAATTTGATGCAAACGATAAACCTTTGGAGGTAATTGATTTTGCAGCTTTGGTTGGACCCTGTGTTTTCATAACTGAGAATGTAGCAGATGGTGGCATTTACTATGTAAGTTATCCGGATCAGATTAAAAAAATTATTTATACGGGAGTTGTAAATAATATCCCCACAGCTGTTGCAACGCAAAATGTTTCGTTTGGTCCAGGACCACTTTCAATAAGTTTTACCGGAAGTTCTTCTACAGATCCTGAAAATCAACCATTGCTTTACAGCTGGAATTTCGGTGATGGCAATTTTAGCAGCGTTGCCGATCCCACTCATTTGTTTACTGCGCCCACAGGAGTGCCTACTACTTATACTGTTGTTTTAACCGTGACCGATGATGGTGGAAACATCTCCAAAGATTCACTTTATGTGTTTGTGAATAATACACCTCCTCAAGTTGTTATTACCAGTTTTAATAATGGCGATTTGTATTCGATGAATGGATTTACCAATTTACCATTGGAAGCACAAGTCACCGATGCAGAACATGGACCTGGTAGTTTGTTCTACAGATGGAGAACTATTTTTCATCACAACCAACATCTTCACCCCGAATCGGTTGATACAAACAAGATTACAAGCACTATCATATCACCGGCAGGATGTACTGAAACTTATTATTATGAAATAGAATTAACGGTAACTGATATTAAAGGTCTTTCTACCACAGTCAGTTCAAATGTTTTCCCGGCATGTGATCCTCCAACAGCTGCGTTCACATCATCAACAACAAGTGTCTGCTCCGGTCAGTCGGTTCAGTTTACCGATGCCAGCACCAATTTTGCAATTCAATGGGAATGGTTGTTTCCCGGAGGAAATCCTTCATCTTCAACTTTACAAAATCCTCTTGTTACATACAATAGTTCCGGCCCCAGAAAAGTAACTCTGATTGCATCCAGTTTCAGGGGAAGTGATACATTGATTATTCCTGCTTACATAACAGTAAATCCCAATCCTGTTTTGGCAATATCAAGTTCAAATGGCACAAATTCTTTTTGTGCTGCAACTCCTTATTCTCTGGAGGCTGTTTATGCAGGATCTGTTTCTCAATGGGAATGGACCAGAAATGCAGTTCCGGTAAATGGGTCCAATAGTCCCGTTCTTAATGTAACTAAATCGGGCAATTATAAAGTTAATGTTACAGATGCCAATGGTTGCTATGGCATATCACCTAAATTCGTAGTTGTAAAAAATCCATTACCATCTGCCAATGTTACAGCATCTGGACCACTTCAGTTTTGTCCCGGTGATAGTGTTACCCTGACTGTTAGTACTCAATCTGGTAACACTTACCAATGGAAAAAATTTGCCAATTCTATTCCCGGAGCAACAGGAGTTAATTATGTTGCAAAAACAAATGGTCAATATAAAGTTGTTGTCTCAAGTCCGTTTGGATGTCTGAAATCTTCGCCGAAATTTAATGTTATTGTTACATGTCCCGAAGAAATCGTAAATGACCGGATTGATGGAAAAAGTAACATTCAATTGTACCCAAACCCAGCTTCAGATTTTATTACTGTTGCATTTGATGGAACAGCTGGCAATGATTTGGAAATTTCAATAACAGATATCACAGGTATCAGTAAGTCCGAAATACGGGAATTAATCTTCGAAACCGGTTATCAGTCAATGGATATAAACCTTTCATTATTAAAGTCGGGTATTTATATGATTAGGGTGAATAATGGCAAAAGTGTTGAAGTTCAGAGGTTTACTGTTGTGAAGCATTGATAATCTGATACTTTTATCCCAATTTTGAAATCTGATATGGGGAAGTATGTTTTTTTATCTTTGAGACATTAAAATCTACTGATGGAATTCTTCTCAATCGTTGACTTTTTATACGGGCCAATTGCACTTTTTCTTATTATTATTTCGGCCAGAATCCGGAAGTACAGGAAAGTTAAAACCAATCCTGAGTATACATATTATACTAAAGGGCTGTATGTTAAATTAATTGGAGGTTTATCACTTTGCTTAATTTACACCGTTTATTATGGAGGTGGAGATACAGTGAATTATTTCAGGGATGCTGTTTGTATGGCACGACTGCTTGTTACCGATCCAACGGGCTTTATTGTGGTGATGACTGAAGGATTAAGTATTGAAAATTACTTTTATTTTAATGAAGGTACAGGGTATCCAATTTATTTCAGGGATGCACAAACATTTTTCGTAGTCCGGATTGCTTCCTTTTTTGTGATTTTAGGTGCGGGAAGTTTTATTGTATCAACCATGTTGTTTGCATACGCTTCGTATGCTGGAATTTGGAAGTTATATCAGCTTTTTGTCATGGAATTTCCAGAATTAAAAAAGCAAATGGCAATAGCAATTTTGTTTATTCCTTCCGTTTTTTTCTGGGGGTCCGGAATCATGAAAGATACCATTACCCTAAGCGCCATCGGATATTATTCATATAGTTTTTATATGCTCTTTATTAAACGGCGAAATGTTCTATCCAGTGCCATAACCATTTTTATATCGGCATATTTAATTTTGATGATTAAACCCTACATCATTTTTGCACTTTTACCAGGGTCGTTGATTTGGTTTGTAAATCGTCAGTTGGGTTCAATCAGTAACAGTGTTATTAAATTCCTGATGGGTCCATTTATGTTTTCTATAGCCATTGCCGGTGGATATTTATTGCTTATCAACATGGGTGATTTGCTGGGATTGTATTCAGTAGATAAAGTATTGGAGCGAGCCGTGATTACCTATAAGGATTTGAAATCTGATTATTATGGAGGTAATACTTTTGATATTGGTGAATTTGAAGCAAATGTTCCAAGCATGCTAGCTAAAGCACCTGCAGCAATCAATGTGGCTTTATTCCGGCCCTATATCTGGGAAGCTAATAACATAGTAATGATATTGTCGGGATTAGAAGGATTGATTCTTCTTTTCATGGCTATCAGAATGGTTATAAAATTAAGAGTCATTGGTATTTTTCCAATGTTAGTGAAGAATCACTTACTTACATTTTCCTTAATATTCAGTTTGTTCTTTGCATTTTCTGTGGGAATTTCAACTTCTAACTTTGGTAGTTTGGTACGTTACCGGATTCCGGCATTGCCATTTTTCGTGGCGTGTTTATTTATTATGCAATATTATTTTGATTTACGAAACAGAGAGGAAAAACCTGTTGAAACTGATGTTCAGGAACTTTCATCTGAAGAAACTAAAACAGATGAAGAAAAAGAAAAACCTGACGAAAAGGTTTAATTATTTTTCATTACTCACAAACCACATTTGTAACATTATTAAAAGCCATATTCTGTTGTAAAGAAAATCGGCACCGCCAAAGAAATCTTTTTTGAGTTGAGCAACTTCCTCATACTTTACCGCACCATACTTCTTTATAATATCTTCATTCAGATAATCATCAATCAGATATTTTAATGAGGTATGAAGCCATTTATTAAGTGGTATTGCAAACCCCTGCTTTGGCCTGTCGAATAACTGCTTAGGAACATATTGATACAACACCTGCTTGAGGATATATTTAAAAATTCCATGTTTGTATTTAAGATCAGGGGAGAGGTTTAAAGCAAATTCCACCATTCTGTGATCGAGATAAGGAACACGGGTTTCAATAGAATATCGCATACTGGCACGATCAACTTTGGTAAGCAGATCACCCTGCAGGTAGTTTTCCAGATCATATAATGCCTGTTGTTCCATAGCTGATAGTTTCCTTTCAGTTACTGCAATGTTTCCGGCATTATTGCGCTCATCTAAAATACGGAGCACAGAATTAAACATTTCCTTCGAATCTTTTGAACTTTCACGAAGGTATTCAGGCGACAATAATTTATCTACCTCATGTTCGGCAAACAAATATTGTTCCTGAGAAAAAATATGACTCATTTTGTTGGTGTCATCACTGTAATTTATCAATCTTCCAATTCGCTGATAACGGGATGACATATTATTAAATATTCCTGCTGCCGGTTTTCTAATAGCATTAACCAGTGGATTGCTTAAAGTGCGTGCCCATTTGTATGCACCATATCCAAAAAACAACTCATCACCACCTTCGCCGGAAAGGGTAACAGTTACATATTGTTTGGCTAATTTCGAAACCAGCATGGTAGGAATCGCTGATGAATCTGCGAAAGGTTCATCATAGGTTTCAGTAATACTGTTTATGAGGTTTAATGCATCCTTATATGAAACTATAAATTCGTGATGCGAAGTACCTAAATATTTTGCAACTGCTTTGGCATACTCCGATTCGTTGTGACTGTTCTCTTCAAATCCTATTGAGAAGGTATTGACTTTAACACTTGATAACATCACTGCCTGTGCAGTAACAAGACTCGAATCAATTCCACCACTTAAAAATACTCCAAAAGGAACATCACTTTTTAATTGATACTGAACGGAACTAATCAGCAAATCGCTGAGCTTTACAAGTGCCTGATCTTTTTCAGTGATTACATTATTCGATATTTTATTTCTCAGACTCCAGTATTTCTTAACTTCAATACCATTACTGTTTATCTTCAACCAGCTTCCGCTTCTTAATTTAAAGACGTTTTTATAAATGGAATGCGGAGCAGGTATATATCCCATGTGAAGGAATTTTCTGACTGCAGTTTCATTTATTTCAAACTTAAGATTAGCAAGTTTCTTGATTGCTTTTAATTCTGAAGCAAATGCAAAATCAACTCCATCCCAATAAAAATATACTGGCTTAATTCCTAAACGGTCGCGATATAAATATAAATCCTTTTTTTCCTTATCGTAAATCGCAAATGCAAACATGCCATTCAATTCCTGGACAAAATCAGTTCCATATTGAATGAAAGCTTCCAGAATGACTTCTGTGTCGCTCGACGATTTAAATTTTAAACCGGAATCGTTAGGTCCTGATTTATTCAGTTTGGCTCCAATTTCCTGAAAATTGTATACTTCACCATTGTAAACTATCACGTATCTGTCGTTGGCCGAAAACATGGGCTGTGAAGCTCTTTCAGACAAATCAATAATGCTCAGACGACGATGCCCGACTCCGCAAATACCATCAAAAAACTGGCCTTCTGAATCAGGTCCCCTGTGACGGATACTGTCAGTCATAACCTGAACATCATTCTTCGAAAAACTGTTCTTCAGGGAGTAAAAACCGGCAATTCCACACATATGCGATTCAAATAATTTTCAAAAGTAGCAAGAAATCCGGAAGCATTAAACTTTTTGCAACCAAATACTGCCACAATCTTTGTCATCAATCAGGCAAGCAGGCATATTGTCGCTCAACCAGTTGCGGTATTCGCCATGCAGGAACGAATTAAAATTAATAATCTTGTAAGTATGATTATCTGTTAAATAAGCCCGTAACAAATAATTTTCGTTCCAGAACCATTTCCTGTTTAAAACCCAATGTTCAGGGAGTTCAAAAGGATAGTAAATGTCGTGAAAATGAATGATTACGCCTGGTTTTAGCAAAGGCAATATTTCAAACATCAGGTGATTTAAATCACTACCGGTTTTGGATACATGAGATGAATCTATGAATAAAATATCATTTGCTTCAAGAGTTCTGAACAGATCTAAATTTACATCCTGAATGATATTTGCCAAAATCCGGTGTTGCTTCTTGTCATTTTCATTCAATAATCCCAATAGTCTTTCCGGATATGGATCAATAAATGTCATAGCACATTCCTTGTTCAAAAAAAGATCATTTACATCCAACATCACTGCCGAGGAGTATCCGGATCCAACTTCTATAATTCGTTTTGGCCGAAAATGCCGCAACATACCATACAACATAACTACGTCAGAATATCGGTACCAGGCACCTTTTACCTGATATCGGGTGTCGGTTTTTGAAGCGTTTTCAAAATCATACGGAATTTCCTTATAATACTCTTTAAATGAATTAAGTAATTCAAATTGAGCATCTTTGCGTAAATCAATACCTTTTAAATCAACTTCTGATTTCTTAAAAATCACCGATTTTCTTTTCCGAATATCATCGAGATCAGGAATAGGACTATAATAGTGACCGGGTTGATATCCGCAACTCTCTAAAAGACGTATCTTGTTCCCGAAATAAGGTAGTTTTAAAATTAGTGAATGTAGCAAGCTTCCTTTACTCATAAAATTGATTATCAATAAATTAAGGTTAAAAATAGGTTCATTGGTACGACCAAAGTACATATTTTTAGTCAATACAGATATTTAAAATTAAATTTGCCTCCGTTTCTATCTGAAACTGACATACAATTATGGTTGAATACGAAATAAAGCCGGTTGCTAAACTCGGTTTTGGTGTCGACGAATTATGGCGATACAGGGAGTTATTTTATTTTTATACCTGGCGGGATATTAAAGTCAGGTACAAACAAACCTTCTTTGGTTTTGCATGGGCAGTCATGCAACCCATATTAATGATGGTGCTCTTTACTTTTTTCTTCGGAAAAAAATTAGGTGTTCCATCTGATTCAATGCCATACCCGATTTTTGTATTTACAGGATTATTGATGTGGAATATTTTTTCCACCGGATTAACTTCAGCAAGTAACAGTATCATCAATAATGCACACATCATAAAGAAAATTTATTTCCCACGGCTCATTATTCCTTTGTCGTCGGTGATGGTTACATTATTCGATTTTTTAATGGCACTTACTATCTACATTGTGTTGATGTTGTATTATGCAGTCGATATAAATATACTTGAAGTTGTAGGGGCATTGATAATAGCTCTTATTATAACTTCACTGACTACTTTCGGTCTGGGAACATTTTTAGCTGCACTGAATATTAAATATAGGGATTTTAAATATGTAATACCTTATACCATTCAGGTTCTACTTTTTGTATCGCCGGTAATTTATCCTGTATCAATTGTAACTAATGTTTGGGCGAAGTATTTGCTTGCAATTAATCCATTGTCAGGTGCCATAACCTTAATGAGAAGTGCTATTTCTGATGTTCCTCCTGATTGGAATATGGTATTGATATCGGCAGTATGTGCAGTAATATATTTTATTGGCGGAGTTTTATATTTTAAAAGTTCTGAATCCTATTTCGCTGATATTGTTTAATGGATAAATGACAGGGAGCAAACCAGTTACCGGATAACCACACAATTGTAACAAACAGACATACTTAAGTAAGGTCGAAGTTAAAAATGGCAAATATTTTAGAAATACATAATATCTCCAAGCTTTTCAAAATCCACCACAATGCAGGTGGTTATTTGAGTCTTCGCGAAAGGTTATCAGGCTTGTATAAAAACCGGAAAAGCAGTGATGAAGATTTTTGGGCAGTGAAAGATGTTACATTTTCTGTTGAACCGGGAGAATCAAAAGCTATCATCGGTCGAAATGGATCGGGGAAATCTACCCTGCTTAAAATTTTATCGAAAATTACACCACCTACCAAAGGAAGAATTATTACCCGGGGAAGGATGGCCAGTTTGCTGGAGGTGGGAACAGGATTTCATCCTGAACTTACCGGAACTGAAAATATTTTCTTCAATGGCTCTTTGCTGGGTATGACCAAGAAGGAAATTGAAAATAAGTTTGATGAGATTGTGGATTTTTCTGGAGTAGAGAAATTTCTTGATACTCCGCTGAAACATTATTCCAGTGGTATGCAATTACGTCTCGCATTTTCGGTAGCTGCATTTCTCGATTCAGAAATTTTGGTGATTGATGAAGTGCTTGCAGTAGGAGACATGGATTTTCAAAAAAAATGTCTCGATAAAATTGAAACAGTTACCAAAAGCGGAAGGACCATATTATTTGTGAGCCACAACATGGCAGCCATAAGAGCGCTCTGCTCTTCGGTTTTGGTGCTCGATAAGGGTCAGGTTCGTTATCATGGTGATGTGACTCATGGAATTGATCATTATATGAGTATTTCAAGTTCTTTTGAAGAACAACCAGGAGTATTTAATCTGGAACAACATCCTTCAAAGAAAAATAAAAAATCGGGCTTGGTTGAAGCAAGGCTGATTCGTGATGGCAAACCCAATTACCTCTTTTTCCCCGGCGGTCCATTCAAAGGTGAATTTGATTTTGCCGGGATGACTCCTGATGCTGAAGTGGGATTCAGATTGGTCATTAAAGACAGTTATTTCCAGTCAATGGTAAATATAACGAATCATGATCTGGGACTCAGATTACAGGCTAATAAAGGTGGTTCAGGAACCGTTGTTTTTGAAATGGATGTTCTCCCGGTTTATGGTGATGGCACCTATTACATCGACGTGCAATTTGGAGATGAAGCAAAATACAAAGACACCATTGAGAATGCATTAAGTTTTAAACTTGAACCCAAAGATGTTTTTGGAACCGGTAAGTTTTTAAATCCCAAAATTAACACCGTATTCCCGGGTAAAGTAAATATCAATGTTCAATAACCGGTAATCAAACTTACATATGTTTCTGAAAAAATTAGTTAAGAAATTAATTTATGGTCCGTTTGAACCAGGCATTCATTACTCTCAAAGTGGTGAAGATTTAAATGTTTTTGCAATCATCAAATCAATTTTAAAGATAGAAAAAGGGTTTTTTATTGATGTTGGAGCCTACCATCCGCAATATGGATCCAATACCAATCTCCTGCATCGAAATGGCTGGCAGGGAATAAATATAGATCCGCGTCCCGGCTCTGCTGCTTTATTCAATCAGTACCGGCCCGGAGATATAAATCTGGAGTTAGGAATCGGTAATGAGCCAGGTACTTTAAAATATTATATTTTGGCCAATGAACCCAAAATGAATACATTTTCCAAGGAAACTCTTGTTGAGAATGGTTATTTCGATAAAGTCACCAGTGAAGTTGAATTACCTGTTGTAACACTTCAATCAGTTATTGACAGGCATTTGCCCCCAGGGAAAGCAATTGATTTTTTAAATATTGATGCGGAAGGATTTGAAATTGAAGTGTTGAATTCTATCAATTTTCAACAAAATCGTCCCAAAATAATTGCTATAGAACAAAATCATGTATTCTCTCTTTCTGATGTAATTAAATCTGTTACATATAATTATTTGCAGAAACTAGGTTATGAAGCTCTTGGAAAAAACATCATTGTAGGAAGTGTATCAACTATTATTTATGTTGATTTGAATTTGACTAATAGGTCGTAATTTTTGAGAGGCAATGGGTACTGCTCACACATCAAATTCTGAAGTAGTGGTTGTAACCTCTGATGAACCGTGGGGTCCTATCTGGCATACCCAGTTGCATTATGCCTTTCAATTATCAAAAAGATATCAGGTCATTTATTTTGATCCACCTGAACCCTGGAATTTTCGAAATTTGTTTTCCTGGAAACAATATGTTAAGAAAGTCAGTGATTCTCTGACGGTTATTCGATACTTCAATTTTTTACCATCTTTTTTGGTAAGTAGCTCTTAAGATTAATGATGCCGTTAACGAAAGGCTATGTAACAGACTTATGAGAAAAAGTGGATATGGTGCGATTTCCGTTTTATGGCATTTCGATCCTTTCCGGTCATTTCATTCATTTCGGAAAAACAGAAATATCAAACACATTTATCATGTGGTTGATCCTATTGCAGGAAGTCACTTGGATGTGGAGCAATCGTTAGCTGCCGATTTAGTTATTATTACAAGTCCGAAGTTCATTGAGCACTATCGTAAATTAAATAAAAATGTAATTCAAATAGGGCAGGGTGCCGACACACAATTTTTTCAGGTGCAGGAGCCTGAAGCCATCATACAACAATTGGTTACTTACGATTCTATTTTGTTACTTGGAACTATTTCTGATGAAATTGATTTTTTATTTTTGCAGGCATTGGCTAAAAAATTTCCGGTAAACTGGTGCTCATTGGACCCGATACTACCCGCGATAATAATAAGAAAGGTCATTTAAGCAGTTGCTTTCTATTGAAGGGTTACCTGGCTTGGACCAATGCCACCGGTTGATTTCAGAAAACATCTGCAGGCATGCAGAATAGGAATTATAGCATACGATAATTCCCGTCACGACCGGAATAACCTCCGCTCACCACTCAAAGTTATTAGTTATCTCGCAGCAGGGAAAAGTATTGTCTCAAATATCGATTGTGAAATAGGCTCTCTTCAAAATAAAGCAATTTACAATGTAACTACCCTGGAAGAATACTTTGCATTAATAATTAAAGGATATTCCAATGAATTGGAATTTGATCAGCAGGTTGTAAACTCTTATTTGAAATCAATCGACTATAATGCTTTGCTGACGCTCATATTTGAAAAAATTAACCAACCGCTGGCGGAATTGAAATGAAAAGGAAGGTGCTCACAGTTCTCTTTAATATTTCAAAAGCTCAGGAGCATGAATGGTTTGTGCGTTTTATAAACCGGGATGCTTTTGAACTTGAATTCGCTTTGATTAATGCTAAAGGTTCGTTTATGCATCAGTTTCTGGAAAGTCATAATGTGCCTTGCCATCATTTCACTTACAATGGAAAGAAAGATTTGCCGGCATTGACATTCAGGTTGTTTTTGCTAATGCTTAAAAATAAATATGATATCGTTCATGCACATTTGTTTGAAGGAACCCTCGCAGGAATGATGGCAGCCAGGTTGGCAGGTGTAAAACATCGCATAACCACACGGCATCATTCCGATTTTCATCATGTATGGTTTCCGGGTGCAGGAAATACGACAAACTCATTAATTCTTTAACGACTAAAATTGTCGCCATAAGTAAAAATGTTGAAAATATTCTTTTGAATTATGAGCATGTAAACCCTGAAAAAGTCCGGCTCATTCATCATGGAATAGATATGGATGATTATAAACCCGGAGTTGTTACAGCCGACCGTGTAAATTTGTTACGTGAAAAATATGCAATATTACCTGAACAACCGGTAGTTGGTGTAATCAGCAGGTTCATCGAGTTAAAAGGTTTGCAATATTTGATTCCTGCATTTAAAGATGTACTTAAATCCCATCCCGATGCAGTGTTAATTCTTGCCAATGCTTCCGGTTCTTATAAGCAGGAAGTGATGAATTTGCTTAAAGATATTGATGAAGCCAGGTATCGACTTATTGTTTTTGAAAACGATATAGCAGCTTTGTATAAGTTGTTTTCATGTTTTGTTCATATTCCTATAACAGCTTCAGCTGAAGCATTTGGACAGATTTATCTGGAAGCTTTAGCTTCAGAAATTCCATCAGTTTTTTCTCTTTCAGGTGTTGCCCCTGAATTTGCAGTAGATAAAGAGAATTGTTTGGTTGTCCCATTTAAAAACAGTGAAAAGGTATCAGAAGCAATTCAATATTTACTGAAAAAAGGACCGGCAGTGGAAAGTATGGTTGTTAACGGATACAAAATAGTTGCAAAACGATTTGACGTAAGAACAAAGATTCATAAGTTAGAACAACTCTATTCTGAAGCATGACTGAAGGGAAAAAAGTTACGGTTTTAATGCCTTGTTATAATGCTGCAGCTTATTTTCATGAAGCTGTTGATTCGGTTCTGAATCAAAGTTATTCCAATCTTGAAATTTTATTGATTGATGATGGATCTAAAGATAACACCGCTGAACTGATTACTAAGTATAGTCAGATAGATCCCCGGATTGTTCCTGTTTTCAACGAAAGAAATATGGGACTTATTAAAACATTGAATAAAGGAGTACAATTAGCAACCGGTGATTTCATAGCCCGCATGGATGCTGATGATATTTCTCATCCTGACAGAATAAAATTGCTATTAAAAGAATTTGATCTGGATCCAAAACTGGATGTTATCTCTGCAGGATTTTATTATATTTCATATGATGGTATTGTAAAAAGACAGGCTCATCCTAAAGCATTGCAATCGAAATCACTTCAGTTCGTATCATTTTTCTGTACACCGGTAAATCATCCTTGTGTGGTTGGAAAGGCATCTGTTTTCAAAGCCAACCCTTTCGATGATCAGTATATTCATTCTGAAGATTATGAAATATTTTCGCGACTCCTGGCCGAGGGCTATCGATTTAAAAATTATGAATCGCCACTCTATTTTCTGAGAATGAATCCGGAAAGTGTATCCTATAAGTTTGAGAAAATTCAGATTTCAACGCATACAAAAATCTCGGTAAGGAATATTGAAAATTATTTCAATAAACGATTCGATTTCTTCCTTCACAAAGTGATGATCAACAGAATCAGTTTTAACGTTTCTTACAAGCTTTTGAATGAAGCACTTGAAACACTCGACATGCTGCGGAATGAATTTCTAAAGAATGAAAAACCTGATGCATCTGTTGTTGCAGAAATTGATGAATTCCTGATTGAACAAAAAATAGATATTTTATTACAATCTTTTAAAAGTGCCAGATTCAAACATAAAGGTGTAATCCTTTGGAATATATTTGCGCATCTTCCTCTTTTTATTCACAAACGCGGTTCCAGGTACTTCCTCTCGAAACTTCCCTTCATGAATCGAAATTTACCTGAAATACCCCGGTTTAAAAGTTCTGTTATTTGATTTTTAGTGTAGTAATGGATCTTTGTTCATCCCTGAAAATTAGTACCAGATTGTAAGTTCCTTTTGAAACACTTCTAGTATCAAGTTTAGTACTGTTAAATCCTCTCAATCCTTTATTATCTGTTGTATTTGCAACGAGTTTTCCGGTTTGATCATATAGTTTTACTTCATATATGCCATCGGAACCAATATTGAAATTTACCTGCAATTCACTGTCAAATGGATTCGGGTAGGCTGTAAATAATTCAAAGTCGGAATTCGCAACCGCACATTTCTTATTGTTTGCCAAATTCACATCCTGAGTACCTGATGTATTAATTGCTTCCACACAATAATATCCCGGGCTGAAATTACCATCTATTTCATAGCTTGAAATGAAGTTGTAATTCAGTAACTGTCCCGGCGCTAATGTTCCATTGTATTCCTCAACCAGCACAGAGCCGTTTTCAATGACACCTGTAATGGCAATTTCATTCACAACAACATTTCCAACATTCACAATTTCTGCCGAGAGTCGCACTAATCCGTTTAGTTGCGTAATGCCAATTTTCCTGACCTGAATATCCATTTTCGGTATTAATACAGAAACAGTTGAGTATGCAGTGTCACGACAACCTTCAGCACTTATTGCAATCATAGTAATATTGTAATTTCCGGTATCCTGATAAACATGTGTAGGAGTTGTTGTTGATGAAATTGAACCATCACCAAAGGTCCATTCGTAATTTATCCCGCCAAGGGTATTGTTGATGAAATTTACAGTAAGAGGAGGTGATCCAAATATTGGATCGGGAACAAATGCAGCTACTGGCTGAGCAAAAACAACAATGGATCCGGTTGCAGTTGCCGAACAACCTTCATTGGAAGTTACTGTTAATATTACCGGATATGTTCCTCCAACAGAAGTGCTGATTACAGGATTTTGGCTGGTAGAACCACCTAATATTCCAAAATCCCAATTCCAGGAAATCAAGGAACCGCTCATTACTGAAGAGGTGTCATTCAGATTCACTGGTAGATCAACGCAGTTATTGGTTACCAGGAACCCGGGCCTCCGGAATTGGTTTAATTATTAATTGTTTTACAAGTTGAAGTACAAAGATTACTCGCATATGTGACTTGTAATTTTACATCAAATGTGTCAGCAGTTCCATAAGTGTGGATGGGCGCTTGTAAACTACTCAGGCTTCCATCACCAAAGTCCCATAGCATTGTTGCAGATGGAGCAGGAGTGATGTTTGAAACGAAAGTGAAAACTGATGTACCACCAAGGCAAGGATCGGTAAATGTAAAGTCAAAGTCGGGAGCCTGCAGTATAATAACAGGATTTACCACTGTATCGGTGCATCCATGAATGGTGCCGGTAATCAGCGTAACATCGTAAGTTCCGCTTTGTGCAAATGTAAAAGATGCAATAGAATCGGATGCCGAACCCAAACCATCAAAATTCCAAATCCAGCTTGTAAGAGAATCACCAGTTACCATGGATGATGTTCCATCAAATATAACAGAGGATCCACTGCATAAATTGGTGGTAACAAAAGATGCTTGTGGCAAAGGGTAAACAACAACAGTATCGGCAAAACTGCCTGTGCATTGAATATCATTGTATGCAGTCATTTGAACAAAATAGGAGCCAGGGGCCTGATAAATATGCCCGGGCGAAGTGAGTCCCGTGAATGTTGTTCCATCGCCAAAATCCCAAAACATGGAATCGATTTGTGTTCCCGGAGGTGTTGTTACAGATGGATTAAAAGTAGTTGTTCCGTTCAAACAAACATTGTTGAAAGTAAATGTTGCCGTAGGGCCGGGAATTACAGATATAAACTGAGAAATTGAATTCTCACAATCAACAGGAGCAATCGCTGTTAAAGTAACGGTATAACTTCCGGTGTCGGCATAAACATGGAATGGATTTTCATCAGTCGATGTAGTGAGATCTCCAAAACTCCAGATGTAATTTGAAATGGTATCAATTCCCGTCCCAAATGAGCTGTTAGTGAAGGTTACCTGATTGCCCTGACAAACAGTTAACGGTGTCCATGAAAATTGAGGAGTTGGTTTATTGGCTATTCGAATGTCGGTGATAATGGTATCACTACATCCGTTGGCAGCAATTGCAATTAACTGAACCAGATAGTTGCCTGCCAGTGAAGTGTATTGATGAATAGGATTTGTAAGCAACGAACTGCCTCCATCTCCGAAATCCCAATTATAATTAATGCTTCCACCACCTGAAATCTGTGTTAAATTGGTAAAAGATGCGGTTTCTCCTACGCAAGTTGATGCGACCGCAAAATCAGCAATTGGAGAAGGTAAAATCGTAATGGTTTTTATCAGACTGTCGATACATCCGCTATTGGTAGTTACTAATAGTTTTACGGAGAACGTTCCTGTTGTATCAAAAGCATGAATCGGATTCTGAACTGATTCCAATGGTGATCCATCACCAAAATTCCAGCTCCATGAAATAATTGAACTGGAACCAAATGCCTGTGACAAATCACTGAAGTTAACCTGATATCCCTGACATTGATTATTGACAAATGAGAAATCAGCATCAGGAACTGGACTGATGGTGATGCTGTCACTGTAAACAGAAGTACATCCGGCTGTGCTCGATGCATTAAGGGTTACTAAAAAACTACCATTCGAGGCATAATTGTGAACAGGGTTTTGCACCGAGCTTCCTGCTGAACCGTCACCAAAATCCCATGTCCATGAACCTATGGCACCGGGATTTATGTAGGAAGAATCTAAAACTGAACTGGAAATCCTTCACAAGCTGATGCAACAGTGAAAAATGGGGTAGGTGTAGGACTCACAAAAATGCTATCGTTAAATGAATTGGTAGCACCATTTGCTGCAGTTGCTGTCAAAGTAATTTGTTGAAACCCACCTCCGCTGGCTGTTGCTTGTATTCCTGTAGGATCAGTTGAGAAAATAGGGTTGGAAGTGCACGTCTCCGGCCATTTTATTCTTGAAAAAGAACTTGGAGAAGTATTGGTAGTAAAGGCATAAAATCTGGATGAGTCTTTGAAAACTGACATAGATTGTGGACTCTTTATCCCTCCAACCGTATCGGTAAAAATGGAAACAGGCGTGTTAAGCAGGTTATTTCCGATTTTAAAATTCTGCATTTGATTTAATCCGAAACTTGCAAGTATCAAATGCCAGTTTTGACCATCACGAATCAATTGCGCTCCACTGGGATTCTGAGAAGTGTTTATTGTGGTGGCAATGGTTGGAGCATTGGTAAGTGAAGAACCAAAGTCAAGAATGTGAAGTTTGCTTTGAGTATAGCTTAAAAGGAAGCCGACATATTTACTCAGACTGCAATCATAAGCTACATCAAATCCCCAGCTGGAAACAAATATTGCATTGTTTAATGTGGTAAATCCCGATGGGGTATTAGAAATGGATGTTCCGAAATCAATTCTGATCAGATCATTTCCAAGTTCATTGGTAGCAAAAACATGAAAATTGTTTCCATCTTTTGCAATCCTCAGGTTTTTCGGGTTGTTTAATCCAAAAAGTCCCAAATCAGTTGCACTGGAAATATTTGCTTCAATAAGTGCTCCCAGATTAATACGGATAAGTTTCTTATTTGAATTGTTTGCAACCAGGGCATACCAGATTCCATTATCTCTGATAACATCCAATCCAATTGGCTGATTCAAAGCTGCAGTAAAATTGCCATAATTGTAAACTACTGGTGTATTGTCTAATGAAGTGCCAAAGTCGTAGCGTAAAAGATTGCCGTTTACATAGTTAGCAATAAAAATAAAATATTTACCATTGTCAGTAACCACTTTGGTTTGTTGTGGGAAAGTCAAAGGTCCAATATTCCCCAGATTCTGTCCTGTCGGAATGCGGCTTAAGTCGCCATTGCACAAATCCCACTGATAACTTAAACCGGTTGTGCTGCTATTGGTGATTTGAAACGATTGCCCGGCACACACACTGTCGGGCATGGTAAAACCGGTAGTCGGACATTGAGCTTTTGATACCTGCACGGTAAGGAAACAGATAAGCAAGGTGAAAATGCTATGGCGCATTTTTGTAGTTTTGGAGGTTAGTTAACTGGAACAAATTTAGTAAAATGCTATCTGCAAATGAATTTTAAATTGGTAGTTGCTTCAGGCAATTCTTCTAAATTAACTGAGATACGGCAGATGATGCCTCAAAGTTTCGAAATAGTGAGTATGAAGGAGTTGGGGTTTACCGGTGATATTCCTGAAACAGCTGATACTTTTGCCGGAAATGCCTTGCTAAAAGCCCGATTTATAAGCAATAAATTCATGGTAAACAGTTTGGCTGATGATTCGGGATTGGAAGTAGAGGCCTTATCAGGTCGCCCGGGTGTATATTCGGCACGCTTTGCAGGACCGGGAAGCAGTGCTCAGCAAAATATTGATCGTTTAATGGCTGAAATGGAGGGTGTTATCAATAGGAAGGCTCGATTTGTTGCAGTCCTGGCACTGGTATTAGAAGGGCAGGAATTCCTTTTTGAAGGGTTTGTAAATGGCACAATTGCTCAAAAACAGGCTGGAAATTCCGGATTTGGTTATGATCCTGTCTTTATTCCGGAAAGCTATTCGCAAACATTTGCAATGCTTTCACCAGATTTGAAAAACAGGTTGAGTCATCGCAGGATGGCCATTGATAAATTGGTGGCTTTTCTGAATCAGAGTTTTTAGCAATAAGCCGGTTTGCCTGTCGTTTTTCTTTTTGCTTTCCTGTTGTTTTGTTATGAACAGCGAAAACGTTGAAAAATCGGACTTTCAACCGGTATTTTAGGGATGGTTTTGCTAATTTTGTAACCTATGAAAACAAGAATTGGAGTCATCTTCGGAGGTGCTTCCCGGGAAAGAGAGATCTCTTTCGCCGGAGGAAGAACTGTTTATGATAATCTGGATAAAGCACTTTTGATCCGGTGCCGGTATTTATTGACAGTTTCGGGAATTTTATCCTGATGAACTGGGAGTTTATTTACAAAGGAAGTATTCGCGATTTTTATCCCCACCCCGAGCAGGTTCCACCATCTCCGAATGATTATCAGGTTTATGCTGAAAGTCTTGGCGAATTGGCATTGCAGGATCAGTTGAAACTGATTCATAAAATTGGTACTCGGATAGAGCCTTCATCACTTTCAGGATTAATTGATTTTGCATTCTTATGCCTGCATGGTAGCGATGGCGAAGATGGTCGCATTCAGGGACTATTGGAGTATTACAGAATTCCTTACTCAGGATCCGGTATTCTTTCTTCTTGCATTGGTATGAATAAAGCCATGCAAAAAGAATGGATGAAAAATGCCGGATTTACTGTTCCTGCCTATCAGACCATCAGAAGAGAAGATTGGTTTAGCTCAAATGGTACCGAAAAGGAAATTAATAATCGGCTCGAAAAAATAAAATTCCCTTGTGTTGTTAAAGCAGCAAATCAGGGATCCTCAATTGGAATATCTGTTTTACAGGATTCCGATCCTGTGAAATTTAAAAAAGCGGTTGAGAAATCTTTTTTTACATACCGATTAACAAATACCGAATGGCAGGCACTTACTTTCGATCAAAAAATTGAATTTGTAAGAACTCTTACCGATATCCGTGAGGGAATAGGAATTCCGGTAAAAATATCCAGCAAAATTATTTTTCATCCCGAAGAATTATTATCAAATCTGAATCAGCTGTTTTCTGAACCTGAAGAAGAAATTCTTATTGAAAGTATCGAAAGTGAAAGTGAAGTTATAATTGAAGAATTTATATCCGGGAAAGAATTCTCTTGTATTGTTATTGAGAATTTAGATGGAATTCCGGTGGCTCTTCCTCCGACTGAAATCAGAAAAGGAAAGGAATTGTTCGATTATCGTTCCAAATATCTGCCAGGGTTATCTAGGAAAATCACTCCGATTAATTTGCCTGATGCCGAAATTCAAAGAATAAGAACACAATGTCAGCAGTTGTTTACAAAACTTGCTTTTAATGTTTATGCCCGTATAGATGGATTTATAACTCCTGATGGTACCATTTTG
Source organism: Bacteroidota bacterium (assembly GCA_016713525.1). Taxonomy (GTDB): domain Bacteria; phylum Bacteroidota; class Bacteroidia; order AKYH767-A; family OLB10; genus JADKJB01. The sequence goes on along the minus strand of JADJOZ010000009.1, from coordinate 91,817 downwards.
CTGAATGACCCCAATACTACTTCGGGAATGTTGCCTTCATCATTCTTCTTCCATCAGGCTGCTGAAATCGGGTTGAATCCTTCTCAATTCATCACCTACATTATCAGAGCATCGTTGGTCAACCGTGTGCGTGATATTAAATCCTACAAGGTTATTCCATGGTTGTTGCAGCACCTCGACAGAAATATCACCAGTCTTCAATCTTCAGTTAATACCCGTAAAAAGATTGCTGTAATTATGGGAGGTTATTCTTCCGAGAGACATATTTCAGTTGAAAGCGGACGTAATATTTATGAGAAATTATCATCTTCTGACCGCTATCAGCCTGTTCCGGTTTTTCTTTCCGGTAATGATAAGGTGCATCAATTGCATGTGCTGCCTGTTAATGTCCTTCTAAAAGATAATGCCGATGATATTCGTGAAAAAGTCGAACATTTTGAACGACACACCATCATCACCCAAATTATGAACGAATGTGCTGCCATTACTTCGCGATATGCTGCAGCAGGTACCATTACTGAACCATTGCCTGTTACTTATGAAGAGCTGGCAAAAATGGTTGATGGTGTATTTATTGCCTTGCATGGCAGACCCGGAGAGGATGGAGTAGTGCAGTCTAAACTAGAACGCGTTGGACTCCCTTATAATGGTTCTGGTGTTGTTACTTCACAGATCACCATTGATAAATTTGCTACCAATGAATTGCTGATGAAAAACGGGTTGCATGCCGCGCATCACCGTGTTGTTACTGAAACCGAATGGCGACATGATCCAAGTGCATTGGAAGAATCTTTACTTAAAGAATTTAATTTTCCATTCATTGCAAAGCCTGTTGATGATGGATGCAGTTCCGCTGTCAAAATTATCAGAAATGAAAATGAATTGCATGCATTTGCTGAACTGATATTCCGAAAAACTGAGGAGCTGGTTCCTGCTGCAGCTACGTTGCTTAAGATTAAACCCAAAGAGGAGTTTCCTAATAAAAATTGTTTTCTGATTGAAGAATTGGTGACAAAAAAAGGTGCCTCCCGTTTTCTGGAAGTAACCGGTGGATTGCTGACCTATTATGATGAAAAAGGTAATCTGGAATATGAGGTTTTTGAAGCTTCAGAAGCTCTTTCGGAAGGCGATGTATTAAGTCTGGAAGAAAAGTTTCTGGCTGGACAGGGACAAAATATTACACCTGCCAGGTATTCAAAGGATCAGGATGAAAACAGAAGAATTTCGTCAATAGTAAAAGAAGAACTGGAAAAAGCTGCCCGTGTATTGAAAGTTGAAGGTTATGCACGTATTGATGCTTTTGTAAGAATATTTGAAAATAAAAGTGTTGAAGTGTTGATTATAGAAGTAAATTCCCTTCCGGGGATGACACCTGCTACCTGCATATTTCATCAGGCGGCAATCAATCATTACAAACCCTATGAATTTATCGATAAACTGATAGATTTTGGATTTAAGAGAACACAATTGAAAAAAGCGGATTCGCGTTTATAGAGAATGAAAAAGTTTTTTGATTTTATTAAATCCCGTATTTTTTTAGTGAATCTGCTTCTTGCCGGAGCTGTGATGTTATTGGCATTTGGTTTTACTTATAAATGGTTGAATTCTTATACCAGGCATGGAAGCAGTGTGAGTGTGCCTGATTTACGTGGAATGCAGATTACCAAGATTGATGATTTTCTCAAATTTAAAAATCTGAGATATAAAATTGCAGATTCAACTGTCTTCAATCTGGAAAAGCCTCCCGGGACAGTAATCGAACAAGATCCACAGCCGAATGAGAAAGTTAAGGAAGATCGCACGATTTACCTGACTATAACCAAGTCGATTGCCCCTGATGTTAAAATTCCGGATTTACTTGATAATTCGTTAAGACAAGCTGAAGCAATTTTGAAATCGTACGGTCTTGTACTCGGTGAATTGATTTATAAACCTGATCTGGCCAAGAATGCTGTTCTTGAAATGCAGGTAAATGGCCGGGCTGTTCATAAAGGAGATGCCGTTTCCAAAGGAACCGTGATAGATCTTGTTTTGGGTGATGGATTTGGAAATACTAAAGTTCAGGTACCCCAGCTATATGGTCTCACACTCGATGAAGCAATGTTTGTTATTAATGCCTCTGCCCTAAATATTGGCTCAATGGTTTTTGATGCAAATGTTAAGGACTCCTCAAATGCAAAAGTTTACCGCCAGTTTCCTGCCGTCAATTCAGGCATTGAAATAAGTCAGGGCGAATCCGTAGATATCTTTCTAACCCAATCAGAATCTGTATTAAAATTACACGATCCTGCAATTACTTCTGATGATGACAATGATGATGAATAAAATTTCCAAAATGCTATTTGTTGCAATAGCGGCACCAATCCTGTTTCCACTTGTTTCTTTTGCTCAGGATGGAGAAGTAATTTTGCCTTTGTATCACAACAAAGCTCTGCAACAATCTGCAATAAATAATTTGCAAAACTCCTTCAAAACAGCCGCAACCGATACACTCAAATTGCCTTTTTTCGACGATTTCAGCACATACACAGTATGGCCCAATGCTGATTTGTGGAGTGACTCTTCAGCTTTTGTGAATTTTAATTTTCCGATTAATCCCCAACTGTTGGGGTGGCGACTTTCGATGGTCTCGATAAAGAAGGTAATCCTTACAATAACACCAATGTCAATGCTATTGGTTTATGTGATAATCTGACATCAAAAAGCCATCGATCTTTTTGCTGATAATAATGGACTGCCTTACAATGTTTCCGATAGTCTGTTCATGACTTTCTACTACCAGCGAAAAGGTTTGGGCGATAATCCTGAAGCGGCCGATTCTTTGGTTCTCCAGTTTTTAAATCCTGCAACCCAAACATGGATTTCAGTTTGGAAAGTTGCAGGTGCTACTTCTGGTGATACTTCATTTACGCGTGTGCGTGTTTCTATAAACGATCTTGCTTATCGTCAGAATGGTTTTAAGTTCCGTTTCAGGAATTATGGTTCGCTTACAGGAATGCTCGATATGTGGCATGTCGATTATGTTTTTCTGAATAAATTTCTTCCCCCCAATTATGAGGATATCCGTGATTTCGCATTCGTTTATCAGGGATATTCATTACTTAATGATTATTCTGCTGTTCCATGGAAACATTTTGCTGCACTACCTACTGCACAACAACAAGGTTTTGTGAAAAGTAATGCTGATTTAACACTGCGTAATAATAATGAAACAAATCCATTTCCAATTAAAGTTGCCGGTACCAGTTATGATCAATATGGTGCTGCTACTGCTATTGTTGGTGGTGGTGGATTGAACAGTATCCAGATTCCTCTAAATACAAATCTTGCACCCCCTGCAGCCATAAATCTGAATACTTTTTTTACTGATCCTACAACCGGTGACGAAGCAACGTTCACTGCAGTGTATGAATTGGGGCAAACATCAGGAGGCATCGTCGATGATTTTCCTGAAAACGATACCCTGACTTACAAACAACATTTTCATAATTATTATGCTTTTGATGATGGATCTGCAGAACTGGGATATGGCGTTGTTGGAATAGGGGCACAAGTAGCTTATAAGTTTGAAATTTTACAACCTGATACTTTACGTGCCGTGCAGTTTTATTGGGCCCAGCTGGGATTAAGTGTAACGAATCAATTATTCAAACTGGCAGTCTGGTCTGGTTCTTCAAGTGGTCCCGCCGGTGGCCCCGTGTATCAAAAATTCAACCAGACCCCCAATTATGTTGATAGCATCAATGGATTGTATACCTACCTCACCGATCCGATTGCATTGAGCGCTGGTACCTGGTTCTTCGGCTTTATTCAAAATAATAGTGTTATTCTGAATCTTGGTCTCGATGTGAATACTCCTGCAGTTCCTTCCCGTAAATTCATAAATACAACCGGTTCCGGGGTGAATTCACAGTTGCCGGGAATGTGGATGATAAGACCTGTTGTGAGTAGTATTCCTATTGATGTAGGAATTTCTGAACCAATTGATGGCTCACAAATTTCGATTTTTCCGGTCCCCGCATCCACACAATTACATATTCAGACTGATTTTGAAAATGCCGATGAATTTTACACTGAACTTCTTGATATTACCGGAAGAAGTTTGATTCAACAACAAGGCGCTAATTCAGTAATTGATACACATGCTATTTCTTCTGGCATCTATTTTGTGAGAATTGTTCATTCACTTTCCGGAAATTCTTATTCGAGAAAGGTTGTTATTTCCGGAAACTGATTTTTCATGCAACAGGATATTGAAGATCAGGATTCGGGTGAACAGGAAGAGTTATATGAGCATCACCGCATTGTTGTAGATCGTGGTCAGTCGATGTTGCGCATCGACAAGTATCTGATGATGCGACTCGAGGCCGTTTCCAGAAACAGAATTCAGAATGCTGCCGATGCCGGTAGTATTCTGGTTAATGGAAAACCCTCCAAACCCAGTTACAAAGTTAAACCCGGTGATATCATCACCATTGTACTGGCACATCCTCCAAGGGAAATTGAAATTATTGCAGAGGATATTCCTCTTGAAATAATTTATGAAGATAAGGATCTCATCATTGTAAACAAGCAAGCCGGTTTAGTAGTGCATCCCGGCTATGGAAACTATACCGGAACTCTGGTAAATGCACTTGCATATCATTTTCATCCTGAAATGCTGGGCAAATCGATTGAAGCCGAAAGTTCCCGTCCAGGACTGGTACACCGAATCGATAAAAATACTTCCGGACTGGTTGTTATTTCTAAAAATGAAAAGGCACTGACTCATCTTGCCAAACAATTTTATGACCGAACAATTAAGCGGAGATATGTTGCTTTGGTTTGGGGTGATTTTGATACGGAAGAGGGGACAGTGTCTGGTCATATTGGCCGCAATCAAACCGATAGGAAATCGATGGAAGTATATCCAGAAGGTGATTACGGCAAACATGCAGTTACTCATTACAAAGTTCTGGAGCGCTTAGGATATTTAACGTTGGTAGAATGCCGTCTGGAGACAGGCCGCACTCATCAGATCAGAGTGCATATGAAATACATTGGCCATCAGCTCTTCAATGATGAAACTTATGGCGGTAAAAGAATCTTAAAAGGAACAACTTTTGCCAAATACAAATTATTTGTTGAACGTTGTTTCGAGATGATTCCGGGACAGGCATTACATGCACGGTCGTTGGGATTTATACATCCTTCAACCGGTAAAGAAATGTATTTTGAAGCTCCTTTACCTGATGGATTTGCTTTGTTGATTGATAAATGGAAAAACTACATCAATTCAAGAAACGATACTTGAAAGGAAAAAATCAAGCCAGCTGAACTTCCATTGGAAATTCATGAACTGTATTGTAAAGTGTATCTCTTTCAACAGGTCTTTTTCCTGCACCGGCAATTAATGCTACAAGTTCATTTGTAGTTAACGTCGGCGATTGCTCTTCAGATCCTGCCATAGAATATATTTTGGTAGTATCATCAATAGTACCATCCATATCATCAACACCAAATGATAATGACACCTGTGCAGTATTGCGGCCAATCATAGGCCAGTAAGCTTTGATATGATTGAAGTTATCCATGAATATTCTTGATACTGCATAATTTTTCAGATCTTCAATCATAGTCACTTCAGGAATATGTGCCATTTCATTATCCATATTCCTGAACTTAAGTGGAATAAAAGTGTTAAAGCCTTGCGTTTTATCCTGAATCAAACGCAAGCGGTTCATGTGGTCGGCACGATGTTCATAGCTTTCAATATGGCCATACAACATAGTGGCATTCGATGCCATTCCCAGTTCATGAGCAGTCTGGTGTATTTCCAGCCATTGTTCGGAAGTACATTTATCACCACAAATTTCAGCCCTTACTTTTTCATCAAAAATTTCAGCACCTCCACCAGGTAATGAATCCAAACCGGCCTCTTTCAAATAGGTCAGTCCTTCTCTGTAAGTCATTTTCGCTTTGTTAAACATGTAATCGAGTTCAACCGCAGTAAATCCTTTAATGTGCAATCCGGGACGGTGGGTTTTAATTTTACGAAGTAATTCTGCGAAAAAATGAATATCCATTTTAGGATGTACACCACCAACAATATGAACTTCAGTAACAGGTTTGTTATCGTATGCTTTTACGCGATCAAACATTTCATCAAGTGACAATTCCCAGCCTTCTTCACGATTTTTGTAAAGGCGGGAATAGGAGCAGAATTTACATGCAAAAACACAAACATTTGTAGGTTCAATATGAAAATTACGATTGAAATAAGCCTTATTTCCATTTTTCCGTTCACTTACCAATGAAGCAAGCATACCCAGTAATCCTAAATCGGCTTCATTGTATAAAGTAACACATTCAGCAACGGATATTCGGTCTCCTTTTCTTACTTTTTCTGAAATAACCGAGAGAGCCGGTGATAGTGGTGAATGAAGTTCTTGTGGAGGAGTAGTACTCATGTTCATGGAATAGGTAATTAAGAAAAATATAGGGCAAAATTAATCAATTTGATCCTTCTATGAAACTGAAATATGATTAATTTTTCTGTCAGTTCTTATGTATTATTAAACAATCTGAAAGCTACTTAGTTCATATCAAAAAAAGAGGCTGTCCTTGTGGGGACAGCCTCTTTTTAAATTTATAAGTAACTACTTATTTATTCAAACTAATACGGTGGTTAACTTTAGTAGAACCAGTAGATACTTCAACAAAATAAAGTCCATTAGAAAGTTGAGACAAATCTACATAATGCGTACCGGTGAAGTTAGTAATGGTATTTGACATTACAACTTGTCCCATCACATTCATAATGTTAACAACTGCACCATTTGTGGTATTGTTCAGGTTATGAATGATTAATTGACCACTTGTTGGATTTGGAGCCACAACGATTCCGGAAACAGCAGGGTCATTTAAAGAGTTCGGAGAGCATAGGATTGGGAAGATTCCCTGAGCAAGATTTAATCCCCATGAAGTTGGAGTCTCACTCATAGCATGCCAGTCTAAAGATGAGAATTGTTCCCATGCAGTTCCTGGAGTAACTTCTCCGTCGGCTGTTGAAACGAATGCTAAAGTGTCACCTGCAACATATCCGAATTCTATTCCTAAATAATAAGGTGAAGTAGGAGTGATTGGAGTAGTAAAAGATGCATAAGTAAGGTTACCTGCAGTAGCATCAGTTTGAGCAGTGTTATAAGTAACATCAACTGAACCTAAAGAAGTTCCTGGAGAACCTGCAGCGCCACCGTTGTTCCAAACTTTTACAGTGAAGGTGTTCGTTGCATTAGAAGCTGTAGCTACTGCAAAACCAAGTAATGCACCGGTAATTTGATAAGTTGGAGTTACAGGCTGTGAAAACTGGTCAGCCTTTGCAATATCAAGATAGTCATTGTGTCCGCAAACATATCCCCATCCACTTGAACTGAAAACTGTTGGAGTTCCGGTTGCAGGGAAGTTAGTGATGGTATCACATCCGCTACCACCGGCAGCTGTTACAACGATATATCCATTTTTAGTTTCTGTGTCATTTCCACTTGCATTAGTAACAGTTAAACTTACTGCATAAGTTCCTGCAGCAGCATAAGTGATATTAGCAGGATTTTGTGTTGTTGAAGTTCCGGGAGTACCACCTGTGAAAGTCCATGACCATGTGGTTGGTGATCCTGAAGAAAGATCAGTGAAGTTAGTACTTCCACCAACTGAAAGACTGGTACTTGAAGCAACGAAATCAGCAGCGGGCGCACCAACAGTTACCGGAACACAACCTTGTGAAGTAAGTAGTGATGCACGGGTTGTAGTAAGACTGGTATTCATTCTGGTAGATTGTCCAAGAGTGAACATAAACATACAAGCATCATCAGTATAGTCCATATAATTCATGTACATTTCGCCATTAGGGCCATTGCTGCATGAAATATTTGGGAAAGAAGGGCAACCATAATTTTCGTCAGCTTGATTTGGTGTGTCTGCAACATTATCAGTACCTGAACAACCATTTCCATCGTCTCCCCAAATGTGAAGTAAGTTTAACCAGTGACCAATTTCATGTGTAGCTGTCCGTCCTCTGTTATATGGAGCAGCAGTACCTAAAGCGCCAGGACCACCAACTGAACCGTTCAGTAATACAACCCCATCAGTTGCAGCAGAACCACCAGGGAACTGAGCATATCCTAAAATGCCATTGCTAATGTTTCCGACCCAGATATTCAGGTAGCTGGAACTTGGCCATGCATGGTTAACACCCTCTGCGTCAAATTTAATACCATTGCTTGTATTCAAAGATGTTGTTGATGTTTGTTTACGGATGATACCATCAGTTGTGTTGCCATTAGGATCACGAACTGCTAAACAAAATTGAATTCCTGAATTTCCAACCAATGGCTGAAAAACTGAAGGAACAGATGAAATATCAACATTGGTTGCTGAATAATCCTGATTCAAAACATCTAGTTGAGCCTGAATACGAGCTAAAGAAATGTTTTGAGTAGTGTTATTGGTACTGTAAAGAACGTGAAATACTACAGGAATGGTTATAACTCCTGATGTTCTCCAGCTTTTATCATTAGCCATTCTTTTTTGAATCATTTGCTCAATTGCATCGCGACGCTCTCCATATGAAGGGTCTTCTTGTAACAATTGTGCATGATTCGCCATTGTTCCGCAACGGTCAACCTGGGCATATACAGACCCCAGAGACAACCATAGAACACTTACTAGTAGTAATACTTTTTTCATGAGTGGTTTTTGTTTGTTTATTGATTTAGTTTATAAATTGATTTTGTGTTATACTGAGTAGACGTAAATTTTGAAAAATAAGTAGACAAAGTTAAGGAATATATTCTTTTTTGAGGCAAATTCCGTGTTTTTTTACAAAAACTGACAGGGATTATGTTTAAGATATTTAAGATGTTGAAAATTAACATTATGCGATCGATTCCGGTTTGGTTTTGTTCATAATATTGTGGCTCCATTTTAGGTATCCGGCATTTACTATTGGTTTAGGTTTCCGGAATTTCTTTCAAATTGAATATTTAAATATCATCCGTTAAATGTCATATTCGGGTCAAATTAAACCTGACCATCAACAGAAATGAAAATCTGCTGTTTTTATGTCGTATATTTAGGTCATGAAACATCGCATTTTATTGGTCGAAGATGAACTGTCACTTAGTGATACCATCAAGTTGAACCTCGAGCTGGAGGGTTATACAGTTCAGACAGCAAAAGACGGCAAAACCGCCCTCCGCATTTTTAAAGGTGAGCGATTTAATCTGGTTATTCTCGATGTTATGCTTCCGGAAATGGACGGTTTTACTGTTTGTGAAGCTATTCGCCTCGAAAATAATGAAGTTCCAATATTGTTTCTAACTGCTAAAAATTCATCCGCTGATCGCATAAATGGTCTTAAGATTGGAGCCGATGATTATCTCACTAAACCATTTAATCTCGAAGAACTCTTATTGCGTGTCCAAAATCTCCTTAGACGATCTACTAAATCTTCAGATGGCAATGGTTTAATGGAATATCAGATTGCTGATAAAAAAATCAATTTTTCACAATTGGAAATAATTCAGGGTGAGGATGTTATCCGATTAACACGCAAAAGAAGCCCTCTTGCTGAAACTCCTGATTGAAAGACGTAACGAAGTGGTTTCAAGGGAGCATATCCTGGAGACAGTCTGGGGATACGATATCTACCCATCTACCAGAACTATCGATAATTTTATTGTTTCCTTCAGGAAATACTTCGAAAAAGATCCCGGCAACCCACAGTTTTTTCAATCTGTAAGAGGAATTGGTTACAGGTTTGTTGATCTGATGAGATAAAAAATTGTTGAAATCCTGACTTTTTACACCATTTATTGTGGTTTTCGGGATATTTCCGGGCTATTTCACCAAAAAGTGAACCTAAAAGATGGTTTTTAAGTATACTTTTGAATTATGCTTAATAATATGGAAACAGGATCTATTGAAAGACGTTCCGGGCTGAACTGGGATCAGTTTGTTGAACAATACGTGGTTACGAATAAACCCGTAATTATCACGGATGCAGCTAACTCTTGGAAGGCTCATCAGCTATTTACACCTGAATATTTTAAAAATAATTTCCCTGACAAAACAGCAGGAATAGGAGGTAAGCGGTACGCATTGAAAGATTATGTCGATCTGATGCTCACAGCAACTGAGGAAAATCCGGCGCCATATCCTTTCAAAATCGATATTGAAAAGAATTTCAGAGAATTATTACCAATGATATCTCCCGGGTTTAGTGTTCTAGCTAAGAATCGGTTGAAGAGTAAATTAATTACAAAACGAGTAATTCCGCAGGCTTCTACTCTTGAAATATTTTTTGGAGGTAAATCGGGTTGGTTCCCTTATATTCATTATGATCTTTATGGTTTGTATGCTATTGTAACACAAGTTTATGGTCGCAAACAATTCATCGTTTATGAACCCGGTCAGGAAGCATTTCTGTATCCGGAAATAGAACATCCATGGAAATCAGGTGTGAAGGAATATTATAAACCTGATTATGAAAAATATCCGCTGTTCAAGAATGCGAAGCCGATAACTGATATTGTACATCCGGGTGAAACCATTTTTGTTCCCAAAGGTTGGTGGCACACTGCAAGGTCATTAGAACCAACTATATCAATTGCACAGGATTTGCTTACCAAATATAACTGGGACGTATTTGAAAGAGATGTGCTTTTCTACAAGAAAAAGAAGGCGCTGTAAAAGCACTTGCTTACGGATTGTATCTCAAATATGCACAGGCAGGTATCTGGTTTAAAGAAAATTTTGGTAGTTACAAGGAAGAATAACAAAGCACCAACGTATTTGAAAATTCATAACAAACAACTATTTTTGAAGTTGTTTGTTATGAATTAATAAGTACCAAATGTTATTGTTATGAGTTCAAATGGAGCAGCAATGCCTTTTCTTGCCAAATTAATTACCACTTCCCTTGCAGTAATTATTGTTTCCTGGTTTCTTCCCGGAGTAGCTATCGAAAATGCACTTACAGCTATTATTCTGTCAATAGTTTTGGCTATCCTGAATATTTTCGTTAAGCCAATTCTTATTTTTCTAACGCTGCCTATAACCTTAATTACCCTTGGTTTGTTTCTGATCGTGGTAAATGCACTAATTATTTTGATTGCAGCGGAAATAGTTCCCGGTTTTTCAATCGATGGCTTTTGGTGGGCCGTTCTGTTCAGTCTTATTTTATCTTTCGTAACTGCAGTTTTGGAAACATTGCAGCAATCAATATCAGGGGATAAAGAAGATTAGTCGTTGATTTGCTATTAAATTTATCTCTGGCAAATTGTTCTGAACTCACAGTACTCACACCTTTTTAAATCATCTGTCTGGTTAAATGGTTTTGAAGGGTCCACAACAGATGCAATCAGTTGAGTAAGATACAGTGCGAATTGAGTCAATTCATCTTCAGAAACATGGTCGCCATTTCCTGGCCATTTAATTCCTTCTCCCAGAGAAGATGCAACATAAAATCCAGCTTTAACCGCCTTGCCGGGATGCAGGTCTTTTTAAATTTTTGAATAAAAATATAACTGAAAAAGCGTTTTCTTTTTGGGATCTGTAAATAAAGAATCAAATTCTTCATTTTTAATTCAACTTTCCCGGTTTTGTAATCAATGATGCGCACCGTGCCGTTTTGTTCATCAACACGATCGAATTTACCATATAAATTTATTGGAAGTCCGTTAACCTGAATAGTAGAACGATAAGTTCCTTCAAGTTGTTCTATAGTGAACGGAGCATCTTTCTTATCTTGCTGAAGCATTCTTTTCACTAACTCCCTGATTACTTCTGCAAGTAAAATATCATTCCCATGCAAATCACCTGCTTCCGTTTTAAATACTTCTCTTATTGCACGATCAACTGCTTCATCCGCTTGTGCCAATAACCTGTCGATTGCTGCAACATCTATTTGTGGCGAACTGGAACCATAAAGCAACTCAAGCGCCCGGTGCAGAATATTTCCAAAAATGTCAGCCTCTATAGATTCGCCAACCGTATCATTTTCCTTAAGGTATGCTATGTACCGGAAGTAAAATTGTAACTTGCAATTTATATATGTAGTTAATGCGGAACTGGAAAGAGATCTGGAGTTGTCGTTCTGCCCCGTAAACCTTTGTAACTGTTCCAGAATTTTTTCATCCTTAACTATTGAAATAGCCTGCACCGATTCCTGAATGATAGGAGTAGAGATTATTTTTTTTGAAATGGTGAGTCTGGCTCCCATGTATTCCTCTAATTCCTGCTCTAATTGTAAAAGATAACGGCTCGGCTCTCCACCGCCGGTTTTCCCTACTTCAGTGTTGTAAATTAAAAATGCTTTTTCAGCTGTGTGAAACAGCCTGTAAAAATGATACGAGAAACTGGCATCCTGATCTTCATAAGTGGCAAGTCCAAATCCCTTTCTTAATGCATAGGGAATAAATGATTTGCCTGCACTGCTGGCAGGTAAGATTCCTTCATTACAACCAATTATTATTATGTTTTTGAAATCGAGTGCCCGGGTCTCCAGAAAACCCATTACCTGCAATCCCTTAACCGGTTCTCCGGTAAAAGGAACTTTTAATCCGGCAATACATTCCCGAACCATCTGCCATCCGGTTTCAACCGGAATTTCGGATGAATGTGCAGAAAGAATATCTGCCAATAAACGAATCTCGTTTGCAATGAATGATAAAACAGCATCTTCAAAATAAACTACATTGCCCGACTTTTCAGATAAATTCAGGTGTATAAGCTCCAATGTTTTATCAAGGTATGAAAATAAACCTTCCGTGTCTGGTATTGCATCAAATAAAATAACAGCACCATTCAGTGAATAAATACGATTAATGGCTTCCAGGTCGTAGTATTGGAAGTTGGTATCATCAATATCAATAGGGTGTTTCGTAACAACGGATGCCAGCAAAGGGTGATTTAGCAATGCACTGATATCTTTGTGATGATATCGGATTTGTCCTGTTTTGCTGACCCTTTTGTTTTTTTGAATTTGTCTCAACTGATCCAGCAACACTATAAACTGACTTTCTTTTAAAGGATAGCCCATTGTTACATTGATGGTTTGAACCAGATGGGGAATCGCATAAAGTACAGGGAACAATAAATTTTCATCTGCCAGTATAATAGCCGTGCTGTTTATATCAATAGAGTTACTACTGATTAAATTACTGAGTAGTTCTCCCGCATATTTGGCTTGTCCAGCCTGCAATGGAACGCCTGCAAATTCCAATTGTTTCTCTCCGGTTCCAAAATGATTCTCAATCCAGTTGGATGTTTCATTTATTAAGCGCTGTCTTTCTGAAATAATACCTGCCTCGTGGATGGTGTTGTTAATATAATATTCATCACCATCCCAGTACAGAGAAACCTGAAACTTCTTGCTTAGCTGAGAAATGACTTCTTCCTCAGCACGGGAGAAACCATAAAATCCCGCAAAAACAAAATGATCAAAGTTACTTGTAAAAGTACCTTTTTGAGTTGCTCAATTAGGTCTCTGTAAGCCTTGCCTTCATAAGATTGATTTTTATCCGTGAGAAGTTTATCATATGCTTCATATATTTCGTAGAGTCTGTTCCAACTCTTAATGAATTCATTTTGCAGATACGTTAATTTTTCTTCGTTAAATGAAGCCACGAATTCCTGGATCCAATGCAATGATTCGGCATCAGGTAAAAATGCAGCTTCTATTTTACGCAACTCACTGATATTGGCAAACAGTCGGGAAGGCTCATAAAGTTGCTTGTCGATTTCATCAAAATCATTGAGCATCATCTGGCCCCAGCCATAGAAACGGCCAAAATCCTGCTCCGGCCAATGCTTTTTATAAACTTCATACAACGAAAGTAACAAAGGAATATCTTCTGAAACACCTGTCTTTATGTGCTTAGCCACAAAATCTCCAATTCCCATTACACCAGGTGCCCAGACTGGCTGATCGTGTGCAGCTGCAAACTCTTTTCTGAAAATGAGGCATGCTCTTCTGGTAGGAAAAATAATGCAAACCTTCCGATAGTCACCGTAATAGGTATGTCGTATTTCGGTAATTAGTGTCTGTATGAAGGAATGCATCTTACTTGAAAATTCACTTCTGTGTTTGAGAAACTGTAAATAGTTAACAAGAATGTTGAAAACACAAATTGTTCACGGACAAATATAATTACTTAGGGCAGTATTTTTATCCCCGGATCAAAAAATATGATGAAAAAACTTACTTATTCACTAATAATTGCCCTCTTTTCATTCACAGTTACTGCTCAGCCTTGTAAGGAAGTAGTTGGTTATTATGCCGGATGGAAGTATCACAAACGAAATAAACTGGTTAATCCCGAAACTATTATCTATTCCAATTATACTATTATCAATTACGCGTTTTTTAAACCTATGCCCGGTGGTGAGGTGGTTCCAGGTGATGCATGCACCGACAACCTGATTTTATTGGGAAACCGGAATCAGCAATTGCAACACGATAAAAGTTCTTCGCTGGTTTATAAAGCACATCAAAATGGTGTGAAGGTTGTTGTTTCGGTTGGTGGCTGGACCTGGTCATCACATTTTCCTGCAATTGCAGCAGACCCATCCAAAAAGAAAAATTTCGTGAAACTCCTGTATCGGAATTGTTCACAAATATGGTGTCGATGGCATTGATATCGATTGGGAATATCCCGGACATGCTCCACATAATGGAACACCCGACGATAAAGCCAATCTCACCTTATTGATTTCAGAATTAAAGGCTGCTTTAGTTAAAACGGGAAATTCGGATGGCAAAAGTTATCTGTTGACTTTCGCAACCGGACCAGCTCAAAAACACATGGCTCAAATCGATTGGGCTATGGTCGAGCCTCAGTTAGATCTGATCCATCTGATGTCTTATAATTATTATGGTGCCTGGGACAAAACCACGAATCACAATACTCCTTTATACAAGCCTGCAACAGGAAATTTTCGGTACAATGTCGATCATTCGGTAACGCTTTTGACTGATACTTTTAACATTCCATCCTCCAAAATCACTCTTGGTTTAGCCTTTTACGGACGAACAGCAACCTTTCAGGAAGAAGTAGCCCTGCATGCACCTTCAACAGGTATTGATGCCATATCTTTTCCTGATGAAAAGGGAACCTCCTACTTTATAATAATGCTAAAGCAAAACCTGTTTGATACAGAATTTGATGAAGTCGCTAAGGTGCCTTACCTGACAGGTAAAAACGGGAGTAAGGCTTTTGTGAGTTTTGATGATGAAAATTCAATAGGTCAGAAAACAGCATTTGCTGTACAAAAAAATATGGCCGGAGTTGTAATTTGGGATATTTCAGGTGACTATATCGAAACTAAACCGGGTTCAGGTAAAATAGCCGGAACTCCGCTTTGCAATGCAATTCTCGCAAATACGTGCCGGGATGCAATTGCTGGCGGTAAGATTACTGATTTCGGATTAAGAGCATATCCCAACCCGGTTTTGGATGAAATGGATATCGTTTGGACAGAAACGGTCTTTTCACCTTCAATTGAGGTGATATCTGCTTCAGGACAGAAAGTATTTTCTGGTAGTTCAATTCAAGGTAACCAGTTGAAAATTAATACTTCCAACTGGTCTTGCGGGATTTATTTGGTGAGTATTTCTGCCCCCAATGAAAAGGCTTCAGTGAAAGTAGTAAAATTGTAAAAATTGAGGTTCGCCTTTGAATGAATGGCTATTGTGGCTATCTTTGAGATTCATCCGAGTTTGCCATGAAAATTAGGCTTTTGCTGAGTGCAATTATTACTGCTGCAGTATTTGTTTCCTGCAAATCAAGGGAAACGTCTCCTTACCGCAAAACTAACCCTGCTCAGGTTTCAAAACCAGTTTTGTTTGAAGAGGTGGTTGTTGCACCTCAGCGATTTAGCATGTCCCGATAAGGTTTTCCCAACCAGTTACCGATTGCTAAAAGTCAATTATCCTGCATTGCGGAAACTGATGGTAATCCAGGGTGAAACTTCCGGTGCACTTGCAAAGGATACCATTGTTCTTTCTATACCATTACCTGATGGCGGAACTGAGGATTTTATCATGACCCAGGTGAAGGTGATGGCTCCCGAACTGGCAGCTAAATTCCCCAACATAAAAACTTATTCCGGTACCAGCAATATTTATGCAACCGATAAGATAAGAGCTGACATTTCACCACAAGGATTTCGTGCAATGATTCAGAGCTCCAGGGGTGCTATAGTTATTGATCCCTATTGTAAAAATGATTCCATTCATGTAATCAGTTATTACCGAAAATATCTTCCCGAAAATTCCAAAGAAGATTTCGAAAGGTAAAATATCCCATATGTAAACAACCAACTTAAATATTCATTATGATGAACCTGAGACCTAAATCACTATTACTTACTTTGTCATTGTTATTGACCACTCAATTGACAACATTTGCCTCTGAAAAGGGGAGAAGCGCATGGCAACGGATTGAACTTCAAAAGGTAGCTCTTAAAGGAGAACGGATTATTCAGGCATCTGAATTTCTTAGTTTTCAACTGAACAGTCAGGCCTTGTTGAATCACTTTGAAAGTGCACCTCATGAATCTGAAGTGTCTGCAAGAAATTCATCATCGATTATCGAAATTCCTATGCCCGATGGTTCTTTTCAGGAGTTTCGCATTTTAAAATCAGATGTGATGCATCCTGATCTTGCTACACGTTATCCGGAAATTACAACCTATAGCGGTCAGGGAATCACTGACCCATATGCAACAGCTAAATTTGATTTTACGCAATTTGGATTTCATGCAATGATTCTTACAGCCGGTCAAACAGTATTCATTGATCCGCTAACTCTTGAAGATCCCGATATGCTGATGGTTTATTATACCCGCCATTTTATCACTACTAAAGAATTTATTTGTCATACTCCTGATGGTGTTTCGTTATTCGATGAACAGCAACGAAATGGAAATCCTTCCGTACAGCGATCAATCGGTACAGATTTGAAAACATATCGCCTTGCAATGGCAACAACAGGTGAATATACTTCTGTATTTGGAGGGACTGTTGCTGGTGCGCTTGCAGCAATTGTTACATCGGTAAATCGTGTTACCGGAGTTTATGAAAGGGAGTTTGCAATCAGAATGGTATTAATTGCAAATACGGATACTCTTATTTTCACCAATGCTAATACCGATCCATATACCAATAGCGATGGGGGAGCAATGCTTGCTCAAAATCAAACTACCGTTAATGCCCGTATCGGAGGTCCGAATTATGATATCGGACATGTGTTCAGTACTGGTGGTGGTGGTATTGCAGGACTGGGAGTGATTTGTAATTTTTCGAATAAAGCTCGGGGTGTAACCGGTTCCAATTCTCCTTTTGGCGATCCGTTTGATATCGATTATGTGGCTCATGAAATGGGTCACCAGTTTGGTGGTAATCATACTTTTAATTGTGAAATAGGTGCATGTTCAGGAAATCGTTCATTCACTACAGCTTATGAACCCGGCAGTGGCAGCACCATCATGGCTTACGCCGGAATTTGTGGAAACAATAACCTTCAGTCTAATAGTGATGATTACTTTCATACAAAAAGTTTTGATGAAATAATTACCTACACAACCACAGGATTTGGTAATAATTGCCCTGTTGTAACACCAACTGGAAATCAACCTCCGGTAATTAATCCCGGTGGGAATTATATCATTCCATATCTGACACCATTTCGTTTAACAGGTAATGCTACTGATCCCGATGGCGATCCGGTAACTTATTGCTGGGAACAATATAACCTGGGTCCCGCAGGAACGTGGAGTGCTCCAATTGGTAATGCTCCTATTTTCCGGTCATTTGATCCTACCCCAAATCCGGTGCGTCTTTTTCCAAAGCTCTCAAATATTCTCAATAATAATCAAACTATAGGCGAAGTAAAGCCATCGTATGCGAGAATTTTGAATTTTAAACTGACTGCTCGCGACAACAGATTAAATGGAGGAGGTGTTACTAATAACGATACCACAATTCAGGTTGAAGTAATCAATACCGGACAGGCATTCGCTGTTACTTCTCCAAATGTAACCGGAATTACCTGGGCTGCCGGTGGTGTTGAAACAGTAACCTGGGATATTGGTGGTTCAGATTTGGCTCCGATAAATACTCCATTGGTAAATATTCTGCTTTCAACTGATGGTGGAAATACATTCCCTACTGTTTTGGCAACAGCAGTTCCGAATAATGGAAGCTATAATGTAAATGTTCCAAATGTTTCAACAATAACTGCAAGAGTTATGGTTGAAGGTAATGGAAATATTTTCTTCGATATTAATGATAAAAATTTTACTATCGGACCTGTTGGAATTGGTGAAATCAGTTATCAAAATGGCGTGTTCATTGCACCTAATCCTGCATCCGGTTCATTCGAAGTTGTAATTAAAGAAGGTTCTGAGTTTTACAAATCAACTAATGTTCTTGAACTTATCGATGTTACCGGCAGAGTAGTTTTGGCTGAAACATTAAGTGCTGTTCGACAAAAGGTTGATATATCCATGTTTTCATCGGGAATTTACATTTATACACTTCGAAATGATGCAGGAAAATCAAGTTCAGGAAAGTTGATAGTTGAGTAATAGATAATAGTTCACCCATTAAAAAAATAATGTCATGCTGAAAATAATACTCAGTTTCTTCTGCGGATTACTTTTTACCACTTCAGCATTCAGCCAATGGGTTCAGCTGCCTGGATCACCTTTCACAACATCTCGCTTAGATGACATTTATTTTGTTGATGACATTACCGGATGGACCTGCAGCGGCGATGGATACATTTATAAAACTGTAAACGGAGGAACCAATTGGTTCCTCCAGTTTGCTTCATCAGAATATTTCAGAAGCATTGAATTCATAAATCCTTCAACAGGTTTTGCCGGCACACTCAATGGAAAAGTTTTCAAAACAGTAAACGGAGGTTCAACTTGGACCGATTTCACAGCAACATTACCGCTTCCACCTTATGGTATTTGTGGCATTTCTCATTTTGGAAATACCGTTTTCATGGTTGGTAACTGGAGTCAGAACGCCCGCCTGTACAAATCATTTGATGGTGGAGTTACATGGACTTATCAAAATCTGAATTCTCTTGCTGATAATTTGGTAGAATGCCTTTTCATTAATGCAAATGAAATTTTATTAAGTGGACTAGTTGATATTCCTCTGGCAACAGGTGGTTGTATTTACGATCAACTGACGGCGGGGCAACATGGACCCGGATTTTTCACACCGGAATTCCTAATGAATATGTTTGGAAACTGCAATCACGAAATAATGGTTTGGTGTATGGTTCAGTAGAGTCATTGACAGGTAATGCAACCTGGTTTGTTAAGTCAACCGACGGAGGTGCAACATTTCAAAAACTTCCTGTTAGTCTGACTGTAAATATAGATGCTGAAGGAATAGGATTTGTAAATGATTCAATCGGCTTTATAGATGGGTATGGAATAGCAATGTATAAAACTGTCGATGGCGGAAACAGCTGGTCTGTGGTACAACCCAATAACCGGACTAACAGGTTCTTTGTTTTGCCTTCCGGAATTGCCTACGCATCCGGTAGTACGGTTGGAAGTATCAACCCGGAACAACAGGAGTTCCAACTGAAATTGATCCACATAAAAATGCTCACAAAATGTTGATAACTCCAAATCCTTCAAATGCTGATACCGGTATTCAATTGATTGCAGGATTTAATACCTATGCGATTCTTGAAGTATATGACAGTAATAAAAGTCACACATGAAATTACATCAAGGCAAAATTAATGCCGGTGAGCATGAATTTTCTGTTGATTGTTATGATTTTGCTGCAGGTGTTTATCATGTTATCTTGCGTACCAATGAACATTTCCTGACTGAAAAACTGGTTGTAATACACTAATAAAAAAAGGAGGCGAGATTTTCATCTCACCCCCTTTACACAACCTGAAAACACTTGTTTTAATAAATAGGGAACTACACTTTCATTATTTGGTCATTACTACCAGATACTTACTTGCACTCCAGAATTTTTCAGCATCTGTGATTTTTATTTCACTCACTTTGTCGTTTTGTTTCTCAATTGTATAAGAACCGGCAGGGTGAGTAGTAACCAATTTAGCTTCTTTAGTATCCAAAGGAATATTGTTTATTCTGGATATATCAACAGTTGTGAACGATTCTGCATTTAAAGCTGGATTAAGTTTTTCTTCTTTACCAAGGCCTAAGAATCCACCTTCTTTAGTCACCACTTGAGTGTCACGAAGTTTTTTGTAGTTTCCAATCGCAATGTAAGCTGTATTCATTTTGGTTACCTGTGATTGAATTACGCTAGTGTTCATTGAATCTTTGGTTGATAAAGCAGCAACTGTTCCATTCAATCCTTCAACCTGAGTGTTCAAGGCTAATAACTGGGTGTTTAAAGTTACCAGTTGAGAATCTTTGGTTGCGATCTGCTCATTCAGAGCTGCAATCATTTTTTCGAATTTTCCAACTTTAAAGTTTGATTGCTTTACTTTTTTGTTAAGTTCTTCAACCTTAGCTTTGCTGTCTTCCATCAATTGTTTGATTGATGCAATTTCGCTGGTAATTCTTTCGCGGCTGTTTTTGCTCATCTCAGCTTCAGCAGATTCAACTTTAATGTTGTTTTCTTTTACTGTAATCTCCGCCAGATTAGATTCAATTTCTTCAAAGGATGTCATGAATTCTTCAATTGATTTGTCTTTCGCACTCGATACTGCCAGGAGTGAATCCTTAGTAACAGTCATTTGCGCTAATTCATCTTTGTAGTTTTCACATCCGGTTACTAATGCAGCAATCACAACGAAGCTGCCAAGAATTATCTTTTTCATAGTTTTATTTTTTTAGAGGGTTCGTTGGCAACCTTCTTATAAGTTTTGTGCCACCTTTTTAAAAATGCTCTGAATGATTTTGGAAAATTGAATAAACAATTGATAAATAATTAATTAACTGTGTTTTTAGAGGGTATTAATTTCCTTTTTACCAGCTGTGCCAAAACGAGACATTTTCCTATTTTGAAACAGAATTGTAGGCAATTTTCCCAAAATGAGACCGTTTTAGTTACTTTAGCAGGCTCCAGGGCTCAAATCCAAATTTAAGATGAATAGTCATACCCGGATCAGGATCTTTACCATCATTGCTTTCATCTTAATCGCCGGGGTGCTTTACATTGGCTATAGCCGGATGCAGGAAAATACCCGAAGTTTATTGCAAACGGTTGATGAAAATGCAAGGCCTGCAGAGGATTTACTTCGTATAAAAGAATTATGGATTTCATTTAACCGCACTTCAACCGATATCAGGTCATTTGCAGTTACCCGCGATGATAATTTTTATCGGGTTTTCTTGAAATGAAGGATACCCTTATTGCAGGTATCGACAGTCTGAAAGCAAAGGCAGTAACTTCTGGAAGGCCAATTGATGATTTGCTTAAGCTGGAAGCAGCATTAGATAAGAAGGTATCTATTTACGATAGCCTTCTCGAAATTAATTACAACAGAGTAATGATTTCTGCAATTGAAAAAATGAAACCCGACGAATTGGAGGTGGATACAGCATCTGTGATACTTAATGAGGGTAATTTTTTTCAACGTTCATTTACCCGAAAGTACAGTCGAAAAGCTTTGCAGGCCAAGGTTGATAGTATGATACTGGCTCGTTCGGAACGAATCAGCAGTTTTAAACAAAACCTAAGTAAAATCAGAGAAGAGGAAGAAAAATTGTTGGCAGAACAATCTCAAAAGGAATTAGCTCTTCTTGCCGACGATAAAAAAGTAACCGGCGAAATTGAACGGCTGATTAAAAAGCTGGAGTCTGATGAGCAGATAAGAATCAAAGAGAAAGCTTTGGAATCCGTAAAAAACTGCGGGAGATGCAGCTATTGCCATTCGACAAATATTGATAGCCGGACTGGTTGTTATTTTCTTGCTGGTAATTCTTGTTTTACGCGATCTGGAAGTAGCAGGTAAACGAAGAAAAGAACTGGTTGAGGCTCGTTTGAAAGCTGAAAAATTAGCCAGAGCAAAAGAGGAGTTCATGGCAACCATGAGTCATGAAATAAGAACACCTTTAACTTCTGTCATTGGCTTTGCTGCCAAGTTAGGCGAGACTACCTTAGATCCGGTTCAGCAAAGATTTATGAAAGCTATTGCCGGCAGTTCCGAGCATTTGCTGTCAATTGTGAATGATGTACTCGATTTTACTCGTGTTGATTCCGGAAAATTAAAGTTTGAATCAGTTCCGTTTAAAGTTGCAGATATTTTTGTTGATGTATTTGATGCTTTGGTTTGGAAGGCTGAAGAAAAAAGCATTAAACTCAATTTGTTTATTAAACCTGTTGAAACTTTATTACTACATGGTGATCCGGTAAGGCTCAGACAAGTGCTTTTTAACCTTGTAGGCAATGCCATTAAATTTACTCATAAAGGCAGTGTCGATATTACTGCAACTTTTTTGAATGAAAAGGGAAGCGCAGTGTTGCTTTTTAAAATCAGTGATACGGGAATAGGTATTCCCGCAGATAAACTGGAAGCTATTTTTGGCGAATTTGAACAAGCTGAAAGCAATACTGAGAAAAAATATGGTGGCAGTGGTTTGGGATTAGCAATTACCAAAAGAGTAGTTGAACAGCAAGGTGGAAATGTTTCCGTTGAAAGCAGCAATGGATTAGGAAGCGTTTTTTCGGTAAGAATACCCTTCACTTTTGGTGAACTTGAATCCAGAGAAACTTCTTTTACAGAAGATGTTCCCGAGTATCCGTTGAAAGGATTAAACATTTTGCTTGCTGAAGATGATCCAATGATCCGGGAGCTTCAAACACACAGTCTGGAAGGATTAGGGGCTAAAGTTGTTGTTGCTGAAGATGGTTTGCAGGCATTGGAGTTGTTAAAAGTGAATCCTGTGGATATCATCGTCATGGATATTCAGATGCCGGAAATGACCGGTCCTGAAGCTGTGAAAATTATCCGAACCACTTTTCCCGCCTCTCGAAAAAATGTGCCTGTAATTGCAATGACTGCAAATGTGTTGCAACACGATTTGAAAAGATGGATGGATGAAGGCATGTCTGATTTTGTAACCAAACCATTCAAAGAACAGGAATTGGTTGACAAGATCAATGATTTACTACACCGTAGTAATGTCAATCCTAAGCCAGTCGAACCTGTTATTGTTGAAGAGACTTATTCCTTTTCTATGGAAAAACCTCCGGTACTTTATGATCTGGCAGAACTTAAAGCCACATCACAGGGGAATTTAGGCTTCGTGAGTAAAATGATTAATCTTTTCCTGACCAGTTCTTTTGCTTCTGTTAACAATCTGAAATTTCATTTAAAACAAAAGAACTGGGAACAGCTTGGTAAAACTTCTCACCGGATGATTGGTTCCTACAAACAAATGGGAATGCCTTATATCGCGGCAATGCTTAAAGAATTAGAAAGTGTTTCGGCTGAACAAAAGGAATTAGGAAAAGCAGCCTGGCTCGTTCAGCAGATTGAACTAAATTCAACTGAAGTATTTCGATTGTTGAAAAATGAACTCGAACAGTTATCCTGATTTGTAATTGTATTTTTGATTATGGAAAATAAAATTGTTACAAAAATATTTGTGGTGGAAGATGATGAGTGGTATCGCGAATACCTTTCCTATACTCTTTCTCTCGATCCTGAAAACAGTGTCAGAAGCTTTGCTTCCGGAACCGAATTTCTCGCTGCTGTAAATGAACAACCTGATATTGTAACACTCGATTATTCGTTGCCAGATATGACAGGTGCAATGCTTTTGCAGGAAATTAAAAAGCGAATTCCTGATGCGGAAGCAATAATCATTTCGGAACAGGATAAAATTGATACAGCTTTGCAGTTGCTGAAAGCAGGTGCCTATGATTATTTTGTAAAAAGTAAGGATATACGCGACCGATTACTCAACACCGTCAGCCATGTTCGAAAACAGTTGCAACTGAAGAATAGATTGCAATCTCTGGAAAAAGAGCTGCAACATAAACATGATTTTCGCAAAAATATTATTGGCAATTCTCCGCCAATGATTAAAGTTTTTGAACTGATAGAAAAAACACTGGCAAATAATCTTACAGTTACAATTACCGGAGAAACCGGAACAGGTAAAGAAGAAGTTGCAAAAGCAATTCATTACAATTCTACATTCAGTAAAGGTCCGTTTGTCGCTATCAATATGGCAGCTATTCCAAAGGAATTGGCGGAAAGTGAATTGTTTGGACATGCAAAAGGTGCGTTTACAGGTGCAATATCTGCCCGTCCCGGAAAGTTTGAAGAAGCTAACAATGGTACTATTTTTCTCGATGCAATTGGCGATCTGGACCCATCATTGCAGGTTAAGTTGTTACGGGTTCTTCAGGAGAAGAATATTACCCGGGTAGGGAGTACTTCTGTTGTGAAGGTAAATAACAGGGTCATTGTTGCAACACACAAGGATTTAAGAGAAGAAGTTAAGGCCGGGAGATTTCGGGAAGATTTGTATTACCGTATTTTCGGTCTAACAATTCACTTACCACCTTTACGCGACAGAGGAAGAGATGTTTTGTTGCTTGCAGTATATTTTATGAATCGCTTCTGCAAAGACAATGGTTATGCTGCAAAAACATTATCAGATGAAGCACAACAAAAATTAATGACATATGCTTTTCCCGGAAATGTCCGTGAATTAAAATCTCTAACTGAACTTGCTTGTGTTCTTTCAGCTGGAAACGAAATTATGGCTTCTGATTTTCATCTGGAGCCCAATAATCTAAGTCCCGGATTTTACAATGACTCTTATTCCCTTGATGATTACAGCAGAATGATAATACGTCATTATCTCGAGCATAATGATCAGAATGTGGTAGTAGTGGCTCAGAAACTTAAC
Organism: Bacteroidota bacterium; assembly: GCA_016713525.1. GTDB lineage: Bacteria > Bacteroidota > Bacteroidia > AKYH767-A > OLB10 > JADKJB01. The sequence goes on along the minus strand of JADJOZ010000009.1, from coordinate 66,893 downwards.
ATTGGCAAATCAACAATATACAGAATGCTCAAAGATGAGAAAGGTATTATTTAACAACACCATCTAAAAAGCCAATTTTTTCTTAAGCTAAATATTCAGGTTTTGTCAAAACTTACAGACGCTCAAAAGCGGTACATAGAAAAACTGCAACCCGGACAACGTGCAACCGGAGTTGTGAAATCGTTTCAGGATTTCGGAGCTTTTGTTTCAATCGGACTAATTTCCGGTTTGCTTCACAACAAAAATATAAGATGGTGTAGGGTAGAGCACCCGGAACATCATTTGAGATTAGGTCAGAAAATTGAAGTTATTATTTTGGAAGTCGATAAGCAAAATCACCGGGTTTCTTTTGGTTTGAAACAGTTGCATGAAGATCCCTGGGAGAAATTTAGTCTCAGACATAATTCAGGTGATATTATTTCAGGAACGGTGCTTTTTAAAAAGCCTTTTGGTTTGATTATTCAGATAGTCTCAGGCATTGAGGCCCTGCTTCATGTCAGCGAATTGCCTGAGTACAATCAGTCTCCAAATGCACTTGACCATTACCATGTTGATGAAACTTATGAGTTGAAGATCCTGGAATTGGATAAAGAAAGTAAAAAGCTGAAAGTTGGATTATCCTAAGGAAAACCGACTAGACTGTTGTGCTACTATACAACTACTGTGTCGGATGCATCTTATTTCTTATATGTAACGTCTTTTGGCAGAATCGTTCTGTTTACCTACTTTTACTAACCATATCTAAATTCGTCCAAAATGAAGAAACTAATACTCATACTGGCTTGCTGGTTGTTAACTTCTGTAACTGTTTTCAGTCAATGTTTTGTTTCTGCAACCATCCAATCTGCTCCATGCGATTCCACTTGTTCGGGAGTTTTTACGATCACTGCCAACGGAGGAGCACTCCCTCTTTCAATTTCCATAAATGGTATGCCACTCGGACAGTTTACAACATTTTTTCAAATGGGAAATATGTGCCCGGGAGCTTATGATTTTTTAATCACGGATGCTAACGGTGACTCCTGCTCCGGATTGACCACTTTAATATTTCCTTCTTCTCCGAAACCGAACACTATTGTATCTGTGCTAAACGCCACTTGTCCAACCTGTAATGATGGAGCTGCAACTGCAACCACTGTATCAGGTATGGCTCCCTATGCTTACCAATGGTCGAATGGAGCCAATACCCCTAACATCCAGAATTTAACTCCCGGAATTTATTATCTTTATACTACCGATGCTAACGGATGCACTGACATTGATACAGTATTGGTTGGTGTAGGTGCATCCGGATTTTATTCATTAAGTGGAGTTTGTTATCTCGATCAAAACCAAAACGGAATAAAAGACATTGGTGAAGTTGTGCTTGCCGGGCAATCTGTAAACGTTACTCCGGGTGGAGTCTCTGCCATCACTGATCAGAATGGTGAATATGTGGTAGTGGTTTACCCCAGTACCTGGGATATCACCTATCAGGCCAATTCAAATTGGAATGTCACTTCATTACCAACAACATATTCTGTAAATCTTACAGGAGCTTCCATACCCAATCTAGATTTCGGATTGTATCCAACATCTACCGCTGGCTCCGGATATGTGGTCGCCTATAGTGGATGGCCCCGTTGTTTTTGGAATGTGTCCTACATTCCCACATTTAAGAATGATGGATTTACAACTCTGAACGGATCTCTAACATTTACTCATGACCCTTCTCAAATATTTGTCAGCTCCTCCATCACTCCTGACTTGATCTCCGGCAATTCTTATACTTTTAACATAACAAATCTTCCTCCGGGTGGGCAGATTTCTCCTGTAATTTCTCTTACTGAACCTGCTGGTGGAACACTCGTCAACTCCACTACTACTGCAACGGTTTCTGATATTTATGGCTTTTTAGGTAATTATACATATAACTTCCCTCAGCAAATAACCTGTTCCTATGACCCCAACGACAAAAATGTGGATCCTGCCGGCGTTGGGGCTCCTCATTTTGTTGAAATGGATTCCTGGCTTAACTATCAGATTCGTTTCCAAAATACAGGCACAGACACAGCATTTACCGTTGTGATTGTGGATACGTTGGATGCCTCTCTTGATATAAATACTTTTACCATTAACAGGTCTTCTCACCCTGTGGATGTTACCTATTTACCGTCCGGTGAAGTAACATTCCGATTCAACAATATTTTATTGCCCGATAGCAATGTCAATGAACCCGGAAGTCATGGGTATGTCTCATACAGGATCAAAGGGCTTACAACTAATCCCGATCCTACGGAAGTGAATAATACGGCATATATCTATTTTGATCTTAATTCTCCGATCGTAACAAATACCACATTGACCACTTTGAGCGATAATTTCTTAGGTCTTTCAGATGGTGATTCTGAAAATAGTTTGTTCTCTCTCTATCCAAACCCTTCAAGCAAAGGCGCTTTTAAAATATCTTGGGGATGAAACAAATATCATGTAAGTAGAAATACTTGATCCAACTGGAAGAATTGTTTCTGAAAAGATGCAAGTTGACTTCCGGCAGTTTACAGATTCCTGAAAACTGCTTGCACCTGGCTTTTATTTAATTCGAATTACCGGAGATACTATCAGCCATATTCGCATGGTGGTGAAGTAAAATTACTTGCCTCAGAATTATGAAAGCCTTTGTTGAAAAAAACAAGGGCTTTCGTGGTTTTATACTGATGTGCAACTAGCTATTTTTGATTAACTTTGAACCCTTGAAAAGGACCTTAACTGATATTAATTCATTCAATTTCAATATTTTATGGCGCAGGTGGAAATGAAAATGCCCAAAATGGGTGAGAGTGTTGCCGAAGCAACCATTATTAAATGGCTTAAAAATGAAGGTGACCGGGTTGAAGCTGATGAATCGGTTCTTGAAATTGCTACCGATAAGGTTGATTCAGAAGTACCTTAAACAGCTGCCGGAATTTTGGTCAAAAGGCTTTTTAATGAAGGTGATGTAGTACAGGTGGGAAGTGTAATCGCTATCATCAGTGATGGCAGCGGTGATGCTCCGGTAACTTCAGCTCCGGCCCCTGCAGCTGCGACTGTAGTCAGCGCTCCTTCAACTCCTGCTCCTGCAGCAGCAACACCAGTTGCAGCAACTGCTCCGGCACCAGTTGTTTCCGGAGAAGGTCGTTTTTATTCCCCATTAGTCAGAACAATTGCTTCAGAAGAAAAGATTTCTCAATCAGAACTTGATAGTATTCCAGGCACCGGCGCCGAGGGCAGAGTAACCAAAAAAGATGTAATGCTTTATCTGGAGCGAAGAAAGTCATCTCCACAGCAGACCACTGCTCCTGCAACAGCACCACAACCAGCATCTGAACCAGCAAAACCTGCCGCTGCTGAACCTGCTAAAGTTGCTCCTGCAATTTCTGTTTCCGGTGATTCAGAGATCGTGGAAATGGATCGCATGCGTAAATTGATTTCTGAACATATGGTGATGTCGAAGCGCACTTCACCTCACGTTACATCCTATGTTGAAGCCGATGTTACCAATCTGGTAATGTGGCGCAATAAGGTGAAGGGTCAGTTTGAAAAACGCGAAAAAGAGAAAATCACATTCACACCGATATTTATTGAAGCCATTGCAAGGGCAATTAAAGATTTCCCAATGATCAACATTTCCGTTGATGGCACCAATCTTATAATTAAGAAAAATATAAATATTGGAATGGCTGCTGCATTGCCTTCCGGAAATTTGATTGTTCCGGTAATTAAAAATGCAGATCGGATGAATTTATTGGGACTTACCAAATCGGTGAATGATTTGGCCAACCGAGCCAGAGCAGGCAAATTAACGCCTGATGAAATTCAGGGTGGTACTTATACCCTCACCAATGTAGGCAGTTTCGGAAATGTGATGGGCACGCCTATCATCAATCAGCCTCAGGTTGCAATCATGGCTGTAGGAGCCATTCGTAAAAAGCCGGCAGTAATCGAAACTCCGTATGGCGATACCATAGGTATCCGTCACATGATGTTTCTATCTCATGCTTACGATCACAGAGTTGTGGATGGTGCATTAGGTGGAAGTTTTGTTCGTCGTGTAGCCGATTATCTGGAACAATTTGACATTAACCGTGAAATTTAAATTTAATCTTTTATCAGCTATGAAAACATCTGTTCATACTTCAGTTTTGCTGCTTGTTTTTGTTTTTTTAACAACATTGTGCTCTGCTCAAACAAAAAAGCCTGCACCAGTGGTAACTATCACCAAGGATCAGGTTGGTGAAGTGAAAAAACAAGCTGCTGCTATGTATAAAGATGCCAATTATAAAAGCGCCCTGGAGCAATATCTGAAATTGGTGAATTATGATGTGGAAGACATGGATTACAATTACAAAACAGGTATGTGTTACCTGAACAGTAATGTGGACAAATCTAAAGCAATTCAATATTTCGTGAAGGCAGGTGATAAGAAAGACGCACCCAAAGATGTATATTATCAGATGGGAAAAGCATTGCTGATTGCCAACTTGTTCGATGAAGCAATTGAAGCATTCGAAAAGTATAAAGAAGTTAATAAAGGACAGGTAAATCCCAAATTTAATCTGGATCAGCATGTTGAATATTGCTACAATGCTAAGGAAGCAATCACAAAGCCTGTTGAAGTTAGCTTTAAAAATCCTGGCAAACAGGTGAATTCAGTTTCTGCTGACTATTCTCCGGTATCAATGGCTATAGATACAGTGCTTTATTTTACTTCCAACCGCAAAGGTAATATGGGTGGAATTGTTGATGGATTTGGTGAAATAATAGCTGATATTTATACTTCTGCCAAAGGAGATACATCGTGGTCAAAAGCTAAAAACCCGGGTATTAACCTGAATTCTGAAGCGTATGATATTTGCACAGGAATGAACAGTAATGGCGATAAATTACTGATCTACAAAGAAGGTGGTGATGCTTCCGGAGATATCTTTTTATCAAAGCTTCAAGGTAAAGCATGGCAGAAGGCTGAGCTTCTCGACGAATCATTGGCAACAAAACAGTTCGAGACCGGTGCCTGTATTTCACAAGATGGAAAGCGTATTTACTTTGCTGCGAACATGAAAGGCACTTTAGGGGGTAAAGATATTTTTATGATAGAACAAGACTCCACTAAAAAATGGGGTGTTCCGGTAAATCTAGGTTCTGAAGTGAATACAAAATTTGATGAGGACAGTCCGTTTCTCTGGCATGATGGAACCACTTTATTTTTTGCATCTCAGGGTCATAACAGTATTGGAGGTTACGATATTTTCATGACCTCGCAACCTGATCCGGCACAGGCATGGAGTAAACCGGTGAATGTTGGATATCCACTGAATACCACCGATGATGATTTGTATTTCACGCTCTCAGCAAATGCCCGTACCGGATATGTGTCGGGGTTGAAGCCTGGAGGAATGGGTGATCTTGATATCTGGTACTTTAATATGAAGGATCCATTGGTGCGAAATGCAGGATCACTATATCGTGCATCAATTTTATCAGCACAGGGTCTTCCTGCCAAAGATGCAATGGTTAGTATTGTGAAAGAAGCTACCGGACAAGTGCTTGCTATCATGGAAGCAAATGGGCCAGCAGCTGAAATTTTCATGTTGCTGCCAGCTGGAAAGTATAAATTGAAAGCCAGGTCACCCAAGTTAGGCCGACTGGAACAAGACATTGTAATAACAGGTGAAGAAGGTGAAAAAGGAATCCGACAGATTCTAAAACTACAACCGAATCCATCTTCTAAACCATAACATCATGCAAATTATTCTGAAACGGCCACTGGCGTTTTTTGATCTCGAATCAACCGGATTAACTATTGGGCTGGATCGGATTATTGAAATTTCTGTTTTGAAATTATTCCCTGATAATTCAAGGGAAATGTTCACCCGGAAAGTGAATCCTGAAATGCCTATACCGGAGCTAATAACAAACCTCACAGGCATTAGTGAAGCCGATGTGAAGGATGCACCAACATTTGCGCAGCTGGGGCAGGAATTACTGGAATTCCTCAATAATTGTGATTTCGCCGGATACAATTCCAATAAGTTTGATGTACCCATGCTGGTCGATGAATTTTTAAGAACCGGATTCAACTTTGACATTTCGAACCGAAAACTAATCGATGTGCAGAATATTTTTCATAAGATGGAACAACGAACCCTTTCTGCTGCTTATAAATTCTATTGCGAAAAGGACCTTTTAAATGCTCATTCTGCTGAAGCCGATATCATAGCTACTTTTGAAATTCTGGAAGCTCAACTGGAAAAATATTCCGGAAAAATTGAAAAGGATGTTGATTCCCTTCACAAGTTCACCAATATGTTTAATACAGTTGATTTAGCCGGACGTATGGTGTACAATGAGAAAGGGGAGGAGATTATCAATTTTGGAAAGCATAAAGGAAAAACGGTTGTTTCTGTCTTTTCTTCTGAGCCTTCTTATTATGATTGGCTCATGAAAGGTGATTTTCCCCGCCAGACTAAAGCAGTAATGAAAACTATCTGGGATCGTTATCAGGTGAGCAAGCTTCAGGAGAAATTCGGAAGTAAGTAGAATTCTCACGCTTTTGTGATCATCCATAAGGTTACTGCAAGAAATATATAAACAAAAAAAATCCCGGCTTAAAGGCCGGGATTTTTTTGTTAGGTGACTCTGATTATTGAGCAACCTGTGGTTGTGCAGTTTCTACTGAGAAGTTAACTTTTACTTCGTCAGCAACTAATGGAGCACCTAAGGAAGGAGCCACATTATATTCGCTTCTCTTCAGGTTTAATGCACCTGAGAAAGTGTAAACTTTAAATCCATAAGGAGATTCAATTTCACCATCATAGTTAAATGGAACTTCAATTTGTTTAGTTACATCTCTGATAGTAAGATCACCTGTTGCAGTGTATTTATATTCACCTGATTCATTTTCACGAATACTGGTTGATTTAAATGAAATCGCCGGATATTTAGCAATATCGAAGATTTCATTAGAACGTAAATGTTCATCTCTTTTCGATTGCTGTGTATTGATAGAGGCAGCATCAAGTTGAAGCATGATTGATGAAGTAGCAAGATCACCTGTCATTACAACGCTTCCGGTATCAACCTGAATTGATCCTTTTGCAGTTGAAAGTAAGTGACCAATTTTGAAATCTACAAATGAGTGAGAAGCATCAAAAACAAAGGTGCAATTCAGGGTTTTTACGTCCTGGCTTGTACTTACAGAAGCAACAACTTCTTCAGCAGCAGGAGCAGCAGCAGTAGTTGGTTTATGCTCTAAAGAAATAAGAGGAGCAATAACCAAAGCCACAACCGACATCAATTTCAAAAGGATATTCAATGAAGGACCTGAAGTATCTTTAAAAGGATCACCAACAGTATCACCAACTACGGCAGCCTTGTGTGGTTCCGATTTTTTAAAGTATTTAGTACCGTTAATATCAACACCTTCTTCAAACATCTTCTTTGCATTGTCCCATGCACCACCGGCATTCGATTGGAATATAGCCATCAGTACACCGGTAACAGTTACACCGGCAAGCAAACCACCAAGCGCTTCAGCACCAAACATAGGCATAAATCCAACAGCCACCGGTACAGCAACAGCCATTAACCCTGGTAATACCATTTCGCGGATCGCAGCTTTAGTTGAAATCTCAACACACTTTCCATATTCAGCAACACCATCAGCAGCTTCAAAAGTCTTTTTATCAGCATCTGACCAGGTATCCATTTCCTTATCTCCGTTACGACGCATTACTTCAAGAGCAGCTTTAAGAGGGGGAATTGTATTGAACTGGCGACGAACTTCTTCAATCATCGCCATAGCAGCACGTCCCACAGCACCCATTGCCAGAGCAGAGAAAACGAAAGGCAACATACCACCAATGAACAATCCCGCAATTACATTGGCTTTTGATATATCAATGGTCTTAATGTGTGCAGCAGTCATGTATGCACCGAATAATGCCAAAGCTGTTAATGCAGCAGAAGCAATGGCAAAACCTTTACCGATAGCAGCAGTAGTGTTACCAACTGCATCCAGTTTATCTGTAATCTTACGAACGTCTTTTGGTAATTCCGACATCTCAGCAATACCACCGGCATTATCAGAGATTGGTCCATAAGCATCAACTGCTAACTGGATTCCAAGATTTGATAACATACCAACAGCCGCAATTGCGATACCGTATAAACCTCCAAAATTGAATGCACCAATAATGGAGAAGGCGATAATGAGAGTTGGAATTGCTGTCGACATCATACCAACACCCAAGCCTGCAATGATGTTTGTAGCTGCTCCTGTTGAAGATTGACGCACAATTGACATAACCGGTTTTTTGCCAGTTCCTGTATAATATTCAGTAACCAAACCTACTAACAAACCACCCACTAAACCAATGATTGTTGCAATGAAAACTCCGGTTGAAGTATACATATTTCCTTTTACAGGATCAGCCCATGCATACAAAGGATCCTGGAACCACCATGTTTCAGGTAACATCCATTTAATGATAAACCAGGAAGCTATAACCATCAAAAGTGAAGAACCAAATTCTCCGATATTTAATGCTCTTTGAGGATCACCACCTTCTTTAACACGAACAAAGAAAGTACCAATGATAGACATAACAATACCTACTGCAGCAAGTACTAATGGAAGGAATACTGGAGCAAGTCCACCAAATTGAGTGTCAATTGCAACGAAATCAGCATTCATAAACGCTGCTCCTAAAACCATGGTACCAACGATAGAACCAACATATGATTCAAAAAGATCGGCTCCCATGCCGGCAACATCACCTACGTTGTCACCAACGTTATCTGCAATGGTAGCAGGATTCAATGGGTGATCTTCAGGAATACCTGCTTCAACTTTACCTACCAGGTCAGCTCCAACATCGGCAGCCTTGGTGTATATACCACCACCAACACGTGCAAAAAGAGCGATTGAAGATGCACCGAATGAAAAACCGGTTAAAACCGTAATAACACGATTCAGGTTATCCACAGTATCAACTCCGAATTCTGCACTATAAAGGATGAACAATAAACTCAAACCTAATACTCCTAAACCAACAACACCCATTCCCATAATAGAACCACCTGCAAAAGCAATTTCAAGTGCTTTTCCCATTCCTGTACGGGCTGCATTGGTTGTTCTTACATTCGCCTTAGTTGCGATACGCATTCCAATGTATCCTGCCAAAGCAGAACAGAATGCTCCACAAATAAAGGAAACAGCAACCATTGGTGATGAAGTTTCAGTATTAGCCGTAACTCCTAATAAAATGGCTACACATACCACGAAAATTGCAAGCACACGATATTCAGCTTTAAGAAAAGCCATAGCGCCTTCTGCAATGTGTCCGGCGATTTTTTTCATTTTGTCGGTGCCGGCATCCTGTTTGTTGATCCAGGCCGATTTCCACACTGTGTACAGCAATGCCAGTACACCGAAAGCCGGGATCAGGTAAAGAATTGAATTACCCATAAGTGATTGATTTTTAAGTTATTTTGAGTTGTAAGATTCGTTTTAAGAGCGCGCAAAGGTAAATCAATTTGGTTTAATCACCAAATCATTTCGCACAAAACCTGAATGAAAATGGATTGTTAACTACTTATTAATGTACATGACTTCTTTAACAGCCTCGATTACTCGGGCCGGATTAGGTAAATAAGCATCAATGAGTGTTGGAGCATAAGGAAGTGGTACATCTCCACCCATTACCCGTAAAACCGGGGCATCGAGGTAATCAAATGCTTCTCGCTGAACTTTAAAAGCTACTTCGGTTGCTATTGCCGCCAAAGGCCATGATTCTTCAACTATGACCAACCGGTTGGTTTTTTTAACTGACTCTATAACAGTTGCATAATCAATAGGACGTACCGTTCTTAGATCAATTACTTCTGCATCAATTTGCTCATTTTGAAGCTCTTCCGCAGCTTTTAAGGCCACTTTCATCATTTTGCCGAAGGAAACTATCGTAACGTCCTTACCAGATTTCTTTATATCTGCAACACCTATAGGCATCAGGTATTCTCCCTCAGGAACCATTCCTTTATCGCCATACATTTGTTCCGACTCCATAAAAATTACCGGATCATTGTCCCTGATAGCAGACTTCAACAATCCTTTAGCATCAGCAGGATTGGAAGGAACCACTACTTTTAAGCCCGGACAGTTTGCGTACCAGCTTTCAAAGGCTTGTGAATGTTGAGAACTAAGCATTCCTGCAGAAGCGGTAGGGCCGCGGAAAACGATAGGTACATTGAAATGGCCACCCGACATTGATTTCATTTTGGCTGCTGAGTTGATAACCTGATCGATTGCAACCAGTGAAAAGTTAAAGGTCATAAATTCTATAATCGGACGAAGTCCATTCATTGCTGCACCAACTCCAATCCCGGCAAACCCAAGTTCAGCAATAGGCGTATCAATAACACGGGCAGCCCCGAACTCATCGAGCATTCCCTGACTAACTTTGTAGGCTCCGTTGTACTGAGCAACTTCTTCGCCCATTAGAAAAACGTTTTTATCTAAACGCATTTCTTCAGCCATCGCTTCTCTAAGTGCTTCTCGGAATTGTATTTCTCTCATATCCTGTTTTTCAAACCGGTTTGTTTCGGGGCCTCAAAAATAGCAAAACTTTAATTCAAAGATTCACAAAGCCATTAATAGGTGTGTTGTCAGTTGTTTAAAGATCTTCCAAAGCTTCTCTCGCATTAGTCAGTTCATTTAATGTATGTGCGTTTTTTTGAATTCTGGCAACGGTTTCTCCTTCTTGGTAAATGGCCAGAGCTTCAGACTTTCTGCCAGATTGCTCCAAAAGCTTTCCGTAGTGATAATAGTTTGGCAAATAGGATGGATCGTTTTGGTTAATAAATATCAAGTGATTCATAGCTTCCTCCAAATTGGAAAGTTTGATTAATTCCAGAGCAAGAGCATACCTGCTGAATGAATCCGATGGGTCTTCAGCCAAATAGCTGTTCAGCATTTCAATGCGCGTTTGTTGATTCATAAGTTCACAAATTTAGGATTTTGCATGATGTAAGAAATGCCGTATTTGATGTGTTTTTTTTACCTAAAAAATGTACCTTTGCAATCCCAAAATCTAAAAAATGAAAATTTTAGTATGCATCAGTAATGTACCTGATACCACCACGAAAATAAACTTTTCGGCTGACCAAAAAGAGCTGGTAACATCTGGAATTCAATATATTATCAATCCTTATGATGAAATTGCACTGACCAGAGCATTAGAGCTTACCGAAGGTTCCGGAGGGACGGTTACCGTTTTAAATGCTGGAGATAAGTCAACTGATCCAACAATCAGAAAAGCTCTTGCAATTGGTGCCACTGATGCTGTTCGTATTAATGCTGCCCCCAGAGATGCCTACTTTGTTGCCAAGCAAATCGCAAATCATGCTTCCACCGGTAATTATGACCTAATCCTCACCGGAAGAGAATCAATTGATTACAACGGCAGTCAGGTTGCTGCCATGGTTGGAGAATTGTTGAATATACCTTCCGTTTCAATTTGCAAATCATTAACGATTGATGGCAACAATGCCACATTGGAAAGAGAAATTGAAGGTGGTAAGGAAGTTATAACAGCACCATTACCACTGGTAGTAAGTGCTACCGAGGGAATGGCTGAACCAAGAATTCCCAACATGCGTGGTATCATGTCGGCCAGAACCAAGCCATTAAATGTCGTCGAACCTGTTGCTGTTCCTCAACTAACTGCAATTTCAGGATATGATAAGCCTCAATCGAGAAGTCAGGTAAATTTAGTTGATGCCGATAAGGTTGACGAACTGGTAAATCTGCTCCACACCAAGGCAAAAGTTATCTGATTATCACGGTCCAATAATTATCAATAAACCGTTATCATCTTCAGTGCGGTTTAATACTTCAAATAACGATTTTACACATCATTCAATATTTATAATAGCTTATGTCAGTTTTAGTCTATTGCGAACACGCCGGAGGTAAATTTAAAAAATCCACATTCGAAGTCGTTTCCTATGCTGCAGAAATTGCTGCAATGCAAGGCACTTCGCTTACAGCCCTTTCTATTGGCGATGTAAGTAATGACGAATTGGCAATTTTAGGAAAATATGGTGCATCCAAAGTCTTGACAGTTTCTAATGACCGTTTGAAACAATTTGTGAATATGGCTTATGGAGCGGTTGTAGCAGAGGCTGCAAAATCGGTTCAGGCAAATGGGTGGTACTATCTTCTTCTTTTTCCGGAAAAGGACTTGCACCAAGAATTGCTGTTAAGCTTGAAGCCGGTCTGGTTGATGGTGCAATTGCATTGCCAGACTTGTCGGCAGGTTTTAAGGTCAGGAAAACAGCCTTTTCGGGCAAAGCTTTCGCAGATGTAGAAGTGACCTCGCCAGTGAAAGTCATAGCTTTAATTCCGAATTCCTATAAAGTTGTTGAACGTCCCCAAAATGCTGCGATTGAAGCATTCAATCCTGCACTTGATGAGAAAAGTTTTGCCGCCATGGTGAAGGAAATAGTTCAGGCTTCTGACAAAATATCACTTCCCGAAGCAGAGTTGGTTGTTTCAGCCGGAAGAGGTCTCAAAGGCCCTGAAAACTGGGGAATGATAGAAGAACTGGCTGGATTATTAGGTGCGGCAACTGCATGCAGTAAACCTGTTTCTGACTCCCATTGGCGCCCACATTCCGAGCACGTTGGTCAAACCGGAATTTCTATTAGTCCAAACCTTTATATAGCAATAGGAATTTCAGGTGCTATTCAGCATCTGGCAGGAGTTAGTTCTTCCAAAACCATTGTCGTGATTAATAAGGATCCGGAAGCTCCTTTCTTTAAAGCTGCCGATTATGGGATCGTTGGTGATGCCTTTGAAGTTGTCCCTAAACTCATTGAAGAAATTAAAAAATTCAAAAATACCCACGGTTGATAATTTTGTGATTAAATTATTTAGTTTTTTGGAAGTTAAAGGTTGAAATTGTACTTTTATAAGAAATAATTAAGGTTCCGGGGTTCAGTTGTTTCCCTTCAGGTATGAAAAAAATTAAGCTTGAAATTGTAGGACTTCACATCAGCCAAACACAATCCGGTGCTTATGCAATGGTACTTGGTGAAGATGGTGGCAACAGAAGATTACCTATTATAATTGGTGGTTTTGAAGCACAGGCTATTGCTGTGGAACTTGAAAATATGACGCCTACAAGGCCACTCACACATGATCTTTTCAAGAATTTCGCTCTCAGCTACAAAATTAATATCCTCGAAGTAATCATTTACAATCTTAAAGAGGGTGTCTTTTTTTCCCGATTAATTTGTTCTGATCAGAATAATAACCTTCAGGAAATTGATGCCCGTACTTCAGATGCTATTGCAATGGCTGTTCGCTTCAATTGTCCTATTTATACTTATGAATGGATTCTTTCTCAGGCTGGTGTTGCAATTGATGATGAATCGCTACCAATAGAGGAGCCTAAAGAAAAACCGAAAGAAAAACCGAAAGAGAGAAGCAAACAATTATATGAATTCAGTACCCAATCTGAAGAAGAATTGAAAGAATCACTCATGCGGGCCATCGATGACGAAGCTTATGAACTGGCATCAAAAATCAGGGATGAGTTGAATAAGAGAAAAAAATCTTAATTTTCCGGCCTAAGATATCGCCAATGATAAAATTATCCCGTGTTCTGCTTTTGCTGTGCCTGACAGTTTTTTTGTTTTCTGCCTGTTCATCCGAAAAAAAGGAATCACTAGAATCTATACTTTCAAGAAAATGGAAGTATACTAAAGTTGTCGATGAATCCGGTAAATCCGTAAAGCAAATTGCCGATAATGATTATTTATTAATTGCTCAGAAAAATGGTTCGACCACTTTTCATTATGAACTCCATAAAGAAGGTCTAAAAGCATCCGGTTCCTGGGCAGTTTCAGATAGCAATTTGTTGCTCACTTATGATCTTAAACCTATAGTACGTGGACTCGATTCCAGCTTTTATCGTGTTGAAAATGGAGAGCCTTCCGTAGTCCTGCTTTCTGAAGGTAAAAAAGTAACCACCCTGACCGAGTCCGGAATAGTCTCCGAAAAGAATACCCGCTCCTTTAATATCGTTTCCATATCACCAACCACTTTGGTATTTCAGGAAAATGGATTGTTCTTTCATTTAGAATATACTCCACCACCTCTGGAAGGAGCTATCAGTTTGAATTCAATTGGACGTGGAATTATTGGACTTATATCTCTTATTCTCATTCTATATGCATTCTCCAGCAACCGAAAAATAATACCCTGGAAACTGGTTGCAACGGGTCTGTTTCTCCAGATTTTATTTGCACTAGGAGTTCTCAAGGTAGATTTTATCAAGAACATTTTCGAAGCCATGGGAAATGTCTTTGTAGTCATTTTGGGTTTTACCATGGAAGGTTCACGTTTTGTATTTGGTGATATGGTTAATCCCGGTGGTTCCATTGGCTTTGTATTCGCTTTCCAGATTTTACCAACTATCATATTCTTTTCCGCTCTTACAAGTCTGCTCTTCTATATGGGAATCCTGCAAAAAATCGTATACGGACTTGCCTGGGTAATGAGCAAAACAATGAAACTCTCCGGTGCTGAATCACTTGCTGCTGCCGCCAATATTTTTCTCGGCCAGACTGAAGCACCCTTAATGGTAAAGCCCTACATCAGCAACATGACCCGAAGTGAACTGATGTGTCTGATGACAGGTGGTATGGCAACAATAGCCGGAGGTGTTATGGCAGCTTATATCGGTTTCCTTGGTGGCGATGATCCGGAAATGCGTTTGTTTTTTGCGAAACATCTGCTGGCAGCTTCTGTAATGTCGGCTCCCGCTGCTGTTGTTGCTGCTAAAATATTAATGCCACAGGATCAGAAGTTTGATGAGAAACTGGTAGTATCGAAAGAACGGATTGGAAAAAATGTTTTGGAAGCAATTTCCAATGGCACCACCGACGGACTCAAACTTGCAGTGAATGTAGGGGCTATGTTGCTGGTATTTATTGCCATGATAGCAATGGTCAATTTTATCCTGCAGGATGGTATAGGAAGTTTTACAGGACTGAATGAAAAAATTGCAGCAGCCACCGGTGGAAAGTATAACGGGTTAACCATGCAGTTTCTTTTAGGTTATATCTGCGCACCGCTTTCCTGGTTAATTGGAGTATGTACGGAGTATATGGTGCTGGTTGGACAATTATTGGGTGAAAAGACTATCCTGAATGAATTTGTTGCCTATGCCACCTTGGGAAATATGCAAACAAGCGGGGCTTTTGCAGAACAAAAATCAATTATAATTGCAACATATATATTATGTGGATTTGCAAATTTTGCATCCATTGGTATACAAATAGGGGGGATAGGCTCATTAGCTCCTGAAAAGAGAACAGCACTTTCTGAATTAGGATTCCGGGCACTGTTAGGTGGTACTGTTGCTTCGCTGCTAACAGCAGTTGTTGTTGGAATGCTTATGTAATCTTCTTTCCTTTAAGTACTCTGGTCATTTCTGATATCAGATCCTCGGGCACAAAGGGCTTCGAGACATAAGCATTTACTCCTGATTCAAAACATTTCTTTATTTCTTCAGGGGTAGCATTTGCAGTCATGGCAATTATTGGAATATTTCCTTTAGATCCTTCCATTTGGCGGATTAAACCGGTAGCTTCATATCCATCCATCTCGGGCATCTGAATATCCATTAAAATCAGGTCATATGTATTATCACGCACCTTTTCTAATGCAATAACACCATTATAAGCATGATCAATTTTGATATCTCCAATGTATTCCTGTAAGGTATCTTCCGCAACAATTTTATTGAAATCGTTATCCTCTACCAGCAAAATGCTGATGCCTTTTAATCCCTCAGAAACATGACCGGAAGGGGATGCAATTTCAGAATGATGCGTATGATTGGTGACTGCGTAGGGAATTTGAAAGTAGAATCGGGTTCCAACACCGGGTTTGCTTTCCAGACCTATTTTGCCATCCTGCAATTCCACTAACTGTCGCGAGATGGAAAGTCCAAGCCCCGTGCCACCGTATTTACGGCTCGTATCAGAATTAGCTTGAGTAAAACTTTCAAAAAATCGCACTCAACTTATCTGCAGCAATTCCAATACCAGTATCCGAAACACTGAATTCTGCGATACAGGTTGTGGAATTAATTGTTAATGGTTTTGCGGAAATCTCTACAAATCCGGTTTCTGTAAATTTGATAGCATTGCCTACAAGATTGATCAGTACCTGAGCCAGTCTGGAAGGATCACCGGTTAAATGGGATGGCAAAGTTGGGTCGATCTGGATTTTAAGGTCCAGTTTCTTTTCTTCAGCCTTCATGCTCAGAATATTTCTGACATTGGCTATCACTTGTTCCGGACTAAAGGCAATTGACTCAAATTGCATCTTTCCGGCCTCAATTTTTGAAATATCGAGGATGTCATTAATAATCGACATTAACTGCTCTGAAGCAGCCTGGATCATTGAAACGTATTTTGTTTGCTGCTCATCGAGCTTTGATCTTAATAGTAAATTGGTAATTCCAATTACGGAGTTCATGGGGGTTCTTATCTCGTGACTCATATTGGCCAGAAACTGTTGTTTAAATCTTTCTGAGGTTCTAGCCTGTTCTTTTTCATGCAAAGCCTCATCCCGTTCCACGAAGGCCAATGCTGCCTGTCTGGATTCATCAATAGCCTTGATCGTTTTTTGAATTGTGGTCTCCAGATCCTGAAAATCAATTGGTTTAGTTACAAAGTCGAATGCACCACGGTTCATAGCACTTCGAATGTTCCCAATGTCGGTATATGCCGAAATAACCAATGCTTTTCCTTTAAATGGAGTTTCGGGTATTTTCTCTAAAAATTGTAAACCATTCATAACCGGCATATTAATATCGGTCATAACCAATTCAATTTCAGGATTATTATGTAACTGTTGCAATGCCTGTTCACCATTGTTTGCAAAATAAAACAAGAACTCTTTCGAGGAAATCAGTTTCCGGAATTTCTGGCGGATGAGCAATTCCATGTCAGGTTCATCATCTACAACCAATACAGATCTGGTGGAAGGGGGAGAGGTATTCAGGTTCATTATTTGGCCGTTGGAACTAATTTAATTGAGCCACCAAATGTAGTTCAGGTTGGGTTAATGAAAAACTAATTTCAGGAAGAAATTATTGGACTAATGGAATTAATTACTAAAAACCTGGGTGTTGAAAGAATTGATGGTTTTAGTCTATATATTTGATAATTAATATGTTAGTATCAAGTGATTTTTTGTTTAAAAGTCCACAATATTTTTTTTATAGTGCTGATTGTAAATTGAAAAAGATAATGTACCTTTGCCCTTCCCAAAAAATGGGGGTTTCGCAATTCGAAAAATTATTTAAAACCATATCATGCCTACAATTCAGCAATTGGTTCGTAAAGGGCGCTCCAAGCTCGAAGATAAAAGTAAGTCACCAGCACTGACATCCTGCCCACAACGCAGAGGTGTTTGTACTCGTGTTTATACTACTACACCAAAGAAGCCAAACTCAGCAATGCGTAAAGTTGCGAGGGTTCGTCTTACCAACAAATTTGAGGTAACGGCTTATATTCCAGGTGAAGGACATAATCTTCAGGAGCACTCCATCGTGTTAATCCGTGGCGGAAGGGTTAAAGATCTTCCGGGAGTACGTTACCACATCATTCGTGGATCATTGGATACTTCGGGTGTAGAAGGTCGTAACCAACGTCGTTCTAAATACGGAACTAAAAAACCTAAAGCTGGTGCAGCACCTGCAGCAAAAGGCAAGAAATAATAGCTCAATAATAAAGCATTTCAATAAACATTGATAGTTCATTAAGTAAATGAGAAAGTCAAAACCCAAAAAACGATTACTACTTCCTGATCCGAAGTTTAACGATACAACAGTTACACGTTTTGTGAATAGTCTGATGTATGATGGTAAAAAGAGTACTGCATTCAAAACGTTTTATGACGCTATTGAATTGGTTGAAAACCGTACTAAGGAAAACGGATTGGAAACATTCAAAAAAGCATTGGGCAATGTTTGTCCTACAGTTGAGGTTAAAAGCCGCAGAGTAGGGGGAGCAACGTTCCAGATTCCAAGCGAAATCAGATCGGATCGTAAGACTGCTTTGGGAATGAAATGGCTTATCATGTATTCCCGCAAGAGAAATGAGAAGTCAATGAAAGATAAATTAGCCGGTGAAATTATCTCAGCCTCTAAAGGTGAAGGTGCAGCGGTTAAGAAAAAAGATGATACTCACAGAATGGCAGAAGCAAACAAAGCATTCTCTCACTTCAGAGTTTAGTAAATAATATAGTATAAGCAGCGCATAGCAAACAAAATGGCACAAGAGATTAGAGATTTAAGATTCGTAAGGAATATAGGTATTGCCGCTCACATTGATGCTGGTAAAACTACTACTACTGAGCGTATTCTTTATTATACAGGTGTAAATCACAAAATTGGTGAGGTACACGATGGTGCAGCTACTATGGACTGGATGGTTCAGGAGCAAGAGCGTGGAATTACCATTACCTCTGCAGCAACCACCTGTTTCTGGAACTATCGTGATGAAAGATATAAAATCAATATCATCGATACTCCCGGTCACGTGGATTTTACCGTTGAGGTAAATCGTTCTTTACGTGTATTGGATGGACTGGTATTCCTTTTTTTCTTCTGTAGATGGTGTTGAACCGCAGTCTGAGACCAACTGGCGTCTGGCAAATAACTACAATGTTACCCGTTTGGGTTTCGTAAATAAAATGGATCGTGCAGGAGCCGATTTCTTAAATGTTGTAAAACAGGTAAGCGAAGTTCTTGGAGGAAATCCATTACCTCTTCAATTGCCAATCGGTGCTGAAGAAAATTTTAAAGGTGTTGTTGATTTGATCAATAACCGTGGTATTGTCTGGAATGATGCTGATCAGGGAATGACCTTCACTGAAGTGCCTATTCCTGATGATATGAAGGAAGAAGTGAAAGAGTGGAGAGAGAAATTACTCGAAGCAATCGCTGAATTCGATGATCAGTTGATGGAGAAATATTTCGCCGATTCTGAATCTATTACTGAAAGAGAGATCCTTGACGCATTGCGTAAAGCATGTGTTGCCAATAAAGTGGTTCCCATGTTATGTGGTTCTGCATTTAAAAACAAAGGTGTTCAAACAATGCTTGACATGGTGATGGAGTTAATGCCATCCCCAATGGACAAGAATAATATCGTTGGAACAAATCCTGATACTGGCGAAGAAGTTACCCGTAAGCCTGATGTAAATGAGCCTTTCACTGCACTTGCATTTAAGATTGCTACTGATCCTTATGTTGGTCGTTTAGCTTACTTCCGTTGCTACAGTGGTAAGCTGGAGTCAGGTTCTTATATCCTGAATACACGTTCAGGAAACAAAGAGCGTATTTCACGTATTTTCCAGATGCATGCCAATAAACAAAATCAGATTCCATATATTGAAGCTGGTGATATTGGTGCTGCTGTAGGATTTAAGGATATCAAGACAGGAGATACTATGTGTGCTGAAAATGCACCTATCGTTCTCGAAGCAATGAATTTCCCGGAGCCGGTAATTGGTTTGGCTATTGAAGCTAAAACTCAGGCCGACATGGATAAAATGGGTGTTGCTCTTGGTAAACTTTCTGAAGAAGATCCGACTTTCCGTGTTCGTACCGATGAAGATAGCGGTCAAACCATTATTAGTGGTATGGGCGAGCTTCACCTCGAAATTATCGTGGATCGTATGAAACGCGAATTCAAAGTTGAAGTAAATCAGGGAGCTCCTCAGGTAAATTATAAAGAAGCTATTAATGGTACATACGAGCACCGTGAGGTTTACAAGAAACAAACAGGTGGTCGCGGTAAGTTTGCCGATATCAAGTTTGTAGCTTCTCCTGTAGATGCCGATTTTGAAGCAAATGATAAAAATGGTGGTCTCCAGTTTGTGAATGAAATCACCGGTGGTAATATCCCACGTGAATTTATTCCATCTGTTGAAAAAGGTTTTAAAGCTGCTATGGTAAATGGTGTTTTAGCCGGATATCAGTTGCAGTCACTTAAAATCAGACTTATTGACGGTTCATACCACAACGTTGACTCCGATTCTTTATCGTTCGAGATTTGTGCCCGTACCGCCTTCCGTGAAGCTCTTCCAAGCTGTAAGCCTGTATTGCTTGAGCCAATCATGAAACTTGAAGTAATTACCCCTGATCAAAACATGGGTGATGTAGTAGGTGACTTGAATCGTCGTCGCGGTCAGGTAGAAGGAATGGACTCTAAAAATGGTGCTCAGGTTGTGAAAGCTAAAGTTCCATTGTCTGAAATGTTCGGTTATGTAACTCAGTTACGTACCATCACTTCAGGTCGTGCATCTTCAACCATGGAATTCTCACACTACAATGAAGTTCCAAGAAATATTGCAGAAGAAGTAATAGCCAAAGCAAAAGGTAAAGCTGCAGCAGTTTAATATTAAACCAACCATCGTTCTTTATATAAAATGAGTCAGAGAATCAGAATTAAATTGAAATCGTACGATTTTAACCTGGTTGATAAATCAGCCGAGAAAATCGTAAAAACGGTTAAAACAACAGGTGCTGTTGTAAATGGACCCATTCCATTGCCTACTGAGAAAAAGATTTACACGGTTCTCCGTTCGCCCCACGTTAACAAAAAGGCACGTGAACAGTTCCAGCTTTGCTCTTATAAGCGGTTACTCGACATCTACAGCTCAACAGCTAAAACAGTAGATGCTTTGATGAAACTGGAATTGCCAAGTGGCGTTGAGGTTGAAATAAAGGTTTAGGTAGCTTTTGCAATTAATTAAAAATCAACAAAGTATAAAATAGATTAAAATGTCAGGTTTAATCGGAACCAAAATAGGGATGACCAGCTTCTTTGATGCTGATGGAAAAAACATCCCATGCACCGTAATCCAGGCCGGACCATGTGTAGTGACACATGTGAAGACTAAAGAAAAGGATGGCTATTCAGCTGTTCAGCTGGCTTATGGTGAACGCAAGGAGAAAAATACTCCCGCTGCTTTAAAAGGTCATTTTGCTAAGGCAAAGACTACTCCTAAAAGAAGACTGATCGAATTCAAAGGATTCGAACAAGATTTGAATATCGGAGATCAGGTAACTGTTTCAATCCTTGAAGAAGGAATGTACTGCGATGTAGTAGGCGAATCGAAAGGAAAAGGATTCCAGGGCGTTGTAAAGCGTCACGGATTTTCCGGAGTAGGTGGGCAGACTCACGGTCAGCATAACAGATTACGTGCACCCGGTTCAATGGGAGCTTCTTCCTGGCCATCACGTGTATTCAAAGGAATGCGCATGGCAGGCCGTATGGGAGGTGAAAATGTGAAGATGGTTAACCTTCAAATAGTTAAAGTTATTCCGGAACAAAACCTGGTACTTGTTAAAGGTGCTATCCCCGGAGCAAAAGGTTCTTACATTACAATAGAGATTTAAGATGGAACTTACAGTAAAACAATCTTCCGGTAAAGATACAGGACGTAAAGTGACCCTTAGCAGCGAAATTTTCGGTGCCGAGCCTAACGATCACGCAATTTACCTGGATGTAAAACAGATTCTTGCCAATAAACGTCAGGGAACTCATAAGTCTAAAGAAAGAAATGAAGTTTCCGGAACTACCAAAAAACTGAAACGTCAGAAAGGTACCGGTGGTGCCCGTGCCGGTTCTATGAAATCACCATTGTTCGTTGGTGGTGGTCGTGTTTTTGGTCCGGAACCAAGAGATTATTCTTTCAAACTGAATAAAAAGGTAAAACGTCTTGCACGTATTTCTGCCCTTAGCCACAAAGCAAAACAGAATAACATTACTATTCTGGAAGATTTGAATATGGCTTCAGTTAAAACTCAGGATTATTTAAAGGTTTTAACCGGATTGGACCTAAACAAGAAAAAAACTCTTGTTGTGCTGGCAGATTCAAATAAAAACGTATATTTGTCGTCCCGAAATTTGGCGGGGAGCAAAGTCGTAACTGCTTCGGATTTAAACACTTACGATATTCTCAACGCTCAATCTCTAATTCTGATTGAAGGTGCATTGCCAGTAATTGAAAAAACATTAGCGAAATGAACATCCTGCAAAGGCCAATAATAACAGAAAAAATGACCCGCTTGACGGAAAAAACGGGTCGTTATGGATTTATTGTAAATCCTAAAGCCAACAAGATCCAGATCCAAAAGGCGGTTCAGGAAATGTATAATGTGAAAGTAGTGGAAGTTAATACCATGAATTACATTGGCAAAACCAAGACCAGAGGAACCAAAACAGGTTTCACTAAAGGTAAAACAGCTAAGTTTAAGAAAGCAATTGTTACCCTGCAAACAGGTGACTCAATTGATTTTTATAGCAATATATAATTTTGTAAAGAAAGAGTAAGCAAATGGCTATTAAGAAGTTACGCCCAACAACCCCAGGTCAGCGACATAAAGTTGTGATTGATTCTAATGAAATCACCACTTCCAGACCCGAGAAATCATTGGTTGTTTCTAAGAATCGTACCGGTGGTCGTAACCACTCAGGTAAAATGACCATGCGTTACATCGGTGGTGGTCACCGTATGAAATTGCGTCTCATTGATTTCAAAAGAGATAAGCAAGGTATCCCCGGAGTTGTGGCTACCATTGAATATGATCCAAACCGTACAGCAAATATTGCATTGATCAATTATGTTGATGGTGAAAAAAGATATATTCTGGCTCCGAACGGACTTAAAACCGGTATGAAAATCATGGCTGGTGAAGGTGCAACTCCGGATGTTGGAAATGCAATGTTCCTGAAAGATATTCCATTGGGTACATTAATCCATAATTTGGAATTAAGACCTGGTCAGGGTGGTAAAATGGCTCGTAGTGCCGGTTCATATGCGCAGCTTGCTGCCCGTGACGGTAAATATGCAACCATCAAAATGCCATCAGGAGAAACCAGAATGATTCTTGTAGCTTGTATGGCAACTATTGGTACCTGCTCTAATTCAGATCACAATAAAGAATCTTACGGTAAAGCCGGTCGCACCCGTTGGATGGGCCGTCGTCCAAGAGTTAGAGGTGTTGCTATGAACCCGGTTGATCACCCAATGGGTGGAGGTGAAGGTAGAGCTTCCGGAGGTCATCCAAGATCCAGAAAAGGTCTTTTAGCTAAAGGAATGAAAACCAGAGTTAAAAATCACCCTTCTGATCGTTACATCATCGATCGTAGAAAGAAATAATTCAACTATTACTTTAATTAATTGATATAAATTACTGATTTATAATGAGTCGCTCACTTAAAAAAGGTCCATTTATCGACTTCAAACTCGAGAAGAAGGTGAATACCATGAATGATTCCAAAAAGAAAACCGTGATCAAGACCTGGTCGAGAAGATCAATGATCGCTCCGGAATTTGTCGGACATACAATGGCAGTACATAACGGAAATAAATTCATTCCGGTGTATGTAACCGAAAACATGGTTGGTCATAAATTAGGTGAGTTTGCTCCTACCCGTTCGTTCAGAGGACATTCAGGTGGAAAAGATAAAGGAAGCAAATAATCATGGGAGCAAGAAAACGTAACGCAGCAAATGCCAGAAAAGAGCTGATGAAGGTAACTTCACTAGCCAAATTAAATAACTGTCCTACCTCACCAATGAAAATGCGTTTGGTAGTCGACATGATTCGTGGTAAGAAAGTTGAAAATGCTCTCAATTCATTGAGATTCAGCACTAAAGAAGCAGCTGGCAGACTGGAGAAAGTATTACTTTCTGCAATTTCCAACTGGCAGGCCAAAAATGAAGGTGAACGTATTGAAGACCACAATCTTTATGTTAAAGAAGTGTTTGTCGACAGTGCCCGTCAGCTTAAAAGATTACGTACCGCTCCTCAGGGACGTGGACACCGTATCAAAAAGCGTTCGAATCACATCACTTTGATCCTCGACAGCAAGGCAGTTGCTAAAACTGAATCAGTAAACTAAAATTAAACACAGAAGTCAACAATAAATAATGGGACAAAAGGCGCATCCGATAGGCAATCGTTTAGGAATCATCAGAGGATGGGATTCTAACTGGTATGGTGGAAGAAACTATGCTGATAAACTTGTTGAAGACGAAAAAATCAGAACTTACCTCATGGCACGTCTTGCAAAAGGCGGTGTTTCCAAAATCATCATTGAGCGTACTCTGAAGTTGATCACAGTTACCATCAATACAGTGCGTCCCGGTATCGTAATCGGAAAAGGCGGAACTGAAGTTGACCGTATCAAGGAAGAATTAAAAAAACTGACTAAAAAGGATGTTCAAATCAACATCTTCGAAATAAAGAGACCTGAACTTGATGCTCAGTTAGTAGCTGAGTCAATCGCACGTCAGCTCGAAGCAAGGATTTCTTTCCGTCGCGCAGTAAAAACTGCAGTGGCATCTACCATGAGAATGGGAGCAGAAGGAATCAAAGCAATGGTTGCCGGTCGTTTGGGTGGTGCTGAAATGGCAAGAACTGAACAGTACAAAGAAGGACGTACACCACTGCATACTTTCCGTGCTGATATCGATTTTGCAATCGCTGAAGCGCAGACTACCTATGGTAAAATTGGTGTTAAAGTTTGGATCTGTAAAGGTGAAGTATTTGGAAAGCGTGATCTTTCTCCGAATGTGGGAATGACCAGCCAGACAAAATCAAAAGGCGGACCACAGGGTGGAGGACCATCAGATCGTAAAGATCGTGGTGATCGTAATGACCGTCGTGATAAGAAACCAAGAAACAAGCAATAATTAGATTTTTAAGATTAAGCATTTATAAATACCTGAAATAAAATGTTACAGCCGAAGAAGACGAAATTCCGGAAACAACACAAGATGAAAGCCAAGGGTAATGCTACCCGTGGTGCAGAAGTGGCATTCGGATCATTCGGATTGAAATCACTGGATACCGCATGGGTAACTTCACGCCAGTTAGAAGCAGCCCGTGTTGCAGTAACCCGTTATATGAAGCGGGAAGGACAAATCTGGATCCGCGTATTTCCTGATAAACCAATTACCAGACAGCCAGCCGAAGTAAGGATGGGTAAAGGTAAAGGAGCTCCTGAATATTGGGTAGCAGTAGTTAAGCCGGGTCGTATTTTGTTTGAAGCTGATGGTGTACCCATGGCAACAGCAAAAGAAGCTTTGCGTTTGGCAGCTCAAAAATTACCTGTAATTACCAGGTTTATCGTAAGAAGAGATTACGAAGGACAATAATCCGGTCTTCACCTGTAAACTGAATTTAAGAACATGAAACAAAATATAGTAAACGACCTCACTACCGATGAAATCCGCGACAGGATTGCTGAGGAACGTGCCAACTACACGAAACTGAAGATGAGCCATGCGGTATCTCCGATTGAGAACCCGCTCAAAATCAAATCATCTCGCAGGCTGATTGCCCGCCTGGAAACGGAATTTAAGAAGCGCGCAATGGCTTCATCATCTGAAACAAAGAAATAATTGACCATGTCAGTAGAAAGAGCCCTCCGCAAGGAAAAAACAGGGATAGTTACCAGCAATAAGATGCAGCAATCAATTGTGGTATCTGTAGAGCGTAAAGTGAAACACCCGATTTACGGAAAATTCATCAGCCAGACAGTAAAATTTATGGCCCATGACGAAAACAATACTTGTGGTATTGGCGATAAAGTGCGCATCATGGAAACCCGTCCTATCAGCAAAAACAAGCGTTGGAGACTGGTTGAGATATTAGAAAAAGCAAAATAACCCAGTAGTAATAAAGAACTGAAAAAGCGATGATCCAGCAGGAATCCAGACTGACCGTAGCGGACAACAGTGGTGCAAAAGAAGTACTCTGTATACGTGTGTTGGGAGGTACCAGAAAAAGGTATGCTTCCCTCGGGGACAAAATAGTAGTGACTGTAAAGCACGCTATCCCGGCAGGCAACATAAAAAAAGGTACTGTCTCCAAAGCCGTTGTGGTAAGGGTCAGTAAAGAAGTAAGAAGAAGCGACGGATCTTATATCCGTTTCGACGATAACGCAGTAGTGTTACTCAATGCCAATGACGAGTTAAGAGGTACCCGTATTTTCGGTCCTGTAGCACGTGAATTGCGTGAGAAGCAGTATATGAAAATTGTATCCTTAGCTCCGGAGGTAATATAATGGAAAGGAAAAATAATGTTCAGCCGAAGCTGAAAGTAAGAAAAGGCGATACCGTTAAGGTAATCTCAGGTGAGAATAAAGGTCAGCAGGGCAAAGTCCTGGAAGTAATCCTTGATTCACGTAAAGTGATCGTTGAAAGGGTGAATCTGGTTTCTAAACACACTAAGCCAAATGCTAAAAATACCCAGGGTGGTATTGTGAAGCAGGAAGCACCAATTCATATTTCAAATGTGATGTTAGTGGATCCTTCAACAGGAAAAGCTACACGTGTTGGCCGAAAGTCGGTCGATGGAAAATTAGTTCGTTACGCTAAAAAATCAGGGGAGGTAATCAAGTAATGTCTTACACACCCAGACTAAAGGAAAAATACCGTAAGGAAATCGTAAGCAACCTCAAAGAGAGGTTCTCCTACAAAAGCCCTATGCAGGTACCAAAATTGGTTAAAATCTGCTTAAATCAGGGTGTTGGTGATGCTGTATCCGATAAGAAACTTATTGAATACGCACTGAATGAAATGTCAAATATTTCAGGTCAGAAAGCAGTACCGACAAAATCTAAAAAAGATATCTCTAACTTCAAACTGCGTATCGGTGTTAATATCGGTGCCAGAGTAACGCTTCGCGATGAAGTTATGTACGAATTCCTCGATCGTTTGATTTCTGTGGCATTGCCAAGGATCCGCGATTTCAAAGGAGTTAATAACAAAGGATTTGATGGTAAAGGAAATTACACTCTTGGTGTAACTGAACAAATCATCTTTCCGGAGATTGATATCGACAAGGTGAATAAAATTACCGGTATGGACATCACCTTTGTGACATCCGCAGAATCCGATGATGAAGCATTCCACCTTTTGAAAGAATTTGGTATTCCGTTTAAAACAAACTAATATAAATGGCAAAAGAATCAGTAAAAGCCAGAGAGCGCAAACGCGCTAAAGCAGTAGCAAAATACGCAGATAGACGTGCAGCTATGAAAGCAGCAGGTGACTATGCCGGTCTGAGCAAACTTCCAAAAATGCATCTCCTGTTCGTCTGCATAATCGTTGTAATCTTACAGGAAGACCAAGAGGATACATGAGACAATTCGGAATATCCCGCGTTCTGTTCCGCAAAATGGCACTCGAAGGCAAAATTGCTGGTGTAACTAAAGCCAGTTGGTAATAAAACAATAGCGTTTAAAAGAAAATTCAAAATACAATGACTGATCCGATAGCAGATTACCTTACCAGATTGCGTAATGCAATGAAGGCTAATCACCGAATAGTAGAGGTGCCTGCATCCAATGTAAAGAAAGAGATCACTAAGATCCTTTTCGATAAAGGTTATATCCTGAACTATAAGTTTGAGGAGACTGAAAACCACCAGGGCAATATCAAAATTGCTTTGAAGTATAATCCGGTAACCAAACTTCCGGCAATTAAGAAAATTGAAAGAATGAGTCGTCCCGGACTACGAAAATATTCCGGTTCTGATGATCTTCCTAGAATTCTGAACGGATTGGGAATCGCAATCATTTCAACATCGCAGGGAATGATGACCGATAAGGAAGCCCGCAGAGGCAATATCGGCGGTGAAGTTTTATGTTTAGTTTATTAATTAATTCAATCAGTATTTCAATATGTCACGAATAGGAAAATTACCCATCACCGTACCAGCTGGTGTGACCATTGATGTGAAATCGATGGAGGTATCTGTAAAGGGACCGAAAGGCACACTGAGCCAAAAACTTCAGGATGGAATTTCTGTGCAGATGGATGGCGCGACACTCTTGGTAGCGCGTGCGACCGAACAAAAACGTCATAAGGCATTACACGGTTTATACCGTTCCTTAATCGCCAATATGATCAAAGGAGTTACTGAAGGTTATAAAGTAGAACAAGAATTGGTTGGGGTTGGTTACCGTGCCTCAAATCAAGGTCAGTTACTCGATTTGGTACTGGGTTATTCTCACCACGTGGTGTTTGAATTACCGGGAGAAATTAAAGTAGCTACCCGCCAGGACAGAGGAGCGAATCCGATCATTACCCTCGAAAGTCACGATAAGCAATTATTGGGTCAGGTAGCGGCAAAGATCCGTTCACTCAGAGTTCCTGAGCCATACAAAGGAAAAGGTATTAAATTCGTAGGAGAAACATTAAGACGTAAAGCTGGAAAATCAGCTGCTAAAAAATAATTGATTCAATGGAATCCAAAAAAGTAATCAGGAGAACAAGTATACGCAAGAGGGTTCGCAGAACCATCAGCGGAACTGCCGAGCGTCCTCGCTTGTCCGTTTTCAGAAGTAATAAACAGATCTATGCCCAGTTGATAGATGATATCACAGGTGTAACCATGATCGCAGCATCCTCCAGAGAAGAGATTTTAGGAGATGGTGAAAAAACAAAAGTAGAAGAAGCTTCTATTGTTGGAAAAGTACTCGCCGAAAGAGCGGTTGCTGCAGGTATTTCTGATGTGGTCTTCGATCGCGGTGGTTACCTGTACCACGGAAGAGTTAAATCACTTGCTGAAGGCGCAAGAAACGGAGGATTAAAATTTTAAGAAATTATGTTGGCATCTAATCTAAAAAGGGTAAAAACCAGTGATATCGAGTTAAAGGACAGACTCGTTGCAATTAACAGGGTAACCAAAGTAACCAAAGGTGGTCGCGCATTTACATTCTCCGCAATTGTTGTGGTAGGTGATGAAAAAGGTGTGGTTGGCTATGGTCTTGGAAAAGCAAAGAGGTGACCGATGCTGTAAGCAAAGGCGTTGATGATGCTAAGAAAAACCTGGTTAAAGTTTCAGTTGCAAAAGGAACTGTTCCTCACGAGCAAATCGGAAAATTTGGAGGTGCTTTGGTACTTCTGAAACCGGCAGCTCCCGGAACCGGTGTGATTGCAGGTGGTGCAATGCGTGCCGTACTTGAAAGTGTTGGAATTACCGACGTTCTTGCAAAATCTAAAGGTTCTTCTAACCCTCACAACGTTGTGAAAGCAACTATCGATGCACTCGTTCAAATGCGCGATGCCATTGCTGTATCTCAGCAAAGAGGCGTTGCCATGGAGAAAATATTTGAAGGATAAGACCTGTCAATAAGCCAGTCATTTAGAATATTATATTAATAAATGCCGGTATAAACCGGAGAACAAAATGGGAAAAGTAATAATCAAGCAGATTAAAAGTGGTATCGACCGCCCCTTACGTCAGAAACGTACTCTTGTGGCTCTGGGATTCCGCAAAATGCAACAATCAATCGAAAAGAAGCTACCCCGCAAATCCTGGGTATGATTGAAAAGGTGAAACACCTCGTTTCTGTAGAACACAAAGGGTAATTAATTCGAATTTTACAACACATTAAGATATTCTGAAAAGATGAATCTCAGCAATTTAAGACCTGCCAAAGGCTCCGTTAAGAATAGAAAGCGTATTGGACGCGGACAAGGTTCCGGACGTGGTGGAACCTCTACAAAAGGTCACAAAGGTGCCCAGTCAAGGTCAGGTTACAGCCAGAAGATCGGTTTTGAAGGAGGGCAAATGCCACTTCAAAGAAGACTTCCAAAATTTGGTTTCAAAAGCCTCAACAGAGTAGAATATAACAGCGTAAATCTGGATGTAATTCAAGGAATTGTTGATAAACATAACATCACTGATATTACAATGGATGTGTTTGTAAGTAATGGACTTGCATCTAAACGTGACCGCGTTAAAATTCTTGGAAGAGGTGAAATAAAATCTAAAGTAAATATCACTGCTCATGCGTTCTCTGAAACTGCTAAAGCAGCTATTGAATCCCTTGGTGGAACTACTACAGCTACTGGTAAATGAAGAATCTGATAACTACACTGCGCAATATTTTTAAAATTGAAGACCTTAGGTCCAGAATCCTGAATACATTAGGATTTTTGGTCATCTACAGGTTAGGAGCTCATATTGTCCTTCCCGGAGTTGATCCTTCGGGCCTGGCTAATTTGCAGGCTCAGTCTGAAGGCGGAATCTTAGGCCTTATCGATATGTTCGCAGGAGGTGCCTTCTCACAGGCTTCCATCTTCGCACTCGGTATTATGCCTTATATCTCGGCTTCTATCGTTGTGCAGTTATTAGGTATTGCCGTTCCTTTTTTCCAGAAACTTCAGAAAGAAGGGGAAAGTGGCAGAAAGAAAATGAATCAAATTACCCGTTGGCTGACCGTTTTGGTGACTCTCGGACAAGCCCCCGGTTATATTGTTAACCTCAAAGCGCAATCTCCCGGTGCAATTCTGATGGATGGAACCGGTTTCTGGTTCACTTCAATCCTCATTCTTACTGCAGGAACATTGTTCGTAATGTGGTTGGGAGAACGTATTACCGAAAAAGGAATCGGAAATGGTATTTCATTGATTATCATGATAGGTATCATTGCCAGACTGCCTCAATCATTGCGTGATGAGTTTATGTCACGTTTGAATGAACAAGGTGGTGGATTGGTAATATTCCTGGTTGAAATAGTCGCTCTCTTCGCAGTAGTAGCCTCCGTAATCCTGCTCGTTCAGGGTACCCGGAGAATACCGGTGCAGTTTGCGAAAAAAATCGTTGGAAATAAGCAATATGGTGGTGTGCGTCAGTATATCCCATTGAAAGTCAATGCAGCAGGTGTAATGCCAATTATCTTTGCCCAGGCAATCATGTTTATTCCTGCAACTATTGCACAGTTTTTCCTGAATCTGCATCGTGGCAAGGTTTTTGCCGGTACGTTTACCGATTTCACCAGCTTCGGCTACAATATCACTTTTTGCAACCCTGATTATTCTGTTTACCTATTTCTATACAGCCATTTCTGTGAATCCAAATCAGATGGCAGAAGATATGAAAAAGAATGGCGGATTTATTCCCGGTGTTAAGCCAGGAAAGAAGACTGCTGAGTTTATCGATGATGTGATGTCAAAAATTACCCTTCCGGGATCATTTTTTCTCGCATTTGTCGCAATTTTACCTACCTTTGCCAGCCTTGCCGGAATTAACAGCAATTTCGCCCAGTTCTATGGGGGAACATCGTTGCTGATTCTTGTAGGTGTTGTATTGGATACTTTACAACAAATTGAAAGTCACTTGTTAATGCGTCACTATGATGGATTGATGAAATCGGGACGTATCAAGGGCAGAAGTAGCAGTGCTGTCGGTGCCGCAGTTTAACGCGGGGTCGGCAATAATTATTTGTATTAATATTTAATGATCTGGAGGAAATAAACATTGCAGGTTATCTACAAGACTTCAGAGCAGATAGCATTAATAAGAGTTAGTTCTTTACTTGTTGGAGATACATTGGCTGAAGTCGGTGCTGCTATAAAGCCCGGAATCAAAACCATTGAACTGGACAAAATTGCGGAGACATTTATCCGCGATAATAAAGCAGTTCCCGCCTTTAAAGGGTATCATGGCTTTCCTGCCTCCCTCTGTATTTCGGTTAATTCCGAAGTAGTACATGGGATTCCCGGAAAGCGTGAACTCAAAGAAGGAGATGTGGTTTCAATTGATTGCGGAGTTATAAAAGACAACTTCTTCGGTGATTCAGCTTATACGTTTACAATTGGAGAAGTTTCAGAAAAAGTCAGGAAACTAATTCAGGTAACCAAAGAATCACTTTACCTGGGTATCGATAAAGCAGTGGCAGGATTTCGCATCGGCGATATCAGTGCAGCTGTACAAGACCATGCAGAATCAAATGGATTCGGAGTAGTCAGGGAATTGGTAGGACATGGAGTGGGTGTTAAGCTTCATGAAAAACCGGAAGTTCCAAATTACGGAAAGCGCGGTAGTGGAATGGTATTGAAAACAGGAATGGTAATAGCCATCGAACCTATGATCAATGCCGGGAAAAGAGGGGTAATACAATTGGATGATGGCTGGACAATAGTCACAGCCGACCGGTTGCCTTCAGCACATTTCGAACACACCGTAGCTATCGGTATTACAAAAGCAGATGTACTCTCATCATTTGAAAAAATTGAATTATCGGAAAACCAAAATATAAACCTAAGCAAGCAGGAGTCGGTAACGTAAGAATGGCCAAACAGGGAGTCATCGAACAAGACGGATCAATTGTAGAAGCATTGTCGAATGCAATGTTTCGTGTTGAACTGGAAAACGGGCACGAAATCATAGCCCATATCTCCGGTAAGATGAGGATGAATTACATTAAAATTCTTCCCGGCGATAAAGTAAAGGTGGAAATGTCACCTTATGATTTAACAAAAGGCAGAATAACATACAGATATAAATAACTATTACCATGAAAGTAAGACCCTCTTTGAAAAAGAGAAGCGTTGATTGTAAAATCGTTAGACGTAAAGGACGTTTATATGTAATCAACAAAAAGAACCCACGCTTTAAGATGCGTCAAGGGTAATTAACTATCGAATTTTAAAACAAAAGGAATATAAATGGCTCGTATTGCTGGTATTGATTTACCAAAAAACAAAAGAGGAGAAATCGGCCTCACCTATATCTTCGGAATAGGGCGTTCTACCGCTCAACAGATTCTTACCGTTAGTGGTATTGATCTTAGTAAGAAGGTACAGGAGTGGAATGATGATGAACTGACCAAGATCAGAACATACATCAATGATAACATCAAAGTGGAAGGTGGACTTCGTTCTGAAGTTCAGCTAAACATCAAACGTTTGATGGATATCGGCTGCTATCGCGGTGTTCGTCACCGTGTGGGATTACCTGTTCGCGGTCAACGTACAAAGAATAACTGCCGTACCAGAAAAGGTAAACGTAAAACAGTTGCCAACAAAAAGAAAGTAACTAAGTAATGAATCAGCTGGCGGAATGAAAGACCGTCAGTAACAACTATAAGAATGGCAAAAACAGCAAAAGTTACCGCTAAGAAAAGAGTGGTTAAAGTAGAGTCAGTGGGTGAAGCTCACATCAACGCTACGTTTAATAACATCATCATCAGCATAACCAATACTACCGGTCAGGTGGTATCATGGGCTTCTGCCGGTAAGATGGGATTCAAAGGATCTAAAAAGAATACACCGTATGCTGCTCAAATGGCTGCTCAGGATTGCTCTAAAGTAGCATTCGATGCAGGTATGAGAAAAGTAAAGGTGTTTGTAAAAGGACCCGGCGCAGGTCGTGAATCTGCTATCAGAACTCTTCATAATGCAGGTTTGGAAGTTACCGAAATCATGGATATCACTCCGATTCCTCACAACGGTTGCCGCCCTCCAAAACGCAGAAGAATTTAATTTATAGTCAAAGCATTTATTTTAAGCATATAATACACTATTCATGGCCAGGTATATAGGACCAAAGACCAAGATTGCAAGAAAATTCAGAGAACCGATTTACGGACCTGATAAAAATTACGAGAAAAGAAACTATCCTCCGGGACAGCACGGGCAATCCAAAAAGCGTTCAAAGCTTTCTGAATACGCTACCCAGTTGAAAGAAAAACAAAAGGTGAAATACACCTATGGAATCCTGGAACGTCAGTTTGCGAAAACTTTCGACCGTGCTTCCAGAAAAGAAGGTATTACCGGTGAAAATTTGCTTCAGTTAATTGAATCACGTTTAGATAATGTGGTTTATCGCTTAGGCATCGCACCAACCCGTTCAGCCGGACGTCAGTTGGTTTCACACTGCCACATTGTGGTGAATGGTAAAGTGGTAAATATCCCATCTTATACTCTTAAAGCAGGTGATCAGATTGGTGTTCGCGAGAGATCTAAATCTTTTGAAGTAATTACCGATAGCCTCCGTTCCAGAAGCAATCGCTACTCATGGTTGGAGTGGGATGAAAGCAAAATGGAAGGCAAATTCGTTAGTGTTCCTGCACGTGCCGATATCACCGAAAATATCAAGGAACAACTGATTGTCGAGTTATACTCTAAATAATCAGTTACAGTGACTTCCACTGTTTGGGAAGTATTAATGATTCAGAAATAACTTAAAAAAGAAGGATATAAACATGGCAATATTAGCGTTTCAAAGACCGGATAAGGTAATCATGCTTCAATCCAATGAGCATGTTGGTTCTTTCGAGTTCCGCCCACTTGAACCCGGTTATGGAATTACCATCGGAAATGCGCTTAGAAGAATTCTTCTCTCATCTCTCGAAGGTCATGCTATCACCACCGTGAAAATTTCAGGTGTCGATCATGAGTTTTCTACAATTAAGGGAGTAGTAGAAGATGTAACTGAAATGATTCTGAACCTTAAACAAGTTCGTTTCAAAAAACAAATTGAATCTACTGACTCTGAAAAAGTTCAGGTAACCATCAATGGTAAGAATCAATTTACTGCCGGAGATATCGCAAAACATACCTCCGCATTCCAGGTTCTGAACCCTGATCTCGTTATCTGTAATATGGAATCAAGTGTGAAAATTCAAATCGATATCACAATTGATAAAGGAAGAGGTTATGTGCCTGCTGAAGAAAATAAATCGAATAGCTACCCTGTTGGTACTATTGCAATCGATTCAATTTTTACTCCAATCCGTAACGTTCGCTACAATGTAGAAAACTATCGTGTGGAGCAAAAAACGGATTATGAGAAGCTGGTTCTTGAGATCTCTACCGATGGCTCAATCCATCCGAAAGATGCCCTCAAAGAAGCTGCTGAAATCCTGATTCATCACTTCATGCTGTTCTCAGATGAGAAAATCACTCTGGAAAGCAAACCAAAAACTCCAACTGAAGAGTTCGATGAATCTTCATTGCACATGCGTCAGTTGCTGAAAACGAAGTTAGTGGATATGGACCTTTCAGTCCGCGCTCTTAACTGCCTTAAAGCTGCTGATGTTGAAACATTGGGTGACCTGGTTTCCTATTCAAAAAATGACTTACTAAAGTTCAGAAATTTTGGTAAGAAATCATTAACCGAACTGGAAGAACTGGTGAGAAGCAAAAACCTGAACTTTGGAATGAATGTTTCCAAATATAAACTTGAGAAAGACTAATTTATCATAGAAGAATATACCTGCTATTAAACAGGATTGAAAAGATCGAACAAACATGCGTCACGGTAAAAAAATAAACCATTTAGGAAGAACAAACAGTCACAGAGATGCAATGCTCTCGAATATGGCTGCCTCACTAATCCTGCATAAAAGAATTAATACCACAGTTGCTAAAGCTAAAGCACTGAGGAAATATGTGGAACCACTTATCACCAAATCGAAAAGCGATTCTACACATTCCAGAAGAACTGTTTTCAGTTACCTGCAGGATAAAGATGCAGTTACCGAATTGTTCCGCGAAGTAGCTGGCAAAATCGGAGAACGTCCGGGTGGATATACACGTATCATCAAAACCGGAAACCGTTTAGGTGATGCTGCTGAAATGTGCATGATGGAGCTGGTTGATTTCAACGCCTTAATGGTGAAAGAAACATCTGCTGAAGGTACTAAGAAAGCTAAAACAACTCGTCGCGGAAGAACTAAGAAAGCTGATGCTCCTGCTGTTGAAGGAGCTCCAAAAAGCAAAAAAGCAAAAGCGAAAAAGTCTGATTCTGAAGGAGACGTTGCTGAGTAATTAATGAAAACTAAACAATAACTTATAAAAAGGATGATGCCCCGGCATTATCCTTTTTTTGATTTATTTTGCACTTTCAAAAGCACTATCAACAATGAAGTACGCACCCAAATCACCCGCAATCCTGGTCCTTGAAGATGGCACCGTTTTTCATGGCAAATCTGCCGGAAAAGTCGGTACCGCTACCGGAGAAGTTTGTTTTAATACCGGCATGACCGGATATCAGGAGGTTTTCACAGATCCTTCGTACAAAGGCCAGCTTTTACTTGCTACCAACGTGCACATCGGTAATTATGGCATCAAATACGATGAATCAGAATCTGATTCGTTGAAAATTGCCGGACTGATTTGCAGAAACTTTAGTTTGCAGTATTCACGCAAGCAAGCCGACACTTCGCTGAACGATTATTTTGTGGAACAAAACATGGTCGTAATTTGTGATGTCGATACCAGGGCATTAGTGCGCCATATCCGCGATAAAGGAGCTATGAACGCTATTATCTCATCAGATATAGCAGACGTCGCTAAATTGAAGGAAATGCTTTCTAAAGTGCCTTCAATGGCAGGTTTGGAACTTTCTTCAACGGTATCGACTAAAAAGCCTTATTTTTTCGGAAATCCCGAGGCTAAACTCAAAGTAGCAGTGCTCGACGAAGGGGTGAAGACAAATACCCTGAGATGTCTGGCCGACCGCGGTTGTTATGTGCAGGTTTTTCCATTTAATGCCTCTTACAACGATATTAAAGCCTGGAATCCAAATGGAGTGTTGGTATCAAATGGTCCCGGCGATCCTGCGGTTATGCCTCAGGTGGTGCAAACCGTGAAGGATATTCTGGCAGCGGAACTTCCGGTATTTGGAATTTGCCTCGGACATCAGTTGCTTGCTGAAGCTTGTGGCATTCCCACCTTTAAAATGTTCAACGGCCACCGTGGAATTAATCACCCGGTGAAAAACATGAACTCGGGTCATTCTGAGGTTACTTCACAGAATCATGGTTTCGCTATCAGCAGAGAAGCGGTTGAGAAATCTCCAATTTTGGAAATCACGCACGTAAACTTAAATGATAACTCGGTAGAAGGAATCAAAGTCAAAAACAAAAAGGCATTTTCCGTTCAATATCATCCCGAATCTGCTCCGGGTCCTGATGATTCCAGATACCTCTTTGATGATTTCGTAAAGTCACTGGTAAACTAATACTGGTTAAGAGCTAATATAGTATCAATTCAAGATCAATCACTATTTTACAAGTGGATTACTTCGCCATAGGCAGCAGCAGCGGCTTCCATAATAGCTTCTGACATGGTAGGGTGGGGATGAACCGATTTGATGATCTCATGTCCTGTAGTTTCCAGTTTTCTGGCAACAACCACTTCTGCAATCATTTCGGTAACATTCATGCCTATCATGTGAGCACCTAAGAACTCACCGTATTTAGCATCGAAAATAAGTTTTACAAAACCATCTTTAGCACCGGCAGCACTCGCTTTACCAGATGCTGAAAATGGAAATTTCCCAACTTTGATTTCATAACCGGCTTCCTTAGCAGCCTTTTCCGTATATCCTACAGAGGCAATCTCAGGGGAACAATAGGTACATCCGGGAATGTTGTTGTAATCAAGTGGCTCAGGATGGTGTCCTGCGATTTTTTCAACACAAATAATAGCTTCCGCAGACGCAACATGGGCCAATGCCTGACCTTTACTATGTCACCAATTGCATATACTCCAGGCATGTTGGTCTGATAGTAATCATTCACTACCACACGTCCTTTATCAGTGATGATGCCAACATCTTCAAGGCCTATATTTTCAATATTTGGAGTGATACCAACTGCAGATAAAACAGCTTCAGCCTCGACAGTTACCAACTCACCTTTTTTATTCTTGATACTCACTTTACAAAGTGCACCGGATGTATCTACGCTCTCAACGGTAGATTCGGTCATGATTTCTATTCCTGATTTTTTAAATGATTTCAGTAATTGTTTGGATACTTCTTCATCTTCAACAGGAACTATATTTGGCATAAATTCAACAATGGTAACTTTGGTTCCCATCGCATTATAAAAATACGCAAATTCAACCCCAATTGCACCTGAGCCAACAACAACCAAAGATGCAGGTTGCTTAGGTAAATTCATCGCTTCACGGTATCCAAATACTTTTTTACCATCCTGTTTTAAGTTCGGAAGTTCACGTGAACGTGCACCTGTTGCCAAAATAATATGGGCAGCTTCATAAGTTGATTTAGTACCATCTGCAGCAGTAACTTCCACTTTCTTTCCGGGTTTCACTTTTCCGGTTCCCATGATGACATCAATTTTATTCTTTTTCATCAGGAACTGAACGCCTTTGCTCATTCCATCGGCAACACCACGGCTGCGGGTAACTACTGCGCCAAAATCGGCTTTTGCATCATTTACGGTAATCCCATAGTCGGCAGCATGGTGTATGTATTCGAAAACCTGGGCACTCTTCAAAAGCGCTTTTGTTGGGATACATCCCCAGTTCAAGCATACGCCACCCAGACTTTCTTTTTCAACAACGGCTACTTTCAAACCCAGTTGAGATGCACGGATTGCACCAACATATCCACCCGGACCACTTCCTATAACTATGAGATCGTAATTCATATTCTTTATCTTTATTTTCGCCCTGCGAAGATAAAGAATCTTCCGGTTTCAACTTCATCCAAAGATGATCTGTAAAGTTTTGAAAAACAAATAAATATGAAGTACACTTTCTCTATTCCATCTGAACATCAGCGATTTGTAAAAGTTGATATCGAATTAAATGGTTCGTTTAATAGTGATAAAATGGAACTGCATTTGCCCTCCTGGAGACCGGGAAGGTATGAATTGGGAAATTTCGCTAAAAATTTGAAGGGTTTTGAGGTCACTGATGAAAACGGAAAACCTTTAGCATTTCATAAATCTGATAAAGATACCTGGGTGATTGATGCGAAGTGTAAAATGATTAAAGCATCATATTTGTATTACGCAGCACAACCCGATGCCGGTGCCTGTTATCTCGACCACGATCAATTATATATTAACCCTGTTCATTGCTGTATGTACTGTGATGATCGGATGGATGAACGCTGCGAAATTATTTTAGATGTACCTTCTGACTGGCAAGTAGCCACAGGCATGAAAACAGCAGGCAATTTTGTTTTTGAATGTGAGAATTTCGACCGACTTGCCGATTCTCCGTTTATCGCTTCTCCATCGTTACAACATAAAAGCTATGAAGTGAATGGGGTTGAATTTCATATATGGCTTCAGGGAATTTGTAATCCGGGGTGGGATCAGATTATTTCAGATTTTAGGAAATTTACAGAAGTGCAGTTGAAGATGATGGGTTCTTTTCCGGCCAATGATTTTCATTTTCTGGTTCAGTTACTTCCCACGCCTTTCTACCACGGTGTGGAACACCTAAATTCAACTGTGTTGGCTCTGGGTCCCGGACATAATCTGATGAAACCTGCGCTGTACAGTGATTTTTTAGGTGTTGCATCACATGAATTATTTCATTGCTGGAATGTGAAAACGATCCGCCCTGTTGAGATGCTTCCTTACAATTTTAAGAAGGAGAATTACTCATCATCGGGCTATGTTTATGAAGGAGTCACAACCTATTATGGAGACTTATTTCTGGGACGTTCCGGATTTTTTAGTTTTGATGATTTGATGAGTGAATATAGTGTCCGTGTGCAGAAACACATGGATAATTCAGGTCGGTTCAATTATGCTGTTGCAGAATCATCATTCGACACCTGGCTTGATGGCTATGTTCCCGGTGTGCCGGGACGTAAAACTTCCATTTATGATGAAGGATGTTTACTTGCCTGGATGCTTGATTTTATGATAAGAAATGCAACAAATTCGGTGAAATCACTCGACGATGTTATGCGTATTTTGTATCAGGAGTATGCACTGAAAAACAAAGGTTATTCCGGCGATGATTTTCAGAAAATTGCTGAGCAAGTTGCAGGAACCGGGTTTGATGATTTTTTCAGAAATCGGGTGTTTAAAGCTTCATCACTCGATTCGCTGCTGAATGAAATTGTTGCTTTGGCAGGAATACAGCTGGTTGAATTCGCCGCAGGTTTAATGCATGAAAGAAAGCTAGGTATGAAACTTGAAAATCGGGGAGGGGGTGTGTATATCACAACCATTGCACCCGGATCTCCTGCAGCGAAAGCAGGTTTACTTAAAGACGATGAAATAATCGGAGTAAATGGAAGCAGAACCGATGTTTCTGTGGGTGATTTGTTCGATTCTTTTGAAGGCGCTGAATTGAAATTGTTAATCGCCTCCTCCAGAAAAATCAGGGAACAAGTGGTAATAAAGGATTCTAAAAATTATTGGTCGAAATTCGTTTTGAAATCAATAGATAAACCTTCAGATACTCAGCTTAAATTCAGAAATAACTGGTTGCAGAAATGAGATGCACCCGTTATTCGGTAACAATAAGTTTTTTTCTGAAGCCGTAAGAATTTTCATTGGTAATTTCTATGACATAAATTCCTTTTGCCATCGTTTGAGGAAGGGAAAATTCGACATCTACTCCAAAGGTTGTTTTGATGTTTTCTGCTGCAATTTGTTTTCCATCAATTGAAAGCAGTTTTAGTTCCATATTTTCAAATCCTAATGGTAAATTGCTGATGCGAATGACTTTGTTTGCGCCAACCGGATTGGGAGAAATAATTGGCGTTCCTGCAAAATTCATATCCTGAAGAAGAGAAGGTGCATCAGTTAAAAATCTGGCAACAGCTATATCGTTTTGCGTTCCATTGTAAGATTTCCCCACAAGAATTGCCTTCCCATCTGCCTGCAAGGCTATTCCTTCAGCTTCATCATAGTCGGGTTGGATGGAATTAATTACCCGGCGATTTAATCCGAATGTTGGATCAGGACTTCCATTGGGCAAGTAACGGGCCAAAAGAAAGTCGTTTGAGGCTGGAGGAAATTTCGGAATTTCCGGCAAATAAGATTTTCCGTCAGCCTGTTCAACAAGGTCAAAACCAACTTCAAAAACATTTTCACTGAACACAACTATGCCTCCGATACCAAAGGCCGGATCAAGAACACCGGTTGTATCGTATTTCAGAAGAATCGCATCATAGCTGAAATTGGGCTGTGTGGAAAACCCTGAAACCAGAATGTTTCCAGTCGAAGAAACAACGGTTCCAAATGCATCATCCACATTTTGAAATCCATTTGAGGTTGATGGTGATGCCATTGGTTCCAAAGGTAGCATCCGGTGTGCCATCGCTGTTCAGTCTGATGACCAGAATGTCGAAGTCAAATTGGCCACCTGCAGTGAGACCGTTATCGATGTGGCCGCTCACAATTATTTTTCCATCAGGCTGCAAAGCTACGCTGGTAAGTTCATTATCATTTTTGAAACCGGTCATCCGGTATACTCCATTAACACCAAAGGTTGAGTCAATGAGCCATTTTCCAGCAGTCTAACAACTACGGGTTGATTATTAAAGTTTGCATCCAAAGCTGAACCTGCCAATACAATTTTATGATCAGGTTGTTCTACTGCAGCATAAGCAAAATCGTCGCCGGTGCTTATTTCAGGAGTGGCAAATCCATTGATGCCAAATGTGGAGTCAATAGTTCCATCTTCATTCAATCGAATCACGAGATGTGAAAACTGGAATGAGGGATTTGCTTTCGTTCCTGCAAGCAGTATTTTACCATCATCTTTGATCATTACGTTGCATAAGCATACGATTCATTAAAATTGGTGAAAACCATAGAGCCATTCACGCCAAAACCATTATCGATGCTGCCATTTGGAAGTATCCGGGTAACCATAAATTGCCCGGAAAAGGCGGGCGTTAATGCCGTGCCTGAAACCACTATTTTTTGATCGGCCGGTTGAACAGCCACATTGGTTGCATTATCCACAAATCCGTAGTCATAGGTATATTTTCCGGTTGAATTGAAGGTGGTGTCCAGATCGCCTGCATTTTGAGCGAAACTTATCTGCGACACAGCTATTAGCAATACTAATGGGAAAACGAATTTGATTGATTTCATGGTTTTAATATATTTTGAACTGGTTTAACCGAAACTTAAGAATTATTTAATTCGTCAAGCAAAGTTAAGAATGCATTTTTAGTTTATTTGCATGGCATTTGTACATTTGTAACTACAAAAATTAACTGAATGAATAAATTCGACATCCAGGGGCATAGGGGATACCGGGGCTTGTATCCGGAGAATACAATTCCGGCCTTTGAAGCAGCGCTCAAGTTAGGTGTTACTACGCTTGAAATGGATGTGGTGATAACCGGTGACAATAAGGTATTGGTGAGTCATGAACCTTTTATGTCGCATGAAATTTGTCTCGATCCTTCCGGAAAAGAAATCACGGAAGCAAATGAAAAGCAGCACAATATTTTTAAGATGACCCTGGAAGAAGTCGGTAAATATGATTGTGGCTCCAAATCACATCCCCGATTTCCGCTGCAGAAAAAGATGAAGGTTTCCAAACCTTTGTTATCAGATGTGATCCGATATGCGGAACAATTTGCAGTCGAAAATAAACTTCCAGTTCCTTTTACAATATTGAAATCAAGAGCACAGTGGAATGGGAACAAGAATTTCATCCCCACCATACTGTTTATGCCGATGTGCTGGTGCAGGAAATTCAAGCAGCTAAGATTTCCGAAAGAACCACCATACAAAGTTTTGATATCAGGCCTTTGCAATATTTAAAAAAGCAGGCTATTCCGGTGCAACTGGCCTTGCTGGTAGAAAACACTCAGGGAGCAGTCGAGAATATTTCAGAATTGGGTTTTTCACCTGATTATTACAGCCCCGATTTTCATCTGCTCACAGCAGCAGAAGTAAAATGGTTGCATAGTAAGCACATAGGTATCTTACCATGGACAGTAAATGAGCCACATGATATGACTGCACTCATTGAACTGGGTGTCGATGGTATTATTACCGATTATCCTGAAAAGCTAATAGCTTTAATGAAAGCGAAGAAATAATTTATCAGCCTTTAACTGCTACTATCGAAATCTCCACATTTGCATCTTTCGGAAGTTTCGCAACCTGCACAGTTTCTCTGGCAGGGAAATCGCCGGAAAAGAAAGAGCCATAAACTTCATTCACAGCATTGAAATCTGCGATATTCATCAGGAAAATGGATGTTTTAACCACATTTTCAAATCCAAGTCCTGCCTCTTCCAAAATGGCTTTCAGGTTTTCCATCACTTGTTTGGCTTCATCTGAAATGGATGTCTGAACCATTTTTCCTGTTGCCGGATTAATTGCTATCTGACCGGAAACGAATAAGAAATTTCCCGCTAAAACCGCCTGAGAATATGGACCGATGGGAGCTGGCGCTGCAAATGTTTTAATAATTGTTTTCATAAAAGGTGTGTGTGTGTTTTAAGAGTCGCAAATATAAGCTAACAACATTGGTATTTGTTATTTTTTTTATGCGTAAAAACTAAACTGATGTTCCTCTGTCAGTTTAGAAGAACCATAGTGATTAATCAACAAGCTGTAAAATAATCTTTTGCGGATGTGTAAGTCTTGGTTTGCAGAACCTTCATACCGGACGAACATTTAAAGTGCTCGAACCTGCCAACAGTTGCGTATCTTTGTATCAAATAAAAGCAGGTCGTTCTATCGCTTCTCATGAAAATGAGGGGAGGAAAGTCCGGACAACACAGAGCGCCACACTTCCTAACGGGAAGGCTTTAGTTAAGAAATTAACAAAAGACAGCAAGTGCCACAGAAAATGAACCGCCCCGATTCGTTCGGGGTAAGGGTGAAAATGTGAGGTAAGAGCTCACGGTAATGTCGGGTGACCGGTGTTATGGGTAAACCTTGTGGGTTGAAAGGCCATGTAAACGGGCTGGTGGGAAACCAACAGACAGGCGGCTCGCCTGGTACCGCGGGTAGGCCGATAGAGGTGCGCAGTGATGTTCATCCCAGATAAATGATAGAACTTTAAACTTCGGTTTATTCCGGGTTTATCGACAGAATCCGGCTTACAGACCTGCTTTTATTTTTTGTGTTTTCAATCACACTCTGTAACTTAGAGCCCGACCCAAAGGGGTCGCTGTCATTCATGCGAAAATTCCTCATTTATATTTCAAACAGTCACGAAGCAATTCTTAAAGGTATCATCATTCTGATTACCGTTGGTGTAATTGCTATGTTGTTGCCTCACAAGGTCCGTTATAAGTTCGATTTCCAAAGAGGCAAAGCCTGGAATAATAATGACCTGGTAGCACCATTCGATTTTGCGGTTAAAAAAGACCCCGATTCCCTGAAGTCTGAACGTCAGGAGATTTTGAAATCAGTGTTACCACATTTTCAAATGGATACTCTGGTGCTGTTCAATGCAGTGAAAGATCTTTCTGTGAAAGTTTCAGAACAGGTGGCAGATACATTCCAGCGTTCCAAATACCTGACTGCAGGCAAGACTATTCTGGAAGAGCTATATTCAAGAGGTATTATCAGAATTACGACCAATGAACAACCGGGGGAAAATGGCCGTCTTACACTTGTAATCGGCAAATTTTCTGTTAC
This sequence comes from Bacteroidota bacterium, assembly GCA_016713525.1. GTDB lineage: Bacteria > Bacteroidota > Bacteroidia > AKYH767-A > OLB10 > JADKJB01. Next base: position 22,635 of record JADJOZ010000009.1, on the reverse strand, counting down.
CAAAACAACGGGTGATTTTTATGAACCCAGAGCAGCAGCAGCCTATCTGGAAACACGTGCTGCCAGTTTCACCAATATGGATCCCGATATTTTGGTGAAGGTTTTGAATAATGCCGTTACCGCCAATGTTTTTATGATAAGGTTCTTACAGAGAAAGTAAAAGCTGAAAAAGTGAATGAGATTTTCCCAACTCGTGGGATGGTTCAAAAAGGGGAACTTATTATTTCCCGTGGAGAATTGGTTTCGGTTGAAAAATTTATGATTCTGGAATCTCTCAAAAGTGCTACTGAGAGCGAAATTCCTGATTTGAAAACTACCCGCGAAATTTTTATTGGTCAACTGCTTATTATCGCTATCGGACTCACGGTTTTACTCTTGTTTCTGGCGGTTTTACGTAAAGATATTTTTGCTGATAATCGCAAAGTGATGTTGGTTTTTGTGCTTATGATGCTCATGATCGGTGCTTATACTGCCATCATGAAATTTTCGACACTCAGCACTTATGTAGTCCCTCTGTGTGTGTTGCCCATTGTAATCAGAGTGTTTTTTGATACCCGTCTGGCATTGTTCACGCATGTGATTACTGTATTGATCCTTGGTTCAGTAGCCCCGAATGGATATGAGTTTGTTTTTATGCAAACAATTGCCGGTATGGTTACCATTTTCAGTGTTACGCATCTCAGAAAAAGGGCACAACTTTTCATTTCTGCCGGAATGATCTTCATTTCTTACATGATTTGTTACCTAGCACTTTCTGTAATTCATGAAGGTTCATTGAATCAGGTGAATGTAACCAATATGACCTGGCTGGTAGGTAATGTATTGCTGACCTTGTTTGCATATCCTTTGATTTATATTTTCGAGAAATTATTTGGCCTTACTTCCGATATCACACTCATGGAACTGGCCGATACCAACTCTGCCTTACTCCGGGAATTATCTATTAAAGCACCCGGTACATTTCAGCACTCCATGCAGGTTGCTAATCTGGCTGAAGCAGCAGCATTCAAAATAGGAGGGAATACGCTGCTCATTCGCGTTGGCGCCTTGTACCACGACATAGGTAAGATGGAAATGCCCATGTATTTCATCGAAAATCAAAGCACCGGAGTAAATCCCACGATGAACTTTCATTCGAAGAAAGTGCTTCCATCATTATCAGCCATGTCATACGAGGTATTGAAAAAGCACGCAAAAATAAATTACCCGATCTGATCATTGATTTTATCAGAACTCACCACGGTACTTCATGGTGCAGTATTTTTACCAGTCGTTTTTAAAAAACTATCCCGAGCAAATTGTCGATGAAGATGATTTCAGATATCCCGGACCATTGCCCTTTTCTAAAGAAACGGCTGTGCTTATGATGGCCGACTCCGTGGAAGCATCATCCCGAAGCCTCGCGAAACCGGATGCCGATTCTATCAATAAATTAGTTGATTCAGTAATTGACCGCCAGATTGAACAGCAGCAATTCGTAAATTGCGACATCACTTTTAAAGATATTTCTTCTATCAAAAAAATCTTCAAAAAAATGCTCATGAGTATTTATCATGTCAGGGTTGAGTACCCGAAGTCCGGAAATTGAGAGGATTAAGGATTAAGGATTAAGGATTAAGAATTTTTATTTCCCAGGTGAACAGTATGTCATTATTCACTTTTCAATTCTTGTTACTCACTATTCAAAAAAACTCGGTGAGAACGATAAACCTTCAACCCTTCGATCCACCAGCTGGCGGACTCAGAGCAGCGCTTTCAAATCAAAAGCAGTCACATCTTTTTAATCAGAAATAAACAATCACCAAATCACCAAATCATCAAACCACCAAATCAAAAGCAGTCACATCTTTTAATAAGAAATAAACAATCAGCACATTAGCACATTAGCACCCTTCCGCCGCACTCAGGCTTTTCATAACATTAAATTTCTCATTTCGTTTTGCATCTGCCATGCTGGCTTTGTTACTTTTTGCTTTACCAAAAAGTAACCAAAAAGTCAAGAACAGCATCAGGCACTTTCCTTCTTTTTCATATTGATTTTGGTGAATCACGTTTTTTTTAAGTGATTCTAGACTGTTGGCCATTTGCCGTGCGCTGCTTTTACTAAGACAGTTTTTTCTAAGAAAACTAAGCGCGAGTCGCGGCGCCAGACGGCAAACCGCCAACACGTGCTGGATGCTGTTCGGTCCTTTGGAGGAATGATAAATGATAGATGTAAGATGTCATTATTCACTTTTCAATTCTTGTTACTCACTATTCAATAAAAACATCTTGGAGTATACTGAACATATTTCTGAAGATGCATCGTCCTTATTGCTTATGACTTATGAAATATTTTAATGACGCGGCTGTGCCGCCAATGACTTAATGACAGCAGCTTCGCTGCCAATGACTTTTTCTTGAACGCAGAGTTTGGGAGACGCAGAGAATTGCGCTTTCGCGCTGAGGAGAAAACACCCTCTTGAAACTATTTCCTTTATTGCTTATAACTTATGAAATATTTTAATGACGCGGCTTTGCCGCCAATGACTTAATGACAGCAGCTTCGCTGCTAATGACTTTTTCTTGAACGCAGAGTTTGGGAGACGCAGAGAAATTCGCTATCGCGAGGCTATTTTGAGGACGAAAAGTTATTTTCCTGAGCAACCATAATTATAGTTAAAATATACCTCTTCAAAATCAAAAGTGAAAAACGCTAAACTCTTAATAAAAAAATAATTCCTTTATTACTGCCTACTGCTACTGCCTACTGCCAACTGCCAACTGCCTACCCTTCGGCTCTGCTCAGGGCGACGCTGCTCACTGCCCACTGCCTACTGCCAACTGCCTACTGCCTACTCATCACTGATCACTGATGAGTGCAGTCACATCTTTTATTCAGGACCCAACTTTCAACCTTCCAACTTACAACTTTCAACTTAAAAGCAGTCACATTTTTTTTACTCAGGACCCAACTTTCAACCTTCAACTTACAACTTTCAACTTAAAAGCAGTCACATCTTTTTACTAAGAAATAAACAATCAGCACATCAGCACATAAGCACATTAGCACACTTGGACTACGCTCAGGGCAGCGCTCGCAATTTGTCCCTTGCCACTTGCCACTTGTCCCTTGTCACTAAATTGCAGTCACACCTTTTTACTCAGAAACAAACCATCACCAAACCAAACCACCAAATCACCAAATCAAAAGCAGTCACACCTTTTTACTAAGAAATAAACAATCAGCACATCAGCACATCAGCAAATCAGCACATCAGCGTCTGTTTTTCGGATCCCATATCTCCCTCATCGCTTCACCTAAAAAATTAAGGGCGGTGACAGTAGCGAAAATTGCTAATCCCGGAAATACCACCAACCACCAGGCGCTGAAATTTTCACGGCCTGCTGCCAGCAAGGAACCCCAGGTAACGGAATCATGAGGGACGCCTATTCCCAAAAACGATAATCCCGATTCAATTAAAATGGCTGCAGAAACACCGAAGGTGAGAGCTACCAGTGCAGTGGATATGCCATTTGGAAGTGCATGGCGCAACATGATTCGGAATTCACTTAATCCCATGGAGCGGGCTGCAAGAATGTAATCATGATTTCTGATGCTCAGTAATTCAGCTCGTGTGAACCGCGCTATTTCAGTCCATGAAGTTAGACCGATTATGAGAACCAGATTTAGGATGGAAGGCTTAGCTATTGCTGCGATTGAAAGTATCAGTAATAATCTTGGTAAGGAGATGAAAATTTCTATGATTCTGGAAATGGTGGAATCAATTTTGAGAGGTACTTTTTTGTTGAAGAACTTAACTTTTGATAGCACCATTCCTGCCAAAGCAAAAAGGCATAGAATAAGGATGAAAATAATTTTTGTAAGTAGCAATTCCCATAAAAAGGAGAGTGTGGATGTCTTCAATGCTTCTTCCAGAATATAAGATCTGAGGTGGAAACTGTAAAACCAGGCCGGAATGATTCCTGCAATTATCATGTACCATGTTCCTCTGGAAATCTTAATTTTATCATCCCCGAAGAAACCGGAAAGCGCTCCTAAAAAGATTCCTATTATTCCTGCAATTACCATGGAAAGAAATCCTACAGTGACAGAGACTTTGCTGCCATGAATGAGTCCAGCCAGTAAGTCTTCGCCACGTTTGCCTGTACCCAGCAAATGAGGTGGTTGATTGGTTTCTATATTTCTTTCCAGTTCTGGTGGGGAATAACCTTCATCATAGGAATCAGACGCATTCTGTGACCAGGCTATGGGTGCTTTTATGAAATTAATTCCCGGTGTTTGGTCCCAGTTTGAATTTCTGAAATCTATTTGACTGGTGCTCTCCGCATTGCCGGGAATCAAATCCATCCCGCTTAAAGCGGGAAAAAAATGGCCCGCATTGGTAGCAATCCAAATTGGTTTATTGGATGCTAATATAGATGACAATAATGCGGTAACTAACATCACTGATAAAACAAGCACTGATGCCCGGGAACGTTTTCCCGAGTGCCAGATTTTGTAGCACAGTGAATGGTTTTTACTCATGATTTATTGGTCTCAGAACGAAACTGAATTCGTGGATCTGCAACAGCGTATAAAATATCAGCAATTAAAAATCCTGCAATAGTTAAGAATCCTGTGATGGTAAATATGGCTACTATCATAGGATAATTTTGATTTTGTATCGACAAGTAAGTTTCGTAACCCATTCCCGGAATTGTGAAAATTGTTTCCAAAATAACCGATCCTCCTAATGCAGCAGGTAAAATATTTGCAAATACTGTGATGAGTGGCAACATGGAATTTCGCAAGGCATGCACAAAGGCAATTCTGTTTAGGGATAATCCTTTGGCTTTGGCTGTGCGGATGTAATCCTGGCCCATTTGTTCGATGATATTCACACGCATGGTGCGTGATAAAAATGCAAAGGATGAATAGGTATAGCAAATAAGCGGAAGAATTAAATAGGGGAGTGACAGTTGTATTTTTTCCAGTATGCCTGCATCGGCGGGATATCCTGTAGCGGGCTTTACTCCGGATGCCGGAAACCAGTGAATGATATCGGGATTGGCAAAGAGCATCAACAATAAGGTTGCTAACCAAAATGAAGGCATGGAATACAAGACAAACCATAGCAGTGCTGATGATTTATCGAATCGGCCTTCTTTGTGAATGCCTGCCCATACTCCGGCTGGAATGCTTATGAGGTATGCAAATAAAACCGATAATAATGAAAGTAAAAGCGACCATCCGGCTTTCTGACCGATTACCTCCGAGACTGGTTGCCGCGTCTGATAAGAAATGCCGAAATCACCTCTGACAATACCTTTCGAATAAGTTGCTCCGGCACCGGTCAACCAGTTCCCATCACCAAACAGCCAGCGATGATAGAGGTTGTCGGCATGTATTCTGATTTGTGGAATCAGGTTATTTATAGTGGCATCTGTCTGGATACCATTTTGAATGGTTTTTTTAACGCGATATAACTATCCCAGGTCAATGACCTTACTTCCGGTACCTTCCTCACAATAGTTTCAATGCTGCTAAGTGCCTGCTGTGCCTGTAAGTAATCGGTAGCATGATTCATCATATTCAGATGAAGCATTACGTCGTTCCATAAAACCTCACTGTAAACTTTTTTGTACTGCCTGAGATCATCCGAGAACGAAGCCCGCTGATTATGGAAGGAAGCGGCGTTTTCTCCATCTCCATTCGAAAAGGCCAGTTTTTCGAGTGCTTTTTGCTGTTTCTCGTTGCTGAAAGTAAGATTGGTTTCGGGATAACTTTTCGAACGCACCGACAAGTAGAAAAGTGGCAGATCGAGCCCCAGTTTTTTACGCCAGAACTCTTTTTGTCTATTAGTGTTCAGATCATTTATACTATTCCCATCATCGCTTCCAGATGAAAGCAGCCGCTCCACAGGATCGCCGGGAGCATTTATACTGATGGCAAATGCAAGCAAGGAGATTACTACCAGAGCAGGAATAAAAAAAAGTAATCGCCTGATCAGGTAGCGCATCATACCGTAATAGAATTTGGTTTAAGGCTGAATATGATCATGTCGAAATCATGGTTTTTATTGTTGGCAACAAAGACAGAAAAATCGAGCGGGTTGAAATTTATTTTCATTCCTGCTTTTGAGTATGCTTCTGCAAGAATGGTAGCGTAATCTTTCCAATCGGGTGTATTGGTCATGTAACTGATGGTAAATTCAAAAGGTGTTTTTACCCCATCAATTTCTTTGTCCAGAATCTGATCCCCATCGGTATCTTTCCATCCGGCATCAGCCAATAATTTTTTCGCCTGCTCAATATCGTAAGGAATAGGCTGCAGGGAAGCATCAAAATCTTTTTTCAATCGCGAAACCGGACCAATCATTCGCTTATTAAGTCCTTTATTTATGACACGGTTTAATTCATCAACAGGAGTGAGCAAAGCCATTGCACGGCGCACTTTTTTGTCGGTAAATAATTTTTTATGAGTGATTCCATCGGGACGGTTATTCATGCCGATGTATGTGTAATTAAATGAATCGGTAAAACGACTGTGATAATTCCGGTTGAAATTTGAATCGGTTTGCAATTCCCGCAAGGCCTTGGTAGGGATGTTGTTGGTGCCATCCATAGTTTGAGCTTTGAACTCCAGCAATTGCGAGTTCGGATCCTTATTAACTTTATAGATGATTTTCTCAGGGAAGGCAGTCTCATAAATGGAAGTCGAATTCGCAGTCCAGTGATTTTTCTTCTTCGTCAATGACACACTAATGCCCGGATCCCACTCAGAAACCTGATACATGCCACAACCGGCGAGGAATTGGGGCTCTCTGCCATACTTGGAGCTATTGAATTCGGTTGCCCATTTGGTCAGTTCCGGATGCGTAGAAGCATCAAATAAGGAGTCGTTGAATTGGGTGAAGTTGAATTTTGACAGCACTTTGGCAGGATCAAAAAAGCCGGCCTGCATAATTGGCCAGTCAGCCCAGAAAATGATGTTATGGATATAAGGAGTTTTCATTTCAACCCGGAATTGGAGCGGGTCAGCAGGGTCGGGGACAATTTGCAGCAGGTTATCCCAATAAGGTTTAGCTGCAGGGTTATCGGTAGCTGGACATTTGCTGGCCATGGCGGTAAACACCACATCGGCAGTTGTAATGGGCGTTCCATCGTCCCAACGGGCATCTTTACGTAGTTTACAGTCGTAAGCGGTACCCGATTCATTCAAAGTAGGCATAGATTCCAGAAGGGCAGGGGCAATTTGCAAGGTCTGGAAATCGAATCGCACCAGTGACATTTGCGTATATTGGTATATTTCGGACCTGATTGCCGAGGTGCCATTGGTAGGATGGAGCACATCGGGTTCGGCCAGGGTATGGTACACAATGGTGTTTTCTTTCGACCAGTCGGGTTCAATTTTTGAGGAATCAGAAATGCGGATGTAACTGGCGGAATCGGCATTTTGTACCTCCGTTCCGGTTTCTTTGCCGGATTTGGAGCCGCAACAAGTCAACAATGCGTTCAAAAGCAGAATAGCCGAAATCCCTAATACCGACCGAAATAGATTCATAAAATTAACATTTACAGGTGTTTCGCAAATATAGTGATTTCAGTTTAAAGCAAAAAGAGGTGAAAAACAGGCCTGATATTAATTTCGAAAATTATGTTTGGAATAAGTAAACATTATTTATACCTTTGCCGCCCTTGGTTCAGGTGAGGTGACTGAGAGGCCGAAAGTAGCAGTTTGCTAAACTGCCGTACGGGTAACTGTACCGAGGGTTCGAATCCCTCCCTCACCGCAGAGAGAGGTTGTATCCATAAAAGGGCACATCGATTTCGAAAGTATTGACATATTGTAATTAAATTAATTCGGGGTGTAGCGTAGTCCGGTATCGCGCCTGCTTTGGGAGCAGGAGGTCGTCAGTTCGAATCTGGCCACCCCGACAATAAGATACCAGCATTTTGTAGTGTACAAATCACCCAATGGTTCCGTAGCTCAGCTGGATAGAGCAACTGCCTTCTAAGCAGTAGGTCGCGCGTTCGAATCGCGCCGGAATCACTCTATAAATTTTATAAAACATTATCATTCCCCGACTCTCGTCGGGTTGGTCATTGGTTCGTCTCGTCACGTATAAATGCGCGACGAGACCAATCGGAATCACTCCCCAAAATTTTATAAAACATTATCTTCCCCGACTTTCGTCGAGCTGGTCATTGGTTCGTCTGTCATCTAAGGCCGCGACGAGACCAATCGGAATCACAAATTAGAATTTCATCTAGCATTTTTTTTCCCAACCTGGTTGGGAATGCCACCCCGACAATATGTGCCAGCATTTTGTAGTGTAGAAATCATATGGGGAACCAACTTAGACAGAGTCAGCAGAACTATTATAGAACGATAATCAGCCCCCGCATTTGGGCGGGCGGAATCACTCCCCAAAATTTTAAAATTCCAGCTTTGCTGGATATTGCATCCTGACTTTCGTCGGGAATTTCGTCAGTTCTCCCGAACATTTTCCGGGAGGCTACCCCGACAAAAAGATTCCAGCATTTTGTAGTGTAGAAATCATATGTTATCTTCAACCTTTGACGACGTTGCTAAAACGAAACAACAATAAATAATGAAGCTATTTTCACTGACAATTATTCATTTTTTGATTATCTCACAATTACTGGGACAATCATTCTTTGAAGTTGACGGAAAGCATATGAAAACAGGTACAATTACCAGGACATACAGCTTTCATTACTCTTTCGGTGACAGTTTAACACTATTCTTAACTGATAGCGTTTTGCAATATTCAAACACCCATCAAACTATTGTAAAAACAATCAATTACTCTGGCTACAATAGGGAAAGCGAACCGTCAATTCAGATAGAATATTTCGGAATTAATGGGCTTGACAGTATTAGCAAGCATTTTATTGACGGTAAACCATCAATGATGTACCAAACCAATTATGACAACTTTGAGAGAATTATATATTATAGTTTGAAAGACTTCAATGCTGACACAACACATGACCGTGGATTTGAATGGTTTTATATATATAGTGATAGTTTGATTTCGACAGGAAAAATAGAAATGCAAACTATTTTTGTTGATGATGCTTATGGAGAAAAAAGATTTCGTTTCAGATTTCTCAACGAATACGACAGCAAAAACAGAAAAATAAAGGAAACAAGAGAAAGCCAATCAAATGACCCAATGCCTCAAATTACCATCTATACATACAACGATAAAGATAGTTTGATATCCGAAAAAGTTGATGGAATGGAAACACTTTATCAAAAGAAAAACATATAAATACAAAGTGCGACATCGAAAACGCATATTCATTTGTATCGACAGATTATAATTCAATTAAGCAGTTAATTCATCAATTACTTCTCAACAATAAACGACTTTTGACAACAGATAAGTGTGAGAATTATTATCTTACGTTATTTTCTACTGATAATCAAACAAAGTTGACGGTGCTAAAAAGCAAACCATATTGGTGCGGTGGAAGAAAAGTGTATTTTACTACAACTGAAAAGATGTGAGTATGCTCCATATGTCAACAAGAAATAGAACATCAGGTAACATCTGTTTGTTAGTATGGCGGCTAAAGTGCTTCTAGAGAAATCCGCCGAAGCGGATGCAAGTTTAAACGGTAGTAATTCTATTGAACTTTTGTGCTTTTATTCCGCCACATCGACATGCTGAGAACCTGTGGAAACGGCTCAAGCCAAGTCATAAAATATATATTATAGTACGATCCCCGCATCTGGGCGAGGCATCTGGGGGCTACTTATCATTCATAGAAGTACAAACAAAGGTCCCCTACAATAAGATACCAGCATTATGTAGTGTAGAAATCATATGTTGGAAAAGGTTCAGACAGCGACAATAGATCATTTTATAGAACTATAATCAAAGGTCCCCGCTTTCGGGCGGGGCGGAATCACTCCCCAAAATTTTATAATTCCAGCTTTGCTGGATATTGCATCCTGAATTTAGCTGTTGCTAAAGTGAAGAAATGTTTGTAAATTAGAGGTATGAATTATGCCTTATTCATTTCAATAGACCCGAATGTTCGTTTTGGAAAACCATGTGTAAATGGTTCGAGGATAAGTGTTTATGATGTTTTGGGTTGGTTGGCTTCTGGAATGAGCGTTGATCAAATACTTTCTGATTATCCGGAGTTGAAGGAAATTGAAATCAGGGCTTGCCTGGCTTTTGCAGCAGATAAAGAGTTCTGAGCAAACAAGAAGATTAAATCTCGATAAAGCTTCAGATTTGGACATTTGGAATTATGCCAAACGACACGAGTATTGTATTGTTACATTTGATTCTGATTTCATTGATATTTCTGTATTGAAAGGGTTTCCTCCAAAAATTATTTGGCTTAGATCAGGAAACACTTCTACAGAAAACATAGCAGGCATTTTATTAGGGAATCAGAATTACATTAAAGAATTTTTAAATAATGCAGAAGTTGCTTTTCTCGAATTATCATAGTTGCAAATAGTGCCAACTTTTTGTCGCCGTTGACTCAACATCATTCTCTATCCGTGTAACCTATACAGCAACTGCAAAAACTACTTAATTAACGCAGCTTTAGCTGCAAAGAACCACCTAATTAACGCAGCTCCGCTGCTCCCTTTACGCCGAATTTCGAAAAAAAAGTTTTCAACAGGCAAGGGTTTACCCTTGGTTTTTATTTTAAGGATTTCTGTAATTTGTAGAATATTAGTAATATATGAATATTGAAATTCTGCCTCCAAAATTAGGTTGGATGTTTTTGATGATGTATTTTTAGACAATTCGGATTGGTTATAAGCAAGCTAATAAACCGAAATTTAGTTCGGTTATTATATAAAACAGGGGGTAACGCGAAGTTTTATTGCGGGAATATGTAAGTTGAACTAAATCCGCCGTTTGGCGGATAGCTTTTCAAAGCAATGCCCAAATAGTTTCAGAACTTAGTAGTATGTCTAACTAAAAACATACTACAATGAGTTCACTTAGAGAGCAAATGATTCAGCAGATGCAGCTGAAGGGCTACAGTCAACAAACGATTGCAAGTTACCTGAATAGCATTCAATCTCTTTCCAAACATTATAACCAGTCACCCAATGAACTGACTTCGGATCAGATCCGGCTTTTATACAACGGGAGTTGATTGAGAAGCAAATCAGTCAATCGTACATCAATCAGCTGATCAGTGCGCTGAAGATTTTATTCGTACAGATTTTGCACCGGGAGTGGGATCCTATTGCAATTCCCCGAGCTCGGTTACAAAAGAAGTTGCCTGTGGTTTTATCAACCGTAGAAGTAGAGCGTCTGCTTCATGCTTTGAGCAATTTAAAGCATCGTACGCTATTGTATGTGGCCTATTCCTCCGGATTGCGCTTAGGAGAACTGAGAGCATTAAAATTAAGTGACATTGATTCCTCTCGCATGCAGATCAGGGTTGTGCAGGGCAAAGGGAATAAAGACCGCTATACGATTCTTTCTCAAAAAGCTTTGGAGCAATTGCGATTTTATTATAAATATTTTCGGCCTTCGGTATGGCTTTTTGAAACGAGTAAAGGTGTTGCCATGTCGGAACGAACCATACAGCAAGTGTTTAAGAATGCATTGGGTAAATCCGGCATTACAAAAAAAGTGAGTATTCATTCCCTGCGACATAGTTTTGCTACCCACCTGATGGAGCAGGGGGTATCGCTTGCGATCATTCAGCAGCTCCTTGGACATAAATCGCTTCGCACTACCAGCATTTATTTACATGTGCAACAGTATGCGTTGAATAAAGTGAAAAGCCCATTGGATTTCTTAGCCGTTTGAGATGTGTGCCCCTGGTAATGCTGTTGCTGCCCGGAAGGTGCAACTGGCTACTATTTTTGCAGAGCATGGTGAGGCCTATCGCAAGAATCATAAACTTCCCTTGCAGCATCGAAAGGTACTGTTTGCTATAGAGGCCTGCAGAAGTTCGACCTTAGGGTCGCATGTGGAGTTATGTGAGCGTTGTGCCTATCAGCGCATCACTTACAACTCGTGTCGCAACCGTCATTGCCCCAAGTGTCAGAAGCTGAACCGGGAGAAGTGGGTGGAAAAGCTGTCGTGTACGTTATTACCGGTACGGTATTTTCATATTGTATTCACGCTTCCTTCAGAGCTAAACAGACTTTGTCTTGTGAACCAAAAAATTCTTTATGATTTACTTTTTGCAGCAGCCTCTCAAACTATTCTGTCGCTTGCTGGTGACCCTAAACATTTAGGTGCACAAACAGGACTGGTGGCGCTACTTCATACCTGGGGCAAACGCTAACCGAGCATCCGCATTTACACACCATGGTTCCTGCAGGTGGTTGGAGTGAATGGAATGGATATTGGAAAAACAGTCGTAAAAATTCTTCATCCCCGTCAAAGTGTTGTCCAGAATGTTCCGTGGCAAGTACTTAGCGGGATTAAAAGCGGCTTACTTAAAGGGGATTCTGAAGTTCGAGGGAACGACCAAGGAACTGCAAAGTAAAAAAGCCTTCATGCGTTTATTGGATAGTCTGTATCAAAAAGATTGGGTAGTTTATACCAAGCCGCCCTTTAAAAGCACTACGGGTATTGTTATGTATTTGGGCAATTATAGTCATCGGGTGGCAATCAGCAACGAGCGTATTGAGCAAATGCATGATGATAAAATAACCTTTGGTTACAAGGATTATAAAGCCGGTGGACAAAGAAAATGGATGACTCTGGATAGTGAAGAATTTATACGGAGGTTCTTGCTGCATGTATTGCCTGCGGGATATTGTAAAATCAGGTACTACGGAATATATGCCTCTCGCAACAGGAGTGTGGCTTTAAAGCAATGCAAACAGGCTATGGGTATAGCTGTTCAAAAATCCAGATTTGAGGGACTATCGTGGCAAGAGGTATTAAAACTGGTTACCGGTTTTGATGTTACCAAATGTCCGGGTTGTAAAAATGGGATTATGCTCCCTGCGGGAGCTTTGCAACCGGAGCGAGCACCACCTAAAGACCCGCCCCTTGTTCTTTGACATAGCAGCACGTTAAACAGAACTGCCGATTAGGCGGTATGGCAATGCTTTGGCTCATTGGCAATGGATAAATGGATCAATAGTGACCCCTTCGTTGAAATAACACTTTACAGAGGTTGTTTACCATCCAAAAAGCCTTTTGAGCCAATTTTTCAAACCATTCCTTTTCCTTAGATCATCAACCTGATAACGAGCAGTTTACCAACACCCTGTCACCCCGGCAGCTTCGTTCAACTCATTTTTATTCGCAATTTGGCAACTACTGATTTTTATCGTATTTTTCAGGAAGAATTGCGTATAAAAACTTTAGAAGAGGGCAATGCTATGACGAACTTGCAACCATTAACAGGCAGACATAAAATTGACAGATTTACTAAACAGACAATATGAATTTTTTAGACAACTTTAGGTTAGCGGACGAAAAAGAGGACCTTCAAATAGTTAGTGAGAATATTCATAACGGCATTGACTTCAAAGGCACAAACCTTTGATTTTGATTTTTGCCATTTTCATTGCATCACTTGGGCTGAATGTAAACTCAACAGCAGTAATCATAGGTGCTATGTTGGTTTCGCCACTTATGGGACCAATAATCGGACTTGGTTTCGGTATGGCAATTAATGACCTTGCATTACTAAAAAAAATCGTTTTTTTTCCTATTTGTTTGCAGCAACTGTTGGTTTAGCAACATCTACCGTATTCTTTTTGCTCTCACCAATAAATGATGCACATTCCGAAATTCTTGCACGGACTTCGCCCAATATTTACGATGTGCTGATTGCTTTATTTGGCGGACTTGCGGGAATACTTGCAGTGTCAAGCAAACTGAAAGGAAATGTAATACCTGGTGTTGCTATCGCAACTGCATTAATGCCTCCACTCTGCACAGCGGGTTATGGATTGGCTACTTTGCAGTTTCCATTTTTCTTTGGAGCATTGTATTTATTCTTAATCAACACCGTTTTCATAGCATTGGCAACGCTTGTTACAACAAGATTTCTAAAATTCCCCTTTAAGCAATTACCACACCCAAAAGAAGAATTAAAAGCAAAGCGAGTTGTTTGGGGTGTAGTGATAGTTACTTTGCTACCAAGCATTTATTTTGGTTATGACATGGTTCGGCAAAATAAATTTCAGCAAAGTGCAAATCAGTTTATTGAAAATGAAGCGGTTTTTCCTAACGATTACTTACTCAAGAAGAACATTGATGCCAAAAATAAAACTATTACCCTTACCTATGGCGGACAAGTGATTGAAGAAAATGAAATCTCAATCCTGAAAAGCAAATTATCAAAGTATCATCTCGACAACACAACATTGGAAATCCGACAAGGTTTTGCATATCTCAATGACGACAAAGAAAATCAGCAAACAACACAATTAAGTATAGCACTCTCTGAAAAAGAAAATCAAATTAAGTTTCTTCAAACCAAGTTAGACAGCTTGACTTCCCAAGAAAAAACAAACTATCAAATCTATAAGGAACTTAAAACTCAATATCCAAACACTTCTTCCTTCATACTGAAACAAGCAATCAATTATACAGAAGAAGGACAACATAAAATTTGGATTGCTATCATAAATTCAAAATCCAAGTGGGATGAAAAAGATAAAACCAAAATCGAAGATTGGTTGAAAGTGAGAATGGGGGTTAGTGACTTAAATATCTATTTTGAGTAATTAAAATTCATCATGGCATACAATTGAAAATAAGCAAACGGACAAAGAAGCACATGCCCATAACACGGGTTTGGCAAAAGTGGCGGTTCAGTGCTCCGCAGACACATTTGTGGTTAATCAAAGTTTGGTTCTCCGCATCAACATTTGTGGTGAAAATCGCCACCTTCGCCAAGCCCGGGACCGTTGAACTAAATCCGCCGTTAGGCGGATAGCTTTTCAAAGCAATGCCCAAATAGTTTCAGAACTTAGTAGTATGTCTTACTAAAAACATACTACAATGAGTTCACTTAGAGAGCAAATGATTCAGCAGATGCAGCTGAGGGGTTACAGTCAACAAACGATTGCAAGTTACCTGAATAGCATTCAAACTCTTTCCAAACATTACAACCAGTCACCCGATGAACTGACTTGGGATCAGATCCGGCTTTTTATACAACGGAGTTGATTGAGAAGCAAATCAGTCAATCGTACATCAATCAGCTGATCAGTGCGCTGAAGATTTTATTCGTACAGATTTTGCACCGGGAGTGGGATCCTATTGCAATTCCCCGAGCTCGGTTACAAAAGAAGTTGCCTGTGGTTTTATCAACCGTAGAAGTAGAGCGTCTGCTTCATGCTTTGAGCAATTTAAAGCATCGTACCCTATTGTATGTGGCCTACTCCTCCGGATTGCGCTTAGGAGAACTGAGAGCATTAAAATTAAGTGACATTGATTCCTCTCGCATGCAGATCAGGGTTGTGCAGGGCAAAGGGAATAAAGACCGCTATACGATTCTTTCTCAAAAAGCTTTGGAGCAATTGCGATTTTATTATAAATACTTCCGGCCTTCGGTATGGCTTTTTGAAACGAGTAAAGGTGTTGCCATGTCGGAACGAACCATACAGCAAGTGTTTAAGAATGCATTGGAAATCCGGCATTACAAAAAAAGTGAGTATTCATTCCTTGCGACATAGTTTTGCTACCCACCTGATGGAGCAGGGGGTATCGCTTGCGATCATTCAGCAGCTCCTTGGACATAAATCGCTTCGCACTACCAGCATTTATTTACATGTGCAACAGTATGCGTTGAATAAAGTGAAAAGCCCATTGGATTTCTTAGCCGTTTGAGATGTGTGCCCTGGTAATGCTGTTGCTGCCCGGAAGGTGCAACTGGCTACTATTTTTGCAGAGCATGGTGAGGCCTATCGCAAGAATCATAAACTTCCCTTGCAGCATCGAAAGGTACTGTTTGCTATAGAGGCCTGCAGAAGTTCGACCTTAGGGTCGCATGTGGAGTTATGTGAGCGTTGTGCCTATCAGCGCATCACTTACAACTCGTGTCGCAACCGTCATTGCCCCAAGTGTCAGAAGCTGAACCGGGAGAAGTGGGTGGAAAAGCTGTCGTGTACGTTATTACCGGTACGGTATTTTCATATTGTATTCACGCTTCCTTCAGAGCTAAACAGACTTTGTCTTGTGAACCAAAAATTCTTTATGATTTACTTTTTGCAGCAGCCTCTCAAACTATTCTGTCGCTTGCTGGTGACCCTAAACATTTAGGTGCACAAACAGGACTGGTGGCGCTACTTCATACCTGGGGCAAACGCTAACCGAGCATCCGCATTTACACACCATGGTTCCTGCAGGTGGTTGGAGTGAATGGAATGGATATTGGAAAAACAGTCGTAAAATTCTTCATCCCCGTCAAAGTGTTGTCCAGAATGTTCCGTGGCAAGTACTTAGCGGGATTAAAAGCGGCTTACTTAAAGGGGATTCTGAAGTTCGAGGGAACGACCAAGGAACTGCAAAGTAAAAAGCCTTCATGCGTTTATTGGATAGTCTGTATCAAAAAGATTGGGTAGTTTATACTAAGCCGCCCTTTAAAAGCACTACGGGTATTGTTATGTATTTGGGCAATTATAGTCATCGGGTGGCAATCAGCAACGAGCGTATTGAGCAAATGCATGATGATAAAATAACCTTTGGTTACAAGGATTATAAAGCCGGTGGACAAAGAAAATGGATGACTCTGGATAGTGAAGAATTTATACGTAGGTTCCTGCTGCATGTATTGCCTGCGGGATATTGTAAAATCAGGTACTACGGAATATATGCCTCTCGCAACAGGAGTGTGGCTTTAAAGCAATGCAAACAGGCTATGGGTATAGCTGTTCAAAAATCCAGATTTGAGGGACTATCGTGGCAAGAGGTATTAAAACTGGTTACCGGTTTTGATGTTACCAAATGTCCGGGTTGTAAAAATGGGATTATGCTCCTGCGGAGCTTTGCAACCAGGCGAGCACCACCTAAAGACCCGCCCCTTGTTCTTTGACATAGCAGCACGTTAAACAGAACTGCCGATTAGGCGGTATGGCAATGCTTTGGCTCATTGGCAATGGATAAATGGATCAATAGTGACCCCTTCGTTGAAATAACACTTTACAGAGGTTGTTTACCATCCAAAAGCCTTTTGAGCCAATTTTCAAACCATTCCTTTTCCTTAGATCATCAACCTGATAACGAGCAGTTTACCAACACCCTGTCACCCCGGCAGCTTCGTTCAACTCATTTTTATTCGCAATTTGGCAACTACTGATTTTTATCGTATTTTTCAGGAAGAATTGCGCATAAAAACTTTAGAAGTTATGCCTCATGCTATGACAGACCTTAACAATAACGAAAATTGACGACAAAAAACAAACATATAATTAAAACACTCGGCTCGACAATTGACATAATTGGACGACCAGAAATTATATGGGACAATATTACAAACGTAAAATTGAACAGTTTTCAGACCCAACAATATTTAAACTTGACATACCAAAACCACTTAAAGCAGAAATTATTTCAGAAGGACAAGGCGGAAAAAGAATTGCATATTTTGACACTGGAAAAGATTTATTCAGGAAATTTTGGTTTGGAAACCTTTGAAAGAATATTCATTTTCTATTCAATCCAGAAAAAGGGTTTAAAAGTTTTATACTTTTTTGAACTATCAGAAGGTGTATTTCAAATCCCGACAGGAGCTTACTATTTGACAACAACAGGACAAACAACAACACTAAAACTAACAACGACATTCAGCATAGATAAACGACTGTATTTTTTATTCAACATTCCAGTAATACTTATATTAAAGGCGTTTCAGCGATACTTATTGACATCAATTAAAAAAAACTCTGAATAAATGGAAGCAATAAAATTTACAGAGCAAATCTCAATTAACGAAAGTCTGAAAAAAGTTTTTGACTTCACACAGAACTACAATAATCGTTTAAAATGGGACACATTTTTAAAGAAAGCTGACCTAATTGACGGTGCAACAATTGCTGACAAGGGAGTAAGAGCTTATTGTGTTGCGAAAAATGGAATAGAATGGTGACAGAATACGTTACATATAACAGACCAAAAGTAACCGCAATTAAAATGACGAAAGGGCCATTTTTATTTAAGTCATTTTTAGGTTCTTGGACATTTAAGGAAATATCAAATGACAAGACAGAAGTTATTTTTCTATATTCGTTTTCGCTTAGGTTTCCATTTAACTTATTGACAAAGTTTATAAAAAACAACTTACAGATAAATGTAAAACAACGACTAATTGACTTAAAATTAAACATCGAGAATGAAAGCACGAAGGCATAACAGCACATTGGCAATAGGCGGGGTTCCGTCTCCGCTTGACAGTTTTGTGGTAGCCGAAAGTTCAGTTCTCCGAACTAACTTTTGTGCTGAAAAGCCCGCCCATCGCCAATCTGCAAAACGTGGTGTGTCTTGAATCAATACCATCTCTGAAAAGAAATGGTAAAAGAATGCTGTTAAATACATGGAAGACTCTTTCCGTAGAAAGAACGAAAGCCGATGTCGAGCGAACTGATTAAGGAATCGCTTTTGAACTGAAGAGAACTGACCTTCCGCATACGTCTGTCAAGAGAAGTAAGCAAACCGCTTCATGCTGCATAGATGGAAACATGCCTTGTGGTGAACGATGAAGTCAAAAACGGGAATAAAGATTTCCGAAGGTAGGAGTGATAGAGCTGAATAAATTGAACCTACTATAAAGCCTCGTAAGGGAATAAGCGATGTCGAAAGCAGCCTCTCACGTTTAGGTTGTGATAAAGTGTAAAGGATGACTTGATTACTGTTTACACGACATCCGGGGTAAAGAAGGCAGGACTATCACTTGGGGTATTTTACGGAACAAGAGAAGTCGCTATTGCTCTGCTAACTGAACAAGGAAACAGACATACAGGATAGTATGAAATAGCGGTGGCAGACTAAGGCGTAGTAGTGATGAAATTACTGAAAGGTAATGGAGCGAAGGACTTAGCTAGTTTACGTCTTATAATTAATCGACAACCAGTAATGGGATGATCACCAATTCAGGACAAGGTTACAGCCAATTTATTGGTATATCCAAAATGTAATTTATTATATTTGTAACTAAACTAGAAGAGCTGTGAAGGAGACTTTCAAGCACGGTTCTGTGGGAACGTGAGGGTGAAATTTTGCGTGACCCGATTGTGACTTGAAATGCTGATCCTTTAAGATTAGCAAATGCTATTTAACTGATGGAAGAGTTTGAGAATTCTTCAAACGGCCTTCCAGCGACGCTCTTCCGGGAGAGTTGCTAAACCACCCCATGCTGCTGTCAACGGAAACGTGACTAGTGGTGAGCGATGGGGGCTAAAAGGACAGAACAAATCTGTTCCGGTACGACCGAAGCGAGCTGAATGAAAGTGAACCGTACGAAGAAGCCTCGAAAGGGCAAGTAGATGAGAAAAGTATGCGGTTACGTTTGCGTGTACGAAGGAATACAGACGTTACCGGATTACGGTCTGCATCTCATCCGGGGTTAAGTCGGCAGGACGCTCGGTCAGGCGGTTAGATGGAACAAGTGAAGTCGATAACGTGCTGTCAAACTGAGAAAGGGAAGCAGTCGCCAAAAGGTTGTGGCGAGTTATCGGTGGCAGATCAGTTCGTAGTAGTGCAACAGTCATTGAAAGATGATTTAGCGAAGGGACTGACATGTTTGTTGAGAATGATAATCGACAACTGGAAAACAGGATGATTGACTATTACGAAACAAAATCACAACCAATTACCAGAAAGATGGTTTGGGAGGCGTATCAGGAAGTGCGTTCGAAACGAGGAGGATCCGGCTGGATGGAATGACATGGAATATGCTTGACAAGCATGCGAAAGGTCATCTCTACAAACTTTGGAATCGTCTGAGCTCGGGTAGTTACTTTCCACCGCCTGTACTAGAGGTTGAGATAGCGAAGAAAGATGGAGGTTGCTGCAAATTGGGCATTCCACCTTATTGGATCGCATAGCTCAACAGGTAGTACGGAAACAGTTGGAAATACATTTAGAGCCGCTGTTTCATGGGAGTTCATACGGATATCGACCGAACAGGAGTGCGCATGATGCAGTAGCACAGAGTCAGCGAAATTGTTTCAATCACGATTTTGCATTGATCTCGACATAAAGTCGTACTTGATACCATAGATCATGATTTAATGATGAAAGCACAAACCACTACTGCAAAGACCGATGGATACTGCTTTACGTAAAGCGATGGTTAAAAAAGCGGATGTGCTTCGTGGTAAAGAACGGTCAGTCGGATTACTGGTACACCCCAGGGTAAAGGGGTAACAAGCCCGTTACTAGCCAATCTGTTCCTTCACGTAGTATTCGATGAATGGATGGTTAAAGCATCATCCGGAGAAGCCATTTGAGCGTTATGCAGACGATATCATAGTGCATTGCAAGACGGAGAAGCAGGCAAAGTATATGCTTGGAAAGATCAAAGAACGTATGCAGGCATGCAAATTGCAGCTACCCGCATAAGACGAAAATTGTCAACATGAGAGGTGAAAGGAGACTTATGCACGCAGCTAGGATTTCCAGGATTCACGCTGTCCTGTTCTGCGAAAGATAAAAGAGCGCATGATATTACTCGGGGACATTGTAAGTATAAGATCGAAAACGGCCATTCGGAACAAATTTAGGGAATGGGAGATTTACAAGCGGAAAAACCGTTGGAGGAATTAGCCCGGGGACTTGGAATCCGATGATCCGTGGCCTGATAGGGTATTTTCATAAGTTTTGGAACGGTGGTATGCGTCCCGTATGGAATCAACTCAATCGGGACTTTTGGAAATGGGTAAAGTGGGAGAAAGGCTGTACAAATACGCCAGCTTGCGTTGGCTTAAAAGGAAATATGCTGAAAATCCAACTCTATTTGCCCATTGGAAATTGGTTCAACCATGACTATTTTGTCAGTAGATTTGCAAACATGAAGAGCCGTATGAATCGAGAGGTTCACGTACGGTTCTGTGGGAACGTGAGGTGAAATTCCCTTGCGTGACCTGATCAGGTTGTGAAAAACTCACTTCCCCATTTTATTTCTTCCAAAATAGTTTTAAAATTTCTTTACAAGAGCAAGACAAAGTTTCTAGCGCATGCGAAAATCAAGCTGCTAGGTTAGAGTTGAAAATGTTGGAAGTGTGTAATGTGATTAAAATAAGTTATTTTTTAAACATAAAAAGCCACTCCTTGCGGTATTTTGGCTTCCAGTTTTTGAGTGTTAGCATTAGATCATCCAAAGTAAAAATGTTCAAGACTCGTTTGATGTTATAGTTCAACATAATAAAACTCCATTCTCCATTTACTTTTCAAGACTGATGAGGTTTGTGTAGTAATACCCCCATTTTCGTTTTATAGTTCCAAATATGTGTTCGTTAATTTCTGTCGTTTGTGATAGAGGTCTTGGTTCCGGGGAATAGTTTTTATTGTTTCGCTCACCGATTCGGCATCTTGACTCCGTTCAATTTCTCTTCCTCCCTTTTTGTCGTCCTGTGCACAACTGTTTTGCCGGACAATTTTACATTCCGGTGTCCTACTTTTTATATTGATGCGATATTTTATCATCCCGCTTTTTGATATGCCAGGTGCCAAATGTGGTGAGTGTTTGTCCTTCAGGACACGTATAAGTATCATTCTTTTATTGTACCTGAATTTATCAACAAGATATTCCTTCGTAGTCCCTTTTGGATTGGAGTTCACCAGTTCCTGTTGCGCTACTATTGTTTTTAAATCGTTCTGTTGACAGGCTTCAATTTCCCGTGCGTTGTTGTATCCTTTATCTGCCAGCAGGGTAAACTTGTTTGCTTTTAAATTTTCTTTTGCTTCCAATGCAATTGCTGAAAGTGCGTTGATCGTTCCGGTTAATCGTATGTGTAGCTACAACAAGTTTATGTTTATCATCAACTGCCGTTTGCGTGTTATAGCAAACTTCTACCACTTGTCCTTGATCAAAGACTTCTACCGTCGGGATCCGTGGTAGATATTTGCGGTTCGCCGCTTTCGTCAGTAATTCACTTAGCATTTCATACTTGATTTGATTCATTTGCAGTCGTTCAATTTGTCCTGCAAATCACCAATAAGTTCGGTGCTCTCTTCTTTGTCCAAAGTGTCTAATTGCGTTAGATATTGTCAGCGTTTTCTCTTCAATGTATTGGAGATGCCTTTCGATCTTTTTTGGAGAGTAATTATTTTTCTTACTGTTATGTGCTCTTGATTTGGTACCGTCGATAGCTATGGTTTTGCCACTTATGAGGCCATCCATCAAAAAGTGACAAACAGTTTGAACATATTTTTCAGAGCGACCGGATTGTCTTTACGGGAAGTCGGCAATGGTGTGGTAGTTGGGAACCAGTCTTCCGCATAGCCATTGCATTTCAGTATTCCGTTTGCATTCCTTTTTCCAACCGGCGAGATGATCGGATACCGTTCTGATAGCCGTACAAATAAATCTTTAACAAAATTCGTGATCAAAGGATGGGCGTCCTTCCTGTTGTATAGTTTTAGCTTTAAAACCAAGTTTAGATAGATCCAGCTTTTCGGCAAAGCATCCAGGAACCGAGACACGATCCGATGCCACCAG
>JADJOZ010000008.1 GCA_016713525.1 Bacteroidota bacterium | reverse complement strand
ATTAATACGCATCGAGTTGCAGTACAATTCAAGCAGCAATGGTTTTGTTAATTTTGGAATTGGAATATCTGCCACGGGAATACCGGCGCGAATCTTCGCAAATTTCAAATCATCTTCAAGAATCACATATATTATTCCTCTGTGAATCCGGAAATTTTTCGAGTAACGTATAAAATGCTTCTATCCTGTTTTCGGCAAGACAAAAATTCTTTTAAAAATAACATAACGAATAACAGCCCGGGAATATGCCAATACTTCACTAATGTGTAAAATGACTTCCGTGCAGGAAGCATGTCGTTGATCTCAAGATGTGGCCTAGCACATCTTCAATTTTTTCAAGCTGCCCTTATCAATATATTCATGAACTAGTTAACTCGGGTAAAAACATGATCGGGGAACAATTCAATTGTGTTTCCCGGTTCAGTTCTAGGACTTTTCAAGAATCGCCTCGGAAACCGGAAATAATTGGATAGCAAATTTCTGAACGCTGGTACCGAGGGATGAGTCCTGATCAGTCGCTTGAGGTCCATGGCTACACGTGGATCCAAAGCCATAACACGTTCATAAATTTCACTTATAGTCATGGCCATAGCCTCGCTGACAGGCCATCCATCATCCATTTCATCGGGATTGGTAGTGATGTAGTAGTTGAAAGTTTGCATAGAGGGGTTATCAGACATTTTGGGTGTTTAATCAACGATCAAATATAGTAAAGAATGGGGAAGTATTTTAGGTGGTAAGATTTATTGGTTGGAAGGTTGATTTGTTGGTAGTGAAAATTTGGTAATTTATAGATTTGGAAGTTTGGTTAATATTAGTTATCTTCGATATTCACATAAGGAAGTTTAAAAACAATTTATGAGATTATTCCCTACATATCGACAATGGTTAAAATGGAATCTTCCTTCTAAGATTTCTGTTGTTGGGTCTTATATCGGGATACTAAGCGTATTATTCTCAATAATATTGGCATTTTATAATTACAAATCTACTGATTATTCAGAAGCACTTTATGAAGAAGAAATTATTGTTGCAGCAGTAATCAATGATAGGGAGTATTATGATTATACTAAAGAGGGGTTTGAAAAACGCTTCAAGATTGATGATACAAGATATAAATATAAGTTAAGTTTTATCCCTGATTATGCAAACGGGAAGCAGTTGACAGGTGAATCTTCGAAACGAATGGAAGAACTTATCATTAATGATACTGAAAAGAAAATTGATCTTTTTATAGGGGGGTAATGTTGGGATAGTAGAGAATTATTCTTCCGAATTGGCAAGTTTGAAAGACTTTATTTTTGAGAACAAAGAGATTGAAGTATATGATTCTGAAGGATATAAATGGATAGGATTATATCAGAAATTGTTGGCTGTTGTTTGGAACAAAAACATAATTTTAGACACTATTAAGAATCTTGAGTCTGTAATGAGTTATCATAATTGTCGTATTTTACTTCCTGATGTTGGGGCCTCTGCATCACATGATTTATTTATTTCATTGAGCCATGATTTGGATGAAGTCAATTTTGCAAGAGGAGTTGATAGATATAAAATTTAATCGAATTAGGATATGTTAATAATACTAGTATAAATAGAACATGTGAACTAGTAGCTAAGTATGGAATGTGTATTGCTATCACACTTGGCCTCATGATGCCATAAAATTTCTCGAGTTGAATCCAAATTATAAATCGTTGTATAAAGTATATCTATTTTAGATGAAGCAATTCCCCTTATAGCACGATTACAGTTAGAAATAAAACTATTAAGAATGGTGCCAAAGAACTAATTAAGTATTTATTGACCGATTCAACGCAGATTGCATACTTTGAAAAGTCATATCGCCTCCCTGTTAAATCTAGTATTTTAAACAAACACGAGATAGTTTAATTCACAACGGCTTATTAACTCATTTTGAATTTAGCCATAAATATATTCCTATAAATTATAAATTGGAAAAGGAATTTATGGACGAGATTTATAATTCATATAGCAAGGTGAAAAGCTCTTTATCACTCCAACTGACTTGAGTAGAATGAGAGGATTTGAAGGATGCTATCCGTAATAGATTAGTTAGTAAATGCAGCTAAATAGAATCTAACCATTTAAAACTTATTCCTATGAAAAAGCTACTATTAATTGGTTTCTTATTACTTACTATTTGTTCAAGAAATAGTGCCCAGCATTTTGGAAGTCTTTACATCAAATGGGCAGGTGTAATTGATAATGCGGAAGGTGATGATTGTCCTCATTGGACCTACAGGAAAGTTATATGTATTAATTTACCCTCCAAATGCTTATTGTCCCGGGGATCAGAAAGTTTACAGTGGGTACATTGATAAATTAACACTGCGTGGAGGCACTACCAGGTCAATTTTGTAAAGGAGCCCCAGCAGCAGATAAGGAGTGGCTGGATGGTGAGTCGAAGAATGGTAAATTTAAGATTGTATAACTGGCGTTATGCAAGTGAAGAAATAGTGGTAGTGAAGTTTATGAAAGTGACCCTTCTGAATTTAAAGGGAAATACATTCCGGGAGAAGTCATGACGCACTTTTTTGCTATAAAATTTCGCGAAATTCAACTCTAGGTCTTCTAACCCTTGGGACGCTCACCGCCCAGCAAAATGATGCAATATCTAACTGTAAAAGAGCCGGAATTACATGGCACAGAGACGTATATGGCAGGGAGGATTAACTCAAGGAATTCCGGGCATATTTTGCAGTTTGCAAGCAGAATAATTTAATAGAAACCTAATTGACATAAAAAATTCAATTCTGAAGTAGATGTGATCAGCATCATTTGCTTGGATGGGAGAACTAATTCAATTAATGCACAATGGGAACTCTTAGTGCCTAACATTTACTATTAATCCTCATTACCACATAAAGTTCTCCCAATCTCTATCGCTTCTTCTTTTGGAACTGCATAAATCCGGGTTGAGCAATTAGACAATCCACGACAATCCGGTATCAGGTGATATCTAGCTGATGCCGGTCCTTTACAGATATAAACAGTTTGCTGACTTGGGCCAAACGAGCAAAGGATTATAAAAGTAAGGGAAAGAAGAATGGATTTCATGGATTAAGATTTCCATGGCCAACTTTGTACCGCACGAACGCCTAGTGGGAAAGATAGAAAGGGCGGGTTGAATTGGCAAGCCGCAAATACCCTCAATTTGGACAAACCGTTGGTTCGACTTAAATTATAGGCATAATAATGCGGAAATAATGTAATAATTTTATTAAAATTATACTTATCTCATTAATTATATGTGGTTTAGGTCAACTGTTCCATTTGTCAGGGGTTACAAGTTACCCCAAGGGTTTTCCCCTGGTTTTGTGAAAAGAAAGTTAGGAAGTGATTTCTTTATTTAATATGTTTGGAAACAAAGAAGTGATTTAACGGCTGCAATTTGAAGACTTCGATCGATCAAAAGCAGTGAATGAGTACTTGGAAATATTTAAGTCAAGACAATAAGCATTGCTGCATCATATTTATGGATATCCTTTCATTTCACCACCAACTTATTGCCAACTATCAGGGAGTATATCCGGAGCTTCCTTAATATTAAGGATGCAAGGATTGCTGATGCGGTAACAGTGGTCTTGAGGATAAAAAAATTATGGCCAGAACCGTTAATTCAATTTAATCCAGGCTATGCAAAAGAAATTTTTTTTCGAATTTAAGTCAAGAAGGAATAATCCATAATGAACTGGAACATGCGTTTGGTAACTTCAATTTGTATAAACATCAGGAAGAAGCCATTCGGTTAGGCCATGCAGGGAACCGGATTCGTTGTGACTTCCGGAACAGGTTCAGGGAAATCACTCAACTTATCTTGCCACTATTTTCGATTATGTGTTCCGTAATCGCGAAACTCCAATAATGTATTCGACTTTAAAAAATAATATATGGTAAATTGTAAAAGATGTGAAGGTTCTGGTTCTATAAAGTGTGCAAAATGCGATGGTAAAGGGGGCTATAACACTGGTATGCCTATTTTAGGTGATTTATTAGGACATAATGAATGGGTTGAATGTACAAAGTGTGAAGGAACAAAAAAGCAAAGGTGTCCAAATTGCAATGGAAAGGGTTCAATTTGATCTCTGCAAATAATAAAACAAATTGAGATGAAAGAAGGAAGTAAGTTTTTTGAAGTTCTACAATGCAAATTTGGCAAAAACGTTATAAAACAATCCGATTTTCATTACCGAATTGAAAAATTAACAGTATCCGTCCGACCAACCCCATATTGCATAAGCCATTTATATAATTATGAGTTTCCAACACCACATTGCAATATTTAAATCATTTGCATTTTATAAATTGATAATCAATTATTTAAATTAAACGGAAATAAAATTGTATTGGAGCAATTTGAAATTTTACAATCTTTTTAAAACTCATATTTTTCTAATTTTGAATGACTTACACAATTTTTTTTATTTATCGGCACATTGCTGGTTTGTTTTGAAATAGAATTTATAAGTTTTAATTTAAAAATTTATATTATATTATATGATTGTTGTTTTATTATTATAAATTTCATAGCATTGCAATAGCTATTTGTTGAATTTAAAGTTCATTTCATTTTAATCATTTTAATCCTTGTCTTCTTAATAGGCACTAGTAATTTTATGAATTAATTAATATATACAAATGGACATAGAAGGTTTATTGACTGGCAGTCTTATTATTTGAAAATACATGTAACGATATTTTATTCTTTGAACTTGAGTCAGTAACGGTATTCGAAAGCATCAACTCAAACAAAATACTGAATTACTTAAAAATTAAACATTTTACTTAATAGAAGAAAAACAACATATACAATAATTAACTAATTGTATGGCTATTAATCTACAAAAAGGACAAAAAATTGATATTGGACTTTCAAAACTAAGTGTAGGTTTGGGATGGAAGCCTAATGAAGGCACTGGATTTGATTTTGACTTAGATGCATCTGCATTTATGATTAATGCAACTAAATTAATTCCAGACGAACCCTTTTTTGTTTTCTATGGAAATACGGATTCCCCTGACCAGGCATTACATCATACAGGTGATGACCCAACTGGTGGAAATAGCGATGAAGGTGATGACGAATCTATACAAGTTGATTTAACTAAGATAGATAATAGAATCCAAGAAATTTTGTTTGTTGTTACCATTCATGATGCGATTCAACGCAAACAAAACTATGGTCAAGTACGAGATTCCTATATAAGGATTGTAGATGACTCCAATGGACAAGAGGTTGCCAAATATGAATTAGGTGAAGATTTTTCAATAGAAACTGCAATTGAATTTGGACGACTTTATAAAAGAGATGGGAAATGGAAATTCGAAGCTTCCGGCATAGGCTATAAAGAAGATTTAGCATTCTTCTTATCAAAGTATTTTAAAGGACAAATCATTAAATAACCTCAAAAATAAATTTTATGGCAATTAGTTTAGTTAAAGGACAAACGATAGACCTGCGCAAAAACGATAAAGGTGAAAATTATGACTTATCTTCGGTAACTATTGGATTAGGATGGGATGTTCGTAAAAAATCCTCAAGTTTCCTGGGAGGATTACTTGGTGGAGGAAAGCAAGACGAATATGATTTAGATGCAATAGCATTTTTGCTCGATAGCAATGATAAGGTCGCAGACCTGGGGAAAACTATTGAGAGAAATACTGGGCAAAAAGTTGGTTTAGTTGACGGTGATGTTATTTACTTTAATTCGCAGAAACACCCTTCAGGTCACATTTGGTTAACCGGTGATAATAGGACTGGAGCCGGGGATGGTGATGATGAACAGATAATTGTAAAGCTTGATTCACTTGACAAAAGATTTAATAAAATAGTATTCGTTGTTGCTATATACCAAGGTAAGAAAAATAATCAACATTTCGGAATGATAGATAATGCTTTCATTCGTGCCGTTGATAATAAAGGCAAAAGAAATTGCTAAATTTAGTTTGTCTGGCGATTCCACTTATAATGGAATGTGCTCAATGGTATTTGCTGGAAGTGTATCGTAAAGATGATTCGTGGAAAATTAGAGCTATTGGTGACCCATATCAATATGATAACTTCGTCGAGATTTTAAAAAAATACACCTATTAAATTCCAACATACCACAGGTAAATTATATAATTTAATATTTAAACTTAAAACTCCTAATAAATTATGGCAATAAATCTTCAAAAAGGTCAACGAGAAAATATAGATGCTCCCAGGTTCACTATTGGCATTGGTTGGGACACAAACTCATCTGCGTCTGGTGCAAGTTTTGATTTAGATGCCTCTGTTTTCGCTTTAGGCGAGAACAAAAAATTATTATCAGACCAGCATTTTATATTTTATAATAACCTCAAATCACCTGACGGCTCGATTGAGCATACTGGCGACAATCTTACCGGTGATGGTGATGGTGATGATGAACAAATTAAAGTTGACCTTTCCAAAATAGATTCAAAAGTGGCAGAAATTTGTATTGTTGTAACAATACATGATGCTGAGAATAGAAAGCAAAACTTCGGTCAAGTCAGAAATTCATTCGTTCGAGTGTTTGATGCAAGTAATAACACTGATATAGTGAAGTATGAATTAGAAGAAGATTTTTCAATTGAAACAGCGGTTGAATTCGGAAGAATTTATAAACGAGATGGGAAATGGCGTCTTGAAGCGGTTGGAATTGGTATGAAAGGTGGTTTACAAGACTTTTTGAATAGTTATAGTTAAGCACAATTTTAAATATTTTAAATAAATACATTTTATGAGAAGACTTCCAGTTTATTTGTTGCTTGACACCTCTGGTTCAATGAGTGGTGACCCAATTGAAGCTGTTAAAAATGGCGTACAAGTATTAGTATCCACTTTAAGACAAGACCCGTATGCACTTGAAACTGCCTACTTGAGTGTGATTACATTTGATAGTAATGCTCAGCAACTTGTCCCTTTAATTGACCTCTCGTCTTTTCAACAACCGTCAATATCAGCTGCTGGCGGGACTTCTTTAGGTGCCGGACTAAAATTATTGGCAGAATGTATCGATAGAGAGGTTGCAAAATCCACTCCAGAAATTAAAGGTGACTGGAAACCTTTGGTGTTTATAATGACTGATGGAGGTCCCACAGACCAATGGCAAACCGGGCTTGCTGAATTTCAAAAAAGAAAAGTTGGAATTACTGTTGCTTGCGCAGCCGGAACAGCCGCAGATACTAATGTTTTAAAGCAAATTACAGAAGTTGTCGTCCAGCTCGATACAGCCGATTCTTCTACCATCAAAGCGTTCTTTAAATGGGTTTCAGCTTCAATAAGTACTGGTAGTCAGAAAATTGAAACAGGAGGCAAGGAAGTCGGTGGTCTCAATGAATTACCCCCGCCTCCACCAGAAGTAAACATTGTAGTTTAATATATAATAGTTTGAAAACCCAATTACCTAATTAAAAACTTAAAGCTTATGGCAAATGAAGTATATTATTGCGGAAAATGCGACCGGCAGCAACAAGTGAACGAAGGTATTAAATGTAAAATTTGTGGCAAGACCACGGTAAGCTGGATGGATTTTGAGAAAATCGCAGATGTGAAGTTAAAATGGAAGCGGATTAATGGTTGAATTTAAAAACCATGAGTAAATATGGATTCTCATTTTCCTGGAAACGACTACTCGGAATTACCGGATTAAAATTGCGTTTTGCAAAACAAACGGGCATTCCAACAACCAAAGGTGGTTTAGAACGGAAAATTGGTTCTTCTATATTAAATTTTATTTTTAAAGGTATATTCGGCAGGAAATAATATTTACAATTAAATCAAATAAATCATGAAAAGTTTAGCACAATTAAAAAAAGAATTACTTGCAGATGGCGTTATTGACGCATCAGAAGTTAAAGAATTGGAAGTAGCATTGTATGCTGATGGCAAAATTGATACTGAAGAAGCGGAATTTCTTTTGATTTAAACAATGCTGTCTCAGGCAAGGCGAACCACAGCAGTTGGGAAGCTCTGTTCATAAAAGCTATTTCAAAATTACGTGTTAGACGACGAAAACTCTTCTGGCGAAATCGATGCTGATGAAGCCGAGTGGCTTTTACAATAAAGTAAAAGGCGATGGACAAATTGATGTGGTTGAAAAAAACTTGCTACTCAATTTGAAGAAGCAATCAAAGAATTTCCCAAACAACCTTGCATCATTACTAAGCTGAGAATATGCGAAGATTACCCGTTTATCTAATGATTGAGACTTCGGGTGGTATGCGAGGTGAAAGGATAGAAGCTGTTAAAAATGGATTGCAAGTCTTAGTTTCAAAACTAAGACAAGACCCGTTTGCGCTTGAGTCAGTATCAATCAGTATTATCACCTTCGATAGAGAGCCTAAACAAATCTTAACATTAACGGAATTAGAAAAAATTCAGCTTCCGGATATCGAGATTCCTGAGTCTGCTGCACCACATACAGGAAGGGCCTTGCTGTTTCTAAATGAAATGCTTAACGCTGAGTTGATTACAGGGACACCAGAGAAAAAAGGTGACTGGAGGCCATTGCTTTTTATTATCAAGAGGTACTCCAGCTGATAATGCCGATTTTGTTAAAGCTGTTCCTCTAATAAAAGCCAGGCATTTCGCTTCCATCGTTGCTTGTTCTGCGGGTTCACATTCATCTGATTCAGCGCTGAAATTGTTAACAGATAATTTAGTTCACCTGGATACGGCAGACAGCTCAACGTTAATGTCATTTTTTAAATGGGTTTCCGCGTCAATAGGGATTGGCAATCGAAGCGTTGGCACTTCGGAGGGATTAATCTTACCACCTCCGCCAGCGGAAGTTCACGTAGTTATTTAGTCATACTATCTGATGTTCATATTTATATGCATATTGATAGTAGGTCTATTTCTCTACTCAAAACTTCTGCCCTATAAGGATAGGTTGAATCCTAATTATAAAAAAGTATTTGGATTATTTAATAGCATATTTAATCCAATGTTTAACTTATTGAAACGAATTTTTACTCCGTATCCGGTTGGAGGTGGTGTAAGCGTAGATATGACTCAAGTTGTATTGTTGGTAATTCTGTTGATAACACTTTATCTAATTCGTTGATGCAATCTCTTTAAGTATGTGAAATAATTTGTCAAGCTGTTGTGTCAGAAGGCATTAAAATCAGGAAAATACAAAATTAATTTATTGCAATTTTACTTCAAACAATCTAAAGAATTAATCATGAGCAGAAGACTTCCCATTTACTTTCTCATTGATGTTTCAGAATCAATGGTTGGGGAACAAATACAACATGTAGAAGAAGGTCTTGCTACAATTATAAAGGAGCTTAAATCGGACCCTTATGCATTAGAAACAGTACATATTGCAATTATTGTTTTTGCCGGACAATCAATGACATTAGTTCCCTTAACTGATATTGTAAATTTTTACCCTCCAAAATTTCCAATTGGTGGGGGTACTTCTTTAGGTACAGGCTTAGGGCAGTTAATGTTTGATATGAGAAAAAATGTAATAAAAACATCTGCCGACCAAAAAGGAGATTATAAACCTATAATATTTCTATTCACTGACGGAGTTCCTACAGACGATACCAGAGTAGCTTTCAGCGAATGGAAACAGAATTGGCAAAGACAAACAAATCTTGTTTCTGTCGCCTTTGGCGAAGCTACAGACCTTAATTTATTAAAAGAATTATCCAATAACGTCCTTATCTTCAAAAACACAACACCACAGTCCTACAAGGAGTTTTTTCGTTGGGTTACTGCTTCAATAAAAACAAGCAGTATTAGTGTAGATAATAATGGGTCTGGTTTTGAGTTAGCAAAAATGAATGAGGAGGTAATCGGAAAAATCGATTTGAGCAAGGTTCCACAAAAGCCTAACTTGATTGACACAAACTTTGCGGTTTTTGTGGCTAAATGCCAGAATACAAAAAGGCCATATCTTATAAAATATAAGAAAAGCATTACAAAAACTGATTTTAGCCAGGATTTGAATTTGGATATTTTGTACTATAGATTAGTTGGTGCATTTCCAGTTGATAATTCTTATTTTGAACTTTCAAATGAAACGTCTTTAAATCAAAAAATAAGCACAGATGAATTAGAGGGATTTCCAACTTGTCCTTGCTGTGGCAATCAATTTGGTTTCAGTATTTGCGTTTGCGGCAAAATGCATTGCGTGGGTAATGAAAAGATAAGTGTTTGTCCTGGTGTGGCAATCAAGGTGAATATGGAAATGGGGGTGGTTCAATAGATATTAATAGAACTCAGGGGTAAAATGCAACAATACAAAGATTTTATTAAACGGCTTTTTGAAGGGTGTAAAATTAATGTTGAGAAACATCATATGTCCCTGTTTGATGAATTTATCAATGACAATGCAAATATGGAATCTTTCCAAACTCATACAAAATACGCAATCTAAAATGATGGACAGTTGGAAAGAAAGGACACAAATTGAAGATATAAAGTCAAAGCAGTTAGCTTTAACTAATGGCACAGTTGGAAAGTCATATGAATTCATCTTTGATTTCACAGAACATAAATTTAGCGAAATCGGAGATTATTATGTTGAAATTGATGAAAGTATCGGATTGAAATTCGAAAAGAATCAAATAAAATATTTGGTGTGTTAAAAAAATCCGGAGAACATTTAATAATTTTGAATTTCCAACTCAAGAATGATTCAGCTGAAAAACCATTTAATAAAAAGGAGATTAAATTAATTGTAAATCCTGACCCAAAATCATTATGGATTGCAAAAGACTCTGATAGCTCAGATAAGTATTGGAAGGCAGATTGTGCTTCAGTTCATGCAATTGTTGGTACAAAACAGTTAGTAATTGCATCAAAACGAGGAAGAAGTCATGCTCAAGAAGGTATCTTTCGCGACGATGATTTTGGGTATTCCTATTTTGAGGAAACAGGGTGGGGAATTATTGCAGTTGCAGATGGTGCTGGAAGCGCAAAATATAGTCGTAAAGGTTCATTAATTGCTTGCAATGAAGTTATTTCTTATTTCGAAAATCTTGACAAGGAAAGACTGCAAGAACTTGAACTTTCCATCCAAAATAATATTAAGGATACAACGGAAGAAAACCAAAAAATATTAAGTAGCTATTTTATTGAACATTTAGGCAAAGCAGCTTTTGGTGCACAAGTGAAAATAAAAGATGAAGCTTTGGCTAACAATGCCACAATCAAGGATTATTCTACAACATTAATATTTCACTTTAATTAAAAAGTATGATTCCAAATATGTAATTGCCTCCTTTTGGGTAGGTGATGGCGGAATTGGCATTTATAATAAGGTTAATAATGAGATTTTTGTATTGGGCTCTCCAGATAGCGGAGAGTTTGCAGGTCAAACAAGATTTCTTACTATGAGTGACATTTTTGCTGATGGAGCTTATGCAAATCGCGTAAAATTCAAAATAGTGGAAGATTTAACGGCTTTAATTTTGATGACTGATGGTATAACAGACCCGAAATTTCAAACAGACAATAATCTAAATAGAATCGAGAAATGGAATGAACTATGGGAAGACCTTGAAGGGGTAAATCCGGATGGATTGAAAATTGATTTTTCACAACCTGCTGACGTTGTTGAAGCGGAATTAATGAATTGGCTTGACTTCTGGAGTCCAGGCAACCACGATGATAGGACCATAGCCATTTTATATTAGATTTATGAGTAAGACTATAACTGTTACAACAGCAGATGGCAAATCTTATCAATTCGTTGATAACGGTTCTCCTATGCAAGGAGGAATGAAAGATGTCTATTTTGCACCCGACAAATCTTATGTGGTTGCTTTTTTTCGTGACAAACAAGATTTTAATTCTAAGGAGAGGTTAAGTAATATTGTAAAAACATTTCGCGAACGAATTTTTAACCAAGCAGGTGGAGAATATTGGAAGGACTTATTTTGTTGGCCAACAGATATGTTTGAATACAATGGTAAAGTAGGTATAATAGTTCCTGTGTATCAAAAGCAATTTTTCTTCCAAACAGGATATAATTCAGCAGGAGCAGCAATTGCTTCCATCAAAGGCCACGAAAAACAAGGAAAATGGTTTGCATCTGCTCAATTTCGAAGCAAACAATTCAAATTGCATCTTGATAATGCAGAATTGGGGGACTGGTTCAAATATTTTTTGGTTTGCATTAAAATCAGTAGAGCGGTTCGACGAATGCATGCAGCCGGGTTGGCGCATTCTGATTTATCTTATAAAAATGTTTTAATAGACCCTGTCAGTGGGAAAGCCGCTATCATTGACATTGATGGATTGGTGGTACCTGGAAAATTTCCACCGGATGTCATAGGTACTCCTGACTTCATTGCGCCTGAGGTCATGGCTACTAAACATTTAATAAAAACAGACACTAAAAGGAAGCTTCCTAGTATTACAACTGATAGACATGCCTTGGCGGTAATGATTTATATGTATCTGTTGTATAGACATCCATTAAGAGGAGGCAAAATTCATGATAACGACCCTCTCAAAGATGAAGAACTTGGGATGGGAGAACGCGCATTATTTATAGAGCATCCGACGGATAAATCAAACAGACCAAAAATCAACCAAATTAAATCTACCCATTTACCTTGGGCTGATGTAACTAAGGTTCCGTACACCGTGGTTGGGCCATATTTAAAAAGTTTGTTTGATAGGGCTTTTATTGATGGACTTCATAATCCTAACTTAAGACCTACTGCGGATGATTGGGAGCAAGCATTAATTAAAACTGTAGATTTAATGCAGCCTTGTCAGAATCCAAGATGTGAACAGAAATGGTTTGTTTTTGATAATAGCACCAAACCCATTTGTCCGTTTTGTGGCTCAACTTATAAAGGCCAGCTCCCAGTATTAAATCTATATTGGTCCAGAAAAGCTGGAACTTACATACCAGAAAATCAAAGGCTAATGGTTTATACCGGCCAAAATATTTATCAATGGCATGTAAATAGAAATGTTTTTCCAAATGAAAAATTAACAGCTGAACAAATAAAACCAGTCGCAGATTTTCATTTTCACAATAATAAATGGATTTTGATTAATAGGAAATTGCCACAATTAAAGGATAAATCGGACAATGTTGATATTCCAATAGGTTCATCTGTGGAATTAACAGACGGAAAAAAAATACTGTTGTCTGGTGAAGAAGGCGGCAGACTTGTAATAGTTCAACTAGTTAATAATTAAAAAACAATTTGCATTTATGGAGAATTTATTACCACCCCTAATTATCTTAGGACAATCATTAAAAAATTTAAGCTCTCATCCTGGAATTATAGCAGCATTCAGTGTAATCGTAGTGGCAATGCTATTGCTTGACTTAGGTGTTTTCAATAAAAAGAGTCATGTAATTTCTAATAAAGAAGCTGCTGGTTGGTCATTAGTATGGATTGGCATCTCCATGGTTTTTAGTATATTCATATATATTTATACCAATGAGGAATCTGGGTTAGAAAAATTTGCACAATTTCAATCAGCCTATTGGATTGAGAAAGCATTATCCGTCGATAACTTATTTGTGTTTATAGTTGTGTTTGGATTTTTCAACGTTCCAAGAGAGTATCACCATAAAGTCTTATTTTGGGGTATTTTGGGAGCCTTAATAATGAGAGCATTTTTCATTTTTACTGGTGTCGGACTAATTAATTTAACATACTTGCCTGAAATGACAATTTTTGGTATGGACATTAAGCTAAATGTGGTGCTTACTTTATTTGGATTATTTTTGATTTACGCGGGAATAAAATCTTGGTTTGTTGAAGAAGATGACGATGAGAAAGACTTTAGCAAGAGTCCAGGGGCTAATTTTGTGCATAAACTATTTAAAGTTAGTAAGGAGTTCGATAAAGATAAATTCTTCACCATTGAAAATGGTAAAAAAGTAGCTACGCCTCTACTTGTTGTTGTTGGTGTAATTGAATTTACGGATTTATTATTTGCCGTTGATTCCATACCAGCAATATTCGCAATCGCGCCTGACGACCCATTTATATTATATACTTCAAATATTTTTGCCATACTTGGGTTACGAGCCTTATACTTCTTGTTAGCAAATTTTATACATATGTTTAGCCGGTTAAAATATGGCTTAGCAATTATTCTGGCATTCATCGGTGTCAAAATGGTTATAGCTCCATTCTTTCATATTTCCTCGCCTATCTCCTTAGCTATAGTCGGAGGGGTATTAATATTATCTGTTGTAGCATCTCTGATGTTTCCAGTAAAAGAGAATGAATAAATAGCTCTGCAAAGGTCAAATGATATTTGATTATTCCGGCGATATTGACCCCTCTACCGGGATGTTGACCACCTGTGAGGAAAATGCCAGTTCGGAATACAGGATGCAATAGAAAATATCGGACGAAATAATGCCGAAAATACGTAAAAATGGCAAATATTACAATGCTCATTTAGGTTGATGTTATGTGATTTAGGACAGCTTTTGGAAGGTTGCTTGAATAAATTCCTATTAACGGCACTAAAAGGCTGATAATCATCAAAAATTGTATATTGTAGACGCTCTACCGAAAAATAAATTAGCCGTTTACTTGTTTATTTCAACTTTGTTTCGGAGTTTTGCGATGAAAGAAGAACAGGAAACTACCTTGAACACTAAATTACGAAATATCGCCACAATTACAACCGGATTCTATGGTCAGGCCGAACCGGAAGCTGATCTGGTATGTCTGCAGGCACGTAATTTCGACGATAATGGGTGCCTGGTGGAAGTTCTTTATCCAGAACTAAAAGCTACCTTTAAAACTAAAAAGCATGTATTAAAGGATGGAGATGTACTGTTTGCCGCAAAAGGAAGCAGAAGTTTTGCGACTTGTTACAGACAGAAAGACTATCCGACGGCTGTAGCTTCAACTACATTCTTTATCATAAGACTGTTTGAAAATGCAACGAAGAATGTTATTCCGGAATATCTGGTGTGGGTATTAAATCATACTAGCACTAAGCAAAAGATCATTCAAACATCCAGTGGTGCTGCTGTAAACTCTTTATCAAAATCTTTTTTAACAGAACTGGAAATTGAAGTGCCCACTATTGAAACTCAGAAACGAATTGTTACAATTAGTGATCTGTTATTAAAAGAAGGTCGGCTGCAAAAAAGAATTTATTCTTTAAGGGAAACAGCCATACAAATGCAACTTACTAAAGCAATGAAAAAATAATTATATGAGCAAGAAAATAACTCAAAAAGACATTAATGATGCCGTATGGAAGGCATGTGATACTTTCAGAGGAAGTATTGACCCCAGCGTTTACAAAGATTATGTTTTAACCATGCTCTTTTTAAAATATCTCAGTGATGTCCACGACGATAAGATGGATGTTTATCTGAAAAAGTATAATGGCGATGTGGAACGCTCTAAAAGAGCCATGCAGCATGAACGTTTTATTGTTCCGGAGCATAGTCATTTTAAATATTTATATGAACACCGAAACGAAGCCAATATTGGTGAACTGATTAATATTGCACTTACCGATTTGGAAGAAGCCAACCGCGAAAAATTGTACAGCGAAGATGGAGCTGGTATTTTCCAGAATATTGATTTTAACAGCAGCAAGTTGGGTGAGCCGAAAGATAAGAACCAACGCTTGAAAACCCTACTCATTGATTTCAAATCAGACAAGCTTGATTTACGACCCTCTCATCTGGATGGCAACGACATTATTGGTGGTGCTTATATGTTCCTGATTGAAAACTTTGCCAGTGATGCACGGAGAATTTTTACACCAAGAGAGGTATCAACGCTTATTGCTAAACTCACCAAATCAAAACCCGGTTCCCGAATATGTGATCC
This sequence comes from Bacteroidota bacterium, assembly GCA_016713525.1. GTDB lineage: Bacteria > Bacteroidota > Bacteroidia > AKYH767-A > OLB10 > JADKJB01. The sequence continues at coordinate 447,949 of JADJOZ010000008.1, read as the reverse complement.
TACTTGTGGTTCCGGCTTCTTGCTGATTAAAGCAGGTGAAGAAGTTGGCACGATAATTTCTCCTTATACGGACAAGAAGCCAATGGTAGTACCTGGGCATTGGCGGTGATGAATATGTTTTTGCATGGATTTGATAACGCCACAATTCGTTGGGGCGATACAATCCGAAATCCGAAACTTAAAGAAGGCGATTCCTTGATGAAGTTTGATACAGTAGTAGCAAATCCTCCATTCTCCTTAGACAAATGGGGAAAGGTGGAAGACAAGGAAGGCGACAAAACCACCATTAGTTACGACCCTGAAACCGATAAATACAACCGTTTTTGGAGAGGTGTACCGCCCAAGAGCAAAGGCGACTGGGCATTTATAAGCCACATGATTGAAACCTTGAATGCTCACGGTAAAGCCGGTGTTGTTGTTCCTCATGGTGTATTATTCCGCGGAAGCAGTGAAGGGAAAATACGACAAAAAACAATTGAAGAAAATCTACTGGAAGCAGTAATTGGCTTACCAGCAAACTTATTCTTCGGTACCGGCATTCCGGCTGCCATCTTGATATTTAATAAACAAAAAAGTAACAATAACTTTTTATTCATTGATGCGAGCAAGCGGTTCGAAAGTGCCAAAAACCAAAACAAACTGCGTGATAGCGATATTGAGCATATTGTAAAAACCTACCGGGATTTTGCGGCAGGCAAGTTCAAGCCAGGCACAATAGAGGAAAAATATAGTTACGTTGCAACTTCCGCTGAAATACAAGAAAACGATTTTAACCTTAATATCCCCCGGTATGTGGACACCTTTGAAGAGGAAGCTGAAGTGGATATTGCTGCGGTGCAAAAGGAGATTGAACAACTGGAAGGCGAACTTTTGAAAGTGCAGGAAGAGATTAACCAATACTTAACTCAATTGGTGAAATGATTGTGGAAACAAAAATGTGCAAAGCGTTTTACAACACCAACATTCCAGAGGACTGGGACGTAAGGGTTGTTGAGGATTTTTAATTTCTTAAAAGACGTTTTCATTTTCTCAAAAACTTACAAGCGAGCCTACTAATGATGAAATAAGAAATATTCATTATGGTGATATACACGCTACTTACGAGAATGATTTTTTGATAATAATGAGCAGTCCATTTGTAGATGGATTAATTACCCCCAAGAGTTTATTATGAAGATTTACCTTCATTGAAGGCAATTGAATTATTCATTTGCCGGAACTGGAGGGTGCTGGGGTATGTTATATCCCAAAAGATGAATGGTGGCATTACTCTTTCTACATACATTCGCGCAAGAACTACGGGTTAAATCAAATGAAAATAGACAGTTTCTACTCTACGCATTACAATCAGACTATGCATTTAGCAACAACTAAAAAGAGTTGCTTGGGGCACCTCAGCCATTTTTGAAAACCACCCAATTGCTAACTTTAAGATATATACTCCCGCAACCTAACGAGCAAAAGGCCATCGCCCACGTGCTCAGCACTGAGATGCAGCCATAAACACCACAGAAAAACTGATAGCCCAAAAAGAACTCCGCAAAAAATGGCTGATGCAGCAGTTGCTGACAGGGAAGCTGACTACGCTCAGCCGGTAAGAGGTTTGAGGGGGAGTGGAAGGAAATGCATATTCGTGATATAGCCAAGGAGGTTAGTATAAGAAATAAAAGCGATAAACAATTAACCGTTTTATCTTGTACAAAAATGACGGACTTGTTCCATCACCGAATACTTTGGAAGAAGATTTTTTGCTGATGATGTTAGCACTTATAAGATTGTGCCAAAAATCATTTTGCCTATGCTACAAATCACATAGAAGAAGGAAGCATTGGTTATCAAGAAAATTTTGATGAAGCCTTGATCAGTCCTATGTATACAGTTTTTATAACTGATAAAACTATCAATGATAATTTCTTTTATAAGCTTCTCAAATCACACCCGTTGGTATATCAATACCAAAATCGAATGGAAGGTTCTATTGACAGAAGAGGTGGATTGCGTTGGGATGCATTCTCAATAATAAAATTAGTCTCCCTTCCATAGAAGAACAAACCGCCATTGCACAAGTGCTGCAAGCAGCGGATAAGGAAATTAGTTTGCTTAAAGCTAAAGCTGTGAAGTTGAGGGAGCAGAAGAAGGGGTTGATGCAGGTTTTGTTGACGGGGAAGGTGAGATTAAAAATTAAAGAATAATTATCATGAATATAACTCAACGACAAAATGTTTTAAATTCAATTGAGCAAATTGAAAATTTAAACATGTATGAATTACTCAATGCTCAATTTCCGTCAGAAGGTGATGCACAAAAAATTCAGATAGGTAGTTTTAATGCAGCTCAGCTCATACAGCTTTTGCAGAGAATCACTTCGCAGCTTAAGACAGAATTGAACGATGGGCTTGGTTTGATTCTTCCACAAAGTCAGAATTTCCAAAATGATTATGGTTCTGTAAATATAGAAAGTGATTTTGCGAACATAATATCGTGGCTGCAATCAGGAGATTTTGCTTCAGTAGCAACCAGAATTGACAGTTTGATTTATTATCAGGTGCTCAATGGATTTTGGGACAGAAATAGAGTAAAAGGAGAAAAATCAAAAACTGATTTCGAAAAATTAGTCCGTGAATTAACAGTAGTTGAAGAAAAACTGAAGGGTTTCATTGACAAAAACCAAGAGCTTGTAAATGCATTTAATCTGGCAACCGAAAATGTAAATACATTTCTCGCTGTGAAAAAAGCAGAGTTCACTGTTCTTACCAATAATCAGCAAACTTCAAACACAACTCTTGCAGATATTCAAAATGTTTTGACAGAAGCAAAAGTTAAGGAAACCAACCTTGAAAACATAGTTTCCAACCAATCAAAAAAACAAACTGAAATTGAAACTGAGTTTGAAAATCAGAAAGGGATTTTTGAAGAGTATAAAAATCTTCGGTTGTATTGACAACCCAATTGAATGATTTAATAACTCAAACCACAACAACGCTTGGTTCAGCTAATACTAAATTGGATGAGTACAAATTACTTGAAGGCTACATTGAGTCGAAGAAACAAGAAATAGTAAAACTTACAGGGTTTGCTGCCGACACAGTATTGGCTCATAGTTTTGACAAGCGAGCTGGTGAATTAAAAAGTAGTGTAACGATGTGGGGAGTCATTTCAGCAGTTGTTACACTTTTAACCGTTGGCTGGATTTTTCTTCTCATTACGGATTTCGGCACAAACTTTCATTTAGAACCGAAATGGGATTCTGTATTTCTCAACTTCTTAAAGACATCGCCATTGTTTGTGGCACTTGGATTTGCATTAACTCAATATTCCAAAGAAAGAAGCTTGTGGGAAGATTATGCTTTCAAAGCAGCTGTGGCTTTAACGATAAATCCATATGCGGATAAGTTGGATGGCATTGAAACCAATAAGCTAAAACAACAATTGATTGTAGATTCCATTATGAATGTCTATTCTAAGCCTAAAGGAATTTACATGAAAGATGAGCACCCAACATCAGATGGATTGAAGTCAATTATTAATTCAGTAACAGGCGATAAGGTAAAATAAAATACTTATGACAATATCAGAATTAAAACAGCTAAAAGAAAGCGAAGATAAAGTAGAGTTTAAAGAGGCTAAAAGTCAGTATGCCTATAATAGCAGCCGAAAAAGTGTGCTTGGTTATACCGTGGCATTTGCTAATGAAAAAGGCGGCTATTTGGTATTTGGCTTAGAAGATGCACACCCACATACTGTTTGCGGCTCTAAAGCTTATGAAGGTAGAGAAGGGCAACTGGAACAAAATGTTTATCGTGATACTGGAGTAAGAATAGAAACAGAAGTTTTATTTGAAGGAATCAATCGTGTATTGGTTATCAAAATTCCATCTCGCCCTGTTGGCAAGCCTTTATATTTTAATGATGTGCCGCTGATGAGGGTTGGTGATGGATTGGATAGAATGTCGAAGAAATGTATCTCTCCATCGTTCAAGAACAAGAACCAGACTTTTCTGCTAAAGTATGCGAAGGAATCAGCATTGTCGATTTGGATGAAGCTGCCATCAAAAGATGAAAGAAAGCTATGCCCGTAAGCAAAAGAACCCGGGCTTTTTGCAACTCAGCACCGAGCAAGTTTTAACTGATTTAAAATTATTGGAAAACGGCAAATTCAATTATGCAGCATTGGTATTGTTGGCAAAAAAAGAAGTGATTCATGCCAAGTTGCCCCAAAGCAAAACTATTTGGGAGTTTCGCAACAGCGAAGCACAAATACACCACGATAGCCGTGAGGTAATTGACGAGCCTTTGTTTATTGCCATTGAAAGTATTTGGAAACTAATTAACCAACCCACCCTAAACCGAAAATACCCTGTGCAATCAGGAGCTTATATTTTCGATTTATATGATTTCAATGAAGAAGTAATTCGTGAAGCCGTTCTAAATGCCATTGCTCATAGGGATTACACCATTACCAGCGAAGCAGTTGTAAAGCAATATCCCAATACAATTACCATTGCCAATCCGGGCGGCTTCCCTAAAGGCGTAACCATTGAAAACATACTCACAGTAAGCAGCACGCCCAGAAGCCGCTTAATGACCGAAATTTTAGAAAAGACCGGACTGGTGGAACGCAGCGGTCAGGGTGTAGATAAAATTTTCTCCATCACTTTATCCGAAGGCAAAGCTGAACCTGACTATAAAAATTCGGATATGTTTCAGGTTTCACTAATACTGCGAACTGAAATTATTGACAAGGCATTTCATGTATTCATAAGCCAATACCAAAACAGCGAGAAAGAACCCAAATTGGGCGTTGAGCAAATCATTACGCTTTGCAAAATCCGAACAGGCATATTTCAAAACCTTAAAGCGGAAATCGTAAGTCAGTTGGAAAAATCAGGCTTAATTGAAAAACTATCAGGGCATACGAACAGATATACTTTATCTCAAGAATACCATGCACTGGTAAATGACGGTTTGAAAATTGGCAAAAGATATTTGGTAAAAGAGATAGAACTCATTCTTCTGGCATTGCAAGGAAACGCTTTGAAGATTGGTGATTTAGAAGATTTATTGAAAGAATCCTCATCAAGAAATCAGATAAACTATTTGAAGATGAAACTAATGGAAGATGATGTGCTCAAAGTAGAAGGTAAAATAAAAGGTGCTAGATATTCTATTGCTGATAAATATGCTGATTTAAGAGGTGATGTTTTACTAAGTGCAGTTATTGCTAAACTAAGAGATAAATATGAATAAGCAGCTAATTATCTATATGCCGTTAATGATTCTCTGTATGTTAAAGATAAAAGAGCTAATGGAGATGCTGAAACAGGTGATGCTATTCTTTATATTGCAGCTACTAGAGATAGTGCTAGTAATACGCAAATACTTAAATATGCTGAATATCAACACTTTGGAACGACACCTGCATGATTTTCAATTCTCTGTATCGGGATCCGGATTCTCTGTATTGGTTCCGGCACCGGGCAAATTCAATTCTCTGTATCGGGTATCCGGTTCTCTAAAAATTAAAAAGTAATGGACACACCAAGTTTTAAAGAAGACCATATCAGTCAGATTCCGGCATTGCAAATGCTTGTGAATTTGGGCTATAGCTATTTGAGTCCGGCAGAAGCTGAACGCCTTAGAGCAGGTAAAACCACCAATATATTATTGGAAGATGTGTTGCGAAAACAGCTGAAGGAAATCAATACCATCAGAGTAAGTGCAACAAAGACTTGTATTTTCACAGAAGAAAATATTGAGCGAGGAATTTTGGCACTAAAAAACTTGCCTATGCATGAAGGTTATATCATCGCAAGTGAAAAGGTCTACAATTTGATAACATTAGGTCAGGCTTTAGAACAAACAGTTGATGGAGATAAGAAAAGCTTTACCCTTCAATACATTGATTGGAAAGACATTAGTAATAACGTTTTTCATGTAACAGAAGAATTTAGTGTGATGAGGAGTACCAGTAAAGACCACTACCGGCCCGATCTGGTTTTGTTTGTTAATGGGATTCCTCTTTGCATCATTGAATGCAAGAGGCCGGATATGAAAGATCCTCTCAAACAGGCAATAAGTCAACACTTAAGGAATCAGCAGGAAGATGGGATCAGAAATTTGTATGTGTACTCTCAATTTACTTTGAGTCTTGCTACTCAGGAAGCAGCTTATGCTACGAATTCAACACCGGAAAAATTCTGGGCGAAATGGCAGGAGAAGTTCGATACTAAGGATCAGTCGGAGGATTATTATTCGAAACTAAAGTTATTGAAAAACAAATCACTTACGATTGACCAAAAAACAGGTTTTCTCAGACCGGTTCAAATATGTAAGACAATATTTTGATGCATTGGAGCAGGAAGAAATTCTTCCAACCATTCAGGATGAGTATTTATATGGACTTTGTCGTCCGCAAGGTTACTTGACGTTGTTTTCAACTTTATATTATTCGACAATGGCGAAAAAAAGATAGCCCGGTATCAGCAGTTTTTTGCAATTAAAAAGTCACTACTACGAATAAAACAAATAGAAAACGGAAGAAGAAAAGGAGGAGTTATTTGGCATACTCAAGGTAGTGGTAAGTCATTAACTATGGTAATGCTGGCTCAAGCAATTGCATTGGACCCAACTATTCGAAACCCAAAAATTGTTTTAGTAACTGACCGTACTGATTTAGATAGCCAGTTAACAGGAACATTCCGAAAATGCGGCATGTTTGTAGAAAATGCAACTACAGGCCAGCGACTGGTTGATTTATTGGAAAGTAAAAGCGATGCAGTGGTGACTACAGTTATTAACAAATTTGTTGCTGCAGTAAAAAAGATAAGTAAACCACTTGAAAGCAATAATATATTTGTTTTGGTCGATGAAGGACATCGTACCCAACATGGTATTTTCAATATAGACATGCAGAAAACTTTGCCTAATGCATGTTTTATTGCCATGACAGGAACACCTCTATTTAAAAAAGATAAAAACACTGCCGCAAAATTTGGTGGTGTGATTGATGCATACACCGTTGACGAAGCCGTAAACGATAAGGCTGTTGTACCATTGCTATATGAAGGTAGGTTGGCGTTGCAGGAAGTCAATGCCAGTCCAATAGATACATTTTCAGTATGGTAGCAGAGCCATTAACTGAGTATCAAAGGGCAGACATAAAGAAAAAATTTGCCAGGTATGACCATTTAAACTCGGCTGAGCAAAAGATGCGAATGATTGCCTGGAATATTAGTTATCATTTCCGGCAAAACTGGCAGGGACGCACTACGTTTAAAGGACAACTAGTATGTGATAAAAAAGTAAATGCCATCCGGTACAAAGAATACTTAGATGAAATTGGGATTGTAAGCAGTGAGGTATTGATTTCTTCAATTGATGATCGAGAGGGTGAAGATAGCGCATACGAAAAGTCGTTGGATAAAGTTAACCAGTTTTGGAAAAAGATGATGGATGAGCATGGCAATTCCAAAAGTTATGAAAAGAACATCATCAGCAGATTCAAGAACCAACGTGATCCCGAAATTATTATCGTTGTCGACAAGTTGCTTACCGGTTTCGATGAACCAAAGAATACAGTTTTGTACCTCACCAGAAATTTGCAGGGACATAAACTTCTGCAAGCAATTGCAAGAGTAAACCGTATTTATCCTGATAAGGAATTCGGTTACATTGTAGACTATTACGGTGTTATCGAGAACCTTGACGATGCGTTGCAAATGTACTCCTCGTTCGAAGAATTTGAAACAGACGATTTAATAGGAACACTTAATAATATTACGGAAGAAATAAAAAAATTGCCACAGAAGCATTCCGAACTATGGGATATCTTTAAGACGATTGTTAACAAACGTGATGCAGAGGCTTACCAACAACTGTTGAAAGACGAATCTGTCAGAGTTCAGTTTTATGATAAACTTGCTAATTATGCTAAAAGTTTGAAAGTAGCGCTTTCTGCGATACAATTCCATAAAGAAGTTGAAGATAAAAAAATTGCCAGATACAAAGACGATTTAACGATGTTTTTAAAATTACGTCTGGCAGTTGTGGAACGGTATAGTGATGAAATTGACTATAAGCAATATGAGGGTCAAATTCAAAAATTAATTGACACACATATTACAACTGAAAAAATTGAGACCATTACGGAATTAGTCAATATTTTTGATAAGGAGAAGTTTCAAATAGAAGTTGAAAGCACAACGGGGATAGCAGCTAAAGCAGATAAAATTGCCAGTAGGACAGCGAAACATATATCCGAGAATATTGAAAAGGATCCAGCCTATTATAAGAAATTTTCACAAATGTTAAGAGAAACCATAGCAGATTATGAAGCCAAAAGATTGAGTGAAGCTCAATATTTAAGTAGAGTTCAGGAAATTATGAATAACGTTTTGAATCATAACGATAATGAACTGCCTGAAGCACTTAAAGGACAAAGAGGTAGCAAGAGCATTTTATGGTTTGACAGCAGAAGCATTGACAGAAAAAATTCAGGATGATTTATTACGTAAAGAAATTTCAACACAGGCAGCTTTACGCATTGATAATTTAATAAAGTCCGCTGTTCTGGATGAAAACAAGCCCATCATTGATTGGGCATTCAAATCAAATATAACAGGTAAACTATTAATTGAGATCGGAGACTATTTAATTGATGAGGTCAGAGACAAATACAACATTGATCTATCATTCAAGGACATGGATAAAATTGCGGAGGATTGCATTGAAGTGGCTAAAATCCGCTATAAGTAATGAAAGAATCGATTCAATTTGGAAGCAAAACAATTACTTTTCGCTTACAATTTACGGACAGGAAATCGCTTGGAATAACCGTAACGCCTGAAATGGAAGTGCATGTTACGGCTCCATTGGGGACTGAATTAGAACTAGTTAAAGAAAAAGTCAGGAACAAAGCACCTTGGATCATCAAGCAGCTAAGTTACTTTCTTTCATTCCAGCCGAAAGCACCCCACAGAAAGTATATCAGTGGGGAAACCCATTTATATTTAGGTAGACAATATCGTTTAAAAGTGTTATCCGGGAAAACAGAGGCGGTGAGATTGCATGGTAAATTTATTGAAGTCATAACAGCAGATAAAACAAGAGCCAAAAAATTACTCAATGAATGGTATTTACAACATGCCAAAGTACGGTTTCATGCTGTTGCAGAGCCCCTCATTGAAAACTTCAAAAAGTATAAGGTGTCACCTCAAAACATTGTACTTCGTGCAATGCCAACGCGCTGGGGCAGTTGCACACCTAATGGTAAAATAATATTGAATCCGGAATTAATAAAGGCGCCAAAGGGTTGCATTGAATATGTCATTCTCCACGAATTATGCCATTTGGTATATCATGACCACACCCAAAAATTCCTCGACCTGCAAACCAAAGAAATGCGGGATTGGGAAAAATGGAAGATGAAACTGGAGAAGTTGTTGGCTTGAGGGGGGGAGGGTAATTCATTTTTACTAGTTTTAGTGATATTTTTTTATTTGGAAATAAGTGTTTATTTTTAGGCACTTGTAATTCAAAAAATGGCTACTATAAGGCTAATTACGAGGAATTTATTGTAGTTGATTGTAACTACGTTATCCAAACAGCTAACATTTGCTGTGCATGATTAAAATGCATGACATTTCTTAACATATTTTACACAACCTAATTTAAACATTTTCTGGACATGACTTGGAGTGATATAAGAACTATTTATACTAATGATCATCTGACAAAACCTTTAGTATCTCCAGCAACACGATTAAATGCTTATGACAGAATTGAAGCCATAGTTAAAATACATTTCAAGGATATATTTAATAATCCTGCCCTTTTGAAAGAATTATCAAAAAATGAATTCAAAAGTCAACTTGCTAAATTTAAGACAAGTGGTGTATTAAGTGGATCCGAAGAGAGTGTTGTTAATGGGATTTATAAGATACTGGGTACTTGAATTTAATTACATGTAAAAATGGCTTTCTTCAATTTAACTATATAAGAGTTGCTTTCCAACTCATTGAATGAAAAGTTGTCATAAAGCGATATCTGAAACTGGATCACAAGATTAAGAGGAGGAGCTTGCTGTGGGATAAGAGACGGCGGGTGGGAAGAAGTAAGGTAAAGAGAATAAGGTATAGGCGATGAAGGGGCAGTATGGTTTTTTTGGGGTGGAAACACAATAATCTTAAAATTTGATATATATGAACCTTGAAGATATATTGAAATCAGCGTCCTATAAAATTTGGGATGAAATGGAGCCAGTAATTGATAATAAAGATTTTCATGTTCATCAAGTTAGCGAGCCTGGATTAACATCAATGGCTTTAAAGAAAATTGTTAACTCTGGATGTAAGCAAATACTACGGGCAAAAATGATACCTGGCTCAACAGGAAAATGAAGAGGGTTATGATTTTGAATTATGCATAGGAAGCAAAAAAAGTCAAAATGGGTTCGCTATTTTATTCAGGCAAAGCGACAAACTGGGTATAAATTAAATGGAAGATACAAAGCAATAGAAAAAAGTCAATTAGATACTTTAAAATCATGGGCAAAGAAAAACAAAGGCATTCCACTTTGTGCTTTGTATAAAAATCTTCAACTAAATAATGGAGATTTATATGAATATTACAATTCAATTACTGAATTTGATAAAAGAGCCATGGGTATAACTTTAGCAATACCGGATTCATTTCTTAAAGGGAATGATTTTAACACTCTTCATATTTTCAATGACAATTTTTTAAGGATATTTCATAGATATAGATATAATCCAAAACATTTAGCTTTTTATAATCACAATGTTAATACAGCGGTACCTTTTCATGAATTAGCCTATTTTACAATAGAATTTGCTGAAGCATATAACGAAGAGTACAAAAAACAAAATGCCAAAAATATACTGTCATTTTTTTTCTTTTTTTGTTTTTCAAATTCTTTTTTATATGGTGATGTTGATAACCTAATCCCTATTATTAATAGTTCACCCGATGAATTAATTATAGAATTTGATAGGCGCTTAGAATCAAAAGAAGCGCCATTTAATTCTTCAGCTATATTAATCCTTGATACATTTGAAGAATAAATTAAATAATAAATTTAATATGAAAAGCGGATTGAAAGAATTAAATTTGGAAAACCAATATTTCACAAATAACGATTACTTGGCATTCAAACCCTCACGTTGGGAAGATGATTCAAAAGAAGCAGTGAAAGAAAGAAGTAAAACAGCAGATAAATTGTTGGATCTTCATGATCAAATCTACCCAAAGTTCAAGGAATTAAAAATGATCAATCTGAATCCTCACTTTAATAAAAAAAATATCACTTCCTCAACCACTCACAGTGAGGGATATACATCTAAGCGATTATCATCAGTGTGGTTACATTATGGAAAATCTGAAAAGCAAATCAAAAGTTACGAAAAATATTATTATGGGAGTAAAACCAATTTATCAAGATAATCATGATAATTTAATGTCATTTATTAATCACATTCGATTGCAGGTGATAGTTGGGATGTAACAATCAGACAAGGAATATAGATTAGGAACCTGGCTTGTGCTTGGGAAAGACAATAATGGTGGAATTATAGATAGAGGATACTTTAAACAGAAGTTAGTTGAGCAAACTAATCAAAATGTATTTTTTGAACTTTGTAAATCATTGCCTGAAGGTTTTTGGATGAATATAGGAGAGGAAGCAAAAGATATACACAAAGATTTAGACACTAGCTCTCAATTAATTGGATTTGCAAAAAAAGATAGACCAAGTGTTTATTTTATAATTGGTCGAACATATTTGGAGAGTGTCCCAATTCTAGTTGAAAATTAAGAAGACAATAACTGTTTTCGATTAATTGGTTTCAAATATAATTGAATTCCTTCATAAAAGTCAACAAGTTTTTTTGCGTGTCTGATTTTTTTAAGCCTGGGTTCCAGTTCTAATGCTGCTGCAGCGAGCCATCTACTTCTTTGATTGGAGTTAACCCATCTGTCTACTCTTCCAAAATGTCTTCTTAAACCGGAATTCAGATTTTCGATACAGTTGGTGGCCCCCCCGGCCCCCCCCCCCCCCCCCCCCCCCCCCCCCCCCCCCCCCCCCCCCCCCCCCCCCCCCCCCCCCCCCCCCCCCCCCCCCCCCCCCCCCCCCCCCCCCCCCCGCCCCCCCCCCCCCCCCCCCCCCCCCCCCCCCCCCCCCCCCCCCCCCCCCCCCCCCCCCCCCCCCCCCCCCCCCCCCCCCCCCCCCCCCCCCCCCCCCCCCCCCCCCCCCCCCCCCCCCCGGGCCCCCCCCCCCCCCCCCCCCCCCCCCCCCCCCCCCCCCCCCCCCCCCCCCCCGCCCCCGCTCCCCTCCCCTCTGGGCCCCCCCCCCCCCCCCATTCTTCAACGCCTTCCAACAACGATTTAGCAGCACTTTCATTTATAATTTTCACTTCTTTTGCCAGTTTGCTAAGAAGTGTCATAGCCATTTGATATGTTCCGCTTTCTAAAGCTTCATAATAGCTCTCCTTGAACCATTGATGATGTTTTTCAGGAAGATAACTGATCACGTTTTTGAATTTGTGCCATACGCAACGTTGAATGATCGCTTGTTTTGGAAATGATTCCGATACTGCTTTGTGAATACCCTTGCTCCCATCAATTACCACTAAAAATCCGCTACCCACTTTAAATCCACGTTCTTGATTCGCATTAACATTGCTTTTAGGGCCGGGTGATTTTCGGTTGCTGCATGTACAAAATCCAAAATTACCTTCTCTCCATGGTTTGTTATCCCCAGGGCTATTATCATCATGTCGCCTCCTAATTCAATTCCATCTATCATCATGGCAATGAACTGGCGGTTAGAAAATTTTCTGGCATTGAATTTCTTCAAGTTTGCGAGGTTTGTTCAACAAACCTTTTACTGATGGCTGATTTACTCATGCCAAAAGCTTCGCCGGCCAAATCTATTACTCCTTGATAATTCCGGGTGCTTAACCCTTTTAACATACCCTTCATGATTCTTTCCTCTCCTGCCCGATTATCCTGCATTGATGTGTATTCAGGTACATTGAATGTACTATCATCTTGGTGGTCAATCAACCTGGGGTACTTTTATTCCGATCTTTTCATCGGCAATACGAACACTCCCTTCATTATAGCCCCACCGGCTATATCGACCGCCATGAGGTTTATTCTATCATATCGAGCTCCTGCCAAACTGTTTTGACATTCCTCCAAAATCGATTGATAATTAATTGACAAACAGAAAGATGGCTTTGCAATAGTTCCATCTTGACTTCGACAGGACTTTCTAATAACCAAGTTAGATTTTCTCGCGTAACTTTTGTTTCTTTGCTTTCATAAGAGGGTGGTTTTTTGAGTTGTTTAATTGTTCGTAAATCAAATATACTCAATTATCACCTTCTTAATTTTCAACTGAATTTAGGACACCATCACATATTTGCCTGGAGATATAGATATCTCGAAAAAGAATATTGAAAAAACCATTCTAAGTGATTTAAAAAATCTTTACCCGCTTTATGAATTTATGAGAGATAAGCGGTTTTAGATAATATCATTTTATAATCGTTCTCAAAAATAGCTCAAAAATGTGGGTATTTAGAAAAATGGTGAAGTGTTCGGAAATCTGTATAAAAATTACCAAAGGATTACCCGGAGATGAAGAAGTCTAATTTCCCTAGCATCAAAGGGAGCACCTTATGCATTACGCTCTAAAAACAGGTGAAGTGTGCAAATTGAAAAGTGGTGGAAATTTTAATTGTTATATTTTTATAGGATTTGAGTTCCAACTTCTGAAAAGTGTAGAATCCCTGGAATATAACAGCAACTATTTCAGATGTAATTAATTTCAGCACAATGAAATTGGTTTAAAAGAAAACAACGATGATGGAAACTTCATAAATTATAAACATGATTTTGATTTGAATAGTCATAAAATTAAAACAACTAGTGCATACATATTAATTTAAATTAAATTATGAACATAAACAATCGCCCACAAACTATTCAAATATTTCTTCCAGATGGTAATCCAACAAGTATTAAGATCGCTGATCTCACAAACAGAATGATCGTAGCTGTCTTGATTCCCAGAAGCAAACTGAGTGAATGCGGAACCCGGGATGAAGTCAAAAGATATGGTATTTATTTTTTATTCGGAATAAAATGAAGAGAAAGCAAAACCTATAAGTTACATTGGTGAAACTGAAGATTGCTTTGGGAAAGGATTAAAAGCCACAACAAGACAAAGGATTTTTGAATTATGCTGTTGTAATTTCATCCAAATCAAATTCCTTTTACAAAATCGCATGTTAAATACTTAGAACATTTGTGTATTAAAACTGCTAATGAAATTGGCAGGTACCACACAGATAATTTATCTGCTCCAGCCAAACCTCATATAACTGAAGCAATGGAGGCCGACCTTCTTGATAACTTTGAAACAATTAAAATTTTATTATCAACCTTAGGTTATCCTATATTTGAAGAAATTAGAAAACCAGCAAAACAAAAAGAAATACTCTATTGCAAATCCAAAAATATTGTTGCTATAGGTGAAATGTCGGACGATGGGTTTGTAGTTTTTAAAGGTTCAATGGCAATTCTAGAACAGACTAAATCGGCAGGTGCTTGGGTCACAAATATGCGCAAAAAATTATTGGATGATAAAATCCTGGTTCAAGGGAACTCACATTACGTTTTTACAGAAGATTTTATTTTTAATTCTCCCAGTGCAGCATCCGTTACAGTTCTAGGAAGACAATCTAATGGTTGGAATGAATGGAAAAATAAAGCTGGGTTGACTATTGATAAATTGTATAGACTTGATACCTTAACTGAAACAGTTAAATCTTAAATGTCAGTATGACTTAATCCCCGCAATTAAGCTAGCCCAACTTAAAATCAGGAAGAAGTACTGTGCATAGAATAGTTTTGATGTTATAGCTATTTCAGAACTTGTTGATATGAAATAAAAAATATTTGAGGATATATGACTAATTCTTTATTCAACACAAATGGAATTGAATTTAATGCCATTGGATATTTGGCCGGTGGTTTAAATGATACTGAAACTCATTTAGCCAGACTTGAACAGGTTTCAAGAAGAGCGAAATCCGTGAAAGGGGCCATTGCATTTTGGACTTGTGTGGTAAATGATATACCTGAATTTTCTAAACTACTCGGTGCCAGTGAATCATACATCTGTATTGATCCCTCTTATCCAACGAACCTAGAAGCTTTAGGAACCATTTGTAAGGTGGGTGGTAAGATATTTTTGTATCGATATGGAATCGATTTTGAATATAAAGATGCGCTCTTGCATTCCAAATTATTATTGTTTGATTTAGATGACTATACAGCCGAATTGTGGGTCGGGAGCCATAATATCACAAAAAGGGCACTTAAGGGTATTAATATAGAGCATAGTATTGTTATAAAGATTGAAAAAGCTTCTGTACTTTATAAAAGTATCGATGCTGAATTAAATTTCATAAGGGAAAAACAATGTGTCGAGTTAAACGATAGCATTTTGCAAGGCGCTGAGTTAGAAGATACAATTGTTTTATTTGGCCCTAATATGAGAAATTTAACAAAGGAGGAAGTTATACTCCTGTTATTTCAAGAACGGAATGATGCGGTAAAAAAAATCAATAAAAAAGTATTCTTGCTAGGAATAGATACTGACGATGCATCTAGACATCTCTACAAAGCAGTTATTAGACAATCTGGAGAACTAAAGGGCGCTACAAAGTTGTCGGAAATTACTTTTGATTACAGACGCTATGGTGTTAAAGATAGAAATATGGCAACGTACCTGTTTCCAGAAAGCCGAATTTCTTCTGATGCATTAAGGGACAAACAGTTTTTTGTTAATATAAATATTCATGAGAAAATTTCTAGTTTTAATGTGCTCATGCCTTCCGGCGATACAGAATTGAAGACTTCTGAGGCTGATTTTTTTGGCAATCGATTTAATGAAAAAATAGCTAAACGATTTAAAATAAATGAAGCGTTAGGAGCTCTTGAGTTTAAGGAAGTAAAAATTGATAACTCTGAGTTGACTGATTTAAAAAGTTATTATGAATTGCCTCCAAATGATTCCCGTCGAAAGCCAATTTATCAAAGATTGTCCGAAAAACTAATGCAATTTTTGATGAAATTCTTAATCAAGTTAAAGTAGTCTACTTTGAACTTATTAAGGCTGGTATTTATTAATAAAAAATGATTGCAGTGAGGATTCACCAAAGATCCAGAATCAAGTCATACTGGAGAAATTAGCCATGAAAAAATCCAAAACGCAAACTATCATTAAATAAATCAAAGTCCGTTAAGACAATATATGGATAATCCAAATTTGCAACAGTTCTCCCCCTCCCCCTAAACCCAAACCAATTTCCCATCCATGAGTGATTTTTCATTGTCCAGACGGTAGGCTACCAGATATCCTTGCTTGGCTACGCTGTAGTCTAAACAGCAGATGTTGTTGCGGTAGAGGGATGGATTGCCTTTGAGCCAGTAGTGGCCGAAGAAGACGAATTTTTCGGTATCGGAATAGTAGTTGGTGTTTGGCAACAGGTTGGTGTCGATTGGTGAGGTGGGAAGTTCTTCGAGTGGAATTACGCTTATGTCTTTGTAGGTGGAGCGAGTTGGATCTTCCCACCATTTGATTCGTATTTCGGATCGTGTGGTGCCATCTTTGTCGGTGAAAGAGAGTCCGGCGGGCATGGTAATTTCTTTTCCTTTTAGAGTTTCATCGATAGTAACATTTAGTCTGGATCCTTTTTTAGCGGATTCATAGACTAAAGCATCGGTGAGTTTTCCATCGGGCATAACTGTTTTCAGGTAATCGATATTTGCATTATCCCAACACGCATGCAATTTTAAGTGACAAGTGACAAGTAACAAGTGAAAAGCGCTGCCCTCAGCGAAGCCGATGGGTTGTAAGTTGTAAGTTAAAAGTTGTAAGTTGACAGCGCTGCCCTGAGCGCAGTCGATGGGTTGTAAGTTGTAAGTTGAAGGTTGTAAGCGTCGCCCTGAGCGCAGCCGATGGGTTGGGGCTTTTGGCAGAATGAAATTTCGTTTATCAAATGGGATTCACAAAGTGGCAAGCGTCGCCCTGAGCGTAGTCGAAGGGTGGCAAGGGGCAAGGGGCAAGTGTGGTGTAGGGGTAAAAAGATGTGACTGCACACAGTTGTAAGTTGTAAGTTGAAGGTTGTAAGTTGGGGTTTTTGGCAGAATGAAATTTCGTTTATCAAATGGGATCTATAAAGTGGCAAGTGGCAAGGGACAAGTGTTGTGTATGGGTATAAAGATGTGACTGCACAAAGTTGAAAGTTGAATGCAAAGTAATGGGGAAAATGGTGAAATGCAAGAGGGCTCAATTACCGGTACATCCCAATAGATACTAAATACGGGCTTAGTATTTGTTGATGCTTATTCTTAAAATATTGTATAGCAATCAGTTGCAAAATGGCTTTTGGCTTAATGTATACTAAATCGGTAATTAGTATATATTCGTAAAGCAAATGTATACTAACTTTTAATTTTGTGAAGTCATGAAAAACCTCCTCTTTATTCTGCTCTTTCCATTGCTTTCCTGTCAGGGTCAGGATTGCTCGAAGTTGCCGGCAACATTTCAGAGTTATGATCAGGCGGTGGAGTTGGTGCGGTCATCGGAATTTAAAATTGATGAAACGATTAATACATCAAAGAGTTCCTGGATCCGTGGTGCGGAGTATTTAGTTGTGATGGCATTACCGGATTTTTCATATTGACAACAAACAAGCAGGATTATATTTATCGCGATATGCCGGTTGAAATCTGGGAAGGTTTTAAAAGCGCCGACTCTTTTGGTAGCTATTACAATTTGCACATTAAGGGGAAGTGGTTGATGGTTTTGTAGAGGCATCTCAATGGCGGATCAGAGATCCGCACGTTTCTATTGTCAGGATCAGAGATCCTCCGGGCAATTCTTAATCTTTAATCCTTAAGACCGATAAATCAAAAACTCCCATTGCATCCAGTTTATTTTCCCGGTAAACCGGAGAGTTGAGTTAAAAACCTCAATTCTTAACTTCTATCATTAAACACATCAAAATACTCATGAAACAAAAATATTCTGTTTCGTTGTCCGCCTGTTACTTCGTGCAGAATTCCCAGCCTTACAAAATCATCAATTAATTTGTAGGATGATACTTGAGATAAACCTGTTAACTAGGCGACTTTCTCGGGACGAACTACGGGATTCACAAGCATAATTACGGCCTGTATAAAGTTAAATAAAAAATTTATTATTTAACTTTTACGGCACTAAAGTTAAATAAGCTTATTTTTAGTTAAACTTCATTAAATAAGTAAAATTCTGTTGATCACATTGTTATTAGAAAGCTAAATAATTACAATTCAATGAATTAGTATGATCTGAAGCGGGGTTGGAAGTTGAAGTTAGAAATGTATTATCGGCATTATAATGCTTAAAAAGCGTGAAAAATTAGCTCAGACAAGAAGGCGCATTGGGAATCCCTCCGGCATTTTTAATCTTTAATCTTTAATCTTTAATCTTTAATCCTTAATTCTTAATCCTTAATTCTTAATCCTTCCAATGCCGACTAAGGAAATATCAGGATCTGTGATCCTGTTTTTTCGGATCAAGTGAAACATGTTCAACTTCAAGTTTCTGAAACAGGGAATTAGCACTCTTTGATAAAAGTGATACTACACTTTACCTTAATATCATCACCTGTTGTGTTCGAATGGTTTCGGATGTTGTGGTTTTTAAGTAGTATACTCCCGGAGGGAATGAGGAAGTGGTGAGCTTGAAAAAGTTGGTATCTATTTTTCGGTTTTCATAAAGCAATCGACCTGTTTCATCAATCAGGGTTATGGTTAGTATCGGGAATGGACTTTCAATTATTATGTCATTGTCAAGTGTAGGGTTGGGATAGACCAGTAATTTTGAATCCGACAAGTTGAAATGGTCGAGAGATGTTGAACTATTTTGCACATCGAAGGTTAGAATTTTCAGTCCGCCGGGATCAGAATAAAAAGGTGTTGCAGGAGGTATGTGATAAGGTGTTCGAAGGAAACTAAGCACAATTTGATTGTTGTAAACATCGATACCATGAGTTGCAAGAGTATCTGAAACATTTACCAACTGACCGATCCGCTTGGTGACCAATGGATTTGTCACATCAAAACAAACAAATCGGATTGTCCCGCAGTTACCAACAACATATCGCAATTGCCCAGTTGCATTGCATTCGTATGAATTTCAGTCCCACTCCAGTTAAAAAAATTCCCTCCCCAGTGGTTATACCATTGTGTAGATGAAAATGGAATGGTACTAATGTCGAGTACTTCCAATCCACAATAGTCGACAGAAACATATGCGTGATTTCCTTTCAATACAACATCATTATAAGCGGCACCGGCCTGAGAGTTTAATGATAGATTAATATATTTATAAACTTCAACAGGATTGGTTTTATTAGTTACATCAACAAGTCGGATGCCACCTCTATCGTAGCAAACATACAAAGTATTGTTTCGTATTTTTAACCCACGGGCATTATGAGCATTTGGAGATGATGGTGCGGGAAAATTAAGGTCTAACTGTAAATATGAAACAAAGAAAATGTTATTTTCATCTGCTACGTTCAAGATAAAAATTCCATCTTTCATAGTTGAACAATAGGCATAATCGCCATCAAGAAGTAAATGTGAAACTCCTTTACCAAATAATGTTGAATCCCATAAATCTTTAATTGTAGGGTTTAAAGGATTAGAAATATCAAGTATTGCCAGTCCGGATGAAGTGTTGGTTGTGATTTGATAATCGCCAATACCAACAAAAAGCGAATTTCCCTTTTGTTCGACAGTTGAAACATCCAGATTATTAAATGTGGATACCGGTAAATTTATGACCGGAGAAATTACACCTTGCTGCGAAATATCGTAAATGCCCAGACCATGTTCCATGTTGGCGGAATAAATATAATCCATGCCAGGTCTTCGGTCGAAAAGCGATGTGTATGAAGATTTGATTGGGAAACTTGGAAACAAGTGGGATGCCTGAACATTTAGTAATACCGTATCAATTTGTGCAGTTGCAAACAATGATTGAAAGCACAGCAGCAGGAGGATTGGGATTCTCATGATTAGAATTTAATTATACGAAGATAATAAAACAGAATAATCGGGGCAAGATTGATTTTGATGACAACGATTTACAAAAAGCAGGCCAAAAATGAGAATGAGAATGAGAGATCAGGTGAAGGATGAGGTAGAGACAATTCTCACCTTAAATTGTCAGTCTTACTCTTCATCATTTCCCAAAGAGATATGACAGTATCTAGTTCCATACCGGTTTGTTTAGCTATTAATTTGAGGTTAGGAGAAGTGTTTGCATTGATATGTGGCAAGATAAGATCCATAAATTTATTAATGCTTTCATTTTCTTCTGGTGAGATGTCTTCGTAGCCTTCAAAAAGATAGGAATACGGATTAAGAAATATATTTGTATCAAGAATTTCCTGAGTTGCATGATGCATGCCGGGCGATACAGCTATATCAGCTGTAGGTTCAATTTTAAATCCTAATTTTATTAATACATTGGAAAGTTCAGAGAATCCTTTCCAGGTAAATGCGGTTCTTATAAGATTGTTATTTGTATTATCAAGGTAAGCAACAGGAGCATGAGCAATCATTTTTTTATTTGTCAAAATTAATTCAGTAACATTTTCGCGACTTGTTACTGCAAAGTATTTTTCAAACGATACATTCGGGGTGGTTACCAGAGTATCATTTGATTGGAAGAATTTATTTTGGTAATTTTCAATCAACATGACTGGCATAGTACAATACGCCAGCAACATAAAGAACGGCCAAGGGTTTTTCTCTACTTCTTCACTCAACATTTCGTCATTCTCAATACCTGGATTTACCTCAGTAGCAAAGAAGAATATGTCATCACTATCAAAGCTAAGAAGTGGAACAATATTTCCAAATGTTTGCCAACAATCGCCGTTGAAATTGATTAAATTGAACCAGGTTATAGGATTCATATCTTTAAGAGTATCGGTCATGCCCGGTGAGTACAAAAGATATTGTTCATCAGTAAACAGATCCTTCATCTCATAAAAATCGGGATGAGGATTTTTAATGATCGATGCAAAACTATATCGCCATGGATGTTCACTTTGAAAATGTAAAAAATTTCTCTCTTCGGTTATAAGTAATTTTACTTCACTATGATTAAGATATTTTTTAATGAGACCATTCTTCTTAAAAATGCGATGTGCAATATATTCAGACATAAAAAGATTCATGTATGGGGTATCAATTTCCCCGTAAGCAGTCAGGTATTTTTTTATTTCCTGAGCATCTTCGGTTCAAGCTTTTCTTTTTGGCAGCGTAGTAAATAAGGAACTCGTCGATAACCCTGCGGCTGACTTCGTTACTTCTTTCACAGGTGGTTTTGATTTCTGAATAGTTCATGGTAGGGGCATAAAGTTTTCGTAAAATCAAAATTATGAGAAAAATGGTGAAAAAGTGTGATTCACAGCTATCTTACTTATAATTAATAGATTAACAAATAGTAGGAAATTTAGTATCGGCATTATAATGCTGATTATTTGTATTTAATTTCAGTAATGTACTGACATTTCAAAGGATCTGACCGTTGATTTGTATAGTAAGCCAAATTGTAATATATTTGATTACAATCATGAATAGAATTTTTACAAAATGAAACGACTTCAAATTTTTTTCATATTTTTTTCATTTGCCGCGGTATGTGATGCTCAGTATTGGATAAGAACCTTTAATGAAAGTGCCGGGAATATTCAGTTTGTCAAAATGACGAAGTCAATGGATGATGGTTATTTGATTGCAGGAAATTCCTTCAATTATGGCCAGTCAAAAAATAATTTGGCTTTGGTTAAAACAAATCCTGAAGGAGTCATGGTATGGCAGCGGATATTTGGCACTGATGAAACGGAGTATAGTAAAGATATTATTCAAGTTGCCAATGGTGATATTTTCGTTTTAGCTCAGCGTGATCATAACAGTTTTGCAGATGATTTTATATTATTCAAATTTGATTCAACGGGAGCTGAATTGTGGAGACAAATATATAGTGGTACTAATGCAAATTATGGTAACAGTATAGTTGCAGATGGAAATGATGTAGTTATATTAGGAAATACCAGTAATTCGGGAAATGGATTAAATGATGTATGGTTATTCAAAGTTTCAAATGCGGGGTCTCAGATATGGTCAAAAAACTATGGCACCACAAACAATGAAACCGGGGCAGATCTTTGTCATGTTCATAATGGAGGGTTTTTGATTGTAGGCAATGTTGAAATAGGACAACAAGAATACGTTTATCTGGTAAGGACAAATAATAATGGAGATACATTATGGACCCGAACGCTTCAATCACCTGGTTTAAGTACAGTAGAAGTAGCCATGAATTCTATTGTTGAATTGAAAGGAGATTCGACATTTGTTTTAGCAGGTATGTCCGATGTTTCATATAGTAATCTTACAACTATAAAAGTGGATATGGTGGGTCAGATTACCCATATTTATGAATCCGATGCTTTGGCAGATGCAGGTCTGGAAGTAGTGGCAACCGAAGATGGAGGTTATATGGTATTAGGTGTATATTCTAATTTTGGTAGTCAAATAACGCTTTCGAAGTTTTAACCATCAGGTAATTTCTTTTGGTCAAAGCGGTATTTTTATATTGGGGGAGCATCCTATTATATTTACTTCTATGGAGGTGGATTAATAGCCTTGCCAGGAGACGACTATATTTTAGCAGGTAGATTTATGACGGCTAATGGCTCAAAATCTTTTTTAATGAAGCTTGATCCATATGGGGAAGCCTATACAGGAAATGCTATGACTCCGGTGATTACTGGTCCGGCAAATGTGTGTGCGGGCTCTTCGGGTATTCTATCAGTACCGGATGCATATCAACATTACCAATGGATATGGTTTAATCAAGACCAGGATGTTACCTATCTTGATAGTTCAGACAGCCATCAAATAACGGTTGATTCATCAGGGACATATAAATGTATCATGTGGAGTGACGATATGCTTGCTATTTCAAATGATGTTTCATTTATTGTTTCGGAACAACCTGATACGAGTTTGACCATAACAGGCAGTTTAGCTTTTTGTGATCAGGATGAGACTCTTAAGATTGAAGCGAAACGAAATCCCGGTACAACTTATGCCTGGAGTTTAAATGGAACCATGCTTCCCACACAATCAAGAACTATTTTTCCTTCTATTTCAGGTAGCTATCAATTAACAGTATCTAATGTTTGTGGTACCCTGAGTTCAGCACCTTTTGTGGTAAACACTAATAGCATTCCTTTGTTAAAACCAGGGCCTGATACATTACATATTTCATACCAGTATGGTGCAACTGAGATTTGTGATAAGCAGGAACTTAAGTTAGACATTTCTGCTTCTACTTCCTGTGAATGGTATAATAATGGAACGTCAACAGGAGTGACTTTAAATGAATATATCGCTGAACTTCCGGGCAACTATTACGCAATTCTACAAAATTCTTGTGGCACCTTTTATTCTGATACAACAGTTATAGTATACGATACTATATATACTCCTTTAACATATACAGCAGGAATGTATACGGATGGTTGTGCTAACCATAATTTAAAGTTTTCTGCTCCTAATGGTGGCGATTTCTACTACTGGTATAAGAACGGAGTTTTAGTTTCGGTCACGACAAATAATTATTATTCTCCTGGCCTTCAAACATCTTTAGATAGTGGATTTTATCATTGTAGAATTTATGACAATTGCGGTAGTTTATCTTACAATTACAAAACAGACAGCATTTGGTATCGTGAGAATTCTCTTAACGTAAATGTCACTGTAATTGGAGGCAACACAGTTTCTTGTACTGGTGATACAATTTATCTATCAGTAAATTTTCCGGGGACTCCTGTTCAATGGTATCGTGATAACATACTTATACCGGGAGCAATCAGTTCCGTTTATGGAGCAACCACTACCGGATCATACCATTGTTTATTAACTATTCCATCATGTGGGCAAGCGAATAGCACTAAAAAACAATTGGTTTTTTCACCACCAATTAATGCTACAATAACAACTACAAAAACAGCAATTTGCCGAACAGAAACGGATACTACTGATGTTAAGTTAAAAGTTGATGATTCAGTTTTTACGGGAGCCCTTACCTATCAATGGAGGTATAATGGTGTTGATATTCCGGGCGCTACGAATATATATTATGAAACAAAAGATGCCCGGGCAATATATT
Organism: Bacteroidota bacterium; assembly: GCA_016713525.1. Classification (GTDB taxonomy): domain Bacteria; phylum Bacteroidota; class Bacteroidia; order AKYH767-A; family OLB10; genus JADKJB01. The sequence goes on along the minus strand of JADJOZ010000008.1, from coordinate 423,616 downwards.
TGCAGATTCACCAATTCCTGTGGTTCAGTTTATAGTAATAGTATATTGATTACAAATAATTATCTTCCTAAGGCAATCACACCAGCTTTACCAACACGTAATTGTAAAGGTGTCAATGTTCAGATATCTGTAACTCCGGGATTCAGTTACCAATGGATATACAGTCAAAACGGAGCACCAAGCTCATTTTTGCCGGGGATAAATTCGAACACATACACCACGAATGTTGCCGGAAATTATCAGGTAAGAATTTCTAACATTCACTGTGAGGTTTATACTAATATTGCAAGACTGCTAGAACAACCTCTACCCTCACCAAATTTTATTTTCCCAACCTCACCTCCATCATTTTGTGGATTGGATTCTGTCAAGCTGGAGGCTAATAAGAGAGCTGATTATACTTATCAATGGTATAAGGATGGCGTATTAATTCCCGGGGCAATTGGAGATTCCATCTATGGAAATGGAGTAGGAAGTTATTCGGTTGTAATTTCAGATAGTCTGAATTGCAATTCCACCTCCCCACCACAATTGGTATCAAACGCATCAGTTGGAACAATTCCATTATCATTGAGTGCTACATCAAATTTTTGCATAGGGGACACTGCAATAATATCATCGCTCTATTCATTCAGCAATTATCAATGGTACTACAACGGAAATTTAATTGCAGGAGCAAATAGCAGTTCTATTTCTGTAGATTCATCCGGACAGTACACTTTATCAGTAACGGATGCAACTGGTTGTAATGGAACTGGAAGTGTAATTGTAAATTTTGACTCCCCACCTTCGATCACATCCACTGTTGTTTTGCCCGATCCATGTAACTCATCAAAAGGAAAAATTAAATTACTGTTTGATAAACCGGTAGTTGTAGTATGGACTGGTCCGGGAGGGACCCCTTTAGCAGCAACATCAACCGGAAATGAATCAGAGTTGTTAAATCTGGCAGCAGGATGGTATACCTACACTGCCAGTCTTCCCGGTGGTGGTTGTAGTGCAGCTGTGGATTCAGTTGAAATCATCGCTACTGCCAGTTTTATTCCTGAAATTACCACAAATAATACAACAGGTTGTCAAGGACAAATTTAATTTTAAACGGAGGATTTGGCTATCCCCAGTATCTTTGGTCAACTGGCTCGACATCATTTGTAGTAAATGCAACCGCAACAGGAATGTATGTGTTAACAGTCTCGGATCCGGTAACAGGATGCTCGGGTATGGATTCAATTTATGTCACCATTTTGCCTGCTCCTAATGTAAATATAATTGCATCCGATACTACAGTTATTTGTCCGGGAGACACGTTGATGCTTGATGCCGGCTCCGGATTTTCACAATATGTATGGTCTACTGGTGCTATATCACAAACTACACAGGTTTTCAATTCCGGAATGTATGTGGTTACAGTTACAGATCCTGTAAATTTATGCACAAATAAAGATACCGTAATTGTTTACAGTTTTACCTGCACCACAAATTTTACTTTCTCCTTCCGGAAATGTTTCTGCATGTCAAGGTGATACCATCACATTGCAAACTACCCCTGGTTCTTCAGGATATTTATGGAGTACCGGGTCTACTAATACCTTTATCGATGTCACAACATCTGGAACATATACAGTTACCGTTTCCGGAACTTCGAGTAGCTGTGTTGCCTCGTCATCTGCGAGTTTTATTTTTAATCCACTTCCTACTATTGCTTTGACAGCGAATGGCCCGACAAATTTTTGTGTGGGAGACAGTATATTGATGACTGCTACTGGTTCATCCGGGAATTATCAATGGTTAAGAAATCAGATTCCAATACCAGGGGCAAATAGTTCTTCTTTCATGGTAAAAGGCAGAGGATTTTACCAATGTATTATTACAGATTCTAATGGGTGTTCCAATTTGTCGAACACATTAATAGTCAGAACACCTTGTGTACCACCACAGGATCCAATTGATAAAATTCAAGTGAGCTCAGATGAATTACAGTTAGTTGTATTTCCGAATCCAGGAAGCGGGCAATTTACTTTTGAAGTTATTGGGGATATCATTCCGAAGGCTTTTTCGATTATAGATCTTTCCGGAAGAGAATTGTTTTCGGAAACTTTAAAGGAACATAATAACAGTAGACGATATCACTTTGATATATCGAATTACCCAAGTGGTGTTCACATTTTAATGGTTACTGATGAGGAAGAAAAATTGCATCGCCTAAAATTGATTAAATTGCAATAAGCGGGAATTTAATTTTGAGAGTCGAAGCTCACCTTTTGATAAAATTTATTCTGATACATCATACTTCATCATTCCACAACAACCTTCCTTCGAATAATTTTATTCCCGCTATTTATTTCTAAAATATAAATGCCTGCAGTCCATGATGTGCAGTTGAGGGTGAATTCTGGTTTGTTTTTTATTTCTCCGGCTGCAACTTTTTTCCCGTCTGTTTTCCAAACTTGGTATGTGATAGCTGCTGTAGAATTTTCCCATCCAGAAATTGTCACGAACTCATTTGCGGGATTTGGAGATATGCTGAAATCATCATATAGTTCCTCAATTCCTGTAAATTCGAAACAGACAGAATCGGTGAATGCATCGCAAGCGGGGAAGTTGGGATTCCAAGCTTTTAACCAATAACAACCGGTTGAGGTTACTGTATAGAAGTTGCTGTTAGCTCCTGGAATAGGTGTGTTGTAATTGTACCATTGATATTGTGCATTGCTGGAAGGATAGTTTAGTGTCAATCCATTTACAAATAAAGGTACTCCGGAAAGAAACGGAATTGACTGTGGCTGTACGATAATTACGTTACTGTTGTAATTGCATCCGGCAGGATTTGAATAAGTAACATAAAACTGACTTCCATTTGTGGGATCAGGATAATAATTATAAGAGTAACTATGATCGCCCGTGTTGAACCAGCCGGTTGAGATATGATAGACCTGCCAGGTGTATAATCCGGGGATGGGATTAACAATTTGAAGCGTTAGTAAATCTCCTGCACAGTAATATCCAACGGTGTCATTTGTTGTGATAACGGGAACATCATTCGGATAAACTTCAATTGCTGCAGGGGTGCATACTGTGGTCCATACAAAGCCTGTTGAATCGGTCATTGTTAATTGAATGGGTATTGAATTGGTGGCAACAATTGAAATGGTTGATGTGGTATCGCCTGTACTCCATAGCCATGATGTTCCGGAAGGATCGCCGGTAAAAGTTAAAGTGTCGCCGGCACAAACAAGAAGCGTATCGATTAAAGTTGATGGAAAGGTAATCGGGTAATTTGGTGTTGTTCCTTTTCTGACAAAAACCAGATGTGAGGTAGTATCCATTCCACCTAAACCGATAGCACGTTGTGTAACTAAGTAAGTTCCTGTAGCGGGAAATGAATAATTAAAATTACTTCCTGTTCCTTCAAAGAGGCCATCGTTATTAAAATCCCATTCTGAGGAAATGGCATCAACAGATAACGAATCGTTAAATGTTACCAGTCCATTATTGCATGGTGATGCAGAAAAATTAAATCCTGCAACAGGAATTGCCAGTCCGGGATTAGTGCCGCAACCATTGCTGCTTAATAGAAGTGAGCGGTACATCATCAGCGACATTTCCATCCGTTGAGCTTGTCCGTTAGTAAACGATAATGGACAATTCGTATAATCCATGTAGTTAGGCAGTTCATTAACATCGGTAAGAAAAGGACTTAATCCTGTGGTATCTTGAGTATCTGAACTACATGAATTCCATTGACAAGGATATCCATATGAAGAAGTATCGGGAGGTGTGTCGCAAACCAAATCGCCATCAAGTAAACAATTATAATTATTGCAAATAAAATTAAAGGTATGTAAGAGTCCAAAGTAATGTCCGGCCTCATGAGCTAGAACATGAAAATTTGTGGCGTATGCTGATTCAAGTACAATGCCATCGGTGGCTGATCCTGCTCCAGTTGGATATGATGCATAGCCGGCAACATCTCCATCTATGCTATTCACGACCCACACATTGCAATAGAGTAACGGCGCCCATCGAATTAAGCTTTTCATTATGGCATCATCTGTTCCATTAACGATATTTGTTAATGTCGTAACAGTACGCGTTATTCCATTTGTGGGATTACCAAGAGGATCGATGGAAGCTAAGCAAAACTGGATGTTAACAGGGTTACCAGTCGAATCGAAATACGGAGCAGCGTTTTGAAAACGGAGGTTCAATTCATCCACAGCATTAAAAACTACTGAGTCGGCAATATTTTCCGGACCATTATTATGCATGATGTGAAATACGATCGGTATGATCATGGTGCCGCCGGAATTGCGTTTTACCTGGTTGGTGATAATTGATTGATAAATGGCATCGTTCATCTGTAATTCTTTCTTAACCATTTCAGGAATTGTTGAATTAATGTGATTTCGTTGTTCATCAAAACCACAAAACGGAGCTTGAGCAGAAGCAAAGGCAATAGATAATATGTTGAATATTAATGCAATAATAGCGATCTTCATCTTAATGAAATTTACGGAACAATAATAAGATGAATGATCAAACAGAAAGGTTGCACGTTTAGTTCATTAAACTTATGTTAAAAGGAACTGCTTTTAAAATTGGAAAATCAGCTTTTAATTGCGGGGAAAGCAAGCTGAACAGTTACACCATTTCAGGAATTATTTTTGAAAGTTACATTCCCATTTATGAGTGAAGCATAATAATTCATGGATTTAGCACCAAGCCCCGCCGAATTAAATGTGATTACATCCGTACAATTTCCATTATCGGAGATAATTACCTGATTTTCATTATCAGTGATTGAGAAGGATATCTCTATTTTGGTAGCTTGTCCATGGCGAACCGAATTGGTGATACATTCTCTTATAATCCGATAAACAATTACAGCGGTAGTTGCCGGAAGATCATTGATTTCCTGTTTAGGGATCAAGTCAATTGAAATACCGGTTTTGTGTTTGGCCCGATGCACGAGATGTTCAAGAGAAATAAGTAAACCTTGTTCATGAATAAAATCGGGGTTGAGTCCCCGGGAAATGGTCCGTATGGCATCGAGAGAATCACGAACAGACTGTTTAACTTCATCAATAAGTGCTTGTCGCTCTTGTTCAGGTTTTGTTGAAAGATATTCTAATTGTAGAATTGAAAAAGTTAGTAATTGGCCCACTTCGTCATGTAAATCACGGGATATATCACCGAATGTTGTCACAGCAACTTCCATTCTTGCAGCTTCAGTAACTTCCCGTTGATGAGAGTATGCCTGCAGTAACTCAGCTTTATGACGAAGCTTTTTGTTTCTGGAAGATAACATAAGATTTATCAGCAACAATATCAGAATGAGAAAAGTGATAGTTATTACCGATAAAACAAAACCGATTTGAGCATAGTCTTCGTACATAGTATTCCGGTTAAAATAATTGTATACCAAAGCATGTAGAGCCATGCGTTAAAGTCGTAAAGATGATTCAGGTATGGTTGGCTAAGAAAGTTAGTCCATCCTAAAACAGATAATATGGGAATTGAACAAGAGAAATCGATTAATGTTGCAAGTGAGAACCATGTAATTAAATAATGAAAGGGAACAATATCAATATTTTCCAATTGAGATTTCAAACTGAAGAAAGATGCTGCTGCAATCCATACATAACCTGGAATAAAAGTAAAGGTTGCCAGTTCGAATGGATCCTGGAATAATGCAAGATTTATGGCATGAAGAAACATAATTGCATAGCATGTAATGTTTAGATAACGTTTGAATTTCGAACTAGAGAGATGATTTACCAGGACTAAGCGCATCATCAGCAATTGTGGAAATAACATTATATTATAGAAAATCAGATTTTGATAATTTAGAAATGCCACAACTGATGCAATGATATCGATACTGAAGAATAGGAATAGAAGTTTTGTAATATTTCTTTCCTGATGATCAAATCGAGGTACAAAACAAATGATGTGGTCAGCACTATAATAGCAAGGTAAACACTCAATTCTGCATTCTTCAGCCACAATAAAAAGGTTCCATATGTTAAATTTATCAGCTAAAAGTAGCATATGGAACCATCTTTCTAAATTTAAATTATTCCACAGCGGGGCGGGCACGGGGTACCTACTTCGAGATAGGAAGGGAATAGTTGTCAGGATCATAACCCTGCTCAGTATCAATCAATGAATTTCCGTTTGAGTCTTTAATATGAAACAACACGGTAAAACCATAATGCTGATTTGGGTTATCAACGCGGCATCGGCTACTAAAAATAGTGGTCATTGCATCATACACCATACCCCATTCTATTTGAATGAAGAAATTTTGATAATCTCTTAAAGGAACATTATCATCTATAAGACTAGTCATTTCATCAAATGTATAAAAACGTGAAATTCTGGTTCTGTCTCCTGGCACCTGAGGCAGTCCATTGATATATACATTTTCATCGTAATTTCTTTTCAGTGTTCTGGCATTTACGATATCGCTATTTATCAATGGAATATCATGGGAATGATATAGATTATTATCAAGTTGAGCCCAGACTTCTGATGGTGTGGTAGACTCAACATTATCATGACACATGCTTAATATTAGTTTATCACGTGAAAATCCCGGATAGAATCTTACTCCTGTAACAGTATCATTGTGTTGGGAGATAAAATTGAAAACGCTCGTAGATTTATAAGTGGATTAATAAATTTCGGGCAAACTAATAACCCGGATTTGAAACATAATGATAACTACGGTAATAATTGGCACAATTCTGAGTATTCAGAATGTGTTACCGAGGAACCAAGAATACTGTTTTAGGCATAATAATAGTTTTAAGTTGTGAATACAATTATAGTTTTTAGGTTGGTAAAGCTACATTATCCCAATGATTCCAAACAGGGTATTTTTCCCGGTGTGTAAAGTACGGGTATGTTAGGGTGTAAATCATCCTTAGCTAGTTGATGGGAATGATTGATTTTTGAGGTAAAATACTTAATAATCTAAATTATGAACAAGTTATGCTTCTTAGGGATGATTCTTTTTGGAATTCCCTTTTTATGGTTTATCACAACAAATAATTCCAAATAACGGGTTAATTAAGAATCCGAAGAGCTAAAACGGTTGGAACAAAAAAGGAAAACTTGCAACAAAGGCTGGATAATTTGATCAATGTTGCTAAAAGCCTTACATTGTTAGAAATGCAACTGATTCAGCAGCATTGATAGTCGCGGCGGAAACTTTAGTTGATTCCATACAAAGTATCAGTGGTGAAGTTGCCAAAGTTGATTCTGCGATAACATTGCTTAAGGATCAAACTGCCACCATAATATTTAGTGGAGCTTCGAGTTTAAACTCTTCTGAAGAATTAAAGTCATTTAGCGGCAGCAATCGTTTTCTGGCATTTATTCAATTAACCAGAATATTGGATGTTTCAGTAACCTATAATCTGGCGGCAGTTAAGCCCCAAAGTATTTCACGAGATTCAATTGATTTAATTTCGTTAATGTTTCCGGAGGCTGGAACAACAGGATTTACTTTTGGTTCGAGGATAAAAATTGTCACTGGAAACAAACAAAAATCAAAAGCTACTACACACAATTTATCGGGGACGGGTGAATTTTCATTTAAGCAAACTAAATTTAACAACACATTAACAGACTCAACAGGCAATTTAGTTGATGGGAACAAGGAATTTTCCGCATTGAATTTTAATTTTGGTTTCAAATATCTATACACGTATGAACCTGCGGATAAGCCGGAAACACCGCTAACGTTCGGAATTGCAACCTATATGAATATATTCAATATCCCAAATGAAGATGAGGATAATTTTCAACTGATATTTCAGGATTCGTTTAAGAAAAGATCACTTATAACATCAGTAGGAGCAAAAATTAGTTTGCAGTATCGTGGGTACGTTTTATTTGGAGATTTCAGGCAGAATATTGATACAAAAAACTTTAAAAATGACAATATATTTAAAGGATTTGTTTACAATATCGGCACTTTGATCAACACGGATTTATTAAGATTTTAAATGGAGTAACAAATTCTAAAATATATAAAATCATGACACTTTATATTCTATTACTAATAATGTCCTATAGCTTTAGGAAGTACTGTTAATTTTTTTATGCCATCAAACACAGATCCGGCCACGGGCAAATTTAAAGATAAATGGATTAAATGTTTTGTACTTGGTTTAGGTGCAACATTTTTAGTGCCTTTGTTTTTGCAAACGGTGGATAGCAGATTAATGGATAATATTCAAACCGGCTGTCAGTTCCAGGATTCGACATGTAAGATAAAGAATAACAAGGATACGGTATTTGTACAGTTAAATATAAAGACCATAGTGCCAAAAACGAAGAGCGATACCAATTCAAATACGGCAGCAGATAGTCTGGTAAGCAACGTTAACAATTTACAAAGACTGATTACTGAAAAAGAAGGTTGTCCGCCCCTAAAGAACTATTTAATATTCGCTGCATATTGTTTACTTGCTGCTTCAGCAGGATATAAATTTATAGAAACAATAATTAGTAAGGTAATTACCAAGGAGGAAGTCAAGAAACTAACTGAAGAAAATAAGAAATTGGATGATGCTCTCAGTAAGCGTGAGAAGAATGGACAGTTAGAGCAAAGCGAGAATAAGGATAATTGAGAGCTTGGTGCCATCAATACTGCCTCCTGTAACCAATCGATTCGATCAGCAAAAGGAAGATTTGGAGGTATGAATAGTAGAAATGGACGAAAATTATCTGCAGAGGTTAAAGAAGGATCCTACCGGATACTTGATGTCACATTAATATTAGAAAGTACAGACTCCAACAATCCTTTGAGTTCAAGTTATTTTCTATTTGCATGAGTCATTTACTCCTGACTTCCATGTTTATCAACCCAGTAAATTTGAGGAAGGTAAGGCAATAGATAGATTTAAGTCGTATGGTGCTTTCACTGTTGGTGTAGTTGCAGACAATGGACAAACTATGCTGGAACTGGATCTATCAGAACAGAAACAGTTTCCGAAGGAGTTCCGGGAGAGATGACAGGCTTTTATGTCTAAATAGAATTTACGTCTTTTTGCGGATTGCTCAACACATAATTATAAACCAATTTTGTTATTCTGTTTCAACAAGAAAGATGAAACAAAGTAATAGAGGAGGTTACCGAAAATCCTTTGAAGAGTAGGTGAAAAAAATATTTTAATTATGGCAATATCAACAGCAAATTTGCAGGTATTAAATCCTGCAGCATCCCGAAGTGGCGATCAACTTACGTTTTCATTTCAGGTATTGAATAACAATGACGATACCGCGCGGATGGTCAGAACAATTGTATTACTACCACCAGGTGTAAGAGTATGTGATGTATTTGTGGAAGAAAAGAAAGTAGGAATGGGAGGTTACGCAAAAGTAAGCGGCGAATGCAAAGACAAGAATGATTCTAAATGTACGGTGTATTGGAATTCATCGGTTTCTGTAATTCGTTCAGGCGGGAAATTATCAGAACATTTTGATTCGAATGTGCAAATTGATCTTGCTTATCTTGATGTGAAAGAAGTAGCTGACATTAAAATTGTTGTTGACTACAAGTTGGATGAAAAGCAAAAATGAATTTTGGAGCATTCGTGTATGGGTCGGTTCCCGATCTTGATCCTGCATCCAATTTCAAGACAGCAACCTGTTAATTGACAGGGAATGTTTCAATCAAAATGATGCAATTAATGTATTATTAATGAAACATTTATGAATGTTTTGCCCCATTAATTCAGAATTCCTGAATTAATGGGGCATTATACACCAAAAGGCGTATTGCCGGGGTTTGAATAATCACTAACCTTTGACTTACCCGAATGAAAAGAACAGGAGTTGACCGAAAATCCTTAGAAGAGTAGGTGTAAATAAAATTAAGCACAATGGATAATCAAAAGCATGAAATGGAGTTTGAAAAGGCTTTAATCTCCCATTTAAGAAACAACAAAATTGACAAGAAAGAATTGACAGGTTTGTCAAAAAATCTGGCGGGTGCAGCAAAGAATGGACTCAAGATAATTGACTGGCACATTGTAGGGCAGCCACCAGCAATCGATGGAATTCATTTTACCGGACATCTTGACGCTTCAAAAGTGGCAGGATTAAACAAAATTGTCGCTGATGAATTCTGGCGGGAGTTAAAGATATTCAGAAAGGAATTCCATTTCCGGATATTTTTGAAGTGAGTGGCATTGCCGAAATAAGAAATCAGGTTGGATAAATTGCCATGACAACTACTGAAACAAAACATACCCCTCACAGTCATCGTGAGGGGTATAAAGTAATTCAAATTCATCCGACTTTGAATTGCAATTTAAAATGTTTGCATTGCTATTCTGAATCTGCACCGGGACTTAAAGGGCAGTTGGAGATTGGAGCTTTGAATGACTTTCTTTCTTCAGCCTTTGACGAAGGGTATAATTCAATTGCTGTTTCAGGAGGTGATCCATTTTTATATCACGACCTGGATAAGCTTCTTAAGTACACTTTTGCTGCCGGTTATTATAATTCTATTACAACAAATGGGGGACTACTGAAATCTGTCAGAAATCAGGAGTTACTTCAATATGTAAATCTTGTTGCTGTTAGTATTGACGGCTATAAAGAAGAGCATAATTTTATAAGAAATAATGTTGCAGCTTTTGATCATATGTTGGCAGCATTGGAAGTGTTAAGGAAACACAAAACTAACTTCGGTTTGATTCACATGCTACACAATGAACCGATTGAAGTGTTAAGCTGGTTATGTGAATTTGCAATTGCAGAAAAAGCAGGTTTAGTTCACCTGCATCCTGTAGAAATTATGGGGAGAGCAAGTGCTATAGCTGCAAAACTGGAACTTACAGAGGAAATGAAACATCAGTTTTATATACTTTTTCAATACTATAAACAAAAGTATGATGGGAAATTAAAAATGCAATTAGATTTAATTCACAGGGATCACATTTTGGAATTTCCACAATTAGCTTATCAGTACAATTGCACCGATATATGCGACACAAACTATTTCCGGGAATTAATAATTGATGAGAAGTGAACTATTTTACCGGTCACCTATGGAATGCCACTTCGTTTTTCACTGGGAACGATTTATGAAGGAATACCATTGAAAGAAATGATTAAAAGATATCACTCCATTAAATTGCCGGCGCTCAGAAATCTTTATTCAGATGTATTCAATGCTGTGCGGAATGATGAGGAACATGAGCTAATCAATTTTCCGGAAGAAGTTGTTTTGTATGCAAAAGCAAGCTGGAAGGAATCGGTATTCAGGGAATTGAGTTTGAAATAATATTTTGTTTTATGAGTAATATATTTGTTAATGAGCATATCCTTTTCTTCAGGAACATACATAGTAATAGAAGTTGAATAATCCAGCATATCATTATTATACAAACATTAAATGAAAAGTCATGAGATCACAAGTAATTAAAAGCACACTACTAAAAGGTCGTGCTATTGCCGGAACCTATGTTGTTACACTGGCATGGGATTTTGTATCATCGGGAACTTCGGTTCGCAAAAACCTGCTTGGCTTTGCAATTGAACGTTCTGAACTGGAGAATGGAAAAGTTATAGAAAAATATTGGATGAAAGGGATCAAACGCTTTCGCAATAAGGATAAAGGGTTGCCGGCAGGAACACCGGTTCCAACTTCGGAGCATCCATTTCAGTCGTTTCAATGGGCCGATTACACTGCATTGGCAGGAAAAACGTATCAATACAGAATTGTTGCAGCTTATGGAACAACTTCAAAATTAATAGCATTGAATGAGGCGGAGTCATTGGTTATCGATATCAACACAGAGAGCGAAGCAATACCGGCATCTGTTAATGAAACATCACATAACATCTACTTTAATCGTGGTGTTATAGGTTCTCAAGCTTATGCCCGAGAATTTGGGAATGCAAATCCCAATGAGCATGAGCCATATTCACGCGAGATGAAGTGGCTTTCGAGAGGTTTATTCGAAGCTTTATTGAATTTTATCGGACAAGCAACAAATGAAGATTATTCACTAAGGGCTGCATTATATGAATTTCATTATCAACCGGTAGCAAATGCTTTTCGGTCAGCTGTGGAAGCAGGGGCGGATGTGAAAATAATTTATGATGCAGAAAGCCCTTATAAAGTTGAAAATCTGGCTACTATTCAGGCAGCAGGTTTAGATGAAACAAATTCTGTGATACCAAGAACGGTAACTGAAGGTATCAGACACAACAAATTTATTGTTTTGTTGAAGAAGAACAAACCGATAGCAGTATGGACTGGTTCGACAAATATTTCTGCAGGTGGAATATTCGGACATTCGAATGTCGGCCATATAATACGTGATAAGGATACAGCAAAGGCTTATAGTGACTACTGGGACCTTTTAAGCCAAAATTTAACACCAACCAAAATTCGGCCTTTCGTGAAAGAGCTTTCACCAATTCCTTCTGGTAAACCGGCTAAAAACAGCATAACCTGTGTTTTCAGTCCACGGGATGGTAAAGAAGAGAACACAACTTTGCAATGGTATGCAGATTTGATGGCATCAGCAAAAAAAATGATGTGTATTACAGTTGCCTTTAATTTAGATGAAACATTCCAGAGTATCATTCAGGAGGAAAATGATGTTTTACGATACATTGTTAAAGATGATGATCTGGGAACGGATGAGATAATTGGGCAGGATAGAGATGTAATTTTTGCCGCCGGGGGATATTTTAATGCAAACTCACTTATTAATTTTAAAGCTGAAAAAAGTAATCCTTTAAATACCAATGATTACATTCACAATAAATTTATGTTGGTAGATCCTTTAAGTGAGGATCCAATAGTAATTACAGGATCGGCAAACTTCAGTAAGCCATCTCAGCGAATTAATGATGAAAATATGGTAGTGATAAGAGGAAACACACGGGTAGCAGACATATTTTTTGGTGAATTTATGCGTATATTTGATCATCATTATTCAAGATATATTTCAAGAAAACTGAGTCAATCAGATCAAAACAATCCGGATGCCGGGTATTTGTATGAATCAGATGAGTGGACCAAATCCCATTTTGATTCATCCAGTTACAAGGCTAAAAGAAGAAAGTATTTTGTAGGGTGATTAAATTTTCATATGAATTTAAATTAAGCAATTTTATATGACTCAAACATATCATAATCTAGTAACAGAATTACAAAGCGTCAAAGTTATTAACGATACCGGAGAAGAACTTGATTTGTTTGCCGCTGCTGATGGAATTTTCAAAGATTATGAAAAGGATATTCTTGCTGCTACTACTGAAAGTGAAGGGAAAATTTATTCAGATGTCTATAATGGAAGTGGTAATCAAATAATTGATTTGGTTCAGGAAGGGGAGGAATGTGGGGGATTGCACTAATAGGATATACTTATATTCTGGAGAAAGCAGGATTGCGATTTAATAGTGTGGCCGGAACATCAGCGGGAGCAATTAACACGATGTGTTTGGCAGCAATTCCAGATGATGTTTATAAAGATGGCACGAAATCCAAACTATTAACACATATTATTGCAAATCATGATTTTAGTGACTTTGTAGATAGAAAACCGGGGATTATCAAGTGGCTTCTTACTAGTTATATAAAAACAAGTAGTAATATCGGCATTAAGTTAATTTGTTTTTTATGCTGGATTTTATTTTCCACAGTGCTCTATTTTATTATTGGAGGATTATTTTTTCCAAAAGATAGCGATTCATCCTTAATAGGATTGAAGATAGCATTGTATGTTTTGGGTTCGCTATTGGCGTTTTTGCCCCCTTTGGTGGTTTATTGGGGATTTAAAAAATCACTTGGAATGAAATTTGGTTTGAATCCCGGCAACAAAGCGCGTGATTATATCAGGAAGGTATTAGGTTGTATGAAAATTCACACAACCAAAGATTTATACGATAAGTTACAATCAGAAGTTTTTACTGCAAGTACCAGAACAGGCAACGGGGACGAAAGCATAAAAGGAAGTAAAGTTACAAAACGAATTGTATTAATAGCATCTAACCTAACGCATAACAGAATCGTAAAATTCCCTGAGCGGGCACTCGATTACTTCCACAACATGGAAATTGTTGATCCATCACTTTTTGTCAGGGCTTCTATGTCGATACCATTTTTTTTCGAGTGCGTATCAGTTGATAACAGTCTAAGTGATCGTGATAGTGGTGGCCCTGGTAATATTAAAATGTCTGCACGATTTGTAGATGGCGGAATGTTGTCAAATTTTCCCATTCGAGAATTTCATAATTCAAGCAAAGCGGTTCCCCGATTCCCAACTTTAGGTGTGAGACTTGGCATAAATGAAAAGGAGGACTATCATTCGACCATTAAATTAAGTAAGTATCTTGGATCATTTCTGAGTACCTTCAGAGGATTTTATGATAATGATTTTATTGAAGGCAACGAAGAAACGAAAGCTATTGTAAAGACAATAGAAACCGGGGATATAAGCTGGCTCAATTTTTCGATGAGTAAACAAGACAAAATCACTTTATTTCAGAATGGGGCAAAAGCTGCTTGCGAGCATTTGAAAGATTTTGATTGGAAGGCCTATAAATTACTAAGGAATAATTTGTATTTAAAGAATATTGCGAAGTAGGCATTCTTCAAGACTCAATATACGTATTTTACTGTATTTATTTATTGTACATGAGCCTGTACATTTGGTTAAAATATTTTAATCTCATAAGCCATGGCTGCACAACAGGAAATTTCGAACAAATATAATGCACTAAAATTAGCAGGAACAGATCTTGGTAATCCAATATCAGAAGTTGAAAGTTCCGGATCAGGAGGATTTGTACGGAAGTATCAATTCGGACATATATATTGGCATGCAAATACTGGTGCACATGAAGTACATGGTGGTATTCTTGAGGCATTTTTAAGATACGGTGGAGTTGGTAAGCATCCTGTTTATGGAAAAAGACTTTTGGGATATCCTGTTTCTGATGAAAAAGCAATGAATGACAAGGCCGGAAGAGTTAGTTATTTTGAATGGGGAGCAATTTATTGGAATACATCAAAGAATGTCAGAGGTAATGCTGTATGGGGTGCCTGTTTTACACATTATAAAGCCATGGGAGAATCTTCTTATCCGGCAACCTCCACCATAATTACTCCAATTGGGGAGATAACTTACTTTGAAACGAGTTGTTTATGGAAACCGCAGAGTCCGGAATTCATTAATGTTTTTCAGATTTCATTAAATTTTCCTCAGTTAGGCAGACCAATGATTACTGTCCCAAAGCTTGCTGATTCGGAAGATTTTTCCAAATTTCCTATGGTAATTTGTGGACTGAGAGCGACTGAAAAAAGTCTTCTTGAAGAGCTTTATCCTGATTTTATTCAAACGATATGCAATCATAGAATCGGATTAAGACCCGTTATTACCAATGTGAGAAATACCATTCCACTGACTTTTACACACCTTCAAACAATTGCTGAAGTCAATGCACGGGTAAGAATGCTCAGAACCAGACTTGGTCATGATATAGGGATTGATATTTCTGCCGGTGGAATCCTGGATGATTTCGATGGTGGCTTACCTCCAGCCAATCCAAATCCCATTGTTTATTATGTTGCCACACCAGCTAATTTTGCCGATATTCAATTATCAAATAATGTTTTGTATGATTTAGTGATTAAAGGCGACAATGACTTATGGTTAACCTCATCTGCGCATTGCTTTTATGCAAAATCGAGTTGGGATAATTTTGCTGCCATTCATGCTACCGATCTTCATGTTTCGAGGCGACTCGATTCATTCCGAAAAATTCTTCATGATAAAAACAAAACTGAAGGTGTTAACAATTTTATAAACTTCAATGATAGTTTCAGAGATCTTATCATTTATGCGAATAAACTACATCGGAAGGGTGTACTTGACATGTTAATTCTCACTGGCGATTTAGTTGATTATATTTTTGAGAATGGGGATGATAGAAACGGACCGGGGAATTTTAGTTTCTTTAAGAAGATGATTCTTGGACAATCACCATTTCCGGATAAGGAAATATATCCGCCAAACGCTTCAAAAAACCATGAAGAATTGCAGATACCAGTTTTCACCACTTTGGGTAACCATGATTACCGACCCAATGCGTATGATTTAATTGCACGTATTGATGCAGGCGATTATGGTGGATACGATTTAATTCCCGGAGGTTGGAAAGACGAAATAGTAAATCAGTTTGGCTCAATGAATCTTACCCCTGATGAAGCAAGAGCGATTTTGGGCAGGGATCATGTATACTATTCAATGAATACAGCTGCATCAAAGGTGGAAGCAGTAAGTACAATCTCGTTGTACCAATATCATGGCATGATTAATCAGGTTGACAATTATGTTGTTAATCTGGGGAAGAACAAACTTGTAATGATAAATACGGAATCCGATTATGGCATTATCGGAGCATCAGCTGAAGATTCATTAAAATATATTTTTGGATTTCTGAATGAATCAGAAGAGAACTTTGTTGATTCCAATCCTGATTCAGTCGGACTTAATGATGAAAAATTAGGAATGTTAAAGCGATCGCTGGAGCAAACTCCTGATGGCGTGGTAATTGTTGGGATGCATGCACCTCCTTTGAATCCTAAGAATAATGAGATGCCACATTTTTTGAGAGAAACCGAGCATCCTGAAGTAAACAAGGAATTGATTGGCGGATATTTAAACAGATGTGATTATATGGGTTTTTCAATCCAGGGCGGGCATAATGATCACACCAAGCCGTATCCTGACTGGTTAAGATCGAATTCCAGAAATTTCAAAAGAAAGAGTCCCGGTGATTTTTTAGATTATGGGGTTTCAAAAGGTAAGCAGGAGGAGTTTTTGAAACTATGCAATGGCAGATCCGGAACAAGAAAAGTTGATCTGGTATTGAGTGGTCATGGTCACAAGCGTGTGGAATATAGATTAGGATGGAGCGATACCGATAACCATTTGAGATATTATATGGATTTTTATACAGAGAATCCATCAGAATATTATAAAACTAAATACAATAAGAAAATAACACCTATTACTTATGGACATGGAGTATTTTATAAAGTCACAGAAACAGAAGAGGTGCGTATTTATCCAAAAGATTCTGCAGCAGTTAATGCCCCAATTACACGGATTGTAGATCACAGAGATG
The DNA here is from genome assembly GCA_016713525.1 of Bacteroidota bacterium. Lineage (GTDB taxonomy): Bacteria > Bacteroidota > Bacteroidia > AKYH767-A > OLB10 > JADKJB01. The sequence continues at coordinate 406,447 of JADJOZ010000008.1, read as the reverse complement.
ATTTTGTTCCCTGGCAGTCGATTCAAAGTTTAAGTGTTCCCACTTATCCGAATCCGTTGATCAATGCCACATCACCTGAAAACTGGTGGAATCAACATCGTCCCATAATTGTGCAAACTGCTGCGTTGGGGCCGATTGAAGCAAACAACAGAAAGGACGTGAGTGTAAATCCGGGACGTCCGGGACCTGCATTCAGGGGATTCCGGTATATCAAAATCAATAATAATGTCATCAGTAAAATGCACTATGTAACAATGGCTGAATTGTATTCGAATAATTTCAGGATGCCTTGGGAGCCCAACAGTGTTGATGTTGTAAGAGATTTATCTGTTGGAGAAGTTCGGGATTCAAGATTATGAAAATTTCTTTATAAATTGTAGTAAAATAAATAGGAAAGAATTGTAGCACAGATGAAATCTGCAAGTGCTGGTTATTTACTCAGGATTTTAATTAATTTTGTATAAATAATCCATGAAACATTCCTATGTGTAAGAATTTACTTTTAACCATATTGCTCTTATTTGCAACTATTCAAGCTAATTCCCAGCCAACAACATGGGAATGGGCCATGTCTACTCCCGGAGGTATTTCGCCCAGTGAAGGCTATGATGTAGTTGCAGATGCAGCCGGGAATGTTTATGCAACAGGATATTACATTAATGATACCATACAGTTCGGAAGTATTCAACTGTTAAATTCTGGTACAGCTGATATGTTTGTTGTAAAATTTGGGCCCACCGGAAATGTAATATTTGCTTTTAAAATTGGGCAAACTGGATCTGAGGTAGGACATGGAATTTCATTAGATGGAAACGGAAATATTTATATTACCGGATCTTTTACAGATTCTCTTCTTACGATTGGCACTGCAACTTTAACAAATTATGGTGACCAGGATGGATTTATTGCCAAGTATGATACTGCCGGCAATTTTATCTGGGCCAGAAATTTTGGAGGTGTAGATGATGAAGAAGCACGGGCGATCGATGTTGATATAAATGGGAATAGTGTAGTAGTTGGTGTTTTTAAGAGCCCTTTGTTGAATTTTGGGTCTCTGCAGGTAGCTAACCCAGCTCCTTCAACTTTGAACCAGTATTTTATTGTGCGATATGATCCATCAGGGAATGCAATTTGGGGTGCGGCAGATGGAGCAGCACTGGGTGATTTTGGCAATGCAGCTGCTATAGATAATTCAGGCAATTCCTATATAGCAGGTGCCATTAGCCCAAATTCAGGTCTTCAACTGTTTGTATCCAAATATAGCAACACCGGCACATTGCTGTGGACACAACTAGCAACTGGTAATGGAAGTAACCGTGCTTATGGGATGGATGTCGATCAATTGGGAAATGTAATTGTTACCGGTGAATTTAGAGGGACTAATTTTACTATAGGAGGTCAGACCTTAACTAATAGTGGGCCTTCCGGACTAAATCAAGATTTATTGTTGGTGAAATTCGATGCATCAGGAAATGTAGTATGGGCCAAAAGTGAGGGCGAAAATTTGTCTGGTGATATCGGAAAAGCTGTTGAGGTTGATCAATTTGGGAATATTTATGTGAGTGGTGAATTTTCAGCTTCGACATTTAATTTCGGACCTTCAGTTTTATTGAATAATGGTGTTTCAGATATGTTTATTGCTTGTTACAGTGCCTCAGGAAATGTTTTATGGGCTAATAGTGGTGGCGGACCAAGCCAGGAAATTGCCCATGGAATTGCAATTGATGGAATGGGTGGTGTAACAACTATCGGTAGTAATAACATAGGCACATTACATTTTGGGAATATTGTTATTAATGTGCCTACTTATACTTCAAATGTATGTATTGCGCAGCTAAATTATTTAACAAGTCTCCTTGACGTTTCTTCGTCGGATATACTATGGAACTTGTTCCCAAATCCCACGAATGGAACTGTTGGTTTAACAGGAAGAAATGTTATTAGTAAGATTGAAGTTTATGATGTAACAGGAAAACAAATTTCTAGTCATTATCCGAATACAGTAAACTTTACTTTCGATATTAAAGAAAAAGGTTTCTTATTTTTAAAAGTTTATGACCGCGAGAGTGTTTCTCACTTCAAAGTGATATCTAATTAATCAAGTTAGATGCTCTCTTTGGAATCTTCAATGTGAACACTAAGTTGGAGTCGGACTTCCTTTTTATATTAAACGCACATACATCCGGTTAACGTTTAACCTGACCGAGTTAACGATGGCTTTCGTTTAGGGAATTATTTGGTTAAAATTAAATGAATTGAGAAATTTCAATCCTTTTAACCAACTAATAAATAACCTATGACACAAAACTTATTACCCGAAGATGGTGAGGAATCACTTCGCTTTGAGAACGAATTACTGAAGATCAAAATGATGGCTGAGCAAGGCATTATTGCATCAGGTTTTTTTCCCGGAACGGATGTGCCCGCAGAGCTTGAAAATAAATTTTTAAAGATTTTGGAAGAGGCACAAAACTCATTAGAAGATTTTGAAGATGTAGAATTGATTCCTATATATGATTTTATAGGTAAGCCAGATTTTGTAAAGGAAAGTGATCTGAGTGATGAGCAAATACCGTCGGAGTTGGAGCGAATAGCAGATTTGCTGTTTGAAAAGAAAATAATATTCGATGTCCTTTCTAGAATTGATGAAAGACAGATTTATAAATTTTTAACCGAAGAATTATTTCAACATCCAATTCTGAACATGCCTGATTCAGAAATTGGATCGCACTATTTTTATGAGGATATTCATCCCTTAAATGAATTCGATACGCGAAAAAAATGTGAAGAGTTTATAGAAATGTTTTTCAAAAGTGAATTGCGGCTTAATGGCAAAGATCTTTCTTTAGAAGGAACATCGAATTCAGCTGACCTCTGTAATTTCCGTCAGGCATTTGATGAATTCAGAAATGTTAAATATGAAATATTGAATGCTGACATTACTTCCGTTGAGTGTATCCGGAAGGCCAGTATTAGTTTCGATGCAATCGGTGGTACCGGAATAGAACCAATTCATTTTTCAGGTGAAGCAACATTCCATATGAAGTACATGGATGAATATTGGGTCGTGATTTCGGCAATGTTTCCCGGGATGCAGGAGTGATGGAGAAATGGTTGCACCGCAATTTGTCGAATCATAAATATCTAGAAATAAACATATTATGAACTATATTTGACTTTACTCAATATATTGAGTAAATTTGCTCAGTATATTGAGTAAAAATGAGAAAGTTGATACAAAGGGCTGAATATAAGGTACTTGAAAATAGATTAGAGGAACAAAATCCATTAATTCAAGTAGTTGTTGGAGCTCGTCAGGTAGGGAAGTCGACATTAGTACATCAGGTATTACAAAATTCAAAGAAAGCTTTCATTTTTGAGTCTGCCGACGCAGTTGCAGCAACTGATCAGGTTTGGATTGAGCAGTTGTGGAACAGGGCACGCATGGAATCGGCCAGACATTCGAATGGTTTTGTTTTGGCTATTGATGAAATTCAAAAAATCCACCAATGGAGTGAGACAGTCAAGAAGTGTTGGGATGAAGACAAGGCAGCAGGACAAACATTTTGTGTAGTGCTTCTCGGATCATCAAAACTTATTTTGCAACAAGGTCTCACAGAATCATTGGCTGGAAGATTTGAAATGATTCCAATTCCACATTGGAGATATCATGAAATGCGTGAGGCTTTTGATTTTACTGCAGAACAGTATGTCTGGTTTGGATCATATCCGGGGGCTGCACATTTTATAAACGATGAGCCGCGATGGAAAGCATATGTTCGTGATTCATTAGCTGAAACGGCCATTTCAAAAGACATATTAATGTTGAATCGCGTGGATAAGCCGGCAATACTCCGCAATTTATTTGAAACCGGAAGTCAGTATTCCGGGCAGATACTATCGTACAACAAACTAATGGGTCAATTGCAGGCTGTTGGCAATACAACAACGCTTGCACATTATTTAACTCTTTTAAATCAGGCTGAGTTGTTGTGTGGATTGGAAAAATATGCTTCAGGAAAAGTAAGAAGGAAAGCATCAAGTCCGAAATTTCAGACGTACAACACAGCACTTGTTAATGCATATAAAACAGAATTATTTGAGGAGGCGCGACAAAACCCAAAATTATGGGGGCGTGCAGTAGAGTCTTCAATTGGAGCCTATTTATTAACATTTAGTAAAGAAGAATTTAATTTATATTACTGGCGGGAAGGTAATCATGAAGTTGATTTTATTTTAGAAAAGCGCGATAAGATTGTTGCGCTTGAAGTTAAAACCGGTAATGATATAAAATCAGGAATGGGAGTATTTCAAAAATCATTTCATCCTCACAAATTTTATACAATAGGAACCGGAGGAATTCCCTGGCAAGATTTTTTGACCATTCATCCCGGAGAATTATTTTGATGTACTTCAGAAATTAATATTTGAACGGAGTTTTCCTTCCAATGAACTTTCAACATTCCGGGAAATGGAAAATATTTTTACAGTTTATGTCCGGGATATTGTTTCTCACTTCATAGTAATATTGGAGTGATAGAACTTTTAATTTTAAAGGTATAGAAATTAAGAGAATGGGTAGCTGAATCAAACTTCCTTTCACATTAAACAAGTATAGTTCCGGCAAACATGCATTCTGAATGAGTGAACGTTGGATTTGGTTTATGGAACTATTTTGTCAAAGTAAATTTGCAAGGTACTTTTAGCACATTTTTTAACCAACTAATAAATTACAACTATGACAAAAAATTTATTACCCGAAGATGATGCGGAATCACTTCGCTTTGAAAACGAATTACTGAAGATCAAATTGAGGGCAGAACTGGGAGCTAAAGATGTTGGCAATTTTCCAACCCATGAGGTTCCACCAGAAGTGGAAAATGAATTTCTAAAGACATTTGAAAAGGTAGAACTGTTCTTAAGAAGTGCAGAAAGCCACGAAGAGGTTAGTGTGTATGAATTTGCAGGAAGACCTGTTTATTTAAGTGAAAAGGATTTGAGCGATGAGCAAATTTCGACAGAATTGAATCGGCTAATTGAATTATTGATTGAAAAGAAAAACGCGTTTACTGTTCTTTCCAAAATAAGTGACCGACTTATTTACAAATTTGTAACAGAAGATTTGTTTAAGGCCCTTACGTTGAAAGTGCCAATTCCCGGAATGACTACCCACTTTATTTACGAGGAGTTTCAACCAATCAATGAATATGATACTCGTAGGACCTGTGAGGATTTTATGGAGGCATTTTTCAAAAATGATTTCGAGGGCCGGGGTCAGTTTTTACCTCGTGAGTTAATCCGGAATCTTGCCGACCTCAACAACTTCTTTCATTCCTTTGAAAATTTCAGAAATTTAAAGTATGAAGTTTTGGATACCGATGTAACTTCGACCGAATGTGTGAGAACCGCAAAGGTGAGTTTCGATGCATTCATTAGTTCAGGAGTAGAACCAATTCACTTTGCAGGTGAAGCAACATTCCAAATGGAATATGTGGATGACGATTGGGTCGTAATTTCGGCAATGTTTCCGGGAATGCAGGAGTGATGGAGAATGAGAATGAGAATGGGAATGAGAACGGGGGAGAGGGGATGGAACAGAAACGCAATTTTCACTTGTGTTTAAACCTATCAAAGTAATCATGTAAATCACTTAAATCATGGTCGGGAATGAGAAGGGAATGAGACGGGGGGAAGGGGATGGAACAGAAACGCAATTTCACTTGTATTTCAACCTATCAAAGTAATCATGTAAATCACTTAAATCATGGTCGGGAATGAGAACGGGAATGAGAACGGGGGAGAGGGGATGGAACAGAAACGTAATTTTCACTTGTATTTAAACCTATCAAAGTAATCATGTAAATCACTTAAATCATGGTCGGGAATGAGAATGGGAATGAGAACGTGAGAGAGGGGATGAGACAGAAACGCAATTTTCACTTGTATTTAAACCTATCAAAGTAATCATGTAAATCACTTAAATCATGGTCGGGAATGAGAATGGGAGCGGAACGAAAATGAAAGAGAACGTAAGAAAATTCGTTTTCTGCTCAGAAACAAAAATCCTTAATCCTTAATTCTTAATTCTTAATCCTCCTCCCCCCTCTCCAGCCAAAAATGTTTTTTCGAAGTCCAAATGCCATTGCTGGAGAGGGGAAGGGGGTGAGGCAGAATGACAAATAGAAACCAAATGAGAACGGAGAGACATTCCCTTCTGAGCACATACAAAAAATTCTTAATCCTTAATTCTATATGGGCCGGGGTGAGAAAGAATGGGAAACTCAGTCAAATGGTCAGGAAGATTGTTATATCTGTTAAATTTAATTACTTCCTACAGGAATCTATTATCTGTTGAATAACCCAACTAGAATTTTCTAGAACTTCTTCATTGGTAAATCGGATAACTTTAATTCCCATTAGATTTAGAAGAATTGTTCGCTCTTGATCTTCTTGAGTTTGCAGATACTTCTTATGATATCCTCCATCAATTTCAATAGCAATCTTATATTCCATGCAATAGAAATCGAGAATAAATAATGGTTTTACAGGATGTTGTCGTCTGAATTTTAGGCCATTTAGGTTTCTGTTTCTTAGTAAATTCCACAATTTGACCTCAGCTGGTGTTTGATTCTTTCTTAAGTCCTTGGCATAATTGATTATTTGCTCCTTTACTACGGGGTAGTTTATTGTTTCTTCTATTAATATGTGATAGCTACTCATAAAAAAGTTGTTAGGGGTTGAACTACCAAATCCCCGGTTGAAAAATAATTAACTAAACAAAAGTAAAGATTTTTTTATAAATGGGAATTCAACATTTTCCATTCCGTTTTACCTCATCCCTTCACTTCTCTTCATTGGCATTGGGTTCTTCACTAATATTTTCGCTGAGATTCCATTTTTCCTCATCCCTGCCCTTCTCCTGCATCAGCATTACGTTATTCACAAATATCTTTAGCAGGAGAAGGGATGTTCCTTTTTCTTTTTAAATAAATCACCATAAAATTTAACATTTTTCTTTCTATTGAAAAAAGAACATTTAGGATTTTACATTCTTGCTTTACCTCATCCCTGCCCTTCTCTTCATTGGCATTGCGTTGTTCACAAATATTTTCGCTGAGATTCCGTTTTACCTCATCCCTGCCCTTCTCCTGCATCAACATTTCGTTAATCACAAATATCTTTGGCAGGAGAAGGGATGTTCCTTTTTCTTTTTAAATAAATCACCATAAAATTTAACATTTTTCTTTCTATTGAAAAAAGAACATTTAGGATTTTACATTCTTGCTTTACCTCATCCCTGCCCTTCTCTTCATTGGCATTGCGTTGTTCACAAATTTTCGATTTCCCCCCCCCCCCCCTCCCCCCCCTTTTTCTTTTAAATAAACCCATTTACTTTTTTTTTATAAAAAAAAACATTGGGTATTTTACATTCTTGCTTTACCTCATCCCTGCCCTTCTCTTCATTGGCATTGCGTTGTTCACAAATATTTTCGCTGAGATTCCGTTTTTCCTCATCCCTGCCCTTCTCCTGCATCAACATTACGTTATTCACAAATATCTTTAGCAGGAGAAGGGATTGATTTAGATTAAGCTAAATGCTTTGCAGTACTCCTCCTCCCTCTCCAGCCAAAAATGTTTTTTCGAAGCCAAGTGCCATTGCTGGAGAGGGGAAGGGGTGAGGCAGAAGGAGGAACAGAAAGAGAATGAGAATGAGAAGCGGAAACAGAAGCGGAAACAGAAGGAGAAACAGAATGGGAATGAGCATGGGAATGAGAACGGGGGAGAGGGGATGGAACAGAAACGTAATTTTCACTTGTATTTAAACCTATCAAAGTAATCATGTAAATCACTTAAATCATGGTCGGGAATGAGAACGGGAATGAGAACGTGGGAGAGGGGATGAGACAGAAACGCAATTTTCACTTGTATTTCAACCTATCAAAGTAATCATGTAAATCACTTAAATCATGGTCGGGAATGAGAACGGGAATGAGAACGGGGGAGAGGGGATGGAACAGAAACGTAATTTTCACTTGTATTTAAACCTATCAAAGTAATCATGTAAATCACTTAAATCATGGTCGGGAATGAGAATGAGAACGGAGAAATGATTCAAGGGGAAAAAGTTCAATTAACAACAAATTCATCACTGCCATCATAAGAATCACATAAATCACGGTTTAGAATGAGAATGAGAATGAGAATGAGAGTGGAAAGAGAATGAAAGAGAACGCAAATATTCGTTTTCTTCTCAGAAACAAAAATCTTTAATCCTTAATATTCTTCAATTATTTAACTTATCCTTCGTTTTTCACTGATGCAATTGCCAATTATTTAAAATTTTCCTATTTTTATGGGGAAATTTTAGAAGATGGAACGCAGGAAATTCATAAAGGGATCGGCAATAATTGGGGCAACAGTAGCTATCCCAGAATTATTGAAGGCTGCCTCAGGTTTATTTGATGCGGCGGGAGCCAGAAAAGTTTATCGGATTTTAAATACCGACAAAACCATGGTGGGTACACTGCCTGTGCTTCGTGCATTTGCAGGTGATCACAATGATTACGTTTCACCGTATGTCTTTTTCGATGAATTTGGACCGGTAAAAGTAAATCCCAACGATAAACCTTTGCGTGTTGATGCACATCCACATGCGGGAATAATTCCGATTACTTATTTTTTAGAAGGAAGTGGTCATCACCGTGATAGTCTGAATTATGATTTTCAGATTACCAAAGGTGATTTCATGATGTTTAATTCAGGACGTGGTGCCATTCACATGGAGGAAACGGGACAGCAATTGTACAAAAATGGAGGAATTTATCATGGGTTTCAAATTTGGTTGAATGCACCTGCTAAATATAAATTCACCGATCCAACAGCTAACGTTTTTCATAGTGATAAAATGGCTGATATAAAGGAAAAGGATTATAAGGCAAAAATTGTTTTAGGCCAGATGTTTGATGCGAAGTCAAAGATAGAAACCATGTTTCCGGTATTTTATTTTCACATCAACATGAATGCCGGATGTAAGCTGAGCATTCCGGTTGATGAAACGCACAATGCTTTTATATATGTGATTAAAGGGAATCTGGAGACTGAAGGGAAAGTCCAGGCAAAGGCCAATCAGGTAATTTTATTTGAGCGTGGTAAAAATCTGGTGAACATCTTCAGCAGCGAAGGAACAGAGTTGTTATTGTTAGGTGGTCGCCCGCATAATGAACCGGTATTTGCCTATGGGCCATTTGTGATGAATAGCGAAGAAGAGATCCGCAAGTGCTATGATGATTACCGGAAAGGTAAAATGGGAAACCCGGCTCTGGTGAATGGGAAGTAGATGTATGATCAATAGTAATTGGAATAAATAAGCTCTTTTATCGCCAAATACTGTAAAAAGCTAAAATTTAAGTTGTTAGCTCGAGATGCCATATCTATTTTTGACAATGACCAGTGGACATTTAACATGTTTTTAAATAATAAATGTACGTTAAATCGGCAATATAGCGCCTTTTTATTTACTTCATAGGACTTGTTTAAAAGAATAGCACCAGGTGTAATTCGTAGTTAAAAAACTAGTAAGTTTGATTACGATTTAATATTTAAATTTCCTTCAGTATGAAGCATCTTTTTATTCTATTTTGGATGACAACATTTTTCTTCGAAGTTAAAGCTCAAGATTATGCGCGGCACTTGCCTATACAAGCTGGAATACAATCTAATGGTAGCTTACAAAAAATCCAATTTAGTGTTTTCGATTCCACATTGTCGACTACAATTAGTTATAGTACTCCGTGGGTGAGTAAACAGCTGATGATAACCGGGAACAGTTATGGAAAAGTGGGATATATTATGTGGAATAGTCCGGGAGTCCAACATAATCAAGTAGGTTTCATAATTTATGATGAGGCACATCATGTTTTTCGGCACGAGTTGGTCGATGTCGTTTTTGATTCTGGCTTAGATGGATATGCATCGGTATATTGTGGTCCTACCTGGATAGAAGTTATAACAGAAGGACTTTCTGTTTGGTCAGGAGATTATTTATATACACTTGATTACTACAGATTCAATCCACTTTATCACAAATGGGTGAGTTATAAAGGCTGTTATGATTTTTTTTCAACCCAAATGGTTTGGAATTATCCAACTATGGGTAATAGCGACAGAATAAAAGATCAATATGATTTGCGATTTCTTTTTTATGACCCTGTAAGTGATCAACTGCATAATGTTCTTTCACCTAATTTTGGACTAAGTAATCTTATTCAAGAAGATGATTGGTTTGTTAATTATGGGGATTTCAACGTATACGAGTATTTCGTTTACGATGCATCCTTATCAAAACTTGTGCAATATCCCTATAGTGGATTAATTGGAACTGGTACTAATGGAATATTTCATGCCTATGCTTATGATTCTTCCAGTTATAATTATTTTTTTGTTTATGACCCTGAAGAAAAAATATGGGTTACAGATACAGTAATTGCCGCTAATATCACCAACTTAAAAATAAAAGACCGGGTTATAACATATAGAATAAATTCTCAAGTATATTGTATGGCTTATCACCCTGTACAAAATGCATGGGTGAAATATTCACAGGCCACATCCGGAACAGTTACCGGATATAAAATTGAAAATGGAACAATAGTTTGGAGTGATGCAAATGGAGCGCATACGATAGGATTTAATAATAGTACAGGATGGGGTAATTACAACACAACACCATTTTTGTATTTTGATTTAGATGACTTTACGAATGTAGGATATCCAATGATTTATGTTAGAAATCTTTCAATAGGTACCGATGCAATTGTTTTCAATTTCGGGGATGGGTTACTATCACTTCCCAGGAAAAATACCTTACATCATATATATACTGCATCAGGGACCTACGATGTGTGTATTTCAGATTCTGCAGGAACTCAAAGCTGGTGTCAAACTGTTTCAATAAATATTTGTGCTACAAGTGGTTTAATAACCGCGAATGCTTATGAAATTTGTGCTGGGGATAGTGCTACATTATCCATTGATAGCTACAATGGCGTTTTGCAATGGCAAAGTTTTGATGGAAATATATGGGTTGATGAAACGGGAACAGGAAGTACCAGTGATAATTATACCCTTTACCCATTATCGACACGAAAATACAGAGCAAAAATTGTACAGGGAAATTGTTTGCCTGCTTTTTCTAATCCAATAGAGATTATTTCTCATCCGCAGATCAGTAATTATTCAGTTGGTGATTCCCTTTATTCTATTTGTCAGGGTTCATTTGTAGTATTAGATGTAAATAACATTAATTGTGATTATCAGTGGCAAAAAATACTGGAAGTGGGTGGTCTAATATTTCTGGTGGGTTAAATGGATACATTAATGCTTATCCGACTAGTAGTACTCAATTTCGTGCGGTGATTACCAGTGTAAATTGTTTTTCAGATACAAGTTATTCAATAATTGTATTGCCCGATTCAACACCTGGTTTTCCAACTGTAGTAGGTGGAACCCGTTGTGGTCCGGGAATTATAAATTTAGGAGCCAGCAACGGGACTAACAATATTCATTGGTATCATCCGGGAATTTCAGATTCTGTAGCACATGTAGGAAATACATACAGTCCATATGTAAGCAGCACAGTAAATTTCTCAGTTGCGGCAACTATGGGAATAATTCAAAGTATGGGATTACCGGATAATTCTGTTGGATCCATCTCAACCACAACTGGTCAAAATTCAGGAATAAGATTACAAACGACGGAGTCATCGTATCTTGAAAGTGTTGCTGTCTACCCAATTCAATCGGGTGTAATTAATATTAAAGCATATTCACAAATTGGTAAACTCTTATATTCCAAAACCACTCCGGTAACTGCAACAGGAACGAAAAGTTCAATCAATTTAGGTTGGCTTATACCTGGAAAAACAATAACAGACATAATTATTGATTCTTCAAGTGTTCCACTTTCAGTTAATACCAACGGGTTTAATTATCCATTGACCGGATCGACAATTCCTGTATCCATCATTGGGTATGTAGATTCAACTTTTCACAGTGCCAATGATTTTATTAATATTTATGATTTGCGATTTACAAATGGATGTAAATCATCCAGAAAAAATGTTCCGGCACAAGTGACACCTGAATTTTTTGGACCTTCCATAATATCCCTTTCAGGAGCAAATTCATTTTGTAAAGGTGATTCTCTGGTTCTGGCGGCTTCAACTACAGCAGGATTAACATTTAAGTGGTTGAGAAATGGATTATTTACAGGTCAAACAGGATTTCTTTTTACAGTAAAAGAGCCGGGAACTTATCAATTGGTTTCTTATAATAACGGTTTGCTGTGTGAAGACACTTCTTCATCAGTAAGAATAACGATGCCTTGCATACAAGCATTGGAGCCAGAGGAGAAAACAGCAGTGTCGGCTTATTTTGATCAAGATGAAACATCAATTATAATCAATACAATTCAAATAAAATCTGAACTAGATCAAGTTGTAATTAGTGATCCTTCCGGAAGAATTATTATTAAGCATGATTTTTATGCAAATTCAGGAGAAGATATAATCAGAATAAAATTCGATAATTTTTCATCGGGCCTTTATTTTGTAACTATTGCAAATGATAAACATAAAATTACTAAAAAAATAATAAAGTATTAGAAATTCTATTCCATCTTAACAAAGTTTTAATTAAGAATATTTAACTGATATTAGTTCAAAGCCAGAGTTTAAAAAATTAATCTTAAAATTGTAATGAAAAAATACTGCTTTATTTTTACCATTCTAATAATTTTTAGCAATCAGCTATTCGGTCAAAATTATTTTCAGGAATATCCGATATCAGTTTCGATTGGATCTAATGGTACACAAACCAGACTACAATGTACTACTTATGACTCACTGCTTCAGACAACGGTGACTTATAATACTCCATGGAGATCGGAGAGCCATGTTATTTCTTCCAACAATTTTGGAAAATTAGGGTACACATTGTGGACAAGTGGGGTTACTCAATTTCCGTCAGTAGGATTTATTATTTATGATTATAATTTACATCAATTCGTTGACGAGCAGGTTCAAATACCAACCGGAACCGATATTGGAGTTAATGTCGTTTGCGGACGGATTTGGGTATCGGTTGTTGAGCACCATGACAATGATGGATGGATTTGGGCAATTGTAAAATATTACCGATATGATCTGTATGAACATCAATGGTATTGGTTTTTTGTAGAGGAACTTTTACCTTCCTTATCCTGGTATTATACACCTTCAGGCAATACAGACTTTGTATATGATGCTGAACTATATAATGAGTTTCATTTCATGGACCCTATCAAGAATAACGTAATTAATCAGAATGTGAATAATAGTATTACCGTATTTAAAGATGATTATGCGTATGGCTACAAGGACAATAAACCTGATCAATACTATTACTTTACTTATGATCCGGTAAAAGCTGAGTATTGTAAATATCCCCGGGAAAATTTAACAAAAGGAGCAACACGAGGAATTTATTATGCAAAAGACACAACTGATTTAAGTAAGCATTTCTTTTTTATTTATGACCAGGGTGTGCAGGATTGGGTTACTGATTCAGTATACTCACCTTTCATAACTTCTACCACTGCAAAAGAAGGTGTAGTTGCTTATTTTGATTCCATTCCAGGGGTAGCAAAAAAAGTGCATTGTTTGGTTTATAATCCTTTGCTGCACCAATGGGTTCGTGATTCGATCGCAGTCAATGGAGTTGCTTCAGTATTAACCATAGAAAATGGGACAGTAAAGTGGAATGATGCTAATGGAACTAATATACGTGGTTATGATCAGGTCACAGGATGGGGCAATTACAACACCACTTTGTTAATGCATTTTGCCCTTGAAGATTATATTTCAGAAGGCGCACCTGTAATTTTTGTCCGTAATTATTCCATTGGTACAGAAAATATATATTATGATTTTGGAGATGGGATACAATCTATGGATAACCGTCATGTGTTGTGGCATTCCTATAAAAATTCCGGGACATACAATATTTGCATAGTTGATTCAGCAACCGGCCAAAATTCTTGTCAGCCATTTACATTCAATATTTGTGGAAATGCGGGAACAGCAATGGCTTCCGATTCAATACGGTGTGAGGGCGATTCAGTTGAATTATCGCTTTCTTCATTTAATGGTAACATTCAATGGCAAAGAAAATATGGTAACAATTGGATTGATGAAATATTACCTGGTGCAACTGCACAACAATATTTTGTAAGTCCTGATACCATTGCTGAATATCGTGCCAAGGTTCAGCTTCCCGGCTGTATACCTAATGTTTCAAATTCATTAAAAGTTAAGTTTGAAAAGCAACTGAGTAGTTATTTCATTTCAGACTCACTTATAGAACAATGTACCAATAATTCTTACAGGGTATATGTAATAGGATCGAATGCTTCACAATATACGTGGCAAAAAGATGTGGGTACCAGTTGGTATAATTTCTCAGCCACTACAAATTCATTACTCATTAGTGGTGATGGATTATACAGAGCTATACTAACCTCTGGAGTCTGTTTTGCAGATACAACTGACACGATAACGGTAAATGAAATTCCTTTTCCTGCTTCTCCAACTACGGTTCCGGACTTTTCATGTGGTCCGGATACAGTAAATCTTTCAGTTTCGTCTGTCGGAGTTGCACACTGGTTTGCTTCTTCATCTTCGACTTCATTTTTGCATATGGGTAATTCATTTTCCCCTTTTGTTTCCAGCACAACAACCTTTATAGTCAAGGTAAGTGATGGTGTTGTTACTGAAGCCGGAGTACCGGATAAACTATTGGAACAACTTTGAATTATAATGGGACAGATGAAAGGCATCAGACTAATGTCGTTAACTCCGGTGACTTTAGCAACCATTGATGTATTTGGATCGGATTCTTGTATGCTTTACATTTCTTTAGTACACAGTACTACGAAAATAGCATCAACGAATAAATCTCTGATAATTGCTCCCGGATTAAACACAATTCCTTTATCTTTTAGTATCCCCGGAAATGTTTCATACGACCTGATGATTTCAGCTACGGCTCCTTTAATAGCGAACATTTCAGGGTTTAATTATCCATTGAATATTTCAGGAAGTCCGGTTACAATTACTGGTTATGTTGACTCTACATTTCATTCAACACCTGATTTTATAAATATATACAACATGAAATT
This sequence comes from Bacteroidota bacterium, assembly GCA_016713525.1. Classification (GTDB taxonomy): domain Bacteria; phylum Bacteroidota; class Bacteroidia; order AKYH767-A; family OLB10; genus JADKJB01. Next base: position 391,233 of record JADJOZ010000008.1, on the reverse strand, counting down.
TTCAACAGGGTGTTTGAGTAATAACTCCAATTGTACAGCAACAGTTTACCCTGCTATATTCACACCTGCTATTATTCCTTTTGTAGGGTTACCCTGGTTTTGTAAGGGCGATTCGCTTTATCTCATTGGTCAACCTGTAGGCAACTACTCTTACCTTTGGTACAAAAATGGTGTAAGCACAGGGCACACTGGGGCAAACTATTCTGTGAAATTACCGGGCAATTATTCCTTACTTGTTTCATCTGCAAATTGCTCAGCAACATCTCCTTTAAAGCGAATTACAGTTCCTTGTATACAACCATTAAATCCACAAGATAAAACTGAAAATTTAACTTTTGATGGCGACGAATTTAGTGTTTCAGCATTTTTCAATAGCAATGGTAATCTTGAACTTGCTTCCAAGTCTGATGTGCAGAAGCAAATTACAGTATCAATAGTAGATATAACAGGAAAGCAACTATTTAATTCGCAATTAGTACTCGAAGAGGGTATTTCATCAACGCAGATTTCCACTACCAATTTGGCATCAGGAATTTATATTATTATGATGGATGGAGGGAATAAAACTATTATTACAAAAGCTGTAAAATCATGGTAAGAAGAATGTTTTACAGGAGCTTTTTGATAATGCTATATTTATTATTCATGGTTAGTGTAATAACTAAAGCACAAGATTTATTTGTTCATTATCCTGTTACAGCGTCAATTGCTTTCAATGGTGGTCAGCAGCGACTAGAATGTTCCGTTTATGATTCAGTATTTCAAACAAATGTGGTTTATAATACGAACTGGTCGTCAGATATTATTATCATAACAGGTAACCATGATGGACTATTAACTTATACGTTCTGGACATCCCCCGGTGTTCAGGCGCCCAAAATGGAATTACTTATCTATGATTATTTAATTCATGAATTTAAAGTGTTAAAAACATTACTATACTTACTGGTCCCAAACAGAAAAATATATTAGGTGGACCAATGTGGTGAAGTTGTGATTATAAGTACTTCTATGACTTATATTTATCATGCCACTTATTTCCGTTATAATTTAATTTATCATAAATGGATCAGCTTTGGATTAATGGATGCAGAGGATCAAACCAGCCAATGGAATATTTACTATTCTGGTATGACAGGGACAAATGAAGTTCTTTTTATATACAGATTATGACAATATTTTGATTATTATTTTACGATCCGATGGCTGATTCTACGAATATATCGGGTAGTGGCTGTCCATTTTGGTTTGATATTTCAGATGATTATGTTGTTGTTGACGCGGATGCTTTCAGAACTACTTCATTTCGGTGTCATGATCCAACATTACACCAACGAAAGGTATTTTCCTATTGATTATGTGGTAGGCAGTTTGGATAAAGGTGTTTTTTTGCATGGGACGATTTACCAATTTCCCGGTATGGTTTTACTTACGATCAGGAATTAAATAGTTGGATGATTGATACAATTCTAAATAATGATGTCACAAACTATTTTATTGAAGACCGGGTCTTAACATATCTTCAGATCCGGCAACCGGACCGCTTAAGGTATTTTATCAGGTTTATAATCAACAATTGAAAGTTTGGGATAAGGATACTGCTAGCGTTGTCGGAAATATTTCGGGCTTAGCAATTAATAATGGCAACGTAAGTTGGATTGATGCAAATGGTTTGAACGCGAGAGGATATGATAGTTCTCTTGGATGGGAAATAACAGTACTCCGGTTTTTTTAGATTTTCAAATAACGGATTTTACTTCTTCAGGTTTTCCGGGCATTCATGTTCGAAATTATTCTATTGGCAGAACGGATTTATTTTACGATTTTGGTGATGGAGTACGCACTGACGGACAGAAGTTGGTAACATGGCATGTTTATAAAAATCCCGGAACATATAACGTTTGTATTTACACATCAGATAGTTTATTCAGTTCATGTCAGCAGGTCACCATAAATAATTGTGTTTCCGGTGGATTCATAACTTCAACTAATGATACTATTTGCGAAGGCGATTCCATCACATTGAATGTAGATTGGAATACCGGTAATATGCAATGGCAAAGAAAGTTCGGAACCGTATGGGTTGATGAAACCGGTCTAGGTGCGAATGATTCTGTTTATACATTTGCACCAATGCAAACTTCTACATATCGATTAATGGCATCTGATTCAGGATGCATGGCATCGTTTAGCAATCAACTAAATATAATAGTTTACCCTACACTCGCCGGTATTGAATTACAAGATACACTCGTTAATATTTGTTCGGGACAATCTGCTATTTTAAAAGTTCTTAATCCACCGGCAGCTACTTTTAAATGGCAGCAATTATCGGGCTCTAATTGGACCAATGCAACAGAAATTAATAATCGCCCCAGATTACAGTAACTCCAACTGCATTCAGATTATCAGGTTATAATTACAAGTGGTAATTGTGAGTCGGATACAATATATGCAAATGTAAATGTTATTGCTTCCCAATGCCCGGTAGCTTCGGGGAATATTTGTGGGCCCGGGGTTGCTAATTTATCAGCTACAGGGGTCAAATATTGAATGGTATCAGGCTTCTGCAACAAATGTTTTGCTTGAAACCGGGAATACTTATTCGCCTTTTGTAAATACTACTACTAATTATTTTGCTGTAGCTACTACAGGAGGTACGGGCTTTGGAGGACAGCCTGATATTAGTATCGGAACAGCTTCAACATTGCAAACAGGGAAGTTTGGCATCGTTTTTATGTTGATGTACCGGCCCGTTTAGTATCGTTTGCTATTTATCCCCAGACAACGGGAACATTGGGTGTTGCATTGAAAATTGCCGGAACAACAACGAATGTAGCAACACAATCATTTTCTGTAGTGGGTGGATCAGGAAAAACTACTATTCCTGTAAATTTTGTTCTTGAAAGTGGTGTTTTGTATGATCTGGTGATTACCGGCCCAACCTACACGTTTGATATTAATACCTCAGGCTTTGCTTATCCATTTTCAACTTTAAATAATTCGCTTTATATTCTTGGATATATAAATGGTCTTACCTATGATACATTACCTGTTTATTATGGAATATATGACTGGAAATTGGCCACAGGATGTTACAGCAATGTTGCCGCTGTACAAGCAATAGTTGGCACACCCTTTACATCAACATTAGCAGCTTCTGGTCTGCTAACATTTTGTCAGGGACAATCGGTAACATTAAATGCACAACCAACAGGAATCGGATATAGTTATGGCTGGTTAAATAACATCTTTTTAATTCCGGGGGCTAATGGTTCATCATTTAATGATGTTGCAACAGCAAGCTATAAGGCAATTATAGAAAAAGCAGGTTGTAAAGACACAACATCAGCTATGAGAGTGACTGTGCCATGCATTACTCCAATTGAAGCTGGTGAAAGATCTGATGTTGAAAACACAAGTCAGCAAAGTATGAATGCCTTTTACAACGGTCAATCGAATGAGTTGGTAGTAAATATTAATAGTTTAACAGAAAATAATGTTCGCTACTCAATAATAGATTATTCAGGAAGAAATATAATTTCCGGAAATATACATATTAAAGAAGGTTTGAATTCCTTCCAAATTCCGGCAAACGATTTGGCCCAGGGAATATATATGTTACGAATGTATGATGGTGGCAACACTGAATCAGTGAAGCTTTTAAAGTATTAATTTTACTCTCCTCCCCAATACGTTTTTGTTCTGATTCACTACCGGAAGTCCGTTGGCGTGCACCTTTCACTTGTGTGTTTCCAAAGCGCCAGGTCATAGAGATACGGAATTGCTTGACTTTCCCAGTTGCCATTCGCCCTGTTTACAATTCCTGCATAAGTATTGTAACTTTTCCAGGGTGCTGTTTCCAGGATGTCGGTAACAGATAGTTTTAAAGCGGCTTTGTCGTGTAGTAATTTTTCTGTAATCCCAAATCAAGTGATCCTTGAGCCTCGGAACGGAATGCACCACCCCAAACGCCGCCAGAATTATACCACCCACTAATTTCGAAAGTGAATGCATATGGAAGTTTGAAAGTGTTTTGCGCATACATGCTGAAAGCAGTCAATGAAGTATTAATGGTTTTTGTGCCACCAAAGTCGGCTACATATTTGATTAGTAACGCTGGCATTCAAATAAATGCTGTACCACTTCACCGGTTGTAAAGAGGTGCTAAAATCGAGGCTAAGCACTTCTTCTGTTGCCAGGTTACGGGGAGAAAAGATAACTTTTACCTCCGGCAATGGTATCTGCAATTTGCAAAGAAGTCGTTTGTTTTACTGTAACTGACACTGGTTGTAGTTGCATATTTATAAGTATGCGATAATTCAATTTTGTTGGAGTATTGGGGATTCAAAACGGATTTCCTTTCCGGAAAACTTAGCTCATCCAATTTATATTCAAACGGATTTAATTCCTGATAATTCGGACGGTCGATTCGGGAGCTGAATACTCAGCAATAGAGTGGTCTTTGCGTATATTGTAAGTTGAACCGGCACTCGGGAAGAAGTCGGTGTAATCGCGTTTCACATTTTTATCATCTACAGCAGTTGCACTTTTTAAGTCACCTTCACTTTGCGTGTTTTCAACGCGGACACCTACCTGAAAATCGATTTTTTTAATGGTGCGTTGATAGTTCAGGTAAACTGCATTAACATTTTCGGTGTATTCAAATTGGTTACTGCGTGAATCATCAAGTGTTTCAATATTACCTTCAATATTATAGAAATTAAAAGTATTATCGGTAGTTACAAAAGAAGTCTTCACACCAAAACCAACTTTACCTTTGAATAAATTTTGTGTGTAATCAGATTTAAAAGTAAAAATATTGATCGTTGTTGGAGTAATAGAACGATAGTATGTTGGAAGATAGTGGTGTTTGGTAATCGGGAGTTACATATTCATTTGGGATGTAGGAATTGCGATCACTGTCGTAACGACCGAAATCGAAGTCGCTGTTTAATTCGTGCCCAAGGGTATCTTTTGTATTGATGGTTGAGGTTAACATTAATATTATTATTCAGGTTTTTTGAAGACTGATCGGACTTTAGCGATACTATCGACAACCTGAGTTGAGAAATCACGAATTTCGTTGCGGTTGGTTTGAACACTTTTAGTGTCGCTGTAATTTCCGGGTGACCATTAAGCCCACATTATTTTTTTGTTAATGGAATAATCGAGACCAGCTTTATAGTTGTGACTCAATCCACTTCTTTTAGAAATAGATGACTGCGTAGAAGTGTATGGATTTTGTTCGCGATAGAGATAAAATTCATTCTGACGATCACCCCAGTTATTGCTGTAGTTGGTGAAGATATTTAATTTTGGTGTTCGGGTATTTAAAGAAATAGGAGTGTTGTATTTTGAATATTTACCGATGGCGTATCCTGCAGTCAATGAACCATTGGTACCATAATTTTTATTTCTTTTTAATTTTATGTTAATGATTCCGGCAGTTCCTTCAGCATCATATTTCGATGAAGGATTGGAGATTAGCTCAATAGATTCCACATCTGTACTTTGAATACTTTTCAGATAATCTGCCAATTCCGTTTCCGTCATACGTGTAGGGCGGCCATCAATCTGGACCATCACACCACCTCTTCCCTTTAAGTGAAACATTATCGTTGTTATCGACAACTACTCCTGGAGCTTTTTGCAACAGTTCAAATGCAGTTGAACCGGTTGAATTGATACTGTTTTCCACGTTAAAAACGGTTTTGTCGGCTTTCACTTCGACCAGAGGGCGGAATGCAGAAATTTCAGCCGGATTTTAATTGAACAGCTGTAGCTTTCATTTTTATTTCGGAAATAGTTTTTGAGGATGCACCATCGTAGCTGAACAATTCACTGGAACCATGCATCATATCCCAGGAAACTGGTTTTAATAAAGTAACTGCAGGCTTTCGGATTTTCCAAATGATAAACACCATTTACATCAGCAACACTGACTTTTGCAAGTGATGAATCTTTTGCATTACGAAGTTCAGCAACAGCACCGGTAAGGTTCTCCACCTGTTCCGCTTATGCGACCGGTTATTTGATGCGTTTGAGAAAATGATTTGGTAGAAGCTGTACACAAAAAGCACAGCAAAATTAATGCAATGGAATTTTTCATAGGAATTGTTTGGCAAGTGATTGCTGACAAAGTTAGGCAAATCTAAAGAATTGACCTATAAATCACATTAAGATGTGACGATTTTAATTAGCTGCGAGCTACGTGCAATCGACCGACTACAGTGAGATATAATCCGATACTAAAAAATACTGCTTGTAATGGATGAAATGCCTGCAGCATGATGTATTGAATAACGATCCATCCGGAAAGCACAGCCCCGTAACCAAGAAACATGATAGGCCAAAATTTTCTTCCGGTAAGCGAAACATAAGCAGTGAAAAGAGCACCCAGACCTACTACGGTAAACAGAACTATTCCCGGGATAAGAAAGTTGCTGAATGGAGCATGTTTTAAATAGTCAACTGTAATTCCGGAGTCCGCTGCCTGTTGGATCAGCAATGAATGAATATCCGGCAGCAATGGCATTGATCCCCGTAAGGATCAGTAAAATATTTGCTATTATCTTAAGTGTCTTCATGGCTTTTCTAACCTGATCAGTTTGGATGTTGCAATTATTTTATTGTTTGAAGTGATGCAAAGAAAATAAATACCCGGAGTAAGTTCATCGCCATAAATAGCAACTTGTGATTTCTTTTGAATATTTAAACCAAGCACTTTGGAACCATTTGCATCATAGAGAGCCAAATCGCCTTCATTAATTTCATTCGAAAAATGCAGTTCCGTTTTTTCATAGAACGGATTCGGGTATGAAATTATGGAGGTATTCATACTAATAACATCATTCAAGCCGGTTGCCGTGTCGGGTTCGAATTCGTAAAAGTCGTTTAACCTGAAGTCAGAGCTGTCGATACCAATACCTACATAAGCTTTTGAATTAATCACAAACGCAGCAGCACTTTTCTTGAGTTCCCGGGCATTGCAGTTGCTGTTGTCCAGTTTCCTGTTGAAAGATCCATCCGATAAAAATCTCGAAAATAATTATTGGCACTTCTTATTCCGGTTCCGATATATCCATAAGGAGGAATACTAAATGCAATGGCATGACTTCTTGGTGTTGAGGGAAAATTGTTCAGGATATTCCATTGGTTAGCATTCATACATCAAATTCCATCCAATCATCAAAGTAATTTCCGGTAATATCACGGCCTGTGCCTATATGAAAACCATTTGGACTATTAAATCCGGCAGCAACAAAGCGAGGTAATCCAGGCAGGTCGGGACCTTGCGCCCAGGAATCGGAGGTGGGATTATAAATCCATAAATCATCAAAGCAGGTAGTTTGATTTCTTCCTGAAACTAAAAATCCATTTCCCGAATGAGAAAAACCTCTTGCACCCGATCGTCCGGCGGCAGGCAAGGGTGTTTTGGATGACCAGGAGTTCAAAATCGGGTCGTATGCCCAGTTATCAGTCTGATATACACCATTTTCATCGATACCAGAAACCACATATCCGGTTGAATTTAACATAAAAGAGGCACTATATTGCCTTTTTGTACCATTCAGATCAGCAATTTGACTCCAGGAATTGGTAGCAGGGTCATATCGCCAAAAGTCTTTGGTGAGACCAAATCCGGCATCCATACCAGTTCCGAGATAACCGAATTGACCGATTGTAAATGAAACACCATCATCCCTGTTCATCCCTGCAAAGGGAGCTTTGGAAGTCCATACGCCCTGAGCAAAGGCAAAATGGTGCAAAAACAGAAGAACTAATAGCAGTCGCATAGAGTTTCCGTAAATACAGAACAGTGAAAATTACGAATAAAGTATAGAAAGAGACTTGCCAATTATTTCTTTACTCTCAAAACCTTCCCGGCTTGACCGGCAATACTAATAAGGTCGCCGACGCGAGATTTACGAATAACGTGAAAACCTTTTCATCGCTGAAGGGTTTCAGTTTATACCGCTATCAACAGAAATATCGATACCGTTCGGACCAACTGCGATGATAGAAGTTTCAGAAATAAACTGTACACATTCCCGGTAGCCGCGAGTTGGAGTTTTGGGAACAATCCACGATTCACCCTGATCAGCTGTTAAAAAATATGATCGGTGGTACCGGCTTCTGTATTATAATCGCCTCGACAAATACCCACTGATTATCATTCAGAAAGTCGAATGAAAAGATTCCAGTAGAGGGTTCGCCTTGAATAAGAGGTACTGCTTTTTGTTGCCAGTATCCGCCGAGATCGTCGGATGAAAACAAGCGTGACACCTTTCCTCCTGTGGCTATCATGAACTTTGCCGTCACCATAGCAGCGAATGGCAGTTCCGCTGGCAGCGAAAGAAGCTTCACCGGGTTCGAGGTTTGGTCGGGAGTCGAATGGCAAATCCTTCCAGGTTTTACCACCATCGAGAGTAATCAGCAATAACATTTTGCCATCAATAGGATCACCATAAGCAATTCCAACCTGATCATTCCAGAAATCGATGCCATCGATAAATGCATCGGGATGATCGTTACTATAAACTTCATTCCAGGTGGTCCCTTTATCTTCAGTAAGCATCATTTTAGCCGGTGAGCCAATGTTGGCAACGATTACCTTATTCTGATCGAAGCCATAAACAGAGCGAAAATCCATCATTTCACAACCGGGAACGGTCATGCAGGCAATACTAGTTCCGCCATCAAAACTCCGGCAAACAGTGCCGTGTTGACCACTCATCCAGAAAAATTTATCATCAATGATAGATAGTCCGCGAAAACCTGTTGAATCGGCACATTCAAACTTAATAACTTCAGAAACCTGAGCGATGGAAGATGAAAGAACGAGCAAGAAGAGTGAACACAGCGTGAATGATTTTAACATAGTAACGGGGTTATTAGATTCCATGCAAAGGAAGGAAAATATTTATGCTATTACAAAAGGCATTTAACAGAACAGAAGCTAATTCTATATTAAAATTTAGATTCCTGAACATACAATACTAGATTTGATTAAAATTACCAGTTATGGAAGAAAATTATTCCTTTATACCCTATCAGCATGTCCGGTATTCAGATCAGAGACTATTAAGCAAGTGAGGAGCATTACCGGTACTTAAATACCTGAAGAACGGTAAGAAATTTTTCTCCCGACCCTGTTCCTTTGGAAGCCATTGACCATATAATTTTATCGGCATCAACTGCACCATCGGGGGCCAATAAGCAGCCCTGGATATTTTGTGTGGTGACCAATCAGGAAATAAAAGGGCTCAAATACGAGTAGCTGCGGAAGAGGAAGAATACTTAAGCTACCATGGCAGGATGAAAGATGAATGGGTGAAGGATCTGCGCATCTGGGAACCAATTGGCAGAAGCCATTTCTGGAAACGGCTCCTCTTTTTGATTGCGGTATTCAGAAAATCCTATAACGTAGAAAACGGACAAAAACATCGAACTATTATGTTACTGAATCGGTAGGAATTGCATGTGGGATATTATTGGAAGCAATTCATTATTGTGGATTAGTTGCATTAACACATACACCAAGTCCGATGAATTTTTAAATACAATTCTGAAGAGACCTGAAAACAAAAGCCTTTTGTTGATTCCGGTTGGGTATCCTGAAAAAGAGACCTTAGTTCCAGATATAAAAAGAAAGGGACTTAGTGAAGTTTGTGAGGTACTGACTGTACATAATTTGGGTGATGTGCTAATGTGCTAATTTGCTAATGTGCTGATGTGCTGATGTGCTAATGTGCTGATGCGCCGCCCAGAGCGAAGTCGAGGGGTGCTGATTCGTTCCCTGAGCGTAGTCAAAGAGTGGCAAGTGGCAAGCGCTACCCTGAGCGTTCGAAGGGCGACAAGGTTCAAGCGTCGCCCTGAACGTAGCCGAAGGGTTGAAAGCCTGCCCGGCAGTGTGGAACACTACTGCGGGGTTGTAAGTTGAAGGTTGTAAGTTGAAAGCGTCGCCCTGAGCGTAGTCGAAGGGTGACAAGTGGCAAGTGGCAAGTTTCAAGTGACCAGTAAACAGTGACCAGTAATCGGTAATCAGTGACCAGTAATCTAACTGTTCTGTTTCGTGTCCTGGAAGCGTGCTTTAGTTCTGGTTCAGTGGAGAGCAAGTTGTATTCGTTTTTCTTAGGTGAAAAGCAGTCATCAAGTGACCAATACATTTTATTGATAGGCGAATGCAATTCTGTTTGTATGAAATTGATTCAACGAACGTAAACTGCATTATAAAACAATAAGAATTCAATATGATTCATCGGTTTATTTCATCACCTACCGAATAACAGTATTCACAAACAGAAAAGTGTAGTTGATCAAATAATTTACACGGAGTTATTTTTTTAAGGTGGTCAGTTTAGTGCTCGATTAGGAAATTCCAATGTTGGCGCACAGGCTGAACGACTCTCTTATACTTTTTTAGTAACCCCCGATCAGGCATTGTTTATTTATCGCTATGCAGTAGTTCTGGAAGATCCGGGTCATGGACCAAGTGAGCAACCTCGTTTTTCTATCAGGGTATTTGATCAGAATAATAATCCGGTTAACTGCGGCAGTTATGATGTAGTTGCAAGCGGATCGATTCCCGGCTTTATTAGTATTGGGGATTTGCGTATCAAACCGTGGACTACTGTTGGAATAGAATTATCTGCTTACGTTGGTCAACAAATAACTATTGAATTCACTACCGCCGATTGTGGTGTTGGTGGGCATTTTGGATATGCTTATATCGATTGTTTTTGCAGTCCGTTTACGATTTCAAGCGATTTATGTCCGGGTGATAATACCATTTCATTGCATGCACCGGTTGGATTTGCAAGTTACCTGTGGAGTAATGGCGATACTTTACCTGATGTAACTTTAATAAATCCGGTTTTAGGAAGTACCTATTCTGTAACTATGACGTCAGTAACAGGTTGTCAGGTTACCTTGAATACAACCATTATGCCTACAAATCTGAATGCGAATTTCTATGAAGTTGTTGCTTGTATGAATGAAGCCCGATTTATTGATTCCAGTTTTGTAATAACCGGCACACCAATTCAGCAATGGAAGTGGGAATTTGGTGATGGTAATACTTCAAGCGATCAGCATCCGGTTCATATTTATAGTGCTCCCGGGAATTATACTGTGAGATTGATTGTGTTTAATTCGAATTGCAGCGACACGTTGGAAAAGAATATTTATATATGGCCTGCACCAGTTGTTGATTTTACTTTTGTTCCGGGTTGTATTGATGATAATTCCTATTTCAACAGTACATCATCAATTATTTCCGGAACACTTCAACAATACATCTGGGATTTTGGTGATACCACTTCCAATATATATACTTCTAATGCTCAACATGTTTTCACAACACCGGGACCATTTGAGGTTACTTTATATGTGGAATCAGATCATGGTTGCCGTGATTCGATGCAAAAGATTTTACTGCCGAGGATCGAACCCGGAGCAAACGTAAGTTATCAATCAAATTGTGAAACTACAGATGTTATTTTTTCAACTTTATTTGATATTAGTTGCGGGCCTGTATTTTCTGTTGAATGGAATTTTAATGATGGTAGTTTGCCTGACACTGCATTTAGTCCGATTCATACCTTTCCGCAATCGGGTATTTATAATGTCACACTAACAATGTATTCTTGGAATGGAGTTACCACAACAAAAAACATTCAGGTAATTGTACCGGAATTGCCGCAAGTTGATTTTGAAGCATATGCTGCTTGCCATCAATCACCTGCAATCTTCCTTGATCAAAGTGTAGTCAGTACTGGAACCATTTTGCATCGGGAGTGGCGATTTGGTGATGGAACTATTGAGAATGGTTATGCAGCTTCATGGCACACCTATTCTGCTCCGGGATTATACGATGTTCAGCTTATTGTAACATCAGATTTAAATTGTGTTGATTCAATTACAAGGCAGGTTTCAATTTGGGAGTTACCGGTTTCAGATTTTACCGTTTCCATAAATTCGGGATGTGAACCTTTAGCGGTTGATTTTACTTCATTATCGACCAGCACCAGTGGAAATATAATTTCTTATGAATGGAATTTTGGAAATGGAGTAGTGTCGGCCGAACAAAATCCTATGGCAACATTTATTGCAGGTAATTATGCGGTACAGCTTATAAGTACAACTGCTTATGGATGTAAAGACACTTTGATTCGTGAAGGAGAAATCACTGCATTTCCCTTTACCTGAACCCGATTTTACATATTCATTACAACCAGGTACAGCCATTGCTCCTGATGTGCAGTTTTATGATCGTTCCCAAAATGCGGTAAGCAGGTATTGGAATTTTGGGGATGGAAATATTTCGGAAGAAGAAAATCCCAAACATAAATATCCCGGCAAAGGAATTTATTATACCGAATTGAGAACTATATCAGCTGACGGATGCAGTGCAGTATCGATTAAGCCTGTTGAGATTTTGGAAGAATTTGCAGTTTGGTTTCCGAATGCATTCACACCTAACGGAGATGGCATAAACGATTTTTATGGTGTTACAGGTGTTGCAGTCAGTGAACTAAATTTTTATATCTGCAATCGCTGGGGTGAGATCTTATTTAATGGTTCGCAATCGAATCCTGTATGGGATGGATATGACAAAAAGGGGCAATTGCAGGAAGGAATTTATTCCTGGTTTGCTGAGGTTAAAGATATTTATGGAAATACACATTCACGAAATGGAACTCTGGCACTTATCAGGTGATTACCTTAAATATGGTGTGTGACTAAAGAGCGGCTTTTTAATTATTGGGCTATACTACAACTCCAGCAATATTGCCGTGTTGCTGATTTCAACCTGTAGGTTTTGATAGATGGGCAATATACCCCTTTTGGTGTATTGCCCACTTTTCGTAAAGGTTGGTTATTTGTTTCGATGAAATTATTAACCGTTGGTTTTAGTTGATTAATTTTTTGGTTAATTAGACTTCAAAAAATAGATTGAATAGATTGTTTTCACGGTTAATAGCGATTTATATTATAAATAGAAACAAGACAAATAAAACATAATAAATTAATAATCATATAATTATGAAAAATTTACAACCTGAATTTAATGGATTGGGATATCTGGAATTAAGGCCATTATTCAAGAATAAACCCGGGCATAGATTTTCGATGCCAAAAGGACTTCCGGAATTGCCGAGACCCATACCTATTCAGGTAGTTAACGATGAACCGGATACGGAAAAGGGAAACTGAATTAGTAAATGTGCGAAGATTGAGGAGTCCGTTGACCGGAAAAGGATTTTGCGCAGTTGTGATTGATTCAGGTGTTTTTGAACATGAATTTTTGAGAGGAAATATCAGGCAACGGTTATCGACCAATGGCAATGAAACAGATATAAATGACCACTATGGCCATGGAACACATATGGCGGGAATTATTGCAGCCAGCAATTCAGAAATTTCAAGTATAGGAATAGCACCGGGAGCTGGAATTATTTCCATAAAAGTTACCAATGAAAAATCGGGTTCTGCTTCATGGAAAGCGATTTATAAAGCATTGGTACATACCTTAGCAATGGTTAAAAAAGAGTCAAACAACGAACTAAAGATAGGAGTAGTTAATATTTCTTTCAACGGTTTGGATGCGAAAACAGATGATTCTGATATCGGCAATCATAAAATAGCACAAATTATAAAATGAATTGTCAGAACACGATATTCCTGTTGTTGTTTCAGCCGGAAACGCATTTGGATACAAAAACAAGGATGGATTGGGATATCCTGCATTTCATCCTTCGGTAATTGCTGCAGGAGCACATGGTAACTTTCGACTCAACAACCTCCCATACCATTCAATAGCACCATATTCACAACGATATCTTTCAAGTGACCTGTTTAAGCCTTTATCAGGAATGAAAAAGGTTAATTCAAGCAATTTATGCTCCCGGACTTTTTTCAGTTTCACTAAATAATTCGAATGATGCAACTAAACAATTCTCGGTGACATCAGGAACGAGTGTATCGGCTGCAGTTATTTCCGGCACAATTTTATTGATGCAGGAGAAGTGGAATTCAATTCATTCAGGACGAATGCCATTGACGGAAATTAGAAGTAAACTAAAAGCAGGCTGTGAAATATTTCAAAATGTAAGCAGTGCTATTGTTCCAACAAGAACTTATGATTTCAGGCATTATACCAAAATCAATATTTTCAAAACACTAAATTTAATTTAATTAATCTGCCATGAATTTAATTCCAAACAAGCCCTATGTATGGGTTGAAAGAGGTGAAGATTACCCAACCATAAAATTCATTTATGATATTGAGGAACATCTGACATTTACATCTTCTGAACCTGAAATTTCAACTAATGAAGACACAGCCTTCCTTGATTATTTTATAACCGATGCAGGAGCACCTCTCGATCCTGCAAATCTTAGAACCTTTCCACTTGATTCGGGATTATTGGAAAAAGAAAAGATTACTGTAAGAATATTCAACGAAGCCAGAGAATTAACAGGGTTTCATACTGTAAAACCTTTGACCGGTAATTTCGAAATTGAGGGTGAAGAGCCTCATCCAATTCCATATATTTATTTGAAAGTTATTGACACCAGTAATTTAAAAGTTAATGTTGCTACTGACTTTAAGATAGGTGTCCGCTTTGATCAGTCGAGAACAGAGGATACTCAAATCATCCTCAATTTTGATAATTACACAGTAACTAAAAAATTGATATACTTCTTAGATCCTGATGCAGAACCGGGAGTAGATTTCCAAACGATCGAATTGAATAAGGATAATTACGATCCTGTTTTAGAAGATATCATTGTTGAAGTGGTTGTGCTGGATACAAACGAAAACACTGACCGTAAGGGACATGGAACAACCCATGGTTCAGAGGGTGATGCTTCTGGTGAAGGATAAATAGCGATTAATTTGGTGACAAGTGGCAAGTGACAAGTGACAAGGGGCAAGGGACAAGCGCTGCCCTGAGCCCAGCCGGAGGGGGACAAGGCATGACAAGCGCTGCCCTGAGCAACGCCGAAGGGGGACAAGTGAGGTGTCTTAGGAAAATGATATGACTGCACCAAGTTGTAAGCGCCGCCCTGAGCGGAGTCGAAGGGTGCCAAGCGCTGCCCTGAGCAACGCCGAAGGGGGGCAATTGAGGTGTCTTAGGAAAATGATATGACTGCACCAAGTTGTAAGCGCCGCCCTGAGCGCAGCCGAAGGGTTGAAAGCGCCGCCCTGAGCCCAGCCGAAGGGTGGTGATTTGATAATTTGATAATTGGATGATTGATGACCCTTAGTCAGAAAAAAATTCGATTTTTACTTTAATCTGGTTGGAAATATAATTCAAACAATACACGAATAGCAAATAAGTTACTTATATTAGTAGGCTGAAACACATATATGAGTTCTGAGATCAACAGGCTGTTGCGATTGCTTTTATTGGCAATACTTTTATATGCTGGTAATATAGCTGCACAATCGGGTAAAGCAGATACGGCATTTATCAACAACTTAAATATAGAAAGCTTTGCATTGTTGAAAGAGAATCCGGATACGGCTGCATGGCTAGCCAGGAAGGCAATAGAATTATCGACACCAGTTAACTATTTACAAGGGCTTGGCGATGGCTATATACGGTTAGGTATCATAGCAAAGGATGAGGGTGATTATCAACAGGCAATTACAGATTACAAAAAGAGTTTGTTTTATCGTTTGCAGATTGGTGATCAGGATCTGATTGCAAGGGTCTATAATAATATAGGAATGGTATTCAGTAAAATGGCTGAGTATGATTCTGCCTCTTTTTATTTAATGAAGGCATTAAAAGCTGCTGAAACTTTGAAATTGAAGTCTGCACAGGCAATGTATTCCATGAATTTAGGCATTGCTTATGAAAAGAACCGGGATTTTGACCTTGCATTACAGTTTAATCAGCAGGCCAGAAAATTATATCAGGAAGAATCAGATTCAACCGGTATTCTGAAATGTTTGATCAATGAAGGGGGAATCTGGTATGCAAGAAAGAATTATGAAGAAGCATTACCGATTTATCGTAAAGCTATTTTCCTGGCAACCACATTGGAAGATGACCGCAACAGGTACTATGCAATTGGGGATATTGCCACAACCTTCATGAGCATGGATGTTTATGATAGCGCTGTTTTTTATATGCAACATTCGCTGTCATACCATTTGATGGAAGAGGATGTTCCGGCAGCAGCAATTGATTATAGCAATTTAGGAGTATTGTTTAGTAAAATGAATCTTACCGACAGTTCAATATACTATCTCAAAAAAAGTATGTTACTGGCAGAAGAAATAGGAGATATTCAGTTATCGGCAAAAAATGCGATAGAATTGTCTGTCCAGTTCGTTGTAAATGGTAATTTTAAGGAAGCTTATGATTATCAGCAAAAATACATTTTATATAATGATTCGGTATATAATATTTCCAAAGCGGAAGCAATTGCAGAAATGCAAACGCAATATGAAACGGAGAAGAAAGAAAATCAGATTCAGTTATTGAATAAAGACAGAGAGATTCAGCAGCAACAGATACAAAAAAAGAACCTGATGCAAATAGGGCTTGTTTGTGGAATTATAGTGTTGGTGATATTTTTCGGACTTTTCTTTAATCGTTATAAGTTAAAGCGAACCATACAATCGCAAGAGGCATTATTAAATGAAAGAAAGCGTATTAGTTCGGAGTTGCATGACGATTTGGGGGCTCAGTTATCGACTGCAAAGCTTTATCTGAGTAAAATAAAAACGAATGATAAGAATGAAGATACCAAAACCATAATCGATAATTCACTTTCACTTATAGATGGCTCTATAACTGATTTGAGACGGATTATGGATGATTTACAGGTTTCGACCTTACAAGATAAAGGGATTATTGTAGCAACCGAAGAGTTAGTGAACAAAGTAAATCATTTGCAGTTAATACAATTTTCTTTAACGCATCATGGTATTGAAAAGCGACTGGAATACAAGGTGGAACATACGGTTTTCAGGATAACGCAGGAGTTGATAAATAATACACTGAAGTATGCGGGGGCAAGTAAGGTGACCCTGGAATTATTGGTCAGAGATGACTCATTTGTTGTTTTGTATGAAGATGATGGTAAAGGATTCGATATTCAAAAGATTAAAAGGGGTTATGGATTAAATAATGTTGAGAACCGGGCAACGGCTATGGGTGGTTTTGTAGAATGGGATACCCGTCCAGGAAATGGATTCAGAGCAATAATTGAAATACCTGTCAGCTATGCAACAACAAAAGTATAAATTACTGGTGGCAGATGATCACCGTTTGTTTATTGAAGGAATCAGACACATTTTGCAGGATGAAGTTTATCTGGATGTTTGCGGAACGGCACTTAATGGCAAAGAAGCAATTGAACAGTGCCGGCATGGAGCATATGACATTGTATTGATGGATGTAAATATGCCATTAATAGATGGAATTGAAGCAACCAAAGAAATCAAGATGGTTTGTAAGGAAGTGAAAATTATCATTGTAAGCATGCTCGACAATCCTTCAATGGTTGGAAAAGCTTTAAAGGCGGGAGCAGATGCATATGTTCTTAAGAATTCCGGACCTGAAGATTTAATTCATGCCTTTAAAGCAGTTATCAAAAACATTACTTATATTACTCCATCACTGGCACATTTATTTGGCGATGCTGTTAATTCGGATAAGTCGAAAACAGCATACATACGTTTTTCGGAAAGCATTATAACAGAAAGGGAGCGGCAGATTTTAAAATTGATTTCGGAGGGCTTAACAGATGGGCAAATAGCTGAAACATTATTTTTATCGGATCGAACGGTTAATACCCATCGGAAAAATATGTTAGCCAAGCTGAAGGTGCCTAATACCGCTGCTTTGGTTAAATTTGCTTTTGATAATAAGTTGATATAAATAATTTTAATGCTTTTCTAAATTTGGTATTCAACATAATCTCTGATTGATTCTTAAGCCATCAATTACCGCTTTTAGTGTATTGTACCGGGGTTACAATTGCTGCATTTTTGCACAATCAATAATCAATTTATGTTATCACCCAGAGAGATTGAAGTAACACAGTTAATAGCTGATGGAATGACTGATCGTGAAATCGGAGAGAAACTTGATATCAGTCACAAGACCGTAAGCACACATCGTAAGAATATATTGAGAAAGCTGGGGTTGAAAAACACTGCCTTATTGATTCGGTATGGACTTGAACATGCGATCATAAAGTGAGAATAAAAGTTATTACCCGACAATTATATTCGAAATTAATAACATCATTACAACTAGGGATATTATTAGCGATTTATACCCGAATTAGGGGATTGACGGCATTTCCAACTCGCCGTATTTTTGAAAAATTAACCTTTCCTTTCTATTATAATGAAAATAGATATCCTGATTACATTATTCAAAAGCTATACTTTTTATATAAACAAAAAATTCAACAGCATCGCATTTTTTGGAAGTGTATTCATTTTGTTTCCTTTTCTTGTGAAATCGCAAGTCATTTTATACAATTCAAGTGTCCCAATTACCATCACTACCGGAGTGCAACTGACCATAAAAGGAGATTACCTCAATTTAGGAACCGGCACCATCAATAATTCAGATACAATTGATTTATCTGGTGATTTTATTAATAATGCCTCAAATAATTGTTTTGGTACATCTCAGGGAACTGTTATTTTAAATGGTGCTGTTAATCAAACAATTGGAGGCACATCGGTAACTTCTTTTAACAATCTTGCACTAATTAATCCGAATCAAAAGATACTTTCAAATGACATTCTGGTTGGTGGAACATATGCATTGCCGGCAGGAGTACTGTCAATAGGAGATGCCGGATTATTTTTAAATTCGAATACTGTAACTATAACAAATCCAATTTCAGGTGCACTTATATCAACCACGGGAGAAATTATTTCGGAAGAAGTTGATAATTCATCAAAAGTGATTTGGAAAATTGGTACTGATGCAAATCCACACACAGTTCCGTTTGGTGATCTGGCAGGGACCAATTTTCCATTTACTTACCATTTAACATCAGGAAATGCCGGAGATGTTACATTCAGCACCTATAAATCTTCTCCAGCCAACACGCCATTTCCAAGTTTGCCAATAGCAGTTACACATATCAGGAATAATGCCGGAGTCGACAACAGTGCAAATATGGTCGACAGATATTGGAATATTGAAACAACGGGAACCCCGGTATCGGAATTTACTTTTAGCTGGCCTGTCTCAGAAAATGCAACAAACGGTACCATCAATCCCAGAGGTCAAAATTGGAATGACCCACAAATTGCATGGACCATTCCTTTCGCAGGACAGACCAATCCAACAGCGCAATCGGTTGTGGTACCTGGTATTACTGATTTTAATCACGGCACCTGGGCAATTGCGCTGGAAACATCCCCTTTGCCTGTTGAGTTGTTATCTTTTACAGCTATGCCTGAAGAAAATAATCGGATCAGATGTGATTGGGTTACTGCAAGTGAAATTAACAATGATTTTTTTACAGTTGAACGCAGTAAGGATGGAGTTACATTTGAAGCACTTGGAATTGTTGATGGATCCGGAACAACATCCGCGGTAAGCGAGTATTATTTTTATGACATGAAACCGTACTCAGGAATATCGTACTACCGGTTAATGCAAACCGATTTCGATGGAACACAATCATTGTCGCGTGTTGTTGTTGTAAGGTGGGAAAGCGAAACGGATATTGATATTTATCCAACTATTGTAAACGATGTGATTAACATTCAAAGCAATTCTGATTTGTACTTTTCACTCTATTCCGCAGAAGGGAGACTGGTATTGGGTCAGGAACTACGTACTGAGAAAAGAGGCTCTATGGGATATCAGATTCATCGTGGAAATGTTGTTGCCGGTATTTATTTTGCAAGAGCGACTACAAGGGATGGTCAAGCTATTACACAAAAATTGATATTTCAGTAAGGGAAGGTTAGGTATATTCGAATTTTGTAAGGAAAGCGCACCTTTTGGATGCGCTTTTTTCAAAAGGGCTTCATTGGGAGAGCTTGAAGATAACCGGTTGAAATTCCTGGTGCCAAAACCTGGAATGGTATATCCTGATATTGATAATCATTTGCGTATTCAGGTAAATTGGGTACATCTTCCTTTTTAGCACTAAATTTTAGATATACTAAAATACAGTTATTAGTTTAGTTTCTGATTTATTCTTCTGAATCATATTTAAAAGATAATTTCCAGAATCCAATATTTCCAGGTCAACATTTAGATCAGTACTTTCTAAATCATTATAGTTATTCCTTAAAACACACCTTCCGGAAAGATCGAAAATTTGTATCAGAACAGCTTCGTGTAGAAGTCCCGAAATCGTTAAATTTCCCGTACAGGGGTTAGGCGAGACAGTAAAATTCCGGTCAATATCTATTGCAGCATGTTTACATGGAATTACAATTTCTACCTGGTCGGATGTTCTGGCACAGCCATAACTATTAAATACACGTGCAGAATACAAACCAGCTACTGATGCATAGATTGTAGTATCATTTTGTCCAGGGATATTTACATTGTTATATCTCCATTTGATGGAAGTTAAGTCGATATCATTTACAGTGAGTTGTATGCTGTCTCCCTGGCAAATACTCAATATCCCTGAAGGTGAAATATCAGGAAAGGGTCTTGGATTTTCAATCAAAAAAAGTGTATCCGATTGTCGAATACATCCATTATTAAAAACTTGCGCATGATAGCTCCCTGATGAATCGGGATTAATGGCGAGGTTGTTTATGATATCACCTAAATAGGTTGACCCATTATACCACCAAATTGATGCATTCTGCGCTGTGGTAATGTTCAAATTGAAAGTTTGTCCGGAACAAATAGATTGGTTACCTGAAACACTCAAGCTTGCCGGATTTTGAATGACACCAAATGTTGAGAATGAATTTGCAGGTATGTTGGGATATACGGTAGCTCCGGCTGTCGATGAAGATACTCTTATTTTATAATTTCCACCCGAAGCAATTGTATCAGGAATAACTGCTGAGTTCGGATCTCCAATATTTATTGGGTTGTTAAAATTCACGGAGCCTGATATTTCTGTGGAAAAAGTATTGTTACTGTCGAAGTTACTAAATGCATTTGTGCAAGTTGTAAATAAGGGACCGGAGTAAGTAAAATCTTTCACAGGTTGACCAGTACAAACACTTGTTTCCATACCATTTGTGTATATAGCCGCCTGAAAGGGAGGACTTGACGAATCTTTAATTTGTGCAATCCAGGATTGTGTATTATGGGTATTTGAATTCGCGAGTATTAAAATCTGGAAGGGACATGGTCGAATTACATCTGAAGTAACATTATATGTAGAACCAATATAAATTTCACCAAATTTACTGACAATTCCGTTAGCCAACTTTTCATGTGTCCATTGAATATTAGTTCCATTTACGTTATATTTTCGAATGCTGCTTCCTGTGAATTCATAAATATTTCCGTTTGAATTTAGCTGGACTGTCCCTGTTATTTGTGGCTGATTCCAAATTAGCATACCAAACTTATTGTATTTGAACACTCCGCTCCCATTTGATAATATTGTTTTCCCATCAGGTAATGCAATAACATTTCCGCCAATCGGTAAATGGTAAGATATATTTCCTGAAGGATTTAATTTAGTCAAACTGGTATCGGTTGCAATAAAACAGTTTTTATCGGTATCAATATCGATTGAATTTATATTGTAGCCAGTTTTTTCCCATACCATATTTCCAAAAACATTATAGCGGCGGATTCTACCTGCAGAAGCAGTGAACATATTGCCGGTACTATCGACTACTATTTTTGTGAAAACTTCAGTGAGATTGGTCAAGCGGATGGGAGTTCCGCTTATGTTGTACTTGATAATAAAACTCAGACTTGAAGTTGAAAATGCTCCAATATTCTGAAGATTTCCTGAAGGATTTTGAAATAATATATATCTGTTTTGTTGATAGTCGGATGAAACTCCTCCAATGGTTGCTATTGTTCCGGCACTTCCAAAAACATCAGTGGACCATATTTCCTGTCCGTTTGTATTGATAACTGATACATAATTTTGTGCGCAAATGGAACACGATCGACGAGTGCCACGTAATATCCCATTGCCTTGATAATCAGTCGATATGAATGCGGATGAATGGCCCCAGGTCTCTATTGACAGTGCGGTAGCCCAATCATAATACTGACAAAAGGAAGGTGATAGAAATAAAACAAAAGCTATTAATAAGATAATTCGACAACGAATGAAATAATGCATAATTATTTGAATTTGGATGACAGGAATTTCCTATCAAATATAAATAAATTTAATAATTCCCCAAATTAATTGCAGGTTTTAAACATCTTGTCGTTTTAAATTAAAATTAATTTATTACTTTTGCTTTGCAATTTTAGCATGTTTTTTCATTTTTTAACTATTTTTCATCTATGTCATCACAAACATTACCTACGACAAAGTCATTTTTATTAACACCTGAGCAGGAATTAATAATTCAGTCAGGAGGCAACATCAGAATCAATGCAGTTGCCGGTTCAGGTAAAACAACAACCATTATTGAGTATGCCCGTTCCCGGCCACCGGGAAGCAGGATTTTGTACCTTGCATTTAATAAGTCAGTAAAATTAGAGGCAATTACAAAGTTCAAAAAACAGGGTCTGGATCATGTAAAGATTGAGACAGCCCATTCACTGGCTTACAGACATGTTGTTATTGGTTCCCGGTATAAGATAAAAACAACAGGATATCAGATTCACGAAGTAGTAGATATCTTAGGATTGCAGAATAACGGCGAACCTCACGGAGAATTTATATTTGCAAATCACATAAACAAGTTTGTAGCGTATTTCTGCAATAGTGATAAGGATAAAATAAAGGACCTGGATTACCGGGAGACAATTCTTGACAGTAAAGTTAAAAAGTTTGTCAGTTCTGCATATAATTACATTGAAACTCATGCGCGCCGGTTTCTGGCTATGATGGAATCGGGAGAAATTGAAATTACCCATGATTTTTATTTAAAGAAATTTCAACTGAAGAGTCCGGTTCTCCCCTATGATTTTATTCTTTTTGATGAAGCACAGGATGCTTCTGCAGCAATGCTTGATGTAGTTATGAAGCAACCTGCAATTAAAGTTATTGTGGGTGATACACATCAGCAAATTTATGGTTGGCGATTTGCTGTAAATTCGTTGGAACAGGCAGCTTATGAAACGTATCATCTTACCTCCAGTTTTCGGTTCAGTCAAACTATTGCCGACCTTGCTATGAGCATTTTGAGATATAAAAATCATATTTCACCGGGGCCTTGTGTTAGTATAAAAGGTTGTGGTGGTAACAATCAAAATGAAGTAAAGGCTATTATTGCAAGATCTAATCTGGGATTATTGCTTAAAGCTATAGAATATGTGACGGAAGATAAAAAACTGAAACATATTTACTTTGAAGGGAATATTAATTCCTATACTTATGCCGATGAGGGAGCATCCTTATATGATGTACTAAATCTGTATAATGGTAAGCGAAGCATGATTCGTGATAAGATGATCAGCGGCATGAATTCCATGAATGATCTGGAAACTTATATCGAAAAAACAGAAGATAAGCAATTGGGAATGATGGTAGAAATTGTGAAGGAGTATGGTAATGAAATTCCGGGAATTCTCAAAATATTAAATCGAAACATGTTGAAAATGCAGATAAGCATAAAGCGCAATTAATTTTCTCAACGGTACACAGGTGTAAAGGGATGGAATATGACGCCATTGATTTGGTGAATGATTTTATTACAGAAGAGAAAATTGAGAAGTTCGTTAAAGAAATGGCATCTCAACAATTGATGGTTCCAAAAATATTGGAAGAAATTAATTTGTTGTATGTGGCAGTAACACGATCAAAAAACAAGATAAAGATACATGAACAGATGGTTCCCAAAGGATTTCCCGACTCTGCTCAGATAGAAGTACTAAAGGTGCCCGAAATTTCCGATAATCAGATTATGAAGCTTATGCGCGAAGATTTTGAAATAGCTTTAGCGCATCAGGCTGCCGGCAAGCCAAAAGGAATTGGTTTTGACAAAATAAGAGAAAAGCATAAAGATGCATACAGGCCCTGGACCGTGGAATTAGATGAAGAATTAACGGCTTGTTTTTGTGAAGGCTGGGAATTAAAACGAATGGCCGAACACTTTGGAAGAACTAAAGGATCGATTTTGTCAAGAATTACTAAATTGGGATTGGATGATTTGTATGGGGACAGGATGTGATTTTCAAGATTGAGTGGTTTATAATTTGTTGCAGTTGATATATTAAGCAGAATATAGTAGCTTTATACCTCAATTTAAATATCTCATATGCCAAATTCGTTCATAAATCAAGAAGCAATCCGTGGTGGAGAAGCCGTTACCGGTTTTGATATCCGTAAAGGTGTGTTTGATCTTATTAAATCTGACTATCCCCAGTTTAGTGAGAATGATTTCATATCACTTGAACAACTGAATCAGTATCGAAGAAAATATCTTACACAATTAATAGTACAGGAGCGTGGAGAACTTGTTAAGATCGATAGCGATGTAATGAAAGCTATTCAGACGAATGCTATTCTTTCTGAAAATCTTCAAACAGAAATTGATTCAAAAATCACTTTTGGACAACGAATTGCTGATAAAATAGCAGCCTTTGGAGGTAGCTGGTCATTCATCATTGCATTCTTTTCTTTTATTTTATTGTGGATGGTTTTAAACATCTGGTTACTTGCTACCAAAGCATTCGATCCTTTTCCATTTATATTATTAAATCTGATTCTTTCCTGTATTGCAGCTATTCAAGCGCCGGTTATTATGATGAGTCAAAATCGTCAGGAACAAAAAGACCGTCAAAGAAGTGAGCACGATTATAAAATTAATTTAAAAGCTGAACTGGAGATACAGTTGCTGAATGAAAAAATGGATCATCTGTTGATTCACCAGAATAAAAAGCTTTTAGAAATTCAGGAGCTGCAAACCGATTACCTGGAAGATCTACTCAGGCAATTGAAGAAAAATTAAATGATTTTAGTCAGCTTTTAGGGTTATGTGACACAGGTTACTTTTAATGATGAAGGTAGTGAATACCTTTGACGAATAATCTGTATCAAAATGAAAATCAATCTAGTAGCAATCATTTTAGGACTAACTTCCTTATTCAGAGTTAACGCTCAAACAGCATTCGACTATTCCGTCATGCTGGAACCTGTAGCTATTACAGGATTACCTGGATTACATTCATTTGCACATGCGCAACACAATGGTAAATGGTTAATCGTTGGTGGTCGTAAAGATGGAATTCATGCACGCCAACCATTTAATTCATTTCCTGCAACTCAGAACAACACAGACTTAATGGTAATTGATGTACAAACACAGCAATTTTGGTCGGCATCACTTAGTTCATTGCCAACACCAATTGCTGAGCAGTTACAGGCTACCAACATGAATTATTTTCAGGATAATGATACCTTATATCTGATTGGAGGATATGCTTATTCAGCAAATGCAGCAGACCATATCACATTTTCGAATTTAACTACCATTCAGGTTTCTTCTGTAATTGATGCGATTGTGAATGGCACACCTTTTCAGCAATATTTTAAACAGATAAGTGATTCCGTTTTTGCAGTTTGCGGAGGACAACTAGGTAAGATTGATGACACTTTTTATTTAGTTGGCGGTCAGAAATTCGATGGACGATATAATCCGATGGGACATGCAACATATGTGCAGACTTACACAAATCAGGTTCGTAAATTTCAGGTTAATAACAGCGGAAGCCAATTAAGTTTCAATAATTTTTCTGCTATCACCGACCCTGTGCATTTAAGAAGAAGAGATTATAATTTATTGCCACAGGTATTTCCTGATGGAAGTCGTGGCTATACTATTTCGAGCGGTGTATTTCAGGCAACAATCGATATGCCTTTTTTATATCCTGTAGATATTTCAGCAAATGGTATTTATCCGGTTACTGCATTCAACCAATATCTGAGTAATTATCATAGTGCAAAAGTAAGCTTGTATGATGCTGCATTAAACAAAATGCACAGCATCTTTTTTGGAGGAATGAGCCAATATTACTATCAAAATGGAACATTACTTCAAGATAATACAGTCCCTTTTGTGAAAACAATTAGTATGGTTACCCGAAATGCAGATAGTACCTTGCAGGAATTTTTATTGCCAATTGAAATGCCTGCTCTAAAAGGATCAAGTGCCGAATTTATTGCAGAATATAGTGCACCTCATTATGATCCTGAAATAGTTCAGCTTGATGCTTTCACACAAGACACCACTTTAATTGGTTATATCTATGGTGGAATTGAAAGTCCCATTAACAATGCTTTTTCTATTAATG
The DNA here is from genome assembly GCA_016713525.1 of Bacteroidota bacterium. GTDB lineage: Bacteria > Bacteroidota > Bacteroidia > AKYH767-A > OLB10 > JADKJB01. The sequence goes on along the minus strand of JADJOZ010000008.1, from coordinate 364,816 downwards.
CTACATCATCAACCAGCGCCGATAATTCTATATATGCAGTAAGTTTAATTAAGAATACATCTTCCGGAATAGCAATGATTAAAGGTTCTAATCCATATAAAGTAGTTCTGTATCCTAATCCAACCGATACTCAGTTTAATGCGGATTATGAACTTAGCAAGCCGGTTTCTGTAAATTATTTTATTACAACTTCTAATGGAGAACTGTTGAGTCAGGTGGAACTGGGCATTAAAAATGCAGGAAAGCAGCACACATCGTTGTCGTTGAACAAAGGACTGGCATCCCAGAAATTGTATGTTACTTTTGTTTTCGACAATAAATATTTTGTGACTGAGGAGTTGATTAAAAAATAGGCTTAGGAATTCATATTCTTATTTAAAGGCTACCATTCTATCCCCGTAAGGAGAAATTCTTGTTATTTCATATATATAGTTGATATACAGTTAGATGGCAGTGTTTCCAGAGTTATAATTCACTCGAATCCTGTCTGGCACCCATTTTTACCCGTTCAGCAACTATTTTTTCAGTCAGTGTAGAGCAACTGATAGATTTGTAACCATGCAAAAAAAGTCATTACTAATCTGATGCTTTTTTTGTGTGGAAGCCATTTTTGAAATCTATTAATTTATTATACATGAAAAACATCCTATTGTTGTTATTGGCGCTGCTGTTAGCAAGTATAAAGCTGTTGAATGCACAAAGTAATTTTGTAGGTTACATGCCGGGAAACGGAATTGCAGGGCCATCAGAAATGGTAGCTGATGATTCGGGAAACGTCATTTTGTGTGGGATTTTTACCGATTCCATGGATATCGATTTAAGCAATACAGATCAGGTTATTTATTCTAATGGGGATGAAGATGGATGGATTGCTAAATATGATGCAGCAGGTTCCTTGTTGTGGGGTTTTGCAATTGGAGGTAATGCAAATCAAGCAGCTAAAGGATTAGCAATTGATGAGTTTAATAATATTTATGTAGTAGGTTATTATGCGGGAACAGTCGACTTTGATCAATCACCAGGCACCAGTTTGCTTACCAGTCAGGGTGATTGGGATACATTCGTTTTAAAATTAGATGAATCCGGAAATTTTATCTGGGCGAAAAGTTTTGGAGGATCGAACAGGCAATTTCCAACAGAAGTTGTCTGCAATCAAAACGGAAACATTTATATTTCTGGGACATTATCAGGTTCAACTAATATGGACATGAATGGTGGCACGTTTTTACTTACACCAAATGCATCGGGGGGAGGCAATGAAGCCAATACCGGCTTTTATGCTAAATACAATTATAATGGAGATCTAATTTGGGCATACAATGTTGCAGGAATAAATCCTGAAATAGCAATAGGCAATGAAAATGGATTGGATGTAATATATTATCTGGGTCATGGTGTTGCAAATCCTTTATCATTCGATGACTTTGATCCATCAGGAGCAGTTTTACAACCAGTCCCATCACCTTTTACATCTACAAATTATTTTGCACTTATAAAGTATAATGACGCAGGACAGGTAATATGGAGTAAATTTTCAAGAACTACTATTTCATCAGCCGGAACAGATGTCATTACCAAAGACGTAGCAGTAGATTTGAGTGGTGATATTTATGTAGCAGGAGATTTTTATTCAGGATTTGATTTGTATCCGGGAAACGACATGACTTTAAATGCTTATGGCATTACTGGAACCGATGGGTTTCTGGTTAAGTACAGCAGTGCAGGTAATTTTATATGGGAAAAACAATTTGGGACATCCGACGAATACGACTATGCAGAGGAGATAGCAATTGATTCCTGGAATAATGTATGGGTAAGTGGAGGTTTTAGAGATATAGCCGAAATGAATTCATCGGGTACTTCCTATACGCTAACAAGTGCCGGATTAAATGACATTTTTGCTGCTGGATTTACTTCATCCGGGAACTACATTTGGTCTGGTTCGGTAAGTGGCCCTGCAACTGATGGGGCTCCTCAAATGTTAGCTGCCGGAAACAACTTATTGATAAGCGGGTTTTTTATACAAACTGCAGATTGTGATATAACAAGTGGTGTTAACAATTTAACTGCTCAACAATTTTCAGATGTTTTTTTTGCAAGTTTTATCAACCCTGGGGCCACAACAGGTATTACAGAAAGTATCCAGGAAGTGCAGTTTAGCTGTTTCCCTAATCCGGCTTCCGAAAAAGTGATTGTTAATTTTACTTTACTTCAACCTTCCAAGATCAAAATAGTATTAGCAGCTATGAATGGAGCTGTTTTGGATAGCAGAGAGTCAGGGTATAATAATACCGTTATGCATACCGAGACTTTTATAATCAGCAATAATATTGCAAGTCAGTATGTGCAGTTGATTATTTATGTTGATGATGTAAAGACTTATGCAAAAAGGTGATGATTCTGGGAAAAAATTAACGATGCAAGAAGAGATCAACAGTCAAAAAATTACTGCAGAAATAAGTTTCAATTAAGAAATTCAAAAATGAAAAATCTTCTTATTTTAATAAGTCTTCTGATTTCAAGTAATATTCAGGCGCAAAACAGTATTAGTGCAACCTGGCTCAGGCATACTTGTGGTTATACAAATGGGGTAAATCTGTTAGGAGGAGATGTTTGGGGGGATGCGGTTTGTGCAGATAAGTTTGGCAATTCTTACAATTCCGGATCAGCACAAGGATATTGGTTTACAATGGACACCGTTATTGAAATGAATATCGGAAAATTTTATATTAATAAGTATGATGCTGCAGGAATGCGTGTCTGGACAGCTACGGCGCGAGGCACAACCATCAACTCAATTATGTCATCATCAAGAATGAAATGTGACAGTCTTGGCAACGTATATGTTTGTGGAACATTCAGTGTGGACGATAGTGTATATATGGCTCCTAATTGGTATCCGGTGGGGAGTGGGTATGTTGCAAAGTATGACGCTAATGGGAATAATTTATGGTGTGCATACGTTCCAAGAACAGGAACGGCGTATGTTTCTTTTACTGATATGTCATTGGTTAATGGTGCTCTTTACGTATGCGGTATTATGGGTCCCGGAACACAAACCTTTGGTTCGTTTAGTTTTAACTCTTCGGCAACTCAGAATGGTGTGATAGCAAAATTAGATCTGAGTGGTAATGTACTTCATGCGGAACAACTTGATCCAAACTCTGTAAATGAGGTATATGGAATTGAAGTTTCTGCAAACACAAATGAAATTTATGTGGTTGGGCAATACTTCTCTGATTCACTCAAGGTTGATAATGAGGTGTTGCATATTGATTCGGATGCACAAAACTCATTTATAGTAAAATATAGTAATTCGTTCTCTGCCTTGTGGGCAAAAAAATGTATTACATATTTACATATTAACCAGGTTGTAGGAAGTAGCATTTCATGTTTGACCCGAATTGAAATTGATAAATTCGATAACATTTATGTGTCAGCAAATGGGAATGGAGACTCAACAGTAATTGGGGCTTTAAGTTTTACTCACCGAATTCACCCGACAATAGAATATGCTCAAGATATTTATATTGCTAAATTAAATAGTAATGGTCAGGAAATTTGGTTGCGAAATGGAGGTAGCGATGGAATGGATATTGCAACAGATCTGGCAACAGATGAATGGGGAAATTCAATAGTATCTGTATATTCTAGTCAACAATCACTTAGTGGATTAATTTTTGGAAATGACACAATGCCACAATGGCATGGCGGAATAGTCAAATTTGACCCAAGCGGAAACTTGCTTTATACACAAATACTTCAGCAAGCTCGTACATTGCAAGCATTAGCTATGAGCAAAGACTCTACTTTTTATGGAACAGGGAATGGCTTTAATCCGGGAATACCTTACATTAATTTGTCAATTCCGCAATGTGAAGACACCATCAACGGATATTACAATCCACCATATAAAATGGTCATGGTTAAATTTTTCGATAACTACGGAAATTTTACAACAGCTGAAGGTGATGCAGATTTGCCAACTAAAATATTTAGAATTTCGCCTAATCCAACGGATCAATTTATTTATATTACATTTGAAGACAGAAGTAATAAATATGCTGAAATATTAATTTTAGATGTGGCTGGAAGAATACTAAGCCAAGGTACATCAAACGCTGATACAAGAATAGATGTTTCTCAATTGCCTGATGGTCTTTATTTAGTTAGAGTTATTCGTGGCAATAAGATTGAAACTATGAAGTTTCTAAAGTACTAAATTAATTATTTTGAATTTTGTAAAATGTATTAGGAATTAATTTGGCAATCTTCTGCGAAGGTATTTTTGAAATCCCGAGTTCAACCAGTAAATAAGTGATATGCCGATTCAGACCCAGATTATTCTCGTTCAGCAACATTAATTTCTTACAATTCAGAAGGTATTATACGTTTGGTTGTGATTAGAAATTCCTAATTAGGTTACAGGCAAACCTATGACTTCACTGAATTATAAGCTCAAAAAAGTATTTAAAATGAAAGCTCATTCAATATTTATTTTCCTGGTTATATTTATGATATCAAATAGCCAAGCACAATTTCCGATAATAAACCCCAATTGGAAATACATCCGGGCTGATAACACGGGAGTTGGAGGTGAACAGCATTTTGTTGTTCGCGGAGATAGATTTGGGAATATTTGGACTGGAGGAAGAATACCATTTTGGAGTCAGGGTTGTGTTACCAGATTTGACGGTCAAACATTTACCAATTGGGGTACATATGCAGAAAATTATCTTCCTAATGAAATCATAAATAGTATAGCATTTGATTATAATGATAGAATATGGGTTGGGACTGATCAAGGACTTGCTACTTCGGCTGATGGATTAACATGGCAACATTACACCTCTGGCAACTGTGGTCTCATAAGAGATCAGATCAAAGGGATTGCTATTGAACCAGATAACGATATCTGGGTTGTTACTGGTGAACAGGGAAATGGTCTAATAGGTGGGGTTGGATTTTTTGATGGAACTACTTGGAATTTTTATACTTCTGTTAACTCGGGTCTTCCATCAGAGCAATTGACTGATGTAGCAATAGATCAGAATGGTATTATTTGGATAACATGCAACATTGGATTGATCAAATTTGATGGCTTAACATGGACGCAATACAACACTGGAAATAGTGGCATTTCACCAGGTGCCCCGAGAGAAGTTATGGTTGATTCTTTAAACAGAGTTTGGATCTGCAATGGACCCAACATTGATATATTTGATGGTGTAAATTGGTCTCAAATCAACAATAGTGTTTGGCCAGTTGCTAATTTTAATGCTACTTCAATGTACATAAGAGGAGATAAAATCGTCTTGTCTGAAACAACTAATACATCCAGAGTTATGATGTTTGATGGAGTAAACTGGTCATGGCAATGGACAAATGATTTTATAATCAATAGTTATATCGACTTGGATGGAAATTACTGGACTGCAGGAGCAAATGCTGTAAAGAAGTTTGAGAATGGACAGGTTACCAATTATACAAGGTACAGTACTGCACTTTGTGAGAATATGAGCGAAGATTTATTTATAGATAGCAAAAATAATAAGTGGATTGCGAATGGGAATGGAGGCATTCAGGTATTTGATTGTCCGGATTGGGAAATATACGGAATACTCAACGAGAGCTTATTTCCAGTTCCCCAAACTCAAAGTTATGTGGGGTCTCAGATATCAGAAACAGCTGATGGAGACATTTGGTTCACTTATAATGGTTCAGATGGGTTTGCTGTTCAGGTTCCTAATGGTGATTATCAGAATTATGCCTCTTGGGTTGTCTGGGATAAATCAAATGCTCACCCCTGGTTTCAAGGCATAAAAAAAATTGCAGGGACTGATAGTGGCAAAGTGTTTTGTATAGCGGATTTTACATACAATACTTTCATGTATGATAAGGCAACTAATTCTTGGACATTGTGGGATATTACTAATGGAATTACTGGTTGGCCAAAATGTTTAGCTTCGAAACCTGGTGGCCAGATGTATATTTGTCATAGTGGAGGGATAGATATTTATGATAATACCGGTTGGACAACAATTGATGTTTCAAGTATAGGGATTTCTGACATTTTAGATATCGAATTTGACAATTTTGGAAATTTATGGCTCGGAACTGTAGAAGGATTATGGAAATATGATGGACTCTCTTGGGTTAACTGGAATATTACAAATTCGAACATTGCAGCCAATACTGTAACAAGCATCAAAATAGATACAATCACAAATACGATTTTTATTTCAGCAGAAGAAGCAATGAATTTCCCTTATTATGGTGGAATTTCATATTTTAATGGTTTAGGCAATACATTCATTACCCATTTATATGGGAGTTCTGGAATTAGTGAAAAATATGTGAGGGATCTGGATATTGATACATTGGGAAATTTATGGATTTTGACTGCTGGCGAAGGTATAAATGTTTATAATCCGATGGGAGTTATAGGATTTGATTGCATAGATAAGAGTTTACAAACCGGTAACACCACAAATGTTGAACCTTTAGCTTCTGAAGCTATACAATCTGCAGTGGTTTTTCCAAATCCTCTTACTTCATCTGCCGAAATCAGGATTAATCTTTTGAAAGGCATATATGTTTCTATTGTCATTTTGGATGTTCAGGGTAAAATAGTCAGGAAATTTGATCATACAAGTTTAATGTCAGGGAATAATACTTTTTTGCTTGATTTAGAAAATGTTGAAGCCGGAGTTTATACGTGCAAAATACAATCAAGTGAAATGATGCAAACCATCAAAATTGCTAAACTGAAAAAATAATAAATTCGGTTAAACTTAATTGTTTGTTTGTTTTAGAAAGTATAATATAAATTGAGGACAATCTATTTACTTTACAGCAAAGTAATGTTCCAATAAATTTATAAGCAGCAATTGACAAATAATGACATTGATTATCAGTAGTTATAACTTATTTTAATTGTAAAAAATTGATTCGGGTTTGTTATATATGTCATAACCATAATATGCAAATAATATTGAGTTTGAGGGTATGTACTTGTATGTATTTTCAGATTTGATTGATTAATTGGTTAATGTTTATAAAGATTTACATCCAAATAAGTGCATTTTAGTTTGTTTGCCATTATTAATACTGAAACATGAAAAAATTTAATTGTATTCTATTTGTATTGTTGTTTTCAATGGCAGGAGGATTCGCTCAATCGCCTTCCTGGAAATTTCTCCGGCCCACAAATACAGGAGTCGGAGCTGAGGAACATAATGCTATAACTGAAGATAAATTCGGTAATATCTGGACAACGGGCCGGAGTGCCATTCAAGGGGAAGGATCGGTAGTCCGTTTCACTCATGCAGATACAATTTTTACCTGTTGGAGTAATTTTGAAGGGCATTTACCGAGCCAGTTTATCTATGAAGCCGAGGTTGATGCAAATGATATTTTGTGGGTAGCAACCGGAGATGGTTTGTGTAAATATGATGGAACTACATGGTATACATTTACAACAGCAAATACTCCTTTGCCTTCTGACCAGATTAGAAGTATTACTTTTGATAATGCCAATAATGTATGGATTACTTTTCAGGAAACGAACTTTAATATAGGAGGAATCGCGAAATTTGATGGTGTAACATGGGAAGTTTATACACCGGCGAATTCAGATTTGCCTAATTATACCTGCTATAATATTCTCATTGATTCTCAGAATAATAAATGGATTCACAGCTTGTTGAGTGTAACAAAATTTGACGGGACTACATTCACAGACTACAATAATCAGAATTCCGGATTATATGGCCCGCAGGTATATGACATTGAACTGGATTCTTTAGACAGACTTTATGCTATAACTGACTTAAATGGATTTTATATGCAAATAAACATTTTTGATGGTGTCAACTGGACCTATATGAATCACACCAATACTCCGGCTATGAGTAATTATCTGGTTAACAGAATCGATATTAAGAAGGATAAGATGATTTTGGCTGAATCGGGTGGTTCTTACGCTGTTTTGATTTTTGATGGATTAAACTGGGCTACATTTTTTGGCGGCGATATCATAAGAGATGTTTTCATAGATAGTAATGATCAGTTCTGGGTGTCAGGGATATCCACACTAAGTACACTTAAAAATGGTGTATGGCGAGATTATGAACGATATAGTGCAGGTTTGTCAGAACATTACCAGTACAATATTTTTGTCGATTCACAAGACCGCTTATGGGCTGCTAATGGGAATGGCGGTATTAATATTTTTGATTGTCCCAGGTGGGAATCGTATGGGCCTTTCAATCAGGGATTATATCCATCGCCGCAAACATTATCAACAGTGGGAGCTTCCATTTGTGAAGATAGTTTTGGAAATATTTGGTTTGCTTACAATTCAACAGATGGTACGGTTGTAAAAATTCCTCATGGTGATTATAAAGATTATTCGGCATGGGAGGTTTATGATCTTAGCAATAGTCCGGTTAGCTGGATAGAAGAAAGTTTTGCAGATGGCTTCGGAAATGTGTTTTTTTATTCAGATTATGGAACACACATGTTTAATAATAATACCGGGCAATGGACTACCTGGGTTAACAATAATTCTCCACTGCAATATTATAGTTATGGATTTGGTGTTGACTCATCAGGCAAAGCCTACTTTGGGGGATTTCAGCAAATTGCTGTTTTTAATAATGGGGTATGGAGTCTGATAGACTTAGTTGCCATTGGTTCAGGCATTACAACAGAAGTAAATGGTATTGCTTTCGATAGTCAAAACGACATGTGGCTTGCAACAGCTCAGGGCGTTTGGAAGTTTGATGGTTTTGCATGGACGAATTGGACAACTTCAAATGCAAATTTACCATCAAATTACATTACATCTATCGCAATAAACGATAATGATTCCGTTTTTGTCAGTGGGTTCACTGCAGCTGGATTTTTGACTGGTGGCTTTTCAGTATTCAATGGAACAACATGGACCAAATTTAATATGGCGAATTCGGAATTGCCCGGAGAACAAATTTATGACATCGATCTGGATTCGAAAGGTAATTTGTATATCAATACATTTGGTCAGGGCATCACGGTTTACAGAAAAAATCAGGTTTTAGGTTTCGATTGTATTGATTATAGCTTACAAGTAAGCAGTCCAACTGCTGTTTCTGAAGCATCTCAGCCTTCAGCCAACCAAATATTTTCTTTTCCAAACCCATTTACTGATATAACTGCTTTAGAGTTTAATTCTATCACAGGAGATCAGATAACAATTGAAGTATATGACATTTCAGGAAAATTATGCTCAAGCTCAAAATTTATTTCTGATCAAACAGGCGCACAATACCGCAAGATTGATTTATCTGACAAGCCATCTGGCATATATATAGGAAAAATTTCAGTTGGGCAAACATCATATGTTGTGAAACTGACAAAGATATAGTAGAATTTTACCTCAAAAAGTCTTTTACAAAAGGCTTGCATGTTCATTCATACAAGCCTTTTTATCATTTATATCAAGCATATTTTCAGTGAGCTATGATGTATATTGTATAGTTCAATGAAATGCTCATTCAACATTTACTTTTGCCCGTTCAGTAAAATTAATTTTATGTTGGCTGGTATAGTACTTTACTTCGTACTACAAAAACCAACAAAAAATAAAACTATGAGAAAAATTACTCAATTTGCATTAGCTATTACAATGATGGTAGCAGTGTCGCATCAGGTTTCGGCTCAATGTCCAACACCAACAGGTCTTACAATGACTGTAGCCAGCACCACCAGTTCTGTATTAAACTGGCCTGCAGTTGCAGGTGCGGTTTCTTACCGGTTAGAGATTCAAAATGCTACTGGGAACAATGTTCCTTTTTTAGCAACCGCGAATACGGTAACCAATACTTATACAATATCTGGATTAACAGCGGGAGCAAATTACAAGTATAAAGTGAGAACAATTTGTTCAGGAGGTAAATCGGGTTGGAGTGCTTATTATTTATTCTCTTCAGGTAGTGGACAAACACAATGCGGAATTCCAAACGGATTAGCTGCAACTCCTAATGGAAGTGGAGCAACCTTAAACTGGCTCACCAGCACCGGCCCTCTCACAAGATATAATATTGAAGTACAAAATGCTTCCGGAAATAATGTGCCTTTTAATACGCTTTTAATTTCTACTACTAATAATGTGAGTGTAACCGGATTATTACCATTGAAGAATTATAAGTTTAAAGTCAGAAAAATTTGTGGTGGAATAAAGAGCTCCTGGACAGCATGGACCAATTTTACAACAACGGCCTTAGCTAATATTAGCGACACCAGAATTATGAATGACAACAATTCTGCTGGTGTGATTGTTTATCCTAATCCTGCTTCCGATAATGTTCATATTAAACTTGACAGATTTGAATCAGAAGAGTTAGAAAGCATTCAATTGCTCGATTCAAGTGGAAAGTTACTGATGAGCAGAAATGTTTCTGTTGATGAACAAGATGAAGCAATTTCTATTGATACACAAGTGTTGAATGCCGGTTTGTATTTGGTAATGATTAAGACCAATCAACGTAATGTACCTTCAAGAGTTTTAGTTGTTAAGTAAACTTGATTTCATGATCGAGTGCAGAGCCGCCTGAAAGGGCGGCTTTGTTATTTTAATTTAAATTTCTGTATAGTTTTAGATACCTGGTAACCACGAATCATTACTAATTGATATGCTTGTTCACGTGCTTTTTTTTCTCGTTCAGTAAACTTTATTTTTAGTATTCCTGAACTGAAGCTATATTTGCTGTTGATAATACATAAGAAAATCAATTATGAAAACCAAATCAATTGTAGTTGCATCATGTTTATTGCTACTGAGCATCATCACCTCATGTAAAAAAGATAATTCGACATCACCATCCGGCAACAGTATTCAGCAGGGGCAATGGAAAATCACTTCTTATATTGATAGTGGTAACAATGAAACAAATCATTTTTCCGGTTATTCGTTTGAATTTAAAAATGGCGGTATTGTTACTGCTACAAAATCGAGCTCTATAGTGTCTGGGACCTGGTCGACAGGCACCGATGATAGTCAGTCCAAATTATTTTTGACATTTTCGGAAGCTCTATTTAGTGAATTGAATGATGACTGGCATATTGTACAACAAACCAGTGCCAAAATACAATTGCAGGATGTTAGCGGTGGAAATGGTGGAACAGATTACCTTATTTTTGAAAAATAGTGATTTAGGTAAAAAATTCCTGAATAGCTTATTAAAGTCTAATTGAGAATTTAGTTAGTGTGTATAGTTGATTAAGGGAATGGGAAAAAGCTGTCGCAAAAGACAGCTTTTTTATTGATTCCTAGTTGGTAGGCTAATTTTTCTTGGACGATTTCCATATAAATAGGAAGAACAAAGCCGTAAAGGTTTGCAACAGCATGACGTCAAACATAATTTTTACCAATGCCTGAATTGTGATCAAAAGCTAAGAAAGAACTTGAGCAGGTTATTCTCCACTAGGTTCTCTTCAATGGTTCAACCAAAAATGGAGTTGTTGTGGTCAGGCTATTTTCTTTGCAATTAATACCAGATCTTTTGTGATACTTTCGGGATCTGCAGCAAGTGGTAAATGCTTTTGATAAACCACTTCAAAATTTTCATTGCGTAATGCTTCTGTAAGATAGCTACATTCATGGTAATTCATAAATAGCTGATCTCCCGTGCTTCCGGAAACATAACCCGATTTCGAATTACTATCTCCCATGGTACTGATGTAAATTAAACCACCGGAAGCTATTCTGGCAGCACTGTCTGAAATTAGTTGGGTAGCTTCTGACCGGGATAATAGGGTAGACAAAAACCACAGAGAACAGCATTGAATTTTGTTGGGATCATATTAATTTTTCGGCAGTCCATAACCTCAAACTCAGCTTCAGGATTCAGGCTACGGGCAATTGAAAATCATTTCCGGTGCAAGATCTATTCAAAAAAATTTTAACTCCGGAAATTTATTCAGCAAATAACGGGTAATATTCCCCGGACCACATCCTATTTCAAGTACCGTCCCGTTACTATTATTAATGAGTTTGCCAAATATATCCAGTGATTCACTGTAACCACTTACATCCATATATTTTTGAGCATACAGCGAGGCGAGCTTATTAAAAACAGCAACTGCTTCAATAGTTTTATCACTCATACCGGATTATAATGTAATGTTTGTTGAAAATTTATTACTGTTCATGTCTGAAATAAATGCCTGTTCCCCGATTATAATTTGACAAACTTTGTCGAAGTTACGACATCAGGATTAATTATTTTGATCAGATAATAGCCTTTTGGAAGCCCTTCACAATCGAGATTTACATATCTGATCTCATTAGCAACAGCATTTTCATGCTTTTCAAGAACTAATTTCCCTTCTGTAGCATAAACCTGAATTCTTGAAGTGCCATTTACCTGACAAACAAACCCAATTTGTAAATTATTGTGAACAGGATTAGGAAAAACAGTGATATCTGAACCATTACCTGACGATGTATAAACAGCTGTGAACTTGTTAGCCTTATCAGGATTTACGGCAATAGTTGCAAGTAGTGGATTTGCCAGAATTATTTCTTCCGAAATCCATCGTTTAAATTCAAATCCATCATTCGGTTTAGCAGTCAGTTGTATGGTATTCCCATCGAAATAATTTCCCGTCCATGGAAGGATTTCGGGTGTTATAGTATTTATATTAATTATTCCGGCTTGCGGGGGCCAAACATCAAGTGTCACCGGATTTACAGCCTGCAATCCAAATACGGCTTTAACCTGCTCCATAGCGTAAGACGGTCTTTGGTAAACATGAGGCATAGCAATCTGGAAGATTTCATAATCCCAATTCGACATATCATTTCCCCATTTAGAAAAATGCCGGGGCATTTCTGCTGCAATACGATTTCTGGTTTTTAAAATATGTTGCTCCATGTATTCCGAACTGAAAATAGTGTTAACCAAATCGGCATACCGATTTATAAAATAATTTTTGAATCGCCCGTTGTCAAGCAGGCTTCGGAAGATGTGTACATGACGGTTATTATCTCCATAGCTACCCATTATTCTGCCTAAAATATTGAAGCTTGCCGGTGCCCAACCATTGTTCCCAAGAGCGATATCAAGGTCATTTAAAATATATCGCCACTTGGCATCGGGCTTTTTTTCTCTCCAGAATTTAACGTTATTGTAGGGCCAATCTATATTTGAAAGGAATGTTTCAGCAACATAATAATCAGTCAAACTGGCAACATCCATCATTTTAGAGGCAATGTTATAGTTGGATTGATCATTCATATTATTTGTAGTTATGAAAGAATACATTTGGTTGAATACTACAAAATTACCTTCAAGAACAGTAGAATCTTCTTCCAATAAATCGATATTATTTTTGTCAACACCAAAATTTTCTTCAATATAATGTTTACTGATTTTTTCTCTGATATTGTGAACACCAAAATATGCACCGTTTATAAATACTGCAGCAGGTTTATAGGCAATCAGGTCAATATTAGTTTTTCCTATCATTAAGTCATGTAAAGTTCCATCCCGGAAATGTGTTTTATTAAAATCCCCACTTGAATTGCGCAATACAATTATTTTAAAATGGTCCAAAGATTTCTTCTCAAAAAATGGGTAGTTAAAATCATTTTCACCATATGTATCCCGGTTTGTAAGCCGCAGTGACTTCATAGCTTTACTTCTGTTCGAAGAACCGCCATGAATAGATATACCAACTTGTTGTGAAATTTTTCGTGTCCCATCGGTATCAAAGTATTCAACAAGCGCGGGAATTTCCCAATCCATCCAGAAGTTGGAGCCGTAATATGGATAAATGGGACTTGCATTCGGCCCCGATACGTAAATTCCGGTATTCCAATCAAAGAAATTTTCAGGTTCGGTTGATAGTGAAAATACTGGCAACGTTTGATTATAATTTATAATGTAAGTGTTGCCAATACAATTTGAAGGAAGTAGTGTTACATCATTACTGAAACTGGTTGCTTTAATTACAGTTGAAGAGTCTATTGAAATAGGTTGAATATAAAGCATTGATTGTATATTCGGTTGGCTTCCATCAACTGTATAGCGAATCGAATTACCGGGTACTGCCGACAATGTTAGTAATTGAGAACCCTGGTAAATGCCTGCTGTAACAGAAAATAGCGGTGGTTCAGCATAGCCATTGTAAAATTCAGTAAATAAATTTATTGAGCCGGGTGTTGCAATACGAAAAATTACTTTGAAGTGTGCGACCCCATCTGTTGTTAATCCATAGGTATGATTAGCCTGAAGTGGAGGTGTAAATATTTCATCAGCAATTATTCCTGTCGAATCTCTCATTATAATAGAAGAGCCAATCCGGGAAATTTTAAAGTTGGTATGCAGAGTACCTGAAGTGCGATTTTTTTCAGATGCAAATATCAGCAGGTATTCCTGAGGATTTATTATTTTGGATGGAAAGTACCAGATTGATTCATGATCTTTTGTTAAGGAATAGTTTTCCAGATTTACAGGTGAACTTCCTTCATTCAGGATTTCGATCCAATCAGACTCATCCCCATCTTCATCAGTTAAAATACCACCATTGAATGAACAAATCTCATTTAGAACAATTTGAGAATTACTAACATGATGAAAAGTTAGAATGCATGACAATAAGAAAATTATAAACCTGATCATATTTTCCCCGGCTATTTTATCAAATATACGAAAAATAGGGTCACTAAATTAAAACAGTGGGCTGAAAATCAATCCTTTAGTCATATAAAAAAATATTCCTACCGTAACTGCCAGATTTACAATGTATTACGCGTAAAATGAAATATGCTCATATTTATCATGAATCAGAGTTTCGAAAAGAGTTCCATAAAACCATCTTTCCTTTGCCGGGCAACAGTGATGGTTGTTTTATCGCTAATAACCAGATAGCCTCCGGCATCTTTAATATACTTAACAATATGATTGAGATTCACCAGATGAGATTGATGAACGCGATAAAAGGGTTGACCATCTAATGACTCTTCAATTTGCTTCAAAGTTTTTGTAATACACACATTTTCTCCTGAGGCTAAATGAACAAAGCTATAATTACTTTCACTCTCTACCCTTACAATCTGATCAACATTTATAAAAGTCATTCCATCCTGAGTGGGCAAAGCGATCTTTTTATTGATCTTCATTTGATCTTTAAACAAATGAAGTAGGGTTTCCATTTTTTCTCTGGAATTTATCTGGTCCTTGGTAAGTAATTTATCGACAGCAAGAATCAAATCACTTTTTTAGGCGAATTGCATTCACACAATACCTGTATCGAAGGGCAATACGTATCCAGTTGCCAATGCAATACATCGGTACAACTAACTTCATCATCAACCAGAATCGCTTTTAACATAATCAGGCAGCTAAGGTATTTAATTCTATTTCAACACGGGTTCCTGCGGAATTATTTTGTGAGTCGAACAAATCCGTTATTTTTAAGTTGTCTTCATTTTTATTGAAGGCATTTATTCTGTCTTTGGTAATTTGCATTCCGAAAGATTTACCATCATGTGTCCTGCTATTAAATTCAGTTGCTTTTTGGCGACCAACCCCATTATCTTCGATAACAACCAACAGTTTATTATTTTGCTTTTGATTTACCTTGATTGAAATAGCTCCCCGCTCCTGCTTGTTCATCAATCCATGCCAGATAGCATTCTCTACAAATGGCTGCAAGATGAGAGGTGGAATGGCAATACCGCTTTTATTGATCGCAGGATCAATAAAAATATTAAAATCAAATTTATTATCGAATCGTAGCGCTTCAAGTTCCACATATAGTTGAAGAGCCTGCAATTCATTTTCTAAGGTGACTGAAGTGGACTTAGAATTTTCCAGGATCATTCGCATAAGTTTAGAAAATTTAATCAGGTATTCACTTGCGGTTTCTTTGCTGTTTCTGATAATGTACCGGTTAATAGAATTCAATGCATTAAATATAAAATGAGGATTCATTTGAGATCGTAAGGCTTCAAGTCTCATTTCACTCAACTGATTTTGGAGTAAATATTTCTCCTTATCATTTTTCCGGTGTGTATTTATCCGGTATTGGTTGAATGCAAGTACAATAAAGGCAATTGCAATTAAAGCACCCCAAAGAATTAAGTTTTTCGAAAATATTTGCTGCGAAAGTTCTGCTTCTTTAAGTTGCTTTTCCTGCTGAGTCAGCTGTAATTTCCTGGAATTGGTTTCAGCTTCAAGCTCTTTAAGTGTAAGTGCTTCTTTTTGTTTAGCCAGCTTCAATTCCTGTATTTGTTGTTTCTGGTTTAATAAATCAATCTCTTGTTGTTTTTGTCTGGCAGCTAAGATGTTTCCGGTCAATAAGGCTTTTTGCTTTTCCAGTTGTAGTTGTTGAATTTTTTTATCGCTGTTAAGTTTTAGTATTTCAGTCTCCTTTTTTTCGGTTTCATATTTGGTAAGCAATTCTGCAAGTGATGCTTGTTGACTAACTTGATTTAAACTGTCTTTTAGGAAAATGGTCTCTTTTAAACTGTTGATCCCCGGAGTATATGCTTTTAATTTAATCAGTGCTTCCGCCTTGCCTTGAATAGCCCCAGGAAGCGCTTCAAAGTCTTTATTTAACTTTGTAGTTTCGATAGCTTTCTCTGCGAAAGTAAGAGCCAGAGAATCCTGGTTTAATTTTAATAGAAATGTGGAGTAATTCAGGTAGATTCTTCCCAGATATCTGAATTCTCTTTCTTCTGAGATGTTAATACATTTTTCGAAATACATTTTTGCGGTATCCAGACTATTATTTAAAGTATAGATTGTTGCTAAATTGGAATAGGCGGATACTGCTTCAGTGAAGTTTTTATGTGCATTCATTGCCGAATCACAAAGCATATAATAGTTTAAGGCAATTTGATTTCGTCCGGCAGTTTGATGGTAATTCCCAATATAGGAGTATACTTCAGGTAAAAGTGCCTGGTGACTTTCGATGCAGTAATCAACAGTTAACTTATTGTATTGTTGTGCTTTTTCATCATCTCCAACTTTAGAATAACCTTTAGCTATCCGCAAATAAAGTGTGCCCAGGGTACTCTTGAATGAAGTTTTGTCAGGAATTTCTGCAGCCAACAATGAATATTTTAAGGATGAATTGTAGTCCATTTGTTTTTCATACAGTCCGGCAAGTGCCACAAGCGTCCGAAATGTTTCAAATGGTATGTTGAGTGTTTTGCATGCATCATAAGCTTTGAGTAATGTTTTTTCTGCTTCAGGGATGTTGTTGAATTTATCAAGATACTGGCCTTTCAGTCGTGTTCCTCTCACAATAAATTGATAATAACCTACTTTTTCGGCAAAGTAAATGCAGGAATCAATGTATCCGAAAATTTCTTCCTTAGGAATAGAAAAGTTCAAAACAATTGCTTTTGTGTAATAGAGCCTGGCAAGCATAAATGGATTTTTATTTCCGGCAAGAAGATTCTCCATTGCCTTCAGGTAATCTTTAGCTTCGGGACGGGCATTGGTTACAAGATAAATAGTTTTTGCCTCAATTTGTGACACTTTTATACTGTCCGAAACCTTCGCATTCAATATTGTTTGCAATGTATCATTCCAGTTATTCGTCTGTGCAAGAATATGATCTTGACTGAAGAATAACACACAAACAGTTAATATAATTTTAATTATGTACCTGAACATGGGTATAGGTTTATTTCATCAAATATACAAGATACTTTTGAAAAGAAAAATATGGAAAATATTAATATAAGACGGAAGGGTTCAGCCCAATTTACTGAACCCCTCCGCAACCTGTTTTTAGTAGTTATTTACTACAATTTTAGAACTTGTTGAATATTGGTCATCTTTAATAAAGAGCATATATAAGCCTCCTGATAGTCCGGAAACATCTAAAACTACCTGCTTAAGTTCGCCGGTTGTTTTTGTTTCAACTAAAGTTGCTGCATGGTTTCGGCCGGCAACATCTGTTAAATTAATCCGGAATGCAGAAAGATCTGTAACTGATTCGAAAGTTACGTACACTTTGTCGGAAGCAGGATTAGGATAAACACTTAATATATTTATACCTGAAAGTCCCGAGATTTTTTGAATGACATTTTCACTTTCGGTTGAAACTGTAGTACGAAGATTGTAAGCCCCTTCATTGCAGTAATCAATTGCAGCTGTAAAGGCACAGCCCGAAGTTGCAGTGAAACCCGGAACAAATGTTATACCACCAAAACCTGATGAGAAAATGGCACTGGAGCCTGAAGGTAATGTGGTAGTACATGTATTGCTGGTTCGTAGTTTATCAATACCTCTGTATGTTGCACCGGAGGCAACAGTTCCACATGGGACAGTATAGTTCCAATCAGGACTGTATATTGAAACTCCAACAGCATACCATGCTTTAGCAACCTGTAGCATTTCATTCGAACACCACCCGAATAAATCCTGAGCAGCACGTAATGAACCTTCACGCGCATCAACAAAACCTGAAGATGTAGTCAGGTAAACATCCATATTTCTATAAGCAATATTTCTTGCTGCATTTAATCCAATTGATGCAACACTGTAATTGTTCCCATGATCATTTGTTCCGGAGCCTCCCATTACCAAAAGGTAGAACCAAAAATTCTGAATACCACTATTGAAATGTACACCACCATTATCGAATGGATCTGAAGGGTCGACCCAAAAGGTGCCATAATAGGTATCAGCATGGAATTTTATATTTGGGTTACTCATATATCTTATAGGCGTTCCTTTGTCGGCACCAATTAGAAAATCAGGAAGGGCATTTCCCTTGGCATTTGCTTCTATACACTCACCAAAAATATCTGCAAATGACTCATCCAATGCGCCCGGTTGGCCGGAATAATTGTTTCCAATGCTCCACTGGTGTACGCCATGTGTCATCTCATGACCTACTATATCCAGCGTGTTCCAATCGTCGGTAGGACTTGATGTATTATCGGCGCCAAAGCTCATATGATGAGTGACGGTATTCCAGCTTGCATTTTCAGCAGATGATATCCAAAGTCCTCCGCTTATTTCACTGAAGCAATCGAGTTGACCATTCGCATTATCATAACTTAATCTTGAATGAAAATTTTTGTAATAATCATAAGCTTTATGAATTGCCCAGTAAGTGGTTACTCCTGCACGCTGATTGTATCCGTTAACGCCATTTGCATCAGTCCAGGAGCCATCGGCATCACCATAGTTATAAATCAACAACGGATCTCCTCTTAAAGATCGCATGGTTGCTTCACCGGGACAATGTGATTCAAGCAGCCATGCATTGTTTGGCCAACCATAATACCCGGCATTGAAACTTTTATTTCCGTACCAGGTTGTGTTGCCGGTGTTATTATTGCAGTTTGTTGCCAGAGGAATTTGTTTAATAACGTCTCCTGTAATTGCATCAACATACACATCTTTAGACTGGTCAACCGGCAACACCATCATTCTGAAAAGGAATGCGAGAATCAGGTTTTTCTGAAGTAAATTCACCTTCCCAGTTTTTGCGGCAAATTACCAGTTCGCCGGTTGGTTTATCAAAATTTTTCTCACCATTTGAGATTTGAGATAACTTTGTTGCTATAGCCTGATTTTCCCACACAAACGAAAGAGCATTCATAGAAGACATTGATAATTGTAAACCTTTTTCAGGCGATATAGTTGGCTGAATGTTCATATTCAGATTTTCCGCAATATCCCCATTCATGCTCTTCAGGTACAATCCGTTGTGATGCAGGATTGTTTCAGCGCCTACAATTTTCAATCCTTTGTGATATTGTTGAAATCTGAAATGTGTATGCCCTATGTCATCAGTGTTCATACGGAACTGTCGCATTTCATCCTGTGTAGTGAGACCGAATTTATCACCATGCTCTAAAAATAATGTTTGGGCATTAAGAGTATTCGACTCTCTGAAATCAATCCATCCTTTTTCTTCCTGTGGTTTTGTTTCCTTTTCAATAAAGGCTTCTCTGGTTTGTTGTGCAGAAGCAGAAGCAATCAGGAAACATCCGCTGATCAAAACGAAACATCGTTTGGTCAGAAATTTTATTCTTTTATTCATTGTGTATAATATTAGAAGATGTAAAAGAATAGTTGATTATTTCAATTTTGATTCAAGCTCTTCAATACGCTTATTCAGTTGCAGAATATATAAGTTCGCCTCCTCTATTTTCTTAACCAGAATGGTTTGCATTTCTCCGAGAGCAATTCCACCATCAGCTTCCATTTCTTTTGCGGAAGGAATTCCGGGAAGATGATTTTCCTCTTCAATAAAATTTTCCAGATCTGATAAAGGCATAAGATTGTAATTTTTTCCAAAAACATAATCCGGCCAGGTCGCACTCAGTAATACTTTTAGTTCTTCACAGATAATTTTACCTTTTACAGAAAGTTTATATCCGGTCGCAGCAGTTGTTCCTCCAATGCAAACAGTTGCTGAACTGTTCTGGTCCTGCATTATTACTTTGCCTGTATTCGAAGCTGAACGAATATACCAGTCTCCGGTAGTTCCAAAATGTATCCAACTTATATTTGGACCTTTGCTGGTATTTGAAAACCTGCCCGTTGCAGTTGTGGTGCCCGTTTGCTGTACTGCAAATTTGGTATCTGTAAGAACTGAAGACCCAATACCCATGGAACCTCCAACGTAAGTATTTTGTACAAAGTAACCTGCCCAATTGGTTGTTCCACCTGTTGCAGTTGCATAAATTCCGTAATTTGTTGTGGCAGCACCGCCTGCGTTGGCAAGCATACCATAATTAGTTGTTCCGGCACCAGTTGAAAAACCGTAGGTTCCTATGCCGACAGGAGTAGTTGTTGATGTAGTAATTTTTCCATACACACCATAGTTAGTGGTTCCATCAGATGCAGTACCATATAATCCATAATTTACTCCTCCTGTCCCTTTACCAAAACCTAAAAACCCAACAGCATCTCCTGTTCCGGCATTATTGGAAGTTGAATAACCACCATATGAAGTTGATGTGGTTGAAGTAGTATTGTTTAGATTTAATGTGCGAACAATAGAGGCGTTAGCTATGTCAAGTTTGTATGCCGGGTTTGTAACTCCAATGCCAATTCGCCCAATAGCATCAATAACCATGTGCTGCGAGTTTTGTGTTTTAAACCGGATAGGCTGCGCATCCGTAGTCCCCAAAAAATTGGTGCTGGTTGTGCCACCATTTCCTGTGATGCTCCACTGTGCATTTGAATCATATTTAACTCCAATCAAAATTGCAGCTAAAAGGATAAACTTCATTGTAGTTTTCATTTGATTATTTTTTTAGATTTATGAAGCAAATCTGCATGCAATTAGTTAGCTTCGAACCTGGTTTCTAGTATTCGGTTGGAAATATTGAGTATTCAGCAGTAAACCGACCCTTTTCAGAATAGAACCTTAATAGAACGATTATTTACCTAAATAGCAGAATTTCAGATAATTACAATTAAATCGAGCATTATACCATATTAATTAACAACTCCCCAATGAAAGATTTTGACTGGACACAATTCACGAAACGAATAGCTATTAAAGCACCTTTAGAGGATTTGTACAAGGCATGGACTTCCTCCAATGAATTAGAGAAATGGTTTTTGAAGAAAGCCAGGTTTTTTGATGAAAATAATCAGGAAATCAGTTTGTCTGAACCGGTTTCACCTAAAAATACTTATTTGTGGAATTGGTTTTTATATGAAGAAACGGAAAAGGGGGAAATTACAATTGCTAATGGGAAAGATCATTTACAATTTACTTTTGCAGGCAGCTGTTTGGTAGATGTAACTTTCAGTCGGGAACATGAACATACAATTGTTGAATTGAAACAAACTGGAATACCACTTGATGACAAATCAAAGCAGTTTATAAGATTGGGATGTTCCTCGGGCTGGTCATTTTATCTGGTTAACCTGAAATCTGTTTACGAAGGAGGATTAGATTTGAGATCTAAAGATGAGAGGCTTAGACCAATGGTTAACAACTGAATTCTTATTGCAAAAGCAACTTGCCGGATGAATCAATTTCATCAAAAATACTAATTCTGTAAGCATAAATTCCAGTTGCAAATCCGACAGTATTTATTTCAGTATTCTCTTTGAAAAGAGTTTGAATGACTTTCCCGGATAACATATTAAAGAGTTCAATGCGGGCAGTTTTACCGCTTCTGTTTTCTATGAGAATTTGATTTGTAGTTTGATTGTAATTTACGGAAAAATTATTGTTCTCATTTAGTGTTTCTATTCCTGTACAAATAGTCAGCGATACATCATCAATATAAGTATAAGTTGCCGGAAGGGCATTTTGTAAAAAAGAAACAATTGTTGTATTGGCATCATTTTTAAAGTTACCAATAACTATAAATTTTTCACCACCGCTGGCAGTATAATTCATTTGAACCAAAGTCCAGTTTAGTGTATCTGGAAAATTACCCGGCGTATTTTCAATTTGTGGGGAATAGTTCAGAACACCATATCCCTGAATTCCTGAAATTAATGTGTCGCTGAATAAAACCTGAATATCATCACTTGTATATTTAACTCCGTTAAGAATATTTATATACATTTCAAATTGATAGCATTGATTCGCAACCAGTGGCGATACCAGTTCCGTGGAAATATATTCTCTGATATCAGGTGCCGGTGCATAAATGAATAGTCCGGCATAACCATCTCCACTATGAGGAAATTGATATCCTGTTCCCTGATTAACAGGTACTCCTACCAAAGATGAAAGTGGTGCACAAGTGTGAAAGAAGTCGGTGGATACGTAGCTCGTTGGGACTGTCCAACCCACAACTGAATCTATCTGGCTAAAAGTAACGGGACAACCGATATAATTCTCGAAACCTCCATTTGATATTAAATTTTGAGCCTTCAGCGACGAAGTGGTCATGATGAGGAACGCGGAAAGACTAATAAAGATTAATTTCATAGCACTGTCAGAGATGTAATTGGAGCTTTAGTTGCAAAGAAACGCAAAAAGTTTCTAATAATTTGACTTCCAATCACTAATGTTATGAAAGGGTATTGGCAATTGCAGTCTAAATCACTTATCTTTACTAAAAATTCAATAAATGAAAACTTTCCTTGCTGCATTTGGAATTGCAGAATTGAATTCCATGCAAAAAGCGGCAGTCAGTGCTGTATCGGAGCACAATGAAGTGATGTTGATTGCACCAACCGGATCAGGGAAGACACTTGCTTTTTTTACTTCCATTAGTTCCGCTTCTTAATACACAAAAAACCACCACTCAATTATTAATTGTAGTTCCTTCAAGGGAACTGGCACTTCAAATTGAAGAGGTTTTCAGGAAAATGAGCACCGGATTTAAAATTACCTGTTGTTATGGCGGGCATTCTGTACGAATTGAAGAACAGAGTTTGAGTCAGGTGCCATCAGTGGTGGTTGGTACACCCGGCCGGTTGTCCCATCATTTGCGGAAAGGATTTTTGCAATTGAAAACTTTGGATTTTTTAGTTTTAGATGAGTTTGATAAATCATTGGAACTGGGTTTTCAGGAAGAGATGGAATACATTATTAAACAATGTAAACATCTGCATAAAAAAGTTCTTACATCTGCTACGGCGATGAAAGAAATTCCGGCTTTTGCAGGAGTAGTTAATCCGCATACTATAACAACTACTTTTGATCAACCTGATGTTAGCTCGAAGTTACAATTGAAGTGTGTGAAAGTACCAGGTGATGATAAACTGGAGGCGTTGATGTTATTGCTCACAAAAATCGGGGAAGCTCCTGCTATAATATTTTGCAATCACCGGGAAGCGGTAAACAGAATTTCAGAGCAGTTAAAAATTTATAAAGTGGCTCATGGAATTTATCATGGTGCACTGGAGCAACCCGATCGCGAAAAGGCATTGATTCAATTCAGGAATGGAAGCAACAGGATTCTTATTGCAACAGATCTGGCAGCACGCGGACTCGATATTCCTGAAGTGGAATTTGTGATTCACTATCAATTGCCGGTAACCGAAGATATTATGATTCATAGAAATGGTCGCACTGCACGCATGAACGCAAACGGAACAGCAATATTCTTGCTTGATAAGGAAGACCATCTGCCACCTTTTCTTGAAACAGAACCTGAAGAAGAAAAATTACCCGGGAAATTCATTGCCCCCGATGCAACCGAATGGCGTACCCTTTACATTGGTGCAGGTAAAAAAGACAAGATAAATAAAGTTGATATTGTGGGATTACTTTTACAAAAAGGCGGCCTTTCTAAAGATGAGCTTGGAAAAATCGATATTTTGGACCATAGTGCCTATGCAGCTATTAAGGCTGTTAAAGTAAAAAAGTTACTGGAATTATTATCTAATGAAAAAATAAAATCGAGAAAAGTAAAATTTGAATTGGCATATTGAAAGGTATTGAAAATGTAACTATGAATAAAAAATATAGTTTTCATCTTTCTAATTCTTTTCTGAATGATAGATTTTTTGATGTAAGCTTTGTCAAAGCTCATAGCTTGGAAGCCCTTTGGCATTAAATTGCTAAATTATACCTATTTCCACAGCCATGTTCATTGCATTTCAGGAAGTTTGAGGTGGGAGGGATTAGGCAAGTTTTGTTTCAGCTTAATGCTTAATCCTGGATGTGAATTATCTAACGGTCAATGGTTTTTGATCTTTTTCACTTATTTTTGAGGAATTAATTATTTATTTGTTATTCCTTAAATGTATCTGAAATGGCGAAAAGATGGTTTGTTGTTTGTTTAGTTTTATTGTCTGAAGATACCTACTGTGCTAGGTTCAACCAATTTTGGTGGTCTCGATTCGGTTGCAGATATCAATTGCGATACCACGGTTTTTTATGGAGTAGTGGGGAGCCGATGTGCACAGACTGCAAAAAGGTAGGTACTGTTATTCTTGATATAGGCGTAATTGCTCCTTCCTCATTTGGC
Organism: Bacteroidota bacterium; assembly: GCA_016713525.1. Classification (GTDB taxonomy): domain Bacteria; phylum Bacteroidota; class Bacteroidia; order AKYH767-A; family OLB10; genus JADKJB01. Next base: position 339,903 of record JADJOZ010000008.1, on the reverse strand, counting down.
TCTATGTATGGGTTGGGATTTGCCGGTGATTTTATGAATGGTAGCATGAACCGCACTTTTTATGCCACTCACCTGGGAAGTAATGAAGTTGCAAAATATACCGGCACTTCATGGGTAGCTGTTGCCAATGATTCAAATCTGTATCACAATATTGCCGGTTCTGGAAACTACCTTTACTTACAACATGTTGCTACCAGCACTGTGATTAACGATCAGTTTATTTCCCGATTAAATGCAAACGGAACCATTACTAAAATATTTACAGATACTACTTTGCGATTTACGGTATCTGATATGGAAGTCGATTCCGTAGGAAATATCTATTGCTTCCGAGGCCCGGCAATCGGAAATACTACGGAGCTTACTATTATAAATGCTTCCGGTGCAATTATAAATAGCTATACTGCCACTGCATCCTTTACCAATGTAAGTACAATTTTTGGAATGGTTTTTCTGGGTCAACAGCTTTATGTTGGACAGGGTACAACAAACGGACAGCTTTTTCCGGTTTTAATTTCCGGAAGCTCAGTTAGTCTGGGAACACCGTTTAATTTACCTAATAATATTTCTTATAAAGATTTTGATGGTTGCCATGATCAGATACCATTTACTTCGGGCTTGTCTACTTTGAATGATGAGTTGGTATGGAGGATTTATCCAAATCCAACAGCTTCTGCAATTACAATCAATATTAATATTCCGGTGGAAGCAGCAATTTACAATGTAACCGGTTCATTGGTGAAAAGCTTTAATTTCACCACGTTTGAAAATGTGATCGATTTAAGTGATCTGGATTCCGGCTTATACATTCTCAAAGCTGGCACTAAGTATTCAAGGATCATTAAGTATTGAAAGTAATCAAAAAAACCGGGACACTTTTGCAGTATCCCGGTTAACTTTTATCTTGAAGCCAGTTGCTCGTTACTCAACACCTTTAATTCAATTTGAATGAGGTTATTCAGCATGTCAGGAACTCTTAATTGATTTAAGTATTCCTGAGAAAATTTATTCTCAATGGACATATTGTTTCGATTTGATATTTTCGCAAGCTCCGCATTATATTCTGTTATCAGAGCATTTAATTCAGAAACTTGCTGCTCGCCATCCTGACGGCCATCTAAAATTTGTGTGATATAGGTTTCACCAAGCCAAGCTTGATTTGCTTTGAAATTTTCATCTATCGATTTATAACCGGTTTCCTGTTCAATAATAAATTGCTTCAGCGTTTCTGATTTGTCAATTAATTTTCTTCCCAGTGAATTAGTTGGAGTGGATCCAGGGTTCGAACCTGATAACTGAATCTGTGTTTTGAGCAACTGTTCGTTTCTAAGAAAATACTCGGTGTTCATACAGTAATATTTAACTGATCCCTGGGGTGATCGTGCAAGTGAAAAGAATAGTCCGCATCCTGCAATCATCAAAATGCTGCTTACAATAGTATTTACTTTTGTTTCCGGATTTCTTATGCCTGTTATAAGGTTTACAGGCAGATAAACCAGCAATAGTATCCCTACACTTGTTACGGCCATCATATTTGCATAAGGCCAATGTTGCAGTTTAAACATCACGCTCATGCTTATGAGTATGGCCACAACAGCCCCAACACCGGCAAGAATTTTGTCGTTAACATTTTTCTTTTCCTTCACTTTTAAAGCAAACATCAATGGAAGGAATATCAAACTAAACCCGGCTATTCCGGTTACTATTCCAACTGCAGCTCCGGGTAAGTGGAGAAATTTGAGAATGATTCCTGTAGTTAATAATACAGCGGAAATAATACCGCTTACAATCATTATTTTTTTCATAGTGTAGTAGTTTTTATTGTTTAGGAGAAGTTTTGTTTCTGTTTCAATTTCGCGAAGTTCTTTTTTAAAGAATAAGCAAATTGTTTCAGAATAACATTGTTCGAAGTCCCCGTTAGCTTCGAGCTTCTGTTCAATAATACAGCAAATGTGATCAATCAGGTCGTTTTGTAGTTCCTCCATACCGATTCCACGTGCACGAATGTCGTCGAGTATAAAGTCAATTTGATTGTCAGTTATGCGGTACATTTAATATTCAGTATGGTTTTATCTTAAGAATGCAATAATAATTGGGAATATTAGCAGAACTATTTATTATGCTGTTTTAATATCCAGTAAATATTTCATGGTGTTCATGAAGTCTGCCAGCTCGCTGATCTTTTCCTGCGATTTTTGTTTTCCTGAAATACTTAAGCTGTAGTATTTCCGCACACGTTTTCCGATAAATTCGGTTTCAACCGTTAACAATCCATCCGATTCCAGTGCGTGCAATGTAGGGTAGAGTGCGCCTTCTGTAATCTGTATTTTATCACCTGTTAATTCTTTAACCTTTTGTGTTATCTCATACCCGTACATGCGATTGTTATCGGATAATAGCTTCAATACAATTGTTTTTAATGTACCTTTTATAAGTTCTGAAGAGTAGATCATGGTAGTATTTGAATAGTAGAACGCAAATATACATAAGAATGTTATGCATTGATGTATGATGCATGGTTTATTTTCGTAAATGATTGATAATTAGGACTAAAAATTTTATTTCGGAAGGAAGATAACCCTATTTTTGGGATTACAGATATGGTAATTTAATCTAAAACCACGATTCACCACATTTGGTGATTGTCCGATTTGGATAACTATACCAAATTTGGTGATTGATGCAGGTTGTATGCCTGATCAGGTTTTCAGGTAAGCGGTCAAAGTGGAATTTCACTTTTGTGGTTACTACAAACCTATCAATAGTTAATCCTGATACTAATTATAGAATAGTCATAATTTCATTTTAATATTATGAAAACCCTAACCTTGATGCTTTTATTTATAGCATCAGCATCTAAATTAATTGCACAACCCGAGTCTTCATTAAATGAACTGCTGTCAATTTGTAGAAAAGCAAAAACCGAATCTGAAGATAATGCCAGATTCATAAAGCAGTTTTGGAAAGCCGAAGAACCACGATATGCAGATGCAATAAAAATGTATAACAGTGCGCGGGCAGAATTTGATGAGTGGATAGAGTTTTATAAACTTGAAACTACTATGGCCATTGAGAATAAGTCGTATACAATTAAAGAGGATTTGTTAAAGACAAAAATTGACGATGCTTTAAGTGCTGTAAATAAATTTAACAGTTATTACTATAATGATGGTGAGAATAATGCATCCGTAGCCAGAAACAATGGACCTATAGTTCCAATTATAAATGTATCATCCTGTTTTGATGCGGCACTTGGTACCATAAAGTTTATTCATGGAGCCAAGAAAGAAAAGCAGGAACAAATGAAAAAGGAGTTGTATGAAAAACTCGAGCGTTATCAGTTAGTAGTATTTAATGAAATAAAGTAGTTTAAAAATTCTTTTATTATGAAAAAATACATTTTACCAATCATCTTATTTATTTGTGGAGCAGGGATGTTTGCGTTCACATCATTCACATCCGGAAGTGTTGATGATCTTGAAGTAAAAATCGAAAACACCCCTGTGGTAATGCCTTCATGTTATAAAGTTTATGGGAATCCGGATGCACTTTCGGGCCGGTATTTTTTATTCAAAATGCTGATCACCAACAAAGGATCTCGTCCGGTAAGGAATATCAGGGCTATATATGAAATACCGAAATTCATTGAAGAAACAGAAATGGGGAAAATTAGTGTATTGAATCCCGGCCAATCGGTTGTAGTGGCATGTTATCCTGTGTTTAATGACGACATCGTAAATAAAACTACTTCTTCTAAAGAAAAAACGAAAATTAAACTTGCAACTTCAGGTGGCGATCGCGAAGAAGAGTTTGGTTTTGAAATGAAAGGGAGAAACGAATTTTTATATACATGTGTTAAGCCGGAAGAAATTCGTAGTTATCGTGATATGTTTGATAATGATCCGCTGATTGCATGCTATGTTACTCCTGAAGATCCCATCATCAAATATTATACTCAGCAAATGCAGCAAAAAGTATTAAAGGGTGAAACTGCTGCTGTAACCAATGATCCTAAAGAAGCTGTACGTATGCTGATGGGGGTATATCAGGCGACATACCTTAGCGGGATGGTATACAGCGGAACATCGGGTGTGCCTTCTAAATTTGATGACCTTCAATCTATGGTGCAAAGCTTGCGTTTACCACGTGAAGTGGTAACCGGTAATACAGGGTTATGTATCGAATTATCGATTCTATATGCAAGTGTATTAATGGCTGCAGGTCTTGATCCTGTAATATTTTTAATTCCGGGTCATGCTTATCCGGGAATTGTTTTTCAGGGTCAATATTATGCTATTGAAGCAACAATGATTGGTGGTGAAGGAATGGGTGGTCGTCAGGATGCTCAGGCTGCAATTCAAAAAGGAATGAAGCAACTGGAAGAATTTATTCAGGCTGCTCAAATGGGTGATGAACGTTATAGTTTGATAAATATCAGAGATATGATCGCTCAGCAAATTAGACCGATGGAATTAAAGGATGATCAGTTTTTGCGAGAGAAAATTGAAAAGATTGCCGCAGGTTGGGAAAATGGTGCATGGTCGAATGATGTCCAGACAAGTTTCGCAAGTAATACCGGTGGTGGAAATACAGGAGGTGGAAATGAAGGCGGCGGCGGTGGCGGCGGCGGCGGAGCATCAAACGGAATGACTGCTTATTCTGGCAATGTTAGTTTCAATTATCCAGCACAATGGTCACGAAGAAATAATCCTGCTGCTCAATATTTACCACAATTAATTCACTCTTTTCAACCGGCAGATAATCTGGCATCTATTCAGGTATATCAGGTGCAAGGTGCTGCCAATCCAAATCAGGCAATGCAAATTATTCAGCAACAATTATATCCAACCGGTCAGGAAGTTCAGTTTCAATCGGCAGGTAATGCAGGGGGATATGAAATATTTAATGGTATCACATATAGCAGCAATGGCTCCTTCCAATGGCAGGCATTTATGAAACGTGCAGGTGGTGGTGTAGCAGGTGTTATTATGGGTGCAGGTGCCGGGGGTGAACAATATAATGGAATTCTTAATCAGGTGAAATCTTCAATTCGTTAATCATCACGACATTTAAACAGAAAAACATGAAATCATACATAAAAATAATTGTTATCGTTTGCTGTCTGTTTTCAACAGCATTCGCTCAGGAAATAAAACCATTTAAAGTTTCTATAGATTTTGCATTGGAGGAAAGTGGTGATGCCAAAGTCTCATATTCAACTAAAATGAATGCTTCTCAGTGGGATATGTTTAAGAAAACCACCGGGACAAATCAATCGTTATTAAAGAGAGAATTGGAACGTGCGCTGCCCGGTTATTTTTTATCTGACTTTGAATACCAGGAAGATGCTATGAACCGTAGTTACTCTCTTACATTTAACGCTTATGGAATGTGTAAAATGACTTCCAATGGAAAATATTCAATCGATCTCGATTCTAAAGATCCTGATGTCACCAAAATAAATGATCATACGTATATGATGATTGCTGAGTCTTCCGCAGGAGGACAATTAGTTCAAACAACACAAAAAATTATTTTCCCTGATTCAGCATCCGATATTACACAAACAAAGGATTCATTTGGAAAAGCGCATTTTGTTTTCGATATGCCGGGTAGCAGCACTTCCGGAAAAATGATGCAGTATGGTGGAATCGGCCTTATGGTAATTGCAGCATTTCTTGGTTTTAAGAAATCTAAAGAATAATAGTACTCAGTGTGTTTTTAGCAATCCGGGGGTCTGCGCTTCCGGATTTTTTGTGCCTTTTTTAAGGATCTGGTCTAACTCTTCTTTTGGTGAAACTTTTAATGGGGATCAAATGTTTTTAGTATTTCAATTCCAGATCCATGAATACAACCGATTCAATCCCAGCAAGCGACTATTGTTACTATAGCGAATTACCCTCTCCGGCAGCATATATGGAAGCTGAAGAATTTTACCCGGCAAAAGCAAAAGAACTATTAACGCTGGCAAGCATCGACCGTATTATTGAAATGGCCTGGGAGGATCGTACTCCTTTTGAAGCAATAAGAGTTCAGTTTGGGTTAAAAGAAGATGAGGTCAGATCTCTGATGAAAAAACAATTACGCTTCAAAAGTTACATTTTATGGAGAAAGCGTGTCGAGAATGGAAATGCCAAACACAAAGCAAAAAGAAATCCAGAGATTGAAAGGTTTAAAGCAAACAGGCAAAGGTCTATATCAGGGAATAAAATAACATAATAAAAAAGCCCCGACAAATTTCTGTCGGGGCTTTTTTGTATGGATATAAAGATTATTTTTTCACTATCCTTTTTGTAATTACATTTTCAGCTGTAGTAATTTTGATCATATAAATTCCTGAACTGAAAGAAGAAAGATCAATGGAATTGATTTGTGTTTCAGGATTTGCTATGAATTGGCCGGTACTATTATAAACCGAAATTTCCAATATCCGCTGACCGTTAGTGTCCATCATTACAATACCATTTGTAGGATTTGGGTACATGGTAACGAATTTATCTTCTGCAGAAATATCTGACAAGCCAACAGGAACAGGTCCGTATGTTAAATTCAGCACCGGTGCAAAATCGGGATCAGTAGCATCTGTAAAGGTTACCAGACCGGTAGCTCCGGATGCGGAAATAATAAATTGTGTGAGCGTGTCATTGGTGATATAAGGTAACAAGGCAACCGGAAGTTCTAAACGAATCCAATGTCCGTTATCTGAGGTTGATCCGAACTGACACGGAATATCGGTTGCATCTCCGGGTGAGGTGTAATCAGAAGCTTCTACATCTGCGGAAGCACTGAATGCACCATTCACTATACGAACCTGCAAATTTCCGGTAGATGGATTTGTTCCGGTAAGTGCTGCACGACGCAGGAAAATACTTGCTTTTGAAATACCTGTATCAGGCATTGCCGTTGTATTAAATGAAAGCACCGTAGCAAAATCTTCAGTACCACTATTGCCCAGCTGTAGCTGTGATGAAACAGTTCCGGCATCCGATACCGATCCATCTCTGGTTCCACCTTCAGAAAGAATATACTGATCATCCATCAAAATTTTATGATAGAATTTTTGTGTGTGATAATCGAGGAAAACGCTGTATCCTTCCGGCGTCAGATGAAAGCAATCTCGGAAAATAATATAGTTTCTCATCGCAGCTTTTGGTGAAGGATAAGTTGGAAAACCATCAGGTAAAGGAGCAGTTAAAGGGGCATAAGTTCCTCCGGGTGGCACACTTAATGCTGTATTTTGACCATAAGCATATTGCATGACTCCGGTAGCTCTTACAAAATCTACCTGAGGATCATTTGCTGCAAGCGTATCCATTGTTACTGAATAGCTGTTCAGAATATTATTTAGTTGAGTGAAATCAGGGAAACCCATTCCCTGCCAGGTAGCATAAAATGGATGTGTGCTTTGGAAAGGTGCAAGTTCACCAATGATTTCTCCAAAATTCGGATAAGTATAACCACTCCATAAAATACGCACTCCCGGCTTTGCTGTTTTAATAAAGTCAATAATATAAACCAATCTTGCATAAACAGAATCGAGTAGTGAATCGGTTTGAGATGGTGTGTAGTTAACATTCCAGTTTCCTAAAACATCATTTCCGCCTAAACTTAAATGAACAAGATTAATATCTGGATTTAAAGTCAATTGATTTTGTATTTCTGCCAATCGGGCAGGATCAACAAAATCGGTTGTCTGCGTTCCGTTTTGTGCAAGGGTGGCATTGGTGAAAAATTTGTAATTGGAATGACCCCATTTTTGAAATGTAGTGTTAAATGTATTGTCGGATCCCAAAAATTGCGCCCAGCTATCGCCGATAATCATAACCCGGGTGACGGGCGTTTCGGTACATTGTGCAAAAGAAAGGTAAGGGATGATGGTCGCAATTAAAATCAGTAGTTGTAGCGGTTTTTTCATAAATTGTTCAGGTTAGATTCATTAAATATAGGAATAGGAACCAATTACAGGCAATAAAGCATGAAAATAAATTTCTATTTCTATTGATATTCAATTAGATATGAAAATATTTGAGGACTCCTTTTTGTTTTTAAACCGAGTTTAGCTTATTTTGTATCATTATTAAGATGAAAAGACTGTTATCTGCTGTTTTGGTCTGTGCCGTATTGCTGAGTTCTTTCAGCGGTATGGTCTCATTTGCAGGATATCAGTTGAACAAAAGCTTTATCGCTAAAGTACTTTGTATCAACAAAGAAGTTCCCGAAAAGAATTGTCAAGGGAAATGTCATTTGAAAAAAGAGCTTGAGAAACAAGAAGATCAGCAAAAGAATTCTGGTAACACGATTGACGATAAACAATTCAATATTTTTAATGGAATTGGTTCAACCATCAACTTTAATAGTTTGCCAATTTTCGTTTCGGCAAAATTCCCTTTAAAGAATGCGTCTTTTTTTCAATAAGCCGGTATTAAATTCGGTTTTTCATCCGCCGGCAATCGCTGTCTGCTAAGCGATTATTTATTCTACAATTTCTTAATTACATGTTTTCGGGCTAAGGTGCTCATGCAATTTAATTTGCGGGTATTTTAGTGAAAACCTAAATTCTAAAATCATGAAAAAAATTATATTCATATTTCTCATATTCATTTCTGTAAACAAGTTATCAGCTCAGTCATTAATCTGGAATAATCTCAGTCACCCCGATATGCGGGAAGTTTATGGTGTTGCATTTTCTGCCGATGGAACAAAAGTTCTTAGCGGTAGTGAATGTACTGAAACACGGTTGAGAATGTGGGATGTACCAACCGGTTCCATGCTATGGGAATATCAGTTATCTTCCACATTAATGTGTACTGCCGGAGTAAAATTCAGTAGTAATGGTAACTGGCTGGCTGCGCTGGAGGAGTTGGGATATTTGCTGATGTTCGACCTTACTTCCGGAACGCCAACTTTGGCCTATACGGTTTATACCGGAACAGTCGGAGCATTCTCGGTTGATTTCTCACCTGCAGGTGACAAAGTTGTAACAGGCTGCACCAATAATAAAATGATCATTTATGATGTAGCATCAGGTACTCAGTTAAATAATGTAACTGCACATACCGGATATGTATTTAGTGTGAGCTGGTCACACAATGGACAATACATCGTTTCTGGCGGACAGGACAACACTATTAAGCTATGGGATAGTGCCGGAAACTTAATTTCAACATTATCAGGTCACACCGGTGATGTGTATGATGTTAAGTTCAGCATGAATGATGATTTCATTATTTCCGGTTCACAAGATAACACCATCAAAATCTGGGATAGAGCTTCCGGACTGCTAGTGCATACCATAACAGGCCATGCGAATGATGTCAGATCAATTGCTGTTTCACCTGATGGAAACTATATCTTGAGCGGATCTACAGATGCTACATCTAGAATCTGGGATTTTAATACGCACAATCAAGTTGCAAGCTTTAATCAGTCCGGTGCAGGAAATATCTATACAGTGGCCTGGTCCCCAACCGAGAACAAAGTAGTTACCGGAGCGCAAAACAATATGGTTTTGTTGTGGGATATTGGCTCACTTGTAGGGGTTAATGAGATTTCTACTGTTTCAAAAGCTGCAATTTCTCCTAATCCTTCCCGTGATATGATTACGATTTCAACTAATGGTTCTGATCGTGAAGAATATTATTTCGAAATCATCTCTTCTTCAGGAAAAATCATGAAATCAGGTGAACTGTTAAACCAGAATAGTATCGATATTTCTGAATTACCTGCTGCTGTTTACAGCATCAGGTTGACCGGTATTGCTACTACTGCCAGAGGATACTTTGTGAAAGTAAACTAAAATCCTTCTGTACTTCAGGAATTTTTATTACTGTTATTTTACTAATTTATAATCCAGTTTAAATATGGAAGCAGTTCTTTATTTGGCATATGCCTTATTTATTGGCGTGGTTATTCGTCGCGTTGTAAAGGTGTTTGGTATAATGGATGAGTTTAAACAAAGATAATATTAGAAAAAGACAATATACGTCAGGTGTATTGTTTCGGCACCGGCAACAGATTCTTAGCAAGGGAAACTTTTAGCTGGTGCCGTTTTATAAAATTTGCTTATCTTCTTAGCACTTATACAATTTAAGAAAATATTTCAAGAAATTCAATACATGTCAGGTGTATTGTTTCGGCATCGGCAACTGATTCTTAGCAAGGGGATTTTTAGCTGGTGCCGTTTTTTTTGATTCATTCCAAGCATTTGGAATGATTAATCCGAAATGATTTTATTGTGAATTTGATCTGATATCCGTACCAGTACGGATACAGTTTTACCTTCCTTATGGTATTGTGCAGGCTTTTACACCGCCATACCTTTGACAAAAAAACAAAATGAAACAATTAGCCACACTATTATTAATACTATCGTTTTGGTTGCCTGTAAATGGACAAAACGATTTTTATATGAAATTTGATGATTCCGGAGTTGCCGGAGCCGCATTCTTCACATGTACGCCGGCGCTATCAGGGTTTATATTTGCCGGAAGTGCAACAAATTTATTGTTTGAAAGTAATTTCCTGATCGCCAGAGTTTCGTCCACTGGTTCTGTGCAACAAATCCGAACTTTCCCGGCCTCAGGCTATAACAGAATTTCAAATGTTATCAATACCATTGATGGCAATTTTGCATTTTTCGGTGAAGAGCTCGACAATTCATTTGTGGGGAAAGTAACTTTATTTAAAACGGATGTAGTTGGGAATATAAGCTTTATTAAATCGTTTGCTTCAGGATTACATTCTTTATCGAGCCGTTCCATTGTTCAGGATGCTGCCGGAAATTATTATTTGGTTGGTTCGGCTTCAAATTCTTCTACTTTCATAAGTGATGTTTGTATTATAAAAACAGATGCAAATGGAAATCTGTTGGATCAAAAATTGCTTTCACTCGGAACAGGCTTCAACGCGATTGATCTTATAGCTACCGGAAGTAGCGGAATACTGATTTCGGGATATGCTGATAATGGAAATTCCATAGAGACAATTGGAATGGTCAGGTTAGATGCTTCATTAAACATAGTATCTACCAAATGGTTCTCAGATCCATCAACAGATTATTTTGTTTACGATCTGAAAGAAAAACCAAATGGCAACATTGTTTTTTGTGGCCGTTACAGTGATGGAGTGAATCCGTATGCTGCATTGGTTGCTGAAATGGATGCCACAGGGAGCATTCTATGGTCGAAACAATACTCCGGCGATCTGGGGCTTTCTCTGAACGGGTATTCATTGTTGCTCATGCCAGATGGAAGTATCCTTGTTGGTGGTGAAGCATCGTTGGCTATTATGGGAGGTGAAAATCACATTTTCGCTATGAATTTGGATGGCACTACCGGAAATTTGAATTGGGCAAAAAGAGTTGTATCAGCAACAACATCAGAAAATCTGTATGAAATGAAATTGACTAATGGTGGTGATGTTGTTGCAGCAGGAATTCATAGTGGCTATGGTGGAATGATCCGGACGAATGCTAATTTCGATTTATGTGCTGATATTCCATATCAAATTACAACAACCAACGTAACACTGTCGGTTGATCCATCGACAGCAACCAGCTCTGCTGTAACTTTATCGGTAACAACCCCAACAATTTCAGTAGCTTCTTTCACCAGTATTAACGATGCTTGTGTGGGAGTTGGAATTGCAGATGATATGGAAGCATTAAATATTAGTGTGTTTCCTTCGCCAGCTTCGGATGTGGTAACTATTAGTCACGATAAAAATTCAGAACTAAAAGTAACGGCAATTTATGATATAACCGGAAGATCTATCCAGCCCGAAATTCTCGAAAACAATTCCGGAAGTGTTTCACTTTCTGTTTCAAAACTGAATGATGGAATATATTTTGCTGAAGTTAACACAAACGATACTTTGAAGCGAATAAAGTTTGTAGTGACACATTAAAATTAAAGCATAAAAAACGTCCTGATTATGAATCAGGACGTTTTTTATTTTAATAGGATTATTCTTTAATAAATTTACCGGTTATTCTTTCATCATCAATAGTAATTATTTCATAGAAATAAATTCCCTTTTGAAGAGCAGAAATATCCACTATCATTGTTTGTTCCGAATCCGGAGCTTTTTCAAGAACTTTTTTTCCGGAAACATCAAAAATAGTCAATGAACGATATACTACTTCTTCATTCGCAGAGAATGTAATATTTTGAGAAGCCGGATTTGGGAATGCTGTAATTTCAACTGACCTTGGAGCATCATTCGCGGCAAATCTTGGTGGTGCTGTGCAGGTATAATCGAAACAAGGATTTTGTTGAGCAAGGTTTGGTAAACTTACTAGAGTAAAAGCACCAATATTACATCCGGTTGGGTTTTGGCCTGCTTGGGGTCCATAATAATAGGTGGATGTAGTTCCTAAAATAAACAGAATAGCGGTATTAATACTGGAACATGGTGGGAAAACATTAGCTGCGGTTTGTGTTGGAGAGCCAAAACTAACAGGATTCGTACCAGTAAAGAATAGTAAACGATCATAAAACCCTGAGTATGTATTGCAGGTAAATGATGCGCCTATATTGTTGCCCTGTGCCTTTACTCCATATGCAAGTCCGGAATTTGTAGGGAAAGAATTTGTAAATGTGTTCTTAAATACGCTTAAGCCATAGTAAGTATTATTTATTAGGAGAAAATCCAAAATGACATTATTGTATCCATTAAACTCATTTCGGTAAATGCTATAGTTAATTCCGGTTGTAGGATAAGTACCTGTAAGAAGTTGATTGATTTTAATAAAACTGGTTTGCCCTGCGAAGAATAAAGCATTCGGTTGATAGTACGTAAAACTGTTTTGATCGATTTTGTATTCTGGTTCTTTGTCAATGAAAATATCATGATCATTATTTAAAAACTCACATTGCCATATTCGTGAACTCCGAATTAAATTATTTGGAGTCACCGTACGACCATCTATCCCTGCAAGTAAATTAGTAAATTTTGTTTTGGTCTCATTATATACATTGCACCCATTTATAATAGTTGGGTTTTGGCGGTGGCAAAAGAATGAAGCTTCAATTGAAACTAAACCTTTACCTCTTATCGTAGGGTTAGTGGAAGCGTTGCCATAAGTATTGTTAAATGTACATCCACCAAAATGAATATTGTACACTTGTTTAATTTTAACATGTTGTGTGAATGAAGTTGTTCCGGGAAATAAAACCGTCCACACGAAAGAAGTACCGTAAAACTTGGAAAGGTTGTTAGTTACATTTGGTGGTGTTGCAATACTGTAAGGGTCCATTGAAACAGCTTCTTTGTTATCAGTAAAAATTCCCCCATTAGTTGTAATTATTCCACCACCATCAACATCAACAGCAAGAGTAGCATGTTTGATAGTCCCCGTCCCATTAATATTGAGTTTACCCTGATTGCTTCCTGCTTGTGAAAGTGCTGCATTGCCTTTTACTCGAAATCCACCCCAGGAAACATTGCAGGCTTGTAATACTCCACCTGAATTCAGGTTTACTATTCCTCCTGTGTTAATAGTAATTGTTATGCCCGGCGACATATACTGAATAGCTGTAATATTCAGAGTGCAACCATTCGGTACTACAACATTTTTGACTCTTGAAACACTAAGGTTCCAGTTTACTGTTCCTACTGGCAATGTTACTGATCCAGGTAGTGTAGGACATTGTGCATTAATTTGTGTTGATGAGATCAGCAGCAACAAAATTCCAAGAAAGGTTTTTCGCAATCCACTCATAACACTGTTAGGAGAGGGCATTCTTTTTTTTGTTTTCATTTTATTTCAGTTTAAAGATGAGCATTCATTTTTATAGAAAAATTGCAACTATACTAATTCAATAAAGGTTCAGCCTTCACGGAAAGTAAAGCCGGGGGGGTGCTTTAAGTTGTGAGGTGATTAAATAGTAATTCAAATGTATATTAGAAAAAAGTATTTCGGAATTCTTGATTTGAGATGTTGTATATTGAATAAAGTTTCATAGGTTATTAACAATGCTTATGGATTTTTATTAATTAGTTGCAAACTAATTCCTTAGATTTAATGATGACATATTTTTACGGTATTTCATGACATTTTGTCTCAGGGTTTTCCTGTAGTTAAAATATTTGGATTGTTGAAAACTATTTTGTTTTTTAGATTTCAATATTTGTGGCTCGGACACAATGAATACAAACTGAATTGCGATATATAGCATTTTGAGAGTCAATCATTTTTATTAATCCTACACACTTTTCCCCGATTTCAACACACTTATAAACTGAAACGCACCGCTGGTGAATTCTAATTAGCCAATCTATTTTACAATTTCAACATTTGGTTTGCTAAAAACACGCGGAAGCCGAAAAGCGGAGAGAGTAGGTAAAAATTAAAATCTATGAATCATGAAATGGAAATATGCCTTTGGAATAATGATGTTCTTTCTTGCGACAGTCAATAAGGGATTTAGTCAGCCATGTGATACTTTGGTTACAAATGGAGGGTTTGGATGTGATAGCTTAGGTGGCATTAGTGAATTTGCACAAGGTTTAGTACCCGGATGGTCTCAGGCCTGGGGATCACCGGAGGTCTCCAATGCATATGCAACACCCGATCCAACCACCTATGCCAAGTTTTGGTGTATGGATAATTCAAGCGAAGCCATTATGACGCCTGTAGCAATTACATCAGGAAACCAATATGTTCTGAAATTCTGGTATCAAAGAGGATTTGAAGAGGTGAATCCTGTAGACTTTTTAAATTTTCAACTTTTTAATTTAGCCGGATCCGGTTTGCCCTCGCCTGGTATATTAATACCTGCAGGACAAAATATAGTTACAATAACAAATATTTCCAGTACAAATTGGGTCGAAGCAACTTATTGTTTTACCGCTAATGCAAATTATACCGATTTGCTAATTTACTCTCAAAACCTTGATCACCTCAGTGGTTGGATTTATGTGGATGATATCCGAATTTTCCCAATTGAACTGGATGTCCCCGATTACACCTTAGACTGTATTTCTCCAACAGAGATTCAGCCTAATTGCTGGCTGCCTTCTGACATCGCTACTTATACATGGACTCCATCTACTGGACTAAGTAATGCAAATATTCCTAATCCTATTTTATCACCTACAGTTGATATTAATTATAGCATTTCTATGAACATTCCTGCTTGTAGCATTAACTTAAATGATAACTCATATGTTGATGTTGGTTCATTGATTCCTCCAACTGTTGATCTGGGGCCGGATTTATTACTTTGTGATGGTCCTATTAATTTAGATGCCGGAAGTGGATATGCTTCATATGATTGGACGCTCCCTGGAATTTGTTTGTATGGTGGTCAATATGCTCAAACCTGCGTGTCGGGAACTTATTGTGTTACTGTTTCAAATTCTAGCGGCTGCACTGCATACGATTGTGTAGAATGTATTTTTAGGTTCATCTCCTTCTGTAACAGCAACCGCCTCAGAATTAGAACCATGCCAGGGTGACACCGTCTTGCTTGGAGCACTAAGCTCTTGTACAAACTGTACTTATTTGTGGAGTAATGGGGCGCCGACTCCAGGTACAACTGTTAATCCCACCGTCACAACTACCTATACCGTTACTATAACAAATCCTGATGGCTGTACTGCTATTTCCAGTATTACAATTACACCTAAAATTTGTGGTGCTGATCCATTATGTAAGATGATTGAGAATGTTGGTAACAATGATATCGGAGAAGCAGTTATTGCTACAATAGATGGTGGATGTGCTATTGCAGGCACCATGTTGGATCCACCGCACTCAGGAGACAGAGATATGTATTTTTGTAAAATATGATTCTGATTTAGAGGAAACAAGTGTAATTGCCAAAAGAGTTGGTGGTATATACGCTGATGAGGGTTATTCAGTTGTGCATCGCCCTGGTGATGGATATTATATCGCTGGAACAGCAATAATTTCTCCCACGGAACATAATATTTATGTTGCTAAACCGTGAAGATGGAAGCCAAATATGGGCTACATGTATGGAACCGATAATAACCGAATCGAAGCAGCTAGAAAAATTATTGATATGTCGAACCCAAATGAATTGCTTTGATGATTGTTGGTTTCAAAATTCAAAAAGCACTTCTACTGCAATTTGACGTACTGGCGATAAAAATCAGAATAGATGGAGCAATTATAGCTCAAAACACTTTCGGTTCCTTCTTATGCCAATGACTTTTGGTTATGATGTAGCAATGATATGACAAAGATGCCTATAATAATGAATACTTAGTTGTTGGGGAAAGATCACTTGGTTCTGCAAGATGCTATTGTTATAAAAGTGAATCAATCACTAACCTATATTGATTCTGAGATAATAAACAACTTTGGACGAAGAGAGGTGGCACATACTGTTGCCGTATTCTCAAAAGCAAACGGTACCGACGTTTTTATTGCCGGAAGCATTACGAATACAGGCAACGCACTCCGTGATCTCTATATTTTTAAACTTAAGACCGATCTAACTCAGGGTGCAAATCCAAGCCATGTAATTTTGGAAATACAAGTTCCATATCCTATGAAGTTGCGTACAAAATGAAAATTACGAAAGATTATAAACTGATAATTGCCGGTGAAAACGGCGATAATACTGCCAGCGGCTTCGATGGTCTTGTACTGAAACTGGATCCTGCAACATTAAACATTGACTGGGCTTCAACTACAAATGTTCAGCGAATTAACGAACATTTTAGAGATGTTGTCCAATTAAATGACGCCTCTTATATTGGCACCGGATTTTTTGGGAATCCAACTGACAGAGATATTTTAGTTAGCAGAATTACTGATCAGGGAATAAGCTGCTGTTTGTATAATTATGATATGTCTAAAGATAAAACTTATACTGCATCTGGTTACCTGAAAACTGTGACACCAGACTTCGATAGAAAAGTCTATGGTAATGCTATTACATATTATGATGAAGAAAAAATCTGTACAGAAGTTAATGAAAGAAGTTACGGACAGGTTTCAGGTTCAGCTGCAGAAGCAGAAATCAGTATTGTCCCAAATCCTAATGCAGGCGAATTTGTGATTGCATTGGCTAAGAATACTTCAACCATTAAGGCAGTTAAAATCATCGATATTTCTGGTCGTGTTGTAAAGGCTGTTGTTTCTGAAGATGCTATGGTTTCGAAATTACAAGTCTCAATTTCTCAGTTCGACTCCGGAATTTATTTTGTTGAAATTATTACCAATACGGATGACCGTTACACCTCTCGTGTAGTTTCACGAAGTAACTCAGGTGCATTTTTCGTTGGGTCTTCCTGTTTTGGGAAGACCCTTTTTGTTTATAGTTATTTTAATTGACCCGCTGATTTGCTTTGTGTAACTTTGTCGTGTTCTACTTCACTTACCAACCTGTTCAATTGACTATTCAACAAATCATAACCTTAATAGCCGGAATTTTAATTGGAATTGCTCAATTGACTTACATCATTGATGTTTTTAGAAAGAAAGTAACTCCAAGCGTCCTTTCCTGGTCGGGTTGGGCATTGCTCATGGGTGCAGGTTTTGTTTCGCTTTTTATGGAAAAAGGCTGGCAAAGCAGTTTAACAGGACTGCTAATTTCAGTAGTTGGATGCGCTACTATTGCATTAACAGGATTAATTCTTAAAAATTATTCATTGATAAAAAGCGACTGGAAATTTTTAATTGCAGGATCTGTATGTATGGTTTTTTATCTGGTCACAGAAAATGTAGTTGCAACTACTTTATTTGCCATCACTGCTGATTTTATTCTCGCAATTCCAACTTTCAAAAAAGCATGGAACAATCCGGAATCCGAAAAACTAACTCCTGGATTTTTGGATTTACATCGTGGTCACTTACGCTTTTAATTTCTTTGAATCACGATTGGTTACATGTTGCATGGACTTTATATCTCTTTGCATTTAATGCTACCATGCTTTGGCTTTCTTTTTTCAGGAAACCTAAATACAGGGTATCCTGACCGCTTCTTTCGGTATTCCCGGAAAATGAGCCTTTAAAAGCGTACTTTTGTAGACTATGATTAGTGCCAACAGTATGACATTCAGTGATTTAAATTTAACCAAGCCCCTTCTTAAGGCTCTTGAGGAGCTCGAACTGGTCCACCCAACCACTATTCAGCAAAAAGCTTTTTCTCCAATTATGGCCGGAAGTGATGTGCTGGGTATTGCCCAAACCGGTACCGGAAAAACTTATGCTTATTTATTGCCTCTTATCCGGCAGTGGCAATATACCGGTAAACGATATCCTGAAATGTTGGTAATTGTTCCCACCAGAGAGTTGGTTGCTCAGGTTGTGAGTGAAGTTGAGAAATTGATTTCTTACATGAATTTCAAAGTCACCGGAGCTTATGGAGGTGCAAATATAAAGTCGCAAATGGCTGCCATTAATGAAGGTGTTGATTTAGTGGTTGCTACTCCCGGGCGTTTGAATGATTTAATTTTAAATGGCACTATAAAAAGCAGTGCCATCAAAAAAATTGTGATCGATGAAGTTGATGAGATGTTAAATCTTGGCTTTAGAACTCAATTGCAAAATATTATTGATCTTCTTCCTGTTAAACGGCAAAGTTTGATGTTTACAGCTACTTTGGTTGATGAGGTGGAAGCTTTTATTTTCAGGAACTTCAGATCCCCATTAAAAATTGAAGCTGCACCAACAGGAACTCCACTTTCAAATATTACTCAAATTGGATATAAGGTTCCTAATTTTAATACTAAGATGAATTTTCTGCAACATCTGCTGACTACGGATGAGAAGATGTCGAAAGTACTGGTGTTTGCTTCCGGAAAGGCCATTGCTGATGAAATATTCGAGAGACTGGAACCATTGTTCCCTGATAATCTTTCGATAATTCATGGAAATAAAAATCAAAATACCCGGTTTAGAACAGTAGAAGATTTTTCATCCGGGAAATGTCGTATTCTAATTGCAACCGATATCATGGCACGTGGTATGGATGTTGCCGAAGTCTCTCATGTAATTAATATTGATGTCCCCCGTTGCTGAAAATTATATGCATCGTATCGGAAGAACCGGTCGTGCAGGTAAGAAAGGAATTGCAATTACTTTTATTTCAGAATTCGACAAAAGCAATCAGGCAAATGTGGAACAATTAATGGGCCGCAAAATATCCATAAAGAAAATGCCTGTTGAAATAGAAATTTCTGATGTCCTGATTCAATCAGAAATTCCCGTAATCAATATGAAAATTATTGAAGTGAAGCGACCAAAGCATGTTGCCAAAGGGAAGTCACATCATGAAAAGAAAGATAAAAACAAAAAAGTAAATATCAAAGTTACCAGAGAAGATTTGAAGAAAATTAAATATGGCAAACGGTATAAAAAGGATCGCAGAAGTTAATTAATCGTAAATTTATATTTTAAGTCATTTTTTCCGCTACTTTTCTTAGTTTTGCCCACTCTTACCGGAAAGTTCATGTCTCTTAAATCTTCACTCATCAGATTTTGGTCTGTATTGCGTCAGTCCCTTGATGGCAAGGAGGTAGATTATACCAAAGGAAGTATTCCAAAGGCGGTTGTTTTACTCGCAATACCAATGATACTCGAATTGAGTATGGAAAGTGTATTTGCTGTGGTGGATATGTATTTTGTGAGTAAACTTGGTGAAAATGCCATTGCTACTGTTGGCTTAACAGAATCGGTGATTACATTAGTATATTCTCTTGCCATCGGTTTAAGTACCGGTGCAACTGCTATTGTAGCACGAAGAATTGGTGAGAAAAATCCGGAAGCAGCATCGCATGCAGGTGCTCAGGCAATCATTGTTTCTTTGGTTGCAACAATTGTTATAAGTATTGCAGGTGTGATTTTTGCTGAAGAAATTTTATCACTGATGGGGGCCAGTGATGAGGTAGTAAAAGAAGGTACCGGCTTTACCCGAATCATGTTTGGTGGTTCTGTTTCTATTATTCTCATTTTTCTTATCAATGGAATTTTTAGAGGAGCAGGAAATGCTGCTATTGCTATGAAGAGTTTGTGGTTGGCAAGTATTGTCAATATAATTCTCGATCCGATTTTAATTCATTTTTATGGTTTGGAAGGTGCAGCAATTGCTACCGTAATTGCACGCAGCACCGGCGTTGTATATCAGCTTTATCAGTTATCCGGAAGTAAAGGATCCCTCACATTGCTAAAGAGTCACTTTAAGATCGATTGGGTTGTCATTAAATCGCTGATAACAGTTGCCTGGCCTGCCACTTTTCAGTTTTTAATTGCCAGTGGCAGCTGGATTGTTTTTTCGAAAATTGTAGCTGAAACCGGAGGCACCACTGCATCAGCAGGCTATCAGATTGCCATGCGCAATCTCGTTTTCTTTATTCTTCCGGCCTGGGGGTTAAGCAATGCTGCTGCAACATTGGTTGGACAAAATCTGGGAGCTAAAGAAATTAAACGTGCCGAGCAAAGTGTTATGATCACTATGAAGTTCAATGTGATTTTTATGTTTTTTGTAATGCTGTTATTCCTTTTCGCTGCCGGCCCAATTATTTCTGTTTTCACAACAGAGCCCGGTGTTGTAGCTTATGGTGTTGAAGCATTAAACATTATTGGCGCCGGATTTATTTTTTATGGTATTGGTATGGTAATGACCCAGGCATTGAATGGAGCCGGTGATACCAAAACCCCTACCATGATAAATTTCGTTGGTTTTTGGTTGTTCCAAATTCCTTTAGCATATACCCTGGCCATCGTATTCGATATGAAAGCAACTGGAACTTTTATTGCAATTCCTGTTGCTGAAACTGCAATTGCACTTATTGCCTGGTACTACTTTAAAAAAGGAAAGTGGAAATCAGTACAGGTTTGATTTTTGTAAAACTGAGTGAGAAAACTTTAAGTGTTGGCTTATAAGTATATTAGTAGATATAATTCTACCAAGCTACCTGGCATGGATATAAAAATTGCATGGTTATTATATTACCTTTGGTATAAAATGTAATATATCTATGATGAATTTAACCACACTCAAACTTACAGTTCTGATTATTGTAATTTCTCTGCTCAGCTTTAAAGTTGCATTTGCTCAACAATATGTTGCTGATTCTGTTTTTAATGGTAATGGATTGGCTATTTCTAATTTTTACAATAATATAGATCGTGGATTCGGTTGTGATATTCAGCAGGATCAAAAATTGGTTTTTGTTGGTCTAAGCAAGAATCAGGGCACTGGTGCATTTGAATTGTGTGTCTCACGAATTTATCAGGATTACTCATTCGATTCAACTTTTAGTGGAGATGGAAAAGCTTATGTCAGCATGGGAAATCAGGGGTCGATCGGTGGACAGGCTCCTACATTAAAGATTGATGCTAACGGACGAATCGTAATTGTGAATTCCGGCACCCCTTCCACAGGAAATAGTCTGGATCTCATGATTTGCCGTCTTGACTCAAATGGAGTCTTAGATAATACTTTTAATGGCAACGGTGTGCTTTTTGTTGATCTTACCGGTGGAGGTACGCAACCCGATCTGGGAAGTGATTTCGATTTTGATGCGCAGGGAAATATTTACATAACAGGTGCAACCAGAACCAGTGGAACTCCTCTCGATAATGATTTCTTCGTGGTTAAAGTTAAAGATAATGGCCAACTGGATGCCTCCTTTGATTTCGATGGGAAGAAACTGTATAATCCAACCGGATTTGCAGAATTTGGAACTGGAATACGAGTCCTTGCCGACAATAAAATTGTTTTTGGAGGCTTAGCGGGCTCTAATTCCATGATTCTGAAAATTGATTCAACCGGAATTCTTGACAATACTTTTGCAGGCATCGGTTATGCAACAGTTAGCTTTGCAAGTAGTTCATATATGTATGGTCTTGATCTGGATGATCAGGAGAGAATTATTATCGTTGCTACCATACAAACTTCGAATACAAGTATCGGAGTTGCAAGGTATTTAAGCAATGGATTGCCTGATCCATCGTTTGGTACAAACGGCAAAGTAAACGTGACAATAGGATTTGGGAGTGCTGAACCTACAGAACTCAAAGTTGTAGACGATAATAAAATATTGGTTTCAGGAGCTGCTGAAATTGGTTCCAATGGATTTGATTATTTGATAACACGCATCGATTCATCGGGAGTATTGGATTTAACTTTTAATGGTACTGGCTATTATTCCAAGAATTTTGTGTCAGGTGTAGTGGATGAATTTGCTAATTCTTTTCTGGTAACAAATAGCGGAAATATTTTCTTGACCGGAACAATTGTTTTAGGCTCTGCTATAAATGAAGATATCGGACTTTTAATGATTAAACCTGTATTAAATCCGACAACAATTTCTGAAGTGCAAAGCTTAAATGATATTCGTGTTCTTTCTAATCCGTTTGATGAGTATTTCCAGATAAATGTTACAAAACCTGTTACTGTATATTTATATAATACAACAGGCAAACTGGTAAGATCTATTGCATTAACAAGTGGATCAAATTTGGTTGATGGCTCCGGCTTATCCGCAGGCTTATATTTGCTTAGTTGTACAGAACTTCGAAAGAATTTCAAACTTATAAAATATTAGTTTCGGCAAATATTAAGTCAGGCCTGACGAACTTTTATTATTTGGAGCCTGATTTGTAAATTTTGTATATTTGAATGGTTAAAAAAGCCTCTTCCTGATGAAGAATACCATTTATAGTATCGCACTTGTTATTATCACCTTATTTGTCTGTCTGAACCCAGTTCGTGCGCAGGTCACACTTGTTGAAAATCTGGGTAGTTTTGATCAGCCGGACACCGTTTTTAGTTTTGGGAATAAAAACTATTATGTTTTAGGTACAACCGGTACTACAGAACAACTTTGGATCAGTGACGGAAGTGCTTTCGGAACATCATTTCTCGCGACATTTGAAAACCCCGGTAAATTTCATTCAATTCCGGGTAGTTCAGATTTGTTTTTTATTGAATATAGTGCAGCCGGACAAATGCAATTGTGGAAAACCAATGGCACTGTCGCTGGAACTACCATGATTATTTCATTCGGCACATATACCAAAAGTGCTGTCTGGCCGGAAGCCAACGGGAAAATGACATACATTTCTTATGGCAGTAGCGGAAGTGGAAAATTATGGGCCAGTGATGGCACTGTAGCAGGCACCATTTTTATTTTGAATTTTGATTTTGTTTTGAAACCGTTCAAATTGCCTTCAAGTAGTGATATGTATTTCTTGCAGGGCACCGCAAGTGATATTGTTTCACTGTGGAAGTCGGATGGCACCGTTGCAGGCACTACTTTGGTGGAAACACTCGGAACAAGTACTATTTGTAATAATTTGGCCGTCAGAGATACTGTATGTTACTTTTCAATAAAAGCAGCAACCGGATCTACATTCTTGTATGTTTCTGATGGAACTAATGCAGGCACTAATTTAGAAGGGATATCACCTGAAATATTTAATTTTCATTTTTATCAGGCAAGCAATGACCTCTATTTTTTTGAACGAACTGCTCAGGGCATTGTAAATTTGAGAAAACTTGCACTCGCAACCGGCACAACTCCTCTAATTGGTAATTTTGGCTCTCAGTTATTTATTGAACAAATGGTTGAAGTTGGGAATATTTATTATTACACGCCTACTTCTCCTTACGGAACATCCATGTATGTCAGTGATGGAACTGCGGTCGGAACCGTATTCCTTACAAACGGATATACACTCTACAATGTGGTGAATACAGGAAGCAGCAATGATACGTGGTTTTTTAAAAGGATAATACAGGTGTGATAGAACTTTGGAAAACAAATGGCTTGCCAAGTGGTACATCAATTGTAAAGCAACTTGGCAGTTATGGAAATCTGATTACTTCTACCATTACTGATAATAAATTTTACTTTATTTTAGCTGCATCTGCCAATAACTACCATTTATGGGTAACCGATGGAACAATGAATGGCACAATTAATCTGCATTCATTTAATAGTCCTTATTACTTTCATCATTTTACCGGATTCCCGGAAGCCTTTTTATGAATTATCTGCATCCGGTAATCTGCAGTTATGGAAATCTTCCGGTACTGTTGCAGGCACTATTTTAATTAAGAATTTGGGAACATTGGATAATATCGATGAAATGTTTTTCTATAATAACAAATATTACATCATATTCAGCACTACTGGCACTAATGAAGAATTATGGACAAGCGATGGAACTAATGCCGGTACAACATTACTACAGTCATTTTTGGAACCATCTTACATGCATTCTTTCCCAAGCCTGAACGATTTGTATTTTTTTAATGCTGCCAATGCACAAAATTTTGAACTATGGAAAACTGCTGCACCACTTAATGTTTCCGAAATTCAAGGAGATGTAAATCAGTTGTTGGTGTATCCTAATCCTGTAAATGATAATGTTACGATTCAAATTGACAATAACTTTTCTGGAGTTTATTCCGGAATTGTCACCAATACTTTCGGTCAAACAGTGCAGAATTTCTCATTTCAAAAAAACGAAGTATCAAGTAGTATGCAATTAGATATTGCTCATTTAGCTACCGGTGTATATACACTAACTTTAACATCAACAGAAAGGACATTAGCCAGGAAAATACTCAAAAGGTAGGTTTACCTGATTGTATTCTATTTTCGGTTTATAATTTCCATCTTTGAGGTTTAAATTTCACCAGTTTGTTCGACATCACACTTCTTACCGACAAAAGATATCTTCAAACCAAAGATGGTGATTGGTATAATAACAATATCATTACGGAAGACCGGCTGGTTTCGGAAGCACTTATTAAAAAGGGGCTGAAAGTTACCCGTACCAACTGGGATGATCCTGATTTCGACTGGACATCAACCCGATTTGCTATGTTTCGAACTACATGGGACTATTTCGACAGATTTGAGGAGTTTGATAAATGGATCACCACAACAGCAACACGAACTAACTTTATTAATCCTGTACCACTTATAAGATGGAATATTGATAAGCATTATCTTGCTGATCTGAAATTAAAGGGAATAAATATTCCTCCAACTATTTTTATTGAGCCAGGGTCTGAAAAAACTTTGCGCGACCTTATTAAAAACGTTTCCTGGGAAAAGTTTATTTTAAAACCTGCTATCAGTGGTGCTGCGCGACACACCTATCTTTTTGATGAATCCAATGTTTCGGAACTGGAATCTGTTTTTAAGGAACTTATTACCAATGAATCCATGCTTTTACAAGAGTATCAATATCAGATTATGGAAAGGGGAGAAGTGGCATTAATGGTAATGGGTGGTAAATTTACTCATGCAGTATTAAAGAAAGCAAAATCTGGCGATTTTCGTGTTCAGGACGATTTTGGTGGTACGGTGCATGATTATATCCCGGATAAAAACATGATCATTTTGGCTGAAACCATTGTAAAGACCTGTCCGATTATTCCTGCTTATGCCAGGGTCGATTTAATCTGGTCGGATACCAACGAACTTTTACTTTCGGAGCTGGAGTTAATCGAGCCTGAATTGTGGTTTCGCAAGTTTCCGGCTGCAGCCGATGTATTGGCAGAAGCGATTATGAAGTTTATAGAATAATAAATTTTAATATTTTCAACATCTTAATTTTCAAATGCTTTTCTTTGAGTAGATTTTCTTTTAAACCATGTCAGATACACTAATCCTAAAAACAGATCGAATTGCACTCAGTAAATTCTCAGATGATGATGCGCCTTTTATTATTGAACTCCTTAATTCTAAAGGGTGGCTCGATTTTATTGGAGATCGAAAAGTAAAAACTACAGATGACGCATTAAACTACCTGAATAAGAGTATTTATTCGGGTTATAACCAAAATGGATTTGGTTTATGGAAAGTAACACTGAATGATGGTGATATGCCAATTGGCATGTGCGGATTATTGAAACGAGCAGAATTGCCTGCCTGTGATATTGGTTTCGCGCTCTTACCCGATTATATTGGGAAAGGATTTGGTCAGGAAGCAAGCAGGGCCGTTTTACAGATTGCCGGCGATAGATTTAAAGTGAATGAAATTCTGGCTGTAACCGATCCTGCAAATACGAAATCTATAAATTTGCTGATTAAAAGTGGCTTCGGCTTCAGTAAATCGGTAAGCATGCATGATGGTAAAGAGACATTATTATTGTTTTCAAATAGCACCATTCATGATGATGCAGCAAAAATAAATTTGATTACAGCGAGGTTTTATGCTGTATTTGATAACAGAAATAACAAAGGACCTCATCTCGATTTGTTAAGTGAACTTTGTATCGAAAATATAGTAATACTTAAAAATACCGGCCAGATAACTGAAAGTTTTAACCTAAACACTTTCATCCCGCCAAGGGAAAAAATACTTACAGATGGTACGTTAACTGATTTTACGGAGGAGGAAATTTCTGGACAGAATATTGTAGAAAGAAGTCTTGCACATAGAACTTCCTATTATTTTAAATCAGGCATTTTAAATGGAAAGAAATTCGAGTCTAAAGGTACTAAATTCCTGAGTTTTGCTAAAGTGAACAACGAATGGAAGCTGGTTTCTGTTTTGTGGGAAGATGAAGAATAATAATTTAATGAATAAAAAAGATATATTTACTTCAGAACTACATATGAATTTTGAAGTATCAAAATCTGCAGCGCAGGTCTTCGAATATATTTCAAAACCCGATTTATTTGTATCCATTCACCCTGTTATTTATGATATTAATGAAAAGGCTGATGGATCTTTGCATATTTATGAGAGATTGCGATTTATCGGTGTTCCTTTTTCTTTCAATTATCCGGCATCTATAAGTTCCGATAAAAATGATTTGATAGTATCAATGAAGGCTGTTGTTTTCCGTTTGATAAGTTTAAATCTGTTGTTTGAAATCAGGGAGTCGGCAAATGGTACTATGATCTCAGAACATGTATACCTCAAAGGTGTATATCCGGCACATCCCATAATTAAATCGGTTTTTCGGAAACAACATAAAGCTTTATTTGAGAATATTGATGGAATGGCTACTGTTTAACGTTATTAATAATATACTAAATTATTAATAATCAAATAAATACGTAGCTTTAAGCCATTTTTTCGAATGACTATTTTTGTCAAACCGAGAAAATTATTAGATTTACTAAATTTGTTTTCAATGGAATTTAACTCACCTGTTGTGATATCAGCTGGTAAAATGTAATAACTGTACCGATTCTGTTTTCTGATCTATTAACTGCCCTTAAATGAAAAGAAAAAAAATTATTCCTGTCAGGGAATTTTTGTTAAAATATATTTGCACATTCTTTTTATGTGCACTTACATCTGCAGGTTATAGTCAAAATTATGCGCTCAGTTTTAACGGTGTCGATGACTATATTTCTTTTGGGAATGACTCTAATTTAAGATTGGAAGCATATACACTGGAATGCTGGTTCATGGTTACCGGACAGGGTATTCCTACAGGAACCGGAACTGGTGGAGCATATGCAGTTCCTCTGATTACAAAGGGCCGCGGTGAATCTGATACAGATAACCGTGATTTAAATTATTTTTTAGGAATTGATTCCACAACAAATTTACTAGTCTCTGATATTGAAGAGGGATTTTTACAATGGAGCCCAGGGTTGAACCATCCTCAATATGGAATTACTCCCATCGTTGATAGCGTTTGGTATCATGTAGCACTTACATTTGACAGCAATCAGATGACACTTTATTTAAACGGACAGTTGGAATTTAATGTGGGCATAGGAGTAAAAACTCAAGCACAGAGTATACAACATGCATCTATAGCGTCGGCCATAAGATCTTACGGTTTGGCGCATGGTTTTTTTCATGGTTTAATTGATGAAGTTAGAATCTGGAATTATGCAAGAAATATAATTGAGATCCAAAGTAATATTAATACTGTTATAAGTTCACCTCATCCCGGACTTGCAGGTTGCTGGAGTTTTAATGAAGGAACAGGAAGTGCTGTAGCAGACTCATCCGGAAATAATGTTAATGGACTGTTATATGGAACTGGCTATTCCTGGGAGCCCGGTGCACCACTTAACATGGATATAAATGTTGTTCCCGATTTTCCAACTGTAATTACTCCACTTAATGGCGATACCTGTGTTCCTGTTAATAATGTTATTTTAAATGTACTTAGTAATGATTCAGGAAATGATACGCTTGTGGTCAGATATTATGGAAGGCCTGCTTTTAATTCACCTCCAAAT
This sequence comes from Bacteroidota bacterium, assembly GCA_016713525.1. Lineage (GTDB taxonomy): Bacteria > Bacteroidota > Bacteroidia > AKYH767-A > OLB10 > JADKJB01. The sequence continues at coordinate 311,751 of JADJOZ010000008.1, read as the reverse complement.
TTTACCATTGTTCCAATACCGGATACGCAACATTATACTGCTGAAATTAAAGGCGGAACAATTGAAGGGTTGAAAGTTCAAACAAACTGGATAGCGGCAAATACGGCGCTAAAAAATATTTGTTTTGCTACACAGTTAGGCGATTGTACTGAAAACGGACAGAATGGAGGGAATGATATTGAATGGCGAAGAGCTGACACTGCTTTCAGTTATCTTGAGAATCCAATTACAACCGGTCTGCCTGAGGGAATCCCATATTCTATTTGTGTTGGAAATCATGATCAGACCGGAATGGGAAACCCTAATGGTAACACAACATTTTTTAACCAGTTCTTTGGTTATGCCAGATTTGGTAGCCGAAGCTATTATGGAGGTTATTATGGTTTAAATTATGATAATCATTTTACTCTTTTTTCAGCTAGCGGATATGATTTTATTGAAATTAATCTGGAATACGATCAGGTGGCAAATCCATTAGTTTTAAATTGGGCCGACAGCATTTTAAAAGCCTACCCTTCCAGAAGAGCAATTGTAACCAGTCACCATTTTTTAAATCCTGACAATACTTTTGGTCCCCAGGGACAAGCTACATTCGATCATCTTAACAATAATCCAAATTTATTTTTAATGCTTTGTGGTCATATGCCCGGTGAAGGAAAAAGAACAGACACCATAAATGGAAATATTATTCATACTATTTTGTCTGATTATCAATCAAGGCCAACCGGAGGAAGCGGATGGATTAAAGTTTTGGAATTCAAACCCGCGATAAATAAAATTGCAGTTGAAACATACTCACCTTTGCTTGATATGTTTGAAACCGATGGGGATAGCAAGTACAATTTAGATTATAACATGACCCCTGAATATCAACTATTGGATAGTATTGTTGTTGCTCCCGGTGCCGATGCTTCATATCTCTGGTCAGGTTTGCAAATGGCTTCAGCATATGAGTGGTATGCTGTTGTTTCTGATGGTAAGTATGAGCAAATGACCGAGCTTATACGTTTTAGTACCAATAATAATGAGCATATTTCTCTCGGCTCTGATACAACACAATGCGGAGGTACTATCAGTATTGGAACAACAGATACTAATTATACTTACGTTTGGTCAACAGGAAGTACAACGCAATTTGTTACAGTAAATCAAACAGGAAATTACACCATTACGGCAACCAGCATAGCAGGAAATTGTTCTGTAAAAGATGAAATAGTAGTTACAATTAATTCTATTCCCAATGCATATCTGGGGAATGATACTACAGTTTGCGGACATATTATTTTAGATGGAGAAACCGGATCTGCTTTTAATTATACCTGGCAGGATGGAACAACATTACCAGCTTACACTGCAATTAATTCAGGAACCTACTCGCTTTTTATTCAGGATAGTATAACCGGATGTTATAATTCAGATACCATTTCGGTTGTTGTAAATCCATTACCGGTTGTTTCGCTTGGAAGCGATTCCACTCAATGTGGAGGAAGTATCCTCATAGGGAATATCGCCGGCACTTACCAGTATTTGTGGTCGACAGGTGATACTACAAATTATATTTCTGTTGACAATTCCGGACAGTACATATTAAATGCTGTTGATCCGGTTTCCGGATGTGAGTATGCAGATACAATTCAGATTACCATCAATGCGATTCCATTTTTAGATTTAGGTTCTGATACCATTGTTTGTGCAAAACTTACAATTGATGCTCCATACAATTCAAATTATTTGCATTCCTGGAGTAATGGAGCAACGGATTCAGCAATTACTGTATTGCAATCCGGAAGTTATTGGCTCTTCCTGCAGGAAAGTACTTTCGGTTGTTTTATTTCTGATACAATAACGGTTGTTGTGAATCCTGTTCCTGTTGTAAATCTGGGAAACGATATTGTTCAATGCGGTGGATCAGTGACTTTGGGTATTACGGATTTAACAAATAATTATCTCTGGTCAACCGGAGATACAAATGCTTATGTTACTACAAATACTTCGGGAAGTTATATCTTGAATGCCACCAATATTTTAACAGGATGTTTTAATGCAGATACAATAGATGTTATCATAAATGAAATACCTGTAAATAATTTAGGGCCTGATACTGCTGCATGCGGTGAAATAATTTTATCAGGATCGGCTGGAGTTAATTATTTATATAATTGGAGCAATGGTAGTACCATGCAATCTATTATTACTTCCTTATCGGGGATTTATACTCTTTTGATTATAGATTCAATCACCGGTTGTCAGAATTACGATACTATACAAACAACCAATCATGCTTTTCCGGTAATTGATCTTGGTCAGGATATTGTTTATTGTGGAAGTGAAGTTACTATTGGCACATCCGATATGTCAAATACTTATGTTTGGTCAACCGGAGCATCATCATCTGAAATTGTAGTTTACCAATCAGGTAACTACATTATTACTGCAACAAGTAACATAGGTTCTTGTGTGAGTAGAGATACAATTAATGTAATCATAAATCAGTTACCGGTTTCTGTTCTTACAAATGATACTTCAAGTTGTTTTCCAATTAATCTGAATGCATTTATAGGTATAAATTATTTATACACCTGGCAAAACGGTTTAACTAATTCGGAATTATTTATTGAAGAAAGTGGTCAGTATGTTGTTTCAATTGAAGATGTAAATACAGGTTGCGCTATTACGGATACTGTTAATGCAGTTATAAATCCGAAACCCGTTGTTGAACTTGGGAATGACATTAATTGTAGTCCCTGTAATTTCACAATTTCAGCCGCAGCAGGATTTACTAATTACTTATGGAATACCGGTGCAACAAGTGCTTCAATTGGTATAACAACACCTGGATTATATATAGTTGTTGTGACAGATCAAAATGGCTGTAATGCACGCGATTCAATTATGATTACAACAGCAACTGAAATCTACCCAAATCCTATTACAGATCATCTGGTTATTAATTTTGGCGATCAATCGGTTATTCTGAAAGTTGAAATTTATGATGAGCTGGGAAAGGCAATTAGTTATGATTATGAGGTAGCCGACAACGACTGGATTATTTCAACCTCTCATTTTGCAAAAGGTGTTTATTTTGTTAATGTTTCTGCCACCGGTTTCGAGAAATTTTACCGGGTAATAAAAATTTGAGAATTGGTATTATTTTAATAAAAGGTTGTATTCGATTTATGTTTACGGCTGGCATCCTTTTTTACAGTTCCAGAATTATATAATTAAAGAACCATTAATTTCCGGAAATATTTTACCCTTGAATAAGAATTTGGTAAGAAGTTTCACCTTGTTTTAAGCTTTTTTGAGTAGAAGACGCTAAAAGGTTTACTTAAATAACAAATCTTCTGTATGTAATTGATAATCAATGGTTAAAATTTTCAACATTTTCAATTATTAATATCTGATCACTTGTGCAGAATCAAGGGATTCAATAACATTGTAGTTGAATAAAAGTGTTTCATTTACACTGTTTTCGGTTTGTGAGAATGATTCCTCCAGAATACAAAGAGTTGCTTAAATTTATATAAAACTAACCCTATCTAATAAATAAAATGAACAAATTATCCAAAACAAAACATTCTTTCTTCAGAAAGAAAATGAATTGGCTGATATGTTTTCTGCTTGCAGGATTCATATCGAGTCAATCCTATGGTCAGATTTCCGTGACAGTTACCGGAAACACCAATGCAACACCTGCACTTGCAGGTAGTTATTCGTCACTTGCTGATGCTATAACTGATTTAAATTTAGTGACCTCATTAAGTGGACCCGTGGTATTTGAACTTGCAGCGGGTACTTCTGAAAACACAGCTGCGCAGTACAACATCACATTAGCGGGTGATCTTGCAAATGCTATCACCTTTCAAAAAAGTGGCGTTGGAGCAAATCCCGTTTTGAACAGAACGGATGCAGGCTCAAATACAACTTCCACGGTTGGAGGTTTAGGTGATGCTATTATTCGAATCGACGGAACAGATAACCTTCACTTCGACGGACTTGATGTTACGGCATCAAACCAGGGTATTGAAAATGGTTATTTCACTTCTAAAACAGCAACAAATGCCTGTCAGACATTCTCAATTAAGAATTGTGCCATTACTATGACCAAAGGTACCAGTGCTTATGTGATGGGTATTCATATTGGAAATGGAACTACATCAGTAAGTTCAGCAACAGGAGTAACCGTATCCGCCAACAGTGGCCGGACTGAAAATGTTACTATTACCGGTGTTACAATCAGCAATGTCCATATTGGCATTTATTGCAGAGGATATAATTCTGCTACTTTATGTGATCAGAATTTAGTGATTGGTGCAAGTGGTGCTGGTAATGGGAATACGATTCAAAATTTTGGTGGAGGTTCTGGAACTACAACTTATGGTATTTATTTTATTTATACCAATAATGCAAGTGCAGACTATAACATTATAAACAACGCTGGTGGAGGTGGTTCTGCACATGCCTCTGGTTTTTATGGTGTTTTTTTCTCAACAGGTGTAATTGGAGCAATCACGGCAAACAATAACATTATTTCCGCCAATACAAGTAGCACCAGCGCAGTGCAATGGATTTACAATGCTAATTCAGGTACATCGATAAATTTTAACAACAATACTTTAAGTGGAACTATTGGAGCAACTTCAACTTCCTACTTAATTTATAACAATAACTCAAGTTCATCGGTTTCCGCGTCAGGCAATACAACTTCAGGTACTATTACGAAAACAGGTGCCAGCGGAACTTTTTATGGTTATTATAACAATGGGTCTCCAACTTCAGGTACAGAAACAATCAGCGGCAATAATTTCAGCAATATTTCGGTTACCGGCACTTCAGTATTTACCGGCATAAACTCTACCACAGGAGTAGGTCAGAATTGTGACATTTTTAATAATACCATATCATCAATTACTGGTGGTACCGGAACTATAACAGGTATCAATGTAGGTTATCATGCTACCAGAAATATTTATGGAAACACTATTACCGACTTAACCGGAAGCGGATCTATTTTGGGAATCGGAAATGCAACGACAACAAACGCAACAGTCAATAATGTTTATAAAAATAAAATTTGTAATTTGTCAACGTCGTCTTCTTCAACAACTGCAGGACTTGTTACAGGTATTCTTATTGCAAGTAATTCTGGAGCTACGGCAAATTATTTTAATAACCTTATTGGAAATTTAACTGCACCAGCTGCTGCCGGAACAGATGTAATTAGGGGAATTAGTATAACCTCTACGACTACTTCTCAGAATATTAATATCAGTTATAATACAATTTACATAAATGCTGCAGGAACAGGAAATTTTGGATCATCAGGATTATTTCATACAACAAGTACCACAGCAACTACAGCAAACTTAACGCTGCGAAATAATATTATATATAATAGCAGCACACCGTCAGGTACGGGTGTTACCGCAGCTTATCGCAGAAGTTCAACCAATAATTCAAATTACAATGCGGCATCCGATCGTAACTTATTTTGGGGTGGTACACCATCACCAACACAATTAATTTTTTCGAATGGCACAAATTTGTATGATGATCTTTCAGCTTACAAAGCGTACATTGTAACTCAGGATCAGAATTCAGTCACTGAAGATGTTACCTGGGAAAGTACTTCATGCAGTAGTCCCGACTTCCTGAAAAATGATGATGCTGTTGTGAGTCCTATTGAAGGAGGAGCAGCTAATATCAGCGGCATTACAGATGATTATACCGGAACTATTCGTCAGGGTAATCCCGGATATCTTGGAACAGGTAGTGCACCAGATTTGGGTGCATGGGAGCAGGAAGGTGCTTTACCAACTTGCGGTACTCCTGCATTAGCAAATGCTCAAACTACCAATGCAAATCCTTGTAACGGACAAAATTTCACACTTTCGTTGAGTGTTGCTTATGGTTTGGGATATTCTTACCAATGGCAGGAATCCACAGCAGGAGCCGGTGGCCCATACACTAATATTGGAGGTGCTATTAATGATGTTTTAATAACCAATTCGTCAATTACCAAATGGTACCGCTGTGAAGTGACTTGTATTTCCAGTACCTTAAGTACAGCTTCAACAGAAGTGCAGGTATCAGTAGCTACACCTCTGAATGGCACCTATGTAATTGATAACACAGGTAGTGGTGATTATTTAACTTTTGCTGCTGCAATTGCCGATTTAAGCTGCCTTGGTGTAAGTGGGCCGGTTATTTTTGAAGTAGTAGCTGGACAGGTATTCGCGGAAGCAACAAACCTTGAATGTACTTTTACAGGAACATCCACGAATACCATTACATTCCAGAAAACAGGGGTTGGAGCAAATCCTAAAATACAACGTATAGGAACTGCCGCCGCAAGTGAATATATATTAAAACTAACAGGGGTTGATTATTATAAATTTGACAGAATAGACTTTGAACAAACCGGGACTTCCGCTGCAGACTGGGTTGAGTATGGTATTTGGATAACAAACTCATCTGCAACAAACGGTGCTCAATTTAATTCTTTCAAAAATGGCTTTGTTACGCTTTCAATAAACAATGGATCAGCTATTGGTATTTACGTTCAATCAGTTAATACGCCAACAGCTGCTAGTGGAACCAATAGCGATAACGAGTTTATAAATATGTCTGTCAGCAACTGTAAAATCGGATATAACATTACAGGCGCAACCACATCATTTACTGATAACAATAACGAAATTAATTCAGAGGTTGGTGGATCAAGTGGAATTTATGATATCGGAGATGGGGTAGCTACCGGCAGCACTTATGGAGTGTTTGCTTCCTACCAATCTAACCTGACAATCAAAAACACAGGCATTGCAAACATAACAGGTACGGGTACCACACTTGTTTATGGCATAACTTTGCAATCATCAGCATCAAACAGTTGTGATATTTCAGACAATACCATTGGTGGTATTAATGGTGGAGGAACAGTTTATGGTATTTACATCACATCAGCAGCAACTGCTAATATATATAACAACCGTGTATCAAGTTTAGCAACAACGGGATCATCATCTTCAGTCAGAGGAATTTATCTGACTGCTACCGGCCTTAATGCAAATGTGTATAATAATAGGGTGCATATCATATCTTCAAGCGGTGTTACCACCACAACTGCTGCAGGAATTGATGTGGGTACAGGTCTTGTTTACAATATCTATAACAACATGGTGTCCGATATTGAAGCACCATCTTCAACCACCACAACAGGAGGAACACGTGGTATTTCTGTGAGTGGGGGATCTACCGGAGGAGTTGTCAGACTCTATTATAATTCTATTTATTTAAATGGCCTTGGTACTGTTGCAGGATATACCTCAGCAGGTATTCACAACTCTAGTGCTACACCAACTTTGGATTTGCGTAACAATATTGTTGTTAATAAATCTGACATTACAACCGGTACCAGAGTGGCAGCATTTTGGAAAACTGCAGCAACAGACAATGTCGACAACAACAGCAATAACAACTTGTACTATGCAGGAACACCTGATGCCACTCATTTAATTTATTATGATGGTACCACATCGGCACAATCAATTTCAGCTTACAACGTATTACCTGCAATCACTCCGGGTGAAAGTGCTTCTCAAACTGAAGATGTTGCTTGGGCAACTATTACCAACGGTGTCTTACGTCCCGATGCAGCTACTGCTACTTTCAGTGAAAGTGGTGGTCAAATTATCGTAGGTTATACTTCAGATTTTGAAGGTGACTCAAGAACAGGGTATCCTTTAGGCGGACAAGTAAACGGTGGTGGTTTTAATCCTGATATGGGAGCAGATGAGGGCGATTTTACATTCCTGGTTCCTCCTGCACCGGATTGTGCAACTTATGATGCGCCTGCTGACGCTGCAACAGATGTTTGTTCATATGGTCCGGTAACATTAGAATGGACTGCGGCCATTACCGGAGGTACTGTCACCTTAGGTTACGATGTGTATTTTGGAACAAATCCAACTCCCCCATTCGTAATAAACGTTTCAACTACTAGTTATTCGCCAACAGGACTACTTCCCAATACTACATATTATTGGAAAATCGTTCCTAAGAATGTTACCGGTGATGCTGTGGGTTGTTTAACTTATTCTTTCACAACAATAAATGCAGAAGTTACCAGCGCAAATGGAGATACCCGATGCGGTCCCGGAACTGTAAATCTTACTGCTTCAGGAAGTGGTACATTTAACTGGTATACTGCTGCTAGTGGTGGCACCTCTGTTGCAACAGGTTCTCCTTATACCCCTAGTGTAGCTTCAACAACTAACTATTGGGTGTCTGCATCTGATGGCGGCACCAATGGAACTGCTGGTTTGCCAAATGCAATTTCGACCAGTGGTTACACTCTTGAAGCAGGATTGTTTTTTGATGTATTAGCTCCAACTTTAACTATTCAAGGTGTATATGTGTACCCTACAGGAACGGGTGCAGGGACAGTTGATATTGCTGTTAAAAACTCTGGCGGCACAAATATTTTAACTACCACTGTGAATTTAACAGGTTCAGGTGCGCCTCATGTTAAAACCTTTGTCCCATTAAATTGGCAAGTTCCTTCCGGTTCAGGTTATGCACTGGTAATGTTGAGCCGCACAGGATTGGTTTCAGGATTAATCAGAGAAAGTTCTATCGGAGGATATCCTTATACTGCACCTGGATTAGTGTCAATTACAAATGGCCGCTGTTGCCCTTCGGCTTCATCAACGAGTTACTACTATTTTTATGACTGGCAAGTAAGTTCCGGTTGCGAAAGTCCACGTACAATGGTTACTGCAACTGTTATTGATAATCCGGTTGCCGATGCACCTTCAAATGTTGCTGCATGTGATTCATACACACTTCCTGCTCTCACAGTAGGTAACTACTTCTCAGGAACAGGTGGAACTGGAACAGCGTATAGTGCAGGAAATAATATTACATCAAGCATGACCATGTATGTGTATGCTGAAACAGGAACAACACCAAATTGTACTGATGAGAATTCTTTCACCATCACTATCAATACTACTCCTGTTGCCGATGATCCTGCAGATGTAAGTGCATGTGATTCATACACACTTCCTGCTCTCACAGTAGGTAACTACTTCTCAGGAACAGGTGGAACAGGAACAGCGTATAGTGCAGGAAATAATATTACATCTAGCATGACCATGTATATTTATGCAGAAACAGGCACAACACCAAATTGTACTGATGAGAATTCTTTCACGATCACTATCAATACTACTCCGGTTGCCGATGATCCTGCAGATGTAAGTGCATGTGATTCATATACACTTCCAGCTCTCACAGTAGGTAACTACTTCTCAGGGACAGGTGGAACAGGAACAGCGTATAGTGCAGGAAATAATATTACTTCAAGCATGACCATGTATGTGTATGCTGAAACAGGAACAACACCAAATTGTACTGATGAGAATTCTTTCACCATTACTATCAATAGTTCCCCAACAGCAACAATCAGTGGCGATGCAAGTATCTGTTCAGGAAACTCAACTAATCTTACCCTTAACTTCACAGGAACTGCACCATGGACATACTCAATTAATGGTGGTGCACCTGCATCAACATCCAACAATCCGGAAACAGTTAGTGTATCTCCTGTGAGCAATACGGTTTATACTATTACTTCATTGTCTGATGCTAATTGTACCGGTTCAGGTTCTGGTTCAGCAACGGTAAATGTTTCTCTTGTTGCTCCTGATTTCGTAACTTCCTTCCAGGCGGGTCAGACTTCTGGTTGTGTGGGTAATACTGTAACAGTAACATTGAATCCGGTGAATAACGCTGTTGAATATACCTGGTCTGCCCCTGCAGGAACATTAATAAATGGTCAGGTAGGACCACTTGTTACAGCATCCAATTCAGTTACGGTTACATTAGGAGCAATACCTCCAAATTCTTCATCATGGAGCATTTGCGTTGTAGCTTCTAACCCATGTGGAACCAGTGAATCCAGATGTGCAAAAATCAGAGGTATCTTAAGTGCCCCATCAGTAATCGCAGGACCATCAACTGCGTGCGCATCCACATCAGTTAATTATTCTGTAAATGCTGTTGGAGGTGCCAGTTCATATATCTGGACAGGAACTGGAGGAATAACTTTCACAGGAAGCGGAACAACCATTACTGCTAATTTCCCCGGAGGATTTACTTCAGGAAGCATTTGTGTTGCTGGTCAGCTTGCATGTGGTTATACCGGACCAACCCGTTGTATGAATGTAACTACATCAGTTCCTGTTTTAGGAGCAATGACAGGGCCGTTTGCTGTTTGTCCCGGACAAACAAATCTGGTTTATACAATAGCTCCTGTTTCAGGTGCAGCTACGTACAACTGGACCATACCAAATAACGTTACTGTGAATTCAGGTTTGGGAACAAACTCGGTAAATGTAAGTATCGGCCCTAACTTTAATATCGGTAATATTTGTGTTACAGTAACTTCTATTTGTGGTGTAGTATCTCCTGCGCGTTGTAATTCAATCAGCAGTGTTAAGCCTTATACTCCCGGCAACATTACAGGAGCTGCAAATGGTATTTGTAATACAACAATCACTTATTCAGTACCTGCTGCAGCGGGTGTAACAAGTTATAACTGGACTGCTCCAGCAGGTGCAACTTTTGCAACTGCAAATGGAACAAATACAATTGACGTAACTTATCCAGCTAACTTTACTACCGGACAGCTTTGTGTTGTTGCAGTAAATGGTTGCGGCTCCAGTCCGTCACGTTGTATAAATGTGAAAGGTGTTCCAGCTTCTGCCGGTTCAATTTCTGATCCCGGGGCTGTTTGCGCAAATGAACAGGGAGTGCAGTTTACAATTGCTTCTATATTTGGAGCAGTAAACTATAACTGGACTGTACCATCAGGTGTTTCAATTGTTGCCGGACAAGGAACAACAACATTAACAGTTGATTGGGGTGCTAACAGCGGTGTGGTTGGAGTAACTGCATCAAATGGTTGTGGTAACTCAGGAACAAAAACCCGTGCTGTAATTGTCAGCTGCCGAATCTCTTCAAGCATTCTTCCAAGTGCCGAAGTGATTGCCTATCCAAATCCGGTTAGCACAGAACTTACAGTTGAAATGAATACCTTAAGTGCAGGAAACTATGCATTAATGATGACCGATCTTACCGGACGAGTAATGCTTCAACAGGCTATTGCAGCAACTGAAGGTAGGAATGAATTGAAACTTGATGTTAGCAACTATGCAAAAGGTGTTTATCTGTTAACAGTACAATCAGAAGCCGGATTCACAAAACAAATTCGTGTGACTGTTCAGTAAAATAAAAATTGTTAAATAAAAAGGCGGCAAATTTATTTGCCGCCTTTTTTATTGTCCTTTTGGATACACTTTCTGAATGGCTTCCATCCTTGTAGTCACCTGAAGCTTTTCATAAATATTTCTCGCATGCTTCCGAACGGTTTCAACACTTATATTCTTTCGTGAAGCAATTTCTTTATACATCAATCCGCCGGCAAGTAAATCAAGAATTTCCTTTTCCCGCGTTGTAAGCTGTCCATCATGAACTCCTCCGGTGGGTTTTGCAGTGAATGAACTAACTACTAATCTCGCAATTTGGGTGCTCATAGGTGATCCGCCATGCATGACCTCCCGAATGGCTGCAACAAGATGATCTCCGGTAGTGTTTTTTATGAGATAACCCGTTGCACCACTGCATAACGCATTAAAAATATACTGAGGATTTTCAAATACCGTACTTATTAAAAATTGAACCTCCGGTTTCTTTGGCTTTGCTTCCGCAATACATTCAATGCCATTTTTTCCAGGCATATTAATATCCATTAATACTACATCACAGGTTATTTCATTGAATGCTTTCAGAAAGTTATCCCCATTACTATATGATCTGACAAATTCTATATCGGGTTCATAAGATAAAATTTCTTCAACCAGTTTTCTGATCTCCTGATCATCTTCAACTATAACTACTTTGATCTTTTTCATACAGCTATTCAGAATAATTTCCCATCAACTTTAATTTTACATCCTTTTGCATGATCTGATTCCATGGAGAAATTGAAACCAATTTGAGCCATTCGCTGATTCATATTGTTCAATCCGTTTCCTGTTGAGGCAATTTTTGTATCCATCCCAATTCCATCGTCTTCAATTTCAAGTTCCAGATTGTTTTCGCTGATTTGGAAACGGATTGTGATTTCTTTGGCATTTGAATATTTTGCCGCATTGTTCAATGACTCCTTCAATACCAGAAATAAATTCCTTCGCTTTTCAGGATCTAACGGAACTGATTCATATTTTTCAGGAAAATGTAACTGATAAGAAATTCCAATGTCATCTAAAAACCGTTGTGCATATGTTTTCATATAAGTTCCAAGTCCCTCAATGGTATCACTTTGAGGATTTACTGCCCAAACAATTTCATTTAATGATGCACTAACTTGCCTTGAGTACTGCGTTATTTTTGACAGCGATTCATCTACGGCCTCTGGCTGATTACTTAGTTTTTTTCGTGCCAAACCACTGAGCATAGTAATTCGGGTTAATCCCGAACCCAGTTCATCATGAATATCTCTGGCTATATTTACTCTTACATGTTGCTCTGCCCGTTGCTTTTCAGTCATTACCAATGTCTCTTGAGTCTTTCGTAATTTAACATAAGATTGTCTAAGTTTTTTGTTTAACCGGAACAATATTACTGCAACTGCTATTACAAAAGCAAGTCCTATCACAGCAATATTTCTGATTAATGTTGTTCGCTTTACCATTTCTTCTGTAATTGCAGCCTGCTTTGCATATTCTGCTTTTTGAATTTCTTTTTCTTTTTCAAATTCATATTTTAACGATATGGAATTCAATTCCCTCGCCTTATCCGTATTTATATCATCCGAATAATGGTCTGCACATTTATCAATCATTTTAATTGATGCAGCATATTGTCCGGATGCGGCCAGCGCCAGTGCCAGATACTTTGAGGTTCCGAACATATTATACGGATTTTCAGTTTTTCGTGCATATTCATATCCGGTTTCAAAAAGTGGCATTGCAGTTTTTATCGACCCTTTTTCAAATTCCACCCGGCCTAAATATGCATAATATTGTGCCTGTTGTGAAGGATTTTCAAATTCATTGATATATTCTGAAATACTATTTAACCAAATGCCACAATCATGCTGTTTGTTGGCTTTGAATTTTTGTTCGCATAAACTTAATACACCATTTGTATAATTATTAAAATCCCCAATTTCTTTATAAATTTCTAATCCTTGTTGTAAGAACAGCATTGCACTGTCGGCACTTAATTCCAAATCATAAAATAAAGTGCTTTTTCCACATAATGCATTTGCGTAACTGCCGCGAAATGGGGTGTTACTAAGAATCGCTAAAGCTTTCGTATTGTATTGAAGTGCTGTTTTGTAATCTTCCATCTCTCTGTGATTGTAAGCGATGTAGGTAAACGCAGCCCCAATGTCTTTTATGCTTTTTATTTCCTCTGCCAGTTTCAGATACAATTGCTGTTCTTTCAAAGATTCGGGATATCTGGACAACATTTGTTAAGACATGCCTTTCAGTTTATGAAAACGCATTAAATATTTTTTGATGTAGTCTATGACGTCTTTATCTTTTTCAGTCTTTATCTTATTTGTCAGTACCGTAACATTACTGCTGCTGATTAAAAGGCAGCTATCAAATTCTGAGGCATTCACAAAGCTGCCTGCAAGTTGTATCTGATCATTGAAGTAGGTTGTATCAATCCCATTAACCTTTTGTTTTCCGGATTCGGAGACTTCAGTTTCAGCATGTAACAGATTCACGCAAAAACAAAAGAATATAATGAAGGCAACTTTAATAATAGTAAAATCTTTTATTTGTCTTGTTTTCATTTATTTCATTTATTTTAACCGAATGATATCTCCATAGTTTTAAGATCAACCAGTAATCTCTTCTCTTTTAAAGCTGATGAGGCAATGCCTGTTATGTCCTTTATAATTTCTAATGCTGCAATATTTGCCAGTATCGCATTCGTAGCTGCCATACTTGGCGCAATATAAGAGTCGTTATGTGCTTTGAAATGCTGTGGCTGAGCTTCAATCATAGGTTTCCACCATTCAAATAATTCTTCATAGCTTTTAGTTTGTGGCCCCAGTAAAGGACCTACTAACCCCTGATATACCATGTAGCCACATTTGACATATTGAAATTGGTGTTTTGTACACAAAGCTGATGCCCACAAAACCAAATGAGGTGGATGATCGGCTGATAGCACCAAATAATTTACAGGTCCGTTTGCCTCTATTAATTTGCCAAGTTCTGATTGAGAGCTTACTTTGGTTTCTATACCCTTTAGTTGAATAGTATTATTTAGTGAACCTAAATGTTCAACAGCAGATTTAACTTTGGATTTTCCTATATCACTTTCTTTAAATAGTATTTGTCTGTTTAAGTTTGAAAGTTCTACAACATCAAAATCAACAATAGTGATTTTGCCAACTCCCGCGGCAGCAAATGCCATAGCCATGTAGTTGCCAATACCCCCTATTCCAAGAATCATCACATGGGTGTCCGATATTTTCTTTTGGTAATTATTGACGGAGGGGTCAGTATTTGGAGCAATTGAATCAAATAGCAATTGTTGGCGATGGTAACGATCCGATTCATGTTGGATGTTTATTTCAAACCATTCTAAAATTCCCAATTCAAGAAACTTTCCTATTAGTAGTTCTGATTCATGGTTGGTGATATTCAGTTCATGACACAAGTTCATGCAAACCAAATTATAATCAGTAGTTTTCTGAACTACATCAATAATAGTATCTGCCATTTTGCCTGAAGGAATTCGAATGGATTCATCCAAAGTTTTAATGAAGGACACAACACCATCCTTTTCAAGAATATGATAATACGATTTGATTCGAATGCCTTTTGACATGATATTAGTTTAAATCCCAACCACCTCCTTTTCGGATGTTATTCACAGGTGCTACCGATTCCTTAATACTTTTCTGAGATTTTTGCTGATTGCTTTCTATTTGTTTTATTTCATTTTCAGGTAAACTGTTTAAGCTCATAACTGAAGTGAGAAAGATAATTAAAGTTTCAGATATCATAACAATTTGTTTTTAATTATTTGGAATTGATTTATTTTAAGTGATTTGACTTTTAGATCAGATTTTAGTTGTGATCCCAGCCTCCACGCATACCTACAGAAACAGATACAGTGCGTGTTTGCACAACTTCTATTTGTTTATCAGGATGTATTAATTCCTTTTTCTCAGCCGCTACCGGTTGGTTTAAACTTATTATTGAAGTGAGGAACAGGAGTAGTGATTCTGCTATCATTTTTTTGAATTTTATATTAGTTTCCATCCCATCCGCCACGCAGAACGACATTCGCCGGCACCGGAATATTAAGCCTTATTTCTATTTGTTGCTCAGTCCCTGCAAGTTGTTTCTTCTGAATTTCTGCAGGTTGATTGAGACTAATCAGTGAAGTAATAAATAGGAGTAGTGATTCTGTTAACATGGCTGCTCTTTTTAAATAGTTAGTTCCGGTCCCATCCACCTCTTAGCAAGGCAGGTGTTGTTTCAGTGTTCGCTTGTTTCACTTCTGTCTGCTGTTTTACCTCTGACAATGAGGATTTATTTGCTTCTACCGGCTGATTCATACTCATTACTGTAGTGAGGAAGATCATTAATGTTTCTGCTATCATGGCTGTGTTGTTTTGATGAAGTAAAATTACGTTAACCGGGAAGGCGTATCCATACTACTTTGGTGGTACGTCCCTGTAAATAATTGGTAAACAATTATTTAAATATCAATATATAGCATTATAAAGCAACTCACCTGACTGTTTTTTTGAATCCACTCCAGTAAAAAGTATCCAAATCTCTGCAAAACGGGTGAAAGTACAGGTATAAATACGGGGGTAAAATACGGGGTAGGGGTTTTGACTACACATATACTTTTGACAAAATTCCTTGCTTAGACTAATTCGGAATATGAACCTCAAGTTATAATTTCAAAAATATATGCATTATGAAAAAAAATTACATCATTTTAATGATTGGGATATTAGGCTCGTTGTTACTGTCAACAACGGCATATTCTCAAGCCGATAAAAAGATTGTGGTTTAGAAACCAACAAGAAACCCAGGGAACCATATTATTGAATTCGATAAAGATGGTAAGGTAATTTCGGATTTGCCGGAGATTGTTGCATGGAATAAACATTTAAAATTCTATTGTAAAGATTCTTAAATGATCTGATTTAATTTGAAAGCAAATGATTGAAATTTGAGCAAATCATATTCCACTTTAACATCTAAGAGAAGCAAAAGAAAAATCTTGCATACATGTATCCTTTATTTATTGAAAGAGATGCTGTAATTCCTACACAAGATTCAAACTTGTTCAATAGAGAAATTGAGGCTCTAACAATTGAAATCAAATCAGAAATTGAAGATTTACAAAAATTGGGGATGATGTAAACTCGACCACATTACCACAATTGATAATAATACATATTCTTATCAGCAAGTTTTGGAATCTGCTTTAAAAAAAGTAAAAGAATCATAAAATAGATTTTGAATTGAGAGTCAAATCATTTGATAGCAATATTTGTTGAATGGATGAAACATCTGAATCATGATGAATTGGATTTACCATTGCAATCTGAATTAATGTTTGCAGATTCGGTTTTTAATGAAATTGAGATTATTTCAAAAATATTGGCATAGATACTATTACGTGTGAGCAGGCATTAAAATGCAAAACAAAACTTGGAAGCGCGTAGCTTCTATAAAAACATTCTTGAAGTTAAATTGAAGAACTGGCTTCTAAATTGGATATGGTTTAATGGAGATGTTTTTAAATTAAATCCTTTTGCCAACCAGTAACCCTAAAGTGCTAAGTAAAGAAGAAAAATCATTAGTAGGTCTATTCCGACCATTGAAGCCAGGATCAATGCATTAAATAAAATATTAGAAACAAAAGACCTCATTGGCGGAAATTTAGCGATTCAATTAGCAGATACTATTGGAATATTAACGGAAAATGGCTAAAGCAAAATCAATTAAAGAATGAGTTTGATCAAAGTAAGAATGCACCTGCTAAGAATTATTTTAAGAATGATTTGTTTTATAAAGGATTTTTTTATGCCATAACAGCTGATCGAACAATTTATATGAGAAATCATGATGCTTCAAATGATTACGAAATAATGGGGAAACTTCGAAAATATTATCTTGAAGATCAAAAAGTCAAATATTTGGTACAAAATCAAAAGAGGATAAAGAAACAAAGTTATTTGAAAGCGTCTAAGACGCTGATGATTATTCAGATTTAACTGGGATGTTAGAGGCATGCTATTTCAATAATTGAATATAAATACAGAGGTAGATTTTTAGGAATTAATTAAAAGTAATTTGATCTCAACAAGCTTTATTGAGGATACTGTTCAGTGCTGCAGAAAGAAAAAATTTGCCAAGAGAATTGAGAATAAAATAATAAAATTCAACGCTGCCCGGGTCAAATTGAACTGGTTACTCAAACAGGGCGAATTAGATCCCATCCCACAATTAGTGGCCGATGAAACCCCCAAATACAGAACCGATGAAGCCGGACCAACAAAAAATGTAGAAGCGCCTGCAAGAGTCTCATATGTTTTGCGTGAACGACCATATGGCAGTCACCCTGATACTGTGGGAACTACCGTGATAGATAGTATAAGCTATAAAGTATATGCTCTCCATCGCTTTCAGCCATTTGTAGGATTCGCATTTGGTTCTGTGAAAAGAAATATATTGAATATTGATGATAATGGAAATCTAATCTCTGTCGAAAAGGAATATAAGGAAAATACTTTTTTGGGGGTGAAAATTTATCCTAAGAAAACAGACATTCATAATTCTAAATTCTTCTTGTGTAAAAAATCCGATATTTTATCCAGATTTAATATTCTAGCCGGAATGGATTTTACAAATATTAATCCGGTTGATAATTTTATGGTTGGATCTGGAATAGATATTTTTCCGGGGCTCAACGTATCTATCTATGGCAACTGGTACAAAAACAACACTTATAAAATTGAACAGGGCAAATTTAAAAAAGGATGGTCGTCCGTTAATGTTTGATCACGGCTTTATGATATCGCTCGATCCAATTGTAATTTTCAATTTTGCTAAACTTATTGCTAAACCTTAAAACTATCCACATGAAAAAATTATCAAATTTATTTATAAGCCTATTTTTGCTTGGTTCTCATTGATTTCCTGTTCAGACACTAATGAGGAACTTTTTGGCGAATCGGTTTTAACAGGCAGAACATTTTACACTAATGAACTAACCGGATCAGGTGTGAAAACTGTTAAGAAAGAGGTAACACTCAAATTGGCATATACCGGAACCAGTACCGGTACCGATTATGATGCAACAGTTACATCAAACGATGATGGCTATTTCGTTTTTAATAATATTTCTAACTGTGGCGAGATACGTATTTTTGGAGAGTTTGAAGAAGATGGCATCTCATTTAAACTGAATACCACTTTTACTAACCGTCCAACAACACTCGATTTAAATTTTGTTTATGATCCCGATTATTATAACGGTATTCGAATTCGTTCTTCCGATGCTAGTGGTAGCCCGGTGCCGGAAATGAATTATTATGTTTACAATAACCAGACAGCATTCACTGCAAATGATACCAGTAATGCAATTTTGAAAAAACAATTGAATCAGTACGGGATAGCATTATTAAATGATTTACAACAGGGCACCTATTATGTGGTTTTGCAAGGAATGATTAACAATATAAACTATTCCGGAACAGGTTCAATTCAATTTAATGGTACTGATGTGGCCGATCTTAATATTCAGGTAACTGCCTTAGTTCAACCCGGACTAACACTTATTGTCCAGGATCCGAATGGATTCGTTGTTTCAGGAGTTAAAGTTTGCCTTTTTACAAGTGGAATTATATTTAGCGGAGCTGAAAGTTGTGATGGAAGTGTTGATTCCGGGATATCTGATAACAACGGTAAAATTAAATTCCCCGGAATTTCACCAATGCAGTATTTTGTTTTATGCAAGGATACTATTTCCAGCATCCCTTTGTATGCGCAGGATACCGTTACTGTAACTCCAGGTACGGCCATAGAAGAGTTTATTGTAGTGCAGTAGAATTATTCAATATTCAACGCTATTGTGTTGTATTGCAACACAATAGCGTTTTTTTATTTGTTCAGAAACTAGCCGAATTTTGATGCTATTCAGTAAAGTTTGTCACATACTTGATTGTTCCATCTGTTTTTCCTACTTTTAACATGATACTCTTTTAACTGTTCAATAACCTTTTTAACAGGTCACAATGCATACATATTTCTTAAGTTTCACACTAAATTCATGCCTATGAAAAAAACGCTACTTACAACTCTATTGACTTCTTGTGTATTGACAGTTTTCTCGCAAACGCATTCCCCCGATGTTAAAAAACTGAAGCCTCTTTCTGAAAATGTTCAGCATGTTGCTATACCACTAAGTCGACCGGTTACAGGTGAATTCAATAATTCATCTCAAAACCCTGCAGCACATCACCGTAATGGAACAACTCCGGTGCTGCCTTTATCAACCATTATTGGAAGCACTACTCATGATCTTCAGTCCAATGGCTCTTTGGGTAACAAGATTTATTTTTCGAATGATACCATTGGAGCATTATGGAACCACAGCAGTTCATTAACCAATCCCAATACTTATCGCGAAACAGGCTATAATTACTATGATGGAACTGTATGGACCGGAGGCACGCAACCTTTAATCGATAGTATTGGCTATTCAACAATCGATGTTGGAAGTAATAATATGGAATATGTGGTTGGCCATTTAAAGAATATTATTCCCGGAACTAATGCTTTGATGCTGTATAAACGAAATGCTGCAATTGGCGGACCATGGCAGAAGTCGAATTTGCCGCCACACCCCCAGGGTGTAAGTTGTATGTGGGCTAAGATGGCTGTCGGAGGTGCAAATGGGCAAACTATTCATGTGATAGCTCTCACAATGCCTACAGGAAGTGGTGGATCTCTGGTCAATGGAATGAATGGTGCATTGACTTATTCCAGATCACCGGATGGTGGCACAACCTGGGATATAGTTCATGCATTTTTACCCGGAATAGATGCAACCAATTATGCATCTATGGAACCTGAATCTTATGCCATTGATGTGAATGGAAATACAGTGGCTGTTGTGCAAGGTTCATTCTACAACGATTGGACATTGTGGAAATCTATTAATAATGGAACAACATGGACTAAAACTACTATCTGGGCTTTTCCAATACCACATTATGATCCTTCCAATGACATTACAGATGTTGATGGGAATGGTACTGCAGATACAGTTGATTTTATTGATCCGGGTATTGAAGTATTAATTGATAATAATAATCTGGTTCATACCTGGGCTGGCAGAATGCTGGTGCTTCAGGAATTTCCCTTTTCAGGAATAGGATATTTTCCAAGTACCGATGGCCTTTATTATTGGAATGAAAGTTTTCAGGGAGCTATGCCTGATATTTTAACCTCTGCAGTAGATCTCGATAATGATGGTGTTATTTCCATTCATCCATTCATTGCAACTTATGAAAAATCATTGTCCGGAATGCCATCCGCCGGTGTCGATGCTGCGAATAATATTTATCTGGTTTATTCCAGTATCAAAGAAAATACTTCTTCCGGTGGCGTCCCCGATATGAGTTACCGCAATACCTATGCAATGGTTTCTCCCGATGGGGGAAATAGCTGGACTCCACCCGTGAATGTATTTGATTCAGATTTTGATGAAGTAGTTTTTCCTGCTATTGCCGGAAATGTAAGCTCTGATATGCACATTATCGTTCAAATTGATGGTTACCCGGGACATTCATTTAACGGCCCCCAACCTGTTGGTCCCAATGATATTTACTATTTAAATTTAGATGTGAATGAAGTTTTTGCCGGACAGCCACTAACACCAATTTACAATTATGGACTGGCTGGAAATATTTACTACGATCAAAATCAAAATGGAACTCATGATAGTGGTGATTTTGGTATGAGTAATTATCCGGTTTCGGTGGCTCCTGTTGGACAGTCTACGTTGACAAACCTGCAAGGCAATTATTTGTATAATCTGCCCATTAATTCGTATACAGTAAATATCAATACAAACCCTGACTGGACAATTACTTCTGATTCCTCCAGTTATAGCATTTCAATATCATCAGGAATTATTGATAGCCTCGACTTTGGATTATTCCCTGCTCAGGTAACTTACGATTTGGAATCAGAAATTATTGGTTCATTACCAAGATGTAACAACGTTATTAACTATTGGGTTAATATTCTTAACGATGGAACCGGTGTTCTTGCCGGAACTGTTCGGTTTATTATGGATTCTCAGCTTAGTATTAATTCATCTTTCCCTCCTTATTCTTCTGCAAGTGCCGATACTTTTATTTGGAATTATTCAGGATTATTGCCCTTTGAACAACGTTCTTTTCGGATTTCCTGTAACAGCATTGGCTTAATACCAGGCGACACTATCATAAATTCCTCAGAAGTAACTTATGATGATTTCGGAGTACCAACTACTGTTTATTCTTCATTAACTCAGGAAATCTCCTGTGCATACGATCCAAATGATAAGATGGTTAGTCCCGAAGGGTTTGATGTTCCGCATTATACTTTGAAAACGGATACACTGCTCTATACAATCAGGTTCCAAAATACCGGTAATGATACGGCATTTGTTGTAAAAATCAGAGATACACTCAGTACTCATCTCGACTATTCAACTTTCAGATTTATTGGAAGCAGTCATCCGGTAAATATTCTCAGACAACCAAATGGCGCAATGCTTTTTACTTTCAATAATATTCTGCTTCCTGATAGCAATACCAATTACGCAGCAAGTAGTGGATTTATTTCTTATTCAATTAAACCAAAAGCAAACGTTATTCCAGGTACTGTTATTAATAACACCGCACATATTTTCTTCGATTATAATTCCGCAATTGTTACGAACACAACGTTCAATACAATGATTGACCTGCTTGGTGTTACAGATGAGGAAAATGAAAAGCCTTATTTTATCGCAATGCCTAATCCTTTTTCATCAGATATAATAATTAAATTCTTAAATCCGGTCAGCGAATCTCATACTATACGAATTTGTGACATTGCCGGCAGAACAATAAACAGTATTGATAATTTTAAGGGATATCAAACCGAAATCGACCTCTCCCATGTAACTTCCGGAATTTATTTTTGTGAAGTAATTGCAGTAAACGGAAAAATTATGGGCCGGTTAAAGCTTGTGAAGAATTAGAAATACCTGATTTGATATTTTATTTTTGAAAGGTTAAATTTTGAGGGTAGCAATAATTTTGCTACCCTCAATTTTATTATAAAGACAATTCTTTACCTTTGCCCAAACACCGTTCCAATGGCTTCAAATTTATCATCGCACTTCCTGCTTAATCCCGATATTACCTTTCTGAATTTCGGATCTTTTGGAGCTTCTCCTAAAGTGGTATTCGATAATTATCAGAAATGGCAAAGGGAACTGGAATGGGAACCGGTTCAATTTTTCGCAGTCAATGGCCCTGAATACCTGAAAGCATCCCGTATTGCACTCGGAAATTATCTGAATGCAAATGCCGATGACCTGGTTTATGTTCCAAATCCCACTTTTGCAATTAACATAATAGCAAATACAATCCGACTAAAAGAAAACGATGAGGTTCTGACCACCAACATCGAGTATGGTGCAATGGACAGGACTTGGAAATTTTATTGTAATAAGGTTAATGCAAAATTCATCCGCCAACAGATTACTTTACCCATTCAAAGTAAAGAATCTTTTTTAAAGGAATTTTGGGAAGGATATTCAGAAAAAACCAAAGCTGTTTTTATTAGCCATATTACCAGCGCAACCGGATTAATTCTTCCTGTTAAAGAAATTATTGAAGAAGCAAAAAAAAGAGGTTTAATGACTATTATTGACGGAGCTCACGTTCCCGGTCATTTAAAATTGAATCTGGAAGAGCTTGATGCTGATATTTATACCGGTGCATGTCACAAATGGATGATGACCCCCAAAGGAAGTACCTTTCTGTATGTGCGAAAATCTTTGCAAATTAAAATTGAACCTTTGGTGGTGAGTTGGGGATACGATAGCGATAATCCGTCCGAATCACAGTTTCTCGATTATCATCAGTTTAATGGCACCCGTGATTTTTCTGCTTATCTCACTATTCCAAAAGCAATTGATTTTATGCAGGAACATAATTGGTGGGATGTATCTGATGCATGCAAAAAAATGGTTCGTGAAAATGCACTCCGGTTTTGTGAATTAACCGGATTTGCTCCTCTTGCTCCGCTGAATGATGAATTCTTCGGTCAATTGTTCAGTATTCCGGTAACTCTGGAAAACCCCCGGGAATTTCAAAAAATGCTGTTTGACAAGTATAAAATTGAAATTCCTGTGATGCAGCAAAACGATAAAATCTACATACGCTATTCTATAAATGGCTTCAATTCACAAAAAGATTTGGATCGGTTATACGATGCCTTGAAAGTCGAGTTGATGTGATAACTATCAGATAATCACTATTTTGTGATATTTTAAGCAAAGCCAATCAGCCATTTAATTATTCTTTTTCCCGGACAGCAATTGACAACATTTACCGGTCTTAAGTAATACATGATGGAATCTGCCGTTTTTTACGATGAAGTGACAGATCCATCCGAATAAGTTCCGTATATTAGCTGTTCAGATTCAATAAGTTAATGAAATCCAGAAGGTTCATCTTTTTATTCCTGAGTTTTATTACCCTGATGGTAACCACCCATTCTGCGAAAGCTACTCACTTGATGGGAGGGGAGTTGACTTACACCTACAGCGGTCCGTTTCAGGGTGGAAGTTTTTATGATGTGAAGCTGATTGTATACCGCTATTGCGATTCAACCGGTGCAATTCCCGCTGCCCTCGATCCTCAAATGTATTTGGGAATTTATATTACAGACAGCCTCAATCCATCACCATCTAAAATATGGTATTCAACAGAAATTCTTCCGCTCATTGGTTCCGATGTGGTTGCTTATTCGCCAAACAGTAACTGCACATTCGAAGCAAGTGCATGCATTGAACGCGGTGAATATACTGTTACCATTTTATTACCCGATAACATTGAAGGATTTCATCTTTCCGTTGAACGATGCTGTCGTAATGGTAATATTCTGAATATTGCTCAACCTGGAGCAGCAGGCATGACTTTCTATGCGTATATTCCGAATACCATAATTAATTCTACACCGCAAATTTCAGATGTAAGTGTACCCTTTGTTTGTATAAATGATACCACAACAATTTTAAATAATGCAATCAATCCCGATGGCGATTCGCTGGCTTATTCGCTAGTCATTCCTTATGCAGGATATTCGGGACAAAGTAACCCGGCTCCCGATCCTTTTCTTGATAATAATCCATATACATTACCAATTCCGGATGTTACTTATGCACCGGGATTTTCTTCAACACAAGTTTTCGGAGCAGGTGGTTTTGCTTCCGTTGATCCGATTAATGGATTGTCGAAATTTTATTTTAATAATCAGGGATTTTATGTCGCTGCAATTGAAATTCGTGAATATAGAAATGGCGTATTGATATCTATGATCCGGCGCGATCTTCAATTGATAACTATTGTTTGTAATCCTAATGCAGTTCCGGTACTTTCCAACACTACTAGTACATCTACCTACACCATTTCTGAGGGGCAAAACCTGTGCTTTTTTGCAACATTCAATGATGCCGATGGCGATAGTTTATTCCTCACAGCTTCCGGACAATTACTCGATCCTTTACAGGTAAATCCGCCGGGAATTATGCCTGATGCATCCGGTGCAGGTACCGTTACGTCACAATTTTGCTGGACTCCCATTTGCGGAATGTCCCGACCTACTCCATACCAGTTTTTTGTTACCGTTGTCGATGATGGTTGCCCCAGTAAAATTACCAATCAGATTTTTTCCGTGTATGTAACATCCGGTCCTGCATCATTAACACCAACAGTAAACATCACCCGTTCACCTGCAGGCATTGTTTGTCAGGGTTCACAAATAACGCTTTCTGCAAATCCTTTCCTGGGTGGATCTGCGCCAATATACTCATGGACCGTGAATGGTTCTCCTGTGGGAACGAACAGCCCAACTTATACATCATCTAATTTTTCAAATGGAGATGTTGTTTTGGTTACAATGATTTCAAATGCATCGTGTGCATTAGTCGATACCGTTCATTCACCACCATTTGTTATTACCATTAGCTCTATTCCCGCACCAATAGTGAGCATTACTTCAAGTTTCGGAAGTGTACTTTGCCCTCAGCAAATATGTTTGTATTCCGCAGTTACTTCAAACACAGGCTCCAATCCTGTTTATCAATGGATGATTAATGGCTCTGCTGCCGGAACCAATATCCCACAGTTTACCGCTGCCAGCCCATCCGGAATACTGGCCGTGTATCTCATTGTCACTCCTTCCACCGGTTGTCCACCACAGGAATCAAATACTATAGTCTATAATATTCCGCCAACTATTGAACCGGAAATTGAAATGTTTACAGATATCACAGGAACTATTTGTCCCGGACAGGAAATAATGTTTACGGCGGAGGCATTTGTAACTCCGGGTTACCCCACAGTTTTTAACTGGCTTATAAATGGGGCTAACCAATTTATAAATAATGATACCATTGTGTTGAGTAATTTACAGGATGGCGATGAGGTAACTGTTACTGCAACATCAGGTTACCCTTGTTTGTCTCCTACGTATGCTTATGCAGATCCCTTAATTTATAATATTTATGATTCGCTTGCCGCAGATCTTACAGATGGGCCGTTTCAGATTTGTGCAGGTACAGAAATAGATTTAATCATGAATACGGCCGGTGGGAATTCCGTGACATATACTTATGACTGGAGTACCGGTAATTCTGTTTCAAACCAATTGTCATTTATTCCTGTTACAACAGGATTTTATTATGCTTCTGTTGATGATGTCTGCTACGATGAAATCACGGATTCTGTATTCATTGAAGTATATCCGTTACCGGAAGCTGAATTTGAATACCTGCCGGTTAAGCCAACATTCCTCGATCCAACAATTACATTTACCGACCATTCTCTGGATGCCCTTAGCTGGAGCTGGAATTTTGGTGATACGCTTTTAATTACAGAACAAAATCCTGTTTATGTATTCAAAAGTTATGGAAATTTTCCGGTTGAATTGGTTGTGACAAATTCTTTTGGCTGCACAGATACCGCTTTGCGGGAAATTATTATTGACGACTTTATTACTGCTTATATTCCTAACTCCTTTACTCCTAATGATGATGGAATTAATGATCAGTTTGGTGTGACCGGTTTTTCCAATGGCGGATTCAGCATGCAAATTTTTAACAGATGGGGACAAACAGTTTTTACTTCTGAAAATTCCTTTCAGTCATGGAATGGAAAAACTTTATCCGGTAAATCTGCCCCACAGGGAATTTATACCTATCTCATTACTATTACAAAGGATAAGTCTCACAAACCACTTTACGGAACTATTTCACTTATCCGTTAAAATATATTGGTTTTTTTTCAGACATTTACCCGAAATAATTTTATGGATAAGCATTACGAAAAGGAAAAACTTCAGTTTCAGGTCGAGCGAATTGCTTTTTTAAGCGATGCAGTAATTGCCATAGCTGTTACTCTTTTAATTTTTGAGATTAAAGCTCCGCAAATTGAACCGGGCTCCACTTTTGAAGATCAACTAAATCAGTTGAAAAAATTGTTTCCTCAGTTTATTGCTTTTGTTATCAGCTTCGTTATAATTCTTTTACAATGGAAAAAACATCATAGCCTATTTGGCAGAGTAACAAATTATGATAATAAACTTTTAGTTTTAAATTCAGCATTTCTTTTTGTTACCACATTCATCCCTTTCTCCACTTCTTATTTCGCACAAAATTCAACATCCGAATATTATTTGCCTGTTTTAGTTTATGGAATCAGTTTATTTTTATTATCAGTCCTGAATTATTTTATTTTTGCTCATGTAACCGATTCTAAAAGCAACCTCTTTGATAAAACACTTTCCAAAAATCAACTTAAGCTCATAAGAATCGAATATCTGATTTTCCCGATAGGTTTGATTGCCGGATTAGCAGCAGGCTTTATCAGCCCTGTGTTTGGATTTATTGCTTATGCTTTGATAGTTATTTTGGGTTCTGTCATCAATCGTAGTTAAATCGAAGTATGATATTATTATGGAATCACTGTCAGCAAAAAATCTAAGTATCGCCAAAACATGGTTAGCATGTTTTAATGACCACAATCTGGAAAACTTACTTGCGCTTTATGATGAGCACGCAATTCATTTCAGCCCAAAACTAAAAGTGCACCGACCGGAAACTAACGGACTTATAAAAGGTAAGACTGCATTACGTGACTGGTGGAAAGATGCTTTTCAACGACTTCCTCAATTACAGTATCGTGAAGTTTCACTCACCGCAAATGAGCATCGTGTGTTTATGGAATATACAAGAATTGTTCCCGGTGAAGCGGAAATAAATGTTGCTGAGGTCCTTGAGATTGAAAATGGATTAATTGTCCGTTCCAGAGTTTACCACGGTTAGGCTTTCCTTTTGGTTTCGTATTTCCAGTTTAAGGATTTACTTTCTTCCAATAGTTCTATAGTTTTATCGATTCTCTTTAATCTGGTTGCCTCCATTTTGGCACTTGTAATCCATTCAATAAATTCCCGTTTTTTGGCAGGAGTAAGTTTAGCAAAGAATTGCCGGGCCTCCTTATTTTTGAGAAGAAGTTTATCAAGTTCAGCCGGAACCGGTAATGGGTCTTTGGCAATGATATTTTTCTTTGGAACTTTTAATCCCTGCTCATTTACTTTTGCTGCCTGTTTAATAAGTTTAACAAAAGCCTTTTTGGGAGGCAAATCTTTCAAGGTTTTTATTTTACCGAAATTCCCCATGGAATTACCCCCATCTTTGGAACGCGGCAGCAGATGATTATCCGGATCTTCCAGCAATGGGCTTTTCCAGAAAGCTACTACACAATGCTCTTTGAAGCCGGCCATTGTTATCATGGGGCCTGCATGTTCAAAACAAGGCATTCCCCATTTTATAGATTCTGTAACATCGGGACATACTTCATGAATTAATTCCCTTACATAATCCAGAATAGGTTGTGCAAAAGGACGCGCTTTATCAATATATATACTAACCTTTTGATTTGGGGTTCCCATTTTAAATTTCCTTAATTGTGCCGTAAAATTATGTATTTTTGAACAATGCCGAAAGAAATTCCTATTTATAATATCCCGGAATCGGAAAGGAAAGGTGCTCCTTTTCAGATTTTACAATTGGATAATTATAAGGGGTATGCCAGCAATATCCCCCACAGACATAATTATTTCGAGCTTTTTCTTTTTGAAAAAGGATCCGGAGTTCATGAAATTGATTTCAGAGAAATACAAATTAAACCTTTTTCAGTACACTTTGTTTGCCCCGGTCAGGTCCATTATTTGCGCAGGTCGCCTGATTCTACCGGAACTGTAATTATTTTCACAAAGGAATTCTATTTTCTTCCTCACCAAATGAACCAGGGAGTTAGCGAATTCCCGTTCCTTTCAGGATTTGGTAATGCCACAATAGAGCCTGGAGATTCTGTTTTTGAAAGTCTGGTGGAAATTGTTCAGTTAATGAAAAAGGAATTGAATGCAGAAGCCTCTGATAGCGAACAAATATTGCGGAATTATCTCTCAATTATTCTGTTGCAGCTCAAACGGGTTTATTCCGATTCAGAAGGTATTATCTCTGATTCGCGTTCACGAAATTATGTTGTTTTCGATAACTTTCGAAAGTTATTAGAAGCTCATTATATTTCTATCCGTCTCGTGAAACAATATGCAGTTATGTTAAATGTTTCTCCTGAAAATTTAAATGCCCTTTCAAAGCAGGTTACCGGAAAAACAGCCAGTGCCCTTATCGATGAACGGGTGATTCTTGAAGCTAAAAGGTTATTGCTGTTTTCGGAAAATTCGGTTAAGGAAGTTGCATATTTTCTTGAATTTAATGACCCTTCCTACTTTAATAAGTATTTTAAAAAAATCACAGGATTAACTCCTGAAAATTATAGAAAAAGCAGACTAACCCCTGATGCATAGTTTTCGATTTTTACCATAAATACAATGAATTCTACCTTTCCGCGGGTTTAAAAAGATGTTACCTTTGACTAAAATAATACAATTATGAAAAATCTTATACGCCTTGGATGGCTGTTAGTAGTAAGTATGCAGCTCCCTGCTCAGACATTAAACTGTAGCAATATCTGTGTAACCAATGTAACTTTTAATAATTTAACAGGTAACATCGATGTTACTGTCATTAATGCAGATACTAATCAGATAAATTATCCGATCATCCAGCTTGTAGATGTTAATGGAGATACTATTGGAAACCCAACAGGTCAGTTTTTCCTTTTTGCTCAGTTAGCCGGACAATTAGTTACGCATGAAGTACCTTCAGTGGTTCCTTCCTTACCATTCGGTTTTTTTGGTACAGTAATTATTACAGACCCTGTTTTTAATAATACATGTTCATTCACCTATCCTATGGCTTGCTTTACCGGTAATCCCTGGCCCGATTGTAACAGTATGTCGGTTGAGAATCTGAACCTGATCCCTGGACCTGGACTACTGGAAGTTACGCTCTTTAATAATTGCTTAAATTGTGCAAGTGGAATAGCAGGTCCTGTATATTGTGAAATGACAGTTATTCATAATGTGGCACCATTCGATACTATTGCTAATTCAGGATGCTATTGTTTCATGACACCTGATAATTTATCACCTGCCACTTATATCCTTTCAACAACACTTTCAAGTCTGCCACCGGTAAATGAAATAATGGTATTGATGCATTGTGGAGGCGGAAGTTGTGATACACTGGTTAATAGCCCCACACTTGGGGTTCTGAATTCCATTATTAATAATCCTTTCTCAGTTTATCCTAATCCTGCAAGTGATCTGGTATCTGTAATCAATCCGGGTAACATTAAAATTGATGCAGTAATCGTCTACGATTTAAATGGTAAGCAAATCAACTATGCTACTTCACCACTCAATTTTATAAATGTGGGGGAACTGAATTCAGGGTTGTACATTGTTAAAATAATTTCACGAGAAAGTAGTTTTTCTGTTAAATTAATGGTAAACTAATCAAGGAATTCCTATAATTAACTAATGAATTTTATATATTATTATTTGTACTTTTCTTTTAAATATTGTAATCATAATTATTTTCTATTTTAATTATGATTACAGTATTATTTTGATAAATTGATTTTATTTTCTATTATCTTATTGTTTTCATTTCACCACTATTGGTGATTGACTGGTTAGGGTTTTTCGGGGGAGTTTTGTAATATAAACCTAAATCCCTTAAAGGGGAATTCAATTTCACTAACCCTAATCACTTTATCATGAATGTACTTATTGAAAATTCCAAATGACAGCAGAAACTATTTAGTCGGTTTGATAGTCGGGATGATACTGTCGGGTAATATTTTTAGCTATCATGCTTATTCTCAGAAGTGAGTAAGATTATTTTTAATGATGCGTACCTATCACCATAATTGGCGATTGACTGAATAGGGTATTTTGGGGGAGTTTTGTAGTAGGTCGAATATTTGGGATTTATCCTATACTTTAAAAGTTTACTCTAAACATATTTTAACATAAAAAACCTAGTTCCTAAATCAAAATATATCCTATCATTTTTAAGCATCTTTAATATTATAACGATGCATGCAGTATTCTACTTTGGATTTTAAATTAACACTCAAATAACCCCAAAACAATATCTAACCCTAACAACATGAAAAAAATTTATTTAATTCTAGTATTGGCTTGTATGTTCGCAACGAACATATTGAAAGCCGAAACGGAACCGAACGACAGTAAAGCACAGGCAAATGCCCTTGCTTTAACCGTGGCAGATGTTGGAACCGTATCTCTCACTGAATCTGATTGGTTCTCTGTAACAATTCCGGAAGATGGCGACTTGAACATTGAATTAAGTTCCTCTCATAATACATATATCCAGATCCTGGATAATGATGGGACTACTTCCTTATTAAATCTCTATGCCTTAGGAACTGTTACAAGAACAGTAAATGGATTAGCAGCTGGCACTTATTATGTTCGATTGTATAACTATTACGCCAGCGAAAATTCGAGTTACACGATTACGGCTACATTAACAACAACCGGTTTGACAAATGATGTGGAGTTTAATGGTAGTGTTGCAACTGCAAGTACACTTCCTTTGAATGGAACTGTAACGGGTCATGTTAATTATTATTACAATAATGAACGCGACACAACTGATTGGTATGCAGTTACAGTTAATCAGGATGGGAAGCTGAGTTATACGATAACCAGTAGTGGCCTAAATGTTTATGCATTATTATTCGATGGCGATGGAATCACATTATTAGCAGGAAGTTATACTACTTCGACTGCTACATATTTTCAAGACGGACTGGCTCCCGGAACATATTATATTAAAATCTATACTTACTACTCAAATGATTATGTAGCGTATACACTTTCCAACACCTTAACACCTCCTGTTAATGCTAATGATCCTACCCCGAATGAAATATTTTCAAACGCAACAATTTTACCTTTAAATTCTTCTGCCACAGGTCATATTGGATTCAGATATAATGGTAGTGTGGATGTGTATGACTGGTATAGTGTAACTACGAATGCCGATGGTGCCCTTTCTTATACAATCACTGTTGATAATTCGAACAACGTATATGCGGAATTGTTTGATGGAGATGGAACTACGGAGTTGAATGGAAACTACACTACAACTACGGCAACTTTTACAGAAGATGGGCTTGCTGTTGGTACCTACTATATTAGAATAAGAACATATTATACCTATGAATTCGCTTCTTATATTCTATCAAATAATTTAACTGAGCCGCTGCAATCAAATGATCCAAACCCAAATGAAACCTTTGGGGCAGCAACACCTTTTTCACTAAATTCATCGGTTACAGGACATATTGGTTATGCGTATAATGGTGCTGATGATTTATTGGATTGGTATGCGATTACAACTGCCGATGATGGGAAAATTTCTTTTTCTATCACTAGTCACAACAACCAAAATGTGTATGCTGAACTTTTTGATGGGGATGGTACTACAGAATTGGCAGGTAATTATTCTACAACCACAGGAACCTATGAAAAAGATGGATTAGCAGCAGGGACGTATTATATTCGTATTAGAAATTATTACAACTTCGAATGGGCTCCTTACACTTTATCGAATTCAATACAATATCCGGTTCAAACAAATGATGCGGAACCTAACGGAACAATCGCAACAGGTATTCCATATACTCCTGGTGACTCTGTCACAGGTCATATCGGTTACTCATACTCGGTCGCAGACGATCTGGAGGATTCGTATGTGGTAACTCTATCTGAAGATGGAAAGTTTTCATGGAGTATGACATCCAATAATAGTCAAAATGTTTATGCCCGACTCTATGATTCTAATGGAACCACGTTACTTGGTGGTTCTTATACCTCAGGTACAGCTAATTACTCCGAAAATAATTTGGCAGCGGGAGTGTATTATTTAAAAATAAATACTTATTCTACCGCTGAATTTGCACCATATACGCTAAGTTCTAATCTTGAACCAATGAATTGGGCGGCAGAAAATCCGGCTCCAAATAATTTTGCAATTACACCTACCTTACTACCTTCCAATACACCCTCTACCGGACATCTAAATTTTTACAATAATGGAACGACTGATACACGTGACTGGTGGATAATTGGTTACGATGGTTCAGGTAATTTAACGTTGACTTGTGAGTTGGAGCAAAATCATTTTAATGCTTCCTACCCTTCAATTGCCTATGCAGTATATGCTGATACCGCTGCCTCTTCAATAGCCTCCGGTACATGGACATTACCTTCAACAAATGTTAACCTGACAGGTCTCGCAGTTGGAAAATATTATGTTCGACTCACTCAATCAGCCGGTACATTTGGTGCATATCGGCTAACCGCAACATATACTGAAAATTGTGCAAACATTATTGCTGTGAATGCTTCTGCTCAATCTATTCCTTGTGAAGGTTCAATTTCATTTACAGTATCAAATGGTTTGGCTGATTATACTGTTCAGTTGTATAAAGATGGCAATCCATATGGTGCTCCTCAGACTACTTCAGGTTCTGTATCTTATTCTAATTTACCACTTGGAACATATTTTCTGCGTGCATTCTCATTCGGAGCATCCGGAACTTGCAATAACGTTAGTTCAAACACAGTTTTTGCTGCTCCTGCTATCCCTGTAATCACAGCCGGCAGTTCTACCACATTTTGTTCTGGACAAAGTGTAACATTAACTTCATCTGCAGCGGATTCTTATTTGTGGAGTACCGGAGAAACAACTCAGTCAATAGTTGTATCATCTGCAGGAAGTTATAACGTAACAGTATATAATGCTGCATTATGTAGCAACGTTTCGGCAAGTACCGATGTAATTGTTAACCCACTTCCAACTCCTTCAATTTCACCGAGTGGATCAACTACCTTCTGTCCGGGTGGAAATGTAACCTTGGATGCAGGTGCAGGATATACTGCTTATTTATGGAGCGATGGTAGTACAACTCAATCTATCACTGTTTCAACTTCAGGAACTTTTACCGTAACAGTTACAGATGGAAATGGTTGTACAGGTACTTCTCCTTCGGTAACAACTACTGTTGGAGCAAACCTCTCTCCGGTAATTACTCCATCAGGTTCCTTAACATTTTGTGCAGGCGGTAGTGTTGTTTTGGATGCCGGGGTTTATGCTTCTTATTTATGGAGCGATGGTAGTACAACTCAATCTATCTCTGTTTCAACTTCAGGAACTTTTACCGTAACCGTTACAGATGGAAATGGCTGTACAGGAACTTCTCCTTCCGTAACTACTACTGTTGGCACAAATCTCTCACCTGTCATTACTCCATCAGGGCCTTTAGCATTTTGTGCTGGCGGTAATGTTGTATTAGATGCCGGGGTTTATGCTTCTTATTTATGGAGCGATGGTAGTACAACCCAATCTATCTCTGTTTCAACTTCAGGAACATTTACCGTAACCGTTACAGATGGAAATGGTTGTACAGGAACATCGCCGTCAGTTACTACTTCTGTTGGTGCTAATCTCTCACCGGTCATTACTCCATCAGGGTCCTTAACGTTTTGTGTTGGCGGAAGTGTTGTACTTGATGCCGGGGCTTATACTTCTTATTTATGGAGCGATGGTAGTACAACCCAATCTATTTCTGTTTCGACTTCAGGAACATTTGCCGTAACCGTTACAGATGGAAATGGTTGCACCGGAACATCGGGCTCTGTCACTGTTACAGTTAATTCACTTCCCACCGTTTCTCTCGATCCTTTTGTGGATGTATGTTCAACGGATGCACCATTTGTTCTTTCAGGAGGCTCTCCGGCAGGTGGTAATTATAGTGGCAATGGTGTTAGTTCCGGCAGCTTTAACCCTGCTACTGCAGGTATAGGAGTTCATGTTATTACTTATACATTCAACGATTTGAATGGTTGTTCTAACAGCGCAACTTCAACAATCGAAGTTACTGATTGCGGTTGTATTCCACCTGCACCAATCACTGCAATAAATGGTCAGTCAGGTGTGTGTCAGGGACAATCATCAGTAACTTTTAGTGTTGCCAATGATCCGAATGCTACCAGTTATGTTTGGACTCTTCCAAATGGATTAACAGGAACATCAACTACCAATTCAATTACTGTTAGTGTTTCTGCAACTTATACCAATGCCAGTATTTGTGTTGTTGCATCAAATGCCTGTGGTCAAACACAACAATACTGCAGACTGGTTTCCCGCTACACTGTACAACCCGGCAAACCCGATCCTATCACCGGAAGTGCAAGTGCCTGTTTAGGATCTACTCAAACTTATTCTGTACCGCAATCCAATAATGTGATATCTTATGCATGGACAGTTCCTGCAGGATCACTTATATTATCAGGTCAGGGTACAAATTCAGTTGAAGTTCAGTTCGGTAATGTTTTGCAGGGTGCCTATGTAGGTGTTTCCGCTTCAAATTGTATTGGGACTTCTGCTATACGCACATTCAGTGTTCATGGATTACCAAAAAAACCAAGTGAGGCAGTGGGTTTATTCCCTAAAACCGGAGTTTGTGCAAATAACACTTACAACTATGCTGTGGTACCTGTGGCTGTTGCAGATGATTATACCTGGACTGCACCCGCAGGCGCAGTTATTTTTGATGGCGTATTAAATGGAAACCCTTTGACTTCCACATCTGCAAACGTCCAGATAACTTTCCCTTCAGGTTTTGTCTTCGGAACAGTTGGGGTGTTTGCTTCTAATGTTTGTGGATCAAGTGCAGTTCGTTCAGCTTTCGTTAGGGCATTTGTAAATACACCTGAAAATATTAGTGGTCCACGATTTGCAATGTGCGGAACTACCGGGCAAACTTATAGTGTAACACCAGTTGTTGGTGCATCATCTTATAGCTGGACAGTTCCTGCAGGTGCTACTATTGTTGGCCCATCGAATGGAAATTCAATTTCAGTTGACTTTGCTCCAAATTTTACAATAGGATCAATTTGTGTGGCTGCAGTGAATGTTTGTGGAAATAGTGTTGAAAGGTGCATGGTAGTTCAAGGCAGACCGGGCCCACCTAATGCTATAACCGGACCACTGACAGTTTGTAAAAACGGAGGTAATTACAATTATAGCGTACTTCCATTTCCGGGAGCAGTAACATATGTGTGGCAAGGTTCAAATGGTGTGATTGTAACTGGAAATACGGAGAATGTTGCATTGAATTTCTTAAATGTCAATACTCCCACGTCTACCATTTCTGCGCGTGCATTGAATGCGTGCGGCAAATCAGAAAAATCATTTCTGGAAGTACAAGTTGATAATTGCAGATTCGCAGGTGAACCAACTGTTAGTGATCTTGTGGTATTCCCTAATCCTGCGTCAGAATCTATTGCTGTTTCATTCAGTTCGAATCAGTCAGTGAATACGATAATAAAAATCTCTGATTTAAATGGAAGAGTAGTGAAAATTGAAAATTACAATTGCAACACTGGTTTTAATCAGAAGTCTGTTGATGTGTCGAAACTTGCACCGGGCACTTATATGTTGTCGGTGACCAATGATGCATTTCATAATCAATTCAAAATTGTGATTCAATAGATTTTGAAATATTGTAAAGGCGGAGAAGGATTTTATTTCCTTCTCCGCCTTTTTTTATTTGATTCCAATACGAAGCATCAACATATCAAAAGCTTCTGAAAAACTCCAGTTATCATCACGCATTTCGCTGTATCGAACCTGTCCATTTTCTTTATAAAATTTCCAGTAAAACATGAATGCTTTCTGAGGGTCGTTGCTGTCGAATCGTGTTCGTCCCCATTTAATATTAAAAAATAATGCTGTGTCGTTTGCTAACGGATGGATGAAATAATTGCCATCGCTGAACCAGGTAATGGTTCTTAATGCAGGCGAATCATATTCTGTCAGTAGTTGCAGGTTCCGTGAATATCCTGTCCACACAATTGGTTCGGAAGCCCGCAGGAATGAATATTCTGATGTGTAAATGGAATCGTTTGAATACGCAATGCCACTCCATAAAATTGCATTTAAAATTGTTGGAGTTGAATTAAGTTCTGTTGTTTGAATATTATTTTCAACAAGTGAATTTGCAAATTTTTGATGAACGCTGTATTTTAAACCAAAAGTTAAAAGCATATAAAAACTGCTGACAACTATTCCGGCCATCATTAACTTAGTTCGTGTTGCAGAATCTCTTTTGAAAAACATGCCCACAATTAAAAGTAGCATGAATGGAATTGTGTATAGCGGATCAATAACACTGATGTTATTGAATCCTACCTGATAGTTGGTGAAAGGCAGTAATAATTGTGTTCCATAAGTTGTGCAGCAATCGAGTAACGCATGAGTAAATAATGCCAGAAACCAAAACAGATACCATCGCGATTTTGAAATTCCTTTGTTGCTGAATTTAACACTGAGCAACATTAATGGTATTGCCAAAACCAGATGTGTGAACATAGAATGACTGTAACCGCGATGAACTTCTAATTGCCGGATAGGATCATCATTGAAAAAGTTGTACAGCACATCCATATCAGGAAGTGTTCCTCCAATAGCTCCCAGCAACAGTGCCTTGTTACCCAGTTTTTTTCCTAGCAGTACTTCCCCGACAGCAGCGCCGAGTACAATTTGTGTAAGTGAATCCATAGCAGTGGCTGCAAAAGTACATTTATTCTTGTTTCTGGCAGCAATTTGCGGCAGGGATAGTAGCGGCTACCCCATTTGCGGCTCTGCCGGAAATGGAGTAATAGCGGATAGCCCGGTTCAGCCGCCCAAAAAGTGAAGTTGGTCATAAGTCGAAAGCAAAAAGTCATAAGTCATAAGCAATAAGGCTGAATGACGCAAAAAAATCCGCAATGGGACGGAATTAATTTATAACAGAGAAAGCTGTTTGTTTGTGCTTTCATGGTCGAGCAGCCACTTTTTGCGCCAGATGCCTCCACCATAACCTGTCATACTGCCATCGGAGCCTATAACGCGGTGGCAGGGAATAACAATAGCTATGCGGTTCATGCCGTTGGCAGTTGCAATAGCACGAATTGCTTTAGGCTGGTTTAATGCTGCTGCCTGTTCCTTATACGATCGCGTTGTGCCGTAAGCAATAGTTTGTAACTGTCTCCACACCTGTTGTTGAAATTCAGATCCTGGTGTGACAAGTGGGATGTCAAATGTTTTGCGTGCACCATTAAAATATTCGTGCAGTTGTTTTTCAAGTACATCAAAATGTTTGTTGCTACCTTGTATAACAGGCCCATTAAAAAATTTGCCTAACTCTTTAAGTTCAGTTTCAAGTTTCGGACGATCGGAAAATTCGAGCAAACAAATTCCTTCTGCCACAGCACAAATCAGGAGCGTGCCTAATGGACTTTCAATTCGTTTTAAATTTACCGGTTGCTGATCTTTCGATTGTGATGGTGCCATTCCCAAAATTGATTTGTAAGAATCGTGAAATCCGCTTACCGATTCATAACCTGAATCATAAGCAGCCTGTATAACGGTGTGACCCTGTGTGATATTTTTGAATGCATGATTGATTCGAAACAAACGCTGATAGGAAGTAAAAGTTATGCCATGATGTTTTTGAAACCAGCGCCGGATAGTTGCAGGATCAAGTCCGCTTTGACGCAGTTCATAACTCTTAATAACATGGGAGGGATCGCTTTCAATTTGAGTGAGTAATTTTTGAATCGCATCGGGAGTAGATTTAATTATTTCCAGAGGCTTACAAATTTTGCAGGGACGAAAGCCTGCTTTCAAAGCTAAAGATGCGCTCTCGAAATAAATTACATTCTCGGGTTTTGGTTTACGTGCCGTGCATGTTGGCCGGCAAAATATTCCGGTACTGGTAACTTAGTTAGCAACGGCTGCAACCGAAAAAACGACAAGTATATTATTGAGGTAAAATATTAATAATCAATAATATATATAATTTATACCCTTCATTTGACAGTTATTTCTTCTAATTTGGAAGTTACTGAGTGCACGCTTTTAGCCGTTTTCGACACACTTATAAAGCCAACCTGCACAGTTATGAATTTTAATATCGGAGTTTATTTAAAATTATGATTTTTGACAGACCCCCCGCCTACCAGTTTTATTTTAACCCATTACCAAAACCTTAATTCCATGAAAAGCAAACTAAAGTTTTTGCTGTTCTGGGTGCTGATAGCACTTGGCAGCAATCGGGGACTTGCGCAAACAATTACGTTTAGCGAAAGTTTCCTGACCAATGAAACACCACCGGCAACATATCAGGGATCCACCAGGGTATTGTATGCCTGTGCCTGGCAATATGCAGTACTGGTGAATGTATCCTACACCGGAACATGCAGCACCTTTACTCAAACATTGCCAGCAGGAATGGATTTTAATATTGTGACTGATGCAGGCGTATCTGTTGTCTCGCAAAATCAAAATGTAGTGGAGTATGTAATGAATGCATCTTCCGGACAAATTACATTGCAGATTCTGGATCCGTGTTCGTTACCGCTTAATTTTCAACCAACACCAAACTCCTATGTTTCACCCGGATGTACAGTTAATCCATCAACGGTTTCATACATCATAAAAACACCCGAGGTAGCATTCGATAATTTTGTTACTGTATTTGATGGTGTTAATTATGGAAGCGCAACTCCCTTGCAACTATATAAACGAAATGACAACACGTTGATTGTCCGCGATTATGATATTGAAATTAATGAAGGACATTTAAATCAGCTTGATTTTGAATACACTCCTGATCTTGAATTGGGTACTGTTACTTTGGAATTTTCTGCCGGAGTAAATAACCTGGCTCCAATTAATACATTAGGACCCACAACTGTTTCACTTACCGGAACTTCGATCTCAACATTATTTCCCGGAAGAACGTATTTGAAAATTGGCGATGTGATTCATGTAACTGAAACCTCTTTTATTGATAATTGCTCTGCAACTAATTCACTTGATAATACCACTTACAAATTAAAAAGTATTTGTACCGATTATTGTTCAGGTGCGGGATGCAATTGTAAAGTGAATGAAATGAATAAAGCTATAAATGTTAATTCAATAAATAACAGACTAACAATTGGACATAGAATTAACGGACAATCATCGAATAATTATCAGATAGATGTATGTGGCATACAATCATTTGACTTTGAATTCAGAGTTACTAACCCTCAGGTGCCTCTTACAAATGTTGCTAATACCGGCATTAAAAAACTTGAAACGGTGTCTTTACCTATGGATTTGAATGCCTTTGACATTGCAGTAGGGAATACAGTTGAAACTGATCGGGTATTGATTCGGTTCAATAATGTTGCTCTTTCTGTGGATTTTTTGGTTAATAATAATTTGGTTTCACCGGGATTTTATACCTATAATTCTGCGACCCGAGTATCAACTTTCGATTTTTCAAATCTTACCAATTCTGCAATTCTTACAGCTTGGGGTGGACAAAGCCCTTTCACCAACTGGTATGATCCTCTTGAGTACAATGACTTTAAGGAAGATACGATTTTCGAAGTTGTATTCGATGATCTCCTTTTTATTTATGATAATTATTTAACTTATGGAAATCCCAGAGTAAATCTGGATGAATGTCATGGAACAGGTTATGCCGCCATGTTTTCATCGACCTATGGTTTCAATTATTTTGAATATTATAATATGTGCGATGTTGAATCCCAGTCTTTAACAACTACATATATTATTGAGTACATGAATTTTGGCAATTATTTTCCTGTGACAGGGTTTGCTGAAGCAAGTGATGCCGATATTGAAATAGGAAGTCCGGTTGAGGTGG
Organism: Bacteroidota bacterium; assembly: GCA_016713525.1. GTDB lineage: Bacteria > Bacteroidota > Bacteroidia > AKYH767-A > OLB10 > JADKJB01. The sequence goes on along the minus strand of JADJOZ010000008.1, from coordinate 271,148 downwards.
AATTTTACTTTTCGGGTCCAACGGCTGATAGTCCATGGAATTTATGGTATCCAGCTTCATCAGGAAACTCCATCAGGTTCAATTGTCCCGACAATTATTACCGCGCACAAATATCTATGCCTGACAATCTGCTGATTGATCCGGGAAGTTTTATTCTATATTATACAAATCCGAATAATCCTGGAACTGCCGCACAAATAAATGTTCCAACCCCGGTTAATTTGAATGGTCAGAATATTTACACCTTCGATTTAGAAGATGATCTGGGCAATCCAATTCATTCACCCAACGGATTGATTGAAGCCATATTTATAATGGCGCCATGTGTTTCAACAACCAGCGGAAGCTCTATTATTGAAATGAATATTATGAATGTATGTAATGCAAACTGTGACGATAACGTAGTTACCGTTGCCTGTTTCGAAACCGAATTATTCTGGAGATGTACAGGACCTTGTTGCGGCCCTCCTCAAAGTACTTCCAGCTTTAATTTTGACAGAGTAACAGCGGGATTTACAGACAATACCCTCACCACTCAGGTGACTTTAAACAGTGCAGTTCAAAAAGTAAACAGAAGTTATGCCTGCGATCATATTGCTGTTAGTTCTGAAGGCCAGATTTTTATGTTGGGTGATACATGTACGGTTGATTCAGTAACTTATTCAGTTATTCAGGTAGATGAATTTTATTTCCGGATTGCTTATACTTCACCGGTAGCATTTCAGTTTTATGATTATGAAGATGCCTATTATACTACAACCATCAATGGAGTAACTTCAGCTCCTATCAACATTCCGTTGGCTGATTTTAGTGTTGTAACATTACCCGGAAATGAATACCATTTGAAATTTAAAATTGCTTCAGGTGCTGCGGCTCTGGCATTGCAAACCACAGGATATGTTGTTGATGTTGATTTTCATGCAACACTCAAAGTTAAAGAGATGTTAACCAATCCACCAGTTGGTTATTATCTGATGCCACAAATCCGTGGCCAGTTTGTCGGTAAAATTAGTCCAGCTTATGAGGAATTATCGTGCGATGACTGGGGCGACAATATGATGGTGTTAAATGTACTCTCATCAACAAGTTCACAGTTAGTTTCAGGAGGTTATGCAAATGAAGGAGCGTATGGATTCAGCTATTCTACCGGCATGTGTAACCGTCGATTCTTTTTGTACACTGTTGTAACTGGAGGATTACCCGGAATCGATGAGTTCCCAAATGAATTCAGACCAATTGCATTGTGGCCTGAACAAGCCGATCCAAATCAAATTACTATGACACTACCACCCGACATTGCACCGATTGTTCCTTTCAATCCAAATGCAATTCGCTTCGGAGCAAGAAACAGCTCTATAGGTTGGACATGGGCTGCTAATGCTGTGCCTGCAGCATATCAACAAGTTGGTCAGCAATTAACATTTACCGGTCAGGGATTAACGAATAACCCATGGCCTGTTATGGAACATAATGGTAATAAAGTGGAATTGGTTATTTCAGGTGTGCTAAGAAGTTTCTGTCCGCCTGCGGGACTTGATACTCCTCAGGTTTCATTTGCGATTCCTCACACTAAACGGGCCTTCGCAGTCGATGAACCCGCTTGCCAACAGGTTACGAACTATGTTAATAATCAGAATATTCTCAATGATGAACTAACTGTAACCATGTCATACCCACAAAACATTATCGATATATCATCCCTAACCGGAACCATTTCCGGAATATCGGTTGTGTATGCTGATATAGACGGTGTTGCAACAAGTATTGAAAATTTCTGGATCCAGAATACATCTTCCGGCATTGTAATTAATAGTATACAAATTTGTCCGGCCGTCCAAAACCCGGTTTGTACAACTGCAACCGATGTGAATGGTTATTTCCAATTGGGAAATCTAACTGAAAACCAGATTTACAATTTGAATATTAATTATACACTCACACAATGCAATACCGGCACCTACTTCCCATTGTCACTTAATTATGGATTTGCCTGCTCCGGTTATCCACCACCAGCAGGTAATAATTGTTTGAACAATCAGTTCCAGGTAAATCTGAATCCGTTACCATCAGCACTGAGCATGAACACCACTAATAATAATGTTCCTGCCGATGCCTGCGGAAATTATGTTTATACATTTGATTTGAATAGTACGTCTACAGGAAATGTTGAAAATATTGAATTCAGTGCGACTATTCCTGCGGGATTAAGTGTGGTGAGTGCAACCTATGTGTTCAATAATTTGAATGGTCCGCTTACCGTATCTAATCAAGTCGGCCAGGTAACAACCTGGGTGCTTAACAACAATATTGCAGGTGGCGTCAGTCTCGATCAAAACGATAATTTGTTAATCACCATTACGCTGACAGGAACCTGTAGCTCTTACGGTAATAGTTATCAATTGAACTTCATTGCTAATTCAACCGATATTTGTAGTGACCAGCTTCCAAATTCAAACAGTACTTATCAGAGTCAGCTTATATTCCCTGCATTCAATCCTCAGGTAAATACCTGCACCGATTGTTTCAGTTGCGATTCGCTTGCTCTTGATGTATTTATGAATGATTGTGAAGTTACATTTGAAGCATTGATCCCTGCAAATAATTTCTGTGCATCTTCAACCATCAGTTGGTCGTTTGGCGATGGAACATTTGATAATACGAATACGGCAAGTGTTCAACATGTTTATGGAAACTCCGGAATTTATAACGCATGTTATACTTACACCTGTTTCGACAGCTCTGAAGCAGTAATTGATTCATGTGTTGTTTGCGAAACTATTACCGTAAATTGTGATCCGTGCAGCGGAGCTTATATGGATGTTTCAATCAAAGATTGTTCTATTGAAGCTGCCGCATTTGCACCTAACATGACCGGTTGTGCTAATATAATGTATGCCTGGGGTTATGGTGATGGTACTTTTTCTCCATCCTATTCATTGTCTAATACCACCTCACATACTTATCCCGGTAGTGGCGAATATATTTTATGTATGGGAACTTTCTGCTATGATGCCAATTGGAATTTGCTTTATGGCTGTAAAGAATGTGATACCATTAGAGTTGAATGCAAACCCGATACCTTCTGTCTTAAAATAAATAAAGAGTATGATTTTGATTATGGAGCATCAATTGCTATGACAGCTGATAATGGTTTTGCTGTTGCAGGAACCATATTCGAAAAGGGATCAGGTGGTGATCAGGATATGTATTTTGTAAAATATCGTCCCGACCTTACTGAGGAGTTTTATATGCATCTTGGTGATTTCCATGATGGCGATTATACCGAAGAGGGATATTCAGTGGTTGTAAGATCAGATGGATATTACATTGCCGGAACAGTTATAATAAACACCGACAATGAAGATGTCTTTGTGGTCAAAATTAATACTGATGGCACTTTCGCATGGGGTTATCGTTATGGCTTCAAAGGAACAACCATCGACTTCTGCCGGAAAATGATAGATATGGAAACCGCGCCGAAGGATGCATTGTTAGTTGTAGGTGGAACAAATGCAGTCTTTGGAAATTCCGACATCCTTGCTCTGAAGATTGATCCTGCTACAGGAGCAATTATTAAACAGAATGCATACTATGAAACTGAATCTTCAATTGAGTTTGGAAATGATGTTGTGGCCACCGGATTTTCTAATCCTAAAAAGGAATATGCAATTGTTGGTTCACACACCAATGATCCGGGAAATTTGAATAACGTAGTTGCAGTAAGAATTGATACCGACCTAACACTTCAAATTGCCGGCAGAATTTATACATCAGACAATAAATATGAAGAGGCATATGGAGTTGAAAGATTTCAAACTAAATTATATCTCACAGGTTATACACGGGATTCTAAAGGAGAGTACAATTTATTAATTATGGGATTGGATGGATCCGATCTGTCACAACTGATCGCTGTCGAGTACTCTGCTGATGCGAAAAATATGGATGAGGTAGGTCGCGAAATAAGATTAGATGACGACAGAAATCTTATTGTAGTTGGCACCACTGCTGAAACAGGAGGAGGAACTCCAACGGACGGTCTTATTCTAAAAGTTGATCCGCAAAATAATCTTGCTCTGGTATGGACAAATGGCCTGACTACTAATCTGCCTGCTACAGGGGAAAGAATTCTGGATGTTGTACAGTCAAATCCTGATTTCTACACTGTCACCGGCAGTTATCCCGGATCAGCAACTGATGATGAAGATATTTTTATTGCCCGTATTGGTAAAGATGCATCATCCTGCTGTTTGGTAGATTATGAAGTAAAAGACAAGACTATTTCCTTTACTGAAAAAGAATTAGAAAAATCGAAAAATCCAAAGCTAGAAGCAAAAGCTCATGGAGTTTCTAAAGATTTTTATGATGTGAAATATATTTGCCCCGCTGAAAGCAGAATTGCTGTTTCGCCAAATGTAATGCAAACACAGCAAGGTGCGCTGCTGATTATGCCAAATCCAAATTCCGGAAAATTTGTGATGCAGCTTATCGATACAGAACAAAACATTAAAGAAGTCAGAGTTCTTGATTTATCGGGTCGTGTAATAATCAGTAAAATGATTTCAGATGCCGATAATGGACAAATGGCAATTGATGCATCCTTCTGTGCCGATGGATTGTATGTGGTTGAGGTTATTGGAGAAAACAGTAAATGGACTGCTAAAGTATCTATTGCTAAATAATTGCTCCTGCCTGAAAAAGAAAAGCCCCCGGATTTCCGGGGGCTTTTCTTTTGGAATCTCCACTTTTTATTTTTAATTTCACTTGCTACAACCTAAAAAAATTGTCTATGAAACCAATTTACTCGTTTATTTTATTGATATTCACTACATTAAGCCTGGGCCTAAATGTAGCTAATGCCTCGCTTTCCGGATGCTCTGTGGCTGGGACTGCCGCTTCTTCCAATGATTCGATCTGCGATGGAGGTTTTGTTAACTTGTTGTTAAGCGGTTATTCCGGCGATATTCAATGGCAAAGTTTCGATGGTACAAATTGGATAAATGAAACCGGTACCGGATTTAATACCGATAATTATCAGGTAACTCCGGTTACAACAACCGATTTTCGTGCTGTAGTTACTTTGACAGGATGTAATCCTGATACATCAAACAGCATCACTATTGTTGTTGGTGTGCTGGCTCCGGTTACTACAGGTGATACCCGTTGTGGTTATGGTACTGTAACACTCAGTGCAAACAGTAGTGTGAAATGGTATGATGCCCCTACAGGTGGAAATTTACTTGGAAGCGGAACTACTTTTACAACAAACGTTGGTGCAACAACTACGTTTTATGCCGCTGCAACTACTAATGGTGGCGGTTCAGGTGTTACTCCAATGCCTGCTGAAAATGGTAGTATTTCCGGAGGTCTTTCGCGTGGTTATTTTTTTACTTCACCATCCAATTTTAATATAACCGGATTGCGTGTTCCGGCTACAGGTGGTAGTACTCAGAACATTGCTGTCATTAAGTTTGTTCCTGCAGTTGTACCACCTGTATATCCAACTGTTACTAATGACTTTGTTGTTCTCTTTGTTACACAAAATAATCCTTCTCTGGGTGTTATCCCGGTGAATATTCCAATTGCTGCAGGAGATATAATTGGAGTGCTCGGAACTATGGGTTCAACCGATTATAATTCATATGCAACCAGTCCTGCAACTACTACAATCGACGGTCAAACTGTTACTATTTCTCGCATGGGAATGCAATTCGGATTGTCTACAACGGCACCAATTGATATCTGGCAGGAAATAGGTGGTTCTATTTCCCGAGTTGAACTAACTTATGAAGTTGGATGCGAAAGTGCAAGAGTTCCTGCAGTAGCAACTATTAATGCTTCTGATCCTGTAACTATAAATGCTACGCAATCTGCATTATGTCAGGGTGAATCGGCTATCTTAACAGCTGTTTCTGTTAATCCCGGATATTCTTACACCTGGTCACCTTCAACAGGACTAAGCGGAACAACAGGTACATCTGTTACTGCGTCACCAACAACTTCAATTACTTATACGTTAGTTGCTACTGATGGAACATGTGGTGCAATAGATAGTATCTTCATGAATGTTGGTCCTGCTTCTGTTGCAGGTACAGCTACCATTTCAAGCGATACTATTTGTCTGGGTACAGATGCATTTTTATATCTGAATGGTTCTACCGGAACAATTCAATGGCAAAGTTTTGATGGTACCAACTGGATTAATGAAACTGGCCCGGGATTTAATACCGGACTCTACACCGTTTCACCTGCAACAAATACTTTATACCGTGCAGTAGTAACAAGTGGTGGTTGTGATCCTGATACTTCAGTTTCATTGAATCTCGATGTGATTTCTATTTCTGATCCTGTAGTGCAAAATGATACGTTATGTGGAAATGGTACCGCTAATCTTACAGCTTCGGGTTCTGGCCAACTTGATTGGTACACCTCAGTTTCAGGTGGCGTATCTGTTAATACCGGAAGTTCTTATAATCCTGTTGTTACTTCAACTACTACTTATTATGTTGAAGCCACAGCAGGAAGTTCCTTAAATGTGGGACCGTTTTCTCCCGGAATCGGAGCACAAAATCAAAATGCCGGTAATGATTATGGATGTGGTTTTGATGTAATTCAGCAAGCAACCATCCAACGTGTTTTTGTGTCTCCTGCTACTACCGGAACAATTACTATTAATTTGCGGGATGCTCAGGGCGGTGCCATTTTAAATACAGTAACCGCCAATGTTACTGCATTCTCCGGATTAGTTCCAATTGAATTGGGCTTCACCGTAAATCCAGGTACTGGTTTTCGTTTAGAATTAGCAACCGGTAGTGCTTCACTTTATTATAATACTTCCGGTGCAGTATATCCTTATACTACTGTGGGATGTCCCGTTACTATTGCCGGAGCCGTTAATCCAGCACTTAATACAGGAGGCCAATATTTATATTTCTACAATTGGGAAGTTCGTCAGGGATGCTCCAGTAACCGAATTCCGGTGACAGCAGTTGTACTTGCTACTCCGGCTATTCCAACTATCATTGTGAATGGAAGTCAATTAACATCATCTGCTCCTGCCAATAACCAATGGTATCTGAATGGTACACTCATCCCCGGAGCTACCGGCCAGGTTTATGTAACCACACAACCTGGAAGTTATACCGTAGTGGTAACAGAGCCAACTACAGGCTGCACAGCAGAATCAACACCAATTGTTATTGTATCACTCGCAGATGGAAATATCGGCGAAGCGGGAATTAGTGTTTATCCGAACCCTGCAGTATCATTCATCGATGTGTTATTTAATGATATCAACAATCCCGCTAAAGAAATTGTAATATTTAATTTCATTGGTGAGAAAGTTAGTTCCATTATCCCAGATGCTGCTAAAGTGCGAATCGATCTCCCTGTTGCTTCCGGAATTTATACGGTTAAAATAATTACCGATAAAGGCACTTATGCAACTAAAGTAATAAAGCAATAACCAACTATATTTTAAGTGAAGAGGCCGTCTCATAAGAGATGGCCTTTTTTAATGATCAGCCTGACCCTGAAGTGTGCTTTAGATCTATTTTAGGGGTGATGAGAATAAAACAATATGATTTAATTTTAAGTGTTTATGATTTTAATCGAGTTTTAATTTCATTGTTGTATTTTTATCCCAAACGTTCAATTAAACAAATTTCTATGAAGCAGAATTGGAGCACTTGGAAGTTCAAGTCAGCCATTTTTATCCTACTTTATTTTAGTATTTCATGGCTTGATAGCTTTAAGGTGGAAGCTAATGCTTCGGTGCCATATAAAACAACCCCAATTTACAAACATTTCAGTGTAGAAGATGGACTTCCTGGTGCTACAATAGAGACTTCTGCGGCAAAAACATCCGGACATTCAAATTATCATGTGCACCGTTTATGAAGATGATGAGAAAATATTTGAGGCCTTGGCTGCAGGAGCCAATGGCTACCTTCTCAAGAAATCATCCCCTTTGGAAATCATCGATGCTATAAAAGATGTTTTAAATGGAAGCGCCCCAATGTCAGGCCAAATCGCCAGAAAGGTTGTTAACTTTTTTCAAAGAAAATCGGCCATTACTTCTCACGACCTGAGTGCGAGAGAAAGTGAGATTTTAAATTTGCTCGCTGATGGTTTCAGCAATAAAGAAATCGCTGAAAAATTATTCGTTAGCGTTCACACAATTCGGAATCACTTATATAAAATTTATGAGAAACTTCAGGTTCACTCAAGAGTTGAAGCTGTAAATAAATTACGAAATTTCACCAAACTATAGCATCAAGCCTGCAAGGCAAATGGATTAAATTTCTCCTGAGCAGAATCTAATTAATCCTTAATTCACAATCCTTAATCCTTAATTCACAATCCTTAATCCTTAATTCACAATCCTTAATCCTTAATTCATCCCACTCTTTTCGGAAAGTATTTATCCCGCATATTTAAAAAGGGTATTTCAACAAATGTTGAAAGCACTATTCCGGTAACGATGCTCATGATAAAGTAAATCAGGAAATTAATAATTATCCCAAAATCAAAGCCGGCTTTTTCCATAAAAGTTAACAGATACCTTTCAATGAACATGTGAAAGAGATATATGGAATAAGAGTAAAATCCAATTTTTGAAACAGCCAGGTACCCGGGACGCGACATAATACCTGACATCTTATCATTGATTTTTTCATCAGAAACAAATGCTGCTATTAAAATTCCAAAGCCAATGTATAAGGATGATAATCCGATTGTATTCATATACACATTTGACACACTTAGGAAGAAAACCGGTGATATCAATACTGCAGACAGGAGATAAAGCAAAGTCCTTTTTCCGGAAACAAATCGATTGAATGCCTCCCGTCGGGTGTTGTGCAGAAATGATATGAATACTCCGAACATTAGCCCGTCAATGCGAATATGCGAATTGAAAAGGTGTGTGTAATAATTGAAAGGAGCAGCGTAATTATTGTAAATTCTGAATGACAGACAGATCAGAATAGTAACAGCAACTATTCCCATTACGGAATTCAGATGTAACAATTTTTTACGGATGCTTAATATAAAGAAGATAAAGGTTAGCAAAAAATAGAAGTGCTCCTCAACTCCCAGCGACCAGGTATGGTTCCATAAGCCCTTGAAATAATTCTGAACAAAAATTAATTCAGGTATAACCTGTGACCAGTTAATAGTCCCTTTCAGGAAATAATTTATAACTACAGTCATCCCAATTGCCAGATAAAATAAAGGATATATTTTGAACCCTCTGCGAATCAGGAAAAGTCCGGGTTTTATACTGCCGAATTTTTGATATTCCTTAAATAGTAATCCCGATACCAGATATCCACTCAATACAAAGAATAAATCTACCCCTATCCAGCCAATACTGTACAATACAGGCACAATTTTGAAATGTCGAAATAACACCAGAATAACTGCGATTCCACGAAGGAAATCTATCTGTGACAAACGCATAAATGGTTCAATTAAAGGTTCAGGGCAATTATTTTGGAGGCTAAGGTATTAATTTCAGGCAATTGATAAGAAATTTGCCGGACAAAAAAAATGCCGCCACTTATTCAGAGACGGCATTAGACGGAGGTCTGCAAATTCTTTACTTCTGAATCGAAATCTTATGTATCGATCGGTTATTGTTATTTATTAATTCCATGAAATAAATTCCATTAGGCAGTTGTGAAACATCTAAACCGGCCTCGTTAATTCCTTCATTTGTTTCACCTGTGACTAAATGAAGTATCTTTCCACTTACATCACTAATTACCAATTGATAACCTGCATTGTTTTCGGACTCGAAAGTTATTTTCATAAAATCTGATGCAGGATTTGGGAATACCGATACTTTCATTTGATTGGTTGAAACCGGAAGTTGTTCTCTGCAATTAAATGTAATAGCCAAAATCCTGTTACCACTTGATCCACAAACATTGTTGGCCTTCACTTTCAGATTACCTGCAGTGCCTGCAAAATTAACAGTAACAGAAGTGGCAGTTGTGGTAAGTTTGGCATTGGTTGATGTTACCACACCATCACTGATTCTTGCACCTACCGGGCCCTGCCAGGTATACGATGTAGCGCCTGCAACAGGCGATGTACTGTAAGGTACTGCCTGCTGATTTGCACACACAGTAGCACTTCCGGTTATCTGTGCCGGAACTGCCGGTGTAGCCCTAAGTATTAATACCCTTTGTGCACTTGTGCCACATGCGTTAGTTGCAGTTACAATTAATGATGCCGACGTAAAATTAGGAGTAAATGAAGCTACAATGATATTGGAACCTTGTCCGTTCACAATCGATGCAGTACCATTATTAAAGCTCCAGTTATATACCATTCCGGAAACATTGGGTATGGAATATGTTTGATTTGATGCATTACATAATCCATAAACCGGCCCGGAAATAACACCGGGTTTCACCGGATTATTTCTGGTGATTTTTAAAAATCGCATAGGCCCTGTTCCACATCCGTTATTAGCAACTACTTTTAAAGAATCATTAGCCAAAAATCCTGCACCATAATTCACAATTACGGATGTTGTGCCCTGACCATTTGAAATGGTTGCTCCGGGAGGTGCAGTCCATGTATAAGAAGTAGCACCTGAAACAGCATTTATGCTGTATGTTTTTATGTCGCCCGGACAAACTTTTACTGCGCCACCTGAAGTTGTAATTGCCGATGGTTTGGCAGGTAATGCTCCAAAGGATACAGCCAGAGTACGAACCGGCCCCTGTCCACATGTGTTATTAGCAGCAACTGAAATTGTTCCGCCTCCGGTTCCCGGAGTTACGGTAATGGTTGTTCCATTTGATGTTCCTGTCCATCCAACAGGAAGCGTCCAGATATAAGTTAAGTTAACTCCCGGCACTGTTGAAACCGAATATGTTTGTGGTGTTCCGGGACAAACAAAAGTATTGCCACTTATCACCGATGGTTGTGCCGGTAATGGCGTTATGGTTACAGAAAGGGTGCGTGCATTACTGTTACCGCATCCATTTACGGCAACAACACTGATTGTTCCTGCCGATGATCCTGCGACTAAAGTGATGTTATTTGTTGTTGAAGTTCCTGACCATCCCGCAGGTATGCTCCAGATGTAGGATGTAGCTCCGGGTACTGTTGCAACAGAATAGTTGTAAGAAGTTCCTGCACAAACAGAACTGTTACCAGTTAAATTTCCGGGTTGTGAGGGTGCCGAATTTCCGTTAACAGCAAGTGTGCGTGCCGTCCCTGTTCCACAACTGTTTATTGCCGCAACAGAAATGGTGCCTCCACTTGAGTTCGTATTTACAGAAATACTATTGGTGGTTGATGTTCCCGTCCAGCCCGATGGTAATGTCCAGATATAAGATGTAGCACCTGCAACTGCAGTGATGGAGTAAGTAAGTGAAGTAGCCTGACAAAATGCGGTTGCTCCGGAAATAGTTGTTGGCTGTGCCGGTACCGGACAAGGGGAACATGCTACCAGACAAGATGCATTGTTTACATTGTTTAATATTAAAGCGGCAGGTTGCGGACCAAATCCCAATGCAAAGTTTATTCCAGCACTAATTAAATGGCAGTAACTCATAATCGTTCCATCAACAGGAATTGGTCCCGCAGCGCAACTGCCCGAATTATAGCCTGCCTGAGGACCACAACCATCGATTCGCGTATTGTTACCATTCCATACACAATCATGAGTGTGACGTGAACCCAGCAAGTGACCATCTTCATGTGTGATTACTTCAACTGTCCATGAATAAGTTGGTACGGTATTATAACTGGAATTAATTCCGCTATAACCCATTTTTAATGATGTATTTGAAGAACAAAGTTGATTCACATATGCAACACCACCGCCACCATTGTAACCAATCAGAGTTGCAAGATCGCCTGCAAATGAGGTACGATAGGTTCCAAACTGATCTAAATAATCACCTGTTGAAGGACCGGTGTACGGGTCAGTCGTTGTCCATACAAAAAGTGTTTGTAGTGTAATTGATATCCCATCATTATCATATAAGGTTGCTACCTGATTGAATACTCCCTGCATATAGGAGTTTACGTTTGCAAGAGATCCTTTGCCAACAAAAACATCATAATCGGTTTCGTAAAACCAATTCACACATTTCACAGAAGCAATGCCGGGTAAATTATTTTGTATTTGATTTTGTTCGTAATCGTTTACTACCTGACTTGTATTTGTTCCGCAACCAAACGATACTGCAGGAATTAAATCTTTATCATTATATAATACATATCGGCTGCGGCCGGATGATTCAATTTCTCCTATTACAAAATTACCACGAGCATCACTTAAAATTCCCATGATTTCTTCTTTAGAAAAACTCATACTCACAACTGATGTGTAATCGCCCGAGATAATTCCACGATAATGAATGTTGATATTCGGAAGCTGATCCACAATTCCTTTATCTGTTTGTAACGTGAATCCATTTGTGGAGATGTCAACTTTATAAAGTACCGCCTCCAAAGATGGTAGCCCGGCCTTGGCAGGAAGTTGAATTCGAATATAGTCCGGTTGCTCCTTCAACAGAGCATCAATACCTGTCTTGTTTACATCCAGTAGTGTAAATGCATTCACAGTTTGTGATACTTTTTCATCTTCCTGATTTCCTGAAATTGAAAATAAATTCACCGGCTTAAATGGTGTTTGTGATTGCTCCAGTTGTTGAACCCGGGTTGCTATCAATTTAACAGGGATATTGCCAATGGTTGTTTCCTGGATAAAGAATAGAGCCATTAATAAAAGAAGAAGCAGTTTTTTTGAGGAGCAGCATTGGAGATTCATCATGGGATAATAATTAAGGATTTAAGGTTTATACACTTTTGGTCTTATACATCAACTTTCCACTAGTAACTTTCAAATCTATTATAAAATATTGAATATCAAAAGTATTGTAACTGAACGATTTTTATCTACTTAATAATCAGCTACTTAATTTTCAATTACTATGGCCTCTAAATATTTTCACCCATACTTTCATCTCTTTCACCTCCATTATCGTCAGTTTCACCCAATTCAAAAAATATTTTATTGCAATTTTCTTTTACATTTTTCCCTTCTTTTTTGGTCATTAATCGTTAAAATAATTTTTTTTTTTAAAGTCGTAACATCCACTAAAACAATATTATAGGTCAATTTTTGAATTGGATTATTCTAATAATCAATAGTTGTTCTAATGGTCAAAAGGCTGAAAATCAAAAGGTAATAGCATCTTCCAGTTGACTTTATTGGATTTTATGAGTATACTTGCAAAATGAAAAGTGTTTTTGCCTTGTTTTTAGCAACCTATTTATTTGCTGGAAGTCTTTTTCCAGGCAATAGTTTTGCAAACTTTTCAGAATTGCCGAACTTAATGGAGCATTATTTATATCACAGGAATGTTGAAACCCCCGGTATAACATTCATTCAGTTTTTATCACTCCATTATGACAATAATGATCACAGCAAATCAGACGCTGATCATCACAACAAACTTCCGTTACATCATCATTCAAGTACAATTCCTCTAGATGAAATTGCCGGACAAAACCGAAATGCAAGTTTTTCAACATTGAACATCGTTAATATAGAAACATTCCCTTTTCAAAATTTTCCTGTAAGGTCATTTGATATTTGTTATGGCTTGTTTAAGCCACCTCAGGCCTGATATTCCCTATACATTTCAGTTATTATTTTTTATTTATCAATGTTGTTGAATCAACACTGATATGTTAATTTTTAAAAATTTCTGAAATAGGAGTTTCTTTAAAAATTTTACCAGGAATGAATGGTTGCATATGTGCAACATTAATATCAATTAACATGCAAAGTATAATTAATATAAAAATCAGATTCATTGTTTGCTTTACGATGATAATGTTTTTTACCATTTATAAAGTATCTGCACAGGTGAACTACGATCAATTATCAGATCGCTTTATCGCCGGAAAAGAGAATGATATATATGGGATCAATTCCAAATTCATCGAAAATGTTGGACAATACGGGACAATATATGAGCAATATCCCGAAATGGGAACCATACTTTTTGCTTATGAAGGTTTCGATATTCCAATTTTATTTACGGAAAAAGGAATAATTCATTTACATCGAAAAGTTAAAGGACCAACCCCTGAGGAAAAGGAGAAGGAAGAGAAGAAACGCAAAAAGAAGTCCAAAGAAACTGAAATAGAATTAAGAAAAGTAATTGACAAGGCAATTGTATTTAAATGGATCAATACAAACGCTTCAGTTGAGGTTTTGCCCGGTGGTCAATGTGATGGAATCCACTCCTATGGTTCGTTAAAAGCTCCGGCACGTGCATTCCGTTCTATTAGTTATAAAAATATTTATCCCGGAATAGATCTGGTTTTCACAACTAAGGGAGATGGTCAGGCTGGTTATGAATTTAGCTATGTCATCAGGCCGGGAAGTAACCTGGCAGATATAAAATTTCAATTCGTTGGATCAGCGAAACGGATAAGATTACTTGATGATGGATCCCTTTCTGTCAGATCGGGAATCAACGAAATCAAAATCACTAAACCAGCTTCTTTTTATGGTGATTTTCTTAATGATAAATTTAATTTAAATGAAATGGTTAATTCCGGATTCAATGTATCTGGTAATGAAATCAGTTTCATGCTTCCGGATAACGTAGATTCTAAAAGAACTTTGGTTATAGATCCATTCGTAACCAATACCAACAACCTTTCCGGTCTCAATAATGGAATCGCAAAAGATGTTGACTATGATTATGCCGGTAATGTTTATGTCACCGGTGGAGGGGATGGATCAATTTATAAACTTGCAAAATTTAATGCTGCCGGTGTACTTCAATGGACATTCTCGGGTTCATTATCGCTCCCTTCCTGGACTTTTGGAACCTATTATGGCGGATGGGTAGTTGAAAAAACTACGGGAAATGTTTATTTGGGTCAGGGATTTGCACCATCTGGTGGACATAGGATTATCCGAATAAATACAACCGGAATTTATGATAATTATATAACTGCGGCAAATGCAAGTTTTCTCGAGAATTGGAAGATGTATTGGCGCTGTAATAGTGGAGTTCCTCAGTTATTAGTTGCCGGAGGTGGAACCAACTCCAACAATAACTTTGCAATATGTTCCCCTCCTGCAACGGCAATTACACCTCTTAATGTTACCGGAATTCCTTACACTTCGGGAGGGTGGGCACAAGATATTGCTGACCTTGTAATCGATCCCGTAACCAATAGTCTGTATACTATCTATGGCTCCCTGTACGGAACTCCATCATTATCAAATAAAATTTATAAAAACAATACGCCATACAGTGGAGCTTCGGTAGCCTGGAATATCCCTTCCGGATATGTTGCCATACAAGAAATTGCTAACAGACCATATTTAGCCACTTCTCAGATTGATAATTCTGCAAATGTTTTAGCTATCAATAGCTCTTATTTATTTTACTGGGATGGAAAAAATTTGAAGGCTTATGATAAAAATTCCGGAGCCGGTATCGGAACTCCATTGACCATTGCTGCAAATACGTTACTTATGCAGGGTGGAATCATTGCAGATGAATGTAACAATATTTTCGTTGGCTTCCCGAACGGATTAATCAAAGTTTATAATTTTACCGGTGCTGTATTTGACGATGCCTCTGCACCCGACATCACCATTCCTGGTTTTCCTTCAGGAGCAGTTTATGATCTGGCTTATTACGAAGCGCAAAGGATGCTTTATGTTAGTGGAAAAGGATTTGTAGCATCATTTGACGTTTCTTCCTATGGTTGTAACTTCAACATGTTTACATTGAATGTGACATCATCTTGCGCAACACTTACCGCCAATGTTTCAGTTACACCGGCACCTCCCGGAGGATCAACAGTAACTTATATACTGATGAATGGAACGACTCAGGTTGCATCTAATAACACAGGTATTTTCTCCGGCTTGCAACCCAACATTAATTATACTGTTAATGCAACTGTTAATATGGTTTGCAGCGGCGCTGCTACAACAACAGCATTTGTACTGCCGGGACCAGTTGTTGCAACTTCTTTGACCAATGCTACTTGTGGCAATGCTTCAGGTGTCATAACCGTGAATCCTACAGGTGGACAAAGTCCATATACATTTAATATAAACGGTGGACCTTCACAGGGTAGTAATGTTTTTGCGGGATTAAATGCAGGCTTGTACAATGTAACTGTAATTGATGTGAACGGATGCAGTACTACTTCACAGGTGAATATTACAAATTCCAATGGCCCTGCAGTAGCACTTACAAAAACCGATGCAGCATGTGGCAACAGTTCCGGTTCGGTAACGATTAATGCAACCGGTGGAATACCTCCTTTGGTGTATAGTATCAATGGTGTTACTTTCCAAACCAGTAATGTATTTTTAGGAATGCTTCCTGGAAATTACACTATATCTGTTAAAGATGCAAATGGATGTATTAATGTATTGCCTGCTACGATTCTTAATTCACCCGGCCCTACAATGACTGTTGTGCCTACCACAACGTATTGCAATTCTCCTAATGGTGTTTTAACCGCTATTGCTGCAGGAGGAACTGCTCCTCTGCAATATAGCATCAATGCAAATAATTATCAACTTTCCAATATTTTCAATGGACTTCCTGCCGGATCTTACACAGTTACAGTGAAAGATGCAAACGGATGCCTTAGCAATGCTAATGCAACAATTGCAAATTCACCTGCACCAACTATTTCCGCAACTACAATTTCTGCGTCATGTAATAATATGAATGGTAGTATAACTGCAAACAGTTCAGGAGGAACTCTTCCATTCCAATTTTCAATTAATGGAATAAATTTTCAGTCATCTAACTTTTTCGGGGGACTTACTCCTGGTAGTTATGTTGTCAGCGTTAAAGATGCAAATAATTGTGTCAGCACTACTACCGTGACAGTTGTAAGCACAGGTGGTCCATCGGTAACTGCTACTGCTGTTGCATCCTCATGCAGTGCTAACACAGGATCTATTACAGCATCAGGAACCGGAGGAGCTGGAGCATTGCAATACAGTATTAATGGAACTACTTTTCAGGCATTTAATACTTTCAATGGGTTAGCTCCGGGTACATATACTTTGTATGTCAGAGATGTTAACGGTTGCATTGGAATCAATATCATAGTTGTTCCTAATACCACTCCACCTGCTGTCACAGCAATTGTCACACCAACATCATGCAGTCTCATTAATGGTATAATTACTGCCACAGGATCATTGGGTACTGCACCTTATCAATACAGTATTAATGGTGGTACTTATCAGGTTAGTAATGTGTTTACAGGCCTTGGAACAGGTGCTTATACTATAACCATAAAAGATTTTAACAATTGCACAAGTAATACAACGGTGCAAATGACGAATGTCTCAGGCCTTTCCCTTACAGCATCAACCATTGCAAGTTCCTGCTCATCGAATAGCGGATCCATTCATGCCGTCAGTGTAGGAGGTGTGCCTTCGCTTACATACAGTATCAATGGAACGGTTTATCAGTCATCACCCGATTTTCTCAATCTTGGAGGTGGGGTTTATACCGTTTATGCTATGGATGCAAATGGTTGTATTGCCACCACTTCTGTAACTGTTGCTACAGCATTGTCGGCTACTATCAATGCTACCTTTACAAATCCTACCTGTGCCGGAGCAAATGGAACAATTACAGTAACAGCAACCGGTGGAGTTGCCCTGCTGCAGTACAGTATAAATGGTACAGTTTATCAGTCTGGAACAATTTTCATTAACGTTGGTCCGGGTACTTATACAGTATATGTTAAGGATGCGGCGAATTGTATAAAAACCACATCAGTTACCTTAACCAATATTGGAGCCGGTCCTGGAATTACTTCATTTACTGTTGTTACAAAAGGTGCATATCCCTGTAATACTGCTTTGGGAAAAATTACAAATCCCAAAGTAAATGGTGCCACTTGTAATGCTTGCACTTATAGCCTGAATTTTGGAGCATTTGTACATCATGCTACTCAGTTGTTTCTGAATTTAGCACCTGCAACATATTATGTAACGGCAATGGATGCAAATGGATGTACAAAAACTATTCAGGCGGTGGTTGGATTGGCTGCTGTTTCCACTGCAAGTACGGTTGTTACCGGAACAAATTGCAATACTTCCAATGGAACCATTTCACTTACAGGAATAGGTCCTAACACACCTTATCATTCCAGTATTAGTGGCATTGGCGGTCCGTGGGACACTTGGGATCCTACATTTACTTACACTGGACTTGCTCCGGGTATTTATGAAATTATTTTAGCTGATGATGAAAGTTTCGACATCGGTCCGCCTCTCGATCCGGGTGGTTGCCTCGATACAGTCACTGTAATCGTTCCATCTATCGGGGGACCATCACTTTTCGTCTCCAAATCAAATGGTTCCTGCCTGCAAAATGATGGTACCATTACAGCTACAGGTACTGGAGGAACACCTCCATTGAATTATAGCATTAATGGCGGACCATACCAGTCATCAGGCTTATTCACCAACCTTAGTACCGGAGTTTATGTCATTGATGTAATGGATGACATTGGTTGTGTTAACACTAAAATTGATACCATTGTAAATCCTTCAGGCCCTTCTGTGTCAGCATCTGTTCTTCCCGCAACCTGTTTGAGTCCGAATGGTTCTGTCAATGCAGTTGCAGCCGGCGGCACTGCACCTTATCAATACAGTATCAATGGAACAGTATTCCAGAATACCGGAACCTTCACCGGATTGTCTGCCGGCACTTATACAGTAACAGTAGGAGATGCCTCATTATGTTTTAAAACCACTTCTGTTTCTATTGCAAATACACCCCGACCAACGGTTACAGGATATGCACTTGCAGCTTCTTGTGGAGTAGCTAATGGAATGCTTATAGTTGTTGGTGCTAATGGAATTGCACCTTATCAATTCAGTATTGATGGAATAGTTTATCAAAGTAGTAATACTTTTAATAATCTGGCTGCAGGTTTTTATACTATAAATATTAAAGATGCAACAGGATGCATTAATACTACAGCTGTACAGGTGTTGAATCAAACTGCTCCTGCACTAACACTCAACACAACTGCTTCTACATGCTTGAGTGCTAATGGAACAATTACTGCAACCGGCGTTGGAGTCACTCCATTTCAATATGCTTTAAATTCAGGAGCCTTTCAAAGTAATAATATTTTCACTGGATTGAACGGAGGTCCCTATACTGTCACTTTAAGAGATGCCAACGGATGTCAGATTTCCAAGAATATTCTTGTGGCCAGTCCAAATGTACCTCAAACATTAACCGGGAATATTGTGAATGCCAGCTGTGGAAACAATAATGGAAGTATCACTGCCGCAGCAACTGGGGGTGTAACACCCTACCAATATAGTATCAATGGTTCAACATTTCAGGTTAGTACATTTTTTAATTTGATAGCTGCAGGTACTTATCCACTTACTGTTAAAGATGCAAACGGGTGTTTAAAATCACAAAATGTAACAGTCGCAAATTTGGCAGGTCCGGTTGTTTCTGCTTTGCCTGTACCATCCAGTTGTTTTGCTAATGATGGAACAATTACTGCCAGCGTTACAGGTGGAACAGGATTAATTACCTATAGTAAGAACGGAACAATATTTCAAAATAGTAATGTGTTTAATGGTTTGGCTCCGGGTTCATATACTATCACAGCGAAAGATATTAAAAATTGTTTGAGTACTACAACAGTTATAGTCAATCAGGTTGTTGGACCAGCAATTGGAGCATTCGACTCAAGTTCTGTATGTGGTGGTAATATTGTTGTCACCCAAAACGGGGGTTTTTCACCATACCAATACAATATGAATGGGGGACTTTTTCAATCAAGTAATGTGTTCGCATGTCAACCTGATGGATTGTATACACTTACAATCATGGATGCAAATGGTTGCAAAGACACCATCACTATTTTGTTGGCTACTCCACTTCCGGTTGAGCTACTTTACTTTAATGCATTTAAATATAATGAGCAAGTTAAAGTGGAATGGGTAACAGCGACAGAAATTAATAATGATTATTACATTGTTGAAAGATCCAGTGATGGTACTGACTTTGAAATGGTGGAGGTTGTTCCTGGCGCCGGCAATAGTAACTTTTTAATTAATTATTTTATTTTTGACAAAGACCCGTTTTCCGGTAAATCATATTACAGATTAAAACAAGTAGACTTCGACGGTGCCATAAAAATCTCGCAAGTTATAAAAGTCGATTTTGGATTTGAGCTTGCCGGCTCATTATTTCCAAATCCCGCAGATAATGTAGTCTTTTTAACTTCTGTTGAAGGAATTGAAGATGTATTCATTTATGATGTTGCAGGAAGATTGGTATCTGAATCACATTATTCATCTCTTCATGATATAAAGATTGATATCGCACCATTGAGCTCCGGGTTTTATACTTTGAAAACAAAAGGGGCTCATGACATTTATGAAATATACTCATTTGTAAAAAAGTGATAATGTGGCTTTTTCATTCTTCCAATTTATAAAGAGAATCTTTTAAATAAATATGCACTTGACTGAATAAAATAATTCGTAATCATTAAAAAAGGCGACCGGTGAACCGGTCGCCTTACTTGTGGTTAGATTGTAAAGTTATTTGGAAAATGTAAAGTCGTTTGCTGATGCTCCTGCATGGCAACTATTACAGGAGCCACCCATAAAGTTTGCTCCTCCGCGCATTTCTGTACCGGTGCTATCAACCGCAATAGTGCCATTTACATTTAACATGAACCACTCCCAGTTTCCGGCAGCTGTATTAAATCCATTTCCTCTTTTTGCCATCCCTACAATTTCATCAACCGTACCTGCAGGATTGGTTGAGCGCTTGGCTATGATGGTTCCAATCGGATAAGTTCCGTTAACACGATCCTGACCATTATTGAAGTACACATTTCGGGTCACTGTGGAATCGTTTCCGGCATGTCCGGAACCAAGTGAAGGACTCGGACCTACATTTATTGCATCCAATGACCAGGTTTCGAAATCCTGGAAAGTGGTACTTGTTGCAATAAATTCCTGAGGAGCAGGTGTATTCGGTTCATCTTCATCATCTTTACAGGATTGTATTGCTACAACACCCGATAAAATAATTGTAAGCATTAGTAATGTTACAGTGTTTTTCATAGTGAGTTTTTTGAATATTCATTTCCTGGTAGTTGCTTCAAAACGCAATTTGAAAAATAAATATACTGACTTTTTTAAACATACAAGTAATTTATGGCCATAATTCAAATTAATTCCATGCCGCAATGCCTTTTATCCTGAACGACTATTTTCATTTTGCTTCTTACACAGGCGAATTCCAATAAGGATTTGATGTTTAACAGGCCTTTTTAATTTTTACCTGATTCTACATTTATCAATTATAAATCAATTAGTTATAAATTAAATTTATAATGGCATGGTACTTGATTTCAGGCAAAAGCACATGATTAAGATCATCCGCTGTTTTAATTAAACTAAGTACCTTTAACATAATCAAATAACAAATGAAAACCATGAAAGCGATTCAAATTGTGGCATTCTTCTGTCTCATAATGATATGGAGTATTGCCCCGGCTCAGGAAAAACAACAAGAGGTTAATCTGGCCGATAGTACCGGACTCCCTGGCGATAATTTCAGTCTTCAGGGAGCATTAGCATTATTTAAGGAATCCAAATCACTCGAGGATTTTGAGAAAAAACTGAATACAAAAGACAATGATGTAAACAATCTCGATCTTGATGGCAACGACAAAACCGATTATATTAGAGTCATCGATAATGCAAAAGATCACGCACATGCTGTAGTATTGCAGGTTGCAATCAGTAAAACCGAGTCACAAGATGTTGCAGTGATTCAGATAGAAAAAGATGGAGAATCATCTGCTATGTTGCAAATTTTAGGTGATGAAGATTTATATGGTGAAACAACAATTGTAGAGCCAGCCGAAAATGTAGAACCTGCCGATAAAGGTGATAGTAAACGTGGTCCTTCTGCATATTCACCCGGTTACCAGGGAATTTATTTTAATGTGTGGTACTGGCCCAGCATACAATTTATTTATGCTCCTGCTTATGTAGTTTGGATTTCTCCATGGTATTGGGATTACTATCCGATGTGGTGGAGTCCCTGGAGACCATTGCCCTGGAGATATCATTATATGAGTTGTTACCATTATCACCACCATTTTCATTATGCCGATTATCACCGTACAACCTATGCAAATCAGGTGTATGCTCCACGAAGAAATCGTTCAGCACAAGTTACTGAAAGATACCGCGATGCAAGAGCTCATTACAAAGCAACTCAGGCTACTCGTCCCGCACGTCCCGGAACAAATATGAATGCTGTGCGCCCCGGTCGCCCCGGAACCAACGATGCGGTAAAACCAGGTCGTCCTTCTCGTCCGGATGTTAAACCCGACAGTCGTCCGCAAACAAAACCCGGTACCCGTCCTGAAGTAAAACCCGGTACACGCCCACAAACAAAACCCGACAGTCGTCCACAAACAAAACCCGGTACTCGTCCAACTGTAAAACCTGGCACACGTCCTAATAACTCACAACAGGTAACACCCAAACAACAAACGCGACCAAGTCAACCGGCACGATCTCCTTCCCGTCCGGCGCAACCATCGAAAGATAAAAAAAGTCGCCCAAGATAGTTTATAAAAAATCTCCTTGCCCGTAAGCAAGGAGATTTTTTGTTTGCACATAGTTCATGCTTCGCGGAACGAGGGAATGAAAATAGAAGAATGAAGAATGAGAAACGGAGAATGGAATGGAAAATGGAAAAGTGAATGGGGAATTTAGAATGGAGAAAGAATGAAAAATGTTGAATGAGGAATGAAGAATTGCAAGAGGTTCTCATGTTTCATTATAATTAACCATCAACAGGTTGAAGAGCATGAAACGTAAACCCGTACAATTAACTATACCGGGACATGGATTTGTATCCACAAATGTTAAAGACTACAAAGGCAAATACCAACTGCTAGTTTCCGAAAAGGATGGAAGAGCCAGAAACAAAATCTCTAAGCGGTCAGAAAATGTGTTTATGAATCTATGCTCGAACCGTATTTAAAAGTTGCACCACAACTTAATGGACCGCTGCTTGCGAGGCCCGGTTGTACTACGATGTGAGAGGCACTTTCTACCGGATTCAGACAGGGTTGCATACTCGATTGTGTACTGCCCTGCTGTCTGTCGTTGTCACTGCGTGCATTTGTCTAATTGGTCAATGGTACTTGAAATTGTTGGATAAAAAAATTGTCCTGCCGCTTTCTGTTCTTTGATTTTTCTATTTCGCTTTGAATTAAAAGTCAAAATATTTTTTGTCAAACCTGTTTGATGGTCTTAAGTTGGCAAACCAAATCTGTTGTCTCGTCTTTAAATGTCTGTTGGTCTAACGCAACAATGTAGCCTGGGATAAACTGCGCCGTCTTGAAATTGGTTTTGGGTTTATTAACAAGGGGATAAGTTTCCTGTTAAGTCCTTACACAATTATTAAATGACATCTCCTAAGCAATAGTGAAAGACCACAAACAAATCTGAAATTTCTTCCGGATCATTATCAATTTGATTGTATGTCTGTGGAACTGATACATCTGTAATATGTCTGAACTTTAATGTCCATTGTTTAAACACATCCATGTCTTCTATATTCATAATTGTTGAGCCAGCAGAATCTGCAGTAAGTGTTGCCGTTTGAATATTAGCATAAGTGGCATTTTCAGGCATTGAAATTTCTGATGAGATTAATGCATCATCATCTTTGTTCTTGGCTTCTAAAATCATTTTGTATTC
The DNA here is from genome assembly GCA_016713525.1 of Bacteroidota bacterium. Lineage (GTDB taxonomy): Bacteria > Bacteroidota > Bacteroidia > AKYH767-A > OLB10 > JADKJB01. The sequence continues at coordinate 247,324 of JADJOZ010000008.1, read as the reverse complement.
GCCTGTTCGATTTGCTTTTATTAGAACCTCCACTTTCTTTAGATATATCCCTCTATCTTTTGTGAAGAAAGGGAAATGCTCTTTCTGTAATTTTACCGACAGAAATTGATCTGAATCTGCAACCACCGGATTCAAAAATTTATACCATTCGGTTGAAAATTCATGCTTCATACTGAACATGCGCATCAATGGTTGTTGGCTTAATTCAGCTTCATTGATTAAGAAATTCTTAAGATAAGCTACAACGTCATTCTTAAATGTGCCTGCATCTTCCCGTGCTGTGTAATTGATGTGCAGTATAACATCCGAAATGGTGGAGTAATCAAACTGCCTTAATTCAGAATCTTGTGTAAGTTCAATTTCCCATTCGCTGATGGCACCTGCACCTTCAAATGGCAGGTAGCGTTCATCTCGAAAACTAAGTTCAAACATTCCTGAATCCCGCTGCCCGGTGCTGGTGGCAATTGCTTTTGCCGGAACATTACTTTCCTTGAAACGAGTATCTTCTGTCCAAATACCTTCGTCATTATTGTGCTCGTATTTTTCTGCCTCACTCATTGATGTATTACTGCGTACGGAATTTTTCAGTAATCGAAGAGTGCAATTAACCGTTGTATAAGGCCCTGCAATACAAGGCAGCGATAAACTCACTGATTTAATTCTGCGGAAATAATGCCCCTGATAATCGAGGTCATACAACTCTTCAGGAATGCTTAAGAAGCATTTACCTGTAGTACGCAACTCTTGCAGCGTAAGCGGATTAAGCATAGCCATCGAAACGCTTTTTGTTAATTCAAGCTCTCGTTTGTTTTCTTCGAGGTAGGATGTTTCCAGTTGTCGCAAGGCAAGCTGTAGTTTTTCGCCAGCACATAATCCCTGCATGCTGTTTTCCCAATAACCAAATTGAATAAAGCCTGTTGGCTCAATCCCCAATTCATACCTGTAGCATTTCTCTGCTTTCTTAGCCATGTCATAGGCCATGTTATAACTCTGTTTGTACACCGAAAACAGTTGCTCTTTCATCCATTGATACAATTCCTGGTTGGTGAATTTATCTTTCAGATATTGCTCCACCTGTTTAGAATTTTCAATCTGTTGCTTATGATTCGATAATTCCTTTTGTGATATTTGAATTCTTATATCAGCCGAAGTAATCTGCTTATCTAATTGAATTATTTCTTTTGCAGCAAGGTTTGCCTGTAATGTCCAGTCTTGTTCTCTGCGAATGTAGCCAGCCATCATACTGGACTGTGAGGCAGAATGAGAAAATACCGAAGATATAATTTGAGGTATTTTTGCTAAGCCGGAAGTAGCAGAGCCTAATTGTGGGCCTCCATATTCAAGACCTACGCCTACGCCAAATGGTTTAACGTCTGCTGCAAAACTAGGAATAAGATGCATCATGGCAGCAATCCCTTCCATACTTGTTGCAACTCCTTGCCATATAAGTGCAGCAGCGGCATCATCAATTTGTTGCTTTTCTCTAGGAATTAACTTTACACCTCTATCTCCTCCATCAACCAATGTTTCATCTACATCCGTTGTAACTAAAGGAATGCTGGTATCAGCAGGTAATTGGCTTTCAGCATTCAGTTCGGGATCAATTGGCAGAATAGCAGAAATTGTTAATGCTTCGTCTGATAACAACGCATTGTAATGTTCTAACCTGAACGCTGCGGTTTCCCTTGACTTTAATAGTCCTTCTTTATTAACTCTCGCATCATATACCTGGCGTTCTTTAATGGCAGTCATCAGGTCAAGCATGGCGGTTTCTTGCGATGCCCGCAAACGACCGAGTTCTTCACTGTCTTTCTTTTCGATCGTAGATAGCAACAAACTACCCAATGATTTTACTTCACCACAGAATTCATTTGCTTTCTGCATAATATAGTTGAAACGAAAAATGGGAGGGGGGCTGCTGATATCAGCTAGAACACTCCCCACACTAATACCTTGTGCTGCTGCATTGATAAGCATGGCAGGATCAATTGGAGGTGAGAAAAGGGCCAACTGTCTTTCCACTCCATCAATATCCATGCAATGGCGGATTTTAAAAAGGCGGTCAGCAATAGAATCCCAATGTTCTATTAATTTTTCATTGCCGGGAATACAGAAATAAAGTGCAGGGCCTATTCCAAGTAACCCCGGGCTCGTGCTGCCGGAACTTACAGGAACATCACTACTGTAGGGAAAAATATTTTCCATCTCAACCAGTGCATTGCCAAAATCATCCAATTTGCCTTTTAACGAATCATATGTTTCAGCTTTTATCACTCCACGTTTGGGAACAAATTCCGGACGCGGGCCTAAAATATGATTGGCCATTACATAAAGTTGTAAGGCTTCATTTACCGACTCACGGGTAAACGATCTGAAAAGTGAATCGCCCCAGGCACGAAGGTTCTCTACATATTTAATTACCACGTTTTTCATAAACGCAAGTGGACGGTTTCTTGCTACAGTAAATGGACTGAATGGATTATCTCGCCACTCTGCAACAATTGCATTTTCGTTCGATGGATTTCTATTTGGTGTTAATGACATAAACCATTCTTCAAGGTTTTCGGCAGGTGTTGTTTTAAAAGGAAGTACTTTCCAATAACGTGAGGTTTCGCGCGCTGAAACAGGCATTTCATCTGTTGTAGGATCGAATATATAGTGAAACCATTTCATGGCCTCTTCAAATTTGCCATTTTTGCTCAAGCGGGTGGCAATATATAGCGGGGCATGAAAGAATAATTCCCAATTGTAAATACTGTTGGCACCATAAACATCAAAGCATATATTTTCTTTGTAATAAGTGTAGGCTTCCCCTACTTTATAGTCGTTGGATAAAGGAGCTTGTTTAACCAAGCCTGAATCAAAATCGGGACGATACCCATTCTTAAAAGTTTCACCGCTATCATTGCCTATTTTGGTATCTCTATCCATTAATGCCTTCATACCACCTTTATTCAAATGGGATACAAATTCGCTTGAATAGGGATGATGAAAAGTATGAAACTCGAACCCTCTTTCGAAAGGAATGTTTTCGTAATAATTTATTTTAATTTTCTCAGAAACACCGGAAAAGGAGCCGCCAATGCTAGATGTATCATATAGTCGATCTGGATTTCCTAATTCAATTGTGCCTTTACTCAGAAAAGCATCACCCCCGGTTTCATTCCCAATAAACATAGGAGAAGTCATTTCTTCTGACCTAGTTGTCATTTCATTAATGTTAGCATTTATACCTATACTGGAGGTGTTCAAGGAACTATTTTTATCTGGACCGTTTTTACCGAATATGAATCCAGTTTCGGCAGAATAATTTGCAAATTGTAATATTGTCGGTGAATAAACTTCAGGACGTAAAACAACATCCCACGGATGAAAATCAATGGGGCGAACAAAATAAGTACGGTTTAAAGCCTGGTAAAAAAATGGACTTTTGAGCGCAAATTCTATGTCAACAAAACTGTTAGATGAAATTATATTATGATCAACCGGATTTTTAAGGTAAGTGTTGCTATTGAAAAACAAATGATGATTTTGTGAAAAATGCTTTTCGTAATTTTTAATGTATAAAATTGAGGATAACACATCAGGAGTATATATTAGAGGATCAGAATTATATGTTATTGCTATTTGTGATTGTATATCCGATAAAACAAAACTGCCAAAAGTTCTCCAATTTCCAGTAGTAGGTGGTCCTAAAGTAGAAAGAACAAAAGTACCGATCATTCTTAGGGTCAGGATATTATCGATTATTTCACTCCTCAAGAATAATTTCTTATATGGGTTTGTGTTCGATGTTGAATTAACCAAAATAAATTCCTTTGATAATTGCTTTGAACTCCATTTACCATCAATATTTTCAGACCATGCAAGTCTTGCTTCCCATTGACTTTGAGAATTTAATGATCCAGATGGTCTTTCTCTTGCAATTTCTTCCAAAGTACTTGAATCATTTTCAGTCGATGGTATAGGCTTTTCGATAAACTCAGTCCAAAAAATAAACAACCTGTTTTTCCAAACAACAGGAACTAAATGCACCCCGCTAATATCTCCATCTTCAGTAATCCGGATATCCACCTGTACTTTTTCCCAGGCACTCCATTTAAAAAAACTGTTACATGTGCGGTAGAAAAACTGGTAGGGAGCATTATGGTTGCGCCCAAATACGTGGAGCAATTTCATATTGGTGCCAGCCTCATCATTCTCCTGGTACATTCCGCAGACATCGAGGTTGGCTACCGTATTAAGTTTGGTTAGGTAATTACGAAAAGCGGTTTCAACACTTCTGTCGGTAATATCATTTTGTGTTAATTCCGATTCTAACTCTTTAAAGAATGGGCTGCGGTCATCACGCCATTCGGGTTCCAACCAGTTTTCGGGATAGAGGAATATTTTTCTGTTCACCTCCCACACCCGATAGTTTTTCATCCACGCCCAGCGGTCTTTATCTATGGCATCCGGTGCAACACCTTTTTCTGCTCCGGTACTCCTGTCACTTTCCAAATTTAAAAGGCAACGGGTCACAAATAGTTGCACAGCGGCATTTGCCTGCACAATGCGTGACGTGTCCATACAGGCACCCATTTGTACATCAATTAAAAAATATTCAAACAACCCGTCAGCATCCGTTATTCTCTGCTCTATTATTTCCTCTTTGGTAAGCAGGTGACTTATCAGCGCCTGCTTCTGATTTTCTCGAATTTTGTCACTTAAATTTCCGGCAAGTTTTAACCAGTCTTCTACTTCATATTTTGCTTTTACAGCTCTTCTAACTAAATCGGCTGTATCATTTAAACTATCAAAATCGGTGACGGTGTCTGCCCATTTTGCTAAGGTTTCTGCCGAAAGTCCTGTTTTAATGACCAAAGAAACTGCAGCATAAATTTTTAAAAATTCAATCTCATTTTTAAATTTATCAGTGGGCAAAATAAAATGGGAATTGACCAGATATGAAATGGTATTTAAATCCCATGCTGTTGCCAGGTGTAATTGATTAGTCAACATGTCAATTGATGGAGCAGGAACAATATTTGCAGCAGCAAACACATCAATTAGTAATGCCTGCGATTGCGGAACAGCATTTCGTAATTGAACATAATCATTAATGCGTTTCCAGTGCAAAGGAGTTATTGATTTGAAGTCAATATTGTCAAAATCTGATTTATAACTTATAAAGTGCTTTACTTCCTTATCTGTTAATATTAACCCTGAAATAAATTTAGCGGCACGGTGATACTTTTTAGCAGTCTCATCAATTGTAACACCCTCACTTTCAACGGATCCGATGATTGTTCCTACTTCTTCTTTAATTAATTCCTGAGTAACTGTTTCGCTTAAATCGGTAAGCAAAGCAATGTGCTGGATGATTACATCTTCATGCAATTTTTGTTTTAGTAAAAGTAAATTACTGAGTATTTCTGGTGAAAGGGAACCAGGTGTTGGATAACGTTGTGCTATTTCTTCAAAAGCTTTTTTAATGTCAATAGTTGCTTGCGCTAATTTGTCATTACTTAAGTTTAATGTTGATGCAGCGGGAAGCGTTCCATTAAATATATATTGTAACAACTCAGACTTAAATCCCGATTTTTTTACGGACGCAGCCAGTTCATAAAAATTAAATGTGGAAGTTGGATTTTCAAAAACAAAATCAGCTATAGTAGACGAAGTGGTATTGAATAATTTCGCCAGCAAACAGCACTCCGGCACTTTAAGTTTTAATGCCTTACTCAATATAACAAAACGGTAAATAGCACTCAGGTTTGGAATAGTAAGTTCTACTGCCGGAACCTCCGAAACAATTCTTGTTGTAACTTTGGCTACTCCAAGAATGGCAATTAAATCATCCTCCGATATTCTGAATGAAGCAAGTGTGGCAGGAATATGGTCTTGTAAAATTGCTGAACCTTTAAGGTAATCTCCAAATGCATCAGCTTCAAAAACCTGATCAATTCTTTGTACGGCTTTATTCAGAAATAATGTTTTATAAAGCGATTTGTCCCCATGTGTATCAATACTTCCCCAGAGCGTAGCTAACTTATTTATAGGAAGTTTCAATTGCTTATTCAACAATGCAACATAAGAAAGCTTAGTGATACAGGCATCAGTAATATCACTTTCACCTAATGCGGCAAGCATTAAATCAACTTCATGCATGGTCCATCTCAATTTTCTCCATAGTCGGATGAAACGATGAATTTTTGACCAGGTATCAGTGGGAATACCAGAAGTAGCTGTGCCTGCATATATATTGGCCACCGTGCGCAGATACGTAGTATCTAAATTGCAAATTGAATTGGCTTGATATAATGTAATGACGGATTTGAAATTATCAAAGTGCTCTTGAATAAAGGCTACAAAGGTGGGTTGTACTTCTACGGGAAGCGTTGCAATAAAAGTGGAGTCAGGAGTTCCTTCCTTTATCTCTTGCAATTTAATATAGATGGCAGAAGCACCCATTGTGCTATTCACAAAAAGACCTTCGAGGTATTCAAGAATACCCTGATGAGGATTGATGAATTTTGTTTTAATCAAATCTACTAACTCTGTATATTTTAGCCCTGATCGTCTCAGGAACTCATGGATGCCATCCGTAACTCCTGTTCCGGCAACTTTTTCCAGGTTTGTTAAAACGATTGGGTCAAGTTCAGGATTTGGAGAACTTGAAAAGGGGAAACCAAAATATTGCTGCAATTGTTTTGTGTCACTGCTGGCATCAAATTTTTTCTTTGTTAAAATAACATATTCCTCTTCCGAAATCCGCAATGCTTCCGCCTCAATTGCTTTAGTAGCAGTTACTATTTCAGGTTCGGAAGGTAGTTTTTTTGCATCGCAATCATTACCTCATAGCGTTCTATTCTTAAATGATCGCTATAGGTGCGGATTACATCAAGCGGCTGATGATAGGGAAGGGAGAAAGGATAAACAGCATTTTTTAAAACATGGTATGCTCGCAGGTCAAAATTCTGTGGATTGGCCCGCAATTCATCGGCTGTAGTACTACCTGTATTGTATACTGCACCACTGCTCAACGCGTTGTGATAGGTATAATATTCCATCACTTCATTTACCAAATCAATATAAGGAATAATGGTGTTGGTGTTTTCGCAGGTTAGTGGCAGGTGTAACAAATCTGGCCTGCGCTCTGAAAATTTATCAAGCGGTGATTTGCCATCCGGAAAACGTACTGTTATACCATCTATTACAACAGGTGTTCTATCATCATTCTTATCGCCTCTCCATAAAAAGCGCAACAAGTCAACAAAATAAGCGGCAGGGCTGAACAAACTGCGGCAATGGTCACACTCACACATATCAGGATTGCCAAAAATTTCAGAATAGTTAGGGTTATGCCTTTTCGAAACCTGATTTTGTAATATTGCCAGAACCTCTTCCCGATCCGACTTGGAATAGGCAAAGGCAGGTGCAGCAAGATGAGATAGATCGTACATTTTAATGGCACGTTCCGCAGCCAAAGTGCTTACATGTTCAGCTCTTTGATATACAGTTTCCGTCATCAAATTACTGCCCAATGCTTCACCATACATTTTGATAAAACTCTTCTTTGGAATGCTTGATATGGTATAAGCCGAGTTTAAATTTTTCTCCATCAATATGCCCATTACTTCAGGCTTTGGAGAAACCTGGAATACACGTTGCATTCGATTAAGCTCTTTCTTAACCTCGGGATAATGTTCTTTTGCAATAGACTTTATTTCATCAACATATTCATGAATGGGAGTAGTGCCAATGTCGAATTTGGGGTTCTGTCTGATGAAATCCGTTATTTTTTCTGACACATTCACATTTTCAATGGGCAGTTCTTTATTTTTCAGCATCAGTGCAATCTTCTGTGTAGGGTATGCAGCATTTAAAAATGTCTGCATTTGATTTGCATATGCGGCAATTCGTTCCCCTTCATTTTCGCCTTTAATAAATTCAGGGACTCCCGATTTTTTTATAATTTCTTTCCATTCATTATCTCCCAAAGCGATTAACTGATTTACCGATGAAAGTTTACCTGTAACCTGCAAGGCTTCCATTAATGGTTGATGGTTGCCGCTAATAATCGATAATTGCTGTGTGAATAAAAGACTCGTAATAAGTTCAGGCTTTCCTTTAAACTCCTTTACGGCAGGTAAATATTCTCTCCAGAATTTTTTGTAATCAATTATTTCATTCGCAGCAATTTGACTTTTAAAATTGCGGTAAGCGTTTACAAATGCCTGCTGTTGTACTTTTTCAGGAAGCGCCGCCGACAACAATATTTCCAGTGAGGCAGTTTGATTATTGCTCTTGTATTTTAAGGTGTAAGCCACAGCCAGTTTGTGCAATAATAAAAGAAACGTATTTATTAGTTTTTCATCATAGTCTTTAATTATTTTTTCCTTAACAGATTTTATAATTGCAGTTCTGAGTTCTTTGTCTGATTTTTTATAGAGCACCAGCCAATTGAGCGCTATATTTTGTCTTCCAATTCCATAGAATAATTCGTGCGAAAGTGAATCGTTTGGGTATTCAGTTACACGTTTTGCCGCTTCTACCAATAGGCTAACATGTATTAAATCTTGCTCAGCCTCCTGCGCCAAAAATTGTGTTTGATCTGTGGAACCATGCAATTGATAGAGATCTAATTTTGCTCCTTTCACTAATGGCATGATAGCTTGCATCACTATGGTATATTCGGTTAAATTTTTAAAATTTGTATTTTCAAGTTTTACATTTAATTTTTGCAAGACATTTTCTGATAGCCAGTCATTTTTTGTTGATAATCGTGATCGACCAACTATAGCATCTTCATATACCACAAAAGCCACCACATCAGGAAGGCCACGCTCCTGGCTGGCAAAATCTTTTCTTTCAAAACTAATGATATAAGCCCCATTGGCATTGGTATTAGTTTTGCCAAGAACTTCAATCTTCGTTTTTTTAAAGTCGCTTACTTTTGTTATAGTTTTATAAACAGCAGCACTAAGCAGGTCAATATCAACCAATATCACTTCTTGTTTGGGTAATGGCTCCAAAGCAAGGTTTGTTACTTTACCAGAAACTGTAAATGTATTCTTGTTTATATTCTTATCATTATTTATATAATTTACCTTCAAATTAATTTCGATTTTCTTTTTTGAATTATACTTCACATCACTTTCGGTAAGCAGCTTCTGATCTTTATAAACCCTGATCAATACATCCGGTCCTTTTTCTGTTTCCGAACCGGTGAAATCTTTATTGGTAAAGGAGATGCTATACCTGCCTTCTGCGTTGGTTACAACTGCTTCACCCAACTGGTCTTCGGGTGTAGTAGGGTCATAGTCGAAGGCACGTATTATTAGTCCAGCAAGTGGTTTGTTTTGTATAGAAGTGATTTGACCACTTAAAAAGTATGATTTTGATTGTTGCTTTGCCATGGTGTTTTAGTTTTAATGATTTTTAATACGAATTGTTACTTCTTACTTGCATTTCAGGCACCCGCCTTAACCAGCTACTTCCAACCGTATGCAACATTTCTTCTTCCTCCGGTACCGGGAAACCAACTATTTTAAGCGCTTTGTGCAGCAGGTTTAAACTCATCGATGTTTCGTTGAGGGTAACCTGGGGAGGAATAATTTCATATTATTTTAGTTTGTATGGTTTGTGCGATTGTTCTTTTGTTTCTATTTTTTTGTCTTAGCTATTTTTTTATTATTTCTTTTGTCTCGTATTTCCATGTTTTGGTTGTGAAGACACGAACTGAGGCGGAGGAAAGTTTTTTCCTTTTTAGTAGTTGTGGTTTTATTTTCACAAAGCCATTATTAGCAAAAGTGGAAGGCTTGGACCAACGTGAAGTTAGTGTGCAAATGACTATAATAATGGAATTGCGCATGTTCGATCATCTTAAAGGTTCTGTTCGTAGCGTTTCCAAGAAATGCTGTCCATCTTCATAGGTTGCGGTGGGATGCGCTACCATATATTCAGCTAGCCTGCCACATGCTCCACTTGTCATCAACTCACACGAAGCAGCCCCAGTTGAGTTCCTTCCCATTGCAGATACAAACACTCCTGGACCTAGACTGAGCACAAAACCTATTCCGATATCAAGCAGAAACTCGCCACCCTCACCTCTCGCAACAGCGTCTTCATAGGAATGTACGGTTAATAATAAGAGCCCTGTCCCAAAAATTGCTCCTGGCAAACCTCCAACGTGTACGGATCCAGCAGTATCCTCTAAAAGATTTGCCGCACTGCCTGTAGTTCTTCGTGCTACCGCTCCCCCAACAACTGGAGCTTCTCGATCAAGCATAATTAATGCGTCATCAATTTCTGCCTCCGTTGCTCCAGGGATTGGTGAACGTTGTCTTGCAGCTCGACCAGCGGCGTGAAGATCTGAAGTCTGATGAACAACTGTCGCTGCAATTCTATCATCTGTAATAGCAAGTAAATCATCTACAGATTCGCCTGCAGCAGTTCGGGTTGCAATCGTCATATCACGTGCTTCTGTCATTCTTTCAATAGCCGCATCCCCAGTTAAATCTCTACGTAGTTCTTCGAGAACACTATCGCTTATGTCACCAGAGGCCATTGCTGCACGCAGTCTAGTGCGAAGCTGCATATCCATTGCTGTTTTTACTCTGGCCATATCTTCTGGAATTGTGAGTGTATGCATCCGTTGGTATACTGCTCTTGTAACAGGAGATGCTCCAGTTGTTGGATCAAATGTTGCAAGGTAGTCATTGATCCGAGCACGAATGTGTGCATGCGCGCGTAAACGTCGTCCAGACACAGTTCGAATAGCACGAAGCTGGTCTACATATCTCGCAATATCTCCATATTCTGCGATTGTCCTTGTAACTTCATCTTCTCCTTGTGTACCTGAAGAGTCATGGAAATGAGTTGGATTTCCACTGCAGTATTCAAAAATGTTCATTGAGTCTACTATGAATTTCGGATCACCACTACACCACCTACCCAACCAAGGCAAGTAATACCTTGCAGTATGGTAAGCCATGCCTGTTTCCTCATCCCGTTCCATGCCGGTGTATTTGTATCTTTTGGCGGTGGTATTTATGACTGCATTTTTGGCTTGGTAAGCCGTAGTACCATAAGGGTGGTATTCTTCATAAGAAATAATGCTGCCGATAACATCACATTCCAAACCTACCGAGCCTAAGTGGTTGCTGTATTGGTAGCGGTACATGATACCTGTAGTGAGTTGGTTATTGTTGGTTTGTAAAATATGTTCTGCCATCAATATCCGTTGGTCATCTACAAACAGGTGGTGGGTTTCTATTTCTTCTTGTAAAACAATGCCGTTCCATCTGCGGTACAGCTCCATACCACCCATGTAAATCCTTTCTTCAACATTATCGTCTAATCTTTCTATGCGTTTACGGCAGCGTTGTTTGTCGGTATCGTAATTATAAAATACCCGGCCGCCACCACCAAGGTTGGCGGTATAAATCATGTCTTTGTAATCCCAGTGCATTTTATATTCATCTGCCACATTGCCCAGGTTTAGCATACTTCCATGGACATCATAAGCGAAATGGATGGCGGAGCTTTCATCGCTACCTGTTTGGGTACTTAACAGCCTGTTGTTATTACTTGCATAGCTGTAATTACGAGTCCATCGCTCGGCAAAACTGCCAATACCTGCCCTATGTTTTATTTGCAAGATATTCCCTACAATCTCATATCTGTATTCCTGAATGTAGTTGCGGCATGCCAGCGGGTCGTTGATCGGGAAAGAAACAGAAGCTGCATCCGATGATTTCCCATGTTTGGGTGCCTGATCTAAACTGCCATTTTCTCTACCTTCTGCTTGTATAAGCCTGTATAAGGCATCATAGGTATATCGGTTGCGGGGTTCTACTCTTTGATTATTAAAGAATACCGGTTCATAAGCATCGTCTAATATTTCTGTAATATTCCCTGAAGGATCATACGTATAATAAAGATTCTGCAACACATTGGGGTTGCGTAAATCGCTTGGTGCATTGGGCAAGGTTTCGCCAGGGCTGTTACGGGTAGTCCTCAATTGTACCAAACGAAAAGTCAATGGGTTATAATGGTATCGGGTAGTGGTACTATTGCCATATTGCATACGGGTACGCTGACCTTTGGCATTGTATTCAATATGCAGCACTGCTTCAGTTGCTAATCCATTCACCGTATGTATTTCACTTTTAAGAACGCCCCGTTGGTTATATGCTGGTGTGTACGTGGCAGGTATCCGTCCTGCAAGGTGCCAGTTTTCCATGTACATCATGCGGTTGAGGGCATCGTAATGGGTGCTTTGTGTAAATATTTCGGAAGAAGGAGTCTCTGTTTTCCAATCAATAATAGATTGGTTATAGGAAATAGTCAACTGCCTTGTAGCTTCCAGTAGATTTCCTTTAAAATCAAATTGTAAGTTAGTGTTCAATCCGCCTGAGTCGAAGTGTTGATACACCTGACCTTTCAAATTTTTTGATGCAGCATCTGTTACAGTTTCTCCATAAATGATTCGTTCAATGATTTTCCAAACGTCATCATTTATTTTTAGCTTTATTTCCAGAGGCCTGTGAAAAGTATCATATACAGAATGCATGATTCTGTATTCATATACTGTACTTGATTCTGTTTGTATTTCGTTTTCATCCCATGCGTAAAAAGGTTTGCCGTTGCTGTCCGCAATCATCCATCGGTCACCTGCATCCATGCTGTGTTGATATAAAAGATTGCCTGCTATATCATAACATGGTGCATACCCCGTAACAGCACCTTGTATATTGATGTATTCCATTACCCGGTTGCCCCGGGCATCCTGTATCCAAAGTGGTTTTCCTTCGGTATCTAATTTAGAATAAGTGAGCAATTTTTCTTCAATCGTTCCGCCATCTTGCTCATACCTATTGTGTGCTATGGCAATCACTTCTCTGCCCAGTCCATCAAAATGTATTACAGCGGGTGTATTAGCGTGACTGGCAAATAGCCTTGCCGTTCTCTGTTGGGCAGCACTTCCAGATATATGGTTAGCGTACCAAACATTGTCAGATTCTAAAACTGTATCGTTGGCATCGTACACCCAACAGAGCCATGGTGTGAATGCTGCTTTCGTAAAACTGCCATCAGGCATCTCTGTTCGTATCTGACGACCAGCCGCATCATAATAAAAAACAGGAGTTACCCCTTCTTGTATGGGCTCTTCGTATTGGTGACCAACAGAACTAAAATAGGGTTCGTATTGCTTTACAGGTTTGCCTTTGTTGTTGAGGATGGTTTTGCCATTAGCTAACCAACGCAATGAATGACCGTCACGTTCCGGTTCAGCTTGTTTTTTAGTAACAATCACATTGCCGGAACCATCAGAATATTCAAAGCCTGCTTGCAAAGAACTTGCCGTACCCAACTCCTGTGTTATATGTTTTTCTCTTACGATTCCTGCTGCACAAGCTGGATGATGACCATAACTTATGCTGCCATCCGGTTCTATTTGTTCACCGGAAATAATACAAGCTTCGGGCAGTTGCATTTACTAAAAGATTTCTGGAAGTTGTCTCATTATACACTTGTGTAAAATAAGCAACAATGGTTTCAAGATCAGGATGGATAAGTGCATCATCAAAACCTGATAAACTATCTCCTTCTTCTCCTTTACCCATAACCGCCATGGCGGTTGGCATACCCAAAATGTCAAAAACGACTTCGGAGATGTTATCATTAATGTCAATCATCCGCTGGGGAGCCAGTACCCGGTAATTAAAGTTCTCAATGCGAGTGACATTTCCAATCGGATCTGTAGTAGATTCTATAAATAAATCCTTAGGATCGTATTGTAATAGGGTAATATTGTCAAAGGGGTCGGAATATCTTTCCGGTAAATAAAAATGTAAAGCAGCATCAGCATTAAAACCTGCAATACCCGAACGTATCCAATACTCGCCTGTAGTATCCATGTCAGGAAAACGGTTTTGCAGCAGTTCTCCATTCAAGTATCCGCTTGCATTTGCATCATTCAAATCATCTATTACTTCGGTTGTTAATTGACCCGGTTTGAATACAGCGGCTAGTAAATCGGTAGTGAGAGCTAGTTTATAGGTTTCAAAAGGTAAGCCCAAAGTACTTTGTGTTCCCCAAGGCAAAGGGCTTACTAAATCGTCTGCGAAATAGAGTATCCTGGAACACTCTACACATCTTTTTTGCGGGCTGGTTCTGTTTGGGAGTATATGGTAGGGAATTTCTTCAACGGCTTCTGATATACCGTAGCTTCTTATTTCATTAATTGAAAAATAGAATCCATCACCGGGTAAGATACCTGTCAATTCAAATGTTTTTGCTTCGGTTGGTATTCTTAATCTATAAATATCTTCTGTGACGATATCGTTGCTGAATTGGTTTTCTGAGTATACCATCAAACTTTCTCTTTGCACTTCTTGAATTAACGATAATGTTTCTGTTGAAATTCCGGTTTCCATGTGCTGCCCTATCCTGGGATAGGTTATCGCAAGTGATTGCAAAGTATTTCCGAATTCATCATGTTTTAAATTAAATGAATGAGCAATTCGTGGATCGGGAATACGTATATCACTGATTAAATCCAATTCATATTGATAGGTGATTGCTTCGCTTTCAGTAGCAAAAAAAACGGCAAATTTATTACGGGCTTTAGGCTGAATTAAATTGATTTTACAATTATGGTAAGCTGTTGAAAAAAGTTTGATTCGTTTTTCTTCGCCTTTAGCAAAAGCATCTACTTCAAGTTCATACACTTCTTGTCGCAAGGTCATTCCTTTACAAGCTCGCAAGGCTTGAGGCCATTCATCATTTGTTAAAGTGGTAGTACCAAAGTCGGGTTCCGGCAAAACATTTTCATGAAAATCTGTGACTCCTGGTGCAAAGTATTCGTGCTGAAATTGATTTAGTATTTTTTGGCGACCCAGAAACGCTCCTGTATGGTACCAGGTAATAGTTTTGACCGGCGGTTGGTACAATGTAAGGTCATCGGTAATAAAAGGACTGTTGGCATTTGCTGCAGCAAAAATACCAAAATCTTCTGCATCAATTTGCTCTACCCTGCCAAATCCCCTGAATTCTCTTTCTGTATGATCATAATAGCCATGATGATAGCTGTATTGTGAGGTAAAGCGGGTATTTCTCCATTTGTCCGTTACAATGGTTTTAGTTAGGAGATGAACCGGAAAATGTAATTTGGTTACCCAGGGCTTTCCGGCTAATTTATCTTCGATATAAAACTTTGTAGAAGGGGTATATTCCAATGAAACTTCTTTACCCAAATTATTTTTATAAGAAACCATGATATGGGGTTTCTTGCTATTCATCAGGTCAATATATCTTAAAGGAGCATTTGCATCTTTTGATAAGGGACTTGACCATACAATGCAGGCCACTCCATTTCCCAATAAATCGGTAGCAGTAATTTTTGCCTGGTTATGAATTTCAGGGAATGCTTTGATTTCAAATGCCGCAGTGCTAAAACGATTACCACTCAAATTCATCCAGCAGGTAAACTTATTTTTACCCAGATAAATAATATCCGGTGTGCCTGAACCATCAATATCGATCAACCTTAAAAATGAAGGATTAAATGAGTCGGGATGATCAAACAAGGGAGCATGATCCATAGCTACTTTAGACCCGAATTTTCCGTAGCCCAAATTTGGCCAGTAGCAAACTTCACCATTTCGAATACGAACAATGTCCGTCATTCCGGCACCCGACATATCAGCGAGAAAAATTGTTTGGCCGGCATCTGAAAAAAGAATATGCGGACCGGTTTCTTCGTCAAACGATTTTACGGTTTTTTGTATTGGTGAATAACCTTTTCTACCTTCTGACGGATACCAGGTAAAAGCTGTCTCTTCAGTAACTAAAACTTCCGGCTTGCCATCCCCATTTAAATCGAGCATGCGGGTATTGGCATCACCAAAATTAATATTTGGGAGATTTATAAAATTGCTGAATGGCCGCCAATCGTTATTATCAGTCAAGTCAAAGTATCCTTTTGGTTCTGTACCTAAACTTACTAATTGCTTACCGCCATCTGCATCTAAATCTACCAACTGCAATTGATTTCCCAAGCCAATGAAAGAAGGCTTGGGAGTAACTAATACAGCCTGATCAAATTTCCCATCTCCCAGGTTATGTTTATAAAACCAACCATTCCCTTGTTCAGTAAGAATACCGGACAGACCTTCATTGAACAAATCGGTGAACTGATATTGCTGCTCATCCAAACCTGCAGGAGCATGAATTAAATTTTCTGTAGAAATTGTTTTAACCTCTTTATTCCACTCATGTTTTTGATACTGAAACTCAGTAGGCGGGAGTTTTTTGTGTGTATAAGTACCGTCTGATTTTTTGATATATCCAACAGAGGTAATAGATGCCAAAAATGTAAAATCCTGCTCAGCTGTTGTATCATATTTGAAATTGGTTGACTTTATTAAAGCGGATCCGCCGGGCAATTCATTGAAAAAATGAAACAGTAAAACTCTTTTGCACAGGCGGGTTGTTCTTATTTCAAATCCTGCTTTGTAATCAGAAAAAGCATCTGGTCTGAAATGCCAGGCCTTAAATTCTTCAGGCTCATCAATATCAGATTCAAGATAATCACCATAATCAAAAATGGTTTGAAACATATAATCTGTTGCAACAGGAAAAGCATCTGCAAATTGTTTGTAAGGAGTTTTGTTGCCGTATAGTACTTTTTCCAGATAACAATTTGTATAAGTGATTAGACCGTTTTTCAGGCGATTGCGATTATGCAGTAAAGTACTGTCGAATCCAATTTCATTCTCCTTTTCATAAATGTATTGGGAGCAGTTTCCTTTATCATCAAATACAAATTCAGGTAGCCATTCATAAATTCTTGCGGGGTCATCCGGATTTGCAATGATGGAATTATCTGTCCATCCAAATAGTGTTGTGATGTTTTCTTTGGTAATGATACGCCATTTGATTCTTCCGGTTGTTTTTTCTGACCAGCGTTCTATTCGGGCAAATAATCCTTCAATACGGGGTTGGTAATTTCTGATAGTAAAATGACCATCTGAAGAATCCCTTTCTTTGATGATGTAGTCACCAGCTGTATCTAATTCAAAACTTCCATCGACATTTTTTTTAAACTCAGGCACTAAATCTTCAGCTTCCGAAAACAAGAAAGTATCCGAATCAATAGAATCAAAGTATTGGGGTAGTCTCTTGTCGGTCTTTCTTTTTATTGAACCTAAGCTGAGATTCCAACCCAAACCAAAAATACCATTTCCGGCCCCTGAGTTATAAGATAATCCAAGTGAAGGAGAAACACCTCTTGCAGGAGAAAATGGGAGGGGAATAGAAAAAGAGGAAGTACCATTTACAGCGTTGACAGAAAATTTCTCGTCAATTCCCTTAATTGCACCACCACCTTTTGGCAAAGAGATTGACGGCACTTCAATCGCATTGGACTTGGTTTTTCCTCCATCTGTTTTGAGGGATTGTGATGATGCTTTGTTTTGTAAGTCCTCTTTCATCCTATATATCTTTTAGCGCGGGCAAAAGCCAATGTGATGCTATGTGAAGTTGCATTAGAATTTTTTCGTGCGTTAGCATTTTTTTGATTTTTTCTTGAAGCATTGGCTTCAGAAGGAATGTCGGTATTTGTCCATATATGTCAATAAATGTTGTCAAAGGCGGTCTGTTTAATGTTAGCAGTGTTGTCAAATAGGATTTCCGCTAACGGCAGTCAGTTTATAAACCTCCGTCATCTCAAAAATAAACAAATAAATGACCTAGGCAACCAAATACCATGCTTTAGGCTTCTTTCAGCGTTATTTTTTTGAAGATCAGACTGGTGAAAATTCCAGTAACCGTACAACTATAGAAATCATTACCTTACAACCCATCCCGTATTTATACCCGAGGGGAAACCCTTGCTTTTTGAAGGTAGGTTTTGGATGTGGGGGCTTAAAAGGAGGTTGAGGGATTGAAAAATGCAACACTTCTTTGTGGAATTAAGGATTAAGGATGCAGGGTTAGCAAGGATCTGCCCAGAAGACAAATTCCTCCTCGTTCTCATTCAGTTTCTGCTTCTCATTCCCATTCTCATTCCGCCCTTGCCCCGTTCACATTTTCATTCCCATTCTCATTCCCATTCTGTCCAACTCCCTTCTCCTGCAAAAGATATTTGTGAAAAACGAAATGCCCATGCAGGACAAGGGTAGGGGATGAGGCAGAAGGATTAAGAATTCCTTACACAGAATGAAAATTCGTTTTTATGATAAATTATAGATGATAGATGCTAAATTGATGAGTGCTCAGAATTGGGTTGTGGTCGACTACAATGCCATTATTCATTATTCAATTCTTGTTACTCACTATTCAATAAAATCATCATGAGTACGAAGAGCCAGCAACTTTAGCAGTCACCAAGTAAATCCCAAATAAAAAACGAAATCTTGAAAGCTAACTTCTAAACACTGATCATCTAAAGCTTCCATTTAAAAAACGGAAATTCATTCTGCGCCAAAAGACCCCAACTTTTAACCCTTCGATCCGCCAGCCGGCGGACTCAGGTCATCACTTTTAACTCAGTGCTGGTTACTACTCACTGCTAAATTGATGAGTGCTCAGAATTGGGTTGTGGTCGACTACAATTCCATTATTCAATATTCAATTCTTGTTACTCACTATTCAATAAAATCATTTTGAGTACGAGGAGCCAGCAACTTTAGAAGTCACCAAATAAATCCCAAATAAAAAACGAAATCTCGAAAGCTAACTTCTAAACACTGATCATCTGAAGCATCCATTTAAAAAACGGAAATTCATTCTGCCAAAAGACCCCAACTTTTAACTTTTAACTTACAACTTTCAACACTTCCGCTCCGCTCTGGGCAGCGCTTGTCCCTTGTCACTGAGCAGGTTAATAATTTTTTGGGAAATACTGTCTGCGTAAAATTCGGGTCCGCATATATGGCACTTTTTGATTTCATAAAACTCTTTCGGCGCATTTGCATTTTCAAATATTTTCTGACCCATTTTAAAAGGGATTATTTCGTCTTCTGTACTATGAATTACTAAAACAGGTTTTTTATATTCCTGAATAGATTTAAAAGCGGAATATTTTTCACTCACAAGTATTCGTCCAAAAATACCTGCCGTTTTTGATGCTATGTCTTTATGAGACGAAAATGCACCTTCAATTACCAAAGCGTCTATATCATCTTGTCTTTGTTGTGCAACAACAGCTGCCAAGTGCCCGCCTAGCGATTGTCCATAGATTACTAATTTGGTTCCTTTCACATCTTCCCTGCTTTTTAAGTATGTCAATGCTGAATTTCCGTCAAGTAAAACATTATTTCTGGTTGCTTCACCTGCTGAAAAACCAAAACCACTATAATCAAAAACGAATGCTTGAAATCCATAATTTAACAAAGGTGTAATGGCTTGATATTGGCTTAGTATAAAACCTGCATTGCCATGAAAATGAAGTATTGTAATTGTTGGGGTTAAGTTTTTAGGTTTTATCAGCCAACCATTAAGATTATTCCCGCTAGTGCTTTTGAAAACCACGCTTTCTATGGTAAAGTCAAAATTGATGGTGTCTTTGTTGGATTTTAAAAAAGTCGGTTGCAAAGTTTTAGTGTTAAACTCAACCAGTGTTGTATCATTTTTTGTTTTTGTAGTGATACTGACCTTTTCCTTGCCGGGTGGTATTTCCGGAAGCTCTGTCGGTTGCAGATACATACTGTTAAAACTACAAGCTGAAAAAATGCTAATAGGCAATGATAGAAGTAGAATTTTATATTTCATAGTTATCTTTTTTGATTGGCGACTAACTTCCGGATCTTATGCTCAATTCTTTCTGAAAATTACAATATAAACACATAGCCTCCAAATTGCAGGAAAACAGCCGATGCCACCATGGCAGGTATGATAAGCAATACATAATCAATATGTGCTAATATAGCTGAGGAATTTATAAAAAGTTCTTTTGAAACTTTGATTACGTTAGAGGCCACAGTATAGTAAAATTTCTCCTGATTTTATTCGGTCTTTTCGGGTTAGATGTAACGGGGAACTGTGTTATAGGGTCGGTTTTCTTTTCCCGTTTTCCTTTTTAACCGAATAATATGCGTAAGTCAACCCCCAAATTAGTAGCCAAATAATTATAAAAATAAGGAGAGCGGCAAAATATCCCCACACACTGCCCGAACCAAATCCTACACCAAATATAATAATTGCAGGAAAGGTGAAGATTGTCTCAAATATTTTTCTAAATGAACTTTCGCTTATTGGGTTGGTAAAACCGCCAAATAAATAGATGTTTGCTGTTACAAAATAAATGACAGTTATCAATAAAGATTTTAATATAGTATTTGACTTTTTCATTTATCGTTATGAGACATTTAAGCGCCGGGAAATTTAGTTAAAAAATTGCAGTGCGATGAATATCTCAGTCGCCATTTTTCGATACCAATATTGATTGCAGTTATGTTTGTCATTTTTCAATTTCTGCTTCAAATATTCTCATTAAATCTTTTCTGCTTTTCGCACTTTCTGTTTTAAATGCATTAAATAGTAATGCAACACCAAATACCAACAGTCCTAATGGAATTAAAATGAAAGGTGCAAAAGCCTTTGTAAAAAGTGCATATATTGTAATTGAGCATCCTATAAACACGATGCCAAACCATATTGACGTAAATACCAAAATAAATTTATGTAGCGACATATTCACTTTAATTTTGGTTCCATCAAATTCTGAGTATACTTCGCCTTTAATTTGAGGTAAAAAGGAATTCCGATATTTAATAAATCTTTTGATCTTGAATTTATTGCCAGTAATTTGTCCGATGTATGGTTTTGAATATGTATAGGATGGAGCACTAAATCCAAATGTTCTTTCAGCTTCAATATTGTCAATCAATTTCTGAATTGCCTGCTCCTTTGAAAACTCAGTTTTATATATAATATTCTCAAAAGGCAGGTATTTACTCATTTTCTATTTTGCGATTGTTTTTTTGTCTCAAGTTGCAATGACTACTAAACTGTCTTTGGCAATAGGGGTCAGCCTTTTGAATTGTTTTTGATATTGTAAGTATATTTTATTTTCTTATTTCTCCAAAATAATTAGGCGGTTGCCACAGAAACTGACTACTAATTTAGTAATATTAGCTTCACATTTGCTGGATATGGTTGGGAAGTTTTAAATTTCCGGGACAAAAGCTATAGCATCTATTTCAACTAAGTAATCAGGATGGGTCAAGGCAAATACGAAAAAACCTGTAATTGCCGGGGGATTCTTAAGATTACCTAAATATTTTTGAGATGCCTGAAACCCGCGAATCAAGTCTTGACCTTGAACAATATGAATGGTTAATTTTACAAGATTGTCATATGTTGCTCCACAAGCTGTAAGTGCAATTTGTATATTTTTCATTATCTGTGCTGTTTGTTCGGCAATATCTCCCTTTCCGACTATTTCTCCATGAGAATTTACTGAGTTTTGCCCACCAATATAGATTGTTTTTCCACTTCCTTGGGTTGTCACAATTTGGGAAAATGCAGGATTTTTAAAAAGTCCTTCAGGGTTGATGTATTTTAAGTGCTTGTTCATTTTATTCGAATTTATTAGTTTATAATATGGTGTATTCCTAAAATGACATCGATGAATTGACATGCATGAATTCAGAGAGTTTTGTTTTTACCATTTCAACTATCTCGTCATCTTGTGATTTGTTTGTTATATATAAAACGGTTTTTCCTCTATATTTGTTTGGTTGATAAATCCTGCTTTTGATATTCTTAGATTGACATTTATTTTTTCCGGGATTTAACTGAGTTGATGGACTAAATTGGTAAAGACAACAATACTATGCTGCAGATTGGCCCATGACCAACGCTGAGGTGGTCATAGTGCTTCTTTTCGTTTGCCTGTCAATGGTTTTTAGTTATTATTTAATCTCCCAGGAATACATATAACATGGAAGTGTCATTAATTAATTTTATTCTTTGACAAACTTCTTCACCACCTTTTGTTTTCCATTATTCAATTCAACGAAATAAATTCCATTTGAAAAATCCTTTACTGAAATTGGGGATTGCGATAGCTTACTTTTAAAAACAATTCTTCCCTGAACGTCGGCTATGGTCAGATGAGTATTTATTTTATCATTTATTAATAAGTAATTTATACTAATAAAATCTTTTGCCGGATTAGGATTAATAGAAAATTCTAAATTATACGCCGCAATTTCATCTGTTCCTGTTGCACATGCACTATCTGGGGTGTATTCCCAAAAATCCTTGAGGTAAGGACCAGAATAGTTATATCCCATTCCAATATACCCTTTGGTTCCGATAGAAAAGTAAGCGGGTTCATTGCGCATTAAAGTTGTTACATCTGCTTTCTGAATCCATGAATTCGAAACGTGGTTGTATTCCCAGAAATCATTGTACATCCCTGACAAATTTTGGCCAGTACCATAATATCCTTTATCGCAAATTGAAAATGTTGCTGCATCGCATCGTCCATTTGGCAAAAAACTAGCTTTTGTGTCCAGCTATCAGAAATACTGTTGTACTCATATACATCACCCACATAACCTGATGAAAAACTATATCCACCTATCATGTATCCGCTGTTGCCAATGGTAAAGCAATTGGCATCCCATCTTGGAGTTCCGGGGAAGTCACTTTTTTGTGTCCATAAATTTGACTGAGGATCGTACTGCCATAAATCTACAAACCCTGCAGTGGACTGTCTGCCGGTAGCCAAATAGCCTTTCCCGTTAATAGTAAATGTGGCTATTCCAGCTCTGTCTCCACCTCCATAATTTGCTTTTTGTGTCCAGGTATTTGCTGTGGGATCATATTCCCAAAAATCCTGATAATAAACACTATTATTAGATGAAAGACCTGTTCCTGCATACCCTTTATCGTTTATAGAAAACCCCACTGCCACAAACCCTGAGGAGCCTGCATAATTTGCTTTTTGAGTCCAAATATTTGTTCCTGAATCATATTCCCAAAAATCATAAAGGTTATTATAAGTGCTATCTCTGCCACCTCCAAAAAAGCCTTTATTCCCTATAGAAAAGGAGAAAGGATATTGCCTGCAAATACCCGGAAAGTCTGCCTTTTGTGTCCAGAAATCAGCTTTTACAAAAAGGAAAGTAAAAAATAAAGGGAGTGTAAGCGTAAATATTTTTTTCATAATGTTTCCTTTTTATTGCTAAAATTAGAACTAGCCTGTAGTTGAAAGTCTTGCTTTCCAAAGACAGCTGGAGGTTGTCAAGGTAAAAAAAATAATCCAAATGATAACTATTTGTAAATTTTCATGAATTATTTTTAAGTTGTCTTTCCCTGCCGGTCTGCATTAATAACAGTAATCTCATATTGTTTTGATTTTAGACTGGCCCCATACCATGTCTGAAAATGATACTTAAACTGATGTTGTTTAGGCAAAAAGAAACTAAAGCTGCAAGGAGAAGTCCAATTATTACTCTATAAATTTTACGGCCTTGAAAAAGTCTCCAGATCAATGGAATTGTAATTAATGGCGTTGCAAACATGGCGAACCATAATACTATTCCTACTGTATCCTTAAAGTCCTCGGTCATGAGCATTTTCTTTGATATTGGTAAATGAATATGTCATTCAAATTTCGTTTAGTAAAGTGGAAGGTAATTATTTACGCTAAATTACATAACTTACTTGTTGATGCCTCAAAGATTGTCTTCGTTAAAGTATTTACCAAGCTATGTCTTATAGCGAAAAGGGTCGCTCAGAAGGAAATTTCGTTAATTTGATAAATGATAGGTGCTAAATTATAGGATGCGCAGAAATTAAAACTGCCAAAGCATATTAATATTGTATATTTGTGATTATTTGAATTTTGCAAACATGAAAAATATTGGTATAAGGGAGTTTTACAAAGAAATATTTGGCAACAACTCCGGTTTGATTGATGCTTTGTTAAATAACATTGGTTCAAATGGTTTTGGACATTTCAATGTTTTCGATACAAAGAAGTTTTACTTCAGCAATTCAAAGAAGGCTGAGATGACCTATAATAAAAGACTATATTATAAGATCAGTTTAATAAAAGGGAAAAATATTGTTGAATTTGCGGGTAAAACGGTACTGATAGAAAAACAGGGAATTCTTTTTGCCACCCCCAAAATTCCGTACCGGTATATTCCACAAGATAATGACCAATCAGGATTTTTCTGTGTTTTTACAAAGGAATTCCTTTCTAAATCTAATTCCGGGATCCATATTGATGAAATGCCTATTTTTAAAGCCGATAGTGATTTTGTTTATCAGCTGAATGACATCCAGTTTCAGGAAATGGAAGTGATATTTAAAAGAATGGATGCAGAGCTTTCCTCAGACTATGTCTATAAGTATGATTTAATCCGGAATTATTTACTGGAACTCATTCATACGGGACAAAAATTAAAACCGGTTGATAGTTTTGAAAACTCGGCAAATGCTTCTGAAAGGATTACTTCATTATTTATTGAATTACTAGAAAGGCAATTTCCGATCGAAAGTATTACACAAACTATTCAACTGAATTCAGCAATAGACTTTGCACAAACATTGGGTGTGCATGTGAATCATCTTAACAAGGTACTCAAAGAAACAACCGGAAAGACTACCACTGAAATTATTAATTGCCGTATCGCAGAAGAAGCAGGTTTTTTACTAAAGGCAACAAATTGGAATGTATCTGAAATAGCATTTACACTTGGATTCGAAGAAGTAGCGCATTTTTCTAATTTTTTTAAGAAGCACGCTGGCTTATCCCCCTTACATTACAGAGACTGATTGATTTTTGCAAAATATTGATTGTTTTTTGCAAACAGACTTAATACCGTAAACATGACTTTTGTAATTCAAAATATAATGTAATTATCATGAAGCGAACAACAGTATTAGGAAACAGCAATCTTAGCATTACCAGAATGGGGTTGGGTTGTATGGGGATGTCGGAATTCTATGGAACTTTCGATGAGAATGAATCTGTTAAAACACTCCATAAGGCTATTGATTTAGGGGTTAATTTTTTTGATACCGCCGATATGTATGGCTGGGGAGCAAACGAAAAATTAATCGGACGGGCATTTCGGGATAAGTGGAATCAGGTGGTAATAGCTACAAAGTTTGCAGTTATGAGAGGGCCTAAGGGAGAGTGGCTAGGACTAAATGGTCAGCCTGAGTATATCAAAAAGCTTGTGAAAACAGTTTGTTAAATCTAGGCATCGAGGCAATCGATTTGTATTATATGCATCGCCAGGCTCCTGATGTTGAAATTGAAGAGATCGTTGGTGCTATGGCAGATTTGGTTAAGCAGGGCAAAGTAAAATACATTGGACTTTCAGAGGTGAATGCTGATACAATACGCAGGGCCCATGCAGTACATCCAATCTCAGCTGTTCAGTCAGAATTTTCACTTTGGAGTCGCGAACCGGAGCAGGAAGTCTTTGATGTGTGCAAAGAACTTGGAATCACTTTTGTTGCCTATAGCCCGCTTGGGAGAGGATTTTTAACCGGAGCATATAAAAGTCGTGACGATTTTGAAACCGGTGACTTCAGATTGAGTAATCCAAGGTTTACGGATGAAGCCATAAAAGAGAATATCCGGTTTGTAGAGGTAATCGAAAGTATTGCAACAGAAAAAGGTGCAACTAAAGCACAAATCGCACTTTCATGGATTTTGAGTCACAATGACCAAATTACTGCAATTCCCGGAACCAGAAAGATTCACCGCTTAGAAGAAAATTTAGGTGCATTTAATGTGAACCTGTCAGAAAATGATATGAAGTTGATTGCATCCTCTCTGCCTCAGGAAACTATTGGAAGCCGATATTAAAAATTGGTTACCTGTCGATATAATAAGCAATGCTTTTACTGAGTTAGAATGAGGTAACTGGCAAATTTAGATCTGTAGCATGTGACATTCAATAATTTGGTATTTATCTGATTGAACGGTTCGTTTCGACTATTATTTACATTAAATGTTAATTGGATGGTGGCAATTTAGCAACTATGATATGAACTCACCAAAAGTTTGAGGAATAGTTATCTTATATGCTTCGGTTTTTGTTTCTGATCTGCACATGTTACAATTTCAGTTATTCGTTTTTGTCTTGTTTCAGATGTTTTGGCAAACTTGAGCCAGCTTAGTATTATTTTTTTTACTGATTTACTTAGACTATTAAAGAAAGCCTTTGCAGTTGGTTTTTTAGTAAATGCTGCCTCCAGATCTTCCGGTATGATAAGCGCTTCAACATCATCCAGTATAGTCCAGGAACCATTTTGTTTGGCTGTTTCAATACTTTCAAATCCTGCAACGGACATCAGTCCTTTTTCAATCAACATCTCCACCTTGGTTTTGTTGATTTTTGACCAGGTACTGTTTGGTTTGCGTTTGCTGAAAAACTGATGGGAAGTTTCTAAATCAATTTTGATTTTCTTGCTGTCGATCCAACCGAAACAAAGTGCAACATCGACAGCATCGCTCCAACTGATGGATTTCTTAATAGAGATTTTATTATGAAAAACAAGCCAAACTGCTTGTTTAGAACGATGATTTTTCTCTAACCATTTTCTCCATGTTGATTGGCTTTTCGGATAAAATACTTCTACTTCTTTTTTCTGCATATTAATTTTACAACTATTGCTTCAAACCCGACTTGTAATTAATCTTCCAGGAATATATAACTAGTCAAATTTTATCTTAATTGGATTTCGTTGGTTAATTTTGAGTGCTTTTTCTATTTCAGAACTTGGTGTTTTATAATTCTTATTTATATAAATCTTTAATAACAATATGTAGCCACATGAGGCAACAGGGTATTTTATAATTTTTAGATAACCGCTGCAGGTGCATCTTTATACTTTTTAAATTTCCCTGTCAGATTTCCAATAGCTAATAATATTGGAAATACTATAGTTTTCACAGGTTTTGGGATTACCAGCATATCCATTTCGGATTTATATTTTGTCAATAAGAAAGCTGCATCAAATGGACCAGGCTTATCATCATTTGCTTCATTAGCTGATTGATAAATTTGCTTTATAAAATACTCATAATTATTAGAAGGCTTTACATAACCGCTATAATGTACAGTATCATTGCCTTCATTCCAAAAAGTATGTGCTTCTCCGGGAGCAAAAATATAGCTTTCCCCTTCTGTTAAAGAAAATTCTTTTTGAATTGTTTTGACGCGCAATTTACCTTTGGTAACCTTAATCATTTCTTCCTGTTTGAAATGAACATGCATTGGTGGTCCTATACCGGGTTGATCCGTCCCCTCAAATTCAGTAAGTTGCCCGTTTGTCTCTGCTGAAGACCTGGTAATCCTTAGCGTTTCACCATTCTTGTTGATTTTTATTGTTTCTCCTTTCATTTGATTTCTTTTAAATGAATAGTTTCGATTTTCTCTCGCAACTTGACCGTTAGGGCTCTTTTACCTCATTTACTGACGGTAATTTATTGCAGTTTATTGATAGGTAATAGACAAACATTAATGTGCTTGATCCCTTAAAAATACAAAATTCCTTCCCAAACCGCTATTTTTTAATCCGAAATATGAAAGTTCGATTGTGTTAAATATCAACACCTTACAATCTCAAGAGGGGAATTCCGCGTTTAAACACATCGAAAATGAGACTGAAAATGGGAGGAAAAATGGATCCGCATGACCTAGGGTCTTGGTGTAACTTTATTTAAATTGGGATGCAAAAGAGAAGGATGAGAAGCCGATATTTTGACAAAAACTTCATCATTATCATCGGTTTCAATTCTTAATTCAGGATTATGTTCTGAAACTAATTGCTCGTCCTGGAAAACCATAATTCTTATCCCATCTTTTTCTATTACACAATATGGCTGTGAGCTATTTAAATCCTGATGTTCTATTTTAAAACTGCAGGTAATCAACAGATAGTTTTATTCCATCTGAATTATCGATGTAAAATACACTGTTTACTAATTTCGAAAACTTCATAGTTTGGGATTTCGGACATACTTAATTCACGAAAGATTAATTATGGCAAGTAAAGAATCCCATAAAATTATACAAAAGAATTATAAAATTGAATTTTAGATCAGAAAAGTCGCGAAGATTATTATATTCAACACGTTACAGCCATTTTTGTAAGTGGCAGTAACCTTTTTCAGGCTGCGTAAGGTTTTCTTATTCGCCTCTCAACTGAAACCCATGTCAACCTTTACGATGTCTTATTTGCTAGGATATCAGTTTCTTTATTTCATATCGTTATTTGGAACGGCATTACTTATATAGCCAATATGCTTTTGTCGATGTCAAGTCGATTCGTTTATTACTTTTCCTGTCGTATACTTCTGGTGAGGAGAAGTAGTACGAAGTATATAGGATATACCGATCATCAGAAGAATAGGATGGGAATTTACCTTTAGCAATGCATTTGGTCTGGCCCGTTTCCATATTTAATTCAAACACTTTTGACCAGCTGTTAAACATGGCATATCGTTCTGCACCATATACAAGAAAATTTTCGTCAGATGAAACAGAGACATATTCTGGAATGTAATTTCGAAACCATTTTAGTTTTAAAGAATCCACATTAAGTTTGGTTTTACACATTGGTATTGATGAAACTAAAGGGTCAGAAATTACTATTGTACGTAGTTTCCCCTGATACTCCAGAAAGGCTTTTAGAGTATCCTGGCTGATTTCATATCCGACCAATTGGCCATAAGCGTCTCCACTCAGATGTTGCCATGAGTTGTTTGATAAATTATACACAGTTAATGTTTGGATGTTTGTCTGACAGAGCAGGTAAGGTTGAGCTTTGCAATGGTGACTAAGGAGTATTATAATGAGTAAATTGAATAGTTTCATCACAGCTTACCTAATAGTTTTGATTTTTTAAAGTATATTATGTGTTTAATCAATATCTTATAAATTGTGTAAAAAACGAAATTTTATCTTTAATTGGTTTTCAAATAATATAAGTAATTAATTAATAATTTGCCCCATTTCCAAGAGGATACAGTCCAGTTATTAAAAGGTGCGGTTAACTATTTCCTAAAAAATAGCTTACATTTAGGCATCATTTACATCAAAGCAGTTTCTCCTCTATTAATTCTCCGTTTTTATAAAGTTCTTCTTTGGTTTTTTCACCAGTCTCACTCCACATATTTTGCAAGCCCTCTTTTTTATCATTTATGAAATTAACAGAAGATGAAATGTTTCCATTTTCGTAATACCAAACCCATTCTCCTTCCCTCAGCCCATTTTTCATTTCACCTGAGAAATATAATTGCCCTGATTCATAATAATATTTTTGCGTTCCAGTTAATTTACCATTTAGATAATTATTCGCATTATCAAGTGAACCAGTTGATTCATAATAAGTTTTCCAGATTCCTTCCCTTAGCCCATTTTCAATTTTACCAGATTCAAAGATTGACCCTTTGTCTGGATAATTAGAGATATAGGTACCTTGACCATCTTTAACAGTTTGTTCGCCCTTAGCAACCCATGAATTAATAATTTTATACATTTCACCCTCGTATATACCTTCTTCTTTTGTATCCCCATTTTCGAAGTATGAAATCCATTCCCCTATTTTTTCACCATCCTTGATGTTACCTTGAAGCAATACCTGGCCGGTGTTAGAAAATGATTTAAATAAACCATTCCCGGAAACTACAATATGATTTCCTTCTAAGTCCCAAACATCTTCAATAAGATTTTTGTCCTTATTAAGATAATTTACCTTACCCGATATTTTACCATTCATATGGTAGGTTGTCCATAGTCCCACGGGAATACCCTCATGCATATTACCAACACTGTTCAATTGACCATTTTCAAAGTAAGTTTTCCAAATGCTGTCTTGTAAATTTCTATTAAAATAACCTATTTGATAAGTGTTTCCATTCTCAAACTTATACTTCCACTCACCATCCATCCGACCCTCATGAAAGTTTCCTGAATCACTCACTATGCCATTTTTATAGTAATTCATCCATATCCCGTGTTCAATACCTTTTCTATAAGTACCTATTCTGGAAATGTGCCCCGATTCATCAAACCATTGCCATAAACTATCTTGAATACCATCTGAAAAAATGGCAATTAATTGAATCTCTCCATTTTCATGCCAGTAAGTCCATTTTCCATGCTCTTTACTGTCTTTCATTTCACCTTCCGACATTTTGTTTCCTGATTCATATGTGAAAGTTTTGAATCCGGAAGCTTCTTTTCTAATTAAAAATAAGAATAGACCAATTAATACAATTGATACGATAACCAATGGCATTCTTAATTTATAATTGGAGGGATTCGCTGCATAGGATTCTTCTGATTGTAAATTTCTAAGTTCCTGATCAGATACTCGCCTGAATGCATTTTTGAATCCTATATAAATAGCGATTCCATAAAATAATAAATCCATCGGATTGAAGGATTCAATCAGAATGTCTAGAATTAAATCAAAATTTAAAAAAGATATGATTTCTAAATACCCTGACGATTGTTCATTTGCTGCAAACCCAACCTGGCTGAATAAATTTCCAAGCAAACAGCCCAGCAATGATAATATTGCACCCAGATATCCAAACTTTTTATCGATACCGGCACCGAAAAATTGAATTGAAAATCCTACTAAAAGTCCTACACCAATAGCCATATAGCCTATTTGGTAATTTGTTAAAACAGTTACAACTGCCCATATAATTGCACTTATTATGGCTGCTAAAGTACCTCCAATAATGGCATAGGTAAAGTCCTGATGAATTCTTA
Organism: Bacteroidota bacterium; assembly: GCA_016713525.1. GTDB lineage: Bacteria > Bacteroidota > Bacteroidia > AKYH767-A > OLB10 > JADKJB01. Next base: position 216,566 of record JADJOZ010000008.1, on the reverse strand, counting down.
ATTTGTTTATTTTATTTCCGTCTAATTCTTTAGTTAGTTCTTCAGTATTTACAATAGTAGTTTCTTTAACTTCTGCTTTGACCGATTCATCTAATTTAAAAGATTCGCAATTTTCTTCGAAATCAGCAATCTCTCCTGTAAGACTACAGATCAATCCCTTGTTAGAATCAAAGTTTCGGTTTAAACATTTTTTACAAAATGCTATGTGTTCTTCCCTTGTCATAATTTATAAATATGGGTGGTTAAAATGTTCATTAAATTACATCTCCTGTAAACTGAAAACAGTGCTATATTTTTTTATCGTTTACTACCCGTTTTTGGGTATCGTATTATTTATTTCTGAGGTTAAAATTTTACCGGCAACGGATCTCGATAAAATTACAAGTTCAAATAGTAACCACCAATTTTTTGATAGAGATATAAACGATTTTATTCATTTAATTATCAATGTATTACAAATGAGGTATGATTAATTACTTAGATAATTGTCTGGAAAAGTAAGTTAATTGGAATTTTAGCAAGGCTGGAAAATTTGCTGAAAGTTCACACTGGAAGTACAATTGACATCTGGAACAAAGCAAAGCTGAAAAATGGCAGTCGACTGTGTGGGATTCAAAATAAAATTGATGCACCATTTTTAGCTGTATGTATTCCCTGCAGGCGTTGAACAATACCAATCATTGGTGCGTTCTACTAAAATCTCATTTTTATGGCTTATTATCTGATTTAATATTCGAATCTTTATAGCCAGTAATAAATCATTTAGTCAGCAAATGCTCTATCTGAATTTGTAAGGCAGACAATTCACGGCGAACAATAGACCAAATAACTTCATCTGAAATATTGTCATAGCTGTGTATTATTCTATTTCTTGTGCCTATTATATTTTTGGCATTTTCAAGGCTCAAATTTGGATCAAGTTTTAATATACGAGCAACGGCTTCGCCGATAATTTCTAAATTCCTTTCTATAGCTTTCTTAGTCTTTAAATCTTTTTTGTAAACAATGAAATCTCTATTTTCTCCAATGAATTGATTAATTTCCTCAATGCTTTGCAGGATGTCAAACAGCCAGGTTTTAATCCTAATATCCATAAAGTTTTACTTTAGTCTTTTCTAATTGTTCCCTGAAAAATTTGTTTCGAATCGCTCTTTCTTCTAGCAAATCTACTTGTCTTTTAAAAATTTCCTCCAACCTTACTTTCATTTCAAAATAAAGATCAGTATATTTGAAAGGATCAGTTTCATTAAAGTCAACAACTAAATCAATATCAGAAGATGGATCAAAGTCATCTCTTGTAACAGAGCCAAAAGCAAATAAAGACTTCACTCTGTTTTTTTTACAAAGTTGCTGAATTTTTTCAATCTGTGGCTTTTCGATATGCATCCTCAAATATAAGGTTTATTTCTTGTCCGTCAAAATAGTATTGTTATAACTTACATAATTCGATATGTTATACATTCCGTGGGCAGGCCTAAAACGTATATATAAGCTGTTTGGTCTGGGGATAAATTATTTTACAAAGGTAGAATGGCTCAGGAATTAATTCCTTATAAGTATATGTTAGAGGAGGAATTACCGATGTTTTGCAGCCCATGTATTAATTAATGCATTATATATCAATTTATTGTGATTTTATTTTGGAATGCATGAAGCGGGAAGAAAAGGAGAAGGGCAATGAAGGGGGAATGGGAATTAAAGGTGAAAAGATGAACCTAGATATTATAATTTGTTTTCAAGGAATCGTTAATACCGACGGTTAGAATTTCAACCAGATCTTCATTCATAAATTCGTAATCGTCCGGAATATTCAGAACTTCAATAGTAGGCATTTCTAATTGTGGGTAAAGGGCCTTGAGTTTTGATCTTTGTTCAGATTCCATCACAAAAATTAAATCTGCCCAGATCAAATCATTTTCAGAAATTTTCCTGTCACTTTTAGGACTTAGACCGGCAGAACGAATATTGAAACGGTTGTCATTTTTAAAAATATGCTCAGCTGTACGGCTGCGCTTTTTATTTCGCCCACATAATACCAGTATGTTTGGTCTGTCTGTCATTTGTTGTCTTTAATTTTAGAATTCGCACTAACTGTTTTTTAATATAATTAGATACGAATTTCTGCCAAATCTTAAAGCTTACGATCCCGGACTGTACGTCACCATTCACTATAGCCATTAGGAGGGGGCATTACCTTAATTGTATTAAGTTATTTTACATAAGGATTCAAATTTAAACTATCCACTATTTCTCCTTCTTTTTTCATTACATAAAATTTCCCCGCAGCACCATGGGCGTAAATATTTAGATTTGGAATCTTCCATTTTTTGGGTTTAGGAAGCAATAACATGGATCCTCCTCCTAATTGCAGATGGTTTATGTGTTCACACGATAAAAGAAAATCTATTTTTTCTATGTTCGAGCAATCGCTAAATATCATTTTATTGATGGATGCGTTGCAAGAAGATCCATCAATAGTTCGGATTCCACATAGCTCAATTTTTACCTGGTCAATGCTTTTCATGGTGAAAATTCCGGAAATATCTTCCAGCCCATACACACTTCTCAATGTCAGGTATTTCAAGTTCAATTTTTCAAAATTACCTTTAAATGCTTTGATGTGAACTCCGGATAAATTAATTGTCTCTAGTTTTTCATAATTGGAAAAACCACTTACATCTTGAATGTAAGACCGGATGGCATAGTCTTTATTGGCTCGCTGAATATCGATTATTTGGAATACACGCAACTCTTTAGATAGGTCGCTTGGTATTTCCGTTAACCCATTGACATTTGACATAACTAGTTCTTCAAGATGCCTTAACCTATTCAAGCTAGTTATATTTAATTTATGGGGGCTGGGCAGACAATCCGTGCATCCATCGCCAATTTCTTGATAAATATGGACATACTTGATTCGGTTATTTGGATCAAATTCAGGGAATTCCTTTAGTTTAGGAATATATCTTAACGATATTTTTTCTAATGAATTTATTTTTCCCAGCGCCTTTAGACTAGTTAATCTAGCACAAAATGAAATATCAATCTCTGTAAGTGAATCCAGGAACAGATAATTGTTGAATATTATGTCTCCTGCACTTTCCAAATACAGGAATTTCAGATTTCTAAACTCATTAATAAAACTAATATTAATTGAATCCTTTAGATCAATTAATCGAAGCCTTGTGGTGTTTTCAAATGCTGTAAATTCAGAAGGAATGTTGAAAAGATCAATTTTCAGAGCTAAATTCTTCTCTTTTTTTAGAAGTGGAACAATTGATAAATCTGAAGTAGAATCAATTGTAATGATCCCCAATATAGGCCTCGAGAAGTCATCAGCAATGCTGTCTTCATCAAATTCTCTGGGAAAGGATGGGTATTGATTTAAATTTATATTGGTAGGAAAAGTAACATCAGGTCCAGGTTGCGCAAAAACCTGGGAAGAAAAGAATAGAGAAAAAATTATTGTTCTGATGGTTTTCATATTTATAATTACACTTATTTTTTGTAATTGGTCAATAGTCGATGGCGATTTACAGATTGTCGAGAATATGGATTTTTAAAACGTATGTTCTATCAAAGATACAAATTTCCTGAAAGTATCATCCCGTTAGCTAGTGGAATGTCTTAGAAGCACTCCATTTCCCGAACTCATTTAGGTGAACCCCGGCCTTCCCGATAGTTATTGGGAACAAATTTGCTGCCAGTCATTATTTATTTGTTTCCATTGTGAAAGTCGCTGTTTGTTGATTGTTCATGTTTCTTTCCCTTTACGGTTAGAAGATTTTGAACGGGTTAATAATTGTCAAATTCATTCTGACTAATCAGTTTTTGGATAAAGTCAATATGTTAGTCTTTTATAATAGCAATTAGCATTCTGAGTTTTAATAAATGAAGTTAACGTTTATTTACGTCCGATTGTATTTTGCGTCCATATTGCTCAAATGTTTGTATCAAAATGGAACTCATCTGGATTTGTAGCAAGTAACGCTCCTGGAATTTGTAATGCACGATCAAAAATTTCTATTAGGCCAAACTTGTTCAATTCGCTAGCTGTAAAAATATCTGGTGATCAGCTACAGATTATCAATGCGCTGTTGCCATGACTTTGGTCGAGTAGGTCGTAACCAATAAAAGTAAAATCGTCAAAAGAAAGTTCGTTAGAAGTTGCTGTCATCTCCAGAAGTGCAACTAATTTATTCACTGTTATGATTATGCTTTTTTATTCTAAATACATCTACCGATCCATGAATTGTAAAGCCTACGGATTCATATACGCCCTTACCAATTTCTGTAGCTTGCAACTCTACATTTTCACACCTAAGTACTTTTGCCATAAGTAAGCAATGGTTTGTCATTTCTCTACCAAATCCTTTTCTTCTATGCGTTTTTTTTGTTGAAACTAAGTACACTCCTGCATTTTTTTATCTACAAACAAGAACGAGGTCGCAACTGCTAGATTTCTTTCGAAACCTAAGTAAAAGTAACAGTTGTTGTTATCTAAAAGATTCTTAAACAGAACTGTATTCAAGGGTTTGTTATCCATTAGCTCTTCTTCTACGATCGAAAGCCATATACCTAAGTCTTTGATTTGAACTCGAATCACTTTGAAATTAGGATTTGTGTTTTGTGGAGTCAAATTATTCAGACTATGAGCCATTGCGTACCATAAACCAGATTTATAAGCACGCTGTCTCAATTTATCATTTAAAGAGTGAATTTTGGTATTTGGATTTAGCATTAGTAGATTTGGGATTTCCCCATCTTTGGATTGCTCTTCAATTAAATCTAAGACGGTTTCAATCTCATTTTCAGAAGCCTGTAGGTTCAATAACTGATTCGGCCATATTGAATCTTTTGTTTTGATGTATTCAAAATAATCTGTTTGAACATATTGCTGATTGGGAAAGCTGCCAATTAATTTAAATAATTGCTCTATATTGCTTTGTGAATATTTCATTTCATATTATAATAATATTTTACAGCATGACGCACAAAATGGAAAGGTAGAGGATATAGATGAGAAAATCAATTTTTTTTAGTGTAACCGGAAAATAAATATGTCACAAAATCGGCAAACAGGAATGTATTAAAAACGGAAAATAAGATGTAACGAAATCGGAAAATAAGGATGCATGATTTTGGTTTGAATTAAAGACCATCAATTTTAGGTAGTTGGAGAGACGAAGCTTGTTAAAAATAGCGACATTCGATTGAAAATCAATCGAAATGACACAAAAAGACATTAACAACTGGATCATGTACCATGAAATTCATCAGTTATCGCGATTAGGGTTCACTGCTTCCAGAATCGCCAGACATCTCGTATTGGATGGCCGGACAGTTAGGAAATTGCTTGCTTTTTCTGAAACGGAATACGAGCGGTATTTATTAAAAGGTAGTCAGCGGGTAAAGCTGTTAACTCCTTATCAGGATTTTGTCAAGGAAAAATTGCAGGTCTATCCTGATACATCCACGGCCCAAATCCACGACTGGTTAAAAGAATTTTATCCAGTACTTCCACAGGTCAGTCCCCGAACAGTGTACAATTTTGTCATGTTTGTGAGGCAAAAGTTTAATATTCCAGTACTGCCCATTACCAGAGAATACTTTCCTGTTGAAGAGCTTCCTTATGCATCTCAGGCGCAGGTTGATTTTGGTCAGTACAATATGCGACAAGCAAACGGGACGCGGAAAAAAGTGTGGTTTTTTGCGATGGTTCTTTCAAGAAGTCGCATGAAGTTCATCTGCTTCTCAGACGTTCCATACACCGCTCAAACAGTGTGTCTTGCCCATGAACATGCGTTTGCATTTTTTGGAGGTATTCCACAAACTATTGTTTATGATCAGGACAGAACCCTTATGGTAGATGAAAACATGGGGGATTTAATACTGACAGCTACTTTTAAGCAATATACCCGATTAAGAAACTACCAATTACATTTTTGCAGAAAGAGTGATCCGGAAAGTAAAGGGAAAGTGGAAAACGTCATTCAGTATGTGAAAAGAATTTTCTGTATAACAGACCTTACTCCGATTTGGAAACTTTAAATAGTGAGGCACTGGCATGGCTTGCCCGTACAGCCAACAGTTTGGTTCATAACTACACCAAAAAATCGCCACAAAATGAATTTGAAATAGAAAAATTAATACTTCGGGAATATTCTCCCATTACTATAGAGCCAAAACAAGACAAAATGTATCATGTTAGAAAAACAAACACAGTAGCTTTCAAAAGTAATTTTTACTCTTTACCCATGGGAACTTATCAAGGTACAAGTACCAAAGTAAAAATTAAAGAGGTTGACAATACCCTGCAAATTTATAGCTTAAAAGACGAGTTGATATGTTCACACCCAATAAATCTTTTAACCGGTCAAACCATCATCAACTCGAATCATAAGCGGGATAACTCCAAATCAATGGACCAATTGAGGGAAGATGTTGCTGGACTATTTTCCTGCAAAGAAGCTGCTATGGAATTTCTGCAACACATAAAAAATGTTTTTCCAAGATATACCAGAGACCACTATCAGGCAATTGAAAAGGCAATCATAAAAAACCAGACAGATCAGCAAGATATTGCAAAAACCCTGGACTTCTGTATCAAAAATGAACTGTTCAATGGATATGAATTTGAACAGGTGCTACAGGTGTTCACACTGCCCTCGAATACCCATGAAAAGGTTAAATCCATCGTCTTGCTTGATAAAAGAAATCTTCAAAAAGCCGGTGAAACACCTGACAAAAGCGACATCCAAGACTATGAAAAAATTATTAATCCTTAAAACTTAAAAAAAATGACTAAAACAGACCTGATTAAAAATCATTGTAAAGAGTTAAATTTAACCGCTCTGGCGGTGAATATTGACGTTATTGTGGCTGAAGCTGAAACGCACAAGCTCAGCTACTTAGAGCTCATCAAAACGCTCCTGGGGAAAGAATTAGCGTATCGAAAAACAAAAGAAATGGAAAAGAGGACTAAAATGGCTCGATTGCCGCTGGAATATAACCTTGATAATTTTGATCATGCCTTTTCCAGTCTTGAAAAAAAACAATTAAATCAGCTCCGGGAACTTACCTGGCTAGAACAAAATTTTAATGTCATTCTGATGGGTCCTTCCGGTACCGGTAAAACGTTCATTGCAGCAGGACTGTGTTTTGAAGCGATACAAAAAGGATATAAAGCCTATTTTAAAAACATGGAAGAACTCATTAAAATATTGAAAATGAAAGATGTTACAAAAGGAGCTGCCACAGAATACAAACGCATCCTAAAATCTCATTTGCTGGTCATTGATGATATTATGATGTTCCCTATTACCAATCAGGATGCAGTGGCTTTTTTCAATCTAATCAATGAACTACACGACAAAACATCGCTGGTTATCACTACTAATAAATCTCCAAAACAATGGTCGGAAACCCTTAATGATGAAGTATTAACAACTGCGCTACTTGACAGGATCCTGTTTAAATGTGAAATTATAAAATTACAAGGAAAAAGCTACAGGATGGAACACCGGAAAACAATTTTTGAAAACCCGGAATAAATAATTTACTTTTGACAAAATCATGCATCCTTATTTTCCATTTTTTATGCATCCTTGTTTTCCGAAAATGAAGCATATTTAGTTGCTGGTAACATTTTTAGCTATTGGATGGTTAAATTTCTGAGGGTACTTGCCCGATTGTAAGGTCTTGATAAATAGTCCCTTATAAATCGGGAAGCGACAATATTTAAATCACTGTGGTCTGTTGATAGATTTCCGTAGCGGTCCGATGGGCAATACCCTTCATTTCAATTCAACGGGAAAAGTGAGAGGCGCCCCCTTCCGGTTTACAGAAGGGCCGCATGCTCGATTACGTGTTTTTGATCTTCATTAATTTATCAATTAATTCATTTTTCAAATGTTCATTCATTCCGTATTTGGGTTCCTGCCAAAACAAAGATTCGTAATATGCTATTGTTGATGAAACCGTATAACTAAATTCAGTCATATGCATTTTCAATTCATTCAATAGCTTTTTGTTATCAAAAGTGAAATAATCACAATCAAGCCATAATGGCAAATCTGTCCACTGAGAGATGTCATGTTCACGTAGAAATATTGGATCAGCATATTGTACGGTTGCTATTTTGCCTAATATTTGGGAAGCCGTATTCACTAACTCCGAAATCGATAACTGCGGATAAGTTGTTACGTTATATATATTTGATTCAGTATTTGTATTTAACAAATTTAGTATTACTTGAACTAAATCCTTCACATAGGTTACAGAAAATTTACTTTTACCTTGATTTGGTATCAATAGTTTATTCCCTTTTTTTATCTGGTAAAGCCAATAATATAATCTATCGGTTGAATCATATGGTCCATAAACCAATGAAGGTCGAAGGATACTATATCTCAATCCACTTTGCTTTAAAATTCTTTCACATTCAGCTTTTCTGTTACCATATGTTGCTGCTGAAGAATCAATTCTTTCTGCAGCATTACAATTTAGAGTAGCTGAATTTTCATCTTTTAGTATCGATTGGCAAATGTTATTGTCATAAACGGAACAGGTTGAAATAAAAATGTATCTTTTTGGGGGATTCTTGATCATTTTTAAAATATTGTCAAGGGAATCAGGGAAATAACAAGATAAATCAATGATGTAATCCCATTTCTTATTAGAAATCTGATTTATATCCGATGTGTTTCTATCGCCGCATATTTTATTAATCTCCAAATATATTTCCGGATTAGTTTGTCCGCGGTTAAAAAGTGTAATGTCATAATTATCAAATTTCAATATGCAGTCAACCAAATTTCTTCCAATAAAATTAGTTCCGCCTAGTATCAATATTTTATCCATGTTTATTTGTGTCTTGATTATTAACAGCTAATTTTCCGTGCGTTGTAGCGGGGCACGTTTGAAAACGAAAGTTACATATTTCACTTTTTCGCTCCAAACAAAGTCACAAACAAATTAACCATATCAAAACACTAGCCATGTTTCAACATGCTGTGTGCTCCCAGCATAATCATGGTGCAAAAAGCCAAACGCTATTCCTTCATTAATATCTTATCCAATTCACCGTTTAAATCGGAAGTTACAAATTTGATTTTTTCTATTTCGTTTATGCAGTTGGTGTTGATCGGTGTATTGGAATTTTCAAGAAATTTCTCCGCAAGCATTGCGGTGCATTCATTGTAGTGCATTGCCGCGTGTGATGCGTTGGGTACAATTACAAAAGTTGCTTTTGATAGTTTTTTCATTGTTGCATACCCGAAGGATGTTGGTGTTCCGGGGTCAAATTCTCCTGACAGTACCAAAATAGGAATATCACTCTCAATAGGATCATAAAATGATGCATCGGGATGTTCAGGTCTAAAAACATTGCATATTTCCATAAAGTCTTTCATTGATAACGATTTAAGATGAGGGAATTTTCTTTCCAACGCTTGAGGAGTTTCATCATAATTCCTTGGTTTGCACTCAAAGCAGGTAATAGCTTTGTTGTGAAATTCATTGGGTTTACCATATTGATTTTCTGAATGCAATCCGTCAAGCCATTTTCGAAGTAAGGTATCATTGCCTGCCGCAAATTCACTTAGCGCAAGAGGTATAAGTTTTACCGTTTTTGTTTGGTAAAAAGTCATTAGCATTGCCCATGCAAAATCTTCTCCAGTAAAATCGTTGCCGTGAATTTTAACCGGTCGTTTGTTAAGCCTTTCTGATGTTTTAGTGAAATCTGAAATGATGTTTTGGAATTGGCTCGCTGTTTTTGGGTCTGATGAAATTCTGTTTTGCATGTGCTGCAAGGTTTCATTCATTGTTGATACATAGTCAAAATAGGGAGCATTTGGTGGAAAAGGTGAATCTAAAACAATGCTTTCAATATTTTCAGGGAAGTGGCGGGCAGTCAATAGAGCAACCAATGTTCCGTAGGAAACCCCATAAACTTGCCATTTATCGATATTTAACGTTTTTCTGACAGCATCTGCGTCAGCTGCCATTTGGAACGAAGTAAAGGTGTTTATATCAATATTATTATGCTTGAGTGAATCCCGACAATCCATTGTGAGAATGATTGTTTTTTCCTTTTTCTCCATTTTTGATAGGCTCGATTTTTCAATCTTACTTATAGAATCTAAAATACTTTCGCACAGAAATGGTTCTGAATACCCTGTTCCGCTGTAATCCATCATAACAATGTCGTGATTTTTTCTCAATTGCTTCCAATTCTTATTATCAAGATAGCGTTGGGCATTCTCAAGAGTTGCTATGCCGGGACCACCGTGAAGATAAAGTAAAGGTTTAAATTTAGAATTTTCGGTACTTTTCGCCCTCATTACGGCAATTATTTTTCTTCCTTTTCTAGCATCATTGTAAATCAGATTGACGGGAATTTTAAAACAATTTATAGCATTCTCATTTGCCCAAAGGGAATCAATTCCTATCTCGGAACAATGACATTCAAAATTATTTTGTGCTATTGAAGCTTGGTATCCAAGCACAAAAATTAGTGCGAAAAGAAGTCTTTTTATCACTTGGTCTCTGATTTTAAATTATTAATGATCCTAAATGCCCTGTATCATCAGTTCGTGAAATAACTCAATTTTAAATTTATATTACCATTCACCGAAGTTAATAGCATGTTAAAATTCGAATATATCGCTATTTTCAATATTTTTTATGGTTCGCCTCGTTGGTCAAAGTTATGAAAAAGAAGGATTTCCACCAAATTTTGCCTCTTAAAATGTTCATACCCTCCAAAAAATTGTAAATGAAGTAAATTAATCTGAACTCACTCCGGAATCATCTCATCAATACAAGCAGCAAACAATACCTTTTCAAAGCAGTCGAAAATGTTTTTTAGAATTACTCACTTAATCTTTTTTATTTTTTGATTAATCAATTCCATAAATTCATTTTCCGATAACTGGTCAGGAAATGTTCGTTTGGGCACAATATATGCCTGATTTGTATCCACGAACAAGTATATAGCTTTCTTTGTAATATCCACACTTTTAATTCCATCCCACTTTATTTTAGAAGAAACCAATTCGTTCTCACAGATGAATTCACTATCACTTAGAATGTATTTTCTTTCCCCTAAAGTGGGTCCTCCCTCCATAGGAATATTTTTAGTTTTCCTAAGCCTGTTATACATTAATAACCAAAAGAAAAGGTTGTAAACAATGAAGCTGAGAATAAAATCAAAAAGTTCTGGAGTAGATTTACTGGTAAAAAAGAAAGGTAACGCCAGAGAAATACCTATACTTAATGCGATATATTTTTTCAGGTTCTTTTTAATAAATAAATGGGTATTAAAAGAAGCGTAGTCCTCTCGTGTTAAATTAGCTTTGATTTCTGTAGTCATGAAATATTTTTAATTTTATCGTTAATTATAACGGATACAATTTTAAATTTGTAAGCTGCCCGGAACTTTCAACAAACGTTTTTTGGGCTTGCGCAGTCGGGAGTATTATTTGCCCTCAACTAGCTATCAGATGCTGTCCCGAACCACAAATGTAAATAAAAACTACAGAAGTTTATATACCCACGTCAGCCTGTGTTCTTTCAATTGTTATGCTAGAAGATGGTTTTCTTTGCCGCGATGTTGCTCCGCTTCAATCTTTCACAACTTTACCTTTCTTAATCACTCCGGTTTTATTTCTCACTTCGTAAAGATAAATTCCTTTTGAAAATAGTTCAGTGTTTATTGAAATGGAGCTTATAAATGATTTCTGAAAGTGTTTTCTTGATGTCATATCATGAATAATTATTTCTGCCGGCTCTAAGCTGTTTATTTCAACGATTAGTTGATTTGAAACAGGATTTGGACATAGTGTAATATTATCATTATTAGTATTCTCATGATTCAGCCCTGTTATTGAGTTTATAACATTAACTGTAACTAATGTTGCATTCATATCCATTCTGGAGAGGTATGATGAATAACAAAAACTATCCATACAACCTGTGTTGTCCGTTATATTCAGGCAAATATTATAATTTCCTGCAGCACTGTAGGTATGTGATGGTGATGCCCCAGTGGAAAAACTTCCATCCCCCCAACTCCACAGATAAGTTAATGGAGGTGTTCCTGAAGAATAATTCACGGCAATGTAAGTATGGGGTATAGTATCAGGATTTAACGAAAATCCCGCATAGCAATCGGGTTCAAATTCCCAAAAATTTTGAGATAAATTACCATACCATACACCGTTGCCGATATATGCTTTATTACCAATTGTAAAAGCTGTCAATCCATTAAGCCATACCCCAAAAGGATCGGAAATGAACTGCCAGGTATCTGATATGGGATCATACTTTGCGAAATTGGGTTCTCCGGACCAGGTAAAACAAACAGGGATTCCAGTTCCAATATATCCTTTATTTCCAATTGAAAAACCTACCGGTTTGTCTGATGCCATGCCTGCAAAGAAATCCGATTTTTGGGTCCATGTATCTATCGCTGGATCATATTCCCAGAAATCATTATAACAGGTATCTCCTGTCCCATTAATTCCCGCGCCTAAATATCCTTTATTACCGATAGAAAATCCTGTTGCCAATAATCGTGCGGCACCGCTAAAATCTGCTTTTTGTGTCCATGTATCAGTTTGCGGGTCGTATTCCCAAAAATCTATTGAACCTACACCATAATTTCCCGTACCTACATAACCTTTATTTCCGATTGCAAAACCAACTGCATAATTCTTAGGGCCTCCTCCAAAATCTGCTTTTTGAGTCCATGTATTTGAAACCGGATCATACTCCCAAAAATCAGCTAATGTAACCGAATATTGACCTGTACCAATATATCCCTTATTTCCTATTGCAAAACCAACAGCTCCAGCGACCCATCCTCCTCCAAAATCTGCTTTTTGGGCCCATGTATCAGTTAGAGGATCATATTCCCAGAATTCATTAGAAAAACCGGAGCTTGTTTCGCCGGTTCCCATGTAGCCCTTGTTGCCTATTGAAAAACTAACCGCTCCCCATGCAGGTGATCCGGCAAAATCTGCTTTTTGTGTCCATCCTTGTGCATTTATTGCGCAACTGATTAAAACCAATATCGGAGTAAGCAAATTTTTCATATTTCAATGGTTTTGTTATAGCAGACGCAAATCAGAGATTAAAAGATGCGTATTAATTGCATAGCTCAATTAAAAAACCAAGTCAGCTCTCAATTTTGTACATTATGATAATTTAATTTAAGAAACACATTTTATGATAAACGACAAAAAATCCAACTTAGGAATTGTTACCAGTAGGTTTTTCGTCTATGCTAAAGGAAAAGCCCAGGGTCATCAATACCATCCAAAAATGGAACATTCCAAATTGTCGAACTAGTTCTAGCTTTACGATGCTGTCCGGAAAGATTTGTTCAGTTAAAAATATCCAAACCGGTAAAGAGAGTCCTGCGATAATAAAGGTCGACAGTAAAGTTTTAGGATTTAATTTTACATTGTCAATCAGGAGTCCGTTAATTCCTAAAATTAAAGCTCCGGCAAATCCAGAAAGAAGTCCTGGGAAAATATATTTGTCAAAGTCAAAACTTATTGCTGTCAGAACTGTCATTAAGAATATTGCAGTCGTCGTTAAAACAATTACAAAGGTCAAACCGACCTTTTTCTTTAATGGTCCGTCAATATTGACAAGCGGAAGTCCAAGAGCAAAAAGTAATGGAACGAAAAAAAAGCAAACCTGTCCAAAAGGAAATAAGAATACTAACTGTTGCCAGTATTAAATTTACTAAAATTGTCAGCTTTTTTTTCGAAATCGTCATGATATCTTTAAACTTACTGGTAACGCTCCACGGCTGCCGCAGGGGCTGGTCACCAAATATAAAAAATAAACAGATCAAGCCGGCTCATTTGGCAACTGCGTGTATCGGATGTGCTACTACTTGTTTGAAATAGTGCTGTTCAATTTACTCAATAATTAATTTTTTGCAGTAATTTTTCTCTTCTGTATACACTTTCACAAAATAAACACCTTGTGAAATTTTTTCATTTGTAATTTCCATTTTTGATTCTCCAACAATAGCCCTAGTATAAATGCTTTCTCCAAATATGTTCAATATTTCAATCCAACCCTTAGTAATTCTTTCATTTAAGGAAATAATGAAATTTGATTTCGCCGGATTTGGATAAATTTCAAATTCTATTTTATCATTCACGGTGATAATTCCAGTCAATGATCCAGGAAAGCAACTAGCAAGATCGCCATTTAGAATAATGCCCGGTGGCATTGGAATAGGTGTGCCAATTACTGCACTTGCGTTTGAAATTGTAACTGGAAGAAGTACATTTGGATTAACAGGATTTGTTGGACCCAAGCCAATGTAAAAAGTATTATTAAGCAAAAAGCAACCATACGCATTATGCCAATCAAAAATTAATGAATATTGATTCAATATTTGACCATTTGGAGAAATTATATAAAGAGAGTCAGAATAATTACCTGCTTGGGAAACAAAATAAATATTTCCAAAAATGTCAACTGCAATATCAGCGATTCCCGCATATTTATTTATTGAAAAAATAGTTGTATAAGTCGTGCCATCATATTTAGTTATTGAACTAGGGTAATTTTGATCATGAAAATACAGATTGCTATCATTTCCTCCTGCATTACAATGACACCCTGAGAAAGTGGTAGCATTGTTTTGTATCCAGGTAGAATTGCCATCCCAATAATAAGAATGAGGGCTGACTCCTGTATAAAAAGTAGGGGAAGGTGAGCCTCCATTAAGATTATTGCAAATTGCAAGGGCTCCGCAACCTGAGCACATTGGAATTAAATTTCCTGTATATGAAATCGTGTTGCCGGTTAATTCGAATTCTTTCGCATACGCTAAGCCTTGTTCCATTCCCCAAAAAGTATTTTGTCCATTACAAGTTGAGTTAGTGTTTCCCAAAAATTTAGAAGAGGTGTGCAATCCCAAAGTCCTATTTTCATCCCGATTGAAGTCGTTATTGAAATTTGTTTGTTGAGCCTGAGAATAAATTCCCATAAATAATAGCAGAATTGTAATTCCAATTATTCTCATATTGCTAATTATAATCGAAACTGGGATAGTGAACACGGTTGTTTGTTTTAAGTGTAAGTATATTCGATAACGGCTTGCGCTTGGCGATGTGGCGGATTTTAGCACAAAACTTCAATGGAATTATTGCAGTTGAACCTGTACAAATGTTTCATAGAAGCACTTAATCCGCCATATTGCCAAACCGATATGTACAGTTCGTGCTATAATCATTTGTTTATTGTTATTTGAACATAAAATTGGTTTGGAATTTAAGAATTTGAATATGAGTAAAATCGTGAAGTGAGGTTTTGCGTGACATTAAATAAATAGTTTCTTCTCTTGCTTTTCCTGATTCTATCATTTGCTTGTTCCAATCATTCTTCTTTAAAGCTTTCAAAAAGTTCAAATACTTTTTTCTTTCATAACAGAATGCTGTCAAAAGATCTTCTAATTGAAAGTCTCCAAATAAGTTCAATCTGTTGAAATCCTTCTCTGCGTGAATAGGATAAATTTGTGGCTTGCTTATAAGAAATGTTGGATAAATAGTATTATAGTTAAGACCTTCAAAATTGAGAAAATGAACCAGGGTTTCTCGGAATGAGCGCTTGTCTTCTATGATTGGTTGTAATGAACTTTTGTCGTCAAACTGTTTTGCAATGGCTGTTAAGTACTGCGGGGTATATTCAAGTGTTGAGAAAATTGTTTTAACTGCTTCTTCAGAAAAAGTAGTTGGTATTTCCATCTTCTTCTTTTGAACTAATATATCTAATTCTGCTTTATAACTTGATTTCATTTTCATAAATTGTAATAGTAGCTTTTGTGTCATTAAGAAAAAATGCATAGCCTGACTTCTAACATTTTTTGGGACATGGCCAAGTTGGCGATTTGTACCATCTGCCAAATTAATTGCCCACTATGTATTTGTTTGTCAGGTAAATAACTGTAAGCCGAGTTAAGATTTAAATAATAGCACATTATCGTATTTTCTTTTCCATACCCAGATATTTAAAGATGAAAGAATAAATGTATGCATTTTCATTTAAACGTTCTTCAAATATAGTATTTCCGGAATGTCCTCCCCGTATGTTATAATATAACACATAAGGATTATTTCGAGATCCTTTTTCCTGAAGTTCTGCTAAAAATTTGAAAGAATGAAAAGGATTAACCCGATCATCATTATAACCTGCAACCAATAATGTGGCTGGGTAATCAACACCATTTTTTACATTCTGAACAGGAGAGTATTTAATTAAATTTTCGAAATCTAATGAATCTGTTATATTCCCAATTTCATTTGTATAGCCATAACCCACATTATATAAATGATAACGCATCATATCAAAAACTCCTGCAATGGCAACCACAACTTTAAACAAGTCTGGTCGTTGAACCATACATGCTCCGACTACAAGCCCACCGTGAGAACCGCCCATCGCAGCAAGTTTAGATGGATTAGTATATTTTTCATTAATTAAATATTCCGCTGCAGCAATAAAGTCATCAAATGTATTTTGTTTGTTAAAACGCATTCCTTTTCCATGCCATCCCGGAAATTCCCCTCCTCCACGCAGGCAAGGTGTTGCAAGAATACCACCGTTATTAAACAAAATAATATTGGCAGGATTAAAAAAAGGCTCCATGCTTTTTCCAAAACCACCATATCCGTATAATAACACCGGATTATTTCCATCCATTTTTATTCCTTTTTTATATGTCAGATACATTGGAATAACCGTACTGTCTTTAGAATAGTAAAAAACCTTTTCTGTTGTTATATTTTCGTTGCTAAAATTGATGTATGTTGTGTCAACTGGAATATTTTCAAATGTTTCAAGATTAATTCTAAAGACGGAAGAAGGGCTGAAAAATGAATTGAAGTAATATATAGCAAGAGGATCATCTATCGAACCGGAAATATGAGTAAATTTATTTCCATCCGGAATAAACCAGCGGTAAAGCAGTTTTCCTGTTGAATCGACCACAAGTGCAAATGACTTTTTTCCACTGCTTAACGTACATAAGATCTTATTATCTATAATTACCGATGATTCCAGTTGTTGCGAACCCTCAGGAAGAAAAATTTCTCCCTGATTAATTGCATTAATGTTGAATTGGTATATAGCCCCATTCGGTGCATATATGTTTGATCTTATTAAAAGTTTACCATTCAGTTCACCTAAAACATCATAGTATATGTTTTTATTATTTGTAATAATGAAATCTTTATTTTCAAAAATAAGGCTATCGTTCAAAAGAGAAATTGATAGTCTTGTATAGACACTACCTGTCCTCTCTATTATTAAATATTTATTTTCAGGCGTTACCAAAAAAGAAAAGCCGTCATATTCATTGGTGGGTTTATAAACTAAAAGATCATTATTTTGATTTGTACCTACTCGATGATAATACAAAGCCTCTCCCTTTATAATGCTTGAAAAAGATTCCCAAGTATTGTGAACATCAAATTTTGAATAAAAAAATCCGTTATTATACCAATAAATATGACTGTACTTTATAAAATCTACAGTATCATTTAAAAGTTCTTTTGTTTCCATGTCAAGCAGTCTTGCTGTTTTCCAATCGCTTCCGTCTTTTGATAAAAGCATGGCAAGTATTTTATTATCAGAAGATAATTTTATTTCGTCAATGCTAATCACAGCCGAATTATCCAGACGGTTAGGATCAAATAAAAACCGATCATGAGAAAAAAAACCTTGTTTATTGTAATAAAGTGAAGGCGTGGCACCGATATTATGGTGAAAAGAAAAAAAATACTCACCTTCTTTAAATATAGGTTTACCATATATGGTAGAATAGTGCTTGAGGTGTTCTGTTAGAGATTTCAATTTCTCTCCTTTGTAATTATCTCTAAGCGTATCTTGAGTCTTGAGCCAATTTAAAGTTTCAGGAGAGCGGATATCTTCCATCCACCTGTAAGTGTCTTTAACTTCTCTTCCCCATATTGTATCAATAGGAGCGTGTTTATCACTGTCATTGGTAACGCTATTTTGTGAAGCCGCATTGATGGTAATTATTAGAAATGTTAATAGTAGTATATTTTTCAGCATAAGGAAAACAGTCTTATATTGTGAAAGTTTCTTCGAAGATTGTCGGTTTTACTTGCATTTTCGAGTCAACCCACCACAAATATAACTAAAAGGCAATTCTGTTCAAATAATTTCGAACTGCCATTTTTGCAAGCCGGCGTTAGCACTTGTTGCCACCCCACAGTTACACACAGCGCATGTGTCCGCATATAATTAGTCGTTGAGATTTTGTTTTTTCTTTAAGTCACTAATTTTATAAATTGTTGTCACCGAAGTGTCTTTTGGATTACCTGCAATCGCATCGGGGCGTTGCATAACATAAATAGTATCGCCGTTACATTTATAACTAAACCCACCTTCAATTTCGTCAAACGAACCAAGGAAAAGTCTAAAATTTATGGAGTCAGTTATCCATTCGGCGTCTCGGCTACCACCAAACGCACCTTGTCCAAACGCACAAAACACTTCTGCGTAAAGGTCATCACAAACTTTGTATGTCCGTTTAAGGTTTTTTCTACTTTTGTCGTCACCGGAACAATTTGTGAAAAGCACTACTGTTGTCGCAAATGCTATTATTGTCGTCCGCATAATTTTTTGTCAATCGAAATGTTTTTGTATGCCGAGAAATCATCCGCAGCAAAGAGTGCTAACTCCCATTTTCCCGCTAAAATTATTCATTATGAGCCGAGTCTAAAATGCATTTCCTCGCTGTTTTGTATATCGTTACCTTTATTTACAAAGGTAAAATTTGACCGAATCAATTCATTAAAAGTACAGTATTGAGAAGGAATTACCTACTTTTTTCACTCGTTTGCTTATTTGCTTAATATGTTATATACCAATTAATTACATTTTGATCTCAGCGGTTTGGCGCTTGGCGCTGGCTACCAAAAATAAAAATATTAATAAATTCAGCCAGCCCTGGCGTCCAACTGTCTGTTAGTGGTAGTTCATTAAAATGATGATTTGTTTTTCTGATTTTATCGACGACTTATGATAAAGTTCTGATGGTATATTTTTTCTTCTGTTCTAATTATCAAATGATAAAATCCAGTAGATAAATGATGAATATCTATAAATTTGTTAATGATTGGTCCTTCTGAAATTTCTGAATGTACAGTTTTCAAGACATTGTTTAAAATACTAATATCAGCAAACGAATTCAAAGGCAACCCGTGGACATTGACTGTAATTTGATCTGATGCGGGGTTTGGAAATATTGATATATACTCCAATGGGTCGTTCACTAACTCCCAATCTGCTGTTATAGAATTCAAATTCACCGAATACATCCTGCTTGGATTTAGAAAAGACCAAGATTTAGTCATGGCAAGCACTATGGAGTCATTTACAGCATAAATTTTAGTGAAGTTATTAGTAGTACCAGTTGAATCAATGTTCCAAGTACTTCCTCCATTTGTAGTCCGAATTATAACACCCGAATCCCCGGCCGCAAAACCAACTTGCCCGGACTTAAAAAAAATAGCATTTAAACGAGTGGCTATGCCAGTATTAAGGTACTGCCAATTGCTGCCACCGTCAATGGTTTTTAGAATCATTCCATTGTCCCCACATGTGAATCCCGAAATTGTGTCAATGAAATACATGTTTCGAATATTTAAAGATGTATCAACAAACACATTTGTCCAATTACTGCCGCCATCTGATGATTTTAGAATATTATTGTATTTATAACCAGGGGCATTGACATCTTTTGCAACTATAAAGCCAACAGCTGTATCAGGAAAAAAGGGCAGAGAAGGGATATAATTTGTAAAAATTGCAAATTGTTCGTATTTCACACCGTGATCGTATTTAATTAAATTAAAATTTGGAGGAATTGATGACAGCGTATAATATTTAGATGTATCACATGCAAAAAATCCCCCAAAACCGCCGTTTAACATATCACCTACTGGCCATGTATTGCCACCATCAAATGAAGCTATCATTCTAACCGAAAAATTGTCATTAAAAAAAACATAATATGAGTTGTAAATTGGAAGTTTATAAATCCCATAAGTGGAGTAAACACCACCACCTATGGTACCTACTGACATCCAATTCAATCCAGCGTTATTAGTTAAACGAATATTACCAAAAGTTCCTGTGCTTGGTGAATAAGTAATGTTATAGATGAATATACCAGAATCCTTGCTGTTAAATTCAGCATCTGCAAATGAGGTGCTGGTTCCCGGAGGTGGAGTAGGCCAATTGAAGCCGCAATAATAATTCCATTGTCCATTTGCATTTGTTGCCATTCCAGTAACAAAAACTAATGTCAGTATTTTTATAAGTGAAAAGGAAGTTTTTAATTTAACACTCATTTTAGAATGATTTTTGGAATTACCACTAACGTTTTGCAAATTTCCGTTGGGCGTGATATTTAGCAAAATGTTTAAGCAGTGTAAAAAACTTTCGGCTACCATAATCCCAATAGCTATCGAGATGTTTGTGGAGCACGAAACCCTGTTATTGCAAACCTGTGTCGTTTCCATTTTGCACTATCGTTTGTAAAAAGGTTCAACACTTTTTAAGAAATAACTACTCACTCCAGGTTTGTTGTCAACCAATATAAAGTCAACAAGCTCATCTTCGCCTAAAAACTGTTGTGCAGTAAAACCTGCTTCTTGCGTTACTGATTGGATGTCCCCGTCAGCGTCAAGTCCGAAAATGTAGTGAGGCGGCTCACCGCTGTCAGGATTGTAAATCCACCCAAGGTAAGCTGCTTTGATATTTGGTTTGTCAGCAAACAAAACTTTCAATGAGTTTATAATGTCAGTCGGATATTTTGTTGGTTGTCCGATTTGCACTTTCGTTTCTTTCTGAATTGTAATTGTCTTGGCATTGACGTTCAAAATATTACCACTTAACATTTTTTCAACCTCGTCAGATAACAACTCTTTTCCGTAGTCAGAATATGGGTTGAGAAGAAATGTCGCACCCTTTGCTAAACGAAAAAGGTTTTCGCCCTTCATCTGCATAAACTCAACTTGTTCTTTAACTACACCTTTGTCGAAAATTCTCTCTGTCGAAGTGAATACAGGAATTTTTCCGTCAGCAAAAGATACAATATTGACTTTTGTGTCGTGCTCTAAAGTGTGGTTGCCTTCGGGTAAGCCCGATTTTTCTGTAATCACTACTAACTCGTCAGAAAGAAGTCGTTTGTAAAACTCAGCTCTAAACGCAGGTTCTGTCGCTGCCTTTTGCACAAGTGTTTCTAAAGTCAAATCGTTGCTTGCCGTTTGGGCGGGTTTCTTTTTAAAGATGTCAAATAGTCCCATTGTAGTTTATCTGTTTGTTTTTAGCACTGTCGTTAGTGGTTTGCACTGTCGTTATAGATCGGGATCGAAGCACTAAACTGTCTCCCAGATCTGAACTTGATAAGAAGTACAATCCCGATAGCTATCGGGATGCACTTCACCCAGCCAGACGCAAAACCCTTGTTAGTACGAGTTTTTTCTTGTCTATTTGAAATATTCATAGTCATAAGTCCAGATGATTGACGGCCTATTTTCTCTGTCGTATTCTATTTTTTTCGTTTGTTCACCTTTGTCATTGTAATAAATTGTTTCTGTAACTGTTTTTGTCTTTGCTGTAAAACCATAATAGGTTGTTCGCTGATTGCCTTGCTTGTCTGTCTTTGTAACACTTTCTTGTGTGTGATGGGGAACAAAAAAACTTCTTTTTGATTACTTGTCCAGCATTATTTTTTTCATATTCATAAACATAAACTCTTTTTTCTTCACGTTGTCCGTCAAAGAAGCCGAATTCAATTTGTTGAACCATTATTCCTGTAGAGTCATAGTTATATTCATATTCCGCAAAACTCTCCTTCTTGTCATCCTTCAATAACTTGCCGATTAGCTGTCTTTCGTTGTCATATGTGTAATAGCACTTATAGTTATTTTGGTCGTTTGTCATATAAGGTTGTTTTTCTCCTTTGTTATAATAATAGGTGTCTCCATCCATCCATTTTTTTAAAAACTTATTATACCAAACTTCCTTTTTAACTGTTGAGTCTTTATTCAGTTTATAAACACGTAAGTCAGTCGTGTCACCTTTATATTCTACATAAAGCGTTTGTCGTAGTTGTCCATTAGGGTAATATTCCCTGCTAGATTTCAACCATTTTTTGCTTTCGTGAAACTTTGAAGTGTCTGCCCATTCTTTCCATTCTGGTATTGTCTTGATTTTAGGTAAAGCAGGAAAGTCAGGGTCGTGCACAAAACTTGTCAAAAGAATTGTGCTTAAAAGTCCTATTAATATTGTCAGTTTCTGTATCATAAAATTACTGCTAACGGTTTCGTGGTAGCCGCAGGGCGGAATACCTCAGATATAAATAAAAACTAATGATGCAGGCCTTGCGGCTACCACGTATTATGGGCAGTGTCATTGGTCAATCTCCGATTAGTTTAAGATTTGTTTGAATTGCATTAGTTTTATTAGTGAAGTCTTTAAATACAGGTTTGATTGAATACATAAAATTTATTGCTCTGGAATGAAAAACATACATATAGTTTTCAATATAACAAATGAATCCTGTGCATAACACAAACACCATTTCTTCTTTTTCGCCTAATTCTTTAGCAGCCAATCTAGCAGATTTACTATCTGGAAATTTCCATTCTTCTACAATACCATCGGCAAAATACTTCTCTCCATGAAAATTTGGATCCTTATAATTTTTATCTATATAAAAATATTGTGTTATGCTTTGTGTGCTATTAAAACTTTCCATATTCAATTTCCAATCGTTACACCATTCTTTAATATGTTCTGACGTGTTTGTATCACACCTCATTATATGTCCAAATATAATAGTTTTATTAAAGGGTATTTTATAAAAGCAATATCCATCCAGTTCAAACTGTTTTCCATGATACGCGCGTCCATAAGTTTTTGTGAATCGGGCAGTATCATAAGTATACCCTTTGTTGTCTAGTAAATGAGCAAGTTGTATAAATCGGGTGGTAATTTGCGTATCTGATTGTACTATTATTTTTTTGTCTTCGTGAATATTATTATTCTGAATTGTATCATCAATATTATCAATTTGCTCAACTCTAGGAGAATTAAAACATGAGGCAAAAGAGAACATTAAAATAACTAAAATACGATTCATGACATTGCCCATAACTTCCATTTTCCCGCTAAAATTATTCATTCTGAGCCGATTCTAAAATGCGTATCCTCGCTGTTTTGTATAGCGTTACCTTTATTTACAAAGGTAAAATTTGTCCGAATCAATTTCTTAAAATTACAGAATTGAGAAAGAATTACCTGCTTTTTGCCCACGTTTGCCTTTTGTTTAATGTATTATATATCAATTTATTAAACTGTTTTTTGAGATGGTTGTATTCACCCGACTAACCAGACTAGTAACGGGACACAGATGTTCACTGCAGGAGTTAATTATGCAGCATTTAATCAATTATTAACTTTTTATAAATAGAATTTGCATCACCTACAATTCTTATAAAATACATACCGGGGGCAAATCGCTGAGTATCCACTGTAATGTGATTTAAAAATTTAATGTCACACTCATATACTTTTTGTCCCATTTCATTGAAAATATAAAGCGTTTTGAATGATGAATTTGAAGTCCAATGAACTTGAATGGCAGAATTTGATGGATTTGGAAACACGTTTAGGGATTGGGCATTTTCCGATTCAGGATCATTATCCAAATTGGTAATCACCGGTCTGGACCAAACGCCATTTGAAGTAGCTATGTAAAGCATGCCGGAATTTTCGTCAATGTCCAAAACACGTTTATAATCCAATCCGTCACTAAAATTAATCCATGTAGCTCCTTGATCAGAACTATGGAATATACCATTCCAACCTCCGGCAAGCAGGTTAGAACCTCCTTTAGAATGCATGCATTCAACCCACGTGTTAAGGGGCCATCCTGATGATGATTGACTCCAGTTGTTTGATGTAAGGTTGGACCGCCAAATAGTAGAGCCGCCTGCAACAACATAATTTGAAGTAAAAGCGCCAGCTTTTATTGATGATGTAATTTGAAAAGGAGAAATTGGTGTCCAGCTTGATCCGTTATTATTCGAAAAGTAGGCATAGGGTGAATTAATGCTGCCGGCAAGTAAATAGTTCTGGAATCCTGCTATGCTAAGGCATCCCCATTGTGTATTTACATTGGTTGAATTCCATGTTAATCCGGCATTATCAGAATAATGAACAAAGGGATAAATGTTTCGGCCGGAATAGATTCTTGTTCCAACTACTTCCAGAACTCCTCCTCCATAATTTCCCGGAATAAGATTCCATGAAATTCCTAAGTCACCTGAAATGAAGAAACCCGCTGTTGTTGATACATATATGTATCCAAATAGATTTGTGACAGCACGTATATAAGTTGCAGTAAGTCCGATATCACATTTAACCCATGAATTACCAAAATCAGAAGATCGATAAAGGCCATCTCCTAAAGTTCCGGCAAATATATTGCTATCCAATACGGAAATTGCAGAGATATATCCTTTCATTCCAAAATTATCGCCAGCCCATGTTGCACCTGAGTCACTTGAAGAGTAAACCCCACCCATACTTGTGCCTGCATAAAATATTGAGTCTTTATAATGAAAATCATAGATTGAAACATTTTCTGTATTGCCGAGTGGTATAGTTGACCAGGTAAGTCCATTATCTGTGGATTTTTCAACAGGCCCGCCAAATGTTGAAAGGTAAAGATCATCGCCATGAATGAAGGCGGCCCTTGCATAAGATGAAACAAATAAGTTAGTCCATGTCTTACATGTATCAAATGAAATACATGCATTGTCTCCATTGCTGGTAAGTAAAACCCTTGCTGAATCAACAGCCATCGATTCAAAGGCATATGAGTTTAGACTGGTTGATGGCAGGGTCCAGGTAGTACCTTTGTCAAAAGAAACATAAACACCATATCCTGAAACTGCCACATACAAAACTGTACCATGGGTTTCGATTTCTGAAACAAATGTTCCGGCAACCCCACTGACATGCGACCAGTTTACACCGTAATCGTATGAAACAAATAAGCCTTGTGTACTGGTTCCAGCAAATAGAATTGTATCAATGGCTTTAATTGTTCGCACTATTGTATCTGTAATACCTACTGAAGAATTGATCCATGTCAATCCATTATCACTGGATCTTAATATTTTATTGCCAGAAGTTGCAGCAAAAATATGTGGTCCTAAAAACTCGATATCAAGAAAAGGCTTGTCTGGCAATCCATTAGTTATACGCGACCATGTTGAACTTCCCTGAATACTATGATACAACCCGGAATTAGTACAAGCAAAAATGGTAGAGTCCCTGGAATCAATTTGATTTACTTGCCCCCCTGTATACGGACCATTCAATGGCTGCCATTGACCAAATGAATATGTAAAAGGATACAATGTTAATGAAATGAAGATGATAGCAAATTTGAACAATTCAAAAACGGGTGTATTTTTATCTGTATTTAATGACATCATAAGTTAAAATTATTTTTATTAACTAAATTATACAAAATTATTTGCCACTTTCCTATAATAGTCTGCGACCACCAAACCCTCATTTTAAAATAATTACAGCCGGCTTTGGTGTATACAGCTGTGCTAATTGCGCATCTAAGGTACGAATGTTAAACAAGATAAACAACTATGCTGAAAACGCTGATAAAGTGGCTAATTTTGATTAATGCAAAGGAGAAAGACCTGTTCAGAGAAACTTTTTGCCTCGCTCCAGCTTTCTAAACTTAAAAAAAAATTATTTATGGTTTAATTGTCAGATAAACCTGATAAAAATGATGTGAAACACCATTTATTTGGAGATCCTTTGCATAAAAAGTTGTTCTTTAGGTTTGAAATAAAGGGGTTAATATCAATCGGAATGAAGAGGGGCATCATCCCGGAATGGCGGGATCAATATGCGAAGGAAGATGCAAACGCACTCTTAGCGCATCTTCTTTGTACAGGAAATGATTTTTAAAAGTTGAATTTGTTTTGAGAATCATTCACTTTTATTACATCAATTCTACGAGATTATTTAATACTAACTCAAAAGCTTCATCCTGATTATACTTCTCCTCCGGTCGCAACCAAGCAACAGTATCTCCTAAAAATTCGGTGTCATTTCTCTTTGCTTCAAGATTTAAAATAAACTATTTCTTAGTAGGAATTGCCTTTTGCAAAGAGAAACTCATATACTCTTTATAACATTTGATGACTAACTTGGGATTGACGTTAGCAGTATTGAGTGCTTTCCATAAGTCAAACAAATCTCTTCCTTTCCTTCTCTGGTATAATGCCCGAAGTTTTGTGTCTAACAGCTCTTCTAGTGAATAGGTAGTTAAATTGCAATCACCTTTGAACCATTCAGAGTTAACAGCAAAAGGTTTTTTTCTCCCATCCTAAAATTGAGAAATGTTCTCTGCAATTTGTTTCAACTTTTAGTTTTAGTTTCTGAACTGGCGGAAACTCAGTTTCAAATCTGTAAAATATAGTGTTATTATCTTTCCGTGATGTAACATTTGACTTTCCAAGAAATGAAAGCGCTTTTTGCAAACGTTGAATGGTTTCTTTAATCGGTTCTGCACGGACCTGAACCAAATCAATATCCTCTGAATATCTCGGCTGTGGTTGGAGATATAATTTATGAAGTGCGGTTCCGCCTCTAAAAGCCAGACTATTGGCAAGAAATTCATCCTTGAAAATTTCAACTAATGACCGGCAAATTACAAGGTCTTGTTCTACTTGTTCATTCGTTTTCCAAGGGACATAATTACTCCATTCAGTGATATATCCTTGTGGAATCATTCGTCTAACTCAATTTCTGTGTTAATCATTAACTTCCATTTTTCATTTATATGTTCTTTTTGTTTCTTTCCTGACGCTTTTAATGGGATTAGATAAAATATTTTTCCTGCTTTTTTACATTGCATAAATATTTTATCCGAAAGATTATTTCTGTTCAAGATCTCTTCGAGTATGTAGCCCAGCCGTTGCAATGATGAAATGCTCGCATAATTTATGAGTTCTTCATTTATATCCTTCGGTCGTATTGATTCATCCAACTCATTTATTATCGCTGTTGCTCTGTTGAGTCCACCTATTTTTTTTTCATAATTAATCAAGTCAATTGCTGTTAGCTTTTGACGTGAAACGCTGATATATCCTGTTTCAGTTTTCTTTTTTTCAATCAGCGATTCAGGTGGAAGTTGTTTTGTACTGATGTAATTTATTTTGATTCCTTTCTTGTTTGTTGGCCTCAGTACAGGGTATTCTGTTACTATAAAATATTCTTGCGGTTGTTGATGCGATGCTCCGTTTAGTGCTGCGGCATTGAGCAATCCCACATAATATTTTCGTTCAAGGAAATTCATTAAGCCGTCAATAAACATTGAAGGAGGCAGTATTCCTTTTGATGAATACTGTGGTGGTATAATTATATAGTACCCTTTAAAAACAGAAACTATTTTTTCGTTGCTCGTTAGACGTTCTAAAAGCTGTTTGATTGCTGTGTCACTGTCCTGATTAAACTTATACCGAAGTTCATTCAGGCTGAATGATAATTTGCCCTTGGATTGTTGCTCATCAATCCAATGCTCTAATCTCTTATAATTGGTTTCGGATGCCATGAGATAAATTTAGCGAAAGGTATCAAATTATGATGGTTTTCGCAAAATAATTCTATGTTTTATTTATAGGCATTTCAATCCAATTTCAGCAACTAGTTTTGTTTTGCCTTCGGAAATTATATCGTTTTTCAGCTGCTTAATTGACTTTCGATTGGCTGAAGCAGCACTAAATCTCTTTGTCCGAAATTTCATAAAGTATTGTTAATCAATATCTAAAATAGATCCCATGCTCCAAAATGTGAAATATTTATTCCAGCTGATTGTTCCGGAGCAAATTGACCCCAAAGTTAATAACTGCCAGTCGGGCATAATTTGACCCCCTCTGTGTCGAAAAGTCGATTCCGGGGTACAGGACCCTTAAAATGGAGTGATTCAGGAATTGTATGATGTGTTCATATATAACACTACTTATTATTCTTTAGAAGGTTATGTTCACCGAACAAACCAGTCGAACAACAGCTACCCGTTTACTCCTTTGTACCTTTACTTCTTTTAGTCGATTGGAAAATAGGATTCCCATTTCCAGGGTGTAAAAGTATCTGCGATTAATGTTTCCAATAGTTCTTTAAAAATGAGTTCTCCATTAGCACTATTGGTTATTATGATTATTGAAATCCCTTTGTCAATGAAATTTATATTATAGTTTCTCCAGGCATCATCGTGTCCTTCTTTAAAAAATGCTCTGCCATACTTGCATTTCAATAGACCCCAACCAAGTCCATATGATAAATTTATGGCTTTGTTTTCGGTTGTGGTTTCTTCAGTGATTGGTGGGAATTGTGTCTTTGACAATATTTCAATTTGAGGAGAAATCATTTCTTCAAACATACTTTTGTCTAAACCTTTCTGATTCATCAAATGCTCAATAAATCTTGTGTAGTCTGTAATTGTTGTTACCAAAGAGGCACCGGCCACCGGCTTGGTTCGCTTTTTCTTTGGATTGAGTGTGTTGTCTGAAAGGTGCCCCGTTGCGTAATTATTATCAAACCGATCATACCAAATATATCCGGTTCTTGTCATTCCAATTGGGTTGAAGATTTTTTCAATTGCTAATTCTTCTACATTTTGCTTTGTTACTTCTTCAATAACTAACTGCAAAAGTTTAATACCTTCTCCCGAATAAGCATATTTCTGTCCAGGAGTAAAATATATTTTCATAATGCCAAGTGTGTCTTGAACACCTGTTGTTGGATGCACCCATCTAACATTTGGAAGTCCTGTTGTATGGCTTAAGCACATTCTTGCATTCATTAATTTCCATCTGTCATCAGATTTCAGATCTGAGAAATACTCATACTCCGGGATGGGTTTGCTTAAATAGGTATAAAGAGGTTTGTCTAAGTCTATCACTTTTTCCTCTACCAATTTCATAGTCAAATAGCCAAATACTGCCTTGCTAAATGATGCTGCATACAAAACAGTTGCAGAATCTAAAAACTCGTTTTTATCTAAATTCTTATACCCATAAGATTTTAGATAAGGTTGTTGACTTTTATTAATTATCGACAAGCTCAATCCTTGAACATTAGCCTTTTTCATTAAGCGGTTAACGGTTTCGTCAATTGCACTAGCAGAGATTTTGCTCCCGTCAAGTCTGGTGATTTGTTGATTTTGCCCTATTGCCAGGTTAAAAATCAACATTAGCCCGATTAATATTTTAAGTTTCATAGGTTTTATTTATCGTTGATTTTACCGGTTGATGGGTAATTAGGTTTAATGTAAATTAGGATAAAAATCCTCTTTTTCTCAAAAATAGGAAAATAATTGAAATTATCAACCAACCCTCTTATTTTAGGCTGGCTATAAATGCAAAAAATGGAACAAATGACTGCATTATGAAGGAATTTTAGTCGACATAGAAATAGCTTATTATTTCAGCGACCTTTCCGTTATCAAGATTAATTTGTCGTAAGTTATAATGTCCGCTGCCAGGACTTTCGCTATACTGAAGTCCTACGAAATGTTCTTTGTCTTGGAATTTTGTATACCGGTATGGTCGCCAACGAGTCAACGGCTCTCCTAGAATATCCAGCACTTGCTTTTCGGACATACCGATGCTAATGGATTCAAACTTTTCTTCTGTATAGCCTGCAGAGTATTTTGTGTCTGGTTGTAATATTAAGGTAACAACTTTAGGCGGCGATTTAACTGGAAAGTTTTCGAAAAAAACCATAAGAAACAGAGGAATAGTAAAAATCAAAAAGAATAGAATAATAGTCACAGTTATACAAATTCGTTTTGCGGACTTATTCATTTTCTAAAAACTTATCACTTAACGTAATTCGTCCGCACTAATTGCCTTTAACGGTGACAAGATACTAGAAGTTGGCGTCCCAATAACTATCGGGATCGGAGACTAATCTTGTCTTGTCTCCTGTACCTAACTTTAATAGAAGGACTATCCTTCAAATAGCCATATTATTGCCACTTGAGGTAAACGACTGATAGTTGCCGCTTTAAACCTTCTAAAAATTCTTTCTTTAATGTATCTTTTTCTACTTCAACTTGTAATAATTCTTGTTCAATTATTTGATCGTATTGTTTATAAATTGACTTAGTGAATTTGATATTCAATATATTGCTCCGTATTCCAATTTACGGGAATATTATTTTTGTTGATCTTTAAAAATTTGGTCATCAAAAATTCCCAATGAAGACATAACTAAAGCCACTGTGAGGACGATTCCATTTTTATAACGGTTAATAAAACTGGGTGGTTTAATAATATTTGAAATAGTTTTATTAGAAGAGGTTTCATTTACAAATTCTTCATTATACGAAGGTTCAGAATAGAAGTCGCTTTCGTTGAACAAATCATTTATATCATAAATAAATTTTTCGAGATTCTCCTTAAATAGAGTGTAATTAGTAATAGTGCCAAATACTATTAATGCAAATGAAATTATCAAAGAGCCTCTCGCCTCTTTATAATCTGCTAATATAATCTCATACGAATCAGTTTTTATGAACTTCTGATGTACTTTTTGTATAAAAAAATCATAAATGAAGTTGTTGTTAGATTCTTCAAATTCAATTTCAGTGAGAGTCTTCCCAAATTTTCTTTTATTTATATATAGGTTAAGTTTTTTTAATGTACTTGAAATCAGCATCTTTTTCAATTCTTAGTGAAATTTTAAAATTCACATTAACTTTCATAAGTACTTTCATGGTATTTGTATTTGTAGCAAATTAATTCTACTCAAATTTGATAAGAAGCTCAGGACCCAATTCTTTATAAATACAAGTTTCAACCCCATCCACCTATTTTTAGAACATGAAAATGAAAACAATTTTATTTCTTCGATACAGTACAATAATTCTTTAATTCATTTCTGGCTAAATCGAATTTGTCAATCGTATTCATTACAAAATATTTATTTACTGATTGCAGCGGATGGTTTTTGATTAGATTTCAATGCTATTATTAATTAAAATATCACAACTTTTGAAATTAGTAATAAACACCTATAATTGATTGTAAGAAACCGCAAGTATTTCTTACAATCAATTATCCAATAAAAGAACCAATTACTAGATTTACTTTCTAATGCGTTCGTGCTGCTGTGCCTACGAAGCCGTCAAGTCCGAAGCCCCCACAACTGTTTATCAAATGCTTGTTTGCTGTTCAATGTTTATTTCAAATTAGGAAATATTCCTCCTCCTCCTTTTTGTATTTCAATTTTGAATGGTTCAGGCATTTTAGTTTTACAATTAGTGGAATGCAATGTGATTGTATAAACTCCAAATTCAAAGCCCCTATCATAAATAAATCCAATATTCAAATCTCTCCCTTCATCTGTTTTACTTAAAGAAATATGATTTTGATAATTAAAAGTTTTATCACATATTGTTTTAGGAACGTTCGCATCAGTTAATTTCATTGTTTTATCAATTTCGGCATAAATAGTATCAGAAGACACGCCCGGTAAAAACTTGACTTGAAACAATATTTCAAGTTTAAACTCGGAATTGTTGTTGTTGACATAAAGAATATTATTTTTAAATCTTTGTCTTTTGCCTTGAGGATTCGGTCTAAGATTTTTAATCATCACAGCATTTTCTAGAATAATTTCTTCCTTTACTTTTAGGTCGGTTGCCATCCTAAGTGAATCAGCCTTTACCTTTCCTATTTCTTCAATCGCTTTTACTCTTGCTCTTTTCTCTTCTTCTTTCTCTGCTTTTGCATCCTCAACTTCCTTTTTTTGAGCAGTTAACTGTTGCACTAAGTTGTCATTGTTTTTATTCAATCTTGCAGTATCCTTTTGCAATTTTTCAACTTGAAACTTTAAGTTGTCAGCTATTTTACGAGTATGCCCAACCAAGTCAAAAAATACATCAATGGTGCTCGCACTTTGATTTGAATATTTGCCAAATAAACTCTTTGATTTATCAATCCAATTCTTAAATCGTTCGTTTTTCAAATCTGAGTTTGGCATCACACTAATCTCATTATATTCCGCAATCATAGAATTGCAATTACCATAAAGGTTCTCGCTTGCTTTTCTATCATCACGCAACTTAGCTTTTTTGGCTTCATCAGGTTCAATCTCAATTAGAGTATCATAGTGGCTCATAGATTTTTCTATATTTCTTAATGTAGTATCTAATTGCATCTTGTTTTGAGAAAGAGAAGCGGAATCGGGAGCAGACATAACACGAAGTCCATCTTTTTCGTTGTAAATAATGTTTTTTCCCTTGTTACAAACTAAGTAACAAGTCAAACAGATTATTGCAGCAACTATTATTATAGTCAAGTTGGTGCTCGGTGGTTTCATTTCAAATCCCCATGTATGTTTCATATTTGATTTTGTTAAGTTATCTCAATAATGGAATATCTAAGTTAATTTCTTGCAATAAGGTTCGGAGTTCGAAGGTAGGCCAAGCATAACTCATAACTCACTTATTTACTCAACAAATACACGCTATTAGCCGCGTATAAAACGGATATTTACGCATTATTGTAGCAGAGGATTTTTACTCTAATTTTATTAAATGGCTCCAGCTACCAATTCTCTAAAAATACAAGTTCATAATCCAACCACCCATTTTGAAAGGTCGAAAGCACAAATATTATTTAACTGACAATCAATAATATACAACCTGCTCCCGTATTTATACCCGAGGGAAAACCCTTGCTTTTTGAAGTTGGGTTTTGGAAGTGGCGGCGTAAAATGACTTCGTGGACTACCCGCGTAATGGCCTGAAAGGGAGATAACCGATGCTTGGCTGATAACCATTATCAAAGGTTTTTTGCAAAGTAGAAAAATATTCAACACTAGATCCACCATGATTTATATCCCATAATTTAACATAGGTGTTAGTTTGAAAATATAACTTTGATAAAATCAAGCATAGTATTAGAAAAATATAAGTTGTTTTCGTCACCAGAATTAGAGTATAACCATTATTTAATTATACAATTGAATCTCATCAGAAATCCGAACTGTATCACTTATTTTATATTCTTCAATTAAAAGACTATTTCACTTTTAATTTCGATTAAGGGCTTTTAAATTTCTAACATCTTCAATAATTTCGTCTATGTACTCTTGTAATGAACTTTTCATTGCACTAAATCCGCTATTATCTTTTGGGATATCAAATCTTGGATCAAAATCTCTTTGAAAAGCAGTGTGACTTATCCCCACAGGTTCAATATAGTTATCAAATATTATTTGGACTTTGTAATGAGGGTCGTCCAGATCGTAATCAGCAAATGCGTTTCGCTCAAAAATTCTCCTTTGTTCGGCTATCCTTTGATTTCTTTGTATCGGATCAGTGAATTCTTCAATTGTAATTCCTGTGCCAAAAGTAAATTCCAAACTCTTAGGACCTTTTTTAATATCATTTGCCTTACCCAGGCTTGTCTTAAAATAAGAAACATAATTTTCACCATTAAAAAAACCCTGCAAAACAATGGGCTGTTTCCTGATCTTGCAAACCGCAAATACTTCTTCCAGAAAATCATTATATACTTCAATTTTCTTTCCAGGGAATATCAAGTTTTCCTCTTTGACTACTTCAGGCAATTTCTGTACCATTGGTATTTGCGCTTCGATTACTTGTACGGAAGTTTTATGTTCATAAAAGTAATGCAATAAATCACCTATTTTCTCGGGATTATCGATACATTCATAAATCAATTTGCTTAATTCTTCATCAATATTGAATTTTGCTTTGAGCCAGTCAATCCCGAATTTTTTTGTTAATCGTATCAAGAGCTTAGCCAGCCCCCAAATTGTAATTTCAAATAGCATAGTTTTTCGTTTAGTAATTGTTTACATCACATTTCCCTTTATCCCTGTTATTTCAGCCTTAAGCAAGTACATTTTTTGACAATCATTATTTTGGTTGCACTTCACTACTAAATTCGAGATATTCTTTTAATACTACCACAATCCTCTCACAGCTTATATTGATAAAGATAATTCATCGCAAGATGATTACCAAATTTTTAATAAAAAGGAAATTATTTAATGCAATTGAATAACAATAATTATTAAATATTTGGAGAAACTCTTGCTTTTTGAAGGCGATTTTGAAAATGGTGGCGTAAAAATTTGAGAATGGCCGTTGGGTAAGGGTAAGACTTATTATCAATCTTTGAGAAATGGATACATTCCGTTTCCAGTTATTTTAAGCTCGTTTTTCTCTAAAGAAAGTAGCGGAGCTTTACTATGAACTCAACCCATCACTTTGCGAATCCGCTAAATGGCTGAAATCGAGAACTGCCACGGCTGCTCTGAGCTCATCGAATGGGTAAAGTGATGATTTGGAAAATTCTTCATGGAGTGGTATTGAAAGTTCCTCAAATGTTTTTACTGATAAATTATTCCTCAAAAGTTTGCGAAAAATATCCGATTTACGCAGACCTTTGAATTCGAAACTCATGCCTTTAATTCAGCAGAACTGTGATAGCCCCTCCCTGAAGTTACCTCGCTTTGGGGCGGGCTACTCGATATTGGCTACCCAACTTCTATAGCATCGTTCGTACCAAGATTCTCAGCAACTACTTAACACTTTATTTTTTTCTTTTAGCTCTAAAGAATGACCACATAAAATCTGTCTGAACATATTTAGGCTTTAATGTCTTTAATAATGTGTCTACTGGAATTCCATTATATTCAGCGAAAAACAAATTTGGATTTATTGCACCTATTACTCCAGGCTCGCCAGGTCCTCCATCAGTAAACTTAAAAATTGGTAGTCTATTATATTGGTGAATTCCTTGTGGTTTTAAATCCGGAGTCAATGCACTTACTGTTGCTCTTGCGTGGCAAGTTATACAAGATGATGTTAGCATAAAGCCATCTTCTATTTTTGTGTTTGCTAATACGATGGGCTTACCCATTGGGTCAGTAAAATCCGTTTGTGTCCCTCTTAGTCTGTAATAATTCCATTTGATCGGCATTTTATTATTTATTAACATTATTGTCCGATTAAACTAGTTTAATATTTGCTGAAACTCAACGGAATCAACCCTTCCCAGCCTTTGATGGATGACTGATTTTGTAGGTAGCTACCCATCAAATATTTAAGATTAATGGCGGGTTTGCTCGGCGCCATGCCTTGTATGTATCTTTTATAAATTCCAAGAGTTCAATATAACTCATCAGGTGTAATCTTATTACTGTTATCATGTTAGCAAATGATTTTTTAGTTGCTGATTTTTTTCGAATTACAACCATCAGCAATTGAGCAATCAACACACAATAGATTTGCATTTTAATTGCATTCGGAGTAGCACCCCAAAAATATCTCACAGGAAAATTTTGTTTTATTTGTTTGAATAATGTTTCTATCATCCAGCGATTCTTATATATCGCTGCTACTTCTTTTGCACTGATTTTAAAATTGTTAGTTATAAACACATATTGTTTTCCGTCTTCGGCATTAAATACAATTCTTCGTAATTTTAATCGAATGACTTTTCCGGTTTCATCCTTATAGCCTATGGTTATAAATTGCTCTTTAAGAACCCCCTTTGCTGCCTTTTTCTTAGAGTTATCAGTTATTACTTTAGTGACATGATAGACCGCATTTTCCTTCATTCTGGTAACAAACCAAACCGATTGTTTTGTCCATTTAGCATATTGTGCGTACAAATTATAGGCTTTATCAAATACAACAAAACTATCTGATGGTAATTTCAACTTATACAAGAACTGCTTATCATGAACTTTTGCCGCTGTCATTCGAACGAATTCTGTTACTCCACTAAAAGCATCCATCATAGCATGAACCTTAATGCCCCCTTATATTGTGGTACTATCAATTATTTTTAAGTTTTTAATACTCAGTCCCTTTAACCGGGTGTCCGAGATAAAACTATGGTATCGTTGAAGTAATTGGTAATATATTGTTTCCATTACCATATAACTTCTGCGGTTATTTGCATCAGATAATGTACTCTTCGGTGGAGCTTTATCTAATCCTAAATGGGTCAACTTTCCCTCACATGCTAGCATCCCTTCGCATAATTCTCTGAGACCATTGCAATAACTAAAAACACCATATAATAGACTTATAAGATGAACCCTCACAGGGATCCGTTTATAATATTTGTTGCTTTGATGTTTTTTAGCTGCATCTGCAATGATTTTAGCTGGTATACAGCTTAATATCTGTGATAATACCGGCTGTCCGACAAATTTATTAACTTTGTTCATAGTTATGGTTTGAGTGTGGTAACCCAAACTTAACTAAAAAGGGGGTATAGTTTTGCCCCCTTACTTATTTTTTTACTATTTTAGTCGGACAATAATGATTTATTAAGTCGTTTTTAAGGTTGTCACTTATCATATCATTTACATCATATCCATAACTGTCTTTTGATGCCAATAATTCTTTGTCTTTTTTGAACTCCTCTGATTCTTCAAAGTTATCCATGTGTTCAAAAGTTGACCAAAACCAATTGGGAATATCCTTAGTTATAATGTGGATTCCTTTTAAACCATAATATGTTTTGCCGTCTTTGCCTAATGCAAAATGATACCTTGCAGTGTCCTTAGTTTCTATAGTAGCCCATATTGCCTTAATTTCTTTTGCTTCAACTGGCAAATCGATCTTTTTATTTGGGTATGAAGCATAAACACTTTCTAAACCTTGTGCATTATATAAATCATTGCTAACAATGAAATCGAAAGCAACTCTATTCATTCTCGTTTCATTTCTAGTTGGTGAATTGGGGTCGAATAAAATTTTGGGGTCTAAACCTAAATGAGCAAATTGTTGTAACGGTAATGTCTCAAAATTGTCTATGTCTTTTACAGTAGTAGGCTTCCAAGTTGGAGCAACATTCGGGTCTACAAATACATCAGCAGCTAAAGCCCATGTTTCCCAAATGGTAAGTTTTGGATTTTCCGATGATGCTTGGCTTAGTTGAATAAATAAATCCCAAGCAAATTTATCTGGATTTGACATGGCAGGATTAGGAACTATATTAGATGGATTTGCTAATTGTGTCTGACCATTTTCGTTTTTTTTACTGACATTGTCGCAAGAATTAATAGCAATAACAGCTACCGCTGATATTGATAAAAAGATGATTGAGTTTTTCATTTAATTGATTTTTAATTGTTAGTTGGCTTTCCATAAACAGATTGAGAGCCATTTTTATCAATTTCGGTAATTTCAAGTTTAATATTTCCCATTCCTCCACAGAAATAGTGCATCACAGATTTGGGATCATATTGGGTTAAATTAATTGTGCCTGTTAAATCTTCTCCTTGGCATACCAAAGGGGCATTACTCCTAATATGCTCATGTCGGAAACCAATGGCATGTCCCAACTCATGTCGCAGGACACCAACCTTGTCAAAGTTGGATGTAAAATATGTTGGGTCAATCAACAAACGCTTTCTGCTTGCTGGTTCATATGGGAAAAATGCACTGGCTATAAATCGTCCATTAGAATTAAATCCCACTACAACAAATGTTAGGCTTGCATCAGGTGTTAGAATTCCGCTACCATCCTTCTGTTCCTCGTGTTTAAACTTTACGTTGCAGGTCTGTTCCCATTCTTTTGTAGCTTTACTAATACTCTTCTTTACTAAATTGTATTGTTCGATT
The DNA here is from genome assembly GCA_016713525.1 of Bacteroidota bacterium. Taxonomy (GTDB): domain Bacteria; phylum Bacteroidota; class Bacteroidia; order AKYH767-A; family OLB10; genus JADKJB01. Next base: position 178,777 of record JADJOZ010000008.1, on the reverse strand, counting down.
GAGGGGAATGTATTTTTTGCAATACAATACTTTATTACAAAGTTTTCGGGCCACCTTACAACCTTATTGTCCCTAATTTATCCTACAAGTTTTTCAGTCTCTTTTATTGTGTCTATTTTAATTAAAGAAGCTAATTTCTATTGAGAATATTCGTATTCTGTCATCAGTAAATCACCTTCTACAACATAATATTTTATTGAATCAATTTCAATTGTAAAGTGAATTATATGGTCATGCTTTATATCATATAAAGAATCAACCTCAGTTGTATTTTGAAAGGAATTATTGTCGGCTAAGTTGTCATAATTTATATAGGTAATATAATCTGTTTCTTGGTTTTTGTTGTTGTCGCAGCTTGCCAAAACAACTGCGAAGAATAATGTTAAGAGATTTTTCATTGTCATTTTATTTTGAAGTTAAAGATAAAGTTTGGTTCATTTTCTGTCGTTTTAGGATAGCAATGGCGCCTATGGGTTGCCGATCACTCATTTATTCCCAGCTATAAATATTCGCTTTATCTGTTTATAAAACGCTATTTTACGCAATATTGTAGCAAATTATTTTTACTCTAATCTGCTATAAGGCTTCAGCAACCAATCATCTAAAAATACAAGTTCCCCCATCAACCACCTATTTTTAGAACCCCCAAAAGAAAATTTTATCTTATTAAATATCAATAAATTACAACCCACCCCCGTATTTATACCCGAGGGAAAACCCTTGCTTTTTGAAGGGGGTTTTTGAAAGTGGCGGCGTAAAATGGAGGTTGAGGCCGCCGAGCAAAGTAGAAAATTTGTGTGAAAATTCCGTCAGTTAGTAGTTACTGTATAAGTGTATGGATTACCTATTTTCCTAAGAATGGTAAATATTCACTTATGTTTGTTTATTAATGAATGCAACAACTTGCTTGCTATTTGTCATGAGTAAATAGCTCAAAATGATTTTGACTAATAGAAAAATTAACCAGCCTGATCCAGGATTTTCCCTAAAATATTTTTCTGTTGCAAAAACACAAAAATCTCTTTGCATAGCTTTGGAAAGCTATCTACAAACATAAGTCCGCCAATAACAATGGTTGTAACGGTCAGCACAGTCGTAAGCTGAACATTAAGATCAATTTTTTCCTCCTCAAAGCCTTTATCAAGATGCAATTTATCGATGAGCCAGGCTGTCTTAAAAACAAAACGATATAAACTTTGGTATAACAGTTACGCTGTCTAGCACTAACCAAATACCTAGGATTTTTAGGAAGATTGTCCAGAAGGTTCTTATTGTCATTGTTGTGTAGGGTTAATAAGTGGATTATGACAGTTTGCAGTTTAGTAATCGGCGGTCCTGATAACTTTCGGGATCATTTAACCCCGCCCGAAAGGATCCGTTCGATACTGGCGGGCACTGAAGCGCCACTTTCTTGTATGTGCTGTTATAAGCCGGTAATTTTCTGTCTAACAAAGGTTTCGCTGTCGCTAAAGCCTTCATTTTTAATAAATTCTTTAAACTGTTTTTTTGTCGCTTTAAACTTGTAAGGGGGAATTGTGTCGGTCGTTGTTTCTGTAATTTCTTTTAAGTTTTCAATGTCCTCTGTTGTCGAGATACCACTTATTACAAGTTGTCCTCTTTGCAATTGAATTTTTTTGACTTCCCAGCTTGTCTTGTCGTAACGAGTGTTTAAAAAATAATATCCTTTAAATTTTCTTACAACATTGTCATAGTCAATTTGAAACAACGTGTCTATGTAATGAACGTGAGTTATTAAACTGTCACCGTCACGCTTTATTACTGTCTTTTCATTTGTTGTTAGGTCAACAATGGTGTCGCCCGAAAGTCGTGAGGTGCTGTCAAGTTGGGACGAATGGATTTTTTCGTCATAGTCGTAGATTCTTTGAATTAATTTGTCACTAACTAATAAAGTTGAATTGTCTGTGAGGTTCAAATATTGTCCTTGTAAACGCTTTGGAAATTTTGATAAATTGTCAATGTCAGTCGGCTGTGGTTCGTTAAATGTCACAGGTGGTTCGCAAGCAAGCAAACTTGTCAAAATGATAAATGTAAATATTTGCTTCAGTCTTTTCATTGTCTGTTGCTGTGTCGTCCTAAAATGGCTTACGACGGTTTCGTAGTTGCCGCAGGAGCCGGCCACCAAATTAATAATTTTCTTTAAACATTGGCCGGCTCTTGCGGCAACTACGTGTTACAAGCAGTTATTTTTTTAAGTCGTCAATTATTGTCTTAATGTCATTATAAACTAAGTCAGCACCACTTTGGTTTGCAAGTCCGCCATATTTAAAATATTTAACTACACCGTCAGTGTCAAGCACAATATTTAATGGGTAGCCAAAGCCAAAGTATTTATACATCACTGTGTCTTTAGGGAATGTCAAATGGTCGTAAGAAAACTTGTTTTGAGAAATATACTTGTCAATTATAAAGTCCGCTAATTCGTAGGAAATAGCAATAAAAATCACCCCGTGATGTTTGTATTGTCTTGCTAAACTGTCGAGTCCCGGAATTTCATAAAGACAAGGCAGACATTCTTTAGCCCAAATATTTATTACAACTATGTTGCCTTTAAGATTGCTGTCAGCAAGGACTTTACCATTTACTGTCGTCCCATTTATTGCAGGATACTTTGTCTCAAGTCGGTTGATTTTGAAAAATGCGTCAAAGTCATTCAGCGGTTTATTAATACTGTCTTGTCCTACTGCAACAAATGAGTAAGCTGTCAAAGTCGCAATTAAAAGTCTAATAAGCATCGTCGTTTATAATTGCTTGTAACGGCAGACTGTGAAAATACTAATTTTCCCCATCCATTGTTAATTTCTATTGAAAAATAGTTATGAATGTGAGCCTTTTCATTGGTATTTTTAGGGAAATTTAATTCCCATGCAACACATAGTACCCATAGATCGCCACCAGGTTTCTTTCAGTTCCCTGGAGGAGCTGGTGGCATCGGATGATCCCGTCCGGTTCCTGGATGCTTTTGCCGAAAAGCTGGATTTATCTAAACTTGGTTTTAAAGCTAAAACTATACAACAGGAAGGACGCCCATCCTTTGATCCACGAATTTTGTTAAAGATTTATTTGTACGGCTATCAGAACGGTATCCGATCATCTCGCCGGTTGGAAAAGGAATGCAAACGGAATACTGAAATGCAATGGCTATGCGGAAGACTGGTTCCCAACTACCACACCATTGCCGACTTCCGTAAAGACAATCCGGTCGCTCTGAAAAATATGTTCAAACTGTTTGTCGCTTTTTTGATGGATGCCGGCCTCATAAGTGGCAAAACCATAGCTATCGACGGTACCAAATCAAGAGCACATAACAGTAAGAAAAATAATTACTCTCCAAAAAAGATCGAAAGGCATCTCCAATACATTGAAGAGAAAACGCTGGAGTATCTAACGCAATTAGACACTTTGGACAAAGAAGAGAGCACCGAACTTATTGGTGATTTGCAGGACAAAATTGAACGACTGCAAATGAATCAAATCAAGTATGAAATGCTAAGTGAATTACTGACAGAAAGCGGCGAACCGCAAATATCTACCACGGATCCCGACAGTAGAAGTCTTTTGATACAAGGACAAGTGGTAGAAGTTTGCTATAACACGCAAACGGCAGTTGATGATAAACATAAACTTGTTGTAGCTACACATACGATTAACCGGAACGATCGCAACGCACTTTCAGCAATTGCATTGGAAGCAAAAGAAAATTTAAAAGCAAACAAGTTTACCCTGCTGGCAGATAAAGGATACAACAACGCACGGGAAATTGAAGCCTGTCAACAGAACGATTTAAAAACAATAGTAGCGCAACAGGAACTGGTGAACTCCAATCCAAAAGGGACTACGAAGGAATATCTTGTTGATAAATTCAAGTACAATAAAAAGAATGATACTTATACGTGTCCTGAAGGACAAACACTCACCACATTTGGCACCTGGCATATCAAAAGCGGGATGATAAAATATCGTATCAATATAAAAAGTACCGGACACCGGAATGTAAAAATTGTCCGGCAAAACAGTTGTGCACAGGACGACAAAAAGGAGGAAGAGAAATTGAACGGAGTCAATATGCCGAATCGGTGGAGCGAAACAATAAAAACTATTCCCGGAACCAAGACCTCTATCGCAAACGACAGGAAATTAACGAACACATATTTGGAACTATAAAACGAAAATGGGGGTATTACTACACAAACCTCATCGGTCTTGAAAAAGTAAATGGAGAATGGAGTTTTATTATGTTGAACTATAACATCAAACGAGTCTTGAACATTTTTACTTTGGATGATCTAATGCTAACACTCAAAAACTGGAAGCCAAAATACCGCAAGGAGTGGCTTTTTATGTTTAAAATAACTTATTTTAATCGCATTACACACTTCAACATTTTTCAACTCAACTTAGCAGCTTGATTTTCGCATGCGCTAGAAACGTTGTATTGCTCTTGTAAAGAAATTTTAAAAGCTATTTTGGAAGAAATAAAATGGGAAGTGAGTTTTTTCACAACCTGACGTTTTGCGGCTTGGCGAAGGTGGCGATTTTACCACTAAACTTTCATACGAAGCACGCACTTCAAATTTACGAAAAACTGTCATACGAAGCACCGAACCGCCACTTTTGCCAAACCGCTGTTATCAGCTGCCCTTCTGTCCGTCCGAAGTGCTGTCGTGTCAAGTTTGCAGCGAATTGTTGCACTGTCCCCGTGTGTTGGCTTGCACTCTCTTTTGCTTTTTTTGTTCGGTCAATGCGATGGCAAAAAAGCAAATGTGAGTGCAAAAGCGTTGGCATTAGATGCAGTCGGTTTTGAGTTTGCAGGTCTCTCCATTTTATCCTTTGTAATTCATCAGTCGTAAACTTGTCAAAATTACAATTAGTGTTACTCCTACGTCTGCTGCTATGGCGAAAACCAAATTGCTGTAACCAATAAATGCAAGTGTTATGAATATCAATTTTACCGCTATTGCTCCGATGGTGTTGAATTTTATTCTTCTCAATGTTTTTTTACTTAACAGAATGAGAAACGGAATGAGTGAAAGTTTGTCGTTCATCAATGCAATGTTTGCGGTTTCTATTGCCGTGTCGCTTCCTGCTGCTCCCATTGCAATGCCTACGGTGCTTTGTGCAAGGGCAGGAGCATCGTTTATGCCATCGCCTACCATTGCTACAAATTTATATTGTTGCAAAAGTTCTTTGATTTTGTCGGCTTTGTTTTCGGGTAACATATTGCCGAATATTTTTTTAATACCTACTTGTTGGGCTACATAGTTTGCTGCTTTTTCGCTGTCGCCTGTAAGCATAATAGGTTCTATGTTCATTGCTTCTATTTCCTTCAATGCTGTTTCACTGTCGGGTTTTATTTCGTCCATTAAACCAATGACACCTGCTACACCTTCGCCAAAACTTACGACTACACTTGTTTTGCCTTGTGCTGAAAGTTCTGCTACAATTTTCTCAGCTTCTTTGTCAACGGGTTGATGTTCTTTTATGAAATCTAACTTGCCTACATAAATTGTTTCGTCTTCACACACCAAGCATTTTGCGGTCGCACCTTTGCCCATAATGCTTTTGAAACCTTCGGTTTTGTGCGGTTCAAATCCTTCTTTTTTACTTGCATCTACTATGGCTTGTGCTAATGGGTGTTCTGAAAATATTTCTGCTCCTGCGGTGCAAGCCAAAAGTTCTTCACGGCTTGTTCCGTTTAAAGGAAATACATCGGATACAATCGGATTTCCAAAAGTAATGGTTCGTGTTTTATCTAATGCAATTGCTTTGATACTTGCCAATGCTTCAATGTATTTTCCGCCCTTTACTAATGCTCCTTTTGCTGATGCGTTTCCGATTGCTGCGTAAATGGCTACAGGTGTTGATATGACCAATGCACAAGGACAAGCGATTACTAAAAGTGTAATGGCTTGTTGCAACCAATGGTTAAAATCTAATTGCATTGCAAATACAGGAATGACAAAAACTAAAATTGCCATTGCAATAATTGACGGTGTGTAATACTTTGAAAATTTCTGAATGAATTTTTGTGTTTCGCTTTTGTTGCCCTGTGCTTCAAAGGTGAGGCGAATGATTTTTGAGAAAGTTGTATCAACAGAAAGTTTTGTTGTTTCCATTTCTATGAAACCATTTTTGTTTAGTGTTCCTGCAAAAAGATTGTCGCCTGTGTGTTTGTCTTTTGGAATTGGTTCGCCTGTAATGGCGGCTTCATCAACAGTTGTTTCGCCTGAAATAATTTTGCCGTCCAACGGTATCATTTCACCTGCTTTCACCTGAATGATTGTGCCGACTGCAATTTTATCAATAGGAACATTCTCATTTTGAGATTTTACAAAAGCGGTCTTTGGTGCTTTGCTCACCAATTCATCTAATGCTGATTTTGAATTTTCTATTCCAATATCTTCTAAGCGTTCACCTAAAACATATAGCACTATTACAACTGCGGCTTCGGGGTATTCGCCCAAATAAAATGCTCCGATTACAGCAATGGTCATTAGTAAATTGATGCTGCTAAATTGGAGTTTGAAGATTGCTTTTACTCCGTTCCATAAAACATTGTAGCCAATGCCGAGAATGAATGCAGCAAATACGAAGGGAGCATAAGGCATAGGTATGTGTATGCCGATTATGGATAAAACTTCTAACGCCACCACTATTATGATTGCAGAAAGAAGAAAAATAAATTTTTTGTCGTTGATTGGTAGTTTCATTATTGAAAATATATTAAGTGATTAATGTGCGTGTGCTTCGCCTTTATTATTCATTTTAGCTAAGATGAAAAAAGCCCCGTTCACTACTACTTTGCTGTTTGCAGGAATTTCTTTTAGTAAAGTAATTTCGCTGTAACCTACATCGGTGGTGCCTTTTCGGATGGGAATTTTTTCAAAGGTTGTTCCTTCTTCTGTATGTTCGGGTTCCTTTTTTTCGCTGTGTTCGTGTCCGTGTTCATCGTGCTTGTGTTCGGCAGTTTCTTTTTCCGAATGATGTTCTTCTTCTTTGTGGGCATCGGTAACAATAAAAATATAGTCCTGTCCTTCGTGATTTACAATGGCGTTGGTTGGAACTGCATCAACAGTAGCATTTTCTAAACTTACTAAGGCGGTAATGCTCATTCCGTCAATCAAGCCTTGTTTGTCGCCTTTTACCATTGCGTGAACGGCAATGGCTTTGGTGTTTTGCTCAAAGGTGTTGCTAATGGCGTAAACATCTGCATCGTATTCTTTACCCGGATTGTTGGTGAGTGTAAAATGGATGGTTTGCCCAACTTTTAGTTTTTGCAAATCTTTTTCATATACATACAAATCTAAATGTAGTTGGCTATTGTCCACTATTTCGGCAATGGGATTGTTTGCATCTACATAGCTGCCAATGTTTACCATCACGTTGCTGATTGTGCCGTTTATGGGGCTTGTAATGTTTACGATTGATTGAATGTTTTCGCTTGTGAGTGAAGCGGTGTTGATACCAATAAGTTCTAACTGCTTTTGCAAACTCGCTTTTCGGGCTTTCAAGGTTTTAAGTTCTGCATCGGCAGATTGCAAATTCTTTAATGCTCCTGCATTGCCTTGTTGCAATTCTTTTTGTCGGGCAAATTCCAATTGTGCCAATTCTGCTTTTGAAGAAATACTTAAAAACTCCTCTTGCATTGTGATAAAAGAATTGTTTGAAATGGTAGCAATTGTTTGTCCTTTGCTCACCGAATTACCTGTTTGCACCAAAATAGATTTTATTACACCGCCCAATGATGCTGTTGCATTTGCCCTGTTTTGATTAGGCACTTTTAAAATTCCATTCGCTTTGAGTGAGGCGGTTAATTGCTTTTTCTCAATGCTGCCTAACTCTATTTTTATAGATTTCATTTGCTCGGCTGTAAGCATTGCTGTGTTGGTGTTTTCGTGTTCATCGTGATGCTCGGTTTCTTCACCGTGCGTTTCGGTTTTATTGCTGTTGCAGGATGCAAATACTATTGATGTTGCAAGGGCTGCTATAAAGATTATATTTTTCATTTCTGTGAAATTTTAATTGTTAGTTAAGAAATTGATGTTGATTATGGATTGATTGATTTGATTAACCGATTGCAGATAATTTAACTGCACATCGGTAGCGGTTTGTAATGCTTGCAAGTATTCAATGTAGCCAATGTCGCCACTTTTGAAACCAACTTTTGCGGTGCTGATAATTATTTCTGCATTGGGCAAAGATGTTGATTTGTAATAATTGTATTGCGACAAATTCTGGTTGTATTGCTGAAAAGCATTTTGCAATTGGCTTTGTAAAATCAACTTTCCATTGTCGGCTTCAGTTTGCAAAGCCTGTTGTTTATAGCTAAGTGATTTTACTTTTGAAGCGTTGCTAAAAAAAGTAATTGGAATACTTAACCCAACATTAAAACCTTGAAAGCGTTTACTACCATCAAAATTTACATCTGCACCATTTATGTTTTGCACTCCAATTAATGACTGGTTGAAATAACCCACATTCAAATCGGGCATTGCAGATGCGGTTTCTACCTTTTTATTTTGCTCGGCAATAACTGCTTGCTGATACAATACCTTTAATGAAGGATTATTTACAATAAGTGTAGTGTCAAACGAATTGCTCATTACAAGTGGTTGGAAGTTTCCGCTATTTTCAATCGTAAATTCTTCTCTTGTGTTCATTAGCGTTTTTAACGAATTGTAAGCGGTTGAATAGTCTGTTTCGTTTTGTTTGAGCAAAAGAGAAAGCTGCCCACGCTTGGTTTCGGCTGTGGTTTTTTCCAGCAAATTTGTTTCACCTGTTTTATATCGCAAAGCGGCTGCATTCACAAAATCATTATACAAACTGTCTAAGGATTGCAGTTGTTTTTTTGTGGTTTGTAAATACTGCAACTGATAATACCAATATTGCACCTGTGCTTTTATTTCGTTTGCTGTGGCTTGCTGTTGCAATTGGCTACTTTCCAATTCGGCTTTATACAAACCTGATTTTGCGGAATAGTAAGTGGGGAATGGAATGGATTGATTGATTTGAAAACCCAAATCCTGATTGATGCTATTATATTGCCCATATTGTAAATTGACATTCGTTTTAGGTAATTCAAACACCGATTTTTTCAATAGGGTGGAAGATTGCACATTGAGTTGTTGCGATTGAATTTCTAAATTATTTTTCATTGCTGTGCTTATGGCATCTTCAACCGAAATGGTTTTAGTTGTTGGTGTTTGGGCGTTTGCAGCATTGAATGAAAGCAATGCAAAAACTAAAATACTTGTGGCTGAAACTTTTATTTTAGACTTTTTGATTTTAGAAAACATCACATACAGCAAAGGCAAAACAAAAAGTGTAAGGAAAGTTGCGGTAATCAATCCTCCGATTACAACGGTTGCCAAAGGTTTTTGAACTTCTGCCCCTGCACCGTGAGAAAGTGCCATTGGCAAAAATCCTAAGGATGCAACTGTGGCGGTCATTAACACGGGTCGCAGACGAATTTTTGTTCCTTCTTTTATGCGTTCTAAAATGTCAGTCATTCCGTCTTTTTCTAATTGATTAAAAGTTCCGATTAACACAATGCCGTTTAGCACAGCTACACCGAACAAAGCAATAAAACCGATACCTGCCGAAATGCTGAATGGCATATCACGAATGAGCAAAGCGAATACACCACCTATTGCACTCATTGGAATTGCTGTATAAATAAGCGTGGCTTGTTTTACTGAACTAAACGTAAAATAGAGTAACATAAAAATGAGTGCTAATGCTACTGGCAAAGCAATCATCAGGCGTTTGCTTGCTGCTTGCAGATTTTCAAACGTGCCTCCATAGGTGTAATAATATCCTTCGGGAAGTTTTACTTTTTCACTCAGTTCTTTTTGAATGTCGGTAACAACACTTTCTACATCTCTGCCCTTTACATTAAAGCCTACTACAATTCTACGTTTGCCATCTTCACGACTAATTTGTGCGGGACCCAATTCCATTTTTATTTCCGCAACTTGCGATAATGGAATTTGCGTTCCGTTGGTAGTTGGGATATACAAATGGCTCACATCGTCAATGTTGTTGCGGTGTGTGCTGTCTAAGCGAACAACCAAATCAAATTTGCGTTCGTTTTCATACACAACTCCTGCACTTCCACCAGCAAAAGAAGTAGAAACAATGTGGTTGATGTCCTCAATGTTTAAACCGTAATTGGCAATTTGCGAACGGTTGTATTTGATTACGATTTGCGGTAAACCTGCAACCCTTTCAACGCTTGGTTCTGTTGCACCGTCCACACTTTGAACAACTGCATTTACCTTATTGGCATAGCTTAAAAGTGTGTCCATATTTTCACCGAAGATTTTAACGGCAACATCTTGGCGAATACCTGTCATAAGTTCGTTGAACCGCATTTGTATGGGTTGATTTTTTTCAAAGAAAACGCCAGGAATTGTGTTGAGTTTTTCTTCAAATTCTTCTGCCAATTCATCATACGAAATATCACGTTTCCATTCGCTTTGAGGTTTTAGAATTATCATCATATCCGTGGCTTCAGGCGGCATTGGGTCTGTTGGAACTTCGGCTGCTCCTGTTTTTCCGACTACCATTTTTACTTCATCAAATTCTTTGATTAGTCGGGATGCTTGCATAGAAGTTTCTAAACTTTGTGAAAGTGATGTGCCTTGTGGAAGTATGCAATGAAAAGCAAAATCGCCTTCCTGTAACGTAGGAATAAATTCACCTCCCATTTTTGAAAATAGAAAAACGGAGACCGCAAATACCGCAACGGTTGCAAATACAATAACTTTTTTGAAACGGATAGCATTTTCTAATAATGGTGCATAAATGCGTTGGAAAAAGTTCATCATTCTATCGCTCAATGTTTGTTTATGCGAAATGTCTTTAGAAAGAAAAGCGGCACACATCATGGGAATGTAGGTGAGTGATAAAATCAATGCACCAAGAATTGCAAAAGATACTGTTTGAGCCATTGGACTAAACATTTTACCCTCAATGCCAACCAGTGTTAGAATAGGAATGTAAACAATAAGGATAATTATTTCACCAAAAGATGCACTGCTTCGGATTTTAGATGCCGAAACGAAAACTTCATTATCCATTTCTGATTGTGAAAGTTTGCCAATTGCTTTTCGCATTCCTAAATGGTGCAAAGTGGCTTCTACAATAATTACTGCACCGTCCACAATTAAACCAAAGTCAATAGCTCCTAAACTCATTAGGTTTGCACTTACGCCAAATACATTCATTAAGCCCAAAGCAAACAACATTGATAAAGGAATGGCAGAAGCCACAATTAATCCTGCACGAAGATTTCCAAGAAACAGAACTAAAACGAAGATTACTATTAAAGCTCCTTCAATCAGGTTTTTTTTTACCGTTGAAATTGCACGGTTTACCAAATCGGTTCTATCTAAGAAAGGTTCTATTACTATGTCTTTAGGCAATGATTTTTGAATGGTTGCCATTTTATCTTTGATACGACTAACCACATCGGCACTATTCGCACCTTTCAGCATCATTACAACTCCACCTACTGCATCTACTTCACCGTTGTAGGTCATAGCACCGTAACGGACTGCACTACCAAATTGCACTTCAGCAACATCTTTTATCAGGATTGGAATGCCGTTAGGGTTTGTTTTTACAACAATATTTTTGATGTCGTCAAACGAACTAATCAAACCAACTCCACGAATGAAATAGGCATTTGGTTTTTTGTCAATGTATGCCCCGCCTGTATTTTCATTATTCTTTTCTAAGGCGGTAAAAATTTCGGGAATTGTTATTCCCATTGCAATAAGTCGGTCGGGATTTACGGCAACTTCGTATTGTTTGAGTTGTCCGCCAAAGCTGTTTACTTCCGCAATTCCTGCCGTTCCGTAAAGTTGTCGGGCTACAATCCAGTCCTGCATTGTCCGCAAATCCATAGCTGTGTATTTGCTTTCGCTTCCCTTTTTTGGGTGAATAATGTATTGATACACTTCACCCAAACCTGTGCTAACTGGTGCTAATTCTGGTGTGCCAACACCTTTGGGGATTTTGCTTTCGGCTTCCTTTAGTCGTTCGTTAATCAGTTGTCGGGCAAAGTAGATGTCCACTTTGTCGTCAAACACAACGGTAATTACCGAAAGTCCGAAACGGGAAATGCTCCGCAGTTCTTCTAAGTCGGGAAGGTTGGCAATGCTTTGTTCTATTGGGTAAGTTACCAACTGTTCAACCTCTTGTCCTGCAAGGGTTGGGCAAACCGTAATGATTTGCACTTGATTGTTGGTGATGTCGGGAACTGCATCAATAGGCAGTTTAGTTGCACTCCACACTCCCCAAACAATGAGTGCAAGTGTCATCAGTGCAATGATGAATTTATTTTTTATGCTGAACGCAATTATTTTGTCTAACATTTTTTTTATCAGTTTAATGAATGAATACAGGATTACTTGCGGTGCGTTAGCACTGCAAGTAGTTTTGTTTTGTTCCGCGTAAGCGGAACATCAGAAATTCATTAACTGAGTTTTGGCGGTTGCCAAATAGACAAATACACCTCTGAAACAAATGAGGCGTTGTAAACTGGGAATTTTTCTAATGAAACAGGAACGTGAAGCGATAAACTGAAGGTAACAAACGAATTACTAAAAGATTGTCCGCAGCAAGCACACATACAAAAAGGAGAGCAATTCTCGGTGTCGCTGTCGTGGTCTGAATGGTCGGTAGTTGCAAATGTTGATTGGTTGGCACTCATATAATTACAGTCGTCCTTGTCGCTGCACGGCATACAGGACAAAGCCAAAATGTAAAAACTGAATATGAGTGTCAAAACTTGTTTCACGGGGCAAATGTAGGGAAAAATACTGTCGGTTGTGCTGAAAATTGTCGGTTAGTAGGGGTGCGGTAGGGCAAAATAAAATGTGCTGCAAAAGCGGGTCGGCTTGTGGGTGGCTTTGGAGCTCTTTTTATTTTGCGAAGGGATAGCCAAACGGCTTTGCCGAAAATTGCATTGTCGGTCGGTTTATGTCTGTCGGTTAATAGTCGCACTTTCGGGTTTTAGGGTTGCTGATAACCTCACTTATACACGCTACAAACACAAAATTTTAACCGTGTATGAAACGCTTATTTGCGCTAGTTCTCGTGGCGGGTTATTAAGAAGTATTGAATTCAATTTTTCTCAATCCCAATCCCCTAAAAATACACCATCAAAAATCAACCACCTAATTTTTGGTTGAGATTTTGATGTTTTATAATACATTAATAGTTAAATACTTGCAAATTTGATAAAGGAAAAAAGCAAGAGTAAACCCTTGGGTGTTGAAAACTTTTTTTTCGAATTTCTGCGTAAAAACGTGAATTTAAAATGTTAAAAGCACAATTTTCAATGTTAAATACTCAATGTTAAATGCTAAATGTGCAATGTTAAGTTCGCAATGTAAAATGCAAAATGTACAACGTCCAATTTAAATTGTTAAATTCTCAATGAAAGGTAAAATGTCAGAAGTTACAGAAAGTAGTTCAAAAAGTATCAGGAACTACCCTTCTCCTGCCGAAGATATTTGTGAAAAACGGAATGCCTGTGCAGGAGAAGGGTAGGGATGAGGCAGACGGGAATGCCCAATGCTAAATGACAAGTTCGCAATGTAAAATGCAAAATGTACAACGTCCAATTTAAATTGTTATTCTCACTGAAAGGTAAAATGTCAGAAGTTAGATAGAATAGTTCAAAAATTATCAGGATCTACCCTTCTCCTGCCGAAAATGTTTCTGAATAACGGAATGCCTTTGCAGGAGAAGGGCAGGGATGAGGCTGACGGGAAGGCCCAATCTGTAATGTTAAGTTCGCAATGTAAAATGCCCAATTTAAATTGTTAAACTCTCATAGGAAGGTAAAATGGTTACGAGCCGTTCCATTTAATAAAGGATAAGTTTTCCTGTAAACCGCAATTTAGAATCTGTTGTAAAATTATAAACATATATACCTGGAGATAATGTATTAACATTTATATTTGATTCTGATTTGTATATTCTTTCCTCCAATGCGGACTTGCCCGATATTTCATTCAAGCAAAGTTGACCATTTTCATTTGTTAAATTCCTAATAAATAGGCAACCGTTTATATTTGAAATATTAAATAGAGCTGTTGTATTTTTAATGTCATCATTTATCCCCACCAAACCCAAGCAATTTAGGCTTGTACCCCCATAAAGTAAATTATTTCCCCATATATTAATCCCGGACTCACTGTAACATGTAAGAAAATCCTCTCCATCTAGAGCAATTTCAATAACATCATAGGGGCCTCTACTTCCTCCAATTCCTTCTATAACAAACTCTAATTGATTCTGATTTCCAGTCGTAAAATAAACTGGACGAGTAGTACCATCAAGTAAAGTAATAACGCCAACACTGTCTACAATGTATTTAGGAGCTAGCCCCTGGTATGTACTTAAAGTATCACCAACATTTAGCCCAAATTCAAACAAAAGATTGTCTGTGATAGAACTTAAATCATGTTTATAAATCCTTTTTGAAATGGTATCTTCTCTTAAAATTGCAATATCAAACTTTATGGATGTATCCACAGCTAAAGGAGGGCAAAATGGACCTGGGTTAACATTTACAATTGGATATGCAGATAAAATAGAATAATTTACCCCAGAGATGATTGTATCTCTGTCAAAAAAGGAACGCTCACCACCGCTCATTCCGCAAATATTAGGATAATACATATGTATAACTTCCCAATATTTACCTTGCTCAATAAATTTATGATACGATTGACCCTGGCAAGAATTAACAATACCTGCAAGATTTATAATAATTAATACAAAGGTCATTTTTGTTTTCATAGTAATGGCTTATAACGTTTTCGTGGTTGCCTCAGGGGCGGGCCACCAAAGATAAAAAATTAAACAAATAATGCCGGCCTGGCGTAAACTTGCTGCTATGCCCAGTGCTTTTATCGTTTAGTAATTTGTCCTGACTCACTTTCAAATACTTTTTGATTTATTCTATAGTAATACCAATTTTTCTGTCTATTGTATTTGTTGTCGCGTTCAACCTTGTCGCCCCAAACACATTCATTAATTTCAAATGTCTTTTCGATTACTTCAGCGTCTATTATTTTTAAGTCCTATTCTATTGTTGCTCTATCGGTGTCTGAAAGTGTCGAAAGTATCTCGTCAATAATTTTTCTTGTGTCGAGGTCATTTAGCCACTCATAAATCAAGTCTTCTGCGTCTGCGTATTTGTCTGCAAACCTTTGCCAATTCGGAATTAAATAATTCAGTCCGTCACGTTGAACGAAGTCTGCTTTGTCTTTTAGAACAGCTTTTATTTTGTCTGTATGAGGATATTGTGTCGTCATTTACTTGTCGTCATAGCATTGGGCATAGCGTTAGGCCGCTAGCCGAAGTTGCGGTCAAGCGGGCTGAGTTTTCTCTGCCAAGATAAAACTTTCTTCGTGAAAACGAAACTATCAATTGACTAAAAACCAGCAATTTTGGCTAGCGGCGGTTAGCTGCTGTACTATTCTTCACTTACTTTTTCTAAACACAATGTTTTATAATCATTTAAGTTTTTAATGCATTGGTCGACTAATTTAAAATCACAAATATTATTAACATCAGTATTTAGTACCTGAATAGACTTAATCGCCGTGTCAGAAAGTTTTCCATCCTCTACATTCATTTTCAGCCAATATAATATCGATTGTATTTGAGCGTCTTTAAAATCAGAAAATATTGGATAGTACCAACCTGGCTGACCTCTTTTAATAGCAACTATTCCGTTGGAGAAATAGATTTTGTCACCAGTCATAGCTCGCTCTTTAAAATAACTTATTTGAAAAATTCTCTCATCAAGTTCAGATAGATGCCTTATAGCTTCTTTTCGCACTTGATTTTTTGTCTTAATTTGATCCCATTTTTCAGAAGCCAGTTTTCCTAAAGTGCCAAGTAAAATACTTGATACTATTAGAAGACCAAAAGGTGTATTAAAAAATGAGAGTGCCTTATTTCCTTTTTTCTCAGGATTAAGATTTTTTCTTATTTCTTCTCGAAGCATTTCTTCAGCTTTTATTCTTGCGACTTCATTTTCAGATAAGATTTTGATTAAGTTTTGCTTATTCTCCATATCGGTTTGGTTTTGATTTCGTAAGTATAGCAGCTAACGTCAGACTGTGAAAATACTAATTTTCCCCATCCATTGTTAATTTCTATTGAAAAATAGTTATGAATGTGAGCCTTTTCATTGGTATTTTTAGGGAAATTTAATTCCTATGCAACACATAGTACCCATAGATCGCCACCAGGTTTCTTTCAGTTCCCTGGAGGAGCTGGTGGCATCGGATGATCCCGTCCGGTTCCTGGATGCTTTTGCCGAAAAGCTGGATTTATCTAAACTTGGTTTTAAAGCTAAAACTATACAACAGGAAGGACGCCCATCCTTTGATCCACGAATTTTGTTAAAGATTTATTTGTACGGCTATCAGAACGGTATCCGATCATCTCGCCGGTTGGAAAAGGAATGCAAACGGAATACTGAAATGCAATGGCTATGCGGAAGACTGGTTCCCAACTACCACACCATTGCCGACTTCCGTAAAGACAATCCGGTCGCTCTGAAAAATATGTTCAAACTGTTTGTCGCTTTTTTTGATGGATGCCGGCCTCATAAGTGGCAAAACCATAGCTATCGACGGTACCAAATCAAGAGCACATAACAGTAAGAAAAATAATTACTCTCCAAAAAAGATCGAAAGGCATCTCCAATACATTGAAGAGAAAACGCTGGAGTATCTAACGCAATTAGACACTTTGGACAAAGAAGAGAGCACCGAACTTATTGGTGATTTGCAGGACAAAATTGAACGACTGCAAATGAATCAAATCAAGTATGAAATGCTAAGTGAATTACTGACAGAAAGCGGCGAACCGCAAATATCTACCACGGATCCCGACAGTAGAAGTCTTTTGATACAAGGACAAGTGGTAGAAGTTTGCTATAACACGCAAACGGCAGTTGATGATAAACATAAACTTGTTGTAGCTACACATACGATTAACCGGAACGATCGCAACGCACTTTCAGCAATTGCATTGGAAGCAAAAGAAAATTTAAAAGCAAACAAGTTTACCCTGCTGGCAGATAAAGGATACAACAACGCACGGGAAATTGAAGCCTGTCAACAGAACGATTTAAAAACAATAGTAGCGCAACAGGAACTGGTGAACTCCAATCCAAAAGGGACTACGAAGGAATATCTTGTTGATAAATTCAAGTACAATAAAAAGAATGATACTTATACGTGTCCTGAAGGACAAACACTCACCACATTTGGCACCTGGCATATCAAAAAGCGGGATGATAAAATATCGTATCAATATAAAAAGTACCGGACACCGGAATGTAAAAATTGTCCGGCAAAACAGTTGTGCACAGGACGACAAAAAGGAGGAAGAGAAATTGAACGGAGTCAATATGCCGAATCGGTGGAGCGAAACAATAAAAACTATTCCCGGAACCAAGACCTCTATCGCAAACGACAGGAAATTAACGAACACATATTTGGAACTATAAAACGAAAATGGGGTATTACTACACAAACCTCATCGGTCTTGAAAAAGTAAATGGAGAATGGAGTTTTATTATGTTGAACTATAACATCAAACGAGTCTTGAACATTTTTACTTTGGATGATCTAATGCTAACACTCAAAAACTGGAAGCCAAAATACCGCAAGGAGTGGCTTTTTATGTTTAAAATAACTTATTTTAATCGCATTACACACTTCAACATTTTTCAACTCAACTTAGCAGCTTGATTTTCGCATGCGCTAGAAACGTTGTATTGCTCTTGTAAAGAAATTTTAAAAGCTATTTTGGAAGAAATAAAATGGGAAGTGAGTTTTTTCACAACCTGACGTTTTGCTGGCTTGGCGAAGGTGGCGATTTTACCACAAATGTTCATACGAAGCACACACTGCAAATTTACGAAAAACTGTCATACGAAGCACTGAACCGCCACTTTTGCCAAACCGCTGTTATAAGCTGGCCTTCTGTCTGTCTAGGTTGTAAAGTCCTTGTCCGCTGTGAGTTTCGCTGTCATTATCGAGTTGCGAATGAGTCTGTTTGTGTCGGCTGTGGGTAGCGGTTTTTAAAAATTTTAGAAGGGAAGGGAATTTAAAAAAATAATTTTTCTTTGGGTGGTAAAGGTGTAAGCTCTTTTGCAATTTTTTGACTGTGCGTTGGCTTGTGCGAATTGCAAATGTGCTTACACCTGTGCGATGGCTATTTTCTTCTGTTTATTTTTTCTTTCGCTGTGTCCACTAAATAATAGACCATAGGCACTAAAAACACAGTCAAAATTAAAGATGATAGAAGTCCGCCAATGATTACCCAAGCAAGACCGTTTTTCCATTCTGCTGCTGTTCCTTTTGCCATTGCAATGGGAAGCATTCCAACAACCATTGAAAGAGTTGTCATCAGGATTGGTCGCATACGACCTTTTCCTGCAATGATTAAGGCTTCTTTGAAATGTTTACCTTCTGCTTTTAATTGATTGGTAAAATCAACAATTAGAATAGCGTTTTTTACCACTAAGCCCATTAGCATAATTAAACCCAATAAGGCAAATAAACTCAAATTGCTTAACGACAAATTCAATGCGAAAAACACCCCAATTGCTGCAACTGGTATAGAAAACAAAACTACAA
This sequence comes from Bacteroidota bacterium, assembly GCA_016713525.1. GTDB lineage: Bacteria > Bacteroidota > Bacteroidia > AKYH767-A > OLB10 > JADKJB01. Next base: position 160,076 of record JADJOZ010000008.1, on the reverse strand, counting down.
ATGGATAAACAAAACTGTCATAAAGTGCTACCATAATCAGGTAAATCAGCAAAAAAGAAATTAGCAATACGGAACCTAATGCACCAAAACTATCATTCTGTCTTTTGATGTCGCTACCCCAGGTCATTTGTATTCCGTTTGGTAGTGGATTTTCTTTAAGATAATCAACGACATCGTCTGCTACAGTTCCTGATGGTCTGCCTAAAGCATCTGCTGTAAGTGTAACTGCTGGTTGCCGGTCTTTTCTTTCTAACAAGGACGGTGAATTGTCTTGCACAACTGTTGCAAATTGTGAAACTTCAACTGGCAATCCCATAGGGTTAATAATGGAAAGTTGTTGGACATCTTCAAAATTTCGTCTGCTAAATTCATCTAACCAAATTCGCACAGGATATTCCGTTCCGTTTTCAGTTAGGGTCGCATCATCATTTCCTGTAAAGGCAGTTCTTAGGTTCAACCCAACATAAGCGGTTGTTAAACTCAATCGTTGCATTTTATCTTTGTCGGGAATTATTTTGTATTCAGGGCTACCTGCTTCAACGGATAAGCGAACATTATCCGCACCGGGAATTTTTTCAATTACCGTTTTCAATTCATCGCCTGTTTTCATCACCAAATCCAAATTGCTACCACTTAACGTAATTTCGATTGGTGCTGAACGTGGAATTAAACCCAATGCTGCCATTGAATAATTGATACTCGGAAATTTTGACTTTAGATCTTCCCGAAGATTTTTCATAAAAGTTTCGGTAGGTAAATTATCCAATTCCTTTTTGGATTTTAGTTGAATTGTAAATTCAGTTTTATTTGCTGAACCTACACCCAAACTTCCAATGCCTGTGCTTGGGCCGCCAATATTGCTGAATACTGTTGCTACTTCGGGTTGTTGAATAAAGTATGTTTCAATCTTTTGAGCAATTAAGTTGTTCTGATGTATAGATGTGGACTTATCAAATTCTAATGCCATTCTAAATTTTCCTTGGTCACCCGTTGATATTAATTCTTTACCGATAATGCCTTGTTTCATAATACCTAAAGTCATTGCAAAAAGCACAATAACGATACCTGTAAAAGCTAATTTATGGCTCAATACCCATTCTAATCTTCGACCATACCATTCATTTAAGTTTTCTAACTGAACTTCAAACCATTGCAAAAAGCGATTGAAAAAATTGGTAGGTTTTAAGTCTTCTTTTTTGCCAATACGAGAAGCCATCCAAGGCGTTAAAGTAAAACCAACCAATAAACTGGTGAGCGTGGAAGTTACTACTACAACCGAAAACTGTTCGAGCATATCAGCAACAAACACTTGAAGAAAAAGAATAGGCAAGAAAACCACAACGTCAACCAAGGTGATGGATAAAGCAGCAAAGCCAATTTCCATTCTGCCATCCATTGCAGCAGTTCGTTTGTCTTTTCCTTTATCTAAGTGCTTTTGAATGTTTTCTAAAACTACGGTAGCATCATCTACCAAAATACCAATGATTAAAGACATTGCAAGCAGGGTCATTAAGTTTAAGGTGTAACCCAAAAGCCACATCACAGCGAATGCGGTAACTAAAGATGTTGGAATAGCTACCAATACGATTAAGGAATTTCTAAAACTTCTTAGGAATAAAAGCATCACCAATGAAACCAATATTACCGCCAAGATCAAATCAAAAACTACAGAATTAACTGCTGCAATAGTGTTGTCTGTGCTATCGTCAGCAACAATAAATTTCACACCTGCATTTGAATTTTGTTGTTCAATGGATTTGAATTTTTCTCGAACTGCTTTTGAAACATCTACAGCGTTTGCATCGCCTTGTTTTTTCAACATTAAGCCAATTCCATTTTTACCATTGTAACGACTAATAGAAGTCGTTTCTTTTATACCATCAATAACATCTGCTATATCTTTTACATAAACTGGACTTCCTAAAACAGGCATTGCAACTTGAACTTTTTTAATGTCTTCTAACGATGTAAATTTTCCAGTTAAACGAACTGAATTACTTTCTTTTTCTCTTTGCACTTTTCCAGCAGGTAAGTCTAAGCCCGAACGATTAATAGCTTCAACAACCTGAACCATTGAAATTTTATACAATTTCAGTTTGTCTTGATTTATTTTTACTTGTATTTCTCTTTCTTCTCCTCCTAAAACGGTAATCTCTGCAACGCCTTTTATTTGTTGAATTTGTGGCAGATAGTCATCTTTCATTTTTTGATAAAATTCGGTAGCTGGCAAATTACTCGTTGCGCTGATAGACATTATCGGCAAATCATTGGGCGAAACTTTACTCATTACAGGACTTAAAATATCTTGTGGTAAATCTTTGCGAATGTTGTCAATATAGCGTTGAGCATCTTGCATTGTTTTATCTAAATCCGTTCCGTACTTCAGATTTGCAATAATGATTGAAGCATTTGGCAACGACTTTGTAACCAAATAATCTACGCCTTCCAAATTAGATAGGGCATCTTCGATTTTTCTTGAAACCGATGTTTCTACTTCGTTGGGTTCAGCACCTGGATAAACTGTTTTGATTACAACTACTGGCTGATTAAAGTCGGGCATTAATTCATAGCTCAAATTTTTATACCCGATAAATCCTAATAAAGTAAATACGCTGAAAAGCACTATTATCAGCGAAGGACGTTTGATTGATATTTCTGTAATATTCATTTTTCGCTGATTTTATTTAACAGTTACATTCGCCCCATCAAAAAGATTGATGAAGCCATTCGTTACAATTACATCACCTTCATTTAATCCATTTGAAACAACTGCTTTGTTTTGTATCTTTTTTGAAATAGTGATGTTTTGCAAAATTGCTTTGCCATTTTTCACAACATAAACCTGTGGTTGGTTCTCTGTACCTTGTATGGCAGATGACGGTATTACAATTCCCTTTCCTAACATTTCGTTTTTGAGCAAAACTTTGCCAAACATCCCAGATTTTATTTCCAAGTCCGATGTGTTATTTACCGTAAACTGAACAGGAAAACTACTGCCCATATTGGCTTTACTGCCTATCATTGTGGTTTTTCCAGTCAATAGAATATCAGCATAAGCATCTGGCGAAAGAGAATAGCTTTGATTTAATTTGAACTGGCTTAAATCTTTTTCGGGAACATTTACGGTGAATTTTAAAGTTGTAATGTCCGTTATTTGGAGCAATGGAACGCCCGGTGCAGCAAAAGCTCCTTCTTCACTTAATTTGGCAGTAACTACTCCATTAAAAGGTGCTTTGATGGTCGTTTTGTTTATCTGCTCCAACAAAGTTGCTTTCTGAACTTTTGCAGATTTCAAACCTAACTCCGCCTTTTCTAATTGAACTCCTTGAATGGCATCTGCTTTAGCCAAAATGGTATAGCGGTTTACATCTGCTTCCAATCCTTCTATTTGCACTTCAATAGTTTGCAGTTGCAATTTCAGCAATGAATTATCCAATTGAATTAAAGTTTGACCTTTACTTACAACGCTTCCAGCATCAACTAAAATGGTGTTGATTTTCCCTTGTAATTCGGCACTTATTTTGGTTTCCTTGTTGGGCTCAAATGTGCCTGAATAAGAAAATTCTGCATTCACATTTTCAAGTTGCAATGTATCTACTTGAACATTTATGGCTTGTTCTTTATCGTATTGATACACTTTATTCTGCGTAATTTCCTTGTTTGTTTTCAACTTAATTACCACAATGGCAATTATCGCCAACGGTATGATGACGTATAGCACTTTTTTTAGGATTGATGATTTTGTATTCATTGTGATAATTATTTGGTTATTGAAATATTTCCTGTGAGTTTTTTTAGTTCTAAATCTGCTTTTAGGTAATCAATTACAGCAGATAGGTAGGTTTGTTGTGCTTCACGCAAAGCATTGTCTGCAAGCAAAACATCTGTTAAACTTGCCGTTCCTTGTTTTTGTTGAAGAACGGTTTGCTCATAGATTGTTTGTGCCAATTGGATTTGTTCGGTTGTGGTTTCTACCGTTTTTTTAGCGACTTCTCTTTGAAGTTTGGCATTTTCAACTTGCATATTGTTTTGCTCGGTAAGCATTCCAAATTGAAGTTCATTGTTTCGGAGTTCAAGCGTTTTCTGATTTATTTTTCGAAGCGTAACCGTTCCATTAAATAGTGGATAGGACAATTGAATACCTGCAAAACCAATCGGATAAAAATCAAGAAAAGAAGCAGGTTGTCCGTTATAACCAAAGCCCGTTGTTCCATACATTCCAATTAGATTTAGCGAAGGGAAATACCTTGATTTATTGAGTGTATTGAGTTCACTCGACAATAAGCGGTTTTGAGTTTTAATGATACGAATATCTAAAGTTGATGAAGATGTGTATTCATTTGTGTTTTGATATTGAATGTTTGGTTCAATTTGCAAATTTTGTTCGATAGAAATGCCCATAGCAAATTTCAAAGCATTTAGAACCTGCTCGTATTTGCTTTTGATGGTTTCTTTTTGGGTAGTTAATTGCGATACTTGCAATTTTACCTTGCTAACATCTGTTCCTTTGGCAAGCATTTGTTCATTGAGCAATTGCATATTTTTCAGAAGTCGTTCTGCATTAATAAGATTACTATCAATAAATGCCAATTGATGATGTAAGATTTGGGCATTGTAATACAAATTGGAAATTTCAAAATAGATTTGTTCTTCTGTTTTTTGATACTGCAAATCTGTCAATTCCGAAGCAATTTTTGTTGTTTGTATTGCTCCATAAACCTGCGGATTATACAATGGCATTGAAAGTTGCAAGTTTGCATTTATGTTGTGCGGAACGCCAAACTGCATAGCCCTGAATTCTCCTTCGGGTAGTGCAGGATTAAAAGCATTCACTGGTAAAAGCTGATAAGGCAGGTTGGTAAAATACTTGTAATCCACATTGGCTGTTACTTTCGGAATTAAATTGGCTTTGGCTTCTTTTTCTCTTTGTTCGCCAATTGCCATATTGTTTCTACTCATTTGCAGGTTTTTATTATGAACCTGTGCGGTGTCAATACATTGTTGCAAAGTCCAAGTTTGTGCTTGAGCAGATTGAAAGCCTCCTATTATCAATAATAGAGCAATATAATGTTTGTGAATATTCGCTAACTTCATTGGTCAAATTTTTTTACTTAATGAGTATTAATTGACTTTCAATTGTTCCTACAACCCAATGTTTTACCATTGGTTCAATGTTTACAAAGTCACCCGATAATAGTGTTTCTTTTATTCCTTTTTCATTTTCAAAAATCACTTCTCCTTCAACGCAAATCAAAAGTGCTTGTGTTTTGGTGATGTGTTCTTTTAATTTTTCGCCTTGCAAAATTTGTATGGCAGTTGCATTTCCTAATTCGCTTTTAAAAAGAGAAGTGGCTGAAACTGGTTTTTCTTGTGTGTGTAATTCTTTTATGTTCATTGGAAGTATTGATTAAATGTTGTGAATGAAGTTTGAATGTTTTCAAATTGTTTTGCTGCTTCGGTTTCGTCTTTAGCTTCTGAAAGTTCTTTTACCAAATCAATGTAGGGTAATAGCCACTTGTGCAGTTCATCGTGTGCTTTGCCTTTCATTGTGCAATTAGAAGTAAGTAAATCAATGTTGGATTGCAATTTGTCGGCTAATGATTTGTAATCTTTTTGCTCAACAGTAGAGAAAGAAATAATATCATTTTCCATATTGCGAATATGAGTTATCATATTGGCATCAACCTTCCATTTTTCACCATTGTTGAGTTCGATGGTTTGCATTTCATCGTTGTGCTGATGTTCTTCGTGAGTAACGGTTTCGGTTTGCTCTTTTGATTTTTCGTTAGAAGTATTGCCACAACTGAAAAGGAACAAACTGATTACTGAAATTAAAATTGTTATCTTCTTCATGATTTATTTTTTGTTATTGTGAAATATGCAATGATTGCAAATACAAGTGTCACGGAAATTCTAAAAATCATTGCACCAATGGTTTTTGTTTCATAAATACCACCTGAACTTGCGTGAATTTTAAGACCGATAAAAGCTGTTAGTAGAATAAGTGTTGAAATTCCTAAAAGCGATGTAGTCCATTTCTTGCTTTTAATAAACCCATAAGCAGCTAACAGATAAAGAATGCTACTGATGAAATTTGACCAAACCACAAACAGAACATAATTGCCCTCTTTGGCTCTAATGCCAAACAAATCAAATATTACGGAAGTGCTTAGGAATAAAGTAAGCAAGCCAAATCCGGCTAAAATAATTGCAAATAAATATGGAAGTATTTTTTTCATAATCTTTATGGTTCTACAATTATTTTTTGAGTTGCTTTTTCATAAGTGGTTTCAATGGTGATGTAATAAATTCCGCCATTGATAAGGTTTTTAATTCTTTTAGAGTAGGTGTTTTCTCCTGCTTGTAAGTTTTTAAGAACTGTATTTTCAATTAATTTCCCGCTGGCATCGCTAATTGTAAGTTTTACTTCACCTTTATCCCTAAGATTAAATTTCACCATGAAATTGCCATTGTTAGGATTTGGATACACTTGCATTTGCAATGTTCCAATGCTATGAGTGTTCAACTCGTGAATGCCAACCGTTGAATTTTTTATCACAAATACTTTAAATATTTGACTGCTTGCACTGCTTTGCGTGCCAGTATTTGTAAAAAAGATATTAGCTGCTGTGCTGCTTATACCGCCATAGATATAACCAACCAAAGTTGTGTCAGCCGTAAAATTATCTAATTTAAATACTTCGTTGCTATAATGTGGCAATGTATTTATGGGAATAAATTCAGAACCTGCACCGAGTAAAGTAGGCATTGCAATAGGTAATTTATATTCAGCCATTGTGCCACTTGCATCTCTTGTCACTCGTGCAATGGTTTTTACAAATGGAACATTGTTGTCTTGAACCAATATTCCTAAACTATCATAATATTGAGCAATACCACCAAATAACACGGTGTGCATTTCGTTGTTTGAAGCACTATATATTGGAATATGAGCACAGTGGTAGTGATTGTAATATTGAGAAAAAGCATTGTTTACTGTATGCCCTGTGCTGTCTATATTTACACAATTTAAATAAGGTAAATCAACACCCACTTGAAATACTCCCGAAAATGCAGTTAAACCTTCTTGGCCTGTTGGCATTATTTGCGGAACTACATTATAATCTCTTCTGTGAAGATTTGCAGCATCTACTATTGCAGGTAGATGTGTAACAGAAAGCGTTACACCATTATCGAAGATTGTAAATTTTCTGCTTGCGTTAGTATAGATTTGAACAAATCCAGGTCCATGAGTTGGACCCATTGGGTTATACCTGCCGATAAATTTTTGACCGCCAGTAAGATAGAAAGTGTTATTGATTTTATTGAGATAACCGCCAGTAACAGCAAACATTGTGTCTGTTATCTGCCTAAAATTTGTTGCAAACGATGTTCCATTGATAACTGCATTTATAACATCGGGAACTTTAACTGCACTAAGATTTGGGTAGGTGATATGGTCAGCAGAAGTGTTGCTGTAACCATAGCCGCCTACCAAGTATAAATAATTTCCCTCCTGAAAAAATTCCATATTGGTTGAACTTAATTGTTCTTGCAAACCAATTGGAAGTGATGATAATGGAGCCGTCCATTTTTGTTGTGCAACTGGGTCAACAACTATTAATTGATTGTTGTGTCCCGCCACATCAAATGCAGCAAATGGTTGTCTACGGTGCAAGCCATCTAATCGTCCACCAATAATTAACCACTTACCATTGTGTTGACCCCAAGCATAAGCTTGTAAACCACCCAAGCCACTTATATTCATTGGTTCAATAGCAATTTGAAATGGTGCAGTTTGAGCATTGCCTTGTGAGGTGAAAGCAATTAATAGTATTGCTAAAATTTTAATTCTGTTCATCATCTATTTGTTTTTTATTAATGTTAAAACCGATTGTATCATATTGTCACCGTTTCTACTTATGTCAAATTGAAAATTTGCAACTCTCCATTTAAACATTTTCAGTCGGAAAGTTCCCATCACGATATGCATTAATTCATCAGATGTTATAGAATTTGTAAAAACTTTTTTTTGTTGCCCTTCCAAAATTATAGGCATTAAGTGTTTCATTTTTACACCCATTATTTTCAATATAGTTTCGTTTATGCGTTGACTTTCTTCCATAAGTCCATCAGAAAATACCGCCACTACAAAGTGTGGGTTCTTTTTAAAAAATGAAAACTGATTTTGAAACAGCGTTATGAATTTTTCTTCGGGTGATTGATCGCTGGAAATTGCATTAGTATAGCGTTCATCCATACTCTTAGCAAGATATTCGAGCAAGGCAATAATTATTTCTTCCTTGCTTGTAAAGTGCCTGTAAATGGCACTTTCAGAAAACTTCATTTCCTTAGCAAGGTTCTTAATTGTTAAGCCACTTACTCCCGAAGTAGTAAGTATTTTACCTGCTGCTTCTATAATTTCAAGTTGTCTGTCTGAAATTGCTGTTGTCATTTGTTATTTTTTTAAGAATGAAGAATACATCCATACTTGTTTTCCTGAAAACGGATATAATCGCTCATTAAAGCATTTGTTCCTTCATCGTTCGCATCAGTAGCTAATGCAAGAATTTCTCTTTGCATTACGATTACTGTTTTAAATGCTTCCAGAATTTGTTCAACTGCAATTAAACCATCAGAAATTTTCTTGCTTTCCTTTATTGTTGATGTTTTAGAATATTGAGAATAACTATGCTCGGGTGTATGCCCCAATGTTAATATACGTTCAGCTACTTCATCAATTTTTAGCAACAAATCATTGTAGAGTTCTTCAAATTTTAAATGCAGCTCAAAAAACTTTTCACCTTTGATGTTCCAGTGAAAGCCCCTCGTGTTTTGATAAAAGATTGAATAGTTTGCCAATAACTTGTTTAATTTATTTGCCAAATCTTCGGCTTTGTCTTGGTGTAAACCAATTGCATTTATTTTTTTCATCTTTATTTATTTTAGAGTTTATGATTTATTGAGTGACAGATTTCATTTTCAAAAAGGCAACACCTAACCAAATTACCGAAGCTGTCATTGCAATTGCTCCGATTAATACTAAAGCAGGAGGCAAACCAAAATACACCTCTGTTAGTATTCCTATTGGCATTAACAATCCAGTAAGTGCCAACCAAGAAATGACTTTCACGTTTTGGAGTTTGTCTCTGAAATGTAGAAGCAAATAGCCAATTAGGATGTTTAAAAAGGCAAACAAGTTCCCGTGAACGTGAGCCAGTCTGCTTTCAAAATGTTTTCCGATACTGTATGAGTTTGCCCATTCTTCTTTACCCGGAGCAAAGTCACGGAGGTAGATTAATAGAAAGCCATAAGCCATAAAAAGCCCCATTGTCAGGAAGCCAATTGCGATGTTGTTTTTGCCGTTCATTTTGATTGTATTTATAATGTTAGTGAATATTCGCTCACAAAGGTAATTGAATTATATTCACGCCTGCAAGTTTTTTTTGAGAAAACTTTAAAATATGACGAAAATCATCTGGTGCGGTGGGAAATTGGCTCTTTTGGGGTTTGCCTGTGTGTCGGCTTGTGTGAAGGCGCAAACCCCAAATGTGCCAATGTGGGCTGGCTAAAATTATTTTTTAAAATGTGCGGTGGGGAAATTTTTAAAACAAATGCGTTGGCTTGAGTGTCGGCAAACTGGTCAGGTCGGTGCAAGTTACAGCGAAATTGTCAACCGAGTTAAGGTCGTCCGGAAGTAAGTTTGGAAGTCAAAAGTTTGGTCGTTTTGGTGTCCGATTGATGGTTGCACGGTCGTCTTTTAGGCTTGCTTATAACGTCTAAAGTTTTTATACGCAATTCTTCCTGAAAAATACGATAAAAATCAGTAGTTGCCAAATTGCGAATAAAAATGAGTTGAACGAAGCTGCCGGGGTGACAGGGTGTTGGTAAACTGCTCGTTATCAGGTTGATGATCTAAGGAAAGGAATGGTTTGAAAAATTGGCTCAAAAGGCTTTTTGGATGGTAAACAACCTCTGTAAAGTGTTATTTCAACGAAGGGGTCACTATTGATCCATTTATCCATTGCCAATGAGCCAAAGCATTGCCATACCGCCTAATCGGCAGTTCTGTTTAACGTGCTGCTATGTCAAAGAACAAGGGGCGGGTCTTTAGGTGGTGCTCGCTCCGGTTGCAAAGCTCCCGCAGGGAGCATAATCCCATTTTTACAACCCGGACATTTGGTAACATCAAAACCGGTCACCAGTTTTAATACTTCTTGCCACAATAGTCCCTCAAATTTGGATTTTTGAACAGCTATACCCATAGCCTGTTTGCATTGCTTTAAAGCCACACTCCTGTTGCGAGAGGCATATATTCCGTAGTACCTGATTTTACAATATCCCGCAGGCAATACATGCAGCAGGAACCTACGTATAAATTCTTCACTATCCAGAGTCATCCATTTTCTTTGTCCACCGGCTTTATAATCCTTGTAACCAAAGGTTATTTTATCATCATGCATTTGCTCAATACGCTCGTTGCTGATTGCCACCCGATGACTATAATTGCCCAAATACATAACAATACCCGTAGTGCTTTTAAAGGGCGGCTTAGTATAAACTACCCAATCTTTTTGATACAGACTATCCAATAAACGCATGAAGGCTTTTTTTACTTTGCAGTTCCTTGGTCGTTCCCTCGAACTTCAGAATCCCCTTTAAGTAAGCCGCTTTTAATCCCGCTAAGTACTTGCCACGGAACATTCTGGACAACACTTTGACGGGGATGAAGAATTTTTTACGACTGTTTTTCCAATATCCATTCCATTCACTCCAACCACCTGCAGGAACCATGGTGTGTAAATGCGGATGCTCGGTTAGCGTTTGCCCCCAGGTATGAAGTAGCGCCACCAGTCCTGTTTGTGCACCTAAATGTTTAGGGTCACCAGCAAGCGACAGAATAGTTTGAGAGGCTGCTGCAAAAAGTAAATCATAGAGAATTTTTTGGTTCACCAAACAGAGTCTGTTTAGCTCTGAAGGAAGCGTGAATACAATATGAAAATACCGTACCGGTAATAACGTACACGACAGATTTTCCACCCACTTCTCCCGGTTCAGCTTCTGACACTTGGGGCAATGACGGTTGCGACACGAGTTGTAAGTGATGCGCTGATAGGCACAACGCTCACATAACTCCACATGCGACCCTAAGGTCGAACTTCTGCAGGCCTCTATAGCAAACAGTACCTTTCGATGCTGCAAGGGAGGTTTATGATTCTTGCGATAGGCCTCACCATGCTCTGCAAAAATAGTAGCCAGTTGCACCTTCCGGGCAGCAACAGCATTACCAGGGGCACACATCTCAAACGGCTAAGAAATCCAATGGGCTTTTCACTTTATTCAACGCATACTGTTGCACATGTAAATAAATGCTGGTAGTGCGAAGCGATTTATGTCCAAGGAGCTGCTGAATGATCGCAAGCGATACCCCCTGCTCCATCAGGTGGGTAGCAAAACTATGTCGCAAGGAATGAATACTCACTTTTTTTGTAATGCCGGATTTACCCAATGCATTCTTAAACACTTGCTGTATGGTTCGTTCCGACATGGCAACACCTTTACTCGTTTCAAAAGCCATACCGAAGGCCGGAAGTATTTATAATAAAATCGCAATTGCTCCAAAGCTTTTTGAGAAAGAATCGTATAGCGGTCTTTATTCCCTTTGCCCTGCACAACCCTGATCTGCATGCGAGAGGAATCAATGTCACTTAATTTTAATGCTCTCAGTTCTCCTAAGCGCAATCCGGAGGAGTAGGCCACATACAATAGGGTACGATGCTTTAAATTGCTCAAAGCATGAAGCAGACGCTCTACTTCTACGGTTGATAAAACCACAGGCAACTTCTTTTGTAACCGAGCTCGGGGAATTGCAATAGGATCCCACTCCCGGTGCAAAATCTGTACGAATAAAATCTTCAGCGCACTGATCAGCTGATTGATGTACGATTGACTGATTTGCTTCTCAATCAACTCCCGTTGTATAAAAAGCCGGATCTGATCCCAAGTCAGTTCATCGGGTGACTGGTTGTAATGTTTGGAAAGAGTTTGAATGCTATTCAGGTAACTTGCAATCGTTTGTTGACTGTAACCCCTCAGCTGCATCTGCTGAATCATTTGCTCTCTAAGTGAACTCATTGTAGTATGTTTTTAGTTAGACATACTACTAAGTTCTGAAACTATTTGGGCATTGCTTTGAAAAGCTATCCGCCAAACGGCGGATTTAGTTCAACTTACTTATTCACGCAATAAACATTCGCTTTTATCTGTATATGAAACGCTCATTTAAGCAACATTCTAGCAGATTATTTTTACTCTAATTTGCTAAGAAGCTGCTGCTACCAATTCTCTAAAAATACAAGTTCCAACCCCAACCACCTATTTTTGGTGGTCTAAAACGTAAATTTTATTTAACTAAAAATCAATAATTTACAACCCACCCCCGTATTTATACCCGAGGGAAAACCCTTGCTTTTTGAAGGCAGTTTATGAAAGTGGCTGCGTAAAAAGGGGGTTGAAGCCGCCAAGCCAAGTAGAAAACTTGCGTGAAAGTACCGTAAGTTATTAGTTGCTATCTAAGTTTATGGATTACCTATTTTCCTAAGAATGGTAAATATCCACTTATGTTTGTTTATTGATGAATGCAACAATCTGCTTGCTATTTGTCATGAGTAAATAGCTCAAAATGGTTTTGACTAATAGAAAAATTATCAAGCCTGATCCAGGATTTTCTCTAAAAATGTTTTTCTGTTGCAAAAACACAAAAATCTCTTTGCAAAGCTCTGGAAAGCTTTCTACAAACATTAGTCCGCCAATAACAATGGTTGTAACGGTCAGCACAGTCGTAAGCTGGACATTAAGGTCAATTTTTCTTCATCAAAGCCTTTGTCAAGGTGCAACTTATCGATGAGCCAAGCTGTCTTAAAAACAAAAAGTCGAAGAATGAAAAGATACACTCCAATTGTTAATACCAATAATGCAATTGATAGAGCAAATAGTTGTCCAGTATCATTAGGGTCGGGGTAAAACAGTGACGATATAAACTGTGGTATAACAGTTACGCTGTCCAGCACTAACCAAATACCTAATATTTTTAAGAAGATTGTCCAGAAGGTTCTTATTGTCATTGTTGTGTCGGTTAGCTTATAACAGTTTGAATAATAGTAATTAGCGGTCATGAAAGCTTTCGGGATCGGATCATTCGCTAATTGGTGGATATGCCAGATGCACACCTGCTCTGAGTCCACCGAATGGGTTTGGTGGCGATAGGACTTACTCAGCAGAACTGTAAGAGGCGCTTTCAAGGCAACCTTGCTGCTGGGTGGTCTACTAGATTATACATGGTTTTTTCTAGGTCGAATTTTTAATCCTTGATATAAAATTAATCCCTGAAGTAATAATTCTATTTTGTTTCCAATCAAACAATAATACTTTCCTTTTCTAAATTCTGTCATTATACCAATCAATTTGTAATCAATTGATAATTCTGCTCCATTAAAGAAAATAATTAATTGCCATAGTCCACTCCCACTATATCCGTATAGTTCGTCTTTTAATTGCCTGCTTGCATCTGTAACTAAATCAATGCCCTTTCCATTCATTTCCAATATGAAACAAGAGTCTTCAGTAAATTGGTAGTGTTTATATACTTTACAATTTGAAGGTTGTAACATAAGGGCGGAAGCTCCGGTTCTAATTCTTATACCGTCATGATATTGGTTTGCTGTTGGAAAACCAATAACGCAATAATTTGCTGCACCCTGCCTTAATTTATGTTGTCTTATTTTCTCCACTGGTAAAAATTCATAGTGTAGTTTTATTTTTTCGACTAATCTATGATCAAGCTTAAAATATCCCAAGTCAATTGTGTTATCTTTTTCTGAGTCAGTCTCATGAACAATTCCAGCTAATTCAATAAATTCATCTTTACATCTAACAAGTGGTCTTCTTGATTCTCCAAAGGAGGAAAGTACATGTGCAGCTGTAAACATGTAAAATTCTCCTCCCGCTTCAACAAAAACACCGGAAGCAAATGGAATCGCACTCGTGCCATGATCCTCGAATAGTTGACAAGTATGTTTCACCAACCTTGTCTTGCAAAGGTCATCAATTGCTAAATTAATTTTTGGAACTGGATTTATAAAGGTGCTCATACAATCACGAATCACTCACTCAACCACGCTATAAATTTTCGCTTTAAACAGTGCCTAAACCGCTAATTTACTTAATATCTAGACTTTGTTTGCTAACCTTAAAAATACACCATTAAAAAGATCTGACCTATTTTTTTAGCCTCAATTTAAACCAATTGTTAATGCGCACAATATCAAATAAATACAGCTTCATCTCATATTTATACCCGAATGAAAACCCTTGCTTTTTGAAGGTGGGTTTTGGAAGTGGCGGCGTAAAATGGAGGTTGATGCCGCCGAGTGAAGTATAAAATTTGTGTGAAAATTCCGTAAATAGCTAGAAACTGACTTTGTTTGCGGATTATCTATTTTCCAGAATTGCTAGGTATCTACTTGGGTTCGCTGGTTCTGAAAAGGAGTTCACAATACGCCGGAAAGGCAGTCGATTTGACCGAAATGGTGTGATAACCTACAACAGTGATATAGTCAACATAAGTCGGAATGGGTTGGTCAAGACGTTCCGATATTCCATTAGCGGCTGGTTCTTTTCTCAATTAATTTCCGTAGGTAAAATTTAATATTTTGAGCCTGCTTTAAATCGAATGCATTAATATGGTCACTAATTAATTTTAAATTATTTAAGTTGCATGAAGCATTTATATATATTTGAAGTTTTACAGTTCTGTATAGGACCTTATCAGAAGTCATAAAACGCAGACGAACAAAAAGTGATTCATATTGTATAAATAGGGCGATAACATATAGAAATGGCATAAGCAAAATGGTCATATATACTGGAAGTAAAAATTCATTCAAATTTCCGAAAGTAAAAAATTCATTTGATTTATAAATTGCTAGAATTAAGGAATATAAAAAGATTAAAATGCCAATCATTGACAATATTCCCGTAAATAATTTATTGACTGCCTCATACTGTTTATCTGTTTCTGAAAATACTTGCATTGTTACAATGAATAGCATAAATGGGAATATTAGTATTTCAATAATTAAGCTAAAGGTATGAAAATTAATCAAAAATTCAATCAGCAATGTCCACTTCAAACTGTCCGCTAATAATTTCTTGAAATATTTTGTGTCGATAGCTTTATTTATATTAAAAAATGTTGTAGACGCAAAAATATAGTCCAAATAATTGTGTCTTTTAAAAATGAAATATTCCATAAATCAATACAATAAAGTAAATAAACAATAATTACAATATAAATAATCATACAGGTAAATGAAATAAACAGTTTGCCGAAAAAAGCAACTTTAATTACTCTAAAAGATGCAAGTCTAATTTTTTGACTTGTCATCATTAGTATTAATGCAATACATCCCCAAATTATTAATGCTATTTCTCTGGTTGAAAATATGTTACAAAGACTTTGCATTTTATTGGCTAATAGGGTTTAACTTAAACTTATGGTTTCGGGCTCTCCGTTCGTGGGGGATTCTGAGAATCAAACTGTCAACCAGAACTGAATTTGAATAGAAATATAAAGCTACAAGCTTGCACGTCACTTCGCCTGACGCAAAACCCGTGTTATGCCCAGGTTATTTCATCTCAAATTGATTAAATGTGTCCACAATGAATTCACCTCCTGTTTTGTCAAGCCATTCATTTGTTATTTCAATGAAGCTAAATAATAGTTTTGAATAGTTGTCTACGTGTTTTTGATTAACCTGATGCAAATGGGTTGAATGTTGAACTCTATCTTTTATTTTGATATCGCCAAAGTCAGCAATCATTAATTTGTCATTGGGCTGCAGTTTGCCTAAAATCATCCTATCAGGTAGATCAGGATTATTGGAAAAGATTGTTTTAAATCCAACTGCTTTATTACCTTTGATAAATAGATCAGAATAATTTCTTCCGTTTGTAAATGAGTTATACCAATCTAACCATTCTTTAAACTTTACCAGCGTGACTATCTTTTCTTTTTTAAAATTGGAAACAGAAATGATATTATCAATTTGCTTCTTGAGTGACTGTGCGTTTAATGCGAAATTTTTGAAAAGGTGAAATCCAATTATGTCTTTGTTTGTAATGTTGTCTTTCAGCACCTCTTTTGATAGATTTAAAACCAATCCTGTATCCGATAAAAGATTACTACTTGGTTCATTTAAAACTATTTTTCTAAAGTGATTTGTAATATTTAAAAATTCAGTGTCAATATCTCTTTTGAAATAGTCTTCCAACTCATCGTGAAGTAAACCTCGGTCCCTTAAAATGGTCAGATTTGTTTTTATAGTTACTACTATTTTTTTCTTTTCAATTTGCTTGTCTTTAATGCTGAGATTGTATCCTATTATTCGCCTTTGTTTAATATCAAACGGAAGATCTTCCGCCAATCCGAATTCTTGATTAACGATGCATACAATTTTTTCCCAGCCTAATGATTTTATAGCATATCCAAGTTCAAATATTACGTTTGGATTAGGGGCCTTACGACCGTGGTAATCTGAGTTAATTATTGATAGGTCACAAATGAACATTCTTGAATTGTCAATCTTATTCAAAATGGTATTAATTATTTCTGGATTGCCAGGTTCTCCAGAAGTATCCTTGTCTAAAGTGAAATTAACCAGTAGCTTATTGTCCTTGTTGAATTCGTTAATAGCCGTCTTGATACAACCTTCAATGAAGTTTTTGTTGTTTTTAAAATTCAAGTCCGATTGCCAAGAAAAAAATATCGTCATTTCGTCATTTTATTATGTTTCAGTTAACTTGGACATAACGTTTTGCAGCTACCAGAAGTTGGCGATTTCGAAGCACAAAACTGTCTGCCACCATAGAACTTGATACGAAGCACAAAGCTTCATTTAAGCACAGAACCGCCAATTTCTTGTAGGCGCTGTTACCGACTGGGCTTCTATCTTTCCGAAGCTCTGTCCTCATAAGCTTTGTAGTCATAAATCATTCTTTTGCTTTGGTTGCTTCAGTTTTGTCAGCATAATATTTTTTCAACTTAATTGCTTGGTCAGTGTAACATTTTTCCTTTATAATTTCTCTGTTTAGAACATCCTTTAATTCAGAAACTTCTTTTTCTGAATAGAATTTTTCTATTAAAGAACTAACTTTCTTGTCATCAAGAAGGTCACTTAAAAAACTTCTACTTGATACTAAATGAGGTTTGTCCTTGAGAATATTTTCAAGCATTGAATATGCAGTATCTGTCTTCCCTAACTTATATTCTGACATGAATGAATAAAACTCTAGAAAGTTTTTGTCCTTCGGATACTTTGATATTCCTTCAGTCGCAACTCTTTTACATTTTGCAAATTGGTCAATGTAATAATAATGTTGAACTTCACTAATGAAAATATTTCGATCTGAATATGAGTTGTTATAAACCAGTTTTTGCAATTGTATAAAGAGTAGATAAAGTTCGTAGAGATTTTGTGCCATGTATGACAAACTTGGGTTGACAGGCTTTAACTCCATGCCCCCGATAACTGAAATAGCACTTCTACTGTAATTGTTTAGGTCGTAAACTTTTAACTTTTTCCGAATTTTTTCCAAAAGTATAATTTCATCTGCTGTCAAGTAATTACTAAAACTGTATAGGTTTTCAATGTTCAAATCAATTTCACTCGCTCTTTCAAATAAACTTTTGCCTATTGGCATTAAGAGCTTATTTACATTGTTGTCGTAGAGGTAAGTTTCATTCCAACATTTATCCTGTAACCCTAATTCCAAATCTTCTTTGGTAAGTTTGTTTCCTTTGATTTTTTGCTGAGAGCCAGATGGAGAATGGCTGTTAGGTCGCATTACTAAATCAAGCAGGAAAAACAGATTTATGTATGCTTGATAGATATCTAAATCTAATTTTGGACGTATTTTTTCAGTCGTTTACGTTCAGGGATAAATGAAAAGACCAGCCAAAAGATTACACCTGCAATGACAGATAAAATAATGGGGTATATAAAGTCTTTGAAGTAATGAAATTCCGAATTACTCTGTTGTTGAATTAGTGTATCAATCTTGCTTGTCTGGTTTAAAATCTGCGTTTCAAGTTGGTCGTTTTGATGGTTTAAAGAATCTATTGTCAGTATTAGAGAATTGTTTTGATTAAGTAAGACTGTATCAATAGTGTTTGCCGTGTCTATTTTTAAACCTTGTCCGTTCAAAATGCTAAACGAAAAAGCAAAGGTCAATATAAAAAGTTGTCGTATAATTTTCATGTATTTTGTCTGTTTCTTGCAGTCAGTTTTAGCAGTGTCGTCATAGCCTTGCCGATAACTCACTAATATACGCCAAAAACTCAAAATATTAAACGTGTATTAAACGCATATTTATGCTAGTACTCGTGGCGTGTTGTTAGGAAGCATTCAAGTCAATCCTTCTCAATCCAATCCTCTAAAAATACACCATCAAAAATCAACCACCTAATTTTTTGTGCGAGAATTTGATGTTTTATAATACATTAAAAGTTAGGTACTTGCAAATTTGAGCAAGAAAAAAAGCAAGGGTAAACCCTTGGGTGTTGAAAACTTTTTTTCGAAATTCTTCTTAAAAATGTGAATTTAAAATGCCCAATTCGCAATTTTCAATGTTAAATGCCCAATGTGAAAATTCCAATGCTAAATGACAAGTTCGCAATGTAAAATGCAAAATGTAAAACTTCCAATTTAAATTTGTAGAGAAGAGCAGGTATGAGGCGGTGGAATAAAAGATTAAGAATTAAGGATTAAGGATTAAGGATTGTTTAATTCCTACTCAGATGGGTAACTCGTCTTTATGATAAATTTTAGATGCTAAATTGAAGGCTGCGCAGAAGGCGGTACCCTCCCATTCTCATTCTCATTCTCATTCCCACTCCCACTCTCATTCTCATTCCTCCCAAGTGTTGGTTTGTAATCTAACTGTCGAAAAATTTCCAACTCATTTTATAAATAACCGCTCATCAAAATCAAAAGGCTCTATTGATACTATCTGCACTAGTTTAATATCCTTATGGTTTGGATTAATCAGGAAATTGTACTCTCCTTGAACGACAACTGATGGAACTTTAAGAATCAGAAATTTATTTTCTGAAACAAAATTGTCGCCGTTAATTTGTGTTGAATGAGAGTGTGGAAATGATTTCCAATCATCGGGAAGTGAATTGACAGTTAGTTCACATATTTTAGTGTTTCCTGGAAAACTTAATGTGATTAGTTCATAGTCGGATGGAATAATACCTAATGGAGTATGTACCGCTATTTCAGTTGTGCATAAAGCTCTGGATTCACAAGTATAAATTAAAGGCGTACCTTTACTATTCCACCTGCCTCCGCTTAGCTCAGCTCCTTTACCTGACAGGTCCTTGGAGTATTTAGATTTACTTAGACGAAATAAGGTCATGCTAAAACACCATATTCAATTCTTGTAAGTTCATCTTTCAATAAATTTATTCCAAACGAACTATCAAAAAATGATTTTGGCTTTGTTTTTCCAAGAGCTAAATTATCAGTTTCTAACCAGGAATTGAATTTTTCTGAAGACCCAAATACTTCAATCCCTTTTTTGTATAACATAGCAATCTCTAATATTTTTTCTGATTGCAGCGAATCAAATCTTCTTTTTTCTCTCTCATATCTTTGCATAGTCCTTTCGGAAATGTGCAAAAAATTCGACCATTCGTTTAATGTAAAAGGACTTGAATTAGCAAAAACCAAGAATATTTTGAATTGAATCCCGGATCGAATAATTTCAATAAAAGATAAAACGTTTTTATCATCTATTGAGCTGTATGAAATTTTAGGGTCAAATATGTTTAGTGCTTTCATAACATTCTTTAATTATCAAAGATAAGGATAAATGTCGCAAATATTACGACAAATGTCGGAAAATGTTGTTAAAATTTCGTAAATATATGATAATCAAAATAATAAAACACTTCAATGTCAACCTGTTTTATTGGAAACCTTTATCATTTACTATTGGTCCACTTTATTTTGACTGCTGAAATTTTGTCATGTTCAAGCCTTACATCGTTTAAAATTTCAAATCCGCATTTTTCATAAAATTTCAACGGTGAAATGTATGGTTGTCCGTTTTTCTTCTTATAGCCGGAATGGTCAGTTACCCAACCGTTTAATATGGGTTCATTTATTTTGATCCTATCAAGCATTTTTCGGCCGAAGCCTTTTCCTTTTATTGTTTCTGATAAAATGATGGCAAACCACTTTTCATTTTCTCTGTCAAATGTCAAAGCCCAACCGAAAACTTCATCATTGCCACTTGTCAAAACATAGTTTGTAAGATTTTTTAGTGAATTTAGATAATTTTCAAATTCATTCAAATTGATATAAGCAAGTTTTTCAGGATATTCCGAATTCCATAAATCAAAAACTTGCTTTTTTATCTTTTCGGTAAGTTCAGTCGTCTGTTGAATTTCAAAGTGCTTTGTCATTTTGCTTGTGAATCCTCCTAAAATAGGTTTAACATTAAAGGTAGCACTTCTAAGTCCATAATAACAGCAGAATGTTGGTCATACAGGGCCATTTGCCACGAGCATTTTTATCTATGTTTCTTGTTAATCGATGGTATCCATGAAAATATGAGTTCAATTAACAGAAGTGGAATTACCCAGCTCATCCATTCCAATGTAGCGTCTCTAATTTCAGGTGACTCAATAAAGAAGAATAATTTGTCTTGGGGAATGTCGCCGATGAGTCGCAGGAAAACGAAAACCAATCCAAGGCCGTAACTACGAATCATAAATAGTCGATGAGCAGCTATGTTCCTTCTTTTTATAGTAATCCAGGCACTGATTGTCATAAAGATCCAGGTTGTCGACAGCAGCAAAAGTGAAACTATAGAACCTTCTAAGTCAATGGTTAATCCAAGATAAAATGCGGTAATTCCGCCAATTAAAGCTCCGATGATATATATTTTACCTAATGTTCTATGGAGAGCAGTATGATTTATTCGTAGCCATGTCCAGAATTGAAGAGGTCCAAGTGCCAGAGGTGCTATTGCGGTTGCTAAATGTAAATAATACCAAAAAGCTTTAGTTTCTAAGTTTCCATCAGTTAAAAATCTGAATTTAATTCCACGATATAAGTAGTAAGCACTAAGTATTATAATAGCAACCCAAAATATTTTACTCAGAAATTTCCTGTTCATCGTGGCTGTATTAAAATTATAGTATTTCTTTGTCGTCAATGTTGAAGGAGCTGTACAAACTGATCACCAATACCAGCCTCACCAAGAAGCCTGCACCTTCAAAAATACTAGAATATATTTGTCATGCGAATAAAATATGTCTTCATGTTTCAAATAAAATTCAAGATGTTTTATTTGCATGATACTCATCTGCCAACTGGCGGATTAATGGAGAGTTTATTCAATTGGTAGCATCTTATAAAGAATTTATTTGTTGCGATGCAAATGATTCATATCCGGCAAGATAGCAATCAGGTAGCAGTTCTTTTAAATCGATAAGTTTACCATTATAAATTCTTTTAGTGTTTGTGTAAATAGTAATCCTCCTCAATGTGTAAATTTTTCTTAAATTTTCAATTTTATACAATCGAGAATCTGAAAGGATTACAATATCTTCTATCAATAACTCATTTATGCCACTACTAAAATTTTTATTGTCTAACTCGAATAAAAAATTTATAAAATCTTGTTCTTTAAACGTAATGCTTTTAACGTATCTTTTCATTTTGTGTTTATATACATAAATGTCAACAAGTTTACATTTAGGCACTATATTCTCTTTTTCAAAATATTTTAATGTAAATTGTACCGAATTGTATTCTTTAACAAATTTTTTACATTGATCAAAACTTGAATAATCAAAAATTTGCTCAAACTCGCTATTGGTCATAATTTCTTTTGCTAAAAAGAACTCTAAAATTGTTTTGTGTGAGAACTTATATTGACCAATAGAGTTTCTGTTAAGCAAAGATCGACTTTGAAGTTGCAGATTGTCAAGATTTATCAAATACTTTTTGGCAATAGTGTCAATTTCATTTAATTCCAGCACCAGGCCATTTCCTCCAACTTTTACTTCTTTAAATTTTTGATAAATTTCAATCGCAGAATATTTTGAGAATTTGTACATATTTTCATTAAATTCATCGGGACCTTGCTCAATACTATTGGCTTCACGAGCAATCCATCTTAAAATTAATTGTTCATAAACTTGAAACACATATTTGTATTTGCTTGAAGCCATTAACAAATCATCAATATATGCCAATAACATAGGTCTGACCATGAGATTTGGAGATTGATCAACAATATTTTGAGCATCTTTTTTCTTTTCACTATTAATAATATTTATATGACCAAATCTCTTATTTAAAAATCGCCTAACATCATCATCAGAAAAGGGTGCTACATACATTTTTTTAAATCATAATATTCTTTTTCACTTCCAGGTTTTCTAATTTTTAGTTTATACGGTTCAGCATATTCATTCTCGAAAAATTGAGTTCTGGATGAAAAAATTACTTCTCTAAAATCTTCAACTATTTCAATAAGTTCATCAAACCTTTTTTCCCAATTATTTATAGCCTCTTTATCTTCATCGAAAGCATCTAAAAGTAATATAGTTTTGCTTTGTCGATTTAACTCTTTTATTTTTCGAATCTTCTCTATCGCTAATCTATGTCCAACAGGAAGCAGAACAATATCGTATTTTCTTTTGATTCGCTTGCTGTACTGAAGATACAAATTGATTAATAATGTGGTTTTGCCCATACCTGCATCTGCCAATATCATATAGAACCTATCTTCACCTTGGTCGTGGAATTCTGTGTTAATAAACCAAGATAAAGCATCTTTATCAAAATCAGAAACCCTCTTGCTTTGTTCATAATCTTCATTTGAAGCAGGCATATTCCTTATTCTTAATGGAATGTAGTGTTTTCGTTTTTGTTGAATTTCACTTTTTGAATAGAATGGATGTATCTCCTGGATTTTTTTTAATGTTTGGAAATATTGAAATGCCTTTTTCCCGATTTTACTCGCAAGAAAAATAATTATACTAATAAATATGTATACTACTACTTTAGCAAACCAATCAGGAATGCCAAACTGGTGTTCTGCTAAATAGTTTTGAATTACTGTGGCTAATTCATTTATTATTCCATCCATGATTTTTAGTTTTTATCTTTTATTATTACCATTAACGCCTATCTGTCTATATGGATATACTTACCCTCTGAGAATTATTTAGAACTATTTTTAACAGCGTAGATATTTGAGTATCATATTATAATTGGTAATTGTTAGAGCTTGGCTTGATTCAGCAGTGGGCGATTTTCGATGACTAGATTGTAAACCTATAATTAATGTAATTCAAAGCATAAATTTTGGATTTACTTTTGTTAAAGAGATAAATTGCATTATCACGCATCTCAATTGATAAATCAATTATTTCTCTGAGAACATTATCAAGTTTCTACTCTTTTAGAGCTGAGTAAATGTCAATGGTTATTAAATTATTAGCTTGAGTTAATTTGCATAATGATTTTTACTTTGGCGATCCATCACGTTTTAAATTCCTTTCTTTGTCAATAAGGTAAAGAAAAGTCATGATGCCTTATATGTTTTCTTTGAATTTTGGCTTTTTAATAAAAAAATTCCCAAGCATTTACGATCAATATTGAAATCTAATTGTTGTTGCTCATACAGCTTTGTATCTAACTCAGCAAAACTTAATTGCAAAATCTTGCTTTTTATCCGGATCAACCAAAACACCGCAATTTTCTGATATCAGTTTATCCGATTCACAATTTATAATATTTTAAATTCCGCGCACTTCATTCTCAAACATGTTACTTTTCAGTGTTGAGACTACTGGCTAAAATTATTCGTACAAAATGGGTTTGCCAAATTTTTGATGAAATTTATAATACTTCGTATGTTATTAATAATCAATTTAATATAATTTTAGAACTATCCTTAACCCCCGGGTAAACCCTTGGGTGTTGAAAACTTTTTTTTCAAAATTCTGCTTAAAAGGCATGAATTTAAAATGCTAAATGCTCAATTTTCAATGTTAAATGCCCAATGTGGAATTTCCAATGCTAAATGACAAGTTCGCAATGTAAAATGCAAAATGTATAACGTCCAATTTAAATTGTTAAATTTTCTATGAAAGGTAAAATGTCAGAAGTTACAGAGAGGAGTTCAAAAAGTAACAGGAACTACCCTTCTCCTGCCGAAGATATTTGTGAATAACGGAATGCCTGGAAAGGAGAAGGGCAGGGATGAGGCCGTCGGGAATCTTCAATGTGCAATGACAAGTTCGCAATGTAAAATGCAAAATGTACAACGTCCAATTTAAATTGTTATATTCTCACTGAAAGGTAAAATGTCATAAGCTACAGAGAATAGTTCAAAAAGTAACAGGATCTACCCTTCTCCTGCCGAAAATGTTTCTGAATAAAGGAATGCCTAAGCAGGAGAAGGGCAGGGATGAGGCTGACGGGAATCTTCAATGTGCAATGTTAAGTTCGCAATGTAAAATGTTCAATGCAAAACGCCCAATTTCCAAACCACTGAACCCGCTTTTTTGTCAAACGACTGTTAGCGGTTAGGCCTACTTTCATATGTCTATTGTCAGTATTGCCCAAAATTTATTTTCATTTTCGTTGGTTGAAATAAGATTTTCTCCGTCACGCAATTTATAAAAACTTAGTCTGTCACCTATGATATGTTCGTCACCTTCTTCGTCAAGATTGTTTTCTTTTGCCCAAAGTCGCCCTAATTCAGGAGTCTGAAATGAATACCAAAACCTAATACCACTAATATTTTCTTTCTGAAACTTGTCTGCCAGTAAACTCAGCGTTTTAACACCAAGCATAAATGCTTTTTTATTGTCAGCAGGTTCAATGTGCCAGTCAACGTGAAAATGATTTTCGCTGTCTTCAATTATGGATTGATTTTCCCAGTCTTGCGTTGCTTTGTGCAGTCTGTCAAATGATTTTAAGGTAACACCAAGGTCAGTTATTAATATTTTGTCGGTAAGAATTTTTTGAACTTCTGTCGGAATATCAACTGAAAATGAAAGGTCGTCTGGCAGATTGTATTCTGTCAAAAGTTGGTTGAATATTTCGTTGTATGTTGTCTTCATAGGCTTACCACTAACATTTCGCACGCAGGCGCAGTTCGGGATTGGTGACCGAGATCAATCAATTTAAGACGAAGTTACAAAGAAACCGAAATCATCAACCTTCCACAATGCCCGAATTGCGCTTGCGCGCTGTTAGGTGCTGCACTTTGAACGGTCGCCACTACATCAATTGTTATGGTTCAATATCTAATAATGAAATTCCGGTGCTTTTTCAAGCTTGATATTAGCACAGTAATTATTGCCAATCAAGTGGCTTCAAAACTAAAGCTGACGGAACATTATATCTTTGTCGAGCTACATCGAAATCATGCTTGCTCATTGGTCCGAGAGTCAACTTTTTTGAATGAACGATCAGCCAATAATAGATACTGTCCCGTCCGTTGTAATAAACAACTGGTGTATAAAGAGGGTCATCAGTTGCTCTCGGCTTTTGGGAAGCAATAATGAAATCTTCGTTGGAGTTATATGTTAAAACGTTAGACGGTATCTCTTTACCATCAGCATGACTGCATAAAATATCATTCAAATCTTTTCCTTCCATTCGTAGGAAATAACCTCCACTCAATTCTTCGACCCCATCGCTACTAGAACATGAAGCAACTAAAAACATTATCATTAATACTAAAGTATTATTAAACAGAGTTCTCATCATTGAAGAAGGTAATTGCTAATAATTATTTTGCAGCTAACAGCGGTTTTTCGGGTGCGAAGGTAATTCCAAAATAATTTAGAAAATTGTCTTTTTGTGAGGTGTCTATTTATAAGAGAAGGATTTTTTAAGTGTTGCACACACACGTTTTGGCGCTTGGCGCTGGGGTCGGCTGCCAAATTAATAAAAAAACAAATAGCTTCGGCCGGCCCTTGCGGTACACCACGTGTTAGCGGCTTGTAACTGTCTCGCAAAGACTATTTTGCCAAAACTAATTTTGAATTTGAAATACTGGAAGTCGATATTAAATTTATCAGATACACACCGTTTGGTTCATTTGTAATGTCAATATTAAATTCCGGTTTGATATAATCACTTGTCCAAACTACTTTCCCGAAAATGTCTGTAATAACAATGGATGTATTGTAAACTAATTTGTCCATCATTTTTAGAGAAAAAGTTCCTGCTGTAGGATTCGGGTAGATGATGATTCCATTATTCGAATTATCTTGATGATCATTGATTGACATTGGAGAACCATTACATGAAATGCATGTTGTGTCATTTGCAGGGGTTGAATCACCCTCGTTATAGGCACAGAATGTATAAGGTCCATTTGGAACAATAAACCCCGCTACAGAAATGTCAAAAGTGTCTGACGTACCAGGTGCCAAATATCCATTATATGTTGCTGTTGTAGGAATGCCTCCCGAAACAGTATAGCTGACAGGTATACTTGTCTGCGAGGTGGTTCCAAAGTTAGTGATCACTACAATAACAGGGTGCAAAGTTCCCGATACAGCAGCCGAACAAGTAGGTTGAATAATTGCTGTAATTCCATAATCATTAGATCCTGATGCTGGTTTTACAAAACATGTTAGCATTGCAAATACAAATATTAAAGATATAAAGGTCGATTTAATTTTCATGGAAATGGTTTATTAAAATGAATTATCAATTTTATGAAGAGTGATTAAAGTATAGCCGCTAACTGCACATATTCCCGCAATAAATATTCGCATTTAACCGTGTATAAAACGCTTATTTGCGCAACATTGTAGCAAACTATTATTACTCTAATTTGCTAAAATGCACTTGCAACTATCCCTCTAAAAATACACCATTTACAACACCTGACCTATTTTCTAGGCTGGACTTCTCAAATTTTATTACACTAAATATCAATATCTTACAAAAGGTATAGGAAAAAGTCTAGTGGGTAAACACTTGGTTTTTCGATGTAGGTTTTGAAAATGACGGCGTAAAATGGGAGGTTGACGCATTGGAGTGAAGTAGAAAATTAGTTTGAAGATTTCGTAAATAGCTTGATGCTGACTTTGTTTATGGCTTATCTATTTTCCAGAATTGCTAGGTATACACCTCGGTTTGTTGGTTCTGAAAAGGAGCTCAAAATACGCCGGAAATGCAATCACAATGAGGGGCCAAAATGATCCGGAATTTCCACCTAATACATAAATTAAGAACCGGACAGGTTTTGCACTTTCTTCAAAATAATCAATGAGGCCTACGTTGTTGACCTGCTCCACCATTTGGTCTAGTGTTTCCGGAAACAGTTTGTGATTGAATCGGTTTTTCTCATTAGTAAAATGCATGATTAAAGACAAAAATAATCAAGGCGGAATTCTAAATTAATTGAAAAATACAGTCAAAAGCGTGTTGTTAGTTTTTGGACAGTTTAACAATGATGATCTTGGCGGCGAGGTCTGCCGCCGAGATATTTTCAAAATAATATCGGAGGACCTGCTGTCCAACCGTGAGATAAGGTTTATTGCAATAACTTAGTTTCAAACACTAATTAGAATTTTGATACTAATCTTTTCATGCTTAAAATCAATATGTTATGGTAGTAAAAAGACTGGAGGCCACTTTATGTCAAGAAAATATTGTATCTTTACATAAAGTATATATACTTTATGTATACATACTATTTTAAAATTTGTTCATTAAGGATAAAAATATATTAGTTAATATTCAATGAGTTAACTTTAAATACTTGCTTTTGTTAAACAATTAATGTAAATTTGCGTAAAGTATATATACTTTACGTATTTATCGGAAATGGGAAATAAATCTAGGTTTTATATAGCAGAAAGCAACATTAAGGCTTTTTTTAAAGAAAGTGTGAGGAAAGTATACTCGTATGAGCAGCTGGGGGAAATCTTAGAGCAAAAAAGAAATCAGTGGAATTTGCCCATTACAATGAATACAGAAAAATTCATTGAAAAAATAACTTCCAGCAATACATTAAAAAAGGAAGAATTTTTTTTTAGTGGATCCCTTTCTAATAAAATAAGATATGTAGATTCAGCTTCATCGATTTTTCAATTAGCTGTTTCATTAATTAATAAATCTTATCTTTCTCATTTTACAGCAGCATTCATTCATGGATTAACCAATCAAATTCCAAAAACAATTTATATAACTTTTGAACAAAGTAAAAAAAATCAAATCGAAAGACAACTTGAACAAGAAAGAATCGATATAGCATTTTCAAAAGCTCAGAGAAAATCAGAAACTATAGCAATATATGAGGATTATACTTTAGTAATACATAATGGAATGTATTCTCATCGGGCTGGAATCTATGTATTGGATGATATCTCTGTAACCAATATAGAAAGAACACTAATCGATATCACAGTTCGGCCTGCCTATGCCGGTGGTGTAGATTCAGTTCTTGATATATATAAACACTCTTCAAACATAATTTCAATTAATAAACTAATTGCTATATTAGAAAAAATAAATTTCATCTATCCATACCATCAAGCTATAGGTTTTTATTTGGAAAGAGCTGGCATTGCAACTAGTAGGTTAAATGACTTAATGAAAAAACCGAAACCATATAGGTTTTATTTAAACTATGAAATGAAAGAAATGGAATTTGATAAAACTTGGAATATATTCTCTCCTAAGGGAATTTAAGATTTTCAATTTTATCAAGAACAAAATTGAAATAAAAATCAAAGTCATTCAGTTGCTCTGTAGCTGGAACAGTATCAACAACACTTTTCCAATTATCTACATGAAGATGATAGTTCTCTCGAATTTTAGATATAAACGAAATGGGGACTTTTTTGGCTGCAAAAATATTTACAATCAATTCCAAATTGTTATCTGTGTTGGGATCTATTCCAATAGAGTCCATAATAATAAAGATATCATAAAAATCTCTAGCTCTCGAATTAAATGACGGTACAATAACCTTATATTCTGGAATTTGTTGACAAATTGCTCTAAGTTTTTCGAAAACTATCATTTCTGGGGTATAAACATAAATTTTGTATCCATCTAATTCGATTGCCTTTTTTTCACCAATAAATTCGAACTTACTAAATTCCAATTCAAAAATTGGAGAATTATTTGGATTAATTACAACAGACGATCTACGCATTTTATCAATATTAGTTGAATTACTTTCATAATTTACTTTCTCAACAACTTTAAATTCCACCTTATATCCTCCCCAAAAATCAGCTGTTTCAATCTGAGGGTAATGTGGTCTAGAAAAAAACTTGAAATCAATAACGACAAATCCATGTTCAATGAAGGTTCTTACTAAAGTGGACTTCAATCTTAATTCAATTTCTTCTTCTGGTTCTGTAAAATCACCTTTTTCAATAGAGTAATCCAAATCATAAGAGGTTCTTGAGATTTTTGATGCAGTATTAAAATAAGCTAATTCAATTGCATTGCCTCCTTTTAATACTAAAGTTTCCACTAACTCGTCGTCCGATGCCAAGGCTATAAGCGTAATCCGCTTAATACGATTTACTAATTCAATATTCATTTAATCTTTGAATTTTTATCCTCAGTTACGTAGAACTCGCTAAATCTTGCTTAAGTTGCACATTATTTGGCATGTCTAAAACGAGAATTCCACAGTTTTGTATTGCGTTTCAAAAACTTGCTTGAAATCAATTCCTTAAAAGTAATACAAATGTTAAAGAAATTAGTCAAAACATAAAAAAGGAACTTTCCCTTTTCTGCCCTTCTACGTGGAATTAAGGATTAAGAATTAAGGTGACCCTGCTCAGAACAAAATTGCTTCTCCGCATCTCATTCTGCTTCTCCCTAAAGCCCCAACTCCGCAAAAACCTTCCGCAAAGCCGGATCCGAAGGACGTTCGACGTTAGGGTTGATGATTTTTCCTTCCTTGTCTAGAAGTATGAAACGTGGGATGCCCTTGATGGAATACTTTGATAGAAAAGGCTCTGTTTTTTCAGAGAAAAGTTGTACGCCGGTCATTTGTTTTTCCTGAACGTATTTTTCCCATTTGGTTTTTTCATCGTATGCGCAAATACTGACAAATACGATGTCTTTGTCGTGCATTTCGCTTTCCAGTTTTTTCAAGTGTGGAATTTCTGCTATGCATGGCATGCACCAGGTGGCCCAGACATCAATGTAAATGTATTTACCTTTGAAATCTTTTAATGAATGTTCTTTTCCTGATATATCTTTGAGTTTAAAGTCCGGTGAAGGCTTACCAGGTAATGTCGATTCTGCTTGTGAAAACCAATCATCAACTACTTTTAAATGCGCTGGATCTTTTATAATAGCCCTATATTTTGCCACATATTCGGCAGGAGTTTTGGTGTGCTCCAATGCCATCTTACCAAAGTTAAAAGCCATATACTCTTTTACCGCTGCATTGGTAACCAGCGAGTCAATCATGTTCAAACACTCTGTAAAGACATCCCGCACTTCATTGCGTTCCTTTTTTTCATTGGCCAATTTAAACGATAGGTTTTGTATCAGCATCGTATAGCCGGGCACCTGAATTAATTCGGGGTCGTTGAAGTTCGTCAGTTTAAATGCATCCGGATAATTGGCACTGGTCTTGAAATCTTTTTGTCCCAATGCAAATATTTTCATCATCGGAAAATTCACCAGCTCATTCAACTGCTCAATAGCAATCGATTTTTTCTCGAGTTGTATAAAGGCATCATCCTGTATTCCGGAATTATTCAGAAGGTCTGCTTTAGCTTTAAAAATTGAATCGTTGTATTTTATAAAATCAGCTTCTTCCATTTTTATTGCCATGCCATTTGCCTCTGCAGCTTTCGTAACACCATCGCGTTTTGCTTTTGCAATGAGGTAGTTGTTTGCTGCAGCTTGTCCCCCCGAAAACTGAATTGAATTACCTATATCCTGCATATTCACCGAAAAGGAATGCATATCACCGGATTTAAAATAGCAGGGGAATTTTTCCTGCCCTAGCATCATGTGGTAATAACCGGTTTTACCTTTAAAGTATCCTTTTACTTTACTGTTTTCGGTGATTGCAATCTGATGCACAGGCTCATCGAGTCCGTTCATGATTAACAAAGAATCGGAGACGTTATTTTCAATGACGCCGGTAATATTTATTAGTGTCGGACTCTTCTGGCAATAGCCATTTAAAATAAATAACGCATGAAAAATAGTGAGGAGTAATAATTTCTTAGCCATCAGGGAAGGATTATAGGATTATAGGATTAAGAATTAAGGATTAAGGATTAAGGATTAAGGATTAAGGATTAATGTATTTCTGCTCAGAAATAAATTTCGTTAGGATGATAAATTATAGATGATAGATGTCAGGATGAATGCTGCTCAGAATCAATTTGGTGCTCAACTAAAATGTCAATAGGATTAAGGATTAAGGAAGTGTAAGGTACAAAAATAGCAAATTACCGTCATTGTTTCAATGGCCAACCGGGTTTTCAAGGCCATGCATTCGCCAAAAGGTGCCAGACGCGGAGGAGTTTCGCCTACGCGATGGGGAATCCCGCCAATGACCTAATGACGCGGCTCTGCCGCCAATGACCTAATGACAGCAGCTTTGCTGCTAAAGTCTTTTTTTTGAACGCAGAGTTAGGGAGACGCAGAATTAATTAAGGATTAAGGATTAAGGATTAAGAATTAATAGGTTACTTCGCAAAAAAAGAATTTTCGTTATGATGATAGATGATAAAAGCCAGGTTGAATCTTGGTAAAATAATAGGTAGTGTTAGCCTAAAATGTCATTATTCAATATTCAATTCTTGTTATTTGTTATTCAATTAAAAACATCAGGAGATGACGAAATAAATTTCTGTCAATAAATCCCCCCTATGACATATGGCCAATGACCTACTTTTGAACGCAGAGTTATGGAGACGCGGAATTAATTAAGGATTAAGGATTAAAGATTAAAGAAACTTTCAACTTTCAACATTCAACTTACAACTTTCAACCCTTCGGTCCGCCAGCCGTCGGACTCAGGGTAGCGCTTGCCACTTGGCACTCAAATGCAGTCACACTTTTTTACTAAGTCACCCCACTTGCCACTTGTCACTTGTCACCCCTCGACTGCGCTCTGGGCAGCGCTTGTCACTAAAGTGCAATCAAATCTGTTTTACTCAGGAATACCCATCACCAAACCATCAAATTTTCAAATCATCAAACCATGGGCAGTCACACTTTTTTTACTAAGTCACCCCACTTGCCACTTGCCACTTGTCACTTGTCACTTGTCACCCCTCGACTGCGCTCTGGGCAGCGCTTGTCACTAAAGTGCAATCAAATCTGTTTTACTCAGGAATATCCATCACCAAACCATCAAATTTTCAAATCACCAAACCAAGTGCAGTCACATCTTTTTACTCAGGAACAATAATCAGCACATCAGCACATCAGCACATCAGCACATTTTTCCTATTGCTTTACAAATTTGGAAACAAACAGTTCTTCATCAGATGAGGCCTTCACATAATACACTCCGGAAGGTAATGCTGCACAATCAATTTCAGTTTTCGTTATGCCACCATTTAGTTTTTCATTAATAGAAAGCACTTCTCTTCCAAGCTGATCAATAACACTTATTGCTTTAATGGATTTATTTCCGGGAACAGAAAGGGTAAATGAATTTTTGTGCAGGATTTGGTGAAATGATACAAGGCTGTACTCCGGAAATCTCCTGTGTACTTAGTGGATTTCCAATTACAAACTGATGCTCATAATTGTTGCCACCATAATTCACTTTCCAGGTCCATGTACCATTTACAAACCAGTTATCTATAATGTAATACCATCTCACATACGAAGTTGGCCATGTTGCCCAGGGCACAGTAAAGCTCCAGTTAATGCCACTTGCACCTGAAGGTGTAATGAGGTCGAGGTTCATGGTTGAGTTGAATTCTAAATCGCGCACATAGGCCCATATCCAAAGTGAATCTCCTAATTGGAAAGTATCTTTTTCATAGGTAATTTCAGGATCAGGACAATCGTAAAAATCTATTTGAGATGATTTGGTACATACTCGGTTCACAGAAGGTACATTGTAAGGCTGTTGGTTTTGCCACAGACTCACAGGTGTAGTTGGATTACATGGACCTTCCCATGGATCGATAAAATTTCCGGAAGAATCGTTTACCTGAAAATGTACGTGAGGCCAGTCGGAACTTCCGGAGCTTCCGGCAAGACCTAAATATTCACCGGCAACAACTGCATCACCTATATTTTTAGTAGTTGCACTTCCTGTTTTGAAATGCCAGTACCATGCTTCCGAGCCATCGGCATGCTCTACTATAATTCCATTCCATGCCGAATTACCATTGTTCAAGCAACTTCTGTCGGGATATGCATTTCGTTTATTGATAATTATTCCGGGAGCAGCAGCAACAATTTCCATAATGCCTGCATCCATGCTTCTCCATGCATAAGGCCAGTAAATAATATCGGTTCCTTCGTGGTTACCGCTTCCAAAATCATAAGTACGTTGCAGGCAATTGTAATCCTGCAACTGATTGGGGAATGCAGCATTGTGATCAACCAGATTGTGAACCGTGTAATATCCGTAATCGGTGAATCCTGCTTTTGGTTGGGTAGGCCAGATGAAAGTTGGTAATTGAGAACTTCTGTTCGCAAATAGCGAAGGATTTTTAGTCTTAATCTGTTCCCGGTTACGCTTATTTTCAGCCTGTACCTGCGCCTTCAATGCTGGAGAAATGCATTCCGATTGCGGGATGTTTGCTTTGCTTAACAATGCCGGAGATGGCGAAACGGACATTCTGCTGTTAACATTCGTGTTCGGAACAGAAATGGTTTCATCCATACGAGTCCACTGGGCTTGTGCCTGGTGAGAACAAATGGAAGTGATTAATGCGGTGGTAAGGAGTAAAGATTTTTTCATCAGAAAGGTTTTGGTCGATTTTAAGTTCAGTTGAAGTTGAAACAGAATTCACACATCTTAAGCAAATTTGAGAAGAAAACCGACTCATGTCAATGGGTTGTTGCTTTCGGAGACCCATATTAACATTTGGCAGTGTTGACTCAAAATACATAATAAAGATGTAAATAACTGGTAATAAGTTTAATACATCATAATCTAAACTAAAATAATTTTATCAATCACCCCAAAAATTCACCACATTTGGTAATTGTACAGCCCGAAATACGGGGGCACATTTGGTGAAGATGATACCTGATTTCAGGTATTTGGTAACCAGCCGGATATCTTTATATTTGAAGAATTGATACCCATTAAGAGTAATTTATGAATAACTGTATAAAGAGTGCTTTATTTGGGATAACCTTCATATTGATTTTTTGCCTTCCCGCGAAGGTATTTGGACAGCAAACCGAAATCGAAAAATGGGAATCGAATCTGGCGGAAGCCTCCAATGATTCGTTGCGATTTGTTGCGTTGACAAAACTTTTCAGTTTAAATGCACGTTCAAAAATTGATCTGGCAAATGACTATTTGATTAAAGCTGAAGAGATCGCGAAGGGACAGCAATCTGTTTATTTTAAGGGTGTAGTTTTAAATCAGCGTGCTGCCTATTTTAATTATAAGGAATTACGATTCCACATTAGCTTATGCTACCAAAGCATGTGAAATATTGGAGAAGAGTCCGTATAAAATTCCATACGCCAAGTCGCTTGGAACACTTAGTACAGCATTAGGAACTCAAAATCAGAAACGGATTGACATCTTAAAAAAATGCCAGGTTATTTATGAAGAATTTAAAGATACATCAAGTCTGATTTGGACTTATAATGCTATTGCTAATAATTACACTTTTCTAAACAAGTTTGATAGTGCACTTTATTATTCGAATGATGCATTAAGGTTGGCTAAGAAATCCAATTCAACTGCAGACATTGGATCTACTTTGAATAAAATTTGCAATATTTATTTTGAGCAACAAAATTTTGATGAAGCGGTAAAAACAGGTTTAAGTGCATTGGAATACCATAAGAAATCGGGAAATTCCAATGATGAAATCTGGGTTTATATTACGCTGGCGAATATTTTTTACAACCAGAATAATTTTCCTAAATCACATGAATATTATGATAAGGCATTAGATCTTTCGCTAAGTTCAGGAATCAAAAACAGAATTGCTCGAATTTATCTGGAGAAAGGAAATGCCTATTTATTAGAGAAGAAATACCAGGATGCGGAAACATATTTCGAAAAAGCAATGACTGCTGCAGTTGCAAACAAAAATGTTTACTTTACCATGGCGGCAAACAGTGGTTTTGCCGATTTACACTATGAAAAAATGGATTATGTGAAATCAATTTTTCATGCAAGAACGGGATTGGAAATTGGTGAAAAATTAAATGCAACCACGGATTTGCCCTATCTGATTAACTTAATCGGGCTCAATTATTTTCAACTGAATAATTTGGATAGCGCAGGTTTTTATGCTGAAAAAAGTTATTCGCAGGCGGTTGCTATTAATGATATTAAAAAAGTAATGGATGCATCGGATTTACTATCCAAAATTTATGAAAAAAGTGGAAACTATTCCGGAGCGCTGAAGTATTTTCAAAAATATAAGTTGCTGCAGGATTCCATTTACAATGCAGAAAAGGCAAGAATTATAGTCGAGGCTGAGAGCAAATTTCAAACTGCACAAAAGCAGGAAGAAATTCAACGGTTGCTTTCGGAGCAAAAAATTAACAAGCTTATTCTGGAACAACGAGAGCAACAATTAATTCTGGAAACATCAAAAAACAAGAGTAAGGAAGATCAATTGGCATTGGCTGAAAATGAAGCGAAGATTAAAGATCTTCAATTGACAGAAGTGCGTTTGAATGAAGAAAATCAGCGGAAAAAATTATTGCTTCAGCAGGCGGACCTGGAGATGAGTGCAAAAAATCTGGATCTCGCAAACCAGATAAGTGCCAAAGAAAAATCGCTGCGAAATGTTTCATTAATAGCAGTGCTGATTACATTGGTTGCTGCGTATTTGTTGTTTGTCCATTTTAACAGGAAAAAACAAAGTGAAAAAAGAATATCATTAATAGAAGAACGGTTACGAATCAGTCGGGAATTGCACGATGATTTAGGTAGTACACTGAGCAGCATTTCTGTATACAGTGATGTAGCGAAAAACAGAGCATTGAAGAATGCAGGCAATGAAGAAGTATTAAATAAAATCAGTTTTGCTTCGCGTGATCTCATCGATAAAATGAGTGATATTGTATGGAGTTTAAATCCGGGGAACGAATCAATAGATCAGTTAAAAAACAGGATGCTTGCATTTTCAGCGATGATGCTTTCACCTAATGGAACTTCCTTCCAGTTTGACTTTGAAAACGATTTATTGCCACTGGTTTTATCGCCCGAAAAAAGAAAAAATTTATTCCTCATTTTCAAAGAAGCCATTCATAACATCGTTAAACATGCCGGGGCGAAAAATGTAATGGTATCGTTGAAGAGTAAATCGGGTGTTTTGCATCTCGAAATAGCTGACGATGGCGTTGGCTTTCCGGCACTGACCAATGGCAACGGACTAGGTGGAAACGGACTGCATAATTTAAAATCGCGGGCAAAAGATATCGGTGGAGAACTGTATCTGGGCAAGGCAGAACCATCCGGAGCTATAGTACGTATAACTTTTAAGACAGATTAATTAATTGATAAGTAACTAATTATGATTTTTTGTAGCTATTCAGCCATTCCAACGATTACCACTATTAGTAATTGAGTGAATGGTAATTTCAACGTTTCTTTGCAGTTAATTTTAATCGGATGAACAAAATTCGGGTAGCAATTTTTGATGACAATGCACTTCTTCGGGATTCAATTTCGCTATTGATTGGTGATACTGATAACCTGGAGCTGGTGGGATCCTTCCCGAATTGCAAACAATTAAAGGATAATATCACAGATTCGAATCCTCATGTCGTAGTCATGGATATTGATATGCCCGGAATTAATGGTATTGAAGGTGTTGTTTTAATACGGAAGTTTTTCCCGGATATTCATATTTTGATGCAGACAGTATTCGATGATGATGACCGGATTTTTGCAGCACTGAAAGCGGGTGCAAGTGGATATATTTTAAAAAATGCGGGATCAGCAAAACTGCTTGATGCCATTGTGGAAGTGCATAATGGCGGTGCTCCAATGTCGCCAAGCGTTGCCAAAAAGGTGTTGAATCAGTTTCAAAGCGGAAAGCCCGATTCAGAGGAAGATTTTAATTTATCGGCTCGCGAAAGAGAGGTTTTAGGGCTGTTGGTCAAAGGCAAAAGTTATAAAATGATTGCCGATGAGTTGTGCATTTCGTATGACACGGTGCGCGCGCATATGAAGAAAATTTATGAGAAACTGCATGTCAGCTCCATGACTGAAGCAGTGGCAAAAGCCATCAACAAAAACATCTTCGGCTTCTTTTAATGCGGTCAAAAGTTGTACTTAATTGCATTTTAGGCCAAAATATACACCTTTTCGGGTATTGCCTGACCTGCTAAAAGTTACCACCTTTGGTAATTGCCTGAAGCATCAATTTTTAATTTATTTGTAAATTATTCTTATTCTGCCATGTACCCATTTATTAATGACTTTAAATACAACAAGCTTTCTGTAAGCAGGTTGTGGTTTCTGACATTATTCATTATTATTTTGTTTCAGTCAACCAGTCAGGCTCAATTCCAGACTTTTGAATGGGCTCGCTTCGGAACCGGCTCTGGACTTGAACAAGGTGAATTGGTGGGTACCGATGCAGGAGCCAATGCTTATGTAGCTGGAAGTTTTGAAATAACCACTGATTTTGATCCGGGAGCGGGAATTGTGAATTTGACTCCTTCTGGAGGTGCCGATATTTTTATAATGAAATCGGATGCTGCCGGAAATTTGGTTTGGGCTTATAAAATTGGAGGTACATCAACTGAATATATTTCGGCAATGGCAGTTGATCCAGGAGGTAATGTATATATGGCAATCGGTTTCGGTGGTACTATAGATGTCGATCCCGGAGCGGGGTGGCCTCTTTTACTCAGCCTGCATTTGCAAATGGTGTGGTATTAGTTAAATTAAACATCAATGGAACTTTTATTTGGGCAAAGCAATTGGGTCAGACGTCTCAAAGTGTGAACGTAGCTTCAATGGATTTTGATCTGAATTATAATCTTATAGTAGCTGGTGAATTCTTTGGATCAACTGATATTAATTTTGACGCAGGTGTCCTTACCTTTAATGTTATAGCAGGAGCTTTTTGTGATACTTACATTATGGAAGTTTCTGCAGCAGGTGCGTTCACCTGGGCAAAGCAATTAAGAACTACGTCTTCTTTAGCTACTGTAATTGATGGGAATTATCCCGAATCGGTTACAGTGGATGATTTAGATAATATTATAATTACGGGTTGGTTAAATGGATCAATGGATTTAGATCCCGGAGCTCCAACGGTCACCGCTAATGCCAATACAAATGATGGTGTATACATTGCAAAATATTCTAATGTTGGCAATTATGTGTGGGGAGGTGTAGTTGTTGGAGCGTCAGTTGGTCTTTGGCCACGTGATATAAAAACGGATGCTTATGAAAATGTATATGTAGCCATGTACTCATTCGGGGGCACAATTGACTTTGATATTACAGCCGGAGTAAGCAACATGAACACAGTTAACGGAGTGCCATGCTTATTGAAATTGAATTCTGCAGGAGCATTCACCTGGTCGAAAACATTTTCACAAAACGCATGGTCGTCTTATATTAATATTGCTGTATCACAAGGTGCAACTCCATACCTTGTGATGACATCAGGGTTTAGGTATTCGAAAGATGTTGATCCCAATGCGGGTGTTGTCACGGTTGTTGCAACTCCCTCATACTTCGGATTAGCCTCAAATGACGATGCTTTGGTACTGAAATTATCGGCAAACGGTGATTATGTTGATCATGCAGTTTTTGCAGGAAACATGGATGAAATAATTTACGATTTGGTGCTTACTCCGGGAAGTAATTTTATCGTTACCGGAAGTTTTAAAGGCACATCAGACTTTGATCCCGGGGCGGCAATTAATCTTAAAACATCACGAGGGTCAGAAGATGTTTTTTCTGTTAGACTAACTTTAATTCTGGATCATGTATGGTCACATAGTGTTGGCTCTAATGGTATTCTTTCTGTCCAGTGCCTCTCAAAACAGGTAACTACCAGAATTGTTGCAGGAGGATCAGCACTAGGATCATCTCAAATTTCTTATAATTATAACATTGCAAATAAAAATGCAATGCTTTCATCTACCAGTCTGACAGGTTATAGCGGATTGTCAACCTATGAATTTGGTGGTCCCGGAAATGATGAGGTAACTGCAGTTTGTCAGGATACCGGGGGAAATATTTTCGTTGCCGGCACTTTTGAACAGATTGCTAACCTTGAAAAGCACCGTTTCGATCCTGCCATAAATGTTACCTCTG
Source organism: Bacteroidota bacterium (assembly GCA_016713525.1). Classification (GTDB taxonomy): domain Bacteria; phylum Bacteroidota; class Bacteroidia; order AKYH767-A; family OLB10; genus JADKJB01. Next base: position 120,515 of record JADJOZ010000008.1, on the reverse strand, counting down.
CTGGTGGTAAAGATATTTTTATCATTAAATATAATAAAAATTTTCAAACCGTCTGGGCCAGAAGAATTGGGAATGCTAATAATGAAGAAGTATCTGCAATTTCGGCAAAAGGCAATAGCGTTTATCTGACAGGGAATTATAAAGGTACGGTTGATTTCAATCCCAATGCCGGAACGTCAAATCTTGTATCAGCCGCAAATACATCCGATATTTTTGTGTTGAAACTTGATACGGCCGGTGGATTCGGTTGGGCTAAAACTATTGGTTCCGCAACGGCTTATGATATTGGAAATGGAATTACAGTTGATCCTTCAAACAATGTATTGGTGACAGGTTATTATTCCGGCACTGCCGACTTTGATCCGAATGCAGGAACTTTAAATTATACTTCAGTTGGTGTTGCCGATATTTTTGTTTTGAAATTATCCAGTGCCGGAAATTTGCTTTGGGCAAAATCTATTGGTAGTGGATTGGATGATGTAGGGACAGACATCATAACTGATAATATTGGAAATGTATATCATACGGGCCATTTCAAATTTAACGCCGATTTTGATCCGGGGCCCGGTGTTTATACTTTGGCAACTTCCGGTGGGCTCACAAATAATGACGGTTATATTCAAAAGCTCGATCCTAATGGAAATCATTTGTGGACCGGTCATTTAAAGGGAACCGGGGGTGATCTGCCATCCGCTATTACTATTGATAAATTAAATAATGTTTATGTCTCCGGAACTTTTAGTGGGACAATGGATATTAATCCGTTTATTTCTCAAACACAAAATATTGTTGCCAATGGTGGTACAGATGGATTTGTGTTGAGTTTAAGAGTTGCCGACAGTACCTGCTGGTTTTATAATATCGGAGGCACAGTTAATGATAATGCTCAGGGCGTTGCTGTTGACAGTCTCTTTTATGTTTATACCGTAGGTAACTTTAGTGGAACAGTAGATTTTGATCCTTTTCCACCTTCATTTACATTAACGGCAACCGGATTTCCAATGGATATATTCACGCTAAAGCTGGGTCAGGTTTCTCCGTTGCCAATTGAATTATTATCATTCAATGCAAAGCCCGTCGATAATAAAGATGTGAGATGTGATTGGGTTACTGCATCTGAAATCGACAACGATTATTTTACAATTGAACGAAGTAAAAATGGAATTGATTTCGAAACAGCCGGAATAACCGATGGTGCCGGCAACAGCAATTATCAATTGTCGTATGCGTTCACCGATACCGAACCTTATCGCGGATTATCCTATTACCGTTTGAAACAAACCGACTTTGATGGAAGAAGTTCTTATTCTGAAATAGTAGCTGTGATGCTAACCGATAAGAACAGTCTGATCGGAGTTCCTAATCCCGCCTCAGATGAATTTACGGTTTATTTTGATGGCGATATGGAATATGATTTTACATTAACAGACATGAATGGAAGAATCGTGTTTGAAAAGCAACAAATCGCTTCGGGATATTCCATGGACTCGTCACCTTTTGCTTCCGGAATGTATCAGGTAAAACTTAGCAATGAAAAGGTTGAGCCGATGTTTATGAAACTGGTGGTAAAGCGCTGAGGTAAGAAGTTCAGGATGATTAAGTAAAATTTCTCGCTTTAAGCCACTTCTCTTCCATTTTACGCATCAGTTTCTCTTCGGCTTCTGATTTATCGCCGTATCCGCATAAATGCAATACCCCATGAGCCATAACGCGGTGGAGCTCGTTTGTAAAAGATTGGTTGAATTCCTCAGCGTTCTCCCGTACTCGATCCAGACTAATATAAATATCGCCTCCGATTTGTGCCGTAAATTGTTCGTGAGGAAAAGTGATGATATCCGTAAAGTAATCGTGATTTAAAAACTGCTTGTTAATTTTTCTCAGGAATTTATCGCTGCAAAAAATATAGTTGATCGTTTCAATCCGAAGCTTTTCTTTTTTTACTCCGGATGTGATCCATTCACGAATAGCATTTTTATTTTTAAGAATGTACTTTATATCTTCATTAAAAAAACTGATGGGTGATTCCATTTTTATTATTTGAATATAGTTTCTTTATATGTTTCTCCCATCTTATCGTATGTTGCCCAAGTACCAACCTGTTTACCATCCTTAAAACTCCCGGAACGCAACATTGTTCCATCTTTCCGAAACCATTCCCACTTTCCTTCCTGTCGACCATTTTTCATTTTCCCTATGGCCCAGATCGAACCATCTTTATGATAAGTGATGTCGGGTTTCACTTTCAGCTTCTTAACTTTAGCTTTGAATAAATTTTCCTGGACTCTGAAAATGGTTATCCGCGTAATTAATTTAACTGGTAATTGCTGATCATAGGGGAATTGAATAGCACCTTTACTTACAACATACGGTTTTAGTTCTTTTGCAAATGCTTCGTTTCCTGAAGGAGTTGCATACAAGCCAATATGCGACTTCCATGCAGCAAAATGTACCACATTTCCATAGAATTCAAATGTTGGCATGCCGTATTTGATAGATTCTTTTAGATGCGGTGCAACAGATAAAATTGTTTTACGGATCTGCACTAAATATCTTCTGGCAATATCGGGTTGAGCCTGTATGTATTGATCAATGGTGGTATGTGCGGGTGTTTTCATGAACAGACTTATGACAAATTAAATTATTTGGAGGACCCCTTTTTATAATTATCATCCCATTCTTTAGCAACAGGGTTCCGAAGCATCCCTTGTTTCTTTGCAATCAAAGTAGACACACAAGCATCAGAACTTACATTTATCACTGTACGAAACATGTCAAGGGGGCGATCGATAGCAAATATTAAAGCTAATCCTGCTTCAGGAATTCCGGCCTGACCCAGAACAATAACCAGCATCACCATTCCGGCACCCGGAACAGCTGCTGATCAATGCTTGCCAGAGTTGCAGTTACAATGATCATTAATTGTTGCGAAAGTGTAAGATCGATACTCATTACCTGAGCAATAAAAATAGCAGCTACTGCCTGGTACAACGCAGTGCCATCCATATTTACAGTTGCACCCAATGGAAGAACAAAACTTGCTACTTCCTCTTCAACTCCTAAATGTTCGGTAGCACATTCCATGGTAACAGGTAATGTCGCGGCAGAAGAACTGGTGGAGAAGGCTACCAGTTGTGCCACTGTTTAAAAATAACGTCAGTAAACAAACACAAACAGCAAAAAAAACCAACAAAACCATAAGTAAAAAAAAAACAAATAAAAAACCCCAAAAAAAAAAAAACCCCCAATTCCAACAACCATGCCTCCGAATAAGGAGAAAACCCCCTTTGTTCCTTTGACATAATCAGGTCAATAATTTTGTTCACCAACCAAACAGTAACGCCCTCCATCTCCACTTAAACGTTGCTCGCCTGATTTTGGAATCGACATCACCGGCAAATGTGGAAAGTAAGGTTGACCGCGCCTCTTCATTTATAAAACTTCCTGGTTGAATGATATTAGCTAATACCAGTCCTAGACTTACCGCAAATGCAGTTGTAAACAAATAAATGACAATAGTATTGCCACCCATTTTAGAAAGTTTTGAAAAGTCTTTTAACTCGGCAAGGCCTGTGATTAGTGATGCCAGAATTAAGGGCATAGCGATTAATTTAAGACAATTGATAAAAATAGTTCCTAAAGGCTTAATCCAGTCCTCAACAATTTCTTTTAATCCCAGACTATTCATCAACAACCCCGACCCCACCACCCTCCAGTTTCATAAATAGTATGTGGTTTTGTTGATGAAGTTCATGGACAAATATAGTTATTTCAATAAATCTCCATTTTTATTCAACAAGTATTGTTATTTGGTGATGATAATTTTACCATTCAGAACTTCTGACTCGGTCCGTAGTTGAATGAGGAAGATGCCTTGTTCAGGTAATACCACTTGCTGCATTTCAGCAAAGTGTTGATCAGCATAAATTATTTTTCCGGCAACATCGGTAATAGTTAATTCTGCAGATGAAATTTTACTTTGGATATAAAAATTTCCATTTGAGGGATTTGGGAATAGCTTAACAGTGTTTTCGGATGAATTTAACTCACTCAGTGCAGTTGGAGTGCCGAAAATTAATTCAAAATTAATGGCATAATTATACGATGTTTCACAAGTATTAACGGCATCCCAGTTAATCGACCAGGTCATCATTCCAGCTAAGTCAGGATAAGTGTTGGTGAGTGTGTAAAGGCCGGGTTTCGGTCCGTTTCCACGGATGTAATCAATTGCTGATTTAACGGTAGCATCATTTACGAATCCGCCACCGGCAGCATTGCCGCATGCAGGTAAACCTACAGCAATTTTATGAGCATGTAATCCCTGAAAGAATCCGCCACCAGTCTGAAATCCCTGTACTACTGCCTCGGTCATAGCAACAATAAAATCTGCGTTCCCCTGTGTGTAAATTCCTCCATCAATTCCATACATGGAGCCACTGTTGTATAATTGCATATGCAACATATCAATGGAATCGCGCAAAGCATTTATTATAGGCAAATAGCCACCCCAAATTCCGCCATAGGCCGACATGCCACCTGTTACATAAGCAGTTTCAGGCGCCATGGTCAGCAACATTTTTTTAGAGAAAGCAGTCCGGTAGTTTTGCATAATTTGCTGAATGGCAGCTATTAAATGCTGTTGTGAAATATTGGTAGGACTAGCAATGGTTCCTCCTGTAATGGTGATGGCATTCCCATGTTCAATATCTATATCAATACCATCAAAACCATAAGTCACCAACAGGTTGGTCATAGAGGCAATAAATGCATCTCTGTTAACTGTAGTTGTGAGGTCAATAAAAGCATTTGCGCCACCAATGCTTAGCAATACTTTTTTCCCCGCAGCCTGCAATGCCTGTACTTGTGATATGAATGCGGGAACAGTTATATTGTCGGGAATAAAAGTCATCGTCATATCCTGTGGAGATACAGGAACCGCAAAAGAAATTTCAATAACATTATATCTGTTGTCGATTGCAGTTAAAGGAATGTAAGGAGCACTTGTATCATTCCAGTTGTGCCAGTAACCTACAAGTGAAGGGGTGGGAAGTTGTGCATGAATAATTTTAGGCACACCTATCTGCAGGATTAATATGAAGCATATAGAAAGGATGGATTTTAAATTAACTGAATTTTGCATAACCATTTTTATGTATGTAATATTATTAAAGTGTAGTGTATTTAACTAACAGTACAATCAGGTAACTTACAATAAGACTATAAGTAACATTCAGTAAAGTCCCGGCAAGAAAAAACATGCTGTTTTTGCCAATATCTTCTTTTCGGATAATGGTTTTAGCAGTAAAAATTAATGCAATAGCAGTGTAAGAATTGGTAATTGTCAGTAGTAAAATTATGATGTTTTCACACTTTCCAATTATCAATCCTGTTGAAATGCGGTCAAGAATTATTTGTTTATCTTCAGAAGATTTTGGGTTTGATTCGCTGGACTTATGTTCATCCGATACAGCAGAAATTTCCTGAATAGATTTATTGTAAATCAGGTTCATCATTTGATTTACAAATTTACCGCTTGTAGCAAGCAGGAAAAATGCCCCGCCAACTACTATTAATAAAAAGTAAGTGTTTTGTAAAAGCACATCAGTTTGTTCCATCGGTAAAAAGATTTAATAACCGTTCTTCAATTGTTGCAATGCTGTTGAATTGAATTTGATTTAACGTTTTTGAAACAGACTGTTGACTCACACTTAATTCCTTTGCTATTTCTTTTTGGTTCAACCCTTTTTTGTGTAGCCGGTATTGTTGCATTTGGTTTGTTGTGAACTCTCCTTTTCTCAAGAGCAATAAATTTAATACAAGGCCGGAAGTTTCGATAAGTTTAGCATTATTTTCGTCCTCCATATTGATCAACAATTCGGTTTCCTTTAGTCTGGCCATTCTGTCAGCTATTATTGCAAATTCCGGATTTGTTAATTTATGAATGGGTTTTCCTTTTTCTATATCATTGATGGGCATCACTTCATATCGGTATTTAAAAGGGTGAAGCATTTCCTGAATTAAAAGTATAGAACTCATTGCATAATTCCAATTTCCGGCAAAAAGCATGATCTCATCCAACCCCTTCCAAATTGTAAAATTAGCATCACCTGTTTCACCTGAAAATTGAGCTTCTAACAAGGAAAGCCGTCCATGTAAATCACTTTCTGCGGTGATTCCACTTGATTCTACCAGATCTCCATAAATCAATATCCCACTTCTTCTCTTCATAGAAACAAAGATACGTAAAACAACTAAAAAAGGTTGTTTTTTGATTTTACAACCAATTATAGTTGTTTATGAAATTTACAACTAATTTTGGTTGTTTTATTAATAAAGTCGGTTTTTAGTTTACTGAAAAGTCCAGATTGTCTCAAAAGTTAATTAGTTGATAATCAACACATGCTATTAAGCCAAAGTGTCGTTGTGGGTCTTGAAATACAATTCCACTACTTTGCCATTTTCAGAAAAAATAACCTGATCGGCCAGATGTTTCATTAAAAAGACACCACGTCCAGTTGGTTTTTCAAGGTTTTCAGGGGCAGTAGGGTCGGGGAGATTGTAATAGTCGAAGCCTTTACCTTCATCAGAAACAGTAAACACAATGCGGTCGCCATCAACTTCATAGCTGACTTTCACCTGCTTGGAAGGATCACAATCGTTTCCATGCATGATAGCATTGTTTACGGCTTCAGTTACAGCAACCAGTATGTTACCATAAGAATCCTCATGGATATCGAACTCATTTTTTAAATCATCGATTACTTTTTCAATGATGTTAATGCTTTGAGGTTGGGAAACAATTTCCAGGGAATTTGAATATTTGGTAGCGGTCATTTTGGTATCAATTTTCTAGGGCTTGAAAGTAGTAATTTACAAGGTTTTTATAAAATGCATTAAAGCCTGGAGGAATAGTTTTTAATAATTCTAATTCCTTCATTTTCAGCTTTTTGTATTCCTCGAACTGTCCTGGGTTCCTAAATATGGCATCGTTGCCTTCATTTGACTGTCGTTTTTCGTCTTGTTCACGCTCTCTTTCGGCTTTTTCGCTTTCCAAAAGTCGTGTTAAAATCTCTTCCTGACGACGCAGCGTTTCGGCTGTAATTTTGCGGTTTACAATATCTTTTTCGGTCTCTTCCATCTGTTTGGCAACCTTATCCAGATTTCCCATAGATCCCTGACCGTCTTTATTTTCTTCATTACTCATTTGCTGAAGTTCATTGCGCAGAGCTTCCTGTTGGGCAGCCATCCTGGCAAGTTCTTCGCTCATGCCGCCCGGTTTCTTACCCTGGCCTTCACCCTTTTGTTTGCCATCCATTTTTTCCTTCAAAGCTTTCATTTGCTCATTAAGCTGCTGTTGCATCTGACGCATTTTCTGTGCTGATGGCGATGGTTTTCCTTTACCAGGTTTTTTACAATTTCCACTGCTGCCTTTTTGTTCTTTTTGCTGCTTCATTTGCTGTTGCATCTGATCAAAAGCTTCGGTAAGCAACAACGCTAAATTGTTTACTGATGTCATTACATACTGCTGCTCTGAACGGGCTTGAGGTACATAACGATCCTGCAAATGTGCAATGGTCTGAGAAATATTTTCATTGATGGAAGCAATTTCTGTATTTACAAGCGATGAAATCTGTGGTACTCTTTTGCTTAAAGCAAACAAAGAATCTTCCAGCACTTTTGCATCATCTTTTAATTCGCGTTGCTTCTGAGCCATTTTAGTATACCGTGGATTATTTACATCCATCGTTTTTAATTCCTCCATCAGACTTTCCTGATTGAACGAGAAACGAATCAGATTTTCAAGTAGCGCACGCAAAGCATTCATATCTTCTTCTGCACTTTCCTCCTCAGCCTGCTCTTGCTGCTGCTTCATTTTTTCGGAAAGCTTCTCCATTTTTTCTGCAGCACTCTTTTGCGATTTAGCCGCATTCTTTTTCTTGTTGTCGCCGAGCTCTTGCTTGCTTTGCTCCATCTGCTCTTCAATATCTTTCATCTCCTCTTCACTCTTTGGAAGTTCCTGAGGGTATTCAAGCTCTTCGTTTTTCTTCTCGAGCGATTTTACATCTTCTTTTAATTTCTCAAATTCTTTATTGATATCATCCTGCTTTTTTTCTAATTCCTTATTATCGGTTTTAGCCTCTTCCGATTTCTCTGCAAGTTTATTTTGCTCTTTTGCAAGTTCATCAAGTTTACTTATTGCTTCTTTCAGTTTCTGCTCTACTTCCAGTTGCTTAAATAATTCCAGTGTACGATCGAGTTGTTTTTCCAGATCTTTATTGTCGAGTTTCATTTTCTCAACCATATCTTTCACCTGATCTTTATTGAGCTGCTGTAGCAATTTCTCAAGGTCACGCATGAGCTGCTTCATTTCTTCACTCATGAGTTTCTCGAACAACTTCTCAAGTTCTGCTTTTTTCTCCTGCAAATCTTCATTATTCTTGCGATATTCTTTCTCCTGAGAGTTGTTCATCTGATTTTCTTTTTTCAGATTCTCAACCTGCTTCTGCAGTTCTTTTTGCTGGTTCAGAAGATCCTCAATCTTTTTCTTTTCTTCATAACCCATGGTTTTCTTCTCGAGCATATCGCGTGATACAGCCTGAAGATCTTTCTGTAATTTTTTACTCTGCTGTATACTCTTTTCCAGATCAGCTTTCATCTTATCGGCATTCAGTTCAGCCTTTTCAGCAAGTTCCTGTAGGGTAGGAGCTCTGAATACCATCGATTGCGTACGTGATGATTTCGGTCCCGAAACGCCATCATTATCCCACACTTCAAAATAATATTCTACCTCTTCACCGGGTTCTACCATTAAAGGCTGCATATTCCAGGCATGAAAAAACTGATCCTGATTGGATGAACGATTAACGGAAATGATTTCTGAAACCAGATTTTTTGTACGAAGGTTTTCTTCAGAGGTCTTTATAAAACGGTAATGGAATGCCATCTTGCTGAATCCATAATCGTCGCGGATTAAACCTTTGAAGTAAAGTAGTTGCGTACTCAGCGAATCTTGTTGCTGTTCGGTTTGAATGACAGGATACAAATCAGGAATCACATTTATGTTGTAATCCATTGGCTCCTTCGAAACCATAAATTCATTTTCAGGAGTTACCGTGTAACCGGTACTTTTCATGAATGCTTTGGAATACTCAAACAATGATCCGTCTGCATTTAAGGAATAGGTACTATCGGTAAATCCCATTTTCAACGTGGTGACATTGCGTGCTTCAAACGACCACTTAATTTTTGTTCCTGCAGGTACTGTCACATCCCCGGTATTGGTTAGCTGCTCCGCCTGCTTTCCTAAATAAGATGGATACTGAAGTGAAATGTTGAAATTTAAAACCGACGGATTTGGAATGGCATCCAGCACATATTCACGCGAACTATAACCATTTGCGAATAAGTGAAAACGGGTAGTCTTCTGAATATTCCGGAAAGTATATTTAAAATTAATTCTGTTTTCTTTATCCAGTTTAAACTGATTGCCATCAATTTCAATATAAGCTTCATCAGGAACAACCTTTCCGGATACCGATACATCGAGTAAAAAATCTTCGTTCTGTACAGCCTGCAACTTATCATTTTCAATTTCAAAAATAAATGGAGCAGGCACTTCGAAATGAGTACTGTGTTTCATCAGTCGCTCACTGCCATCAAACAATAAGCTTGGTGCCGCTACCAGAATAACTAAAAGAAAAATTACCGGTAACGCCGCATACTTTAAATACTTTCTGTTTTTCTTGAAATCAATAGCTGCTGCAAATGGAACCAGGCGAAGTTCTTCTGTTTTCTGTTCAACACTTGCCAGCAATAACTCACTTGCATTGGCTTGATTATCGGCTTCAGCTTTAAGTTGCAGTGTGTTCAGTAACTTATCCTGCACATTAGGGAAATGCTGTCCAATAATTCCTGCAGCTTGTTCGTGACTGATAACTTTTCCTAAACGGTAAAGCTTCGACAATGGGGTGATGATGTAAATCCACATTGCATAAGCAGCTGCAAGAATAAAAGACCAAAATAAGGTGGTGCGCACGGCAATTGAAAAATGGCCGAAATACTCCAGACTGGTAAATACCAACCATGCCCCGGATAAAGCCGTAAATACGTACAAACCACCTCTTATGAGTTGATTTTTATAGTACTTGCGGATGAATTCATCCAGCTTTCCGATTAGTTCCTGATAGTTTTTTCCTCTCATGGCAGTGATTCTACAAAGTTAGTAACGTAAAAGTTAAAAAGGTGTTTTATTATTCACTCTTTCAAACACAAGGTTTTTACCGTTATCTGATGAATTTGATGGCTTAGAACAGGATGTGATGAGTGGTAATTAATTGATTTAAAAAGCATTTGATGCGCTTTAGGTATTAGGATTTGAAGAATTTTCCTGCGTTTTCAGGATTTGGCTTGCAAAATTAAACCCGCATAAAATTATAGGCAATTGGGCCAGGGTGCAAGAATAAGGTGTCGCTTAATTGCACTTAAATAGTTTATAATCAATCGACTAACATGCTTTTTAGATGACTAGCTGAACAATGTTCCCGGTAGTACTTCATGTTTCCCTGGTTTAAGAACTGATTAAATTCCTACTTTCGTTTCATGGGAAAACATTTTGAAGTCATAGCTCCGGAACAAAGGAAATGGATTGAAAATCAGAAGATGTTTTTTGTCTCGACCGCTCCATTAGATCCGCAAGGTCATATTAACTGTTCCCCCAAAGGGCTCGATTCGCTGCGGATAATATCTGAAAATAAGGTTGTTTACCAGGATTTGACGGGAAGCGGGGCAGAAACTATTGCTCATTTGCAGGAAAATGGCAGAATGGTAATCATGTTTTGTGCTTTTGAAGGTCCCCCAAAAATTATGCGGTTACATGGAACAGGAAAGGTAGTTTTGCCAGCCGATGCTGAGTTCAGCAATTATCAGGAATTATTCCCTTCCCGGATAGGTGTACGATCGTACATAGAATTATATGTCAACCGGGTGAGTGATTCATGTGGATTTGGAGTTCCTTTAATGGATTTTAAATCGGATCGTGATATGATGATTAAATGGGCCGATAATAAAGGAGAAGCGGGAGTTGTGGAATATCAACAAGAGAAAAATTTAAAAAGTATTGATGGATTGCCGGCATTAAAGAATAATTCAGTTGTTTAACTTCACCCTTGCGCATCACAGCTATTTATGAGTAAGAAAGTTTATTTTGAAAATCTGGATGGACTGCGATTTTTGTGTTTTCTATCGGTTTTCTTTTTTCATTCATTTCATACAGAATATGATTTCATTAAGGATAATCCTGTTTATACATTCATTAAGAAGGATCTGTTTGGAAATGGAAATCTCGGAGTGAATTTCTTTTTTGTGCTCAGCGGATTTCTGATTACCTTTTTACTTATTGAAGAAAAGAAACTTAACAGACAAATCGATTTAAGAAATTTCTGGATCAGAAGAATTCTTAGAATATGGCCCTTGTTTTATTTCTGTGTCTTCTTCGGTTTTGTTATGTTTCCCATGATTAAAGAATTTTTTGGTCAGGTACCAAATGAGACTGCTTCACCTTTAATGTACCTTACATTTCTGAATAACTTTGATATTATCAGAAGCGGACTGCCTGATTCATCGGTATTGGGAGTTTTGTGGAGTGTTGCAATAGAAGAACAGTTTTATCTACTGTGGCCTGTCATTTTATTTGCACTTCCGGTGCGAAACTATTGGATGGCATTTGCTGCAATTATAGTTTCCAGTCTTTTTTACCGGGCCATGAATGATTCTCCGTTGCTCCACGAACACCATACTCTTTCATGTATCGGAGATATGGCTATCGGAGCATTCGGAGCCTGGATGATTTCTGAAAGTAAAAAGTTTAAAGAGCTATTTGAAAATCTTAAAAAATATCAGATTGCAATTATTTATATGTTATTCGAGTTGGTATTTTTATTCCGCGATGAGGTTATGTTCTCCAGTTTCCCGCTTCGTATTTTCGAACGTAGCATCATTGCCCTCATTATGCTGTCAATTATTCTGGAGCAGAATTACGCAAAGAATTCACTATTTAAAATGTCTGATTTTAAAAGAATCTCCAAGCTGGGAACTATAACATACGGATTGTATTGTCTCCATTTCATTGGCATACTTGTCGCCACCACTATTACCAAAAAACTGGGCATTAACACCGGACTATACCAGGTACTATTCCTCGACACCTTCCTGGCCCTTGGCTTCACCATTTTCATAGCATCAATCAGTTACCGCTTTTATGAAACACCATTCCTGAAACTGAAAAACAAATTCGCATATATTACGATGAAATGAGTTTAATGTGTTGATTTTTTGATGTGCTGGTGTGCTGATTTTTTGTTCCTGAGTAACAAATGTGTGACTGCAAATTAGTGGCAAGTGGCAAGTGACAAGTGGCAAGGGGCAAGTGGCAAGCGCTGCCCAGAGCGGAGTCGAGGGGTGACAAGGGGTGTCGAATTATAATGATGTGACTGCTCATTGGTTAAAAGTTGTAAGTTGAAGGTTGAAAGTTGAAGGCGCTGCCCTGAGCATAGTCGATGGGTACCCAGAAGCGTGCTTCAGCTCTGCTTCAAGGATGGTGATTTGATCATTTTTTAATTTGAATGTTTCTGCTCAGCAATCGAAAACATTCTTAAAAATGTTTTTGCAGAATTAAAATTGATAAACACAGAATTAATAATTAATATCGGCATTTATCATCCATCATTCTAACGAAATTTCCGCGCTGAAACAAAAACCTTAATCCTTAATCTGGTCTTTCCCTCTCAGCCCAAAATGTTCTACGGAGGAGGATGCCTATGCTGAGAGGGCCGGGTGAGGAAAAAGAAAACAGGAGACTGCTATTGATTTGGTGGTTTGCTGATTATTTATTTCTGAGTAAAAAGGTATGACTGCTTTTAAGTTAAAAGTTGTGAGTCGAAGGTTGCAAGTTGGGTCCTGAGTAAAAAAGGTGTGACTGCCCATGGTTTGATGATTTGATGATTTGGTGGTTTGGTGATGGGTATTCCTGAGTAAAAGATGTGACTGCACATGGTTTGATGATTTGAAAATTTGGTGGTTTGATGATGGGTGTTCCTGAGTAAAACAGATGTGATTGCACATTAGTGCCAAGCGCTGCCCTGAGTCCGCCGGCTGGCGGATCGAAGGGTTGTAAGTTTAGCTGCTAAGGTTGGCTGTTTCTCGTACTCAAGATGTTTTTATTTAAGATTGACAAGCAAGAATTGAATGTTGGTATTTTATAAAAATGGAAACCAAAATCCCAGAGCCGCAGACGAATCGAAATTAATTTCCTATAGCCGCAGGCGAAAAACTATTTATTTTCCATGTCCGCCGGCAATCCTCGATTTATTTCCTTGAGCCGGAGGCGAAAATCAAATTAATTACCAGAGCCGCAGGCGAAAAACTATTTGTTACCCAGAGCCGCAGGCGATCCTCTTATTTTTTCCCGGCGCCGCCGGCAAAAAACAAATTTTTCCCCAGGGCCCCCCCCCCCCGGCCAGGCGAAACTATTTATTACCCAGAGCCGCAGGCGATCCAATACTAACTACCTAATTAACTACCTAATTAACTACCTAATTAACTACCTAATTAACTACCTAATTAACTACCTAATTAACCACCTAATTAACTACCTAATTAACTACCTAATTAACTACCTAATTAACTACCTAATTAACCACCTAATTAACTACCTAATTAACTACCTAATTAACCACTTAATTAACCACCTAATTAACTACTTAATTTTCGTTCGGCCAAATACCCCGAGTGGCAACTTTATCCCACTTGTTGCATGCAAAAATAATTCTCCGGTTTCAAAAGTGTTGCGTAATGGTGTTTCGTTTAAAAGATTTTCAATGATTGCGGAAGAGAATCCTAAGGAGTAAGTGTTAAGTAATACAAAATGATCTTCGGGTTCGAGAAGTGATGTTACCAATTGTGTCATTTCCTGAATTTGTTCTTCCAGTTTCCACTTCTCACCATTAGCACCATGACCGTAAGCAGGCGGATCTAAAATGATTCCGTTATATTTTTTACCGCGTTTTACTTCGCGTTTCACAAAAGTTAATGCATCCTCAACAATCCACCGGATATTTTCAAGCTTACTGTGCTCCATATTTTCCCGTGCCCATGTAACCACTTGTTTTATGGAATCGAGATGTGTGGTATCCGCTCCTGCGGCTTGTGCTGCCAAAGTTGAACCACCGGTGTAAGCAAACAGATTAAGTACTTTTGGTTTATTTGTTTTTAGACTTAAAACCGCATTATAAATATAATTCCAGTTGACGGCCTGTTCCGGAAACACTCCCACATGCTTGAAAGATGTCAAACCCAAACGAAGAACCATTTTCTGGTTTCTTCCATTGTTTCCAACCAATTCATATCCTATCCGCCATTGATCGGGCATCTCTTTAAACTTTTTCCAGCTTCCCGAAGAACTCGAATTCGGAATAAACCTGACATGCGCCTGTTTTTCCCACTCCTTGGCAGTCAGTACCTTGCCCCAGACAGCCTGAGGTTCCGGACGAATAGTAATATATTTTCCAAACCGCTCCAGCTTTTCGAAATCACCGGCATCGATGAGCTCGTAATCGGGGAAATTTTGTGGCGACAATAGTAACATAGCGTGCAAAAGTAAGGTTTTAGGAGGGTTTCACAAATACTTAGACTTATATTTGAAGCATCTTAGCCATGAAAATAATTGATATCAGTTTTCATCATCATCCCACCACCGACCTGCCGCAATTGGTAAACAGGTTCAGCACTTCTTATCAGTATATTTTTGAGGGGGATCAAAAATTTGAAGTTATTCCGGTATTAAATCTCTCGTGTAATACACAATTGACAAAGGATGGATGTACATTTCATGGATTTAAGGGAACTTCTTTTTTACGAGATCCGTTATTTGGATTTGCCCGTAAATTGAAAAAGTGGGATCCTGATATTGTTATGGTACACGGATTAGTTTATCCTGAAAAAATTATCGCTCTTAGAATGATTCTGGGCAGTAAAGTAAAAATTGTTGCACAACACCATGGTGGATTGCCTTCAAAAAATATCATTAAAAAATTCCTGCATCGAATTGCGGATCGTGTGACAGATGCCTATTTTTTTACTTCTCAATATAACAGTATTCCCTGGCAACTTGCTCACATCATTCATTCATCAAAGCCGGTGTTAGAATTACTGGAAGCATCTACCTTTTTAAAACCTGTTGCGAAAGATGAGGCGAGAAAAGACATCGCTATGAAAGGCAACTCTAATTTTTTATGGGTTGGAAGATTGCATCCCGACAAGGACCCGTTAACTGTTTTAAAGGCATTCGAAAAGTTTGCAATAATGCAACCCAATGCTAAACTTTTTATGATCTTCCAAAGCAATGATTTATTGAATGAAATCAATCAACTGTTGTCCGGTTCAGCAACTTTGAATAATGCTGTTGTAATGGTTGGAAAAATAGATCATGCTGAAATTGCAAACTGGTATAGTGCGGCCGATTATTTTATTTCCGGAAGTCACCATGAAGGTTCCGGTTATGCATTGATTGAAGCTTTAGCATGTGGTTTATTTCCTGTGGTTTCATCGATTCCGCCCTTTGTTAAAATTACAAATTCAGGAGAAGTAGCATTGCTGTTTGAAACCGGTGATCAGAAAGATCTTTATAATAAATTAGTACAACTAAAAAGTATGGATAAGCCGTCTGGTGATGAGCTCATTTCCTATTTTCAAAAAAATCTGAGCTTTAAAAAAATTGCAAATACACTGTATAAACACTGTCGCCAACTGATTGAATTAAAATGAAGGCTTTTTAATCGCATAAATTAAGTAGTTGATTATCATATATATACTATTTAGCTTTTGGCAGATTGAACAGGTTTACCGACATTTATAAAATATAAATCTAAAATATGAAAAGAATTCTGTTAGTGCTAACCGGTTGTTTTTTAGCCTTTACAACCAATGCACAGGTAAAGGCAGTTACTGAAAAAGGCGATGAGGTATTACTTTATGATAATGGTACCTGGAGCTATTTGAATGCTGCCAGTAAAGAAGAAATTGTAATACCTGAAAATCCGGGGACATTTTCTACAGATAAAGCGTCTTCTTTTCTGGTCAAGAGTGATCGCATTCCTGTAGGAATTAATATTAATCCCAAACTTTGGTCGTTCAAAAAAGCCGGAGAAGAGGAAGCTGCTGAATTTGAATTTCAATTAAAGAATGAAGATTTATATATGCTTCTGATTACCGAAAAAATTGAAATTCCTGTCGAGAGCTTATCAGGAATCGCATTTGAAAATGCGCAATCAGCAGCTCCGGATGCCAAAATTGTAGCACAGGAATATCGGATGGTGAATGGAGTAAAGGTACTGATGATGCAAATGGAAGGAACAATTCAGGGTGTAAAGTTTAAGTATTTTGGTTATTACTATGGTGGTCCTGCCGGTGCTGTACAAGTTCTTTGCTATACTGCCTCAAATTTATTTGATGGTTACAAGGATGAAATGGAAACATTGCTAAATGGCTTTGTGGTAATGGAAAAGTAGGGAATTAACTAAAATTTATTATATTTACAAAAAAAACAGCTCATGAAAATTAAATTATTCCTCTTAGCATTTCTGGCATTTGGTACTTATTCTGTTAATGCCCAAAATAAATTATGTTCTGAAATTTATGCTGCCAACTTGTTCAATGTGTATGTTTTTTCTGAACAAACAGGGCACGATCTGACAACACTTATGGGAGAGCAAGTGAACCCGGCTCTGGTAAACATTATTTATATAAAAACTACAGAGCAGAAAGCCGAAGTTGATAAAAACTGTAAAATGGGAAAAATGGAAGGTTCCGTTCTCATTTTCCCTGATGCTGATCCATCTAAAACCAGAAGATTTTGTACTGCAACCGATTATGTAATGGCTATTCGTTCTGAAGGCGACATGAACATTCAACCATCGGTTAAATAGAATTGATTAAGATTTGAATATTGCTATTCAGGGCCGGAAATCCGGACCTGAATAGCACCCAAATGGCGGATGAGAAATCATTCGCCATTTGTATTTTATGGGGTTTAACTGGTAGTTTTTCCTCAAAAATGTCCGAAATTTCAGCTAAACAGCACTTTTTCAGTTGTTTAACCCAAATAATGTTGTTGTAAATGTTGCTAAATTTCATTTATAGTACTACATTTGAAAATTGAACCCGATACAACTAAAAAACTCCAAATCAACTTACTTATGAAATTAACAATCAGACAACTGGCATTATTGCTAGCCTGTTTCCTGTTTTCATCAACCTTATTCGCTCAGGATTGGGTTAAGAAAATGCAGGATCCGAATACGAACTTCTTTGAAGTTCAGCGGTCCTTCAATGAATATTACAACGACTATGTGGCGAACTATCGTCAACAATTTGGAACCGATCCTTCCAGGGTTCCCGGTTACAAACAATATAAGCGTTGGGAATATATCATGGCTCCCCGCGTTGGATCCGATGGTACCCGTTTTAATCCCGCAGCTGTCTGGAAAGAAAGTAAGGAATATCGTCAGCAGGTAAGTGCTTTTAATGCAGGTAACTGGACATTCATCGGTCCCGAAGTAGTTCCTAATGGTGGCGGTGGTGCCGGACGATTAAATTTTGTTCGTATTCATCCTACCAATCCTGATATTTTATATGTTGGTTCTCCTGCCGGAGGATTGTGGAAGTCGGATGATGGTGGAATTTTATGGACTACCAATACCGATCAGTTGGCGCAGGTAATCGGATGTACCGATCTTGCTTTTGATCCGATAAATCCCGATATTATGTATCTCGCTACCGGTGATGGTGATGCGGGAGATACCTACACCATTGGTGTTTTGAAATCTACTGATGGAGGAGCAACATGGAATACAACCGGACTCTCCTTCTTCACAGCAAATTATCGCCAGATGAGTAAAATTCTGGTTAATCCCAATGATGGAAATATTATTCTGGTAGCTACAACAGGTGGTGTTTATCGCAGTACAGATGCTGCAGCAACTTTTACATTGGTGCAAACAGGATCATTTAAAGATATGGAGTTTAAACCGGGTGATCCCAATACCGTTTATGTTGCAGGTGGTGAATTTTATCGCTCTACAGATGCCGGTCTTACATGGACAAAAACTACAACCGGCTTACCAAATGTTACTAATGTTAGTCGCATGGCAATTGCTGTTACCGAAGCAGATCCGAATTATATTTATATGATAGTTGGTTTGCCAGCACCAAATTATGGAACAGAAGGTTTTTATAAATCTACAAACAGCGGAGTAAGTTTTACAAAACCAAGTACTCCGGGATTAGGAACTCAGCAATGGTATGACCTCTGTATTGATGCTTCTCCAACCAATAAAGATGAAGTAGTAGTTGGTGGTCAGACAGATTTTCTTCGCACTACAAGTGGTGGTTCTGCATGGAATCAGAATGGTGGAAATACCCACGTTGATTATCATGATATAAATTTTGAGAATGGATCCAAATATTACATGGCGAATGATGGTGGTGTTTATGTTACCGATAATAGTGGTGCATCATGGAATAATTTGAGCAACGGACTTGCCATTGCGCAGATGTATGGATTCGGTCAATCGGCTACCAATGCCGGAATACTTGTTCAGGGTTGGCAGGATAATGGTACCAATAAATTTACCGGACTTACCTGGTCTCACATCCTTGGCGGAGATGGTATGCTTTGCTTTATTGATCGTACCAATGATCAGAATATCTGGGCTTCAACACAGAATGGCGGACTTGCCAGATCAACTAATGGTGGAGCAACATGGAACGGTGCAACAAATGGAATTAATGAAGCCGGTGCATGGGTAACTCCATGGTTGCAGGATCCTGTGAGTGCAAATACTTTGTACTCTGGTTTTGTGAATGTTTGGAGAAGTACTACAGGTGGAGCCGGATGGATTAAGATATCTAACTTTACTAACACTGCACAAATTAATACACTTGCTGTTTCTCCTGCAAACAATCAGGTGATCTGGGCTGCTAAAGCTACCGGATTATACATGACTTCAAATGGTGGTACCAACTGGAACACTATTACCAATGTGCCATCCGGTACAATCACCGGTATAGCATGCAGCAATACGGATGCTAATAAAGCATGGATTACTTATTCAGGATTTTCAAATACCAATAAGGTATTCCAGACTAATGATATGGGAGCTACGTGGATTAACATCTCTGCTTCTATTCCGAATGTGCCCGTTAACTGTATCACCTTTGTAAATAACTCCAATGATGCCGTTTATATTGGTACAGATTTAGGAGTGTTCTATAAAGATGCTTCTATCAATGTGTGGGAACCTTTCTTCAACGGTTTGCCAAATGTCATTGTAACGCAACTTGAAATATTTTATCCAACAGGAAAATTAAGAGCTTCTACTTATGGAAGAGGAATGTGGCAGACTGATTTATTCGTTCCCGGTACTTATCCTCCTGCTTCTTCATTTACCGTTAACACCAGAATCGGTTGCCCCGGAACTGCTCTTCAATATTCCGATTATTCAACAGGTTCACCAACTTCATGGTCATGGACATTCCAGGGTGGTAATCCTGCAACTTCAACAGATCAGAATCCGGTAGTTACTTATAACACTCCGGGCACATATGAAGTTACACTTTCTGTTACCAATTCAATTGGAACAAACAGCTATACACAATCAAATTATATTACAATCACACCAAGTCCTTATAATGCACCATCAACTGTTGGCGCACAACGTTGCGGACCGGGTGTTGTAAATTTATCTGCAACAGGAACAGGATTTGGAAATCTCAGATGGTGGGATGCTCCGGGTGGCGGAAATCTGTTGAACACAGGAAGTTCCTATTCACCAACTATTGCTGCTACAACAACTTATTGGTTGGATGAAGATTTCCCGAGTGGCTTACAGGATTTCACCGGTGAGTTCACTAATGGAGTAGGTGCAGGAGCGTTCTTCACCGCAAATGATATCAGAGGTTTGTATTTCGATGTCCTTGCCCCTGTTGTTGTTAATACACTCGATGTTTATCCGAATTCAGCCGGCAACAGAACAATTGAGATTTTAGATTCGCAGGGAAATACTGTTATTGATACAACTATATTTATGCCTGCAAGTCCGAATAATCCGTTGACTGTAAATGTGGACTTTACATTGTATCCCGGAACTGATTACTTTATTAAATGTCGTGGTAATGTGGATCTGTATCGTAATTCATCCGGTGCAGTATACCCATACAACAGTAGTTTGATTAACATCACTAACAGTAATGCCGGTTCACCAGGATATTATTATTTCTTCTACAACTGGGTGTACACCGAAATTACCTGTAACACTGCCCGTACTTCTGTAATGGCAGTTGATACTTGTAATACTGTAGGAATAAATGAAATCACTGCGAATGATCTGATTAGCATTAATCCGAACCCTGGTAATGGTATATTTAATGTAGCATTTACTCCTGCCACTCAGGCTGATTATAACATGCAAATTACCAATGCACTGGGCCAGGTTATTTATAACGAACAACTTCCTGCATTAAAATCATACTTTAGCAAGAAGCTCGATCTGACTAAATTTGATGCCGGTGTTTATCAGTTGCATATCAATGGTGGTGGAATGCGATCCACACAAAAGCTGGTTATTCAAAAGTAACCGATATTGAATATTTAAAAAGCCAGTCGGATTTCGACTGGCTTTTTTTTTGCAAAAAAGCAGCCCCGGAAATAGGGCCGGAGCTGCAGTCCGCGTTCTGCCTTTACGGACGTGTGTTTCTCGTTTGGCAAATAGTATTTATTGGAAAATTAATTTCTGCATCTGACCACTTCCTGTGGTTACAAAATATATTCCGGGTGCTATTCCATCGCGCTCAATTCGTGTAATGTTATCGGTATTGTTTTCGAAAGTAGCAGAGGAATAATTTCTGATTACCTTTCCGTTTACATCAAGAATCTGCATGGCCCCAACAGCTGAGGAATTATCAAATTTAATGTAAAAATGATCTGATGCAGGATTCGGAAACACCGCAAATGTGCCGTAGTTAATTTTATAGATGTTTACAGCGTGGATATCAGAATAACTAAATGCACCATCATAATCTGTTTGCTTTAAACGATAGTATGTGAAACCTTCAAATGGTTCTTTGTCTTCAGTATGATAGTAAAGAACATCAGTTGAATTACCTGCTCCATCCACAACAGCGAACGGTTCAAAGTTGATTCCATCACGCGATTTTTCTACAGTAAAAAAATCATTGTTTATTTCTGTTGCTGTTGCCCAGTTAAGATCGACAATATTTTTATCGTTTAAAGAAGCATCAAAGACTAAAAGTTCAATTGGTAATGGACCATTGCTGCCCGCTAATGTCCAGAATGGATTATAAGTATTAACATTATTAATGATTACTGTATTTGTGGTTGCATTTATAATTCCTGCAGGAACAGGTGTCCACATACTGCCATCACTCGACTGCGCTTTTAATAAATTTTCAACTATAGAGTTCGTGCTTCCTCCGGTTGCATCCCATTCATTATCACGGTATGTTAATGCAAGATCACTCACCGGAGGAGTTGTATAAGATGAAGCATCCATTACCCACCATCTGTCTAATACATTCGAGGCATTTTCTGAACCTGAAAGCGACATCAATGAACTTAAACCGGTTGGTAAAGGCCGGTTATTTGGAGTTGCAATAACGGAAGTAGGATAGGTGGCGACTGTCAGATAGCCAACTGAGTTATTTCCCGGTGCTGTTATGTTAAATGAAACCGGTAAATAGGAAGCTGCCAATGCATTTCCAAAAGGGAAAATATAATTTCCCGTACCTGATCCTATCATCCATTTAACTTCACCATATCCTGTTGCTGGATCAGTTTCAGAAACAATAAAACCTGAAGTGCGATTTACGGCAGTTGGTGATGGATTTTTTACAGTAAGTAGGTGAGAATTTAAAATTAAATGTTGTGTCGATAATGATAACACTCCGGATGGCGATGCATAGTTTCCACCAACACTGATGTCCTGTTGTAATGTTTTTGCTCCTGTTCCTGCAATGGTGAGATCATTGAATCCTGTCGATGAAGAACCTGAAATGCTTTGAGAGGCACCATCCAGTATAACTGTTCCGGTGCTAAGTCCAAAAAAGCGAACTACCTGAATTGTTGGTCAGATCACCTGAGATTTCTAGTGTTCCATCATTATCTAAGGAGCTACCTGCATTACTTAATAAAGCACCCTTAACCGTAATAACTGAACTATTGGTAATAGTCACATTGTTTACGGTCACCGTTTGAGCAAATGCATTAATTATTAGTAATGCGTTGATAATGATTAAGATAACTGATAATTTGATGTAAAATGAAATCCGTGATTTGGCCTTTTGGGCCTCAAAATATATTGATTTTCCGAGTTGTTCTACATTTTTAGTTTTGGCTTTTGCCTTTACAATCGTTTGATTATCAGCAGCAACAAACTCGCGTTGAGAAATGGTTGAAGTGTTTAGATAAGTGGACATGACCTGTATTGAATTAATTAACTGGGACAAAAGTATATCAACCACATTGGCGGTATATCTGTAATTTATTGAATGGTCGTTATGTTGAGTAATTGACATTATTGGTTAGTTGAAGGTGTATGTACCTTATTTGAGTTTACTCTTCATAAGTGATCAAAAGAGTTACCGGCTGTCCATATAATACAGATGTGTTGGAAGCTGTATTTTGAACAACTACGGCTACAGGAGTAATATAATACTGATATTCTACTCCAGGAATATGTGTGAAATTTGGTGGATAATAATTCCCTGAACCATTTGCGACCGTAATGTTTACCTGTAATATTTTGGAACTTGTTAATCCATGAAAAAATGTTGTGGAACCATTGCCGAATGCAGTAAGTGTTGAGGTCATTTTTTTCATTCTTACTTTAGGTGCATCATTACCTAATTTTGTGTATCCATACACATCGAGTTCAGCTGTAGGTGCATTTGTTCCAATACCAACTTTTACTGCATTTATACCTGTTCCTCCAAGAACCATACTGTTGCTGATTGTTGCTACAGATGCATTTCCAATTGCAATAGCATTGGTAAGATTTGTTCCTACCTGGGAATTACTCCCAATTGCAATATTTTTTGTTCCGGTAATGTTTGAAGTGCCGGATGCTGGACCCAGGAACACATTTTCATTTCCGGTGGTATTATTAAATCCTGATAAAAATCCCAGAAACGTATTATTACCTCCGGTTGTATTTAATCTGCCGGCTGAACGACCTACTAAAACATTGTTAACTCCGGTAGTGTTGGTTAATCCGGCTGCAGCTCCTACCATGGTATTTTGTGTTCCGGAAATATTATTGGAACCTGCCGATGCTCCTACAAAAGTATTCAGGTCTCCTGTGGTGTTATCCTGTCCTGAAAGATTACCAAGAAATGTATTGCTGTTTGCTGTTGTATTGGCTGAACCCGATGCGTTTCCAAGAAACACATTGTCGTTTCCGGTCATATTATTGTATCCGGAAGTTCTTCCTACAAATACATTATTATTTCCAGTTGTATTGAGATATCCTGATAAAGTTCCTATAAACAAATTATTCACTCCGGTAGTATTTGTAAAACCGGCCTGACTTCCATAAAACACATTTCCTATAGCCTGATTATTAAAACCTGCAACCCAACCTGCAATAGTATTGTGACTACCTGCAGTGGCATTGTAAGCGGTGCCTTCACCAATTATAGTATTGTAGCTTCCAGTTGTGTTTGCCACACCGGCATTTCTTCCTATAAAAGTATTTAGTGTTCCGGTTGTATTGTTTTTGCCTGATGAATGGCCTAGAAAAGTATTGTTGGCACCTGTTGTATTTGATAACCCCGATAAAGTTCCAACAAAAGTATTTGTGTTCCCGGTAGTATTTGACCCACCTGAAGAACTCCCCATGAAAACATTATCATATCCCGTTGTTATAGCATAACCTGCCTGATTGCCAAAAATCGAATTATTTGAACCGGTAAAATTCGGACTGAAAGAACTTGCCCCTGCATATATTCCAAATATCGAATTGTAATTTCCTGTTGTTAATCCATAACCTGCATTAGTTCCTGAAAGTGTATTGTAACTTCCATTTGTAACATTAATTCCGGCATAGGCACCGATGAAAGTATTCAGATTACCGGAATAACTATTCATTCCGGATCTATTTCCAATATAGGTGTTCCACACTCCATTGTAGTTTTTTTGTCCTGCACCAAAGCCTGTGAAAACATTGTATGAGCCAAAAGTATTCAGTGAACCGGATGAGTCACCCAAAAAAATATTTTCATCTCCTGTTGTTGATACGCCTGCAGAAAGCCCAAAAAATAAATTACGTTTCAAATGGTCAATTTTTCCGGCTGGAATGTTATTTACTTTAAAATTTAATGGAACATTATCAGTTGTACCAATAAAATTTACACCATCACTGGTGCCGGCATTTCCTGTAGTACTCCAGCCCTTTGCATCACCCAATATTTTTCTCCATTGCGCTCCGTCAAAAAACCAAAACTCACCCAGAGTAGAATCAAATACCAGCAAGCCTGTTGCAGGAGTTGCAATTGCTGTTCGTTGTGCTGTACTCATCCGGGGTACCAGTAATCCCTGTGAAGTTGAGGTCAGGTCAAGTAGTGCACTGGCATCCGGAGCCGGATTGTTAATTCCTACATTTTGCCCAAATGATGCAACCGATAACAGAAGAAGCATCCAGAGGCATAAAATAAATATCAGGTTTACGAATTTGTTACTTTCTTTAAGCATTTGATACATGGCAGTAGTATTTTTTTACAATATTACGTTCGTTCAAAGGCTGAAGGCAAGTATTAATTATTCTATGGATATTCCTGTTATCATGTGGTTAGCCAATACCGTTTGATTGTTATTAGAGCCGTTTGATTTCAGAGGACTTTATCGTCGACGCAGAAATAAGAAGGTGGTATCACTTTGGAATTTACCTTTTGATAAGTCCCGCGACCGTTTGATAACCGGCCAATTTTATCCATTGACACATATTATGAAAATCAACAGGAATCACTTAAATTTGGGGATTCCCGGTTCCGTATGAAAAGCTGCTTAAAATCTTCCCTGTTTAACTTTTTGGTAACCTTAACAGCAATTCTATCAATTTTAATATTTCCAGGCATTGCCAGATCGCAACCCGGACAGTTTCGTTTCAGCCACCTTACGAATGAAAATGGTTTGATCCATAATACTGTCTACGATATCCTTCAGGATAAGTATGGCTTTATATGGTTCGCTACTAAAAATGGTGTGGGTCGCTTTGATGGATATGTTACAAAAAGCTATAAGCCATCAGCTTTTACTTCCCGGGATGTTGTTGATCTGGTACATTGTCTTGAAACAGATGATAATGGCAATATTATTTTCGGAACCGGTTTCGGAATATATTTTCTGGATATCAACAAAGACTCAATTGTTAAAACAGTGAATTTTATGAATGTAAATCCTGATGATATTTACATTAATAATGCTTTTGCTATTTGCAGCGACAAGAATATTGTTTGGGTTGGAACCGGAAACGGACTAATGCGATATGACAGAAATACTCATAAAGTCAAATATTTTAACAGTGAAAAGTTAGTTCCTGGCTGGAATACCAAAAGGGCATGGATAAAATGTTTATTGCTTGATAAATCAGGTATGTTGTATATCTCTACTCAAAAAGGAATTGTAAGAATGAATACATCTGACTTTTCAACGGTAGTTTACAATTCAAAACAAACCGGAGAATATTTTGTTGATAACGATTATTTTTCTTCCATGACATTTGATGGGCAGGGCAAACTTTGGGCAGGGTCATTGCGAAAGGGAGTTTATCGATTTGATTTCAGTTCCGGCAAACATGAAAATATTAATTTCATCGGACTCAGTGATTCTACAGAAGAATTTAATGAAATAAAACGCCTGATAGCTGATTCCAGAGGATACATCTGGGCAGGAACTCAGTATACTGGTCTGGTGCGGATAAATGAGGCAGATTTCACATTGCAGAAAATTCGTTCTAATATTTTACTCCCAAATGGTATATCAAGTGATTTGATAAGTGGATTATTCGAAGATCGCAATGGTATTTTGTGGGTAGGAACTTATAATAACGGAGTTGACCGGACTAATATCAGTGGATCACAATTTATGCATGTGCCTTTTTCATCCAACGATAGTCTGTGCTTTAATATTAAAGCTGTTGAATGTTTTGCTGAGCAGAATGCTGAATTTGTTTGGATTGGTACTATGAAAGGACTCTTTCGCTATAACAGAATAACTCATAGCTGCAGCTCTTTTGAAGAAATTACAATGGGAAAAGTCAGACTTCCTCATCAATCCATTGTAGGATTGTTGTTCGATAAAGATAGTTTGATGTGGATTGCCAGCAGGTCAGATGTATTGATTCGTGTCAATATGAAAACAGCTGAAAGTAAAGCGTATTTTCCTGATACATCAATTGCTGAATTGAAAGGTATAAATGATTGCAGAAGCATCAGCAGAAGCAATAACGGAGAATTGTATTTTTCATTTGATAACAAACTGATGAGTTTTGATTATGAAGCCGACTCCTTGGTATTGGTAGTTGACAAAGACAATCATGTTGCGGAACTGAGCAGAATGAGCAGGGTCTCTAATGTTATACCGGGTAAGTTGTTTGTTTATAGTGATTATTTTGGGACATTCACCTGGGATTTGGTAAAAAATTCTATTACGCAATTACTGTCCCCTAACGAATCCCAGGATAAACTTTCTCAGCAGGTAAATATAAAGCCACTCACGAATGGAGGGTTTTTGCTGACAGATTACAATGGTTTGTATGAAATGGATAATGAGTTGAACTTTAAAAGACATTACTCAACAGCCGATGGTTTAAGTGACAATAAAATTTGTAATCTGGAAACAGACAATAGCAACCGAGGATGGATGTCAACTTACAACGGCATTTCAGTTTTTGATCCTTCAACTAAAAGATTTCGTAATTATTTTGTTCAGGATGGTCTTGCTGTAAATGAATTTCGGGAATCTAAATCTATTCAAACTGCAGATGGAACAATCTTTTTTGGAACACATAAAGGCTTTACTTATTTTAACCCTGATTTTGTAACTGACTCTATTAAGGAAGCAGCTGTATTTTTTACTTCCTTTAAAATAATGGGGAAAGAAGTTGCAACAGGATGGAATTTAAATGCGCCACAAACAATCCGGGTTCCTTCAGGAAGTAATTTCTTCTCTATTTCATTTGCCAGTATGGGATTCCATACAATACATCCGGCCCGTTTCCAATATCAGCTCGAAGGTGTTGATCAGGATTGGCTGCTGACGGATGGGACACAGAATGGTGTAAATTATACGAATATTGATGGTGGGACTTATATTTTTAAATTAAAAAGTCCGGGGAACAATTCTTCAGTCAGATACCTGCGAATTGATGTCGGATATGTTTTTTATAAGACATGGTGGTTCCGTGGACTGTTGATATTATCGATGGGTGGACTGATTTTCTGGTTTATCAGATTAAGAGAAAAGCAATTGCTTAAAGGTGAATCTGAGAAGACAATCGATTATTTCGCAAATTCCTTTTATGGAAAAAATTCAGTGGATGAAATTTTATGGGATGTGTGTAGAAACTGCATTTCTCGTTTAGGATTCCAGGATGCGGTTGTTTATTTACTGGATGAAAAGCGAAATGTACTGGTTCAGAAAGCCGCCTATGGACCTAAGAACCCAAAGGATTTTGAAATCGTTCATCCGCTTGAAATTCCTGTTGGAAAAGGGATTGTAGGAGCGGTTGCTGCTACAGGACAACCTATTTTAGTGAATGACACTACCAAAGACAGCAGGTATATTGCTGATGACGATATGCGCCTCAGTGAGTTATCGGTTCCCATTGTTTTTGAAGGGAAAGTAATTGGAGTTATCGATTCAGAGCATTCTTCCAAAAGATTTTTTACCAGAGAACACATGAGACTGTTGTCGACGATAGCTTCTATCTGTTCCACAAAAATTGCAAGAGCTTTACTCGACCAACAGGCTGCTGACAGAGAACGTGTGCTACTTGAAATTGGAAAGAAAGTTGCCGAAACAAGGTTGATGGCATTGCGGGCACAAATGAATCCACATTTTATCTTTAATTCATTGAATGCAATTCAGGAATGCATCGTGAAAGAAAAAGTGGATGAGGCACAAAAATACCTTATACATTTTTCACGTTTGCTTCGAATGGTAATTGATAACAGTGAACTTAACTCCATTCCACTTGATAAAGAACTTGCATTTATTCAGTTATACCTGGAACTCGAATCTCTCCGTTTCGGACAAAGTTTTAAGTATACAATAGAAATTGCTGATGAAATCGATCCTGAAGAAGTATTTATTCCTTCACTGATTGTTCAGCCATTTATTGAAAATGCAATTTGGCATGGCCTTTTGCACAAAGAGGGCTTACGGGAGCTTTCAATTGAATTCAGATTGATAGATGATGAACATCTCATTTTTTCCGTAACAGACAATGGTATAGGCAGGAAAAGGGCCGCTGAAATCAAGGCAGGAGCCATTTCTGTTTCCAATCACCAGAGCAAAGGAATGCGCATTACACAGGAACGGATTGAATTGGTCAGACTCCAAACCCGCTTTCGCCCCAAAATTGAAGTGATAGATCTGGTTGATAATACCGGAAATGCCATTGGTACCAGAGTAACAGTAACCTTACCACTCGATAGTTCTGTTTATGATGAAAAAGTAAATTAAGAATAAATTGTGATGATTAAAGCACTTATAGTTGATGATGAACAGAAGGCATGCAGCATTCTGAAAACTTTACTCGAAAGAAGCGCACCGGAAATTACCGATATCGAAGTGGTACATAACGCTATGGACGCTTATTTTAAAATCAAAGAATGGAAACCGGATCTGGTATTCCTGGATATTCAAATGCCTTTCATGAACGGTTTTGATTTGTTGAATAAGCTGGAAGAAATTAATTTTGATGTAGTCTTTACAACAGCATTTAATCAGTATGCCATTCAG
This sequence comes from Bacteroidota bacterium, assembly GCA_016713525.1. Classification (GTDB taxonomy): domain Bacteria; phylum Bacteroidota; class Bacteroidia; order AKYH767-A; family OLB10; genus JADKJB01. The sequence goes on along the minus strand of JADJOZ010000008.1, from coordinate 91,429 downwards.
GCTATTCGGTTTAGTGCCCTCGATTATTTATTAAAACCAATTGATGTAGATGAACTCACCAATGCAGTTCATCGCTTTATGCAACGAAGAAATTCCGTTGCGCCCAGTAACCTCCAGTATCAGAATTTAGTCAGTAATCTGGCAGCACGAAAGAATGATGATTTTACGCTTGCTATTCATGGCAATCAGGGAATGCAATTTTTGGAGATCAACGAAATTATCAGACTGGAAGGTGATAGAAATTACACCATGTTTTATCTGAGTGGGGAACGAAAGCACCTTGCCTCCAAAACCTTGAAAGAATATGAAGAGCTGCTGAATGATAAAGGGTTTGTCAGAATACACAAATCCCATCTTGTGAATAGCAACTTTGTTGAGTCGCTCTCACAGGATGGGATCGTTTTGATGAAGGATAAATCCCGCGTTGAGGTTTCACGAAGACGGTTGCCTGATATCCGGAAAATATTTAGTCAGTTGTAATTGAATTATTCCTCATAAGTAATCAGGACTCTGATTGGCTTGCTGAGTAGGTTTGCTGAATTTGCACTTTTAAGAGTAACAGATATTTGCGTTGTTGTTACCTGAAAGTGGTACTCATCTCCCGCTATTGTTGTATTTCCGGGAGGAATGAGATTCGTAGCTGTTTTTTCAACCAACACTGTAACAGAAATTATTTTTGTAATACTTAAGCCATGCGGTAAACTTATTGCTCCACCCTGAAATGAATTCGTTGTACCGGTAAGTTTTACCATTTTTACTGCCGGAGCATTTGAACCCAGTTTTGTGAATCCGTTTATTTCTAAATCGGTTGTAGGATTTACAGTTCCAACACCTACATTACAGGTTGCATCTATGCGAACTCTTTCAACATCACTGGTTGTTAGTACAAATGGAATGGCAGTAATACTTCCTGCAAATACTCTGTTACCATATGTAGCGGCCGAACCATTTCCAAAACCAAACTGACCTTGCGATACGTTGAGGTCATTTCTGAAATGAATACCACTGTGTCCGGTATTGATGGTGTTCTGAACAACCATTGGAATGGTTGCTCCGGAGTTTGCTGACAGATGCAAACGCGAGGTTGGTGTAGTTGTTCCAATTCCAACATTGACGGCACTAACTCCTGTTCCGCCAAGGACCATGCTATTACTGGAAGCGACTGCGGCATTATTACCAATTGCAGTTGCATTGATCAATGCAGTTCCAACCTGGGCATTCAAACCAAGGGCAATATTATCTGATCCGGTTATATTCGTGCTTCCTGCTCCCTGACCAATAAAGGTATTATTGTTTCCAATGGTTGTAGCAAAGCCAGCGTTTTGTCCTACAAAAGTGTTTGCATTTCCGGCAGTTAATGTTCTTCCTGCAATTTCACCAATCATGGTATTTCCGCTTCCTGTTGTATTACTATAACCGGCATCCCGACCAAAAAAAGAATTATCGGTACCGGTAGTATTTGCAGCACCGGCCCAGCCACCAAAGAAAGCATTTTCATATCCGGTTGTATTGGCAGTTCCTGCATTCGTACCGGCAAATACATTGTTATATCCTGTTGTGTTAACAAGCCCTGTATTCACACCAATGAATGTATTAAAGACTCCTGTTGTATTTGCTTTACCCGAACGTGTTCCAATCATAGTGTTGTCGGAAGAGAGATTGTTTAGTCCCGCTTCAAAACCGATAATCACATTTCGATTTCCTGTCAGATTCTGTTGCAGTGCATCAACTCCGAGTACTGTATTCCATGATCCGGTTGTATTGGCATTCCCTGCAACTGATCCTATAAAGGTGTTTCTGTGCCCTGTTGTATTACTTGATCCGGAGTAAGCACCTTCCATGGTATTGTATGAACCGGTTGTGTTTGCACCACCTGCATAATATCCGCTAAACAAATTGAAAGTACCTGTTGAATTGTAAAAGCCGGTTTGGTATCCAAGAAATGTGTTGAATGAAGCAGTTGATTGCGACCACCCCGATTGAAAACCCAGAAATGTATTATTCGAGCCGGTTGTATTAAATGATCCTGCCTCATGTCCAATCATTGTATTATTATTTCCTGTTGTATTTCTGTACCCTGAACCTGCACCAAACATATTATTACCGGTTCCTGTGGTATTGTTAAAAAGCGAATTTATACCCATTGCGTTATTGTATTCGCCCGTGGTATTCCCATATAAACTGTACGCACCAACTGCTGTATTATATCCTGCAGTAGAATTACTGTAAAGTGAATAATAACCCAGAGAAGTATTCATGGCTCCTGTAGTATTATTTTGTAATCCGCCACCTCCAATTGCTGTGTTACGGAATCCAACTGTATTCTTCGACATAGTTCCGATACCCATTGCCGAGTTACTGAAACCTGTTGTATTGCTACTAAGTGCATTTGCGCCAATGGCAGTATTCCAGTCACTATTGGAGTTTTTTAAAGCATTTTTACCAATGGCTACATTGGTAGCCCCAATGGTATTACTGTAACCTGCACTATCACCAATATATGTGTTTCCACTTCCGGTAGTATTTAAATAGCCTGCAAATTTCCCTGTAAATAAATTTCCTGAACCTTTTACCGATAGCACTCTGATATTTCCAATTCGATAGTTGCTGTCTACTACTACATTAATATTACCATTTACATCCATTTTCTGTAAAGGAATGTTTAATCCAACACCTACATCCTGATTGGTGTTAATTCTAACTGCTTCGGTATTGTTTGTTTTAACAGATAATTCCTGATTGTCGGAAGTTCCTAAATAATTTGCGCCTGCAATTGTTCCTGAATTCCCACCAATGCTCCAGCTCGATTTATCGCTTGCCAAATGTGTCCACACAAATCCATCATAATAATAGAATCCTTCTGTACCGTCAGTCTGGTACACTAACATCCCTTTTGCTGTTAGGTCCGAAACAGGAAACATAGCTGTTCGTTGCACTTGTGTAATTCGTGGAGATAATAATCCTTTGTCACCTGCAGTGATATCGAGTATCGATTTTGCATGTGGGGCTGGATTATTGATTCCAACATTTTGTGCATTTACCTGGCTGATGATCCCAATAGTGAAACCGGAAATAACCAGCACGGTTATAATGACTAATTTTTTCATTTTGTGGAAAGGACTTTTCATTGTATTTTGTTGTTAATAGTTTTGAGTTGATCTGTCTTTTTAATTGATGACCCAAAACTACCCCCATTATTAGGTGTGGCACTATTCAAATTAGTGACTTGCAGGAATTGTTAGCCGTTTGCAGGGTTTGTTAGCCAAAGATTTTTATACAATACAGTCCCGGAAGTGTTTGAAAATAAAATGCCGGCAACTGAATGATCAAATTGCCGGCATTACCTGATAGTGTGTCTCAGGGCATAACTACTGAAGGAGCACTGGTACTGATAGTTACTGTAATTAATAATAGCATCAGTATAACCAGAAAAAATACCAGGTCGAAGAATAAATTTTGGACTGATTGCAAACTTTTTCGCATATTCCGGTATTTTAAATGTGGATGCAAACCTAATACCGGCATTTATGAATTTGAATCTGTTTTTAGCCGATAACCGATTTTTTGAGCCGGTGACAGGACAGGTGATTTATAGGGCAACTATTTTGATCCACTCGCCTGTTACATCAGTCCTGAAATGAGTGTATAGGTATCGCTCCATGCCGATTCGGTCTCACTGGTACAGCTTTTACCCAGACTTTCTTTTAAAGTGAGGTTTTCCAGGTTTCCTGAACCAGTTCGATTTGTTTTGCTGTCAACATAAGAATACTAGGAAATATGATTTATCGCAAGTTTTTAGTGTTTACACATGCAATATACAAAATTCTGTAACTCTGTCAACAGACTTTGAATATCATAAAATCAGAACATTATACAGCTTTAGAATTTAGAAAACATTTCAAAAAACTCTTCGCGTTTCGAACGAGCAATGGTAATTTGGGTATCATCATTCATAAGAATATATCCGCCATCACCCCGTACGAATTTTTTGATCTGATTCAAATTAATGAGAAAGGAATTGTGAATTCTGAAAAAGTCTTTCCCCGACAAAGTTTCATCTATATCTTTTAATGTTTTAGCAACAAGAACTTTGTTTCTGTTACTCATAACTACATTGGTGTAGTTGCTTTCCGCCTGGCAGTACATAATATCTGCAGTATTCACAAATATGAGTCCGTCGCCTGTACTCAATGCAATTCGTTGCGTCGTAGGATTCAGATTCTTGATATTCTCCAGCAACATCCGAAGCTGATCTTTTTCAATGGCTGATCGTCTTTCTTCGAGTTTTTTTATAGTCGATTGCAAATCATCCGGATCAACAGGTTTTAACAAATAATTTAAAGCGCTATAGCGGAAAGCTTTTATAGCAAATTTATTATAGGCAGTTGTGAATACAACATCAAAAAATAAATGCTCAAATTTTTCAAGCATATCAAATCCATTCATTCGGGGCATTTCAATATCCAGAAAAACTACCTCCGGCCGATGTTTCATTATAGCCTCAATACCCTGTTCCCCACTGTTGCACATAGCAACAATTTGTACCATCGGACAGTAAGTCTTTAATAGCCATTCGAGCATTTCTACACAATTTTGCTCATCATCAATAATCACTGCCTTAATCATAGTCGCTAATGTAAGAAATATTTTTAATTATCAGAATCCACGGGAATTTTTATTCTTACGAGTGTTCCTGAAGCTCCATTTTTATTATACAAATCAATGTACTCTATAACACCTTCAGCTATGGTATTAGAGTGTAGCATTTTCAACCGGTCGGAAGTTATTTTCAATCCCAGTGATTTTCTGGTTGTTGCCGACTTACTTTTCATTTCCTTAGCCTTTTCTCGCCCTACACCATCATCTTCCACTTCCACAATTAACATTTCAGGTTCTCTTTTTAAACGAATAATCAGTTTACCCGGTGTTTCTTTATGAAGTAACCCATGCCAGATAGCATTTTCTACAAAAGGTTGTATGATCATAGATGGTACATAAACCGAATCGGTATTTACGTCTTTTTCTACATCAATCTCATAACTAAACCGGTGATCGAAACGAAGAGCTTCAATGTCGATATACAATTTTAATGCTTCCATTTCCTGTGAAAGGGCAACCACATGCTGTTCACTGTTATCAAGAATAAGGCGGATCAGTCTCGCAAATTTTGTGAGATAAAGTGATGCTGTTTTCTGATCATTTTTAATGATATACCTGTTGATGCTGTTCAGACAGTTAAAAATAAAATGCGGATTCATCTGTGCCCGCAAAGCACGCATTTCGGTTTCAGCCAATTGCTTGTTAAAGCTTGTTTTAATTGCTTCGGTTTTTTCAATGCTCCTGACCCTTATCCGGTATAACGTAAAAATTGATCCCGAAATAACTAAAGTAAGCAATATGGTAAATAATGGAGTTTTGTAAAATGGTGTTTCAATATGGATAGGTACCCGGGTAACATCACTAAACACTCCACTTGCATTCATTACTTTTACTTCAAAAATATAATCTCCTCCGGGTAAGTGTGAATAAGAGGCATATCCCCTGAGCGGAATTTGTTTCCACTCCTCATCACCAAGTCTGTAATAATAAACTACTCCTACAGGATTAATAAAATTAACAGTATTAAATTCCAGAGAAAAGAAGTTGTCGGTTGCAGGAAGTACTATGCGACTTCTTGATTCCAACTCAAGTTCATACGGAATTTCTTTTCCCCCAACCATGAAATTGGTGATTAATACCTTCTCCGGTTTTTCTTCTTTATCGGCAATATTCGGATTGAATTTGTAATAGCCACCGTAAGTTCCCAGGTAAAAATTATTTTTATGTTGTGTGTGAATCGACAGCGACTCAAATAAAGTGTAAAGGCCATTCGAGACATTATAGTTCTTCAACTTGTTATTTGCGGGATCCAGTACCGATAACCCCTTGGTATTTACAAACCATAGTTTACCGGAATCATCAAATTCCATTTCTGAAACCAGAACGCCCAATAGTTGCTGGTCTTTAATGAAATTATTTACTTCCCCATCCTTACAGGTCTTATCAATTCGTACAAGTCCCATAGCCGTGCCTATCCAAACCCCACCTGTTTGGTCGCACACTATTTTAAATATTCTGTTGTCAATTAGTGAACGCGGATTTTTGGGATTGTGCAAGTAATGTGTATATTTTCCTGTGACTGGATTATACCTCGAAACCCCATCCGCTTTATACCCTATCCACACATTTCCATCCGCAGCAAGTGCCATTCCGGTAACTACATTTGACAATAAACTGTTTTTGTTTTCTTTCTGATGAAATAATTGCCGGTAAGTATTGGTGGTGTATTCATAAATATATATCCCATGTCGAAAAGTGGAAATCCATAATTTCCCGTCAGATGCTTCAGCAAAATGGACAAAAAATGGTGTTGGTCTGCAACTGCTGTCAGGAACCGGTTGTGTAATCTTTATTAGTTTATTGTTTTCTCTGTTAAAATGATAAAGGTGTTCGGGAGTACTTACCCAAATATTTTTTCTGGAATCCAGAAATAAATCTCCCATGATATATATTGGATCAGTTTTATCAACTTCAAACAAATAATTATTCTGGGCACCTGACGAGTCAATAACATTGAGACCATCGGCATAGCTTGTGCTTAAAAATAGTTTACCCGTAACCGGATCTGTTAATGTTGAAACCAATCCATAATATTCTTTATTATCAGAATGAGTTACCTGAAGTCTGGTAAAATTGAATTGTTGCTCACCTTGTTCAATTATATGAAACCCATTGGCATGAGCTACCCAAATGTCTTTGTTTCGGTCGGGATACATGACTCCCAGACCGCTTTCTGAAAGATCATTTTTCATCAGTACATTTAGTGAAAGTGGGATAAATTTTTTTGTTTCAATGTTAAATACAGAAAGGACAGTATCTCCACTGGTAATCCAAAGTTCTTTTTCACTTTTATGCATAATAGAAGAAATGATATTGTTCATACCGCTCTCAGGTTTGTCAGGTGAAATCAAATAAGTATTCCATTTCTTTGTTTTCATATTGTAATGATTCAGCCCTCGTCCCCATCCCCCCAAATAAAAATCATCCGGCCCTGTTCTGTAAATAGTATTAAATACATCCCGTTTCCATTTTGTAATATCTTCTTCTTTATCATCAAAACGATATACGTTCCATTCATCTGTTTCTGTATTCAAGCTATAAAATCCATCACCGGTTGCCATCCATAATATACCTACTGAATCAATTTGCAGTTGTGTTATTCTATTGTAGTATTGTTGTCCCGTTGCAGATCGTTTTTTATTTCCATAAGGTAATAATCCGTAATCCTTAAATTTACCGGTTTTGGGATTGTAACAAGTCAGCCCTTTGGTTGCTATTCCCAGCCATATTCTATCCTTTGAATCAATGCACATTCCATCAATACCTCCGTATGAAATAGTGTTGGAGACAGTGGAGTCGGGAAGGTAGTGCGTGAATTGTCGTGTAACCTGATTGTAACTACTGATGCCACCTGCTGCATAACCGATCCAAATATTGTTTTTGGAATCGACTGCAATTCTTATTATCATATTATCACGCACAGAATTGATGTCCGCAAAATCCTTTCGGAAAACTTTAAAAGTACTACCATCAAATCTGTTCAAACCATTACTGGTACCTATCCACATCAACCCGTTATGATCCTGAGCAAAACCATATACTAAATTACTCGACAACCCATCAGCTTCCGTAAAATGGTGCGATCGTAATTGTGTTGGCTGAGTAGCGATTACCCATTCAGTGGCAAAGCATAAAAGAAATAACAGCAGCTTCCAGTTCAAGAGGAGTTGTTTTATAAAGTAAAAATACTAAAACATTGATTATCAATACTAATCATTGAGCGGATAGCGGAATTTCTGAGTGGATGACAGGTTTTCTGAGCCGTTTGTAGCCCTTTTGCCCGGTTTATTCAGCTATTTTCCTGATTAGCATACTCAATCCAACGTTTAAGATGATTTCTGATGTTCATCTTATACATCGTAATTGTCCAGAAATATAGCAAAACGCTTAAAATCCAAAGAAGTAAAATAGATAAAAAAGCATCCTTAGGTTTTTGAATTTGCATCAATCCCAAAGCAACTGTTCCAATTCCCAACCAAATTGTTTGGGTTCTGAAATTTAATTCAAGATCGACAAGTACTTCAGTTTTACCGGGCCGGAAAGTTATTTTCCCATTGTCCATCCAGCTATGACGTTTTATTGCCATATTAAAACTTGAAAATAAAAGGGTATCATTTCCTTCTCTGACAGGATCATCGACCAGCTTTGAAAAATTCTCAATGCACACTAATGCTGTCAGTAAATGAGCATTTTCATGAGGTATTGAAAGTTGCTTTTTATATTGAATGGGAAACATACGGGATTTTTGTGAAGCGAAAATAGTGCAAATTATGAAATGCAAACAATGACTTTGCACAGGTTTGCTTCAACCGGAACAACCTATACTGTTATCAGAAATGGCATGAACCATTGATTTCAAAGGGTTTTTGATGTTGATCACCATGATTTTCGAAAATTGATAATGATCATGGTGCTGTTTAAGAACCCACCGTAATTTTGAAGTAAATTTAATTTTATGAATACCGTTTCAACAGAAGTGATTCCTGCACCTTTAACAGGTGATGTTCATCGTGTGGCAACCACCTGGATGGGTAAAATGCATTTTGCCAGTTCAGTGAATAATCATACCATACATACTGATAAGCTTAAAGTTCATGGCGGAGATGATCGCGGACCACGTCCTAAGCAATTATTGTTGTCTGCTGCTGCAGGTTGTGTTGGCATGGAACTAATGGCAATACTTGAAAAAATGAGAATTGTAATTGGTTCACTTGAAATAAATGTTTCAGCAGCCCTATCAGACAATATCCCTAAAATATATAAGGAAGTACATTTGGAATTTTTAGTAAAATGCAATATCGAAGAACGTGCGAAATTCGAAAAGGCACTTTCCCTTACTTTGGAAAAATATTGTGGAGTAATTGCAATGTTTCGTAACTTCGCTATTGTAACTCATCAGATTCAATATGTGAAATGACTTTTTAGCAGATGGAAAAAATAGCTTACAAGAGATTTATTCTGGCAAAGGATAATTTTTATGATAATCCGGAGAAAGTAGTTGCTGCCGCCAGAAAGGCAACCTATTATGAACCGGAGTATTTTACCGGATTCCGAAGCATCTCCGTCTATCATGAGAAGGGAATGAAAGCCAAACTGGAAAATATCCTGGGGATTAAAATTACTCGCTGGGATACCGATCCCCTCCAGGAGAATGGCGTTTTTTATCATGGGTTTTCCAAAGGCAAGAAAAAGGAAGTACCCGGGGTGCATTCCGATACGCCATATAATGATATTACCTGTGTGGTTTACCTGACTCCCGGATTACCATTCGATTGCGGAACCTCGCTTTGGATGCACCGGAAAACAGGAATTTGTGATCCGCCTTCTGCACCTGTAGCCAAAAAACATAATATGAAGTTAGCCGATCTGTTCGAAAAGTTTGAACAAGATTCCCGAATCCGCAGCAGATGGATTGAAACGGACCGTATCGGCTATCGTTTTAACAGAATGGTGGCTTATCCATCCGGTGTGCTGCACTCCGCAACTAATCATTATGGAAGTAGTTTTAATGACGGTCGGCTTTATCAAACATTCCGTATTGGTGTCGACTGGAATACTTTCAGAATGTATCGCTGATATTTAATTAAGGCATTACATTACCGACTTTTTTGATTGTTGATTAAAAAATTCATGCAGAAGTTTTTGATATGTGAAACAATCTGCCGGTTTTGCTTTTACCATTTGTTGCATAATATCAAGTTGAGCATTGTTTTGTATACCTGCTGAAACTGCCCACAATGCAACTTCTTTTAATACCTGAATCTCCTGTTTTGAAACAGGAAGTTTCATTTTTGTTTTCTCTAAAAATGTATTCACACATGCATTTTCTGATTCCAACCTATTGCTTTTAAATTTTGAAGCATTCATTTTTATTACAGGATTTATTATATCGGCAATTTTAACCGGTATTTCATTCCCAAGATTTAATGCTATGTTGTCTTCTGTAAATCGCAAGAGCGTTCGTTTAGATGTTCTGTATTTTTTATCGGTACTTATTTTAGAATATTCTGCAGCAGCAATTTTAGCTAACTCTTTACTTAGTGGCCGAAAGCCAAAGCGATAATAAAACCAAAAAGCACCGGTTGCAATTCCATCGGGATTATCTAAACCATATTGATAGGGTTCCACTTCAAAATAAGAGATGTTAAATACAGATCGATATAATCGCAGCAATTCACACATGATATAACCCGACTCACCTCCCCGGAATGGTTCGAAAATGTTGATGCCGAAATCGGCACGCTTTCCAAATAACCATGCACCTCAATAAGCAGCGGGAATACCATTTTTAAATAAGGTATATCCAATGTAAGATTGCAATGGCAATTGCCGGTCAGGATACATTCCGTAAATAGCAATGGAAATACCCCGATTCATTTCATACAGCCAAACCTGATTCGTGTCCATGTAAGTAATAGGATCGGTTTCGCGATCGGTAAGTGCCATGGTATTTTTTATTGTGGTTATTAACTGTGCTTTGCTTTCATCACTCAATTTCACAACACTTTTTACAGGTGTTGCCAACAATGCATTATAATCGAATTTTTTTAGTATCAATTGGTGAAAGAAATATTCCCCAACAGGAATGGTGTTGTACGTCCGGGAAAATTTTACTGATTTAGGATTGATATCAGCATAAATTCCAAGTCCATCAAACAAATGATCTTTAATGTAAGTCTTGTCTTCGATTTTTGAGAGTTCATTGACTAAAAATTGTAAGCGCTCATTTTTAGGAACCCGTAATGTATCGAGCAGCATGTCATTTTCCATGCCTGCAGTTGTCTCACTTTTTCCAATGAAGGAAGTGTCAGCTTCAATACTTCATTTAGATCAAACCAGTCGTTCGCAATCTGATATAGCCGCATGGAACAATCAGGGTGAATTAAAAGCCATTTAACCATATCATGAGAAAAACGTGACCGGTATGGAGTGTTTGGCAGACCGCTGTTGAGCAAAGCAGCTTTTTGAGACACATTCATTTTTCGCAAAAGCACTGACAATTTTTTTAATGCCTGCTGTGTAAGTAATAATTGTTGCCGGTTAGCCGGATATGCCAAAAGGAACAATAGTGTATCGTGATATGAAATTAAACCGGAACTACTGATTCTTTTAAGGTTCGGAATTTGTTTTAATAATTTTGTTTTTTCCAGGAGCGCTTCCGGCTCGTATTTGTTGGAAAGATGATGGAGTTGTTCAATGAGTACTTTTTCTTTAGCAGGCATAAATGGAAGGTTTACTTAAGCAAAAGTAAAAATAGAGAGCATTGCTATTGGGTGTGCTGATAAATATCATCCGGTAACCATTTTGAATTCAATCCGGCCGGTTGGTCCGGTTCCGGGATTTGAATGTTAAAAATCACTAGTTTCAGTAGTAGCGTAAATTCAAATGGAATTTTATCTTTGATGTGAAAATTATGGTAAAATATCCCCCGATTCTACCATTTAATTACTTTATATTCAATACATTAAATGAAAGTAATCGGCTTTATCATTTCTTCTTTGGCGCCCTTTTGCGGGATTTTTACCGGACAGGCGGTTGCCAAAAGTGATCCGGTATTGGATTCTATCAGAATCCATATTTCAATGGCTTCTGATCATATGGAGGCATTTAATTTTGAAAAAGCACGGGCCGAATTGTCGCAGGGTTTTCTGAAATCCGCCACCCGTTCATCAACAGAGTTGAATTATTATCTGAATAGTTATTCGGCAGAGATACTTTATTACGAAGGATTATTTGATAAGGCAATTGAATATGCTGACAAAGCGATGCATTTTGCTCAATTGAAAAACGACAGCCTCCTTATTGCCAGCGAATATAATTTGCTGGGTTTATTATATCAGAGCCTGAATAAATCTGAAAAATCGGTTCCGCTTTTAAAGCAGTCTCTGCAATGGTATCCTTCAAAAGGTGCATCGCTTTTTCCTGTATCCAGAACATATCAGATACATTCCAACTTAGGTCAATGTTATCTCGAATTAAAAAATTATGAAGCTGCTGATAGGGAATTACACTTATCACTTATTCTGGCGAAAGATGCTAATTCAGGTCGGGGTCAAGCTATTGCAGCATGGGCACTTGGAAAAGTAAAGCATGCCATCAACGACAATGATTCGGCTCTTTGGTATTTTAATTTTGCAGATGGAATTGCTGCGGCTGCCGAAGATGCAGATGCCCAACTGGTGAACTTTCAGGAGATTGCCGCGGTTTATTTTTCTTCCGGAAGGAAAACAGAGGCACTTTCAAAGATCAGAGATGGAATTAATTTTTTGAATACTAATGAGAACAAAATTGGTGAAGTAACACGTCGGGAATTTTATGGTGAAGCTGCCCGTATTTTTATAAATGCACAACAGTTTCCTGATGCTGTTGAAATGCAGAACCGACAAAGGAAAATTGATAGCACCATTCAGGTATCAAGCATGCGTAATTCAGTTGAAACACTTCAGCAGTTTTATGCACTCGACAGTGAACTGCAGAAACGGCAAATCGAAAACAAACAATTACAACAAACTCTTTCTCAGGAAAGGAAAATAAGAGTTGCTGCTACGCTAATTGTGCTGTTGATCGGAATTGTCCTGTTTTTGTTTTCAGAAATTATCGCATACGCCAGCAACAACAGCATGTTGAAAATGAGAATCGGATGACAAGTCTGCAAAATCAGAAAACAATTGAAACACTGCAGCTGCGTGAACAGTTGAGCCGCGATTTACACGATGATATTGGAGCGGCACTCAGCAGTATTGGTGTTTATAGTCAGGTTGCCGCTAAACAATTAGATAATAATCCAAAACAATCGAAAGAAATTCTTGATAAAATTCAGACTTCCACATACCGCACCATGGAAGCAATGAATGATATTGTGTGGGCTATTCATTCCCGGAAAGATAATGGCGAAGAGCTGACTGCTAAAATGAGGAATTTTGCGGCTGAACTTCTGGCTCCTTCCGGAATTTCTTTTTTGCTGACAGCCAGTGATGCATTCAATGCAACATATCTTTCACCCGATGCAAAACGGAATCTGTTATTATTTTTTAAAGAGGCAGTGAATAATGCTGCTAAATATAGTGGTAGTAATACTGTTGAATGCAATTGCGATGTCCAAAACGGTTTGATTGTAGTTGCCGTATCCGATAATGGTTCCGGATTCGACCGGAATACTATCACACCCGGAACCGGCATGTCGACAATGGAGAGCCGGGCAAATGGGTTGCACGGACATATTGAATTTGAAAATCGCAATCCTGGAACAACCGTAAAACTGATTGCTCCTGTACTAGTGCAAAAGCGTACCGATAACCCGCAATAAAAAACCTGATCACGAAAAAAGCCGGATCAAATCTGATCCGGCTTTTTGATTTTATGATTGATTATTACATTCCTGCAACTATATCAAGTTTAATGGTGAATTCATCATAGATAGCTTTATCTCCAATGTCGGAAAAGAAAGTTTTTGAACCATAACGAATATCGTATTTAGTACGATCAATTTTTACATCACCTTTTGCAGTCATCGTGTTGCCTTCAAAACGAATCATAGCAGGGAAAGTAACATCATTGGTAATTCCTTTGATAGTAAGCTTACCTGTAACATTGAAATTTGGTTCGCCTGCTTTTACATCTGCTAATGGAGCAACTGAAGTCATGATAAATGTAGCAGTCGGATTTTTTTCAACAGCAAAGAAATCATCAGACTTTAAGTGTCCTTCCAATTTCCCTTGCATGCCACCCTCTAAGTCGGTAACAGTGATAGTTGTCATATCAATGGCAAATGTGCCCGACAATTTTCCATGATCGTTGTTCACTTCACCACTTTTAATGGTAACAACTCCATTGTGCTTTCCGGTTACTTTCTCAGCATACCATTCAACTTTACTTTTAGCAGCATCAACTTTGTAGGTTACTGCATGTTTCGACGGGAGTCCTGGCATCGTGGCCATTAAGGTTGCCGGCAATAATGCCAACAGTAGCAATGTTTTTTTCATTTTCAATTTTTGTTTTAGGGTTTGAATATTTTGGGTTCTTTTGTTTTTCCTGTTTTTGCCTTAACCACAAATATGAGTAAAAGTTTATGTCATAACATATAATTTCCATGTCATTGGTTGAAATAATTGTTAACTAATTGTTTATCAACTAAATAAATTAAAGTCACGACATTTAAACCTTTGTTCTTTCATATAGTCGAACCGCCATGAAAAAAACCTTGCTACTCAGCCTCTTACCATTTGCTTTATTTGCACAAACACCTGAAATCACTTCCTGGTTGATTAATCCGGGTGGACAAACCGGTTATGCCGGAATCCCTTCTAATGTACAATTGGTTCAATATTCAGCCAATCAGGTATATGTGACTACAACATGTATACCCGATTATTCAATTGGCCCATGGACAGCTAATCCAAATACACCGGTAAATCAAAATTTTCTTTTCAAGATCACTCGTACTCCAGTGCAAAATGCAGGTAATCCGGTCAATACACCACTTGGTCATATTGGGGTGTGGACTAATGGTGTTTCAATTTTTAATGCAAAAGATGGTATGTCGTATAATAACCAGGGTGTATGGAATCGTGATGCTTATGTTTTTGAAGGAATCAGTTTCGATAATTGTCTGGGTCATCCTGCACCCAATGGAGAATACCATTTGCATGTAAATCCAACCTGTTTGTATGATGATACCGATAGCACGGTGCATGCTCCAATCATCGGTTATGCTTTTGATGGTTTTCCTATTTATGGATCATTTGGTTTTTCTAATGTGAATGGTACAGGACCCAAACGCAAAATGCAAACCAGTTACCGGTTGCGGACAATTACTTCACGCACTACGCTGCCAAATGGTACAGTGTTGAATGCTTCGCAATATGGCCCCGCAATTGGTGGTACGTATCCGTTAGGCGCATTTTTAGAGGATTATGAATATGTTCCCGGATTAGGTGATCTCGATGAGCATAACGGCAGATATTGCATTACACCCGAATATCCGTCCGGCATATATGCTTACTTCGTTAGTATTGGTGATAATGAAGTTCCTCTGTATCCTTATGTTTTAGGGCCTACCTATTATGGATTGGTTCAACCTGGAAATACGGGACCCGGATCAGGACACAATATAATAAGTGAAACGGTTGTTACTTATGTTCCGGGAACTACAGTAGTACAATTGTATAATGATGAAACACCACTGCTAACAATTTCTTCTCAGTCGGGTGAGGTTGTTTTTGTTGCCGGAAGCGGTATTGCACATGATGCAATTGTAACATTTACCGATATTTCCGGAAGAGTTATTAAACAATACAACTCCATTAAAGAAGACGTAGTTAACATTCTGCCGGTTAATTCATTATCGCATGGAATTTATATATTATCATTGTACAGTGGAAACACACTTGTCAGCAAAAAACTAGTGCATTAATAGTGCTCATTCCAGGGAGTGAAAACGTCCTTCAGCCTAATCAGTGGAGGGCGTTTTTTATTGCTGTTGTTTTTTTGAGCTGTGTTGATTATTTTTGAATCAAATACATAGCAGCTATGAAATGGAGAAATCGTGAAGGTTCAGGTAACGTTGAAGATCGCAGAGGAGGTGGAGCTAAATTAGGTGCAGGATTAGGAATTGGTACTGTAATAATTATAATTATTGCATTGCTTACCGGTAGTGATCCATCTCAGTTGTTACAACAGGTTGGTCAACAACAACAAACGGAACAACCTGCCAGCGGGGCTGCACTTAATGATGAAGCTTCGCAATTTGTTTCGGTAGTGCTAAAGGAAACCGAAGTTGTTTGGGAGCAGGTTTTCAGGGAGCAATTGCAGGCAACATACGAACAACCAAAACTGGTTTTATTTACCGGTGAGGTGCAATCTGCCTGCGGATTTGCATCTGCTGCCAGCGGACCCTTTTATTGTCCCGCAGATGCCAAAGCTTATATTGATCTCAGTTTTTATTCTGAACTTAAAGAACGGTTTAAAGCACCAGGAGATTTTGCCATGGCTTATGTTATTGCTCACGAAATCGGACACCATGTGCAAAATCAGTTGGGGATTTCAGATAAAGTTCATGGCATGCGTGGACAAATCAGCGAAGAAGAATATAATCAGCTTTCTGTTAAAGTAGAATTGCAGGCCGATTTTTTTGCCGGACTCTGGGCACATCATGCTCATGAATTGAATAATATTCTTGAAGCCGGAGATATTGAAGAAGCACTAACCGCTGCTAATGCCATTGGTGACGACAGACTGCAAATGGAATCACGGGGTTATGTTGTCCCTGAATCGTTTACCCATGGAACCAGTGATCAAAGAATGTTCTGGTTTAAAAAAGGTTTTCAAAGTGGTTTGATGAGTGATGGCGACACTTTTAAACGTGGCGTAGTTAATTAAGTGGTTAATTAGGTGGTTAATTAAGTAGTTAATTAGGTGGTTAATTAGGTGGTTAATTAGGTGGTTAATTAGGTAGTTAATTAGGTAGTTAATTAGGTGGTTAATTAAGGAGTTATTCCATGGATCGCCTTCGGCTCTGGGGATTGATTTGAGGATCGCCTTCGGCTCTGGGGATTAAATCGAGTTTCGCCTGCGGCTCTGGAAATTAAATCGAGTTTCGCCTGCGGCTCTGGAAATTAATTTGAGTTTCGCCTGCGGCTCTGGAAATTAAATCGAGTTTCGCCTGCGGCTCTGGAAATTAATTTTTGGATCGCCTTCGGCTCCGGAGAATATAACGGTAGTCAAGGATGGTGATTTTTGATCACTTTGCAGAATAAAAAAAACGACCCCGTTGGAAGTCGTTTTTTATTTAAAGGTCTTGAAAGTATTTTATTCAACCTTCATCTTTTTAATTACCGGAACAGGTCCCGGGCAATGTTGAGAATGACAGGCCAGGCATGCATTTACCATATTATTGTAAGTTTCAACACGGTTTTCAGTTGAGGATGACGCATAATTTTTCACACTTGAAATATATAATTCTCCAAACTGATTATAGAATTCACTTTTCGAATTATTTTCTGAAATTTTTGCAGTAAACAGTTTATTGAAATCAGCAGGAAATGATGCCGGTGTTTTGCCGGCTTTTAAATCGGCTTTAGCCTGATTGGTATATTTTTGCATATCTCTCATTAATAACGAAAGTTCGCTGGAGCCATTTGGATTTACGTCGGTAGTATCGGCAGAAGCAAATTCAATTAATCCTGCATCCGGTTTGATTGCCTGAAACACTAACACTCCGGCAAATAATGAGATGATAATAATTGCTTTTTTCATGACTTAAATTAAATAATATTTTATTGAATACAATTACCAGATTTTCACTCGTAAACTATCAGATCTTCTCATGAAGTCGCCTTCCTTAATGCTGAAAGTTTCATGAAATTCAGGCATATTTGAAAGAGGTCCGATTACACGATATTTTGCAGGGGAGTGCTCATCACTTTTTACTTGAGCTGCTAATGATTCCGGACGTTCATTAATCATCCATGCCAATGCATATCCCAAAAAGAATCTTTGGTCAGGTGTTAATCCGGCAATTACTTGTTTGTCGATGTATTGTTTGGTTTTTTTGAATGCTTCATAACCCATAATAATACCACCTAAATCGGCAATATTTTCACCTTGTGTAAGTTCGCCATTGATTCGCAGGCTGTCTACAGGATTGTATTCGCCATACTGCTGAACGATCATTGCAGTTTTAGCATAAAAACGGGCACTGTCTTCCGATGTCCACCAGTTATTCAGGTTTCCTTTTTCATCATATTTGCTTCCCTGATCATCGAAACCGTGTGTGATTTCATGTCCGAAAGTGGAACCGCCAATGATAGAATAAAGGATTGCATCATCGGCCAATACTCTTTCATAACCTGGAACCATTATGTTACATCCAGGAACAACGATTTCATTGTTTGAAGGATTGTAGTAGGCATTGTAAGTTTGAGGATACATTTCCCATTCATCCCGGCGCACCGGATTACCAAATTTATTAACCATGTAACGCATAGCCCACTCGTTTGCATTCATCACATTACGGGCGTAGGAAGAACGGTCAACGGTCAGACTGCTCATGTCTTTCCACTTATCTGGATAACCAACTTTCATTACAATTGTACTCAATTTCACGAGTGCTTTTTCTTTGGTCACATCACTCATCCAATCCAGATTCTTAATGCGGTCGGCATAAACATCTTTAATGGCATTGCCAATTTCTGTAAGCTTTTCTTTTGTTCCTTTAGGAAGGAATTCATCAACATAAACCTGTCCGATTAACTCTCCCAATGCCGAATTAGTTTGGTCAGTAACTCTTTTCCATCTTGGCTTTGGCTCTGTAACGCCCCGGAGTGTCGTGCTGAAAAAGCTAAACGTTTCTTTATAGGTATTATCATCAAGATAACTTGCAAGTCCGCGAACTAAATGATAGCGCAGATAATCTTTCCACATATCCATCGAATTTTTTTCAAGCATCGTGTTTAATGCTTTCAAAACTTCCGGTTGACCAACAATTACCGTATCAACATCTTGCAAGCCACATTCCGTAAAAAATGTATTCCAGTCGAATGCAGGAGTCATTTGCTGCAATTCGGCAACAGTCATTTTATGATAATTTTGTAATGGATCACGTGTATCTTCGCGTTTGCGGGATGCCTTTGCAAGAGTAGTTTCCAGATTCATAAATAAAGATGCACTACCTGTAGCTTTTTTCTCATCATTACCCATCAATTGAAACATGTTTTTCAAATGAACAGGAAACTTCTCACGAATCTTCAGTGCACGTTCATCTGAATCCACATAGTAAGTACGATCAGGTAACGATAATCCCCCTGTGAAATGAAAATAGCATATTTATCGCTTTGCTTATCATCCTGACCTACATAAAAATTAAATAACGGAGCACCCGATACCATATGAATTTTTGCAACTGCTTTTGCCAGTGTAGCCTTATCATTGATTGCTGCAATCTGATCAAGTTCCGGCTGTAGTGCAGCTAAACCAAGTTTGTTGTTGTTGATACTATCCATACCGGAGAAAAACATATCGCCGACTTTTTGCTTTGCACTTCCTTTTGGAGCATCTTTAAGAGCTGCCGATGATTCACAGATCTGACGAACCTGCGCATTAATAGTATCACGAATGAGTTGCCATAATCCATTACTCTGTTCACTTGCAGGAATCGGATTTTTCTTAAACCAACCATTATTGGCAAACAGGAAAAAGTCGTCGCCCGGCTTTACGGTTGAATCAATATTAGCAGCTAAAAAGTCGGGACCGGCTGTATCGTTACCGGCATCATTTTTCGTTCCACAGGAACTTATTACAAAGGGGATCAGCATTACTGACCAAAGCAGTTTTTTCATATTTCGACAGGTTTCAGGTGGTAAAAGTAAGCATTATAAGGTAATTATAAACACTTTTCACTCTGATTCGTTTAAACGGCAAAAGTTGTAACTAATTGCAATACAATCAAATATAAAGTATTATCACCAATTCATGGCGTTTGGAAAATTGGGAAGAAGCACTTAATTTAGTGGTGATACTTTTTACTGAAATTTCGCACAGTTAAATTTTATAGAAATGAGAATTATTGGAATTGCAATTTTGTTATTGCTTCAGACGGTATTATGTTCGAAAGCACAGAATTTGAATCTGGGATTAGTTGCCTGTTATCCCTTTTATGGAAATGCAAATGATGAAACAGGAAACGGACATCACGGCACTGTGTACGGACCTTTGTTGGTGAATGACAGGTTTGGGCAACCCAACGGCGCATATGATTTTGACGGAATTAATGACTATATTGATATTGGATTATATGGAAATATAAGTCAGTCGAATTCGTTTTCGTTAAGCACCTGGATTCAGCCGAATCAGGTGAAAACACAAACATTATTTATGATGATGCCGGATGATTTTTATGATCGTTTAAATTGCATGGCTTATTATTCTCATAATGGTGTTTCAACAACAGTTCTTGACCATGGAAACTGTACTGCCGGTGGTCGATTATTTATTCCCGGAGCAGTTTTTTCCAACGCATGGCAACACTGGGTGTATACAGTAAATCCAGGGAATGGTATGCGGGTTTATATGAATGGCTCATTATTATATTCTATGCTTACCAGTTCTCCTATAATCAACCGACAGCGCAATGTTTGGATTGGTGGCGGCATGGATGTTGCAACTGCACCGTTTTATTTTGATGGAATCATTGATGATATGCGGGTTTACAACCGGGAATTAACGCTTGCTGAAGTCCAGATTTTATATGGAACAGAATTACTTTGCGGGTCAACCGGTTATGCGGATGCTTCTTATCAAAAACCTCCTTTTGAAGTGCAGGCATATAACGGTAAAGTATATGTGAAAATGAATGAGGATGCAACCGGTACATCATTGAAAATTATGAACAGCAACGGACAAACTTTGCTGGAGGACAAATTTATTTTACCGGGAATGACTAAAGAATATGATGCTGCTTCTTTTGGAACAGGAATACTGATTTATGCCATGCAAAGCACAGCACGCTTATTCACCGGTAAGCTGTTCAATTATTAGCAGAAATATTATTTGGAATCAGGTTCGAAATCCAGCATAATGGAATTCATACAAAACCTTTTACCAGTAGGAGGTGGGCCATCATCAAAAATATGTCCCAGGTGACCGTCACAGCGTCCGCACAGCACTTCAATACGTCGCATGCCATGAGAATTGTCGCTTTCATAGCGCACACTTGCAGGTCGCAAGGCCTCATAAAAACTGGGCCATCCGCAAGAGCTCGCAAATTTGCTGTCTGATTTAAATAAAGCATTCCCACATGCCGCACAATAGTAATTCCCTAAACCTTCATAATCCCAATATTTCCCGGTAAAGGCACGTTCAGTACCTTTATTCCTGGCAATATAATAAACATCCTCAGGCAAAACTTTCTGCCACTCAGTATCAGAAAGTTCTAATTTGGTAGTGTCGGTGCGTGAATAATACGGGTTTCCCGTTTTAGATGTATTCATGGTTGTATCAGGTGAAATAATTTCAGAATTTGTAGTCATAGGTTGCTGACAGCTCAAAAATATCAGAAGGGTAGGTGCAAGTAGCATGAATTTCATAGGTTTTATATAACAATTATGAACAGGTAAAGTTTACGGCTATAGCCGGATGAAGGATTTTTCAACATTTTTTTGCTGGTAAGAAATTCTTATGATGTATTTTCCTGCTGGCAGTTCGTTGGTATTGATCATGAAATTTTCCTGATTTATTTCAGATTGATGGTAAACCGGCTGACCGTGAATGTTCAGAATTTCTAATCCTCCTTTTAGGAATGTATTGGGAACAGTCACATTCAAATTGTTGATACATGGAACCGGAGTTAACAAAATTTCATTTCCGGAAACTGAAACATCAGTAATAGAACTCGTACACAACAAAGGCAATTGATTGAACCCTCGAGATTTTGCCTCACAACGCAATGCAGTCAACGCAGGTTTATCGATGCCATTCCCATTCCATTCACGCATTCCAATGGATCCCAGAAATCCGGCGAATCCGGGATCATTTATCCCGTAGTAGTTCAGGAAATAATTTACGGCAGCAGTATCAAGATCATGCATCCATGTGAAATCAATCATCCGGATCTGAGATGCATGTGTATCCCATAAATCAAATGTCTGATATATAAATTGCTCTTGTAAACCAGAAGTGCTTCCGCATGCTGCTGATGATGGGAAGCCGTATTGATAAAAACAAATTGGTTTGAACTGATATGCACTTGTAATTAAGTTGAAATCATACTGCAATACGTTAAATGGCTTTATCTGAAAATTCCCATCAATACCATAATACGATACACCGATATAATCACATGATTGATTTATTTGCTGCATGTAAACTGAAGCTGTGCCGGAAGTTAATCCCGAAAAGGTAGCTTCACATGCCACCGGCATTGTAGGCCACAACATTTTAGCATGAGTAGCAACAGCAACGAAAAAGTTTGAAAACTGCTGCCATTTCACTGTGTCATTTCCGAGGTATACATCCATTTCTGAACCAATTACAAGAGAGCTTAGTTGTAATTGAGTTAAATTAATTTGGATGCTGTCTAACAATGTGTTAAATCTTGAAATAACAGATGAATGGTCAAGTGGTAAGGCTATGAGATCAGTAGGTACTTCCAGCACGTTGGTGTGAATAGGAGTAATGGTGAGGTCGATGGCAATTCCGGTTGCAGGATAATAGATGTTTGCAATTTGTAAGAATGTAAAATCATATTGCAACGGAGCGGGTTCCAAGGTTGTCCAGTTAAAATATAAACCGGTTTGTGTCATCCCCAGTTCTTTGCCAATTGCAGATGTAGAGTCATAATTAAAAGCACTGTTTTCCGGCATGGTACTAACATCAACAGCAATAATATTTGTTGATGGGTCAACCTGTGAAAAAGCAGTCTCTGTGCCTACAAAAAGAATGCTGGTAAGTGTAGTGAAGAGAAGTTTTTTAAAATGGCGATCTGTCAATGAAATTTTATTTTGTAGAAGTGAAGAATAATCTTATTTGCCAAATAGCAACAAGCAGCAATGTAACTGGAAGTATTCTTTGGTACAGGATAGTTGTTGATATGGTGAACCATTCTGTGAGCATTGAAGTAGCAAAGATAAAACTTAACATAGCAAAAAATGTACCTGTTATGGCACTTAAAATAAAAGTAATTTGCTCGCTATTTTGAGCTGTTTTGCTTATTGTTCCTGAATTTATCAAAACCAGATTCCAGCCGGTCCAGAAAGGGATTTGAACAATATTCAATAATCCTGACAGCAATCCGGTTGTCAACAATGATATGATTCCGTAACTCATCATTTCAGTTTCCGAAATTCCTGCCTCAGGTTGTGGGGTAAACCAATACCATCCCGCAAGGAAAATCAGGAAGAGCAATGAGGTTATTTTGGCAATTTTTAACCAGCCATTATGTTGCTGAATCCATTGAGCGCATTTTAAAGTAAATGTAATGACCAGAGCTTCAATAATCAATACTCCGGCAATAAATAATAAAGTCCCGGTTAATGTACCACTCATATAAATTTGGGTAGCAAATATATTTAGTACTCCAACCGGTAAACTACCTAAGAAACTAATCGTGAATGCTGTCAATGTCAGTTTGATTCGACTATTCATCATGACACCGATTTTAAAAGTTGTACATGACGTTTGTTGGCCTGCAGCATACGAATACCTTCCATTGTTGTAAGCGCACGAAAACCTGCCTGACGGTTCTTTTTACTGATCTGATACAAATAATTCAGGTGAAGGGTGATTTCCTTCCATGCATACCAAATGGAATGTTTTGGATCATAAATGTGTGTTGGCTCACTTCCGGCACCATTCAATTCAATAATACTAAAGTGCTTTCCTTCATTCAATTCATCGGGATGTTGGTATTTTATATCCATCCTGCCAAAGTAAAATCCGGGAATTTGCCTGCATAAGGTGTCAATTGTTTTCGAAAGCTGTTCGGTAATAGCTGATGAATCGTCAATAAATTTTGCTCCACGACAATGATTCCCAAATGGCACTAACAATTTATTTTCTCCCTTGGCGGGGATGGATTCTATGTCGTTGCCAATTATTTTTTCTATGGCATTCAATTGAAAATGAAAACGTGGATTTGCTATTATCAACTCCCGGATAGTTGAACTCCCATCGCCTGTAACTGACAAAAATTCTTTACTTACGATGCCTGTTATTTTTCCTTTTTCAGATCCCGGAATACGCACATAAAATATTCCGCATTCATAAGGGTAGCTGATGTATTCCTGAACCATAAAATCGACCGACATCAGTGAAGCATAATTTCGAAGTGAATCGATGTCTTTCAGTTTTTTAATGGCCATCCCCCTCATACCGATATCGGGCTTTACAATCATTGGAAATGATATTTGAGCTGCAGCAAGCCGGCAATTTTCTTCGTTTGGTAATTGTTTATTCCAATAATATGTTTTCGGATAATACTGTTTTGGAATCAAATCATAGATCTGTTTTTTTGATTCCATAAGAAATCCCCCATTGGTAATTGAAGGATTTGAAGCGGTCCCGAAAAAGAATGATCGGGATCGTAATGCATAATACATCCAGACCAAATAGATGGGAATATATACAATTCCAAAGGGCCAGTATTCCCAATGAAATAATTGATGAAGCTTGAGTTTTAGTGTGGATACACTCATACAATCAGTAATGAGTTCGTATAGGCATTGGAGGTAAGTAAATCATCGTGGTGTAATTCCACTTTGTTGTTCTCTATAACAGCCTGTGTTATGCTTTGTGTCTGTACTATATTGTCGCGATTAATAACAAGTCCGTTTTTAGGATCATTTCCTTTTGTGTATTTATGAAATTCACGCAGTTGTTGAGGTGTAGCTTCCGGGAATTCACTTAAGAAAGTACTGAACCATTTTGCTCTTGCAAGCCGGATTTCTTCTGTATACAATGTCGCCGATGACCAGATGAAATTTCCGGTATCCTCAAGTGATACCATGTTTTTTGCGGTCTCATTCCATTGTAGCTGATATGACTGCCGGCCTTGTGTAAGTAGAACAGTAAATGGTTCTATTTCGGTCAGATCAATTTTTTGCCATTCATTTATTGGGGAAGATGCAGCTAGAAGATTTAGTAGAATAACACCACGACTCATTCTGTACGACGGCTTTATAGAATGAGGCTTATCGGCGCCATTGAGCAATACACCAACATTAGAGTCATCATCAACCACAAACCAGCTGCCTCCGGCTAGTGGATCTTTTGGGAAAAGTAATTTTTTATTTCCTACTAATTGCAACTCCGGTTTATGAGAAGCAGGCCGTGTTGTTCGTTCATCACGGTTGGAAGTAATTATTATTTTTCCTTCATTTCTTACTAAAGTTACTGTGCACATTGATTACGGTAAATTAGGGTTGAAGGGGCAACTCCAAAAGTGGAGGGTAGTTCTAATTCTGTTAGTTTGTAAACAGCGACCCGAATGAGCGCCTGATGATGAATGCAATGCTCGAGATTATATAACAGCTCTCGAGTAAAGTTAGTTTCAATTGCTGATATACCATTTCCATGATCAAATTGCATGGTAAGTGTTTTTCAGGAAGTTCAATTTCATTGCAGATCCGGTTGATGCATAATATGGCCATATCGGGATCGGTTTCAATGAGTTTATTACGTTCTCTTAAATCATAATTTATTGTTCCCGATGCGTATTGATCAGTCAGACATTGAAACAGTTCAATAATATGTCTGGTATGCTGGCCAATAGTGGCATTACCTAATTCTTCACATCCACTGGTAAATTCTCCGGAAGTGAGTTTCTGAATTAAGTCGGCTAAATCGCTTAAGGTGGAACGGGTATTAGCAACTAAGTTCATAATTATGATTGCTTTTTAAGTAATGAGAATAATGGTGCCCGGTTTATATATACCAATAGTGAACAGCATACAAAGGTAATCAATGCATAAATAAAAAGTTGGCCTCCGTCACCCATAACTTCAATTCCCAGTATTGTTAAGTGCGACATGATGGCTCCTGCCATGACTCCGGCTCCCAGAATTGCTCCGTAGAGAGTTTTCCCTAGAATCAGCAATAGAATTCCCGCAATCAATTCCATCAAACCAGAAAGAATCCGACCCCAGGGCTCGATTCCAAGCGTCGTGAAAATGTAAACCGATTCAGCACTTGCCGAAAATTTGAAGAATAGTGTTTGTAACATAATTAGTGCCGGAATAATCCGCAATATCCAAAGTAAAACAGGTGATTTCATATTAATAGTATTTTGTCCAGTTTGTGTTTGCTTGTTTTAGTAAATTAGCTTCGTTTTTATTCCAGAGCTTTAAAGTATTGTTGAAGTATGCATTGTAGAACAGGTATAATTTTCCGTTGATGATTTTAAAAGTTTCCGGATCAATTTCCACTTTTTCACCTGTGTTACCCATTGCGTATGCGCACCATCCGCCAAATTCAGGTTCGTATGTTTTGTAGTTTTTCAAAAACAAATCTTTGTTTTCAGCTGAGGAGCAATGGTAAGTAATTCCTGCGGCACGGACCGCAAATGCCGGATTCCCTTTTATTGCTTTTCCCGATTTAAAGTATGCCACAGGATCATAACCGGATAAGGCCAGTCCATTTTCGGTGTTGAAGACACTTTTTCGTTTTTCTGCATCTTGAGCATTTGTTAATCCTGAAAGGAGCAGGAAAGAGATTATGAATACTGTTGTTTTCATTTTTTTGATTTGAATAGAGGAATTTTATATTGAACATTAAATACAAAACTGCGTGTTAATCCATCGGGACGTTCTTCGCGTACTACCAATGGTGCAGCTGCAATTACTTCCAGTTGGTGATTGTTTTTAAAAATTCTGGTAAGCATAATGCCTGCATTCAATGTGAGGCCATCTGAATTTTCGATTTTCCTGCGTTGATTAAATGCATCTGAATAACTATCTTCAGCAAGGTGATAAATTGCAAGTAAGTTGGGCTTTACTAAAAGTTTATTTTCCTGAAACCGGAACTGGTAACCTGCACGAAGTAAAACATCTCCGGCTCTTTCGAATTCTTGGGTTGAATTAAAATCTCCTTCAATGGAGTCGGATGGAAATCGTAAGAATTCATTCTCGTTAGCCCCTGATAATGGCAATTGAAATCCGGTGCTGATTTCCAATTTATTTTTGTAGAGATAACTAATCCCTACAATAAAATCGAAGGTCCCTAAGCTTGATTGGTATTCCATTGGTAACGGAATATCATCATTATTTTTTGCATCAGAAGTTGAAAGAGGCGCTTTGAGTGAGGCAAGGAATGAAAATTTATGATTGCCGGTTGATTTAGGAGTATACGAACCTGATAAGAAAAAATCTCCGGGGCCTGCATTGGAACCCAGGTCACCATCATAGATTCCCCGGTAATTTTTGCACCAAGATTCCATTTTGAAGTGATGGCATGATTGTAATCAAGATAAGAAGTGATTGATGAAGTGGCTTCTAAGCCCATGCCAAGGCCAACACCTATTGCTAATGATGCATTATAAGTTTGTTCGGAAGCAGCCCCATTGTCTTTAAGAGCCCCAATGGTGCAAAATCCGGCATCACTGCAGCCCTGCCCAAATCCAGGAATTATCAGTGTTTGCAGACATAGCCCTGTGATAAATAGGTGTTTTTTCATGGTTGTATGATTTAATATGTCAAAAGTAACGTCACAAAAAGCCGAATTATGTCGGGTAAACGACAAAACTCTTATTATTTTAATTTAACAGGATTATTCGAAGAAAAATAGCTAAGAAAACGGGCTAAACGCTCTAAAAACGATCAATTCTGAAGGACAAACTGTTTGTCCAGGACTAATTCTTTACGGTCATACTTCAGGTGACCTTCAGTTTCCAGTTGGTTTAAAAGCTGGGTTGCAGTTTGTCGGGTAGTACAAATAATATGGGCAATATCCTGCTGCGTAAGATAATTTTCGATCACAATAGCATCCAAAGTTTCATTGCCATCACGTGCTGCCCAATCCTTGAGGAATTGAATCAACCGGCTTCGGGCATCTTTAAAAACAAGATTGGAGTAACTGTTTTTGAGTTTTTTAAATTTCAGGCCGACTAACTTCGTGTAGGAAAGAGCAAGGTCGGGATGTTGCTCCATTAAAGCTTCAAAATCCTTCAACATAAAACTGCATATGGTCACGGAGTTGGTGAGTACCTGGGCAAACTCATTGTTGGCGATTGTAGTGTCCAGACTAAGTTCTCCAAACAGATCTCCCTTTTGAATAATCTCTTTAGTGATTTCATTTCCATTTACATCGACTTCAGAAATTTTTATGGCACCTTTTTTCAGAAAATAAATTCTTGGCTCGGTTGAATCAGAGAAATAAATGATGTCACCTTTTTTACCTTCTTTAAAACCGGTAATAACACAAAGTTGTTTCAGCTGATCATTGCTCATCACCCGAAAGAGTTTATGGTCTCTTAAGAACCAGTATTTTATTTCCGAATGCATACATTGAATAAAGTGTAAATATACAAGAAAAGGATTCAACATTTAAGATGAATCCTTTTTGGCAACAGGAATATAAGAGTATAATTTTATTTTTCCAGAATAGCTTTCAGGTCTTTGAGTCCTGCATCCAGATCAGGGCCAAGCATGCTATCGAAATCCATAAATAGTAACATCAGATTCATCGGATAAGGCATCTTACCATCGAATCCCCAGGCAACATCTGTTGCTCCTTCACCGGAAGGAGTTACAGTCATGTATGCTTTATCAGTTGCTTCAAAAGGTTTTATAAATCGCAATTCTAAATCGATTCGTTTACCTTCTTCCAATTTTATAATTTCCTGCTCACCTTTTCCAACTTCTTCCATTTGACTATCCCAGGCAGCAACAAAACCAACAGTTCCGTCAGTACCACGGTATTCTCTTTTCATGTTCGGATCTTTACGATTCCAAACACTGTAATTGTCCTGATTTTTCAAGTACTTGATGTAATCATAAACTTCAACTGAGGAATTGTTGATAGTAACATTTCTGACTACATGATACTCCTTGTTAGTAAACAATGCAATCAATAATAACAGGGCAACAATGCTAATAAGAGCAAGGAAGATGTTCTTTAGGATTTTCATGGTAAGTTTTTTTAGAGATTAATGAGAAATATAGCAGCCGGTAAAAAATCATACCGATCTGAAGGTTAAAATTAGTTAAATGTTTGAGACTTCCAAAAAACAGACTTTTTGTAAATGAAGTAAAAAGGATAATTTTGTTGAAATTAATGTAGGATGTTGATAAACAGTATTATACATCTAATGCTGACTATTTAAATGAATGGCTGATACAATATCTAAGTAAGAGGTTTTAGGCAGGTTTAAGTCAATTAAAACAGGCTTTCATTTTGTGTTTTTCTTGTTTCTTCCAAAATATTAATCCTTAAAAATTCACCGGAAGCGGTATTTTATTCACCTAATGCCAGCGCTTGTTTTTATAAATATATATTTGTTCCGGATTATCCTATATTGGAGCATCATTCACTACCCTAATGTTGGGAATTATATGCAGTATTGTAATAATTAAAAATGTTAAAAAATGAAAAAATGTATCCCGCTGATTTATCTATTATGTTGTTTTACAGCATTGTATAGTCAAACCCCAACCTTACTTAAAGACATTATTCCAGGATCTGTAGGCGGGTTTACTACAGCCGGGCAGTTTGGATATTATTATCATCCATTTACCATTGTATGGGAGCATAACAATGAAATATTTTTTACAGCCAACAATGCTGCATTGAATCCGGGTAGCGGCTCAACAAATGATATTGAACTTTGGAAGAGTGATGGGACCACCTCCGGCACAGTACTGGTAAAGGATATTAATCCTGGCACTTCGGATGGCTCTGATCCAAGAGACTTTATCGAAATAAATGGAGTGCTTTATTTTACCGCCTATACTGCAACTCATGGACGTGAATTGTGGAAGACTGATGGTACCAGTGCCGGAACGGAAATGGTTCATGATATTATTAATGGAAATGTTGGAGGATTTTCAGAAGCAGCTCAGTTTGGATACTATGATTTAATTTTTAATGTGGTGTGGAAGAATGGGAGTAATTTTTATTTTACAGCCAACAACGCAGCATTAAATCCGGGTGGTTCATATACGAATGATATCGAATTATGGGTCAGTGATGGGACTTCGGCAGGTACTATGATGGTGAAAGATATAAATCCCGGTAATACATCAGGATCCTATCCAATTGATTTCAAAGAAATAAACGGCACTTTATTTTTTACTGCATTTACTGCTAATGAGGGTCGTGAACTTTGGAGATCCGATGGTACAAATGGAGGTACTTATTTGGTTAAAGATATCATACCGGGTTCTGTTGGTGGTTTTTCTTCTGCTTCACAATTTATTTATGATACGCATTATTTTAATGTAGTTTGGCAAAATGGATCCGATTTTTACTTCACTGCAAATAACAATGCATCAGTACCGGGTGGCTCATACACCAATGATATTGAGTTGTGGAAAAGTGATGGCACCAATGGCGGGACTTCAATGATAAAGGATATATATACAGGCAATACCAATAGTTCTTACCCGGCAGATTTTACACTGATAAACGGCACTTTGTTTTTTACTGCTGAAAGTGCAACGGCAGGTCGTGAATTATGGAAAACGGATGGAACCGGGAACGGAACAATAATGGTTAAAGATATCATCAGTGGAAATGTTGGCGGATTTACTGTTTCTGCTCAGTTTGGATATTATTTTCATGCGTTTCAGGTAGTATGGCAATCCGGGAATAAATTTTATTTTACTGCAAACAATTGGGCATCTGCTCCGGGTGGTACTTACACAAATGATATTGAGCTTTATGAAAGTGATGGAACGGATGCAGGAACATTTATGCTAAAAGATATTTATGCAGGGAATACGTATGGATCAAATCCAGCTGATTTTACAGTTATTAACGGAACACTTTATTTTGTTGCAACAAGTAACTTGTATGGGAGGGAACTTTGGAAAACCGATGGTACAAATGTCGGGACAGAAATGGTAAAAGATATTAAAAGCGGAAATGTTGGAGGGTTCACTACTGCCGAACAATTTGGATATTATTTTCACTCGTTTAAGGTAGTCTGGCAAACTGGTAACACTTTTTATTTCACTGCAAACAATAATGCAAACTATTCACCCTCATCGTACACTAATGATCTTGAATTGTGGAAAAGTGATGGAACACCAGGTGGCACTATGATGGTCAAAGATATTTATTTGGGAAATACGGACGGTTCAGATCCCTACGATTTTAATGCAATCAATGGTATTCTTTATTTTTCTGCATATAACAATGTTTCCGGACGTGAGTTATGGAAATCTGATGGTTCAACTACAGGAACAGAAATCGTTAAAGAAATTGCTCCCGGTAATTTAGGAGGATTGTCAACAGCTGGTCAATTCGGATATTATGGTTATCCGTTTTATTCGCCTTTTAGTATTGGAAGTGAATTTTATTTTATTGCCAATGACAATCCGCTAAATCCAAGTTCATACACCAATAATTTGGAATTATGGAAAAGCAATGGATCAAACGGAGGAACTGTTAAAGTAATGGAGATTTATCCCGGCAACACACAAGGGTGCGATGCTGAATATTTTTCATTAGCTCTCAATAAAGTTTTCTTCACCGCAAATGACCCTGTTAATGGTCGCGAATTATGGGTAATGGATAATGCTACTTCAACAGGGGCTAACGAAATTCTAAGTTTAAATGATTTCAGAATTTATCCCAACCCATCAGCTGATTATATTTTTCTGGATTTTAATTCTTCTGGGCAGGAGAATTCTAATGTAACTATTACTTTGCGGGATATAAATGGCAGATTGATTTTTGAACGTGAAGAGATATTAGCAAACGGCAAGCTTCACCATATGCTGGATATGAATAATTTTACAAATGGCATATACATTTTAAGTTTGAGCGGCGATCATATTCAAGAAGTGAAAAAAATCGTCAAACATTAAATATGCTTCTCTTACTGTCAGGTCTTTACTAATCATTGCGAACTCACTGTTCCTGCATGTCACACCATATCCTGAATTATTTTGGTCAAATCAATGGCGCTTTCATTCATGCCAGAGGGAGAGCCGCAACGCTTAAAATAATTGAACTGCTCGATTGTAAACCTGATGAATCGATTTTGGAATTAGGATTTGGTACCGGCGCAACTCTTACCTACTTATCTTCGGTATATAAAGATACCTCTTTTACAGGCTATGATGCATCACCAGTAATGTTTGATGCTGCTGTTAAAAGATTGAAATTTTGTTCTGCTGATAAAAATGTGAAATTGAAACTCATTCAGCCCGGACAGATTTTCCATGATCATTCAAACTCCTTTGACAAGATTTTTGCTGAATCCGTTTTAGCTATTCAGGAAGATGAGCAGCTTAAAGATGTTTTAGTTGACTTAAAGCGGTTGCTGAAGCATAATGGTGAACTTATTTTTAATGAAACTATCTGGCTCGATTCGGTTTCGAAAGAGGAAGCTGAAAAAATTAACCTAGAGTGTAAAAAGGCTTTTCGCATTATTCAGGCAAATGCAAAATACACACATCTGAGTAACTGGACTAGTTTATTAAAAGAACTCGGCTTTGAAGTGGAGTTGGTTTTCCATGCCAATAGTTTAAAAAATCAACGTTTTGTTTATCCCGGTAGTTGGCAGGTGTTCTTATCAGAATTGTTGACTGTTCAAGGAAAATTTAAAGCCGTTTTTTCACCTAAGCTGACTAAAGAATGGAAGAAGTTTACCCATGACATGAGTCAAATTATTCCACCGGGACGCCAGCTTATGGAAGGAATAATTATCAAGGCCAGGAATGTTAAGAATGATGTCTGAAAAGATTTTTTATTTCACAAAAATTTCTTAAATTCGGGCTATTCTTAAATAGCAGTCAATAGAAAAATGAAAGCAGCAGTATATTCCCAATATGGTCCTCCCAGTGTTGTTACCATTGCTGAAATCCCGCAACCTATCCCAAAACCAAATGAACTTCTGGTAAAAGTGTTTTCCTCTACAGTAACCCGTACTGATTCCGGATTTCGAAGTGCAGAATATTTTGTTTCGCGATTTTTTAGTGGTCTGCTGCGCCCTAAATTCCCTTCGCTCGGTTGTGAATTTGCAGGTATTGTGGAAGAAACCGGTTCAAGTGTAACCTTATTCAAAAAAGGTGATCGGATATTTGGATTCAATGATCAAAAATTTGGCGGACATGCCGAATTCCTGACAATAGCTGAAGCAGATGCTATTGATATTATTCCCGATGAATTATCTTTTGATGAAGCAGCTGCCCTGACAGAGGGGAGTCATTATGCATTAGTTGACATTAGAGCTGCAAAGACTGAGCCCGGACAAAATGTTTTGGTCTATGGGGCTACCGGAGCAATCGGTTCAGCAGCTGTGCAGTTATTAAAGTATTTCCAGACTAACGTTACAGCTGTATGTGGTTCTGCTCATGTTGGTTTGGTAAAGTCATTAGGCGCTGATGTCGTTATTGATTACCAAACACAGGATTTCACACAAACAAAGGTGAAGTATGATTTTATTTTTGATGCTGTAGGAAAGAGTTCATTTGGAGCTTGTAAACCGCTATTAACCGCCAAAGGAATTTACATTTCAACAGAGCTTGGTAAGAATGGAGAAAATATTTTATATGCACTCACCACTCCAATTTTTGGTGGAAAGAAATTATTGTTCCCATTGCCAACTATTACCAAAAGTGATGTGGTATTTATCAGGGAGTTAGTACAAAAAAGTTTTTCAAACCAGTTATCGACAGAAAGTACCCTTTAAATCAAATAGTAGAAGCCTACAAATATGTCGATTCCGGACAAAAGATTGGCAATGTGATATTGAAGATAATTTGAAACATTTCAATTTGCTTCTGACAAATTAAATGTTCTTGAATTTGGAGGCAATGCTTTTTTTTCGTAATTTTCGATGAATTGTAACCGACTTACCATGAAAAAATTCTTGCTTCTGACAGTGTTTTCTGTTGTGCTTTTTAGCCCTTGTAAAGTATTTGCTCAAATTCCCGGATGTACTGATCCTCAATCTGTTAATTACAATCCTGCTGCAACAATCAATGATGGCTCTTGTACTTATGGGGCTACAAGTTTGTCTTTAGCCGATAAGGCCAATTTAAGTACGCCTTTGCTAAATGAATCTTCGGGTCTGACATTTATAGATGGTAAAATGTGGTCTTTTAGTGATTCCGGCAATCCCAATGATATTTATCGTGTAGATACTTCCTCAGGTGCAATCCTTCAAACTGTAGATATCAGCAATGCTACTAATGTCGATTGGGAAGATATGGCATCAAATGACAATTACTTGTTTATTGGTGATTTCGGAAACAATAATGGCACCCGGCAGGACCTTAAAATATATCGCATCAACAAAACGGCATTAACTTCAACTACTACTTCTGTGACCGCTTCAGTGATAAACTTTTCTTATAGTGATCAAACTTCATTCCCTTCACTTCCCACCAACAATAACTTCGATTGTGAAGCCATGATTTTTCTAAATGACTCTATTCATCTGTTCAGCAAAAACTGGGTCGATAAACAAACAAAGCATTATGTATTACCCAATACTCCGGGAACACATGTGGCACAATACCGGGAGACTTACAATACCGGATTTCTCGTAACTTCTGCTTCAGTTCAGCAATTTGGTGTGATTGCACTTATCGGATATTTGAGATCAGGAACATTCCCGGTTTCAATGGCTATGATTTATGATTATAAAAATCACCTGTTGTTTAATGGTAATAAAAGAAAATTTGACCTGTCTACACAACTGGTTTACGGACAAGTGGAAGGAATTGAATTTTCAAATACTGCAACTGCTTTCGTTACGAATGAACTATACACGAATGGTTCTACTATCCCTGCAAAATTGCGCACAGTTAATATTGCTTCGTATATACCTGCTGATTATTTATATCCAAAACCAGAAGCTGCATTTACAGCAAACAATTTACAGGTTTGTTCAGGAAATTCAGTTTCATTTACCGATCAATCTACAGATGCACCAACTTCATGGCAGTGGAGTTTTCCTGGTGGAAATCCTTCTTCCTCCTCAGCTCAAAATCCGCAGGTACAGTATGCTCTCCCTGGAACCTATTCCGTTACACTTATTGCAACGAATAATGCCGGAGCTGATACGCTGTTAAAAACAAATTATATTACTGTGTTAGGCGCTCCAAATGCACCATCGGCATTTTCGGGTAACGACATAGTTTGTAAAAACACAACCGGAAATATATTTTCTGTTATAAATTCAGCAGGCACTAATTATACCTGGAGTGTGCCTGGCGGTGCAACAATAACTTCCGGACAAGGCACCAATCTAATTGTAGTTGAATTTTCCGGATCGGCAGTAAATGGGAATATTTGTGTAACTGCTAATAATGGTTGTGGTATTAGTTCAGCTACCTGCCAGTTGGTAAAAGTAGCAATAGCATCACCTTCAAAACCCTCCGCTATCAATGGTAGTTTAACACAATGTGCCGGAACTTCCGGGGTCGTTTACACCTGTTCAGCCATAGGTAGTGCAACATCCTATATTTGGATCGTTCCTGCCAATGTTTCCATAGTAAGCGGACAAGGAACCAATTCAGTGACTTTAAATTTTGATCAGAATTTTGCTATTGGCACTTTAAAAGTTGCTGCAGTAAATTGTTTGGGAAGTAGTGCATACAAATCGGTAACGATCAGAGCTAAACCACCGATTCCGGGATTGATAAGTGGTCAAGCTGTTGAAGTTTGTGCCGGTACATCAGATGTTGCTTATTCAATTGTTCCGGTTACAGGTGCATCATCTTATAATTGGACTGCACCGGCAAATGCTGCAATTATAAGCGGACAAGGAACCAATACAATAGTTGTTGATTATTCAGCTTCTTTTGTTTCAGGAACTTTGCGCATTGCAGCTATCAATGTATGCGGTTCAAGCAATGAGCGTGTAACCACAATCCGAAGTGTTCCTTCAAAACCAGGAATTATTACCGGCTCAACAGGAGTTTGTGCAAATCAAACCGGAGTTTCTTACAGTATTGCATCAGTAAATGGTGGCACAACCTACAACTGGATTGTTCCTGCAGGTGCAACAATCACCAGTGGACAAAATACAACAGCTATTGCTTTAAATTTTGGTGTTAATGGGGTAACATAAAAGTGAGGACAGGAAATAGTTGTGGAAATAGTGGCTATAGAACATTGGCAACCGCGATCGTTTGCAAAGAAACGGATGAAGATTTTGTTGAAATAGACGTTAAGGTTTTTCCGAATCCTTCTAGTACAGAGTTTACATTACAACTTAATCATTTGACAAAAGATGCAGAACTGATCGTGAGAGATGTGACAGGAAGAATTGTTGAAAGAAGAAAATTGGCTGCCGATGAAAATAACATAATTTTCGGGAATCAGTTACCTCGAGGATTTTATATTGGGGAATTATGGACGAATCGAAAAATGAAGTCACTTAAATTTAGTAAGTGGTACTAGTCACTTATAATAGATATTTCAGAGAGTATTATCTTAATTCTAATTTGCTATGAAAATAAAATTACTTTGTTTCTTTTTTGTTTCAGTATTTTATGCATACAATCAGTTTGCATGTGCTCAATTAACCTTCCACAAAACTTACGGAACCAATTTGCAGGAAAACTCCGTTTTGGGTGCTGATCATACTTATGATGGGGGATATATAACACTTACATGGACCATTGCTTCTTCCAGTGATATTAATAATTATTTGGTAAAGACCGATCAGTCGGGAAATTTGATGTGGACGAAAACATTAGACGCTACGGATAATTTACTTGGACGTGCAATTAAACAAACAAGCGACAATGGTTTTATTATTGTAGGCGATATTGTTCCCACCGGATCAAATATCCCTGAAGCACATTTAATTAAAACAGATTCCGTCGGAGTACCATTATGGTCAAAACAATTACCGAGTCCAAGTGGCTCTATCGCTCAGGATGTGCTGGTATTACCTGGTGGTGAAATAGTAATTGTTGGACAGTTTGGCAATGATATATTTTTGATTAAACTTGATATAGCAGGCAATACCATGTGGACAAAAATATATTCCTTTCAAGGTATTCAAGCCGGGTATCAATTATGTCAAACTAGCGATGGTGGTTTTGCTGTTACAGGCATATTTCAACTCGGTCAAGCATCTACTTCAGATGTGTTATTGTTAAAAACAGATGCATCAGGTAATTTGCAATGGGCAAGATATTATGGAACGAGTACACAAGACCATGCGAAATCAATTGTACAGACTGCTGACGGCGGATATATTATGACCGGGTTCACTGTGCCATCTGGAAGTTTAACTTATGAATTACTGGTAATCAGGACAGATCAATCAGGTACCCTGCTGTGGTCTCAATCTATTGGAGGCGCATCAATGGATTGGGGATTCAAAGCTCTGAACACTCCGGATGGTGGCTGTGTTATTGGCGGAATTAGTAATAGTTTTGGTTCTGTTTTTTATGACTTTTATCTGATTAAATTATCAATGTCAGGGACTTTAGAATGGTCGAAAACTTATGGCAGTTCAACAACAGCTGAGGAGGCGAGGTATGTTTTAGCAACTTCCGATGGCGGATTTTTAATTTGTGGAAATATTGTAGGAGGTGCTTTTGGCTCCGGTGATGTATATCTGGTTAAAACAGATAGTCTGGGGAATAGCGGCTGTTTCGAAAGTGACCCTCCAACCATAGCAACCACTATCCAGTGCACTAATGCATTTGCGGCATTGGTGACCACTTCAGGCAATGCTTTTGCAGTGAGTCCATTACCCATAGAAAGCAGTAATGTCCAAACCACAGTTTTATGCACCAATGTGGGCCTAAATCAAGAGGAACCATTAAATTCTATTTCAGTGTTTCCGAATCCTTCAAATTCAGAGTTTACACTTCTCATTGATGTGGGCATGAATTCGGGTATAGAATTAATTGTTAGGGATGTCGCCGGGAGGGTTGTTGAAAAGAAAAACTTTGCTGGTGAAACTGATCAAATAACTTTTGGGTTACTGTTACCCGGAGGATTTTATACTGCCGAATTAACTACTGAAAATCAGAGAAAAGTTGTTCGATTAATTAAAAATTAGTTATGAAAAAGTTTCAAGGCTTACTTGCTATTTGTTTGTTGTTATCCGGGATTCAGGCACTTGCACAAGTCGATTCCAAAACCGAAATCGCTCAAATCACGAGCACATTAATGGATTATATTGAAGGTACCGCAAATGGGGAGCCTGAACGCCTGCGTAAAGCCTTTCACCCCGATTTTAAGTTGTATGCTGTATCAGATACCGATAGCTTGTTAGTTCGCTCCGGTGAGAAGTATATTGCAAATATTAAACCCGGCGAAAAAGCAAACAGAATTGGCAGAATAATTTCAATCGATTTTGAAAATGATGCCGCCATGGCGAAAGCTGAAATTGTTGTTCCTGGCTGGAGAATTTTTACAGACTACTTTTTGTTGCTGAAATATGAAGGCTCCTGGAAAATTGTTCAGAAAAGTTACACCTGGAGGCCTTTCCCCTCAGTTTCTGATAAAAAATAATTTTGCTGAAGTTGCCATTTATGATTTTAAGAAATCATAAACGATTTTATTGAATTCATCCGGTTGTTCCATATTTGAAATATGACCTGCTTTTGGAATGATGCTGAGTTGTGAACCTTTTATATTCTCATGCAAATACTGTGCTTTTGATACCGGTGTAAGCGTATCATCAGAACCGCAAATTATTAATGCAGGCACATTGATTTGATCTAACTTCGAACAAGTATCTTTTCTTTCTGCTAAGGCTTTCAGGCCATGGGTAAATGCTTGTATTGAATTTGAAAGCATCATCGTTCTTGTATCGGAAACTATTTCAGGCTTTGATGTTAATGTGTCGGGATGAAAAGCATTTTTAAGAAATCCTTCTGTGAACTCAGAAGTCCCTTTTGATTTTATTTCTTCAATGGATTTATAACGTTTTGCCTTTCCTTCTTCGGTGTCGGCATTACATTGGGTGTCACATAAAATTATGGTATCAAATCGCTCCGGATAACGCTGAATAGCATTCAACGCTATATATCCACCCATCGACAAGCCGCAGACCGTCACCTTATCTAATTTCAAATCATCCATTAATGCTATCAAGTCATTTGCAAAAAGGTCCATACTCAATTCAGATGAATCATCTTTTGAATTGCCAAAGCTCCTCAAATCAGGGGCAATCACCCGGAAGTTTTGCTTAAGATAATCGTACTGATCTTTCCACATCGATTTGTTGAATGGAAATCCATGGAGGAATATAATTGGAGTTCCTTCGCCCATATCATCATAGGCAATTGTGAAACCGGAAATATTTTTAGTAAGATTTCGGCCTTGAATAGGTGTGAACATAGTTGCTTTTTAAAAAGATTATAATAGTTTGGTCTTATGTTAACACCAAACCATCCGTTTTGTTAACTTCAGAATTGTATCCATAAAAAAAGGTGACCTTTGAAGATCACCTTTTTACTTTATAGTACGAATCTGATATTATTTGGCAATATCAAACCGATCGAGATTCATTACTTTATTCCAGGCCGCAACAAAATCATTTACAAACCGATCTTTTGCATCGGAACAAGCATATACTTCAGCAATAGCCCGGAGTTCGGAGTTAGATCCGAAGATCAAATCGGCTCTTGTTGCAGTATATTTAAGTGCTCCGGTTTTGCGATCTCTTCCTTCGAAAGAACTTTGGGAATCATTGGTTGCTTTCCAGGTTGTTCCTAAATCAAGCAGATTTACCAGAAAATCATTTGTCAATGCTTCAGGTTTGCCGGTGAAAATACCATGTTTTGAATTATCAAAATTCGCATTCAGTGCACGCATTCCTGCAACCAGCAAAGTCAATTCCGGAGCTGTTAACGTTAGTAATTGTGCTTTATCAATTAACATTTCTTCAGCAGCAAATTTACACCCTTGTTTCATGTAGTTCCGGAATCCATCTGCAACAGGCTCAATAACAGCAAACGATTCAACATCTGTTTGTTCCTGTGTGGCATCGGTACGACCCGGAGTAAATGGAACTTTTACTGGAGTTCCTGCATTTTTAGCTCCTTGTTCTATACCTGCACATCCGGCAAGCACGATCAGGTCGGCCATAGAAACTTTTTTATCACCGGTTTGTGCAGCGTTAAATTCTTGCTGTATGTTACTGAGCGTATCAAGAACTTTTTTCAGTTGTGCCGGATTATTTGCTTCCCAGTCTTTTTGAGGAGTTAAACGAATACGGGCACCATTAGCACCACCACGTTTATCAGAACCACGGAATGTTGAAGCAGAAGCCCATGCAGTTGATACTAGTTGCGAGACAGAAAGTCCTGATGCAAGAATTTTGTCTTTCAATGCAGCTACATCCTGATCATTTACTAACGGATGATTTACTGCAGGAAGCGGATCTTGCCAGATAAGTTCTTCTTTAGGTACTTCCGGACCAAGATATCTTGAAATGGGACCCATGTCACGATGCGTAAGTTTAAACCATGCACGTGCAAATGCATCTGCGAAAGCATCAGGATTCTCGAGGAAACGACGCGATATTTTTTCGTATGCCGGATCATGACGTAATGCAAGATCAGTGGTGAGCATCGTTGGTGCATGACGCTTTGAGGGATCATGAGCATCCGGAACAGTATCTGCTCCCATGCCATGTTTTGGTTTCCATTGGTGTGCGCCGGCGGGACTCTTTGACAATTCCCATTCGTAACCAAATAAATTCCAGAAAAAGTTATTACTCCATTTGGTTGGTGTAGTAGTCCATGCACCTTCTAAGCCACTGGTGATAGTATCAACACCATGACCGGTGCCGAATGAATTTTTCCAACCCATACTTTGTTCCTCGATTCCTGCAGCAGCAGGTTCAACACTGACATATTTAGATGGGTCGGCAGCTCCGTGTGTTTTTCCAAATGTATGACCACCTGCAATCAGGGCAACTGTTTCTTCATCATTCATAGCCATTCGGGCAAATGTTTCCCGAATATCACGCGCTGAAGCAATTGGATCAGGATTACTGTTCGGTCCTTCAGGGTTTACATAAATAAGACCCATCTGCACGGCAGCCAATGGATTCTCCAGTTCGCGGTCACCGGAATAGCGTTTATCTTCCAGCCATTTTCCTTCCGAACCCCAATAAATTTCTTCTTCCGGTTCCCAAACATCTTCACGTCCGCCACCAAATCCGAAAGTTTTAAAGCCCATTGATTCCAAAGCACAGTTTCCT
This sequence comes from Bacteroidota bacterium, assembly GCA_016713525.1. Classification (GTDB taxonomy): domain Bacteria; phylum Bacteroidota; class Bacteroidia; order AKYH767-A; family OLB10; genus JADKJB01. The sequence goes on along the minus strand of JADJOZ010000008.1, from coordinate 50,430 downwards.
GCAAGAACCATTAAGTCGGCCCACGAAATTTTCTTACCATACTTTTGCTTGATTGGCCAAAGCAGCAAACGGGCTTTATCCAGATTGGCATTATCAGGCCAACTGTTTAAAGGTGCAAAACGTTGAGTTCCTGAACCGGCACCACCACGACCATCTGCAATTCGATAGGTTCCTGCACTATGCCACGCCATTCTGATAAAAAACGGACCATAATGGCCAAAATCTGCCGGCCACCAATCTTGCGATTTTGTCATTAACTCATAAATGTCCTTTTTTAAAGCCGTTAAATCCAGGCTTTTAAACTCTTCTGCATAGTTAAATTCCGGATTCATCGGATTTGAAAGCGATGAATGTTGGCGCAGAATGTTTAATTTCAATTGATTCGGCCACCAGTTCTGATTTCTTGTCCCCGAACCGGCAGTTTGTTTCATTCCTCCCGAAAACGGGCATTTACTCTCACCATTGACAGTGGCGCTGCCTGTTGAGCCCTGGTTTTGTTTTCTTCCATATTATTTTGTTTTTTTGTGTCAGTTTAGTGGTGCAAAATTACCAAACATTTCACTAGTTGAGTAAGTTTTTAAAATATTAAATGTATTGATAATGAGGCGTTAAGAACATGAGATTACTCATAAATAAAATTGGCAATTTTTATTGATTACGTGATTTTTGTCACTTGAAGTGGATATAAAAATGATTATCAAATAATCTGAAATTGTCATGGATTTTCAACGGAATTCAATAGATCATTTGAGATAGTATTTTATTGAAAATTGAAATTAGCAGTATTTGACAAACACGGAAAGTTTTTAATTGTTCAAATTTGGCTTCTGTTAAACAATGCTAATACTATGAAATTAAAGATGAAGAATATTTCCGTCCGGTTAGTTTTGTTTCTGATATGGTTCCCTTTGTTCAAATCAAATGGACAAGGGGTTCCATTTCCTCTCGATAGCATGTTGAGTAAATCTCTCGATAGCATGCAGGTGGTTTTAAATGTAAAATCATTGAGTGCTGCAATGCAATTTCCCGATACTGCTGTATGGGCAAGGGCAACCGGAATCAGTTCTTTGGTGCCTTTAGATAGTGTGACCACTGATGATGTTTATCTCATAGGCAGTATTACAAAAACGATAACTGCAGCATGTGTAATGCAACTCGCAGAACAGGGAATTTTGAATCTTGATGATAGTCTTTATCAGTGGATAGATACTATTCAGTATATAAATCCGAATATTACTATCCGACAATTACTGAGACATGAAAGTGGATTGTATGATGTACTGAGCAATCCTGCATGTCAACCTGCACTTTTAGGTGACCAGGATTCTATCTGGGATCCAATCGATTTAATTCAAACCTTTATTGCACCACAACAATTTAATCCGAGCATGGTCGTATTCTAATACCAATTATTTTTTGCTGGCTCAGATTATCAGAGAAGCAACCGGAAATTATTTTTATCAGGAATTAAGGAATCGTTTCTTTGCACCCCTGGCGATGAATACTATTGCAACTCCTTCATTTGAATCAATTAGTTCTCCTGTGGCTCATGTATGGATGGATTTAAATGGTGATGGTGTCAATGATGATGCCCATAACTTTTATATTAATTACCTGTCACTGAATTCTGCTGCCGGTGCTGCCGGAGGATATTTTGCAACACCAACAGATGTAACCAGATGGATGCGGACTTATATGCGTGGCGATATACTTTCAGCAGCTACAATGTCAGAAGCCAAAACTACTGTTGCAGCCCCGGGATTACCTTCAACCACATATGGATTAGGATTAATGCGGAAATTTTTTGCAGGGTATGAAGGGTTTGGACATGGTGGAGATTTAGCCTACGCTGCCAGTTCCTGGTATTTCCCTTTGCGCGATTTGAGTATTACGGTATTCACTAATGATTCCAAAAATAATTCCTGGACTCTGGTGCCTGTGATCACCGTTTTACTGAAGACTTACAATAATTATCTGGCAACACTTACCGGAACATCAGAATTGGCAAACAATCAATTGGAATTACAGACTTTTCCTAATCCTTTTGTTGATGATCTGCAAGTCAGATTTGCCGGATTGGAACATTATAAGCAATTTGAGATTGTTTTATGCAATACCCTTGGCCAAAAAGTCGTAGCAAAGCAGTTTTCAAATCCCGGACAGTCTGAAAATATTTTGTCGCTGTCAGGTTTGAGTCATATTCCGGGCGGTATTTACCTTGTTTCGCTTTACGCAGATGGCAATCCTGTTGCCACGAAGCGGGTTGTGCGATTGTGATAGAATTTACAATATAATTACGAATTAGTAAGTTCTGGTATTGCAATTCATCAAATTGATTTTTATCTTTGAAAAAAGATAGATTCTGATGCAGACTTCTCCACTGAACCTTTTAGTGTATGCTCCTGATAAGAGAAGTTTGATTGACTTTTCCTCAATAAGTGAGATATCCAGTCCACTGAAGTTTAGGAATTTTTCAATTAAATATGTCAGCAATGGTTGTGAGGAATATACCGTTAACGGGAACAAATACAGTGTTACTAACGGGCAGTATTTGCTTGCAAATCATTCAGCAGAGGGTGCAGTTGAAATTGACAGTCGTGTTCCAGTTAGCGGCATTTGTATAGACTTATCTCATGATTTGTTATCAGAAGTAACTGCAAGTTACCGCAGACCCGATACCTTTCATCCTGATCCGGCACTTGATAAATTCTTTAAAGGGAATGATTTTTTGGAAAATAAGTATGCATCAGATGAAACCATTTTAGGGCAGTATCTCAGAAAAATAGACAAAGAATTTACTACTGGCCAACTTTCAGCCGGTGAGTTTACGAATGAATTTTATTTCAACCTTGCAGAAAATATTATTGCTGATCATATTCCAGTTTATAGGCAGTTGCAGAATATCCCATCAGTGAAGTCTGTTACCAGAAAGGATTTATTGCGAAGAATTAATTCAGGGAAAGCATATTTAGACGCCAACTATTTAAATACAATTGACGTTAATGATGCAGCAGTTTATTGTTGCTTGTCAGAATACCATTTCTACCGCTTGTTCCGGAAGGTATTTGGAATAACTCCCTATCAGTATGTGATACGGAAGCGACTTGATTACGCTAAAAATAAATTGTTAATTGATCATGTTGCCATCTCTGAAGTTGCTCTATTGGCAGGCTTCTCCGACGTAAGCGCTTTTAGTAAATCTTTCAGGAAGCAATTTGGTTATGCACCTTCTTCATTGAATGGGAATTTTCTGAGTTAAAATGTGGAATATTTTTATTCCTTTGCCTGTTAATTGATTCTTTGTCAGGTCTTTTTTTACAACTGAAATAAACCCTGAATAATAAATATTTTGTATCCCGGATTTAGGGTAAAAAACAGAATATGTAACCAGTTCATTTTTAGATCATTTTATTTCTGGATTATTTTACTATCTTCACAACATCTGAAATTACTTTCTATGATTCTGAATTCTGAAAATATACTTCTTATAGGCTCCATACTATTGTTGTTAAGTATCCTGGCCAGTAAAACTATTGGTAGGGTTGGAGTTCCTGCTCTTATTATTTTTCTCATAGTTGGGATGCTTGCCGGCTCTGATGGTATTGGTGGAATTCATTTTGATGATGCCGAACTGGCGCAGTCATTAGGTACTATTGCCCTCACTTTCATTCTGTTTGCCGGAGGTTTGGAAACTAAGCTGGAAAGTGTAAAGCCCGTCCTTAAGCAGGGAATTTTGTTATCTACACTCGGTGTTTTAATTACTGCCGGCACCATTGGTTATTTTGTTGCTGCAATCTCCGATTTCACTTTAATGGAAGGATTTCTCATTGGCGCAATTGTATCATCAACCGATGCGGCTGCAGTTTTTTCTGTCCTGCGCTCGAAAAGCATCGGTTTGAAAGGCAATCTGAGACCACTGCTTGAATTAGAGTCAGGAAGTAATGATCCAATGGCCTATTTTCTTACCATTGGCATCACATCGCTGATGATAAACCCGGATGCCCCGGCACTGTCACTTATTCCAATGTTCTTTCAACAAATGATTATTGGTGCTTTATTCGGTTACTTCCTGGGTAAGTTAATGACCTGGGTAATTAATAAAGTAAACCTCGATTATTATGGCCTGTATCCGGTTTTAATGCTCGCACTGGTTTTCTTCACGTACAGTATCACAGCTTTTTTTAATGGCAATGGATTCCTGGCAGTATATCTCGCAGCAATCATTTTGGGTAATCAGAATTTTGTCCACAAGAAAAGTATTATCAGATTCTATGACGGCCAGGCATGGCTGATGCAAATTGTAATGTTCCTGACTCTCGGACTGCTTGTTTTCCCTAAGCAAATGTTGCCATTCGCAGGTACCGGACTGGTAATTGCGATGTTCCTGATTTTTGTTGCCCGACCACTCGCAGTTTTTATCTGCCTCTCGTTTTTTAAAATGAAAAACAGAGAAAGACTGTTGATTTCTTGGGTAGGTTTGAGAGGCGCAGTTCCAATTGTTTTTGCAACTTACCCCATGTTGCAGGGAGTTGAAAAATCAGGAATGATTTTTAATATAGTATTTTTTATTGTTCTTGCCTCTGTGATTTTACAAGGAACCACTATTGGCATTGTTGCGAAATGGCTTTATCTTTTTAAACCGGTCAAGTTTAAAACACGATACCCTCTTGAGTTGGAAATGTCCGATAATTTTAAAAACGAACTTTTTGAAATTGAAATTGATGATAATTCAACTGCCATCGGGAAACAAATTTTCCAATTTAAATTTCCTAAAACATCTCTGATAGTTCTGATTAACAGAGATGGCAAGTACATTACCCCGAGTGGGACTTCCACCATGTTCAAAGGCGACAAATTGTTGATCATGAGCGATAATAAAGACGACAAAGAATTTATCGGTAATGCTTTAGGCTCAAATCAAATTAGTTGATTTCATGTGTTTTGTGCCGCGATAGAAGGTTTAAAATCGTGCTTCACAAAAAGTAATCAGTTAAATATCAATTATATACGTAATTATTTCAAAAATTTCTTGTGCAATTAAATGGTTGCATATATATTTGCAACCATCTAATTGCACAAATACCTATGGAAACCAGACGAGATATATTTCAGGCAATAGCAGATCCGACCCGGAGAGCGATCATCGGTTTAATAGCAATAACAGCAATGACACCTGGAGACCTGGCGGCGCATTTTAACACCAGCAGGCAGGCAATTTCAAAACATATTAAAGTGTTGGTAGAATGTGAAGTGATTAAACAACGAAATGCAGGCAGAGAAATATTATATCAGTTAGATTTAAATAAAATGAAAGAAGTGGATGAGTGGTTAGAGAAATACAGATGCTTGTGGGAAAAAAGATTTGATCAATTGGAAAATGTTTTAGAAAAATTAAAAACGAAAAAAAAATGATGAACACTTTATTAATGGATTTTTCTGTAGACAGAGAAACCAGTACAGTACATGTTAAAAAACAATTTCAGGCACCTCAGAATTTGGTTTGGGATGCATTCACAAAGCAGGAAATTCTGGATCAATGGTGGGCACCATTACCATGGTTGGCAAAAACCAAATTCATGGAATTTCGCGAGGGAGGTAGATGGTTGTATTCGATGATAGGTCCGGAAGGGGAAGAACATTGGGCGCTCGCTGATTATATATCCATTTCACCTAAAACTAATTTTAAATTGGAAGATGCATTTTGTGATTCAGAAGGAAATATCAATATGGAATGGCCAAGATCTAACTGGAATGTTAGTTTTAGTGAAAGCAATGAGATCACAACAGTATCAATTGAAATTCGTCATGCAAATATAGCAGATCTGGAGAAGAATATTGAATTAGGATTTAAAGAAGGATTTATTATGGCTCTTGATAATCTGACAAAATTATTATCTTTACAAAAATAACTGTCTATGAAAAACAAAATTGTTAATGTATTGTGCATATTGATGGGACTATTATTCATCAATGGTGGGTTGAATAAAATATTTAAATATATTCCTACACCAGATGATTTGCCTGAAAATTTGCAAAAATTAAACGATGCATTTGAAACTATTGGCTGGCTGATGCCACTTGTTGCCATTGTGGAATTAACAGGCGGAATTTTGTTTGCAATTCCCAAAACCAGAGCTTTGGGAGCAGTGGTATTATTTCCGGTTATGACAGGAATTTTACTCGTTCATATTTTTAATGCACCCGAAGGATTACCAATGGCAATTATTTTAATGGGTTTAAATTTATGGATACTGTTTGAAAACAGAGACCGTTACATGGCTATGTTGCGTTAACTCAAAATTAATTAAATATCTTACCAGGATGAACGATAAAAAAATAATTACTGTCAGTGCAATAGTTAATGCTCCCATTCAAAAAGTTTGGGACTATTGGACTAACCCGAATCACATTACCGGATGGAATTTTGCAAGTGACGATTGGCATGCACCAAGTGCTCAAAATGATTTGAAAGTTGGTGGGAAATTTAATTCCCGAATGGAAGCAAAGGATGGTAGTTTTGGATTCGACTTCGAAGGTGTTTATGATCAGGTTATTCCTGAAAAGTTTATTGAATATACTTTAGGAGATTCCAGAAAAGTTAAGATTAAATTTACTTCCGACGGAAACACTACAACTATCGAAGAATCGTTTGAAGCTGAAAGTGAAAATCCCGTAGAAATGCAACAAACGGGATGGCAAATGATCCTGAATAATTTTAAACGCTATACAGAAAAATAGCAAGAACAGCACTTTGTTGAAACCGGCATCAGGCAACTGATAGCCGGTTTTTTTGTCCCTATTACATATTTTTGAAATAGAAATTTCAGCATAATAGGGCTTAGGGAATCTCAAACAACTACGTAACTAATTGATATATAGTATAATAAAAATTAGAGACTTTTTTTAACCCCCGTATTTTTCACGGGGGTATTCTACTGTGTAGAGTTGGCGGTTTTAATATACTTTAGTACGAATTACAAGCTGGTATTACCCGAATGCTATCATTTCGTAATCTCACCTTAACATATATCAAACATATTATGACAGCTAATTTACCCAACGACCATTTACCGATATAAACTATTTATTGAAGTATCGATATTTTATTTACTTTCGAAGCTAAACAGTTCGAATGCCTGATAAAGGAAGCATCCCAATACAATGATTAACTCCCGGAAAATTTAAATCACTTTCATGTTCTGGATAGAATTATAAAATTATGGCTATTAGAATCGCTTTAGCAGATGATCACCAATTAGTGAGAAAAGGCATACGCTTATTATTGGAAAGTATTGAAGGTTTTAAGGTTGTTGCGGAAGCTGCCAATGGTAAGGAATTGATAGAAGAAATTGCAAATATTAACCGATTACCTGACATTGCATTGATAGATGTGAATATGCCTGTAATGGATGGCCATGAAACAGTTTCTTTTCTGAGAGAAAAATATCCCGAGCTCAGATTGATAGCTCTTAGTGTTAACAATGATTTGCATGTTATCAGGGAGATGGTTCGGTTAGGAGCAAATGCATATCTTTTCAAAGATTCGTCCCCGGCAGTTTTTCGTACTGTTTTGCAGGAAGTACTGGAGAAAGGATGCTATTATGATAAACAAGTGATAGAAAGTTTGCTGCTTCCTGAAAATATGATCAATGGTCATCCAACCCGAAATGGTTATCGGAATCTGATCAGAAGCCTTTCTGGCAGGGAACTGGAATTCATCAAATTTTGTTGCAGTGAACTTACCTACAAAGAAATTGCAGATAAAATGAATATCAGTCAGAGAACTGTTGATGGTTACCGGGAAAGTGTATTCGATAAACTGGAAGTAAAATCACGAACAGGATTAGTACTCTTTGCATTCAATGCAGGAATTTACCTGCCTGAAAACTAAAGTTTATTTTTAAATCGATCCTGATATTTTCTGATCATTCAGTGGTTTACAAGAACGGGTTAAATGCAAATTCCCAGTAATTGTTTTCCGGATCGGCAATATATCCGGAATAGCCTCCCCAAAACACTTTTTCCGGTGACTTAACAATCGTTACTCCCTTTTTCCTGAATTCTTCAAATTGACTGTCAATTGCTGCTTCTGAGGAGAGATTAATTGCTAATGTGAATTTTTTAAACCCATTTCCTTCTGATGAAACGCCGATGTCTTTTGCCAATTCTTCAAATGGGAATAATGCGAATATCAGCCCATTCATTTTATAAAATACAATATCTCCTTCCTGCTTCATAGGTTCCCAGCCAAAAACAGTGTTGTACCAGTTTTTCATTGCGTCCAGATCACGGACTCCGATGGTGATGAAGCTTAGTTGCTGTTCCATAATTAATAATTTAATTTTTTATAAAGTTAAAGGTGAATTTTCATAATTCAAATAAAATGTGAAGAAAAATTTGCCATAATCCTGGTTTTTATCACTAGATTTAGTGATCTGGTTTATTTTAATTCAACACTTTTCACTAATAATAGGGATTGTTGTGTCCGTTCACAGCATTTACTTTTGACCTGTTCATTTACCTAAAATTCTAAAATCATGAAATCATCTAAACTCTATGCACTAATATTTCTGTTGCTAACATACCATAACGTTTTTGCCGACATATGTATGTTAACACCACTTCCTTTGAAGAACATAGTCGACAACAGTGAATTGGTTGTTGATGGGAAAGTAATCTCCAGTCAGTCCAACTGGAATGAATCCCGTACCAAAATTTACACTACTCATCAGGTAGTAATTTATGGTGTTTTAAAAGGACAAGTTAAATCTGCACAAATACAGGTGATAACTGAAGGCGGACAGGTTGGAGAATCAATTCACTACGCTACAGGAACATTGCAATTGCTGCAAGATCAGGTAGGTTTGTTTTGCCTGATTCCTTTTAAAAATGAATCCGGTATTTCAGGATACAAAGTATACAGTGATATGCAGGGATTTATCGGATATGACCAGGAATCTTCAAAAGCATTTGGTGTTTTTGAAACATATGATTCGGTCGATGGAGTACTCTACCCGGTAATTGCAAATTTAACAGGTACACAACGTAAAATAGTATATGCAGAAAACTTTCGTAAAGCAATTGATGTGGTGAATGGAAGTAAAGTGATGGTAGCCCCTGTTATCACTTCATTCACGCCGGCCATCACTTCTGCAGGAACCAAATCGGTGTTAACAATTAATGGAGTAAATTTTGGTGCAACCCGTGGTAATGGATTTGTAGAATTTCGCAGAGGTGTTTCCGGCGCAGCTTCTTTTGTGCGTCCATTGAACTCCGATTATATCTCTTGGAGTGATACTCAGATTCAATTGTTGGTACCAAGTCAAACAGTTAATGGTGCAAGTCAGTTAACAGGTACAGCCGGCACCGGACAAATAAAAGTAACTAATAATGGTCAGGAAACAGGAACCAGTGCAAATTCACTTATTATTGAATATTCCGTATTTAATACCAATCCGCTAACTCTTAATTCACCCACCTTCATGATGGAAATGCAAAATCAAAATGGATCCGGAGGTTATACATTTAACATAAATTCAAATCTGGCAACCAATACAGCTGCGGTGGCATCATTCACAAGAGCCATGAATAACTGGAAGTGTACAACCGGAGTCAATTGGATTATTGGAACAAATACTTCCATAAATAAAAATTTAAATGATAGTATCAATGTGATAACTTTTGATGACAATGATCCCCTTGGACCAAACTCGGCAGCAAGAGGGGATCTGTTCGCTACTTTATGTACTTCAGGAGGCACCTCACGTTTTTTTGTACACGATATAGATATGCGTTTCAGTGCTAATGCAGCAGGTTTTGCCTGGAATTTCGGCACAGGTAATGCACCTGCAGGACAAATAGATTTTGAATCTACTGCCCTGCATGAATTAGGTCACTTACACGTACTTGATCATTCTTTGGAAGTTTCCGTAATGTTCCCTTCAGTGTCCACTGGTACAACGAAAAGAATTCTTGATACGGAAGATGTTAATGGCGGAAATTTTATGATGGGAATTTCAACTGTGACACCTGTATGTGGTCCTGCAGCTATTGTTCCGTTTTCTCAACCTACACTTACTGCATCTATTGCTGTTTCTTCAACTTCAATTTGTTCCGGAACTTCAATTACCGGTACTGCTACTGTTGCTGGAAATGTTGGAGCGCCGGTTTTTTCATGGCGTAAAAATGGTGTGGCGTTTGGTACTAACAGTGCTACACAAGTTATTTCCGGTCTAACAAATGGAACTGTTGTTACCTGTGTTGTGACTGATGCTGCAACTTGTGCGAGAACTGTTACTTCAAATCCAATTACAATCACTGTTTTCTCAATTCCATTACCTCCTGCAATTACCAGCGGACCTTCTTGCGTTACTAATGGTGTGGCAACTACCTACACTGCCGCGGCTGTTGCCGGAGGAAATTCCTATGGTTGGTCGTTTCCTTCCGGAACAGTATTCAACGGAGCTAATAATACGCAAACTGTTTCTGTAACATTTGCATCAACTTTTAAAACGGGAACTATTCACACATCAGTGACAGCTAATGGATGTCAAAGCTTTACTACATCTGCCTTTTGGGTGGGATCGGTACCAACTTTACCCGGTACTATTTCCGGTCCGACTTCCGGGTTGTGTTTAACTTTTAATAATTCCTACAGTATTGCTGCAGTACCAAATGCTTCTACTTATATATGGACCGCTCCCACAGGAGCCACAATTCAAAACCCTTCAAGCACTACTACGCAACTGATACATTTCTCAAATACATTTTCGTCAGGAAATATTACTGTAAGAGGCGCAAACGGAGTTTGTCAAGGAAGTGCACGTTCATTAACAGTTACCGGAACACCTGCACAACCGGGTACAATCTCTGGACAAGCATCGGGTATGATTGCACCAACTGGTAAAAATTATTCAATTGCTCCTGTGGCAACGGCCACTTCCTATTCATGGACAGTTTCGGGAGGAGGAGCAACTATCACGAGCGGACAAGGCACTACGTCGGTGAATGTTTTGTTTACTTCAAATGGAAGTAAAAGTGTATGTGTTAAAGCAGGCAATGCTTGCGGACTTTCTGTTCAACGTTGTAAATCAGTTACCGTTGGATTGTTTCTCAGAGAAATTGGATCAGGTAATGAAGATGAATATTCATACAATGTTTTTCCTAATCCGTTCGAAAATGAAATTGTAATTGAACGAATTGATCCTTCCAATAGCGAAAGAATGTATATATCAGTTTCTGATATGACCGGAAAACAGTTTATAAATTCAGTTTCTACTGATGCAGCTAGTTTTAATGTCGGGACAGATCATCTTTCAGCAGGAATGTATATTGTTGCCATACAATCGAATGGTAAAACAGAATACATGAAAATGCTTAAAGAATAAAAATTATTTTGGCCAATATCCCTATGCCTGTGGACGGTTTGAGAGCTGGTTACCACAGGCACTTTTTTTTTGTGAGGGAAATGAAGTAGCTTTGTCGCGCTTTCTCAATTTTTGTTGGCTTCAAATGAAACGAACTCCTGCAATCGGATTTATTTTCTTAACCTTGTTGATAGATGTTACAGGCCTTGGAATTATTATTCCTGTTATGCCTGCTCTCATCACTCAGTTAACGGGTGGAACTATCAGTGATGCTGCTGAATATGGTGGATGGATGCTGTTTGCTTTTTCTGTTATGCAATTTTTATTTTCTCCATTGCTGGGAAGTTTAAGTGATCAGTTCGGTCGAAGGCCTGTACTTCTGGTTGCCTTGTTTGGATTTGGTCTTGATTATGTTCTGATGGCTCTTGCGCCAACCATAGCATGGCTATTTGTGGGAAGAATTATTGCAGGAATTACAGGCGCAAGTTTTACTACTGCAATGGCATATATCGCAGATATCAGCACTCCTGAAAAGAAAGCTCAGAATTTTGGTATGGTTGGCGCTGCATTTGGTGTTGGATTTATAGTCGGTCCCGTAATAGGAGGTTTACTCGGCGAGTATGGTCCCAGAGTTCCATTTTATTTTGCTGCAGCACTTACATTTCTGAACTGGATTTACGGATTTTTTATTTTACCGGAATCATTGCCTGTTGAAAAGAGAAGAAAATTTGATTGGAAGCGGGCCAATCCTGTTGGTACTTTGAAACACTTGAAGAAGTATCCTTTGGTTTTGAGTCTTGTTGGGGCTTTGGTTTTTGTTTACATCGCATCTCATGCCGTTCAAAGCACCTGGGCATTCTTTACCATCGAACGATTTGCCTGGAGCGAATCAATGGTAGGATATTCATTGGGATTTGCAGGTTTAATGGTTGGATTAGTGCAGGGCGTACTAATTCGTTTTATAAATCCGAAACTTGGACCTGAAAAATCAGTCTACACCGGAATGGTGCTTTATATAATTGGTTTAATGCTTTTTGCTTTTGCAACTAAAGGTTGGATGATGTTTGTGTTTTTAATACCATATTGTTTAGGCGGAATCACCGGTCCTGCCATACAAGGAATAATGTCGAATCAGGTTCCGGATACTGAACAAGGGGAGTTACAGGGCGGACTGGCAAGTATGATAAGTTTAACTTCAATTATTGGACCGCCTTTGATGACACTTTTATTTTCCTGGTTCTCATCCGGCAAAGCAGGAATCATTTTTCCCGGGGCTGCATTTTTTGCGGGCGCAGTGTTTTCTATGGCGAGTCTTTTCTTCGCTTACAAAGCACTGGGGAGGATTAATAATTAAGGATTAAGAAGGCATCGTTGCCACAGTCCCTTAGCTATTGGACGAGGAGGAGATCAAGATCACCATTATTTCTGCCAGATACAAGTACATCCCCATTAGAATAGCAGTGCATGTTATTATTAATACTCCCAGTAGATGCACCCAAATTCGTAAAATTCCATTCTAAATTGTATTGGGCAAATACGTTTGTGATTGATAGTATTAAAATTACTAAAAAGAGGGTTGATTTTAAAGTTCTCATCGTTTGCTTAATATTTATTCTAAAGTATAATTTAAACCAATACTTTCTGCTCAATTCCTGTTTTTCAGGGATTCTTTATTTAATAAAAAACTAATTTTTTTAATCCTCGCGAACCACAACGAATTTTTTACTTTCAGAATTTTTGCCAGAAACAATCTGTAAGTAATATATTCCACTTGCCAAAAAGTCAAGCTCCAGCTGTTGAGATATGGAATAAATCGGTAGTGATCTCAAGTAAACCTCTTTCCCATTAATATCCAGTACACGAAGTTTTCCTGATCGGTCAGCCTGCAAACCATATGATATGGTGAAAATTCCATTATTAGGATTTGGAGAAATTGTAATATCGTAATAAGAATCATCCAGGAATTCATTGATTGAGGTCAATGTATCGCAAGAACTTCCAGTAAATGGTCCGAGACGATAATTAGGAAAGTCGGGAATACTGGTACCATGATAGGATGTTAATTGAACAGAGTGCTGTTGAAAGTCACACAAGGTATCTGCCAGATCGGGATTATTGATGACACTCAAATTGGTTTCACTTCCCCAGCCGATGTAATAAAGTTTACCATTAGGACCCGGCCTGGGTCTGAATATCGGGTTGCCCGCTCCATCATCCACACCAACTAATTTTTCACTGGCTGCCAGTGAGGGCGCAAGCACATCGTATTGAAGAATTCGTTGTTGTGTGTTTGCATAAAAATATTGGCTATTGGGAGAAAAAGTACCTCCCCAGAGTGGCCATTCATTCGGATTACTTTGAGTAATATGGACAGAGTCGCGAAACGAAATCGTCCCCGAACATCTGTCAAAATCAAAAAGATAAAATGAATTAAATCTATTATGAACAAAGCCAAACATTGAACCATCGGGAGAAAATTCTGCTTGTCCTTCTCCAATATCAAATCGAGGAACTGCAGGACCGGTGTTTTGCACAAAATGCTGTGTCGGACCTGAGGGGTAACTAATGTAAGATGGAAAGCATTGGTAGATCTTTGATGAGTAATTACCCACCAATCGCGACCGTTAGCATGTTTGGTGGCATGCAAAAAGAATCAATCAGACTATCTTGAAATACCTGCATGTTTTTTGTGGTCATCTCCCCGGTTCCGCCGTTTGCGTTCATATCAACAACACTATAAAATAGTCTACTCACACCGTATGGTGCCGAGCCGGTATAATAGTTATAATGCATCAATATAAATTTTCCCGGCTGATCAGGATATGGCAATGAAATTACGCTTTGCCACAGATCACAAACGGAATAATAATTTTGCGGAGCATAATTATTAAATAAATTTGAATTGGGCAAAAGTTGGTTATTAAAATTTGCTACTTGACACCCATTAGTATAAAAAAGCAGATCGCCATTTGCATCTGACATGCATGCGCCTCCAGTTGAAATAAAATTAAATGGAGGCGCAAAGCAACACTAACCGGATTGCCAAAATAAAAGTCAAGTCCGGTTACATTTGTAAAAGAGCTATAATAATATCCCATGAGCCATGTATTGTCATACTTCTGTGAAAAAGTCGGTTGTATGTTTAAATAAAAGAAGGTCAACAAGAGTAAAAATAGTTTGTGATTTTTCATGATTTTCATATATCCACAGATTAGCAGAACTACAATTTAATAAAAGTATTGAACAGCGAGTATTTGTCTGTGTAAACCTTTACTGTATACATTCCTGAAGGCAAGAAGGAAATATCAAGAGGGTTAGCGCCTTGTGTGTTTGAATCCTCATTATTTGTCGAAAAAACGACCCGTCCCATAAAGTCGTACATTGTAGTAGAGAAGAAGAGCCCTAAATTGGATGGCTGTTCTATATTCAATTGTCCGCTGCTAGGGTTGGGATAAATTTTAAGGTGGCTTTCCTGAAATTCGGGTTCGCCGGTGGAGCAATTTGCAACATAGATTAGATTTGGCAAATAAATCGAATCTGAACCAAACCCATTGCTTAATTTAAGTCTAACATCATACAAACCGGGATTAGAATACTTAACATCGGTGTAAGCAGCGGTAGATAAACTGGGCAAGCCGCCAGGGAATTGCCATTCGTAAAATTGAGTTATATGAGATAAGGAATCAAATCCAAAATGAACATACTCATGATCGCAAATAGAGTCAGGATTATAAATAAAAGAAGTTGAAGGTAATTCACGATGGATTTTTATAATATGATTCATTGGATCAATTAAATAGTAAGCATATGGGATAAATCCTGTTAAAAAAGTAGTTGATGAATCAATGGATAGCGAATTGTACATTGTGTACTGAAAAAGATGCATAACGCTATCCTGATCATTCAAAATATAGGTGTCGGAATTATCAAGGTTTCCAAATATAAGATTATTGCCAATGTTACCCAATCTAAAACCTCCCGTCCAATTCATGGCCGAAGTCACCACGGTTTCCCATGTAGTTCCATCATATCGATAGATTGCAGCTGATGCAGCCAGATATAACTTATTATTTAAAACCATCATTTGAGTAACAATTTGGTTTCCGGGGATGGCAAGACTGTCCCAATTATTTCCGTTAGATGATCGGGCGAAATAATAGTAATTTGGGAAAGAGCCAAATTTACCAGAAGCATAGAGCATATTATTGAAGACACAAAGGCTTGCAACATAATCATTATTCACAGAAAGCTGTGGTAGTTTACTCCAGGTGGTTCCATCAAATTTTGCAACTCCATGAACATTATTCAGATCTGCAATTTCAGTAATAGTGCCGGCTACAAATAATTTGTTATTGAAATTTACCATATCTCTGATCAGTTCCGGTTTACCTGAGCCAACGGAATCCCAATCAATCCCATTCCATACAGCAAAACCACCTGTTGATTTATTTCCGGCTTTGCTGAAATTCCCACCCACATATAATTGGTTGTTATAACGTACGAAATTTCGTACTCGAAATCCTGATCCTAAATCCATCGCATCAACCCCACTTCCAACCGGCTCCCATTTTGTACCATCCCATGTTGCAATACTGTTTGCAACTGAATCACCAGCAAATTCAAACCGGCCACCTACTAATAATTTATTCCAGGTTGAATCAAAATATATTCCATAACCATGAGCATAATAACCGGATTTATATCCTAATGTTGGAAAAAAAGGACTACTGTACGTGGCATTTTTTAAGCAAGATACTCCGGCTGCAAGTTCATTATTTATTTTTCGAAATTCTCCCCAAAAAAAAGTGTATCCTGAATTACTTTCCCAAAATACCAGTCTGGGTAATTTACAGTGTTCCCGATGGACGAGAAGCTCCCAATGTAGGTTCCGTTTGAGTTGTACATAGAGATAATTAAAGAATCATATTCTGTCAGACTCCTATGAAATGAATAAATAATGTTATTGTAAGTTGTGAGCGGGCAAAATATATAATCAACTTGAAAGAGTCCTGGTCCAGGAATTCCTTGCCAGTTGGTTCCTGATTTTTTGTAAATTGAGGAATTATTAGTGGTTAAACTATACATCGTTGCAAATAATGTCCCGTTACAATAGGTGATGTTTCGAATCTCATGCAAGGTGTCGAGTGGCATGGGTGTCCAGGTGTTTCCGTCAAACTTCACAAGATTTCTACTGGCCATCCCGTTAAAAGTATTGAAGAAACCATATGCATATAATGTATCATTCAGCACCTTTATGTTTACCCAGGCATAATCTGCACCGGTTCCAACACTCGACCAGGAATTTCCATCCCATTTTGCAATACCATTCACTTGCAAATTGTTATCTGCAACTGTAAAATAACCCGATACATACAATGATGAATCATAATATTCTATCGAGGTGACAACACCATTCAAACCTTGCCCCATCTGATGCCATCCGGTACTGTCATAATAGCAAATGTTATTCATGGTGACTCCATCAATGGTTTCAATATTTCCGCCAACATAAAGCCGGCCATTCACATATTGCATATCCCTCACATAATAATTAAAAGTATTGGCCATTGCATGCCATCCGGAATTGTGCCGGTAAGCTATTGTTTTTGTGTCCAGGTTCTCAATGGTCTCAAATTCGCCGGCAACAAACATCCTGTCTCCAATAGTATCCTTCTCCATACAAAGTATAGTTCCGGATACTCTAAGTCCTGATCCGAGCTTTTCAAAATGCTGCGAGTACCCTGTATTAGAATTCAATAAAATGGTGGTTAGAAAAATTAAACATTTCCAGGTTCTCATCTTACTTATTTTAAATTGTGAATCTCATTTGTAAGCGAAAGTATAAGAAATTCTTTGAAGATTCAAAAATTAAATTGGCAGCTACTATCAGGAATTGATCTAATTGCATGTTATTGATATTGAATTTGTTATGATATTGTCAGAGACTGGATATGGTGCCCGCTGATAAAAATCACTACCTTTGCACCCTTATTTGACATTCCACACATGATTTCAGTATCTAATTTATCGCTCCGTTACGGAAAACGGGTTTTATTCGAAGACGTTAATATTAAGTTTTCGCCCGGAAACTGCTATGGTATCATTGGTGCCAATGGTGCAGGTAAATCTACTTTTTTGAAAATTCTTTCCGGGGAAATTGATCCGTCAACGGGACAGGTTTCTATTACTCCCGGTGAACGAATGAGTGTTTTGAAACAGAATCACTTTGAATTCGATGAAATGGAAGTGCTTCAAACTGTTTTGAAAGGAAACAAAAAACTGTGGGATGTAATTGTTGAGAAGGATACGCTTTATTCTAAACCCGATTTCAGTGAAGCTGATGGCGACCGCGTTGGGGAACTCGAAACTTTATTTGCTGAAATGGATGGCTGGAATGCAGAAAGTAATGCAGCGGAATTATTGAGTGGCTTGGGTGTTCCTGAATCAATGCACAACCGTTTGATGAAAGATTTAAATGGTAAAGAAAAGGTAAGAGTGTTGCTTGCACAAGCACTTTTTGGTAATCCTGATATTCTGTTATTAGATGAGCCTACCAACGATTTGGATGTGGAAACAATTACCTGGCTCGAAAATTTCCTTGCTGATTTTCAGAATACAGTTATCGTAGTGTCACACGACAGGCACTTCCTGGATGCAGTATGTACACATGTTTCTGATATCGATTTTGGTAAGATCAGTACGTACACAGGTAACTATTCATTCTGGTATGAATCGAGTCAGCTTGCGCTTCGCCAACGTTCCGATCAGAATAAAAAGGTTGAAGATAAACGCAAAGAACTTCAGGAATTCATAGAACGATTCAGTGCCAATGCATCGAAATCACGTCAGGCAACAAGCCGTAAAAAATTGCTTGAGAAGTTGGTGATTGATGATATCCAACCATCAAACCGTAAGTATCCCGGTATTATTTTTAAAGCCGAACGCGATTGCGGAGATCAGATTTTAGCAGTAGATAAATTATCTAAAACTTCAGCTGATGGACAGATTTTATTTTCTGATATTTCATTTATCCTGAATAAGGGTGACAAGGTTGCTATTCTTGCAAAAGAACATGTAGCAATTACCACGTTTTTTGAAATTTTGAATGGTGAAGAAACAGCTGATAGCGGAACATTTGCATGGGGAAGTACTATTACCAGGTCCTATTTACCAAACGATAATTCAAAGTTTTTTACCGGAGATGATAATCTGATTGACTGGCTTCGACAGTTTTCAACGGATAAGAATGAAACATACATTCGTGGGTTCCTCGGTAAGATGTTATTTTCCGGAGAAGAAACGTTGAAGCAATCGAATGTACTTTCAGGAGGTGAAAAAGTTCGTTGTATGCTTTCGCGGATGATGTTAACCAATGCAAATTGCCTCGTTTTGGATGAACCTACCAATCACCTGGATCTGGAATCTATTACAGCTATTAATGATGCATTAAAGGATTGGAAACATGTTGCAATGTTTACTTCTCATGATCATGAGTTTACGCAAACAGTTGCAAATCGTATTATTGAAATTACTCCAAACGGGTTACTCGATAAACGAATGACATTTGATGAGTATCTGAATGATGAAAGGGTAAAAGCTCAGCGCGATGAATTGTATGCAATTACTGCATAGATTCTCTTTTTGATTGCTCAATATCGGCGATTATCATATCAATAGCTGTTGATGCAATAAATCCATGGTCGGCAGCATGATGGGCAAGTTCCAAAGTGTCATCAGACAACCTCATTTTTAATTCAGATTTTTCGTAAATTGATTTTGTGTTTGCTGATTTTTCCGCATGTCCTACATCACGCAGATAAATTGCCAAAATTCTTCCCGGAAATTGATCTGCTGCCTTCGAATAAATTTCAGCATCTTTTTGTCCACTGTCTCCAATGAGTATAAAGTTCATCTCCGGAAATGCATCCAAAACTTTTTTGATCTTTTTAAGTTTGTGCAGATCGTGGCTGTCAGAAATTATTTTGTCATGCGAAAATCCATAATCTTTTAGAAAAACCGGACCCGCAGGCATGCTGTTTACTTCAATGAAATCAGTTAACAGATCATATAAATTCCAGGGTGAACTTGAGATGTAAAAGAATGGATTTTGTTCATTCCCAGATGCTCCAGAATTTAAAGCACGATAAAACGATGAAACGCCGGGGAATGATAGTCTGCTATGTGCATTTCCTGTGAAAGTATACATAGCTGTTTTAAGAATGCTGGTTGCATTGGTCTTTAAAATGGTATCATCAATATCGCTTATTACCCCGAATTTTGCTGTTGCAGGTGGCACAACAACTTTTGCCAAGGCTTCAACAGGAGGAATAAAGTTCACAGCTGATTCCAGAAGTTCCAGTTTTGGAAAATGCCAGATAGTTTGGTAGTCTGCTGACTTTGGAAACAATATGGAGTCACCAAAATAGCCATCTTCATCCGTAACCAGTTCTTTGACTTGATCGTGATACGAAACCTGTAACCGCGCACCTTTTATTTCATGACTGTTAAACCGCTTGTACATATTTAACAAGTTATCCCAGATGGCATCTTCATGAGAAGATAAGATTTCATAATCATGCAAAACCCTTCCTTTTACATACAGTTCCTTATGATTTCCAAAAGTAATATATGGGCAAATCTGAATATTCATATCCCATCCCATACGTTGCCGGAAACGAATCATAAAATCATCGAAGCGATGTTCAGCACCGGAACTGATTTTATAAAATAAATTTCGTAATTCAGACATGTGTTCGAAGTTATCTGAGCAAATTTAGGAAAAACAATGAAAGAATGAAGGTCCTGAAACCGAAAAAAGCGCTATTAAAATATTAATCTTCCTTTTTTAGAGATTTCAATTTGAGAGGCATGCTTACACCGAACACTACATTGAACTGTGTAAAGTAAAAATGTTGCTTTGCCTTATCAGAGGAGTTTTTAGTGGTTTTAATATCTGGCATATTTATAAATCCGCCTTTCAGTTCAGGTTGAATGAAAAAATGTTTGAGAAAAGTGATGTTAAGTGCTGCGACAACATCAACACCATAACCCGCTAAATGAAATTGATCGTTACGATCGAAATCGAGTAAAGTAACATTTGATCGTGGATATAAAATACCAACTCCAAATCCTTCTACCGCATTAATTTCAAGTTGAGATGAATAATATAATATGTCGTGATGTCTCAGTTCTGTATTACCATAATTCAATCCATCGGTATGCTCATAAATTAAAAAGTCCTTAGACAAAGTAATATCTTCATTTTCATATATCCCATTATATGCAGAACTGCTATTTTCAATAAATCCATCAATTTTAACGTGCTGACCATTTAGCATCACATATTTCATGTGATCGGTACCAATTGAAATGGAAACATTATTTTTAAAATAATATCCAAATCGTAAATTATATTGTGGAATTGTAAGTTGTGCCGGATTAAAATAAGTTTCAGCATCAAAAGGTGAAGGCCTGTCAAAAGCTATCACATTTTTCAGTGTAAAATCGTAGCCGGTTCCTGTGAATTGTATATCAGATGTTGTATACCATGCGCGATTCCATCCCCAATAAAAATAGAATTCACCTTTTTTATTAAAACGATGAACGGAAACATCTTCTGCATCACCTGCAAAAATTGTCGTCCCGTAAATAACTAAAATAAGTGTAAGGAGAAATCGCATAAAATCAGTGCTCAAATATACGGTGAAACCGTTTTCAAGTTACCCTACCCCATAAATAATTGCACACCCACTTACGTTACACAAATAGTTGATATACAATAACATACAATAATTTATGGGAGGTTAATGTTTAGTGTCTTTGCTAAAGTATTGTTTTGTTTTGAAAAAAAGTATTAATACCTGTTAAATCATTTATTTGGAATGGATAGAGATGTGTACATTTGTAAAAAATAATTTATGAGTATTCATGTAAAACATCCCTGGCATGGGGTAGAATGCGGAGAACAGGCTCCTAAAATTGTAAGGGCCGTTATTGAAATTGAGAAAGGAAGTAAAGCCAAGTATGAATTGGATAAGGATTCCGGACTTTTAAAATTAGACCGCGTACTGTTTAGTTCAGTCCATTATCCTGCTAATTATGGATTTATTCCACAAACGTATTGTGATGATAAGGATCCACTTGATATTTTAGTGATTTCATCCATAGATTTTAAGCCGCTTAGTCTGGTTGATGCCAAAGTAATTGGTTGCATGCGAATGGTTGATAATGGAGAACAGGACGATAAAATTATTGCTGTTGCTAATTTTGATCAGTCAGTAAATTATATGAACGATGTGAGTGAATTGCCTCCTCATACAGAGAGTGAAGTAAGACGTTTTTTCGAAGATTATAAGAAGCTTGAAAAGAAGCAGGTTGTAGTGAAAAAGTTTTTCAACAGAGAAATTGCCTTCAAGATTATTAAAGATGCTATGGCACTTTATAAAAAGAGTTTTAAGGGATTCATGTAAGATTTCTGGCGGATCAAATTTTATTTTCTGATTCGTTAAAAGTAGATGGTGCTTTTTAACACCGACTCATTTTATTTTTTATACAATAAAAATTACTGGTACAAAGTTTGGAATTGTAGAATCATCTAAACTTAAACCAATGAAAAATCTCAAATTAATTTCAATGATTACCGTGTTATTATCATGGTCATTGATTACCGAAGCTCAGGTGCAATTTGGTGTAACAGGCGGCATATCGTTCAATAAAACAAATTTTAAAATTTCAGATCTTACACCTGGAACCAACCTCAAATTCAGTAAAGCAACAGGTGCCGAACTTGGAATTTTTACCCGTATTCCTGCAGGATTTATTTATGTCAAGCCAATGGCAAATGTTAGTTTTCTTCGGGGGACAGTAACGGGAGGAACCGATAATGTCAACGAAAGTGATGATTTTAATATGAGCACCCTCGAAGTGCCCGTTTTGGTTGGGCTACAATTACTTCCATTCTTATCAATAGAAGGCGGGCCAAGCTGGAATTATCTTATGGATCACTCCGAAAATGTGAACGGGGTAAATTTATCTTTTAATAGGCATTCAGTTGGCTACAGAGCAGGTGCTGTGCTTGATTTGGGCACACTGGGGATTTTTGGCCACTATGGCGGCATCCTTACAAACAATGAGGGCCGGCAAGTTGAATTGCAGCGACCCTCAAGAATAATTGTTGGTGTAAAACTGAATTTATCAAATTAAATCCAGGGACCTTATTTTTTTAAAGGCGCTCCAACCGGAATGGAGCAATCGTGACCGGGTTCTCCATGTGCAGGATTGGTTCCCGCAGCAACTGAACCTGAAGGTGCCCCTGCGGGAGTTCCTGTTGCAGGTGCTGACATGATTGTGGTCGGTTGCTGTGCAGCAGATGGAGTAGCTGTTGGCATGGTAATTTTGGACGATCCCTGAACTTCACCAGGTGTGATTGTCATCGTGTTGCTTTCTGGTTCCGGAGTGCTTCCCGGTGCCGGAGCCGATGAAAGTGGTGCACCAACGGCAATTTCACATCGGTGGCCCGGCATACCGTGCTCGGGATTAAGTCCACTCGCTACTGCAGCATCAGCTGTAGCCTTCATTTCAAGACTTTTTTGAATAGCAACTGTATCAATTGGGGCATCTTGATTTATCGCTGAGCTATCAATTGCGGGGCCGGTTGACGTTTCTGTGCTATCCGTAGCTGTGTTGCAAGCACCTAAAATTAATGCCGGAAATAGCGTTATAAATAAAATTTTCTTGTTCATTTTTAGGAGTTTAATAGTTTATATGTGGCTGATTTACAATTAAGTGATAGCCTTTAAGCAAAGATACTTAAAAATAACATTCCATGCAGCATGAAAATGGGAATTTACCGCCTTCTTTGTTACCGCCAATTTTGAAAGCTAATTTCTATGGATTTTTCTTAAAGTATCTCCTGAACAAAAAGTTGCTTCGCATCGCTTTTAGGTTCTCATTCAATAATTCAGTACTTAATTTAAGATTTTCAATTCCATCCTTAACATTTCCTGCCAAAGCAGTATCAGCACTCACTGCATGCAATAAACTATTCTTGTTATTTAATTGCTTTGAAAATTGACTCAATTCCTGAGAAATTAAATTCAGACTGTCTGATGTTTGTTGTAAATTTGAAATTGTGGTTTTTAATTCATACGATATTACAGTATCACGAATTAATGTCGCAGCTAATCCTTTTCCGTTATTCAATTCAGTAGCTAATTTATTTAATTGAAGTGTGATGTTATTCGCATTAACGGCAGCATCACGAATAACGGCAAGGGTTTGCCGGATATTGTCAGCGGAAACAGAATCTTCAATAAGCTTTAAAATACCACGACTTTTATTTAATCGCGAAGTAAAATTTTTAAGATCTTCCGTAATAGCTTCCAGATTTTTATTGGTTGTATTAAGTGTTCTGATCATCTCATCATTTTCGATTGGCCGCAATGAAATTAACACATCGCCTTCTTCAATTGTGGGTGCAGAGCCTGAACCGGGATTTATATTAATGAGTTTATTTCCCATTAGTCCATCAGTTCCAACTGATGCAATGGAGTTTTTCTTAATATAGATACTGTTGTTTTTTTCAATGATCATATACACCGTTACATTGGAATCATTTTCAATCTTGATTTTCTCAACTGTTCCGATATCAATCCCTGCATATCGAACATTGTTTCCGGGGATTAATCCGTTAACATTGTAAAATTGTGAGGAAATTTTTATGGTGTTGCTAAAAATATTTCTGTTGCTTCCTATCAGGTAGAGTGCCGCAATAAGTGCCACAGTACCTATAGTGATGAATATCCCTAATCGGATGTTATTTGCTGATGTTGTTTTCATTGCATGCTTTCAAAGAATTGTTTAATCTTTGGATCCGGATTTTTACTGAGCTCTTCAAAGGTGCCCTCAGCATAGTTTTTCCCTTCCAACAAAACTACTATTTTATTTCCTGTTTTGTGCGCTACCTGTATATCGTGACTAATTATGATAGAGGAGATGTTGTATTTTTTCTGAAGCGACATCATCAAATCCACAATTTCTTTTCCCGTTATAGGATCTAACCCTGTGGTAGGTTCATCGTAAAGTACTATTTCAGGTTTGAGTATCAGGGTTCTGGCTAAACCAATTCTCTTTCTCATGCCACCTGATAAATCTGCAGGCATCATATCAATGGTATGTGACAGACCAACGTTTTCCAAAGCCTCTTTCACCAATCCATCTATTTCTTCTTTAGTCTGATTGAACCAATGCCGACGCATCGGAAATTCCAGATTTTCACGAACAGTCATGGAATCGTATAAAGCATTATTCTGAAACAGAAAACCAATTTTTACACGAATTTCATCCAGTGCTTCTTGTTTCATTTCTGAAATTTCATTTCCCAAAACTTTTATCGTGCCCGAATCTTGTTTTAACAAACCAACCACACATTTTATCAAAACCGACTTCCCGGAGCCCGATTTCCCCAATACAACAACATTCTCACCCCTGTGAACATTGAGGTCAAAACCATCGAGCACCTTGTTCGTACCAAATGCTTTTTTTAATGATGTAATCTCAATTACAATTTCTTTATCGGGTGAATCGTTCAAGTGGGATTCGATTTATGCACAATTATTTTTATACCAATTTAATTTAAACCTAACATATCTGTAAATTGAACGGCAATTAAATCTATTACAAATATTAGTAAGGAGGCTATAACAACTGAAGAATTAGCTGAATGACCAACCCCCTCTGTTCCTTTCATTGAATTGTATCCCTTATAACAGCCAACAATTCCAATTGCAAATCCAAAGAAATAGGATTTGACAAAGGCAGGAATAAAATCGCTGTAAGCAAGTGCATCAAACACCTGATTAATATACAATTTGAAACTCACAGCATCTTTTATGTTTACTCCAAGGTAAGAAGCATAGAGTGCAAGCAAGTCTGCAATTATTACTAATACCGGAAGCATAAGGGTAGTAGCCAAAACTCTGGTAACAACCAAATATTTAAATGGATTTGTACCAGATACTTCCATAGCATCAATTTGTTCTGTCACTTTCATGGAACCTAATTCCGCGCCAATGCTTGATCCAATTTTTCCTGCGCAAATTAAGGCCGTAATCACAGGCCCAATTTCCCGAACAACGGAAACAGCAACCATAGCCGGTAACCACGATTCTGCTCCAAACTCCGCCAGCGTAGGTCGCGATTGAACCGTGAGTACTAATCCCATAATAGCAGCTGTGATTCCAACTAAAGGCAATGATTTATAACCGATAATAAAACACTGCCTGAATAGTTCCTGCCATTCATATCGCGGCTTTAGTCCTTCGCGGAAAAATCTTCCTGCAAAGTTTCCGATCGCGCCCACTTCATCTAGAAATGTTAACCACTTACCTGATATCATAATTGTAAGTTGTATACCTGCTTCAAATGTAACATAATATTCTATTCCTCAAAATGATATTAGTCTTGTACTTCACACGCTATGGCGATATAAACTGTCCAGATTTGAGATTTGGTGTATCCCATATTTCCCAATTTGAGAATTGCTAACGGCGATAATGTATTAATTATGAGGCAAATAGGTTCTGTGATCATACTGGATCAATTGTTGTCACTATAAAATCTCAAGGCACGCAAATTCAAATAATTATATGAAGAAGGTCAGAACATTTATCATGTCATTGATATTAATTTCAGGTACAGTATGTGCTGAAGATTATGGAACAGGAATCGGACTCCGTCTGGGGGGCTTATCGAGTGGCCTCTCTATAAAAGGTTTTGTGAATTCAACATCAGCGCTGGAAGGAATTGCCTCCTTTGGAAGGCATAGTTTTATTGCAACAGGTTTGTACGAAAAACATTTTGAAATTCCGGGCGCAACCGGATTGAATATGTATATTGGTGCCGGTGGTCACCTGGGTTTCTTCGGATATCGTGGATCCTATTTTTATAAAAAGAAAAATGAATATTTTTATGTTTATGATGAAGGTCGTACTGCAGTAGTGCCGGGAATCGATGTTATCATTGGTCTCGAGTATAAAATAAAAGATGTCCCTCTTGCAGTTGGCGTTGATATAAAACCATTCATCGATTTCTTTGACGGTTCCGGATTTTATTTTGATGGTGCACTGAATATCCGTTACGTTTTCTGAAAATTACCTGATCAATTCAACAGTACCTTTAAATACCTCATTTCGGTCGGCTGCATTTAGAATATAAAAGTAAACTCCATCGGGAACATCATTTCCATTTGTTGATTTCCCATCCCACCAGGTTCCCGGTACATTTGATTTGAACACCGTATTGCCCCATCGATTGAAAATTTGTAGCGAGAAATCATATATTCCTTTAGCAAGAAACATATCGTTCACACCATCATTGTTTGGAGTAAAAATGTTGGGTAGAAAAAATGGGCAATCAGTAGAGTCATTAACATATTGTGAATAGGTAACACTGCCTGCATTGTTACTAATTGTGAGTTGAACAAGATGAGGTCCATTTCCTGAAAAGCAAATAACAGGAGGGTCTGTTCCAACATATTGTGAGGGTGTTCCATTTGTAAAATTCCAAACCCAGTTTCCTGCAAGCAAACTTTGCTGACTGAAATTATAACACACTTCAGGACATAAAGTATCTACTGAAGAGGCAAATGTTCCGCACGGTAAAAGATTGCTGCAAAAGTTGGTTCGGAATGTTGGAATAGCAAATGTAGGTTGTAATACAGGAGTATGATTGGCTGTAATTGGCATAACAGTTTCCGGAACCGGGATTTCTTCAACAACTAATATTTCATTTCTTGCAATCAGATTTAACGGTGATGTGTAGCAGCCCAGTTCCCCGTTTGCATCTGTTCGTAAAACAGGAGCAATTCGGAACTGAATCGCCGGTCTGGCATCGCCGGTCATTAAATAACCACCATCTGATGTTTGGGTTCCATAGTAAACGTAATTGGTGAAGTTAGGTGAAATGCCGTAGCTTTTTGACCAGATAACGGCCCCATTCTGATCAGCCTTTATCAGCATTAAATTTCTTTGTTCCCAGGCTCCTTCATCACCAAATATTGCAAGATTGCCATCGTCAGTTAAAATAATGTCTCTGCCAATATCACCCTGTGGTGTTTGTGCATCATAAAACTTGGATTCAATAACATTAAGTCCGGTATCGACTTTCAAAAACATAATATCCCATTCCGAATTTATAAAATAACTTTTCCCGGTTAAATATAAATTACCAACGTTATCCGAACATATAGCTCTTGGTTCATCGTCATATAAGGTTCCATATGTTTTTCTTTTGATAAAATTTCCATCAAGTGTGCAAGTTAGAATGAAGGTATCCATAAATGGTAAAAAGATGGCTTTCAATGTCCCGAAAATGGCCAGTTTTCCGTCTGAAGTTATCGTTAAGCCTAAGGGTGTATAGTAGTTGAGGTTTGAAAAATGATGGTGCCACAGAACATCGCCGGAAGGATTTAAACATACCACTGAAATGGCTGTAACTGCTGATATGTTATTCACGATGCTTCCGCATAAAAATATTCTTCCATCGGAATGTTGTTTCATGAACCCTTTTGTTTCATCGATCCTGTGATCAATTACAGTACTCCATTCCGTATTTCCTGCCGAATCCAATTTCATCACAACGGCTTCCCATTTACCCGAATTATTCTGTGTGTTTAACAGAATCAGTGCTCCCATATCATCTTGCGGAATCAGCTCTACAGGAAGTGTATAAATGCCATTGTCAAAGAACTGCTCCCATGTCTTGTCGCCGGCACAATTTAATTTTGTAACACAAGAAATTGCTCTGCCTGAAATATATATAAAGTATGAAAAATAATATCCTCCATCAGATGTTTGTATGATGGTGCGCCCTTCACCACCTGCACTGTTGTGGCCATAAGTTTTGTAAAATGTTTGCTGACTTATGGCAGGTTGTGCAACCAGACAAAGGACTAAAATTGAAATGGAACAAAGTAATAGTTTCATTTTGATATTCTCTGATTTAGCGAATTTAAGTAATTGTTTTTAATTTCAGGTTTCCAGAGTTTTGACTCTTCTTGTTTTTAGACAACAGGAATAACTGGCTTGCTGCCTGGAAAATTAATTTTATTTTAGTGCAGCAGGAATTCATCAGGCTTTTATATTTGCGCGATGAAAGCGACAAATTTGCATAAGTCACCTTTTAATTTAGCTGTGATAGCTGCCGGTCTGGGCTTTTTGTGGATGCATTCGACCTGTTTTTGTTCAGTATTTACCGAATTCCCAGTTTAACTGAACTAGGATTAACCGGTGACGCTCTTAAATCAGAAGGTGAAAAGTTATTGGCTGTTCAAATGCTTGGGATGATGAATGGTGGTATTCTTACGGGTATCATAGGCGATCGTAAAGGTCGGGTTGCGGTGCTTTTCGGATCAATATTATTGTATTCGGCAGCAAATATTGCCAATGCTTTTGTTGGCGACACTACCAGCTATGCAATCATCCGGTTTTTAGCCGGTGTTTGCTTGGCCGGTGAGCTTGGAGCCGGAATTACATTGGTGAGTGAATCAATGACAATTGAAAGGCGGGGCTACGGAACAATTCTGGTTGCCACCATGGGAGCTGCAGGTGCAGTTTGCGCAGGTCTGGCAGGAGATCTCTTACCATGGAGGACAGCTTTTTTTGCTGCAGGAATTGCCGGTTTGTTGCTTTTGCTGTTGCGGATGAAGTCGATGGAAACAACTATGTTCAAACAAACGGAAAGTATCAGCTCACAACAAAAAGGGTCTTTTCAATATCTGTTTTCGGATCGGAAACGTGCACTAAAATATCTTGGATGTATATTGATGGGTGTTCCAATCTGGTTTAGTGTAGGTTTGCTGATTACATTATCACCGGAATTAGCAAAAGATCATCATATAGATGGATGGGCATTAACCAAAGCTTTTACACTCTTTCAGATCGGAATTACTGCAGGCGACCTCACCAGCGGAATATTAAGTCAGTTGCTTAAAACACGAAAAAATGTAATTCTTGGATATATGTTATTGGCTGTTGCGTCTACAGTTTATTTTTTCAGCGAATTTGAAAATTCAAACACGAATTACATTTCCTGTTTTTTGATGGGTCTGGGATGTGGATATCTTTCAGTTTTTGTAACTGCTACAGCCGAACATTTTGGAACGAACTTAAGAGTATTGGTGTCAGCAACTGTGACCAATTTTATGCGGGGATCAGTAACATTGCTGATTCCTTTTCATCTGTGGCTGGAATCCCGGTTTAATTTCACGCTGGCATCAAGTCTTATAATTACAGGTATACTTGTTTGGTCATTGGCATTAACAAGTACTTTGCTGTTGAAAGAAACCTATGGAAAAGACTTAAATTACAGCGAGTAGTGTTACTTCGATTTCAGATACTCAAACTCTTCACCTTTTAATAACGGATTAGATCCTGTCAACTTGTTTTCCGAAAATTTCATGGTGAATTGTTCAAACCATACATCCATAATTTTAGGATTGAAATTGAACTCAAAATAATTATCTCCGGGATGTTCAGGCTCAAATGTATGAATCATTTCAGGACATAGTTCAAACATCAATTCAATCTTTTCTGGTGCAGCAAATTTAAAAGTAGCTTCACCCTCATTACTCATTTTTTGAAAGTCGGTGGTATTGGCTCCTGAAATTAATCTTGCATACACAAATGAAGACATAATAGTATTTGGATCTTTCACAGCAACTACTTTGTCCGGCGTACCATTTTTTCTGCTGGTAACCATAAAGAATCCTTTCTCTCTTTTCCCGTTGCTGTTAAATATAATCTGATCACCATTTTGTTGCCAGGTACCACTTCCGGTTCGATCGAGTGCACCCTGAGAAAAGAAGAATTCAAAGGTGTTATCCTCATTCAATTTAAATCCCGATGCTGTTTCCATAACATTTTCGAGATAATAGATTCCTTCAACAGCAGGTTTTTGTCCCATACAAATCGTAGAAGTTATAAATGTTAGTAGAATTAAAATTATTCTCATGGTTAATTGGATGTTGAATTTGCCTTATTGAAACAGGCGATGTAAATATATCAAATATTTTAATTTTTCGAAAACCGGTCTCTCAAGTCAGTGAATGGTTTTTCAAAGTATTTGTATAACAAAGTCGAAAATCCAATTACAGCAACCCAATATACACCAAATGCAATCCAGGCACTTGTTGCATCGGCAGGAGGAAAATTATCACGGATCACTTCTGCTACCAGTGCCAGATTAATCAGGTACATCGAATAGGAAATCAGGCTGATGTGAGTAAAAATCCGGGTTGCCATTACCGGTCCTTTTTTCATGCTTTCAAAAAGTGGCAGGAATAACATGCATCCTATACTCTGAATCAAAAGCTTTAACACCTTTGTAGAAAATTCATTTGGTTCCCAGGTTGAATATAAAACGGAGTAGCAAATTACTATACCGGCAACAAAAGCTTCCTTACGGAATTTGAACCAGATGTTATAATGCCAGTAATGAATATAAGCAGCGAGCAGACCAAGAGCAATTCCATCGAGACGGAAAATTACTACTTTGAAAATTTTAACCTGAACCCAAAATGCATCTACATCCATTTTGGAAGCAATGAATATTCTGAGAAGTAATGGAACCAGTAAAAAAGTGGTGATTGCTGTCAGGAATAAATACTTCTTACTGATCTGAAATTGTTTCATTATCAGAAATACTATCCCAAGTATCACTGGAAAGAAAATATAAAACCATTCTTCAATACTCAGACTCCATGATTCCCAGAAGAAACCAACAAAAGGCTGCGAGAAATTTTGAAGAAAGAAAAAGAATTTCCAGTTAAACTGAGAAAAGTCTTCTTTAATAATTCCTGTATAAACAAAAATTACATTCAGAAACAAAACCAGATAATAGGCAGGTAATGTTCTGAACCATCTTCTGATCCAGAAGTTTTAATTGTCTGGAAATTATAGTCAGGTGTATTTTCAAAAATTTTAATCAGCATACCACCAATTAAGAATCCGCTAAGCACAAAAAAGAGTTCTACACCATCAATCAATCGGATCCATGGGAAACCGGTTTCGGCTTTTTCGAGCATCAGTGAATGTCCGGAGACCACAAAAATAATTGCCAAAGCACGCATTACATCCAAGCCAAATACTCTTTTTGAGTAATCCGGTCTCAATTGAAAAATGGAAATGATTGTTCTAAAAGGTGACATTTTTAGTTTCTGCAAGTTATAGGGATGATCCTTTTTAAAGGGATCAATTGCAGGTGGGCAAATGTAAGAAAATTATGATATTGGAATAAAATCAGGCTTGACTACCAGTCTAATTCAAGTTGCAATCCTGTTCCCGGTCTTTTGAATTGGGAATAATCGTATTCAGGGAATGACCGGCCCTCTAAATTTTTCTTAACAGATAATTTAAATAGCTGACGGATGGATTCCGCAATGTGTCCTTCTCCGCGCATCCGCATTCCAAAGCGATTATCGTTCACCTGACCTCCATGGCTTTCCTTGATTTGATTCCATATTTTGTCGGCCGAATCAGGAAAGCTTTTGAATAACCAGTCATGAAAAATATCTTTAACGGATCCATTCAGCCGAACCATGGTAAATCCAGCTGCCAAAGCACCGGCATCGGCAGCAGCCTGAATGAGATCGGGAATTTCATCGCTGTTTAATCCCGGAATTACAGGTGCAGTCATAACGCCGGCTGGGATACCATTTTCAGTCAGATGTTTGATGACTCCCAGTCGGTTTTTGGTAGTCGCCGTTCTGGGCTCCATTAATAAGCGCAAGTCTTCACGCATGGTAGTGATAGAAACCATTACATGCACCAGATTATTTTTTGCAAGTTCTGTAAGGATATCCAAATCGCGCAGGATAAGGCTGTTTTTAGTGATGATGCCTACAGGATGTTTGAATTCCAAAAATACTTTCAACAGATTTCTGGTAATTTCCATCTTCCGCTCAAGCGGTTGATAACAATCGGTGTTGCCTGAGAGACTTATACGGGAAGGCTTATAATTTTTATTTTGAAATGCCTTGCGTAATAAATCCGGAGCAGCCGGTTTTGCAATCAGCTTTTGTTCGAAATCAATTCCCGCACTATAGCCCCAGTATTGATGAACATTTCGGGCATAACAATATACACATCCATGTTCGCAACCCTGATAGGGATTGAGTGAGAAATCGAATGGTAAATCGGGACTTTCTGTTTTGTTAAGAATAGTTTTTGGGTGCTCAAGAAATACTTCAGTCTTTCCATCCAAATCAGGAAGCTCATCAATACCTTCAAAATGCTCCAATACCCGCTCGCGGGTTTCAAACCTGTTTTTTGTATTTATTTGAGCACCACGGCCTTTGATGTAGTCCATCCGAATGATTGTAATACTGCCAGATGGCAGGTTCTAAAGATAGCAATATCTGTAATAAAAAAGCGGATGGATTGTTTATACAAAAAAAGGCTGTTGAAAAACTCAACAGCCTCTTTCATTCAAGCGTTAATTATTAGTATTCAGTTTTAAGTTCTACTCTTCTGTTTTTCGCTCTTCCATCTGCTTTAGCATTGTCGGCAATTGGTTTACTTTCACCAAATCCGGTAGCTGTTAAACGTGATTCCATAATTCCTTTACCCATCAGATACATTTTTACAGATTCAGTTCTTTTTTGAGAAAGACTCATGTTATATTCATCTTCTCCCTGACTGTCAGTATGTCCTTCGATTATTAAATTTGCTGCATCATATTTTTTCAGGATATTTGCTAATTCATCCAATTGAACAGTTGAAGCAACTTTTAATTTATCACTATTGGTTTCGAAAAAGATTTTGCTTGCGATCTGTGTGATTTTTTTCACATCTTCTTTGGTGATTTCAGGACAACCTTTATTCGCTATATTTCCCTTCACTGTAGGGCAACGATCTTCATTATCGGCAACGCCATCTCCATCTGTATCAGGGCAACCTTTCATTGCAAGATTACCTGCTAAGTCCGGACATAAGTCGTCTTCATTAAAAATGCCATCTTTATCGTTGTCGATTGGACAACCTGTTGCATCTACTTTGTATTTTGGATCAGTACCTGCGCATTTATCATCCAGATCTGTGATGCCGTCTTTGTCAGTATCAGGACAACCATTTAAAGTTGATAACCCTGCAACCTGTGGACAGCTGTCTTCCTTGTCTGCTATACCATCACCATCGGTATCAGGACATCCTTTTAATGCAACAACACCTGCAATATCCGGACATGCATCCTGGTAGTTTGCTACACCATCTTTATCGGTATCAACAGGGCATCCGTTTTTGTCAACTTCAACACCTGGTGGAGTATCGGCACATTTATCATTTCTATCGGCAACACCATCTTTATCGGCATCTTTTTTATTACCTGCATTAAATGTTAAGCCTACTGTGTGCATCAAAAAGGCATCATTCGTATTTTCCTCGAAACCATCTTTATTATCATTGGTAGAATAAAGGAAAAGTTCCTGAATATTTAACATTACATTCGGACTGAGTTGAATATTGAAACCTGCACCGGCTGAAGGAACTGAATAATCGATTTTGCTTTTATCCTGCACAGTTGGATTTTCTGCAAACAGCATAGCACCAGCTCCGGCTAAGATGTATGGACGGAATTTATATTGTGGTCCTAATATGTTAAAGCGTAAGTTCAATGTTACTGTCGAGAATCCTGTTCGGAAACTAACTGTATCGTTTCTGTGACCAATTTCTCCTTTTGTAAACAGGAGATTTAAATCAACATGACTCCCTAAGTATCGTGAAAATGAAACTCCACCAAATCCATAGAATGGAAGATCGGTTTTGTAGAATCCGTTTCCTAAATCACCGTTGTATTGTTCTGCGCCACCATGGAATCCTACATTCCATTTTTTGTCGATTGTTTGACCGGTTACAAACAACGAAGACGTAACCATGATGAATAGTAGTAGTAATTTTTTCATAAGTAATAATTTTGAGCAAATGTTGTGTTAATGGTATTTAACCATGACAGAATATCATGTTGCGATGATGGAGGGAATAATCGTGCCACTTGATAAAATAGCAAGTGACGTGTGACTACACTCAACTAGTCGGGTGATTTTTCCCCAACTAGAGATTTTAAATACCAAAATGGGTAATGATCCCGATTGCTCAGGAATAATTAAAAAGTTATATCAGATCTCTTAAATGAAGCTGTAGCGGATTTTGTTACTGAATGACTATTCTGCTTTGAGTTTCAATTCCATCAGCGGTAATAGTTACGAAATAAATACCGGGAGCTATAGCGTTTACATGAGTTGTTGTTTCATTTAATCCGGGCGCTGCAGAAAATTCGTTGTTAATTAATACGCGACCACAGATATCAGAAATCTGCATGGTTACATTTAATTGGTTCTCGACATACAGCTGAACTGTAATGAATTCGGTTGCAGGGTTCGGATAAATTGCCCGGACTGTGAATGGTTGCTCGTCTTGCAATCCAATAGTAGTTCCTGTAGTGAAAGAAAATTTAACAGAATAAAAACCCTGAACACTACCAATTGCACTGCGCACTCTCCAGTAATAAATAGCATTCGGATTTAAACCTGTGACTTGTTGACTGGTAGCAGTAAGCCCTGAAACATTATAAATCATTGATGCAGTAGTAAATGTGCTGCTTGTTGAAACCTGCAGCGTATAGTTGTCTGCTCCGGATACCGGATTCCAGCTGAATACAGGATTCAATGGGATGCCGGTTGCTGTATCGGCAGGATATATTAAGGTTGCTGCTGCTGTTGCAGATGTGAAATTATACACGTTGGAAGGAATGCTTTCATGCCCACCATTATTCGATTTTACTCTCCAGTAATAATTGGTATATCCACCTAAATTGGGGACAATTGCACTGTTTGTTCCTGCATTTCTTGAAATGTCGATTGTAGAAAATGCAGGGTCGGTACTAAATTCAATAGTATACATAACAGCACCCGGAACAGCACTCCAGACAAATGATTGCGTATTTAAAATACCGGTTGCTCCATCAGCAGGTGCAGTTAATGTTGGTGCATCAGGTATGCTGTCGTTCACACCGGTATATGTAACAAACATATCTATTTTTTGTAACGGCACATCATTGGCATCACGGGGAGATAAAACAATGGAGTCAACGATGTTCATTCCAGATGTTACCTGTCCGAATACCGTATAATTCCCATCCAGAAAAGTTGAATTGGCAACACAAATATAAAATTGGGAGTTGGCACTGTTGGGATCGTTATCACGTGCTGCTCCAATGATTCCCCGAAGATGGCGAACCACATTAAATTCTGCCGGTACTGTAGGTTGCCAGGGTTGTCCCTGACCCCAAGTTGAAATCGGTCCACTGATAGAATTCGGATCACCACCCTGAATAACAAATCCCGGTACTACCCGATGAAAGGCAGTGCTGTCGAAAAACTGTTCATTGGTGAGACTGTCGAACATGTGTACATGTAACGGTGTAATGAGTGGAAACAATTCAATATTGATGGTGCCCAGGTAATTTCCCGCACGACGGGTAATAATTTCATATTGTGGCTTGTCGATACCCTGTGCCTGAAGGTCGATTACAGAAAACGCAACGAGGATAAACAGTATAATTCTTTTCATGGACATAAATTTTTAAATTCAGCTTCTAAAATTAGGTAAAAGATTCAGTATGGTCAATTGCAGAGTAATAATTTGTTGCTGCTGAGATTTAATACATCCCGTCCGGGCCACCCTGTTTTAATAATGACCTTAGTGAAATGATTTTTGTCATGGATTGATCTTTGCCTTTCTGTATCTTTACTATCATTTATTAAAAGCATAAAATATGAGTCAACGCAAAATATTTATAGTTGAGGAGGATCTCGGGTTTGCAGATCAACTAAAGGCCTTTTTAAAGGAGCGTCCCCAATGGGAAGTAACCTGGTTTGCCACCGGTGAAGATGCTATTCAGTCAGCGCATCGCGATCCGCATGTCGTAATAATCGATTACCATCTGGATCAGTTAAAAGGACAAGGCATGAATGGTATTGAAGCCATGAAAGAGATCCGGAAAATTGCTCCTGAAGCACATTGCTGGTTCCTTTCAGCTCAGAAACATTATGGTGTTGCGTTGCAAACTATTTCGGAAGGTGCTGAGGGTTATATCATTAAGGATGAAAATGCCCTGAATGAAATCGGGAAAATACTGGATGAACTGGTTGAATTATAACCCCGACTTATTCGCATTAACACGTTAATAAGTAACGGAATCCTATTCAGGATGAATCGTTTTTGTCTATAATTTTACATCCATCAGGCATTATAAAGCCCATTTTAAATTATGGAAATACCGGTACAACAATTGGCTCCGTTGCTGAAGAGTAGGCGTAAAGATTTGAAAATCAAACAAGAAGACTTATCCGAGACCACTGGAGTTGCCTTGCGAACAATTCGTGATTTAGAAAAAGGATTAGGAAATCCATCGCTGCATACCCTTGAAAAGGTAATGCAGGTTTTAGGGATTGAACTTATTTTCAGATTGCGCAAATGAACCGTACCTTATACAATACACCTCGTTGTCCTGGTTCCTTAAAAGATGGTTTCAATTCCTATAATCCCGGAACTTTAAGGACATTATTCGACAGCCGTAAGGTTTTTCATATCATTGAAGGAAGTCCTGACACAGCATCATGGCAAAAAGCCAGAATTGAAGGAGAGCAATTCGGTGGACAGCAATGGTATCGTGTGGCTTTACATAAAAACAAGCCCGAACCACATCCGGCAGGAAATTATATTTTAAAAATTGTTCCGGATGATTCAGATTCGGTGAAGTTTCCATTTGAACAGGCGGGCAACGAACATTTTTGCCTGCAGCTTGCGAAACAGGTTTATGGAATTGACACTGTTCCAAATGCAATGATATTTTTTGAAAACGGACAACCTGCGTTCATTGCCCGTTATTATAATAATTTTCCATTATCGGAAGATGAAATAACAGACTTCAGTCAATTGATTAATCAGCATGAAACGCAGCCACATGTTGATATTGATAAATTTTCTTATTATGATCTGGTTGCTGTCATTAACGAGAATGTTGCGGCTTCATTGATTGGTAAAGAAAGATTTTTTACCAATATTTTATTCGGCTGGCTGGTTGCTAACGGTCATGCATATATGAAAAACATAAGGCTTCGGAAAACTCCTTTGGGGGATTACACCATTTTTCCATTAGCAGATATTTTATGTACACGGGCTCATGCAATTGGGCCTGAAATCACCGCTCCCGGCGGATTGTATCAGGGAGATAAAAATACACCGGAGTTCAGAGAGTACGGACACTACACGCGAAATGAATTCTCCAATTTTGCAATGCGTTTAGGTATTAACCGAAAACGATCCGATAAAATTATGGATCATTTGGTGGCTGGTAGAAATGCAGCTGGTAAGTTACTCGATCAGGCATTTGTTCCAGAAGAAGTGAAAAATATTATTCGCTATTATTTTAATGAAAGACTGATGCGTTTAAAATAGTATCAGTAATTTTTGTCGAAAAAAATTATAATTCAAGCCAGGCTTTAGCATCTTTCACATCAACAAAATACTTAGTTTCAAAACTAATCACAGGTTGGGCTGTTGAAATAATTTTTTTGACTGATGTGTTGTTGAAATAATCGAGGGATGTTACAATTGCCATTTTTTGAATTCCTGTCGCAGCAATTTTCGGAAACCATACATTAGCTGCCCATTCTTCATCGGCAGGTAAAATAGCTTCCATATTTTTTAGATTCGCCAACCAGAATTTTGCATTGTGCTCAATCACTGCCTCCAGAGCAACATTAAGCCCTTCCCGAAACTGATCAGAAGTTGCAAATTTCTTCCACTTTAACTTTACCAGATATTGATCGGGATTTACGTAAATGGTTAAAAAATCCTGATCAAATAAAATATCATTCGCTGTCATCACGATACAAAAGTAATGTAGTTTTCAGATGTTTTTTGTCTGATTTGGTAAAGATAAACTACAACTTTGTGTATTGAGCATTTTTATGGGTAAATCGATTGGTGGACTCGGTGACCAAAATTTTTATTTGGCGAATTTTTGTAGTAAAACAGCTACATTTGCGATGGCTTATGTGCAGCTATTCTTGTTTTTCCCTTTCCTTCCAAGGTGCTACCTTTGCAATTCAAACAAAATCATGTCAATTAAAAAAATCAGAACCCGATTTGCTCCAAGTCCAACCGGTCCTCTTCATATGGGTGGTGTGCGGACCGCCTTATTTTGCTACCTCTTTGCTAAAAAGCATGGGGGTGATTTTCTGCTGAGAATTGAAGATACCGATCAAAGTCGATATGTACCAGGAGCTGAAGAATATATTGTGGCAGCCCTGAACTGGTGCGGGATACAGATTGATGAAGGTGTTTCTGTTGGTGGGAAATTTGAGCCATACCGTCAAAGTGAAAGAAAAGAGCAGGGTATTTATTTGAAATACGCCAAAGAAATGATTGCTTCCGGTCATGCCTATTATGCATTTGATACGGCTTGATTGCTGCTGGTAATGTAGCACCTCAGTATAATCATGAAACACGTAAAACAATGTCTAATTCATTGACATTGAGCGCAAAAGAAGTCGATGACAAAATTGCTGCCGGTGTTCCGTATGTAATTCGTTTAATGGTCCCTTCCGGGGAAGAGATAACATTTACGGATTTAATTCGAGGTGAGGTAACTGTAAATTCGTCGTTGGTAGATGATAAGGTGTTATTGAAATCGGATGGAATGCCAACTTACCACCTGGCCCATATTGTGGATGATGTGTTGATGGAAATCACTCATGCCATCCGGGGTGAAGAATGGTTGCCATCGGCTCCGGCACATATATTAATTTACCGCTTTCTTGGTTGGGAATCATCGATGCCGCAATATGCACATCTGCCTTTGTTGTTGAAACCGGATGGAAACGGAAAGCTCAGTAAACGGGATGGCGACAGGTTAGGATTTCCGGTTTTCCCACTCGACTGGCAGGATCCTGTCACCGGTGAGAAGTCGTCGGGTTATCGCGAACGAGGTTATTATCCGGAAGCATTTGTTAATATGCTGGCATTTTTAGGATGGAACCCCGGAACGGAGCAGGAACTTTTTACGATGGAGGAATTGATTCAGCATTTTTCATTCGAACATGTTCACAAAGCAGGAGCACGTTTTGATCCTGAAAAAGCGAAATGGTTCAATGAACAATATCTGCGTATGCAAACACCTGAAGCACTTGCAAATCGTTTGCGTCCGGTGGTGAAGAGTAAATACAATTTAGGTGATGATGATATTAAAATTTCTTCTGATTATTTAGTAAAAGCAGTTACGCTGCTGAAGGATCGTGTACAATTCGAATCGGAATTGATTGAGAAAGGAAGTTATTTGTTTCAGGCGCCTGATGTTTATGATGAACAGGTGCTGGCAAAAAAATGGAAACCTGAACTTGCAGGATTTTTCAATGAATTAATTGAAAATTTAAGTTCACTGGCGGAGTTTAGTTCTATAACTATTGATACGGTCATTAAAGGTACTGCTGCAACCTCTGGTATTAAACCGGGAGAGATTATGCAACTGCTGCGGGTATTTGTGAGCGGGCAGGGTGCAGGAGTCGATTTAATCGGGATGCTGGAACTCTTTGGTAAGAATGAGGTTGTCGACAGATTAAACAAGGCATTGAAAAAAGTAAACTAAAACAGTACTCATCGGCAGTCCGGTGAAAATTTCAAACATAAAATACAGTAAATTCTAAATCAAAATGTCAACTGAAAAATCGTTGAATTTCCTTGAGGAAATTGTGAAGGAAGATGTGACAAGCGGTAAACATGGTGGCCGTTTGCTCACTCGTTTCCCGCCCGAACCCAATGGCTATTTGCATATTGGACATTCGAAATCTATTTGTCTGAATTTCGGATTGGCGCAACAATTTGGCGGACAAACCAACTTACGTTTTGATGATACCAATCCGGTTACAGAGGATACCGAGTATGTCGACAGTATCATGGAAGATATTGCCTGGCTTGGATTTAAATGGGCGAATGTGTTTTATGCATCCGACTATTTTGATCAGCTATACAATTTTGCGGTGAAATTAATTGAGCAGGGTTTAGCTTACGTTGATGATAGTTCAGCCGAGGAAATTGCTGCATTAAAAGGAACGCCAACAGAACCCGGTAAAGACAGTCCGTTTCGCAGCAGAAGCATTGAAGAGAATCTCTCCCTGTTTACGCGTATGCGAAATGGCGAGTTTAAAGATGGTGAAAAAGTATTGCGTGCAAAAATTGATATGGCTTCACCGAATATGCATCTGCGTGATCCGCTGATGTACAGGATTAAGCATGCGCATCATCATCGTACCGGTGATAAATGGTGCATTTATCCCATGTATGATTTTGCTCACGGACAATCGGATGCCATTGAAAATATTACGCATTCCATTTGCACGCTGGAGTTCGAAGTGCACAGGCCATTATACGAATGGTTTATTAAAAAATTAGATTTGTATCCGTCAAGACAATACGAATTCGCACGATTGAATCTCAATTATACGGTAATGAGCAAACGCAAATTGCTTCAACTGGTCAACGAAAAACATGTTACCGGTTGGGATGATCCGCGTATGCCTACCATCAGTGGATTACGCAGACGGGGTTATACTCCGGAAAGCATTCGTGCATTTGCTGAAAAAGTTGGTGTTAGCCGACGCGATAACATTATTGATGTCGGATTGCTTGAATTTTGTATTCGCGAGGACCTGAATAAAAATTCACTTCGAGCCATGGTTGTAATGGATCCTTTGAAATTAATAATCACAAATTATGAAGAAGGAAAAACTGAAATTCTGAAAGGAGAAAATAATCCGGAAGATGAGCAAAGTGGCACACGCGATATCCCATTTAGCCGCGAATTATTTATTGAACACGAAGACTTCAAAGAAGTAGCTGAGAAAAAATATTTCCGTCTGGCACCAGGATTAATGGTGCGTTTGAAGAGTGCATATATTATCAGATGTGATTCCTTTGTTAACGATGAATCAGGTAATATTATAGAAGTACATTGTACCTATTTCCCCGAAAGCCGGAGCGGCTCCGATACAAGCGGACTTCAGGCAAAAGGAGTAATTCATTGGGTTGAAGCAAACACGGCAATTCCTGTTGAGGTAAGATTGTATGATCGGTTGTTCGGAGTTGAAGATCCTTCTTCTGAAGAAGGCGATTTCAAATCGTATTTAAATCCACATAGTCTGGACATGAAATCAAAAGCCCTCGGAGAACCATCCTTAAAAAAGGCTGCTGTTGGCGATAAATTCCAGTTTCTGCGTAAAGGCTACTTTTGTGTAGACCGGGATTCTGTTGGCGGAAAACTCATTTTTAACCGGACTGTTCCATTAAAAGATTCCTGGGCTAAAGAACAAAAGAAATGAAAAACGTGAAAACGACCATTACAATTGGAGGGATAGAATGCTATGCCTTTCATGGTTGTATGGAAGAAGAAGGAAAGATTGGAAGTCGGTATTCGGTTGATGTTCAGATAGATAAAAATGTGGAGCAAGCTGTATTTAACGACGAACTGAACGATACTGTCGATTATGTCGTTGTAAATAAGATAGTTAACGAGCAAATGGCGATTCGCTCCAAATTAATTGAGCATGTTGCCGGCCGAATATTGAAAGAATTGAGCAGACTGATCCCCGGGGAGAAGGTTATAGAGGTGAAAATCACCAAGTTTAATCCACCGGTAAACGGAAACATGCACCATGCGAGTTTCACGATCACAGAGGGATAACATTAAATTTGTTGATTCATGCAACAAAGCAGGTGGAAAGCAGTAATAAGGAGCAAATCAAATTTCCATTATCGTTTTTTGATTTAAATTGTTAAATTTGCACTTCCAAAAAATGATCCGGACAGCAAATCCGGATAGTTAAAAAAATCATTTTTAGGATTTTAAAATAAGGTCGCGTGGCCGAGTGGTTAGGCAGAGGTCTGCAAAACCTTGTACAGCAGTTCAAATCTGCTCGCGACCTCAGTTAGAAAAAGCCGTTTCA
This sequence comes from Bacteroidota bacterium, assembly GCA_016713525.1. Taxonomy (GTDB): domain Bacteria; phylum Bacteroidota; class Bacteroidia; order AKYH767-A; family OLB10; genus JADKJB01. The sequence goes on along the minus strand of JADJOZ010000008.1, from coordinate 8,010 downwards.
ACGTTGTTGAAACGGCTTTTTCGTTGACTTGGTCGCTTTGCTCCCTGTTAAGTTGGTCGCTTTGCTCCCTGTTAAGTTGGTCGCTATGCTCCCTGTTAAGTTGGTCGCTATGCTCCCTGTTAAGTTGGTCGCTATGCTCCCTGTTAAGTTGGTCGCTATGCTCCCTGTTATTGCCAAACATTTTTTCTCAATGTGGCAGAATTAATCCTAGCACAGAAGTCATCAAAAGTTTAGTTTGGTTGCGCGGCATTGATCACTATGATTTTTTTTATAAGATTCATAAAATTATCGGTTAAATAGACAATTTTAATTCATTTATCTCATAAAATTTTTCTTCAGTTTTAAGAATGCCTTTCAATAGTATTTCATAGTGTTGTCTGCTTTGTAATCAGATTTGTGAAATCAAATAATGAAATCTCGAGGTAATGGCTATTCTATTTTGAGTGGTTTGACTTAAAGAAAAGCAAGCCCATATTCACAGTTCACCGGTTTTCGGTTTATAAACTAAAAATTATCAAGCGGTTATATTCTTCGGATTACGGGGGGCTCAATTTCCTAATCCAGGATGACCAGAAGCCGGCTGAAAAATGTATTATATATGCAATTTTCTGGAAGCCAAAATGTCATTAATGAGTTAAAATATTGGCGGGCAATTGAGATGGATAGAGAGATTTGTGAATATGTTGTGAAAGCCTGTCTTCAAAGAATTTTGAATGAAAAATATACTTGATTGGGGTAGTCAATCTGAATCTGAGTATAAAATCTGTCGCCTTAACTGACGAAATGATTTGGAAGAAATATTTGTGAAGAATATTTGTACTTTTTTTATTAATAAAATTTGAAATATTATTAAAACTGTTGTATATTTTTAATGGATATTAGATTAGGATTTGCATAAATTGTACCATCTTTAAATTCAATTACTGATTCGTTAAAATATTTGTCTGATTGTTTTAATTGAATGTTATTTATTGCATCCTGCTGCCCTCGAGCTATTTTCATTAATTGATGAAAAATATTTGTTTCGATACCATAAAAAAATTTCGAAGTATTTTTAAGATTAACCATAAAATCAGGTTCAAAAAAATATTTATATAGTGGAGTTAATTTACTTACCCTTGATGAAAATATTCCTATATATTCTTTATATGATGCACTGGTTGTAAAAACAGGTAATTGAATCTTATCACTATTAAGATTATCTTTGTAGATGAGTGATTCACCAATAAATCCTAAATCAAGTTTTTCCAGAATATGTTTATAATGACCATTTTTAATTAAATTAAACAACATACTGTCTTCCTCAAATGGGATTCCACCAGTAGCAGGGTCTTCAACAAAGAGTTTACTATTTGGAATTTCATTTTCTTCATTTGCAATACAAACATCAATAATGTACCCTTTTAAACTAATTTCGGTTTCGCCACTTTTAACTGATATTCTATCAAATTGTTCTCTCCACTTTAGAAAATAATCGGCATTAAAATCGCTTTCCATCCTTCTGCCTTTCGCTTCAGCCAAAAAAATGTTTTTGCTACTCCATGCAGAAATAAAATCAGGAGTATCACCAGAGGATTTTCTTTTTATATTTAGATTATTAAAATTCTCATCCAGTTGCTTTCCTAAAAAGTCTGATATATTTGCAACGTATTCCGCCTCTAAAAATTCATTGATAAAGTACCTACCTAAACATTGTCCCAAAATACGTGAATTCCCCTCCTTGAATCTTTGTTGCTACCAGGGTGTCCTCCAATAAATTTGAATAAGTCTGTATTAGGAATTAAATAAAGTAAGGCCGGGTAGTCCAAATAGGATTGGGGAATTGTATTGTCTTGGAATTCTTCAATATTAAACGTTGCTGCAAGTTTTACTAGGTTAATATTAAGTTGGTTTAAATAGTCTGCAGTACTTTCATCCAATAATTTGGTTGATGGTTTAGGTGGAAATTTATTGTATGCTATATCAATGATTCTATGCATAAATAATTGTAGTATCTATATTATTGTTGAAATCTTCAATAGAAGTAATCTATAGAATTCATTTATTATTTCAATCAAGTAATTTATCATATTCCATTTTGCTTATAAAAATTGATTGAATTTTGAATTGAGTTACAAAATTTATCCAATAAGTCTGTTGCTATTTTTCTACCACGTTTAAGGCAAAGTGAACCTTTAAAGAATTTCTGCCTTAAATTACCTGAAATCTCAATTTGCATACCCATATTGCTTTTGCATCTATTTGTAATATTGTCTATTTCAGTACCTCCCAGTCTTTGGTTTTTAAATGTTAAATTTGACTTAACGGAGAAGCCATTAATATTCAAATTTTTCGCGGTTGCCTTAATTAAATTCTTATTTAACCCACCAATATAAATGTCAGCCTGAATTTGTTTTGCAAGATAATCAGTCATACCATGAAAAGAGATTGAATATTGATGTCTACTTAATAGTTTTACCAATTTTGGCTCATCAAAACTTGTTGATGTTATATGAAGTTCTTTGCATTTATCGCCTTTACCATTAAACATGTATACCGAATAGGGGGCCTTATTAAACCAATTGCATATTTCAGAAGTTCCAGGTTCAATTCCACCACCATGTGGAGAAAAAATTAAAAAATCACTTTCACGGTCATTAATTATTATCTCAATTGAATCAGCCCTTAATTTTATGAGTTCTTCAAAAGAATTGAAAGTATCTATTTTCATATATCAATTTGCTTAGTAACTATAGGACGTTTAAAACATTTCAAAAGTGATGTGTCTAAACAAGGTTTATTTTATTTCCCTTAAACATTTCACCTATTATATAACCGATTAGTAATACGGCACCAATAGAAAGTGCTGCGTTAACAATTTCATCAGATTTATATTTATTTCCATTGATTAAATAATCATTATACTGATTTTGAGATATACTCCCATTGTTGTAAAGCATTAACATGTATTCATCTTTTTCTTGTTTTGTTGCAATGCCAGATTTTAGTTTATCACCTAAATATGATAATCGGCTATAATCTATATAGTAATTCATTTTTTAAGTTGTTTAGAAGTTTTAATGAATTCAACTGCGTCTTTCAGAATGGGAAAAGTTCCCGTAATTGGTCAATGGTTTGTTGTTGCAACTCATCTTTTTTCTCTAGATTTTTGAGTTCTAATTTTAATTCCATCACCTGGTCCTTAAAATTATTCACCATTTTGAAGTGCCAATAAAGAAAGCCTCCTATAATTGGAACAGTAGTGATTAATACTTGTAATGTTAAGCTCATTATATTTTATTTAGACAAATCCTGTCTAATATCTAAATAAATTCCATAATCATTGCATTTTTGTGGTTTTGGAACAACCTAAATAACGTAATATATTCATAAACAGAAGTGTATGATATAATTTTAATTTTTTTTTTTCTTTATTTCCTATATTTGCCTTGCTTTGTCTGGTAGTTGTACACCGGCATCGATGACCAGGACTGAGGTCGACCTTTCAATTCAGCCACGAAATGGCTACAAACGAGGACGGCAGCTGCCAGCAATGTTAGCAGCATGGTATTTTACCCTTATTCTGATTATTCGATATCCATCCAGGTTTACAGTTCTGATAAAGCATGCGATTGAACTGATTGCAGCCAATTCACGAAGTAGTTTATTCGGCATTGGGGTATGTAGTTCACTCCTCTGGGTTTCCTTAACCACTGTAACCAATAGGTTCACAGCAGTTTCTATTACGGTGGAGCAGGGAGTTTATTTGACCGGGAAGGAGGCGCAGGCGAAAATATGTCGTGAAAGTTGCGAAAATCCGAAAAAGTTCACCTTTGTTCGATTCAACAAATTTTATGTTCAGATTTCTGCTAAAAAACAAATTCGCCGCGGGGCTTACCATAAGATTAATGGTAGGACTACCAATGCAAGTTCGGTAGTTGTACACCGGGCATCGATGACCAGGACTGAGGTCGACCTTTCAATTCAGCCACGAAATGGCTACAAACGAGGACGGCAGCTGCCAGCAATGTTAGCAGCATGGTATTTTACCCTTATTCTGATTATTCGATATCCATCCAGGTTTACAGTTCTGATAAAGCATGCGATTGAACTGATTGCAGCCAATTCACGAAGTAGTTTATTCGGCATTGGGGTATGTAGTTCACTTAGCTTAGTATTTGTACCTATTGGGTCATCCAGAGGATGAAGGAAACAACAAAAAACAAAGCTGTGAATCCAACCTTATTGGAAATCATTTCCGAGGAGAAATTTTTATTGAATGCTTGGGACTTTTAAATAAATCCAATCGCCGTTCCTGTGGTTTGTCGTCTGAAACCATAGCAGATTTTGAATCTCATCTACAGAAAAATATTGCTTTCATTTCACAACAATTAAAACAAGGCGCTTATAAGTTTAGTAGTGTTCGTGGTGTATTAATTGAAAAGCCTGGTAAAACAGATAAGCGGCCATTAAGAATTTCTGAAGTCAGAGATAGGCTTGTTTTAAAGCTATTTCCATGAAGATTGATGAATATTTGAAAGGGCCATATCAATTGGATAATGAATGCAGTTTTGCATATCGACCTGCTCGCAATGTAGAAAAAGCTATTCTGAAAATGGTAGAACATTATCAAGGTGGAAATCGATTCATTTTAGAGGCAGATATTGAAAAGTTTTTTGATAAAGTGGATAAAGGAAAACTCTTGCCATTAGTTTATAAGTATTTACCTGATGAAAGTTTACATAAATTAATTCAAGAAGGTTTATCTCAAGAGATTGCCAACCTTTCAGAATTTTCTTCTTCCGATGCTCATTATTTTGAAGGTTCAGATACCGGAATTCCACAAGGGAATTCTCTTTCACCCCTATTTGCAAATATTTACTTATCAGCATTTGACCAAAGGATGATAAAAGAAGGCTTTAAAATGGTTCGGTATGCCGATGACTTTATCATCCTAACAGCTTCAATAGAAAAGGCAAACATTGCTTTGGACATCGCTAAGCAAGAATTAGAAGATAAGTTAACGTTAAAAATTCATCCTTTAGGAGAACCAAACAGTAATAGCAAAACTAGAATAATTGACCTCAGTAGACACAAGTTTACATTTCTTTCAATACGGTTTGATGGCAAAGGGCTTTGGGTGTCGGAAAAGAAAATAACTGCATTTAAGGAAAAAATTAATTTAATAACAGATAGTGCAAGCTCTTCTAATTTACTACAAGTATTGACACGTATGAGAAATTTATTAGAAGGTTGGTTATCTTCATTTAAATTTGTTGAAGTTGAAAGATGTTATAATGAGATTGATGAAAAAATCAACATCGATTTGTTGAAAGTATTTACTTTTTATGGCTTTTATATTCGTACAGGAAAACTTCAGAGCTTCCAGAGGGATAAAAGGAAAGTTCAATCTCTAACTTTTCCACAAAGAATTGCAACAGGAATAAAACCTGTAAGGTGTATATTGACTCTTTGGAAAATAGAATCAAATCATGATCCAGCCGAAAAGTAAAGTAAAATAAACTTGAATATTCCTAAAAACAAACTCGAATCTAAAAAAACTTAATAATTTCTCACTTTTTCGATTCAACTTTGGCGACTGATTACTGGGATTATAGCCCGAATCAGACAGTTGAGAAATATTATTAGAATTCTGTTTCAAACGACAAGATTTTGGTCGAAATAGATTAATAGCCACCAACAGACTAATGGAATTGATAAACCAGCTTTGATAATTATGAAAATTGAAATTGTTCAACTTTTTTCTCGCTAATCTTGCCAAACGTTTGGATAGTGAAAAATAATCTATCGGACGTGATGGGCAGTTTGCGAAACTAATCCTGAGTTTAAAAGACTTTTTTATAGAATTCTTTTTTAAAGATATAATAAATGAAGCCCCCGATATTGTTTAGAAAGGGAGTATTCGGGTAGCAAAAGCAGGGTGGATTTTCGTTTTGCCCATAGGGGATGCATCAACTCAGCTTGAAACCGTTTATATGTTGAGGTCAAAATTTATGATGGCGATGACCATTTTGAAAAGTATAAAAAGCATTTCCAGGAGCCTAATTTGAGATGGATTGCAAATTATCGTAAAGAAATTGCTTTGAACGATGGAATAGTTGTCAAAAACTGGGAAGATTTCTATTTTTATTTGCAAAGTGAATTGAGTAAAAATTCAGGTGATACCCAAATTTGCTTATTGAAGGTTATTGTACTTATGTAAAATCTGTATGTTCAATTATTAAAATGAAAACAATGAATCTAAACAATCTATCTTCATTACTTTATTTCAACAAAGTAGTAAATGAAATTGTAAACACATCTCATAGAGGGATTATTTGCAAAAAATACAAATCGACAGCCGCTATCAATGATTCATGGTATGGTTCATTTTTTACTGTAAAAAGGGAAGATACAAGAAGAAAGAATGATATTTATCCTTGGTTTGGGGTAAGTTTCGATGAAAATGGGACATGGATTGGAATATTTTTTTCAAGAGAATGGGGAGGTTCAATTTTTGACATTCAAAGTGGACATGAACATGGTGAATATTTTCAAAAACCCGAATTGTCGAAAGATAAACTACTTCTTTGGTTTAAACTTAAGACAGAATATTTTAATAAATTCAATGAAACATCCTTGGTAGATGACCAGAAACGACTATTAACTGATTTTTTTGAGGAGGTATTGGATTTGGTCAAAAGTTCCATTTATCAGTAAATTTAACTTTATCATTTTGTTAAAGCGTGGCAATACTAAGAAGTTATTCAATTCATCCAAAAAATATTCTAACAATACTGTAACTTTGATGAAATCCACTCTTCCATATTTTAGTACCAATCCAGTATTTTGATGAAGACTTAACTATGAGTGTATCTGTAGTTTTCTCTTGAGATAAGTCGAACATCGTAAATTATTGTATGTTTAGAATTAGAACGGATTTCGGGAATATAGATTATCAGTCATAAATGAACTTGCTCTCTGGCTTTTTATTCGAACCGCCCTTTTTCAGTTATAAAACATAACCCAAAATACACAAGTTGTATTTATTAAAATTTGTGGGTTTGCTTAATATAAATGCATGTTTCGAATCATCTTCATAAAGCTATTATGCTGGTAATTAATATCTTATGATTTATTTTATCAACTTAATGATTGCTCCATTGACTGTAAACGGATTTTTTGTCTAGCAATGATTAAAGGCAAAATTATTCCAGAGGAGTGCCAAATTAAAATTTCATTTTTTTTCAAAAGTGATTTTTAGTATTTTTTTCTGAATAATTAAATAGGTCATAATTACAAAATCATTTAATACCAATTTCTATGAGAACATTTTCAATAATTCTATTAGCAACATTTTTTTCAATGTATACTATTGGGCAGATTCCAGGTCCAGCATACTCCATCGGATGTAATATCACTTTAAGAGCTGCAATGTGCACAGGGTCCACTCTCGTTGCACAAATGGCAAATAGTGGGAAATTGTATGCCGTAGGTATTGAGGGTAGTTGTAATTCACTTACCTGGATAGAAATAGATGTTGTTGGAGACCACCTAAGCTCTCCAACTACACTTCCTTACGCTGCATATGGTGGTTATATGACTCCTCAACAACATTGCTAGTTAAGTTGAAGTTACTGAGCCCCAAAATGGCCCTAAATTATTTAATAAAAATGTGAACTACACCTACAAATAGTTTACGGGTTAAAACAATTATGCCGCTATTGAAAATGGTCATGGTTTATTCCTACCGGTATACTTCAAGTAATTGACCCCCATACCTGGCACCCGGTTTACGATGCCCTTTAATGTGAAATTCGGTCTGAATGGACCTGCTCAAACAGTTGCATGGGTGAGCGGGCAGTATTTGATAAATTCGTCCTGTACGCCTGTTTCTAATGGAACTACTCAGCCTCAAAGCCAAATATTAACATCCGGTCAAGTTGCAACCTTTAATGTTTCAGTTAATGGAACTCCTCCTTTTTCTTATTACTGGTACAAGAATAGTAACTTTGTAGTAAGTACAACAAA
>JADJOZ010000007.1 GCA_016713525.1 Bacteroidota bacterium | reverse complement strand
TCGGACGGGACTCGAACCCGCGACCCCATGCGTGACAGGCATGTATTCTAACCAGCTGAACTACCGAACCAAATATAATTTACTATAAAGAACTCAAATCAAACAAATCCGGCATGTATTCTAATCCGCCGGCTGGCGGAAACCACCGAACCAAATATAATTTACTATAAAGAACTCAAATCAAACAAATTCGGCATGTATTCTAATCCGCCGGCTGGCGGAAACTACCGAACCAAATATAATTTACTATAAAGAACTCAAATCAATCAAATCCGGCATGTATTCTAATCCGCCGGCTGGCGGAAACTACCGAACCAAATATAATTTACTATAAAGAACTCAAATCAAACAAATCCGGCATGTATTCTAATCCGCCGGCTGGCGGAAACTACCGAACCGTTTTCCAAATTTCTTTGGAGGCACAAAAGTAGTGAATTTTTGGGATTTTCAAATACTATCTGAATTAAATTATCGAAAGTCTTTAAAGTGTTGAATATTAGGTATTTAATGTTGTGGAATCATATTTAGCCCCTAAAAATACAATTTGGGTTATATAACTTTGAATATATTGAGTACCAAACTTTTTAATCTCAAAACCATTATCGAATTTTTGTCATTTTTTTAATTTTCGGGATATTTACTCATTTTCTTTATTACTTTTAATCTGGAATTGACATTTGAGGCTTTCATTTCAAATTATGTCACTTTTCATTATTTACAAGTTGAATGATTCATAAGTGTTTTATAACTCTTAACCACAAACAACATGAAAAAGCTTCTACTTTTAACCGGTGTCTTGGTACTCACCCTGACAATCTCTTTTGCCCAGGAAATCGAATGGCAGAAAACCATAGGGGGAATTGATAGCGATTTGCTTAATTCTATTCAGCAAACCGCTGACGGAGGATTTATCCTCGCAGGTATGTCATTGTCTAATATTTCAGGCGATAAAACCGAAAATAACACCGGTAATTGGGATTTCTGGATCATAAAAACCGATGTTGATGGAAATATTCAGTGGCAAAATACAATCGGGGGGAACGATTATGATCAACCAAATGCCATCCAACAGACACCTGATGGAGGTTACATTGTTGGAGGTTCTTCTGATTCCAACATTTCAGGTGAAAAAACAGAAAATAGTAATGGATTGTCTGACTTCTGGGTTTTAAAGTTAGACAACACCGGAAATATCCAGTGGCAACAGGTCATAGGGGGAAGTGGAGATGATATGCTTGTTTCCATTCAACAAACTGCAGATGGGGGTTATGTCTTAGGAGGTTCTTCTGATTCTAACATTTCAGGTGACAAAACAGAAAATAGTTATGGACTCTCGGATTACTGGATTGTAAAAATCGATGACACCGGGAATGTTCAGTGGCAACAAACTATTGGTGGCGGAGGTTATGACGTTTTTCGATCCGTGCAACTTACAGTTGACGGGGGCTTTGTCATAGGTGGATATTCCGATTCAAATATTTCTGGCAATAAAACGGAAAATAGTAATGGCTTTCATGATTTCTGGATTGTAAAAACCGATAGGGATTTATTATGGCTGGTTTTTCTGCATCCGGCATTTCAGGCGATAAAACAGAAAATAGTTTCGGTGCACACGACTTTTGGGTAGTAAAAACAAATAACTTGGGTGCTATTCAATGGCAAAATAATATTGGTGGAAGTGGTGATGAGGTTCTTGTAGACATCCAGGAAACTACCGACGAGGGATTTGTGTTGGCAGGATTTTCTAATTCCGAAACTTCAGGTGATTTGACAGGTGTAAATAATGGTGGAGATGACTTCTGGGTGATTAAACTAACCAATAAATACAATATAATCACCGGTTCTCTATTTGCCGATTTGAACAGTAATAATTCTCAAGATTTAGGCGAACCTCTCTTGGTAAATAAAAAAATTACTGAACAAGCCACTGGAAGATTTACATTCACTAATCAAAATGGAGATTATTTAGTTTCAGTACTTGATTCCGGAAATTTTGATGTTGCGCCAGTGATTCTCAATAATTATACTGCATCCCCGGCATCTCACAATTCCTATTTCCCCGGATTTCAACAAACCGATAACCTAAATGATTTTGCATTTCAGCCACAAGGTGTATTAAATGATTTATGTGTCACCATTACGCCACTGAGTCCTTTCCGGAGTGGGTTTCTGGCATCTTATATGATTTCCTATGAAAATGTCGGAACAACAACTATAACAAATCCTTCAGTTGTATTTTCTCCCGATTTGAATATGAGTTATTCTACAGCTACCGTTGTTCCATCGGCAATTGCTCTTGATTCTGTGGTGTGGACCCTTAACCCACTGCTGCCTTTTGAATCTGGTGAATTTATGATAGTTGTAAGTGTGGATAGCGGTTTTGGCTATTGGCTCGATGTTAAATTCTTCTGCCCGCATTGAACCTGTTTCCGGTGATGCTAATCCTGCTTGCAACTATAGCGATTGGGATGTGATTGTGACTGGTTCTTTTGATCCGAATGATATTCTGGTAAGTGATGAAATATTAACTACAGCGCAACTTACTACTCAACCATTTTTAGAGTACATCATCCGCTTTCAAAATACCGGCAACGATACAGCATTCACTGTGAATATTCTCAACCCCATTGATATTAAGAAATTAAATTTGAACTCATTTGAGTTCGTGAATGCTTCTCATAATGTCGAACTCAATTGGCGTTCCTGGGAAAATAACATGGAGTTTAAGTTTAACAATATTTTGCTACCCGACAGCAACATTAATGAACTCCTAAGTCATGGCTTTGTTCGTTACCGTATCCAACCTAAAACAAATTTAGTGGCAGGTAACTTTATAAATAATAATGCAGGTATTTACTTCGACTTCAATGATCCGGTGCTTACCAACACTGCAGTTACCAATATTGTATTGCCAACAGGTTTACAGACACTCAGTGATAAGTACGATTACGCCATTTATCCGAACCCAACTACAGGTGCAACTGTCATTGAAGTGAATACAACTCAATCGACTCAAGCTAGTAACCCTTCTCACCATGCAAGGGAAATTGATTTCATTCGAGAATCATCAGCTAAAAGCTGGTGCCAACAAATTAGACCTTAATACTTCTGATCTAAGCTCAGGTATTTATTTGGTAAGGATGGTTATTGATGGAAATTTGGTGGTGAAGAAATTGGTGAAGATGTAATGCTGAATTTTAAATCAAATAATATTCAAACTTAAAGAAAGTTCGGCGAATACAATTATATCACTTTATGAAAAAACTTTTATTATTCTTTTCAATCATTTTACTAGTTAATTATTCAATGGCACTCGCACAGGAAATAGAGTGGCAGAATACTATCGGAGGAAATAACGATGATGTCCTGTTTTCTGTAAAACAAACTTCTGATGGGGGCTTCATATTTGGTGGACATTCAGATTCAAATATCTCGGTGACAAAACTGAAAATTCTTATCGGGTCATTTTGATTATTGGATCGTCAAAACTGATGAGTCAGGTAACATCCAGTGGCAAAACACCATTGGGGGAAATGGTGATGATCAGCTTTATTCAATTGAGCAAACTTCTGATGGAGGTTATATTCTTGGTGGTTATTCAGATTCAAATATCTCAGGCGATAAAACTGAAAATAAAAAGGGATTGCATGATTACTGGATTGTAAAGACAGATTCGCTGGGAAATATTCAATGGCAAAATACCATTGGTGGTTATGATTATGATTACCTGTATTCAATAAAACAAACCTCCGATAATGGATATATTCTGGGAGGTTACTCTCAGTCTGATAGTTCTGCTGATAAAACTGAAAATAATATTGGCGGATGGGATTATTGGATTATTAAAACTGATTCCGTAGGTAACATCCAATGGCAAAACACTATTGGTGGCAGTGATAACGATTGGTTGAAATCTATTATTCAAACTTCTGATGGAGACTATCTTTTAGGAGGGTATCGGTTTCAGATATTTCAGGTGATAAAACTGAAAATTGTCTGGGTGGTTGGGATTATTGGATTGTACTTGTAGATGCTGCTGGCAACATTAAGTGGCAGCAAACTATTGGCGGAAGTGCCAGCGATATATTAAATTCTATTCAGCAAACAGGGGATGGTGGCTATATCTTAGGTGGAAATTCAGATTCCAACATTTCGGGCGATAAAACTGAAAGTGGTTTCGGAAATTATGATTACTGGATTGTTAAAGTAGATTCTTTGTTCAATATTCAATGGCAAAATACCATTGGAGGCAGTGATCAGGATCAGTTAAATTCAATCATTCAAAGTGCAAACGGGAGTTATCTTTTTGGAGGTTATTCTTTATCAAATATTTCAGGAGATAAAACAGAAAGCAATTTTGGTGCCTATGATTATTGGGTGGTAAAAACTGATACTTCCGGTAACAATATTTTATGGCAGAATTCATTAGGAGGTAATGAAAATGATCAACTTTTCTCAATAACTCAGTCCGTGACAGGTGATTACATGTTGGGAGGATTCTCCTATTCGCAGATTTCCGGTGATAAATCTGAGAATTGTTTGGGAGGACCTGATTATTGGTTTGTAAAGCTTACTGAGAAGTACAACTTAATTAAAGGGAATGTATTTGCCGATTTAAATACTAATAGCGTTCACGACGTCGGTGAGCCTTTGCTTTCCAATAGGAAAATTACAGAACAATCTACCGGCAGGTTTTCATTCAGCCAACTAAATGGTGAATATGTTATATTAGTAAAAGATTCTGGAAATTTTGATGTTAATCCTGTATCGATCAATAATTATTTCGCCAATCCTGTTTCCCATAATGCTTATTTTTCCGGTATTCAGCAAACTGATAGTCTGAACGATTTTGCATTTCAACCGCAAGGTACATTAAATGATTTATGTGTTTCCATTACACCACTTGGGCCGTTTCGAAGCGGGTTCAATGCATCGTATATGATTTCGTATGAAAATGTTGGGACTACAACAATTTCACCAACGGTAATATTTTTTCCTGATAATAAGGTTACTTATGCTTCATCAAGTGTTACTCCTTCAACTATTACACCTGATTCTATAACATGGAGTACGGGGGTGCTGGCTCCATTCCAAACCGGAAATATTATTGTGACTGTGATTGTCGATACCGGATTAGTTAACGGAGTTTTGATAAATTCTTCAGTAAGGATTGATCCCGTTTCCGGAGATGCTAATCCCACCTGCAATTATGGTGCCTGGGAAGTGTTAGTGACTGGTTCATATGACCCGAACGATATTTTGGTGAATGAAGATACTTTAACTACAACACAACTTGCTACTGAGCCATTTTTAGAATACATCATCCGTTATCAGAATACCGGAAATGACACGGCCTTCACTGTTAAAATTCTCAATCTCATTGATACCCTTAAATTAAATTTGAGCTCTTTTGAATTTTTGAATGCTTCTCACAATGTGGAACTCAAATGGCTCCCATGGGAACGAAATATGGAATTTAAGTTTAATAATATTTTATTACCCGATAGCAATATTAACGAACCACTTAGCCATGGCTATGTTCGTTATCGTATCCAACCTAAGACAAGTTTAGTTGCAGGTGATAGTGTTACAAACAACGCAGCCATTTATTTCGATTTCAATGCACCCGTACTTACCAATACTGCAATTACCAATATTGTATTGCCAACAGGTTTACAGGCACTCAGTGATAAGTACGATTACGCCATTTATCCGAATCCAACATCAGGAACAACTTTCATTGAAGTGAGTGCAATTCAATCAGCTCAAGCTGAAGTAACTCTTCTCACCATGCAAGGGAAATTGATTTCATTCGAAAATCATCAATTGAAAGTTGGTCCCAACAAATTAGACCTTAACACTTCTGAATTAAGCTCAGGTATTTATTTGGTAAGAATGGTTATTGATGGAAATTTGGTGGTGAAGAAGTTGGTGAAGATGTAAAACATCAATTAACCAATAACTTATTTTGGTCGAAACGCATTTAAAGGAGAGAGGAATCTCTCCTTTTTTTATTACCCTTGCAAGATATTCACCAGATCATCATTGATATAATAAACTTCACGACCCTCCTGCCTGGATGAAAGAATTTTGTGTTCGGTTAGTTTTTGCATATAATCCGTAAGTGTAGTTCGACTCTTTACTCCGGTAATTTCGCTGATGATTTTGGGTTTTATATAAGGCTGTGAAAACAATGCCTGGTTTAACTCCAATGTGTACCATTTCAGTTTTTGGTTAGCAAAATTATACGTCGCTCCCATTTGTTGGAGAATTTCATCAATTTTATTATTCGTATGCTGTGCAGTGGTATCAATAGCTTCCAGCATATAAAGCATCCATGGCTTCCATGCTTGTCGTTGAGTTACACCTGACAAGAAGTAATAATAATCTTCTTTATGATTTATGATATATTTACTTAAATACAAAACTGGATGTGATAATAAATTTTGATCAATCAAATAAAGCAAATTCAAAATCCTTCCGGTTCTCCCATTTCCATCGGTGAATGGATGTATTGCTTCGAATTGGTAATGTGCAATTATCATTTTTAACAAAGGATCGAAATTGTTTTTTGATTTCAGAAAAGCAAACAAGTTATCAAGTTTTTGTTCTATAACTCCCAGACCCCGAGGCGGAGTGTATATAATCTCACCGGGCTTGAGTTCACTTTGTCCTCGTTTAATCACTGTTTGAGATTGTGGAGGACGGATCCCCTGATTTGTATTCTTTATCTGCTGGAAAACACTTATTGCAATAGACTGATCAAATGACATGCTTTTAATTAAGGTATTGTAACCACCCCAAAGTGCTTCACGGTAACGCAGAACTTCTTTAATTGATGGATTGATATTATCTTCTTTCATTGAATCGGAAACAGCTTTGTAAAGTTCGTCCTCTGTAGTAAAAATGTTTTCGATAGCTGTTGAGGTTTGTGCTTCTTGTAATGAAATGGTGTTAACCAACATCGTTGGATTTGGAATCCTCAGAATATTTCGGTTCAACTCTGCTAATGATCGCGATGCCAACCCCCATTTTGTCAGTATCTCTGTGTCAAGGATCGTTTCCGACGGTGGAAGGTCAGGCAATGCATTGTATGGGGAATTTCTATCAAAAATTGCCATTTTCTGTTAATTGGATATGTAAAATTAATTAATATGTCCAATAATTCCAATAAAATTGAACATATCGCGAATTCTTGTCCACTTTTTACTTGTAAAAACAGAATATGTTCATATTTTATGCAAAAACTGGACATATCTGGATAATATGTTCAATACTAGAATTTAGAAGGCTTATAAACAGTGTTTAATAAACGATAGAATATGCTATAATTATTTGATAGTCAGGCACCAATAAGATTTTTAAGGTGCGGATAAAGCTATCAAAACACAAACCGCAAACTCCCAACGCCACCCTCAGCAGTTGAGTTGTCCTGATTAATTAAGCCCGTGAGATAATCGGTCCCGGCTGTCAGAATAAACCCGTGACCTAAGTCGGCACCCACATGAATGCCTGCCGAGAATTCGGTGTAGCCACCAAACCCGGCACTCACGCCGGCCATGAAACTTTTCGAAAAGAAATAGTTTCCGCCTGCAATGATTTGTGGTGTGTAATCGGCATTGAGAAAATAGTTAACAGAAGCATATGCCATTAATTTGTCCTCCATAAATGGCTTCGATACCTGCAGTTGAAATTTTGCAGGCAGAACAGATGTAAAGCTTTCCTTTTTACGGTCTTCTTTAAATCCATCTATAAATTCAGCTTCTGAAGTTATGTCTAGGTAGAGTGAATCAAATAAATTATTGACAGTTAATCCTTCGAAACGATAAGTGGTATCAACAACAAAATAACTGGACTTGCTGTTCCAGGCTATCATTCCAATATCAGTTGCAGAAAGTGAAATTTTTACTTGATTTTCCATTTTATAACTAACCATCAAATCCAAAGATGCACCCAAACCATTTGAACTTCCGAAATTACTTTTTGTGGTATCCGATTGTCTCGATTCTAATCTGATATCAAGATCAGCATATTCGCCATCAGGCTGGGTGTAGATTGAGCCACGGGTAGTTGAAATATCGAGATAACTTTGTCCGTTCAGAAAGCTGATACCTGCATAGTATTCAAATTCTGAATTGCCACTCTTCTTTGTTTTTCCATAGCCAAACTGCAATTGTTGATATTGTATAGCCTCATAATTGAAATCACTGATATCGGCATTGATACCGGCAAATCTTTTGTTTCCATAAAAGTATAGTGCAAATAAATCGGATGGAAAAGCGGCATTGAAATGTGTTCGGTATCTTAGTGCCAGTGTTAGATTTCTGACGGTACTGTCGGCTTCATTGATACGCATTTTTTTCATGTATGCTCCTGCATTCAAATAGCTCCCGATTTTAGAACGATCATCCATTTTGGAATAGGCACCATCTTTCACAGATTGCTCAATAAATTCATTGTTGATATACGTGTTCATGAATTTGGTTGTGATAGCATCGGAACCAATCAGTCCGTTCGCATCAATCCCAATTTCAGTAGTCGCTGTTGTATAATTATTTTTAAATGGCCATTCATGCTGGGCATTGACATTCATTAGCAGCATGCTGCATATTGCAGTTAGTAGTATATTTTTCAAAATGTTTAGTGGGCTAAGTATGTGAAATCGCCGGCAAGCCGGAAATCAATGGTGTAATCGCTGTAAATTTTAAGTTGTGTGTTGACCGGTTGTGTATTGAACCTTGCTACAATTTTCATTTTTTTAGTGCCAAAGAAGGTGTCAATTTTCCCCTGATCCACCGGAATTACAAGTTTAGATTTTCTTTTTTCAGTCACCTTGAAATCGGGACCTACCGGAGCTGCTGCAATGGTATTGTAAGTGAGCAGTGAATCGGTAATTGATCCGTTATCATTCATAGTATACAATTGAATAATTGCTTCAAATGGAAATCCGTTATCGGCATTTAAATATAAGAATCCGCTTTTAATTCTCGATAAATCCTGATCACTCATTTCGAAATCAAAGGTGTCTGTTAACATGAGTCCGTTTGCTATGAAAGCAAGCGGTATCTCGACATTCAGATTGAATTCCATCAGTTTGTCAGCATATATAAAATCATTGAAGTTTGAAGTATTACCATTTGGATTGGTTTCGAGTCTCAATGAATAATTTATTTCATCAGGAAGGTTACTGATAAATGCCGCAGCATTTGAATTGCTATTGTTCAGTAGGAAGGTGGAATTGGTAACTGTCACAGGAGGTTGTCCGCCCTGATCAGTTGCCCGTGTTATATTAAAGGGATTGGAGACACCACTACCGCTCAGAGTTACACTGTTTCCGGTATTCGAATTAAGTGCATTAAGTTGTACAATTTTTACTCTTGCATCGGCACCAATGCCATTTTCAATTCCTATGCTCATGTTAACATCCTGCAAATTTATATTGCCACCAATACTCTTGAATAAATCAATTGTGGTTAGTGATGGTCCGATATCAAATGTATCAGTGCCCAAATAACCACGCACATACTCAGGACGCAAATTCTGAAATCCTATATTGGAATAAATGCTATCTGTGATCGATAATGTTTTCATCAGACCTGTTGAATCAACTCCTGCCTGAAAAATATTAAACATGGTATTTACCGTGTCGAAGTTTGGTCCGGTTAAATCGAGTTCATAACCTGAGAAATCGAAGAAATTATTATATGATGAAACTCCACCCGGTGCAGCAGGAGGGAGGACTTTGGTTATTTCAAATGGCACTCCATTTAAAGTAGCACTTGGCAATTTGTAAACAAAGCGAACACTATCCTGTAAGGTACTGTACAAATCCATAACCACACCACCTGATTTTATTCTTGCCTTTGTTAATTGAACGCTTTCAAAAGTGAACTTAAATTTTTGAGCCTTGTCGATAAGGTTTTGTGCAGGAAATATAGCAGTTGCTGTAATCGGATTTAAATCATAAACCGATAAAGTTGTTTGAAGTGCATCTGTTGTATCAATTAATACGGAATTACCATTGGATCCCGGCGATGACATACTTAGAATTTGGCCCTCCATATTGCCTTCAATGGTAACCCCGGCAAGTGAAATGGTTTGTGTCTCAGTAGCACCTGCTGCAATCAATGGGAATGTTCCGGTAGCCACAACTACACTGTTGGAGGTATTCTTCAGTTCAAATACCACATTGGTAATATCAATTGGTAGTCCGTTATATATAGTAAGATCAAGAAAACCCGTTTGTAATTCCATCGATTGAAATAGCGTATCGGCATCAATGGCAAAAACCGATGATGATAAACTTGAAATTGCAGGAATGGCGAAAGAATTTCCATTCTGACTTACAATGATAGCACCCAGAATTCCTGCATTGGAACAAATCTGACCCAGGGTTACCGGATAATCAATAGTTTGTTCCAGCAAGCTGATTGAATCCAATGTGTAAGACCTGGTAACACTAGTATCGTAGAAGCTGAACAACGAGTCAACCGACATATCATACAAATGGGTTTCATAAACCACTTTTAAAGAGCTATCAGCTCCAACCTGTAGCAACGAATCACTGATGATATCTGTTATATCCAGCGAAGAGTTGAGTAATGGCATCAGGATATCGGTATCCCATCCTAAATTATCTTCATCTCTTTTGCAGGATGTAATACTTACCAGAAGTAATAGTCCGATTATCCAACTATACTTCCTGAATTTCATAAGGTGCATGTTCGCAGGGATTTGTTACAAACCTATTAAATATAGATCAGTAAACCAAATGCAGTTTGTTCGCTGTTAATTTGAAGAATATAAATGTAATATGTTGAAAAACAGTAAATTATAGTGCCTCTACTAAATGTTGATGCAATCTGTTCTTACCAAAGAAAGTGTTGTTTATTGCATTCGTTGTCTTTTAATGAGATAAGGCATGAGCACCTGGCGGTAACCTTCATGAATATCGGCATCAATAAGATCAATTTTGTATTGGGCACATTTGAGCTTTAGCTCCTGTTGAAATTTGCTCATTTGCGACAGGTAAGTTTCCCGAACCTGATTGGAATGGACTTTCACTGTTTCACCCGTCTCCACATCAATAAATTGATACGGCCTGTTTTCGAATTTAAAATCCTGTTCGAGTTTTTTATCGGTTACATGAAAAAGTATAACCTCATGTTTGTTGTATTTGAGATGTTGCAATGCATTGAACAATTCATTGCTGTCACTTAAACTATCCATCATATCGCTGAAAATAATTACCAGTGATCTTTTATGAATGGTTTCTGCAATCTGGTGCAATGCTTGTGCAGCAGATGTTTTTCTCCTGACTTCCGTACCTCCCGAATTCATGGCTTCTTCCAGTTTCATGAATAACAGTTTCTGGTGGAGTGTACTCGAACGAGCCGGAGTATTTTCTTCCAGTGTTTCCGAGAATATACTCAATCCCGCAGCATCCCTTTGCATTTTTAACAGGTGAATAATTGCGGCCGCTGCATGAGCAGAAAAAGTAATTTTATTCATCGTATCTTTTTCCTGCAATTCCTTGCCGGGAAAATGCATACTGCTTGAGTTATCGATTATTATCTGACAACGAAGATTGGTTTCTTCTTCATATCGCTTTACGAAAAGCTTGTCGGTTTTGCCATACAATTTCCAATCCATATGACGTGTCGATTCCCCAGTGTTGTATAGCCTGTGCTCTGCGAATTCAACCGAAAAACCATGAAAAGGACTCTTATGCAAACCTGTAATAAATCCCTCAACTACCTGCCGCGCTATGAGCTCGAGGTGACCGAGTTGCTGTATTTCATGTTGATTAATAGCCACCGCAGTTTAGATTAGGGACGTGTTGATATAACTTAAAATACTCTTAAAAATTTTATTTGTGATGAATACCGAAGGCAGACTTCACCAATGCATATAATGAATCAGAAACCCATTTAATTCACGGATTTCTGATTCTCTGATTATTTCTGATTAAAGCTGACCGTCGATTTTGCCTGCCAAAACTGATTTTGGAACAGCACCAACCTGCTTGTCAACAATTTCACCACCTTTAAAAATTAATAGGGTAGGGATGTTGCGAATACCATATTTCATAGATATTCCGGGATTGCTGTCGACATCAACTTTGCCAACTACGGCACGCCCATCATAGTCTTTTGAAAGTTCTTCAACAACCGGTCCAACCATTCTGCATGGTCCACACCATTCTGCCCAAAAATCAACTAATACGGGTTTGTCTGATTTTAATACCAACTCATCAAAGTTGGAGTCTGTTAATTCAATTGCCATGTTTTTGAAATGATAAATGATAAATGATAAATTATAAATGATAAATTTTTTATTCAATTTTTATATGATGTAATAACTTTTAACTCTTTCGGCTACGGTAAGCTCTGCTCAGGGCTTGCCTTTAACCCTTTCGATCCGCCAGCCGGCGGACTCAGGGCAGCGCTTGCCACTTGCCCCTTGTCACTTGACACTCTTTCGACTTCGCTCAGGGCAGTGCTTTCAACCCTTTCGATCCGCCAGCCGGCGGACTCAGGGCAGCGCTTTCAACTTACAACCTTCAACTTACAACCTTCAACTTACAACTTTCAACTTTCAACTTTCAACTTTCAACTGATTTGATTTGTCAATATTTATACCACAAAGTATTTGTGCCAAACTGTCAGTTAAGTATTTATTTTGAACCTAATTCCCTGACGATATTCCAATTCTTCGAACAATTTTTTACTAAAGTTAACCCTTACCTTTTTACTGGCTAACTCCACCTTATTTTCTTTATCTCTAACACTAAACTTAACGGGAAGTTTACCGGGATATTCTTTGAGTAGCGTATCAAGTGTATTAACCGTTTCACTGTTTATTTCATCTAAACTCAGACTTAATGTTAGGGATTTAGCAAACTCGTTGCCAACATCAGGCAGTAATTTTATGCTGGATATCTTGATTTCCAGATTGTTAGGGTCGTTATAACGTGATTGTACCTTGGCTCTGATGAATAAATAATACTCCGGTGTCAGGTATTGTTTGAACTTCAGATAATCATCCGAAAACAAAGCCAACTCATGTGAACCGGTATAATCTTCAATAAACATGACACCAAAAGGCTTACCTGATTTGGTGGTACGATGATTAGCACTTGTCACAATTCCTGCAAAAGCAATGTCTTTGCCTCGCATTTTGGCAAGATCCCCCAGTTCATTTACGGGAACATTGCAGAAAGCTTCAATCTCAAAACGGAATTCATCCAATGGATGTCCCGATACATAAAACCCTACAACATCTTTTTCATTTCTTAGTTTTTCTAATTCCGACCAAGGTTCTGACGGATAAAATTTAGGCGCCGGCATTTCAACTGCACTTGCTTCCCCGAAAAGGGAAACCTGAGATGAATTTCTGGCATCCTGACTGCCGGTTCCATAACGTACAGCTTTTTCCAGATTAGTCAGATTATTTTCTTTCGGATCTTTTTCAAACCACATGGCACGATGCGCCTGCCGATCGAAATCGAATGCACCGGCCATTACTAAACTTTCCAGACAACGTTTATTGACATTTTTTAAATTTACCCTCGATACCAGATCCAATAAATTTTTGAATGATCCGGCTGTTTTGCGTTCTTCAATGATTGCTTCTACAGCTCCTTCACCAACACCTTTAACAGCACCTAAACCAAAACGAATTTCACTGTTTTTATTAACGGAAAAATTATAAATCGATTCATTCACATCCGGACCAAGTACTTTTAGTCCCATACGCTTACATTCCTCCATGAAGAAGGTAATTTTATCGATATTCGACAAGTTATGTGTGAGCACCGCGGACATATATTCACCGGGATAATGTGCTTTCAGGTATGCAGTCTGATAAGCCACAAAAGCATAGCATGTAGAGTGTGATTTATTAAATGCATATTGTGCAAATGCTTCCCAATCGGTCCATACTTTTTCACAGGTTTTCGGATCATGACCATTAGCAGCACATCCTTCCATGAACTTCGATTTCATTTTATTCAGGACTTCAATCTGCTTTTTACCCATTGCCTTACGCAAAGTATCGGCATCACCTTTTGTGAAGTTCGCCAGCTTCTGCGAAAGCAACATTACCTGCTCCTGATAAACGGTAATACCATAAGTTTCCTTCAGGTACTCTTCCATGGCATCCAGATCATACTTCACTGCTTCTTTGCCATGCTTACGGGCAATGAAATTCGGGATGTATTCAATAGGACCAGGACGGTACAAAGCGTTCATGGCAATAAGATCTTCAAACTTATCAGGTTTTAAATCTTTTAAATGCTTCTGCATTCCGGCCGATTCAAACTGAAACGTTCCGTTGGTTTCACCTTTCTGATACAGTTCAAATGTCAATGCATCATCTAAAGGAATAGAATCAATTTCAATATTTATCTGATGATTTTGGCGGATAAGTTCCAGTGCTGTCTTAATAATTGTCAGCGTTTTTAATCCCAGAAAATCCATTTTAATTACGCCTGCATCTTCAATTACTTTGCCTTGATATTGTGTTACCAGCAAATCAGAATCTTTTGCAACGGCAACAGGAATTAAGTCAGTAAGATCTGTGGGTGCAATAATAATTCCTGCAGCATGAATTCCGGTTCCTCTCACAGAACCTTCCAGAATTAAAGCTTCTTTAAGAATATTTGCCTGAAGATCTTTTCCCTTATGAATTTCACGCAGTTTCTTCACATTCTCAATATCATCTGCACCAAGGCCTTCTTTTTCTTTCAATCCTTTTTCACCTTCGAGTGGCGCATTGATAACACGATCGAGTGAAATGCCGGGTTTATCGGGGACAAGCTTTGCCAGGAAGTTTGATTCGGAAAGTGGCAAATCTAGAACGCGTGCAACATCTTTAATACTCATTTTTGCAGCCATAGAACCATAAGTCACAATTTGTGCAACCTGATTCTTGCCATATTTCTGCACTACATAATCAATTACTTTCTGACGGCCTTCATCATCGAAATCCGTATCAATATCGGGCATCGACTTTCTGTCGGGATTTAAAAAACGCTCGAAAAGTAAATTGTATTTGATGGGATCAATATTGGTTATTCCAATACAAAATGCAACGGCCGAACCAGCAGCGGAACCACGACCGGGACCAATAAATACGCCCATATCACGTCCCGCTTTTATGAAGTCGGCAACAATGAGAAAGTAGCCGGCAAATCCCATAGTTTTTACTGTATGAAGCTCGAAATGTAATCGCTCTGCAATCTCCGGAGTAAGGTCTACATATCTGCGTTTCGCACCTTCAAAAGTTATATGTCGTAGATAATCATCCTGCGTGGTGAAGCCCTGAGGAATCACATAATTTGGAAGGAGGATGTCTTTTTTTAAATTCAGAATTTCAACTTTGTCGACAATATGATTGGTATTGTCGATTGCTTCGGGAATGTCGCTGAAAAGTTTCGACATCTCATCCGGTGTCTTGAAATAAAACTGATCGTTATAGAACGCAAATCGTTTTCCTTTCACAAAAGCATCATCATCTGAAAACTCTTTCATGGTTGGAGTGGCCTGCTTTTCTCCGGTGTTAATGCATAACAAAATATCATGTGCATTGGCATCCTGCTGATCTACATAATGTGTATCGTTGGAAGCAATTACTTTAACGTTATATTTAAACGACCATTTCAATAAAATTTCATTTACTTTATCCTGTTCAGGAATACTGTGTCGTTGCAGTTCGATATAATAGTCTTCACCAAAAATATTTAACCACCATTGAAATTCTTTTTCTGCTTCCTCTTCACCTTTTTTCATGATGGCACGGGGAACAGAGGCGCCCAGACAACATGTGGTTGCTATAAGACCTTTGTGATATTGCTTCACCAGTTCCTTATCGATACGGGGATATTTCCCATACATACCTTCCATAAAACCTAATGAACATAGTTTTATCAAATTCTGATAACCTTCAGCGTTTTTAGCCAGGAATAACTGGTGGTAACGAACATCCTTATCGTCTTTGGTAAATGCTCTTTTGAAACGGTTCTCCACCAGATAAAACTCACATCCCACAATAGGCTTTACTTTTGGCTTCCCATCTGCACCCTTGTGTTTGTATGCTTCAGCGACAAATTCAAATGCGCCAAACATGTTCCCATGGTCAGTGATCGCAATAGCCGGCATGTTATGTTCAGCGGCTTTCTTGTAAAGTTTCGATATATCAGCTGCTCCGTCGAGTAACGAGAATTGTGTATGTACGTGTAAATGAGAAAATTGGGACATTTAGGAGTTGTAATTTTACTTGTAAAAAGGGATGATTCCGGAAATAATCTCCGGACTGTAAAAATACCTAAATTGAAGGTGCCATACAGGGGTGTTGATAAAATGTGAAAAATGGGTAACCACCTGATAAAAAGCAGAAAGCAACCGGGAAGCGATCACGGTTGCTATTCTTTCATTGTCATTTGAGTTGAACTTTCTTGACCTTTTTTATATGTCCATAGGCAAAGTGTTTTTGTTTTGTTTTGCTCTACAAACATAGGACGGGATTTTACCCTGAAATGCTCATGTTTTAAAAATTGTGACATTGGTAAGGAATTTATACTAATTTGGAGATTTATGGACCTAACACTGAATGAAATGTGTTTAAGTGATTGGTAATTAATTGAAAGGTGATGTAAGTAATATCCTCTAATTGGACAAGATTAAACGCATTTTGAGAATAGTTTGGATAAGCTAGAATAATAATCTTACATTTTTTGATAGAAAATTAAATACAATTTCTGAATTTGAAGAGAAAGTTTACTTAATGCCCATATATTGTAACATATTGTAAAATAGTATGTTATGAAGTTTTGTTGTCATTTAACCCACCTGAATTGACATTTCACCAAAATGTTAATATCTTCCGGAAACAACAATGTACCTTTAAATTGATATTAATAATTTTGATTTATTACTATTTCATATAAGTTTAATGATGAAAAAGATACTTATCCTCTGGCTTTTTATAGGCTTTTTAACACATTCAAGTTTTGCTAAACCATGTTTCGATTGGTCTGTAAAAACGGTTTCAAACAGCAAACTTGCTTACACGTCTTTAAAGTTGCTTAATGACAACAATATAATTGAGGTTACAACAGACAATCATAGTTATACACTCCCTCCAAATAAGCGATGGAAATGTTATTCCACTTTGAATGGGAATTTAACAAATCCGGTTACAATATTCAGTTCATCTGCATCATTTACAAGTTATGATCCACACAACGCAGATAAAGATTTTAATAATTTCATTTATTTGAGTGGAGAAGGGCAAATTACTTTTAATGGCACAACTTACAATGGAAAAACTATTAAAAGGATGAATTCCTCAGGTGCGGTAATAGATGTTTTTCCTGTTCAAGGTTCTTTTCTAAATATCGATTTTAACAATAATCTATATTGTCTTAATAACAATACCATTTTGCGATACAATTCTTCCGGAAGTCTGCTGGATAGTGTTCTGTTTTCTGGCAATTATATTTCTATATCTGAAAACAGTGTCTTTACTATTCGATCGGGAGATACGCTTAAGAGATATATTTATCCGGGAAATTTGATTCAAACACTCATAGTGCCGGCTTATCAAAACAGCTTTATTTATAACTACGGTAATACCAGATTTTATCTTTCTTATAATGCACAGAATCCTGATAGCATTTCTGTAATCGACAGTATGGGAACAACTATTTTTAAAACAGAAAAGAAAGCGGGGCACTCGTATTTGGTGAATAGCTTCGGGGAGTTGTATTCAGTGAAAGGTGTGATGATCAATAAATATGATTCTTCAGGAATAGTATGGACTACTGAGTTGGACTTTAAAATGGATGGTGGTTCCAACAGTTATGTTAGTGGCCTGTTTTCATCAACCGGTGACATGTATTTTTGTGGATCAGGCTATTATGATAGTTCCGGTATTACTGGACCTAATTCTTCCTTAGCCTATTATATTAAACCGGGTTTGTATAAAGAAATATCAACTGAAGGTTCAGGTTATGAATATTTTGGATTCATGGGTAAAATTAAAGCAGATGGAAGCGTATGTAACACAGGGATCAGCACACCCACAATTAGTTTGTGTTCAGGAGTGTCGGGAACGTTTACTGCCAGTAATTCTGAATTGTTCGGATCTCAATCATTTGGGTTAGAACTATCTGACAGTACCGGTTCATTCACCAATCCTGTTAGTTTAGGTGGTTCCACTTATCCTGTAGTGGATTATTATGTTCCTTATAATTTACCAGCAGGAAATTATATGATCAGAGCAAAGCTGAGTAATCCGTTAGTATATGGAACGCCAAAATCTGTAACAATCTCTAATATTGATTTTTCCGGGAATCGTGAATTGACTAATATGATCCATGATTCGGTTTTGAACAGAACTTATGTTTGTATTCCTTCTTCATTTACTGTGCATGCAAATACTCAGGGAATGCAATATAGATTATTAGTCAATTCATCATACAATAATTTCCTATCACCATTAACCTCATATTCTAGTGATTCAATTTTTAATTTTATTTCAGCCGGCAATTTAAATCAGCAAATATTGGTTCAGTTAAAGAATTCAGCAACCGGTTGTGAAAGCAAATGGCCTTTGATTAATTATGCATCAGCAGATACTATGAAGGTATCTATTTCGGCAAGTTTCTTCCCTGGTGATACAATAGTTAATTGCAAAAACAGTCCACCGGTTAAGTTGAGTTATTATCCTCAACTGGCATTTAATGAAATGGTTAATGGACTTTATATTTCAGGAAATGGAATATATTTCAATAATTCGACTAACACATTTTATTTTTATCCGGATAGTGTTACTCCCGGCTACCACACTATTTTTTATGATTTAACCGGTTCCGGATTACAATGCGGTAACATTCGCGATTCACTTACTTTTTTTGTTGATACTTGCCTGAATACAATTGTTACAGGTATTGTTGCGCCTTCTGGCGGACTTTGTTCCAATCAACTTGCTAATATTCCTTTTACTACTCTGGGAACTTATGATTCAACTAATATATTTAAGGTAATTTATAACAATAATGTCATTGGAGAGGGATACTCTTCTCCGATCACTATTGTTGTTCCTGGAAATAGTTCAACTACTTCTCGTTTTCGTGTAATAGCAACTTCACCTCCCGATACCGGAACCTACAATTACGATGGCGAATTTAATATCTCCTGGTTTAATACACCTGAAATTATAACTTCACAATATCAGGGGAATTGTTTCAGGCAAGGCGACCTTTTTAAATGCTGGATCACAATACGGATATATAAATAAATGGTTTGTTAATGATAGCCTGTTCATAGAAACTACTTATAACAATCCTATCATTGCTTCAATCCCTGGAAATTATCATGTTGAAATTTCAAACGGCATTTGTTCAGGAAAATCAAATTCTAAATTGGTCATCGATAGTGCAAGTTTTGATTTTACTTTGGAACTTGAGTATGATACCGGTTTTGTTTGCCAGGGAGACACAATGCGGATAATTGCGCATGCCTGGACAGGCAGTACGTTTAAGTGGTACTTTGATAATAATCTACTATCCAATGAAACCGATTCCGTATTGTTGGTTACACATCATCCTCAGAGCACAGCAATTTTTTGTGAAATCACTTCACCATTAGGTTATATAATTCGAAAATATGCACAGCTTCCATACACGTTTCCAAAGTATAATATTACATTAAATGAATTGACAAGTGATACTATAATAAGATGTTACCCATTACTACCGAGAAATTTGTCAATCTCCTCATCTAATAACGCATCTTATCAATGGTATAAAAACGGATTGTTAAGTCCGGGGGATACTTTGCGATCTATTTCTGTTACTTCCGAGGGTTATTTCGTACTTGAAACTACTGAAAACGGTTGTTCTGCTATTTCTCCGGTAATTCAGGTGAAAAATGTTGCACCTGCTGTGATCCAATTGACTCCAAATTATTTAACTTATACTTGTGATGAAGACTCAGTTCAACTTTTTGCAATTGGTGGTGGGGTAGTCGATTACAAGTGGTACTTGAATTCTTTTCAAATTGAAAATGCGTTCTCGGATAATTTTTATGCCAAAGAAGCAGGGGCATATAATGTAAAAGTTTCTGATTCCAATGGTTGCATTGCTGGTGGTGGCTATGCCAGAGTATTAAATGAACCTTGCCCATTACCCATTTTTATCGGATCGATACCAACCTACACATGTCCAAATGACAGTATCATTCTTGAAGTGGAATCAAATCCTGATGACAAGTTTAGTTGGTATATTAACGGGATTTCAGATTCAAGCTTCACGTCAAATTCTTGTATAGTTTCTCAACCCGGATCTTATTATGTTGAAGTAGAATCGAAATTTGGTTGCATAGGTTATTCAGATACAATAACTATCAATCAGGGTTCTCTTCCAGTAGCAGTTGCTACTGCATTAGGAAATACTACATTTTGCCAAGGCGATTCGGTTTCATTGCGTGCTCAATTTTATCCCGGCTATTCCTACCAATGGTATAATGGACATTATTTAATACCGGGAGCCGTAAGTCAGATTTATAAAGCTAAAACTGCTGGGAATTATAGGGTAGAGGTAACAAATTCACAGGGATGTACTGCCAAATCAGTTTCTATCACTGTTGTCGTTCCTTGCATTTTGCAGGGTGATGCCGGCGAGAAAAATGTTGTAACCTCAAGTGAACCAATAAAGCTGAATTGCTACCCCATGCCTTTTGATAATTATCTGCAAATTTCCATTGTAAGTGAATTAAGTGATAATCTTATTGCTCACCTTTATACTTCATCAGGTAAGTTGATCAGGAGTTTTGAAATTCCCGTTATTTCTGGAGAAAATACGCATACTCTCAATACCAAAGATCTTCCCTCCGGAATGTATCTGATTAAATTATCCGGAAATTATGTGAATGAAAGTATGAAAGTGGTAAAGCAATAATTTGCTGTTTTGGAATTTAATATACAAATTGAATAGATTATGAAAGTTTCACCTGTTTTGGTACTGTTTTTTATAACATTATTATCTTTTGAATGTAAAGCTCAAGGATATTTTGAGTGGAGCCAATATTTAGTTAACGCTCATGTAGATGCAGAATGTGACGTTATTCCGATTGATGGTTCTGATATATTAAAGGTTTATACATATGATAAGGGAACCATTATAGGTCCCGGTTCTACTTCTGAAAGTATTAAAGTAATAAATAATAATGTATTAGCTGGTAATTTAAATTTACCCTATGCAACTGGTTTAGATCATTTCCAGGTTGATTCTCAAAAGCAATTATTTTATGATGATGGTTTTGGCAATGTTAAGAAATACAGTTCATCCTTTGTTAATATTGCAAACTTCACTGTGATTGGGAAATTAGTTGAAGTTGATCTTGCCGGGAATTTATATACATACGACAATGCGAAGATTCGCCGGTATGATAATTATGGCCTTTTTTTAGACGATGTTTTAATGCCGAATTTGAATTTATTTTTCAGAGAAAATGGAACTTATTACAATAAAGGAGCTCAAATTACCTACTACAAATATCCAAATACTTTTATCGGTCAAATTTCCAATCCTTCTTTGTCAGGATATACAAGACGCGAGTCACGAAGTTTTAACTATTTCCTTTTTCAAAATAATACCAATTTTGTTGTGAAGGACAGTACCGGACAAGTTTATTACTCGATAAATATTAGTTCTCCCGGAGCTTCAAATAAAATTTTAATAGATGATCTGGGACAAATAATATTGATTAAGGAGACTGGCGTTTTAATTTACAATCAGAATGGCTTGGTAAAAAATTTATACATTACAATTCCACCGGACAATGATTTTCCGGCAAGAATTAATACCTTTTATACCGGTAAAAATAATTCAATCTATTATTCTGGGCAATACACATATTACACAACATCCATTCCTTCCAACAGTTATTATGGTAAAACAGTTGCGTTTATTCCACCCAATATTTACAGAACTGAAACAGGAACTGTAAATTATTTTACCTACCATGCTTTTTCAGGGAAGTTGAATACGGGATTTTTTCCTGACTCCTCAAAAATGTTTAATTTAATTTGTCCTCTCATTAATCAAAGTATATGTGCAGGTGAAATTGAATTGACTTTTAAATCTAATTTTTATTCCTATTCTCCACAGACAATGTATTTTGCCGAAATCTCTGATTCAGCCGGAGATTTTACCAATTCTATCAATATAGGAACTGGAATTTATCCTACATTTAAATGCACAATTCCAGATAATTTACCTACTGGTCAAAATTATAGAATAAGAGGAGGGGGCAATCAAGTCCCATCAAATTTATTTGTAGTGCCCCAATTTATCCCTTTGCTTAAAACTCCTTCTTTAAGTGTTGAGTATTTGACTGGAGTGCATGGTTTTGACCCTTTGCTCACCGGGAATTTCTTTCTGGGCTGTAATGATACTATTTTAGGTATTATTCATTCAAATTCCACAGATATTAACTATAGTTGGAGATACCGAAATCCTTATAACCAAATAGTGATTTATTCTTATGATACCCTAATTAATTTTGTTCAAAATACTGAAGCTCTTTTTGCTGTTGTTCAGGATACAATTTCAGGATGCTCAAGACAAACTCATCCAATTAGAGTTAGTCCTAATAATTATCATTCTCCTGCAATTGAGATTTTTCAATCATCCTACAATTATTATCGTCCCGATACCTTTATCACTTGTTTAAACTCAGGTCCCATCCGGCTGAATTTTATAGGTCAAGGTTATGTAGAAGCCAAAATCATAATAGATGGAATCGAAATGGGGTTTTTTTATGAAAAATATATTTTCCCTGATAGTATTGGGCTTGGTTGGCATGAATGTATTTTTGAATATGTAAATTGCAATGCTATTTGTGCCCCTTGTTCAGACAAGCTTATGATTTATGTGGATACATGTTCAGCGATTTTAGCAACCGGAAATATTAATTCTGGTAATGTAGTTTGCATGTCAGATACTTTGTTTATACCATTTACAACTACTGCAACATTCGATTCTTCGAATGTGTTTTCAGTTTACTATGGTGGAACGAAGATTGGATCTGGATTAACTTCTCCGATAGCTATAACTCAGAGGCTTAATATACTTTCAGCTCAATTTTCAGTAAATTCTTCCTCACCTTATATTAGGGGAACTCCGAATTCAGATGGACCCTTAAGAATCCATGATAACATTAGGTTGAGAGAGTGGAGTGTAGGTCAAGACGATTATGCAACTTGTGCTACTATTGGTACGACTATTTCAACTGTAAATATGATGGGTTCTGTGCGCATTTACCGTGATAGTATCTTAATTTTAGATAGTATCAACAATCCAAGACACATTTTGGCTAATATGCCTGGTGACTATTATTATGAAATTATTGATTATTACACTGGTTGCACATATACCTCACGAAAAATAAAGATAGTTGATTCGCTGGATTTACCCACGGTCTTAATTTCAATTAATTCGGGCTCTGCTTCAATTTGTTTAGGTGATTCTACACAGTTTAGCGCACAAAGTTCATTGCCTGTAAGTTATTTGTGGTATATGAATTGGTACCCAGTGGATTCAACAATAAATAGTAGCTTCTTAAGTGCAAAAAGACGAGCTAGTTATTATTGTGAAGTTTCTACTCCTTCCGGATGTCGGAAAAAGTCCAATATAATTACATTAACAGAGCATCCGCGAATTGATGAACAATATATTGCTACTGACACTCTCAAAGGTTGTTTGCAATCTGGTTTTAATATTAGATGTTATATACCCGAAAATTTTAATTATCAATGGTATTTAAATAATAATCCTTTAAATGTTACAACTAACTATGGAAGCTTTTTAGCTACGCAAGCGGGAAATTATTATGTGTCCGTTTCTGACAGTATTGGCTGTTCCTATGTTTCCTCGGAATTTTACCTTGATTTAGAAACTGAGCCCATTTTGAACATTGCCGGGCCTGATTCTGTAAACTTTTGCGAAGGAGAATATTATACATTATCCTTAAATTCACCTCCAGTTCATGAAATCGAATGGTTTAGTTTAACTGGAACTTCTATAATGAATGATATGAGCACATATATAGCTCCTGTTTCTGGATATTATTTTGCTAAAGCGCGATCACTAATTTCAGATTATGAAAATCCCTATTTTGCAACTACATGTTATAATGTTTCTGACACTGTATTTGTAAATTATTTGCCTCGGCCAAGTGTGTCCATATTACAAGGCACCGGTGCATCTATTTGCGATTCTGATTCAATGGAACTATCTGTAAATTTTGATTCAACACAAACCTGGAATTGGTACCATGATGGTAATTTAATAAATGGAGCCAATATGAATAGCATCTTTATTTCACAGCCCGGAGTTTATACGGCCAGCGCTACAAATATTTATGGATGCTCAACTGTGTCCGAAGGATTTAATCTTTCATATTTGCAAGCTCCAATTGCAAGCACTACCGCATTAGGAAATACCACATTTTGTCAGGGTGATTCGGTTTCATTGCGTGCTCAATTTTATCCCGGCTATACCTATCAATGGTATAATGGACATTATTTAATACCGGGAGCCGTAAGTCAGATTTATAAAGCTAAAACTGCCGGGAATTATAGGGTAGAGGTAACTAATTCGCAGGGATGTACTGCCAAATCAGTTCCTATCACTGTAATCGTTCCTTGCATTTTTCAGGGTGATGCCGGTGAGAAAAATGAAGTTAACTCCGGTGAACCATTAAAGCTGAATTGCTACCCCATGCCTTTTGATAACTATCTGCAAATTTCCATTGTAAGTGAATTAAGTGATAATCTTATTGCTCATCTTTATAATGCATCCGGTGAATTGAACAGAAGTTTTGAAATACCAGTTAGTTCGGGAAAAAATACGTATACCCTGCATACCAAAGATCTTCCTTCAGGAATGTATCTGATTAAAATTTCCGGAAATTATGTGAATGAAAGTATGAAAGTGGTAAAGCAATAATTATTTGATTCCTTCTTAATTAGTCTTCTCTTTCTGCATCATCATGTTTTGGAGCCTTTTTAAAGGGGATTCCCATTATATTTTTTGCTTTTATTAGATTTGTTGCATGCTATTTCTGATATGATCCGACAATCAATTGCAATAATTATCATATTTATTTGTTTATCAGTTTGTTCTGATGCAAGTATCAATTATAAAGTCTCTTTCCCGAATCCCGCTTCTCATTATATTAGCATGGAATTGGAGGTTTTGGACATCACCGGTGACTCCATTGACCTTAAAATGCCGGTGTGGATTCCCGGCTCTTATATGGTTAGAGAGTTTGCGAAAAATGTGGAAGGTTTTGTTCCGGAAAACGCCAACAAGCAAAAATTACCTTTTAGAAAGGTGGATAAGAATACCTGGCGCATTTATAATGGGGGTGAGAAATCTGTTGTTGTAAAATATGATGTGTATGCATTTGAGCTTTCTGTCAGGACCAGTTTTGTTGACATGAGTCATGCTTACATTAACGGTACAAGTGTGTTTATGTATACCGAGGCATTTAAATCTGCACCTTCAACAGTAACTTTTATCCCTCACAAAAACTGGAAACTGATTTCTACCGGAATTCCAGCTTCCGATTCTTCAGCATGGATCAGAAATGCACCCGACTATGATCAACTTGCCGATTGTCCCATTGTAATTGGCAATCAGGATATCATAAGTTTTGATTACAAAGGCATTCCGCACCATATTGTCATGATTGGCAACGGAAACTACAACCGCGATACGGTACGGAATGATTTCTATAAAATTGTAGATGTATGCACACAAATTTTCGGAGTAAATCCTAATAAAGATTATCACTTTTTTATTCATCATACCAATAGTGGTGGAGGAGGACTCGAGCACATGAATTCATCATCTATGATCACCTCCAGAAATGTGTATGCAAACCCCACTGCCTACAAAGGATTTTTAAGTCTTATTGCACATGAATATTTTCACTTGTGGAATGTTAAACGTATTAGACCATTGGAACTTGGACCGTTTAATTATAATGAAGAAGTATATACGAATCAACTTTGGTTCTTCGAAGGTTTCACCAGTTTCTACGACGATTACATTGTTTATAAAAGCGGATTTTATTCGAGAAAAGAATATCTCGATATTGTTTTTGGAAATGTTAAAACGTTACTTAATACTCCCGGCGACACCATTCAGTCACTTACGGAATCGAGTTTTGATGCATGGATAAAATATTATCGTAGAAATGAAAATTCCAATAATGCCACTGTTTCCTATTACACCAAAGGTGGATTGATTGCAATGCTTTTGCAAATTGATTTTCTTGCACATACCAACGGTCAAAAATCACTCGACGATTTAATGCATTATTTATATCATGAGCACTATCTGAAACTCAATCGCGGATTAACCGATGAGGAATTGGTGGCAGCCATAGAGACCGTTGCCGGAAAAAGTTATAAGGATTTCATGTCTCAATACGTAACCGGTGTGCAACCTATTCCATACGCATCATTTCTTGAAAAAAGCAGGAATTTTATTTGCTGAGAAAAAGCCGGAAAACGGAAAGGAGGAAGTTTATCTGTTGTGTTTTCATCCGGAAAATTTGTAATTACGCAGGTAATTAGAGGAGGTACTGCATGGATGTACGGATTGTCGGTAAACGATGAAATTATTGCTGTTGATGGAAAGGCCGGTGACAAACTTCAGGCAGCAATTAATGATTTGAAAGCCGGTGAATTAGTCGATATTGAATTAACACGTTCCGGAGAAAAGATGATTGTTTCAGTTGAAATTTTACCGCCCGTTATTCGTGATTTCGAATATATTATCATGGAGAAAATGTCTCCGCAACAACAATCTGTTTTCAATAAATTGCTACCTCACGAATGAAATCATTTTTAATTTCCCTGAATTTCAGGAGTGCGAATGTTTGTTTCACCTTCGCTTTGTTGATGAACTTCTTTTTTAGTTCATCAATAAGTAATGCACAGGATGTTGCAGCTTTGAATGCTGCAAATAAGTCGGTGACCTATGATCAGGCCATTTCCAAATACAAATTTCTTGATGAAAAATATCCTCAGGCAAAATTGATTGAAATGGGAATGACGGATATTGGCAGACCGTTGCACCTGTTTGTAATTTCTTCAGATGAACAGTTTTCACCTGAACAGGCTAAAAAATCCGGGAAACTGGTATTCCTCATCAACAATGCCATTCATCCCGGTGAACCGGATGGGGTAGATGCCTGTATCCGTTATTCGGAACGCATCTTAGCTGATAAAAAAGCATTGCCATCGAATGTAGTTATACTTGTTATTCCATTTTACAATATTGATGGAGCCATGAAAAGAGGATGCTGCTCACGCGCCAATCAAAATGGTCCTGAAGCATACGGTTTTCGTGGAAATGCCCGAAATTTAGATCTCAACCGCGACTTTATTAAATGTGATTCTGAAAACGCAAAATCTTTCACTGCACTTTTCAGAGCCTGGGATCCCGATGTATTTTTAGATACACATGTCAGTGATGGTTCCGATTACCAATATACCATGACATTAATTTCTACACAACATAATAAGTTAGGCGGACCGGCTGGAAAGTTTATGAAGACAACATTTACTCCGGCACTTTTTGAAAAAATGAAGGCTGCGGGTGATGAAATGGCTCCCTATGTCAACACCTCCCGCTATGATGATACTCCTGAGAATGGTATCTATGGTTTTTTGGAAAATCCACGATTTGCAAGTGGTTATGCTGCGCTCTTTAATTGCTTTGCATTTGTGTCGGAAACACACATGTTAAAACCATTTGATGCAAGGGTAAAATCTACCTTGCGGCTTATTGATATTATGGTTAAGTACAGTTCTGAAAATGCAGTTTCCATTCAGGAAAATCGATACCAAACGAATGCATATTTTAAATCGTTAAAGGAACATGTTTTGGGTTGGGAATCTGATACCACCATTTATGAAACGATCATGTTCAAAGGATATGAATCGTATCGTAAAAAAAGTAATGTAACCGGTACAGATCAGTTATATTTTGATCAAACAAAGCCTTACACTCGAAGTATTAAACATTACGATGAGTTTAAGCCAACCGAATCGGTTACCGTACCTGCCTACTATATAATTCCGCAAGCATGGAAGAGTGTAATTGAAAGAATGATCTTAAATAAAGTCGAATTTATTCGTTTTAGTTCCGACACCTCCTTAATGGTGGAACAATATATTATCAAAGATTTCAAGACCGGAAAAGATCCTTATGAAGGGCATTACATGCATTCCAATGTGCAGACTGGAAAGCGGACCATCCGAATGAATTATTTTAAGGGGGATTACCTTATTCCTACGAATCAGGATGCCATCAGATATATTGTAGAAACATGTGAACCAACGGCACCCGATTCGTGGTTTGCATGGGGATTTTTCGATAGCATTCTTCAACAAAAAGAGTGGTTCTCATCTTATGTCTTTGATGAAATGGCAGCCTCTATACTCGAGAAAAATCCGGGTTTAAAAAAGGAACTGGAAACAAAGCGAGCAGCTGACAAAGATTTTGCTGAAAATGGATTTGCACAGTTGTATTTTATCTATAAAAATTCGGCCTGGTTGGAAGATTTTAGGGTTTTCCCGATTGTCCGATTACGGGGAGCTGGGCAGAAAAAGTAGTGAAGAGATACGATTTTATGCTCTTATGTAATTGTTTATCAATAAATTAACTGATGCCCTCCAGTGCTTTTACAATAATCCTTGGTTAATAAGTGATTTTTTCGCACCTTTGCCGCCCCAAACATGGAGAATTTGGGGATTTAAATTAATTTATAACTACAAACAAACCAGTAAAATGCCAGCAAAAATCAGGTTACAAAGGTTTGGTAAGAAGGGTTATGCCTATTACCACATAGTGGTGGCGGATGCACGTGCTCCAAGGGATGGTAAATTCATTGAGAAAATCGGAAATTATAATCCGAACACGAATCCGGCTACTATTGAAATTGACAGGGACCGCGCCATGGAATGGCTTAAAAATGGTGCCCAGCCAACTGACACTACACGTGCGATATTATCGTACAAAGGTGTTCTTTACAGATATCACCTTACCAAAGGTGTTACTAAAGGTGTTCTTACTCAGGAAGCTGCAGATGAAAAATTTGCTGCCTGGGAAAATGAGAAACTTTCTAAAATCACCAACAAGGCAACCAACCTTGCTGATGCAAAACGTCAGGATGTGAAAACGCGTCTTGCCGATGAAGCAAAAGTAAGAGAAGCGCGTGCTAAAGCTGTTCAGGATAAAATGGCCGCTGCCAATGCTCCTGCACCTGCAGAAGGTGATGCTGCTGAAGCAACCCGTGGAGAAGAAGCTCCTGCCGAAGGAAATTAATTCGAACACTATTTTTTTACAACTGAACTCACGGGAACATTCTCATGGGGCATGAAGGATATTATTACCTGGGATCTTTTACCCGTGTACACGGCGTAAAGGGTAACCTGATTCTCAAGCCGGATGTGGATGATCCCGCGAGGTACAGAAAAACTACCCGCATTTTTGTGGATAAAGATGGTACTCTGACTGAGTATGCATCTGAAACGGTTTCAATAGGACCGGGACAATTAATTATTCACCTGAAAGGAATTGAAGATCGTGATGTAGCCGCTGAATTTATGCGTGCTGAGGTTTATTTGCCGTTGTCAGAATTGCCCCCATCTAAAGGAAAACATATTTATTTTCATGAAGCCATTGGCATGATGGTTATTGATGAACAAGCAGGTGAACTGGGCAAAATTGAAACTATTTATGATTTGCCAGAACAGCCCGTTGCAAGTGTGCTATATCAGGGTAAAGAAGTACTCTTCCCATTTATCATGGCATTTATAAAAGAAATCGATCGCGAAAAAGGTATCATCTATACAATACTTCCCGAGGGTTTGATCGATGTGTACCTGGCATAATTTTATTTAGTTGCAGGTTTCAGAACATTGCACTAACTTGGGTTCCGAATGAGTCTGATTCCTATTGAACGAACTATCATCTGGGGGTATTGGCTGGCATTTTTTATGCTGGTTACCATAGGTATTTTCACCTATTCCAATTCCCGGGAACTGGCATCATCCGATTATGCACTCGCACACACGAATCAGGTTCTTGATGAATTGCACAATATAAATGCCATTGCTTTGGAAATGGAAAGTGCCGCACGCGGATATGCTATCAGTCCACAACCTGCCTTCAAAAACACAGTTGAATCAGGTGAAGCAATATTGCTGAATTACCTGATGGAACTAAATACACTTGTTGCCACAAACATTGATCAGAAGAATAATGTGGCTGAGCTGGAACGAAAAATTACCCGTTTTGCACTCATTCAACGAACGATTGTCAGATTGCGGGATGTTCAAAGTTATGAGGTTGTAGCTGATTATATGGCAAGTTCCGAGGCATTGCGGGTTTCAGGTGAACTTAAATTGCACATCCGATTAATACAGAAATTCGAAAATTCTTTGCTTGAAAAGCGAAAAAGCATCCGAAACGAACTTATTGAGAGCTTTAACTGGCTCTATATCAGTTTGCTTTCATCGGTTTTTATAGCCATGATCATCCTGTACAGCAATATCATTACTACGCTGAGAAGAAATAAGGCTTCTTCCTGAACATAATTTCTTTTAACAAAAATAGTTTTTATATTTGTTCAACACCAAGTAGTTATTCCGGATGCCATTTTATGTCGCAAAACGACTTTCGCTTTAAACAGTTCAATATTCAACAAGACCGATGTGCCATGAAAGTAGGCACCGATGGCGTTTTGTTAGG
Organism: Bacteroidota bacterium; assembly: GCA_016713525.1. Lineage (GTDB taxonomy): Bacteria > Bacteroidota > Bacteroidia > AKYH767-A > OLB10 > JADKJB01. The sequence continues at coordinate 450,672 of JADJOZ010000007.1, read as the reverse complement.
TGCCTGGGTTGATCCCGGAAATGCAAAAACGATTCTTGATATTGGTACCGGCACCGGTCTGTTGGCACTCATGCTCGCTCAGAAGTCCGATGCTGTAATTCATGCCATCGATATTGATGAGGATTCCTGTTCTCAAGCCAACACCAATTTTAGCAATTCTCCCTGGAGTACCAGAATCCAGTGCATCCACCAGTCTATTCAGTATTTTTCTTCACATACGCCTAACCGTTATGATCTTATTGTCAGCAATCCTCCCTACTTTATTGATGCACATCCTGCGCCTTCCGAAGCCCGGAACATTGCTCGTCACATGGGTGAAACACTGGAAGTTGATGACCTTGTTTCAGGTGTACTTCAATTGCTTTCCCCTACAGGAAGATTTTGTGTTATCCTGCCATTTAAAGAAGGACTTCAATTCCTGGAACACGCAGCCGCAAAAGGATTGTTTGCATGGCGCATCACCAAGGTGAAAACGAAGGTGGAGAAACAGGAAAAAAGATTTATGATGGAATTCGGACGCACTGAAAAACGGTGATTGAAGATGAACTTGTAATTCAGGAAGAGGACCTTTCGTTTACACAGGAATACATTGAGTTGACCAAAGATTTTTATCTGGGACTACCCAAAAAAAGAAGTGATCCCGGAATTAGTTCCAGAGAATAATCAACTTTCCTTTTCTTCAAAAACAATTCCTGCCAAAGCAAGTTCCGCCAATACCGGTTCATAAATTTCCCGCATCACAGGAATACAAACCCCTGTTAATTTAATTTTTCCTTCCAGTACTAATTTAGCTGTGATACCAAGTGGTAATCCAACAGTTTTAGCCATAGCCGTGTAGGTCTGATCATCACCTTTTACAATCAGTGAAGAAATGATTTGGTGATTACCGCCATTCAGTACGTATTCAAACTGATGTTGCATCACAATCATGTCTTTGTCATCCGCCTGAAGTTTCCATTTCTGCTCCAGCAAATGTTGCAAAATCATAGCGGGACTGGCATTTTTAATTCCTGTTTTTACATCATCAAAAATTCCGGTCCATATTACTTTCGTCATAGCTTCACCTTCAACCGGTAATCCGCACATGTGTGCAACCGATTCAGGTAATGTTTTTTTGATGGAAGCTGCCGGAAGAAACGATTTCACGATGGAAGCATAAGTAAGTTCTTCTGAATTTTCCAGATGATAGGAATCATCGGTGAGGCCGAGTTTTACGAAAACATCCCATGCGCGACAGTACCCCGCATGCCGCAGTGTACCACGCAATAAAGTTGGAATAGTATCGATACCATAATGATGACGGTAAGCCAGTGAATCGCGGTTTGCATAACCATCAAATGATCCAATGCCATCAACCACTATTGTTTCAATTTCTGTAAAAATTCTGTTGTAAGGAATAAATTTATATTCCCCATTTCTGATGTAACGTGCCGTTCCTTGTCCGGCTAAAATTACATTCCTTGGATTCCATGAAATTTTATAGCCCCAGGGATTATCATTCGATTCCGGAGCAACCAATCCACCGGTATAAGATTTGAATGAAGTAAGTTCGCCACCTTTTGCATGTATGTTGTCAATTACCTGCATTGCCGACATATGATCAATTCCCGGATCAAGACCACATTCATTTAGCAAAATAATTCCTGCTTCCTTAGCATCACTATCAAGTAATTTTATTTCATCTGAAAGATAAGAAGCCGTTAAAAAATGTTTTTTAAATCTGACACAATCAACAGCTACCAAATGATGTAAGTGGGGTGGAAGCAGCGAAATGATCAGGTCAGCCTGCTGTACTTCATATTCCCGTTGAGCAGCGTCATTAACATCAAATTTAACCGGTCTGCCGGAAGGATTTGCCCCACATTTTGATTGAGCCGATTCTATCGATACATCGCAAATGGTAACCAACCATTGCTGATTATTAGCATTATCAAGTAAATATTTGATCAGAGAAGAGGAGGAGCGACCGGCTCCCAACAACAATATTTTTTTCATAAAAGTTAAAATAATGGTGCGAAATTACCAATTATTCAGGTGCTGTGATTCATTCCTTTTGCCGTTTGATAAAAAGAATAGCTGTTTCCTGTTTTGAATCGATTTTTTTTAGAATTTGGCACAACAATTGAATATTGCCCGGTCTCTTAAACTAAATGTCATGAAATTAAACCGATTACTACTGCTGCTGACCTTATTATTAGGTACGCATTTAACTGTATCCGCACAACAGTCAAATGCTATTGTGTTTACCGAAAATGGAGAACGTTTTACATTAATATTGAATGGGTTACGACAAAATACGCAGCCTGAAACTAATGTAAAAATTGAAGGTCTTACTGCCAATTTTTATAAATTGAAGGTGATTTTTGAGGATGCGGCACTTGGTCAAAGTAATTTTAACCTGGCAATTGAGCCCGGTACCGAAACAACCTATATAATTAAGAAAAATAATAAGAATGCTTATGTTTTTCGTCCGATGAGCATGGTACCAATCGCCGAAGCTCCTCCGGTAACTCAAGGTACTTCAGTAGTAACTTATGATGCCGGTGCCACACGATATACCGGGGAAGAAACAGTGGTTCAGGAAACTACAACTACTACCAGTTCAGGAATGCCGGCAACCGGTGGCTCAGTTTCTTTTGGAATGAATGTAAGTGAAAATGGAGGAAGTATCAATATGAATGTTTCGGGATTTGAAGATACCGAAGTTGTTGAGCAAACTACAACGGTGACTACCACAACTACCACCACTTCATCTTCCGGATATGCTACTCCGCCACCTCCACCACCGCCAGCTTACCTTCCTGGTTATAATGGCGCAATAGGCTGTCCTGTTCCTATGATGCCACAGGATTTTGAGTCGATGAAGAGTTCTATTAATTCCAAGACCTTTGAAGAATCCAAAATGACTATTGCTAAGCAAATTTTGAATAATAATTGCCTGTTATCCGGACAAGTCAGGGAAATTATGATGCTGTTCACTTTCGAAGACAGTCGATTGGATTTTGCCAAATATGCTTATGGAAGAACTTATGATATCGGAAATTATTACAAAGTAAATGATGCATTCACATTCGAATCTTCTATTGAAGACCTCGACAGTTACATTAGTTCATTCAGAAGATAAATAGCTATTCTCAAATATTAGAAAGACCTTCATCCGGAGGTCTTTTTTTATGGAAATAAGTGTGACTTATTCCATCAGCTATATCTTATCTTTGCAAAAAACAGATCCATGAATTTAATTAAAGTCTCGGCCATTTCAGGGGCACTTGCAGTCGTTTTGGGTGCATTTGGAGCACACACCCTGAAGCAACACCTCACACCGGAGCAATTGCAAACATTTGAAACGGGAGTGCGCTATCATTTTTATCACTCTCTGGCACTTTTGGGATGTGGCATGTTGCAACTGATGGGATTTGAAAAACAAGTCAAAACACCGGCTATTTTATTTCTTTCCGGAATTCTCTTCTTTTCCGGATCAGTTTATCTGTTAGCAACCAGAAGTTTGCTTCACATTGAAAACTGGAGCTGGCTGGGTCCGGTAACTCCCATTGGTGGATTATTTTTTATAGCCGGATGGTTATCGCTGGCATTTGCAACTTACTCAACAGCAAGTCGGAAATAATATGCAAACCAACTATAATTTATTGAAAGAACGTCTGCGTAAAATCGCCGACATCAACTACGCTTCGGCTTTATTACAATGGGATCAGGAAGTGTACATGCCTGAAAAGGGAGCAGAAATTCGTGCGCAACAATTAGCAACGCTTGCCGGAATTTCTCATGAAGAAAGTACTTCTGCAGAATTAGGTCAGTTGTTAAATACATTGAGTAGTGAAGCAAGTTTAACTGAAAAAGAACTTCGGAATGTAAAAGAAGCACTTCGGAATTATAAGGATTGTATTAAGTATCCGACCTCTTTCGTTATTGAAATGAGCAGTACCGTTTCAGCGGCATTCAATGCCTGGCATGCTGCTAAAACAGGAAACGATTTTTCTTTATTTGCTCCACATCTTCAAAAGCTGGTTGATTTGAAGTTGAAAGAATGTGAATTACTAGGATATGTTGCTCATCCTTATGATGCACTTATCAATCAGCATGAACCTGGATGTACTACTGCAGAACTGGTTGCTGTTTTTGAACAGGTTAAAAACCGGTTGGTTCCATTTGTAAAACAAGTGTTAGCAAACACTCAACCCGACGATAGTTTTACAAGATTAAAATATCCAAAAGATAAGCAATGGGAATTTGGATTGGATGTACTTCGCAATATGGGTTATGATTTTGCTGCCGGACGTCAGGATATTTCTTCACATCCTTTCACCATTAATTTCAATAGCCGCGATGTAAGAGTAACCACACGCATCAATGAAAACGATTTGTGTGAAATGATCTGGAGTTGCATACATGAAGGTGGACATGGTCTTTACGAACAAGGATTGCCTTTCGATGATTACGGTTTGCCTTCCGGAGAATATTTATCGCTTGGAATTCACGAATCACAATCGCGATTATGGGAAAATAATGTCGGCAGAAGTTTTGAGTTCTGGTCATTTCATTACAAAAAATTGCAAGAGACTTTTCCGGAGCAATTGAATGGAATTTCTCTTGATGAATTTTATAAAGCAATTAATAAAGTAGCCCCATCATTAATCAGAACCAATGCCGATGAATTAACATATCATTTGCATGTTTTGATTCGTTTCGAAATTGAAATTGGACTAATGGAAGGGAACATAAAAGTTTCTGAACTACCATCTGTTTGGAATGCTAAATATAAAGAGTATCTGGGCATTGATGTTCCGGATGATGCCCGTGGTGTACTTCAGGATGTGCATTGGTCACATGGAAGTTTTGGCTATTTCCCAACTTATTCACTAGGCAGTTTTTATGCAGCACAATTTTATCATGCTGCATTAAACGAACATCCTGAAATAAAGTCAGAAATAGCAACCGGAAATATGGCCGGATTGCTGCAGTGGTTACGAGAGCATATTCATGTTCATGGCAGGCAGTTCACCAGTCAGGAATTGTGTCGTAGGATTTCCGGTAAGGAGCTCGACTTCAACGAATTTATGACTTATGCAGAGCAAAAATTCGGAAATCGCAGGTAAGAACTGTGGATTTTGCATTAAAATTCATCTAATATACATTCCTAATTTGTACCTTTATTGTTTCAATCAGTTTACCCAATTAAGTCAAAAACCACTATGAAGAATTTTATTTTAGCCTCTGCAATTGTTTGTTTGTCAGCTTCGGCGTGTCATTCACCGAAGGCTGCTGCTACAGCTGAAACAACACCAACGCCGGTAACGGCTTCAGCACCGGCACCATCGCCAACCACCATTCAATCAACAGTTTCACAAGCACCACTCGATGAAGTAATTATGTCAGATCAGGATAAGGTAAACGGAAATTTCTACAGGTTAATCGTTTCATTTATCTCCATAGGAGAAGGTACCGATAGACAAGGCCGTGAGACTTTGGACGCAGTTTTGGCAGACTGGAAAACCAAGAAAGGAAAAGAAATTACCTTTGAAAGTGTGGCCTGGGGAAGGGAAGGCGAAAATGATTTCTGTTTCAGAATCAATAATTTAAGTGAAAAGGAACAGCAAATATTCGTTTCAGACATGAAAGCGGCATTTAAAGGACGGTCATTAGTGCAGATAACTGAAAATCAATCTTGTACACATAAAAGATAGGGGCTTGTGATGCCTCGCATTTTTTCTTAACTTTGCAACGCTCAAAAAAAGGCTAAAACATGAACGAATTTGGATTGAAATCACCGGAAGCAACTGTTGCATCTCTGGGGTTAAAAAACGTTTCGGCTGCGTATTGGAATCTCACACCAGCCGAGCTAATTGAAGAAACTATTTTACGTGGAGAGGGTGAATTGACTGATACCGGAGCCCTTGCTGTTGACACAGGAGAGTTTACCGGTCGCTCCCCAAAAGACAAATTTATCGTTTGTGATGCTGAAACCGAAAAGAATGTTTGGTGGGGTGACATCAATATTAAATTTGAACCTGAGAAATTTGATCGCCTGTATAACCGTGTAATGGGTTATTTAACCGGTCGCGAAATTTATGTCCGCGATTGTTATGCCTGTGCAGATCCTGAGTACCGGTTAAATGTTCGTGTTGTAACTGAAACACCATGGCAGAATTTATTTGCCAATAATTTATTCCTGCGTCCTTCAACAGAAGAGATCATGAGTATTTCTCCTGACTGGACTGTAATTTCTGCTCCCGGCTTTAAAGCGGTACCTGAAATTGATGGAACACGTCAGCATAATTTTGCTGTGCTGAATTTCACCAAAAAAATTATTCTGATTGGTGGAACAGGTTATACCGGTGAAATTAAAAAAGGAATTTTCTCTGTGTTGAACTATGTATTGCCACAACACCGTAATGCATTATCAATGCACTGTTCTGCAAACGAAGGTCAGAATGGTGATGTTTCTATTTTCTTCGGTTTATCAGGAACCGGAAAAACTACTTTGTCTGCAGATCCAAATCGTCCACTAATTGGTGATGATGAACATGGTTGGTCTGATAAAACCGTTTTCAATTTTGAAGGTGGTTGCTATGCAAAATGCGTGAATTTATCGGCTGAAAAAGAACCACAAATTTACAATGCAATCCGTTTCGGTTCATTGCTTGAAAATACCGATTTCTTCGAAGGTACTACTACAGTTGATTACGATAGCACATCTAAAACTGAAAATACCCGTGTAGCATATCCGGTTAACTTTATCGATAATGCAAAGCCGGTTTCTATTGGTAATGCACCTAAAAATATTTTCTTCCTTACAGCAGATGCTTTTGGAGTGCTTCCTCCGATATCCCGTTTGGATGCCGGTCAGGCGATGTATCACTTCATTTCCGGCTACACGGCCAAAGTTGCAGGTACTGAAATGGGAATTACAGAACCTACAACTACTTTCTCTGCTTGTTTTGGAAAAGCATTCCTTCCTTTACATCCGGCAAAATATGCTGAGTTGTTAGGTAAGAAACTTAAAGAAAGCAATGCAAGAGTATGGCTAGTTAACACCGGATGGTCTGGTGGTGCTTATGGTATTGGTTCACGTATCAAATTGTCATATACCCGCGCTCTTATTACAGCTGCATTAAATGGTGAACTCGATAACGTTGAGTTCGAAACATTACCTGTTTTCGGATTGAAATTCCCGAAAGCTTGTCCGGGTGTTCCTGCAGAAATTTTAAATCCACGTGCTACCTGGTCTGATAAGGCTGCCTATGATGCTAAAGCAAACAGTCTTGCTTCGGCATTCCTGAAAAACTTCGATCAGTATGCATCGAGATCATCAGCAGAGATTCTTGCTGCTGCTCCTAAAGTAGAAGTGGTTGCCTGATAAATGGCTTTCACATTAAATATAAAACATCCTCCCGCAACGGAGGATGTTTTTGTTTTGCGACATTTCGTATCAGTATTTAACAGGTTATGTTATGAATTTATTTTATGCACCAGGTATCATTGGTGAAACATACACACTCGATGAGGTAGAGTCGAAGCACGCAGTACAGGTGTTGCGGCTTAAAGAAGGGGATGAAATTATTTTGTTAAATGGAACTGGAATAATTTATACAGCTTCTGTTGTTAAAGCTCACCACAAGAAATGCGAGGTTTCCATCATAGCTTCGAAAGTAATGCCGGAACGGGATTTCAAATTGCATATAGCCGTTGCTCCAACAAAAAATAATGATCGCTTTGAATGGTTTCTTGAAAAAGCAACGGAGATAGGCCTGTCTTCGGTAACACCGGTAATATGTGACAGGTCTGAACGTCGTGCCACCAATCACGAGCGCTTCGATAAGGTTATCATTGCTGCCATGAAACAATCGATGCATGCATTTAAGCCGGTGCTGAATATACAAACCGATTTCAAGCAATTCATTCTAAATTCGGCACCCGGATTTATTGCACATTGTATGGATACTCCAAAGATGCCCTTAAAGCAATGTAATTTTGATCCTCAAGGAGTTTCAGTGCTGATTGGACCCGAAGGTGATTTTACTGCTGAAGAGGTGGCTTTTGCTGTGCAAAATGGCTGGACTCCTGTTTCATTGGGTAGTTCCAGACTCAGAACCGAAACAGCTGCCTTAGTAGCAGTTCACACAGTGAATTTAATGTTGGATAATTCCTGAAACAGAATTGCGTTTGAGTGGTTGCCAATGTTTATAAATAATTTAATTTTTACGATTGCTATTTCATGATTTTGAAAGATGATTCGAAAACTGATTCCGGTTTTATTGCTTCTTAGCTTATGCTCGTTTACCCCTCCGGCACCGGCATTAAAAATTGCATTGTTAAAATATAATGGCGGTGGCGACTGGTATGCTAACATGGAAACCTCACTCCCGAATTTAATTCGTTTCTGCAATCAGAATCTGGGAACCAATATTGATCCCGATCAAGGAGTGGTAGAGGTGGGGAGTCCGGAAATTTATAATTATCCTTTTGTGCATATGACCGGACATGGGAATGTTGTTTTTTCATCCCAGGAAGCGGAAAACCTGCGGAATTATTTAATCGCAGGCGGGTTTTTGCATATTGATGATAACTATGGAATGGATCAGTTTATCCGTCCCCAACTAAAAAAAGTTTTTCCTGAACTGGATCTGGTTGAATTGCCCTTTTCTCATCCCATTTATAATCAGAAATTCAACTTTCCAAACGGACTACCTAAAGTGCATGAACACGACAATAAACCACCCATTGGATTAGGCCTGATCTTTAATGGCCGCCTGGTTTGTTTTTACAGTGTTGAAACCGATTTGGGTGATGGTTGGGAAGATCCTGATATTCATAAAGATAGCCAGGAAAACCGAACCAAAGCCTTGCGAATGGGGGCCAATCTGATTCAATATGTCTTTACCAAATAAGGCTACATATCCATGTGGTTGAAAATCAGAGTGACTGGCATTTTTTATCTTTGGATCCTACCTTCCTTATAAACCAAATTCATCTATGAAAACCAAAATTCAAATTATGTTGCTTGCCCTTGGAATTGGTGCTCTTGCATCCTGTTCTTCAGAAAAGAAAAAAGAGGAGACTCCGGCTTTTCCTCCAATTGCCGTAACTTATCCTGTTACTGAAAAAGATTCTACGGTGTCTGATGATTACCATGGAACTGTAATTGCCGATCCATATCGCTGGCTGGAATATGATACTGCTGCCAATGTAGAAGCATGGGTATCAGCTCAGAATAAAGTTACGTTCGATTATCTGGGACAAATTCCTTTTCGTTCCAAAATAAAAGATCGTTTAACTGAAATTTTTAATTATCCAAAATACTCTTCACCATTTCGTGTTGGAGAATATTATTTTTTCAGCAAGAATGATGGTTTGCAAAATCAGTCTGTAATTTATTATCAAAAAGGAATTGATGGTGAACCAACAGTTTTCCTTGATCCAAATAAAATGTCGGAAGATGGAACTGCTGCTGTGTCATTGCTTGGCGCCAGCAAAGATCATAAGTACATGGCTTATGCCGTCAATCAGTCGGGTTCCGATTGGCAACAAATTAATGTGATGGAGATTGCCACTCTGAAGAAAATGGATGATGAATTAAACTGGGTGAAATTCTCAGGTGCCGCCTGGAAAGGTGATGGTTTTTACTATGCCCGTTATGATGCTCCTGCAAAAGGTAAAGAGTTATCTTCTAAGAATGAATACCACAAAATTTATTTTCACAAACTGGGAACACCTCAAGCCAATGATGAATTGGTTTATGAAAACAAAAAATTCCCATTGCGGTACTATGGTGCACAGACTACCGAAGACGAGTCATTCCTGGTTATTTATGTTTCTGAAGGTACTGATGGAACTGAATTGTATTCGAAAAATTTAGCTAAGGGTCAGAAAGATTTTACCATGATTTTCCCTGGCTTTAATGATAATGCTACTGTTATTAATAATGTTGGTGAGAAACTGATTGTTCAGACAGATGCAGATGCGCCAAATCAGAAAATCGTTTCGATTGATCCGATGAATCCTGCCAAAGACAAATGGACAACCATTGTTGCTGAAAAAGAAGAGTTACTTGAAGGTACCGGTACTGCAGGTGGAAAATTATTTGCTTCCTACCTGAAAGATGTAACAACCCGGGTTTACCAGCATGATATGACCGGTAAAGTAGAGCGTGAAATTCAGTTGCCTGCATTAGGTACTGCCGGTGGTTTTGGTGGTAATTTCGATGATCAATTCAGCTTTTACACTTTTACTTCCTTCACTTATCCTCCTACAATTTACAAGTATGATATCGCATCCGGAAAATCAGATGTGTTCCGCAGCTCAGAGGTGAAATTCAAGCCTGAAGATTACGAAACAAAACAGGTTTTCTTCACCAGCAAAGACGGTGCTAAAGTGCCAATGTTTATCGTTCACAAAAAAGGAATTAAACTGGATGGCACCAACCCAACCATGCTTTATGGTTACGGTGGATTTAATATTAGTTTGACACCTTCTTTCAGTACGTCACGAATTGTATTGCTCGAAAACGGTGGTATTTATGCTATGGTGAATCTTCGTGGTGGTGGTGAGTATGGAGAGAAATGGCATGAAGCAGGAAAATTATTCAAGAAGCAAAATGTATTTGACGATTGTATTGGTGCAGCTGAATATCTGATTAAAGAAAAGTATACTTCTGCCGATCGCCTTGCATTAATGGGAGGTTCTAATGGTGGACTTTTAGTAGGTGCTGTTGTGAATCAGCGTCCGGAATTATTTAAAGTTGCTTTCCCTGCTGTTGGAGTAATGGATATGTTACGTTTCCACAAATTTACTGTAGGCTGGGGATGGGTAGTAGAATATGGTTCCAGCGACAGTCTCGATCATTTCAATAACCTGATTAAGTTCTCTCCGGTCCACAACGTAAATCCTGATGTTGAATATCCTGCAGTTATGGTAACAACTGCCGATCACGATGATCGTGTTGTTCCTGCACATTCTTTCAAGTACATCGCTACTTTGCAGGAGAAAAGAGGAGCAAACAAAAATCCTTTGTTGATAAGAGTAGATGTTAAAGCCGGTCACGGTGCTGGAAAGCCAATCTCTAAAACTATTGAAGAACAAGCTGATATATGGTCGTTCATGATGTATAACATGAATGTTCAGCCCATCTACAAATAATTTAACCTATTGAGTTTCAAGCCCCGGATCAAAAGTCCGGGGTTTTTTTATTCCTTATGCTATCTTTGAACATCCATTGCGGAACCTTATGGCAAAAATTTTAATACTATTTGCTCATCCCTTGTATGAAAAATCAAGGATTCATAAAGCGCTGATTAAGGCCATTCCTGAAGCTTCTGATATTACATTCAGGGATTTGTACGAATTATATCCTGACTTCAATATTGATATCAAAAAGGAACAGCTGTTTCTCGTACAGCATGATATCATAATTTGGCAACATCCTGTTTACTGGTATAGTGTGCCACCTTTGCTGAAACAATGGATAGATATGGTTTTGGAATTTGGCTGGGCTTATGGTCCCGGAGGCGATAAACTGAAGGACAAATATTTGATGAATGTTGTATCTGCTGGTGGCCAAAAGGTAGTGTACAATTCGGAAGGAAGAAACAGATTTACGTTACGGCAGTTTTTTGTACCACTCGAACAGACCGGTACATTATGCGGTATGAAATATCTAGCGCCGTTCGCTGTACATGGCACTCATCTGTTAACTAATGATGAAGTGCGTGAGTATGGAGCTCAGTATAAAAAGTTGCTGAATAAATTAATGAATAAAGAAATTGATATGGTGCTGGCAGCCAATAGTGATTATATGAATGATTTAATTCAGTAAAATAAATCAGTTTATGGAAGGAAGTTTTCTGAAAACAGCATTGGTATTTCTGGCCAGTGCAGTAGCATTTGTTCCCATTGCTAAGAAACTGGGAATGGGATCGGTGTTGGGTTATATTTTCGCCGGCATTGTAATCGGACCTTTTGTGTTAGGCTTTGTTGGTGAAGAAGGTCAGGATATTATGCATGTGGCAGAATTCGGAGTTGTAATGATGCTTTTTCTGATTGGACTGGAACTCGACCCTCGCGAATTTTGGAAGATGCGAAAGACTATAGTCGGTTTGGGATTATTGCAAATGGGATTATCATCTGTCTTTTTAGGCGCACTTGGTTATTTTGTACTTGGATTCTCACACAGTGTCAGTCTCGCTGTTGCATTGGCATTGGCCATGTCATCCACTGCAATTGTGTTGCAAACGCTTAAAGAAAAAGGACTATCAAAATCAGCAAGTGGTGAAGCCTCATTCGCTGTGCTTTTATTTCAGGATATAACAGTTATCCCTATTCTGGCGATCCTTCCATTGATTGCAGGGGGATCAGCGCCTGCTGCAGGAGAAAGTCATTCTATTCTGGAGTCCTATCCCGGTTGGATGCAAACCTTGTTGGTTATTGGTGCTGTGGCTGCAATCGTGGTTGCCGGGAAATATGTAGTGGTACCTTTGTTGCGGATGGTTTCCAAAACGCGTTTGCGTGAAATGTTCACTGCTTCTGCACTTTTGTTGGTAGTAGGAGTAGCGTATTTGATGCAATTGGTTGGATTAAGTCCTGCTCTTGGGACATTTCTTGCCGGTGTGGTTCTTGCAAACAGTGAATTCAGACATGAACTGGAGAGTGATCTTGAACCCTTCAAAGGTTTATTGTTAGGAATGTTTTTTATAGGAGTGGGTGCCTCCGTAAACTTTGCTTTAGTTGTAGAAAAACCGGTGCTGGTCCTTTCAATTGTTTTAGTGTTGATGCTGGTGAAGGCAATTGTGTTATTTATCACTGGAAAGATTTATAAAATAAAAACAGATCAAAATATTTTGTTCAGTATCCTTCTTTCGCAAGTGGGTGAATTTGCCTTTGTACTGTTAACATTCAGCAATCAATTGAGAATACTGGATAGCTACTGGACCGAAGTGTTGATGGCATCAACTGCGATCAGTATGTCTGTAACACCTTTGCTGTTAGTATTGAATGAAAAGGTAATTGACCCTTTCTTTGGAACTAAAGAAATTGCTTCCGAAGAGAAAGAACCCGATGAAATTGATGAACAGCATCCGGTTATTTTAGCAGGTTTCGGACATTTTGGATCAACCATCGGAAGATTTCTGAGAGCAAATGGGGTAAAGGCCACTATCCTTGATAACGACAGCGATCGTGTGGAGCTGCTTCGTAAAATGGGATTTAAAGTTTATTATGGTGATGCAACACGACTCGATTTACTTCGTGCTGCAGGTGCCGAAAATGCTCGACTACTGATTGCTGCAATCGATTCACCAGACACCAATAAGGAGCTCATTCAAACGGTTAGAAAACATTTTCCTCAAATGGAAATCATGGCCAGAGCCCGTAACCGGATGGATGCTTATGATCTGATAGAGCTGGATGTAAAACATTTTTACCGGGAAACTTTGTACACTTCTGTGCATATGGCTATTGATGTGCTCCGAAAGTTAGGTTACCGACACTATACTGCCACTCGAAAAGGAATGGAATTCATTAAGTATGATGAAGCTGCACTGGAGAAGTTGGCGGCTTCCCGCCATCAGATGAAAGATTACATTCTGAATGTCAGGGAACAGATTGAAATGCAGGAGCGATTACTATCAGAGGATTTGCACGGAATCCTGACTGCCGATGACCATGCATGGGATAGTGAAGTGATGAAGAAGAAATAAGGGAATTGTTGCCTCTTTTCCGGTTCGTTCAGACGATTCTTTTTTGATTATGATTTTGTCATGTAAACTCTGACTGAGTCTTCTATCTTTGCTCTATATTAAATGCAAGTATGAATATTTTCGACAATCAGTTTTTGCACAAGTTGCGACTTGCTATATTTTTGATTTTTGCGGTCCAGGTAGGAGGTATTGTTGGTTTCATGGCAATTGAAGGTTATTCATTTGCAGAATCTTTTTACATGACCGTTATCATTGTGTCTACTGTTGGCCTGGGTGCTGTGCATGATTTGTCCCCGGAAGGACGCATTTTTGTTGCTATGTTGATTATTGTTAGTCTTGGAATTGCAACTTATGCAATATCAGTCATAACAACATATCTGTTAGAAGGTGGAATACAACAATATTATAAACATAAAAAGGTGAAATCAAGAATTGAAAAATTGAATGGTCACATCATTGTATGTGGCTATGGCAGAAATGGCAAGCAGGCATGCGAACAATTGCGATTGCACAAAAGACAGTTTGTGGTAATCGAGTCTAATTCAGATACCAGCGCATTTCAGCACTGATCCCTCCCTGCTGTTTATAGAAGGTGATGCTACCCGCGATGAGGTATTGCATGATGCAGGAATAGAAAGAGCTAGTGCATTAATAACTTCTTTACCTAAAGATGCTGATAATGTTTTTGTGGTTCTCACTGCAAGAGGGTTAAATTCTTCTCTTAAAATAATAAGCAGAGCTTCGGAAGATTCTTCTTTTAGTAAAATTAAAAGAGCAGGTGCCGATAATGTAATTATGCCCGATAAAATTGGTGGTGTTCACATGGCTTCTTTGATAGCACAGCCCGATGTTTTGGAGTTTGTTGACGTGATTACCGGAAAGGCAGCTTTTGATCTGGAAGAAATTTCTTTTAAGAATTGCAAGAGTCAGTTTTTGAATCAAACCCTGGGTTCTTTAAATCTTCCGGAAAATTTTGGGATCAACATTTTAGGTATGAAATCTCCCGACGGAGGATATGTCATTAATCCACCTGATCAAACCATCATTTCATGTGATATGAAATTGTTTGTTTTAGGAACTAATGAGCAGGTTGAACGCCTGAAGCAAACGGTATCAGCATAAATTGTCAGGCAATTCATAGCTATTCAGAAATGCTCTGGTAGCTGCAATATCAATTGCCATGTAACGGTCTTCAGCAACAAACGATACGTGATTTCTGTATGCCTCTACTAATTTTTCAACAGCAGCACTACTTTTTGCAGGTCTGCGGAATTCTAATGCCTGTGCTGCAGTATATAATTCAATTGCCAGAATAGTTTTCAGATTCTCTACTACCCGGAAAGCCTTTGTAGCTGCATTAGCACCCATACTTACATGATCTTCCTGCCCGTTACTCGACACAATGGAGTCGACAGAAGCAGGAGTACACAGTTGTTTATTCTGACTGACAATTGAAGCGGCCGTATATTGCGGAATCATAAATCCGGAATTTAATCCGGCATTTGCTGCCAGAAAAGGAGGGAGGCCACGTTGTCCGGAAATTAAAAGGTAAGTCCGTCGCTCCGAAATATTACCCAGCTCAGCAAGTGCAATAGCCAAAAAGTCGAGTGGCAAGGCTAATGGTTGTCCGTGAAAATTACCTGCAGAAATAATTAAATCCTCATCCGGGAAAACTGTAGGGTTATCTGTTACAGAATTTATTTCATTGAAAAAGGCAAATGAACAGTAATCAATAGCGTCCTTAGATGCACCATGAACCTGAGGAATGCATCGGAATGAATATGGATCTTGTACATGTTGTTTTTTTCTTTGAATCAATTCACTTCCTTCCAGCAACATTCTGAAATTCTGTGCGGTATTAATTTGTCCTTTATGAGGTCTTATTGCCTGTATTAAATGATGAAATGGTTCCGGGCGACCGTCATAAGCTTCCAGCGACAGCGCTCCAATTAAATCGGCCCAATTCGATAAATTTTGCGACTCGGTTATTGCCCAAGAGCCATAAGAACTCATAAACTGAGTGCCGTTCAATAAGGCTAATCCTTCTTTCGATTTTAAATTTATTGGCTTCCAGTTATGACGCTCCAGAATGTCAGATGCCTGCTTGCGTGCCCCTTTATAATACACTTCTCCTAATCCCAGTAATGGCAGGCAAAGATGTGCCAAAGGTGCCAGGTCACCCGATGCACCCAGAGATCCTTGCTGGTAAACAACAGGCAATATATCATAATTAAAAAAGTCAACCAGCCGCTGAACAGTATCCAACTGCACTCCGGAATTACCATAAGATAATCCCTGGATTTTCAAAAATAACATCAGTTTCACAATATGCTGTGGTACTTCATCTCCTGCACCACATGCATGC
This sequence comes from Bacteroidota bacterium, assembly GCA_016713525.1. Taxonomy (GTDB): domain Bacteria; phylum Bacteroidota; class Bacteroidia; order AKYH767-A; family OLB10; genus JADKJB01. The sequence goes on along the minus strand of JADJOZ010000007.1, from coordinate 434,598 downwards.
GACATCACCAGATTTTTTTGCAATGTCTCTAAATCGGCATGCGAAATGGTTTTGTCGTAAAGCGCTCCAAACCCCGTGTTGATGCCATAAATGGGTTCTTTCTGCGATTGCATCCGCTGATCAATATAATCGCGGCATTTGTTAATTCGCTGAATTGCATCCTCAGAAAGGGCTAATTGATATTCTCCACCAAGTATATTTCGTATGGTACTGAAGTCGATGTGTGTGGATGAAATTTTGTGTGTTGGCATATAGTAAATTATTTAAACGCAGAGTTAGGGAGACGCAGAGAGGCTGACGCACTATCAGGTAGGTAGATTATTATTTCAATTTTCTTGCAGGTCATGTACTTTTCTCCTAATCCCAGCTGTTAATACCGGCACATTGAAGTTAATTAGGAGCCCAATATTTTTTTCTGCTAATTTAAGATATGTTACCAATTGAACTTCATGGACAGGCAATATTATTTCAACAGCTTTTATTTCTACCACAAGCGTGTCTTCAATTAGAAAGTCCGCAACAAATTCTTTATCAAGTTGTTGGCCCTTGTAGTTGATTGGAATTGGAACTTGTTTTCGAGCTTGAATGCCTGCCATTGCCAACTCTTCTGTCAAGCATATTTGATAAACAGATTCTAATAAGCCAGGACCGAGATTTCTGTGCACCTCAATAGCGCATCCGATTACTTTGCCCGTCAATAATTCAATTTGATTTTTCATGAAAATGGTTTTAAAAAGTGATTTAAAAAGTTAATAATTTGTATTTTTTACAAATTTGGTAAATTTTAACCTCTTTAAAACACGGAAATGAAAATAGACGTTTATTCGGCTTTTGGATAATTCATGCTGCGAAACTGAGTAAGAGGATAGTCCATTAAGCATCCACTACATTACTCGTGGGGCAAGCCACCATCACCTCTCAGGGCGAAGCCCCCTCCGCCTCCCAACTGCGTTCAAAAAATATTCCAATATCTCCAGGGAAGCCTCCGCGTCTCCCTAACTCTGCGTTCAAAAAAAATAATTCGAATTGTACTCAAGAAATTACATGGCGCAAGCCAATATGATCTTTTCAGGGCGAAGCCCCTCTCTGCGTCTCCCTAACTCTGCGTTCAAAAAAAATAATTCGAATAATACTCAAGAAATCTGATGGCGCAAGCCAATATGATCTTCTCAGGGCGAAGCCCCCCTCTGCGTCTCCCTAACTCTGCGTTCAAAAAAAATAATTCAAATATTACTCAAGAAATTACATGGCGCAAGCCAATTTGATCTTCTCAGGCGAAGCCCCCTCTGCGTCTCCCTAACTCTGCGTTCAAAAAAAAATTCAACTCAAGAGCGCAAAAAAGCCCTGCGTTCAAAAAAAATAATTCGAATTGTACTCAAGAAATTACATGGCGCAAGCCAATATGATCTTCTCAGGGCGAAGCCCCCCTCTGCGTCTCCCTAACTCTGCGTTCAAAAAAAGTTGCACTGTTGTGATGAACGTAATTTTAATGTTTAGTTTACCCTTTCAATTCCTCCATAACATCCTCCAGGCGCTTTTTAAACTGTTCTCCTGAATTCATGTTTTTGATGGTAAAAATACCGGAGGTCATCTCTTCACTTCCTATTAAAATTACATAAGGTATCTTTTTTGCATCGGCATAAGCCAACTGCTTCTTCATCTTAGCCTGATCAGGAAACAGTTCGGCATTGATACCTGCATTTCTTAACTTCTTAATTTCCTTCAGACAAAATTTCTCTTCTTCCTGACCAAAGTTCACAAACATTACCCGGGTACCGGATTGTTTCAAATCGCGATTTTCAAATAAACCCAATTCATTCATGACATCGTAAATGCGATCAATACCAAAAGAAATTCCCACGCCGGAGACATTGGGCAATCCAAATATTCCTGTAAGGTCATCATACCTTCCGCCGCCTGTAATGCTGCCAATTTGAACGCCATTGGCCTTGACTTCAAAAATTGCTCCGGTGTAATAGTTCAAACCACGGGCGAGAGTTATATCCAATTCCAGAAATGAAGAATCGGCTAATTGAAATACATATTCTAATTCCTGAATTCCTTTTTTTCCTATTTCGGAATCGTTAAGCAGTGTTTTCAGAAAAGTGATTGTGTCAGCAGTATTTCCTTTGAAGACCAAAAGTGGTTGCAGTTTTTGAATTGCATTTTCGTCGAGACCTTTATTGCGAAGCTCTTCATTCACTTTTTCAAGACCAATTTTATCGAGCTTATCAATCGCAACAGTTATGTCAACGATCATGTCTCCGGCACCAATAACTTCGGCAATACCACTTAAGATTTTACGGTTATTTATTTTGATGGCAACATTAATATTCAGCTGATCAAAAACATTTTCCATGATCTGAATCAGCTCCACTTCATTCAGCAACGAATCACTCCCAATCACATCGGCATCACACTGATAAAATTCACGGTAACGTCCTTTTGTGGACGATCGGCACGCCACACTGGTTGAATCTGGAAGCGTTTGAATGGAAAAGTTATGTCGTTTTGGTGCATCACCACGTACCGGGCAAATGGAACAGTCAAGTCGTAACGTAATGCTCTTTCAGTAAGTAATTCTGAGTTGGTATTTTTTTTCAAGTGATCGCTCAAAATCTTCGAGTAATGCAGGTTTGTTTTTGGATTCATGAATGCGCGAATTCAAAATCTTAAATAATAACTGATCACCTTCTTCACCATACTTGCCGGTGAGGGTAGTAAGGTTTTCCATTGCAGGAGTTTCTATTTGCTGATAACCATAACGGAAATATACTTGCCGGATCGTATCAAGAATGTAGTTACGACGCGCCATTTCAACCGGAGAAAAATCACGTGTACCTTTTGGAATAGATGGTTTCAAGGTGTTAGAATTACAAGATAAAATTTCAATTGCGCAATATTATTTCAAACTGATTATCGAACCAGCGTTTTATATTTAATACGATGCGGACCGGTATCACCAAGGCGTTTCTTTTTATTTTCTTCATAATCGGTGTAGCCGCCTTCAAAGAAATAAACTTGAGAATCGCCTTCAAATGCCAGGATGTGCGTACAGATTCTGTCGAGGAACCAACGATCGTGAGAAATAATTACCGCACAACCGGCAAAGTTTTCAAGAGCTTCTTCCAGTGCACGCAGTGTGTTCACATCAATATCGTTAGTAGGCTCATCCAGCAGCAGCACGTTTGCTTCCGACTTCAAGGTCATTGCTAAATGTAAACGGTTTCTTTCACCACCGGAAAGTACACCTGCTTTTTTACCCTGATCGGCACCGCTGAAATTAAATCTTCCAACATAAGCACGGGAGTTAAGGGTGCGACCACCGAGTTCAATTATTTCATGTCCGCCGGAAATTACTTCATAAACTGTTTTTTCATTATCGATGCCATCATGTGACTGATCCACATATCCAACCTGAACAGTTCCTCCGATTTTAATTTCACCACTATCGGGTTGTTCTGCACCCATCATAATGCGGAATAAAGTTGTTTTACCGGCTCCGTTTGGACCAATAATACCAACGATTCCAGCAGGAGGGAGGCGAAAGCTTAAGTTTTCAAAAAGTAATTTGTCGCCATAAGATTTGGAAATATTGATGGCTTCAATCACTTCATTTCCCAGACGAGGTCCGTTAGGGATGAATATTTCAAGTTTTTCTTCTTTCTGTTTTACATCTTCACCCATCATGCGGTCGTATGCTGCCAAAGGGCTTTGCTTTTTGCATGACGTGCTTTAGGAGCCATTCGTACCCATTCCAATTCCCGCTGAAGCGTTTTTTGTCGCTTGCTCTCTGTTTTTTCTTCCTGAGCAAGACGTTTCGATTTTTGCTCGAGCCACGATGAATAATTTCCCTGCCATGGAATTCCTTCACCACGATCGAGTTCCAGAATCCAGCCTGCAACATTATCGAGGAAGTAACGATCGTGGGTCACGGCAATTACAGTTCCTTTATAGCGCTGTAAATGTTGTTCGAGCCAGTCAACTGATTCTGCATCCAGGTGGTTGGTAGGCTCATCGAGCAATAAAATATCAGGTTCCTGCAAAAGTAAACGGCACAATGCAATACGACGTTTTTCACCTCCAGATAAATCTTTCACCGGAGTATCGCCTTCCGGACAACGTAGAGCGTCCATTGCAATTTCAATCTTGTTGTCGAGTTCCCACGCGCCGTGTTGCTCAATTTTATCCATTAAAACGCCCTGGCGTTCGATGAGTTTATTCATCTCATCATCACTCATCGGTTCCGAAAATTTGTTGTTTACCTCTTCATATTCTTTCAGGATATCTACAATTTCCTGAACGGCTTCCATAACAACTTCTTTAGCAGTTTTGGTAGCATCTAATTCAGGTTCCTGAGATAAGTATCCGACAGTATAACCGGGTGAGAATACCACCTCGCCCTGAAAAGATTTTTCAATACCTGCAATGATTTTTAATAGGGTAGACTTTCCGCTACCGTTTAAACCCAGAATACCGATTTTGGCGCCATAGTAAAAGGAAAGGTAAATATCTTTAAGTACTTGCTTCTGTGGAGGGAAAATTTTGTTTACCCCAACCATAGAAAAAATTATTTTTTTATCGTCTGACATGTTGTTTGTTTTAACAGATTGATTAGAAGTTTGCAAAATTAGCTAAAAAGAGGCTTTTTCCTATGGTTTTTCCCCTAAATTTGCCCCACATTTCAAAATAATGAAGAAAAGCGGAATTTCCAGTTATCTTTCCCTTATTAAATTCAGTCACACGGTGTTTGCGCTGCCTTTTGCGCTAATTGGTTTCCTCACCGGTGCCAGAGAAGTTAACTTCAATTTTAATCCCTGGTTGATTCTCACCGTTTTACTGTGCATGGTTTTCGTCCGTTCCGCTGCCATGGCGTTCAACCGCTGGGCCGATCGCGATATTGACGCAAAGAATGAACGTACTGCCATCAGGGAAATACCTGCCGGAATTATCTCCTCCAAGGCTGCCATTTTATTTACCCTGCTCAATGCAGTTGCCTTCATAGTTACCACCTGGTTTATTAATCCAATCTGTTTTTATTTGTCCCCGGTAGCCTTGTTAGTGGTGTTGGGCTATAGCTATACCAAGCGATTCACGCCATTCAGTCACATTGTGTTAGGAATCGGACTTTCCCTGGCGCCCATTGGAGCCTACCTGGCTGTCACCGGTGAATTTGCATTAGTTCCCGTTTTATTCTCCGTTGCCGTTGTTTCCTGGGTAAGTGGATTCGATATTATTTATGCCCTTCAGGATGAGGTTTTTGATAAACAACAAAAATTATTTTCAATCCCCTCTGTATTCGGATCAAAAATGTCGCTGCGTATTTCCGAAGTTCTGCATATTACCGCTGCCGGAGTGCTGCTGGCAGCTAGTTTTTATGGTCATTTGGGATGGATTTACCTTGCGGGATGGGCAATTTTTACCGGATTGTTAATCTATCAGCATACCCTGGTCAAAATTGGAGATCTCAGTAAAGTAAATATTGCTTTTTTTACCACCAATGGCATTGCCAGCGTCGTACTTGCGGTTTTCGCAACTATCGAAATTCTGATCGGATAAAAGTTATATTCCTATTATAAGTAGTTGTTTTATAGTGTCTTGCAGATATTTGCCCAAGGCTGATATTTTGACTATTTTTGTGAATTATAAACCGGGGAGATTTAAGGATTAAGGATTAAGGATTAAGAATTAAGGATTAAGGATTAAGATTTGGAATTTCTGCAAAGGCACGAAATCACCAGTTTAGAAAACCTCCCTATCACCAAATTACCAAACCATCAAATCACCAAATCAAAAAAAACTGATCAATGAGTGCTACAAATACAGGTGATCAAACCGCAAAGCAGGAGATTTCTTTTGATGATTTCAGAGCTATTGTTTTAAATGATTACCGAATTGCGAATGAGAGTCGCCAGGCTAGTTTACTTGGTCGCCGGGAAGTTTTAACCGGTAAGGCAAAATTTGGAATTTTTGGTGATGGCAAAGAAATCGCACAATTAGCAATGGCAAAAGCATTCCGTAACGGGGATTTCCGTTCGGGATATTATCGTGATCAGACATTCATGATGGCTAGTGGATTATTAACTATTCAAGAGTTTTTTGCGCAGCTTTATGCACATCCGGATGTGAATGCAGATCCTTCATCTGCAGGTCGCCTCATGAACGGACACTATGCCACACGTTTGCTGGATGAAACCGGAAACTGGAAAAATCTGACATCCTTAAAAAATTCTTCTGCCGATATTTCACCTACAGCCGGACAAATGCCACGTTTGCTTGGTCTTGCTTTGGCATCTAAATTATACAGAAGTAATCAGGCATTACACACCGATAAGCACCGTCGTTTTTCAAATGAAGGAAATGAAGTTGCCTTTGGAACAATTGGTGATGCTTCAACATCGGAAGGGTTATTCTTTGAGACTATCAATGCTGCCGGTGTGCTTCAGGTTCCTATGGCAATTTCAGTCTGGGATGATGGTTATGGAATTTCAGTTCCTAAAAAATTCCAGACTACCAAAGCAAGTATTTCTGATGCCTTACGTGGATTTGAAAAAACAGATGATAAAGATGGATACCTGATTTTTACAGGTAATGGCTGGGATTATCCAGGGTTGGTGGAATTGTATGAAAAAGGAATTGCTAAGTGCCGCGAACAACATATTCCGGTATTATTTCATATTCAGGATCTCACACAACCACAAGGTCATTCAACATCCGGTTCTCATGAAAGATATAAATCGAAAGAGCGGTTAAAATGGGAAGAGGATTTTGATTGCATCAAGAAAATGCGTGAGTGGATGCTGGAAACCGCAATTGCTACACCTGGTGAATTAGATGGTATTGAAGCAGAAGCTAAAAAGACTGCTAACGATGCACGCAAAAGAGCATGGGATGCCTTCCGCAAATCGATTCAGGAAGAGTTAAATGCTGCAATTGCTGCCATAAGTGCTGTTGCCGATAGCTCTTCGAACGCAGTATTTATTCATAAAATTAAGGATGAATTACTTGCTAAAAATGATTCTGAAAGAAAAGATATTGCATTTGCCATTAAGTCAACGCTTCGTTATGTAAGAGGTGAAAATAATCCTTCACGTACAGCCCTTATTAACTGGCTGGTACAATGGGATGAGCAAAATACAGAGCGTTATGATTCGCATCTGATGAGTCAGTCTGCACATAATGCCATGGCGATTATGCCTGTTGAGCCGCAATATAATTCCGACTCTCCAATGGTTGATGGTCGTGAAATTTTACTGGCGAATTTCGAAAAACTAATGGCAAAGTATCCCGAAATTATTGCTTTTGGTGAAGATGTAGGTCACATAGGTGGCGTGAATCAAACCTGGGCCGGATTACAGGAAAAATTCGGGATGAACCGGGTGATGGATACCGGTATTCGTGAAGCAACTATTATTGGTCAGGGAATCGGAATGGCCTTACGTGGATTACGTCCGATTGCGGAAATTCAATATCTCGATTATCTCGTATATGCACTGACCGTTATAACAGATGATTTAGCCTGCTTACAATACCGCACCCGTGGTGGTCAGAAAGCACCGCTGATTATTAGCACCCGCGGACATCGTCTGGAAGGCGTGTGGCACAGCGGTTCTCCTATAGGCATGTTGCTGGGCTCCCTTCGCGGGATGTATTTGTTTGTCCCAAGAAACATGACACAGGCTGCAGGATTTTATAATACCATGCTTGCTTCTGATGATGCAGCACTGATTATTGAGCCACTGAATGGTTACCGTTCCAAAGAACGTCTGCCGGTTAATATAGGAGAGTATAAACTGGCTCCCGGAATACCTGAAGTATTACGTGAGGGTGATGATATTACTATAGTAACTTATGGCTCTTGCTGCAAGATTGTACTCGAAGCCGCTAAGCAACTGGAGCAATTTGATATTAGTTGTGAAGTAATTGATGTGCAAACGCTGTTGCCTTTTGATGTGAATCACATGATTGTGGATTCATTGCGCAAAACGAATAAAATTTTGTTCATGGATGAAGATGTTCCCGGTGGTGGAACAGCTTACATGTTACAAAAAGTGATGGAAGAACAAGGTGGTTTCGATTTTCTGGAAATCCCTCCGGTTACCCTCGCAGCCAAAGAGCACCGTCCTGCTTATGGATCTGATGGTGATTACTATTCGAAGCCGAATACGGAAGATGTTTTTGACACAGTTTATGAAATGATCCGAAGATGTAATCCGGGTCTTTATCCTCCCGTATACTAATCGTTATTATGAGCCAGCGCATTACAGAATCTGATTCAGGATACGACGCATTAGAAAAAATGTCGGTATCAGAATTATTGACAAATATTAATAACGAAGATAAAACAGTACCCTTCGCCGTTGAAAAAGCTATTCCACAAATTGAAAAACTTGTGGAGCAGGTAACTGCCAAATTACAGCAGGGTGGAAGGCTTTTTTATATTGGAGCAGGAACCAGTGGCAGGTTAGGAATTGTAGATGCTTCAGAATGTCCGCCAACTTATGGTATTGAACATGGCGTAGTAGTCGGAATTATTGCAGGTGGCGATACTGCTATTCGTAAAGCAGTTGAGTTTGCGGAAGACGATGAAGCTGCTGCATGGAAAGATTTATCGGAATACAATATTAATACCAATGATGTGGTTGTTGGTATTGCAGCATCAGGTTCCACTCCTTATGTAGCGGGCGGACTTCAAACCTGTAAGGACCATGGCATCATTACCGGTTGCATTACCTGTAATCCCGGTTCAAGGATTGCTGCAATAGCCGATTTTCCTGTTGTAGTTGTGGTAGGTCCCGAATTTGTTACCGGTTCTACACGAATGAAATCGGGAACGGCACAGAAACTGGTTTTAAATATGCTTACTACCAGTGTGATGATCAGATTGGGACGGGTGAGAGGAAATAAAATGGTGGATATGCAGTTATCAAATAATAAACTTGTTGACCGCGGAATTAAAATGATTATGAATGCGCTCTCTGTTTCTGAAGAGCAGGCTTCCAATTTGTTGAATACCTTTGGCAGTGTAAGAAATGCCATTGATAATTATGAACGGAAGACAGATTAAATAGTAGCATGCAGGATATAGAACCATATTACAGATGGCGTGATTTATACACCGCTGAAGAAGATGAATTATCTCCTTTTTATGGACGTGAGTATAGTGAGTTTGAATATTCCAATACCATCTATAATTATTTTATTCATCCTCAATGGGATGATTTCGGTTCCAACACGCTATACTTAAAAGTCCTTTTTGCCGAGTATAATACGGGATTTGCCATCATTGAACTGATTGGTGAATGGAATGATGCCATCAATAATGATATCATGATTTTGAAACGTGATGTCATTGATGACCTGATAGGAAAAGGTATTCAAAATTTATTTTGATCGGAGAAAATGTATTGAATTTTCATGCATCTGACGATTGCTATTATCAGGAATGGTTCGATGATGTGGAAGAGGGCTGGATCATTGCTATGAATTTTATGCCTCATGTGGTTGATGAATTTTCAAAAAATAATATCGATTATTACATTTCTTTTGGCGGAGAATTTAATGATTTTCCATGGCGAACTTACAATCCTTCTCAGTTGTTTCAGCATGCTGAAAGAATAATTTCCCGAAGGCTAAATTGATTTTATTTAGTAGTTTTTTTGATTTCTCACCTTCTGAACTTCAATAAATTACAATAGCTGGTAAAGTTTCTTGTGGATTTTTAAATCATTTTGTTGTATTATTGATGTATGAAAAGATCCTTGCTGTTTTTTTTTACATTCGTTTCTGTTGCTTGTATAGTTATAGCACAACAGCAAGCCAACAACGATGATCATAAAGTTGATGGTCCCGCTTCTTATTATGCAAAGCGATTTCAGGGACAAATGACGGCCAATGGTGAAAGATTTAATAATCTCGATTATACTGCAGCACATCGTACATTACCGTTTCATACTTTTATCAATGTAATTAATAAACAAAACAACTACAATATAATTGTAAGGGTAAATGATCGCGGCCCCTATGCAGGAAACCGGATTATTGATTTGTCTGAAGCTGCAGCAAGAAGAATAGGAGGGTACCATAAAGGGTTGGTGCCGGTTCGACTTGAAGTAATTAATTACATTCAAATGACCGATGAGTTGGATAGTTTATTTCATGCACATCCTGTAGTTGATTGTATGGGTAACAAGGCTGAACTTGAAAAATATAGTATCTCATTGTGGTCGTCTGATGATTTACTTCACGTCATTTATATCGCCAACGATTTATATCTTAAAGAAGATGTTTCAAAAGTGCTTATTTCTAAAGGTAAATCGGGATTGTACCATGTGATTTTAACAGGTTATGAATCCAAACTAAAAGCTACTGAAGCAAAAGATTATTTCGAACGAAAAGGATTTATGAAAGTGGGGTTTTTAGCAGTTATAAGCCTGCCCCGTAGTGATTTGTCCACGCAAACGGGGGTGATCAAATACGGGGTAATCAGTTATCTGTTAGCAGTAATCTGTAAGTAGTAGATTTTAGCTAACATTTTAGTGCTCGTTTTCGTGTTAGTCGTGTTTAATTTATTCTGCAAGCTAATCTGATCTGTTGAATATGCAATAGTACTTGCTCCAGTTCCTAGGTAATTCGACTTATTATTTAATTCTCATTTTGGTATCAGCCAATTATTTTGTTAACTTCTTCGCTAATCTTTCTCCTTCAGTATGAATAGTAACTATATATACCCCAGTTTCATATACTGTCATTGAAAGATCTTTAGTATAGTATCCATTATGTATCCTGAGTGGCTCTGAATGAATAACCTTTCCTTGCAAATCATAAACCAATAACTTACCGGTTTTTCCTTTCAAGTTAGAAGCATTAATGAATGCTTTCTCCCATGCAGAGTGGTAGAAAACATTTAGTACAGCTTGTTGTATTTGTGGGACATCACCGATTCCCACCAACGTATCACACGGACTGCCTGTAAGTGCGGGTAAGTCGTAATCTGGGTTGTTAGGGAGGCCCCAGTAGGTGCGTTTACTGCCAAGATAGAAACTCCATGGCTGGAAATCGCATGCAATGCCTGCAGAATCTGGCGAGTTGATGACACTTAGGTTCATGTTATATGATGCATAATTGTTAGCAGCATAAGGAAAGTCATTCCCCGCTGAATCTACATAACACATACTCAAATAGATTTTATTGTCGGGTGCTAATTTCAAATCTCCCATGGTAAATTTTGGAAATGAAGTTTGCCACAATAAGGTTTTAGTGGAATCTATTGCAGGAGTCCAGGTGTCAAATTGATATAGTTTACTCGTGTCACTATTTGACCCGATGTATAAGAATCTACCTGATGATGAAAATTGGCATGTCCAATAATGCGGGTATACTCCAAATAAATCCTGTTGCTCAATAGTTACCGGGTTGGTTACCTCTCCGGTACAGCGATTAAAATCGTATAATTCAATCAGAGAAATACCATTTATAAATACCATTTTATTTCCGGTTGGATCAAAGTAAAGCCTTCCATTATTGGTACTATTCATGGAACCAACGTTTTGAATAGGTATCATTGTTATACCATTATTAGAAATTAAGTAGACGTACCATTCATTATTTTCCCAAGGCAATCCAGCAAAATAATCCCATTTTCTAGCTACCAACCACCAATCCCTACCATTGCCATGTTTGACAGCGGTCAAACCATCCACCATGTAAATTGAATCCAACAACGACACATTTTTCTGCACCACTTCACCCAATCCATTTTCACCCCTCAAGTCTATTTTAGAATACTTTAATCCATAGGAGTAACTGACTCCAATTGAAAATAAATAAAATAGCGAATCCTCTGCAGGGTCAGGAAGAATTACCATTTCATGGTACCAACCACTTCCTGCAAGCGAATCACCATTCAGCATCATTTCATGATTTTTATTAAAAACAATTCCAGAGATTATGCCAGCTTCCTGAGCATCCGTCATGGCATAAAGCTGCAATGTGCCTGTAGCGTCTGAAATTGAAACTGCAGTTCCCCTTGATAAAACTGAGTTTGTAAAAATAACTGGACTCGATGCAACAGTAAAATCAATACCGGCACTATCACCAAAACACCAATTGGCACCACGTTGGGCAAATGCATGCAAATTTGGTAAACAAAATGTGAAAGTTAATATCAAATACCAGAATTTTTTGGTCATCTAGCGGATAATTTGAATTTTCTTGTTGTACTCTGTATTGAGACAATAAATCTTCAGGAAATACAATCCCGGAGCAATTCCCTTCAAATTTAGTAAATAAGTTGAATTATCCGGTGCATAAGTGGCAACAATTTTTCCCATAGAATTAATGATCTGTATCTTAGTAATGACAGAACTTGAATTTGCCATTTTAACTGTAACATTCTGATCTGCAGGATTTGGGAAAACTTCAACATTATCATTTGAATACACTAATGAATTTTCCGCCGAATTGGAAGGTGTTCCTGATGATCTTAAACTTATAAGTTCAGGATGTTTTTCTTCAAACATGGTTGCTAAAGAATAAAAGTGTGTATTTCCGGAAAGCGCAATGTTTCCTTGTGTCCATTCCATTACCACAGCTGAATCCGTACTCGACAAATTGTCATCGGTATAGAAAGCATCAAAATAGATTTGATAAAAAGCAAGGAGCTTTTCTTCGAGTTCATTTTCTGGCACCATAGCTTCAATCAGTATTAATGCCGAATCAGGGATGGTTTCTATCAGCGATTGAATTTTGTAAAAAACTCCTGAGTTGGAGGTGTCCAATTGATCGTAGAATGCTTCAAAATACACATCTAAAGAATCACCTACATTTATGATTGATGAATCAATTTTCATTATTGCGTAAGTTGTACTTCTTCCCAGATAACGAAGTTGATCGCTATATTCACCATATGTTGCACTATCACCTACTATAGTTCCAAAATTAGCTATTCTGGAGTCACCCGCCAATCTCAAAACGTCATAGCAAGAAGCCCCTGCAGTGTTTTCTTGATCATCTGGCAGAACCATAGATCCATTCCAAGGATTAGGACTCCAGGTTATTCCTGGATCATCCAGATCTTGATGGTACCAGTTGATTGGTTGACCGCCAATAACTAATCCATCTACCTTAAATTGACCCGTATTGTTTAAAGGGTCATTGAAGATCCATTCATTATCCCAAGCACTATTTGTAGTTCCTGAACTCCTTGTACCAGATTTATCATACCCTGTCCGTTGATACCATTCAACCAAACACCTCGGTTGAATTCTGTTATAACATTGGAGCGTAATTGAGAATTTCGGCAATCATCAAAGAAACTGATGCCTACTCCTAAATTAGTAATATCATTGCAATTTACATCAGTAAGAACTGAACTCCAAATATCAATTCCTCTGAAATTATCATCAGCATTAAAATCTGTATTGCTGATTATGTTGTCAAAAATTCGTGCCTGAGGACAATTTTGCAACCACCATCGTCCTCGCCTGTGGCGAGGATGCCTGTAAAGTACAAATCTCTAATCATGTATACATAACAAAATCACTCAACAACAAATTTCTTAACCAACCACTCCTGTTCCGTCTCCAAAACCACAAGATAAACCCCATCAGCCTTACCCATCATCGACAAATCTTTTGTGTAGTACCTATTCTGTATTCTCAGAGATTCCGAGTGAATGACCTTTCCTTGCATATCGTACACCAATAGCTTACCGGTTTTGCCTTTCAAATTTGAGGCATTAATGAATGCTTTTCCCCATGCTGAGTGGTAGAACACATTTATGAAAGCTTGCTGAATTTGTGGAGTTTCTCCAATTCCAACCAACGTATCACAAGGACTGCCTGCCAGTGCGGATAAGTCGTAATCGGGGTTGTTGGGTAGGCCCCAGTAGGTGCGTTTACCGCCAAGGTGGAAACTCCATGGCTGAAAGTCGCATGCAATGCCTGATGAGTCCGGTGAGTTGATGACGCTCAGATTCATGTTTTCGGTGTAGTACATGGTGGAATCATACGGGTATTGGTAACCTCCATTTGGTTGAACCCATGCACAACTGATATATATTTTTTCATCCGGTCCTCTTTTCAAGGCTCCAATAGTGTACGGAGGAACTGCGGTTTGCCAAAGCAATGTTTTGGTAGCAGCAATATTGGAAGCCCAAGTGTCAAATTGATATAAACGACTCCATGGAACAGTGGATGAACTTACATACAAATACCGACCTGAAATAGAGAATTCGCTAGACCAGTAATAAGGGTAAGGGCCGGTAGATAATTCGGGCTCTATGTTTTTTGTTGACGACAACAAGCCCGTACATCGATCAAAATTATAGAGTTCAATTAATCCCCCTAAATTGATGAAACAAATTTTAGAACCATCGGGAGAAAGTGTTAGCTTTCCAATATTTGTTCCATTCAAACTTCCTAAATTTTTATAAGGCATGGCTGTGATTCCTGTTGGCGATATCAAAAAAGGATACCAGGTATTGTTGTAAGTTGGTTGACCGACTGGTGAGGGTTTTACCAGCAACCACCAATCCCTTCCATTTCCATGTTTGATGGCCAGAATGCAGTCCACCATCAGTATATTCATTAACTGAATATTTTTTTGTGTGACGGCTCCAAGACCACCATCACCTCGCATGTCTATGAGTGAGTACATCAATCCAAATTGCATCGTAACTCCTACGGAGAACAAATAATAGCTAGAATCATCAGCTGGATTAGGAACAATAACCATTTCCTGGTACCAGCCACCTCCTGCTATTGAATCTCCATCCATCATAAGTTGATTTGTGGAATTATAAATTAAACCTGTGATAACTCCACCAGCACCGGACCTTGTATGAGCGTAAAGCAACAAATCACCATTAGTGTTAGCAATAGAAACACAGGAACCGCGAGAGAGGACAGAACTTGAAGATGGAACCGGAGTTCCTCCATTAAAATCCATAGCAGCACTGTCCCCAAAACACCAGATGTTTCCTCGTTGGGCTGTCAAATTAAAGCAAGCTAACATAGCTATTAACAAAAATGAGATACTTTTAGCCAATAGAATTTATTTTAGAAGATTGAATGACTTAGTATGATATTTTCTGGATTGGTCCATACATCTGATAAAGTAAATGCCCTGATTATAAGTGGTCATATCCAAAAGATAACTATTATTTTCTATCCAGGTTGAAATTACCAAATCTCCCATGCAATTATAAATTTCGATGTGAGAAAGCTTGATTTGCGGTTCTGAGATCCTGATTGTCAAAAGACCTGTTGTTGGGTTTGGAAATATTTCCAAATCAGTATTTTTAGCAACAGCTACCTCGGGCTGTGGGATAGGCGGTTGTAACCCCATTCGTGAAGCCACAATCGGTACATGCTGTTCTATAAACAGGTTACCCAGCCCATGATAATACACGTCTCCTTCAGTAGTTGGAATTCCAACACTACGTTCCAGATAAAATGAACTATCCGCTGATGAAAGTTCATAATTTCTTTCTGCTATCTCCCGCTCTCTTTGATAGTGTTCTATCAGATATGTCTCAATATTATTTTCAGGTGAAATGGACTCAAGAATAACCATTGCCGAATCGGTTTCTCTTTCAATCAGCGATTCCACCATGTAAAATTTGCCAATATTAGTCGTGTCATGACTCTCGAAAAAGGCTTCAAAATCCGCATCCAGCGAATCGCCCTTATAAATTATAGTTGAGTCCCATTTCATGGCCTGATAGGCAATAGTTCTGGCAAGATACATATTTATGCTAAACTACTAAAAATAAGTTATAGGACTACTCAACAACAAACTTCTTCACTAACCGCTGCCCGCCTGCTTCAAGGGTTACCACATACATCCCTTTGGCTAATGAAGTACAGTTCAGATTTTTTGTGTAGTAAGGTGGATAAAACTTCGTGCTTTCTTCGAATACCAGATTACCAATAACATCAAACACTTGTAACTTGCTACTTGTCCCTTTCAACTGGTTTGCATTAATGAAGGCCGTTTGCCACTGAGGTGAATAATAGACATACAAATTAGACTGCTCCTCCTGAAAAGAAATTTCACTCACTCCTACCAACGTATCACACGGACTGCCAGCAAGAGCAGGCAATTCATAATCGGGGTTATTGGGGAGGCCAATATATGTTCGTTTACCGCCAAGATAAAAACTCCATGGTTGAAAATCGCACAACGCACCTAAACTATCCGGGTGGTTGATCACGGATAGGTTCATATTGTATGTATTGTAAATGCTATCAGGGTAGGGATAAGGAGTATTAATTCCGTTATAGTAAATGGTTGAAAGATATATTTTATTGTCCGGTGCTCGCTTTAAACCACCACCTGCATCTTGTGGAAACGATATTGACCACAATGTTTGTTTGCTGGAAGTTATATTTGGAGCATTCAAATTGTATTGGAATAAAACTGTTGATGAAGGTGATGCTGTCACATACAACTTACTAGCATCGGGCGAGAATTCACAACTCCAGGTTAGGAGGTAAGGAGCCATACCTGGGTCTTCTTCGATGGTGATTGGATTACTTAACAAGCCAGTGCATCGGTCAAAATCGAATAGTTCTACAACATCAGCTATGCTACTGAATACCATTTTATCACCGTGACTTGAAAATTTGATATTCCCTAAATTGGTTCTGTTTTGCTCTCCGATGGATTGAACTGAGAAATTCTGAATACCATTTGGAGTTATTAAATATGAGTAAAAATCATTATTAGATGTGAACGTTGGAAAATCAGATTTTCTAAAAATCAACCACCAATCTCTGCCATTACCATGTTTAACAGCATTCATGCAATCAACCATAGCAAAGCTTTGTAGTTGCACATTTTTAACAGTAACAGCTCCAAGCCCCCCGTTCAGGCGCATGTCTATGATGCTGTATTTAAGGCCAAAATCATTTCCTGTGACTCCGATAGAAAACAAATAGTATGTACTATCATTGGCAGGATTTGGTACAATTACCAATTCCTGATACCAACCTTTCCCAAAAATTGAATCTCCATTTAGCATTATATTATGATTTTGATCAAATATAAAAGTTGAATACGCCAAAGTTGTAGAATAAGCCGACATTGTTGCAGCATAAAAGAGAAGGTCTCCACTTTCATTTGCTATGGTTGCACAACTGCCCCTTCCATCCATACCGCTACTTATTGGTGTTGCAATACCTGATGAAAAATCTATGGCAGCACTGTCGCCAAAGCACCAGATAGAATTTCGATTTTGTGATTCTGCTGTGCCTAACGCAAAACAAAAGATTATTATCCACAAATATTTCATCTTAGCTATTTTAAATGGCAATCTTGCACTCAAGAGTTTTTTCTCATTTACTTTATTATTACCACATTTTTATAGAATATATTTGTTTGATCTTCAATAACCATCAAAACATAAAATCCATCCTCCAATCCCCTTATGTCTATTTCATTAGTTGCAGCGCAGGATATTATTTGTCTGCCCGATGCATCAAATAATTTGACTATGGTGAGCGGTGATAAAATTCGATCAAAATAGATTTTACCTTTCGCAGTATTAGGATAGATACCCAAATCTTTGGACTACTCCACAACAAACTTTTTCACCAACCGCTGCCCGCCTGCTTCAAGGGTTACCACATACATCCCTTTGGCTAATGAAGTCAAGTTCAGATTTTTTGTGTAGTAAGGTGGATTAAACTTCGTGTTTTCTTCGAATACCAGATTACCAATAACATCAAACACTTGCAACTTGCCACTTGTCCCTTTCAACTGGTTTGCATTAATAAACGCAGTTTGCCACTGAGGTGAATAATAGACATACAAATTAGGCTGTTGCTCCTGAACAGGCACGTCACCAATCCCCACCAGCGTATCACACAGACTGCCTGCCAGAGCAGGTAAGTCGTAATCGGGATTATTGGGGAGACCCCAGTAAGTACGTTTACCGCCAAGGTAAAAACTCCAGGGTTGGAAGTCGCAGGCTACACCTGCTGAATCCGGTGAGTTAATAACACTGAGGTTCATGTTTTCAGCGTAGTACATGGTGGAATCATAAGGGTATTGGTAGCCTCCATTTGGTTGAATCCAAGCACAACTGATATATATTTTTTCGTCTGGCCCCCTTTTCAATGCTCCGATGGTGTACGGAGGAACTGCAGTTTGCCATAGCAATGTCTTGGTAGCTGCAATATTAGCAGCCCAGGTGTCAAATTGATATAATCGACTCCATGGGACCGTGGAAGAACTTACATACAAGTATCTACCTGATAAAGAGAATGCACTCGACCAGTACATTGGGTATGGCCCAACTGTCAGTTGTGGCTCTATAGTATTAACAGATGATATAATTCCTGTACAACGATCAAAGTTAAAGAGCTCGATTAAGCCCCCCCAATTGTTGAAACAAATTTTTGATCCGTCTGAAGATACTGATAATTGTGCGCCCGCCGTTCCATTTAAACTACCTAAATTTTTATAAGGCATGGCTGTAATTCCTGTTGGGGATATTAGGAAAGGATACCAAGTGTTGTTATATACCGGTTGACCAACTGGTGAGGGCTTCACCAGCAACCACCAATCCCGGCCATTTCCATGTTTGATAGCTAAAATGCAATCTACCATTAAAATATTCATCAACTGCACATTTTTTTGTGTGACGGCTCCCAAACCACCATCACCTCGCATGTCTATGAGTGAGTACATCAACCCAAATTGATATGTTACTCCAACAGAGAAAAGATAATAACTGGAGTCATCTGCAGGATTTGGAATGATTACCATTTCCTGGTACCAAGCTGTCCCTGCAACTGAGTCCCCACCAATCATCAAATTATGATTTCTATTCCATATTAAACCGGAAAAAAACCCACCGCTATTTCCATCTGTGTTTGCATAAAACAACAAATCACCATTGGCATCAGAAATAGAAACACAGGAGCCCCTAGAAACAACAGAACTTGATCCTGGAACCGGAGTTCCGCCACTAAAATTTAAAGCAGCACTGTCACCGAAACACCAAATGTTTCCTCGTTGAGCTGGCAAATTAAAACAAGCCAACATTGTTATTAATACGAATAGAATATTTTTAAACAATGGAAGTTATTTTAGAAGATTGAATGACTTAGAATAATATTTTTTGGATTGATCAATACATCTGATAAAGTAAATGCCCTGATTATATGATGTCATATCCATAAGATAACTATTATTTTCTACCAAGGTTGAAATTACCAAATCTCCCATGGAATTATAAATTTCGATGTGAGAAAGCTTGGTTTGCGGATCTGAGATTCTGATTGTCAGAAGACCTGTTGTTGGGTTTGGAAATATTACCAAATCAGTATTTTTAGCAACATCTACCTCGGGCTGTGGGATAGGCGGTTGTAAACCCATTCGTGAAGCCACTATTGGTACATGCTGTTCTATAAACAGATTACCCAGCCCATGATAATACACGTCTCCTTCTGTAGTTGGAATTCCAACACTACGTTCCAGATAAAATGAACTATCCGCTGATGAAAGTTCATAATTTCTTTCTGCTATCTCCCGCTCTCTTTGATAGTGCTCTATCAGATATGTCTCAATATTATTTTCAGGTGAAATGGACTCAAGAATAACCATTGCCGAATCGGTTTCTCTTTCAATCAGCGATTCCACCATGTAAAATTTACCAATATTGCTCGTGTCATGCCTTTCAACAAAGGCTTCAAAATCCGCATCCAGCGAATCTCCCTGAAAGATTATGGTAGAATCCAGCTTCATGGCCTTATAGGCAATCGTTCTTGCAAGATACGAATTATATTCGGGGTTTACATCATAAGATGCACTATCGCCCACTATAGGTCCAAATTCCACTATCCGGTCTCCCAAATTTGCTGATGTAGATGTGCAGGTAATTGAGGCAAGGCTCTCGCCAGCATCAACAAATATTATCTGCCCTTCAAACAATCTGGGACTGAATGAGTTAGTCTCGTCATCTGGCCCCTTATGGTACCAGTTGATAGGAGTTTGAATTCCTAACAATTGACCTGCTACTTTAAAGGTATAATCGTTACTTGAAGGCATTGTCCATTCATTGTCCCAAGCAGTTTCGTTACCAGAGGCCAAATGAGAACCCTGATTGAGGTTTATCAATGCATTATTTAAATTTACACCAATATCAAAATCGGAAAGACTATTCTCTCTTAACTGGCTTTTATCACAATGGTCGTTAAAGTTAATACTGACTCCAATATTTGAAATAGCATTGCAATTTATGTCGCAAGACTGGGAATTTTCAATATCGATTCCTCTAAAACTGAAATCGGGCATGAAAATAGAATTTGAAATGATGTTTTCAGCAATGAAGGCACCTTGGCAATTCTGAAGCCAGATGCCACCATGATAATTTGCCAATTTCGCTGGATCTTCAACCGTATATGTGATTGTATTTCCTATTATTCCTGTCATTTTAGAATTGATACCATGAATACCAATCCGGTAATTGGAAATGGAGTTATTGGTTATCAGTACATCATTTGTTATTCGATTAGAAGAAACTGGATTCTGAACCGTAATGGCAGTCCTGTAAAAACTGGGATTTATTGTACCAACACCCGGATCATTAAATACATTTCCATCGACAACTATATCTCCTCTCACATTGAACAAAATTACACCAAATTTGGTTTCAGAGAACGTGTTTTCTTCATTAATAATTATATTCTCATAATTTCTATTGCACCGGATACCCTGATAAGTATTATTGAAGGTATTAGACTGAATCGTGGCCACATGATTGCCTCGGGTAAAAATACCATTTTTTGAATTGGTGAAGTCGTTTTTAAGGTATTCAGTCCATTCAAATCCTGAACTTGTGTTAAAAGCCCCACCAATAATTAAATCCCTAGCAACATTGTCTGTATTTTCAAAGTAGATGCAACTGCCACAAAAGGTACAGTTCTGCGGACTATTTGTCGTTGGATTGATACTTGTAAAAGCATTGTTCAAAATGGTCGCTTTGCTGTTTGTAGACCTTATACCGTATTCTGCCGTGGAGAAATTATTAGTAAACGTACCGGTGTTAGATGCTGGCGCATCACCAATAACAATGTCAGACACATTATCCAAAATAATGTGCGTATGTGATTGCTTTCCTATGTGAGGTTCTTTAGAAATCAATCCACCTGAAGCATTAAAATCTACCGCTCTAATTGCAATTGGTATGCCTGTTGGATAAACAAAATTTCCATCTTTAAGTTCTACGCCAATATAATTTTCTTTGAATTGCACGTACCTCAAATCTACTTTTCCCCCCGGTACTTGAAATAGCAGTTTCAGCATCCCAAATTTCAGGCTCTTTGTCAATACATGGTTCTGTGATAAAAATATTGCCTCCTAGATTGATAATTCCTTGCCACATGTCTCCACAGGCAAATATATTTGTCGGATTTGTTGCACTACATTTGATAATCAATGTTCCATACTGTTCAACAGTAATTCTGATCGGATCAATAGCGCCTTCCTGAATCATTAAATTGATTCCTTCCAATATAAGTGTTCCTCCACTTTCAATTAATACATCCCGATCAAGAATTAAATTGGGATTATGTCCAATGCCAACATTATCGTCTAAAGTGATAGTACTACTGATTTCAATTGGATCAGTTCCGGAAAATGCCAGATCATAACCAAAATCAGAATAATCATCACATCCAATAAAGTCCTTGAAGTCAAAATCAAATCCTGCAGAAATAACTGCATGGTTTGTAATAACCCCTGGAACAGAGGTATAATTATCGTAGTCTAAACAATAAGGATGATTAATATCATTATGAATACCATCTAATTTAAGCATTATTGATTTTAGTCCCGATTTACGATCCAAGCCTGATAAGTAAGATGCTGATTTTGCAATTGTTGAAGGTAAAACAAGCGGGGTTTTATTTGGATTATACGCATCATCTAATGTTTTGCAAACACTTCCAAAAGTTACCGATTGAGTCTGATAAAACATACATTCTGGAGAAGGTGCTGTGCTCAGACCAAATTTATCAGAGCTTTCCACATCGCCATCCAAACAAAGATTTTCTGCAGAATCAAAACGTTTCAGATAAATATCGTCCACCCAAACCATAAGACCCCTTAGTCCATTCTGACCTGTTCCAATAGCACTAGGATTCGGCATTCCGATGCTAAAAGTCAAAACATTTTTCAAATCTCTGGTATTAATATGATCCCGGATAAGAGAAGCATCTGGGCAAATACCCGTCATCAAGTCTAATTCAATTCTTTCCCAATCATCACCACCATCTGCAATGTCTTCTTCCCAGATCACATGACCATTCAGTTCAACCTGTTTGGTAACACCAATATCGGTGCCTGTTGTACCATACAAATCGCTGTAATAACTATCTTTAATATGAAATATAAATTTATAATTATCAGCGGGTGCAATGATAATGGGCTGATGTACCCATTTTGAAGCATGTCTTGGTGAATTAGATGAAGCATCCACCGCCATGGCATCTAGGCCATATAGGCCAGGCAATAATGTTGTCCCAGCCAACCAAAACTTATCATCATCATACGTAATAGTATGGCTGCTTGTTTGTGCACCGGTTACTTGCTGGTTACCATCATATGAATTGTAACCATTTGCAATTGATGGTGTTGTGACGAGCGAAGTTTTAGCCCGAAGTACATAAGCCTGACTTGCCGAACCATGTGTACCTTTGGTTAATTCCAGTTCTAAGTTGGGATCATTTTCCGAAATAAATGGGATTGAAGGTGAATTTGGTAAAAATCCCGGAACCTGTCCGGTAGTAGAAAATTCCATTTGAAATTCCGGTGGCTGAGGTGATGTAGAGGTTACTGGTACACCTGAAAGGTAATCAAAACTATTTAGTTCATTTTTCAATATTGGTGGTAAACCAGATGTGGACGTGAAATATCCAAAAACATCACGAGTTCTTTCATAATCCCAGGTGCACGATTCACTATAATTATTTGCAAGTTTAAAATAACCACCCTTATTACATTCTGTACCTAAAAATGCAGCTGGAGCATCTTTCTTAACCGCAAAGGTGTTTTGAGAAACATCAATTGTATAAACTTCATTGTGCACAGGATTATAGCGATATGGGATACCGATTTGGGAAATGGTATTCTCGTTTCTGCTTTGCTGATGAAATATGGAATTATTTACTGCAATATAACCCGATCCAAGTCCTGCAATATTGAATGAGGTGCTGCAAACATGTGTAGAGCAACTACTACTCGACCCAACATAATAAAAACAACTCGGCGAATATCCAGGGTGAGAATAAACATTATCATCTTGATGACCATTAACAGTTTCTTCATAAAAATTGTTTCCAAAAGTGTTATTGAAAACAGTTAAATTAATAAAATCAGAATCAAGATCAATCGCTGATTTACAATCGTTAGAAATATTATTCAGAAGTTCAATTTGTGAACCATCAGCTTCACCAAGAGCTTTCCCTTTAACCCATACTCCATATCCCTTTGGAGAGGTCATTCCTCCACCACCCTGCACATGATGAATATGACACTTACTTATTTCAACTGCATCACAACCTTGGTCAATATAAACTCCGGCATAAGAAAAATTGTAAATTTCGCAGTTCAATATTTGATTTGAATAAACCGTAACGTCTGATTCTCCAATTACTTTTATTCCTGCACATAATTGATCATCAGAATTAAAATCCTGAAAACCAGGCATAGGTCCTTGAATTCTTAAATTGCGAATAACGGATCCAGGCATCATGTAAAAAATGAAACCAGGATCTGTGAGTCCAGCAGTGGAAACCCCAGGGCCAGGGAAAATGTATTCTCCTCTTTTATCTAAATTGGAAATTAATGTGCCCAAAGGAGTGGTACTAATTGATGGCTGAGGTACACCATTTAGTGATAAGCTATAGGATTCAGAAAGCAAGTCATAATTACCGGCTAAGGTAACTCCTTCTTCAACTATGAGCGGCAAGGCAATTGATGTTCCAAGTACAATTGATGAAATGTTTGAAATTGCGTCAATCATTACTATGTCACAATTTGATGCTTGGCCTGGCGTGCTACTTAATGTACCTAACAAAGTCAATAAGTCTGCATCACTAGAATAAGTATGAACAGTACAAGCGGGATTCATTCTGATATTCATCAAACAAAAATTCAGAAAATGATCCAATGTGTTCGAAATTCCAACACAATCACCCGGCATATATCTGGTAACTTTGAGCATGTATTGTTTTGAAGTATCCAATACTGCCGTTTTTCGTATCGTAGTTTGAAACAAACTATCACAGTCAAAAGACCATTCTTCTACAAGAGTTTGATTTTGCCCTACTTCATAATTGTCGAATACTTGAAGTCTTGAAATAGGAGCATACACTGAATCCTTTTTTGGAGAAAATAAAGCAAATTTAAACAAAGCAGAATCCACATCGAAGGAAATCCAAAATTCGTTTTGGTTGAATTCGACATCCATACCACTGCAAGTGGATGAGGTTTCCACACTTAATGGGAATTGAGGTGCATCCCCCGGTTTCAAATTATAAGCAAAAGCAAAGTTTCCGTAACTAGTCATGGCTAAGCTCGTGGTTTTATTGGTGCTTTCGGTCACCGCTTCACCTTTGTCAGTCCATTTAGTACCATTCCAGAGTGCAATGTGAACTGGTTTTACTGTCAGGTAATCACAATGTAAGGAATCAAAGGCAAACTTAGGTGTAATGTTGGAAGAACCTACATTCCGGTCTAGTTTCCAGTAACCGCAGTCGCTAACAAAGGTTATCGTTGTGTCTTTGGTGTTACCAAGGGTTTGTCCGGTGCTAAAATATTCTGCCGTAAAAGCATCCGATGTGTTCGATGGTGCTGTGATGGTCAAAGGGCGATAGGTGCTGCCTGAGCCCACATCAAAAACAAAAGCAGAATTCCCTATTTTCTTCAATGGCCCACTCACAAAACTGTTATTCGAAGCACCGGTTGCTATAGAACCGTGCTTCATGGTGAGTAGGTTGGCGCTCGTGGTGATTAAATTTCCCTGAATGAAAATCAAGGAATCATCTACGCTAAGTGTGGTGTTTGCGGTGACCGTTCCTGAAGTTTTGTTAATCGCCAATTTTTTAAACGGATAGTTGTAGCTTCCGTTTAAAGTTTGATTGTTGGTTCCTGTAAAAGTAACTTTTCCGGTGCTTGTGTTAAAGACAACCTTATTGCTGGTGATTGTGATATTTCCGCTAAAAGCATTGTCACCCACATAAGCAACTTGCATATCTTGTCCACCCGATGAACTGAATGTTGCATCAGCCAGATAGGTATCCGGAGCAGTAGATGAGAGGCGAACTCTACCCCCGCTTCCAGCATTGTCCCAGGTCACATTTCCTGCATAGACATTCGATCCGTAGCTGTGGAAATTTGTAGCAGAACCAGTTCTGTTGAATGTCGTGTTGCCATAGTAGGTACTGGATTTTGTAAGAATTCCTGGTGCATTAATTGTTAAATTCCCATTAAAAATGCAACTTTCTAAGGACACCACTCCAGTGCCAGATAAAGTTAATGTTTGTGCTGTGCTACCTAGTTGTATAAATTTGGTAAGAGTCAAATAACTGCTGCTGAATGTTCCAACTGAAATTGTTTTGCCACTGGCAAGTATGCTAACGCCTCCACTAGCGCCGAATTCCACACCTCCTGATGCGTTTACAATTATATTATCATTGAAGTAGCTTGTATCGGTTGCAGTCAATCTTATTTCTTTACTTGAATTATTAAACAATATCACAGGTCCATCATAAATATCTTTACCGCTTGAACCCATATTGAAATATACAGCCCCATTGTTGGTAATTGTTAAACTATCTTCAAAGTGATTGCCATAGGTACTACTAGAGGTTGCGGCTCCAGTAGAAGTCAAAAAAACAGGCTTTTTGTAAACACCTGAATTCATATGAAAATACCCACAAGTTGCTTCTATTCTTGCATCTAATGTTGCTCCACCAAAATGACACAAAGAGCCTGTGGGTTTTACTAACCCATTTGTTACCAGACCACCATTAAAATAGGCAGTCCCAGTAATTTCAAAAGTAAAGCCACCTAGATCTAACGTATCCCCATTTATTGTTAGATTGGTAATCTTCTGATTTTGAGTTAGGATCAGATTATTAGGGGCATTACTGTTAAACGTTATAAAGTCCAGAGAGTCCGGTATTCCGTTTGACCAGTTCCCGGAATTGCTGAAGCTTGAACTCACCGACCCATTCCAAATTGTACTCTTTGCGTGTATTGATCCCATTTGCGAGAACAGGAGTGATAGGGTGAGAATTGTGAAATTATATATTATGGTTTTCATGTGTAAAAATGTATTCGAAGGTTAAAAATCATTAGGTTTTTAATCAATATTTGGCAAATCAATTACCGACAAATTCATACCAATCACCCCAATTGCCATTGCCGTTTTTAAGACGAGTTTTAACATGGTAGATGTTCAAAACTGGCAAAGTACCAAGACCGAGGGAAATGTTTGCACCATCTCTAGCAAAAGTTAAACCAGTTGAGAGTCCAGATGTTTGATCATATATAAATGTATGTTCAAAAACTTCGGTAGGGTTTTCATTGGAACCAATTAGCAGTTCGATTTCTGAAATATTAGTAGAGTCAGGAATAACAAGACTAAAGATTCCCGTGTTACTACTTATGGTTAAATTGGCATCTAAAGGTATTTGGGCCTTACCATCGTTAATATTAAGGGTTAACAAAAACAGCAATATAATTTTAAAAATTAATTTAGCAAGTTTTCGTTTACTTGCAGCACTAGCCATGTCCACACCGGACGGAATGCATAATTTTTCCATGATGAGAAAATTTAAGAGTTAATATTTATTTTTTTCGGTCAAATTCATAGCAGTTTTGTAAGATTCTAAATCACTTGTGTGTGTTTTAATAAAACGAATCCTAAACGCTAATATCCAAGGATTCCGGGCAGATTCCTGATCATTTAACTTCAATGAGTTTCCAATTTGTTCAATGAAGTAATGTGAAGATAAACTAAAAATTGTTAGTTTTTGCAATTGTTTAAAAATATTTATTTTCGGACGCAGGTTTAATACCAAATTAGCTAATTTTTTGTTTTCAAACCCAAGCAAAGGCATTTTATGTATTAAAACATGCAACTCGCTCAAAGTTCTGGATTTTTCTGTAAGTGTTTTTTTAACCTAATCCTTAATCTTTAATCTTTAATTCGATAAAACTCTTCACTCAATAAACTCGCAACTCTTTTATCAATTGGAAATGTAAAAGCATCGGAATTTAATTCTTGTTTTTGCAGCCATCTGAAAACCTGTGATCCGTTTAGGTTTTCTTTGAACTGAAAGGGTGTTGTAGTTACTTCTATCTTAACTTCTCCAAGTGTCTTCACCAGATAATAAATGCTGATTACCTGTTGCTTTGGATTAAATGCATTTGGTTGAAAGAAATCAACTGTGTAAAAGTGGGAGATGATTGCTATATCTATATCGAGTTCTTCTTTAAATTCCCTGATCAAACAATCTGTTGTTCCTTCTCCGAATTCGAGTCCGCCTCCCGGGAATTTAGTAATCATTCGGTCGAAATGGATTTCATCGGAGACCAATACTGCATCATCTTTGATTAAAATACCATAAACTCTTACATTGAAAATTTTATCGATTTTCATCTGTGGCGGCTGTTCTGTCATAGTATAAATTGATTTTTATGAATTGCTTTATTCAGGCAATGCGCCCTTTTATATCCTGAAAACAGCAGTTTTTCATCTAATTCTTTCATTGGTGACTATTCTGCTATTAGCGAAACTATTTTGTTGTTTGGAGATGTAAATTTAGGTCAAACTTATATCACTAAACACATGATGCTATTAAAAAGATTTGGATATACCTGGATATTTGGGTTAATGATTCTTATTTCGTGCAGCAAGGATGATGATTCACCTGCAACTCCCACACCAACTCCTGCGCCTCCCTCATCAAGTGGCATAGTAGCCCCTACAGGAATTTATACCCGAAAGGTGCTGCTGAATATCATACAGCTGCCTGGTGCGGCACTTGTCCCGATGCATTCAGTAAACGTGATCAGGTGATGAATGCTTTTCCCGGAAAGGTTATTCCTGTTGAGATTCATCAGTCTGATGGCATGCAAATTCCGCTTTTCATGACCATAGACGCAACCTTTGGTTCCAACCCTGCTTCGGGTATGGTAAATCGGGTGCCTTCATTGGGTACCGTTTTATTGAACCGGACTCAATGGATGTCGAATGTAACGGTTCAAACCGGAACAGCAGCCAAGTGTGGCCTGGCAATTAACTCTACGATAAATGGAAATTCTCTGGCAGTTGAAGTGCAAGCTGCCTATAAAGAGGCTCTGGCCGGAAATTATGCTATTACTGTTTATCTCACCGCTATGAATGTTTCAGGAACAGGATCTCAGTTTGATCAGGTAAATTCCTACAACAATGATCCTTCCAGCTCCTACTACCATTTAGGAAATCCTATTACCGGATTCAAGCACCAATATGTTGTTAAGAAGGTACTAACTGCAAATATGGGAGATGCTATTGCTGCTTCCGAATTAATAGCAGGTGGCCTGACAAAGAAAAATTTCACAGCAGATATTACCGGAATGGATGCAGCAGAATTATATCTGGTAGCGTTCGTGACCAAAAATGGAACATCTGCAACAACTTATGAAGTATTGAATGTGCAACGGGCAAAAGCAGGTGTGTTGCAGAACTGGAATTAAACGACTTTCATTTATAAAATTCACTAACTACATCAATATGGTTAAATAAAAGCAGACAAAAAAAAGCTGAAAGTAAAAAGAATTTTTACTTTCAGC
Organism: Bacteroidota bacterium; assembly: GCA_016713525.1. Lineage (GTDB taxonomy): Bacteria > Bacteroidota > Bacteroidia > AKYH767-A > OLB10 > JADKJB01. Next base: position 405,744 of record JADJOZ010000007.1, on the reverse strand, counting down.
TTTAATTAATTCAGGTGAATCAGGCTGGGTCGTGAATCGTGATTTTTTTAATCAGATCACCCTGGCGGATATCATCAATTACTTCTAAACCATCGACTACTTTACCAAAACAGGTATGATTACGATCGAGGTGTGCGGTATTTTTGCGGCTATGGCATACAAAAAACTGGGAACCTCCGGTATTTCTACCTGCATGTGCCATCGATAAAACGCCACGATCGTGATATTGGTTGTCGCCATCCAGTTCGCAATCGATTTTATATCCCGGCCCACCGGTGCCATCACCTTTCGGACAACCTCCCTGAATTACAAAATCAGGAATTACCCTATGAAATTTTAATCCGTTATAATATCCGGCTTTAGCCAGTTTTACAAAATTTGCTACTGTTTTTGGTGCATCCTTATCATAGAATTCCACTTCCATAGTGCCTTTGTCTGTTTCAATCGTTGCTGTTGTCATTTTTATTTCAATTTAAGGGTGCAAAGATACCCTTTTCAGTCCATAAAACCACAGGTAAATTGGTTTTTATATCTCAAAAAACCACTGATTATCTGCTACCGAAGTGTTCACCGGGGATTAAATCGCGAACTTCCGACAGAATCATGGCAGTAGCACCCCAAATTGTATGATCCTGAAGGAAAAAGCAGGGAGCAGCAATTTTACCATACAATGTCTCAAACACAGACTCCCCGACCGGCATTTGAATTAAGTCATTAAATGGAAGAGTGATTAACTGATGAACTTCAGCAGGATCGGGAGAAAATTGGGGTGGAGAGGAAACATAACCAATGAAAGGACTAACTAAAAAATTGCTTGCTGGAATGTATAATGTGGTAAGCGCTCCCAATATTTTTATCTCATGTTCAGGAACACCAATCTCTTCTCTTGTTTCCCTTTTTGCCGTAGCTTCCGAATTGATATCGTCGGGTTCAACTTTTCCTCCGGGCAATGCAATTTGTCCGCTGTGTACGCCTGAATTTAAAGGGCGTTTAATTAGTACCGTTGCTAAGTCTGCGTTATTATCAGGATAAAGTAAAAGAAGCACACTGCTGCTCTTTACATTTGAAGCGGTCTCGAGGTAAGCAGCACTCGATTTGCGCAACGACGGAGCCATTTTGTATTGGGATGCAGTTCCGGGCAATGGCTTTGACATGCATTTTGCCAGTAAATCGATTCCGCTTTCAAACGATGTCATACTTTCCTTTTAATGAAGCATAGGAGCAACTTCTGCACGATTCCGTTCCCCAATTTGCTGGCGCCACATGGCATAATATAATCCTTTCAAATCAAGTAAGTCCTGATGTCTGCCTTTTTCAATTATCTGACCTTTCTCCAAAACATAAATGCAATCGGCATGCATAATTGTAGATAAGCGATGCGCAATGAGAATAGTGATGTGATTGCGATCGCCGGAAAGATTTCGAATGGTTTCATTGATCTCTTCTTCAGTCAGCGAATCGAGAGCACTAGTTGCTTCATCAAATACCATCATAGTAGGTTGACGCAGCAATGCTCTTGCAATCGACAGTCGTTGTTTTTCTCCTCCAGAAACTTTAACACCGCCTTCACCAATCATGGTGTCGAGTCCTTTGTCGGCGCGTGCCAAAAGCGATTGACAAGCAGCTTTATTCAACACATCAATACATTGTGCATCGGTAGCACCGGGATTAACAAACAAAAGATTTTCACGGATAGTTCCGGAAAATAATTGGGTGTCCTGAGTAACAAATCCAATCTGGTTTCGCAATTCATCCAACCGTACTTCATCATAGCGCAGATTATTGTAAAGTACTTCTCCCTGTAAAGGCCTGTAAAGTCCCACAAGCATTTTTACTAAGGTAGTTTTTCCGCTTCCGGATGGTCCAACAAATGCGATAGTTTCTCCGAGTCCGGTGTTGAAGTTTATATTCGAAATGGCATTATTCGCAGCAGTCTGATGCTTGAAGCTTACATTACGAAACTCCAGTTTTTTAATTTCGCCCAGAGGAGTCGGATTAACAGGAGCCGGTTCTTTTTCCATTTTCATAATCTCATCAAAATTCTGAAGCGATACTTCTGCTTCGCGATAAATATTAATGATATTACCCATCTCCTGTAAAGGACCAAAAATGAAGAAGGAATAAATGAAAAGGGAGAAGAATTCACCCACAGTAATTTTTTCCATGAACACCAGATACATCATAAAAAACAGCAGGCAGTTGCGCATCAGATTTACAAACGTGCCTTGAATGAAGCTCAGACTTCTGATATACTTCACTTTTTTAATTCCAGTTGTAAAATTTTATCAGTAGTGCTGTTTAACCGGGTTATTTCCTGGTTAGCAAGTCCCAGACTCTTGACCAATTCAATATTCCGAAGCGATTCCGTAGTGCTTCCTGCCAAAGCAGTTGTTTCGGCAACAATAACCTTTTGAATTTTCTTAACTCTTTTGCTCAGCACCGAACTCAGGATTGCTAATAATGGAATCATTGAAAAATATACCGGTGCAATGAGGGGATATACCTGAATAGAATAAATAGTAACAAATGTAATTCCCACTAAAGAAGTAAACATGATATTCACAAATGCCGAAATTAGCCTTTCGGTATCAACCCTCACTTTTTGGAGTTTCCCCAAAGTCTCGCCACTTCGCTGATCTTCAAAAACCTGATAGGGAAGTTCAAGTGAGTGTTTTAGACCATCGGCGTAAATTTGTGCCCCTAGTCGTTGCGTAATGGAGTTAACATAGTAGTCCTGAAAGTTTTTAGCCACCCGGGAGACGAACGCAGCACCCATTGCTGCCAGGATCAACATGCCGGCACCCTTTAAAAACTCATCGGAGCTGTACCTTTCGGGATGTGTTACATAATTATCGATGATTTTGCGGAAAATCCAGGGATCAAGGAGTGAAAATATCTGATTTACAGCAGCTAACAAAAGTGCCAGAAAGACCAGATTTTTATAATTGGCCAGATAACGGTAGAGGGTTTTCATAGATGGTAAGTGGAGTGGAAAGGTGCAAAATTAAGCAATTTATTTGAGGCATGGTTGTTGATTAAATTGTCAGGAATCGGTTGATTTTGTGCACTAATTAACTCCCGATTAACTTAAATTTGCATTCTAAAACCTAATCTAAAACCAATGAAAAAATTACTTGTGTGCCTGCTCTTTGCCGGCTTTGGAACTACGTTGAGTGCTCAACATGTTGTGGTACTCAAATCGGGTGAGACCATGAACGGTGAAGTGAAATCACTTAATGATGGTGCCATTAAATTCAGTTTTAAAGGCAATGATATGACTCTTAAAGTTGCCGATGTCAGCTCCATTCAGTTTGCTGCCGGTGCAGCCTCAGCTTCTTCAGGCTCAACTACAGCCACCACCACAAGCACCAAAGGAGTTACCTATGTAATGAATGGCCGCAAAATGGTAAAGCAACCTAAAATCGATAATCTGACCATGGAAAAAGGCGTTGTTGTTGTTGAAATTACCATTAACAAATATGGAAATGTTATTAAAGCTGTTCCCGGTATTGAAGGAACTTCTACAACCAGCACTTACCTTCAAACCAAAGCCAAACAAGCAGCGGAAAGTGTAACACTCGATACAAATCCCACGATGCCACTCGAACAAAAAGGAACAATCACCATTACCTTCTGATGAAATTTTGTTTTGCTTACTGTAACTCCCGGTACTGTTGCGCCGGGAGTTTTTTTATTATTAGTAGCGGCAGAGCCGCTGTCATTAGGTCATTGGCAGCAGAGCTGCGTCATTAAGTCATTGTTCATATGTAATAGGTGTGATTCATGGCAGAAAGGTATTGGGTTTCTTTCAGCAAAATTTTTATAGGATATCTTATACCAAGAATTGAATAATGAATTGTGACAATTTTGTCAAATTCAACCTTTTTTTGCCAGGTAAACATAGTATGTATCACATATATTTTATCATTTCAATGAACAGCATCCAGCACGTGTTGGTGGTTTGCCGTCTGGCGCCGAGACTCGCGCCTTTTTTTACAAGACAGTTTTTTCTAAGAAAAAAACTGTCTTAGTAAAAAGCAGCGCACGGCAAAAGGGCAGCTAAAGCTGTGTCATTGGTCATTTAGCGGCAAAGCCGCTGTCATTGGGGGAGATACTCTATGTATATATTTTCAATTTCTTTAATATGTTTCTTTACATAAGAATAAATATTATTTTCAATTGAGCACGGAAAAAACATCTATCATTTATCATCTTTAATTTATCATTACTATCTGCATGGCAGATGCAAGACAATATGATAATGAGAAATTAAATGAGAACTAAAAGTTGATTTCAATGGAATTGAGTAACTAAAAAATACTAAATCCAAACTTCGTATAAGTCCTTAATAACAAAACCATCTTTTCGGCATCAGGCACACGGATGCGGGTATTCATAACCTCACTGGCAGGAACCTTTTCAATCTTACTTAATAGTTCCCTGTAGTAAATAAAAGCAGTATAAACTCCCGGACGGACATCTTTTGGCAATTGCATTAATCCCGGATAGGCAGCTTTGAAATCGGCATCGATATCTTTTTCAATTTGCTTCTTTACTGCATTGTCGAAGGTCTTGAAGTCTATTCCCGGAAAATAAACTCTTCCCAGTTCTTTGAAGTCAGCTTTTAAATCGCGTAAAAAATTTACTTTCTGGAAGGCAGCACCCAAACGTTGGGCCGGTTCAATAAGTTTGTTGTACAATTCATTATTTCCTTCACAAAAAATACGAAGGCACATTAAGCCAACCACTTCTGCAGAGCCATAAATATACTTTTCGTAAAATGCTTCATCATATGATTTCTTCTCGAGATCAAGTTCCATGCTATAGAGAAAAGAGACTATCAGCTCGCGGTCAATTTGATATTCATTAACTATTAACTGGAATGCATGTAATATGGGATTGGTGCTTATTTTATTGTCGATTGCTTCCCAGGTATTTTTTTTAAATTCCTCCAGCAATTCTTTTTTATTGAAATCATGAAAGGAATCTACAATTTCATCTGCTAACCGCACATAACCATAAACTGCATAAATAGGTTTATGGAAACGCTTATTCAATGTTTTGATACCTCTCGTAAAAGAAGTACTGTACCGGTGAGTTACGATAGTACTAAGCTCTAAACAAAGGTCGTTATACTGTTGCATGATCTTGCTCAATTCTTTCTGTGACTAATCGGGAACTTATAACTACAATAGGCAGGCCTGTCCCTGGAACAGTGCTTGCACCTACGTAATATAGATTATTAAATTTTCATCTTTATTAGCAGGTCTTAATCCACCAATCTGATTTAATCCATGTGCAAGTCCTAATCCGCTTCCACGATACAAATTAAATTGATTCTGCCAGTCAATAGGATTTAATATGGTTTTCGAAATTGTATTTGCGTGCAAATCAAATCCGATGCGTTTCGATAAATCCGAAATAATTGTATCGGCTAATTGTTGTGAATCGGACCAATCGGGTTTATGTCTGAGATCGGGGACGGGACAAAGAATAAATAAATTTTCACATCCTTCAGGAGCGCAGGCCGGATTCGATTTTGAACTTACATTTACGTAGTAATACGGTTTATCGGGACTAACACTTGTTTTGAAGATGGTGTCGGCGTATTCTTTAAAATTCTCTCCCAAAAAGTAATTGTGATGGTGGATGTTATTCAACTTGCCTTTAATTCCGAGATAGATGGTGAAAGGGGAGAGTGTCCATTCCATAGCATCCAGGTTTTTCGCGGAATACTTTTCCCTTTGCAGAACTTGTCCGCGGAATGATGCGGCATCGGCATTGGCCACGTAAATGTCCGCATCCCATTTTTTACCATTTTGATCAATGAATGCTTTTATACCTTTACTATCGGTCTCGACGGATTTAATTTCAGTATTAAAATGAAATTTTACACCACGAGCATCTAACAATTCCTTAATTTTTTCTACAATTTTGTACATGCCACCCTGCACATTCCAGTAGCCATCATGAATTAATTCGGTATAATTCAACAGACTATAAACGGCGGGTGTTTGAAATGGGGTTGAACCCAGAAAAAATGCCACTAATGAAAAAATCACTTTGACTTCTTTAGATTCAAAATTCTGCTCCAGCTCGGTCCACATGGATCGGAACATTTTAGGCGCATGCTTCCATGGAACTCTCGCTAACTGCGTGTAATAGTGGAACTTACTGGTGAAATTTTGTTTAATAACTATGTCTTCGGTGTCATGAAACATTTTACCGGCTGCAGTCAGGTATTTCTCCACTTTTTGAGTCAGATTAGCTTCAATACCTTCAAATTCCGCTTCCAGTTTTTTCAAGTCTTTATGAATCAGGAAAGGAACAGATCGGTTCTCAAAAAATACAGCGTATAAGGGATTTAATTCATTCAATTTAAGAGGGTTATCAATTCCACAGGATTTAAAAAGTTCCTTAAACTCATAGCTCATCGAAAAAAATGAGGGGCCCATGTCAAATTTAAAACCATCTTTTTCCAGCAAATTTAATCTGCCACCTGCACGATGATATTTTTCAAGAATAGTAACTTCATAACCTTTTGATGTCAATCGCAATGCCGTTGCCAATGCACCCAGTCCGGAACCAATAATTAAAGTCTTTTTCGACATATCTAAATTCTGAAGTTATTCTTCAGTGCAAGCTATTTTGAATTGTAAATGGCTAATAATCAACAAGAAAAATTCTTGTCCTGACAAATGTAAAGAAATAACAAGCGAATCTGAGGTAAAGTTTCATCTGGCCGAAAAATTCCAAACATATTAGTCGCTGAATTGTTAATATCCTGCTAAAAAAAGCGTATTTCCGTATTAAAAAAACGTAATTTTGCGGCTTAAAGTCAGTCTGTAATAATATTCTGGCTTCTAAAATTGCAAATCAATATGCATTTACTCAGTGTACCAGCCGATTACCTTCCGATGGCCATTATGTTTGTGGTTGCTATCGGGTTTGTATTAACGACGATTTTTGTTACCCATTTACTTGGTCCTCAAAGAAAATCTGCAGTAAAACTCGATACTTTTGAGTGCGGTATTGAGCCTCAGGGGAATTCGCGCCTTCCTTTCAACATCAAATATCTTTTAGTTGCCATCTTATTTGTTTTGTTTGATGTGGAAGTAATTTTCATGTATCCGTGGGCAGTAAATTTCCTTGATTTAGGACTTTATGGATTTCTGGAGATGATATTATTCATTTCCCTGTTTATGCTGGGATTTCTTTATATCGTGCGCAAAGGCGCTTTAAAGTGGGAATAATTAAACAAGCAGTTACCAGGAACGTTATATAATAAAGAACAATTAAAATGGTTGAAATAACAAAAGCCCCTGCTGGATTCGAAGGCCCCGGATTTTTTGCTACCAGTCTCGATAAAGCAGTAGGTATGGCAAGAAAAATTCATTGTGGCCACTTCCTTTCGCAACATCATGTTGTGGAATTGAATTTATGGCAACAATGGGTGCGCACTATGACCTGGCACGTTTCGGTTCCGAGCGAATGAGTTTTTCTCCACGTCAGGCAGATTTGCTCATGGTAATGGGAACAATAGCAAAGAAAATGGGTCCTGTTTTACGTCAGGTGTACGAACAAATGGCAGAGCCACGTTGGGTTTTGTCGGTTGGTGCCTGTGCAAGCAGTGGAGGTATATTCGATACATACAGCGTACTCCAGGGAATCGATCGCATTATACCTGTTGATGTTTATGTGCCTGGTTGTCCTCCGCGTCCGGAACAAATTTTAGATGGCGTACTGAAAATTCAAGAGTTGGTACAAAATGAATCACTTCGCAGACGCGATTCAGAAGAGTATAAAAATATGTTAGCATCCTACGGTATTTCCTGATTATGGCAACACTGGAATCTCAAACAATTATTGATGCTCTGGAGCAACAGTTTCCGGGTAAAGTGGTAGCCGTCGATCATCCTTATGATTTTCTGACAATAACTATCGCACATGGTTCGATTAAAGATGTAATTCGTTATCTTTATAATGAACCTTCTTTTTCATTTCGTTTTCTTACCAGTTGCTGTGGGATGCATTATCCCGATGCACCACAAAAGTTTGGTATGGTGTATCATTTGCATAGCTTCACTACGAATTTCAGAATTCGTTTGAAAGCATTCACCAATGAAGATCCACCGGTATTTCCAACTTTAACAGATATTTATAAAGGTGCCAACTGGATGGAACGGGAAGCATACGATTTCTTCGGATTCCGTTTTACCGGTCACCCCGACCTTAGAAGAATATTAAACATGGATAGTCTGGAAGGCTGGCCATTGAGAAAAGAATTTCCACTCGAAGATCCATTCCGTAAGGATAAGGATGACGCCATGTTCGGGAGATAACCAATCAACAGCTAATTCGCATGTCAGAAAATACCAAGTTACATCCCAATGCTCCCGAAAGAGCCGCCGTTCAGGAGAAGGAATATACTATTCTGAATCTTGGGCCTACACATCCTGCAACACACGGAATTTTTCAGAATATTCTTAAAATGGATGGTGAGATCATTGTTGAGTCAGAACCAACAATTGGCTATATCCACCGTGCCTTTGAGAAATTAGCAGAGCGACGTCCCTATTATCAGATTACTCCTATAACTGACCGCCTCAACTATTGTTCATCTCCTATCAACAACATGGGATGGCACATGACAGTTGAAAAACTTATTGGTGTTGAATTGCCAAAAAGAGTCGAGTACATGCGTGTGATCATTATGGAGCTGGCACGTATTGCCGATCACATTGTTTGCAATGCAGTTATTGGTGTCGATTCAGGGGCACTAACGGGCTTCGTATACCTGTTCCAGGAACGCGAGAAAATATATGAGATTTACGAAGAAATTTGTGGTGCAAGATTAACTACTAATATCGGCAGAATTGGTGGTTTCGAAAGAAATTTTAATCAAGCCGCATGGGATAAAATAGATAAGTTCCTTAAAGAATTCCCCGGAGTACTTAAGGAGTTTGAAAATTTGCTTGTGAGAAACCGCATTTTTATGGATCGTACCATCGGTGCAGGTCCAATTAGTGTTGAAGAAGCATTGGCCTATAGCTTTACCGGTCCCAATTTAAGAGCTGCCGGCCTCGACTACGATGTTCGGGTCATGACCCCATATTCTTCTTATGAAGATTTTGAATTTGCAATTCCTATTGGAACCAATGGCGATACTTATGATCGTTTCATGCTTCGTCAACAGGAAATGTGGGAAAGCTTGTCAATCATCCGTCAGGCAATTGAAAAATTAGATAAATTAAGTGATAAAACTACTTTCCATGCCGATGTACCGGAATTTTATCTTCCTCCAAAAGAGGACGTGTACAATACGATGGAAGGTTTGATCTGGCATTTTAAAATTGTTATGGGCGAAACCGATATTCCCAAAGGGGAAGTCTACCATGCAGTTGAAGGTGCCAATGGTGAATTAGGATTTTACCTGGTTAGTGATGGTGGTAGAAATCCATACAGACTGCATTTCAGAAGACCATGTTTCATTTACTATCAGGCTTATGCTGATATGATAAGAGGGAACATGTTGTCGGATGCGATTCTGACCTTGAGTTCATTAAATGTAATTGCCGGAGAACTGGATGCCTGACAAAGGATTCTGATTCCTGTAAACAGTAGTAATAAAGAATAAAAACTAAGAATTAAATTTTAGTTAATGTATAAAGATAAATCTGAGGTGGTTTTTTCTGATGATGCAAGTGCATTGATTCAAAAAATCATCCGTCGCTATCCTGATGGTCGTCAGAAATCGGCACTGCTTCCTTTGCTTCACATTGCTCAGGCAGAATTTGGTGGTTGGTTAAGTGCACCTGTAATGGATAAGGTTGCTGAAATATTGAATATTCAGTCAATCGAAGTTTATGAGGTGGCATCGTTTTATTCGATGTTTAATCTGAAGCCTGTTGGCCGTTGTGTTATCGAAGTTTGCCGTACCGGCCCCTGTTGGTTGCTTGGCGCCGAAGATATTGTAAAATATCTTGAAAAGAAGCTGGATATTAAAGAAGGTCAGACAACCGCTGATGGTGTTTTCACTCTTAAAACAGTTGAATGTCTGGCATCCTGCGGAACTGCACCAATGATGCAAATTGGACAAACATATCATGAGCATTTAACTTGTGAGAAGGTTGATGAAGTAATCGATCATTACAAGAATAATACAGAAGGTACCATTTCTCACTGGTCGAAAGACAAGATCAAAGCCTGAACATGAGTCGTCAATTATTACTTGAACATATAAATACTCCCGGGATTCGCGGAATAAAAGCATTTCGTGAAAAAGGTGGTTACAGTGCACTTGAAAAAGCACTTAAAACAATGAAGCCTGATGAGGTTACTGAAGAGGTAAAAAAATCAGGTCTTCGTGGTCGCGGTGGTGCAGGTTTCCCAACCGGAATGAAATGGAGTTTTCTGGCTAAGCCGGAAGGTGTTCCAAGATACCTGGTTTGTAATGCCGATGAAAGTGAGCCAGGTACTTTTAAGGATCGCTATCTGATGTCGCTCCTTCCGCATTCACTTGTTGAAGGAATGATTGTTTCCAGTTATGCACTCGGAGCAAATACCGCTTATATTTATATTCGTGGTGAAATGCTTTATGTATATCATATCCTTGAAGAAGCAATTGCTGAAGCATATGAAGCTGGTTTTTTAGGTAAGAATATATTAGGTACAGATTTTTCACTCGATTTGTATGTGCATTCCGGTGGAGGAGCCTACATTTGTGGTGAGGAAACTGCATTGTTGGAATCACTCGAAGGTAAAAGAGGAAATCCAAGAATTAAACCACCATTTCCTGCCGTTAAAGGTTTATGGCAATCACCAACGGTTGTTAATAATGTTGAAACCATTGCTGCAGTACCACACATTATAAATATGAGTGGTGATGAGTATGCTAAAATTGGAATTGGAAAAAGTACAGGCACAAAATTGATTTCTGCTTGTGGTCATATTAACAAACCGGGCGTATATGAAATTGAACTCGGTGTTCCTGTTGAAGAATTTCTTTATTCAGATAAATATTGCGGAGGAATCCGGAATGGTAAGAAGCTAAAAGCAGTTGTTGCCGGTGGTTCTTCAGTTCCGATTTTACCCGGTGAAATGATTTTAAAAACTCCAACCGGAGAACCTCGACTGATGTCGTATGAATCGTTGTCGGAAGGTGGCTTTGCCGGCGGTACCATGTTAGGCTCCGGAGGATTTATTGTGATGGATGAAGATACCAGTATTGTGAAAAATCTGTGGAACTTCACAAGATTCTATCATCACGAAAGCTGTGGTCAGTGTAGCCCATGCAGGGAAGGAACAGGATGGATGGAGAAAATTCTCCATAAATTTATGGATGGTCATGCTACCTTGAAGGATATCGATTTGTTGTGGGATATTCAATCCAAGATTGAAGGTAAAACAATTTGTCCGTTAGGTGATGCTGCTGCCTGGCCCGTTGCAAGTGCTATTCGTCACTTCAGAAGTGAATTCGAAGATTATGTCAGGAATCCTGAAAAGATAAAAGATATTAAACATTATTACAGATTAAATAACCTTCAGCCGGTAAGCTGAGCGGAATGATTAATAATGTAAAAAGTTATAGCAATGCCTAAAGTAACAATCGATAATATTGAAATTGAAGTGCCTGATGGAACAACCATCCTGCAGGCTGCACGCATGATTGGAGGAGATGTTGTTCCTCCGGCAATGTGTTATTATTCAAAGCTGGAAACAAGCGGCGGATATTGCAGAACCTGTATTGTGAAGGTTACCCAGGGTTCTGCAAAAGACCCAAGGCCAATGCCAAAACCGGTTGCTTCCTGCCGTACTCCGGTCATGGATGGTATGGTTGTGCAAAATCGTACCGCACCCGATTTGCTGGAAGCAAGAAATGGCGTGGTGGAATTTTTGTTGATCAATCATCCACTCGATTGTCCTATTTGTGATCAGGCAGGTGAATGTCATTTGCAGGATCTCAGCTATGAAAATGGATTGGCTAAATCACGTTATGAATTTAAAAGACGCGAATTCGATAAGATTGATATTGGCGATAAAATAAAATTACACATGACCCGCTGCATCTTATGCTACCGTTGTGTGAAAGTTGCAAATCAATTATGCGATGGCAGGGTGCATGGTGTATTAAATCGTGGTGATGTTTCTGAAATCAGTACTTACATTCAGAATGCAGTCGATAACGATTTTTCAGGAAATATGATCGATGTTTGTCCCGTAGGTGCACTCACCGATAAGACCTTCCGATTTAAAAGTCGTGTGTGGTTTACCAAACCAATGGACGCTAATCGTGATTGTAAAAAGTGTGATGGCAAAGTTGCTCTTTGGATGAGTAACAATGAAGTGCTTCGTGTGACCGGTCGCAAAGATACTTATGGTGAACTCGAATCATGGATTTGTAATGAATGCCGATTCGATAAAAAAGAAGTCAGTGACTGGAAAATTGAAGGACCACGCAAAATCGACAGACATTCGGTGATTTCTCAAAATCATTATGAGTCATTGCGTCAGTTGAAGATTGATGTGTCGAAACAAAAAAACATCGCCGAAAAGGCACACCAGGATAATAAGTAACCGGAAATTATATGGAGACCGCTGATTTAATTTTTAAGATTGTATTTGTTCTGGGTGTTTTTGGTGTGTCATTGGTTATTGCCATGTACTCAACTTACGCAGAACGTAAGGTTGCTGCCTTTTTTCAGGATCGTATTGGTCCTAATCGGGCAGGACCATTCGGATTGTTGCAGCCTTTGGCCGATGGGGTGAAGATGTTTATGAAGGAAGAGATTATTCCTACTCACGCCGATAAAGCCTTGTTTATTTTAGGGCCCTCTATTGCCATGCTCACAGCTTGCATGACCAGTGTGGTAATTCCGTGGGGAAGTTCTTTGATCATTAATGGTAAAGAATTTGTGATGCAAATTACCGATGTGAATATTGGCATTCTCTATGTATTCGGTGTTGTATCTATTGGTGTTTATGGAATAATGATAGGAGGATGGGCTTCTAATAATAAGTTCTCGTTACTGGGAGCATTAAGAGCGTCGTCACAGATGATCAGTTATGAGCTTGCAATGGGAATGTCGATTATTGCTTTGGTAATGATGACAGGTACATTAAGTATCAGAGAAATTGTAGAGAGTCAACCCGGAGCACACTGGAATGTATTTGTGCAGCCATTAGGATTCTTATTATTCCTGATTTGTGCTTTCGCAGAAACCAACCGCACACCATTCGATTTACCGGAATGTGAAACGGAATTAGTTGGAGGTTACCATACCGAGTATTCTAGTATGAAACTGGGATTCTATTTGTTTGCTGAGTATATCAATATGTTTATTTCCTCAGCTATTATTGTTTGTTTGTATTTCGGTGGATATAATTTCCCGTTCCTGAATAGTCTCGGATTATCGCACAATGCTACTGCGATTCTGGGTACGGTACTGATGTTCGGTAAGATATTCTTCTTTATATTCTTCTTTATGTGGGTTCGCTGGACGATCCCAAGATTCCGTTATGACCAATTAATGAGGCTGGGCTGGAAAATACTTATTCCACTTGCAGTTCTTAACATAGTAATTACTGCAGTTGTATTATTATTCAAATACGACCTTTGGAACACATCCATTAATTAATGAGCACTACGATGCAATTAACCAATAGATCGAAAGTAGTAGTCAGGAAAGAAATGAGTCTGGCAGAACGTCTGTATCTGCCTGCTATTCTGGGTGGACTATTCATTACTTTCAAACACTTCTTCCGTAAAAAAACAACAATCAGTTACCCTGAGGTGCAACGTCAGTTTACCCCGGTATATCGCGGACACCATGTTTTGAAACGTGATGAGCAGGGACGTGAAAACTGCACGGCTTGCGGATTATGTGCTGTGGCTTGTCCCGCAGAAGCCATTACCATGACTGCCGCTGAAAGAAAACCCGGTGAAGAGAAATTGTATAGGGAAGAGAAGTACGCCTCTGTTTATGAGATCAATATGCTGCGATGTATCTTCTGCGGATTGTGCGAAGAGGCCTGTCCAAAGGAAGCTATCTTCCTGACTGACAAAATCGTGCATTCAGGTTATGAACGCCAGGGATTCATCTTTGGTAAAGATAAATTGGTTGAACCGGTTGAAGCCGACAAACGGGTCGATATTTCGGGTCGCTTAACTGCTCATCGTAAAAATTAATTATTATTTTAAGGAGTCGGGTGTAATTCCTATTTTCGCACCCGGATTGAAACAAAACAATATTGTAGAAATCAGGCTGATACTAAATGTCTAAAATTGCCTTCTTTGTCCTTGCCTTTCTCTCCATCTTCAGTGCGATGATGGTTGTGTTCTCGCGTAAGCCTGTGCACAGCGTGCTTTCCCTGATTTTCTGCTTCTTTACCATTGCCGGACATTATATCCTGCTGAATGCTCAGTTTCTGGCTGCAGTACATGTTATTGTTTATGCCGGAGCTATCATGGTTTTATTCCTTTTCGTAATCATGTTATTGAATCTGAATGCCGAATCGGAACCTCATAAGACCTCTGCCGGCAAAATAGCCGCTGTTGTTTCCGGTGGGCTCTTATTACTCGTATTAGTTAGTGTGCTCAAAAGTACCGACGGTTTACATTTATCCTCAGCGCCTGATTCTCAGGTGGGGATGGTAAAAAACCTTGGAATGGTGCTTTATGATAAATATATGTTGCCTTTCGAAGTTTCAGCATTGTTGTTTCTAACTGCAATGATTGGCGCTACTATGATCGGAAAAAAAGAACTTGACTGATGGGATCTTCCATACTTGAATTGGTACACATTAATAATTACGTCATGCTGGCAGCAATTCTGTTTGCCATTGGCGTAATGGGTGTAATGTTCAGAAGAAATACCATCATTATTTTTATGTGTATTGAGCTTATGCTGAATGCCGTAAATCTGTTGTTGGTAGCATTTTCAACCATGCATTCCGATCCGGGTGGTCAGGTAATGGTATTCTTTATTATGGCTGTTGCTGCTGCCGAAGTTGCTGTCGGATTAGCCATTTTGGTTATGATCTACAGAAATGTGAAAAGTGTTGATATCGATATTTTAAATAAATTGAAATGGTAATGCCATTTCTTCTGGTAATAAAACTGAAGTGACTAATTTAATCTGGTTAATACCAATCCTGCCGCTACTTGGATTTCTGATCAATGGGATCGGAAATAAAAACGTGCCCCGTTCTGTAAGTGGCTGGATTGCTTCCTTGTCTGTGCTTGGAAGTTTTATCATTTCCATTGGCGCATTCGGAACTTTAATGGCTGATCCCAATGTGGTCATTCAGGCCGATTATTTTGAATGGCTGTCAGCGGGTTCATTTACACTCGACTTTGGTTTTCTGGTTGACAGACTTTCAATTGTTATGTTACTGTTTATTACCGGTGTTGGCTTTTTAATTCATGTTTATTCTATTGGCTACATGCACGAAGAAGAAGATTATGCACGATATTTTGCATATCTGAATCTGTTCGTGTTTTTTATGTTGTTACTGGTGCTTGGTTCAAGCTACGTACTCATGTTCGTAGGTTGGGAAGGCGTTGGTCTGTGCTCTTATTTACTGATCGGTTTCTGGTTTAAAAACAACGCATATAACGATGCGGCAAAGAAAGCATTCATCATGAATCGCATTGGTGATTTGGGCTTCTTGCTGGGTATGTTCCTTATTTTCCAGACATTCGGTTCTTTGGAATACGATACGGTTTTTGCCGGCGCCCGGCAAATGACATTTGATCAACCGGTGTTGACTGCAATTACTTTATTGCTCTTTGTTGGAGCCATTGGTAAGAGCGCTCAAATACCTTTATATACCTGGTTACCCGATGCCATGGCGGGACCAACTCCCGTTTCAGCTTTGATCCACGCTGCAACGATGGTAACTGCCGGTATTTATATGGTGGTGCGGTCAAATGTACTTTATGTAATGGCTCCATTCAGTTCCGAAGTCGTTGCTTATGTTGGATTATTGACAGCATTGATGGCCGGATTAATTGGTCTGAAGCAAAATGATATTAAGAAAGTACTCGCATATTCTACAGTAAGTCAATTAGGATTCATGTTTGTTGCTCTAGGAGTAGGTGCTTATACCACAGCACTTTTCCATGTGGTAACGCATGCTTTCTTTAAGGCGCTTTTATTCCTGTGTGCAGGAAGCGTAATCCATGCTATGGGTGGTGAGCAGGATGTTCGTAAAATGGGTGGCTTGAAAAAAGCATTGCCTGTAACGCATTTAACATTCTTAATAGGTACGCTCGCAATTGCGGGTGCACCACCTTTTGCTGGCTTCTTTTCAAAAGATGAAATTCTTGCCGGTGCATGGACTCACTCTTATTTGATATTTGGAATTTTAGCAATATCAGCCATACTTACTGCTGTGTACATGTTCCGTTTGTATTATCTTACTTTTCATGGCGAATTCAGAGGCAGCAAACATCAACAGGAGCATTTACATGAGTCACCAATATCAATGACAATACCATTGATGGTTCTTGCTGGGTTGAGTACAGTTGGTGGTTTCCTCGGGATGCCAGAAATTTTCCACATGCCACATTTTCTGAATAATTTTCTCGAACCGGTAACGGGTTGGGCTGATCTGTATGCGCATGGTCATGCCTCACATACTTTTGAATATACATTGATTGGTTCTTCATTGGTGTTGTTGATTGTAATCATTTATTTCGTCTACAATAAGTATGTTAAAGATGCTCATGTTCCTAAAGCTGATCATCTGGTGACAGGGTTTCAAAATGTGTTGGCCAACAAATTTTATGTCGATGAGTTCTACAACACATTCATCACAAAACCACTTAATGTATTGTCGTCGTTTTCTTACAACTGGATTGAAAAAGGATTTATCGATCGGATTGTAAACTCATTTGGTTATCTCACTAATGGTGCTTCCGGTGTACTCAGACTGGTGCAATCGGGTCACATTGGTTTATATATTATTGCAATGGTAATTGCGGTTATTCTTATGTTCGTATTTAAAATGATTATCTGACAAAGGCATGTTATCATTATTGATGCTCTTATTACCCCTCGTGGGAATGCTTTTGATTCGGATGGTATCTGATAAAAAGTCGGCTGCACGCGTTGCATTGCTGCTTTCGTTTTTACCATTGGCCGCAACCATCTGGCATGCTACCATGTTTGACCCGAATGGTGGAATGCAATTTGTCTTCGATAAGTGGTGGGTGGAAAGTATGGGAATTAGTTTTAAAGTTGGTATGGATGGCTTGAGCCTGCTGATGGTATTGCTGACCAACGTGCTGGTGCCGATTATTATATTTTCCACATTCGATCGTGATATCGTTGACTTTAAAAATTTCTATAGCCTGATATTTCTGATGCAGTTTGCACTGGTAGGTGTATTCACATCATTGGATGGATTTTTATTTTATATCTTCTGGGAGCTTGCACTATTGCCAATTTGGTTTATTTGCTTGCTTTGGGGTGGTGCCGACAGAATCCGTATCACACTGAAATTTTTCATCTATACCTTATCGGGAAGTTTGTTCATGCTGGTGGCATTGATATATCTGTATCTTCAAACACCTTTGCCACATACTTTTAGTCTGGATAGTTTCTATGAACTTGCATTAACTCCATCACAACAAGGATGGATATTCTGGGGCTTCTTCCTGGCGTTTGCAATTAAAATTCCAATCTTCCCATTACACACCTGGCAGCCTGATACCTATACCAACGCTCCAACCCAAGGTACCATGTTGCTTTCCGGTATCATGTTAAAAATGGGTCTTTATGGAATAATTCGCTGGATGGTTCCTGTGATCCCTGATGGAATTGCAGAGTGGTCGTGGTTAGCAATGGGACTGTCAGTAGTTGGAATAGTTTATGCTTCAGCAATGGCTATTGCTCAAAAAGATTTCAAGCGACTCATTGCTTATTCAAGTATTGCCCACGTAGGTTTAATTGCTGCCGGAATATTTTCGATGAATATGATGGGCATGCAAGGTGCCGTATTTCAAATGTTGAGTCATGGAGTTAATGCTGTAGGACTTTTCTTTATTGCCGATATTTTAATTGATCGGTATGGTAACCGCGAAATGAAAGATATGGGTGGAATTGCTCACGTATCGTCTCCGTTTGCAATCACCTTTACCATCATTTTATTAGGAAGTGTTGCATTGCCATTAACGAATGGATTTGTTGGTGAGTTCATGCTCTTAAATGGTGTGTTCCAATATAGCGGATGGCTGGCATTATTTGCCGGTCTTACTGTCATCTTTGGTGCTGTTTATATGTTAAGAGCTTATCAACGTATCATGTTGGGAGAATCAGGAAGTGCTACCACCGATTTTAAGCCTCTGACTTCAAATGAAAAAATCCTTCTCTATATTATAGTTGCACTAGTCATTGTTAATGGTGTATATCCAAAGCCGTTATTAGATATTGCCGGACCATCATTATCGGCAATTCTTGCAAAGGCCGGTGTTGTATCCATGTAAAATTATAACTGTCAGTAATGAATATCCTAATAGCACTTACCATAATTGGCGTCATTGCCATGTTGTCGGAAATCCTGAGATTCCGGAAAGTGCTTTATCCGTTGGCATTAACCGGACTTGCTGCAGGTCTGGTGCTTTGTGTAATGGAGTGGGGTAGTAGCATTCGTTATTTCCATGATATGATGTTCATGGATAATTATGCCATAGCTTTTTCAATGGTAATGATTGGAACAACATTCATCTGGTTTCTTTTAAATCCGGCATATCTCCGAAACCATGAACATGAGGCTGATTATACAGCTCTAATTACTTTTTCCTTAGCTGGTGCAGTTGTGATGGTCAGCTTTGCTGATCTGACTATGCTATTCCTGGGAATTGAAATTCTTTCTATTGCCATGTATATCATGGCTGCATCCAATAAAATGGAGTTGCGTTCGAATGAATCAGGATTCAAATATTTTATGCTCGGAGCATTTGCAACCGGATTTCTGTTGTTTGGTATTGCTTTAATCTATGGAGTGACAGGTACTTTTAATTTGCAAGAACTAGCAGGATTTGTTTCCGCTAATAAGGCAAACCTTCCGGGAATGTTTATGCAGGATTGTTACTGATGATCGTAGGTCTGACGTTTAAAATTTCCGCTGCACCATTTCAGTTCTGGGCTCCCGATGTTTATGAAGGAGCACCAACACCTGTAACTGCCTACATGGCAACAGTGGTGAAGACAGCAGCCTTTGCCGCATTCTTACGATTGTTCATGACCTGCTTCTCTGGTATTGCCGATTGGTGGGCTCCTATGTTGGCGATATTCTCAGCAATCAGCATGCTTGCCGGAAATATTCTTGCCGTTTACCAGAAAAGCATGAAACGGATGCTTGCCTATTCCAGCATTTCACATGCCGGTTATATGCTTATGGCAATTGTTGCAATGAATCAGAATTCTGATGGCGCATTATTATTGTATACAGCTGCATATGCAATCGGTTCAATAAGTATTTTTACGTTACTTGTTTCAATGACTTCCAACGGAAATGAAATGATTAATTCCTTGCGTGGTTTTTCCAGCGTAAATAAAATTCCTGCAATTCTTATTACCATTACCATGCTTTCATTGGCCGGAATACCACCGGTTGCCGGCTTTTTCGCCAAATATTACGTTTTCCTTTCTGCCATTGAAAGCGGCTATACCTGGCTGGTTTTAGTCGGGGTTCTGAGTTCGCTGATCGGAGTCTATTATTATTTCCGCATCATCATTACCATGTTTCAGCCCGCCGATCGTGAATCGACTCAGATTCAATTCAGTAACTCGCAAAATGCAGTTCTTTGGCTCACCGTTATTCTGAGTCTGATACTAGGATTTATGCCTGGATTTTTAACCGGATCTATTTAATTATCAGCTCTTTACAACTTTCTTAATTTACATTTCGTAAAAGCCTGTAAATCAGATAATTAAGTCTCATTTTTAGTAATTTTCATTCTAAAATTGACCTACACAGTCTAATTTTGTACCTTTGTTTGCCGAAATTTGCACCATTCACATCTCAGTTCACCGGAAAAAGCTATCACTATAAATGAGTTTTTATTACCCAATTAAATTTCACCATAATTTTAACATCAGGATAAGAATACTTGCTGCAACAATTTGTTGCATGCTGGCATTTTTATCAACGGCAGAAGTTAATGCAAATCCCAGACCTGATGTTCCTTCCGCATTCAATGCAGCAGGTTTTACTTTGACTTTTACATTGAGTGATTACAATGGCTTTGCAGTTTCATGCAATGGGGCAACAGATGCTACCATTGACATGGTAATTACCGGAGGTACTTTACCATTTAACATACTTTGGTCAAATGGAGCAGCAACAGAAGATATATCCGCAATTGGTGCCGGAGTTTATGTAGTTACAGTGATAGATGCGGCGCAGGATACTGTCGTTGATTCAGTTGAAGTTTTACAGCCACCACCAATCAATATTAATGTCGTTTCAGTTTCAAATGTCTCCTGTTTTTCTTTTGGTGATGGATCAATTGCACTTGAAGTCGTTGGTGGACTTGGTCCATATATTTATAGTTGGTCAAATGGCGAAATAAGTGAAGATATCGACTCAGTTGGTCCCGGAGCTTATTCAATGAATTTAACAGATGTGAATAATTGTCCCGCACAAGTTGATACAGTTATTACCGAACCTGAAATTATACGCCCAAATTTTGTTGTTACCGATGCTATTGGTGCTCCTAACGGTGAAATTTTATGTTCACCAACCGGAGGAACCGGTGGATATTCTTTTTTATGGTCGACCAGTGATATAACTTCCGGCTTAACAGGATTATTACCCGGAACATTTACAGTTACAATTACAGATAACAGTGGTTGTTCTATAGCTGCCGATACCATCGTACAAAATGCTTTAGGAGCCTGTCAAATTGTTACTGATTCGGTTTTCAATGTTTCGTGTAATGGTGGTAATGATGGTGCAATTTACATTGATGTTTTTGCTGCTATTCCTGTTGTAATTTATCTTTGGTCAAATGGTGCTATTACTCAGGATGTAACTAATCTGGCTGCCGGTACATACACTGTAACCATAACCGATTTAACCTTATGTACTGCAACGCAATCGTTTGTAATTACCGAACCCGATTTACTTGAATTAGCGATTACACAACAGGAAGCAACATGCGCAGCTGCTAATGGCGAATTGAATACAACATTTACCGGTGGGTCGGGTCCTGTTTCATATCTATGGTCGGATGGAAGTACCAATGCAACACTATCAAATCTGCTTGCCGGAAATTATACCTGTACTATTACAGATTCTCTAGGTTGTGCTGATGTTGAAACTATTCAGCTGAATGCTATTGATCCACCACAGATTATTATTGATTCTGTTCAGAATGTTTTATGTAATGGTGGATCAACTGGAGCGATTTTTATTTCCGTACAGGATGGAGCTTCACCCTTCACTTATTTATGGTCGAATGGTGCAATAGTTGATGATATTAATACTTTGACTGCTGGAACTTATACGGTGACAGTAACTGATGCAGATCTTTGTACAGCTTCATTGCCTGTTACTGTCACGGAACCATTTGCATTGAATGATTCGGTACAGACAACTAACGCTTCTTGTGGTTCAAATAACGGAAGCATCACTGTTTTTCCTTATGATGGTACATCTCCCTATACCTATCTGTGGAGCAATGCACAGACCACAGCAACCATCTCATCATTGACAGCAGGTACTTACACAGTTACCATTACCGATGCTAATCTTTGCACCCGTCAGCGTACTTCAACAATTTTAAATACAGGTTCACCGGTGATCGCAGTCGATTCAGTTCGGGCAGTTGCCTGTAATGGCGGAGCAACCGGTGGCGTGTTTATTTCTGCAAGTGGCGGAGTTACTCCGTACTCGTATTTATGGTCGAATGGCGCCATTACGCAAGATATCAATAATGTTGTGGCCGGCACATATACGGTAACCGTTAGTGATGCAAGTTTATGTTCATCCACGCAAAGTGCCATTGTAACACAACCAGTTGCTTTGAACGATTCTGTTCAGGTAACAAATGCAACATGTGGATTGAATAATGGCAGTATTACTATTTTCCCATATAATGGTACATCACCTTATACCTATCTTTGGAGTGATGCACAAACAACTGCAACCATATCATCTTTGGCAGCTGCAAGTTACACAGTAACCATCACCGATGCTAACCTTTGTACCCGTCAGCGTACTTCAACAATTATAAATACCGGTTCACCGGCCATTGCAGTCGATTCTGTTCATGCCGTTCGTTGTAATGGCGGAGCGACCGGTGGAGTGTTTATTTCTGCAAGCGGTGGTGTATCTCCATATACCTATTTATGGTCGAATGGTGCCATCACACAAGACATCAGCAATGTTGTTGCCGGCACTTACACTGTTACTGTGAGAGATGCAAATCTGTGTTCAGCAACTCAAAGTGCAATAGTAACACAACCTGTTGCATTGAACGATTCTGTTCAGGTAACGAATGCAACATGTGGATTGAATAATGGTAGCATCACTGTTTTCCCTTATAATGGAACTTCTCCCTACACTTATCTTTGGAGTAATGCACAAACAACTGCAACCATTTCATCTTTGGCAGCTGCAAGTTACACTGTAACAATTACCGATGCAAACCTTTGTACCCGTCAACGCACTTCCACGGTTTTAAATACCGGTTCACCGGTAATAGCAGTTGATTCTGTTCGTGCCGTTCGTTGTAATGGCGGAGCAACCGGAGGAGTGTTTATTTCTGCAAGCGGGGGTGTTACTCCATATACATATCTTTGGTCGAATGGTGCCTTAACTCAAGACATCAGCAATGTTGTTGCAGGAACATATACTGTAACGGTGAGAGATGCGAATTTATGTTCATCCACGCAAAGTGCTATAGTAACACAACCAGTTGCTTTGAACGATTCTGTACAGGTAACTAATGCAACATGCGGATTGAATAATGGCAGTATAACTGTTTTCCCTTATAATGGTACATCTCCTTATACTTATCTTTGGAGTAATGCACAAACAACTGCAACCATTTCATCTTTGGCAGCTGCAAGTTACACAGTAACCATCACCGATGCGAACCTTTGTACCCGTCAGCGTACTTCAACAATTATTAATACCGGGTCACCGGCCATTGCAGTCGATTCCGTTCGTTCAGTTCGTTGTAATGGTGGTGCAACCGGTGGTGTGTTTATTTCTGCCAGCGGTGGTGTATCTCCTTATACCTATTTATGGTCTAATGGTGCCATCACACAAGATATCTCTAATGTTATTGCCGGCACTTACACTGTTACTGTCAGAGATGCGAATCTTTGTTCTGCCACCCAAAGTTCTATAGTTACGCAACCATTTGCATTGAACGATTCTGTTCAGGTAACAAATGCAACTTGTGGAAGTACCAATGGCAGTATTACTATTTTTCCATTTGGAGGAACGAGCCCATATTCATACTTGTGGAACACGGCTCAAACAACTCAGACTATTTCAGCACTCAGCGCCGCAGTATACAGTGTTACTGTAACCGATGCGAATTTATGTACCAAACAAAGATCAGTTAATGTCAGCAATATTGGAGCTCCCGTCATTGCTTCCGATTCGGTTCGGAATGCAAGATGTAGTGGAACTGCAACAGGTGGTGTATTTATAAGTGTGAGTGGTGGATTGTCACCGTATACTTATGTGTGGTCGAACGGTGCAATCACTCAGGATATTAATAATGTTGTTGCCGGTACATATACTGTAACTGTTACCGATTTCAGTTCTTGTCAGGCAATATTCGATACCATTATCACTCAGCCTGCTGTGTTGGCTGATTCTGTTCAGTTTTCTCCTGCTACATGTGGAGTTGCAAATGGAACTGCTTCAATTTTTTCTTATGGAGGTACCGCTCCCTATACTTATCAGTGGAGTAGTGGTCAAACTACAAGTTCAATTACGGGATTAATTCCTGGTGTTTATACTGCTACTATTCGTGACTTTAACCTGTGTCTTAAAACAAGAACTGTTACCATTGCCAATGCAACCGGACCTTCCGTTGTTGTTGATTCGGTCAGAAATGTTTCTTGCTTTGGTGG
Source organism: Bacteroidota bacterium (assembly GCA_016713525.1). GTDB lineage: Bacteria > Bacteroidota > Bacteroidia > AKYH767-A > OLB10 > JADKJB01. The sequence continues at coordinate 381,640 of JADJOZ010000007.1, read as the reverse complement.
TACAAACGGTGCAGTTTATATATCCATATTGGGAGGTACAGCACCGCGTACTGCCTTGTGGTCGAATGGTGCTGTGAGTTTCGATTTAGTCAATGTAATTGCCGGAACATATACTGTTACTGCAACAGATGCCAATGGTTGCACCGCAACGGCATCCGGAACTGTTACTCAGCCGGTAGCATTAAACGATTCTGTTCAGGTAACTCCATCAACATGTGGTCAGAATAATGGATCTATTTCTGTGTTTCCATTCGGTGGAACATCACCATTCACCTATTTGTGGAATACGGAGCAACAACATCCTCATTAAGTTCACTTGCCTCAGGTTCATACACAGTTACAATCAGAGATGCCAACTTATGTAGTAAAATCAGAACAACTACGGTTAGTGCCATCGGATTACCTGTTGCAGTAATTGATTCGGTTCGAAATGTTAATTGCAATGGTAATGCCACCGGTGCAGTATACATTTCTGTAAATGGTGGATTATCTCCATTCTCATACATTTGGTCGAATGGTGCAATTACTCAGGATATCACCAATGTAATTGCAGGTAGCTATACTGTAACTGTTACTGATGCCAATTTATGTACTTCTATAGCTGACACAGTTGTTTCTCAACCTTCCGTTATACTTGCTCCGGTTTCAACAAATAGTGCTACATGTGGATTAGCAAATGGAAGTGCCACAGTCACCCCCTCCGGTGGTACAGGAACTTATACTTATTTATGGAGTAATGGTCAAACAACTGCAACCATTAGTTCTCTTGCTACAGGAAGTTATACCGTTACTGTAAGAGATGCCAATTTATGTACAAAGACTGCTGTTGCTGTTGTTGGAAATATAAGCGGACCTGTTGGCGTAATCGATTCTGTTCGTAATGTCAGATGTAATGGAGCAAGTACCGGTGCCATATTTATTTCCGTTTCAGGTAGTGCAACTCCTTTTTCTTATCTGTGGTCGAATGGAGCATTAACTCAGGATTTATTGAATGTGATATCAGGAACATATACAGTAACAATAACAGATACAAATTCTTGTTCATCCACACTCTCAGCCACAATCGGTCAATCACCCGTACTGAACGATTCTATTCAGGTGGCTTCTGCTAATTGCGGAGCACCTACCGGAAATGCAACCGTATTCCCCTATGGAGGCACATCTCCTTATACAGTGCTTTGGAGTAATGGACAGACTACCAATACTATTTTTAATCTAGTAGCAGGAACCTACACAGTCACAATCACTGATGCATTTGGATGTACCAAAGTTGATTTTGCTAACATAAGCAGTACTGGCGGTCCCGTTGTTGCAGTTGATTCTATCCGAAATGTTAAGTGCTTTGGCGGAACTACAGGTGGAATATTTATTACTGTCACAGGTGGCACTATACCATACACTTATCTTTGGTCAAATGGTTCTTTCTCGCAAGATCTTACTAATGTAGGTGCAGGAACTTATACCGTTACCATAACCGATTTTAATAATTGTATTGTAATCTTTAGTGGAACTATTACACAGCCAACTCAACTGCAGGATTCAATGATTGTTACCAATGCGACATGCGGACTTTCGAATGGAGCCATTACTACAGTTGCATTTGGAGGTACAACCCCATACACTTATTTGTGGAACACTGGTGCCGGTACACCAACCATAAGTAATCTTGCAACCGGTACATATACAGTCACCGTCACCGACGATAACGGATGTACAATTGTTAATACTGCAACGGTTTCAGGAATTGGCGGACCAACTGCTGTGATCGATTCAGTTGATAACGTTTCATGTTTCGGATTAAATGATGGTGCAATTTATATTACTCCTTCAGGAGGAACTATTCCATACACTTATTTGTGGACAGGTGGAGCAATCACTCAGGATCTCACAGGCGTAGTGGCTGGCACATATACAGTTACAGTAAGTGACTTCAATAATTGTACAACTACTTTATCAGGTATTATAAGTCAGCCTGCAGTACTCAATGATTCTGCATCGGTGACTCCGGAAGCTTGTGGCAGTGCCAATGGAGAAATTACTGTTTATCCATACGGTGGAACAACTCCATATGATGTTCTTTGGAACACCGGTGATGCAACAACAACAATTTCTGGCTTAACATCAGGCACCTATACTGTCACTATCACCGATAAAAACAATTGCACAAAAGTCAGCAGCTTTGTTGTTGCACTTTCAGGAGCACCACAAATTACACTCGATTCACTCATTAACGTTTCTTGTAATGGATTAAATGATGGTGGAATTTATATATCTGTTAGTGGAGGAACAAATCCTTATTCTTATCTATGGTCGAATGGCCAGTTAACCCAGGATATTTCTTCGCTTCAGGCAGGGAACTACTCAATTATTGTTGCCGATAATTTCTTGTGCCGCGATACGGCATTCTATACAGTTACTGAACCTGATGTGCTTCAGGATTCTTTGAACTTTAATCCTGCCACTTGTAACCTTGCGAATGGATCCGCCAAAGTATTTCCGTATGGTGGAACACCAGGGTATACGTATTTATGGTCTAACGGGCAAACCAATCAAACCGCTATAGGTCTTTTGCCCGGTTTATATACTGTTTCTGTAACCGACGACAATTCTTGTGTACTTATTGATTCAGTAACCATCACTTCAGTTCCTGCTCATGTAATACAGATTGATAGTGTGTTCGATGTTAGTTGTAACGGACTTGCCGATGGAAGTGTTTATATTACTGTAAATGGTTCAGCACCTGCCTATAATTACTTATGGTCTAATGGTGCAATTACCCAGGATGTAACAGGATTAGCTCCTGGAAATTATACAGTTACTGTAACTGCCGGTGGATGTTCAGTAATCCAAAGTTTTGTAATAGCTGAGCCAGATCTTTTATTGAATGATTCAACAGTGGTTGCTGATGCATTTTGCAGTCAGTCGAATGGCTCAGTTACTGTATATCCTTCAGGTGGTATTATTCCTTATTCTTATTTGTGGAGTGATGGTCAACTGACTCAAACAGCTTCATCATTAACTTCGGGTACTTACACGGTTACCATCACTGATTTCAACGGATGTTCGCTTTCTGTTTCAGGAACAGTAAATGATATTGGAGGCCCTACAGTAGTTGTTGATAGTATAGTTGATGTGAAATGCTTTGGTGCTGCTACCGGGGCTATTTACTTAACACTTACAGGAGGCACAACACCTTACACTTATCTTTGGTCTAATGGTGAGGTTACTGAAGATGTTACAGGACTCGTTGCCGGAAATTATTCTGTTACCATCACTGATGACGGACTTTGCCAGCAAAACCAATCCTTTGTAATCATTGAGCCAACTGCGCTGTCAGATTCTGCAACAGTAGCTAATGCAACTTGTGGTGGTTCTAATGGAGCAATAACTACATATCCATATGGTGGAACACCCGGATATACTTATTTGTGGAATACAGGTTCTGTCGCACAAACAATTAATACACTCACAGCTAACACGTACACAGTTACCATCACTGATTTAAATGGTTGCACTAAAAATGCCACTTATACTGTAAATAATATTGGCGGTCCAATCATTGCAGTTGACAGTGTTGTAAATGTAAAATGTTTCGGTGCTTCAACCGGAGGAATTTATATTTCAGTAACAGGTGGAATTTTACCATACACATATCTATGGTCAAATCTCACACAGGTACAGGACTTAACAGGAGTTATTGCAGGTGCCTATACAGTGACTGTAACCGATCAGAATTCATGTACGTCCACTTATTCGAATACACTTACACAACCAACTGAAATTACTTCTTCATTTGTCATTAATGATGCTACATGCAGCGGCAATAATGGTTCTATTACTACAACCATTAATGGTGGTGTCCCCGGTTACGATTTCTTATGGAGTACCAGTGCTATTACACCTAATATTGGTGGACTATCAGCTGGTGTTTATACATTGACTGTAACTGATGCAAATGGTTGCGATAAAGTTTTCTCACCAACAGTCAGTAATATTGCTGCACCTGAAATTACTGTAATTGATTCAGGAAACGTTTCCTGTGCAGGAGCAAGTGACGGTTTTATCATTGTTAATGTTTCCGGAGGTACTTTCCCTTACACTTATGGCTGGAGCAATACTTCTCAAACCGGTAATCAGATAACAAACCTGCCAGGTGATCTCACTTATACTTTAACCATTACGGATGCCACAGGTTGTGTAGCCATTCGTTCGGTAATTATTGATGAGCCGGATCCAATTACTATAAATGCATTTGTTCCCGTACTTAACGGAACGTTTAACCTTACATGCAATGGAAGCAATGATGGAAGTATTCAGGTTCAAGCTTCAGGAGGTACTATACCTTATACTTATTTATGGAGCAATTTTGCTCAGTCAGATAGTATTGGTAGTCTCGCTGCAGGAATTTACACAGTTACAGTTACCGATGCTCAGGGATGCACCGGTTCCTCATCTTTTACATTAACTCAGCCTCCATTGTTAATCTCAAATGCAGGTCCTAATAAAGTAATTTGTGGAATCAATTCAGATACCCTTGCAGCAAATCCTCCTGTCATAGGAAGTGGTTACTGGCTTATCGTAAGCGGTAGTGCAACATTTGCTGATTCTACTCAGGCCAATACTGTTGTTACTAACCTGGCAAATGGTGCAAATGTATTCCAATGGGTAGTTACTGATGGCATTTGCTCAGCATTTTCTCAGGTTGTAATTTCCTATAACACACAAATTCAGGCTATCGCCGGTGTGAACCGCGATGTTTGTGCCGATTCAGTTTTGTTGAATGCTACAGCACCACAGTTTGGATTTGGTTACTGGCAAATTGTAAACAGTGATGCTACTATAGATGATTCTACCAGTGCAGTTACTATCGCAACAGGATTAAATCCCGGACCCAATGTATTCAAATGGATCGTTGTTAATGGTACTTGTAGTGATTCAGCTGACCTGGTGATTTTTGTTAATGATCCATCTGAATGTATCGAAACGCTCGAATTACCAAATGGGTTTACACCAAATGGTGATGGGAAAAATGATTACTTCTTCGTTAAAGGACTCGATGATTATCCCGATAATTCAATTGTTGTTTACAATCGTTGGGGAAATCAGGTGTGGGAAAAATCAGGGTACCGGAATGATTGGGATGGGGTAAATGAAAAAGGAGAACCTCTTTCAGCAGGTACTTACTTCGTTATCTTTAAGGTGAGAAGTATCAACCGGATTATTACAACTTATGTCGATATCAGAAGATAAATAACCATGAAAAATAAATATTACATTTTTATAGTTATGGCAATGTTTGCAGCTTCTGTTAACGCGCAGCAACATCCGCTATTCAGTCACTATATGTTCAACGGATTGTTTGTGAATCCCGCCTACGCCGGTAGTAAGGAGTTTGTAAGTACTACCCTTATTGCCAGAAAACAATGGACTGGCTTTGAAGGCGCACCATCTTCTCAGATTGCCAGTTTACATGCACCATTGAATAATCAGAAAGTTGGACTGGGAGCTGTAATTTCAAATGATAAAATTGGAATTACCAGTCAGACCGACTTTTATGGCAGCTACGCATATCATATACCAATGAACACCGGAAAGATATCTATGGGTTTAAGTGGTGGATTCTCTTATTTTAAATCAAAATTTTCAGAACTAACTGTTTGGGATACCGATGATCCGGTTTACGAAACCAATTCCCTCAGCAATATCCTTCCTAATTTTGGTGCCGGAGTTTATTATTATTCCAATAAGTTCTATGCCGGTTTATCTGTTCCTCAATTAATTTCTTACGACCCTGATCAGCCTCTGCATGTTGAAGTAGAGAAAGTTCATAAAGTGAGCCGCCATTACTATCTTACCTCCGGAATGATTATTGCCACAGCAGGTGAACTTAAATTCAGACCTTCATTTTTAGTGAAGTATGCATCTAATGCACCACTTCAATACGACCTTAACCTGAATGTACTCATCAGTGATATTATCTGGGTAGGTGCTTCATACCGTTCTTCCGATGCTATAACCGCTATTCTTGAATATCAGGTAAATAAGAAGTTGAGAGTCGGATATTCTTACGATTATACACTCTCTGAAATTAAAAGTTATTCTTCCGGATCACATGAAATTGTAATTGGATATGACTTTGGATTCAATGTGTTGAAAATGAAAACACCAAGGTATTTTTAGTTATGAACACTTTTGTCAGTAAATTTAAAATTGCATTTTATTTTGTCGCCGCATTTATGGTGGTGTCTATATCATTTAGCAGCTGCACAAAATACAATTATAGAGTTGCAAATAATTATTACGAGCAATACGCATTTGCACGTGCTATTCCCAATTTCGAAAAAGTACTCAGAAAAGCATTTATTACCGATGCTGCTGCCAAACTTGCCGATAGCTATCAGAAAAATGGCAATTCATTGAAAGCGGAAATCTGGTACAAGCGGTTGGTGAAAGCCCCGGACGCTATTCCGGAATATAAACTGAGACTTGCTGAAGTACTCATGGAAAATGCCAAGTATTCGGAAGCAAGATATTGGTTTAGTGAATATCAAAAATTAGATGCATCCGATAAAAGAGTGAAACGAATGATTGAAGCATGCGATTCTATTCATTTGTTTCTGATTGATACTACCGTTTATGCCATTTCCCTCACTAAAATAAATAAGGATATGGAGAATAACTTCAGTCCTGCTTTCTATCGCCAGGGCATTGTATTTCTCTCTGATCGTTCCGCTCCCGGTAAACCGCGCGACCGTAGTTCATGGACAGGTAAAGAATATCTCGATCTGTTCTTTACCCGTAAAACCGATGGCGAAAACTGGCTTGAACCCGAATTGCTAAAAGGTGATATCAATGGCATTTACGATGAAGGACCTGCAGTATTTTCTAAAGATAATACTACCATTTATTTTACCCGTTCCGATTATTCCGGAAAAACAATCGAGAAAAATCAGAAAGATATTAGCGTGCTCAAATTATATTATGGGAAGTTGTATGGTAACCAATGGAAACTAGAAAACCAATTACCCTTTAATAGTCCCGATTATTCAGTCGGACATCCTGCAATTTCACCTGATGGAAAATCAGTTTATTTTGTATCCGATATGCCTTGGGGATATGGCGGAACAGATTTATATAAAGTCACTTTAAAAAATGGTCAATGGTCTGCTCCGGAAAATCTGGGACCTAAAATTAATACTGAAGGAAATGAAATGTTCCCGTTTTTTGCTCCTGACTCGGTGATGTATTTTGCTTCCGACGGACACATAGGTTTGGGTGGTCTTGATATTTTTTGCTTCTTCCTGGGATGGAGAATCCTGGTCGAAAGTCGAAAATCTGCAGGTGCCTGTGAATTCTTCCAAAGATGATTTCGGATTTATTATTGATACCACCAATACATCCGGTTTTTTCTCATCGAACAGAATAAAAAACACTGACAAAATTTATTCCTTCAAAAGAAATCCTCCGGTTTTTTCGGTTTCTCTGAAAGCTTCCGATAAAAAAACTAAGAAATCGATTCGTAGTTTTTTCGTTATACGCACCAACCCCTAATGGTAATGCAATTGTTTTAGCAACATCTGTAAATCATTTATTGGAAATGCCTTTAACCGGCAACACCGATTATAAAATGTATGTCAAATCCAATGGTTTTTATGCGGAGCCGGTAATCATCTCCACAAAAGGAATCCGGAAATCTGAGATATTTGCCGATTCGCTGGTTTTATCTCCTATTGATTTGAAGAAAGCTGCTATTTGGCGCACCATTTTATTTAAAGGAAAAAAGGAAGAATATACTCCTGAATCTGTATCCGGACTCGATTCGCTGGTTAATCTGTTAGAAGTAAATCCTGAAATTCAAATCGAAATTGGTTGTCACACAGATTCCAGAGGTTCTTTCACCGACAATTTGCTGTTATCACGAAAAAGATCTGATGAAATTGCCATGTATCTGATTAATAAAGGTATTGATGCCCCCAGAATTATTTCAATCGGTTATGGCGAAGGAAAATTACTTAATTATTGCCGTGACGGTGTTTTGTGTCTTGAAGAAGATCATGCAGTTAATAATCGTGTCGAGATTAAAGTTCTTGAACTGATTCGATAAAGCATTGCCATGAATTCATCTGAACCACTGGCAGAACGATTAAGACCAACTAAACTAAGTGATGTTGTAGGTCAGTCCCACCTTGTTGGTGAAAGTGGTATTTTTCAAAGAATTATCAATGGCGGAATTATGCCATCCATGATTTTATGGGGTCCACCCGGCGTTGGTAAAACGACATTAGCCCGGATTTTTGCATCAGGATTCAATATGCCTTTTTATGCACTAAGTGCTGTCAATGCCGGCGTGAAAGAAGTGCGAGAAGTAATTGCAAAGGCAACTGAAGATGGTCAGGCTATTCTTTTTCTCGACGAAATTCACAGGTTCTCTAAATCACAACAGGATTCCCTGCTTGCTGCAGTTGAAAAAGGTGTAATTAAACTTATTGGCGCAACCACTGAAAATCCTTCTTTTGAAGTTATTCAACCACTTCTTTCCAGATGTCAGGTTTATGTGCTGGAAGAACTAGGAAAGGAGGATCTTCTGAAATTGCTCAATCACGCAATGACTAAAGATCCTTTGATGGCTTCTAAAAAAATTACCATTGCAGAATCAGATCAATTGCTTTTGTTATCCGGTGGTGATGCCAGAAAATTGCTCAATTTATTTGAATTGATTGTCAATGCATCCCCAGCTAATGAAGTGGTAATCACAAATAACTTCGTCAAACAAATTGCTACTACAAAAACTCAGTTCTATGATAAAACCGGAGAACAACATTATGATATTATTTCAGCATTCATAAAGTCTTTGAGAGGTAGTGATCCCAATGGTGCACTTTATTGGCTGGCAAGAATGATTGAAGGAGGGGAGGATCCTAAATTTATTGCCCGCAGAATGCTTATTCTGGCTTCCGAAGATATTGGAAATGCAAACCCTACAGCAATGGTGATGGCAACCAGTTGCTTTCAGGCTGTCGATTTTATTGGTTATCCGGAATGTGATTTGATCCTGGGGCAGACTGCTATCTATTTGGCAACATCTGAGAAAAGTAATGCTTCCTATCTCGCCATCCGTGGTGCAAAAGCTAAAGTGAGAGAAACCGGGGATCTGGCTGTTCCGTTACATCTGCGAAATGCACCTACTAAACTCTTGAAAGACCTGAAGTATGGCAGTGGCTATCAATATGCACACGATTTTCCGGGAAACTTTATCAAACAAGAGTATTTACCCAATGAAATCTCAGGAACGCGCTTTTTCGAACCGGGAAAAAACGACAGGGAAGTCACCATGAGGAACTGGCTGCGCAAAAACTGGACGGATCACTACGGATATTAGTCAGTTGCCGACTGTTGAAAAACCGTAGCTTTTTACCATTAAATTCCGGAAATTATTATATATTTTTGCAAGCAAATGATCCCTGTAACCCTCATTGCTCATGCTTCGACCTTTTTATTTTGATTTCATGAAAATTCAAACACTGCCATTTCTTACCATTTTGGTTCTTTTTTGCAGTGTACAAAAGGCTTTTGCATCTGGAGCCGGAGGTTGCACTATCGACTCTGTCACTGTGCAACAACCTCTTTGCTATGGCGATTGCAATGGTATTGCCACTGTTGCTGCTACAGGAAACGGACCAATTTCCTATTTTTATCCCGATATCCCCGGTGCCAGTTCTGCAGTAGTTTCCAATCTCTGCCCCGGAACATATGAAGTGGTAATCACCGATTCAACCGGTTGCTCTTCCACAGCTTTGTTCGATGTGATTGAACCCGCTCCAATTCAGATTTCTTTTTTAGTCGGTAATACTTCTTGCCCGGGAGGATGCTCTGGTTTTCTTACAGTCGTTCCAGCTGATACTACCGTTAATTATCTCTTTCAATGGCCGGGCTTTGCAAATACTACGCCTACATTAAGTAATATTTGCCAGGGGATATATGCCGTTGTGGTTACTGATCCTTCCGGTTGTTCAATAACTGAAACTGAAGAAGTTGGTTTCGACGACCCTTTTACGTTAAACCTTGCATTCGAAAATTCGACTTGCCTCAGCTCATGCAACGGAACTGCTACTGTTGTTGCTAATGGAATTCCTCCACTTACTTATTCCTGGTCAACTGGGCCAATACAACAAACACAAACCGCAGTTGGATTGTGTGCAGGTCCGTATACTGTCACCGTGCAAGATTCGACAGGTTGCCAGGTTTCAGGCGATGTCATTATTGGTGTTGATGCACCACCATCGGTATCAATGGCAGTTGCTTCACCAATTTGTGCAGGAACCTGTACCGGTCTGGCGACTGCAACAGTAAATGCTCCCGGTTCTTATTTGTTCGAATGGAACACATTACCGGTTCAGGTGAATGATACTGCTTTTAATTTGTGTGCTGGTGTCTACTATCTTACTGTCATTGATATAATATCGGGTTGTACATACCTCGATTCAGTGATAGTTGATGATCCACTGCCTCCCGCAATTCAGTTTGTGACTTCCCCAGCAATATGTAATAATTTTTGCACCGGCAGCGCAACAATTGTCAGCGCAGGAGGAATACCCCCTTTCACATACTTATGGCAGACCGGATCAATCACAGAAGCTGATTCTGCTTTATGTCCCGGGACTTATTTGGTAACCGTTACTGATTCCACCGGCTGTGCAACAATAGCCTCCGTTGAAGTGCCCGGCACAGTACTCAACTTCAGTACTACTGATGCTACCTGTAATGCAATATGTGATGGTACAGCTACTGTGGATGTGCCATTTGCAAGCGAATGGAATGTTAGCTGGAATACTACGCCTGTTCAGAATAATTTGATTGCAACAAATTTGTGCTTTGGTGATTACGAAGTTTTATTGGTCGATTCTTCCGGCTGTATTGTTTCCGGTGAAGTGACTGTTGATTTTGATAATCCAATTACACACGCAATTACAACAGTCCCTGTAGGTTGTTATGGAAGTTGTGATGGAATAGCTTCTGTAGTAGCTTCAGGAAATTCTCCGCTTTCCTATTCCTGGAATACTATTCCGCCTTCGTTAACAGACACCGTCACCGGTTTGTGTACCGGAAATTATGAACTTACAATTACAGATTCTTCAGGTTGTTCCGCTATGGATTTTGTCTTCATCGATTCTCCTGATGAAATTTTATTTTCTTTCAATGCCGTTGATGCTTCCTGTGGTACCTTGTGCGATGGTGCTGCTGTTATTTACCCATCCGCTCCCGGTAGTTATATTTATGAATGGCATACTAATCCTGTTCAATACGGATCTGCGGTTTCGGGTATTTGCCCGGGATTCACTGTCGTAGATATCACAGTTGCAGGTTGCGCTTATCAGGATTCTGTTTTTATAAATGCACCGCTTCCAATCAATGTGTCATTGTCACAACTCGATATCACTTGTTATGGTGAATGTGATGGATTCATTGATGTGTTTGCCTTTGGAGGAGCTCCCGGGTATTCTTATCAATGGTCGCATGGGCCAACCACAGAACAAGTGCTGAATCTTTGTGCCGGTACTTACACTGTAACGGTTACTGATATTACAGGATGTACGAATTCCAATTCCACAATAATAATTGAACCCGATTCTATCAGTATTGCTTTTCAGGTAACCAATGCCTCCTGTGCAACCTGTGCTGATGGTGCGCTGACAGCCATTGTTACAGGGGGCACACCTCCGTATTCATATTTGTGGAATCCAGGAGGTCTTGGTTCAATGACTATCGACAGTGTTCTTACCGGTTTCTATTCGCTTTGTGTTGCTGATGATAATCTTTGCCTCAAATGTGATACCGTGTTTGTCGATTTCTTTGATGCTCTTTATGAAGTTCAATCTCATGCTTTAGGATATTCTAATGTGTTCCCAAATCCATTTAAAGATGAATCACGTCTACTGGTGATGCATCCCGATATCGGAAATAATGTTTCACCAGAAATGGTTATAACTGATCTTTCAGGAAGATTGATTTCTGATTTTAAGCTGACTCCTCTTTCTGTGGATGGTGGTAAAGCAATTTATAGTTTGAGATTTGAGAATAAAGCGCCCGGTGTTTATTTATATCACCTCACATTGTTTGGCAAAAGATTTGGTTCCGGAAAATTCGTCATCCTATAATTTGTGAGTATGAATTTACTTGAAAATGTTTCTCTGAAACCCTTCAATACTTTTGGAATTGATGTTTCGGCTAAATACTTTTCGACATTCAACTCCGCAGAACAACTACAAGCGATTCTTGTTAATAATGACTTGAATTCATTACCCAGATTAATACTTGGTGGTGGTAGCAATATGCTATTCACCAAAGATTTTGATGGTTTAGTGCTTCGCAACCGAATTCCAGGAATAGAAGTAGTGAATGAAGATTCTGAATTCTGGTATGTGAAATCAGGTGCAGGTGTTCTTTGGCATGATCTGGTTTTATGGTGTATTGAAAGAGGTTATCAGGGAATTGAAAATTTATCTCTGATTCCCGGAACCGCAGGTGCTGCACCGATTCAGAATATCGGAGCCTATGGCGTGGAACTTAAAGATACATTTTATCAACTCGAAGCTATAGATTTAACAACTGGTAATGTAGTTGTTTATGATAAGGATGCATGTAATTTTGGGTATCGGCAAAGTGTTTTTAAAGCTGAACTGAAAGGAAAGTTTATAATCACTTCCGTTATGCTTGCTCTTCGGAAACAACCTCAGTATAATGTATCTTATGGTGCAATCACACAGGAATTATCCAGGATGGGAGTTGAATCACCCGATGCTAAAAGCATAAGCCAGGCAGTGGTGAAAATTCGTCAGAGCAAACTCCCTGATCCTGCTAAAATCGGGGGAATGCAGGTAGTTTTTCAAAAATCCCGAGGTGTCTGAAGCACAGTATGAGCTGTTACACAAAAACTTTCCAGATATGGTTTCATATCCGTTGCCGGATGGAAATTATAAACTTGCCGCAGGTTGGCTCATCGAACAATGTGGATGGAAAGGTAAGGTTGTTGGTAATACAGGTTCTCATAAAGATCAGGCACTGGTGCTGGTAAATTATGGAAATGCAACAGGTAATGAAATCAGAGACCTGGCTTATCATATCTTAGACTCTGTGAAGCACAAATTTGGAGTGACAATTGAACCCGAAGTGAATATTATTTAATTCGGATATTTTAGTTATTCTTATTTTTCTGCTCGAAAATACTTATCGTAGCACTTAGTATACTGAATAAAGAATCGTTTACCCGAGCAGCCGGAATTACTTTCTGTTCTGCTGACAATTGTTCCAGTTCTTTACATTTTTCCGCAAGTAAACGCGCCCCTAAATTCAAACTGGAACCTTTAAGTTTATGAGCAGCCTGGCCGAGTTCCTTTAGATTTCCTGCGGCATAATATTTTTGAATATCATGAATGGAATCTTCCGATTGTTTTTTAAAAAGTTCAATAAGATTTGTCAGGAACGAAGTATCATCATCTGCCATTTCCTGCAATCGCTGATACAGTTTTTCATCAATCAATTCTTCTTTGGTATAAGCAGATTTGTTGTTGCGGTTTAGGTTTGACGACCATTTCTGTAAGATATTTTCAAAGTCTTCTTGTCTTATTGGTTTCGACAAATAATCATCCATTCCAGCTTCAAGACATTTTTCACGGTCACCTTCCAAAGCTAATGCAGTCATGGCAACAATCACCGGATGGTATGGAAGTGTTTTGCGTAATTCCCTGGTAGCTGCAAATCCATCAAGAACAGGCATCTGAACATCCATGAAAATAATGTCATAGTCTTTTTTAGTCGCTTCTGAAACCGCCTGAGCGCCATTTTCAACCAGAACGGAATTATACCCAAGTCGTTCAAGTGAAACCCGCGCCAATGTTCGGTTGATTTCATTATCTTCTGCAATAAGAATTTTAAGATCAGAACCGACACTTGTTCTGGTATGCTTTCGATTATCCTTTATTCTTAAATTGTGATGCATGATTTTTCCCTCCATCTCAGCAATTGCCGGTAATGATGGAATGGTAATTATATTATTTGATTCAGGCAACAAAGAAGTAGAGGCATTGAAATGGATAATAATCATTTGCTTATTGTCTTCCAGCAAATTTGTTAAAATTGCTAAAGATTCTTTTGATCTACCTCGAAGCACCGTTCCATCAATAAATAAGTAGGATAGGGCGGTTTCCGGTTTTAATTCATCACTGCTTCTGTAAAAATGCATCGTGGAATTCCATTGACTTCCATAGTTTTTTAATGAAGCAATTGCCTGTGGCTGATCACTTATTACTCCAACCTGTTTGTTCTCAAGTAATGTAAATGAACCCGACTTATTTTCTATTTTATCGGCAGAGGCAGCTTTCACTTTAATAGTGAAAATGAAACTGGAGCCTTGTCCCGGAACACTCGCAACGCGAATCGTGCCGCCCATTAATTCCACCAGTTTGGAACTTATTGCAAGTCCCAGCCCCGAACCACCATATTTCCCGTAAGTTCCTGCATCGGCCTGAGAGAATGATTTAAATAATTTTGCCTGCTGATCTTCCGATATGCCAATGCCGGTATCTGCTACTTCAAATTCGAGAATATGCTGATCATTTGTTTGGTTCAACGTGCGAACCTTGATAGTAATGGTTCCTTTTCAGTGAATTTGATGGCATTGCCAACCAAATTGGTGAGTATTTGTCGTAATCGGGATCTGTCACCTGCAACAACTTTGGGAAGTGGTTCGTGTGTTTCAATTTTAGCCGATTTGATTTCTCATCTGCTTTAAACTGCAACATATTTATGGTATCGTTTACCGGTTGCAGCAGCTCAAATGGCTTTTCTTCCAGTTCCATCTTCTCCGATTCTATTCTTGAGAAGTCCAATACGTCATTAATGAGCGTCAGTAATGCTTCTCCGCTGATATGGATGGCATCAACATATTTCTGCTGCTCTTTGTTCAGGGGAGTTGATTTCAGTAAATCTGACATTCCAATTAATCCATTTAACGGAGTTCGGATTTCATGGCTCATGGTTGCAAGGAATCCTGATTTTGCCTTTGTGGCACTCTCTGCAATTTCTTTTGCATTAAGTAATTCCTGTTCAAAAAGTTTTCGTTCTGTTACATTAACATACAATATGGAAACACCCAGTATTTTTTTGTCAGGGGCAGTAATAGGGTAGTAGGAAACCTCAAAGTATTCCGTCTCTCCTGAATCATACCGGTGCATTTCTTCCTTCCGGGATGTTTTTCCTTTCATTACTGTTTGAATTGTATTTTCCCATTCTGTTCGTTCAACAGAATTGAGAATCTTTCTGTAATCAGTTCCCTTTTCAGGATGATTTTTATGCCGTTTATGGTACTCCTCATGAAATGCTGAATTCATTACCGTAATCCGGTGATTAAAATCGATGGAGAATATGGGTGATGCTGTATTTTCAATCACTGCCACAACATTTGACCCTGCCTCCTGAAGCTCTTTTTCAGTGTTTTTAGAATGGTAATATCATTTAAAAGCAAAGACAATGAGAATTGAATTCTTTCTCTTCATAAAAGACCGGATTTACTTTAAACCATCGGATGGATCCGTCTTTGCAAATGAAACGAAATTCATTCAACTCATTTATGCCGGCATTAGAATCATTTTTTAGAAGTAATTTTAATGAGGGTTTATCGGTTGGATGTATCAGATGAAAGATTTCGATAGCATGTAATTCTGATTGCCCATATCCTGACAACTGAGAGAAGCCCTTATTAGTAACAGCAATTTTATAGGCAGCATTCAAAGTGATTACCGGAACAGCACTGTTTTGTAAAAATCTATCAGGTTCAGGAGTGTTTATTGACGTAGACTGTTGATTGGGTGACTGAACATTAACAACACTTTCATTCTGTTCTGCTTTTGGGAGTGTGGTTACTTGGTTATTCTGAATAAGGAAATGAATTTCTTCACTGTTATCGATCAGATCCCGTAATCTGTGAGTTGTTAATTTAAGGGATGGGGTATTATTGAAATTCAGAATTAGTTCCACATCAGATTCCGTTTGATTCAGTACTTGCTTTCTGATTATGGATTCATGCTCATTGTTGAAGATGTCATTGATGGTTTTGTTGAAGTAATTGGTATTGGGATCTTTCTGCAAAAGCTTACATGCCGTTTTGTTTATCATTTTAATGGTTCCATCGACATGTAACACTAAAATCCCTTCCGTTGTTGTATCAAGATAGCTACGGTATCTGATTGCATTATCTGATGCATTCTCCTGAGCAATTCGTGTATCGGAAATATCTACAAACCTGCATTGCACGAATCCTGGTAATCCCGGAATCCGGAATGCGGATATATCAACCCAGAATTGTCTGCCATCAATGGTGCGGCATTGTGTTTTAATTTCTACCACATCCTTATTGAGAATGCTTCTGATAATCTGATCTGCTTCAGCATTGCTGTCACCAACAATAATGTTACGTAACGAAATCTCTTCAATTTTTTCGGCTGCATCAATTTGAAATAGCTGCATGGCTTTTTTACTGATGTCACGGGCTATTAATCCCGGACCTTCAAAAATCATCCAGGCATCGGGACTCCCTGAAATCAATCCTGATAATAACAGGTCACGATCTGTCATTCTGTTGTTGAAACGGATCCGGTAAAGCTGATAGAAGATGCAAATCAACATCACCGATAATAAAAACACGAAAAATAAAACCGGCTGAATATTTGCTTCCGGCGAAGCTGTAATAAACACATATTCCAAAGCCGTTAGTACTATGACATTGTACAGAACGATATAAAGGACTTTGTTCAGATGGAGATTCGAAAATAATACCAGTGTAATAATTCCGATCTCATAATGTGTATTGAAATTATTAATGGAGAAGAAGCCAACAAGGTGAACCGTGCAAAGCAGGAAAAATCCGCTTCCCAGATCTTTAATTTTATCACTGATATATGGAACGAACCAGGAGGTTGCGGCAATAAGTATTGGTAACAAAGCAAACAGGTGCCGGGGAATCAGGAATTCTTTCAATGGAACCGTGTCACCGCCCTTGTAATAAAAAGAGAAAATATAGGCCAGGCCGAATAAGCAAAGAATCACCCGATAGTAATTCTCCTCATATTGCTTTAGAAATGAACTCGGGGGACTTACCCGTAGTGGCTCCATAATTCCTGTTTTGAGGGAGTTTATTATTTTGCCATTTCCTCAATGGCAGAACTTTAGGCTTTTTTGATTTAAAATGTTGTAAATCAGAAAGATATAATTGGGTTTAAATGTGACCTGACACACCTTTCCCAAGGCCTTTACGTCCTTTAATATTAATCGTAAAAATGGTTCAAAAGTTACGCTAATTGGGCTTTTCAGCTCATTTTTTCAGATAGAAAAGCAGCCAGTTCCCTGACATAAGGTCTCGAGAAATCGAATTTTATGCCGGCAGTCTTGTAAATTGTTCCAATTGTGGCTGTATAACCCAGTTTAAGTGCTTCAAAATAAGCTTCCAAAGTTTCTTTTGGCTGGTTGTTATAATTTCTCCAAATAGCTATTGCCCCCAATTGAGCCATACCATATTCGATATAATAAAATGGCACCTGGAATAAGTGCAACTGCCGCTGCCAGGAATAATCAAAAGCATCTTCCTGGCCATCCCAATTAATCACATTACCAGAAAACTCCCTGTAAATTTCCCGCCAGGCTGTTTTGCGTTGTTCTTTATTGTGACCCGGATTAGTATAAATCCAATGTTGAAACTTATCAATACAGGCAATCCACGGTAAAGACTCAATCAATTTCTCGATATGTTGATTTTTTGCTCTTCCAAGTTCATCTTCATTGGTAAAAAATTTTTGCCAATGCTCCATTGAAATTAGTTCCATACTCATCGATGCCAGTTCGGCAACTTCAGAGGGTGTACTTCTGAAATCAACATAGTCGAGATCACGGGTAAGAATCGAATGTACTGCATGACCACCTTCATGAACAATAGTAACCAGATCACGAAGTGAATTGGTGGAGTTCATAAAAATGAACGGGACTCCGGTTTCATATGGCGGATAGTTAAATCCACCCGGTGCTTTCCCTTTTCGGGATTCCAGATCAATATGCTTCATCTCGCGCAACGTTTCCATGCATTGCCCTAAGAAGGGATGAATATCGGCAAAGCAATCGATGGTTTTAACCATCATATCAGCGCTTCCATCAAAAGGAGTTAAAGCAGGCTTGCCGGTTATGTCAGCATCCAGATCCCAAGGTTTCAAGGGAGATGCCTGTAGCAGCTTTAGTCGTTTGCTGTGAATTGAATCTGCAAGTGGAACTATTTCTTCCGCTATTGCTTTATGAAAATCGAAACAATCTGATGGCGTATAATCAAATCTGCCTAAGGCAGCGAACATGTAATCTCTGAAATTTTTAAATCCGGAGTTAATTGCAACCTGATGCCTCAGAGCAATTAAATCATCAAACAACTGATCTAGCACTTCCTTATCGGCAAGTCGTCTTGCAATAATTTTATTATAAACCGATTCTCGAATTGAACGATCATTACTTTTCAAATAATTGGAAGCCTGTTGTAATGTTATTTCTTTGCCGTCAACATTAATGGTCATTGCACCTGCAATTGTTGCAAAATGCTGCTCTTTCTGCTGTAATTCCGATAACAAAGGAATATTTTCTGGTCGGAAAATTTCAACCTGTTTACGGATATTGCGAAGCATAATTTCCATTCTTGGATCATTAAGTTCAGCAATAAACGGGCAAGCAAGTAATTTAAGATTTAATTCATTGGTGAAAGGAGCAACTTTAGGTTCGATTTCAGAAACAAAGAAGTTGAATGCATCTGCATATTCCTTACTTGAAGTGTCACAACTCATCCGGATATAACGCCATGCAATATCTTCCTGAATTACTGCTTCCAGCTCCGTACGGTCGAGAAGCCACTTGCGCAATTCAGCAGCACTTTTTATTTCACGGCTTCGTAATTCATTATAAAAATTGGCTATTGAATCCCAACTGTCTACTACGAGAGCAGAAGGAAGGAATTCTCTGTTTTTTACCTGTGCCAAAGGAGTAGTTGCAAAAACACTCATGAAATTGGAATTATTAGTTTTCTTTTTTCTTCCTGGGTGCTTTTGCAGGTTTTTCTGCCGCAGCACTATCATCGGCCTCTTTTGCTTTAGTTGCCCGCTTTTTCTTAGGAGTCTCTGCTGTTTCTGAGGTTGCTCCAGGTGCTTCATTTACAGGCTCCGCTTCAGTTTCAGCAACAGCTTCCTCAGGATCAGGAATATCAACTATGTCTTTAACCAGGTGGTACCAGGTAATGATCTTTTTGATATCGGAAGGGTAAACGCGTTCAGAATCGAAATCGGATATTAATGATCGGAAATAATCACGCAACTTGACCGGGTCAGATTTAGCATCAACCGGTGGGTTTGCAGTCTCCGTTTCTTTCATTTTTAATAAGACCTGAGTCAATGGAAGATCATCCGACAAGGTAAATACGCTGATATCCTCAAGCATACTGATGCGCTGTGTTGAGGATACAGGAAGTCTTTTTTTGTCAGATAATGATTCTACAATGAATCCGGATTTGGATTGGGCAAGCACTTTGTACAGTCCCGGGAAGCCCGCAATTGAAATAATCCCTTTTAAACTCATAAGGTATACTTTAGATTTGGCTCAAAAGTAACAAGAAAAACCAGCAATGAAAAGAAAAAATTAAGCATAAAAAAGCCCCGAAATCAAGGTTTCAGGGCTTTTTGTACTATCGGAAATATATTTTCGTTACTGTTTTACAAATTTTCTGGTAATTGTTTGTGAGGCAGATTGAATTTTAACAGCATAAACACCCGAGTCGAATGCTCTGACATTTACAACTTCTGATCTTCCGGCTGCAACCGTAGCTTTGCTTTCATATACGATCCGCCCTGCAGCATCAAAGATGGTAATTGCGGTGAGATCTTTATCACCCGCCACAATGTTTAGTTTGTCAGTTGCCGGATTCGGATAAACACCCGCTAAAGTACCCGCAACAGATGCATCAATGATGGAGGTAAGCATCTCATCATACTTGATTTGTGCATTCACAGCACTGGTATTCAGATCTGCCAGATCATCGCCGGCAATCAGGGCAAAAGCAACCTTAACGGAATCGCCAGCCTGAAGCGTGAATGGTCCTGTACTTACTACATCAATTACATCATTTCCTCCACCATTCAACCCGGCCTGTGCACGTGCAGTTGAAAGCGTCGTGTATTTTTCTGATTCATCATAACCATCGGTCATGTTTACACCACCTTGTCCCGCAATGTTATCAATTGCATAGTGGTTAAATGGAGTCGCAGTAAGCACCTTGATTCCTGCCCATAATCCACCTGTAGTGGTGTTATAAACATAACCCATTTTTAATGATGGATTTTCATCACCCTTATTGAAGTTATAATCCTGAATATCCCAATCGGCAAATATTCCTGACCATAAATTACTGATTGTTGATGATCCGGAATTCTTAATGAAATATTCTACAATGATAAATTTATCATTACCGGGCGTGCTCCATGCATAAGCCTTATGTGTTACTGCAACAGGAATTGGAAGAGGCGCAATGTTGTCGCTGAAACGACCATATAAATCGAATTCAGAAGAAACACTTGGAAGCATTTTCTGAACCACTTGTGTCGATTGAAAATCATTGTCGTTTCCGGTTGCTGCACGAACATTGTCAGATACTTTGGTTGAATTCTGACCAATCAGTAATCCTGCTTCATAAACCAGGTTTTCACCGGAATAGGTGAAGCCAAGTCCTTCTAATTGTCCGGTTCCATTATAACAGATGCGGCCCTTACTGGTGATAGTTGAGAATACCTGATTAATGGTTACATTGATATAGTCAACATTCACAGTGATATCATACATCTGGAAGTCATTGTAGCTACCGTCGCTGAATAATATTTTCAAAGTTACTTTGGTGTTTTGTGGAGTTCCTGCATTAACTTTAATGGTGAAAGGGTCAGCCAGATTGTTAACTGTTGCCAGTGTTCCTAATGCACCAATTGCGGTATTATTATCAAGTATAGTTACCCAGGGAGAAGTGGTGGTAACAGTGACATTCAGATTAGAGGTAGGAGCAAGGTAGTTGGTAATGTCTCCTGTCAATTGAATGGTATCACCTATCACAAAAGTGTTGTCATTTCCGTCTGTTGTTACAATGTTGGTCATTCTTACAGAAGGACCTGTTTCAGTCAATGCACGGAACATGTTAATCCTTCCTTTACCTAATTTATCGGCATATATTCCATTACTTGGGATGGTATAAATATTGTCGCAGGTAACTCTGAGTTGTTCACCAATTTGTAATGCAGTAAATGTTGGGTTTTGAGAAAGAACAATTCCCGCTGCTCCTGCACAAACTGGAGAAGCCATGGACGTTCCGCTCATTGTTCCATAGGCATTGTTCGACATGGCAGTGTAGATATTGGAACCAGGAGCGCAAACATCGATGTTCATTGCGTAATTGGAGAATGAAGATTTTGCATCACTGTTACTTGTTGAAGCTACTGAAAGTACATAGTTGTAAGATGCAGGGAAAAAGGCGAATTCATTGTTGTCGTTTCCTGCCGCCGCAATAACTAAAGCATTTTCGTTGATGGTTGCATAATCAATAACATCCTGACCAAATGAGCCACCCCCATTACCACCCCAGGAGCAGTTGATAATCTGACAACCTGCATCGGCAGCATAAGTGATTCCTTCATAAGCTTCGGTAAGTGCACCGGAAGCATCCGAAATTTTTACAGGTAAGAATTTGCAATTAAAACCGGGTGCAGCAACACCTGTTGAATTGTCGGTTGATGCAGCTGCACAACCTGAAACGTGTGAACCATGAATGCTGGCATTTACACTCGGATCATTATCATTTTCTCCTAAATCCCATCCGCGGAAATTGTCGGTGTAGCCATCTCCATCATTGTCGGTTCCATCAATCGGATCAGCATAATTATACTTTATATTATCTTCCAGATCAGGATGGTTTATGTCCGTACCGGTATCAGTAATTCCAATTACAACATTGGTGTCACCCTTCTGAATATCCCATGCAGCATAGGCTTGAATTTTTCCAAGAAAATACTGACTTCCGGTATTTGGATCATTGGTGGTGTACGATAATTTTGGTAAGTATTTAGGCTCGGCATACTGTAACATTCCTGTTCTTAGCAATGCATTTACGATTTTTTCAACCGGCTGATCGGAAGTGTATTTTACTTCATAGATTAAGGACAGATCAACCATAGTTAATCCTTGTGCATTTCGTTCGGAAGCAGGAGCTTGTTTAGCAGGGAATTTCTTGCTTACAGAAGTTACCCCATTGGCGGCAAGCACAGCATTCAGTTGATCAGAAACAATTCCGTTTATTCTTGCAGATGCTCGGAATTCGGTCTTGAGTTTAAAAATAATGGTTCCCGGTACCATGTCTGAAGCAGTTACTCCGGCTGGTAACCGGAATTGCTGGTTTTTAGGCTTCGTAGTTGCCTGTGAGGTTGTGGCCGCTATCAGAAGTAGGCACGACAGCATTGAAATTTTTAAGTTCATTGGAGGTTTTTTGTTTTTTTGAGTCTAATTGATTGATAATTAGGGAAGCCGAATTTAACTCTTTTCGGGCAAACTCACAACAATTTCACCTCTTTATTGTTTTAATTCAACTAATTGTTCGTTTGGTATAATTAATCAGGCAGCTAACAGAACTATTTATCCGTCTTGTTGTTTAGTTATTAATTGCTAGAAATTATTGTGGAAACACAACCATTTGACATCATTAAAAAATAAGTTCAGTTAAAGCACAATTTTTCACTTCAGAATTGGTTAAAAAATGTGCGATTGAATTATTGTATACGCTACATTGTCATGTAGCAAACCCGAATGATCATGTGGCATCAATTTTGTTGCATAAAAAACAATTAGTTAAAACCCTAAAAAACTCATGAGACAGCTAAAAATTACCCCTTCCATTACCAACCGTGACAGTGCTTCGCTTGAGAAGTACCTGCAGGAAATTGGCAAAGAAGAGATGATTGCGCCTTCAATGGAACCAATTCTTGCCCAGAAAATCAGGCAGGGGGACGCTGCTGCCCTCGATAAATTAGTCAGAGCCAATTTAAGATTCGTCGTTTCCGTTGCTAAACAGTATCAAAATCAAGGCCTTAGCCTTCTAGACTTAATAAACGAAGGTAATCTTGGCTTAATCAAAGCAGCGAAGAAATTCGATGAAACCAAAGGATTTAAATTTATTTCTTACGCTGTTTGGTGGATCCGTCAGTCTATTTTGCAAGCTTTGGCAGAACAAGCCAGAATTGTCAGATTACCCCTTAATAAATTGGGCGCTCTGAATAAAATTAAAAAAGCCTTTGTGCAATTAGAGCAGAAATACGAACGTGAACCAAGTGCTGAAGAATTATCGCAAATTTTGGAAATGTCTGAGGAGCAGGTATCTGATACTTTAGGAGTTTCCGGAAGAGCTGTCTCTGTTGATGCTCCATTCGATAGTAAAGATGATCAAAGTAATTTGCTCGATGTTTTATCGAATCCCAATTCACCTTCTGCCGATACCGAAATGATCGCAGAATCGATGCAGCAAGACATTATCCGCTCCTTAAATACGCTTCCTCCAAAAGAAAGTGATGTACTGAAGTTGTTTTACGGAATTGGTCACCAGCGAGCCCATACCCTCGAAGAAATAAGTATGAAACTCGAAATGACCAGAGAAAGAGTTCGCCAGATAAAAGACAATGGAATTAAACGGTTACGCCATAATTCCAGAAGTAAATTACTGAGAACTTACTTCGAATAATATTTCAAAAAGAAGCCCCGGACAAACCGGGGCTTCTTTTATTATCGATTTCTTAGAATTTTTCTGAAAGAATTTTTTCAGCTAATACTTCCGAAATTTTTCTGTGCGATTCAAAACTCCATCCGGCAACATGTGGACTTAAAACTACATTTGGAAGTTTTATTAAACTTTCAAATGCATCCGCAGAATGATTGCTTTCAATTTTTTCAAATGAAGCACTTTCCAGTTCCAATACATCCAGCGCTGCCCCGGCAACATTTCCCGATTGCAAACCAGTTACTAACGCTTTTAATGAAACAACAGCTCCACGCGAAGTATTTAGCAGATAAAAAGGACTTTTAAACTTTGATATAAAATCGAGATTGACCAAATGTTGTGTTTCAGTTGTAAGCGGAATATGTAAGGAAACAATATCACTGTTTGACATAGCCTCTGTTAAAGTAATTTGTCGCACTCCCGGGAAAATTTTACGATCAATTTCAATGTAAGGATCAACGGCCTGAACTTCACAGTTGAAGCCCGACAATTTTCTGGCAAAACTGCTTCCGGTATTTCCAAATCCAATGATGGTAACCCGTTTTCCTTCTATTTCAATACCTCTGTTTTCTTCTCTTCGCCAGATACCATTCCTTACTTCCTGGTCAGCAGTGATGAGCTTATTAAGCAAAGCAAGCAACATACCTAAAGCATGTTCAGCAACAGCATTTCTATTCCCTTCAGGTGCATTGATGCAAACGATTTTTAATGCATTTGCTTTAGCAACATCAATGTTTTCCATACCTGCTCCTGCGCGCGCAATGAATTTTAACTGAGAACCATGTTCCAGAAAATCAGTATCAATTTTAATACGGCTGCGAATGACTATCCCGATATAGGATGGAATAGTTTCGAGAATTTGAGCCCTTGTAAGTTGAGTACCATTGATACACTTCCAACCCGATGCTTCAAGACGATCTTGTAAAATTTGATGTACAGAATCTATAAATAATATGCTTCCTTTCATGTTGCTAAAGTAGTGTTCCCGAAAGTATCAGTGCGGCTAATGAAAAATAAATTAATAATCCGGTAACGTCAACTAAGGTAGCAATAAAAGGTGCTGAAGAAGTTGCAGGGTCAGCACCCAATCGTTTCAGCAGCAATGGTAACATGGAACCCATCAGACTTCCCCAAAGGACAACACCTGTTAATGAAAATCCTATAGTTAAGGCAATTGCCATCCAGTGTGGACCATATACATCGGTAAACATCGACCAGGCAGCTACGCGGGTGAAGCCCAGAACACCTAATAATAGTCCGAGAACCAAACCTGAAACTATCTCCCGTCGCATTATGCGGTACCAATCGGAAATGGTTACCTCACCCAATGCCATGGCACGGATAATCAGGGTGGCCGCTTGTGATCCGGGTTTCCGCCACTGGAAACAATTAGTGGAATGAACAATGCCAGTACGACCGCCCGTGCAATTTCATGTTCAAAATAGGCCATTGCTGAGGCTGTGAGTAATTCTCCTAAAAAGAGGATAATAAGCCATGGTGCTCTTTTGCCAATCATCTTAAAAACCGGCATTTCCATATAGGGTTCTTCAAATGCTTCAACCCCACCCAGTTTCTGAATATCTTCGGTATCTTCTTTTTTTGCCAGTTCCAGAACGTCATCGATTGTAACAATTCCCAGCAAAATGCCATGGGAGTCGGTTACCGGCAACGCCACCCTGTTGAATTCGGTAAATACATTAATAGCAACCTCTTCATCATCGGTCACCAATAGTGAAACTTTTTTTCCATCCATCAGCTCACTTACCTTTTCCTCGAGTGGGGCAAGCAGGAATTCTCCTATTTTGATGTCATCAATCAGATATCCTTTTTCATCTACAATGTAAATGATGTCGAGCGTCTCACTGCTTTCACCATTTTCACGGATGTGTTCTAAAACTTCCCGGATGGTCCAGCTTTGCCTCACGGTCATGTATTCCGGAGTCATTAAACGACCAATCGAATTTTCAGGATAACCTAATAACGAAAGTGCAATTTTGCGTTCCTTTTTAGTAAGCAGCTTTAAGAGCTTATTCAACTGTTCCGACTCAAGTTCTTCTAAGAGAGCAGTTCGGTTGTCAGCCGACATATCATTTAGAATGAGAGAAACCAACCGGTTAGGCAGGGCATCAACCAAAAGTTTCTGATCGCCGATGTCTAAATTTTCAAATGTCAGAAAGGCACGGTCGCGATCAATACATTGAAAAACTTTTATTTGATCCTCCAGATTAAGGCTTTCGCATAGCAATGAAATCTCCTCTGGGAGCCATTCTTCCAGCAATACTTTTAAACCCTGCATATTGCGGGTCTCCAGTAACGCCTGAATATCAGATTTGATGATTTCGAACTCCATTTGCGCAGCAACCTTATTACATGGCTTTCATGACGAAATATGGAATTAAAAGTGGGTGGAGAAAAATAATCCCGACACAAGGGAATTCCCGGCTTTCAATCTCTTTTCGCTCTAAAAGCCCCTCGTAGAGTTTTAGTTCAGAATGACTTATCCCGACTTTTCGTTGGGAAGCTACATTATGCAAAGCCTTATTCCGACCATGCCTGTTATACCCATTGGCGTCTCTCGACATTTCCGGGCAGCAGCCTTTTTTCATTCAGTAACCTCACCTAACAAGCTTTGAGTGAATTTTTACTAATGCAAAAGTATAGAATTTTCCCGGCATTCCTAAATAAATTTTTATTTGCAGGGTGCAAAACACAGGTATTAATAAAATTGAATTTCATCCGAATTTCCATTGCGTTTCAATTCTTATTACATTAGTTGCAAATTATTTTTTTAATTTAGACCAAAACTTACCAATATGAGAAAGCTATTACTTCTGATTGTTCTTTTTATTGAGGGTTTCACATGTGTGGCCCAAAACCCGGTTTTATGGGGAATTATGCGAATTGGGGGATCGTTGGGACAGGGCACCATTTATAGAATCAACGGCGATGGCACCAATTTTACAGTTGCCCATGCCATGGGTGCAGGGTCATCACAGGGTAGTTTAGTGCTGCATCCCAATGGAAGTTTTTATGGACTAACTGTTGCCGGAGGTGGATCAGCTAATGGCACCATCTTCAAATACGATCCGGTTGGCAATACATACACAACATTATATTCGTTTAATACTTCAGATGGTTATTACCCGCGGGCAAGTCTGTTTTTAGCCTCTGATGGGAATTTTTACGGAATGACAGCTCAGGGAGGTTTAAATAATCAAGGGACTTTTTTCAATTTAATCCTGTATCAATTTCGTTTAATAAAATACTCGATTTTGGTTTGAGTAACGGAAATTTACCAAACGGAAATGTGGTTCAGTCAGGGAATAAAATTTATGGAATGACCACCAATGGAGGTAGTGCTCCGCTTTCAGGTGGTGTTATATTCAGCTATGATATTATAACAAATCAGTATTTTGTTGTACATAATTTCTTATTTGCAACCGGATTCACCCCATTTGGTAGTCTGATAAAAGGAACTGATGGATTATTATATGGGATGGCTTTTGGCGGGGGTGTTACCGGACATGGAGTTATATTTAGTCTCGATCCTGCCTCAAATATTTATAATGTTCTGCATAATTTCGATAGCGTAAATGGGGCTGCTCCCAATGGTGCATTGGTCCAGGCCGGGTCCTCCAATATCTTTTATAATTTTACGCAACAAGGTGGAGCGAATAACAAAGGTGTCATTTTCAGTTTCGACATTTCCGGAAACACTTTTTCAAAATTATACGACTTTGATATTGCAACAGGCTCTTCCCCTAATGGATCACCCATTATTGCTTCCAATGGGAAAGTGTATGGACACGCTTCAAGCGGAGGTGCAAATTCACTGGGAGGAACATTTTCTTTCGATCCTGTTTCAAATAATTTTAATGCTTTACACCGGCTCATTCACAAACGGAGGTTTCCCTGATGGCGATCTGATTGAATTCAATGTTCCACTGTCAGTTAACGATTTAGTCAGCGAATCAGCAATTAATCTATTTCCCAATCCGGTAATTTCAATTTTGAATATCGACTTAACTGCGTTTGAGGGACAACAACTTTCCATCAGCATAATTGCTTTGGATGGGAAAATAGTGTCGAAATCAGAATTGACCGCATCACCGGTATCAGGCATTTCAATAAATGGACTGTCAAAAGGAAGTTACACAGTAAGAATTGCTGCCGACAATCAAATTATTTATAAGAGATTTATGAAAATTTAAGAATTGCCTCTTAGTCGTTGTAAAATCTGTGTAAGCAAAATAAATTGTGTATAGTCGAGTTGTTTCAGGTCTCATTTGTAAAAATGGTACTTCTGATGCATCAGGTGGTAAAATAGATTTCAACGAATTTCTCATGGTCTTCCGCCGTTGATTAAAAGCGGTTTTTATTACCTGTTTGAAAACAACCGGATCACAAGGGAGTTCCGGATTTTCTTTTAATGTCATTCTTATAACACCTGATTGAACTTTTGGTGGTGGAATAAATACTTCAGGTGGGACAGTGAAAAGATATTCTATGTCATAATGTGCTTGCAGTAACACACTCAGAATACCATAGTCTCTGCTCCCTGCGGGTGAGGCTATTCTTTCAGCAACTTCCTTCTGAAACATTCCAACCACTTGTGGCACCCGCTTATACATGTCGAGTACCCGGAAAAGAATCTGAGACGATATATTATATGGGAAGTTTCCGATTACAGCAAAGTTGCCGGATCCAAGGAAATCTAATGAATGATTCAGAAAGTCGCCTGCAACAATTCGACCTACTAATTCAGGGTATGCCGCCTCAAGGTATGCCACTGATCGCTGATCCACATCAATGCAATAAAATTTCTTATCGGTGTGCAACTTAAGCAGTGAAGTAAGAACTCCGGTTCCGGGACCAATTTCAAGAATGGTATCGAATGAATCATTGATTTGTAAACTCCCGGCGATTCGGGCAGCTGTTTCAGGGCTGTTTAAAAAGTGCTGACCAAGCGCCTTGAGCGGTCTGACAGGAGTAGACATCAGAAATGATATTTGGGATTGCTGCGGGAGAAGTCAAGTGGGCCAAATGCTGGATTTAAAACAAAAGAAGACATTATTACACGGCCATATAATCCTTTGTCGTCAAAAGTAATCTGAACATAAGGAAGAAAAGTTTTTTGATCAACATACAAGATGATCTTTTTTGCAAAAGTTGATGGCACTTTTATTAAATCATTTGCATCTACATCACTGTAATCGCCAATAGAAGGATTTAATTCCAGAATAATGTGATCATTAATATGTAATTTTTTTGCAATTGATGTTACAGTTTCTCCTTTAAGAACTTTATATGTTACGATTTTATATTCCGGATTATTAATTTCAAGTACATGGTAATTTCTGTTTTGAAAATTTATGTCTCCATCACTTTTAATCCGTTTCATAAAATCAGGTCCTTCTATTTTATGATATGTTTCGAGCAGTTCGTGAACATATGAAAATCCCATCTGCAACATTGTGTACTGATGATTTTTTCTCAGTAACATACTATTTGGACTCAAGCTCAGATTTATAAATGGGAATTTGTTTGGGTTAATAAGAATTTTCCCATTGTTTTTTCCTTCCAGATATAAAGCTTCCGCACCAGGATTTGGAGTTATTGAATAAGCATAAACCTGATAGGGGTGAACCTGTAGTTTGGCAATATACCGGGCATGTTTCGTTTCACCAAAAATTCGTTCTTCCGTTTCAAGAATAAAGGAACAGGAGTGTACCTGCTGCATAGCTACCATCATTTTATTATAAATGGAAGCTGCCTCAGTCTGTCCCTGTGCACGGGAATGCACTGGATTCAAAAATAAAATGAGAAGCAGCAGTTTTAATTTCATAGATAA
Source organism: Bacteroidota bacterium (assembly GCA_016713525.1). Classification (GTDB taxonomy): domain Bacteria; phylum Bacteroidota; class Bacteroidia; order AKYH767-A; family OLB10; genus JADKJB01. The sequence goes on along the minus strand of JADJOZ010000007.1, from coordinate 351,917 downwards.
TAATCAGACAATTTGGAGCAATGTTCTGAATGCAACAAATTTATCTTTAAATCTTTTAAGAGCTTCCTGTTGTAAGGCAGGTGCATATTCATCCCGGTATTTTTCGTAATCTCCCATTGTTGCGGCGGTATATTGAATGGCATATGATGTGCCTTCAGAATCATCAGCTGTAAGTATTTTCATAATTTTGCCTTCCATGAATTTCCCCTTTTCAACAACTTCCGGAATGTGTTCTTCTTTCATCCATTTAAGCCATTCATCGTGAACATCATTTTCAATGTTCACGGTAACATTGTAAATTATCATTTCAATACTGATTTGAGACGAAAGATAAGAATGTTTTTTGCAATTTTAAAGGATAATCTGAAAAATGATTGCAATTCTATATTACAGGCAGAATCAAAGTTTTTCCTGAAGAATAGGGGCATTATTCTGAAACTGGCTATCACCACGAAGCATGCGGAATTTTTTACGGGCATCGACAGCATAAAGCGAGCCTGGGAACTTTGTTAACAGAAGTTCATAGAGTGTTTTTGCCTTCTCCTTATCATTTAATTTATTTTCTGTAAGGTCTGCCAACCGGTATAAAGCATCATCAGCAAGAATGTCATCCGGATACGTTTCTACAATATCCATATACAGTTTGGAAGCCTCTGTAAAATTCCCTTTTTTAACCTGAATGCCGGCTTGCTTGAACCAGATTTCATCGGTAAGTGAATGAGTTGGAAATTGTATTAAAATTGAATCCAGAGTAGCCAGTGACTGATCGTTCTGGTTGCAGAATTCATATAAATCTGCTCTGGAGTACATCAGTAAGGGTTCGGTTATGCTGTCTAATCCAAGGTTATCCATTATCAACAAACCAAGCGACATGGCATCATTTGAAATTAATTGTGAAGTGGCTGCTTTCAAAACATTCAGCTGAGCACCTGCCCATTCAAATTCACCCATATAAAAGGAAAGTCTCGCATTTTTAAATTTTGCTTCCCTTCCAATGGCATCATTTTTAAAATCTTTATCAACCTGTGAGTAATACAATGATGCATCCCACATCTCACCAGTCAAAATGAGTATATCACCCAACTCCAATTTGCATTTCGCCGAGAACTGAGGGGCAATTCCGGGCATGACAATTGTTTCTTCAAGTAATGAAATAGCCTCTTCAGTTTTGCCTAAGTGAAAAGCTTTCAGATGTGCATAATCACTGATCAGCGGTGCTGTAATTTGATTTTTTCCAAGTTCATTGATAGCAGTTTCATAATCCGACTCCAGCTTTTTTATTGCAACAGGATCATAGTTTCCTGAAACAGTAATTTGTTGATCTCTGGAATGTATTAACTGCATTCGGGCTGAAATGTAATTCTGATTCGATTTACCTTTTTGAAGAATGTAAGTGTAACAATCCTCAGCAGTTTTGTATGCCTGATTCGAAACACACAAATTACCCAATGCCATCAATCTTGATCCGTTTTCGTCGTTGCGTTTATCAAGCGCTTTAGCCTGAATTAAAGCCGATTCGAAATCCTTTTCCTGTAAGAGCAACCAGTATAACAGTTCGGCGTAAATAGTCGATTCGCTTGATTTTTGGATCTTTCTCAATAACGAAGTCCTGATTATTTGTGAAAGTCCTCCTTCCAGATCAAATGCAATTTTATTTTGTAATATAGCCTGAACATTTTGAAGGTATTGCTGATTGTATTCCAGCACCCCAAGATATTCATCCACCATTTTCTGAGGCAATTGCTTTTGGGCGTAAACATCGGCCAGTTCAAAACTAAAAGGATAATTGGCATCTGTGAGTTGTCGGCCCTGCAAAAAGGTTTGCTCTGCAAAATCAAGTTTTCGGATTTCAATAAACTTATTTCCCAAATTCAAAATTTGCTGGATATCGGGGAAGAGCGATTTGATAGCTTTTCGGAAAGTATCATCTGCGAGAGATTGCTTTCCCTGCAATTCATAGATTCCACCCAAGTCAACTTGTAAAGTAGCATTTACCGGTTGCTTTTTTTATTTGTTTCTTAACCAGTTTTTCTGCCTTTTCAAAATCTTTCAGGCTGATTAAACAAGCCAGATATTGGGGGTAAGAAGAGTAGGGATCACGATTATACCACTTTTCAAAATATACAACTGCTTTTTCGTAGTCGCCGGTAGAAGCATACTGCAACGCGAGATCAGCATCGCTTTGCTGCGCAGATATCTTTCCTGCCGAAAGCAGTAAAAGCAAAAATACCAACAGACTGTTTTTTACAAGCATCAGTTTATTAAATCAAATCCGGTATAAGGAACCAGCACCGATGGAATACGTATTCCTTCAGGTGTCTGATTGTTTTCAAGCAAGGCAGCCACAATTCTTGGTAACGCTAATGCACTGCCATTTAGTGTATGTGCCAGTTGAGGTTTGTTGCTCCCGTCACGATAACGTAGTTTTAAACGATTCGATTGGAAAGTTTCAAAATTTGAAACAGAGCTGACTTCTAACCATCTTTTCTGTGCAGCTGACCATACTTCCATATCGTAAGTCAATGCAGATGCAAAACTCATATCTCCACCACAGAGTTTTAAAGTTCGGTAGGGAAGACCTAATTCGCCAATTAATCCCGCAACATAATTTCGCATTTCCTCAAGTATCTGATAGGAATTGGAGGGATTAGCAACCTGAACAATTTCAACTTTATCGAATTGGTGTAATCGGTTAAGTCCTCTCACATCCTTACCATAAGAACCTGCCTCTCTTCTGAAACAAGGTGTATAAGCAGTCATTTTAACTGGCAAATCTTCACTTTTCAGAATTTCATCTCTGAATATATTGGTAACAGGAACTTCCGCAGTAGGAATAAGATATAAATTGTCGATGCCTACATGATACATCTGTCCTTCTTTGTCAGGAAGCTGTCCCGTACCAAAGCCGGAGTCTTCATTTACCATAATAGGTGGCTGCACCTCAAGATATCCGGCTTCAGAAGCCCGGTTAAGGAAGAAGTTGATCAGGGCACGTTGCAATTTGGCACATTTTCCTTTATAGACAGGAAATCCTGCACCAGTTAGTTTTACTCCCAGTTCAAAATCAATCAAATCATATTTAGCAGCAAGCTCCCAATGTGGAAGTGCATCCGGTCCCGGATCGGGAAGTGTAGAAACCGACTGAAAAACGATTTCGTTATCTTCAGGTGTTTTACCTTCAGGAACAACTACTGATGGAAGGTTTGGTATCCGATACAAAATGTCATTCATTTGTTTCTCCAAATCCGCTAAACGGTCTCCCAATAATTTGCTTTCTTCCTTTAAAGCAGTGCTCTTGTTTTTAAGGTCATTTGCTTCAGCCTGTTTGCCCGATTTAAACAGATCGCCAACCTGCTTTGCAAGGGTATTTTGAGCAGCCAGTAAGTTATCGAGTTCCGATTGAGTGGTGCGTCGTTGGCTGTCGATTTCTAATACATTATCTATCAATTCTTTTGCAGGAAAATTTTTGATTCCCAAACGGGCAATTACTTCCTCTTTCTGATCTCTGATGACATTAATTTGTAACATAATTTGAAGTTTGACTACAAAGGTAATATTAACTAAACAGGAGGACAATGGTTAAGAGGAAGAAGTTGTAAACGTTTCAATTTTACATGTTGTAAGCAGGTAAATACACTTCTTTTCAGCTGTGTTCTGTATTTTAGCACCCATAATTTGAATTCATGTTAATTGATCCCATTCACGATGCCGTTCATTTTCTGGAACGACAATTAAAAGCAAAACCGGTTGTCGCGATTATTCTGGGAACCGGTTTAGGTGGTCTGGCTAAAGAAATTGATGATACTTTAAGCATCCCGTATGAGCAGATTCCGGGAATGGTAACTTCAACTGTCGAGTCACATAAAGGGCGATTGATTTTTGGAAAACTGAATGGAGTGGAAGTGGTTGCGATGGTTGGCCGGTTTCACTTTTATGAGGGCTATTCCATGAAAGAAGTGACTTATCCGGTGAGGTTGATGAAGCATTTAGGAGTGCAAAAGTTAATGGTATCAAATGCTTCCGGCGCTTTGAATCCGCATTATCAAAAAGGCGATCTTATGTTGTTGGATGATCATATAAACCTGTTGCCGGGAAATCCTTTAATTGGTTCCAACCTTAATGATGAGGGCCCCAGATTTCCTGATATGAGTCATCCGTATGATCGTGGTATGAATCAATTATTGACAGATGTGGCTGACAGAAATCAAATTAAATTACATCAAGGCATTTATGCTGCTGTTTCAGGGTCCAAATTTGGAAACCCGCGCAGAATATCGGTATCTCCGAATCATTGGCGCCGATGTCGTTGGAATGTCAACTGTTCCTGAGGTGATTATTCGCTAATCATATTGGTTTGCCTTGCGCCGCAATTTCTGTAATTACCGATTCTTGTGACCCTGATAATTTACATCCGGTTTCGTTGGCTGAAATAATTGAGGTTGCTGCTGCTGCCGAACCGGTATTGACAAAATTAATAGTCAAGACAGTGGCAGAATTATAACATATTAAAACATTAAATGATGATTACCAAAAGAACACTTGATTTTTTAAAAGCATTAAAAAAGAATAATAACCGGGAATGGTTTGATGTCAACCGTAGCAAGTATGAAGAAGCAAAGGCGGATTTCGAAAAATTTGTGGAAACACTCCTTCCTTTGCTTTCAAAAGAGAATAGTAAACTAAAAGATTTGAAGGTTAAAGATTGTGTATTCAGAATTTATCGGGATGTCAGATTTTCGAAGAATAAGGATCCTTATAAAACAAATTTTGGAGCGTACTTTGTTGAAGGAGGAAAGAAGAGTTCGAAAGCAGGATACTATATTCAGATTGAACCCGGGAACAGTTTTCTTGCCGGTGGTTGCTGGATGCCCGAGGCTCCGGTATTAAAAGCCATCCGACAGGAAATCGATTATAATTTAAAAGATTTCGAAAAAATCGTGAAAGGCAAAGTTTTTAAAAGCCGTTTTGGCGAAATGACAGACGCCAGATTGAAAACTACGCCTAAGGGTTATGATGCAGAAAATCCGGCTATCAATTATCTGCGACAAACAAGTTTTACCGTGATGGCTTCCATAAAAGATAAGGATTTATCCGGTGCGGCATTCACAAAGGAAGCAGCCAAAGCTTACAAAGAAATGTTGCCATTTCTAAAGTTTTTAAATGTGGCTCAAGACTAACTTTTAACTCCATAAAAAAAGGCTGCATTTTGGTGCAGCCTTTTTTTATGTGAATCCGTAATTACTCAACTGGCATTACAGAAACATATGATTTTTCATCAGTTCTTTTTCTGAAAGTAACTACACCTTCACGAAGAGCGAATAGGGTGTGGTCTTTACCAATTCCAACTCCTTCAGAAGGATGATGTTTGGTTCCTCTTTGACGAACAATGATATTTCCGGCTATAGCCATTTGACCACCGAATATTTTGATTCCGAGTCTCTTACTGTGTGATTCCCTACCGTTTTTGGAACTACCGACCCCTTTGTTATGTGCCATTTTATTGTTGTATTATCTGGTTATTAATGAATTAAGCAGAAATTCCGCTGATCTGAATTTTGGTGAATTGTTGTCTGTGACCGTTTGATTTCTGATACCCTTTTCTTCTTTTCTTTTTTGAAAACGATTACTTTATCGCCTTTTAAATGATTAAGAACGGTAGCAGAAACTGTTGCGCCACTGATGACAGGCGTTCCAATTTTGGCTTTTCCACCATTTTTCGACCAGTAAAACCTGGTTGAATTCAACTTTATCACCCTCTTTTGCATCCAGTCTGTGAACAATAACCGATTGATTTTCAGTTACTTTCATTTGCTGTCCTGCGATGGTTACTATTGCGTACATTTTGATAGATATTAATTATGAACTCCCTGGTTTTTATATAGGGGATGCAAATGTACGAAACCTTTATTACAAATCCCAAGCACCCGCAAAAAAAATCATGAATTTCAGGTCTGACGTGTTGATTTTTTGTTAATTAAATAAACTCCTCCTAAAATAGCCGCCAGGGCAATAAGGTGGGAAGGGACCATTTTTTCGCCGTCCATTAATCCCCATAACATAGCTACAATTGGAATTAGATAGGTCACGGATGATGCAAAGAGGGCACTGGACACTTTTATGAGTCTGTTGAAGATTACAATAGAGATGGCTGTTCCGAATAAAGCGAGAATGACAACATAACCCAATGATGTCATTGCATGCGGGTTGCTTTTCAGAATTGGAATAAAATCGGTTGTAAACAAATCGATTCCTGTTGGAGGTCTAACTATGAATAAGGCAAAACCTGAAATGAGAATCGATTTAACTTCCTGCAGTTTATTTTTGATGATGGATACACTGCAGGCATACATTACAGTAGCCAGAACAATTAAAATGGGATACCAGGAAACATGACTGAAAGTACCATTCGCTGAAATAAGAATGAGCCCGGTAGCTCCGCCCAATCCCAACAAGACACCCATCACTTTGCTGATTGTGGTTTCGGTTTTAAAAATGAAATATCCTATGATGAGCGTAAACACAGGGGTAAGGGAGTTCAGCATGCCGGCCATAAAGCCGGGTATTTGTGTTTGTGCAGTTGCAAAAAGAAAGGCGGGAATGCCGTTTCCGAGAAGACCCGTTGCAAATATCCATTTCCAGTGTTCTTTTTTAATTTCTGAAATATGCCTGATTACAAATGGAAAGAGAAAAAGGAAGGAAGCAAACATTCTTATAGAAGCAACCTGAGGAGCACTGAAATCGATCAGCCCTCTTCTCATCAGTGTAAATGAACTTCCCCAGATCAATGCCAGGCCGATCATTAAGAACCATTTTACTGTATTTGGTTGCAGTGTTTTCATAGCATAAAAAAAGGCCGGTGAATTTCCGGCCTTTCGTGTTTAAGCTAAAACAGCTTTTTTACTTTTCTTTACAGCAGTTCCATTTGCTGAGGCTTTGGATAATCCGAAGGCGGCTTTCATTTTATCAACATTATTAAGCTCTTCCCATGGGAATAATTTAACCTTGATTTTCTTTTCATTTTTCTTGCCTTTATTGAACACCTTGGTAACTTCAACCGTTTTACGTCCCATGTGACCATAAGCAGCAGTCTCCTGATAAATTGGTGTACGCAATTTGAAACGTTGTTCGATAAAGTAAGGACGCATATCAAATTCTTTCATTTTAGAAATTACAGAAGCAATTTCTCCATCTGAAAGGGCAACTTTGGAAGTACCATAGGTATCGACAAATAATCCTACCGGTTGGGCAACACCAATTGCATAAGCAACCTGTACCAGAGCCTGATCACAAACTCCTGCAGCTACCAGATGCTTGGCAATGTGACGTGTAGCATATGCTGCCGAACGATCTACTTTAGAAGGATCTTTTCCGGAGAAAGCGCCACCACCGTGAGCGCCTTTTCCACCATAAGTATCTACAATAATTTTTCTTCCTGTCAATCCGGTATCTCCGTGTGGTCCACCAATTACAAACTTACCGGTTGGGTTAACGTGGAAGGTAATTTTATCGTTGAAAAGTGCCTGTACTCTCTTAGGCAACTTTTTCATGATTCTTGGAATCAGAATGGTTTTAACATCTTTCAGAATTTGAGCCTGCATAGCTTTCTCAGTTCCAAAATCGTCATGTTGTGTTGAAATTACAATTGTATCGATGCGACGTGGCTGATGGTCATCACTGTATTCAATCGTTACCTGACTTTTAGAATCAGGACGAAGATATTTCATGATCTTTCCTTCTTTTCTGATAGCTGCTAATTCGAGCAATAAAAGGTGAGCCAATTCCAATGGAAGTGGCATGTAATTATCTGTTTCTCTGTTAGCATAACCAAACATCATTCCCTGATCACCTGCACCTTGTTCTTCCGGCTTGCGACGAACTACACCCTGATTGATATCGGGCGATTGTTCATGAATGGCTGAAAGAATACCGCATGAATTTGCTTCAAACATATATTCGCTTTTGGTATAACCGATTTTGCGAATAACTTCTCTTGCAATATCCTGTACATCGAGGTATGCTTCCGATTTCACTTCACCGGCCAACACAACTTGTCCTGTAGTTACTAAAGTCTCGCATGCTACCTTTGACATAGGGTCATAGGCCAGAAAATAATCGATTAATGCATCTGAAATCTGATCCGCTACTTTGTCGGGATGCCCTTCGGAAACGGATTCTGAGGTGAATAAATAAGCCATTTTTAGGATTGAATTTTAATTTTTGATGTCAGGGAATTGCCTGATGCAATTCTCAGTTTGATTTTTCGAGTGCAAAATTAGGAAAACAAACGGTTTCTGAAACCCTTAGTGGATAAGTTTTGAACGGGAGTGCAAATAAAAAAAGCCTGATAACGGTTTTGAAACCGGAAATCAGGCTTTAAGAAATGTGCAATAGGTTATTTATCAGCCTGTTTGCCGAAAATTTTGAAATGGTCACGCTTCATTTTGTTACGCGTCAGATCACGAGCCATATCAACCATTCCGATTCCTCCAACCGAAACACCCGTCGACTGACTGTCATTAGTGTACGCTAAAACAGATAAATCGGAAGCTTTATAAACATAGAATGAATAGCTTTGGTCAGAATAAGGGATCATTATACAAACGGCAATTCCTTCAGTTGCATTTAAAATCGCCTGATCTATTTCCGCTCTTCCTTCAAACATTTCAACAGGATGGGCATATACTTTTTTGATATCTTCAAGTGTCGCTTCAGTGTCTTGTTTATTCACATAAAGCTTCATGTTTTTAAGCTGAGGTGCATTGGTTTTAAATAGCTGACTAATTTTAATTTCGCTCAATCCTTCTTCTTTGTATTTAAAGTGAAGCTGAATGGTTTTCATAGCAAAAACAAGATCTGCATTGGTAGGGCAGGGACTTGGCATTGGAATGCCGATAATTTGTAATCCATACATTTTGTCATCAGTCAAACGGATCGAAAATTCACTTTTAATATAATCACCACCCAGAATGTTTGTACCAGCTAATTTATCTTTGAAACCACATGCGCGACGGGTTGGATAATAAGAAGCTGCTGATGCAAATTGTACACGGTATTTTTCATATTCCATGAATGCATAACCCGGGTCTTTTGCTTCAACGAGTTTATAAACCTCTGCTCTGGTTTTAAATTCAATTTTCGGACTGATTGTCCAGATTTTTGGGGCCAGTTCAGCCATCATAGCATTATAGTCAGCTATGTCTTTTTTATAATTTTCCAGTTCCTCAGGCTTTATTGAGCTCAATAGTTTTTCAGAGGGCTCTTCCACAATAACCAACATGGTTCTGGCTTTTACTTTGGCAATAGCTTCAGGCTTAGAAAGGCCCACCTGTGCTTGTGAATTTCCGGCAATTAAACCACCGGCAATAAGAAATAAGGATACTGCAAATTTTTTCATGTGTCGTCGATTTTTTTCAAAAGTAGGTAATCTCACACAATTTTGTCGGAAGTTAGGCTCATTAGTACTTAAAAATCATCAAATTTGTACCTTGAAACTGTTAGACAAAGTGCTTAGAAACAATCCGGTAATTATCATTCTTCTTATTATATATGTTTTAGTACCTGGAATATCTTATTCCCAACAAACTGATTCTGATACTACTGAAAGCAAAAGTGTTTACCATTTCCGGAAATGGGCGGTGCCGGGTATGATTTGCAACAGGATTATATATATTAACTGACGACGCACAAATTAACCGTTTTGAAATTGTAGAAGAACGGAATGAATATCTGCCGGGTTTTCAAAACAAACTCGATAATTACCTCCAGTTTGCCCCTGCAGCTGCCGCTCTCGGCATGTCGGTTTCCGGAGTTAAAGGTAAAGATGGAACCGGAAATATGGTTCTTAAACTTGCTAAAGCTGAACTAATCATGATGGCAGTAGTATATCCTTTGAAAAGTCTGACCAAAGGGGCTCGTCCCGATAATGGTGCTCCTACAACTTTTCCATCAGGACATACTGCACAGGCATTTGTAGCAGCAGCTTTTCTGGATGAGCAATACAGGCACAAATCAGTGTGGATCAGTATAGCGGGATATGCCACTGCAACAGGTGTTGGTGTTTCCAGGATGTTGAATAACAGACATTGGATTTCAGATGTCTTTGCCGGTGCCGGAATTGGAATTGCCAGCTATCAGCTAGCATCGTTGACTCATCGTTACAAATGGAAAAATAAAAATGCAACGGCCTTCATCATGCCATGGATTAATCCATCCCCGCAAGGGAAGCTAACAGGCGTTACTTATGTTGCAACTTTTTAATTAGTTTTTACCGGCTGTCAATTGATGAAAAACATCTTCTAGAGAACTTTCAGTTTTTTGAAGTGTTAACACTTTTAAATTATTGGCAACTGCAAATGCAAAAAGGTCACTTCTTAAATCAGTTCCGGCAGGACTAATCAGTTTGAATTTATTTGTTCCCTGTGATTCAATCCTGGTAATTCCCGGAAGCGTTTTTAATAATGCAGTACTTACTTCTGATTCGAATTCAACTTCCAGCGTACTGTTCGGTTGTGTTTTTTGCTGAATTACTTCTGTTTTATCGTCAGCTACAATTTTGCCTTTGTTAATGATAATTACACGGTTACAAATGGCCTCCACCTCCTGCATTATATGGGTTGAAAGAATTACCGTTTTTTGTTTTCCGATGTTAGAAATCAATGCCCTGATATCAACCAATTGATTAGGATCAAGGCCCGACGTGGGTTCATCCAGAATTAAGACCTCCGGATTATGAATCATAGCTTGTGCCAGACCAACTCTTTGACGGTATCCTTTTGAGAGGGCTCCAATTTTCTTTTTTTGTTCGGGTCCCAGGCCTGTGAGGTCAACCATATCGCTCACACTTTTGCTTACCAATGCCTGCTTCATGTGTAATCCCGCAATAAAAGTCAGATATTCCTTCACATACATATCCAGATATAAAGGATTATGCTCCGGCAAATAACCAACCAGCTTACGAACTTCAATTGATTGTTCAACGGTATCAAATCCGTTTACAGTAACCGTTCCGGAGTTTTGCGGAATATAGCAGCTAATGATTTTCATCATAGTAGACTTTCCCGCACCATTGGGTCCTAAAAATCCAATAACCTGACCTGATCCGATTTCGAAACTAACCTGGTCGAGTGCCTTTTGGGTGCCGTAAATTTTGGAAATTGCATTAACTTTAACTGACATATTTCAGGGTTATAAGGCAAAGGTAGGAAATAGAATGTATTGCTGAATATTCAATTTTGGTTCAAATATCGGAGATCCTTGCTAATTTCGTAACATTGTAGCAAATATGAACGGACTCGTACTAAAATCAACAGGCAGCTTTTATCAGGTAATTGATGAATCCGGAGTGATTTATCGTTGCAGGGTTAAGGGTAAAATGCGGATTATGGGTATCAATACTACCAATCCTGTTTCTGTTGGTGACCGGGTACTATTTGAAAAAGAAGGAACCGAACTTGAAGGAGTGATCAGTGAAGTGTTGGAAAGAAAAAATTATATTATCCGAAAATCGGTTAATCTTTCTCATCAGGCTCATATCATTGCTGCCAATCTCGATTTGGCACTGGTAGTTGCCACACCTCTGTCGCCGCGGACTTCAACAGGTTTTATCGACCGGTTCCTTGCTACCGCCGAAGCCTATAATATTCCGGCTGGAGTAATTTTTAATAAGTCTGATTTATATGATTCTGAAGTTAAGGAATACGTGGATGAACTTTGTCAAATGTATAAATCGGTGGGTTACCTTACTTTTGTTGTATCTGCACTCGACAGCGCTACATTGGTAAATTTGAAAACTACCTTACAAGGAAAAATAACTTTATTTTCAGGACATTCCGGTACCGGTAAATCAACTTTAATAAATCAACTGATACCGGGTCTTGAATTAAAAACTACTGCAATTTCAAAACAACACAGTAAAGGAAAGCATACCACTACTTTTGCTGAGATGCATTTGCTGCCTGAAGGAGGATATTTGATTGATACTCCCGGAATAAGAGAATTCGGAACACTTGACTTTGATAAATTTCAAGTATCTCATTTCTTTCCGGAAATATTCAAATATGCTTCCGGATGTAAATACAATAACTGCCTGCACACCAATGAAAAAGGTTGTGCCGTTCTGGAAGCAATTGAAGATTCTAAAATTTCATTAACCCGATATGCAAGTTATATCAGCATCCTTAATAATGAAGATATTTTTCGTTAAAAATGTAAGTCTTAACTGAATCCTTTATTTTCAAAATATGCGATTGGTAATTCAACGGGTTTCTTCAGCTTCAGTAACTGTAAATAATAAAAAAATAGCATCTATAAGCAAAGGGATGTTGATTTTAGTTGGCTTTGAAACAGCAGATGGTATTGAAGGTATCGATAAAATTTGTGGTAAAATATCGCGGCTTCGGATTTTTACGGATGCCAATGGTGTAATGAATTTATCGAATACCGACATAGATGGGGAATATCTGGTTGTAAGTCAGTTTACGCTTCATGCCGAAACAGCAAAAGGAAACAGACCATCTTACATAAAGGCCGCCCGACCCGAACAGGCAATTCCATTATATGAACACTTCCTTAAATCCCTCAGTGAGGTTGCCAATAAAAAAGTTCAGTCAGGTGAATTTGGTGCCGATATGCAGGTAGCATTAGTGAACGATGGACCTGTAACCATAATTATAGATACTTTGGAAAAAAATTAAAACAACCGATTATTAACTTTTGTGATCATGGAGCTTAATCTTGCCCAGCAACAAGTCGATTCGTGGATTAAAACCTACGGTGTACGTTATTTCAATGAACTTACCAACATGGCCTTACTTACGGAAGAGGTTGGTGAATTGGCAAGGATCATTGCCCGAACTTATGGTGAGCAGTCATTTAAAGAATCCGATAAGGACAGGGAATTAGGAGATGAAATGGCCGATGTGTTGTTTGTCCTTATTTGTTTGGCGAATCAAACCGGAGTAAACCTTTCTGATGCATTGGCAAAAAATATTGCAAAGAAAACAGTGCGTGATCAGGAGAGGCATACAGGAAATGATAAACTACGATAAATTTTGTGGCTTACTAATCGCTTTCAATTCAAAGGGGCTAGCCTTTTGATGCAGGTTTGCTAAAATGGAGCTTTTGTTATTTTAATAATTTCTGTTGAATTGCTTCTGAAAGAATACCATAGCCCGCTGCTGTAGGATGTCCGTCAGGTCCGGGTAAATATATACCGGAAATAATTCCTAATTTAGATTTGAGTGCTGATGCTCCATCAATAACAGGTGTTTGAGATAATGCAAGATTTTCACTGATTACTGCACGCATATAATTTTCGGCATCAACTAATTTCTGCAAATTATCAAGTGATTGTTCATTAACACTTCCTTTGAAATGATCAGACAACACATATTCAGCTGTAGGGATATAAAGTACAATGAACTTAATATTATTTGATTTGCAGGTAGCAGCCATTGAATTCAGTCTGTCAAGGGTTATTCTCAATCCTTCTTTTATTTTTGTTCGGGTGGTATCAACTGTTCTGAACCTTGCTTGTGGGGTCAATATTTTTTCAATTTTCAATTTTTCATTTTTGAAAGGTACAGCGTTATCAGTGTCTGCATTATTTTCTGATCCAATGCTTCCAAGATTCTTGAATACAACTTTAGTCAGAATCTGATATATGATACTATTGCCTGCCAGCCAATGTCTGATATCATCAACAATTCCCTTTTTTTTCTTTTTAATCAATTCATCATCCATAGATGTTTCCGAACTATCTTTTGAATCGGGCAGGTTAGCAGATCTTAAATTTTTCCAGTGATCAAGTGTATATGCCGTATTGTATGCATCAGCAATATCATTACCAAAGTATAGTCCGGCAATTACATATTCAGGTTTCAGTTTAATTGCAAAATTGGAAAGTAAATAATCGTACTGAACCGGACCATATCCACCAAGAGAAAGGTTATAAACCGTTTTATTTAACAACTTATCCAGTTGAGCCGGATAGGAAAAGTCAAGTGTTGCATTGTAACCATATGTTTGAGAGTCGCCGATAACTACTACAGAAACTTTTTCCGGCACCTCTTTATTACGGAATCCCCATTCGTCGTGGCCCCCTGAACCGGGTAAAATTTTATAGCGCAATACAGCATCTGATTCACGGTCCGGGGTCAGATAATCAATAGGATTTAAAATATAATGACAAGCCACTTCGGCAAATACCAGGGATACCACGGTGGAAATTGTAACAATCAGAATGGAAGATAGTATTTTTTTCATTGGAATACTGTATTAACTTAATTGGTAATCTGTTGGATATTAACTTTAGCGAAAGTAATAAAATTATTTACCGGAAACTAAAGCATCAGTTTTTAGTAGTTATTAGAATTGCATAACCAGATATTCATTTCAGAATGATAATAAAATCAAAAAAGGCTGCATTTTAATTTGCAGCCTTTTTTGATTTTAGAAAGAAGTTGAATCAGACCGATTCAGCCAAAACAATAACTTTGTTTTTCAGAACTTCAATCACACCACCTTTAACATCAAAATTTTGAGTTCCTGATGCAGTTTTTACTTTTACTTTGCCATTTATCAAAGTGGAGATAATAGGAGCGTGGTTTTTTAAAACCTGAAACTGACCTTTTGCTCCGGGAACCATCACTGAAGTGACTTCGCCTGCAAACACTTTTTTATCGGGTGTTATAATTTCTAGAAACATCGGCTAATTGAATTATGGACTTTAGTTGTGTGAATTAATTTGCTTCTGCAAGCAATTTCTTGCCTTTTTCAATGGCATCATCGATGGTACCAACGAGGTTGAATGCAGCTTCAGGATATTCATCCACTTCACCATCCATAATCATATTAAAGCCTTTAATAGTTTCTTCAATTGGCACCAATACACCTTTTAATCCGGTGAACTGTTCCGCAACGAAGAACGGCTGAGAAAGGAAACGCTGCACACGACGGGCACGGTGAACAACCTGTTTATCTTCATCAGAAAGTTCATCCATACCAAGGATTGCGATAATATCCTGAAGTTCTTTATAACGTTGCAGGATTTCTTTCACACGTTGCGCAGTACGGTAGTGTTCTTCACCAACAACAGCAGGAGAAAGAATTCTGGAAGTAGAATCCAATGGATCCACCGCAGGATAAATTCCCAACTCAGCAATTTTACGACTCAATACAGTGGTAGCATCAAGGTGAGCAAATGTAGTTGCAGGAGCAGGGTCAGTCAAGTCATCTGCAGGTACATAAACAGCCTGAACAGAAGTGATAGATCCACGTTTTGTTGAAGTAATACGTTCCTGCATGGCACCCATTTCAGTTGCAAGAGTTGGCTGGTAACCTACCGCCGATGGCATACGACCTAAAAGTGCCGATACTTCAGAACCTGCCTGAGTGAAACGGAAGATGTTATCGATAAAGAAAAGAATATCACGACCACCTGATTGCTCATCACCATCACGGAAATGTTCAGCCACAGCCAGTCCCGATAATGCTACACGGGCACGTGCTCCAGGAGGCTCATTCATCTGTCCGAACACCAATGTGGCTTTCGAATCTTCTAATTTTTTATGATCGATATTGGAAAGATCCCATCCACCTGCTTCCATAGAATGACGGAAGGCATCTCCATAATTAATTACACCTGATTCAAGGAACTCACGTAAAAGGTCATTTCCTTCACGGGTACGCTCACCTACACCAGCAAATACCGAAAGTCCGGCATATGCTTTGGCAATGTTGTTTACCAATTCCATGTATCAATACCGTTTTACCTACTCCGGCACCACCAAACAAACCGATTTTACCACCTTTTGAATAAGGTTCAATCAAATCGATAACTTTAATTCCGGTGAAAAGCACCTGAGTTTCTGTAGAAAGATCTTCAAATCTTGGAGCTTCACGGTGAATTGGTAATCCTTTACCCGGTATAACCGGAACCGTACCAATACCGTCGATCGCTTCTCCAACTACGTTAAACAGACGGCCTTTAATTGCTTCGCCTGATGGCATCTGAATAGGTAATCCTGTTGCTTCCACTTCAAGTCCGCGAACAAGTCCGTCGGTTGAATCCATGGCAATTGCTCTGACAGTGTCTTCACCTATGTGCTGCTGACACTCTAAAATAATTTTTTGCCCGTTTTCTTTTGTGATTACCAAAGCATCGAGAATGTTAGGTACGGATGCACCTTCCTGCTCAAAGCTCACGTCAACCACAGGCCCGATTACCTGTACGATTTTACCGATGTTTTTCATGATGAATTATTGTAGTTTGGAATTTTTAGATTTGCGAGCGCAAAAGTACTACTTAAATCTGTTAAAACATCATAAAACCACTGCTAAAAATCAATTTGTTAATAAAAAATATATTTTTAAAAAAAAATAATGATTAATTAGTTGAATTGCAGTATTTTGCCAATGTTTTCAAAATTAATTTCAGCAATCGAAAAGTGAAGGTATTTAATAGTCTGGACGAATTTCAACCACTTGAAAACGTGGTAGTTACAATTGGAACTTTTGACGGAGTACATTTTGGACATCGTCAGCTCATTGAAAGGGTGAAACAAAAAGCATCTGAAATTAATGGCAGCTCATTGATTTTGACTTTTTTTCCTCATCCCCGAATGATCCTGTATCCCGAAGAACATGGCATTGAATTGCTTAATACCGTGCGTGAAAAGAAGGAATTGCTGGAAGAAGAAGGTATTGATAATTTATTGATTTTGCCTTTTGATGCAACATTTGCTGAAATTTCTTCCGAAGAATTTATTCGTAAAATTATTGTTGAAAAGTTACAAACCAAGGTACTTATCATAGGATATGATCACCGTTTTGGAAGGAACCGGGAAGGCTCCATTGATGATTTACTCAAATTAGCTCCTGAATGTGGTTTCGAGGTTGAACAAATCGCGGAACAGGATGTCAATGAGATTGCAGTTAGCTCTACCCAAATCAGAAAATCACTTAAAAGAGGTGATGTTGCTACCGCAGCGGCATTTCTGGGGCGACCATATACGCTAACCGGAACTGTTGTGAATGGGAATAAAATAGGTCGTACCATTGGCTTTCCCACAGCAAACCTTCAAATTGCTGAAAATTATAAACTCATTCCTGCTGAAGGTGTTTATGTAACTAAGGTAGACATTGGTTCCGATGAATTCTATGGTATGTTGAGCATTGGGAGAAGACCTACTCTTGAATCAGGAGGTAAATTAAGTATTGAGGTTTTTATACTTGATTTTAACCGGGAAATTTATGGGTCGGAAATTACGCTTCATTTGCTTGCCTGGGTGCGTGAAGACCGAAAGTTCAATTCACTCGAGGATTTAACCAGGCAAATTAAAAATGATCTTAACTTTACATTAAAATATTTAAAATAACGTTGTGTGATTATTAATACGTCTTGCACCTGATGCAAATCCCATGTTTCAAATATCTTAAATTTAGGAATCCGCTTTTTATTTTTTCGGCTTCCCTACTATTATTTGTGTCATTCAATGTCTCTGCTCAACAAGAAGAACTCCCGGTTTATACCAGACCAAGTTATAAAGTGTATAAAAGTGTGGCTGCTGCACTTGCAAATCCTGATTCAGCCTATATTCTTGATTTAAGTGGTAAGAAGCTTACTCAGATCCCTCCTGGTGTTTATAAACTTCCAAATTTATTAGTTCTCGATCTGAGCAGAAATAAAATTAAAACTCTTCCCGATTCCATTGCCTTGCTCTCCTCTCTGGAAGAACTTGATCTCAGCAACAATAAATTATCTTCTGTCCCGGCCGCGATTGGCAGTTTTAAATGGCTGAAAAAATTATCACTCAACAGAAATACGCTTACCAATTTGCCTCCTGAGACAGGTAATCTGGCGGCACTGGAAATTTTGGAGCTATGGGACAATGAACTGGAAGATCTGCCAGATGAAATCAGAAATTTGAAGAATCTAAAAATATTGGAACTCCGAGGTATCTTATTTTCTGAAGAACAACATTTGAAATTTAAAGAAATGGTGCCTGGTGGGAAAGTTTTTTTATCGCCTTCGTGTAATTGCAAAATGTAAAAAGTGCCGGGGTATTCCCGACACTTTCTAATTTTCTGACTCCAAATTTATTGCTTCACAAGCCGATATTGTTGTGATTTTTTGTCCGAAGTTATTTGAAGCAGGTAAATCCCACTTTGTAAGTTGCGGATATCAATCTCCTGAGTTTGGTCTTCAGTAATCGTATAAGTAGATTCTTTGATTATCCGGCCACTAATATCCATTAAAACAACATTGAAATGGCCGGGAGACTCGAAACTAATTTGGGTATATTCATTTGCCGGATTTGGGAATATAACTGCCATAGTTGAATTTGTTTCGGAGTTGATTATTCTGTCAACTTCACCACCTGCAAAACATGCTGCTGTGGAGTAATTTTCTAAACCCGACCAGGAAGAGGTAACTAGAGGTGACGCATTACAAACAGTTCTTACCTTCCATACGTAATCTGAGCCACAATCCAGAACAGTAAAGGTTGCAAATGTTTTTGTTGCAGGAACGGTTCGTTTTCGCCAGGTTGTAGAAGTGGTTTTTCGGGTCCATACCTGATATTGAACGGCACCGGGAACGCTTGCCCAGTTTAATTTAACGGAAGTTGGGGTAATGTTAGAAGAAGTCCTGTTTGAAGGAACTGTACAAGGTGATGTCTGCAATAATCGTACTGTGGAACCTCCGACAGCATATACATTGTAATCGGTACCAATTTCCAAACCGACAGCCCCACTACCTGAAATAATTGTGGTCCAGGCATTACTGCCATTGCTGTTTACCTTACACACAGCCATTGAACCTAATTGTCCGGCAGCCAAATAGGCATTGTTAAATTGATCGAGTATTAACAGGGAGTGAAGCAAAAGGATGTTAGGGCCATCCGCATCAGGATTCAACCAGATCAGATTACCATTGCTGTTTATTTTAGCAAAGGCAGCTCCTGCACCGGCAACAGGAAAACCTGCTACTACTGGAAAATTATCTGTCCCAACTTCGATCCTGAAAGCCGTCAATGCAAAATTCCTTTGCCAGATTTCGTTTCCGTTTGGTTTTATTTTTCTTACAATGGTTCCTCCACCTGAGCCAGGAGTTCCATGAACAATGTAACTATTACCGAATGCATCACCTGCAATATCACCAACAGTAAAGCTTGAAACTGGTGAAATGTTCCAGACGTGATTCCCATTCAAATCTATTTTTGAATATCCATTAATATTTCCTGTAACACCCCGTCCTGCAATTACTATGTGATTGTCTGGAGTGAATTTGAAATTTACCGGCGCTCCTACACCGTAATTATCGAAATAATCCCACAAAACAACACCCGTGGCATCGAATTTTTTAACTCTTGTTTTCAGGCCATTTGGACTGACTCCAATTCCCAATACATAAATATTGTTTGTAGCATCAATGATACATTTTGTGGTGGATGAACCATCGAAAGGTCCATCAAAAATCTGACGCCATAAAAGATTACCATTAACATCAAATTTCATTATAATGCTAGCTGCAACAACCGGGTTTGAATAGCCTGACATCAGTGTGCCAATTACAACTGCATTTCCTGCATTGTCGGTTTCTACCCAGGATGCGCGCTCCCATTTAGTATTATCTGTCTGGTTAAAACTCGTTGCCCAAATTAAGTTACCTTGCGGATCTCTTTTAATCAGAGAGATATCTCCTGCCGGATTGTAATCGTAATCGGTGACATAAGAATTGTTTTGATTGTCGAGTGCAATTGCAACACCACGTGTAGACTGATTCCAGTCCAGGGTGCCCTGAGCACCAGCCCAAATTGGAATTGTGCTGATTAGTAAAATGAGAAGTTTTTTCATGTTTTTAGTAGTTTGGTTTTTATTTTCCATCCCCTCGTGAGAAGGATTCCATACTGCAAGGTTACAAAGTTGTGGTGAAAAGCTGCGGTGATAGGAGTCACCGGAAGGGCCTTTAAATCAGATGATTTTTATCATGATTTATACCGTGAAAAATCTATATAACATGCAGTAATTTTAATGCTGAAAACAAAGTCATTGCCACCAGCAATCTTCTGATCCACAAATTAGCCTGCTTGTTTTCTGATGCAAATCCGGATGCTACCCAGGCACCTGCCATCTGCCCAATAGCCAAAATACCACCAAGTTCCCAGTTAATCTGATCATTGATAGCAAAAATGATAAAAGCAGGAACTGTTAGGAAGAAGTTGATAGAATTTTTTAAAGCATTGGCATGTTTAAATGTGAATTGCAAATAAAGAAGAAGCAGCGACAATAAAAAAATACCAACTCCCAGTTGAATAAATCCACCATAAATACCGATAAAGAAAAGTAAAAGCATGCCCGCATTTTTTCGGTAGGATGGAATAGGCTTGTCACTTTCTTTCAATAAGGAATTGTAATTTGATAGTAATACGAAAAGCAACACTAACATTACAACACCAATTGTAATTCTCATGGCTACTTCAGAAATGGAAACTGCAATCAGGGCTCCCACAACTGAACCCGCAGCACATGGTAAAATGTATCTCAGATCAAGTTTGAGACTATTATCACTTTTTTTGTACAATCGGCTTGCTCCAACCAAGGTCTGCAACAAAATGCCCACACGATTTGTACCATTAGCAATAGGTGCAGGCAATCCCATGAATAGTAAAAAAGGTAATGTGAAAAGAGAACCACTTCCTGCCAGCGTATTTATTATGCCGGCTACAAAGCCTGCAATAATTGCCAGTAAATAATGCCATGTTTCCAATGTTCTTGAAGTATTTAACCCGGACAAAGATAATTTAGGTGCCCGTACATTAACCGGAATTTTAGATTATTTGTCTAAAGAATTGAAATTTAGCTGATTGTGCTTTAGGCCTGTATTTTAGATGGGCTGATGAAATTTTACTCTTTGCTAAACTTTTTTTAATCAGACATGTTATCTTTGCATCAACAAGGGGTGCTTTCCGTATTTTACGGATTGCTGAGATTATACCCAGGAACCTGATCCGGATAATGCCGGCGTAGGAAACGTGGTAACAATTTTTGCAATAAATGGCATTCCCGTGCACGCAATTTCCAGCTTAGCTGTGTTGCTGTTCACGGGTCTCTTGTTTTAGAACCATTTAAAATGTTTAGCCATGAAAAGTTTATTGCATCTCCTTGTATTATTGTGCTCACTAACTCAGGTGTCGGCGCAGATTACCATTTCTGGTCTGGTAACCGATAAACGTTCAGGCATACCGTTACCAGGTACTAATGTTGTTGTAATGTCCGAAAATATTGGAGTTACCTCTGATTCTGAAGGACGCTATGAAATCAAATTAACCAAACCGGGAAGTTATACTGTTAAATATAGTTTTGTTGGTTATCAAACCCAAAGTTATGTTTTAGATTTGAGCAATGAGACAACAGTTAAAAATATTGAATTTGAAACTGCCTTTGTCCTTAATTCTGAAATAGTAATTGCTGCTACACGCGTTGCTTCGGAAGCCGGTATTGCTCACAGCACAATTGAAAAGAATGTTCTCGATGATGTGAATACCGGCAGAGATATCCCTTTTATGCTGGAATCTGTTCCATCGTTAATCGCCACTTCAGATGCAGGTACTGGTATTGGATATACCGGAGTTCGAATTCGTGGTTCTGATGCATCTCGCATTAATGTTACTATTGATGGTATCCCAATTAATGATGCCGAATCGCAATTGTTATACTGGGTGAATATGCCGGATCTTGCTTCTTCAGTTAATAGTGTTCAGGTTCAACGGGGAGCAGGAACATCCACGAATGGTGCAGGTGCTTTTGGCGGCAGTATAAATATCCAGACTTCAACACCAGCTGATTCTGCTTTTGTAAATTCATTAAATAGTGCCGGCTCCTTCAATACATGGAGAAATACTATTTCATTCGGATCAGGAATGCTCAAAAATAAATGGAATTTCAACGGAAGACTATCAAGAATAACCTCTGATGGATATGTAGATCGGGCTACATCTGACCTTAAATCCTTTTTTGTTTCCGGAGGTTATTTCAGCGAAAGAATGATGTTGAAATTTAATGTATTTTCTGGCAAAGAAATTACTTATCAGTCATGGTATGGTATCCCTGAAGCTTCATTGGATACAAACCGGACATGGAATTATTATAACTATGAAAATCAGGTTGACGATTATCAACAAGATCATTATCAGGCATTTTTTTCTTATGATTTTAAGAAAAATCTCATTCTTAATACAGCATTTCATTATACCCGTGGAAGTGGTTTTTACGAAGAGTTTAAAGAAGACGAATTGTTAGCTGATTACAATTTGCCTGATTTTATTTTAAATGGTGATACCATTGTTTCAAGTGATGTTGTTAGACGGAAATGGCTCGACAATGATTTTTATGGAGCTGTTGCTTCTTTACATTTCAACCCTTCATCAGTTTTGGGTTTTATTCTTGGAGGATCCTATAATGAATATGATGGAGATCATTTTGGTGAGGTAATCAGGTCGGAGTTTTCTGCTCCGGTTTTAACCCCTCACCGGTATTATTTTAATAACGGATTGAAAAAGGATTTTACAGTTTATGGAAAATCAACATGGATGGTAAACCAAAAGTTTCAATTGCTGGTAGATTTGCAAATCAGAAATATTTCTTACTCATTCGAGGGACTCGATGATTTGGGACAGCCTTTACCGCAAAATGATAAGTTGATCTTTTTTAATCCAAAACTAAGTATCAATTACCAGTTTAATGCAGCAAATCAGATATACTTCTTCAGCGGTATTGCCAATAAAGAACCCTCACGAGATGATTATACCGAATCTACAACTAACAGTCGTCCTTTACATGAATCGATGTATGATTTTGAAGCCGGTTACAGATATAAATCATCCAAATTGAGAATAGGTGTTAATTATTACCTGATGTTATATGATAACCAATTGGTGCTGACCGGGAAATTAAATGATGTGGGCAATTATACAAGAGTAAATATTGCTTCCAGCTTTAGAGAAGGTATTGAAACAGAGGCAACCTGGTTGCCTTTTAATAAGCTTCAATGCACTGCAAATGTTACTTTAAGCAGGAATAAAATCAAAAATTTTAAAGAGTATATCGATGATTATGATAATGGCGGACAATTGATTCGGGTATATTCTGAAACCGATATTTCGTTTTCTCCGGCAGTGACCGGGTATCTGGGAGCAATTTACAAACCCGGCAAATCTTGGGAAATATCTTTGTCGAATAAATATGTAGGTAAACAATTTCTCGATAATACATCCGATTCCAATCGTGCGCTTGATCCTTATTATTTTTCTGATTTTAGAATAAGCTGGAAATGGAACCCAGGTTTTGTGAGGGAAGTTTCTTTGTCTGCAATGGTCAATAATGTTTTCGATCACCAATATGAATCGAATGGATATACCTTCAGTTATTTGTATTCAGGAGAACTTACAACAGAGAATTATTATTATCCCCAGGCAGGAAGAAATTATATGATAGGAATAAATGTATCCTTCTAAAATTCTACACTTATGAAACTGAAAAGTATTGTACTATGGACTTAATAGCACACTGCAGGCGGTCGTCACCTGATCCTGAAATAATGGAGTAGGGCAGGTTGTGTTGCTCCAGTATATTTTTATACCAATCAAAAAAGTATACTCCTTTACCTGGATTTTCCCGAAGTGGATCAGCTTCCCATGGCAGATCAGGGAGCGTTAGTAAATAAAAATCGTATGGGTTTTGGTTTATCATGAAATCGAAATACTCACATTTTTTATTAAACACATGTTCATACCAAACCTTTCCGATTATAAATTCAGTATCAATGAATAGAAAATTGTTGGCAAATTTCAAAGCATAGCATTCCTGGTCCCATTGCTTCCGGTAAATAGCAATAACATCGGATTCTGAATATGGCTGCCCTAATCCGGTGAGGTATTCGCGGGCATATTCAGGCACCCAACCTGTTTCATATTTCGCTGCCAAGGCCCGGCTTAATTCACTTTTACCTGATGATTCAGGCCCGATTATGGCAATTCTTTTTATCATGGTTTCAATCATCGGTTAGTCTGATGTGACACTAGTTTTTTCCAGATGTACAATCCGTAGAAAGCTAATATTAAATATATTAAAAATAGAATACTATACAAATAAAGTTCCTTTTGCATGTATATTCCCATATACATGATGTTGGCTATAATCCACAAATACCAGTTCTCAATTTTTTTCTGGCAACCAGAAACTGGGCACTAAAACAAATGGCTGTTGCCGATGAGTCCCAATAGGGTAATGTTGCATCCGTATACCGGTCGAAAATGGTACCCATAACAACTGCCAGGGCTATACTAACGAATGTCAAGATAGTTATCCAGGTTGTGGTCATTCTGGTAATTTCCAATGAATTCGAAGTGATACCTCGCGACCATTTATACCACCCATAGCCCAATAAAATAAAGTACACTACCTGCTGAAGCGCATCTGAATACAGTTGCTGTTCCCTAAAAAGAAAGAAGGAAATCGTAACATTTAATATCCCAATGGGAAAACACCACACATTTTCCTTGATAGTAAGCCATATCCCTACAATGCCGAAAATGAAACCTGCTATTTCTGTATATGTCAATTTATTATTGAATTATATGGATTTGATATTTAAAGCAACATGACCTAATGGTTTAGAATTGATAATTTTCGGAACAATTAGAATTGTAAGAGAATTGTATTATTTTTAGATTGGGTTTTTGCTTATTTGGAGTATATTTCTATATTTGTCTGGTAATGTAAATGATTTATGCCTTTCAGAAGCGAAAACTTTAACAGAATCATTGATGCTTTGGATGTCAAGTATATCAAAGCCAGCAGACGTGCTGTAATTAAACCGGTTGAACTGGTTAACACCCTTGAACAGAAGGATGTTCTGGTACAGGTCAATTCCGGTTTTTTCAGCGCTGGGATTAATCATGAGATTCTTGAACCAGGTGTTTTGTATTTTATTCCCAGAGGCCAGCCAATCTATTTCCGGCATGGACGCGGACCTTATCATGTTATGGGTCATGAAGGCTTTACGTCTGTTGAAGAACGCGAGATTTACCTGCAACCAATCGGAATATCTCCTGTGGTCAAAGATAAGGATGTATTTACAATTCTTGGATTAGATGCATTAGTTCATGGTGCCATACCTTTTTTTCCAATTCTGCAATTGCCTTGTTTGAATTTAGGTTCGAATAGAGTGATTTCTGATCTCCTTCATAAGATATTGAATGAAGAAGAAGGTTCAGAAATCGGTCGTTCTACTCTTACAAGAAAATTAACAGAAGAATTGGTGGTGCATGTTTGTCGGTTCATATTCACTTCTCCGGATCTTACGGTAAATGTGGAAAAGTTGGAATTTTTACTGGACAAAAGGCTTATAAGTATCATCCAGTATATTCAGGAAAATCTTGAAAAGGATTTATCTAATCATAAGATTGCTTCACTGGCCTATGTTTCAAAAGATTATGTGGGTCAGTTTTTCAAAACGCTCACCAATCATAATTTGCAGGAATACATTGAAAACAGAAGGCTGGAGCATGCTCACTTTTTACTGAGGACTACCAATGATAATATTCAGGAAATTGCCTCAAAAGTAGGTTTTAAAGATCCTGCTTATTTCAGCAGAAGATTTAAAATACGGTTTTCGCAAAATGCCAAAGAAATCCGAAAGAGTGAATTTATGGTAATGTAAAATCAACTTACATTGATAGTCTTGACCGCATCAGCAATTTCTTTGATGATTCCCGGATCAGATTCAATAGAATTACCAACAACTATCAAATCGGCACCGGCCTTGCAGGCTGTTGCTGCTTTTTCAGGAGTATTAATTCCTCCTCCGACAATAAGCGGAATTTCAACTGATTTACGGACTGCATGAATCATTTGTTCATTGACGGGAAATGATGCGCCGCTTCCGGCATCCAAAAAGATCATTTTCAATCCAAGTAATTCACCGGCCATTGCAGTACAGGCAGCTATGTCAGGTTTGTCGGATGGGATCGGTAAAGTGTTGCTCATGTAAAGTGCAGTGGTGGGCCTGCCGCTTTCAATAAGCATATAGCCGGTAGAAATGGCTTCGAGGTTTTTTTCTCTGATAATAGGTGCCGAAACAACATGCTTGCCAATCAGCAGTTCCGGATTTCTTCCGGAAATCAGGGACAAAAATAAAATCGCATCAGCCTGAGAATCGATTTGATTGCCATTGCCGGGAAACAATACTACCGGTAAATTACAAGCATATTTGATACGACGAATACAATTTGGAAGATTGCCATTTGTGAGAAGGCTTCCTCCAACAAAAATATAATCTACACCACTGTCGGTAGCCAGCATGCATAGTTTTTCAATTTTCTCAATTGAAGATTTATCAGGGTCAATCAGTACAGCAAATTGTTTGTTGCCCTCTGATTTCTTATTAGTTATTTGTTGGAATACGGTCATAAAATTATGGGTGTGAAATTACGAAGCAATAGCATAAGTAATCATCACCTGATCCAAATATTGGAAAAAAACCCGGAATATGCAATCATTTTCTCCTTTTTTAAAGCGGACTTCTGTAATTCCCTTATTTCCAAATGAAAAGGGGGCTACAGTAAGGTGATCCCGAAAGTCTATTGCTCCCAATCCGAATATTTTGAAAGCGCATTCTTTTGCCCCCCAAATGACATATAATTGCTCCATCCGGGTTTGTTCATTAATCCATTGATTTTCAGAGTCGTTGACAAATTTATGTTGCACCTTAAAAATTCTGTCACCAACTTTTTCGATGTCGATGCCTACTCTTAATGAAGTGTGCATAATTACCACAATCATGTCTCCGCTATGCGAAATGGAAAGAAATTTACCGGCTCCTTCCAGATGTGGTTTTCCCATTTCATCGTAAACAACACGTTGTTGAACACCCAAATGACTTATTAACACTCTGGTTGCCAGCCATTCTGCCAAACGATTTTGATTTCTGAAAAAGGGTAAATCGGCATAAATACCCCCTTTTTGAAGTAAAATGACCAGTTCATCCACGGTTTCCGTGATTTTCCAAAGCGCAATTTCAGCTCCGGACTCAACAACTTCATGTTTTATTAGTGGCACCCTGATTTTTCTATTAATCTGAACTTATTTGACCTTTATCCTGTTATTTAGTAAATTTGCACAAAATACCATAAATCATGATTAAATCAGCAGAGACGAAATTCGTCAAGTACAAAGTAAAAGATATTTCCCTTGCAGAATGGGGAAGAAAAGAAATCAAACTTGCAGAAGATGAAATGCCGGGATTGATGTCGCTTCGCCAGGAATTCGGCAAATCACAACCACTCAAAGGAGCCAGAATAGCAGGTTGTTTACACATGACCATTCAAACAGCAGTTTTGATTGAAACACTTCAGGCTTTAGGAGCTGAAGTTACCTGGTCATCATGCAATATTTTCTCAACTCAGGATCATGCTGCTGCTGCAATTGCTGCTGCAGGAATTTCTGTTTATGCCTGGAAAGGATTAAACGCAGAAGAATTTGACTGGTGCATCGAACAAACATTATTCTTTGGTGAAGATCGTAAGCCACTCAATATGATTTTGGATGATGGTGGTGATTTAACCAATATGGTGTTCGATAAATATCCTGAATTAATTGGTGGCATTAAAGGCCTTTCTGAAGAAACTACAACAGGTGTTCACCGCTTATATGAGCGTATGAAAAACGGAACTCTTCCTATGCCTGCTATCAATGTAAATGATTCCGTTACGAAATCAAAATTCGATAACAAGTATGGTTGCCGTGAGTCTTTGCAGGATGCTATTCGTCGTGCAACTGATTTAATGCTTGCAGGTAAAGTTGCTGTTGTTGCTGGTTTTGGTGACGTTGGAAAAGGTTCCGCTGAATCATTAAGCAGCGCAGGTGTTCGGGTAATCGTAACTGAAATCGACCCTATTTGCGCTCTTCAGGCTGCTATGGAAGGTTATGAAGTTAAGAAAATGGATGACGCTGTGAAAGAAGCGGATATCATTGTTACAGCAACCGGAAATAAAGACATCATTAAGGATCGTCATTTCAAGTCTATGAAACATAATGCTGTAGTTTGTAATATCGGTCACTTCGATAATGAAATCGATATGGCCTGGTTAAATGCGAACTATGGTAAAACTATGGATACTATTAAACCTCAGGTTGACAAATATACTTTAGATGGTAAAGATATTATTGTCCTTGCTGAAGGTCGTTTGGTAAATCTTGGTTGTGCTACCGGTCACCCATCCTTTGTGATGTCGAATTCATTTACCAACCAAACTTTAGCTCAGTTGGAGTTATGGAATAACTCGGATAAATACGAAAACAAAGTTTACACTTTGCCTAAACACCTTGATGAGAAAGTTGCCCGTTTGCACCTTGCTAAAATTGGTGTTGAGCTGGAAACACTTTCTAAAGATCAGGCTGATTATATTGGTGTTGAAGTTCAGGGTCCTTTTAAACCTGAATATTACAGATACTAGAATTTCGTTTTATGATACTATGAAGACCTTCTCTACAAAGAAGGTCTTTTTTTTGCTGAACAGTAAGAATTTTACAGAAAAGTTAAGAATTGGTTGGAGTAACATATTGATTTTTAATAATAATAGGTTTATAAATGTTTTTATAGGAGGTATTTAAGGTGTAAGAAATAGAATCCGCTTGTATGCAAATAGTTGATTTTTAGATTAATTTGCATCATATGGATAGGATAAAAACGATAGATTCACTGCGGTTTTATGGTGCGTTGGGAATTCTTTTTGCCCACTTCCCTGCCTTTGGTTCATCATGGCTAGCTGTGAAATTGCACGATGTTCTCGTTTATACTTCAGCGCCCTATTTGATGGTTGAACTCTTCTTTTGTGTAAGTGGCTTTCTTATAACTCGCATTATCATCACTGAAAAGCTTAAAGGTACTTTTCATTTCGGGAAATTCTTTTTTCGAAGATCGTTGCGGATAGTACCTTTGTATGTATTGACATTACTTGCAGTAGGATTTATTTTTAATGAAGATGTTGGTATGCAGTGGCAACTTACTTATACATCCAATTTTTTATATATTTTTAAAGGTGATTTCGGACCATTGGCACATACATGGTCTCTTGCTGTTGAAGAACATTTTTATTTGATTTGGCCATTATTAATGTGTTTTTTTCTATCAAAACCGGGAGGCTGGTCTCCGGATTTATAATTCCGGTTATCGCTATTACATTTTCCGTATTTATTATTCTCGCAACTGGTTATGATGAAGGAGGAAGATGGTTGTATTATGGAACTCCTAGCAGAATGCTGGCTCTCTCTGTAGGCTGCTATCTAGCATTTATAGAGAAGGATATCATTGCCATGGCTAAATGGAAATTTGCAATTTTGATTGCTGTGGGATTAGGCTTGTTCTCTGTAAATGTTTATCTTGGAGGAATTCGTTTTCTCCCGGATTTACCGTATTATTTCAGACAATACATCCTGTTTGCTGTTCTTTCATTTATTATAATTTCATTTATGATAAGGATGAATTATAGCCATGGTAAAGGAATGGTAAATCTTATATTTAGAAATAAACTTGCAACTTACATGGGACAAATGATCTATGGAATTTATTTATTCCATTATCCGGTAATATATTATTTAGGATATAGTGACTTGCAACACTCAGGGCCAGCCCCATTGTGGGTTTGTTTATCGGCTTTATTAATAACTATAGGATTTGCAATGATTTCATTTCATTTTATTGAAAGTCCTTTGCTTTCCAAACGAAAATGGTTGGAAAATAAGTTATTCAACCCTATGGAAAATAAAAAAAATGGTCAAATAAATGAAACTAAACCACAACATTTTTTTAATTATAAACCCTCAGCGCATTCCCGTCAAATGTAGTGCTGTACTGGTATAATGGTTGGGTAGCAGGTCCATTAATGATGCTGCCATCGTAAATACTGAAACGTGATGTGCAACAGGAATCAATTGCGGTTATTCCGGAGACAACCTGTACTGTTGCGCAAGAGGCAGTAGGATCATAAGTGCAATTTCGTTCCAATGCAGTAAATTCATTCTGTGCCCTGCGGTATACGATGATTCCTTTAGTCCCCTGATTTACATATAACCATCCCCCTACAGCATTCAATGCAATATTACTCGGCTCATTAAGGTATAGGTAAAAATCGACATAATTTTGAGCTACATCGTTCGTGTTATCTTTCTTACATGAACTTACAACAAAACTGCTCAATGCAATAAGTGTCATCAATAATTTTAAGGTGTGTTTTTTATAGTGACAAAAGTTCATTTTTTGTGCATTTGAATTGTAAAATTACAAAAAATACCATTCATATTTTTTCGCAGATATTATATAGAACTTAAACACCGGATTGGTACTGATTATTGCTTCTACTCCTTTTAACCGCACTTCAGTTACAGCTGAAATGGAGCCGGAGGGATGTAGCTGCGCTGAATCTTAGCATAGTTATGGTCGTGCACCAACTTTTTTAAGTCGCTAAAGCGCCTTAAAAGATAACCCCCAAAAGCCTTTCAAGCAAGCTTGAGGCTTTTTGAGGGTGTAGAGTAATGTAGGGATGTAGCTTCGCTGAATCCTGGTATAGTTATGGTCGTGCACCCCTTTTAACGCTAAGATAACCCAAGGGCTTTCGCAAGCTGAGGCTTTTGAGGGAGAGGGATTTAGCTCGCTGAATCCTGTCCAGGCGGAGTTATGGTCGTGAACCAACTTTTTTAAGTCGCTAAAGCGCCTTAAAAGATAACCCCCAAAAAGCCTTTCAAGCAAGCTTGAGGCTTTTTGGGGGTGTAGAGAAATGTAGGGATTTAGCTTCGCTGAATCCTGGTATAGTTATGGTCGTGCACCAATTCTTTGTCGCATACTGCGACAAAATCAAAGGGTTCAAAGAGAAATTTCAAGCGAGCTTGAATTTCTTTTGAACCCTTTGATCTGATCCTGCGAAAGCAGGATCAGAATTGGTGGAGCCGGAGGGATTTGAACCCTCGTCCAGACTGGGGACTGGTGAGCTTTCTACATGCTTAGCATTTTTTGAATTGTCGGGATTTGACTAGGGGAAATGCACACCGTTCAAATCCTTATTCCCTTTATCTCGCTATGATGTCGGGACTAAATCACAGCCAGCTCAAAAGAATGATACCCATTGCAAAGGATTAATGAGCCGAACCCCTTGCCGGGTAGCTTGTTCCACTCACCTTGTGAATGGAATTTGGCGTGATCTCTTAGAGATTAAGCCGCAAGCGCGTAGTTGTTTTCGCCATTTAAGCGAGTGAGAGTTGAGATTAACGAGCCATATTCACAACGCTCGGCATGCTTACACAGCAACCTCTCCTGCTGTCGAAACCTTTCGGCCCCATAAGCATGCAAAATTACTCAAAAATCAGACCATTGCACCGTTTGCTGTCATTTAGTCAGTTGTGGGAACCATTTATATGGCTAATTTTGCAACCTGTTTAAATGCATATGAAAATAGGGATCATCAGAGAAGGGAAAGTGCCTCACGATAAGCGAGTTCCATTTACGCCGGAACAATGCAAACAAATTATGGCCGACTTTCCGGGAACACAAATTGTTTTGCAGCCTAGTCCGTTCCGCTGTTTTACGGATGCTGAATATCAAAATTCAGGAATCTCGCTTCAGGAGGATATTTCTGATTGTGACGTTTTAATGGGAGTGAAGGAAGTCCCAATCTCAGAATTGATTGAGGGCAAACAATATTCATTCTTCTCACATACTATCAAAAAACAAGCCCACAATAAAAAACTTATCAGAGCACTCCTCGATAAGCGAATTACTATGGTCGATTATGAATGTTTGGTAGATGCAGAAGGCAACAGAGTGATAGGATTTGGAAGATATGCAGGTATTGTGGGAGCATATAATGGATTGATGGGTTATGGAAAGATGTACAATTTATTTGATTTGAAGCCTGCACAACTTTCTCACGATAAAAAAGAACTGTTTGAAGGACTATCTAAAATTGGTATCCCTAATCTTAAAATTATAATTACAGGAGGGGGACGCGTTTCTCACGGTGCCGAAGAAACTATGGGCGCTATGAACATTCGTAAAGTAACTCCTTATGAATTTCTGAATTATTCATTCCGGGAACCTGTTTATACCCAGTTACATTCGCACGATTATCATGAAGCAAAAGATGGTCGTCCATTCAGCAAGTATGATTTTTATAATCACCCTGAATTATTCATATCTACCTTTTCACGTTTTGCATCGCGTTGTGATGTCCTTATTCATTGCGCTTACTGGGATCAGAAAGCTCCATTGTTATTTTCTAAAAAACAGATGAGTGATCCCGAATTTCAGATTTCTGTAATTGCAGATGTCACCTGCGATATTGATGGAAGTATTCCTTCTACAACTCAACCATCAACTATTGAAGATAAATTTTACGGATACAATCCTATTACTGAATCCATCGAAGAGGCATTCAAACCGGGGACAATCACTGTAATGGCTATTGATAATCTTCCTTGCGAATTGCCACGGGATGCCTCCGATGGCTTTGGAAAACATCTGATGGAAAGAGTGATTCCGGATCTTTTAAATGGCGACAAATCGGGTTTGATTCATCGCGCAACGATATGCAAAACGGACAGCTTACAAGCCGGTTTAATTATTGTCGGATTACGCTGGTATCAGCTGAAAATTAAATTTCAACAGAACTCGATATCTGCTTCAGTTGTTTGATGGTAGCAGTGGGATTTTCAGATGAAAAACAGTATTCCCGGCAACCAGCACATCTGCACCTGCGGCAATCAGTTTCCCCGCATTTTTGAGATCTACACCACCATCAATTTCGATTAATGTCCCCGTGTTTTTCTCATCAATCATTTCCCTTAATTCGGAGACTTTAGAGTAGGTGTGTTCAATAAACTTCTGGCCTCCAAAACCGGGATTCACCGACATCATGCATACCAAATCAATATCGTGCAAAACATCCCTTAACAAACTAACCGGTGTATGTGGATTAATGGCAACTCCTGCTTTTGCCCCGGTGCTTTTAATTAATTGAAGCGTTCGGTGCAAATGAGGACATGCCTCCAAATGTACAGAAATGTAATCGGCTCCAGCATCCCGGAATTGCTGAATATAACGATCCGGATCAACTATCATCAAGTGAACATCAAGAGGCTTTTTGCAGTGCTTCTTAACCGCTTTTATTACCGGAAAACCAAATGAAATATTAGGCACAAACATGCCATCCATTACATCAACATGAAACCAATCGGCATTGCTGGTATTTATCATTTGGGTATCTCGTTCCAGATTGGCAAAATCGGCTGATAGGAGGAAGGGGCAATGAGGGCCATGGTAATTCAGGTTATGTTGCAAAATTACGTATTTAGATAGAATTACCAGTATACGGAATCCTGATAATTTTGAAGTTTATAAGTAATTAACATTCAATTTATTGGCACAATTTCGCTGGAATTGAATTATGCTAATATTAACACAACTAATTCATATTTTAATCTTATTTCAATTGAAGGGTTAATTATTTTACTTTGGCACCCTAAAACTTAAACGAATATGAAAAGAAATTATTCAATCAATTTGCTGCTTATGATTTTAATGGTTGTTGCCTTTATTGGTTGCTCCAAGGATGATGATAATGATTCTCCTACAAATCCCGGCACTCCCGCTATAACAATTGATTCGCCAACTCAGGTCTCCTTTAAGGTGAATAATGTTGCTGTGTCATACGTAAGTGCTGCTTCAAATGTGGAAAGTTATTTTTCAAATAGCTCATTATTGGCAACGTTCCCTGACACAAGTGAAACTGTATTTGGTTATGGATTTCAAAAAGCAGTAGGAAGTAATTACATCAACTTATTTGATGTCGAAAAAGGAACATATGAATTTGTTACATCCGACTCTGCATTATTCGTTGGTTTTTTTCCTGAGCAATCTGTTCCATACTCTAATGCAGCTGCAAATGGTGTGAGAATTATTTATTATGATGAAAATGGTGATCAATGGGCATCCGATTATGGCTCAGCAGCTCAAACCGGAAGCACATTTGTAATTCAGGATACCAAGTTCCGTATTTCTGGTGGTGATAAATATATGAAGGTAAAAGCCAGCTTTAGTTGTAATGTTTACGATGGAAGTGGATCTTTCAAAACGATAACTGATGGTGTTGCTGTTTTTGATTTCTGGTCAGAATATTAAATCAAACAATACATAAAAAAAGCCGGTTCAATGGAACCGGCTTTTTCATAAGTGTATTTTTTAACTTCCCAAATACGATTTCAGTATTTTACTTCTTGAAGTATGCTTCAGTCGTCGTATAGCTTTTTCTTTAATTTGTCGAACCCTTTCTCTGGTTAGTTCAAAACGTTCCCCAATTTCTTCCAAAGTCATGGAAGCTGTACCTTCTGACAGTCCGTAATATAATCGAACAACATCGGCTTCACGGGGCGTTAAAGTTCCTAATGCTCTTTCAATTTCACGGCGGAGCGATTCTGTCATCAGATTGGTCTCTGGAGACAGTTCATCTTCTCCCGGAATGAGGTCCAATAAATTTCCATCTTCACCTTGAAGAAATGGTGCATCCATTGAAATATGTCGTCCGGAACTTCGCATGGTATCACGGATATCATCCTGTGAAATTTGGAGCACTTTCGAAATCTCCTCATTTGTTGGTTCACGTTCGAAATCCTGTTCGAGTTGCGAGAATGTTTTATTGATTTTATTAATAAAACCAATTTTGTTTAAAGGTAGCCTGACAATTCTCGATTGTTCAGCCAAAGCCTGTAAAATTGATTGACGAATCCACCATACGGCATAAGAAATGAACTTAAATCCTCGGGTTTCATCAAACCTTTGTGCTGCCTTTATAAGGCCCAGGTTTCCTTCATTAATCAGATCCCCAAGAGTGAGTCCCTGGTTCTGATATTGTTTTGCTACCGATACTACAAATCGGAGATTTGCTTTGGTAAGTTGCTCCAATGCCTTTTGATCACCTTCCCGAATCCTCCTTGCCAGAATAACTTCCTGTTCTGAATTAATTAAAGTAACTTTTCCAATTTCTTGTAAATACTTGTCAAGTGATTGTGTTTCGCGGTTCGTAACCTGTTTCGTAATTTTTAGCTGTCTCATCGTGCTCGTCGTTTCCTTCTGATTAGTATTGGTCAAACGCCCCGACAACAAACAGAGTTACAACAACATCCGGTAAAGGCATTTCTGTGATGTAAGAAAAATGGCATATAATTTTAAAAGTCGGGAGTAAAGAACAACTGCCTTTACCTAAAATGTAAGACAACACGTAAGATGGAAACCAAAAAATGCACAAAACCTGCTTTTCGGGCAGGTTTTGTGCATTTTGTAAAAATTATCTGTCGGAAAGAATCGCAGTTATAAAAACCCGATTTTTAGCCTTGATTTTCGGTAGGAACCTTTCTTTGAGGCTTTCCACCATTCGATTGGTCATCGTTTGGTTTGCTGCGCTCAGGCATTCCTGCAGGTTTCGGTAATAAGGCTTTACGTGAAAGCTTTAATTTGCCCGTTTTCTTATCTACTTCAATTAGTTTAACCTGAATAAGTTCACCCTCTTTAAGGATTCCTTCAACACTGTCAAGTCGTTCCCAGGCTACTTCTGAAATATGCAATAATCCATCTTTGCCTGGCAGGATTTCAACAAAAGCACCATAAGGCATAATGGATCTGACTTTACCTTCATATACTTCCCCGATTTCCGGAATTGCAACGATACCTTTAATACGGCGTTTTACTTCTTCAATAGCTGCCTTATTAGCAGATGCAATTTCAATTACACCCATGCCATCTATTTCTTCAATTGAAATTGTAGCACCGGTTTCACGCTGCATTTCCTGAATAATCTTTCCACCGGGTCCTATGATGGCTCCAATAAATTCCTTTTCAATTTTAATTTTTTCAATTCTTGGTGCATGAGACTTATAATCTTCAGCAGGTTTAATGATAGTCTTGTCCATCTCATCAAGGATGTGCAGACGGCCATTTTTAGCTTGTTCAAGAGCCTGTAACATGATATCATAAGGTAATCCATCAACTTTAAGATCCATTTGCGTAGCGCAGATACCTTTGCGTGTACCGGTAACTTTAAAGTCCATATCACCTAAATGATCTTCATCACCCAGAATATCTGACAATACTGCAAAACGTGATCCATCGGTAATCAACCCCATTGCAATTCCTGATATAGCACTTTTGACTTTTACTCCGGCATCCATTAATGCAAGTGAACCTGCACATACCGTTGCCATTGATGATGAACCATTTGATTCCAAAATATCAGATACCACACGAATAGTATATGGGTTTTCTTCCATTGATGGAAGTACCTTTTTTATAGATCGCATAGCAAGATTTCCGTGGCCAACTTCTCTTCGTCCCAAACCACGGTTTGGTTTTACTTCTCCTGTTGAAAATGCAGGGAAATTATAATGAAGGAGGAATTTGTTGTATCCGAAGAAAATAGCACCATCAATGATTTGCTCATCCGTTTTTGCTCCTAAGGTAACAGTAGTAAGTGATTGCGTTTCTCCTCGTGTAAATATTGCCGATCCATGAGTAGAAGGGAGGTAGCCAACTTCTGACCAGATATTTCTGATATCAGTGGTGCCGCGACCATCCAAACGTTTTTTGGTATCAAGCATCATGGTTCTCACTGCTTCCTTTTCCACATCATGGAAATAATGATTGATGAGGGCTTCTTTTTCCTTTAGTTCTTCGGGAGTAAACGTTGCCTTGAACTCACTCAAAATGGCATCGAAACCTGTTCTGCGGGCGTTTTTATTGTTGTTACCAAGAGCAGCAAAGTCATATACTTTCTGATAAGTAGCTTCACGCACTTTCGCACGCAATTCCTCATCATGTACTTCATGGTTATATTCTCTTTTTGCAACATTGCCAGTCATTTCACGCAATTCAAGTTGTGCCTGACATTGTAATTTGATTGCTTCATGAGCAAATTTAATGGCTTCAACCATTTCCGCCTCTGAAACTTCGTTCATCTCACCTTCAACCATTACCACATCCTTCATGCTGCCGGCTACAATAAGATCAATATCGGCACTTTCCATTTCAGATATGGTTGGATTGATTTTCAATTGACCATTAATTTTTCCAACACGAACTTCCGAAATGGGTCCGTTGAACGGAATATCAGAAATGGTAATTGCTGCCGATGCCGCTAAGCCTGCCAATGCATCGGGTGCAACATCTTTATCGGATGAAATCAATGTAATCATCACCTGCGTGTCGGAATGGTAATTATCAGGGAATAAGGGACGTAACGCACGGTCAACAATTCTGGAAATCAGAATTTCGTATTCCGACAGACGAGCTTCTCTTTTGAAAAAACCACCCGGAAAACGTCCTGCAGCAGCATATTTTTCCTGATAATCGACAGATAATGGAAGGAAATCGACTCCCTCTTTTGCTTTTGGATTGGATACCACCGTTGCCAGAATCATGCAGTCGCCCATGCGTACTACAACTGATCCATCGGCTTGCTTTGCCAGCTTTCCGGTTTCAATTGAAATGGAACGGCCATCGGCCAACTGGAAAGTTTTTGTAATTGGAGTTTTTGACATCTTTAACTTTGCTTTAATTGAAATACATATTAACGAAAAAAAAAGGCAATGCTTAGATTGCCTTTCTATATTGATCTAATAAAATCCGGATTACTTTCTGATGTTCAGTTCACCAATGATTTTTCTGTATCTGGTGATATCTGTTTTCATCAGAAAATCTAACAAACTTCTGCGTTTACCTACCAAACGGATCAGTGAACGTTGAGTTGAAAAATCTTTTTTCTGGATCTTTAAATGCTCGGTGAGAGAGTTGATTCTTTCAGTGAACATCGCAATTTGCGCTTCTGCTGATCCAGTATTTACTGCTGTATTACCGTATTTGGTAAAGATCTCTTTTTTTGCCTCAGTACTAAGTTGCATCGGGAATAGGTTGATTTTGAATTTTTAAACGACTGCAAAGATAATGAATTCTACCCGATTGGCAAATTTTTTTGAAATCAATTTTCGAAAAACTCTAAAATTTGGGAAAGCTTGGATTTCAATTCGTTACGAGAAACGATGAGATCCAGGAACCCATGTTCAAGAACGAATTCGGCAGTTTGGAAGCCTTTCGGAAGATCCTTGCCAATGGTTTCTTTAACCACTCTGGGGCCGGCAAATGCAATCAGGGAACCAGGTTCCGCTATGTTTAAATCGCCTAACATGGCATAGGAAGCCGTCACCCCACCGGTTGTAGGATCGGTAAGTAATGAAATGTATGGCAATTTAGCTTCTGCCAACAAGGTCAGTTTAGCTGACGTTTTTGCCATTTGCATTAATGAAAAAGCCGCTTCCATCATACGGGCACCTCCCGATTTGGAAATGATCATAAGTGGGAATTTCTTTTCAACGCAAACATCAATGGCTCTTGATATTTTCTCGCCAACTACAGAACCCATCGATCCGCCAATGAATTCGAAATCCATGCAGCAAATTACTAAATCGTGACCGCCAACTTTGCCATATGCAGTCCGGATGGCATCATTTAACTGTGTTTTACGGATGGTGTCAGTCAACCGATCCGTATATTTTTTGGTGTCTGTAACATGTAATGGATCCCCAGAAATCAGTTTGCTGTTGAATTCTGTAAATTCATTGTTATCGAAAAGGATTTCGAAATATTCATGCGACCCGATTCTTTCGTGATAGTTGCATTTCTGACAAACATAAAAATTGTCGGCGTGCTCTTTCGAAGGCTGGATGTTCTTGCATGAAGGACATTTATACCAGAGCCCCTCAGGAGTTTCTTTTTCTCCTTGGTAGAAGTGGTAATTCCTTCTTTTATTCTTTTAAACCAGCTCATAGCAGTTATTCGTGTTAATTAGGCAGAATCAGGCAATAGTAATCTCAGGATTCAAATAAACATCCTGTATAGCATTCAGCAATGCGATTCCTTCTTTGACTGGTTTTTGGAAAGACTTTCTTCCTGAAATGAGTCCCTGCCCACCTGCTCGCTTGTTTATAACAGCGGTTGTTACTGCTTCAGCAAGATCGGAAGCGCCTTTCGATTCTCCCCCTGAGTTAATTAGTCCCGCCCGCCCCATATAACAATTGATCACCTGATACCTTGCTAAATCGATTGGATGATCAGTAGTAAGCTCATCGTAAACTTTCTTGTGTGTTTTTCCAAAAGCTAATGCATTGTAGCCGCCGTTATTTGTTGGCAGTTTTTGCTTGATGATATCAGCCTGAATGGTCACACCCAAATGATTGGCTTGTCCCGTGAGGTCAGTTGATGTATGGTAATCCACTCCGTCTTTTTTAAATCCTGAGTTACGAAGATAACACCATAAAATTGTTGCCATTCCCAGCTTGTGAGCTTCAGCAAATGCATCAGCAACTTCTACAATCTGACGTGCCGATTCCGGTGATCCGAAATAAATTGTGGCTCCTACAGCTGCAGCACCCATTTCATATGCCTCACGAACCTGACCAAACATGATCTGATCAAATTTATTTGGATAGGTAAGAAATTCATTGTGGTTGATTTTTACAATGAATGGAATTTTATGAGCATATTTTCTGGAAACAGTTCCTAGTACTCCAAAAGTTGAAGCAACCGCATTACAACCACCATCCAATGCAAGTTTTACAATATTTTCCGGATCAAAATAAATAGGATTCGGTGCAAATGAAGCTCCTGCAGAGTGTTCAATACCCTGATCTACCGGAAGAATTGACACGTATCCGGTTCCTGCCAAACGACCTGTGCTGTATATCCATTGCAGGTTTTTAAGCACATTGTTGTTTCTGTTAGAAGTGATAAATATCCGATCCACAAAATCAGGTCCCGGTAAGTGCAATTGATCTTTTGACAATGTTTTGCATTGATGATTCAGCAGTGAGCTGGCATCTTTTCCTAAAAGTTCTTCTATTTGCTTGGTAGTCATATTTTTATCAGAATATTGTTTCCGTAATTACTTTTTATTGAACTGGGCAAAACTACTAAATATTTTAATTGCTTAAAAATCTATGTTAAATGATTGAAAATAATATGGTTAATCGTGCATCAAGTAGTTTGGTAATTAGGTGAGACCCTAAATGAATTACTTTTTTGATTAAAAAGGATACCCAATCCCAAAGTTATAGT
This sequence comes from Bacteroidota bacterium, assembly GCA_016713525.1. Lineage (GTDB taxonomy): Bacteria > Bacteroidota > Bacteroidia > AKYH767-A > OLB10 > JADKJB01. The sequence continues at coordinate 311,713 of JADJOZ010000007.1, read as the reverse complement.
TGATGGAGCTGAGCTTAAGGTAATTGATAACCCAACGGTCGTTAGCTGCTCTCCCCGGATCTTTAAGTGGTATACCCGCATCGATCCTGAAAATAAAAAAAGTAAAATCGAGACGCATACCAATACCAGTACCTAAAGCAAGTTCACTTAAAAATGTTCCGGGTTGAAAACGGCTTCCGGGTAATTCCCTGAAATTGTCGCGCAACCAGATGTTTCCGGCATCCGCAAAAATAGCTCCTTCCAGAATACGGAAAATATCGAACCGATATTCTACATTGGCATTGATTTTTATATCACCGAGTTGTTCAATAAAATTATTCGCAGCATAACTTCCGGGTCCGATTGTTCGTGCTCTGAAAGCCCGCAAATCATTTGCACCACCTGCGAAGAACGTTTTTTCATAAGGTATGAAATCTGAATTCAGATACGCCATTCCAATACCTGCTGCCAGCCGGTAAACCAGAGCGGTGTGAGAACTGAAAATCTGATAGTAACTGAAATCAAAATCGGGGCGGATGTATTGTGAGTAATTGATTCCTAAAACCTGATATGTTTTATTTTCGTCATAATTGGTTCGTAACTTATCAATTAAACGAAGTGAATTTCCCGCTATTTCAAATGAAAACCTGAAATAAACGAAATCCCGATATAAGTTTTGCTCCTGAGAATTGTATATGAAAGTATACCTGCCATTTGTGATAAGGTAATTCCGGTAATATAAAATTAACTGTAAATCATTCAGGGCAACAAGCTTATTTACGAATGCCTGAGACAAATTAAAACTTGAATAGTTTATCTCCGCCGGATAAACAAAGTGTTTTTTATATTTAGATTCTTTGAATTCAAAACCACTGGAAAATACGAGGTTGTTTCTGGTGTATTCCGGACGTTTTTGGTAATTAAATGATGACGTAAAATTTGTTACCGGATTCGATGATCTGCTATGGTTGAATCGTGCAAGGGGCCATAGTAACCTCGGAATTCTGATATTTAGTTCAGGACCTATTTCATAAGTGTTCAATGAAAGCGGTCGCGGCTGATCAGCACTGGTGGAATCAACAAAATCCGGAATGGATTCTATCTTAGCTCTGATTTTTAATTCGATCAGCTCAGCACTTCGGAATGAATTTTTGTTACGATAGGTTAGGTTACCCCCAACTCCGAAGTTACCACCATTGTGTGTTCCTTCCAATTCAACCTTGTAATCTTGTTTGGCCGATGGACTCAGAGAAATAAAACTGTTTAATAAATGGTAATTTGAACTGTCTGTGGCGACAGGTTCATACCGGATGTTTACAAATCGGAATAATCCCAGATTAGCCAGTCCCTTGTAAGTGTAGTCCGCATTATTTACTTTATACAAATCGCCTTTTTCAATAAAAATCCTCGAAAGCAATGCCTCAGGTTTAAAGCGCATTTTCTTAAATGAAGAAGTGAAATGGTAATTCTTGTAAACTACCGTGTCTGTTGGGATCTTCAGGTTTTTGGCAAGTGGATCGTAATCGGTTTGAATATAGATATTATCAATTCGATATACTTTGTGAAGTGGTAAGGTATCGCCATAGGAAACCTGAAGCGGATTTTTGATCACAAAAAACACATCGGTCTGTTGTGATTTCAATGAAGTATCTACATCAAATGAAATGTAAGCCTGGCTGAAATCATAATAGCCTCTGTTTCGCAATAACGTAGTAATACGGTCGCGTTCATGTTGGAAGTCGGATGTGCTGTAGTTGTTACCCGTTTTTACCAAGGAAGCGGCACTGTCGTTGAGCAAAATCAATTTTATAGCAGGGTCATCTATCTTATAAAAAATATACCTTAGCGTATAGGCATTACCCGTAGTTATACGGTAAGTGACATGAGCCCTTTTTCTTCGCAAATAGGTGGTAGTGTCTGTAACCACTGCATTGAAATATCCATTGTTTTGCAAAAATTGTTTAACCTGTTCCCGTGATTTTTCCGTTAAAACAGAATCCAGTACAACCGGCTCTTCACCAATTGTGCGCTTTACCCAACTTTTGAATTTAGTTTGCTTCCCTCTGTTAGCCAGATTATACACCCCTAAATGAAACCTGAAAATGCCCAGAATTTTACGGTTTGGCTTTTGCTTCAATATGGAAGTTACACTTTCATTCAGTTCGGACTTATCGCTTCGAATGGTGTTTTTATGAAGCATGTACTTGTTTTCACCCAAATCCCTCACAGGACTGCAAGATGAAATAAACCATGCACTTAGAATAATTAAAAGCCTTACCGGGGTTCCGAATAGTGGAAATGTTGGTTTTCGTTTGCTGAATGACATATATATCCCGGACAATTGCCGTAAAATTACTACTATTTGTTTTGATTGTTAGTCCCTTAATGTGGTTTCGGGAAAATTTACAGTTTGCTGGTTCTGCAGCCTCTCAGGTAATTTGTTTAAATTTGACCGCTATACAAAGCCCGGTTTGACTATGAATATCAGTAAGAGTGTTTTGTCAGATATCCGTTCCCTTCACCAAACCAAATTTCGAAATGATACAGGTTTGTTTATTGCTGAAGGAGAAAAGGTAATAGATGAATTGAAGCATTCCGGTCTGCGTATCAGACTGATTGCAGCTCTTCCTGAATATTTTGAAACTAATCCTTTTACAGCGTCCGGTACTATCCAATATGAAGTAAATGAAAAGGATTTAGCAAGAATCAGTTTGCTCTCAACACCTAATAAAGTTCTTGCTGTAGCCGAAAAACCTGCAAATCCGGAATTTCTGATTGCCGGTGATTCAGCACCAATTGTACTCCTTGACAGTATCAGAGATCCCGGAAATCTGGGGACCATTATAAGAACAGCAGAATGGTTTGGTGTTAAAAAAATAGTTTGCTCCTCCGACTGTGTCGAAACTTTTAATCCGAAGGTGGTGCAAAGTGCAATGGGATCGTTGTTTCGTATGTCAACATTTAGGGGTGACCTGGCTACCTTTTTAGAGACATTGAAGCTTGAGGGAGGTTATAAAGTATTTGGGGCAGATCTTTCCGGAGAGCCTTTGAACCACCGAAAAATTGATGACAAAGTTGCCTTGATAATTGGAAGTGAATCGCATGGGATTTCGAAAGAAATACTTCAAATGGCTGATATGAAAGTGCTGATAACCAGGGGTGCGGGTTCGACAACAGAATCACTAAATGCTGCGGTGGCGTGTGGAATTTTACTCTCGGAATTAACCACTAAATAAAAAGTCCCGGTTTTGTGGACCGGGACAGGAGGTTGAATTCAGGGTTTTGAGATTATATTAATTTAGTTTACTGGGAACCACCATTGTAAATTCAGGGATCCTTACATAAAACAATTTTTTATCGCTGACTCTTTCCATCAGATAAGTGCCATGCATTTTACCAAGTTCAGTATTGAGATTGCAGCCTGAAACATACCGGTATGTTTCTCCTTGTCCCAGATAAGGTTGTTCACCTACTACTCCTTCACCTTCCACTTCCCGTCTGCTATTATCAGAGTCAACAATGTGCCAATGGCGACGTTTGAGTCTGACTGTTTCGCCACTCTCATTAAGGATGGTAATCCTGTATGCGAAAACATAGTGTGATTGTGAAGGGTTGCTATGAGTGGGCTGGTAAAAAGTTTCTACGGTTACTTTTATCCCTGCGGTAACTTCTGTGATCATAGTCTCGTGTGTATTAGCGTGTCGACTGTGTACCAAAAGTAAAAACCTTGTTCATAAAATGGAAGTAAATTTGACCAACTGTTTAAAACTTTAGGCGAATGGTAATAAAACGCCAACAAATATTAACGGGTTGATAGCTTTCTAAAACCAACCAGTTGATCATAACGACCACCAACAGGTCGGTAATAGACCAAAATCGTGTATTTATTTTCTGTTTCAAAATGACTTCCTTCTACAATCGATTCATCTGCAATGCGTTTGCCATCCGCAAGAAAAACATACTGGTAGTCATAGTAACCTTGTTTCAAAAAAAGCAATGCTTCGTAAGTACCTTCATCCTCATTGTAAACCATTTTATTTGAGGCATTTAATTTCCAATCCGTCAAGGCCCCGAAAACATAAAAATTGCCATTTGTCAGAATTTCGTGCTTCAGAGCGAATTTCACAGTTACGTATTCGCTTTCCAACTTATCATCACGGCCATCCTGATTACGGATCAAAAACTTCCCATTAATGTCATTTTCAGTTACATACCGGTCGAATGAACGGCTAATACCCGGTGCAACTACAACGGTATATCCTGTTTCCGCTTTAATAATGTCTTTTACGAACTGGGTGTAAATTCGAAGAGTACGAAGATCAAAAGTCCGGTATTCATTTCCAGCGTTAAAGGTATTCTCTTCGTCATAACTGTAATCCAGTTCTTCTTCTTTTAGAAAAAGTGGTTTTAATCCGGTGATTGCATTATCCCATCTACCATTTTGCATCAATACAACTTTAATATCTTCAAAAGGATTGGCTAGTGATAATCCTTTGTGAAAAATGGAAAAATCAATTTCCTGCTTTGAATTCATATCGTTGACAATTGTAGCCCTTTGCACAGTAGCTTCAATGGTTGCTCTGTTTTGTACAATCATGAGTCTGCGGGTAATCACCGGCTTTTCAGGTGCGTCTTCAGTGTAAACCTTCAACAGGTAATTACCCGATAACATGGGACGAACATCCCTGCCCGGAATAATCAATTCATAGTGCGTATAAGGCTGCAGTGTATTGAATGAAGATTTATAGTTTTCAATCCGGTCTTGTGCAAAACCAGCCAGATACTCATTGTCATTCAGATTAGAGGGCTGCCAGTTGTAATCACAGTGAATCAAAGTGTAATTGTAATTTTTGAAGTCTCCATCAAGATCATCAAATGATAAAAGTAATCTGTCGGAACCACCAAGTTCAATAATAGGTTCAGAAAGTCTGATTCCTTCCTGTTCCAGGGTGACAGTTTTGATGTTATCTGAATAAATGTGATCTTCATATCGCATATAATCAGAAGTGAAAAAATCAGTTGAATCCTGAGCAGAAAGAGTTGCACAGAAAAAAATCAAAAGAAATGAACTCAGAATTACGCTTCCAGTTCTATCATGAGTGAAAATGCTTCTTCCCATTCTTGTTGCTTTTTAACAAATCCGATTCAACAGCCTGTAATTGTTGCTTCAGCAGCTTTGTCTTTTCACTGCTGGCATAATTTTCAGGTTCACCCATTTTTATTAATAACGATTCTTTCGTTATTTTGAGTTCATCAAGTTCTTTCTCCAACGATTTTACGGTGGTGCTTAGTTTCTGATGTTGTTTTTTTTTATCCTTATCAGGAGGTGGAACAACATTTTTAACCGGTGCTGGAGCTGAAACTTTCACCGGTTCTTTCTTAGTGGCCTTTTCTTTTTCAGCTTTATTTCTTTCCTGCCACTCTTCAAACTCAGCATAGGTGCCGGGGTACTGTTTTAATTTCTTATCTTCAATATACCAGATTTTATTAGCTACTTCTGCCAGGAAAAAACGATCGTGAGAAACAATGACATAAGATCCTTTGAAGTTCTGTAAAACCTGAATCAGGATATTTACCGATTGAATATCGAGGTGATTGGTGGGCTCATCCAGTAACATAAAGTTGGCTTTGGTTAGAATGGTTCTTGCCAAAGCAACCCGCGATTTTTCTCCTCCTGAAAGCACTCGGATTTTTTTAAAAACATCGTCACCCTTGAATAAAAATGCACCCAGTAAAGTTCTTAAAGTGGTATCACTTTGCTCTGGAGCACAATGTTGCAATTCTTCAAGCAAGGTGAAATCAAGTGTGAGACTTTCCAGCTGATGCTGAGCATAAAATGCTTTTATTACATTGTATCCGTTATGAAATTCACCAACATATGGTTCGCTTTGATCAATCATGCGTAAAAGCGTCGATTTACCTTTTCCATTTGCACCAATCAGCGCTATTTTATCACCACGCTCAATGGTTATCTGTGTATCATGAAATATTTCAAGATCCTTATATTTTTTTTCCCTTACATCCATTTCAGCAATTACTTTTCCAGGCTGAACATTGAAATTAAAATTGATGTTTATAGTTGCTGAGGGATCTGCAACATCATTGATACGTTCAACACGCTCCAAAGCCTTAATCCTGGATTGTACGGCCTTCGCTTTGGATGCTTTTGCACGAAAACGTTCAATGAATCTTTCTTGTTCCTTTAAATACTTTTCCTGATTCTTAAACTGACTTCTTTGCATGTCTTCTGAAAGTTCTTTAGCTTCCACATAAAAAGAATAGTTACCGGTATAGGTGGTGATTTTGCTATTCGAAATCTCCGCAATTTTTGTCACAACTCTATCCAGAAAAAATCTGTCGTGAGAAACAATTACTACCGTACCTTCATAATTATCAAGATATTCTTCAATCCATTCAATAGAAGGGAGATCAAGGTGGTTGGTAGGCTCATCCAGTAAGAGTAGATCGGGTTGACCTAACAGAATTTTTGCCAGCATGACCCGCATACGCCAACCTCCTGAAAATTCATTTAAGGGTCGCACCAGATCGGTTGTTGTGAACCCTAATCCCTCTAAAACCGATTCGGAACGGGAGCGAAGCTGGTAACCATCCAAAGCTTCGAAATGTGATTGTGCATCATGCAGGGCATTCAATACATTGTCAGAATGGTCCGTTTCAAGCAAGTGCAACAATCTGTCGATTTCAGCAGCAAGCTCATTTTGTTTTTCAAATGCCTCCATGGCCACTTCCAGAATCGATTTTTGTGATTCATATGAAAGCAAATCCTGATTTAGAAAGCCAATGGTAAGATCCTTCCGTTTGGTCACTTCACCGCCGGATAACTGGTACTCACCATTTATTATTCGTAGTAAAGTCGATTTACCTGTGCCGTTTGCACCGATAAGTCCGATTTTTCAAAAGGTTTAATATGCCACGAAGTATCTTTATATAGATATCGTGAACCGAATTCGAAGCTAATGTTATTGAGAACCAGCATGGTTTATTTTGGAAAGGTGCAAAGGTAGCGAAAAATGACGTGCTAAAAACTTAAAAATGACTTATAAAGCTGTTGCAGATAGGCTTTTGCGATCCTGTTTTCAGTGGAATCTACTGATTGTGACTCCTGTTTGGAATCTAATCGAACAACTGTATTCCCCTTTTGATGGACCCATGAAATGGCATAGTCGAGTGATAGGTAGGCAAATGGGTTTTGAGATGGAACCATTAAATCACGGCTCCAGGGAAACTCGTTGTGGTTGTAATTGAGCGCGGAAAGGAGGGTAGCCGGTAAATCATTCTGATTGCCAATTACATTTATTTGTGTTCCTTTTAATTCCTTCCTTAACGGATTTCCAATAATTAGCATCGGAATTCTCCTGATAAAAGGATCATCAAATGATCTGTTTAGTGGTAGCCGGTGACCATGATCGGCAACCAGCACAAAAATTGTGTTTGTAAACCAGGACTCATTTTTCGCCTGTTCAAAATATTTTCCAAGGCAATAGTCAGTATACCATGCCGATTTTTTAAATAATTCCGGTTCAGATGGATCATTGAATGGTGTGTTAACCGGAACTTCAAAAGGTTCATGAGTGCTCAAGGTAAGTAATGTTGAAAAGAATGGTTGCTGTGCTTTTTTTAAATCGCTTAACTGACGGTCAAGTACTGCTTCGTCGTGTGCTCCCCATTTACTATTCATAACATCATCCTCAAAAGCTTCCTTGCCGGTAATTGTTTTAAAGCCTGTCACCGATAAGTAATTGTACATGTTAGCAAATCCTAATTCTCCACCATAGTAAAATGATGTTTGATAACCGTTTTCATTGAACACATTTGCTATAGAAGGTAATTGGGAGGCTTTGGAAGGAAAACGGATTATTGAATTGTTTGGCTGTGATGGATATCCACTAAGCGCAGAAACCAAAGCCTGATCAGTCCTGAAACCGGATGAATAAATAGCAGAAAATAACATACCTTCTTTACATAGCTTTGAAAAATTTGGAGTTACTCCTGCAATCCCACCTAAAGGTTCAATGATATCTGCGGTCCAGCTCTCCAATAAAATTAAAACAACATTTGGTTTATGATTCATGTTAAAAATTGAATCGGGAACTGATTTTTTAGCATAAAGACTTGCAACAACCTGTATTGATTCCTCATCTGAAAACCACTGGTAAGGATTTTTATTCGTGGTGCCGGCTTGCTTCAGATTATGTCCCAGATACCATAAATTATTGGTGGCCGCTTCATTCAATAATTTATTGGAAGAAAAAACTGCAGCAGATTCATTTACCGGAATTAATTGCAAACCACCTCTTATGCCAATTACGATCAGTGGTAGTGCTATGCATACTGATGCCAGTCTTTGTAAGCGCGTTCCGTTTATTTCCGCTAAAGCGGGATGTAAATAAAAGTAGTAGGCTTTTCTCATCAGGAAAAACAATATGATCAGTACAATTATTCCTGATACCAGCTGGAAATCGGTAACAGAAGCTAACATTTCTGCAGGTTGAAGTGCATAGGCTAAACCACGACTGTTAAGTAAAGTTCCCCAGTATTTGTAGATTATAATATTTCCAATACTCAGTATCATAGTGATAAAGAGTATTAACAGATAATAAACTTTTAGTATATTGAAAATTATCCAATCTCCACCCCAAATTAAAGCAATTGTCAACAAGAACGGAATGATTGCAAAATAAGAAGCTGTTGAAATGTCGAGTTGAAAGCCTGCAAGCAATGAGAATGCAATTTCAGTGAGTGGTGTGTCACCTAATGATTGGCTTTGTGAAAATAAAAAAAGTATTCTGAAACCGATAAATATCAGAACCCAGAACAAATAATGTTTAAGAAAAAAAAGTAGCGATTGCTTCATGGTATTATTGCCGGATGAGTTTTCCGCTTCCCGTTACTTGTTGATCAACTTGATATGGATTTCCGGAATAATATACATCGCCGACATACTCGATGGTAACTCCAACTTCTTTGGACACAGAAACAAAACAATCGCCGGTACTTTTAGTTGTCACATAGCAATAGTCGTTAATCAGATTTTTGGTATCGCAAAACCCGTTTCCTGCTGAATAAATGTATCCAACGTCAGACCTACCTGCGGCAACAATATCGGCAGGACCCGTATGAAGTTTAAATCGTGTTTCGTTACACTCAAGCAGAAGTGAAAGTGTACCGGTGCCATTCCAGTTGTCAACTTGAAAATCCGGTGTTACCAATGTGTCGGCGAACGAAAGGTTGCCAGATCCGTTATTGGTGATTTGATTTAAATCCCTTACAGTAACCTCTACAACGAACCGGTTTTCAAAATCGCGCAGCCAATTACATTTATTAATATTTTGATTTCAAGCCGGTTGTTTTTGACTTCAGTTTTTAGACCGTCCATCAAATTTTTGCCGCACGTAACTTTAATGCTGAAGAAAGTGTCAGGAATAATTATAACATCAACATTGTTATTCATTTCAATAGATGAAAATGAACTTACTGATCTTACTTCAGTTATTTCATCTCCCGTTTTTTTCAGGCAGTTACATAGCTGATCCTTGCCGCAGGAGGCAACGAAAATAGTTGCAAGCATTACAATGAAGATTCGGTAGTTCATTTTTTTGTTTGTCGGTTTATTCTATATCCAATTCCCCATTCAATAAAATCTGCTTTTGCCCAATGTGATTTTAGGTTCATGCAAACAAATATGTTACTGCCTGCCTGGTATCTGATTCCAAATCGGTGATAGAAAGTTCCATCACCTGTTACCCTGTTAAACAGATACCCTCCCATGTTTAACAGGAGCGTAACATCTGCAATTGCCAACTCGCAGCCGGCATGTACTCCACTTTTAAAATAATCAAGGTCATTTTTTACAGTGCCACCTTTTTGCTCTTGTTTTTTCACCGCCGAACCATCATAAAACAGGTCAACACCATATCCTAATCCTATTTTAGGAGATATCTGATGAAATCTGCTTCCCGATAAAGTGAATGCAGCATATTTATTTCCTTCAGCCGGATAGGTTTCCTTAAAAGATGCCGCTGCAAAGGCCGTGATTCGGGTTGTTCTAGTGAATGCAGGAATATTTGCCCGTGATCCACTTGCTGTTTTTGCAAATCGATATCGTGCTCCTGCCGTAATGCTGGCAAAATTGATTCCAAGGTTGGGTGTTGCAGCGCTTCCATTCGAAAAGTGAGTAATGTTCAATCCTCCGCCTAACATGAGCTGCTCTCCAATATTAAAACTGTAATTTGGCTGAAATTGGAGGGCACAATTCAGGTGTGATCCAATTACTATATTTTTGTAGTTATTATCGGAATCAAATGTTTTTTCAACATATCCTACTCCCCAGCCAAATTTGATTGCAAACTGATGTTTGTTATTTTTGATTAATGGGAAATTAATAAATGGAATCAAAGCATAGGTGTTCCCAAGTTGTTCGTCGTTTCCGGTATTCCAACCAGAAAATGAAATTCCTATTTCAGGATTGTTGTATATATTATGCCATGCTTTGGAACCGGATGTTGTTTTTAATATACTGAATTCCAGTGCATTGAGATGATTTTTCTGCAGTGAAACAACCATCGGACGATGTGCAATTAAAAATCCATGGTGATAATTGCCAGTCACCGACCAACTTCCGGTTACGCTATCCTGGGCCTGTGTTGTATTTAACCAGGATAATAAATATAGAAAGATTAACAGGACTCTCATTTTTTGCATCCCGCAAATATAAGAAGCATTTAGAAGACAATTTTTAAAGATGTCTGTTTTTACCTTCCATGGAATCAGTACTTTTGTCTAAAACTAATAGTATGGATGCCCGGTTAATAGCTTTTGAAAGGCTGCTCAATATAATGGATGATCTTAGGGCAAAGTGTCCGTGGGATAAGGTTCAGACGATGGAGACATTACGGCATCTGACCATTGAGGAGGTTTATGAGTTAGGAGATGCGATTCTTGCCGGCGATAAGGAGGAAGTTCGAAAAGAGTTAGGTGATATTTTATTACACATTGTATTCTATGCAAAAATTGGCTCCGAGTCAAATGATTTCGATATTACCAGTGTGATTAATCAGGTATGTGATAAACTGATTCACCGCCACCCGCACATATACAGTGATGTGAAAGTAGACAATGCTGATGATGTTTCCCGCAATTGGGAACAACTGAAACTTAAGGAAGGTAAAAAGTCGGTGCTGGAAGGTGTTCCGACCTCATTACCTTCCCTTGTGAAAGCTATGAGGATTCAGGAAAAAGCCCGGTCAGCCGGATTTGATTGGGAAGAAAAGTTGCAAGTGCTTGATAAAGTTGAAGAAGAACTGAAAGAATTGAGAGTTGAACTTGCCGCCGGTAATTCTTCAAAGATTGAAGGTGAGTTTGGTGACCTTCTTTTTTCCTTGGTGAATTTATCCAGATTCATTGATGTTAACCCCGACGAGGCATTGGAACGTACAAACCGAAAGTTCGTTGCCAGATTTAAATATCTCGAAAACGCAGTTTTAGAACAGGGAAAAAAATTAACGGATATGTCCCTCTCGGAAATGGATACTTTTTGGAATGAAGCCAAAGCAAAAGGTCTTTGATTATTGTTTGGAAATGATTCTGCGAAAATCAATTTTTGTTTGGTTGATATTGCTAATATCTCCACCAGGTACATTTGCTCAAACCGATTCTGCAAACCCTAAATTCTTCAACTCTTTTTTGAAGGATGGTAAGCAAATTTTAATTGCACCATTCCATTGGGATAAAAAGGATGTTGCTAATTTAACTTTAGCAACCGGTGCAACTGCATTTGTTATGCTTTATGATGAAAAGCTTCAATCATTTGTTGTTCGCAATCAAAACAAAGGATTGGAAAAATTTGGTGATTTAGTGATTGATCCGTTTGGTAATGGGTTGTATGCATTACCAATACTTGGTGGAATTTATTTATCAGCACTATCGTCGGGCAATAAGTATGATAAAAATATGATGTTGCTTTCTTTGGAAGGCTTTATTTTCAGTGCGGGGCTAGCGACTGGTTCTAAAATTCTTGCAGGAAGAGACCGCCCTGTTTATTCATATCCGTGGTATGCACATAATTTTAATGGACCCCTGAACGACTTTCCTGCTGATGGTTCATTTGTATCACGACACACCTCTGTGGCATTTACATTGGCAACTATTTTGAGCAGAGGATATGGTCAGGAAAAGAAATGGGTTCCCATTGTGGCTTATTCGTTGGCTTCAATGGTGGCTTTGTCGCGCTCTTATCAGCAGGAGCATTGGGCTTCGGATGTACTTGGTGGTGCGATTTTAGGCTATGTAACCGGAAGGTTTGTATTTGATTTAAACTACAATAGGGTCCGTGATTCAAAAGTAAATATATTATCGAAAACTTATTAAAAGTTAATTTGTTTGCCGATTAACCATAAACATAAAAGTATATGACACTACAAAAAGGCCAGCAGGCTCCCGACTTCACACTTTACAATACTTTAAAACAACCTGTTCAACTGTCATCTCTCAAAGGGGCGAAAGTTGTATTATTGTTTTTCCCGGCAGCATTTACCGGAACATGTACCAAAGAATTATGTAGTGTTCGTGATGATCTTTCATGGTATAATAATGTGAATGTAAAAGTATTTGGTATTTCAACCGATGCGGTTTTTTCATTGATTCGTTACAAAGCAGAGCAGAATCTCAATTTTGAGTTGTTATCTGATTTTAATAAGACAGTTTGTGAAGCTTACGGTTCGCAATATGATACTTTCATTCTTGATATGAAAGGTGTTGCTAAACGATCGGCTTTTGTAATAGATGAAACTGGTGTTGTTGTTTATGCCGAAGTTTTGGATTCCGCAGGCGATATTCCTGACTTCGAAAAAATTAAAGCTGCACTAAATTAATTTTCTGTCGTTATTGAAGCAGTGCAAGTAATGCTCCTAAAATAATTATAACCATCTTGTATAAGTTGAACCGGTGATCGCTACCAGATTCAAAAAGGATGGTTGTGCTTATGTGAAGAAAAATCCCTATTACAACTGCCATTATCTGATTGTAATAGGTGCTGATATTCATAAGCTCCGTATGCCCGAGTATTTCACTGGCCACAGCTCCTAATGGAGCCATTGCTGCAAAGATTACCAGATTTAAAATAGTATAAGATCTGCTCATTCCGGAAGCCGACAACATACTTACCAACGCAAATGCAACCGGTAAATGGTGTAGTAGAATTCCTGTCAGTAATGAATGGCTGTGATGATCATGGTCAAATTTCCCTGCCAGAGGCATTCCTTCCAGAAAAGAATGGATGCATAATCCCGCCATCATTGCAAGCGGGAAAGAATGGTTGTGATGTTTATGAACATGAATGTGACCATGTTCTATTCCTTCAGAAAAATATTCAAGTATCAGCTGAATGAAGAACCCAAGTAAGATAAAATAACCGATGTTTTCAGATTCTGATTTGAACACTCCAGGAAGTAAATGAACCATGCTGAGGGCAAATAGAAATGATCCTGTAAAAGCTAGCGCCAGTTTCAAATATAATGGGTTACTTTTCTTAAATACAAAAAAAAGAATTCCTGCAAAAAATACAGAAGTGAATAATAGCAGCATTTCAAGAATTCCCATGGTTTTATTTCTTTTTTGCAAGCAGAATTAACCGCGGAGATGTTTCTCTGTCAAATGCATTTAAATGATAATCGCCGAATATGTGTTCAATTACCATACCATTTGGAATAATGTATTTTTCAAATTCATTTAACGTAAGTGCCTGAACTTTCTCTGTGAAATCATAAATCCGGGCTGCATCAGAGAAGTGAATATTCTTGTAAAAATACCCATCTTTTATTTTTCTGGCAATATTAAATTTGATTCCGGCAACCTCAACCATTTCCGAAGCAATAAGATGTTTGGAAACATAGGTAGGATTTAGAAAATCAATTACAAGTACGCCGCCTTTTCTCAATGCCATACAGGCATTTTTCATAGCAGCATGGTTTTCCGTTTCTTTATCAAAATACCCGAATGAGGTGAATAAATTGAATACATAATTGAAGTCATTTACACGAAAGAGTTTTCGCATATCATGCACAAAAAAACTCAAATTTTTATTTTCAAATTGTTTGCAGTATTCAATGCTTTGTTCTGATAAATCGATTCCGGTAACAGTATATCCTTTTTCATTCAAATATACCGAGTGTCTACCTTTCCCACATGCCAGATCCAGCATACTGGAATGTGCTTCAGGATGCAGAAAATCTAAAAGCGAATCCAGGAAATATTCAGCTTCAGCCTCATCCCTGTGTTGATATAAAATATGGTAATAAGGGGAATCAAACCAGGATTCGAACCAGGACATAGTAGATTATTGAACTGCGAAGTTAATAACAGTGATCCGATTAGCCAACCTGCATTGTCTATTCTTTTGTGAATCAATGGTTGACAAGTGATTACCAACTTTTCATCCGGAAGCCTATGCGACTGTAAAACAAAATAAAAATATAACAAGGCACCAGAATCCAATATGCATTTTGAATGCCAATGCTTTCCAGATCAGCCAGATAACCATAACCAAGAGGTAGCAATGCGCCTCCGGCAATGGCCATTATCAACAAAGCAGCACCTGTTTGGGTAAATTTACCCAATCCATTAATTGCTAGAGGCCAGATTGCCGGCCACATCAATGCGTTTGCCAGACCTAACAATGCAATAAATAATACAGCTGTATAACCCGTGGATTGAATTGCCAATACACTGAATATTATTCCTATGACTGCTGATCCTGCCAAAGCAGCATTTTGTGAAATATATTTAGGGATAGCAATAATTCCTATAATGTAACCGATAACCATTGCTATAAGTGTGTATGAAGTGAAGAACTTAGCATCTGCAATCGCAATACCTTGAGATATTCCAAAGTTTCCAATAGTGTCTCCGGCAATAACTTCTGCTCCTACATATAAAAACAATGCTATTACACCCAAAACAAGATTTGGAAATGAAAGTACGGTATTATGTTGTGTTTGGTCGTCGTTCGTTTCATCTGTTTCTTTTTCAGGATCGATCTCGGGAAGTGGAGAAAAGTAAATCATCATGGATAGTCCTGCAAGTACCACAGCCATTAACGAATAGGGAAGTATGACCCGTCGTGCTAACCCGTTAAGTAATTCATTTTTTACCTCCGGTTGCATATCGACTAAAGAGGCAACCAATTGATCAGCATCTGACAATATCACAGCACCAAGAGCTATTGGCGCAATTACTCCTGCAATTTTGTTGCAAATCCCCATGATACTGATCCGCTTGGCGGCACTTTCAATTGGTCCAACTATGGTGACATATGGATTGACAGCCGTTTGTAACACGGAAAGCCCGGTTCCAATAATAAATAGTCCCAAAAGGAATAAGGCATATGTGCGTGTTAAAGCCGCAGGTATAAAAACCAGTGCACCAATGGCCATAACAACTAAACCTAACATCATGCCTTTTCTAAACCCCGTCTTTTTTAATACATAAGATGAGGGCAAAGCCATCACAAAATAGGAGATATAAAAAGCAAAAGCTACCAAAAGCGATTCGAAATTATTCAGCTCACAGGCAATTTTAAGATAGGGGATGAGCGTACCATTTAACCAGGTTACAAATCCAAAAATGAAGAACAGTGCCCCAAGAATAAAAATGGGAGGAATACCGGAGTATGGTTTGTTCATAGAGACTGTTTTTGATTTATGACCTTTTATATTGTGAGGTTAAGTATTGGTAACCAAGTGATTTTAGCCGTTTTACCGATATTTTGAGTTCGATTCCGGTATTTAGTGGAAGCAAAGATGTTTAAATTCTCTATTTTTACCAAACTGTTGATTGCCATTCCTATGTCGCACGAAGAGAAAAGAAAAATTCCCGGTCGAAAGATAAGTTTTAAAAAGCATAAGAAAGCACCGCCCGGATCAGCACCGGGAACGATTTCGATTGCTCATGATGCATTAAAACCGGTCATTAAAGTTTATTCTTATGATGCTGATATTCTGGAACAGCAAGAGGCATCAAGTTCAGGTGAATTGATGCAGTTACTCAATTCGAAACCTGCGTTGAGTCACTGGGTTGAAATTAAAGGTTTTGGAGACAAACAGCTTTTTGAGGATTTGACAACACATTTCAATATTCACAAGCTTGAAATGGAAGATGTACTGAGTGGTTATCAAAGACCAAAAGTGGAAGAATCTCAAGGTCATCTTTTTATTGTTTCCCGACCCATCTGCTATAACGGTGACTTCGAAATTCAGGACGATCAGTTGTCTATTTTTATTTTCGAGAATTTTACTATTTCCATTCAGGAAAAACAAACAGATTATTTCCTGCCCGTTAAAGAACGGCTTCAACAAAACAGAGGATTAATCCGAAAGAGCGGTGCCCCATATTTAGGATATGCGCTCATGGATGCCGTGGTCGATAACTATTTCCCTTTTCTCGAACAATTGGGTAATTTTCTGGATGAACTGGAAGATAAATTATTAACCGCACCCGATGTATATTCCTTACAAAATATTCAGGCTTCCAAACGTAAATTGATTTTGTTTCGCAGGGTTGCATGGTCAGAAAGAGAGAAACTTAATGAGATTTTAAGAAATCCATCCCGCTTATTTTCCGATGTTGCCCGTCGTTATTTGCGAGATACATACGATCATACTATTCAGGTGATGGATATCATTGAATCGTACAGGGAGATTACTGCCAGCTTAATGGATATTTACTTATCAAGCGTTAGTAACCGTTTGAATAAAGTGATGAAAGTGCTTACTATTATATCTACCATTTTCATTCCACTTACTTTTATAGTAGGGTTGTATGGCATGAATTTTTCGCCAACTAATCCT
Organism: Bacteroidota bacterium; assembly: GCA_016713525.1. Classification (GTDB taxonomy): domain Bacteria; phylum Bacteroidota; class Bacteroidia; order AKYH767-A; family OLB10; genus JADKJB01. Next base: position 294,872 of record JADJOZ010000007.1, on the reverse strand, counting down.
GAAACCGGAGCAAAATTGCCATTCAACATGCCTGAACTTTATTCGCCTTACGGATATTTATTTGTGCTGTTGGCTATGCTCGTAATTGTTTTGCTGCAGATTTATTATTTTTATAAAAAGGGATGGCTTGATTTTCGCGAACGCTATTAATTGAAGTTATACCATGCTGAATAGTAATGCTGACCTTTATGCGGATGTTGTGTTGCCATTGGCATTTGGAAAGTTATTCACCTATAAAGTTCCTGATGAATCACGCCACCAAATTTCTCCCGGCATTCGTGTAATTGTTCCCTTTGGTAAATCAAAGATGTACACCGCTGTGGTGCATGCAGTGCATTTTAATAAACCTGAATTTTATCAGGCAAAGGAAATTCTGGAAATTCTTGATGTGAAACCGGTAGTCACAGAAACACAATTTAAGCTTTGGGACTGGATGGCATCCTACTACCTGTGCACTCTTGGTGAAATCATGACCGCGGCTCTGCCTTCTGTTATGAAATTACAAAGTGAAAATGGCGTTGCTCTCAACCCTGATTTTGTTGCTGACAATGTTTTATTAACCAGCGAAGAGCAGTTGCTCATTGATGCATTATCGGATAAAAAATCTATTACTGTTGCAGAAGCAGGAAAAATTACCGGCAATAAAAAAGGCCTGCGATTGATCCGCAATATGATCGAACGCAAGATGTTAATTCCTACTGAAGAAATTGGAGCCGATTTTCAGAAAAAGCAGATTGCCTATGTCAAATTTACAACTCAGGCTGAAGATGAGGATTTTTTGCAAGCAATTTTTCAGACACTAGAGAAAAAAGCACCAAAGCAACTCGATCTGTTAATGGGTTTCATGCGGATTAAGATGGATAAAGGAACCGAATTCGTATCTAAATCCTTGTTGCTTAAAAATACGGATTCCAATTCACGCGTGTTGCAACAATTAATTGATAAAAATGTTTTTGAAGTCTTTGAAGGTGATGAAAGTCTTGCCTACAACAAGAAGGAACCGGCCTCAATAAGTTTAGAATTGAGTGATGTTCAGCAACAGGCATTCGATGCCATTGAGCATTCTTTTTCCGAAAAAAAGTTGCATTGTTGCATGGTGTCACATCGTCGGGCAAGACTGAAGTTTACATCAAACTGATGAATGAACAGATTGCCAAGGGTAAACAGGTTTTGTATCTGTTGCCTGAAATTGCGCTAACAACTCAGATTATTTCACGTCTGAAAAATCATTTCGGCGAAAGATTACTGGTATATCATTCCAGATTCTCTAGTCGTGAAAGAGCCGAAGTATATACACAGGTATTAAATGATGGAGAAGCTGGTCACTATCATTTTCCTATCATTATTGGTGCCAGGTCTGCTATATTTCTGCCGCTAACAAATCCCGGACTCATCATCGTAGATGAAGAACACGACAGCAGCTATAAACAGTTTGATCCTTCCCCACGTTACAATGCAAGAGACTCAGCAATTGTCTGCGGCACCATTTTGAATGCTTCAGTATTACTCGGGTCGGCAACGCCATCTATGGAAAGTTACTACAATGCATCCATTGGCAAGTATAATTTGATTCGGATGGGTGAACGTTATGGTGGAATTAGAATGCCAGAGATTGCTATCAAAGACATTAAGGAAGCGTATCGCAAGAAGGAGATGAAATCACATTTTTCCCAGACGCTGCTTGATGGCATAAAATTAGCTCTCGACAATCGGGAACAGGTAATACTTTTTCAAAACAGAAGAGGATTTGCTCCTGTCCTTGAATGCAAGAACTGTGGTTGGATTCCGCAATGTGTAAATTGTGATGTTTCGCTCACCTATCATAAGAAACTGAATCAGTTAAGATGTCATTACTGTGGCTACTCCACACATCCACCCGGGAAATGTATGGCTTGTGGTGATCCCGATATCAGAATGAAAGGATTAGGTACCGAAAGAATTGAGGATGAAATCAGCATCTTTTTCCCTGATCACCGTATTGCACGCTTTGATCTGGATTCCACTTCGTCGAAATCATCTTTTCAACGAATTCTTTCAGGTTTTGAAAATGGTGAAATTGATATTCTGGTTGGTACTCAAATGGTCACCAAAGGACTCGATTTCGAGAATGTAAGCCTTGTAGGTGTTTTGAATGCCGATAACCTCATTAATTTCCCGGATTTCAGAGCTGCTGAACGTAGTTATCAACTCCTTGCACAAGTATCAGGCCGGGCAGGTAGAAGGTCTAAAAGAGGGAAGGTGCTGATTCAAACTTATCAGATCGGACATCCTATTTTGCAATTTCTGATCAATAATGATTATCGCGGCTTTTATACCTATGAACTTGCTGAAAGGGAAAGATTTAATTATCCACCCTTCTGTCGATTAATTTCATTGCGATTAAAACTTCGCGATGAAAAACAATTAGATGCTCTTGCCAAGGATTTTACAAAAGTATTGAAATCTGTTTTTGGCAAACGAGTTCTGGGTCCGGTGGCACCGAATGTTTCCAGAATCAGAAATTTGTATATTAGAAATGTGTTGATTAAAGTTGAAAAAACCTTTCCGATCATAAAGTAAAACAAATGATTACCAGTGTAACCGACAGATTTTTATCGCACCCTGAAAATCGCTCGTTAATTATTCATGTTGATGTGGATCCAGCCTGATCAATTATTCTACAATAAATACACCATTCATAATAGACCAATGTCCAGGATACGTACACACAAACTGATACTTACCAGCAGGTGGTGCCGGGAAGGTAATCACAGCAGTTTCTCCGGGACCTGTCATTATCGTCGCAGTCAGTACATCCTTAGTTGAAGGAACATAGTTTTTATCTTTTCCTGCTTCAATTCCAGCTGTTGCTACTCTTTCGGCAGTTCCATCATGAACCAGAACCCAGTTGTGAGGCATCGAAGCATCCGTGCTGTTGTTTTTTAAGGTTAACTGCACAGTTGTTCCCGATTTTACTTTGATTTCCTTTTGATCGAATTTCATCTCTGCCATCGTATTTCCATCTGCAACAATTGTTATTGCCACAACCGCTGCATCCGGATTAATAGCTGCAGGATCATAAGCAGGTTTCTCCGCTTCGTATAAATCGGCTGAATTTATCCGCTCTTTCTCAGGCTTTTCAGCTTCTTTAGTGCCGCAGGAAGTAATTGTCAATGTCAGGATTGTTCCTAGAAATAATTGTGTTATGGCTTTCATGAGTATAGTATTTTACTAATTAACAATACTCAACTGTTATAGTTTGAATGATTGGCACTTAAATATTTTACCAGGAATTCAATGGTTCATTTTCCGTTTTAATGATGCCTAATTTTGTTAATGAAACGTTAAAGTTTGTGCAAATCAGGTTATTGCGATGTATTTTTGCATGAAATGAAAAAGCAAAAGATCGTATTTATTGCCTTTTTGATGGGATTCGCTCTCTTAGGGCTGATTTTGCTTCAGATTAACTGGATTTCACAGGATATTGATTTACGCCGTCAGAAATTCGATGATAAGGTGCAGGAAGCTCTTATTAAAGCCGCCGGCGAACTTGAAACGGGAGAGTCGCTTAGTATAATCAGCAAGAGCTTACAGCATGATTTTCCTGATTCTGTTGAAAGTATTTTTCGTAATCATGAATTGAAAGCTTTGAATGATTCAGTTTTAATGGAACTCACAACTATTGACCATGAAGTTTCTTTATTTGAAGATTTTCCGGATCCTGAAGAAATGGAAGATTCAATTACCAATGGTACCTCAGTGTGGATCAAAAAAAGCAGGAATGATTCTTCTTCCAATGTTACCATTAAATTAAAAACCGGAAATAATACCAAGGCAAGTGCCACCTATTCTAACAACGAAGAAGATGAAATTTTAAATGGTCAGGACTCTGACAGGCACCAAGTAATTATTTCAACTGATAAGGTGAAGTTAAAACTGGGAAAAGTAGAGAAGGTTATTCGTAAAATGGCTTTTGAACTTGGTCAGAAAGATTTTGTACTGAGCGACCGGGTGCATCCTGAAACTATTGATTCTGTAATATCTGATGAGTTAAGTAAAGCAGGCGTTTCTATCCCATATAGTATTTCTGTTATCAATGGTTTAACCGACAGTGTGATCTGGTCGAGAGGTAACATAAGTAATGACTCGAGAATTTATGATGCAATACTTTTTCCGGGCGATATCGTTAACCGGAATGATAGGGTAGAGGTCCGTTTTTCTGATACTTTCAGTTACCTTGTATCATCCATGTGGTTAATGTTGTTATGTTCCGGTTTGTTTACGCTTATCTTAATTGTAGCTTTTTCATATACCATCTTTATTATATTCCGACAAAAGAAACTAGATGAAATCAGGAGTGATTTTATTAATAATATGACTCATGAATTTAAAACGCCATTAGCAACCATACGACTTGCTGCCGATGCATTGACAAATAAGGAAGTCTCAGATGATCCGGTAAAAGTTTCCTACTTCACCTCCATTATAAAAGATGAGAATGAACGTATGAATAATCATGTGGAAAATATTTTGCAAATGGCAATTTTCGATAAGCGGGCATTTATTCCTGATTTGGTAATTACTGATCTTCATGATTTACTGAATGATGCTGTTTTAAAAATGAAAGTTCAGTTTGAAGAAAAAGGGGGCACCATTAGTATTGATTTTAAAGCGTCACGTAGTAAGATTTTAGCTGACCGTACATTTTTTCCTGTAGTAATTTTAAATCTTCTGGATAATGCTCTCAAATATTGTAATGAAACACCATCTGTGACATTAACAACGACATGCGACGAAACAACTGTCACTTTCATTGTTAAAGATAATGGAATTGGTATGTCATCAGATACTATCATGAAAATATTTGATAAGTTTTATCGGGTTCCAACCGGGAATTTACATCAGGTGAAGGGTTTTGGTCTTGGCCTGAATTATGTAAAGGCAATTGTTACTGCTCATAACGGAACTATTCGGGTAACTAGTGAGCCCCACAAAGGAAGTTCCTTTTTTGTTTCTATACCACTGATTCAAAGTTAATATCAGGATATGATAACCAGATGCAGAATATTATTAGTTGAAGATGATCCAAATTTTGGTGCTGTCCTTCGCGATTATCTGATACTCAATAATTATGATGTGGTATTATGTAATGATGGTAAGAAGGGTTGGAATAGGTTTATCAATGAACAATTCGATTTATGTATTTTAGATGTAATGATGCCTGAACTGGATGGTTATTCGCTAGCTATTGAAATCAGAAAGGTTAATCCTGGTATTCCATTGGTTTTTCTGACAGCTAAAACCATGAAAGAGGATTTAATTGCCGGATTTAATGCCGGAGCAGATGACTATATTACCAAGCCTTTTGATTCTGAAATTCTGCTTTTGAAACTGAAAGCTTTATTGAAAAGAACAGATACCAAAACGGTTAACAATGATGAACAGTTTGAATTCGTGATTGGTAACTTTTCCTTTAACAGCCGTCAAAGAGTTTTAAGTAATTCTGAATCACAGTTTAAGTTGTCACCCCGGGAAGCCGATTTGCTTAGGTTACTGTGTTTGCATGTTAATGATGTATTGCCCCGTGAAAAAGCATTGAAATTAATTTGGGGAGAAGATTCTTATTTTACCGGCCGAAGTATGGATGTGTTCCTGACAAGATTACGGAAATACTTCAAGTCAGATCCGGCAATCGAAATTTTAAATGTACACAGCAATGGATTTCGGTTATTGATTAGAAACTGAATTTTCAGCTTTGCAACTGTTGCAGAAAATAGTTCCATAAAGGATCGTCAGGTGGTCGCGCTTCCAGTGTAATAGTTTCTTTGGTAACGGGATGCGTAAATGTCAATTTTCGGGCATGAAGTGAAATGGAGCCGTCAGGGTTACTTCGTTCTGCACCATATTTTAAATCACCTTTTATAGGACTGCCAATTGTTGAAAGTTGCACTCTGATCTGATGGTGTCTTCCGGTCATTGGATTAACCTGAAGTAATGTATAATTATCAGCTTTTACTAAGGTAGTGTATTTCAATTCGCAACGTGATGTGCCTTTTTTTTCAACCAGATAGGCTCTCGATTTATTTTTAGATTCGTCTTTGGTGAGGTAATGAACTAAAGTAGCTTCCGGAATATCCGGAGTTTTCTTCACTATAGCCCAATATACTTTTTCTACTTCACGCTCCCGGAATTGTTCATTCATTCGTTCCAATGCCTTACTGGTTCGTGCAAATAATACAATTCCTGTAACAGGCCGGTCAATGCGGTGAATAGTTCCTAAAAAAAACTTCACCCGGTTTATTGTATTTTGTTTTGATGTATTCTTTTACATCATCACTGAGAGGTTTATCTCCTGTTTTGTCACCTTGCACTATATCTCCTGATCTTTTATTTATTGCAATCAGGTGATTGTCTTCAAAAATTATTCGGAGCATTTCTGTGTTTTATAGAAATGAAAAATCAATACTTTTCCTTTTCATTAGGAAAGTCAGAGCTTTTTACATCGGTAATGTAATTGATAGTGGCAAGTCTGATGGTTTCATATAAATCGGCATAACGACGTAAAAATCTTGGATTGAATTCTTTATTGATACCTAACATATCATGAAGCACCAATACCTGTCCATCAACCCCATTGCCGGCTCCAATGCCTATCATGGGAATTTTTATGGTTGCAGCAACCTGTGTTGCGAGTACAGCCGGAATTTTTTCCAATACTATGGAGAAGCAACCGGCTTCTTCAAGCATTTTTGCATCCTCAAGTAAACGATGCGCTTCAGCTTCTTCTTTAGCACGTACTACATAAGTTCCAAATTTATAAATCGATTGTGGTGTTAAACCCAAATGCCCCATAACAGGAACACATGCAGATAGAATTCTGCTTACCGAATCACAAACTTCACGGCCACCTTCCATTTTAACGGCGTGTGCCCCCGATTCTTTCATGATGCGAATTGCTGAATTCAAAGCTTCCTTGGAATTTCCCTGATAAGAACCAAATGGTAGATCAACAACCACCAAAGCTCTTTTTACGGCTCTCACAACGGATGATGCATGATAAATCATCTGATCCAATGTAATAGGTAATGTAGTTTCGTGTCCTGCCATTACATTAGATGCCGAATCTCCAACAAGTATAACATCAATTCCGGCATCATCGAGAATTTTTGCCATGCTGAAATCATAAGCAGTAAGCATTGAGATTTTCTCACCCCGCCGCTTCATCTCCTGAAGGGTATGGGTAGTAACCTTTTTTATTTCAACATGAGTAGACATAGCGAACAGGCTTAATTGAGGTGACTGAATACAGAATAGATTGCTGCTTCAGAAATATTTAATTGTCTTTTGGTAAAGAAAAAACGTTAGGTTCTTTTTTAGGAGCAGGTGGAGTAGTGCCTGTCCCATTATTTGGCTTTGCTGGTTTGGGTCCATTTGTTTTTGGTAGTCCAAGCTTTTCGCGTAGTTCCTTATTCTCCTGTTCCAATTGTGTGCTTTTTTCTTTTTCTGCTTTTACTGCTTTGGAGAGCGTTATCACCAGATCAGCATTTTCATTTCCACCAACCATCTCTTTATATTTCAAAAGTTCGGTATTTACTTTTGCAAGAGAGTCCATTGAAAATTCTTTTTTCTTAACTTGATCCTGGAGGTTTTTAACCTGTTTCTCCATGTTTTTTACGGTTACATCACGTTCCTGATCTCCGGTTTTCATAGCTGAAATTGTTTTTCGAAGACCTTCGTTCTCTTCATTCAGTCCGTTAATCTGCGTTTTAAGTTTGATAATGGACTCGGCCAGTTCAATCATGTCGGGTCCACTTCCAATTGATGGACTATTCTCTCCTTTTTGCGCTGTGGCAATTGCAGCAGCTTCAGCAGCAGAAGTGATCGTAAAAACGTAAATGAAATCAATTTTTCCGCGGGAAGCTGGCCCAATAATAAGACCCATTTTACCGGTTTTATAGGTTGGCTCAGCAAAAGAAAGGATAAATGTTGAGTTAATATATAAATCATAGTTCCTGGAAAAAGTCCTTATTTCTACCATATTTGAAAAATTAGTTTCGTTAAGCGCAGAACTTCTGATCCAACCACCATCCTTCGAATTACCGGTCAGATACTTATAGGAACCATTCACTATTTGCCTAAGTCGGAATTCCTTTTTCTTGTTTATTTCACACAAAATCCTCCTTGTCCCTCTGCCTGCATCATAAACAGGAAACCTACAGTAGCTTTCTTCACTCATCGATTTATCGAGTTTCATGGATGCAACTACCCGAAAATCACTGAATTCCTCTTCAAAATTGGCAATTATTGCATAAGGCGCACTTGAGCTTTGCGCTGAAGAATATATTCTCCATCCTGCACTATAAACAGGTTTTCAGCATTGGCTAATGTTGTCCAATAGGTGTTGATACTATCGAAGTTCTCACTTAGCATGAGCTTGTCGAATTTCTCTTTCACTACTTGCGAAAAAAGTAGTTGAGGAACGGCCAGCAGGCAAATAAGGAGGCCGGTAACTAAGACCGGGAGGTTGAGTCGTTTCAAAGGAGTTGGTGATGAAGTTTCAAAGGTACAAATTTCCTCAAAAGTGAACTTTCTTTGTATTACTTTTGGGGCATGAATATGAAATGAACTGCTATTTGTGGAGGTATTGTCGGAAGTATGTTGTTTTCGGCGTCCGACAACGATATCGATCTGCTTGCTCCTTATAAGGAAATCGGTGTGGTATACGGATTAATCAATCCTAAGGATACTGTTCAGCATGTGAGGATTCAAAGAGCCTTTCTGGGAGAAGGAAATGCGCTCACGATGGCTCAGGTTCCTGACTCTACTTATTATGGTGATGTACTTGATGTTCAATTGATTAGAATAAAAAATGGAACAGTGTTAGGGTCTATTCCCTTAACCCGGTTCATTGCCGCTGATAAAGCTGAAGGTGTTTTTCCTTCCAGTCCTAATGTTTTATATAAAACAAATGGGGAAACAATTTTCCGCGACAGCGACTACAAAACTTCAGGTAAAAATAATCAGACCGGTTATGAATTTTCTGCCACAACCCCAATTGTTGACAGCATGCGCGTTCAACGTCCTGCAGTAAACTCTGCAGCAACCATTGGTTGGGCCAGTCAGTTTCCCTTATACTGTTGAGTTCGCAACAGCAGCAAATGGCAAGGTTTATAATCTGACTATCCGTTTCCGGTATACTGAAGAAGTTATTGCTAATGGAACTCTTACTCAAAATCTATTGACTGGGTTTTCCCTAATATATTGGTTTCCAATCCTTCACAAATAACCACCATTGAAAAAGAAATTGAAGGAGAAGATTTTTACAAGTTCGTTGCTTCCAAAATCAAGGAAGATCCATCGGTTGAGCGTTTTGCAGGTTCTATGGACTTTATTTTCACTGCTGGAGCAGAGTTCCTGGCGAATTACATAAGTATCAATCAGGCTACCACCAGCATTCTGACAACAATTCCACAGTATTCCAATGTGGAAGGTGGAACAGGGATTTTTTCCAGCAGATTTATTCAGGTTTCACCTAATAAATTTATGGATGCACCCTCGCTTGATTTGCTGCGAACCGGTCCACATACTGGAAATCTCAATTTCCAATAACCAAGCCTCAACAAGTGGTTAAAGCGTGTCGTTTTGTCATGCTGACTGATTCTGCCACAAATTTTTAATTAGAACTGACATAATTACCTGATTTTCGGGGTGGCATAATCATTGACTATTACGGGTATAATAAAAACAACTTAAACCGATGAGAAAAGTAATTGGAATTGACCTTGGTACTACCAACTCTTGTGTGGCAGTAATGGAAGGTAATGAGCCGGTAGTAATACCAAATAGTGAAGGACGCCGCACAACTCCTTCAATTGTAGCATTTATTAAGGATGGTGAACGTAAAGTTGGTGATCCTGCCAAACGTCAGGCTATCACAAATCCGACACAAACTATTTCATCTATCAAAAGATTTATGGGTGAAACCTTTGATAAGGTGTCGACTGAAATTTCACGAGTTCCTTATACTGTTATAAAAGGCGATAATAATACCCCACGGGTAAAAATAGCTGATCGTTTATATACTCCACAGGAAATTTCGGCAATGGTGCTTCAGAAAATGAAGAAGACCGCTGAAGATTATCTGGGACATGAAGTAACGGAAGCTGTTGTTACCGTTCCTGCATATTTTAATGATGCACAGCGTCAGGCTACAAAAGAAGCAGGTGAAATATCAGGCTTGAAGGTTCTGCGTATAATTAACGAACCCACAGCTGCTGCTCTTGCATATGGCCTCGATAAAAAACATACTGATACCAAGGTTGCTGTTTTCGACCTGGGTGGTGGTACTTTCGATATCTCTGTCCTTGAATTAGGAGAGGGTGTATTTGAAGTGAAATCAACTAATGGGGATACTCATTTAGGTGGTGATGACTTTGATCAGGTTATCATCGATTGGTTAGCAGAAGAATTTAAGAAAGATGAAGGTCTCGACTTACGTAAAGACCCAATGGCTATGCAACGTTTGAAAGAAGCTGCTGAAAAAGCTAAGATCGAACTTTCAAGTTCAGCTCAAACAGAAATCAACCTGCCATATATTATGCCTGTTGATGGTATTCCAAAACATCTTGTGAAAACTTTAACCAGGTCTCAATTTGAGAAATTGGCTGATACCCTCATCCAGCGTACTCTGGAGCCTTGCAAAAAAGCTCTTAGTGATGCAAAACTTGCACCAAATGAAATTGATGAAGTGATTTTAGTTGGTGGTTCAACCCGAATCCCTGCTATTCAGGAATTGGTAGAGAAATTTTTTGGAAAGAAACCATCAAAGGGAGTTAATCCTGATGAAGTGGTAGCTGTTGGAGCCGCAATTCAGGGTGCTGTACTTACAGGTGAAGTAAAAGATGTATTGCTGCTTGATGTAACACCTCTTTCACTTGGAATCGAAACACTTGGTGGCGTCTCAACCAAACTTATTGAATCAAATACTACTATTCCTACCAGAAAATCAGAAACATTCTCAACTGCATCTGATAATCAACCCTCAGTTGAAATTCATGTATTGCAAGGTGAACGTCCAATGGCAAAGGATAACAGAACAATTGGCCGTTTCCATCTCGATGGATTGCCACCTTCACCAAGAGGTATTCCTCAGATTGAAGTAATTTTTGATATCGATGCCAATGGTATTCTGAACGTAACTGCAAAGGATAAAGCAACCGGTAAAAGCCAGAATATACGTATCGAAGCTTCCAGTGGATTAACCGATGCCGAAATCAAGAAAATGAAAGAGGAAGCAGAAGCAAATGCTGAATCTGATCGTAAGGCTAAAGAAGAAGTTGATAAAGTAAATCAGGCCGACTCATTGATTTTCCAAACTGAAAAACAATTGTCTGAATTCGGAGATAAACTTTCTGCCGATAAGAAAGCTCCAATCGAAAAAGGACTGGCTGATTTGAAAGAAGCACATAAGAACAGAGATATCGCCGGTATCGATGCTGCAATGACAACATTGAACAGCGCATGGCAGGTAGCTTCTGAAGAAATGTATAAAGCAACTCAGGAAAATCCGAATGCCGGTCAGGAAAATCCAGGTAATACCGGACAGTCTGAAGCTAATGCTGCAGCAGAAGGAAATGTTACTGATGTCGATTTCGAAGAAGTGAAAGAAGACAAGAAGTAATCAGAGATTAATAGCAATAAAAAGGAGGCTGTCGTTTGATAGCCTCCTTTTTTTATGATTTGTAGTTGCTTTAGTTGCCGATTTAATCAGTAACCGGCTTATAAAAAATTCAACCTGTTCATAAATGTGTCTTTGTAAGATTTACCCACCGGGATAGTCTTGTCGCCAATCAGTACAGTGTTCTCATCAAGTACATTTATTTTTTCAATTGGTATGATGTAGGAGCGATGTACCCTCAAAAACTTTTCACCTGGTAACTTCATTTCTATGTCTTTCATAGTGGAGTGCACCACAAACTGGTCGGTGTTGGTTGCAATAATAACATAATTATCCATGGCCTGAATCCAGTTGATGTTCTCCAGAAAAACTTTAACAAGCATAGATCCCTTCTTCACAAAAATGAATTTTGAATCACTAAGCTCTCCATTTGTTCCGAAGATCCTGGGGTGGAACCAGCACCTGCAGCCGCTCCCTGTTTGCGGATAACCAGGGCATAGCCTATTAAAGTGTCTTTCTCATCACGAACAGGAGAAATGGTTAGATCCGATTTGTGAACAGACTGATCGCGAATGAATGTTACCGAAGCACCTTTCAATTCACAGATTTTATCGGTCTTTATTTTTTCACTGATTTGTTCTTTGGTAAGTGATTCATGTAATTCGTTTTCAATTTTGAGAATTGAAAATAAATCCTTTCCTGCTGCAGTTTCATTCCCATAACCAGCCAGATTTTCTGCCTTCGGATTTAAAAACGTAACACCATAATTGATATCGAGAATTACAATGGCCTCATCCAGATTAACCAATGCATTTTCATAACGCTCTTTGTTGTATTTGGTTTCTTTATCCTTCTCGAATTTGTATAGTGCCATCTCAACCGTAGTTTGTAAATCGGATTCGTTAAATGGCTTAACAATATATCCGTATGGCTCTGTTACTTTCGCACGATCTAATGTGGTTTTATCTACAAATGAGGTGAGGAAAATAACCGGAATTTCATAACTGTTTTTAATTTTTTCAGCTATTTCAATTCCGTCAATGTCACCCTTGAGTTTAATATCCAGAAAACAAGATCAGGCATTATGTCATCAAGTTTCTGAAAGGCACTGGCAGCATTTGAGGCTGTTGCAGGCACGTCATAACCAAGTCTGATCAGAGTATTCTGAATGTCCTTTGCTACTATCGATTCGTCTTCAACGACTAATATTTTAATCTTACTCATTTCTTTTGGTTTACACTCCAAAAATATAGTTTTCTGTTGGTTAATACTACACCTATTTGCCTTTTTTTGAAAAGTTAATTCTAATGATTTGATATTCAAATTTATTAGATTTGTTAATGAGCTGGTTTGAAATCCAAAATAAAGGTACAACACCACCTCATTTATAAGAGTCAGTTTGGCATCCAGTTGATTTGATAAGGCATTTATAAGTTGCATTCCCAATGAATCAGCTTCTTCAAAGTCGAACCCTTCCGGCATTCCTTTACCCGTATCGGCAATAGTAAGCCTTAGCAAATCATCTGGCATTTTCCGGAATGTTACCCTGAGTTCACCTTTTTGATTTTCGGAAAATGCATGTTTAAGGGTATTAGAAACCAATTCATTTATTATCAATCCGCAGGGAACCGCGGTATCTATATCGAGCGATATTTTTTCAGCATCAATTACCTGAATGATTCTTTCCGGAGAAACGTTAAATGACATGAATAAATTTTCAATTAACCTTCTGATATATTCATCAAAATCGATTTTTGATAATCCCTCATTCTGATAGAATCGTTCATGAATGAGTGCCATCGATTTTATCCGGTCTTGTCCTTCTTTTAAGGCTTCAAAAGCTTTTGCATCATTGATATAATGTGATTGCAGATTGAATAAACTGATAATAATTTGCAGATTGTTTTTTACCCGGTGATGAATTTCCCGCAGCAGCAATCCTTTTTCTTCCAAAGAGGCTTTGATTTGCTCTTCCATGGTTTTTCTGTATGTAATGTCGGTAAATATTACTACAATCTTATGTAAAGTCTGTGAAGCAGTAAATGTTGGTGTTAGTGTATTCGATGCCCATATCATACTGCCGTCTTTACAAGGAATCTGCGATTCAAAAACAATCGACTTTCTCTCCGCAATTGCATTTTCAATAAGCTCATGCACTTCTGTACTGTTGGTGAAGTCCCGGATTGAATAACCTTTCGATTTCATGATTTCCCCTAGAGTAAAACCTGTTAGTTTGGTAAATCCGGCATTTGCCCATTCTATTTCTTTATGGTGATTGAAAATCAATACGGCATTATCTGTTTCTGAAGCAACGATTGAAAGTTTTTCAAGTTCGAGATTTTTTTGATTCAACTCGTTGGTACGCTGCTCTACTTTTTGACGCAACATGTTTTGTGTTCGCTGCAATGCTCTGGTTCGCAGTTTCAGAAACAAAAAGATGCTTCCAGCTGCAGTGATCACATACAGGAAATAAAAGAATGGCGTTTTCCAGTAAGGCGGTTTTATTACAAACTGAAAAGTAACCGGATTTGACCATGTTCTGCCATTCGCTGTGGCTTTCACTTTGAAGTTATATGTTCCCGGATTCAGGTTTGAATAGTTGGCCGTTGTTTGCGCATTAGCAGGCGACCAGTTTTCATCAAAACCTTCGAGCTGAAATTGATAACGCACCTCTTCCGGAGCTGTTAAATAAATTCCTGAAAAGCTAAAACTAAGATGGTTATTGTTATATGCCAAAACCAGTTCTTCCGGCAATCCTGTTTGCTGATTAATAGAAATCTGTTTCTTTTTCCAGTCAACATTTTCAAGAAAAAGCTGTATGTTGGTGATACGAACCAATGGAATCGAGTTTTTTAAAGTCCCCGACCTGATGTTGTGCCTGATAGCTCCATTTACTGTAGCAAACCAAACATTCCCTTTTTTATCACTCGTTGCTGCATTGGTTTCAACTCCTGAATAACCATTACTTTTGTCATAATGATTAAGCTCAACCTGACCACTTGAAAGATATTTTTTCCAGTCTATACAATCAAGTCCGGTTGGAGTTCCCAGCCATAAGTTCTGGTTCCTATCCAGGAAATTACAAAGAATGCGGTCATTGAATAAGCCTGAATTTTTATTCAAAACATTTACCGCATTGTTATTTACAGAAGTTCCAATAATAAATACTCCAAAGTCGTATGTGCTTACCAGAATTCTTCCTGAACTGTCCTGAATAATTGATGTAACAGGCGCACCAGGCAAATTAAATTGTTCACTGAAATTTACTGCTTTATCATTTTCGAGATAATAAATACCTTTCATGGTACCAACCCAGATTTTTCCTGAATTATCCTGAAACAAAACTCTGACTTTATCATTTGACAGCCCATCGACACTTCCGATATTTCTGAACGTTGATTTACCTTTTTCATTTACATAGATACCTTTATCCGTTCCAAAATACATTTCCCCTTGTTTATCTTCAAGAATGGAATATATGATCATGTTATTGAAAAAGGAATAAGGATGTGAAAACCTTTTTGATCGCACATCAAGTAATGCAGGCCCATTTGTAGTTCCAAACCAGTGTTCGTTTTTACGATTAATGTAAATACTCCAGATAGTTGTACTTTTCAGTCCCGCTTCCAGACCCAGGTTGGTGATTGTAGTTCCATTCGAATAATTTACTCCACCGGTTAACGTTCCAAACCATATTCCGCCGGAACTATCAGGAAAAATGGAAAGAATGTTATTGTTAGATAATCCATCTTCCAACGTGTAGTTAATAAATCTGTCACCCTTATATTTTACCAATCCGTTCCAGGTTCCGAACCAGTAGTTTCCTTCGCGGTCCTGTAAAATTGTTTTGACAATATTGCTTGGTAAACCTTTGTCTACAGTTATAGAACTTATAGTGTCTTTTTCAATGAATCCGACTCCACCACCATATGAAGCATAAATGATTCTACCCTCTGTATTTTCAATAATTTTTTCTATTCGTTCGTTTAATATGTCCCTGCTTCGGGTGAAAGTAGCGAATCGTGTGCCATCGTAAGTAGTAATACCGAGATAAGTGGCAATCCAGATTTTTCCTGATTGATCTTCAGATACACTATAAGTGATATTACTGGTTAAACCATCGTCAGTGGTAAAGTTTTCGAAGTTTTTTCCATCAAAACGACTTAATCCCCAATGGTAGAGATCCATAATTTACCTTTCGAATCAGAAAATAGTGAAAATATGTTATCATTGATTAGTCCTCTGGATGTGGTGTAGCTATGAAAAATTTTACCATCATAACGGTTCAGCTTCGGCAGTTCCAATCCAGACATTTCCTTTATCATCCTCTGTGATAGCATTTACATTGTCGCTCAATAGGCCATTGGTAGCATTGAAAAATTCAAACGATGTTCCATTATATTTACAAATCCCTTTCCGGATCATTCCAATCCAGATGTTCCCTTTACTGTCCTGAAAAATAGTTTTTACCGGATTGTTAGTAACAGGGTTGTTTTTGTCGAAACCTGTAAAGTTAAGTCCATCATAAATGGCAACCCCATTCATGGTTCCAATCCATAATCGGCCAGCCTTATCCTGAATAATATCATTGATCTGATTACCGGGTAATCCGTTCGAAATATTGAAAATGCTGAGGTTGTAACGTTGAGCGAAAATGCCGGAAAATGGCAAGGTAATCAATATACATATTGCCATTAATTTGAGCAGCTGACTGTAGTTGGCTGTTCTTATGAAGCGTTTGTTATATTTTTCAGGTCTCGACATATACTCCTCAAAGGAAAGAAAATCCTGTGATATCTTCGCTTTTAATAAGTTAGTAAGTACGTTATAAACCTGTTTTGGTTACTGCCTTCTTGCTTTTTGCCATTTATACCACGAATGAAGCACTACAGAACCCAAAATTATAAGTGTTCCCACAATAAATCCACTGCTCTTAATGGTGGTTTCGTGAAAGAAAATGACCGCAAGCACGATGCTGTAGAGGGGTTCCAGGTTAACCGATAAATTAAGAGTAAATGCATCAAGTTTTTTAAGAGCTTTCAGGGAAAGGGTAAAGGCGAAGCTGGTACATACCAGCCCCAGCAATATTAAATATATCAAATCTGTTCCTGTCGGGATTTCAAAACCAGTTTTACTGAAGTAAAAATAAACCGGAAGGAGGGCCGTAAGCAAAATGAATCCTGATATGAGTTCATAAAATGTAATTACAGAAGGTTCAAAGCGGCTTGTCAGAGTTTTGTTTAAAATCGTGAATGTGGCCCCTAAAAATGCACTGATTACAGCCAGCAGAATTCCGGTAAAATAAAGTTGCTGGACGGAGAAAATGATATATAGTCCAACCATCACCAAAATGCCAAGCGGAATTTCAGCCATTTTGGGCCGTTGGCGGCGGGATAAAGGCTCCAGTATGGCAGTGAATAGTGATACCGATGAAAAGCAACTGAGTGCAATGGAGACATTAGATGCTTTAATGGATGCATAAAAAAAGACCCAGTGTAATGCGACTATCAGTCCGGTTATTGAAATGTGCAGAAGGTCCCTTCCAGCCGGAAGTACAGGTTTGGATGATAGTAAAACCGGAAGCAATCCAATCGCACTGATGATCATCCTATACCAAACAATCATACCTTCTGATAAGCCAATTGCTTTGCCAAGAATTCCTGTAAATCCCCAAAGTAATATAGCCAGATGCATCTGGAAGTAAGCCTTTTTCATGACGAAATGTGCTCTGCCATTTGTATCAGATTCGTATAAACTTCATGAGCAGGAAATCCGACAACATTGTAATAGGAACCTTCAATTGCTGTGATGCCAATCATGCCTATCCATTCCTGTATACCGTAACCCCCTGCTTTATCGAATGGTTTACAGGTTTCGATGTAATAATCAATTTCTTCATCGCTCAATTCCTTAAATGTGACCTTGGTTGTTGTGGCAAATGAATTTGTTTGTTTTTTATTTCTGATGCAAACTGCAGTTATTACCTCATGTGTTTTTCCCGATAAGAATTTAAACATAATGAAAGCATCAGAAGCATTGCCCGGTTTATTGAGTATTTCATTGTGAATGCAAACTATCGTATCTGCTGTGATTACAGTTTTTCCGGATTCCACTTCCTTATCATATGCCAGCGCCTTTTTGTTTGCCAGAAATAAAGCTACTTCACTTCCTTTTTAAAGTGACAGGAAATCTTCATTGATCTCATGCAGAATAACTTCAAAGGAAATGCCCATTTCACTTAAAATGGATTGTCGCCTCGGAGATCCGGATGCCAGAACAATGTCTGTGGGGAAATGCATGTACTGAAGTGTTAGTTGAATGATATATTAAAGATAACCATAGCCAATAAGCCTGTTATCATTATAAATTTGGCAATATTACTGCATTTGTGATCAGATGAGGCAGATTTTGAAAGTGCACTTGCTGCGATTAAATAGAGCAGGGGCAGTTGAATAACTATTACAACATAGCCAAATGAGATAATATCTTCCCATTGTTTCACTGATACCTGTATCCAGATTAGTAATCCAAGCACAACTGAAAATACCAATGAAGCTGTAATTCTACCGGTTTTGAGGCCTGCAACAACTGGTAATGTTGATGCTCCGAAATTTTCATCGCCCTGTGCATCTTCGCAATCTTTAATAATCTCTCTTCCAAGTGTCATCAAAAATGCGAATATGGTAAATGCCGTAACTATGGTAAGAACCGATTCATTATGCAATGACTGATCGTCAAATAGAATACTGATAAAAATATTTAATCCTGTAAGGAATGAAATGGTTAGATTGCCAGCCAGCAACATTTTTTTATAACTGGAAGAATAAAAGTAAAGCAACCCGGCACTGAAGGCAATGATGAGTATAGAATATTTAATACCGGTACCTTCCCCAAAAACAATTGCTGTAGCAATTCCACCAATAGTCAATGCTGCATAAAGGATTCGTGCAGTTTTTTTGGAATAGTATGAGCCTACCAGGTTTTTCCCCGGTTTATTTATTGCATCAATCTGCACATCGAAAATATCATTAATCACATATCCTCCGGCAGCTATTAAAACAACAGCCAAAGTGAGTAATGAAAACTGGAAATCGCTGATAGAGCTCTCTGTGTTGTCTAAAAACAAAAAAGGTTTAACAACCAGATAACGGACAAGGAAAAGTGATAATGCAATTATAACCAGATTTCCGGCCCTGGTCAGCTTAGCAATGGAGTTTATTTCGGAAACAATTTTCATTCCCAGGTTCCCTGTAATCGCATTACCTGTTCAATAACATCTCTTACACAGCCGTTACCACCTTGCTGCGGCGATACATACAAACTATGAGCTTTTATTTCTGCAACGGCATCTGCAGGGCAACAAGGTACCCCGCATCGTTTTATCAGTGGCAGGTCGGGTAAATCATCGCCCATATAAAGGATGTTTGCTGGATCAATTTGTCGCTTCGATAATAGTTCGTCAAATACGACAGTTTTATCAGGAACTCCCATATAAACATCTTCAATGCCCAGTCGTTTTAAACGGACCGGAACACCGGTTGAATGCCCTCCGGAAATGATAGCCATATGGTAACCCTTTTTTATTGCAAGTTGCATCGCATATCCGTCCTTTATATTCATGCTTCGAAGGAATTCCCCATCCGGCATAACCAGTAACATGCCATTGGTAAGAACACCATCTACATCAAAAATAAATGTTTTTACGTCTCTTAATAACTCTTTAAAGTTCTTTTCCATAAATGCAAGGGTAAGAAAAATCGTGTAATAAACCGACTAAATTTTAGGCTTCTTATGAACACGCAGCAGTTGATTGGTTATCAATTTATATATTTCATAAGCCTGTTTATCAGATTTCAGTGCTTTCAACTGCCGCTGAATGGTTCTGGTGTCGTTACGTACTGCCGGTCCGGTTTGACTTTCAATGGCTCCGTTTTCAAAGGCATTCCGGACGGTAGAAACAGCCAGATATTCCAATAGTTCAGCGGGAAGGTGTTTTTCATCCAGTAAATTCATAGCTATACCCAATAAGTGGTTGGTGAAGTTATTGGTGAACACTGCTGCCAGATGCAATCGTGCTCTTTCCCCTGAATCGAGTAAATAAATTTTATTACTTAAAGCAGTAGCAAGAATTCCCAGCTTTTTCATGGTTGCCTCATCGGTAGCTTCCAAACATAGTGGAACTTTTTTTAATGATTTCGGAAAATTTTCGCGAATGGTAGAAACGGGGTAAAATACTCCCGCTCCGGTTTTGCGACCAATGGTTGTAAGGGGAGTTGCTCCTGATGTATGAATCAACGCACCCTTCACATGCTTAAGACTTTTTGAAACAATTCCAATTGCATCATCTTTGACAGCAATGAAATAAATATCCCCGTTGGCTGGAAGGTCTGTAATCGAGTGGTAACTTTGGCAACCCAGTAGTTTGGAAAGAGAGTTAACTATTTTTTCATTTCGACCCGATATTCCAAGAGGCCGGTGTCCACACTTCACAAGCATTTTACCAAGCAGTGTTGCCACTTTACCGGTGCCTATGATGTATATTTTCATCAGTGCGGGTTTAATCAGTTATCTGTATTATTGCGGCGTGCATTGTCCCTCATTCTTTTACGGATAGCCATTACAGAACCAAGGATTAATAGAATGCAGCCTGTCCACAATACATTTATTTGCGGAAAAATAACAGCCTTCATGATGATAAATTCACGCTTGTTATTTTTCTTTTCAGCAATGGTTAACTCAAATTTGCCGGAATCCGGATCGATTTTCGTGAATGCCATTTTTAACCCAAGCTCATCAACAAAAACATCTTTTGCAAAAAGTGTATTGTTTTTAATGATGAACAATGGCAGTGCTTCATGTTGTTTTTTGTTGATGTCAATTACTTCCACAACGGCTCCTACTGCAATATCATTTGGTTGCAATCCCATTTGATTCCGGTCCAGATCTTGCGAAAGTCCTTTAAGATATACAAGGGCATTGCTAGTCGAAATTGTATCACCAACACGCATGCTGTGTTGCTTAGCTTCAGCATATTCACCTTCTCCTTCGGGTTTATTAAGACCATCCAGATCAGCATATGTTACGTGAGTGTAAATGTCTCTTGATAGGAAATGTTTGGTATCGGGTTCAGAAACATT
Source organism: Bacteroidota bacterium (assembly GCA_016713525.1). GTDB lineage: Bacteria > Bacteroidota > Bacteroidia > AKYH767-A > OLB10 > JADKJB01. The sequence goes on along the minus strand of JADJOZ010000007.1, from coordinate 274,079 downwards.
TCCCATTCTTGGATTTAACTGAACACGAGGCTTGAGTGTGAAAGCATATTCATGATTGTTTCCGTGATAATCTGGTTTCAGGTATTCAATCTCATAAAAACATTTACTCCTATTTTTCCTTGCCTTTGTAAGTGATCAGGTATTCGCCCATTTGCAGGGTGTCACCTTTGGTAAGCATAATGTTTTCATTATTCGGGAAATCTTTTCCAAGATCGATATTCAGTAAATTCTGTGAAATCACCTGGCTTTTACCATTCGAAAGTAAAGAGCCCAGCAGAATTAAAGCTATTCCAATATGTGCAACCGACCCACCGGTGAAATCAAAGTTGCCTTTCAATACCCTTAATGCATAATCGAGGTTTGCCAGTAGGGCAAAAATGCAACTGAAAAATAAAAGCATGTATTGCACATTATCGAATTTGATAAAATAAATAGCCACTGCCGAAATGATTATGGAAACAAAAAGAGGCATGCTAATTTTTTTCCAGAAGTCGGCAGGAGTTGTTTTTTTGTATTTGAAAAATTGACCAACCCCAATCAGTAATCCAATAATTATGGCAAAAGGAATCTGCCATGAATTATAATGTGCGATTACATCTGCCGGTGGCGCCATGTTGGTGCCAAATACTTTATTGATAACAGGAATGGAAGTGGTGAAGGTAATTTGTAAACCTGAAATTACTAATACCAACATACCTATAAACATCCAGAATTCACGACTATATATTGGATCCTCTGCCTGTCCTTTCGGAAATTCTTTCCTGTTGATGAAAATGAGATACCCGGCCTGCACAACAAAGAAAAGCATGTAAACAAGCAATTGTCCAGTCATACCTAAATCTGTAAAAGCATGTACGGAAGTATCACCAAGAATTCCACTTCTGGTCAGGAAACTTGAATACAGAATTAAGATGAATGTAGCAGTAACCAATAGTAAACTGCTCATCAGGGTGCTTCCATTTTTTTATGAATGAGCATCACATGTGCGGCACCTACCAGAGTAAGCCATGGGACTAACGATGCATTTTCAACCGGATCCCAGGCCCAGAATCCCCCAAAACTTAAAGCTTCATAAGCCCATGCAGCACCCATTAATATTCCTGTACCTAACGTCATTACGCCAAAAAATGACCAGCTGAGAGCAGGAGTTGTCCATTCTTTTATCCTTTTGGTCATCATGCCTGCCATCGCAAATGCAAATGGAATAAGTGTAGCAGCAAAACCCAGGAACAGTACAGGAGGATGAATCACCATCCAGTAGTTTTGTAATAATGGATTCAATCCACGTCCATCATCAATCTTTGACAGATAGTCAGCCATTTTAATGAATGGCAAATTCGCCATATCGGGATGTTCTCGTAATAAAACAAACGGATTTGTACCTAGCTTATAACCAAGAATGGTTACTCCCAATACCATCGACATTAAAAATGCCTGTACAAGACTTACCGTAACCATTACCGGTGCCTCCCAGTTTCCGCCTCTTTTAATAATAAACCAAGCTAAAACAATGTGCCAGAATGTCCACAACAGAAAACTTCCTTCCTGACCTTCCCAGAAACTTGCAAATATATATTCCCAGGGAAGATTAGTAGACGAATGCTGCCACACATAGTAGTATTCGAAATGATGATTGAATATAAGATAATAGAGTAAAGCGAAAATGCCAATGACAGAAATGGAATGAATGAAGAAGGCACTTCTGGCTAATTGTTGCCAGGCTTTGTTTTCGGAAGGTCTTTTAAAACTGAAAAAGTATGATATTGCTGCTAAAATTGCACCGGAAAATGAGAGTGCTATAAGTAGGTTTCCAAATTTTCCAAATCCAAGTGCTTCACCAATATATTGAATATCCATTCTGTTTTGAGCGCAGTATTTAAGTTGTTACGTCCCTGCCGGGATCATATTTTGTTGTTGTTGTTCGTTACCATTGTATTTTGAAGGGCACTTCATAAGGATGTTTGCCGCATGAAATTCATCTCCTGAAACCTTGCCTATAATTACCACTTGTTCTGATTTTTCAAAATCCTGTGGCTTGGTTCCATTGTATAAAACTTTCATTTCCTTTCCTTCCACATCTACCAGATAGAACCCAAAAAGATTTGCATTTTGTTCGGGATTATAAATAAAATCTTTATCACGGTTTAATTGTCCAACTACATGGTAGGTTTTACCTTCATGCTCCATAGCTGTTGAAAATGGAGCATAGGTACTGGAATTGGAAATGGTACTTACTATTGCAGCCAGTGCAACAGCAATGATTACGATCCCAATAATATGAATTCTTTTCATTTGAATTTATTTTTTCAATTTTTTCTCTATTGATGAAACTTTACGGTCAATGGAGATTAGATATATGATAAGACCTGTCATTACTGTTGCAGCCACGGCCACAACAACATATATTTTTCCATTCGAACGCATTAAATCTGCCATTTCAATCTGATCCTGAGCAAATCCCGGTAGTGTGCTAAGAATCATTACAAGTAAAAGAGAAAATAGTTTTTTAGTTTGCATATTTCAGGATTCAAGTGATTTGTTAATATTTCTGATTCGTAAACGGATATTCATGATCCAAACACCCAATAAGGTCCATCCAATTACTGCCGGATAAAATACCGGTCTTAGTCGGTGATCGAGATCATAACTGCTGAATCCCGGATTTCCGCCTTTGCCGGGATGGAGTGAATCGCCCATTCTGGGTAAGATGATGATAAAAACAATCATCATGGCAAAGGCAAAGATGTTGTAAACTGCTGCTATGCGACCTCTTTTTGTTCATCTTCAATTGAATTTCTGAGAATAAAGTAAGCCGCATAAACCAGCATGGTACCTGCCGCCCCATTCAGCTGAACATCATTAACCCACCAGGCTCCCCAGGTATATTTTGCCCATACCATTCCCGTAAGAAGGCCAAGAATGCCTAACACCATTGCCATTCTCGAGCTTTCTTCGGCAATTTCATCGGTTCTCAATATAGGATCTCCTAAATACCTGATGCTGTTGTATAAGTTCACCATCAATAAAATCATCATGGCAAACCACATAGTAACATGAAAATATAAATTTCTGATACTCTCATTGAGAATGGCCATTGCAGGCACATCACCCAGAAAGCCCATCGTTACTGTATACATTAACAGTATAATGCAAACCGCTTTCCACCAAATGTTTTTCATTAATATATTGAATATCAGAATTTTAGATTACTTAGGTGCTCTTTATTTAGTCTTTCTAAAGACAGGGAAATAATAAATAACTGAGTGTGACAACCATTCCAATCAAAGCCAATAAAACATACACATAACTTGCATTCATAACCCAATCGATTCCATCAATTGCATTTCTTGAGAAGCGGATAATGGTCATGAGCAATGGGATTAGTATCGGGAAACTTAGGATGGCCATTAATGACGGACTATTTGAAGCCCGGGAAGCAATAGCAGAAACCAACGTCAAGGTTGCTGCCAGACCGGTACTACCAAGCAATAATCCAATAATAAACATAGTCATATTCTGAACCTCATTTCCGAGAAAAAGAGAATAAAACAAGAGATGTATCAGAGCAACTGAAATTAGAAGTGCTGAATTGTAAATGATTTTTGAAAGAATCACAGCTGCAGGATGCACCATCGTGTAGTAATACAACTGAATTCCTCTTGATTCTTGCATAAAGCTGCGTGCAACTGCATTGATAGCTGCGAAAATCATGATTATCCAGAACAAAGCATTCCAGGTTGGAATGTCTATAATTCTTTTAAATGTCATGTAGCAAATGAAAACAGTACTTATCACATAAATCAGCATTCCTGTGAGCATGGTTTTTTGCCGCCATTCCAACCGAAACTCCTTTTGAACAAGAAACCTTAGTTCATTAAACATATGCTGTCCTAATAAATACGGTGCAAAGGTAGTTTGTTTTAAAAAGTTACTGAACTTTGTACACAAATACTTTCAGATGAAACTTGATATACTTGCATTTGGTGCGCACCCCGACGATGTTGAGCTAAGTTGCTCAGGTACAATAATTAACGAGATTAAGAAAGGCAAGCTTGCCGGTATAGTTGATTTAACGAGAGGGGAGTTGGGGACAAGAGGCACAGCAGCAATCAGAGATGAAGAAGCTGCCAAAGCGGCAACAATCATGGGGCTTTCTGTGAGAGAAAACTTAAATATGGCGGATGGTTTTTTTGAACTTTCAGAGGCAAATAAATTAGCTGTTGTGAAAATGATCCGAAAATACCGTCCGGAAGTTGTTTTTGCCAATGCATTTGATGACCGTCATCCTGATCATGGCCGTGGTTCGAAAATGGTTTCAGATGCTTGTTTTTTATCGGGTCTGGTAAAAGTTGAAACGATTTTAAACAATGAAAAGCAGACTGCCTGGAGACCCAAAGTAATTTATCATTATATACAAGACAGATATTTTAAACCCGATTTTATCGTTGATATTTCAGATAGTATGGATCAGCGGATTCTTGCATTAAAAAGCATATGCATCCCAATTTTATGATCCAAACTCCAAAGAACCTGTAACTGCTATTGCTACCCAACAATTTTTCGACAATCTCACAGGACGTGCAGCTGAGCTTGGAAGGATAATAGGAGTGGAGTATGGAGAAGGTTTTCAAACAGAAAGGATAGCAGGTGTTAGAAATGTTTTTGATCTGCTATGATTATAAAATAAACAGGCACCAAATAAAAAAAGCCCCGACATGCGGGGCTTTTTTTATTGACATGAAGTGATATTAGTTTTTCACAAATTTTGTTGAGAAAACTTTTTCACCCATAATAGTATTGATAGTATAAACTCCTGAGCTGTATTTAGTAACATCAACAAGGATATTATTAGTTCCTTTTACAGCATCGCGGGTAAACTCAGCAATCACTTGTCCCATAATGTTTCTGATTTCAACCATCAATTCAATTGGTTGTTCAACATTATAGCTGATTGTTAAATTATTTGTTGCAGGGTTTGGGAACAACGAAACAGCAACACCATTAGCAAGTGTTTCATTGATTGAACTTAGTACTAAAGTTTTGTCGTAGCAATCGTGAACCATATCATTATTGCCTATTGGATGTTCTCCATTTGGTGGAACTGAATATCCCGGAGCACCATCTTGTTGCCATAACAAATGAACGCAGGCATCAACATTTTTAGCCATTGAGCAGAATACTGCTTCATCAAACTGGCTGTTTGAAACGTTTACCCCAGAACTCCAGAAAGCACCTCCGTCAGTTGAACCCATCAAATAAACATTACGGTAGCTGAAGGCAAGGGGAGTAGGGTTACCTGAATCGGTTCCTTCAATCAATGGGCAATAAGAAACAAATAAGTTTCCGGCAGCATCAATTCCTGCACTTGGCATAGAGCAAATACCGTCATTACCATAACGTCCACCAAGATCTGCAGCAAAAGCATCAGCCTGTCCGGATCCATCCAAATCTGGAGCAGTTGCAATTACAACAGGAGGATTTGAGCCCATGCTTTCATTCCAGTAAAGCAAACCATCAGTTGAAAGGAATAAACCTAACGCAGCTGTTGGATCATTATCAAGAATCAACATTGCTCCGGCAAATGCATGTACCATTCCGTTATTATCAATAACAATAGCATAAGCACCATCAGTAGTTAAAAGTGTATCAGCAATACCATCAGCATCAATATCTGTGATTTGAGTAAGATCATCATATTTGGTAAATGGGAAATCCTGAATCACAGTACGGGTCCAGTTGTCACCATTGTCAGTTGATTTCCATAATGCCCAATCATCAGTAATATTTCCTGATACAAATGCAACTGTACTTCCTTTAGCATCGATAGCATAACCATCGGCACGGAATCCATCATATTCGGTATCGTTTACACCTGGAGGTAATGCACGAACGATGTCCCAGTTGTTTCCGCCATCTATAGAACGGCTATACGAAAGACATCCATCAAGACCGTTTACTAATACTCCGCCATTTAAGGTTGGGTACGAAATGTCGATCAGGTGTAAAGTATTGCCATCAGCACCACCGGCAGCTGTTCTCGCCCATAAAGCCTCTTCGCCCCCTGGAAAGCTTGGAATTTGAGCCTGTGACCATGTACCGCTTCCAGCTGTTGGTCGTTGATTTAAAGCAACATTTACTGTATCTCTTGCATGAGATACAACAACTTCAGATCCATTTGCAAGCTGTACTAATGAAGGCCATCCGCGACGATCAGTTTCAATGCGACTTGTTGGAGATGCACCCCAGGCCCCGAGAGTGTAATAGTTGTAACCAGCACCACGATCAGGGTAGGCACCCGTAAGATCAGTACTCATAGTCCAAACTGCTCCGACATTACCGGCAGCATCAAGATACAAACGATTTTGAGTTGAGCCATTGGATTGCAAGTCATAGGTAGTGTTACCTATAATAGTTTGTACACCTGAAGTACGACTCACCTGATTTTGGTTAACAACCGTTTGATTGATTCTGTTTACAGGCATTTCATTTCCTGAAATAGAAGGCTGATAGGGAACGGGAGCATGCCTGTTAGCTGCTTTTAAACGTTCCTTGATTGTGCTGCTTGGGGCAGGTCTGTTTTGTGCAATAGCACCTAAACATACACTTAGAGCCAAGCCTGTCAGTAATAGTTTTTTCATATTGGTTAGTTTTTTAGAATTTCCGATCTTCAAATATAGAAACAACTGCAATTAATGAGAAGGGTATGACCCAAATATGTGATAAAAAATGACACTTTTCAGATTATATGATCAGGTGATAGGGTAAATATCATATTAATTACTTCAATTGCGAAAGCTTAATTTGCTAGTTATTAGCTATCTAAACAAAAAAAAGGGTTGCCATTGATGGCAACCCTTTCGGTTTAATTAATGCAGTTTGATTAACGAACTACAACTTTTTCAGCAGAAATTTTATTTCCTACAATAGTATTTAAAGAATAAACACCGGCAGCAACGTTTTTCACATTGATTTTCACGTTGTTAACTCCAGTAACACCTTTAAGTTCTGAAGAATATACTACCTGACCTAAAACATCCACCAGATTAATAGTGATAGTTTCAGCAGTATTAAGAGTATAATCAACATTCAACATAGTTGAAACAGGATTTGGGTAAACAACTGTACTCAGGATATTGCTGTTATTTTCAGCAACACCAACCGGGTTAGTTTGAGCATTGTAAATGATATCATATGGACCATATGCATCAGGAGTATCAACACCTGAAGAGTTTGCAGAAGGCTGGAAAGTGTTGCCTGGCTCACCATCTTTGTGATAAGTAAGGTGGATTTGGTTGTTCACTCTTTTTGCCATGTTTGGCCATGCTTGCTCGTCAAAATCTGAAGACTCAATTCTGGATGGAGTAGACCAGGTCATACCACCATCAGAAGAATACATATAATAAACGTTACGGAAAGCTTCTTCAAGTGCTGGATCAGGGTTACCATTTGTTGTATTTTCGATAATTGAAGAATAACAAAGGTGAACATTGTTTAAAGCATCAACACCTAAAGTTGGCATTGAAGTTAAACCACACTGATAAATAGCTAAACCATCAGGAATTTCAATAACACCACTTCCATCAATATCATCAACAAATGCAATAACGTTGTTTGTGATGTCACCAGAAGGCATGCTTTCATTCCAGTAAAGAAGACCATCTGTTCCAGGGAAGTAAGAAACGCCACCTGCAGGATCTGTATCAAGAACACGAGTGCTTCCAACAGAAACGTGAACCATTCCATTGTTATCAATCACGCAAGAGATACCTGAATCAGTTGTAGGGATAGTGTCAGCAATACCGTCACCATCATAATCAGAAATACCAGTTGTGTAATCGAATGGAGAAAGTGGGAACTCATTGATTGTAGTGACAGCCCAGTTAGCACCATTGTCAGTAGATTTCCAAAGAGTAAGATCTTCAGCAAAACCACCTAAAACGATAGCAACAACATCTCCACGAGAGTCGATGTCGTATCCGTCTACTGAACCTTCAAAGAAATCAGTTGCCTGACCTGGAAGTACGATGTTTTCGTCAACCCAGGTAGCGCCACCATCCAGTGAACGAGAATAGAATACATGGAAAGGAGCTGCGTTTGGATTTCCAATTACGTGAACTGTATTTCCATTAGCACCACCCACAACCATTCTAGGCCAGGTTACTGTAGTTGTTCCCAAAGTATCTACATCCCATGCTCCAGTACCTTTTGTAGCTCTTGAAACAAAGTTAGTAGGATTAGTACCATGATTAACAATGTATTCTCCAGATGTAGCTGTTCCGCTTACGTTAGGCCATCCTGTACGGATAGATTCAATACGCGCAGTAGGAATAGGTCCCCAGGTAGTTCCGTCGTAGTAATTGTATCCGGTTCCACGATCAGAGAATGAAGGATCAACTAAACCAAGTGTCCAAACTGCAGAGATAGTATTATCATCCCACAATTTAACACGATTTCCAACCGCACCGTAGTTTGATTGAAGATCATAAACAGTTGTGCCGATTGGAATTTCAATCATTGAATTGCGGTGTTGGGCAACTGTTGAATTAATCGGAGCAAGTGGAGCAATAGCGCCATCTGCAGGCTTAGTTACTGGTAATGTTTTGTTTACGGTTGCACTTTTCAGTCTTGAATTGATCTGCTTTGCATTATTTTGTGCAAAAGCCGACAAACAAACTGTCAAAGCCAAACCACTGAGTAATAGTTTTTTCATGTTGATTTGTTTTTTGGTTTATGATTTTTGTCCTAATAAGTTAATTATTTGATTTTCAATAAATTGCGAAATGTAGATGCTATCGTAAGCAATTTGATATCGCAAATGTAATTATTCTAACATTAAAATGTGAATTCCGGCTGGTAATTGTTAATAAATAGTTATGAATTATTTGATTGAAATCATTTGCGAAAACTACGCCCTAAAAAAGTGCCAATTCCTTTTTTTAAATGGATGAAATCTTCGGTTGAGGGCCACAATTCAATGATTTTAAAGCTGGTATGAGTTCTGAATTTCAAAAAAAGATAAACTGAATGCACACAATAAGCCAGGCAAACAGAAACAGCTGCCCCATTAATTCCCCATTTGGGTATCAGGATCAACGAAAAAAATAAAGTAATTCCGAAACCGATTAATGATCCTGTTAAGTTAACTTTATTCAACCCCAGCCCTGCAAAATAATGACCAAGAACAGTAGCAAAACTTAATGCCAGAATTCCTGGAGCATAAATCCATAATGGAACAAGAATGGCACGAAATTCTTCGCCTAAAATCCAACCATAAAAAGAAGAAGGTAAAAGTAAAACCGGGATCATTACCAAAATACTTCCAACCAAACTCAATTTAGCCATTCTTACAGTCAGAAATCTGTTGTATTCTTTATCGGAACTATTCACAATGCCTGAATACTGCACAAGAGAAATGCTTCGCGAAACCAGCCATACAGATTCAGCAACAATACTTGCTGTTGAAAAAATTCCCAGACTGGTCATTCCATGTGTCTCTTCCAGAATAAAATAACATAGCCTGTAATTTAATATCTGAACCACATTACACAACTGAATGACCAATCCATTTTCCAGGATTTTTTTAATAATTTCTTTCACCCCCGATAAACTGGTAATTTCTATTTCCCGGTAAATAAACCAGGTAGTTACCAATGCCTGAATTGCAAATGAAATGTATAATGCAACGATGTAGTGAATTACTTCATGGTAGTTTAAGAAATAATAAAAAATGACAGCTGCTGTAAAAAGTAAGAATACCTGCAGCAAATTCATGATGTTATAAAGTTTTATTTGCTGTTTGCCTATGAAAAGCGACATATGTATAGATGCTATGGCTTGCAGCAGCGATATAATGAAAATATGGATACTGTATTGCTGAGGAATAAGTCCCGTAAAATGAAGAAGAGTTGTAATTAATGAAATAGATATTATTGCCCACCCGTAGGAAGGTACCAGCAGTTTGAAGGCAGGAGTGGAGGGTGCCAGCAAAACAATCGCATTTCCACCAATTATACTGCTTATCAGTAAAGTTATTGCAGTACCTAAAATAATCAGACTTATTTCTCCTCTTCCTTCAGCTCCGATGGCATGAGCCGTCAGAATTACCAGTAAAAACCCAATCAATGAGGATGAAAATCTGGTTATGAAGGTGAAGATAATTTTTGAAAACATCAGCCTGCTTTTTGTATTGCCTTCCTGTAAATTGTATCAAATATTTGTGCACTATTTTCCATAGAGAAATGAGTGACTGCGTATTTTCTCATGGCCTCTTTATTGAATTGTTGAGGTTGATCCAATATACTAATAATGGCATCTTTTAACATGGTCTCATTTTTAGCCTGAATGAGTATGCCGAATTCTTTTTGTAAATGTTCCGTGATTCCACCAACCGCTGTGCTGATAACCGGTACTCCACAAGCCATTGATTCTACAATGGTGCATGGGAAGTTTTCATAGTTACTGAACATTACTAATGCATCTGAATCAGCTAAGTGGGTCGATAGTTCCTTTCCTGTCAATAATCCGGTAAAAAAAATCCTGGAACCGACCAGTCCGGTTTGCAAAGCATATTCGTAAACTTCGATATAATCCTTCCCATCACCTATTATTTCAAGATTAAAATCAGTTCGTTCTTTTGATAAATCTGCTATTACATCAATGATTCCTTTTATGTTTTTTGCCGGTTCATCAAAACAGGATACATGTACAAGTTTTTTGGGATCCCTTTGAATATTATTTAAAGGACGGAAATCATTTATATCGGCAATATTAGGTGTATTGTGGTACTTACCTTTCAGACCTAAATCCTGCATGGCTTTTGCAAGATTTTCCGTAACTGTTGTTATAGCAGCAGCATTACTAACAACGAATCGAGTTACTGTTCTGCGCCACCATCCTGGAAATGATCCTTTGGCAAGATTGACAGGCAGGTATCGGGACCAGTGTTCTGTAATGATATAAGGAATATTTGCGGTATATTTTAACCAAAGGGCCGGGATTGCAGTTCTTGTTAATATATGAACATGGGTGAGGTCAATTTTTCGCTCTCTGGAAAGAATCATTCCGATGCCTTTTTTATAGCAATTCCAGTAACTTAAAGCATTTCTGAATCCGGAATCGTATTTCCCGAAATAAATGTGTAACTCGTGTATGCCATTAAAATTGTTTTCTGTGATCACTACTGCTCCGGGATTCATGGTTGCGTCAGTAGTTACATATAAAACTGAAACATCATGCAATGACTGCACAGCCATTGCATGTTTCTGCACAAACAAGCCAAGCATGTTGTCGTGCCTGTCAGGATACCACCTGGGGATAAAGAGTATTTTTTTCCGATCCAACCAGTTTAATTTTAATTTCTGAATTTTAATCTGATTGAATTCCCAATAACTATTACATCTGAAAATGCCATTGAAAGTGCTGCAACCATCGGACTCAAAAATCCCATCGCAGCAACAGGAATGGCAACTACATTATACAAGAATGCCCAGAATAAATTTTGTTTTATTGTTACCAAAGTTTGTTTCCCAACTTTCAATGCTTCATTTATTGATGCGGCATTATTGCCCAACAAGATAACCTGAGCAGAGTTAACAGCTATTTTGGTTGCATCACCGAATGAAACACCTAAATCTGCCATTGCAAGCGAGGGAGCGTCATTAATGCCATCACCTATCATCATCACGCCACCTTCTTTTTTCAATCTTTGGATCACTTCAGTTTTTTGATGAGGTAGCTGTCCACTATAAATTTCATCCATGTTTAATGCGGAACCTACCTCATTGCATCTTGCTAAAGTATCTCCACTCAGCAATACAATTTTATAGCCTTCATTTTTCAGTTGATCCACCATTTCCTTTACTCCTGATTTTAGTTCATCAGCAAGGTCAATTGTTGCTATAAGTTTATTGTTTTTTGAAAGGTAAATGGTATGACCTGCATCTTCTGTAAGATGACGGTGGGATGCAAACGAACCTATTAAAAATGTATTGCCTTGTTCGTCGATTGCCTCTAAACCGGATCCATGTGTTTCAGATACTTTGCTAAATGATATCCACCCTGTTGCCTTTGCAGTGAGTTCCCTCACCAGTGATAATGCCAATGGATGCGATGAGTGTTGTTCCAGACTGTAAACAACGTTAATAGCATCTTGTTCATCATAATTGACCGGTTGAAAATTTCTGATATGAAATGCACCTGTTGTGAGTGTTCCTGTTTTATCGAAAACAATTATTTTGATTTTGTCGAATACCTCAAGGGTAGCTCCACCTTTTATGATTATACCTGCTTTAGCAGCTTTACCCAAACCAACAGCAACCGCCGTAGGAGTAGCCAAACCCATTGCACATGGGCATGAAATTACCAGCACTGCAATTGCATTCATGATGGCTTTTTCAAGAGCATAATCCAACATAAAATAACAAACAATAAAAGTAATTATTGCTATGGCAATTACAGCTGGCACAAACCATCCGCTGATTTTATCGCCTAGTTTTTGGATTTCAGGTTTGGATTGCCGGGCTTCTTTTACTAACTGAATGATATTGGAAAGGACAGTCCCATTGCCGGTTTTTTCACAAACGACTTTTATGGTACCTGACTGGACTATTGACCCAGCCATCACCGGCGAGCCGGTTTCCTTAAATACAGGAATACTCTCGCCTGTCAATGTGGATTCATCAAGCGATGCATTTCCCCAATACACCTTACCGTCAACAGGAACAACTCCCCCGGTATTTACCAATATAGCATCATTCTTTTTAACAGATGCAACAGGAACAGATTGTACAGTTTCAAGAAGATCCTGACCGATACTGATTTTATTTGCAAGTTGAGGTTGCAATGCAACTAATTCAGTCAATGCAGATGTGGTTTGTCGGATTGATCGCTTTTCAATGATGTTCCCCATCAACACCAGCGTAATTATTGTTGCCGAAGTCTCAAAAAACAGGTAATTATGGCTTTCTTCTGTATTTTGATAAAGGATTATTCCAATAATACTATAAACAAATGCAGCAGTTGCTCCGGTTGTTACCAAAACATCCATATTTGGTACACCTGACTTTAATGATGACCAGGCACTTTTGCCAAAATGTAATAGTCCTATAAGGAAAACTGGTATTGTAAGTATAAGTTGAAACCAACTATTGTGGAAAATTGGTTCATCTAAAAACATATGCAAGAGCAGAGGAAAAGTAAAAATTGCACAAATAATGAATTTGATCTGCAATGATGTGTACTTAGGTGCCTTTGATACAGATGAATCGGCTCTTTCATCAATCACTGTATATCCTAGGTTGTTAATTCCCGTTATGATCGACGCAATTTTTGCTTCTTCAACATGTTCGAAAACAACCTCTCCTGAAGCAAAATCAACATTGATTTGATGAAGCCCCTGTTTTTCTAAAAAACGGGAAATGCCCAAGGCGCAATTGCTACAGGTCATTCCTTCTACATTCAGGATCGTTTTATCTTCCATCTCCTACCAATTCTACTGCAAAGTTACTGCTATCAAGGCTACTAAAACAAAAATGACAAAGAGGTTTGATGATTCTACCGAATTGTTTACTTTTGCACCTCCATGTTAAGGCATGGTCATTAAATGAATAGGTTATCAACTGCATTGAATGTCTGATAATCAATATGGTGATTGTAGCTCAGTTGGTTAGAGCGCTAGATTGTGATTCTAGAGGTCGCGGGTTCGAGCCCCGTCCTTCACCCTAAAATGGGCTGTCTCCTACCGGATGACAGCCTTTTTTGTTGCCGGAATTTTGCGAATCACTTCGGTTTAACCTGACCGGAATACTCCTCCCAGGTTTTTTCTTTATGGATGTTTTTCCCGAAGAAATGCAAAATTGGCATTAAGTCTTCTTTGTTCAAATAGGACTGAACCGGTGGAGTTATCATCGTAAATTGTTCATCCAGAATAACATAAGAAGGATAACCCATTTTGCCGCTGAGTAACGAAATTGCCAATTCATTGGCCTTGTAATCTGCAATGTATTTGAATTCTTTTTCCCTGAAACGAATGGTATCTTTTGTTTCAGCATTTAATTTGACAGCGTAAAAGTTCTCATTGATAAATTTCACTACAGTATCTTCTTTGAATGTAGTGGCATCCATTTTCTTGCACCAACCACACCAATTTGTATAAACATCAATAAATAGTTTTTTCGGAACTGCCTCCGATTTTTTTACGGCTTCTTCAAAACTCATCCATTGAATGCCACTCGCTTCGGCAATAATTCCATTCGGTTTATCAGCAGATTGAGAGTTACAGGAAGTCACAATACCCAATCCTAAAGCTAATACTAATGCAGGCAGTGAAAGTAATTTCTTAAATTTATTTGAGATCATTTCCGGGACTAATTATCAGATTGTAAATGTAACAGAAATTAAGCCAAAGAGTTCACCCGCAATCCTTCTGAAATAAAAAATGCGGAACAGTCACCGACTATTCCGCATTTCCATATGAACTTTACTTATTTATCTTTTTTAATGGCAATGCGATAAAGCACAAACCCTAACAGACAGAAGAAGAAGGTACCTAATAGTTGATAACCGCCACTTCCAAGTGATTCATTCAGAGTGTGTTCAAGGTTTACTGATGCAAGTTTCGCTGCTATTGAATCGTCTACAGAAAGTAAGGCGACAATAACTCCTGCCAGTGCTCCTCCGGCAACCAGACCGGTTGCAAACAAGCTTCCTTTACCAAGCTCAGAATCCTCAACCTTTTCTTTCTTTTTCTCCGCTCTCCAATCAACAATTCCTTTTATTACACCACCTGCAAAAATTGGAAGTGTAGTTGCCAAAGGAAGGTATGCACCCACAGCAAATGAAAGAGCTTTCACACCACATAATTCCATGGTGATAGCCAGGAAAACTCCAACCAAAACAAATTGCCAATCGAGATTAAACGATAATAGTCCTTTTATAAGTGTAGCCATCAGTGTTCCCTGAGGAGCAGGATATTTGTCACTTCCAATTGCATGGGTGATTCCCTGATCTAACATTTCCTGAGTTGGTGTATCCAGGATATTAATAGTAATGCCTATCACAATAGATGAAACAATCGCTCCAACAAACAAAGCTATCTGCTGATATTTTGGGGTGGCACCAACTATATATCCGGTTTTTAAATCCTGTGATGTTGCACCTGCATTTGCTGCGGCAATACAAATCATGCTGCCAACAACCAAAGCCATTGGTTCAAACACTTTGCCGGTCCAGCCAACAGCAATAAATATCAAAGCAGTTCCCATAAGCGTTGCAATGGTCATTCCTGAGATCGGGTTCGATGAACTTCCAATGATACCAACTATTCGACTGGAAACAGTAACGAAGAAAAATCCAAAAATCACCACCAGAATTCCAATGAGCAATTTATTAAGGATGCTGTCACCAGGAATCTGTGGTAACAATGCCATCAATAAAACGAGAGCAATACTACCTATGATTACAGTTTTAAAAGAAAGATCATTTTCAGTACGAACAACAGCAACACCATCATTTTTCTCTTTCATAGAACTCAGACTGTCTTTGAAAGAAGATACAATAGTTGGGAGCGTTTTAAATAAGGTCATGAAACCACCTGCCGCAACAGCACCTGCTCCAATTTGTCTGACATATGCTCTGTATACCGCATTGGCTGTGCTATCGAAAGAGTGTGTTTCAGGATTCCAGCCACCTGGTCCGCCGGGAGTCAAAAGATCTTTCAGATATCCCAGTTTTATAAGTTGCAATGCTATAGTATCGGGAGGCACAAGTGAGGAAAGGAGAGGAATTAATCCCAGCCATGCAAGTACTCCACCAGCTACCAGAACTCCGGCAATACGTGGACCTATGATATAACCTACACCAAGGTATTCCGGAGTGATTTCACCATTAACAGTTGCAGAAGGAAAATATTTATTCGTTTGTTGGGTAACCCATGCCGGTGCTTCAGCAATTATATGAAATACCTTTTGCATCAAGGCATAAGCAAGAGCAAATCCAAGACCCTGATATGCGGTCTTCGCAAAATCACCACCCTTTTCTCCTGCTATCAGAACCGATGCACATGCTGTACCTTCAGGATAAGGAAGTGTTTCGTGTTCTTTCACAATCAGGGATCTTCGTAGTGGAATCATCATTAATGTTCCGAGAATACCTCCAAAAACAGCCAGAATAAAGATGGTCCAGTAATTGAAATATGCTTCTCCAACACTTACTCCGGCTTCATTCAGAGATAAGAACAAAAAGCCAGGCAAAGTAAATACGACTCCTGCAGCAATTGATTCTCCTGCTGACCCTGTTGTCTGAATGATATTATTTTCAAGAATAGTAGTTTTAAAAAACTTCTTACCTAACGAAATTGCAAGTACTGCAATAGGGATAGAAGCTGAAACAGTGAGGCCTGCTTTTAAGGCAAGGTACACAGTTGCCATACCGAATATAATTCCAAACATGGCACCCAGCAAAACCGATTTAATGGTAAACTCGGCAACGGAGTCGGTTGCTGAGATGTAGGGTTTAAATTCTTTTTTTGAAGTTGGTTCCATAAGCTTAGTTTATAGTAGCATGTAATTTTACTAAAAAGGAATGAATAAATGAAATTTGAAAATGCATAAAAAAAGCCGGACTGATAAAATCCGGCTTTTAAAGGTTTTATGTTTTTAATTTACCCCGTGCATCATCTTAATAAGTTTCTTGTAAAGAACTACCAATAAAGCGGCAGCAGATCCGCTAAGTACTATGAACACACAGAAAAAGATGAACAGATTGTTAATTTCTACACCAAGGAAACTAGGAATGGCAACCGGAGCAGCACTTGCATCTCCTGCAGAGGGAGGAATGAGAGCACTAAGAGTACCGGCAAACTTATTCGCAGCCGCATTAGCAAGGAACCAGGTTCCCATTAATAATGAAGATAAACGTAGCGGAGCTAGCTTACTTACCATACTTAATCCGATTGGAGACAAACAAAGTTCACCCATGGTATGAACAATATATAAAGCAAACAACCAGAACATTGCTATTTTGGTGTTTGAATCTACACCGTGAACTGCATATGCAATGATTACATAACCAAGAGCAACTAAAGCCAAACCTAAAGCCATTTTCAATGGTGATGAGGGTTCCATATTTACTCCTGCCAATTTGCCCCACAACATGGTGAATACAGGAGCTAAAACAATAATTGCAAGTGGGTTAATAGATTGGAACCAGGATGCAGGGAACTCGGTCATGTGGAAATCTCCGATTGTGCCATAAAGTGTAAGTCCTAACAATAAAGCTCCTATAACAACCTGAATCCCAAGAATGAATTTTTTACTCCAATCGAAGAACCATCCAAATGCCTTTGCAAGAAAAAAAGCCTAATACTGCACCTGAAATCATGATAATGTACTTACTCACGCTCATCTGAATGTTACGGTCAACCTGTTGATCGGCAAATAGGGGTGAGGGAGGCTCCGGCCTGTTCGAAACACGCCCAAAAGAAAACAACGAAAAATGCAAGAATAAATATGACGATAATCCTTTCTCGCTCATCTTTAGTAAGCGATTTATCTGTTAGAATAACAATTGGCATCACAACCATGGATGTGTATATGAGGTAAGCCACCAGATCGAGATGTGCAACAGTATATGCTAAGGTTCCTTCTGCTGCAACTGCATCAGCTCCAAAGATCCATGCAACAATGGTCTGGAAATTCATGAGTGCATAAATAATGGCAATCGACCCTAAAATGATTCCCCAGGTGCCAGCCGACATTTTTGCTTTGGGCATTCCAAGAGGTTTTCCTTCCGGATCAACCAAGTGCTTGTTTTTTAATAATTCAAATGAAATAGTACTGATTACCATTCCTATACCTGCAGCTAAAAAGCCATATTTGAAATCATGAATATTTCCTGTATCACCCAATCCCCCGCAAATTAATGGCGAAAAGAATGCACCCATATTTATACCCATGTAAAAAATAGTAAAGGCTCCGTCAATTCTGGAATCATTAACAGGGTATAACTGGCCAACCATAGTTGAAATGTTGGGTTTGAAGAATCCATTACCAATGATAAGAAAGGTCAAACCACCCCACATTAAAGCAATACTGGAGGCACTTTGAGCACCATCAACAACTGCACTTCCACTGAAAAAAAGTAAAAACTGACCAATGGCCATCAAAATACCTCCAACTAATATGCTTTTTCGGTTTCCCCAGAATTTATCTGCTATGTAACCTCCTAATAATGGGGTCAAATAGACTAATCCAGTTACACTTCCGTAAATATTGGAAGACTCGGCTTCCGACATAAACAATGCCTTTGTCATGAACAGAATGAAAATGGCCCGCATTCCATAATAACTGAAACGCTCCCACATCTCTGTAAAGAACAATAAATAGAGCCCCTTAGGATGCCCTTGGTTTACACTCGCTTGTTGAGCCATAAGTATCTAGTTTTCCGGTTTTTAAGGTTTTTAAGAATAAGAGTCAATCGGTTTCTTGGGGTGCTAATGTACATTATTTTTAATATAATCAGCCTATTTTACATAGTTCAAATCTGCAGGAACCACATTGGTATGTCGGAAAAATTGCATCTTTTTTGTTTTTTGTCAAATATATTTTACATTTGGGCAACCACAAGTCAATATTAGCTTATGCCCACAGGTACCATTAAATTCTACAACCGTAGGAAAGGTTTTGGATTTATCCGATTCGATGATTCTGAAAAAGAGATCTTTGTACATGCAACCGGGTTGCTCGACAAGAGATCTATCATGGAAAATGATAAGGTCACTTTTGAAGAGAAAGAATCTGAAAAAGGATTGACCGCAGTCAATGTGAAAAAGGTTTAGCCTGTTCACATATTCCCTTGTTCTATTTCCTTAAATTAAGGAATGTGATTTGTATTGTCTTTTTTATACCTTTACAAGGCATTAAAACCTGACATATGAAATTACGATTTACCCTTGCCTTGCTCATTTCGGTAACTTGCTTCATCTCGAAAGTTAATTCTCAGTCGTTTATGACACCTACCGGAGGAGCAATTCCGGATAATAATACACAGGTCTGTTTTCCGGTTACAGTATCAGGACTGCCCTCACAAATTGATTCCTGGTTCGGTATTACCAGTGTTTGTCTGGATATCACTCATACTTATACTGCCGATCTCAAAATTTTTCTTCGGTCACCCGATAATACCATAATTACTTTGGTAAGTAATAGTGGAGGGAGTGGTGATAATTTCACCAGTACCTGTTTGCAGGAAGATGGAATAAACGGTTGGATTGTATCAGGTGTAGCACCTTTCACAGGATCTTATATTCCTGATCAATCACTGAACATTTTTAATAACGGAATGAATCCTAATGGCATCTGGGAAATTTGTGTTCTCGATGAAGTGCCTTCCGATACCGGCAATCTGAATTTTGCTGCAATAAATTTCGGTCCCAATCCTCCCCCTGATCCAGGTTTACCTCCGGGTGTTTGCAGCATTACCAATGCATCGGGTTGCTATTGTCCCGATACCAGCATTACCGATTGTGATTTATTGCCCGACATGACTGCAAGTGCCTTGATCATCCAGCAACAACATACCGAATATCCCGGTTACCTGACTTTGTCTAATGCTACGCCCAACATTGGTTATGGTCCTTTAGAAGTACGAGGAATAAATGTTTGCTATTGCGACACCCAAATTGTAGGATGTGCCACTCCTTTATGTCCCGATGGTTCATATCCAACACAATTGATAACTCAGCGGGTTTATCATAAAAATGGTCAAACCATGTCATATAACGATCATCCTGCTGGTACCATGACATATCATCCAACACATGGACACATGCACGTTGACAACTGGGCAACATACACTTTAAGAGTTGGAACTACCAATTCAGATCCGCTCACCTGGCCTTTGGCAGGAAACGGATCCAAAATCAGCTTTTGCCTGATTAATCTTGGTAGTTGTTCAGGAAGCCCCGGCTATTGTCTTGATACTTTAGGAAATATAGTGACTGGAAATGACCTTTCAAATTCAGGTCTTGGTGGAGTTAGTGGTTGTGGAAATGAACAGGGAATTTTTGTTGGAAGTCTGGATATTTACAGTCAGGGATTACCAGGTCAACAAATAGATTTTCCGGGTATTTGTAATGGCGATTACTTTATTATTTCACACACTGATCCAGAAAATAATTTCCTGGAGACCAATGATAATAATAATTACGCTGTAGTTCCTATTACTCTTACCCAACAGGGAACCCCGCCTGCAAATCCAGGTTTCAACTATAATGCAAATGGATTAACAGTAAGTTTTATATCCTCTGTTCCCGGAGTTACTTCTTATAAATGGATGTTTGGCGATGGAGACTCTTCCAATGTTTCTGTTGTTGCATACACTTTCCCGGCACCCGGAACTTATACTGTTACACTTGAATTATTTAATGGTGTTTGTACAGCGTATGTTGCACAAGAGGTTACTGTGAACAGTACTGTTACAGTAAACGAAATCCCTGCATTGACTGATATTAACCTGATGCCAAATCCTTCGTTTACATCCACCGATTTGCAATACAAACTGGGATACGATACCAATATTCAGATCGGAGTTTATGATCTGTTGGGAAATTTGATTCTCGAAGTTGCGGATGGTAAGCAAGCAAAAGGTAATCACCATTTCTCTATTGGCACACTCCCATCGGGAGTATACCTGGTTCGAATGTCTACAGAACTGCAGACTGTAACGCAGCGATTAATCCGATTGAATTAATTTTTTTCCTTAGAATCAGCTTTCTTTCTGACGGGCGGTTTAGATTCACCTATTCCGTAAGCTTCAATAATGTCACGAACCAAACGATGACGTACTACATCTTTGGCATCGAGCATTACGAAGCCAATGCCTTTAATACCATTTAACAAGGCTATTCCCTGAACCAGGCCTGAAGGTTGATTGGATGGAAGGTCAACCTGAGTAATGTCACCTGTAACTATCATTTTAGCAGAAGGCCCCATTCTTGTTAGGAACATTTT
The DNA here is from genome assembly GCA_016713525.1 of Bacteroidota bacterium. Taxonomy (GTDB): domain Bacteria; phylum Bacteroidota; class Bacteroidia; order AKYH767-A; family OLB10; genus JADKJB01. The sequence goes on along the minus strand of JADJOZ010000007.1, from coordinate 253,074 downwards.
CAACTGACTTTGAGTAGCATTTTGGGCTTCATCAAGGATTACATATGCATGATCAAGTGTCCGTCCTCTCATAAAAGCTAACGGCGCAACCTCAATTATTCCATTTTCTATGAACGATTTCAGTTTTTCACCTGGAATCATATCGAACAGGGCATCGTAAAGAGGGCGGAGATAAGGATCAATTTTTTCCTTGAGATCACCGGGCAGAAAACCAAGATTTTCACCCGCTTCTACCGCAGGTCTGGTGAGAATGATTCTCCTGATTTCTTTGTTTTTGAGAGCCCTTACTGCCAAAGCGACGGCTGTATAGGTTTTTCCGGTTCCGGCGGGGCCAATGGCAAATGTGATGTCATTTTTTTTCGCAGCAGGTAACTAATCGCTGTTGACCGGGTGTGCGTGCTCTGATCAAAAGTCCGTTTTGACCATAAACTAAAACTGCTCCAGGCTTTCCTGTTTCTGCAGTAATTGCCTTTGCTCATTTTCACCCTCCAGGAGGCTGTTTACAAAGTCAACGTCCAGATGTCCCGTTGATTCAAACCGGATGATCATGGAATCGAGTAGTTTTTGAAGTCTTTGGATCTGATTATCATCACCATAGACCTTTAAATCGGTCCCTCGGGATACAATTTTCAGGGCGGGAAAATTCTTACGAATCATTTCGAGGTGTACGTCATTTACACCAAAAAAATCGACAGGGTTGAGACCTGCAGGGATAGCTATTTCTTTCAATGGAGAGATAAAAATTAAATGTAAAGGATTAGATTGTTTAAAAGATTGGCTAAAATTATAAAATGTAAGGTAAAAAGGTGTTGAACATTTATCCTTATTTTTGAGCCATCATAAACCAGACCATATTCTGCAAGTAAAAATGCCTGTAATAACGCTCACAACAGATTGGGGGACGAAAGATTATTTTACCGGAGCCATTAAAGGTGATATTCTCAGTAACTGCTCAAATGCAACAATTGTTGATATCACTCACCAGCTGAACGTGTTTGATTTGGTAAGCGGTGCGTTTATTTTCAGAAATTCATGGCATCGGTTTCCCGAAGGTACGGTTCATATCATTGGTGTATCGTCGATTCAAAGTGGAGCATTGGAAATGATTGCTTTTAAACATTTGAATCACTTTTTCTGGGTGCTAATGATGGATTTTTCTCCATGGTGTTCACCGAAACACCCAAAGATATTTATTATGTGCTTGATGCTAAGGGTAATAGAGTAGTTCCTGAATCTAAAGCTCTTGGAGAATCCGCAGCTTTTTTGGCCAAGGGAGGTAAAGTTAATGATATGGGGGTGAAGCTGAAAGAATTTCATCAAAAGACCATGCTTAACCCTGTTATCGAAGAAAATCTGATTCGAGGTACAATTGTTTACATAGATGCATTTGGTAATGTAGTGACCAATATTAAGCGGGAACTGATTGATAAAATGTCAGCAAATCGTGAATATGAAATTACCTTCCGTTCCAAAGAATATTCCATAAAACAGATTGATGAGTATTATTTTGAAGCACCCCGAGGCCATATTATGGCCCGATACAATGAATCGAATGATTTAGAGTTAGCCATAAATCAGGGCAGTGCATCTACTTTACTGGGTTTGAAATATGGTGACACGATAAGAGTTGAATTTAAATGATCATAAGAATAGTGAAACTTTCCATTGTTCCAGACCAAATTTCGCGATTTAAAGCTGAATTTGATTGGGTTTCCGTGCTAATAAGAAACTTCCGGGGATGTTCTCATTTGGAATTACTGGAAGATATAAATGTGACTGGATTAGTGTTCAAATACAGTTACTGGGATGAAGAGAAGTCTCGCCAGGATCATCAGGCATCTGAAGCGTCCAAATCCACCTGGTCGAAGGTCAAACCGATGTTTAATGCAAAAGCAGAAGCCTGGAGTTTAACAGGTGTCAGGCAACTTTAAGCTGAATGTTTGCTTATGAATGATGAGAGTTCTGTAATAATGTATATTAATAAAAACCTGTAGTAATCCGGTCTCAATTTGTACTTTTGTTTCCGTTTAATTAAAGTTTATGTTTTCATTACTGGTAAAAGAAATCAATAGTTTCCTGAATTCCCTGATAGGGTATATAGTGATCATTGTATTTCTATTAACTATCAGCCTGTTTGTATGGGTATTTCCCGGCACTGAATTCAATATTCCTGATGCAGGATATGCTTCTATAGATCCTTTGTTTATTATTACTCCCTGGGTATATATGTTTTTAGTGCCCGCTGTTACTATGCGGTTGTTTTCAGAAGAGAAAAAATCAGGTACCATTGAAATTCTTTTAACAAGACCATTGACCGAACTGCAGGTGGTAGTGGCAAAATATCTGGCAGGAGTGGTTTTAGTATTATTTTCATTGCTGCCAACACTGATATATTTTTTTAGTGTGTATACATTGGGATCTCCTGCAGGTAATATTGACACCGGATCAATGTGGGGTTCATATGTCGGACTTTTTTTTCTCGGTGCAGGATTTGTTTCCATTGGCGTGTTCTCATCCGCTGTTTCCGATAATCAGGTGATTGCATTTATAATTGCAGTTTTTCTGTGCTTTTTTTGGTATGCCGGATTTGATTCTATTTCTTCATTAATTGGTTCCGGAGTAATTGCCAATGTGATTTATCAGGCAGGCATAAATGCACATTATTCGTCAATGAGCCGTGGTGTTATTGATACCCGTGACGTCATCTATTTCATTAGCCTTGTAAGTTTATTTATAATGCTTACCAGAACAATTCTGGAATCTAGAAAATGGTAGCTGATGGCATCTGAAAAAAAACATACTAATACAGGTAAACGATCGCTGAAAAGTCAGAATATTTTCAGACTTGTATTATTATTGATATTGCTTGTTGTTATAAATGTGTTATCATCTTTTGTTTTTACAAGATTTGACCTGACATCAGAAAAACGATTTACCCTTTCTGAATCCACACGTGAACTGGTCAGTGATTTGAAAGATGTTGTTTATGTCAGGGTTTATCTCGATGGGGATTTCCCTCCCTCATTCAAGCGGCTGCAAAATGCAACCCGTGAAATGCTTGATGAGTTAAGGGCATATTCTAATGGAAATCTGGAATACCAGTTTATCAACCCTTCTGAAAATCCAGATCAGCAGGAACGTAATAAAATCTATCAGCAATTAGTAGATAAAGGAATTCAGCCTACTAATTTACAGGCAAAAAATAAAGAGGAGACTTCTGAACAGATTATTTTTCCGGGTGTTTTAATTTCTTATCTCGGTCAGGAAATTCCGTTAATGTTACTTCAGGATCAGCTGGGAGCATCTCCTGAGCAAATGCTGAACAATTCCATTCAGGCACTTGAATACGGATTTGCAAATTCGATAAGAAAAGTAACCAGTAAATTTCCAACAACAATTGCATTTCTGGAAGGACAGGGTGAAGCAGCTGAGGTAAGGGTTGCTGATATCAGTCGCGAACTGAAATCATTTTATCAGGTTGAACGAAAACGTATTGATGGTAAATTGAATTCTTTAAAATCATATGAAGTAGTAATTATAGCTGCACCAGATTCCTTATTTGATGAAAAAGATAAATTTATTCTGGATCAATATGTGATGCAGGGAGGTAAAATTTTATGGCTTGTTGATGGAGCGAAGGTTTCCATGGATAGCCTGGAAAAAACTTCAGAGACTGTTGCCATTGCTAATCAGATAAATCTGGATGATATGCTTTTCAGATATGGCGCACGTATCAACTACGATCTGATCCTTGATTTACAAGCAGCACCCATTCCTGTTGTAACCGGTTATGTTGGCAACAGACCTCAGTACAGTCCAATGCCCTGGTATTATTTTCCTATTGTGATTCCTGAAAGTAAACATCCAATTGTAAATAATCTGAATGCTGTAAGATTCGATTTCGTAAGTTCTATTGATCCCGTAGGCTCGATGGATGTGATTAAAACTCCTTTACTCGTGTCATCGAAATATTCCAGAGTTTTTGTAACACCTGCCCGGGTTACACTCGATTTAATGAAAGAAGAACCACAGCTTAGTCAGTATAATCAATCTAATAAAATTCTTGCCCTTTTACTGGAAGGAACTTTCGAATCTAATTTCAAAAACCGGGTGCCTGCAACTATTTTGAATGATCCGGAGATTGCATTCAAAGAGAAAAGTGAAAAAACCAGAATGATAGTTATTGGAGATGGCGATGTAATTAAAAATGGTGTAAGAAAATCTACAAACGGAATTATTCCCTTAGGAATGGACAGATATACCGGCCAAGTATTTGGTAATAAAAAATTTCCTGCTTAATTGCATCGACTATCTCTCCGATGATTCCGGTTTGATGGCTATCCGTTCAAAAGAATTGAAATTAAGATTACTCGATAAAAGCAGAATTGATAATGATTTGTTATTTTGGCAGTTAGTGAACACTGCCGGACCTGTATTGATTATAGCTCTTTTTGGCTTGTTTAAATTTTATCGTCGCAGGTTAAAATATGCGAGCTGATAACTAACTATTTGAAAATGAAAAAAAACACTGTAATTCTGGTAATTGTAATTGTCCTATCAGCATTGGCAGGATGGCTTATTTATTCAAAGCAATCCGGTACTATTAAAGAAACATTGCGGGATTTTGCAGTTAAAGATACTGCTGCTGTTGTGAAAATCTTCATGGCTGATAAATCCGGCAATCAGGTTACTCTTGAGAAAAAAAATGCAGATACCTGGATATTAAATGATAAAATGGATGCTCGTCCTGATGCCATAAATACACTGCTTACTACACTCAAAAGTCTTGAAGTAAGAAGTCCCGTTGGCAAGAATGCTTATAACAATGTTATGAAAGCAATTGCAGCAAAAGGTATCAAAGTTGAAATTTATACTGCTGAAGGTATATCCAAAACTATTTATGTGGGTGGACCAACCCAGGATCAGCTAGGTACATTTATGTATCTCGAAAATTCCGATTTGCCATTTATTATTCATATCCCGGGTTTCGATGGTTATCTGACTACCCGGTTTATTGTTAAGGAAACTGACTGGATTGTTAAAAAGGTTTTCAGATTGGCTGATGGAGAATTGAAATCTCTTAAGGTTACAGACAGAGAAAGAGAAGCATCTATTTATGCTGTTGAAAACAATGGTAATGGAACATACCGGATGAGTGATGAAAGTGGGAATCCTATTAATGATGTAAGTCAGGATAAAATTATCAGTTATCTTCAGTTTTTTAGTTCAATTAATTATGAAATGGAAGAGAGGAGTCTTAGTCAACACCAACGCGATTCAATCAGAGCTGCAGTTCCCTTCAGATCAATTACTTTGATAAAAAATGATGGAAGTTCAACGTCGATAGACCTTTGGAGAAGACCACAGTTAGCTTCTACTGTCAACAAAACGAATGAGGCGGGTCAGCCTTATTTGTATGATATTGATCGGATGACCGCTAAATTTCAAGGCGATACAAATCTGATAGTTGTTCAGTATTTTTCATTCGAAAAGCTGTTCAGAAGGATCCCCGACTTTACTAACAATCCTGTTGTAAAATAAAGGCCGTGAATTTCGGATATTTAGATTTATATTTGTCTTCATAATTGATGTTTTAAAACAGGTAGAATTAAGTTAAATAACTAATAATCAAATAGTTAACATGAAGTTTATAGTTTCCAGTACGCTTTTATTGCGTCACATTCAATCGGTTAGTGGTGCTTTAAACACCAATAGTCCTCTTCCAATTCTTGAGAACTTTCTTTTCGAGATCGATAATGAGAAACTTAATGTTTCGGCATCCGATCTGGAAACAACCATGACAACTTCCATGGAAGTGACTTCAAAAGAAAAAGGTCTTGTTGCCGTTCCTGCAAAAATTTTACTCGATACTCTTAAAACTTTTGCTGAGCAACCACTTACTTTTACTATCAATGATAAGAATTTCCAGATGGAAATCAGTTCAGAAAATGGTAAGTTCAAACTTGCCGGCCAGGACGGGGCTGAATTTCCTAAAATCCCGGTTATTGAACAGGCTAATTCCATTGAAATGCCTGCCGAAGTTTTACTTGAGGCTATCAATAAAACCATTTTTGCTACAGGAACCGATGAACTTCGCCCGGTAATGTCAGGTGTTTTATTTCAAATGAATATCGACAACACCACTTTTGTTGCCACCGATGCTCACCGATTGGTACGTTACCGTCGTACCGATATTCGTTCTGCAAAATCAGCTTCGTTTATCGTACCACGTAAACCATTAGGGTTATTAAAAAGTGCATTGGCAGGTCAGAAGTCGAAAGTGAAAATCGATTATAACGAGGCAAATGCATTTTTTACATTTGATAATTTCCATTTAATTTGTCGTTTGATTGATGGCAGATACCCGAATTACGAAGCGGTAATTCCATTAGACAATCCAAATAAGCTCACCATTTCACGCGAATCTTTCCTGAATTCAATAAGAAGGGTGTCTATTTTCTCTAACAAAACAACACATCAGGTGAAGTTAAAGCTTGCAGGATCTGAAATGACAATTTCGGCTGAAGATATTGATTTTAATAATGAAGCAAATGAACGACTTTCATGTGATTACAATGGTCAGGACATGGAAATTGCTTTCAATGCAAGATTCCTTTCAGATATGTTAAACAACATGGGAACTAATGATATCAATATGGAATTGTCGTTACCAAACCGAGCAGGAATTTTAACTCCTGCCGGTGGGGATGCATCTCCTGAAGAAAATGTATTAATGCTGGTTATGCCTGTAATGTTAAACTAATAGCAATAATTCAAAAAGCAGAGCGAATCAATAGTTGGTTCGCTTTTTTTATGCCTTTAATTTCCCTGCCAATGCAACTAATCCCATTTCATATACCTGAATTCCTAACCCACTAATTATACCTTTACAACTTTTTGATAACAGCGAAATTCGGCGTTCAGGTTCTCTGGCAAATATATTTGATAAATGAACCTCAATCACAGGAGTACTAATGGCAGCTACTGCATCGGCAATTGCTATCGAAGTATGTGTATAGCCTCCGGCATTTAAAATTATTCCATCACTATTGAAGCCATGTGATTGTATTAAATTAACCAGTTCTCCTTCAACATTCGATTGAAAAGCAAGTAGCTCTATTTGAGGATATGCCAATTGAAGCTTTTGGAAATAATCATCAAATGTCATTTTTCCATAAATTTCAGGTTCCCGTACTCCCAATAAGTTCAAATTCGGACCGTTTATTATTACAATTCTCATAGTAAATAGTAAATCAGATTTTAGCAGCAATTACAATAGTGCTAATTTCCGTAATTTATTCCTTTTACTCAACATATATCATTAAAATGTTCAGCCTCACCAATCGATTTGTTATTTTTGTAAGATGAGTTGGCCTGCTTATATTAAAGGATTCAGATCCTATTTGCAACTGGAACGTTCGCTTTCGGGCAATTCCGTTTCGGCTTATGAGCACGACATTGAAAAGCTGTATCAGTATCTTCAATATAAAAACCTACAGGTTACTCCGGGCAATATTCAGTTGTCAGATTTGCAGGGGTTTGTTAAATGGGTAAATGAATTGGGCATGAGTGCCAGAAGCCAGGCCAGAATGTTGTCAGGAATAAAATCGTTTTATAAATATTTATTACTCGAAAATATTGTTAAAGACGACCCAACAGAACTGCTTGAAGGACCAAAGCTGGGACGTAAATTGCCTGATTTTTTATCTATTGAAGAAATCAATCAGATATTAGCAGCAATTGATCTTAGTAAGCCCGAAGGAGAGCGGAATAAGGCAATGCTGGAGACACTTTACAGCAGTGGACTTCGCGTCTCTGAATTGGTTGGATTGCGCAAATCTAATTTGTATCCTGAAATTAGTCTGGTTAGAATTACCGGAAAAGGAAATAAAGAACGGTTAGTGCCAATTGGCAGTGTCGCTTTAAAACAGATACATCGTTATGAAACCTCCTATAGAATGCAATTGAAAATTAAACCCGGCAATGAGGATTATCTTTTCCTGAACCGACGAGGCGCTAAACTAACCCGTGTAATGGTATTTACAATCATTAAAGAACTTGTTTTAATTGCAGGAATTCAAAAACGCATTAGTCCGCATACATTTCGGCATTCTTTTGCAACGCATCTCATAGAAGGTGGAGCTGATTTACGAGCTGTCCAGGAAATGCTTGGTCATGAGAGCATCACAACAACTGAAATTTACACCCATCTCGACCGTGATTATCTAAGATCTGCTATTCTTCAATTTCATCCCAGAAGTTAACTTTAAAATGGAGTCTATTCATGCAACTTTCAGCAATCGGCTATATTAAAAATCTTGATTTGCTTCCTCATCCGGAAGGTGGTTATTATAAAGAAACTTACAGAAGTGCTTCCTTGTTTGAAGGGACGGGTGATTTTCCTGCTTCTCGGACATGGTCAACAGCAATTTATTTTCTTCTTGAAGAAAATAACTTTTCAGCATTCCATAAAATTAAGTCGGATGAAACCTGGCATTTTTATGCAGGTAATGCTCTTGAAGTAATTGAATTGGATAATGCCGGCAATTTACAATCATCAGTTGTTGGGCCGGATATTTTAAACGGACAGGTATTGCAATATACTGTTACAGCCGGAAACTGGTTTGCAAGCAGGGTTTTGAAAGGAGGCTCGTTTTCATTGGTTGGTTGTACTGTTTCCCCCGGATTTGATTTCAGGGATTTTGAAATGGCTGATAGAAATGAATTATTAAAAAGTTTCCCAAAACATAACCATATTATCACGGAATTAACAAGATAAATAAATTGATGGCTGCAATATTGGTAATTGGAGGAGGGGCAGCGGGCTTTTTTGCAGCAATCCATGCGGCTCATAAAAATAATAAAGTTGTTATTTTCGAAAAATCCGGAAAGGTGCTATCGAAAGTGAAAGTTTCCGGTGGAGGAAGGTGCAATGTGACAAATAGTATTTCGGAGATTAATCTCTTGATAACAAATTATCCAAGAGGGAGAAAGGAACTTAGAAATGTGTTTTCCAGATTTTCAACTTCCGACACCGTTAATTGGTTTGAGTCGCGCGGTGTAAAATTGAAAACAGAACCTGATGGACGAATGTTCCCACAATCTGATTCTTCTCAAACTATAATTGATTGTTTGTTAAATGAAGTGGAGAAAAATAATATTGAAATTGCATTTAATACGGCAGTAAAGGAAATTAAATATGAGAATAATAAGTTTGAAGTTCTGACAGAAACAGGAAAGAATTTTTTATTTGATAAAATTATAATTGCTACAGGCGGTTATCCTCAATTGAAATCTTATCAATGGTTATCCTTTTCCGGACATACAATTATAGCTCCGGTTCCCAGCTTATTTACTTTTAATATCCCCAAAAATCCATTTGAGGGCTTAATGGGTGTTTCGGTGCCATTTGTGAGGTTAAGAATTGATGGATTTAAGGAAGTTTCAGAAGGCCCCATGTTGGTTACACATTGGGGATTAAGTGGGCCCGCCGTATTGAAATTGAGTGCGTTTGCTGCCCGGTTTTTAGCTGAAAGGCATTATGACTTCCGTATTAGTATCAATTTCTTTCCTTCGATGAATGAAGAAGAGTTAAGACAATTGTTGCTAAGTAATAAAACACACATTAAAGATAGGAAGATATTAAATTCAGGAATAGCTGCTCTGCCGGGACGACTATGGGAAAGGCTAGTTGAAATTTCCGGTGTTCATTCAGAACTTAAATGGGGAGAAATACCAAATGCACAAATAAATAAATTGGCATCCGTTATTTCTAATTCTTTGATCGAAGTAAAGGGCAAGACAACTTTCAAGGAGGAATTTGTTACATGTGGAGGAGTTTCTCTTAAAGAAATAAATATGTCAACCATGGAAAGTAAATTAATGCCTGGACTGTATTTTGCAGGAGAGATTCTGGATATAGATGGTGTAACGGGTGGATTCAATTTTCAGGCTGCATGGTCAACCGGCTTTATTGCAGGAAACAATACCGGAACTTAAAATAAAAAAGGCCATCTCGCGAGAGACAGCCTTTTTTGTATTTATGAATGATGCTATTACATCAATACGATTTTCTTATTTACAATTCCATTTTCAAGTTCTATTCTTACGAAGTAGCTTCCTGAATTAATAGAACCACGATTAATTGTATATTTTCTGGATTCAGTTACATTAACATCAATAACTTTTCTTCCTGAAATATCATACAAACCTATTGCATTGATTTTATTATTGATAGTTGATAAATCAACATTAATAACATCTGAAACAGGATTTGGAGATACAGAAATTAAACCTTCTGCTGTTTCAATTGAATTAATTCCTGTTGTTAATCCCAGACAAAAAACAATTCTTGGATTCAGATAGTTCATAACAGTATCAATATAAGCCAAACCTTTGGCTTTCGACATATCAGGATTTGTCAATAACGCATTAGTATAAATTTGAGTTCCATTCGCCATCACAGTTGCCGCACCAATTACAACACTTAATGAATCGAACCATTCCCATGGTCCTGATTGAACCTGTGGAGTTGTAGCGAAACCATAAAGACCATCATAACCACTGTTGTTCAGGTTTGCTGCCTGAGTATAAGCATCTGTAAAACCAGCGCTGATAAAACAGTCGTTATTTCCATATGAATTTGCAAGACGAATGATCGATTTTGAACCAATTACATCGACAACTGATTGAGGAGGATTTCCTGGTACAAATACGATACCTACATCAAAAGGAGCAAATGGATCACCGATAACGTGCATCGCAACTGTTGGAACATCACCAGGCTCAAGCCATGTTGAATCACCTAATGCACCACCCATATTAAATGCGAAGTGAATAGTGTTATCATATCCAACGCTATTATTTGGATTGTTTAATTGTGGTATTCCGCCGAAGCCATCAAAATCACCAAGCAAAGCCTGATTTACGTAGGATTGACCTGCAACAAATCCGTAGGTTGCATCTGTTGTGCCGCTTAGAAATTTAGGAAGCGTAATTTCTGCAGGATCATCTAAACTTGCATAATTAACTGCAATGTATCCACCTGTTCCCTGACCACCAAGAATTACAGTGTTCGGATCAATTTTATATGTGTCAGTTGTAGCAGCGTCCTTTTTTTAAAGAACGCACAAGCTTTAGCATCCTGAATAGAACGGTAAACAGCATTGAGTAAAGTTCCACGACGGATATCTACGTTTGAACCTGCAGGATTCCAACCAACACGATAATCCATATTGGCAACTACATATCCGCGGCGTGCAAACTGTTTACAAATTTCAACTGTTGCACTATCCTGGCGACTTCCTGTTGGAGTGCCGTTGATAAATGGTGGCAGGTAACTGCCGGTGTGCATGAAGATAATCAATGGGCGATCAAGTAATGCATCTCCATCAGGTTCGTAAACATCCATTAACAATGGAATAGATGACGGTGTAGGAGGAGGGAAGATTGAAATGTTTTCCGCGTATTGTACATTGGATGTAACAATTACATTTGGAAACACTTCAGAAAGGTAGCGTTGTGCCATCAAGGTACCAGGCAGTATCATCATCGCTATCCCGGCTGATACGTTTAGTAAAGTTTTTTTCATGTTAGTTATATTAAGATTTAAGTTTTTAAAGTTTAGTACTCTAATTTACTTCAAATTTTTGGAAGGTGCTGAAATTATGATGCTAAAGTAATAAAGTCTCCCAACAAGTGGGCCCCCATAAACCTCATAATGCTGATTATCAAGGAGATTCGATGATCCAAGCTTAAAGATAAGTCTGTCTTTATCGAATTTATAATTTATTTGAGCATCTACTACCCCATAAGATTCAATATATCCCGTGAATTGAGGCGAGCCTTCATAGTTAAACCCATCCACCCATTTATAGTTAATATTAAAACTGAAATTATTAATGTCGCGACCATTAAAACCTATGTTAAATTTATGTTCCGGAGTATTGAATGCAGGAATTAGCGGATCATCAGAACCTCCTAAATCCAGAAGGTTATAACTGTAATTTGTGGTAATTGCATAATACTTACCCAGATAATAATTTAATCCTACAGTAACACCTCGTGTTGTAACAATGTCTTCTGCATTTGTTGCTACCCTTAACACATTATTAAAGCGAAGGTCGGTGTAACTGAATGGTGGGAAAATAATTGGAATCTGAAATGTATCTACATCTGCTCCAATTTTATAACCAATAAAATTTTTATAAGATGAATAATAAGCACTGGCATCCAGATATAGACGGTTTGATATGGTAGTTCTATATCCAATTTCAAGCGATTTTACTTCTTCAGGTCGTACAGCTTTAACATTAAAAAATTCCAGGGTATCAAACTTTTTATTGAAATCATAAAAGTTGATCAATGATGGCACTGTAACAAGTCCTTCAAAACCATCTTTATTTCCAATAAGAATTGCTCTTCCAACCGGATAATATAAATACTGATCAGCAAGAGTGGGATTTCTTATTGCAGAAGAAAACGAAGCCCTTATAACCTGATCTTTCCCTGGCAGATACACCGCCGACACAGCTGGAGAGAAAAGATAATCAAAATTTTTGTTTTTATCGACGCGGGCAGTGGCACTCAATTTAAGTTTTTCTTTCAGGAATTTTTTTTCAATTCCTGCATAAGCACCGCCTTCTTCATTTCTGATTTTAACCCCCATCGTGTCACTAAAAATGGTACCATCTGATTCAGGTAAATACCAGCGGTAATTAGCGCCGATAACAATGTCCATAAATTTGGGCGTGAATTTATATTCACCGTGCACATGGTATAGTGCCGATTTGTCGTACAATCGTGAACCACCCTCAGAAAAAGATTTTTTACTGGTTATATTGGTAAATGCCGTATCAAATTGATAGCTGCCAGGTTCATAAAATGCACTATTAGCATTTAATGGATTTCCTATTCCATTTACGAATGTTTGAGCAAGATTGTGAAAATAATTTAGCGTATCAGGGTAATTCTGACTCAAAAAAGGATTTATTGCACTTAAATACTCTTCATATGTTACAAATTGATTGGGTTGCGGAAACCCGGGTAATGTTTGAAGATTATTCTTAACATTTATAAACCAGTAATCAATGTAATCCTGATACCAATCACCATTGCTCTTCGCTGAATTTTGCATCAACAATGCAGTGAAAAAAGCATCATACGATTTGCCTGCATCCTCATGTGTTGCATATGCTCTCAAAAACCACTTATCTTGTTTTCTGATTTCAATCCTATTCTGATAAAACATAATATCTTTCAAAGAATATCTGTTATCACCCTGGTAAATGGTAGTTCCTGTTCCAAAATTAGAAGCAACAATTAATTCGGTGGCAGGACGTAATTTGTAATGAAGCGCTGTCCCTATTTTCAGATTTGAAGTGTTGTAATCTACCAGATCTTTTTCAAAATAACCTCTTCGTGAAATTACTCCCAGTCCTGGATAGTCTTTACTGTTTTGATTCAAATCAAATCCATTCTGATACTCATCACCATAAACATTAACAGCATCATATCCTCCCGGATTATCTGCACTACTTCTCGATTGTGGAGTGGCACTTAAATTTTCTGCTTCCCAATCATTAACTTTCAAATAGAAAACATTAAATTTATAACCGAACTTCTCTTCTCCCTTTTTATTTTTAATAACATCTGCAAACCGAACTGCATTTTCTATTAAGCCTCTGTTACCAACTTTAAAAGAAAATTCAAGTCCGGGATTTATAAATGGACTTCTTGTTGTCATACTGATAACTCCATTGAAAGCATTTGGTCCGTAAAATGCAGAATTTGCACCAACTGCCAAATCCACCTTGCTGACATCCAGATCAGATGCACCTAAAAAATTACCTAGTGAAAAATTAAGTCCCGGAGAAGCATTATCCACCCCATCAATAATCTGAAGTGATCTTACCGGAGATGTGCTATTGAATCCTCTGGTATTAATTACCTTAAATCCTATGCTGGCTGATGTAAGATCAACCCCCTTCAATTGCCCTAAACCCTCATAAAAATTTGCAGCAGGTGTTTCTTTTATCGCAATTACATCCATCGACTCAACTGTCATTGGCGCTTCTTTTTGTTTCTCAGAAATTCTGCTACCAACAACTTCCACATCTTTAAGTAAAACCTCGTTTGCCTGTAGTTTAATAGTTATCAGGGTGTTGGTTTTTACGACAAATTCTTGCTGAATATATCCGATATACGAAATAACCAGAGTTAAAGGGAGAGCCTGATCTGTGGTTATTTTAAATTTACCATCAAGATCAGTTTGTGCGCCGGTAGTTGTTCCTTTAATTACAACATTGGCTCCTATAAGTGTTTCGTTGGTTTTATTGTCTTTGATTACACCATTCAAGGTTTGTTGTGCAAACGTTGAAAAAGGGCATAAACATATGATAAACAGCAAGTTAAAAAAACGATTTATAGAATTCCTCTGATTGATATGCTTCATATAGGGATGATTGCTTCTTCCAAAAGTAAGTTTTTCCTTGGTTTTTTAATAACACTGAAAAAAAAATTGAAAAAATAAATTCCTTGCTCAATTCAACTATTGAGAAATCATGGCATCAACGGGTTCATCTTTCTGACGGAATTTATCTCTGAACTTACGGATCAATTCCCCGATGGTATCAAATTCTTCTCTGTAAAAAACACCTACTCCCTGTGTGTATGGTGAGTTGTAATTATTGAGCACACTGTTATTGATTGTCTTATTAAATGCCCGGAATCGGAATTTCCCATCTTCACTTACTTTAACTTCCACGTTGAAGTCACCTACCAGATTAGATGTATTCTGACTGGTATTATTATTATCTGACACACCTACGTTTCCATCGAGAGTAACACGATCGTTGAAGAGCTGAGTAGACACGGCAATTTCCAGTTCCTCCTGACTAAAGGCATCGGCTGCTCTGTAATTAACGCCCACATTGATTGATTCAGAAATTTGTGAAGCCCATACACTTAATTGTTGTGACAAAAATTCAGTAGCATTTGCTGATACACCGGAAGAAGATGTTCCCGCGTATTCCACTTCAGCAGCTCTTGAAAAACGGTTCAGAACCAGCAGACTCATTGTTTGCCTGCTTTTCTCCTGATCTGTTGAAATATATCTGTTAATGAGAGTTTCTGCAGTCGGGTCAATGTCAGGAACCTTGATCTGAAATTGAATTGTTGGGTTGAATAATTCATCTTTCAGACTTAAAAGCACTTCAACCGGTACTCGTTTCTTGAATGTGGTATCCTGAAACAAATCGTACAAACTTGCACGCAATTTATACACACCTTCAAGATCAATAATAGCATCATAAGGATCTCCGCTCCAGCGAATAGTTCCTCCTGGGTTAATAGTAAATTTTTTATTGATCAGATTTTGAAGCGTGAAAAGGTAATCACCATTACTAACCTGATAATCGCCATACATTTTAAATTCCCCCTGGGCATTAATCGACATATTAATATTTCCGGTTCCTCTGCCTTTAATGATATCTCCGATCTTTGAGTCGAATATGAGTTGTATTTCCGCATCGTTGGTTACATCCAGTTCAAAGTTCATGTTTATTCCTGAAAAATCTACTTCACCGGTTTCTGCCAGCTGATTTTCTCCGTCATGAGTAATGAAATTTATAAAACTACTGCTTGATACTTCTTCAGGATTACTTAATGGGATAAATATTTGTGTGTTTTTTTCTGTTTTTAATGCCAGATCAATGTCGATTAAGTCGAGAGGTCCTCTTACTTTTACAATTCCCGAACCATAGGCTTTTCCATAATACAAATCATTCTGCGCCATGCTGGTATTCAGCATCTGGAAATTTTTTGCGGTAACATCAAATGAAAGTACAAAATCTGATAAATGATCATGATAAACATATCCATCGATTTTGGCTTGATTTCCGTTTTCATCATTCACTGTAAAATTCTTAAAACGGAAATAATTTTCTTCAAATTCAACTTCTTCAGAAAAATTGTAATGAGTGTTCAGGTAATCGAATCGAAAGCTGGTTTGTTGCAATCGTATTTTTCCTTTCATAACAGGCTTGTTAGCTAAACCCGTAATTCGCAGTTCCCCGGATGCTTTTCCTCTTAGCTCTGAAATCAAATCTTTTGCATAGCCACTGAACGCTGTTAAGTTGGTTTTTTGCATGATGATTCTGAAATCCAGAGAATCATTCTTTTCATTGATGTAATATTTCCCCTTGACTTCAATATTTTTTATGCCTCCGCGGTCAACCAAAGCGTCTACTATGATTTTTTTCTCCTTAAGTACAAAACCGAAATCTATTTTTGCATCTCCTAAAGTATCACCATAAAGTTGCAGGTCCTTGATAAACATGTCAGAATTTATTCCCGGAGTATTCAAAATGCCTGAAAAAGTTCCGGTTCCAGTTGCATAACCACCCATATCAACGTCATATAGTGCCAGAAGTGGATTAATATCACGTGTGTCGAAGTTGGTTAATGTTATGGTTAATTTATCATTCAGATTTTCTGATATTATCCCGCCTATATCAATTTTATGATCTCCTGAAGAAATGGAGAAGTTCTGTATTGTCACACTACCTGAATCAATCAAGGCGGAATTTTTATCATCAATAATCCATACCTTATCATTGACTTCAATGTCGGAAGGCATGAATTTGAATTGAACCTGACCTGTGGCTAAATAATTTGTCTGGCCATTTATTTCAAATTTAGTCAGATTGCTATCTCTTGCAGAACCTAAAATTGAAAATGAAGAACTATTTTTATCGGTGTTGCCGTTGATTCGGAAGTTTGCTAATTTCAAAGTATCATTTACAGTGATCAATTGCATATTGTTGTTCACAAATAGCCGTTGGCCCGAAGTAGATATGCCAATTTTAGTACCTTCAAACAGGAAATCATCATATCGGATACTGTCAGATGTGATATCAAGAGTAATGTTTTTAAGTACGTTATCAATATTGCCTGTGATTCGGGTTCCCTGGCTTATCATTAATTCAGGCATGAATATTTCAAATAGTGGATCCGTTTGTCCGAAACTTAAATGATAATTCATTTTAAGTATATCCGATTTGTTTGTTTTTCCAGGTTGCAAAGCCGGAACATAGGCTGCAATTAGTTCTTTAATTTCCCCAAACATTGATGTTCGTTTGTATGTTCCTGTCAGATCAAAATTTATTATATCGGATTTTAATGAAGCATTTTGAATATTGTTTGTTGTTTCAGAATTATATACTATTGAATTTATGGTTATTGAATCATTCATTTCAGAATATCGGGTATTCCTTAAATTCACATACCCGGTCATGTTGTCTATGTCAGTACCTTGAATTTTTATTTCTGCGGTAGTATTTAAAGTGGCAGAAGAATCCCTGTCAATAAGATTCAATTTAGCAAGATGGGCATTGGTTATTTCCGCTTTGAAATCAAATACCGGTAATTTGTGACTCAAATCAATATTCCCTTTGAAGTCAAGTCCCAGATTATTTTCATTAACATTTAATATACCATTGAATAACTTTCGGGAGATTGTACCATTAACTGTAATGTTTTTGTAATCATAGCCATTCAGGAATAAGGATGTAATATTTCCATCCATTTTTGCATTTGCTTTCGCAAGTGAAAATCCATATCCTGATACCTGAGTTTTAAAAGTTGTTTTGCCTAATATTTTGCTATTGTTACTTAGTGTACCAATATCAAAACCAATAGCAGATAAATGTCCGGAGTATGAACTTTTATCAAAGTCTTCTTCAATTTTTAAATTTAAGTCAGACGAAACATAACCTAAATCTGTTTGTGCATTTCCATATGCAACAAAGTCATTTAAGAAACCTGTGAATTTTCCTGATATTTTCACTGATCCAAGTGTTCTCAAATTATCCGGCAAATCAATATTTTCTCCTTCAGTAAATGGGAATGCCGGGATAGATTCGATTTCATCGTAGTCTGTTTCCAGATTTTCAACCACCAAATCAAAAAACGATTCATTAAAGTCGGGAAGTCCGGCAATACTTATATCGCCTTTGAATGAAGAATGGTCAGCAAATGCGATGTTCAGATTTTTACCTCTTAACTGATCAATTGTTCCTCTTACTTTACCACTGAATTCAATGGTTTTATCAAGTCCTTCCTGTTCGGATGCAAAATATGTCAGGTCGTTCGATGATAAGATGCTTTCTTCGAACTGAGAATTTATTCTGACTTTATGAATAAAATCATCAAAGTCTTCAAAATCTTCATAAATGAAAGTAATGGCTCCTTGAATTTGTGATTCACTTGTTTTAATGAGCAAGTTTTCAAATTCCATTCTTACAGGTGTGAATTTTGCAGATGATTCGAAGTATTCAATTTCAAAACCACTCTTTTCTGTAAAGCTGATGTTTTCAATGGAAGCAAATACAGTATCTTCATCAAGTTTGAAATCCTGGATGGTTGCATTCAGGTTTAAGAGACGAATATCTTCAAAGTCGACTCCTTTGAAATAATCATTGTACCGGTTATCCCGGTAAACAAATTGCATATTTGTTAATTCAATTTCTCCGGGATTAAAATCAAAAGGTTTAGAGGCAGTTGAATCTTTTTTACCAGAGTCAAAATAGTCAACTATAAATTTGAAATTCAGCCCCTTTTCATTCGGGTATTTTTGAATCTTTACAACTCCTTCATTTAAAATTATTCCCGACAGATATATCTTCTGTTGACCCGGAGCAAACATTTCTATTGAAGTATTGATCTCAGCGGCATATAACAAAGTGTCTTTATGCTGGTCCTCAATATAGATTCCCTTTATGGAAAGTGTTTTAATAAATTCAATATGAATGGCATCAATGGTAACCTTAGCCTTTAATTCATCTGATAAATAAGCAGTAACACGTTGTACAATCCATGTCTGAACAGCAGGGATGCGAATACTGTATACCAAACCTATTGCCAGCAGGAACACGCTGAAAAGCACAATTGCAGTTATTTTGAGGAACTTTTTAATAGGAATACAATTGATTAATGGGTTGTTCGATCTGATAACGTAATTTTGTGCCGGTTACACCAGGTGACTTTAAACTTAACTTCATGAAACCGGTACTGATATTAGGAATTGAATCATCTTGCGACGATACTGCTGCTGCGGTGAGCGTTAATGACAAAATTCTTGCCAATGTTGTTGCCGGACAAAGGGTACATGAGGCATTTGGTGGTGTTGTTCCGGAATTGGCTTCCAGGGCTCATCAGCAGCATATCATTCCTGTTGTCGATCAGGCTCTCCGTCAGGCAAATGTAAGTAAAAAAGACCTTGATGCCATAGCTTTTACGAATGGCCCGGGTTTGTTGGGTGCACTTATGGTTGGGTCTTCTTTTTCCAAGTCATTTGGACTGGCACTGGGTATACCAATTATTGAGGTGAATCACATGCAGGCACACGTTTTGGCTCATTTTGCACGATTACCTGATACCGAATGCCGTGTCCCATCTTTCCCCTTTCTTTGCCTTACAGTTTCCGGTGGCCATACTCAACTTATAATTGTAAAGGATCATAGTGATTTTGAGCTAATTGGCCAAACGCAAGACGATGCGGCAGGAGAGGCATTTGACAAAATAGCTAAGATAATTGGATTGCCTTATCCCGGGGGACCCATGATTGATAAACTGGCAGTTTCAGGTAATCCTGACGCTTTTCGCTTTCCACATCCTCAGGTTGCCAATCTGGACTTCAGTTTCAGTGGTCTGAAAACCTCTATTTTGTATTTTCTGAATAAGCAACAACAAGCAGATCCATCATTTACCAGGTCAAATCTGAATGATATCTGCGCTTCCGTACAAGCTACCATTGTTGCAATTCTGCTACGGAAACTTAAAAAAGCTGCTGAGCAAACAGGTATCAAAACGATTGCTATTGCCGGAGGAGTGAGTGCCAATTCAGGCTTAAGAAATGCACTTCTAGAAAATGCATTGGAAAATGGATGGGATCTTTTTATACCGCCATTTCAGTTCTGTACCGATAATGCTGCTATGATAGCTGTTGCCGGTTATTTTAAGTTTATTAAAGGTGAATTCTCATCCCAGAAATCTACTCCGTTTGCCCGTTTTACCGGATTGTGAAATGAATTGTGAATAAGTTTCATTCTGAGGCAGAAATTGACCCTGATTAACCAATTACCTTCGTATTATCAAGTGGTTAGAAAAAAGTGATTCAAAAATCAACAAATTAATTATAGCAACCAAAACCATGGAAAACAAATCAAACCCCGCTGCTGAGAAAAAGGGTGGGAACAACAAAATCTGGATTATCCTGCTGGCATTGTCCGGAATCCTGAACATATATCAATGGCAGAATAAAAACACTGTTGTTGAAGGGTATGAAGTTAAAACAGACAGTTTGCTTACTGCAAAAATGGAAGTAGAAAAGGAACTGGGTGATACCTATCAGGAATTGAATCAGTACAAGGGTATCAATGAACGCCTTGATAGTCTTCTTGCTGAAGCAAATACAAACATTGAACAGCAAAAAGAGAAAATTGAAAAAATGTTGAAGAATGAGAAAAATTCTGCAGCATTGAACAAAAAGCTACGGGCTGAGCTGGAAGAAATCAAAAAGATGCGGGATGAATACCTCGATAAAATCGATAAACTGCTTATTGAAAATGATCAGCTCAAAAAGGATAAACAGGAGTTGACTTCTACTGTCGAAAATCTCTCTAAAAATCTTGAGACAACAGTTAATACAGCTTCAGTACTGAAGTCTGAATATATGAACGTGAAGTCTTACAAAAAACGCGGTAGTTCCAAATATTCAGAAACCGCAATGGCAAAACGTACCAATAAAATGGAAGTTTGTTTTTCGGTTCTGGAAAATAAAATTGCAAAATCAGGTGAGAAGGAAGTTTACCTTCGCATAGTTGAGCCAGGTGGCAAAACAATGGGAGCAACTTCACAAGGATCCAGCACATTTAAGATGGCTACTTCAGGGGAAGAAGTTCAGTTTACTGCAACCACAAAAATTAATTATGATAATTCGAAACAGGATGTTTGTTTGAAATGGGAAGAGCAGGAGCGGGTATTTGCTCCGGGTACATATGTTATTGAAGTATATGTTGATGGAAATCTGAGTGCCGCATCTTCACATATTTTAAAGTAAGAGAAGCTTTGATTAGAGAAAGTTAAATACAAAAAAAAGTCCCGGAATCTCCGGGACTTTTTTTTATATTCTTAGTTTTACTTTTTCTTTTTGCTTTTGGTCCGAGTATTCGGAGTCAGTGCTTTGTTTTCTTCTGAGTGACTTTGGTTTCTTTTTTGGCTATGGTTGCAACTTCTTTGTTAATATTACTTCCATTTGATGAAGGAGTATTTTGAAAGTTAATTGGATTTTTAACTTTCTCATTTAAAAGAGCCAGCTTAACCACTTCAATCATTTCCTTAACATAATGGAAAGTTAAACCAGTCAAATAATGTTCCTTAATTTCTAGAATATCTTTCTTATTATCTTCGCTCAGAATGATATCTGTAATTCCTGCTCTTTTGGCAGCAAGAATTTTTTCTTTGATTCCTCCCACTGGTAAAACTTTTCCTCGCAAGGTGATTTCACCTGTCATTGCCAGTTTTCTCCGGATCTTTCTTTGACTAAAAGCAGATGCCAGAGAAGTTAGCATCGTTATGCCTGCTGACGGACCATCTTTTGGAGTTGCTCCTTCCGGAACATGAATGTGAACATCCCAATTATCGAAAAGTTCAGGAGCGATTTCAAGTTGATCGGTATGAGATTTCAGATAAGCCAATGCAATCACTGCCGATTCTTTCATCACATCACCAAGATTCCCTGTTAATGTGAGTTTACCTTTTCCTTTACTAAGTGAGGTTTCTATGAATAAAATATCTCCACCAACCGGAGTCCATGCAAGTCCTGTAACTACACCTGCCACATTATTGTCAATCGATTTTTCTTTTTGAAAATACGGAGCACCTAATGCTTTTCTCAGTTGAGTTTCATTTATTTTAGCATCATATTTTTCCTCCATAGCAACTGATTTTGCTGTGGATCTAATTACGGAAGCAATTTGTTTTTCAAGTGTTCTTACACCTGATTCACTTGTATAATCTTCAATAATCCGTTCAATAATTTTATCTGACAAAATTACCTGACCTTTTTTAAGTCCATGTGCTTCCAATTGTTTTGGAATTAAATGCTTAATAGCAATCTGGATTTTTTCTTCAACAGTGTATCCATTGATTTCAATAATTTCCATTCTGTCTCGTAAAGCAGGTTGAATAGAGCTTAATGAATTTGCAGTGGCAATAAATAATACTTTGGATAGATCGTATTCAATTTCCACATAATTATCATAGAAACTGGTATTTTGTTCCGGATCCAGAACTTCCAATAATGCGGAAGAAGGGTCACCATGAAAATCATGTGTGAGTTTGTCAATTTCATCTAATACAAAAACCGGATTTGATGATTTCGCTTTCTTAAGATTTTGAATTATTCTTCCCGGCATTGCACCAATATATGTCTTCCGGTGTCCTCTGATTTCTGCTTCATCCCGCAAGCCACCTAACGACATGCGGACGTATTTTCGTCCAAGTGCTTTTGCTACTGACTTCCCCAGCGATGTTTTTCCGACACCGGGAGGACCATATAAACACATGATAGGTGACTTCATGTTCCCTTTAAGTTTTAATACTGCAAGGTATTCCATGATACGGTTTTTTACTTTATCTAAACCGTAATGATCTGCATTCAAAACTTTCTCAGCTCTTTTTAAATCAAAATTATCAGAGGTGAATTCACTCCAGGGTAATTCAAGGAGTAGTTCCAGATAATTTAAAGTAACTGAATATTCAGCTGCAGCAGGATTTATTCTGTTTAATCTTTCCAGTTCTTTTTCAAAAACAGCATTTACTTCCTTTGACCATTTTTTCTTAGATGCTTTGAGTCTAAGTTCATCAATTTCCTGGTCCTGTGAATTACCACCAAGTTCTTCCTGAATGGTTTTTAATTGTTGATTCAGAAAGTATTCACGCTGTTGTTTGTCGATATCAATTTTAACTTTCGATTGAATCTGATTTTTTAATTCCAACAGTTGCAATTCCTGAGTTAAATATTGCAAAACCTGAGTAGCTCTTTCCTTTAAATCGGTCATTTCTAACAGTTGTTGCTTTCTGGCAACATCTGCATTCATGTTAGATGAAATGAAATTGATTAGAAAGGAGGGGCTTTCAATATTTTTAATTGCAAAGGATGCCTCAGTCGGTATGTTGGGTGACTGAGTAATGATTTGTAAGGATAGATCTCTAAGTGAATCAATGAGAGCATTGAATTCTTTTTCATTCTGGATAACCTTTTTATCTGCAACAGGCAGAATGGAAGCTTTAATGTAAGGCTCTGACTCCTTAACTTCACTAATGATAAAACGTTTTTTTCCTTGAATAATAACAGTAGTGTTACCATCTGGCATACGCAACATTTTAATAATATGCGCAACTGTTCCTACAGAATGTAAATCGGTAGCTTTCGGATCTTCAACCGTGCTGTCTTTTTGAGATACTACACCAATAATTTTATCGGATTTGTAAGCATCTTTAATCAACTTAATCGATTTATCGCGCCCGACGGTAATTGGAATTACTACCCCGGGAAATAAAACTGTATTTCTTAATGGTAAAATTGAGAGGACATCTGGAATGTTCTCAGCATTCATGCTCTCTTCATCTTCTGATGAAAGCAAAGGAATTAAATCCGGCTCATCGTCTGATAATCCTGAAATTCCATAAATGTTGTTGGTATAAGCGTTGTCGAACATGAAATATTAAATAAGAGTCATTTTGTCAGTGTGTTTGCAAAATGACAGGTTAAACTGATAGCAGGTCTATTAGTCAATTGATATGCCAAACGCATAGTTGAAGGGGCGTAGACACTGTTTTAGACTATAACATACTTAAAGTCATTATGTTGCCAATTAATTGTGCAATTTCACGAATTTCAGCCAGAGTTACTTTCTGTCAGGTCAAAAACAGTTTTTAAAATGGATTCTTCTGTAGCATCAAAATCCATACTTCTTCTTTTGAAGACTTCCTTAGCCAATTGAGTTGCTTTATCTAATCGGAATCGTGTCGTATTTTCCGGCTCAATTCCACCCCATGCAAACGATGGTATAAATTTGTTGGGAAAACCTGCTCCAAAAATATTGGCTGATACTCCAACAGTAGTTCCTGTGTTAAACATGGTGTTAATTCCGCACTTGGAATGATCGCCCATA
Organism: Bacteroidota bacterium; assembly: GCA_016713525.1. Lineage (GTDB taxonomy): Bacteria > Bacteroidota > Bacteroidia > AKYH767-A > OLB10 > JADKJB01. The sequence goes on along the minus strand of JADJOZ010000007.1, from coordinate 228,838 downwards.
AATAATCCGCAGAAAAGTAATCCGGTATCTTTAGATCCTCCGGAAATAAAGTCGTGCACCTGAACATTTTTGTAATTGTTTTTCAGGTTAGAGTTATTGGTATCGGCCCCTAAATTGCACCATTCACCAATCACGGAATTTCCCAGGAAACCATCGTGAGCTTTATTGGAGAACCCAAAAATTACGGAATTATTCACTTCGCCACCAACTTTGCAATGCGGTCCAATGGTAGTTGCTCCATATATTTTAGCACCCATTTTTAAAGTAGCATGTGTGCCAAGAGAAAATGGCCCTCTGATCATTGCACCTTCCATCACCTCGGCTTCTGCACCAATGTAAACCGGGCCGGTTGCTGCATTAATTATACTGCATTCAACTGTGGCACCGGGTTCAATAAAAATATTTTCCGGAGCATTAAGTTTGTTGGATAGGCTAATTGGTGCCGATTTTCTTCCGACGGTAAGTGCTTTAGATTGTGCCCGAAGCACCTGGTCATTCAAAGTGAAAATGTCCCACGGATTTGCGATTATTATCACAGCACCTTTGAATTCAATATCCCTGAATCTGCCATAGGGTGATACAGGATCAGGCCATCCTTCTGCAAATGCCGCCAGAGGAATTCCATTTTGAACCAAACGCTGGCCTAATGAAAGTCCCCTTGTTGCATCCACCAATTCCGGTGTTGCAATTAGTGCTCCGTTAATGAAAATATTTTCCTGCTCTTTCCAGACCGTATACTTTTTTGTAAGGTATTCCTCTGTAAGTGATGAAGTAGGTCCCCCAAGTAAAAGCTCCCAATGTTCCCGAATGGTTAATATTCCTATTCTGATATCGGCAACAGGTCGGGTATAGGTAAATGGTAACAATGACTTCCTGTTGAAATCAAATAAAACGGTATTTGTCATAGCGCTTAGGAATTTGAAAGGTTCAAAATTGTCAAAGAAAAGGCTAAAAAAAAAGTCCCGGAAGGGACTTTTTTTGATTGGCGGAATCTATTATTTCCCGGATTTCTCCGTGTGTTTCTTATAACGGTTGCGGAATTTGTCAACACGACCCGCTGTATCTACCAGCTTCATTTTGCCGGTGTAAAAGGGGTGCGACATGTGCGAAATCTCCAGCTTAATAAGTGGATATTCTTTACCATCTTCCCAGGTAATTGTTTCTTTGGTTTCTACAGTTGAACGACTTAGAAATGCATAGTCGCAGGAGATATCTTTAAATACCACCATTCTGTAATTTTTTGGATGTATGTCCTTTTTCATATGTACAGTTTTCAAAACGGGATGCAAAGATAAGATAAAGAGTCCTATTCTCCAATAGGATGGGATTTTTTTTTGTTGATTTTCGGATTGACTGGTATGTAGCTGAATATTAGTTATTTAAAATATGAGACAATAATTATTGAATAATGAATGTTTAAGCAGTCTGGTTATCTTTGTAGCAGTTATCCAACAACATATGCCTTTAAAAAATATTAACTACTTCATTTTCAGCTTTTTATTTGTTTTAGCAGTTTCTTCGTGCAAGAAAGATGATTTACTAACTGACAGTTCAGCAAAATTGGAATTTTCCGCTGACACTATTATTTTTGATACCATTTTCTCCAGTTTAGGGTCGACGACCAAACAATTAAAGATTTATAACCGGAACAGCCGGCCCATAAATGTTTCATCTATCAGATTAGCAACAGGCAATTCTTCTCCATATCGTTTGAATGTGGATGGAATTCCGGGTAAGAGTTTCAGTAACGTGGAAGTTGCTGGCAAAGACTCATTATTCATTTTTGTTGAAGTTACTATCGATCCAAATAGTTCATTGACCCCTTATCTGGTAATGGATTCTATTGTTTTTGAAACTAATGGCAACATTCAGGATGTTGATTTGGTAGCATTTGGACAGAATGCCAGGTTTATCATAGCTGACAAAGCCATTCAAACAGGTAATTCATTCATCCCTTATGCTTTACTAGATACTGGTTTAAATACCACCATAACATGGGACAACGTTTTACCTTATGTGATTTATGGGGGATATGCTGTTGTTGATTCAACCCAAACTTTAATAATTCAGCCAGGAACAAAAATTTATTTTGGAAATAATTCCGGAATCTGGGTTTACCGCTACGGAACATTAAAAGTTCAGGGAAATATGAATGAACCGGTAAAATTTGAAGGTGTTCGAAGAGAGTCGTATTATCAGGATGTGCCTGGACAGTGGGATCGGATCTGGATTAATGAAGGTAGTGATCAGAATGAAATCACATATGCAGAAATCAGAAATGGATTTATTGGATTGCAAACAGAATGTTTACTTGACACAGCTCCGCCTAAAATGGTTAAAATTCAGAACACCATAATTGAAAATATGTCAGGGTTCGGAATACTTTCCAGATATTATCAAATAGAAGCAAGAAACAGTGTTATTGCCCGAAGTGGTCAATATGGAGTTGCCTTATCGCAAGGTGGCAATTATGAATTCAAATTTTGTACAATTGCCAATTACTGGAATAACGGGCAAAGAAACACACCAACTGTTTATATCAATGACTACGCAATTAATCAGTCTAATAATGCAGTTGAATTTCCTCTCAGCAAAGCCGATTTTATTAATTGTATCATCTGGGGAAATAATGATGAAGAACTGGAACTCGATTTTGAATTTAACGCTACTGGATATAATTTCAGAAATGTACTTTTGAAGACTGAGTTGAATACATCCGGTTCCAATTTTTCCGGAATGATCATCAATCAAAATCCACTATTTGTTGATTATGCTGAAGATGATTATCAATTGGAATCTGGCTCACCTGCAATAAATGCAGCAGATGGAAACTTCATTGATTCTTTAACAGGATTCGATATTAAAGGAGTTGACCGTACCGGTGATCCAGATTTAGGTGCCTACGAAAAAAACTAATTTGTTAATTTTTCAGGGTAGTTAGAAATGCCATTGTATCTATGTTGTCTGCATAATCTGTTACTGCAGGAAATTGTGCCTGTCCAAAAGATATTTTGCCTTGCTTACTTACAACACATTGTAATTCCTGCTCTAACGATTTAATTCTAACATCCAGTTTCTTGGTGTCATCATAATATTCATAATGTACAACTGAAACAGGGGATGCAAGCGATTCATTTTCTGTAAGAATTAAAAAATTATTTGTCAGGAATGGTTGTCTGTTTAACAAGTACAAAGCCTGGTGATAATCGAAGTTATTCATATATTTATTGTGCTGCATAACTTCACTGTAAATTTGCTGACTAAGAAAAAACTCATCAAGGACATATCCTTTCGGAATAAATATTTTGGAAACATTTCTGCAACCTAAACCAAAATAAGTGAAAATGTCTTTACCTAATAAAATAAGGTCGAATTCATTTTCATTACCGGTCAAAATTGCTGCAGAATTTCTGTTTTTCCTGAAAATATGCGGATATTTTCCAAAATAGTGTTCGAAATACCTTCCTGTATTATTACTTCCGGTGGCAATAATTGCTTCAATATCATTTAAACGATCAACCGTTTCAAACTCATTTTTTAATTCGGGAGCTATTGAAAATAGAATTTCCAGAATAAATGGAATTAGCAGTTTGTCGTCAACACTCATTTTTGCAACAAGATGATTTCCCGACATATTAACCGCCAAAAGGTCATGAAAACCTGCCATTGGAATATTTCCGGCCATAATCACACCAACACGGAATGATTTTTCAGAAATTTCAGGATAGGAGTTAGTCCAGTTTTTAAGCGACTCATATTCAAGCATTTTAGTGATTCCTTCAAAAGAAATTTGAAGTTGAGGACGCGTAAACCAGGGATTTTGAATAGCAGCTCTGATGGCCACATCTTCTAGCTTTTGGTTCCATGTGCCTGATTTTTCGCCATTTACAATTTGTCTCAAAACTTCTCCAGTTTGCGCCCAGATTTCTACTTTATCACTTCTTTTCATTCAAATTTTTATTTAAACATTCGAAAACGAAACAAATCTCTTTATATTTGTGTTCAAAATTAAAACTAAAAGCAAGATATATGGCAATCAAGATTACTGATGAGTGCATCAATTGCGGTGCCTGCGAGCCCGAATGTCCAAATAACGCAATTTATGAAGGTGGTGCTGAGTGGAGATTTTCCGATGGTACCAGTGTAAAAGGCATGTTTACCAAATTAGATGGTTCACAGGTTGATGCCGATGCACCACAAGCACCTGTTTCTATGGATGCTTATTATATTGTTTCTGACAAATGCACTGAATGTGTAGGTTTTCACGATGAGCCTCAATGTGCTGCTGTTTGCCCGGTAGATTGCTGTGTGGATGATGAAAATTTCCGCGAAAGCAAAGACGAATTGCTCGCTAAAAAAGGCAAAATGCACTAATCGCTTCTCATATTAAACATATAAAATCCGCCTCGTTTAAAGCCTGGCGGATTTTTTTTTAATGCTATGCATCAATATGTTGAGAATTGCCTTTGGAATGAATTCCAAATATTAAATTTGCCTTCTCCATCGTTATAAAGATAAATTCAATTCATGCGCAAATTCATTTTACTTATCCTTGTTGGATTTTGTCTGCTTTCCGATGTGCATGCACAACCGGTTACACCCGTAAATGAAGAGCTACTGGCTACTGAAAAAATACTGAAGGTACTTTCAGATTCAATCATCAGAGGTTCAACCGATATTGTCAGAAGAGCTGCTGTTGCTGAGTTTAATGAGCGTATGCTTGATCTGCTTAAGAAACCTGCTTCATTTTCATATCCATTCGACAGTATCAAAGCTCTTTCTAAATTACGTACCTCCGACAACCGGACCAGAATTTATACCTGGTTTCATCAGTCACGTGATGATGGAACGTACCGGTATTTTGGCCTGATACAGAGGTTTAATCCTGCGAAAACTGAAATGAGGTTGATCGGACTGATAGAGAAAAAATGTGACAATGATACCATAGAAATGAAGGAATTAAATTCCGATTCCTGGATGGGTGATGTTTATTATGATTTGATTGAAAAGAAAGTAAAATGGTGATACCATTATTACCTGCTGGGATGGATTGGTCATGACAGATATACCACCAGGAAAGTTCTGGAGGTATTGACCTTTGACAGGTACGACAATGTTGCTTTTGGTGCTCCTGTTTTTATAGATGAAAAGAGTAAGAAAAAATGGAGAGAAGTTTTTGAATTTACTGCTGAAGCAGTGATGTTGTTACGATATGAAAAAAAGAAGAAAATGTTCGTTTTTGACCATTTATCGCCTGCAAGTCCATCTGCTAAAGGGCAGTTTCGCTATTATGGACCCGATTTCACCTATGATGGGTACCGCTATAAAAAGGGACTCTGGTATTATAAATCCAATCTCGATATGAGGAATTAATCAGTGGTCAAGAGGAATTTTAACCTGATTGATACACCTTAGTTTATAAAAGTGTTAATTTGCATTATCAAAATGGAACTATATGAAAAAACATAATTTTGGTGCAGGTCCGGGCATTCTCCCTGAAGAAGCACTCCGTAAATCCGCTCAGGCAGTTCTGGATCTTAATGGAACCGGGCTTTCACTACTTGAAATTTCTCATCGAAGTAAGGATTTTGATGCGATTCTTCAAAAGGCAAAATCGCTGGTGAGAGAATTGCTAGGTGTACCTGAAAATTATTCTATCCTGTTTTTACAAGGTGGGGCAAGTACCCAATTTGCAATGGTGCCTTATAATCTTTTACCTGTAGATGGAAAAGCAGCATATATTGAATCCGGAGTATGGGCAAATAAAGCAATTAAAGAGGCTAAGATGGTTGGTAATACAGAAGTATTGGCAACTTCCAAAGACAAGAATTTTTCATATATCCCTAAAAACTTTAGTATTCCTGCAGATGCTGCTTATTTACACGTAACATCCAACAATACCATTTACGGAACACAAATGAAGTCTTACCCTGATTCACCAATTCCGGTGGTCTGTGATATGTCGAGTGATATTTTCAGTAAGCCAGTTGATGTTTCCAAGTTTGATCTTATCTATGCAGGAGCTCAGAAAAATATGGGACCTGCAGGTGTTACACTGGTGATTATAAAGAATGATATTTGCGGAAAGGTCAACAGAACCATTCCTACTATGTTAAATTATCAGACGCACATTGAAGGTGATTCTTTGTATAATACGCCGCCGGTATTTCCAATTTATGTTTGTATGGCAACTCTGGAGTGGTTGCAATCAATAGGTGGGGTGCCAGCAATAACAAAAATAAATCAGAAAAAGCTGCAATGCTCTATGCTGAAATTGATAGTAATCCTTTGTTTACTGGAACCACTGCAGTTGAAGACCGTTCAGAAATGAATGTTTGTTTTCTGATGACTAAACCTGAACTTGAAGAAGAATTTTCGAAAGCTGTGAAAGATGCCGGAATCATTGGAATTAAAGGCCATCGTTCTGTAGGTGGTTTCCGAGCATCACTTTACAATGCTCTTCCTATTGAAAGTGTAGAGGTGATGACTAAAGTTATGAGGGAGTTTGCAATGAAAACCGCTTAAAATAAATTTTATGATCAGAATTTTAGCTAATGACGGGATCGATGCTGCCGGAAAGAAATTATTTTCTGATGCAGACTTTGAAATCGTTACTGATAAAGTGCCACAGGATCAGTTGGCATCCGCACTTCTGAATTTCGATGGAATTTTAGTAAGAAGCGCAACTCAGGTTCGGAAAGAGCATATTGATGCATGCCCGAATTTAAAATTGATTGGTAGAGCAGGTGTTGGCATGGATAATATCGATGTTGCATATGCACGCGAAAAGGGTTTGCATGTAGTAAATACACCCGATGCATCATCTCAATCGGTTGCAGAATTGGTATTTGCCCATTTATTTACAATGACACGGTTCTTGCATGATGCCAACAGAAAAATGCCTGTTTGTGATTCAAAAGAAATTTTCGATTCGCTGAAAAAGCAGTATTCATCCGGTATCGAATTAAAAGGAAAAACTCTTGGGATTATTGGGTTTGGGAAAATCGGACAAACCGTAGCAAGAATGGCACTTGGACTCGGAATGAAAGTTATGCCATTCAAGCTGAATGCTGCAGATGTTAAAATTGAAATTGATTTTTTTCAAACTCACAGCAATGCATCCCTGATGGTAACAATGAAGTGCGTTCCTTTTGAGGAATTGCTAAGCCATAGTGATTTTATCACTTTGCATGTTCCTTTTCCAAAAGGTGCTGTTCCGGTAATAGCAGCAAAACAAATTGCTTTGATGAAACAAGGAGTTGGTATTGTGAATACAGCCCGGGGTGGAGTAGTAGCAGAGAGTGATCTTTTAGACGGTTTGAATTCCGGTAAAATCAGATATGCTGCATTGGATGTTTTTGAAGGAGAACCAATGATCAGAAAAGAACTTCGGGAGCACCCAAATGTATCATTATCACCTCATATAGGTGGATCTACAAAAGAAGCTCAGGAAAGAATTGGTATTGAACTGGCCGAAAAAGTTATTCAATTGTTTAATAATAAATAAGAAAGGGGGAATTTTCCCCTTTCTTATTTAAACCGTAATTCGATTTAGTTCTTTTCAATTTTCACAAAATTTACTTTATCATTTTCAGTTACCGCTTATTGATAAAATCCTACTTTTATATTTGAAAGAGCTATTTGAACGGAATCATCGTACTCCACTATCAATCCGATTGATGATTTTCCTGCAAAAGAACAGGTGCCTTCACAGAATGCAGAAATATAAATATTCCATGGGACACATTCTGTGAGGGATTATTTAAAGATTGTTCTCGTAAATCATTGAATTACAGCCGTATGAGAGATTCTGTAAATATAGGAACTGGTTGGCTTTCTTGTGTTCATTAAGGATCACAACATGTATTTTTATTACTTATAGCAATATTATAAGGTATATAACCTAATTTTGCGATCCTGAAAAAAACAGATTTATGGCCATATTAAAAGCATTTAAGGGAATTCGCCCGGTAGCTTCAGAAGTTGCCAAGGTGGCCTCCAAACCGTATGATGTACTCAATGAAATTGAAGCACGTGAAGAATGTAAGGACAATCCGCATTCATTTTATCATGTGATTAAACCGGAAATTGATTTTCCGGATGATTTTGATCATTATGCACCTGAAATCTATTTAAAAGGCAAAGACAATTTCAACAAGTTAATAAACGAAGGCGTTTTCTTTCATGATGATAAAGAATGCTTGTATATATATCAGCAAACCATGCATGGCAGAAGGCAAAATGGTATTGTGGGTTGTGCCGCAGTTTCTGATTATGTAAATGATGTTATTAAAAAGCATGAATTAACTCGTCCCGATAAAGAAGAAGATAGAAAAAAGCATGTACGAGTAAGCGGCATGAATTATGAACCGGTTTTTTTTGCTTATCCCAAAGTTGTTGCACTCGATGAAATAGTAAACCGTATCATTCAGGGTAAACCTGAGTATGATTTTGTAGCTGATGATGGCATTGGTCATACATTTTGGGTGGTGAAGGATGATGCAACTATTCAGGCTATAATTGGTCATTTTGCCAACATCAAAGCAACTTATGTTGCCGATGGTCACCATCGTACCGCTGCTGCTGCCCTGGTTGGAAAAGAGCGAATGGAGGGGAATCCTAATCACAAAGGAAATGAAGAATATAATTTTTTCCTGGCTGTACATTTTCCGGATGATCAGTTGGCTATAATGGATTATAATCGTGTGGTAAAAGATTTGAATGGTCAATCCTCAGCTGAATTTATTGAAAAACTGAAACAGAATTTTGATGTCGCAGAAAAAGGTTCGGCAATATTTAAACCCAATCAATTGCACACTTTTGGAATGTATCTGGAGGGTAAATGGTATTCTTTAAAAGCTAAAAGCGGAACATATAACGATCAGGATCCAATTGGTGTTTTGGATGTGACCATTCTTTCAGATAAAATTCTTGGTCCTTTACTAAACATTCATGATTTGAGAACCGACAAACGGATTGAGTTTGTTGGTGGCCTTCGTGGTTTAGGGGAATTGGAAAAAAGAGTTAATTCCGGCGAAATGAAAGTTGCCTTTGCCTTATATCCTGTTACTATGAAGCAATTGATTGATATTGCTGATACCGGTAATATTATGCCTCCCAAAACAACCTGGTTTGAGCCCAAATTGAGAAGCGGACTGGTAGTTCATAGTATTGAATAATGTAATTCAAATGTCATTTTTAAAAATAAGATGGGCCCAGTTTTTGAGAGAACTCAAATCACTGGGTCTTTTTTATGCTTTAATACTTATTTCAGGAATCGTTGCGACACTTTGGATATTTTATCAGGTACAGCAAAAGACTGAGCCAAGATATGGCTCAATGTTGTTTATTGTTGCATTAATTCTAAGCATACATTTAAACAGGAAGGATCACAGATTTATAAGGCTGGTAGCTATTCAGCCTTTTTTCGTTTATATTTCAGAATATGGTTTTATAGCTTTTATTTTCGTGATACTTTCATTCCTTAAGTCCAATACTTTTACCATGTTCTTATTGATTCCGGCAGTTGCTTTAATATCCTTAATTAATGTCAATTTCATTAGCAATGCTAAATCTGGTTGGATTGCAAGAATGATCCCGGCATCTAATTATGAATGGAAATCAGGTGTCAGATCTACCGGTTGGTTTATTCCATTTCTGCTTTTATGTGGTGTTCTTTTAGCTCCATTACCCTTTGCTTCACTGGTTATTTGCTGGATCATTCTGGCTTTAAGTATTTCATTCTATGAACAGGGAGAGTCCAGAGAAATGATTCTTTCGTTTATGCAATCTCCACGTAATTTTATAGTGAACAAAGCTGGAATTCATGCAATGACTTTTTTGATATGCATTCTTCCTGTACTGGTTGCAAATTTTATTTTCTTTCCCGATAAATGGTGGCTTGGACTAAGTTTTATGTTATTTTGTGTAATTAATATTGCTGCATTTGTTACGTCAAAATATGCTGTATGGCAACATGGTCAAACCAATAAATCCCAATCTGTTCTCAATTCAATTGGCATGATTGGCCTGTTTATTCCTTTCTTATTGCCCATTCCAATTGTTAACTTTATCCGGAATTACCGGAAAGCAACTCATAACTTAAGAACTTTACTCAATGATTTCAATTAATGGTTTGTATATTGGTTATGGCAGCCATCAGGTCATAATTGATTTGGATTGGGAACTTAAGGAAGGCCTTATTCATGGCCTTGTTGGATTAAATGGTTCCGGTAAAACAACTTTACTTCAGTCAATTTGTGGCATTAAAAAACCACAAACAGGTGAGATACTTTTTAGAGGAATGAAAATTTCTTCGTTAAACATATCGATGCTTGAAACGGAGCCTTATTTTTACAAAGGAATTACCGGCGCTGAATATTTACAATTGTTTAGTGCACCTGATACTATTTCTTTCAACACTCAAGAATGGCTCGATTTATTTTCAGTCCCCGGAGATGAATTAATTGATAATTATTCAACAGGTATGAAGAAAAAACTTGCTCTGATTGGAATTTGTAAATTAAGCAGACCGGTTATGCTACTCGATGAACCTTTTAACGGGTTAGATCTGGAGTCTTCCAGAATTCTTACTTCTGTATTAAAGAAACTAGTTTCAAAAGGACATACAATTATTATCACTTCTCATATTCTTGAAACGTTAACGGGATTATGTACTTACATACATTATCTTAGAAACGGTGTTATTGCTAATATTTTTAATGCTGATGAATCTGCATTAATTGATAAAACTATTTTTGCTGAACTTGATGCAGGAATTGAAAGAAGAATTGAGGGCATTCTGTAATATTGAAAATCAAAATAATTGCTCTTTATGAATCCCAAAAAAAATCTTTTACTTTTACATGGCGCCCTGGCAGATCGAACGCAATTTAATGAACTGATTCCTCTGCTTGAAAATGAGTTTTCAGTTCATACTATTTCATTACCCGGACATGGAAAGGAGCCACTTGGAAATTATCAGTTTTCTATCGAATCGTTTGCTTCATATGTTCTGGAATACATACAGTTTCATAGTTTGTCTCTGCCATTAGTATTCGGATATAGCATGGGTGGGTATGTTGGATTGTTTCTGGCTTCAAAAACAGAAGATTCTATAGGTGGTATTGTAACTTTAGGGACGAAAGTTGACTGGACCGTTGAAAAGGCAGCCAAAGAAGTGAGGCAACTTAATCCCGATAAGATAGTAGAAAAGGTGCCGAAATTTGCGGAAAGTTTGAGCCGTATCCATGGGCCTGATAAATGGAGAGATGTGGTGATACATACCGGCGGACTCATGACTGACCTTGGAAACAGTCATCTGAATGATAATGATTTCAGAAATATAAAGGTCCCTGTTGTTATGATGGTCGGAGATAGTGATGTGATGGTTGATTTAAATGCTGCACAAACTGTATGTGACTTAATTCCGGTTTCCAGATTTGTTGTATTACAAAACACGGAGCACCCTTTCGAAAAGGCAGACTTTTCGTTGTTGGCTGAATTTTTAAATAAATTATAAGTCTCCGGATTAAATGTTTGGAAAATCGGAATACCCTTGATACATTTGGACATGAAGTTCAATTTATCAGGATTACTCCTTTCAAAAAGAGATGCAATCAACCTTGACGCATTCAGAATCCTGTTTGGATTAATTTTGCTTTTTCAATATTATAGTTTTTATAGTGTCGATTTTATTGATCGCGGTATAATTGCTCCCAAATTTTTATTTAGTTATGATCTGACCCCATTCATAGTACCGTTTCCTGAAGGTATAATGAAAATAATGATGCTGGTAACATTGATTGCTCCGGTTTTTATCATGTTAGGGAAGTTTTTCAAAGTTGCTGTATGGAGTTATATTATTTGCTTTGGTTATTTCTTTTTGTTGGATGAATCTTACTATAACAATCACTTCTATGTTATCTTATTACTTTGTTTTCTTTTTCTTTTATATACTCCAAAAGGAATCAGAAAAGTAAATACTGTTCCTATATGGTTGCTATTTTTATTTCAGTTTCAGATTGTTGTTGTTTATTTTTTTGGAGGAATTGTTAAGCTCAATTATGATTGGTTGATATTACAGCAACCTATCAGGTCTTTAATGGAAATTAATTCACCAATTTCGCCTTTTCCTGAGCTTCTTAAAAGTGAAGCTGTTATTTATTATCTTGCCTATGGGGGTGTTATATTTGATTTACTGATTGGTTTTTTACTTTGGTGGAGAAAAACCCGAATGATCGGAATTCTGCTTTCTATAGTATTTCATTTGACAAATTTGTGGATTTTTAATTTTGGGTATGGTGGTGAAATTGGAATTTTCCTTTTCTGATGATCGCCTCTAATCTGCTATTTCTTGATCCCGAAATTGTTAAGGAATTATTTCAATAAATGGTTCCCTTCAGAAAAGAAAACAGTTAAAGCAGCACTTGATTCAAACCTGAGTAATGACTGGCGATTTAATAAAAAGGTTTTATCTTTTGTCTATTTATATATTCTTATTCAATTAATTTTGCCTTTCAGACATTATCTTTCTCCGGCTCATGTTGACTGGACAGGACAGGGGCAGTATTTTGCCTGGCGAATGAAGGTTTATTCAAAGACAGTTCAAATTAAATTCACAGCCAGAAGATTTCCGGAAGATAAACCGGTTACTGTTCAATTACAGAAAATGTTAAATACCATACAGGTTAATATGATGGGTCAACACGCTGATATGGTTTTATAAAACGGTTCAATATATAGTGCATGATCTTGAGAGTCGCTTGAAAATTAAAGATCCTATTATAAATGCTGAGATAATGGTTTCTTATAATGGCAGACCATTTGTTTATTTTATAGATCCAAATGTAAATCTGGCAAAAGTCACTTACAATCCATACAGTAATAATTCCTGGGTAATGCCTAAGCCGGAATAGAGTTGTCAGGAAATTCTTTAGGTATATTTTTTATTGGATTTGCATTCAATGGGAAAACATAATTCATCCAGGGCACTCCATCATAAAGGAGATCTTTTTCATATATAAGCCCAAGTTTTTCTGTCACTCTTATTGATCGTGCATTTTCTTTATGGACCCGGGCAACAATTCTTCTGATTCCAAATTCTTCAATTCCTGCTTTAATACAAACTTTGGCAGTTTCATAAGCAAAGCCTTGTCCCCAGAATTCTGGCAGAAAACGATATCCGATATCGACTTCATTCTCCTCCAGAATAAACTTTAAACCGCACCATCCGGCAAATTGATTGTTGTCTTTTAGTATTACTGCCCATCTGCCAAACCCGGAAATTTGATATGCCTTATAGTTTCTCAGAAATGCTTCTGCCTCAACTTGATTTTCAAATGGAGGATCCGTAGTGAAACGTAATATATCAGGATGTAAATTTAAACGGTATATATCCCGGGCATCTTCAGGAGAGAATTCTCTAAGGAAACACCGGTTAGTCTCGAAAAGGATATTACTTTTCATTAGTTTAGTTTAACTTTGCGATTCAAATTTACAAAAAGTTTAAATGAATTCACGTTCAAGCCTAATTGGTGATTCTATTCTGAATCTAAAGAAGGAGTTAGTTCCATTTAATGCCAAGCTTGTGGCAGTTTCAAAAACGAAACCTGTTGAAATGATTCTGGAAGCCATGAAAGCGGGACAGGTTGATTTTGGTGAAAATTATGTTCAGGAACTTGATGTCAAACAGAAACAAATTTCTGCTCCCATCAATTGGCATTTATTGGTCATCTGCAAACTAATAAAGTAAAGATTATAGCGCCGTATGTAAATTTGATTCATGGTGTTGAAAATATGAAAGCTTTGGAAGTTATTAGCAGGCAATCACTTGCTTTGGAAAGAGAAATTGAGGTGTTGCTACAGATACATATTGCAAAAGAGGAAACAAAGTTTGGATTCGGCATGGAAGAGGTGAAGAAGGTCGTTTCCGATTTATTTGAGAATCCGTTACCTTCTGTAAAATTATGCGGATTTATGGGAATGGCAACATTTACTAATGATGAGCAGTTGATCAGGAATGAATTTCGCTCACTTAGAAAGTTGTTTGAATCGGTGAAAAATGAATTTGAGATACGGGGTGTTTCGGAATTTGATACATTGAGCATGGGCATGACATCTGATTATAAAATTGCCTTGGAAGAGGGGAGTACAATGGTCAGGATTGGAAGCGCAATTTTTGGCTCCCGATAAGTCGTAAGTTATTTTTACATTTGTATTATTAAAACAGAGCTATGTTCACTATTGCTATTCATGGAGGTGCCGGCACCATTTTACCTTCTGACCTTACTGCTGAAAAGGAAATTCTTTATCGAAATGGTCTTGATAGTGCTATACAGGCAGGAATCGCCATCCTTGAAAAAAAAGGAACAGCCATGGATGCAGTGACTGCGGCTGTAACAACTTTGGAAAATAACCCATTATTTAATGCCGGGAAAGGATCTGTGTTCAACCATCTAGGGCGCCATGAAATGGATGCTTCCATAATGGATGGTAAAAATCGTGCAGCTGGTGCCGTTACTTGTGTTACCGGAGTCAAAAATCCGGTTCAGCTGGCTCGATTGGTGATGGAAAAAACAGAACATGTAATGCTATGCGGAAGTGGGGCTGAAGAGCTTGCACATCAATTTAAATTACCCTTTGAAAGTCCTGATTATTTTTTCGATTCGTTCAGACATGATCAGTGGATCGCTATTCGGAATTCTGAGACAACACAGTTGGATCATTCAGGTGAAAAGAAGTTTGGTACTGTTGGCGCTGTAGCTTGTGATGTACATGGTAATCTTGCTGCTGCAACTTCAACCGGAGGGATGACAAATAAGAAGTATAACAGAATTGGGGATACTCCGGTAATAGGAGCTGGTACTTATGCCTCGGATTCCAGTTGTGCTGTTTCCTGCACCGGACATGGAGAATTTTTTCTTAGAGCAGTGGTTGCCTATGACATAGCTTGTTTAATGCAATACAAAGGTTGTTCTTTAGAAGAAGCCTGCCGTACAGTTGTACTCGATAAATTGGTAAAAATGGGTGGTGAAGGGGGAGTTATTGGTACAGATACAAAGGGTAATATCAGCCTTGTTTTTAACAGTGCAGGAATGTATCGGGCCTCATACAAAGCCGGAGAATCAGTTCAGACTTCAATTTACCGCTGATTTTCAGAACTTTTTACCAGATTTCAAATGTTTTCTATCAAACTGTTAATTTGAATGGAAAAATGTATCTTTACCATACTAAAATGCTTATCATGAGAAAGTTATCTTCATTTCGGGTTAGTTTATGCCTGCTGTTTTCTATATTGGTTACTGGGCTCCATGCTTCATCACCAATTCCTGCACCTTATCAGAAAGGAAAAGTCATTTTCAAGATGGCTCCTGAGTACCGTACTTCATCCAGAGTTACCGGAGTAGACCTTCCTGAATTTCAGGTTATTTTTAATCAAATTAAAGCTGGTGCGGTAAATAAAAAGTTCCCCAAACATGAAATGCCATCTGTTCAATTTGATGCCAGAGGAAATAAGCTGATAGACTTATCATTAATTTATGAAGTCAGTTTTGATCCTGCCATGCCTGTAAGTAAAGTCATTCAGTCGTTGTTAGCAACTGGAAAAGTAATTTATGCAGAGCCGGTTTATACTATGGAATTGCTGTACAATCCAAATGATCCCGACACAGCATCTCAGTATTATCTTACATTGATCAAAGCTTTTGATGCATGGGATGTTAACCAGGGGGATACAAACTTTGTGGTTGGTGTCACTTATACTGGTGCCGATTTAGACCATCCTGATCTGGCTGCCGGAATAAAATATAATTATGCAGATCCTATTAATGGCGCAGACGATGATGGCGATGGCTTTATAGATAATTTTTATGGGTGGGATGTTGGTGACAATGATAATGACCCAAGTGTAGATGTTGTTCATGGCTCCTTCGTTTGCGGCCTCGCTGGTGCCGTTACAGATAATGGAACCGGTATTGCCGGAACAGGTTTTAAAACCAGGTTTCTCCCAATAAAAATATCATCAAATGGAATTTTGAATGCAGCATATGACGGAATCGTGTATGCTGCTGATCATGGGTGCCAGATAATTAATTGCTCCTGGGGAGGATTTGGTGGCGGTCAGTTTGGTCAGGATGTTGTCGATTATGCAACAATTAATAAAAATGCGCTCGTTGTCGGAGCTAGTGGAAATTCAAACAATGAAGCTCCATTTTTCCCTGCTTCATACAACAATGTATTATCAGTAACTGGTACCAATAATACCGATACCAAATGGGTTAATTCAAGCTATGGAGCGTTCGTTGATATGAGTGCTCCCGGAGAAGGTATCTATTCTACTATTTTCGATAATAATTATTCATTTTCATCAGGCACTTCATTCGCTGCACCTATTGTTGCTGCAGCGGCTGCCATCCTTAGAACACAGTTTGCCTTTTATACACCCATGCAGATTGCAGAACAATTACGAATGACTTCTGATGATATTTATACCGTTCCGGGAAATGCTTCTTACATAAATAAACTGGGTAAAGGAAGGTTAAATTTATTCAGAGCCTTAACTGAAAGTCCTAAATCAGTAAGAATGATCAGTCAGACGATCACAGATAATAATGATAATGCATTTTCAGGTGATGATACCCTTGATATTACTGTGTTCTTAAGAAATTATCTGGCACCACTTACCAGCCTCAATGCTGTTTTAACTTGCAACGTTCCGGGTATAACTATTCTGAATGGAAATCTGCCGGTTGGTTCTATGAACACATTAACTGATTATGATAACTCCGGAACCCCATTCCGTGTGGTAATTCCAAATGGAATAGCATTTAATACCAAAGTTACATTTACTTTGAGTTATGCAGATGCCGGTTACAGCGATTGGCAGATTTTTGATCTTGTTGTTAATGTAGATTATATCAATGTACTGATCAATGATGTAGGAACTTCAATTACCAGTAAAGGAAGAATTTGATATAATGAAGGTAGTCAGGTGCAAGGTATTGGATTCACTTATAATGACGGAAGTTCATTATGGTATGAAGGTGGTTTGGTGTTAGGCACAGACACCTCACATGTTTCTGATCACCTTTTCGGATCTCCCGTATCGGTAATGTCTGATGATTTTATTTCAATGATCAATGTAAGGAAAGTTATTCCTACAATAGAATCGGATTTTGATCTTGATAGTCGGTTCAATGATGATGGTGCCGGTGCCACTCAACTGGATGTGGAGGTGAATCAGAAAACTTATGCATGGAGCACACCAGCAGATAGTAAATATATCATCGTTGAATATATTATCTCCAATAAGGGTTCCAATCAACTCACCGACTTCTTTGCAGGTATTTATGGTGATTGGGATATCGGAGCTGTTATCGATAACAGAGGACAGTATGACAGCGGTTTAAAAATGGGATATGCTTTTAACACTGGCAGTCCAACGGTATATGCTGGTGTTAAGCAATTGAATTCAGGACCTAATAATGTTTATGCATTCGATAATGATGGGGCAGGAGCAACCATAGGTATTTATAATGGATATACTAAAGCTGAAAAGTATCAATCCTTATCGACATTAAGAAATGCTTCAGGTCAGAGTGGTGCCGGTAACGATGTTTCTATAATGGTTGCTTCCGGGCCTCACACAATTCCTTCAGGTGATTCAATTACAGTTGCATTTGCACTTCTTGCCGGAGATGATCTGACTTCTTTAACTAATTCTGCAATTGCTGCTGATATTAAATACAGTACTCTAAATTCAATAATTCCTTTTCAACCGTTACTAACTACAAGCTTAAGTCAGAATTTCCCAAATCCTTTCAGTGGTGAAACTACAATCAATTATTCTTTAGCTACTGATGAAGCTGTAACAATTGAAATTTATAATGTTTTAGGAGAACTTGTAGCAACACCGGTCAACAATGTGAAAGTTCCGGCTGGTGAATATTCTTTTGATTTTAAAACAAAGGGTGGCGAAGATGGATTTTATTATTGCCGCATGATTGCTGGTAATAATAATCAAACGATAAGAATGATTTCAATTCAATAGCTACACAACATATCTATAAAGAAAAAGGCTTGCCAATCTGGCAAGCCTTTTTCTTTATAGTCATTGTTAATTTTATCTTGATATAATCATCCGGTTCGTACGCTGAACTTTTCCATCAATCTCAAGTGAATAAAAGTAAAGTCCATTTTTTAATAATGAGCCGCTGTTGCTATCGCCATTCCAGTTAATTTTGTGAACACCGGCTTTTTGAGATTCATTCACTATAGTTTTTACATTTTGTCCTATTACATCATAAACATTGATAGTGACATTAGACGCATTATTTTTTAGGTTGTAGGTAATAAGGGTATTTACTTTTAAAGGATTTGGAAAATTATTCATCACAAATTCTTTAAATTCTATTTCTGCTTCACCCACACCACAAAATCCGGGAATAACACCTGTAAAATTAGATGTTGGTGGATTGGCCGTCATGTCGACTATGATATAATTATTACTGAAATCATAGCCAAACAGGGTTCCATTAGCATTTCTGAAAAACATATCGATTGCATAAATGGTTGAACCGTTTGGTATTGGTCCTGATAATCCGGAACTGTAATAAACAAAAGGGTCAACACAAATTGACCAGGTATCATTACCCTGAGAAGTCATTAAACCGATTCCGTTATCCAGGTTTGGGCTCCCAACAATATACTCCCATGCTCCCGTTGGGCTTGAGGTAACAGCACCGGAATACATATATACTTTACTTGCTCCGGCAAGTCCGCTAACTCCTTGATTGGCGTAATAGGTGATCCTGAGATCGTTTTGTTGGGCTGATACCAACAAAACACACACATTTAGAAATACTATTAATGGTATGAGTCTTTTCATATGGATGAAATTAAATTTCGTCTTGTTTTTATAATATGCACAAAGTTAATGAATTCCACATGTCTTGTCGAGCGTTTTACTCACATTTCTTTCAACATGGAGATGTTATTCATTATTGCGAACGGCTTTTTCATAGTATTTAATTGAATATCAATATAATTGCTTAGAATAATATCAGAATTGCAATTTTTTCTTTTTGGTTAAAATAATTAAAGCCCTGAAATTCAGGGCTTTAATTGTAGCGAGAGGGGGAGTCGAACCCCCGACCTTAGGGTTATGAATCCTACGCTCTAACCATCTGAGCTATCTCGCCAAATGTGGTTGAACCGGTAATTGGCTGCCATTTTTGAGGGCGCAAAGATACTAAAGCCATCTGTAATTCAAAATTTCAGCTTATTAATTCATAATTGCTTTTAAAATCAAATAGCATTTGGTTTGTAGAACATTTGCCACAAAAAAAACAGCCATTCACCCAATAGTTGGTTCAGTTGGCAAAAAAACTGATGGCATAAAAGCATGTACGGATTAAATTGCTTGATATGCCTGAATTTCCAGAGGCCAGGACCATATCTGTGAAAACTATTTAATGCCCTATCACATGAAAAAAATGAATTACAATTTAGAAAAGTTACCAACTTTAAAGCGGGTAATGAGTGCACTGTTATTAGTAACGCTAATAATTATTGCAACATTTGAAAACAGTGCTGCTCAAACGGTGCTTATAAATCCAACCGGCAATGGTGGATTTGAAAGTGGAACAACTTTCCCGGCCAATGGATGGACAGTAGTAAATTCAGGTTCTGGAAATTCCTGGGTTGTAGGAACTGTTGCAAAATCGGCAGGTGCCCGGGGAGCTTACATTTCAAACAATTCCGGAACTTCAAACAATTACACAAATTTTGGTTTGTTCAGTACGGCATCCAGAACTGTACATTTTTACAGAGATGTTGTTTTTCCAGCAGGTGAAACACAAATTACTTTAGATTTCAAATGGCGTTGTAATGGAGAATCAGGTGCTGATTATATTAAAGTTTCGCTTACTCCTACTTCAGTTACGCCTGTTACAGGAACCGATATCAATGCAACTTATCAGGTGGCTGGACCATACTCCGGTCAGGGAAGTGCTTTTCAAACAGTGTCTATAACCATTCCTGCAAGCAATGCAGGAACAACTAAGAGATTAATATTTACATGGATAAATAATAATAATCTAGTAGGTTCAAATCCGGCAGGTGCATTCGATGAAATATCGTTAAGTACATGTACACCTCCTGTAATTACTGCATCTAATAACGGACCTGCATGTGCAGGTGGGAATATTAATCTGACCGCAACAGGTGGAGGTACTTATTCATGGACTGGTCCTGATGGATTTAGTTCATCATCCTCCAATCCTACTGTTACCAATATGGGAATATTAAAAGTAGGTACATATTCTGTAACAGTAACAAATTCTGGTTGTTCTTCAACCACTACTACTTCTTTAAGTTACAATCCTGCACCATCAGGAACACCAACTTCACTACCTGCCACGGTTTGCAGCGGATCCTCAGTAACATTAAATTCTAATCTTGCTGTTGATTTCGGTTCATCCAATACTTCTGACTTCAGCATTCCCGATAATAATTCAACAGGAATTACTTCTTCAACTCTTGCTGTTGGTGCTGGCTTGAATGCAAATCAGATTACGTCAGTTAAAGTTAATATTACACATACTTATACCGGTGATTTAACACTTACATTAAGAGCTCCAAATGGATCCACAATAGACTTGTCGAGTGGAAATGGCGGATCAGGAAATAATTATACTAATACTGTATTTGTTACGGGAGGAACGCCGGTCACTTCCGGTTCCGCTCCTTTTACAGGAAATTATGCCCCTGAGCAGGCATTTAGCGGGCTTACAGGAACCGCACATGGTACCTGGTCGTTGATTGTAAAAGACCTTGCCGGCACTGATGTCGGAACATTGCTTGACTGGACTTTGGCGATTCAAACCACATCAGGAATTTCATATGCATGGACCACAAACAACAGTGGTTTCACAGCTTCATCTCCTTCAACAAGTGATGCACCTTCTTCTTCAACAATTTACAGTGTACAGGGAACCTATTTAGGTTGTTCATCAACTCAAAACTTAAATTTATCAGTACTCGATTTGCCTGTTATCAATGCAACAAGCAATGCACCGGTATGTGAAGGAACTGACTTAATTCTAAATGCATCAGGTGGTAACACTTATTCCTGGACAGGTCCATCATTCGGGTCGTCGTCACAGAATCCGGTTATTAATAGTGCCACCCAAACGAATGCCGGATCCTATTCAGTTGTAGTAACAGATTTATTTGGATGTTCCAATTCTCAAACACTTTCAGTTGATATAAATGATGTGCCAGTTGTTTCATTTCTTTCACAAACAGATATAACCTGTAATGGATGGTCAGATGGAGAAGTCGTTGCAACTGCTACCGGTGGCTCAGGATTTTATTTATATTCTGATGGATCAAACATAAATTTTGATGGCATTTTTACAGGTCTGCCTGCCGGAACTTATAATATTTCAGCTATTGATGCATTTTCATGCGAAGGTTTTACACCTGCAACTCTGACACAACCTGATCCAACAACAATTGCGGATGCAGGAAGTGATAATGTAGTTTGCGATGGAAGTGATGTGACTTTAGCAGCGAATACAGCAGTTGTTGGTGTAGGAACCTGGACTGTTGCTTCCGGAACTGGACTGTTTTCTGATCCAGACAATGCACATACTATTTTATCAGGAACAGCTGTTGGTGCCAATATTTTAAGATGGACCATTGATAATGGTGTTTGTGGATCCAATTACGATGAAGTAACTATTCAAACTAATGAATTGCCACAAGCGGCAATCACTGGTTCAACAACAATCTGTAGTGGCCAAAACGCTTCTCTTACTATAAATTTTTCAGGAGCTGGTCCATGGACTTATTCATACACCAACGGTTTAAATAATTTCGGACCATTTACTACTTCCAATAATCCTGAAACAGTTACTGTTGCTCCGGTTGTTACCAGAACATATGTTGTGTCTTCGGTGAACGATATAAATTGTTCAGGAATAACCACAGGAAGTGCTGAAGTAGTTGTGAATGTTGGTTTACCCGGTGGTACAATCGGAACAGGTTCAATTGTGAGTCCGATGACAGCTTGTGCAGGTAATGTTATAAATGTTGCATGCAATTCAGTTACAAATGTAAATGGTTATGCCTGGTCGGTAACTTCTGGAACACTGATAGATGGTCAGGTTGGCCCTATTACAACATTAAATCCTTCCGCTTCTCTTACCCTTGGTAGTGTGCCACCTAATGCATCCGGATGGCAAGTTTGCGTGATGGGATCAAATGCCTGTGGTAATACGAATCAGAAATGTTTTAAAATCAGAGGAAATTTAAGTACACCATTAGGAATAACCGGTGATATTGTTGCATGCGGAAATGCAACTAAAAATTATAGCATTCCTGCTGTGGTGGGTGCTGAAAATTATGTTTGGAATGCTTCCGCAGGAATGAATATTGTAAGCGGAAACGGAACCAATAATGTTACTGTTACATTTGATCCTGGATTTTCTCAGGGAACACTTTGTGCAGCTGCCGGATTAAATTGTGGATTCGTTGGGGCATCACGGTGTGTAGTAATTAAAAATACCACTCCGCAATTGGGATTATTGTCCGGACCATTTGCTCTTTGTCCCGGTCAAACTAATCAGGTATTTAGTGTACCATCTGTTGTTGGAGCATCAACCTATAACTGGTCCGTTCCCGGAACTGTTACTATTGTAAGCGGACAAGGTACACCGTCTGTAGTTTTAGATGTTGCCGGTAATTTCAATGTTGGTCAATTGTGTGTTGAAGTAGTTTCAAATTGTGGCATTGTTTCTTCCTCCCGATGCAAATCAATATATTCAACAATTCCTCAAACACCATCGAATATATCTGGTTTAAGTGGAGGTGTTTGCGGTCAAACTGTAACTTATTCTATCCCTTCCGCTCCCGGTATTTCAAGTTATCAATGGTCACTTCCTTCAGGTGCTTCATTTGCATCACCAAATGGAAGTAACTCAATTGATATTTCTTTTACGAATTCAATGTCAACGGGTCAAATTTGTGTTAGTTCTGTAAATAGTTGTGGTACATCATTGCCCCGATGTATGAATGTAAACGGTATCCCTTCAAACACTGGAGCTATCTCTGGTCCGAATTCAGTTTGTTTGGGTGAACAAGGCCTTATGTTTTCAATAAATGCTGTTCAGGGTGCTAACAATTATATTTGGACAGTTCCTTCAGGAGCCACCATTATTGCCGGTCAAAATACATCTTCTGTAATTGTTGATTGGGGAACTTCAAATGGCAGCGTAACTGTAAAAGCTTTAAACGATTGTGGTCAATCAGGAACACAGGTATTGCCAGTCACTGTAGGTTGCAGAGTAGCAGCCGCTTCACCAATTGATTTTAATGTTTATCCAAATCCCGCTGCAGACAAAGCAAACGTATCATTTTCTTCAGAAACCAATGGTATGGTCGCAATTACAATCAGCGATTTATCGGGAAGAATTGTTTATAAAGATATTGCAGCTTCCTCAACTGGCAACAATACAAGATCATTAGATCTTACTAATGTTATTGCCGGTACTTATTTGGTTCAGGTTGAATCTGAGGGTAAGGTAATGGTTGCCAAATTAACCATTCAATAACTATTTATCAGATTTAAAATATCATACAATATTAAAACTGCTACATGATTGAATATCAATCATGTAGCAGTTTTTTTAGAAAGCAATAAAAGCCAAAATAGCACTACTTAAATAACATAAATCAAGCATTTTGCCCATTCGAAATGAATATTTCACCCATGAAATGAATCAATTAACATAATAGTTGACCAGAATGGAAATCACCGGATGTAATTTGATTGAAATTCAATATTAAAACGGTAAAAACAAAACTCATCTACAAAACAATAAAAAATGAAAAAATTGAACTCCAACAACAAAACGATTACCAATGCCCCTTCAACGGGTAGAGGGATCAAACGATTGACAATGGCAGTATTGCTGCTGCTTGTCTCAAACTGGGTAACTGCCCAGACAACATTTAGTAATACCGGTAGCATAAGTATACCTGCCAGCGGTAACGCTTCTACTTATCCTTCAAACATTACTGTTTCAGGGATGTCGGGAGTTATTACTACAGTGACAGTTTCTGTCACAGGTTTTGCTCACACAAATCCTGATGATATTGATTTATTAGTTCAGTCTCCTTCTGGGGATAATATTTTACTAATGTCAGACTGTGGTGGAACAGGCGATGTTACAGGCAGGAATTACACCTGGCAGGAAGGTGGATCATTAATGAGTGACAATGGCAATAATGCTTCTGGAACTTATGGCCCAACAGACAGGGATCCTTTTCTGGATTCTGATAATTTACCCAGTCCAGGACCGGGAAATATTTCTAATACTAACTTTAATGTATTGGATGGTGATGCACCTAATGGAGTTTGGAAATTATTCGTACGTGACGATGCCGGAAGTAACAGCGGATCAATTTCTGGTGGTTGGTCTATTACTATTACAACATGTATTTTACCAACCCCAACTGCATCCAGTGATAGTCCGCTATGTCAGGGTAGTACTTTAAATTTGACTAGTTCAGGAGGTGGTACATATGCATGGACTGGTCCGAATAGTTTTACTTCGGCAGCTCAAAATCCAACTGTTACTAACATGACAGCTGCCAAAGCAGGTGTTTATACAGTTGTTGTAACAGCAGCCGGAGGCTGTACTGCAAGTGCTACAACTACAGTAGTTGTAAACGCAAGTCCATCAGGTACCCCAACTGCATCTGCTGCATCTGTTTGTCCTGGAGCAAACGTAACATTAAGTGCGAATCATTTTGCAAAGCAAACATCATCGAATACATCAGATTTTGCTATTCCCGATAACAATGCTACAGGTATTACTTCAAATATAACAGTATCCGGTACCGGAGCAACAGCTTCTCAACTAGTGAGTTCTGTATTAATTAATATCACACATACATACAATGCCGATTTGGATATATTCTTAAAAGCTCCAAACGGTTCACAAATTGAATTGAGTACTGACAATGGAAGTAGTGGAAATAATTATACCAACACCTTATTTCAAACCGGTGGTGGAAATATTACAAGCGCATCAGCCCCTATGACAGGGACCTATGCTCCTGAACAAGCTTTCTCAACATTGACTGGTACCGGTGATGGAACATGGAGTTTAATAGTTAAAGATGATGCGGGTGATGATACCGGAACTTTAACAGACTGGACTTTGACTTACAATACCATTTCAGGTGTTTCTTACGCATGGACTTCAACACCATCAGGGTTTACTGCTTCGGTAGCTAATCCTGTTGCAAATCCAACATCAAATACAACATATGAGGTTATTGCAACTGCTGGTGGATGTCCAAGCGCTCCTGCATCTGTTTCAGTAACTATATTAACTCCACCTGTGGCTGTTGCATCTTCAAATACTCCGGTTTGTGAAGAGGTCGATTTGATCCTGAATGCTTCAGGAGGTACAAGTTATTCCTGGACCGGACCATCATTCACTTCTTCAACACAAAATCCAACTATTTCGGGCGCAACTACTGCAGCTACCGGAAATTATACAGTAGTAGTTACAAATGCATTTGGTTGTACCGATGACGAAACTATTTCAGTTACTGTTAATGATAAACCTGAAGTGAGTGTACTGACTCAAACAGATGTTACCTGTAATGGTGGATCAGATGGAGCAATTGCACTGGATGTTACCGGCGGTACAGCACCATTCTTATTCTATGACGGCGCAAACTTTAGTTTTGATGGTACTTTCTCAGGATATATTGCGGGATCAGTATCTGTAACTGTAACTGATGATAATGGATGTGAAGATATAATTGGTTTTAATATTACAGAACCTGGACCTATTTCAATTGCTGATGCAGGAAGTGATCAATTATTATGTAATAGTGGAACGGCTAGTGTTACAGGAAATACACCAACAGTTGGTGTAGGAACATGGACTATTCAAAATGGAACTGCTGCAATCTCTAATCCATCATCGCCATCGACTGGTTTGACTGGAATGGCACCTGGAAATATCGTTTTAAGATATACCATCGCACAAGCAGGTTGCGGTTCTAATTATGATGAAGTAACATTGATCAATAGTGCTGGCCCTCCTGCACAGCCGGGTTCTATTTCTGGTGTAAATATAGCTTGTCCTCCATTGAATGGTCAGGTGTTTTCTATCAGCCCGGTTGCAGATGCAACTTCATATCAGTGGTATGCGGGACCAGGTTCAACAGGTATAAACTTTGCATCTGCAACAAATTCTACTTCTGTGACTGTTGATTTTGGAGCGACTACAAATTCTGGTTATACATTAAGAGTAGTAGCTGTGAACGGTTGTGGTGCTGGTAATTATTCAAGTTCATCTATCAGAAGAACTGTTTCTACTCCACAACTAACAGGCTCAACTCTTGCCTGTGCTAATGAAACTAAAGTATTTACCATTCCTACACCAATAGTTGGTGCTACAAATTATATCTGGAGTGTGCCAGCAGGTGCTACAATTGATGGCAATGCCGGCCCATTTACCACACTAAACACCACTGTAAATGTTGCTTTCCCTTCAGTATTTACATCAGGCAATGTATGTGTGAAAGCTGTAGGACCATGTGGAATTGAAACAACAAACAGATGTATTACAGTATCATCTGTTCCAGCCCGTCCGGTAAGAGTTAATGGATTGAACACTGCTTGTCCGGGATCAACACAATCTTACAGCGTACCTGCTGTTGCCGGTGCTGTTTCATATAACTGGTCTTTACCTGCAAATGCAACAATCATTAGTGGTGCAGGTACTAATTCAGTTACGATAAGTTTCGCAAGTAACTATATTGGTGGTAATATTTGTGCTTCAGCTACAAATCCATGTACAACAGGAACTCAGGAATGTATAAATGTTCAAAGAGCAATTCCTTCAATGCCAAGTTATATATCAGGTATTGCATTTGGATTGTGCGGAACAACTCAAACTTATAGTATTCCTGCGGATCCATCAGTATTAACATATAACTGGACAGTTCCAAGTGGTGCCGTTATCACCAATGGAGCCGGAACAAATACTGTTGAAGTTAACATGGCCGGAGTTAGTTTCCCTACCGCGGGTAACCAGTATATGCAGATTTCTGTAGCTAAAGTTAATGCCTGTGCAGTAGGTGTACCAAGAGTTTTAAATATTCAGGGTGTACCACAAAAAGCTACTTCAATAAGTGGTCCAACAGGAGTTTGCGCATCTGAATCAGGAATTACTTATTCATGTCCAAATATGTTTGGTGCAACCAATTATCAATGGAACGTTCCATCAGGAGTTTCTATACTTGCTGGTCAGGGAACAAATTCAATTGTTGTTGAGTGGGGAATCAGTCCTGGAGTAATTTCTGTTACTGCAAGCAATAGCTGCGGAAATAGCGGAACAAGAACATTACCGGTAGCTATTAATTGCAGAGTTGCAGGTGAAACTTCTAAGTCTGTGAAATTACTGGCATATCCTAATCCCGCATCTGATGAAGTAACAGTTTACTTCGAATCAAATACTGAAGCATCAACACAATTTGAAATACTTGATGATGGGTCGTGCAATTAAATCACAGAACATCATTCCAGTTGTTGGATCGAATGAGATTGTAATTGATCTTACCGGTTTTGCAAAAGGTGCTTATTTGGTTCAATTAAAATCTAATGAAATTTCAAGTCAAACCAGGTTAATTGTAGAATGAGTTTACAAGTAACCTGATTTGCCCGGATCCCTGCCTCAATTGAGGCAGGGATTTTTTTTGATGGTTTTCTGGTGATTTAGCTGTAAATTGATTCAAAAACAGCTCATTTTCTTACATTTTTTGCGAAAAACGGATCGAAAAGGTAGGAGGCTGAAACCTAAGGACTTAGATTTTTAGTCAAAATAGGTGATTTTGAACTTGTTTTGGTCAAGTAGTTGAAGTAGAATACATAGCATTAATTTTCAGTTGAGTTTTATGACAAATGGGTATCAACTTAAAATTTTAATTATCAACAAGATAGCTATATTTCAACTAGCAATTGTTAGTATTTGTTCAAAAAAAAGAATAATTAGATTGCTATATTGACTTGATTTTACTAACTTTACGTTTGTTCGTCTAGTCAGACATCACAAAAAACTGAATTTATGTTAATGATTCTTACAAGTTTCTAATAAATATTAACCTTAGTATGAATATTACGTACAAATCAGAATTGATTACAAACAAATTGCATCCACTTACCAACAGTAAGCTAATGACACACCATCAATCTGCCCGATTTTCCGGTTCCATTACTTTCCGGAAAATAGTTTTTATTCTATTAGTTATTTTCACTTGTCCCCTGACTGTTATGTCACAGATTAATTTTTCAGTACCCGGAACGGGCAACTGGAATAATCCTGCGATGTGGAGTTTAGGACACATTCCATTATCCGGTGAATCGGTTACCATAGTTAATGGAAGTACTATTTCAATCAATGTTAATACTGCTTTAATTGCTGATTTGGTGGTAAATGTAGGAGGTGAATTAATCAGTCTAAACATTCCTTCCAGTACACTTTCAATTGAAGGGAACGTTACAGTAAATGGGACATTGACCAACAATGGTAAAATTGATCTGTACACATCCGGTGTAGCGTTTAATATGGGTCCCGGTTCTACTTACACTCATAATCCACGTGCAAATGTATCGATTGATGAGAATATTTTTGAAAACGGAATTGAGAATTTTGATCCAACCAGTAATCTGATAATGTTAAAATGGAACCTGTTGGCAATGCCATTAGGAGATCCTATAAGAGTAACAGGGGATTTTGGAAATGTTACTTTAAGTGTTCCCGGTAACTGGGATCAGGACGGTAGGTTTGCAACTTCCAGAATAAGAGGAGATCTGACAATTACCGATGGCAACATTATTATGGATGATGGTACATTAGGTTCTAATACGCTTGCGTTGAATGATGTTGTTGTAACGGGTACAGGAAGTATCATTTTTCAGAAAGGAGCCAATCGTTCTCTCACCCTTACTTGTGCAAGTTTCACCGACAATAGTACATCTACACTTGTAAGTAAAATTATGGAACAATCATATGGAACACTCACATGGAATGTTACAGGTGATCTGGCTTTGAACCACAAGTTTTTTGTTATCGAAGGAATTCTATCAGAAGCTGCAGGTGCAAATATTAATGTTGGCGGTAATTTCTTTATTTCAGGGGATTCCATTTCAATTTTACGTCAGGTTAGTGGCGCTTTAAATCTTAATGTGACAGGTACAACTTCCATTTCAGGAAATCCTTCTTACGTTCGGTTTATGGAAGGTAATTCGGGAATAATGAATTTTACAACTCAAAATTTTAATATCGGCGGCGGTACAAATAATATTCTGGTTGGTGGAAATTCTTTGATTCCCAGTCCAACAGCAGGTGTTTTTGTGAACATCTTAACTGACCTTAACGTAACTGGAAACAGTAATACTACAATTGTAAACTCTGATATCAATATTCAAAGAACTCAGATATTGATTGGAAGAAATTTTACAACTTCAGTTTCTGCATCTTTGTTTACTGCTGCCAATACCAATGGAAATTTGTTGTTTGATGTGGGTGGAGATTTCACCTTAAATTCCGGCAATTTTATTGGTCAGAATTACGCAGGAAATATCAAAGCGGATTCAATAATGATTGATGGAAATTTCCTGTTTAATTCAGCAACACCCACAAATTATTTTTATGGTAACAGAGGGGCTGCTTCAACTGGAGGAACTGTCATGCATGTTGGGGGTAATTTTACAATCAATAATTCAGGAACAGCTTCAGGGCAAGGGTTCAATGGCGTTTATCAGTCAAATTCAGCTCTCAAGCTGAATGTTTCCGGTGATTTAACCATCACTCAAGGACGATTTAATGGGATATTTAATGGTGATGGAAATGCAGATATCACCGTTGGCGGAACATTGAATCAGACTAATGGTTATTTTTATGGTATTCATAATCTTGTTTCTACACAGTCAGGATTAGCTAATTTCACCGCAGGTGCTGTGAATTTTGACCGTGGACAGTTTTCAGTGTATTATGCAAATTCATTAATTGCTACCACAAACACTTTTACTGTTACCAATAATGTTGATATCAATTTCTTTGCAGTAACAGACACTTTTTCGATAAATGGAGTTGAAATAATTGATTTCTCGAACGAGGCTCGATTGAATATGAACATCGGCGGGTCATTGTTAATTTCTGGTGCTGCCGGAACATTTGTTTCCAGTAAAGCCAAAGGAAGGGAAGTAGTAACAATATCAGGTGATGTCACTTATACGGGAGGTGTTACCTCTTTCAATTCATCAGTGTTATTTAATGCCGGTAACGGACATCCGGTAATAATGACAATTGGTGGTAATGTTGCTGTCTCAACCGGTACTCATTATTTTTCTGCAAGAAGTGATTCATTGGTATGCAACATTGCCGGAAATATTTCTATTACAGGAGGCACATTATCGCTAAAAGGGGGATCCGGAGATGTGTTGGTTAATGTAAATGGTGGTTATCAGCAAACTGCTGGTGCTTTTCATCTTCATAACTCTACTATAACTCCAAATTTATATGCAACAACTGTAACAATAAACGCGGATGGGGATGCTTCAGGAGATTTTAATCAATCAGGAGGAACATTCAGTTTTGATAATAATCTTTCCTCTTCATCTATTGCTCCAATAGTTTATATTAAATCACCCAACTATTCAATTGGTCCTGCAGGTTCAATGTCCAAAGCAGCAAATACTAAATACGGATGGCTTATTTTTTCACGAGCCGGCACTACACTCTTCAGCAGAGGTAACGGACATACACTTTCAGAAATAAAACAGAAAATAGTAAGTGGTGCAACACTTGATGTTGTAAGTGGTAATTTGCAAATTACTTCCTGCACAACTACTGCCGATGCAAGTGATTGTCTGATGCTGGATAATGGTTCAGTTCTCGATCTTAGAGGGAATAAAGTTTTTTCTAATAATCAGAATGGATTTTCATCAATTCTGGTTTTGTTGGCCCGGGTAAGAACTCAACATGCCAACGGACTGTTTAATAATACAAATAATGCTGCATTTGATGCAAGTGGAAATCTGGATTATTATTTATTACCTACAAGTGTCGTTGAATATTATGGTGTCGATAATCAAATTGTGTCAGGCTGGAACTTAGGTATCGCAACGAAAAGTCAACACCAATATGGTATTCTTGAAATTAACTTTCAGGGAACACCTAACACAGAGTGGGTTTATCCAACCAGTTTCCCTACCGTAACATCTGTTTATATCAGAACTCAATTATTACTTACTAATGGAGAGTTCAATCTGGATGATGATCACATCCCAACTGCCGGAGGTAAAAATATATACATAAGATCATCTAACCTGGCTCCAATTGTAAGAACAAATGGTTATATCCGATCCGAAACTAATGGTGTAAATGGAAATGTTATAATCAGATTTACCGGAGCTACTTCACCTTCAGTAACTATTCCTTTTGCAATTGATAATAATGTAGCAAACTATATTCCATTTACAATGGCTGCTACTGCAGGAAAAATTGATTCACTTGTAGTTGGAACATTTGCAACTAATGTAGCTAACATTCCTTTGCCTCCCGGTGTATTTCATGTTAATAATTTAGGTGGCACAGATAATAGTAATCAGACTGTAGATAGATTTTGGTATATAAATACAACTGGAACTGTGAGCGCAGCCAATATTTCATACAAATGCACAGCCAATGAAGCAATTGGAATATCAAATCCGAGATCTCAAAAATGGGTGCCTCTATCACTTGGTTGGGCATTACCTGTTGGAACACAAAGTAACCTGGTCACAGGAACTCAGGCAAATGGTCAAAGTTCATTGAATGGGTGGTGGACATTGTCTGCATTATTAAATCCACTCCCGGTTGAACTGGTATCATTTGAAGCTAAATGTGTCGATAAGCAAATGAATTTACACTGGACTACTGCAAGTGAAACAAATAATGAATTGTTTACTGTGGAAAGAAGTGCAGATGGATTTGAATTTTTACCTATAGCTAATATTAAGGGTGCTATAAACAGTACTAATTTTATTAATTATTCTATAAAGGATTTAAATCCTTTAAATGGTATTAATTACTACAGGTTAAAGCAAACCGATTCTGATGGAGAGTTTGAATATTCTGAAATTATCAGTCAGCAATCATGCAAAAGTGTTTCGGGTGTAAAGTTTTTCACTTATGTTGAACGGGGAGAAAATATAAATCTGGTCTTGGAAGTTGAAAATGCTGAAGTTGGTTCGGTAACAGTAACTGATTTATCAGGTAGATTAATTTATCAGGTTCCAGTCAACACCAACAAAGGATTTAACCAATTTGTGATACCTGCCTCCGGTTTCTCAAAAGGTGTGTATTTGCTAAATTTTAAAGGTTCAGTTAATAACTTCTCGGATAAGGTGATGTTGCAGTAAGTTATTGTAAATCATTAACATAGATTAAGGGCTGAAATTTCAGCCCTTTTTTTTATAGAAATATTTTATATTCCTGACAAAGTTGTTTTGATTTATCATTTTCTTTTTTAAATTGCATACGCTTTTAACTGTCCAAGTGAGTTGCTTATGAATAAGAACAATCACAATTGTTTTAGGAATGTATTTTTAAAATTTCATTCCATTTAACCTGCCTTCATCTTTAATCAATTAATACTAACCTAAAAAAACAATTATGAAAAAAATCCCACTATTAAAACGAAGTCTGGTCACTCTGGTGATTCTGATTTCCGGATTGTTGTTTGCCAATGCGCAAACAAGTTTGACTAATAATGTTCCTTCTGCCTCTTTAACATATGGAGGCGGTGCCAACACATCAATTACCTTTAAAGTGACAAATGGTAACGCCTTACCAATTTCGGTTTCAAGTGTAATTTACCCTTATTTTTTCACTAACCCGAATGGTATGAGTCATACCTTATGGCATTCAACAACTGATCTTACCGGCACTCCAAATATAAGTTTGGGAACCGGTTGGGTGGTTGATGCGAATGTTACCAATTTTACTGCAATTGGTGGGTATCAGACTTTGTTCACTGGGTTGAATATCATCATCCCTCCAGGTGCAACTTATCGTTTTGCAGTTAATGGGACTACCGGAGTTGCTGCAACTCCTGGATTGGTTTACGGGGTAGCTGCATCAGTTCCAACATCTGTTACAAGTGCAGACAATGTATTGTTAGAAACAGGTGTTAATGGTGCAGGTGTAAGGGTAAATATGCCCAATGCTTTTTTGGCACAACGAAACTATGCAGGTGGAATTACTTATAGTATTGTAACTCCAAATGATTTGTCAATAACCAATGTTTACGCACAAGGTAAAACTTCCAATGGTTACACCGCTTCACCTGATATCCGTGCAAGAGTTTTAAATGTAGGAACAGCAGCTACAGCAGTAAATACAGCCACTCTCACAATCACAGGTGCAAATCCATACACCACAACTGCTACCATTCCTGCATTAGGAGTAGGACAATCAGCTGTGATTTCATTTACAGGTTATACTACCTCAGCAATTGGTACCTCAACTATCCAGGTCGACCTGCCTGCTGATGACATTGCTGGAAATAATACTTTGAGTGTTACACAGGATGCGACTAAAGATATCAACTCATATAAATATGCCACACCGCCAATTACCTTAGGTGTAGGTTTTAATTTAGTATCGGGAGATTTTGTTGCCAGATTTGTTTCTGCAAATAATTTTGGTAATGCAGACACGCTTAATGGGTTTGAAGTAGTATTTACTACTACAGGCCAACCTTATCAAGTGGGTATCTGGAGTGATGCCGGAGGAGTTCCTGGTACTAATTTATACACATCACCTTCTCAGGTTACAACTACCGGAAGTGTGTTTATATCACTGCCTGATGTTGAAGTATCAGGAACTTACTATATTGGAATCCGACAAACGGGAACAGTGAATGTAGGATTTGGGTATCAGATTGAAACCCCTGTCAGAAGTGGAGATTTCTTCTTTGCTACCCCAACAGGAAATTCAGTTTGGAATGATTTCAATACAGCTGGCGCCAATTTCAGAATTTCTGCTACCGTTCAGTATAAAACACCTGTACCGCCAAATTGTGCTGTTTATTTAGCACCATTAAATCTTTCAAATGCTTGCCAGAATGGAGTCACTTTAAGCTATGGCAGCGGTGGGGGAGGACCAACCGGTTACCGGGTATACTTAGGAACCAATCAGGCATTGGTAGAGGCTGAAGACCCTTCTACTTTAGTGCAAAACAGTGCCTCAACTTCATACGCCACAGGTGCATTAAACACGAATTCAACATATTATTGGAGAGTAACTGCATATAATGGATTGGGAGATGCAATATCTTGTGTTGCTTCACGATCTTTCAATACTAGTCTGGTTAGTTGTTATTGTGCTTCAACTGCAACTAATGCAACATTTGAAGATATCACCAATGTTCAGTCAGGTGCATTCAGCAACCCTTCTTTAAGTAACTTGTACTCTAATTACACAGGACTGGGTCCAATAAATAATGTCAATATCAATTCCGTATTTAATATCACTGTATCAATTGATCCGTTAAATATTTTCGATGAAGACAGGATTTATATTTTCGCTGACTTTAATCAGGATGGTGACTGGAATGATGCAGGTGAACTGTGCGGAAATGCAGATGTTACAATTGCCGGGGGAAGTGTGTATGTTGTTCCATGTACAGTTCCTGCAACTGCACTTTCAGGTAATACGCTTTTAAGGATTAAATTCGGTGATGAAGTTTCAACAACTGCTATGAACAATGACCCTTGTCAGGCTAGTTTTACCTTTGGTGAAGTTGAAGATTACCTGTTGAATATTACTTGTGGTGCACAAGCAAGTGCGACCAATCCTGCATGTGAGAATGCAGCCTTGAATCTTACAGCAACTTATTTAGGTTCTGGAACTCCTGTGTCTTATAGCTGGACAACAACAGCATTAAATGGATTTACATCTTCATCAGCTTCACCTGTTGTTACTGCTTCTGCTAATCCAACAAATGATGCTGGTGACTATACAGTAGTTATTACTGATAATAATGGTTGTACATCAACAACTACTGTTTCTGTTGTAGTTTCTAGTGCTCCTATTGCTGGTGTATCAAGTAACTCACCTGTTTGTGAAGGTGGCGATATTCAATTAAATGCAAGTGGTGGTGACTTTTATTCATGGACAGGGCCGGGAGTTCTTGTGCCAAATGGAAGTGTATCAAATCCTGCTGTCAATGGAGCAACTTTAGGTGATGGTGGAAATTATACTGTAACTATCACTGATTTGTTTGGATGTACTGCTCAAATTACTGAAAATGTTGTGGTAAATAGTAATCCAATATTAAATATCGTAAGTCAAACAGATGTTGGTTGTGCTGGCGGATCAGATGGTTCTTTCACTGTCCTCGCATCAGGTGGCGCTGGAGTTCCTTATTCATATGATGAAAATGGTAATCAAAATTTTGATGGTATTTTCAATGCATATGCTGAAGGAACATATACCGTTACTGTTTCTGATTTAAATACTTGTTCCAGTTCAATAAATGTTGTAATAGGAGCTACAAGCATCGCGCCTCCTGGAAATTCAATTACAATTACTTCAGCTCCGGCTTCAGCTTGTGTTGGTAATGTAATTGTTGTAACAACCAATGCAGTTATCGGAGCAACCGGTTATAACTGGTCTGTGCCTTCAGGAACATTAGTAAACGGTCAACCTGGTCCTTTTGTAACAACTTTGCCAACTGCAACACTTACTTTAGGTGCAGTACCGGCAAACAGTTCAGGTTGGTCGGTTTGCGTAAGTGGATTTAACGGATGCGGACAGACTAATACCAAATGCGCTTCTATTCGTGGGGTTTTATCACCAACAAGTGCTTTCACTGGCGCAACGGTAGTTTGTGAAAACACTACAGAGCCATATAGTATTGCACCAATCGGGGGAGCAAATGGCTATTCGTGGACCGGAACAAATGGTATTACTTTCACCGGTTCAGGTTTGAATGTGGTTGCAAATATTCCATCCGGATTTACATCAGGTACAATTTGTGTGGCCGGAACATTGGCATGTGGTTATACCGGAGTTCAGAAATGTCTTTCAGTTTCTTCTTCCAGCGGAGTTTTAGGTGCCATGAATCCTGCAAGTTCTTTCTCGGTTTGTCCAGGTCAAACAAATGCTGTTTATAGTGTGCCTGCAGGAACCGGAATCGCAACTTACACATGGACAATGCCTGCCAATATGACAATTAATTCTGGTCAGGGAACAAATAGTATTGTTGCTACTGCAGGAGCAGGGTTTACATTAGGTCAGGTTTGTGTTACTGCTACTTCTATTTGTGGAATAGTATCTCCACCAAGATGTAAGGGTGTTAGCACTTCCGCTCCATATACTCCTGGTAATATGACAGGGAATTTAACAGGAGTTTGTGGTTTGACTTTGAATTATTCCGTTCCTTCAAATCCAAACATTACCAGTTATGCATGGTCAGTTCCTTCCGGAGCAACATTAGTTTCAGGAAATGGAACAAACTCTATAAGTGTTTCATTTTCCAATTCATTTACCTCAGGGCAAATTTGTGTAACAGCTAATAACGCATGTGGTGTTAGTCCGGCTCGTTGCATCGTTGTAAAAGGAGCACCTGGCATTGCAGGCAATATTTCCGGTAATTCAACAGTATGTGCTAATGAAACCGGACTCGGGTATTCAATAGCCCCTGTTTTTGGAGCTACTAATTATACCTGGTTGATTCCTTCAGGAGCAACTATTATTAGTGGTGCAAACACCAATGCTATTATTGTTGATTGGGGTGTTGTAAGTGGAAATGTTATTGTAACTGCTTCAAATGCTTGTGGAAATTCAGGTAGTAAAGTTCTTCCGGTAACAGTCAATTGCCGTATCAGCGCATCAAATGCAGCTATAGCAATGAATGTTTATCCAAATCCGGCCAGTACCAACCTTACTTTGGATTTATCAGGAATGCAGGATGGTAATATTGCAATTGAGATAACAGACTTATCAGGTAGAATGATCAATGCATTTTCAGGAATCATTCTTAATAATAAGTTTATTTCTGATGTCGATGTTCACAGCTATTCTAAAGGAGTTTACCTTATGAAAGCTTCTAATGCGAATGGTCAGCATGCAGTTATCAGATTTAGTG
This sequence comes from Bacteroidota bacterium, assembly GCA_016713525.1. Lineage (GTDB taxonomy): Bacteria > Bacteroidota > Bacteroidia > AKYH767-A > OLB10 > JADKJB01. The sequence continues at coordinate 191,611 of JADJOZ010000007.1, read as the reverse complement.
TTCAATAATAAATTGTAAATAGGATAGGGGAGATGCTTAAAAGTATCTCCCCTTTTTTTTGACTGCTCAAAAAATAAAGTAAGACTAAAATATTGATCAATAATACAACTACTGGATTTTGTTGAAAAAAAATAATGACAAATGGTTGTTTAGAAATTTATTTCCTTGATTTCATAAGTGTTTGTTTGATACAGTTTTGTATTGGATTTTTCATGTTGGCATAATATTTGACTACTAAAATATTTTTTTATTTTTTTTTAATAATTGTTTTTGTTTGGTTGTTTTAATTATTACATTGCATTCAAATAGTGCCAACCACATCTGTTAACCACAATAATAAAGTAAATTATTCTTACCCTGATTGCTGACCCCTAATTGGGGTATTTGCTATTTTTATTTTTATAAAAAATACAAAAATTGACCCTTACTTAATTAACTAAATACTAACCAAATCAAACTAACCATGATGAAAAACAATTACTCATCAGGCGGAACAACAGGATGGCGACAATTCCTAATGTTGTTTGTGATGGCAACAGTAATGTTGTTATCAGTAAACCTGAATTCGGCAAATGCGCAATATTGCGCCGCAGCTGGTGGTACATGCGATGAAGCACTCAATAATGTGACTTTCGCAGGCATTAACAACTCTTCTCTATGTGGGGCTGGCGGTTATACTGATTGGACATCCATTACTGGAAATGTCACAATTGGTCTGTCTTACCCCTTCAGTTGTCAAACTACTGCATATTACGGTGGTGATGCAGCAGACGTGTGGATCGACTGGAATCAGAACAACTTGTTCACAGATGCCGGTGAGTATTATACAACTGCTTATACCGGATCAGGTGGTGTATTTACTACATCAATTACCGTTCCTGGTTCAGCAACAGCTGGCAATACCAGAATGCGAGTCAGAATGCGTTATTTTGGAACTGCTAACGTACCTTGTGGTACATCCGGAACCTATGGTGAAGTTGAAGATTATAATATAACTGTTGCAGGTGGATCAGCTTGTGTCAATCCTCCAACAGCAGGTTCTGCAAATTCCAGTTCAAGTACAGTATGTCCATCCACTTCATTCAATTTAACATTGAGTGGAAATACTATTGGAACTGGCCAGACTTATCAGTGGCAATCCTCTCCTGACAACAGTTCTTGGGCTAACATAGGTGGTGCAACTTCATCATCTTATTCTACAACTCAAGCTGCAGCAACATACTATCGTTGTGAAGTAACATGTGGCACCTCGGTACCTTCAACAGAAGTATTTGTGAACATCAATCCTTTTACAGATTGTTATTGTGCTTCCGGAGCTACGAATGCCTTTGATGAAGAAATTTATGAAGTAAATATTAATGGTGCAATTACACCTGGTGCTTACTCAAATACTAACGGATGTTCAACACCTGCTCCAGGTCCCGGATCTGTTTTAAGTTTGTATTCAAATTTCAAAACATTAGGTGCATTTACATCTGTTTACAAAACCACAGCAGTTCCATTCAGTATATTCCAAAGTGAGTGTGATGGTGCTACTTATTACCCTAATGGAATTGCCATTTTGTTGATTACAATCAGGATGGTGTTTTGATATGAGTGAACAAGTATTTGCCGAAGGCACAACTGCTTCAGGTCCTCGTACCGTAAGTGGAAGTTTTATAGTTCCTGGAACTGCACTAACCGGGGGTAACCGGAATGCGGGTGATTTGTGCTGAAGGATATTCAGGCGCAGGCCTTACCGGTTGTCTCAGTTATGGATATGGAGAAACAGAAGATTATCTTATAGATGTGCAACCAGCTCCTTTATGTACTGAGCCACCTGTTGCCGGAACTATTTCTGGTTCTTCTTCACTATGTGTTGGTGCCAATGGTAACCTAACACTTACCGGTTATACATTAGGTACAACGATACAATGGCAGTCATCTCCTGATAATTCAACATGGACCAATATTGGAGGTGCTAATCTGTCTGTTTACAGCATTACATCATTTGCTGCTCCAACATATTATCGTGCAGAAGTAACATGTGTTTCCTCTGTAACTTCTGCCTCCTGGTTTGTTGATCAGAGTGCATTCTTAAACTGTTATTGCACTGCAAACCTTGGAGGTTCATGCGGAACGCAATCGATTAACAGTGTTGCAATTGCTACAACCACTTTGAATAATCCATCAACTTGTGTATTCACAATTCCGGTTTATGCAGCTTATCCTGCAAGCGGATCTACTACTGCAACATTGTTAAAAACCGTTCCTTACTCTATGACTGTTGGAACAGGAAACAATGGTAATCCTGCAATGGTTGGGGTGTGGATAGATGCTAATCAAAATGGTATTTTTGAAGCAACTGAATATACTCAGATTGCAGCTAGTTCACCATCTGGTGGCACTTCTACTGCCACCATTACAGTGCCTGCAACAGCATTAACCGGACAAACCGGAATGCGTGTAAGAAGTAACTGGGAACTATCTCCATTTACATCAGGTGATGCTTGTTCTAATTTCGCATATGGAGAAACAGAAGATTATATTATTACAATTGATCCTGCTCCAATTTGTACAGATCCTCCATTGGCAGGTTCTATTACCGGATCATCATCATTGTGTATTGGAGCTTCTACCCAGCTTACTCTTTCGGGATATTCATTGGGAACTACACTTCAATGGCAATCCTCATCTGACAATGTTACATTTGCCAATATTGCTGGAGAAACAAATCCAATTTACAACATTGTATCATTTTCTTCAGCACTATATTATCGTGTAGAAGTAACATGTGCTAACCCTACAATGACATCTTCGTTCCTGGTTTCACAAGCACCATTTTATAATTGCTATTGTATACCAACCAACGCAGGTTCATCATGTATGACCAATGTTACTTTGAATACTTTGAATAACACTACACCAGGTTGCCCAGGCGGAACTAACTATGCAAGTTTCCCGGCAACCACTACCGTGCTTCAAGGCGCAAGTTATCCTTTATCTATTACACTTGATGCTTCATTTGCCGCTATCGGTTCCATATGGATTGATTACAATCATGATGGTATTTATGATGCTTCCGAATGGACGCAAATCGGTACCAACATGGCAGCATCCTCTACTACAACAATTAGTATATTGATTCCATTGTCTTCATTGACAGGAACTACAGGAATGCGTATACGTACCAGAAATACCGGTAATCAAAACGGCGCCGGTGATGCATGTCTAGCAATGGGATCAGGAGAAACGGAAGATTATACCATAACTATTGATCCTCCTCCACCATGTACTGAACCTCCTTCAGCAGGAACTATAAACGGTACTTTACAGTTCTGTTCAGGTGGTTCTTCTATTTTAACACTATCAGGTTACGATCTTGGTTCTGCTGTTCAATGGCAAACTTCACCTGATAATGCAACATGGTCTAACATTGGTGGTGCAATCAATTCAACTTACACAGCAACAACATATGCTTATTTCAGAGCTGCTGTAACTTGTGTTTCTTCATCATTCTCTGCTTCAGTACAAACTACACAAAGTCCCTTCTCGGTTTGCTATTGTTCTTCAGGAGCAACAGTTGCAGCTGACGAGGAGATTTTTGGAGTTACTTTAAATGGAAATACGAATTCATCCAGTTGTGCAACTACTGGAGGTCCGGGTTCTGTTTTAAGCATGTATTCGAACTACACAAACCTAGGTACATTCTTCTCTGTTCAGAAAGATGTTAATTATCCTATAGCTATGAATGTTGGTACTTGTGGAGGCAACTATACAAGTGGAACGGCAATTTACATTGACTACAACCAAAATGGTTCATACGGAGATCCCGGTGAGCAGGTTTATGGAACTGCAGTTGGTACAAATGGTCCACATATTGTGAATGGCTCCTTTACTGTACCATCTTCAGCTACACTGGGTGTTACCGGAATGCGTGTAATAAATGCAGAAGGATTTACATCTGCAACCATTACACCTTGCCTTTCTTATGGATATGGAGAAACCGAAGATTATCTGATCGACATTCAGGCTGCTCCGGTTTGTGTAGATCCTCCTGTGGGTGGAACTGCAACTACCTCTCTGGCTTCAGTATGTAGTGGTTCAGGAACAACTCTCGGATTAACTGGTCAGACTTTAGGCACAACCTATCAGTGGCAAGAGTCATCAGATAATATCAACTTTAGCAATATCTCAGGAGCTACAAATTCACTTTATGTAACTGCCGGCTTGACAGCTAGTACGTACTTCCGTTGTGAGGTAACGTGTGTAGCATCTACTCCTTCCAGTTCAGTTTTAATTAATGTTGTTCCTTGTATAAATCAACCTGTAAGTGGAACATCATCTATAACAACATGTGCTGCGAATTATTACGATTCGGGTGGGCCTTCAGCTATTTATCAGGTGGACGAGACCAGTGTTTATTCAATTTGTCCAAATCCTGGAAATCAATTAAAGGTTGTATTTAGTGTGTTTAATACTGAAGCAGCATGGGATGCATTATACATCCATGATGGCCCAACTACTGCATCTCCTTTATTTGCAAGTGCTAATGGCTTAACCAACGGAGGTTTCCCTGCTGGTGGATGGTGGGGTACCACTATTCCTGGAGGAGCAGGTGGATTTACTTCAACTGACGTTTCTGGTTGTTTGACATTTGAATTCTTATCAGATGGTTCACAACAAAATCCGGGTTGGCAGGCAGTGCTTAGCTGTATTTCCAACGATTGTGCAGGTTTACCTGTGATTACCGGAATTTCTCAGCCAGGTATAAACTGTCCAGGTACTTCAACATTGCTGGAACCTTCAGTAGGATCTTCAGGAGGAAATGGTTTGACTTACCTGTGGGAAGAATCTGATGATGATGGTGTTTCTGATCCATGGGCTTCTGCTTCCGGAACTAACAACAACCGTACTTATGTTACTCCTACTTTGACAACTGGTATGTATTATCGTCAAACAATGAGTTGTTCCTTCTCAGGACTAAGTGCAACTTCTTCCAGTTATGAGGTTCAATTCTTGCCAGAACCAATTGTTAATGCATCAAGCAACTCACCAATTTGTGAATCAGAAACATTATACCTGACTTCAAGTAATGATGGTCCCGGACAAACTGCTGCAAGTTACTTATGGAATGGTCCAGGCGGATTCAATGATGTTACACAGAACCCTCAGATTTCAGGAGTGACCAATGCATTCTCAGGAACATACACTGTTGAAATCACCAATAACTTCGGATGTACTGCATCAAACTCGGTGAGTGTTGCAATAAACAACAAACCAACACTTTCAGTAGTTTCAAATTCACCTGTTACATGTAACGGTGGATTAGACGGTGCCTTCACAATCCAAGCTTCAAATGGTGCCCCTACTTATTTATATACAAATGGAATCGATGTGAACATCGATGGTATATTTAGTAATATGACAGCAGGCTCTTATGTGGTGAATGTTACAGACGATAACGGATGCTCTTCAGAACTTTCCGTGGATGTGACTGAGCCCGATCCGACAACTACAGCAGTTGCAGGTTCTGATCAGTCATTCTGCGCCACTACAACTGCTACTCTTGCAGGTAACACTGCATTGGTTGGTGTAGGTAGCTGGAGTGTTATTGCCGGTTCTGCCACTGTTACCAATCCTTCTGACCCTAATTCAGGAGTAACCGGATTGAGCAATGGTTTGAATACCTTCCGCTGGACTATTGATAATGCACTTTGTGCGAACTCTAATTTTGATGAAGTGACCATTGCTAACAATACACTGCCTACTGCTTCAATAAGTGGAACGCAGGAAATCTGTAATGGTAACTCGGCAACATTGAGTTTAGTTTTCACTGGTAGTGCTCCTTACACTTATTCATATAGTAATGGTGTAACTACTTTCGGACCGTTTACTACATCAAGCAATCCTGAAAATGTGCTTGTTGCTCCATCTGCTACACGCACATACACAGTAGTTAGTGTGGATGACAATTTCTGTTCAGGAACTGTATCTGGAAGCGCTGTTGTTACAGTAACTCCTGCGCCTCCTGTTGGTTCAATTGGAACACTAAGCGGACCAAGTGTTGCTTGTGTTGGTCAAGTTCTGACAGTGAGCTGTAATGCTGTTTCTGGAGCAACAGGATATACCTGGAGTGGACCTGCTGGTACATTATTTAACGGACAACCAGGTCCTGTAACCACACTTACCAATTCCGTGAGTGTTGAGTTTGGTATCCTGGCTGTCAATTCCGGTTATGACATTTGTGTTAAAGCCGTGAATGCTTGTGGACAAACCAACAATAAGTGTATGTGGGTTAGAGGATTGGTTTCTACTCCTGCACCTATTTCCGGTCAATCAGTTTCTTGTCCTCTGGACGTTAAAACCTATTCTGTTTCTCCTGTAGTTGGAGCTGCGAATTATTTCTGGACAGCAACACCTCAAATGCAGATTCTTTCTGGGCAGGGTACATCAACTGTTACTATTCGATTCCTTGCTCCATTCACAACAGGAAGTCTTTGCGTAACTGCTGTTACCAGCTGTGGTGCAAGTTCTGCAGCACGTTGTATGACTGTATCCAAATCGTTGGCACCATTAGGCGCATTGACAGGAAGTTTCTCATTATGCCCTGGTCAAACCGGACAAGTGTTCTCAATCCCGGCTGCAGTTGGTGCATCCACTTATGCATGGACAGTACCTGCTAATGTGACAATCGCATCAGGTCAGGGAACACCTTCCATCTCCGTGAATGTGGGTGCTGGTTTCACTTCTGGCAATATGTGTGTAACAGTAACTTCTTCCTGTGGTGTTTCCGCTCCTCCAAGATGTAAAACAATCAGTTCTACATTCCCTGCATTACCTGGAAATATGTCAGGAAATGCATCCGGTGTTTGCGGTCAAACTATTATCTATTCTATCCCAAGTTCTGCAACTGTTTCAAACTACAACTGGACTGTTCCTTCCGGAGCATCCATAGTATCTGGACAAGGAACAAATTCGATCTCTGTTAGCTATACAAATGGATTCACAACAGGACAAATTTGTGTAAATGCTCAAAATGGTTGTGGAACAAGTCCTGCACGTTGTATCAATGTAAAAGGTGTTCCTGCAGATCTTGGAGTAATCAGCGGTTCAAATACAATTTGTAGTTTCGAATCTGGCGTACAATATCAGGTTACAAGTGTGTTTGGCGCAACCAGCTTTGTCTGGACTGTACCAGCAGGTGCTACTATCATTGCAGGACAAGGAACTAATACCATATTTGTTGATTTTGGTATCGGTGCCGGTCAAATTACAGTGAAGGCAGCAAACAGTTGTGGACAATCTGGAACCAGAAGTCTGAATGTAATTGTAAATTGTAAACTTTCAGGCAACGAAATTCCAGGTGCTATTGTAAGTGCTTATCCAAATCCGGTATCAAGTGATCTTACTGTTGATGTGGAAACTGTTTCTGAAGGAACATATTCACTTGAACTTACAGATCTTTCCGGAAGAGTTGTGTTCGCTGATCAGTTAAATGCTGTTGCAGGACTGAATAAAACTACTTTGGATGTAAGTAACATTGCTAAAGGAATGTATATGCTCAGCGTTCGTAATAACGAAGGTTTCGCAAATCAGATTCGTATAGCAGTGGAATAAACAATTGATCAAATACTGAATTAACTCAGGATTTGTTAATTAAAGAGGGGTGTCTGTTTCAGACACCCCTCTTTAATTTTAGTGAATTCAAGAATTTTAGCACCTAAAAATCACCTGTATTTATGATCTTTAACACAAGCTCAGGTTTTGTTCGCCTACAAAATATAGCTGTTTACCCAAAGTTTATGAATTATTAATTTTTCAATTATTTGAATTTTAAGCAATTGTAATTTTTTAAATTTCATTGGTCAAAATTCACCCTTTCCGCTTTTGAGTAATATAGAAGATTTACTACCTTTGCTTAAAATTAACCATAACCTAACCTGAAGTTTAATTTTTAATATTTATCCGGAATCTTGATTCTTCATCTGCCAAAAATTAATATAACCAAAAAATAATCCCTAAAACAAATTATTATGAACAAAACGAATTACAAAAACCGTACATGGAAAGATCGATGTTCTCGACTATTTCTATTCTTCGTTGCTTTGGTAACGAGTACATTATTTAGCATTGACGTGAATGCGACAACATGTGGAGGTGCTGCTAGCATTCCCGCTGTGCCTACTTTACCATATGTAGCTGCACTCACTTGTAGTGGTGCAAATGACATAACATCTGCAAATTCCACAACGTGCGGAAGTGGGCTTTACAAAGGTGGTCAGGAAGCTGTTTTTGTTTGGACACCAACATCGTCTTATACAGGTGTTTCAATAGCTTATGCAGGCGTTTCATGGACAGGTATATTTCTATATAATGGCTGTCCAACCTCAGGAGGTACTTGTATAGGAAACATTACATCATCTGGTACATCCAAAACACTTTCAGGTATGTCTGTGACTGCAGGAAATACTTATTATATTGTAATAGATACCTATCCGACACCAAATAGTCCTTGTCCAGGGAATATGACTTTAAATGGTACAATTGTATCTGCTTGCACCGGTACTCCAACTGCAGGATCAATATCAGCCCCATCACTGGCTTGTTCTGGAACTGCATTTAATATGACATTAACGGGAGCAACTTCTGGAACAGGTATTGTTTATCAATGGCAATCAGGTCCATCTGGTTCTGGCCCATGGACAGATATTGGAACTAATTCTGCTTCTTATTCTGCTACTCAAACTACAACAACATTTTATCAGGTAGTTGTTACTTGTACTCCAAGTGGGCTGTCTGCAACAACTGCAGCTGTATCAGTTGGAATGAATTCTCTGTTAAATTGTTATTGTGCCTCCTCTCACTCAAGTGGTTGTTCCGGTGATGCAATTGTTTCAGCTACTTTAAATACATTGAACAACAACACTGGTGCCACATGCCCTGCGGCTCCTGCTTATTCTTATTATTTCGCTGGAGTTTCTCAGACTACCTTGTATCAGGGTTCATCTTATTCTTTAGTTCTCACATTTGGATCGGATGGTAATCAATATGCAGGAGCATGGATCGATTACGATAATAATGGTACACTTGATGCAGGTGAAAATATTGGTTTAACCGGTAATGCCGGATCAAATGGAACTGCAACAATTAACTTTACCGTTCCTCCAGCTGCTACAACAGCAATAACCAGATTAAGAATTATTGGTGGTAATGATTCACCAGTAACTTCCGGACAAGCTTGCGGTGCTTCTTCTAGTACTTGGGGAGAGACAGAAGATTATGATATTACTATTGCAACTCCTCCTGCATGTGCAGGTTCACCTGCAACAGGAACAGCGAATGCTTCTGAAACTAATGTTTGTCCAGGTGGTACTACAACGTTGTCTGTGTCAGGAATTGGTATTGAAACAGGTTATACTTATCAGTGGTATGACGGTGCTTTCAACGTTATACCGGGAGCAAACACAAATCCTTATGTTTTGTCTCCAACCCAGACCGATACTTACTATTGTCTTGTAACTTGTTCAAATGGTGGAGGGAATACATTGTCAACCGGAGTAACCGTTACCTTTGATGCATCTGCAGATGCAGGAACAATAAGCGGACCTACATCAGGTTCTACTTTCGCAAATCTTGCTTATTCTACCAATGCTTATGTAGGTAACCTTCAGTGGCAAAGTGCTACAGCACTTGCTGGTCCGTATTCTGACATCGCCAGTGCGACATTAGATAACGTATCACTTGTTTCTAATGCCGCTGGAACATTCTATGTTCGTTTACGCGCTGCTTCTCCAACATGTACTACTTATTCAAATGTAATCACAATTGTTGTAACTATTCCTAATGATAATGCTTGTAATGCAACAGCAATTTCTACCGGTAACAGTGGTCCTTACACAAACATTGGTGCTACCGGTGAAGTAGGAGAGGTGTCTCCGCCAGAAACCAATTGTAACGTTCAAAACGGATGGTGTGTTTTAAGTAACTCAGTTGTGAATTCGGTATGGTTCTCTTTCACAGCTCCTCCTTCAGGACGTGTTTCAATCAGATTAAATCCTACTTTGACATTGTTTGATAGTCAGTTTGCATTGTATGCTGCTACGAATTGTGCTGATTTCGGTACTTATACTTTGATTGCAGCTAATGATGATTCTTTGAGTTCTCCTTACAACTCCTATATTGCCCCAAAATGTTTAGTGCCCGGTGCAACTTACTATTTGAAAGTTGATGGATATCAATCAACCACCAATGGTAACTGGGGAATTTTATTAACTGAAGAAACATCTGTTCTTCCAACAGCAGCAATTTCAGGAACTCAAGCTATTTGTAATGGTAACAGTGCCAACCTTTCTATTGCATTCACGGGTGCGTCTTCATGGACTTATTCTGTAAATGGTGGTGCACCGGTTACAACATCAAGTAACCCTGAAACAGTTATTGTTTCTCCAAACACATCAACTTCTTATACTATTACATCATTAAGCGATGCAAATTGTCCTTCGGGTTCAACTAGTGGAACAGCTGCTGTACAAGTAGACAATGCTCCTCCTGCTAACTCTGTCTACATTTCATCTGCACCTCTTAGTGCTTGTGTTGGAAATGTAGTAACCATTAATACCAATTCTGTAATAAGTGCAACAACTTATACATGGACGGTACCAAGTGGAACATTAGTGAATGGAGTTGCCGGTCCTGCAAACACCGCAGTGCCTACAGCCAATTTAACTTTAGGCGCTGTTCCTGCTAATGCTTCAGGATGGGAAGTTTGTGTTTCTGCAAGCAATGCTTGTGGAGTAACTAATACAAATTGTACAAAAATTCGTGGAGTATTGTCTACTCCATCTCCGGTTGTAGGAAGCACTAATGCATGTCCTAATGCTTCAGGAGCTTATTCTACAACAGCTGTTGCAGGTGCTGCTTCTTATGCATGGTCAATCACTGGTGATGCAAGTGTTTCTGGAACAGGAACTGCCATCACTGTTAACTTCGGCCCAGCATTTACATCCGGAACATTGTGTGTAAGGGCACAATTAGCTTGCGGATATCAGTCAGCACAACGTTGTATTTCCATCACAAACGGAACATCAACTCCTGGTCTGATGACTGGAACATTTGCTGTTTGTCCTGGTCAAAATGGATTGGTTTACTCAATTCCTGTTGTAGCCAATGCAAGTACATATAGCTGGACTGTTCCTGCTAATGTATCAATTGTTTCAGGTCAGGGAACTAATTCAATTACTGTTAATGCAGGAGCTGGATTTACCCTTGGTAATATATGCGTAACTGCAACATCTCCTTGTGGAGTAGTTTCAGCACCACGTTGCAAAACAGTTAGCAGCACAAATCCTGGTACTCCCGGTAATATTACAGGTGCTTCCTCTGGTGTTTGTAATTCAACAGTAACACATTCAGTTCCTGCAGCTGCCGGAATTACTTCCTACACATGGGCTGCACCAAGTGGAGCAACCATTGTTACTGGTCAGGGAACCAACACTGTTGATGTAAGTTATTCAGGTAGCTTTACAACAGGTCAGTTATGTGTAACTGCCAACAATGCATGTGGATCGTCAACTGCACGTTGTATAAATGTTAAAGGCAAACCTGCTGATCCGGGAGCTATTTCCGGACAATCAACAGCATGTGCTGGTGAACAAGGTCTTTCATTTAGCGTTGCAACTGTATTCGGAGCAAGCTCCTATAATTGGTCATTACCTGTTGGAGCTTCGATTGTTGCCGGTGCAGGTACCAGCAACATCATTGTTGATTGGGGTAACGTAAGCGGATCAGTGATTGTTTCTGTAACTAATGCATGTGGTACAAGTGGAGCACGTACATTCAGTGTATTTGTAAATTGCAGAACATCAGGAAGTGAACTTCCTGGTGCAATTGTATCTGCATATCCAAATCCTGTAAGCTCAAAACTTACAGTAGATGTGCAATCTGATATGTCAGGAAGTTATTCAATTGAACTTTCTGATCTTGCAGGAAGATTAGTTTTGGTAGATAACATCCAAACCATTGAAGGTATGAACTCTCACACAATGAATGTTTCAGATCTTTCTAAAGGTGTTTATATGTTAAGCATCAAAAATGCAGAAGGATTCGCTAAGCAAATTCGAATTGCAGTAGAGTAATCTATTAAATAGTAATAAAAAAGCCTCCACTTTGGTGGGGGCTTTTTTATTTCATATAAGTTGGTTTTGGTCGAGTTGTTGATATGTTAATTCATTGATATATAATTAAGTAGATTATATTTTCCATCAATTTTTGAAAATTTTAGAAAAAAAATGTAATTTGTTGCTTCACACAAAAGTGGTCTCCAGGTTATTGATTCTTTAAGGAATTATTAAAAGGATTTTCCTTTCTGATTATGCACTAATTTTGCCCAATCTCAATCTAACAGTATAAATTCCTATCCCATGAACTTAATCCATTCTTTACAAAAATTCCATTTGAGAAAATGGAATTTGTTATTCATTTATTTTTTATTTTTTGCCTCTGTTTCGCAGGGACAGATAGTAATCTCCGGGTATCATGCAAATCCGGCAGGAACTGATTCACCGTATGAGTACGTGCAGTTAAAGGCTACTCAGGCAATAGATTTCAGTGTAACTCCATATTCTGTTGTTTTTAACAATAATGGAACACCATCTGCAAATGGATGGGCAGCAGGAGGTGCATTAACTTATAAGTTTAACCTTACTTCTGGTACAGTGGCAATAGGGGATGTGTTTTATGTTGGTGGAAGTGGGAAATTAATAAATGGCTCTGCTACACTGGATATCAGTACAGAAACCTGGATTCGTGCTATAGCGACAGGAACAACTGCCGGTGATGGGTTTGGAAATTCCAATTCAACTGGTGTGCTCGGTAATGCAGGTACTACTGCTGATGGTATTGCGGTTTTTTCAGGTACAACTGTTATTTCAACAACTGTTCCTGTGGATGCAGTGTTTTTTGGAAGTACTGTTGGGGCTTCTATGGTTCCCGGTTCAGGGGGATATGTAATGCCAAACAATGACAGATATTCCAATGCAACAGTAATGGGAGCCGGTTCAAACACCTATCTCTTTGTTGATAATTCAGGAAGTGGTGCATATTCTAAATTAACCGGTACATATAATACAACTTCCGGAACATGGACAACACCGAGAACCGGAACTATAATCACCAATCCTACCTTACTTTCTCAAATTGCATCAGGTATTACAATTGACGCAGGTTCACCAACAATTTCTGTTAATACAACTGGATTTAACGGGGCTTTTGGAAATGTTATTACCGGAAATTCTTCAACTTCTTCATCTTTTACAGTTCAAGGTTCTTCATTGAACGATGATATTATTATTGATCCACCTGCAGGTGGTTTTGAAATCAGAAAAGGTGTTGATCCTTTTTCGACTGCTTCAATTACATTGACAGAATCAGGTGGGGTAGTGAATCTTACAACTATTGATGTTCGTTTTTCTCCTTTAGCGGCAGGATTTCAAAGTGGAAATATAGAATGCAGCACAACCGGGGCTTCAAATGTTAATGTTGCGGTAAGCGGAACAGGAGTTGCACCTACACCTCCTGTAAAGTTAAATGTAGTATCAGTGAATAGTGGTAATTCACCAATTGTAGCTGCTCCTTTTGATGTTGTTGTTTATGCTGTTGATAATGCGGATGTTCCTCAAAACGTTGCTACTCCAACAACAGTACAATTATCTGTTAATACCGGAACAGGCTCATTGAGTGGTACAATTTCAGGTGTAATAAATACAGGTTCAAGTCAGGTTACAATTTCCGGAACAACTTATGCTCCTGCTGAAACCGGTGTAATTTTGAGTGCAAATGCAATAGCAGGGGATGTATTGACTTCCGGCTTGTCTGCTTCATTCAATGTTTTGGATACAGCATCTTTTATGTTTTTTAATAATGCCCCAACAAGCGGTTTGGTGAATACTAATTTATCATCATTTACTGTACAAGCACGAAGATCTGATAATACTATTGATTTTAATTATGCGGGAACTTTTACAATTGTGAAATCAAGTGGGCCAGGCAATCTTACCGGTACAACAAGTAAACCGGCAGTAAATGGCGTTGCTTCATTTTCGGATTTACAGTTTGATGCTCCCGGATCATATACACTACAGGTTTCTTCAGGAAATTTACCTGATGCATTTAGCAATAGCATTATAATTACACTTCCTGCAGTGTTAACTGAATTAGTAGTTCCACAGTATTTTGGTGCTAAAACTTCCGCATCTACCAATAATGCACGAACACCGATTGCAGTTTGTCTTCAAATCGACAATCTAATTCCTTTAACTACTTACGATGTTAAATTAGGATTGGGCCTTACAAGCGATGCCGCCACAGTTATGGGTGCAGGAAATGTTTGGAATGGAACAGCATTTTTAGGAAGTGATGTTTTGGGTGCATTCACCACCGACGCATCAGGGAGCAGCGGACCATTCTGGGCATATTTTCAGCCAACCGGTAACGGAACCCGCTTCGATGCCGGGCAGATTCATAATATAAGACTGAATTTTGTTCCTACCGGAAATACGTTGAACACAACCCCAAAATTAGTTGGAGTTAAAACACTTACTGCACTTGATATTGCTACAGCTGCCAGAACAGTTTCAACTGCAGATGACGGAGCTTTTATTTAGGCGAATCATTTGCATGTACCGGTGGCAAGTATGTGTTGGCTTATGATAATATTGGCGGAACAGGAAATCCGGTATTTTCTTATCAAGCATCAACAACAACATCTGTAAATTCCTCACAATCCGACTTACCTGTGGCAATGAATAACTTCTTTATGCAATCCGGTACCGATAATGGTGATTTTGGTGGAGTTATGCCTATTGGTGCAAATAATCCGAACGGTATAAGAAGATTTGAAATCAGAAATGCTGACAATTCAATTTTTTCAGTTGCAACTGATGCCGATGGTATATGGCCTTCAGGAGCCAATACAACTACTGCTGCAAGGAGAAGTGTTACGAACCTGACTATTCAGGATACACCGTTTTCAGATGCCTCTGTTGTTGTTTCAGGCGATGCTACAATTTGTACAGGCTCATTTACTTTCACCACATTGAATTTTACAGGTACCGCACCCTGGACGTATTCCTTAAATGGTGCACCAGATGTTACTACATCTACTAATCCCGAATTGGTTTCGGTGAGCCCGACAATCAATACAGTTTATACTGTTACATCTTTCAGTGATGCATTTTGTACCGGACCAGTTTCAGGTTCTGCTACTGTTACAGTTGACGTAGCTCCGCCTGCAAATAGTGTTACTATTACCAGTGCCCCGATTGATGCTTGTGTAGGGAATGTAGTGGCAATTGCAACTAATAGCGTTTCCGGTGCTACATCATATACCTGGTCTGTTGATCCAGGTACTCTCATCAATGGTCAACCAGGGCCATTTACAACATTAATTCCTTCAGCCAGCCTTACACTCGGAACTGTTCCTGCTAATGCTTCCGGATGGAAAGTGTGTGTGAATGCATCAAATGCGTGTGGGGTAACCAATACAAATTGCAGAAAAATTAGAGGCGTTCTAAGCACTCCATCCGTAATTGGGGGAAGTTCATTTGCCTGTTCCAGTAGTTCCGGAAATTACAGCATTGCACCGGTAGCAGGAGCCTCAGGGTATTTATGGACTGTTTCAGGAGATGCTTCAGTAGCTGGAAGCGGAACCAGTGTTACTGTTAATTTTGGCGCTTCATTTTCATCTGGAACACTCTGTGTTATAGCACTGCTTCCTTGTGGATATCAAAGTGCTCAACGTTGTTTGAATATTACCAATGGAGTTGGTTCAATCAGTGCAATTAATGGTTCATTTGCAATTTGTCCAGGGCAATCGGGATTGGTTTATTCAGTTTCACCTGTTGGAAATGCGGCACTTTACACATGGACAGTTCCAAATAATATTACCATTTTATCAGGGCAAGGAACCAATTCAATTACAGTTAGTGCAGGTGCCGGATTTACATTAGGAAATATTTGTATTTCTGCAACATCATCCTGTGGTGTTGTTTCTGTTCAAAAATGCAAGACTATTTCCAGCCAAAAACCCGGTATGCCAGGTAATATCACCGGATCGGCAACAGGGGTTTGTAATCAAATAATTTCTTATTCGGTAGCTGCTCAGGCCGGAATAACAGATTACACCTGGAATATTCCTGCCGGTACTTCCATAATCGGATCCACCAATACAAATTCAATTAGTTTGTCAATACCTTCCGGATTCACAACAGGACAATTATGTGTAACTGCTAACAATACTTGTGGATCGAGTTCGCCACGTTGTATTAACCTGAAAGGTGCTCCTGGTTCAATAGGTTTAATTAGTGGAAATGCTACTGTTTGCTCCGGTGAACAGGGATTAGTTTATTCAGTTTCAAATGTGTTTGGAGCAACCACTTATTCATGGGTATTGCCTTCAGGTGTTACTATTGTTGCGGGTCAGGGAACATCTTCAATTGTAGTTGATTGGGGAACTGTTTCCGGAAATATATATATAACCACAACCAATGCATGCGGAGTTTCCGGAACATCAGTGTTACCAATTAATGTAAATTGCAGATTGGCAGGTAACCAGAATTCTATTACTGAAATTAATTTATTCCCAAATCCAGCTAACGATTATTTCATTATTGAGTCAATTAATAAATCGAATAGCTCCAGAAAAATTGAATTATCTGATCTTTCGGGAAGGATCGTAAAGACTAAAATTATAGATGGAACTGGTGTTAATTCAAATACACCAGTAAGAATTGACGTTGGTGATTTGGTAAGTGGATTTTATCAGGTTGCCGTTTATTATTCTGATGGATCTGTTTCAAAAAGTAAAGTTGTTATTGAAAAGTAAACATTGTTAAGTATAAAATCAATAAAGCTGCCATTTTTGGCGGCTTTATTGCTTTTATACTGTTTTTATAGTAACAACTTATAAAGGCCTTGAGTCTGCCTTTTTTAAAATGGGCATATTTCTACGCCGGATGTTTTAGAATGTTTCATTTAAACCCCAAAAATTATTTTTTTGAAAGAAAAGTAACCAAATTTATAAAGTCCCGTTGAATTCCCTTGAAAATCAGCATTTAATTGATCTGCCCCTGATCAAAGTCTGGAACTTCAAACCTTTATACAATTATGGAAATTATCAACAGAAAACTATTAAAAGGGGTTTTTATTTCTTTGGTGGCAATATCAATATTGCTTCAATTCAAAGATGCCTTCTCACAAAATCAGATTAAAAAGGGATATCCTGCTAATGCTGCTAATCGCGTACCGATCCCCGTCCCGTTAGTAACATTGTTTTCTCCAGCAGCAAGTGAGAAAACCATTCAGGAAAAACAACTTTCTGAAATTCCATCTGTTTACCGCTCTCATCCTGAGTTTGGGAAAATTAAATTGGAAGGTTCTCCTGAATCAGTTGAGCTCATTCAAAAGCGTACTGAAAATTCACGAACTTTTCTTAACCCTGATGGTTCATTTACCACAACCCAGTCATCAGGTAGAATGCACTACAAAGATGCATCGTCTAATTGGGTAAGTATTGATGTCGCTCCTGCAAACAATTTACGTACTGCAGGTGAATTTGGCATTGTTAATTCTGACTTACCCATTACGGTTAATAAACAGTCAGGTCAGGCCAGAATGATTTTAGAACAAGACGCAGGGTTGGAATTTATTACTTCCAGATTAAATGTCATAAATTCTAAGGAGAAGAAGTTTCTGTCATTGCGAAGGGATCTCAGAATGAAGGTCAGACATCAGGTAATGAAATTCACTTCCTCAATTACTGGCCACAAGTAGATCGTGTTCAGGTTGTAGAAGCAGATAGATTTAAAACTAATTATGTCATAAACTCAAGTCCCCAAGCTTCAAATGAGAACGATTTTTTAGTTTTTAGTGAAGTTATTAGTACCAGCCGGATGGCAGATTCGAAAATCAACATCCGGACAAGAACGAAATGGACTATGGTTTGGTGAAATCGACATATATAACAGCAGTAATAAATTAACCGGAAAGTTTGAACGCCTTATTTATTTTGATAATGGTGAAAACTCGGAAATTGAAGGTGGTTATAAATTCAAAATGAATGGGGGAGAGCTGGAAATAGCTGCATATGTACCTGTATCATGGCTGAAATCAACTGACAGAGTTTATCCGGTTGTAATTGACCCTACTGTACTCAATACCTACACTGCCGGTGCAATTGGTTCAAGTTATAATACTTATTGTTCTGTTAATATGAATGTGGTAATTCCTGCAAATTCAACAGTTTCAAATACTTTACTTGCTTGCACATATGCTGCAGCTGGAACTACCAAAAAGCGAAATGCACGCATCAAATATACAGGTCCCGGAGGATCAACAGCTGATTTCTATTGTAATGAAACAACAAATGGAAATTGTGTTTTATCAACAAATAGTACCGTTATAGCAAACGGTTTATCTGCAACCGGTGTGATTCCATTTTCAATTGGTGTGCTTAGAAATACAAATAGCGGCGCTGCCTGTAACACAACAAATTTATCAGTATTAAATAATACCTGGAAAATTACAGTTACATATACTACATGCTCAACCCCGACAAGTGGTGGAACCATTTCAGGTCCTGCAACTTCTTCATGTGGGCAACAAATTTCTTATTCTGTAGCAGGAGGATCAGGATCATATCAATGGCAATTGTCAACTGATGGAGGAACAGTTTATAATAATATATCAGGAGCAACAACTTCATCTGTCAGTTTATCATTTAATACGGCCGGATCAAACAAAGTCAGATTATTAAGAAGTGCAGCAGGTTGTGTTGATAGCTACAGCAATGTAATTACTACAGTTGTTTCAGCACCAACAACGGGATCATCGATCAGTTCACCTGAAATAATTTCATCTTTACCATATTATGGTTTACATGCTACTTATTGTATGCCAACAACATGGAATGGGGCAGGTTATCAGAGTACACCAGCGAAAATATTTAAATTTACAACCGGACCTTGTTGTACTAAAATCAATATAAATACTTGTGATCCAACATCAATTTTTGATACCTATATATTCGTATTGAATTCTTCAGGTACGGTGATTGCATCTAATGATGATTATGTAGGTTGCAGTACACTTGTTTTAGGTTCCAATTGGTTATCAAGGCTTCAGGATGTAACTGTTACTCCAGCTTCAGAATATTACATAGTAGTTCAGGCATATGCTTATGCTTCACCCTCATCAGGAACGTTTGGTTTAAATGTTAGTGAAGGAACCGGTTCAAGTGTAACTCCAGCTGTTTCTATCACCGGTTGTGGTGCAATATGTAGCGGGGGAAATCTTACATTGACTGCTACTCCTACCAATGGAGGAACAAATCCAACATACATTTGGTCTGTTAATGGAGTGGCCACTACTCAAACAACTTCAGTTTTTAGTTCTTCAAATATTGCGAATGGAGATAACATAGCTGTAGCAATGGTTTCTAATCATAGCTGCGCTTCGTCAACTCCGGTTGTTTCGGCTCCGTTTGTTACCAGTGTTGGTACAGCACCAAGTATAAATTGTTCTTCAAACTCACCTTTGTGTGATGGAGCTGACCTTATGTTGAATGCTAATTTAACCGGAATATTTTCAAATATTTCATGGACCGGACCACAAAGTTTTAGTTCTGCGGTTCAAAATCCGGTGGTAGCTTCAGGAACTGTTTTGAATGCAGGAATCTATTCTGCAACTGTGACAGGCGTTAATGGATGTACTGCCACAGCAACTGCTGAAGTAGTATATTCACCAGCTTTCACATCATTGGTATCGGGTTTTCAAAACCCTTCATGTCATGGTCAGGCAAATGGTTCAATTGATGTAAGTGTTTCCGGTGGATTACCTCCTTACTCATATTTCTGGTCAGATAATCAAACTACAGCAACTGCAAGTAACCTTGAGTCGGGACCTTATTCAGTTACTATTTTTGATGCGAACGGTTGTACCACAACTCAGGAAAAAGAATTGACTGCGCCATCAACAGTTTCAGATGCTACCGCAGGAATTGATCGCTCGGTTTGTAACATGACTTCATTACAATTAGATGGTAATACACCAGTTGATGGTGTAGGTACCTGGAGTGTAATTTCAGGAAGTGGAATTGTTGCTGATGTTAATAGTCCAACTTCAGATGTTTCAAATCTAAGTTCCACAGTTGAAAATGTTTTCCGTTGGACCATTGCAAATGGTTGCGGTAGCAGAACCGATGATGTTTCCATTAAGTTGTATACAGCTCCTCCAAGAAATAAGCCTTTGGTAACAGGACCCTCAAGAGCATGTATGGGTGATACAATTAGTTTCCAAACAGATTTAATTGCTCCTGAAATGGTTTGGGAAATCAGACCTGATGGAATAATTTATGATGGTCAGGGAACTCAAAATGTAAGAATTATTTTAGGATATACTTCTGCAACAGGATATGACGCTTGTGTAACAGGTTCAAATGCCTGTGGCAGCAATGTTGTTAAATGTGGTGGTATTCGTGCAAATACCAGTGTTCCGAAATTTCTTGCTTATGAAACGGATGTATGTGTTGGAACAAATTACACCTATAAAGTGGGAACAATTGCAGGTGCAACCAGCTATAGATGGACCGGTATGAATGGAATTACATTTAACGGAGATGCTTCTCCTTATATAACTACCGATACTTCAGTAGTTGTAAACATACCTGTTGGATTTACCTCAGGCAAAATTGGTGTTGCTTCTACATCGGGATGTAATTATACTGCAGACAGAGAACTTACTGTTTCCAGCACACCTATGATACCGTATGCTATAGTTGGTCAAAGTGGAAACTTATGTAATTCTGAACAATATTACGCTATTCGTACCCGAACAAATCAAACCTATACCTGGACTGTGCCAGTTGGAGCAACTATATTATGGACTTCCAGTGGCACTGATTCAATCAGAGTAGCATTTGGCAATTCTGTATTAGGACGTATTACAGTAAACGCAATTAACATTTGCGGCATTACCGGACCTGAACGGAAATTAAATGTTACTTCTAATCCTTCTACACCAGGTGTAATCAGTGGATTAGTTGAGGCGTGTCCCAACAATTCAGGTTATACATATTCTATTGCACCCGTTTCAGGAGCTACTTCATACAGATGGAATCTTCCGGCTGGAGCAACAATACAGTCAGGTGATGGAACAACTCAGATAACAGTGGCATATGGAAATACAGTTGGAAGAATTTCTGTTCAAGCTATTGCTTCTTGTGGAATCTCCAGCCATCGTTATTTAAATATAGCATCTAATTGCAGATCAGTTACCAATTCCGGAGTACAGCTACCATCACAGGTTAATACACCAACCAAAGAGTTCAATTTGCAGGCATTTCCTGATGCGGAATCAAAGATTCTTACTGTAACCTTTAATGCTCCTTCTGCCGGTACCTATATGTATAAGTTGGTAGATCAAACTGACAGAGAAGTCTTTTCCGGTGAATTTAATGCCAGTGAAGGTTCTAACATGGAACAAATTGACATGTCAGCTTTAGACAATGCGGTTTACAGATTGATTATTGTGAATGATGGTAAGTCTCAACAATTAAATGTACGATTTTTTTAAACATTAATTTTAAACAATCATGGGAAAAATAAATTGAGAAACAGACAAACGGCATATCTGAGCACCAGAATGCGAATTGTTATTGGAACTTCAATTGTTGCTGCTGCATCACTATTATTAATCGTTGTTTTTAATCTTTCTGATGTTAAAGAAACACGGGCTTTCAGCTCTGGTGATTATAGAACGATTTCATCCGGAGATTGGGGACAAACAGATATATGGGAAGTATTTGATGGTAAGAATTGGAGTGAAGCCAGTATGCCACCTGAATCGAATATATCAAAGATTATAATTTCTAAAGGAAATGATGTTCATGTAACTGAAGAGATTGTAGTTTCAATGATTTCCATTGAAGAATCAGCAAAATTGAGTCTTGAGGCAAATGTTTTGAAAGTTTCCGGCTCGTCAGGAAAAGGCAGCTTTGAGGTTTTTGGAACACTTGAGATGGGAACATGTATTTTGGAAGGAAATGGTGATTTTGTTCTTGCGAACGGAGCAACTCTGATAATCGGATCTGATGATGGAATAGATAAGAAAGCACTATCCGGTAATATCCAAATGAAAGGTAAAGTATTGTTAAATCGCGATGCTAATTACATTTTTAATGGAACTGTTAAACAGGGTAGTGGCAATGGCTTGCCAGGGATGATTAAAAATCTTACAATAAGTAATTCTTCCGGAGTTGTTTTGCAACAATCATTCATCGTTATTGAAAGTTTAAATTTGGAGAAAGGAATTTTATTTACAGGAAGGTTTCCTGTAACAATTGGTACTTCTTCTATTGCACCCGGTGCAATTGACCGTAATAATGGTTCAGTTTGTGGTAAACTTAAGCGTTGGTACGGTACCATTAACAAGGATCAGATATTTTTTCCTATGAACGATGGAAAAGCAGGTACAATTTTTACTTTTACAAGTGACATTGTGGAATATCAAAAAGGAATGATTGAAGTAGTTAGTCACGAAGGCACGCTTGCTCAACTATCCAGCAATCCATTCGATGCACGCCAAGTAGTTATCGGCATCACTGAATACGGCTATTATACAGCTTTATTATCGAATGGACCTGAAGAAGCATGGTTAAAAATAACTTCCGCATTGTCTGATTCAAACAATGAGAATAAAGTTTCATGGAAAATAACTAAATCCAAAGTGAAATCTCCTGTGAATAATGTTGCTGATTCCAAATCGAAAATTGAAAGTCATGAAGGGATTCAGAATATTGTTTGCGGTCCAAATCCTTTTAAAGATAAGTTTTTTGTGAGATTCTTCAGCGATGTAGCTACAACTGCACACGTACAATTAATGAATTCCGGAGGCCAGACAGTATATAGCGAACAAATGAATGTCTACGAAGGAAGTAATCAGTTTGAATATATTTCAAAAAGTGATTTACCTCCCGGAGTATATATGCTAAGAATAAGTAATACATCCGAAATTCATACAGTTAAATTGATAAGGGATAAGTGACTGTTCAACTATGAAAATAGAATCGTGACAACAAAAAAAAACTGAGTGGTTCATATACCACTCAGTTTTTTTTGTTGCATATTAATATTAGTTGCTACGTGCTTTTTTAAACAGGATTTGATGGATTGCACTTATGAAATATTTTATATCTGTCCTGATAGGGTTTTTTTCATACTGGAGTAAATAATTCATTTCTGAAGCCATAATTTCATCCAAAGTTTTAGGTAAGTCGGCGTAGAAAGGTGGGATTAATCCGGGGGTATGCTGCAAGCGTTTTGCCTTTAGTTCTTCTGAATACAGGCTTAAATATTGTTTACTTAAAGGACGGACACCAACGATTTTGAGATCGCCTTTTATTAAATTAATAATCATTGGTAATTCATCCAGCCAGTATTTCCGCATAAATTTACCAACCGTGGAAATTCTGAAATCATCCTTAAATTTTCCGCCTTCTTTTAATTGATTCCTCTCGTAAATGTATTGTTGCAAGTATTCAGAAAAAGGATGCATTGTCCTGAATTTGTAGACATTTATGATTTTACCATTTTTGCCAAATCTTTTCATTTTGCAAATAGGCCCATAACTAGGTTCTTCATCAAATGCCGGTTCGTCGATTTTCCTCACAACAAAAATCATCCTCCCATTTATTTTCCTTTCATCAATTACGCTGAACCCGCAACTATATAATCTTCCCAGTGTTTCTGTTCTCGATATAACACGGTTTCTTCCGCCGGTTATTTTGAAGTAGATTTTTTTTGTTATTGGTAACTTAGGAAATATTCGCTTCAGGATGAAGTCGAAGCAATAGTAAATATGAGCTAATCCCCATGGGTACTTATTCAAAATCCGGTGTTTCCTATCGCCTTTGGTTTCAACACAACCAACAAATATCCCATCTTTTGGAAGCTTCTCATTTACTGCCTCAAAAAATTTGTTGATTCGCTGTATGTCGTTGATTCGTGCAAAATTTACCAGAGTATCAAAATAATTATCCGAAAGTGCATACACATTAAATGCAGTTTTGGTCATTAAAACCATGGTCCTTTCACCTTCCAAACTTACAAATTCGGATAAATAATCATAAACTTCCTGGCCAGGGTCTTTTAATATTGAATTCCTGACATTCCCAAATTTAAATAGATCACGGAGTTTAGCTTCACCAGACTCTTTAGCAGATAGTATATTATTCCTCATTCATTCTTTTATTATCCAACACAAAAGCCATTGAAGGATGGTAAGATATTTTATATTTAATTATGGTTATTAAGATGTAAATTTAATGTTTTTAGAGACCCAACGCAATAGCAGAAATTTGGATTAATAAACTTAAATGTTAATAAGTCTATATATGATTGAAATTCAATTAAATAAAGATCGTAAAAGAAATTAAGTGTGAATTATATATGACTATAATTATTTTTATAATATAAGAAAATTATACTTTTCTTTAATGCCAATTGGTTGATAAACAATAGTTT
The DNA here is from genome assembly GCA_016713525.1 of Bacteroidota bacterium. Taxonomy (GTDB): domain Bacteria; phylum Bacteroidota; class Bacteroidia; order AKYH767-A; family OLB10; genus JADKJB01. The sequence continues at coordinate 167,057 of JADJOZ010000007.1, read as the reverse complement.
AATAACAATAATGATTGCATTTCAATCCGGACTTAATAAGATTCAAGGTTTTGAAAAATTGGCAACTTCAGCCAGGGCAGCAAACATCCATGCATTTGACCATCTCATAAAGGAATGCTTCTCGGTATAAACCTTATATTTTCTAAAATAGAAATAGCCTTTTGGAGATTGCATCTTATCAATCATGAATGCAGCTACATTTAATGCTTTTGCTACTTCATTAAATCTTAACAGAGTCAATATCGATTGTCCACCGGCAGTGCAATCGATTGGATAAATTGAATTGTTATAAAATTTTGGAATCCGATCATCAACAAAAAAATTATTTACATAATATTCGAATCCGCTTTGAATATTTTTTCGAAGGTTAGGTCGTTACAATTGTTTTGAAACTCGTGCAAACAATCCAATACATAGCCTGTGTGATAGTTGTCAATCCATTCACCTTTGTTCAAAGCTGCATACTTCCAGGAACCATCTTTTTGCTGATAATTAATTACAAACTGAGCTCCTTTCTTTGCGATTAAATATAATTCAGGATCTTTAGTAACACTATATACTTGTGAAAGTAACCGCACCCCTTTCATGCTCGCGTTAAATACCTGAATATTGTCGAATGGTGAATAAGAGAAACAAATAGATTCATCTTTATCAACAAACCGGTTGATATCATTCAATAGAAAATTGCAGGCACTTTTACACAGATCCAGAGCAGCTTTATTACCTGTAAATTTATAAAATTCAAAAAGGGCATTAGTAATTATTCCGGTTGCAACAATTGTTGGTTGGTAAGATGGAATTTTGGCATATCTCGACTCCCAATCAAAATCATAGCCCCAGCAGGCACCTTTAAAGCCTTTTGGTATCAGATTTGTCAATTGGTTTATTAATGGGTTAGCTTTAGCATTTAGCTCATCAGGGGTGATGTTTTTATTTTTTGCAAGAGAGGTATAAGCCTGTATGCATAATCCAATTGTTACAGGATTTAATCCTTTTTTAATTAGGAGCAGGGGTCTCAGATTTAAAGGAAATCGTTTTACGAACTGTTGGGTTCCAAAACGGATTAACTTGTGACTTCTGAGAAAAGGTAAATGGAATAGGGGAGATTTTAATGCATCGTATGGATCATATCCGGAATAATTTTCCGCCTCAATATATTTTTGAAGTTTGATTAATCCGGTCAGAATATTTTGTTCAGAATCAATCATATTATCCTGTTCAGAGAATGATACGTTCACCATTGGAGCTTATTGATTTGATGCACATAAAAGTGGCTAAAAAACTATTATATTGTTCTTCAAATGGGATAGGGCAGGGCGATCCGGAATTTATGTTATTGAGAAATTCGCTTACTTCCTGGTTATGTCCTTTGTCAGTACCCTTCGATTTTTTTTCAATTTTATTTTTGCCGTAAATTGTCAGGGTTTTGAAATCATTTATTATGGCTATTCTGCCATTAAAAAATACTTCTATATTTTCTTTTTCTACTTCTTTATTACCATTTGAAAAATATGAAATATTTGCAATACTGCCATTTTTGAAATAAAGACTGATTACAGCTGTATCATTTTGTGAATGTGCATCCGGAACAGCAACGGCGCTGACAGATTCAATTTTTGATTTGGCAAGGAAAGAGGCAAGATCAATAAAATGGCATGCTTCACCAATAATTCGGCCTCCTCCAACGGATTTGTCATGAATCCAATGATCGGATGGGACAATCCCGGCATTTATTCTGTAATTGATTGATAGTTGCACATCATTTTTTTCATGAATTACATTCATCAGTGATTTTACCAGAGGAGAGAATCTTCGGTTAAATCCAACCATTAATGATTTTCCTGATGCAGCATGTGCTTTTTTAATTTGTTCAAGTTCATCCACATCCATGCACAATGGCTTTTCAACAAATACATTTTTTCCGGCATTCAGCCCTTTTATTACATAAGTGAAATGTGAATCATGTCGGGTAGCTATGAATAGGGTATTAATTTCCGGGTCTTCAATAATTTCAGATGCACTTCCGGCTGCATATTTGAATTTATATTTATCTGCCAGATTTCGTGCATTGGCAGGCCTTGCGGTTGAAATGCCTTTTAATTGACCATCATTTCCAATGGCAGGGAGTAGAAAATTTTGCGCAAAATTTCCTGCTCCGATAAATCCAATGATGGGTTTGTCGGCTTTAAATAACACATTAGGAGTTCCATTAGTTGAAACTGTAGAACGGACTGATTTAGATTGATCATATTTCAGAATTATACCTAAGAAAGGTTCCGTTCTGTTAACAATCATGTTATAGGCCTCAATAGCGGAAGTAAAGTTAAATCTGTGGGTGATTAAAGGTTCAACACTTATTTTGCCTGAGCTTATCAGCTGCAAAAAAGATTCCATATTTCTATTTTCGGTCCATCTTACATATCCGTAAGGATAATCAATACCTTTTTCTTCATAATCAGAATCATAGCGTCCAGGGCCATATGAGCATGACATTCTTAAATCTAATTCTTTCTTGAAAAAGTTGGTTCTCTTAAATCCGGTTGGAACGGCACCAACAACAACTACTTTCCCTTTTTGTCTGCAGATTTCTCCTGAGAAATCAATTGGATCACTGGAAGATGTACCTGCAGTGATTATTACGGCATCAACGCCAAAACCATTGGTAAGTTCATCAATTGCAGTATACACATATTCGCTATTTCGTGAAAAGGCAATGGTCTGGCAATTTTGTATTGCTGCTTTAACTTGTTGCTCATCAATGTCGATTCCAATTGTTTTTATACCGGAAGCCTGTAATAACTGAATGGTTAGTTGCCCAATAAGACCCAATCCTATCACGGCTGCACTTTCTCCTAATCTAAGATCTGCCTGACGGACTCCCTGCAATGCAATTGAACCTAAAGTTGTCATAGCTGCCTGTTCAACAGTTACTCCGGCAGGAATTTTCACACAAAGATTTTTAGGCACTGATACAACTTCAGAATGATTAGCGCTATTCCCGCCACAAGCAACATAATCACCAATACGGAATTCTGTGATTTCCGGTGACACTTCAATTACTTCACCTGCACAACAGTAACCAAGTGGATTAGGGGCATCCAGTTTATTCATTACCATTTGATAGGTTTTCATAATCCCCAGAGTTTTGGCGGTTTGAATTACCTTCCTCACTTCATCCTTTCTGGCTTTTGCTTTACCTATGTAACCTAATCTGGCATCCTTAACGGTTTTACCTTCAGTGCCGGCACTAACTAATGAAAAATGATTTCGAACTAATATATAGCCATGATTTAAAGCTGGAAATGGTACTTCCAGAAGATTCATTTGGCCGTCTTTCAGACTTTGGGTTAATTGTTCCATGAGAAATAAATTTTAAAGGCAATGAAACTGGAATTTAATATGAATGACAATATTTTTTTAGTTAATTATTTTCAATAACTGTAGTGAAGGCCCTTGTATAATTTTCCACCATTTGATTTTCTGTAAATTTAGACAAATACATCTGGCGGCTTAATTTACCCATTTTAATTCTCAAATCAGGATTCTCGATGAGAATTTTTATCTTTTTCGCAATTTCTTCCGGCGATTTTACAGGTACAATATAACCATTTTCTTCATCAATTACCGACTCTACAATAGCACCTTGATTTGTAGAAATTACCGGTAAGCCGGCAGCCATTGCTTCGACAATTACCCATGGATGACCTTCCGGTTCTCTGGGGGTAAAAAGGAAGATATCACTTGTACTTAAATAGTCGAATTTATTTTTACTGACTCCAGAATTATATATTGTAACAGGTAGTTTAAATTGTTCAATGGTATTTAAACATTTCTCTTTAGTTGTATTTTCTCTCCATTCACCAATAATTGTCAGTGAAAATTGTTCCGTACCTGATTTTTTTAGATGAACCATTGCATTTATAACATCTTCGATTCCTTTTGAAGGTTGAAGATTTGCAAGATATATCAGTTTAACATCTTTAGTTGTTGAATATTCTCTGGCTGGTACTACATAATTTCCCCCATTAGGAACAATGTAGATTGCTGATTCCGGAAAATAATCAGTAAAGAGATATTTTAAATTATTCCCTAAAACAATTACACCTTTTGGAATTTTTAGTACTTGTGAAACAAAAAATCTATTAAGCCAACCGGAATTTTGTACCCATGTTTTAAAGCCACTTCCTCGTAGTTGAATAATAACCCTTCTGCGATATATATAACACAGAATAATGAAAATAGAATCCTTAAAAAAGCCTAAAGTTGTTTGACTGATTGGAATCAAAACAATATCGGGTTGGACTTTTGCAAGTTTTTTTATTAGTCTGGAGTAAATAGAAAAATTGGTTGCGATTTTCTTTACACTCCATTTCCCTAAAGTGTTCAGGTTTTGATTAGCAGTAACATCCAGATAGTCCAGGATAAAATTGTTTTTCAGTTCTGAGTTTATCAGTATTTGAAACGCAATGGAAGGACCCATGTAGGGTGGAGGCAGCTTTCCTAAAATCAACAACTTATATTTCACAGTTTTATTTTTATCCATTATGTTCTTGGGAAGTGTTAATATGCAAACAATTGGCAATAACACATACATAAGGGGAGGATATAAAAGGGGAGTAGTACTAATTGAATATAATATTAATGAAGCGATTACTCCCAATCCAAGGAATTGAATAGATGCATTATGTTTGATTATTCGGATTATAATATTAATAAGAATTAATAAATACATGAATAATCCTGAATAGCCAACACTTAGCAATGTCCTAACAAAATCATTGTGTACCCCTTTGCCTGTGTACATATAACTATCTTCAAAGGTTAGTGGTAATCCCAGGAATTGAACAGCAATATTTTTTTCAAAAAAGTAATCAAGGAATCTGGTCCATCTTCCAACTCTTCCATGAAGCAACATTTCGTTATCACGCTCACCTTCGTAAACTTCGATATCCGTTTCAATGAGTGGCATTAATTTTTCATCAACTGTTTCGGATCCGAGAAAATAGATAACCCCTCCTAAAATTGCAACAAATCCTAAACCAATAACTGCATTCTTTTTAAAATTGTAAACTAAAAACAGGATTAATATGGTGCCAATAACTACATAGCTTGCTGTGTGATGAATATTAAAAAGGATCATAAATGCAAAAACAGTTCCACTCAGAAGGATGTATAAATTATTGGACTGATTTTTCAGATTTTCTCTGGATAGATAGGCATAGCAAATAATCAAAAGTGAGCAGCACATGTACAAGGCATAGTTCAAGACGTCGGAATAATTGCCCTGATAGCGCTCAAGGCCTCTGGATATTTGCACATTAATTGGTTGGAAAATCAATTCATAACCGAATGAAATCACCACAACTAATGAAGAATAAACAAATGCTTGCAGCACTCCATGAAGGTCTTGTTTAGTTACAATCATCCGTCTCAGGAAAAAGTACATATAACTTAGAAAGTTAACTTTTATCAGCTGTTCTATTGAATTAAACGAAAATGAATCACTTATGAGAAGTGATAAACTTCCGACCAGTGAAATAATAGTAAACAGCATGATAAAAGTATCAAGTCTGCTGTAATTAGGTTTCTTTATAGTATAAATACCATAAAGAGCCATTATTGGGGTCAGAATGCCGACAAAATAATTGGGGGGACAATAAGGGAGAAATTTCCTTAAGATAATAAAAGTTGTCAACGATTGGTCTGATGAGGATAATGATAACAAACCATTTTACATTCCAGTTAAGGTTACTTAACCAGTTTCTCCATTCTTTATAAGTCATCAACATCTTACGGCAAAATTAAGAAAAAATTCAGATGCTGAAAGCTGTTAACTTTACTTTTTGTATCGTGTAAGTTATTGAAATATAAGGTTCTAGCGACGGAGAAGGAAAACTTATGCCAAAATTGACTTGTAAATTTCAAAAAAATGCTTTTCCATAGTATGAATATCAAATCGGGATGCAGCTTTCTGTCTGACTTCAATGTGCGGAAGTTGTTTTGAATGATACAGCTGATAATAGGATTCTATCCGGGATGTCATTTCAGAAATATTGTCAACGATGTCAGATTTCAGGGATTCGGTGAATATTTCAGTCATTCCTCCGCCATCTTTAAATAAAAGTGTAGGTTTTCCAAGTGATAATGTTTCCACTGCTACTAAACCGAAAGGTTCGTTTTCGGACGGGAATACACAAATGGTCATTAAATTTTGAAAACTCCGGACATTGGGCTGATAACCTGCAAATATAACTGAATCCAAAATATTTAGTTTCGAGGCCTGACTTTTAAGATCAGACAACAAAGGGCCATCACCAACTAATAATAGAGCAACATCCTTTTTATTTTCTGAAAATCTGGCAAATGCTTCAATCAGCCGGTCAATTCTTTTTGAAACCTGCAAATCGGCTGCTTGTTCCTACAACAAATTTATCTTTGAGTTGATTTAGCAACATTTCATTTTCAACAGGAGGCACAAATTCATTTAAATTCAGAAAAATGCCATTATAAACTACCTTATTCTTAACGGATTTAAGACCGTACTTTGCATATGCTTTATTTTGCGTAAATATTGAATTAAATGAAATGAAATCTGTGAAATTATTTAAGAAAAATTTTCGTTGAAGGTGAATAAGTTTATCGGAAAAAGTGACCTTTCGGCCAAAATTGAAATTTCCGTGTACGGTATAAATATTTTTTTCTTATAACGCAATGCAATAAGAAATATTAATGGATTGTAAGTGTGAATATGAACAATATCAACATTTCTTACAGCATTACTAACATTTTTAACAGTTAATGGTCTGATATCAAAACCATGTTTCATGAAGGCAAAACAATGTCGGACTTTTTCTTCTGTCAATTTTTCAATAAATGTTCCTTTATGACATCCAATCAGTATAGAACTTTCACACTCGCTATTACCCTGCTGGGCTTTGGTAAGGTCAATAACAAGCTTTTCAATTCCACCAAAGTTGGCAGACCAGATATAATGAAGGACTTTAATTTTGTTCATCAGACAAGCTTCTTTTTTTTACAGCTGTATAGCCATAACCGCGTGTGGTACGTTTCAGATACCTTTTAAGTCCTTTTGGTAATGGAATTTTCAAGTATAATAAATACAGCCACTGGGGAATCACAACAGGTAAAAATATAAATGGATTGTATTCAGAATATAAAAGTTTTATTCTGGTTAATTTTGAAAGGATATTCCAGAATTTAAGATAGAGTTGGATATTAATTCCTATGATTACGCCAAAATAATCTGCAAATGGAGTAATGTTTTCAACTTCAAAACCAGCTCTGGTTAGTAGTTCCTTTATTCCATATTTGGTATAACGAAAAAAATCATATGGCTCTTCATGGAGCGGAACCAGAAATGGTGTTGTCATTATAAGTTTCCCGTCAATTTGCATTACCCGGTTTATTTCTGATAAAAACAATACAGGATCGGGTACATGTTCCATTACTTCACTGCAAAAAACGATATCAAATTCATTGTTTTTAAAAGGGAATATTTTACCATCATAAATTATATCAACAAAATTAGTTCCATGAGGGCTTTGAGCAACATCGATACCGATAGATTTTTTCGCAGTCAGGTTATAAATATGTCTGAATGGTTTTATGCCACATCCTAAATCCAATAAATAATTTCTCGGGCCGGCATCCTGAAATGATTTTTTAATATAATCGTTTCTAAGGGTGTCTATAATAATTGCTCCCAGATTTCGAATGGCCATGACTACTATGATTTAAATATGTTCATACCGTAAGCGGTACTGATAAAATGAGGTAAGTACTGCCGGTTGTAATTTATTGCTTTTGCAATGGTTTCAGATCGTTGTTCTAATATTGGTGGTAAATTTGTATCAATGTATGGCAATCCGATTTTGAAATTATGAAACTTATTCTGAAGTTTTAATAATCTCTTGAATTTTGATGTCAGAAAATGAGGAAATGAAAGTCCGGAAGAAAGAATTACAGGATTTTCATTTTTAAAAATAAGTGAATGTTTGCCAATTTCAGTATTACCTGAAGCAGCTATGTAGAATTTATGAGATTCTATTCCTGCTACAATTTCTTTTTTTAATTCATCTTTATATTTGTTGCATAGTTTATCTAGATGATTTAAATCAGGATTTTTTGTAAAGTAATTTTTCCTGATTTCCAATAGATCATTTATACATTCAAATAATCCACCATTTTTTACACTTAAAAAATCAAGATCATATAGAATGGCCTTTGAATGCAATAGTAAACTGCGTAATTTGATATTTTTATAAGTAATGTTGATGTGAATGCTAAACCAGGCTTTAATCAGATATTCCAGGGCAATCTGTCGCTTCAGAATTGTTTGGTCTGAATCGTTGGCAAAGTAATTATTCATTGCAACAGGAGAGCCGGCAATCAATTTGTAATTTCCAAAGAATGTGTATTGTTCTAAATGGACGGCACTAGACTCTGATGTTCCGAATAAGTTATGGGTAAAAAGGTAATTGTCTGGTGTGTTCAGGTTATTTACGGGATTGACCTTATATTCACAATCGTTATTAAAAATGACATATAAATCAATGTCGGAAATTCCTGGTGAAGAAACTCCTCCAATTTGATAAACACATTTAACTTTACCGGTGTTCATTAATTTTTCAGCCATCATATTAATAGCTGTTTCGTATGAATCTAATTCAATCTCTTTTGGAATATCGATATAATTAAAACTCATAAAATTTTATTCCGTATTAAATTTGTCAATTTAATCATTCTGGCAATAAATTCGGAATCAAGTTTTTGCATTAGTTCATCAGGCACTTTGCTACTATGTTTAATTTGGCTTTTTTAACCCATGGAGTAATAATTTTAGGGTAATCGGTTAAAGTCAGGCCTGAGTTTAATTTCCATTTAGTTCTTATATCGGAAACTTCATTCATAATTCGCCAATCTTCAGACTTAAAATCTTTCGAGGCTTCTTCGAAACTATATTTTTTATAAATACCGGTTCCATTTTTGTATTGTAAATATAGTGAAGGCATCAACATATACTCACTTAGAATACTTTTAAGTTGAAAACTATTTTCCGGAATAGCATTCTTCGAAAGATGTCGGATAATAGAATTGCATAACCTGTTCAAAGAATTTTTATTGTTGGTATCAGAAGTCAGATAGGTTATTTCAATGTTTTTTCCTGAGTTCAATAATGATTTAGAATAATCAAAAAGTACAGGTGGGAAATATGTTACCGGCCAGTTTTTACAGTCTTTTTCTGTTAATACAAACCAGCCATGATGTTGCAATGCATCCATAGAAATCATAATAGAATACGCTTTACTGAGTTTAATAGCAGTATTTATTAATTTTTTTCTGTCACGCATTACTTCATTTTTGAGAATAATCAATCCGTCAAAGTCACTATATGAAATACTGTCGTTTGTGGCTAAACTCCCGTGAACATATGCACCGAATAACTCATCAGAAAGTTCCTGATTGATATATTGCATCATTTCTTTCACTTTTTTATTTTCCCCGGTATATTTGTTGCAGGTAAAATTCAGGGATTTACCAATTACTCTGTCTTCACTATTGCCCCACATTTTTATTATTTCCCCTGCATTTTTATAAAAGGGTAAATTGGGTTTTGCCAGAGAAAGGAAAAGGTCGGTTCGATCAATACAACCGGTATTAATGTATTTAGCAAGTTTAGTATGAAATTGGGAAGAACTCATAACCTGGATTCTAGGTCTATGCTAAAGTGAAGTTACTTTTATTTCCCCTGATGCATTACTTTTGGTTTACCGTGTTTAAATTAATTTTCATTTAAATTTGATAAATAATTCAGTTGCAAAACAAAAATAATTTTTGAAAACTGATTTTCAGTAATTATAGAGGAAGAACGATGGAGTTAATCTATATATTAATTGCTCTGCTGTCAGTACTGGTTTACATCTGTTAAACCAATAACAGATGTTAGATTATTTTTTTTGTCAGTTAAGATTGTTTGGACTTTCTTTTTTTACGACCACTGGCATTGTCATCTTCATAATAACCATAACCATAACCGTATCCATAACCATATCCATAACCATATCCGTAACCATAACCAGAATTCAGTGGGCCGGTTCTGACAGCATTAAATATTAAACTTAGTTTAGGGAGTTTGGAATCTTTATAGAGGCTGTTAATAAATTCAATATGTTGTTTTCGGGTCACATTTTGCCTTACAACGTATATGGTATTATCTACATACTTGCTCAATAACATTCCGTCAGTTACAACACCGATAGGAGGAGAGTCAATAATTATAACTTCATACTTAGATTCAAGATAACTAAAGAAGTCATCCATCTTAGAACTTAAAATTAATTCTGATGGATTAGGTGGTTTCGGACCTGAAAGTATAATATCCAGATTTGGAACTGAAGAAGAATGCTGAATGATTCCTTCAATATCGGAAACTCCGATCAGATAATTGGATATACCGGCATTTGAAGGCAAGTTGAACTCCTGATTCTTTTTAGGTTTCCTTAAATCTCCTCCGACCAACACCACCTTTTTACCGGATATGGCATATATGGCCGATAAGTTGGCTGCACAAAAACTCTTTCCTTCCGAACTGATTGAAGAGGTTACAAGTATTTTTCGACAATTTGACTTTTGTGGATAATATTGTAAATTGGTACGAATGGACCTGAAAGACTCTGCAATGAAAGAATCCGGTTTTGAAGCTACAATTTGATTGTCATGATCTTCATTATAACCTACCAGACCAAGTACAGGGATTGAAGTATTATTCTCCAGATCAGACCCATCTTTAATTTTATCATTCAGAGCTTCCTTAACAAACACAAAAATGGCCGGAATTAACAAACCTAATAGAATTGCAAATGAATATGTTTGATTTGGAACTGGTTTGATAGGCTTATAGGAAGCACGTGCTTTATCAACAATTCGGTTGTCAGAATTTGTTGAAGCTAATAAAATCGCTGTTTCTGCCTTTTTTTGAAGAAGGTAATTGTAAAGCCCCTCTCTGATTGATGCCTGCCTTTCCATACCAACCAAAGCTCTTTGTGTTTTTGGCACCGTTTTAATTTTGCCCTGAATTCTTGATAATTGAATTGAAGCCTGTTCTTTTGATGCTTCCAGACCATTCTTAATGGAACGGACATTTTCTAATAAATCCTGTTTTGTATTTTGAATCTGAATGTTTAAAGAAACAATAATTGGATTGTCGGGTTGAGTTGAATTTAACTGCCCCTTACGTTGCATTTGCAGGTCGCTTAATGAGGTAATGAGTTTAGTCAGCAGTGGATCCGCAATGCCAAGTGAAGAAGGGGAAATTTTATCGAGATCTTTATCCTTAAGAATATATTCTTCCAGATATCTCAAAAAAGATAATTGAATATCTATTTCTGAAATTTTCTCATCATAAACTTTTACACTCCCGAGAAATGATTGTGCTTCTGTTCCTAAATCTGTAATTCCTTTTTCGGTTTTAAACATTTCAAGATCTTCTTCCGAAGATTTAAGATCTGAAGTTATTTTATCTAACTGTTCATCTATAAACTTTAATGAACTTGTTGCGTTTTCATTTTTTTGATCAATTCCGCTCTGAATATAAACTTCCAGCAATGTATTCAGAAAATCTCCGGCTTTCTGAGGGACAGGATCATTATAAGACAATTGCAAAACAGTGGCCTTCTTAGAGACAAATTGAATATCAAGTCCCTTGGTGTACTTATCAACTAAATTGTCGAAATTATGAAGTATTACAATGAAATTTCGCTTTTCATAATTTGCATCCCTGAAAGAGGCATCTCTGAATTTATCGGTTTTTTCTAATGAAAATCTTCCGAAATGATTGGAAACAATCTGTCCGAATTTATATTTTTCGGTATATGAATTGTCGTCATTCAGATGATAACTGATCTCATATGTTTTGTCATCAATTACAGTAATTTCAATGTGTTTTTCGTAAATCCTGAAAGAAATGGAATCTGCAATTAATTTAATAGGTGACTGAAGATATAATTCCGATTTTTTTACATTGCCCCGAAGCAAATAAGTTACATCAAAATCAAGCCTTCTTAAAGTTTTTCCGATAATTGATCTCGACTTGATCAGTTCCACATCATTATCAATGCCTCCCTGATTATCGAATGAATTTAATTGCGTAAGGAGATCCTGACCAGGAGCGGTTCTTTTATCATCCTTAATAAGTATTGTACAAGAAGTAGAGTAAATAGGAGTTGTGTACCAATTGTGATAGTATCCGGCAACTATCGCCAAAATCATACTTAATACATATAAATACCAATATTTCAGTACATTTCTATAGAAGAAATATTTAAAATTAAAGCGCTTCTCATCCTGAAGTCTTTGGTCTGGTTGGTTATCAGTAGTCATTTTCCGGAAAATGGTTATTAATTTACTCTTATTGTTAAAATTGCAATCAGCGATAATACACTAATTACCAGAGGGGCAATTCTATAAAACGTATCGGCAGTTGCAATTCTTCCTTTTCCAGCTGGCACATAAACTACATCTCCGGGTCTTAAATAATAAAAATCAGATTGAAATATGTCACGTGTTGTAAGATCCAGTGTTGAGAATACTTTTTGTCCCTTAACATTTCTGATTACCATCACTGCTTTTCTATCGCCAAATATTGTCATATCTCCGGCTAGTCCAAGTGCATCTGTTAAGGTTAGCTTTTCATTTTTCACCTGATAAACTCCAGGTAGTTTTATTTCGCCCAATAAGGTCACTTTGAAAGATTCCAGATAGATCCTCACAGACGGATCCTGCAGATATTTTTCTAGTTTTTGACGCAATACTTCTCTTACTTCACGGGTTGATTGACCTTGTACTTTTAACTTCCCAACCAAAGGTATTTCAATCTCTCCTTTTAAATCAACCAGATAATTCGTCATTTCTGTTCCCGCTTCTCCTGCGTTTGCCTGAGCCGGATTAAAAAAACTGGCGGCTTCCGCATTTATGCTGGAAATATGAATTGCAAGGATGTCATTTGCTTCAATTTTTGGTTCAAACTCATCAGGCATAGACAAAGTATCCATGTTTTTTCTTGCTTCAGTATCTTTCTGAAAATAATCATAATGCTTTCTGCTTAGGCAAGAAGAGAATGATATCAAAACAAAAAGGAGAAAACTAAAATAGCTCATTTTTTGTTTGACAAGAGATGATTTTATTATGAACATAATTTGTTGATATGGATTCCTATTGAATTGAATTTCAGGTGATTAGGCACGAATGAAGGCGTGCTCCATGAAATTAGTCGGCAAAGATAGAAAAAATCTTTACTCCAAACAGGTTGTGGAGACTATCGTTTGCGATTTTCAGTATCAACTATTTTTAATTAAGATGATTGAAATTCAATTAGATATGTTTTATTGTGAATAGTTTATGATATATTAAGGCTAAAACATGAGTGATTTCATTAAAATCACGTGCAAGAGGAAATTGATAAAAATCATTATTTCATCGTATTAAAGTGGTAATTTTGTGTCATTAAATGGTTTGATTATGATAGCTACAGATACTGAAAGAGAATTGGAATTCCAGGCAAAAATTGACAGGGGAGAAGTGATAGAACCTAAAGACTGGATGCCTGAGAGATATCGGAAACAATTGATTCGGATGATGTCACAACATGCTCATTCAGAGGTTGTTGGAATGCTTCCTGAAGGAAATTGGATTACCAGAGCACCTTCCTTAGCCAGAAAAGCAATTTTACTTGCTAAGGTTCAGGATGAAGGTGGTCACGGACTTTATATCTACAGTGCTGCTGAAACACTGGGAATCGATCGGGGAGAGATGATAGATCAGCTCCATACCGGCAAAGCGAAATACTCATCGATTTTTAATTATCCAACATTAAATTGGGCCGATATCGGTGCAATAGGCTGGTTGGTAGATGGTGCTGCAATTGTTAATCAAACAGCACTCGCAAAATGCTCTTATGGTCCTTATTCAAGAGCGATGATAAGAATTTGTAAAGAAGAAAATTTCCATCATAAACAAGGCTATCAGATGTTGGCTTACATGATGCGTGGTACCAAAGAACAACAGGAAATGGCTCAGGATTCCATGAACAGGTTTTGGTGGCCTGCACTGATGATGTTTGGCCCTTCCGATACCGACTCTCCAAATAGTGCTGAACTCATGCGCTGGAAGGTTAAGTTGTATTCAAATGACGATTTAAGACAACGATTTATAGATAGAACTGTACCTCAGGCAGAGGCAATCGGATTAGTAATTCCTGATCCAAAATTGAAATTCAACGAAACTACCCGCCATTATGAACATGGTGAAATTGACTGGCAGGAATTTAAAAATGTAGTTAGTGGAAATGGTCCCTGTAACAGAGAACGTTTGCGCGCCAGAGTAAAAGCAGATGCCGATGGAAAATGGGTCAGAGATGCTGCTGAAGCATATGCAAAAAAACATATGAACTGATATCAGTCATTTTTTTGTCAGAAATCCTTTAACACCTTGCACCGTTAAATTTATCATTATGTCAGAATCAAATATACCCACCAATCAATGGAAATTGTGGGAAGTTTTTACTCAGAAAAAATCTGGTTTACCTCACGAACATGCTGGAAGTCTCAGGGCTCCTGATGCAGAAATGGCTCTCCTGAATGCCAGAGATGTTTACAGCAGAAGAAATGAAGCCGTAAGTATTTGGGTTGTACCCTCTGAATGCATGGTTTCTTCAACACCTGAAGATGTCGGTTCATTCTTTGATCCTGCAAATGACAAATTATACCGTCACCCAAATTTTTATAAAACTCCGGATGGAGTAAAATGGACTTCCTGATCTGCTTATTATCATGAATACTAACTTAGAAAAAAATAATGCCCTGTTTGAATACCTTCTCCGACTGGGTGACACATCATTGATTCTCGGACACCGGATTGCTGAATGGTGTGGACATGCTCCAATTCTGGAAGAGGATATTGCATTGACAAATATTTCACTCGATCATATCGGTCAGGCTAGATTACTCCTCGATTATGCCGGCAAAATTGAAGGTAAAGGAAGAAACGAAGATACATTAGCCTATCACAGAGATGCCAGACAGTTCCGTAATTTGCTGATGGCTGAACAACCAAATGGTGATTTCGGAGATACCATGGTCAGACAGTTTTTAGTCAGTGTTTATAATTTCCCTTTATATAGCGCTTTGTCTAAAAGTGCTGATGCAGAACTGGCTGCTATTGCTGCTAAATCTGTAAAAGAAGTAGCGTACCATGTTCGACATAGCAGTGACTGGCTCATCCGTTTAGGCGATGGGACAACAGAAAGTCATGAAAAAGTTCAGCAATCGATTAACGATTTATTGATTTATGTTGATGATTTTTTCAATGGTGACGAAGTTGATGCGTTGCTTGTTGGTCAGAATATTGCACCCGACCTGAATGCGATTCGTGCCCTTTGGAATGAAACGGTTCAATTGACCATGGTAAAAGCAGGACTTGTAATACCACAGGTAAACAGTGCAATGCGTACCGGTAGCAGAAAAGGAAATCATACCGAATATTTGGGTTATATTCTGGCTGAAATGCAATTTCTGCCCCGGGCATACCCTGATGCTGAATGGTTGTAAAATCAGTCCTTCCCATGACTGACACCTCTGATATTTCCCACATTCGCAACCTTCTTACCCAGGTTCAGGACCCTGAAGTTCCTGTGCTTACGATTGCCGATTTAGGTATTTTAAGGGATGTTGCCTTGATTGATGGAACATATGAAATAAAAATCACACCAACTTTCACAGGTTGTCCGGCGATGAAAGCCATCGAAGAAAATATTGCAGAAGTCTTAGTCGAGAATGGAATCCAAAATTTTAAAGTTAGAATGGTCATGTCTCCGGCATGGACCACCGACTGGATTTCAGAACTTGGCAGAGAAAAATTGAGGAAATACGGTATCGCTCCTCCATCACAATCTACTGAAGAACACTTGAAGGCCATTCTCACCGGGAAAAACAAAGCTGTGGCCTGTCCATTTTGCGGAGCTGTGAATACCCGATTAACAAGCGCATTTGGTTCTACCGCGTGCAAGGCACTTCATTATTGCGATAATTGCCATCAACCATTTGAAGAGTTTAAATGCCATTGATTGGATGGTTTTTTTAGTAATTATCTTAGCTTTTTGTTAATTAATTGATTAGATAAATACAGGTTGGAATTGCAACTTTTGTTTTAATTTTAGCCGCAATTAAAAGATATATGACTATACAATTTGAAATTTCAGAAAACGTAGCTCAAATCAGATTAAACAGACCTGATGTATTGAATAGCTTCAACAAGGAAATGGCATTAGCATTTCAAAAGGTTTTGGATCAATGCGATAAAGATCCTCAGATCAGGGCGGTTCACATCACAGGAATGGGAAGAGCTTTTTGTGCAGGTCAGGATTTGGCTGAAGCAATTGCTACAGATGGGCCAAGCTTGCAAGATATCGTTAAGGACCATTATAATCCAATAATTGCCCGTTTGCGGGGAATTGAAAAACCTATTGTTTGTGCAGTAAACGGAGTAGCTGCCGGAGCGGGCGCAAATATTGCAATTGCCTGTGATATTGTTTTTGCTGCTGAATCGGCCTCATTCATTCAGGCTTTTAGCAAAATCGGATTAATACCTGACAGTGGTGGAACTTTTTTTCTGCCCCGCTTAATAGGTTTGCAAAGGGCGACTGCATTAATGATGTTAGGTGATAAAGTTAAGGCTCAGGATGCCTTAGCAATGGGTATGATATATCGGGTTTGCGCCGATGATCAATTGCAGGACGAATCTCTTAAAATTGCACGTCAACTTGCTAAGATGCCAACCCGTGGATTAGGTTATACAAAAAGGGCGCTCAATTTGTCGATGTTCAATAATCTCGATGATCAGTTGGATGTGGAAGAGGATTTACAAACCAAATCGGCAGCAACTTATGATTATAAAGAAGGTGTAAATGCATTTTTAGAAAAACGTACTCCTTTGTTTAAAGGAGAATAAATTATGAGCAATAAAGGGATAATTGGTGTTGCGGGATCGGGTGCCATGGGTAGTGGAATAGCACTTGTTGCTGCTTCAGCCGGCCATCATGTATTAATTTTTGATGCCAACCCGCTGGCTCTCGACAAAGCAGTTTCTTCAATTAACGATATTTTAACTAAATCAGTTGCAAAAGGCAAACTTACAGATGATGCAGGAAAACTGATTTTGGACAGAATTAAAACAATAGATTCTGTGGCGGGATTCTCGACTTGCAGATTGATTATTGAAGCAATCATTGAAAATATTGATATTAAAAAAAGTCTTTTTAAAAGTATTGAAGCCGTAGTTGAGCCATCCTGCATACTTGCAACCAATACATCTTCATTATCGGTGGTGTCGGTAGCATCAGCCTGCCAAAATCGTGGACGGGTTTTAGGGATTCACTTTTTTAATCCTGCCAATCTGATGCCACTTGTTGAAATCATTCCTGCTTTCACCACAGATGAAAATACTGTGAGCCAGGCCAGAGCAATGATTGATTCGTGGGGTAAAATTACAGTGCTGGCTAAAGATACTCCGGGTTTTATTGTAAATCGTATTGCCCGACCATTCTATGGGGAAGCAATCCGGATTTATGAAGAGGGTATTGCAGACTTCGCCACAATTGATTGGGCAATGAAAGAGTTTGGAGGATTTAAAATGGGACCTTTTGAACTCATGGACTTTATTGGAAACGATATCAATTATAAAGTTACAGAAACCGTTTGGGAACAATTTTTTTATGATCCACGATACAGACCCTCATTAACTCAAAAACGTCTTTACGAAGCAGGATTGTTTGGCAGGAAGTCGGGGAGAGGCTATTATAATTATGGACCTGATAGTTCAGTTCCAGAGCCTGTGAAAAATGAATATTTAGGAAAAGCAATTTTTACACGAGTATTGGTAATGCTTATTAATGAAGCTGTCGATGCACTTTACCTGAAGATAGCAACAGCATCAGACATAGAAACATCTATGATGAAAGGTGTGAATTATCCTAAAGGATTGTTAAAATGGGCTGATGAAATGGGAGTTGACAAAGTTCTGTCAGTTTTAAATTCCCTGCAAACCGACTACCAGGAAGACAGGTACAGGCCTTCATTGCTATTGAAAAAATGGCAGCTGAAAAATCTAAGTTCTTCAACGATTAATCACAGTCGCTGTCTTCAATCCTGCGACTTATTTTGTAGAGTGCCTCAGTTCTTTCAGCAAGCTGTTTGATCATTTCTTTTTCTTTTTCTGTCAATCCACGCATTCCGGAAGGAGCATTGGTTTGAATTTCTTTTGCAGTTCCGATTTCGCCAAACAGCAACCAGGCCAGCAATTCGTCACGGAAGGATTCTTTTTCTGCAGGTGCCATGTGTGCAGTGAGTTCCTTAACCTGCTCCATTATTACAGCTATTTTCTTTTCGTTTCTCATACCTCAATTGTTATATTGCTTTAGCGTATTGTTCACTTTTTATTTGTGCGTTCTCATGGTATTTCGGCCAGGTAAAATGAAATGTTGCTCCATTGCCGGCGTGCGATTCTACCCAGATGCGCCCACCTTGTTCTTCTATAATTTTTTTGACAATTGCCAGACCAACACCGGTACTTTCAAATTCATCACGGGTATTGATGGTTTGGAATATCACAAAAATCTTATCATGGAAACGCGGGTCAATTCCAGGTCCGTTGTCTTTGATACTGAACTGATAAAATGGTCCGGTTTCAGTAAATGTAATTTTAACCTGCTTGTCGGCTTTGGTATTAAATTTAATTGCATTCCCGATAAGGTTCATAAAAACCTGCTGCACTTTAACTTTGTCAGCCAAAACCATAGGGAGTTTATCTTGTACCTGGAAATTAACCTAAGACTTATGGCCTAGAAATTCTACGGCTTCTTTAACGATTGTTCCTGTGTCGAACAATTCAAACTGATCATTTCTTTTTGCAGCATTGGAGTAGTCAAGAATACCATTGATCAGATTCTCCATTCTGCCAACTCGTTCTTTTATTAAATTGAAATTTTTCCTGACTTCACCCGGAAGTAAATGTCCTGCATCTTCTTCGATCCATCCTGTTAAATTTCCAATAGCTCTGAGTGGTGCCTTCAGATCGTGAGAAACAACATAAGCAAACTTATCAAGTTCCTTATTTGTTTTTTCAAGATTCTTCAGATATTCAGCCATCTTTTCCTCCGATTTCTTTCTTTCGGAGATATCGCTTTCAATGAAGATATATTTGGTAAGCTGATCGGTTTCATCAATTATTCTGGTAACATTTTCCTGAACCCATATCATTTCGCCGTTTTTGCGATACTTTATGATCTCAGCATTAAAATTGTTTCCATCAAAGTTTAAATCAGCTAACTGTTGTCTGATAAGTATGTCACTTTTATTTCCAAAAAGCATATCGCAATTCGGTTGTCCTGTAATTTCTTCAGAAGAATAGCCTGTCAATCTGGTGAATCCATCATTCACCCATTCTACTTTTCCAAACTTATCGGTAATAATTACGGAGTTAACGGTTTCACTAGCCACCAATGATAATTCCTGTAATTCTTCATTTTTCTTTTCCAGAACTGCTTTTGAATCTTCAATCCTTCGAATAACAGCATTCTTTGAATATGCCAGGTAGGTACTCAAAGAAGTCATCAGGAACATACTTGTTATTGCTGTGTAGAGGTGTTTGCCGTCAATTCCTCTATCATCCAATTGTTGGGAAATGTATATCCCCGGATCAGTGAAGTCGGTTAAAGCATAAAAATAAATGATGTTTGCGACCGAAAGCCAAAGTGTGATTCGTCCCCCTTTATTTTCAAGCACTATATAAGAGTATAAGATAATTGATCCCATGTAGAAAAAATCGGGGTTTTTTACCCCACCTGAGTAGTAGGTTGCACAATGAATCAATGCCAGACCGGCAATGATACTGATACTATAGGCAACTGCAGGGATACGATGGAATTGTAAACCCACGTAATTGATGATCAGTGTAGAAGCAATAGCCAGAAATAATATAGTTTGAGCCTCATCCAGTGAACTTATTGAGTATTCTTCGATCGTAAATGCCAATAATAAAAGTGCTCCCAGAAAGGTAAACACGCTAAAAAGGGTGTAACGCTGACGTTCCAGAATATTATCAGATGGTATGGCCTGATATATTCCTCCTTTTGTGATTTGTTTTAAAAGTTGCTTGAACATAATTTTATTGGTAGTAAGTCATTGCACCGTTAAATTGATAAGCTTCAGGTTTTTGCTACTTTTGGCCAGGTGAATTTGAATTCTGAACCTTTCTTCAGTTCTGATTCAACCCAGATTTCTCCACCTTCTTCTTCAATTATTTTCTTAACAATAGCCAAGCCAACACCGGTACTTTCAACTGTATCACGTGGGTTTAATGTCTGGAAAATCACAAATATTTTCTCGTAAAAACGGGAATCAATACCCGGGCCATTATCTTTCACAACGATTAACCAGTCGTGTTCTTTTTCTTCAGCTGAGATCTGAATATTGATTTCTGGTTTGTCGTTATATTTAATGGCATTGCCAATAAGATTGGCAAATATTTGCTGGAATTTTATTTTGTCACCGAACAGCACAGGAAGTTTACCATGAATTGCTATAGAGCAATTCGAGGTACTGCCAACAAAACTCAATGACTTCATTTATAAATTCATTTAAATCAACTATCGCTTTTTCTCCTTTTTATGATTGGCCCTTGCAAATTCCAACAGTCCGTTAATCAGATCTTCCATTCTTGCAACACGACTTTTGATGATGTTAAAGTTGGAGCTGGTTTCATCCGAAAACTTGCCTTTCATGTCCTCTTCAATCCATCCGGTAAGATTTGAAATTGCATGCAAAGGAGCCTTCAGATCATGTGAAACCACATATGCAAATTCATCCAGTTCTTTGTTTGTTTTTCAAGATCTTTCAGATAATCTCTGATTTTATTTTCTGCAATTTTCCTTTCGGTGATATCATCCTGAAGGGTAATAAATTCTACAATTTCACCAGCAGGGTCTACAATTGGAGTTATTGAAACCTGGCTCCAGAAAGTGGATCCGTTTTTATGATATTGCTCGAGTTCACCAACAAAAGTTTCTTTAGCATTCAATCGCTGATGCATAAATTGAATTGTTGCAAAATCAGTAGCTGTACCATGCAATAAGTCTTGTGATGATTTACCGGCTATTTCTGAAAGCTCGTATCCACTCAATCTTTGGAATGCATCATTAACCCAGTTTATTTCAAAATTGCTGTTCGTTATAATAACTGCCGAATCGGTTTTGCTTGCAACTAATGATAGCTTTTGCAATTCCTTATTTTTAATAGCCAGAATTTCCTGCGATTCTCTTATTTTTTCGATGACAATATTCTTAGAGCTTCCCAAACTGTTGCTCAATGCTGCAATTGCAATCACAGCCATCACTGTTGAGAAAAGGAAATCCTGATTTAAGTCGGAAGGGTTTGCAGCTAATACATTACTTACCAATTCCGGATTGTCACTAATAAAATAGAAGTAAACCATGTTGATGACCGATAGGCCCAACATGATCCAACCTTGTTTGTTGCCTAATAAAATAACAGTGGCAATAATCATGAACAGGTAGTAAAAGTTCCCTGCATTTCTGATTCCACCATAATAGTAGTTGAACAAGTGTACACATGCAAATGCAGTTGCCAAACAAACCATGTACGAAATGCGAAGTTGTTTGTGGCGCTGCAACCAGGTGTAATTAACTAAAAATATGGCTGCAAATGTCTGTAAACCAGCACCTAATATGTTGTTTCCGGTGTCAAACGACATCGCATGAAACGACTCCGCAAAACAAAGCAGAAAACAGGTAATTGAAAATGTAAAAAACAACTTATATCGTTGTCTTTCAAGTAGATCGTCTTCCGGAATACTTTTGTAAATACCCCAGGAAAGGACTTTTCTGATTTTTCTTATAAGCTTCCCAAACATAAGGCATTTAACGTCAGGTATATGGTTGGGTTACATCAAAATGTTATTAACCAAGGGTTTTCCCTGTACAATAAACAATTAGTGGTTTAAAACTTTTTAAAATGGATGCGTATAAGTTTAAACGATAAAAGGATTTTTGCTATCTTTAATTTATTAAAACACACACACACAAATACTGAAGCGAAATTATGTCAACGAAGACGGTAAATATCCTCCATGTTGAGGATGACGAAGTGGACGCCATGGTCATGCAAAGGGCCCTGAAAAAGACCGATTTGAATTACAAATTGTATCAGGCAAAGAATGGACTTATGGCATTGGATATGTTGCGGGGAACCAATGGTTTTGAAAAGATTACACCTCGTCCAAGTATCATTTTACTTGACTTAAACATGCCTCAAATGAACGGACACGAATTCTTAAAAGAATTACGTGCCGATGAAGAGTTGAAACCTATTTCGGTGTATGTAATGTCAACATCTAATGATGACCGCGATCGCATTGAGGCATATGGTCAGAATGTTGCCGGTTATATTGTTAAACCTTTAAGTCTGGAAAGCTACGTAGATGCCGTCTCGGTACTAAATGGCTTCTGGAGCTTGACCGAACTTCCATAAAAAAACCGCCCTTAAGGCGGTTTTTTTATGGAAGTTCAAATCTTATATCAGGCTGTTTTTTCTGATATGGGTAAGGCTTTTTGAATGCACGATAGACTTCTTTCGCAGTAATGTTTGATTCCTTGAATGCATCAGGGAGTTCTTCAGCTATGTTTGAAATAAGTCCTTTCAGATCTTCGAAAGTATGATTTCTGCTGATCGGCAATCTGAGTCCCGCATTATTAATAGCAACACTTGGGAATACAGAAAGATTAAACAGGAATCCTCTGTTCATCAATCGCTTAACCATGCTAAAGGCAACCATAGGTTTAGATACGCCGATAAAGAATATAGGTGTATTGTTTTCCCACATTAAAGGCAATTCATATTCTTTACAAAGGCTATTTACATAGTTTACTCTGTCATTCAACTGCTTTTGCATAGTTGTAATTTCAGGAGTAAGGTGAATTTTTGCCGAAGCAATACATGCACCCAGCATTGGAGGTTGAATTGGTCCTGAGAAAATGAATGGCTTACTGCAGTTTCTGGCAAATTCGTGTATTTTTTCGTTAGGGAATACGGTTATTCCGCCTGCTGCACCAAATGCCTTGTTCAAAGATGTAACCAAAATCATCTTGTCATGGAAATATGGAACGGCACTCATTACATATCCGGTACCATTTGGTCCCGTCCAACTCATACCATGTGTATCATCAATATACAGATTGAATTGTTCGTACTTATCAAGTAATGAGTAGATATCAGTCATTGGAGCACAATCGCCGAACATGGAATAAACTCCATCGGCCATGTACCAGATTTTCTTGTACTGTCCTTTAAGTTCATTTATTTTCTCTTCAAGATGATCCATTCTGTTATGGCGGATAACCTCAATTCTTACATTACGTGCCTTTAATAATTGAACTGCTGTTTGAACGCTGTCATGAACCTGAGTATCTAATATAACAGCATCATTATCGTTAACTAAAATTGGAATATTGGAAACATGTGAAAGGGTAACATTTGCTAGCAACATCACAGGCTTGTTGAACATTTTTCTCAAAAGCTCTTCCATTTCTGCGTAAAGCTTCACATTCACATAAACACGGGTAGAAGCAAATGCAGTTCCGTACTTCTGGACGGCATCAATAACTCCTGCCTTCAAACGATCATCCATTTCAAGTCCCATGTATCCGCACGTTCCGAAATTGATCGTTTCTTTTCCTCTGATTCTGATATGCCGGCCATCCAATAATTCGTTCTCGTCAGATAGGTGAATTATTCCTAACTCTTTGGAAGTGATTACATTCTGATTTGTAATCTCCATAATCTGTTCATGCTTGCTCTTCGCGTCCTGCAGTACCATAAGCTTAGTTTTTTAGGTTGTGTGTTTTATAAGGGCGTCGAAATAAGTACAGCAGCACAAGTATATCGCTGCAATAGCTTAATAATCAACGATTTAATAAATAACTATAATGTATTGAACCTACATAAACACTTAGGATGCACCGGCTAGTTTGGTGATTTCCTGAATGGCAAAGGGGGGGTATGCCAATGATTATGTGACGACAAAATTATACTTATTTTTACAAAAACAAAAAAAAAACTAAAATATTTTGAAAAAGTTAACAATTCCGAAATCTGTTGTGCAGGAAATGATGAATAATGATTTCTTCAGTCAATGGCTTGGTATCGAAGTATTAGAAGTTGCTGAAGGTACATGCAAACTAAGAATGGTGGTAAAAAAAGACATGCTTAACGGATTCGGAATAGCCCATGGTGGAATTGCTTTTGCGTTGGCAGACAGTGCTTTAGCATTTGCTGCGAATTCAAGGAATAAGAAAAGTCTTGTTCTGGATGCAAACATTTCTTTTCTGGCTCCAGTCAGAGAAAACGATCTTCTTTATGCGATTGCTAAAGAGGTAAACATAACCAACCGCACTGGAATTTATAATATTTCGGTAACAAATCAGGACGAAAAACCCGTAGCAGTTTTTAAAGGAATTGTGTTCCGGAAAAGTGAAAAATGGTTCCCCGACGAGGAATGATTCTTACCTTCGTGCCTTTAATAACAGCTAATGGAAAACGCATTTATTGTTGATGGAATCAGAACTCCGGTAGGTAGTTTTGGAGGTAAACTTGCTCAGGTCAGACCGGATGACCTTGCTGCCACTGTAATTGCAGCATTACTGAAACGGAATCCAGGGGTTGATCCTAAAAATATAAATGAAGTAATTTTCGGATGTGCAAATCAGGCCGGCGAAGACAACCGAAATGTAGCCAGAATGGCTGGCTTACTGAGTGGTTTACCACTATCTGTTCCTGCTGAAACTGTTAATATTTTATGTGCTTCCGGTATGGCCGCAATAGCCAATGCTGCCAGGAATATCAAATCCGGTGATGGCGATCTTTTCCTTGCTGGCGGGGTTGAAAGTATGACTCGTGCTCCCTTTGTTATGGCTAAAGCAACAACTCCCTTTTCCAGAGATGTGCAAGTGTTTGATACCAGCATAGGATGGCGGTTTGTGAATCCTGCCATGAAAAAATTGTATGGAACCGACAGCATGGGTGAAACCGCTGAAAATGTTGCCGAAAAATATAATATCAATAGAGTTGATCAGGATAATTTCGCTCTTCGTTCACAGCAAAAAGCTGCAGCTGCACAATCATCAGGCAGGTTCGTTGAAGAAATCACACCCGTTATTATACCTCAGAAAAAAGGTGATCCTATAATCGTTGATAAAGATGAATACCTGAAACCGGGAACTACGCTGGAAGTGCTGTCAAACCTGAAAGCGGCATTCCGGGAAGGTGGAACTGTAACTGCCGGAAATGCCTCAGGAATTAATGATGGAGCAGCAGTAATCCTGCTAGCTTCAGCAAAAGCTGTTGCTGAAAATCATCTGAAACCAATTGCTAAAGTAATCTCTTCAGCTGTTGCTGGTGTGGAGCCAAAATATATGGGAATTGGTCCGGTTCCTGCCGCCAATGAAGCACTTCGCAAAGCTGGATTAACATTTAATGATATTTCAGTAATTGAATTGAATGAAGCATTTGCTGCTCAGGGACTGGCATGCATTCGTGAGTGGGGATTGAAAGATGATGATGCCCGCATAAATCCAAATGGTGGGGCAATTGCTATTGGTCACCCACTGGGGATGTCGGGTGCCCGTCTCGTGCTGACAGCCGCCAGAGAACTTCAAAAAAACGGAGGCCGATACGCCCTTTGTACTATGTGCATTGGCGTTGGACAGGGTTATGCAATGATTATTGAACGCGTTTAAATAATTGCCATGATTTATAAATTTAATGGATACCAGCCTGTAGTACATGAAAGTTCCTTTGTGCACCCACAGGCGGCCGTCACGGGTAATGTAATAATTGGCAAAAATGTTTATATAGGTCCCGGTGCTGCTATTCGTGGCGATTGGGGCCAGATTATAATTGAGGATGGATGTAATGTCCAGGAAAATTGTACCATTCACATGTTTCCGGGTGTTACAGTGCGCTTGATGCAGGATGCCCACATTGGTCATGGAGCCATAATTCATGGGGCCACAATCGGCAAAAATGTACTCGTAGGAATGAATGCAGTAATTATGGATCGGGCAGTGATCGGAGATCATACTATCATAGGTGCACTTACCTTCATTCCTGCCGATGCTATCATTGCTGAAAGAAAGGTTGTGGTTGGTAATCCTTTTAAAATAATTAAGGACGCATCAGATGAAATGATAGCCTGGAAAAGTGAAGGAACAAAAATTTATCAGCAACTGCCTGCTGATCTTCAAAATACACTGGAACCATGTGAGCCATTGCGAACTGTTCCGGAAGGTCTGAAAATTCAGGATTCCGGTTACGCTCCCTGGAAAAGTAATGCCTGAGTCATAGGGTGTTCAAAACTTAGTGTTTTCAATGCTCTGAACGACTTTTGGTAACATTAAAACTGTCTTATATTTGTAACATCATCACAATATATTTATGAAACTAAAAAGTTATGTTGCCGGCGAATGGGTCGCAGGAACGGGAAACGGAACCCCGCTTTTTAATGCTGTAACCGGAACACAAATCGCAATTGCAGGTTCAGAAGGTGTGGATTTTAAGTCGATGCTTGAATATGCCAGAAATGTTGGCGGTCCTGCATTGCGCAAAATGACGTTTCATGAACGTGCACTTATGCTTAAGAAACTGGCCATGTTTCTGAATGATAAAAAAGCTCTTTTTTATGAATTGTCAGCAGCTACCGGTGCTACAAAAATTGATTCCTGGATAGATATCGATGGAGGTATCGGAACTATGTTTGTATTTGCCAGTAAAGGGCGCCGCGAATTGCCGGATGAAACTTTTTTAGTGGAAGGTAATCCGGAGCAAATTTCTAAAAACGGAACTTTCCTGGGGCATCACATTTGTGTACCACTTCATGGTGTAGCCATTCATATCAATGCATATAATTTCCCCTGTTGGGGGATGCTGGAGAAGATTGCTCCAACATTTTTAGCCGGAGTGCCTGCCATAATTAAACCGGCAACTGTAACTTCATACCTCACAGAACTGATGGTTCGTGAAATTATCAATTCGGAATTTTACCACCAGGTGCCTTGCAATTAATTTGCGGTGGAGCAGGTGATATTCTCGATCACGTTACACTTCAGGATGTAGTTACATTTACCGGTTCTGCATCCACAGGCAGAATGCTGAAACAACATCCAGCTATTATTGAAAATTCGGTTCGTTTCAATATGGAAGCCGATTCATTGAATTTTTCTATGCTCGGTCCCGAAGCAACACCGGGTTCTGCTGAATTTGGATTATTTATTCGTGAGGTTACCAGAGAAATGACAGTTAAAGCAGGCCAGAAATGTACTGCCATCCGTCGTATTTTAGTTCCCGATCATCTCACTGATGCAGTAGTTTCTGAATTAAAGTTGAAACTGGCTGCTGTAAAATTGGGCAATCCGGCTGTTGAAGGTGTTAAAATGGGACCTTTGGCAAGTAACGGACAGGTTGCTGAAGTGAAAACTAAATTAGCCGAATTGTTGAAGAGTTGTGAAGTTGCTTATGGAAATATCAATGACTTTGAAGTGACCGGTGCTGATAAAGCAACCGGAGCTTTTATGCCGGCGATGTTGCTACATTGTAAGGATGGAATAAAAAATAACGGACCACACGACATTGAAGCATTTGGCCCGGTTAGTACTATAATGGGATACAAAAACACAGATGATGCCATTGAACTAGCCAGAAAAGGTAAGGGTAGTTTGGTTGGATCAGTATTTTCAGCCGACAATAACTTTGCCCGCGAAATTGTTATGGGAACAGCTGCCTGGCATGGCCGTCTGATGGTAGTTAATGAAGCCAGTGCAGCAGAATCTACAGGGCATGGTTCACCTCTGGGACATCTCGTTCATGGTGGACCGGGAAGAGCAGGTGGAGGAGAAGAAATGGGCGGAATCAGAGGTGTGAAACATTATATGCAGCGCACAGCAGTGCAGGGTTCTCCAACTACACTTACATCTATTTGTAAAGAATTTATAAGGGGATCAGAAGTAAAAGAAGATGTGATTCATCCTTTCAGAAAATATTTTGAAGAAATTCAAATCGGGGATACCTTGTTTACGCATCGCCGAACCGTTACCGAAGCCGATATCGTAAACTTTGCCGGTATCAGCGGTGATTTCTTTTATGCGCATACAGATGAAACATCGCTGGAAGGTTCTGTATTCGAAAAAAGAGTTGCCCACGGGTATTTTATAATTTCTGCTGCAGCAGGATTATTTGTCGATCCTAAAAAAGGACCGGTTCTTGCCAATTATGGTTTAGACAGCCTGCGATTTACACAACCTGTATATGTTGGAGATACCATTTCTGTGCGACTTACCTGTAAACGGAAAACAAAGAAAGAAAAAAGAGAAGGACAAATTCCGCAGGGTGTTGTAGAATGGGACGTGGAAGTGAAAAATCAAAAAGGAGAAACTGTTGCCACTGAAACAGTTCTTACCCTGGTAGAAAGAAAAGAAGATATATAAAAATTAGAAAGGAATGATGAAAATGTATAGGTTATATTTGGGTATCTGTCTGCTGATTTTGTCAGTAGCCGGCAACGGCTTTGCTCAGGTAAAACCTGTAGCGAAGCCGACAAAAAATATAGTGGGCCGATCGGAAAGTTCTCAGAAAATAATTGACAGTCTTGAATTAAAAATTGCGCAATTAGAAGCCGGGAGCATTCAGTTGGATTCACTTTTTAAAATTGAAAAATTGACCAGTGCCGATCTTCGTGATCAGGTAATCAGAATAGATGATTACAGGAAAAAACTCGAAGCAAATATCAATTCTTTCAAAGGTGAGAACCTGAAATTAAATCAAAGTAACCGGATATTGATCGTTTTTAATTCACTGGTTGCTGTTCTGTTATTAGTGACACTGTTTTATTTTTTGAAAAGAATTGGAAAAAAGAAAAATGCTCCTGCATCTGACACAACAAACGAAGCCGGTCAACCATCTTCCGGTGCGATAAATTTTGGAACATTCGAAGATAAGTTGCAGCACCTGGAACGACTGGGAGCCTTAAAAGAAAAAGGACTGCTTTCTGAAGCTGAATTTTTATTGGAGAAACAAAGGGTGCTGGGAAAATAAAATTATTTTATACTATTTAATTAAGTTTCTATGTTGAACGAAGGAACAATTCAAACAGCTATCAATAGCGGAATTGCAACAATTACTTTTTTTCATCCTCAAAGTAATTCTTTACCTGGAGAATTGTTAAGAGGTCTTGCAACAGCTATTACGAATGCAGGAAATAATTCTTTGGTGAATGTTATTGTTCTGCGAAGCGGTGGTGAAAAAGCATTTTGTGCTGGTGCATCCTTTGATGAACTTATGTCAATAAATAGTTTTGATGAAGGCAGACAATTTTTTTCCGGTTTTGCCATGGTTATTAATGCTATCAGAAAGGCTCCTAAATTTGTAATTGCACGAGTACAGGGCAAAGCAGTTGGTGGAGGAGTTGGATTAGCTTCTGCTGCAGATTATACGCTTGCTCATGAAAGCGCTTCTGTGAAACTTTCTGAGTTAGCTGTTGGCATTGGACCATTTGTGGTTGGACCTGCCGTAGAACGTAAAGTTGGAACGGCAGCATTCACTTCTTTGTCAATAAATGCCACCGCATGGCAGTCAGCTGCATGGGCACGCGAAAAAGGATTATATGCGGATGTTTTTAACACCATCGATGAACTTGACAAGGCTGTTGATGAACTGGCATCTAAACTTTCAGCCAGCAGTCCCGAAGCAATGGCTGCTCTTAAACAGGTTTTCTGGAAAGGTACCGAGCATTGGGATTCCTTATTGGTTGAACGTGCAGAAATGAGTGGCACTCTGGTATTGTCAGAATACACGAGATCTGCAATTTCCGGTTTCAAGTCCGGAGCCAGGTAGTTCACCGGTTTACAGAATAACTTCATGAATTTATCAGGTCCGTTTCTGATCGCAATTGTTCTGGTATTTTTACTGCTGATGGTTTTTGTCAATCAAATGTCATCATCAAAAATTAAAGTCTGGCTGCTTTTGTTATTCAGGCCATATAAAAATGCCGAATTTAGAGAAATAGGGGCAAACCTTGAAAAACATAATTCTTTTTACCGAAACTTGTCAGAAGCAGGCAAAGTTCGAATGATTGAGAAATGTTTTGAATTTATTTATTCCAAAAGTTTAGAGGGCAGAGAAGGATTAGAGGTAACAGAAGAAATGCATGTTGCCATTGCGGGAACTGCTGCACAAATTTCATTTGGTTTCAATACTTCCGGGTTCAATCATTATAAAACTATTCGCATATTTCCGGAATCGTTTTATTCCAAAATGCACGACAGATATCTGAAAGGAGGTGCTTCCACTTCCGGTGTTTTATTTCTTTCCTGGAAAGATTTTATGGAAGGTTTCGCTGATGATAAAGATAAGTATAATCTGGGTCTGCATGAAATGGCTCATGCACTTCGTATTCAACTTAAATATGGCAACGATTTCGATCAACGTTTTGCCAATTATGTAGATAGCTGGGAAGAAATTGCCCTTCCTGAATTTTCCAGATTACAAAATGGTGAATCCTCATTCCTGAGACCATACGCAGCAACTAATATTGAAGAATTTTTTGCAGTTTGTGTGGAACATTTTTTTGAAGCAGCAGCAGACTTTCAAAAAGAATTGCCTGATATATTTAATCATCTGTGCTTCCTGCTCAATTTGAATCCACTAAATAAATCAAATGATTTTAGATTGGAGCAGGATTTTATTCAGTCGGTAAACAATGATCATTCCCGGGTTTCTTTCCCTGCCAAAGTCAGGAAAAACTATAAGTACGACACTAATCACTGGAGTTTCTATTATATTCTTGGTGGCATCTTTTTAGGATTAACTTATGTATATCATGTTTCTGAATGGTTTTTGTTCCCTGACTATTTTTTTATCTGCTTTATTGTGACAGGTGTTGCCATAGTGACCGGATTCAGGAAATACTTTTATTCCAAAGGCATTTTTCTATTCAGGCATCTCATGCTTTTTGGACTTCTGGGAGTTACCGTGCCTGCATTGGCAATTGTGTTGTTTTTGGATCAACAAATTGTGGTGGATACCCGGGTCGTGAATGCCAAAATCATCGATTATTCTATTTTAAAAGATCCCCGGAATAAAGTTCTCATTTATGAGTATCGTGTCGATAATTCATATTTGATGAATTACCCTAAAGTATTAAAGTTCAACGCTTTTGGTCTTGAATTGGCAGATAAGGAATTTTTGTCAATAGATATGGAGTTATCGACAGGTTTCATGGGGCTCACCAGAGTGTCGGATAGAAAGTTAATTTATCGCAATGCTGACATCCCTCAACAGATGCCCTGAACGCCTAATTTATTACCTTTGCTGCTATGAATAATATCAAAGAAGCTGCCGCCGCTACCGAAATTTCTGAAGCCATTTTGCTGAATGCATTCAGACTTATGGGAACAGCAAAGGCAATGTCTGCAATATACGAGGCAAATAGTGCCTTTACCAGTAAATATGTACATGCAACTTCACGGGGACATGAAGCAATTCAAATAGCACTTGGTTTGCAGTTGGGAGAGCAGGATTTTCTTTCTGCATATTACCGCGACGACAGTATTTTGTTGTCTATTGGAATGCAGCCATATGAATTAATGCTTCAATTAATGGCGAAGCGAGACGATCCTTTTAGTGGTGGCAGGTTATATTATAGTCATCCGAGTTTGAATCGTCCTGGAATGCCTAAAATTCCAATGCAATCATCAGCAACAGGAATGCAGGCAATTCCCGCAACTGGTGTGGCGATGGGAATTCAGTATCTTGAAAAACAGGGATTAGCAGTTGCTGAAACAGGAAATGCACCTCTTGTAGTTTGTTCATTGGGTGATGCTTCTGTCACTGAAGGTGAAGTAGCAGAAGCTTTTCAGATGGCAGTGTTGAAAAAGTTGCCAATAGTTTATTTGGTACAGGATAATGAATGGGACATTTCTGCTCATGCCCGTGAAATCAGAGCAATGGATGCTTCAGAATATGCCGAAGGATTTAAAGGACTTGAGGTAAGGTCTATTGATGGAACGGATTTTATTACTTCGTATCAAACTGTTCGGGAAGTATTTTCAAAAGTGCGGACAGAAAGACGTCCGTTCCTTATTCATGCAAAAGTGCCATTGTTAAATCATCATACTTCCGGTGTTCGGAAGGAATGGTATAGAGATGATCTGGAAGAACAACAAAAACGTGATCCTTACCCTAAATTTCGAAATCAATTAATTGACTTCGGATTTTCTTCTGATCAACTAGATCAGATAATCAGTAACTGTGATGCAACAGTTCAGATAGATTATAACAAAGCCATGGCTGCGGAAGACCCCAGGCCGGAAGATTTGTATCTCCATGATTTTGCACCCACTCCTGTAACAGAAGAAAAAGGGGAGAGGGAGCCGGCAGGTAAAGAAAAAACTGTGATGGTGGATTGCGCACTTTTGCTGTCCAGGAATTAATGACCAAACATAAAGAATGCCTTTTATATGGTCAGGATGTTGGAAGAAGGTTAGGCGGAGTTTTCAGAGAAGCCGCAACACTGGCACAAAAATTTGGTGACGACAGAGTATTTAATACTCCAATACAGGAAGCATTTATTATAGGAAGTACCGTTGGGATGTCGGCTGCCGGTTGCAAGCCAATAGTAGAGGTTCAGTTTGCAGATTATATCTGGCCAGGACTAAATCAATTGTTTACAGAAGTCAGTCGATCTTGTTATTTGTCGAATGGTAAATGGCCGGTTAGTTGCATTATCAGGGTGCCTATTGGTGCTTATGGAAGCGGCGGTCCTTATCATTCTTCAAGTGTTGAAAGTGTAGTAGCGAATATACGGGGCGTGAAAATTGCATATCCTTCTACAGGAGCTGATTTAAAAGGTTTGTTAAAGGCTGCTTATTATGACCCCAATCCGGTAGTAATTTTTGAACACAAAGGTTTATACTGGTCAAAAATAAAAGGTACGGAAGACGCTAAGACCATTGAACCGGATGAAAATTATATAATTCCTTTTGGCAAGGGAAGAATTGTTCAGGAATCTGATATCGAAAGTAAACACACTACATTGAGCATTATTACTTATGGGATGGGTGTTTATTGGGCAAAAAATGCTGCCAAACAATTTCCTGGCAGAGTTGAAATTATTGATTTAAGAACAATTCATCCGATTGATGAAGATCTTATATTTGAATCGGTTGTCCGCAATAATCGTTGTTTGGTTGTTACTGAAGAACCGGTAAATAATTCTTTTGCACAGGCATTGGCAGGAAGAATTTCCTCCAAATGTTTCCGTCACCTGGATGCACCTGTAGATGTGATAGGTTCTGAAAATTTACCTGCCATTCCATTGAATTCAGTTCTTGAATTTACAATGATTCCAAATGCTGAAAAGGTTGCTGCAATGATTGCTAAAGTACTTGCCTACTGATTTGCTGGGTGCAATCAACTTAAGTGGTTTGCATGTAATGTGTTCATAGAAATGTTTTGACTGCACCACACAATCTATAGATATGTTGTTTTATTTTTAATTTAAAACTGCTGTAACCTGCTCTGTGAGCGAGTTTGAGTATTGAGTTTTCAACAAAAGCCCCTATTTATCAACAATTCAGGGTATTTATACTCAGCAAAGTTGCACTATGACTGACTTTCGTATACTTTCGTTGTGTTCAATTACTAACCATTAAAAACTATTAAAATGAACAAAGGTGAATTAGTTGATGCTATGGCATCAGAAGCAAAAATCACGAAAGCAGATGCTCAGAGAGCACTTGAAGCTTTCCTGAATGTAACTGCTAAGACTCTTAAAAAAGGAGACAAAGTTACTTTAGTTGGTTTTGGTACTTTCTCAGTTGCCAAAAGGGCTGCACGTACGGGTCGTAACCCACAAACTGGAAAAGAAATTAAAATTGCTGCTAAAAAAGTAGCTAAATTTAAAGCTGGAGCTGAACTTTCATCAAAAGTTAAGTAAGCTAAGTAATTTCAGGCCGGGCTGCAGATTAATTTCTGCAGCCCGGCCTTTTTTTGTAAGGTGTAAGTAAAATTGATACCATTCCCCTATTTAAAAAATTGAATTCGTAATTTTGTGAAATAAACTCTGAATTCATGAAAAAATTATATTTCTCGCTGTTACTTATCCTGATGTCATTTTGCATTGTAAAAGCTCAGTTGACACTTACTCCATTTGTCAATGCAGTTAACAAAGTAACTGATATTACTAATGTTGGTGATGACCGGCTTTTCATAGTAGAACAGGAAGGTAGAATCCGGATTTCCGATTTGTCGGGCAATTTACTTCCAACTCCTTTTCTAAGTATAACATCTAAGGTAAATGATAATACATCGGAGCAGGGGTTGTTGGGTTTGGCATTTAGCCCGACTTATGCCAGTGATGGACGGTTTTATGTTAATTATACAAACCTCATCGGAACCACTGTTGTATCCCGTTTTCAGGTTAGTGCCGGTAATCCCGATGTGGCCGATTCATTGAATGAAGAAATTTTATTTACAGTTGCTCAACCTTATCCAAATCATAATGGTGGTTCCATGCATTTTGGTCCCGATGGTTACCTGTATATTGCTCTAGGCGATGGTGGTGCAGGAGGAGATCCCGGAAACAGGGCACAGAACAAGCAGCTTTTACTAGGAAAAATTTTGCGTATTGATGTTAATACTCCTTCAGGTTATAGTATTCCCGGAAGCAACCCATATTATGGATCTTCTGTGGCAAATCCGCATATATGGGCTGTTGGTGTAAGAAATCCATGGAGAGTTTCATTCGATAAAATAACAGGTGACTTCTGGATTGGTGATGTTGGTCAAAATCTTTGGGAAGAAATTAATTTCCAGCCTGCATCGAGTTCCGGCGGTGAGAATTATGGATGGAGATGTTATGAAGGTGTTACAGTTTTTGATACTGTTGGTTGCCTCCCTGCCTCAGCACTCACTGAACCTGTTTATACATATGGTCACTTTCCTCCTTGCGCAGTAACCGGTGGCTATGTTTACCGTGGTCCGCAATATGCTGCATGGTTTGGAAAGTACTTTTTTGCAGATTATTGTAGCGGTGAAATTCAAACACTCACACCTGCAGGAAATGGTACTTTCGTGCATAATTCCTTAGGTGGTGCAACACTTTATGAATACACCACATTTGGCCAGGACAGGTATGGAGAATTATATATTGGAAAGAACACCAGTGGTGTACTGAAACTTTCAGATGCTTCATGTCTCCCAACGGCATTTATATCTGTTGAAGATACGATTACATCCTGTACATCATCTTATTCCTTAAAAACCCCTTTCTTCCCCGGATTTTCATACCAATGGTTTCAGAATGGAGCTCCCTTGCCTTTAGCTGCAACCGCAACTTATAACACAACAGTATCCGGGAATTATCATGTAAGGGTAACTAATGGTTCCGGATGCATCAATTATTCAGATACCGTTACACTTATTCTAAATCCCTCCCCTAATGTGTTCTTTAGTGGATTGCCACAGATAATTTGTGTGAATGGTTCATCAGTTAATTTGTCAGGAACGCCTTTAGGAGGTTCATTTTCCGGAGCAGGTGTCACCGGTAATTCTTTCCAACCCGGAAATGCAGGGGTAGGTACTCACGTTATAACTTATACTTACGATGCAGGAAACGGATGTATTATTCCATATGATGTTTCTGTAATTGTGGATGACTGTTTGTCCCTTTCCGAATTGGATATTAATAGCGGGATTACTATTTCTCCAAATCCTGCATCCGGAAAAACCATGATAACCTGGGATGCTTCAAAAGGAACAGTTTCAAGTATAGAAGTAATTGATATGAAAGGAAGAATTTGTTACCAAGCTTCTCTAACAGGAACTACCAATACATTTGTTATTGATGGGTCTGGCTTGTCAAAAGGAATTTACCTGGTTAATATTATTCAATCAGGTAATCGGAAAATAGCTAAATTGGTGATAAACTAATTAGTTAACTTTTATAAATATCTCCTTCATCAAATGGTTTATTTTCTTCAACCGGCGTTTTTTCTTTAATCTTTTGGTAAAGAGTTTTTATTCGGGAAATTATATTTCCTGAATCTTCACCAAATAGTTTGGAAGCAAATGTGGTTCCGAATAGTGTGGCAGCTGTTCGTATAACAGGATTAGCATTTTTAAACAGCAGATTAGTGACAATAAATCCTAAAGCAGCTTCCAAACCTTTTGACTGGATCTGAGTTTTTAATTCACTGTCTTTTGTAATAGAACTAAAAGTGCTCCTGATCAGATTGACAGGTTTTAATTCATTCGAAAGATTTTGAAACGATTGTTTAAGCTGAATGTCTTTTGTGGCCTTCAGACTTTTCAACCGTTCAATTTCAAGCTGTAAAGTTGCTAATGAATCAATTTTTGATTTCATGCTGATCCTTATAAATTGATTTAATAAAGCTGTCAACCATCCGGTTTTTTAACCACTTATCTTTGGTTAAAATAACAATAAAACCCAGTAATGCGTAAAAACCTGTCATAATAAGAAATCCGGAATAGGGGTGACCCAGTAATTCCGATAAATATAGTGAGCAGGCAATACTACCAAACAGCAGAGCGGTTCCAATGAAGAATGCTATCAGCAGATTAATAATCGCTTCCGATGCAACTTCTGCACCTTTTGTGTTGCCTGATGTTTGTATAAAGTTATGCTGGTTTCAACATAATCCTTAATGTCATCAGCAATATTTTCTATTACAGGTTTAATATTTTCCATAAATATTCAAATCAGACTTTAGTGTTACCGGCCATCTCATCCAATGTTTCTTCTGCTTTTGTCAATAAAGTATCAGCAAGTTTTTTTGCTGTATCTGTGATTTTTTTTCTGCTTTCAGACCCTTTTTCAGGTGCAATCAGAATACCAATTGCTACTCCGGCGGCTGCTCCGGCTAACAATGCCAGGAGGATTTTAGAATTATTTCCCATTATAACCTTTCTTTACTAATTGAATATTATTCTCACAATACTGATCAAATGTACACAAAACTGTTCTCATTTCATATGAGATTTCTCAACTTAATGTATAAAATTCAGGTGTTTCATGTGCATGCGCCCTTATAACACCCATTCTTATCAGATTTACCAGTATAACAGTAGCTCTTCTTCGTGAAATATTGATCAGTTTGCAATATTGATTTAAGGTAATCTTCGGATGTTCATTTAAATAATCGAGTAATGCTTTTTCTTTGCTTGAAAACGCTACTAAAGTATCACTGCCATCGCCTTCTTTTTTCAGCACATCCAATACAACTTTGCTCGCCAATAGTGACTGATCCTTTACCCTGATATATGCCCACCATTTGTCATCTTCAGCCAAAGCATAGTAAGGTTTGTTGTCACCTTTAGGGATTATAACCTCCAAAATGTTCCTTTTGCCGATTTTCCAGGTTGTTATTTCGATATCAATGGGAGGTTTGCAATAAAATCCTGCTGCTTTTTCGAGCATAAATTTCTCCTCTTCAACGGCAATTCCATGAATAGTACGGTTATCATTAACTCCTATTAAAAGCCGTCCGCCTTTGTGATTGGCAAATGATACCATCGTCTTGGCTATTTTATGTTCACTGTTTACTTCTTTCTTGTAATCCAATTGATCACCTTCGCCCGATTCGAGCAATTTCCTGACATGCAATGGCGGAATTGGAATGACTTCTTTTTGTTTCATAAGGAGCCGGCAATTTTCATTTATGAGATTGTAATTCCAACAAAAGCAAAGAGATATATCCCGACAAAGCATCAATAGCTTCGTCAATTTTCCAGGATTTGCGATTCCGCTTTTCTACCATATTAGAAATAGCACGTATTTGAAGTGATTGAATCCTATATTGGTTTGCTACATAAAAAAGGCCGCTCCTTCCATGGTTTCCATCACCGGACCATACCGGTCAAAAGCTTCTCTGGCACTTTTTGCAGAACCGTGCACTTTTTGTACTGTAATTCCTTTTCGTTGTGGAATAGCCTTTAAACTGCTGATTTTAAATTTGTTAGTTGATTTTAATTCCCCGCTCTTTTGAATTCCCTTTTGATTTGGAAGGAGTCCGATATTGAATGCAGGTAGAAATTCTTTATCATCTTCTGCTCCAAAATCCCCAAATTGATCGGTGGCAATATTGACCAGTCTTACAGGTTGCAATTTTTTATCGAGTGAACCGCAAATGCCAATATTTATAGTGAGTTGATAATCATTGTTTTCCAGCGTTTTTGTCATTGCAAAAGTGGTTGCCACCATACCGGGTCCTGTGATAAGTAAATCAACCTGAATTAATGGATTAGTAGTAACGGTGATTAACTGAGGGGTTGAATTCTTAATTTTTTTTGAAATCAGAAAGGCAGATTCCCGCTCCGTTGCAGCAACAATTAAAATTTTTAACATTTATTTGCTTTTTGATAGAACAGTGAAGGGGGCAGAAATGTTATAAGAGTCATTGATTTCATACCTTTGCTTGATAACCGCAAAATACTACAATTTTCAGCACAATTAAAATCCTTTTATTGAATGGTATTCGTTACACGCAAAGAACGCTTTAATGCAGCACACAAATTGCACATTGCCAGTTGGAGTGATGAAAAAAATATGGAAGTTTTTGGTAAATGTTCTAATCCTAACTGGCATGGACATAACTATGAGCTTTATGTGACTGTGAAAGGGAATCCTGATCCTGTTACCGGCGTTGGTATGGATTTGAAGAAATTATCAGCATGAATCAGGGAAAAAGTCATCAACAAACTTGATCATAAAAATATTAATCTAGATGTTGATTTTATGAAGGGAAAAATGCCTTCAACCGAGGTTTTAGCACAAGCCATCTGGGAGCAATTAGCAGGTGATATTTCAGATGCCGGGGGCCATTTGCACAGTATTAAATTGTATGAAACAGAAAATAATTTTGTTGAATATTTCGGAACATTATAAGATACAGAAATTACATTTTACAGAATGAATTACGATAACAACAACGACGGATACACCAAGATCGACCATTATAATCAAAAGAGAGTAGAAGCCCTTTCGGCTGCCTATTTAACTGTATTAAAAGAATTAGGGGAAGATCCGAAGCGGGAGGGTTTATTAAAAACACCTGAACGTGTTGCAAAAGCGATGCAATTCCTCACACATGGGTATGATCTTGATCCTGAAAAAATACTCCTGTCTGCGAAATTCCGGGAAGATTACCAGCAAATGGTGATCGTAAAAGATATTGAGATTTATTCGATGTGTGAACATCACTTATTACCATTTTTTGGTAAAGCACATGTGGCCTACATTCCCGATAAACACATTGTAGGTTTGAGCAAAATTCCCCGAGTGGTAGATGCCTATTCAAGAAGACTTCAGGTGCAGGAGCGACTTACAACACAAATACGTGATTGTATTGATAATACTTTAAAACCTCTTGGCGTAGCCGTAGTAATTGAAGCACACCATTTATGCATGCAAATGCGTGGAATTCAGAAACAAAATTCAATTACCACAACATCAGCATTTACTGGAGAATTTGAAAATGAGAAAACCCGGAGTGAATTTATCAGCCTGATTGGCAAACGTTTTGTGTGAAGTTGAGTAAGTTGCTTTGAAATGAGCACAGTTTTGATTAAAATCGTGCAAAATTTCTGATATTATGAAAGCATACTTGTTCCCCGGTCAGGGGTCGCAATTTGTAGGAATGGGCAAAGAGCTCTATGATAATTCCGATGCATCAAAATCATTGTTTGAACGTGCCAATGAAATTTTGGGATTCAGAATCACGGATTTGATGTTTTCCGGTACTGATGAAGATTTGAAACAGACAAATGTCACACAACCTGCCATCTTTATTCATTCAGTTATTGCTGCCAAACATTTAGGAAATGCTTTTAAACCTGATATGGTAGCAGGTCATTCACTGGGTGAATTCTCGGCACTTGTAGCCAACAAAACACTTGAGTTTGAAGATGCACTCCGGTTAGTTATTGCACGCGCAAATGCGATGCAGGAAGCTTGTCAGGCGAACCCTTCAACCATGGCTGCTATTCTTGATCTTGACGATAAAATTATTGAAGATATTTGCGCTTCCATTAATGATGTGGTTGTTCCGGCAAATTATAACTGTCCGGGACAAATAGTAATTTCCGGAACAATTGAAGGAGTAAAAACTGCATGCGAAAAACTAACAGCAGCAGGTGCTAAACGGGCTTTACTCTTAAATGTCGGTGGTGCATTTCACTCGCCCATAATGGAGCCTGCCCGCATGAAACTTGCAGCTGCTATTGATGCTACAAGTTTCAATAATCCGGTTTGTCCTGTTTTTCAAAATGTGAATGCAATGCCTTCAGGTGATCCAAACATCATACGCAAAAATTTAGTGGATCAATTAACAGCACCGGTCCGATGGACACAAACCATTCAGAATATGATTGAACACGGTGCAAAACTTTTGTTGAAGTGGGGCCTGGCAAAGTATTGCAGGGACTGGTAAAGAAAATTAACCGTGAAGCTGAAATTGCAGCAACTTAAAATTAAAATTTTAAAATAATTTTATTATGGAAAAAGTTCAGAATTACATTGCAACCCATAAAGATCAGTTCTTAAAGGAATTATTCGATTTACTCAGAATACCCTCGGTAAGTGCAGATTCAAAGTATAAAGATCATGTGCAGAAAGCTGCCTCTTTTATTAGTGACAATCTGATTACTGCCGGAGCCGATAAAGTTGAAATTTGTCAGACGAAAGGACATCCAATAGTATATGGTGAGAAAATTATTGATGAATCATTGCCAACAGTTTTGGTTTATGGTCATTATGATGTACAGCCTGCCGATCCATTGGATTTATGGCATTCACCACCCTTCGAGCCGATAATAAAGGATGAGAAAATATATGCGCGTGGATCCTGTGACGATAAGGGACAGGTTTTCATGCATATGGAAAGCTTTTGAAAGCATGATGAAAAATCAGTCACTGCCTTGTAATATAAAATTCCTGATTGAAGGTGAAGAAGAAGTAGGTTCGGTGAATTTGGGTGAATTTGTAAAAAATAACAAAGCCCGTTTAAAAGCTGATGTGATATTGATATCAGACACTTCAATGATCGCAAATGATGTCCCATCCATAACTGTTGGCTTACGTGGACTTTCTTATGTTGAAGTAGAAGTTACAGGACCAAATCGTGATTTACATTCCGGAGTTTATGGTGGAGCAGTTGCAAATCCGATCCAGATTTTAGGTGAGATGATCGCCGCTACCAAAGATGAAACTAATCATATCACTATACCAGGCTTTTATGATGATGTTGTTGAAATAAGTGCTGAAGAACGAAATGAAATGGCCAAAGCACCATTTAGTCAGGATGCCTACATGAAAGACCTGCAGATTAATGATGTGCATGGAGAATCAGGATTTACTACCAATGAAAGAACATCTATTCGTCCGAGTTTCGAGTTGAATGGCATTTGGGGTGGTTATATCGGAGAAGGTGCGAAAACTGTGTTACCTTCTAAAGCTTTTGCTAAAATTTCAATGCGTTTAGTTCCAAACCAGACTTCTGAAAAAATAACTGCCTTATTTCAGAAGCATTTTGAAAAAATTGCCCCTAAATCGGTTAAAGTTAAAGTTACACCACACCATGGAGGCGAACCAGTTGTAACTCCTACTGATTCCGTTGCTTATAAGGCTGCAAGTGCAGCAATGGAAACTACATTTGGTAAGAAACCAATTCCAACAAGAGAAGGTGGCTCTATTCCAATTGTGGCTTTGTTTGAAAGAGAATTAGGACTGAAGTCAGTTCTTTTGGGATTCGGACTAAATTCCGATGATATTCACAGTCCGAATGAACATTATGGAATATTCAATTTTATGAAGGGTATTGAAACTATTCCACACTTTTTTAAGAATTATGCTGAATTGATGAAAAAATAAATCTTCATTGATTAATTGAAAGGGGAGAATTGAACATTCTCCCCTTTTTTTTAAGCCAGACCAACAGGGCAGTGGTAGTTTGGCTTATTTTGTGAATATTATTTAAAGATTGAAAAGAGAGACTATCCGGGCAGAGATAGTCTCTAAATTTATTTGGATTCAGTTTTAATTTGTGAAAAGAGAGGCTATCAGGGCAGTGATAGCCTCTTTATTTACTGATAATGCTAAGTCAATTTTAATTTTAAAAGAAGGGCCGGCCGGGCAGTGCCGACC
Organism: Bacteroidota bacterium; assembly: GCA_016713525.1. Lineage (GTDB taxonomy): Bacteria > Bacteroidota > Bacteroidia > AKYH767-A > OLB10 > JADKJB01. The sequence goes on along the minus strand of JADJOZ010000007.1, from coordinate 124,706 downwards.
CTTTACTTCACTGTTCACATGGTAACATCAATCCGGAAGAAAGCTATCAGCAGGGCAGTGCTGACAACAGTTCTTACCGAATTATTAATTTGGAGTTGTAATTTTCATTTTCATTTTGTATTCCAATCTGATATATTCCCGAGCTGAGAGTTGCATTCAGATTTATCGGTACTATCTGATTATTTGCAGTCGCATGAATTTTTTCATATTGAATTATTCTGCCACTTGCATCAGTAATATTCATTGTATACTCTCCTTCATTTGGAATTGCAATCTGAATTTGGTTATTTTGTGGAGCAGGATTCGGGAATACCGAGATCGCACCTTTAGTACCGAAGAAAATGCTTCTGATTTCACTATAAGTGAACTTGCCGTCAAAATCGGTTTGCATCAGTCTGTAATAGTTAATTCCATTGTAAGGTTTGGTATCAGTAATTTTGTAATTTGTTACCGATGTGCTGTTGCCAGCACCATCAACAGTGGCAATGTCTTCAAATTCATAACCATTCTTACTTTTTTGAATAGTGAAGAAATCATTATTTATTTCACTTGCAGTTCGCCAGATTAAATCCACATTATTGCCTGATTTAATTGCTTCAAATGAAAGTAATTCGATTGGAAGAGGAGAAGCTGCCGCAGCAAGAGTCCACCAGGTATTTAACGTAGTAATTGTAGGGACAGCAGTAGTTGTTGCTGTTGGATTGGATTGTCCTGCAGTAGCCGGAAACCATCCGAGTGAAACCGGTTCCCAGAGTTGAGCCCTCGGACTTAATATACCCGGATCTTCTGCAGCAGCATAAGAGAAGGTTAAAGTTGCTGTTCCTGCTCCTGCTTGGGTTAGTTTCCAGAACCGGTCTATAGTACTAGCACTATTATCAGTGCCTGAAAGATCTCTTACATGTGATACTGTTGGAGGGAAAGGGGTGTTGTCTGCTGCTGAACGATAAGTTCCAAAAGAAACAATGCCTGATGCTCCGGCAGTTTGCTGATATGTAAATGGAATGTAGGTCATAGCATCATAGCCCAAAGGAACAACATAGCTTCCATTGCTATTTATATCCCACTGAACAATTCCTGAACCATCTTCGGTTTCACTACGGATAAAACCTGAAGTACGTGAGATAGTAGCATTGTTTTCAATTGTAATTGCTCGTCCCCCGGTTGCTGTATTGTGGTCATTATCGAGATTAAATTCACCTGCAGTAAGCAGAAGTCCTGATCGAACATAAACTTCATTATTAGCTTCCGGATAAACCCAGGTTGAACCTGCCACTCCGGTAAAGTTTATTTCAAGAAAACCATATTTTTGATTATTTCCAGTGGCAACTCCATTTGGGATTCCAGTGATTGGAATATTTGAAGTTCCATAATATTCAACGATTGAACTTATATTGAGCTGATAGTTTACACGGTTATTTCCGTTAATAAATCCATCAATTGAAGATGCTGTTAATGCATTTCCAGAATATAATCCTCCGGTGTGACTTAATCTGTATCGTCCTCCTGCAGCAACAATAACCCTTGAATAATGAGAACCTGATTGTCGTGCTTGAATGATTTGATTTCCCATATCAATGGTTCCGTTCACAGTAAGTGCGAAATGATTTGCAGGTGTGCTGTTATCAACGGAAGTTATTTGTAATGGGAAAGTGCTGCTGGTTGCATCCAGTGTAGTGGAAGGTTGAACCGTGTAACGAACATGATTAATAGAATTGGTATTGCTGTAACGCAAGTAATCCATGGTTCCGGGATAGCTAAAATATATTTGACCAAAAATGTAGTTGGTGGTCAGGTCATTTGCATGAATAATTGAAGCATTTCCATCAAGTGTGAAAGATGTGCCATACAAGAATAAGCTATGTTCAGCTAATCCCGCTCCTGAAGCAAAGTTATCGAATCGGAAAGTTCCATTGCTCATTAGGAAATTACCAAATACATTAACGATATTGTTGTCAGCGGTTGTTGCATTCCTGGAGTGTAAGTTGAAAGTTCCCCCGCTTTGAGTATAGCTTCCCAAAACATTCAGAGTAGCAACACCTGCATCATATTTCAATGAAAGTGTTCCATTTGAAATGGAAACAGATCCATCCACATCAATATCTGCTGTACCTGTTCCTGTTGAAAGACGGGTATTGCCACCGGTAATATTTATGTCACCAGTTATGTTGGTGGTTATGTTATGACTGGCTGTCAATCCTGATTCATTACCTACAAAAAACACATCTCCTGCATTTACTGTCAGGTTTCCTCCAATATCAACTGTTTCATTTCCTGATGAAGAACTGCTCATAAAATAGGAGCCCGGAAAGTTTCCGTTAACGATCATATTTCCAGAGATATTCAGATCAAGTAATGGGTTATTTGTCCCTGTTAAACCAATGAAAGTTACCAGATCAGCAATGTTCAGGAAGTTTATATCAAGGTTGCCATTAATTGTAGCAGTTATTGTTTTTCCGTCATTAATTCTACCATTGAAAAGATGGAATATTCCTCCATCGAAGTCGAGGTCATTGCATGAAAATGTAACAAGACCATTATTTGCCGCAGCTGTATTGTTGATTGCAAAAAATCTACCATTATTGATATCAAGGTTTTCTACAATATCACATGTTACATTTCCTAATCCAAGAGAAATATAGAAGTCGCCATTGTTGAGTTCAATATTGCCGGTAACATTTAAATCTGTGAGTTTGTTACCTGAACTGTAAATTTGTCCATAAAAATCACTATTTGATCCCGTAAGAACAATATTTCTGCTTACATTAATTGTTGTGGTTGAATTGGTGTTTGAAACTCTGATGTCTCCATCTGTCAGCAAAATATCTCTTCCAACATTTAATGTTGAAGTTGCTGTGTTACTAGTACTGCTAACAAAAGTGGCTACAGTAGATCCACCGGTTACAATCAAATCATTTGTAATATTAAATATGGCATCGCCGGTAGGATTTGTACCTCCATGAAAAGTATTGTTTGCTCCTCCATATACATACATATTCGTTGTAGTAAAACTTATATCTTCATCGTATCTGTCGAGAAAGCGAACCCATGTAGTATTATTATTCACATAGGTGTTTCCATTAACGACTACTGTAAGCGATGCATCCACATTTCGATTGAAGTCGAATGCCCCCGCATCAATTGTTAAATCACCATTTATGGTAATCACAGAATTACCGGTACCAGCACTGCCTTCATAGTAGCTCCACGATGCTTCAATAAGGACATCTCCATTGGCTGTCCAGCTTACACTGCCTGAGCAGTCGAATTGAATTCCGGAATAAAAAACACTTCCTGAAGTTCTGCTGTCGGAATAATTGTTTGTTACTAAGGTCAGATTTCTGTCATTGCCTTCAGCAATTCGTAATGCACCACTTCCTTCCAGCAAAACATCCTGAAGGGTAAGAGTAGTAGTCATTCCTGTACCATCGTCCATTAAAATCCCTCCTGATCTGATTGTCAGATTTCCTTTAATACGGTGGGGGGAAAATAGACCATCTTGATTCCAGGTACTTCCACTTCCTTCATCAAAAATGATGTGGCCAAAATCTCCTGAAACATTTGTGGCAAGTGGGATATTTGTATTATACCAATCACGCATTTCTATGGTGCTGGTTGTTGAAAAACTTTCAGTTCCTGAAAATATACCAATTGCAGCATTCGCATTATTATTGTGAATGTATGTTCCGGTACCGGCTATGGTAAATGTTCCTGTAACAGTTATAGAACTGTTTGAAGTTAATGTACCACCAGTGTTTATTGTGAGATTGTTTAATTTGGTACTCATGTCGCCTGTTACATTGTGGTTAATGACGGCATTGTCATTGCAATTTGGAACATTGCCACCCGACCAGGTTCCGGGAGATGACCAGTTTCCTGCTGCAATAGATGTACGTGTAGCTCCACCGGCAAAGGCTGTTAAAGTACCATGGTTAACACCGCCTCCTGTTGCATCTCCATTGATGGTTCCTGTACCACCTGTTCTTACAATATTTCCGGATGCAGGTACAGCGGTTGCTCGAGCCATAATCCCTGAAATGGTCATCCGGTCGCTACGATTTGTGTTGCTACATGTATAAGTTACTGTAATTGTTCCGGCTGCAACCGCAATACTTGCGGCAGTTATGTTTCTACCTGCCTGATATGTTACATTACCAACGCCTGCCTGGAATTGAAAGTTTGCTGGTGCCGATAAAATTAATGTACGACTACCTCCGGCGGAGCTAAAATCACCATTATTATTTTCCTGAATAACAATATCTCCAATGGCAAGATATGCCCCTGGTGACAGGTTTAAACAGGATCCGGAAGACGCAGGTGTAACTGTTACCGCCGCATGTGCAGTTGGTGAAAAAATGAGCAACAAAATCATCACTAATGATGATAATGATACGATTGGGCAGAATCGATTCATAATCCGGGCAGATTAATATTATATGTAGTCTCTTAACTTAAAGTGTCGTGTTCGGTCTCTTTTTTTTATTGAAAGATGAACCTGTATACATCATTCAAGCCGAGAATGTTCACCAAAATGCTCACTTTTATTACAGAAATTAATCGCTTGGATTTTGATGTCTGGATTTACAATATATTGAATATTATATAGTTATAATCTATAAATTTGTTTTTATCTGTAAATGCCTTACATTTTCAACAATACGATTCCATTTTAACTAGTCGGATAGGCTGTTCAAAAGTCATTTGAGCGCTTTGTTTTTCAAACCAGTGACTTTTAAGTCATTTTTGATCAGAAAGGAGCACTTTAGAATTTTGTAAATCACATATAATCAATGAGATGCAATATTTTAATCAATTTTGAGGTTGAAATTATATTGTAAGGTTTTGCTAAAAAATGTTCAATCTTTTGAGTACATCAATGGTATAAATGTGCACCTAGTTGAACCGTTTGTACTCGAAAAAAATGGCTGTGCCAGCCACATTGATATGAAAAAGTTAAAACTCAAATTACCGGGATTATTGATTTTGTTATCATTTATTATGGTAACTGTTTCAAAAGCCAATGTTACCGTCACCCCCGCTACCGGAGGTAATTGTTTGTCAATTTCCCCCGGCCCTTATGCTATTATTGGTAATATAACTATTGCCGAAACTTTGAATAATGATTTCCCAATTCAGGCAGGTAGCACCTTTATATTAACAGCGCCGCTTGGATTTGAATTCAAACCAGGAGTTGGAAATATTTCAATTGCATCTGGAGCAGACATTAGTTTTGCATCAATTAGTGTTACTGCATCAACTATCACCGTGACGCTGAATGTTGGTAATGTTAATGCACTTGATTATTTCCGAATCAGAAATATTGAAGTTCGGGGAACAGGTCCCAACCAGACAGGGAATCTCTACAGAACCTTAACTGGAGGAACAGCAACAATTACAGGAAATGCTCCCGGATCGGGAATATTGCATGGAAGTTTTTTCTCGACAGGAAATGGTGCTGCTTATACAACAATTGCAGACGGAAATTGGTCTGATGCTTCAATATGGGCCGGAGGTATAATTCCGAGCTGTAGTGACAATGTTACAATCAATCATCAGGTGATTGCTGATTTTAGTGTCAATCTGGTGAATTTAACCATTAATAATAATGGTAACCTTATTACAGATAAAAGTATTGGTGTATCCGGAGTTTTTCAAATTGCTGGATCAGGAACATATACCCATAACAATACAACAGATGCCTCTACAGGAATCTTTGCCGGAGTTGAAAGTATTAGTCCAACTTCAACTATGATTTTGAAAAAATGGTACAATTATAATGTACCATTAGGTGCGTTAGTTAGCGGGAAATTTGGAAATTTGATTTTTAACGCTGTTGGAAGCTGGCAACAGGATGGTTTGTTTGCTCCTGACAGAATTTTAGGCGACTTAACAATATCTTCAGGAACTGTTGTTTTTGATGATGGTACCGGTATGTCGACTTCTTTAATTTTAAATGATGTGGTTGTTGATGGATCAGGAAGAATAGTTGTCAGTACAGGAACAGCTCGTGATCTCACATTACAAACTGGTAGTTTTTCAGATGTCAGCACCAATTCAAATTCGTCATACATCATGTTTCGTTCTATGGGAGATTTGATCTGGACGGTAAATGGAGATTTGCATTTCGAACACCGCTTTAGCATGGTTCTTGGTCAATCGGTTGCCGATACGGGTTCTGCCAGTATTTTTGTAAACGGAAATTTTTCGGTTAACGGAAGTATTTTTGAAGCGTATAAAAATGCTGTTGGGCCAATTTCATTCAATATTACAGGAACATCCACGATTTCAGGAAATCCTGCTCTGGTAACTTTGAAAGACAGATTTGACGGGGATGTCACATTTAACTCAGGAAGTCTTACTATTGATAATTCACGTAATGTTTATTTCATGGGTAGCTATGGAACTTTAGGTATTGCTCAGGTTACCATTAATGGTGACATGACTTTGTTGGGAGCAACAACCCGTTGTTACATCGCTTATTGTGATACCAATTACAATGACACCTATTTAACAGTAACAAATGATCTGAATATTACAGACGCCCAATTGTATGTAAGTACAACTGCTGGTGGTTTAAATATGCAGGTTGGAAGAAACTTCACTCAAAATGGAGCCACTTCCATATTTTATGGACAACGACATTCAGAAGCATTTGGAAATGTTAACATCGGAATAAATGGTAGTTTATCCGTTAATGCCGGTTCCTTCTATCAGTCGAGAGGATATGGTTCCATCGATTTAAATGTAACCGAAGTAATCAACATCAATAATTCCACATTCGGTGCCATGAACAATGGAACCACAGGTAATAATGGGGACGCTTCACTTTCATGTTCAGATTTATTTATCACAAATAGTAAATTCTATTTGCATCGTGGTGAAATCAGTGATTCAAGAATAATTGATGTAACTGTGACTAATGACTTTGTGATTTCATTTTCTGATTCATTACAAGTTGTGTATTTAATTTCAAGAGCAGGTTATAACACCGCCAGGCTTAACCTTACTGTGGGTGGAAACTTAATTGTTTCCGGGCATAATAAAGGACTTTTTGTCACCTCCATGTCGAGTGGTGAAGAAATTATTTCAATCGGAAATAATATCAATATTCTTGGCGGGAAAACACGATTTAATGGTTATGAAATAGCCTCTTCCCGTGGACATGATATAACTGGAACTATTGGTGGTTCAATTTTGATAGCAGATGGAAGTATAAGTTTATCAACCCAAAAAGGAATTTCAAACTGGAGTATTCAAGGAGATTTTGACCAAACAGGAGGATTTTCAGTGTGTAAATGGAATACCGGAGTTTCAAATATTGATGTTGCCGGGAATTATAATTTATTAAATAGTGTAGCTGTACTTTATAATAAAAGCAATACTGCAACAGCAGATCAGATTAAATTAACTGTTAATGGGAATGCTTCATTTGAAAATTCCACATTTTGTTTTGATTCTTGTTACCTGAGCACTGCGGTTCACGAGTTGATTTTTAAAGGTAGTGATGTTTTAATCGGAAATAATACAGTGTTTGCGCATCGCGCTCATTTAACAACCAGAACGATATATGGACTGATCAGGTATGATCGGCCAGGTACTATTAATGTTACCCGAACATCACCACTTTATGATGTTCAACAAGTAAAACAGTTAATAACTGCAAACACAATTGTTGATTTTGCTGCATCAGCTTTCGATTTTACTATTGCTTCACATGCAAGTGCAAATATAAATTATCACACAACACTTAATATCGATGGAACTCTGAATTTGGGTACCAATATGATTGCAGCCAGAGAACAGCCTTTATACTATGCAAAAGTAAATGTAAATAGTGGTGGGCGGTTGCCTACAGGTCATCCAAACGGACTATATTCTTTTGCAACAGGGAGTTCGGCTATTCGTCCTCAAATAAGTGGCGATTACAGAATGAATTTTTACCTTGATGCTAATAGTACTGTAGAATATAATGGCTTAGATAATCAAATAATAACATCAGCAGGAATGGGAATTGCCACCACTGTTGATCATGAATATGGTTATCTTGACATCAATTTCCAGGGTACTCCGGATATAGAATTTGCATATCCTGAAAATGATGATGTTAATATTCGTACTGGTCTTGTGGTTACTGATGGTGAGTTGAATCTTGATAATGATCATAATACTGCAGGTGGTGGACATATTCTGAACCTCGAAAATGGAGCTACCATTACAAGAAATGATGGTTACATCAGAAGTGAAACAGAAGACGGTAGCGGTGCAATCAGATGGAATATAACAACTGCAGGAAGTTTTGTAATCCCATTTGGTTATAACGATGCAGAGTATATTCCTTTTACCTATCAACCGGTTTCCGGAAGCTCAGGTGATGTTATGATTGCAACTTATCATTCTGCAGTTGATAATTCACCATTGCCTCCAACCGTTACACATGTCAGAGATTTTGGTGGTGCCGACAATAGTGCCAATACTGTTGACAGATTCTGGAGAATTGTTGTTCCGGGTAATGTTACTTCAAATCTTACTTTCTCAATGACAAATGCAGAACGCGGAGGAATTGTTAATCCCCGTGCTCAGCTTTGGGAACCTGTTTCTCTTGGCTGGTTTCCACCTGCAGGTGTACAATCGAATCCAACTATTAATACCACCTTGGCAGGGACACAAACCTCATTGAATAACTGGTGGACACTATCTTCTCAATCTTCTCCTTTACCTGTTGAATTACTCTCTTTTGATGCTAAAGCTCAATCCGGAGTTGTTAAACTCGACTGGATAACTGCATCAGAAATAAACAATGATTATTTTACTGTTGAAAGAAGCCGAAATGGTTTTGAATTTAATGATTTGCTAACAGTGGATGGAAATGGTACGACCACATCAGTAAGCAATTATACTGCTTATGATGAACAACCAAATAGTGGAGTGAACTATTATCGTCTTCGTCAAACCGATTTTGATGGCAGAACCAGTCACAGTGAAATTAAAGTAGTATCATTTATTAAAGCAGGTGTAGTTTCCTTGTTCCCTAATCCGTTCAGAGGTGACATCATAAATCTTTCAACCACAGATGCTAATGATGTGGTAGAAAAAGTATCCGTATTTGATGCTGCCGGAAAATTAATTTTCAGTCAAAAGGCCGGCGAGGGATTTGCTTCGAATGGAATCACTAAAATTAATATCGGAGATGACATTGCTGAAGGTACTTACATGATGGAAATTTCAACACTTTCAGGAGTATATCGAGAAAGAATTGTGAAACTATAAGCTAAAAATAATTATAAAAAAAAGGTTGCTCACAAAATGAGTAACCTTTTTTTATTTCAACTGGTTGTGAGCTTTTGAAGTGTCTGTTCAATTAATTTCATCATGGAAGTTTCTGCATCTTTAGAATACATTTGAGCCAAACGATTGGCAACAATAACATTCACCGAGCAGCAGTGATGCCCAAGCATTCTTGCCAATCCATACATGGCCCCCGTTTCCATTTCAAAGTTGGTGATCAGATGGTTTTTGAAGTTAAATGCATTCAATCTTTCTACAATGTCTGGCCGATAGGGAGTAAGGCGTAATTCTCTTCCCTGAGGTCCGTAAAATCCGGAACACGATGCTGTAATTCCGGAGTGCATACCCGGAGACAGTATTTCGAACAGGTTGCCGGGTGATTTAGTAAGATAGGAGGCAGGTAGTCTTCCCTCTGTTGGGTAGTGATTGTTGAAAGCCTCCAATATTTCGGATTCTTCATCAGTTGCCGGCATGTTGTAGAAGTTAAGCAAACCATCGAGCCCCAAACCAAACGAGGAACATACAAAACTATCCACAGGAATATTTTCCTGTAAGGCCCCGGATGTTCCGATCCGGACCAGGTTTAAACTGCTTAACTTGTCTTTTATCTCTCTGGTTTTCAGATCAATATTAACTAAGGCATCGAGTTCATTGTAAACTATATCTATGTTGTCGGTTCCAATTCCGGTCGACAAAACAGTGATTCTGCGTTTGTTGTAAAAACCGGTGTGAGTTACAAATTCCCGTTTTTGCTTTTTAACTTCAACAGAATCAAAGAAACCACTCACTTTTGAGACCCGATCGGGGTCGCCCACATTGATTATCAGGTCGGAAATATCTTCAGGGTGAAGATTCAGGTGGTAAACACTTCCATCTTTATTTAGAATGAGTTCTGACTCAGGAATTTGTTTCATAACTGCGGAAAGTATAATTTTGTGAACAACAAATTTAACTGAAATTTATGAGTACCGAAGTAAAGCAAATTGTAATTCCTATTGATTTTGGTGAACAATCCATGATTGCCCTGAGGCAATCCTTCAATCTGGCTCGTTTAACGAAATCGGAAATTACGCTATTGAATGTGATTGATGAAGATTTCCTCAAGCCTTTTCAGGATATTGTTTCTGCCAAACATAATTATGAAACGCACTTGCGTGATGATATTGGCTTAAGGCTTAAAGAGTTAGCTGAAAAAGTGCAATCGGAAGCCGGAGTAAAAGTGAACGTAGTTACCCGAACAGGGAAGATTTATGACGAGATAGTTGAAGCCGCCAAAGATCTGAATGCTGCTTTTATTGTGATGGGTACCATGGGGGCTGTGGGGTTAAAGAAGAAAATTCTTGGTTCGAATGCTTCGCGTGTCGTCAGAGAGTCAGAATGTCCAGTAATTACAATTAAAGGCAAGGAACATCGTTTCGGATGCAGACATATTCTGCTACCTTTGGATCTTACCAAAGAGACCAAAGAAAAAGTAGACAAGGCTATTGAGCTTGCAACCATGTTTGGGTCAATTATTCATATTGTAACAATTTTGGAAAGTGAGGATGAGTTTCTTACTAATAAACTTACCCGTCAAATGAATCAGGTACAGGAATTTATTGAAGAAGGTGGTATCAAATGTACATCCGAGGTTGTTTCAGGATCAGATGTTGCCGAGGAAATCATTGCGACCGCAAACCGTGTTGAAGCTGGCCTGATTATGATAATGACTCAGCAGGAGGTTGGTTTTACAGATATGTTTATATCTTCGGCACCACAGGAAATTATAAATAAGTCAGAAATACCCGTTCTCTCGATCAGACCACCGCCAAAAAAAGATACTACCACATACGTTCTTCAATAGAAATTTAACGTCTTACCTTAAAAATATAACCATGAGCACACACCAAGACGATTTTATCAAAAAAATACTCATTCCGTACGATTTCTCCGAAACTGCAGATCTGAGTCTGGAACATGCAGTATTCATGGCTAAACTTATGAAGGCTGAAATTACCCTGCTTCATATTGTAGAAACCGTATCATTTACTTCCGCAATCAGTCATGCATTGAGTGGATTCGAAAAGAAAATCGAAACCGCTACCAATGAAAAACTGGATCAACTGGCTCACGATCTCCATATGAAAGCCGGAATCACGCTTTCCATAAGGACGGAAGTTGGACGGATTTACAAGAAAATTTGTCAGGTAGCCAAAGAAATTGATGCCGATATCATTGTTATGGGAACTCACGGTTCAAGTGGATACCAGAAATTTACTGTTGGAACCAATACTTCCAGAGTTGTTCAGGAAGCCCCGTGTCCTGTAATTTCAGTACAAACACATGCCAAAGGAATTGGATTCAAAAAAATTGTGCTTCCAATTGATGAGTCGAACGAATCAAGACAGAAAGTTCCTTTTGCCGTTGCAATTGCCCGTTTTTATGGGGCTCATATCCACGTTGTTGGTCTAATAAACTTTTCAAATGCAGATCTCATTCGCAAATTCAAAATAAAGATCGAGCAGGTTGAAGAATATATTGTGCAACAAGATTTGAGTTATGATACCCGATTCCTGGAAGGGAATGATTTGTCAGGGATGACTATGAAAGCTGCAGAAGAAGCCGATGCCGACTTGCTGGTTATAATGACTGAACAAGAGCCATCCATTACCGGATTTTTGCTCGGAACATATGCAACTAAAGTTGTGAATAATTCAAGAATTCCCGTGCTGAGTGTTCACCCGGCAGAAGTTGATCCAGATAAAATTACGGTTACCTTCTAATATATTACTTCTTACCAAAAACTTCTTTCAAAAGATCCGAAACACGCGCTTTCGGATCTTTTCTAATTTTCAGCTCTTCTGCAGCAATTAATTTGAATAAACCATCAATGGCAAGTGTTGTTACATAATCATCCAAATCAGGATTCATTTTCTTAACCATTGGAACTCTGTTGTAAGTCTTTACCAAAGGAGTCCAGTATTTAGTGATTTGAACTTTCTGCAAAGATGTTTTTACAACAGGTTTAAATTCTGCTTTAAGAGGAGAAGAAGTGCTTGATTTTAAAAATTCAGTAGCTGCGTTATCATTACCTCGCAAAATGTTTACTCCATCTTTGATGCTCATTTTGGTGATGGCATTTATAAAAATAGGAGCTGCTTTTTTTGAAGCATCTTCAGCCGCTCTGTTCATGGTCATAACAAACGATTCAACCTGTTTTTGCATACCTAACGATTTCAAAGTTGATTCCATCTGCTTTGCTTCCTTTGGAAAAGGTATTTTAATCAAAGGATTTTTATAAAACCCATCTGTTTTGGAAGCTTTCTCTGTTGAATTTTTGGAACCTACAGAAAGCGCCTCTTTCAAGCCATTTACAATTTTATCGTTTGAAAGGCCACCTCCTAAAATCGAGTTAGCTGAATTGAGTACATTGTTAATGTTTACTTGAGCAGAAGCATTGGTAACCAGACCAATAATAAGGAATAGCGCTATTTTAAGGGAATTTTTCATAATTAAAGAGAGTGTTTTCAGGGGTTAAATTTACAAGTACCCGAACCCGATTACAAATCCTTTGCCAATTTATTCAGGACTTGTGCATCTTTGCATTATGAATTGTGAAATTATAACCATCGGCGATGAACTTCTCATCGGACAAGTAATAGATACGAACTCGGCCTGGATGGCAACGCGTTTGAATGAAGCCGGCATCCGGGTTAAACAAATGACTTCTGTAAGTGATGATCCTGAGCATATTACAAAAGAGTTAAAGGCAGCTTTGAACCGATCAGCTATTGTATTGATTACTGGCGGTTTGGGACCCACCAAAGATGACCTGACGAAAGATACTCTTTGTCGTTTTTTTAATACTACTCTGATTGAAGATGCAAAAGTGGTGCACGATTTATCAGTTTACTTCAAATCTCGGGGACGGGAATTAACAGAAACCAATCGCAAACAAGCTGAAATACCAGCAAATTGTACACCCGTTTATAACAAGAATGGAACAGCACCCGGAATGTGGTTCGATTTTGAAGGCAAAGTAATTGTCTCCATGCCCGGAGTACCTTACGAAATGAAGGCTATGATGGATGAAGTAGTGATTCCTAAACTTTCGTTGTTGTTTAAATTGCCTAAAGTCAGTCACCAAACAATTATTACCACAGGAGTAGGCGAATCTTTTTTCGGATTTACTGGAACCATGGGAAACACGATTACCTCCATATTTTAAATTGGCTTATCTGCCTTCAACCGGCATGGTCAGATTACGTCTGAGTTGTTATCAATCAAATGACACCCTTGAAGTTCAGTTAATGGAAGAGGTGGAAAAAGCTAAATTGTTGATTGGGAAGTATATATATGGATACAATGACGATACTCCGGAGAAAATAGTTGGCAAATTATTGATAGAGAAAAATCAAACACTGGCAGTTGCCGAGAGTTGCACCGGTGGGTATGTTTCTCATTTAATAACTTCAGTCCCCGGAAGCTCTACTTATTATATTGGCTCAACCATTTCGTATGCCAATGAAGTTAAGACCCGGTTTTTAGGTGTTTCGCCAGCCGTAATTGCAGAGAAGGGTGCTGTTAGCGAGGAGGTTGCCAAGGCAATGGCTGAAGGAGTCCGAAGTACTTTGGGTTCAACCTGGGCTATATCAACTACAGGAATTGCCGGTCCCGGAGGAGGTACAGCCGAAAAACCGGTAGGAACCGTATGGATTGGCTTGGCAGGCCCCAATGTATTGATAGCCAAGAAATTTCAATTTGGAAATGATCGGTTGCGGAATATTCAGATCACTGCAATTTCGGCTTTTTCAATGCTTCGAAAAGAAATTTTAGGACTTGCAGATTAAATATTTAAAAACCGTTTGGAATAAGAAATCAAAAATTGTATCTTTGCGCTCCTTATTCAGAATTTAATAATTAGCGTCATGTCAAGGATTTGCGATTTAACAGGAAAAAAGTCGATTGTAGGAAATAATGTTTCCTTCTCCAATAAGAAAACAAAGCGCAGATTCAATCCGAATTTGCAGATGAAAAAATTCTTTCTTCCTGAAACAGGAGAATGGATCACTTTAAAAGTATCTACATCTGCTTTGCGTACAATCAATAAGAAAGGTATTTCAGCTTGTATCAATCAGGTGCTGAAAACCGGTAAACTCTGATCTTAAAAAGATTCCATATGAAAGGGATCAAAATAGCATTTGGTATATTTAAAATACCTGCTATTTTGATCCTTTTGTTATTTTGCGGAATTGGGTCAATATCTGCTCAGCAGAACTTTTACGACACCGATCAGCTGCCACCGTCATTTCATCAGCAACGAAGAGATTTGTTACGAAAAAAGTTGGGCCCTTCAACCTGTGCGGTCATTTTTGCCAATCCCATTCGAAACCGCTCCAATGATGTCGATTTTCAATACTCCCAGGATCCCGATTTCTGTTATCTGACAGGATTGCTTGAGCCAAATTCTGTGTTGTTTATTTTTAGTGAACCTGTATCGTTCAAGGGAGCAATGATTGATGAGTTAATTTACGTTCAGGACAGAGACCTTAAGAAAGAAGTTTGGAATGGCCGACGATTAGGAATAGAGGGGGTTAAAGAAAAGCTGCAATTCAAAACTGTTGTTTCGGGAAAGCAATGGAAAGATAGTCCTCCTCCGGTTGAGACTTTCAATAAAGTGTTGGTTAAATATCCCACGGATATAAGAGAAAAAAGTGGAGCGAGCGGATCGCTGAATACAATGGCTTCACTTCTGAAAGAAACTTTGCAGGAAGCGGGAAAAGAATTTGCTGCTGGCAGTTTAATGAATGCGTTGGCTTCTCTTCGTCAGATTAAAACTCCTGAGGAAATAGTATTAATGCAAAAAGCAGTTGATATTACTTTGCAGGGATTGTCGGAAGCTATTAAAGCATGCAAACCCGGCATGACTGAATATCAGGCACAGGCAATCGTCGAATTCTATTTTAAACATATGGGTTCCGAGTATCCGGGATATGGCTCTATTTCAGGATCGGGAATTAATTCCTGTGTGCTGCATTATGTCACCAACAGGAAAGTACTTGAGCCAAACGATATGTTATTAATGGATATGGGAGCCGAGTATCATGGCTATACCGCTGATGTAACACGGACCGTTCCTGTAGATGGCACATTTTCGGAAGAACAAAAAGCAATCTATAATCTGGTGTTGGAAGCTCAATTGGCCGGAATCGAAAAAGCAGTCAAAGGAAATAGGTTTAATGACCCCAATCAGGCTGCCAAAGATGTAATTGCAAAAGGTCTGGTGAAACTGGGAATCATTTCCAAACCGGAACAATCAGGAACTTATTTCAATCATGGAACATCTCATTATCTCGGTTTAGAAGTGCATGATCCCGGTTTATATGGTCAATTGGAACCGGGAATGGTCATAACAGTTGAGCCTGGAATCTATATTCCGGAAGGTTCTGATTGTGATAAAAAATGGTGGAATATAGGAGTACGGATCGAAGATGATGTGTTAATAACTGAAAGTCAGCCATTTGTAATGTCGGATGCATTACCTAAAACCATTGAGGCATTAGAGGATTTGATGCAACAACAAACGCTTTTTGACCAGATTAAATAATTGCCGGGATATTTGTCTTTTTCGTTGGTTCGTTATATCTTTGCAGGCTCTAAATAAAAACCACTATTCAAGATGGCAAAGAAAGGTAACAGAATCCAGGTTATAATGGAATGCACGGAGCATAAGACCAGTGGCATGCCTGGAACATCTCGCTACATTACCACGAAAACAAGAAGAACACTTCAGAAAGGTTAGAATTGAAAAAATTCAATCCAATTCTTAAGAAAGTAACAGTTCATAAAGAAATCAAGTAATCCATTAACTTTTAAAGGACATGGCAAAGAAAGTAGTTGCAACACTAAAGACTGGAAAAGGAAAAGAATTTTCCAAAGTTATAAAAATGGTAAAGTCACCTGTAAGCGGGGGCTATACCTTTAAAGAAGAGGTCGTGCATAACGATCACATCAAAGATTTTTTGAAAGATAAGTAATAATATCTTCTTAAATGGTTAGAGCTTCTTTCAATAATGAAGGAAGCTTTTTTTTATTTATTTCTAAACCTGATAATTCATGGGATTATTCGATTTCTTTAAAAAAGGCAAGAAAGAAGATTTAGATCAGGGTTTATCTAAAACCCGTGAAAGTGTTTTTCGCGTCTCACCAAAGCAGTTATTGGGAAATCAACTGTTGATGATGATGTTTTGGATAGCATTGAAGAAATTTTATTATCTTCTGATGTTGGGGTAACAACCACTTTGAAGGTTATTGACAGATTGCAGAAACGTGTAGCCCGTGATAAGTTTATAAGTACATCTGAATTAAACCGGTTACTTAGGGAAGAGATTACCGATTTATTGACTGAAAACGAAAAAGCTTTTGGTAAGATTACCAATACCGGTCCCGTACCAAAGCCTTATGTAATAATGGTTGTTGGCGTAAACGGAGTAGGAAAAACTACCACAATAGGTAAGCTTGCATATCAATTTAAAAAAGAAGGAAAGAAGGTTCTTTTAGGTGCTGCTGATACTTTCCGTGCAGCTGCAGTTGATCAGCTTACCATATGGTCGAATCGAGTCGACGTTCCAATTGTCAGTCAGGGAATGGGTGCCGATCCTGCCTCTGTTGCTTTCGATACGGTACAGGCTGCTGTTGCGCAGGATGTGGATGTTTGTATTATTGATACTGCCGGTCGTTTGCATAATAAGATTAATCTGATGAATGAACTTTCAAAGATCAAGCGTGTTATGCAGAAGGTAGTTCCGGAAGCACCACATGAAGTATTGCTTGTTCTGGATGCATCCACCGGTCAGAACGCAATTGAGCAAGCTAAACAATTCACCGCCGCTACAGAAGTTAATGCTTTGGCATTGACAAAACTTGATGGTACTGCTAAAGGTGGTGTGGTGATTGGTGTTTCCGATCAGTTTAAAATTCCTGTAAAGTATATTGGTGTAGGAGAAAAAATGGAAGATCTGCAGACATTTGACCGTGCGGAATTTGTAGATTCACTTTTTAAAGAAGATGTTTAATCTGTGAAAAATTAATCGACCTGCTGCGGCTATGAAACTCACCTCATTCACTTACCATGGATTCTGTTTTTACCCGTTCCTGTTGGTTGGTTTACTTTTTGTCTTAAATCTGCAGCATCTATCGGCACAACCATTTGGCTATTCGATTAAAATAACTGATAATGCAGCTATTTACAATAATAAAATTGAGTACCAGATACTGAATGATTCTCTTAGTATTTTGGGTGTTGGTGATTTTGGCAGAACACCGGTGAAATATCTGGCAAGGTCTCTCACTAAAAAAGAAAAGAATACACTTCGCAAATTCTTAAATGCATTTCCACTCGACTCTTTGGATGATCTATACCGGAACGATTTTAATCCTGTGGATTACGATCATAAATCATACTATCCCCGGTTGATGGAAATTCATCTTTCAAGAAAAAATAAGCAGATGTGGTATCGCACGGAAAATTGCTGGGTGAGGTATTCTGATTTGATTTTTAATTTCATTAATCCAATGCTTCCGGCAGAAGTCAGAATACAATATGACAAATCTAATTTTAATGCATTCTATTAAAAGCTAATTGTGAGAACAAAATCGACAAAAAATAATCGTGTAAATGTTATAACACTTGGTTGTTCCAAGAATGTTGTGGATTCTGAAGTTCTCATGGGACAATTACTTGCAAATGATATTGAAGCAGTGCATGAGAGTAAGACTATGGCTTCCGATATTGTTATTATTAATACCTGTGGATTTATCGATAACGCAAAGCAGGAATCGATTGATACTATTTTGCATTTTGCCAAAGAAAAAGCTGCAGGTAAAATAGATAAACTTATTGTTACCGGTTGTTTATCTGAACGGTATAAGCCGGATCTGGAAAAGGAAATTCCCAATGTAGATCACTTTTTCGGAACCCGTGATTTACCGCTTTTACTGAATACATTAGGTGCAGATTATAAGAATGAACTTGTTGGTGAAAGAATGCTTACGACACCGCGGCATTTTGCATATCTCAAAATTTCTGAAGGCTGTGATCGTCCCTGTTCCTTTTGTGCAATTCCTTTGATGCGTGGGAACCACATTTCAAAACCAATTGAAAAACTGGTTGCTGAAGCGACGGAACTTGCTGCCAAAGGAACCAAGGAATTGTTGCTGATAGCTCAGGATTCGACCTATTATGGTCTTGATATTTATAAAGACCGTAAGTTGGCAGATCTTATGCGTGCACTTGCAAAAGTGGAGGGAATTGAATGGATTCGCTTACATTATGCATTTCCATCAGGATTCCCGGAAGATATTCTGGATGTTATGCGGGAAGAACCTACCATTTGTAAATATCTGGATATTCCATTGCAACATATCAGTGATGCCATGCTGAAGTCAATGCGACGGGGAACTACCCGTAAAAAAACCTATGAATTGCTTACTCGGATTCGTGAAAAAGTGCCGGGTATTACTATCAGAACAACCATGATAGCCGGATATCCGGGTGAAACAGAACAGGATCATCAGGAAATGTTGCAATTCATTAAGGAAGCACGGTTCGATCGCCTTGGAATTTTCACTTATTCCCATGAAGAAAATACCCATGCCTATTCATTAATTGATGATGTACCTGAAGAAGTTAAGCAGGATCGTGTTGCTGCGGTTATGGCACTTCAACAGGAAATTTCAGCAGAAATAAATGAAGCAAAAGTGGGAAGAATAGAAAAGTCCTTATTGACAGAAAAGAGGGAATGTATTATATTGGCCGTTCGGAAGCCGATTCTCCGGAAGTAGATAATGAAGTGTTGATTGAAGCCAAAGACACTTATTTGCGGGTCGGGTCATTTGTGAATTGTAAAATAACATCTGCCGGAGAGTTTGATCTTTTCGCTGTACCATTTTGATATTACCAATGAACATCTTGCAGAAGTTTACTCAAATATTCCGTGATCCATACCCACTCGAGGATGACCGCAACAGGCATCTGAGAACTGGTTTACTGATAAGTTTGTTTGTGGTTTTCTTCCTTACTATTTTTCGTCCATTCGGTTTGTCAGAATTAAACTGGCCCTGGTACAAAGTAATACCGGTTTTCATTGGATATGGAACCGTCACATTTTTGGTAATTCTAATCGCCGATTTTGTAATTATTCCCGCCTTCCCGAATATTTTTGATGATCGCGAGTGGACCGTGGGTAAAAATATAATCTGGTCAGTGATCACAATTGTTCTTATTGGATTAGGGAATCTTTTTTACAGCAGTTTTTTAGGCTTTACCGGCATCAGTGGAACCATGTTGCTAACTTTTCAGTTATATACCATATTGGTTGCAATTTTCCCGGTTACGATAATTACGCTTTTAACGCGAATCCGTTTATTGCATAAGAATCTCAAGGTTGTTGAATCTATTAACAAAGATCTGGAAGCCCCTTTGGTTGATCCTTTCGAAAATGACCAACTGATTTTTAGTTCTGAAAATGGTAAAGATGAACTGTTGCTTGCACCTGATCAGTTCCTGTTTGCAGAATCTGCCGATAATTATTCAGATATCATTTATATTGAAAATAATATTGTCAGACGAGCATTGCTGAGAAGTTCACTCAAGCGTTTGGAAGAAATGAATACCTCTGAATTTGTAGTCAGAGTTCACCGGGCTTTTTTGGTTAATATCCGGAATGTTAAAAATGTTTCTGGTAGTAGCCAGGGGTACCGCTTAATTTTTGATCATGTTGAAGAATCTGTTCCGGTTTCCCGTCGTGCCTCAACAACTGTAAAGTCCCTTTTGTCCCGGATTCATGGCCGGTGAGCCATTTATCCCAAAATTGGCTCCCATTCATCCCAAAATACTGATATACATACCATTGTGAAATTTCCTGATTGATGATGCTATATATTTGTCACATCAAACAAAAACACATTATGGAAAATAGTTTCAAATATTGGTTGTATTTGCACATCGTTGCCGGTTTTCTGGCTTTAGTAGTTGCGCCGGTTGCTATGGTAGTTAAGAAGGGTGGCAATGCTCACAGACTTTGGGGTAAGATTTTCTTTTGGAGTATGACTGTAGTAGCCATCTCAGCACTGGTAATGACCTTTATAAAATCGACTGTGTTTCTGGCATTAGTTGCAGTTTTTAGTTTTTACCTGGCAGCTTCAGGATACAGAGCATTATATCGAAAGAAAATAAATTCGATAGCAGATGTCAAATTAATTGATTGGATACTGGTTTCAGTTTCGGGAATATTTGCCCTGGCTTTAATTGGTTTTGGGTTGCTGCTTTTATCAAAAAATGTCTCAGAACCATTTGGTTACATTTCAGTAGTCTTTGGACTTATTGGTTCACGTTCCGTTTATACTGATATTAAATCATTTACGATAGCTGGTTATCATATCAAGAATTGGATGTTTCATCACATGTCGGTGATCGTGGGAGCATATATTGCAACCGTTTCAGCTTTTTCGGCAGTAAATATGCAGTTTTTACCGGCTGTGATCAGCTGGTTGTGGCCTACATTTGTTGGCACCCCTTTGCTGATTTTCTGGATCAGAAAGTACAGGCAAAAAATGGCACCCAAAGTATCATGACAGTGTCTGAAACTGTGAAAAGCAAGGATAAGTAGTATCTTTGAGCCAAATCAGGCTCATGAAAAATCAGGTTATATCATTTCAGGAAACCCATCAGTTTTCATCACTGGTAAGTGATTATTTGTTGGGTGATTCCAAATTGAAACCTTTTTATAATTTGCCTCCTGAAATTGCTTCATTTGACAAAATATTTGATCAACGAAAGCAATTTGAATGTAATCGCGATGTATTGGTTAAGGCACTTCACAATCAATATAAAAATCTGTTGGGCAGTAATACAGATGCCGGTAAAATTACGTCAAGTGCCATTGATTCCTTAAGTTCTGAAAACACATTTACCGTTACCACGGGCCATCAGTTGAATATATTTACAGGACCATTATATTCTCTTTATAAAATTTTAACCACTATAAAACTGGCAGATTCTCTGAATGAAAAATATCAGGACAAGAATGTCATACCTGTTTTTTGGATGGCTTCGGAAGATCACGATTTTGAAGAAATTGATCATCTGCATGGTTTTGGAAAAGAATATGAATGGAATTATCCTGCAAAAGGTGCTGCCGGCAGACTTTCCACTAACGGAATTGAGCAAATTGCTTCAGAGCTAAAAGCGGTTTTCAGAGATTCTGTTGAAATGCTTGAATATTTTGAAAAGGCATATGCAGAATCGCAGAATTTGGCAGAGGCTACAAGGAAAATTATGCATCATCTTTTTGGTTCATTCGGACTGATAATTATTGATGGTGATGATCCTGATTTGAAACAACTTTTTGTTCCTGAAATGGAGCAGGATATATTTGAAAGCACTGCTTACCATGCTGTGATGTCAACTTCTGCACAACTGCAGTTGAAATATAAAGTTCAGGTTCAACCCAGAGAAATAAATTTGTTTTATCTCGACAACAATTTACGAGAGCGAATCGTGAAGTCAGAGAATGGAACATTTCAGGTTCTAAATGGTGATATTAGTTTTTCTGAAGCTGAACTGAGAGAAGCGTTACATGCAGCACCGCAAAAATTCAGCCCGAACGTGGTCATGCGACCATTGTATCAGGAAAAGATCTTGCCGAACCTTTCTTACATTGGCGGTCCCGGTGAATTGAACTACTGGCTGCAGTACAAATTGATGTTCGAAAAATTCAACATTTCGTTTCCGGTATTGATGCTTCGTAATTGCATGATGGTGATAGACAGTTCAACATTATCTAAAATTAGAAAAATCGGATTAAAACCAAATGACCTTTTTAAAAGTACGGATTCGTTGCTGTTTGATCTTATTGAAAACAGTACCGAAGTTCCATTGCATACCGATCATGTGCAGGCGGGTATCTTAAAGTTGTTTGAAGAACTTAGCGGGAATTATAAGCAGGTAGACGCAACATTAGTTCCGGCAGTTGAAGCGGAAAAACAAAAAACAGTTAAGGCTATACAAACTTTAGAAGAGAAGGCAAGACGATCTCTTAAGAAGAAAAATGAAACCATAGTTAATCAGTTGAAATCGGTGAAGGAAAAATTATTTCCGGGCAATGGACTTCAGGAAAGACATGAAAATGGATTGCCTTTTTTTCAATTGTATGGCAATTCATTTATCATAGAATTGTACCAGCATACTGATCCATTCAGGAAAGAGTTTCTAATAATTACTGATGAAGAATAAGCAAGCAGTCCGTAAATCAAATCGCATCTAATTATGAAAGATAAATTTATAGAATCGGTAAATGCCGGTTATACTTGTAAAGGAGATTATATTGTTTTAGGAGGTGGTGTCTTAAATGGTGAATCGGTTCCCGGTGTTCATGTTAAAATTCCTCTTAAAACTTTAAACCGTCATGGACTGATTGCCGGAGCGACCGGAACCGGAAAGACAAAAACATTACAGGGTTTAGTTGAAGCGCTTTCCCGAAAAGGAGTGCCCTGTTTATTAATGGATATAAAGGGTGATTTGAGTGGTGTGGCAGCCTCCGGAGAACCTAATCCTAAAATCGATGAACGCCACCAGAAAATTGGAATGCCCTGGTTACCAGAATCATTTCCTGTCGAATTCCTGACCATCTCTAATGAAAAAGGTGCAAGACTAAGAGCAACAGTTTCTGAATTCGGACCTGTTTTGTTTTCCAAAATCCTTGAATTAAATGACACGCAGGGTGGAGTGGTATCATTGGTGTTTAAATATTGCGATGATAATGAATTGCCATTGCTGGATCTTAAGGATTTTAAGAAGGCACTGCAATTTTTGACCAATGAAGGTAAGGTAGAAATTGAAAAAGAATATGGAAGAATCAGTTCCGCATCAACATCTACCATCATCAGAAAAATAATTGAAATTGAACAACAGGGTGCGGAAGTATTTTTTGGCGAGCGTTCGTTTGATCCTGATGATCTGACTAGAATTGATGAGAAGGGGAGAGGTACTCTTAATATTATCAGATTGACTGACATTCAGGATAAGCCGAAATTGTTCTCGACCTTTATATTAAGTCTGCTTGCTGAAATCTATGCTACATTTCCTGAAGAAGGTGATGTTGAACAACCAAAGTTGGCCATATTTATTGATGAGGCACATTTAATTTTTAATGAAGCTTCCAATGCATTATTGGATCAGATTGAAACCATCATAAAACTTATCAGATCGAAAGGTGTAGGTGTATTTTTTTGTACGCAACAACCTACCGATGTTCCCGATTCGGTTTTGGCGCAGCTAGGTCTCAAGATTCAACATTCCTTGCGTGCATTCACTGCAAAAGACAGAAAAACAATAAAGTCGGTTGCTGAGAATTACCCGCTTTCCGATTTTTATAAAACCGAAGATTTGCTGACACATCTTGGGATAGGAGAGGCTCTGGTTACTGCACTTAGTGAAAAAGGAGTGCCTACTCCATTAGTGCATACATTACTTTGTGCACCTTCATCAAGGATGGATATATTAAGTGAGAATGAGATTAATGAATTAATATCTTCTTCGGCGCTTGTGAAGAAATATAATGAGGAAATTGACCGTGATAGTGCTTACGAAATGTTGTCGGAAAAAATTTCAGTAACTCCCGGAAAGCAAACAGATGAAACTTCAGGAAAGAAAACTTCGAAAGGAGAAAAATCGGTTATTGGAGAGGCAGTTGACAGCACCGTGGGAAGACAAGTAATGAGAACAGTTGCCAGGGAGTTAACACGCGGTTTATTAGGGGTGTTGGGAGTTAGTTCCACACGAAGAAAGAAAGCATCGCGGTGGTTCTGAAATCACATATAGCCTGATACCGTATTGGCATCAATCATGGAATGAGAAGCATTGTAAATGCATCTCCCATCCTTAATCACCAGAATTTGAGGTGATTCATGTTGAATTTTGAATTTGGAAGCAACAGAATTGCTTGTTTCCCGGTTTTCAACAACATTGATCAGGTAAACTTCTTTATCATTTTTCCATTCCCCTTCGAAAAGTTGCTTAGACATACGACTTACGCTGCATCGAGTGCTGTGTTTGAAAATGATTAAAGGTTTCGTTTTGTCTGCTTCAAGATATTGTTCCAGTTCTCTGGTGTTATTTATTTCAATCCATTTCATGTTGCAAAGTTAGAGTTAATTTGCCGTTATTTGTAAAGTATTAATTATGAGAGTAAAATGAGTGAAACCGAAAGTGTTTATTTGCCATTAAAGCCAAACCGAAGAAGGCGGTTCGGTCTGATGGTTCAAGCTGTTACGCCTGCAATCCTGCTGATTTTGACTGCGCTTTCTGCAAATTCTGAAACAGTAGGAGGAATGTTGCTACGCATAGGTACAGCAGCTACTGGAATTGTTATTATTTATGGTTCTGTAAAAGATTACAAAAGTCCCGGTTCGGGCAAGTGGATGGGACTCGATACATCCATGATGTTTTCCGGAATGTTACTGATTGCTCAGGGTGCCTGGATGTATAAACCTGAAAAGGGATTTCAACCTGCTCATTTGTTGTTTATAGGAGCATTGGTGATGATTTTTAAAGGAGTCATGTTTCCTGAATCAAAGGCAAAAACAGGATTCGAAATAGATCGGAAAAAAGTTGCATTTAAACGATCTCTATTCAACCGGAAAATTGAAATACCATTGAATGAAATTAATTCATTTAAATTGATCGGAGATAAACTACATCTTCTCCTTCATTCCGGAAAACAAATTACATTAAATCTTAATGGATTTGAATTAAATCCTGATTTAGTAAATGAGCTGAGCACTTTGGTGACTGAATTCCAGGAAGAATACAAACGTTGATCTTATAGTTTTTCAAGTATAAAATTTGTCATTTTCTGATACAAATGTAAGCGTACTCCACTAATTCCATGGGCTTTATTTGGATAATAAAAAGAATCGAATTGTTTCTTTTCCTTAACCAGTGAAGTTACCATTTCCATGGAATTTTGCATGTGAACATTGTCATCTGAAGTTCCATGTATCAGCAGGTAATTTCCTTTAAGTTTATCAGTGAAATTGATAGGTGAATTTTCATCATATCCTGTTGCATTCATCTGTGGGGTTTGCAGATATCTTTCTGTGTAGATGGTATCGTAATATCTCCAGTTTGTGACCGGCGCAACGGCTATGGCGGCTTTGAAATAATCTGCCCCTTTAGTCATTAATAAGGAAGTCATGTAACCACCATAACTCCAGCCAAAAGCTCCGATTCGGGATGCATCAACATAAGTTTGTTTGCCCATCCATTTTGCAACCTCAATCTGATCGATGGTTTCGAGTTTGCCCAATTGTTTATAGATGCATTTATTGAAGGCTTCACCACGTGCTCCCGTTCCCCTATTATCGACACTTACAATGATGTATCCATTTTGAGCAAGCATCTGAAACCAAAAGTAATTGGGACCTAACCATTCATTTTTTACAGTTTGACTGTTTGGTCCACCATACATGTATTGAAAAACCGGATATTTTTTCGACGGATTAAAGTCCGTAGGCTTTATCATCCAGCCATTCAATGAAACTCCTTCACTGGTAGTGAAGTTGAAGAATTCAGTTTTAGAAAGATTATATCCCGACATTGATTCAGAAACTTTCTTGTTGTCCTTGATTACTCGTACCTGTTTACCACTCCAGATGTGCAATGTTACTATGTGAGGCTGATCGATTTTAGAATTCGTAATGAAATAGAATTTAAAATTAGCACTGAATTTAGCATCACTTGTTCCAGTTGAAGGACTGATTAATCGGGGAGTGCCACCTTTTGAAACAGCATAAACTTGCTTTTCCATTGGACTATTCATAGCTGCCTGAAAATAGTATGTTCCGGATGCTTCATCATACCCATAGAAGTCAGTTACATCCCATTTGCCTTTGGTAATTTGTTGTTTTAACTTACCATTGAGATCATAAAGATAAATATGATTAAATCCATCTAAGGTACTGGTCCATATAAATTCATTTGATTTTTTCATGAAAGTTAGATGATCCGTAATCTCAATATAGGCTTTATTTGATTCGCTGAACATAAGTTCAGATTTTCCTGTGGATGAATTAACAGCATATAATTCGAGCAGGTTTTGCAAGCGATTCAAACGCATCACACAGAGTTTCGAATTATCTGATGTCCATTTGATACGTGGGATATATTGATCAGCTTCCTTGTTAACATCTGCTTTCACAGCTTTACCCGAAGCTACGTTATAGATGTAAATTTCGACTGTGGAATTGGTTTCACCCGCTTTTGGATATTTATATTTTTCTTCTTTAGGATATAGAGTACCATAATAGGTTAGATTAAATTCTTTAACTGCAGATTCATCGAAACGGTAGTAGGCAATTGATTTTCCATCAGGTGACCATTGGAAACCTTTGTCGAATGAAAATTCTTCTTCATAAACCCAATCAGTTGCACCATTAATAATTTCATTTCTTTTACCATCAGAAGTAATTTGAGTTTCCTGATTTGTGGAGAGGTTAACCAAATATAAATTGTTGTCTCGCACAAAACAAACTGATTTCCCATCAGGTGAAAAACTTGCATATTGCTGTTTCCCGTTTTTCGATACTGCAACGGTGCTTTTTGCAGCAACGTCGTATACATAGTTATTAGATTTAGTAGAGTGCCGATAGATAGGCTCTGATTCGGTTTCTAATAATAGTTTGGTTTCATCAGCACTAAATTGGTAATTGCTGATCTCCATTTTTTTCTCCTGACTTTTATCGGAAGCTGAACTCCAAATGGTATCTTTTGTATTACCGGTTTTGAATTCTAATTTGGTGATATATTGAATACCAGCATTGCTCACCATCTCAGTAAAATGAATTCCATCTTTCATAGAACGTACTTCTCCTAATCCCGATGACGTAAATTGTCGGCTTGCCCAGATATCTTCCAGTTTCAGTTGGCTGTTTTGAGCGCTAACAAATGAGGTTAAAAGCAGCAATCCGCAAAGCATGGTTATTTTTATATTTTTCATAATGGATAGAATTGTTTGAGGCAATAAAAATAGTAATTACGATTGAAAGAGACTATTTTCGTATCATGAATTTTGTACTAAAAGGAAACCTGTTGATTACAAAGAAAGCCCGCTATTTTTATATGGGTGATTTACAGTCATTAACAAATGAAATAATTTATGTATTACATGGATATGGGATGCAAGCATCTGAGTTCATCAATGAATTTGAAGTATTGGCACAACCCGGAAGAATTATCATTGCTCCTGAGGGATTATCCCGGTTTTACAGGAAAGGCTTTTCCGGAGATGTTGTGGCATCATGGATGACCAAAGATGACCGTTTGGATGATATTGAAGATTATGTCAGGTATTTAAATGACTTACATCTGCACATATTAGATGTGATCCGACAACCATCCTGTAAGGTGAACATTCTGGGGTTTTCTCAGGGAGTAGCAACGGCATCCCGATGGATTGCCAATAAAACTGTAAAACCATTAAATTTTGTAGCCTGGTGTGGTGATTTGGCATCTGAAATTGTTGACATTGCTTCGAATTTTCCTATTGTTACTTTTGTTTATAGTTCTGATGACCAGTTTATTCCGGTAGCTCAGGCAATTGAACGGAGTAAAGAATTGTCACAAAAAGGGTTTAGGGTCAATGAAGTATTTTTTGAAGGTCAGCATGTTATTGATAGTCAAGTTCTTATGAATGTTTGGCGACAGATTACAACTGACTAGAATTTTGTAATTTTGAATCTCCCGTAATAGGGAAAATAATAAAGCTATGGTAAATAAGCAAAATACAGGCAGGTTAACGGGATTGGTGCTCACAGCACTTTTTTTGATCTCCGGGTTAATTCCTTATGGATGTAAATCAGGGCTTCATGCGGGTTTAGAGGAAGGGAAAATTGTATATGAAGTAACTTTCGAATCGGCCGACATTAATCCGATGATGAAAGCATTACTTCCCGGCGAGGTTACAACCTATTTTAGTGGCGGAAAAACCTGTACTGTTATCTCTATGGGGATGAATATGATGGAAACCCGACTCATTTCAGATGCAATGGCATTTAAATACACAACCCTGGTTTCAGCTATGGGAAAAAAGATGGCATTGGTTCTTGATAAAAATCAGGTGGCTCAAAACTATTCCGACAGAGTTGAATTGAAGGTGGTTCATACAGGAGAAACAAAAGAAATTGCCGGCATTAAATGCAAGCAGGCAATGGTAACAGATAGTACCAACAATTCATACCCTGTTTATTACACCGAAGATTTTAATGTGCAATCTCCAAACTGGAGTTCACCTTTCCGCGATATTGATGGCATGTTAATGGAGTATTCTATTCGTTTTGGTGATATGGTAATGAATCTGAAAGCTAAAGAAATTGTTGCGGGGAAAAATGATGTGTCCTTGTATACAGTCCCTGAAGGCTATGAAGTGTTTACTGATCCAAAAGATATGAAACTTACCATGTAACAATATTGGGAAGTAGCAATGGCATAACTGAAAATCTCTTAAAACCATTTTATGAAAAAGTTCATTTTATATTTTGCCTGTATTACATTTCAGATAGTTGCGAATGGTAATGTTTTTGCTCAAAAAGTAATTTCTGAAGGAAAACTAGTTTATGAAATCACTTTTCCGGATATGGAATTGGATTCGAAAATGGCTGCAATGCTTCCAACCGAATCTGTTGTTTATTTCAATGAGAAATTTTCACGTACAGAATCATCGATGGGAATGGGGATGAGTTCAGCAGCAATAGTTGATAAAAAGACAGGTCATACAACTACATTAATGGATATGATGGGCACGAAATCGGCGATAGTTACTACTGATGAAATGCTGGCCGATGCAAAAAAGAAGAGTGAATTGGAAAAGGTGCAGGTAACAGTTACTGATGAAGTTAAGGAAATTGCCGGATACACCTGTAAAAAGGCAATTTTAAACGATGGGTCAGGAACTTCATTTGAAGTTTACTTTACAGATAAAATCAGTTCTTATGCTCAGATGTCGACTGAATGGAAAGATTTAAATGGTTGTCCGCTTGAATTTTCAATTGATCAGGCAGGAATGAAAATGCGATTGGTTGCAAAATCGGTAACCGCTGAAAAAGTTTCAGAAGATTTGTTTAAAATTCCTGCTGATTATAAAATTATGTCACAGGAAGAAATGATGAAACTGTTTGGTGGCGAAAGTAAGGGTGAATAATCAGTTATTCATAATTACAAACTCAGTACGTCTGTTTTTAGATCTTCCTTCCTCATTTTCATTCGAAACAACCGGTTTTGTTTGCCCGAATCCTCCGTAAGATAATCGGGATGAAGTGATTCCAGATTTAATCAGGAAATCGTAAACAGATTTTGCGCGATCATTACTTAGGATCATATTAGCAGCAGCATCTCCTGCAGAATCGGTATGGCCATGGATAGCTACATTAACCCGTGGGTTTTCCTTGAGAAATCCTGCAAAATCAGATATGATATTTTTAGAAGCTTTGTTGAGTTCTGATGAATTAGTAGCAAATCGGATGTTATTGAGTTTATATGCGCTACCTACCGCAATTTTGCGAAGTTCCAAATCACTCGTTACAACGCCGTTTATAGCCGAATCTTCCTGACCAAAATATTGTGAATTGTAAGCATGACCTTCTTTTTTAATAGTCATGATGTAATCTGCATCAAAGCTTACTACCGAAGCATAATTTCCGGTTAGTGAATCATAATCAACCTCAATGGTTTCAGACGTTGTAAGGTTTTTCATTTCAATTTTAGCAGCCAATGGAATTTCGTCATTATCGCCCCGAACCTGTCCTTTTACAAATAATACCTTTTCGGGTCGTTTATCCTCTGGTAATTCAAATGAATAAATATCATATCCACCGGCGCCGGAAAGTTTATTGCTGGCGAAATATCCTTTCGACCATCAGTACTCACAAAAAAACCTACTTCATCTGATTCCGTATTGATTGGGTAACCCAGGTTTATTGGTTTTCCCCATTCTCCTTTGTCATTTTTGCGGCACAAATAAATATCAAATCCTCCCATTCCTGGTAAGCTATCACTTGAAAAATATAATGTTTTATTATCGGGGTGTATGAAAGGTGATTTTTCATTTCCATTGGTATTGATGCTTAATGGTGTGGCTTTACTCCAGGTACCGTTTTGCTTTACCGTTTTGTAAATATCACTCGTAAAATTAACAGTATCACGGTAGGTGGCAAAGAGCAATGTTTTTCCATCCGGAGAAATGGAGGGTTGAGAATCCCATTGTTTGGGATCATTAACATTGGGTCCCATATTGGTGATTTCGCCCCATTTGTCCTTTATAAATTCAGAGAAATATAAATCAAAATTTCCATTATCATTTCTGGTAAAGAAGAGGAAGCGATTATCCTTACTGATAGAGGCGCCTCCTTCATTGTTGCTGCTGTTCATGTTAAATGGGAGAGGCATCACCTGACCGTTATCGAAATCCGTTTGCGCTGTTTTTTTCGATATCATGAATTTTTCCACACTCTTTGGAGTAATGGACCCTTTGCTGACTTCATCAAAACGACGGGTATAAAAACAAAGTTCATGATCGGGAGAAATGATAGCAAGGTATTCGGGGTCAGCACTGGAAACTCCTTTGACGAGTTCCGGGTTGAAAGGAACCGGATTTGCAATCATTTTAGCTCTGAAAAGTAAAACTTCAACCTCTTTATTCTTCGACTCATCTGTTGTTGCAAATTCCAAATAGGACTTCAGATAGTTGGTTGCTTCATCATATTTCTTTGTGTCGTACAAGTATGTTCCCATACGATAATAAACTTTAGCATCGGCATCGGGACAAATTTCAATGAGGCGAGCATAAGCTTTTTTCATGGTTGGGTAGTCCTTTTTCTGAAAAGCTACATCACCTAATATAAGCCAGGGTTCTGCAAAAGAAGTATCTTCTTCGGCGGCTTCCTCGCACAATTCTTTGATTACTTTATAATCTTTTTTCGACTTGCGGGCATCCTTGGCATCTTCCAGTTTTTTGATAGCTTTTTTTGAATCAGATACCTTACAAAGGTTGCTGATCTGTGCAGTTCCAATACCAGGAAGCAGAATAAAAAGCAATACTAAAATTTTGTATAATTTCACTTGAGATTATTTTTTAGGTTTTCCAAAAAGATCTTTCAATTTCCCTTCTGCTTCTTTCTTTAGTTTTTCCTCAGCCTGCTTTTTAAGTTTATCGGCTTCGGCTTTAGCTTTAGCTTCCGCTTCTTTTTTGAGTTTCTCAGCTTCTGCTTTAGCCTTTGCTTCGGCTTCAGCTTTCAATCTTTCAGCTTCTGATCTTGCTTTGTCTTCGAGTTCTTTTTTCTTGTCATTCAGTTGCTGTATAGCCTGATCTTTCAGGTCTGATACTGCATTTGAAGCCATGTCTTTAATGCCCGTCTCAATTTTAGGATTTGTTACCGTTCCACCGATCTTCACATTCACTTTAACTTCTTTGCCCATACTCAAATTAGTACCAGCTGATTGATTGGCTTTGGCAAGTAATCCGGTAACAACTCCGGTAGCAGAACTTCCCATCATTGCAGTTGGTATTTGCATCGCAACATTGTAGTCGATTGTCTGGTCAAATCCGTTTGAACCTTGAACAGTTGATTTGATGCCACCTAAGTTGACATCAAATGGTGCAACTGTTACTCTGCCATTTTCAAATTTGAACGATAAGTTTAAATCAGATGCCTTTAACTGCTTAAACTGATCCATTTTAAGTGCGTCTGCAACTTTTACCAGAGGAGTGAAATTATTAATGGTAACACCTTTGGTAGTCAATTTACCATCGCCACTCATGGTTTGTATCTCGGGTTCCATCTTTTGGTTGAAATTGCCTTTCACACTAACAGTTGACGAATAATTTCCTGAACATTTTTCAGCAATAGGGGCAAGCTTTTGGACTGCCACGAACATGTCGTATGTCTTTTTTATGTCCAAATTGGTAAGATCGAGATTGAAAAAGAAGAATGGTTTTTTTAAGTCTTTAGAATCGTACAATCCATCCATTGAAATGTTGCCATCAAGTAAGTTAAAGCTGAAATCATTTAATCCTAATGTACGATCACGGATGGCAATATTTCCGTTGGCATTTTCTAAAACCATATCATCGTAGTAGATGCGGTTAGCTTTGCAGTGAGCTGAAATTCAAGATTGGATGGAACTTCTACAACAGTCATAGGAACAGTGTCTGATGAAGAAGGCGTATTTGTTGTCGGTTCTCCAATGAATTCATTCAAGTCTATAACTCCTGCATTTATATCAAGATTACCTTTCAGTAATTCATTCTCACGGAACATATAAGAAATCAAGTTGTCAATCCATCCTGAAGCTTTCAGATCTGTTTTACCTGATTTGAAATCAAATTTATTTAAAGTAATATTTTTAGGATTGAAGATGATTTCACAAATACCGATGTTAGCACCTTGTTTAAAATCATTGCTGACATATTTGAAATTTTCCAGCGACAGATTTCCGGCAGCATTGAATTTTTCATATTCTCTTTTTTCAAGTGATGAAACAACTCCTTTGGCAGTAACATCGGCCTTAAATCTTCCACTTATAGTTGTTCCCTGTTCCAGCGGAACCATTTTGCTGACATTGCCCAAATCAATTAATCCTTTGATGCTGGCATCAATCTGCGCATCAGAAACCGGAGTCTTAACAAGCAATCGCATATCGAAAGGTTCAGCGCCCATTTCAGCATGCATGCGACTCAGATTGATTATAGTATTATCAGGAACTCCATCGGGATTTGAAATTTTAAGATCTACCTGCACATTGTTGATTGCAGTTGGTAAATCAGGGTATTTAAACATACCATCTGCAATAGTGAGGTTCAGTCCGAAACCGGGCATGGTAGTTTCGTTGTAGGTTCCTTTCACAAATCCATTTAAACCCAGTTTCCCCTTTGATTGCACTTTATCGAATCCATCGCGATACATACCGGGAATCATGGAAATGAAATTTTTAAATTCGCTTTGTTTGACATCGAATTTAATATCCATAGCAATATCTTCAGCAGGCATGGCAACATAACCATCTACACCCAAAGCAAGCGCATTTAATTCTATCAAATTTTCTTTGAAAGTATATTTGGAATTAACCATATCCATTTCCAGATCAGCTTTCAGACTGGTTTTCGCTTTGCTGATGTAGGAAATTCCGGTGTAATCAACAGTCAGTGCGGCAAGGGTGCTCATGGTTTTCAGAGTAAACAAATCCTGCGTGAAGTCGCCCGATCCTTCATGATTAAAACCATTCATCAGCATATGAAAAACTAATGATTTATCATCGTAATCGATATAACCATTTTTTACTTCATATTTTTTTAGCGCTGCTTTAAACTTTGCCGGTTCACTGGTTGAAGATGTGGTATCAGTTGATGGCTTGGCAATGTCCCAGTTTGCTTTGCCATTTTGTAAAACCTGAAGCATTATTTTGGGTTCATCCAGAAATACACCGCGAACGGTAATCTGATCACCGGTAATAACACTCATAATGTCGACTGTTACAGAAGTCGTTTTGATGGCGGCTAATGTGTCTCCTTTGAAATCATCATTCCCAACAACACTTAAATCTTCAAGCAATAAAGTAAGATTTGGGAAATTTTTAAAAATAGTTAAATCGAATCCTTTGAAATCGACTGTTGCATTTACATTGTTGTTGATTTCAGTTTTTACTTTAGCCAGAATCTTATCCTTCATCAGGAAAGGCACAGCAATCAGCAGTGCGATAAGAACAACAAAAATAATGGCAATAATTTTGAGAGTTTTTTTCATTTTATAATGGGGATCAGTGGTATTTTCTTAAGAACGGATAAATTGCCGGATAATTACAGGCTGTGTATTAATAGAATGTATTTAATGTGGCTACAAAGTTAGTCTATGAACCCCTGAATTTCAGGTAAAATGCGAGATAAAACATCCCGGAAACGGTTATTTTTTCAACATTTGGTTATGAAAAACTATTTTGAATAACTCTAAAACGGATTTCCTGAGAAAATGACTTAGTAAAAGGTTTTAGAATGACTCTAAAGTCTCGATAATCTGGATCTTAATAACTGGTCGGTAATTACCAGTGCAGCCATAGAGGCTACAATGGGCACTGCTCTGGGAACCACGCAGGGATCATGTCGCCCTTTACCGGTTACAATGGCCGGATCACCGGAAGCATCAACGGATTCCTGTGGTTGCATGATAGTTGCCACCGGTTTGAAAGCTACCCTGAAATTGATGTCATTGCCATTGGAAATCCCGCCCTGAATACCTCCTGAGAAGTTAGTACTGGTAGTAATTTTGCCCCCATGGTTCACAAATGGATCATTATGTTCTGTTCCTTTCATGGAAGCGGCCTTAAATCCCGAGCCAATTTCGAACCCTTTTACAGCATTAATGCTAAGCATTGCATGACCCAGAGAAGCGTGCAGTTTATCGAAAACAGGCTCCCCAATTCCGGCTTTAACACCCTGAATTGAGGATGAAATTATTCCTCCGGTAGTATCGCCTTTATCCCGCAGCATTTTAATGTAAGCTATCATTCTTTCTGCATCAGCCGGGGAAGGACACCGTACATCATTTGAATAAATAGCATCAGCATCAAAAGATTTGAGTTCTTCCATGTGAATATCTCCAACAGATGACACCCAGGCATGAATGGTTATTCCCTGCTGTTTCAGGAATTGCATAGCTATTGCACCGGCTGCTACTCTTGAAATGGTTTCCCTGGCCGAAGCTCTTCCACCACCACGATGATCCCGAAAGCCATATTTCTGATCCCAGGCAAAATCGGCATGGGATGGTCGATATGCTTCTTTTAACTGGTCATAATCGGCAGGCTTTGCATCTATATTTCTGATGATAAATCCAATAGGAGTACCCAGGGAAGTACCATCAAAAATACCGGAAAGAATTTCTATCTGATCGGTTTCACGCCTGGGGATGTAATAGCAGATTGGCCGGGGCGTCTTCGATCAAGTTGCAATTGAATAAAATCGAAATCTATAGGTACACCTGAAGGCATACCATCCAGAATTCCACCCATTGCGGCACCATGTGATTCACCAAAAGAAGTTAACCTGAGTACTTCACCAAATGTGTTACCTGCCATAATTATTGTTTAGTAGCTGAATTCAATCAGTATGAACTGTTAAATTATTCCAAAATACGTTTTTGCAATGCTACCTGGGCATCAAACCATTCACTGAATGAATTGGTATCTTCCCATAATTCACGGAGCTCCGATTTTGTTACTATATTGTCGATGGCATCGGCCGCCTTTTCTCTCATTTCCAATAAACTTGCATGCTCGGCACTTCCCTGCGGGATATGGGTGTGCATCCATTCCATGAGATCTCCGGGAAAGTCGTGAGCAGCATTGCCGGTTGCTGCTGCAATTATTTCTGAGGAAAGTAAAGCTTCTTCACAAGAAATGATGTCAGCATTTTCCGCATCATCGATAATATTTTCCAGAGCAATGGCAATTAATCCATAGCCGTTTAGAATAAGATCTTCCGTAAAAGTGGCAGTTGTCTCACTTTCAAAATTAGAAAAAGTTGAATTTGTCATAGCAATATTCTGTTGTAATTGAATTTTGCAAAATTAACAAAAACATAGCAGGGTTATGCGCTTTTGGGTTTGGTAGAATTTCTAAATTAATAATCTTTGTAATTATTTGAAATTCAATCAAATATAAAAGTGTTTCCTGGTTCAGACAGCATGTACAGGTTCCGATTTCAAAGGTTCAAGGCGGGCAGTAAAATGGCGCAGGAATTTTGATTCTTTTAAAATTTTGAATCCTTTGGTTTGATGTCGGTCCTTCATTATTTCCTGAAAAACTTCAATAACATATTCGATGTGCGATTGTGTATACACCCGGCGTGGAATTGCTAGTCTTACTAATTCCATTGCAGCCGGAATGAGATTCCCTTGTTCATCATATTTTCCAAACATCAGTGAACCAATTTCTACAGCTCTTATGCCTCCTTTAAGGTACAATTCACAAACGAGGGTTTGACCGGGATATTCATGAGGAGGAATATGCGGATAAAGCTTCTTTGCATCCACATAAACTGCATGCCCACCAACAGGCATCATTACAGGAACCCCGGCCTGATTTAAATGGTCACCCAGATAGGCAGTACTCTTAATTCTGTAGTGGAGATAGGCAGGATCAAATACTTCGCGTAAGCCAACGGCAATGGCTTCCATATCACGTCCGGCCAAGCCGCCATAGGTTGAAAAGCCTTCGGTAATGATGAGAAGGTCGCGACATTTGATTGCCAAATTTTCATCTTTCAGAGCAATAAATCCTCCTGTATTAACCAATGCATCTTTTTTAGCACTCATCACGGTTCCATCGGTGAGACGAAACATGGCACTTGCTATTTCACGATAGGTATAGTCTTTGAATTCCTGTTCGCGGTGCTTAATGAAGTAAGCATTTTCTGCAACCCGGCAAGAATCGAGCAAAAAGAGCACACCATGCTTCGAGCAAATTGCTTTTACATCCATTGCATTTTTCATGCTTACCGGCTGACCACCACCGCTGTTATTGGTAACGGTGAGAATGACAGCACCAATATTTTCAGCTCCGTGTTTAACAATTAATTGTTCCAGCTTTATAGTATCTATATTCCCTTTAAAAGGATATTCAAAACAGGTGTTAGCTGCTTCCGGCACGGGAATATCAATTGCTGTAGCTCCGGCATATTCAATGTTTGCACGGGTAGTGTCAAAATGAGTATTACTGATAAATATTTTCCCGGGACCACCCAATACCTGGTATAAAATTCGCTCTCCGGCTCTGCCCTGATGTGTAGGTAAAACAAATTCGAAACCGGTTAAATCTCTGATTTCGGATTCCATTTTATGCCAGCTTCTGGCACCTGCATACGATTCATCCCCGGTTATCATTGCTCCCCATTGATGTGCACTCATTGCAGAGGTCCCACTATCGGTGAGCATATCAATCATCACCTGTTCGGAATGTAGCAAAAAAGGATTGTAATGTGCTTGCTTAAGAAAATGGATTCGCTCTTCCGGGGTTGTTACAGAAATGGGTTCCACCATTTTAATGCGGAATGGTTCGAAGATGGTTTTAAATGACATGGCAAATAATTTATTGATTTCTGAAGAATTGCAAAATTATTCCGATGCCGGCTGGTTAAACATGACCAATGTCAGTATAAACCTTTAAAACTTTCCAAACCTGTCAAATGCCGCCCATTCCAGAGCTTCGCGGTCGGAGGGATGTGCAACGGCAATGAGCAGTTTTGCCCGTTGTCTGAGATTTTTTCCAACAAGAGATGCAACACCATATTCGGTAACAACATAATTCACATGCGCTCTCGTTGTAACCACACCTGCACCTGGTTTCAGGAAAGGTACAATGCGAGCCAAACCTCCTGAAGTTTGTGAAGGCAAGGCAATAATAGGTTTTCCTCCTTCCGATAGGGCTGCTCCCCGCATGAAATCCATCTGACCACCAACACCGGAAAACTGATAGGTTCCAATGGAATCGGAACAAACCTGGCCTGTAATATCAATTTCAATACAACTGTTGATAGCTACTACCTTCGGATTTTGCTTGATGATATGCGTTTCATTCACATAATCGATATCGAGAAAGGCAACTGCAGGATTATCATTTACAAATTCATATAGTTTTATACTGCCTGCACAAAAACCAGTGACCGTTCTGCCGGGATGTTTTCTTTTATATTTATTAGTGATAACTCCTTTTTCAATCAATGGAATAATGCCATCAGAAAACATTTCGGTGTGTACACCCAGGTCTTTGTGGTTGATGAGTTGTTTGAGCACTGCATCCGGAATAGTTCCGATACCCATCTGCAAAGTGCTGCGATCCTCAATTAATTGCGCAACCTGTCGACCGATTTCAATTTCAGTTGCACTTAATTGATCGCACACCGGAAGTTCGTGTAATGGCGATTTGTGGTATACCATGGCATCAATTTCGCTGACATGAATCATGCCATCTCCATGAGTACGGGGCATAGCAGGATTAACCTGAGCAATAACAATTTTTGCTTCATTAACTGCAGTTCGAGCAATATCTACGGAAGTACCAAGTGAAACATAACCGTGATTATCCGGTGGCGAAACCTGCACTATGGCAACATCCAATTCCAGAATTTTATTCTTGAACAAATCCGGAATTTCACTCAGGAAAACAGGAATGTAATCGGCGCGTCCATCTTTTACTGCCTGGCGAATAGGTGCTGAAACAAAGAGTGAATTGATATGAAAATGATTTTCGTATTCCGGTGCAGCAATTTTGATTGTTCCGAAAAGCGTAATGGCAACAATTTCAACATTATTGAATTGCTCTTTCATGGCAGCAAGTTCATCCAGTAAAAAGGTTGGAGTTGCAGCACTTCCATGTACAAACACACGGTTGCCGGAATGGATTAAATTTAGTGCTTCTTTGGCACTGCAATAATTATATGCCTGGTTCATAAGAATGCTTGATTTCAGGCTGCGAAATTAGAAACATTTCATCTGGCAAAAGCCATTTACTATTAAATGTAAAAATGATTGTTATCAGGAAACGATCTTAAAAGTAGTTTAATGAAATCACTCGTTTGGTTGCAGATTTTTTCTTTGGATCACAATCCACCATAAAAAACCGGATATAACACCGGTGGTAATAGTCAGTATACCCACGCCGGTGAGAAATCCCTGAAATTGTAAGTTTGCTGTAGGGAAGTCCTGTCCTTTAATCATTAAAATAGCGAACACAAGAAAAGCAATGAAAATCAGGCTGAAAAGTACGCTTATTAGCGGAAGTACATAGCCGGTATGCGTTTTTTCAGGATTCATACCATTAAAAGTATAAAAAAAGAATTAAAATGTCAAATTCAATTAAACACTGTTAAAAATCGAAGAACAGGTTTATGCCTGCTTCTAAGAGGAAAGATTGTGATTTGGTATTGATTAAATGGTATGATTCCGAATCGCTTTCATTCAAGTTTAGTCCGGTATACTGCAATTGAGGCAGAAGTCTCAGATTAGATTTAATTTTACATAGGTAACCAAGTCCGAAAGCATAAGATACACCACCATGGTACTCAGCAGCGGTGATTGCTTCCATCTACAGCAACAATTGGACGTGCCGGTGAATAAACAACGGTCCCAACTCCAATCCCACCATTCACAACAACATGTATGGAATTAAAAGGCTCGTAAAAACCGGTAAAATGAACCGACATTTTTTATTGGATGGACGTGCGCCATTGGCAGTTTTATCATTGAAAAGATCATTCTGATCGACCCATAAAGATGGGCCAAAGGAAACTGCTATTTTTTCTGAAATTTTATAACCTAATGACATGTTAAAGGTGATACCAGGAACATGCGTGTTTTCATCTCCTTTCACCATCCGGTTTGTGAAACCATATCCAGTGCCTGCTTTGACATAAAATTGTTTTACAGGCAATTGCAATTTCGTTTCTGGTTCACCGGCATTTACAATTCCGGCAAATCCATTCAAACAAATGAATGAAAGAATAAAAGATTTCAAAAAGTTATTACGCACCATGTTCCTTGACAATTTTATTCAGCCATTTGATCATGAACAGAATAATTAAAGCTGTGATGAGTGCTAACACGAAATTTACTCCGAAGAAATTAGCCTTGTGTTCATATCCATCCCACATGGAAGCCAGCACGCCACTCATCTTATTTCCGATAGAAGTGGAGAGGAACCAACCTCCCATCATTAAAGCTGTGAGTCGAGGTGGACTTAATTTTGAAACCAATGACAATGCCATTGGACTCAGACATAATTCACCAATGGTAACAACAAAATATCCACCAATCAGCCACATCATAGAACTTTTTTCGAGTCCGTTATGACAAGCAAATGTTGCTCCAACCATTACGAGTGTTGAAAGTGCGGTGATAAAGAATCCATAGAAAATTTTCCATGGGGTAGAAGGTTCTTTTTTTCTTCTTTTCAGGAATCCGAAGAATGCAACAACTACTGGTGTGAGCAGTACCACCCAAAATGGATTCACAGATTGAAACAATTCGGTTGAAATCAGATTAACGGTTTCTCCTTCTTGAGGTAATTTTTCCGGAGGAACATTTTTAAAATAAACAGGGTAATCATAAGTCTTAATAGCTTTATCGCTGGCATCTCTGGCCATCCGGAATTGTTCATCGCTTAATGGAACAGAATCCTTCACAAACTGTACTTCCTGAACCATACCCAGCGTTTTTGCAGGGGCAACCATAGCTTCTGGAATTTCACGATTGGTATAGTTTTCGGCCCATATAGTCAGGGCAGTTCCATTTTGCTTAAAGATTGCCCAAAAGACTATCGCAACAGCAAAAA
Organism: Bacteroidota bacterium; assembly: GCA_016713525.1. Lineage (GTDB taxonomy): Bacteria > Bacteroidota > Bacteroidia > AKYH767-A > OLB10 > JADKJB01. The sequence goes on along the minus strand of JADJOZ010000007.1, from coordinate 84,016 downwards.
CGGCAAGCAAAGCTGCAATTGGACGACGATCTTCCTTATTCGATCTTACCAATAACGAAACATAGAAACCTGCCACAGGAAGTGCTCCTAAAATAAAGGCATCGGTACTGTCGCTTCCAAAAATATTTCCGGGTAATATCCAGCCAATATATCCGGCAAGGACTGCTGGCAAGAGTACAATTCCAAATATTTTGGAAAGAGACATATCTTCGGGATTAACAGGCTTGCGGACATCAGCATGCGCATAATGTTTAGCACCGATCCAGAAAATAATAACACCTACAAACATCCCGATACCGGCAGCCATAAAGGCATATCCCCAGGAGAATTCATTTCGCAAATAGGCACCAAAGAAATTGCAGATAAAAGCTCCGATATTAATACCCATGTAGAATATATTATAACCCGAATCCTTCAGATCTTTATATTGGGGATCATTATAAACATTTCCAAGAATAGTAGAGATATTGGGTTTGAAGAATCCGTTTCCAACTATAATTAATAGCATGGAAGTATAAAAGGCAGTCATACCAGGCAGCGCAAGACCACAATAACCGAGTCCCATTAAAATTCCGCCAAACGTAATTGAAAACTTGTATCCCAGAACCCGATCGGCCAACAGTCCTCCAATAAATGGTGTTAAATAAACCAAAGCGATGAAAGTTCCGAAAATGTCGGAGGCCTCTTTTCGGTCGAGTGCCATGCCGCCCTTTTGGGTATCGGTCATGTAAAGGAAAAAGATCCCTAACATTAAATAGAAACCGAATCGCTCCCACATTTCTGAAAGAAACAGATAGGGGAGTGCCTTTGGATGTTTTCTTGCCATAAGTCAACTCAAATTTGAGAAGGCAAAATAGTGAAAAGTTATGAGTAGCAAAGGAAATGGAGCTAAAATTGGAAAATATTACTTGGGGGATTTGTAATGTGTTGATAGTTAGGTATATGGGTGATTGTTGATTAGTAAAAAGATGTGGCTGCTTTTAAATGTGCTGATTTGCTGGTGTGCTTATTTTATTTTTCAGTAAAAAAAAATACTCGCTCCTCGAGGGTTGAAAGTGCAAGTTTAAAGTGGCTTTGGTCAGAATGAGGTCTTTTTCAATTCATACAGTGGTCAGTTTTTAGTAAGATGTGACTGCACATGAGTGTTCTGTTTATACAGAAGTTCTTGGCCCCCCAGCTGGCGGAAAAGATGCGGGGAGATCTTGCCCTGAGTGGAGCTACTTAGTCCAGGAAGTCCAGTGTGATGATTAATGTTGTGGAGTTACCAAAGGAAACAAGCATTCCAAAAGACTTGAGCGGTGATAAGGATTGGGTGAAGTGGGCAGAAAATGTGTCATTGGTTGATGTTATTATGGATGGACTTACAGCCATCAAACATGGCAATGGAAGAAAAAACCCCCACCACCCCCCCCCCCCCCCCGCCGGGGGGTTGGGAAAAAACCACACTAAATTAACAAAAAAACCCAAATTGAAACCCACACCCCCCAAAAAAAAATAGACCCCCCCCCAACCAGGGGGGGGGGGGGGGGTGAAAAAAAAAAGGGGGCTAAAATTTGGTTTTTTTAAAAAAAATTTTCTATGATTGAACTTTATGATTTTGATCGATGCCTGGCCATTTCCACCGGTAAATTGAGCACAGGATATCAATGGTGTGTATCAATTTTTGACAGCGTTCACCATTGGAAGGTATTTATATGTGGCTTAATGCTTTGACAAGTAACTTTTCAGTTCCCCCCCCGGGCCCCCCCCCGGGCCACCCAAAACCCCCTGTGGAAAAAACCCCTTTCAAAAATTTCCCCTTGGGGGTTTTAAAATTAGCACCCGAAAAAAAAAATTATTTAAAAATTTGTTTGGGAAATAGTTTTGGCCACTACTTCCTCACCTTCCTCCCTACCTTAATCCCTCCAACAAAAATCCCCAGGGGCCACCCACCTCCGGGCCTCCAGGGGGGGCGCCCCCGCCACCCCCCCCCGGGCCTTTGCCCTTGGCGGTAAAACAGCCCCCCTCGGCCCCCCCCCCCATCCCCAACCCCCCCCCCCCCCCCCCGCGCGGGCCCCGCGTGGGTGGGCGGCGGGGGGGGGCCAAAAACCCAAAATCCCGCACGCCGCCTAAAAACATTTCTCCCTCCCCCGAAGGGGGAGGGGAAAGGAATATAATTTATAATGAAAAAGAAAAGAGGCGGGGTTGGGGTTGGGGGTTGATGGGGGGGGGGGGGACGCCCGCCGCCGCCAAAAAAAAAAAAAAAAGAATTACGCGGGAGGGGTTTTTGATTGATAGGAAAAAAGGGAGAAGAATCTCCCCCCAAAGGGGGGAAGGGGAGAGGGGCGGTGGGTGAAGAAGGTTTTAATTGATTGATTAATTTGCTAATGTGCTGGTGTGCTGATTTTTTATTCCACTGTAGAAAAATGTGAGTGCACTTGATTTGGTGATTCTTGCCTTGAGCTTGTCGGAAGGTGGAGGTTTGGTAATTCTTGCCTTGAGCTTGTCGAAAGGTGGTGATGTGTGTTCCCTAGTCAAAAGATGTCACTGCACTTGAGTTGAAAGTTGAAAGTTAAAAGTTGGGGACTTTGGGCTGATTGAAATTTCGTTTTTCACTTATGATTTATTTTGTAGTTGCTAAATTTGGTGGGTTCCCGTTCTCAAGATGTTTTTTTGAATTTTGTTAACTAGAAATAAATATTGAATGGTGCATCTATTTAGCGAGAAATTTTTTTTTTTTTTTCCCCTTTTTTCCGCTTCTTTCAAAATTTTTTTCCCCCCATTTTTTTTCTCCGCGTCTCTCCCTCCAGCCCTAAATGTTCTACGGAGGAGGATGCCTATGCTGGAGAGGGCCGGGGTGAGGAGGATATGGAAACGGTGGATGCGAACGGTAATGGTTTCTCGTTCTCAAAATACTTTTAGTGAATATTGACTAACAAGAAGTGAGAATTGAATAATATATTGCTCCCGATTTCCTTATTCAATTTGTAATATTCAATATTTGTTATTCAATATTTTGAAACTGCTATAGTACACAAATTAATATTTCTGCTGCTGAATTATAATTCTGCCTGCCTTCATCATACTTTTATTGAATATTGACTATCAAGAAGTGAGAATTGAATAATTACACGCTCCCGATTTCCTTATTCAATTTGTAATATTCAATATTTGTTATTCAATATTTTGAAGCTGCGATAGAACTCATAATTGGGTTCTTCACTATTTCTGCCTGTCTTCATGGTGCTTTTATTGAATATCAAATAACAAGAATTAATTATTGAATAATGACATTTCAGCCGAGCACTGAATTGTTTCTGAGCAGAATTCAATCTATCCTCTATCATTTATCATCTATCATTGTAACGAAATTTACTTCTGAGCAGTAGTACATTAGTCCCTCATCCATTTGGGATTAGTCTTTAATATTTTCTTGAACACTATGCAATCTTCATCATGAGCGCCGGGAAGGTAGCCGGTACTCATTAAAAATTCGTTGACAATTTCGCCGCCTGTGAATTTGAAGGTTTTCTTGAATAATGCAACCCATTCTGCTTTTGATAAAGGATGATGGTGATTGAGCCAATCTAAAAAAGAACCAAATTGTTTTTGGATAATCAGTATGGACTTAGCATTTTCAATTGCGGCATTAATTTTCAAGCGATTCCTGATAATTTCCGGATCGTTCATCAGTCGGGTGAAATCGCGTTCCTTGTATGATGCTACTTTCTTAATATCGAAATTATGATATGCCTTCCTGAATCCGACCTCTTTTTTTAATATGGTAGACCAGCTTAATCCAGCTTGATTGATTTCCAGGATTAATCTGCAAAAAAGTTCATTATCATCAGAAATGGGATACCCATATAACTTATCATGATAATGTTTGTGAACTTTTTGGTCTTCTTGTTTCATTAAGGTAACTGCAGTACAATAACTCATGTGATTGATAATCAATTATTTGCTAATTTCTAAGAAATGTGAATCGGATTATTGATAAATTTGATCCTCAATAAAGCGATTTAGAGACAATAGCCCAAAAATATACTTAATTTAAACTTTAGAAGCTTCTTATGAAAATATTCTATTCAAAAGGTTTTGTATTACTTTTATTTTCAATGTTTTTATTTCTCAGCTTTAATTTTCAAATTAAGGATGAACCCTCAAATGATATACCAACCAAGGACTTTTCTTTCATAAACAGAGTATTATGTATTTCTGATTTGTTTGATGAAGAACAATGGACAAAAAATACCGGCAGAAGTTTTGATTCTTCAGGAGTACACCTCACAAATGGTAAAAAACATCCGGTAAACAGTTGTCATTATGCATTGTATTGTTATGATGAATACAAGAGAACAGGAAATGATCGGCTCAAAAAGGCATTTATAAATCAAGTGAATTTTTTAAGAGATTCTACTTTTTATAATGTTGTTGATGGCGACATGGTTGGTTATCCATATAATACAAGTTTTCATGATCTTAAAGCCCCATGGTATTCAGCCTTGGCTCAATCCGAAGCAATTTGTGTTTTAATAAGATATTACGAGCTTACCAATGACGATTCCATATTACCTCTCGTTCACATGGTGATGAAGTTTATGCTTTCTCCTCAAAAACAAGGAAGTGGTACTTTAAGCATTACTCCAGAGGGAAATGTCTGGTATGAAGAATATCCGAATAGCACACAAGAGAGACAGGTGCTAAATGGATTTATGTTTACTATACTGGCTTTGCATGATTATTCCAAACTGTTCCCACATAATAAATCAGCTGAACTAGCTTACAATGATGCTATCCAAACACTAAAAGAATCATTTCAATTTTATAATACTGGATCATGGCTGATGTACAACAGAGGTGATAAAAGGTTGGTTGCAAATGGATACATGAAATGGCAGGTTTTAGAAGCTAAAATGTTGTATGAAACTACCAAGGATATATACTTTAAAAATATCTCCATGTTAATAAGTACGTATTGTTATAATAAAAATTATGAATCTCCAGGATCAAAATTAGAAAAATATAATTTTTCTGTACCACTCGAATTAACTGATAATAAAATTATTAGTATTAAACCAACAGTGAACGCTTACAAACTTCCTGTAGAAATCAAAGATGTAAAATCTAATTTTTCGATAGTAGAAAATGATTATTCAAAAATGTATGATGCTAATCTGAATACATTTGTAGAATTGAAATATACTGACGCATTTGAAGGTAGCGCATCAATTATATTTAATTTTAAAAAGGGAATTTCTGCTTCAAAGTTTTCTCTGAAATATATAGGATTGGATTCTGTTGCAAAACCGGAAATCATACTAAAGTACAAATCAGATATAAACTCTTCTGAGTGGAAAAAGTTAAAATATACGAGTTCAGTTTTGGATTCAAAAACAATGGTGTATGATTTTGATGAAAAAACTATTGCAAATTTAGAAGTTATATTTCCACAATTAAAAACCGGTGGTTTGATTAAATTATCAAATGTAGATTTATCTATTTTAACTAAGAATGAGAAGTCAGATTACTGGCATTATATTACACCGGTTTATAGGGGCTATAGCAAAAAAGTAGAATTTGATATCAAATATCAATCAATGAAGGATGTTTTAGTATTCTATAAAACAGGTGTCGATGAGAAATCACTTGGAAAGGATAAATGGAATCCCCTAAACGCTTTCAGAAAATTCCCGGCTTCATTTGAAAAGGAGCAAGAACTATATTGGCAATTTTTAATTGTTTCTGAACTTTCGGGTCAGCAATCCAAAATTAGCAAAGTAGAATTTGTTTCACAATGAAGAATTGATTTAAATGATCTCGGTTTTAAGCATTTTTGGGATTTTCGTGTTTTTAATTTCTAATACTTCCATGTACGCACAAAACCCTTTTGGCGATTTGGCACACGAGGTTTATGTTAGTTGTAAGACCGGAGACTTTATTAAAGCTGTCAGTTATTTCGATGACTCGCTTAAATCAAAAATGGATGCGGGACAACTTTCTTACATGTGGGGTTCTGTTGAAGAGCAAATGGGGAAAATGAAATCGCTGGATATGCGTTTGCCATGGTCTGAATCAAACGATTCATTAGTAACCTGGTTTTATCCGTGCGATTTTGAAAAGAAAGCATCTGATCTGAAAATGGTCTTTAACATGAATGGAATGATCGTTGGTTTTTTTCTGGTTCCGCCAAGTTTAAAAAATACTTACCGACCTCCTTCATGGATTCCTGCAGGAGCCGTGTTAGAACAGGAAGTAACCATTCCCAGTGCAGGATTTTTCCTGAAGGGTGCTTTCACGGTTCCAGCAAATGCAACCAAATTCCCTGTGGTTGTGTTCGTGCAGGGTAGTGGTCCATTGGATATGGATGTGACTATTGGCCCGAATAAATTTTTCAAAGATCTTGCCATGATGCTTGCAGCAAACGGTATCGCCAGTGTAAGGTATCATAAGCGTACTGCCGCTTATAATAATGAACTTCGGATGGCCATTGAATCCATGTCACCATTTGATGAAACTGTTGAAGATGCCGTTAATGTTATTGGTAGTGTTTCACAGTTAAAAGGTGTAGATCCTGATAACATTTTTGTTCTGGGTCATAGTTTTGGTGGGATGATGGCTCCCGATATTGTTTTTCGTTCGCAACATCTGAAAGGAATTATTCTCATGGCTGCTAATGCTCGCCCATTGCCGGTTCTTATTAAAGAACAATTTCGATACCTGATGGAGAATGACAGTACCAACAGGATCACCCCTGCATTGATGCAGGAAGTTGAACAAAAATGCATTGAAATACTGAATAAGAATTTTGCAAATGCTAATAATCTATTGCCCGGTACAGGCCCGAATTACTGGAAATACCTTTCAGATTATGATCAGGTTGCCGCTTTGAAATCGTTGCCTGCTCCGGCTTTGATTCTACAGGGTGAACGCGATTATCAGGTTACTATGACCGATTATAATCTTTGGTATACAACACTGTCATCTGATCCCAAATATACTTTTTATACATTTCCGGGATTGAATCACCTGTTTATGGAAGGAAAACAAAAGTCATTTCCCGCAGAATATCTGAAGAGAGGAACGGTGCATAAAGATGTTGCAGATAAAATTGCAACTTGGATTAAAGGACTTTAATTATTGATCGGAATTAATCATATTTACCTCTGCTTCAGGTAAACCTTTTAATTTCTCATCAGCTTTCAAACCTTCCAAAATTTCTATATTGATACCGTCAGATAAACCGGTTTTAACTTGTCGCTTTTGGAATACTTGCGCTGAAGTTTCAATTTCTACAAAGCTTGAATCGTTACTGATTGTCAAGAGACTTTCTTTAACAGCCAAAACTGAATCACGACGATCTAGAACAATATCGGCATTAGCACTGTAACCGGCTCTTATAAAATGATCTTTTTCCAGAACCACTGCAGCTTTAATCTGAAATTGAATAGCTCCGTTTTCTTCAATGCCTTTAGGAGCAATGTACTCCAGTTTAGCCTTGAAATCTTTATTTTCAATAGCTCCGATTTTTAATATCAGATCCATTCCGGTTTTAATTTTACCGACTTCCGATTCATCTACTTTTCCTTCGAAAACCATTTCACCCATGTCGGCTACCGATGCAATAGTGGTTCCTTCATTAAAAGTATTACTTTCAATAACTGAATTCCCTTCTTTAACCGGAACATCAAGCACCATTCCTGTGATGGTGGAACGAACCATAGTATTGGTAATGCTTCCCATTTTTTTGTTAGAACCTTCTTTGATCAGTGCAAGATTATTTTCTGCCGCATCAAGTTCTTCGATTGCGGTTTCATAATTGGTTTGAACTGTCTGATATTCGCTTTCCGGAATCACTTTACCATCGAACAATTGCTTACTTCGATTGTATTCCTTCTTTATATTTTCGAGAGTGATTTTTGCACGATTCACACGACTTTCAGCGTTATTAAGATTAACCATATCAGGAATAATCTTAACCCGTGCAATTACTTCGCCTTCCTTGATGTAAGTACCGGCTTCCACAAATATTTTTTCTATAATTCCAGAAACTTTTGCTTTAATAGCAATTTCTTTTCTAGGAACTACAGCTCCAGTGGCGACAGTCTTTTTGATTATTGTAGCCACTTCCGGTTTTTCAATTTTATACACAACCGGTTTGGTTTCCGATTTCTGATAAAGGAAATAGAGTGTCCAGATAAACAAGCCTAACAGCGCAACACCTAAAACTATTTTAATGATCTTCTTCATAAATTTTTATAAATGCTTTTTCAGATTGGATTATTCACTTCTTAAAGCGTCAATAGGTTTTATTTTTAATGCCCGGAATGCAGGAATCAGTCCTGCCAGCGCACCGGAAACAATTAGTATTCCCAAAGCCTGTAATGCCACTTTTAAATCAACTTCCGGATTCATAAACATGCTTGAGCTATCCCCACTTCCCGCCATAGCACCTGAAATTAATTCTAATAAACCAACTCCCAACACCAGTCCGGCATAACCTGCAATAGTGGTGAGAACGATTGATTCCATCATAATTTGTTTCATGATATCAGATGGGGGAGCACCAATGGCTCTTCTGATTCCTATTTCCTGAGTTCGTTCTTTAATTATTATCAACATGATATTGCTTACTCCAATTACTCCTGCAAACAAGGTTCCTGTTCCAACAATCCAGATGAGTAATTCAATTCCCATAAAGAGTCCGTTCATTTTATCGAATTCCTTTTGAAGATTAAAATGTCCTATGGCTTGCCTGTCATCTGGATGAACGGAATGTCTTTCTTTCAGCAATGCCAGTACTTTATCTTCGACAACTGAAACAGGTATGTTGGGCTTAGATGTGATAGCAAACCAGCCTACCACATTTCCAAAGTTGAACGCATTCTGGAAGGTGCTGAAGGGAACAAATATGGTGCTTGCATCTTCCTCTCCGCGGTCACTTGACTGATTACTCTTAAAAACGCCAACTACTTGAAAGAAGACCCCATTTATTTCAATATTCTTCCCTAAGGGAGAAACATCAGCACCAAACAATACTTCTTTAGCCCGGGAGCCAATAACTGCGATTTTTCTTCTTTCCTGCTGGTCGAGTTGATTCATTTTCCGACCTTCAGTTATGGTATAACTTTGGATCTTAAAAATCTCAGGGTAATCGCCATAAATTGAAAAAGAACCGGTTTTTAATCCGTAGTTTACATTGTTATTACCCCCATAATTCCCCAGTTGGTTTCTGGGAGCTACAATATCAGCTTCGGGAACATTGTCTTTAATAGCTTTGATATCTTCATTGTGATAGTTGAAACCTCTGCCTTGTTTGAAACCTTTGTAGGGCATGCTGGTACGCTGTGTCCAGGTAAACATGCTGTTGGTTGCAAAGTCTTTGAATCCATTTTGAACTCCATTTTGCAGTCCGTTACCAGAGCCTAACATAAAAATAAGCATGAAGATTCCCCAGAACACCCCAAAAGCTGTAAGGAATGTTCTCAGCTTATTTTTGCTGAGTGTACTATAAATTTCCTGCCATTTATCTCTGTCGAACATGTTATAAATTTTTAGGAATGTTATTCATCGCGTAAAGCAACTACCGGATTAATTTTTGCTGCTCTTCTTGCTGGAATCAGTCCTGCAATGGCACCTGAAACTACCAGGACCATGGTTGCTGAGATGGCTACCCCCAGATTGACTTCAGGATGATCGAAGAAATCACTTTTAGGAACGAAGGTTGATACCAGTTCAAGCAAACCTACACCTGCAACCAAACCAAGATATCCCGCCACAGCGGTGATAAAAACAGATTCCTGAATGATAAGACTTACTATGGAAGCTGGAGTAGCGCCTAATGCTTTTCTGATACCAATTTCTTTGGTTCTTTCTTTCACTACAATCATCATGATATTAGAAACACCAACGATGCCGGCCATGATTGTTCCAATGCCAATGAACCAGATAAACATCCGGATGTTTCCCATCATACCAATTACTTTTTTGTATTCTTCGTAATTATTCCAGATTGAAAGTGCTTTGGAATCATTTTTATCGAATTTGTGCCTGTTGGCAATCATAGAAGTTATGTCGGCAACAATTTCATTCGATTCTTCCACAGTAGCATCACCTGTAGTTAACAAAATCTGGCGAATTCTGCCCTGACCATTGAATGCTTTTTGAGCAGTTGTAATAGGGAGGTAAACCATTCTGTTTTCATAATCCCCTTCCTCATCTTCAAAAACACCAACTACTAAAAATGCGATGCCATTTACTTTAATGTATTTCCCTAAAGGGTCTTCATCTTTGGCAAAAAGCTGTTCAACAACCAATGTACCTATACAAGCTACTTTTTTATGTTCTTCGAGATCGGAATCATTGATATATCTTCCTTTGTGAATAACAGTATTTTCGATGAAGGCATGGTCGGGATGAACCGAACGCACTTCAAACGAGCTGAACTTATTTTTATAGGAAACATTGATTTCTCCACGAATAAAAAAACGGGAAGTAATATGATCTATTTGAGGGACGTTGTTATTAACCAGATCATAATCGGCATTTTCAAGTTGGATATCGCGGCCCGGTTGAAATCCTCCATATGCCAATGAAGTGGAACCGCCTCTCACGAAAATGGAGTTCACAGCAGAACTCCGAAACTGATTTTCAACTCCATTTTGAAGGCCATATCCGGAACCCAATAATATAATAAGCATGAATATACCCCAGGCAACACTAAAGCCTGTAAGTACCGTTCTCAGTTTATTTTTACTGATGGTACTGAATATTTCCTGCCATTTATCGAGATCGAACATACGTTTTTATTAAGCAGTTAACTTTTCAGGTACTTCGATGGTGCCGTCCTTAATTCTGATAACTCTGTCGGTCATGGCTGCGATATCATTTTCGTGTGTTACCACTATCATGGTCATGCCTTCTTTATGAACTTCCTTAAATAATTTCATTACTTCCATGGAGGTAACAGAATCGAGAGCACCGGTTGGCTCATCTGCCAGAATCATTTTAGGTTTTGAAATTAGTGCCCGTGCGATGGCAACACGCTGTTTCTGTCCTCCCGACATTTCCGAGGGCAGGTGTAAAGCCCAGTCTTTAAGTCCCACACGATCGAGGTATTCCATCGCTATTTTATTGCGTTCTTTTCTGGTAACTCCCTGATAATAAAGTGGTAATGCAACATTTTCCAATGCATTCTTGAAAGAAAGCAGGTTAAACGATTGAAAGACGAAACCAATGAATCGATTTCGGTATTGGGCAGCTTTTGCCTGATTCAGATTCTTTATCAGCGTACCACCCAATGTGTAATCGCCCGAATCATAATCATCAAGTATCCCTAAAATGTTAAGTAAAGTCGATTTTCCCGAGCCGGATGAACCCATGATCGAGACAAATTCACCGGGCTGAATGTGCATATTTACACCTTTCAAAACGTGAAGTTTATTCTTCCCTACCTGATAGCTCTTATTGATGTTGCTTAGTGTTACCATATGATGCTACAAAACTAATAAAGGCTTGTATTTTAATCGCTTTAAGATGTCGAAATTTAACTACATGATAGGGTAGTGTAACCTTTTTCAGGATGCTTCGTATTAACGGGTCGGCTCCTTGAATCACCTGCATTTACTGGCTAAGACGTAAATTAATATTGGAAAATTGCCGGAACAGACACATAAATGTGATTGTATGACTTGCCGGTTTAAGTGTAATAATTTAATTGAAAAGACTTGCATTCTTAAAAATTTGACTTATCTTTGATCATATAAAACCAACATTATAAAATGAAAGCAACAAAATTGATTGCAATTATTGCCTTTGCAGGGCTGGGAATGTTAAGTGAGGGTGCATTTGCGCAAGAAGGTGATGCACCACCTGTTACACCTGCTCCAACCACTGAAGAAGGTACAACAACTGAGCCTTATAATGAAACAGTTACCATTGATAGTGGTGCTGAAGGCGGAACAGGCGGGGGAACAGAAAGTACATTTGCAGCTCCTGAAGAAAAGAAAGAAAGACTTCGTGTTTATTCTGGTAAACATGATGGAGTAAACGTAATTGTTGATCCCCGTTAAGCGATCAATAAAATTTTAAGAAAACCGGACATAACAGTCCGGTTTTTTTATTTTTGTACCGGAATGGTTGAAAAGGATACTTTTTCAACTTGAAGTTTCAATTATATATTTATTTGAACACCTATGAAGAAAATTGCATTTGCATTAATAATCGGGCTTTCAATTCCTGTTATCACCGATGCGCAGGAACGTCGTGATAAAGGTGAATTTATAAAAGCCGAAAATAAATTTTATCAGGAAATTGAGAGTAGCATCAAGCTCTTTAATTCTCCAAAAACTGATGAAAAGCCTCCTGTTTTTAAAATGGACTTCAGTAACATACAGGCACCGGTTTCAGCAGATGAGTTCCAAACTGTATGGGCAGGTAAACCGGTTTCTCAAGGCATGACCAACACCTGCTGGAGTTTCTCAACTACTTCATTTTTAGAAGCAGAAGTAAAGAGACTTTCAGGTGATGAAGTGAGGTTAGCCGAATTGTATATTGTTTATTGGGAATACATTGAAAAGGCGCGTGAATTTGTTAAAACGCGGGGTGCTTCCTTCTTTGGAGAAGGTTCCGAATCGAATGCCGTTACCAGGATGATGAAAATGTATGGAATAGTTCCGTATGATTCTTATTCCGGATATCGAGTAGGTCAAAAATTCCTTGATCACTCTGTTTTATTTGCAGAACTCGATCACTATCTGAAAAGTGTAAAGGCTGCAGGTGCCTGGAATGAACAGGAAGTGATCGCCACATTTCATTCTATTTTAGATCATCACATGGGTAAAGCTCCGGATCATGTGATGGTAAACGGAAAAAAATTATCTCCCAAAGAATACATGTCTCATGTGCTTAAATTAAATCCTGATGACTATGTTGACTTTATGTCATTGAAACAATCGAAATATTATACCATTGCTGAGTATGACGTGCCAGATAATTGGTGGAATTCTGCGGACTACCATAATGTTCCCCTTGATGATTTTATGTCGCTTATCAAATCGTCTTTAAAGAAAGGTTTTTCTATTGCTATTGGTGGCGATGTTTCAGAGTCAGGAATTTTAGGGAGTAAAGGAATTGCTGTGGTACCGACTTATGATGTTCCTTCGGCATATATTGATGAAAATGCCCGCCAATTAAGGTTTACAAATGGTTCAACTACCGATGATCATGGTATACATATGGTTGGCTGGGTCGATAAACCAAATGGTACTTGGTTTCTGATTAAAGATTCCGGTAGTGGTGCTCATAATAATCCTGTTAGTAAAGGTTATTATTATTATCATGAGGATTATGTCAAATTAAAAATGATGTCATTTACAGTACATAAAGATGCTGCTAAAGATGTGCTTGCAAAATTCCCTAAAAAATAATCTCGTTCAAATAAAATGTTGTTATGAAAAAAATACTACTTATCGTTGTTGTAATTATATCCGGATCGCTTTCTCAATTAAATGCTCAGGAAGCAAAAGCACCTGCTTCCTGCAAAGTATATATGAATGACAAAGTAATCAATGATGTTACTATTGCTGATGCTTTGGCATGGACTGAATTATCGCCTCTTACTGTTCAGTGTGATGATGGAAAAATTTATAAACTTGAAACATTTCAGATTAATTATCTCACATTAAAACCATTCATGAACAAAGATTTTGGAATTGGAGAAGGCGGATTCCCAATCCTTGCACGCGAAGCCATTAAAAATGGAAATGTTGGTGATACCGTTATTTTGAAAGAGGTAACTTATATCGACGAGAAAGGCAACAAAAACACATTGCCAATTATTTCCATTAAACTGAAATAATTTTTCGTGCCAACACCTGGTGAAATTTTTGCTGAATTTCTTTTAAAGAAACCTCCTTCCTGGAAATTACCATCAGGAATTGGTGTTTTAAATCCCTATTCTGAATTGCAAGTTCAACGCCTGCTGAAATTGTTCTGTGAAAAATTCTATTCCGGCAGCAAGCCCCGGATTTTAATGATTGGAATCAATCCCGGAAGAAAAGGAGGCGGCCTCACAGGAATACCTTTTACCGACACATTTGCACTGGAAGAAAGTTGTGGTTTATCGACAGATTTACCTCAGAGTAGTGAACTGTCCAGTCGATTTATTTACAAGATGATTGAAGCCTATGGAGGTGCTCCAAAATTCTATGATAATGTTTTGCTAAGTGCACTTTGTCCACTTGGTTTTGTCAGGAATGGAAAAAATTTCAACTTTTACGATAATCACATCATTGTTGATGAAGTTAAACCTTACATCATTCAACATCTTGATATGTGTATTCGTGCTGGTGTACGCACCGATGTGGTCATTTCTTTAGGCAAAAAGAACGGTCAGTTTTTAGCTGAATTAAACGGGGAGCTCCAAATATTCGATCGCGTAGTCGCATTGGAACATCCCCGTTTTGTTATGCAATATAAATCGTCACAACTTAAATATTATATCAATCAGTATTTGGAGGCACTGACTACCTGATTTTTTATCAGAACGTATCTAAATCAATTGGTCGCAATATTCCGAACCATTTAATTGTTTTTGTTCCGAGTACACCAGCATCAACGTGAATTAAGTACATACCACCCGAAACCGGAATACCTTTTAAGTTTTTTAAATCCCAGTCAATTGTTGTGTCGGTATTAATGGATTTCGGCGAAACCACAGTTCCGGCAGTATTATCAGTAGGAACATCCCTTTCGAATTTTCTGATTATAGTACCGTTCGGAGATAAAATAGTTACTTTACATTTTGCAGGTAAGTTGGTAATCTTTATCCGGTTGTCAAGCTGGCTTTTTTCGTAAGCTGAGTAAGCATAATATGGATTCGGAACAACATTAATTAAGCGAAGTGCTTCCGAAGCAATTTCCTGATTGTTAGTTTCAGATGCCAGATTCTCTGTTCCAAAGGTGAACAATGGCATAAAATTGTTTGCCGGAATCTGGTCAGTTACCCGTCCCGGACCTTCAAATTGAGATGTGGTAGCAACAAAGCTTTGTCCTGTAAATTCATAAGTGATACCATTATGTGTTATCGGAGGTTTTGAAACATAATAGGTAGTTCCAATTGAAAGAATATCGGTATACCTTAATTCGGTTGTGCCGGCCATAGGTTTGTAATTTCTGGCTATACGAATTCTCACTTTTACATCGGAAGGTATTTCAACCGGCAGGTTGAGTGATTCATAATCACTTGTTACTAGTGGAATATTTGTCCACATAGCATGTTTCCAAACAGTTCTTTTATCGGTAGAATTCAATGTATTGAGTTTGTTGAAAATATATCGGCATGAATCGTAGGGCGGTACATCAGTTTCTCCATCACCATTATGCCCCATGATGTAAATAAAATGCATACCACCTAATACAATTTTACCGGAATTATCATAAATTCTTGAAGTAGGATTGAATTTCATATCCTGCGAATTATCTTCAATCAATGAAGAATTTTCGCCAAAGACAATATTCAACCTTACACCGGTTTCAACATCATATGCATATCCCGGAAACCAGCTCATTCCAGTTGAATTGATTGAATTATCGGGCTCTCCATTTTTCCCCATTGATGCTGATTTTCTGAGATCAAACTGTTTGGCATTACCAATATTTAAAGCTGCCTGATTTCCGGTTTCAACTACAACACAACGTGTCCATTTCGACTGGTCTGCGGTAAATATCACATCAATACTATTGATTGCTGTTTTAGTATCCTCATTAGGTGATAAGCTGATATTTACTTCACCAAGATTTCCCATTCTCGGGTGAAATGGATCTCTTGAAACCAACTTATACGGAGCCCAGGTACCATTGACAACATTTTCATATACTTCCTTATCATCCTCTTTTTTATAAGGATCATTTGAAGCAGTCCCGGATCTGATCCAATCTTTTGGATCACCTCCGATATTGTCGACATCAGCAACAGCAGACAACCATTTTGCAGATTCATTATTAAATTCAATAGAACTTTCCAGATAGCCATTTTTTGGATCCAGAGTGTCGCCGGGTTCAATGCAAGTAGAAGCCTGGAAGGTGAGACCCCATTCAGGAACCACAAGTTCATCTGACGTAGCAATATTGTAATCGGAGTTCACGATCAAAGACTGGTCACTTGATGATAGTGTGTAATTAGCATTAGGACTGATTGTATCAAATCTGATTTCATACTGTAATGGATCAATAATCATTGGATCAAACACCTTCACTTTAACCGGAGCTTTCAAGGATTTGTAAACAGGTTGAAACGAACGGTAATAGGGGGGACTTAATATTTCATCAACAGTTGCTTCAGTGAAATCAACGATCATACCTCCGTTTCCACTACCTTCCATTCTTTTTACAGGAGGTCCGTCACCGAATTGGGTATGTAATATGGTTCCAATATTTTCCACACTCGGGATATGAGGTATTGCAGAATACGTTTTAATGTTGTTTCTTCCAGATAAATATGGTTTTTTCTGACCATCTAACTGAAATGGATCACTTGGGTCGTATGTTTTGTAATTATTATGTGCGTAGGCAACCACCGTAAAGAAATAAGTTTGGTGATTTATCAATGCAGTATTTCCGGTGGCAAATAAATTCTGTTTAATAAGGAAGGTATGTGTAATACCTTTGTCGCTTCCATTTACTTGTTCAATCGGCATATTTGCATTCAGAGTGGGTTCATAATAAAAGTTAACGAGCTGGCTTATTCCGTCCTTAATATCACATTGTGCGGCTAATCTTACTTTATCAGGATTGCCTATGTCTGCAACAGTAACAGTTTCATCTTTGAACTGAAATATCTGATAGCCTTGAAATTTAAAGTAGGTCAATGAATCGGGAAATCCGGTGATGGTAGGATCTTTAGCCACATACTTTTCTATTTCAGGAACATTGGTATTTGTAAGTGTGAGAATAATTGTTTTGTCGAGCTCTCTAACAGCTAAATCAGGGGCATTGGGTCCATCAATAAGTTTAAAGCAATTGTCAAAAAGAGCCTGTGCTTTGTCATCTGCCGCTTTTAGCAAACCAATACTTGCCTGTGGCCCGCCGGTTGTTGCACGCGCCCACACCACTCCTGTAGTGACATAGTTTACAGCACCCGGTTCCAAAGTAAATACTCCTGCCGATTGAATGAATCTGCGGTCACCAACAGGATTATTTGCAGTTGCTTCTGTCCAGTTCTGACCTGGGAACAAAGGATCTGTATCGCCGGGAAACATATAGTCGCAAACCGGGTTTCCGGGGTCGTGACCATTACCGCCATAAGTCATAGGTTGACCATCGAGAAAATGCCCTGGAGGTAGTTGTAAAAATCAGTGAATCCATTCGGGTTTCCTATCGGAGAATTGTTGACATTGTCATATTTCATGAATTTAGACATGATAATTTGTTCACGCAAAACATCATCTGGAATAACAGAAACAACTCCTGCTGAATCGGTACAAAAAGTACAATCAACACAGCCATCTTTATCATTATCGATATTATCAAGCATATCAGCTAGTGGCCCCTGAAAAAAGTCGACACCGACAGCCGGCGGATTAATACCATAACCTGATGCTGTTTCATCATCAGCATCACCATTATAACAGAAACCAAGTCCTCTGCCAACATCACAACCAACATAATCATCAATAGAGTTACCCAGATCAGGATCAACCCATTGGCCAAAATAGGTTTGGGTCAGGGTATTTGTTGAACGATTTATAATTTGGTATTTATAAAAGGTCATGTTATTTATTTCATCATTGGTTTGGAATGCAAATGCCTGTGCACGTATTTCGAGACCAATAGGATCGGAGCCTGTACCATGAATATTACCTACATCATTGAAAACCCACCAGATAGTCTGGTCTCCAAAAAGATAATCATTGCATACGGTTTTACATGTTCCAGGTGCAGCAGGATAAACTCCGCTGAAATTATATCCCGGATAATCGCCATCGGTATAATCATAGGTGCCATCACCATTTACATCAACAAATGGTGCTAAATATGTTCCTTCATTTGATGTTGGATCTCCATTACCCGGCCAGCTTTTAATATCATTAGTTGCTGTTGTTGGATCATTTATAAAATCCTGCACCTCTGTTTTTGAAACATTCCAATGTCTGTCATATTGCAGACATTTAGAAGCTGAAATACCAATCTGCACAGTATCGATAGCGCCACCCCAGAAATCAGTTCCGGATTGGCGATAGGTTTGTGCTGCAACTTTAATTTGTCCACCGGCATCAATGCCTCCAATCCAAAGTGATCCGGCATACAAGGAATGTTTATTGCTGCCTTTCGGAATTTCATATTTGGGACTAGTCAGATCCCACCACATGTCACCACCAACTAAAATTGTTGTGCGAACATTGTTGATGTCGAGGTCAGACTGTGCAGTAGTAGGTGCACATGAAGATTGTGAAAAAGCATAATTAGTTACGAGTAAGCTAATCAGAGTCAGACAAATTTTTTCGAGCGCTTTCATGTATGTGGTTTTGTGGCTTGCGCCTGTTTGATGTTAAAAGTACTTCTGATGGGATGCGTATTGCAAATCAAGTTTCCTGATAAGTATACATGTCTGTTCCATACTATGGTGAATCTCAAAAAAGCTGTTTCGGCTGTTTAACAGACCCTGCATATGCTGAAACCCTCTATTATCAATACTTTGGTACCTTACATATTTGTGGCACAACTATTCATTTTTATACAAGTCATCATTGCTTTTAGAATAAGGTAATTTACATGATAATGACAATGATCTGAAAAATAGCTACTTAGAAACACTTTTTGATGACACAATTCTGATACTAATAATTTAAAATTTGGCTATATTTGTGAAGTAAACCTTTAATATAACTTAATTCTAAACTCATGAAAAAACTACTACTAATCATGTCAGTTTTCTTAAATGCAGGAAGAAGTGAAGTGCGTTCAGCCTTTGTAAAACAATAAAATTATTGCATAAACCGAAAAGGCGGAAGAGTTTTTCTTCCGCCTTTTTCAGTTTTATATGAATTGTTTGTTACTTAAAAATCAATTATAACACCGATGGAGGGTAACACCGTTCCTGATTCATCTTTAATATAATATATTAAATACCGGTTTGAATCTTCAGGGTCAGTAATGAACTTTCCTTCTGAATCTGTTCTGACATTAATTATATTCTGGTTCTCAGCTTTAAAGGCATAAACATTCTGTAGATCCAGATATAAATTAATCGACCATTTGTCGAAGAACCACTTTTTGTCAATACGTAGATCCAACTGATGAAAAGCTGCAAGTCGTTCGGTATTTAATAAGGTGTAATCCAATATTCCCTGACCTCTGACATCCCAGTTTGTTTTCAATGATGTAGCTGGAACATCATAAGGTGTATATGGTCTGCCGGCTACATAACGCCATTTAATTCCCATTTCCCAGTTTTTCCCAAATTCTTTTCCTGCTGTAAGTGTGAGTAAATGTTTGTTATCCCATGCTGATGGAATGTAATTCGCATTGTCGCCGGTAAATTCACTACGCACAAATGTATAAGCCATGATCCCGTATATACCGGTTGCAGAACGTCGCTGCAGCAATAATTCAATGCCATAAGCTCTTCCTTTGGATGAAGAGTTCACTGATTCATTTCCAACCACACCAAAGTCGGAACCCAGATTTGCCAGGCTAATAGAATCAGTTAAAGAATAAGGGTAATTCTTGTACTTTTTATAAAATCCTTCTAAAGTAATTTTAGAAGATGCATCAGGCAGGAATTGAATTCCGGTTACCAGATGGTCATTATAAATGTATTTTAGTTTATTGGCTTTATTAATTAGATTTCCTGATGCATCACTGAAACCTAAAATAGAATAGGAGGGAAGCTGGTAGTAACGCCCTGTATTAAAATTCCAGCTCCATTTTTCATTAAAGGACCAGGATGCTGAGAATCTGGGTGAAAGTTGTTTAGCGGGATTATTCATTTGAGCGGAATAATCTGTTGCATCTGTTCGAATGCCTATTGCCAAGGCTAATCGGTTTTTAAATACCGGCTTTGAAACCGATACAAAAAGTCCGTATTTGAAAACATTTAATGATGAATTGTAGGATCTTTTTACCGGTCCGGATGAAGTGTTAATATTGTCGAAGCCTTTTACAAAATAATCGGCATATTCTAAACTAAAACCACTTAATACTTTCATGGTTCCTTTCGATAAATTATTTTCAACCCTGAATTTGTTCTCTGTTTCTTCAGATTCATAATCGAAAATCTGATCAGTAGCCACATTTTCATTGTTGTTCCTGAATTTTTCTGAACTGTTATTCAAGGTGCTTCTGCTCAGCACCACATTAGTTAAACTGTTTTTGCCAAAGTGTTTGTAAATTGCTCCGGTTGAGTAATTCCACTGATTATTGGTTGGAATATTTCCCAGCAAATAATTGTTATACTCTAATTGTTCGGCATCATCCACATTATCGTTAACATTGGTATTCAGTTTAAATTGATCGTATGCGCCAATACCCAGAAAAATTATTTCATTTCGTTCATTAATCTTATGCCGCACTTTAAATTGTAAATCGGTGTAGGTTGGTAAAAAAGGTAATTTAAGGGCTTCAAATAAAAATTGTAAATAGGATCGTCTGACAGAAACTATGTAATTTGT
This sequence comes from Bacteroidota bacterium, assembly GCA_016713525.1. Classification (GTDB taxonomy): domain Bacteria; phylum Bacteroidota; class Bacteroidia; order AKYH767-A; family OLB10; genus JADKJB01. Next base: position 63,368 of record JADJOZ010000007.1, on the reverse strand, counting down.
TTTTGAAGTAATCGGTCCATCAATTGTAAATCCCAAGTCAGATGAACCAACGGTACCCCTGAATCCGGTCTTTTCCTGATTTCCTTCCAGGAGTTTAAATTCCATTATCGAACTTAAGGTGTTCCCTTTATTCACTGGGAATGCGCCTGAATAAAAGTCTACCTCTCTTACCAGATCCACATTTATAATACCAACGGGTCCACCGGTCGATCCCTGTGTTTGAAAATGATTAATAATAGGAACTTCCATCCCGTCAAGGTAAAACTTATTCTCTGAAGGAGAACCGCCTCTGATGACTATATCATTTCTGAAACTGGGTGATGATGCAACTCCGGGTAAAGATTGAATAACTCTGGAGATATCTCTGTTGCCTCCGGGGTTCCTTTCAATTTCACGAATGCCAATTGTTTGAAGAGAAACCGGACTCTCTTCTCTCTTGACAAATTGTGGTCCTGAAATAACTACTTCCTTAAGATCAGCTGTTGTAGGTTCCAAAGCAATTTCAATGAAAGGAACTTTTTCATTGGTAACGAATATGTCGGCGGAAGTGAAAGATTTATAGCCAACGCTTGAAGCACCGAGTTTTACATAACCCGGTTTTACATTTTTCAAAATAAAGGAACCGGTGGCATCCGATGTAGTTCCAACAGATGTTCCCAGAACAATAATATTCACGAAAGGAAGTGGCTCTCTGGTTTTGCTATCTACCGTTTTACCTTTAATGGTGCCATTATCCGATGCTTTTGGCCCTGGAAATGCTGTTGCAGGAACTGAATAAATGAATAGAAGCCAGAAGATCAGGAGTTTAAAAGTATGTTTCATATAGATTTATTAATAACACGAAGAAACAAATTACTTTAACAGAATGTTTCGTAATTTAGTGTCCGTTGTCGAATTAACTGTAATTCAGCACAAATTTAGATTTTATGGAAATAAAAATTAATACCTTATCGGGATCTTTATCAGGTGCCGCTTATACAACCTTGTTAAATTCAGGTGGGCATCTTTTTTATGCTGATGAACCTCTTGATCATGGAGGTAGTAACAAAGGTCCTCGTCCTCACGATTTCCTATTGGCGGCATTAGCTTCCTGTACCTGCATTACTGTACGAATGTATGCCGACAGAAAAGGATGGAAGCTGGATTATGTAACAACCAATGTAAAAATGGAACGTCAGGTGGTTTCCGGAGTTCAGCAAACCAAAATTGTACAGGAGCTCTCTTTTACAGGAGATCTCGATGATGATCAAATTGCACGTTTATTGGTGATCAGCGGCAAATGTCCGGTTCATAAAACTTTATCGAATTCTATAGCTATTGAAAATAAATTATATGTTATTTCTTAATTCTATACTTAAACATGAAAGAAATTACCAAACGATATAATAATGGAGAAGTCACAGTTGTGTGGCAACCACATTTATGTATCCATTCCGCCATCTGTTTCCGTGGACTATCTGAAGTATTCGATCCCCGTAAACGTCGCTGGATTACTCCTGAAGGAAGTACTACTGAGCAGATAGTTGCACAGGTTTCTAAGTGCCCTTCCGGAGCATTATCAATTGAAAAAAATCAAATCAAGAATATAGAAACGAAAAACAATGAAAATGACGTTAATATTAAGGTTCATGTGATGAGTAAAGGTCCCTTAATTGTAAAAGGCAATTGTACGGTTGTTGATGAAAATGGGAACGAAACGCTGAAAGAAGGACAGGTTGCTTTGTGCCGGTGCGGTGCTTCTTCAAATAAACCTTATTGCGACGGATCACATCGCAAAGTGGATGTTTTGTAAAAAAGCTGTTGAAAAATTGAATGTACCATTTGCTCTTAATGGTACATTCAATTTTTTTTAACATGATTTTTGAAAGAGCTTATTTAGGAGCATTTCTCATAAGTATTACTGCCACCAGCGCATAAACTATATTTGGAATCCACACTGCAATGATAGCCGGAAAATTTCCATTTGTTGCAAATGTAGTCGAGACCTGCATAAACATAATATAAGTAAAGCTTAATAAAATTCCAGCACCAATCTGGAGCCCGATACCGCCCCGAACTTTTCTGCTCGATAATGACACACCTATAATGGTAAGAATGAATGTGGCAAATGGAAATGAAGATCGTCGGTATTTTTCAACTTCATCAAACTGAAGTCCTTCGGCACCTCTCATTTTTTATCCTGAATGTATGTTTCCAGTTCATTCATATCCATAGTTTGAATGTTGTTCTCCCTTCGGTTGAATTCTTCCGGATAAAAGGAAAAAGTGGTATCAAGTGCCACACCAATTCTGAGTTTCTCTTTCATACCATCAATTTCGCGGATGGTAAAGGTTTCGGCTCTCCATACTGTTTTGACTGTGTCCCAGACCAATCTTTCCGCATTCATTTTATACAATAGCTTGCCATTATCGAATTTTTCATAGGAAAAACGGTATCCTATATCATCCAATGTATTGTAACTTTCAAAATAAATAAATTGTCCAGGATTTATCTGACGATGAATATTTCTGGTTTTTAAAACATATGGATTTTTGATGTAGGTATTTTCGAATGCCAGACGGGTTTCATTGGAATGAGGTATCACCCAACCATTGAGATAAAAAGACAAACTGGCAATGATGGCCGCAACAACCATGTATGGTGCTAACAATCTTCTGAAGCTGATCCCACTCGATAATATGGCAACAATTTCTGTCTGGCTTGCCATTTTTGAAGTAAAGAAAATAACTGAGATGAAAATGAATAGCGGACTGAAAAGATTAGCGAAATAGGGGATAAAATTCAAATAATAATCGAAAATTATTGACTCTAATGGGGCTTTCTTTTCCAAAAAGTCATCGATTTTCTCTGAAATATCAAATACAATGGCAATCAGGATAATCAATCCCAATGCAAAAAAGAAAGTTGAAAGGAACTTCTTTATAATGTATGCATCCAATATTTTGACGGAGGTTCTCATATCCTTTGAGCCAGTTTTTTAACCATCACATTTTTCCAGCTTGCAAATGTGCCTTCAATAATGCGAACTCTGGCCTCTCTAACTAACCACAAATAAAATGAAAGATTATGTAAGGTTGCAATTTGAGCACCTAATATTTCTTTTGATATGATGAGATGTCTAAGATAAGCTTTGGAATATTGGGTGTCGGCAAAGCAATTTCCCTGAGCATCAATTGGAGAGAAGTCGTCTTTCCACTTTTCATTTCTGATGTTGATGAAACCTTCGCTTGTAAATAACATGCCATTACGGGCGTTGCGTGTAGGCATTACACAATCAAACATGTCGATTCCCAGTGCTATACATTCGAGTAAATTAACAGGAGTTCCAACTCCCATTAAATACCGGGGTTTATCTTTTGGTAAAATGCTACAAACCAAATCTGTCATTTCATACATGTCTTCTGCCGGTTCACCAACCGATAATCCTCCGATGGCATTGCCTTCCCGGTTAGCAGATGCAATTACTTCTGCTGACTGTGCTCTGAGATCTTTGTAAACACTTCCTTGAACAATCGGAAAAAGTGCCTGACTGTGACCATAAAGTGGCGACATGTTATCAACATATTCACAACATCGGGTTAACCAACGATGGGTCATTTCCATCGATTTTTTAGCGGTTCTGTGGTCACACGGGAATGGTGTACATTCATCAAATGCCATAATGATATCGGCACCAATTACCCGCTGAATTTCCATAGAAGTTTCAGGCGATAAAAAGTGTTTTGATCCATCTATATGAGACCGGAAGTGTACACCTTCTTCCTTTATTTTTCGGTTTGCGGCAAGCGAATAAACCTGATATCCACCACTATCGGTCAAAATCGGTCGTTCCCAACCCATAAATTTGTGCAATCCGCCAGCCTGTTGCAGAATGGAAGTGCTTGGTCTGAGATTGAGGTGATAGGTGTTTCCTAAAATTATTTTGGCATCAATATCATTGACTAATTCCCTCTGATGCACGCTTTTTACAGAACCGGCGGTTCCAACAGGCATAAAAATAGGGGTGGGAATGGTGCCATGATCGGTTGTTATTTCTCCGGCTCTGGCTTTACTTCCCGGGTCTTCAGCAAAAGCCGGAATTTCATAAATGTTTATTAAACTGCTTGTGTTAATATCTTGTCAAAGATAGAAATAATGTCCCTTACTTATCCTCATAGATTTGCGTGATTGCCTGAATTGTGAATTATGGATTGGTATAGTATTCAAACCTGGGGGATTATTGGGGGCGGAGTGATGCTTTTAGTGCAGCTCTATTATTTCTTAATTCGCTTTAGCAAACTGGCTTTTGCCAGGGTGAATTCTGTACCTGCAAAAAAGCTGCCGGTTTCGGTTATAATTTGCGCCAGAAACGAACTTAAGAATCTCAAAGAAAATCTGCAATCGGTTCTGGATCAGAAATATCCCGAGTTTCAAGTAATTGTTGTAAACGATTGTTCCTGGGATGAGAGCAGCAATTATCTTGAAGAAATTCAACCTTTGTACCCTCACCTTAAAGTGGTGACCATCAATGAACAGGAGAAATATCGCCATGGCAAAAAATTTGCCCTTTCATTGGGAATTAAAGCTGCAAAATATGATCATTTATTGATGACGGATGCAGATTGTAAACCCGCCTCTGATGAATGGATATCTTATATGGTGTCGCGTTATGAACAAGGTGTTGATATCGTTATTGGTTATGGTGCCTACCGGAAAGTATCGGGCTTTTTGAACAAATGGGTTCGAATGGACACCGTTTTCAATGCTGTTCAGTATTTATCAAGTGCTTTGGGCGGAAACCCATACATGGGTGTTGGTAGGAATCTTTCCTACCGAAAAGAACTTTTTTTTAAAAATAAAGGTTTTGCAAGTCATAACCATGTGATGTCGGGTGACGATGATTTATTCATTAATGAAACAGCCACTTCAAAAAACACCCGGATTGAATTACATCCGTCATCTTTCACAGTTTCTGAACCCAGAAACAGCTGGTTGGGATGGTTTAGTCAGAAAAAAAGACACATGAGCACCGGGAAATTGTATAAACCGGGACATAAATTCATGATTGGCACGTTCTTTTTCTCCATGTTTGTGTTTTATGCTGCACTAATTTTACTCTTAGTAACTGGTTATCAGTGGGAAGTCATACTTGGTGCCTGGTTGCTGCGTTTGTTCGTACAATTGATTATTTTTGGCAATTGTATGAAGAGGCTGGGAGAGATGGATATCATTTGGATGATTCCGTTATTCGATCTTGCGATTGTACTTATATATCCGGCCCTTGCGGTCGCCAACCTTTTGATTAAAGATAAAACATGGAAATAAATCAGGATACTACTACCAGTGATGAATCGGTTCCTTCAAAGATAAATCCGAATCTGAGCGATAAAGCGCTCAAAGATTATCAGTTGGTTCGCAATGCCATCGATAGCGGTGACCAGAAGGCTTATGCCGAACTGATGTCCCGTTATAAAGATTCAATATACTTTATGTTGCTGAAAATGGTGAACAACCGGGATGATGCCGATGATCTTACCATTGAGGCTTTTGGAAAAGCTTTCAAAAATATAAAGCAATATACTCCTGATTACGCTTTCAGTACCTGGCTTTTCAAAATCGCTACAAACAATTGCATCGATTTTATCCGTAAGAAAAGAAAGCAAACATTCTCTATTGATAAAGGTCTTGAAACAGATGATGGTGGTGAATTAACCATTGATATCAAATCGAATCAGCCGGATCCTGAAGAGAATATGATGAAGAAGCAAAAGGTGATGATGATGCGCGATGTTGTGGAAAGACTGAAACCCCGCTATAAAAAATTAGTGGAACTCAGGTATTTTCAGGAACGCTCTTACGAAGAAATTGCTGATGAACTACAATTACCTCTCGGAACCGTGAAAGCACAACTCTTCCGGGCTAGAGAGTTTCTTTATCAAATAATGAAAAATTCTGAACACAAATTGTAATGAATAACTGCCCTCTGAAGGGCAGTTTCTTTTTATGAATGATATTACGTTAATCGATAAGTATTTCCCGAACCTGACCCCTATAGCCAGGCAGCAATTAATTAATCTTGGTCCACTTTATGAGGAGTGGAATGCAAAGGTTAATCTGATTTCCAGAAACGATATCAGCCATCTGTATGAAAGGCATTTGTTGCATTCCCTGGCCATAGCAAAATTCATTAGTTTTAAACCCGGAGCACAAGTTTTAGATATCGGCACCGGTGGTGGTTTTCCGGGTATTCCACTGGCCATATTATTTCCGGAAACAACTTTTACATTAATAGATTCAATTGGAAAAAAAATTAAGGTTGTTGAAGATATCATACAACGTCTGGAACTACCCAATGCAAAGGCTGTATGCGACCGGGCAGAAAATATCACTGGTCAATTCGATTACGTAGTCTCCCGGGCTACAGCACCTTTACATGACCTTTATAAATGGAGCAGATTGAAAATAGCCAGAAAACAACAACATGCTATGCCAAATGGGATTATTTGTCTGAAAGGTGGTGATCTCGATGAAGAACTTCAACCATTCAAAGGACTCACTGAAATATTGCCTGTTTCGAACTATTTTAATGAGGATTTTTTCATGACAAAAAAAATTGTGTTTCTAATCATTTGATTATCAGTAGTATTAAATAAAATTAGAAAATTTCCTTTTGTGATTCAATTATTTCAGTATTTTTGCACTCCCGTATAAGAGAATTGTTATGCAAAGAACGTATCAGCCTTCCGTAAGGAAAAGAAAAAATAAGCACGGATTCCGTCAAAGAATGTCAAGTGCCAATGGTCGCCGTGTATTAGCCGCTAGAAGAGCTAAAGGTCGTCACAAATTAACCGTATCTGATGAAGGTTCATTGAGAAGAAATTCTTAATTGTAATCCATCTCACTAATATAAGCTACCCTATGGGTGGCTTTTTTTTTACTTTATAGGTTAAATAATGTTTCGTAAGTAATTGAATTTCAGTAGTAGTAAAATTATTTTGATAGTTGATTCGGATTCGATTTTTATTCTTTTAGAATGTTTTTGACCAGGGTTTGCAAATTCCATTTTTTCTGCTACATTTACCTACCCATTACGAAACCATATAAAATCTAATTCATGAAAAAAAATATACTACTTGTAGCAATCCTAAGTGTCATCTCGTTTGCTTCTACGGCTCAATGGGTCGCGCAACCTTCTAATTTATCAGCAAACCGCTTTGCTCAGTTTATTGATGCTGTCGATACCAGTGTTGTTTGGGCAATAGCTGCCGACCCAACAAATCAATTGGCTCCCGTTCAAGAGTTCACTAAGACAATCGATGGGGGTAATTTATGGATTGCAGGACCCATAAATAATGCTGCCGGATTATGTCCATCCGGAATTTTTGGACTGAATGCAGACACTGCCTGGGCTGTTATGTTCTATGCTACTGGTGGTGGGGGAAAAATTATGAAAACTATTGATGGTGGTGTGAATTGGCAAAGTCAGGATTCAGCAGTTTTTGCTGCTCCAGCAGGTTTCCCTAATATTGTTTACTTTTTTGATGCCAACAATGGCATTTGCATGGGAGATCCGAATGCCGGATACTTTGAAATATATACTACTTCGGATGGTGGTAATGACTGGGAAAGAACTCCGCAGGCAAATATTGCTCCGCAACTATCAGGTGAATTTGGAATTACCAGTGTTTATACTGCGCATGGTGATAGTACGCTTTGGTTCGGAACTAATTTGGGGCGTATTTATAAAACCATTGATCGTGGTTTGAACTGGACTGTTGCATCAACACCATATACAGGTTCATATATTGGCGATATTGCTTTCAAAGATGCATTAAATGGTATTGCAAGTAATGGAAGCCCTGGTCCGGCACTTTCCGATGTTATTCGTACCACAGATGGCGGTGCCACCTGGAGTTTGGTTGCAACAAATACTGCTAATATTTTAACAAAGGTCTTAACATTTGTTCCCGGAACGGCCTCAACATATTTTCTTTCTTCACCACAAGCCGGAGGTGGTACTGCATTTACTTTGGATGATGGCGATACCTGGTATTCTGCCGATAATTTAATCCATTCAGATATAGAATTTATTGCAGCAGAAATTGGCTGGACAGGGTCCAATGAATTAAATGCACCCATGTTCAGATGGGACGGCCCCGTAGCCATTAATTGTGCAGTTATTACCGGACCGCTTACATTTGCATCCGCCGATTCTATTTGTGCCTTCGATTCTGTAGTATATGCTGTGCCTGTTGATTTTACAAACGATCCTTCAACCCGTATAGGATTTAATGCAGTATTTTATGATGAGTTTTTTAACCAGGTAGGTGCTCAATCTGTTCCCGATTTAGTCGCTGCCGGTTTTCCCAATCAGTTTGTTCCTGATCCCGGTACTCCACTAATCGGAACTCTCAATTTTACAATATTCTTCTCCCTTGCTCCAACATCTGAAATTGTACACTTCAGTATTCAGGTCTTCCCTACACAATGTACTGATGATACATCCAATGCAATCATAAATAGCGTGTTTCAGGATGTTTCTTCCTGTGCGATTGTTAATGTTGGCACTAATCAGGCAGTGTTGGACATGACTGGTTGTCCGATGACCGGTTTAGTTACCTATACGGTTTCTCATATTGTCAATGGTGGAGCACCCGTTGCTGGCGATACATTTTCGTGTGTTGGTAGTACCGGATTTGTGAACCTGGAATTCTTGATTGACAATGGTGTTTGCGTAAAAACGATCACATCTCAAATCAACTGTACAGGTGTTGGTTTAGATGAACTTGAAGCCAACGATTTTATGTTCTATCCTAATCCTGCAGGTGATCAGATCACTATAAAGACCGGATCAGAACTTGAAATTACTTCTCTTGTTATAACAGATCTTGCAGGCAGAACAGTGGCACAAATTGTTAACCCATTATTCAGTAACAGCACTTTTACCATGCCCCTCGACCGACTACAGGCTGGTTCCTATTTGATTACTATATTCTCTGATAATAAAATTGCAGCCACCAAAAACTTATCCGATTATAAAAATAAAAAATGATATTATCTGCCGGCAATATATTTGGTATTGCCGGCAGTTTTCATTTTAAATGATTCCATATTTCTTCACTGATAGCTTGGCTTTTTTCAATAACACGATGCCCTGCATCTATGATAACTTCCCGTGCATTTTTCTTTAAACTTCTGATAAGTTTCTTTCCCGCCCTTGCCGGGATAATTCTGTCATGTGCACCAAAAATCAGCAGTACTTGAATATGGAACTTATTTATATTTTTCTGCATCAATGAAATATCAGGAACCATATTCCTGTGCGCCATCCACACATCATAAATTTTTTGTCGCACAGGTTGAAAAGATAGCTGGTTCTTATAAAATTCAAAAGCTTTTGGATGTATTAAACTGATCGCGCTTAAGAAACCAAGAATGGAAACCACAAAGTCCGGATTATTGGTCATCAGCCGGAAAATGGTCTTTCCAATTAAGCTTTTGGTAGCAAAATAATAGCCCGGATTCCATCTTAATGCATCGGATGCAATCAGTATCAGGCTATCTACCTTATCCGGAAATAGAAGGATGCAATTCATCGCCAGCCTGCCTCCAAAACTGTAGCCCATTACCGAAAATTGCTCTTTATTTTCATTTTTAAGAATTGCTCGAATCAATTCTTCTAAATTATCCATTGTAAAAAGTCCTTTAGTTGAAAAACTGTCTGCCAGAAGAGTTTTGCCATGAAATATGAGATCAACAGCAACTATGGTATAAGAATCTCTTAAATGCTTTTCAAACGTGAAAATCATCCGACGTACGATTGAAGCCATGAAAAGCTATCAGCAGTTTAGTACCGGTTCCAAACCTTTGACAGTTCCAGTGGATATCAGTTAAATGCAGGCTGAAGTGACTCAATTTTCAAGGTGTATTTTACCTGCAAAGCTATCCTAAAGAATCAGCATTTCCGTTTATGAGATAGTAACAGAAGGTTTTATTTCAGATCATGCCCATTTTCAATGAGTCGCTGTCCGTTTTATCATGAATTTCAAATCATTTTATTTTGCATATTCAGAATGTTGATTATCAGCAATTTGTAATTATGGCATATTTACTAACAATATTAAAGTAATCGGTTTATTATTGGTAGCTTTGCAGCCGTTTCCGGGGCTGGATGACCCTGGTCGAAAGACAGCCATCCCAGGCCGGAATTTTCACTTAAATCAGCACCTTGCAATGCCGGAAGATTCATCCATTAAGTCAGTTTTAATTATCGGAAGCGGTCCAATTATTATCGGACAAGCTTGTGAATTCGATTACAGCGGTTCTCAGGCCGCCCGCTCTTTGAAAGAAGAAGGAATTGAAGTATCACTTATAAATTCCAATCCCGCAACTATCATGACAGATAGGGTGACAGCAGATAATATTTATCTGCTGCCCTTGAATACCGAATCATTGATTCAGATTCTGGAAGAAAGGAAAATTGATGCTGTTCTTCCAACCATGGGAGGCCAAACAGCATTGAATTTGTGCAAAGAAGCTGATGAAATGGGAATTTGGAAAAAATATGGAGTCCGTATTATCGGAGTCAATATTGAAGCTATTGAAACCACTGAAAACAGAGAAGCTTTTCGTCAGCTAATGATTGATATTGGTGTTGGTGTTGCTCCTTCCAAAGTTGCCAATTCCTTTCTCGAAGGTAAAGAAATTGCTCAAAATCTGGGTTATCCATTGGTCATACGGCCTTCGTACACACTCGGTGGAACCGGTGCAGGATTTGTCTTTAAAAAAGAAGAATTTGAAGATAAACTGATGCGTGGTCTGCAAGCATCGCCCATCCATGAAGTTCTGATTGAGAAAGCTGTTTTTGGATGGAAAGAATATGAACTGGAATTGCTTCGGGATAACAAAGACAATGTAATTATCATTTGTTCGATCGAGAATTTTGATCCGATGGGAATTCATACCGGCGATTCCATAACTATTGCTCCTGCAATGACTCTGAGCGATAAAACGTTCCAGCACATGCGTAACCTGGCAATCAAAATGATGCGGGCTATTGGTGAATTTGCCGGCGGTTGTAATGTACAGTTTGCAGTTAATCCCGAAGATGAAAGCATAATTGCTGTTGAGATTAATCCCCGTGTTTCCCGTTCATCTGCTTTGGCATCGAAGGCTACCGGATATCCGATTGCTAAAATTGCTGCAAAAATGGCAATTGGTTACAATTTAGATGAGTTGCAGAATCAGGTCACCGGTTCAACATCTGCTTTCTTTGAACCAACACTCGATTACGTAATTGTAAAAATACCTCGCTGGAATTTTGATAAATTAACCGTTGCCGATCGTACACTTGGCTTACAAATGAAATCTGTTGGTGAAGCAATGGGAATTGGCCGCAGCTTTATTGAAGCCCTGCAAAAAGCATGTCAGTCGCTTGAAATAAATAAATCGGGCCTGGGTGCTGATGGAACCGGATCAACCAAACTCGATGATATTGTTTATAATCTGGAACATGCTTCGTGGGATCGCCTTTTTCATGTTAAGGAAGCACTCAAGTTAGGTGTGCCAATTCAATCTATTTTTAACCTTACAAAAATTGATAAATGGTTCTTGCATGAGATTCAACAGTTAGTACTGATGGAGCAGGAACTGAAGAGATACAATCTGCAAAATCTGCCTGCCGATTTTTTCCTGGAATTGAAACAAAAAGGTTACTCAGATAATCAAATTGCGTATGTCCTGAGTAATGTAACCGAAGATGAAGTTTATGCCCGACGAAAAGAACTTGGCATTAACAGAGTCTATAAAACAGTCGATACATGCGCAGCTGAATTCCCTTCCAAAACCCCATATTTTTATTCTACATTTGAAAATGGTTACACTGCTGCCGATGGCAAAACGATAATCAGTAATGAATCTGTTCGTAGTGATAAAAAGAAAATTATTGTGCTTGGTTCAGGACCAAACAGAATAGGACAGGGGATTGAGTTTGATTATGCATGTGTGCATGGAGTACTTGCTGCTAAAGAAGCAGGGTTTGAAGCTATCATGGTGAATTGTAACCCCGAAACGGTTTCAACCGATTTTGATATTGCCGATAAGCTTTATTTCGAACCTGTTTTCTGGGAACATATCTATGAATTGATAGAGTTCGAAAAACCGGAAGGTGTAATTGTGCAGCTGGGTGGACAAACTGCTTTGAAATTATCTGAAAGACTGCACGAAAAAGGAATTAAAATTATTGGTACTTCCTTCGAAAATATGGATCTCGCTGAAGACCGCGGAAGATTCAGTGACCTTCTGAAAAATCTCGATATTCCATACCCATTGTATGGTGTTGCTGAATCTGCTGAAGAGGCACTTGTGGTTGCCAATCAGGTCGGCTATCCGGTGTTGGTAAGGCCTTCGTATGTGTTAGGCGGACAGGGAATGAGTATTGTTATTAATGATGAAGAACTTGAAAATGCTGTTATTAAACTGCTCAAAAATTTGCCCGGAAACAGAGTACTGATAGATCACTTCCTCGACAGAGCTGAAGAAGCAGAAGCAGATGTAATTTGTGATGGCGAAAATATTCAGTTTATTGGTCTCATGGAACACATTGAACCTGCAGGAATTCATTCTGGTGATTCATTTGCGGTATTGCCACCATTCAATCTTTCTGAACATGTATTGGATCAGATGCGTGAATATGCTCAAAAAATTGCACTGGCACTGAATATTCGCGGTTTACTGAATATCCAATATGCGATTAAAAAAGAAAAAGTGTATGTGATTGAAGCAAATCCAAGAGCGTCGCGTACTGTTCCTTTTATCGCTAAAGCTCATCTGGTTCCATACATTAATATTGCCACCAAAGTTATGTTGGGTACTCACAAACTTTCTGATTTTAAAATTGAACCCAGGAAATTTGGTTATGCTATAAAAGAACCTGTGTTCTCATTCGATAAGTTCCCGAATGTGAATAAAGAACTGGGTCCTGAAATGAAATCAACCGGTGAAGCAATCCGGTTTATCGATTCGTTGGAAGATCCTTATTTCAGACATTTGTACAAGGAGAAATCTATGTACCTCAGTAAATAATTATTTATTAATTTTTAACTTTCGGTCATGCTTAAATTTCTGATTGTTCTTGTTCTGATTTTTTTTGCGCTGCGAATGTTCGCTAGATTATTCGTTGTTTCCACTTTCAATAACCTGAATCAGAAAATGGAAAACGAAATGAAAAAGCGGTACCCCGGTCAGGCGCAACAAGAAGTTCCTGAAGGTCATATTTCTGTTCAACAAAAGCAAAATCCTAAGTCCGGAAACACAGGTCAAGGTGGCGAATATGTTGATTATGAAGAAGTTAAATAATTTCCTTATTGGTCCGAACTGATTTCAATCCTGAAATTGTAATATTTTCTGTAATTTTCAATCCTGTAGTTATCCACAAAACCGGTAAAGTATGAATATTGATTTCAAGAAATTATTACCACACCTGCTTGTGGTACTCGCATTCATTGCTATTTCTCTTGCTTACTTTTTTCCGGTACTGGAAGGAAAAGTAATTGAACAGCATGATATCGCCCAATGGGAGGGAATGTCGAAGGAGATTGTTGATTTTCGTGAAAAATACAAGGAAGAACCACTTTGGACCCGCTCGATGTTCGGAGGAATGCCTGCATATCAGATTTCAGTTCTTTATCCTGCGAACCTTATCAAATATGTAAATGATGTGCTGTTTTTGGGGTTACCAGTTCCTGTTGCATACATTTTTGTTGCTTTAATTGGGTTTTATCTGTTGCTTCTATCAATGAAAATTGATTTTAAAATGGCATTTGCGGGAGCTCTGGCTTTTGCTTTTTCATCGTATAATCTGATCATAGTTATGGCCGGACATAATTCTAAAGTGCATGCCATTGCTTTAATACCTCTTGTCATAGCCGGAATTATATTTGCATTTAACAAGAAATACTTGCTTGGTGGTGCAATTACTGCCATGGCACTTTCACTGCAAATTTATGCGAATCACTTACAGATAACGTATTATCTGGCTATTGCCATAGGCTTGTGGATGCTGGTAAAATTGGTATTTGCTATCAAAGAAAAAATACTGCCTGATTTTGCTAAAGCAGCAGCCGTGTTAATGATAGCAGCAGTACTTGCCATCTTACCTAACATTACCGGATTAATGCTTACCTATGAATATGGGAAAGATACAACCCGCGGACCATCTGAACTAACCGAAAAAAGCGTTAGTACAGGTCTCGATATGGACTATGCCTTCAGCTGGAGTTATGGGATTTATGAGACTATGACTTTGTTAATACCTGATTTCTACGGTGGTTCCAGTACTTCAGAGCTAGGTCCTAATTCAGCAACCTACCAGGCATTAGCTGACAATGGAAACGCGGCTAATGCTAAGCGTTTCACCCAAAATGCTCCTATGTATTGGGGAGAACAGTCGGTTACTGCCGGTCCAACTTATGTGGGTGCAATTATGATTTTTCTGTTTGTTGTGGGAATGTTCCTTGTTAAGGGTGAGTATAAATGGTGGCTTGTAATTACCACAATTTTATTTATCATGCTTTCATGGGGAAAAAATTTCATGGGATTCAATGAATTTTTCTTTCATCATTTTCCGGGATACAACAAATTTCGTGCAGTAACTATCATTCTTTCCTTGCTCGCATTTACAGTTCCCTTGCTTGGAATTCTGGCATTAGCGAAATTGTTTGATGGTAAAATTCTTCCTGCTGAAAAGAATAAAGCTTTGCTTTACTCATTTTATATTACAGGAGGTATTTGCTTAATTTATTTTATTGTTCCTTCGCTTGCCGGCGATTTCAGTTCAACCGGTGATGCAAATTATAAGGATTATCCCTGGCTATTGGAAGCACTCCTGAAAGACAGACAGTCTGCCTTACGGATGGATGCATTCAGGTCTTTGTTCTTTATAGCAGCAGCATTTGGAGTACTATATTTCACAGTCAAAGGAACTATCAAACAGCATTTGGCAGTATGGTTGCTTGCCGGGTTTATTTTAGTTGATCTTTGGGTAGTTGACAAACGGTATCTTGATTCTGACAATTTTGTTTCTGCTTCTAAAGCGAAACAACCTTTCCAGCCATCAGATGCTGATCTGGCTATACTGCAGGACAAAGAACCCGGTTACAGAGTGATGAATATGTCGGTAAGCACTTTTAATGATGCAGGTACTTCCTATTTTCATAACTCTATTGGTGGTTACCACGGAGCAAAATTGAAGAGATATCAGGAATTGATCGAATATCAGATTAGCAGAAATAATATGGCTGTACTCGATATGTTGAATACCCGCTATTTTATTGTTCCTGACCGCGAAACAAATCGCCCATTGCCACAAAGGAATCCCGGGGCACTTGGACCAGCCTGGTTTGTGAAAGAATTTAAACTGGTTGCCAATGCCGATTCTGAAATTACAGCGCTGACTGATTTCGTTCCTTCGCAAACTGC
Organism: Bacteroidota bacterium; assembly: GCA_016713525.1. Lineage (GTDB taxonomy): Bacteria > Bacteroidota > Bacteroidia > AKYH767-A > OLB10 > JADKJB01. The sequence goes on along the minus strand of JADJOZ010000007.1, from coordinate 47,912 downwards.
AATTATTGATGTAAGATTTAAAGATCAACTTGCAGGATTTAATCCACAGTATGATTCTACAGGAGTAATCAAACTTACTGCTTATAAGGCAAATCATCTTACTTATACAACTAAATTGCAAAGTAATCAATTGGCCGTGTTTTCAGAAATCTATTATGATAAAGGTTGGAATGCTTATATCGATGGCAAACCTGTTCCTCATTTAAGAGCTAATTATGTGCTGCGGGCAATGAAAATACCTGCTGGAAATCACACCATTGAATTTAAGTTTGAACCTAAAACCTATTACACTGGAGAGAAAATTGCACTTGCAGGATCCATACTTGTGTTGCTGATTTTTGTTGGCGGTGTGTTTATGGAATTACGAAATTCAGGTTCTAATGATAAGCGCTCCGTATCATGAACCCAAGGAAAGTGCTGATCATTACCTATTACTGGCCCCCAGCGGGTGGAATAGGTGTACATCGGTGGATCCAGTTCTCTAAAAAATTTACCTTCATTCGGCTGGACTCCTTCGATATTTACTGCCAGGGATGCTCAATACCCAATTCTGGATTCTAATTTACTGGGAAAGGTGCCACAAGGAATAGAAGTGCATCGTGTGAAAGTTCCCGAACCCAATAATTTGCTCACTTTGTTCAGCAACAGAAGCAGTAAATCGAAAAACATTTACAAGATGCAGCAACAGTCGGATGTTGATCATTCGTTATTCAAAAAGCTTTTGTGGGTTATCAGGGGTAATTTTTTTATACCCGATGCACGTAAATTCTGGATTAAACCCTCTTTCAACTACCTTAGCAAATTACTTGCAACTAATCCTGTGGATGTAATAATTACAACCGGTCCACCACACAGTACACATCTGATTGGATACAAACTTCATAAGGAATTTAATATTCCCTGGATCTCCGATTTCAGAGACCCGTGGACCAGCATGGATTATTTGAAGAAAATGAATTTGTCGGGTTTTGCAATGCAGAAACATGCCCAAATGGAAAAAGATGTGATATTAAATTCAAATCTTGTTTTGGTAGTTGGAAATGCTATACAAACTGAGTTTCGCGAGAAATATAATGTTAACTGCAGCGTTCTTCACAATGGGTTTGAGGGTGAACTATCAAGTAAAGAAGTGTCTGAACTTGATACTAAATTCACGATAGTACATGTTGGCAGTTTCTTACATAACAGAAACTGTAATGATCTTTGGGCTGTACTTGGTGAGATGCAAAAGGCAGATCCTCAGTTTGCAAGAGATCTCGAAATAAAGTTAGTTGGTAACGTGGCGGATGTTGTTTTAAAGTCTCTCGAAAAATATGGGCTTAATAATTTTCTTAATCATATTCATCATGTCGATCACAACACTGCTAAATCATATCAACGATCGGCTCAGGTATTATTGTTGCCCATCGACAGAATTGAAAATCCTGAATTTGTGGTTTCGGGAAAAATATTTGAATACCTTCAGGCAAACCGGCCAATTTTATTGATTGGTCCTGCAAACGGTGATGCAGCTGGTATTTTGAATGAATGTGCCGCAGGTGATGTGTGTGAATTTGGTGACTTCGGTTCGATAAAAAATTCCGTTACCAAATTTTATACTAAATTTCGAAATAATTCTAATGTATGCAATTCAGTAAATGTTGAACAATTTTCTTACAAAAACTTAACCAAACGACTGGTCGCATTACTTGATGATCAGATTAAACATGATTAAATTACTAACCATAGTAGGAGCTCGTCCACAGTTCATTAAATCAGCAGCCATCAGCAGAGCTATTGCTGCCAACTTTTCGAATAGTATTGAAGAAGTAATTGTGCATACCGGCCAACATTATGACGCCAATATGTCGGATGTGTTTTTTACGGAATTAAAGATTCCAAAAGAAAAATATAATTTAAATGTAGGGTCATCAAACCATGCACATCAAACTGCTAAAATAATGATTGCCGTTGATGATGTGGTGGAGACTGAAAAGCCCGATGCAATTCTGCTTTATGGAGATACCAACTCAACACTGGCAGCATGCCTGGTAGGAGTGAAGCGACACATACCTGTTATTCATGTAGAAGCAGGCGTTAGATCTTACAATAAAATATTTCCTGAAGAAGTGAATCGGCTAATATGTGATCACACTTCCTCAATGCTCTTTGTTCCATCTGATGATGGTATGGTATGTTTAGAAAAGGAAGGATTTTCATTAGAAATTAAAGAATCTTCTGCTTTATTGTTAAATTCTCCAAGAGTTTACCGGTGTGGTGATATTATGTATGATAATACGCTGTATTTTAGAGATAAGGCTGATTCATACTTCAAGAATTTATGTGAAGCTTTGAATCTTCCGCTTAGTAACTACTTTTTTAGTGACCGCACACAGGCCTTCGAACGTCGATGATCCTCAAAACCTTATGGAGATTTTGAGATTTTTTCATTACTCGATTGATGTATTGAAGAAAATGATTATTTTTCCGATTCATCCACGCACTCGAATTCTAATTGATTCGAACCAGGACTTATCAGCAATGATGAATAAATCAGGTTTGTTTGCTATTCCCGCTGTCTCCTTCATAGAGATGATCGGACTTGAAAAGTATTCCGATATGGTTATTACCGACTCAGGTGGTGTTCAAAAAGAAGCGTATTTTATGGAAAAGCCATGCTTGATTATGTTGGAAGAAACCCCCTGGGTGGAACTGGTGAAATCGGGAAACGCCAGATTGGTTGGAAATAACTTTGATTTATTGTGTGAAGGCACAAAACATTTTATGGAAAACAAGGTAATTGGATTTCCTCAAATTTTTGGCGATGGCAGAAGTGCTGAATTTATTTGTGAGCAAATAATAAAAACGATAAAAAATGATATTTAACGAAGTGAACAGAATATTGGTGCTGGCTCCTCATCCCGATGATGCTGAATTCGGTTTGGGAGGCACCATTGCTAAATTGATTGCACAAAAAAAGGAGGTTTTCATCATTGTTTATAGTTTATGCGAAAAAAGTACTCCAGATGGTTTCGAAGTTGGAACCATTGAAAAAGAAATGTACGCATCTCTCGCTTCTTTGGGCGTGCCAAGAGAAAACTTGATCGTTTATGATTTTGCAGTGCGCGATTTCCCGGCTCACCGGCAGCAAATCCTTGAAGAAATAATTGTACAGAGGAATAAAATAAAACCAGATCTGGTGTTTATTCCAAGTTCAAGTGATATCCATCAGGACCACAAAACCATTTATGAAGAAGGTAAGAGGGCATTTAAATTCAACAATTTGTTAGGATATGAAATGCCATGGAATAATTTTGGTTTTAATTCCTTTGTTTATAATGTGCTTGAAGAATCGCATATTCAAAGCAATATTGATGCAATCAATTTATATAAATCACAGGGGTTTCGTTTATACAGTAATCCTGAATTCATCCGTTCACTGGCAATTTTAAGAGGCGGTCAAATCATGAAAAAATATGCCGAATCATTTGAATTGATAAGAATGATATCAGCTTAAAATATATATCCTGTGAAACTTATTGAAATCATCAACTGGCATGTAAGCAACGGTTTTACTACCCGAAATTTCGGATTAGATAATCATCATGAAATTAATTTGCCCAGGGCTATTGATTTATGTGATGATTCTAACATTTCAATGATAACGGTAAAATATCTTAAAGATGTCACGCAGCTACTTGCCAATACAAAATGTAAGTTGATCATTATGCCTGAAAGCTTTATGAATACTGACATTAATGTTGAGGGCAAAGCATTTTTATTTCACGACAATCCCAAGAAAATCCTTGTTGACTATTGTGTGAAATTTTTAGATTTCGAAAAACCAAATTCTTCTAGCGAAATTCACCCTTCTGCTGTAATTGAACCTGGAGCTGTGATCGGAAATTGTGTTAAGTTAGGAGCCAACGTTTATATTGATGCTACTTCTGTAATTGGCAATAGTTGCACAATTTTGGCCAATACCGTTATCAATAATTCCAGCATTGGAAATTATGTGAAAATTGGATCAAACAATACAATTGGTGGATATGGGTTTGGTTACAATAAACTTGACTCCGGCGATATTGAATTGTTTCCACATTATGGAAGAGTGGTGCTTAATGATTATGTTGAAATAGGAAATAATACGTGTATCGACAGAGGATCGTTGTCTGATACCATCATCGGAAAAGGAGTTAAAATTGACAACCTGGTGCACATTGCACATAATGTTGTGATTGGTGAATACTCATTGATAATTGCATGTTCAATGATTGCAGGTAGTGTTGAAATTGGTCCTAATAGCTGGGTTGCTCCAGCCGGTACCATACGCAATGCAATTAAACTTGGTAGAAACAGTACCGTTGGGCTGGGAAGTGTGGTGACTAAAGATGTCGCTGATAATGAAGTGGTGATTGGTAATCCTGCTATGGCTATTAAAGACTTTTTAATTTTAAGAGAGCAGCAAAAGAAATAATTGCAGAACGTTCAAAGGATTCTGAAAAATAGACTATTCTTTTAAGTATCCAACTTATACGAGCGTATTTTTAATGCCTATTTGATGTTTAGCCCACGATTTATCAATTCATAAGGGCATGCCAGTTAAATACCAAAATCCACACAAGTTCGCTCGATATCCAGATTTATTCTCTTAAATTGGAAGTAAAAGAGGTGCCCGGTATGAGAAAGAAGAGATATGTTGATTGATTTAATTCATTATTTGGTTTTTGATTACTTTTGTGGATAAATTAAGTGTTGAAGACTAAGTGGGCGTGGTGGCATGTTGACAAGAGGGTTTGTTAGCAATTAATCGAAGATGTCAGTTGAGGGAAATGGCAATTAGCTTCCTGAAGCAGCTTTCCTTCCATTCTACACCCCTTCATATCTGCGCTCCGGTACCATCAACACATTACCTAATTACCTGATTATCCAATGTGCGGAATAGCCGGCATACTCGATCAAACTCAACCTTCATCCGATAATTCCCGGTTATTGGATCAGATGCTTCATATTCAACACCATCGTGGTCCCGATGATACCGGAATTTGGAATGATGATCATATTTTTCTCGGACACAACCGACTCAGCATTATTGACCTGACAGAGGCTGCCAATCAGCCAATGCACTATAAGAATTTCACCATGGTTTATAATGGTGAAATATATAATTATGTGGAGATAAAACAACTGCTCCTGCAAAAGGGTCACCAGTTTCATACGCATTCCGATTCTGAAGTCATTTTACATGCTTATGAAGAATGGGGTAGCGCATGTGTGAATCATTTTGTTGGAATGTGGGCTTTGTAATTTATAATAAAACTACCAAGGAACTTTTTGTCAGTCGCGATCGTTTTGGAATTAAACCATTTTACTATATTCATACTGGAAGTACATTTTATTTTGCCAGTGAGATAAAAACTCTGAAAGCTTCACCACACTTTAAAAATGATCTGAATATAAACCAGGTGGCACGTGGATTGCAAATGGGATGGTTAGGTTATAATGATGAAACATATTTTAAATATGTAAAAGCACTTCCTGCTGCATGCAATCTTTTTTATTCAGATGGAAAAGTTAAAGTGGAACAATACTGGAAACCTGAAACCGGTAAGTATGCTAACCTAAGTTTTGATGAAAAGAAGACCAGGTTTTATGAGTTGTTTGCCGATAGTATAAAGATTCATTTAAGAAGTGATGTACCGGTTGGTAGCTGTTTGAGTGGTGGACTTGACAGCAGTGCCATTGTAGCTATGGTACAAAAAATTTCTGAGGGTTTGCCTTACAAGAGCTTCAGTATTTTCTATGAAGGTAAAGGTGATGTTGATGAAAGACCTTTCATTAATGAAGTATTGAAGAAATATCCACATGTGGATCCGGTTTATTTTTCTCCAACCGATGATGATGTCAGGAATCATTTTGATAAGGCTGCATACCATCTGGATGCTCCCTCATCCGGTTCATCATTTATTTCTCAGTATTTTTTGATGAAATTAATTTCAGAATCGGGAATCAAAGTTGTACTTGATGGGCAGGGTTCCGATGAATACCTTGCCGGTTATATGCACTCTTTTTACAGATTGATAGGAGGGATGTTGCAAAAAGCAAAGTTAGCTGATGCGATTACTGAAACATTTGCTGTTAACAAGCGAATTGGTAATTCAGGGATTAAAACAATTTCGCATTTTGGTAAATCAATGCTTTCAACAATGAAGCATGAGCAATACTTGTATGATTTTGAATTTAAAAATTATTACCCTTTTTTGGTTAGTGCAAACATTGATGATCCTGCTTTCCAGCTTGATAAAGTGCCGGGTTCTAAACTCGACAATTTCCTTTATCATTTGCTTTTTACTACAAGCCTTCCATCATTACTTCAGTATGAAGACAGGAATTCGATGGCTTTTTCAGTTGAGTCCAGGGTTCCATTTCTTGATCACAGATTAGTGGAGTTTGCCTTTACACTGGCTGATGAAGACAAAATTAAACAACAGGATACCAAGTACATTCTTCGTGAAGCTCTAAAGCCACTTCTTCCGGAAGCCATTTATGCCCGAAAAGATAAAAAGGGATTTGTAACTCCAGGAGAAAGTAAATGGCTTCGGGGACCCTTGAAGCATTTGGTAGAGAACCACCGGAAACTGCCCGATTTTACCGATAAATCAAAAGTCAAGCAAATTTTTAAGGACTATCAGAACGGTGATAATTCAAAAGCTGTTCTGGTATGGAGATTGGCTGTTTTAGGTGAATGGTTATAGGGTTTGGAAATTACAAATCTAATATGTATTTTTAAGGCAAAATTTGCTTCAGGATCCTAAGATTTTCCAATAATCCTTTAATCGAAATAGTATGGCCCGGATTTTTTACATATTAAGTTGCTTAGCTTTTTGGAGCATCCCGGTTTATTCGCAAAATACCAATATATCGGGAGTGATAAATCATTATGTTAAAGTGAATCAGCTTGGAGGAGGAAACTGCATTGACTCACTTTATGTTACTTCCACGGCTGGTTTTAGTGTAGATGATACCGTGTTGCTTATTCAAATGAAAGGTGCAACAATTGATGTTAGCAATACAAGTAATTTTGGCTCAGTTCTTAATCATGGAAATTCAGGAAATTATGAATTTTCTACTGTTAAGAGTGTCTCAACAGGTAGTTTAGTCCTGAATACTAAACTTTTGAATTCTTATACTGCCACAGGGTCATTGCAATTGGTCCGGGTACCTTCCTATACAAATGTTACCGTTACGGGAACATTAACTGCAGCTCCATGGAATGGGCAAATAGGGGGTGTTTTAGCTTTATTTGCTTCAAGGATCAGTTACTTTAAATGCTAATATTGATGTGAATGGGAAAGGTTTTCGAGGAGGAAATGCCTCTCTTAATTATTATTCAGCTTTTTTTAATAGTTATGCTTTTAATTATAATACCGGAAGAGGAGGTGAAAAAGGTGAAAGTATTGCTGACATTCCATCTACATTGACAGCTGGTCGTGGTGCATGTGCTAATGGGGGAGGCGGAGGTAATGACATTTATCAAAATAATTCTGAAGGCTCAGATGGTGAAGATGGTGGAGGAATTGTTTTTGTGAGTGCAAGTGCAATTATAGGGAATGGTAATCAAATTCGATCTCAAGGTAATTCTGTGGCAATCGCTGCTGGAATTGATGGTGCTGGAGGTGGAGGTGGTGGGACAATCATATTAGATGTAAGCTCGTTCACAGGAAATTTGCAGCTGAATGTAAACGGTGGAAAAGGGGGAGATCAATTTTACATTCCCCAATGCCATGGAAATGGAGGTGGAGGAGGTGGAGGAGTGATCCTAAAATCTGGATTATCTGGTTTTCCTGTCAATGTTACTACTTCAATTTTGGGTGGAGTTAAGGAAATGGACAATGCAATGGTACTATTCATGATGCGGTTGATGGAGGGGTAGGGATTAATAAAAGTCGCTTTCAATCTTAATTTTAGTCCAGTTCCCAGTGCTGCTGCCGGAATTGATAAAACTATTTGTGAGGGTGAATCAATTCAATTAGGAAGCTTGCCTCAACCCGGATTAAATTATTTATGGAATAATGGAGCTGGAACTTTGCCTAACCCTGTCGTGTCACCATCAGTTACCACAACTTACATATTAACTGTTACAAGTGTTGGTTTGTGTCCTTTGACAGCTACGGATACGGTTACCATAACTGTGCTACCTTCTGCTTTAGCTTCTTTTACTTATAGCTTCGATTGCTCAGGTTTAGCTGTAACTTTTACAAATACTTCACCAATGTTAAGCAATTCTTATTGGAATTTCGGTGATGGAGTGTTGTCTTCAACAATGTCACCTGTCCATGTTTTCCCGGATACCGGAGATTACAATGTACAGCTTGTTATTTCAAATAGCTTTGGATGTATAGATACATTTATCCAAAACATTCATGTAGGCCCTCCGTTAGATCCGGTTTCCTCCTTTAATTATTCTATTGTGAATTGTGAGCTGGAGGTAATTTTAACTTCTACTTCTCAAAATGATAGTACTTTAATTTGGGATTTTGGCGATGGTACTACTGGAAATTCTCCAAATGTGTTGCATAGTTTCGCGCTACCTGGTACTTATACTATTTCGTTGATTGCATTTAATTCTTGCGGAAGTGATACATTTGAAGTTGAAATTACAATTAATCCGAGTTCCATTCCGATTGCAGCTTTTTCGTTGGATACAACATGGTGCAGCAACATTGTCACATTTTATGATTCATCACTAAATACTACTGGTTGGTTTTGGGATTTTGGTGATGGCTCTTCAAGTTCTTCTCAATCTCCTTTTCATACTTATGCCGATTCTGGCAGTTATGATATTACTCTAATTGCAAGTAATTCATGTGGTGCCGATACTTTAACTTCACAATTGAATCTCATGAATTTTGAAATGCCCAATGCTTCATTTACTTATGTTGAACAACTGTGCGATCCATCGGTAAGTTTTATGAATTTATCAGAATTCTATGATTCAATTAGTTGGTATTTAGGTGATGGAACAACAAGTTTTGATACGTCCTTTATACATCTGTATCAGGATATAGGTTCGTATAATGTTTTGCTCATTGCTGAAAATGAATGTGGTATTGATAGCCTTATCCAGGTTTTAGAAATAAATGCGATACAGCAACCCGAAGCAAATTTTTCTTTCAGTATAAATGAATGTACGAAACTGGTTAATTTCTTTGATTCGAGCTTAAACGAATTCTCTTGGAGTTGGTATTTTGGAGATGGGGGCACTAGTTTCGAACAGAACCCCATTTATGAGTATCAACAATCTGGATTTTATGAAGTGATGTTAATTGTTAATGAAGGAACTATCTGTGCAGATACTGCACAGAGAACTTTAATAATTGATGAAAATTCAATTGCTGGTTTATTTATTCCAAATGTCTTTACCCCCAATAATGATGGGCTTAATGATCTTTTTGAATTAAAATATACAGAACTATGTGAAGAGATTAGCATTAAAATCTTTAATCGCTGGGGGCAACAGGTATTTCAATCAGATAATAAGCAATTTAAATGGGATGGTAAACACAATGGAGTGAATGTGCCCGAAGGAGTATACTATTTTATACTTTATAGCCGAATTGATAAGTTGACTGGAACAGTATCAGTGTTTAGATAGAACAATTTTAGATTTGCATACTACTTTTGTAATTAATATTGTCATCTGTATCTTTCTGTACTTCTGGTATCAAAAATTTTGGTTAAGTGTTCACCATAAAGTTCTCGCCCTGTAAATTTCACTTTGTTCTCGTATATAGTAAATTAATTCTCATTGAAAATTATGATCGATTGGTGATGCCGAATTACTTAACCAGAAATTTCCCTGTCTTTCTTTTATTTGAACTAAAAAGGATTGAATAAAAGTAAATTCCAGGTGATAAATTCGCATTAATTTTATATTCTAGATTTCCCCTAATGCTGTTTATTTTACCACTTGAAACCACTTGACCATTTTGATTGAAAATGTTAATCATACATATCCTGCCAGCATTCACTTCTAATTCTAAATTTAACGAATTATTTTCATGATTGAACCAGACTTGGTAAAAGACATCCTGATTTTGGTCTAGACCAATTGACCCTGGAATAAATTCCCATACATCATTTAAAAAGTTTGGAGAACTTATTTGCCCATTAGAACCTGTTCCGAGATATCCGGAATTGTTAATGTTAAAGCTAAACGTGAGGTATCGAGCTGAACCACCGAAGTTGGTTTCAGATGTCCACTGGTTATTAGTTGTGTCAAATGAGTAGAAATCGGTGTGAAATACTGTGTTGTCGTAACCTAATCCAGCGTATGCAGTGCCATTAATCACAAAGTATGCCATAGCTCTTCTAGGTATTGAAGGGAAGTTAGTTTTTTGAACCCATAAATCGTTAATTGGATCATATTTCCAGAAATCATATGAAGTTCCATTATTAAATCCTGCTAATATATATCCGGCATCTCCAATAGCAAAACCGTTTGCGCCTTGTCTTGGTGGGCCTGGAAAATTATTTTTGAACCCATGTATCTGATATAGGATTATACTGCCATACATCTTTTTAGGATTTCCATCAAACCCTGTTGCAACATAACCATATCCATTGATGTAAAATGATAATGATGAATATCTTCCAGATCCTGGGAATGTTGCCTTCTGACTCCAGATGTTTGTCAATGGGTTATATTCATAGAAGTCATTGAAGAATGCATTTCCATCAAAGCCTAAACCAACATAACCTTTGACTGGGCTTGCAAATGCAATTTGCTGCCCTTTGTCACCTCCTAAATAGTCTGCTAATTGAGTCCATGTGTTATTTGTTGGATTAAATTCCCAGAAATCGCTTTTAAAAATTGAAATTGAAGTTCTTCCTCCTCCAACATATCCCTTTTGTCCAATTGTGAAGTAAAACGTAAGGTCACAATTTCCTCCGTTATAATTTCCAATATAGTTCCATGTGCCAGCTCCTTTAGCAATTGATAATGAATATAAAAGTTGAAATTATTATTAAAGCTTGAGAGGCGATTTTAAATGATGTAATTAGGGGAATGTAAAGTTGCTCTTATCATCTATTTTGGGATTATCGCATAATTAACAAAGAAGAAATATTTTTTGTAGTCAAAATTCAAAAACTAAATTCTCTTATTTCATTTGATTTGGAGTTCAATTGATTTGATTTTTTTTGTTTTTCCGCTAGAACAAATTTATTTTTCTTTATAAGTCCGTTTCGCCCTTTTAAAATGAAAATGAAAATGTCTGATAGTGGTTTCGACAAGAAAGTAGGTAGATATAATATACTTGCAATACAACTCATATACATTTTTTCTTTTGTATTGAACAATTTTAAATTACTAAATATATGTTTTCTGGTTTTAATTCTAAGAGTTGTATCATCTACAAATATCCCACATTGTAATATGTTAAATGAAACTTGTGATAAGTTTCTACTTAGGTAGCTTCTTGAGGATATATATACCTTGTGATCAATTTCATGTTTTATAGATTCAATTGAATCAATTAAATCAAAAAATGTTGTACGATAAAGATAATATGAACTATATACCATAACTTGTTCATGAAGTCCCGGAGCATTTATTTTAATTTCTGTTATTAAACATGATGACTTGTGAATATCTTCTATTCCAAGAACCATTAACTGGGTTTGAGGCCAACTTTTATTAAAATCAGAAAATTGATGTTTTGCAAGTACATTTTTTGCAAGAGATACTTTATAGATGAATAAACCTGCATTGCCAATATTATAGTAAAAGTTTTCTACTAGTTGTAATAGATTTATAAATGAACCATCACTAAAAGGATTTGACTTTAAATTTGAACTAACTAGTATCAAATCAATCCCTGTATTTGATCTTAGAACATGTAAAATTTGTTTAATGGCACCGGTTTGGATTCTGTCATCGTCACCAAACAGAATGATATACTTTCCTGATGCCAGTTCAAAACATTTTAGTACATTGTCCTGTGCTCCTATATTTCTTCCATTATTGTGATATGTAATGAAATTGAATTTATTTCTATAAGCCAGACAAGCATTTTCTGTGTTATCATCTGAACCATTATTGGAAATCAAAAGTTCTACATCATTTTCAATTTTATCTGAAATTACTTGATCGCAAATTTGATCAAGTAAACCTGTTATAAGTACAGATCTATTCCATGTTGGAATGGTAATTGATAAAGTTTTTGAAATGTTGTCATGTTAACCTTGAAATCTAATCAATTACGATGTACGATGGAGTAGGGCAAAGGGAGATCTGTGTATTGCATATTTGTCTAAACCAAAAAACTTCGTTTAATGCCAATGTTTCTCCAGGGTAATCATGCCAGTTTAATTCATCAAATCCAATGACAGTACCTTTTGTAATATGATTTTTTATTAGTTCTAAACATCTTTTAGTGGGTGCATAGATATCAAAATCAAAATATATTAGAGCTATAATGGTCTCGGGATTAGTATTTAAGTATGCTTCGAGTGTTTTGGTTGCATCTCCCTTAATGATTTCATACTTTTAATGTGAGATATTGGACTTTCAGTTTCATGATGTGCAAGAACTTTGTCAAGATGTTCCTCATAATTTGAAGTGACGGCATAAGCACCTTCATAAACTATTGATGCTTTTCCATCTTTTTTGTGAATAGATTTGAAGCCTTCAAACGAATCAAATCCTACAATTTTCCTATTATAATTGTATGGCTCATACATTCCTCTAAAAGATTGAAACAGAGCCAAATTTTGTCCCCATCTACATCCGAGTTCAATTACAATACCTGTAGTGTTAATTATTTTCTTGTATAACTCATGCATGAATATTATTCTAGATAAGTTTTGTCGATTGATATATAAACCTAAGTTTAATTGAATTTCTTCATCAGGAATTGGAGTTTGTTTGAACAATTGTAAAAAGTGTTCTCGTTGACTAATTTCTCTATTTGAAATATTTCTTTTTATTTCTATTTTTTTCTTTGCCATAATTAGTTTAAAATTGATTTTAGAATTTTGCTTGTTATTATTGGAATAGTCAATCCATACTTTTCTTTTATAAAAGAATGTGATCCCACATAGTGAGAAAACTGATCGTCGAGACCAAATCGTTTAAAAACCGGATGGAATTTTGATTCAGCTATGATCTCAGCCACTGCTGACCCCAATCCTCCAATTCTGCTATGTTCCTCAATAGTGAAAATAGGTTTATTGGTCTTAAGTAAGGAATTGATCAGTCGTGTGTCTAATGGTTTTATGGTATGCATACTTATCAATGATGCTGATAGATTTTTTTTCTTCAATAATTCACAGATCTCATTACTCATTTCAAGAGTATTACTGGTGGTGATGATATGTAAATCACTACCCTTTTTTATTGTAATCCCTTTACCAATTTTAAATTTGGATTTATTAGAATTGATGTTGGGTTCACCTTGTTTGCCTAGTCTGAAAAACATAGGTCCTTCATAGCTTTGGGATGCAATTATCGATTGTTCTACTTCCCACGGATCTCCCGGACAGATTACTGTCATATTTGGCATGCATCTCATAATTGCAATATCTTCAATAGAATGTGAGTTGCACCGGCAGCTCCATATGAAAAACCAGCACCAACTCCAATTATTCTTACATTTGTGTTCATATATGCAACATCAACTCTGATTTGCTCATATGGACGCATGGCTACAAATGGCATAATTGTATATACATACGGAATCAAACCACTTAAAGCAAGTCCTGCTGCAATGGAAACTGCATTCTGTTCAGCAACTCCGACATTAAGATAGCGTTCAGGAAATTCATGCATGAAAGGTTCCAAAACCGAATATCCTATATCTGGTGTTATTAAGAAAATTCTTTTGTCTTTTCTTGCCAGTTCGACTAGTGTATTTATAAACGTTTTTCTCATGACTAAGCAGTGCCTTATTTATTTATTACTTTAATTCTGCCAACGCTTTCTTGAGTAATTCATCATTAGGAGATCTATAATGCCATTCAAGCTTGTTTTCCATAAAACTTACACCTTTCCCTTTGATGGTATGTGCAATTATAATTTTGGGTTTTGAGGATTTGGAATTCAACGCCGTTTCTATTTCTTCAAAGTTATGTCCGTCAATTTCAAAAACATCCCAATTAAATGCGATTAGTTTATCGCTTAGAGGTTCGAGATTTACAATTTCATTAGTAAGGCCGAAGCTCTGTATTTTGTTATAATCTATAATAACAGTCAGATTATTTAGATTTAAATGAGGGGCAAGAAGTAGTGGCTCCCAAATTGATCCTTCATTTAATTCACCATCGCTGATCAAAACTACAACTTTCGAATTGTGTTTTTTATATTTAGATGCAATTGCCATGCCTACACCAATTGAAAGTCCATGACCTAATGAACCTGCAGCACATTCCAAGCCAGGAGCAGCATCTTTATCGACATGTCCGGGAAGGATCCCGTTATCAATGTAAAATTTGTCAAGATATGTTTTTGGAAAAAAAGCCCTTTTCAGCTAATACCGAATATAATGCACTACTAGCGTGTCCTTTGCTTAGAATAAATCTGTCCCTTTTGTCATTTTTCGGCTCTTTCGGGTCGATGTTTAAGTACTTAAAGTATAATACAGTCAACAACTCAACTATTGACAGGGCAGATCCGGAATGCGATGCATTTGATCTATGATTCATCTGTAGTATGGAACGACGGATATTTTTAGCTATAGTGTTAGTTTTCGTCATTAAATATTTCAGTTCTTAACCATTAATGAATTTATTGTTTTCTGAATACCTGTTTCAAAGTCTGTATTCGGACTCCATCCGGTATGTTCTCTGAGCTTTTGATATCGGCCTCCATTTTCATGACTTGATCTGGCCGATATGGAATTGCTCCAAAATTAATGATTGAATTTGAGCCGGTTTTGTCTTTTATGATATTAATAATTTCTTTTACTACAATGCCATTTCCACTTCCAAGATTTGCAATTCCGACCCCTCCCGAATTTGATAACTTTAATAGTAAATCACTAATGTCTTCTACAAATAGATAGTCCCATATCTGTTCTGCTTTGGTTACATCTATTGGCTCATTTTTCAGCATTTTTTTTATCAAATATTGAATCAGCCATTCATGATTGTCATCTGGACCATAAACCGAGAATAATCGTAGCCATGAATGTTACATATTAAAAGACTTACACAATTCTTTTGATATATTACCTGAAATTAGCTTTGATTTTCCATACAATGTTGTTGGATTACAAAAATCACTTTCAGAAATTTTCTTATCCAGATTTCCATATTCAGCTTGAGAGCCAATCCCAATCCAATGTTTAGATCCAATTCTATTTGCGAATTCGATTGAAGAGATTATTAATGGAATGTTAGTTGTAATTTGAGAAGGATCATTTCTGTCGACTCCAAATACGCCCTGCCAGGAAAATTCGTAGAATGTAGAAGATGATTCGATATTTAAATTGATTTCACCTATTGAATTATTATACCTGAGCAGTTTGATGCCTTGCAAATTTTCCCAAACAGATAAATCTGATTTGTTTCTGGCAACAATAATAAATGGAATGTTATTCGAATAAAGACGTCTGGCAAAATGCTTTGCCTAAAAAACTAGATGCTCCATGTATGATTATTTCAGGCATTGGCAGGTTCTAATAGTTCGAGAATGCTTATGAACTGGTCTTTGGTATACCCAAATTTTGAGGTTAATTCTGAAACTATTTCATTGTAATATCCAAAGCTAAATATCAGTATTTTATCAGCACGATTTTCTGCTAATCTCTCAATGCCATATACAGGAAGATGTGATTTTGGTGCAAAAATGTTATCTGATTTCGGATTTTTATCTACAATATATTGAATATAATTTGAATTGGCCAACGCAGCAATTGTCATTATCCCTCTGCCACCGGCACCGTATGCTACAATTTTGTATTTTTTATTTTCATTTAGCCAATTATCAATACGTGAAATTGATTTATTGATTTCGTTATTTAATGAATCCAGCAAATGGATTTCATTTAAAACATCAACTTCACTTATGTTTGATTTATTTGCTTTTTTCGCAACTACTAACAAGGAGTTTGCTCTCTTTTCGCTTTCCTCTAATAGTTTAAAAGTTACGACATCAAAATTGTTCTGATTCAAAAGATATCGCATAGTTCTTTCGTTCAAGTACGTGTAATGTTCATGTTCGAATAAACAAAATTCATTTCGTTGTCTGATTAACTCCAGATTATGAACTTCAATGATTAATAAACCATCATCATTTAGTATTTTATGAATATTATTCAGAACCTCTACTGGTCTCGGAATATGATCGAACGTATAGCTTGTAACAATAGCATCAACAGTTCTGAACTCCGGATCAACAATCTGAGTTGTATTCTCGTCAAAAAAAGTTGTTAATGTTTTGATTTCCTGGCTATTGGCGTATTCGGAAAGTTTATCAGATGGTTCAACGCCAATTACACGAAAGCCTAATTTTTTGAATGCCATTAATTGTTCTCCAGTACCACTTCCTATTTCAAGCATTGAGGGAGCAGTTTTGTTGGAAAAATAATTGGATTTGATCCGTTCTGCCAGTGTACTCATGAAACTTAAAGCAAAACCAGATGATTGTACAGAATAAGTGTAATCCTGGTAATATGCACCCATATCAGTATCATTAATATTTTGGGCACAAGCACATTGTTTGCAAACTGCAATATCTATGTCGCTCAAAAACTCAGTTCCCAATTGATCACTTGAAATAAATTCATCAGTGAATGGCATCTTAGCTAAATGAATTACAGTTTTAAGTTGGTTGCTACCACAGATTCTGCAAGAAGATATTTTATTTTGATATACTGAACTCATTTGTATTTTCTAATTCTTATAAAACTCCTCAACATTAACCATGCAACATTTCATTGCATTACCAGAAGTTTCGTTTATTTTTTTGTACCATTGAATACTCTTTTCTACTGCTGTTTTTGCATCCCATATTGGTTTCCATTGTAGTTGAGTAAGTGATTTTGTGATATCGAGTTTTAGGTTTGTGGCTTCATGTGGTTGATCGAATTGTTCAGGTGTTTCGTAGTTTCCTGATCCCCATTGCTTGATAGCAATCTCAACAATTTCTTTAACTGTACACTGATCCGATTCCAATGGGCCGAAATTATAACTTCCGGTATATTTGAGTGGATCAAAATTAAGTAGCAACCCAAGCTTTAAATATCCTGCCAGCGGATCAAGAACATGCTGCCAGGGACGGATGGAGGATGGATTTCTTACTTCCAATGTTAGGTTATTCTCAAGTGCTCTCACTAAATCCGGAATGATGCGGTCAGTTGCTCGGTCCCCACCACCAATTACATTTCCTGCCCTGGCAGTTGCTACTGCTTTATGATGATTATGGAGCATCTGAACCGGAAAAAATGATCGTTGATAGGATTGTGTAATGATTTCTGCTCCTGCCTTTGAGCTACTATATGGATCATGTCCACCTAATGGATCACTTTCTTTAAAGGCATTTCCACTTTCATTGTTTTCATAAACTTTGTCGGTGGTAATTATAACTGCTGTACATTTGTTTTGAAGTGATCGGATTGCTTCCAGAACATGAGCCGTACCAATTACATTTACTTCAAATGTTTCTAAAGGATATTGGTAAGAATACCTGACCAGCGGCTGTGCGGCTAAATGAAATACGAAATCAGGCTTGAAATCAGAAATTGACTTTTTTAATTTTTCAATATTGCGGATATCATCAATTTGAGATTCAATATCCAAATTGCTTTCCAAATATTTGTACAGTGAATTGTCATATAATGGTGCCAGTGCATACCCTTTGGTTACTGCTCCTGCATAATTCAATAATAGACTCAGCCACGAGCCTTTGAAACCGGTATGTCCGGTTATAAATACCCTCTTTCCGGAGTAACTATCCAGAACTTCTGCATTCGAGAAATTTTCTACCAGCATTTCCACTCTGCTTTATGGGAATTCCACAAATTATTGAGATATTCATAATCACGATAGGTATCCATACATTGCCAGAATCCCTCATGGCTGTACATGTTCAGTTGCCCTTCTGATGCAAGTTTTTCAAGCGGTGTGCGTTCGAGGATACATCCCGATTCTGTATCCAGATATTCAAAGAATTTTTTATTGAAAATGAAAAACCCGCCATTTATAAAACCTCCTGTATGTACCTGAGGTTTCTCGTTAAAGCTTTGCACACGTTCTCCATCAGTAATAAGTTCACCAAAACGGGAGGGAGGCAGTACCCCGGTAACCGTTCCGATTTTTCCATGTGAACGGTGATATGTTAGCAGTTTTTCAATATTTACATTGCATACACCATCTCCATACGTAAGCATGAATTCATCACCTTCAATATATTTCTCAATCTGCTTAACACGTGAGCCCGTCATCGATAAAGGCCCTGTTTCCGCAAAGGTTATTTCCCAGCCATTTTCACTGTGTGAATTATGCACCTGCATGTTGCCATTACCGAGTGTTAGCGTGAAATCATTGTTCCTTATCTCATAGTTCATGAAGTAATTCTTGATTACATCACCGCGATATCCTAAACACAAAACAAACTTATTGAAACCAAAATGACTGTAGTTTTTCATAATGTGCCACAAGATCGGACGACCTCCGACTTCTACCATCGGCTTGGGTTTGTATTCCGTTTCTTCCTTTAATCGGGTTCCCAATCCACCACAAAGTATTACTGTTTTTATAGAATTCATAGTTTTATGCCATTCTTGAAATATTCATGAATAGTACTTATTGCAAATTTAGCGCAATTTTGATAACTTATCACTACTTGTCTTTGAACTGAGGAGACCTTCAGTGAAATGTGCCGTAAAAAGTAATAAATCAGAGATTTCTTTTCTGAAATGTGTAAACTCAATGTTCTAAACTATCACTCAGCTGGAAAATAGGTCAAATTACAAAGTTAGTTTACGTAATGCGCTTATAATCACTTATTTAATTATTGAGGCGAACATTAGTTTTCAATTTACAGCAACCTTTCCGGTTTTTACGATTTTGTTGTTTTTGTTAACAGCATAAACATAAATCCCTGAAGCGACATTTATTTGTTCGTTATATGAAGATTGCAATTTACCTGTGAAAATTTTCCTCCCTGTCACATCATGAATATTAAGTTCATACTTAGAGCCGTCCTCGCTATTGAAAGCAATGTTGATAAATTGATCCTGAGAATATAAATTTAATTCAAATGGTAACTCTTCGTTATCTGCCAAACTGGTTGTCAAACACAATTGCCACACCTCCTTCAAATAATTACTTGAACCAGTTCTTCCCCCAATGATGTAAGCACAGCCATTTAACACAAAAACATCAGATCCTTCTCTGCCAGTTGATGGAAAAGGTGGTAGTGCTGTCCAACTATTAGATGTAGGATCATATTCAAAAAACGAATTAAATTGGACAGTATTATTCCTACCCAATCCAACAATCCCTTTATTATTTAAGGTAAATCCAACACTGGCATAATTCTGCACCGGATAATCTGCTGTCTGTGTCCATGTACTATTGACAGGATCGTATTTCCAAAAGTCATTTCTTGGACTGCTTGTATATCCACAGCCGACATAAACATCGGTACCAATGGTAAAGCCATTGAGGCTTTGTCGCTCTGTACTGGGAAATGTTGTTACAGGAGTCCAAATATCATTTACTGCATTGTATTCATAAAAATCTTTCCTCAAAGGAGCATAACCAAAACCTCCATAACCTTTAAGACCATTTGAAAGCCCAACTCCGGTATAACGGTTTGATCCTGGTAAGGGTGCAATTAGTGTCCATGTGTTTGAAGTTGGATTATATTTATAAAATGTACTTGTTGCAGCAGATCCCAAAACTGTCCAGCCGGTACCGACATACCCAAATCCGTCTAAACTAAAGTCAATTGCACTATATCTTTGGAGAGGAATATCAGCAATTTGAATCCAGGTATCTGATCCTGTATTATATTGCCAGAAATCTTTATATACATTGCTAAAATTGCCTGTAAAATCCGCACCACAACCAAAATAGCCTAAATTGTTGATAGAAAAGGCACTGCCAGCATATCGCTTCAAACCGGGGAAATCATTCTTGGCTGTCCAGGTATATTGTGCAAATGTCTGATTAGAAAATATGATTATCCCTATCAAAAGTGCTAGATTTATTCTCATGATTGTATAGTTTAGGATACAAACTTATGAAAAAAACCTGGGGTTTGCCAATAATCGGTAATCTTCTTAATATCAAGTATATAGATAGCGATAATGAGTTATTTCAATTTACCCACATTAAAGAGGGCATTTTTTTGAACAAGTTTCTCATCATCTGATCTTGGGGTGATTTCGACTGTTTTCTGAAACCACACCTTGGCATTTTTCTCATCTCCCGTTTCATCACGCTCTAAATAGGTATTCGCCATTTCAAAACAATGTGTCGGATTTAATGGCTCCAGTTCATGGGCTTTTTTAAAGTGTTTTAAGGCATCTTCATAGGTTCCACCTTCTAAACCTTTGCCGAAAAATGTACTGATCATGGCCATCTCAAATGCATTAAACACAGCAATCTCCCGGTGCCATCTGCCCATGATGTGATGCGGTCCCGCCATTTTAGGATTTATTTGAAGTGCTTTCTCTGCTGATACTCTGATGGCTTTTGCATTGGCAATTTTTATCTTGACCGATGCATTTTCACTGATTCTTCCAAGTGCTAAAGCCAGATTATAATAGGCATCAGCATCCTGTCTGTTACGCTGAAGAGATTTTTCGACCAGGTATTTCGATTTTTCATACTTCAATTGTTTGGTTGTTTCCGGTTGCCCGGGATACGATTGAATAGCCATCAAAAAGGCAACCTGATTCAAATATTGCACATTGCCCGAATCGGAACGGAGCAGGGTAGAGGCAATCACCAATGCCTGTTCATATTTAAATTGAGCCCGCAACTCAATTACTTTTTTCAGACTGATGACAGGTTCTTCATTGCCGGATACCGACCGTGTAAACATTAAAATTAATGCTAAAAGAAAATATAATTTCATCTGACTTTTCATGTTGCAAAACTAAGGTCAATTCAGCTTAATAGGTCTTTATTGTGCTCTTTTTCTGTATTTCTAATTCAATCTGTTGATTTTCTTACAAAGTTAATATATAGCATAAATTCTTGCTTAATTATTATTATGCTATTGTAAACCAGTAAATTATAATTTTTATGGGAGGCTTAAAATTTGATACGAATTGGCTTTGTCAATACCCTTTTCGTATAAAAACAGCAACTTTTATAACAGTCGGTCGTAAGAATGCACAATTCAAGGATGCTGCCCGGATCCGCAACCTTAACCTGAAAAACCTATATCACCATGAATCCTGAAAGGATATTCAAGGGCATTAGAAACCTGATTTATTTGTTGGTTGCAGTATTCATATTGCAAGCTTCAACCTCATTTGCACAGGTACCTGATGCTTCTTTTACAGTAAACCAGCAATCTGATTGTATTCCTCTTTCTGTACAATTTACCAATACTTCTGTTAATGCTATTTCATATTTCTGGGACTTTGGAAATGGAAATTTTTCCACTGCTCAAAATCCAACAAATATTTACCTGAATACCGGCAGCTATAACGTAAAATTAATTGCAACAAGTAGTTCGGGTCAGTCCGATTCAGTGGTTCATTCAGGCTTTATACAAGTTCAGCAACAACCTCAGGTTGCATTTACTGCTTCCGGAACTTTATTTTGTCTGGAAAGTAATCAGATTCAATTTACCAACCAATCTTCCGGATATGATTCATGTTTATGGGATTTTGGTGATGGAATAACTTCCGGATCAGTTAATCCTTTTCACCAGTATACAGCTCCCGGTACCTACACAGTAACTTTAATTGCTTACAATACTTCACTGGGATGCAACGCTTCTTTATCTAAAAATGCTTTAATCACCATTCTCAGTAATCCGGCTGCTTCTTTTCTGGCAAATATTACCAGCACCTGTAATGTATCGCAACCCTTTCTGTTCACTGCTCAGGCATCATCTGCATCATCTTATTTATGGCAATTCGGTGATGGAACTACTTCAACACAACCATCTCCATCTCACATTTATTCAAATGCAGGCATTTATTCAGTTACTTTAATTACCTCCAATCAATTGTGCTGTACCGATACAGTAACCGTTGTTGATTATATCGAAGTGAAATCAAATCCGGTTCCAGTAATTGCATCAACCAGTCCGCTTCAAAAGTGTACACCAATCTATGCTTCTTTTTCAACAACAACTCCCAACATTACTTCATGGTCGTGGGATTTTGGTGACACTACCACTTCTCAGCTTTATAATCCATATCATGCTTACAATTATGCCGGAAATTATATTCTGGAATTGGAAGTAATTTATGCAAATGGATGTACTAATTCCGACACGGTTCATGTTCAATCTTATCCTAAACCCACTGCCTATTACCTGATCAACAATAATCAGGGGTGTGCGCCTTTAACTCCAGCATTTGTAAATTTATCGACCGGTTCCAATAACACTTATGCATGGACTTTCGGAGATGGTTCTTCAGGAAACGGATTTCAACCTGTTCATACTTATACCACACCCGGAACATTTTATACTACGCTGAACATCGTAAATAATTTTGGTTGTACAGCTCAAGCTTCTTCATTCTTGCCTATTATTGTTTCGGAAGCAAATGCAACTTTTACTGCCGACGATCTTGCCGGTTGTGCTCCTCACACCGTTAATTTTGCACATCCTGGTGGGGGTGTTTATACTTACAACTGGAATTTTGGCGATGGAAATAGCTCAACGCAACAATCTCCGTCTCATGTTTATGCTTCTAATGGAACTTATACAGTTGTTTTAACTATCACCGATGTTACAGGTTGCACCGATACCTATACCTTACCAAATAATATTCAGGTTAATTCAGGCGTAAACAATTTTAACCCGGCGGCACCTGTTACTGCATGTGCTCCTTTTACTATCAATTTAAACGACAATTCTCCGGCAACTTCCGGATGGTTGTGGTCGTTTGGCGATGGCGAAACTGCCACTGTTCAAAATCCGGTATATACCTACACCGATCCGGGAACTTATATTGTTACTCTTCAGACTCAGTCTTCCGGAAGCAGTTGTTCACAGAGTATTTCTCCCTATGCAACCTATATAATCAACGGCGGCTCTGCAGGATTTGATGTAACTCAAACATTATGTCCGCCATTCACAGCAACTTTCAATGACCAGTCTGTAAATGCAGTATCCTGGCTATGGGATTTTGGTGATGGCACAACATCAACACAACAAAATCCGGTACATGTGTATACTACTCCGGGATCGTACAATGTTTCGCTTACAATAACTACTGCACAAGGATGTACATATACCGAGTATCATAACTATGCTGTGACTTTCCTTCCTTTGGTTGCCAATGCAACTGCAACATCTCCTGATACAACCTTGCCTATAAATGCAACATTTAATGCAAACAGTTCGGGTGCAACTATGTGGTTATGGGATTTTGGTGATGGAGGAACCTCTACATTAATGAATCCTGTTCATCAGTACACTGTCCCCGGACCCTACAACATTACGCTTACAATTTCAAATCCGGAGTGTACTTTCACTTATGTTTATACTGGTGTTACTATTGGCTCCGGAACTGTTTTACCAGGTGGGGGAGGCGATTCGCTTCATGTTCCTGATCCGGTTTACAGTTGTATTCCTTACCAGATGAATTTTACAAATCCTGCTCTGAATACTGTGGCCTGGCTATGGGATTTCGGTGATGGAGATACTTCTACAATCGAGAATCCAGTACATATTTATACCGATCCCGGTACTTATACTGTTAGTCTGATAACCTGGGACGCCTTCGGAAATACCGATACGATTGTTCAGCCGGCACCAATTTATCTTACCGGTTCAAGCGCCGATTTCCAGCTTTCTTATACCAACAATTGTCTGGGTTCAACTTTAACTATTCAGAATACATCTGTAAACGCGGTTTCATGGTTATGGAATTTTGGTGACGGAATAACTTCTACATTAGAGAATCCGGTTCACAATTACACAACTACCGGAGTGAATTATATTGTATCACTAACGGTAACCGATTCATTGGGTTGTACCGATTTTATGTCACGCAGTTACTATGCTGCTATTGGAGCATCAGTGAATGCCAGCACTCGCAGAGCCTGTGCAAATGACACTGTTCATTTCACAAGCGGTTATCTGAACTTCCCTAATTACTCCTGGGATTTTGGAGATGGAACCACCTCAGCACTTGCAAATCCTTCTCATGTATATGCCGATTCAGGAAGTTATCAGGTATCGTTAACAGTTACAGACTCTCTTGGATGTACTTACACTTGGAATGTTCCATATCTCGTTAATATCAGAAAGCCCGTATCAGATTTTACTTTCACCACTACAACGAATGGTTGCGGAAGTACAATTCTGAATTTTACCAATAATTCTACTGGTGCTAGCTCATGGCAATGGAATTTTGGTGATGGCACAGCTTCATCTCAACAAAATCCATCGCATACTTATTCATTACCCGGCACGCATCATGTTACTCTTATTAGCAATGCTGATGGATGCAGTGATGTTCATACCGTACAGAATGCTGTTTTTGTACCATTCCTACAGGCAAATTTCAATTATACGCAGTCGTCGGAATGCTTACCGGTGCAAGCTGTGTTTGCCGATAGCAGCAGTGATGCAGTTTCCTGGTTATGGGATTTTGGTGATGGTGCTACTTCAACTCTTCAAAATCCGGTTCATACATACAATCATAAACCTGCAGGCGTAATAACTTTAACGGTAACTGATGTGAACGGATGTATGCGTACTGTATCAAAGCCTAATATCAATGCCATGTTTCTGGCATTTGCTGTATCCGATTCGGTTGGGTGCAGTCCGTTTACTTTTAATGTTACCGATTCATCCTCAAATGTAAGTTCCCTGCAATGGAATTTTGGTGATGGTACTGTACTGAATGGTAACACTCTTTCTCATACCTATTCAGCAAATGGTATTTATCCCGTTACGCTAACTGCAACTTCTCCATCAGGTTGTTCTCAGGTAATTAATCCTGTTGCACATGTTCAGGTTACAGGACCTCAGGCACAGTTTTCACTAAATAGCGTGGTATCATGTGCCCCTACAGTCGTGAATTTTAATGATAATTCATCCGGTGCCATTCAATGGAACTGGAATTTTGGTGATGGAAATCAATCGATCATAAATGATCCTGTGCACATTTATAATGAACCAGGTATCTACGATGTTACCCCTTACAGTGACTGATGGCTCAGGATGTTCAGATACACTTATCAGACCAGCCTTGGTGCATATTACCGGTTCAGTTGCTTCATTTACAGCAGCAACTCCAACCGGGTGCGGCCCCTGGCAGGTACAGTTCCAGGATTCATCCATCAGTGCGTTTAACTGGATATGGAATTTCGGAGATGGCACTTCTTCAACTCAACAAAATCCGGTACACAGTTACAATCAACCAGGTAATTATGTAGTTACTTTAATGACTCAGGATACTACCGGTTGTCAATCGTTTTATACCAGTCCAGTGCCATTTAATCTGCAACCCAATGCTGTTGGATCGTTTGTGATGTCAGATACAACTGGGTGTTTGCCATTATCAATTACCTTCAATAATAATTCTGTAAACAGTACTTCTTATCAATGGGATTTTGGTGATGGAACAGGATCTATGGCTCCAACTCCAACCCATGTTTATAATAATCCCGGAACTTACTATGTAACATTGATTGCACAGAATGGAACTGGTTGCACCGATAGTGTGGTAACGACCATTCCGGTAGTAGCAGCTGCAACTCCACAACCTGCATTTTATGTAAGCAATAATATTGGATGTCCACCCCTTCCGGTGACATTCCACAACCAGTCGCTCATGACTGATAGTGCCACACAATTTACCTGGTCACTGGGAAATGGGTTATCAACTTCTAACAGTGAACCAACTTATGTTTACCATGTCCCGGGCACTTATTCGGTTACACTCACTGCAGTGAATGGTGGTGTTTGCAGTGCATCTGCAACCTTATCAGGAATTGTACAGGTAAATGTTGGAACACCTCCACCGGTTGTTGAACTCAAAAGTGCCAGTGTGATCGATGGAAGTTCAGTAGAACTAACCTGGGGCAATCTTGCTATTCAAAATCTCGAAGCCTATAAAGTGTATCGGTTTAACAGAGTATTGTCAGTATTTGATTTGATTTACACTGACTCCAACCCCGGTAATACATCCCTCAATGCTACCTCAACCTTTGTTGATACCATGCTTAATACGGTTTCTGAAACATACACTTACATTGTTCAGGCTATGAATGAGTGTATGGCTGAACCCGAATTGTCGCTTCATACACCACATACTACAATCAATTTAAATACTGCTATCGTCGATAATGCAGTACATCTCGATTGGAATCTTTATGATGGTTGCAGTGTTTCCAAATATCAGATTTTCCGTCAGGATCATCAGACCGGAAGCTTTAATCTGATCGCTGAAGTTGGGGAAAAAACTTTTTCTTTCATCGATTCAACGGTTTATTGTGGCATGCTGGCGGCATACCGAATTAAAGCTACAGACTTGTGTAATGAAGGATTTGAAGCCTGGAGTGATGTAGAAGCAATTGATGCTCCAGGAATTCTGGCAAACCAGAAAGTCGATATCATCCGATCTACAGTTAACGATGACAGTTATGTATTTACAGAATGGGCGCCACCTGTTCTGGCACCGCAACTGGTTACCAATTTCGAACTTTACCGCTCATATGACATGCAAAACTGGACTCTGCTCACCACACTTCCTCCATCTGAAACCAATTATTCCGATTTTAATACCCAGGTTAAGTCGCAGAATTATTACTACAAAATAAAAGTAAACAACCTGTGTAATCTGGAAACCACAGAAGGTGATCCGGGATCATCTATTCTTCTTAGCGGTGCTATCGATGATGAGAACAGAACCCATTTAAAATGGACACCCTATAAAGATTGGGAAACCGGAGTTGACTACTACGTTATTGAACGGGTTGATTTGAATGGAAACTGGCAACCAATTCAGGTGGTCGATGGAAGCGTAAACGATTATATAGACCGGTAAATTTTAGTATCTCCGGGTGAATCTTTACCAGTTTGATCACTGGGAATTAGTTTTTTCTTACCGGATTTTGAACGCTTTGCATTTTCAATGGAGGCATTCAACTCGAATCCAATTATCAGTTGAAGTGAGTTGAAATTGATCCAGATCAGGATTACGATCAGGGTACCAATTGATCCATAAAGCTTATTATACTGACTAAAGTTGGCAATAAAGTAATTGAAGCCGATAGAGGTTGCTATTAATAAAATGGTTGCAGTAACTGAGCCAACTGAGATAAAAGGACGCTTATTTTTTTTGGAAGGACCGAAGAAATAAAGGAAATATATCATACACAGTGCCATGGCAATTAAGATGATCCATTTTCCGGTTTGAAGCAATAAAATACGGGGACCGGCATTCAGCAGGTTTTTAGTTTCTAAATAATTGGTTGCAATTTCGGCTATGACGATTAAAGCAATAGATAATATCACAATGATGGCAAGCATCATGGTCAGGTACACAGATACCATCCGTTGCTGAAATGCTGACCTGACTTCAATGCCGTGGTAGCTCTGATTAAAACTATCAATTAAGGAATTGATACCGTTTGTGGATACATATAACGCAAACAAGAAACCAAATGAAAGTAATCCGCCTCTGGGTTGCTTCAGGATATCTTCAATAGTTGTTCGGGCAGCTTCAAACGTGTAGGGTGGGAGCACCTCCTGTAAGAGGAATAACATCCGATCCTGAATACCATCTACAGGGATATATGGAATTAAGGTGAAGAAGAAAATGATGGATGGGAAGATCGCAAGAAAGAAATCAAATGAAATGGAACGGGCCCTTGATTGGATATCTCCCTGCTGCAAACCCATAATAAAAAATCTGCCAATATCCAGAAAGCTTACTTTCTCCGGTCCCGGGTATTTGATATGATCGGCTACCACCATCAGGGGACGTGTGATCCGCTGATGCAGGAAGGCTTTTAAATAGCCAAACCAACTTCGTAACCGGGTAATTGCACTCATGTAATTATTTGTATGCCTTCAGACTCAAATCAAGACTCTTTACGGAATGTGTTAATGCTCCTACAGATATAAAATCGACTCCTGTTTCAGCATAAGAACGAATGGTGTCAAGTGTTATTCCTCCGGATGCTTCGGTAATATATTGCTTGTTTATAAGTGTTACAGCCCTTCTTAAATCTGTAGTATTGAAATTATCCAGCATGATGCGATCTACTCCACCTTCCGCAAGAACTTCTTCAACTTCACCTAAGTTGCGAGTCTCTATTTCAACCGGAATGGTTAGTTTTTTTTCATGCAAATAGGCTTTTGCATTCCTTATTGCCTGTTTAATTCCACCCGCATAGTCAACATGATTATCTTTAATTAAAATCATATCATATAAACCCATTCTGTGATTGTGTCCTCCGCCAATGCGCACCGCCATCTTCTCTAATGCCCGCATCAATGGTGTGGTTTTGCGGGTATCCAGTACTTTTGTTGAAAGTCCTTCTAATTTGATGTTGAATTTATGTGTGGTTGTTGCAATACCACTCATGCGCTGCATACAATTAAGCACCAGGCGTTCTGCTTTCAGAATTGATCGGTCACTGCCTGAAACGGTAAGCACAATATCGCCCGGCTTTACTTGTGTTCCATCAGTGATTAAAACCTCAACACTAAGATTTGGATCTACTTCTTTGAAAATTTCTAAAGCTATTTCAACTCCGGCAATAATGCCGCTTTCCTTGACCAAAAGTTTTGCTTTACCTGTTGAATTTTCAGGGACGGTTGATAAGGAGGTATGATCGCCTTCACCAACGTCTTCCTGCAGCGATAAACGAATAAATTCTGTTAAATTCATAAGGATCGGTTTAGTAGTGCAAAGATGCACTTTTAAGGGAAATTAAACAGTGACTTTTAGCCTGAATGCAACAAAAAAGCCACCGGATTTACCGATGGCTTTGTTAAAGTTTAGAAGCTTATTGCTTTTCGAACCGCAGTTCCTGAATCACTTCACCGCCTGAGCTTTGTTTGACGAAGAAGTAGGTTCGGTATTGAGCACCCTGGGCTGTTACCAAATTTCCGATTGCGTATTTCGCTCCTTCTTTTGATACACCTTTGTGGATCAAGGTGAATGATTTTGGCGTGTTTCTGGAGAAGAAATCACGTAAAACCTGTTCTGCCTGAGCCTTGCTATATACCTCTTCCTGATTCAGAATAGTTAAATCTACAGTTGTGTTAAAATATCTCGCTACCGCACGCGCATCTCCCGATCTAATTGCATCTCCAATGTCAGAATAGATATCGAGTGAGGCAATAGAAGTACCTGCTGTAAGCAATAAAACCATTATTATTTTATATGCTTTTTTCATTTCATTTAGAATTTCACGGTTAATTTGCAATAATCAAGCCAAATTGTGACCGCTAAGTGGTGTTTCAAAGGCCTAAATTAGCGATTGTCAATGGCTTCGGGGGATTTATAAACGGCTTCTTATTAATTTGTGTAATATATTAAAGATCAAATCAATGGAGTGCTTTATTAACAAGCTTCAATTTACAAGTAGTATTTATTCTACAAATAATATCCACTATGAAAATCAAATTACTGGTAATTGGTAAGACTTCAGGCTCCTGGCTCAATGAAGGAATCGATATATATGTGAAGCGCCTCTTGCATTATACCGATTTTAACATCGAAGTAATTCCTGATATCAAAAATCCTGCCTCACTCAGTGAATCGCAATTAAAGGAAATGGAAAGCACCCAATTCATGAAAAAAATTGATGATCGCGATTGGGTTGTTTTACTCGATGAAAATGGAAAGCAATTTACATCAGAAGCGTTTGCAGGAGTTTTGGAAAAATGGATGGTTGGAGGAACACAAAAAGTGGTTTTTATTATTGGTGGTGCATTTGGTTTTGGAAGTGATTTGGTAAACCGCGCCAATATGAAAATTGCCTTATCTGAAATGACCTTCTCTCATCAGATGGTAAGGCTTATTTTTGTTGAGCAATTATACCGTGGATTTACAATTATTCGGAATGAATCTTATCATCACAAATAAGCAATATACTACGCTTTCTTGAGCATGCTCTGGTAAACACTTTCATATTTAGAAACTCCTGCATCCAATGAAAAATAGGATGAAGCTCCTGCCATTATTTGTTCTGGTGGAGTTTTTAGTAATGTTTCCATTCCTTTGATCGCCGCATCAAATGCATTCGGATCAGATAAATCGATTGCCATCCCACAATGATATTTATTTACAATGGTATCTGTATCGCCAATACCTGTGTTGCAAAGCAATGGTTTGCCCATTCCCATGATCTCAGCCTGCTTAGTAGGTGAGGAGGCTTTTTTGGAATAGGTGGGCCTGATAAAAAACAATGATAAATCAGATAACATCAATGCAGCCGGAACTTCACTGCGACCAGCCGACATAACTTTAATTGCGTTTTCAGGAATGTCCAGTTTCTGTGCCATGGCAATAATTTCAGCAGCAGGTTCACGGGTTATAAAAAGGAAAGTAGCGTGCGGATAGGTTTTTAGAAATACTGCAAAAAATGCCAGCATTTCATCCAGCATATACCAGGTGCCAATTGCTCCCAGATAACTGATTACAGGATGTCCGTTGATGTTAAGTGAAGTACGAAGATTATCAATTGCTTCTTTTGTGACATTAGCCGGATTAAAATGATTTAAATCGGCACAACTATGGGATAACTGTTATGGGAAGTTTTTTGGTACTGCGGACTTTCCACGACTCAATTTCTGCTTTTGCGTTTTCGGTCAGACTAATTACGCCATCTGCTTTGAACAGCATCTCCCGTTCTTTTTTCTTGAAATAAGCATAAACAATTTTGTAAATGGGTTTATTTACATCCCATAGTTCTCCATCTACCCGTTCATCATCCCAAAAACCCCGCATGTCGAATAAAAAAGGGATGTTAAAACGTTGTTGAAAATCCAACCCGGCCAACCCTGAAATATAACTCCGGCAATGTACCAGACTAATCCCGTGCTTCCTGATCAATCCGGCACCTTTACTTTTCATTCGGTATAAATCCCATAAGGTGGAAAGGACCGGAGGACGTTTGGTATAAGTGAGCGGGTGCCACTCAATGTTTTTACTTCTTAACAGGTTCCCGATTAATTCCTTATCCCGCTGATAGGGAATTTCTTTTTCAAAACTGATGAGATGGAAATGATAACCTTTTTTGGTAAGTCCTTCCAAATAGGGAATAACCTGTGACTGCCCCAATGGATCAGTCATGCCATCATAAGAAAGGTATAAAACTTCAGTCAATGCCGCTATTTTTGTGGCTGCAAATTAACAAGAATAATCGATTGTAGCATCCGCCCATTTACAAGACAGGAATAGTATCTTTGCAACGAAACAGCTATTATGAAAAACTTTCTCCTGACATGGTTACTGTTAATACCCATGTTAACCCAGGCACAAAATCCGGTTTCTTACCCAGTTGATGGGGTCTATTGTACTTTCGAAGCCTTTAGAAATGGGAAGCCCGATTTGGTTAAATCGCAGCTCATTAAGTCGGTTCAGCAAATTGAATTTACGATTAAACAATGGTCTACCACCGAGAATTTGTTTTATACCGATGCACAGGGAAATAAGCAAATGTTAGGACGCGATTCTATTTGGGGTTTCTCGGAAAGCGGCGTAGTCCACATCTTTCTTGGAAAGAAATTCCATAAGATCCATACCCTGGGTCAAATCAGTTATTTCCTTGAATCATACCCCGTAATCCGGAATATGGCTCCTGTGGTTACTGATACCAAAGGCGCTTCTTATTACCGCTTACTGGATATGGAAACTGGTGAATTGTATGATTACAATCCCGAGAGCTTTTTGCTAATCATTGAAAATGATGAAGCCCTTCATGCAGAATATAAAGCCATTTCATCCGCTAAAGCGAGAAAGAAAAAATTATACAGTTTCCTGGAAAGATATAATAAAGCGCACCCTTTTGGTATAAGAACCGAATAAAAAAAGGGCTGCCGTTTCCGGCAACCCCTTCAGATTTGTGTGTTTATTATTTAGGTTTTGCTAATTCCAGATTTGCGGTAATCTCAACGTCCTGTCCAACTACTGCACCGCCTGCTTCCGTTAAGGTATTCCATTTTAGATTGTAATCGAAACGGTTAATTGTGGTCTTGATTTTGAATCCGGCTTTCGTATTTCCCCATGGATCATTCGCAGTTCCAAAATAAGTAACATCGAGAGTCACAGGTTTTGTTACGTCTCGAATTGTCAGATCCCCGGTCATGGTGTATTTATTCCCGCTGATTTTCTTCAATCCCGTTCCTTTAAAGGTCATCTGAGGATATTTTTCAGCATTAAAAAATTCATCACCCTTTAAATGATTATCCCGCATTTCATTGTCGGTGTTAATCGTCTTCACATCTATTGCAAAGGTCACCGATGCATCGCTGAAGTCATCCTTTGATGAAACAATGCTACCTGAAAATCCTTTAAAATTTCCGGTTACTTCTGAGATTACAAGGTGAGAAACTGTAAACATCACTTGCGAATGGCTGTTGTCGATTGCCCAATTTACCAGTGCCTGTGCCGTTCCGGCTGTTGATACCATTGATAAGAGTACTATCATTTTTTCATTTTTTGTCTTGTTTAATTATGATGTTGCAAATATAATGTAATAACATATATGTTGTGACATATAATTTAATTAATTTCCATAATTAATGTTATCTATCTGAATATCAATTATATAAAATTAAAACCTAAAATTAATAACCGTAATTACTTAAATTTGATAGCAGAACTGAAAACAAATGGGTAACCGGAATTACAAGTATTTATGGAGTTTGTTTCCCGGCCTGGTAGTGATAGCAGGTAATCTGGCAGGTGATTGGTGGGTGGTATCCAACTTCGTATTTTCTATTGGAGTACTGGCATTTTTAGAATTATTTATCGGTACCGATTCATCTAACGAATCGGATGAACCAGGATGGTTTCCTGATGGGTTATTACTGATTCATGTAGTGAGTCAATTGACTTGTTTAGGCACCATGTTCTGGGCATTAGCCAATCACGAATTGTCATTGCTGCAACAAATTGCCATGGGCATTTCTACCGGAGTAAATTCGGGAGGAGCCGCGATTGTGATATCGCATGAACTGGTGCATCGCAAAAACACATTTATGCGTAGATGCGGTCAGTTACTGCTATTCAGTGCCGGCAACATTTACTTTTATATCGATCATTTGAAAGTCCACCATAAATGGGTTGGAACAGCAAAAGACCCTGCAACATCGAGATTTGGAGAAACACTTTATGCATTTTTTATCAGGTCAACAGTACAGCAAATTGCAAGTTCTTATAAACTGGAACAGGAGCGGTTGCAAAAAGAAAATGGATTTTCGGTTCGCTCAATAAACTATGTGGTTGGTTCGGTAATGTTGCAATTGATTTTATGGATTGTACTGTATTATTTCCTGGGGGTAATGGGAGTAGTTATTTATCTGGTGCAGGCATTCATGGCTAACTTTCTGTTAGAGTACACCAATTACATAGAACATTATGGTTTGGCGAGAACCGATAAGGAACGTGTCACCGAGTTGCATTCGTGGCAAACAGACAAGTTAATAAGTCGTTTTTTTCTGATCGATTTGAGCCGTCACGCCGACCATCACTATTACGCATCTAAGCCTTATCAGGAACTGAAATCTTATGAAACCAGTCCCATTTTACCGGGAGGCTATGTTTCTATGATTTATTATGCCTTAATACCGCCGCTCTTTTTCAGGAAAATGAATCCGTTGGTTTTAAAATACCGAAAGCCCTCAGCTTAGGAGAATCTTATTTTAATTTCTCTTTCAGATATTGTCCGGTTACAGAAGCTTTGCATTTGACAAGGTCTTCCGGAGTCCCTTCAAAAACTATTTGTCCGCCTTTATCACCACCATCGGGACCGAGATCAATAATCCAATCGGCACACTTGATAATTTCCAGATTATGCTCAATAACAATGATTGTGTTTCCAAGTTTAATCAGTGCATTGAAAGCATCCATCAGTTTCCGGATATCGTGAAAATGGAGTCCGGTAGTTGGTTCATCAAAAACAAACAGGGTAGAGGAAGCAATATTTCCTTTGCCAATAAATGAGGCCAGTTTAATACGTTGCGCTTCGCCACCACTCAGGGTGTTCGATGATTGTCCCAGTCTAACATACCCTAAACCAACATCTGCCAATGGTTGCAGCTTGGTAACGATTTTAGCAAGTTGATTGGAATACTTGGTTTTTGCCGGATCATTGAAAAACTCCAAAGCATCATCTACTGTGAGCTGAAGAATATCATCAATATTCTTATTTTTAAATTCTACGGTAAGAATATCTTCCTTAAAACGCTTTCCGTTACAGGCTTCGCATTTCAGGTGAATATCGGCCATGAACTGCATTTCAATGGTAACCGTTCCTTCACCCTGACAGGCATCACAACGACCGCCATCCACATTAAATGAAAAGTGAGAAGGTTTTAAATTCCGGCTCTTAGCCATTGGTAAATCGGCATAAAGAGCTCTTATTTCATCGTAAGCCTTTACATACGTTACCGGATTCGAACGTGATGATTTACCTATTGGATTCTGATCAACCATTTCCGCATCCGTAATTTGGTTAAAATCACCCTTCAGTTTATCGTAGTTTCCGGTTTGCTCACCATAACCTCCCGACAACTTCTTGATGGCTGGATAAAGAATTTTCTTTACCAGAGAGGTCTTTCCCGATCCGCTGACTCCTGTAACAACGGTAAGAACTCCCAATGGGAATTTAGCCGTTACATTTTTCAGGTTATTTTCGCGGGCACCAACAATTTCAATGAATGGTTTCCAGCGGCGGCGGCGATCAGGCACGGGAATTTCCATTTCATGGTTGAGATATTTTGCTGTAAGACTGTTCGAAGCCTTTGGTAAATCCTTAAATTTTCCCTGGAACACCAATTCACCACCATGTGTTCCTGCCATTGGCCCAATATCAATTAATTGATCGGCTGCCCGCATTATTTCCTCGTCATGCTCCACAACTATCAGCGTATTACCTAATCGCTGTAAAGCCTTCAAAACTCCAATTAAACGCTCGGTGTCTCTGGAATGAAGTCCTATGCTGGGTTCATCTAAAATATACATCGATCCCACTAAACTACTTCCAAGAGAAGTTGCAAGATTAATCCTTTGCGATTAACCTCCGGAAAGGGTGTTTGAAAGTCGATTTAAGGTGAGATACCCCAAACCAACATTATTCAAAAAATTCCAATCTGTTTTTAATTTCAATCAGAATGCGGGAGGCTATTTTTGTTCATGAGCCGTGAGTTTGATTTGCTCAAAAAACTGTTTGGATGCTGAGACAGGCATCAATACAATATCTGTTATCGACTTTTCACCGACCAACACATAGTTGGCATCTTTCCTAAGGCGCGATCCCTTACAATCGGGACAAACGGTTTTTCCCCGGTAACGGGATAGCATTACACGATACTGTATTTTGTAACTCTGTTGTTCCAGGAATTCAAAAAACTCATTCAGACCTTTGAAATATTTGTTCCCGGTCCACAGTGTTTCGCGGTCCTGGCTGTTTAATTCGTAATAAGGCCGATGAATCGGGAAGTTAAATTTATTGGCAACCTTAATAAGTGCATCGTTCCATTCCTTCATTTTTTCGCCCCGCCAGCATACAATGGCATTGTCATAAACCGATAAACTTTTATCGGGAACAACAAGATCCTCATCAATACCAATAACACTTCCAAAACCTTCGCATTTGCGGCAGGCACCAAACGGATTGTTAAAGCTGAATAGCAGTGTGGAAGGTTCTTCGAACAGCATTCCATCAGCTTCGAATTTATTACTGAAAGTGGTGCGCGAGGTTTTTCCTGAAGTGGTTTCGACCTGACAAACACAAGTGCCATGTCCTTCGAAAAAAGCCGTTTGTGCCGAATCTGCAATCCGTGCCGCTTGTTCCGACTCGGGATTACCATCAGAAACGAAACGATCAATAAGAACCTCAACTTCCGGAGTGTTTTCTGCAGCTGCTTTTTTGGATTTGCTTTTGGTGGCCGGACCTTTATCAAATTTTGGATCTTCAAGCAGATCCTCAATTTTCTTTACTTCGTCGTTGATACGGATACGACTATAACCTTTCTGCAGAAGCACCGCCAGTTCTTCTCGCAAGCTTCTGCCATTCAATAATTGCAATGGACAAAGCAACAGGATTTTGGTGCCTTCTTTCTGCTTTAGTGAAAAATCAACTACATCGGTAACCGTATTTTTTTTGACTTCAATACCTGATACCGGGGAATAAGTCTTTCCAATTCTTGCAAAGAGCAATTTCAGATAATCATAGATCTCCGTGGTAGTGCCAACAGTAGAACGGGGATTCCTAACATTTACCTTTTGTTCGATGGCAATGGCAGGGGCAATACCCTTAATATACTCAACCTCGGGTTTATCCATGCGACCGATAAACTGACGGGCATACGACGATAAGCTTTCGACATACCGACGTTGACCTTCGGCGTAAAGCGTATCGAAAGCTAATGACGATTTGCCGGAACCTGAGAGTCCGGTAATCACCACAAACTGATTGCGGGGAATAGCTACATCTAACTTTTTAAGGTTGTGAACAGCTGCTCCTTTTATTATTATGAATTTTTTTGGGTCTAAATCTTCTGGCATCGACATAAGAAAACAGCTCTTTTAAAGGCTCAAAATTAAGGATAAACCTGACGAAAAAGGGCAAAAAAAAAGCCTTCGGTGAGGAAGGCTTTTTCAAATATAGACGGTTGATTGTCAGACACGTTTTTCTTCAATTCTTGCTTTCTTACCAAAAATCTCGCGGAGATAGAAGATACGTGCACGACGTACAACACCTCTTTTGTTCAGATCAATTCTGGTAATTTTAGGACTTGATAGTGGGAAGATACGCTCAACTCCAACGCCATTCGAAATTTTACGAACGGTGAAAGTTTGTGTTAAGCCGTGTCCTTTGCGCTGTAAAACAACACCCTGGAACAACTGCTCACGCTCTTTGTTTCCCTCTTTAATTTTATAAACAACAGTTACAGTATCACCTGCTTTAAATTCAGGAAATTCTTTTTTCTCGATAAGTGCTTCTTCAGCGAATTTAACTAAGTCCATGATTTTCAACTATTTTGACCAAATCGGTCGTTCCGGAATTGGAACTGCAATATTAATGATTTTTTTAATGCTGAAAGAGATTGTGAAAAATATTTTTATTCCCCTTCTTTGAGCAATCCCGGACGCCTTTTTCGGGTCCGTTCCAAAGCTTGTTCATGGCGCCATTCCGTAATCTGGCGTTCATTTCCCGAAAGGAGAACATCGGGAACTTTCCATCCATTGAAATCGGCTGGTCGGGTGTAGACCGGAGGAGCAACCATACCATCCTGAAAGGAATCATACAAAGCTGAGGTTTCATCTGTCAGTACACCCGGAAGAAGGCGGATTACACTATCAGCTAAAACGGCAGCAGCCAGTTCACCTCCCGATAAAACATAGTCTCCGATAGAAACCTCGCGTGTAATCAAATGCTCCCTGATCCGCTCATCAATTCCCTTATAATGTCCGCAAAGTAAAATGAGATTTTGACACAATGATAATTTGTTACTTAATTGTTGGTCAAGTAGTTCACCGTCTGGACTTAAATAAATAATTTCATCATAGTGGCGCTTCGATTTCAGGTCATTTAAGCAATTAAGGATAGGTTCAATGGTCATTACCATACCAGCACCTCCACCGTAAGCATAGTCATCGACCGAACGGTGCTTGTTGTTGGCATAATCCCTCAACTGGATCAGATTTACCTGAACCAAACCCTTGCTTTGTGCCCGCTTTAGAATGGAATGCTGAAACGGACTTTCCAGCAATTCCGGTAAAACGGTTATGATGTCGATTTGAAGCATATTCAATTAAATCACAAAGATAGGGAAGTTTAGGAGGAATATTATTAAATGTATAATAAATTGTAATATAATAATATATGGTAAATTATTTAATGTAATACTTTAATATAAGAAGAATTGTTAGTAGTGCTAAGATATCACCTTCTCCATGCTGAAATGTTGAATTTCACCATACAAAAGGAAGGTTTTTTCGAGGATGAGGTATCCAAGGGATTGATAAAACGGGACGGCATTTTCTCTGGCCTGCAGAAAGAGTTTGGTTCTACCGTGTTGGCGTGCTATAAATTCCATTTCCAACATCAGTAGTTTCCCCACGCCGGCCCCACGGAATTTCTCATCAACAGCCATAAATCGCACTTGGGCAGTTTGATCATCTAAAAACTGCAATCTACCAACACCGGCAAGACTTCGGTTGGCAGCTGTAGCCATAAAGTGAATAGAGGTTTCCTCCAGTTCGTCCTTTTCTGATCCAACCGGTTGACCCCAGGGTTTTCTCAGCACCTTCCAGCGCAGGGCAAAATATTGTTCAAATTCGGCAGTAGTTTGCGGTTGACTTACTTGGAAGCTTTCGGGTGGAGCCATTTCTGGAAGAAAAATCTCGGCACACATGCACCGAATGACACCACCACCGGTTTTTTCTATGTTGGGAATTGACACAGGCAGCAAGCTGGCAAACGATTCAAGAGCTTTCCGATCAGTAATTTTCAGAGAATTTAATGCTGTTTCAGAAAGCAGAATAAATGGATCCTTCTTTTCATTCCGGACTTCCAGCATATTTCCGGCAAACGAAAAGGTTTGGTCTTTGGTAATCTCAATCAACTGCTTTCTCGATAATTCCAATTCATGCAGTACCATTTTCCTGTCGGATGGCTCAATCAGTTCGCTGCAAACAATGGCGAAATTGTTTCCAATGCACATAATCACGTTTGTGTGATAAACAGGAACTCCATTGAGTAACTGGGTTTTAAATATTATTGGCTTATAGCCTAGCATATTCGACAACTCATTCAGCACTTTTGGAGATGACCGGTTGCTGATAGCCATAAAAACCTTTTTGTTGAGGTGGTCAAAAATCAGACTTCCGGTACCTTCTAAAAATTGATTTTGCTTTTCAAATATGCTCAAATCGATGATTTCCTTATAGAAAAAGCCATGTTTTTCGGCTAAAATATCTGGTATGTCGAACCGTTTTTCCAACCTTCTGTTTGGAGCC
This sequence comes from Bacteroidota bacterium, assembly GCA_016713525.1. Classification (GTDB taxonomy): domain Bacteria; phylum Bacteroidota; class Bacteroidia; order AKYH767-A; family OLB10; genus JADKJB01. The sequence continues at coordinate 8,574 of JADJOZ010000007.1, read as the reverse complement.
ATCATCGGATAAACTACTATGGTTCCGTTCTCATGAAATGAAATCCAGTTGTTGGGAAAAACAGCGTCGGGAGTAATAAGGTCCTTCCTGTCGGAAAGGGTAATCACAGAAATGGATGCCTGCCGAAGTCGTTCCACAGCCTTATCAAATTCCATGGCTGCAACTCCTGCAATGCCGGTTGAGGTAGTTTTTTCCTGAAATAAATTGGTAGAAGCAGTCTGTTCGTTGTAACCAAAATGAACCGGTCGAACCATCAGCAAATTGGAGGCGGTTTGGTTCATGTCCGACTAAAAATTGATGATTTTCTGATATTTTCCCTGACTCACATGCCGGACAATACTTTTGAAAATGGACGGATGATCATTTGATGGTTTCATCATTTCGAGCATTTCATCCACACTATTTTTGGCTTGATGACGGTCGAGATGAATATATCCGGTAAAAATTCCATCCTTAATTACCACCATAGAAACATGATCAGTTTCTTTGCCACGATCGGCAATCAGAAAGTTTTTACGATACGACTTAAGCTTATCAATGGCCAAAACCACTTTTTCATTATAGGAATCCGGTGATTCATCGAATAATTCCGGTTTGTGGGAAAGCATTTCTTTGGAAGTAAACAAACCAAATTCAGCGCAAACCTTTGCCAATTCTAACCGGGCTTCTTTTTCATTGGAGAAAGTCACCAATGGCTGCCTGGCTTTGTTGAATTCAGCTGTATGAAGCATTAAAAAACCATTGTCGCCCAGCGTTTCATAAACGCTGAAACGGGATTCACTGTTGGATATACGGCGGTTGAAACGCGGAACAATAGCATCAACAGATTCAATTTCCCGGATAGCAGCCAACAGCACTCCTCCGGTAGTTTCAAAATCGATGGAAGTTGCACTGGCAGCAATGCCTGCAAATCGTTTGGTATGAAGTTTACTCAGGATGGATGCTGCCTTTTTGCGAAGGTTCGAAGACTTGGTAACATAAATCACATTTCCGTTATCGTCGGCGAAATAAAGAACACCGGCTTTCGAAGGTAATAATTCCAATTGCTGATCGGGAATCTTCGAATGATTCTTAGGTTTTACGTGATAATTGTAAAATGCATCCAAAGAACCATTTTGCTTTTTTATGATTTTGTCGAGTAATATAGCTGTTGCATAAGCATCAGCAGAGGCACGATGGGCATCTTTTAGTTCAATTTGAAGGCTGTTGCAAATTTTAGACAAGCTGTAGGATGGGTGTCCGGGGAAAACCATTCGACTGGTTTTACAGGTACACAACATCTTTTTTTCATACGGAAAACCTTCTCTTTGAAGAGCAAATGCTAAGAAAGAATAATCGAACATCACATTATGGGCAACAAAAATATGATCTGCCAGAAATGCATGAACCTGTTCTGCGATTTCACTAAAAAGAGGAGCAGAGCTTACCATTTCATCCGAAATTCGGGTAAGACGCGCAATGAATACCGGAATAGGTACTTCAGGATTTACCAGGCTTGAAAAATAATCGACAATTTTTTCACCATCATGGATATAAATGGCGATTTCAATAATTTTATCTGTCCCGGAATTGCCTCCTGTAGTCTCAAGATCAACTACTGCAAACATGTTCTAAAATTCACCTTTCAATTAAAGCAGATTACAAATTTACGGCAAGAAAGCACAAAAAGCGAGTTTTGTCAAGTATTAATTGAAAATAAAATAATTAGCGGCGAAAAGCGGCGAAGCCGCGTCATTAGGTCATATGCAGCATAGCTGCGTCATTGGCGGCAGGGCCGCTGTCATTAGGTCATTTGCAGCATATCTGCGTCATTGGCGGCAGGGCCGCTGTCATTAGGTCATTTGCAGCATAGCTGCGTCATTGGACTATCATTGTTCAATAACGCTGATAAACATTGGGCATTCTGCGTTTTACATTGAACATTTTACATTAGAATTTTATATTGAACATTTTACATTTCAACGAATTTTCAACTGACCAAAAGCCATTTAAGCTGTCTCCAAAACCCCAAGCAAAGACTGGTTATTCCTTATAAACCACCACCTTTTTATTCCCTCTCTCACCACCACTAGTTATCACACGATATGCCGGAGGGATCTCTGATCCTGACAATAGAAATCTGCGGATCTCTGATCCGCCTTTTCACCCAAATACTTTTGTTGCAGCATCTCCATACCAAAATCTTTACTCCTTATACACCACCACCTTCCGGCTTCCTCTCTCACCACCACTCGTTATCACACAATTATAAACTCCACTCGAAATACTTTTCGGCAAAATAACCTCCTGCATGGTACTCCAATGTGGCAGGTTCATTTCATATATTCGTCGACCGTTAATATCAAATACTTCAAGTTTTCCGGGTTGGTTTTGGGGGAGGAGGTAAGTGATTTTAAAATTACCACTGGTAGGATTTGGGCCACATTAAATTGGAATTCATGTCCTCAAGTTCCTCAATGCCGGTAGTGAGACATGGACACCCCAAAGTGGTATCACACCCTAAATAGTAATTAGGATGGTTCGGTACGGAACGCAGTTGCGCATATCCTAAATCAATTGCGTGCTGTTGCACATCGCATGCGATACCTGCACTGTCAGGATAGTTAATCTCATGAATATGCTGTACACCACTCCCGCTAGTGACATAAATTTTTCCGTTGGCAGCAAGGTACATGTTCCAAAAGGTGGTCGCACAGCAGGAACCTTCCTACCGGAGAAACAAAACCATCATATTAGCACTGTATCTACAACAAATTGTCAGTATCGATTTGGAAATATGACAATACTGTACAGGCATAAATGTATTTGCCGAAGGACTAAAGCTAAACCCCAAATTAACACTTAGGTAGTTGGTATAATCTTTGGATTGGAAAATGTACCATTACATCTGTTAAAATCAAAAGAAGCAGTACTGTTAACAGCTTGAATCATACACAAAGTATGCAAACTGATTTCTGAATTAGAAAACACAGGTGAATTACCCCCATACCATGATTTAGGAAAATTAAGTTTTTGACTTGATATATATCTATACCCGTTGAAGAAGTATAAACAATGAAAGTACTATCTGTATTGTGTTTGGTGATTATTACCCACCAATCTCTCCATTAGCATGTTTACAAGCTGCTAACCCCCCAATTTAAAGTGTCTGAACGAATAATCTGATTTTTATTGGTTACAGAACCTTTCCTGTTGTCTAATGACATGTCAATTTCACGTTAATAAATCTGGTTTGTTGGGAAGGAGTATCCGTCAAAGTTCGCAGTATGATGAAATAGCATAAATTTATTTGTATCATTGGAGAAGGATAAGAATATATTATTTCCAGTCATTGGAAGCCCATTAGGCCAGTTTGAAGTAATCCCACCGGGATTCAACCCTCCTCCATTCATCATGGTGTCACCAGTTGCATTAGCGATCCATATACCATTACTAGCCATAAGCAGATTACCATTAACGTCGCTGATATTGGCTTGAGTGCCTTTGAAAACCATTTTTCGATTTTCATTAATGAGGGAATAGTTTTGAATCAAAAAGTAATCCTTCCTTTGGATCCTGAAAAAATTGTAACTGCCCAAAAGCCATTGATGATTATAACCTTGACCATATCCGTTTGCGCCAGATAAAAGAAGAAAACAAAATTATCAGTGTTTTTTCATCTGATGATGGTTAGCTTTTTAGTTTGTGGTTTTGTCCTAAGTATTTCCATTCCACCAGGTAAATTCCCTGATCAAAATGACTTGTGTTTATTTCTAAAGATAAAGACGAATTATTTATAACTTGATTCAAAATGATCCGACCGATAATATCTTTGATCGTGATTTGGCTCGAATTTGATTGCGTTTCGCTGAACAAGATGCTCACTTTTTCTTTTGCCGGGTTGGGCTGCAAAGAAAAAGATGGATATTTATTCATCATTACTGAACTTGCGGATTCTTTATAAATTCCAATAGCCTGGCAGACAGCTTCATCATCAAACGACAAGGCTTCGTCTAATTTCCAGATGAGATTTCTTGCTCGAAAAACTGCTTTCCCACCACTGTATGGACAAAGATTTGCCAGTTGTAAAAGTTCATTATAATGATTTCGCCAATACTGATTCACCGCTTTGGGTACTTTACTTCCAGATCATAAAACTGCTTTTTCAGTTGCATCCGGAATTTCAGAAGGCGTTATATTGGATAATACTTCAGCCAGATCGTTTAAAAATTGACGTATTGGAAGCATGCCGAGTCACTTCAATAGTTGCAATTTCATCATAGATGAGTGAAATGTTTTCGATTAATTCGCTCTTAAATCTAATATAGTGGAGACTTTGAATAGTAATCAAGCTTGTCGACTAGGCGATGCTGTCGGCTATAGCTTGAATTTCTGAAATGCCTCACTCTTTCAGCTTTTTTAACTACATCCAAATAGCTTAAGGTGCCAGCCAAGAGTTTAGTTTCAGTAGCTTCTGCCAATTGAACTATGCTCGGCATCAATCCAAACGAATTGGAAAAGAGGAGTATCAAAGCTGGAAGCATCATTTTTGATTTCTAAAAGAGCTTGTTTGGCGATGTATTTAGATTCGGGAATAAAATTACTTGGTCAGGCTTTGGTCGGAAGTGATCTGAATTCGAAGATGTTCTCCACCACTGGATTGCAGTATCCTCAACAGGATAGACTGATGAACATGAAAACGAACTCCGGAATTTTGCGTAACAAACCACACCCGATTATTTACATTAAATGGGTCCTAAAATAGACAAGAGGTGTTACTGGATTATGCCGTAATAGATTGATTGGTTGGGAGAATAAGGAAAGTACTAATTAGAGTTGGTGTTGTGTATTCAAATTCACAGCCCCATATCCACTTGGAATAAGTAGCGGAATCTTGCCAAACATTCCCATGGAAAGGTGAAGAACCTGGTGGTTGCTGGTCAATTACAGCGGCATTATTAAGGTCAATCTTACATAATGTGTACCCCGTAGTATTTCCTTGAAGTTGGTTCCGGTATTGGTGCCACCAAAGAAAATCCCCCGTGATGACCGTCGGTGTTATTATAAAAACGGTTGCATATATTAATAATATCTACCCCTGCTCCGGGGGCGGATGTTTGTCCCATGTTATAGGAATAACCACCATCTCGTATCATTGGTGCTGGCCCATCCGTTTATTGCTATTCCAACAGAAGTATTGGGTACACTTAATGGATTTTGAGTAGATATAGCACATTTCGTAATTAAAGGCGCTTCAACTGCATTGGCAAAGATGCCATAACGCACCATTTAAGGTGAATATTATCCTCACTTTGGTAATTTCCATTTACCGAACACCGTTTTCGTCATAATAATCCTCTTGCTGCACTGGCTCCAGAATCGATATTTAGGTATTAATCACATCTAAACTGCCAGTCCGATCCTTATTATTCATCAGGTCAATTCTCTCGAAATAGTTACTGATTGTATTGGACAAAATATCGGGCAGTCAGTGTATCGATACAATTTCACAAGACAAGAAGACTGTATCCATAAGAACTCCACGGACTGTAGTTTTGCTTTTGGCCGGACAAATCACCTATAAATATTATTGAAAAGTACTGTTTTAGCAGTTAAATATAGCGACGAAGCCACTTGACTGGATTCTGAAATTTACATTGATTCCTTTCCCATGATCGAAGTACTGTCGGAGCATTAGGATTTTATCATATAATAATAAAATCATTGTTTTCTGCAGCGGACAAACTTTGATTTTCCATCAACGCTTCTCATCATGTTAAAAATACATTCTTTCTAAGTCCTGTGGTACCAATAGTTTATCTAGCGGTTGGTCTCCACACCTGACATTGGAATGGAACCGAAAGCGGCCTGACCGTTACATGGGGCAGGAAATTGATTTTTCCAAAACACCAATACTGTCTCCTAAACATAGCCCACGACACATCATTGGTGGTCACACCGAAAGGGTAACCGAATGAACATGGGGATTGCTGATGTTATCCATCAGGTTGGAACAGCGATGGAAATAACCGACTTATGACGGGCAGTAACCGCAATTGTTAACACCGGGGCAATTGTTAATTTGAAATCCGTAACTTGACTCCTGTTGACTCAGCATTAATTCCTTGCCACATCGTAGTCGCAGCCATACACTTGCGTTTGCTCATGGCAGTGTATCCCGAAGCACCCACCACATTAATCGAACCACTCTGCAGCCATGATCAATTCACACTGTAAAAATCGTAACGGTAGGTCGCTCACCACAAGAGTGAGTTTCCGGCAACAAATAGTCATATTGGAAAAAGTGGAAATATAACTGATTGCTATTAACCGTACCAGTCCAGACAACATCCGCAGAATCCTGAACATATTGCAGATGACGAAACCACCTCCACACAAGCCGAAGCAACTTATCGCAAGAACAACATAAAAATGCGTTATTAGTCATTGCTGGACAGCCACCCTATTAGAGAAAGTGCCTGTTAAGGCGCAAAGGTATCACATTCCAATGGCAGCATAGTGGTTGCGGGCAATTAACGATCAGAAGCAAGCATCGATGACTAGGTTAGTTTTGAAAAATCAAAGCCGATAGTAGAATTTCAAGGACATTTGGAAATAAAAGTAATCATGTCACGATTCAAAAACCTTTAGCCAAATAAAATCACTTTTCGCCAAAAATGCAGCATAATCCGACTCCTTAAGATGACTTGTCAAACAATCTCAGGAAACGCTTTTAAATGAAAAATAATGTTCTTGGGACACCGATGGCTATCAGGCCATTTTTAGGATAACAAAATTTTAAAGTTGGGATAAATAAAATATTCCTTAATTTAACTTTAACCTATTGAATATTGATAAATAAAGAATTGGAATTGAATAACACATGTTACTTAATTACCAACTATTCAATTTATCATTCCAACGAAATTTCTTATAGAGCAGAAACATATTATCCAGCACTTAACCCAGGTCCCAGCAAGAAGCCATAGCTTTGATGCGGGGTTTTAGCAGCAACACATCTATCATCTATAATTCCTCATAGATTAGCACCCTGATAGGAATCGGGACGATGGACATCGGGTCGAACTTTCTACATCCCGATAGCTATCGGGATTACCTACAGGGCTGGTTTATTTTAGACTTCAAAAAAAGACCTCTCATTGGTTGAGAAGTCTTAATTCTTTAGTGCGTTGTGCAGATATTAAATAAAGCCAATTTTTCATGGGTAAAATCGAATTTTAAATTTGGGATGAAACAAGTTAATCCTTCATCCTTAATCTTTAATCCTTAATTGGCATGTTCTCTGCATATTTTTTTGCAGTAGCCAATCTATCATTTTTCATCTACATCTATCATTCCCTATAGTGATTGTGCGCGAGAGGAGACCTGAACTCCTAAGCAAGTTTTACCTCACAGGCTTCTCCGAGACCTAAGTGTGCTGTCTACCAATTTCGCCACTGCGCTTGAGTTGCTGTTGAATTAAAATTTTAAATTGAAGAGGAAAAATGTAAAATGGAAAAGAAAATTACTTTTAAACCCCAATCCCTAATCCCGGGTCCTTAATTCTTAACTCTTAATCCCTAATCCTTAAAACTTAATTCTTAATCCTTAATCCTTAATCCTCTGCCCAGAACGAGATTCGAACTCGTACACCTGTTACGGCGCCACCCCTCAAAGTGGTGTTGTCTACCAATTTCGCCACCTGGGCAATTTTTTAAATTGCAGGGTGCAAAAGTACTGCTTTTTCCTTTTTATTCCATCAAATTTTAACCTTTTTAGTTGATTTTTGAATCATTTAAGCAAACCTTGTCTTTAAGCTTGGTTCTTTGGTCTATTTGCACTTCCTCAAATTTTAAAATCATTTACCATGAAAAGAAAAGCAACTGCTGTCTCAAACGGCCCCGGGCAAACCGGCAAAGGCAATTTGACAATCCCAATCGGGTGTACTTAAACGCCTCAATACTCATTCGGCTCTCGTTTTAAGAGGGTATAGGTACTAATCCTGAGGAACTTATAGCCGCTGCTCATGCCGGCTGTTTCATGAAGCCAAGTTTTGTGCTTGCAGCTGCAGGTGTACTTGGAACCTGGCCTCCATTGAAACGGAATGTGGAATCACAATGAAAACGGTGCAATTTCCAATTCTCACCTGAAAGTGGCTGCATCAGCCCCGCGAATCGGCGCTGAAGCCTTCACCAAATGTGGAAGAAGCCAAAAACAACTTGCCCCATTCCTAAATCGCTGAATACGAATATCACACACGAGTCTACGTTAAACGCGTAATTCGGATCAGTTGAATTATCCCCGAGGGCATTCCGACTGATCACCTCTCCGGGATTTTAAGCTTTTATCTCGCCACGAAAAAGCATTCAGAATATTAAGCCGTATGCGCTTTAACACCCTATATGAAATCTCTAACGAAAAGACAGTTCTTTTACACTGGCCGCAATACAGTTTACGCACATCATGGATTTCATGATTGTGATGCTCTGGGTCCGCAATTTACGTGTATTCTCGGTTTACCTCAGCAATTTGGCTTTATTGTGGCTAAAGCTATACCATTGCTGCGGGTATCTTTGGTTTCGCAGCTGCATTTTT
>JADJOZ010000006.1 GCA_016713525.1 Bacteroidota bacterium | reverse complement strand
TGTGATAGCAAAACAATTCTGTAAGCGGATTTTCCATAAACATTAAAATTTGAGAAACTGGTGTATACAATCCATGTGCGTCTGGTAAAGGGTAACAACTCCTTCTTTCCTCAAATAAAATTGTATTCTGTGATCCAGGCCTTCATACCGGGGGAGGCAACAATCCCTAATCATAAGTAGAGGCACTGTTCCAGCGGGCAAAGTGGCTTGCCCAGAATAATACCCACGCTAATTTTGTTTTCGAATGCTGGCCTGATAGCTTCGAATTTAGGTGAAACGCCATCTTCATCATCATCATCGGCAGGATGGCTTTGGCGGCTGCTTTGGCAAGAAATTTTAAACTGAGCCACCATAAACGTGGGGCGTCATTCCATCGGCATTCTTCGCATTTTGGATCACCTGAGAATTCCAATTATCGGTGCGGGCCTGGTGTTTTTCTCCTTCTGAACTGCAACCTTTTTCTGCACGTGATGAATAACCAACCACAGCGACTTTGCACTCGGGAAATTCTTAACAGCCTCAATCCAGGTATTTGCCTCCTGGGCGTAACTTGCTCCGTTAGGAAACCTGCTTACATAATAGGATTCGCCGATATACACTTCGTTGTCGAGTTCTACCAAAGCCACTTAGTCCTATCGGATTTGGCATAACGGCAACATTTCCATCTGATAGCTTAATTCGAGTTGACCGTATTCAAACGAATAATACAGGATTTGCAACCAGGTTTGATCGCAGGCAAATTTCAGATCATCCAATAAAATCGGACTTTTGGGATATTGCTCCATTCTTTTTAGTGATTTCACATTCATCAAAGGCCACCTGTTTTCCAATCCCGAAACTGGCAACGGTGCCACCGCCAGGTAACGAATCAGTTTTGGGTTGAGGGACGCAACTTTATCAGCCAACCGGGTGTTTCCACGATGGCCCATGCATCATTGCGGCATTGGAAACCATTCAGATGATCATTAACCTGAAAAAGCAACTTTGTCGGCAGTAACTTTTATGTTTCAGACGCAGAAATGGGCAGCTTGCCACTTTGATTTTTGGTTTCTTACCTGCTTGTCCCTTTTGCAACCGTTGGAAGTGAAAAGCTAATGCAATGAGGAAGAGTTATTGATGGTTGTGTGTGTGATGGAATCTGTTCATGATAGGAAATATTTCTTCAAAAGTAAAAAAAGGTTTCAAAAAGTGGGTTTTCGCCTTGAAGTCAATTGCAGCTAATTCAGCCTTTGCAGGTCAAAGAGGTTTTGCATTGCAGAGCTTTTTTTCTCATCTTTACGAAGACTAAGATGTTTCTATTTATCACAGGCAACAGCCGATCGGGACTGCCATGATGTCGGGAGAATACTTGGCAATCGTGCGCGATGTTTTACTTTTCAGGAATTACATTTTTTGATGGATTGGTAAAAGGTGAACCAACGGATGCTTTATCGACTGAGAAAATCGATTTGATCATATGGCGGGATGTGTGCCTGGTACAACGAAATGGTTATTTCCGGTGACCGAAATCCGCAACCTCTTGCGGAAGCAAAAGCTGCTTTAGCGGGTAAAGATGGAATTTCGAAATTGCATTGTATCCAGTTATTTTGTTTGAATGAAACCAAAATTCGAGGTAAAATTCTGGTTCCTGCAAACAAACACCTCAGAATATTTTTCGGTTGCTTCCATAATTAGAGCATATTCCTGAATCAAAAATTATGAGATTATGGTTCGTGATCCGAGGGAAGTACTTTTTGTCACAAGAAAAATAAATGGGAATGGCGGGGACCTTTCGGAGGTGAAATTCCATTTTGGGAATCGGTAAGAGCTAGGCTGAATACCATCCCGGTAACAATCAGCAGAATATGGAATGCTACTTTTTAAGAAGGTTTGAATATGAAAATCATCCAGCTGTAAAGATAGTTTCCTATGAACAGTTGATTGGAAATCCCGAGGCGCAATTGTGCTGGTGAGTCAATTCTGTGGCATCAATTATTCTTCTGCATTACTCGATATTCCCTGTTGTTGGATCATCAACAATTTTCAGGATGCAGGTGCAAACACGTGGAATCGATACCAAGAAAACCGGTCAATGGAACAAAGGTGGCTTGGTGATGAGAAATTCAAATTTGTGAAGCCATCAATTCAGGAGAATATGCGGGCAGGTTATGAACTCTCCGGGTAAAAGGGTTCTGACGCTAAGGTGTTTTTAATCCGTTGATAATGCCCGTTAAAATTTGAGGTTAGCTTTATTTTTTAATCTGAAGCGATTAAAGAACATAGGACAGATCCGTAAAAAAAGTGGTGGTTGAGGGGTAAGAAAAGTACATTTCCCAAAAAATCCTACACTACCGCCAACCCAGTTTTTATCTTTATTATATTTCGCCTAATCATTTCACCTTACTGAGTCGTGCCATGTATAATTAACTGAGGATCTTCATCCCTTTTCTTCCCAACTGTACAACATTCGTATTTCAGTTTTAACATTTCCATCGGGTGCGGTGAGGACAGGTTCGTAAGTAACTTTGCGTTGCGTAGTATCCAGTTTTTCCGGATCTTTGATCTGATCGATGTCTTTTTTTAACATGGAATATCACCATCTACTTCCGGAAAAAGAAGGAGAGGTTTAAAACATAATTTTCAAGGTCGACTGGGCAGATTTTAATTCGTGCAGAAATTTTGTTTCGGGAACGAATGGATTATTAAGGAATGGCATGGTAGATTTACTGATACGAAAAAAAACCAGTTTGGATGTCCCGGCCATTCAACATCTACTTCTTCGGTAAGATTAAACTCGCAATGCGGATCGGTACGTTTTGAAATTCGTCGAAAATTACTCTGTTATAAATGCGGTGCACATCAATTCGGCGGCCATCTAATTCATAGTATAAATGTTTACCTTCCCGCTTTACTTTACTGATGCAAACGGGACGTACGCCGGTATTTAAAAAAGTCGCAGGAAAATCGATTCGTGTATTTTGTTTTCGGGTTCTACTTCGAGAAGAATTACATTTTCAGGGTTGTGACCATTGAGTAATAATTTCTTCATGTGAGCCACATAGCCGTTATCATTATGATTGAACAGATGGCTTACAGATTCGGATGCGTTATAAGTTTTCGGTATGCTTCTGCGAGGAGGTGTTGATAAAAAACAAGGAGGGAAGCCCTGCATTTCGATCAGTTGTGGATCGAGTTGCCAGTTTGAATCGCGACAGATAGCGAAATCGAATGCCAGCCAAGTGGATTTATTGTGGTTTCGCCGGGGACAAAAAGGTTTTGAGGAATTGCCCGGTTAGTAAGTTCCCGAAAACCGGGTTGGTTTAATCACATCAATGATGCGGGCGCAGGCATCGGTTAATTTATTTTTCAGAACAGCAGGAACGAATACCGGAGTTTCGGCAATACGAAACGGATTTTTCACCTGCATACTGGTTTAAATCATGCACCAGACTTTTATATTTTTCATCGGTATAGGCGGCATTAAAGGGATCACGGAGATTCGGAATCATGACGAAACAATTAGTAAATACAAATATAAAAGAAAGTCGGTAAACTGCAACTAATTAAAAAGTAAAATTACGCAGCTTCATCATGCTCAACCGCAGAAAACCGGGTAAAACGGTTGCATACGTAAGTTGAATTTTGTTTTTATCTTTCAGATAATCGAGCATTTCCTCATACTTTTTTAAGTCCATGAGTTTCTATTACCTGCTTTTTTTTTGTCGCTTCGCTGGAAGTAAAGGTTCATTCCAAAAACATCTGCTTCGGGATGAAATTGAAATCCGATTACCTCATCAGAAAACGGATGCCCATTGTTGCCCGTTCATAGGGGACATGCGGGCGATCTTTTCGATGCACAGCAATCGGGCGCCTAATTCCTCCATTTCTTGCTGCATCGGGTTGAATAACCTGATAATCGCGGGAATCGACGGCATAAAAAGGTTCGGGTAAATTTACCAGCAGCGCTTCGTCATCACCAATTGCAGTTTTATGAACCGGAAAAATTCCGAAGGCGTAGATTTTCGTTTGGTTATTTCAGCCAGTTTAAAATGATTGATCATCATCTGAAAAGAATGGCAGATGAGAAACACATATTTTTTAGTGTTTCCGGGAACCTTATTGTGCGCAAAAATGGCATCCATCAGGGAAGTCCATTTCCGATCCCATTCCTCATCCCCAACCAAAGGATTTCCAGGCCCACCGGATGAGATATAAACATCGTAACTTAAGTCGGGAATTTCATTTTTAGCCCGCACATCAAAAACCTTCCATTCTATAGGAAAACCTGTTCTTCAACAATCTGCTTGATGCAGCGCATACCCTGATTCAGGTGATTGTTGTATAAATCGAGAATAGCAACTTTAATTGGTTCCACAAGAGTGCTTCGGCTACCGGCAATGAAATTAAAGCGCAAAATTAAGGTTTTTAGCTTTACTATGCAAGAAAGGAATTGCGGCATGTTAGCAGGGAAAATTGAAAAATGAGTCTGGTAATGAAGCTGTTTTGGCAATTTAATAAATGAATGGCGAGATAGCAGCGTGGAGTTGACAATCAATCTCAGTTATTGAAGTTGCTATTATTTACAAACTTTTTGTACAAGTTATGTTCATGGAGCATAGAATATGGTTTCAGTTGTCTTGAGGTAAAAGTTGGTTTTAAGGCGGGTTAAGGCTTGGGCAGATTTAATACAAGAGGTGTTGGGAAGTATAAAGCGTGATATTTAGTTATCAAATTCCGTTAAGCATGTTAATTTTCAGCATTTTACAAGTCGCAGCACCTTTAAATTTGGTATAGAATTCATTCTTAATAAAGGAATTTTAAGCATAGACCGGTATTTACATAAAAAACACTTATTTTTTAGAGAGTCGGAGAGAGAGATGAATGGAATACTAATTTTGGTTGAGAGTATACTTCTAATTTTCATAAAAATGGGTGATAAAATTTTCATTGGTAAGCGAGCATTTAGCTTCGGAATCTTTCATTTCCGGGATATCTCCTATCCCGAAAATCCACTCAATGGCAAGCTGCTAATTATTCATTAAATCATGAAAAGAATTCTTAAACTGATATTCATATTTCTGGTATTGCCTTCGGCACTATTTTCGCAAGGTATTAACAATTTGTGGATGATGGGGAAAGGTGGGAGCTCGGCTACTTTGCCTTTAGGAGGAATTGATATGGACTTTATAACAGGAGCTCCTGTGATTTCGTATTTAACTCGTGAGATGGAGTTTCGAAGGGGGGTATCCACCATTTGTGACAACAATGGAATTTATTGTTTGCTACGAATGGTGTTTATGTTGCCGATGTCACCGGCGATACGATGCAAAACGGATCAGGGCTTAATCCCAGCTCGTATACTTCCTTTTATCCTGATGGATTGCCTCCGCCACAAATGAACATCATAATTCCAGATCCCGGGAATTCGTATTTATTTTATTTGTTTCATTGTACAGTCGATGATCCACCTGGAAATTTATTGACCCACTCCCTTTATTATAGTGTGATTGATATGACCGCAAATGGAGGTTTAGGCAAGGTGATAATTAAAAATCAGGCATTACTGAATGATACCCTAAATGCCGGTAAATTAACTACATGCAAACATGCAAATGGTAGAGATTGGTGGATTATTTGTCACAAAGCATTTACAAATGCATTTAAAGTTCTTGATTACTCCTTATGGTATAATTGGGCCGTTCACTCAGAATATTGGAACAATTAGGGCAGCTGACGCCGCACAGGTTCAATTTTCTCCAGATGGAATGAAGTTTGCATACTATGGATTGATAGAAGATCTTGATATTTTTAGTTTCAACCGTTGTACTGGTATGTTGAGCAATCCTGAATCAATAATTATAAATGACAGTGCTACAGCAGTCGGTGTAGCATTTTCTCCAAACTCGCAGTTTTTTGTATGTTTCGTCCACCAATTATGTTTACCAGTTTGATGTAACCGCGGCAAATATTATGTCCACTAAAACTACCGTAGCTGTTTGGGACGGATTTTATTCACCCAATCCACCTTTTGCAACTAAATTTGATATTGCTCAGTTGGCTCCAGATGGAAAGATATATATCGCAACCGGCAACAGCACTTTACACCTTCATGTAATTAACCAACCCGACAGCGCAGGACTAGCTTGTGACCTGGTACAGCACGGGGTGCCTCTGCCTGCATACAATTTCAACAGTTTACCCAATCATCCAAATTATTTTTTAGGAGCGTTGGCAGGAAGTCCATGTGATACGTTAACATCATTAGCAACTGAAGTAATTATTAACCCAAAACTCAACGTATTTCCCAATCCCAATAATGGATATTTTACATTAGGATTCAATGCACAGAAGGAAGTTGGCATTCTGGAAATATTTGATGCTATGGGAAGAATGGTTTACGAAGATAAAGTGGCTCAGTGGAGTCAATATAAAAAGTGGATGTAACGGCGATGCCTATGGGAATTTATTTTTGTAGGATCAAGTGGGAAGCTAAAGTTGCAGGGGTAAAGATTTTAAAGAATAGGACATGCTAGAATTTCCGACAAAATATGGAATCAATTTTGAATTACAACCGAAATGTATTTAGCATTGCTGATAGTTCTCTGGTGCTTACAACTGACAATATCCGTTTTGTTAATGAATCTATTTATTCTTCAGAAACCATTGAAGTTAATGAACAGGTAGTAAATGAAATTTTTCTTTCTGTTATAGGTCAGGAGCAATTTCAATTGGGAGACGATGCCATTAATCAATTGGAAGGTATTGCTGCACAATGCCCACTTGCTGGAGGTAATGCAGTCTTCAAAGCAAGAGCAATTCTATCGTTACTCAATGATGAACTTGTTTTACGATGATATTAATATCTGTTTACAAGCCGGTATCATTCTCAGACAAATACCTAAGAAACCAACAGCAAGATTGTATCCTAATCCTGCTAACAATAGTGTTACATTAGTTTATGAATTGCCGGAAGTATCGACAGCCGAGTTTCTGCTGTTTAATTCAGTTGGAATGTTGCAGTTGAAGCAACAGATGAAAATCGATGTTACTCAAATGAGTTTGTCAACAGAACAATTAGCTCCCGGTGAATACCATTATCAAGTTAATACGAGCAGTGATTTTCAATTGAATGGAAAACTGGTAATTATACATTAACAAAATGGTAAAAACCTTAAGAATATACCTTGTTCTGCTAGTGTTACCCTTTACGGTTTTGTCCCAGGGTATAAACAATCTTTGGACTATGGGGTATGGTGGATCACAAGCTACAATACCTTTCGGTGGAATTGATATGAATTTTATCTCAGGATCGCCAGTAATTTCTTCTTTTACTAGAGAAATGGAATTTAGAAGAGCTGTATCCAACATCTGCGACAGCAATGGCAATTTATTGTTTGTCACTAACGGTGTGTACATTGCCGATGCAACAGGCGATACTATGCAGAATGGTTCGGGGTTAAACCCAAGCGTTTACACCTCTTGGTATCCAGATGGCCTACCTCCGCACCAAATGAATATAATTGTTCCCAACCCTGGAAATACCAATTCGTATTATTTATTTCATTGTACCGTTGATGATCCTCCAGGAAACCTATTGACTCGATACCTTTATTACAGTGAGATTGATATTACCGCAAATGGAGGATTGGGAGCGATAACAACGAAAAACCAAATTCTGCTTAATGACACATTAAACGCTGGTAAACTGACAGCATGCAAACATGCAAATGGACGTGACTGGTGGATAATTTGTCACAAGGGATTTACAAATATTTATTTAAAATTTCTGCTCACCCCATCTGGTTTATTTGGCCCTTTCATACAAAGTATTGGAGTAGTAAGAGCAGCTGACGCAGGTCAGGCTCAATTTTCTCCAGATGGATTAAAGTTTGCTTATTATGGCTTAATTGAAGATCTTGACATATTCAGCTTCGACCGATGCACTGGGTTGCTTAGCAACCCAGTGCATGTTGCCATAAATGACAGTTCAAGTGGAGTTGGTGTATCATTTTCATCCAATTCCAAATTTCTATATGTTTCGTCACTTCGTTATGTATATCAATTTGATGTTTCTGCACCGAATATTCCTGCATCTCAAACAACGGTTGCCGTTTGGGATGGTTTTTATTCACCTAATCCACCTTTGGGCACTTATTTTGACATAGCTCAATTGGCACCAGATGGTAAAATTTATATTTCCACAGGCAACGGTACACTTCATCTTCACGTAATCAACCAACCCGATAGCGCAGAATTGGCTTGTGATTTGGTTCAGCATGGAGTGCCCTTGCCGGCGTACAATTTCAACAGTTTACTCAATCATCCCAATTATTTTTAGGAGCGTTGGCAGGAAGTCCATGTGATACGTTAACTTCATTAGCAACTGAACTAATTATTAACCACAAGCTCAACGTATTTCCCAATCCAAATAATGGATATTTTACTTTAGGATTCAATCCACAGAAAGAAGTTGGCATTCTGGAAATATTTGATGCTATGGGAAGAAGGGTTTATATCGAAAAGGTTGCACAATGGAGTCAGTATAAGAAGGTGGATATAACTAATTTACCTCCGGGATTTATTATTGCAGGATCAATTGGGAGAAGACGATGGCGAGTGTAAAGATTGTTGAGGAGTGACATTTGGTATGGAATTTCACTGGAACCAGTTAAAAAATAGGTTTAATTTTAGCCGATGATAAAATTGAAATTAAACTTAAAGGAGGTGATTTATTTCACCTTCTTTAATCTTTAACAATTATTGAATTATCCGGCCAGGGATATAATCACAATTGGCTGATAGGGTACAATAGCGGATTGGATACAAATGTTGTAACAAATAATGCAATACTATCATTTGATGCAAATAGTATAAACATTGCTCCAACAAATTTCAAGATGCCATTTAGAGCAGCACAAGGAAATATTAGCGATGCTAATGGAAACTTGCTGATGGTAAGCAACGGCTGTTGGATAGCTGATGCAACATTAGATACCATGCAAAATGGAGGCGGCTTGAATCCAAATCCTTTTACTTCTACATGGTGTGATAATGTTTCAGGAATTCCTTATGCACATGCTAGTGTGTTTTTGCCATTTCCGGGAGATAGTTCTAAATATGTACTTTTTCATCAAACCGGAACTGATAACGTTAACCTTAAGTCCAGCTATTTGTATTATTCTGTTATCGATATGAATTTGAATGGGGGCCTGGGAGGAGTAATTGCCGGGCAAAAAAATTTAGTGGCTTTACAAGCGGGACTAAATCCCGGACTTGCTGTGTGTAAACATGCCAATGGCAGGGACTGGTGGATTGTTGCGTTTAAAGATAGCAGTGATATAGTTTACAAATTCTTGTTATCTCAAACAGGTGTTTCAGCGCCCGTGCAGCAAGTGCTAGGAGTACCTCCAACGGTTTACCTGCTAGGCCAAATGCACTTTTCTCCAGATGGAAAAAAATGGCTTATTCTATTATGACGGAGTTGTTGGAGCACTAACTTTTACATTACGTCTTTTTGATTTCGACCGATGCACCGGTATGTTCTCCAACACTCAGGTGATTAGTTTTACTGAGACCAGTCCCGGATTGGGTTTGGTTTTTTCTAATAATTCCAAATATTTATATGCTTGCACAGCGCGGAAAATAATTCAGCTCAATACCGATACTTCTGATGTAGCGGCAAGCATGGATACGGTTGCTATTTATGACGGTTATGCCTTTCCTTATCCATTTTTACAAACATTATTCTGGACAATGTACCTGGCTGCAGATGGAAAGATATATATCACCTCCGAAATAGTGTCATCGATATGCATTATATTAATCACCCCGACAGTGCAGGAATAGCATGTGATGTTCAACAACATGCTCTGCCTTTACCTTGTTATTCAGGGAGAGGCAACGTTTACCATCCCAACTATTATTTGGGATGTGATACTACGTTAGGTTGCCCGTGTTTGCTTACAGATGTGAATGAGTGGTCTCCGCCAGATTTTAAATTTCGTGTTTATCCGAGTCCGGTAACAAATGGGGTATTGCATATTGGATATTTGCTACCTCAGAATGAGAGCGGTATGTTTGAGGGTTGTGGATGTAACCGGAAAAGTTGTTTTTAAATACCCATTGCCACCATGGAGTAATGAGCAAAGTCTGAAGTTACCTCAATTGGCCAATGGAGTATATAATTGTGTGATAACAAGTGATGACAAAAGAGTGAGCAAAAAAATTGCTGTGATGAGAGAGTAGTAGGAACAGAATGAGAATGAGAAACAGAATGAGAGCGAGGAAGAAACAGAAACAGAAACAGGAACACAATGAGAACGGAAATGGGAGTGAGAGTGAGAACGGGGGAGAGGCGGAATGAGAAACTGAAACAGAAACAGAATGAGAGCGAGGAAGAAGCAGGAACAGGAACAGAATGAGAAAGGGAATGGGAGTGAGAGTGAGATCGGGGGAGAGGCGGAATGAGAAGCAGAAACAGAAACAGAATGAGAGCAAGGAAGAAACAGAAACATTTACAGAAACAGAATGAGAACGGAAATGGGAGTGAGAGTGAGATCGGGGAGAGGCGGAATGAGAAGCAGAAACAGAATGAGAAGCAGAAACAGAATGAGAGCGGGAATGAGAATGAAAAGAGAAAGAAATTTTCTGCACAGCCAACAATTTAGCATCTAACATATATAATTTATCGTAAAAACGAAATTTCCTTCTGTAAGGGAATATTTACCGAACGATTAAACACGTTTCAAAGCAACTTTCAGAATCATGAACAAACTAATTCTCACGCTTATATTTTTGTGTAATTTCTCATTGATTTGGGGGCAAAACATATTATTTGACCGACATTATGAGCTGGGAACCTGGACCGCTGGGTGGTCAATGGTGAATTTACAAGATAGTGCATTCATAGTTGTTGGTTCCAATGATAGTTTATCTTCAGCCGGAGATAAATACAGTGGATTTATTTCGAAGTTTGATTATGAGGGAAATATGGTTAAGGCAGATCAGTATATAACTACCGACACTATTTTTTTATCAGACATACAATTCCAACTCCGATGACCAGTTTAAATCAATTGTAAGAACTCCGGATAATAATTTAATGACCGTAGGTTTAACTCAAAGTTATGGGGCAACAAATCTTTATGACATTGATATTCTGCTGATGAAATTAAATCACAACTTAGATACTTTATGGACGAAAGTTTTAAGTCATCCAAATGATACGTCACTGAGACCAAATAAAATTATTAATACCACTGATGGGGGATTCTTGATATGCGGATGGCAAAACTCATATACTTCCTCAAATGTACGAGCTTTTCTGTGTAAAGTTGATTCACTTGGTAATTTGCAATGGAGAAAAAGCTATAGCAATTTAATTTATACCAGTACAATTTGGAGCGTTGTAGAAACCTCTGATCATGGATTCATTTGCGTAGGAGGAGTTTACGATATTACTCAAGAAGGAAACCCTTTTTACATGAAGGTTGATTCATCTGGTTATGTAGAATGGACTCAGATTCAAGTTACATTATATTCAGACTGGTTTCGAAATATTATTGGGACTTTAGATGGAAATTATTTGATTAGTGGATTAGGTACTGTTGGGAATCCAACATATCGGCAAAATAGATTTCAGAAAATAACAGAATCTGGTGTTGTGATTTGGGATAAAAGTTTTGGTTTGTTTAGTTCAGGAAGCCCACTAGGAATTTTACAGAATTCGGACAGCACTTTTATGATGACTGGCGCAAATGGAGTAAATGGAGGTTCGCAAGGGATTTTAATGAAACTTTCTGCGGTTGGAGATTCATTATGGACAAAAAATTTTGGTGAGATGCAAGATGATGGATGGTTTTGGGATATATCATTATGTGCCGATGGGGGATATATTATGTGTGGTGAAACATATTGTTGCAATTTCACACCTGGAGTGGGCAATACGAGTAGTCTATGGTTGGTCAGGACTGATAATCTGGGTTTGTTGACCGGTTTAAATGAATTTTTGGATTCATTGCCAGGTACTCTGATGAGTAATCCTTTTCCTAATCCGGCAAATAATTATTTTGAAGTAAACATTACCATACCTGAAACACAAATTCCGTATAATGGAAATTCCGAAGTTGAACTTTTACTATTTGATATAGAAGGCAAACAGCTGGCGTTGAAGCAAATTACTACCAATACAAAAAGTATCCATTTTGATATATCGGACCTGGCCGCTGGCACCTAATATGTTGTGCTTTCACTTAACGGATATAATGCCGGTGGCAAAGTTATTGTTAAAAATTGAGAGCACACCCACCGAGTGGGCTTTTATTCTTTGACAAACCAAAGAGTGAGCAAAAAGATTGCTGTGATTGCAAAGTAGTTAGTTAAGCACATTAATTTTCAGCATTTTACATAATGCAAAAAGGATTCCAATCGCAAAATTAGTATAAAAATCACACTATAATGTGATTATGGTGATTTTCTTACCCAAACGAACAATTCTTATTTATTATCACACTATAATGTGATTTTATTTGCATAAATTGTAAAACACACTTACATTTGATACAAAATCACAGTATAATGTTAGCCGTACAACTTGGAGAATCCATAAAAAACAGAAGAAAGGAGTTGAACATAACTCAGCCCCACTTAGCCGAATTGGCAAAAGTGAGCACCAATACTTTATATAAACTTGAGCGGGGGGCAAGGCAATCCTTCTTTAGATGTGTTGAATAAATTAGCAGAAGTGCTGGGCTTAGAATTAAGACTTGAAGTAAAAGAAAAAATTGAGTAAATGAGAGCATTGAAAATATATCGCAATGGGATTTTAGCAGGAATATTAACAGAAGAAAATCGTCAGCATTATGTTTTTAAATATGACGACAATTATTTTAATGATACAAGTAAGTCCGCAATAAGTCTAACATTGCCAAAATCGAAACAAGAATACAGTAGCAAATTTTTGTTTCCATTTTTTTTTTAATATGTTGAGTGAAGGGGTAAACCGAAAATTGCAAAGCACACATTTGAAGATAGACGAAGAAGACAATTTTGGTTTGCTTGCAGCGACAGCACAATATGATACGATAGGAGCCATAACCGTAAAGCTGATGATTTAAGAATGAGTGTATTTGAATTGCAATATTGTCCGGGAACTTTGGCTGCAGGCTTTTCTACCTATAGCCCAAGTTGCTCACGGAATTTGTTTAATGGCAAAAAAGTAAATCATGTTTTACCTTATGAGCAGCCACAACTAAACGAACAAGTTGCGGAGCAGTTCATGGAAAATCGTAAACACATTTCTATATCAGGAGTGCAGGAAAATTAAGTTTTCTTTTAGAGAAAAATATATTGCGATTGACGAAAGAAGGAGAACAGGGAACTTATATTCTTAAACCGATACCACGGGATTTAAAAAAGGTTGACCAGGTTCCGGCAAATGAACATTTAACTATGCAAATTGCCAAACAAGTGTATGGACTGAAAACAGCAGAAAACGCCATAATTTTTTTTAAGAATGGATCACCGGCCTATATCACAAAACGATTTGACGTAAAAGAAGACAATGGCAAATTGGGCGAAGAAGATTTTGCAACACTGGCAGGGAAAACAAAAGACAATGCAGGAGAAAATTTCAAGTATGAATATAGCTATGAAGAAGCAGGGCTTTTGATACAACAATATGTTTCCGCATGGCGTGTAGAAATAGAGAAATATTTTTCATTGGTAGTATTCAATTTTTTGTTTTCGAATGGTGATGCACATTTAAAGAACTTTTCTTTATTGGAATCATCAAAAGGCGACTACTTGCTTAGTCCCGCCTATGATTTGATAAATACAAGACTACATGTAGACGATACTGATTTTGCATTGGACAAGGGTCTATTTTCTAACGATTTTAAAAGTGAGCAATACAAAAAAAGTGGCCATCCTTCAAAGAGTGATTTTTCGGAATTTGCAAAACGAATAGGAGTTAGTGCAAGTAGGTTTGAAAAATTAATAAGTCCATTTATGGAAAAGCAGCCATTCGTGGAAAAATTAATCGGTCATTCTTTTTTAAGTGATGCAAACAAGAGAGGATATTTGCTGATGTATAACACAAAAAGAAACTATTTAATACTGGAATGATGACAGCATTATTCCCTGAATAATATTTAATCAGTTCAATTCATTCTTTTCATAATCTTTCATTCTTAATCCTCAATTCTTAATTCTTTTCCTCATCCCCTGCCCTTCTCCTGCATAGGTCATACGTTATTCACAAATATTTTGGGCAGGAGAAGGGAGTAGTATCAGAGTGAGAATGGGAATGAGAATGAGAGCGAGGAAGAAGCAGAAACAGGAACAGGAACAGAATGAGAGCGGAAATGGGAATGAGAGTGAGATCGGGTGAGGCGGAATGAGAAGCAGAAACAGAAACAGAAACAGAATGAGAATGGGAACGAGGAAGTTTCAGAATGAGAAAAAGAAAGGGGGTTTTGGGCAGAATCGAATTCATAAAACGTTGATGTACAATATTATAAAACAATAAAAAGTCATTTTGTTTTTTTGGATTAACGGTTAAAATTATCACTAAATTAATATTTTTCGTATCTTTGGTAGGATGCAAAATCATCCAAAGAATGAACTACGCAATATCATTTCAGGAAAGAGTCAGGTTAGGTTTGGAGCAATTATCCAAACAATCACCGGTTACCTTAACTATGGCGCGAAAGCAGGTGCAACAACTGAAGAACTTAAGCAAGTCAGGCACTAGGAAACAAAGAAACTAGAAACGTTTAGCTCTAAAAATAATTTTTGGGTAGATAACATTGATTTCACTCAATAGTAAGTGAAGGTGCTGAACAAAGAGTTTATCTTAAAGATTCGGAACATGTTCTTAAGCTAAATGATGCCATTTATTACTCCTCATGGAAAGACTATTTTTTTAGTCTTTTGCTTCACAACTTTTTCTTCTCAGATACAGCTTATGAATTGATTGGTTTTTCAAAAGAAAATGATACGGTGTATGCTGTAGTTAAGCAACCTTATGTTTCAATTACACAAAGTACTGATTTGATTCAGGTGAAAGCATTTCTCCAATCTAATGGTTTCATGAATACCAGAAATAATGACTATTACAATCCTGAATTGGGTATTATTTTAGAAGATTTACATGATGAAAATGTTTTAACCAGACATGACATTCTATATTTCATCGATACTGTTTTTTTATTTAACAGATAGTTTCTGGAATGATGACAGGATTGTTCCCTGAATAAAATTTAATCATTTCAATTCATTCTTTTCATAATCCTTCATTTATAATCCTTAATCCTTAATCCTTAATTCTTAATCCTTTTCCTCATCCTGCCCTTCTCCCCTGCATAGGTCATACGTTGCACAAATATTTTGGGCAGGAGAAGGGAGCTTTATCAGAATGAGAAGGAGAATGGGAATGAGAACGGGGGAGAGGTGCTGAAACAGAAACGCAATTTTCACTTGTATTAAACCTATCAAAGTAATCATGTAAATCACTTAAATCATAGTCGGGAATGAGAATGAGAACGACGAAATTTCTTATTAGCAGAGGCATGTAATTCGTCCAATGAACCAAGGTCCCCGCAAGAAGCTTTAGCTTTGATGCGGGGTCTGAGCAGAATATACCAATCCTTAATCTTTATTCGGTTTGTTCTGTTTAATTTCTGAGTAGCCGGCACTTTAGCATCTATCATATATCATTTTAATGAACAGCATCCAGCACGTGTTGGTAGTTTGCCGTCTGGCGCCGCGACTCGCGCCTTTTTTTACAAGACAGTTTTTCTTAAAAAACCGCTTAGTAAAAAGCAGCGCACGGCAAACAGCCAACAGTTTAGAATTTATAAGACAAAACGTGATTCACCAAAATCACAAGAAAGACAATGCCTGATGCTGTTCTGACTTTTTGGTTACTTTTTGGTCAAGCAAAGTAACAAGCCTCATGGCAGATGCAAAACAGAATGAGAATGGGAATGGGAATGAGAAGGGAAACAGAAAGAGAATGGGAATGAGAAGGAGAAATAGAATGAAACAGAAACGCAATTTTCACTTGTTTCAAACCTATCAAAATAATCATGTAAATCACTTAAATCATGGTCGGGGAATGAGAATGGGAACGACGAATTTTGTTCTGATAAGGAATCAATTTATCATCTATCATCTATCATAATAACGAAACTCCCTTCTGAGCAGGTACAAACCAATCCTTAATCCTTAATTCTTAATTCTTAATCCTATATTGTTTGGTTTTCAAAATAGATTACTATTTTTGTTGAATACTAAAAAGGATTTTATGTACACCGGACTACTTCATACTCACTCTCTTGTGCGATGGTTAATGCTCATTTTACTGATTATGTCGGTATTCAGGGCTTATAATGGCTGGAAAAGCCGCCGTACCTTTACTCCCGGCGACAAAAAGCTGGTATTATTTACGCTTATCTTCTCCACATGTTCAATTATTAATAGGATTTGTACTTTATATGGTTAGTCCGATTGTGCAGTCTGCCCTAGCCGATATGGGAAGTGCCATGAAGGATAAAATGCTTCGTTTCTGGGCTGAACATATTGCAGTTATGATTTTATCGATTCTGATTATAACAGTTGGAAATGCCATGGCAAAACGTGCTACCAGCGATGGTGAAAAGTTTAAAAAGATATTTATTTATTTCACCATTGGCTTAGTTTTGATATTAATTTCCATTCATGGCCATTCCTCCAAACAGGAGCCGGTCGCGGATGGTTCTGATCCGGTTCATTTATTTTTATATGGCGGAGTTTTAATTCCGGCACTATTTAGCAATTATATATTTTGAGTATCAATCAAAAGCCTGAAAAAGTAGTCTTGGTGGCTGTCGCGAAGCAGGGGCAACCCGACCATCAGGTAAAGGAATATTTAGATGAACTGGAGTTTCTGGCATTAACTGCCGGAGCTACCACCTTAAAGCGATTCACACAAAGCTCGATTATCCGGATCCACGTACCTATGTTGGCAAGGGTAAGCTTGCTGAAATCACAGCATACATCAAAGAGCATGATGTGCAGTTAATCATTTTGATGATGAACTATCGCCATCACGAAATCCGGAATATTGAAACTGCTACCGGCAACCGGATTTTGGATCGCACGAATTTAATACTCGACATATTTGCTCATCGCGCACGCACAGCAGGCACGCACCCAAGTGGAGCTTGCGCAGTATCAGTATTTGTTACCTCGCTTAACAAGAATGTGGACTCACCTTGAAAACAACAGGGGAGGAATTGGTATGCGCGGTCCTCGGTGAAACGGAGATTGAAACCGACCGCCGGGTGATTCGTGATAAGCTGTCACGGTTAAAGGAAAAGCTGAAGGAAATAGATAAGCAAAATTTTGCCGAAGGAAATCGAGGGAACAATTGACTCGTGTTGCTTTGGTGGGATATACCAATGTCGGCAATCGACCCTCATGAATTTATTGAGTAAGTCGGATGTTTTTGCAGAGAATAAATTATTTGCAACACTTGATACCACTGTTCGCAAAGTAGTTTTAGAAACAATTCCATTCCTGCTTTCAGATACAGTGGGTTTTATCCGCAAGCTGCCTCATAATCTGGTAGAATCATTTCGTTCAACATTAGATGAAGTGAGAGAAGCAGATATTTTGTTGCATGTTGTAGATATATCGCATCCAAATTTTTAAGATCAGATAGCAGTAGTAAATCAGACACTCGCCGACATAAAAGCAGCAGATAAACCAGTGTTGATGGTATTCAATAAAATTGATGCTTATCGTTTTGTTCAGAAAGAAGAAGATGATCTTACTCCGGGAACGAAGGAAAATATTTCATTGGATGAATTGAAAAATTCCTGGATGGCGAAGGCAAATGCTCCTGCGGTTTTTATATCTGCTGCCAACAATGAAAACATTAAAGAACTCCGCGCTAAAATGATGGAACTGGTAAAGCAAAAGCATTACCAGATTTATCCGAATGCAGCAGAAGATCAGCAGTAAGAACTAAGCCAATTTTTTTTGGTGGCTCCATAACGGCACCGCATTGTTTTCGGGTTCTCAAATCTGCATCTGCATAAAATGCATCCATCACCACCGGCAATTCCTTAACAATATCTTTCAGATCAAGAATATTTTCGTACAGCAGGTGATTACATTTTTCGCGTACCACTGAAAGCGGTCTTTCATACCTGCGCGTCTTTGCACTTCCATAACCAGACCAACAGTATTAGGGCCACGTTGTGGAGAGTGTGGTGTTCGCGGAGGCAATAAAAATATCGCCTTCACGAATATCAATCGTGCGTGGTTTACCGTCTTCCATAATTTTAACCTGCACATCACCTTCCAGTTGAAAAAATTCTTTCGTTTCTTTGAAGTGATAATCTTTACGTGAGTTTGGTCCGCCCACTACCATTACAATAAAATCCTGATTCAGTTGGTACATAACCTGATTCCCTACTGGTGGTTTCAGCAGATGTCTGTTTTCATCGATCCATTTTTTAAAGTTAAAAGCGGGAGTTATCATGGTAAATTGATTTTTAATATGTTGCTTATTGGAAAATGCCGGATTTGGCGCCGGTCAGTTAATTCGACCACTACAAATTAATAAAATAATAAGGACAAATAAAAACATCTGCTGTTTATCTTTACCGCATGAATATGAATTTAACAGGTAAAGAGCGGTTTGTTTGCGGAAGTACGCAGGGAATCGGGTTGGCAATTGCCAATGAGCTGGCATCGATGGGTGCATCGGTAACGCTGGTTGCAAGAAATGAAGCGGCATTGATGGCAGTGAGGTCGTCGCTACCGGATGACAATGGGCAGCAACACGATTATCTGGTAGCCGATTTTGCGGATCCGGATGGTTTATTGAAAGCAGTCACCACCTATTTACATAAGGGTCAATCGGTTCATATTTTAGTGAACAATACCGGCGGGCCTCCGGGTGGAAAATTCGGCAGAATCATCAACATTATTTCCACATCTGTAAAGCAACCCTTAAAAGGGTTGGGTGTTTCCAATACAATTCGTGCAGCAGTTGCAAACTGGTCGAAGACCCTTGCCGGGGAAGTCGCACCATTTGGTATTACAGTAAATAATGTTTTACCGGGAGCAACAAATACTTTGCGATTATCGACTTTGTTAAATGTGAAATCGGAAAAACCGGTAAAAACCTACGGCTATTGAAGAAGAAATGACAGCAGAAATTCCCATGGAAGATTTGCGGATCCTTCGGAAATTGCTGCTGCGGTAGGACTTTCAGCTTCACCGGCAGCATCTTACATTACCGGAATAAATATTCCTGTTGATGGTGGCAAGAACAGGCTGTTTGTAAAAAATTAAAGGCACAAAAGAAAACCCTTCTTTTGAAAGGGGTTTTACGTTTAACCGTGACTGATTACTGAGCAACAACTGCAGCAGCAGAGTCAACGATAAAGCAGCTGTAGAATCAGCAGCAGCAGCTACTTCAGTAGCAGCAGCTTCAGTGCAGCAGACAGCATCAGCAGCAGCATCCTGAACTTGTTCAGTAGCTTCAGCAGCTTTTCTTCAGCCTTTGGGCCACACGCTACGAATGAGAACATTCCTACGATAGCCAATACAGCAAATACTTTTTCATTGTGATGTTGGTTTAAATAATTAGCTTGAAGTAAGATTTGAGCTGCAAAGATATAGAATTAAATGTATTACAAACCAATAGGTTAAAATTTTTTTTCAAAAATATTTTTTGGGAGGCGAATTGGTGAAACCAAACGGGGGCAATATTGTTACATTTGCAGGTACATTTCACTCTAAATAACGTCTAAACCCCTTTAAATCATGGCATTTGAACCTACCAAAGCTACCTTATGCGTTTAACGCGCTTGAACCTCATATTGATGCCCGCACCATGGAAATTCACCATGGCAAGCACCATCAGGCCTATGTAACCAATTTGAATAATGCCATTGCCGGCACCGAAGCCGAAAAAAATGAGCATTGAAGAAGATTTGTGCGAATATTTCCAAGTTTCCGATGGCAATCC
Source organism: Bacteroidota bacterium (assembly GCA_016713525.1). Lineage (GTDB taxonomy): Bacteria > Bacteroidota > Bacteroidia > AKYH767-A > OLB10 > JADKJB01. The sequence goes on along the minus strand of JADJOZ010000006.1, from coordinate 2,826 downwards.
GCAATAATGGAGGTGGACATTACAACCACTCCTTATTTGGAACATATTGACTCCCAATGCATCAAAGCTCCTTCGGGTGCTTTGGCAGATGCAATCAATGCTGCTTTCGGCAATTTTGACGATTTTAAAACCAAATTTGCTGCTGCCGGAGCCACTCGTTTTGGTTCAGGATGGGCCTGGTTAACGAAAAACAGTGCCGAAAAGCTTGAAATTTCATCGACACCAAACCAGGATAATCCATTAATGGACCTTGCTGAGGAAAGGAACACCAATTCTGGGATTAGATGTGTGGAACATGCATATTACCTGCATTATCAGAACCGCCGCCCCGATTATATTTCAGCATTCTGGAATGTAATTAACTGGGATAGTAAGCAAAACGTTTTGCTAAGTAACAATAAGATTTGAATGAAAGCCTCCGTTTGACCGGGGGCTTTTTTATGGTGATAATTCTGTTGAAATTATATATGCATTGTTTCCTTTACAAGGCAATATTTAAAGTTTTTTTTTGCATTATAAATGATTAAGCTGTTCCCGGAATGGCATTCCTGATATGGAAAAGTTGAAAAGAGTAGCATTACTGCTGATTGCCATTACTGCAGGATTGTTTTTAACAGGAACTTTACTGTGGATTTACAAAGACAAGGTGCGTAACCTTGTGGTGGAATCGCTGAACAATAACCTGAAAGCAGAAATTGAAGTTGAAGAAATCAGTTTTTCGTTCTTCCGGCATTTTCCATATGCTTCAGTGGCATTCGAAAATGTTCGCGCCAAAGAGCCTCACGGATTTGAAACTACGGGGACTATTCTGAATGCTAAAAAATTATCGCTGCTGTTTAATCTTGCCGGCATTTTCAGTGATGATTTGAAATTAAAAAGTGCTTTCGGATGCATCGCTCAACTTACGGGTTGATGAAAATGGGAATACCAATTGCGAAATCTGGAAGACGGATTCATCCGGCACAAGCCGCAAAATAAGTCTGGAACTCGAAGATGTTGTTTTGAAAATGTGGATGTGCTTTATTATGATGTAATCAAAAACAGGATATCAGTTTTGATTATTTCCGGTATGCTGAAAGGTATTTTGGAAGTGCACAATATGCATTAACGTCATCCGAATCGACAGCCTGCATCCGTAAAAATTGATGAGGTCACTTATTTATCGGATCGCCCCTGCGAATTGAAGGTTGCTCTTGATGTCGGCAGCGATAAAGGATTATTTACGTTTCGGGAGTCGGGAATTAAATTATCGGGACTCGATCTGAAAATTGATGGCACCATTCAGAATAGTGAAAAAGATGTTGATCTGGATCTGAAAATAACAAGTCCGGGACAATTTTACGGCATTGCTTCGTGATACCTGAAAAATTCCGTGGCGATACCAAAGGCTATAAGCTATGTAAGATGGAATTTAGTGGTTCCTTAAAAGGGAAGTACGACACCAAAAACAGTCCGCTGGTGATTTTTAATTTTAAAGCATGAATGTTAGTCTGAACCCCGAAGGAACACCCTATCATTTAAAAAATATGAATGGCACCGGATATTTTACCAATCGTAAAAAAGCATTGCGAATCCAATCATTTTTTCAGTTGATCAATTTTTCGGCAACTCTGAAGGTAAGCCTGTGCGTGCAACGGTAGCAATTAAAAATTTTACGAAGCCCCGTCTCGATATTGCTGCAGTTATGGAGGCTGACTTAAAAGCATTGAGTCGGTTTTTTATGCCCGACCCATTAGAAGAAATAAGTGGTAAATTATTGTCGATGCAAAGTTCAAAGGGACGCAGGAGAAAACTACTTACCGCGTTCATCCGGCGATATCCGCTTCTGAGCAGGTGGCTTTCCGTTTAAGGCCAAAAGCCGGTTTCTTTTTCGGTTTGGCCGATGTTACACCTCGATGGCAAACGATTTGGTGGTGGATGCGGTGTCGGGTAAAACGGAAGCAGCGACTTTACTGTTAGCGGCACCTTCCGAAATTTGTTTGCCTGGTTATTTCTGGAACAGCAAAAACTCGATCTGACCGCCACGCTGGCCTCCAATCAAATGGATCTCGAGTGAACCCGATACAGCGCGACAAATCGGTGAAATCGGTGTCCGATACAGTTTACCGGATTGACTTTTTCGAAAGAATTGAAGCTGCAACTTAGGTCAATGTTAAAAGTTGAAATTCAGGAAGTTTGAAGCCGAGGTCATGACCGAAGTTTGGCTTTGCAGGACAAGGTTTTGATGACTAAGTTGCTGGATTTAATACAGTGGGTGGGTCGGTAAGATTAAAAGGGCAAATTGACAGCCGTCCGTCCGACAGTCTGAAAATTGATTAAGGTGCCATGTTGAATCAGCTCGATATAAACCGGTTATTTTAAGGAGATGGGCAACTTCGGGCAACAAGTTAACGTCGATAAGAATCTTAAAGGGATTAAAAAGCTGAGGTTCAGTTTCCGGTCGGTGTGGTCTAAGTCGCTGAATATTAACAGGAATCGATTTATGCCAAAAGTGATATTACCACAGGAAAACGGGAATTGATTAATTTTGAGCCTCATGTTAGGCACTTTCGCGGTTCATGAAGGGCGCAGATTTGAGGGTTATTAAATTCTCGACATTAACGAACACCATCGAAATCAGGAACCGAAAATCCATCATACGATGATGGAAATAAAGTAGCGCCCAGGATATAACCGCCAGCGCGGCTACTGATAATGTTGTCGATTACAAACTACGGTTGTACTTTTCGCAACTTCGTTGGCAAGAAGGTGAGGGCACAAAACACCGAATTTGGAACCATTGAGGATGATGGTTTGGGGAAGGCCGATGGTATTTCTGACCATGAA
>JADJOZ010000005.1 GCA_016713525.1 Bacteroidota bacterium | reverse complement strand
AAAGCCGTCCCTTTACTGGTGCGGCTTTTCACGCTTGTCAGGGTGGGCCTGGTCCGAGGCTCGCCCTGAATGCGATTCGTATTCGCGAACGGAATTGAATGATTTCCGGAATTGCTTTGGGCGCGTGTTTATGTTTGATGCGGAGCTAGCAAACCCATTACTCTGCTTCAGGATAGGTGTGTAACTTATTCTTTGAAAATGCTGCGGACTGCTTACAAATTATTCCTGGAGCAAAAAAGCACCCCTTAATTGGTGCGGCATTTCACGCTTAGGGTGTTAGTATGATGATGATGCTTGTCTAGAATTTATTGTGTTTAGAAACCTCCGTAGTTACTTTCTTCACATCGATTCAAAACAGTTCACGTGTTTTGAAGGTGGTGAAGGAGTAGCCCCCTCCTTTATTGATAAAACAAAACATCAACTTCTCAATTAAATACCAATATTCTTCCTTTTTAAAAAATATACAATAATTGGACTATATTTGTTTTAATAAAACTCATTGAGAATCATTTCAATAAACTACCATCATGTCAAAATCAATCGTTTTGCTCGTTTGCTTGTTGCTTCTTTAACAATCGTTCATGCACAACCTCAACTGTTAGGGAACTCATCGAATGGGGGAAATCAGTTTGGGTTGATATTTAAATATACTGCAGGTAATAATTCTTTCACGGAGACATGCCGTTTGCAAGGAATTGCAGGATCAGGCCCACAAGAAGTTGTTCAAGCTGAAATTTTATTTACGGAGGAACTTTTCAGGGAGGAGCATTTGCAAATGGAATTTTATACCGTTTTGAACCCTGGAACCGGCATCTATAAAACTATGCATGATTTCATGGTATTTGCAAGGCAGTCACTGGTAAGGTCGGCTGCTGCCGGGCATCAAACGGAAAAATTGTATGGCACAACCTAAGTGGAGGTCTGAATTCGGTCGGGACTCTATTCGAATTTGATCTCACTTCAAATCATATACTAAGCTTATTGATTTTAATCAGTCCACTTCGGGTTCATTGCCCACAGGTATATTTAATTCAGGCATCAAATGGAAAAATTTATGGGATAGCCTCATCGGGGAGGAATATTCTCATCCGGATTTTTTCAGGAGGTACGATTTTGAATTTGACATTTCAACAAATACACTTACTAAACTGGCTAATGACTTTGATCAGGTTGGTGGCGATTACCCGGCTGGTGGATTGTTCGAAACTCCATCAGGTACATTAATCGGAGTCACAAACACAGGTGTGTAAATGATTATGGAGTAATTTATGAATTTGATGTAACAACCAATTCTTACTTTAAAAGGTATGAATTTAATTACCAATCCGGGTATTATCCCTGGAGCACACCTATTAGTTACTCCTCAACAAAATTACTTGGCACAACAAGTAGTGGTGGTATAGGGGAGGTACTATTTACGAATATGATTACGCTACTTATGCATTCCTACAAAAAATATGATTTTATTACTACCCTGGAGTTGCAAGCAATTCTTCATTGAATTTAGCTTCAATATGGCAAGCTATATGGCACTTTATCGTCTGGGGGAACAAATAATTATGGAAGGTTTATTTCGAATATGATTACTTTACTAATAGCTGTCAATACAAATACAATTTTAATTTAATAGGAGGAATAAATCCCAAAAGCGGATTTATAGAATTTAGTCCGGGAAAATGTACAGTTGTGCATCCCAAAATGGGATTGCATTAGGGGGGAACACTATTTGAATATGATTTTAATACTAATACCTATTCTAAAACTTGATTTCTCATCCTCCGATGGTTCTAAATTCAACGGCCCATTGTCATTGGCAGCAAATGGGAAATATTATGCAGGTACTTTTCTGGAGGGATTGCCGATAAAGGAGTTATATTTGAATATGATTACACAACCAACAATTATGTTAAAAAAAATAGAGCTGGTTGACACAACAGGGTTTTATGTCTTTGGCGCCCTAATTCACTCCAAATCTAAAATTATACGGACATACCAAGCATGGTGGTGCAACAATCTGGGCACGTTGTTTGAATATGATTATGTTACCAATACCTATGTGAAAAAATTTGATTTTTTGATCAAATATCCGGAGGAAATCCATTAGCATCATTATTACTGCTTCAGACGGTTTTTTTTATGGAACAACGTTTAGTGGAGGAAATAACAGTCTTGTACCCTTTTCCAATTTGATTATGTATTAAATATCCTGACTGTTAAACATCACTTTAGTTTAAACTCGGTTACGATTCCTATGGTGGCTTAATGGAATCTAACGGCAAAATATATGGCATGACTAAAATGGGCGGCATTGATGATGCCGGAGTTCTTTTGGAATATAATCCGGTGTCAGGGCAATTCATCCTAAAATATGAATTTCAAGGTATAGTTGGTTCCTCCTCGGAAGGTTCATTAATTGAGACTGCTCCCGGGATACTCTATGGTATGACACGAGGAGGCTCAAATGGTAATGGTGATATATTTGAATTCAATTATAATGCAGGAACAATTGTACCTAAACATAATTTCAATAATACTGATGGAAAAGAACCTTTAGGTTCTTTATTCAAGGCTTCAAATGGTATTTTATATGGAATGACATCAATCGGTGGTCTTTATAGCAGAGGAACGGTGTTTGAATATAATAATATTACCAATAGCTTCACCAAAAGATGGATCTCGATATGGGCACAACAGGATGGTATCCTACCTCTTCTTTTATTGAAGTAGATTGTACTAATCCCATAATAACCGCTTCAGGCCCATTGTCATTTTGTCAGGGCGATAGCGTGATTCTTTCCGTGAATAGCGTTAGCGGCAGTAATATTCAATGGTTCCGAAATGGAGTAGCAATAGCTGGAGCTACTGGTGCGAGCTATACTGGCTAAATCTCCGGGGCGATACTTTGCAACTGTTTCGATGCATATTGCGCAATATCCGTCAATACTTCCGCAATTCGGGTCCGAATTCCATGCCTTCCACCATTCGATAACCAAGACAAGTTATCATCATCGTTAACCAATGCAGATATTTTCCTTAATTACGATTCGCAGCAACAACAATTTGAAATTATGGCGACCGATTTGGCTGCTGGAACCTATAATTTATTAATTGCAGATGCAACAGGCAGAATTTTGCTAAACGAAAATTCCGGCATTTCAAATAATTCTATTTCCAGAAATATTGATTGCTCCACATTTGCCAAAGGTTTATACATAGTAAAATAATAACTGGCAATAAAATCCTTTCGCGGAAATTTGTGAAGGAACGCTGAGAAGCGTTTTATTTGGAAATTCTTGAATCCATTTGGACTTTCAAAGATCATTTGTTTTCCCCTGAATGGTAAGTCAGGGATTCCAGAAATCCTTTTATCTCACTAAAATCGTCTATATACTTCATCATCTTTGTAATTTGCTTAATTAACAGGAGTTGTTTATATTTGTGTAACGTCAAAGCAATTGCCGATGAAACTTATTACTATATTCCTGATTCAAATTAGCTGTATATTTTTCAGCAACCTTTCATATGGTCAGGTAGAATTGTGGGGCATGACTTACGAAGGAGGGGTAAATAACTCGGGAGTTATTTTTAAAATTAACAGTGACGGTACCAATTACAACTTGACGCATTCCTTTTCTATTTCTGATGGCATTAATCCTATGGGAAGTTTGATTCATGCCACAGATGGGAATTTCTATGGCTTAACCAATAGTGGCGGACCAAATAATCTCGGGGTCATGTTCCGGTACGATCCAAACAATAATAATTACAATACAATTTTAAATTTTGATAGTACAAATGGAGGAAGGCCTCATGGAAGTTTGATACAAAGAGTGAGCGGCGCCCTGTATGGGTACACGACAGGTAACGGGTCCAATGGCAGAATATTCGGATATCATCTGCCCTGGTTATATTTCAATATGCATTACTTTGATTCCTTAACAGGTTATCTGGCTTATGGAAATATTCATGAAAATTTTTTTATGTATGGTTTAACGTCATCCGGAGGGATCTATGGCAAAGGGGTTTTCTTTAAATTGAATTCTTATAATGGCTTGTATACCGTTATTTTAAATTTCGATGGAATCAATGGAGCCAATCCCCAAAACGGGTTTATGAGTTGTAGTGATGGAAAACTCTATGCAACGACTATGAATGGAGGAAATTTTGGATATGGTACCATAATGCGATATAATCCTGCAATAAATTTAATTGAAACATTGTACAGTTTTATCTCACCTGTTTCAGGAGTGCATCCTGCCTGCAACCTTGTCGAGGCAAATAACGGTTTATTATATGGAATGGCTGATGGTGGAATCAATAATGACGGAATCATTTTTAGCTTGGATACGATGTCAGGTACTGTTACAAAAGTATTCGATTTCAGCAGCAGCACAAGCGGGGAAAGTCCTAAAGGTAGCCTGATAAATGCAAGCGATGGTAAATTGTATGGCATGACCTTTTCAGGAGGAATTGAATGGACTTGGTGTAATTTTAAATTCGATCCATCCAACAACACTTATGTGAAATTACTTGACTTTGATTCAATAAATGGAGCTAAACCATTGGGTGATTTAATTGAATATATCGCCCTACAGGAGTGAGTAGCTTTTCGCAAAATGAAAACTCAATAGCCATTTCTCCAAACCCAACTTCGGGACAATTTAAGATTACAGGAAACGAATAACTGACAAAAACACTTCAATTTCGGTTGACAGATATTTTAGGGAGGGTCATATATGTTACAGAAATACCAGTTATAAATGGTTGCTTTGAAAAGAGCCTTTCTGTTGAAAAGGTTTTAGCAGGAATATATTTCATGAATGTTTATTCTGGGAATTGGATGCAATCTTTTAAAATTGAAGTTCGGAATTAAGAAATATCCGCTATTGTTTAAATTTTAGATTTCAATTTTGTTTCCAAAAAACTTATAATCATTACATTGAATTAATAATCAGACTCATTTTTACGAAATATTTTCCGATTACTGATTTGTACATTCCAAAACTAAAAATATTCATGGCATCTGGCAAATCCATACACTGTTCAACTATAATAGTTTTATAAATTATTGTTTCAACAACTTAGAAGTTTGAGAAATTCCACTATTCAAATTTTTAATCCGAATAAAATAAATTCCTTTATCCCACTGAGTTGTATTTAATCTGATTTGTTTGTGCATTCCCTCAAGTGTTGTTCCAAAGGTTATTTCCCTGCCTGAAATGTCATATACCCGGTATTCTGAAATATGCGGGTCCTCATCTGTGATGTTTATTTCACAATAATTAGTGAAAGGTTGCGGGGAAATATTCAAAGATTTAAATCCTGAAATTTCGTTTATTCCCACCGGAATTGTTGTCACAAGCGTTACGAAAGCAGTATTGGTAATCACAGGTATTATAATCGAAGTAAATACCTGCTTCGTTGTTGATTACAGTACCATCAGGCAGTCCCTGAAATGGAACTATTCTGAAAGTAACAAACCCCTGACTGCCGGATTCATTAATAGATTTATGTGGCAATAGAATATTTTCAAATCGAAACTCCGCCAGATTTGCTGTATTTATACTAAAAATAACCGGATGACTGGATGCCACCAATTCCACTGTATTTCTGTTCAGTAAACTGGACAATTGATCACGAATGACTACGGTAAAGGCTGTATCATTTCCTTCATTCTGAAATCTCACGGTATACAATAAGGTATCCGTTTTTAAAATATAATGTGAGGGTTGCACACCGGGCGGAACCACTTTTTTATCGTTGGGATCAAATGAACATGTAATTTCATCACAATAGAGATCTTCGGTGAAGGGTTGATAAGTTGATCCATCGTAAACGCTGGCCACGGTATTGGAACATAACAACAAACCAGGTGTAAGTGGCATTTCATAAAAAAGTTGAATAGTTAATGATTGCCCCGGAAATAAATTTGAGAAATTAAAATACAATGTATCACCAGATACGTTATCAGGGGCAGGGTTTGCAGAAATAAATGTCATTGAATCGTGAGGCACATAACGGATCATTCCATTTACTATACTTGTTCCATCATTTGTTACTGTGATCCATGCCGGAACAGTAAACCCACAACGATACTGCGATGCTGAATAATTTATGGAAATATCATCAAAAAGAGTAGTCGGCGTTACTCCAAAATCATTACAACAGAGAGCCATTGTATCAACAACTATGCTATAACCGGAGTTTCCTTCTATTATATTCCACAATGAATTAGGCTGCAATTCCAAAACATAAGAACCAGTATCAAGGTAGTTGATAAATTCTCCACTAATGGCAGTAGAAGTTATTACACTGTCGGGTAATCGTAAAATGGTTTTGTTGAACATGCCATTTTCTCCAACATCTTTCTGACCGTTTTGGTTGATATCGTAATAAACAAATCCAGAAATTTTATTACGTAATGTGACACAATCGAGATTTGAAATAATCCCCGGATAACTAGAATAAATACTGGTCCGCATTCGGGTACCCTGGTCCTGCGTAAACAAATTCATACAAACATCATCAGTATAATCCATAAAATTCATAAACATATCTCCATTCGGGCCATTAGTGCAAGAGACTGTCGGGAATGTGGGACATCCAAATTGCCATCCTGCTGAACAGGTGTATCGGCTACAAAATCATTTCCACAATTAGCGTCTCCCCAAATATGTCTTAAATTAAAAACATGTCCGATTTCATGAGTTGTTGTTCTACCCATGCTATAAAAAGATATTAGATTTCCGGTTCTTCCAAATGCATTAAATAAAATTACCACACCGTTGGTAGATATGGGACCCCCTGGGAATTGTGCGTATCCTAAAAGTCCTGCACCCAAATTACAAACCCAAATATTAAGATAAGTATTGGGATCCCAGGCATCAACACCTCCTGTTAAAGAAGATTTAACACCATCATTTTGTCCAAATGAAGTAATGTTAGTCTGAACTCTATTTATTCCGGTCGTTGGATTTCCGTTTGGATCGGTGGTTGCCAAACAAAATGTATTCCTGAATTTCCTGCAACAGATGTGAAAACAGATGGCGTATTCCCTGCATCGGTATTGTATCTGTTGTAGTCTTCATTCAATACATCTATTTGTGAAAGCACTTGTGCATCTGAAATATTTTGAGCAGCATTCTTCCATACTACATGAACAACTACTCTCACCAGGATTGGAGCATTTGCAATTCCAGGACTTTGAAATCGACCGGAACTGATATTGTCCTGCAATTTCTGTTCCTCAGCTGCCATTCGACTTTCAAGTCCCGGATCTTGCTGTTTCAGATATTCCAAATGCTGCATTGTTCCGCATCGAACTTGTGGAATTTGAGCAAAGCTTGATATTGTTATGAATTGCAGAATGATTGCTGTCAGGAAAATCTTTGTATATCTCATTTTCATAATTTTAATAAAAGTATCAATTATTCCAAATACTTCCTAAATTTAAGACAAATCCATAACTAAAGAGGGTTATGAAGCTAAATTCCATTCTGGTATTCAGATTACATCAGAGTACCAAATTCATCAACTTTAAGCGCTGCAATTAATGAAGGACTTGCGCGTAATAAGTTATCATTCAATTAATTAATAAATTTATTTAATGGTTCAGACTACAACGAAAACGTAGAACAAGTCATATCATTTTGTGTGTTTTCGCATTATGGTGACTATAATTTATATAAACCCCAAATTTCGCAATTCACTCATTTTTACTTAGTTTTGATCAAATGTTTTAATTAAATGATACGAACTGTAGTTTTCATTAGCTGTTTGCTCTTTGTCACCAAATGTGTCCAATCACAAAATTACATTCAACAGTATCCCATCAATGCAATTATTGATAATGCTGGAAATCAAAACCGGATTATTTTTTCAGTTTACGATTCGGTGCTGGCATCTATTCAATACTATTTTACTCCTTACTACCCATCTAATTTACTTATTTCTAATAATGGCGGCGCTTTTGTAGGTTACAAACAACAATATTCGAGTCCAGCTGACAGCGCATTTGGTTATATTACCTATGATCATTTAATTCACCAGTTTTCGGCATTTGAACAATTCCATAGTGCTCCATTGTCATATAGTATACAAATACACGCAAATGATGCAGGGCTACGGTATGTCAATTATTTTAACAATCCAGCAGGGGTTTTACACCAAACCTATAGTAACTAAATATGACTTCAATCAGAAAAACTGGATTGTGGATGTGACTTCCAGTACAGGAATTTGGGTTTCAAATATTTCAATGTGGGCAATGACTTTAGAAAAATCGGATCTGCAAATTGGCGTAGGGACAATCGGTATTTTTGACCCAGCAATATATTCGGATTGAATATGCCTATGTAGGATGCTTTTTTGCCTTCGACTCCTCGGACTGATGATTACTTTGTGCCAGACCCTGGTCCATGTGAAAAATTTAGTGTTTATGCCTATAATTCATATTTGCATTCCTGGAATTCTTTCCATGAGACAATCGATTCTCATGGCGCGATGTATAAAGGTATTTTTCATGCTATTCTACACCATGCTCCTTTTTCATAATCATTTTGATATTATGATGAATTTCTAAAATGAATGGAAACGGGATACTTTAGACCATGAATTAAATGGTATCATTCGCATAAAAGATCGAATCATAACATTTGTTGACAGTACAACCGCCGGAACCAAAGTTCATTTCAGGACTTATGATTTCAATTCTCATTCGTTTATAAAGATTCAATTAATGCACCATTGGTTTCGAACTTGTCCCTTCAAAATGGTACTGTTCAATGGAATGACTCCACCGGTACCCATATCAGAGGCTATAACGATTCGCTTGGCTGGGGAATTACCCAACTACAATTGTGCCTCAATTTTATTTGACCGATTTGTATGCTCAAACCGGCTTACCAATTATTCATGTCCGCGATTACACTATCGGAACAGATAATGTTGTTTTCGATTTTGGTGATGGGACTACTTCAATCAACAATGGTCATGTACTCTGGCATCAATATAATGGTGCTGGTCCTTTTACAGTTTCAGTCTCAAATATTTCTGGCACAGCAAGTCAATCACAATCCATTTCCTTCCTTGTTTTATCACATACAATAAACAAAACTCCTGTAGTCAGATTTGCAATGGTTCTATTGAATTAATTCCTCCATCCACATCAACACAATACTCATTAATATGGAATACGGGCGACACCTTAACAACACTTGATTCTCTCTGTCCTGGAAATTATATTTATACATTTACAGATACATCCGGTTGTATAGAATCAGACACTATTCAAATAACTGCACCAACTATCAATGTTGTTACAAACCATATGTGCGCTGATGAATGCATTGGGCATATTGCGTTTCATATACAGAGAGGGCCTACCCCAAACTACTTATTTGTGGAACACCGGAGAAACAGTGCCTTATTTATCAGGCTTATGTGCCGGAACATACACATTAATTGTAACGTCTGCAAATCAATGTATCGATACTATTTCAGCAACTGTCGATAGCTCATTTACAATGTCAGCCACAGTTGTCAGTCCAAATTGCTACAACTTCAACTATGGATCTTCAATAACAATTAATGCATCGGGTGGCCAGCCTCCGTATGAATATTTCTGGCCGGCGCTACAATGGAATTCAAACCCGTTAGTAAACGAAGGCGCTGGTGTTTTGAATTATATCTTAGTGATCATACAGGATGTACAGATACTTTTATGATAACGGTTCCTGACCCTCCTCAAATTGTAATCACAAGCACCTCTGTTAATCCCTCTTGCGCAGGATGTTCTGACGGAATAATTGCTCTTATTATTTTAAATGCAACTCCGCCTTATAATATCACCTGGACACCAAATTTTGGAACTTTATCAGGAGATTCAATTATTAACTTAAAGGCAGGAATTTATTTTATAGAAGTAACTGATGTAAATTCATGTGTTAAATATTTTCATGACACATTATTTGTTGCAGTAGATATAAATGAAATTCCCGCTTACGAAAATGTAAGTATTTTACCAAATCCCGCATCTGATAAAATAATGATAAATTTTAATTCTCCACTTACAGTTGATTGTGAAATATCAATTCATGATGCCTTAGGTCAGGTGATGTTGAAAGAAAAATAATTAGAGGCGTAACACAAACCGAAATAGATATTTCCCACTTCAGTTCTTCCATTTATTTTATTGAAATATCAGGAGGAGGATCAAATTGGTATAGAAATACGTTAATTAAATACTGATATTCCAATTAAGTGTCTGGTAAAACAAAGTCAACCGGGTAAAATCGAAAAATTGATGTACTTCATTAAATTTTTAATAATAAAATAAATTTTAAACATGAAAATATCCTCCACAATACTTTTAATTCTGCTCATAATCAATGGACAAGCCTTAGCTCAGCCTAAACTGATTGGAACAAATGCTATTGGAGGAAATGGCTATGGTACAATATATAAGTACAATGCCGGCGATTCTGTACTGTCAGATGTTCTAAAAATTAATGGTACTCCAAACCTTGGACCATGGGGGTTAATAAAAATTGGAAATTATTTTTACGGTGGTACCACAACAGGTGGAGGTGATGGTGGAGGAGTTTTTTTTAAATACAATTTTATCACAAATGAAAGCTATACACTTCATCATTTTACCAATGTCACTGGCAAACAAATCTTAGGGGCTCCATTTCAAGCCTCTAATGGGAAATTGTATGGAGCCACTTACACCGGTGGTACTTATGGTGGCGGTTCGATATTTGAATTTGACTTATCAAGTGAAATTCTTACATACATTTATCAATTAAATACAAGTTCTGGATTTGGCGCTTTCCCTGCTTTTATGCAACATTCTAATGGAAAATTATACATTACAACCATCCAGAAAGGGGCAAATGACAAAGGAACTATTTTGGAATTGGATTTAATTTCAAATGCCATACAAAAAATATATGATTTCGATCCTTCCATAAGCGGATCAAGTATCTCTACATTAGTTGAAGCACCCAATGGGAATTTGTATGGATTAACTTCGACTGGCGGTGCAAACAATTCCGGAACTATCTTTGAATTTGATTTAACCACTAACAACTTATTTAAAAGATTTGATTTTGGGGAACAGCAGCAGCACCCGTTAGCATCATTTATAAAAGTAAATTCAACTAAATTGATTGGCTCCACAACATCGGGTGGAACTGGCAACTGTGGCGTTTTATTTGAATTTGATTTAACAACCAATACATACACCAAGCTATTTGATTTTTCACAATCACTGGGTAAAAACCCTCGTTGCGCTCTGACAAAACATCCCAATGGTAAAATATATGGAACAACCTATGAAGGTGGATCTAACAATAAAGGCGTACTTTTTGAATTTGATCTCAGTTCAATGTCATATCAGAAAAAAATGGACTTTTCTACTTCTACTGGGATTAATCCTGATATGGAATTAATATACGACTTTGCAGGAAATCTGTACGGATTGGTTTATTCAACTTCTGATAATAATGAACAATTATTTAAATACAATTGGTATTCTAATTCCTATTCCCGTATCTTAAAATTTAATGCAAGTGGTGGTCATTATTTCACCGGGGGCTTTACTTTGGCTGCAAATGGAAAATATTATGGTACTACGTTTTCGGGGGGCAAACACTTTAAAGGGGCATTAATTGAATTTGATTATAATAACAATACAGTTAATTCTAAATTTAGTTTTAATGACTCAACCGGATTTAATTCCTACAGTGCTATTTTACATGCATCAAATAATAAAATTTATGGGATAACCAATAATGGTGGATTGTTTGGTTGTGGGAGTATTTTCGAATATGATTATAATAACGGAGTATATACAAAAAAACACGATTTCACATATACAGATGGAGATCAAGGAATGCCCGGAGGCATGATCATGGAAGCATCGAATGGCAAAATTTATGGAATGCGGAATGGGGGTGGTATTTATGGGTTAGGTACTCTTTATGAATTTGATACTGCCACTGATTCATTTGTTGTCAAACTACATTTCAATGATACATTAGGAGCTGAACCCTTAGGGGGATTGGTGCAAGCTTCAAATGGAAAATTATATGCCGGTATAAATGGCGGTGGATCTTCTGCCCAAGGGCTAATAATTGAATATGACATCAACACTGATTCCGTAATTATGAAGAAGGACTTTAACGGCACAGGGGTTTCTGCTTATAATGGAACATTTATAGAAGTTGCCCCGAATAAATTATACGCACTGTCTATAATAGGTGGCCAAAATAACGAAGGTGCGTTGTATGAATTTGATTGCATCACAAATCAGATTGCCATCTTGTATAGTTTTTCTGCACCTACCGGGTGTGATCCTGTAGGTAGTTTAGTTTATGCCTCCAATGGTAAACTCTATGGCTCAACAAAACCCGCAATGTATATTATATTGGGGGACTTTTTGAGTTTGATCTTGCTACAGGAGCATATAATCATAAATTAGACTGGGAACCCATTGAGACAGGCTGGAAACCTGGATTTACTTTACAGGAAGTTGGATGTGTAGCTCCAGGAATTCTGGCATCCGGTCCGGTTTCATTTTGTCAGGGCGACAGTGTTATATTAAGTGCTTTTGGAAGCAACTCAAATTCATTTCAATGGCACCGAAATGGCAATCCAATTGCTGGTGCCAATTCTCAAAACTTCACCGTCAAACTACCAGGAAAATATTCAGTATCGGTTACTGACACAACCTGTTCATTGCTGTTTACTTCAAATCCTGTTCGGGTCCGAATTCCCTGCATCCCACCATTCGATAACCAGGATAAATTATCATCAACGTTAACCGATGCAGATATTTTCCTAAATTACGATTCGCAGCAACAACAATTTGAAATTATGGCGACCGATTTGACTCTGAAACCTATAATTTATTAATTGCAGATGCAACAGGTAGAATTTTGCTAAACGAAAAATCCGGCATTTCAAATAATTCTATTTCCAGAAATATTGATTGCTCCGCCTTTGCCAAAGGTTTATACATCGTAAAGATAGTTGCAGGTGATAAAATCCTTTCGCGGAAATTCGTGAAGGAAAGGTAAATTACAAGCGAGTCAACTCATTTCTATGAGCAAACTCTTCGCATTGTAAAATTATTAAACAAACTTCTCGCTAATAAATTCCACCAGACTTTCTTTGCTCATCTCATTGGAGGTGCTAAGTTTCGTGACTGTATTCTTGTATTGAGGAGTAGCAGCCAGATAATGCATGAATTGTTCCTGTGCAACTCCGGTACCTGTAATGTGAAGCTCGTCAACATTCTGCATGTGTGAAGTTATCTCCTTAAAAAATTTCATTTGAGAAGCTCTGTCCGCATTGTTCGCTGTGTTTTCGCTGGAATTGCTGGTGCTCCCATCCCCTTTTTCCTCAGCAATTACTATAAATTCACCATTTCCACCATTTACCCTACCTACAACAATAGCATGATTAGAATTTAACCAAACACCAAATTGCTTTTTGAATTTTTCAGACATATCGTTTTTATTGTTATTGTATCAATTACCGCTCCATTTAAAACTATTTATCAATACAGCTATAGAGCAATCCTAATATCCATCCTGAACTAAAACCAACCTGTTGACCATTTTCAACAAAATGGGTAACATATTATTGCTTTCCCTCAATTTCAAAGCATATTTCAAGTGGAACTGTTTTTGCACTGGTATGGTGACAAAAGGTTCTATAACAACAGCATACAATGAAAACGAACAAAGAAACAGGTCAGGTAACCGCAGGCAGCAATTTTAGTTACTGGTCGGAAACCAGCCGTCAAAATAAATATACTCCTCTGACAATGGATACTGAAACCGACATTCTCATCGTAGGTGCAGGAATAGCAGGTTTGAGTATTGCATATCAACTGGTAAAGGAAGGAAGAAAGGTTATTGTTGTAGAAGATGGTATAATTGGAAGTGGAGAAACAGGTCGCACAAGTGCATATTTATCAGCAGTACTAGATACCCGCTATTTTGAATTGCAAACGATTTATGGTAAAGAACAGGCTAAACTGATAGCTTCCAGTCACATGAAAGCTATTGACACTATTGAAGAAATAATAAAGGCAGAGCTGATAGAATGTGATTTTAAGAGGTTGAGTGGTCAATTGTCTCTTCATGAAACCGATAAACCGGAATCTCTGGCAAAAGAATATCATGCTGCAAAAGAAGCTGGCCTCGATGTAACTTTTCAGGAATTTGTTTGCTATTTTAAAAATATTACCGGACCCTGTCTAGAATTTAAAAATCAGGCATCATTTCATCCAATAAAATACATTAACGGACTTGCTGATGCCATTGTAAAAAAGGGCGGAAAAATATATACATCGACACATGCCAAATCTATTGATAGTACAGGTGCTGTCACGAGTGAAGAATATAGAATTACAGCTAAACATATTGTTGTGGCAACAAATTCACCGGTAAATAATAAATACATGATGCACCTGCACCAATTTCCATACAGAACATATGTTATTGGAGCATTAATTAAAAAGGATTCAGTTAGTGATTTGTTATTCTGGGACACCGGAGTGCAGAAAAAAGATGCTTCCTTTCAACCTTACCATTACGTTAGGCTAAGTGAATACAATACAATATATGACTTACTTATTTGTGGTGGCGAAGATCATCCTACCGGTTTGATTGAAGCTACCGATTACCCTGAAGAAAAATTAAAATACAAAAGACTCATCCAATGGGTCAATGAGCGGTTCCCAATTGAAAGTATTGCCTATGAATGGTCGGGCCAGGTTTTATATTCTTACGATTCTCTAGCCTTTATAGGTAAAAACCCTTTCGATCATGGCAATATATATATTGTTACCGGTGATTGCGGCAATGGTTTGACTTACGGAGTAATGGCCGGGTCAATTATTCCGGATCTCATAAATGAAAAACCGAACGAGTTTGCCGAACTCTATAAACCTTCCAGATGCAAACTATTAAAAGCAGGGAAAGTATTTTTAGAGGAATTTATTAAAGGCTTAACCGATTACTATAAAAATAAAGATCCAGATATTGTTGATTCAATAGAAATGATTGCTCCGGGTGAGGGTAAAATTATTGAAATTGATGGCTCCAAATATGCTGTTTCAAGGAATAATTATGAATGGCTTGATTTAGTTTCCGCAGAATGTACACATCTGGGTTGCACTATAAAGTGGAATAGGGATGAAAACAGTTGGGATTGTCCATGTCATGGTAGTCGCTTTACACAAACAGGAATAGTCATTAACGGACCTGCGAATTCTAACTTAAATCATTATAAAATTAAAGCAACTGAATTTGATAAATACAAAACTCAAATAAAAGAAACGCTATGAACCTATTCTTAAATAAAGACCAGGAAATAAAGCTTGATGATTTCTCGCAACTTCATGAATTATCAAACAAATGGAATGTATCACTCAACGATCTGACACGAGCAATTGTCGAAACCGGGACATTAAATATCAAGCGGCTCCAAGGCACATGTCAAAAAATCTAATGCTAAATCCAGGGAATCAATTATTTGGATGTATCAGGGAATGAGAATAGTGAGATAAATAATTTTTCGAAAATCCTGCAAGTATTTGTTAAATGGCCCTTACTATCAACAGAGTAATAAAAAATGTAAAAGCCAAAAAACTTCGAATGGCCTTTGCGGAAAGTGTTACATGTGGTATGATTGCTTCAAAATTAAATACCATAAAAGGAACCGGTTATTTCTTTGCCGGTTCGATTGTTTGCTATGATACCGATGTCAAAATTGGCTTGTTGAAAGTTTCTCCAGTACTAATACTGAAATACTCACCTGTTTCGAAACAAGTTACTGAAATATTGTGCAGAAATCTTTCTCGAATTATTAAAGCAGATATTTATGGTGCCGTCACAGGATTATCGACACCTGATAAAACAATAAAACATCCTACCGGAACAATTTTCTTAAGTGTTTATATCGGCAACAATATAATTTCACAGCGTAAACGATTTAATGGAACCCCTTTACAAATCAGGAAAAAAGCTGTAAAAGCAATGTTATTATTAATAGAGTCTGCAGTCAAATAAAAATTTACTTTCGATCTACTCTCATTTCTTCCATGTTAATTTTGCCATTATGCACAACCAAATCAAAACTTCTCACATATTCAAATAATTGTGTCCAGCTAATAGGCACTTTAAATTTTCTAACCGGGGTTTCAATTGCTGGATTTGAAGTATTTTCAGAGTGCACCAAAGCATAGATTGTTAATACCGGCTTTCTTCCTGCAACATATAATTTCACAGCGGCTAGTTCAAAGCGGGAAAGGTCAACTCCGGGCACCACCATCTCCATTAATTTTTTTGCTGAATCATCCCTGAAATCGAGCGACGCCGATCCAGTCAAATCATGTTCTATTCTTTCAAATGGTTGAATTAGTTCGTTCATAATTAGTTATTTTTATATAGAATAATAAAAATCTATGCCAAACTTAAAGTGTTGATTCCATACTATTTTTCAAACCAGGATTTCAAAACTTGCGGTATGAATTACTCTATGAGTACAAAAGAGAGTAATTTTCTCCCAAAGCGCCTTTGAAGAGTATTGGCATAATTATTACATGTAAATTAATGAACACCAGATTATTCGATATGAAAAAGAAAACTGAAGTAAAGAACAGCGGATCAAGATCTAACCTCACCGATATATCAAAAAGTGGTGATAAGACAAAGAAAAATTTCAAAAGCACCTTGATAAACCATATATCAGCAAGAATTATATTGGAACTGATAAGCTCTTTGATAAAGTTGCACTAATTACAGGAGGAGATAGTGGAATTGGCAGAGCTGTTGCCATTCATTTTGCCCGTGAAGGAGCACATGTTGCAATTGTTTATCTTCAAAGTGATGAAGATGCAATAGAAACAAAATATCTTGCAGAAAATGAAGGTGTAAAGTGTATGTTGATCAGGGGAGATATCCGTAAGCCGGCTTTTTGTAAAAATACAATTCACAAAGTTTATAAAAAGTTAAAAAACATCGATATTTTAGTTAATAATGCAGGCATACATGAAGAATCGCCTGCCATAAATGATATAGAACCCGATCAACTTCAAAAAACATTTGCTGTTAATATTTTCCCTTTATTTTACTTTACCCAAGCAGCACTTAAATACATGAAACCAGGCGGTGTAATCATAAATACTGCGTCAGTTGTGAGCCTACAGGGGCAGCGATCATTTATTAGATTATTCAGCTTCAAAGGTGCTGTGGTTACTTTTACCCGATCGCTTGCACAAAATCTTGCGAAGAAAAAAATAAGAGTCAATGGAGTAGCCCCTGACTGATCTGGACACCACTTGTAGTGCATGCATTTGACAAATCGCATCTTGAAAAATTTGGTAAAAGATACTTCCTTAAAAAGAGCAGGTTATCCACAGGAAGTGGCACCTGCATATGTGGCTTACAAGCAATGAAAGTTCTTACATCACCGGGCAAATGATTCATGTAAATGGTGGTGAAATAATTAATGGCTAAGAAAAGCTTAAAAGAATTTTTTTAGAATTTCCTGCTCCTCCTGAGGAGGAACTGAAGGAATTTGTGGATTAAAAGGAGGTGGATTATCGATGCGCGTTGGATCATTTTGTCCCGGCTCCTCAATTCTGGTAGGATCTACCTTTGCAGGGTCATTTGCCGGAGACGGTTTAGTTGGATCAGGATTATGACAGGTTTTGCAGGAATATCCTTTTTCGGGTTTTTGTGGTTTATTTGCATGATAACTTTTTTAGTAGTATAAAGTAACCTCCGGCTTTACACCGGAGGTTGTGTATCCGTTATCTGCTTTCCTTTCGCTGGAATTACCCGGTTCAAGTTTTGAGGATGTTTTCTCAGACCTCATTTTTTGAAATCACTCCTAAGCAAAAACTTTACAGTAGTTATATATAAATTATTGTGCCAGAATTTTCCTATGCATAAATTCAAATAAAATGATTTAAACAGGGGAAATATTTTCATATCAGGAATTATTTTCCCATATATGAACAAAAGGAGCTTTCTTAAAATTTTAAATACTATTAATTGCCGGCAATAATGATTTTTCCGTTATAGATCTTTTGATCTTTATCAAAAATATTTACCAGATAATAGCCATTAGTCAAATGACTCAAATTCATTTGTATTGTACTTGAATCTGCAATATATTTTTGCAATAATTTTCCAGTGAGGTCAGAAATAATAATCACATCACCTGCTGATCCACCTTGCACATTAACAATTCCACTTGATGGCACTGGATAAATTAATCTCTCATTTTTCCGGATGGTTTGCATACCGGTTGTATTACTCGGAAAAGTCAACTTCCATATTTTGGGAATATTTGCACCACCCGGATATCCGTTTTCAATAACATAAAGTACATTCCCAACCAGTTCAGCATCAACCGGGCTTTTAAATCCGGATGCTATACGGAGTTGAAATTATGTAATCACTAAATAAAGGATCGAAAGTAAATTTCATTTGAAGTAAGTCTTCACCAACATCCATTGCTGGAGCCAATCCGTAACCTGAAACATAACCTGATGAATCGGAACATCCCATTGTATAGCCAAGCACAAATCCATCTCCGGTATAATTTCCACCCAATGCATCTGTTTTATCGAAAACTAAACCTAATGGCGATTTATGAGAAGTGAATGTTCGGATTTGATAACCCGGGGAGTTGCTTCATCAATTACATTACCGGTTGCAGGACTTCGCCATATATCTACATCGGGACCGGAATTACGAAGTCCCTGAGTAATCACCAACCCCGAGGCATCTGAGGATATCCAGGATCATTATAGAAAAATTATTTTGCCAGGCTAAACAACCATGATTGATCTGCAAGTCAGTAGTTGATCATATGAAAGAGATTGCTGTCCGGTAAAATTACCACCCATCACCCAGGGAAACCCATAATGGTGACCATGCTGAATCCAATTCAATTCATCCGGATCATCGCGGTCACCTGAATTTTCAACTGCGAATAAATTTCCATTTTATCGTATGAAACATCAAAAGCATTTCTAAACCCTCTTGCAAAACATACCCGGAAGCACTTAACCAGGCTGTATCATTTTGTAATATCAAATTAGTAGCGGTTACCGGCAACTGGAAAATCGCAGAAGTCAAAGGGACTTCCTGATATCCGGGAAACATACCACCAGAAACCTGAACCTCACCATGATCGGTTCGGGAACCACTGCACACTATCAGTGAATCTTTAGTAGGATTTAAACAAAGTCCGCTGAATGCATGATCAAACAAATGGGCAGAACTTGCATATGGTTGTGTGGTCATTAAATTGCTCCATGCCCGGGTCATTAACTTATTGGCCTCTGGCAACAATCCCATATCCTGGAACACCTGTTTCCTTATAATTTCCACTTAAATAAATGGTGCTGTCACTTATTGCAAGTCCTGCAAATAATTAATTCCATGGTCAGCTTCTGTTGCAACTAAAGCATCAGTTGCCGGCAGACCAGGCTCCTGATCGATACGATAAACATCGCCGTTAAACGAAATATAATATAAATGTCCATCTCCATCACATTTCGCAATGCGAACAGCCATAGGTTGAACCTCCATAAGCTGTTCATGTTGAATGTCAGGATTCATAATTATTGACTGTGCATCAATAGAAATGAGTGAACCAAAAATGGTAATATCAGAAAATAAAGCTCCTTACGTATCATATCCTTCAGTTAAAGTAATTGGTAACCACCAGATTAAATTAAACTAAATCATGAATTCTGATATAAATATGACAAACGCCACTATATGTATGGTCAATGTACTTTCCTGATAGGTCAATCCTTTATTCTTTGAACCCAATTAACTTGCCACTTGCCACTTGCCACTTGCCACCCATCGGCTTAGCTAGGCTACGCTTGCCACTTGCCACTTGCCACTTACTACTATGAAAAACATCATCTTCGACCTCGTTGCCGTAATAATCGATATTAATTACAATTTTACTGCAGAGGCATTCAAAAAATCGGGGTTGCCAATTTTGATGAAATTTATTCAAAAAAAAGAAACAAGATCATTTTTTTGATGATTTTGAAACCGGTCATTTAACGAACGACCAATTCCGCTCAGAAATCCGCAAACACATTTCTCATGAAATAACGAATCAACAGATTGATGATGCCTGGAATGCCATGCTAATTAATATTCCAGTTTCAAGAATGAAATGGCTGCAGAGCTTACGTCCACAATACAGTATTTTTTACCGCAATACCAATGTATTCATGTAAAAGCTTTTTCTAAAATTATTTCCGATACGCATGGAGTAGGAACTTTCGAAAATTGTTTCGATAAAATTTATTTGTCGTGCAACGTAGGCTTACGTAAACCAAACGCGGAAATATTTGATCTGATTGTTGTTAAAGAAAATAATCTAGATTTATGAAACGGTTTCATCGATGATTCACCTCAGCATATTGAAGGTGCTAAAATATGGTTTAACTGCATGGCATCTTAGGGATGGAATACCGTTGAAAATTTAATGACTAAACATTTAGGTCTATAGTGGATTTGAAACAAATTTAATTAAATAGTAGTTATCTAAATTATTCAAAACTTATCTGACACAATATCGTTTTACTCCATCCTGTAGCACCGACAGGAAATAACTCCCCGCAGGAAACTTCCACGATCCAACCTCAACACTTTTCTCGACTCTCTCCAACTCTTCTACTTAATACAATTTCACCTTAAAGTATTATGCAGTTGAATAACTTGTCATAGCCAGATTTGTCTGCTTCATCCAATTTCAGATAACATTTTTCTTTGACCTGATTCGGAAACACACTGTATATTTCAGAAGTTACTCAACTTTTACAATTTCGCTATCTTCAAAGTTTCCATCAAACTCATTTTGGCGAAGCCGGTAATAATTAAGTCCCTGTAATGGCATTGCATCAATGAAATTGTAATTGAGTAGGAAGAAGCGCCTCCCCGGTTCCATCTACAGACCAATTGTTTCAAAATTTTGTCCATCTGTACTTCGTTGAACTTCAAAACATTGTTAATCAGCGGTTGTCCATTCTTTCACCAATTGCTTTAAAGTTTTTGCAGTAAAAATGGACCAGCTCTAAGGGTAAAGTAGCTCAACTTCCAAATGTAGTAATCATCTCCAGGTTCTTACCGAAGCACTGAACAACCACAACTCTTTGAGGCATTCCTACTTTAGGATGCCGTTGTATTAGCGCTTGTGGGTAATTGTGTTACCCGGTCAATGCCCCGTTACTTTGTATCAAACAAATAGATACGTTTAGCGGTACAATCGAGCAACGCAATTTCATAGCCAATTGTACCCGTCTAGAGCATTACAACCTGATTAACTGTTGTAAAGAAATACCGGTTCATTGAATAATACCGCTCAATAAAGCCGTACTTCTGTCATAAACATACATTTGTCCTCCGAAGGAAATAAAACCGTATTTATCTTAAAATCATAGGCACCACAAGATTGACTATTTGGTTGATTCCAATCCAGAAAAGCATGGTAAAATTTTTTTGTTGGGTGTTGTTTGGAACATCTAACTGTATCGTCCAACCAATTGAATTGAAACAATTTCTTCCAGTTGATTGAAATTAGGGTTCCCAACCAATACCACGTGAATCTACCCCGCAGTATCCTGGAAATACTGATAGCCCACCAGTTTTCATTCCGGTTTCAGAGGAAAGTTACTAGCTACCTACACGAATTGGAGTATTTTGCAGACCAATTATAGGTAATTGTAGTGGTTAGATACTGCTGCTGCACTGGAAAACTGATGAAACGGGCATGGTTAATGCATTTAAGAGCAGGTGTTTTTTGACTGATCCCAAGTTGCTACATTAGCAGCAAAATTAATGTGGAAATGAATTTAACTTATACATGACTGAACATATTTTATTGTGAGTAGAATTTCGAATGCAACAAAAACTCCGGTATTTAGAATCATATAAAACTCTAAAAAGTGTATTTGATCACTCAAGGTCGATCTTTCTCATTTGATCCCCTAAAGGGGTCTCCAACAAAAATAATTATCCATGAGCTGAAGGCGAAATCATCAAAGAGCCGAAGGCAAAACTCAAAAAGAGCCGAAGGCGATTACTCAAAAGTGCCGAAGGCGATTAAAAATCCAAGAGGCGAAGGCGATTAAAAATCCAAGAGCCGAAGGCGATTAAAAATCCAAGAGCCGAAGGCGAATACTCAAAAAGAGCCGAAGGCGATTAAAAATTAACTACGACACCACCTAATCAACTACCTAATTACCTACCCAATTAACCACCTAATCAATTACCTAACCTCCTGGGAAAGCTCAATCAATACTCCATTCGTTCCTTTAGGATGTAAAAAGCAAACCAGCTTATTATCGGCACCGAGCTTCGGTACTTTATTCAGTAAAACAAATCCTTGCTTCTCAACCGTTTTCATTTCAGCAATAATGTCTTCCACATCAAAAGCAATTGATGAATCTTCGCCTTTTTTTCAATAAATTTTGCAATTGGATATCGATTAGTAGTCGAGCAGTTCGATTTTATTTTCTCCTGTCATGAAAAAGAAGTTGAAACACCTCCGATTCTACTACCTCCATCTTGTACGGTTCTTTATTAAAAATTTTCAGTGAACAGTTTATTTGAAACTTCCAGATTTCTAACGGCTCCTATATGTCTAAATCTTCATCAGTTGAATTTCGATTTTCCGGGTGTGGTATAAATGTAACAATGGTAACAGAGGCGGCTCCGGTTAACTCTCTTCCGGTTCGGGTGCAGGAGGTAAGTTACCTGTGTAGAGGGAATTTTCCAATAGGCGTCCGGCCTATCATCAACATCATCATTTCCTTCTTTTTCCCATTCATTTTTTGTTGCGGCCCTTCTTTACGATAAACAATAGCGAATAAAATTCCTGCAAAAGCACCAACAAATGTGCTTTCCCATGAGATTCCTTTAAATATCGGGAACACTCCCCATCCATCCCTCCATATAGGAATACCACCAAAAGTGAAAGTGCCATCAACCTTGCTTCCTTCGGACCACACACACCACTAAAACAGGAGAGTAGAATCCATATACGAGTCCGGTGGCCCCAATATGATACGATTCCCGGCCACCGATCCACAACCATATCCCGCCAAGGAGAAAATACTGGCAAACACTCTTTAAGCCAATGCTTCATAGAAATAAAATAAACCCGATAACAATACGAGTAAAGGCAGTGAAACAGATCAGGTGCTTTCTATCACCATGTATAAATGGACTGGTAATCACACCTTTTAAGACCGCTTAAGGTTCGTGGAAGCACCCTGTAAGTAATTCCCCTGATTGATCTCGAGCCATTTCTCCCAGCCAAAAAGCAGCTACTAACGCCAATCCCGGCAAAAAGCTCAATCATCTCTGACTTCCTGATCCATCTTTTAAATTTGATATTTCAGCTGCAATCTAAAAACCTATTCCATGAGGTTTGGATGCAAATCATTCTAATTACACCAAATGGCAGTAAAAGTCGCATTTCATCGCACGATTTTTCGCCCATTCGACAGAAACCGCCAACATTCGGTATTTTGAGGCTGAATGATACCATGAAGATCGTTAAAGTGGACCTCACCGGACATACTGGATTCTTCGGCTGCGTTATCACCTGCTTTTAAATTCCTGAATTTCTTTCGCCGGCGGTGATCGGCCTTGCTGGAGTGGGATACAGCTAATCCCGAAATGGAAGTGTTGTCGCCCGCACTACGAGATTACTTACTCGTTGTTGAAATTACCTCAACAAGAACTGCCGTTAGCCGGAAAGCAGCAGGTGGTATACGTGGTCAATTTGACTTCGCGTAAAGAAGAACGTTTATTGCAATATCACAACTCTGATTTTTGATTTGGCCTGCACCTAACAGCAACTTACCTTTTCCTCGGCGGATGGGACTCTCGGCGTGATCATCGAAAAAAGATTTATCACTAAAGTAACGAATTATACAGATTGGAGAGCAGCTTCGTGTAGCAGCTATTCACCCACAGGAGAAATGGTGGCAATTGGTGTTGCTACGAAGTATCGCAATTTTTTCATTACCTGATTTAAAACTTATTCAATTATGGTGGCTCATCAACCCGGATTTTCCGTTAATGCGCTTGCATTTAGTCGCGATGGAAACCAATTATTCAGCGGATCACGCGATGCACATTTGCAAGTTTATGATGTGACAGACAATTATAAAATGACACAAAAAATTCCGGCACATAATTATGCTATTTATTCTATTGTCTTTCATCCGACACAAAATATATTTGCCACCGGAAGTCGTGATAAAACCATTAAGATCTGGGATGCTGCATCTTTCGAAATAATAAAACGAATCGATAAAATTTCAGATGAAGGCCATGTTACACTCCGTGAATAAATGTTCTTTCTTCCAGATGGGTTGTTGCTTTCGGCAAGTGATGATCGTGCAGTAATGGCCTGGACTTTCCTGTAAACCCCAATTAATTATTATCTTTGCTATATGAACCAAAACCTCGACCCCAGAGAAGACGCATTGCAGAAAGTGATCGTGAGATGGAAAGTACTCCGGCCCTTTGAATTCCGGTGATTTCACCGACAGGCAAAAGTGGTTGAAAATCTCAAGGTTTTTGTTAAAGCAGCTCAGTTAAGATCCGGAATCATTAGACCACGTACGTCATGGCCCTCCCGGATTAGGGAAACAACATTGGCAAACATCATTGCCACTGAGCTTGGTGTGAATATTCGGATCACGTCAGGTCCTGTACTCGGGATAAACCGGCGATCTTGCAGGATTACTTAATAACCCGGAACCGAATATGGATGTTTTATTCATCGACGAAATTCACCGGTTGAGTCCTGTGGTTGAAGAGGATTTATATTCAGCCATGGAAGATTTCCGAATCGATATTAGTTAGATTGATGCCGACCAAATGCACGCTCTGTACAAATAAAATTAAACCTATTTACTTTAGTTGGTGCTACTTCCGATCGGGTTTACTTACTGCACCTTTTAAGAGACGCTTTGGCATTAATTCCCGCCTCGAATATTATGACGCGAAACTGTTGCAACTGATCGTACTTGTCCTTCTGATATTCTGAAAGTTACAATTGATGATGTTGCAGCTTGTGAAATTGCCCGACGTAGCAGAGAACACCTTACGTATTGCAAATGCATTGTTGAGAAGAGTCCGCGACTTTGCTCGGGCAAATTAAAGGCTCTGGTCATATCGATATTCCAATAGTAGATTATTCACTGAATGCTCTTAATGATGCTCATGGTTTGATGAAATGGATAATCGTATTCTGACTGTGATCATCGATAAATTTAAAGGTGGCCCTGTTGGTATCAATACCATTGCGACCGCAGTTGGCGAAGTAGCCGGAACTATTGAAGAAGTATATGAACCCTTCTTAATTATGGAAGGTTTCCCACACGTACTCCACGAGGCCGGGAAATTACTGACAAAGCATACAAACATCTGGGTAAGAAAAGAACCGGCCCCCGGGAAGCCTGTTTGATTAAGGATTAAGGATTAGAGAATTAATTGTTAGATTATAGGATTTGACTTAATAACAGTAGCGAAAAAAAAGTATTTAGTATTCCGCTACAATGATAAAATTATAGGTGATAGATGATAAATGAACGTTGCGAAAAAGCTATTTAGTATTCCGCTAAAAAATGCCAATTTTCAATAGGATTAAGTGTTATTAAGAATTAAGGATTAAAAATTAAGGATTAAAATGAGATGTGAGCGTTGCTATTTTGAACTGATGACTTCAACAGCTACTAGTCTTATAAAAATCTGGAAGAAAACGACTTGCTTTTCACACAGGAATTTCTTTTTCCGCATTTTTTAGAACAGGAAGCACCTCGACTTGAAAATGGCTGAAAAACAACATGCATGGCAATATGTCGTACACGGAAAGAAATTTTGATAATTGCCCTGATCCTCGTTTGCTTGTTGATGGTAAAATCAGTTGTTTCCTTTGTTCTAAATTATTTTCCGAAGCAAAACAAATCGATCCCGAAGCACCGAAGATATCGTTATGCTTATGGAAAAGATTACCATCAGGTGATTAAGGAAAATTATTTCAGCTACTTAATTTTCCTATTCTGCGAAAATATTGGAGAAGTGAATGGTCGTGCATTTGTGGATTCAGCTCCGCGCCGATAAAGCGCGGCACAAAAAAGCGGATTGGGCTGGATAGGAAAACAGTAATCTGATAAACCTAAAATGGTTTCCTTTTTCATTGCTGAACTGACCCTTGATATTGAAACTGGAAAACCCGATTTACCCATAACAGACTACTGTGGTACTTGCACAAAATGCATCGATGCATGTCCAACACAGGCAATCATTAAACCGTATGTGGTTGATGGTGGCAAGCGCATTTCTATTTTACTATTGAATTGAAAGATGCATTCCCGTGAATCACTTTAAAATAATTTCGATGACTGGGTTTTCGGCTGCGATGTTTGCCGGGAAGTTTACCCCTGGAACCGTTCTTTTCAAAGCCAACTCAGGAACCAGCTTTTCATCCCTCGTGAAGGGTTGCTTGAAATGAGCAAAGTGACTGGTATGAAATTACGGAGGACGTTTTCAATAAAGTATTCAAGATTCGCCGTTCAAAGAACGGGCTTCGAAGGATTGAAAAGAAATTTGAATTTCTGAAGAATCAGTAAGTCCTCATGTTATGAATGGACTATTTTCACCCTGTTCCGACTAAACTTCAATTTTTTCAGTTCCGGTTTTGACTCTACCGCCTTTACCAGTTGATATGGTCGGTTGAATGCTTCCTGAGATACTTTTAAACATGAACGACAAATTTTCGAATTGATTCTTTTGAAACGCCTTTTTATAATTTAATATGTCAGATAAGTTCTCTGCTTAATTCTAAACTAAGTGCTAAAATCAATTGCTTTTCATATTTCTTCCTTCATAAAAGTATGAAGTAATTGAACCGGATCAAGTTCCTGAAAAGAATTATTCTTTCTGTCGAAGGCTTCAATTAATACATTTGATAATCCAATTTCATCTTCGCACTCTTGATCGCTTTCAAGAAGAGATAAAAGCCTGCGCCAATAATCATTATACTGATTTTTTTTGATGACTTTGTACTTTAATTCTGTTTTCAGTCTGATTAATAACTTGGATGGTATAAGATACAGTGCACTTTTGCTTTCTTTTAATTTTTAAAAAATAATATTTACAAATCATCCTGTTAATTATTACCTGCAATATTAAAAACAAACTCTATTACTTCCTTTGCCTAACAAATCTGCTTAACTGAAAGTTACCAAAATACTCCCGGGATATTCCAGTCTGCAAACTTCACTTTTCAAGTCCATTCTCGAATGAGCTTTTATGCCTGATTGTTGCAGTGTAATCCTCAATGGTTTGCTTTTACAATATTAACTTTCATCAAAAGTAGTTAAGTATTAATAATGTTCTTTGCTTTCGGAACATTATTATAGAAAATGCATAAATCTATCAATCAGCTATTTACATACAAAAGCATACTAATTTGAATCGTTTACAATAGCTGATTCGCATCAAAAAAACCTGGACCCGTATAAAACAGGTATTTAAACAAGTACCGCGCGAAGAATTATTTGAAACGTGCTTAAAGGTTTCCGCTATAATATCAGCGTATCGCTCCCAAAAGTGGTAATACACCACACCATTAACAATCCTTCTTTCCTCTCTTTCAGCCATTTCCTTTGGCTTCAGTTCTTCCTGAATAGTACCTTGTCGAAAACTTACTTTCATCAGGATTTCCCCTAGTGTATTCAAACATCTCTTAGGGTTTGTAAATGGAAACTTAAATTTACTACCATTCTTGCCTAAATGCAAGACTTTTTTGTGAAATATTAATAGCCTATGTTGAAAACTATCGTATCGGCTACAGAATCAATTATTTGGCCTACTCCAGCGGTAAGAATTATTTTTCAAACCTACCAAATCAATGGCGGGTCGAAAACCAGTAGCTGCTAATTAATTAAAACTGGTGGTTTTGCTAAATGAGGGGCTGGCGGGATAAATGATGCCACCGGCTTCAGTTACAGTCTTCATCATATTGATGTGATCAAGCTTCACTGTGTATCGCGTGGTGATCAGCACTAACTTCCAGGCGCGCCTTTAAAATTAGCACCTGCGGCTCGGGTTGTCAGATCGGCTGGAAATTCCGGTAGCAATGCGACCCTAGTGCTCCGATTGAGCAGGGACAAACTATCATGGCTTTATAACTTGCCGGAACCAGAAGCGAACGGAGCCATGAAATTATTCTTATCATAAATTGAAATGGATAATTCGTGTAAAGCTCATTCCCTAATTCAAATTTCCAAACGTCTTTAGCGTTATCAGACATAAGAACCGCTTCAATCTGATCATGCAGTGATTGTAGTCTGTCGAATAACACCTTAGCATAAATTCCAACTACTTGTGCCTGTTACTGCGTACTTCAACTTTAAGCTTTTCGTTGTTCATTCAGCTGATGCGGATTTACCGCTAAACTTATATTGCAAAGCAAACAATAAGCAGGAGCTAAACCGTTCTTTATTAAAACGGTAGTCCTCACTGGAGACATGTTCCCTTACTGCAAGAATTGAATTACTCATGCGGGCAGTGAAGCTTAATTGTTTTACGATGGTTACATTCATCTCAGGTGTGCAGCTATCTCCATATCTTCGAATGGTCTCTGATGGCAATACTCCATTCATCTTCTTCTTCCGAAGATAGCACGCCGGCAGTAGCGACCTACCATAAATATTAATTTGTTGTTATACTTCCATTGTAACAACAAAGGAATTTCAAAATAGTTAAGTCGCAGCCGGTAGTAAACATAATCTCTTTTTCGGGATCAGAATTTTCTTGCTTCCTTTCGGAAAATAAAGAATCGACATAGCCATGTCGAATTTGGGTGAAAGCGTGGCGCCTACGAAACCACCGGCAACAATTCCGGCTTTATTAAAACCACTTAGCTGATCACCGGATATTTGCGTTGCGGAAATCCCTGCCGTTAGACCTGGTTTGAACTGTCAGCAGCAGCCACTCCTAAGCTGGCAACAACAAACAAAACTGTTAAAAACGATTTCCACATATCTCTGAC
>JADJOZ010000004.1 GCA_016713525.1 Bacteroidota bacterium | reverse complement strand
CTACAGGATAGCAACGGAACAAACCAACGGGCAATTCAAAAATAAATAAATCATTAACAGACTTGGAATAATACTTTTAAAAATTCGGACGATGAAAAATTTCTACTTGTATACACTACGTTATAGTGGTTAATAATGACGGCAGCATTCGCACATTTTATTTCAACACCAATAGCGAAAGGTATATTACCGGTATAAAACGGGAACCATTTCCAGAAGTAAAACATCCGGAATATTTTTAGGGGTCAGATTACAATGGCATAGATATTTTTGCACAACCACTAATATTATAAAGGCGCACATCACTACGGAAAAGGTATTTGCAAAAGGTCAATCCATTTATTTGTATAGTGAGAAATGCTCCAACGCACCACTTAAAGTAATCGAAATTGGCTTGAATGAGATAATGAGAGGCGAGAGCTATAAGCCGCTGACGTATAATTGCCAAACCTATACTAATTCCGCTTCGTTACAATCAGCGCATAAGTGCGGGATGTAAAAAATGGGTGGGAGGAATTGTGATGGGGTCTTTGGCGTTGCTACTTATTAGTGCGGTGGTTGACGGTTGAAATCTGGGACAAACGGTTTTAGGGTTCAAAAGCTGAAGTCGCTTCACCGCGCTTGCTTTTCCCCCCCTCCCCCCAGTTCCATCTATTAATCGTCAAATCAATCAATTAAGTTGGTCGCTATGCTCCCTGTTAAGTTGGTCGCTATGCTCTATTTTTCAATGGTTCGCTTCACTTCCCAATATGACTTGAAGTTGTTAATTTTACATTTGAAGAATTCAATCATCATGGACAATTCAAGAATCTACAAAATGTCTTTTGCTATTGTTTACCCGATGTATATTCAGAAGGCAGAGAAAAAGGGACGAACCAAAGAGGAAGTTGATGCCATTATTTTCTGGCTCACGGGATACAACGAAAAGTCATTGCAAAAACAAATTGATAGGAAAACCAATTTTGAGACCTTTTTTGCCGAAGCGCCCCAACTAAATCCAAATGTTACTAAAATAACCGGTGTAATTTGCGGTT
The DNA here is from genome assembly GCA_016713525.1 of Bacteroidota bacterium. Classification (GTDB taxonomy): domain Bacteria; phylum Bacteroidota; class Bacteroidia; order AKYH767-A; family OLB10; genus JADKJB01. Next base: position 364,894 of record JADJOZ010000004.1, on the reverse strand, counting down.
ACCGTGTTGAAGAAATTGAAGATAAACTGGTGCAGAAAGTCAGGTACCTCGATAAACTGATTGATGAACTGGCTAGAGGCAAAACCATGGAAAAGATTTTGAGGAGCTGATTTTTTTGGTAATGCAATTGGTTACCACAGTTCTTTTCTAAAATGTTAAACGGTTTGAATTTTCGGAAAAATGTTTATTTTTATCTTTTTAAAATAAGCTTATGAGAACAGCATTTCCAGAATTCCTCAATTACCTGAAAGTCTTTTCTTGTCGCTTTCTTGACTATTTCCTCCTTAAATTTAAATGCACAATCAAGTTTCGATCTGAGAATTGATGGTTTGGTGAGTGGTAATCCTACAGAAACAAGAGCTCAGGAAATGAAACCTTGTGCAGATGGTGGATTTATTATGACTGGAATGGTTAATTGGGGGGACGAGTATATTGTAATAAAAACTGATAGTATTGGAAATGTAGAATGGAGCAAAAAATTTATTATGGGAAATGAAATTGACCCGCCTGCTATCATTGCAACTAATGATAGCGGATTTTATTTTTTAAGTAATCAGTTGGATGGATTTTTTGGAATGTATAATGTTCCTACTATCTCCAAAGTCGATAAATCTGGAAATATTGTAAAATCGGGACTTATTCACAATAGTCAACCTTGGATTTATGGCAATCGAGTTGCATTTTGCGAGGTTGATACGTTGAACAATGATTTATTGATGATGGGTACCTATTATGAATATAATGGCTCAAATGGACCTTGTTGTTATGAATATTATTTATTTAAACTCGATTCAGCGTTCAATGTAATTTTTTCTACTCGGCTAGATAACCTTGTGCCGGATGCTTTACGTAAAATAGATATGAAAAGTAAGAGAGTTTATTTAAATAACCAATATACAGGTTACATTGCAACAGGTTTGCGTAATTATTTCCCTCCTTATTCTTCATTCGTCTATTATTTAGATTCGATCGGTAATTTGGTTTGGACTCGAAAGTATCTTGATTTGCAATTCAAAGATTTTGTACAAGTTGGGAATAATCTTTTCTTTATTTCTTCAAAAGATTTGGGTGCAAGTACATATAATTCAAAAATTATTAAAACCGATTTATCAGGTAATATTATTTTAAGTAAAGAATTACAAGTATCAGGTTCAATTCTAATTGATGGAATTTCAGTCAATGCTAATGGTGAATTGTTAATGTCCGGAAGTCATTTTAGTCTGCCATTATCACGTTCTAATTTATTACTTTTATCTGACACTTCTTTGAATGTTATTATGGCAAAGGTGGGATTGATTCCTTCTTTAACTTTAATTAGTTGGTCCAATAGCTTACCTGTTGGCAATTCGAATAGCATGCTATTTTCTACAACTCCACAGGGTGGAAATCTAGACAAAGCAATTTTTGAGAAAATAGATTGGGTCAACCCACTTTGCAATTACACTAATTTGCTAGTAACTACAATACCTGTTACAATTGTTTATTCAACTTTGAACTATGCAAATTTACCTTATGCGCTTACATTGATGAGTGATACGGTAGCGTTTATTCCTGAGTATTTCAATTACTCCAGCCCATGTTTAACCTCAGGAGTAGAAGGTATACATGCCGATGAAAATTATTCCGATTTAAGTGTAAATCCCAATCCTGCAAAAGATTACATTGAATTATCTTTCAATGGTGCGGTAAATTCATCTGAAGTTACAATTTTTAATATCACCGGCGAGGCCGTTTTTAAAATTAAAATGGATGAGAACAATAGGAAGATTCCGATAACCGATTTGACACCGGGAATTTATTTTGTGAATGTGATAACAGAAAAACAGCAGTTTAATGCTAAGTTTATTAAGCTTTGATTTTGAATGGGATGCAAGTCAACTTTATTCTTGCTCATTTGTGCAATTTAGTTACGGATTTGATTTATTTCATGAGAATATTTCGTATATATTTATCCTTCCAATAATTATCAAAGAAACTAATGAGTAATTCAATCAAGATATTCCTAAAGTCAGCTGTACTTACTGTACAGTTAATGATTTCCGCATTAAATCTAAATGCCCAATCAAGTTTTGATATTAGGATTGATAATTCAGTGGGAAGTACAATTGAATTTTCCTGGGCCGACAAAATAGTGCCTTGTGTCGATGGAGGATATTTTTTAACAGGATTATATTTTGCTGGGTATTATATTATTAAAACGGATAATGCAGGTACTATTGAATGGAGTAAATCCCTGCCAATGGCTAATCCAGTAGATATTTTCCCTTCAGACATTATTGCAACACATGACAGCGGCTTTTATTTTATGAGTAATTTTGTTGATGGCACATTTCAGACTTATATATTTCCAACCATTATTAAAGCCGATAAATTTGGCAATTTTCAAAAAGCAAAATACACACCCTTCAATTTGTTTGGAACTATAGGACATAATTTTGATTTTGGCGATGTTGATAGTGTCACCAATGAATTGTTGCTTCATGGTACCTATTATACCTATAATGGTTCAAGTGGTGCTTGTTGTTACGAACATTTCGCATTTAAACTCGATACTGCACTAAACATCCAGTTTATTACCCGTCTCGACAATTCCATTCCAGGAAAATATTTGAGGAATGACCCAACAATAAAACAAGTTAGAATAAATAATCAACTAGCAGGTTATCTTGCAACAGGATTGGTTGATGTCGCAACTAATCCCAGAAATTCTATTATTAATTTTTTAGATACTTCAGGTAATTTGGTTTGGACCAGAGAATATACCGGTGTGAGCATAAGTGACTTCGTGCAAGTTGACAGTAGTTTTTATTTTATTTCTAATCGCCCAACATTCACTACTGCTATTTCTACAATTGTAAAAACAGATCTTACAGGAAATATTATTTTCAGCAAGGAATTCCAGGGGGTAGAACCAATCAGAACGGAAAGCATTGATTTATCTTCAGATAGTATGCTATTGATTTCCGGACAATATGGAAGTTTAGTTGCGGGGCCTTTTTCAACTTTGATTCTTAAAGCGGATCTTGATTTGAATAGTATAATCGCTATGGAAGGAGTATTGCCTACGCCTACACATTGGATAAAAGGCACCCCTGTCGAAAGTTCAACTGGAACTTTTTTGATCTCCAGAGTTCAGATGTACGGGAACTCAAGAAAAGCGATTCATGAAAAAGTTGAATTTGATAACTCTTTGTGTAATTACAATATTATTCCTGTGACTACAATTCCTTTTACATTAACGGATACTATTCGGAGCTTTTCAAATGTGCCTTACCTTTTAAACAGCTATGATACAATTCAGGCATTCATTCCTGAAAATTTTGCATTTAGCAGCCCTTGTCTGACATTAGATGTAGAAGATGTGAATGGTAATCCCGATACTCATTTCCTGAATGTAAATCCCAATCCTGCCAGTGACTACATTGAGCTAACTGTTGATGATGTTGAAAGTTCTTATAAAGTAACAATTTTTAATATCACCGGTGAGGCCATTATTAAAATTGAAATGGAAGGAAACGATAGAAAAATTTCGATAGCCGATTTGTCAAGAGGAATTTATTTTGTGAATGTGGGAACTGAAAAACAGCAGTTTAATGCTAGGTTTATTAAGCTTTGATTTTGAAGAGGATGCATGTAAGTATTTCGTTTTTTAATGGAATTAATTGATTTTAACTTCATTTTAACAATTGTAAGTGTCAGATAATGAGTATAATACGAATTGATGACACTTAAATTTGGTAGTCTGGAACTAAACTTTTACTTTAGTACTAGTCCAGACAACTAACCACAAGTCTATCATGCTATTCATCAGGTTCAAATATTTCATTATTTGTTTGTTTGTAGCGGTGTTATTGCCTTTTTACGGAACAACTCAAAACCTGATTAACAACCCCAGCTTTGAAGACACAGTAAGCTGTCCCACCAATGAATTTCAACTGTGGCGAACAGATGGATGGTATGCGGTTAATCAAACTCCTGACTATTTTAATTCCTGTACAGATAATGCAGATATTGATGTGCCTGTCAATTATTTTGGTACTACCTATCCGGTTGATGGGAATGGTTATGTTGGTTTAGTTTCATATGTAAGTACAACGCCTGATTTCAGGGAAATCATAGGAACCGAACTAAAGCAACCACTTGTTCCCGGCACCAGATATTATATTTCTGCATGTATTATCAGATCCGATACTTCAATTGCTGATTGTGCTGTGAACAAGTTCGGCTTTAAGTTTTCCACTACTTTTATGCCATCATCTCCAGTTGTCGATAATTTCTCACACTTACATACCGATTCCATTTTCCGTGATAAAAATAACTGGGAAACAATTAAAGGGAAAAATTTCAGCAAACGATTATAAAATTTCTCCCAATCCTTTCAATGATTTTCTCTCTGTCCAGACTGATTATTCATCACCCGTAAATTTTATAATTTCTGATCTTTCAGGTAAAGTAATAGTGGATCAGGTTATTGAAAGAAGTAAGACTATGGAAACAAATCATCTTACCAAAGGAATTTACTTTTTATAAAATAGTTCCTGATGCCGGCAAAGTTAAGTTGGGGAAACTTGTAAAAACGGATTAATATCCTTATAATGGATATGGGGAAGTAAATTATTACCCTGGAATAAATATTGTAGCAATCACCATCATAATTTTCCCAAGTATATTTTTAGTCAGCGTTTTTGAAACAGCTTCTCCAACTGAATTTACCTGAAGTTTCTGATATAATTTTTTAATATGTGAATGAACGGTTTCATAACTCACATTTAATTCAGCCGCAATCATTTTATACGACTTCCCTTTTACGAGCAATTGCAGCACATCATATTCTCTGCTGCTCAACTGTAAGTTATCATCTTCGGTTACAGGTTTTGACGGGGGGTGAATTTTAGAAAATTTATTCAAAACCTTACGGGCAATTACAGGGGTCATTGGTGCTCCACCCTGATGTACTTCCTCAATCTGTGTAATGAGTGAATCCATGCTGGCATTTTTTAAAACATATCCATTTGCACCTGCACAAATAGAATTGAATACCTTTTCATCATCTTCGAAACCGGTTAGCATTAATACGGGTAATTCGGGATACATTACGCGGAGTTTGGTAACGCCCTCAATGCCATTGGTACCTGGCATATCAATATCCATGATTACAACATCGGGTTTCGTTGCAGCAATATCTTTCAACAAATTTTCATAATTTTCAAATGACTCCACTATTTCCATAGTTTCAGTGGTAGAAAGCAGTAACTTAACCGATTCCCGTACATTCTGATTGTCATCGAAAATTATTACACGAAGCTTATTATTTTTCATGACTCAATTTTAAGCAATATTAGTCAACTTCAATTTCCTTAACAATCACCAGTATTGGTTAAATTCAATTAAATGATTACTGTAATAGTTGTACCCTGAGGCATATTTGGTTGTATCGAAAACGTACCACCAATTTCCTCAGCCCGATTCCGCATATTTTGAATTCCATTTCCATTATAACTCCGGGTGTCGGAATGTGTGATGCCTTTTCCGTTATCAGATATTTCCAATTGCAGGCGATGCATTTTACGGGTGAAAGCAATATGAACTTCACTGCATTCAGAATATTTAATGGTGTTGTGAAGCGACTCTTTAAAGATCAGAAACAAATTCTTCCGGTGATCCATTTTGAGATGCATATTTAATAAATGGTCCGGGCAATTGATTGTAAATGTAATTCCGGCAACACCAAGAACAGAAGCTGTATAACTTTCCATCCGGTAATATAAATCACTCAATGCATCATTTTCCGGTTTTACCGCCCAAACCGTATCACTGGTTTTGTCGATTATCTCTCTTGAGCCGGAAGCAATTTTCTCCAGAATGCTGGTAACATCTTCATTCGACTGCCCCTTTAGTTTTGAATGCGCGACCTGACTGTATAAATGAATACTTCCTAAAGTGGAACCGATATCATCATGCAGATCTCGAGCAATTTTATTGCGAACTTCCTGCAATTTCAATATTTGTCTGATACGATATTTATATAAACCATAAATAGAAAAGCCGATTAATATGGCGAGGAGCGAGTAAAAATACCAGGTTTTGTAAAAAGGAGGCACCACTGTAATGTGGTAAAAAGCGGTTTCACTTTCAATTCCATCACTATTTGTTGCTTTAAATTTGAAAGTGTATTCTCCAGGTGGCAAACTGGTATAGGTAATCAAAGGATTTGATGAGTTATTCCGCCACACATCATCAATTCCTTCCAGTTGATATTGAAAAGTTGTCTGGTCATTGAATGAGAAACAATTTGCTGAAAGATATAACTTGATGAAATTTTTATTAGCTGAAACAACCAGTTTGTTTTTTAGTAATGAATCGGATGCCTGATCCATAACCCACAAACGGGTGATATGTACTTTCGGCTTTTCAAAATTGGTGAGCATAGAATCGGGATTGAAAACTATGTAACCACTATTGAATCCAGCTGATAAAATGTGTTTATCATTTTCAAAAAAGTGACCCGACACCCCATTAGGTATACCATGACTTCGGTCATATCGCTTATATCGGTTTTTACCGGAATCATATTGCAAAATTCCGGATGCAGTAATTATCCATAAATTATCATTCCCGTCTTTCTTTATACCTTGTAATGATTGATAGTTTCCGGGTATAATTTTAAAATGTCCATTGGTTGATTCAGGATTGAATTTCATTAATCCTGATCCCTGGGTGGTGACCCAAAATGTTCCATCTATATTTTCAATCATGTCGAAAATATTATTAACCGGTGTTGTCAGTTTGTTATCAGCATAAGTAATCCAGGTTTTTAGCTCAGGCATTTGACTCTGGCCTGCCAAAGAATCCTGAACATCCGGTTCCTTTGGAATTAATTGTTGTACTCCCTTGGTGACGCCACATAACCAAATTCTGTTTTTCGAATCAATATATATTTTACGAATCAGATTATCAAGATAATCATTCTTTCTGATAGATTGAAATTTATATGGCAATTTAACATCTTTTTTGTCCGGATCCACAAGGGCGAGGATATGACCATATATTGATGCAATCAAAAAGGGTTTACCGGAGCTTCGGAACTCTGCAATACTGTTTATGGTAGATGCATAAATAGAGAAAAAACTGAAAGTTTCATAATTTACTAACCTGTTCATTTTGTGCAATGACATGTCCAAAGTATCCAGTTCAAAAAGTGTTTTATTGGTACCCACAAATATTTTATTTTCGGAGGTCTGAAATATTTCTGTTAACTGTAATGGTGAGTTATTGTAACTCATTTCTTTGAACACAAAATTTGAACTGCTTTTATGTTTGTAATAGAGTCCACAATCCCCTGCTACAATATCTATTCCTCCAGGAGTGGTGCACTTGCCATGAATATGGCAGGATATTGTATTTTTTGGCACTGATAAATATGTTATATCGAATTGGTTTTGTGTTGGGTCATACAAGTATAGTCCCGACATAGTGGCAATCCACATCCGGTTAAATTCATCTTTATAAATGGCATTCACTCGTGATGTTACCGGAATAGAAAACCGGTAGTTGTCTTTTAACAAATTATTTTTTCTATCAAAAAGTAAAAGTCCTGTAAGTTTTGTTCCAATCCAGAGTGTCCCGGTTGCATCTTCATTGATAGCATAAATTTCATCACCTGAATTGTCGAGTTTCTCCGATTTGTCAAAAAGATAGTACTTCTTGTAGTTCAGTTCCAGATCCAGTTGATGAATGGCATTGTTCCATGCACCGACCCAGACCGAGGAATCATTCGCAATGAAAATACTGTTAATGGTTGATGCATTGTTCCCTCTGACTGAATCAGGTTTTGTTTTCCTGATTATAGTGTAAATTGATCTTGCAATAGTACCTGCATAAATATCATTCCTGGTAGGAAGCAATGCATAACAGGATCGTGCGGAATCTACGATATTATATTTGTAATCTTCCAGTGAGAGATATCCTAATCCACCGTTATTGAATCCAATCCACACTCTGTTCCTGAATTTGTCGTATGCAATTGTATTAATTGCATTTGAAGGAAATCCGGACTTGGCTTTATTGAATGATTTAAATCTGCCATTACGAAAATTATAGGAAGCTAATCCGCTTGTTGCAGTACCAATCCATAAAATGGTATCAGCATCAGTTGCCAAACCCGTAATACTGTTTGCACAAATCGAATTAGTATCATTACTGAGGTGTTTGAAAACATGAAATTCACGTCCATCATATCGGTTCAGTCCGTCTTTAGTGCCAATCCACATAAAGCCATTCTGATCACGGGTAATGCTGGTTGTCTGGTTGTCAGATAATCCCTGTTCTGCTGAGTAATGCTTTAAGTTTAAAATTTTCTCTTGTGCAACTGCATGTTGAAAAAAACCACAAAGCAGGAATGCTGCAATCAGCAATCTGACATTTTTTGAAGCTAATACTATTTGAATTATGGGCAGCAGAATACTCACAAATACATCTTTTCTTCGCTAAGATAAGAATAGATGTGGAATTGTCAATTTTCAGACATAAACAACTGATTAGTCAACAGTTTCCGGGATAGGTATTAATTAATGAGTACTTTTTTGGTAACCAGCGAAATGCCATCACTAATGCGTAAGACATAAATGCCTTTTGCAGAACTTTTAACGTTGAATGCAGCAGAATTTTGTCCTTCGTTTACGGAAATTAGCTGTTTGATTATTTCCCTACCCTGCATATCACTTAAAGTAACTGTTGCCGAACCTGCGATTGCTGTTGAAATCTGTAAATCAAAATTACCGTTACCTGGATTAGGTACAATGTTAATCACTGTTTCAGCTTCTTTCAGAAATGATATTGTAGCAGGGTTCACCAATAGTGTTGTAAAAGTTTGTTTCGTTCCCCAGGGTGAAAAATTTCCACTTGCAGCATCACACACAGCGCGTACGCTCCAGTCGTAAGATGTATTTGCAAGTAAGCCTGTTAATTGATAGGTGTTGGCAGTCAATCCCGTTACGGTTGTCCATGTTGTAGATGATGAGGGTTTGATCCTTACATCAAAAGTAGAATAGCAATTAGTAGGATTCCATTTTAAGAAAGCAGATTTTTTAGTGATGTATTTCGTTCTGCGACCGCCCGGTGAAATACAAATAACAGGATTCAAACAATCCTGCAACAAACTTACAGTTGCATCAGCTCCAAGTTGATTTTGCATTGCATACCATTCCTGACATTGATCTTTCAAACGAAAGTTTAACCATGGAATTAAATATTGGTTTACCTTGCTTTGTTGGACAGCACGGGTGATAGTTGGCGAAGGACTACACGTTAATTCACCGAATGAACAGTTGAAATTCTGATTGGCAAACTGGCAATGGCTTCCTCCCAAGATGTTGATGTAGCTTTTACAATCTGAACCTGTATTATTATATATGAGCTGACTGTGCTGTGTGGCGGGAGTAACACAATCGTTGCCTCCTGCAAATATCAAAGCAGGAATTGTAATTGCTGCAGCGGCACCCGATGCAGAAGGGTTAGTCTCGGCAGGAGCCAATCCTGCAATCGCTGTGATGGTTGGCAAGTATTGTACTGCAAGAAAAGATGCTCCTCCTCCCATAGAGTGACCCATAACACACGAAGTGGTCGCCACTTTACCATTAAATAAATTCCCGGAAGTATTTCCTGCAGTTTGCAACGAACTGATCACGAATGCCAAATCTCGTCCAAATGAATCGTGATCGGGTAGAATGCTGCCTTCAGTTTTTGGTAGTGCAACTATATATCCTTCAGGAACCAGTGCCGACCAAATATTATCATATGCAGTTGTGGTCATCACAAACCCATGACCAAATGATATTACCGGAGACTTTATTCCAGTGCCTGCCACCGGTGTGTTGGCTCCGGCGGATGTAGCGGGATAGTACACGGTTGTTTCGATGGCCCTATTCCCACGGGAAGGATCCGTAAATGTTAACGTGGTTGAACCTATTGCATAATTTTGTGCATAAACACCTGCATAAGCAAGCAGCATACCAAGTGAAAGTAGTAGATTTTTCATGGGACTCATTTTGAGTCTGGGTAAACAATTGGAAATAGCAAATTGTTTAATGCAATCTTTATTTCAGTTCAACGAGCTGAAATTCAGTTTGAATTGTTAAAAAATCTAATTAATTAATTCAAATTTCCCGTTCGTACTCCCAGGCATTGTAAAGTTCATTCAAAAAAAGATTCTCTCTTTTCGAAATCTGCTTGTCGGCAGCAACAAGTCTGGTAGCCATATCTAAAAAGTGATTCCGCTGATCTAAAGTTGAATCCATGTAAAAATCATTCATCGCTTTATTGAAATGAATTGCATAATCTTCGTTTTTCATGGCAGAAATTATTTCCATTTCTGATTCCAGATCCGGAAGTTGTCCCAGATTCTCTTCCATAAATTGACGAATTACCTTGTCTTCTTTTCCATTAAATCTGCCATCCACAGCAGAAAGGATCATCAACATGTGATAACCTGCTACTGAACGGCTCATTGGTGAACTCATATCTGTCGTTGCTCTTAAATCGCCCGCCTAAATTAATAAAAGAAAGGAAACGCGCGGAGAAGATGATATAAATAAAAGGAAATCAATTGGTTAAAAGAACTGGGGGTTTATTTCCGGCCTCAAGATTTGTAATATATTGAAACATAGCCATTTGTTTATTTTTTAAGTATTGTAACCGTTTTTACCGGTTGCGTACAAGGGTAATGTAATAACCGGAAAAAGCATTTGAACGATTCGTGTTTTCGGACTAAAATATCTATTAAGTAATTAGTATTCAATTAAATACCTTTAAATCACCCGATTGTATACCGGTGTATTACTAAAAGGTGCAGGAACCATGGAATTATCATTTAGTTAACAATAAAGGGAATATGGGTTTCTTAAAAAACAGAGCTTTTAAACTCGACAAACGAATCTATCTGGTGTTTGCTGTGGTAGTTTGTATTGCAGTTGCGAATGCTTTGTTAAGCACTTCAAAAATCAGAAACAATAAGAATACCATTTTCGAGATTACCACTTTTACCAATCCCACATTGGAGAGTCTTGAAGAGTTTAATATGCTGGTGACACGTTCCCGGATGTTTATTACCAACTGGGTTTATCTTCCGAATAATGAAACTGACAAGGAGCAATTGGTTCAATTTAATAAGGTTAATTATCCGAAACTTAAAGGCAGATTAACCGGACTATCCACTGGATGGCGGTCTTCCGATAATGTTGATCATATGAACAAGTTATTCAAGGATTATGAGGAAGTAATTCGTGAACAGGAAAAAATTATGAAGAGTCTTGTGGAGTTCGATGACTACCAGGATCCTATGAAAAAGTATCTTGCCGAAGAGCAGCTGGAGAGTGAAATAATTCCCCGTACGAATAAAATTCTGGGTAACCTGCGCACTATTATAAAGCTGAAAAAGGATGAAGCAAAAATTATGCAGGACCATATGGTTCAGGATAATGATCATTTATTGATGATAGTTTTTTCTCTTGCGGTTTTAATTGTTTTGTCAGTAATGGCTGCAGGAATTTACATGATGAAAAAAATAATCATTCCCATTTCTGAAGGTTTTGCAAAAATATCGAATATCCTACACCGTAATACCGATGATATAAGAAGTGTTTCCAATGAATTAATCAGCGATCTGGTAATGTATGTGGAAGCACAACAAGGTGTTGTTTACCTGGTTAATGATGAGAATGAAAAGGATATATTTATTGAGCCGGTTTCATTTTTTGCACCGGGACGTACAGAATTAAATATTAATAGAATAGATTTTAAAGAAGGTGTTGTTGGACAAGTTGTATTTACCAACCGCCGCATTCATTTGCAAAATGTAAAGGAAACAATTCCGCCGATTGAAACCGGTGTTGCAAAAATTGCTGTTTGTGATGTGTTTGTGATGCCATTGTTTGCCGCCGGAAGGGTGGTAGGTGCTGTCGAAGTAAAATCAGCACAGCCATTAACTGTTAATATGCGCGAATTTATTGAACGTGTTGCAGAACCTATTGCTTCTAACATTTTGAATCTGAAAGCAAATTTATTAACCCGGAAATTACTGGAAGAATCGCAGTTAAAAACCAGAGAGCTTGCACAGCAGGATGATGAGTTGCGTCAGATCAACAATGAGTTGATGGTACAATCCGGCAGGTTAAAGCAATCGGAGTCGGCACTCAGAAAGCAGCAGGAAACCATGCAAAAAGTTAATGCTGAATTGGAAGCAAAAGCATTATTGCTTGAAGAAAAAAATATGACCATTGAAGATGCTCACAAAGCTCTGGCCTTTAAAGCCGATCAGCTTGAAAGAAGCAGCAAATATAAATCCGATTTCCTTGCTAACATGTCGCATGAGTTACGCACACCGCTCAACAGTGTACTGATTCTGGCAAAATTGCTAAGTGAAAATCGTACCGGTAATATGAATCCAAAGCAGATTGAACATGCAAAGGTTATTCATAAATCGGGCAGCGACTTACTCGTTATTATTAATGATATTCTTGACCTTTCCAAAATTGAAGCAGGTAAACTGGAGCTAATTAAGGAACCTACTGCATTGACAGAAATTGTTGGAAATATGGAGCAACTTTTCAGGGAAGTTTCTGTCGATAAACAAATATCATTCAAGACAGAAATAGACAGCTCCCTGAAAGATTTAATTCATACAGATCGGGTAAGAATTGAGCAGGTGCTGAAAAATCTTTTATCGAATGCATTTAAATTTACACCGGCATCGGGTACAGTATCTTTTAAAGTAACAAAAGCTGCACCAGGAGTGGCATTCAGGAATGAAAAACTTCAAAACAGTAAATCTGTGTTATGTTTTTCAGTAACAGATACTGGTATCGGTGTGCCTGAGGAGAAACAAAAACTGATTTTCGAAGCTTTTAATCAGGCTGATACTTCTATTACGAGAAAATATGGTGGTACCGGTCTTGGACTGGCAATCAGCCGGCAACTGACCGCACTTCTTGGAGGAGATATCGTTTTGGATAGTGTTGAAAATAAAGGATCAACTTTCAGTATTTACCTGCCACAGTATGATGATTCAACCCCAGTTGCAATTGGTGAAATGGTTCGTCCTGTAAAAGTACAATCAATTAAGGATGATACACGCCAGGCGGTGATTTTTGCTGCCGATGATTCCAATGTTGAATCATGGAAGAGTTTACTGGCAATAGAGAATATTAAGGTCACTGCCTTCTCTGTTCCCGATGACATCAGTTCAGCAAAAGAAGTTGCATTGGTTATAGTTGATCAAACGCTTTCAGATAAGGAGTATATCAGTATAGTGCATATGATTAAAGGAATGAATGCAACTAAAAATGCTGCAATTATTTCAAGATCTGTTTCGGAGTATGTTCCATCTGAAATTGCATCGGCAGTACTTTTACACACCACTGCTCCGGTTAGTCAGGCACTGATCTCCCAAATACTTTCGAAAGTTTATGCATCAGATTATGCATTGATATCCGAATCATCCGAAATGAATTTCTGTGAACCACAAGAAAAGACAGTCATTCCGATATTTAAAAGTCTTTCAGCACAAAATAAAAATTCTATTTCTTTGGAAGGTAAAATTGTTCTTATTGCTGATGATGATATGCGTAATATTTATTCATTGTCGACATTGTTTGAAAATGAAGGAGCAACTGTTGTTTATGCTATGGATGGACTGGAAGCACTGGAATGCTTGAAAGAAAACCCTGGAATTGACTTAATCCTGATGGATATTATGATGCCCAATATGGATGGCCTGCAGGCAATGCAGGAAATCAGAAAGATAAATGCTTTTGTTCATTTGCCGATTATCGCAGTAACTGCCAAAGCTATGCGCGACGACCGTGAAATATGCATTCGTGCCGGTGCTTCTGAATATATTACCAAACCAGTCAATTCCGAATTACTCATGAACCATGTGTCCACTCTACTCAAACTTAATCCTTAATCCTCAATCCTTAATTCATAATCCTTAATCCTTAATCCTTAATTCATCTCCCTCCTCTGCCAAATGGAACTTCAATCATCACTCGTAAAAAATGTTATACAAAAGCAGGTATTAAATCTGCTGCTTGTCGACGACAGACCTGAGAATTTATTGACGCTTGAAAGTATTCTGGAGCGCGATGACAGACATATCATAAAAGCTTCCGGAGGCAATGAGGCACTTAGGATTGCAATTAAAGAAGAAATCGCACTTGTATTGCTGGATATCCAAATGCCGGATATTGATGGAGTAGAAGTTGCAAGATTACTTCGTTCCAATAAAAAAACCCGACACATTCCCATTATATTTGTTTCTGCTGTAAGTAAAAGTGAACGCCCTTCACTCGATGAATTTGAAGAAGGTACTATTGATTGTCTGGGCAAGCCATTGAATCTGGATGAAACCAAGTATAAAGTTGCAGCATATGAAAGAATGTACAGGTTGCAGAATGATTTGGGATTAATGAAAGCCTGGTATGAGCAAATTAAGTCACAGTTAGAGCAATTTGTTTATATTGTATCGTACGATTTAAAAGCACCTATTCGTGCCATCGATAATCTGTGCAATTGGATAGCGGATGCTTTGGGTAGCAATGCCGATGCAAATACTGCAGAGAATATTTCATTGATGAGAAGCAGAGTCAACAGAATGTCGAGTTTACTGGATGGTGTAATGGAATATTCACGAATCGGAAGAATCACTGATGAAGATGCTCCTTTGGACATTGCGCAAATGGTTCATGGAATTTTTGAAGCTATTGCTCCTCCGAAAGGATTTGCACTTGAAGCTAAGGAATTGCCCGTGATTAAAGGTAGTCAGATTAAATTTTATAAGATATTTCATAATCTTATCAGTAATGCTGTTATACATCATCATGACCCTGAAAATGGTGTTATAACTGTAACTGCTAACCATCAAGGTGATGGAATTGTTTTTAAGGTTTCCGATAATGGACCCGGTATCAAACCACAGTATTATGATAAGGTATTCGAGTTGTTTGCAACTTTGAAATCAAAAGATGAAAAAGAAACTACCGGCGTGGGCCTTGCCGTTGTTAAAAAGATTGTTGATGATATGGGTCAGAAAATATGGATTGAAAGTAATGATCCATCGTTGATTTCGTTTTGCTTCAGTTATCCGGTAATGAAATCTTCATAAACCAATGAAGAACTTCTTTGCACTTCTTACCAGGAAGAATTTGTATAACCTGATTCCGGAAGATCAACCGGTGTCAAGGCAACAGTTTGTGCTTTTTCGTATTTTCTCATTTACAGGAGCATTCGTTTGTATTGGTGTTTCAGCCAAGATGCTTCTCACCATAGTTAATGCCGGATACCTGCCATGGATGATTCTTTCGTTATGCATGGTAATGATATTTAATTTCTACAACATTAAAAGTCCTGCCGGCTTAAGAAAAGCATATTTGGTTATGCTTTGTTCAGCTGTGGCTTTATTGCATCTGGTTTCTTATTCCTGTGGTGGTATTCGTACAGCCGGAACTCTTTATTTTGGAGTTATTATTTTGTATGCTTACATGTTACTTGGAAGAAAGTCGGGGAAGGCATTTACTATTTTTGTTATAGCACATGTTGCCTACCTGTTTATTGTTTCTACTTTCACCGACTGGACCAGCTTCAGTTTTTTTAAGAATGATATCACTTTAATTAACGAGGATTTTCTCATTAATGCAATTATGTCATTTGTCCTTATTGCAGTTCAGGGGAACTATTTGCAAAGCAATAAAAACGAAGTAATTCAGGATCTTGATAAGAAACGTATTCTTTTAGAATAGAAAAACAGGATTCTGGAGGAAAAGAATGAATTACTGAATTCTTATGCACACAACTTAGAGAAAACAAATGCTGAACTTAGAAAGTTTGCTTCTGTCGCAGCACATGATTTAAAAGCACCTCTTCGTGCAATCGGAAGTTTGACAGGATTTATTGAAGATGAAGAGCAGCAATTCAAAGGAGAACAAACACAGGAATTCTTTAATCTGATTAAAAGCAGAGTGAACAGAATGGATCAGTTGTTGGATGCTTTGCTGGAATATTCAACTGTATCAGATTCTGTTAGTGTGCCTGCAATTTTTAATCCTGAAGTTATCATTCAAAAACAAGCCCTTGCCTTTAAATCACATGATGTAGAGATTTCCATTTACGGTCATTTCCCATTGCTTTTTATTGATCAGAAACACTTCGCTAAGGTGGTTGCGGCTTTACTAAAAAATGCAGTTTTATTTAATGATAAGCACATTAAAAAAATTGCGATTTGCGGTCGGTTTGCTGGATCGGAATATTTTATTGATGTTACTGATAACGGACCTGGAATCGATTCTTCTTTCCATGAAAAAATATTTATTATTTTTCAAACACTGCAGCCAAGAGATACCCTGGAAACAATGGGCGTGGGATTGCCGGTGTCAAGAAAAATTGCTGAGACCTGGAATGGTGGTGTTACAATAGCATCAAGGCCCGGTGAAGGAGCCACATTCAGCATCAGAATACCGAATAATCTGGTGCAGGGAAAAAGTAGTATCTGAAGAAATTAATTTAGCAAGCAATTAATCAGATTTAAATTTTAACCGTATGCCGGTTAATCCATTAATTTTCCCGGCTCACTGTCTTGTCTGATAATACTGATGATGGTATTAAAAATAATTTTCAGATCAAATATAAAAGTCCAGTTATTGATATAAAACAGATCCAGCTTCACTCTGTTTTTCTTCATTTCAAACGCACTGGTTTCGCCCCGGTATCCTTTCGATTGAGCTAAACCCGTTATTCCTGGCTTAATTTTGTGCCGGGCCATAAAATTATCCAGTTCAGCTGAAAAATCTGCCGTATGCTTTAGCATGTGTGGTCGGGGACCAACAACTGACATATCGCCAATCAATACATTGAAAAACTGCGGTAATTCATCGAGACTCGATTTACGAAGGAATTTTCCTACTCTTGTAATACGTTTGTCATTTGCTGTCGCCTGAAGCGTGTCACTTTCATCATTCAGATGCATGGTTCTTAGTTTGAAGCACCAAAACCATTGATTATCGCGACCCGTTCTGCGTTGTTTAAAAAAGGCAGGCCCTTTTGAATCGAGCTTAATAATTATAGCTATGATTGGCAATAACCAGCTTAGCAAAAAAACTATTACTAAAGAAGAAAATACAATATCAAATATCCGTTTGATCAGTTGCGCATCCCAATTATCAAGTGGTGTGGTATGCACTTTCAGAATCGGAACAGTACCAATTTTTTCAAGCTCAAGATCACGGACAGTCACCCATTTGAAATCGGCAATCAACCTCACCCTGATCAGATTTTCCTCTGCAAATACCATAAGATCAGCAAGAGTATCGTGCTTGATCAGGGAGATGGAATAAAATATCTCATGAATATTATTGGTTAAACAATATTGTTTAAGTTCTTCATGATAATCGGTATCAAATTGCGTGTTGTCATTAATAATCTTCCGGATTCTATAACCATATTCGGGTCGTGAATCAAGAATATCCTGAACCTGAATCGGATTGTCTTTTTGTGTAATTATAACAATATTACGGTAGTTCATGCCTCGCTTCCGCGCAAGCTTAATTGCATAATGGAACAGCAATCGATAAACAAACATGCATACAAAAATTGACAGGTAAAAGAGCGCCAGAAATTCCCGGGAATATCGCTGCGATTGTTCAAACACGTAGTATGCGCAAACCAGCAAAACATGCATTGCCATCAGCATTAAAAACGAACGGAGTACAATATAAAAAGTTGATGTACGACTGATGTCGTATGGTTTAATAATGGAAGTAGCAAACAACCATGCGAAATTGATATAGAAAAGCATGAATGTAAAAGGTGGATGATAGGCTTCCAGCTTATAGTAATACATTCCAATATAACAGAGATTCAGAATCAGAAAATCACTGAAGATATTGATTCGCTTTATGTATTGTGAATATCTGGTCAAAATTTAGGCACCCTCTAAGTCTGTGTTCTGAGCCTTCAAAATTAGAAATAAATAGGGTTATATCTAAAAAATTTCCGCAAACAACCTTGTTTTGAGGGTACAAAGTGCTATTAGTCAGGTTGTCATGCTTTTTAAAGGAGAAAGAGCCCTGGGATCGATAAATTGATGGATTTTAATGAGATTTATAAAATTCCGGCTGTTCATGCCCAAGGGATGATTATCTTAGTGGCATCAAACCAAACCCAATGAAGTGCAAAAATTTCTTAATAATCCTGTTGCTGATTTCAGCTGTAATTGAGTCACAGGCACAGCAACTACCCCATATACTTACACCTGCTGAAAGAATTGCAGCACCCGCATATTTTGGTAGCCGGACAGCATCTCCTAATGCAATTACAACACCGCCGGCATCACCGGTTCGTACCATTGCTGAATGGGAAGAATTACAAGGTTTTACCATAACATGGACATCCTACCAAAGCATGCTTAAAGAGATTGTGAGATATGCTAAAGAAGAAACCAGGGTTTACATTATTTGCTCAAATGCTACTACCGTAATAAACTATTTGGCTTCGTATAATATTGATACCGTTAATGTTACATGTCTGCAAGTGCCCTACAACAGCGTTTGGAGTCGCGATTACGGGCTATGGAGTGCTTATACCAATGAAGTAGATACGCTTATTACGGTCGACTGGATTTACAACCGGCCCCGTCCACTCGATGATGCCATTCCGGCAGCTTTAGCCACCCAGTTAAATACCCCATTTTATGAGACTTCCGTAAATCCCTGGAATCTCATTCATACCGGAGGAAATTTTATGACTGATGGATTTGGAACCGGATTTTCATCGAAGTTGATTCTTGATGAAAATCCCACTAAAACAGAACCTCAGATAGATACCATCATGAATCGTTTTATGGGAATAAACCGTTACATTAAAATGGATAAACTGCCTTATGATGTTATTCATCATATTGATATGCACATGAAATTGCTTGATGAGGAAACTATACTCATGGGCGAGTATCCAGCAGGAGTTGCCGATGGGCCACAGATTGAAGCGAATTTACTCTATGTAATCAGCAATTTCAACTCTGTTTATGGCACTCCCTATAAAGTGGTCCGCATTCCAATGCCGGCCGATAACGGACAATATCCTAATACTACGGGTGATTATTTTACCTATACTAATTCTTCCTTCATCAATAAAACAATCATTGTTCCTACCTATGGAATTCCTGCTGACACTACTGCACTTCAAATTTACAGGGAGGCCTTGCCGGGATACAATGTGGTTGGGATAAATTCACTTGCCAGCATAGGCGCATTGGGTGCATTGCATTGCATCACCAAAGAAATAGGTACTTCGGATCCGTTGCTGATAAGCCATCAACCATTGCCTGATACTTATGATGATGTGAATCCCTACAGCGTTCAGGCTTACATGAAGCACCGGAGTGGAATTGCAACAGCTACTCTTTATTACAGAACCGACACCACACAGCCATATATTCAGGTATCCATGATACAATCAAGTAATCCTGATTATCAGATAGGAGCTATTCCTCCTCAGGCGGTTGGGACTACCATTTATTATTATGTAGAAGGAGTTGCTGTTTCTGGTAAGCAACAAGTACGCCCAATGCCCGCTCCCGATGGTTACTGGAAATTTAAAGTTTTGGGTTCAGTTGGTATTGGTGACCAAAATTTGGACATCCTGCCAAAGGCTCCTTTCCCTAATCCGGCAAACGCAATAACCTGTCTGCCGGTAACCGGGAAGCAGGGAGAGAAAATTCGTATTTCAATACAAAATGCAACCGGTCAGCAAGTTATGGTAGTTTTTGAAGGTCATATGAATGGTGTTGATAATCGCTACTTTATAGATGCGTCCCAACTAAGCAGCGGTGCATACCTTATTACTTACGAAACCAATAACTCCCGGCATCACCAAAAGTTGATGGTAAGTCATTGATAATTAGATAGTAGTAAAAATTTGAAATTCGGCAATCGATTTAACCTGATGATTTTCAATATTATGTGAAATTTTCAAGGGATAGCTATGCATCAGGTTTTTTGGATTCATTGATTTTTCGTACCTTTGCCCACTTTCCTAAAGCTTAAATAACGATAAAGTAGTGGATCGTCTGAACAAATATTCGATTCCATTTGCAGGTTTAGCAAAAGGAAGCCATCAGTATGAGTTTGATATTGATGATAAGTTCTTTGAATCATTTGAGAATTCCGTAATCAAGAAGGCGCGGGTTCATATTGATCTTGATTTTAACAAATCGGAGACAGTATTAACATTGACTTTCAGAATGGTTGGCAGTTTACTTATGAATTGCGACCGTTGTCTGGAAGACTTCGATATGCCGGTGGATACCACTGTAGTGATGTTGGTGAAATTTGGTGAGCCGGGTGTTGGTGAAACAGATGACATCATCGTAATCAGTCACAGTGACAGTCACCTTAACATAGCGCAGCACATTTATGATTATCTGAGTTTGCAGGTTCCGATGCGAGTAGTTCATCCTGATGATGAATCGGGAAATCCTACCTGTGATCCGGAATTTATTGCAAAGTTGAATGAGATTAAAGAAGAATCACCGGAAGACGGTCCTGTAGATCCCCGGTGGGAGGCACTGAAAAAACTGGGCTTCAATAAAAATTAACTATTTGAATTAACATAATTAAAGAGTACTAAAATGCCAAATCCTAAACACAAACACTCCAAATCGAGGAGTGCTAAAAGGAGAACCCATTACAAAGCTACAGCTCCTACAGTAGCTATCTGCTCCACTACCGGTGAAGCACATCTTTATCACCGTGCTTACTGGCATGATGGTAAAATGTATTATAAAGGTAAAGTGGTGATGGAGCAACCAGCTGCTTAATGCACTGCTCCGCTTAATCATTAATTTCAAACACACAGCCGTTGATGAGAATTGGCATTGATATGATGGGTGGGGACTTTGCTCCACTGGAAACAACCCTAGGGGCGATCCAGGCGAGGAAAGAACTTGATCCCCGGTACACGCTGGTTCTTATTGGTAACGAATCCGAAATCCGCGAAATATTTCGTCAGCATCATGCCGATGATAGTGGATTTGTATTTGTCAATACCAGCCAGGTGATTGGGATGGCCGACCATCCCACAAAAGCATTTCAGCAAAAAACGGATTCCAGCATTGCCGTTGGTTTTCATCTCCTGAAGGAGAAGAAAATTGACGCGTTTGCCAGTGCCGGAAATACCGGTGCTATGATGGTGGGCTCTATGTTTGCCGTTAAGCCGGTGCAGGGAATTTTACGTCCTGCAATTTCATCTATTATTCCTAAAGAAGATGGTGGTGTTGGAATCATTCTGGATGTTGGTATTAATGCCGACTGTAAACCGGAAGTGATGCAGCAGTTTGCAATTCTTGGTTCCATCTTTGCCGAAAATGTATACCATATTAACAATCCGAAAATCGGATTGATGAGCATTGGTGAAGAAGATGAAAAAGGAAATATCCTTACCAAAGAATCACATCAGTTAATAAAAACAACTCCGAATATTAACTTCATCGGGAACCTCGAAGGTCGCGATATGTTTAATAACAGAGCCGATGTAATTGTCTGCGATGGCTTCACCGGAAATGTGATGCTGAAACTTGCCGAATCATTCTATTCCTTGATCCGCAAACGTGGTATTCATGATGAATATTTCGATCGCTTCGATTTTGAAAATTATGGAGGAACTCCTGTATTGGGAGTTAATTCAACTGTTATAATTGCCCATGGTATTTCAAATGCCAAGGCTATTAAGAATATGATTTTGCTTTCAAAGGAAGTTGCTGAAGCAGGCCTTGCTGAAAAAATTTCCAAAGCACTTGCCGACACACCGGTGAGTGAACAATTGCCCAAATAACGTTTATGGAAAAGACCAGAGCTGCTATTACAGCCGTGAATGGGTATGTACCCGACTATATTCTGTCCAATTTGGAACTGGAAAAACTGGTCGATACCACCGATGAGTGGATTACCTCCAGAACCGGAATTAAAGAGCGCCGCATTTTAAAAGGTCAAGGTTTGGGTTCATCCGATATGGCTGCTGCCGCTGTGCAGGGCTTATTGAAAAAGAAAAATATTGCTCCTGAAGAAATCGAACTGGTGATTTGTGCTACCACAACTCCCGACATGCAATTTCCTGCTACCGCTAATATTGTGAGCGATAAGGTAGGAATGAAAAATGCTTTTGGATTCGATATAAATGCCGCCTGCTCA
Source organism: Bacteroidota bacterium (assembly GCA_016713525.1). Classification (GTDB taxonomy): domain Bacteria; phylum Bacteroidota; class Bacteroidia; order AKYH767-A; family OLB10; genus JADKJB01. Next base: position 342,662 of record JADJOZ010000004.1, on the reverse strand, counting down.
GGTTTTATTTATGCGCTGGTTACCGGATCAAAATATATTGAAACCGGTCAGTATAAAAAAGTAATAGTAATTGGTGTCGATAAGATGTCGTCTATTATAGATTATACCGATCGCACTACCTGTGTGATTTTCGGCGATGGTGCCGGAGCGGTACTTTTAGAACCTGATCAATCAGGAACCGGAATTGTTGACTCCATACTCAGAAGCGACGGTTCGTTCGGCAGAAATCATGGAACGTAATCAATTGAAAGCTGAAGACATAGCCTGGTTAGTACCCCATCAGGCCAACAAAAGAATAATTGATGCTACTGCCCGCAGAATGGGATTGGGCAATGAAAAGGTAATGCTGAATATTGAAAAATATGGCAATACCACTAATGGTACTATTCCACTTTGCCTGTGGGAATGGGAAAATCAGTTACATAAAGGCGATAACATCATTCTGGCCGCATTTGGCGGAGGATTTACCTGGGGATCAGTCTATATCCGTTGGGCATACAATTAATTTATTTATATTTGTTTCAAATACATCATTCTGATGAACAAGAAAGAGATTGAAGAACTTATAAAGTTCGTTTCAAAAGCCGGTGTGAGCGAGGTTAGTCTCGAACAAAAGGATTTTAAAATTACGATCAAAAACAGTAGCAGAAATTTTGAGACAATTGTGGCCGCACCACAACAGGTTTTGCATGCCGCTCCTGTTGCCGCTCCTGCTCCTGTGGCTGCTCCGGCACCTGCAGCACCTGCAGCTCCGGTAGCTCCTAAAGCCGATGACGAATCGAAGTTTCATGTGGTGAAATCACCAATGATTGGTACATTCTACCGCTCTTCAAGTCCCGATAAACCCAACTATGTAAATGTGGGTGATGAGGTGAAACAAGGCAAGGTAATTTGTATCATCGAAGCAATGAAGTTGTTCAATGAAATTGAATGCGATATTACCGGCAAAATTGTAAAGGTATTGGTAGATAACTCTTCTCCGGTTGAGTACGACCAGCCTTTATTTCTGGTTGATCCTTCCTAGTCATTAAGACGCTTTCTACTATTAATTTGTGTAGCTATGTTTAAGAAAATCCTGATCGCTAACAGAGGCGAAATAGCATTACGTATAATCCGTACCTGTAAGGAAATGGGAATCCGCACTGTTGCGGTTTACTCTACTGCCGACAAAGAAAGTCTGCATGTTCGTTTTGCCGATGAAGCCGTTTGTATAGGTCCTCCTCCAAGCAGGGATTCTTATCTCAACATTGCAAATCTGATTGCTGCAGCCGAAATTACCAATGCCGATGCTATTCATCCCGGCTATGGTTTCCTCTCTGAAAATGCAAAGTTCTCAGGCATCTGCGCCAAGCATAATATTAAGTTTATTGGTGCATCACCCGAAATGATTGATTCGATGGGTGATAAATCGAATGCCAAAGACACAATGAAAAAGGCCGGTGTACCCACAATTCCGGGTTCCGATGGCCTGCTCAGCAGTGTTGCCGAAGGACAAAAAATTGCCAAGAAAATTGGTTACCCTGTGATTCTGAAAGCTACTGCCGGTGGTGGTGGCCGCGGAATGAGAATTGTCTGGAATACTGATGAATTTGAAGCAGCATGGGACTCCGCCCGCCAGGAAGCAGGCGCAGCGTTTGGGAATGATGGGATGTATCTCGAAAAATATATTGAAGAACCACGTCATATTGAAATTCAGATCGCAGGCGATCAGTATGGTAAAGCTTGTCACCTTTCTGAAAGAGATTGCTCCATTCAACGCCGCCATCAAAAACTGATTGAGGAAACGCCATCGCCATTCATGACCGAAGAGTTACGCGAACGTATGGGTGATGCAGCAATAAAAGCTGCCCTTGCCGTGAGTTATGAAGGTGTTGGTACCGTTGAGTTTCTGGTAGATAAGCACCGTAATTTTTATTTCATGGAAATGAATACCCGTATTCAGGTGGAACACCCGATTACGGAAGAGGTTATTAATTATGACCTGATTAAGGAACAGATTAAAATTGCTGCCGGCATTGAAATTTCAGGTGCCAATTATTTCCCAAAATTGCATGCTATTGAATGTCGCATAAACGCCGAAGATCCATACAATAATTTCAGACCTTGTCCGGGTAAAATTACCAACCTGCACGTACCCGGTGGTCATGGTGTGCGCGTCGATTCGCATGTTTATGCCGGATATACTATTCCCTCCAATTATGATTCCATGATATCTAAACTGATTACCATCGCACAATCACGCGAAGAGGCAATCAATACCATGGAAAGAGCCCTGAGTGAATATGTAATAGAAGGTGTGAAAACCACCATCCCTTTTCACGTGCAACTGATGCAAAATCCCGACTTCCGCGCAGGTAATTATACTACGAAGTTTATGGAAAGCTTCAAACTGTTGTAGGAATTCTGGTATTAGTAAGTACTTCTTAACTTTTAAAATGTACCATCATGTTTGATCTGCATATCAAGGATATTATTACCGTTTCCATGATTCTTTTCGCAGTAATCGATATCATTGGCTCTATTCCCGCTATTATTCAGATTCGTCAGAAGGTTGGCGATATTCATCCTGAAAAAGCCACACTGGTTTCGCTTTTAATCATGATGCTGTTTCTCTTTTTGGGAGAAACAATCTTAAAATTTCTTGGCCTCGATCTCCCTTCCTTTGCCATCGCCGGTTCTTTCGTGCTTTTCTTCCTCGCTCTTGAAATGATTCTTGGAGTGAAGATTTATAAGGATGAAATGCCTGCAACTGCATCGATAGTACCTATTGCATTTCCACTTATCGCAGGTGCCGGAACCATGACCACACTGTTATCGCTCCGGGCCGCTTACGACAGCCTGACTATCATTATTGGTGTTGTGCTAAATCTCATTCTGGTATACCTGTGCCTAAAAAACCTGCGTTTTCTGGAACATTTACTGGGACCGGTTGGAATTGGAGTAGTGCGAAAAGTTTTGGATTTATTTTGCTAGCCATCGCAGTTAAGCTTTTCCGTACCAGCCTGAATATTTAAAATTTGATCCCTTCAGGTGTTTCTTTCAACCGGTTTACGATTTTGAAGAATTATTTGCTTGTTATCTGATAGGGCAAAATGAGCTGACACCCTTATCAACACTGGTTTGTTAACAATTACAGGGTACTTGAATCGTAGGGGCTTAAATGTGTTTTTATTTTACATGCTGAAGTAGTCCGTAAAATTACTTCTGCCCGAAAGGGAGTTTTCCCTTTTAAAACATGTACTCACATCTCTTAAACTGCCCGAAAATGACTCTCAACAACACCTAACCTACCCTGATTTCTTAGCGTCACTCTGAACTTATTCAGAGCAGATTTTTTATTGCCATTGGCTTCATCAAGCTATTGGCAACATGTGCATTTAGTGCACATAACAGCTATTAATCAAATCACATCTTATTCTTTAAAAAACTCTATGAATCGAACACTTTTGTCCGGATCAAAATCAAGAAAATACTTGTCACAAACCATCGGCAAAACTTTTCGCAAGCCCTTATTTAAGGTTTTTTCCAAGAAGCGTAATTCTTGCACCCAACGAATCGCAGTTAATGAAAGTGCAGCTTTCGAGAACAGAACAATTGCCTGCCGGAGAATACCGCTCTCATATTTATTTCCGTGCTGAACGCGACGATAAACCTTTGGGCGAATTTGAAGCAAGAGTCGATTCAGGCTCCATCTCAGTTTCTATTATCCCGATTTTCGGAATTACAATTCCCATCATTGTCCGTATTGGTGAACTCAATGCGGAGGTTGCTATTACCGATGTGAAAATAATGAAACATGATAGTATTTATTCAACATCTATGGTATTGAATCGAAAAGGTACTAAGTCGGTTTATGGTGATGTTAAGGTGGAACATGTAAGCGATGCAGGAATTAAAACCACAATTGGTCGCGCAAATGGTGTTTCAGTTTATACACCGAATGCTAAAAGAAATTTCGAAATGAAACTCAAGGATGCAGACAAAGTTGATCTGAAAAAAGGTAAGCTCCTGATTTCATACAACTCGGACTCTGATGTGAATCCTGTTAAGATGGCTGAAGTAGAAGTTTTAATCGATTACGAAGCATCCAGATAATAATGCTAACCACAGCAATCAGCAATGATTTTTAAATTTAAAAATAAATTTATTCATGATACTCTTTGTCACAGTAAAAGTGTGCTAAAGAAGATTGTGCTTATGCTTTTCATATTCTCCATGTCCAGTTTAAAAACGTTAGCTGCCGATATAACATGGACCGGAAATACCAGCACTTCATGGAATGTTGGCTCCAATTGGGCGGGAAATGCTATTCCTGCAAATAACGACAATGCTCTTATTCCCGGAGGAAGACCGAATTATCCTGTGATAACTTCAAACATTACAGTAAGGAATATAACCATTAACAATACAGGTACCGGTGGCCGGATGACAGTGAATTCAGGAACGGTAAATTCACGAAGATTTAATCTGAGAGCCACTGGCATTTTTACTATAACGGGTGGTCAAATTAATTTCACCCGTATGACTATTGCCGGAACTATTAATCAGAGTGGCGGCACCATTACTGCTACTTCTACTTCGTCTGTAAGTTCAGGAGGTATCGTTAATCAGTCAGGTGGAGTTTTACACATGGGGAATAATGTGAATTCGGCTGCCACCGACAATTTTCGTGTCAATGCAGGTGGTGTGGTGAATCAGTCGGGTGGCACCATCAGTGTGCGTGATTTATCTGCCGGAAGTGGTGTCTATAATCAAACTGGTGCAACTGCAGAATTTCGTATATGGCGAAGCTGGCTGATGGGAAACGGAAGCACTTTTAATTCGACTAATGGTACGGTTAGATTTGCCGGCTCAGGAACCTCAAGCAATTTTGCAACGGGAACGAGACAATTTTTTAATATTCTCATCGATAATAATATTAATCCCGGGTTTTCCAATTCAAACAATAGTAATATTCCTATTGGCGGAAATTTTTCTAATAATAATAACTCCCTCACAAATACTGCTAATTCAACATTTACATTCAACGGAACTGCAAACCAAACAATAGTTTCATCTGCTACAGGTACCAATTCAACTTTCGGAAATTTTGTTGTCAATAAAACATCCGGCATATTATTTCTGCAAAGCAATATTTATGTTGCCGCTAATATGACAGTGAACCTGGGTACATTCGATATGGATGCTTATCGGTGTAACCGGGCAACGAATGGTGGTACAATGCTTGTCAATAATAATGCTTTCCTGCTTTTGTCGGGTTTAACCGGCGGACAAACAGGTAGTAATTTCCCAACCGGATTTTCGGGGGTCGGATTAGATACCGCAAGCACCGTGGCTTACGATGGCGGCAACCAAACCGTGGCTAATATGTTTTATGGGAACTTAGTGCTTTCTGCCGCTACCGGAAACGTTTTTAAAACAATGCCAACTGCTACACTGTTTATTGATGGTAGTTTCACTGCTACCAGAGGCACAGCATCATCACTTGCATTTACTGCGTTATCGAATTTTACCATTGCCGGTAATGTAACAATTGGCGTTAGTACTACCTTCAATACAGGAACATTCACCCATTCAGTCGGGGGTAATTTTACAAACTCCGGAATATTGAATGCAACAGGAAACAGAATTATTTTTAATGGCCCGGGAGTGCAACAAGTTTCATCAACCAGCAATTTTAATAAACTTGTAATTAATAAAACAACAGGCTATGTTAATCTTGCCTCGAATATCAGTCTGAATGATAGTCTCGTTTTTACCAGAGGAAATATAAGATCAGGAGCATTTAAAGTGATCATTACTATTAATGGAAAAATAGGTGGCGGCGCACAAACTACAGGTTGGGTTTTCGGGACACTGGAAATGATTTTTCCAACAGGAATAAATTTAACAAAGACTTTCATGATTGGAGATAGTCTCCGCTATGCTCCTGCAGTTTTAAATCCCGCCACAATTACTACATCTGGTGCTGTAAATGCAAGAGTAACATCGGGTGATCATCCATTAATATCGTCATCCACACTGAATTCAATCCGAAGCGTGAACAAATACTGGACATTCACCAATGCAGGAATGGTATTTAATAATTGCCGCATCACATTTAACTGGCAGGCAGCCGACATTGACCCCGGATCATCAACCGCTTTATTCAAAGTCTCCAGATATACATCAGTATGGGATACCATGGCTGTAACTACACCTTTGGCTACTTCCATACAGGGAACCGGAATTACTGCATTAGGAGCATTTGCAGTAGGAGAACGTTGCCTGTCTTCAGTAATCGGAACATGGACCGGTGGCACAAGTACCGTATGGGCTGATCCGTTGAATTGGCAATGTGGAATTTTGCCGACTGCAACAATTAATATTTTAGTGCCTACCGGATTGCCACGATATCCACAGCTCACAGTTGGAACCGGTTCGGTCAGAAATGTAACCATTCAAACCGGGGCTTCTGTTACGGTGAGTGGAACAGGTATCCTGCAAATAAGTGGCACCATAACTAATGCCGGAACTTTCAATGTTACCAATGGCGCTATTGAATTGAATGGTACAACCACTCAAACAATTCCAGCGAATGTGTTTTCGGGAAATCAGATTAAAAATCTTACTACCAATAATCCTGCAGGAGTAAATCTTTCCGGAACTTTAAGTATTAATGGAATTCTGAAGGCTACTGTTGGTAATTTTAATACCGGAACATTTCTGACGCTTTTATCTACTGCAACACAAACGGCATTGATTGATGGTTCTGGGGCAGGGAATGTACTTGGCACGGTGAATATTCAGCGGTATTTAGCTTCCGGATATGGCTACAAGTACGTGAGTTCGCCCGTAACAACCGCAACTGTTAGTCAGTTTGCTGATGATTTAAATCTTGCCGCAGCTTTCCCCACTTTTTATCGCTATATTGAAAATGATGTATCATCGGGTTGGGATAGTTACACCGCTGCCGGAGGAGCATTGGTTCCATTCACAGGTTATGCTGCTAATTTTGGAAATTCAACAGCTCCGAAAACTATAGATATTGCAGGTACTGTAGCAAATGGATTGCGAACTATCAATCTGCAAAACAATAATCGACCATTCACAAAAGGATTTAGTCTGGTTGGAAATCCTTATCCGAGTCCGCTGAATTGGCATGCAGCAACCGGCTGGACTAAAACTAATATCGATAATGCTATTTATTATTTTGATGCAGGTGCATTGAATCAGTATAGTGGAACGTACAGCTCTTATATCAATGGTATTTCCAGCAATGGAGTTGCAGGAAGTATAATTCCTGCCATGCAGGGATTTTTTGTTCACGTAACAAATGGAACCTTCCCGGTTAATGGTACACTTTCGGTGAATAATCTGGCACGTACTACAACCTTGAATCCATTCTACCATCGGGTTGCCTCAAACGAAGGACGTTCACTAATTCGGATGGAATCGAAATATTCGGATGCCGGTGGTGTGTGGGATGCTGTTACCATTTATTTTGATGACGCTGCAACTGCAGGTTTTAACATGGAGACCGATGCATTGAAGCTTATGAATACCGATGAAAATATTCCTAATATTTATTCCTATGCTGCCGATAACGTTTTATTATCTATAAATGCAATGCCCGGAAATCCCGGTGAGGTTGCTGTAATTCCGGTAGGTGTGATAACAGAAAGAAACGGTTGGCTTACTTTCAATGCATCCGAAATTCTGAATGTTGATGATAGTCTGAACGTTTATTTTTATGATGCTGAGAAAAGAATGAATTATAATCTGCGTGATAAACCGGAATGTAAAATTTACCTCGACAAGGGAACTTATAATTCAAGATTTAGCATTCGTTTTTCATCTGAAGAATTACCGTTTGTTACCGACACCGATCAGTTTGGTGTTTATGGTTATGGTAATACAACGCACATTTATCATAAATTAAAGGATGGCGAAACAGGAGAACTTACAGTAACCAACATGCAGGGGCAACTATTGCATTCTGAATATCTGAAAGGTTCAGGATCAAAAGAAATAAGGCTGAATAACGGAGCAGGCATATATGTAGTAACATTACGATCTTCTTCGGGTGTATTTTCGAAGAAATTATTTTTAAATGGCGAATGATGAAATTACAATTGAATAATGCAAGATCAGTTAAGCAGGTAATATGCCTGGCGACTGTTGCAGTATTTGGTTGTTTGCCGTTTTCATTGATTGCACAGGAAGCTCCGCCTAAACCAATAATTATTTATGCAAATCCCGCACAGGGACTTCATTTTGGAACCTTTACGCATGGTCCTTCAGGCGGCACAGTAATTATTTATCCCAATGGAACCCGTTCAGTTACAGGGTCGGTGGTGCAGTTAAGTTCAGGCGCCCCATTTTCGCCTGCCATTTTTGAAGTAGAAGCAAATCTTGGTACCGTGGTAAGTATTCTAAACGGACCAAATATTACCTTAACGGGAAGTAATGGTGGAAGTATGTTAATGCAGATAGGAGCCTCCAGTACCGGCTCACCTTTTATCACTAATGTTGCTCCTCCCGGCCGGACACAGGTGCGCATTGGAGGCACTTTATTTGTTGGCAGTGCACTTGCCAATCCCGGAGGAAATTATAGTGGAACATTTATGGTGACTTTTATTCAGGAATAGTCAGTTTACATAATGCGAATGATGTTTAAGACAGTTACATTTCGGAATTATTACAGCTTGTCTGCAAAGATGCTGGCTCTGATTTGTAGCCTGGTTTTTCAAATGACCTTTCCTGCAAAAGCATTGGCTGACATTAATGATGATATAGATGAATTATCTGTAAATGTAAATGTTAAAGGTATCGGTAGTGCGGAGGTGCCAGCATTGTATTATGATGAAGAATTATATCTTTCTGTCATCGACGTTTTTCGTTTTCTTAAGATCAAAAGCACCTATAACGAAACACTCGATTCTGTTGCCGGTTATCTTCTGAATGAAGATGCAACTTACCTGATCAGTAAACAACGAAATGTTATTGTTTATCAGGGTAAAGTGCAGCCTCTGATGCAGCATGACCTTATCAGATACGATGGTCGTTTATATCTCAAAAGAACCTATTTCGGAAGTGTATTCGGATTACAATGTAATTTTAATTTTCGGAATTTGTCTGTTGTACTCGATACCGATGTCGATTTGCCGGTAATCAAAGAAATGAGACAAGAACTGATGCGGGCTAATGTTTCAAAGCTCCAGGGCGAGACGGTTGCAGATACTACCATTGAAAGAAATTTTCCTGCTGCCGGGTTAAGTATGGCAGACTGGCTGGTGATAAATTCGCATGATTTGGAAGGTAATCATGATTTAAGATTAGGCCTTGGTTTAGGTGGTGTGCTTTTGGGTGGTGAAACAAATGTAAACCTGAATTATTATTCTGCCTCCGATCTGGAACCACGTCAGCAATTTTATCAATGGCGCCATGTGCGCAACGACAGAAAAGCTTTACGACAGGTTATACTGGGGAAGGTGCAGCCACAATTTGTTTCTTCTGTTTATGCACCTGCAATAGGATTTCAATTGACTAATACAGCCACTACCTTCAAGCGATCTTTTGGATCTTATACTATCAGCAACACTACCAATCCCGGTTGGATCGTTGAGCTGTATGTAAACAATGTGCTGGTTAATTATGTGAAGGCTGATGCTTCCGGATTTTATACTTTTCAGGTACCGCTGGTTTATGGTAATTCTGTTGTTAAACTTCGCTTTTATGGCCCTTACGGGGAAGAAAGGGCGGCAGAAGAATATATTAATATCCCGTTCAATTTTATGCCCTCAGGAAAGTTTGAATACAATGTCTGCGGAGGGATTATTGAAGATGGGTTTCACAGTTTTAATGTGCAGTCGGTTTATGGAGATTCCGTTGTAAATACCCGCATTGAAGGTCAGAAGAACAGCATGTTTTCACGTGCAAGGGTCGATTATGGTTTAAATCCTTATATTACAATTGGAGGAGGAGCTGAATACCTTTCTTCTGTTTCTGCAGGTACGGCAATGCCATTTATCAGTGCATCCATAAGATTAACACCATTGTTGCTTTTAACAACTGATTATACCGATAAAGTACTTAGTAAAAGTGTTTTGACATATAGTCTGCCATCAGGATGGCAGTTCGAAGTGAATTATTTGAATTACGACAAAAATCAGGAAGCTATACGATTCGATTATCTCGAACAGCGCAAGGCAATGGTTTCATTTCCTGTGCGGACTAAATGGTTAACTGCTTATTCACGAATTGCATTTAATCAGATTGTATTAGAGAATACCGATTATATGACAACGGAATGGTTGTTGTCGGGTGCATTGCGAAAAGTAAATTATAATATCAGCAGTTATGCACTTCTGGTAAAAGAGGCTGATCCATTTATATACAGCAACTTTTCATTTAGTTTCCATCCTGTAAAGAAGATAATAATTACTCCTCAGCTGCAATATGAGTATACAAAAAGTAATATAGTTTCCATGAGATGTCTTGTAGAAAAAACCTTGAAGGGATTTGGTGTGGTGAATGCTTATTATGAAGAAAATGTGCAAAGCAATATCAGGACAGTAGGCGTGGGATTACGTATGGATCTTTCTTTTGCTCAGGTAGGTTTCCAGGCAATTCGCGGCAACCGGACCACAGATTTTACAGAAACTGCCAATGGTGGTATTGTATATAATTCCGGATTAAATCATTTAAATGTATCGAACAGGAACAGTCTTGGGAAAGGTGGCATTACACTAATTCCATTTGTTGATCTGGATGGAAATGGAATCAAAAGTGATGATGAACCAAAAGCAGAAGGGTTAAAAGTGAGTATCAACGGTGGCAGAATGATGTATGTTGAAAAAGACACTGCCATTCAGATTTTCGAACTGGAGCCTTATACAGCCTATCATGTTAAGTTGCAGCCATCAAGCTTCGACAATATTGCATGGACAGTCAAGAACAAAGTGATTAAGGTTATCGTTGATCCAAATAGTATGAAACCGGTTTTTGTTCCTGTTGATGTTTCAGCAGAGGTATCAGGTCAGGTAATGCTGGAGGAAAATACAGGTTCACATGGATTGGGTAAGATAACGGTGCGGATTTATGATGAGCAAATGAAGCTGGTAGGTAAAACACTTTCTGAATCGGATGGGTATTTTAGTTTTTCAGGACTTAAACCCGGAAATTATCGTGTTCAGTTAGATCCGCTTCAGTTAACGAAGCTTGAATTGTACAGTACCCCGGATCAATTGCCTGTGGCTGTTAAAAAACTCACAGATGGAGATTATATTGATGGACTTATTTTTAAAGTTGGAAAAAAGAACCCGGTAGTAGAGACGCATTAATATGCCTCTTACACAACAAGCAAAGACGTATGATGATCCGTCTCAAAAAAAAAGCGCGCTGCAATTAGCAGCGCGCTTTTAAGTATGTGATGTAAATTAGTTATAATTTACAGTTACATCAAACGAAGTAGCTGATGTATAGACACCAGATGCTTGTGATGCACCTACGTTCAGAGTAGCACCAACTGTAACAGTTTGAGCACCTAATGCACTCAAAGTACCTGTAGCAGACGGAGTGCTAGTGAATGCATTTACAGTCATGTTGTTTGCACCACTTGAAATGGTAACAGACGCAGGCAATGTAATTGCATAAGTGTAGTTAGCCTCTCCTGCAACATCAAATGAAGCAGCTGCTACAGTTCCTGCAGTAGCTGGAAGAGATACACCACCAGTTGTTGAACGAACACCTGCTGGAGAAATTACAACCGTACCGGCAGTTCCTGATGCACCTACGTTACCGAAGTTAAGGTCAACAGTTTTTGTGATACTGATTGGAGTTACGATGGTTGCTGAAGCTGAAGCTGATGCTGTAGCCTGGGCATTAACCTGTGTGCTGAATCCGATAGCAACAATCGCAAGGGCAAATACTTTTGTGATGTGTTTCATCTTTTTTAATTAGTTTTTGTTATTTGTTTGTTTGAATTATGGAGACTTATATAGCGAGCGGCATAAAAAGGTTTCAGGCAACCTCAAAAAAGGCTTAAAGTATATATAAATGGTTGAATATCAGAAATATATAGTTTTGTCGTAAAAAACAATAATTCATCCTGCTGTTGCATTTGTAGCACATCTGCTACTATAAATTTTACTAACTCTTATCGCATATATGTTTTTAGGGTTGCGATGTATATAATACAGGAGTAATGCATATTAAGTAGCCATCGCCGGAGCAACTATCGAAGGGATTACTGATTTTATTTAATTTTATACCTTTACAGCCGTAACTACATCTTTTCATCAGGTATTCCTGATACTTTAATAAGTCTACTTTCAGTTATCATTTCAGCATGATTAATATTTACACAGACGGTTCATCACTTGGCAACCCGGGCCCTGGCGGTTATGGAATAATAATGGTAAGCGGTCCGCATCGCAAAGAGTTATCTGCGGGCTTTCGCAAGACCACCAATAACCGGATGGAATTGTTAAGTGTGATCATAGCATTGGAATCTTTAAAAAAGGAAAACGAAACCGTTTTAATTACCAGCGACAGTAAATATGTAATTGATTCGGTTGAGAAAGGCTGGGTGTTCGGTTGGGTAAAGAAAAATTTCAGTGGTAAGAAGAATGCTGATTTATGGAAACGGTTTTTGCTGATCTATAACAAACACCAGGTTAAGTTCCGTTGGGTGAAAGGACACAACAATCACTCTGAAAATGAACGTTGTGATGAACTGGCAGTGGCGGCAGCCAACTCCAGCCACCTGGCTATTGATGCCGGATTTGAATCGGGTCTCTACAATTAGTAATTTTGGAACAGAATTTGATTCTGGTCCCGCCTGATGTGGAAAATTTGCATTTTTGCATCTGAAACACTGAATCAACTAAATATAATGTCATGAAAACCTTATCAACCCTGATTATAGCAACTATACTGGTTGCTTTTTCAAACTTATCAATCGCACAAATGACAACCGTTCAACCTAAAATCAAGAAAATTGTAGTCAACGGCAGCGCCGAAACCGATGTCGACCCGGACGAAATTTATGTAAACTTTGTTTTAAGTGAATACTACAATTCCAAAAAAGAAAAAACCGGAATTGAAACAGTTCGAAAAGAATTTCTTACTGCCTGTGAAAAATCTGGAATAACCAAAGAGCAAATCCGTGTCGATGGCATGGCCGGTAGTGGTTACCAGGATTGGTTTATTCGTAAAAAAAGAAAAGAAACCGATTTTGTTGCTACGATCACCTACATAATTAAATTTTCTGATACCAAATCAATTGATAAACTTGTTCCTGCTCTCAACGATAATGCTGTAACAAATATGTACATCAGTAAAGTGAGTCACAGTAAAATGGAAACCTTCCGTAAAGAAATAAAAATTAAGTCGGTTCAGGCAGCCCGTGAAAAGGCAATTTATCTTGCAGAAAGTATTGGTGAAAAAGTAGGTTCTGCCTTGCTCATTGAAGAAGTCGATTTTGGTGGCCCTCAACCAATGATGTACAAATCGAACATGATAATGGAAGCAGCCGATGCTCCTTATGGTGGCGATACCTCTATGCCATTTGAAAAAATTAAAATACGCTTCGAAACCAGAGTGGAGTTTGAGTTGAATTAATTTGATAATTTGATAATTTGGTGATGGGTGTTCCTGAGTAAAAGATGTGTCTTCACTTGAGTGACAAGTGACAAGTTGCAAGTATGGTGTCTTAGTAAAAAGTGTGACTGCTTTTGATTTGGTAATTTGGTAATTTGATAATTTGGTGATGGGTATTCATAAGTAAAAAGAGGTGCCTGCTTTTATGTGCTGATGCTTGCCCAGAGTCCGCCAGCTGGCGGATCGAGGGGTGATGATTCTTGCCTTGAGCTTGCCGCAAGGTGATGATGGGCATTTCTGAGTAGAAAGATGTGACCGCACTTGAGTGACAAGTGTTGCTCTGAGCGTAATAATTCGTGACTATGCCTTCTCTCTCCTCATCGCGCCAGCGAAATTCTCTGCGTCTCCCTAACTCTGCGTTCAAAAAAAGGTCATAAGTCATAAGCAATAAGGGGTGTTTATCGGCGGAAGTTTATTTCGTACTCTCCAAAATGCTTTTCATTGAATAGTGATTAGCAAGAATTGAATATTTAATAATGACATTTTGAATTGAACACTAAACGGATTTCTGCGCAGAATTCAATCTATCATCTATCATTTATCATCATAACGAATTATCTTTCTGAGCAAAAATCCTAAATCCTAAATCCTTAATTCTTAATTCTTAATTCTTAATCCTTAATCCTTCCATCTTCTGCACATTTTTTATGCAGAATCCCCATACCCCATATACCGCAAAATCGGTTCGCACTTTTCTTTGCAGCTGGGATAAAATTCGCCATGCTTCCATTGATCCGATTTCGGTGATTGTCCCCACCAGAATTCTGCCATAGCTAATGGCTTATATTTTTTTTGAAAGGCATGCTGCAATAATTTCGGGCCCGCACATTCACCCGCACCACTGGGAGGATTTTTATATCCTGTCTCACGGAAAATTGTTATCAGCGATTTCGTTTCCCCCCACTTATTCATTACGATGTAGTTTTTGAATATTTCCAGCTGCAGCTGATGAGAATGTGCACTCCTGCTGTTTTTGAAGGCTTCTATTTGCTGGTGATTATCAATCAATGAACGTTGAGTCAGTTTGTCAATTTCATTGTTGATGCGGGTTAGTTCCTGCATGCCTGCATTTACAATTCCTGCTTCTTTCAAACCATCAAAGATCGGAGGAACAAAACGATCGAAAGTATTCATTCCAGCCATTTTTCCTGAAAAAGCTGCAAGATATCCAATTTCATTTTTATTGGTCATCACTACCAGCACTCCGAACATTTTGCCAATAACTTTTCCATCCCCATCCGGTGACAAACCGAAGTTATGCTGCCATTCAGTTTGTGTTTGCAAGTAATTTTGCAATTCCGCCACAGAAACCTCACACAATGGATTTGGTGCTCCTGTGAATTCGAATTTTTCAGGAATTAAAAAAGACTCTGGTGCTGATTCAAAACGGGTGAAGTAGCAATCTTCAATATCAGCAATCAAAATTCGATCGCTTTATTTCGAATCATGATCAGTGTCCGTAAAATGACGCCTTTCTTTGAGCTTCGAAAATTTATCATCGTTGAATTTTGTTGAATTGCCTTTTGGAATCGACAAGGATATCCATTCATCGTCAGCAAACATTTTCCCAATAAAAACTATCTGACCGACATGGTAAGGATAGTGAGCCAGTTGCCGGTTCAAGGCTTCCATGATCGTGTGCCCCTGATTTCTGATGTAAATTATTTTTTCGAGATCTTCGGGTTGCAGACTATCAATAGCAGTGAAAAAACATTGCCAGCCTCGTTCCCATTTATCCAGCATCTGCGCTCGAGTAGTTAAAACCGATTCAAATTCCTGATCACGGTTACGCCATTCTTTTTCACCATCAGTAGTCATGAAATCGGTCCACCGCGACAACATATTTCCTGCCAAATGATTTACAATCATGGCAATGCTGTTGCTGTTTTCATTATACTGAAGGAATAGCTGATCGTCACTTATCTGAGCGAAGGTTTTCTCTCCAAGTGACTTATAGTATTCAAATTGCTTTCGAATACTGGCAAGGTAATTTTCAGACATGTAATTATACTGTAATGAAACTGCTTTAGAAATCAGGTGAGTGATTTCCGCAGTTTTTCATAGGCTTCTTTAAGATCTTTACCATATTCGGCAAGTTGCTCAGATGATTCATCTTTCAAATTTTCAATCAACTGATCAAACTCTTTTTTTGAATTTGGATTTTTTCTCTTCAATATTATCTTTCAAATCTATTTTTCCCAATTCATATCTGATTTGAAGTATTTCCATCTTTAATCGGAATTTCTCCAGCTCATTCTGAATTTTCATTCTTGCATCAGCCATTAACTCGCTCCTGTTTTCTTTGAGTTCGTTCTCTAGTTGCGTAATGGAATGAAGAATTTTTTCTTTTTGTCTTTCATACGCATCCAATGCCTCTGCTTTTCCAAGTGCCAATTGCAGTTGAAGAGTTTCAATACCTTTGATTATAGTTTCAGTTGCAGCCATTTTTTCCTTGTCAAAGGCCGCATTAAATTCTGAAACTGACTCACGAAGCTCTTTTTTCATGTCTTCAAATAAATCAGCTCCGTCCATTTTACCCAATGCAATTTTTAATCTCAATTCATCAATTTCGGACTGTGCCTTCTGGATAAATCTGCCCAGTTTATCCTTGTAAGATGTTGTTCCCATGGTTTTTGATGTTTTAGAACTTAAAAGTACTAAGAAGAATCTGATATGCCAATGATTAAAATTTGAACCGCTTATCACATTTTCAGGGAGCAATTAACTAACAGGTTGTTAGCCTGTTCAAAACAAAATGGAGATGTAAAGTTGACACGGAAAGGCATCTCAAAGACGCTCAATTATCACTTACCCGTTTCACCCGGCTCTCTTGCATCGCTTGATTTTGATAAATAACTGATAATTAACCTAATAACATTGGCTTCAGGTTGCCTTTCTACTTGTCCTCTTCCCTAATTTTCCGTATCTTCGCACCTTCTTTTTAGAAAATGAGTTACAAAGAATATAAAAAGCTGGATCTCCCTGAAGTCGGAAACCGCATATTGGATTTCTGGACCAATGAATCTGTGTTCGAAAAAAGTGTTGAAAGTCGCGAAGGCCGACCTACCTTTACTTTTTATGAAGGGCCACCGTCTGCTAATGGCCTTCCCGGTATTCACCACGTAATGGCTCGTACCATTAAGGATATTTTTTGCCGCTACAAAACACTCAAAGGTTTTCAGGTGAAACGTAAAGGTGGATGGGATACACATGGATTACCAATTGAATTGAGTGTAGAAAAAACGCTTGGCATCACCAAGGAAGATATTGGAACTAAAATTTCAATTGAAGATTACAATAAAGCCTGCCGACGCGAAGTAATGAAGTACAAGGAAGTCTGGGATGACCTTACCCGTAAAATGGGATATTGGGTCGACCTGGATCATCCTTACATTACTTTTGAAAATAATTATATTGAATCTGTTTGGCATTTATTAAGCAAACTTTATGAAAAGAATTTGCTGTATAAAGGTTATACCATTCAGCCTTATTCTCCTGCTGCCGGAACCGGTTTAAGTTCACATGAACTGAACCAACCCGGTACTTACCGCATGGTGAAAGATACTTCTGCGGTTGCGCAGTTCCGTGTGAAAAGAGAACCTAAAGCGGATTTTCTTTTTCGAAAACAGCAATGGATGTTTACATTCTTGCATGGACTACAACACCGTGGACATTACCATCTAACTGTGCATTAGCAGTAGGAAAGAAAATTGAATATGTACTTGTTGAAACATACAACCAATATACATTGCAACCGGTTGCTGTTGTTCTTGCAAAAGATTTGTTGCCAAAATATTTTAGCGATAAGCAAAATGAAATTGCTTTTAATGAATATGAAGCGGGTGGCAAATTAATTCCCTGGCGTATCGTTGCAAATTTTAGCGGCGTCGATATGCTTGATTTGAACTATGAGCAGCTGATGCCTTATGTTCAGCCTGAAGGGAAAGCATTTACTGTAATCCCCGGCGATTTCGTTACCACCGATGATGGTACCGGAATTGTCCATACAGCATCAGTATTTGGTGCCGACGATTTTAGGGTTTGTAACGAAAATGGAATCAGTTCCATTTTGGTGAAAGATGAAGCCAGCAATACAACACCATTGGTAGATAAACGGGGACGCTTCGTGAAAGAAGTTATCGATTATGCCAATGAATTTGTAAAGGAAGATTATTTAACTGCGGAAGAAAAGGAAGCAGAAAAAATTAAACAAGGACGCGATAAATATTTATCGGTTGATGAAAGAATTGCTATTCAGCTTAAGAAAAAAAATAAGGCTTTTAAAGTTGAACGCTATGAACACTCGTATCCGCATTGCTGGAGAACCGATAAGCCGGTTTTATATTATCCGCTCGACTCCTGGTTTATAAAAACAACTGCTTGTAAAGAGCGGTTGATCAGTCTGAATAAAACAATTAACTGGAAACCGGAATCAACCGGAACAGGTCGTTTTGGTAACTGGCTCGAGAATCTGGTTGATTGGAACCTGAGTCGCTCCCGTTTTTGGGGAATTCCATTGCCGATATGGACCAGTGAAGATCGTAACGAACAAATTTGTGTGGGTTCTGTTGAGGAGCTGAAAAAACATCTCGCCACAGCGGAAAAAGCAGGAATAAAAAATTCCTTTAAAACAGAAGGTGAACAATTCGATTTGCACCGCCCTTATGTTGATGATATAGTTCTGGTAAGTGCAACCGGAAAGAAAATGTTCCGGGAGTCGGATCTGATTGATGTTTGGTTCGATTCAGGTGCTATGCCCTATGCACAGTGGCATTTTCCATTCGAGAATTTAGAAGAATTTGAAAAATCATTTCCGGCAGATTTTATTGCAGAAGGTGTTGATCAGACCCGTGGTTGGTTTTTTACCTTGCATGCAATTGCAGTAATGCTGTTCGATTCTGTTGCATTTAAAAATGTAGTTTCAAACGGATTGGTTCTAGATAAAAATGGAAATAAAATGTCGAAGCGACTTGGTAATGCAGTCGATCCATTTGAAACCATCAACAAATTTGGTCCCGATGCAACCCGTTGGTATCTGATATCAAATGCACAGCCCTGGGATAACCTGAAATTTAACAGCGATGGAATAACAGAAGTGCAGCGCAAATTTTTTGGTACGTTGTACAATACCTATTCATTCTTTACACTATATGCAAATATTGATGGCTTCAGTTATAAAGAAGCCGAGATTACTGTAAGTGAACGTCCGGAAATTGATCAGTGGATTTTGTCGGAATTAAATTCGCTCATTGGTTTTGTTGATGAGTGCTATGCCGATTATGAACCTACGAAAGCTACCCGTGCTATTCAGGAGTTTGTGGATGAGCATTTGAGTAACTGGTATGTTCGTTTATGCCGACGTCGTTTCTGGAAAGGTGATTTCTCACAGGATAAAATTGCTGCCTATCAGACATTATATCGTTGTCTCGAAGTAATTTCTCAATTAATGGCTCCTGTTGCTCCATTTTTTGCAGAGCAATTGTTTAATGATTTAAATAGAGTTACGAATCGTCATAAGGTAGCTTCAGTTCATTTGTCGGATTTTCCGGTGATGGATAGTTCTTTGATCGATAAGAATTTGGAAGAACGCATGGAGCTTGCTCAAAAAGTTTCTTCTATGGTGCTTGCATTGCGGAAGAAAGTTAATATCAGGGTTCGTCAGCCATTAAGTAAAATTATGATTCCGGTTCTGGAAGCTGGTATGAAAGACAAGTTGCTTGCAGTGAAGGAGTTGATTCTCGCTGAAGTAAATGTTAAGGAAATGGATTTTATTGTGGATACAACTGGTATCCTTGTAAAAAAGGTGAAGCCTAATTTTAAAGTGTTGGGTAAGAAAGCCGGACCATTGATGAAGGTTCTTTCTGATGAAATATTGGCTATGTCTCAGACCGATATCGCGAAATTTGAAGCCGAAGGGAAATTCTCATTGTCGCCTCAGGGTCAACACTTTGAGATAGTTTCAGAGGATGTGGAAGTCATTTCTGAGGACATTCCGGGATGGCAGGTGAATAGTGAAGGTAAACTAACTGTAGCTTTAGATGTTACCTTAACTGAATCATTAAAAGAAGAGGGAATTGCCCGCGAACTGGTGAACCGGATTCAGAACATCCGCAAAGACAAAGGGTTCGAAGTAACCGACAAGATAACAGTTAAAATAAAGGATAACGGTCTCATCACGAATTCCGTTAAAAATAATTTCAATTATATTTGCAATGAGGTGCTGGCCGATTCTTTCAGTCTGGTAAGTGACCTCGACGATAATGATGGCATTTTAATTGATGTGGATGACCAAATTCAAGTATTAACAAGTATAAATAAGATTACTCATGGCAGCTGAAAAAACAAGATACAGCGATAAGGAGCTCATTGAATTCAAAGAACTCATTATTAAAAAACTCGAAGATGCCCGTAAGGAATTAGTCAATTTACAGGCTGCCCTTAACAGCGCAAACGAACATGGTACCGACGATACCGCGAATACTTTTAAAGTGCTCGAAGATGGATCCGACACTCTTGCAAAAGAGGAAGCCGGACAGCTTGCTGCCAGACAAAAGAAGTTTATTGAACAACTCGAAAATGCTTTAATCCGCATCGAGAACAAAACTTATGGCGTTTGCAGAGTTACCGGTAAACTGATTCCAAAAGAAAGACTTCGTGCAGTACCCCACACTACACAAAGTATTGAAGCAAAATTGCAACAATACAAAGATTAATCTTTCCCCCGTCTGATTAAAAATTTAATGTATCCCTGTCTGATTTGAAAGTCATTCAGGGATACATTTTGTAAAAACCTGATACCAACCACCCAACTCCGTTGAAACGTCCGCTGTTGATTATTTTTCTCGTTTTGTTGATTGATCAGACTCTCAAGTTCTGGATCAAAACCAACATGTACCTGGGTCAGGAATTTCATATGGCCGGCGATTGGTTTATAATACATTTTACCGAAAATAATGGAATGGCTTTCGGACTGGAATTTGCAGGTGAGTATGGAAAGCTTGCCTTGTCACTTTTCCGGATTTTTGCTATTGGAGGAATTGGCTGGTATCTGAATCACCTGGTTAAAAATAAGGCACATGTTGTATTGGTTTCGAGTATAGCTTTCATCTTTGCCGGAGCCATGGGGAATATCATCGACAGTACCTTTTATGGTGTAATTTTTTCTTCGAGTGAATTTCAGCTTGCTTCTCTGTTTCCCGCTGAAGGTGGATATTCATCGTTGCTACATGGAAAAGTGGTTGATATGTTTTATTTCCCCATTCTAAAAGGTCATTTCCCCGATTGGGTTCCAATTTGGGGTGGTGATATTTTATTTTTTTCAGACCGGTTTTCAATATTGCTGATGCCTCTATTTCAGTTGGAGTAATTTTGATTTTACTTTTTCAGGGTGTGATTTTTAAAGAAAAAACGATTTGATTGACTGTAAAAAAAAAAACACGAGGGGGGGGGGGGGGTTTTTTGGCCCGGGGGGGGGGGGGTGTTTTTTTAAAAAGAGGGGGAGGGCCCAGAACAGAAAAAAAAAAAAAAAAAATTTTTTTTTTTTTTATGGAAACCCCCCCCCAAAACAAAAGGGGGGGGGGGGGAAAATAGTATTTATTTTTTTTTTTTTTTTTTTGCCCGGCATTTTTGGGGAGTTTTTTTTTTTTTTTTTTTTTAAAAAAAAAAATAAAAAATTAAAAAAAAAAAAAAAAAAAAAATTAATTACTCTCCCCTCCCTCCTTTTTTTTGGGGCCCCCCACAACCCCCCCCCCCGCGCAATATCTGATTCCCAAAAAAGATTTAAGCGAGCAACTAAAATCCAAAATTGTAATTGTTGAATTAAGTGATGGAACATCTGCGGAGGCAATGAAAACAAATGAAACTCTTCGCAATGCTTTTAAAGAATTCTGGACATTGACCCCTGTTGAGTTTCTCTCAGGGACTGAATTCAACAAAATTGTTTCATCCGGCGATACAAAATATGCAGCATTTCTGGCATATGATGGAGAACATACATTGACCATGCAGCGACTGGATGGTTTCAACGGGCCAGTGATTCATGAAAAGAGTTTTAATTTCAGCCATTTTGATCTCGCGCTCAGTCTAATCACCGGGCCAAATAAAGATACTCCGGTAGCAACTCCAAACAAAAAGCGGCGGACAACAAATTTCTCGGGGGGAAAACCCCCCCGAGGGACAAAGGGGGGGGGAATTTGAAAAAAAGAATATGAATTTGTTAAAACAAAAAATTCCTCAAGAACTTTAAAGAAAGGATATTGAAAAATTAAAAGATAAATATGATTTCACTTATAAAGTTGTTTCTTTAAATGAAATGAATGATCTTATTCTGAGTAAAGATGAACAGTACATTTATCCCAAAATTATTTGGAGCATTCAACATAAAGCGTACGGATGGCTAACTATTTATGCAAAAGATGGAAGCGTAACATCTTTTATGGCTTTTGGAGGAATTCATACTGCATCACAACAATCAGCCAATGAAGTAATCAAGGTGGAGATTTAAAGTATATTGTTTCGAACATGGCACAGGGAATAAATAATAAATACAAATGATTTCATGAAACTGCACCATCTTTGAAAGGTATTCAAGGATGGTGCTGTTTTATTAATCCTAAAATGGTTTAGCAAGTGTAATCGTAAATTTCCCTTTAAACCGCAGATCATTGTAAAAATCCTGTTCCGGAAGAAAAAACAATTGATAACCTTTATCCTGATAATCTTTGATTGTAGCTTCATCAATATAATAGACAACTTCCGTTTGGGGATTTGGTGAAGAGATCCTGAAGTAATTCACTTCATTTTGCCACCAGCCAGCAATTAAAACAGTGGGGTTTTTAATTTCAGAAAGTGCAGTTGCAATTTGTTTTGCATAAGCGATTTTATTTTTTCTTTTGGAATCATCTGCCGAAACCGGTCCCTGAAGTAAATCGAAAGTGACATTGGTGTTGCCAATCTGCATAGGCATAGAAGCAAAAGTAGGCGTGCTGCCACGCAGTTTATCGTCGAGTTGAATACCGGCAAAAAAGCAGGATAGTATCATCAGCATGGTAATCCATTTCAGCTGTTTTTCTTTACACAGTATAACGAATATCAATATTATATAAGGTACCATCGGAATTACAAATGCCGATTTTTGTGGAATTTTGATGAATGAATACGAGTACAACAAAATTGTAATTACTGCTGCCACCAAAAGATATTTGTGAGTCAGGTTTGTGGAATTTGTTTGCTGAAGTTTTCGAAGTGAAAACCACACACCGGTAATCAGTGCCACCATTCCGGGAATACCCCAGGCACCAATGGTTGCTTTATATATATTTTTGAGAAACGGAGGGTAGGGGAAATATTCATAATAGGTGAAGAAGCCTTTTCCATAAACCATCCATGCGGGGATGTAACAAATGATTGTTGTAATAGCTATGGAAATCGCAAAGCGAAAGAGCATCGAAAAACGTAATTCCTGACCCCAAATGATTAATGCAAATGGAATGGCCATGGCTCCGGCAGTGATTCGAAATCCACAGGCCAAACCAAGCAGCGTTCCTGCCAGCACATATTTTTTATGGGTAATGGCATACAAACTAAAAAGTGTAAGCGACAATGCCCAGGTGTAATCCATGACATTGGTATTGTTGATGTAGATTACCGGAACAGCAGCCAGAAGTGCTCCGGCATACAGATAATTTTGCACTAATAATTTTTTAAGTGCCAGCATAAAGGCGGCAATGCCTGCTGTCGAGAAAAGAACTGTTAAAAGATTTAACAGCCATGAAGGCCACTGCCAGATCAACGTCAATAATAATCCCTGTACCGGATGTCCTGGTAAGCGCGATACCTCATAAACTCCGGTAGCTGCGATATTCCTGGCAATCAGGATTAAGCCCCAGGCATCTTCTTCAGAACCATAACCCGAAAAAATAAATGGTATCCTGGAAAGGAAAATAATCGCCAGCAAAAGTGGCAGCGAATATTTACTTTGCGGATGCATTCACCTTTTGATTGGATGAAATTTCTTCAACAGCCTTCAGATAAGTTTTGTCGACTTTCAAAAGAATAGGGTAGAAGCCTCCATTCTTAAATGTTTGTCGCGCAATGAAAGCTTTCAGTTGATTTTTTAAATAAGGTGCTGCCTCATCAATTTCAGCTGCTGAATGCTTCAAGTTACCTGCAGAAGCTTTTTTTATGAAATCATTCCAGATGTTCTCATTTAGAATAAATCTGTTATCAAAGTCTTTATAATCTTTGTAGATTTTCAAATCATTACGGTGCATGTCTACATAATCGTATGCAAATTGACTGATAGCGCCATTGTTAATTGCTTCAATAAGAAAGAGATTATTCCGTCCGCTGGTATCAATAGGCACAAATACATCCGGCATAATGCCACCACCTCCATAAACAATTTTTCCTCCTGGTGTTGTAAACTTTAATGAGTCCGGGAAATGAATGGAATCGGCAGAGAGTAATTCGTTGTGATCGAAACGTGCATTCAGTTCATTGTTGTATTGATCATAGCCATCTTTGTAAGGCTTTTGGATACTTCTGCCGGTTGGTGTGTAATATCTTGCAATAGTCAATCGCAATGCAGAGCCATCGGGAAGAATAGTTTGTTCCTGCACAAGTCCTTTACCAAATGATCTTCTTCCAACAATTGTTGCGCGATCCCAATCCTGTAAAGCTCCGGCAAGAATTTCAGATGCTGATGCGGAACCTTCGTCAACAAGAATCACCACTTTTGAATTTTCGAATTCACCTGTTGATGTTGCATCGTAATTGGTACGAGGCCTTGATTTACCTTGCGTATAAACTATGGTTTGTTTTTCCGGTAAAAATTCATCCGCAAGTTTGGTCGCGGCGTCTAAATAACCTCCCGGATTACCACGCAAATCGATAATCATTTGTTTCATGCCTTTAGCTTTCATCTCAATGGATGCCTGCATGAATTCGTCATAAGTGGTTGCGGCAAAACGACTGATCTTAAAATATCCGGTAGTATCATTGATCATGAATGAAGCATCCAGAGAATAAATAGGAATTTTCCCTCTTGTAATAGTAAATGGAATTAATTTCGGAACGCCTCTTCTGTAAACTTTAATCTTCACTTTAGTGCCTCCCTGTCCGCGTAATTTTTGCATCACATCGGAATTGGAAATATTCACGCCTGCAACCAGCGTATCTTCAACCATCACAATTCTGTCGCCTGCACGTATGCCTACACTTTCCGAAGGACCACCTGAAATAGCAGACACAACCATGATAGTATCTTCCTGTAAATGAAATTCAATTCCTATTCCTTCAAAATTCCCTTCCAGCGGTTCATTTGCCTGACGTAAATCTTCCGCAGGAATATAGGCAGAGTGTGGATCTAAAGTCTGCAACATTTTTTCAATAGATGCATCTACCAGTTTTTCACGATCAATTGTATCAACATACTCTTGCTGAATATAGGTAAGTACATCACTGAACTTATTGAAGTGAGACGAGCCGGTAGAAAAAATGGAACGCTCCTGAATAAACGGAACATTTAATTTCGTACCTATAAATATTCCACCACCTAACACCAATGCAAAAAGTATTGGCATCATCAAATTCATTTTCTGTTTCGATTCTTGTTCCATTAATAGCTTGTTCTGGAAAATTATTTATCTGCAGGTGTCTGATATTGTACCACCTCCACCTTAAACTGACGAAGAAAATCTACGCCTTCATCACTCTCAATGCCTTTATATTCGGCATACGATTTTAAATAGATTACTTTTTTTATTCCTGTAGTAAAGATAACCCGTGCACATGCTAGACAGGGTGAAAGTGTTACATATAGTGTTGCTCCTTTAATCTGAGAATTGTTTTTTGCTGCATAAAGAATAGCATTCTCTTCAGCATGAATTGCCAGTGAACAACCACCTTTGCGATCCCTTGCACAACCACCCTCGGGCCATTCCTCATCGCAATTGTGTGTTCCTGCAGGCGGTCCGTTGTATCCCAATGATATAATTCGGGTATCTCTGGTAAGAACTGCGCCAACTTTAATTTTAACACAATGCGATTTTTGAGCCAAATTTTGAGCCAGCTCCATATATATATCGTCAAATCCCGGTCGGTTCATATTTTTATTTAAGCCTTCAAAGATAAGAAGCAATTGGCATTCGATTCCCCTTAAAACGATTTATCTAACCCGGTTGTTTTTAAGGTGGGGTAATAAAAAGTTGAGCTTTTAGGCAGATGGTGGAAATTACTTGTAATTTATATTAAGTTGATTTTTATATGATTTAAATGGTTAATATACAATGATATAAAGATTATTATGCATGAAAAATCAATTAAAATACTTGCAAAGTGGATCTTTTTTTGCTATATTTGCCGTAGAAAGCATTATTATGTTGAAACTAGCAGAATTTAAAAAGCAACTCAAACAGGGATCAGTTTACCGAAGGTCCGAACTTACTGCATTTTCAAACGCTGTCGATCGTCATGTACAGGAGCTGGTAAATGAAGGCACTTTAAAGAAGTTGGCTCCGGGACTTTATTATTATCCTCATGTCAGTGTTTTTGGTGAAGTCCCGCCCATGAAGAATCACTTGTGCAAGCTTTTGAAAGATCATGACTTTCTGATTACTTCTCCAAATGATTATAATAGCTTGGGAATCGGCACCAGTCAGTTATATAACAAGAAAATTGTATACAATCATAAGCGACATGGTGAATTTAAGCTTGGGCAAAATGTTTTTTTGCGAAGCATCGGTTTCCCAAAAAATAACAACGGAGTTTTGCTTGTTGATTTGGTAAATAACATTGATATGTTAGCAGAAGATCCAGACCTATTCTGAAGAATGTTTCAATCAAAGGTAAGGTCAATGGATAGTAAAAGTTATTGAAAGCAGTTAACGAATTTGGGAGGTGAAGACTAAAAGATTTTTTAAAAAAAATCTTTTAAAACAAAAAGTAAATCATGAATGTTGATTATCTACATAATCATAAAGAGTTTCCTCAGCTATTGAATATTGTAGCTGAGGAAATTAGCATTATTCCTCAGCTAATCGAAAAAGATTACTGGATTATGCATGTGCTAAATGGATTAAAGCAGCAAGGATTTGAATTTGAATTAAAAGGGGGAACATCACTTTCTAAGGGATATAAATTAATCAATCGATTTTCAGAAGATATTGACATTCATATTCAACCTGCAATTGAGCAAAATGTGGAATCAAATCCAAATAAATGCAAACCTAATCATGTACAATCGCGAAAAGAATATTATGATTGGCTTAGTCGAAAAATTGAAATAAATGGTATTTTGTCAGTTGAAAGAGACACATCATTCGATGATACTCATTTTTATAGAAGTGGAGGTATACGTTTATTTTATAAAAATGTAACTGGCCAATTTAATGGAGTCAAAGAAGGAATTTTACTGGAGGTTGGTTTTGATAAAGTAACACCAAATAATTCTTTAAATATTAGCTCGTGGGCCTTTGACCGGGCAGTCGTAACAAAAAGAAATGAAATTCTAGACAATAGGGCACTCGACATTCGGTGCTATCACCCAGGGTATACTTTAGTAGAAAAATTGCAAACAATTGCAACCAAATTTCGGCAAGAGAGAGAAACTGGCCTTGAGCGCCCAAATTTATTGCGTCAGTATTATGATGTATACTGTCTGCTAGGAAATGCTGATGTCAGAAGTTTCATAGGCACCAATGAATATCATTCACATAAAAAAATGCGGTTTCCCAAGATTGATTTTGAAATTCCTGCTTATGAAAATGAAGCATACATCCTTTCAGATCCGAGGTTAAGAGAAAATTTTATCAAGCGGTATCAAAAGACGGCTGCACTTTATTATAGCGGCCAGCCTTCTTTCGAAGAATTGTTAGAAAGAATAAAAGAGCACATTCGACATTTTTAGTTATTTTATTACTCCGGGCACTTCTATATTTCAACATCTAATATTCTCTTATATCGCATTAATTAGAATATTTATACTGGAATGATATTGTATATTGTTCAAAATTAATTAATTACGATAAACATTGAAGCCGTTTCTACTAAAAGCACTTTAAAGGTAAGACAACCGAAATTTGTCAGTTGCAGTCCGACTCATTTGCGTAGTTAAAACGCATGACTTACCTTAGTGAAAATTTAAACGCCATGATGAGAAAATTACTGTTTGGTTGCCTGTTGTCAATCCTGTGTTTGGCTGTTAAGCCTGTTTCAGGACAATGTATCATTGATACAACAGTATCAGGAGCCGGTGTTTATCCTGATACGTTACCGGATGCAACTGCGAATACACCATATTCTGTAGATGTTACTTTCGTGATGTTGACTGATACACTTGGCCTGACTATTTACAGTTATCAGATTCAAAGTGTGGTGGGTTTGCCTGTAGGATTAACCTGGCAGTGCAATAATTCAGGTAATGGTTGTGTTTATGATCCTTCTGTATCAGTCTTCGGATGTGTATTAATCAGCGGAACACCACTGGTAGCCGGAACTTACACTATGACTGTAACGGTTGTTGCCGATGTACAACTGGTGGGTAATCAGGTCATACCTTTTGATGTACCACTAACTGTATTACCCGGATCGGTTTCGAACCCGGGTTTCTCCATGCTGAACTCAACAGGATGCGCACCATTGACAGTTGATTTTACAAATAACAATCCCGGACAGGCTGCATACTTATGGGATTTTGGAAACGGATTGCAAAGTACACTTGAAAATCCTCCTTCTCAAATTTACACAACTCCCGGAACTTATGTGGTAACACAAACAGTTACACCAAATGTTACGCCCTCCTGGTTTCTTACCAATATAGAAGTAACATCGGTGCCCGATAATTACGGTGGTTTTATCGATGATCCGGATCTTTATTTTCTGCTCTATGATCCATCGGGAACACAGGTTTATGACTCACGACCTGCAATCGATAATACTTTTCCACCAGTAAGCTGGGGCACTCCAAATATTCCATTATCGAATGGAAATTATGTGGTTCACGTGTGTGATGAAGATGGTGGATTATTTGGTGCCGATGACGATTTAGGTGAAATCAGTTTTGCAGGTAACGGTACTTCAGGCTCTGCAACTGGTACAGTAGGCGGGGCTTCCGGATCATTGAATGTAAACTATACAATTTTTGAAACCCCTGTAGTTCCTCTTGAAGCAACAGATACTGTTTATGTGTATGAATCACCTGCTGTTCCTGTGATCACTGCATCGGGACCATTAACTATTTGCGAAGACGAATCATTGACACTTTCTGTTAATGATACGGTGAATATTGTTCAATGGTATCAGGATGGTTTGATACTTGCAGGCGAAAATGGAATCACTTATACACCTCTGGTGAGTGGTGATTATACTGCAACTGTCACTACAGCTCAGGGATGTGGCGCAACATCTGTAGTAACTCAGGTAGTTATAAATCCGCTTCCCGTTAAGCCAACATTTTTTGTTGTAGGAAATACTTTTACAACTGGAGTTACTGGTGTTAACTTACAATGGTATTATAACGGAAATCCGATCCCAGGTGCTAATACAAATACTTTAACGGCAACATTAAACGGTACTTATCAACTGTGTGGTACCGATGCAAATGGTTGCGAAAATTGTTCCGATACACTCGCATTTGTTAATGTGGGATTGGCTGAAAATGCGGCATCCGGATTTCAGTTATATCCGAATCCTTCACATGGACGATTTACTATGTTATTTACTTCAGCAGAAAACAGAACATTGATGATCGCGGATTTTACTGGCCGGTTAATCGACAAGGTTGTGATTGGAACATCTCTGCGTTACAGCTATGCAAACCGTCTCGAAAGCGGTGTGTATATAATTTCTGTGATCTCATCGAATCAAAGCTCTCAGGTGAGGTTAGTGGTGGAGTAGATTAGTTCGAAAATCTTTTAAAGCCAATTCAGAAATTGAGATCTGAATTGGCTTTTTTATGACATTATTTTTTAGCCTCCTGACAGGCTCAAATTTTTATGATTTCCTTTTACTTCCTATATTTCCAAAGGGATTCGAAAGCCATTTCATTTAAATCCAGATTTTGGTATATATGGCATGGATATAGTGTTTATTCAAACACCGAAAATTCATGTTTAACCACTGCTAGTAGCAATTGATTGAATTATAAGCAAATGACTAGTAGGACGATACCTTCAAGTGTTGCAATGATGAACTCATTTGAACTATGGGGTGAGCTATTCCTCACATCGGGCAATAATCGCCTGAACATCAGATTTGAAATTAATAGGTATATAACAGTTTTTGACAGTTAAAAATAAAGAAATTATGATTGAAGTCGTGAAACATGGGATTTTGCTTTCCAAATCTGATTTGGGATTTGAACATGATGGTGTGCTAAATCCGGGAGTTATTCGAGTTAATGATGAAGTGCACATGTTTTATAGAGCCGTTGGTAAAGGAAACTATTCAAGTTTGGGATATTGTGTTTTTAAAGGTCCGCATGAATTGACTTACAGATCCGATATACCCGTTATTTTTCCGCAATTTGCTTACGAAAATCATGGAGTGGAAGATCCGCGGATCACTAAAATAGGAGATGTTTATTATCTTACATATACTGCCTATGATGGTTTGAATGCATTAGGCGCCTATGCAACGTCGACCGATTTGACAAAATTTGTAAAACAAGGCATTTTAGTTCCAATGATGGGATTCCATGAATTTGCACATTTTGCCGGCGCAGTGCATGCTTTAAATGAGAAGTATTATCGGTTTAATAATCCGGGCCTTATTACCGATGCTATAAAGGCTCAGAGGTATGTTTGGTATGAGGATGACATATTTTTTCGCGGGCTCATAAATAATAAGTTTGTTTTTCTGCATCGTATGAAGCCCGACATTCAAATTGTAAAGGTTGATTCGCTTGAGGAGTTAAATCATGAATTCTGGCAAAATTATTTACTAAAGTTTCACGAGCATATTGTGTTAACTCCCGAAAACCCTCACGAAGTTAGTTACATAGGTGGTGGTTGTCCACCGATTGAAACAAAAGCAGGTTGGTTGTTGATTTATCACGGAGTTTATGATACCCCAACCGGGTATGTTTATACTGCATGTGCTGCTTTGCTTGATTTAAATAACCCTCAAATTGAATTATCACGATTACCTTATCCCCTGTTTCAGCCTGAATTAGAATGGGAACTTTCCGGCGAAGTAAATAACGTTTGTTTTCCTACAGGCGCAGTTGTGTTTGCTGAAAGACATTATATATATTATGGAGCAGCTGATGAAAGGATTGCAACTGTTTCTATTGTATTAGAAGACCTGATCAATGAAGTGCTTATGCATTCAAAACCTGTGTTTGATGCATCTTAATTAATTAACTTATCAGTACTACTATGAATCCTAAAAGAAAGTACATAAAAAGAATCGTGGAGCCAGCAAATCCGGAAGTATTAGTAATATCTTCATACCCACCCCGGGAGTGCGGTATAGCAACTTATACTGCAGATTTGGTGAAGTCTTTATCGAATCAGTTTAACTCAACTTTCGAAATTAAGATCTGTCCGTTAGAGTCAGAAGCAGAAGTACATAGTTATGATTTTAATACAGAATTTATTTTAAATGTTGATCAGGAAGATGCATTTACAAATCTTGAGCTGGCAATTAACAGTAATTCTAAGATAGGGCTGGTAGTTATACAACATGAATTTGGATTTTTCGATAATTGCCATGATAAACTTGTAGCCTTTATTAAAGGACTCCAGGTTCCAGTTGCAGTCGTTTTTCATACTGTTTTACCGGCTCCCGACGATAGAAAGCTGAGCCAGGTTACTGATATTGCACATGAAGTTCAGTCGGTTTTGGTAATGACTCAAACTTCAAAGAAATTACTTGTGTCGGATTATAGCATTCCGGAATCCCTGGTTACAGTTATTGCACATGGAACACATTTAATACCTCATATCGATAAAGATTTTCTGAAACAGAAGTATGCATTGAATGGCCGGAAAGTTATTTCAACTTTTGGGTTGCTGAGTTCCGGAAAAAGTATTGAAACTACTTTGTACAGTTTGCCTGAAATTATTGCAGTACATCCTGAAGTACTTTTTCTGGTCATTGGGAAAATTCATCCTGGTATTCAGAGAAGAGATGGCGAAACTTACCGCTCTTATCTGGAAGGTATTGTTGATGAATTGGGAATTCAGGAGAATGTACGGTTCGTAAACAGGTATTTACCTCTCGACCTGCTATTGGAATATCTGCAATTATCGGATATCTATTTGTTCACATCAAAAGATCGCAATCAGGCAGTTAGCGGAACTTTTGTTTACGCACTTAGTTGTGGTTGTCCCATTGTTTCTACTCCAATTCCTCATGCTGTAGAGTTGCTGAAGAACAATTGCGGCATTTTATTCGATTTTGAAAACAGTCCGCAATTGGCTGCAGCAGTAAATAAATTGCTGTCAGATAATACACTAAGGCAAGAAATGAGAATCGCTGCATTGCATACGGTTTCTGCATCAGTTTGGGAAAATTCAGCTATTGCACATGCAAATTTATTTTTGAATCTCATTAACAGTGAGGCGGGATTAAGCTTCAAAGTCCCTGAGTTGAAAATGGATCATATCAAAAAAATGACCACCGATTTTGGTATTATTCAGTTCGCCAAGGTCAATACCCCAGACTTCAGTTCCGGATTTACACTAGATGACAATGCACGTGCTTTAGTAACCTATTGTATGCACTATGAACAATTGCACGATTTTCCTGATTTAAAACAGATTAGCATCTACCTCAATTTTATTGAGTTTTGTCAGCAGGAGAATGGTACATTTTTGAATTATGTAGATTTCAACAAGAAGTTTACTAAACAAAATCAAACCACAAATATTGCTGATGCAACAGGAAGAGCATTTTGGGCATTGGGATACTTAATTTCTCTAAAACCTATATTACCTTCTCATCTGATAAGGCAGGCATTAAGGATTTTTGATGCTGCAATTGATCGTGTTGCTGCTATTTGTTCTACCCGTTCCATGGCATTCATGATTAAAGGATTGTTTTATGCAGAAACAGCAAGGCCAACTGTGAAAGGACAAGAACTTATAACACTTTTTGCCGACCGTCTTGTTCAGATGTACCGTCATGAGAGTGATGAAAAATGGAATTGGTACGAATCCTACATGACTTATGCCAACAGTATTTTACCGGAAGCCCTTCTGTGTGCCTGGCAAGCCACCGGAAATGTAACTTATAAGGAAGTAGCCAAAGAATCATTTGACTTTTTACTAACTAAGATATTTGATGGTAATGAAATTAAAGTTGTTTCCAATAAGTCTTGGTTAAACAGAAGTACACAAGACGAACTACCGGCTTCAGGTGGTGAACAACCCATAGATGTAGCCTATACAATTATGGCACTTGACAGATTTTATAAAACATTTGGCTCCAAAGATTATCTTCGGAAACAACAGGTAGCCTTCAGTTGGTTTCATGGGAATAATTTACTGCATCAGATCATTTACAATCCATGTACCGGCGGTTGCTATGATGGGATGGAAGAGTTTCATGTGAATCTGAATCAGGGAGCAGAGTCTGTTACAAGCTACCTCATGGCGCATTTAACTACTAATAGAATCGAACAACATGAAAGGGCATTTTCAACCGGAGATGAGGAATCAGAATCTGATGACAGAAATGTATTCCAGTTTCAAAGTAAAAGTATGAGCCGTTTTGTAATGATGTCGAAGTCATTGATAAATAACAAGTAACAGTTTACACATACCAATCTAATGGATTCAGGTGAAATTAAAAAAGGAATTTCAAACATAACTGTTGAAATTGTTGAGTACTTGCAGAATTCTGTAGTCATTAAAACTATATTACGAAAGTCAACCGGCAATATCAGCGTGATGTCGTTCGATAACGGTGAAGGATTAACCGAGCGAACAACACCATTCGATACATTTGTTCAGGTGATTGATGGTGAAGCAACCATTGTAATTGCCGGGAAAATGAATTTGTTAAAGACCGGAAGCTCCATTGTTATTCCCGCTCATGCCTCGAGTGTGATCGAGCCAAATGGTCGGTTTAAAATGATTTTGACTGTTATTAAGAGTGGATATGAGTAAGGATTTCGGAAAGAAAAAGGCAAAGCAGCTGTAATTTCAGTAATCCAGTGATTGCTTGATTATTTAGAGCTTCTGATAAGCCAAAGTGGCAGAGTAAATTCAGGAAATTTAAATTTTCATAAATCTCATTTTGTGTGTGATTTATCAGAGAATTATTTTGGTGATTATGCTTTTTGATTCAATTTTTATTTCGCAAAAGTCACTATTGCCAACATGTGCTTTGGGGTTATTTGTAAAATAGTGTTTCTAATTTGTCCAAGGCTCTTTATCTTTGGCATTCATAAATATTTGTCCGTCGTAAATGCAGATTCCTTGCCATGTTCCAAACCACATTTGGCCTTTGTCATCTTCAACAATACTTTGAACGCTGTTTGTTGTTAAACCGTTTTCAGTCGTAAATTGAGTGAAACGTGTTCCATCATAACGGTAAACGCCAAAATTTTCCGCAGAAAACCAAATATTCCCCTTATTATCTTCACAAAAATTATAGGTTTCTACACCTTCAATCACTCCATCTTTGGTGAAGTTGTGGTAAGTTATTCCATCAAATTTACTTACCCCACCATAAAAAGTTCCGATCCATATATTTCCACGCTCGTCTTCTAAAATATCTGCAACACTATTATCGGTAAGTCCATTCTTATTTGTTAAATGAGTAAACTCACCATTTTGGTGTTTGAAAATTCCATTCCCATCGGTTACCATCCACATTACTCCTGTCTTATCTTCCATAAATTTTGTAACCAATTTGCCCGATAACATATGTTGTGGATTCTCGACCATAAACTCAGGCATTGAGAAGGGTGTAAAAGTTTGTCCATTAAAATTACTAACACCACTAAGTGTCCCAATCCATATTGTTCCTTTTGAATCTATGGTAAGTCCCCATATTTCTTCGCTCTGCAGGCCTGATTCAGTTGAAAATATCTTAAATTTTTCTCCATCAAATTTTATGAGTCCCCGGAGGTTCCAAACCAGATATTACCACTTTTATCTTCAGCAATTTCCCGAACAGATGACCATTTTTGATTTTGGTCTATGATAATTTTTTCAAGCTTTTGGCCATCGTATCTAATTATACCATTCGTATTGGTTCCAAACCAATAGTTCCCTTTTTTGTCCTGATACATTGCTCTTACAAATTCAGTTACCATTCCATTTAAGTTGGTATGGATTTGTGGGAAAAAAGTGTTTTGATTTGTAACTGGCTTGCGATTGGCTTCTGATATTTCTGATTCATCCTGAACCGCCACATCTTGCACTTTTTTGGCACACGAGGAGATATGAAGGATTGATAGAATCCAAATTAAATTTCTCAGGTATATTCTTTTGACTTTAAGATAGATCATATTAGAATGGTTGATACACTTTAGCTATTAACTCTGCAACTATGGCTTTACTATTTGATAGTAATTTGCATTTAACCAACCGAATCTAACTCAACTACTTTTTGAAGCATCGAAATACGAAATGTAATGGTGCGCCATGCAAAATTAGATGCTTAACTATGAAAAAGTAATTTTCCTGGTTAAGATACTTTTTCAGTTTTACGAATTATGTACCTTTACTGAATGGAATTTTTTAGTGAAGCTGACTTTCCGAATATTTTTTTAGTTTTACAGAAAATAAGGAAAATGCTTCAACATTTAAAATGCCCCGATTGCGATCTGCTTTTTTCCATCACTCTTTATTTAAATCCTTAACAACTTCTGTGATATCTTCGTAATTTTTAGGCAATGTCTTGTGGCAATATCCCATATAATTTCATGGTCTATGCCAAAATATTCATGGCTAATTCTATTTCTGAGACGATACATTTCCTCCCATGGTATTGAAGAATATTTTTCCTTTATTTCTTTTGGAAGGTTTTTTGTTGCCTCACCTATAATTTCAAAATTTCTAATTACTGCATCTACAGTTTTATGGTCATTTTTAAATTGATTAAAGTTTAGCCCCATAATATACTCTTGTACTCTTTTCATAGAAAGTTGTATATCAAATATATATAATAAAGGGTCTCTTTCGCTTGGTTTCAAATGTAACGTACTTGTTTTAAAATTGATTCTTTGATTTGTTCTTTCAAGGAATTTCGTGTCACGAGGTCTACTCGTAAACCTAAAATTTGTTCTAAATATTTTTCTAATGTAAAAAATTCCCAACCTACAGGTTGTGAAAATTCTACCAATAAGTCTATGTCACTTTTTTCGGTTTGCAGACCTGCAGCATAAGAGCCAAAATAACCAATGGAGCTTACGTGGAATTTAACTGCAAGTTCTGGCTTTATATCTTGTAATTTATTTTCTATTTCTGACTTTGTTAACATGGCTGCAAGGTAATATTTATTTTCTATTTACAGGTTCTAAGTTGACGAACCTGTAAGCATTAGGATTGGAAACACTCCATACCTTCAAAAGTAATCAAAATACCTGATCTTGTCAACACATTGCACTATCATAGGAGAATTTATTGACAACGAGTCTATTGCATAAAATGGAACTTAAATCCGACGACTAAACAGGATTATGTCATATACAAAAACAACGACCTTCCGAAAACAGTCTTTTTGGCAGGTCATAACCTGGCATGCATGCAACGTTGTTATGTCAGAAACAATTGACCAGGTAATTATTAGAAAGCCTGGAATCGCATCCGCCAAAATTTACCTATTAAATTTGAAATAATTGCTCTCCAGCCAACATAGCAACATGGGCAAATATATGCCCTATAAATGCTGCTTCCAATCCTTTTTTCCAATATAGCCATCCAAAGAAGATACCTGCGAGTGAATTACCTATAAGGATATAGGACAACAGAGAAACTGAAGGATCACTTACTGCACTAAATGCAATGGGAAAATGGCCGAGTGCGAAAAGAGCGGCTGCCAATATTATTCCGGTCCAGTAGGTAATGCTATTAAGCTTTTTGGTTATTTTATAAATTATCCAAACAATTAGTGTCATAAACCCATATCGCATCAATAGCTCTTCTGTTAAACCGCCATAAGTAAATCTGGCGAGTATTGTTATTTTAATTTTTTCGCCCATCTCAATAAATTCCTGAGGCAATGAAGATCTAAAAATAAGTCCTACGATTGATATCAATATTCCTGCAACTAATCCGTAAATGATTCCATATTTTGCTTGTTCCGGAAATGGTACCTGACTTTTTTCTTTCTTAAGTATCGCAGAGATCGAAGGAACTGACAGGTTCACTTTATCGTGCAAAACGGTTCCAATTACTACTGCAATTAATAGTAGAAAAGTTGGATTAACCAGCACTAAAAACCGGAGTGTTTCAGGTGATATTTTTTCTAAAACTTCCTTGGGCAAAGTATCAAGCGGGATGGTCACCGTAAGCATTGATAAAACGCCTAACATTCCTAAAGCAAATAATGTCAGTCCCAGTTTTATTTTGAATGTCATTTTTGAAGGTGTTGGTTGTATGCAGGATTCCAGCTCTTAACAGGTGAATACTTAGTGAGCCCAATCTTATTCATTAAACTAACTATTTTTCCTGTTATGGAATGAACAATTTTTCTGAAAACAATATCTTATTCGATTCAGAATAAATTATAATATATAAACCCTTACGAAGATTACATACGGTATTATCACCTGTCGATTCTATTAATGCTATTCTTTGCCCTACAGTATTGAATACTTCTATGGTGCCTGAATTACTCCGCTTTCCGGAAATAATGAAAGACCCGTTTCGGTATAAAATAGATACCGCTTCACCATTTACTTGATGAAGTGATAAAGTTTCTGTCAGTTCCCAAAGATCATCCAGGCTGTTTCCCGATAAATACCCGGTTCCAAAAAATGCCCTTGAAGATGTAGATAAACCAACGCCATGCGATCTGAGTGGGCCGTTGGTGAATGTGGGCCCGGGATTCCAGATTCCTAAGGTGGGATCATAAATGAAAAAAGCATTGTTTGGATTGAAAGAATTATCTGTTCCAAGGCCAACAAAAGCCTGTTGCTGAAACACAAATGAAGTCATCCCAGCATAACTACCTCCGGGATATGAAGGAATGGGCGACCAAGCATCCGAAATCGGATTGTAGCTGTAAAAAGTATCATAGTACGTATAACCACCGGGACCTAATTTTACGCCAGACCCAACGTAACCAAAACCATTCAAAGTGAACGAAGTCCGGTAATAAGAAAGTGTGCCGGGATAATTGGATTTGAAAGACCATGAGTCTGTTGCAAAATCATATGCAACCATACTGTTGGAATAAGGTCCTGATGCCGAACCTAAGTTTCCTCCTACAATGTATGCTGTGCCATCTATAACAAAGGAATTGCCACCATATCTTCCGGTTTGTGGGAAAGAAGCCTTGAAAGTCCAACTATTTGATGTAGGGTTGTACTCTTGCAAATCATTGAAGTAAACATAACCAATTGGTTGATGACCCATGCAAATGTATCCTTTACCATCGTTGGAAAAACCAACTGCACCATGACGATTGCCAACTATATCGGCTATTTGAGTCCACGTTCCCGTTAAAGTATTGTATTCCCAAAAATCGGATGACGCAATACTGTTGATGTAACCAGTTCCAAAATATAATTTATCACCTATAGAAAAGCCCGTAGCTCTATCTCTTTCAAATGAGGATAAAGTAGTGAGCTGCACCCATGAATAGGAAGCACAAACTGTTTGGATAAATAAAATGAAGTAAATGGCTAGCGTGTAAATCAATTTTTTCATGATAACAGAGAAATTAAAAATATAAAACAATAAAATATTAAATCTTGGTGTACTCCATCTACTTCCTTATCTCAACCACCAATACCCCTTCTTTTAACCGTGCAATAAACTATATAAATTGTTATA
The DNA here is from genome assembly GCA_016713525.1 of Bacteroidota bacterium. Taxonomy (GTDB): domain Bacteria; phylum Bacteroidota; class Bacteroidia; order AKYH767-A; family OLB10; genus JADKJB01. Next base: position 304,065 of record JADJOZ010000004.1, on the reverse strand, counting down.
TGCCTGGATATTTACATGCTTAAATGGTATTGTAAATCTAATATAAATTCCTTTTTAAAAAAATATAAAAATTGAACTTACTATTTTAAACTAAAAATGCCCAAATCCTGCTGAAAACTAATGTCTTAAGACCCCTGAAGGGTAACCCCAATTCACTTTAAAAAAGTAATTCACTAAGTCTAATGATAAGATATCTACCGCCGTGACATATCAATTACCATTTGTCCCTTAAATTTTGATTTGAAATTTATCAACGAATTTAAGTCTCTTTTATCCACTGATCGAAATTTATATTTTACCTTTCTGTTATTAATTTCTAAATGTATTTCGTTTATCCCGTCAATTCGAACTATCTTAAATAGAGTGCCAGGCAGCCAGTAATGGTCTCCTTCATAACCCGAATATCTAATATTCAATTTCGTTTCTTCTGAAGATCTAATAATAGTATTGGAAATGGATATTTGGAAGAAATCTTCATAAAAATCTAAATACCCGATTTTTTTGTAATTTGATTTTAAATGCACAAATACGAAAAGTGCAATTATGAATACTGCACTGAGTGATCTCACTAATATCTGATATTTTGAAGGTACTATTTCAGCCAAAATTATAGGAGCAATTGTCATTATAAATAGAAATATCCTGATTAAAGTAACAACCATTGATATTTCAACGATTTCGAAGCTGTTAATAATTTTCGGATCTCTATATCGCATTTTTAAATTGGAATTTTTTTAGCATCATGCATTTATTCGAATTTATATAAAATGGAATTTGAATATGGTTAAAGGAAATAGGGGTAAGGATGTATTATTAATTTTGAAGGTCCTGAAATCTGATGGTTGCTGTTTTTGGCTAATGTAAACTTATTTTCCTGGAACTGCTATTTTCAATTAAAGAATAGTTTATTTTAGTACGGGTTGCTCGGTTGGTGTGAAAAACGATCAGTTAAAGTGGTTACTTTTCCACAATCGAAAATGCCTTTGACATCAATGCCTGCTCTGTTCTTGATATACCATTATCATTGGCTACATTTCTCCATTCTCTTACCACACATTTTACCTTATCTATTATTCCCGTTGCTTTACTTTTCTTAACTCGAGATAGTTCTGCGACACTCAGTGCTAAGTCCAGGTCTAAAGCATTATCTTTTTCTGAAATATTTAGACTCAAGCCATCTCCAAATTCATTAGGATTAAGGTCATATGCGGGAGACAATCTCCAGCCTTGTCAGGTTAGCATAAAACCATGATTGCGCAAGTGATCGTCCGTATTTTTTATACAAATTGAAAATACAATACGTCTCCACAGTTCTTCCAAATCATGATTTGTTTCGGCACCATGTCTCATTAAAAATTCAGCGATTTCAATGTAAGAAACTCCGCTATCATATCCATCCCCATCTAAATATCCCAACATTGTCATTGCAGACGCAAAATGAATGCGCTCGCCACTGATATTTCGATCGAAACGTTTTGTAAGAAATGTATGATGATCATTATTAAATTTCTTGACATCGAATTCAGGTATATTTATTCCTGCTTTTTTCGCGAGTTTGTTTGCTACCATTTCCCAAGCTCCAATATTTATTTTATCCTTTATACTTGGAAACTTTGCTATCCATAAATGTCCACTTGGATCTACAACACTTGCTTTGGGTCGTGCTCCACCAAGCGATGAACCTGGAGCGATGAGCATGGTGACTCATTTTAAAAATTCATCATTAGTGGTATTGTCTTCTTCAAATTTCCGACTTGCATGTTCCAATTCACGCAACGCAACCCATGGTGGTGCAGCCATAAGTCTGTTATCATTCAGAAAATTTCCTCCCTGCTCCAATTTAAACCGAAGTCCACCCATCCGATGTATATCAAAAACACCCAATAAAAAATCCGATTCATGTAAATTATTTATTTCTCGTTTATCTTTTCGGGCCAATGCAGCTTCCCTTCTCTCCATTAACACACGTCCCCAACGATCAGGACTTGAATCAAGAAAGACTCCAAAGTTGGGACGGTTTTCTTTTGGAAAATAGCGACCGGAATAAAGTTGTAAATCAGGATCAATGATGTGGGTGAATCCAGACTTCAGCCATGATTTATCGTACTCAAATGAAAATACCTCTTTCCCTTTTACCGGAATTGCGGAAAGTAATCCCATATAATTCGGTTCATTCAGTCCTTCCCAATCAGCATAAACCAATATCTCTTTTTTATCACTCATTTCTGCTTTTCTTTGGCGCTCGTACTTTAACAGTCAATTCAGCATCTTGCAGTTTCCTGCCTAACAGATCATCAGCTGCAACTTTAATTAAATCCTTTTCCAGCCCTAAAATAAATAGCACCTGGCAATAGAGACCCAAAGCCACACTGGCAGAACCTTTTTCGATTTTATAAAGCGTATTGCGGCTAATATCTGCCCTTTGAGATACTTGTTCGCTACTCAATTTTCTGCGCAACCTGGCAAGTCGTATGTTATCACCAAGTTCCCGCATTACCTTAACAGAAGATGGCATCAAAACTATTTTTCCAGTACCCATAATGTAACTAAATATGAACAAATATACGAAAAATGTTCATAAATAGATACATTATAAATGTTTTTAAATATTCATGGCTTAAATCTTTTTGCTCCAAAAACGACTAATGATATTGTCTTAAAAATCAATATATTGCGAAATGTCCTTAAAACACCCCAAGCGTAAACCCTTGTTTTTGTAATTCATTTTTTGAAAAGGGCGTCGTAAAATAGGGGTGAGGAGCGAGGTCTTATTACTTCACCCTCTCATAATCAAACGCTATTTTTCTCTCTTCACCATTTATTTTGCCGCTGATGGAGGCCGAGAGTTTGTTTTTTTGATCGGTTTTGTAGGTGATTTTGGTGGGAAAATCGTGCGTGGGGTTTTCAAAAACGAATACGCCAGCCTCTGATGTTATTAGTTTAAAGGGAATGGGTACCCCATCATTTTGATTGGTGACGGTTGGAATGTAATAGATCCCGTCGTGGCGCTGGATGAGCTGAACGGTCTCCGATAAGGTGGTATCTGCTCCTTCAATGCTGTAGCTTTTTCCGCTGTACAATGTGTCGTTGGTGATTTCCCAGACTTCCATCATTGTTCCCTCCGGTGTTTGCATCAGCCATTTTCCCTCTAAAGTGCTAAGTTGTTTAAAGGTATCGGGTTGCTGTTTGCAGGATGTGATTCCAACGACCAGCAGACATATTCCAACTACACTTTTCAGGTTCTTCATGGTGTTTTGTTTTGGTATCCCGAAAGTAGGAAATTAAAAGCATAAAAAAAGTCCCGGCTATGAACCGGGACTTCTCAATATATTTTTTTTGTTATTTGGTCAGAACAACTTTTCCTTCAACTTTCCAGTCGCTGGAAGAAACACGAACCATATAAATTCCTGCTGCAACTGATGTCCAGTCAGGGCGGATTTCAAATTCACCTGATTGAATTGTTAAATCAGTGCTGCTTATTACACGTCCATACAAATCGATGATAGCCACATTCACCTCATTGGCGGGTGTTGCAGTTTCAAGGGCTAACCATGGGTTGTTGCCAGGATTGCCGTAGATGTCCATGTACGTTTCTGAATTAAGATCGGTAAGTCCAACGTTGGTTATGCACAATACATTTGAAGTAACATTACATCCACCAACTGTAGAAAGAATCATGTAATAGCAACCGTTGGTATTTGGAGTGAAGGTAGGAGCAAAGGCACCGGGAATAAATGTAGTTGATCCATCAGGATACCAGTTGTAGAAATAAGTAGGATCAGTAACACTGGAGCTGAATTGTCCGGATACAGATGATGAAATAGAAACTGCAGGCAATGAAGTAACAATGTTCACGCGAACAGTATCAGTAATTGTTGCAGCGCATGGACCGTTTCCTGTTAAAGTAAGGAAGATAATTCCGTTTTCACCTGGTCCCGGAGTATACGTTGTTGTTAAAGAAGTAGGATTTGAAAAAGTTCCTGTTCCACCATTCCATTGTGGATTTCCAACCATGTTCACTGCATTACCATTTAGGTTAGCAATGTTGGTAGCACCAGGGCAAATTCCTGCATCAGGACCGGCAGTCAGACTCAAACCGGTAGATAATGCCTGGCATCCATAATTTAAATAAGTTGCAGCACCACCAGAAGTAAATTCTACAAATGCACCATCATTTTCAAAAGTGAAACCACCAATAACGCCATACTGATTTACCAGCAAGGTACGATCGTAAGTAACTGAATCGAGACAAGCACCTGTAAATTCAATTGCTAAAGTTCGCAAGCCGGGTAACACATTAGAGTTTGCAAAATGTCCGGATGTATTACCTGCGCATTGAAACAAAACAACTACATCATCATTCAGATTTGCAAATGTGTTTGCAATGGTGTTAATGTTTACGCTGGTCAACAGCAATACTTTTGCATTAGCAGGTAAAACACCACCAACAGGTTCAACTAAAGAACCGCATCCAACAATATTCTGATTTACTGATGCTACTAAAGCAGCAGTGTTGGCATCCTGACAAAGGCCCTGGAATGCATTGTTTGGCCAATCGACAATCATATTAGCAGTATTCAATGCATTTGGTCCAACATCAAAGCGTACCATTTCGTTTTCGCCTTCAGGAGTGCCACAGGCATCAACCAGAATGCTTCTTATTTCAATACAACCACCTTGTGCATTAACCTGAATAGCAGGTAACACGCAAATAGCGGCGAAGGCAAACAGTATTTGCAACTTCTTAATCATCGGTAAAGAATTGTTCATGAGAGTAATATTTTAATTTACAAATTAAGGGATTGTGCAGCTGTCCCGGATGCCCGTTAATGTTTCTTAACTATTCTTTAACAGGAAGCACCCGGTAAATGGGGCAGCAAAGGTACAACTTTTTGGCGAAGCTTCCAAGTGGGGTAAGTGTCTGTATATGAGCTTGTTGGTATCTTTAAATTGGGTGCACAGGTTGAAATAGTAGTGACAAGTGACAAGGGGCAAGCGCCGGCCTGAGCGAAGCCGATGGGTGACAAGCGCTGCCCTGAGCGAAGCCGAAGGTGCTGATGTGATGTTCCGGAGTAAAAAGGTGTGACTGCACAGTTGTTGTAAGTTGTAAGTTGAAAGCGGCGCCCTGAGCGCAGCCGAAGGGTGACAAGTGATAAGTGGCAAGGGGCAAGTGACAAGCGCTGCCCTGAGCGCAGCCGAAGGGGTTGGAGTCTTTAGACAAAACAAAATTCGTTTTTCATTTATCTCCTCATCGCGTAAGCGGAATTCTCTACTGAGCAGAAACAAAAAAATCTTAATCCTTAATCCTTAATCCTTAATCCTTAATCCTTCTGTCCTCTGCATATCTTTTTAGCACCAATCCATCTATCATTCCCCTTAGGACCGAACAGCATCCCGCACGTGTTTGCAGTTTGCCGTCTGGCGCCGCGACTCGCGCCTTTTTTTACAAGACAGTTTTTTATTAGAAAAAAACTGTCTTAGTAAAAAGCAGCGCACGGCAAACAGCCAACAGTTCAGAATCAATATAGGGAAACGTAATTCACTAAAATCACCTTGGTATGGATGGAAAGTGCCTGATGCTGTTCTTGACTTTTTGGTTACTTTTTGGTCAAGCAAAAAGTAACAAAGCCTGCATGGCAGATGCAAAACAGAATGAGAAGGAGGAGCAGATTGAGAACGGAGAATGGTGGCAGTTGGAGAATGCGGAAACAACTTCAATCTAACTTTCAACTTTCGTCTTCTGTTTCCAGATAATCACCACAACAAGCATTGCAGTAATACAAATCGCCCACTTCACCCAATAAATCTTCACCATAAAAAAAGCACTGATAAACATACTAACCAGCATGGTGATTATGGCAATGATTTTGGTTTTCATCGTCATGCCTTTACCTCTTTTAAAATCGATAATTTGCTGACCTACATATTTATTGCTGATAAGCAGTCTGAGGAATTTTCTGGAGCCTTTGGCAAAGCAGTAGGTGGCCATCAGAAAAAATACCAATCCCGGCATCATTGGCGTGATATATCCAATAATTCCAATCGCTACAAATATGAAACCCAGCACCATCCAGAAAGTTCTGGTAAGTGTGGTGGTAAAAGTGAGCATGTTAATCCGGCTTTTTGCAAAACTAAGGAGTTTAACCGTACCTTAACTCATAATAGTGTAAGAAGCAGGTAAAACTCTGACTTAAAGCACGAAAAAATCACAGTTTCAGACGTTTAAGTTCCTGATTTATAAAAGCAATGTTGTTTTTAGCTGCGCTGCGGTTTTGTTCTATCACGCGCATATCGCGACTTTCACGCAGTTTCACTTTGGTATAATAAGATATTGCCTCTTCGTAAAGTACTTTTGCACTTTGAAGATTTTCAACACTTTCTTTCGTTTCATTAGCTGTTGGTCTGCTACCTGCTTTTGCCGGTTTTTTGGAATAGGCAATTACTATATCAGATGCTTTTTTGTGAGCTTCATTACCCTTCGCCACCAGGGCAAAATTAAATTCCTCATCGGTAAGCGGATCATCGGGATTAAGCTGCTTGCCCCGTTCAGCGCCTGCCCACCTGATTCCGTGCTCGTCCATTTGCATCAACTGACTTCGCATTTCAGTGTAGTCGCTGCCATTTGCTTTGACATCAAAATTCTCCTGCCAGTTTTTCTTTTTCCATATTTTTACCGGAACAGGATTTGAAACCAATTGCCAAACCGGATCCAGAGGATAATGATCTTCAAGCATCAGTTCGGGAGCGGTGAGAAAGTAGCGTTCCGAAAATTCTTTCACATACCGGTTCGAAGTATTCACACCTCCCGCACCCCATGTTACATCAATCAGTTTCCAGCTATTGTCGAGGAAGATTACATTCCAGGTATGACCGGCTGGATTAAACTGATCGGCTGTTTTGGTATAACCATTTACCAACAGGCAGGGAATTCCCGATTTATTGCACAGCTCCTGAAATAAGCGGGAGTAGCCATGACAAACTGCTTTCGATGATTTCAAAACAGTGGAGGGCTCTTGCTTCACCGGATTCAACTGCGGGTTTTTTGATTCAGGAACATCATAGCTGATGTGATGGGCGATCCACACATAAAAAGCACGCACCTGTTCAGCTTTGTAAGAAGTAATTTCGGTGATTGCCTTATGCAATTTTTCGGTGTCACCACCCGACTTAATAGCAATAACCTTCTTATCGGTTTCCGAAAGTTCGTCCGCGGGACAATATGCCGGTGCCAGCAGAAATATAAAACAAAATACGAGTAAAGTTCTCATGTGCTGATAACGTAAACAACTCAACTAACGTATTGTTAAACGAAAAAAAGTCCCGTGAAGGACTTTTTTTCGTTTAATTTCAAAGAAATCAAGCTTTTTTCAGGACTACTTTTACCTGAGTAAATTTATAGGCTTCATCCAGAAACTTCACCATTTCTGGCCAGTTTTCTTTCTTCTCATAAATAGTTTTGTAGGCTTTGCTGGCAGTAATAATTAACTGATTGCCTTCCACCTTAGCTGTACTTTTAAAGAAACCGGTTGCATTATCAACATCTTTATTCAGCTTATCAATGCCTTCAACTTTATAACCATCAGGAATGGTAACAGCAATTTCGTAATTGAAGGAACGGGTATTTCCCATGTAAATGTCGTAGTGACGTTTCAATTCATCTTCCTTCACTTCCAGCTGTTCACCAATTATTTTACCTGCATCGAGGATGTAAGTAGGACCTGCTTTTTTAATTAAATTTTTAACAGTAAATTTCTCAGTAAACTTAATTTCAGGTTTTGCTTTTTCTCTGCCATCACTAACCAGATCGAAGGAATCATAAGTGCCAATTTCAAAACCATTGTCTTCGAGTTCTGCTTTCTGACTATCTTTTCTGTTCTTTACAGCTTCTTCACGGGCACTTTTTACTCCGGCATCAATGATTGCCATTTTATCTTTTTTCCCTTTGTAAATATATTTGGGTTTAAGTTTATACTCAGTCATTTCTGTATCGAGGTAATCGTTCACAATGATGGTAGAGTTGTAATAAGGATCTTTATTTAATCCTTTAACTGTTACATTTCTGTTGAAAGCTGCAAGTTCCATGCTTTCATCAAAAGTGACCGTAAGTTTTTCCATTGTAGCATTTTGCTCGTGGGAACTCACAGCTATTTTTTTAATTTCATATTTTTTTCCTGATTTACTTATCGGATTAAACAGGTAAGCATCAACACCCTGCATGCGGGCATCGATTTCACCGGGTAGTGAACCTGAAGATGGTGCAAAAAGGAAAAATGGTTTCGCTCCTTCAACATGTAAGCCCCACATAAATTCATTTGCAAGTATAGCATCTTCCAAATTACCAATGTGACGCGGAACGGCAAAGGCAACACGAAATTCAATCTTCCGATTTTTAAGTACTCTTGCTATGATTTTAGTAAAAATTTCGTCATTTATTGTTTCATTGTTGGGGCCATACAAATCGGGATCTGATAGCGCTGCTTTAACAGATTCATAAGGTTGATCGAGATATCCGGGATACATGGAAACCACTGCTGGCACCGAAATTAGTCCACGGAGATAGGAGTAGGCAGCATAAGCAATTTTTACCGGATCAGTTTCTTTGCCTAATTTATCCGTAACATAACTACCAAGTTCATAACTAAAGCCTTGCGCTAAACTAGATGGTGCATCTTCATATATGTTTGTTATTTGTTCAACTGCTTCATCAGGTGTAATTGAAGTTTTAGGCTTACCTCTTTCGCCAACTGCATAATTGGTTTTAGAACCTTCCGAACGAAGGAAGAAAACCTGATATTTAACAGTTGGTGTGGAACGGTATGGATATACCCAGCGCTCATCGTGTTGCTTATCCTGATTCTCAAGAACCATAGTGTAAATAGAATAATTCCCTTCTTTTTGATTCTCGGGAGTTAATGTAGGTGCACCATTCAAACTTTTAATATTGATATAAAATTGTTTCTCAACATTAAATTCAATTTTTTGTTTGATGGTAGGATAAGAATTTGCCAGGGAAACAATTACATCATTAAATGCAAATTGGGTTACCTGAGGAATAAAATAGCTTTCAGAAACACGGTAGAAATAATCGATGATATCACCGGGTTGTAAATCGGGGATAGCAATTTTTTTGTATTTGTAACTAAAAGAATAATAGGATCTGTAGATGGTGGGGATACGCGTATTATCGGAAACTTCAACAGCTTCTTTAAGATTGATTTCTGTTTTACGTCCGTCAGGCTTTTCAATTAGGATTCCAATATCTTTGGTATTTTTAAAGTAGAATTCTGAAAATGCTTCAACGGCAGATTTATCCTGCAGTTTAATGCGCTTTCTGATTGTTTCCGTTGTAGATAAACTTTTATTGGAGCCAATCCCAATATCGGCTCCTTCTTTGTCGAATACCTGAGTCAGTTTCTGACAAATAATTACCGCCGATTCTTTTTTCAGATTTTCCGGAACTGCGGTAACAGCAAAATCTTTATCGGAAGAACCAAAAACCTCATCTCTGATTTTCTTGGCTTCGGCATCGGCTTTTTGTTCTGATCGACTTTGAGCAGACGCTGAAAAGGTTATCAGTAAAGCTACAAAGAGGAATGCACACTTTTTCATAGTTTAAAAATTTAATGGGTTGAGTTTAGATTTTTGTCAGGATTAATTGATCACCATAGGCTTTACGGACCTTTTTGATAGCTTCATTCCATTCCGTGAAATCGGTGGTTGGAATGATGGCATTGTCGATGGAAAGTACTTTGGAATATATCACTTTATTGCCTTCAACTTTGTATTGAAGCTTAAAGCTATAGTTAGGTGTGACTTTTTCTACTGCTTCAGGAAGATGCGATACTTTAAATCCGGGAGGAATAGTAAGTTCAATTTTTTTAACGCTGTAGTAATTGTGATCGTACTCATAATCTTTCGTACGGGTGCTGTCGAAGGTGAAGTTTTTAAATTCCTGATCGAAGTCAATAGTGATGTATTTCTCTTTTTCCAGATCGGTTAACTGGTTATCGACGGCAATATCATAATCAAAGGAAATGGTTCCCCGGCGATCTTCAAAATCGGTTGTCTTGATATTGCTAACAGAAATATTTTTATTGTCACGATTAATCAGTTTTTTGATGGCATCTTCTTTTACGTCGGAACGTATCATGCTGTAAGCATGCAGAATATAAGTCTTTCCTTCACCATCATAACTTTCGCGAGCTTTACCAACTAATTTATCATTTTTAATCTCGAATTTGATAGTTGTTTCGCGCTTGTTTCTTTCTTTTGGAAATTCAGGGGTAGTGGCAAGCTGAAAATTATCACCATCTTCAATCATAACCGGACGATTTTGTATGCGATGTGCAACATCACCGAAAGAGATGAACTTTTCAGTAGGATCCAGGAAGTATTTTTTGCCATCCAGCATCAAAGTGCAAATCATGTGGTTGTCGATTGCCACCGATGGAATGGTGTAATCATACGCAATACTGCGGGTGCCCAGCCAGGTCAGACGAGCATCAAAACCTGCAATCACCAGCATTTCTTTAAGCAGATTCGCCATTCCTTTACAATCACCGAATTTTTTGAGTAAACGCGTTGACAAGCATCGGGTTTGAAGCCGGCAATACCGTTTTCGAATGCTATGTATCGAACGTTGTCTTGTACCCAGTAGAAAATGGATTCAATTTTTCTTCGTTGGTCTTTTTTATCTTTAATCAGACCTTCTGTTGTTGCGCGAATTTTCGACGGATCATTATCAATTGCTTTGGTAAGCGAACGATACCAGGCATACAAATTAGCTGTGGTTGGAAACAAATCATGTTTCTTCCCAGCTTTATCGGTATAGCTTTTCAAGTGTACGAAAATGTGAGGTAAAAAATAGGAAGCTCCGGGGTGCATTCGATTCCTGTTTGTTGGCTTTTAATTTAGATGCATTGAAAGTTACAATGGTATTTCCTTCTTTACTTTTGGTTTCAGTTCTTTTGATGTCGTACCCTTCACCATTCTTTAAAATTAAATCAATATCAAGCCACTTAGGAATTTCATAAGATACAGTAACCTGTTCAACAGGATAGTATTCATGAAAATAATAAGAAGTGAAATATTTGATTTCATTGTACTTCTTCTCGAATTCAAATGCTGTGTAGCAACCTGGACCATCCATAGGAAATGCCACCTGAAAAATCTTAGCATCGGAATGGAAAATCCCATTTTCTTCGTAAGAAGCAGATTTTATAGAACCAAAAGTTTTTAACTCCCGGTCTTTGCGGGCGAAAAACTTTACTCCCGAAACAGATGATGTACTGTCAAAGCCAATGGAATTTCCGTAAGTAACATATCCTGAACCTTTAATTTGCAGGATCTCATCCTTTTCTTTCTGTCGAACAGAAACATATTCGCCACTCTTATTTTTCTCCAACGCAAATGTGAATGAGGTGGTTTTTTTGAGCGAAGCAACATCATCGGTAGGATATTTTTTTAGCAAGTCTTTTGCTAGTTGAACATCTTCCGGAGTTGCTTTTGGACGGACTTGAGAATTAGCAATAAATGGCAACAGTGCTATAAAGCACCAGATCATAGATTTGTAAGTCATTGATTATCTGAGTTTAATCAAAGTTAAATGTGTAGTGTCAAAAAAGTATGGCAAATCAAATACAAGAATAAGTGATTTCTCTTAAAATTCCAACCAGCAATGTAAAAAAGAGAGTAGTAATATTGCTACAATTACCGGTCCCCGCCTAGTTTCGAGAACTTAAGCGGATTCGCTCCTGCTTCATCAAAGGCTATTCTATTCCGGAAAATATCGCATGCAGCATATATCGCTGAACGGAATGAATCTTCTGAAGCAATTCCTTTTCCGGCAATATCGTAACCGGTGCCATGGTCTGGAGAAGTACGCACAACCGGAAGTCCGGCTGTAAAGTTTACGCCTGCATCAAACGAAATAGATTTAAAGGGAACCAGTCCCTGATCATGATACATGGCAAGAACACCATCAAAACTTTTGAATTTGGTCATTCCAAAAAAACCATCCGCAGGAAAAGGTCCATACACCAAAATGCCTGCATCAAATGCAGCTTTTATAGCTGGAGAAATAATTTCTGTTTCCTCAGTTCCTATTAAACCGTTGTCGCCTGAATGTGGATTCAATCCCAATACAGCAATCCGCGGTTTGCGAATACCAAAGTCACGCTTGATCGAATTGTTCATGACTTTAATACGGGAAAGAATCTTTTCTTTGGTCAACTCCTGTGCAACTTGCTTAACCGGAATATGTCCCGTTACCGTTGCTACTCGTAAACGATCACTCACCAGCATCATCAGATGATCGGGTGTGTTAAATTGTTGTGCCAGATATTCAGTATGACCCGGAAAACGAAATCCATCTTGTTGCATGGTTTTTTTATCGATAGGAGCCGTTACCAGCACATCAATATTTCCATCCGTAAGATCTTTTACTGCAGCTTGCAACGATGTAAATGCATATTTACCACCGGTACTGTTGGCAACACCTGGTTCAATTTTTATTTCTTCATCCCAGCAATTAATCAGATTGGTTCGTTTATGATTTAATTCAAGACAGTTTTTAATGGAAGTGAAATTGAATTCCATATTATTCATTGTCTTCCTGTAAAATGAAATCACTTTCGATGACCCATAAATTACAGGGGTACAAACCTGATGCATCCGGCTATCAGAAAAAGTTTTGATGATTACCTCCGGACCAATACCATTTACATCACCAATGGTAATTCCTACCCGTACTTTTATATCTGATTCTAAAAGATTACTCATATCTGATTGAGAAAATTAATTCACTGTAAACGGATTTACCGCATTATTTTGCTGATGCCTTTTTCTTCAGGAAATCGCATAAAAATCGTACACCTACACCGGTACCGTTTTTGCCACGATAGCTGTCGTTTGATTTCCCAAATGAAGGGCCGGCAATATCAAAATGCATATATGGATAGTCGGTGAACTTCGATAAGAAACGTCCCGCTGTGATAGCGCCACCTATGGCGCCACCAATATTTTTCATATCGGCAATATCGGAACGAAGCAATTCATCGTACTCTTCCCAATAAGGGAATTCTACGAGACGCTCATATACGTTGTTAGCACTTTCATTCAGGGAATTCTTAACTTTTTCATCGCAGTCACCCATGCAAACAATACCATAATGTCCGATAGCATTCGCAGCTGCACCTGTAAGTGTTGAGAATTCCATTACCAGTTCAGGCTTGTATTGTTTTGCATAATGCAAAGCATCTGCTAAAATCATTCTGCCTTCTGCATCGGTATTCAAAACTTCAATGGTCATACCGCTGTACATGGTAATTACATCACCAGGAGTATAAGCATTTCCATCGGGCCGATTATCGGTTGCTGGTACCAATGCAATTACATGCACCGGTAATTTTTGTTTGGCAACAGCATACATGGTTGCACCCACTGCTGCAGCTCCTGCCATATCCGATTTCATGTAATCCATTGATTGCGGAGTAGGTTTCAGACTCAGTCCACCGGTATCGTAAACAACACCTTTTCCTACCAAAACAATTGGTTTTTTATTGACTGCATTTTTAGGCTTGTACTCCATGATAGTGAATGTAGGAGGATCAATACTTCCAAGATTCACAGCGAGCAAGCCGCCCATTTTCAGATTTTTTATTTTCGCTTTATCGAAGATAGTTACTTTGAAGCCTGCATCTTTCCCCATTTCAGCAAATGCTTTGGCAAGTCCCGTAGCATTTAATGATGCCACCGGTTCATTCACCAGGTCACGTGCTTTGCAAACTGCATCACAAACTGTTGTAAGATCTTTAAGAGAATCAGCATCAATATCTTTCGAAAGAACATTTACTTTAGCTAATGAATTGGTTTCAGGCGACGACTTGTATTTCAGAAACTGATAATTCCCTAATAAAATTCCTTCAGCAAAAGCCAGTGTATTTGCTTTGCTGTCATCAGAAATAATTGTGATTTCTTTGATGCCATTTTTATTGGCTGAACTACACAAAGAATCGCCGGCGCGACGAATTTTCTCCAGCGTTTTGTACTTTTTGTCTTTGTCTGTGTCAATTAGTTGTAAAAATATAAACCTGCCATACTGATTGATGGTGATCAATTTATTTTTTTTCTTAATTTCAGCATTAATAAATTCCAGTTCCTGTTTCGAGAATAGTGAACTGTCGTATTTAGCATTATCGGTTATTAAAATGGCTAAATGATCGGCTTTGCCGGATGTGGTTACCTTACGGATTGCAGTGTTCATTAAATAGTTATAATTTTGAGCGGTTGAAATTAGTTAAACGGGCTATAATATCAAAACCGGTGTTTTGCCATAAACCGCGAAATGAAACAATTGCAGCTTGCAAATGTTTAGAATTGACAGGATTAGCTAAAAAATACCTGAAATCATGAATACTACCGATTTATTGAATAGCGCTTTAGAAGGGGCTTTTTTATCTGCTGAAGAAGGTAAATTTCTGTTTGATCATGCCGGAACTGCTGAATTGATGCATGTAGGTAATGCCATGAGGTGGCAAAGGAAACCTGAAAAGGTGGTAACCTGGATCATAGACAGGAATGTGAATACCACCAATGTATGCATTGCAAACTGTAAATTCTGCAATTTTTACCGTATTCCCGGCCACGAAGAGGCATACATCACCACACTTGACCAGTACAAAACCAAGATTGAAGAGACGTTCCGTTTTGGTGGCGATCAACTGCTGTTGCAAGGAGGTCACCATCCCGAATTAGGCCTCGATTTTTATACCAAAACCTTTCGGGAATTAAAAGCCTTGTACCCCACATTGAAGCTGCATGCCCTGGGGCCTCCCGAAATCGCACATATTTCAAAGCTCGAAGGAATGACGCATACCGCTGTTTTACAGGCGCTAAGGGAGTCAGGACTCGATTCGCTTCCAGGTGCAGGAGCTGAAATTCTGAACGATCGCGTGCGAAGAATGATCTCGAAAGGGAAATGCTCGGGCCGTGAATGGCTCGATGTGATGCGTGCCGCCCATCAGCTCAATATCACCACTTCAGCAACTATGATGTTCGGACATATTGAGACTATTGAAGAGCGTTTTGAACATCTGGTTTGGCTGCGTGAAGTGCAGTCTGAAAAACCAGCACATGCGAAAGGATTTATTGCTTTCATCCCCTGGCCTTTTCAGGATGAAGGAACTATGCTGAAAAGAGTTAAAGGGATCAGGAACAATGTCTCCGGCGATGAATACATTCGCATGATTGCCCTCAGCAGAATCATGCTTCCTAACATTGAAAATATTCAGGCTTCGTGGCTTACGGTAGGAAAACCGGTTGCCCAGGTGTGCCTACATGCCGGTGCCAACGATTTTGGCTCGATTATGATTGAAGAAAATGTGGTTTCCGCAGCCGGAGCACCGCATCGGTTCACCAGTCAGGGAATTCAGGATGCCATCCGAGAAGCCGGATTTGAACCCCGTTTGAGAACGCAACAATATGAATATCGGGAGCTTCCTGCTTCTGTGGAACAACAATTGATAGAATATTAAGGAATATACTATTTCCCGTTTAGAAGAGTTATCTTTACAGTAATCAATCACCTATGATGAGAAGTTTTTACATTCTGCTGGCTTTTTGCCTCGTTTCTCTGGTTCCAGCCTATGCAACGCATAACCGCGCAGGTGAAATCACCTATGAGCAATTAACGCAGTTCTATTATAAGGCTACGATTACCACTTACACTAAAACTTCTTCTCCAGCCGATCGTCCTGAACTCGATATTTTCTGTGGCGACGGAACATCCTCCGCATTACCCCGCGCACCTTTCCCGGATAATCTCGGTGGTGCCGGAAGTGATATTCGTAAAAATACTTATGTCGGTTATCATACTTATCCCGGACCTTCCGTTTTCACTATGTACTTCGAAGATCCTAACCGGAATGGTGGTGTGGTAAATATTCCGAATTCTATTAACGTACCTTTTTATGTGGAGTCGCAGTTGATTATTTCTGCTGCACTAGGATTTAATAATTCTCCCGTTTTACTGCAGCCACCAATCGATGATGGAGCAATAGGTGTGCCTTTCATTCATAATGCCAATGCTTATGATCCCGATGGTGATAGTTTATCGTATCACCTTATTTTTTGTAAGGGTGCTGAAGGACTTCCCATTCCTGGTTATGCATATCCCAATGCAAGCAACAGTTTTAATCTCGATGCAATCACAGGTGATCTTGTTTGGGATTCTCCAACCGGTTGCGGTGAATTTAATGTTGCCTTTCTGATTCGGGAATGGCGACGTGGTGTGAATATCGGTTATGTGGAACGCGATATGCAAATTAATATTCTCTGCAATAATCCGAATAGTAATGTTCCTCCGGTCTTCTCCGGTGTTTCTGATACCTGCGTGCTTGCCGGTACTTTCATTTCAATGCCGGTAACAGCAACCGATCCTAATACCACCAATGTAGTTGTACTTACTGCTACCGGACCGGTTTTCGATTTAACAGTTTCGCCTGCTCAGTTCAATCAGCCTTTTTCCGGAACAGGAACGGTTACCGGAACTTTCGAATGGCAAACAGAATGTGCACATGTGCGACGTCAACCCTATCAGGTAGTGTTTAAAGCAGAAGATAATGACCCGTTTGTAAATCTGGTAAACCTGAAAACATATCGTGTTACCGTTGTTGCTCCTGCTCCCGAAAATCTAACTACCGCGCCTACAGGAAATGCGATTCAGCTCAATTGGGATCAAAGTCTTTGTCAGGAAGCAATAGGTTACCGCATCTATCGCCGTCAGGGATTCTATGGATTTATTCCGGGCCCATGTGAAACAGGAGTGCCTGCCTATACCGGTTATTCACTGGTAGCATCTACAACTGGATTAACAGCTACTTCCTATCTCGATAATAATGGTGGTCCGGGATTAGCTCCGGGAACGGATTATTGCTACATGGTAATTGCCTATTTCGATGATGGCGCCGAAAGTTATGCCTCCTCAGAAGTTTGTCAAACCCTGAAAAAAGATCTTCCTGTAATTACCAATGTGAGTGTTGTTGCTACCAGTCCTGTTACCGGAAGTATCAATGTTATATGGAGTCGACCTTCTGATCTCGATAGTATTGTTCAGTATCCACCACCACATGAATATCGTATATTAAGAGCTTCCGGAATTAATGGAACTTTATTTTCCGTTGTTGGCACTACTTTTAATTTGAACGACACATCCTTCATTGATAATGGCATCAATACAGAATCTGTTTCTTACACTTATAAAATAGAATTGTTTTCAACGGTGAGCGGAGTGTTGCAATCTGTTGGAACTTCACTACCTGCCAGCTCTACTTTCCTTTCAATTTCACCAACCGATAACAAACTGAATTTATCATGGCAACTCAGTGTGCCTTGGATCAACAGTTATTATGAGATATATCGTTTCAATGGTGTTTCTTTCGATTCTATTGGTGTTAGTTCTACCACTTCTTATACCGATACAGGACTTGAGAACGGAACGAATTACTGTTATTACATTCGGGGAGTTGGTTCGTATGCAGCACCCGGTTTTGCTGATCCATTGATTAACCTTTCTCAAATCGCATGTGCCACACCGTTAGATGATATTCCGCCTTGTGCAATTTCAATCGATACCAGTGCATATAGTTGTATCGAAAATACCATTACACTTAGTTGGCCAATTCCGGATGTTACGTGTGCTGATGATGTGAAGTCATATAACATCTATTTTGCACCTGCAGCTGATGCATCGTTCACCTTAATTGCAACGATTGAAGATCCTGCTATTGGTTCATACGATTATACCGATACGGAATCTATTGCAGGTTGTTATTATGTTACTGCAGTCGACAGCACCGGTAATGAAGGTGCTCCGGGCGCTCAGGTATGTGTAGATTTTTGTCCCGCCTATGAATTGCCGAATGTGTTTACACCTGATGGCAACGGACTGAATGATTTGTTCCATCCGTTCCCTTACCGGGATGTGGAATCAGTAACGATTCAAATTTTTAGTCGCTGGGGATTGCAGGTTTTCTCTTCTGAAGATCCCGATATTGAATGGAATGGTAAGACCGACAATACAGGCGAAGATCTTCCTGATGGCGTTTACTATTACATTTGTAAAGTGAATGAAAAATCGATTGCAGGAATAAAATCCCGCACCCTTAAAGGAGTAATTCAGTTGATCAGAAATACCGGAAGTCTCCAGAAATAAATTTATAGTTTAAGGTTTTAAAATTAGCAGACTTACTTTATGTTCACCGGTATAATTGAAGGAATGGGTAAAGTGATTGCACTCGACCCGGAACAGGATAATTTACACATCACCATCAGCTGTGATTTTACTTCCGAATTAAAAATCGATCAAAGCGTTGCACATAATGGTGTTTGCTTAACAGTTGTTGGCATAGATGGAAATACTTTTCGGGTAACTGCAATTGCAGAAACATTGCGGAAAACCAATTTGGGATTACTTCAATCCGGAGACCTGGTGAATTTGGAACGCAGCATGCAAATGAATGGTCGTGTCGACGGACATCTGGTGCAAGGACATGTTGATGAAACTGCAGTTTGTACTGCTATCGAAAATCAGAATGGCAGTTGGTTGTTCCGTTTTCAGTATGATCCTTCCGAGACAGCCATTACTGTTGCCAAAGGATCCATTTGTGTGAATGGTGTGAGCTTAACGGTGGTCGATTCGCATGAGGATGCATTTTCCGTAGCAATCATTCCTTACACTTTTGAGCACACGAATTTCAACCGGTTTAAGGTTGGATCCGTAGTAAATTTAGAATTTGATATTATCGGGAAATATGTTGCCCGTTACATGTCACTTCAAAAAGGCTGATTAACTCCAGCCCGGCATATCCGAAATTTTTCCGGTAAGCTGCAGCCACATCACGAGCATAATTAATGCCGCAACTCCTATTGCAAGCCAAAGCGACATGTTTTTATATCGCGTTGCATTGCCTTGTAATTTCTTGTAACGGTAAATATTAAAAACTGCTTTTTCAGCTCTGTAAAATGCACTCTCGCCTTTAACGATATAATCGAATGCACCATATTTCATGGTATCAACAGCAACCTGAATTTTGTCCTGTCCAGATAACATCACCACATCAGACTCCGGAGAAGCTTTTTGATTTCCTGCAAAACCTGCAAGCCATCCATAGCATCTTTGTTTATGGAATCGAGATAAAAATCGAGGAATACAATCCCTGGAAACTGATCGAGGTGCTTCAGACACTCTTCACCGGAAGAAAAGGAAGTAACATCATAGTTTGTCATTTTGATCAAATGATCGCGAAGCATCTCTGCTAAAACCGGATCATCATCAACTATGAATATTTTTTTGCTTAACTCTGCCATGGTAAGGAGGGGTTTGTTGTAAGTTGCAATATTAGTTGAATAGTTTGATTTTTCAAAGTTTGGTCAGTTCGTCCTTCAGTTCATCACAAGCCTGTAGTGTAATCGATTCCAGATCAGGGATCAAAGCTCCCAATTGCTCCAGATCTACCTGATCGCCTGCATTCCGCTCAATTGTTGTTGCCAGCTCTTCTGCTTTTGCTACTCCCATGTACTTGAGTTGCGATTTCAAAGTGTGTGCTGCCGTTTTTAACGACTTCCAATCCTGCTTTGAATGATATAACTTAATATCTTCTAAACACTTAGGAGTAGAATTAAGGAACATCGTTACGTATTTGGTAATCTTGGCCGTATCACTGCCGGTAAACGATTTTAAAAAGGTGAGGTCTGCAAACGATGTCATTGAAATTATATATTTAATTGATTATCAATAGTATATTATCAAGAAAGGGGTAGTTCAATTACAAATTCGGTAAACACTCCCGGTTCACTGGCAACGGTAAGATTGCCATCGTGACCCTTAACAATGATATCGTAACTGAGTGAAAGTCCTAAACCGGTTCCCTCACCCGCAGGTTTGGTGGTGAAGAAGGGATCAAATATTTGCTTAACAATTTCCGGAGGAATGCCGGTTCCATTGTCTCTGATTTTCACAATTGCCCGGTTATTTTCGCGACGGGTACTAACTCCAACGGTTGCCTTGAAGGAACTTCCCTCTTTGTGCGCTCGCTGACCAACAGCATAAAAGGCATTGTTGAAGAGGTTGATCAGTACTCTGCTGATATCCTGCGTTACTATCATTACCTGAGGCAGCTGTTGATCGAAGTTGCGGATAATTTCTGCAGTGAAAGAATTATCGCGGGAACGGTTTCCATGATAAGAAAGTTCAACCAGCTCATCAATCATTTTGTTCAAATCGGCAGGTTGCTTTTCTTCCTGTCCGTTGCGTGAATGAATCAGCATTCCCTTGACAATCTTATCGGCACGTTTGCCATGGGTGTTTATCTTCTCCAGATTTGTTTTTAGATCCGCTAAAATTTCCTGCTGATCAGCACCCGGATCTTTGAGCTCATCGATGAGTTCAATCGATAATTCTGAAAAATTATTTACGAAGTTTAAAGGATTCTGAATTTCATGGGCAATGCCGGCAGTAAGTTGTCCTAGCGATGCCATTTTTTGTGCATGCACCAGTTGTTCCTGTGTGGCTACCAGTTTGTGGTGAGTCTCTGATAATTCTTTGTAAGCTGTGTTTAATTGTCCGTGTGATTTTTTTTGCGCACGATAACGGGCATACAATAAAATGGCAATGACAATGACTGAAATAATTCCTATGATTAGTGTTTTACGGAAGTTTTCCTGTCTGCTTACTTCCAATTCTTTTTGTGAAAGCGCTAAATCCTGCAATGCCTTTTCTTTAGTCAGCTGGCGAATACGTTCCTCACGTTCCATATTCGACTGGTCCGAAATTCTTTTCGCAGTATTCAGTTCCTCAATGATTTTTTCTTTTTCGAGGCGATCAATTTCTGCTTCCACCAGATCACGATTCTTCACCAGTTCCTGTGTGCTGAGCTGTTGGTAGCTGATGGTTTTTTCTTTACGCATCATCTCATCAATAGATTCTTTCTCCATCAAATCGCGTCGCATCATCTGACTACTCAGGGTGCGCGATCGTTCTACCTGCTCAATACTGTCACGTAACTGTAAGTAGCCAATGTTCCAGTCGTTTGAAGCTGCATGATTACCATTCACGGAATTAATGGTTACCTGTTTGAGAATCGTTTCTTTTAGCAGTTTCGCAACCGAAAGTTGACTGGAGTAGGTGAGACTCTTGCGATAATTTTTAATAGCTTCATCGTAATTCCCTTCTTTGTGAGCCAGTATTCCAAGATCCCGGTAGACTAATGCTGTACCGTTTTTATCTTTCACCTTTTCAAAATAGGTGAGGGAAGCCCGCAAATACTTCTCAGCTAATTTGGTATCCTGTTTGCGCAAGGCGAGTTCCGCAAGTTGTATTCCAATCCGTGCCTGTGCTTTTTTATCTCCGGCATCTGAGAAACCATTGTATGCTTTCAGATAATGTGAATTGGCATTTTCAAAATCTTTCTGAACCAGAAAAGTTTGCGCTATCAATGCATGAGCCGCAGGTATGGGTCTGGTAAGACGATTACTTTCCAGCTGATTGAGAGCTTCCTCAAAATATTGCATTGCCTCAATGTATTCGAGCTTGCGGTAATGCACAAATCCAAGTTGCAGCTTGATGATAGCGGCTCCTAAAGGATCTTCCATTTCATTGCGGGCACCAAGGGCTGTCTTGAAATAGGAAATGGATTGATCGGTATTATCGTTTTCCAGCTCTATCCAGGCCATATTGATGGCTGTGAGGGAAGCAACCCGGTAGTTGTTATTTTTTAATGCTGCCTGTAATCGTTTTTCATTAATGGTTTTATTGTGAGCTAAAGGTCCGCCCCGGCGTACCTGTGGCAAATAAAACATCCCTTCCTGATCGGAGGCATTTTCATACAAACTGAAAAGATCTACTTTTAAGGAATCAACTTCCTGAGCCACAATGAATGGCGAAACAAACGCAAGGAAAACTGATAAAAGAATTTTTCTGAACATAGGCCTTCCGAACACGGCGATGGTACGGCAAATATAGAAAAGAGATGGTTACATTTTACGTTATTTTACCATACGGCCATCATCCATAACTATATTCCGGTCGGTGGTACGTGCAAAATCCTCATCATGGGTAACTATTAACAGCGACTGCTTTTTTTCAGCCACCAGCTCCTTGAAAATTTCGAATACAATCTTACTGTTTTTACTGTCGAGATTTCCCGTTGGCTCATCTCCCATTATAAGCACCGGGTCATTAATCAGTGCCCGTGCAATTGCTACCCGTTGCTTCTGCCCGCCCGATAACCGGTTTGCCCCCTTCAGTGCCTGATCATGAATATCGAGTCGCCGCAATAGCGACATGGCCCGCTCTTCAATTGCTGCCGGTTCAAACTTTCCCAGCTTCAATGCCGGTAACATCACATTTTGCAATACTGTAAATTCAGGAAGTAAATAATGACACTGAAATACAAAGCCAATTTTTTCATTTCGCACTTTCGCCAAACCATTGTGAGGCAATTTTGTCATTGATTCACCATCAATAAAAAGTTCCCCCTCATAGTCGGTGTCCATAGTCGACAAAATATAAAGCAGCGTCGATTTACCACATCCCGATTTACCTGTAATAGAAACAAATTCTCCTTTTTTAATGGAGAAATTTATATCATTCAACACCTGAAACGTGACCGGATCATGGAAGTATTTATTGATACTACGTGTTTCAAGAATGATATCACTCATATTATTTGCCTCTGATAATTACAACCGGGTCAATCCGTGCAGCCTTTTTGGCAGGAAAATATCCTGCAATATAAGTGGTGATTAAAGCGAATATCACACCAATCAGATAGTATTTGATATCGTAGTTTATCGGGTAAGTGGTGATAGCAGGTAGTGCTGCTGTATTAAATGGAATCTGATCAATGAGCATGGTAAGAAGCATCCCGATTAATAAACCCATAAAACCGCCTATCACTCCAATGATCATCGATAGATTTATAAAAATATTTTTTACATCAGAAGATGAAAATCCGGTTGCTTTAAGAATGGCAATGGCATCCATTTTTTCATAAATCATCATATTCAGAATATTGTAAATACCGAAGCCGGCAACTATCAGTAAGGTAACGCTTACCGCATATGTGATAATATTCCTGACTTTGGTACCTGATTCAAACTGCGCATTTGCTGTCTGCACATCTTCCGCATCGGTACGGTACCGGTTCGAATATTCTTTAGCAATCTTGGGCGCATCATTAATATTATTCAGCTTTACTTGTATATCGGTGAAATAGCTTTTGGGTTTGCCCAGAAGTTTTTGTGTCGTTTCCAGCGAAGCATAACTTTGCACATCATCAATAGTTGCCAGTCCAAGTTGAAATACACCAACCACCTTCAACGACATCTGATCACCTTTGGCTGAGGTAACATGAATAACATCCCCCACACGGGCCATCATTTTATCGGCAACACCCTTACCCAGAATTACTGAATTGGAAATGCGATTCAGATCGTAAGCATCACCTTTGATGATGTAATCGGCAAATGAAAAATATTTCAGCTCCTGCGAAACATCGATGCCATTCACTAATCCATTTAAATCGATTACACCTATATTGTAAAATACCTGTGAGGCAACTTTGGGTGCAACTGCAATTACCCTGGAATCGTTTTTTAATGATTGTATGATGGCACTGCTGTTATAAATTTCGGTGCGACTGTCGGATGGTTTTATAGATTGCACTATGTTGAGCGATTTACTGAATTCAGCAGTTCTGTTTACAGGCTGATCGGCATTGGGATTAATGGCATTGAACAACCTGATATGTGGCGTACGGTTCAAAATTAAACTGTCAAGCATTTTGTTTAATCCAGTCATGAAACTTACCAGTGTAATAAACATCGCTATACCAAAAGTAACTCCGGCAGCTTCAATCACTGATTGCTTCAGCCGGGCCATTAAAAGTGTTTTAGATATGCTGAGGTTTAGGGAATTCATTATTTCAATGGTGAATATATTTCCTGACCCGGTTTTATGCCTCCGGTAATTTCTACCCATTCGGCATTCATAATGCCTGTGGTAACTGCCGTAGTTTCGTTTGCAGCAGTCAGTACTTTTCCTTCACTGAGCAAATATCCTGCAGGAATTACCAAAGCATCTTTTTTGCGTGCAACAAGGATGTTCGCTTCTACAGTAAGGTTCGGATAAAGTATTTCAGGTTTGGTGGTAAATCCGGCATATACTGTAAATGTTCGCGTACGGGTATTCATGATTGGTGCCACCAGGGTTATTGCTGCCTCATATACTTTGCCACGGTACGAATCAAGTGAAAGAAAAATGCGCTGTCGGTTTTTACTTTGACAATATCATATTCATCCACCTGCAATTCTATGGTGTAATTCCCTGCTTGTCCAATCACTGCCAATGGACTCACTGCTGTGACCAGTTCCCCTTTTTCTTTGTTGATAGCGAATACGATTCCGTCAAATAAACTTTTTATGGTAAAATCGTCCGACTGTTTTTTTAAGATCTGATAATTGTTCTGCGATTGCTCGTAGTTTTTTTGCAGATCTTTTTTTAATTGCTGGTATTGATTCGTTACTGTCTGGTAATCGGTAACTGCAGCACGATAGGCAAGTTCTCTTTTTTCCAGATCTATTTTAGAACCTACCTGTTGACTCCACAACGATTTTTGTCTTACGAAAAGTAAAGAATCATTTTGTAATTTTTCTGCTGCCAGTTTTAATCGACCCTCTGTTTCCCGCAGTAAATTGGAATTGGAATTTGTTTTGTCGGCCGATTGCTCCATGGCCAACCGCGCATTTTCAGCCGATAGCGATGAAACTCTATTATCAATAACAAATAACGGATCACCTGCAGAAACGGTATCACCTTCATCAATCAGAATTTCTTTCAACACACCGGATGCTGTTGCAAAGACTTCATATTGATTTCCGGCTTTTACAATTCCCGAAGCATACACCGATTCGGTAATCTCCCGCTGTTGAGGTGTTGTTTTTTCAGCATCTCCTGAACATCCTGCAAATAACAGGATAGTCAAAACAGGAATGCAACTCCATACTGATTTCATAGCTTATTCTTGTTCTCGGATAACGAATTTAAATGCAAAGGAACAAGAAAACAAATGAATAATGTTGATTTTTATCAGTTTGGAAGCTATAACGGTTCAGGGAAGCAATCCAGGCTCCCATATAACACTATAAATAGAAATTCAGAGTGATTATGCCGACTTCACAATCTTCACCACACCAATCCAGTTAAGGACTTTAATCACCGGGTAAACAGGATCAAATTCCCACCATTTGGCGCCGAAATTACTTCTGGCAGCAAAGTGATGATGGTTGTTTTGGAACAATTCTCCCAGCAATAAGAAATCGATAAAAAGGGTGTTTTTCGACTGATCACCATCGTTGAAGTTGGTGTATCCATACTTGTGACCCGCCCAGTTTACAATTGCACCTTGTATGGGACCTATGAAAAAGTGAATCGGAAGGAATAACCACATCCACCATTGAGTGGCGAAGAAGAAGTAAAATGCCACATAAGCAGCACCAAATAAATACCGGGAAATACTGCTTTCCGCCATGCGTTCCATAGCAGGCCATACCGGATAGTTTTTATCGAAGCGAGCTTCAGGTTCAATCTTGTGTGTTACTAATGCATTGTAGTAATCCTTAGTTTTCCAGATCATCTGAAACGCATCCCTGAAATAATGTGGTGAATGCGGATCCATTTCGGTGTCGCTGTAAGCATGGTGCATTCGGTGCATCACAGCATAGGCACGTGGATTCAAATAGGAGGAACCCTGTGTAAACCAGGTGAATAGAAAGAAGAATTTTTCCCAGAAAGGAGTCATTGTGAACATCTTATGCGCTCCATAACGGTGCAAAAAGAAGGTCTGGGAAAACAGGGAAAGGTACCAGTGGATGATCAGGAACAGTATAACAGGCATTGGTTCGCTTCGAATTAGGCCGCAAAGGTGCGAAAAAAATCGATTCTAAGGCCCAGATACCCTCAACTCAAGAGTTAAGGGCGATCAAAACCGTATTTGTCCATGAATTTGTTATATAATTGATTTTGAACATTATCTAAATCAATTTCACGTCCATTTAAGATAGCTTTTTCAATGGAATTGCTTTTCATGTCAAATATATCGCCACTTGAAATCAGCATGGAAGCATCTTTGCCCTCTTGCAGCGTTCCCGTAGTTTTGTCGATATCCAGGATTTCTGCTGCTGTAAGTGTGGTGGCTGTTAAAATTTCTTCTTTGGTTAATCCATACCCTGCTCCGGTTCCGGCTTGAAATGGCAGGTTTCTGACTTGCCAGAATCCACCTGCTGCAATAGCGAATTTTATTCCGCCCTGTTTTAGCAGAAACGGAAGTTTATAAGGCATATCAACATCTTCATCATCCCGTGAAGGTAAGTTGTGTGTTCCCATCAAAACTACAGGCACATCATTTGCTTTTAATAGTTCGGTTGCCATCCACGCATCTGTTCCACCAACTAATACCATTTTTATTCCGTTCTCTTTACAAAAAGCAACAGCGGCAATTATTTCTTTGATGTAATCGCAATGCACAAATAATTTTTTTGTTCCATTAAATAATCCACGCATCGATTCCAGATGAAGATTTTTTTCAGGTTGTCCGCTTTGAGATGCATAAGCTTTTGCATCTGCAAATAAGTGATGAATGCGTTGAATAGATTCACCGGTATGTTGCACTTGCTTTTCTTCCGGCTCAGCCCACCACGCTTTATAAATTCGCATCGATGGCCAATTCAAATGAATGGCACCATCGGCTTTGTAAACAGCATCTTCGTAATTCCAGCCATCCAATGAAACGACCGACGATTGTCCCGAAATTAATCCTCCCTGTGGTACAACCTGTGCATATAAAATGCCATTGCTTCTTACTGTAGGAGTAACTTTAGAATCGGTATTGTAAGCAATCACTGAACGCACCGATGGATTTAAATTTCCGGTTTCATTGTAATCATTCGTTGCACGTACAGCTTCAATTTCATTCAATCCGATAGATGTATTCAATGCAATTAATCCGGGATAAACATGCTTGCCTGAAATATCTATCACTGTATCATAAGCACTGCGATCGATTCTTATTAATGTGGCATTGGCAATGAGTTTAAATTTACCATTCTCAATTCCAATGGCACTGTTCGCAATTGTTTCTCCGTTTCCAATGTGAGCCGTTGCGCCCATGTACAAAATTCGCTTGTTGTTTTGATGCGATGGTTTTTGTGCAGAAGCAATCAATGGCAGTGAAAGGGTAAGTATGGCAATTATATATTTTTTCATGATAGTCGTTTTGTGATTGTTAATTTCAGATGATCTGTTTTTAGTGAGCTTCATCATCCATGCAATGATGGAGTTTGTTGATTCGGAAAGATGGTTGTTTTACTTCACCACCACCTTTCGCAACTTCATCAGTCATCTTTTTGATTATTCGGGCCCGTTCAGCAGCAATTTCTTTTTGTAATTGTGCATCACGTTCCACACTGTAATAGCAAATACCATCAATATATGTTGCCAGCACTTTTGCATAAACCGATAACGGATGATCATTCCACAACACCACATCGGCATCTTTACCAACTTTAATACTGCCAACTTTATCATCAATGTGTAAAAGTTTCGCAGGATTTAATGTCACAAATTTCAGTGCTTCTTCTTCACTGACATTGCCATACTTCACTGCTTTAGCAGCCTCCTGATTTAACCGGCGTGCCATTTCAGCATCATCTGAATTGTATGCAACGGTAACTCCCGATTGATGCAGAATTGCTCCATTGTATGGAATCGCTTCAATCACTTCGTACTTATATCCCCACCAGTCGGAAAAACTGGAAGCACCCACACCATGTGCTTTCATTTTATCAGCTACTTTGTAACCCTCTAAGATGTGTGTGAAAGTATTTATTTTAAAACCTAAGGAGTCGGCAACCCGCATGAGCATGGTAATTTCTCCCTGCTGATAGGAGTGACAAGTGATATTTCTTTTCTTATTCATTATTTCCACCAAAGTTTCCAGTCGTAGGTCGATCCTTGGCGGGATGGTTCCCGCTTTCGGCTGATAGGATTTTAGCGATGCCTCATATTCCTTAGCCCGGGTAAATGCATCAATATAAACCTGCTCAACTCCCATTCTCGTTTGTGGATATCTGATTCGGAAATCATCACCCCAATTCGATTGTTTCACATTTTCACCCAAGGCAAATTTGATGAAGCCCGGAGCACCTTTCATTTTTAAATTTTCAGGCGATTGTCCCCAACGTAATTTTATGATTGCCGACTGACCACCAATAGGATTACAGGAGCCATGCAGCAACTGAGCCATGGTAACACCTCCCGATAATTGACGATAAATGTTGATGTCATCGCAGTCGAGCAAATCACCAATGCGTACTTCCGAAGTAACCGCATGAGAACATTCATTCACATTATTGCTGACTGCAATATGGGAGTGTTCATCAATAATTCCCGCTGTTAGATGTTTGCCGGTACCATCAACAATTTTTGCATTTCTTGCAGCTAAATTTTTTCCTACCTGCTGAATTTTACCTTCCGAGATCAACACGTCCCCATGGGTAATGATGCCTTCTGTTTCATTGGTCCAGATGGTGACGTTTTTGAATAGTACCGTTTCTGCAACAGGAAATTGTTTGAAGCCATAAGCTTTGTTCGGATAGGTAAGTTGTCCCCATTCAGGTGTTTCAATTTTTGCAGTATCTACTGGAATTGTGGTAGTGTCAGCTCCTGTTCGGGTAGCATCCCAGGCGATTGATGCCGATTCGTTATTGAGTCCGGTTCCTTTAAATCCTTTGGCTGTTGCGTAGCCACTCAGCGACCAGACTCCCTTGTTGGCAGCTGTGCGAAGTTCGAATCGCAATTGCAGAATATTTTCAGAATAGGAAACGGAAACTTTAGTAGAGTTGGTATCTTCTTTTAATGTTCCTTTCAAATCATAGGGCTGTCCGCCGGTAATTGTTAAGATATTTCCTGCAAGTTTGCCTGCATTAATTTTGTAGATGCCACGTATATCGGCGACCTGTGTATTTTTAATGATATAAGGTTTTCCTGCAACCCAGTTTTCAGTGATGATAACACTGCTCTTGAAAATGTCACCATTTGTGATGATGAAATTCGCAGCATATCCTTTTTTCAATGCAGCAGTTGTTGTAGCAACTCCAAAATACGATGCAGGAGTGTAAGTACATGCTTTCAAAGCAATGTCTTTCGGTAGTCCGTATAAAACTGCTTTTCTTAGCTGAGGTAAAAACTCACTAACCTCTTTCAATCCGTATGAAGTAAATGCAAATTCAATTCCTTCTTTGTAAAGTAAAGATGGATTTGCCGGTGCCATTTCCCAGTGCTTGAGTTCTTCCAATGAAACGTTTATGGCATCATAAGGATCAGATACATTTAGGGAGGCGGGAAATTTTAAGGGTAAGATAAATTTATTTCCAGCAGCTTTTAAATCAGCAGCACGCTGATATTCATCACCTGAACCTTTAATAATATAATTTACTTTAAATTCACTTCCTGTTTTCGATGCTCGTAATGCCTGTAATTTATCATTGGTTTCAAATAGCTGGGGCAATGATTTATTTTTATTCCATGCTTCCAGTGAAAAATTCGTCTCTGCTTTATTACCTCCTGCCTGATACCAATCTGCATCTAAAAATGACTGACGAAGCAATGCAATGGCTCCCATTTCGGAAGTAGGATACTCTTGTTGTGAGCTTCCCTTGTCGAAAGAATAGCATGCTGCAGCCCGCTCTGTAATTACCTGCTCATGCACAGGTCCCTCACCAAGCATCACCATAGTTGCTGTACCACGTGCAATGCCATCGCGACGCAATGAAAGTACCGTTCCGAAACCTGCTTTACGAAATTCATTAGCTTTTTCAGAATTAATATCGAATACCGTGTGTGCCTCAAATTCGGGCTTTAAAGCTTCATTCCAGCTATAAGCACCTCTTGTTTTGCTGGTTATTTGTGGTCCCTTATTTTTATCGCCTTTAGGACCAGATTCAGGCATCCCATATTCAGTATAAGGATCGATAAATGAAGGATAAATATGCTGGCCGGCAAGATTACGTACAATGGCATTTTTTGGAATTTCGATTGCAGCACCTGCATATTCAACCTTTCCGTTTTTAATAATGAGCATCGCATTCTCAACAACTGTCTGGTAGTCGCTATGCAAAGTAGCATTCGTAAAGACATACACTGAACTACGCTTATCGGGTATGCCATTCACCGGAAAGGTCGTCTGGCTGACTGAGACTATGGGAATAAGGGAAACGAATATCCCCAGAATGATGGCATTAATTTTCATAGAAATCGTTGGTTGAACTGCAATAATATTGAATTTCAGCGTAAAACCCACCAAACCAACATAATTATGTGACGATTTCGGGTTTTAAAGGCGGTTTTGCTGCATAGATTTTAACTGTTATCTTGTGCTTGTCTATGCCGACAGCTTATTTAATGCCCAGCCGCTTGCCAACCGTGATCTTATTTTAACCGGGATAAGTGTATTTTGACAAGCTTAATGAACCAATGGAACATTGTTATTTTATTTTAGGAATGCTTTGAATGGACGTCAATGTGCTATTAGGTTTTTCTATGGATAGCGAATTTTAAATGAAAAATGAAAAATTTAGAATTGTGAATGTAAGTTGAAAGTTGTAAGTGGAAAGCTGTAAGTGGAAAGTGGAAAGTGGAAAGTGGAAAGTGGAAAGTTGTAAGTTGTAAGTTGTAAGTTGTAAGTTGTAAGTGGAAAGTGGAAAGTGGAAAGTGGAAAGGGATGTAATATACAGAAATATGAATCAAAGATTCTCGAAAAGTCTACCCGGAATACTGTTGTTATTTATCGCATTGCTTATTTATTGGTTCACGGCAACCGATAAGCAACCGGTTACTAAAGATAGTCCTTCGGAAAGAACCTCGGTCAATACCGAAAAACACCGCCATGAACCACTTGTTTACACCAAACATGCACGTTGTAGAATGGCTTGCCGTGAAATAACGGAAGCAGAAATAGCTTCAGTAATTCAAGCCGGAACCATAAATACCAAA
Source organism: Bacteroidota bacterium (assembly GCA_016713525.1). GTDB lineage: Bacteria > Bacteroidota > Bacteroidia > AKYH767-A > OLB10 > JADKJB01. The sequence continues at coordinate 272,960 of JADJOZ010000004.1, read as the reverse complement.
AAATCTGATCCGGGTGACAAGCCTTGTCCAACCATTGCATACGAAGGAACCGGCACCGACGGCCACAGACTGCGGATTGTAATTGCAGATTGTGAATCAAACGATAAAGTTGTAACTGTAATCGATCTTGATCAGGATCATTTTTGCGAGTGTGAGTGAGAAGTGAGTGGGGAATGAAATTGTTGTGCAGAATAAAAATCCCCCTTGATTTCATTCAGTTTCCCGTTCTCATTTTGATTCTTATTCTCATTCTCATTCTGTCTTGCATCTGCCATGCAGGCTTTGTTGCTTTTTCCTTGACCACACTTCAGCGGTGCTCAGGATTTTCATTGGATTAAATTTCTCCTACACCATCGTATTTCAACTGCCTTGAGGCTTTGTTACTTTTTGCTTGACCAAAAAGTAACCAAAAAGTCAAGAACAGCATCAGGCACTTTCCATACATACCATAGTGATTTTGCTGAATCACTTTCCCCCCTTTTTGATTCTAAACTTTTGGCAGTTAGCCGTGCGCTGATTTTTACTAAGACAGTTTTTCTTGGAAAAACTGTCTTGTAAAAAAAGGCGCGAGTCGCGGCGCCAGACGGCAAACTGCCAACACGTGCTGGATGCTGTTCGGTCCCTTTGAGGGAATGATATATTATAATTGATAGATTGATTTCTGCACAGAAATATTATAGTGTTAGATAGAAATGCCATTTATCAATTTTCAATTCTTATTATTCAATATTAATTAAATCATCTTGAGTGCCAGATTCTAGCATCTTTAGTGGCCATCAAATTAATCCAAAATTAAAACCGAGACCTTGAAATTCAATTGCCAAATACACTGATCACTAAAAACTAATGACCTTGTGCATCCCAGCTGAAAAACGAAATTTCATTCAGTCAAAAGTCTCCCCAACTTTAAACTTACAACCCCGCAGTAGTGTTCCACACTGCCGGGCAGGCTTTCAACCCTTCGACTACGCTCAGGGCGGAGCTTATAACTCAAGTGCAGTTACATCTTTTGACTCGGGCACACCAATCACCAAACCACCAAACCACCGAATCACCAAACCACCAAATCACAGGCAGTCACATCTTTTTACTGAGGAACAACAATTAGCACCCCTCGACTCCGTTCTGGGCACGAATCACCAAATTATTTGCAGAAGCCTCTTTTAACTCAGGAATACCAATAAAAACAATATTTATTACCTTTGCCATTCACAAAAAGTACTATGGAAACAATTTTGAATTACATTAATGGTAAGTTACAGGCTCCTGTAAGTCAGACTTACTTCGATAATATAAATCCTTCCACAGGAAAACCTTATTGTTCCATTCCCGATTCCGATGATCGTGATGTGGAATTGGCCGTTGCTGCTGCACAAGCTGCTTTTCATTCGTGGAGCATGATGCCTGCTGCGAAAAGGTCAACAATTTTAGTGAAGATTTCAGAACTAATTACCCGTGATCTTGAAAAATTGGCTATTGCCGAAAGTCGTGATAATGGAAAACCACTCTGGCTTTCAAAATCAGTTGATATTCCCCGTGCTGCCAGCAATTTTTACTTTTATGCCACCGGAATTTTGCATCAATCAACAGAAGCTCATGCCATGGAAGGAATGGCTATCAATTATACCCTTCGACAACCAATAGGAGTTGCAGGGTGTATCTCACCATGGAACTTGCCCCTCTATTTATTTTCCTGGAAAATTGCTCCTGCACTGGCATCCGGAAATTGTGTTGTTGCTAAACCTTCAGAAATAACTCCCTACACTGCATATATGCTTTCATCGTTATGCATCGAAGCAGGATTGCCACCCGGAGTTTTAAACATTGTGCATGGCACAGGTCCAAAGGTTGGCGGACCAATCACTGCGCATCCCGGTATACCGGTAATTTCTTTTACAGGAGGCACTCAAACCGGTGCGGCTATTTCAAAAGTTGCAGCACCCATGTTCAAAAAATGTCGCTTGAACTGGGAGGAAAAATCCGAATATCATTTTTGCCGATTGCGATTTTGATGCTGCAGTTAAAACTACTATTCATTCATCATTCTCTAATCAGGGTGAGATATGTTTGTGCGGCTCCCGCATTTTTGTGGAACGTCCACTATACGAAAAATTTAAACTTGCCTTTGTTGAAAAGGTGAAAGCATTAAAAGTTGGTGATCCGTTTCAGGAAGAAACCCGCATTGGTGCTATCGTTTCATTGCCTCATCTTGAGAAAATTTCATATTATATTCAACTTGCCAAAGAAGAAGGTGGTACGATTTTATGCGGTGGTGAAAGGGTGTATCCTGAAGGTGAACTTGCTTCGGGCTATTATCTTGCACCGACAGTAATTGAAGGACTCCCTTCCAATTGTCGAACTAATATGGAAGAAATATTTGGCCCTGTAGTTACTATTATGCCTTTTGATACAGAGGAAGAAGTGCTGGCTTATGCAAATTCTACAAAGTATGGTCTTGCCGCTACGGTATGGACGCAAAACTTAACACGCGCACACCGTGTTGCAGCTCACCTTCATTCGGGAATTGTATGGATTAACTGCTGGTTGCTGCGCGATTTGCGTACTCCCTTTGGTGGTGTAAAACAATCTGGTGTAGGTCGTGAAGGTGGTTTTGAAGCACTCGAATTTTTTACCGAAGAGAAAAACGTTTGTATCAGCCTGAAGTAATCAAGGAATTATTTTTTGGTTTGATGCTGCAGTTGTAACTTCTTGGGTAAGCCTTTTACTACCTCGTCAAAGGAATGCTTAATCCATGATTGCAACATTTTTTTGGAAACACTTCCATCAATAATTACTGTATTCCACATTTTCTTACTCATGTGATATCCTGGAATTACACATGGGTATTGCTCTCTTAATTCAATAGCTTTTTCAGGATCGCATTTCAGGTTCATACGGTCGGGTTCACTGAGGCTGGTGAGACAAAACATTTTGCCTGACACTTTAAATACGAGAGTGTCTTCATCAAACGGAAACGATTCCGTTGTGTCATGGAAATTTAAACAATAGGCGCGGATTTCTTCAATGTTCATTGTTGTGGATTTAATTCAAACAATAAAGGTTTCGACGGACTCGCATCATTTTCTAATGCTGTAATCTGAAGATTCAACATATAAAGTCCATCCTTCACCGATTCGGGAACATAAATTAATTCGGAAATGGTTGCATGCAGTCGCGTTTCTTCTGGATATTTCCAGAATGCATGATGCGCACTGAGTTTTCCACCATCCTGTTCCTTGTCGACGGATGGAGTATCAAGTAACAAATGATCGATACCATTTGCTGCCATCCATTCAGCAGCTGCAGCCTCTAAAAAGGGTGGATTGGTATTGGAATATTGTCGCGAACATTTGCTTACATCATTGGGCAGGGTACGAATTACCAATGCCTGCGTGCCTTTGACCGGCAGTTTTTCCAGAATGGTTTCGAGTAAAATTACCTGATCACCATTTTGTTCTGCAGGTGTTACGGTAACCACAGCGGCAGTGAAGAAAAATTGTTTCAGACATTTATTCAGGCTGTAATTTTCTTTGCTGATATGTCCCACACATTCGGTATGCGTACCATGTCCATGTGGATTGATGTATACATTCCGGAAATTAACTGCAGCACCACTAGCCACTTCACCAACCCAGTCGCCCATTCTTACCGGTTCGATTCTCGGTGGATCTACATACCATGCAGTAACATTGTCGGCACCGGTATGCAATGAAATAGAAAGATCGATTGGCTTTAACAGATCTGCTATATAGTTGATGCCATTAAAATGAACAGAAAGATTCATGAAGGGTGGTTGCTAATAAGCAAGTAAAATTAAAAAGAATTTTTACCTGTTTCAACAGAAATGAATTCTTTTCACCAAATTCCCTTCATGAATCTGTGTTTACTTGTTTAATTAAGATGAAACCTGACCAGTTTACGATCGGTGTAACCGGGAAGTGATGCAAAAAAGACTTTCCTGTCCCAAACAATGCCCACTCCTGAAGCATAGCGGTAGTTAAGTGGACGGAAGGTGCCGGCAATATCAAATGGTGGATACATTTCATACATTGTTTGGCAATTGATGGTTGAATATGTCCCGGCAGGCACTGTTACGGATACATTCCTGTCTTTCATTTGCTTTATCAGATGCGCAACAGTGTCAACGGATCCCATAATATAGCTGTCTTCTAAAATTGAGTTGAAATCATTTGGCGCTAGATAAATTAATCCAGTATTATCGACCAAATAACCTGATGAATCGCGTTGATAAAGTGATATGGTTGAAGGCCAAGAGAGATAAGGTGTAACATATTTAGTATAAGTCATGTTATTAATTACTGTGTCCTTTTCTACATAACAACTGTCGAATTGTCCCGTAGGTGTTTCATTACCTGAGGAATCAACATTGTATAATTCGTAAATCCAGTAATTACCGACTTTCAATTGGGCGTACTCGGCCACAGTTGCTGATTCAGGTATTGGATACTCTTCTTCTGTATGCTTTTCGCAGGAAACCACCAGCAATGAGGTGCCGGCAAGTAAATAAATGATTGCTTTTTTTCATGGTTTAAAATGTTAGGTTACTTTGCAAACGGCTACACTATAATATTTAGTATGAATGCTTTGTAAATTCTTGGTAAAATGAAATTTGCATACTAAACAAGCGAAATGTTCGTTTCGCCATCTTTTCCTATGAATAGGTCAATAAAAAAGCCCCCGGTGTCGGAGGCTTTTTTAATTTCAGTTATTGGTTATTAATACGGACTTTGAAGCACATTACCTTTCCAGGTTTGCTTAAAATCTTCTTCCTTAACTGCGTCTTTCTTACCGAGGTAGGTCCAGCGAATAGCTCCGGTATACTTAGTAAATACGGTATTCACATCTTTCAATGTTGTTTTACTCACATCTTCCGTAAAAGTATCTGCATTTTTCCAGGTACCACCAAGCTCATTCATGCCAAGTGTCTGCGATTGTGCCGATGATGTTTCCTGACCCATGTAATACCGGGTTAAGAAAGATAATTTTTTATCCAGCAATTCTTTTTCAGTGAATCCTTCTTTTTTGATCTTGTTAATTTCTTCAGTCATCACTTCAATCGATTGTTTCGGATCGAGGGTAGAGATGTAAATGCTGTTATAAGGGTTGCTGATACGATTTGCATTGTAAGATGCAGCAGGTGCATAAGAGAGACTTCTTTTGGTACGAAGTTCCACAAAGAAACGATCGTAAAGAATATTCATTCCAATACGCATTGGAACACCTTCTGGACTTCCCATTCCGGGAGCGGTCATAATTCCCATCAGGTAATTGGTTGCAATGTCACGGTCTTCAATATATACTCCGGGTTTGGTGATTTGTACACGCGCTTCAACCGGTGATGGAGTTCCCAAGGGTAATTTCCCAAACGATGCTTTTATTTTTGCAATTACATCATCAGGATTTACATTACCAACTACCACAATGAATACACGACTTTTAACCATAGCTTTTGCATAGTGATCCTGCAAATCTTTCAAGGTTAATTTTGCAAGTGATTCAGCTGTTCCTTCCGGAATTTTAGAATAACTGCGACCTTTGAAAACGCTTTCCATAGCTATGTTGGCAAGGTGCTGATCGGGATTCGATTCGCCCTGCTTTGCACCGGCAATCAGGGTGCCTTGCATGTTTTCAAATTCTTTTGCATCAAATGCAGGGGATGTTACAGCCTCTGCGAATAAGCTCCATGACTCATCCCAGAATGCTTTGATACAATTCAGATTCATAGTTCCGAAATCATAACTGGAATATCCGGAAACTTCAGCTCCGATTTTTTCGCATTCAGTACTGAACACATCTTTATTGCGCATCTTACTGCCACCTTCGGCAGCCAGTGAAAGGGCGAAATTTTCAAGTCCTTGTTTGTCATCAGGGATGTTGGCATTACCGCCTTTGATAAACATCCTTACACTGATTACTTCTTTTGGAGTTTGTTTGATTATTACTTTGATTCCTTCTACCGAAATTTCTTTGGTAGCCGGACCACCTGCAAGTGTTACTATGCTATTCAACAACAACGCTGCTGATAGGAACATCGCGGTTATAATGCTGTTTCTTTTCATTTCTTTCGTTTTTTAGTTGTTGTTAATTTATTTTAAATAAGATGAAGCATCGGTAATTCCCATCTGAGATTTCATTTCAGGTGATAATAATAATCCGGTGACCATCGGTTTGTTGATGATGTATTTGTTAACGTAATTTTTGATGTCTTCGCGACTAACTTTTTTCAGATTATCGATGTAGGTGGTGTAGTAATCGATACTTGCAGAAGCCCACCAGTAGGTAACCGAGTGTACATAGGAAGAAGTGCTTTCACGATCTTTAGTCTGTTCAATGGCCAGCATGTTTTTAGCAGTCTGTAATTGTTCATCTGTAAAATAATCATCTGTATTCCAAAGTGCCATGTGCTCTTTCAGCTTAGCATACGCTTCCTGTACACTTGCAGGATTGGGAACTAAAAATATTTGAATTGGACCAACATATTTGCAGGTTTGATAGCCTACCTGCGCCTGAAAAGCCAAACCTGCATCAACCATTTCTTTCTGGAAACGTGAGCTCTTCTGACTTAATATGTATGAAAATACATCGGCAGCAAAAGTTGCAGGAATATCGTTTCTGGTATCAGGACCATGCAATGACGCCATAATGATTGGTGTTTTGGCATTTGCATTTTCTGTGATGAATGAAGTGGATTCTTTCAAAGGACTAAATTCCGGAATAGGAAATTTCTCGAAAATATTAAAGTCAGATGGTTTCCAATCAGCAAATAATTCTTTCGCTTTTGCAAAAATATCATCATGATTCACATCACCTGCAACCACAATCATAGAATTGTTAGGATAGTAGTATTTCGCCTGAATAACACGCATTTTTTCGGGTGTAGCACTTAAGATAATATCGTGATCACCAATAGTGTTTTTGCGGCTATAATGCTCTCCCCATAATTGTTTGTCCATATCTTTAAACAACCAGAATACAGGATTCGATTCGGCACGTTGAAATTCACCATCCACAACAGGATTCTCACGCTTCATTTCATCTTCAAGAAACAAAGGATAACGAATGGCGCTGTTCATGAATGATAAGCCTTCATTTACTTTAGTGCTACTCAAGGTAAGGAAGTAATTCACTCTTTCATTGGAAGTAGTTCCATTAAAAGTAATTCCCAATTCATTAATTCGGGCAAGAAATTGTTCCTGTGACGGAAGATCTTTGTTGGCCTTAAAAAACATGTGCTCATACAAATGTGATAATCCGTTGTAATCGGGATCTTCGGTGTAAGAACCATTGTGAACACAAATTTCGACAGTAGCCAACGGTACCGAATTGTCTTCAATTACTAATAACTCCAGTCCATTTTCAAGTTTTGTCATGAAAAAATTGGAAGGAAGATTTTTCTGTGCAGTTACTGCGCTGACTGACAGCACGGTAGCTAATGCAGCAAACATTAATCTTTTCATTGTCATAAAGTGTTGATTTTTATTGAGAAGGCCAAAAATAAACAATTTATTGGATGAAAAACAGTAACATCTATATGTAGCAAAGCCTGCCCTTTTTCAAGAGCAGGCTGAAGCTATCTAAATGAATCTGAACCAACTACTTCATCCGATAACTTTTTGTCGTAATAATTACCACACCTCCTGTTGCATCTCCGAACTGAGCAGGGATGCCCCCGCTTAAAACTGATATTTCCTGAATAGCCCCTTTCGGGATAGTAAATCCACCGATCATTTTGATTCCATCTACCACATACAAGGTGGCATTTTCACGGGTTCCCCGAACATTGATAGAACCACCTTCTTCGCGTTGATAAACACCGGCAGTATTGGCAACCAAACTCACTACATCGCGCTCAATGGCCTGATCAATTTCTTCGGCTGATATTACATCCATAACTGCAGTAATCCCCGGATCAATCATCGGCGGCTCCCAGGTAATTGTCGGACCGGGAAGAATAAAACCGGATGCTTTCATGGTTACATCGGCATAGGTGACCTTCTCTGCACTCACCGAAACTTCTTTTAATTGATACGGAGTATATCCTAAATATGAAAAGCTCAAATCGTATTTCCCTGCTGTCAATGGCTTAATTTTGTACTGACCGTTTACATCTGTAGTCACACCTTTAATTGTTCCATTCTGATTATATGTTACTGTTGCAAATGGTAGTGGTTCCTTGCTGTCGACATCGGTAACAATACCTCTTATTTCACCAAATTGTGCGTGACTGTTGAATGCAAGAACCATCAGCATGAGTGCGAAAATTATTTTTACAGGTTTCATAGTTTTATTTTTAAAAGGTTAACTGAATTTATTTTTACACACACATTTTATTTTCCCGATAAATTTTCTTTAAGTAATGCAGCTGTTTCTACCATTTGAATAAAGGCTGCGCGGTCTCCTGAATGATCTGTTCCTTTTGCTGAACGGGCCAATGATGTTACCATCTTAAAATCGGCATTCCCTTTATGCTCTGAATCCCGAAGTATTAATCCGAAACCGGCAACTGCTGCTGCAAATCGTAAGTTCATGGATGCATTGTCGAGTGGTGTAACTTTTTTCGCTGCTAAAACCCGGGTGATTAATTTGCTGGTTTCCGATTGTGGATCTTTATAGCGGAATTTCACAGTCAGCATTTCATCTTTTCCGGTATTGACTTTTTGAGTAGGCTGATATTTTAACGGATCAACTTTGGAAAATTCGGCATCACTTCCTGCAGGAACAATTTCATACAACGCAGTTACGGTATGGCCGCTGCCAAGATCTCCCGCATCTTTTTTGTCATCATTAAAATCGCGGTGTTGTAAAATTCTGTTTTCGTAACCAATCAGTTTGTATGCTTTTACATATTGTGGATTAAATTCAATTTGTAATTTTACATCTTTAGCCAGAGTGAAAAGTGTACCACCTGCTTCTTTTACCAGCACTTTGTTTGCTTCCATAATATTATCGATGTAAGCATAGTTTCCATTTCCTTTGTCGGCCAGTTTTTCCATACGGGAATCTTTCAGGTTTCCGGTTCCAAAGCCCAGCACAGTTAAAAATATACCGGTTGTTCTTTTTTCTTCAATAATTCTTACAAGTTCACCATCACTGCTTACACCAACATTAAAATCACCATCAGTAGCAAGGATAACTCTGTTGTTTCCATTTGGGATAAAATTTTCCAATGCAATTTTATATGCCAGCTGTATACCTGCACCTCCTGCAGTAGATCCTCCTGCACTCAACTGATCCAATGCCTGCAATATGGTTGCTTTGTCGTTGCCTGAAGTAGCTGGTAAAACCAATCCCGCATTTCCGGCATAAACCACAATCGCAACTTTGTCGGTTGACCGAAGTTGATTTGTAAGTAATCCAATAGATTTTTTTAAGAGTGGTAATTTGTCTTCACTGTTCATAGAACCTGAGACATCCAACAAAAAGACCAGGTTGGAAGGAGGTAATTGCGACATCGGAATTTTCTTAGCCTGCAATGCAATGCTCACTAGCTGATGATCTTTATTCCATGGGCAGGTACTGTGCTCGGTGATGATCGAAAATGGTTCGTTGGTTTTTGGCTCGGGATAATCGTAGCTGAAATAATTTATCATTTCTTCAATTCGAACCGCATCTACCGGAGGTAAATTGCCGCTGTTTATGAAGCGTCTGACATTTGCATACGAAGCCGGATCAACATCTATAGAAAAAGTTGAAAGAGGTGAATCGGTTGTTGCATGAAAATCGTTTTCAGGCATGTGATCGTATTGCTCGGTGTTGAATGATTCACTCACTGCATTTAGTGAGTTGGGCGCTCTGGATCGGACACCTTTATCGAAAAACTGATTCAATGAAATGCTTTCTTCAGCTTCACTTTTTTTGTAGTCCTGTTTTTGAGGGGCATGGAGTAGAACTTCTTTCAGATCGGTTAAAGTTGCCTCTAATTCAATAATTAGTGTTTTGGTTTTACCTGCCTCGAGTTGAATATTGGTTATCTCTTTAGTTTGGTATCCAATAACATTAATCTTCAAATTATAGGTGCCCGGATTAATACCTTTAAATTCAAAATGGCCATCTATATCTGTCATTACTTTTTTAACCGGTTCGCCTACTTTTTGACGTAACTCGATAACTGCTCCGGGAATAATTTCTTTGTCTGTTTTGCTTCTCACGGTACCCTTAAGGACGGAAGTGGTAAGTCCGGTACTGAAACTGTATGCTGTGACTATCAATAAGATAAGTCCTGAAAATAGCAGCGATTTGGTTGAGTTTTTCATTGGATCAGAATTTTTGATTGTTTATGAAGAACAGATGAAGAGTAGCGTGACATTCCACAAAATGAGGTAAATAAAATTTATTTTTTGTGGAAGTGTGGAAAGAATGGGCAATTTGCACCTACCTTTGAAATATGGCATTCGCAATGGCATTATGGCTCACCGGAAAAAGAAATATGAGGATCAGGATGATCAGCAGCTCATAAATTCTTTTCGCCAAAAGGAGATAAAAAAGCTCTCGGAATTTTATTTGAACGGTATTCTCATCTGGTTTTTGGTGTTTGTATGAAATACCTCAAAAATGAAGATGACAGCAAAGATGCCACCCTGAATATTTTCGAAAAGTTAATGGAAGACCTGAAAAGGTTTGAAGTAGTAAAATTTAATTTCTGGATCCACAGTGTTGCACGAAACTATTGTCTGATGCAGCTTCGAAGCAGAAAAGCCATGACTTATGTGGATGATGAAAATGGACCCGGACTGGATGCATTTATGGAAACGCATCAATCTGATCATCTCAGTGCCGTGGATAACAAAGAACACCAGTTGCAATTGATGGAAGAAGGTATTAAACACCTGAATGAAGAGCAACGAATTTGTATTGAATTATTCTATCTTAAAAAATATTGCTACCAGGATGTAGCTGAAATTGCAGGTTTCTCATTGAATGAAGTGAAGAGTTTTATTCAGAATGGAAAAAGAAATCTGAAAATTTATATGTTGAAAAATAGCCATGAAGTCACAGATAAACACTGACATATTTCTGGAAACAGGCTGTATCAAACGCGATTTGTTATTAAATTATCGCGACGATAAATTGTCTGCTGACCAGAAACATGAAGTCGAAGAACATCTCATCGATTGTCCCCTTTGTGCCGATGCACTTGAAGGACTAGCTCTGGTTTCGGGTACCGCAGCTCTCGATGATATCCATTCGAAGGTTGGTGCAATTACCGAAAAACCTGCCGGTGCCGGATCGTTTTCTTATTGGGCTATTGCAGCCTCTGTTACCGCAATAATGTTGTTATCTGTTTTCACTTATATGCAGTACAAAGATGCCAATGAACCTGAGTTGGCAATAACCGAAAAATCTAAATCTGAAGAACTTGTCGCTGAACCTGCCTTACCTGCAACTGCCTCCGATCAGGCTGTTCCCGATACTAAAGTTATTGTTAATAATCAATTGCAGGCAAACACACAAAATACAGAACAGGCTGCCGTTGTTTCAAAAGTTAAGGTGTCTGAAAATGGTGTTGCAGAAAGTGATGCCAATAAAGATTTTGAATCTGTATCCGGTAATACTGTGGAAGAAAAATGGAAGATGTTAGTATTCTTGCCAGTAAAAAAGAATCAACTAAATCTGAAATATATGTTCAGGATGCATCAGTAACTGCTGAACATACCGCGCCTGCAGTTGTTAACATGGGAAGTACCTATGAGCTCGAAAAACTCGACAAAACAGTTTCTAATGTAAGTCACGGATCTTATATGCCTGCGCAGGTTATTACTTATATCGATAATGTTAAGGTCATCGATTATCATTTGAATTTCTTTAAGCAATCTTCAAAATCGGAACCTGCTAAAAGTACTCCAAGTAAGTTTGAAAACAGAAGCAAGAAAAGTGTTGCTGAGGCAGAAGAGGCAAAATCCGGTGATGAAGTCAACCGTAAAACCAGTTACCTCAATTTGCTTACCGACCCTATTGTGTTGTTCAACAAAGGACGTTATGAATCATCCCTGGAGCAATTTAATCAGATTCTGAAAATTAATCCCGGTGATCAGAATGCTTCCTTTTATTCCGGATTATGTCACTTTCATTTGAAAGATTATTCCAAAGCGCTAAAGTTGTTACAACCTATTGCTGCAAATCCCCGTAGTCCTTTTTATGAGGAAGCAGAATTTTATAATGCTCGCTCACTTACAGCTTCCGGAAAGACCGCTGAAGGAAAGAAATTGCTGGAGCAGATTGTAAATAAAAAGGGCTTCTATGCGAATCAGGCTGCTGAGGAGTTAACAAAAATCAAACCTTAGTTTGGTTGTTAGTAGTTGATTTTCATAAACTTATAAATATTTAGTCCCTTGTTTTCATTGCCATTCGTATGCTTATCTTTGCGGCATGGCTACAAATGACGATTTATTTAAGAACCTGATCTCACATTGCAAAGAGTATGGTTTTATATTTCCTTCGAGTGAAATTTATGATGGGTTAAGTGCTGTATATGATTATGGTCAATACGGTTCAGAACTGAAGAAAAATATCCGTGAGTACTGGTGGAAAGCAATGGTGCAGATGCACGAAAATATTGTTGGTATTGATGCGGCTATTTTCATGCATCCAACCACCTGGAAAGCATCTGGTCACGTGGATGCCTTTAATGATCCGCTGATCGATAATAAAGATTCGAAAAAAAGATATCGTGCTGATGTTCTGATTGAAGATCATATCGCCAAAATTGAGGCTAAGATTGAAAAAGAAGTAACCAAAGCCCGCGATCGTTTTGGCGATGCATTCGATGAAAATCAATTTCGTTCCACTAATCCCCGGGTAGTAGAAAATCAGAAAAAAATAGATGCCATCAATGAGCAATTCCGCATAGGTATGGAAGCATCAGATATGGCAGCAATCCGGCAGTTAATTCTTGATCTGGAAATAGTTTGTCCCGTTTCAGGTACACGCAACTGGACCGATGTGCGGCAATTCAACCTCATGTTCTCTAACACAAATGGGATCGGTGAGTGAAGATGCAAGTACACTTTATCTGCGACCTGAAACTGCGCAGGGAATTTTTGTGAATTTTCTGAATGTGCAGAAAACAGGACGGATGAAAATCCCTTTTGGTATTGCTCAAACTGGAAAAGCTTTCCGTAATGAAATTGTTGCCCGTCAGTTTATTTTCCGGATGCGCGAATTTGAACAAATGGAAATGCAGTTTTTTGTGAAGCCCGGAACAGAAATGGAATGGTATCACTATTGGAAAGAAGCACGCCTGAAATGGCACCATGCATTAGGCTTCCCCACTCGGAAATATCGTTTTCATGATCATATTAAACTTGCACATTATGCAAATGCTGCAGCTGATATTGAATTTGAGTTTCCATTCGGATTTAAAGAGTTAGAAGGAATTCATTCCCGCACCGATTTCGATCTTAAATCCCATGAATCTTTTTCAGGTAAGAAATTGCAATATTTTGATCCGGAATTAAATGAGAGCTATGTACCTTATGTAGTGGAAACATCGGTTGGTCTCGATCGCATGTTCCTGGCTGTGATGTCGCAGGCATATACCGAAGAAAAACTTGAAGATGGATCCGAACGTGTTGTTTTAAATCTCCCTCCATTCTTAGCACCGGTAAAAGTTGCTGTGTTGCCTTTGGTGAAGAAAGACGGATTACCTGAGAAAGCACGTGAATTGATTGATCAGCTGAAGTTCGATTATTTGTGTCAGTATGATGAGAAGGATTCCATAGGAAAAAGATATCGCAGACAAGATGCAATCGGTACTCCATTTTGCGTGACTATCGATCATCAGACAATAGAAGATCAAACAGTAACAGTCCGTCATCGTGATACCATGGTACAGGAGCGGATTGCCATTTCAAAAGTCCGGGAACTGGTTGAATCAAAAGTTTCATTCAGAAATGTATTGACTGCTTGAAGAAAAGGGAGAATAAAAAAAGGTGCATCCATTTAAGATGCACCTTTTTTATTTGTGGATATTCTTAAAATCAATTAGTATCCGATAGCAGTGTAATTCGTTTTGTAATAACCGACTGATCGTTTTGAATACGCACGAAATAAAATCCCTGACGTTGTCCTGATAAATCAATCGCAAATTGATTAGATTTAATTTTTCTGATTCGTGCCTGAATTTTATTTCCTAACAAATCATAAACACTCACTGTTGTTTTTGTGCTGAATGATTGACGGGTTGATACCGTAACATTACCTGTGGTGGGTGTGGGATAAATAGAAACGTTGTCGGCAGTAAGATTTTCAGGAACACCAATCACGGCATTGGAATAAATTTTCACATCATCTAATGCGAGATTGCCTCCTGCAGCAGCTTTACGATATAGGAATTTTACAAAAATTGTTCCTGATGGCAGTGATACAGTACGGATAGTGCCGGTGGTTGGGAGGTTATCAAGATAAGAAGTCAAATTCCAGTTTACACTATCTTGAGTGGTCCATATTTGTAATTCGTTTAGTGGTGAAAACGGAGCGCCGTTACCTCTGATAAAAAAAGAAACCGAATCCATCATAGGATAAGGTGGAGAAATCACAAAATCGCTGTCGTTACCAAATTTATACGATGGAGATGATACGCCGTAGTTGAGAGCTGAGGTATAAAAGGAATTGGAAGTATTCCAGGAAAGGTACCAGCCGGCTGGCATAGTGGCAATTGTTCCTGCATAATTGTCAAATCCCGTGGAAACGGCAACAAATTGGGAAAATGCGTTATTCAGATTTAAAGTCAGGAGTAATGCAGCAAGAGTAAGTTTTATTTTCATCACTGATATTTTATGGCTACGAATGTAAATGTAGCAAATGTGTTAATGATGAAGAAAAGGCAAAAATCCTGCCAGAGCAGTAGTTTATTCCTGCGTATTGAATCGATTCATGGTAAAGGCAGGGCCGATGGCTATAAAGGAACGAACAGCTTCGGTTGCCAGTTCAATCTTTTTTTGGATCATTTCTTGTTGTTCTGCAGGCCACTTACTAAGCACATAATCAGCCTGTTGACCTTTAAGAAAGTCGTTTCCCACACCAAAGCGCAATCGGGCATAATTGGTGGTATTCAGCACTTCATTGATACTTTTCAGTCCGTTATGACCCCCATCGCTACCTTTCAGGCGAATGCGAATGGTTCCCGGCGGTAGGGCGATATCATCGGTTAGCACGAGGACATTTTCCAAGGGAATATGTTCCTGTTGCATCCAATAATTGACCGCTTTCCCGCTTAGGTTCATGTAGGTATTAGGTTTCAGGAAATAGGCCTGTTTGCCGCGCACTTTAAAATTGGCAACATCGCCATAGCGTTGTGACGAAAAAAAAGCTTCGGCATTCTTTACCAGGAGGTCAAGAATGTCGAAGCCGATATTGTGTCTTGTATTTGCGTATTCAGAACCGGGATTCCCGAGTCCAACCACCAGAAATTTCAAAATTCAGTGGGATTAAGCAATTATTTTTTTGCTGCTTTCGCTGCTTCAGCAGGAGTTTCAACCACATTACGGGTAGTTCTGATTCCGACGATAACGTTATTAGGCGAATCGGTGAATTCAACACCATCCAGTTTGAGGTCACCAACACGAACCGACTGACCGATTAGCAACGCAGTGATGTCGATATCAATGGCATCAGGGAGTTGAGAAGGCAGAGCTTTGATAGCCAGCTTACGAACTTTAGTAATCAGTTTACCACCTTGTTTTTGTCCTTCAGAAGTTCCGTTGATTTTCACAGGAACATCGATCATAACTTTCTTGTCATCCTGAACTTCAAGGAAGTCGATATGAAGAAGTTTATCAGAGATTGGGTGGCACTGAATTTCTTTCATGATGGTTTTGTAGGTTGTGCCACCAACATTAATTTTTACTGTGTATACTTCAGGCGTGTAAACAAGATCTCTGAAGCTCAATACAGGAGCAGAGAAATGGATGTTTTCTTTTCCACCATAAATTACACATGGCACCATACCGGTGTCTCTTAGTTTTTTGGTGTCTTGTTTGGTGAGGCCTTCTCTTTTAGCACCTGCAATTTCAAATGATTTCATGACGATAGATAATAAATATTAAGCTTTAACAAATAATGGACTAATTGATTCGTATGCATATACTTTACGGATAGCTTTTGCAAACAGATCGGCAGTTGGTAATGCAGTAATTTTTGGTGAGGGTCGTTTAAGCGGAATAGTATCGCAAACGATCAGTTCTGTGAGAACCGATTCTTCAATTCTTTCATAAGCTCTTCCAGAGAGAACGGGATGGGTACAGAAAGCGCGGACGCTTGCAGCACCTTTTTCCATAATCATTTCGGCCGCCTTAGAGAGTGTTCCTGCTGTGTCAACGATATCATCTACTAACACAACATTTTTACCTTCCACATCACCGATGATTTGCATGCTTTCAATTTCGTTGGCGCGTTTGCGATGTTTATCGCAGATAACCATATCGACACTGAAATACTTCGCATACTCACGGGCGCGGTGAACGCCACCCATATCTGGAGCAGCAATTAAGAGGTCATCTAATTGCAGACTCTTCATATAAGGAACGAAAATGGTTGATGCGTCCATGTGATCAACGGGAACATCAAAAAAGCCCTGAATCTGAGGGGCATGTAGATCCATAGTCATCACCCGGGTAACGCCGGCAGCAGTTAACAGGTTGGCAACCAGCTTAGAGCCGATGGCAACTCTGGGTTTATCTTTACGATCTGACCGTGCATAACCGAAATATGGAATAACAGCAGTGATATAATGTGCCGAAGCTCTTTTGGCAGCATCGATCAGCAATAACATCTCGAAAAGGTTATCGACAGGAGCAAAAGTAGACTGAATAATAAAGACATCACAACCGCGAACGCTCTCATCGAAATAAGGAGAGAACTCACCATCGCTGAATCTTGCTACTGTTACTTCTCCGAGTGGGGAGCCGTAACAATCGGCAATTTGTTCAGCCAGATATCTGGATGTGGTACCTGAAAATATTTTTACCTGCCTGGCCATACTGGTTTTTCTAAGGGGATGCAAAGAAACAAAATTTTTACCTCCTTACAAAATAAATTGAGACCTATTTAGGGTACCTGCAGAGAATTGCTAACAGGTCTGTTTTAGTTGCGTATAGTACTAATAATCAAACAGATACGAATTTTTAAATTTGATTTCGGAGCATTGATACCGGCAGGTTATCAGGAATATTTATGATGAAAGTAGGATATTTAGTCCTGATTTTGTTATTTCGCAGCCTGATTTCAGGCCCGGGTGGCGGTCCCGATAGCTATCGGGATGGTAGACGCGCTGATAAGAGCGTTGAGAAGGGAAAAGATTAGTGAAAGAATAATTAACAGTTCTTTATATTTTAATTTATAGTTTAATTGCCCGGATGGCGGTCCCGATAGCTATCGGGATGGTAGACGCGCTGATAAGTGCTTTGAGAAGGGAAAAGATTAGTGAAAGAGTAAATAACAGTTCTTTATATTATAATTTATAGTTTAATTGCCCGGATGGCGGTCCCGATAGCTATCGGGATGGTAGACGCGCTGATAAGTGCTTTGAGAAGGGAAAAGATTAGTGAAAGAGTAAATAACAGTTCTTTATATTTTAATTTATAGTTTAATTGCCCGGATGGCGGTCCCGATAGCTATCGGGATGGTAGACGCGCTGATAAGTGCTTTGAGAAGGGAAAAGATTAGTGAAAGAGTAAATAACAGTTCTTTATATTTTAATTTATAGTTTAATTGCCCGGATGGCGGAATTGGTAGACGCGCTGGTCTCAAACACCTGTGCCTTCACTGGCATGCCGGTTCGACTCCGGCTCCGGGTACAAACCAAAAAGCTGCTTCTTTGAAGCGGCTTTTTTGCATTTTTATAAGGGTTGTCATTTTTAGACATTTTTAACATTTTTAGCATTGGCCTCAGTTTATATTTTGCATTCAAAAAAGATTTCAAATTATTACGTAGGTAGTTGTGAGAATTTGTCATATCGTCATGGACAACATCTTAGTAAAGAATACAAAGGCAGTTTTACCGCACGTGCAGATGATTGGGAAATATTTTATTACAAAGATGATTTAGGAAGTAGGCAAGCCAGAATGATAGAAAGGCACATCAAGCGTATGAAGAGCCAAACGTATTATCAAAACCTGAAAATTTATCCTGAAATCATGCAAAGGTTAATGAAAAAGTATAAATGAACCGATTCAGTCCCAAAAGTCATCAAAATGTTAGACGCGCTGCCCCGACCCCGATAGGCATCGGGACTATCGGGGTCAAACACCTGTGCCTTCACTGGCATGCCGGTTCGACTCCGTCCCGATAGCTATCGGGACCGGGTACTTGTTAAAAAAAGCCGCTTGAAAGAGCGGCTTTTTTAATTATTGTCTGAACTGTGATTTATTTAATGTATGTGATTACTATGATGTACAAAATTAATGAATGAACCTATACAAATCACACAATCACAGTAATCATAATAATCACAGTTCAGATATTGTGTATTCTCTGCAGAAACACATTAATCCTTAATCATTAATCCTTAATCCTTAATTCTTCGCCGGTTCTCCGCAGTATTTCAAAATAAAACTATTCGCATCCTCCGAACCCATTTGAGCAACTTTTTTCCAGTCGCTGCAGGCAGCTGGAATATTGTTGGTTTTCAGATGGCAGATACCTCTGTTATAGAGTGCGTCGATATCGCCCGGCATGATAGCAACAGTCTCATTTAGAAATTTTAGTGCTTCTTCAAATTTGCTGTTTTGTGCCAGAGAAGCTCCTTCATTATAGAAATTATTTGCAAGCAGATTATCGCGTTCCACATCAAATGTAGCTGATGAAATTATATTGCTGCCCGATTGAAATTTGATGGTAAGAATAATATTCAAATCGATAGCAGTTGATTTCAGAAATCCGCTTTTCCAATATAAATTGCTTCTGATGATGGCATCATTTATATTTTTGTTTTGTGTGTTGTTCGATAAAGAATCAATAACTTTTAAATTCTTGATTTCATTCGTTTTGGTCACCATCAATCTCATTCTGAAAACAGGACTTTTACCCGTTACGCTTCCGGCGTTTTTATCTTTAAGCTGATCAGTTAGAAATTTCTGTAATGTAAGCTCGTCACCACCAAAAACAGGGACTGTAATCATGCTTGCTTCACTTGCTGCTTGTTGAGCGGAAAGTTTGATATTACTTCCAATTAAAATCAGTAAAAGAAGAAACTGTGTAATTTGATTTTTCATTTGTTCTAATAGGTTTTTGTCAATTTGATCAATAAATGTCGGCCAAAACTGCCATACCTCAAAGTTATCATAATTATCAAATTGATGGTGAAGCTAAAAGCACAGAATGATGCAATATGATTGCAATATGGTTATAATCAATTAGATACAAAACTGTGGTATTGGTCTCATATCTACGATTTCAGTAGGATATAAAGGCTAAAAAGATTACCTTTGCACCCTGATTTTTTGGGAAATCCCATGGCAATACCCTCCAATATAGTACCGCAAAACTACCGTATCAGTAAAAATGACCGTCGCGAATTAAACGGCCATGGCTCTGTTATTGTTTGGTTTACAGGACTTTCCGGATCAGGTAAAAGTACTTTAGCCAATGCTGTAGAACAGGAATTGTTCAAACAGGGAATCCGGACTTATGTATTGGATGGCGATAATATCCGTCATGGGTTGAACAATAATGTTGATTTTTCAGCCGAAGGTCGCACCGAGAATATTCGAAGAATTGGAGAAGTATCCAAGTTGTTTATTGATGCCGGCGTTGTGGTATTGACAGCTTTCATTTCACCATTTAAGTCTGATCGTGACCGGGTTCGATCATTGGTAAGCAGTGAAGAATTTATAGAGGTTTTTGTTGATTGTCCCCTCGAGATTTGTGAGAAGCGTGATGTAAAAGGATTATACAAGAAAGCCCGTGCTGGAGAAATCGCTGACTTCACCGGAATCAGTTCACCGTTTGAGGCACCTGAAAATCCGGAGCTCACCATTGCCACCGGAACAATACCGCTTCATCTGTCTGTGGAGCAGGTTACCAATTTTATTTTGAAAAAGATTATCAAGCAATCATGATATTATACAATTTAAATCATCTCCGTATTCTTGAATCGGAGGCTATCTATGTGATACGTGAAACAGCAGCGCAGTTCGAGCGTCCTGCACTTTTATTTTCAGGAGGTAAAGATTCCATTGTAATGGTTCATCTTGCACGCAAGGCGTTTTTCCCTGCCAGAATTCCATTCCCATTGGTACATATTGATACGGGACATAATTTTCCGGAGACTATTACTTTCCGCGATAAATTAGTTTCTGAAATTGGTGCGACTTTATTGGTAGGATCGGTTCAGGATAGCATTAACAAAGGTCGTGCTGTGGAAGAGAAGGGAATAAATGCATCCAGAAATATGTTGCAGACAGTAACTTTTCTCGATACTATTGAAGAAAATAAATTCGATGCTTGTTTAGGTGGAGCCCGTCGAGATGAAGAGAAGGCACGTGCAAAAGAGCGTTTCTTTTCGCACCGTGATGAATTCGGTCAATGGGATCCAAAGAATCAGCGACCTGAGCTTTGGAATCTGATGAATGGCAAGAAAAATATAGGAGAACATTTCCGTGTTTTCCCATTGAGTAACTGGACCGAGATGGATGTGTGGCAATACATTGCTATGGAAGGACTCGATCTCCCTACCATTTATTTTGCTCACGACCGTGATTGTGTTCAGCGTGATGGTCAGATCTTGTCGGCTTCTGAACATTTAAATTTACGTCCGGAAGAAAAAATTGAACGCATGCATGTTCGCTATCGTACAGTGGGTGACATGACTTGCACCGGTGCGGTGTTATCACCTGCTTCAACACTAAGCGATATCATTCATGAAATTGCTGCTTCCCGCACAACAGAACGTGGTACCCGTACCGATGACAAACGGTCTGAAACAGCAATGGAAGATCGTAAAAAACAAGGTTATTTTTAATTATAGAAATAGTTTTACAACTAGCATAAAACAGTAACAGATATGGATATCCGCGATTTGGATAATTATCACAATATGGAATTGCTGCGTTTTACCACAGCAGGAAGTGTTGATGATGGAAAAAGTACATTAATTGGTCGATTGCTATATGATAGCAAATCTATTTTTGAAGATCAGCTGGAAGCAGTGGAGCGTACCAGTAAACTCAAAGGATTTGAACATGTAGATCTTGCTTTGTTAACGGATGGTCTTAAGGCTGAACGTGAGCAGGGAATTACGATTGATGTTGCATACCGTTACTTTGCTACACCCAAGAGAAAATTTATTATTGCCGATACTCCAGGTCACATTCAGTACACACGTAACATGGTTACCGGAGCATCAACTGCAAATCTTGCTTTGATACTTGTAGATGCACGTAAAGGAATTCTGGAGCAAACAAACCGACATTCATTCATTGCTTCTCTGTTACAAATCCCACACATAATAGTTTGCATCAATAAAATGGATCTTGTTGATTACAGTCAGGAAGTATTTGACCGGACCGTTTCAGAATATAAAAAATTATCCTCACGTCTGGATGTAAAGGATGTTCATTTCATTCCTATCAGTGCATTAAAAGGTGATAATGTAGTTGATAAATCAGAGAAAATGCCCTGGTATCAGGGTTCTACATTAATGTATCTACTTGAAAATATTCACATCAGTAGCGATGAGAATCATATCGATTGTCGTTTTCCGGTGCAGTATGTCATCCGCCCACAGGCAACCGAATTTCACGATTTCAGAGGCTATGCAGGTCGTATAGCAAGTGGTGTTTTTAAACCAGGCGATACGGTTAAAATTTTACCATCTGGATTTACATCGCGGATAAAATCAATTTTGCCACTACATGCCTTAAATATTACGGATACCATTGAGGAGGCATTTTCTCCTATGTCGGTAACCATGACTTTGGATACCGATGTTGATATTTCGCGTGGTGATATGATTGTTCGCGAGAATAATAATCCAACTGTTTCGCAAGATATTGATATGATGATTTGCTGGATGAGCGAGAAACCAATGATGGCAAATGGCAAGTATGCAGTAAAACATACCAGCAAAGATGCTCGTTGCATCATTAAAGAAATCAGATACAAAGTTGATATTAACAGTTTGCACCGATTGGAAAACGATAAGAATATAGGTATGAATGATATTGCCCGTATTCAGATTCGTACTACGCTGCCATTATTTTTCGATAGCTACCGTAAGAACCGAATTACCGGCAGTATAATTCTTATTGATGAAGCCACTAATGAAACGGTAGGTGCCGGAATGATTATTTGATTTTATATTCATGAATAAAGGCACACTTCTTCATCAGGCAATTCTGGCTTCCATAGAAGCAGGACTTGCAATCATGAATGTTTATGACGGACCTCATGAGGTAGAAATTAAAGATGACAAGAGTCCGTTGACCATTGCCGACCGCCAATCACATTTGTCGATTATGGCACATTTGAAAGAAACCGGAATTCCTGTTTTGAGTGAAGAAGGAAAAAATATTCCTTATGAAGAACGCAAAGACTGGCCTTTATTCTGGATGGTTGATCCGTTAGATGGCACCAAAGAATTTATAAAGCGAAATGGTGAATTCACTGTTAACATTGCACTAATTGAAAATGGAGCTGCTGTTGCAGGTGTAATTTATGCTCCTGTTCCCGATACACTTTGGTATGGGAGTACAGGTTCAGGAAGTTTTAAAGTTGATCATGCAGCCAAAGTTCTGAGTAATTTTAAAGATGTTGATACCATCAGCAAAGCACTGAATAATTCTGCAGTTGCGTTGCCTCAAACCGGAGAAGCACGGCCTTTTACAGTTGTTGCCAGTCGCTCTCATTTATCACCCGAAACAGAAACATTAATTGCTGAGTTAAAAGAAAAGCACCGGACCATTGAATTTGTTTCGAAAGGAAGCAGTTTGAAAATTTGTCTGGTCGCCGAAGGTTCAGCAGATATATACCCACGCCTGGCTCCTACCATGGAGTGGGATACTGCAGCAGGGCAGGCAATAGCATTGAATGCAGGATGCACTATGATTGATACTGGAACAGGATCTGAGGTTGTTTACAATAAGCTTAACTTGTTGAATCCACATTTCATAGTCTCCCGGAATTAATGTTGCTGCTGATCCGGAGTTCCGGATTACAAGCTGTGGTAATTGCAAGTTCAGGTATTATTCTCCAGAATGAAATCATTACTTAAAAAGTCGAAGGCAGCATTTCAGAAAGATATCGGTGATGCCGGTTTTCGCGAAGTAGTGAAAGGCAGTGCCGGAACTTTTATCATTCGTATTGGTGGCATGATTGCCGGTTACGCTTTTATATTTTTAATCTCACGCTTTTACGGTTCGGAAGTTTTAGGTGCGCACACACTTTCGGTAACGGTGCTTATGATGTTTACGGTTGCAGGAAGATTAGGTATGGATACTGCTATTGTCAGACATTTTGCACAGGATTATCAAAGTGGTCGCTGGGATCGTGTGTTGGAAGTATATGTAAAAACGTTGCAGGTAATTATTCCCTTTGGAATATTATTATCGGTTATTCTTTTCATCTCATCCGGAATTCTCGCGAATTACATTTTTAAGAAGCCTTTGCTGGAACCATATTTCAAAGTTATTTCATTTGCGGTTTTACCTATGACATTAAGATTTGTAAATTCTGAATGTTACCGTGGCTTCCGCATGAACAAAGAGTATGCTTACAGTCAGAATGTAGGTTACTTTTTGTATGGATCAGTTATTCTTGGAATTGGAACCTTATTCACCAAACATGAATGGATGCCGAATATTGCATTTGCGTTGAGCTTAACTTTTCTGGCAATCAGCAGCAGTGCTATGATATTCCGGAAAATTAAATCAAATACTCAAGTTGCATCTGATGAATACCGGAAATCAGAGATGGTACGTAGTAGTTTGCCAATGTTATTGTCGAGTAGCCTTGTTTTACTTTCGGGATGGATCAACACTATTATGCTGGGAATATTTTCAACTGAATCGGATGTTGGAGTTTTTTCGGTGATCCTGAAGATCGCTACTTTTTCATCACTGGCACTCATGTCGATTAACAGTATTTCCGCACCCCGATTTGCACAGTTGTACGCTAAAAATGATATGCAGGGACTGGCAGTATATACATCTCACACTGCTAAAGTAATTTTCTTTTCTTCGGTACCTATATTCACGGGTATTATTGTTTTCAGAGAATGGCTCATGGGATTATTTGGGCCAGATTTTTTAATTGGCACACAGGCGCTGGTAGTAACCATGATTGGACAAATGTTTAATGTGTTTGCAGGATCTGTAGGTCATTTTCTTAACATGACCGGCAAGCAGCATGTCTTTCGAAATATTGTGCTTATCAGTGCTGCTATTAATATTATCGCCTGCTTCTTTTTAATTCCTTCCATGGGATTAATGGGATCTGCTATTGCAGGGATGCTGTTTTTAGCATGCTGGAATTTGATGAGCATGATTTATATCAAGAGGACCTATTCGATACGAACCTATTACTGGCCTTTTGGGAAATGATATGAGCAGCAATAGACAACATTCATACCTGATTCTTGGAGGAAGTACCAAATGCGGTACTACTTCGGTCTTTAATTATCTGGAATTCCATCCACAGATTTGTCCATGTACCATGAAGGAATCGCGTTATTTCTGGTATGATACTTATCCGGTAATTGCAGCAGGACGAAGTGTAGACAAAAGCGCCGGATTTGATTCACTGTTTAATTGTAAAAATGATCAAGCAATAAGGCTTGAAGCAACACCCGACTATTTATATTCTACTGAATCGGCGCAGGCAATGAAGAAAACATTAGCAGATGTTCGTTTTCTGTTTATACTGCGTGAACCTGTCGACAGACTTCGTTCGTGGTATAAATTTGCGCGGATGAACGGTTTGCTGGATGCAACGGTTTCTTTCAGTCAGTATATTGAAATGCAAAATGCGGGAAGTGATAAAAGTACACCGCAACATTTACGTGCTTTGGAGCAGGGACTTTATTTTTCCTTTTTGCAAACATATATCGATATGTTCGGAAGCGATAAAATTAAAGTGCTTTTTTATGAAGATCTGGCATCTGACCCAAAAGCATTTTGTGCCGGAATTTGTGAATTTGTTCAAATAGATACTGGTTATTTCAATGATTTTTCTTTTCATATTTATAATCCTTCCGTCGCGGCAAAGAATGTGAAACTTCATACCATGTTTCGGAAAATGAAACGGACTGTCAGACCGTTCACGCGGATGTTTGGTGATAACATCAGAAAAAAACTTAAATTAGCGGGATATAAGGCCGGAAAAGCGTTCACAAATGCAAATGAAGCATCGGAAGAAGTAGCACTGGATCTGACCTCAGGCCAGCTGCAATGGATTGAAAATTATTATCTTAAAGATAAGGAAAAATTAAAATCTTACCTTGGTATCGATTTGCCCTGGAAAGATTAAGCAAGAAAATGAAGTTCCGATTTACCTGGATTATATTTTTACTGATTGCATTCGTCCCTTTCGAAGTGCTTTTTCTGAAGTACCTTCCAGTGTCGGATGCTATTTATGGATACCTGCGATTTGCAGTTGAAATTATTATTTATTTGTTAGGCGGATTGTTGCTGGTACGATTTATTCAACTTAAAAAAATTCCTGCCGGAACTTCAATCGATAAATTACTGTTGCTTTTTGTGGTTTATGCGATTGTCATCACTGTTGTTAACAATGCTCCCTTTTTCCAATCATTCATGGGATTGCGAACCTTGTTACGATACATTCCACTTTTTTATGTGTTGGCAATTATTCAGCAGGATCAAAGAACGGTGCGACAAATTTTTAAACTGATGATAGGAGTAACAACGATACAGGTTGGTGTAACCATTTATCAGCATTATTTCGGGCTTTCTCCATTTTGGTATCCCCGTGCCAGTGATCTTGAAATCGGAGGTAAGCAGGTTAGTTACAGAGTGCTTGCCACAGGATTTGGAAGCGGCCGTGAAATGGGAGCAGGGATTGGAACATTTGGTGATTCCGTATTTTTGGCATTATTCCTCGTTATTGTTTTTGTAATCCTGGGTGCCGCATTGCAAAAACGGGTAGGGCTTCCCAAAAACCAACGGATATTGTGTTTTGTTTTACTGGTGCTGGTAACCATTTCCATTTTCTTTACTTATTCCAGAGGATCAGTTTTTGTTTCACTTGCTGCAATACCACTGCTTTTTTATTTTTCGGGTGCACGTAAGAAGCTGGTGTTGTACGGAAGTATTGCACTGCTTTTAATTTCACCGATCATATTCACCGGTGTATTTTCTTCGTCCGGAGGAAATTCAACAACTGCCTATATCAATCCGAAATTAAAATATACGGATCCACTTTCTAATATCACTGCTGTTTTCAGCAGTAGTTACATGGATAATACCATGCAATTTTCCCGGGGATTGGTTTTGACTGAAATTGGCGGAAACTTAATCAGTTCATTCAAGATATTAGGATATAGTCCGGCCCAGGAGTTCGCTCTTGAAAAAGCAGCAACCAAATTATTCGGTTCCAATACTCCCATCAATAACCTGCCTATTATAAATGATGTTTACTGGGTGGCATTCATTATTTATTATGGCATTGCCGGACTGGTATTATTTTATCTTATCCTTTATAAAATATTTACTGCCTCATTGTTCGTTTTCCGGCAGAGCCCTGATCCTTATTTCCGGCTGTTTGCACTTGCAATGGCGGTATTGGTAATTGTGGCAATTCCTTATTCTCTGATATTGCGGACTTTTGTCTTTCGTTCCTTCGGATTTTATTTCTGGATGATTGCAGGATTGGTATTTTCAGAATGGAGAAGGTTGAAACAGGAACAGCGTATTATTGCTGCAAATCATCTTTCCAATTAAAGTCTGAAAGGAAATCAGCGCAAAGCAAATTATGAAAATTATATTGGTACATAAGTTCTGGAGGAAAGTAGGAGGTGCTGAAGTTTACTTTCAGGATGTGGCCAGGATTTTACGTAAAGAAGGTCATGAAGTAAAAATTTTCACAACCGATTATGATGCCGAAGATTCTAAAGATGTTTTTGTACGAGATGAAAATGTAGTGTTTGGTACCTCTGTTGATTACCTGAATGGTTCCATACTTGAGAAAATAAAAGCCATTCCTGAAGTTATTTATTCACGTACCAATAAAGAGCAATTTCGTCAATTACTGAGATCGTTTCAGCATGATATTGTGCATGTGTTTGCAATTTACATTACCATCACACCAAGTATTCTGGATGCATGTACTGAAGAAGGTATTCCGGTAGTGATGTCGTGTAACGATTACAAACACATATGCCCAAATTATCGTTTATTTCATCATGGAAAAATATGTGAGGATTGTAAAGGCGGAAAATTTTATATGGCAGTGGTGAATAATTGTTGCAAACATTCACGTGCTGTGAGTTTACTGAGTGCTGTTGAAGCGTATGTGCACGATCGTCGCAATATCTGGAAAGGGAATGTGCATACCTTTTTGTTTGAGAGTCGGTTTATGTTAGACAAGACTGCTGAATTCTGGGGTGAAAAAGCCGCACGACTTGAATTTCTGGGCAAGCCATTTAATGCAACCTTGCATGCTTATTCAGCAACTGCCAACGACTACCTGCTGTTTATCGGACGGTTATCGGATGAAAAGGGTGTTGATATTTTATTAAGTGCAATGAAACTAGTTCCGGAAGCCAAATTGCTGATAGCAGGGAATGGTAATTACAGGGGGATACTGGAGGAGCAGATGGCTGATCAAAAAATCACTAATGTTACTTTTTTAGGGCCAAAATGGGGTGATGAGCTGGAGAAATTGTTACGGGAATGCCGTTTTGTGGTGGTGCCTTCCATCTGGTATGAAAATTTCCCATATGTAATGATGGAGGCCTATTCCAGAGGTAAAGCTGTGATTGGCAGTGACAAAGGAGGGATTCCGGAGTATATTGAACATGCGGAAACAGGATTTGTCTTCCCTTCCCACGACTCCGAAAGTCTGGCAAATTACATCCGGATTTTGTGGAATGACCCCGAAAAATCCCGTAAAATGGGCCTTTCTGCCAAACAATTTGCCGATAATAACTTCAATGACAACACCTTTTACCTACGATTAATGCAGATTTATCAAAAAGTCACTGGTAAATTCATGAAAAAAACCGATTTTACAGCCTGAAAATGGCAACCCCTTATGTCAGCTCATCGGATACCCAAATTAGCAAATCTTATCATTGCCGGAGTCAATAAAGCAGGCTCAACCTCTTTATTCCATTATTTGTGTGAGCACCCCGATATTTCGGGATCAAAAGATAAGGAGACCTGTTATTTTTTGCCTTTGCTTTATGATGAACCAATTGAACCGATTGCAGCTTATGAAGCGCAGTTTGCACATTGCAAAAACGAAAAGTATCGGTTAGAAGCAACACCAGCATATGTTTTCGGAGGGAATAAAATCGCAGACAAAATAGTTGATACTTTAGGTCCCGTTAAAATATTGATCATACTAAAAGATCCTGTCGACAGACTCATTTCTTTTTATCGTAGAAAAAAGGCTACTTTTCAGTTACCTGAACAAATGGATTTTGCAACTTATGTCAAAGCTTGTTTGCAAAAATCGACCCGTGAACTTGATTTGCACGAAAATCAGATTTATACCGGTGTTTATTTGGGATTGTATCACCGTTTTCTGGAACCTTGGCTACAACGTTTTGGTGATGATATAAAAATAGTTTATTTCGACGACCTCAAACAGGATTCCCGACTGTTTATGAAAGACATCTGCAACTGGCTCGAAATTGACGATGAATTTTATGATACTTTTGAATTTGATATCAAAAATAAATCACTGAATTATAAAAATCGCGGACTACATCGGATTGCAGTGGCGGCGAATAATGCGGGACAACGTTTCTGGAGGAATAATCCACATTTCAAAAAGCGAATCCTGAATGTGTATTACAAAATGAATGGTGCATCATTCCGTAAAAATGAAATTGATGCGGCCACAGTAGCTATGATTCGCAAGTATTATCAGGAACCTAATATGAAACTGGCAGGTATGCTTCAGAATTATGGCTATACCAATTTGCCAAAATGGCTCGAGCCTGAAAATGTGAGTGAACTGGCATGATTGCTCAATTGACAAGGGAGTACATCAGTAATTCATTCTCCAAAACTTACATCCGGTTACTCTCTTATTTTTTCTTTGAAGGTCGTCCGGCAACTACCAGTGGCCGATGGTTCAATCCAATTACTTTTTTCTTTCTGCGTAAAGCTAGTTCTTCTACTATAATTCCTTCAGCAAAAAATCCTGTTTTTATTACCGGAACCGGACGCAGCGGGTCAACTGTTCTTGGAATGGTTTTATCGGTACATCACCAACTCGGATTTATGAATGAACCCAAAGCAATTTGGAATGTTGCGCATCATGAGGATGATTTAATTGGCAGCTATTCAAAAACAGAGGGGCGATTTTATCTGACAGCAGCTGATGCCGATGTAAGTGTGAAGCAAAAAGTGCTGGGAATTTATTCAACATTTCTTCGACTTACCGGAGAAAACTTTGTAGTCGACAAGTATCCTGAAATGATTTTCAGAATTCCGTTTTTGAATGCCATATTCGACAAGCCAAAATTTATTTTTTTGTACCGAAATGCAGCTGAGACAATTTCTTCTACAGCCAAATGGTCGGCTGATCACCATGATGTTACAGCATCTGAAAATTGGTGGGGTGTTGAAAATAGAAAATGGAAATTAATACTTAATCAACTGGTGCCTGTTGATGAATATCTGGCACCACATCAACAACTTATTAATGGATTAACCTCAGAATCGGATAAGGCCGCTGTAGAATGGATTCTGACTATGAATCAGGGATTGAAAATGATGCAACAGTTCCCTGATCAGGTGTTGCCGGTTTCGTATGAAGCACTGACTACCAATGCTGCAGCAACGCTTGAAAAAATCAACCAATTTTGTGGATTAGAATCAGATTCCGGAATGCTTAATTATGCACAAAAAGTTTTGCATCCCTCCAAAGGAAATCCGAATGCTGAGGTGCACGCAATACTGCAGCCGGCGATTTCGGAATTATCGTTAAAGCTTGGTTATACGGCTTAATTTCCTTCTATTAAAGTAACCGAATAGGGCTCCAGATTTACCATGCTTCCGGAACCTCCTGCAAGTTTCACATCACCATCTTTAGCAATTTGTTTAAGAGGCCCTGCATATTTTTGATTCCATGTAATACTTCCTGTTAATAATGAGGAGCAATCTATTTTTTTAGATTCGGAAGATAAGTTTATTACAATTACACTTTTTCCTTTTGCATGAGTTACCATCCAACCATTCAATGCTGGATACTTCTGACCACGTGAGGCTGCAAGCTGGGGATTTCCAGGGAATTGTAATTTAGTTGCAGTGCCACCATGCTTTAAAAATTTACCAGCCAACTCCAGCGTATGTCCTGGAGCCGTTAGTGTTAATGGTGTTGTGGGTTGCTTCTTTACTGCTTTGTCGAGTCCCTGCGCATTGTTGTAAATAGCTGCAAATTGAGCAGAGGTTGTCAGGTTGTGATAGCAAAACAATTCTGTAAGCGGATTTTCCATAAACATTAACGTTTGAGAAATTGCATACAATCCATGCGTCCAGGTGCCGGCAACAACACCTTCTTTTTCAAACAAATTGTATTCTGTGATCCAGGCTTTCATACCGGGAGGCAATAATTTGTAATCATAAGTAGAGGCACTGTTCCAGCGGGCAAATGGGTTGCCCAGAATAATACCTACGCTACCTTGTTTTTCGAATGCTGTCTGATAGCTTTCACTTGGTGAAACGCCATCTTCATCATCATCATCGGCAGGAGCGGCTTTGGCGGCTGCTTTGGCAAGAAATTTTAAACCGGAGCCACCATAAACATGAAAAGTCATTCCATCGGCATTCTTCACATTTTGAATAACCTGAGAATTCCAGTTATCGGTTCGTGCCTGATGTTTTTTCTCTTTCTGACCGGCACTTTCACGTGATGAATAACCAACCACAGCGACTTTTACTCCGGGAAATTCTTTTTTAATAGCCTCAATCCAGGTATTTGCCTCCTGAGCGTAACTTGCTCCGGTAGGAAACCTGCTTACATAATAGGATTCGCCGATATACAATTCGTTGTCGAGTTCTACAAAAGCCACTTTTAGTCCTATCGATTTGGCATAACGCAACATTTCCATCTGATAGCTTAATTCGGAGTTGACCATATTCAAAACGAATACAGGATTTGCACCGGTTTGATCGCAGGCAAATTTCAGATCATCCAGTAAAATCGGACTTTTTGGGATATTGCTCCATTCTTTTTTCAGTGTTTTCACATTCATCAGCCATCCCGTTTTCCAATCCCAGAAACTGGCAACGGTACCACCGGGATAACGAATCAGTTTTGGGTTGAGGGAAGCAACTTTATCGGCAAATCCGGGTGTTTTCCACGATGGCCCACGCATCATTTGGGCATTGAAGCCATTTAAATGATCATTAACCTGAAAAGTAACTTTGTCGGCAGTAACTTTTATGACTGAAGCAGAAATGGCAGCATTGCCACTTTGATTTTTTGGTTTCTTACCTGCTTGTCCCTTGCAACCCGTTGAAGTGAAAAGCAATGCAATGAGGAAGAGTTGGCTGATTATGGTGTGATGGAATCTGTTCATGATAGGAAATATTTCTTCAAAAGTAAAAAAAAAGGTTTCAAAAGGTGGGTTTTCATAGTCAATTGCAGCTAATTCAGCCTTTTGCAGGTCAAAGGTTTTGCCATTGCCGGCTTTTTCTCATCTTTGCAGACTAAGATGTTTCTATTTATCACAGGCAACAGCCGATCGGGGACTACCATGATGTCGAGAATACTTGGCAATCATGCCAATGTTTTTACTTTTCAGGAATTACATTTTTTTGATGAATTGGTAAAAGGTGAACCAACGGATGTTTTATCGACTGAGAAATCGGTTTTATTATATGCAGGATTGTGTGCTGTACAACGAAATGGTTATTTCGGTGACCGAAATCCGCAACCTTTTCTTGCGGAAGCAAAAGTTGCTTTAGCGGGAAAGGATGGAATTTCCCAAATCGAATTGTACAAGCAATTTTGTTTGAACGAAAGTAAGCTTCATGGCAAATCGATTCCGTGCAAACAAACGCCGCAGAATATTTTTTCGATTGCTTCCATATTAGCTCATATTCCTGAATCTAAAATTCTGATTATGGTTCGAGATCCGAGGGAAGTACTTTTGTCGCAGAAAAATAAATGGAAGCGACGGGCACTTTCCGGAGGTGAAATTCCATTTTGGGAATCGGTTAGAGCTAGGCTGAATTACCACCCGGTTACCATCAGCAGAATATGGAATGCTACTTTTAATGAAGGATTGAAATATGAAAATCATCCTGCTGTAAAGATGGTTTACTATGAAAAGTTGATTGGAAATCCCGAGCGCGTAATTGCTGAGGTGAGTCAATTCTGTGGCATCAATTATTCTTCTGCATTACTCGATATTCCTGTTGTGGGATCATCTAATTTTCAGGATGCAGTGCAAACACGTGGAATCGATACCAAAAAAACCGGCCAATGGAACAAAGGCGGCTTGAGTGATGAGGAAATTCAGATTTGTGAAGCCATCAATGCGGAGAATATGCGTAAGGCAGGTTATGAAATCTCCGGTAAAAAGGGATCTGATGCTAAAGTATTTTTT
Organism: Bacteroidota bacterium; assembly: GCA_016713525.1. GTDB lineage: Bacteria > Bacteroidota > Bacteroidia > AKYH767-A > OLB10 > JADKJB01. The sequence goes on along the minus strand of JADJOZ010000004.1, from coordinate 240,201 downwards.
ATACGTTTGATGATGCCCGTTAAATTGGGGTTAGCCTTATTTTTTAATCTGAAGCGATTAAAGAACATAGGACAGATCCGTAAAAAATTATTTGGTAGCTGAGAGTTATAGAAAATTACATTTCAAAAAATCCTACACTACCACCAACCCAGTTTTTATCTTTATTATATTTCACGCCAATCATTTCACCTTTGCTAAGTCGTGCCATATTGATAATTAACTGAGGGTCTTCATCCTTTTCTTCCCAACTGTACAACATTCGTATTTCAGTTTTAACATTTCCATCGGGTGCGGTGAGGACAGGTTCGTAAGTAACTTTGCGTTGCAGTATCCAGTTTTCCGGATCTTTGATCTGATCGATGTCTTCTTTTTTAACATGGAAAATCACACCACTTCCGGAAAAAGAGAAGAGAGGTTTTAAAACATAATTTTCAAGGTCGACTGGAATAGATTTTAATTCGTGCAGAAATTTTGTTTCGGGAACGAAGGGATTATTAAGGAATGGCATGGTAAATTTACTGATACGAAAAAACCAGTTTGGATGTCCGGCCCATTCAACATCTACTTCTTCGGTGAGATTAAACTCGCAATGCAGATCGGTACGTTTTTGAAATTCGTCGAAAATTACTCTGTTATAAATGCGGTGAACATCAATTCGGCGGCCATCTAATTCATAGTATAAATGTTTGCCTTCCCGTTTTACTTTACTGATGCAAACGGGACGTACGCCGGTATTTAAAAAAGTTGCCAGAAAATCGATTCTTGTATTTTGTTTTTCCGGTTCTACTTCGAGAAGAATTACATTTTCAGGGTTGTGACCATTGAGAAATAATTTCTTCATGTGAGCCACATAGCCGTTATCATTATGATTGAACAGATGACTTACAGATTCGGATATGTTATAAGTTTTTCGGTATGCTTCTGCCAGGAGGTGTTGATAAAAAAGAGAGAAGGGAAGCCCTGCATTTCGATCAGTTGTGGATCGAGTTGCCAGTTTGAATCGCGACAAATAGCGAAATCGAATGCCAGCCACATGGATTTATTGGTTTCGCCGGGGACAAAAAGATTTTGAGGAATTGCCCGGTTAGTAAGTTCCCGAAAACCGGGTTGTTTAATCACATCAATGATGCGGGCGCAGGCATCGGTTAATTTATTTTTCAGAACAGCAGGAACGAATACCGGAGTTTCGGCAATACGAAACGGAATTTTTTCACCTGCATACTGGTTTAAATCATGCACCAGACTTTTATATTTTTCATCGGTATAGGCAGCATTAAAGGGATCACGGAGATTCGGAATCATGACGAAACAATTAGTAAATACAAATATAAAAGAAAGTCGGTAAACTGCAACTAATTAAAAAGTAAAATTACGCAGCTTCATCATGCTCAACCGCAGAAAACCGGGTAAAACGGTTGCATACGTAAGTTGAATTTTGTTTTTATCTTTCAGATAATCGAGCATTTCCTCATACTTTTTAAGTCCATGAGTTTCTATTACCTGCTTTTTTTTGTCGCTTCGCTGGAAGTAAAGGTTCATTCCAAAAACATCTGCTTCGGGATGAAATTGAAATCCGATTACCTCATCAGAAAACCGGATGCCCATTGTTGCCCGTTCATAGGGGACATGCGGGCGATCTTTTTCGATGCACAGCAATCGGGCGCCTAATTCCTCCATTCTTGCTGCATCGGGTTGAATAACCTGATAATCGCGTGAATCGACGGCATAAAAAGGTTCGGGTAAATTTACCAGCAGCGCTTCGTCATCACCAATTGCAGTTTTATGAACCGGAAAAATTCCGAAGGCAGTAGATTTTCGTTTGGTTATTTCAGCCAGTTTAAAATGATTGATCATCATCTGAAAAGAATGGCAGATGAGAAACACATATTTTTTAGTGTTTCCGGGAACCTTATTGTGCGCAAAAATGGCATCCATCAGGAAGTCCATTTCCGATCCCATTCCTCATCCCCAACCAAAGGATTTCCCGGCCCACCGGATGAGATATAAACATCGTAACTTAAGTCGGGAATTTCATTTTTAGCCCGCACATCAAAAACCTTCCATTCTATAGGAAAAACCTGTTCTTCAACAATCTGCTTGATGCAGCGCATACCCTGATTCGGGTGATTGTTGTATAAATCGAGAATAGCAACTTTAATTGGTTCCACAGAGTGCTTCGGCTACCGGCAATGATATTAAAGAGCAAAATTAAGGATTTTAGCTTTACTATGCAAGAAGGGAATAGCGGCATGTTAGCAGGGAAAATTGAAAAATGAGTCTGGTAATGAAACTGTGCAGGTAATTTAATAAATGTATGGTGTGATAGCAGCATGGAATTGACAAACATCTCAGTTATTGAAGTTGCTATTATTTACAAGCTTTCAGCTTAGGTTATGTTCATTGTGCATGGAATATGGTGTCAATGAAATAAAAAAGCAAATTTAAACTGAGAGAAGGTCGGAATTAATAAAAAAGCTAATGCCATGGCAGGCTGATTGGCGATTTTACGCCGAATTTCAAAAATCGATTTTCAAAAAGCAAGGGTTTTCCCTCGGGTATAAATACGGGGGTAGTTTCAGATCTAATTGATATTCAATGCTATAATAAACTGTGAATAATTAATCTTTTTCTAGAATAAATGGATATGTTAATCTAACTTTAGAATTATTAGATGATTCAATTATTGATTAATGAAATTGAAGCATGTAAAACCGAGGATTAAAGTTAAAGTTAACAGTTTTCATTCATTAAAATTTGAAAGATAATTCACATTTAAATATATAAACTCATGAAAGCACTAATCTTAACTTTTTTTGGTACATTCTACTGCCTGCTTCTATATGGCCAATTGCCCAATTCAGTCAACATAACTTCACCAACAAAAGTAAAGGTATGCCATGCAAATCGATATACTGCTTCATTTCCAAATGGTGTTGGAACTACGTTTACCTTAAAAATTAAGCCGGTGGTAGTAATTAACTCTAACAATATCTATACTGCTTTGTGTGCCAATTCAGGTCAAAATGATATAGGTCAAGTGATTATTGACAATACCTCATTTCAAAATATCACTTTAACTCCAACCTCAGTAAAAAATGAATTTGAGGTGACTATAAGCGATACTCGAAATTCATTCGAGTTTGATTTTTTGGTTGATTGTTCAATCCTTTCAAATACTGCTCTTTCAAACATGAATGCTTTTTTTAATTCTGAATGGACAATAAATGGAGGGGCAAATATAAACACGACAGGAACGAATATTCAGATGGAATATCCGTATTTGGTTAATTTGACTCCAAACGCTTTTTCTGGAATTTATCAAGGAACAAATGATATCTTTCTTTACTTTACTTATTCTAATACAGGTGCAGAAGCGGACATTTTGTTTGACTTTAACGATGTGGTTCAATGCACAGGCAAGTATTCAATAAAAAGTGTATCATATGAAGTGAGCTCTGATCCGAATCCGGCTTCATCATCAAATTCATATACTAATTCGCTAATTCTTACTGCGTCAAATATTTTAATAAATATCCCTCATGGTTATTATTTACATATTCGCGAGGAAATTGAAATTACTGGCTGTCTTCCTTGCGAAAATGAAACTGTCGAATTTTCTTGGCATTGTTTCGACAATACACAATTTATAGATGCTTGTACTAGCTGCCAAGAACAGTTCGATACAGAATTTACAATTGTCAATGGCGGAAATAGAGAACTTACAATTAGGAGAGTGTCACCATTATTAGCCGATGCCCAAACTGATCTTTCATGCCCTGGAGATTTTACCGATTGGGATTTTTATATTGAAAACACTGGTACAACTGAAATATTGAAAGGGAGTTTCAATTTATACTATAATGGGCCTAATTCTGGTTTGGTAATGATCGATCGATCAAGTTTAAATGTTATTCCAAGTGTTTCTACAATTAATCTTGAAGATCCTACTGGTATTGCATTACAAAACCCGGTTTCGGGATCTGTTGATTGTTTTACAGATTGGACGAATCCGACTTTGTGTAACAACATTGGCCAAGTTCCGAATTCATTTCAACAATTCGAATTTAACTTTGAAGCATTACCGCCATCTGAAACCATCCATGTTCAATTCAGAACCTATAAATGTGTAGAAGAGGACAATCAATTATTAAACAAAGAAAAAGTTTTTTAACAATTGGATAATTGGCCTAAGTGGAGAAAGTGAATGCCTTACAGAAATAACCGTGACTAGTGCTCCATCTCCAAATAATGCTTTTTTAACTTCTGTTGGGGGAATAAGTATGTATGCTTTCAAATTAGATGGACTAGACCAATTATTATCATTTTCTCCTTCAATTAGTAATCTAACGGCTGTTGGTCCCAAGTGTACTACTACTTCTAATATTGTAACACTTGGACCGGCAGTAAACTTTGCTATTGACTTAGATGGATTGTCAATGTCAGCTTGGGAGGCACAAACATTTGGATGTAATGGTTCTCAAGGCAGCAATATGTGTACGCCCTCACAAGGATTTTTAAGGGCGCGAATTCATACAGATGCGGGTTTATATATTTCTACGCCAATTACTAATGAAGTCAGTTTAACTTTTGGGGGGCAGACATTCCTGCCATTTCATTCAAATGCAACTGTCATTTATGATGCCACAGATGAATGTAGTGTGGGGTGCGATTCTGGGAAATATGATTTCTATTATGATTTATCTGATGTAGCTAATCCAGCAAATTTTTTAAATGCCGGTAAATTCAATTTTAGGCTAAATTCCTGTTGCGGTCCATTTAATCAGGCTGTTTCAAATTATCACGTTACATTTTCACTTCTTCCCAATCCTACTGGAGCTTGCTACAACAAAACAATTGTTAGTACCACGCCATCCCTTGAATGGTTGCCCTTATCACGAGAAGGAGATTTTATAGAAATGCAGTGCCCGGGATGTGGAGCACCTGGTATCGATATCAAAGATTACAATCTGCATAGAACCACTTACGGATATATTGATGACAATGATGATGGAATTGCAGATATTCCGCTTACTCCTGTTTCACCAAACTATTCTAATTTCAATAAAATCGATTCACTTTCATCTTTCCATGGCGATTTACTAGAAGATCAGCTCATTGCAACATTCATAGATGGTGAAACACCTGATGGCTATTTGTATGAAGATGATATGGTTGCTAATGGTGCAATACTAAAATGGTTACATTTAGAACGCGTAATGCCGCATAAAGATGCGATCAGCGGATTAAATATCCGCATAACAGATATTCGTTTTTACATCGATGCGCCAACACAAACCCCTAACCCTGTAAACTGTAGGGATTGTGATGCATTTGGTGGAGCAATAAGTAGTAATTTTGAAACTATGGTTCACATGCAAACTTCAACTAATATCATTCAATATTTGCCAGTTTTAAATACTGATATTATGTTCTTTTCTTTTTTCGACGAGGATTTTGAATTTGGAACTAGTGGGTCATCAAACCCGGATGTAATATGGGAAAATCCAAATGCTCAATTTCAGTTTGATCGATTCAGAGTAGGTCAGCGTTACAGGCTCGAAGTGCATTATGAATTCTGCGGTAACTTTACAGCAATTCATCCCCCTGATGGTGTAAGGAAAAGTATTATCACTAACTTTATGTTTTTATCGGGGACTTCTCAACCTAATGGAAGTACAGTTTTTGATATGCCTAACTCGCAACTTGCTGCCAACAATGATAAGTGGACTTTTGGAACACCCGTACCCAATCCACCTTCAATGAATCTTGTTAACCAAACATTTGCGGATTCGTACATGTTTTGGTGTGAAAAATATAGTGGACGACATTATTTTTATTCAACGGATATTTCTAATTTTTCAAGCTATAAATATTATCCTAACAGTTGTGATAGATATATATCTATTAATACTAAATCTATAGTTGGGGCAAAAACAACTTAAAAAATATATTTACGAACGAGTATAGGATACCCACCTTTAAAACCTAACATGGACAATTAAAATTGATCCTAGCTTTCAGCTTTCAAGTTCAAATTCCAGGGTCAGAACAAATTTTCTGGAATTTACAAGCACCATCACAAATGAAAATTGGGCATCATGGAATAATTTTACCAATCTAACAGTTAATTTGTTAGGGAATCTTTTGCTTAACTTAAACACAGTAAATTCTTTTCCTAACGGCCCTGCGTGTCTAACTACTAATACCCCGACAGGACTAATATTCAGCGATCAAAAATTGGACATGGAAATAGAAATCAATTTAGATGAAATAGTCTGTGCTTCTACCGCTTCCATTCCGACTGTTAATACCGGAATTTAATGATAATGATATTTATTGTCAGAATATGTACAATGCCACAAGTTGCCAATTCGTACGATCATTAACAAATAATAATCTAACTCCACTGGTTACCATAACTCCACATTTAGTTTTGAATCAAATTCCTGCTTCTGGCGTTGAAAGTGCAATTCAAAATACAATTGTTTGGGAGTTTAATATTGAAAATTTAAACTTGGCAGGAACTCCTTCTACACAAGCTTATAATGTTTTTCTCGAAATCCCTCAAGGAATAAATTATTTGTCATTTAGCGTGTTTCGAGTAGCCCCAACTGTTTCACAAATACAACCTGTTGCTGGCAATCCAAATGTTTTCATATTGGAATCCGTAATGAATAGTGGCGCATTAAATCAGTATGAACTTCGTGCAGTTTATCAACCGTGTGAAACAAATCCGGATCCAATATCTATTACCTGGGGCTGGAATTGTGACGGTTGGCCAGCACCATCGGGTACCACACCTTGCTTTGTAGATAACTTTGATATTTCACTTATCAATACACCGGTTGCTATGGATCCAAAATCGATTCAACCGAATGAGTTTTCTTTATGTCAACCGTTTTATATTTCTGCGGAATTCACTTCGCTACAACAAGGAGGTGTTTATCCAATTGGTATTGAATTGTTAAATCTGCCACCATTTCTTGATATATTAGAATGTAACATTACTGATTGTAGCGGAAACAGTGTGCCGTTAACTGTAGTTAATAGTACTCAAACTATTTGGACATTAAGTAGTGTTGATTTAGCTGCAATAGGTTATCCAAATGGCTTCCTGGGAATATTAAATTGTCTTAAAATTGAATTAAAATTAGATCCTAAATGTAGGTATAATGGACAACTACCTTCGATACAACTTAATACAACAAACTATTGTGGGGATGATTTTTTATATCAAACCAATTTCAGTAACATGAGTGAAAATGTGACAGGTAATTTATGCACCAACTGCTTTACAATTACAAAAACACCATCAACATACAACATTCCTCTTAATACAACAATAGATTTTTACATTGAAATCTGTAACCTATCGCCGTCTTTAACTCCTGTTCCATCCTTTCAGATTATAGACAATCTTCCGCCTAATTTTGTTGTTACTAGCCCTCTTCCCACCGGTTTTATCGCATGGCCTGCCGTTCAATGTACTACATTAATTTTAACTGGATATTTCACTCAAATTCCACCAGGCGGAATTGCTATCAATAAAGCTGAATTACTATTGGATCCGGCTGTAAGTGGCGGCCCATTTACAGCACAATGCACGCTACAGGTGGCATCTGACTGCGCTTCGTTTGCTGATCAGGTTACTTTGCAAGGTCACAATGAGTCTACATCATATACATTTTATCCTAATGAAACCATTTACATTATAGAAGATTTTTTCATTAAACACAATGTTTCATACTCTAATAACACATTTTATGTAAATCCGGGTGTTGAGATAGTTGTGGAGGCAGGCAAAACGCTCGTGCTTGAAAACAGCAGAATTTATTCCTGTACCGATATGTGGAAAGGAATCAGGGTAGAGGACGGAGGAACACTAGTAGGAGGAACACTAAAAGCAGCCGATTCAGAAATTTGTGATGCCGAATATGCTGTTTTTCAGGAAAATAACTCAACAGTCATCCTCGAAAATTCTAAACTTTACCGAAATTATGTTGGATTATTTATACCACAAGCTTTGTCTGGTTTAAATTCTGTTTCTACTTATGTAAGAAATTGCCAATTTGCAACATTTGGAACAATAAGACCCAATTATGCAGGGCAGCTAACACTTCCCGGTTTAAAATCTCTTTCAGGTGTTTTATCTCATGATGCCATTTTGAATCTGGGCTCTCAATATCAGCCAAACAGATTTTATGATATGAGCAATGGAGTTATCTCAAGAAATACCTCAATTTCAATTACAAATTGTATCTTTGAGGATATTGTACCTGACCCTGTATATCAAAATTTAACTCAATCCATGTTAGCAAATACGAGTTATAATAACAGTACTATTTATGCTATTGGCAGATTTGGTAGTTTGGTCAAGCAACGTGGTTTTGGTAAAAATGGACAAACAGCATTTGATAATTGCAAGTACGGAATTTTTACCGAACCGAATGAATGTGGATTCACGGGATAATAATATGACTAATATGCTTACTGGCTACGAACAAATTTTGGTAGCAATCTTACAATGGATATAACTGGCAATCACATTGAATCCCGAAGCACAGCGATCGATCTTGGGTTTAATGACAATGCCGACCATCTTTGGGTGAGCGATAATGAAATTTATTTTTGTGAATTTGTTTCCGGGGCCTTTCGTGGTGTAAGTGCTATTCAGTCACTAGAGCGACAAGGTTCAAACCGTGATTCCCGCATTCACAATAACAACATATTTTACAATAGCGGCGCAAACAATGCTGCGAATGGTATTGGTCTGACTAGTACATCTGATTATTTTGTAACGGAAAATGATTTATTCATGACCGATAATCTTGTCAACATTAATGGAATTATTGTGAGTGGTAGTAACAAAACCGAAATAAGTTGCAATGTTGTTGATGGGTCAAATAATCTTAACGCCTCCGTTCATCAATCGGCAATTACTAATGTGCTTGGTAGCGATCCAATTATTTCCTGCAATGTTGTTGACAAAACCATGAATGGAATACGAATGGTAGGTGATGCCGGCTTGAATGTAACTATACAGGGAAATGAATTTAATAACCATAATAGGGGCTTGTTTTACAATCAGGGAATTACCAATTCTCAGGATTGGAAAGGAAATTTGTGGCCTGTTACTCCTGTGAATCTAAATTGGGGACGCGTTTAGTGATAATCCAATCATTGCATCATTTTCTCCATACTCATATGACAATTCCAATCCACCATCAGGGCTAAGTTTTGAACCTACTACCAGTTCCCTTAATCCAGTAGGATTTGAACCCCCTAACTGGTTTCAACCTGGAATTGATTATACCAATGAAACATTTTATTGTTTAGTTAATAATCATCATTATTGTGACCAATTTCCACCTTGTCCCGACTGCCCGATTGATATTGTCATTCACGAACGCATTGCACGAGATAGCATTGAAAATACACCCTACACTGCTGAAACTTTATGGCGGTTAAAAAGAGAACTGTATAGAAATCTGCTTTCAGATTCTACTCTGTTAGCCAATTCTCTTTTCGAGAATTTCTATAATGAGATGGAAGTTTCCGTTGCTGCACAATTGGAACAATTGACTGGCGAGCAATATGAAATGATGCAACTGGATCAATCGGTGATTAACAATTTGAATCAGAATAGAAACTCACTTGATGTTCAAATGGCTTTGCTTGCGGAGCAGATGGAACTATACCGTCATGCATTGGAATCGGCAGTTGATCCATCCGTTTATCTGCTGGCTATACAGGGCATCCGTCAGAATATGGAATCAATTTTGAATTACAACCGAAATGTATTTAGCATTGCTGATAGTTCTCTGGTGCTTACAACTGACAATATCCGTTTTGTTAATGAATCTATTTATTCTTCAGAAACAATTGAAGTTAATGAACAGGTAGTAAATGAAATTTTTCTTTCTGTTATAGGTCAGGAGCAATTTCAATTGGGAGACGATGCCATTAATCAATTGGAAGGTATTGCTGCACAATGCCCACTTGCTGGAGGTAATGCAGTCTTCAAAGCAAGAGCAATTCTATCGTTACTCAATGATGAACTTGTTTACGATGATATTAATATCTGTTTACAAGCCGGTATCATTCTCAGACAAATACCTAAGAAACCAACAGCAAGATTGTATCCTAATCCTGCTAACAATAGTGTTACATTAGTTTATGAATTGCCGGAAGTATCGACAGCCGAGTTTCTGCTGTTTAATTCAGTTGGAATGTTGCAGTTGAAGCAACAGATGAAAATCGATATTACTCAAATGAGTTTTTCAACAGAACAATTAGCTCCCGGTGTATACCATTATCAAGTTAATACGAGCAGTGATTTTCAATTGAATGGAAAACTGGTAATTATACATTAACAAAATGGTAAAAACCTTAAGAATATACCTTGTTCTGCTAGTGTTACCCTTTACGGTTTGTCCCAGGGTATAAACAATCTTTGGACTATGGGGTATGGTGGATCACAAGCTACAATACCTTTCGGTGGAATTGATATGAATTTTATCTCAGGATCGCCAGTAATTTCTTCTTTTACTAGAGAAATGGAATTTAGAAGAGCTGTATCCAACATCTGCGACAGCAATGGCAATTTATTGTTTGTCACTAACGGTGTGTACATTGCCGATGCAACAGGCGATACTATGCAGAATGGTTCGGGGTTAAACCCAAGCGTTTACACCTCTTGGTATCCAGATGGCCTACCTCCGCACCAAATGAATATAATTGTTCCCAACCCTGGAAATACCAATTCGTATTATTTATTTCATTGTACCGTTGATGATCCTCCAGGAAACCTATTGACTCGATACCTTTATTACAGTGAGATTGATATTACCGCAAATGGAGGATTGGGAGCGATAACAACGAAAAACCAAATTCTGCTTAATGACACATTAAACGCTGGTAAACTGACAGCATGCAAACATGCAAATGGACGTGACTGGTGGATAATTTGTCACAAGGATTTACAAATATTTATTTAAAATTTCTGCTCACCCCATCTGGTTTATTTGGCCCTTTCATACAAAGTATTGGAGTAGTAAGAGCAGCTGACGCAGGTCAGGCTCAATTTTCTCCAGATGGATTAAAGTTTGCTTATTATGGCTTAATTGAAGATCTTGACATATTCAGCTTCGACCGATGCACTGGGTTGTTAGCAACCCAGTGCATGCTGCCATAAATGACAGTTCAAGTGGAGTTGGTGTATCATTTTCATCCAATTCCAAATTTCTATATGTTTCGTCACTTCGTTATGTATATCAATTTGATGTTTCTGCACCGAATATTCCTGCATCTCAAACAACGGTTGCCGTTTGGGATGGTTTTATTCACCTAATCCACCTTTGGGCACTTATTTTGACATAGCTCAATTGGCACCAGATGGTAAAATTTATATTTCCACAGGCAACGGTACACTTCATCTTCACGTAATCAACCAACCCGATAGCGCAGGATTGGCTTGTGATTTGGTTCAGCATGGAGTACCCTTGCCTGCATACAATTCAACAGCTTGCCCAATCACCCCAATTATTTTTTAGAGCGTTGGCTGGAAGTCCGTGTGATACGTTAACATCATTAGCAACTGAAGTAATTATTAACCCAAAACTCAACGTATTTCCCAATCCCAATAATGGGTATTTTACATTAGGTTTCAATGCACAGAAAGAAGTTGGCATTCTGGAAATATTTGATTCTATGGGAAGAATGGTTTATGGCGAAAAGGTTGCACAATGGAGTCAGTATAAGCAGGTGGATATAACTAATTTACCTGCCGGGAGTTATTATTGCAGGATCAAGTGGGAAGCTAAAGTTGCAGGGGTAAAGATTTTAAAAGAATAGCACATGCTAGAATTTGCGACAAAATATGGAATCAATTTTGAATTACAACCGAAATGTATTTAGCATCGCGGATAGTTCTCTGGTACTAACAGCTGACAATATCCGGTTTGTTAATGAATCAATTTACACTTCAGAAACCATTGAAGTTAACGAACAGGTAGTAAATGAAATTTCACTTTCTATTTTAGGTCAGGAACAAATACAATTCAGCGAGGACGTCATTGACCGGTTAGAAATTATCGCAGCACAATGCCCTCTTGCTGGTGGTAACGCGGTATTCCGTGCAAGGGCTATTCTGTCACTAATCAGTGATAATTATGTTTATGATGATATTAATATTTGTTTACAAGCTGGTATCATTCTCAGACAAATATCTAAGACACCAACAGCAAGTTTGTATCCTAATCCTGCCAATAACAGTGTGACATTAGTTTATGAATTGCCGGAAGTATCGACAGCCGAGTTTTTACTGTTTAATTCAGTCGGAATGTTGCAATTGAAGAAACAGCTGAAAAGCGATATTACTCAAACAAGTTTTTCAACTGAACATTTAGCTCCCGGTGTATACAATTATCAAGTTAATACGAGTAGTGATTTTCAATTGAATGGTAAACTGGTAATTATTCATTAATGTTATGAAAAGAATTATCAAATTAAACTTTATTCTATTTTTATTTCCTTCAATGTTATTATCACAGGGAATTAACAATCTTTGGATGATGGGCTATGCAAGCTACGCTGGACCACCATTTGGAGGTATAGACTTGAATTTTATTACCGGGCAGCCGGTCATTTCGTATGTAACGCGCGAGATGGAATTTCGGAGGGCTGTATCTACCATTTGTGATAGCAATGGCAATTTGCTGTTTGTTACTAACGGTGTGTACATTGCCGATGTCACAGGTGATACTATGCAAAATGGATCGGGGCTTAATCCTAGCTCGTATACAAGCCAGTACCCAGATGGGCTGCCGCCTCCACAGATGAATACCATAATTCCAGATCCGGGGAATTCGGATATGTATTATTTATTTCATACTACGATAGACGATCCGTTTGGAGCATTGCTGACAAAGAATCTATATTACAGTATTGTTGATATGAATCAAAATTCTGGATTAGGTGCAGTTACATTAAAAAACCAGGTTTTGTTGAACGATTCATTATGTAAGGGTAACTTAACGGCTTGCAAACATGCTAATGGAAGGGACTGGTGGCTGATTTCTCATAAAGCATACAGTACTTTATATTATAAGTATCTGATAACGCCTTATGGTATTCAAGGACCGTTTATTCAGTCGATTGGAATAAACAGAACAAATGATGTCGGACAAGCTGGATTTTCACCTGATGGAAATCATTTTGCATGCTACAATTTACAATCGAATCCTCCACCTAATCTTGAACTATTTAATTTCGACCGATGCACTGGGTTATTAAGCAATCCGGTGCATATTGCAATGCTTGATAGTGCTACCGGAGTAGGTGTTGCGTTTTCTCCTAACTCACATTATTTATATGTCTCTTCGACTCGCTATGTTTATCAGTTTGATGTTACTGCACCGAATATTCCAGCATCACAAACCACAGTTGCCGTTTGGGATGGATTTTATTCTCCTAACCCGCCTTTTGGAACTTATTTTGACATAGCTCAATTGGCCCCGGATGGCAAAATATATATTTCAACAGGCAATGGTACGTTTCATCTTCACGTAATCAACCAACCTGATAGCGCAGGACTAGCTTGTGACCTGGTACAGCACGGGGTGCCTCTGCCGGCATACAATTTCAACAGTTTACCCAATCATCCAAATTATTTTTTAGGAGCGTTGGCTGGAAGTCCGTGTGATACGTTAACTTCATTAGCAACTGAACTAATTATTAACCACAAGCTCAACGTATTTCCCAATCCAAATAATGGATATTTTACATTAGGATTCAATGCACAGAAGGAAGTTGGCATTCTGGAAATATTTGATGCTATGGGAAGAATGGTTTACGAAGATAAAGTGGCTCAGTGGAGTCAATATAAAAAAGTGGATGTAACGGCGATGCCTATGGGAATTTATTTTTGTAGGATCAAGTGGGAAGCTAAAGTTGCAGGGGTAAAGATTTTAAAAGAATAGGACATGCTAGAATTTCCGACAAAATATGGAATCAATTTTGAATTACAACCGAAATGTATTTAGCATCGCGGATAGTTCTCTGGTACTAACAGCTGACAATATCCGGTTTGTTAATGAATCAATTTACACTTCAGAAACCATTGAAGTTAATGAACAGGTAGTAAACGAAATTTACCTTTCTGTTATAGGTCAGGAGCAATTTCAATTGGGAGACGACGCCATTAATCAATTGGAAGATATTGCTGCACAATGCCCTCTTGCTGGAGGTAATGCAGTTTTCAAAGCAAGAGCAATTTTATCGTTAATCAATGATGAACTTGATTATAATGATATTAATATATGTTTACAAGCTGGTATTCTTCTCAGACAAATACCTAAGAAACCAACAGCAAGATTGTATCCTAATCCTACCAACAATAGTGTGACACTGGTTTATGAATTGCCCAAAGGATCACCTGCAGAATTGTTACTGTTTAATTCTACTGGAATGTTACAATCGAAACAGCTGCTTAATACAGAAATGACGCAAATGATTTTTTCTACAGAACATTTAACTCCGGGCGTTTATCATTACCGGATTAATTCACACAATGAATTTCAGTTGAATGGTAAGCTTGTTATAATTCGTTAATACCATGAAAAGAATTAGAATATTAGGCTTTTTGATGTTAATGTTTCCCGTCATGTTGTTATCGCAGGGGATCAGTAACCTGTGGCTAATGGGATACGGAGGAAATCAAGTATCACCGCCATTTGGTGGTATAGATATGGATTTTATCACCGGTACTCCAGTGATATCGTATGTCACAAGATCTATGGAAATGAGTAGGGCCGTATCAAATATAAGCGATGCAAACGGTAATATTTTATTTTATACTAACGGCATTTATATCTCTGATGCCACAGGCGATACCATGCAAAATGGTTCTGGACTAAATCCGAGTGTTTACACTTCATGGTATCCGGATGGACTACCCCCACCACAAATGAATATGATTATTCCAGATCCAGGGAATCCGGATTTATACTATTTATTTCATACCACTGTTGATGATCCGTTTAGTGCATTGTTGACCCGATACTTATATTACAGTATAGTTGACATGAGCCAGAATTCAGGGCTGGGAGCAGTGACAACAAAGAATCAGATATTAATTACTGATTCTTTATCCACGTCCAATTTGACAGCATGTAAGCACGCAAACGGACGCGACTGGTGGTTAATTAAACACAAAGCATTCAGCACTTTATACTATTTGTTTTTGATTACACCAAATGGCATTCTAGGGCCGTTAATTCAAAATATTGGAAAGTACCGAATCAACGATGCTGGTCAAGCAGCATTTTCACCTAATGGAGAATATTTTGCATATTATAATCTTGATGGACAAAATGCAGATATTGAGATTTTCAATTTCGACCGATGCTCTGGATTATTGAGTAATCCTGTGCATATCGCAATGCTGGATAGTGCAACTGGAGTAGGAGTTGCCTTTTCTCCAAATTCGCAGTTTTTGTTTGTATCATCAACTAAATATGTTTACCAGTTTGATGTAACAGCAACCAATATTCCTTCATCGCAAACTACCGTTGCTGTTTGGGATGGATTTTATTCTCCAAATCCTCCATTGGCAACCTTGTTCAATATTCTACAGCTTGCACCGGATGGGAAAATATATATTGGAACAGGCAACAGCACTTTACACCTTCACTTAATCAACCAACCCGATAGCGCAGGATTGGCTTGTGATTTGGTTCAGCATGGAGTACCCTTGCCTGCATACAATTTCAACAGTTTACCCAATCATCCCAATTATTTTTTAGGAGCGTTGGCAGGAAGTCCATGTGATACGTTAACTTCATTAGCAACTGAACTAATTATTAACCACAAGCTCAACGTATTTCCCAATCCAAATAATGGATATTTTACTTTAGGATTCAATCCACAGAAAGAAGTTGGCATTCTGGAAATATTTGATGCTATGGGAAGAAGGGTTTATATCGAAAAGGTTGCACAATGGAGTCAGTATAAGAAGGTGGATATAACTAATTTACCTCCCGGGATTTATTATTGCAGGATCAATTGGGAAGAAGACGTGGCGAGTGTAAAGATTGTTAAGGAGTGACATTTGGTATGGAATTTCACTGGAACCAGTTAAAAAAATAGGTTTAATTTTAGCCGATGATAAAATTGAAATTAAACTTAAAGAAGGTGATTTATTTCACCTTCTTTAATCTTTTAGCAATTATTGAATTATCCGGCCAGGGATATAATCACAATTGGCTGATAGGGTATAATAGCGGATTGGATACAAATGTTGTAACAAATAATGCAATACTATCATTTGATGCAAATAGTATAAACGTTGCTCCAACAAATTTCAAGATGCCATTTAGAGCAGCCCAAGGAAATATAAGCGATGCTAATGGAAATTTATTGATGGTAAGCAATGGCTGCTGGATAGCTGATGCAACATTAGACACCATGCAAAATGGAGGTGGCTTGAATCCAAATCCTTTTACTTCTACATGGTGTGATAATGTGACAGGAATTCCGTTTCCTCACTCTAATGTAATAGTTCCTTACCCGGGAGATAGTTCTAAATATGTACTTTTTCATCAAACAGGAACAGATAACGTTAACCTAAAGTCCAGCTATTTGTATTACTCTGTTATTGATATGAATTTGAATGGAGGCCTGGGAGGAGTAATTGCCGGGCAAAAAAATTTAGTGGCTTTACAAGCGGGACTAAATCCCGGACTTGCTGTGTGTAAACATGCCAATGGCAGGGATTGGTGGATTGTTGCGTTTAAAGATAGCAGTGATATAGTTTACAAATTCTTGTTGTCGCCTTCAGGTGTTTCTGCTCCCGTACAGCAAGTGCTGGGAGTACCTCCAACGGTTTACCTGCTAGGCCAAATGCACTTTTCTCCAGATGGAAAAAAAATGGCTTATTCCTATTATGACGGAGTTGTTGGAGCGCTAACTTTTACATTACGTCTTTTTGATTTCGACCGATGCACCGGTATGTTCTCCAACACTCAGGTGATTAGCTTTACTGAGACCAGCCCCGGATTGGGTTTAGCTTTTTCAAGTAATTCTAAATATTTATATGCTTGCACAGCGCGGAAAATAATTCAGCTTAATACCGATACTTGATGTAGCGGCAAGCATGGATACGGTGGCAATTTATGATGGTTATGCCTACCCCTATCCATTTTTACAAACTTTATTCTGGACAATGTACCTGGCTGCAGATGGAAAGATATATATCACCTCCGGAAACAGTGTCATCGATATGCATTATATTAATTTTCCAGATAGTGGTGGCATTGCGTGTGACGTACAACAACATGCTTTGCATTTACCATGCTATTCAGCTAGAGGCAACGTTTACCATCCCAACTATTATTTGGGATGTGATACTACGTTAGGTTGCCTGTGTTTGCTTACGGATGTGAATGAGTTGTCTCCGCCAGATTTTAAATTTCGTGTGTATCCGAGTCCGGTAACAAATGGGGTATTGCATATTGGATATTTGCTACCTCAGAATGAGAGCGGTATGTTTGAGGTTGTGGATGTAACCGGAAAAGTTGTTTTTAAATACCTATTGCCACCATGGAGTAATGAGCAAAGTCTGAAGTTACCTCAATTGGCCAATGGAGTTTATAACTGTGTGATAACAAGTGATGACAAAAGAGTGAGCAAAAAGATTGCTGTGATTGCAAAGTAGTTAGTTAAGCACATTAATTTTCAGCATTTTACATGTCACAGCACTTTTTATTTTAGTATAGAATTCATTCTTAACAAAGGAATTTTAAGCATAGACCGGTATTTACATAAAAAACACTTATTTTTAGAGAGTCGGAGCGTGTGTTTGTGTCAAATTACTCTAGTAAATATGCTTGGTGAAACAACAGTAATTGATCAGATGGTTTGTGAAGAATATAATAAAAAATTAACGTGCGACATTTGAAGCCTGGTGTATATACTGTTAAGGTACAAAACAAAGGCTTTATTGAAACAGGTAAGCTAATTATAAGCCGATGATAAAATTGAAACTAAACTTAAAGAAGGTGATTTATTTCACCTTCTTTAATCTTTTAGCAATTATTGAATTATCCGGCCAGGGATATAATCACAATTGGCTGATAGGGTACAATAGCGGATTGGATACAAATGTTGTAACAAATAATGCAATACTGTCATTTGATACGGGGGTGAGGCGGAATGAGAAGCAGAAACAGAATGAGAGCGGGAATGAGAATGAAAAGAGAAAGAAATTTTCTGCACAGCCAACAATTTAGCATCTAATATATATAATTTATCATAAAAACGAAATTTCCTTCTGTAAGGGAATATTTACCGAACGATTAAACACGTTTCAAAGCAACTTTCAGAATCATGAACAAACTAATTCTCACGCTTATATTTTTGTGTAATTTCTCATTGATTTGGGGCCAAAACATATTATTTGACCGACATTATGAGCTGGGAACCTGGACCGCTGGGTGGTCAATGGTGAATTTACAAGATAGTGCATTCATAGTTGTTGGTTCCAATGATAGTTTATCTTCAGCCGGAGATAAATACAGTGGATTTATTTCGAAGTTTGATTATGAGGGAAATATGGTTAAGGCAGATCAGTATATAACTACCGACACTATTTTTTATCAGATATACAATTCCAACTCCGATGACCAGTTTAAATCAATTGTAAGAACTCCGGATAATAATTTAATGACCGTAGGTTTAACTCAAAGTTATGGTGCAACAAATCTTTATGACATTGATATTCTGCTGATGAAATTAAATCACAACTTAGATACTTTATGGACGAAAGTTTTAAGTCATCCAAATGATACGTCACTGAGACCAAATAAAATTATTAATACCACTGATGGGGGGATTCTTGATATGCGGATGGCAAAACTCATATACTTCCTCAAATGTACGAGCTTTTCTGTGTAAAGTTGATTCACTTGGTAATTTGCAATGGAGAAAAAGCTATAGCAATTTAATTTATACCAGTACAATTTGGAGCGTTGTAGAAACCTCTGATCATGGATTCATTTGCGTAGGAGGAGTTTACGATATTACTCAAGAAGGAAACCCTTTTTACATGAAGGTTGATTCATCTGGTTATGTAGAATGGACTCAGATTCAAGTTACATTATATTCAGACTGGTTTCGAAATATTATTGGGACTTTAGATGGAAATTATTTGATTAGTGGATTAGGTACTGTTGGGAATCCAACATATCGGCAAAATAGATTTCAGAAAATAACAGAATCTGGTGTTGTGATTTGGGATAAAAGTTTTGGTTTGTTTAGTTCAGGAAGCCCACTAGGAATTTTACAGAATTCGGACAGCACTTTTATGATGACTGGCGCAAATGGAGTAAATGGAGGTTCGCAAGGGATTTTAATGAAACTTTCTGCGGTTGGAGATTCATTATGGACAAAAAATTTTGGTGAGATGCAAGATGATGGATGGTTTTGGGATATATCATTATGTGCCGATGGGGATATATTATGTGTGGTGAAACATATTGTTGAAATTTCACACCTGGAGTGGGCAATACGAGTAGTCTATGGTTGGTCAGGACTGATAGTCTGGGTTTGTTGACCGGTTTAAATGAATTTTTGGATTCATTGCCAGGTACTTTGATGAGTAATCCTTTTCCTAATCCGGCAAATAATTATTTTGAAGTAAACATTACCATACCTGAAACACAAATTCCGTATAATGGAAATTCCGAAGTTGAACTTTTACTATTTGATATAGAAGGCAAACAGCTGGCGTTGAAGCAAATTACTACCAATACAAAAAGTATCCATTTTGATATATCGGACCTGGCCGCTGGCACCTATTATGTTGTGCTTTCACTTAACGGATATAATGCCGGTGGCAAAGTTATTGTTAAAAATTGAGAGCACACCCACCGAGTGGGCTTTTATTCTTTGACAAACCAAAGAGTGAGCAAAAAGATTGCTGTGATTGCAAAGTAGTTAGTTAAGCACATTAATTTTCAGCATTTTACAAGTCACAGCACTTTTTATTTTAGTATAGAATTCATTCTTAACAAAGGAATTTTAAGCATAGTCCGGTAATTACATAAAAAACACTTATTTTTAGAGAGTCGGAGCGTGAGTTTGTGTCAAATTACTCTAGTAAATATGCTTGGTGAAACAACAGTAATTGATCAGATGGCTTGTGAAGAATATAATAAAAAAATTAACGTGCGACATTTGAAGCCTGGTGTATATACTGTTAAGGTACAAAACAAAGGCTTTATTGTAACAGGTAAGCTAATTATAAGCCGATGATTAAATTGAAATTAAACTTAAAGAAGGTGATTTATTTCACCTTCTTTAATCTTTTAGCAATTATTGAATTATCCGGCCAGGGATATAATCACAATTGGCTGATAGGTTATGATACAGGACTATTTGATACAAACGTAACATCAACTAAGGCTTGGTTAAAGTATGATGCAAGCAATATAACAGTAACTCCGGACAATTTCAAGATGCCATTTAGAGCAGCACAAGGAAATATAAGCGATGCTAATGGAAATTTATTGATGGTAAGCAACGGCTGCTGGATAGCTGATGCAACATTAGACACCATGCAAAATGGAGGTGGCTTGAATCCAAATCCTTTTACTTCTACATGGTGTGATAATGTGACAGGAATTCCGTTTCCTCACTCTAATGTAATAGTTCCTTACCCGGGAGATAGTTCTAAATATGTACTTTTTCATCAAACAGGAACAGATAACGTTAACCTTAAGTCCAGCTATTTGTATTACTCTGTTATCGATATGAATATGAATGGAGGCCTGGGAGGAGTAATTGCCGGGCAAAAAAATTTAGTGGCTTTACAAGCGGGACTAAATCCTGGCCTTGCTGTGTGTAAACATGCCAATGGCAGAGACTGGTGGATTGTTGCGTTTAAAGATAGCAGTGATATAGTTTACAAATTCTTGTTGTCTCAAACAGGTGTTTCTGCACCAGTTCAACAATCGCTTGGAGTAACACCCGTTGTTACTGTATTCGGGCAAAGGCAATTTTCTCCTGATGGGAAAAAAATGGCTTATTTATATTATGATGCGTTTGCTGGCTTGGCTAATTTTACATTACGTCTTTTTGATTTCGACCGATGCACTGGTATGTTCTCCAACACTCAGGTGATTAGCTTTACTGAGACCAGCCCTGGATTGGGTTTAGCTTTTTCAAGTAATTCTAAATATTTATATGCCTGCACAGCGCGGAAAATAGTTCAGCTCAATACCGATACTTCTGATGTAGCGGCAAGCATGGATACGGTTGCTATTTATGACGGTTATGCCTTTCCTTATCCATTTTTACAAACATTATTCTGGACAATGTACCTGGCTGCAGATGGAAAGATATATATCACCTCCGGAAATAGTGTCATCGATATGCATTATATTAATCACCCCGACAGTGCGGGAATAGCGTGTGACGTTCAACAACATGCTCTGCCTTTACCTTGTTATGCATGGAGAGGCAACGTTTACCATCCCAACTATTATCTGGGATGTGATACTACGTTAGGTTGTCCCTGTTTGTTGACGGATGTAAATGAGTTGTCTCCACCCGATTTTAAATTTCGTGTTTATCCGAGTCCGGTAACAAATGGTGTATTGCATATTGGTTATTTGCTACCTCAGAATGAGAGCGGTATGTTTGAGGTTGTGGATGTAACCGGAAAAGTTGTTTTTAAATACCCATTGCCACCATGGAGTAATGAGCAAAGTCTGAAGTTGCCTCAATTGGCCAATGGAGTTTATAATTGTGTGATAACAAGTGATAACCAAAGAGTGAGCAAAAAGATTGCTGTGATTGCCAAGTAGTTAGTTAAGCACATTAATTTTCAGCATTTTACAAGTTAAAGCACCTTTTATTTTGGAATAGAATTCATTCTTAAAAAGGAATTTAAAGCATAGACCGGTATTTACATAAAAAACACTTATTTTTAGAGAGTCGGAGCGTGTGTTTGTGTCAAATTACTCTAGTAAATATGCTTGGTGAAACAACAGTAATTGATCAGATGGCTTGTGAAGAATATAATAAAAAAAATTAACGTGCGACATTTGAAGCCTGGTGTATATACTGTTAAGGTACAAAACAAAGGCTTTATTGAAACAGGTAAGCTAATTATAAGCCGATGATAAAATTGAAACTAAACTTAAAGAAGGTGATTTATTTCACCTTCTTTAATCTTTAGCAATTATTGAATTATCCGGCCAGGGATATAATCACAATTGGCTGATAGGGTATAATAGCGGATTGGATACAAATGTTGTAACAAATAATGCAATACTATCATTTGATGCAAATAGTATAAACGTTGCTCCAACAAATTTCAAGATGCCATTTAGAGCAGCACAAGGAAATATAAGCGATGCTAATGGAAATTTATTGATGGTAAGCAATGGCTGCTGGATAGCTGATGCAACATTAGATACCATGCAAAATGGAGGCGGTTTGAATCCAAATCCATTTCCTTCTACATGGTGTGATAATGTATGAGGAATTCCTTATGCACATGCTAGTGTGTTTTTGCCATTTCCGGGAGATAGTTCTAAATATGTACTTTTTCATCAAACAGGAACAGATAACGTTAACCTTAAGTCCAGCTATTTGTATTATTCTGTTATCGATATGAATTTGAATGGAGGCATGGGAGGAGTAATTGCCGGGCAAAAATATTTAGTGGCTTTGCAAGCGGGACTAAATCCTGGCCGAGCTGTGTGTAAACATGCCAATGGCAGGGATTGGTGGATTGTTGCGTTTAAGGATAGCAGTGATATAGTTTACAAATTCTTGTTGTCTCAAACAGGTGTTTCTGCACCAGTTCAACAATCGCTTGGAGTAACACCCGTTGTTACTGTATTCGGGCAAAGGCAATTTTCTCCTGATGGGAAAAAAATGGCTTATTTATATTATGATGCGTTTGCTGGCTTGGCTAATTTTACATTACGTCTTTTTGATTTCGACCGATGCACCGGTATGTTCTCCAACACTCAGGTGATTAGCTTTACTGAGACCAGCCCTGGATTGGGTTTAGCTTTTTCAAGTAATTCTAAATATTTATATGCTTGCACAGCGCGGAAAATAATTCAGCTTAATACCGATACTTCTGATGTAGCGGCAAGCATGGATACGGTGGCAATTTATGATGGTTATGCCTACCCCTATCCATTTTTACAAACTTTATTCTGGACAATGTACCTGGCTGCAGATGGAAAGATATATATCACCTCCGGAAACAGTGTCATCGATATGCATTATATTAATCACCCCGACAGTGCGGGAATAGCGTGTGACGTACAACAACATGCTTTGCATTTACCATGCTATTCAGCTAGAGGCAACGTTTACCATCCCAACTATTATTTGGGATGTGATACTACGTTAGGTTGCCCGTGTTTGCTTACGGATGTGAATGAGTTGTCTCCACCCGATTTTAAATTTCGTGTTTATCCGAGTCCGGTAACAAATGGGGTATTGCATATTGGTTATTTGCTACCTCAGAATGAGAGCGGTATGTTTGAGGTTGTGGATGTAACCGGAAAAGTTGTTTTTTAAATACCCATTGCCACCATGGAGTAATGAGCAAAGTCTGAAGTTACCTCAATTGGCCAATGGAGTTTATAACTGTGTGATAACAAGTGATGACAAAAGAGTGAGCAAAAAGATTGCTGTGATTGCCAAGTAGTTAGTTAAGCACATTAATTTTCAGCATTTTACAAGTTAAAGCACCTTTTATTTTGGAATAGAATTCATTCTTAAAAAAGGAATTTAAAGCATAGACCGGTATTTACATAATAAACACTTATTTTTAGAGAGTCGGAGTGTGAGTTTGTATCAAATTACTCTAGTAAATATGCTTGGTGAAACAACAGTAATTGATCAGATGGCTTGTGAAGAATATAATAAAAAATTAACGTGCGACATTTGAAGCCTGGTGTATATACTGTTAAGGTACAAAACAAAGGCTTTATTGAAACAGGTAAGCTAATTATAAGCCGATGATAAAATTGAAACTAAACTTAAAAGAAGGTGATTTATTTCACCTTCTTTAATCTTTTAGCAATTATTGAATTATCCGGCCAGGGATATAATCACAACTGGCTGATAGGGTACAATAGCGGATTGGATACAAATGTTGTAACAAATAATGCAATACTATCATTTGATGCAAATAGTATAAACGTTGCTCCAACAAATTTCAAGATGCCATTTAGAGCAGCACAAGGAAATATAAGCGATGCTAATGGAAATTTATTGATGGTAAGCAATGGCTGCTGGATAGCTGATGCAACATTAGATACCATGCAAAATGGAGGCGGTTTGAATCCAAATCCATTTACTTCTACATGGTGTGATAATGTATCAGGAATTCCTTATGCACATGCTAGTGTGTTTTTGCCATTTCCGGGAGATAGTTCTAAATATGTACTTTTTCATCAAACAGGAACAGATAACGTTAACCTTAAGTCCAGCTATTTGTATTATTCTGTTATCGATATGAATTTGAATGGAGGCATGGGAGGAGTAATTGCCGGGCAAAAAAATTTAGTGGCTTTACAAGCGGGACTAAATCCTGGCCTTGCTGTGTGTAAACATGCCAATGGCAGGGATTGGTGGATTGTTGCGTTTAAGGATAGCAGTGATATAGTTTACAAATTCTTGTTGTCTCAAACAGGTGTTTCTGCACCAGTTCAACAATCGCTTGGAGTAACACCCGTTGTTACTGTATTCGGGCAAAGGCAATTTTCTCCTGATGGGAAAAAAATGGCTTATTTATATTATGATGCGTTTGCTGGCTTGGCTAATTTTACATTACGTCTTTTTGATTTCGACCGATGCACCGGTATGTTCTCCAACACTCAGGTGATTAGCTTTACTGAGACCAGCCCTGGATTGGGTTTAGCTTTTTCAAGTAATTCTAAATATTTATATGCTTGCACAGCGCGGAAAATAATTCAGCTTAATACCGATACTTCTGATGTAGCGGCAAGCATGGATACGGTGGCAATTTATGATGGTTATGCCTACCCCTATCCATTTTTACAAACTTTATTCTGGACAATGTACCTGGCTGCAGATGGAAAGATATATATCACCTCCGGAAACAGTGTCATCGATATGCATTATATTAATCACCCCGACAGTGCGGGAATAGCGTGTGACGTACAACAACATGCTTTGCATTTACCATGCTATTCAGCTAGAGGCAACGTTTACCATCCCAACTATTATTTGGGATGTGATACTACGTTAGGTTGCCCGTGTTTGCTTACGGATGTGAATGAGTTGTCTCCACCCGATTTTAAATTTCGTGTTTATCCGAGTCCGGTAACAAATGGGGTATTGCATATTGGTTATTTGCTACCTCAGAATGAGAGCGGTATGTTTGAGGTTGTGGATGTAACCGGAAAAGTTGTTTTTAAATACCCATTGCCACCATGGAGTAATGAGCAAAGTCTGAAGTTACCTCAATTGGCCAATGGAGTTTATAACTGTGTGATAACAAGTGATGACAAAAGAGTGAGCAAAAAGATTGCTGTGATTGCCAAGTAGTTAGTTAAGCACATTAATTTTCAGCATTTTACAAGTTAAAGCACCTTTTATTTTGGTATAGAATTCATTCTTACCAAAGGAATTTTAAGCATAGACCGGTATTTACATAATAAACACTTATTTTTAGAGAGTCGGAGTGTGAGTTTGTATCAAATTACTCTAGTAAATATGCTTGGTGAAACAACAGTAATTGATCAGATGGCTTGTGAAGAATATAATAAAAAAATTAACGTGCGCCATTTGAAGCCTGGGGTATATACTGTTAAGGTACAAAACAAAGGCTTTATTGAAACAGGTAAGCTAATTATAAGCCGATGATTAAATTGAAATTAAACTTAAAGAAGGTGATTTATTTCACCTTCTTTAATCTTTTAGCAATTATTGAATTATCCGGCCAGGGATATAATCACAACTGGCTGATAGGGTATAATAGCGGATTGGATACAAATGTTGTAACAAATAATGCAATACTGTCATTTGATACAAATAATATAAACATTGCTCCAACAAATTTCAAGATGCCATTTAGAGCAGCACAAGGAAATATAAGCGATGCTAATGGAAATTTATTGATGGTAAGCAATGGCTGCTGGATAGCTGATGCAACATTAGATACCATGCAAAATGGAGGCGGTTTGAATCCAAATCCATTTACTTCTACATGGTGTGATAATGTATCAGGAATTCCGTTTCCACACTCCAATGTTGTTCTTCCTTTCCCAGAGGATAGTTTAAAGTATGTTTTATTTCACCAAACTGGAACAGATAATGTGAATACGAAAGCAAGCTTCCTATATTATTCTGTTATAGATATGAATTTGAAAGGGGGGCATGAGAGGAGTAATTGCCGGGCAAAAAAATTTAGTGGCTTTACAAGTGGGACTAAATCCCGGACTTGCTGTGTGTAAATATGCCAATGGCCGAGATTGGTGGATTATTGCATTTAAGGATAGCAGCGATATTGTATACAAATTTTTGTTGACACCTACTGGGGTTTCTGCCCCAGTAATGCAATCACTTGGTGCCCCCTACGGTTTATTTGCTTGGGCAAATGCTTTTTTCCCCTGATGGGAAGAAAATGGCTTACTTATATTACGATGGAGTTGTTGGTATTGCTAATTTCACTTTGCGTCTTTTTGATTTTGACCGATGTAATGGAATGTTTTCCAATACATCGGTAATCAGTTTTACAGAAAATCAACCTGGATTAGGCTTGGCTTTTTCCAATAACTCAAAATACCTGTATGCTTGTACAACAAGAAAAATTATTCAAATGAATACGGATACGTCAAACATTACAGCAAGCATGGATACGGTTGCTATTTATGACGGTTATGCCTATCCCTATCCCTTTTTACAAACTTTATTCTGGACAATGTACCTGGCTGCAGATGGAAAGATATATATCACCTCCGGAAACAGTGTCATCGATATGCATTATATTAATCACCCCGACAGTGCAGGAATAGCATGTGATGTTCAACAACATGCTCTGCCTTTACCTTGTTATTCAGGGAGAGGCAACGTTTACCATCCCAACTATTATTTGGGATGTGATACTACGTTAGGTTGCCCGTGTTTGCTTACGGATGTGAATGAGTGGTCTCCGCCAGATTTTAAATTTCGTGTTTATCCGAGTCCGGTAACAAATGGGGTATTGCATATTGGTTATTTGCTACCTCAGAATGAGAGCGGTATGTTTGAGGTTGTGGATGTGACCGGAAAAGTTGTTTTTAAATACCCATTGCCACCATGGAGTAATGAGCAAAGTCTGAAGTTGCCTCAATTGGCCAATGGAGTTTATAATTGTGTGATAACAAGTGATAACCAAAGAGTAAGCAAAAAAATTGCTGTGATGAGAGAGTAGTTGGAACAGAAGGAGAATGAGTATGGGAATGAGAAGGAGAAATAGAATGAGACAGAAACGCAATTTTCACTTGTATTTAAACCTATCAAAGTAATCATGTAAATCACATAAATCATGGTCGGAGAAGTGAATGAGAATGAGAATGAGAATGAGAACGGGGGAGAGGTGGAGTGAGAAACATAAACAGAATGAGAGCGAGGAAGAAGCAGAAGCAGAAGCAGAAGCAGAAACAGTAACAGAATGAGAGCGGAAATGAGAATGAGAACGACGAATTTTCTTCTGAGCAGAATATACCAATACTTAATCCTTAATCTTTAATTCTTAATCCTCCCCCCTCTCCAGCCAAAAATGTTTTTTCGAAGAAAGATGTTATTGCTGGAGAGGGGCCGGGGGTGAGGCGGAATGAGAAGCAGAAACAGAATGAGAATGAGAATGGGAACGAGGAAGTTTCAGAATGAGAAAAAGAAAGGGGGTTTTGGGCAGAATCGAATTCATAAAACGTTGATGTACAATATTATAAAACAATAAAAAGTCATTTTGTTTTTTTGGATTAACGGTTAAAATTATCACTAAATTAATATTTTTCGTATCTTTGGTAGGATGCAAAATCATCTAAAGAATGAACTACGCAATATCATTTCAGGAAAGAGTCAGGTTAGGTTTGGAGCAATTATCCAAACAATCACCGGTTACCTTAACTATGGCACGAAAGCAGGTTCAACAACTGAAGAACTCAAGCAAGTCAGGCACTAGGAAACAAAGAAACTAGAAACGTTTATCTCTAAAAATAATTTTTGGGTAGATAACATTGATTTCACTCAATACGTAAGTGAAGGTGCTGAACAAAGAGTTTATCTTAAAGATTCGGAACATGTTCTTAAGCTAAATGATGCCATTTATTACTCCTCATGGAAAGACTATTTTTTTAGTCTTTTGCTTCACAATTTTTTCTTCTCAGATACAGCTTATGAATTGATTGGTTTTTCAAAAGAAAATGATACGGTGTATGCTGTAGTTAAGCAACCTTATGTTTCAATTACACAAAGTACTGATTTGATTCAGGTGAAAGCATTCCTCCAATCTAATGGTTTCATGAATACCAGAAACAATGATTATTACAATCCTGAATTGGGTATTATTTTAGAAGATTTACATGATGAAAATGTTTTAACCAGACATGACATTCTATATTTCATCGATACTGTTTTTTATTTAACAGATAGTTTCTGGAATGATGACAGTATTATTCCCTGAATAAAATTTAATCATTTCAATTCATTCTTTTCATAATCCTTCATTTATAATCCTTAATCCTTAATTCTTAATCCTTTTCCTCATCCCCTGCCCTTCTCCTGCATAGGTCATACGTTATTCACAAATATTTTGGGCAGGAGAAGGGAGCTTTATCAGAATGAGAAGGAGAATGGGAATGAGAACGGGGAGAGGTGCTGAAACAGAAACGCAATTTTCACTTGTATTCAAACCTATCAAAGTAATCATGTAAATCACTTAAATCATGGTCGGGAATGAGAATGAGAACGACGAAATTTCTTATTAGCAGAGGCATATAATTCGTGCAATGAACCAAGGTCCCCGCAAGAAGCTTTAACTTTGATGCGGGGTCTGAGCAGCCGGCATTTTAGCATCTATCATTTTAATGAACAGCATCCAGCACGTGTTGGCAGTTTGCCGCCTGGCGCCGCGACTCGCGCCTTTTTTTACAAGACAGTTTTTTCTTAAAAAACTGTCTTAGTAAAAAGCAGCGCACGGCAAACAGCCAACAGTTTAGAATTTATAAGACAAAACGTGATTCACCAAAATCACAAATAAAGAGAAAGCAAGTGCCTGATGCTGTTCTTGACTTTTTGGTTACTTTTTGGTCAAGCAAAAAGTAACAAAGCCTGCATGGCAGATGCAAAACAGAATGAGAATGGGAATGGGAATGAGAACGGAAACAGAATGAGAAAGAGAATGGGAATGAGAAGGAGAAATAGAATGAAACAGAAACGCAATTTTCACTTGTATTCAAACCTATCAAAATAATCATGTAAATCACTTAAATCATGGTCGGGAATGAGAATGGGAACGACGAATTTTGTTCTGATAAGGAATCAATTTATCATCTATCATCTATCATAATAACGAAATTCCCTTCTGAGCAGGTACAAACCAATCCTTAATCCTTAATTCTTAATTCTTAATCCTATAATTGTTTGGTTTTCAAAAATAGATTACTATTTTTGTTGAATACTAAAAAAGGATTTTATGTACACCGGACTACTTCATACTCACTCTCTTGTGCGATGGTTAATGCTCATTTTACTGATTATGTCGGTATTCAGGGCTTATAATGGCTGGAAAAGCCGCCGTACCTTTACTCCCGGCGACAAAAAGCTGGTATTATTTACGCTTATCTTCTCCCATGTTCAATTATTAATAGGATTTGTACTTTATATGGTTAGTCCGATTGTGCAGTCTGCCCTGGCCGATATGGGAAGTGCCATGAAGGATAAAATGCTTCGTTTCTGGGCTGTGGAACATATTGCAGTTATGATTTTATCGATTCTGATTATAACAGTTGGAAATGCCATGGCAAAACGTGCTACCAGCGATGGTGAAAAGTTTAAAAAGATATTTATTTATTTCACCATTGGCTTAGTTTTGATATTAATTTCCATTCCATGGCCATTCCTCCAAACAGGAGCCGGTCGCGGATGGTTCTGATCCCGGTTCATTTATTTTTATATGGCGGAGTTTTAATTCCGGCACTATTTAGCAATTATATATTTTGAGTATCAATCAAACGCCTGAAAAAGTAGTACTGGTGGCTGTCGCGAAGCAGGGGCAACCCGACCATCAGGTAAAGGAATATTTAGATGAGCTGGAGTTGCTGGCATTAACTGCCGGAGCTACCACCTTAAAGCGATTCACACAAAAGCTCGATTATCCCGATCCACGTACGTATGTGGGTAAGGGGAAACTTGCTGAAATCACAGCATACATCAAAGAGCATGATGTGCAGTTAATCATTTTTGATGATGAACTATCGCCTTCACAAATCCGGAATATTGAAACTGCCACCGGCAACCGGATTTTGGATCGCACGAATTTAATACTCGACATATTTGCACATCGCGCACGCACAGCACAGGCACGCACCCAAGTGGAGCTTGCGCAGTATCAGTATTTGTTACCTCGCTTAACAAGAATGTGGACTCACCTTGAAAAACAACAGGGAGGAATTGGTATGCGCGGTCCCGGTGAAACGGAGATTGAAACCGACCGCCGGGTGATTCGTGATAAGCTGTCACGGTTAAAGGAAAAGCTGAAGGAAATAGATAAGCAAAATTTTACCCGAAGGAAATCGAGGGAACAATTGACTCGTGTTGCTTTGGTGGGATATACCAATGTCGGCAAATCGACCCTCATGAATTTATTGAGTAAGTCGGATGTTTTTGCAGAGAATAAATTATTTGCAACCCTTGATACCACTGTTCGCAAAGTAGTTTTAGAAACGATTCCATTTTTGCTTTCCGACACGGTAGGTTTTATCCGCAAGCTGCCTCATAATCTGGTAGAATCATTTCGTTCAACATTAGATGAAGTGAGAGAGGCAGATATTTTGTTACATGTTGTAGATATATCGCATCCAAATTTTGAAGATCAGATAGCTGTGGTAAATCAGACACTCGCCGATATAAAAGCAGCCGATAAGCCAGTGTTGATGGTATTCAATAAAATTGATGCTTATCGTTTTGTTCAGAAAGACGAAGATGATCTTACTCCGGGAACGAAAGAAAATATTTCATTGGATGAATTGAAAAATTCCTGGATGGCAAAGGCAAATGCTCCTGCGGTTTTTATATCTGCTGCCAACAATGAAAACATTAAAGAACTCCGCGCTAAAATGATGGAACTGGTAAAGCAAAAGCATTACCAGATTTATCCGAATGCAGCAGAAGATCAGCAGTAAGAACTAAGCCAATTTTTTTGGTGGCTCCATAACGGCACCGCATTGTTTGCAGGTTCTCAAATCTGCATTTGCATAGAAGGCATCCATCACCACCGGCAATTCCTTAACAATATCTTTCAGATCAAGTATGTTTTCGTACAGCAGGTGATTACATTTTTCGCAGTACCACTGAAATCTGTCTTTCATACCTGCACGTCTTTGCACTTCCATAACCAGACCAACGGTATTAGGCCCACGTTGCGGTGAGTGTGGTGTTCGCGGAGGCAATAAAAAAATATCGCCTTCACGGATATCAATCGTACGCGGTTTCCCGTCTTCCATAATTTTAACCTGCACATCACCTTCCAGTTGAAAAAAGAATTCTTCAGTTTCATTGAAGTGATAATCTTTACGTGAGTTTGGTCCACCCACTACCATTACAATAAAATCCTGATTCGGCTGGTACACAACCTGATTCCCTACCGGTGGTTTCAGCAGATGTCTGTTTTCATCGATCCATTTTTTAAAGTTAAAAGCGGGAGTTATCATGGTAAATTGATTTTTAATATGTTGCTTATTGGAAAATGCCGGATTTGGCGCCGGTCAGTTAATTCGACCACTACAAATTAATAAAATAATAAGGACAAATAAAAACATCTGCTGTTTATCTTTACCGCATGAATATGAATTTAACAGGTAAAAGAGCGGTTGTTTGCGGAAGTACGCAGGGAATCGGGTTGGCAATTGCCAATGAGCTGGCATCGATGGGTGCATCGGTAACGCTGGTTGCAAGAAATGAATCGGCCTTGATGGCGGTGAGGTCGTCGCTACCGGATGACAATGGGCAACAACACGATTATCTGGTAGCCGATTTTGCGGATCCGGATGGTTTATTGAAAGCAGTCACCACCTATTTACATAAGGGTCAATCGGTTCATATTTTAGTGAACAATACCGGCGGGCCTGCGGGTGGACCAATTGCGGATGCGAGAACAGCAGACTTTGAAGCTACTTTTCGCCAGCATCTGGTGTGCAATCATGTTTTGGCTCAGGCTTTTTTGCCGGGCATGAAAAATGAAAAATTCGGCAGAATCATCAACATTATTTCCACATCTGTAAAGCAACCCTTAAAAGGGTTGGGTGTTTCCAATACAATTCGTGCTGCTGTTGCAAATTGGTCGAAGACCCTTGCCGGGGAAGTGGCACCTTTTGGTATTACCGTAAATAATGTTTTACCAGGAGCAACAAATACTTTGCGATTATCAACACTGTTAAATGTGAAATCGGAAAAAACCGGTAAAGCTCTTACAGCTATTGAAGAAGAAATGACAGCAGAAATTCCCATGGGAAGATTTGCGGATCCTTCGGAAATTGCTGCTGCGGTAGGATTTTTAGCTTCACCGGCAGCATCTTACATTACCGGAATTAATATTCCTGTTGATGGTGGCAGAACAGGCTGTTTGTAAAAATTTTAAAGGCACAAAAAAAACCCCTTCTTTTGAAAGGGGTTTTTTTACGTTTAACCGTGACTGATTACTGAGCAACAACTGCAGCAGCAGAGTCAACGATAGCAGCAGCTGTAGAATCAGCAGCAGCAGCTACTTCAGTAGCAGCAGCTTCAGTTGCAGCAGCAGCATCAGCAGCAGCATCCTGAACTTGTTCAGTAGCTTCAGCAGCTTTTTCTTCAGCCTTTGGGCCACACGCTACGAATGAGAACATTCCTACGATAGCCAATACAGCAAATACTTTTTTCATTGTGATGTTGGTTTAAATAATTAAGCTTGAATAAGATTTGAGCTGCAAAGATATAGGAATTAAATGTATTACAACCAATAGGTTAAAAATTTTTGAAAAAAATATTTTTGGGAGGCTAAATGGTGAAACCAAACGGGGGCAATATTGTTACATTTGCAGGTACATTTCACTCTAAATAACGTCTAAACCCCTTTAAATCATGGCATTTGAACTACCAAAGCTACCTTACGCGTTTAACGCGCTTGAACCTCATATTGATGCCCGCACCATGGAAATTCACCATGGCAAGCACCATCAGGCCTATGTAACCAATTTGAATAATGCCATTGCCGGCACCGAAGCCGAAAAAATGAGCATTGAAGAAATTTGTGCGAATATTTCCAAGTTTCCGATGGCAATCCGCAATAATGGAGGTGGACATTACAACCACTCCTTATTTTGGAACATATTGACTCCCAATGCATCACAAGCTCCTTCGGGTGCTTTGGCAGATGCAATCAATCCTGCTTTCGGCAATCTTGACGATTTTAAAACCAAATTTGCGGCTGCCGGAGCCACTCGTTTTGGTTCAGGATGGGCCTGGTTAACGAAAAACAGTGCCGGAAAGCTTGAAATTTCATCGACACCAAACCAGGATAATCCATTAATGGACCTTGCTGAGGTGAAAGGAACACCAATTCTGGGATTAGATGTGTGGGAACATGCATATTACCTGCATTATCAGAACCGCCGCCCCGATTATATTTCAGCATTCTGGAATGTAATTAACTGGGATGAAGTAGCAAAACGTTTTGCTAAGTAACAATAAGATTTGAATGAAAGCCTCCGTTTGACCGGGGGCTTTTTTTATGGTGATAATTCTGTTGAAATTATATATGCATTGTTTCCTTTACAAGGCAATATTTAAAGTTTTTTTGCATTATAAATGATTAAGCTGTTCCCGGAATGGCATTCCTGATATGGAAAAGTTGAAAAGAGTAGCATTACTGCTGATTGCCATTACTGCAGGATTGTTTTTGACAGGAACTTTACTGGCATGGATTTACAAAGACAAGGTTCGCAACCTTGTGGTGGAATCGCTGAACAATAACCTGAAAGCAGAAATTGAAGTTGAAGAAATCAGCTTTTCGTTCTTCCGGCATTTTCCATATGCTTCGGTGGCATTCGAAAATGTTCGTGCCAAAGAACCTCACGGATTTGAAACTACAGGAACTATTCTGAATGCTAAAAAATTATCGCTGCTGTTTAATCTTGCCGGCATTTTCAGTGATGATTTGAAATTAAAAAAAATTGTGCTTTCCGATGCATCGCTCAACTTACAGGTTGATGAAAATGGGAATACCAATTATGAAATCTGGAAGACGGATTCATCCGGCACCAGCCGCAAAATAAGTCTGGAACTCGAAGATGTTGTTTTTGAAAATGTGGATGTGCTTTATTATGATGTAATCAAAAAACAGGACATCAGTTTTATGATTATTTCCGGTATGCTGAAAGGTAATTTTGGAAGTGCACAATATGCATTAACGTCATCCGGAAATCTAGAGCATGCATCCGTAAAAATTGATGAGGTCACTTATTTATCGGATCGCCCCTGCGAATTGAAGGTTGCTCTTGATGTCGACAGCGATAAAGGATTATTTACGTTTCGGGAGTCGGGAATTAAATTATCGGGACTCGATCTGAAAATTGATGGCACCATTCAGAATAATGAAAAAGATATTGATCTGGATCTGAAAATAACAAGTCCGGGAGCAAATTTACCGGCATTGCTTTCATTGATACCTGAAAAATTCCGTGGCGATACCAAGGGCTATAAGTATGATGGTAAGATGGAATTTAGTGGTTCCTTAAAAGGGAAGTACGACACCAAAAACAGTCCGCTGGTGATTTTTAATTTTAAAAGTATGAATGTTAGTCTGAACCCCGAAGGAACACCCTATCATTTAAAAAATATGAATGGCACCGGATATTTTACCAATCGTAAAAGCATTGCGAATCCGGTATCATTTTTACAGTTGAGTAATTTTTCGGCAACTCTGGAAGGTAAGCCTGTGCGTGCAACGGTGGCAATTGAAAATTTTACGAAGCCCCGTCTCGATATTGCTGCAGTTATGGAGGCTGACTTAAAAGCATTGAGTCGGTTTTTTATGCCCGATACATTAGAAGAAATAAGTGGTAAATTATTTGTCGATGCAAAGTTCAAAGGGATTGCAGGAGAAAAAACTACTTACCGTTCATCCGGCGATATCCGCTTCGAGCAGGTGGCTTTCCGTTTAAAGCAAAAGCCGGTTTCTTTTTCCGGTTTGGCCGGGATGTTGCACCTCGATGGCAACGATTTAGTGGTGGATGCGGTTTCGGGAAAAGCAGGAAGCAGCGACTTCACCGTAAGCGGCACCTTCCGGAATTTGTTTGCCTGGTTATTTCTGGAACAGCAAAAACTCGATATTACCGCCACGCTGGCCTCCAATCAAATGGATCTCGATGAACTGATACAGCGCGACAAATCGGTGAAATCGGTGTCCGATACAGTTTACCGGATTGACTTTTCGAAAGAATTGAAGCTGCAACTTGATGTCAATGTTAAAAAGTTGAAATTCAGGAAGTTTGAAGCCGAGGCTATGACCGGAAGTTTGGCTTTGCAGGATAAGGTTTTGATGACTAAATTGCTGGATTTCAATACTGTGGGTGGGTCGGTAAGATTAAAAGGGCAAATTGACAGCCGTCCGTCCGACAGTTTGAAAATTGATTACGATGCCATGTTGAATCAGCTCGATATAAACCGGTTATTTTATGAGATGGGCAACTTCGGGCAGCAAGTTATCGTCGATAAGAATCTTAAAGGAATAGTCAAAGCTGAGGTTCAGTTTCGGTCGGTGTGGTCTAAGTCGCTGAATATTAATGAGAAATCGATTTATGCCAAAAGTGATATTACCATAGAAAACGGGGAATTGATTAATTTTGAGCCCATGTTGGCACTTTCGCGGTTCATGAAGGGCGCAGATTTGAGGGTTATTAAATTCTCGACATTAACGAACACCATCGAAATCAGGAACCGGAAAATCATCATACCGATGATGGAAATAAAAAGTAGCGCCCAGGATATAATAGCCAGCGGCGAGCATACTTTCGATAATATTGTCGATTACAAACTACGGTTGTACCTTTCGCAACTCGTTGGCAAGAAGGTGAGGGCACAAAACACCGAATTTGGAACCATTGAGGATGATGGTTTGGGAAGGCCGATGGTATTTCTGACCATGAAGGGGACTGCAAGTGATCCAAAGTTTGCCATCGACAGAAAGAGTGTGGAGCAAAAGATAACTACAGAGATAAAAAAGGAAACGCAGTCATTGAAGAGTATTTTGAAGGAAGAATTTGGCACAAAACCGGCAAAGGATCCTTCAAAGCCGAATCCGCCTAAAAAACAGGAGGAGTTGCAAATAGAATATGAAGACGAATAATATCTGAACTAATAGAAAACTGAATTTTTAATAACAGTAGTAAATTTTAACTGTGAATATTTATACCCGTAAACAACGATGGAAACTTGCATTATTGCTTGCCGCAATGGTGATAGGTATTGCCTCGCTTTGGTACACGAACATTTTAGTTGAGAAACTGGCTCTTCAGGAAAAGAAGAATGTAGAATTATGGGCGGGTGCTGTCCGGCAACTTTCAGAAGTTGAGGTAGAGGCTGGTGATGTAAGTTTTGCCCTCGAGGTATTGAGAAGCAACAATACAATTCCGATGATTCTTACCGATGCAAAGGGGCAGATCAATTCCTTTAAGAATCTCGATTCTGTTAAATCGATGGATGAGTCGTGGTTGAAATCGCAGATTGAAGAAATGCGTGCCGAGCAACAACCAATTCAAATTAGTTTTGGTAAAGAAGGAGAAATAAATTTTATCTACTATCGTGATTCATCACTGATTCGCCAGTTGCGATACTATCCTTATTTTCAACTTGCAGTAATAAGTTTATTCCTGCTGGTATCTTATCTGGCATTCAGTTCAAGCAGAAAAGCGGAACAGAATCAGGTTTGGGTAGGTATGGCAAAAGAAACGGCGCATCAATTAGGAACACCGTTATCGTCGCTTATGGCCTGGGTTGAGTATTTAAGAATGCAGGGTAATAAAGACGGACATCTGGATGAGATTGAAAAAGATATTGCACGATTAAATACCATCACTGAGCGTTTTTCAAAAATTGGTTCTGCGCCGTCATTGAAAAAAGAAAATGTGAATGAGGTGATTGTAAATTCGCTGAATTACATTCGTTCCCGGTCATCATCACGGGTTAATTTTTCGTTGACCAATGGATCGAATCATGATTTATATGCACCATTGAATATTCCACTTTTTGAATGGGTACTTGAAAATATTTTCAAGAATGCGGTAGATGCGATGGAGGGCGAGGGAGCAATTACTGTTTCAATCACCGACCAGCAACAATTTGTATATATCGATATTTGCGATACCGGAAAAGGAATTCCAAAATCGAAATTTAAAACCGTATTTAAGCCGGGTTATACCTCCAAGAGCCGTGGGTGGGGACTGGGACTATCGCTTTCGAAACGTATTGTTGAGGAGTATCACGGTGGGCATATTTTTGTGAAGAGTTCCGAGATGAATAAAGGTACTACATTCAGAATAGTATTGCCTAAATAAACCAGTTTATATTCCTGTGTTGTAGTGTCGATTTATATTCATATTCCATTTTGCCGTACTGCATGTTCTTACTGTGATTTTCATTTTTCGGTGAATCATGATAAGATGGAAGATTTGGTAGCCGCACTGATTCAGGAAATTGAACTGCGCAAAAATTATTTAGATGTAAACGGTTCCCGTCCGGAATTACAAACCATTTATTTTGGTGGTGGAACGCCTTCATTGCTTCAAGATTCACAATTGGTTCGTATCATGGATGCTATCAGGGCGAACTTTGTAATAAGTAAGGATGCGGAGATTACACTGGAGGCTAATCCGGATGATTTAACACCGGAAAAATTAGTTGCCTTAAAGGCTGCATCCATCAACCGGTTGAGTATTGGAGTGCAATCATTTTTTGATTCGCATCTTGAATTAATGAATCGTGCACATAATTCACGCATGGCAATTGATGCAGTTACCAATGCCGCTGCTGCGGGATTTGACAACATAACCATTGATCTCATTTATGGAGTTCCGGGAATGAGTGAAAGCGACTGGCAGGCAAATATGGATCAGGCTTTTTCGTTGCCGATACAACATCTTTCAGCGTACAGTCTGACTGTCGAAAATCGTACCCTGCTTGATAAATTGATACGTGACGGAAAAATTGAACCTGTTAAAGAAGAAGAAGCTGCAATACATTTTGAAATGCTCATGCATGCAGCAAAAAAACGCGGGTTCATGCATTATGAAATTTCCAATTTTGCAAAACCCGGTTTTATATCGCGGCACAACAGTTCGTATTGGAAAAATTTACCTTATTTAGGAATTGGTCCTTCAGCACATTCGTACAATGGAGTTAGCAGGCAATGGAATATTGCTGCTAATGCGGCCTATATACTTTCCATCCGCAAAGGTGAGGTGCCTGGTGAATCGGAGTTACTCACAATGGAAAACCGGTATAATGAATACCTCATGACCGGCTTGCGCACCATGTGGGGAGTCGATACCAATGAAATTAAATCGAATTTTGGAGAATCATTTGTGGATGATTTTCTATTAAGGTCAGCGGAGTATGTTAGCAGCGGTGATCTGGAACAGCACGAAACGAAATATATTATTTCAGAAAAAGGTAAGCTGATTGCAGATCGCATTGCCGCTTATTTGTTCCGGTAAAAGGTACTGGAAGCCAGGTTTTGTTGGTTACATCGTTTTGGGTGTTTATTTAGTCAAGCGACCATAATTTTAGTGAAATAGGCGCCATAGGTTATTTCCATAAATAATTAATAATTAAGTATCTAAGTACAAGAATTATCGTATCTTGTATTTCTTGATTGTTTGTAAATTACTACTTAAATTTGGCTAAAAATTACAACATGTCAATCAAAATTGAAATAAACGAAGCGCACGTTAAGCAATTGATGGAGTTTTATATTCAGCGGATAAAAGTGTTGAAGGAAGAGATAACAGAAAGAGAAAGGGAATCTAAAGAACTAAACGAATCAATTCAACAATTGCGAAAAGCGGTTTCTGATAAGTCAGGAAATGTTCAAAAGATTAATCCAAAAGCAAGCAGGTATAACACATTGTGGCCTTGGTTTAGAAAAATCGAATTTGCAATCAATCATATGAATAAACCCATATCTACGAGGGAAATTATTGAAACCCTTTCTGAATTTGAACCTTCCTTTTTATACAATCGCAAAAAGGCAGTTGCAAGTATTTCGTCGGTATTAAGTACCAAATCAGGTAAAGGAAAAAAATTTATAAGAAAACAAAATGATATTGGAGAATTCATTTATACCTTAGCGGAACAATACGATATGGGGTCAGCCACTTTGGAAGGCTTTACTTTTGACGAGGGACCTCCTTTTTAACAATTTAAAAACTTTTCAAATGACAAAAAAAATTAGCACTTCACAAACAACGATCTTCGAATCTATAAAGAAGGTTGACGAACAAGGCGAGTATTGGTTTGCGAGAGATTTGGCTCTAATACTTGATTATCAGGACTATAGAAATTTTTGGAAGTATTAACCAAAGCGTGGGAGGCATGTAAAAATAGTGGGAATGATCCGTTCGACCATTTCGGTAAAGCCACCACAATGGTCGAACAGGGGAAGGGTTCCACCAAAGAAATTCCTAATGTAAGGTTAACCAGATATGCCTGCTATCTGGCAGTTCAAAATGCTGATGCAGAAAAGGAAGTAGTTGCGAAAGGTCAGACATATTTTGCAATACAAACGCGATTACAGGAAATTCAGCAATTGCAAGAATTTAATGCATTAAAGTCGGAGGATGAAAAAAGAATGTTTTTGCGTAAGGAACTGGTAGAACACAATAAATTACTTGCCAATACTGTAAAGAATGCCGGGGTGATCGATCCTGTCGATTATGCGATTTTTCAAAATTATGGATATAAGGGATTGTATGGTGGTCTCAATCGAAAAGGTATTCAATTGCAAAAGGGTTTGAGAGTTAAGGATAATATATTAGATTTTATGGGTAGCGCAGAATTGGCAGCTAATTTGTTCCGGGCTACACAAACAGATGAGAAAATCCGTAAGGACAAAATCACAGATAAAAAGACTGCTAATACAACGCATTTTCAGATAGGTGAAAAAGTTCGAAAAACAATAAAAGATATTGGAGGAACCATGCCTGAAGATTTGCCTGTAGCTGAGAGTATAAAAAGATCCAATTTAAAATAAAAAAGAAGATTACAAAAAAAACGAGGGTGCTTCGAAATAAATAAAGATATTAGTTCTCTAAGGTGTTTTAAATGGAAACATAAAAAGAGCTGGTAATATAAAATACGTTTTAACTTTTGAAGTTACCTTTTAGTACTTCCCACACAATAGCAGAAGTTTTATCCCAGTCAAATAGTTTAGCTCTTTCAATACCTTTTTCAGCAAGTGTCTTTCTTAATGTTTCATTTGTTGCCATGGTATTCATGGCATCGGCAATTGATTCCGGATTGAAAGGATCAGTTAAAATAGCCGCATCACCACTTACTTCGGGCATTGATGTTACATCGGATGTAATTACAGGCACTCCACATCGCATGGCCTCTACAATGGGAACACCGAAGCCTTCGAAATAAGAAACATATGTCATTGCCAATGCAGAGCCAACCAGTAAAACAAGTTCTTCAATAGGTTGCCTGCCTGTGAACACTATTTCATCGCGGTATTTCATACCGGTATAAACCGTTTCCATTTCGTTTGTCCACCATTTACGGTGACCAACAATTAAAAGTTTGGCATTGGCCCCCGGGCGTTGGCGGTAATTTTCGAATGCACGCAAAAGATTGGCAATATTTTTTCGCTGATGCAGCATACCCACAAAAATAAAATAGGGAGCACCATTAGTATATTTATTCCTTATAAGTTGTTGTGTTTCGATTGATACCGGTTTGTATAAATCGTTCACGCCATTGAATGCAACATCAATTTTATCGGGTGCAATATCATAGCATTTTACCAGGTCCGATTTCGAATATTCGGAGACCGTTATGATGCGTGCTGCTTTCTTTGCAAAACGCGGGAAAAAGTACCGGTAATACAATCGGGTAAGAAATGGCAGGTCATCGGGATAATGTTCAAAGTTCAAATCGTGAATTACACCCACCTGTGGTACCTTGGTTGAAAGACTCAAATAGCCATCGGGACTGTAAAAAACATCGGCTTTGTATTTTTTCAGTGCTGCCGGAATGGAGTGCTCAAACCACCAATAGTACAAAAAGGGATGCCGCGCCTGAGGAAATAATGCCACCGGAGTAACATTTTTCCAAAGACAAATTCATCAGACCAGGGTCGGTCGAAAAAGAAAATAAATTCTGTTTCGGGATGATTTGCTGTCATCTGGCTAAGGGTGTGCCAGGCAAACCACCCCATGCCATCGAGTTTACCGGGAAGTAATAAGCGGGTATTGACAGCTATTTTCAATATAAATAATTAAATATCAATTAATTAGTGTTTGCGGAAAATTGTATAAATTTGTTCCTGATAACTTATTACGGGGCAGCAATATTATAGATATTTCATAAAATATTTATCCCTTTTTGAAGTTACTTAGTATTACCTGTAAACATTCAACCTGGTTATGAAGCAAATCCTGTACATTTTTAGTCTTTTATTATTCCTTCCATCCGGCATATCGGCACAAAATCAGTCACTTGGTCAGTGGAAGGTTCAT
The DNA here is from genome assembly GCA_016713525.1 of Bacteroidota bacterium. GTDB lineage: Bacteria > Bacteroidota > Bacteroidia > AKYH767-A > OLB10 > JADKJB01. The sequence continues at coordinate 198,178 of JADJOZ010000004.1, read as the reverse complement.
CTGCCTTACAATTCAGCAAAGAAAATTGCCGATACCGGTACTAAAGTTTATTGTGCTTCTGAAAAAGGACTCTTTTACTACAACAAACAGGATAACAGTATTGCAACACTTTCAAAAGTTACTGGTTTATCCGAAATCACAATCAGCACCATTGCCTACAATCCCACTTATGGTTGTCTGGTAATTGCCTATACCAATGCTAATATCGATTTAATCATCAACAATAAAATCATCAATATATCTGATATCAAACGTAAGAATCTAACCGGCGACAAGAACATTTACGGAATAGAATTTTACAATAACATCGCCTATTTATCGTGTGGTTTCGGAATAGTGGCATTGGATCTGGATCGTCGTGAAATTAAAGAAACGTATATCATCGGACCGTTAGGAACAGAAATACAGGTTTTTGATGTGGCTATCTGGAATAATTTCATTTTTGCTGCAACCGAAAATGGTGTTTACAGTGCTTCCGTTACCAATCCCAATCTGATTGATTTTTCGAACTGGACCATTACATTCAATGACAGTGGCAATGCAGGAGACTGCAACATGATTGAAGTCTTCAACAATCAGGTAATCATGAATTATGCAAAGCCAGGAGCTTTGAACAATAATTCGAATGATGAGGTATATCTTTATGATGGTTTTTCATGGACACTTGCAGGTGGTGGATTTATTCAGGATAACATCAAACATTTTTCGTTGCGTGCATCCGGTGGAAGATTATTGGTTACAAATTCATACAATCTGAGTATTTACGATAACAACTTTCACCGGATTATTTATATTGATGCGGGTGTTTATGCAGATGCAGCTCCACGGGATGCCGTTTATGATACCGATGGAATATTATGGATTGCCGATAATGGTTCCGGTATGTTGCGCATGACAGCATCCTTGAGTTACGACTTCATTATGCCCGACGGACCAGCCTCTGATCTGGTTAGTGCCATGCAGGTAGTTGATAAAAAATTATGGATGACACATGCCACCCGAACAGCTGGTTGGTTCAATACTTATGCTCCCGGAAATTTTTCGGAGTATGATAATGGTGACTGGAAATCGTACAACAATAAAACCATGCCGGGTTCCGCTATCAACATTGGAAATTTTTTCGATATGATGTCGGTAGCAATTGATCCGGGAAATAAAAATCATGTGTATGTAGGTTCTAAAGGGCAGGGAATTATTGAGATGTTGAATGGTGTTGCAATTGCTTCTTATCGGGATACCAACAGCACGCTACAGGTTGGAATTGGAAATCCCTCTCAATGTCAGGTGGTAGGAATGGGTTTCGATTCGGATAATAATTTATGGGCTTTAAATTCGCTTGCCGCCAAACCTGTAAATGTGCGAACCACTGCAGGCAACTGGCGTGCTTTTTCGATTCCGGACATTTCGGGAGCTCCCTTGTTTGGTGATCTGACAGTTGATTCGTACGGACAAAAATGGATCAATGTAATTGGAAATAATGCACCGCTTGGAAACGGTATTGCTGTTTTCAGTGATAATGGTACGCTGGAAGATGCAACTGATGATAAATCACGATTTATATCATCGGGAATAGGATCAGGAAATTTACCCAGCACCGATATCCGTGCAATAACGGAAGATCTCGAGAACGAAATCTGGTTAGGAACCGGTAAGGGTGTTGCTGTAATTTATTCACCATCGGCAGTGCTTACATCGACTAATTTTGATGCACAGCAAATTTTAATCAAGCAGGATGGAATCAATCAATATTTGCTTGAATCGGAAGTTGTAACAGCAATTGCAGTCGATGGTGCAAACCGGAAATGGATTGGTACGGAATCGGGAGGTGTGTTTTTGATGTCACCGGATGGAACTGAACAGATCTTGAATTTTAATGAAGTTAATTCGCCATTATTATCGAATTATATTCTTTCTATTGCCATCGATCAGGAGTCGGGTGTTATTTATTTCGGTACCAACAGAGGAGTGATTTCTTACAAAGGCGATGCAATTGCAGGCACAGGAGGATGTTCGGATGTACTTGCATATCCGAATCCGGTTCGTCCCGATTACACAGGACCTATTGCAATAAAGGGACTGGTGCCCAATGGAAGTGTAAAAATTACCGATGTGAGTGGGAATCTCATTTTCGAAACCAAATCGAATGGTACTCAGGCCTTGTGGTATGGGAAAAATTTTAAAGGTGAGAAGGCACACACGGGAGTATATCTGGTATTCAGTACGGATGAAGAAGGGGAGAATACCTGCGTTACGAAATTACTTTTCATCAATTGATTTTTTTTCTGAACGATGCAAATTAAATCACGTGGCATTGTTTTACACACTACCAATTATAGTGAATCGAGTCTGGTAGTTAAAATTTACACGGAAACATCCGGATTGTGTTCGTTTATTGTCAGTGGTGTTCGCACAAAAAACAGCAGGTTTAAAAGTTCACTTTTTCAACCATTGTCACTTGTAGAAGTGGTTGCATCGGGAAAGCCGGGGCAAACCATGTATCGGATTACCGAGATCCATTTATCGCCTCCCTTTTCGGGGATTCCGGAGAATGTTATTAAAAGCTCCATCGCCATTTTTATTGCTGAAGTTATTTATCGTTCCATTAAAGAAGAAGAGCCTAATCCGTCGTTGTTTCACTTCATGGATAGTGGCATTCAGATTCTCGATTTGAGTCGGGAAAACTGTTCGCGTTTCCACCTGTTTTTCATGACGCAGCTGACTCGTCATCTGGGTAGTTATCCGCATGGAACCTGCATTCGTGGCGTTAGTGTACTCGATTTGCGTGAAGGTTTATTCCGGGACTCCATTCCGTTGCACACCGATTACCTGCTGCCCGATGTAACAGCTTTGTTTTATGATCTCATGCAAACCGATTTCGAACATTTTCATACCATACCGATCCCTTCAGCATTGTCGAAGCAATTACTGGCAGCACTGGTGGCATACTTCGAAATGCACCAAACACATGGTGCAACAATCAGGTCGCATCGAATTTTAGAAACAGTGATGGGATAATGTGAGAATTTTGTATATTTGATGCTGATAATGCAAAACAACAGTTATCAGAATGTTAATTATATGAAACCAACATCACACACCACACGCCCATTCAATCTCCATTTTTTAGTTGCTCTCTTTTTTTCAATTGCTTTACTTACGCAGATGGGTTGTAAAAGCAGTACCAAAGAAACCGACGAAGCAGCAGTTGATACGGAAGAAGAAAATATTCAACCTAATCCCTATGAAGATGCTGTAGTCGAGGTTCAGGTATTTAAAGTTGACTCACTCGATCACAACGGCATCAGAGGTTGGGGATACAACATAAAACTCAATGGGAGTCTTTATATCCATCAGCCCAATGTACCTGCTGTAATGGGGAATAATGGTTTTAATAGTGAAGCAGCAGCAAAAAAAGCCGGCGATTTCGTGGCCTACAAAATCCGTAAAAATATTATTCCGCCATCAGTTACACCCGAAGAACTTGATAGTTTGGGAGTGTTGCAGGAATGATTTGATGTGCTGATGTGCTGATGTGCTGATGCGATGCCCTGAGCGGAGTCGAAGGCGGTCCCCGCAAGGCACGATGCGGGGGTGCTGATTTTTGCTACTGAGTAGAAAGATGTGACTCCACTTTAGTGGCAAGTGACAAGGGGCAAGTGGGGTTTCTGAGTAAAAAGATGTAACTGCACTTTAGTGGCAAGTGGCAAGTGGGGTTGCTGAGTTAAAAGATGTAACTGCACTTTAGTGGCAAGTGGCAAGTGACAAGGGGCAAGTGTGGTGTGCGAATAAAAAGATGTGACTGCACTTGATTTGGTGGTTTGATGATTCTTGCCTTGAGCTTGTCGAAAGGTGGTGGTTTGATGATGGGTGTGCTTAAGTAAAAAGATGTAACTGCACTTTAGTGGCAAGTGGCAAGTGACAAGGGGCAAGCGTGGTGTGTGAGTAAAAAGATGTAACTGCACAAAGTTGTAAGTTGAAGGTTGAAAGTTGAAAGTTGGGGGTTTTTGGCTGAGTAAAATTTGGTTTTTCACATGTATGCTCTAAGTAATCAGTGACAAGCGCTGCCCTGAGTCTGCCGGCAGGCGGATCGAAGGCGATCCACGCAAGGCACGAGCGTGGGTGCTGATTTTTGTTAATGCATCTCAAATTCTCTGCGCCTCTCAAGTACTGCATTCAAAAAAGTAAATGCTTAGAAAAAGTCTCATTTAACCACCGAATAAATATTGAGCCGCAGGCGAAATAAAAAATTGACCACCGAATACCTACTGAGCCGCAGGCGAAATAAAAATTAAACACCGAATATATACTGAGCCGCAGGCGAAATAAAAAATTGACCACCGAATACCTACTGAGCCGCAGGCGAAATAAAAAATTGACCACCGAATACCTACTGAGCCGCAGGCGAAATCAACAATTAACCACTTAATTAACCACCTAATTAACTACCTAATTAACTACCTAATTAACCACCTAATTAACTACCTAATTAACCACCTAATTAACCACTTAATTAACCACCTAATTAACCACTTAATTAACCACCTAATTAACTACTTAATTAACCACCTAATTAACTACTTAATTAACCACCTAATTAACCACTTAATTAACCACCTAATTAACTGACTAAACACCTCATCGACTTTTGCAACGGAAACGAGTTCGATGCCGGGAAATGATTTTTGGAAAGAGATTGCAGATTGTATTTTGAGCAGAATATTTTTTCAAACCCCATTTTTTCTGCTTCTTTAATTCGTTGTTCGATTCTGTTTACGGGTCTGATTTCTCCGCTTAATCCCACTTCACCTGTAAAGCAAACGCGGGCGGGCAGCGACATATCTTCATTGCTGCTTAGCACGGCACAAATTACTGCCAGGTCAATAGCAGGATCCTCGACTCTTAATCCACCGGCAATATTTAAAAATACATCTTTCGCTGCGAGACGGAATCCGCAACGTTTTTCAAGTACAGCCAATAGCATACTCAATCGCCGCAAATCAAATCCTGTGGATGAACGTTGCGGTGTTCCGTAAACTGCTGAACTCACCAATGCCTGCACTTCAATTAGCAACGGACGTAATCCTTCCATAGTACATGCAATAGCAATGCCACTCAGGTTTTCATCGATATGTGAAAGTAGTACCTCCGACGGATTTGAAACTTCTGACAATCCGCTGCCACTCATTTCATAAATTCCAATTTCGGAAGTCGAGCCAAAACGATTTTTTGTTGAGCGTAAAATACGGTATACATGATGACGGTCGCCTTCGAATTGCAATACCGTATCAACCATGTGCTCCAACACTTTTGGTCCTGCAATGCTGCCTTCTTTAGTGATATGTCCAATCAGGAAAACAGGAGTAGCAGTCTCTTTGGCATATTTGAGCAAATCGCCTGCACATCCTCGTATCTGTGATACTGTTCCCGGAGCCGATTCAATATCCTGTGAAAACAATGTTTGAATGGAATCAATAATTACCATTCCCGGTTGCAGCGTTTCTATATGTCGGAAAATGGATTGCATATTTGTTTCAGTGAGAATATAACAATCGGCATTCGCATGGCCTATACGTGAGGCCCGAATACTAATTTGCTGTTCACTTTCTTCACCGCTGATATAAAGTATTTTCACACCTTTTAACCGCATAGCAACCTGCAGCATTAAAGTCGATTTCCCAATTCCGGGTTCACCACCAACTAACACTAATGATCCCGGGACAAGTCCGCCACCCAAAACGCGATTCAGTTCCTTACCCGGTAAGGGCATGCGAATTAATTTATCGGGTGCAATTTCACCCAATAGTTGCGGAGTAGCTTGTCGCCCCGCTGTTTCACTTCGTGTTGAAGAGGAGCGCCAGGCAGGCACTTGAGAAGGAGTTGTAGAAACTACTTCTTCCACATAGGTATTCCATTCACCACATGAAGGACACTTGCCAATCCATTTTGGTGCCGAAGCGCCGCAATTTTGACAGAAAAAGGTTGTTTTTGTCTTAGCCATTTAATTTATTGGTAATTTTAAAATGAAAATCAGTTGTAAAGATAAGGAAAATGTCATTTGCAATTTGTCATAAGTCATAAGCAATATGGTAAATCAGTCTTTGGTCATTTGTCATAAATTCCGATCTCTCAACAAATTCAATATGAATATCATTGTAATACTCTTCCAAATGGCTTATATTTGTATTTCTTTGAAGGTATTGGGTATAGATCGAAACCAGATAAAATAGTTGAAATAAATATTTTAATGCGTATTATTCTGACTATCTCACTTTATTGTTTGTGTATTTCATTTGCAAATGCGCAGTCCTCAAAATACTTCAAAAAAGTGATAGGATTAGGCTACCCAAATTTTGAGGTTGGAGGGTTTGTAAAATCTTTGCCAAACGAAGGATATTTAACTGGGCAGGAGAGGTTTTATCAAACTGGTGGCGCAGATGGCTTAATCGTTAAGACGGATCTATACGGAAATGTTATTTTTGATACCTGTTTTCAAGATGCAATTAGTACAGTAACGATAAAATCTGTAACAATTAAAAATGGAAAATATTATTTTACCGGTGCTAAAAGAATAAATGCCTCAACAAATTTCAAATCATTTCTGATGTCGACTGATTCATTAGCAAATATTTTATACGAGAACATCATCGGAGATTCAATTTTTTCCAGTTTTGGATATCATATAAATCAAACTTTGGATAATGGGTTCGTTGTTGCTGGAACTTTTTATCAATTGAATCAATTCTATTCAGGTAATTTAATACAAATAGATTCTACTGGGAGTAAAATTTGGGACCAGATATATAATGCTCCTAACATTAACATTGCGTTATGGGTCGAAGCCTTGAGTGATAGCAATTACATATTTACAGGAATAACAAACCACATATTGGGATCTGGTGATATCTGGATTAAAAATATTTCCTATTATGGCAATGAAATATGGGGTAAAAATTATCATTTTGTTGGAGATTTTACTACATCAGGATATTGCATTAAACAGAATAGTAAGAAAGAATTTGTGGTTTGTGGTAGTTCAGGAAATAGTGGAGTCACTGACAATCCCTTAATTTTAAAAACAGATTCGAATGGAAATGAAATCTGGATCAAAAAGATTTTAAATCAATCTGGTCAAAATCCATCTGGGGAACTGGCTAGAGTGATAATTCTTGATGATTCTACATATATTTTTTGTGGTTCAACTCTTGTAGGAATTGGAATGGGAATTCATCAAATGCATTTATTGAAAACAGATAGTTCTGGAAATACAATTTGGTCAAGGAGGTTTACCATGAACCAAACAGATGAAACATATGGTTTGGATATTGATACAACTTCAGATGGGGGATTTATTTTATCGGGAACTATAAATCAATCAGGGGATCAAAACATATTTTTAGTTAAAACTAATTGTTTAGGATTCATAAATGCTCCCAATGCAGATTTTTCAGTTCGCTGGAATGGAAGTATTGCTACATTTTATAATTTAAGTGACCGTGCCGATACCTGTATTTATTATTTTGGCGATGGCGATTCGGCAGTCGTGCTTTTGACCGACACAACCCCTGTTGTTCATACTTATGCCGGCTCAGGTCCGTATACACCTTATCTGCTGGCATATGCCTGTGGAGAAGTCGATACCCTGTATCAAACCATTTACACCGGAATCAACAATGAATACGAACTAATAGAAAAATCATTTACCATTTTTCCTAATCCTGCAGCCGAACAAATAACGCTTTCCTGCATTATTCCACACCATTTATCTGAAGTTAAGCTGCTCATAACTGATTTAACCGGCAGAGTAATTTCATCTAACCAAATTCAAGGAAATCCCAGGGAACTGGAAATAGATATTTCATATTTGAATAACGGAAGTTATTTGGTTAGTTTGGATCATAACGGGAATATTTTAGCATCCCGGAAATTGATGGTGGTAAGGTGAGTTTTGGGAAGTTAAACCTTTGGATATATAGTAAAATTCGTTTCTTCCCTTCATCTCAAGGGATCCTGGAGTTCCGTTAATTTTCACAACAAGATTCAACAGATTTTACAAGACAAGGAACGAGATAGTTACTGCCTAAAAGATAAAGAATGCACAAATTGGAAAATTGAGAATCTATAATTGCAACGAAAAAAACTAATCTTAACTATTTTACACGTGAAAATTCACGTTGCACGGCTCCGCTGCCGGCAGGATCATCGGCGGCCAGGTAAAGGACATCATTACTCAATTCAACAAATTCCCATTTGTCTACAAACTGACTATTTCCTGATGAATCAACAGCACCGGAAATAAGTTGTAGTTTAAGGAATGCCTTAAATACTTTTGCGTCGATTTTAAAATCACTCAGTACAATGGTATCGTTTCTATCTGCTCTTGTAGAATCAGGAGTTCCAACTTCACAAAGCGGAACGGATTCATAAACAAAAAAAGTTACCAGTCGATTATCTTTGAATGTCCAGTATTCAGAAATCGGAATTGCGGGAATAGAACCATTATCACCATCACAATCAACATAAGCAGGCAGTCCCTGAAATGAGCGTAGCCACGTGCCCTGCAGATCTTGTTTGAGTTTTTTTTCAGAGCGCAGCAACATATTGTCTTCGCAGGAAGCGAACAATATCCCTAAAGTCAAAATTAAAAGTACCCTGTTTCGCATAATCAAAGGTGATTCAACAAAGTTAAAGATAATTTAAACAGGATTATTGCCATTTCAGAAAATTATTCACGATTTGGAGTTGAGAATCTTCTGTTCAATGGCTGTAGTGGAATATCCCGGAACAAAAGGGATGGTAACTACTTCACCACCTTTTTGCTTCACAATGTCGTAGCCTACAATTGCTTCCGGTTTGTAGTCGCCACCTTTGACCAGAATATCGGGTTGAACCATTTTAATCAGTTCATAGGGTGTTTCATCCCCGAAAGGGATAACAGCATTGACAAAAAAGAGGGAAGCCAGAATGTGCAGTCTCGATTTTTCATCGTTCAACGGGCGGTTGGGGCCTTTCAATTGAGAAACCGAAGCATCTGAATTAACGCCTATTACCAGCACATCGCCCAAAGAGGCAGCCTTACTCAGGTAATCAACATGACCGAGATGCAATAAATCGAAGCAACCGTTGGTGAACACGATTTTCTTTTCCTGAAAACGCCACAAATGCAATAGCTTGAGTAACGATTCCGGAGTGTGAATTTTGTCGGTAATAAATTTGGTCTTATCCATTGGCAGTACCTTTTGATTTGCCGGTGAATAACATGAGCATTGCAAAGAGTCCAAGTACCACCACCAGAATGGTTTGAGAGGTGTGAACCAGGGTAGCATACACAATTCCATCGGTGGTAGAAATTCCGAATAGCTGCAGTCCCTGTGATACTATATAATGATATGCACCAATTCCACCCTGCACAGGTGCTGCCATACCTAAACCTCCTACTACAAGCGTAAATAATCCCGCTTTGGCATTAAGGTGACTGGTGGCATCGAGACAAAAGAAGCAGACGTATGTCATCAGGAAATAAAGAACCCAGATAAACAGTGTATGAAAGACAAACCAACCGGTGTTTTTCATTCTTAAAATCGTTTTGAAACCGGTTCCAACTTCATGTAAAAAGCCTTTCAGTTTGGTGACCAGTGGACGTTCTTTAGCTCCTTTTTTAAACAAACTGTAAACAATCCAAATACCTATGAGAATTATAGCAATCACAATAACCGGGAACAATGGGTTTGTAGTAAATGCAAACTTTGATTTTAGTGGTGAGATCAGTTTCTCATTCAAAAAGTTGCTGAGCATCTCAAATTCAAGAGCCGCAGCAAGTGTCATAGTAAAGACAAGCATAACCAAATCGATTACCCTTTCAACAATCACCGTTCCGATTAAAGCATTGAAAGGAACTTTTTCTTTCCCGGCAAGGGCACCACAGCGGGTAATTTCACCTATGCGGGGAATGGCGAGATTCGCAAAATATCCAAGCCAAAGCGAATAAAGTGTTGATGATAAAGGTGGTTTGTAGCCCATGGGTTCCATGAGCATGATCCATCTTACGGCGCGGCTGATAAAGGCAGCCATTCCGATAAGCAGTGAGACGCCAAGCCAAAACGGATCAGCAGCGGAAAGTTTCTCAAATATTTCTGCCAGGTTCTCATTGCGGAAAGTCAGCCATAACAACGAAAGGCCTATTGCAAAAAGCAATACATACTTAATAGTTGCAATGACCTTTTGTTTCAATGTCAGCTTTTTATGAGCTTGTTATTTGCATCCGGGAAAACCAGAGAGGGCTTAAATTTTTTGGCTTCTTCAAAGTCCATTACCGCATAAGAAACCACGATAATGGTATCGCCAACCTGCACTTTGCGGGCTGCGGGACCATTCAGACAAACGGTTCCGGTTCCTCTTTCGCCTTTAATAACATATGTTTCGAAACGTTCTCCATTTTCGATATTCAGCACCTGAACCAATTCATTTTCAATGAGGTTCGAAGCGTCCATCAGATCCTCATCAAGCGTAATACTTCCAACATAATGGAGTTCAGCCTGTGTAACCCGGGCGCGGTGAATTTTAGATTTCAGAATTTGTATTTCCATACGGCACAAAGGTAGAGAAAAATCATTGGCTGCGAATCAGAGCGCAATGTTGTCGATAAGTCTGGTTTTGGAGGTCAGCACCGCTACACACACTCGTTCCTCCTTGCCGGGATGACGTTGTTCTATCGGTTGCAGGGTTAATGAATCAACAAATTCGAGGTACTGTACTTTAAAGCTATCCACTTCTTCAATCATTTGTTTTACCAGATTGGAAGTAAAGACAGCACCTTTTTCAGGGAAAATGGCAACGGCCTGCTGCAGTGCTTTGTAAATGATTCCGGATTTACTGCGTTCCTCATCGGTCAGATGAATATTCCTGCTGCTCATTGCCAGGCCGTTAGCTTCACGAAGTGTTTCGCATCCAACTATTTCAATACCATTTAGTTGTCTACGATTCATTTCGCGAATAATCGCCAGTTGCTGAAAATCCTTCTCACCAAAATAGGCGGTATCGGGATTCACCATATTAAAAAATTTGGAGACCACGGTAGCCATCCCACGGAAGTGGCCCGGCCTGAAAGCACCCTCCATGACGTTTTCGAGCAACCCAAAATCCATTTCCAGTAACTCCGGAGTTGGATACATTTCTTCCACGGAAGGGAGGAAAAGAATATCGCAGCCGGCTTTTTCCAACAGGATTTTATCGGCTTCAATGGTCCTTGGATAATTGCTAAGATCCTTAGGATCATTAAATTGCGTGGGGTTTACAAAAATGCTGGCCACCACAATATCATTAGCGGTTTTGGCGGTTTCAACCAGTGAAACATGACCGGCATGCAAAGCCCCCATGGTTGGAACGAATCCTACGGTAGATCCATGTGAAACGGGTTCGTCGAGTAATTTTTGGAGTCCTTTGGCTGTTGTCTCAATTATAAGCATATATCACCGGAAAGAAGTGCGCGGCAATGATAATCAAAATATGGAGCATTTCGGGGACAATGCATAAAAGGACACATTATCTACTAACTAATAGATTATCAATAACATACACCATTCACAATACTTCCTTAAAACTTTGTAAATAACGTAGAATTAACACGTTGCAGATGGTGGGCTATAATAACAAATTAATTTGGTAAACCCTTGCTTTATTGCGAAAGTCGAATAAATTGTGTACCTTTGCACCTGAAAGAAAAAAAACCTAATATGAAAAAAGCCAAAGTTCTTTACATCTCTTCCGAAATCAATCCATATCTCGAACTTACTGAATTAGGCAAAATATCACGGCAGTTGCCACAGGGTATCCAGGAGAAGGGAAAAGAGATCAGGACTTTTATGCCACGTTTCGGCATCATCAATGAGCGTAGAAATCAATTACATGAGGTAATTCGCCTTTCGGGGATGAATTTAATTATCGACGATACCGATCATCCGCTTATCATTAAAGTTGCTTCTATTCAGGCCGCACGTATGCAGGTCTATTTTATTGATAATGAAGAGTATTTCCAAAGAAAAGCGATATACAGAGACACCAAAAAGAAATTTTTTAAGGACAATGACGACCGCACCATTTTCTTCTGTCGCGGTGTTTTGGAAACGGTAAAGAAACTTGGCTGGACACCGGATATTATCCATTGTCATGGCTGGATGACCAGTTTAATTCCAATGCTGATAAAAACCAGCTATCGTGAGGATCCTGTTTTTAAGGATGCGAAAGTGGTTTATTCAATTTACGATGACAATTTTGAAGAGTCATTTGAAGCCGATTATTCACGTAAAGTGATGATGGAAGGTATGGTAGCCGGTGATGTGAAAGATTTAAAGACTCCAACATGGGAGGGAATTACTTTGAATGCTATTTCTAAATCGGATGCAATTATTCAGGGAAGTGAAGAGCTTTCGGCAACCTTAAAGACCGCAATTAAGAAAAGCGGAAAGTTATTTGTCGGTTTCAAAACTCCTGAAGAATACCTGGATGCATACAATGCGCTTTATGATGAGCTGGTTGTAGAAGATACGGTGTTAATCGATTAATTTCGTCGCATACCAGACCGGAAAAGTCCGCGTTATCACATGGTGTTACCTGTTTTGACTGTACGATTAACTTGCTTAACTGTTGCTGAACTCGTATGCCGGAAATTTCCCGTTCGCAGATCTCATAACAAACTACTACTTTTACCCGATGATTTTATCAATTAAGCGACTCCTGTCTGCATTCCTTGTTGCAGGAAGTCTGGCTATTGCTGCCTGTGGTGAACCCGATGCTATTGGAATAGAGGTGCAGCCTCAGGGTGACAATATCAATGTGTTTTATACCGACACGGTTACATTGGATGTAACTACCATTCGGGAAGATTCTCTGGTGACCGATGAAAAAGTAGCATCCCTGAATTTAGCAGGCAGTTACTTCGATCCGGTTTTTGGCATTCACAATGCTTCGTTTTTTGCTGAAGTGAAATTACCCAATAACAATTCAAACTTCAGTTTTGGAACTTCACCGGTTTTAGATTCTGTAGTTCTTACCTTGGGTTATTCCGATTATTATGGCGATACACTTTCGCCTATGAATTACCAGGTATTTCGTTTAACAGAAAACATGATTGCCGATACCAGCTATTATTCGAATGATCAGATTGCATTCAGTGATCAGCTGTTTAATGGAACGGTAACTATTTCGCCTAAAGACAGTGTGGAGTTGGGTACCAGCACATTTGCTCCTCATTTGCGTTTACGTTTGGATCAGAATTTTGGTGATGCCATGCTGGCCGCTGATGTCTCCAATTACCTTGATAATGCTGCATTCGTTAATTTCTTCAAAGGAATTCACGTGAAAACTGCTCCTGCTGCCGGCGTGAATAGCGGAAATATCGCCTCCTTCAATTTGCTGGCATCTATCAGCAGACTTACCTTCTATTACAGCAACAGTACCGGAACAGGACTGACCGCCAACTTCGAAATTAATTCCACGAGTTCCAGATTCAACAATTATACACGATTACTCAACCGGAACCTTTGGGTCGGTTTTTCCGGTAACGGGGGAAAATCAGGCATATATTCAGTCGATGGCGGGTACTAAAGTGCGAATTAAAATTCCATTTCTGGAGAACCTGAATGCCCTTGGTCCCGTATCTATTAACAAAGCTGAATTAGTGATACCCGTAGCCAACAACAATCCGTATAAAAGCCATACCAACCTATTGGTGTTTGGGGTCGATTCGGTTGGAAAAGAGGCACTTATACAAGATTTGCTGGAGTCTGCGAATTATTATGGGGGTGGATTTAATTCATCAACAGAAACATATACCTTCAATGTGGCACGCTACGTTCAGCGGGTTCTTGCAGGAACATACACCGATTATGGGTTAAGTCTCATTTCATCGGGCGGAGCAGTAAATGCATTCCGTACAATTATTCCGGGGCCTGCTTCCGGAACAGGAGATAAAATACAATTACGAATTACATACTCTAAACTCAACTAACACCATGTGTGGAATTGTTGCTTATATCGGACATCGTCAGGCGTTCCCAATTATAATGAAGGGATTACAACGTCTCGAGTACCGTGGTTATGACAGTGCAGGTGTTGCCCTTTTGAATGGCGACCTGAATGTTTATAAAAAAGCCGGTAAGGTTTCAGATCTTGCCGAGTATACCAAAGACAAAAATGTTACCGGCACCTTAGGAATGGGACATACCCGTTGGGCTACTCACGGAGAGCCAAACGACAGGAATGCGCATCCGCATTTTTCGGAATCGAAAACCTTCGCGATAATCCACAACGGAATCATTGAAAATTATTCGCCTATAAAAGCGGAACTAACGAAGCGTGGACATACGTTTAACAGCGATACCGATACGGAGGTGTTGATTCATCTGATTGAAGATGTTTATAACAACCTGCATGTTGATCTGGAGGAAGCTGTTCGTTTAGCATTGAGTGAAGTGATCGGCGCTTATGCAATCGTAGTAATTTCTAAGAAAGATCCGGGCAAAATGATTGCAGCCCGCAAAGGAAGTCCCATTGTTTTAGGTATTGGTAAGGATGAATTTTTCGTTGCTTCCGATGCTACACCAATTATTGAATACACCAAAAATGTTGCTTATTTGAATGATGGTGAGGTCGCTATTATTTCGGATGGTAAACTAACGGTGAAGACCATAGAGAATCAGATTAAAATCCCATATGTTCAGGAGTTGGAGATGCAATTAGAGATGCTTGAAAAAGGCGGCTATGAACACTTCATGCTGAAAGAAATTTATGAGCAACCACGTTCTATCTGGGATAGTATGCGTGGCCGGATTGATGCCAAGAACCGCAGACTTCGTTTAGGTGGATTGGGTGATTATGAAAATAAGTTTATAAATGCCAAGCGTGTTATCATTGTTGCTTGTGGGACAAGTTGGCATGCAGGATTGGTAGCTGAATATTTAATTGAAGATTTAGCACGCATCCCGGTTGAGGTAGAGTATGCTTCTGAATTCCGTTATCGCAATCCGATTATCAATGAAGAAGATGTTGTAATTGCAATTTCACAATCGGGTGAAACAGCAGATACTCTTGCTGCCATCGAATTGGCTAAGTCGAAAGGTGCCACCATTTTTGGTGTATGTAATGTTGTTGGATCAAGTATACCAAGAGCAACACATGCCGGATCATACACACATGCCGGTCCTGAAATCGGTGTAGCATCAACAAAAGCATTTACAGCACAGGTAACAGTACTCACTTTGTTATCGCTTCAAATTGCCCGTAAACGGGGAACGATAACAGAGTCGCGATTCCATATTTTATTGAATGAACTGGAAAGTATTCCTGCGAAAGTAGGAATTGCTTTGAAGTCGACTGACCAGATTAAAGAATTGGCAGAGCGTTTCAAAGATGCACGTAACTTCCTCTATCTGGGTCGTGGCTACGGATTTCCGGTTGCACTGGAAGGCGCATTGAAGCTTAAAGAAATTTCTTATATTCATGCTGAAGGATATCCTGCAGCAGAAATGAAACACGGACCAATTGCATTGATCGATGATCAGATGCCGGTAGTGGTTATAGCAACAAAAAACAGCAGCTACGAAAAGGTAGTCAGCAATATTCAGGAAGTAAAAGCGCGAAAAGGAATCATTATTGCCATCGTAACAGAAGGCGATACGGAAGTGCGTAAAATAGCAGATTTCTGCGTTGAAATTCCTGAGACAGATGAGTTACTGGTTCCATTAGTTTCGGTTATTCCATTGCAGCTTCTTTCATACCATATTGCGGTAATGAGAGGGTGTAATGTTGATCAGCCAAGGAATTTGGCGAAGTCGGTAACCGTTGAATAATTTGGTAATTTGGTGATTTGATGATGGGTTTACCTGAGTAAAAAGGTGTGACTGCACTCGATTTGGTGATTTGAAAATTTGATGGTTTGGTGATGGTGGTTCCGGAGTAAAAAGGTGTGACTGCACTTTGTTAAAAGTTGTAGGTTGTAGGTTGAATTCTGCACGACAGCGATTACTCTCTGCAAGGAGCTTTAGATATGATGCGGGTTGATTGTTGGGGATTTAGAGTAGATCGCGAAAATCGTGGTGGTGATTAAAATTCAAGTCTCATGCTTAAATTCTTAATTCTTAATCCTTAATTCTTAATCCTTAATTCTCATCCGATTGCGTTTTATTATTTCCATACTAACTTTTTTGTTGCTGTCGGTGGGCTGCATGGCTCAGGCTGTTACTCCTGATCCTGTGAATGGATTGGTGAAATGGATTCCATTGGAGCAGGCCATGGAGCTGAATAAGAAAACTCAAAAACCGATATTGCTCGATTTTTATACAGATTGGTGTGGATGGTGTAAGCACATGATGAAGACTACCTATTCGGAACCTGATCTGGCACAATACATCAACAATTATTTCTACCCCGTAAAATTTAATGCCGAAGGAAAAGATACCATTGAATTCTTAGGCAAGACCTACAAGCCAACATCAGCGGCTCCTAAAGCGCCTCATGAACTTGCTGTTAAATTGCTTAATGGAAGCTTATCTTATCCCAGCACCATTTTTATGAATGGCTATGATGCTGAAAAGAATGAGTTTCGTCTGAATATGCTTGCTGCCGGTTACCTCGATCGTCAGAAAATTGAACCGATGCTGGTATTCACGTTGGAAAATGTTTTCCGCAACAGCGAATACAATGAATTTGCAGCACGATTTGAAGAAGCATTCCGGGATTCAACCCTGGAGAAGCGCTCTGAAAAATTAAAATGGCTTACTCCGAAAGAAGCATTTCACAATGTTACCAATTCCAAAAAGAAAACGCTGGTACTTATAAATACCGACTGGTGCAATTCGTGTCGTGTTATGAAACGCACCTCGTTTATTGATGAAGCTGTCTTCGGATATGCCGATACCACCTACAGGTTTGTAGATTTTAATCCCGAATATCGCGATTCCATAAATTTTCAGGGACAACTGCTGATAAATCCCGCCCAACCGCAAATGCCATTTCATCAATTGGCAATGGCTCTTGCAAAAAACAATATGGTATTGCCAACCGTAGCCTTGCTGGATGAAAATAATCAGTTGCTGGATGCGATTCCTTTTTATTTATCGCCGGCAGTATTGCGTAAAATTCTTTACTATTATGGTGAAGATATTTACAAAACAAAAAGCTGGAACGAATATTCAATTAACAATTATTAATGTGCTGATGTGCTGATTTTTGGCCTTTTGGTAAAAAGATATTTCTGCTATTTATTTGGTGATTTGAAAATTCTTGCCTTGAGCTTGTCGAAAGGTGGTGGTTTGATGATGGGTATATCTGAGTAAAAAGGTGTGACTGCACGGTGGTTGAAAGTTGTAAGTTGAAAGTTGTAGGTTGAAAGCGCTGCCCTGAGCGTAGTCGAGGGGGTGCTGATTTTTGGCCTTTTGCTAAAAAGATATTTCTGCTATTTATTTGGTGATTTGATAATTCTTGCCTTGAGCTTGTCGAAAGGTGGTGGTTTGATGATGGGTATATCTGAGTAAAAAGGTGTGACTGCACGGTGGTTGAAAGTTGTAAGTTGAAAGTTGTAGGTTGAAAGCGCTGCCCTGAGCGTAGTCGAGGGGGTGCTGATTTTTGGCCTTTTGGTAAAAAGATATTTCTGCTATTTATTTGGTGATTTGATAATTCTTGCCTTGAGCTTGTCGAAAGGTGGTGGTTTGATGATGATGGTTCCTGAGTAAAAAAATGTTACTGCTATTGTTTTGATGATTAAAATTTCACTTAAAAAAATTCTCAATTCTCAATCCTTAATTCTTAATCCTTAATCCTTAATTCCACGGCGTCTCCCTAACTCTGCGTTCAACAAAAGAAATTTTTAAAGCAGTGGTCATTAGGGGCTCAGATGGAATTTTATTTATGCTCTCTTCTGTGATTTTATTGATTTTTTAATTTTTGGTTCTCAACTAGATAGTTTTCTGCGCAGAATTAAATCTATCATCTATCATCTATCATCTACATTTTAACAATCTTTCTTGTAACAGCAATTCCATTCCTTTCGAAATTTAGAAAGTAAATTCCGGTTGGAATATTTTCCACATTCATGGTTGGGGCTTCGCTGTATTTTTGTTGTTTCACCATCCGGCCAACGGCATCGTACAGTTTAATGATTGTTGCAGCAGGTAATTTCGGTAAGATGATTTCGTGAGATGCAGGGTTGGGATAAATGAGGACTTCATCAGTTTCATTTTCTTCGATTCCAGTAAATCCGGAATCAAATATTTTTCCTATACAGGAGTTGGTGAAATTTGTTGTTGGTAAAAAGATGCTGTCGAAGTAAGCGGAATCAGCAAACACTCCTGTGAAGTAGCAACTTCCACCCGGACTGACTGCAACTCCTTGTGCCGCATTATATCCATTGGAGCCACCCATTTTCACCCATTGTGCAGAGCCTGCAGGTGATATTTTTGCAACTGCTATTCGACGATCGGTATAATTTGGCAAGACAGAGATGAGCCCATTTCCCCAGTCGACAGAACCATTTTGCGAGCCTGCCAAATAAAAATTCCCCGACGCATCAGCATCTACACACATACTTAATCCAATATCGAGTTTACCAAACGGACCTATTAACAAAGGTGGCTGTTGTACGCCCCACAAAACCTGTCCCGAAGTATCAGCCTTGAATGCCATGAAATCGGCTGCAGGTAATGGATTGTGAAAAAAGATTCCACCGAAAGTTGTTGAGTCATAAATGTTGTTGGTAAAAAATACATTTCCGAAATCATCGGTTGCAATAATTGGATGCTGAAAGGTAATATCATGTCCAAACAATGCCCATCCCGGCACACCGGCTGGCGTGTAGTAAGCAAGACTCATATTGTAATCGTGAGGTGCATACCAGGAGGAGCCATCCATGATGTAATCACCTTCTTCTGCACTTCCGGAAATAAACATACCACCCCAGGGATCAAAAGCAATCGCACCGATGGTTTTTCCATTGTCGATTGTTCGTATTTGAGTATCATTTCCGGATGCATCAAGTCTGACAATTTTAGCAAGAAAAAAATCAGACATTGCATACCACACATCCCCGGAAGGGTTTGCTGCTAAACCATGAATGCCATTATAAGTTGGCCATTGTTGAGAGACATTTCGTTTCCATCCAATCTGGCCTGATGCATCAACCTGAAAAATAAAATTGTTTTTAGTGCTCAGTGTTATGTTGAAAAATGGAATCGTATCAGTACCTCCAATGATAAGTTCTTCATCCATAACACCTGCAACATAATAATTGCCAAAATCATCACAGGTTAATTCCTGTACTGAAACAGCAGGGCCCATTTCGAGTTGCCAAAGCAGCACTCCGTTCGAGTCGCGACTCTCCAGAAAGGTGGTGCCAAACAGATCCTGGTTATAAATAAATGAACCGGTATCGGGCCGTGCTGCAATTACACGACCGTTTACTTTATCGAATGCAACCGGATAATGAATATAGGTTGGATTCATCTGAAAATTGATTTTTTCGGACTGAACCCAATCGTATGTCTGGCCTAATGTATTAAGAGACAGCGAAATACATATTACAGCAAGTAGTACATGACGCATGGTATTTGGGGTTTTGGTTAGATACTCTACAGACAAAGCTATCCAATATTTTGTTGCCTTAATGGGGAAATTGATAATTTGCAGCCAACTACTTTTTATTTGCGTCTTGGTTGATTAGAGCAAATTTTTCCTAATTTTATATTCTTAAACCCTTCATCATGAAAAAATCCTGCTTACCATGGTACTGGCGCTGTCAGTTTTTATTCAATTTGCAAATGCATCTTGTCAGTCCGGATTTAGTGAAGTTATTATAACCATTATTCCCGATCAGTTTCCATGGGAGACCAGCTGGAATTTAACCGATAATACCGGAACCATCCTTGCATCGGGAACATCTGTAGGTGATACTGTTTGCATCCCAACCAACTCATGCGCCATTTTTACTATTATGGATTCCTTTGGTGATGGAATTTATTCACCGGGTGGTTATTGGATTTATGTAGACGGAGTTTTTATTGCAACCGGATCTAATTTCGGTTATAGTGCTACGTTGCCAATTGGTTGTCCGCAGGGAATGTTTTGCAGTTCTCCATTGCCATTAAATTTCGGAACATTTGCTGCAACTTTCGATAATACATTTTACACATATACGCCGGCCGTTAGTGGTACTTATAACATCACTACCTGTGGGATGAACGCATGCAACACACAGATCTGGGTTTACGATGTTTGTAATGGAGCGATGATTGATGAAGGTCCTCCCGGATCCTATGCTTACAATGATGATGCTACATGTGGTATTCAGGCGGTGTTAAACGTGGTTATGCTTGCCGGTTCAACTTACTATGTAAGAATAGGCGACAAACTTGATGATTGTCCCGGTGCTGTTAATTTTACATTCAGCTATGTGGGACCTATTCAGGGATGTATGGATCCTACAGCATGTAATTACAATGCGCTTGCTATAGTTGATGATGGTAGTTGCATATATTATCCTGATCCAGGATGTGCCGGACCCGATCTGGAAATTGATTCAGTTACTCTGGCAAATAGTTTAACGATGATGACTATCACTGCTTCCGGTTGTGATGTCGATGAAGGTTGTGTAACGGGTTATGGAACACGACATGTAATTGCATTTACTACAAAAATCGATAATGTTGGTACACTCGATTACTACATTGGTAATCCCGGAAGTCAGCCTACCATGTTTAATACGGTGAACTGTCATGGTCATGCACATTATGAGGGTTATGGCGATTACCGCTTATATGATATGGCAGGAAATTTGATTCCTGCAGGACATAAAAACGGATTTTGTGTAATTGATTTATGCGGTTCCGGACAGTATACCTGTGGCAACATGGGAATATCTGTAAATTGTTATGATGTATATGGTGTAGGAACACAATGTCAGTGGGTAGATATTACCGATGTGCCTGATGGCGATTACAGAATGGCGGTGATTATTAATTCACATCATTTACCTGATGCATTTAATCATTATGAAATAAATCACATCAATAATGCAACACAAATTTGCATCAATATCACCCGAAACCTTGCAGGTGTTCCATCATTTTCAGTACTACCTAATTGTACTCCTTATATTGATTGCATGGGTATTCCCGGTGGTGCAGCAATGCCCGATTGCAATGGTATTTGTGCCGGTCCCGGAATTTATGGTAATTTGAATGGTGATACCAAACTGGATTCCGTAGATGTTGATGAGTATGTGAATTTGCTGGAGAGTAACAGTGGTGTTGCATCAACATGTAACGACCTTAACGGAGACGGATCGTTGTCGGTTTACGATGCAGCATTGGCATTGTGGTGCGTAAAAACTCCGCATCACCCACATCCTGCAGGAAGCAATTTCAACGATTGTAATTTCCCTCACGATATTCTGAATCCGTTCGATTCTACAGGACTCGCAATTACCAATGTAAATTTTGCGTCAGGTTATCTTGATATTGAACTGAAAAGTAAAACTGCCGATATTAAAGCATACCAGTTCCGGATGAAAGGAATTACCGTTTCGTCTGTTGTGAGTCTGGCAAGTCCCGTTGATTTTCCGGTTGATGCGCATGTAATCAGTGGTACCAATGAAATATTCGCAATTTCGCAGGTAGATTCAGCTCTCGACAGAAGTCAGTTTGCGCAACCGTTATGCAGAATATATTTTTCTGCTATCACCGATACACTTATTTGCATTGATCAAATCCGCGATATTGTTAATCAGGATGCAGAACGTACAACAGCCTACATTTATGGAAATTGCTTTATTGCATCTCCAACGGGAATGCCTGACTTAGCCGGTGATTTCCCTGTTTCTCTGGTGCCGAATCCTGCCAGCGATAAAGTTTGGTTGCAGTTACCGGAAGGCATTAAGCCCGATAAAGTTGATATAATTGATATGACCGGCCGGGTGGTAAATGTTAAGCTTACTACTGTTAATGGCCGCTATCAATTGAGTCTCAATGGTTTTTCATCAGGCTTGTATTTACTGCGGGCAGTTACTGCAGCCGGAACCGGTTATGCGAGATTCAGCAAGGTTGCTGAATAGTCTTGTAGTAATTTATTCCTACGGCACGAAACGATCATTCGTTTCGTTAATTAACTTTGCAGGATAACCTATTTCTGCAAAGTATGCTACATATCGATATTCATACCCACATCTTACCGAAAAATATCCCTGATTTCAAAGGGAAGTTCGGGTATGGTGGCTTTATACATCTCGATCATCATAAGCCATGTTGTGCCCGAATGATGATTGGCGATAAGTTTTTTCGTGAAGTAGAACAAAATTGCTGGGATGCGCCAACGCGAATGAAAGAATGTGATCACCATGGTGTGCATGTTCAGGTGTTGTCGACCGTTCCGGTAATGTTCAGTTACTGGGCTAATGCAGTGGATTGTCTCGAAGTTTCTAAATTTCTGAATGATCATATTGCAGGCATCGTCAATACTTATCCGAAACGTTTTGCGGGATTAGGAACAGTGCCGTTGCAGGATCCGGAGATGGCCATCAGGGAACTGGAACGTTGCATGCAAATTGGAATGAAAGGGGTGCAGATTGGCAGTCATGTGAACGACTGGAACCTGAATGCACCTGAATTATTTCCGTTTTTTCAAGCTGCCGAAAAAATGGGTGCTGCCATATTTGTGCATCCCTGGGAAATGATGGGACAGGAAAAAATGCAACGATACTGGTTGCCCTGGCTGGTTGGAATGCCTGCTGAAACATCTTTAGCAATTTGCTCCATGATTTTTGGAGGCGTGCTGGAGCGATTGCCAAATTTAAGAGTTGCTTTTGCACATGGTGGGGGTTCATTTCCTTCTACCATTGGAAGAATTGAACATGGCTTTCATTGTCGACCCGATTTAGTTGCAATCGACAATAAAGTGAATCCCAGAGAATATCTTGGTAAAATTTATTTCGATTCTTTGGTTCACGATAAAGATATGTTGCGTTTCCTGGTGAATCTGGCCGGTGCAAATCGTGTGGCACTTGGATCCGATTATCCTTTTCCTTTAGGTGAAGATATTCCAGGCACATTGATCAATAGCATGGAATTTGATGTTGCAACAAAAGAATTATTACTGTCGGGTACTGCATTGGAATGGTTAGGTGAGAATCGAACAAAATTTATTTGATGTAACCGGGAAAGATCTTAATTTATGAATCGTATTTGCCTGAAATTACTTTTGCTGTTTTGTATTCCTTTCGCTTTCCCTTTGGCAGGGATGAGTCAGGATTCGCTTTCTAAAAAGGCAGTGGTGCTTGAATTATTTACTTCGCAAGGAGATATTAATTCAACACCGGCAGAAAAAATAATGCATGAGATTTTAGCAGAAACAGGTGGCGCTAAAAATCAGGTTTATGCATTAGCAATGCATGTCGATTTCTGGAATCGCTATGGATGGAAAGATCCGTTCAGCACATTCCGGTTTACCAACAGGCTGCACAATTATACTTCTGTTCTGGGTTTGAAAGAAACCTATACACCTTTGCTCATTCTGAATGGCAACAAAATTGTGGATGCATCCAACAAAGAAAAAATTAAAGCAGCTATACTTGCAGAGCAAAGCAAGCCGGCAGAGTTGGAAATTGATTTTAATTACTCGGTTTTTGACGATACGTTAGATGTGACTTATGCACTGAATAAAGAATTACCAAAAAGCAAAGCAGGAGCGCTGCACTATCTTGGCATAGCTATAACCGAATCGGGACTTTCCACGCAGGTTACCGCCGGCGATAATAAAGGAAAGACCTTAAAAGGAGAATCAGTTGTAAAGTTACTTTCCATAACTAATTTAGTCAGGAAAAACGGCATAGTCAGAATTCCGCTGAAAGGTTTTAAAGTTGCCGGGAATAAAGAAGTGATTGTCTTTGTACAACGAAAGCGTGATAAAGAAATGCTTTGCGCCGGAAGTGTTGGTGTGAAGTAGTTGATAATGGATGCAGTTTTTCATTGAACATTTAGTGAAAATATTTTGAACGCAGAGTTAGGGAGACGCCATAATTAATTAAGGATTAAGGATTAAGGATTAAGGATTAAGGATTAAGGAAAAAGGATTTTTTGTTTCTGCGCAAATGGCGGGTCATTATTCAATTTTCGATTCGTGTTACTCACTATTCAATAAAGCAATTTGAGGACGAAAAGTGATTTCCCTGAGCAACTATATTTATAGGTAAAAAAATATTTCTTAAAAATTAAAAGTGAAAAACACTGAACTCTGATTAAATAAATAATACCTCTATTAATTTTTAATTTTGAGTTTATCACTTTTAATTCCGAAACAAACATTTTTTTAGAACAGCTCAAATCGCTGAGTAGATACTTTCAAATTAAGAATAATACAATCAACAAATTGATTAATCTTTCATTTTTATTTTTTTGAACGCAGAGTTAGGGAGACGCAGAGATTTTCGCTATCGCGAAGAGGAGAATTCCGGCTCTTGGCAAGCATCAGCATCACTCGACTACGCTCAGGGCAGCGCCCATTCGGTGTTGCTCATTGCGGTGAGACGCATAGCAATGCGTCTCTACATGTCACACCTTTTAACTCTGGAACAACAATCAGCAACCCCGCATCGTGCCTTGCGGGGACCGCCTTCGACTGCGCTCAGGGCGGCGCCCTTCGGCGTTGCTCAGGGCATCGCTTGTCACCCTTCGACGTAGCTCAGGGCGGCGCTTTCAACTTTCAACTTTTAACTTTCAACTTTCAACTAGGTGCAGTTACATTTTTTGAACCTCACACCACTTGCCCCCCTTCGATCCGCCAGCCGGTGGACTCAGGGCATCACTTGCTCCTTGTCACTTGCCCCTTGTCACTAAAATTGCAGGAACATCTTTTTACTCCGGAACAACCATCATCAAACCTCCAAACCACCAAACCACCAAACCATCGCGTTGCATCACATTGATATTCAGCACATTTCCGTATTTCTTTTTTTTGTATCTTTGCACCTTAGAAACCACCCATGAGTGATCAGATCAAACATGAATGCGGCATCGCGCTGGTTCGTTTATTAAAGCCTTTATCTTACTATAAGGAAAAATACGGCACTGCTTTTTATGGTGTCAACAAGTTGTATCTTCTGATGGAGAAGCAACACAATCGCGGACAGGATGGTGCCGGGGTTGCAAACATTAAACTGGATGTTGAGCCGGGCAATCGTTATATCAGCCGTCATCGCAGTAATGCCAATCAGCCGATAGCAGAGGTATTCGACAAAATCAATACCCGTTTTGCAGATGCGGCAAAAGAATTCCCCAATGAAATTCAGGATCCGGAATGGTTGAAAGCCAATTTACCATTCACTGGTGAATTATTTTTAGGCCATCTTCGTTATGGTACCTATGGCAAAAACAGTATTGAGAACTGCCATCCTTTTTTGCGTCAGAATAACTGGATGACCCGAAATCTGGTAGTAGCAGGTAATTTCAATCTCACGAATGTGGATGAATTACTTTCTCAGTTGTTGGAGTTGGGACAACATCCGAAAGAAAAATCGGATACCGTTACAGTACTTGAAAAGATTGGTCATTTTCTGGATGAAGAGAATGAATTATTATTTAAACGTTACAAGCAGGAGGGTGAATCGAATCGTGATATTACGCGATTCATTTCCGAGACCATCGATATTCAACGTATTTTAAAACGTGCCGCCCGCAATTGGGATCGTGGTCATGTTATTGCCGGCTTAATTGGACATGGTGATGCATTTGTGATGCGTGATCCCAATGGTATTCGTCCGGCCTGGTTTTACCATGATGATGAAATTGCTGTGGTTGCTTCCGAGCGACCAGCTATTCAAACAGCATTTAATTTACCTGTTGAAGCTTTGCAGGAAATTAAACCGGGTCATGCCTTGATCATTCGTAAAAATGGAAAAATTGATCAGCAGCAATTCCGTGAGCCTGGTGAGCGTAAATCATGTTCGTTTGAACGTATTTATTTCTCGAGGGGAAGTGATGTGTCGATTTACAAAGAACGTAAAGAATTGGGAAGAGTAATTTGTCCTACCATATTGGAATCTGTTGATTTCGATTTGCGGAATACTGTTTTTTCTTATGTTCCCAACACTGCTGAATCTGCCTTTTATGGAATGGTAAAAGGGATGGAAGAATACCTTCGTGAAGTGAAGAAAAGGAAAATCATGAAAGCGGGGCCCGGAATAACGGAGGCACAGCTGGATGATATTTTATCTATAAAACCAAGAATTGAAAAGATTGCCATTAAAGATGCGAAATTGCGAACGTTTATCACCGACGATTCGCAACGGAATGATCTGGTGGCTCACGTTTACGACATAACTTACGGTACTGTTAAAAAGGGAACCGACAATCTGGTAATTATCGATGATTCCATTGTAAGAGGTACAACGCTGAAGAAGTCGATTTTACGAATGCTCGACCGGCTTGGACCTAAGAAAATTGTTATTGTTTCTTCAGCACCGCAGATTCGTTATCCCGATTGTTATGGCATTGATATGGCAAAGTTGGGTGATTTCGTAGCTTTTGCTGCTGCCATTAATTTGCTGGAAGAAAATAATCTCGAACATATTATTGATGAAGTTTATCATAAGTGCAAAGAACAACTGAGTCTGCCAACGGCACAAATGGAAAATCATGTGAAAGCAATTTACAAACCATTTACTGCTGAACAGATATCTGCTAAAATTGCCCAGATGATTCGTCCGAAGGATATAAATGCTGAAGTAGAAATTATTTTTCAGAAAATAGAAGATCTCCACAAAGCATGTCCTGATCATACCGGCGACTGGTACTTCTCAGGAAATTATCCTACACCCGGCGGTAACAAAGTGGTATGCCGTTCATTTGTAAATTACATGGAAGGTCGCAATGAACGCGCTTATTAAGATTGCGTTTAGTTTGTGATTGCTGCAATGTATAAACTCTGTTTTTAAAAATATTTATCAGTTTATTACCAACTCTTAGCTCATGAGACGTATCTTTAATTACTTCCTGCAAGGATTATTGATTGTAGTTCCGATAACTGTAACTCTGGTTATGTTGATTCAGGCAATTCTGTGGATCGACAGCCTTATTCCTGTACATATTCCGGTGAGCATCCCCGGTTTGCCCAGTTTCGATTTACCTGGATTGGGAATTATCATATTATTTTCCGTTGTTACCATTCTGGGATATTTTGCTTCCTTCCTGGTTGCAAATCCTTTTTTTATACTAGTAGAGAAGCTGATGGAACGAACGCCGCTGCTGAAAATTATTTATACTTCGGTGAAAGATCTGATAGAGGCTTTTGTTGGTGAAAAGAAACGTTTTACCAAACCTGTTTTGGTGACGATCAACGTAAATCCAATGATTCAGCGAATCGGATTTGTAACTGAAAATGATTTGACCCAAATGGGAATTGAATCTACAAAAATTGCTGTTTACCTGCCTTTTTCCTATGGCTTCAACGGTCAGTTTTTGGTGGTGGAAGCTACTAATGTGAAAGAACTGGATGCATCAGGAACTGAAATGATGAAGTTTATTATTTCTGGTGGAGTTACCGATATTTAAAATTTAAATTCATAAAATCATGAAAAAAATTCTGCCCTTAGCATTGCTACTCATTTTTACAGCGATGTATTCGTTTGCACAAAAAACTATTATTCGAAATGAAACTGCTGATATTGCCGGAGGCACACATACTGTATCATTGGTGACTCTGTAAAATACAGAACTTGAAAAAGTGGAAAAGGCTTTCAGTTCTTACCTGAAAAAGCAAAAGGGTAAACAGGAAAAATCGGATGGACTTATTTTTCAAGATAATGCTATGGTAAAAGATATCAGTCCAGATACCATTGACATTTATGCCGCATTCAAATCTTCAGGTAAAGATGTTACAATTATCATGGCGGTCAACAGAAACGGACATTTTATCAATAACGAACGGGGATCGGCAAGAGGGGTAGAAGCTTTGCTGTACGAATTTGCAGTCGATTTTCGCAAAGAGCAGGCTTCTGAAGAGCTTGAAATAGTTGAGAAGGCCTTGAATGCAATGGAGAAAAATCACGATAAGCTTGTCGATTCAATGGAAGATCTCAAAAAAGATAATGAGGAGATGAAGCAAAAGATTAGCGATAATGAAGCGGTGATAAAAGAAAATCAGGAAAAAATTTCAAAGAGCAAAGCAGAGCTAAGTACTCAACAGGAATTAGTGAAATCGAAAGCAGCCGCATTAAAAAGTATAGATTAATACAGTTAATTCGTTTTCTTCCCAACAATTGCAACCATGAAATTAGCAGAAATAAAAACTGGACCTTCCAAATCGGTTGATGAATCGGATATTCGCAAAAAGACAGAGGAGATGGTGGCTGCTATCGGTGAGTGGCAACTAAAATTATATGCTGAATCGAAACAAAGTCTGCTGGTTATTTTGCAGGGAATGGATGCCTCCGGAAAAGATGGTGCCATCAAAGATGTATTTGCATTGGTAAATCCGATGGGCACCCATGTGATTTGCTTTAAGAAACCAAATGAACTGGAATATTCACACGATTTTTTGTGGCGTATTCATGCACAGGCTCCACCGGCTGGGATGATTCACATTTTCAATCGTTCGCATTACGAAGATATTCTGGTTCCATCGGTAGAAAAGTTTTTACCTGAGACGGTAATTAAAAAGCGCTTTCAGCAAATAAATGATTTTGAAAAAATGCTGGAAGAAAATGGTACCAGGGTTTTGAAATTTATGTTGCATGTGACGAAGGAAGAACAAAAAGAACGTTTGCAGGAACGCATGACCAATCCGAAAAAATTCTGGAAGCATAAAGATTCCGATTGGGAGACAGCGAAAAAATGGGATGCTTATATGGAAGTTTATGACACTATTTTCGAAAAGTGTGATACGTGTAAATGGCATATAATTCCATCCGATAAAAACTGGTACAAAGAATATCTTATGGCAGAAGTTATACTGGATGCGCTTAAAGATATGAAGCCGGAATACCCTCCTTTGGTCACCAAGATGAAGTAAGTGAACGGGTAATTATTTTAAAACCAATTACATATCAATTAGTTAATCAGTATTTTCGTCTGTTTTTCACTTTTCCCAATGTATTACTTCACGGTTTAAAAGTGAAAATGTATTCAATAAATTCAATACATTTGGGCAACAATTCGCTCTTCCCTGATGAAAAAGACTGTACCTAAAAAAAGCACACCTACTTTAAAATTTGATACCAACTGGAAATATGATCCTGCACCGGAAAGTGCCGATCATGTGGTTATCGATAAACAATACGGATTATTTATTAATGGTAAGATGCAGGCTCCTGTGAAGGGCAAGTATTTCAACACCATCAATCCGGCGCGTGAGACGGTACTTGCTTCCGTTGCAGATGCTACTTCTGAGGATGTTGATAAAGCAGTAGCAGCAGCACGCAATGCGCATTCAAAGGTATGGTCGAAGATGAAGCCTGCCGAGCGTGGCAAATACATTTATCGCATAGCTCGAATCATGCAGGAGCGGGCACGTGAACTGGCAATTATTGAATCACTCGATGGTGGAAAACCCATTCGTGAATCACGCGATATTGATGTGCCTTTGGCTGCAGCACATTTCTTTTATTATGCCGGCTGGGCCGATAAGTTAAATTATGCCTTGCCCGGAAAACAAGTTACATCACTGGGCGTTGCGGGACAAATTATACCGTGGAATTTTCCACTCTTAATGGCTGCCTGGAAAATTGCTCCTGCCTTAGCTGCGGGAAATACCGTTGTTTTAAAACCTGCAGAGACAACTCCCTTAACAGCCTTGAAACTGGCAGAAATTATCCGTGATGCCGATTTGCCTCCGGGAGTAGTGAATATTATCACCGGTGCCGGAGCAACAGGGGCAGCATTGGTAAATCATCCTGGTATCGATAAAATTGCTTTTACCGGTTCTACTGATGTAGGCAAAATAATTCAGAAAGCATTAGCAGGCACCGATAAAAAATACACATTGGAGTTAGGTGGTAAAGCAGCAAATATCATTTTTGAAGATGCTGCCATTGATCAGGCTGTGGAAGGAATTATTAACGGCATATTTTTTAATCAGGGACATGTTTGCTGTGCCGGTTCGCGACTCTTTATTCAGGAGAGTGTAGCCGCAACCGTTATACGGAAGTTAAAAGATCGCATGGAGACATTGATCGTCGGCGATCCATTAGATAAAAACACCGATATCGGTGCCATCAATTCAAAACCACAACTCGATAAAATTAAAGCTCTTGTAAAAGCAGGCATTGCCCAGGGTGGCAGTATGCATCAAAGCAGTTGTGCCATTCCTTCGAAAGGTTTTTGGTTCCGACCAACTATTTTCACCGGAGTAGCCCAATCGAGTCGCATTGTACAGGAAGAAATTTTCGGACCGGTACTAGCCATTCAAACTTTCAGAACTGTTGAAGAGGTGATCGAGAAAGCAAACAATACACCTTTCGGTCTCTCAGGAGGCGTATGGAGCGATAAAGGCTCGAAAGTATTCAAGGTATCATCGAAACTTCGTGCAGGTGTTGTGTGGGCTAATACCTACAATAAATTCGATCCTACTTCTCCCTTTGGAGGATATAAGGAAAGCGGCATGGGAAGAGAAGGGGGAATGCATGGAATTTATCCATATGTGGGGATTAAGGATTAAGAATTAAGGATTAAGAATTAAGGATTAAGAATTAAGGATTAAAGATTAAAGATTTATTCTCAGAAGAAAATTCGTTTTCAGATGATAGATGGGAAGGATTAAGAATTAAGAATTAAGGATTAAGGATTAAGAATTGCCGGAGGGATCTCTGATCCTGACAAGCCAAATAAGGATTAAGGATTAAGGATTAAGGATTAAGGATTTCCGGAAGGATCTCTGATCCTGACAAGCCAAGTAAGAATTAAGAATTAAGGATTAAGGATTAAGGATTAGGGATTAAGAATAAAGGATTAAGAATTGCCGGAGGGATCTCTGATCCTGACAAGCCAAATAAGGATTAAGGATTAAGGATTAAGGATTGCCGGAGGGATCTCTGATCCTGACAAGCCAAATAAGGATTAAGGATTAAGAATTAAGGATTAGGAATTGGTGACAAAAAAGTTTGGTTTGAAGTGAAAATTTTATAGCTTTATCAAAATTTAACCCCGGCTGCACATTCCGGCCGCCCTAAACTTCAGTCCCATGATGAAATCACTCAAAAATGAAGAATGGAAAGAGCTCAGGATGCCAAAGGATGCCCTTCGCTACAAGTATGCCGTTTCAAATCTGGGTCGCATAGCCAGTTTCTCAGATAAAATAATTGATGGCAAAATACTAAACGGAACCTCCATAGGTGGTTATCCCACATTAAATGTAAAGCCATTTGGTGAGAACAAAACATTTTACATACATAAACTGGTTGCTGAATTATTCCTGAAAAAAACGGGTACCAAACAGCAATATGTGATCCATAAGGATTATGATAAATCGAATAACAATGCTAAAAATCTGAAGTGGGTAACGAAAGAAGAGATGGAAGAGCATCAACAGTCGAGTCCGCTGGTACTAAAAGCACGCAAAGCAAGACTTAAGAAACCCATCTACAAAGGTCATAAACTCACTGCTCCAGTAGTGAAACAAATAAAAAAGAAAATATTCAGCTCTTCACGCCGACAATCCTTTAAAGCAATTGCAGAACAATTTCAGATTAGTGAAATGCAGTTGTACCGGATTAAATCGGGTGAGAACTGGGGGCATGTTAATGTTGATTGATTTGATTTGGTGGTTTGATGATTTGGTGGTTTGATGATGGTTGTTCCGAAGTAAAAAGATGTTGCTGCAATTTTAGTGACAAGGGGCAAGCGACAAGCGCTGCCCTGAGCAACGCCGAAGGGGGGCAAGTATACCGCCACAATAATTGTAGAGACGCATTGCATGCGTCTCGCCGCCCAGGGTTCATGTATAGACGCAATGCGTCTCGCCGCACAGGAGCGAATGAAAATAAATGTAGAAATAGTTAATTAATACAAGCATAAATTTTCCGGTGGGCCGGGATGGATTTTAAAAATGGAAAAAATTAAAGTTAAGAAAGCAGCGATGAAGGCTGTAAATGGAAGTGTAAATTTAAACGGAACAGGAAGTACAACTACGCGGTTATCGGTTCAGAAAACATATAAACTTTACATTGACGGTAAATTCCCAAGGTCGGAATCGGGGCGTTATTATAAACTGAATGATAGTTCCGGAAATGTTATTGCCAATATTTGCAGAAGCTCCAAAAAAGATTTTCGTGATGCAGTAGTTGTCGCGCGTAAAGCACAAGAATCGTGGGCTAAACGATCTGCTTATAATAAGGGCCAGATTTTGTACCGGATAGCGGAAACACTAGAAGGCAGAAAATCACAATTTGTGGATACATTGATATTGCAGGGAGCTACTAAAAATAATGCTGTGGCAGAAGTCAATGCCGCTATCGATCGTTTGGTACATTATGCTGGATGGTCTGATAAGTACCAGCAAATATTCAGTGCGGTGAATCCGGTTGAATCGTCACATTTTAATTTTTCATTTCCGGAGCCAACAGGTGTTGTGAGTGCCCTTGCGCCGAATCAGACGGGATTAATGGGATTAGTTTCCATAATTGCGCCTGCAATAGTAGGAGGTAATACCATAATTATTTTAGCCGACACCGCATTCCCAATGACTGCCATTGAACTTGCTGAAGTACTTCATTCTTCCGATCTTCCGGGTGGTGTTGTAAATATTCTTACTGGTAATCGCAAAGAGCTGGTAGCACCATTTTCAAATCACATGGATGTAAATGCTACAGTTTATTGCGGTGCTGCTGGTGAAGAATTAAAAACTATTCAAACCAATGCAGCTTTGAATGTTAAGCGCGTTATCCACTACAATTTCAAAAACTGGAACGACGAAAATGCACAATCGCCATACATGATTCTGGATCTGCAGGAAACGAAAACGACATGGCACCCGGTGGGGATTTAGGATTAAGGATTAAGGATTAAGGATTTTTATGTTTCTGCTCACAACGAAATTTCGTTAGAATGATAAATGATAGATTATAGATGATAAATTGAATTCTCGGATAACCACAAGATTGCTCAGAGACTAAATTATGTTTATAATCTTCCTGAAAATTTCAAATAGCATATTGTCCATTTTTTTATGTTAAATCAATCTTGTTCCTTGTCTTGTAAAATCTGCTTAATCTTGTTGTGAAATTTAACGGAACATTCGGGCTGCTGAAAATTTGTTGAAGAATCGAAAATAGGTATGCAAATTTAAGCTTTGTTCCGAGCTATCTCCAAGTTCCCAAATTTCCATTGTGTTATTTCTTATCTAGATGTTTTCTTTTTAAAACGGATTTAACAGATTTGTCGGATAAGGGCGAGTGCCCTGCAGCAAGCTGCAGGGAATGATAAATTTTCGATGATAAATGATAGATGGAATTACAGGTCAGAAAATTGCACTTTTATGCGAAAATTCCAAATGACCACAAATGACTTAATGACGCGGCTCTGCCGCAAATGACTAATAATGACTTTGGGACTAGGAAATTTATTTTATCATTAATTTACAAAACTTCCGGAAATATATTTTAAGCAATAACTATCTCGTTCCTTGTCTTGTAAAATCTGCTAAATCTTGTTGTAAAATTTACGGGCATAACCGGCTTTTAAAAACAACAGCAGGGTAGAAAAGAAATTAGATGGTTCCTTCATAAAAGTAATGCAAGTTTACTTTATAAAATATTTTTACCAAGTGTTCATTTGGTAATCATAACCTTTTTATTTTGAATATTTAATCCATCTGACTCAATACTCAAGATATAACTTCCGGAACTTAAACAGGATATATTTATTTCCTGCTTTTCATTGTCTGTATTCAGTGGTTGAATAATGATGGTGCGTCCGGTCATATCGTTCAATTTTATCACCTGTCGTTTATTACTATTCGTATTTAAACCGGTAATTGTTATAATCTCATTGGCAGGATTTGGGTAGATACTAATTTCCGAACTTAAATCATTTTCTGCATCACCTTGGAAATTGCATATATCTACTTCAGTGCCTATTAAAGGAAAGTTAGAAAAATAGGGCACTGTGGTTGCACTTATGCTGCTGTCGGTGAGAGCAAAGTTCATAACGGAATCATTATAATTTGTAATGGTAACATTGGTATTTGCATCAAGACAACCACCTGTATTTCCCAAGGAATCGGTTTTTATTAAATTTAAAACATAATCACTTCCATAAATTCTTCGTCCTGCTATTGCATAACCTTTGTCTGTTGTTCCAATAATTTTACTGGCAGAAACATTCCCAAATCCACCCATATATTTAGCCCATTCCAGATCGCCAATGCTATCAGTTTTGATAAAAATAGAAGTTTGACCAAGCCATCCCATTGTTGTATCAGTCACTTCACCGACAAGCGCAAATCCGTTGTCAGTTGTACAAAAAACATCATGTGCATTTCCGTGAAAACCGGCAGAATATATTTTTTCCCATAAAATATTGCCTGATGTATCTATTTTCATTAGATGAGGCTTAAAGTTTCGACTTCCTGAAAGTATTAAATTTCCATCAAGAGCTTGTTTAATGCGGTATAAATAAATATCTAACCCCATGTTTGCATACCGTTTAGACCATTGAACAGCCCCATAGAATTTAGTTTGAACACCACACCATCATAATGCAGAGCGGTGGTATTTATAACAGATCTGGATACCCCACTTACATAAATACTACCATCGCTTGCAACTTCCATTGAACGAATGCTTTCAATAACAGGATTTGAATTATATATTTTAGCCCAGATTATATTTCCTGATGTATCTGTTTTTAGCAGACAAGGAGTAAAATCATTACCGATACCAGCTTCTCCGGCATGAATAAAGGTTACGGAATCTGCTTTTTTTGATTCAAGAATAAAAAAGCGGTAACTTGAAGAGATGTCTTTCATCCAATTAATATTATAACTACTATCCAAAGACAGAAACATTCGTGTTCCAAAGAGTAAATATCCTTTGCTAAAGTCATTAATAATAGAAAAAACACAGATAAATGGGTTGACCGGAGAGTCAAATTCATAACGCCATTCTTTTGAGCCGGTACTGTCAACTTTCATTAATGTCTTACCATTTCCTAAAAGAAACCCCTTATCCTTAGCTTCAATGAATCCCATTTCCATTCCCATTGAACCATTCATTTGATCAGGGTAGGCTTTATGAAAGATAATTTGCCCATTCGAGATTTGCGAATAGACAATTAAAATAAATGTGAATAGATTAAATTTAAACATTTTTTAAAAAATTCAAGGAAGAATTAGAGTATTCTTCCTTGAATTGTCTTTTAAGGATTGATAATTAACTTATCTGTTTGTACTAAACTACCATCAATATATATTTCGTAAGTATATAAAACTTGACTTAAATCACTCAAAATGAACTCGGTAGATCTAAAATTTCCATTCATTTGTTTTTTTCTTGATATTCTTCCTCATCTCGTCCTCGTCCGATAGCGATCGGACTGTGGCGAGGATGCACGCAACTCAATGGCCAGAATAAAAACATCTATATCTGATAAATCTAATATTTTTATTGCGCAATGTGCCAATACATAATTTTCTCAACGATTGATTTATGATCGGTGAATTGTAAAAATACAATTTATTTCGTTAAAATATAAAATTTTGGGGAAGGGTCCTCGCCAAAGGCGAGGACCAGTATCGGGGAAATGATAGATGGGATATCACACAAAAAATGAAGTATTTCGCATAATATCATGGTTCAATTCCTGCTATTTGCTATTGAATAATAACAATCCTGCAGAATACTGAATACAGTTCTAACACGAAATTCCCTTATTGCTTATGACTTATTGCCAATGACTAAATTCCCTTATTTCTTATGACCTATGGCCAATGACTAAATTCCCTTATTTCTTATGACCTATGGCCAATGACTAAATTCCCTTATTGCTTATGACCTATGGCCAATGACTAAATTCCCCCTTATTTCTTATGACTTATGACATATTTTAAAGACCATAACCTTGAATTAATTCACCAGCACCTTACTGTTTCTTCTTTCCCCGTTTTCTGAAATGACTGACACAAATACCAAACCTTTTTTAAATGATGAGCTATTAATTTTTATGGGATGTGATCCATGGTGTTGATTGGAGTATAGCTGTCTGCCTGTTACATCATAAATTGCAACATCGACATTCGCATCAGTGGTAAAATTTAAAGGTAAAGCAATAGTAAATTCATTATGGGCAGGATTCGGATACACCAACAAATCATTTTGTGCTTGAATGGGTTCATCTATTCCTGAGAAGATTCCCTGACCATAGCGAAGCACTTGTATATCCCAGCGGAAACCATTAATGAAAACATTGCCAAAACAATTATCATTGGCATCGCCCATGATGTATAGGTTGCCTGTGGTGTCGAGTGCAATCTTTTTACCGTAATCGGGCTCCACGCCGTTTGTCGATGACCACATAAGCTCGTACTTGAATGCGCCTGTTGAATCATACTTAACCGTCATAAAGTTGTAGTTGGTAGTAAACGCACTGGTTTCATATCCCGTTAAATACACTGCTCCGGATGCATCTACTGCTATGTCGGTGAGAATATCATCGGCGCCGGCTGAGTTAGCAACTTTTTGTGCCCACAGAAAATTTCCGGCAGGATCAAATTTCACCACTCCAAAATCGGCTTCCACAAACTGACCAAAGGTTCCACCAACTAAAACATTATCGTCACCATCAACCACTACAGCACTTGCAGAATCGGTATAACTGCTAAAGCTGTAATTCTGAATCCACAATGGATTTCCACTCGGATTGTACTTGGCAATTACAAAATCTAAATTACTTTGTCCGGCCACAATAATATCCTGGTTGCTATCAATAGCAATGCTGTTAAAAAAATCGCGGTCGAAACTGGCGCTACTAAAATCATACGTAGTATCCCATAGCATTGTTCCTGCTGCATCGAATTTTACCAGCAAGCCATCTGTTAAGGCTCCTGTGACCGGATTAGATCCACCGGCACTATACATGTTGGAGTTAGCATCAATAGCCATTGCTGTGAAGATTTCACCCAGACCGCCATTATCAAATGGTGTAGCCCACAGCTGATTTCCATTGTTATCGTAACACAATGCCAGGCCATCGAATCCGGTTACGGCCGAGACTGTTGTACCACCTATAAATATTTTTCCGGTGGCATCAATCGCTATACCTACAGGCACATCACTGCCACCTGCCGTTCCATTAAAATAATTTCCCCATACCAACACACCGTTAGGATCCAGTTTAATGGTGTAGATGTCGTTGTAATTCCCCGTAAGGGAGGTATCTACAGTACAGGTTACATATACATTCTTTTGCGCATCAATGACCAGTGCCACTCCTTTTTCATTGCTGGTTTCTTCTGTTCCTGTCCAGCGATATTCCCATTGCTTAACTCCGGAAGCATTTACTTTAAAAACTATTAAATCGGTATATCCGGTTTCATGTCCTAAAGAATATCCGCATACATAAGAATTTCCAACTTCATCAACTACCATATCACTGCCACGATCATCTACATGATTGATCCCATTATCGAAGCGTGTCCACAACAAATTGAGATTGTCATCTAAAAGAACCGTCGACATATCACCATCAATGTGCTGAAAATTCTGTTGTGAAAAAATTCCTGTCATAGCAATCTTACCATTTGCTCCGGTTGCAAGGTGATGACCGATATCAAAATCATTTCCGGGACCATCAATGATTATGCGATTGAGTTCTGTACCGGAAGTATCATAGCGAAGAGCAATCCAATCGATGTCAGAAAACGTATTTGTACCTGTAGTTATGTAACCACCTATGTAAACTGCATCCTGAGCGGGACTAAGACCCATACCCAACGGAAAATCAGAAAAATTCACACTATCAACGCGTGCTTCCCAAACCAACTGACCTGAATTATTAATTTTTATGGTTAGTATATCCTGGCCTGTACCCAAACCAATACTGGAACCCGTCACATAAACATTTCCAGCATTATCAACTACCATATCGATCGGATAGTCATCGCTGACAAATGCAGTGTTGGTGTAATTCGATTCCCACACCACATTTCCTGATGGGTCGTATTTAATAGTTAGAAAATCACGTGAGGTACTTACCGTATAATTACTGAAACCGGTGACATAAATATTATTCAATGCATCAATAACCAGATCAACAGGCTCATCGCTAAAATTTCCTAATGGCGAATTATAAGTTGCTGTCCATTGTACTGCACCCGACGTGTTGTATTTTATGGTTGTATAATTAAAGGAAAAACCATTGGTTGCAGTTTTACCGGTAATTACCGGATTGCCTGCATTATCAACTGCAATTTTCAATGCTTCATCACTGGTAGCAACTGAATAAGTCTGCACCCATTGTTGTGCACCCGATGAATTATATTTGACCAGTATAAATTCTTTATCATTGAAAGGTCCCGCAAATCCCGTTGTAAAAACATTTCCGGATGCATCAACAGCCACATCATTTCCTTGTGCTACAACTGCTGCGGTATACCGTGAAGCCCAAAGTTGTACTCCTGCAGGTGAATATTTTATAGTTACCATATCCGTTGATGAACCATCTTCACTAAAACCGGTTACATAAATATTTCCTGCCTGATCGGTAATCAAGGCAGTTGGACGATCTTCATCGTTGTATGTTCCTATACCGGCATATACCTGCTTCCAAAGTGTATCACCTGCTTCGTTGTATTTAATGGTTACAATATCGATGTCGGTGCAATCAAATGCTTCATAACCGGTAGAAATAACATTGCCCTGATTATCGATGGTTGTTTTAAGTCCGCGATCTTCATAAAACGAAGGACCATTGTTACGATATGCCCAGTGCAGGTTTGGGGTTTGTGCATTTGCAAACAGACTGCATAAGGCAACTGCTGCCATTAGGATGATTCTCATAAATTACTATTTTCGCAAAGTTAGGGAATAGGAGCTTTCAGGTATCAGACAATGAACAGTTGATGCTGCTGCCTGAATAATTGCACAAATTTCATTAAAATCTTGAAGATGGGCTTAACTAATTGGAAATCAGAGGATGCATACAAGGTTTTGCGACGTGATCCGGTATTAAAAAAGGTAATTCGGGCCACCGGGGAGCTTTCTCATGGCAAAAACCGGGATATTTATTTTGCTTTGCTGCAGTCGATTACCAGCCAACAACTGTCGGCAAAAGCGGGTGATACCATTTTTGGACGCTTCCTGGATTTATTTCCGGAAGGCAATCCGGTACCGGAAAAAGTGGTCAAAATGAAAGTAGAAAAATTGCGTGGCGCGGGATTATCGTTTGCCAAAGCAGGTTATCTTAAAAACATTGCTGAGTTTGCTATTACTAACGGTTTCGAATATAGGAAATTGAACAAAATGGATGATCCGGAATTATTGGCGCACTTAACATCTATCAAAGGAGTTGGCAGATGGACAGCAGAAATGATACTGATGTTTACCATGAACCGTCCCGATATTCTTCCTGTTGATGATGTAGGGATACGCAATGAAATGCGCAGTTTATACAAGCTGCAGGGAGAAGGAAAAATACTTTCATCTCAAATGGAAGAAGTGAGTATTGCATGGAAACCCTATCGCACACTTGCATGCCGGCATCTTTGGCGGTATCGTGATACTATAGTGAAATAGCTCAACATCAATATGTGGTGTAATGCATGAAAATCTGATATATATTCGTTAATCATCTAAAACGCTAACCATGTTCAAAAACCTGAGAACTTTAACTATTATCGCGCTCCTTTTCCCTTTTGGCAGGGATGACGCAGCCGGCGAAAGAAATTAAACCGACTGAAAATCTGATTCTAAAAAATCTGCCTGTAATTCCTTCAGCAACTGCAGAAGCAGTTAAACGCTATACCGAATCACGTTCAGCTGGACATGTCGATTGGCATCCGCTAAAGCGGGAAATGTTAATGACCACCCGGTTTGGGAATACGAATCAGTTGCATTATCTGAAGATGCCAATGGGTGCAAGAAAGCAGTTGACATTTTTTGATGAGCCAGTAGGTAATGCAATTTTTGAACCTGTGAATGGCGATTATTTTATTTATTCGCGCGATGCAGGAGGAAATGAATTCGCTCAACTTTATCGCTATGATATGGGAACAGGAGTAACTACATTGATTAGTGACGGAGGTCGATCACAGAATGGAAATATTCGGTTTAACAATGCTAAAAATCTTATTTCATTTACCTCTACCCGAAGAAATGGTGCCGACCGTGATTTATATACCATGGATCCCCGCGATCCGAATTCAGCCAAATTAATTCATGAAGTTTCCGGTGGGGGATGGTCGGTTACTGACTGGTCACCGGATGATACCAAACTTTTAATTCAGGAAGGCAAATCGGTGAAT
Organism: Bacteroidota bacterium; assembly: GCA_016713525.1. Lineage (GTDB taxonomy): Bacteria > Bacteroidota > Bacteroidia > AKYH767-A > OLB10 > JADKJB01. The sequence continues at coordinate 157,699 of JADJOZ010000004.1, read as the reverse complement.
GAAAGTACCATTTATGTATTCGATCTTAAAACAAATACGAAGACTGCTATTAGTCCGGTGAATAAAAAGGAACCTGTTGCTAATGGTGGTGCAAAATTTAGTAAGGATGGAAAGTCGGTTTATTTTGTAACCGATATGGATAATGAATTTCGCAGATTGGCAATGATGTCGGTTGATGGGAAAAATGTTACTTATCTCACCAGCGATATTAAATGGGATATTGGTTCTATCGATATCAAAGAAGATGGTACACAATTATTGTTTACGGTTAGTGAAGCGGGTATTACGAAAGTATATCTTATGGATATGACTACACACAAATATTCACAGCTTACCAAAATGCCAATTGGTCTTATTGGCGGAATTTCATGGCGTCCAAAAAGCAATGAGTTTAGCTTCAGCTTTTCATCCGCCAGAGCGAATGCCGATATTTATACTTATGATATTACAAGCGGTGCCACGGAGCGGTGGACGGAAAGTGAATTGGGAGGCATTGTTGCGGAACAACTTTCAGAAACACAACTTATTAAATGGAAGAGTTTTGATGGATTGGAAATTTCAGGGTTTTATTTTAAGCCCAATGCGAAATTCACAGGTAAGCGACCTGTTATCATTAACATTCATGGTGGACCTGAAGGGCAGTCATTGCCGGGATTTCAGGGACGCACCAATTATTTTCTGGAAGAAATGGGAGTTGCTGTCATTTATCCAAATGTGCGTGGTAGTTCCGGATATGGAAAAACATTTGTGAAATTGGACAATGGCATGTTACGTGAAAATTCTGTTAAAGATATTGGTGCTTTACTCGATTGGATAGCATTGCAACCGGAGCTTGATGCTTCTCGCGTGTTGGTAATGGGTGGTTCGTACGGTGGCTATATGTCGCTGGCTGTGAGTGTTCATTATGCCGATAAAATAAGATGCGCAATTGATGTAGTAGGGATTTCAAACTTCAATACATTTCTTAAAAATACCGAAAGTTATCGACGTGATTTAAGACGTGTGGAATATGGTGATGAACAGGATCCGAAAATGTATGCCTTCCTGGAAAAGATTTCGCCATTGAACAATGCAGCAAAAATTAAGAAGCCTTTATTCATTGTACAGGGAGGAAATGATCCGCGTGTACCAAGAACAGAAGCCGAACAAATGTTCAACACTCTTGAAAAGCAAGGAAATGTAGTGTGGTACCTGGAAGCAAAAGACGAAGGACATGGTTTCCGCAAAAAAACCAATTCCGATTTTCAGTTTTATGCTACCATTGAATTTATGAAAAAATATTTACTCGACTAAGCAACAACATCCCGCCCAAGCGGAATTAAAGCGACTCTAAAAAAGAAATTAGTTTTGCTCTGTCGCCTGCACTAAGCTGCTTCACATAATTGCGTGAGGCAGCACCTTCGCCTCCATGCCACATAATGGCTTCAATGAGACTGCGTGCACGACCATCATGCAGGTAATTATTGTGTCCGTTTACTAATTTGGTTAACCCAATTCCCCATAAGGGTGGTGTTCGCCATTCATTTCCTGTTGCACGATAATCACCACGATTATCGGCGAGCTCACTTCCCATATCATGCAATAACATATCGCTGTATGGAAATATTTTCTGATTGCTGATTTCCGGGAATGCCACATTAACCGCAGTGGTCATTGACGGGCGGTGACAGGATCCGCAACCGGCATTCATGAAAATGTTTTTGCCTTCCATAACTGTCGGAGTATCGGCATTTCGGCGTGCGGGAACTGCGAGTGTTTGCACATAAAATGTTACGGCATGCAGCAGACTGTCGGTGAGTTCCGTATCATCATTTAATCCATCATCCTGTAATTGTCCATGAGCACTTTCATAGGGAAAATAGGAACTGGTAACACCCATATCTTCATGATACGCACCTGCAGTCTGTTGTTTCAATGTTGGCTGCGCAGCTTTCCAGCCAAAGCGACCTAACACGTGACGTTGCTTAATTACATCATAACCATAATTAGCTTTTCCCGAAATACCATCACCATCAGCATCAAATTCATCGGCATAAGCCAGAAGAGTTTCTTCCGGAACAGCTTCGAGTAAGCCCAATCCAAAAACAGGAGGTGCTACACGAGGTGAAAATTGCATGCCAGCTGGAAATGGAATATAGGGATTCAGAAACTGATATTCAGGAACTGCCATCTGATAACTGCTGCCATCATCGAAATAACGGTCTATGTATGTATGAAGAATGGCTACAGTTGCTTCAGGTACTCTTCCTGCCAAAGCATACTGCTGGAGTTGTCCGCCAAAACCGGGTAAAGGTAATGGTCCGCCGCTGGCATCTGTGCCTGGTGAACTTAATCTGATTAATAGCGACTTCATTTGTTCACGGGGATAAGGTGGTCTTCCTCTACCATCGGCAATGTGACAAGATGCGCACGACACATTATTGTAAACCGGTCCAAGTCCGGGATTTAATGGTGCCGGTGCCGTAACAAACGTTGCTTCGAATCCCAGATCACCAATTTCATGCACTCTTAGTTTGTCGCCACTCAAATATGGAAACGGATGACTGAAAGCACCTGCACCCTGATCAAAAACGGTTTGTACACCACCCGACAACCATTCGTTATCGCTGTATTGCAATAACTCATCATTCTTGGTGCATGATGAAAGGGTGCCAGCAAGAATACAGGCACCCAATATGGAACTTTTCAGTTTCATGAAATGATCAAAATATTTTTGTGAAAGAATTTATCAGTATTTTACAATTAATCCACATGCAATTGCACCAAATCCATTAAATCTGTTTCAAGTACTGTCTTCAGTTCATTAATCGCATCAATAGCATTCTGAACCTGAATAGGCTGAGATACTATTGCTTCTCCAAATGGAACGGTGATGTTTCCCAATGCAGTTTTTGCGTTATTTATTTTTGTTTTAATGGTATTGTCGAGTGAGAGATTGTGCTTGCGGACAATATCTTCCAAACCAGCTGCATCATTACCAATGTTACCCTGATAAACTGCTTCCACACCGCGAATATTATTGGTAAAATCGGTGATGGAATTTTTGCAAAATGAGATTCTTCGAGATCCGGATGTTGTGCTGTAAATGGTTCACTGATCTTTCCGTTTGCTACTTCATCACAAATTCCGGCCATAGCATTCACCATTTCTTCATAGGCAGATAGAAGGGTAGGGTAGTTTGCACTTCCATTTCCGGCACTCTGAAATTCGTGGTAGTATGATGAATTATTTTGAGGATCCCAACCTGTTGCAAGGTCGCCTGTTAATGTCTTCAGATTTAAGGCAAGTGCTTCGAGATATTCAAACTGACGGGGAGTAAATTGAGTGGCAGTTTTATCGCCATTCTGACCGAACAATAAATATTCTATTGGATGAAAACCTTTAAGTGCATCATCGAGTCCGTCAATATAAGAAGCAGTGAATGGCTGACCATTAGCGAGAATAATTTCAAGATCATTGAAATTCACCGGCCAGGTGTCGATTCGCGGATCAATATTATCTGTAGCAACCGGTCCGAACAAAAATGATTCTGTTTTTTCCCAAACTAAACGGGATGCTTTCCAGGAATCTTTGCATGCCTGCAGTTTGGTATCGTCGGGTGATGCATTGAAAGCTGCAATTTTATTGTATAAGTCGGTTGTTTCGTCAGCTAAATTGCTATAAGCATAGTGCGCTATATAATCGGCGAAATCCAATACTACTTTTTCATTGGTAACTGTTGCTGTGGTAGTATTTTCGTCATCATCTTTTTACATCCGGTGAATGCAAGGGCAGTGAGTGCCAGACCAAGCATAGTAATTTTTAGTTTCATGGTAAGCGATATTTAATATTGATATATGATTGATTGATAGTTATTGGTAATTCTGTTAGATTTTTTACTGCGGGTTCTGTCAATACCTTTCCTTGTTCATTGAACCGACTTCCATGTTCGTGACAAACAAATCCAGCAGATGTTCGCTGCACGGGATTGTTCCGATGTGTGCATCGCATCAGCAAAGCTTTGTAAGTGCCATCGGTTTCCTTCTTTACAAAAACATCAAATTCCAGTTGTTTAGAGCGGACAATCACATAATTTTTATCTGCGAATGCTGTCAGGGGCACCTGTAATTCATCCCCGTTAAGGGAAGCCTGAATTAACTGCGAAGGGGTGCTGCAACCATTTAATAACGGAAGTGTAATTGCCATTCCGGCACAAGCCACACACGCTGATTTTATGAATTGCCTGCGTTCCATATTAAAAACTGTAACCTGCTCCGATATTAAAAAATCCGTTTGATTTATAATAGGGGAGTGCTTCCGGAAACGGATTAATAATTAAGTCGCTGTTTGGTTCGCCGGTATTACGCAAGGTGTAATCGGCTTTTATAACTACACCTTTGGCAGGAAAATATTGAAGACCGGTAATGAAGAAAGTTTTTTCATTGATTTCATTCGAGATCCCATTATCAGGAAGTTCTGCATTCAGATTGATGATTTCAGCACGTGCAAAAAGATCGAGCTTTTGATCTCCTTTATAGTTGAATGCATGAAGCAAATTTATGCCTGCTTCAAAATAACCACCAAACATCATCGATGCGGTATTGCCTGCATATGCACGATTTAATTTTTTTGCATCGGGAATTGAAATGATAGCGCCTAATGTTTTAAGTGTAAACAGTGGTTTGCTATAGATAATATTTGCTTCGGTTAAAATAACAGGGGTGCTGAATGCGCCGTTATCGAGTAACAGACTATCGGCTTCACGTTGCGACAAACCGGTGCTGCCCCCATAGTACGCCGAAATACCTGCACGTAAATCGCCTGTATTATATACTAACGAACCTGTGATAGCGAGATTGGTGGCGGTTGCCATTTTGCCTCCTTGTCTGCCGGCACGAATTCCTGATTCACTTTCAAATTCAGATGCATTTAATCCGTTGATCAATGCAGCTGAATAACTTAATCCTGTTAATCGCGAACTGGTACCATAAAAGCCAATACCCATTTCACGCCAGGTAGATGGTATTACTAATTTTTCGGTGTATGGCCTGTCGTTGCCATTGAATGTGGTAGGCAAATGATTTTCATTAATGATGCCGATGCGTGGAATGAAAAGTCCCGCAGTTAAATAATGCGACGCATTCAAATTAAAGCGAAGGTATAATTGCTCCAGATTGAATTCGCCACCTGCTTCACCGCCTTCAATTTTGGCATCTTCGAGTTCGAGTTCGCTGACTAGTGATACTCTATTATTAAAACGATGGCCGACAAACAAAACCGCACGGGTCATGTTGGCAGAACCTGTTTTGTAGCGTAAATCGTAGTTAAACTTAAACTCCCCGTAGCCTGAAATAACCGTAGCGCCATCACCCTTGGTGAGACCTGTAACAAGTGAATCTTCAGCTGTTTGAGCCTTTGAGGTGGCTGCTATAAATGTACAAATTATTACAAAAAGATGCGTTTTAATGCCGGTTTCATACCTTCTTCTTATTTAGAATGATTTTAATTAAGGTGGCGGCAAAGGAATAAAATTTATTTAGACTGATTCCAAACAAAAATCATGTTTTTAGTCAAGTGGTTGAATATTAACGAAATAAAGTTGTGTAAGATTACAAATTCTTTGAAAAATGCAATGAAAGGGATTAAGGATTATGGATTAAGAATTAAGAATTAAGAATTAAGGATTATGGATTAAGGATTAAGGATTGACCTAGCCTGAAATAGGTTGACTTTTGAAAAATTTCTGCCGAAAATCCCAAATGAGTATTAATGACCAGGTGAATGACTTTTTTTTGACCTTTGACTTAGGTTTTTTCAGAGGCAGAGTTTGGGAGACGCGGAGATTTGCGCTTGCGCGGTGAGGAGAAATTCCCTTTTTGCATAAGACCTATGGCACATTTATTTTGAACGCAGAGTTTGGGAGACGCAGAGATTTGCGCTTGCGCGGTGAGGAGAAATTCCCTTATTGCATATGACCTATGGCACATTTATTTTGAACGCAGAGTTTGGGAGACGCGGAGATTTGCGCTTACGCGGTGAGGAGAAATTCCTTATTGCATAAGACCTATGGCACATTTATTTTGAACGGTGATTGAGCCTTGGGAGTATGCGCTTGCGCGGTGAGGAGAAATTCCCTTATTGCATATGACCTATGGCACATTTATTTTGAACGCAGAGTTTGGGAGACGCAGAGATTTGCGCTTGCGCGGTGAGGAGAAATTCCCTTATTGCATATGACCTATGGCACATTTATTTTGAACGCAGAGTTTGGGAGACGGATTTGGGAGACGCAGAGATTTGCGCTTGCGCGGTGAGGAGAAATTCCCTTATTGCATATGACTTACGGCACATTTATTTTGAACGCAGAGTTTGGGAGACGCGGAGATTTGCGCTTACGCGGTGAGGAGTATTCCACTGTTAAACATGTGGTTTTCGACTAACTTAGTTATTTTTCCTCATTCCTCTTTTTTCCCGAAATGTGGAGGTTTCTTCCCGAAATGTTGTAATAGAAAGCCCTTTTGAAGGTTAAAATTGTTGAAAATCTGTGATGGCATATTTATGGATATAACCAGGAATATTAATAACAGGGCAAACCGAAAACACGATTAAAAATATTATGATACACCAGTTAAATCCTGCAATTCTTGTAGAAACACCCATGGGACAAGGACAAGCACTCTTTATCATCGATTATGGGATGCATCAAAATACCTGTTGGGTTGTGGCATTGGTGAATGATGGTGTTATAAAGCATTTCGACTGCAATGATGTTATTCTTGCAACAAATTATACATACGGTTTAAATCTGGTAAAACATAAAGCAAAATAATTACTGAATAAATAAATTAATAATCACTTACAAATCATAACCATGGAAAAGAAAAAATCTCCCGCAAAAAAAACGGTGTCCAAGGCTTCAAAAATGAACGGCGACACTAAAAGTTCAATGCCATCATCGGCTTTAATGAAACTTTTTGAAGACGAATTAAAAGACATTTACTGGGCTGAAAAAGCATTATTGAAAGCTTTGCCTAAGATGATCGACAATGCCACTTCTGAGGATCTTATTGCAGCATTAACCAATCACCTTGCAGAAACAGAAGAACAAGTTACTCGTGTTGAGCAGGTTTTTGAATCATTCGATAAAACAGCAAAAGCAGTAAAATGTGATGCCATGGAAGGATTGATTAAAGAAGCAGAATCTATCATGGAAGAGTGTGAACCGGGTGCTATGTGTGATGCTGGAATTATTGCTGCAGGTCAGAAAATTGAGCATTATGAAATTGCTTCTTATGGTACACTTCGTCAGTTTGCTGAAACATTGGGACTCGATGAAGCTGCTGAACTCCTGCAGATAACTCTTGATGAAGAGAAAGCTGCTGATGAAACCTTAACTGAAGTAGCAGTTTCAGCCATTAATGTGGAAGCTGCTGAAATGGAAGATTCAGAATAATCAGGTTAATAAACTCCTACTATGAATAATATATTCAGAGGACTGATTGCAGGCTACGGCGCTAAAAAACTTGGAGGAGGCTGCCTGAGTACTATTTTGGTATTCGTAATTATCTGGGCTCTTCTCGGACAATGTAATTAGTCTCCGTGCTTAATTTATAAACCCCTTCCCCAATATAATTTTTCAAATCCGTGCAGCTTTGTTCGTAGCTGCACGGACTTTTTTTTGATTAAGAATTAAGAATTAAGGATTAAGGATTAAGGATTAAGGATTTTTTGTTTCTGCTAAGACCCCGCATCAAAGCTAAAGCTTCTTGCGGGGACCTGGGTTCAGTGTACGAATAATATGTTACTGCTCAATAAGAAAATTCGTTGGAATGATAAAATTTAGATGATCGATAATACTCCCTTCGGCTACCCCAGGATCGGCGCTGGTCACTGATTACTCGGGGAAAACGCATGCAATGTATAGGTGTTTTGTTTCTGGAGACGCATGCAATGCGACTCTACGATAATTGTCGATGAATATCGGTTCCAGCGCCATCGACAACTCTCAGGGCAAGAATCACCACACCTGAAGCAGAGCTAATGCATGCTTCAGGCAAAAGCAGTCACATCTTTTTACTCAGAAACAAAAAATCAGCACATCAGCACATCAGCACATTACCTGGCTCCCCATAATCTCGGAACGCCTTTGCGGAATTCGAACTTGTAGGCTATTTCCACATTCAGGTAGCTATAGGCATCCTTTTTTGCTGGGTTTCCTCTGCGACTGGTTGCCGGACCGGGATAGCCACTATTACCATATCCTGTGGGGTCGGAGATGTATAATGCCATGGCTTGTTTTACGGGATCATTGGGGAAATTTGCATTTATTTCGGAGTAAGTAGGATACTGATCACTTACATCATCCAGAAAATCGGTGAAAAACATATAGTATCCCAGCTCTGTAGACACGGTGATTTTTTTACTGATTCCATAGCGAAAACCAATTCCCATGGGTACACCGATATTGACAAAATTATAGGTCGATTTTGAATTTCCTTCTCCTTTGTAGCCACTGCCTTCGGTCATCCATTCCGAGAGGTTGGTCTCGTAATCTCCATCCTTATCAATGACATTCCCATTCGTTTGCGGACCTTCATAGGCTACATCACGGATACTGCCATCGGGCCAGAAGAAATAGCGGTTATCAAGGGAGGCATCACCACGGAAAAGATCAGCTTTGGGCTGTCCGTAATAGGCTCCAATTCCAGTGAATACAAAGAAGGCAGGCCCCTGTTTGTAAAGCGGAACCTTTGGATTTGCATAGTAGGTATAGCTGAAATGGACTGAAGTACCAAACAGGTCGTTTCGAAAGCCTATTCCGCGACCATAATTTCTTAAATCAAAGCCTTTTCTACCACCGATCGGATTCGACTCATCATATTGCAAACGGTTCCAGGATAGTCTGACTTCCATTGAAAATGGACGGTAAAAGTTGCCACTAAAGCCACCCGCCCCAAGGAAATTCCGGAATGTAATGGCTGCACCGGGCTGTGTAGATGTTGCCTGGATCCAGGAATCATTACCCAAATCACCGAAATAGTTGGTGATACCTCCCGAAAAGCCAACCTCAAATGACCGTTGTGCCATAGCAGGAAGTGCCGTAACTGCAGCCAAAGCTGCTACAAGTATAAGTTTTTTCATGGTAGTGATGTTTAGAAAACCTGCATTAAAAGTAGAAAAAAATCAGTTACTTCCAAATTATGTGTGAAATTATTTGGCGAAACTGCCTAATTTTTAGGCGAGAAACAGGCATTTCACTTTTAATTGACTAAAAAGTCATTTATTCATTCTTTTTCCCATTCCCGTTCTCATTCTCATTCTCATTCTGCTTCTCCTTCCGTTCCCATTCTCATTCTCATTCTCATTCTCCTCTGTCCAGTCTTTGTTACTTTTTGCTTGACTAAAAGTTGACACCAAGTCCGCCAGCCTGCGGATGATTTGCGCTTTACGCGTAAACAGGATCGGAGAGTCAAAACCAGGGAATGATTGTCTGAAATAAATTTCTGCTCAAATTTTAAATTCGCTTGACATAATAATTTTTTTTGAACGCAGAGTTAGGGAGACGCAGAGAAATGCGCTGACGCGATGAGGGGAGACGAGGAGAATGAAGAATTAAAAATTAAGGAGGAAGGATTTTTTAAATTCTGCGCAGAAGTAAAATTCGTTGTTATGATAGATGATAAATGATAGTTTCTGGAGACGCATGCATAGGAGTTTTGTTTCTGGAGACACATGCAATGAATAATTTTTTTGTTGCGGAGACGCATGCAATGCGTCTCTATGGTAATTGCCATTGAATATTGGTCACCCATCTATCCGCCAGCCGGCGGACTCTGGGCAGCGCCCTTCGGCCGACTCAGGGCAGCGCTTTCAACCCTTCGGCTACGCTCAGGGCGTCGCTTTCAACTTGCTGCTTTCAACTTGCCACTTGCTGCTTTCAACTTGCCACTTGCCACTTGTCACTTGCCACTTGTCACTTGCCACTTTCCACTTGTCACTTGCCACTTTCCAACTTGCCCTTGCCACCATTACACGTTCCTATCAATCACTTAATAAAGCTTACACCCGCCCCTCCCGCCCAATCATTCAGTAAATCACGGCTTGGTGAGGGAGAGATTTTAGCCAGATTCGGCAATGCTTTTTCTACAAAATGGAGTGCTGTTTTGTGGGCTTTTTCAACACCTCCCAAATCAATTATGGTCTTGGTGCATTTTGAAATTTGTTCTTCTGTGGCTTGACTATTTCCTAAGGCTTCAAAAATTATTGCTTTCTGTTTATCATCGGCATTGCGTAATGCTTCCAGAACTAAAAGTGTTTTTTTCCCTTCCCGAATATCGGAACCAACTGGTTTGCCAAGTTCGGCAGATTTCCCTACCAATCCCAGAATATCATCCTTCACCTGAAAAGCAGTTCCGCAAAGCGAACAAAATTGTTTCAGTGCATTTACTTCCTCATCATAATCAGCACTATTTTTTCCTATCATAGCACCTGCCACGGCACAAAATTCATACAAGATTCCTGTTTTTCGCCATAGCATATCCAGAATCTGCTCTTCACTTAAATCGTATATGCTGTGGAACAAACCGAAATCCACATCCAGCAATTCACCTTCCACCAAAGTGCGTAAAACATCAATCTGCAAAATAGTTATCAGGCGTAGTGCCACTTCCGGTTTTATGCCTCCGCGCACCAGATTATCCGACAGCATCGAAATAGACCATCCATGCTGAATATCGCCGGTCAGTATTGCCGTATCGGTTCCGTATTTAGCTGCTACAGCACCTTTTAATCCCAGTGTTTCCAGGGCATAGTGCTCAGCTGTTTTATGAACGGTGGGGACACCACGTCGTACATGGTCGTTGTCGATAATATCATCGTGTACCAGCGTCCATGTGTGAAATAATTCAACTGCCGCTGCGGCGGGAAGTGCCTGCTCCGGATTTCCACCAACAGCTTTACAGGCCAGCATTAAAACACCGGGACGTAATTTTTTTCCGCCCCCACGAATATAGCTCATGGTGCAGGTCTCCAGTATGGATGGCTGTATTTTGCGGGTTGCTGCCAGCTGATCATGGAAAAAAGCAGTTACCAGTTGCTCAGTCGATTTTAGTTCATTCAAAAAATTAGTGTACTTCATAAAGGTGCCGTTCTATAGCGTGTTTGCAGGTCTTTTCGGTTGTTTAACGGGCTCAAAGGTAACCAGATTTATCGATTTTGACACCTCCGAATGCCGTCGTGCAGGAACAATTATGGGTCCGTTTTTGTTTCAGAAATCCTTTTCAACATCCAATTTTAAGGATACATTTTCGTTAGCTGTTCCAACAGGTAATGTATAAATTTGCATTTCTGAAAGATTACTACCACATACTACAGGTTTCGCGTACTGCCGATGCTGCTGCTATCCGCAAAGCGTGGCTCAAACGCGCCCGTGAGTGTCATCCCGACCATCACCCCGACGACCCGTTGGCAGAAGAGCAGTTTAAGGAAGTGCAGGAGGCCTGGTCCGTTTTACGCGACCCTCAAAGCAAAGCCCGGTACGATTTTCAACCCGCATTTAGTGGGCCACCACCGGCCACCCATCCCGTAAAGCACTATTTTTATTGTACCTGCCGCACTTCGGCAATCAGATGTTTTGAAGAGATGGAAGTGACTTTTACCTTTTCCGGAAATGGTCGCGTGTTTCGGAAGCCCCCATTTTCAGGTTTTCACATTACGGGAAGTCCCTTTGTTGCCATTTCTTATGTGATTCATGAGGGTATGCAGGTGAAAGAAACTCGGCTCACCTATGTAATTGCTCCCATTGTTGCCTGCAGATTAACCATTGGCGCCGCATCTATTATGGTGGACGATAAAATTTTATATACCGAACCAATTGTTATTGATGCTGCTGCGGTTCCCTGCTTCTTTATCAAAGATACCATTGCCAATGGCAAGCCCATGCGCTTTACATTGCACTATGAATTTCCGGATGGTGAAGAGCCTTTGCGCATCAGTGAGCTGAAAAAAATCATGTCATTCTTATTCCACGCTCTAAAGCAGCCGCACTCTTTCATAAAATCGGAGCCATAATGAAGTGGGTGTTTACCTTGTCGGGAATGATTTTGTTTAATAAATACCTGGGCTGGAATTTAATCGCAGGAGGACTGGCAGGAAATGTTATTGGCGGAATGAATGTGCATATCATGTACCTGCTCGCCGGTGTAGCACCTTCCTATCCGAAATCACTGCAATTCCCACTCGTGAAGCGCTATCTCGATAATGGCTACAGAATGGGAGAAAGTCATGGTATACCTTTGATTAAAGGAAATTATTTATTCCGTCTGGGACAATTATTAACCTGATATAAATCACCTGAAAGTACGCAATGATGTAGTAAACAGTCTGAGAAATTGTTCCCATCTTTGTAAATTAACCACAAATATTGTTCTCCTGAAAAAGTTTACCCAATGATAAAATTAGCTTCCCCATTTCCATTAATTTATATGGCAGCCTTAACATTTCTTTTTTCATGTGCTTCGCCAAAAAAGGTTGTCGAAACTAAACCCGCAACTCCGGTAAAAAAGGCTTCCACACCACAATATCCTTACCGTGCAACTGCTACACAGGCATTCGATTTAATACATACAAAATTAGAAGTTTCATTCGACTGGTCCCTGCAACAAATGCCGGCAACAGCAGAGATTACCCTGAAGCCGCATTTTTATGAATCCAATAAATTATTTTTGAATGCACGTGGCATGGCCATTAAAGAAGTAAAGCTGTTGAAGGCTGGTGTGCGTGAAGAAGTGGCTTACGAATATCGCAACGACAGCATCTGTATTTCACTCGATAAAATGTACAGCCGCAACGATACCATTACTGTTTATGTCGATTATGTTTCGCGACCCGAAGATTTGCCTACAGGGGGAAGTTCAGCAATTACCAGTGATAAAGGATTGTATTTTATAAATGCCGATAACAGCGATCCACTGAAGCCTCAGCAAATATGGACACAAGGTGAAACGCAAGCCGCTTCTGTGTGGTTCCCTACTATCGATTGGCCCAATCAAAAATCGACGCAGGAAATTTACATAACGGTAGATACCGCTTTCGTAACGCTGAGCAATGGCAGAATGTTAAGCTCCGTAGTGAATTCTTACAATGGTACACGAACCGATTACTGGCGGCAGGATCTTCCACATGCTCCTTACCTTTTTATGATGGCAATAGGAAAATTTGCTGTGGTGAAAGATTCGTGGCGTGGCAAGGAAGTTAGCTATTATGTAGAGCCGGAATTCGGACCTTATGCCAGAGCAATATTTGGTAATACTCCTGAAATGATGGACTTTTTTTCGAAGCTACTGGGAGTTGATTATGTATGGGATAAATACAGTCAGGTTGTTGTTCGTGATTATGTTTCCGGTGCCATGGAAAATACATCTGCATCACTCTATGGTGAATTCATGCAAAAGGATGCTCGCGGTTTGCTCGATGGCAATAATGAAGATGTAATCTCACACGAATTGATTCATCAATGGTTTGGCGATCTGGTAACCTGTGAATCGTGGTCGAATCTGGTGCTCAACGAATCGTTTGCCACCTATGGGGAATACTTATGGAATGAATATAAGTACGGAGCCGATGAAGCCGACTATTCCGGGCAACGCGATTTAATGTCGTATCTGCGTGAAGCCAGAGGTAAACAGGTTGACCTGGTAAGGTTTAATTATAAGAAGCAGGAAGATATGTTCGATAGTCACTCTTATGCCAAAGGTGGCAGGGTGCTGCACATGCTGCGTTCCCTTATCGGGGATGATGCATTTTTCGAATCACTACGTATATACCTGGAACGTTATAAGTTCGGAACGGCTGAAGTGCATCAGTTGCGGTTAATTATGGAAGAAGTAACAGGCACCGATTTAAACTGGTTCTTCAATCAATGGTTTTATAGTGCGGGACATCCCGATTTAAGAATTGAATATCGCTTTGATGAAGTATTGCTGAAAGTATTTATTAAAGTAAAACAACAACAAGACACCGATATTGCTCCTATTTACCGGTTGCCAGTAGCAATTGACATTTACAGTGGCACAGATAAATTCCGGAAAGAAATTATTATCACCGAATTGGAACAGGAATTTTCTTTTAATGTAACCTCAAAGCCTGATCTCGTAAATTTTGATGCCGAAAAAATGCTTGTTGCCACCAAAAATGATCTGCACTCCAATCCGGAATGGATTGCCATGTTCCATAAAGCACCAAAGTATCTCGATCGCTATGAATCACTGAATAAACTGGCATCTAACTATGTGGCAGGAACACCTGAGGCGGTCGTAGTAAAAAAAGCATTGAGCGATCCGCATTGGAATATCAGATTGCTGGCATTGAAGAATGTTAAAAATCTGGTGAAGGATGATATGGATGGCATGAAAAAAGTGTTGCTGAAAATGGCTGCAGGCGATGAGAAATCGGATGTACGCGAACTGGCCATTGACAGACTCATGGAGTTCTGGCCCAATGATGAAGAAGCAGGAAATCAGGTGAGGGCAGCACTCAACGACAGCTCCTACAAAGTGATGGAAACCGCATTGGGGCTGATCATCGAAAACAACCGCATGGAAGGACTTTCTATTGTTCGCGCACTCGAAAATGATCCGAATAAAAATATTGCCGCTATGGTAAGCGATTTTTATGCATTGTATGGTAGTGATGAGCAATTTGATTTCATGATGGCCACTACGCAAAAAGCGCAGGGCTTCGATAAATATGGGGCCATGCAGAGCTTTGGAAAATTCCTGTTGCGTTGCACGCCTCCGGTGGCCGAAAAAGGACTGGCTGAACTGAAGCAAACAGGAACACATCACGAACAATGGTTCGTTCGTCTCTCTGCAGTGCAGGCACTGGCTGAAATAGCAAAATCGTACGGCAAGAATCAATCTGCCAATAGCACAACTGCAACACAACCGGGAGACGATGTACTAAATCAACGTACCGATTTACTCAATGAAAATCTCCGCAAAAAAGCCGCAGAAATAGTCGATGCGATAAAAGCGCAGGAGAAAGATGAGAATTTGATTAGGATATATTCGAAATAAAAAAATGTCATTGGCAGCGGAGCTGCAGTCATTTGCAGCAAAGCTGCTGTCATTGGGTCATTTGCGGTAAAGCCGCGTCATTAGCAGCAAAGCTGCTGTCATTGGGTCATTTGCGGCAGAGCCGCGTCATTAGCAGCAAAGCTGCTGTCATTAAGTCATTAGTGGTCATTTGGAATTTTATACCTGCATTTTACTGACCTGAGATCCCATTTATCAACTATCATCTATAATTTATCATAATAACGTAATTTCCTTCTGAGAAGTAAATCCTTAATCCGTCCTTTTTTGCCATTTCAAACCAATTTGTTATATTTACAAGGTATGAACCGGTATTCACTATTTTTTGTACTAGAAATTTTATTGAATAGTTTGGCAGGTTATTCCCAAAACCGCAATAATATCTGGTGTTTTGGCGATAGTTCCGGAATAGATTTCGGAACTATCCCTAATCCAGTTACTTTCAGGAGTTCGGTAGTAAGCAGGGGTAGTTGTGTGAGTGTTGCTGATACCACAGGAAATCTAATATTTTATGCTTTTACATCAACCTTCAGTAGCGATTCTTCAACGATTGTTATGAATTCGACAAATCAAACTTTGCAAAACAGCCAATCAATAATAGGGTCATCTTTGTATAATGAACTAGTCATTGTTCCAAATCCCAACATGGTTGATTCGTATTATCTGTTTTGTGGATCAGTTACAGATCCCATTCCAAAAGGATTTTTTTATTCAAAAATTGACATGACACAAAATGGTGGACTTGGAGCAGTGGTGCAAAAGAATGTTCGATTAAATTCATTTCGAAACGGTGATTGTGTTACTGCTATCAAACATGGTAATGGAAAAGATTGGTGGGTTTTTTCCAAGTATTCTAACATTAATGGAACTACTTTTAATCGTTTTTACACATATCTCATAACTCAGGATAGCGTACATACACCACTTGTTCAAAATTTTAATAATGCAACAGATGGAGATTTTCAAAGAATTATTTTTAATAGTGATGGAACAAAATTTATGCAAATAAATGCCTTAGGCCTGATTCAAGAATTTAATTTTGATAGGTGTACAGGAATAATTAGTAATCCGACTATCATATTTCCTGAGCTCCTGTAGGAATTCACGGAAAGAATTTTTGGACAGGGGCCTATTCTGCAGATGATTCCAAATTTTATGCGGCCACCCAAATTTTTAGTGTATCCATAAATCCAACATCCCGATTGTTTCAATTTGATTTAAGCGCTCCTAATATTGCCGCCTCAATTGATACCCTTTGGGAGATTCAGTATCCCGCGCAATGTGGGACACTTAGACTCGCTCCAGACAATA
This sequence comes from Bacteroidota bacterium, assembly GCA_016713525.1. GTDB lineage: Bacteria > Bacteroidota > Bacteroidia > AKYH767-A > OLB10 > JADKJB01. The sequence continues at coordinate 141,317 of JADJOZ010000004.1, read as the reverse complement.
AAATTTATTTCTCCACCTTTTATGACTTTGGATTCCCTGGCTATCCCTATCCGGATACTGCATATAACCAATATAACTCCAATCTGAGTGTAATTAATTTTCCCGACAGTGCCGGAAGTGCATGTGGGTTTGTTCCTCATGGATTCAGTTTGGGAGGCTATCGAGCATACTATGGTCTTCCAAACAATCCAAAATATGATTTAGGTCCATTGGTGGGCTCTGGGTGTGATACAATAACAAGCAATTCAGAAGCTCATTATGATTCTGCCACTAATTTATTTGTTTTTAATGATTCTGAGTGGGATATTGCTTTTGTAAATGCCAAAAACCTGAAAGGAAAGACTGGCATTCTGATTTGTTATGATATTCAGGGGCGGGAAATTTTCAAAGAACCTTTGCAAACAACCAATGGTTACTATACTAAAGATTTAGCCACACATTCCTTTTCAAAGGGAATGTATATGGTGCAATTAATAACAGACAAAGAAAAGCTAAGTAAAAAGTTTGTTGTTGATTAAAATTAAAAATGGTTGTTGGCGGCAGAGCCGCGTCATTAGCAGCAAAGCTGCTGTCATTAGGTCATTAGCAGCGGAGCTGCAGTCATTAAATAAAGTTATAAGTCATAAGTGATAAGGGAGATTCATCGGCAGAAAGAAGTAAGTCATTGGTCATTTGTAATAAGGGAGATTCTTCACTTTAAAATTTGAAAGCCCATTTAGCATCTATCATTTATAATTTATCATAATAACGTAATTTCCTTCTGAGTAGTAATTTCTTAATCCTGCATCTCCCCATTTTTGTTATTTAAATTCAGTAAGTCTTCCTCCTTTTTTCCAACAATCAGAAATTAAAATAAATTTTTTTTGGGAATTTTATAATATTTTTAAATCGCTCATTATCTATATGTTATCGGTAAAAGCAGTCCGATTCTCTAAGGGTTTTCCCTGGGGGTATTTTTCAAAGCAGTTGAATTAAAATTTGGTAATATGAAATAAATTAATTAATCTCGTGTTGCGTTTGGATTTAAGGGAGTTTAGGGAGAAGTCTTTTTGTTCACGATATACAATTATTTTAAACTACATAAATCATGAAAAAATCCGATCTTTATTATGGAACGCTTTTACTCTGCATATTATCGTTTTCGCAACAGGCATTAAGTCAGACATTGACACTGACACCCTCCAACTACAATGGCTTTAATATTTCCTGTGCGGGCTTTGCTGATGGAAGTATTAATATGACCATTACAGGTGGAACACCACCATACACCATCCGGTGGAGCAATGACAGGACTTCAGAAGACATCATCGGACTGCAGGCGGGTTACTATAGTGTTGAAGTTGATGATTCAGATCCTTTTACAGATTTCGTTTATGCAGATATTACACTTACTGAACCGGAACCACTTAACATCATAGAACTTGTGCCTTATGAATACCAAAATGGTTATAATGTGAGCCAATATGGTGCATGTAACGGCAGTGTAACTGCAAATGTAACTGGTGGTGTAACTCCTTATACTTACATCTGGCAACCCGGAAACCAAACCATTTATAATCCAACAAATTTGTGTGGCAACGAAAATCAAATTTCTGTAACCGATAATAATGGATGTATTATTGCTTCCGGAATAGGACTAAGGGAGCCTGAACGAGATGATTGGACTATGAGCGGAAATTATAATTCAAATCCTGCAAACTTTATTGGAACCATTGATAATAAAGACCTTATATTCAAAACCAACAATGTTGAAGCTGGCCGGATTAAAGCAAATGGTGAGTTTTCTATTCAACGTATAATGACTGATCGCATAGTATCTTCAGATTCTTTATTGGGTGAAATTAAGTTTGGTGATAACACTTTAATAATACAAACTTTAACCAATAGGATATTTGGAGATCCCAATGGCAATGTGTATAAAGGAACCGGTATCGGCAGCAACACTTCTGCCAAAGGTCAGCATTCATTTGTTACAGGTTATGGATCAATGACTGATATAAATGCAACTTCATCAATTGTGTTGGGAAATAATCTAGGTACTCATTCTCCAAATACATTTGTGATAGGAAGTGGCTTCGGTAATCAAGCTACAGGTAAATTTATAAATGACTTAGAAAATTCTATTTTCTTAGGTTGTAATAGCAATATTCCTACTATGACAATAACTTCAAGCAATGGAATTGGTACTTCTGGAACTGTTGGGATTGGAATAATTCCTAATAGTCTGGATAATTCAAATTCATACAAATTAGTTGTCAATGGAAAGCTGGGTGCTACTGAGGCATGGGTTTCTATTGGAAATCCATGGCCCGATTATGTTTTTGATAAAAATTATGAATTGCTAAATATTGAGCAATTAGTTGAATTTATTGAAAAACACAAACATTTACCGGGTTTGCCATCTTCACATGAAATGGAGAATGTTGATAAAATGAATTTAGGTGACCTGCAATTGAAGAGTTTGGAAAAAATTGAAGAATTGTATTTGTATATTTTTCAATTAAAAAATGAAATTGATTCATTAAAAGCTGAAATTGCCCGGATTAGCAATTAAATATTAGTTAGTAGTAAATGAATAATAATTTAATAAATGAAATGGTGTCATTTTAAATAGATTGGAATAACAATTAAATTTAAAGTTGTAGCTTTGAAAGTTAATTCAAAATCAAATGGATCATATTATGAATATAAAATGCAGGAAAAATAATCGAATAAAATCATGGCAAGACATAGTGAGATATACTACTTAATTTAACATCTATCTTTTATACTTAAAAGGCAGATCTGGTTTCGAACGAAATTGGATTGATAATTGTCATTAATGCACTGTTGGTAAAGGCAAAGGTGTAGTGATGGCAGTGGGAGACGTAATTAGAATTCAACAAACAAAATTGAGGAATTGTTCTTACATTTCATAAGTTTATAACAAAAGCTCGACAAATTGAGTAAAAAATTAAGTTTTAAAGAATTGAAATCATTCAAAATATTAATCTTTCAGATTATTTCGTTAGTGCTCATTGATTGCAATGTGAGCAATGGTCAAACTATTTTCCAAAAATCTTTCAATAATGATGCTGAAAGTTTAAGGGATTTTGTTTATTTAGATGACTCAACAATTTACTTTACAGGGTCGTGGAGAAATTGTTCTAGTTGTAACTATTACCCCATATTAGGTAAGGCGAATGCAAATTTTGAGATTGAATGGTCATATAAATTTGCTGACTCTGCAATTGCTTCTAAGTTATTAATTCTCGATGATGGCTTGATTGTGTTTGGTAATAAAACCAATTTGTCAGATTATCAATATTTCTTAATGAAAGTGGATTTTAGTGGAAATATTGTTTGGTCATTTTCTTATGGGACTAATTTTATAGACTTAGGAAATGTATGTAAAACAACCAGTGGATTTTTAATTACTGGTCGTTCAAATGTAATTGACTCTATTGGCAATGATTCTACATTATTTAATGTATTATCAATTGATAGTGTTGGCACTTTGAATTGGTACAGAAGTTATTTTATTGGAGATGGGTTTAATGTTGCAGGTTCTGATTTAATGCCAGATACTTCATATCTAATTAGCGGTACTCTTTATAATATAGACTCATCCCAGTTTGTAGGTGTTTTAATTAAGTTATCTTCAAGTGGAGATATCGTTTGGGCGCGAAATTATTCTATACCAAATGTAAATCTTTTTTTCACAACAGCCCCTATTTTTATTAATAATAAGATTTATACAGGAGGTGGGGTAAGTTACCCTTTGGTTAACTTTCCATTTCTCATTAGCACCAATGATTCGGGAAGTGTCGAATTTTCGAATTCTTTTACACGGCCTTTGGGTGGCTTGTCACCTTATTCTATAAGTCATAGTTTTGATAGTACTAAGATTATTTTATTATTTGGGAATGGGATAATTCTTACTGACAGTACAGGTTCTTTTGAAGGATCTTTTTCATATAACCCTAATTTCCCAGCCAATTCCAATTATTATAAAGCCGTTCCAACAAGTGATAATGGATTGCTTTTGGCTGGATATAATACAAGTGGAAATGGAGATATTTTTGTTGTTAAAACTGACAGTTTGTATGACGGCGGATGTGGTGTAAATGTAAACTCATTCACTATTTCGAATGAGAATGCAACAAGCTCAGTCATCAATTCTCAAGAATTTGTTATTCCAATGATTACTACAGCGATTGTGTTTAGTTCTGACTCATTGATATTAACACAGCAAATATATTGCCAGACAGCAACATCAATTTTAGAACCATACGATTTAGACATACTGAGAGTTTATCCAAATCCGGCGTCAAATTTTATTACTATAGAATGTGAGAATATTGAAGGTTTCGAGCCTGCAGTGATTAAAGTCTATCGGAGTGATGGATCTCTCATCTTATTGGATTTATTAAATAATGCATCGAACCAGATTAACATCGAACATTTAAGCAGTGGTTTTTATGTATTAAAGATTGAAGTTAACAAGCAAATATTGCATAAAAAATTCATCAAGTTATGAAAAATATACTTATTCTCATTTTCTTACATTTTTTTATTTTTATTTCATATGACTCTAATTCGCAGCAAGGAATTCTAGTAAATCCATATTTGGACTATTCCGGATTAACAAGCCCAACTTACACAAATTTAGGTGGACAAGTTTTGGAGTTAGTTCACCTCACAACTAATGTTAATGGGTTCTCTGGTGAATATGAGATAAATTTAACTCATCACCAGTGGTCGCAATTTTTGGTTGATCATGTAGCAACTTATGATTTTGAAGTAGTTGGTTTCCCATTCACCATGAATTGTGCATTTCAGCCAGCAAGTTGTGCTGATTGTTCAATTTTAGAAAGAAAGCTAAATTTGCCTGAAACCCCATATGATAATAGCACACACACTTGGTCGCAATACCTGTATAACGATATGGAGACTTTTGGATACGGAAGATTTAACAATGCCAAATTTAGTGTACTTGCAGGTGGATGGCATCAAACTTTAGTTTCAGACTTTTTCAATAAAGATGTATTCAATACGAGTTGGCTAAATAGAATCTATTTTCCTCATACAACACTAAAACTAAATTTATACTTACATTGTAATGATGATTATAATAATCCTGGACCTGTAATAGCAAAAGTCAGTTACCTATATGACAATACGAGAGGTCGAATGAGTCATTATCCTTTTAAGTAAGATAATTGTGCTGGATCAGCAGAAGCAAATTATGATGTTATATTTAGACCAACAGCTGTCAATAGTAATTGGCCCACATATATGTATTATGATGATACTTATCAGGATAATTCTACATGGACAGAAGGGCTTGGAACAATTAACTATCATTCTGTTAATGAAATAGATTTGAATGGATGCTCTTCGGTTAGTGCCCCTTCAACCAGTGATTTCTATTGGGAACACATTTCTCCGAGCCAAGGAGTCTATTATAAACCCTTTTTAGGCCCTTACTCATTGCAGACCTGTCACCTTTTTGGCTCTGAAGGAAAATCTTTAGCAGGATATAATAATGAAATTTCTCCAAATGTACAATTAACAATAAACCAAGGGATTAAACATGAGTATAGAATTGAGAAGGAGTTTGAATTGAATGATATCAATAATGACGAAAAAGTTATATATAATCCCAGCAAAGTAATATTAGAACCAAAACCTCCTCAAACATATTTTAATATTCAATTCCCTTCATATTATACTTTTAAAACAATTAGAGGAACAGTTCCAAGGATTGATCAAGTTAACGCTGATAATATTGTTGATAATGGGGGCCCATTTTTCAATTTGAAGTCAGTTCCTGTTAGAACTGACTTAAGGAGTGAGGATCCAGTTGAGCCACATGATGCAAATAATAATAGACACTCTGTTTATTCCTCAATATATTCATTAAACGAAGGCAGCCAGATAACTATAGAGCCATGTGTTTCCTTATATGATTTATGTTTTGATGTTAATGTTGGTTCTACCTTAATCATTTCTGATTATCACCAAATACGTGGTAAAGAGGATAAATCTACATATCCCACTGGTCGGTTTAAGATTCGCGGAATGGGCGGAGCAGTATTAAGAAATTATGCACCCATTCAATATGTGCAAAATGGTACTATTATACAAACGTCACCATTACATTACGTTGCAACTGACAGAATAATTGCTGGAGATAATGTTTCTGACGATGTTGATCAAACTGATGGTGTCTACGATATTAAAAGCGGTGCAAATGTTACCTTTGAAGCTGGGGATTATATTCAGCTAACTAATGGTTTTATTGTTTCAGGTGGAACTTTTCATGCCGTAATTAATTCTTATTTACCAAATCAACAACTGTGTTTCTGGCAAAATAGAGAAGTGAATACAGTGAATATCGTAAATAGTTTATCTGGAACTCCTGCCTTACTGATTAAACCAAATCCAGCGCAGAGTTTCGTTGAATTGCAAAATATTAGTGAACAGCTGGATCAGTTTTCAGTATATGTCTATGATAATTTGGGCAGAATTGTATTACAAGTTGAGTCTTCACCAAATCTAAAGCTTGATATTGATCAATTAGTACCTGGTATTTATTCTTTACATATTCTGGAAAGCAATCAAAGTTCAAAGTTTATTAAATACTAGTATATTAAGATTTTGAGTTTGATTGCTAATTGAGTTGACAAATTTATTGGTGATTTTGAAATTTGACTTGCAATATAAATAAAATTGAAATTGAATCTACCTTTTATTGTATCCGTCCGGTGAACTACATCTTGACATAAGTTGATTCATGCCTTGCCCAATTGGGCAACTTGGGTGCAAATTTCAATTCTGGTGTAGAATGTCTTTCTATTTTTAATGATGAAGATTATTTTTGGAGGTGCATTTACTCAAATCAATGGTATACCAGTAAATTTTATTTGCAAATACACCATTCCAGTTGGAATTAATGACCATAATTCCACAATTCAAATAGATATCTACCCAAATCCTGCCAATGAGATTATATCAATTAACGGATTAAATAGGAATAGTTATAAACGACAGGTGATGAAATTGAACGATATAACCGGACGCACCATTATGATTCAACCACTGAATACAGACAATGAAACACAGGAAATAAATATATCTTCTTTAATTTCCGGAAGTTATATCTTGAGTATTGAGTCAGATGGAATAAATGTTCTCAATAAAAAGGTTATGATTACCAAATGATCACTGGGTAAAATAATTTGCTTTTCTTCTGAGCAGCAAATAATCTAATAACGTTTCTTTCCTGCTGTTTTTGGAAAGCCGGTTATGCCCGTAATTTTCACACCAAGATTAAGCAGATTCCACAAGACAAGGAACGAGATTAATTCTGCATAAAACAAGGCTAACATATTAATTGAAATATTCAGGTAGCATATAAATTTGTTTCTACCTCTCCACAATCTCGCCCTTATCTGACAAATCTGTTAAATCCGTTTTAAAAAGAAAACATTTATCCAAAAATCAACATAATGGAAATGTTGGAGCTTGTAGCTTACAAGGCGAAAAGCTTAACTATGCATACTGATTTTCGTTTCTTCAACAAATTTTCAGCAGTCCGAATGTTCCGTGAATTTCACAACAAGATTAAGCGGATTTTACAAGAAAAGGAACGAGATTAATTCTGCATAAAAAAATGGACAACATGCTACTTGAAATTTTCAGGTAGCGTATAAATTATTTTTTGTCTCTGCACAATCTTGCCCTTATCCGACGAATCTGTTAAATCCGTTTTAAAAAGAAAACATCTAGATAAGAAAGAACATATTGGAAAGGTAGTAACCTGAAGCTTTCAAGCAGCAAAGCTAACTATGCATTCTGATTTTCGTTTCTTCAACAAATTTTCAGCAATCCGAATGTTCCTTTAATTTTCACAACGAGATTAAGCAGATTTTACAAGACAAGGAACGAGATTGATTTTGCATAAAAAATGGACAATATGCTACTTGAAGAAGAATTGAAAACTAAAAATCTACTATTTCCCGCAAAAATTGCCCCATTTTGCCATTTCAAACCAATTTGTTATATTTACAAGGTATGAACCGGTATTCACTATTTTTTGTACTAGTAATTTTATTGAATAGTTTGGCAGGCTACTCCCAAAACCGTAACTCCATATGGGTTTTTGGTGACAGTTCCATGGTGGATTTTGGAAATGCAGGTAGTCCTGTAACCGGAGTAAGTGGTATGGATGGAAGAGGAAGCTGTGTTTCAATAGCAGATACTGCCGGCAATTTATTGTTTTATGCATTTACCAGGGCAACAATTCCTGGTAATTCAGGCCTTATTTACAATAAGCAACATCAATTAATGGTTAATGGGGATGATATTCTGGGTCAGGGCTGGTATAATGAAATGGTTGTTTTACCTTCTCCAGATAATTCAGATCAATATTATTTATTTTCAATTGGTGTTACATTCAGTAGTGATTATGGATTATTCTACAGTGTCATTGATATGTCACTTGATGGAGGGTTAGGAGCTGTAACCCAAAAAAACATCATGCTTGATAGCGTGCCGGCAGTTGATTGTCTCAAAGCAATTAAGCACGGTAATGGAAGAGATTGGTGGCTGCTATTCAGAAAGTGGGATCCAACGGGTCTGACTGCTAATAAACGATATTATAAATACCTGATAGATCCAACAGGAGTTTCTTTAAATAATTCTGAGGCTATAGGATCAACAAATACCACCGGCTTAGCCCAGATTGCAATAACGGCAGACGGTTCAAAACTCGCATTTATAAATAGAAAAGGTGTTATAAATATAATGGATTTTGACCGTTGTACCGGAGATTTATCTCAGGTTAATATTTTACAGGAAGAAAGTAACAACTTGGCACTTGGCCGATATACTTTTGCCGAATTCTCACCTAGTGGTCAATTTTTGTACATCGCAAGAAATGATACTGTTTCCATTTTACTTCGGTATGACCTCAGTCAACCAAATCCAACTTTAACCAGAGATACCATTTATACTTTTACTAATTCGTATTATACCGTTGGCACATTAAGACTTGCCCCTGATAATAAAATATATCTTAGTAATGCTTGGGCTTATGGTTATCAATGGAACTATCCCTATCAGGATTCAGCTTATAATTTTGTGAATATGAATCTGAGTGTTATCAATGACCCTGATCAACCCGGAAGTGCATGTAATTTTCAACCTTACAGCTTTTTTCTGGGTGGGAAACGAACCTATTGGGGACTTCCAAATAACCCCGATTATGACTTGCCCTCAGTTGCGGGGAGTCTGTGTGATACTTTAGTAGGAATGAATGAATTTCCTGTGCAGGAGTCTCATCCTAATTTGTATGTCTATTACTCACCTCAGTGGCAAACAGCATTCATTAATGCAAACCAGTTGAAAGGGACAAGTGGCAAGTTGCAAGTGTTTGATGCTATGGGTAAGTTGGTGTTCGAGGAAAGCACGAAAATTAACCCACCTTACTACACAAAAAATCTGAACTGCACTTTATTAGCCAAAGGGATGTATGTTGTAATACTTGAAGTAGGAGAGCAGCGGTTGGTGAAGAAGTTTGCTGTCGAGTAGTCACTTCACCATTTTTTCGTAATTTAGCCTTATGGAGAAAATTAAATTCAGACTGTTTATTTTCTTTTTATGGCTGGGAGCATGCACCCCTACATTTGCCCAAAACCGTAACTCCATATGGGTTTTTGGTGACAGTTCCATGGTGGATTTTGGAAATGCAGGAAGTCCTGTAACCGGAGTAAGTGGTATGGATGGAAGAGGAAGCTGTGTTTCAATAGCAGATACTTCCGGCAGTTTATTGTTTTATGCATTTACGAGGGCAACAATTCCTGGTAATTCAGGCCTTATTTACAATAAGCAACATCAATTAATGGTTAATGGGGATGATATTCTGGGTCAGGGCTGGTACAATGAAATGGTTGTTTTACCTTCTCCAGATAATTCAGATCAATATTATTTATTTTCAATTGGTGTTACAAACATCACCGATTATGGATTATTCTATAGCATAATTGATATGTCACTTGATGGAGGGTTAGGAGCTGTAACCCAAAAAAACATCATGCTTGATAGCGTGCCGGCAGTTGATTGTCTCAAAGCAATTAAGCACGGTAATGGAAGAGATTGGTGGCTGCTATTCAGAAAGTGGGATCCAACGGGTCTGACTGCTAATAAACGATATTATAAATACCTGATAGATCCAACAGGAGTTTCTTTAAATAATTCTGAGGCTATAGGTTCGACAATTACCACGAATGCAGCCCAGATTGCAATAACGGCAGACGGTTCAAAACTCGCATTTATAAATAGAAAAGGTGTTATAAATATAATGGATTTTGACCGTTGTACCGGAGATTTATCCCAGGTTAATATTTTACAGGAAGAAAGTAACAACTTGGCACTTGGCCGATATACTTTTGCCGAATTCTCACCTAGTGGTCAATTTTTGTACATCGCAAGAAATGATACTGTTTCCATTTTACTTCGGTATGACCTCAGTCAACCAAATCCAACTTTAACCAGAGATACCATTTATACTTTTACTAATTCGTATTATTCTGTTGGAACATTAAGGCTTTCCCCTGATAATAAGATTTATTTGACCAATGCATGGTTTAATGGTTATCAATGGAACTATCCCTATCAGGATTCAGCTTATAATTTTGTGAATATGAATCTGAGTGTTATCAATGACCCTGATCAACCCGGAAGTGCATGTAATTTTCAACCCTACAGCTTTTTTCTGGGCGGGAAGCGAACTTACTGGGGTCTTCCAAATAACCCCGATTATGACTTGCCCTCAGTTGCGGGGAGTCTGTGTGATACTTTAGTAGGAATGAATGAATTTCCTGTGCAGGAGTCTCATCCTAATTTGTATGTGTTTTACTCACCTCAGTGGCAAACAGCATTCATTAATGCAAACCAGTTGAAAGGGACAAGTGGCAAGTTGCAAGTGTTTGATGCAATGGGTAAGCTGGTGGTCGAGGAAAGCACGAAAATTAACCCACCTTACTACACAAAAAATCTGAACTGCACTTCATTATCCAAAGGGATGTATGTTGTAATACTTGAAGTAGGAGAGCAGCGGTTTGTGAAGAAGTTTGCTGTCGAGTAGTCACTTCACCCTTTTTTCGTAATTTAGCCTTATGGAGAAAATTAAAATTAGACTGTTTATTTTCTTTTTATGGCTGGGAGCATGCACCCCTACATTTGCACAAAACCGTAACTCCATATGGGTTTTTGGTGACAGTTCCATGGTAGATTTTGGAAATGCAGGTAGTCCCGTAATCGGAGTAAGTGGTATGGATGGAAGAGGCAGCTGCGTATCTATTGCAGATACTGCCGGCAGTTTATTGTTTTATGCCTTTACCAGGGCAACAATTCCAGGTAGTTCAGGCCTTATTTACAATAAGCAACATCAATTAATGGTTAATGGGGATGATATTTTAGGTCAGGGCTGGTACAATGAAATGGTTGTTTTACCTTCTCCGAATAATTCAGATCAATATTATTTATTTTCAATTGGTGTTACATTCAGTAGTGATTATGGATTATTCTACAGTGTCATTGATATGTCTCTAGATGGAGGGTTAGGAGCTGTAACCCAAAAAAACATCATGCTTGATAGCGTGCCTGCAGTTGATTGTCTCAAAGCAATTAAGCACGGTAATGGAAGAGATTGGTGGCTGCTATTCAGAAAGTGGGATCCAACGGGTCTGACTGCTAATAAACGATATTATAAATACCTGATAGATCCAACAGGAGTTTCTTTAAATAATTCTGAGGCTATAGGTTCAACAATTACCACCAATGCAGCCCAGATTGCAATAACGGCAGACGGTTCAAAACTCGCATTTATAAATAGAAAAGGTGTTATAAATATAATGGATTTTGACCGTTGTACCGGAGATTTATCTCAGGTTAATATTTTACAGGAAGAAAGTAGTAACTTAGCTTTGGGTTTATATTTTACAGCTGAATTCTCATCAAATGGCCAATTTTTATATGTTACAAGAATTGATACTGTTTCCATTTTACTTCAATATGACCTCAGTCAACCAAATCCAACTTTAACCAGAGATACCATTTATACTTTTACTAATTCGTATTACACAACTGGCACTTTAAGACTTGCCCCTGACAACAAGATTTATCTTAGTAATGCTTGGGCTTATGGTTATCAATGGAACTATCCTTATCAGGATTCAGCTTATAATTTTGTGAATATGAATCTGAGTGTTATCAATGACCCTGATCAATCCGGAAGTGCATGTAATTTTCAACCTTACAGCTTTTTTCTGGGCGGGAAGCGAACTTACTGGGGTCTTCCAAATAACCCCGATTATGACTTGCCCTCAGTTGCTGGGAGTCCGTGTGATACTTTAGTAGGAATGAATGAATTTCCTGTGCAGGAGTCTCATCCTAATTTGTATGTCTATTACTCACCTCAGTGGCAAACAGCATTCATTAATGCAAACCAGTTGAAAGGGACAAAAGGCCATTTGCAAGTGTTTGATGCTATGGGTAAGCTGGTGTTCGAGGAAAGCACGAAAATTAACCCACCTTACTACACAAAAAATCTGAACTGCACTTCATTATCGAAAGGCATGTATGTTGTAATCCTTGAAGTAGGTGAGCAGCGGCTGGTGAAGAAGTTTGCTGTCGAGTAGTCACTTCACCATTTTTTCGTAATTTAGCTAAGCCGAGCGGAAAGAAAGTCTATTTTTTTAACGAAATAAATTGTATTTTTACAATTCACTAATCATAAAACCATCGCTTCGAAAGCAATATGATGTGACAGAGCGAAGCAAAAATTGAAGTTTTATAAAGCGTAGTTGTTCTTTATTCTGGCCATTGAGTTACGTGCATCCTCGCCGCAGTTCGATAGCTAACTGACAAGGACTATAGGGGTGAGGTATATTAGTAATATTTCAGATTATGAAAGATCAATTGTGTAAAATTGTTTTATTAATGATTGCCATTTTATCGATTACCACTACCATAAAGGGGCAAAGCGTTGGTTTAAGTTTTGTTTACAAACTTTCAACCGATCGCGATTTAAAATATACACCATGCATGGGGTTTTATGTTATGGACGATTTTTCTGAAAAATGGGATGGATTTGCTACATTCATTTCTGGAAAAAGTACATTTGAAGATTCAAAAACTGATTATTCGATAACTTATAAAAGAACAACAATTAAAGTTGACTTAAATTATATATTAAATCAGAGAGAGAAAAATTGTACTAAGCTAGGGCTCTCTCTTGGTTGGTGTCGTGATAATTTTACACAATCTGGAATTGTTTCAAATTGGACTTCAACATTTACCAATTTTGGTTTAGGTATTGGCTTGCCATTATCATTTCAATCAAAAGGCATTTTAAATTTACCATTGCAATTTAATTTTAGTTTCACTCCCACATACCTGCATATCTTAAAAAGTAAAGGAATTGAAAACACTAATTATATGGGAAATAGCAAGGATGCTTTGTATGTTGATGTTTCAGTTGGATTAGCTTTTATGCTAAAATAGTGTACGCTCAAGAACACCCATCATCAAACCACCCACCGATACTGGTCCTCGCCTGTGGCGAGGATCCCTCCCAAAATTTTATATTTTAACGAAATAAATTGTATTTTTACAATTCACTAATCATAAAACCATCGCTTCGAAAGCTAAATGATGTGACAGAGCTAAGCAAAAATAGAAGTTTTATAAAACGTAGTTGTTCTTTATTCTGGCCATTGAGTTGCTTGAATCCTCGCCGCAGTCCGATAGCAGGATTCTACATAATATATGGACATCATGCTACGTGAAATTTTTAGGTAGGGTATAAACTTAATTCAGTCTCTGCACAATCTCGCCCTTATCCGACCAATCTGTTAAATCCGTTTTAAAAAGAAAACATGTTGCATGCACCAATTATAAAAGTATAACTATAAGTTTATAGATTACTTGAAGTTAATTTTTTGGATGCATAGGTAGTCTCATTCCTTCCATTCAGCTTGAAGTAACAATGGTGTTCCGTTAATTTTACAACAAGATTAAGCAGATTTTACAAGAAAAGGAACGAGATTGATTTTGCTAAAAAAATGGACAATTTGCTACATGAAATTTTGAGGTATGGTTTAAACTTAGTTCAGTCTTTGAACAATCTTGTGTTTATCCGACAAATCCTCATCAAAATGTATTTTTTATTGCGAATAAATTGTATTTTTATGACTCATTTTGCTGCTAACACATGTCCGATAGCTTTATGATGTGGATTCAAGTAATACAAACAGAATTTGTGCGAATCTTATTTGTTTTCATTGCGGCCGTTGAACTACTTAAATCCTCCCATTATTTCACTAAGGGAAAGTAATAAAGTTAGCAATTACCCGTTAATTAGCTGTTTAAATAATTCAATATCATGAGATTTGTACTTTATTTAGTTGCTTTCGTTGCGGTATCAAATTTTTGCTTCTCCCAAGATTCAGTCCAGGTAGGAATGGATTCCAAGTACCAAATAGGAATTAAAATTACATTGGATAGATCCGGAGTGCCAAAATTCGTAAATCAGACGGAATTTGGTGAACAAATCAATTTTGGTGTCCCCGTTTACAGAAGAATATCAAAGATATTTCAGGTTGAAACCGGGGTGTATTATGTAAGGAAAAATTCAGATATTTCTATACTAAGTAATCAATCATTAAGCATCAATTATAGTTTCGAAAATATTCGACTGCCATTAATGGTTCGGTTGGAGACAAAATACTTCTATACGTCCATAGGATTATATGGAGATTATTTTATTGAATTCTCATCAGATGAAGAATATTATAAGGATAAATTCGATTATGAAATCAATAAGTTAAATGCTGGCTTGGCATTTAATTTTGGCATTGAAAGTAAATTAACCAACAACTTCAATTTATTTTTAGAATCAGGAATTAGTCGTGACTTGACCGCATTTGTAAAAATGGAGAATATTTCAAGTTTTTAAACTATGGTTTTTCAATTGGTACCACAATTGAATTTTAAAAATATGAAATTAAATACGCTGGTGCGAATTATAAAATAATTATAAATTTAGGCTCATAGAAAGCAGGGTTTATTCAGTTTATTACAAAAGCAATTCATATTCCACACTAAATAAATTAGTAATATTATAGATCATGAAGGACCAAAAGTGTAAGATCTTTTTACTTCTGATTGCCATTTTATCGATTACCACTACCATAAAGGGGCAAAGCGTTGGTTTAAGTTTTGTTTACAAACTTTCAACCGATCGCGATTTAAAATATACACCATGCATGGGGTTTTATGTTATGGACGATTTTTCTGAAAAATGGGATGGATTTGCTACATTCATTTCTGGAAAAAGTACATTTGAAGATTCAAAAACTGATTATTCGATAACTTATAAAAGAACAACAATTAAAGTTGACTTAAATTATATATTAAATCAGAGAGAGAAAAATCGTACTAAGCTAGGGCTCTCTCTTGGTTGGTGTCGTGATAATTTTACACAATCTGGTATTGTTTCAAATTGGACTTCAACATTTACCAATTTTGGTTTAGGTATTGGCTTGCCTTTGTCGTTTCAATCAAAAGGCATTTTAAATTCACCGTTGCAATTTAATTTTAGTTTCACTCCCACATACCTGCATATCTTAAAAAGTAAAGGAATTGAAAACACTAATTTTAATGGAAATAGGAAGGATGCTTTGTATGTTGATGTTTCAATTGGATTAGCATTTATGCTAAAATAGTGTACGCTCAGGGCACCCTTTCGATCCGCCAGCCGGCGGACTCAGGAACACCCATCATCAAACCACCACCCCTCGGCTGCGCTCTGGGCAAGAATCACCACACCTGAAGCAGAGCTAAAGCACGCTTCAGGGCAAGAATCACCAAACCAAGTGCAGTCACATCTTTTTACTCAGGAACAATAATCAGCACATCAGCACACTAGCACCCATTCGACTACGCTCAGGGCAAGGCATCATCAAATCAGCACATTATTTTCGTATTTTTGCACCCAATTCAAAAAAACACCCTTATGTCTACTCTTACAGCTACCCCCGTTTCTGATATTTCTGAAGTTTTGCAACGACTTGGTATTGAGCAAGTTAATAGCGGTGCTTGCACCGGCACCCAATGGCTTAATACGACCGGCGAAACAATCGACTCTTTTTCACCCGCCGACGGACAGCTTATTGGCTCCATTAAACAGGCCACCGCTGCCGACTATGAAACTATTATTGCCCTTTCGCAGCAGGCTTTTAACGAGTGGCGACTGGTGCCAGCTCCCAAACGTGGTGAAGTAGTGCGCCAGATTGGAAATGCACTCCGCGAAGCTAAAGATGACCTGGGAAAACTGGTTTCTTATGAAATGGGAAAAATATATCAGGAAGGACTCGGTGAAGTGCAGGAAATGATTGATATCTGCGATTTTGCTGTGGGACTCTCCCGCCAGCTGAATGGCTTTACCATGCATAGCGAACGCCCCCGCCACCGTATGTATGAGCAGTATCATCCACTTGGAATTGTGGGCGTTATCAGTGCCTTCAATTTTCCCGTTGCCGTTTGGTCTTGGAATGCCATGCTCGCTATGGTGTGTGGCGATACCGTAGTGTGGAAACCATCCTCTAAAGTAATGCTTTGCGCCATTGCTGTACATAAAATTATTGCCGGTGTGTTGCGCGAAAATAATGTCCCCGAAGGAACCGTATGCCTCGTTGCCGGTAACAGCAAAAATGTTGGCGATAATTTCCTTGCCGATAAACGCGTGCCTCTTATCTCCGCTACCGGTTCTACCAATGTGGGTAAACGTGTAGGCCGCATTGTTGGCGAACGCCTCGGACGCAGCTTGCTTGAACTGGGTGGTAACAATGCCATTATTATTACTCCCGATGCCGACCAGGAAATGGCCCTCCGCGCTGTTGTGTTTGGTGCCGTGGGTACCTGCGGACAACGTTGTACCAGCACCCGCCGACTCATCATTCACGAAAGTATCTATGAAGCATTCAAACAAAAAGTGGTGAATGCCTATAAGCATGTGAAAATTGGTAATCCCCTGAACCCAGCTACACTCGTGGGACCACTTATCGATAAAAATGCGGTGAACGATTTTACCAATGCTATTGGTGAAGTGAAAAAAGAAGGTGGCTCCATTGTCTGTGGTGGCGAATTACTCTCGGGCCCCGGCTATGAATCGGGTTGCTATGTAACGCCTTGTATTGCTGAAGTCGAAAACCACTACAAAATTGTACAGCACGAAACTTTTGCCCCTATTCTGTACCTCATAAAATACTCTACCATTGAACAGGCCATCCACCTGCAAAATGATGTACCTCAAGGACTCTCTTCTGCCATTTTCTCGAATAGCATGCGCGAAACAGAACGCTTCCTCGCAGCTGATGGCTCCGATTGCGGTATCGCTAATGTGAATATTGGTACCTCAGGTGCCGAAATTGGTGGCGCCTTTGGTGGCGAAAAAGAAACCGGCGGTGGCCGCGAATCCGGCTCCGACTCCTGGAAAATTTATATGCGCCGCCAAACTAATACCATTAACTATGGCACCGACTTGCCTCTTGCTCAGGGTATTAAGTTCGAAATATGATCGGGTGGAAGGAAGATACCAGGGGAGTGGGGATTGATACGCCGGAAAGGACCATTTTGCATAGAGAAATTATTCTAAAGAAGCAGTTTTTAAAAAATATTTATTGTGAGTGGTATAATCATTTAAGAGTTAATTGTGGTTACACCGATTCAAATAAAATCTTGGAGATAGGAAGTGGTGCAGGATTTATCAAAGAAATATTGCCTAATGTATTAACTTCTGACATAATTAAATTACCAACATGTGACACAGTAATCGATTGCACGAATATACCATTCGAGGATAATTACTTTGATAGTATTCTTATGGTCGATGTACTTCATCATATTTCAAATGTTGAACTGTTTTTTCTTGAGGCCCAAAGAAAATTAAAGCCAGGAGGATCCATAGTTATGTCTGAACCATGGAATTGCGCATGGAGTCGTTTTATTTATAAAAATTTCCATCACGAACCGTTTGATGTTAATGCTGATTGGAGCATACCAGAAAATGGGCCATTGTCGGGAGCAAATGGAGCACTACCCTGGATTGTATTTGAGCGGGATATTGAACTTTTCCACACCAAATTTCCAAAATTGAAACTTAAAAAAATTGAGTACCATACTCCAACCAGATATTTGCTTAGCGGTGGAGTGTCATACAAACAATTTGCCCCGGATTTTTTATTTCCTGCATTGTCAGCTTTCGACAATTTCATTGCCTCCAAACACTTCAACATGTTTGCATATATTACCATAGAAAAAGTAGCATGAACAATTTTTTAGCAGAATCGAATTCCATTCGGGAGTATTTTGATGGGACGGCAAAGGGGTATAGGCCGTTGCGTCGTCAGCATCGCTACTACTGGCAAGAAATATTTGAGCAATGCAATTATTTTTCGCACGAGACATTTCGGGTATTGGAATTAGGTTCGGGTGGTGGTGAGTTGGTGGGCAAAATAAAGGGAATTCAAAAGGCGGGTATTGAAATTAGTCCGGAGCTGGTAAAAATTGCGCAGGCGAACTTCACGCAGGTAAATTTTATAACGGGCGATGCAGAAGAAGTTCAGGCTGTTGGCGAATTCGATTTAATTATTATTTCAAACCTAATAGGCTACTCGCACGACATACAGCATTTGTTTGAAACGGTGAAGCACTATTGTCACGACAACACCAAAATAATAGTTACCTATTACAATAACCTGTGGGAGCCTTTTTAAAGTTTGCCGAGTTAATTGGTCTGAAAGAGCGCACGCCCATCCAAAACTGGTTATCGCACCGCGACATTAAAAATATTTTGAGTGTCTCGGGGTTCGATGTGTACCGGGAGTCGCGCAAGACACTGGTCCCATTTAACATACCATTGGTTTCCTGGTTTTTCAACAGATTTCTGGTCAATTTGCCACTCATAAACAGGCTGGCCTTAAACAAATTCTCATTTGCGAAACTAAACAGGTTGGTGGAGCGCAATCAGGTGCAGGATAAATATTCGGTGTCGATTGTAATACCTGCTCGTAATGAGAGTGGTAATCTGCGTGATGTGCTGCAGCGCATTCCCCGTTTCGGGAAGTTTCAGGAGGTGATATTTATTGAGGGCAACTCCACCGATGATACCTGGGAGGTGATTGAAGGGATTATACGGGACAATAAAACGCACTTCCGGTTGAAGAGTGGCAAGCAGCCGGGCAAAGGCAAATACGATGCGGTGCGGATGGGATTCGATATGGCAGAAGGCGATATTTTAATGATTCTGGATGCCGACTTAACGGTGTCACCGGAAGATCTGCCCAAGTTTTACAATGCTATAGCAACGGGCACGGGCGACTTCATCAATGGTACCCGATTGGTGTATGCCATGGAGAAGCAAGCCATGCGATTTTTGAATATGTTGGGGAACCGATTCTTTAGCGCCATGTTTTCGTGGCTGCTGGGGCAGCACTTCACCGACACGCTGTGCGGCACCAAAGTCATGTTTCGCGCCGACTACAACCGCCTGGTCACCAACCGCAAATTCTTCGGCGACTTCGACCCCTTCGGCGACTTCGACCTAATCTTCGGCGCCTACAAACTCAACCTCAAAATTGTTGAAGTCCCCATCCGCTACAAAGAGCGTAAATACGGCACCACCAACATCTCCCGCTTCCGCCACGGACTGATACTGCTAAAAATGTGTGTATTTGCGGCGAGGAAGATTAAGTTTAGGTAGTAAATTTTCAACGCTTTGATGTTGTTTTAATCATCTAAAAATTTCAGGTCACGATTGGAGAGTCATTAACAGCGAAGCTGTGTCATTTGCGGCAGAGCCGCGTCATTAAATAGAGTCATAGGTCATAGGTAATAAGGGAGATTCATGTACAGAAAGAAGTAAGTCATTGGTCATTTGTCATAAGGTGAGATTCTTAATTTTAAATTTGAAACCCCATTTATCATCTATCATTTTTAATTTATAATTTCCCTTTAGGGTACATCCTTGCCAAAGTGCACATCCTCGCCAAAGTGCACATCCTCGCCAAAGGCGAGGACGAGAGTTAAAAAAAATACTGGTCCTCGCCTGTGGCGAGGATCCCTAACGAAATTATTTTTTAAATCGAAATAAATTGTATTTTTGCAAAACACTTTTTGGTCCTCGTATTTCTTTCGAAGTGGATCGAGGTTCCATAATTGAACTTTTAAATTATAGAAGAACACATTTTTGCTTTTTTATACACTTTTTAAAACTTTTCATATGTCCGGAGACCGCTATTACATTCGTGATCAGAATGCAATTTATTTTTTAACATTAACAGTTGTTGAGTGGCTGGATGTTTTCAGTAGACTTAGTCATAAAATGGTTGTAGTAGATTCTATGAATTATTGTATCGAAAATAAGGGTTTAAATGTTCATGCATGGTGTTTGATGACAAATCATTTGCACCTCATAGCATCAGCAAGAGAAAACTATAGGTTAAGTGATATCTTACGGGATTTTAAAGAGCATACAGCAAAAGAAGTGATACAACAAATTATTGAAGAGCCTGAAAGCAGAAGATCCAATTTATTAAATACATTTAAGATGGCAGGTGAGAAAGATAGCAGAATTACTAACTATAAATTTTGGCAACCGAACAATCATGCTATTGAGCTTGATCCATTCAAGCCTAAAATAATGGATCAAAAAATCAACTATATTCATTATAATCCGGTCGAAGCCGGAATTGTTTGTTTTCCTGAAGAATATCTTTTCAGTTCTGCCAGGGATTATGCTGAAATTAAAGGCTTAGTAAAAATTGAAATTTTGTGAGCCTTAGCCGATATATTCTGAACTTTTAACAGCTTGCATATTGCTATAGTTTGAAAATAATAGTATCAGGACAAGAGGAAAAAGGAGCCACAGTGCACATCCTCGCCACAGTGCACATCCTCGCCACAGTGCACATCCTCGCCACAGGCGAGGACGAGGAGCATGTTAATTGTCGTTTGTGCACATCCTCGCGACAGTGCACATCCTCGCCAATATCCGATGCCTATCATACGAGCACGATGTTTAAAAAGAAATACTGGTGGCATTCCAACATCCCACCATCACATAAATCCCAAAAATCACAGTCCCGACAGTGGTGTTGCAGAGGCCAACCAACAATAACCCAATCTATTTCTAATTCTCTACCAATTTCAGAACAACCGGCTTTTGGTTTTCGCTTTCGAGTACGAGGAAATACATGCCACCGGGATTTTGGTTGACCGGTACAGAAGTGGAGTGGTGTGGGATTTGGATTTTCTGAATTAGACTTCCGAGAGCATTGTAAACGGTCAGCGTTGAATAGGTATGATTTGCGTCGTTAAAGTGTAGCATGGCATTTCCGTTAGAAGGATTTGGTGCCAGTGAAATGTTGCCGGTAGCATTGGCATCATCAATTCCGGAGCAAACGATAAATGAAATAGCAATAGTATCGCGGCCAATACAGCCATCAGCGCTGGTTACCTGCACAAAATAAGTATTGGTAACATTCACAGTGCTCGAAGTAAATGCCAGCGTATTAGGACCTGTAACACCGTTATTCCAAAGATAAGTAGCGCCGGGGAAAGTTCCTGCAGTCAGTAATAGTGTTGCGGTGGTACACAGCGTAGTGTCGATGCCCAGATTAATTGCGGGGGCAGCAGCAACAGACAATGCTAATGTATCAGATGCCAGCGGACAGCTAGCATTTGTTGCATAAGGATAATACTGATAGATATAATTTCCGGGTATGCCTGTCGATGTGTTATAAGTTCCCAGATAGCCATTAGTGAGTGTGCCTGCACCGCTCCATGTTCCGGTAGTATCATTAGTAGCTGGTAGCAGATCATATAAATTCTGCGACGACAAATTATCACATACAGAGCTTGTGGTTGTGCTGTTTAATCCGCCGCTACATTTTTCAAGTAGCATATCGTCCATTGAAAGATCATTTCCATTTCCTCCACCCACATTGGTGTACATGGTAAAATAAATGGTGTCGGTTACAGGTGTAACGGAGCCGGATGTATATTGGTACCACGATGGACTATAAGGTGCAGAAATAGCAGGCTGATCATTGAGCATGGTACCATTTGCATCGGTAATGGTAATGCGAACATTGCATTGTGTTCCTGAAAATGATGTGGCCAGATAAGTAGAAAGGCGCACAGGCATACCCGGACAAACCACAAAAGGCTGCTCAAATACTTTGGCACCGGCACAAGTACCCGTAGAGCCAACACAATTAATGAAATTGAGATAAAGCGAATAAGTTCCGCCATGAACAGCGAAAGTCTGTGGAATATTATGAACGGTAGTCCCTGCAACCAAATAGGGATTGATATTCTGGTTTTCATAACCCTCAATGTATTGCACCTCCCAAGTGCACTGAGCCATGACGGAAGTCTGCGATAGTATTAAATATAGACAAAATAAAGCAATAACCTTGGAGATAGTTTTTTTCATTGTAGTAAATAGTTTACAAATTAATTCGTACTACCGTAAATGTAAATAAAACAGTTCGATTTTACTATGAAAAAGGGGGCGTTGTAGATATAATTCTATGAATGAGTGACAAGGGGCAAGTGACAAGGGGCAAGTGACAAGTGACAAGTTACAAGTGGAAAGTGGCAAGTGTCGCCCAGAGCTTAGTCAAAGGGTGGCAATTACAGTAGAGCGGCATTGCATGCGTCTCCGCCACAAAACACCTATGCATCGCATGCGTCTCCGCCACAAAACACCTATTCAAAGAGGTAAGTCATTCGTCATAGGTAATAAGGAAATATTCATCTACAGAAATGTATTTAGTATTCTCCAACATGATTTTAATGAATAGTGAGTAACAAGTATTGAAAAGTGAAGAATGACATTTTGAATCTATCATCTATAATCTATAATTCCCCATTGGGGTCCATCCTCACCACAGTCCGATAGCTATCGGACGAGGACGATGGTCAAAAAGAAATGCTGCTTGCATTCCAAAATCACACCATCACATCAATCAGAATAATCACAGTTAAGATATTTTGCTGTATTCGCTGAAAGCCAATGAATTAATTATACAGTGAGGTAAATCAGTGGCAATTCACTAACTTTATGAAAACTTTAAAATTCATGGTTAAGTATTGGCTTAATTTATTGATACTTGTATGCTTTCTACCGGTACCAACAAATGCCCAAAATCAGGGTGTAAACAATCATTGGCTAGTTGGATATGATAGTGAGTGGGGTTTACCTTTTGGAATTAGTAGATTTGATTTTTTTTCAGGCACCCCGGTAATTTCATACGATTCGCTGGAAATGGAATTTCGGCACACACATGCCAATATTTCTGATGACCAGGGTAATTTATTGTTTTATACTAATGGTGTTTATATTGCTGATGCCAACCACGATACAATGTTTAATGGCTCCGGGATAAATCCTGGGCCTTATGCTCTTAACTTTTCTGAAGGCATGCAAATTACTCAAGGAGTTTTAATATTAAAGAAACCTGGTATAAACACATTCTACTATTTATTTCACAATACACTTGATGACTTTACTTTCGGCTTTTCCAATCGTTTATACATGAGTATAGTTGATATGAATAACATGGGAGGAATTGGCAGTGTAGTAATCAAAAATTTCTCATTAATTACCGATTCCCTCATTCCGGGTAAAATTACTGCCTGTAAACATGCAAACGGCAGAGACTGGTGGATCATTTGCCATCAGATGAATAGTAACAAATTTTACAAACTATTATTTACACCTACAGGGTTACCACAAATATCATCCCAAAATGTTGGAGTGGTTCGGCTTGGAGGAGGTGGACAAGTAAAATTTTCATCGGATGGTAATTATATGGGTTATACCTATGAATTAGGTGGATTTGATTTGTTTCAGTTTGACAGGTGTACTGGAAATTTAATACATCTCCTAAATGATTCTTTGTATAATACAGCAGGCTTTAACAGCGGGTTGGAATTCTCTCCCAATTCACAATTTGTATATGTATGTAATTCAGAAGACATTTACCAGTATGATGTGACAAGTCCAAACGTATTGGCAACAAAAACGGTAGTAGCTGTTTATGATGGATTTAAGAATCCACCTCCATTTCAAGCTGGCACCTATTTGGTCTTACCTCAATTAGCACCAGATGGGAAAATCTATATAACAACAGGAAACGGCACCTTCTTTTTTCATACTATTGATCAACCTGATCTTCCCGGTTTGAGTTGTTCTGTAAATCAGCATAGTGTTCAAATACCTGCATTTTATTTTAATACCATTCCCAATCATCCAAATTATTTTCTTGGGGCATTAGCTGGTAGTCCCTGTGATACGCTTTTGGGTGTAGGCATTGAGGAATCAGAAGAAATAAATTTAGCAATTGCACCCAATCCGGTTACAGACTATGGCACGCTTTCATTTCCCGTTCAAAATCATGAAGGACAACTGGAAATTATTAATGCTCTGGGTGAAATTGTAATTCAATCCAAGATAGCACCATGGAGTCAGTTTAAAAAAATAGACATGGAAAATTTACCCTCCGGGCTATACTTTTGCAGAATAAAATGGAAAGAAAAACAAGCGGTGGTGAAAATGATTAAGAGTGAGTAATTCACAAGTTGTGACCAGTGATCAGTTCATAGTGGTATTCCTGAGTTGAAAGATATGACTGCTTTTTAGTTGAAGGGTTGTAAGTTGTAAGTTGTAAGTTGAAGACAATATCCAAAATCACACCATCACACCATCACACCATCACACCATCACATCAATCACAATAATCACAGTCCAGACAGTGGCGCGTTGCTATCTGGTTTATTTCTTTCAAACCGTATTTCACCTTTACCATAGACACCCGTTTCGTGCCAGCCCGATTTTCTGTAAAATGTTTCAGCACGTGTGCCGGGAGAAGTAGAGAGCCAAACCGGATGGGAAGTCTGCTGAAAATACCAGGTGAGCAGGAGCTGTTGAAGTATGGTGCCAATTCCATTGCCCTCATAACCGGGCCTGACAAAAAGCGCCCAGACATTATGCTCTACTAAATCGACCACTGCAAAGCCTGTCACTAATTCATCTTCCAAACTTATCCAGCCTTTTCCTCGGTTGGAGATAAATGTTGAGTAATCATCAAATGAAATTAATGCCGGATCTGAAAGTTGGTTTTCTTTGACAGAATTTCTTATTTCCATCATTTGTGGAATATCTGTCACTTGCGCTTCCCGGAATTGCATTATAATAATTAATTACAAGCTTAATTAAAAACAATCTTTTGTCTGATAATTTCGTTGTGCATATTGTTTTGCACTTCCAGTATATAAACACCTGCAGCAATATTTCCTGTTTGAATTTCAAAGTTCGGTGTGGCAACCCGACTCTTTTGAATCACCATTCTTCCAGTCATGTCGAACAGTGAAAATTCGGTTATTGTTCCGCTTTCAAAACCGGTTGAGATGGTAGCAGAACCACTAACGGGGTGTGGATATATGCTAAATGTTTCTGTTCCGTATTCAGCAATCCCTGTAGAACCCGTACAAATTTCATTTGATGAAGCCTCACAGTTGCCATTATAAATTACCAGCGTATAACACCCTAAGGCCGGTGGTGTATACGAACTTGAAGTAGCTCCTGCAATTGGTGTGCATTCCTGAAACCATTGATAAGTAGTACCGGTGGGTGCAGTGCCTGTCATAGTCAAAGTTGTGCCATTCTGGACAATTACCGGAGCAGTAATACTTCCGGAACTAACTACCTGAAGCGTACTGGAATAAGCAAAACAAGATCCACCCGTAACAAACATCGCATAAGTTCCAGGTGCTGTAACTGTAATACATTGTGTTGAGTCTCCGGTAGTCCACACATGGTTAGGTGCGGCTGGTGAACTTAATAGAAGACTTCCGCCTGCACATAAATTCATAGGTGAACTCACTGGTAAACCGTTATTTAATATACTAATTTGGCCTAGAGCACTAAAACTCTGAAAGCGTATAGCCACCTGCGAATCATATAAGCCATCACCGACATCGGCAATTGCCATTTTAATATGATAGGTAACACATGGTTGAACTGCAAACTTTATTTTAATAGGCACCGTAAATCCATCGTTAGAGAGTTCTACTGCTCCTGTTCCTACATTATCGATATAAAAACTACAATTGGTACATGGGCCTGTTGAAGTGCTCTGGTTATTCCCATTATTTACCGTATTGATACTTATTGGGGTACTTGTTCCGGGTAACACAGCAATATTTGTATTTGGCGTATAACCCGGACCTGTAATAAAAAATCCAAAGACATCTGTAAAATTAGTTAATGCATATTCATTATATTCTTCAGAGCTGAAAACAAATTCAAATTCAGCAGAATCGCTTGCCACAGCGAAATCGAATTCCAAAAAGTTAGCATCCTCAGTTACAACTCCCGAGATTAAAGTATTCAATTGCGGATCGCCCGGCAATCCCAGATCAATAGAATTAAGAAATAATGAGGTGTCATTGATATTAGTAAGTGGCCCAGTCGATAAAATTATTCCCGAAGGCATACTAAAACCTGTCACACCCGAATTGGTAAAAGTCGCCTTTGATGACTGAGCAAACTGACCGTTAGCATTTGAAATATTTACGCCGCTGCCAGCCAGATAATTTGCCAAACCGGTTGCGCTAACATTTGTATTTAATACAAGCTGACCCAAACAAATTTGTAATTGAATCAGAAAAAGAAAGGAAAGTAGAGATTTTTTCATATTTTTAATTTGCTAATGTGCTAATGTGCTGATTTGCTGATTTTTATTTTCGAGTTAAAAAGATGTGACTGCTTTATAATGTGCTAATTTTCTGATGTGCTGATGTGCTGATTTTTAGTTTCGAGTTAAAAAGATGTGACTGCACTTGATTTGGTGATTTGATGATTCGGCTATTTGGTGATTGGTATTCCGTATTAAAAGATATTACTGCTTCATAGGGGCAAGGGGCAAGCGCCGCCCTGAGCGAAGTCGAAGGGTGACAAGGTGCAAGGGGTGTTCGAATTAAAATGATTTGACTGCTCATTGGTTGAAAGTTAAAAGTTTAGATTTCAATTTTTGTAAAATTTAGAAGTGCCAATATTATGGTTTTCAAATTCTACTTTTACTAAGTATATACCGGAAGGTAACATAGACAAATCAAGGTTCAATGCATCAGAAGTATGATGCACACGCTTTTTTAAAACCAACTGTGCATACATATTATAAATTATCAATTCTGAACCTGAGTTAAAATAACAATTTTCTTCAGGCTTGAAATTGTATAATCTATTTTCAGCATAGGTGCTAATGGTCTGACAATTTTCATCAGGTTGTATTCCTTGAGTACCACTTAAAATTCCACACAAAGGAATTGCTATTTTACTTAGATTTACAGGAGTTATGGCTCCAACAGTATTCAATACCGGCAACAAATTTATTGTCGTAGTAACGCTAGAAACAAATAGTAAATCCGTAATGGTAATAGACGTAGGAGCCATAGGAAAAGGTACAAAATTGCAAGCGGGTGAAGAAGGGAATTGCCTTTCCAATTGCAATTTGGGGACTGATGACGAGAAATCTGTTCTGACAAACAACGCAGTTCCGGAAAGAGTATCAATATCTATTGCACAAATGTAAGTAGTATCTTCAATACTTCGATACGAATGCAAAACATTTCCAGCACCATCCAGTTCACTTAAGAAGTAAGAAAGACCTGTTATCCCTAAATGCCTGTAAAATCCCGCAATAATCAAGTTTCCATTATTTGAGACACCAATTTTAGCATTCCAGTTTGGAAAAGGATTTATGGAATCGGGTGGCACAGGGGTTAAGATTTTGGTATAAATTGTATTCCAGGAACTATCTAATTTTTGAATACCCAAATACGATTTTGCGTTTAGCCGAGCAGTAAGCAACAAATATTTACTATTGTCCTTCTGTGCATACCCTATAATACTCATTCCTCCAACTATAGTAGTATCATAATAGAATCTCCTGTACATTTCCAAATTCAACAAACTATCATAAAAATCAATTTGAGTGAACCCTTTAGGAACGTCTGGGACTACACCAAGAGATGCTATATTAATGGAAGCATCATATACCATAAATTTAGTGAAATGTCCTGTATTTACCGAATTTTTTTTTGAACTAATTGTAAGAGATTCGTTTACTGTAATTAATGCCTCACTATAACAGCATGTACTTCCTGATCCCGCATATTCCTCATGATCAAAACTGTAATACATTTTATTGTTCAATTTATTTAAAACCCCATTTGACACCTTTTCACCAATAGTTATCCATAGCGGCCGTCAATTCAGAATTTTGGTAACCGTAACCGTTAAATCCGTCCACGCCAAAGTTTTTGGTCCAAAAGACATTTCCTAAAGTATCAAGTTTCATCAAAATAAGATCGTCATCCTGATTCGCATATGAAACTGCAATATGACCATCCAATGTAGAAGCAACATCAGGTCCTGTGGCTCCACTAGAAGTATCTAATTCTATTCTGAAACTGGTTTGGGAAAAGCCATTAGCTGCTATCGTAAATAGAATTACAATAAATAATAGTGAATTTTTCATATGCTTAATGTGCTGATGTGCTAATGTGCTGATTTTTATTTTCGAGTTAAAAAGATGTGACTGCACTTGATTTGATGATTTGATGATTCGGCTATTTGGTGATTGGTATTCCGTATTAAAAAGATGTGACTGCACTTGATTTGATGATTTGATGATTCGGCTATTTGGTGATTGGTATTCCGTATTAAAAAGATGTGACTGCACTTGATTTGATGATTTGATGATTCGGCTATTTGGTGATTGGTATTTCTTATTAAAAAGATATTGCTGCTTCAATAAGTGGAACAAAAAAATCCTTAATTCTTAATCCTTAATTTTTAATTCATTTGGGTTGTCAGGATCAGAGATCCCTCCGGCAATCCTTAATCCTTAATTTTTCAACCTTAATCCTATTGAATATTGATAAACAAGAATTGGAAATTGAATAATGACATGTTAGTTTACCACGAACTATTCAATTTATCATTCCAACGAAATTTCTTATTAAGCAGAAACATATTATTCGTGCACTTAACCCAGGTCCCCGCAAGAAGCTTTAGCTTTGATGCGGGGTTTTAGCACAAATCCATCTATCATCTATCATTCCCTCTTAAGGACCGAACAGCATCCAGCACTTGTTGGTGGTTTGCCGTCTGGCGCCGCGACTCGCGCCTTTTTTTACAAGATAGTTTTTCTTTGGGAAAAACTATCTTAGTAAAAAGCAGCGCACGGCAAACTTCCAACAGTTTAGAATCATTTTAGGCAAAACGTGTTTCACTAAAATCATCAAAACATTGAAGGAAAGTGCCTGATGCTGTTCTTGACTTTTGGGTTACTTTTTGGTCAAGCAAAAAGTAACAAAGCCTGCATGGCAGATGCAAGTCACAATGAGAAGGATAATTTGTATAAGAACGATAATCGATTTTACTAAAATTTATTTTAATAGGACTTTAATTCAAGCAGTATACTGCTTGAATTAAAGTCCTTTATTTGTTTCTGCAATAATATAATCCACAACCGCATTCAAATTTCCTTCTTTTTTAAACACTGCCAATTGGCGATCGGCTCCGGTGCCATCTTCGAGCATTTTGTGGATGTAGGCAATCTCTTCGCGGCTACCTAATTCATCGAGTACATCATCAACAAATGCCAGCAATTCATGTGTAAGTTCTTTCACCGGCACTTCCTGTTCTTTACCAAAATCAATTAATTTCCCTTCGATACCATAGCGTGCAGCACGCCATTTATTTTCGTTTATCAGTGCGCGACCATACTGGCGGAAATCGAGATTTTGTTCCATCAGCTTCACCAGCTTAGCAACTATTGCCTGCATTAATGCTGCCAATGCAATGGTTTCTTCCACACGCATTGGAATATCACAGATGCGGAATTCAATGGTATTGAAAAACGGATGTAGTCGAAGGTCGAACCATATTTTTTTACCGTTATCGATACATTTCGTTTTTATCAGCAGATTAATATAACGATCGTATTCTTCTGCACTAGAGAAAAAATCGGGAATTCCGGTTCTCGGGAATTTATCGAATACTTTTACACGATACGATTTAAAACCGGTATTTCTTCCCTGCCAGAAAGGGGAATTGGTAGAAAGAGCAAAAATGTGCGGCAGAAAGTAACGTGCCGAATTCAGCAATTTAATTCCTTGCTCCCTGTTCTCGATTCCAACATGCACATGCAATCCGAAAATTAAATTCGAACGAGCAGCATCCTGCATCTCATTCACAATTTCATGGTAACGGGGATTATCGGTGATCAGCTGATCCTGCCACATCGAAAACGGATGTGTTCCTGCAGCAGCAATGCACAAACCTTGTTGTTTCGCCAGTTCAGCAACCATCTTACGCAAGTAAATTACCTCTTCTTTGGCTTCCTTGACATTGCGGCAAATATTCGTTCCAACCTCTACTACCGATTGGTGCATCTCCGATTTCACCTGCTCTTTCAGAACCACCTTGCCACCTTCCACAATCTGGTGCATGTGTGAACGTAATTGTCGCGTTTCAGGATCTATAACCTGAAATTCTTCCTCAATACCAATCGTAAATGGTGGTAATTTTTCATTCGATGCTTCAGTAATTTCCGCAACCAGTTTATCGGTTACCAATGGTGTTAAAATAGGAGTCGACATAAAACGAATATTTTTTTGTTAATTTTTGATTTACATATTACTGATTACTAATGCCCAATCACAGATAACTGGTCACTGCTCACCCTTCGACGGTACTCAGGGCAAATAGACGCATATCAATGCGTCTCTACAAACTCTTCACTGATGACTGGTCACTGATCACTTTTCACTGATCACTGATTACTTGCCACTTGCCACTTGCCACTGATTATTGCATAACAACACCCTGATGCTCTGCAACCTGCAGGCCGTTTGCCGAACGCCGCATGAAGGAGCCCCAGTTTAGATTGTTTTTTGATGGATCATGTGCCAATGCTCTTCGTATAGCCATATCCGTTACTGCATTCAGTACCCAATCGAAATTTTCCTGTCCAACCGAATCAGGATTCGCATCGGGAGCGGGATTGGTGAAATCGATTGCATACGGAATGCCATCCCGCACAGCGAATTCAATGGTATTAATATCGTAACCCAAAGCTTTATTAAGCGTGAGTACATGTTCTTTCATCGTATGTTTTAACTCATCGGTTACATGAGGGAAATCGGCTACATAACGCAGATGATGCGGATTACGCGGCTCATACGGCATGATGCGCACATCGGTGCCACCAATGCAATAGCAACGGAAATAAGCATCAAAAATAATTTCTTCCTGAAGCAACATCACTAATGTTCCTGTTTCCTGATGCTTCGTATATAATTCTTCGGCATTTCTAATTTTAAACACATGTTTCCATCCGCCACCGGCATAAGGTTTCATGTATGCAGGAAAACCAATGTGGTTGAAAATAGTATCCCAATCGAGTGGCATCATTAAATTGCGGAATGAATTTTCATTGGTGTCGGGTGGATGCTGATTGGATGGCAACAAAACTGTTTTAGGAACCGGAACACCCAACTGCAGTGCAACAACATTTGCTATAAATTTTTCTTCCGTATCGAGCCAATAGGGATTATTAAGAACTGCAGTTCCAAAAGCAGCAGCATTCTTAACCCAGGCACGATAAAAAGGTACGTCGTGCGAAATACGATCCACAATTACATCATATCCTGAAGCCTCACCCTGTATAAACTTATCGATCTTTACCTGTTCTGCAACAACACCTTGATTTCGTGCATTGATACTCTCGATTAATGCGGTTGGAAAAGCATTTTCCTGACCGTGTAAAATTCCCCACTTTTTCATAATTCAAATAATTTATAATGACAGATAAATTCGATTAACAACTAATTTCATGAAACATTTTATGCTTACCGCAAAGGCAACATCGATAAATAAGCAGGAAACATTTCGCGCCATACGGGCGAGTCGTGCACTGCACCCTGACGCACATCCAGCACATGCTGAATTCCTTTTGCATGTAACACTTCCGACATCTTAATATTAGCATCCATACACATATCATTGGTGCCGGTTCCGAATATCATTCTGATGTCACCAATTCGCGGATCATTCAGACCGGGTAAATAATCGGGTGGATTATTAAAATATACATTATCATCATAATAATCTTTCACCTGCGAACGAATATCAAATGCACCACCCATATTGATGATAAATCCGGTTACATCGGGATGCCGGAGTCCGAAGTTAGTTGCATGGTATGCACCGAAACTACATCCTGCAAAAGCAGCCTTCGAATGACCTGTTTCACGAAGTGCAGGAAGCACTACTTCTTCCATCATAAACTGATCATACAACACATGATTGCGTGCGCGGTCGGCCGGATGAATTTGTTTGTTATACCACGATTCATTGTCGATGCTTGCAGGTGTATAAACTTTGATCAACTCCTGCTCTACATACCAGCTCACCGCATCAATCAAATGAAAATCTTTGTTCTGCGTATAGCTGCCCATCGACGTCGGGAATACAATTACGGGATATCCGGCAGTGCCAAATACAAGCATATCCATCTCCTTTCCCAGGATCGGAGAGTGCCAGCGGAAATGTTCTTCTTTCACAGTTCTGTTTTTTTCAAATATACTAAAAAGGTGTTATTGTACAACTGTTGAAAAGTTTCTGATTTAATTTTCCCGCGACTCCGATTAAAACAGACCTTTACGCGGTGTTAAATGAATCTGATATAATTGATAATCAAGAGCTACCGGTTAAAGTGAAGACAGATCGCCTGCTTATATGGTCCTCCTGGCTGCAACGGCAGGTTACCGTTGATATTTTGCAGGTTAAGAAGGGCAAGCAATTGATATCTAAAGGATTACTGATTATTAACGATGGTCAGGACCTCAAAGAACTCGAATTGGCACTTTCACTTAAAAAACTGGCAGCCACCGGAACAATTGCGGTGCCACTGGTAATTGCCGTTCATGCCGGAATCAGGAAAGTGGAATATGGTGTTGCAGGCATTCCCGATTACATGGGACGCGGCGCAGGTGCCTCGCACTATGAACGCTTTATCATTGATGAATTGCTGCCTCATATTTATGCGGTTACCAATACGCCTCCGAATCCCCGCTACACTGCCATTGCAGGTTGTTCGTTAGGTGGATTGTCGGCACTTGATATTGCAACCTCTAATCCCGCACATTTTGGTATTGCCGGTGTATTAAGTGGTTCGCTGTGGTGGCGATCGAAAGGCTATAATCATGGATATACCGAATCGGACCGGATACTTTTCAATAAAATTAAAACACTTCAAATTCCTTCCTATTTCAAATGCTGGCTGATGGCCGGAACCGATGATGAAACTTGCGACAGAAATGGAAATGGTGTAATTGATGCGGTTGATGATACACTCGACATGTATGATTTATTGCGCTCAAAAATGAAAATGCAGGACTCAATCTGCAATTGCAAATTGTAAATGGCGGCACACATCATCAATCAACCTGGAAAAAATCGTATGTCGATTTTATAAAGTTTGCTTTTACACTTCCCTATAATCCGCTTCAAAAAAAATCAGGTGTTTCGAATCAAATACTGAAGAAATTACGAATTCAATAATATCTGCAATTGGCTGTTCAATTCTCTCCTTCCGGTTTAGTACTCCTCAATTGTTGTCTGGCACTTATTATGTTCGGTATTTCACTCGACATCAGGAAAGACCATTTTACAGCCTTACTATCACAAAAAAAAGCGGTTGCAATCGGATTAATTTCACAGCTAATTCTATTACCTGCAATTACTTTACTGCTGGTAAAACTATTACCGGTTTCGCCGGGAATAGCTTTGGGAATGATTCTGGTTGCTGCTTGTCCCGGTGGTAACGTTTCTAATTTTTTCTCGATGCTGGCTAAGGGAAATGTGGCATTATCGGTTACACTTACTGCTATCTCCTCTTTACTTGCATTCCTGATAACACCTGCTTCCTTTTTCTTCTGTAGTTCACTCATTCCCGCTTTGAGTGGCGAAGTATGGGCTATGGAAATAAGTTTCCCGGAACTGTTTTTACATATGTTTTTAATTTTATTGCTTCCACTGGTTGCAGGAATGTGGTATGGTGCAGTTAGGCCCGATGAAGCAGGTAAGATTGCTAAAATTTTAAGACCGCTTTCAATGGTTTTGCTATTCGGATTTATTGCTGTGGCCTTTTATAATAACAGAGCCGTTTTTATGGCTGAAATAGGAAGTGTTTTCTGGATTGTATTGCTTCATAACGGATTGGCCCTATATGCAGCTTATTTATTTAGCAAATTGCTCAGAAACAACGAATCGAATTCACGCACTATTGCCATTGAAACAGGAATTCAGAATTCGGGCCTGGCATTGGTGCTGATATTCACTTTTTTGGTGGAAACAAAGACATGGCACTTATTGCAGCCTGGTGGGGAATCTGGCACCTGATTTCAGGGATGGTATTTGCCACCGTAATGCGAAGAATTCCCATTAAAACCTGAGTGCTGCCATGAAGAATATGTTTTATCAGTTTCTGAAAAAATATAGCACCACTGCATTACATTGGTATTTCAGTGAATGGGAAGTTAAAGGAACTGAACATATTCCGAATGGACCAATGGTATTTGCGCCCAATCACCAAAATGCATTTCTCGATGCAGTATTGGTGGCATGTAGCTCCAAACGTAATCCATTTTTTCTGGCTCGTGCTGATGTTTTTAAAAATCCGCGTGCTGCCAAATGGTTGCAACGCATGCAGCTGTTGCCGGTTTTCCGTTTCCGGGATGGATTTGCGACGTTGAAAAATAATGATGCAACTTTCAAGGCATGTCATAAGTTATTTGATAATGGAGGAGCAGTACTGATTTTTCCGGAAGGAAATCACGGTCGGCCGTATCAGTTAAGGCCATTGCAAAAAGGTTTAGCACGAATGATTTTGAGCTATGAGTATCCTGAAAAAGTTGCTGTTGTGCCAGTGGGAATTCACTACGAGTCGCATGATGGCTTCCGGTCAAGGGTATTGATTCATTTTGGTAAGCCGGTATATGTCGCGCCCGACACAACATTGGAATTACAGCAACAACTAAACTTGTTTACAGAAAAATTGCTGCTGCAATGAAACCGTTGCTACTTCATATACCCGATGATCGTTATGATGATCTGGTTCCATTAATTCAAAAAAGCAGAAATATAAAAATTCCGGTTTTACAACAATTTGCAATAGAACAAAAAGTCGCTTCGGGCGAAATTTCAATTGATTTAATGACTCCCACTAGCCCTGGAATATTTTCACGCTTTAACAGGCTTTGGGTACGTAGTCAGATTTTCCCCGCTTCCAAATTACTTCATACTTTAGTACTTCAAAAACTCCGCGATCCACAGTTCATTCCATCCATTAAATTTGGTGCCGGCATGGTGCTGCTACCTTTGTTTCTGTTAATTCAAGCTTTACTCATTGGCTACATCAGCGGTATGTGGCTCATCGCTCCTTTATATCTGGCTTTGGTCCTTGGCGGGATGTGGATGTTTAAGGATTAAGGATTAAGGATTAAGGATGAAAGATTATGTTTTTCTATCTAAAAGGATAAAACATTTCTGTCATAAAAAACCATATTCCTTATGACCAATGACCTATGATACATTTTTTTGAACGCAGAGTTTGGGAGACGCAGAGAAAAGCGCTTGCGCGGTAAGGAGAGAATTTCTTCTATGACCTAATGTCTGCAGCTCTTCTACAACAGGGCAGGCTGATCACTGATTACTAAGAACATGAACGCATAGATGTAACTATTAATGATTTGATATTCAATTGCATATAAAGTACGCCGCCTCACATTTTCATGTTAAATCTGCTATTCCGGTTAAACTTTAGGGTAGGCAAAATGTCACTTAACAGATATAGGAGTTCCTTATCTTTGCAAACTAAACCAAAAAACCGGCTTATGACTTTAAAACATGCACGACTTTTCATTTTATTCGTTCTCATCTTCAGTTCTCAAATTACATCTGCTCAGCAGCCGGGTGGAGCAGCTATATTTTCTATTAAAGGCAAGGTGGTTGATGATGCCAATGGTCAACCTTTGGAATTCGCCACAGTAGCAGTAAAAAGAATGCGCGATTCATCACTGGTATCGGGTACAATCACGAATACAGCAGGAGAATTTAAAATCGCCGAAATTGGTCCGGGTGGCTACAGTGTTGAAATTGCATTTATTGGTTACGAAAAATTTAAAGGTCGCGTAGCTTTTCGCCCTCAGGGCAGTGCCCCCGTTAATGATATGGGTGTGATTCGTCTGAAACTTTCTGCACAGATGCTCGAAGGTGCGGAGATTAGTGCCGATAAAAGTTTTGTGATGAATAATATTGATCGCAAAACATACAATACCGATCAGCTGGCAGTGACTGCCGGTGGAAATGTCTCGGATGTACTGCAAAATGTCCCCAGTGTGGAAGTAGATGCCGATGGCACCGTAAGCTTACGCGGAAATGAAAATGTTACGATACTTATTGATGGCCGCCCAAGCGGAATGACCGGTGCCGGTGGGAAATCGTTGCTGGAATCGATTCCATCATCTGCCATAGAAAAAGTGGAAGTGCTTACCAATCCTTCAGCTAAATACGATCCTGATGGCATCTCCGGAATCATCAATATCGTTACCAAAAAGAATAAACTGCAAGGTTTCACCGGAAGTGTGGGTGCTTCAACCAGTTTCGAAGACCGGTATGCAGCAAATTTATCACTGAACTACAGAAAAGGCCGGTGGAATGTCTCTACCAATTACGGCTTTAACAAAGATTTTCGGGAATTCACCGGCAAAACTTATCGGGAATCTTACTTTAATGATGTAACTGATATTTTAAAACAGGATGAAATTGGTTTTTCGAATCGTTTAAATCACAACTTCAAAATTACCACCGATTACAATATTTCTGACCGCAGCACAATTTCCGGAAGTGCCTTGTTCAATATCGGTGAAAACGATAATACCAATGATGTGAACTATAAATTATTTGGTAGTGATGACATCATGGATAGTTTATATATCAGAACAACTGATGGCTCGGGTGACGGATTAAATATGGATTTTGATCTGGCTTTCCGCCATAATTTTAAACAGGAAGGTCGTTTGTTAAATATCCAGACTACCGCGTCATTCGATTCCGATGAAAATCTGAACTCTTACCGTCAACAAGGGTACTACGACGAATCGCAGCCGGTTCCGGTGATGCCAATTCTTCAAAATGATAAAGAAATTGATGACAATAAAATTTATACCGGTTCAATCGATTATGAACATCCGATATCGAAAGATAAAAAATTTGAAACGGGTATTAAAACCACCATACGTGATCTCGACACCGATTATGAATCGGAAAGCTTCGATGATTCCTTGCAGCAATTTACAAATGATGTTTATTTAACCAATCAATTTGTTTATCAGGATGCATTACATGCCTTTTATGCGCAGTATCGTCAAAGTATTAATAAATTCGGATTTCAGCTTGGAGTAAGGAGTGAGTATGCCGTTACGGAATCGGAATTGATTACCACCGGAGAAAAATTTGACAAAGACTATTTTTCGGTTTTCCCAAGTGCATTCGTTACCTATAAACCCGATGATAAATCGCAGTTCAAGGTAACCTATAGCCGACGCATTAACCGTCCCCGTGGTCAGCAAATAAATCCTTTTGCCGATTATGAAGATCCATTGAACATCCGCAAAGGAAATCCGTTTCTCGATCCCGAATATACCGATAGCTATGAAGCAGAATACAACCGTTTTATAGGAAAAGTATCACTAACGTTTACCGGCTATGCGCGGTTTACACACGATTACATTCAACGCTACCGTACTTTCACTCCCGACGGTGTAACAGTTACTACTTTTGAAAATCTTTCGGAATCACGTAACTACGGTCTGGAAACAATTTTGAATGGCAGTCCCTATAAATGGTGGTCATTTACATTCAGCACTAACTTGTTTAAGAATGAAATAGATGCCTCTAATCTTCAGGATGATTTGAATTCCGAATCCTTCTCAGCATCCGGAAGAATATTCACCACTTTTAAATTACCCTACAAGCTGGAATTGCAACTTTCCTATTTCTATCGTGCACCTATGAAAGTAACACAAGGCACCATGAAAGATATGCAAATGGCAACTATTGCATTGAGTAAAAAAGTATTGAAAGATAAAGGTGTGATCACATTCCGCGTTGCCGATCCACTCGATATTCAACGTTTTGGATTTGAATTTGAAGATGAAACCTACAGACAAGACTTCACCCGCCGTCGTTCACAACGTACCTTCACCCTTGGTTTTACCTATCGCTTTGGGGAACTGAAAGATGGTGGTCGCACCAGAAACCGCGATACTCAACCTCGTGAGGAAATGGACATGGGTTTTTAACCGGTGATTCAACTACTAATCTGTTATCTGCCATCCGCAATAGAATTCAATTCTTAAATGTCTTTAAAAAGTAAGCCATGTTTGAAAATAAAATGAATCGCACCGAACTGAGTGAACTGGGAGAATTCGGACTCATACGGCATTTAAAAACCATCATTCCCGTTCGCAATGCATCCACCGTAAAAGGTATCGGCGACGATTGCGCTGTGATTGATCGGGAATCTCATTTCGAATTAGTCACCTGCGATTTGCTTATGGAAGGTGTGCACTTCGATCTTTCTTACTATCCGCTCAAACACCTGGGCTATAAATCGGTGATGGTAAATCTCAGCGACATTTATGCTATGAATGGTACTCCCCAGCAAATTGTTGTGGGCATCGGCATTTCGAATCGATTTTCTTTGGAGGCAATTGAAGAATTGTATGAAGGAATGTTATTGGCATGCGAAAGGCATCAGGTTGATTTGGTAGGAGGTGATACAACGAGTTCACATTCCGGACTTGTAATCAGCATCACTGCAATTGGCAGCGTTGCCAAAGACCAGATTGCATACCGGTCAGGTGCCGGTGAAAACGACCTTATCTGTATCACCGGTGATCTTGGTGGTGCTTATATGGGATTGCAGGTGTTGAATCGTGAGAAAAAAATATTCCTCGATAATCCCAATATTCAACCCGACCTCAGTGGCACCGACTACGTGGTAGAACGTCAGTTAAAGCCGGAAGCGCGAGGAGAATTTATTGCTGCACTAAAAGCAGAAAGTATTCATCCTACTTCCATGATCGATGTATCGGACGGACTGGCATCAGAACTGTTTCATATTTGCACTGCTTCCAATAAAGGCTGCCGCATATATGAAGATAAATTACCAATCGATTTTGAAACGGCCACTCTTGCCGGCGAGATGAATATGAATCCTACTATTGCAGCTTTGTCAGGTGGCGAAGACTATGAACTTCTTTTCACAATCAAACAAAGTGATTTCAATAAAATAAAATTAATAAAGCAAATAGCTGTCATTGGACACATTACTGCCTCAGAAGCTGGTCTGGCACTCATAGATAAATCGGGACAGGAAACACCACTGAAAGCACAAGGGTGGGATGGTTTGAAACAATGATGTGCTGATGTGCTGATGTGCTGATGCTTGCCCTGAGCGTAGCCGAAGGGTGCTGATTTTTTGTTCCTCAGTAACAAATGTGTGACTGCTTTTAAGTTGAAAGTTGTAAGTTGAAGGTTGAAAGTTGGGTCATGAGGAAAAAAATGTGACTGCACTTGATTTGGTGATTCTCGTCCCTGAGCGCCGCCGAATGGGTGCCCAGATCGAAGTCGAGGGGTGCTGATTTTTAGGTTTTAGTCAAAAAAATGTAACTGCACATGATTTGGTAATTTGATGATTCGGCTGTTCTAGCCTTGAGCATAGTCGAAAGGTGGTAATGGGGGTGATTATGTAAAAAGATGTTACCGCACCTCAGAAACAAAAAACCTTCATCCTTCATCCTTCATCCTTAATTTTTAATTCTTAATTCTTTTCGTATTTTAGCCTCATGAAGTTATTTCGGGCAGCATTTTTAATCATTACTTTTTGCATTATGGCTTGCGGGGTGCATGCACAAAAACGCAATGCTATTTGGTGTTTTGGTGATAGTGCTTTAATTGATTTTAATTTACCGGGCACTCCTCTTGTGGGTGAATCATCAGTTGTTTCCAGAGGTTCTTGTGTATCAATAGCAGATACTAATGGTATATTGCAATTTTATGCCGGAACCAGAGCAGGCCTTAGTGGAAATACAACTTTAGTATTTAATTCTGCTGATACCATAATGGATAATGGTGATAGTATAGTTGGTGAAGGCTGGTATCAAGAACTAGCAATAATTCCAAATCCATCTTCCCCAAATCTGTTTTATTTATTTTCATGTGGAGTAACTGGCTCTAGTCAAACCGGGTTGTATTATTCAATTATAGATATAACAGGAAATGGAGGGTTGGGTAGTGTTTTGCAAAAAAATATTCAATTGTAAAATTTTAAATGTTCAGATGGACTTACTTTTGTTAAGTATGGTAATGGAATAGATTGGTGGATTTTATTTATAAATTGGAATACTGTCAATAATAGATTTTATAAATATTTAATTTCACCTTCAGGAATTTCGAATGTATTTACTCAGAATATTGGATCTTTGACAAATAATGGATTTGCAAAAATGAAATTCACTAAAGATGGTGACAAAATGGCATTAATCACATTTATTGGTTTATTAGAAATATACAACTTTGACCGATGCACAGGGCTTTTGAGTAATCCAGTAACAATTCATCCTGAGCCTCTAACTTCACCTTACCCAAATAGGTTTGTGGAGTATGAATTTTCTGAAAGTGGTAGATTTCTTTATGCTAGCACATATAATATTAATCAAAGTGCATTGTTTCAATATGATTTATTGTCAGGCAATCCTTCAGGAACCAGAGATACATTAGAGTATAATCCCGGAATAAGTATTGGAAATGGTTTTTTTACGAAGGGCCCTGACGAAAAATTTATTTTGTCGAGCATGGGAATGTGCAGCTTGGTCCCTCAATGTTATCCATACCCTGATAGTGTATACAATTCTGTTAACATGAACCTAAGTGTAATTAATTCACCTGATAGTCTTGGTGCCGCATGTAACTATACGCCATTTAGTTTTTACTTAGGAGGAAAGAGAACATATTACGGTCTCCCCAACAACCCCGATTACGATATGCCTGCTCTTATGGGCAGTCCGTGTGATACGTTGGTATCGCAAAATGAGTTGGCAGGGGCAGCGGCAGTAGGCAGTCTTCATGTTTACTACCACCCGGCATGGGAAAAAGCATTTATAAATGCCTCTAACATAAAAGGCAAAACTGGCAAATTGCTGGTGTATGATGTGCAAGGGAAAGTTGTTTATTCGGAGCCAATCAGAATACAAAATGGATACTATACCAAAGATTTTTCGATGGTGGGTTATGGTAATGGTATGTATTTGATTACGATTCAGACGGAAAAAGAACGACTGACCAGGAAGTTGATTATTGATTGATTAATGCTTGCCCTGAGCGTAGTCGAATGGGTGCTGATGCTTGCCTTGAGCTTGTCGAAAGGTGCTGATGCTTGCCTTGAGCTTGTCGAAAGGTACTGATTTTTAGTTCCTCAGTAACAAATGTGTGACTGCTTTTAAGTTAAAAGTTGTAAGTTGAAGGTTGAAAGTTGGGTCCTGAGGAAAAAGATGTGACTGCACATTAGTGGCAAGCGCTGCCCTGAGCGTAGTCGATGGGTGACAAGTGGCAAGTGGCAAGTGAGGTGTCTTAGTAACAAAATGTGACTGCGCTTGATTTTGTCTACTTCATCGGTGTGAAACGAAATTTTCTTCTGAGCACAAACAATCTATCATCTATCATTTATCATCTATCATCTTAACAAAATTTCCTTCTGAGCAGAATCAAAAAAATCCTTAATCCCTTAATTCTTAATCCTTAATTCTTTACAAATAAACTGCAAGGCAGTTTATTTGTAAAGAATCCTCCATTCTTTTGGAAAGTAATTATTAATTCTGTTTCCCAGTGCTTTAATCCAGCCCAGGGCAAAACCGTTAAAAGTAACTACATGCCAGCCCTTGCTTAAATTGGGAATGGTAATGTTGCCACAGCGGAGATAATCGAGTGCCTGATTTAATTCAAGAGCAACTTTTGGAGTACTGGGATTTAAGTGAATACTTAATGCCAGTTCGGGTGAAGGGATAAAATCGGTACCTTTCATAGTACCCAGGTGGATTCCCGCTTTGCGTACAAAGAGTGATTCCCGCAACAGCGAAATTGTGTTTAACCATTTGGCAGGGAAAGCAAAAATTTCATCTTTCACTTTTACAGGAACAAATTGTGATGCTTCAATCAGAAATTGTTCGAGTATAAAATTTTGTGCTGTGGCTTTTGAGGTTTTATCGGAGCCCTGCTGGTTTTTTGCACTTTGCTTTTTGCGTAATACCGAAATAAAAAAACCTTCGCCTTTACATTTATGCGGATAAAACTGATAGCCAAAATCGGTGTTGACAGCATTGGTTCCAAAAGTATTTAATGGGACAAGTTCCATATCGAATTCATACATCATTCGCTGAATCTGCTCCTCATTTTCTGATGCTTCGTAGGTGCATGTACTGTAAAGCAGATACCCGTTTTGTTTGAGTGAAGGATATAGATCATTCAAAATTGATCGCTGTCGAATAGCGCAGGTTGCAACCTGATCCGGACTCCATTCCGTGGTTGCTTCTTTATCTTTGCGAAACAATCCTTCACCACTGCAGGGTGCATCCACAACTAACACATCGAACATACCCTGTAATTTCCCGAATGCCGATGTTTCATTTTGTGTGACCACCACATTGTCGCATCCCCATTTAATTACATTTTGCATGAGAATTTTATTGCGGCCGGGAATAATTTCATTGCTCACAACCAAACCCTTTCCGGCTAATGTTGCAAGGATGTGTGTTGTTTTGCCGCCTGGAGCGGCACACGAATCCAATATCACAGGATCTTTGAATTCAGGCAAAAGTTGCTTTAAAACCATTTCCAGAAACATTGAGCTGGCTTCCTGAACATAATAACATCCGGCATGAAATAACGGATCGAGGGTAAACGAAATACGTTCGGGAAGAAACCAGGCATTGGTTGCCCACGGAATTTTTTCGGCATCAGTAAAAACGGGAGCGCACTTAAAGGGATTGATACGCACGGAAACTGGCGCTGGATTATTGTGCTCCTCTATAAATGCATTGACATCATCGCCTAATTTTGCCCGCATGGCAGCAAGAAAGGCTTCCGGTAAATGAGTAGTATT
This sequence comes from Bacteroidota bacterium, assembly GCA_016713525.1. Lineage (GTDB taxonomy): Bacteria > Bacteroidota > Bacteroidia > AKYH767-A > OLB10 > JADKJB01. The sequence goes on along the minus strand of JADJOZ010000004.1, from coordinate 97,905 downwards.
CACTCCCGAAAATTAAGCAATTTTCAGAAACGACAGACAGGAATATAAAATTTCGTTGCTGCCTGGTGCTTATTGCAATACAAATGATACAACAGACGACGGTGAAGCAGCATTCACATTCGGGAATACTTTCTTGCTAGTTTCAGGATCGGTATACATGTTGGCAAACCACGATTCTCCATAAGCAATCACGTAAATTGTCTCGCCACGTGAAAAACCATTGTTGTAAAAATTAGAAGCCGCAAATCCGCTGATTGATCCGGCCGCCTGTGTCGCCATCCATTTTTGATTCGGGGTAAATTCATAATCCGTTGCACTTACCGCAGCATTTCGTGAAAAGAACAAACGAATGCCTCGCTGATGATTTGCATCGGGTGATGGAGAAACAGTGCAGTTGAAAGTATAAGTGCTGTCGCTGGCATTCGCAACAACTGCTAATGAACCAATGGCGGTAGTACTTAATCTTCCCAGTGTATCGATGCCTGTCAATTCGGTATTTACTGAATTAGTTACCGGAATGGCGAATTTCTTAAAAGTACCAAATCCACCTTTAGAGTAAGCAACAGTATGTACACCATCACCCAAACCATAAATAAGGAATGAGCCGGCATAATTAGTATTACCTTTTATATCGTCGGTGGTTGCCAATACAACTCCCTCATGATCCGATAAAATATTTCCAAATTCATCAGCCAAACGCACTTTGCCGGTGATACTTCCCTGTAAAGGAGCATCCTCAACATCCTCCTTCATGCAGGAAGAAAATCCGGTTAATAAAGCTAATGATGTGATTACTAGTAAATTAAGTTTCATGCTGGCAGTTTTTTATGAGTACAGTTTGTACATACGAAAAAAATTAATCAAGGTTACTTTAATGAGTTGTAAGTTGAAAGTTGTAGGTTGAAAGTTAGCTATTATAGACAGAATGAAATTTCGTTTTTCAAATGCGTTTTTAGTGATCAGTGTTTTTGAAGATTATTTTTTCTGAGCTGTAATCTAATTTAGCATTTATCATCTATAATTTATCATTTCCTTTTCGGATTGAACAGCATCCAGCACGTGTTGGTAGTTTGCCTTCTGGCGCCGCGACTCGCGCCTTTTTTTACAAGACAGTTTTTTCTTAGAAAAAAACTGTCTTAGTAAAAAGCAGCGCAAGGCAAACAGCCAACAGTTTAGAATCATTAAGGCAAAACGTGATTCACTAAAATCATCAAAAAATAGAAGGAGAGTGCCTGATGCTGTTCTTGACTTTTTGGTTACTTTTTGGTCAAGCAAAAAGTAACAAAGCCTGCATGGCAGATGCAAAACAGAATGAGATGGAGAAGCATAATGAGAACAAAGAATAGGAAGTGAATGGGATGCGGAGATTTACCTTCTGCGCAGTTAATCCTTAATCCTTAATTAATTCTTCCTAGGGAAGAATTACCGTCGCCACATTGGCAGGCGCGCTCTCATTTAAGTTTGGAAAAATTGTTATATTAGAAACAGGATCAAAGTATGATGAAGAAACAATGGTCTCGCCATAGGCAACTGCATAAATGGTATCGCCGAAATTAAACCCATTTTTATAAAAATCGGCGCGTTCAAAACCGGTGATGGTTGCAGTTGCAGTAGTAGTCACACATTTTTTTGAAGGTGTAAATTCATAGCTTGCAACAGAAACATTTGCATCGTGACCGAAGAACAACCGGAAGGCACGAGGGTAATTTGTCCCAGGCAAGGGTGAAACATTGCACGTGAAAGTGAACGTTGAATCAACCGGATCTAATTGTGCTGTTAATGCACTTATTATCGTTGAACTTATCGGTGCTAATGAATCAACATCCTCAATAATTGTTGTTCCGCCATTTGCAGCAGGAATAACTTCGATGTCATATTTTTTCAGTGTACCATATCCGGCTAATTCGTATCTCAAATCATACGTTCCCGGTGCAAGATTATTCACTGAATAATTTCCGCTATTATCCGAAATATCGTAATAATTATTTTGTGTAGTGACACGCACCCCGAAGTGATCATTTTGTGTTACTCCAAATTCATCTACCAAAACCAAAAATCCATAAATATTACCTGTGGTAGGAGCAACAGGATCATCATCTTTATTGTCACAAGCTGCAACAGAAAGCATCCCGCAAAGGATTAAAATATTCATTAGTTGATTTTTCATACATCCTTGTTAAAGACGCAAAAATACTGATTTTCAGGAATGTGTGCAGGTTTCGACCCAGGAAAGTAATCAACAATTGCAATTATTCCCCAAAAATGTTTATATATTTGTCTATCAGATAGTTCCCTTCCGAACAAATCCCTTTTCGCTGCGTATAGTATCAATCCTTAAAATGGCTTACCATGAGCCGTAGCTGCTGCTATGTAATTGTATTTATTTTTTCATTGTTTATTCCGGTTTTTGCACCGGCGCAAACGGTATTACTCGACGATTTTAATCGCCCCAACAATAATGCAGCAGGACCCATCTGGCTCGAATCGGAAACTGTTGCCGGAACTTCTGTTACTGTTAACGCAAATTTATTACGCCTGGGAAGTAACATTGCCGGACGTGATTACGTGTACACCGATGTATCATCTCTTTACAATACAGTTTATAATTCGAACACCGGTTTATTAACCTGGGCATTCAACATGCGTCAGTCACGTACCGATCCATCCGGTTTCGATAATAGTAACTACGGAATTGTTTTTGTTTTAGGATGTAACACTAACAATTTCTTTACAGGAAGTGGTTATGCTGTGGTACTTGGTAATTCAGGTACAGCCGATAATTTACGTCTCGTAAGATTTACCAATGGTATTGATGCCAATGCTAACTACACCAATATTATTGCTCCTGCAGTTGATTATGGCAACGACTATTTAACAGTTCGTGTTATTTATAATCCGGTGGGAAACAACTGGAGTTTATGGATTGGCAGTAACCTTGGATTTTTTGATAACCCACAAACAGCAGCATATACGCAGTTAGGTGCAACCACGTCCGATGCAACTTACACCGGCACCGATTTACTATGGCTCGGATGCGGTTGGAATCATGCGACATCAGCAAGTGATTATGGATATTTCGATCAGATAAGAATACCAAATTTATGTAACGTAGCACCACAACCAATCATTGAAGCAGCCGCAGCCAATGCAACTGCCATTGGTGCTAACTCTGCAACATTGTCGTGGACGCGAGGTGATGGTGCTACCTGTTTGGTGATAGGTAAAAAAGGTGGCCCTGTTACCAGTACTCCTGCCGATGGTGCATCGTATGTTGCAAATGCTAATTTTGGAACCGGTACGCTTATGGCACCCGATGAATATGTAGTATATTCCGGAAGTGGTAACAGTGTGGTCGTAACCGGCTTATTGCCACTCACCACTTATCAGTTCCGCGTGTTCGAATTTAATGGCACCGGATGTATTACCAATTATTTATTACTTTCCCCTGCCATTACAGGATTTACCACCATAGACTGTATTCCTGATGCAGAACCTACCATACCTGCTTCTGCTCCGGTAATAATTTCAGGATTAACCAGCAGCATTCAGCTGGGCTGGACCAGAGGCGATGGTGATTATTGCATGGTTGTCTGTCGCGCCAACACTCCTGTTACAACTCCACCAACCGACGGCACTGCATACACTGCGAATGCTGTGTATGGAACAGGAAGCACTACCGGTGTGGGCGAATACGTAGTTTATAGTGGAACAGGCACTACTGTAACAGTAACGGGACTTCTTGCCAATACAACTTATCATTTCGAAATTTTTGAAATGAATGCAACCGGATGCAATACTAATTATCTGACTGCTCCATCTGCAACTATTCCCGGAACAACAGCTACAGTATCGAGTTACAATTTGTACTTCGGTAATTTACATTCACACTCCGATTATTCCGATGGAGATCTCGATAACGTCTGCAACGGAGCCAATTCTGCATATTGCTGTTTCGATATTGGTAACACAGCACTCAATTTCGATTTCATGGGCATCAGTGATCATAATCATAATGAAGGACCGGTGATGACAACAGCAAAATATGCTAGTGGTGTTAATGAGGCTGCCTTATACACTTCCTTGCACAACGATTTTGTTGCCATGTTCGGAATGGAATTCGGAACTATCTCTACAGGCGGCCATGTTTGTGTTTATGGTATCGATCAGTTGGTGGGATGGAATGCAGGCAACTATAATATTTATTGTGCAAAAGGTGATTATAATACGTTATTTAATCTGGTAGCATCAACACCAAATGCATTTACTACTTTATGTCATCCCAACAACACCGATTTCAATAACATTGCTAATACACCCTACAATGTAATATTCGATAATGCCATAGTAGGTGTAGCCGTGAAAAATGGTCCTTATAATTCAACGAACACCACATATACCGATCCTGCTGCAGGCAACAACGTAAATTATTATAACAATTTATTGAGTGATGGTTATCATTTAGGCCCCACAGTCGATCTCGATAATCACAATTCAGCAACAATGGGCAAGAGCAGCGAAGGAAGAACTGTGGTGCTTGCTACAACATTGTCGAAGGCTGCAATTACAGATGCCATGTTAAACATGCGATTTTATGCAACGGAAGATTACAACCTCAATGCTGCCTTTACGGTGAATGGTACTTATCCGATGGGAAGTATTGTAACGCAAAGCAGCAATCCTGTTTTTGATGTTACCACTGCTGATCCCGATGGGGAATTAATTACTACTATTCGCATCTGGTATGGCGTTCCCGGAAGCAGTATTGCACCAACTATTCTTGCATCAGCAGTTAATTCCACTACATTAAATTACACACATACTTTCGCAACCGGCACTTACTATTATTATGCTGAAATGGTTCAGGCCGATGGTCATCGTACATGGACTTCACCCATTTGGTACACTAAAATTACTTCGCCTTTGCCCATTGAGTTACTTTCCTTTACAGGGAAGAAATCGGCATACGGTAATTTACTGGAATGGACTACCGCTACGGAATTGAATAATGATTATTTTACGTTGGAGAAGAGCAGAACAGGAATTAATTTCGAACCTGTGGCTATTATTGATGGGGCAGGCACTAGTTTATCGATTCATCATTACAATCATGTAGATGATCAGATTAAACCGGGATTAAATTATTACAGGCTAAAGCAAACCGATTATGATGGAGCCTTTACTTACTCTCCTATAATTACGATCCGAAATGAGGAGCAGGGCATCCCTGTTTCACTTTTTCCAAATCCTAATAATGGTAATTTTATAATACAGTTCGATAGCCGTGATAACCGGAGTGTTCAGGTTTTAGATGCTACCGGACGCTTAATTTATGATCAGGAATTTCAGGACCGTAAATCGGCTGAAATACTTTTAGGCAATGTTAGTGAAGGCGTTTACACCATCCGAATTCTGAGTGGGTCCGAAATTCACAACATGAAAATGATGGTTACGGAAAAGTAACTGAAGGTTTATTACTGATTTTTCATTAGTTTTGGATAAATAGTTGAAATAGCCATTTGTCTTTTATATGAATACACCCGATTGAGCCGGTTTATCCTCAACTCAAGTTGAAACCTCGAGGTCGTTGCATGGCAGCAATCGTTTGTCTGCAAAGGCCAATCAGAATTTAAAAATTATTCGTGATGTAGTGACCGAGCCCATGATTCTGCTGCTGGTTGCTACCTGTACTTTTTATTTTATTTTGGGAAATGTCAGCGAAGGGATCATTATGCTGGGTGCCATTATTCTGGTATCAGGAATTTCCGTTTTTCAACAGATACGAAGTGAGAAGGCTGTTAATGCTTTGCATAAACTGACATCACAACGCACCTTAGTTAAACGCGATGGTGTTGATCAGAAATTACCATCAGAGGAGCTGGTGGTCGGCGATTTAATTTATTTATCGGAAGGACAACAAGTCAGTGCCGATGCTATTATTGTTTCCGCTACTGATTTATCGGTTGATGAATCGATATTAACAGGAGAATCGGTTCCGGTTGTAAAGAATAATGCAGGTGAGCCCTTGTTTTCAGGAACGAGTCTGGTTGGAGGAATGGCATGGGCAACGGTAACTGCTGTCGGTAACCAAACCAAAATGGGTGGCATGGGTATCCTGATGGATAGTATCACCAAAGAAAAAACGCCTCTTCAAAAACAGGTTGATCACTTTGTGAAACAAATGGCTGTGGCCGGAATACTGGCATTTGTTGTTGTTTGTGTGGTGAATTATTTGAAGTCACATATAATAATTGCTGCATTGCTAAATGGATTGACCATGGCAATGGCAATTTTGCCGGAAGAGATCCCTGTAGCGCTATCCACTTTTATGGCTTTGGGTGCTGAATTAGCCGATGAATTAATTAAAGTAGCCATGCTTGCCAGTGAAGCAGAGCCTTTTGATCCGATGGAAAAAGCAATTCATGCCAGTTGGAATTTGAGAAATAATGAAACTGCTTCATTTCAGGTTATAAAGGAATATCCTTTAGGAGGAATTCATCCTATGATGACGCATGTTTATCAGGAATCAAATGGTAGCAGAATAATTGCTACGAAAGGAGCCCCTGAAGGCATACTACAAAAATCAAATTTAAAGGCTTCTGAAATGGAGACAATACAGAAATCCTTGAAAGAAATGGCTGCACGGGGTCATAGGGTGCTCGCTATCGGTGTGGGCATATATGAAAGTGAAAGCTTGCCGGAAAATCAGGATGCCTTTACATTCGAATTTTTAGGATTGCTGGCATTGAATGATCCACCAAAAGCCAATATTCCGGAAATTATTTCCGGTTTTTATGAAGCGGGCATTGCTGTGAAAATGATTACCGGCGACTATCCGGATACTGCAGCTGCCATTGGCAGAAAAATTGGTTTACAAAATAGTGATGAAGTGCTAACAGGAAATGCGATTGATAAACTTACCGATGAAGAGCTAACATTGCGATTAAAAACTGTTTCAGTATTCGCCCGTGTTATCCCTGAGAATAAACTAAGAATCATCCAACTACTCAAAGCTTCGGGTGAAATTGTGGCCATGACCGGTGATGGGGTGAATGATGGTCCCGCATTGAAAGCTGCTCACATTGGTGTTTCAATGGGGAAGAGGGGCAGTGAGCTGGCACGGTCAGCTTCTTCACTGGTACTTATTAATGATGACCTTTCGGGGATGCTGGCGGCAGTTGCTTCCGGAAGAACAATTTATAAAAATCTGAAGAATGCTATCCGGTACATTATTACTATTCATCTTCCATTAATTTCTATTGTCACCTTGCCATTGCTATTAGGGTGGAGGTTTCCTGAATTGTTCACACCAATACATGTCATATTTCTGGAATTACTAATGGGTCCAACGTGTAGCATTGTATTTGAAAATGAACCTGCACATGGGAATGAAATGCATGAACCACCACGTAAATCGACTGTATCTTTATTTACCTGGCGGGAACTTTCCTATAGTCTGTTGCAGGGAGCAATCATTGGTGGTATCATTTTATCGATGGTTTATGTAGCAATGCTACAAGGTTACAATGAGAATATTTGCAGGACTCTTGCTTTTACAGCATTGGTGATATCGAATATGCTGCTCACGCTTACGGGAAGATCAGATTCTATGCCATTTTTAGAATCCCTGAAAAGAAAGAATAAACTAGTACCCATTATCCTTTCAATTACTACGCTGTTACTGATTATACTCCTCACTGTGCCGGCTGCGATGAATTTATTCGGATTTGAGCTTCCGTGATAAAAGTAGTTTTTGTTTGCGATTACCAGTGTATTTTTAGGTGTAATTTTTCCGGAAGTGGCGATCAGATGCATATTTAAGCCTTTTGTGCATAACAATAAGTGTTCCCAAAGTCCCATTGTGTTTATTCTTGGCTAAATGTTTTCTTTTTAAAACGGATTTAACAGATTTGTCGGATAAGGACAAGATTGATTGAAGATAAAATTTAATTTATATCCTACCTCGAAATTTCAAGTAGCATTTAGTCCATTTTTTATGCAGAATTAATCTCGTTCCTTTTCTTGTAAAATCCGCTTAATCTTGTTGTGAAAATTAACGGATCATTTTGACTGCTGTATGTTATGATGAAAAAACGAAATTAGTATGCAAAGTTGGCTGGCTAAAAATTCCATAATATTAAAACTATTTTACGCATGGAGTCATTACTTTTTATCCGGAATTAAGTTCGTCTCTCGCTTCTCACCTCTCACTCATTTACGAAATCCTCAACTCAATAACAAATGCTGTTTCATTACCATCCGACTTCACTGTTATTTTGCCTCCATGAGCTTTAATGATATCGTAGCTGATGCTCAGTCCCAGACCGGTTCCTTCATTGGCAGGTTTGGTAGTGAAGAATGGTTCGAATAGTTTTTGTTGAACATCGGCAGGAATACCGAGGCCATTATCGGTGATAGTTATAAGTGTTCGATCGGGACCACGGAATGTGGACAAGGTAAGTTTTGGTTTGTAATTTGAATCGGTGCTATTTAGTTTTTTCTGATACATCGAATAAAATGCGTTATTCATCATGTTCAGAACAACGCGGGAGATATCGCCGGGAACTACTGATAGTTCTTCCAGATTGGTGCTGAAATGTTTTTCGATATCGCAACTGAAACCTTTGTATTTCGCTTGAGTGGCATGAAATGAAAATCCAAGTGCTTCCTCACACAATTTATTGATATCGGTCAGTTGACGCGTTCCACTTTCTGTTCGCGAATGCATCAGCATATTTTTTACAATGGCATCTGCTCGTTTTCCATGCTGATTAATTTTACCAAGATTTTCTTTCAAATCAGATAGTAATTGCAGCCTGGCCTCTTCATCTTTTTCGGTTGCCAGTTCATCGATTAATTCTGTACCAAGCTCTGAAAAATTATTTACAAAGTTCAACGGATTTTGAATTTCATGAGCTACACCTGCTGCAAGAGCTCCCAGCGACGCCAGTTTTTCCTGCTCCACTAATTGTGCCTGAGTCGATTTTAAATGATTTAAAGTTTTCTCGAGTTGCCTATTACTTTGCTGTTTAATGCGGAAGCGATTGTATGAAATTATGGAAATGATAAGCAGAAAAAATATGGCACCAATAAGTAACCATTGCTCTTTCTCAGCTTTTTGATGCGTAAATTTTTAATTTCAAGTTCCTTCTGATTCAAATCATTCAAACGCTTGGTTTCTATGGCTGCAATTCGGTTATTGTTATCGACATTAAAAACAGAATCCTTCATTTGCATGTGCTCCCTGGCTTCAGCCAAAGCATTTTTATAATCGCCAACAGATTCATAAATGGAAGCAAGGTACTTGTGAACTTCCTGGATTCCATTCAGAAATCCTATAGTCTTGAATATTTCCAGCGATCGTTTGAGATATGAAATAGCCAGATCAATTGCTTTTTGTTTGTTGCCTTTAAAGAGACTGTCAAGTAAGTGTGTATTGGGATCAGTTGCAATTTTAAAATATACTTCACCTACATTTCCCATCCCAATGCCGGATCCAACAATATCTCCAATCTGTTCATTTAATGCCAGTGCTCTTAAATCATATTCCAAAGCTTTATCGAGGCGATTTTGCGCAAGGTACGAGTTGCCCATATTGCCAATACAAATGGCCATGGAGGTGGTATCATTTTTTGATTCGGAGTAATGCAGCGATTCACTGAATGAATTCAAAGCTTTTTCATGTTCACCGGTTGCATGATATACCAGACCTAAATTTCCAAGTGTGGTTGCAACACCCTGCTCAAATTTTAATTCCCGGAATTGCTCCAAAGCTTTCTCATAATATTCACGTGCCTTTTCCAGATTCATCTGATTATTGTAAACCACGCCAATATTACTGTAGCAGACTGCAATATTTTGTTGGGAATTCATCGATTCATGAATTGCCAGTGCTTTAAAGTGATTTTCAAGTGCACCGGAATAGTCGGCTTTCGAAGTTAAGTTCAATGCCTGATTGCTATATGATTCTGCTTCGCCTTTCCGGTAATTCAACTGCTTCGCTAAAGCATTAGCCTTCAAGGCATATTGAAGTCCTCCATCGGGATCAATTGTTGAAGATTGATAAGAAATGGAATTAAGTAAAATCACCTTGTTGGTATCGTCAGCACTTTTCTGAACTAATTGCTGTAGGGAATCAATTTTTGCCTTCCCATGCATTTGTGCATTCACAATTGAAAAAATGCCCAGACAAAAAATTAAAGTAATGATTATGAATCGCATACAACAAACTTTTTATTAAAGTTGCTGAAAAGTAGCATTTTATCTCGATTCCGGCAAACCGGAAGATAATTAAGGATTAAGAATTATGGATTAAGGATTAAGGATTAAGGAATGCCGGAGGGATCTCTGATCCTGACAAATAAAATATGCGGATCTCTGATCCGCCATATCGAGGATTAAGGATTAAAGATTAAGGATTAAGGATTAAGGAATGCCGGAGGGATCTCTGATCCTGACAAATAAAATATGCGGATCTCTGATCCGCCATATCGAGGATTAAGGATTAAAGATTAAGGATTAAGGATTAAGGAAGGCCGGAGGGATCTCTGATCCTGACAAATAAAATATGCGGATCTCTGATCCGCCATATCGAGGATTAAGGATTAAAGATTAAGAATTTAGGATGGGAAAAGTGGTGGTGAATCTGTCGAAATGATTACAACTCATTAATAATGAATAGTATATGACATTGAAACCCCAAACCATGTGATCCTGAATATCGTATAAATCTGTTACATTTGCAGTCTAAATTACAGGGGAATATGTCAACGAGCGACACGGTGCTGGTATTAGGGGCAGCGGGACAAATTGGAACAGATCTGGTTATTCGACTTCGCAATGAATTGGGATCTGACAAAGTAATTGCCACGGATGTTAAGAATCAGGGTGGTGCCATTGGTAACGATGGTCCTTTTCACACCATTGATGTGATGAATGCTCAGGCGATGGCTGAGATAATTGACAAGTATAAGGTAACACATGTTTATCACCTGGCTGCACTTTTATCCGCTACAGCGGAAAAAAATCCGATGTTTGGATGGAAGTTGAATATGGAAGGATTATTCAACTTGCTTGAAATTGCCCGTGAGAAAAAGTCGTTTCAAATTTTCTGGCCCAGCTCAATAGCAGTTTTCGGACCAACAACACCAGCGCAAAAAACTCCTCAGCACACTATTATGGAACCTACCACTGTTTATGGTATCAGTAAACAGGCAGGTGAGCGGTGGTGTGAATATTATTTTAACAAGTATGGTGTGGATGTTCGAAGCATTCGTTATCCGGGATTGATCAGTTACAAATCGGCGCCGGGTGGTGGAACAACCGATTATGCAGTCGATATTTATCATAAAGCATTAGATCAGGGAACTTATGAATGTTTTCTAAGTGCAAATACGGTTTTACCAATGATGTATATGCCTGATGCCTTAGATGCAACCATTAATTTGATGCATGCTCCGGCAGAAAAAGTTAAAATCCGTTCATCATACAATGTGGCTGCCATTAGTTTCGATCCACAAACTATTGCGGCGTCCATCCAAAAACATATTCCTGATTTTACTGTTACCTATAAACCCGATTTCCGTCAGGCAATTGCTGATTCCTGGCCTCAGTCAATTGATGATTCTGCAGCACGCACCGATTGGGGATGGAAAGAAAAATTTGATTTGACTGCTATGACAGCAGACATGTTACTGAACCTTAAAAAACAAAGAGATATTACACCTTCACATTAATTTTTTCATATATGCCACAACCGTTATATATTACCAATTCACTTACAAGAACCAAAGAGCTTTTTGAACCTATAAATCATCCGTATGTCGGTTTGTACGTCTGCGGCCCTACGGTATCAGGTGAATCGCATTTAGGTCATGCCCGGCCATATGTTACGTTTGATGTTATTTATCGCTACCTGCAGTTTGTCGGATATAAAGTTCGGTATGTCAGGAATATTACCGATGCAGGACACTTTGAAGAAGAAGGTCGTGAAGCCGAAGATAAGGTGAATGAAAAAGCGAAGCTGGAGCGGCTGGAGCCGATGGAGCTGGTGCAGAAGTATACCAACATTTATCATGATATGATGGATGCGCTTAATTGTCTAAGGCCTGCAATTGAACCCACTGCAACGGGACATATTGTGGAGCAGATTGGTATGATACAGGATATCATAAAAAAGGGTTTTGCTTACGAAGTAAATGGTTCTGTTTATTTTGATGTTACCAAATATGCACAGGGAAATGATTACGGAAAATTAAGTGGTCGCATACTTGAAGATATGATTGCCGGTAGTCGTGATTTGGATGGTCAGGATGAAAAACGGAATGCAGCAGATTTTGCCTTATGGAAGAAAGCTCCCGAGCAACATATTATGCGTTGGAATTCCCCCTGGGGAGAAGGTTTCCCGGGATGGCACATTGAATGTTCTGCCATGGCATCAAAATATTTGGGATCACCATTCGATATTCATGGTGGTGGAATGGATCTGATGTTTCCGCATCATGAAAGTGAAATTGCACAAACCAAAATTGCAACAGGCTGCTCACCGGTAAAATACTGGATGCACAATAATATGATAACCATTAACGGGAGGAAAATGGGTAAGTCGTATAACAATACCATCACGCTGCGTGAAATGTTTTACGGTGGCAATGATGTACTTGAACGCAGTTATGCGCCGGCAACCGTTCGTTTTTTCATTCTGCAAACACACTACAGAAGTACACTCGATTTCTCGAATGATGCACTGCAAGCTGCTGAAAAAGGACTGCAACGTTTATTGAATGCCTATGATACCATTGCAAAATTAAATCCGTCGGCAACTTCATCGGTATCGATTAAAAATATTGAGAATGATTGCTATGCTGCTATTAATGATGATTTCAATACAGCCATTGTGGTTGCCCAGTTATTTGAAGCTGCACGAATCATTAATTCAGTGAATGCCGGAACTGAACAATTAACGGCTGCTGATATTGTTTTGGTTAAGAAACTGTTTGACGATTTCTTATTTCAGATAATGGGAATCAAACAGGTTCAACAAGATAATAGTGCCGATTTGACTGGCATCATGGATCTGGTGCTTGAAATCAGGGCCAATGCAAAATCTAAAAAGGATTTTGAAACTGCAGATAAAATCAGGAATACCCTTACCGCTCTTGGCATTACCATCAAAGATACGAAAGATGGTGCGGAGTGGTCGAAATAATAAATTACTATGACAAATGTTATCAGAGTACTGTCGGTTGTTTTTTTAATTGCTTTGGCAGGATGTACAGGTAAGGAGCAAACAGAAGACAAGCCTGAAGTTGTTGATACCAAACCTGTACCGGTAATTCCGGCCCCTAAGTTAAATCCCGATTCGGCATACGCTTTTGTAAAGCAGCAGGTTGATTTTGGTCCGCGTATTCCCGGAACAAAAGCACATGCAGCGTGTGCAAAATGGTTGCATGAAAAATTGCAGAGTTATATCCCGACAGTCACAACTCAAAATGGAATTGTAACCACCTTTGATGGGAAGAAACATGATTTAAAAAATGTAATTGCTTCGTGGTTACCGGAAAAGAAGCAACGCATTTTACTTTGTGCGCACTGGGACACCCGCCCATTTGCCGATCGTGATGAAGGCGCTAACAAAAATAAAATTTTCGATGGTGCCAATGATGGTGCCAGTGGAGTAGGGGTGCTCATCGAAATTGCACGTCAAATAGCAATTGCCAAACCCGATATCGGTATTGATATTGTACTCTTTGATCTGGAAGATTATGGACAGCCTGAAGACAGCAACTTCCCTGAGATGAAAGATTCCTGGTGTTTGGGTTCGCAGTACTGGGCTAAAAATCCACATGTGGCCGGTTATTATGCACGTTATGGAATTTTACTCGATATGGTAGGTGCGAAAGATGCAGTCTTCCCTAAAGAGGGCACTTCTGTTTATTTTGCTTCTTCACTGGTCGATAAAATCTGGAACACTGCAAGCGCCATGGGTTATGGAAGTTATTTCATCAATGCCAAAAGCGGAGGCATTACTGATGACCATTTATACATAAACCAAATTTTAAATATTCCTACTGCAGTAATCATTCATTACGACATTAACAGCACTGATTTTTTTGGTCATCATCATCGCACAACCGATAACATGGATCAAATTGATGCCAAGGTACTGGGAATGGTAGGACAAGTAACGCTGCAGATGATTTTCACTGAGCTTTCTTCGAAACCTCAGTGAAAATCATCTGAATGATAGATTATAGATTATAGATGATAAATGGGGCATGAGAAAAATTAAGGATTAAGGATTAAGGATTAAGAATTTTTCTTTTATGCGACCACGATGTCATTATTCAATATTCAATTCTTGTTGATTGTTATTCAATAAAAGCATCTTGAGTACTAGAAACCTGCAAGTTTTGCAGTAACAAAGTAAATTATATGTGAAAAACGAAATTTCATTCTGCCTGCATCCTCAACCCATCAACTGCGCTCAGGCTTTTCAACACTATAAATATTTCAGACATCTTCATATTTCAACTGCCTTGAGGCTTTGTTACTTTTGCTTGACCAAAAAGTAACCAAAAAGTCAAGAACAGCATCAGGCACTTTCCTTCTTTGCATTGGTGTTTTTAGTGAATTGCGATTTACCTTATTGACTCTAAACCGTTGGCTGTTTGCCTTGCGCTGCTTTTTACTAAGACAGTTTTTTTCTAAGAAAAAACTGTCTTGTAAAAAAAGGCGCGAGTCGCGGCGCCAGAAGGCAAACTGCCAACACGTGCTGGATGCTGTTCGGTCCCTAAAAGGAAATGATTGATGATAAATGCATAATGTCATTATTCAATTCTCACTTCTTGTTAATCAATATTCAATAAATGGAACATCAAGACGGGCAGCATTTTAGATCAGTGGCAGAACAATAATTGGTGTTCTATAGCAGCTTCAAAAATTGAATAACAAATATTGAATATTACAAATTGAATAAGGAAATCGGGAGCAAAATACTATTCAGTTTTCACTTCTTGTTAGTCAATATTCAATAGGATTAAGGATTGAGGATTAAGGATTAAGGATTGCCGGAGGGATCTCTGATCCTGACAACTGAAATATGCGGATCTCTGATCCGCCTTGCAAAGATTAAGATTATTTTCTTTTATGCGACCACGATGTCATTATTCAATATTCAATTCTTGTTAATTGTTATTCAATAAAAGCATCTTGAGTACTAGAAACCTGCAAGTTTTGCAGTAACAAAGTAAATTATATTTGAAAAACGAAATTTCATTCTGCCTGCTGCCCCAACCCATCGACTGCGCTTAGGCTTTTCATCACTATAAATTTTTCACACATCTTCATATTTCAACTGCCTTGAGGCTTTGTTACTTTTTGCTTGACCAAAAAGTAACCAAAAAGTCAAGAACAGCATCAGGCACTTTCCTTCTGTGTCTTGGTGTTTTTAGTGAATTGCGATTTTCCTTATTGACTCTAAACCGTTGGCTGTTTGCCTTGCGCTGCTTTTTACTAAGACAGTTTTTTTCTAAGAAAAAACTGTCTTGTAAAAAAAGGCGCGAGTCGCGGCGCCAGAAGGCAAACTGCCAACACGTGCTGGATGCTGTTCGGTCCTTTTAAATGACTGCACAGAAAATATGCACAGAGCGGATGGATTAAGGATTAAGGATTAAGAATTAAGGATTAAAGTGTTTTTGGTCAGAAAGAAAATTCGTTAAGATGATAAATTATAAATGATAAATGTCAGGATGTGTTCTGCTCAAAATTAATTTGGTGCTGGCCTAAAATGTCATTATTCACTTTTCAATTCTTGCTACTCAATATTCAATAAAACATTTTGAGTACTAGAAACCTGCAAGTTTTGCAGTAACAAAGTAAATTATATGTGAAAAACGAAATTTTATTCTGCCTGCAGCCCCAACTTACAACTTTCAACTTTCAACTTACAACTTACAACTAAGAGCAGTCACCCCATTTTAATCATGAACACCCATAACCAAATCAGCACATTAGCACATTAGCACCCCTCGACTGCGCTCTGGGCAACGCTTGTCACCCCTCGACTGCGCTCTGGGCAACGCTTGCCACTTATAGGTGCAGTCACACCTTTTTACTCAGTAACTCCCATCAGCACATCAGCACATCAGCACATTAGCACATTGTATAATATCTTTCTTCCAGTACCCTAAAATGCCACCTCTGGTGTCCTGCTAACATAAAGCCCAGGGCTAATGGACCATATTGAGTGCCATTAAAACCATAACCTTGTTCCTGGAGCATTTCTGGTGTGAAGGAATTAAAAAGTGCAATAGTAGCTTTTCTTAACGGTTTGCTTTTGCGCTTGTGCCAAATGTTTCTTCATCATAGGGCAACATTTTCTGTTTATCACCTCTGGCAATTGATAGTATCCGATAGCAAAAGACTCTTTCTGTATCGATATAATGTTGCAGGATATCTTTAATAGTCCATTTACCTTCCTGGTACGTTCGTTCTCCCAGATCTTTCCATTTTTGAATGGGTGCATTCAGTAGTTCATCCAGACTGATTTGAAGTGCTTCGTATACTGTAACATCATCGGTTAAATGAATATATCTGTCGAAATATTCGGGCATGTGGATAATTTCACTTTTTTTCATGATTACTTATTTTGAGTTTTTAAATATTGTTCTTCATAATAGTTTAGTGCTTCGGAAACGTATTGGTCTCCTGCAAAAGTCACCTTTAGTTCTTTGTACAATGCCTGTCCGCGGTAATCAGCCAGAATATTCAGAATAGCAAGTTGCTGAAAGAGTTCATTCAAATCCTTATGCTCAATACAATTTTTAATGCGGTTATTGATTATTGGAAACGCTTCTTCTGCAATCTTTAAACTCTTTAATGTTACTGCCGCAGTAAAAGGATAATCCCAGGTTGGCGTAGCTAAGTACCATCGTGGTGAGGTATCATCTTTTAGTTTATCAAGCAAGAAGGATGCAGCGTTAACTTGACCAAGTTGTTGCATTCCATTCATAGCACTAATGCGACTTTGATTTTTCCAGGATGGTTTCTTATCGAGGTTCTCCAGTATTTTTAGTCCATCATGATGATTGGATTTTCCTATAGCAATGGCCGCTGCATTTATGACCCTGTCGCTTTCGTCATCGAGTGCATTTACGTAGATCTCATGAAATGCTAAATCCTTGGTATTTCCCAACATTGAAATAGCTGAAGTTTTTACCCAGGAACTATCACTTTGAATCCGTTGAATTAACCAATTTGTAGTTAAGCTGTCGTATGGCAAAGGCATTAGTGCCCGTAAAGTCGATAAGCAGTTGAATCGGAATCTCCATACCGGATCTTTAGCTGAGCATGACATTAATAAGTTGTATAAATCAGATTTCTGCCTGTCGGAAAGTTTTTCTGCGCCATGCAACTCAGTTAGTTTTCCGATCGCATTCATGCGGGCACTGATGTATAAGCTGTTGGCAGCATTTTTCATCAGCTCATTGATCGACTCTTCCATAATGTTTTCTCCCAGCCAAATTTGCTGAGGATCAACAATAAGTATGAATGGTGGTGTGGGCTTATTAATTTCAATTTTAGTTTCAGCGACAGGTTCTAATTGTACAGCTACCAGAGAATCATCTACTTCAATAAATATTTTACCTTTAAAATAGTTTACCTGTGGATAAGTACAAGTTGAATCAGGAACCTGATTTTGCTTAATGGTTAAATAGATTACACCTTCAGAATTTGAATAGGTAGCAGTAGTTTGCAGGTCAGGCATACCAACTCGGTATATCCATTGGTCAAAGAACCATTGCCACGACTGACCGGTAACAGTTTCAACAGCCTTTTGAAAATCGGTTGTGGTTACTTGTTTGTAGGCATTATTTCTGATAAATAATTGAACCGATTTCCACCATAAATCATCGCCCAGTTCCTGATGAAGCAAACGTAACACCAATGCTCCGCGGAATTTCGGATAATTGCCTGTTAGGAATGCCTCTTCATCTGCAACATTTTTCGGTGAAACCGGAATCTTGTTATTGGCAGTCCAGTCGGAATTAATATTTCCAAGTTCAAACGGAAGGTAATATAACTGGTATTCCGCAATGCCATGACATTTGGCAGTGTATACTCCGGCAAAGTATTGTGTGAAAGCACTGCTAAGCCATATATCGGCAGTGCCTGCAGGTTGGATTAAGTCTCCGAACCATTGTGATGCCAGTGCTTGAACAGCAACGCCATCCCAAAGATATTTCCAGTCTTTGTGTACACCATAATCGTCAATGTAATTGTCAGATATTATTGCCCCCGAATGTTGTCCATTTAAACCCGGGAAAGGATATTCCTGAACTACTACCTGATTGTAGGTTGTTATGGGCAGCGGGAATTTAGTTTTTTCCGAAATAAACTGTACCATATCCGGTAACAGCTCAACCGTAGCTTTCACTGCTTCCATTTCATCGGGATAACCAAATGTGTTTATTGTTGTTTTCCCGCTTTGCTGCGTATATTTTTCATAATTACCGGCAACAACAAATATGCGATAACCGGGAATGGCATGTTCTGTTTCGTATTTAAACGTTGTTGTGCCATTTTGATTTGGAATTTCAGAAACTAATTTTCCTGAGGCAATTACTTTTTTAGTGCGCTGTGTGGTAACTGTTAAAGAGTTGGTATATGAATCGGATAGATCATCGCTGCACGGGAACCAATACTTGTTACCACCAGGCTCCCCACTGCTCCAGACTTGTTCACGTTTATTTTTAGAGGCCGGCGATGGGCTAAAAAAACGAAGTCCTTTTCCAAAGCTTCCTCCTAAACTATACAAATCACTCTTGTTTTCATGTATAGTGCGGTAAGAAATTTGAATGGTAATAGTATCGTTTTTATTAATTTTTCTTGTAAACAGAATTTTGATTCGGTTTGAATCCTCCGTAGAAGGATATTGAAACTTAATTTTTTTGTTATTTTTTGTAACTGCGAATATTTCAAGATCTGCAGCATCAAACAGCACAGCATTTGTATTCTCTTTTGGAGTAAATGTAATTTTGGCATCACCATAAGCACACTTTTTAGTCCAATCGAATTTTAAATTTAACCCGATGTGTACAATGTCAGGTATTCCGGCATAACTTCCTGAAGGCAGGCAAAGCAGTATTAAGGATACAAGCAGCAATAAATATTTAGTCATTTTAATACTGATTTAATTGATCATTCAAATAAGCGGTGAAGTCGGGTTGGTTTGCTTTCAGCACATGTTTTACCCAGGCGTTTCTTTCGTGCCAAAGCACCTCCAGTTCCCAAACACAGGTCACCACACCGGAGTCGGAGTACAGACTGAATGAAGAATTTATATTTGGAGTGAGAAAGACAAAGTGCTGCAACATATTATCATCAACCCACCAGTTAATTATGGCAAAGCATCCTTCTTTGCACTCATGAAGGAGGAGTGTTGCAGTGCTATAATTGGTCAGTGTAGTTAAGTGGCTTAAATGTAGCCATTGCTCGAGATTGCTTTTAGCTTTTTGCACATAGGCATCAGGTACTGTTTCGTTTGAATCAGAAATACTGTAACACTTGATATGCCATTTATTCAGTTTTATGATTTCCAGAAAACGGATAGGCCTGCTTTCAAACGGTTTCATATTGATTTCCTTTGTATTCTGCTCAATTGCTTATCACTTTTCAGACCTACCCTGTTAGCAATTTCTATTCTCGATAAATCCGGATTTTTTAGAAGTTCACCGGAAATTTCCTTTCTGATGGCAGTAATAAAATCATTCACTGTTATTCCTGTTTCTTTCCGGAATACTCTGGTAAAATTCCGGTCGCTCATGCTTGCAATTTCTGCAAGTTCCGGGAGACTGGTTTTAATATTTATGTGTTGTACTATATAATCCTGAGCCTTGTGAATACCGGCATGAATGTGTTTCCGGAATTTCAAAAGCTCACTTTGCTGCGATGCATTCCCGTTTCGGCGATTATATACTACCAGTTCTCTTGCCACTAAATGTGCAAAATGACTCCCTTTCAGTTGTTCAATGATATGCAGTGTTAAGTCTATGCCCGATGCTATGCCGGCACTGGTATAGATACCATTTTGTTCGGTAAAAAGTACATTTTCGGCAACCTTTGCCAGGGGATAATTTTGTTGTAATTCTGTGGTCTTTTTAAAGTGCGTAGTGCATGGAATGTGATTCAGTAAACCGGCTTCTGCAAGAACAAATGCACCGGCACAAATACTACATAGATTTACCCCATCTTGATGAAGCTTCCGAAGCCATTCAAATAGTGGTTTGTTCTTTTTAAATGATTTGTCTGTAAGGAATGAAGCTTTTGCACCCGGAATAATCAGAAAATCTCCTGTTTTCATTGTTATTCTTGAAAAATGAGGGACTTTGCCAATCGGTAAACCGGAGGTTGTTACGATACCATTTTCCAGACAGCAGTAGGTGATTTCAAAATCTGCACCATAATCAATGGCTTCATGAATTGCCTGATCGGGTCCGGCAAGGTCAAGAATATGTAAATGAGGCAATAGCAGGAA
Organism: Bacteroidota bacterium; assembly: GCA_016713525.1. Lineage (GTDB taxonomy): Bacteria > Bacteroidota > Bacteroidia > AKYH767-A > OLB10 > JADKJB01. The sequence continues at coordinate 77,372 of JADJOZ010000004.1, read as the reverse complement.
GACAAATTGAGTTTTCATGGCATCCGATTAATTAAGCAAATATCGGACTTTAAATTATACTTCAAATGTCAAGATAAGGACATTTTGAGCCAAGGGCAGCGAAGCTGCTGTCATAAAATAGAGTGATAAGTCATAAGTAATAAGGGAACTTTGTGTTAGAAATGTATACAGTATGTTGCAAGATGGTATTTATTCAATAGCAAATAGCAAGAATTGAACAATGATATGATGCAAAATACTTCATTTTAACTGGGAGACCCCATTTATCATCTATCATTTTTAATTTATAATTTCCCATTGTCATTTAGCGGCCAAGCCGCTGTCATTGAATAGAGTCATAGGTCATAAGTGATAAGGTAGATTCATCGACAGAAAGAAGTAAGTCATTGGTCATTTGTCAACAGGTGAAATTCTTTACTTTAAAAATTGAAACCCCATTTATCATCTATCATTTATCATCTATCATTTATGATCTATAATTTTATAAATTTTCCGAAATAGTTTCCTGTTTCACCATCGTACCTGACAAAGTACACGCCCGGCTGCAAATGGCTTACATCAAATGTGGTTTTTTTTGTTTGATGTTGGACGTTGCAATTAATTGCTCTGCCTCTGACATCGGTTATCAAAATTTCAGTTTTACCGGAACTGTTTTCAGGATGATTTATGGTAAGTATGTTTTGTGCCGGATTAGGTGCCAGTTGCAACAATGGAACTGAATGATTACCAATTACTGATGAAAGCTCACAGTCGCAAACTGAAAAATGTCTGATGAGAAGTAATTCACCCGATAATCCGATGCTTTGGGCATTGATGAGATTTCCTGTATTGGTGTTGGCATTAATCAATTGATGCCCAACTCCGGAATAAAAATATTCTTCAGTACCCTGATTTATACAACTTCCTCCATTGAATGGTTTGAATACACCCGGTGTCCATCCATTTTGTCCTACATGTGCAACGATACCTGTAGAGGGGTCGACCGTAGATAAGTACTTTATTCCTGCAGTGGGATTGGCAGAAGTACCATACAATAAATCGGAGCCACATTTCAGTTCCATATGTCCAAAACTCTCATTTGGTAAATCCAGAATTGGTGTATTGTAAATTAAATTGCCGCTTGCAATATCAAAGCCAATAATTGTATATGCAGCCTGGAAAATATATTGATTTGGTGTGGTTCGAATGACCGCTGAGCAGCCACCACACAAATTAACTCCTGATGGCAGAGGCGCAATAAAATTAAAGGCTCCGGATGAAGGTATGTATGCCTGTAGAGATCCTGTGCCGTTCTGGATCATCAAACCATAGAAACTCCCATCGCAAGGATTAAACTGAACATAACCAAAATGACTTGATGGTGGAACATTCAAATTAATATTCGCAATTAATGTTCCGGTTCCGGCATCTATGGCATATAAAAATGTTCCATTGCAAAAATAATATACACCGCTACCGACATCCACAGTTGCAGAATATGTAGTTGATAAGAACGATATCGGAAGCGTCAGTAAAGTATTGAAAGTGTTTGTTGTTAAATCATATTCCGCAAAATTAAAGTTGCCAGTTGATGGATTATCGATTCCGAAAATGGAATTTTGAAGCTGTGCAGTGGTAACCGTTTGCTGTGCGAATGTAAGTAGCAGGATAAGTACGACTTTTTTCATGATTACTTGTTTTAAGATTTAAATTTACTAAAAATTCAGTGGAAAACCAATTCCACACTGATAAAGACCCTTATTTTTTATATTCTGCTGCCTGCTTTGAATATTTTCCTGCTATTTTTCAGGAAAAGTCCTGAAATAAAAAAAGGCCATCAAAATGATGACCTTTCTTTTCAAGCTATGCGATTTTACATCTTCACCAGCTTCAAATACCCTGAGGTATCTGAGATGCGTAAAAGATAAATACCTTTATTCCATTGTTTTGTGTCGATCACAATACGGTTTCGGTTTTTGTTTGTGAACTCAGTAATCATTCTTCCGGAAATGTCGGTAACACTAATGATTGCATTAACTGCAAGTGTTCCTGCATCAATAGTTATCTGATCAGTGAAAGGATTCGGTCCAACCTGAACTGCACTTCCATTAATATCAGTCAAACCGACATTGGTAACATTAGCACAAAATGAAGTATCGGAACAACTTCCAACACTAATCACTACCGCATATTGTCCGTTTGCAGTTGCTGTGAATTGTTGTTGAGTTGCACCTGCAACCGGTTGCAAACTGGTGCAGTTAATCCATTGATAGGTCATGCCTGCCTGTTGTGCAGTTAATAAAGGTCCCGATTGAGAAATTGCTGTATTAATAACAGGAGCAGTAAGTACCAGTTGAACTATAGAATCACATCCGCCAGCGAGCGGAAAAGCCTCGAAATAATTTCCTGGTGCAGTTAATGTCTGGGTACCGAAAACATAAGTGCTACCCGGACAAATTACATCTGCAATAGTTGAAGAATTAGCTGTTGTTACACCTGCGATCCAGTTTGAAGTGGCTCCTGTTAATGCAAATCCACTCAAAGTACCATTGATAGTTCCTGTAACATCAGTCAATGTTGTTGCAGTAGTATTGGTACCACCTGCAACACCCTGATTGAAACGATAGTATAATTCCAGACTTGGGGATGTAGGATCAATAGCACCGTTGATCATGCAATTTATTTCTGCCGGTGTAAGTGATTTACTCCACAAACTAACTTCATCTAATTGTCCGTTAAACCAGAAGCTGGTTCCCTGATACAGCAAATTTCCCATGAGGAAATCTTCGAAGCTGTTGGTGATAGAGCCAGTGGCGGGAGTTGAACCTGCAACCACGCCATTCAAATATAATGTAAGTGTGGTTCCATCATAAGTCATTGCAAGATGTTGCCAGGTATTTAATGTAATCCCACTTGCCACTACATCGTAATTAACTCCGGTGCTGTTTCTGAAACGTGCTTCAACATCGGTTGTATTCAAATGTAATATGTAAAAATCGGCGTCTGCATTATTTCTGATTCCGGCAATACCATCGAAATCAGGAAATGCAGGAAAAGGGTTTTGTGGGTTCACCCACATGGTTAATGACATGGCAGTGCTTCCGGCAATTACAGAAGATCCGGATGCAACTATAACCTGATCATCGGTGTTATCGAAGAACAAAGCATTCTCAGATTGGGCATTAGCCAATGTTCCCAGGCTGAGCAGGAAGAGGCTTGAAATTAGTAACTTTTTTTTCATGAAGTGCAAAGGTTTTAGTGTGTACGAAATAGGTTCTCTTGAACAGACGTAAAAAGTCGGTTTGGAGAAGCACTAAAATACAACTTATTTGACTTCGAAGAAATTTCTTTTTGTAGAAGATTATGGACGGGAATCGACCGCCGGCAAGTGCATCAGTCTGATATTTTTCAGCACTCCGAAGTCGGAAACTACCCGAATTACATAGGTACCGGCTGCCAATGGGCTCAAATCCAGTTGTTGACCATCAGTAGCTTCGGGGAACTCCATTACCAATCGACCACTGGTCTCGATGATCTGAACTTGCATAGTTCCGGCTCCGGAAATGGTAATCAGGTCATTTGAAGGGTTCGGAAAAATGCCAATGGCGGCGGGTTGATAATCGGGAAGGGAGGTAGTTTGTGTAACTGTAAATTGTATAGAATCGATAGCGCCAGGTACTATGCCGGGTGTGCAGGGGCCCGGTGAAAGACCTGCATCCAGGTTAAAATGAAACCAGTAAGTGCCAGCTGTCAGTGGCGGAATAATAAATGTGTCGGGTTCCGTACAAATAAATGTAGCCAGACCCAGACAGTGTAAAGCATTGGCATAAATGTGGTTTCCGTTTACCGAAAATCCCGTTGTTTTATCGTAACAATCGCCCGAAGGGAAAGCACATTCCGCGATAATGGTAACCGGATCGTTAACAGTAGGGTTTGCCGGAGATACCTGCATCGATAAAATGTATTGCGCCTGAGCAAAGGAGGAGGAAACTAAGAATACAATTAGAAGGAAGTAATTCTTTTTCATGGAATTTATAGTTTGATAATTTTGACATGACTTTGTTTATTTTCCGAATTGGCAGAAAGTAAATATATTCCTGAAGGAAAGTTGCTGATATTTATACTTGCAGAATGTGCTGTCATGATTCGGGTTTCTTCAATTATTACTCTTCCGGCAACATCCGTAATAGTGATTTGCAATCGACCAGAATTGGTTAGTCCGTCAATATGTAAGTAGTCACTAACGGGGTTGGGGTATATGTTTATATCATTCGTTTGTTGTTCGTGCACTCCGCTGATGGTTTGAAAACGATGGATACCAATTCCATTGAAAGAAGAATTGCCCTGCAACCAGAAACCGAAAGCGTTTTGCAATATTCCATAGCAAAGATTCACACACCGCGGAATAGAGTCGGTAACGGACTTTAGAGACAAATCAATTTTGTATATAAATGGTGTATCAAATGCAACTCCCCATAATTCGCCGTTAATAAATTTAATTGGAAGTATGGCATGTTGCAGCAAAAAAGTATCGACTACCATACCGTTCGCTGTGTCGATTTTATGCATATAAGTAGTTTGAATTCCTGTTCCATATTCCGAATGCCATAAATATCCATCCTGAAAAGCGATACCCCAATTATTGGGATCGCCGGGATTTGCATTATTATTATTAGGTAAAGAATATTGGTTTATAACTTGTCCCGTAAATGGATTCATTTTGAATAATGTTCCCAATTGTTCCTGAATACTCCATAAATTTACTCCATCATATTCAAGATCTCCAGAAATTTGATTTCCATTTGCGGAAGGAGCATGTATGGTTGTAATAAGATTACCATTGGATGGATCATTCAAATGTATCGAATCGGAAAAAACACTTCTGGTGTACATTGCAGTACCATCCCAGGCTAATCCATTACTGCTCGCTCCCGGCACATAATAGGAGAAGATTGGCGCGCAGGTAACAATTGCCGGTTTCGCCAAAGGAACAACTCCGGTTTCAACTCCTCCTACAATCACAGGTTGTGCTGATGCAGTTCTGCAAATAAATAATAAGATAATGAATAGTTCTTTTTTCATGGTGTATAGTTAGCAGACAAATCATTCATTGATTTTGATGCCTGAATTTTATTAAAAGTAGAGATTTTTTATAAAATATTTCCTGATTTCTATCAACCAATTTTTCCTACCGGTTATTTTATGAAAACCTGATAAGGTATTTTGCTTATTAATTGTTTATCTTCCTAAATATCAATGTGTTAAAGGTCTTGTGAATTGAGATTGGAATGGGTTTGTTACATTTGCAGCAAACTCAATAAAATGAACGAAGCCATCCGTCAACTCGAACCTAAGTCCATATGGGGATATTTTGCAGACCTTAATGCTGTTCCAAGACCCTCTAAAAAAGAACAACGCGTTATTGCTTTCATTAAGCAATTTGGGGAATCATTAAATCTTCCAACCTATGTTGATGAAGTCGGAAATGTAATCATCAAAAAACCTGCCTCTAAAGGTATGGAAGGTCGTAAAACTGTTGTGCTTCAAAGTCACCTCGATATGGTGCATCAAAAAAATTCAGATACCCAATTTGATTTCGACACACAGGGAATTGAAATGGTTGTGGATGGCGATTGGGTAAAAGCAAAAGGCACTACGCTTGGCGCGGATAATGGAATTGGTGTTGCTACTATTATGATGCTGCTTTCCTCCGACAGTATTTCCCATCCTCCATTAGAAGCCTTGTTTACGATTGATGAAGAAACGGGAATGACAGGAGCACTTGCATTGCAAGGCGGTTTGCTTAATGGTGCCATGGTATTGAATCTCGATACGGAAGAAGATAATGAACTTACTATAGGTTGCGCCGGTGGTGTTGATGTTACTGCAAATGGAACTTATGCTGAAGAATCACCAAATGGGAATGCAGCTTTTCAGATTCATTTGAAAGGTTTAACAGGCGGACACTCCGGTGTAGATATTCATAAAGGTCGTGCGAATGCGAATAAAGTCATGAACCGGCTGCTGCTCGATTTAACAACATCGTTTCAAATTCAAATTGCAACTGTTGATGGTGGAAGTCTGCGAAATGCAATACCACGCGAATCGAAAGCAATAATTGTTTGCACTAGCGAAAATGCCGATGCAATTCAGAAAAAAATTGCTGCTTATGCAACCATGGTGAAACATGAAAATGATGTTACCGATCCTAATATTTCACTCTCCTGCGAATCTGTTTCTGTTCCTGCTAAAGTGGTAGCAGCAGATTTTCAACATAAATTTTTACGATCTGTTTATAGTTGTCCGAATGGCATTTACCGAATGAGTCCCGCCATTAGCGGACTGGTACAAACATCCAACAACATCGCACGTGTTATTGTTGGTGATGGAAAATATACGGTTCAATGTCTGACCAGAAGTTCTGTCAATACCGAAAAAACAGATCTTGCCGATGCCATTCGTTCTGCGTTTGAATTGTGTGGTGCAACAGTTGGTTTGAGTGGTATGTATCCCGGTTGGGAACCAAAGCCCGAATCTGAGGTAGTGAAACTGATGAGCGAAACATACGAAAAGCTGTTTGGTGAAAAAGCACATGTGAACGCTATTCATGCAGGCCTGGAATGCGGAATCTTAGGAACCAATTATCCCGATATGCAAATGATTTCATTCGGCCCAAATATCTACGGTGCCCATTCACCCGACGAAAAAGTGCAAATTAGCTCCGTGCAAAAGTTCCATAAATATTTGCTTGAAGTGTTGAAAGCAGTTTGATGTGCTGATTTGCTGATGTGCTGATGCTTGCCCTGAGCGTAGTCGAAGGTGGTCCCCGCAAGGCACGATGCGGGGGTGCTGATGTGCTAATGTGCTAATGTGCTGATGTGCATATTTGGTAATTTGGTAATTTGGTGATTTGAAGATTTGGTGATTTGATGATTAAAATTTCCATAAAAAAATTAATCCTTAATTCTTAATCCTTAATGCTATTGCTTGCCTTGAGCTGAGTTTGACATGACCCCTATAAGCGAGCTATACGTCGGCGGTGATCAGATGAAATACTCCTCACCGCGCCAGCGCATTGCTCTGCGCCTCCCTAACTCTGCGTTCAAAAAAAAGTCATAAGGATTTCAGAGCCGCAGGCGATCATTCTACGTTCAATTTCCCTGAGCCGAAGGCCATCTTTCTACTGTCAATTTCCTTGAGCCGCAGGTGATCATTCTAAGTTCAATTACCCTGAGCCGAAGGCGATCATTATAAAATTACTACAATCTATTACCCTGAGCCGAAGGCGATCTTTGAATTAACAACTTAATTAACTACCTAATTAACCACCTAATTAACTACTTAATCAACCACCTAATTAACTACCTAATTAACTACCTAATTAACTACCTAATTAACTACCTAATTAACCACTTAATTAACCACCTAATTAACCACTTAATTAACCACCTAATTAACCACCTAATTAACTACCTAATTAACCACCTAATTAACCACCTAATTAACCACCTAATTAACCACCTAATTAACCACTTAATTAACCACCTAATTAACCACTTAATTAACTACCTTCATTTTCTTCACATACCCCGATGCACTTGTAGCCTGTAATAAATACATACCGGTGGCGGTTTTTGGAAGAGTGATAGTAGCTTTATTTTTTCCGGCAGTTTGTGTCAGTGATGTGCGGAGTATTTCACGTCCTGTTATATCGCTAATGGTTACGGATAATGGTTTTTGTGAAATGGAACTCCAGGAAATTTCGAATGATTCCGTTGTAACAGGGTTGGGATAGATAGTCATATTTGTGATTTCTTCCTGTTCATTTAATCCCGATAAACTATTCACCACAGTAATGGATGCAATGCGTGCGTGCATGCCTTGAGCGGGACAATAATTATCCATGGCTCTTAGCAGAAAGTACCAGGTTTTTGCCTGCAACGGACCACTTGAAGCTAAATGCGCATTGTTTGTCGTCCATGTGAATAGTGTGGTATCGGAGGGGGAAAACACTTTTGGTAAAGCAGCATTTAAGGTTGCGCAGGGAGGCATGAGACATCCTGAAGAAGCATTTGTAAAATTAGCACCAAACTGATTGCCCGCTCCAGTGAGACGGATATCCTGAGCAACACCATTTAAAAAGAAATCGTTGTCGGTTATGATTTTCTGAAAGGTAACAGTAGATCCGGCAAGAACGGTATCTTTATATGATGTGAATAAACCGGTAATTGGATCTGCAAAGGGAGCTGTGCCGGAAGGATACAAATTTGGTTGTGAACCTGCAACGGTTGGGCAGTTTGATAGAATATAAAAATCGTGTCCGCGGTTGATTTCAGATATTTTAGTTCCGTTTCTCCAGGAGGTAACAACTACGTTGATATTAAAATTCCCCATGGTATTTACCGTGAACAAAGATTCTCCATTTAAAGTATCGAGTGACATTACCGTATTAGCAGGATTTTGTGTTGGTCCTGGCAATGGATTGGCAGTTGTGTATCCAAGCGAAACCGGAATAACAGCTCCCTGATCATTGAGTGCATCGGTGAAACGGTAGGTCAGGAAGTCATCATCGGTGTCAATGCTTAAATACTGCAAAGCAGCGGGCTGACCTGCGCACAAAACATTGGCAGGAGGTTCTGCGAAATAAGGACTTGCATCGTAGCAAGGAAATGCATTCTGATTATTATAAGCAAACATTTTTGAAAGCACCTGCAAACCCTGTGAAGTTGGATTGGAAAGGTTTAGAACCGTTCCATTGCGGCAACACATATTAAAATAAAACGACCATCCTGCAGCAGGAGGAACACCACTTAAATTGATAGGCGTCGATTCATAAATATTTTCATCTACAACACCGGGGAATGGACTACTCCCGCTGGCACATGTGGGACAAGCAGAAGTTCCATTTGCCTGAAATCCGGTGGCACTCAAATCGTTTTGTGCAATTTTATTGACTACAATAGTAGGAACACTGGGAACAGTAGTTTGTATTTGAAGTGACTGTGGGAAACCAAGTCCGCCACAATCACGGTATAAAGTCAGTCGGAAAATATATTGGCCGTTTGCCATACATTGCCAGGTAATTTCACCACCCAGGTAGTTGCTGGCAGAAGCCGGTGTAAATGGAATAAGCTGAAACACAATTGTAATAAGGAGCAGCGAGTAAATTTTTTTCATAAGCCGGAATGCCAGGTGTTTGGTTTTTGGTTTAGTTTAGTTGTGCGAATTAGTTGGAAGCCAACAAAATGACTCCAGCATTTCTCCGCAATTTGACCAATAGACGGAAGAAATTGGTTGGGGGTTGTATGGGGTTGAAAAAATATGATCCTACTTGCAGCAGCGAACGAATTCGGTCATTTTAACTTTAAAACCTATTGACCGATAACATATTCCAATAGCGGATCAATTCCCTTCACAAAATCTGATATCGACAATAGAATTTCTACATCGGGTTTAATGGTATTTTCATTACCCGATGTTCTTTGAAAATATTTAGTTGAATAACCTACTGTTAACCCCGAATTTGGTAATGTAAATTTCCTGACTTCTCCAAAATGATTCGGTTTCCCAGCAGTTTCTTCACCAATAAGAGTTACGTTGCTATACTTTTTAAAATCCATAACATTGATTATCGCTGATGAGTATGTTTTTCTGCCAATCAAAACAAAAACAGGTATTCCTTTAAGAATTTTTGGGTGCCTCATTATTTTCTCAATAAATAAAGTTCCTTGTAATGAATTTCCTCCTGAATTATATCTCAGATCGAACACGAGTTTGTCAATGCTGTCATTTTTAAGCTCATTTAAAACATTTTCTTCAAATTCGGTGAAAGAAGGTAGTTTTTCTGCATTTTTTCCATTGTTATGTTGTATTTCCAGCTCTTTGCTCCAACATTTATTGTATTGGATGTAATACAACTTTTCATCTGTCATATAATGTGAGTGAAACAACTTATCTCTGTTTATAAAGCTGATAGTATTTTTTTCAGATTTTAATTGCACAAAATCATTATTATCGGGGCGTTCATTGGGAATGACCAAAAGATATGAATTGATTGCATCGCCTGTGATGGTATTTTTTAAGTCTAAAAAGATACTGTCATTTGTTACAATCTTAAAATAACGGAGTAACTGAGAAAGGCTAATCAATTGTGGAATATCCCTTTTACCGATAGCAGTATTATCTAATGTTAAAAGTGTACTTAAACTATCAATTACTACCTGAACCGGAATATCATTTATTTTAAGTAATTTTAATCCTAATAGGTTCTGATGATTCTTTGTTGACTGAATCACGAAAAGACCTTCCTTCAGCCAATGGAATTGAACAGGTACAAGTTTTTTATAGTCGATGTACTTAGCCCAGGAAATATTCGTATGGGAATCTCCTAATGAACTTATAAGTTGTTGCAACTTTATTGCAATGGTCAAATCATCCAAATTACTTACTTCAGAAGCAATTTGATCAAGGGTTGAATTGAAATAATTTCGACTTTTCTTATGAAAGAGATCATAATGTTTTTGCGGCAATTCTTTTTTCAAATATGCAATATCTTCAAGCCACTGTTTCTCCGTAACACTTTGTGCCAGGCAAGTGCCGGAAATAAAAAATATAATAGCTAAAATAAAGTATTTCATCTGTATCTATTTTTCAGTTTTGAGAATACAAATATTTTTTATGCTGAAATTAAAATTTCTGGTATTACAGTCTGCTCAACTAATCATGGCTAACTAAACTTCCATTACTCCTTCGGAAATTTTGAAATATCCATGTAAAAAATCTCCCAGGTATGTCCATCCGGATCTTCAATAGTTCGTTGTTGCATAAAACCATAGTCACGCATTTCATTAGGTTCAAGGCCGCCTGCCTTAAGGCCATTGGTTACAATTGTATTTACCTCATCAACACTATCTACGGACAAAGAAAAAAGACCGGCTACATTTGATTTAGTATCAGCAATTGGTTTGGTAGCGAAAGTTGCAAATTTCTCATGTGTCAGCAACATCACAAATATATTATCACTCCAAACCATACACTTTCCGGAATCATCCGAAAATTGCGGATTATTCGTAAATCCTAAAGCAGTGTAAAAATCCATTGATTTTTGAAGATCTCTTACCGCGAAATTGATGAAAATTTGTTTTGCCATTTTTTAATTATGATTTTGGTGAGAAGGGTCATTTGTATAGATTGTCGAAAATATCAATTTTAGCCGGAATTAGCAATTATTAATGCAATGATAAGATACTGTTTGGAGCCGCTATTGCTTTGTAATTACATGATATACAGAGATTAAGGTTTGATTAGGGAAGGGTTTTCAGAACTTTTTTTGCGATAAAATTTAGTAATTTTAGTATTTATAGCGCAAGTAAGAGATTAAAAAACGGGGTCCTTTTTGGTTCATTTTTACCTGAGAATTTTTTTAAAGAGTAAAATGACAAAATATTTTTGGCTCTTGAGTTCCCAAATATGGAACTTTTGATTATATTTGCTTCGTGAGAGTAATAGCCAAAAAGACACTTCGCGTTTTCTGGATGAAGCATAGGGAGTGTGAACAACAACTTAAGGCCTGGTTCAAAGAAACTGAAGATGCAACTTGGAAAGGCCCCGGTGATATTAAAACAGAATATCCCTCAGCAAGTATCCTTGAAGATAATAGGGTAGTTTTTAATATAAAAGGCAATAAGTATCGGTTGGTGGTAAAAATAAATTATTCGTATAAAATTGTATGGATTCGATTCATAGGAACTCATTCCGATTATGATAAGATTGATGCAACTAAAATCTAAAAAATGAACTGGAAAGTAATTAAAACTGAGAAGGATTATCAGATTGCATTAAAGCGATTGGAAGTAATTTTTGAAGCAAAAAAAGGATCCAAAAATGGCGATGAATTGGAATTGCTTTCGCTTTTAATTGATAATTATGAAAAGGAGAAATTTCCTATAGATCTGCCGGATCCAATTGAAGCCATTAAATTCAGGATGGAACAATTAGGTTACTCGCAGAAAGATCTGACGGAAGTAATAGGTTTAAAAAGTCGGGTAAGCGAAATATTAAACAGAAAGAGAAAACTTACACTCGATATGATTCGCAAATTACATGAAGTTCTCGGAATTCCTACTGAAGTATTGGTTAGAGAATATTAAATACTTTGTCAAGGGTTCCACTTTCTTATAGACTTTGTTAAAATCCTTGCCGGTTGATGTAGTTGCTTTTGTTTGTGTATGTCATAAATAAGCCCCACATTTCTGCAAAACTTTTAGTCTTTTGGTCTACAATACGTTAAACAGCCAACCATTGATTTTTCTTATGTTTCCCTACAGGTTTCAACTAAGAAGATTAATATCCTCAGACATGTATAATTTACCTTAATTTTGGTTTGAGAAAAGCTTAGAAACAGGTTATTTTTGTGTTAAATATCCAATTCTATGAATACTAAAATCATATTTTTAATTTTAGGACTTGTATTTCTAATCCAAGAAATAAAAGCTCAGACAAACTGTGATGAATCCACTGCGGTCACTGAACTTGATATTAATAATGTAAGAGCCGGTATTTTTCCGGGGGCAGATATGTGGTGGGATCTTGTTAGTGCACCAAAATATGAAGTACCCAAAGGGTCAGGAATCAATCGCCTGCTTGCCGGCTCTTTGTGGCTGGGTGGTATTGATGGCAGTGGTCAAATTATGACTGCAGCACAAATGTTCCGACAAACACCTGGAAACAGCAATGCAACGGATTTTTTCACAGGGCCTGGTGATTCATGTGCTGCTCCTTATTGCATGCAATATGACCGTATCTGGAAAATAAACAGACAGGAGGTCATAGATTTTATTGGCGGGCTACCTGCAACCCCGGACATGCAACAATTTCCGGGGAATTATTCAAACGGAAATACACTTGCACCATTTGTGGACGTAAACAACGATGGTATTTATAATATCCTTGATGGAGATTACCCTGCATTTGATATTGCAGGTACAATTCCTGATTCATCTGATCAATTGTATGGTGACCAAAGTCTGTGGTTTGTTTTCAATGATGTTTGCAATATTAAAACACAGACCGGGTCTTCTCCTCTGGGTCTGGAGATCCAAGGCCAGGCATTTGCATTTATTTCTCCAGATCCCGCTATTAACAACACCACTTTTTATCGATATAAAATTATTAATAATTCCAGTATTGTATTGAATGATTTCTATCTTGGATTTTGGGCGGGCACTCCAGTGCCTGCTGATTTTCGCAGAGGCAGTCACATTGGTAACAATATGGCTTTTGTTCTGGATGATTATCCTTTCGACCCATCATCAGGTTTCTATCCATCAGCAACAGGAATTCAATTGCTAGAGGGCCCACTTGCCGATCCTGGTGATGGAATAGATAACGATCGCGATAGCATTATGGATGAGAACGATGAACGTTGCGGCATTTCGTCTTTTATTGTTTTTGAAAATGCTAACGGGCTGCCAATGGGTAATCCTGCAAGCCCAACCGAGTATTACAATTATTTGAAAGGCATCAATACCTCTTTATGTCCCTGCACAAATCAGCCTACTCCCTTCATGTATCCTGGTACAAGTAATCCCGATTGTCCTTGTAACTGGGAAGATAACGCACCTGCAGGGGATTACTTTTTTTTACTTTCCTCCGGTAAATTTACCTTGTCGCCCGGTGATATACAAACCATCACTTATGCTGTTACCTGGGCGGTGGATAGTTCCGCCGGAAATTCACTTAATACTTTATTTGCAGCGCATGATACTATACAAAGTTTTTTCAGGAACGGTTATACCTTGCCAGTTGGAATTAATGACATGCAACATGAAATAAAAACGTCTGTATATCCAAATCCTTTTTCTGACCAAACCAATATATATTTTGATAACCCTTCCGGAAAAACATTTTCACTGATCATATATGATGTTTATGGTAGAGAATTAAAAGTGATGAATGATTTAAGTCATCAACCTGTTATTTTGGAGAAAGGTAACATGAAACCCGGAATATACTTTTACAAAATTTATAACCATTCCATGAATGAAGTTTCCGGGAAATTAATTATCCGCTAAAATTTGAATATTTACAGTCTGAACTAAGCATTTTCATCCCCGTGTCTTCCACGCGGCAAGCTCGGTGTAAACTTCTCATCCTGGTCTGTTGATGTAATTGCATTTATCTTGGAGTGAGTATTTTTACACTTTTTTGAAGAAGCATGGTCCATGGCAACTGCATTTAATTCTTTAATTTTGAGGTGCAAATAAATCTTAACCCATCTTAAAAAGCCATATAAAAGTCTGCTTTAATCTCAAAATGAACCGAAAATCCGGCTAAAACCCACCATAATCACCGCACTTTTTACGGAGAATATATAGGAAATGCGGAGAATAGGCACTTTATTCACCGCAAATAGTGCGGAGATTAATAGCGGAGTGCATCTATGTTTATAGAAACTTGCGGAACTTTTATTGGGATAAGGACGCTCTGTTCGAGTTATTTTCCGTGTTCGGCCGTCAATAATTACGTATAAATCTATAACTTTTTTTTCTAGAGTAATTTGCCATGTAAAACTATGAGCAAAATACCACAAGAGAATTGATTTGAGCCTTAATTAACCGACAAGATAATTGTACTAATTTAGTAACCGCTAAACTTGTCCCTAAAATAGTTTGTAAATCTGCTCAATATGAAAACATTAATAACTGGTGCCGGTGCATCAATGGATGTTTGTAAAGCATTTAAAAATGGCGAAACCCTTTTGAATGATATTTATAAACTTATAAGTTTAAATGAAGAATTTAGAAGTCAACTTCAAAAGGACGGCTATTCATTAGATGTTCTTAATTTATTTTGTGATGAGTTGAATTCATTCAGGGAATACGGTCATAGAAAATCTATTGATGAATTCATAGGTGAACTTATGACTTTTCCCGAATACGAATCCCTAAAAAGGAACACCTCATAGAGATAGGAAAATATTGCATCATATATTCTATACTAATAATGGAAGATGCATTTCTAAAATCATATAATGAATTAAATCATAAAGAAAATTGGATAGATATTTTCAAAAAGGAATTTGAAGGAAATGGAAATTATAAAATTATAACTTTTAATTATGATAGGTTGTTAGAACACTTAATTTTCAAAAGTGATTCGCAAACTATTAACCATGTGTATGGAACCATAAGGTTAAAACATTGGGATTTTGGAAGAATACCAAAGAGTATTAAAGATTTTGAAAAGCCGGATGGCAAAACCCACCTTGGGGATTTTCTTATAGTTAATGATAGAGTAAAGTATCCCAAATCCTCAGGACAAATTGGCTTTGATCATGTAGCCGGTCAATTACAAAAATGGAACGGTGTAATAGGTTTCGGTTTTGATTTTTTTAATATAAGGAATCATTATTGTCCGACTAAAATAGTAAAAAAATAAGTAAGGGGGCAAAACTATACCCCCTTTTTAGTTAAGTTTGGGTTACCACACTCAAACCATAACTATGAACAAAGTTAATAAATTTGTCGGACAGCCGGTATTATCACAGATATTAAGCTGTATACCAGCTAAAATCATTGCAGATGCAGCTAAAAAACATCAAAGCAACAAATATTATAAACGGATCCCTGTGAGGGTTCATCTTATAAGTCTATTATATGGTGTTTTTAGTTATTGCAATGGTCTCAGAGAATTATGCGAAGGGATGCTAGCATGTGAGGGAAAGTTGACCCATTTAGGATTAGATAAAGCTCCACCGAAGAGTACATTATCTGATGCAAATAACCGCAGAAGTTATATGGTAATGGAAACAATATATTACCAATTACTTCAACGATACCATAGTTTTATCTCGGACACCCGGTTAAAGGGACTGAGTATTAAAAACTTAAAAATAATTGATAGTACCACAATAAGTTTATTTACGGATATATTGAGGGGTGTTGGGCGCAACCCTATGGATGGCTCCCGCAAAAAGGGGGCATTAAGGGTCATGCTATGATGGATGCTTTTAGTGGAGTAACAGAATTCGTTCGAATGACAGCGGCAAAAGTTCATGATAAGCAGTTCTTGTATAAGTTGAAATTACCATCAGATAGTTTTGTTGTATTTGATAAAGCCTATAATTTGTACGCACAATATGCTAAATGGACAAAACAATCGGTTTGGTTTGTTACCAGAATGAAGGAAAATGCGGTCTATCATGTCACTAAAGTAATAACTGATAACTCTAAGAAAAAGGCAGCAAAGGGGGTTCTTAAAGAGCAATTTATAACCATAGGCTATAAGGATGAAACCGGAAAAGTCATTCGATTAAAATTACGAAGAATTGTATTTAATGCCGAAGACGGAAAACAATATGTGTTTATAACTAACAATTTTAAAATCAGTGCAAAAGTAGCAGCGATATATAAGAATCGCTGGATGATAGAAACATTATTCAAACAAATAAAACAAAATTTTCCTGTGAGATATTTTTGGGGTGCTACTCCGAATGCAATTAAAATGCAAATCTATTGTGTGTTGATTGCTCAATTGCTGATGGTTGTAATTCGAAAAAAATCAGCAACTAAAAAATCATTTGCTAACATGATAACAGTAATAAGATTACACCTGATGAGTTATATTGAACTCTTGGAATTTATAAAAGATACATACAAGGCATGGCGCCGAGCAAACCCGCCATTAATCTTAAATATTTGATGGGTAGCTACCTACAAAATCAGTCATCCATCAAAGGCTGGGAAGGGTTGATTCCGTTGAGTTTCAGCAAATATTAAACTAGTTTAATCGGACAATAATGATAAGGAATGTAGGTTTATTAAATCATGCTCCGGGAAGAAAAACTTATGCAAACCTCTATGACAAAAATCAAATAGCGGTTAATTTTGAAGATAGAAGAACTAAAACAGATGAAGTAAGAAGAATGGTGCCTGATGCAAATTTTTCATATCTTTCATGTATTGAATTCATCAAATATTTCATTTCATTAAATGATGAAAATTCATAAACATCTTACAAGCTCGGGGTAAACTTCTCATCCCGCTCGGACACAAAAAAAGCCCTACATTTCTGTGAAGCGGTGCTACCGTAAAGCGTGAGACCCGATAGCTTTCAGCTACCGGGTCTCTTTGCTTTATGGCTGTCCGACCAGGACGATATAAACGCCTGATTTAGCCATATTCAGACTACTTTTAGACCACTTTTTTTAGGATTTAGACTACTTTTTTGTGGCAGTAGTCTGAATATTTTAAAAGTCAAGTTCTAACTGTGTCCTTCATCAACAAGTCTATAATATGAAGAATAATTGGTATGTTAATTACGTGGGGGAGATCCCATTGATTTTGCTTTTATACACAAATTGTAAATATGTGTGCCTTTATGTGAAATAATACCACCACAATTCTGCCTAGAATTTGCATAAACTAATATCCTAACTAAACTGTATCCATCCGGCCATTTCTCTCACTAATATTATTCCATCGTTGAACCATCCTCGATAATCATTTGGACATCGAAATTCTGTACTGTAATCAAATTCGATTTCTAAAGAAATCATATCACTTGCCTTGGCAAAAAAATCGATGAAGCCCGCAGGGAAAGATTCCCAGTTACTTCCATCTTTGGTGCATTTTGATATGTTTATATTATTGTTTCTTGGACGCAGTTTGCTAATTCTAACTGGCAACGGATATTCTTTTGTGCATAGGGAAAAAATTATGTCATCATCTGGGTTTTTAATTGTAAAAACTTTCTTAAAGCTGCTATTCTCTTTAATTTTTTTATTTTTAAATTCATTGGTATAATCTGTAATTTCTTTACCATTTTGGATATAAACACTTAAAATAGTTGCATCTTTAGCAAGTTGTGGCACTCCAATTGATACAGTAAACAAATTCCCTTCTAAAGAATATGGATGCACTATTAGGTTGACCCCAGAATTTTTCAACTTTTCAAGAACACAATTTTCCCATGCTTTCGTATTGTACTCCGGCACATGTTCTATTGTAATAGTTTGATTAAAATTATAGTTTGTCGATTTTTTAAAATCATTTACTATATGAGTTATATCATCCTTACTATAATTTCCATTTAATCCTAAGTCTAAAGGTAACGGGGGAGCTGGTGGGGGCAAAATAATTCCTAAACTCATATCAAGACCAAATTGCCTATGTTTCGAAATATACTCCTCGCTAAAAGATTGTAAATTTTCAATAAACTTTGTTTCCGTTGTAGAAACATATTTGGTTTTAATTAAAACCGCATTACAATCAACTTGAATTAAATCATTATTCTGACCAAATAATGTAATTCCAATTGAAACAAATAAAAGTGTTACCAGTGTTATTTTTTTTCATAATTTTAAAGTTTTAAGAGGTGAGATATCTATTTTATTTAGAAATATATCTTAGTCTTGATACACACCATTCAAAATTTGCAGTTCAGGATCTTTGCTTTTTTGCTTTCTTGGATGGTGATTTAAAAATTAAAAATAAAAGAAATTTCATTATTTTCAACTACCAATTATGCAATCTGATAAAAATCTACATTTTTTATGACTCTTTTAATAGCACGACAAGGAGGATATAATCGCCTGATTTACACGTATTCAGACTACTTTTAGACCACTTTTTTTGGGATTTAGACTACTTTTTGAAGGGGTAGTCTGAATAGCGAAAAAATAAAGTTGACTATCATAGCAGCCGTTCACCATTTTATTTCAACAACACCACCTTTTCCGTAACTCTTGACTGCCCGGAAGTGATCATAACATTATAAATTCCGCTTCCCAGAAAAGACAAATCCACCGTTTGCAACGTGCTCCATGGGGGTAATGGCATAGTATATACGCTACGGCCGGTTATATCAAAAACCTCTAGCTTGCCACTTTTGTTGTGCGGTAATAGATAAACAACTTTAATTTGATCGTCGGTAGGATTAGGTGACACCGAAAAGTTGAAGACATGATCCTGTTCATCGGATATGCCGGTAATTAAACACGGACATCCTAATGTGGTGTCGCAGCCTAGGTAGTAGTTGGGGTGATGGGGCACTGCGCTCAAATGCGCATAATTTCCTATAAATAAAGCATGTTGTTGGACATCACATGCCATCCCTGCACTGTCGGGGTAATTAATTTCAGTGAAATGACGAACACTACTACCAGATGTAACATAAATTTTACCATTTGCTGCCAAGTACATATTAAAAAATGTACTGGGGCAACAAGTTGATGTTGGGGGAGAAATAAATCCGTCATATATAGCTACGGTATCAACAGAGAGAGTTGTCGTATTTATCTGGAAAATTTCATTTTGAGTACATGCATATGCAAATTCTCCGCTCGGTGAAAATGCCAAACCCCATAAATAAGAACTACTTGCAAGTTGAACTGTTTGTGTATTGCTGAATACCCCTGAACATCTGTTGAAATCAACCAAAACCAAATAACTGTTACGGTCTATAGGATTGTCATAGGTTGCACTTATAAACTTATCTCCATTTGGTGAAAATGTCAACTGGGCTGAATTACTAACTGGTAGAGGGATAAATCCTAAGTTTTGAGTTGAAATATTTGTGATTCCTGAGGAAGTGTATAACAAATTGTAAATTAAATCTGATGAATCTTTAATCATTGTAACCCACCAATCAATACCATTTGCATGTTTACAAATACCTATACCACCTTGAAGGGAATCGGTTAAGACAATACTATTTTTAATGCTAACTCCTCCTAATCCACCATCTAAAGTGATGTCGATCAAACTATAATATAATTGCATGCATTTGGAATTAGGTGGATTTGATAATGTATGATGAAAAAAGCCATATTTAGTGCTGTCATCAGGAAAAGGTATAAAAACATTATTTCCAATAAAAGGTAGTCCATACGGCCAACTTCCAGTGACACCACCCGGATTCAACCCACTCCCATTCATCATCGTATCGTTATTGGCATTAGCTATCCACACTCCGTTACTGCTCATCAAAAAGTTGCCGTTTAAATCACAAATGTTACCTTGTGTGCCTTTAAATGACATCTTTCGGCTTTCATTAATGATATTGTAATTATTTGCATCAATAAACATCCTACCCTTTGGATCCTGCAGGAAATTATAACTTCCTAAGAGCCATTGATGATTGTATCCTTGCCCAAAGGAAGTAAGCGGAAGCAAAAATACAAACAAAATGTACAATACCCTTTTCATCGCACAATAACCAGTTTAGTGTTTTTGTAAAGGGATTCCGGTAGCAAGGCTTCTACAAAATACATTCCCGGAGGAATATTACTGACATCAATCTGAAGTACATTATCTGCGCAGTTAAACTCGTGTTGCAACAATGGTTTCCCATGTGAATTTATAAGCCGTATTCTGCAAATGCCCTCTGTTACATTCCTGAGACTGATTTCAACGCTTTCACTTGCAGGATTTGGAACAACTATCAGTTCTTGTATTTGGACCGGTTTGGTTTCATTTATTACCCTGAAATAACCGGACTGTAAACAAAAATTTTCATCATCATAAACAATGCTGTCTGTAAAAGTTTCCAATAATGCCCGAGCAGTATAAACCGCTGGCCCACCGGCGGCGGGACATTGATGGGCGATTTGAAGAAGTTGTGTGATGTCATTTGTTAATGCACTGCTGCCCGAGCTGCTATACTGAATAGCTTTTCCATTAACGAACTTTTCATTATCATAAGGAACTTCGTTTCCGGAAACCTGATTATTCAATGCATTTGCATTTTGAATTATGGTATTGTCGACATTCGTTATCTGACCAATAATTGATGCTATGATTTGTTGCTGCAGGTGAATACTGGAAATCAGATTTTCACGCTGTAGTGAAAAATTCAAAACAGAATCAATAGCATCAAGACTGTCAAGCGATTTAATTTGGCTCAGATATAATTGGATCAGGCTATCCGATTCGTTAAGAGTCAACATATTTTGTTCGCTCAAAAATCCTTTTTGCTTTAAAATTTCTTTGACTTCGAACAATTTTCCGATGTCAAGACCGGCATTAACATTTTTAAAGTTACCATAAGCTGGATCGCTTGCAAGCAACACCGAATCGGTGCTTAACTCTTCATAAACATAAAGCTTAGCCATTGACTTAGATTCTGGAATATATTCTACAGTAACCGAACTATCCTGAATAATGCTCATACGGAGTCCCTCTTCCATCTTTTCATCTCCGCCTCCAGCTAGTGCACCACCACATACAGGAATTCCTGGTGAGGGATGACATTCAAAGGTACTACCAGTGCTTTGAAGATCAAACCAACCATTATTGTTAGGCCAGGGAACTATTCCATTTGGAACCACCGGTAGATGTACCGCTTGACCTCCTGATGCGGGGTCGCGGATAGTAAACCTATTTTGCAATAAATCATTTAAAGTATTAGCATTCATATTCACCGCACCATAAGTACTTCCAAATGTACCTGTCCATTTATTTCCATGATAAGCTGGATAAGGATTACCGGGTGAAGGAACAATCGGCTGCTGACCAATCACCGCTGTGTTATCCAAATATAATCCAATATAATTATTATCCATTTTATTGCCCTTCATTGAAGTATTCATGGAAAGTGTACCTGAAAAAAACATTCCATTTGCACTAGAAAATAAATTATTGCAATCATAGCGATTATTGGAACTTTGGCTGTTGTAAATTCCCTTATTCGTTAAATTGGATGAAATCGTATTGGTAACCGTATTGCAAAGAATTGTATTCCTGTTTCCCGCGGTTATTGCAATACCTGCTGAGCCAGGTGCAGGTAAAATACCTTCTGTTGTAAAAATTTGGTTTGCTTCAATTCGAGCATTACTAACTGTGTTAGTTAATATACCAGCCCCAGCAGATATAGTCGTTAGGTTTGGATTATCAGAAACTATGTAACGACCATTTGCTGCTGCATTCAGCTCAGCCATACTGATACATGCCGCACCCTTAAAATTACCTGATCCTGATGGTTCTACTGTAATAGTATTTCCTTGCGCAACCATCAAGTTAGCTCCGTCATTATTACTCCAATCAATGCCACGGTAAATGGCACTCATTTTACAACTATTAATATTTACTGTGCATTTTCTGCTTTGCTCAGATTGTACACCTTTGTAAACATTCACCATGCTTACATTGGTAATGCGTGCATTATATAAATTTGTGTAGACTCCAATAGTTGCATCCGTTATGGTTTTTATACCTGCGTTGGCAAGCGGAAACACATTCAATTGCATATTATCCCGTGTGGCCCGAGCATTTATAGCGCAACCCATCGGCTTTAATACACCAACATTGGTATAAAAATTATCAGGGACTATTTTATCAAATTGACAGTTGATTACATTTATATGACTGTTATGAATTTCAATTCCATAATTTATATTAAAAAATTCATTCGCATCTGCGGTATTATCTCCTATTGACATTACAACATCATTCAATAACATACCTGCACGTCCCACGGTTCCAAAACCAGTTTGTCCTGAATAAGGTCCTTTTAGCATAAATGCTGTCAGCCCAAAAGATGAACCAACAACATAACCGGTTGTATTCGTAAGAACACCGGGGGCTTCAGTAACCACTCCTTTAATGCAATCATGAATTTTAGAATCAATTATACGGAAAGATGAACCCGCATGCGCGAAAATACCTTCATCTGCATCGCGAATTGTAGAATTTCTCACGGTAACTGAGGCTCCCTGTTTTAATGTTATTCCTTGCCACATTTGAGGGCAACTGTAAATTAACGAATTAGTTAAATCCACACTTATGTTTTGATTCACCTCCATTCGGCTTCCTGAACCCATGATAAATGTGCACTGATTAAATTGGAATGGAACATCAATGACAAATGAAACGTAATCATCAACCATAATTAAATTCAAAAAGGGAGGGTTGTTTCCAATTACAGAGCTTGCATTAAAATCTGAACTAGTTACATGATAAAAAGGGCTGGGTGGGTTTGGGCATGCAACATCTATACAAGCGGTTGCTGATTGAGAGTTGCCGTTATAATAAATTGTAGCTGTGTTATCATTAGGGCATGCCATAACATTTGTATATATTCCCGCTACATACGTGTTGGTGCAACCGACAGCTTGCAATGCAATGCTTTATATCATTGGCGTTTATAGCCAATTGAATATATTTCTCAAGCACAACAACTACATTATTTACCTCTGTGGATAATGTTGAACTATTATCAACTTCTAACAACTGATCAAACATAAAGGCATTTGCAAAAGCCTCTAAGAGTTTTTCCAATGAAACATTTATAACATACATCTCACTTGCATCAGGACTTGAAATATTATACATCAATATTTCTGATAGTCTTCTTACCGCTTCAACATAGTTATATCCGTGGCCAGAAGAACTTTTATCAATGGCATCACGAGACGCTTCATTCAGTTCTTCAAGATAATAATTTGAAGTTATAATATCATCACAACTTGGACAATAGTTAAGGGCATTTTCCCCTCTGCAGTTTGGGCAAGGAATCGCTTGACCACAGAAAGTTCCAGGTTGAGGACTGTTGTCTATTAGGGTAATATTAACGGGTGTAACACAATTTGCGCTTATTGATGTAGTTACATTATAATCATTTGAAGAAAAACTTCCTGTTGAATTCCAGTTGTTGTTTTTGACATCCAAACCTGCAGGAAAAGGATTACAAGATAATGTTGGGCTAATAGTCCCATTTACTGCTGTGAAGGAGTTGCCACCAGAAATTGGACGTAAATTATTAAATCCTCCAATTAAATCTACTCGCTTAGCAATATTTAATCCAATTGTTATTCCATTATCTGTGGCAGTTACTTGTGGTACCGATGATGCAGATCCTTGCATATCTAGAACACTATTGTAACCCATGTAAAATCCATATTCCAAATTATCTGAAACTCTTCCACAATCTATGCTACAATTTGTTCCAACAACCGAAACTCCTATTCTATTATTACTAATCCAAGGATCATTTATTGATAAGGTAGCTGAGGCATTTCCTTTGTAATGATATGCCACATCGTTATTAATTGCGTATCCTAAAGTTGAATATGATGGGAATGACATCATGTCTGCAAACCAACCGTACTTTGCATTTCTTTCAAAAGAACAATTCATAAGTTTAACACCTTTATCATAAGAATAAATTCCATAATTATTATTTCTAAACACAGAATTCTGGATCTCAATAGGAGAACCACCATAAGTTAAATATGCAAATATCCCCAATCTTCCAAAGTCAAAAAAACAATGATTGATATGGACATTTGGCTGTCCAAATAAATGTACACCTCTGTGGGCATTAAATGTCCCTGAATTTGATGTAAAAGTCACATCAGAAAATGAAATAGAAGTATTCAACCCATCCACATTTATTCTGCTACCTACACCAAATTCAACAGTTCCCAATCCAATATTGAAATTAGTTATTGTTTTTGGAATGTAGAAACTTTCTTGTGTAATCTCAATTAATTTCTTCCACATATTGTTGTTTTCCAGTACAATCTGACAATTAGTTTCAGCTGTGACATTTGCACTGGGGAAATCAGAACTGTTTAGCAATATAAATCCATCGTATCCATCCGACGAACTACATCTTGATTTAAGTTGAGCCATGTTCTTTCTTTGCCCGTTAAAGATAATAAAAATCTTCACATGGAAGCAAAGGAAGTTAAAAGCACAAAAAGAGGGATTTCACAGCAGGAGCGCCAGGCGCACCTCAATAACTGGAAGATAAGCGGGAAAAGTAAGAAGGAGTATTGCCTTGAACAGGGCATTAATTATTATACTTTCATGAGCTGGCTGACTCCTAAAAAGAAGAACAAGGTGGTTCGTTCAAACCGGCCCCGACGGTTAAAGGTTTTTCAGAAGTAACCTTGCCAATCAAATCAGCCGGAAGTCCTTTCGCCCGTATTTCCTATGGAAAAACAGCTGTTGAAATACTTCACCCGGTGAGTCCTGATTTTATCAGGCAATTATTGAATTCATGATTTTATCGTTCAGTGACCGGTACCGGTATTTTGTTTATGCCGGCAGTTGCGATATGCGTAAAGGATACGATTGTCTTAACGGTTTGGTACGTAATGAATTTAAGAAGGATCCTCTTTTGGGTGATGTTTTTATTTTCTTGTCTCGGGGCCGGAATAAAATAAAATTGTTGCATTGGCAAGGCGATGGTTTTTGCATTTTTTCCAAGCGATTGGAGAAAGGGACTTTTGAAATTCCAAAGCAGAGTTCATCCCAAAATGCCATGGAAATATCTCCGCATCAACTTCAATTTATTCTTGAAGGAATTGTACTTTCTTCTGTTAAAAAAAAGAGTGCTTATAAGCATCATTTTGTTGATAAAAAGTCAGTGGTAGCAGGTGTTTCAGGAGTTGTTTGATGTATCTTTGCTGTGTGAGTAATGCATACGAAAATATGTCACGTGAAGAGCTGGTTACCCAAAACCAACAGCTTCATTTTTCAGTAGCGCAACTTCGTGCCGAACTCAACCAAATCAAACGATTAATTTATGGCAGCAAATCCGAAAGGTTTGTTCCCTCAAATTCTAGTTCACAAATTTCGTTGGAATTGGAAGTTGAAAGCCCTACAGTAATTGTTCCTCCTGCGATCACAACGGTTTCCTATCAAAAGAAAAAGGAAGCTACAACACCTGTGTTACATCCGGGAAGGAGACCTTTTCCTTCTCATCTGCCAAGAGTTGAAGTAGCTATTGAACCACTTGAGTCTGTTACCGGACTCAAAGCGATCGGTAAAGAAATTACTGAGCAATTGGAATATGAACCTGGAAGACTATTTGTAAAACAATACGTACGAGTGAAATATGCCAAAGCTAATGGTGAGGGAATCATTATTGAAATTTGCCAAGTATGCCTATTGAAAAAGGCATACCAGGTCCCGGACTTCTTGCAAATATTTTTATTGAAAAGTATGTGGATCATCTTCCGCTATACCGGCAAATAGAACGTTATAAGAGAGAAGGTGTTGACATCACTTCATCGAGCATCTCTGACTGGGTCAGTGCCGGTTGTAATTGGATTAGACCGGCATTTGATTGTATGCAAACAAAAATATTAAACTGCGACTACCTTCAAGTCGATGAAACACCCATAAAGGTACTTGACCGAAGTAAAAAAGGTGAAAGTCATCGGGGTTATTACTGGGTGTACTGAGATCCAATAAATAAGCTGGTGCTTTTGATTATCGAAAAGGCAGAGGAAGGGAAGGGCCGCAAGAGTTATTGAAAAATTTTAAGGGCTATTTACAAACCGATGGGTATGGTGTGTATGATGCTTTTGATGGGAAAGAAATAAAATTGTTGCATTGCATTGCGCACGCTCGAAGGTATTTTGATCAGGCCGTTGAAAACGACAAAGTTCGGGCTGAATATGTATTGCATGAAATTCAAAAACTTTATGCGATTGAGCGTAAAGCGAAAGAAAATATGCTTACACACAAAGAGCGACTCCGCAATTAGACAAGAGCTTAGCGTGCCTATCTTAAGTGAGATGCATCAATGGCTAAAATCAACATTACACAAGTGCCGCCACAAAGCCTGATTGGAAAAGCATTGGCTTATTCTTTATCAAGGTGGGAAAAATTAATGCTGTACTGTACAGATGGTCGGCTGGAAATAGATAATAATCTGGTAGAAAATGCCATTCGTCCTGTTGCTATCGGAAGAAAAAATTACCTCTTTGCCGGTTCTCATGATGCGGCTCAGCGCGCTGCCATGATTTATTCTATGCTCGGCACCTGTAAAATGCGAGGCGCAGAACCTTTCCTGGCTAAAAACTTTTTGAAGTTATCCCCGATTATAAGGCTAACAAGATGGAAGAATTGCTCCCTTGAAAATTTACTGCTTTCATTCTTTTTATACCTTTCCACCAAGGTTACTAAGAAATCATTATGTCTTTATCAATATGTAGTTGGTCGGATGGATACAATCCATCTCCAGAAAAAGTGAAAATTGAAGGGCCTGTGTTAATATCCTTTAAATGCAAATAGCCTGTTATTTCAAGTATTGAATTTGGGCTTACCAAAGATATTTTTGCTCCTCTAAATTCCAGAATCCCCTCTTTTTCAATAATCACCCGTCCCCCATTTACAATCAATTCGGAATTTTCATTCAGAACCAATTTTGATTTTGCTTTTACAATTAAAAGTGAATTATTGTTTAGTTCAAATTTGCTATTAGGTTCAAGCTCTAATACACTTTCATTAGCAACAATGAATTCAGAATTGTCTTCAAGTTGGGTATATGAATTGCTGCGTGCTGTAAAGTGGCTTGCCAATGTGAACAGATAATTTCCTTGAATGTCTTGTCCTTGAGCAAATAGGTGTGTACCGCTTCGCCCTCTATCCAATAATATGGTATTGTTTTGTTTTACAATTAAACTTGGTAATTGCGGATTTAATATGTGAGGATTTAATTTAATATTACCACACCACCTCACATCACTCTCAATATTATAATTATCAAATGATAGCTTCAACTGAACTGCGCCTTGACCAAAAAGAATTGGATTGAAGTTTTCATTTAAAATTTCCATTGATATCCCATTTAACCAAGAAGTGCGGTTTTCATAAGAATATGTAGGTTGAAATGGATCTGGATTCCATGTTAAATCGGGCGAAGCATAAGTATAAACAGGAATAGGTGAAGGATTTGTAGAAATAGAAAGTAATGTTGAATTGTTTGCGAAATTAAATGCATCCTTCGTATCCCCCCTACTATGTACATTAAATGTTATATTTCCCTGTGCATCCAATTCAGAATATCCAGGCAAAGAATAATCAAGAGTACTCCCACGGCGTAATTGATTGTCTCCATTCGTATTATAAAAATTAAATAATTCAGAATATCCAGTTAGAGGATTAGGAAGTGTATTTGATGAATGCATGTTGGTTGGAGTTGTCCATTGGTTCCAAACACAACCAGAATTATTTTGATCCTTAAAAGGTTGTCCATAATCAAAGTCATAATTACCTTCTGCTGAAATTGGGAACAACCAGCTTCCTAATGTATTTGGTTCTGCATAAGAGGTCCATGGGTATGCATTTAAAGTAAATGTACCAGAATTATCTTTGACATCCTTTCCGATTTGCATATAAGCGTATAAGCCCTTTACCCAAGGTTCTTTGCAGCTGTTGTTTTCCCACAATGAATGATCATAATCAGAAAATAATTGATGGTTTTCGATCCACAAATATTGATTTTTGGTATCACCAGGAATATTACATTCAATAAATGGCATCTTAATTCTTATAGCATCACCGTAAGTCACGAAATCCCGCAATACAATATCAATAGCTGTAACAGGGAAATTATTTAGTTCAAAATCTGTTACTATATCATTGGCTGAGTTATCCTTTGCCATGATTAAATCATTCTTATGAATAGTTTTATTTATGTCACTCCATCCATACCAACCGCAAAAATCACGATCCCATGCGCTAACTACATTGGAAGATCCGGCTCCATTTGATTGTGTTGCAATGCCCCAAGGATTGGTTTTAAATGGGAATGCGTGTGGTCCTGCCCCATCACCCAAGTGCCAATTATTATGACCATACATTGCATGAAAAAACTCTGCAATTATCATTTGGACGCTATTTAAGTTAGCACACATTCCAAATGCACAACCAGCGTCTATTCCCATTGCACCAACAGTCCCTGGTTGAGAATTATACTCAATACAACCTCCCCCTGAACCACCTCCAGAGCTACAAGGAGTATAAGGACTGTTCCTAAAACAAATTATCATACCATCAATAAATCCATTTGAATTATTTGTCTTAAGTGCAAAATCGCCTATCCCTGCAATAGAATAATGGTCAAATTCAGTTATTGAGGAATAAGTTCCAAATCCCAAAGTACCCGCTAGTTCACGATTATCCAATGCTGTTAAAACATCAGTCACTGGATCTATAGATGTGCATGGGATTTGAATTAAATCTGCCACATAATCCCCTTCAACTTTAAATTGGCCAAATGAAGCTTCCCAAAATATTTTGAAATATAGTTAGAAGGATTATTCGTAAAATTTGCATCAAAATAATGAGTATTTACATTTGTTGGAAGGCTCCCTGGATGCCAATCTGGCTGGTCGTTTGGAGCACAAGATCCAACCAATTCAACAAATACAATCATAATTCTCAATGATCCATTAGTCCCAATATTGGTATTAACTGGAATAGTATGACCATAGTACGATAATTGAGATTGCCCAATTAGTGAAGAATAGAATGAACATACGAATAAAAAAATTAGGTAGAATTTCTTTTCATGGGATGGATGTGTTAACAAAGAATGAAATTATAGAATTATTATTTTGGCAAAACCTATGAACTCATTTCGTTTAAAGCATTCAATAAAGTATGAACCACTCACCAAATTTTGAATGGGAATTTTATTTTCAAAAATTTCTTTTTCAAATTGTAAAATACCTTGCAGATTGAAAATCTTTACCGCTGATATTTCTATTGAAGATTTAATTCGTACTTCGGTATTTTCTAAAACAATATTTGGAATTACCTGAAGTATTGTATTATATATTATTTCATCTTCGCCAATAATTAATCCGGACCAGGGTCTAAATCTAATTGTAAAGTAAGAGTTTATTGGCTCTGGGCTATTGTCAGTGTCGAAAAAAACCATGCTATCGGCTGCACAACAATAGTAATTGCAGGAATCAGTGATAAGTATATTCGAAAATAGCAACTAACTACATTTGGTAAATTAGTTCCAAAATACCAGTCTAAAAGCACTTCGGCTTTTGGAAATCCATTTACAGATGGGAAAGGTATCGAATCAGACCACAACAGTGTGCTATCCCATTTGATTTTTAAAGGATATTTGGCATTATTAACAAAAACAGTAAATAGAATGGACAAATCTGAAAGTATATTTACTTTGCTTATTGAGTCATGCCCTCCAATATAAGATTCAAGGCATGGAAAACTATGTAATTGGTGTCGAAAGCAAAATGGTAAACATTTTGTTCATTGAAATAGCCATCATCAAAACATCCGAAATTATTTGCATATGTGCCATCATAACCGAGATAAATAGTATCTTTTTACCTGAAGCTTCTTCAAAGAAAATTGAAAAAACCCAAGTAGCTTGCTGAGTGGCACCAGGAATCGGATATTGTTGACCATACGAAATACATGGGCAAAATGTAAAATAAATGAGAAATAAAGAAATTATTCTATGCACATCCATGCTTGTAAATGTATAAAAATAAATTAATATCCAAATTAATTATTGAATAGGTTGCAAAATAATTTGGTTGATTCAAAAATTAAACGAAGTACTTGGGGCTACTCTAGTAATTTAGCAAAGAAACAAGCCTATCCCTTGAAAAAGTGAAATACTTGTTCACTTTGGAGTTTCTTATTATTTGTTCCTCCTTCGTTTAGCTTGGGCCAATAAACTTCTCACCCTGGTCGGTTGGCATTATTGCATAGATTTTTCTGCTAAAGCAAAAACCTTCCCTTTATTTAGGCTTTGGGCACAGCTGTAATTCGTGGAGACCTGATAGCTTTCAGCTACCGGGTCTCTCTGCACCATGGTTGTCCGACCAGTCTTCCCCGCGGCCAGCTCGGGGTAAACTTCTCATCCCGCTCGGCTGGTGTATCTTCACCTGTTAATGAACCTATTTGAAAATTATAGGGTGCTACCGTAAAGCGTGAAACCCGATAGCTTTCAGCTACCGGGTCTCTCTGCTTTATGGTTGTCCGAACAGTCTTCCCGCGGCCAGCTCGGGGTAAACTTCTCATCCCGCTCGGTTGGTGTATCTTCACCTGTTAATGAACCTATTTGAAAATTATAGGGTGCTACCGTAAAGCGTGAAACCCGATAGCATTCAGCTACCGGGTCTCCCTGCTTTATGGTTGTCCGACCAGTCTTCCCCGCGGCAAGCTCGGGGTAAACTTCTCATCCCGCTCGGTAGAAGTTATTGCATTGCTTTTGATGCTAAAGCAAAAACCTTCCTTTTATCAAGGCTTTGGGCACAGCCATAAAGCGTGAGACCCTGAAGCGGTTAGCGTCAGGGTCTCTCTGCTTTATGGTTGTCCGACCAGGAATCCCCGCGGCAAGCTCGGGGTAAACTTCTCATCCCGCTCGGACACAAAAAAGCCCCAATGAAGGGGCTTTTTTGTTGTCCGACCAGGACATGAAAAGCCTTATATATCAATCATTTAGGTAATTTTCTAAGCATTTGGATGCACATTTGGGTAAGTTATTGGGTAGTTTAGGTAAGGTTTTTACCTGAAATGAATCATTTTCAATTAAATTTGATAATAAAGTTAGCATTCAAAATGGATAATCAAAAGGAATTAGAACTAGAAATAACGAATTATACAGATGTATTTGTTGGGATGTTGGATATAATGGGTTTCAGTACACTGGGTAAAAAAAACAGTCATGATGATTTGTTAAAACTGTATGGAATGTTTTTATCTGCAATTCAACAAGCACAACATATCACTCATTATGAGAATTCATCAAATGTGAAAATTAATTTTAAATTTATATCTGATTCGATTTTAATTTGGTCTGAGAATGATTCCATAGAGGATTTTAAATATATCGTCTATTCTATAAAAAATATTTTATACGTAGGGGCAAGTATGGGTTTGCCATTAAGAGGAAATCTGACACATGGGGATATAGGGGTTTTTAATAATAAATATGAATTAGGGGGTAATTCCATACTAATTAATGAGCATAATGTAATTGTTGGGAAAACATTAATTTAAGTTTATGAAGAATCTAACACTTTAGTATTTGCAGGATGTACGGTTAATAATAAATGTTTTAAGGTTATACGTAAACAACATGATAACAAACTAAGAAAGAAACAATACATAAATTTTGTTGAAGCCTTAACAGTTTATAAAAATTGGTCAGTTGAATTCAAAATCAAAACAAATAATGGAACAGATTATATCAAAAAGAAACAGACAGTAATTCCATATCATCATAATATCAGTGATGAATTTCGTCAATTAAAAAAAGTAAAACAAATGTTCAAGGCACATAAAAAAAATGTTGATTCTCCGTATCCATCCGACGAACTACATCTTGATTTAAGTTGAGCCATGTTCTTTCTTTGCCCGTTAAAGATAATAAAAATCTTCACATGGAAGCAAAGGAAGTTAAAAGCACAAAAAGAGGGATTTCACAGCAGGAGCGCCAGGCGCACCTCAATAACTGGAAGATAAGCGGGAAAAGTAAGAAGGAGTATTGCCTTGAACAGGGCATTAATTATTATACTTTCATGAGCTGGCTGACTCCTAAAAAGAAGAACAAGGTGGTTCGTTCAAAACCGGCCCCAACGGTTAAAGGTTTTTCAGAAGTAACCTTGCCAATCAAATCAGCCGGAAGTCCTTTCGCCCGTATTTCCTATGGAAAAACAGCTGTTGAAATACTTCACCCGGTGAGTCCTGATTTTATCAGGCAATTATTGAATTCATGATTTTATCGTTTAGTGACCGGTACCGGTATTTTGTTTATGCCGGCAGTTGCGATATGCGTAAAGGATACGATTGTCTTAACGGTTTGGTACGTAATGAATTTAAGAAGGATCCTCTTTTGGGTGATGTTTTTATTTTCTTGTCTCGGGGCCGGAATAAAATAAAATTGTTGCATTGGCAAGGCGATGGTTTTTGCATTTTTTCCAAGCGATTGGAGAAAGGGACTTTTGAAATTCCAAAGCAGAGTTCATCCCAAAATGCCATGGAAATATCTCCGCATCAACTTCAATTTATTCTTGAAGGAATTGTACTTTCTTCTGTTAAAAAAGAGTGCGTTATAAGCATCATTTTGTTGATAAAAAGTCAGTGGTAGCAGGTGTTTCAGGAGTTGTTTGATGTATCTTTGCTGTGTGAGTAATGCATACGAAAATATGTCACGTGAAGAGCTGGTTACCCAAAACCAACAGCTTCATTTTTCAGTAGCGCAACTTCGTGCCGAACTCAACCAAATCAAACGATTAATTTATGGCAGCAAATCCGAAAGGTTTGTTCCTCAAATTCTAGTTCACAAATTTCGTTGGAATTGGAAGTTGAAAGCCCTACAGTAATTGTTCCTCCTGCGATCACAACGGTTTCCTATCAAAAGAAAAAGGAAGCTACAACACCTGTGTTACATCCGGGAAGGAGACCTTTCCTTCTCATCTGCCAAGAGTTGAAGTAGCTATTGAACCACTTGAGTCTGTTACCGGACTCAAAGCGATCGGTAAAGAAATTACTGAGCAATTGGAATATGAACCTGGAAGACTATTTGTAAAACAATACGTACGAGTGAAATATGCCAAAGCTAATGGTGAGGGAATCATTATTGAAATTTGCCAAGTATGCCTATTGAAAAAGGCATACCAGGTCCCGGACTTCTTGCAAATATTTTTATTGAAAAGTATGTGGATCATCTTCCGCTATACCGGCAAATAGAACGTTATAAGAGAGAAGGTGTTGACATCACTTCATCGAGCATCTCTGACTGGGTCAGTGCCGGTTGTAATTGGATTAGACCGGCATTTGATTGTATGCAAACAAAAATATTAAACTGCGACTACCTTCAAGTCGATGAAACACCCATAAAGGTACTTGACCGAAGTAAAAAAGGTGAAAGTCATCGGGGTTATTACTGGGTACCGGAGATCCAATAAATAAGCTGGTGCTTTTTGATTATCGAAAAGGCAGAGGAAGGGAAGGGCCGCAAGAGTTATTGAAAAATTTTAAGGGCTATTTACAAACCGATGGGTTGATGTGTATGATGCTTTTGATGGGAAAAGAAATAAAATTGTTGCATTGCATTGCGCACGCTCGAAGGTATTTTGATCAGGCCGTTGAAAACGACAAAGTTCGGGCTGAATATGTATTGCATGAAATTCAAAAACTTTATGCGATTGAGCGTAAAGCGAAAGAAAATATGCTTACACACAAAGAGCGACTCGCAATTAGACAAGAGCTTAGCGTGCCTATCTTAAGTGAGATGCATCAATGGCTAAAAATCAACATTACACAAGTGCCGCCACAAAGCCTGATTGGAAAAGCATTGGCTTATTCTTTATCAAGGTGGGAAAAATTAATGCTGTACTGTACAGATGGTCGGCTGGAAATAGATAATAATCTGGTAGAAATGCCATTCGTCCTGTTGCTATCGGAAGAAAAAATTACCTCTTTGCCGGTTCTCATGATGCGGCTCAGCGCGCTGCCATGATTTATTCTATGCTCGGCACCTGTAAAATGCGAGGCGCAGAACCTTTTTCCTGGCTAAAAAACTTTTTTGAAGTTATCCCCGATTATAAGGCTAACAAGATGGAAGAATTGCTCCCTTGAAAATTTACTGCTTTCATTCTTTTTATATACCTTTCCACCAAGGTTACTAAGAAATCATTATGTCTTTATCAATATGTAGTTGGTCGGATGGATACGATTCTCCGCATGTTCAGAAAATGATAAAAATACAACAGATATGTATAAAAATTTAAAAATATATAATGAAGAAATTCATCCTTTTTATAAATGGCTCCTCAAAGACCATAATAAAAAATAAGATAAAATGACTTGGAACGCAGATAAGGCACAAAAATATTTTACTAGTAGAAGGGGAAATCCTGATACTATTAAACATAAACAAAATCAACATATAGGTATAAGAGGTTTGTATGATGTTGAATTGGCACAATATGATTTATATGAAAAATGTTCAACGAGTGCATATTCTAAAACGTACCTGTTAGATATTGATTTAACCCCCTAAATAACCGGACAAGATTATTATTAATTTTAACTAATCATGTCAGAAGGAAAAAAAGCCAAGGTCCACCGGACCAAAGAAGAGAAACTTCGTATCATAAATGAAGTTCAAAAAAGCGGATTATCAGTCACTTGCACTAAGTATGGGATCTATCCTGCGAGTTACTACCAATGGGTAGCAAAGCTCAAAGAAATGGGGGAAAGCGGTCTGCAACATGGTATGACCAAGGAGCATTTAAAGGAGATTCGCCGACTTCAAAAGGAGAATGATGCTTTGCGGAATCTAGTTGCAGATCAGCAATTGGAATCTCGTATGAAAGACGAACTTTTGAAAAAAAAGTATGCGCTTCCCAAAGGAAAGCGATCGCATTGAAATACCAGGCAGCAGGTATGACAAGAGACACGGCACTTCAAATCGCCTCGTTAACCAAGCATCAATATTATCATCAGCCAGCTAGTTCTAAAAAGCAGGGTCGCCCGAAAAGCACACACACAAAGAAAAAGGACAAAGGGTGTGAAATTTTAGTGGAGAATAAATTTGTTATTGAGGCTATGATAAGGATTGACACTGATCCGGATTTAAGATGTGGCACAAGACGGATGACCGCACAACTGCAATTGATGGGTTACATTATTAATAAGAAGAAAGTTGCACGGTTGATGAAAGAAAATGGTTTGACCAAAAAAGGACGAAAGCAAGCAAAGAAGGCTTATGCCAGGTATCGAATTGTTACACCTTTAGAGCCATTGGTGGTACTGGAAATGGACATAAAGCAAGTTTGGATAGTACGCGACAGAAGGAGTGCATATATACTTACTGTGTTGGATACCTTTACACGAGAAACTTTGGCCTGGATAGTCGGCTTCAGCATTACATCCCAAGAAGTGAAGTTGATATGGGACTACGTAATATTACATCATCTGGAACCTGCCGGAATGGCCGCAAGAGAAATCCGAATTGAAGTTCGCAATGATGGAGGACCCCAATTTGCAGCAAAAACAGTACAGGAATATTTTGAACTCAATGGGCTGAATCAAGTATTTACTCATCCGTATACACCACAAGAAAACGGACATATAGAAAGTTTTCATAGCATATTAAGTGCAAGTATTGACAAGGAATACTTTGACATTTTGGAACTGGAAAATCGACTTCAAAGGTTTTATTATATGTACAATAATAAACGTACGCACACTGGTACTAAGGGATTACCACCAGCAATATTTAACAAAGCATGGCACAACGACCTTGTAATGACTTTCCAAGACGAAAAAAAGAAAGTGAAAATAAAATTGAAATATCCGATCTATGAAATACCGGGCATTCTGAGTCAGAGGGAGCATCTTGCAAAAAAACAATTCGCGCAAAGCGCACCGATTTAAAAAACAAAGGCGGAGAAATTGCTTCCTCCGCCAACTACGCTGCAACACCGGTTTACCCTTCGTCGTCAGTCGCATCTTGCGATGTAAATAAAAGTGAAATATTTGTATTAATTTAGAACCCGATAAAATTGTCCCAGAATTAGGGGGGTCAAACCAATATGTTGGAGAATATTACTACTGATAAAATTACTCCAAACAAGAATTGTAATAGTGATGATAAATATAAATCGACTTATTTGAGTATTTCAAAAAAGTATTGGCTGATTTGAAATCAGGAACCTTGAATTTTGAAGATTAAATCATTTATTTGTTTTCAATTTGTTCCAACTATTGATTGAAAAACAAAAAATTGAGAAAATCTGTAAAATCTATGACTATCTTATCATCCCCCGACAATCTGTGACAACCAGAAAAGTAGAACTCCTAATAGGAGAATTTTATAATCATATTTCTGGTTGATTAATCAATAAAAATAATGTTGATTCCAGAATAAAAATGTTTTTATAAAAGAAATTCCCCAATGACCATGAAAATAATTTAGAAGTAGATATTGAAAATAAATGAGGGGTTAATTATTATTTGATAATTAGGTTTAAATTATAAAGATTATATGAAAATTCACGGTATAGATACAGATTTATTTTATTTATTTCATGATATTAATGATCAAAAGCAACCGATATGTTCATTAACAAATAGTGAAATAGATGAGTTGAATGCTTCAAACAAAGCACTACATGAATTTCAATATCAAATTAGAAGAATATTAGAAATTCAATTAAACCTTAGTGAATTTCAACAGACTGTGGTATCAAATATTGAATCAGTTGAAAAAATGAAAGAATCTGATTTAAATAAAGATATTATCAATGAAATGTTTGTAAATGTAAATCGAACCTTTATCAATTTTATTACTTCGATGACAGTTTTTGTAGACCATATTGAAATATTGTTAAAAAGAAAATATGGAGCAAGTTCTACTCAATATACTACATTCAAAAAGCAACTCAGTTATATTTACGATTATGACTTTTCTTATAAATTGTTTTTCAATTTGAGAAATTATGCAATCCATAATACTTACCCAATTGATAGTGTTAAAATTGAATTTGAAAAAATTAGTAACAAATCAGAATTACAACCTTCCTTATTAATTGAGTTTAACAAAATCAAATTACTTAAAGATGCTCAAATCGAAAAAAAGTTGAAATTAGATTTAAAAAAATGTGGTAATTTATTTCCTGTACGATTTTTAATGTATGAGATTGAAAAGCCCTTAAAGAAAATATTTAATCAATTTCTCCAAATAGAGAAAGGATTTTATATTGAACATGCAAACATATCTATTGCATATTTGAAAAAATATCCAAACAGTATTAATTTAGGTTTTGGGAAAATTACAGGGGATAATAGATTGGCGAAAATGGAAGCAGTTCTTATCCCTATTTTTATTATTTCAAAACTAAAGGAAAAATTGAGTGAATTAAATTAGTAGTATTCTGATTTTCATGGCTTTCCGAAAACAGTGTGGTGAAGCCCAGCCTGTAAGTAGGGATTTTTAATTTAATCTGAATAGCCTTTGAACAATTTTATACATATACAATCCTTTCCTGCGACCGTGAAGACTAATTGTCAAGTAGGGATATTTATTCTGTCTTAATGTACATGTCAACATTCTTGGTTTATTGCCATAACTTTTTAAATTAATTACTCTCCCCCAGGAACTAACTTTATAGTTATTGTTTTCTGGTAGGAAAAGCCAAATTTCAGGTTTATTCCATGGAAATAATTCTTGCATTTTAGATGACCTCTGTATTAGTGTATCCCTAAGAGACAATACATTAAAATTGTTGCAATTTGGCTTTTTACTATTACTTTCTCTATTCTTCATTTACTCTAAAGATTTCTCAGTTCTATAAAAGAAAATTCTCAACCAATATTTTTAAAATTATAATTATCTGCTTTGCATATGAAATATAGTACCGGTTCTTCCTGACAAGTCATCCAGAAAAACTGATATTCAACTCCGTTCATAGAGAACCAATCGACAAAGTATTTGGATGTTGAATCTATCAGATTGATATATGCATTCTGCAATTTCTGATTTTTGCTCAACTTTGTGTCGAAATCGCTCAGGGTAACAAGTAATATTTGTTCCATGTGAGATTTCAAAATAAAATACGGTGATATAGATTCAAAAACACAACCATCCATTGCGGTGACAGGATGATATTCATCCGGTATAAAATCATCTATTATTTGCTGTTGAATGTTATAGTTGTATTCAGAAAGTTTACCATTTGAATCAAGAACGGTTTCATGAAACAAAACTCTTTCGATATTAGGTACCTTTAGTACCAATTTGAATAAAGAGTCAACCATTTTTATACGTAGATTTTCTTTAACAATTCTTTCCTCAATAAATCGTATGCATCTCTGCATGTCTTTTGTCAAATCAAAAAAGACCGGAAATGAGAATCTTAACCACATTGTGGTAAATAGGGGTTCATCTAAGAGTTCAACAAAAAAAAGTTCTCTCCCTTTTGAATTCCTGCAATAGTATCTTGTTTTCATGAAAATAAATAGTCTTCTAAAACAGAGATTTCGATTTCTACTACTGGGAAAATACGAAGTGTATGGTGAATAGACTCAATTTTCATCATTACTTCTAAAACCAACCCCAAGTATAATGTGAATTGAAGTTTTCCCATGAAAAGGAATCGTAATACCGGTTGCCTAGAATGTAAATATCAAAGCCTACGACAGTAATTCTGTGCTTATGGCATCTACGACAAAATTCTATAAAATCTATTGGCTTTATTCCTATTAAAGGGTCAAAACAAGGCTCGTTATTCACTACAAACTGTTTTACAAATAAAACTTCCGCTTTTTCCTTATCACTGGGAAAAAGCAATTGGAGTTTTTTTCGGGCAAACGGAGTCATTTCCATGATTTATGAAGGAGCAAATAATCGAACGTTAGTTAAAATGTTATATACAGGGGAGGATGTGGATAGAAAAATTAATAAAAATTGATTTGTATTTTTTGGGGGAGTTTAATTTGCTTTTTGATTTATGTAATGTTCAATAGGCATAAATATCCCTTTCGCCTCGCCTATTTTCTTTCGTTTATTGGCTTCTTTCAAATAATATCCACTTTTTTTACGAGGACGTTTATCTGAACTGCCTTTCGGTCTTCCAAGTTGTTTCATTCCCTGCGCTCGGACTCTTTCTAAGCCCATTTTTGTTCTCTCTGAGATTAACTCTCTTTCAAAAGCACTGAAAGCAGAAAGAATTGCAATTTGTAAACGTCCTGTTGCACTTGAGAAATCAAGATTGTCCTTTATGCTAACAAAATTTACACCTTTATCAGCCAGTTCCTGCAATTCAATCAACAATTCAACAGAACTTCTTGGCCAACGTGAGAGGGAAACGATTACACATGTGTCATATTCTTTTGCTCGCAATTTTCTCAGCAATTCTTGTTTTACCGGTCTCGTTTTCCGAGATGACTCTTGTTCCTCGTACAAATCATACTCAAACCCATTTTTTAATGCGTATTCTTTCAAAACTAAAATCTGATTTTCATTGTATTGTTTAGTTGTACTTGTCCTTGCGTACATTGCTATTTTTCTCGACATAGAATAAGTGTTT
The DNA here is from genome assembly GCA_016713525.1 of Bacteroidota bacterium. Lineage (GTDB taxonomy): Bacteria > Bacteroidota > Bacteroidia > AKYH767-A > OLB10 > JADKJB01. The sequence continues at coordinate 37,570 of JADJOZ010000004.1, read as the reverse complement.
TTAAGATTAAATTTCTTGAAATATTTTTATTGTGTTTTGAAAGATATTTTAAAATAGCCATAATTATATAACCTGCCATTTCGCTATCAAAATCACTGTAATAATAAGTGCGAACACTTTCTATTTGCTGTTCATCATTCGTGTAAATTCGCAAATCCATAAATTCATTCGGATGTCCAAAAACCCGCAGACTTATATATTTTAAGTCATTCTCTTTTTCGAAAAAATGACTGCGCTTTAAATTATATATCCGGAACCTATGGATTGAAAAAAGTGGGTTGTATTCAGGTTCAGAGCATATCATAATCGCGTAATTGTCAATGAGATATGTAACATTTTTAAGTTACGAAAATACCCCCTTTATTTGTTACATTTGCAATGCTGTTTAATCAGTTATTTAATTGATTTATAATTACTTGATTGACTTTCTTTTCCAAATATTTTAAAATTTAACTGATGTCTAAAAAGAAGTTAAGTGAAAGAGACATTTGCACCAAGTTTATTACTCCTGCATTATTAAATGCTGGATGGGATATTCATACTCAGATATTGGAAGAGGTCTCCTTCACCGCAGGAAAAATATATGTCAGGGGAAGAATGACAAAGCGGGGTGATTCCAAAAGGGCAGATTATATTCTTTATTACAAACCAAATATCCCTATCGCTGTAATTGAAGCAAAGGACAACAATCATTCTGTTCGTTCCGGAATACAACAGGCGTTGGATTATGCTACCATTCTTGATATACCGTGTGTCTTCAGTAGTAATGGAGATGGATTTCTGTTTCATGACAGAACAGCAAAAGGTTTAAATATCGAATCTGAAATGAGCCTCAATAATTTCCCGACACCTGAATCACTGTGGAATAAATATCAGTTGTATAAAGGCATTAAAACTTCTGCTGAAGTCAAAATTGCTGAACAGGAATATTATTGGGATGGAACTGACCGAAAACCTCGATACTATCAGCAAATAGCCATCAATAGAACTGTAGAAGCCATAGCCAAAGGACAAAACAGAATTTTACTTGTAATGGCTACCAGTACAGGTAAAACCTATACAGCCTATCAGATTACCTACCGGCGCTGGAAAAGCGGAACCACGAAACGGATATTATCTCTGGCTGACAGAAATGCCCTTCTTGGCCAAACAAGAAGAGGTGATATCAAGTTTTTTTAAAGACAAAATGACTGTTATTAAAAACAGGAAAGTTGATAAAAGTTATGAAGTTTATTTGGCTCTTTATCAGGGACTTACAGGAAACGAAGAAGATAAAAATATTTTCAAGCAATTTAGTCCTGATTTTTTTGACCTAATTGTAGTAGATGAGTGTCATCGGGGTAGTGCAAGGGAGGATAGCGCATGGCGAGATGTCCTACAATATTTTAAAAATGCTGCTCAGATTGGATTGACCGCCACTCCTCGTGAAACTTCAACAATTTCGAATATCGAATACTTTAAGGAGCCTATATACACTTACTCTCTAAGACAAGGTATTGAAGATGGTTTCTTGGCACCTTACAGAGTTATTCGAATAGGTCTGAACATTGACTTGGAAGGATGGCGACCAGAAAATGGGAAGACTGATAAGTATGGAAATCTTATTGAAGATAGAATATATAATCGGACTGATTTTGACAAGTCACTGGTAATAGATGAAAGAACTGATACTGTTTCAAGAAAAGTGACAGAATTCCTAACTGGTTATGACCGTTTTGCGAAGACAATTATTTTTTGCTCGGACATTGACCATGCTGAGCGAATGAGGTTTGCAATGCAACAGCATAATGCAGTCCTGACAAGGGAAAATCATAAATATGTGATGCAAATTACTGGAGACAATGAGGAAGGAAAGCGAGAACTCGACAATTTTATAAATCCCGAAGAAACTTATCCTGTAATTGCCACAACAAGTGAACTGATGACTACGGGTGTTGATGCTCAAACATGCAAGGTTATTGTTCTTGATTGTAACATAAACAGCATGACAAAATTTAAGCAGATTATAGGTCGTGGCACTCGAATAAATGAAGATCATGGTAAATTATATTTCAACATTCTTGATTTTCGTAATGCAACTGATTTGTTTGCTGACCCTGATTTTGACGGAGACCCTATTCGAATTAAACCAATTAGCGAAGAAACTACGTTAGAAGGAATAATTGAAGAGGAGGAGAATGAAATTCTGGAAGGTCCATTTACTGAAGAAGATGTTGAAGTTTTCCTCCGGAAATCAGACAACCACCTGAATCATTTAACCCTAATAGCGAAGAACCTAGGCAAAAGATTTATGTGAATGGTGTGGATGTTACAGTTTTAATAACTAGGGAATTATATTTTGACCATACTGGTAGACCTGTAACTACCAACCTTAAAGACCATACTATGGAAATTATTAAGGGACATTATGCTTCGCTCGATGATTTTATAACAAAATGGAATAATGCTGACCAAAAATCAGCAATTATAAAAGAATTGCAAGAACAAGGTGTTTAGTTGATGCGCTAATGGGGCAGTAGAAAAACAACTCGACTTATTTGACCTTATTTGTCATGTTGCCTTGACCAACCTCCATTAACAAGAAAGGAAAGGGGCTGACAATGTTCAAAAGCGAAATTATTTTGCAAAGTATGGTGATACAGCTAGGCATGTGCTGCAGGAACTTCTGAAAAAATACGCAGACGAAGGTATTGAGAACATTGAGAATATTGATATTTTAAAGGTAAAACCCCTGAATAAATACGGTACCCCAATTGAAATTATTGGTGAGTTCGGAAGTAAAGCCAAATACCTTAATGCCGTGAAGGAATTGGAGAATGAATTATATAAGTCTGCCTGATGGGTGTCATAAACATTTCAGAAACACAGATTTTGTTTGGATATATGCATTCATATGTTTCCCTGTATAATCCTAAAAAATTCATATTTCCGTCAATAAGACAAGAAGGCGGAGGTGGGCAATTCAAATATCCAGGAGCAGATGTAGTAATAAGTAACAATCACCTAATTCAATTCAAGCGACCATCTTATTTTAAAACAAATGGCATTAGAGAATTTAAGTTTTTTAAGAAACCGCATGATATAAATCCAGAGTATTTCAGATTTAATATAAAGAATGATAGTCCAAGTAATCAACTGAGCAAACTAATTGAGGCAACAAAGAATGGTTTATATGCTGAATATGTTAGCCCATTATTTAATGACGATACAATATTTCATAATATAAGAACAAATCATAAACACCATTTGGATTCTTATGCACATATTGATATTTCCCAATTTAAATCTTTGGAAAAAGTAATTGGCAAATCCAATGACCATTCGATAATATATACATCTGATAGTATTAAGAATGGTTATTGTTATTGCTTTTCTGAGCCCAAAAAAATTTCTGGTTACAAATTTGATGATGAGTTGACAAAACATATCAACAAGGAGAAATTAACAATAAAAAATACATTTGAAACGCTGAATAATATATTTTATTCTGGTGAATTCCCTGTTTCTAATATTGTTGGTAAAATAAATGTACGATATTTTCAACTTAGATTATTGACTGAGTTTAACATATTGTGGGTTTTTAAAATTTAAATGGAATGACAAATTTATCAGGACTAATTAAATCAATCCGCAATGATATGCGGGAAGATAGAGGAGTAAGTGGCGATGGGCAACGCATCGAGCAGTTAGCATGGATGCTATTCCTAAAAGTATTTGATGACAAGGACAAGGAATTGGAACTAATGGACGAGAGATATAAATCCCCTATTCCTAAAAAAATACCGTTGGCGTAACTGGGCTTCTGATGATGAAGGGATGACAGGGGATGAACTTTTGAATTTCGTTGACCAGCAATTGTTTCCCGCCTTAAGAGGACTTTCGGCACGAGACCCACGGGCATACATGGTCAGGGAAGTCTTTGAAGGTAATAACAACTACATGAAATCCGGTACCAATATTTGTAAAGTATTTAATAAGTTAAATGAGATAGATTTTAACAAGGCTACGGAGCGGCATCTTTTCGGTGAAATTTATGAGACCATTCTTCAAGAACTTCAAACTGCCGGTGATTATGGTGAATTTTATACACCGAGGGCACTCACCCAGTTTATAGTTGAAATGGTTAATCCAAAACTGGGTGAACGAATCCTGGACCCGGCATGTGGTACGGCTGGTTTTTTAACTTCTGTCATTGAACACCTGAAAAAGCAAGCCAAAAACGTTAATCATAGAAAATCTATTCAGGATAATGTACATGGATGGGAATGGAAGCCTCTACCCTATGTTTTAGCAACAACAAATTTAATTTTACATGACATCGAATTGCCTGATATTACCTACAGGGATGCAATGGATAAACCATTGTCTGAATATAAAGAAAAGGATAGGGTTGAATGTATTGTAGCAAATCCTCCATTTGGGGGGACAGTTGCGAATAGTAATCAGAATAATTTTCCTGCAAATTTTCGAACTAAGGAAAGTGCAGATTTATTTCTTGTATTGATGATACATTTGTTGAAACAAGGAGGTCGTGCAGGAATTGTACTGCCTGATGGAAGTTTAACTGGTGATGGGGTGAAGCAACGAGTAAGACAAAAACTGCTTGAAGATTGCAATGTGCATACCATAATACGATTACCACAATCTGTTTTTGCCCCTTACGCCACCGTTAGTACCAATTTATTATTTTTGAGAAAGGCAAATCAACTAAAGAGATATGGTACTACGAACACACTTTACCACAAGGACAAAAAGCCTATAACAAAACAAGACCGATTCGTCTTGAGGAATTTGAATCAGTAAATTCATGGTGGAAAAAGAGAGCTGAAAGTGAAGTATCGTGGAAAGTGCCTATAAAAACAATTATAGACCGCAACTACGATATGGACATTAAAAATCCTAATAGAAAGATAGAAGAAATTGTATACGATAAACGTACTATTATCTACAACCTTGAAAAGTCTTTCAATGAATCCATTTCATTATTAAATGGATTAAAGACTGAATAATATGAGTTGGATAAAAATGCAACTGGGGGAAGTTTTAATAAACCGAGAAGGTCGCTATAAACCGAATGACCCTAGCATAGCAAACCGTAAACGAATAGACAAAATCAATTTTTCTGGTCAAATATTTATATCTGATAAAGGTTCTAATACAGATATGATACTTGTCAAAAAGGGAGATTTAGTAATTTCTGGAATAAATGTTGAAAAAGGTGCTATCACCGTTTATGAAGGAGAAGAGGATATAACGGCAACAATTCATTATTCTTCATATATATTCAATACTAAAAGAATTGATATAGAATTTTTGAAAGTCTTTCTCAGGAGTCCAGATTTTATTCAACTTTTAAAAGAACAAGTGCCCGGTGGTATAAAAACTGAAATAAAGCCAAAGCATATATTGCCTTTGGAGGTTTTTTTTCCTGATACAATTGAGGAACAAAGGGAGATTGCAAATCATTTTTTTGAAAAAGAAAGACAATTCAATGAGTTAAACGGTCATATTTCAGACCAACTAACCCAGATTGAAAACTTAATTCATGCAATTTTGCAAGAAGCAATTCAAGGTAAATTGGTAAAGCAGAATAAAAATGAAGAACCTGCACTAGAATTGTTAAAACGTATAAGGACAGAAAAAGCAAAATCTAGTAAAAAGGGGAAACCCTTCCCGGCTATCAAATCTGAAGAAATTCCATTTGAGATTCCGTATAATTGGGCGTGGTGTAGGTTGGGTGAAATTGTATCACATATTTTCGATGGACCATTTGGTTCTCATCTGAAAACTAAGGATTATACAGCCACTGGAATACAAGTAATCAGATTACAGAATTTGGGAGTAATGCGATTTAAAGATGCGAAGGAAACTTTCATTAGCAAAGAAAAATATAATACAATTAAGCAACATACAGTTAATAGAGGCGATATTATTATTGGTTCATTTTTAGCAGATGGAGTTAATTGCGTTGTTCTTCCAAAGTTAAAGCATATTGCAATTGCAAAAGCAGATTGTTTTACCATTAGAATAAGTCACCAACTGCTGTCAAATTATTTCATAATGTATTTACTGAGTTCGAATTTAATGTTTAAGGAATTGTCTAAACTTTTGAGAGGCATGACTCGTTTGCGAATAAATACTACTCAATTAAAACATTTACCTATTCCTTTGCCTCCATTTGCCGAACAAAAACGTATAGTTATCGAAATAGAAAGGCAATTAGCCAAAACCAATCTGTTAAAAGAACACATTCTCAATAACCAACAAGCCACAGAACTACTACTTGAATCATTGTTACATGAGGTTTTTGAAGTGAAAGAAATGGAAATAACATGAAAATAAGACCTGAGTTAAAAGTGATAGCAGATTCTTTAAAGTCCTTAAAAAAGATGGAATTATACGTACTAAAAACCTTGTTGGAGAATTGGGAGAATATTATTGTAGTAAGTTATTCAATCTTTCATTAAACAATAATGTGGTGGAAACAGGTTTCGATGCAATAGATTCAAAGGGGAAAAAGGTTGAAGTAAAAACAAGGAGGGCTCCAGAAAGTAAAGCCAAAGTAATTTTTAAAAGTTTCAATTTTGATTATTGTCTATATATTGAACTGAATGAATATTTTGAACCAGTTACAGTATTAAAAGTTTTCCAAGATGAAATTGTGAAGAATGTTGATGCCTGTGGCGACCGACTATCAGTAAGAAAACTTAAAATCAGAACTATTAACGAAAAGTTGTATTAATTTTATGTTGAAAGTAAACAAAGACACCTTTCTCAGAAGTTTCAAAGTGCTTTCAAATCAATCATTTGATTTATTTCTCGGTGCTGGGGCTTCAATATCATCGGGCATTCATTCAGGCAATGATTTAGTATGGCTTTTCAAACGTGAGTTATTAAGTACTAGCGGGAAAATAAGTGGAAAAAAATTTCAAGATTTAAAAGTTGAAGCAAACAAAAAGTAATACAGAGTTATTTTTCTGAGGAGGATTCGAAAATTGGAAATCCTTACTCACACTATTTTGAAAAATGTTACCCTGACCCTCTTGTTAGAAAAGAATTTTTAACAAGTTTAATAAGAGATAAAATTCCTTCCATTGGATTTATGTGCCTCTCAGTTTTAATTGAGAATCGAAAATTAAACACAACTTGGACAACCAACTTTGATGACCTAATTGAAAAAGCACTGAACAAATTAAATATAAGTTGTCAGGTGGTGTCTCCAGAAAATGTAAATTCTGTAAATGAATTCAATACTGATATACCAACTGTAGTAAAACTACATGGAGATTTCCGATATGACCCTTTGCAAAACACTGAAAAGGAATTACAGCAATTAGAAAGCCGATTACATGAGTATTTTATACAATCTACTTCAAAAAGGGGTTTGCTAGTTATTGGCTATTCGGGAAATGACGAATCTGTAATGTACACTCTTGAAAAAGCATTGGAAAAACTCAACGCTTTTCCTAAGGGATTAATTTGGTGCATTCCGAAAGATGTTATTCCAAGTAATCGTTTGAATAATTTAATTGAAAAAGCCAATGCACAAAACCAGAGGTCTGGCTTTATGGAAATTGACAGTTTTGATTATTTCCTTCATGAATTATATAAAGTTAGTGATTTTAGAAACGAACATATTGATTCCATTGCAAAAGAGCGATTTGAGCAAAGACGGGCTTTTAGGTTAACACAAAATCAGTCGCATACAGTTCCAATTCTTTTAAATGCAATTAAAGCAACTCATTTTCCCAAAACCATTTTTTCAACTAAGATTAAAATTTCTGGGCAAGGAAAGTGGAATAAATTAAAAGAGGTCTTAACTGGTTCAAACATTATTGCATCATTTTGTAAAGGCGAAATGCTTTCGATATTTGGAAATGAGAACGAAATCAAATCAGTACTCAAAGATTATTTTACTGAAGATATAAAACTGATTGATATACCGGAATACCTTTTTTATCAACCTGAATCATATTATCTTGGTATGTTGTATGATTTAATAGAAAAATCATTTGTTAATGATTTTGGATTTGAATTGCAATCTAAATTTACTCAGAATAGAAAAGTATATTCAATTAGCCACCCTTTGTCGGATGAGGAGATAAATAGTATTCCTAAATGGTTTCGCTTTACTATACCATCAAACATACAGGTTTTTGAGGCTTTTGAATTTAAGGTTCAATTTGTTGACAAAGAATTATTCCTACAGATTTGTCCTACTATTCATATACAAACCGTTACAGGAGAAGAGCCTGAAAGCAGGGTAGTTCAAGAAATTTCTAATGTGATAATTTCAAACAGATGGAATGCCAAATATGGCAAGAGACTAAGCTTTTGGATTGCAGAGTTAAAACGAAGAAAACCTGACATGACTTTTAGTATTGGAGATTTTGCAATTAAACTTTCAAACTTTTATTCAACAGCCGCTAAAAAAATTGATAAAATTCATTCATTTGATAGATACACCAAAGTAAGTGAGCCTCTAATTTACTTCCATCACCAAGATGAAACAAAACAATCTATTCATCCTCTTAATGGATTAAAACTATTAGGACCATTGGAGGAAAGTTTTGGCTTGAATGGAATTCCAACAAAAATTACCATAGCAATCATTAGTCCCGATAACGGGTTTGATAGATTAAAGAAACATCTGGATTCTTTACTTAATAAGTCAAATCCCAATACTGAAAAGGAATATTTAAAAGAATATTCTGGATTTGATGAAATATTTAAAAAACATTTGATTATTCCAAATTCATGCCAGAGTGAATTTGTTGTTACTATAAACAGTCAAGAGATAAGTAAGTATTCAGCAATTCAATTTTATGAATTAATTAAAAGCAAAATTGACAAACTTTCATTTAGAAGCACCGAAATTGACTGTGTAGTTGTTTACATTCCAGATGCATGGAAAAATTTTAGAGAACTTAAAAATGAACAAACATATTTTGACCTTCACGATTCATTAAAACTTTATGCAGTAAAAAAAGGATTACGATTACAGTTTATTGAAGACAAATCAATTAATTATAGTGACCAAGCGAAAGTTAAATGGTGGCTTTCCTTAGGAATATATGTAAAATCTAATGGAACACCTTGGAAGGTCAAAACGGATAATACAGAAACTGCTTTTGTTGGTTTAGGTTATGCAGTCCGCCAAAATGCAAAAAACAAAGTAGTTTTAGGCAGTAGTCAAATATTTGATGGAAGTGGTAATGGACTTCGGTTTTTACTTCAGCCAATTGAAAAACCTGTTTTGATTGGGAAAAACCCTTTTATGAGTAAAGACGATGCATTTAGATTGGTAACAAACATTCGCAACACTTACCACAAAATAGACCCAGTAATTGGGTTAAAAAAGTTAGTAATACATAAGACAACTCATTATACCCGTGAAGAAATTGAGGGGATTTGTAATGCTCTTCAAGGAATTGATAACATTGAATTGCTACAAATCCAACAATTTAATTCTTGGAAAGCCATTAAATTGAAGTATAATTCAACAAGTCAAAAACATGATTTTGATGGATTCCCAATTGAGAGAGGTACTATTATCCAATTAGACGAATTTAGTTTTCTGCTTTGGACACATGGAATTGTCGAAAGCCCAGAACTAACGGGCAAATATTATCAAGGAAAAAGAGGAATACCTTCACCATTACTGATTAAAAGATTCAGAGGAACAGACCCTATAGAAACCGTGGCAAATGACATATTAAAATTGACCAAGATGAATTGGAACGGTGCAGAACTTTACAAAATAATGCCAGTTACAATTGATTTTTCAAAACGGCTATCTGTAATGGGCAAACAAATTGAAGAACTTGGCAACAAAGCATATGACTTTCGGTATTTCATTTAATATTAAATTAAAGCCTTTAACCAAATTTTAAAAAAATTATGTCAACATATATCTTAGATAAAACTAATATCTCATTCAATGAATTTTATTTTAAATATGGTTATTGCTAGGTGGTTATTGTTATTTAGTAATACTAATTATTTTCATAAAATCAAATTCAGATGAACTAAATAGTGCTTATTACAAATTTACAATGGAAACTATAAACTTATACAAATATCATAAGTATAATATGAATCTAATTCATTTGTTGGTAACCAATTCATTTCATTGTCTATCAAGAGAAGAACTGAACGACCCATTTGATTTAGACCAAATAATCTTGTCGAAAAGTATATTCATGAACTACTTAGTTATGACAGGTCATTTATAAACGCACAGGAATTGTGGATTGAGTACTTAAAATTTATGGACGAAGACGATAAACCGGATAAAATTGAAATGCCTATTGAAAAAAAAATTAAAATTAATATTTAAATCTAAACTCAATACAGATACTTTTAGTTATATTTTGCTCAATCAATACGACAAAAAAGTAGTTTGTTTTTCCAAAAATGCTAATGAAACTAAGCAAATCCTGATGTGGTCTCATTATGCAGGATGGAATGGGGTTAGATTAGGTTTTGAATTTCCCAAGAATAAAATAATTCATCAACCTGATAGGATTAAATTAAAAAAAATACTTTATCAAAATACTGTAAAATATATTAATTCTGATAGAGATTTTGAAAAAATAATACAAATGAAACATTCTCATTGGAGTTATGAAAATGAATACAGAATGATTTCAAGTCTCCCAAACATAAATTTTAACAAAAAATACTTAAAAGAAATTGTATTTGGAAACTTTATGAACGAATATGAGCATTTAATTTTATTTGAACTATGTATAAAGTTGGGCTATAAATGTCGTTTTAGAAAATTGAGCATAACTCCTACAGGATTAAACATTAAACCGTACTCAAAAAAATACAGTAATATTATTTTCAGCCACATGAATACCATGAATTATTTTTAATTAAACCTAGTGAATTGGTCAAACATGACTAATATCCAAGTTGGATGAAGTTGTGTGTATACTTTTTATATTTAAAGTTTAAGGTCATATCCCTGGATGGTCCGGACCTAATTCCAGAGGACTATAACTTATTTTGACCCGCTAGTTTGTAGGTTTAAATTGATTTTCTAAATTCGTATCTTAATTAGTGCATCACCTTGTATATCCTAATAGCCCCAAATAGTTAGATTCTTAAAAATGGAGATATGAATTTGCGTTTTCGCTCAACCAATTTAATATTGCAAAAATATTTTTATAAAAAATTTTGGTAGAAATTTTTGATTTGTGTACATCACATTCTAAATGTCAAATCAAATTTCAAATAGATTTTAATGTAAATTTTATGATTACATTATTCATCCACAAAATAAAGCCTTAAATAGTCGCAATATACTTTTTGAATTTATGCAGAATTAACAAAACCAGAAAAAAAAGGGGCTATTTTTTATAAAAACGCATTAGATGACATATAATAAACCGAAGACCGTTTTGGATGGTAACCCTCGACCAATGCTAAATAATCGCTATAAATTGACGGAAAGGCTTAATTTTTGCATAATATTCCGATTTATCCAAGCTAGTCGAAATTTAGTGTAATCCTTGGGGAAAATCTTCTCTCAACTTAACTTTCTCCTCATGCTCTCTAATTTGTTTTGGCGAAAGACCAAGTATTTCGTAGACATCCATATCCGTAATATTCAAAATAACCGGAGCCTTTTCAATATTAGCCACGGCAGGATTTTTGCTTATTGTTTGGTCATTCACTTTAAGTTTTTCTACGGGCAAAAGTGGCGATAGCCAGTTTAAATAATTAATAATTTTGCCATTCCATTCCTTGGAACTAATTTCCAATTTAACAGCATCCCCCGGCATAAGCCCTGATAATAGTTCAATATTATTAAAAGCCTCAATGAAATAAATATCTTCATCAACTGACCTTAGCATAAACCTTTGCTTTGTGGCTGTTGGCGTTACTTTTCTTAATTCGTAAATTGCTCCGATTGTTCCTGTAATTGTTTTTTTCATTTATTTATAATTTTTGATTTTCAATTTATTTGCCTTAGCAAAACTATAGCCCTGATTAATTAAAACTTTAAAAAGGCTTTGGCTAAAGCATACTGGTTAAATACAAATTCAGTAAAATAAGCCATAGCATATAGCACTATTGAAACTGAAATAATACGATTGCTGATTTTGACACTATTCATTTTTAAAACATTAAGTCTGTTACATGTGGCTGATAGTTCTTGAACTGAACTCTATTTGCCAATTGCTCATACACTTTACCATATTTATAAAAATAATGCGCATTCGGATTTACATCAGTTTTTGCATAGCAATGAATAAACTCAATAAATGTGCACTCTTTAATATAATTTGCCTGTTGAGTATCCTCTTTAACTAAATTAAACTGCTTAAGTCTTTTCATCAAACGTTGACCAGTGCTACTGTGTTTACTACCTATTACACCAGCCAGTTCTTTGCGAGTGATGCTTGTTATAAAATTCTGCATTTGTAAATTCGAGCCCTTTGCTGAATTACCTGAACCATTTTTACATCGCTGTTGAATTTTGTAACTTTTGATTTTGTTTGTGAAATATATATCACTGGCTACAGCCCTTAATTGTGCCGTAACTGCTTTATGGTTTTTAGTTTCTAATTTTATTCTTACAAAATTATTATTAGAAATTTTAATCCCGTATTTTAATTTTAGAAAATTAACTGAGGTTAGATGTAATACATTAAGTTTGGAGTTATACATGGCATAACCCAAGCGTTGTAATTTATTGACCCTTTCTTTTATTGTATTACGACTGAAGTTATAATCAGTCATTAAATGCTTTGTGAATGTGGTCGAAAAATTTTGAATAAGACCGGTTTCACTATGCGATTTTAAAATTAGAAAAAATGTAAACAGGTTAAGTGAACTAAATCCCTGCTCAGTTACTGCTTTTAATAATTTCTTATTTGTTATTAAAATCTCAACTCGTTGCATTTATTGTGACGAACCCCCAATGTTGTTAACTCTATGTTTTGGTCGCACAGGCATAATCAACAGAAGGGCTCTTCAATATTAATTCCACTGCGACCAACAGATATAAATATACAAATAATATTTGAAAGTTGAAATAGTTTTAAAAATAAAATAAATATTACTGTATAAAAGTTGATATTCCTTTGTGCAATACACAAATATATGAATCACATTTTTTAAATTTAGAATAAATATTCCTGTGAAAGTGGATATTTTGAATTGTATGGATAGGATAAACCGGCATAATATAGTGGTCACATTCATATAAGTAGACCACAAAAGCGAAAATACAGCATTACACCTCTATATATAGCACTGCATAACATTTTTGAATCTTAACCGAATCTGCCTAACTTTCAGGAAATTGGAGTTCAACTTACACCTCCCTCCCGGGTTTCAAGTGAAGTTCTAGAAACGGTAAGGAAACTGTCTAAGTATTTCCCGGTAAATTTTATGATTAAAAATATAATAATTAAGACAGTTTTTTTATATTTGGTAAAGAAAAAAAGTATGAACAAGAAGAAGAAATACCATATTGGTTTTTATCATGAATTCACTTCAATTAAATTTGAACATGAAATTGTTGGCAATGTATTTTGTGAAGATTATTATTCTCAGAACATGATAGTAGGGAAGAAACAAAATTGGTAATATTTTTAAGAGTAATTCTGAATCTGAAAGATTTGCAAGAGAATTGATAGATAGTATAGTTACTTTAGATGAATCTCATAAACACTTTAGCATTAAAGTTGATTCATGGATGGTTATTATGGATAATATTGGTTTAGTAAGTGTTAAAAATTTCTTTATTCACAAGCCATTACCAATTGAATATAGAATTTTTATATTTGCTTATGGAGTTTATTTTATTAAAATTGTATTTTACACAAAGGGCGGTGGATATGAATCTTATTTTATAGAGACATACATGGAATAAAGCAACTAATTTGATTTCAAAATTCTAGCAATTGATCAAGACTGAATGTAAAAGTTCTTGAAAGATTAATTAAGGATTTCTTATTCTAGTTCCAGGTGGAATTGAAGTAGCATAAATTATTTGATTTTCTACTCCAGTATCAATTTCATACTCACTTCCTACATATAAACCATCAGTTACTTTTACAAGCACATTTTTAAATCTAGATTTACCTTCTAATGTTGTTTTTTCAAAATATAATATTCCCAATAAATCATTAAAATGAATATTATTTATTCTAAATTTCAAATTATTATCTCAAAATATCCATTGTCCATCAGTTTGAAATTCTCAACTGTATAAAATCCTGATTTTTCGTGGTCATATAAATTTACTCCTTGATTAATAAAAGTCCTTGTAAAATAATCATAATCAACTTCATCACCACTCAATAAAGAATCTTTGTTAGTTGTTGACTTAATTTCTACTATTTTCTTTTCATGCTCTGAAATTAATTTTTCCTTTTCCTTATCAAAATCTTCTTTATTCTGAATTAATATTTTATTAAGTTCAGATGCTTCTTTTTCATATGTTTTTAATTTACTATCATTATTGTCCGACTAAAATAGTAAAAAAATAAGTAAGGGGGCAAAACTATACCCCCTTTTTAGTTAAGTTTGGGTTACCACACTCAAACCATAACTATGAACAAAGTTAATAAATTTGTCGGACAGCCGGTATTATCACAGATATTAAGCTGTATACCAGCTAAAATCATTGCAGATGCAGCTAAAAAACATCAAAGCAACAAATATTATAAACGGATCCCTGTGAGGGTTCATCTTATAAGTCTATTATATGGTGTTTTTAGTTATTGCAATGGTCTCAGAGAATTATGCGAAGGGATGCTAGCATGTGAGGGAAAGTTGACCCATTTAGGATTAGATAAAGCTCCACCGAAGAGTACATTATCTGATGCAAATAACCGCAGAAGTTATATGGTAATGGAAACAATATATTACCAATTACTTCAACGATACCATAGTTTTATCTCGGACACCCGGTTAAAGGGACTGAGTATTAAAAACTTAAAAATAATTGATAGTACCACAATAAGTTTATTTACGGATATATTGAGGGGTGTTGGGCGCAACCCTATGGATGGCTCCCGCAAAAAAGGGGGCATTAAGGTTCATGCTATGATGGATGCTTTTAGTGGAGTAACAGAATTCGTTCGAATGACAGCGGCAAAAGTTCATGATAAGCAGTTCTTGTATAAGTTGAAATTACCATCAGATAGTTTTGTTGTATTTGATAAAGCCTATAATTTGTACGCACAATATGCTAAATGGACAAAACAATCGGTTTGGTTTTGTTACCAGAATGAAGGAAAATGCGGTCTATCATGTCACTAAAGTAATAACTGATAACTCTAAGAAAAAGGCAGCAAAGGGGGTTCTTAAAGAGCAATTTATAACCATAGGCTATAAGGATGAAACCGGAAAAGTCATTCGATTAAAATTACGAAGAATTGTATTTAATGCCGAAGACGGAAAACAATATGTGTTTATAACTAACAATTTTAAAATCAGTGCAAAAGAAGTAGCAGCGATATATAAGAATCGCTGGATGATAGAAACATTATTCAAACAAATAAAACAAAATTTTCCTGTGAGATATTTTTGGGGTGCTACTCCGAATGCAATTAAAATGCAAATCTATTGTGTGTTGATTGCTCAATTGCTGATGGTTGTAATTCGAAAAAAATCAGCAACTAAAAAATCATTTGCTAACATGATAACAGTAATAAGATTACACCTGATGAGTTATATTGAACTCTTGGAATTTATAAAAGATACATACAAGGCATGGCGCCGAGCAAACCCGCCATTAATCTTAAATATTTGATGGGTAGCTACCTACAAAATCAGTCATCCATCAAAGGCTGGGAAGGGTTGATTCCGTTGAGTTTCAGCAAATATTAAACTAGTTTAATCGGACAATAATGATTTACTATGTAACCCATTTGCTCTGTCTTGGATATGATTAATATCTCGTTCCAATCCTTCATTGACTGTTTTCAAGGCATCATACCTTTCACGAGCCACCATATCACTAGTATCATACTTTTTTGCAAGATTAGGTTCTATTGTTCTTTTAAAATAACCTGTAATCATACCTGCCAAAATTGAAAACCCTTGGTAAATTGTAATTGCAATTATGGATAAAAAAGCAGGAAGCCAAAAGTTCATCCAGAAGTCAAACCAGAACCCACCATAATCAAATGACTTCATGAAGAATTCAAATCTTTTAGAAATTGGAACCTCTGAATCAACAAAGAAAAAATAATAAACAGGTCTCCAATGAATAATAACCCAGGCCGTGATAAATGTTCCGCCAAATGGGCTTTTAACTCTATCAAGAAAATGGTTCCAAGTATTCTCTAATGATTCTTTCATAAACCAATATTTATTTAGTGTTCAATAACTCTTATTAAATTATTATCTATAAAATCGAAATGTTTCACTATTTATTTTCTCAATCTCCATTTTTAGTGAAATCCCAAGGATTTAGATTTAATTAAGTTTAAAATTTATTGTTTTATTCAAAAAACATTTTCTTATCATTTTCTAAATTTAAAAGGGGTTTCATTGCCTTATAATATATAACTAATATTTCCAACATCTTCCTATCCCTACATCCAACATACCTGACACATTGTTGAAATTGAATCATGTTAAATGCAGCAATTTTGCCCGCATCTAAATATTTGAACTTTTGTTGGTTTTCTACTCCGAGATATAATTTATTATGTGCAATGGGAATTACAAGATTTGTCTTAATAGATTCATATCCAGTAATTTCATTTCTGAATACAAAAGGATAATCTGAAATTACCAAACTATTTTCCTGTGTAATTTGAAATGAGTAATAATTTATTCCTGGTAATGATTTAGTTTCAAATTCTTTAACCTCTAAATAAGGTAACATAAAATCAACATGTTGCTTTCTTATTACATCTGTCATTAAATCATGGTTCAATAATTTGATAAAATTTCGTGACCTTTGATTTGCTACTTTGGACAGTATATATGGTTTTAGTTTTTCAATTAAATGTTGATTGGCAGGTAGTTTTAAATATTTATCTATAACAAATAGTAGCACAGAAAAAGAATTTACATCAACATTTAATTCAGTAACAGAACTAGAGTTTTTGATATTTTGAAATATTGGAGCGAGTTTATTATCTATATTACTTGTAATATCTTCTAATAAATCATCTTTGATAAATCCATAATCTGATATATTCTTTTCCATTTCAAAAAATATTTGTGAAGGAAATTTACTTTGAATTATGTCATACTTCTTATCATAAACAAATAATTTGACTTTATCATTTACAAACCCTTTTATATAAAACTCGGGTAAGTAGTGATGTTTATGAGATAATTGTTTTTTTGGGTATCTCATATTTAAAATATACATTTTGTATTTTCTATATTGTAAAATGTAAAGAATAAACAAACCAGTCCAAGAATTCCTAATAACCTGTAATAGTTATTCATTTTATTTACTGGAATTTCTTGAACAGCAATCAATGATGTAATCATTGGATAAGTAAAAGTTAAAGCATTCATTGCAGACTTATCAGATTTATTTTCTTTGATATATTTTCGAACAGCAGGTGAAAAAATAGCAAGAAATTCTTCCAAGTTTTTGTATTTTTATTCTCACTTAAAACTTTTGTAAATATATTCATTTGTTCACTTGTTTTTTTCATCCAAATTATAATATCATCATCAACATTAAAATCAATTACTTTATTAATTCTATCATAATCTTTTGAATTAAAGCATCCCTCTTTGTGATTTTGCTCCAATTTTTAAGATAGGCATATATTAAATACAATATTGATATTAATATCAAAAGTTTGATAACTAAAAAGGGTAGATTTTTGCTTGTTAGATATGGTAGAACTCCAAAGAAGGAACCTAATATTATAACCCAATCCATATTTTTCTCTAAAATGAAATCATGAAATGTATTTCTTAATTTCAGATGTTTATCATAACCATCCTTTAATACCTTAAAATCTACCATGTCTCTAAAATTTTCCACGAAAGATAAAAGAAATTTTGATTTCTTACTTTTTATTTGAAAAAAGTAGAGTCCTATTAAATATTTTCATAGTTCTTTGAAGTTATTGATATACAGGACATTGATTGCGTTTTAAAGATGTTACGATTTGAATTTTATTCATAATAATTCAATAAAAAGTTATGAGTACAGGCAATTATGTTTTCGCTCAAATTGAAGATCATCTTCCTTCACGGATATTTGACAAATGTGTTGCTCGCTATTCGGGTAATAAACATCTGCGTTATTTTAAATGTTGGAATCAACTCTTGAGTATGATGTTGGACCAAATAAGCAATCGTGATAGTTTACGAAATTCCTAAGGAATATATCCCCACAATAAAAGAACGTTTACGTAGCATAAAGTAAAGGTCAAATAAAACTTTGATTGTAATGGTCGGGGTTTGTTTTTGTATTGGAGTTTTAAGATATTATAATAAATACCTAAATTTGTTGCCATATTCTAATTATACCCCTATGGGACTTACCAAAGATAATTTTCCAACCGAAAAATATCCTGCTTATGCAAATCATTTAGTTACGATTTCAAGAAAAAATGGGCAACCACAATATTTAACCGAAGAAGTAGAAAAATGGTTTCTTGAACATGATTATATTACCATTGAGGATAGAAGATGTTATTTTTATTCAGAGAATGATGTACTCAATGAAGGCATAAAAAGGGAAAATTATGTACGGTATCATCAAAAGAGAGAATTTCATTACTATTATAAATATATAAACGGAAATTGTGCCGAAATTAAAAGAATTCATAAAAATAATGATGAACACTTTTATGAATTAATTGCAATTGCCGATGGCAGTTCAATGAAGGATGAAAAACCTACAAACGTATTTGTAAATTTTGAAAACAATCCTGTAGAAGTTCAATTTAGTAAATTAATTTTTTCTCCTGATTATAGAACTTCATGGCGGCTATTTAATAATAAGCAGGAATTCAACCCATTTTTTTGGGATTTAGTAAACCAAAATACTCAAAATCTAAATTATATCAGATTTACATGTAAACTTGGTACAGGGGACGAATGTTTAATGAGTCTTGAATCAACATTAAAAACCTATCCAGCTGTTCATGATTTTGTTTTTAAAATATGATTGAGAAAATATATCCCGTTTGTAATACCGGGCTATGTTTTTTTGCATTAGTACAATATATTTTGATTTTGGCCAGTATCTTTAAAAATCTTTAAAGCGATTACTATTAGGAAATATTAATTCCTATTGGTCTTCTGGCTAAGCATAAATGAGGGTGGGTAATTTATTTTCCATTTATACAACAGAATCATCAGGGGTTTTATTTTGAATGTAAGATAATCTATGCTTTTTCCTTTCTATCCTGTTTAATGGTTAGTTCAACAAAATTATCAAACCTTTCTTTGCTTGTCACTTGAATGTATTTAAGCATAGACTGAACAGATTTGTGTTGAGATATGGCAATTACATCCCTCTGCTGGTACATTTCTGTGATAGTAATAGTTGGTACAAAATGACCGTCTTGCACTGTGAGAACTGATTTTTGAACAAAATGGAACAGGTTCTGCATAAGTTGTGGCTCTTGTTTTTGTATCATATCTCTGTTCAATAAAATCATCTGTAAAACCTGCCAATTCACATACCTTCTTTATTTCTCTGTTGTAATAAGGATTGGTTAAATATTGAAATTTGAAATTATACTTTTTTAAAATCTCAAATGCTTTATCAGTAAGAGGAATATCAGCGCGAACACCAGTTTTTTTTCTGGTGACATTTACGAAATTAATTAATTCACCTTTTGACATTCTTGTATGTGGCTTAAAGCCTTGTGACATATCGGTGAATGATAAACCACCTGTATAACTCTGTAAATAAAATAAATCTTTTATATATTCAAAGTGGTGATGATGTCTTGGTACTTTTAATTTATATAAAACATCAAGCATGTCTTCTGTTAGATAAGGTCTTGATATAATTTCATTATTTCTTTCAAATATATATGATTCCCTATTTAGTTTTGCACCGTCAAAAACAATATCATCTTGTTTAACCGCATATGTCAACACTGCTTTCAACCATTTTTTATAATTACTTAACCCTGGTAATTCAACATCACATTCTTCTGTCACATGTTCAAAGAAATAAAAACAATCATCAGTGTGTAAGTCTTTAAGTGTAAGTAATGAATCAAATTCTTCCCATTCATTTGCTGCTGTTTTATATGGATTATGAATTTCTGTTATACCTCCTTTTTTCTTTCTTACTTCTGTGATTTTGCCTTCTTTGATTTTCATTTCTCCAACTCTTTTGATATAATCAAAAAATTTCATTTTCAACAAATCATCTTTACTTGTTATATTAACAACTCTGTTTGGTCTTGAAGAAGGAGCAGGGGTAATTGCAGCAGGAAAATGAATTATATCACTGGGAGCTGTTATAATAGGTTGTAATGATTGTAAAACTCCAATGTGTGCTATGGTTGTTATCTTGGGTTGTTCCTGGAAAAGAATTTCTAAATCTATAATTTGGTTATTGGGATTAAAAACCCTCAAACCATTGTTCAAAAAGAAAGTCTTTAATTCCTGTCTAAATTTATTTCTGCTAATTACTTCCTGAATGCCTTCTTTTGATTGGTATATAGAAGTGCTAGAGTTATCTATTCCATGCAATATTCTATCTATGTAGTCTGTTAGATAGTACTTAAATGTACCATTGGTATAATTGGCAATAATTTGAGCATCTGTACAACTTTTGTACGTTGCATTCAAATATTTTTCAAGTTCCTCCTCCAGAAGCATCAATTTTGACTTTTTCTGAAAATCTTCTGGTAGGCCTCTTTTGAATCCCACTCACTTGGATAAACAGTATATCCTGTGGATTTTGATACATTCAGATACTTTCCATTGAATGATTTTGTATTTAAATTCAGAACTGCCAGTATTGATTGAGTTTTTGTCTTTCCAGATTGTAGTTTATAATTAATTGTTAGTCTTTTCAAGATTTTTTGTGTTAGATTTTTCAATTAAATAACTCAAATTTATAATAATTACCTAAATGATACCCAAATGATGCAATAAATAGCCCTTTTTGGGTAAGATTAAAGATTTTTTAGGTAAGTTTAGGTAAGGATTTAGGTAATTATTTGGGTAAAGGGCTACCTTTTGAAGATTAGATATCTATAATTGCCCAAAATTAAACATTTTGAAAATCAATATAATATTATTGAAAAAGACATAAAAAAAGCCCCAATGAAGGGGCTTTTTTGTTGTCCGACCAGGATTCGAACCTGGAAAGGCAGAATCAAAATCTGCAGTGTTGCCATTACACCATCGGACAATCTCCTGAAACGTCTCCGATTCGGGACTGCAAAAGTAAAAAAAATCTAAAAACCTGCAATCGTTGTAACAAGAAAAAATGTTAATTGGTTAAATTTGGTAAGTGGTTATTAATCAGTGTATTGTATTGTTGGTGATTTTGTGTTGGTTTGCTTTGTTGCTGTACAATTTTAAATGCTTCCCAAACTTAAAAGATCTAAAAAAACTGGTATGCTGCTGATATATAGATTGTTGGTTGCATTTTTGCTTCAAAACCAGACCTCAGAAATTCATTTTCAGGGTATTCTTCAGACCTTTTCGAATGGGCGACTTTTTGACTTTCTCATCTCCCGGATTAGCCCTAAATCCCGCACGCATTGCAAATCGCCTCCGGCCGCGTCAAATATTGCTTTTTTTCTACCTTCGCCCTTGCAACCCCATAATACAAGGATGAAAAACTATAACAAGATCAACAATTTAACCGGATGGGCAGCCTTTGCGGTTTCTGCTTTTGTTTATTTACGAACGATTGAACCCACCGGAAGCTTCTGGGATTGTGGCGAATTTATTGCCGCCGCCTTCAAATTACAGGTAGGTCACCCGCCCGGAGCACCATTGTTCCTGATGATTGCCCGATTCTTTACCCTGTTTGCCGGTGGCGATGTGAAACTGGTACCTATCATGGTCAATGTTATGTCGGCTCTATCATCTGCATTTACAATTTTATTCCTCTTTTGGTCGGTGACGCATTTAGCTCGCAAAATGGTCAAAGCTACTGATGACCAATTAACTATGCCGCAACTTTTAATGATTATGGGCGCCGGAATGGTTGGTGCGCTTTCTTATACTTTCAGTGATTCCTTCTGGTTTTCTGCTGTTGAGGGTGAGGTTTATGCAATGTCTGCGATGTTTACTGCAGTCGTATTTTGGGCCATGCTTAGTGGGAACATCATGCCGATGAGCGTCATTCAGATCGTTGGTTGATACTCATTGCTTATCTAATGGGACTTTCCATTGGAGTTCACTTACTGAACTTGCTTACCATTCCGGCTCTTGCTTATATCTATTATTTCAAACGTTATAAAGTCACCACACCAGGTCTCATTTATACCGGTGTAATGGGTGTTGCTATTCTTGCTTTCGTTCAATATGGCATTGTTGCCGGTTTTGTGAAAATCGGAGCTTACTTTGATTTATTTTTTGTGAACACAGTTGGTTTGCCAATCTGGTCGGGCTTCTTGTTTTTTGTTGCCATTATTGTTGCCGCAATTTATTTCGGTCTCAAATACACGGTTGCTAAAAACAAACCTTTGCTGAACACTGCAATTTTATGCTTTGCATTTATTGTAATCGGTTACAGCTCCTACACGCAAATTGTAGTTCGTTCGATGGCGAATCCTCCAATGGATGAAAATAATCCGGAAAATGCATTTGCACTGTTGAGTTATATCAATCGTGATCAGTATGGTGATCGTCCGTTGTTTTATGGTCAGTATTTCAATGCCAAACTGGTTGATCAGAAAGAAGGTGACATGACTTATGGTGAAAAGAATGGGAAATATGTTCCTTCAGGAAATAAAATCATTCCTGTTTATGATCCGAAAGCAAGTACCATTTTCCCCAAGGATGTACAGCAATCAGGAGAATCATATTTCTGCTTACAAAGAATGGACCGGCATTAAAGGCGACAGAACACCTACCATGGGTGAGAATCTCGATTTCCTTTTCAGCTACCAAATGGGACATATGTTCTGGCGTTATTTCATGTGGAATTTCGTTGGACGTCAGAATGATTTACAGGGACATGGTGGTATCACTAAAGGAAACTGGAT
This sequence comes from Bacteroidota bacterium, assembly GCA_016713525.1. Classification (GTDB taxonomy): domain Bacteria; phylum Bacteroidota; class Bacteroidia; order AKYH767-A; family OLB10; genus JADKJB01. The sequence goes on along the minus strand of JADJOZ010000004.1, from coordinate 14,423 downwards.
TAGCGGAATAAAAGGAATTGATGCAATCCGCCTGGGACCTCAGGATAAATTACCATTGAGTGCCACCAATAACAAGGGGATGAATAAGTTTTATTTCCTTCCAATGATTTTGGGATTAATCGGTTTAATTTATCAGTTCCGCCGCAACCTTCATGGTGGAGTTGTTGTAGCCCTGCTCTTTTTCTTTACAGGGATTGCCATTGTACTTTATCTGAATCAGCCACCCTATCAGCCACGTGAGCGTGATTATGCCTATGCAGGATCATTCTATGCATTTGCGATGTGGATTGGTTTAGGTGTGATGGCATTGGCCGATTGGTTATCGAAAAACTTTCTCCAACAGTAGCTTCAGCAGGAATCACTCTTATTTGTCTTGCAGCAGTTCCTGGTCTCATGGCTAAAGAAGGTTGGGATGATCACAATCGTGCAGGCAGATACACTTCACGCGATTTCGCTTACAATTATCTGAACTCCTGTGCTCCTAATGCAATTATTTTCACCAATGGTGATAACGATACTTTCCCATTGTGGTATATTCAGGAAGTGGAAGGCGTACGTACCGATGTACGTGTTATCAATTTGAGTCTCCTCAATACCGATTGGTACATTGAGCAAATGCGTCATAAAGCATACGATTCCGATCCAATTCCTTTCTCGTTAACGTACGATAAAATTATTCAGGGCACACGCGATTATGTTCCGTTTTATGATCGTGGTCTGAAAGGCTATACAGATCTGAAACAGATTGTAGATTTTATTGCCAGTGATGATCCGGAAGCAAAAGCACGTACACAGGGTGGAAACGAAATCAATTACTATCCTACCAAACAGTTTAGTATTCCTGTTGATCCTGCTGTTGTTTTGCAAAACGGAACAGTTGCTCCTGGAAGATGCAGACAAGATTGTTAAGCAGATTGAATTTGATATCGATCGTAATTATGTGATGAAAGCTGATCTGATGATTCTGGATTTGCTTGCACACAATAACTGGAAGCGCCCAATTTATTTTGCGGTTACTGTAGGCTCTGAAAGTTACTTGAATCTCGAAGATTACTTCCAGCTGGAAGGTCTTGCATACCGATTGGTGCCAATAAAAACTGCACCTGCTCCGGATGGTCAGACCGGACGAGTTAATTCCAATGGTATGTTCGACAATATGGTGAACAAATTCCTGTGGGGAAATATGGCTGATCCAAATGTATATCTCGATCAGAATAACCTTAACATGACCATGAATTTACGCAATAACTTCAGTCGACTGGCCGAGACTATGTTGAATGAAGGCAAGCGTGACTCTGCGCTCATTGTACTCGACCGTTGTCTGGAAGTAATGCCTGATAAAACGGTTCCTTTCAATTTGATGATGCTTCGTATAGCAGATCTTTATTTTGCTGCTGCAAACTTTAACAGTATGCCGGAAGTTGATTCAACAGGAATGATTATTAATCGCGGCATGGAACTTAACGATGCAAAGAGTAAAGCAGCTATTGAAACCGGAACAACCATACTTCACAAGCTCGCCGATACTTATGAGAATGATATCGAGTATTACCTCTCCTTAAAAGGCACTCCACATTACAAGCTTATTGAACGTGATATGGGACAAGCACTGGCAGTGATGCAGGAGTTAATCAGGTTAGCCCGCAACTCCAAGCAGGATGCTCTGGTGAAAGAACTTGAAGGTCGCTTTAAAGCTGTTGAGCAAAAATATTATTCAAGATAAAATCAGAAAGGCTCCTTCGGGAGCCTTTTGCATATCATGAGAAATTTTCTGGTACAACCACCACAACTGATTCGCTCATTCTACAGAAATTTTCTGTGGCGGATGAATCCGGATGAGAAAGTGGTTTATCTTACTTTTGATGATGGCCCCGTTCCCGGTCCAACAGAATTTGTGCTCGAGCAATTGAAGAAGTATAATGCAAAAGCAACATTTTTTTGCATCGGCGATAATGTTAAAAAACATAAGGATATTTTTTACATGATTCAAGGCGTTGGTCATTCGGTGGGGAATCATTCATTTCATCACTTTAATGGATGGGAAACGGACACTGAAAGTTATGTAAGCGATGTGCAGAAAGCAAGACAAGTTATAGACTCCCAGCTTTTTCGTCCACCCTATGGCAAAATCAAACTTGCACAATCTCGGTTGCTTTTAAAGGATTATAAAATAGTCATGTGGGATGTTCTCAGTTACGACTTCGACACCTCCGTTACACCGGAAAAATGCTACCAAAATGTCATACAAAATGTAAGACCCGGATCGATTATAGTTTTTCATGATAGCGAAAAAGCCTTTCCGAATTTGAAAGAAGTGCTCCCACGATGTCTGGAGTTTTTGGTAAAGAATGGATACAGAATGGAAAAACTTTGAGGTATTTAGATTTTTAGATTGAATGAACACTGATTGGTGTTTCGGTGTAAAAAGATGTGACTGACTCTGAGTGACAAGTGACAAGTGGCAAGTGGCAAGTGACAAGCGCCGCCCAGAGCGAAGTCGAGGGGTGCTGATTTATTAATTTGATGATTTGGTAATTTGATGATTTGGCGATTAAAATTTTCATAAAAAAATTAATTCTTAATTCTTAATTCTTAATTCTTAATCCTTAATTCTTAATTCTTAATTCTATTGCTTGCCCAGAGCGAAGTCGAGGAGTGCTGATGCTTGCCCAGAGCCCAGCCGAGGGGTGCTAATTGTTGTTCCTCAGTAAAAAGATGTGACTGCACTTGATTTTGTTGTTTGTTGGTTTGGTGGTTTGGTGATTGGTGTTCCTGAGTCAAAAGATGTCACTGCGCTTGAGTTGAAAGTTGAAAGTTGAAAGTTGAAAGTTGAAAGTTATAAGTTATAAGTTTAAAGTTGTGGGCTTTGGGCAGTTTAAAATTTCGTTTTTCACTTATGATTCACTTTGTTACTGCTAAGCTTGCAGGTTCTCAGTCCTCAAAATGTTTTATCGAATATTGAGTAGCAAGAATTGAAAATTGAATAATGGCATTTTAGGTGACTTTAAACAAAAAATCCTTAATTCTTAATCCTTAATCCTTAATTGGAATCCCCCCTCTCCAGCTAAAAATGTTTTTTCGGAGACCAATGCCATTGCTGGAGAGGGGTCGGGGGTGAGGCGGAATGAGAAGCAGAATGAGAATGAGAACGGGGAAGAAACAGGAACAGACTCAAAAACAGAAGGAGAAGAAATTTCCTGTTGAGCAGAAACAAAAAATCCTTAATCCTTAATTACTAATTCTTAATTCTTTTCGTATTTTAGCCTGATGAAATTATTTCGGATCAGCTTTTTAATCATTGTTTTAAGCTTTATAACTGGTGGGGTGCAGGCACAGTTTAAGAACAACGTATGGTGTTTCGGCGATAGTGCAGGCATGAAATTTGATCAAGGTACGATTCAACTTTTTAATTCCTCTACTTTAACGCGAGGTGGAAGCTGTACAATTTCTGATTCCTCCGGAAACCTGATTTTTTACGCCAATACAGACTACTATCAATTGTGGATTCAAGGATATGTTGCTTTAGGTGTAGTTTGGGATCGCAATCATAATTTGATGCTAAATGGAGATACATTAGTAGGAGATTTAATGTTTCAAGAACAAGTTATTGTTCCTTGGCCAGATTCTTCAAACTTGTTTTACATTTTCACTGCTTGTTTATTCTTTCCAACAGGTTTTTGGTATTCGGTGGTTGATATGAGTCAAAATGGAGGGTTGGGTGCAGTTGTTCAAAAAAATGTACAATTAACTACCTACCAGGCATCCGATTGTGTTGCTTCCATCAAACATGGAAATGGTCGGGATTGGTGGGTGTTTTTTAAAGATTATCAAACATGGAATAATAATTTTCATACATATTTAATCACGCCTAATGGTATTGGAACACCATTTGTCCAAAATATTGGTTTTGCAACAAACACAAATTTTATTCATTCCACATTTTCAAAAGATGGCACTAAGTATTTAAGTGTAAACTACAAAGGATTAATTGAAGTTTTTGATTTCGATAGATGCACAGGATTATTTACGAATGTAACTCAAATTGAGCAGGAACAACTTCCTGGATCATTTCCCGCATATTTTGGATGTGAATTTTCTGCCACAGGCAGATACATTTATGTTTCAAGTAATAATGATGTTGAATCCAGTATAGTGCAGTTTGATTTATGGGCACCTAACATAAGTGCAAGCAAGGATACTATAGTTTATTTGACCATTCCACCAACGGGAGGTCTGTTAAAACGAGGACCGGATGACAAGATTTATTTCTCTTGTGTATATAATGATGGGATAAACTTATACCCATACCCTGAATCAGCTACAAGCATTTATAATTTAAATTTGAGTGTAATTAATTCTCCCGACAGCGCCGGTTCAGCATGTGGCTTTTCTCCTTTCAGCTTTAACTTAGGAGGTAATGAAACCTACTGGGGTCTCCCAAATAACCCGGATTACGACCTGCCCGCCCTTGCTGGCAGTCCGTGTGATACGTTGGTATCGCAAAATGAGTTGGCAGGGGCAGCGGCCGCAGGCAGTCTTCATGTTTACTACCACTCGGATTGGGATAAAGCTTTCATCAATGCTTCTAACCTGAAAGGCAAAACCGGCAAGTTGATGGTTTATGATATGCGAGGGAAAGTTGTTCATTCAGAGCCGCTGCGGATACAGAATGGGTACTATACCAAAGATCTTTCAATGACAGGCTATGCTAGAGGGATGTATTTGGTAACTATTGAAACTGAAATGGAACGACTAACCAAGAAATTGATGATTGATTGATGTGCTGGTGTGCTGATTTGCTAATTGTTGGTCTTCAGCAAAAAGATGTGACTGCACTTGATTTGGTGGTTTGGTGATTCTTGCCCAGAGCGTAGTCGAGGGGTGGTGGTTTGGTGATTGGTGTTCCTGAGTCAAAAGATGTCACTGCGCTTGAGTTGAAAGTTGAAAGTTATAAGTTTAAAGTTGTGGGCTTTGGGCAGTTTAAAATTTCGTTTTTTACTTATGATTTATTTTGTTGATGCTAAAGTTGATAGTTTTTCGTTCTCAAAATGCTTGATTGAATAGCGATTAACAAGAATTCAATAGTGAATAATGACATGGCATTTCAAGCAAAGTCAACCTATTTCAGGCCAAGTCAGAATACCATGACTGATTTGCTTCTCCTCTTCGCGCTAGCGAAAATCTCTGCGTCTCCCTAACTCTGCGTTCAAAAAAACCTAAGTCATAGGTCATAAGCAATAAGGGTGGATTTAAAGATGAAAATTTGTTCGGTATACTACAAAAAGTTAGTCGAAAGCCACATGTTTGAAAGCGGAATACTCCTCTTCGCGAAAGCGAAAATCTCTGCGTCTCCCTAACTCTGCGTTCAAAAAACCTAAGTCATAAGTCATAAGCAATAAGGGTGGGTTTAAAGATGAAAATTTGTTCGGTATACTACAAAAAGTTAGTCGAAAGCCACATGTTTGAAAGCGGAATACTCCTCTCCGCGAAAGCGAAAATCTCTGCGTCTCCCTAACTCTGCGTTCAAAAGACCGAAACGAACGATTGATCAGATTGATAATTTGATTTTTCTTAATTTCATGTTTCTACTCAGCAATTGGAGCTGTTCTAAAAAAATGTTTATTGCGAAATTAAAAGTGATAAACACAAAATTAAAAATTAATAGGGGTATAAGTTCTTTATTCAGAGTTCAGAGTTTTTTCACTTTTAACTTTTAATTTTTAAGAATTATGTTTATACTTATAAATATGGTTACTTAGGAAAATCTCTTTTCGTCCTCAAAATATTTCATTGAATATTAAGGTACAAGGATTGAAAAGTTAATAATGGCTTGTAAAAAAGCTAGAAACAAAAAATCCTTAATCCTTAATTCTTAATCCTAAATCCTTAATTCCCTTGTCCTCTGCTTACTTTTTTAGCAGAAACCCCATCTATCATCTATCATTTATCATTTATCATTTTAACGAATTTCCTTTTTAGCAGAAACACATTAATCCTTAATTCTTAATTCTTTTCCGTTCGATTCCCTTTTAAAGTTTAACAAATTTAACCGGAATACCCTTTTGAATCTTATCAGAAAGAATATAGTATCCGCATGGTAAATCGGAAATGTCAATTCTTACTTTATTGTTAGAATATGATGTTTGATCTATTTGAATAGTTTTAAGAACCTGGCCCACTAAATTGCTGATTTCATAGTGACGTGAGGAATTATTTTTTGAGATATTGATAACTCAATGTAGTCTGATGCGGGATTGGGATAGGCTGTAATTTGCATAACACTATTTTCCGGACTAGAAAATCCGGAGGTAAATGTTGAATCTTTGAATACACCTCCATAAGTAGTTCCGGCATAAATTGTATTTCCATCTACCGCAAAACATAAAGAGCTAAAATTTGTTGTTGGGAGATCTTTGTTATTCCACGTTAAACCATCATCATTTGAAATAAAGATTAAACCATTATGATAACCCGCAAAAATAGAACTACCTAAGGTCTCCACTGTCAAGTTAAAAATTGGTAAAACTCCGTTGTTCACATTTATCCAATTCGTGCCATTGTTTGTTGATTTGAAAACTCCACCTGAACTTGAGCCTGCAAAAAGACTGTTTCCGTTTACCGTCAGACTTTGAATATAAGTCGTAGTTAAACCATTACTTGCAGCTGTCCAGCTAACTCCATTATTTGTTGTGACATAAACACCATCATACGTGGCTGCAAATAAATAATTGCCTATTGAAGCGAAATCATTTACAATAGTATTAGGAGTAATTCCAGTTGATACATTTGACCATGTTAAACCACCATCAACTGATTTATATACTCCCATATTTGCTGTTCCAACATATAGTGCACCTGAATGTTGGAAAATCGTGCGTGGATTCCACATTATTGCAAGTTGGAGGTCAGTCCAGGATGCTCCATTATTAATTGATCTGAATATTTTGTTTCCCATACTTCCACTTGCGACGCAAAACAACTCACTTCCAGAGCTCAGCATTTCACTTATATAGAAGCCGACAATACCGGAATTTGATGAACTCCATGTATTACCTTGATTGGTTGAGGTAAAAATACCACCACCATCTGTTGCTGCAAACAATTGATTTTGGTGAATTACTAAATCAGATACAAATGAATTAATATAACCAATATTGGACGGGGTCCAGGTCAATCCATTATTATCTGTTGAGTAAATCCCGCCTCCAAATGTTCCTGTAAATAGTTTACCATTAAATTTAAATAATTGCCAGTTAAATACATTACCAATTATGCTATTATTAGTAGGAATCCATGTTATTCCGAAATCAGCAGATGTGTATATTCCAATGGCAATGGCAGCAAAGAGAGTTCCAGCCGATTCAAGCAGATCTTCGACTCCTATAGACCATGGCAATCCACTTCCAATTTGAGTCCATGTTGCACCAGTGTCATTGGTTACATATATATAAGAGTTATCATCAGCGGCATATACGGTTGTGCCAATAGAAACAAATGCAGTAGCAATTGTTAAAACAACATTATTTGCACAAAGATTCCACACATTACCGTTAGTTGTTGACCTATAAGTCCCATTATATGTGCCCACATACATTCCAGCACTATTAATCTCTATTTCTTTTATGTAAAGGTCGCCAAGGCCATTATTTTTCTGAGTCCACGTAATGCCATTATCATCAGTTACAAAAATTCCATAACCCTCAGAACCGGCATATAAATCAGCGCCATCTGTGGCAAAAGAAATAATACTTATACCTGAAATGCCAGAATTCGCCGGAATCCAATTTAAACCATTGTTATCTGATTTGTAAACCCCATCAATAGTGCCGGCAAAAATAGTGGTCCCAATGACTGCTAGATTTTGAATGCTGCTTTTTGGCAATCCAATACTTGCATTGGTCCAGGTGTTACCTCCATTTGAAGAACGAAAAACACCATTCCCTTCACTGGAAACAAAAATATACTGGCCCACAGTTTCAAAATCATAAGCAAACCCACATTCCGGACCAGTGGTTTGAATCCATTGAGCGTTTGAGTTGTGATGTAGCATAACTAAGCAACATATACAAAGTAGAGTTCTCATGATTTTTGGGATTTATTCTATCAAACTTACGCTAATTTAATGTTAAAACCTAATGTTTTGTAACAGACATCAGGTTTAATTGATTTTTCAAGAGAAAGATGTAAAAAATAAGGATGAAAAATGGTGATGTATGAACGGAATTTTTATCCATCAAATTACCGTTACTCTTCAGAGCCATACTTACTTGCGGGGACCACCCTTGACAAAGGTAAATCTGCCAACCTGCGGACTCAGGGCAAGCAATAGAATTAAGGATTAAGGATTAAGGATTAAGAATTATTTTTCTAAGTGAAATTTTAATCACCAAATCACCAAATCATCAAATTAATAAATCAGCACCCCTCGATCCGCCAGCCGGCGGACTCTGGGCGGCGCATCAGCACCCCCGCATCGTGCCTTGCGGGGACCGCCCTCGACTTCGCTCTGGGCAAGCAATAGAATTAAGGATTAAGGATTAAGGATTAAGGATTAATTTTTTTATGGAATCTTTAATCACCACCCTTCGACTTCGCTCAGGGCGCGAATTACCAAATCACCAAATCAGCACACTAGCACATTAGCACATCAGCACATCAATTCAATCCAAACTGCTCTTTCGCCATTTCGCACACTGCTGTTCCAATAGCAAGCGATGCTGTTGCTGCGGGTGATGGAGCATTTAAAACATGAAGTGCATTTCCGTGACGTTCAATTTTGAAATCATCAATCATTTCGCCTTCGGGATCTAGTGCCATTGCTCTTACACCTGCTCTGCCTGGGACGATATCGTCCATTTCAGACTTGGAATCAGGTAACGAAGACGGTTTAGGAAAAGTCTTTTTGAGAATGCACGTTTATATTCATCGAGACCAAAGCGCCAGTGCTTGAAAAATAATTTCCACGTGCCTTTGTATGTTAATGCTTCCATGGTATCGGTGAAGTTGAAATCGGTTTTGCCATATCCCTCACGCTTGAAGGTGAAAACGGCATTCGGTCCGCATTCAACACCTCCATGAATCATTCGGGTAAAGTGAACACCAAGGAATGGAAACTCGGGGTTTGGAACAGGATAAATTAAATTCTTCACCTTATTCATTCCTTTTTCTGACAAATCGTAATAGTCGCCACGGAAACCAACAATCTGCATTCCCGGATCTACGCCTTCTTTTTTGGCAATCCGGTCGCATTGCAAACCGGTGCAACTGACTAAATAGCGTCCTTTGAATTTTCCTTTTGGAGTAACAACGGTTGTGTAATCTGCCGATTTTTCAAATCCCGTAACTTCATGTCCGGTTAAAACTTTGCTTGAAGTAAACTGATTATTAATAAGTTCCACATATTTTCGGGAAACATCGGCATAATCAATAATCCCGGTGCAAGGCACCCATAGGCCTTCAATTCCGGTACAAAAAGGTTCAATTTCCCGAATCTGAGCGGCTGTAATGTTCTCAACCCCTTCCACCTGATTGGCGATTCCATTATTGTAGACCTTATTCAGGTGCTGCAATTCAGAAGTTTGTGTGGCAACCACAATTTTACCACAGATATAGTGGGCAATATGATGGTCTTTAGCAAACTGAACCAGTTCACGACGACCATCAATACAATTCTTAGCTTTGTAACTTCCTGGTTTATAGTATAATCCAGAATGAATAACTCCTGAATTATGACCTGTTTGATGCGCTGCAACCTGATCTTCTCTTTTCAAGCACCAGAATTTTTAGGTTGGGGTAACGAAGATTTATTTTATAGGCACTGGCTAAACCTACAATGCCGCCACCCATCACGATAATATCGTAAAACGGGGAGTTGATCTGATGCTGTATTCATAGTGTAAAAGAGGGTGTAAAAGGTAATTGAAAAGCCATTATTTCAATCAATCAAATGAGTCTCAAAATGAGGGTCTTAACAAAAATTTGTTCAAAACTCCACGATTACCGCTATCTTTAACCTTCATTGCCTCCCTAAATTTGCCGGAATGGTTAAATATAAGATTCGTGTTGCCGGAATAATTCTCGCCGGGTTAATTGTGCGGTTGTCGCCCTTGCATGCCGGAGGTATGTTAACTAATACCACCAGTGCTTCATCGGCTGCAATGGCTGGCACTGCAACAGGAATAGGATCAGATGTTTCATCAGTCTTTTCAAATCCCGGAGCAATGACCTTTCAGGAATATTCTAAAAAATTTCGGCAGGTGTGGTGTTATCAAATTCTTCCACTTCATTCCTAAGCCCCTTTGTGGAAATACCGATGATGAAACCGGAATGGCAATTGCACCACTTTATTTGGAGTTTATAAATTGAACGATAAAATGGCTGTGGGATTAAGTGTCAACACTCCATTTTCAAGTCGCAAAACATGGAATGACAACTGGACAGGAAGTTATATTTCCCGTGAATCAGTTAATCGCGCTATTTGTATTCAGCCAACTTTCGGAATTTCTGTTTCTGAAAAAATTGGAATTGGAATTGGTGCTGTGATAGCATTGGGTCGCGACTATAAAACTCGTGCTATGCCTTTCAGCTCTTCTTCCGGTCCTGTTAATGGTTCTTTTGAAAGCAAAGGAACAGCATACGGATTTAATCTTGGATTATTTTTCAATACCAGTGAGAAATTTAAGATGGGATTAAATTACCGCTCTGCTCTGAATTTTAAAATTGATAATGGAGAAGTTGAATTTACCAACGTTCCTTCTTCTCTCAGCACAACTTATCCTTCTGCTGTCGATTACAGCACTTCTTATTCTCTCCTTCAGTTATTTCAGCAGGTGCTTCGTATATGCTAACCCATGAGTTGCTGTTGGCTATAGATTTTACATATGCCGGATGGAATGTGTATGATAAACTGGAATATGATTTGCAGATAAACCAGAGCTGAATTTTACCGAAAATAAAGATTATTCAAATGGATTTGCACTTCGGTTCGGAAGCAGCTATAAGATTTCTGAAAAATTAACCGCGCGTGGTGGAGTAGCATTCGACAATTCTCCTGTTCCTGATGAATCTATGTTACCTGGATAATCCTGATAGCGATCGATTTATTTTTTCGCTTGGCGGAAACTATTAAATTTAATGAAAACTCCTCACCCGATCTGTTTTATCAGCTTGAAAATTATAAGGACGTTAAGTAAGTAATACAGAACTCAGGTTCGCCGGCAGTTACAAGACAAATGTGGAATAATTTTGGTTTAGCGATTAACTATCAATTTTAATGAATAAGCAATCAAATCGTAGCCCTCCTATTTCTCAGTTCACTACTGATGATTTCATTATTGTCGTGTAAAACTTCATTCGATGAAATAAATTATTCTGATGGCAATGCCGATTTTCGCGCGTGGTTGCTGTTGGAAGCGGATATCTTGTAGGTTACGGATCAGGCACTTTACAGAATTTCAGGTTAATAGTATTCCTGCACCGAGGCAGGAAGATTTTCGGTAGTTGGCGGAGGAAATTTTGTTCAGCCACTTGTTAATACCGGTGTTGGTATTGATTAAATGCAAACGCCAAATGGGTACTTGATTTGAAGGATGCTTCATGCAATAACCAAACGTATTTTACTCCAATTCCGGCAACTGCAAATGGTGATTTATCAAATTACAACTGGCTAGGAAATGCGGTTCCATCTAACAATATTTCTGTTCCGGGCACACGATTGGCTGATTTGACCGATCAATCGTGGAGTGGTGATGCAAGTCCGTTTCTTGGCAACTTCCTTTACTTGAGATTGCCAGTAATCCGCGTACTTCAACAATGGCAGGTGATGCATTGCTGTCTGTCCCATCTTTTTGTTGTATGGCTGGAAATGGAGGATGTTTATGATTACGCCATTTCCGGTGGAGCAAGGAAAAGATTCTATAACAGATGCGGTTACTATTCTATGGATTCACGTCACTGCTAAATAGTTTGAACGCACAGGATGCCAATTGTATTGTTGCCAATATTCCTTTACCTACAGGATTTCCATTCTTTCCATTTATAGGTTATAATGATTTGGTACTTACTTCGGCCGAGGCCGATACATTAAATATACTTTGCGCAAACGGTTGATCCTTCCATTCACTTAGAGCCGGTGGTAATTTGTTTGTGATCGCCGATTCGTCGGTTTTTACTGGACGCCGCCAAATCGAAGAAGGCAATTCATTTTACTGTCTGCTTCTGTCGATTCGTTGATTTGTAATGGTCTTGGAAGAACAGTTCCTATTCCCGCGAAATTCGAGCTTGAGCGGATGAGGTATTTGAAATTACAACTGCTGTCGTTGCCTATAATACAGCTATTCGAATATTGTACAGCTAATAATATTGCTATGGCTGATATGCGTAATTTTTTTTCAATACACTTTCAACCGGTTATGTTTTTAATGGTGCAACTTATTCAACAGAATAGTTTGTCAGGAGGTGCCTTTAGTACAGATGGATTTTACCCCAGCTAAAGAGGTGCTCCTCCCCTTTGTTCATGGCTAATCAGTTCCTCAGAGTGATTAATTCTTTCACAGTGCAAAAATTCCTTTTGTGGATGCAAACAGTTATCCCGAATAGCGTTTCCTGTCAATGCTTCTCCAATTTTATCAAATCGTTTTCCTCACTTCTCGGTCTTAATTGGTCCTTTTGCATGGTAGATATTATTATTCCTGTAAAGGACCCTTATTCAGATCTCGGCAATGCTGACCCTTCATCTATAGAAGCACTTATAATCAGTATCTTACTGACCCTTCATCCCTTGATAGCGGATGGCGTGATTTCTTCAAAGGTTTGATTTTGCAACGTAGAAATGGAGAAACTACTTGAGGAGCAGTACCCGAAAAGTATTGAAAGAATTTAGTGGATTAGTCTCATTAACGGTTATCGTACCAGAGGTCACCTTTTTACCAAAACAAATCCCGTTCGCGAAAGAAGAAAAATATTATCTACCAACGACCTTGAAAATTAAGGTCTCTCCTGGTGATCCTGATAAAGTTTGTTGCCGGTAATGAAATAGGAATTGGTCCTTGCAAAGTTAAGCGCCATAGTTGCGCATCTTGAACAAACTTATTATGAATCGGTAGGTGCCGAATATAAATATATCAGAAGTCCTGAAGTAATCACCTGGCTCGAACGTAAAATGGAGCAGGTCTGAAATACACCCGGTTTTTTTCTATCGATGTAAAAAAAGAAGAATGCTGGAGAAATTAAATGAAGCTTTTAGCATTCGAAAATTTCCTTCATGTAAAATTGCAGGGTCTAAAAGATTTTCTTTAGAAGGTGCCGAGACTTTAATCCCTGCCTCGATGCAGTTATTGAATCGGGCGCTGAACTCGGAATTAAAGAATCTGTTGTTGGGATTACTCACCGTGGTGATTAAATGTACTTGCCAATACACTCAATAAAACACACGAAGATATTTACGGAGTTTAAAGGAAAAGAATTTGAAGATAATGCTTTTGATAGGTGATGTAAAATATCATTTTGGGATTTTCTGCTGATGTAAAACACCTAAAGGTAAAAAGTACATCTTAGCTTAACTCCCAACCCTTCGCACCTTAAGCTGTTGATCCAAGCAGTTCAGGGAATTGTAAGGCTAAACTTGCGCATCCACAGAAGGTGGAAATTTGACCCGATTGCCCTGGTTCTGATTCATGGCGACGCTGCAGGTTGCTGCGGCAAGGCGTCGCAAATGAAGTAATTTTGATGTCGCAGTTAAAAGGATATGCTACCGGTGTCACTATTCATATTGTGATTAATAATCAGATACGGATTTACTACAAATTATAGGATGCATGTCTATCCACTTATTGTACCGACGCCGCCAAGGTAACTTTGTCTCCTGTATTTCGCGTGACCAGGTGATGAGGTGGAATACAGTTGTTTATACTATCAGAATGGCGATGGAATACTGCCAGAAATTTCATCGTGATATGTTGGTGACTTGCTTTGCTATCGTAAATATTACGTGGACACAATGAAGGCGACGAACCACGCTTTCACAACCACTCTTGTATTAGGCTATTGCTGTTCATCCTAATTCGCGCGAAATTTATAATCAGAAGATATTAGCCCAGGGTGATATTGAAGCAAACCCGGCTGCGAGATGGAGTAGCATTTAAGAAAATGTTATAGGAACATCTCGATGTTGTTAAACGAAAGAGAAAGTAAAATTTATACGTCAGTCTGAGGTAATTGGACCGGACTCCACTACGGCGAAGCCCGGAGAGAACGAGTTATCGCCGGAAACCGGTCCTGGAAAAGAGTTGCTGATGAAAATTGGTGAACGTATTACTTCATTACCTGACGAGCTACCATTCTTCTCAAAAAACAAACGTTCCATTTGCTGACCGTAAGGCAATGATCACGATGGGAAAACTCGATTGGGCAATGGCCGAATTGCT
>JADJOZ010000003.1 GCA_016713525.1 Bacteroidota bacterium | reverse complement strand
TTTAGCATCAACTATTCGCTCGTCTTTGATAACTTTAACAGCATAAATTTTCCCTCCTTCTCAGCTTTGTAACACGACCTGAAAAACCAGTACCAATTTCCTCTATGAGGTTATATCCTGAAATAACTTTCCCGTCAATTAAATTGTTGGCTTTAGATTTTGTCATTTTTATAAAGTTCAAATATTTCCTCTTCTTAGTGAATGATGAATTGAATGTTTACGGTAAATTAGTTCAAACCTGGAATTTTAGATCAATTATTCATATGTATTTTCGGCTATACTTCTAATCATAATTAAATCACTTAATAATTTAAATTATTTCTAGAAACATTCGCATAATAAGCAACCTTGTAATTACACACTTCAATAGTAACAAAACTAAATGTAAGAGGAGGACAATTTATCTTTAAATTTTTCATAATGTTTGTTACTTAAAGGATCAAGTGCAATTGTAAGGCAGTAGTATTGTGAAAAGTTGTCAATAACTTGAGGAAATTTATTTTGAAGCGCAGTATCATTTTTCGTTTCTAAGTTTTTGTAACACTTTCTAAAAGAACTGAGATCCATGATCATGGTTTCAATATTATGAATTTGAATGTAGGTCAACAAAGAAGGTATTAAAATTAACATTGATGCACTTTGCAACAAATTCATGATTGAATCCCAAATTTTGGTTGAAAGCATATAGACTGAATATAGCACAAGAAAACCCCAAGAATCAAAACAATTTCATGCGTTTGAACTTCATAGATAATTTAACAATTGAAAGTGTAAACTAGATACTCATGCAAGCGATTTATCATTGGCTTAGGCCAAAAGCCATTTTACAACTATAATATTTCTCTGCTTCATCTATGCTACCTATTGGTTCAATACCCGGAAATTGCAGCTTCTATTTTCATCCTTGAGTAACTGGGTCATCTACATGTTGAGTATCATTCAAGGAAGTTTGTAATAGGAACTTTCTTAAACCATTGCGAGAGAGCATGTGATACCTTTTGCTTTTTGCCGTTTGAATTTGTGCCACCACTTGCAATATTGCGGAAAGTAGTAAAGCAATCCAATCAATGAAAAAACTGCCAAATTCAAAACTAATTTTAAATTTATTAATAAAAAGTGCAATTATCGCAAGAAAAACACCAAGCCACAATAGATTTTGTGCTCTTTCATTTGCTTCGATTGATGAAAGTCGAAATGCTTTTGCATATCTAAAAGTTTCCATGAAATTTATCAACACAGCCATTTCTTTTTTTTAATGATAATGCAAATATAAAGAGGTTCTTTAATATCCTAATTTTCTCGCACTTTATAGAATACTTATTTGCATAAATCCCAGTCTTTTATTATGTTTTGCGAAACGATACTTGAGGAATAACTCTATGGGTTGATAATTCGATTTCCAACGTTGATACATTTACGATATTAAATAATTTAACCAGTAGTTTTAATAGAAGATTAATTATTATTCAAAATTTTAATAATAACTGATTCAATTTAAATCTCCCCCAAGGGTTTTCCCTGGGTATAAATACGGGGGTGGGTCGAGCTTCAGCGAGACTCAGCATTTCATTCCATTGGATATAAACCGAATATCCTACTTTGAAATGAAATGAAATTGGTAATCCTATTTAACATAAAGTTTTTGGATAGTGGGAAATTTTCGCCTTTTTCGAAATTTTTTGGGGTCGGAAAAGTATGCTATAAATCAACTTCGGAGCACTTCTCATTGCCCCTTTCAAAAATTTTTCCTAACTTGCCTGTTCTAACCACTTTTTTTGAATTTGTATTAAATGCAAACTGCCAAAATACAGTCGTCGTGCTGCTACCAGGTCCGGGTTATTCCGGATGCGGTTGGTTATGGCTTTTATTTTGGCCTGGGGTTGGCTTGGGCCGGCTACTGTTTTTGCGCAATGCAGTCCGCCGCTGGCATTTCCGCCTTGTAATGGTACCGGCACTTTTACGGGAAATCTGGGAATTCCTTCTGGTGTGGCACAAGGTATCTGTCTGGGCCTTGCGGATTCGTTGCCGATTGAAGTGACAACTATAGGTGTGGCCGATTCGGTTATTATTTGCTGGCCGTTTGGGAGTCCGGCTGTGGAGTCGTTTTCTTCGAATGTGAACAGTATTTTCAAACGTAAGATTCCATACAATCCCGATACGGTTTGTGTGGCGAGTATTACCGCAACAATTTATGCCGTGTGGTATCAGAATTGCGGTGGTACCATGACTGTGGTAGCAAAGAAAAATATCAGCTATGATTTGTATCCAAAACCGAAAGCGCAGTTTACATTAACAAACGATACCCTTTGCTTACCTGATCCTCCGGTGACATTCACTCCTACCTGCCTGTTACCTTCCGGCTATGTTACGCACCATTGGGATTTTGGAGTGACCTCTATTACAAGTGACACCAGTAATTTATCTGTTCCTCAATTTAATTATTCCCCATATCCGCAAGGTACCTACAATGTTGTTCATACGGTTTCGCATTTGGTTTGTCCGAATACTGATACGTTCAATCTGAATGTTTACGTAGCCAATGAACCCACTCCACAAATTGCTGCGAATCCCTATTCTTTTTGCCCGGGAACACAATCGATACTGTTTGCGGGATCAGGCTATTCTTCCTATTTATGGTCTAACGGAAGCACTAACGATTCTATTACCGTGTCGACATCCGGAAATTATACGGTCACTGTTACCAATGCCTTGGGTTGTACTGCATCGACAGATACCGCCATAACGGCTTTGCCGGGGGCTAATCCAAACATAACCGGTCCGGCATCAACTTGTAGTGGTTCAACTGGAACGCTTGATGCCGGAGGTGGATACAGTTCCTACTTATGGAGTAACGGATCAACATCGCAAACAATTACGGTGCCTCCCGGAAATTATACCGTCACAGTAACGAATAGTTCAGGATGTAGCGGAACAGATAATTATACGCTTGGCACAGCGACTAATCTAACCCCCACCATTACCGCCACTCCTATTTGCGGAGCTACTAATGGCACTTTGGATGCCGGAGGTCCATATGCTTCTTATTTGTGGTCAAACGGACAAACAACACAAACTATTTCCGTATCAACGCCGGGAACATATACGGTAACAGTAACTGCTGCAGGTGGGTGTTCAGGAAGTGCATCATCAACAATTGCTTTATCGACAGTTCCCGTTCCTTCCATATTGGGAAATGACACAATTTGTCAGGGAATAAGCACAACATTAACTGTAGGAGCATTTGCATCTTACTCATGGAATTCAGGTGCTACTACTTCTTCTATTAATGTCTCTGCTGGCGGAACCTATACCGTTACAGTTACCAATGCTGCAGGATGTACTGGCACTGCCAGTATGACGGTAACCTTAATCGCATCACCCAATGCATCTATTACAGGAGTATCGTCGGTGTGCGCAGGAGGCAGCACGGTATTGGATGCGGGCCCGGGATTTGCTTCCTATTTATGGTCGAATGGTGCAACTACGCAAACAATTACTGTTTCAAACACGAATACCTATTCCGTTACCGTAACCAATGCAGGAGGATGCTCCGCAACGGATGCGTTTGTATTCACTGTAAACCCTAATCCTACTCCTGTTATATCGGGACAGACATCGATCTGCAGTGGCACGAATGCATCATTGGATGCCGGCACTTTCAACTCGTATTTATGGAATACCGGAAGTACATCCAATCCATTGGCTACATCATCGACCGGTATTGATACAGTTACAGTAACTGATGTCAATGGATGCACCGGAACAGATACGGTGACTGTTGCTGTGAATTCGAATCCGTCAGCAACCATCACACCACAGTCGACTGCAATTTGCGCAGGTCAATCAACTACCTTAACTGCAAATGCAGGATATAATTATTTATGGTCGACGGGTGCTACTACCCAAACCATTTCTATCAATAACAATTTAACTTACACTGTTACCATTACCGATAATAATGGTTGCAGTGATGATGCATCCACCAGCATTACTGTCAATCAGGTTCCTACACCTGCATTGCAGGGTGATACAACAGTTTGTTCAGGAGATACTTATGCATTGACTGTTCCACCTCCAAACTACAGTTCCTATTTATGGTCGAATGGTGGAACTACAAACAGCATTGTGCCTTCAACTACAGGATATTATGCCGTCACTGTTACCAATGCATCAGGATGTACTGCAACTATTGGCACCAACTTTTTCTTATACAGCAGACCATCGATAAACATCATGGGCAACGACACCGTTTGTCAGGGTGTTACTTCGACTTTAAATGCAGGTGCCGGTGCAGGCTACTTGTATATCTGGTCGACAGGTGCCACTACACAGACCATATCAGTGACATTGCCGAATACTTATACGGTAACGGTAACCGACATTCATGGATGCAAAGACACTTCAGACATCCTTTTTGTAGTGAATCCACTTCCGAATGTGGTGATCACAGGTGATACAGTTACTTGTGCCAATCAGCCAATAGTATTGAGTGCAGGAAATACCTACCAACAATATTTATGGAATAGCGGAACTACTGATTCAACGATCACGCCTAACGTATCGGGCATATACGCAGTAACAGTTACCGATGGCAATGGATGCACAAAATCAGATCAGGCATCAGTGACTGTAAATCCAATTCCTGTTCCAACAGTTAGTAGTATTGGATATTATTGTTTCGGATCATCGGTTTTGGTGAATTGCGGAAGTGGATTCAACAATTATTTATGGTCGAACGGCGACAGCACACAAAACATTTATGTAAGTTCTGTAGGTTGGTATGCGGTAGTAGTGACCGATGGAAACGGATGTACCGGAACAGATTCCACAAACATCACTCAAAAACCATTACCGGTAGTGAACATTGGTGGTGACCCGAAAATATGTCTGGGACAAACCTCCATGTTGAATGCGGGTGCCGGATTTTCAGCTTATCTGTGGTCGAATGGTATAACCACACAAACCAATACAGTGACAACAGCGGGCACCTATATTGTTACGGTTACAGATGCATTTGGCTGCAACAATCAGGATATTTTCACCTTGACCGTTGACCCCTTACCTACTCCGGTGATCACCGGTGATTCCGAAATTTGTTCGGGACAGTCGGGTACCTTAACCTGTAACAGTGGATATCAAAGTTATTTATGGTCGACGGGAGCCACAACTGCATCCATCAACGTAGTCAGTTCAGGTACCTATAGTGTAACAGTAACCGATCTGAACGGATGTACGGCAATCAAAACCCAGTTATTCACCGTAAATCCTTTACCCAATCCGGTCATACCGGGCAACACTACCTTATGTGCTGGTTCCACAACAACTTTATCGCCGGGAGCAGGATTTAACAATTACTTATGGTCGACCGGTGCCACCAGCAGTTCGATTACAGCGAGTACGAGTGGGCTATATCAGGTAACAGTAACCGATGCGAATGGTTGTTCAGAGACAGCTTCCATTACCTTAACATTTTATCCGTTACCGACGCCGGTTATTACAGGTGATCAGACTATATGCAATGGTGAAACATCGACCTTAAATGCGGGTTCAGGATATATCAATTATGTTTGGTCGGATGGTAGTTTGAATCAATACAACAATGCTACCGGTTCGGGCATATACGTAGTAACAGTAACGGATAGCAATAATTGTGTGGGAACATCACCTCCATTCCCGTTAAAGATAGTGTAACATTAGTTTCCGATTCGGCATTAACCTATTTATGGTCTGATGGCAGTACCGGGCAGAGCATCACGGTGAGTGGCACCGGTCAGTATCTGGTAACAGTACTTGACCTGAATGGTTGTCCGGCGATATCGTCGATAGTCACCACCTATCAGCAGCAACAACCCGATTTGCAGGTGCACACCGATTCCATTTTAGTTTGCAGTGTTGGAATGAACTTTGAGTTCACCAACATTTCCAATTTTGAACCTGGATCGCAATGGTTGTGGGATTTTGGTGATGGCAATTATTCCAATGAAACATCACCGGAACATATTTATGACACACCGGGACAATATCTGGTAACGTATCAATGCATCTCACCTATTGGATGCAATGGATCGGACAGCATCCCGGTAACGGTACAATTCGAGCCATTAGCAACAGCAGATTTTACTATAAATACGGAGGTAAATCACATTTTTGGAATACCATTTCAATTTACAGATGCATCGATAAATGCAACCTCGTGGAACTGGGAATTTGGAGATGGTGGAGTTGGCACCGGTCAACTTGAAACACACCGCTACAGCGAGATAAAACAATACTTTGTGACATTAACGGTTACCAACACTGACGGATGCGAATCGGATACTACGAAGCCATTGTTTGTTTCACCGGTATATGTCCCGAATGCATTTACTCCTGATGGTGATGGTAAGAATGATACTTTTTATGATGTAGGATATGGAACTGGGCCATTTCAAATGGATGTTGACTGTTATGAAATGCTGATTTTTAACAGGTGGGGACAACTTGTATATAGAACAAATTCACCAAATCGTCCCTGGGATGGCACCATGAGCAATGGCAAACCGGCACCTTTGGGAGTGTATTTATACAAAATTCTCATCGAGATCAAAGCTGACAATGAAGTCAATCATGTAAAAGAAACTTTTGTTGGAACGGTGACTTTGCTTCGGTAATATTGCAATTATTATATTGATTACCAATATCATACAAAAATGCTCTAAAAAATACGAATGTAATTTTTTGAAGTAAATTGAACATTTATACGTATATTTTCATTATATTTGTACGTATAAATACCACTATGGATTCAAAGTTAACGTTGAAGTTAGATCAATCTGTGATAGCAAAGGCAAAAATTTATGCCAAGGCAAAGAAGATCAGTGTATCGAAGCTAATTGAAAATTACCTGCATCACATAACTGAGAGACCTTCAGATAAAAAGGAGGAAATTACACCAACGGTTAAGAGCTTATCAGGTATTATAAAGCTTCCTAAAAAATACGATTCCAAAAAGGAATATGCTGATTTTCTTACCCGAAAATATAAATAATGGCAAAAGTTTTTGTCGATACCGACATTATATTAGATTTACTGGCAGGCAGAGAGCCTTACTACCAATATGCAGCCAAACTTTTTTCGTTGGCAGATTCTGGCAAGTTAGAAATATGTGTTTCATCACTGACGTTTTCAAACTTGAATTACATTTTATCGAAACAATTTTCGGTTGCTCAGGCAAGAAAAAAGCTACTTACATTTAAAACATTGGTTACCGTATTAAGTGTAAATGAAAAAGTTGTAGATCTGGCTCTTAATGCAGACTTTAAAGATTTTGAAGATGCATTACAATACTTCACCGCGACAGAATTTAAAGTCACCACATTACTTACCAGAAACTTAAAAGACTACAAAAAAGCAGAAATTGCAGTGTTAAGTGCGGAACAATATCTGAAACAAGGTTAGTTTTTGCCGAAGCTACTGCAAACTGAGGGCTTAGTGAATTGAGATGGTGCCGGGTTAGATGGGCAGGTGGTTCTATAGAAGTTTTTTCAAGCCGGATCGGAGATCCGGGGGTTTAATCTGTCAGGATCGGAGATCCTTCCGGCGGTTGTTTATCTTGTCAGGATCAGAGATCCTTCCGGCAGTTGTTTATCTTGTCAGGATCAGAGGTCTTTCCGGCAACAAGAATTGTACTTTGTACATTTTAAATTCACCATTTTACATTCTACATTTCACGAAAGCCTGATAAGAGGCTCAAATCTAATTAACAATTTCAACCTTCACCGCTTTCAGCACCTGATTATCTTTTACGATTTTGAGAATGTAAATGCCATTGGGCGTGCCTGATAAATTTATAGTAGATGAAAAATTGCCTTTGCTTTCGTGGTATGTTTTGTTGAATATTTTTTTACCGGGTATATCTGAGATGGTTATTTCGAAATTGGAATCTTTTAGCAATTCACCTGCAATGGTAAAGATGCCGTCTTTGGAAGGATTAGGCATGATTGATACCTGATTGATCAATTCATTTGATGCAAATCCAACAGGATTGTATGAGTATCCATCAGAATAATTTCCTTCTCCATTAGTTGCAACTGCGAGTACCTGATACACTCCGGGCTGAACTGGTGTATATGTTGATGCTGTTTCGCCGGGAATTGCCAGACGGTTGAGAAACCACTGGTAAATATAAGATCCGGAGAGCGTACATGTTAGCACACCGCTGTTGTTAATTACAGGAGGCTTTGGCATGTTTGGCATCACGGTAATTGAAAACACCTCTGACCTTTTAGCATTGGCGGGACAATAGTTATCACGAGCGGTCATGATATAGTAATACGTGTTATTAAACTGAACACATGAGAAACTGTATCCAAGATGTGCAGTTGTAGTAGTCCAATTGAACCATGATTAAATTAAAAGAATTGATGAAAACGGTGTTGGCGGATTTAAAGTTGCACAAGGAGGGATTAAACAACCGTTTTGTGTATCGGTGAAATTAGCTCCATATTGCAAACCATATGCCTCTAACGTTAATTGCTGAGGAGTTGCATTTAAAAATTGATTGAAATCTAATGATTCGATTTCAAAATTGACTGTATCTCCGGCAAACACCGTATCAGTGTATGATGTGAACATTCCTGTAACAGGGTCTTGAAAGGGTGGCAGCAAATTGGGTGTCGTATTTGGCTGACCATTGAGAATTGTGGGACAATTTGGTGTTAACACAAGGTTAATTTCTCTGAACACCTCCGCAACCTTTACACCACACTTAAACGAACTAACTTTTACTACCACGGCAAAGTAACCACCAGTAAAACTTTGAAAATTCATTGCACCGGTTGCAGGATTTAAAGTAGCTGGTATGTTTGCAGGATCTTGAAGTGGTCCGGGTAAAGGACTGGTAATGGAATAACCGGAGGCAAAAGGGAAAGTAGTTGTTCCATCAGTATCGAATGGTGAAGCAAATTCGTAATGCAACGAATCCATTTCAGTATCATATGTTAAATGATTATAATCAACTTCCAAGCCGGTGCAAGAAATAACACTGGGTTTTTCATAAAACTGAGGCGATGAATCATAACAAGGATACATATCTTGTCCGTTGTATGGATACATTGTTGTACGAATACCAAATCCATTGCTACCGGGATTCACTAAATTTGTCACCAAAGCACTTCTACAACATTCTCCCCACCAAAATCGCCAACCGCTCAAGGGCGGACCTCCACTCAGTTGTACCGGGGCAGATTCATAAATATACTCTTCAACCAATCCACTAATTGGATTTCCTGTACTTCCCGCAGAACAAGTAGGACAACTAGTAATCCCATTGCTTAAAAATCCCTGTGGGCTTAAGTCGTTTTGAGCGGTCAGGTTAGCTACAATAGATCCTATAACGTGAGTGGTACTGATGGTAATAGCTGTGGGCGCAGTAATCCCGTTACAATCTCTGTAAAATTTGACTCTGAAAATGAACATACCATTCCCCTGGCATTCATAAGTTATCTCACCTCCCATTCCATGGCTGGCGAAAGAAGCATCGGAGACTAATAATAGTCCACATAAAATAAAAACAGATAGTAATTTACGGATCATATCGAAATGCGTTTTAGTTTAGACTGTCAAAAATATAAAAATTATGATTGTACTTTAATTTTATGGTAAATAATTCATTATTAAAGATCAAATTGTTGTCTTAAATGCATAATTGCTGCAAAAATTGCGATTTTTAGTGTTATGAATATCTAATTTTACCAGGTTAGAATAATTAATACAATTTGTTTGTCAAAATTTCACAAACCTTAAACTATAGGAATCGTTACGATTCACCTTTACCAGATAAATACCTGAATCAAGGCCTTTAACATTTACACTTATCTTATTTGAACTGAATCCATTGACAGATTTAATAATTCTACCTGTCATATCAACTACTTCAATAAATTGAATTTGATCAGATGATGAAACTATATTTATTTGTTCATTAGCGGGATTGGGGAAAACAATGAAACCAAACTTACTGACAGGCTCTGATTCACCACTGGTAAGATCAACAGTAGTAATAGCCGCATTGGTCAGAATGGGTGTATTAAAGTCAAAATAAATGTAAGCATTATTATGAATCTGATCATTAACCAGTAAATTATTCCGGACTTTAATTCTAAAACTGATGAATCCATGACTTTCTGGTTCATTATATGCTTCCCATGGCAACATGATATCTCTGAAATCGAATCTTAATATACCATGTTGGGTCAGCAACATTTCATAATTGTGACTATATCCGGTAACCTGTATGGTTGCAGGATCGAGGAAGCTGCTTAGAGAGTCAACTATGCTAACATTAGCAGCAAAATAAGTTCCAGTATTCTGAAAACGTATTTTGTAATAAAGCCACTCTGATTGCTGAACCTGCAGAGGCGAAATAGTTATTTTATCTACATGTTTATCATTGGGGTCAAATGATGAAACTATTGAATCTGTAAAAGAAACCGAGTTATCACCCGGAACGGAATCTGCTGTAACCGGCGATATATTTGCTGAAAATGCCAATGGTGTACCAGCAAGAGCCAACGTATCAACTTTTGCAAATACAGTTGCCTGACCTAAATAAAACGGATTGCAATTTGGAAAAGTCCAGCTAATATTTCCAGGAGTTTGAGTTGTAGGTACAGGATTCACAGAAACAATATCAAGGCTGGTAGGATAAACCAAATTTACAGTAGCATTTTGTGTTGTTGTTCCAATGTTTGAGAAATTCAAATTAATAGCTGAAGTATTACCAGGCACAAAAGGCTCGGTAAATAAGGCAATGCGAAGATCATTTACACCGGGTATTTCATGCACTGCATAATTATTAGCAGTATCTCTTACATTCATGGAGTTAAAATTGAATGAATAAGAGGCGGGAGTGATGGTATAATATGGTGATAATGGCTGAAGAACATTTGTAATTACATTCACTCCCGTATCGGCATGAATGAAGTAATTGCCATTGGCTGCTGACACTCCATACCAATTAAAAGGCTGGGTTTGCACAACCCAATGCGGGAGTGGCACTTCAGTTGAATCCCATTGATTATCTCCGTCTGTATCCAGAAAAATTGATCCTGAAATAGTCGGGAATGTTTCACATGATCCCGATCCTACAGGTTGACATAGTGGTAATGTCTGTGAAATATAAAATGGTTGATTGGGCATACATGTAATATTGGTATTGGAGGTATTCAAATATTGCAGGTAATTATACAGTGTAGGGAGGCAATCAATAGGGTTGTCAGAAACATCCAGATAATTGGCAGGTGATTGGGCAATGGATGAAATATTATTCTGATTACACTTAATTTTTTGAATATTAACTATATAAGGAATCGACGTCAGGGCGTTATTTGAACACAGTAATTCAGATATCTTTAATCCCGGTTGTATGGATGCAATAAAATTATTGGAACAATCCACCCGATCGATTAAAATTCCTGTGGGCAAAGTAATGTTTGTAATTAGATTGTTCCTGCAATACAGGTTTTTCAAATTGGCACCTCCGGAGACATCCAATTGCGTGAATTGGTTCCCATCGATATTAATTGTAAATGCATCCTCGTAACCCGGAGGAAGTGATGTAAGTTGATTATTTGAGCAGTTAAAGTATGTCCATGCCCCTACCCAGTTAAATACATAAGGAGGTAGTGAGGTTAATAAATTATTACTGCAATTAAGAGAACTGACATTACTTGGATTTATAGTTAAAGAAGTAAGTAGATTGTTAGAGCAATTTATTCGGCCTCCCCAAATGGTAAGTTGTTGCAGCTGATTGTTTGAAATATTAATTTCCGAAAAATTAAGAATTGGAGGAACCCAGGTCAATAAATTACCGGAACAATCGAGTGTACTCCCGCTGATATGTTCAATTCCAGTAAGATCCGTTATGCCCATATTTGGTATGATCATATCGTTTACCCACCAAAGATCTACACAATTAACATCCATCAATCCTGATGTATTAAAACAGGCTGGAAAATTTTGTTGAAGATAGTTTCTGAAAATCGTATCTGGTATAACTACGTATTGGGCAGTTGCTGGAAAAGTCAAAATAAAAACTAATACTGCGGAAGTAAAAAATCTTTTCATATGGAGCTGAATTAAAATGCTAGTGATTCATGTTAAAAGTATAAATAATATGTGATTTTTAATAATTCCATATAAAATTCCCTTAAAATTGAATGTCGCAACAATCATATTTAATTGATCTTCAATTAATTTGATAAAATACTCCCGATCATAAAAATTCAATTCCAAAATAATCAACAGCTTGCTAGCATGTTTTAAGGAATAAGACAATGTAAGCTTATATGCATTGAAATCGACAGTTTGGACAACAAAATACCATGAAAATTGGTCGCAAGAATAATTGGTTGTGGAAATTTAAGAATTCCTTGTAAATTTGACAGCTATGGAAATATTCGAAGGTTTAGATGTATTGCTTAAAACGTTCTGGTTTGTAGCAATTCCGGCAAGTATCATATTCATCATTCAAATGATTATGACCTTTACAGGCACCGATGCGTCGGATGCTCTGGAGGCGGATATTGATGTTGGCCATGGTGATTCCTCCTTTCAGTTATTCTCGCTTAGAAACCTGATTAATTTTTTATTAGGTTTTAGCTGGACCGGAATATCATTTTATGCAACCATCAGCAATAAAGCGCTGCTCATTATTTTATCGCTGGCCGTAGGTGTTTTGTTTGTCTATTTATTTTTCATCATAATCAGACAAGTACAAAAACTGGCAGAGAACAATTCGTTTCAGATTTCCAATGCACTAAACAAAAGTGCTGAAGTATATCTCACAATTCCGGAACATAAAAAAGGTAAAGGCAAAATTATGATCAGCATCAAAGGATCGTTTCATGAACTTGATGCTATGACTGAACATGGAACTATTCCATCCGGAACTTTGGTGAAGGTAGTCAAGATAGAAAATAATGATATTTTAATAGTAGAAACCATTTAACAAAATTTTTATGACCCCGATAATTCTTATCATAGTTGCTGCTATTGTTTTATTCGTTTCAATTTCAGCATTAATTTCCAGGTACAAACGTTGTCCATCCGATAAAATATTAGTCATTTACGGACGTACGGGAGGCACATCAGCAAAATGTGTGCATGGTGGCGGTGCCTTCATCTGGCCCGTTATTCAAGATTTTGCTTTTTTAGATTTAAAACCATTGTCGATTGAAGCCAATCTTACCAATGCCTTAAGCCGTCAGAATATCCGTGTGGATGTTCCTTGTCGCTTTACCATTGCGATATCGACTGAAACTGATAGCATGAATACTGCTGCCGAGAGACTACTTGGTTTATCGTCGGAGCAGATTCAGGAACTGGCCAAGGATATTTTATTTGGTCAGCTTCGTTTGGTGATTGCAACCATGACCATTGAAGAAATCAACTCTGACCGCGATAAATTCCTGGATAATATTTCCAAGAATGTCGACAGCGAGTTGAAGAAAATTGGATTGAAATTAATCAACGTAAACGTTACCGATATCAAAGATGAATCGGGTTATATTGAGGCATTAGGAAAAGAAGCTGCTGCAAAGGCCATTAACGAAGCAAAAATAAGTGTTGCGGAGCAGGAGAAAATCGGGGAAACCGGAAAGGCATTAGCTGACAGAGAAAAAGACACCCAGATAGCCGAAACACACAGAGATCGTGATGTAAAAATTGCTATCACACAAAAAGATAAAGAAATCAGTATCGCTACAGCTGTAAAAGATGAAACCATTGGTAAAGCAGAAGCACAACGAGATACGCGTGTAAAGACATCTGAAGCCAATGCAATAGCGATCCAGGGTGAAAACGAAGCAAAAATTGCCATTGCCAATTCTGAAGCACTTCGAAGAGAAAAAGAAGCGGAATCGTTGCGAATTGCTATTGCAGCTGAAAAAGTGCAACAGGCGAAAGCATTGGAAGAATCTTATGTTGCTGAACAGCGTGCAGAATTAGCGCGTTCCGAAAGAGAACGATCTACGCAGATAGCAAATATTGTAGTACCTGCTGAAATAGCCAAGCAAAGAGCTATCATTGAAGCACAGGCAGCTGCAGAGACCATTCGTGAAAATGCCAAAGGAGAAGCAGATGCGATCTATGCAAAAATGGAAGCTGAAGCGAAAGGTTTGTATGAAATTCTTACCAAGCAAGCTGAAGGTTACAAGGAAGTAGTAGCTGCAGCGGGTGGTGATCCTAATAAAGCATTCCAGTTACTTTTAATTGAGAAGTTACCTGAACTCGTACGCACACAGGTAGAAGCTGTGAAGAATATTAAAATTGATAAGATCACAGTATGGGACTCCGGCAACGGACAAAATGAAAACGGGAATTCATCAACTGCAAATTTTGTTTCAGGTATGATGAAGACGGTTCCCCCATTAAACGATTTATTCAACATGGCCGGATTGAATCTACCTTCCTACTTAAAAGGACCTGATAATCAGGAGCCGGTTAAGAAAGAGGAGCCTAAAAAAGATGATTCTAAAAAGGATGATTCTAAAAAGGATTAAGATCTCAAATAGTTAGTCTGGTTGATTGAACCGCCAAATTTTATCAGGTAAATGTTAAATTTAGAAATTACTAAAGTTAATTTGCAAGTACTGCACAATTAGATTTAGAGATACCATTTACCCTACCCTCATGAAAAGTGTATTTACAGATAAAACCAAAACTCCAGCAACGGCTGATCTGAAAAAAGCATTGGGTAAAACCTATGATGCCTGGATTAAAATTGAAACGTTTACCCGCGCAAATGCACCGAAAGCAATTGCTGCATGGCATTTTTCAGGTGAAAAATTCGGCTGGAGCTACCGGATAAGCGATGCTAAAAGAGTACTTGTTTATTTACTTCCCAGGGAAAATTATTTCAAGGTGGCATTAGTCTTTGGAAACAAAGCGGTATTGCAGATACAGCAAAGTGATATTTCTGAACAAATTATTAAAGAGTTGCTGGAAGCAAAACCCTATGCTGAAGGACGAGGCATAAGGATCGATGTCAGAGATAACGAGAACATTCGGGACATTCAAAGATTAATTGAAATTAAAATTGCAAATTAAGCAGCAAATGAAAGCCAACCCAATTTGCTATTTCTTCATCTTATTGTCTTAATAGGCTGAATATTGCAGTATTGCCCAAACTATTTCGAAAATCGTACTTGATAATTCAGACAATCACAGCGGATATTATCTGGTAGCAGAGCCTGAAAAAAAGGGATTCGATACAAGGAGTATTGGTATTGCTGGCTGGTTTCGGACAGACTCCGGAGCATACTGTTCCGGAAACAAAACTGCATCTGGTGGCGTATTCTAAAAATATACTCACCATATTTTGTGCAGGCGGTAATAAACTATATGCCGATTCGATCACACAACTAAAGATAACTAAAATTTTAGCAGATGTGATAAGCCGATATGGTGTGAAGCCAACTGATTTTGTTTTGGGTGGATACTCAGCCGGCGGTATGATAGCCATGAGGTATACGGAACTTTGCAAAGAGTTTCCGGATAAATTCCCTATTCTGCCTAAAGGCATATTTACAGTAGATTCTCCAATAGATATTTTTACCATCTATGAACAACTGGAAGAGACCGCACGAAATAAATATTCCGAAATAGCTGTTGAAGAAGCAGTGCGGGCAATTGCATTTATAAAGAATGATTTTGGCATTCCTCGTGAGAATATCGAAACCTATGCTAAGCTAACTCCCTTCAGCTTGAACAAAGCATATTCACAAAACGAAATTTTTCTTAAAGATATAGCAGTCAGGACTTACCATGATGTAGACATCGCCTGGCGAATTATAAACCGAAATCAGACTGTTCATTTATCGAATTATGAAATGTCGGCAGAACTAATAAACCGACTGGTATTAATGGGGAATAAGCGGGCGGAGTTTATGCAATCGTTTAAAACAGGATATCGCTCCAATGGACAACGGCACCCGCACTCATGGTCGATTGTTGATGAAAAGGAATTGATTTTTTGGATGGAAGGATTGTTGAAGTGATCGAAACTGAAGTCTGTTTAATTTTACAAAATAAATATCAAGAATATTCAAATGGGGAATTCAGAAAACAACAATAAGGAATTGACAGTGGAACAGATCCGGGAAATCGCTGCTCAGCTTCGTAATCCTACAGGAGAAAAGGGTATTGAAATGGGACACATCATGAATGAAGCTAATGTAGCAATGATTGACCATACATTTGAAACACTTCAACCGGTCTCAGGAGAAAGTATACTCGAAATTGGCCATGGGAATGCGAATCATTTACAGAAACTGATAAAAATGGCACCCGGAATAAATTATACCGGATTGGATATTTCAGAAACCATGCATCTGGAAGCTAAAAAATATTGCGCTGAGAATGGCTTAGAAGGTCAAACAACTTTTGTGCATTATGAAGGCCA
This sequence comes from Bacteroidota bacterium, assembly GCA_016713525.1. GTDB lineage: Bacteria > Bacteroidota > Bacteroidia > AKYH767-A > OLB10 > JADKJB01. The sequence goes on along the minus strand of JADJOZ010000003.1, from coordinate 485,756 downwards.
AACCATTCCATTTGCATCGCAAACATTCGATAAAATATTTACCATTAATACACTCTACTTTTGGGAATCTCCTGAAGCATATTTAAATGAATTGCACCGAATATTAAAACCCGGCGGTAAACTGTTGATAACCTATGCAGAAGAGGAATCGATGGATAAACTACCATTCACATCCTATGGATTCACGAAATATAGTCCGGATAAATTTGAAAAGTTAATCCAGAATTCGAAATTCAAACTGGAAAGTAACCGGCAATATGTTGAGAAAATTACTTCCAAAGTACTTACTTATGATGAGAGGAAGTTTAGAGTAGGCGTTTTGATGTGCTGATTTGCTGATGTGCTAGTGTGCTGATTTTTTGTTTCGAAGTAAAAAAATGTGATTGCACTTTAGTGGCAGTAGGCAGTGGCAGTTAGCAGTTGCAGTAGGCAGTGGCAGTGGCAGTAGGCAGTAGGCAGTAGGCAGTAGGCAGTAGGCAGTGGCAGTTAGCAGCGGCAGTAGGCAGTGGCAGTAGGCAGTATGCAGCAGCAGTATCATCAGTTATGAATTCTGCTAACCTGTAAGATTCCGATTTTCATTTTTCTGCGCAGCCTCAATCTGTAATTTATCATTTATAATTTATCATCCTGACGAAATTTCCTTCAGAGCAGGAACAAAAAATCCTAAATCCTTAATCCTTAATTCTTAATTCTTAATTCTTAATCCTATTGAATATTGACTAACAAGAAGTGAGAATTGAATAATGATGCAATTCCTTATTCAATTTGTAATATTCAATATTTGTTATTCAATATTTTGAAGCTGCTATAGAACACCAATTATTGTTTCTTCCATGGATCTATAATGCTGCCCGTCTTGATGATACTTTTATTGAATATTAACTAGCAAGAATTGAAAAGTGAATAGTGACATTTGAGAGGAAGAAAAAAATCCTTAATCCTTAATAGGAATATCTCCCTTTCCAGCCCGAAATAGCCCACGAAGGAGGATGCTTATGCTGGAGAGGGCCGGGGTGAGGTAGAAAGGGAAACTGGCCTGCTAAAGTTGGAATTTTAAAAACTATCTTAGTAAGAAGCAGCGCACAGCAAAAGAGCAGCTAAATCAGTGTTATCAAATAATTAAGGTCATTGAAGGAATTCTCACCTCCATGCGCAAACGATATTCTCTGCGTCTCCCTAACTCTGCGTTCAAAAAAATGTAAGTCATAGGTCATATGCAATAAGGATAAATTTTCGATGCATATTCGTTTGCAATTCTCCCATCGGATAAGTCATTGACAGCAGTGCTCTGTCATTTGCAACAGAGCAGAGTCATTAGGTCATTGAAGGAATTCTCACCTTCTCGCGCAAGCGAAATTCTCTGCGTCTCCCAAACTCTGCGTTCAAAAAAATGTAAGTCATAGGTCATATGCAATAAGGATAAATTTTCGATGCATATTCGTTTGCAATTCTCCCATCGGATAAGTCATTGACAGCAGTGCTCTGTCATTTGCAACAGAGCAGAGTCATTAGGTCATTGAAGGAATTCTCACCTTCTCGCGTAAGCGAAATTCTCTGCGTCTCCCTAACTCTGCGTTCAATAAAAGTGCCTTATTTTCAATCCTTAAACCTTAATTCTTAATTATCTAAAGTGGCCTGGGCCAGTTTTAAATAGAAATCGAAAAGTTCTCTAAGATATATATCCTAAGAAATAAAAATTTAATTAAATTTGCTTTTAAAGTCACTTATATAATTCCATTTAAAAGAACTTAATCATGCAAAAATTAACCTACTCCACAAGTATAAATGCTTCAGATATAAAAGTTTACAAAACCATGCTGGGGCTTGATTCTATCAAGACTTATGAGGAATGGACAGCACCATTTAATCCCACCTCCACCTATGAAGGAAAATGGGACAAAGGATCGAAAATTTATTTTCTGGGATTTGGTGAAGATGGCAAACGAGGCGGAATGGTTTCTGAGATTGCAGAAAATATTCCTGCAAAACATGTCTCCATCCGACATTATGGAATTTTGAATGGAGATGAGGAAATTACCAAAGGGCCTGAAGTTGAAAAATGGACCGGAGGATATGAAAATTATACTTTCGAAGAAAAGAATGGAATTACAACTGTAACAGTACATGTAGATGTGATTGATGAATATCTTGATTACTTTAATACCACTTTTCCAAAGGCTTTAGAAATACTTAAAGAAATTTGTGAAAAATAATTGCTGACTTCATATGATTAAAATACCAAAGCCATTTATAATTGCATTAATTATTCTGAATGGAATAGTGTTATTAGGACAACTATGGCCGGAAGGTGCACCTCCATTTGCAAGAGTCGTGAATATTATTACTTTGATATTGGATTTAGTATTATTGATTTCACTTGTCAGGAGGAAAATTTAATTTGCGGTAATACCTAAATCCGATAGTTTAATAAACCGTTATACAATCAAAATAATTTGATTCAAGCCGATATTACATCAAACCTATAAATCTTAAAAAATCATTCATGGCCTTGAAAGATCGTTTTTCAGTTCAGTCGACTGCATATGCAACATACCGTCCCTCCTACCCTGAATCGTTATTTGATTTTTTAGTGGCAAATGTTCCTGCAAAGCATACGGCGCTTGATGTTGCAACAGGCAATGGACAGGTGGCATCCCGATTAGCCGATTCATTTGATACAGTAATAGCAACTGATATCAGTGACAAGCAATTGAAACACGCCATTGCCAAAAAAAATATCCACTACCAAAAAGCACCTGCAGAAAAATTAATTACCGATCTATCCTCCATTGATCTCATTACTGTCGGTCAGGCAGCGCACTGGTTCGACCTTTCAAAATTCTTTGATGCAGCCGATAACATGCTTAAGCCCGGAGGACTGCTGGCATTATTCGGGTACTCCTTACCAACAGTTGATAATGAAGTTGATTTTGCCATTAAATATGTCTACAGTGAAATTTTAGGCAACTACTGGGACAAAGAACGAAAAATGGTTGATGAACAATATGCGAACATAGCATTTCCATACACCAAAATAAATCACCCTGATTTCATTCAAGAATATGAATGGACCTTCGAACAATATCTGGGTTATATTGGAACCTGGTCGGCAGTTCAACTATACCAGCAGCAACATCATATCGATTTGCAGGAAGAAATAAAAAATAGATTTACAGAAGTCTGGAAAAGCGAAACTAAAAAGTAAGATTCCCGATTTTTTTGTTGGCAGGAAGGAAATGAATTAATTTGCTAATGTGCTGATGTGCTGATGTGCTGATTTTTTTCCTACCTAAAAAATGAGACTGCTCTTGATTTGGTGGTTTGATGATTCTTGCCTTGAGCTTGTCGAAAGGTGGTGGTTTGGTAATTTTTTGTATCGAGGTAAAAAAGTTAATGCACTTTAGTGGCAAGTGACAAGTGGCAAGTGACAAGTGGCAAGTGACAAGTGGCAAGTGGCAAGTGACAAGTGGCAAGTGGCAAGTGACAAGTGGGGTGTGTGGGCAAAAAAATGTAACTGCTTTTCAATGTGCTTATGCTTTCCTCTGAGCGGAGCCGAATGGGTGCTGATGCATTGCCCTGAGCGTAGTCGAATGGGTGCTGATTTTTTGTTTCGAGGTAAAATAGATGTGACTGCACTTTAATGTGCTAATGTGCTGATTGTTGTTCCTCAGTAAAAAGATGTGACTGCACTTTAATGTGCTAATGTGCTGATTTGCTTATGTGCTGATTGTTGTTCCTCAGTAAAAAGATGTGACTGCTCTTGATTTGATGATTTGGTGGTTTGGTGGTTTGGTAATTTTTTGTATCGAGGTTAAAAAATGTTACTACACCTAGTTGAAAGTTGAAGGTTGTAAGTTGTAAGTAAATTTTTATAGACAGAATGAAATTTCGTTTTTCAATTGCGTTTTTAGTGATCAATTATCAGTGATCAGTATTTTGTAAATGACTTTCAAGATTTCGTTTTTGCACCAGTTTAGCTCTGCGAATGCCTTACTCTCCTCCTCGCGCAAGCGAAATTCTCTGCGTCTCCCTAACTCTGCGTTCAAAAAATCAACTTTATTTTTCTTTAATGTGAGGATAGTACATCTACGGGTGTATATTCAGTATACTGCATGATGATTTTATTGAAAAGCGACTAACAAGAATTGAAAAGTGAATAATGATACATTTCCTTATTCAATTTGTAATATTCAATATTTGTTATTCAATTTTTGAAGCTGCTATAGAACACCAATTATTGTTTCTTCCATGGATCTATAATGCTGCCCGTCTTGATGATACTTTTATTGAATATTGATTAACAAAAATTGAAAAGTGAATAGTGACAATTGAGTGGAATAAAAAAATCCTTAATTCTTAATTCTTAATTCTTAATCCTATGGAATAGTGATTAACAAGAATTGAAAAGTGAATAGTGACATTTGAGAGGAATAAAAAAATTCTTAATCCTTAATCCTTAATCCTATTGAATATTGACTAACAAGAAGTGAGAATTGAATAAGGACTAGGAGGAACAAAAAAATCTTTAATTCGCCCATCCTCTGCGCATTTTCTGAGCAGCAATCCATTTATCATCTATCATCTATCATTTATCATTTATCATTCAATCTAATAGCAAAAATCATCGCCTCCATGGCCTTCACGTATTCGCGTTTATCGAATTTAGGCGCATAGGTATAGGAATCGATGAAAACAACTTCTTGTTTTTTCTCATCTAAAAAAGCATAAGTAACGAAAGGCCCGCCCATAAAATCGCCTTCAGTTCTCCACAAGCCGCGAACAGCAACTCCGTAGCAGCTATCTATTTTCATAGACTCCACTGTAACCGGATATTTATAATCGGTTGTCATGTAAGAACCATCTGAAGGTCCGGGGATATTCGCTTTACACAATGAGTCTCTCAGGTAAATGAGAGCATTTGACTGAAAAACGGTATCGGTCACATAAGGGAATCGCAGCATCTGAAAACCCTGGCTGGTGTTGGCCGTTTCTTTCCGAAGCCACATGTAGCCATTTTTTTGTCGGGCAATATAGTACTCAGCAGGAAGAGGCATAAAGAACTTCATTTCTTTTTGAACGAGTGTTCCGACCTCTGTCTCCGGTAATTGTTTGAGCCCTTCTGCTGCTCTGAATCGTTCTTCATCACTAAACTGCTTCACTATGGTTCCCGTGAAGGAGAGCAGCGCTGCTTGCAGGTAAGAAGCATCCTTTGCACGAAGATTCATGACCAGTTGTGGTGTTGCCCAGACATCCCTTTTAAAGGTGAGTGCATAATCCTTGTTTCCTGAAACCGGACCTATTTCGATCATTAGCACATTGCGGTGTGCCTGCAATATATTTCGAAAATTGGCATGAGGAATAGTAACAGTTGTAAAAACCGGTTCATATTGTGGAACACCGGGAAATGCTTGTCCGAGGGAATCACGTAAAATAATTCCAGCTTCACCTTTCAATACCAGTGAATCGGCAACAATAATAATTTCACCGGGTTTCCCGGAAGAGGAAGTCTTGACATCACTAAAATCGCATGAAGAAAAAAGAGCAGTTATAAAAAAAACAGCAACAGCGAAGATGGAAGTTTTAACCATTAACTTTCACTTTGAGTTTAGTGCCCGGCTTCAGGTTAGTGATATCGGTGATACGGTTAAACTCCATAATTTGTTTTACAGTAACTCCTTCATATCGTTTTGCAATATTCCAAAGTGTATCACCTTTTTCAACTTTATGATATACATATTCCTGATTGGCTGCTAACTTTTTAGCATTAGCATCGGCATCAGGTTGACTAGTAGCAGGTGATTTCGATACAGATGTATCTCCGGAATTAGCTAATGCTGTTTCCTGATCAATATCAACTTTCACTTTCTGGTTGGTATAATAACTAAGTCGCTGGCCGGCCATTAAGCTACTTGAACGAAGTTTATTCCAATGTTTTAAATCGGAGACAGTACATTTAATTTTCTGAGAAATCATTGACAGATTATCACCACGCTTTACGGTATAAACTTTTTTAACTTTCTTAGTTTCATAACGGAATGCGGTCGCATCACTGTCGTTATCTGCTTTAATAGATTCAGTTTCTTCAGACTTCACCGGAGTTACAGAAGCATAAACCGGTTCAGGAGTAACAGGTGTAAATAAATTCGGTTCAGCAGCAAGCCAGGCATTAATTTTAGATGTTGGTAATCTTAAGATATGCGACTGCTGTGATTGCGGAATTATTCCTCTTTTATAAAGGGGATTCAGATAAGTGAGCACATCGAGTGGGAGATCGATGGCTTCAGAAATTTTGCGAAGTGAAATCTGTTGATCAACGGCAACCGTATCAACTTCAAAATAATTGTAGGCAGGTGCTACAGGGAAAATTTGATGTTCATACGGATGATTCATCACATAAGTGACTGCAATAAATGCCGGTACATAGCCTCTGGTTTCAGCAGGAAGGAAACGTGCAATTTCCCAGAAGTTTGTTTTCCCGCCCGAGCGGCGAATTGCTTTATTCACATTTCCGGGACCACAGTTGTATGCAGCGATCACTAATAACCAATCGCCATAAATCTTGTACATATCTTTAAAATACTGACAAGCGGCATACGTTGATTTTACAGGATCACGGCGCTCATCATAGTAAGATGATGTTTTTAGATCGTATAATTTTCCGGTGTTATACATAAATTGCCATAGACCTGTAGCTCCAACTCGTGGAAACAGCAACAGGATTCAATGCAGATTCAACAACTGCTAAGTATTTAAACTCCAAAGGCAAACCTTCCTGATCCAATACTTCTTCAAACAATGGGAAATAAAGATTGGATAATCCTAAAACGCGGCTGGTTAATTCGCGACGTTTGTATGCATATAATTCGATATATTTTTTTACTTCTGCATTAAAAGTAAGCGGAATTGGTGACGATAATTTCGACATCCGCTGCGCATAAATTTCATCGCTGTAAACAGGAATATCCACTTTGGTAGTTTTTCCATCACCCAAAGTATTTTGACTGTTAAAACGGATAACATTATTTAACGTAACTAGACTGTCGAGCATTTCAACAATCGGATCATTCTGCAGTAATACAGTTTCAGCAGGTGGATTCGATACGGTTTGTGCAATTGCAAAAGATCCCCCCATTGAAACCAGCAAACCAAATAAACCCAGGCTTCTTAATAACTTCATCAGCTGTATTTAATTTAATTAGTTGGTTTTTCAAATATCTGACAAAATTAATAAAAAAATCCTGTAAACTTCAGCGATTCTTACAATCAGTCAATCAATCAGTTAACATAATAAAAGCCATTCGGTTTTCATTCAACCATATTGTGTTTGTGGGAAAAATTTAATGTATTGTAAATCAATTGCCTAAATTGATAATTCGAGAATCCATGCTTTATTTTGGATTTCGAAAACTCAGAATTTTGTTAATAAAATTTTGGTTCGCCAGAAACCTCAATTTCGCAACATCCTGATTATAAGGAAATTAAATAAAAATATGCAACGAACTGATTATCAGAACAATTTCACATCAACCGGTTTAGTTTGCTTGAAAACTGTCTTTATGAGGAAAGGGGTCAGGCTAAAAGTAATAGCCATAAAACTAAGCACAGCAAGCAGCACCAGACTGGAGATATCGCGCAGCAATAATGCTACCATGATGAACAAAATATTTACACCATAAAGGGCTAGAGAAACACCGCGATGAGAGAGTCCCAGATCGAGTAACACGTGGTGCATGTGATTTCTGTCGGCTTTGAATGGCGACTTTTTCTGGAGGACACGCACTATGAATATCCTGAGGGTATCGAACAAAGGAATAATAAGAATAGCGATTGCCATTGCAGGACTAGACCGGAAAGGAAATGCAAAGGGTGGAGATGCAAAACTTAGTTCAATAAAATTGATTGCAAGAATTGCCAGAATTAGTCCGATAATCAGCGAGCCTGTATCACCCATAAATATGTTTGCCGGTGAGAAATTGTAAACCAGGAAAGCGAGTAATGAACTGAATAAGGTGAAAGAAAGAATACAGAGTGAAATCTGATTGTAGTTATAAAACCAGAGACCGAAAGTAAAGGCAGCAATAGCACCAATACCGGCAGCAAGTCCGTCAATACCATCAATAAGGTTAAAGGCATTAATTATGGTAAGGATGGTGAAGATGGAGAAAATAACACTGAACCAATAGGGTATTTCATAAATTCCAAATACTCCATAGAGGCTTGTTACTCTGATATTTGCAAACATTACAATAATAACGGCAGAAACCAATTGACCATACAGTTTCTTCTTGGCTGTGAGTTCTACAATGTCGTCTTTAATACCGATAAAGAACATAACCACAATTGCAGCAATGATGTATTGTGTTGAAAGCGTATCGAATCCGGCCGACCAAAAAGTATATGAAAATACCACTCCGGCGAATATGGCCAATCCACCCAGGGTAGGAATACTCGATTTGTGAGCTTTGCGTTCTCCGGCTCATCAAAGAGGTTTTGATGATAGCAACTTTAATAATTGATGGTATCGCCAAAAATGTGATGATAAAAGCGGTGATACAACCAAAAGCAATGTTAATCATATAGGGAGTTTTAATTACAGAACAAATGTAAAATGCCCCTTTCTAAGAAAGGTTCTTTTTTTGTCAACTGCACTTTTCAATTGGTAAACGATATTAATTTAAGAGGCAATGTTTTTAATGATTAGGTGAACGTCAATAAACTCATCCTACATCGCAGCAAAGATAGGGAACTTAGGGGTTTCAGGCATTTGTAATTGTCGACTAATTATTAACAAATCACTAATTTTTTGATTCTGATCAGAAGTCGGTATACCGGTTCGTCAGCGATGTTTTAATTCCAAAATAAAAGAACATTGTTTCAGTAGTATTGACCACATTTTCAGTCCTGCGGAGATCAACTCCTGCTTCCACGATCATGTTGCTTTTCGGATTCAACAGATACCAGGCTCTGGCACCGGCATTCATGATGGTAGTTGCCATTCCCTGTAAGGTCTGATTTCCATATTCATCGGGTCGGGTATCATAGCTAAGAAGCACATTCTGACCGTAATTCGCGAGAGTTCCGGTTGAGTCAACAAGATCAAATCCGACTTCGGCCAAACTCACTTTCAATTCGCCATGCCACCTTTTCCAGGAATAATTGATGAAAGATACGGACTCCCAGAAGTTGGCACCCAAAGGATGAGCAAGTGCCTGATTATAATGAGCATACGCTGTCTTTGATGTACGGTGTTGATAGGTATAAGGGCGGGCATAATTGAATTCTGTGTGTGCATGTAAGTTGTTGATTCCGAATATATTAAAAGTTTTAAATCCAGCCTGAAAGGCTTGTTTATTACCCCACCAGCCATCATTTGCACGTACTTCCTTCAATTTAAACTCATCGAGCATCAGCTGACCGTATAAGTGATTCGACTTATTGATGCGATACTTGAAATTGAATCCAAGAAGTGCATTATCGGGGGAACCGATTGAAAATTCTACAGGACGCAGAAAAATCACCGGATTCATATAATTGATGTCGAATGCCCGCGAAGGATCGTGTTTCCAGATTACCGCTTCCAGAATTCCGAAAGTGAATTTCTTACCGATATCAATATCCAGATAATGGAATGTTCCATATTTCCTGCGATAGCTTTCTTCGTCATTAAAAGTCAGATAAGGTCCATCCTGAAAAAGTGCATAAAGCACCATGTACTTTATTTTCCAGAAGCTGGCATTAATTTTAAGAAACGGGTAATTGTAAGAATTATCGGAGAGCAACATCGAACGATAACCATCACCGATAAAATTTTTATCGTGACCTAACTGAAAACTGAAATGCTTTTTCAGCGAATAAGAAATAGTACCGGAAGCAGTACCATAATCATATTTATCATTAAAATTCTTTATTCTGGAACCACCGGGAACAACGAAGATTGCTTCAACAACTGAATCGATATATGAAGGGAAAGTAGCCTGCGATTCCACGAATGAAGATGTGAATGAAAAATTGTTTCCAAACGTACCTCCTACTGTTATTCCACGAGAATTTATAAAAGTGTTTTTGTCTTCTACATCCTCCATCGAACGACCACCACGGAATTCAATATTCAGGTCACCATACAGCATAAAATCATCCTGACTGATCGAAAATAAATGTTCATTAAATAATTTTCTTCCAACCAGTGTCTTAGAAAACTTCGTTTCTTTCATTCCAAATCCGAAGGTAGTGTCTGCTGAAACTAATTTATGCACTTCGTTGCTGATGTATGGTTTGATGGAAGTATGAAAACCATTCCCGGGTTGGTACAAATAGGGATCAAACCGGTTGTTCACATCCCTGTTCAGCGGGAAATAATAATGCTGACTGAAAGATGGGGAAGCCAACAAGAGCAAGGCGGCAACAAATACCAACGGAGTACCCAAAAACAGTTTAAACTTCATATAGGAGTTGGAGTTAGTGATGTCAATATTTTAAATTATGACCAATTTCAAGGTGAAGGTAACAGATAATTAATTATTTATCAAATCATCCCACAACTTTTCTACAAAGGGCTTCATACTGACCGGCAATAACGGGCCAGGTATAGACTTCATTCACCTTCCTCAAATTATTCTGAATAGCAGCAGCACGATTTTCATCCGTTAATGGAAAACTTTCAAGTACCGATGTAATTGCCGCTGCCGAATCAAAATAAGATGCATCGGAACCTAAGACAGAGCTGTTAAATCCATTTTGATGCGCATAAATGTAGGCACCTGAAGCCATTGCCTCGAGTAAAGAAGGATTGGTCCCTCCACGGTATGTCCATGAAAATAATAGCGGGAGAAATAACGAAGATTATTTAGGTGGTTGAAATTGTAGATACCACCTTTAAAAATAATTCTGCTATCGTTCTTAAACTTTATCGCCAGCCGTTTTCCATATTCTGTTGTAAGATTACCAATCACCAAAAAAGGACATGATAACTTCGACGCAGCAAAACCATCGAGAATCATTTCAATATTATTCTCGGCTTCCATACGGGCAATGAGCATTCCATAATTACCTGCTGCAACACCATAGTTCGTCAAAACCGTTTCATCGGGATTCAAAAAAGGTTCACAGCCGTATGCAATGCAAGTCGACTCTTTTTGGTAAGTTTCCCATAAATATTCCTGGATCCGTGGATTATCTGCAACTAAAAAAGGCGAATACTTTGCACCCAGCTTTTCAAACCACTTCGCCAGTTTTTTAACCGCATTATTCCACTTATCGCGTTTCCATTCCAAGCCATCCATGTTAGTTACAAGAATGGTTTTTTTAAAGTTCAGAAACGGATAAAAAACACTGGCAGTAGTATAGCCCAGCATTAAAAGCACATCCGCCTTTTCACGAATAGCATGCCGCATACACAAAAAATCATAGATGAAATTCCCGCCGTGCCGATTTTATTTTCAGGATTGTAGCACTTCACAATCTGCACCCCTTTAAATTCGGTATTTTCATAAGGATGGTAATGGGAATTGTAAACAATTACTTCATGACCCATTTCAGTGAGCAAAACTGAAAGGTATTCAGCACATTGCTCAAAGCCACCGTAATTATTGGGTATGCCGCGTGTTCCGGCGATTGCGATTTTCAAAATTCAGCTTGTTTTCAGTGGGCAAAGATAATTTTTAATGCGATTAAATTGCATTTTTTTAAACCTGAGTGAAAAGTTGCCAGTGATCAGTTATCAGTGACCAGTGATCAGTTATCAGTAAACAGGGTATCTATATAGCAGTTACAGCAAAATGGTGGTATTTTTCCATAAATTCAATTGCTAATTTGAATGTAGTTGCTTAATTTTGAAATTATTTTTTATTATATGTGGAATCGGATTTCAAAAGTGCTGCATGATGAAGTATTAATATCGAATCTAACTTCAATCTTAGGTCTTCTATGCTTTTTTGCATTTCTATTTTTTCTTGTTCTAATGACATTTTTAACTCCTCATTAATATCTCTACGATATTGCATAAATGCGACCCAAAGAGATAGTCCTGTTAATCCGGCTATAACCCACATATTTACTCTCATGTGCCTATTGGTTCTTAACACGGAACTACTAAGTTGAGATGCAAGTTTCGATTCTGTATCTTTTTTAATAAAGTATTCATCAAAACCACCACACTCTAAAATATCTAAACTTAATTTAGTAAGTCTATAATTAGAGTTATCAACTGGTTCAACAAAACTTTGATGAACCAACAAGTCTTTTATTTTAACATATTGTGGTTGATATATCGCCCTAGAATCACCTGCATTTTCAGCAAACTCATCTATAAAATTAAAAATAGCTTTTTAGGCTCAAGTATTTTTAGCCATTTATATATCAATAAGTCTGTCGTCGTTATTCATAATATTCTTTCGAAAAATAAATAAAACTATATATTAATGCAATAAAACTTCAGCATTCTGAGCGGAATGCAAATGCTTTACAAAACCCATTATAAACTTATTAACATTTTCAAATCCTTAATATAGTGCTATGGTTAAATTCCGACTAAGCAGCTTAGTGTGCGACAAGTAGCTGCTTAGTTATATGTAAAATACTATATATCAATTATTTAACATATAGAAAGCATTTAAGAATATTGCAACTTAGAGCGCACTCAGGGAGTAATCCGGAGTTGTTCAAAAAAATATTTAGGAATTTAGTCTGAATTTTAAAAATACTTAGTATCTTTACCCCATTAAATAAAGAAGCCCCGCTAAGCATAGCTAACTTAACAACGGGGCGACTTAGTTTTACAAGGATTCTTTGTGTATTTCGAAATACTCAGCAGGAAGTCTTCCTGTGAAGCAGCTCGCAACTGCGGAATCCGCCATTATTGCAAATCTAATAAAAAAACATTAAAAATGGAAACAGATTTCAAAAAAATTTTACTTGATAAGAAAAAAGCATTTCAGCAATACATTGATGCTATTAATTTACTGCTGGATGCTGAGGATAATAGTATAAAAACCGATTCATCTTATAGTTGGGAGGTAAGGTCTTTTAGTTTGAGTGATAATGAAGGAGTCAAAAATCATCCTATTAGTAAAAAAATAACTATTAAGAGACCTGAAAAATATAAGACTGGCTATAAGCCTTTTTATGACGCCCTCGAGAATATTAAGTTAACCTATTCTCCTGAATTAAAATATGTTGAAAAGGCTGTATTTGCTTTATTTAACTTAAGGTCTGGCGATAAATTTGAATTAGCCAATTACATAGCTAAACACGACGCCAATGTTGATAAAAACCATTTAGCAGATGTGTTTGGAAATATTTTAAGTAAAATGTACAATGAACATTTAGTTGATGCCGAGAAGAAGGCTAACAGAAATGTTTATAAATGGAAATTAGAATAAAAAAACCACCTATTGGTGTAGGTGGTTAAGTTAATGCCTGTGACAGGGTGTAATCTCCGTGAACCTGCCGACATATACAGTTGCCACGTTTGTGGTCTCATAAGCCAAACAGACGGAAGGCATTATCGGAGTAAATAGGGTATTGGGTAGTTCATTTACTATTCAATACCCTATTTTCATTTTGCAAAGATAAGTATGTTATGCGCAATTGTCAACTTTTTTTCTTCTTAACTTTTGGTTTCGGATTTCCTTTAACCATCGCTTTGGTCATTGCCTTGAATAGCTTTTCCGTTTCTTTCGGGTCTTTCTGATCTTTTGCCATAGTGACAAAATTACAAAATTTCTTTTAGAGATTTACCCAATGCAGCAGCAACCCTCTGATAAGTGAGTATGTGGCTATTTTCTTGAGCGTTCTCAACGGAGTTGATAGTCTGTTGCCATAACTTAGCTTTCGCTGCCAGTTCTCTCTGAGTAAGTCTCTGACGGGTGCGCTCTAGCTTGAATTGCATCCCTACGTGCATTAAAAATTCTTTTTCGCTCATGATTATATCCAGTATTTACTATGTGGTCTATTAGGTGGTTTATACTTGAATGTTTGTTTAGGTTTCTTGCGTTGCTTCGCCTGTTTAGGACTAGTATTGCATTGGTTTAGCGGTTAACTCAGTATATTTTAAACTACCCTCACAATTTGATATAACAGAGGCAAAACGCTCATCCTGTTCAACCTTTTTAAAGTTATATCTGAATGCTGCCTCATTACAATAGCGTTGTAAGTGTTTCGGGCTAACATAATGGTGTATGCCTACAATTTGCCTTTTTAACAGCGACCAAAAACCTTCAATGGTATTAGTGTGCGCAAGGTCTCGGACATATTCACCTTTTGAATGGTTAACTTTAACGTGCTTGTAGTTTTTATTTAACTTTCCATAGGCTTGTAGCTCATCAGAGACCATAATAGCGTTTTCCTCCACAATCTGCTTAACTGCACCTATCAGATTTTCGGTTTTTATATCAGGTATCACCTTTGTAATAACGTTTCCTGTGCGCTCAACTGCACCAAAAACAATAGTCTTATTATTATAATTCTTTTTGCTCTTGTGCTGATTTTCGCATCTTCCACCGACGACCGTTTCATCTATTTCCACGATGTTCTTTAATAGTTCCGGTGCTTTCTCTGTCAGCATTAACCTAATGCGGTGGTTTAAGTGCCAAGCCGTTTTCTGAGTAACTCCAAGCCATGAAGCAAGTTGTAAAGAGGAAATGCCTTTAGAGTGGTTTGAAAGTATATACATAGCTAAAAACCACTTTGTGAGCGGTATTTTAGTGTTCTCGGCAACCGTACCAACTGTTGCACTGAACTGCTTACGGCATACCTTCTCATTGCATTGAAATCGCTTACCGTCTCTTAACCGTTTTACATGGGTTGAACCACAGAGCGGGCAAGCCGGAGTATTACCCCAACGTTGAAACTCTAAAAATTGACGGCATTTGTCGTCTGTATTAAAGTGCTTTTGAAATTCTAATATTGATTTGAAAGCTTTCATGTGTTACATTGTGTTACAAATAGTTGAAATTTTTTTATTTAGTCTTGTCGACTAATTTTTGAAGTTGTAAGCGTACAAAATCACTGAGGGTTCTATTGTCATTATCTGCCATCATTTGCAGTTTCTTTTTAAAGGTCTGAATCTATTCGGATATTTAATATTTCCTGTTTCATTGGCTGCAAATATACAACGTGTTACATTGTAATGCAAGTAAAAGTTAAAATATTTTGAAATGCTGGTGAATTTAAGTTAGTTTTCGGATTCAAAAATCATTTAATTATGGAAGATTATATTAAATTCACTCAAGATGAGGATCAAGGAAATTTGTTTAAGGGTCGTGTACTTACAAGATTTTTGGTGCTTGAGTCTAATATTGAGAATATTATAACTTCATTTTTTTACAATGAGGAGATTAAGGATATTGATTTTTTTGCCTTTAGTTGAGGTCTCAAACGTTTATACTAAATACCATAATATGGAACGCAAATTATTTTTTGAATATATTTTTCATCCGCATTTAAATATAACTACAAAGTTGAAAATAGATTTTCTGCAAATTGTAATTCAACTGCGAAGTCCTGAATATTATAAAGAGATATGTAGTGGTAAGGCTGGAAATATATTCTTGTTGATTGAACAATTGAACAATTTTAGAAACGCAATAGCGCATAAGGAATCATTCTATCAAGATGGTAATTTAATTATAGGCAAGAAATTTGGAAAGTTTACAACAAAAACAAGTATTGAGGAAATAGAAGGAGTAAAAAATGTAAAGTTAAAATCACTTTTTCATCCAGTTACTGAATATTATAAGGTGGCTAAATTGGAAGAAATAATTATACATGCTCAGATTGATATTGTAAATATTTTTCTTAAAAACTACATTGAGGTGCATTTGGAAAAACAACCTGAAAGCAACTTATTTATCGAGGTTTTTAATAATGCCCTTAATAACCCTCATATATTCGGTAAAAATGCTGGAGTGTTTGGCGCATTAAAAACAGATGAGCAAAAACAAGCATCTATACAAAATGAATTACAGCAGCTTGAAAAGCAAATGAGGGTCAAGCAAAAAAATGCCAATAAAGCGAAGAAGAAATCCAGTGAGGGATAACTCCTTCGCTCTACTTTGCCAATGCGGTACAACCGCCAGAAGCCTCATCAGAAACGGTCAAAGTATTAGATCAGATAATTATCTGCTAAGCACTATAAATTGGAGTCGACATTCCTTTTTATAATGTGGCGGCTTAAAAGTAAATAAATTTGCTGTAACAGGTATGTAGTCGCCGTAAACAGTGATTAGATACCAGTTTCGTTCCAATTAAATTACAATAATTTAGATAAAAGTTATCTGCCTTCGCGGCATCATCCGCAAATCCTACATTTCTTCTAAGAACATCAGCCATAAAATGGGGCCGATCGAGCAAGTTGAGCTTGGAAATGAATTTTATAGAGATGCTGATGTTGAGTGTGAGTATTCTGAAATCTTCCCTACAGCAGCTGATTATGTTACAGTTAGTCAATATTGGACTGAAAAAATCAAAGAAAGATTTAGTACTGAAATTGCTTTTACAGGGGCTGATTCCAGAGATAATTCGGGTCGTCAAGATACTTGGAATGTCAATTTAAATTTGAGTTCCTTAACAACAAATATTCCTGATGCTGCAACAATACATGCTTATAAAGGGTCCGAAATTAGTGGAGGAAGTGATTGTGAGTGGATAGATTATACATTTATCAATTCTAACACGAGTAATGCTGACAAACTTTTTGAGTCGGCTTTTGACTATATGAATGGCACTTCACCAACTACTGGAATCAGTAATGTTGAATGGCCTGATTTGGATAATCAAAATTTATGGATGACAGAATATAATCTGTTTGATCGGCATGATATTTTTATACATGGAAGTTGGGCACATGCATTGCATACTGCTGCCATGACATTTGCTATGCTCGAACATGATTTCGTTACAAAAGTCAATTGTCATACAATGGTAGGAAATGCTATTTTTAGTTCATTTTTTAATAATACCAATGATGGCTTTGTTTTTTCCAATGACCCATCAAATCCTTCAAATGAATTTTGTTCAGTTCAGGAAGAAATCGCAAATATTCCAACTGGAAATTATTCCGTGACTTCACTAGGTTATGCAATGAGTGAAATTGGGCAAGCCATGCGGTTTGCAACAGAAAGAAGTGAGTTAGTATTTGATGCGGGCGTCAACACGCTCCCAACATTGGGCTCAACTCCGGCTGTGAAGGGTTGGATATTTACTGATGCTGATGGTAATGAACAAATTGTAGTGTTAAATTTAAGCCCACAAGAAATTACTATAGACTTTGATAGCCCTTCAGGATTTGAGGCGCCTCAGCAAATGAAAGTTTTAAATTTATTCAATCCATCATCTCCAGGTCTTGAACGATTAAATAGGTTTGTTTATGACGATGATGGTGGAATAATTTATTATGTTGAAATTGATAATTCCGGTAACGCAGGAATAGGAAGTATTGCAAATCCTACCTTTAATAGTTATAATGGAAATAATGTTATTCCCGGTTTTAGTATTGTGAGATACACTTATTTTGATCAGGGAATTAATAGTGTTACAATATCTGCATCAGAAAATGCCGTATGTCAAGGAAGACCATTTTATTTGTATGCCAACGCTGGACCAAATGCAGTCAAGCAGCTTCCTTAAATCCTTTATCAATTACTCAAAAATCAATCCAAACTCTTACTGTTCCATCCTCTCCAATTCAATTTTGTAAAAACTCAGCACCAATTACTATTTCAGCCTCCTTAAGCGGCAGTAATACTAATTATTATTGCTGGATTCCCGGAGAAGGTGAAACTATTGCGAGCGGGCTTGAAAGTCAGCTGACAGATCATATTGAAGTCGCGCCAGAACATACAACAACGTATACTGTTTACGCAACGGACGGCCTTTGCAGTGTTCGCGAAGATATAACAATAGAAGTTATAGGAGACATTCAGTTCGCTCACAACCCTGAAGTGTATTGTAGTAGTGGTAGCGGAGTAACATTAGATCCTCAATTAACCGGAAGCTATAACTACTTGTGGTCTCCGGGTAGTTCAACCGGATCTACTTTGACGGTTAATCCCACAACTCCGCAAACCTATTCCGTCACTGTAACCAGTACATCAGGAACATCGTGCACTGTCACAGGTTCTGTGGATGTTATACCCGTAGAATGCTGCAGTCCTACTGTGGATGTTACTCTTGACGGTTATTCAAATGCACAAGAGCTTGTAGATGAAGCCATTTTAAATGATCCTGGTTCACATACAACCGACCCTTTTACCGGAGTTGACATTCTGACTGGAATTGATATTTATGTTGAAGGAGAACTTCTAATTGATAAAGATTTGATTCTCAACAATGTACAAATTCAATTTGCAGAACGGTCTACCATTGTAGTTGATTCTTACCGAAGTTTGAGATTGAATGCGTGTAACTTTGATGCTTGTTCATCATTAATGTGGAAAGGTATTGAAGTTAAAGAAAAGGGCAAATTGTACACTAACAACATTTCATCAGACGAATGCGAAATAGCTAATGCCTACAATGGAGTGTATTTTAACCCTCGTTCATATGGACTGTTGCGAAGAACAAGATTTTTGAATACCTTTACTGGAATATACTCACTCGGTTCTCCTTCATCATTAATGACTTCCTATCCTAAAATACTCTCTCGTTGTTATTTTGAATCAACCTCTCCGTTACTTCCAGTATATGGAAATCTACCAAATTTGCCTGCGAATGGTAATAACGGTTACTCCGGTATTTATGTTGAAAATGATTTGATAGGTTTAACTTCTACTAATATTACTTTTCCTTCCTATTTTTCGAATCTGAGTAACGGAATAATAGCTAAAAATAGTATACTTACTGTATCAAATACTTTTTTGAGGATATTCATCCTGAAGCAAACTATAATTGGCTCGTATTTCAAGGGAATGGAATTTATACATTTGGAATAGACAAATGGGCTTCGCTATCAATTACTGGTTTACTGAATTCATCAAATCCAACATTTTCTAATTGTGATGATGGTATTGAAACATACAGAGGTGCTGTAACAGTTTCAAATGCTCTTTTTAACTCTACTGAGAGAGCAATTTCTGTATTAGCAAGTGCAGGGCAACCTACAACTCTTTTAGGCAACACTATCAATGCTTCTGTACGAGGAATAGATATGATGTTTATGGATTTTGCTGGTAGAATTCGAATTGAAGGCAATGAGATTAATATGGATAATTCAACATCCGCTAATGGAGTTCGTGGCATTTCATTAGATAATTTTGATTTTATGAGCACACCGGCTCAAAGTAAAATTGCTTGTAATGTTATAAATTTAGACAATGCCGAATCAGGAATTCATGTTGGTTCAGTTAATCAAAATATGACTCCTGCACAATTTAATTTGGCAGTTTCGGATAATACCATTGTTGCAAACGATAACAGTGTTTTTGCTGATGGAATATCATTTAGCAATTCAACTAATTTTACAGTTATAGGAAATTCTGTTTCCGGTGATGGATCTACTACCTCCGCAAACAGCTTCCGTTTCATGATGAGTCCGGAAGGTGTAATTCATAACAATTACTCAACAGGTACACAACGTGGGTTTTTCTTTCAAAATAATTCTCCATCTATTGTACAATTCCGAAATAACACTATGAATGTAAATTGGCATGGATTGGAATTGGATCCAACAGCTATTATTGGAATTCAAGATCACACTGCGAATAACTGGACCGGCTACAACCTTGGTTCAATACCGTATGAAGATATAAGCGGAGTTAAAATTGGCGCTTTTAATTTTAACCTGACAAATGATGGTATTCAGTATAATCAATTTATCGTTGATGACACTCATGCAATAGGAACGGTCCGCTACCCAAATTTTGAACCACCAATTGGCTCTTTTGCTTTTGATTGGTTTGACCCCAATCCTGGGACTGAAACTATTCCTTATTATACTCAATGCAGTGTTTCCAGAGAAATGGACTCTGAACTCACTGAAATAGACAGCCTTGTGGTTATCGATTCTATATATGCCTCCGATTTTGAAACTGAGCTGAGAGAAATCACCAAAAGTAATTTATATGACAAACTGAAAATAATTTCCTCAAATTCAACCTTAAGTACTTATTATAGTGATTTTATTTCTGATTATTTATCAAATTCATCAGGACGAATGTTGACTATTAGAGATTATTTGACTGACCAACTTAACTTTGATTCAGCCCAATTAATTACTAATGCATTTAGTGATAGTTTATTGCTAAATGTAATAAATGAAACAGTGTTATCAATGGCCGAAAATGAGGATTATGGACTAAATGATACATTGAAATTATTTTGGGAGAATTTGAAAAAACCACTTGATACAACAACAGCTGTTTATGATTTAAAAATTATAGATGCCATTGAAGCAATTTTTGAGCCGCTGGAATATGAAGAAGTTAATACAACTATTGAATCCAATTTGCAAATCAGTTATTTGGGTGGTTTTACTTTAATGATTCAAGAAACAATTGGTGATGTACTTCTTGCCCAGTTAGCAGAAGTCGCTGCTCAATGTCCTGAATCAGGTGGCCGAGGCGTTTTTATAGCACGTAGTGTTTTGAATTCCCTTGGATACAAAAATTCCTACAATGATGAATTGTTGTGTTATCCTAGCATGAGAGTTTCTAATTTACATCCGTCCAAATCTCAATCGTTAGGTACAAAAATAAAATGTTTTCCCAATCCTAACACCGGTAGTTTTTTGATTTACAGCAACTCAATTGATATTGAAAATTGCAAAATAATAGTCACCAATGTAATGGGAGGCACCCTTGATTTTGTTCAAGGAAGTTCAAACAAAAATGCTGTTTCAGTAACTCTTAAGAAAACTACTCCAGGAATTTATCTAATTCGTGTTTTTGAACTGGTTTCAGGAGAACTACAAGCTGCTGAACCTTTAATAATCATAAACGAATGAAAAAAACAATCTTGTTGCTTTCTTTTGCTTTATTTTATGTAAACATGAGTTTTGGTCAAGGAATCTCCAATATTTGGATGGGGGGATATGCGAACTTTTTGGGGCACCTCCTTGGGGCGGTTGGAAAATGGATTTTATTGCCGGACCACCCGTTATTACTTATGAAAACAGAGCAATAGATTTTAATATTACGGGAACCACGATTGCAGACAGTTCAGGCAATTTTTTGTTTGCAACAAACGGAGTAACCATAATCAATAGTGCAAGTGACACTATGCTAAACGGCACAGGATTGAGTCCCTCCACATATTCTTCTCCTCAATGGTATGGCGATGGGCTCAGAATTCCTCAAGCTACCTTAATTCTTCCCATGCCGGGAAGTACTAACCTGTATTATTTGTTTCATAGTACAATAGATACTATCAACATCCCTTCTTATGCTTATTATTTTTATTATTCAGTGATTGATATGAACCTTGATGGCGGTAAGGGAGTAGTTGTGGCTAAAAACCAAGTAATACAGACCGGATTATTTGCAACGGGAGGCATTTCTGGTTGCATGCATGCGAATGGGCGCGACTGGTGGATTTCTATTCATGACAAGTTGGGTAGTGAATTGCATTTTTTTCTTTTAACACCATTTGGAGTAACTTATTCTCATTCGCAATCAATTGGATTTAGAGATGGTCTGGGTACCTATAGTTTTTCACCTGATGGTTCCAAATTTGGAGGGTACAATACGGTAGATGATTTTGAGATCTTCGATTTTGACCGATGTAGCGGGATGCTGAGTAATTATAGAAAAGTTATAATAAACGATTCGATTGTAAGTTTCGGGAGTGCCTTTTCCCCTAATTCAAAATATTTGTATGGTGCTTCTATTCGATATTTATATCAAGTAGATGTCACTTCTAATCAACCTGATACCACATTGATAACTGTTGCTAATTGGGATAGTACCTGGTTTGGTAATTATGCCGCAACATTTGCATTGCCCGCCTTAGCTCCTGATGGGAAAATTTATATTACTACAGGTTCCGTCACATCCTCATTGCATACTATTGAAGAACCAGATAATCCGGGAATAGCATGTAATGTAATTCAAAATAGCGTTACGTTGCCCTCCTATAACAGGCCTACAGTTCCCAACCACCCCAACTATTTCCTTGGCCCACTTGTCGGGAGTTTGTGTGATAGTTTGGTAGGCTTAAATGAACTATCATTAAGTCCGATCAAAATTCAGCCAAATCCAACGCAAGGGCTTTTTCAAATCGTTTATCCACCACAATCACAAAATGGAAGTATGGAACTTATAGATCTGTTTGGAAAAATAATAGTAGTTGAGCAAATACCGCCTTGGTCGCAATTAAAAAATGTTGATATTTCAGAATTGAGTAGCGGTATCTATATATTAAAAATTCGTTGGGGCAACAATGTTGTCTATGGCAAAGTGATGAAGGAGTAAATTTCATAATTTTATTGTTTAGTATGTCACGAATGAAAAAATATTCATCCTACTTTATCTCCTTTTATTTTATTTTAGTACTTGTAACAGTCAAGGGATCTCCAATATCTGGATGGGTGGTTATGGGAATCAAATTGGAAATCCCCCATGGGGCGGCTGGAAAATGGATTTTATTGCTGGACCACCTGTGATAAATTATGAAAACAGGGCTATTGATTTTGATTATACCGGAACCACAATCGCAGACACTGCTGGCAACTTTTTATTCGCTACTAATGGTGTAACCATTCTAAACAATGCTAACGATACAATGCAAAACGGCACGGGATTAAGTCCTTCCACCTACTCATCTCCACAATGGTTTGGTGATGGACTGAGAATTCCTCAGGCTACTCTGATATTACCTCTGCCAGAAAGCGGAAATATTTATTACCTTTTTCACATGACATGGGATACTATTAGCATACCAGCTTATGCTTACTATTTTTACTGCTCCATAATTGACATGAATCTTGATGGTGGAAAGGGCGGAGTTATTGTTAAAAACCATATTGTACTAACAGGTTTGTTTTCTTCCAATGGTATTTCCGCTTGCAAGCACGCAAACGGACGAGATTGGTGGATCAATATACATGATAGCTATGGAACCGGTCTGCATTTTTTTCTTTTGGAGCCTTCAGGTGTTTCCTTTTCTCACACACAGAATTTCAATTACCGAGAAGGAGTAGGCTCCTATTGTTTCTCACCTGATGGAACCAAGTTTGGAGGATACAATACAGTGGATGATTTTGAGATCTTCGATTTTGACAGATGTAGTGGTATGTTGAGTAACTTTAGGCATGTTGTTATCAATGATTCTACATCATGGTTTGGTAGTGCTTTTTCACCAAATTCTCAATATTTATATGGATCTTCACTTAGATACCTTTATCAGGTTGATGTGACTTCGAATCAACCCGACACCACTTTTAAGATTGTTGGAATTTGGGATGGCACATATTACAACACTCATCCTGCTACGTTCGGATTGTTAGGTTTGGCTCCTGATGGTAAAATTTATATCACAACACCTGGAACTACTCCATTGATGCATTATATTGAATATCCCGATAGCAATGGTATCGCATGTAATGTTATTCAGCATTCGGTAACATTACCTGTTTATAATTCCGCAACAGTACCCAACCACCCCAACTACTTTTTGGGTGCTCTTGTTGGAAGTTTGTGTGATAGTTTGGTAGGCTCAAATGAACTATCCATAAATCCGATCAAAATTCAGCCAAATCCAACGCAAGGGCTTTTTAAAATCGTTTATCCACCACAATCACAGAATGGAAGTATGGAACTTATAGATCTGTTTGGAAAAATAATAGTAGTTGAGCAAATACCGCCTTGGTCGCAATTAAAAAATGTTGATATTTCAGAATTGAGTAGCGGCATCTATATATTAAAAATTCGTTGGGGGAACAATGTTGTCTATGGCAAAGTGATGAAGGAGTAAATTTCATAATTTTATTGTTTAGTATGTCACGAATGAAAAAAATATTCATCCTACTTTCTCTCCTTATATTTTATTTCAGTTCATGCAACTGTCAAGGCATCTCCAATATCTGGATGGGTGGTTATGGGGATCAAATTGGAAATCCCCCATGGGGAGGATGGAAAATGGATTTTTTTTTAGGACCACCTGTTATTACTTATGAAAACAGAGCAATAGATTTTGATGTAACAGGAACGACGATTTCAGATAGCTCTGGCAATTTTTTATTTGCGACCAACGGTGTAACCATTATTAACAAAATAGGTGATACTTTGCAAAATGGTACAGGGCTGAGTCCTTCAACTTATTCTTCACCTCAGTGGTTTGGCGATGGATTAAGGTTACCACAAGCTACATTAATTCTTCCTTTGCCAGAAAGTACTAATATTTATTACATTTTTCATATGACAATAGATACCATTTCATCACCCTCCTATGCTTATTTCTTTTATAACTCCATAATTGACATGAATCTGGATGGAATTAAAGGAGCAGTAATTGCCAAAAATCAAATAATTCAAACTGGTTTGTATGCTGCAGGAGGGATTGCAGCCTGCAAACATGCAAACGGTCGGGATTGGTGGATCAATATTCATGACAGGAATGGAACGGGACTTCATTTTTTTTTATTAACCCCTGTGGGGGTGAGTTTTTCCCATTCACAAGCTTTCAATTACAGGGAAGGAGTGGGTGTTTACAGTTTTTCGCCGGATGGAACCCGCTTTGGAGGCTACAATTCAGCGGATGATTTTGAATTATTTGATTTTGACAGGTGTAGTGGCATGTTGAGTAATTTCAGACAAGTTACTATAAACGATTCGACAATCGCTGTCGGCTGTGCATTTTCACCCAATTCACAATACTTATATGGTTCTTCTGCAAGATATTTCTACCAGATAGATGTGACCTCTAATCAACCAGATACTACTTTGATAACTGTTGCAATTTGGGATGGTACCTATTATAATAATTCTGCTTTATCATTTAGTCTTGTGGGTTTGGCTCCAGATGGTAAAATATATATTTCTTCAGGATCCACAACCCCAATTATGCACATCATCAATTATCCTGATAGTTTAGGTGTTGCATGTGATGTTCAACAACATTCTGTATATCTTCCGGTCTATAATAGTTACACAGTACCCAACCACCCCAACTACTTTTTGGGTGCACTTGTTGGAAGTTTGTGTGATAGTTTGGTCGGCTCAAATGAACTATCCATAAGTCCAATCAAAATTCAGCCAAATCCAACGCAAGGGCTTTTTCAAATCGTTTATCCACCGCAATCACAAAATGGAAGTATGGAACGTATAGATCTGGTTGGAAAAATAATAGTAGTTGAGCAAATACCGCCTTGGTCGCAATTGAAAAAATGTTGATATTTCAGAATTGAGTAGCGGCATCTATATATTAAAAATTCGTTGGGGGAACAATGTTGTCTATGGCAAAGTGATGAAGGAGTAAATTTCATAATTTTATTGTTTAGTATGACACGAATGAAAAAAATATTCATCCTACTTTCTCTCCTTTTATTTTATTTCAGTACTTGCAACAGTCAAGGTATCAGAAAATAAATTAAAATTAAGTTTTCTATAATGCCCCCTTCATCGGCAAAAGTAATTTTCTAAAGTTAAGATTAAGTGATCAAGAATATTCATTTCAAATATTTTTCCTCTACTATTCAAATTCTTAGTCAATTTAAAATCAGCTCCATTTGGAAGAAGATTTCCAGATGGATGTTTATGATATGAAAAGTTTAGCTAAATTTTTTTACCTCGATATTTCTCATTTTCATGTTTCTGCTCAACAATCGAAACCATTCTTAAAAAATGTTTTTGTGGAGTTAAAAGTGTTAAACACAAAATTAATGATTGATTTTGGAACTACTTATAAGTATGTCAGAAAAATGTATTTCTCCCACTGAATCCTGGTCCCCGCAAGAATCTTTAGCTCTGATGCGGGGTGAAGAATTTTGTTTTATCTAAAAATATGTTTCTCATAAAAATCCCTTTTCGTCCTCAAAATGGCTTAATTGAATATTAATTAACAAGAGTTTAAAAGTGAAGAAGTAAGTCAATTTTCAACGGTAATATGGAGATTTCGGTGGTAGATTTGTATGGAGTATGCTGGTCCTCGCAAGGTACGATGCGTGGGTGCTGACTTGCTAATTATTGTTCCTCAGTAAAAAGGTGTGACTGCATTGGATTTGGTGGTTTGGTGATTCTTGCCCAGAGCGCATTCGAGGGGTGGTGGTTTGGTGATTGGTGTTACTGGATAAAAAGATGTGAGAGCACAGGATTTGGTGATGTGGTAATGTTACCTCCTGCATTGAGTTAATCGTCTGGAGGATTTACATAGTTATAGGGCTGAACCTTCCACATCAATAAATTTCCTTCTGAGCAGGAATTAAATATCTCACAACGATCTGAAAAAACTTATGGTGTGCGTAACAACACTACTAAAATCATGCGGAAGTTCAGCAGATAAATAAGGATGAACGGCACCAAAAGAATGATTCGCTTTGTTCAATAAAATGAGTTTTGAATCAGGTGCTGCCCTATTCAATTCTATAGCATGATCAACAGGAACCGTTTCATCTTCATCACCATGAATTATTAGAAATGGAACTTTCAATCGCTCCGCAGCCTTTAGAATATTAAGACGATATCGATTGCGATAATAATTTTCATACAACTGCGGATACAAAGGCATTTGCTGTCCGGTCCTGGAATTTTCAACATAGAACACACCAGCCTGTCGCCAATAACGTATATCCTGAACCGTTATATGTCTCGCAAATCCCGCAACAGCGGCCCACGAAGTAACTCCCCTGACACGCGAATCTTCAGCAGCTTTCAAAATAACTATGCCTCCTCCCCTGCTGTGGCCGGCTAAATAAATTCGGTTAATATCTACCCGGAATGCCTCTGCATTAGAAATCAGGAAATCAATTGCAACTTCCAGATCATCGAGTTCATGGGTAAAATTATTATTTCCGAAAGCATCGAGATCATCAAAATCCAAAGGATTTTCCAGTGTTGTTCCATTAAATGCAAAATTGAACTTGATAAATCCGAAACCGGAAGTAGCAAATTGTGAAGCAACCAGATCAAATACTCCCCAATCTTTAAATCCTTTGAAGCCATGTGCAAAAATCACAAAAGGAATTTCGCCCGCACTT
Source organism: Bacteroidota bacterium (assembly GCA_016713525.1). Taxonomy (GTDB): domain Bacteria; phylum Bacteroidota; class Bacteroidia; order AKYH767-A; family OLB10; genus JADKJB01. Next base: position 458,635 of record JADJOZ010000003.1, on the reverse strand, counting down.
TCGGGAAGGAAAACGTCAGCCAGAAAAGAGCGACCATGTTTTCCATGAAGTAATTTATTTTTTTCTATTCTGATCAAAACAAAACCGTTCAGTTACCAGCTAAAAAATTACTGCACATGTTTTTCTACCGTACCGCTTCCGGAAATATCCTTTGAAATTTCAGGGTTTCCCAAATAACGAACTGCTCCGCTTCCGGAAACTTTGGCATAGAGCGATTTGCCGGCATTCACATCAGCTTCACCTGAGCCGGAAATAGATGCCTTGGCATCGAGTGTTACGAGGTTAAAAGAATTAACAGTTCCTGAACCACTGATCTGCATGTTAAAGCTATTAGCACTGCCACTCAAATCGAGTATACCTGACCCTGAAATATTGCTGGTGATTTTATTGGCAACTACATCGGCTTCAATAACACCGGAACCATTAATTTCGAAATCGAGTTCATCATTTTTGAAAGTATTTATCGAAAGAATTTTTCCGGAACCATTCACTTCAAATGCCATCTCCTTATTCATGCTGATTTCAATAACGATTTCTTCATTCGTAATGAGCTGACCTTTGGTTGTAATCACCAAAGTATTTCCATCCATTCTGGTAATGATGGCTTCTTGAATATTTCCCTGAGCTTTTACCACACAGGAATGAACCAGACTGTCTTTAACTACTACCAATGCTTCCATATTCAAAACTATCCGGTTAAATTCACCAACTTCACGGACCTCATCTACCACTGGACCCTGACCGGTGTATGTCCGATTGCATCCAAAAGATAAAACTATTAAAAATAGGAATGGTAAGAGAATTTTGGTTTTCATAACAGATATTTTGCATAAAAGTAGCAAAAAAATCGGGAATAAAAATAAAAAGGGGCAGGCAATTGGCGCCTACCCCTTCCAACATGAATGAAGCATCATTTTCAGGCTACCTAATGTCCTGATTTTACAGGAAATTAAGAGCGCAAGTATCTGCAGTTGTTTTTAGGATTTCCGATGTGAATTGTATGCGAAATCCATTGCAAACTCAACTTTCAATTTTCTCCCCTGGAAAGTTGCAAAGAACTGGCAGGTTATTGATTGCAGGCACCAAATTACTATACGAAAACTAAATTAGCAGGTACATTTTAATGTGATCTGAGCTCCGAAACATAACTTGTTTCACCAAAAACATTGATTTACCGACAAATTCAAATTCATTTTCCTAATTTTGAACAAAGACATTATCATGCGATCACTCCTATTTCTGTTTCTGTTACTAGTTCCGGCATTGGGTTCCGGACAAACTGCGAACAAATTAAATTTAAAACTGGCACAAGTTGCATCCGGCTTTACGAGTCCCGTTGGAATGGCTTGTCCTGATGACGGCACATTTCGAATTTTCGTTTTCGAACAGGGAGGTAAAGTATATATCATTAAAAACGGACAGGTATTGAAAGAGCCTTTCTTAAATATTTCAAACCGATTGGATGGCCTGAACATTGCCTACAGTGAAAAAGGTTTGCTTGGAATGGCATTTCATCCCGATTACAAAAACAATGGTCAGTTTTATTTGTACTACAGCTCTCCTGATAATACCAAAGGAAATGATCACAAGAGCACCATTGCTGTTTACAAGGTAAATCCTGCAAATCCCGATAAGGCTATTGACGAGCCTCAAGTGATTATGGAAATTGCGCAGCCTGAAAGCAATCACAACGGTGGTATGCTCGCTTTTGGTCCGGATGGATATCTTTACATTGGTACCGGTGATAGCGGTGGTGCAAATGATGAACACGGCACTATCGGGAACGGACAAAATCTGAATACTTTGCTGGGAAAAATTCTGAGAATTGATGTCGATAAAGGAACTCCCTATAAAATACCTGAAGACAATCCTTTTGTTGGAAAACCTGATACAAAACCTGAAATCTGGGCTTACGGACTGCGGAATCCGTGGCGGTTTTCATTCGATAAGGTAACAGGAAAATTATTTTGTGGTGATGTTGGTCAGAATAAGTATGAAGAAATAAATATTATTAAAAAAGGTGGCAATTATGGATGGAGAATTATGGAAGGATACCATTGTTTCAATCCTAAAACAAATTGCGATAAAACCGGTTTACTGCTCCCGATTGATGAATACGACCATGATACCGGAATCAGTATTTGCGGGGGACACATGTATCGTGGTAAAATGTTTCCATCCCTGCATGGCAATTATTTCTTCGGCGATTGGTCGGGGAAGGTTTTTGCGTTAAAACAATTAGCAGATGGTTCGTGGCAACGGAGCGAGGTAATAGTAAATGAAAATGGCAGCAATGAAACAGATGGAAAAATAAATTCTTTTGGTGAAGATATCAATGGTGAAGTTTATATCCTGACTCAAAAATTATTCGGTCCAAAGAGTCCTACCGGCGTGCTTTACCGGATTGGATACTGATCAGGCAAATGATTGCAAGTCGAAGAGTTTTTTGTAAAGTCCTTTGTTGTTGATGAGTTCATTGTGTGTTCCGCGTTCTTCGATTACACCTTTGTTCATCACAATAATTTCATCGGCATGTTGAATGGTTGATAACCGGTGTGCAATAACCAGAGTAGTTCGGTTTGCCATTAAATTCTGAAGTGCATCCTGTACCAAACGTTCCGATTCGGTATCAAGTGCAGAAGTAGCTTCATCCAAAATCAGAATCGGAGGATTTTTTAATACTGCCCGTGCGATACTTAAACGTTGGCGCTGTCCACCCGACAATTTACTGCCCCGGTCACCGATATTAGAAAGATACTGATCAGGCATTTGTGCTATGAACTCATGAGCATTTGCAATTCGGGCTGCTGTTTCCACATCCTGAAGGGAAACATTATCCATACCAAAAGCTATATTATTAAGAACGGTATCATTAAACAATATAGACTCCTGAGAAACAACACCAATCAGGTTTCTTAACGATGCCAATGATAAATCAGGTAAAGGCACACCATCAATTTTAATAACACCTTCGGTAGGATCATAAAACCGTGGGAGCATGTCGGCCAGTGTGGTTTTTCCGGACCCTGATTGTCCTACTAACGCAATAGTTTTACCTTTCGGGATGGAGAGATTAATGTTACGGAGTACATAACCATCTTCACCTTTACGATATCCGAAACTTACATTTTCATACGAAACCTTATCGCCAAAACCTGCTGCAGTGATAGCACCCGGCTTATCCGTAATATCGTTGGGAGCATCCAGAATTTTATTGATCCTGTCTGCAGAAGCAATTCCTTTCTGAATATTATAAAATGCATTCGTAAATGCTTTTGCGGGAGGGATCATTTGCGAAAAAATTGCAATGTAAGTAATGAACATTGCTGCGGAGAGGGATTCATCTGCGCCAAGCACCAGCTGCCCGCCAAAATACATTACAACCACTAAAACACATGCACCTAAAAACTCACTCAAAGGAGAAGCCAAATCGGTTTTACGATACATCCGGTTCATAGTAACAGTATACTTATCGTTGAGCGTTTCGAATTTATTTTGTACAGGTTTTTCAGCATTAAATGCCTTGATGATTCTTAAACCTGACAGCGTTTCTTCAATAATAGAAAGCAACACACCCAAACGTTCCTTGCTTTTCACAGAAGTACGTTTCAAACTTTTTCCGATTCTGGAAATGAGAATTGCCGTTAGTGGAAGTAAAATAAAAACGAAAAGTGTTAATTGCGGACTAATAAAAATCATTGTAAAAAGAAACAGCAAAATAGTAAGTGGTTCTCTGAATGTTGCTTCCAAAGAACTCATTACCGACCATTCAATTTCCTGTGCATCGGTAGTCATGCGCGAAATGATATCCCCTTTTCTTTCATCGGAATAATAAGACAGTGGGAGATCCATAATTTTTTTGTGCATACCATTTCGAAGATCTTTCACTACACCGTTTCGAACGGGAGCAAGAAAAAACATCGCAAAATAGCGGGTTAAGTTTTTGAAGAAAAACATCACCACAACCAGAACGCAAATCATCGATAAGGCGTACATTTTTCCTTTATCGGGATCAACGATGATGGAAGTAAAATAGAAATAAAAATTATCGACTAATGAATCAACGGATAAGCCAAGTTCGGGAGCACCTTTGGCAATACGTTCCGCATAATCTTTATCTGTTTTCAAAAAAAGCAGGTCGAGGAATGGGGCAACCATGGTTAGTGAAAAGAGATTAAAAATCACCGATAAAATATTGAATAAGGCATTTAAGAGTGCCAATCCGAGATAAGGCTTCACCAGCCTGATGATTCTGAAATAAGTTTTCACGCCGCAAATATAGCATTTAATGAGGGACAGACTGCTAAAAACGGTTTCGTATAAAAATGGACTTTGTTGGCAATGGAAAATCTGACATATTTCACAATAATTTGTATTTCAATTGTTTAACCAATCAAAAAGGACTCTGAAACCTTATTGGAAAACCTTAACTTTGCGGTATGGATTCAACACGCCAGTTAAAGTATAGTAAACTTATACAGAAAGAGATCAGTGATATCTTTCAAAAGGAGGGGAAATCGTATTATGGGAGTGCATTTGTTACGGTAACAGGAACAAAGGTCACACCTGATCTTTCCATCGTCAGGATTTACATCAGTGTATTCAAGACACCGGGAGAAGAGGTCATTAAGAATTTATACACGCATTCGAGAGAAATTCGGAGGAAACTTGGTGAGCGTATCCGCAACCAGGCCCGGATCATTCCTGAGCTGGAATTTTTCATTGATGATTCATTAGATTACGCTGAGAAGATTGACAAGATCATGAAAGATATTGTTATTCCACCGGAAGATAAAACTGAGGAATAGAAAACGTCAATAATAGCATTTTCAGAAATTTCAACACATTACTTTTAACATTAAAACTTTACAATAACAGGTATGGAGTACGATCCGATAAAGCGATCCTTAGGCAATGTATTTAATAAAAACCCTTTTCTAAGGAAAACATTTTACCGTTTGCTTGATTTATTACTGCTCAGAGCGTGGCATGTTCATCTGGAGCTTAGGAAATGGATGCAGGTATCGCCGCAAAACGCTTCTATACTGGATGCTGGTGCAGGTTTCGGACAGTACACCTATTGGCTCAATACTAAGAGCAAAGATTATTCTATTTTATCTGTTGATGTGAAAGATGAACAGGTTGCTGACTGCAATCGTTTCTTCAGAGAAATAGGAGCAAAAAATGTTTTGTTTGAAGTTGGCGACCTCACCAAATATTACAAAGACAACAGTTATGACCTGGTTTTATCTGTGGATGTAATGGAACATATTCTGGAAGATGTACAGGTATTCAAGAACTTTCACCGATCACTGAAAACGGGTGGCATGTTATTAATTTCCACACCTTCTGATCAGGGTGGATCGGATGTTCATGGCGATGGCGAAACATCTTTCATTGAAGAACATGTTCGTGATGGTTACAACATTGTGGAGATTGCCGATAAACTAAAATCTGCAGGTTTTTCTAAAGTTGAAGCTCGCTATTCGTATGGCAGTCCCGGTAAAATTTCGTGGCGATTATCGATGAAATATCCGATTGTATTCTTAGGGAAAGTTCCGAAGGTGATTGGATTTTTAATTTTACCATTCTATTATCTCATTGCCTATCCTGTTTCATTTATTTTGAATTTTCTCGATACCAGAATGAATCATGCAACAGGAACCGGATTGATTGTTAAAGCCTGGAAATAAAGGATCATGCGACCGGAAATCTTTATAGCAAGGAGATACCTTTTCGCAAGGAAGTCGCATAACGTAATAAATATTATTTCAATTATTTCAGTAATTGGTGTGATGGTAGGTTCGATGGGACTTATCATTGTACTTTCAGTGTTTAACGGTTTCAGCGGACTGGTAGTGTCGTTATACAATTCATTTGATCCCGATATAAAAATCAGTGCTGTTAAAGGAAAAACTTTTGAACCTTCCGGAATCGATATTACTGCCATACAGAAAATTCCGGGTATTGCAGCAGTTTCTTTCACTCTTGAAGAAACGGGGTTGATTAAATACCGCGACAGACAGTACATAGCAACCATTAAAGGAGTTGATGCCAAATTTACTTCCATTACTCAAATGAGTGATAAAATAATTGAAGGCAAATTACTTTTACAGGATGATAATAATGAATACGCAATTGTAGGTGGTGGTGTTGCCTATGGTTTATCACTTGCACTCGATGACCCATTCAATCCCATGGCTGTTTATATTCCCCGCAAAGGGAAGCCGGTGAGCACGCTAAATCCCGAGGAAGCATTCAACATTGAAATGATCAGGCCTTCAGGAATATTTTCGATTCAACAGGACTTTGATTCAAAGTATGTTTTAGTACCTATTGATTTTGCACGAAAAATTATCGGATTACCAACTAAAGTGTCATCAGTTGAAGTTGCGCTAAAGTCAGGTGCAGATGCGGAATCGGTGCGCGATCAGGTTGCAGCAATTACTTCGGATGACTTCAAAGTTCAAACAAGATTACAGCAGCATGAGTTCTTGTACAAAATATTGAAGTCTGAAAAATGGGCAGTATATTTTATTTTAAGTTTCATTCTCATGATTGCCATCTTCAACATTATTGGCTCCCTGACGATGCTGATCATAGAGAAGAAAAAAGACATCGGCATTTTATCGGCAATGGGTGCTGAAAACGGAATGATTCGAAATATTTTTCTGCTGGAAGGATTGATGATTACCTTGTCGGGAGCTGTAGCTGGATTGCTTATTGGTGGAGTGATCTGCTTTCTGCAGCAGCAATTTGGTATTATCAAATTAGAAAACGGGGAGTCGTTTGTAATTGATGCTTATCCTGTTTCAATGGAAGCACTCGATTTTGTGAGTGTGCTGCTGATTGTTTCGGTAATTGGATTTTTGGCGGCCTACTATACTTCTTCAAAAATTAAAATTGCATCTCCGGCAGGCAAATAACTAAACTTTGATCAGATCGTTATCGGCATAACGAATCAGAATTTCATCGAGGATTCCATTTATTTCATCGATACTATATGAAGTCACCAACTTCATACGATACTCTTTAAAGTGATCGAAGCCTTTAAAATAATTTACATAATGACGGCGCATTTCGTGTATTCCTGTTACTAAACCTTTCCATTCGAGTGAACGTTGCAAGTGCTTTCTGCAAGTGGCAACGCGCATGGCTACATCGGGTGGAGGAGCTAGTTCACCGGTTTTAAAATAATGTTTGATCTCATTAAAAATCCAGGGATAACCAATGCTGGCTCTTCCAATCATGATACCATCGACACCATAAGTATCGCGCATCATTTTGGCTTTCTCAGGCGAATCAACATCCCCATTTCCAAAAATCGGAATTGTGATTCTGGGATTGTTTTTTATTTCGCCAATCAGGGTCCAGTCGGCCGAACCTTTATAGAGTTGTGCACGTGTTCTTCCATGAATAGAGAGTGCCTGAATTCCGATATCCTGCAAACGTTCGGCTACTTCAGTCACATTTTTAGTGGTATCATCCCATCCAAGCCGCGTTTTAACGGTAACGGGCAGTTTGGTGATTTTCACAATTTCCGAAGTCATAGCCACCATTTTGGAACATCCTGCAGCAAGGCAGCACCGGCACCTCGGCAGGCCACATTTTTCACCGGACAGCCATAATTGATGACGATGAGATCAGGATTTGCAGCGTCGGCAATCCGACCAGCTTCCCGCATGGAGTCGATATCGGAGCCAAACAGCTGAATGCCAATAGGTCGTTCATAATCGAAAATATCGAGTTTCTGAACGCTCTTCGATGCATCACGGATCAAACCTTCGGAAGAAATGAATTCGGTGTACATAAGATCGGCGCCATTGTCTTTGCAAACAGCACGGAACGGGGGATCACTGACATCCTCCATGGGTGCCAGCAAGAGTGGAAAGTCTCCCAGTTCAATATTTCCAATTTTGACCATAAGTAACGGTGCCGATTAATTTGGTAATTTCGCCACAAAACTAATGAAAATCATGCTATCAGGCATCTTTGAAGACAAGCCAATATTCCGGAAGATACTCATTTTGGGTGGTATTTCGGCCATTTCCTCTATAATTCTGCTCATGACCGGAGCAGTTGTTGTTCGCTTTGTCTACGGTATAGATGTTTTGGGCGATGCCAATTCCCTGTCTGATTTATCGAACAAAACAGTAATGAATGCCATGCGCATTTTGCAGGTATTTTCAACGGGACTGGGCATGTTTTTAATTCCGGCATTAATTGCAGCGCTGGTATTCGACAAAAAACCGGCAACTTATTTAATGGTAGACCGAATGCCGGGAATTCAAACTTTTTTATTGACGATAGCCTTAGTATTTGCATTGATGCCTTTGATCAATATGATTTATGCTTTAAATCAGCAATTGATTTTGCCTGATTTTTTAGCAGGTGCCGAAGCGTGGATAAAGCAAAAGGAAGATGAGATGGCAAAACTGACAGAAGCATTTCTGAAAATGGAAAATGCCGGAGATCTGATTGCGAATATTCTGGTAATCGGAGTCATTACCGCTATAGCGGAAGAATTTCTTTTTCGCGGAGTGATTCAAAAATTATTTATGCAGTTAACCGGTAATATTCATGTTGCAATTTTACTAACCTCCATTTTATTCAGTGCCATTCATGTGCAGTTTTACGGATTCTTCCCACGCTTATTACTTGGAATGTTATTCGGATATTTACTTGTATGGAGTGGCAGCTTGTGGGTTCCCGTTGCCGGCCACATGATCAATAATACCGGTGCGGTTATTTTTGCGTGGTATGCCTCAAAGCACGAACTAACTTTTAATCATGAAACGATAGGAAGTCAGTCGGGTGAATGGTGGATGGTACTTTTGTCGGTTGCCGGTTCAGCGTATTTTTGTTATAGGATTTATGTGCTGAATAAGAGTAGAGGTGTAGCTTAAAGATTTGGGTGGGCGGATCAGAGATCCGCACATTTGGGTTGTCAGGATCGAGATCCTTCCGGCTGATGTCGCACATTTGGGTTGTCAGGATCGGAGATCATTCCGGCTGATGTCGCACATTTGAATTGTCAGGATCAGAGATCCTTCCGGCAATCCTTAATCCTTAATCCTTAATTCTTAATCCTTGTTTGGGTTGTCAGGATCAGATGTCCGTCGGTATCTCTGATGCCGACTTAGGAAATGTCTGGATCTCTGATCCAGCTTTGTTTCATTAAATCAAAAAAAGCTGTCTTTTGGAGACAGCTTTTTTTGAGAGAACAGCAGTTTATTTTGATGCTTCGAGATTACCTTTCTTGGTAGAGTAGTTAATTTTCAGAGCATTTTGTTTTCTGAGTTCTTGTTTAATATCAGTCACCAATCCCATTTTAGTATCCTTATCAATTTTTAGGGAAGTAGTGATTTTCATTTTTTCAGCTTCATCACGTGCATCGCGTTCCTGTTCAACGAACTCCGCAATATCAGCAATGGTAGCGTATGCATCATTTAATTGAATACGAGGCTCAGTACCGAATGTTGCTTTAAGAGATGCATTAGCTGGAGGTCCGACATAGATGTAGCTGACCAAAGTTTTTTTCTCCAGTTTCTGGATTTCGGTAGCATTTGGAGTTACTACTTTAACTTTCAGACTGGCATCACGAATAGTTGTGGTTACCATGAAGAAGAAAAGTAACATGAACACGATATCAGGAAGAGAGGCTGTAGAGATAGCGGGAGTACCGCCGGCGATTTTCTTTTTAAACTTTGCCATTATTTTGCTCCTATATCTTTTGGTTCAGCTTCAGAAATCTTAACCGGGTACATGGCCTTAATATCTTTCTGCTGATCAGGATTTAAATCATCGTATTTTTTACCATACTTCTTTCTGGATTCCTCGTTACGCACTTCATTATAGGCAGCTTTCAATTCATTTTGAACCTGAATGTAGGCATTATAAGAAGTACCACGATCGTTTTGAAGAGAAACAACAGCTTTGGTAGGTGATTCAGGAAGATCTAATTTACCCTGAGGGTTCACAATAAATTCCTTGGTTTGAGCACGTAATTGTGTGACATCAGTCCATTCGCCTTCTACCAATAACTGGTCTCGTGAGTTTACCAATACGGTAAGCACATTTCGCTCATTAATATCTGGTGGTGGTTCTTGTTCCTCATCCGGTGGCATAGGTGGCAATTGCGTCAGAATCCCGCTATCGACATCCATTGTTGTAGCAACAATGAAGAAGATAAGGAGGAGGAACGCAATGTCAGCCATTGAGCCGGCATTGATTTCAGGAACACCCCTTTTTTGTTTTTTCGACATTGTTAATTATTTCATAAATATTTTACGTACTTCTGAATAAACTGCAATTGCAATTGTTCCGAAGCCAATGATATACGCAAGCAATAAGCCGGCACCAATCATTTTAGATTGAGTTGGGCTAATTCCTAAGTCAACATATTTTGGCAACAATTCATTGCTTGAAAGCAAGAATGTAAGAAGAAACAAACCGACAAGAACACCAACACCAATAAGCGTACCTTTAGCATTTTTGGTATCCCTTAACATATTGATCAGGGAATAAACTGCCATACCGGCAACTGCGCCGACAAACAGAATATAACTGATCCAGAGACCTACATCAATCATGGTTCAGTTATTTTTTAGAGGTTAGTTTGTGTTTAACAAGAATATCGATCAGGGAGATTGAAGAATCTTCCATCTGACTAACGAGGCTATCGATTTTTGAAACCAGGTAGTTATAGAATACCTGAAGAATCATCGCGACGATAAGACCTCCGATAGTAGTGATCAAGGCTACTTTAATACCACCCGCAACCAATCCCGGAGAGATATCACCTGCTGATTCGATAGCATCGAAAGCCTGAACCATCCCTACAACCGTTCCGAAGAACCCAAGCATAGGAGCAAGACCGATGAAAAGTGAAATCCAGATCAATCCTCTTTCAAGGTTACCCATCATTACGCCACCATAAGAAACTACTGATTTTTCAACAATATCAATTCCTTCATGCTCACGATCGAGACCCTGATAGAAGATAGATGCAACAGGCCCTTTGGTATTACGGCAAATTTGTTTTGCTTTTTCAACACCACCTGAATTCAATGCACCTTCAATTTCTTTTAATAATTTATCAGTGTTGGTGGTAGCCATGTTCAGATAAATAATTCTTTCAATTACAATCGCCATACCGATCAGGAAACAGATCAGGATTGGAGTCATGTAAAGAGGTCCACCCTCGATGAATTTTGTTTTCAGAGTCTGGTGAAATGACTCTTCAGCAGCAGGAGCAGCAGCAGCAGCGGTTTCAGCCGGCTTAGGCTCATTCTGCGCCTGAACAAAAGACGCAACACCAATTGATAACATCGCAGTTACCAAAATCAGAGAGAATAATTTTTTCATAAGAAGGTTATTGATTTGATAAGGTTTTTTTGTTTTCTGTTAAACGAATTTAATGAATGTTATATTTTCAATTAATATGGGTACTCAAGTTTATAATTTCAAAATTACTAAAATCCGACATCAAATAGTGTTTCCATTGCTCATTAGCTTTTGAAACTGCTTTTTGATGCGGAGAGAGTGGGATTCGAACCCACGATACCCTTGTGGGGTATACACACTTTCCAGGCGTGCTCCTTCGACCGCTCGGACATCTCTCCGTAATGCCATGCAATTCGCCTGACTGGTACTCCTTTAAAACAGGTGCGCAAGATAGGAAAATTCCCAAAACGCAAGAAATATTTTGTGTTAGGGTAATGTAAAGATTTCAATTTGTTAGTTCCCCACGCAGGGAAATTTTCATAAGTCTTTTAATCTCAGAAAGTTTGCTTTGAGTCCCGAGTAAAAACATAAGCTTGGTAATAGCTGCTTCAACGGTTAAATCGGCCCCACCGATCACTCCCATCGCTGCCAGTTTGCTACTTGTTGTATACCTCCCCTGCTCAACTGTGCCACCAGGACATTGCGTAATATTGATCATAATCAATCCCCGGTCTGCTGCTTTCTGCAACTCTTCAATGAACCAACCCGAAGAAGGAGCGTTGCCCGATCCAAAAGTTTGTAAAATTATGGCTTTCAATGATTTACATTTCAACTGATTGGCGAACCAATCTTTGCTAATACCCGGATAAATAGGAATCACACCTATTTGATCATTTAGTTTTTTATGAACCTTCAGTTTTCCTGACGGAAGCTTTTGAATCAAATGGGTGTGGAACCGAATATGTACACCAGCTTCTGCAATAGGCTGATAATTAATGCTTTGAAATGCTTCGAATTTAGAGGAATTGATTTTGGTAACCCTGTTTCCCCGGAATAATAAATAATCGAAATAAACAGCTACTTCGGGAACTGCGGGCTTTCCATCAATCCTGGTGGCTGCAATTTCAATTGCTGTCACCAGATTTTCTTTGGCATCGGTCCGTATTTCCCCAACCGGAAGCTGCGAGCCTGTAAGGATAACTGGTTTCCCAAGATTTTCCAGCATGAAACTAAGTGCTGATGCCGTGTAAGCCAAAGTATCTGACCCGTGCAAAATCACAAATCCATCGTATGCGGCATAATGTTTTTCAATTAATTCCGCCATTTCAATCCAATGAGACGGCCTCATGTCTGATGAATCAAGGACTGGCTTGAAAGACACAACATCAATATTATAATCAAACTTCCTGATTTCAGGAACCTGCTCTTTGATTTGTTTAAAATCGATTGGTTTTAGTTCACCAGAAATATGATCCTGAACCATTCCAATTGTTCCGCCGGTGTAAATGATAAGCACCGAGGTTTTCGATCCAACTGTTGTTTTTAATTTTCTGGCCATGTTTATTTGGTCCCTTTGCGGGGATGAATCAGTTAGGAAGTTTAAATAATTTTCGTGCATTTTCGGTAGTAATAGCCGCTAATTCATCGAAAGATATTTTTTTTATCTCAGCAACTTTAGCAGCTATTAATTGCAGATAAGCAGGTTCATTGCGTTTGCCTCTGAAAGGAGTGGGTGCAAGATAAGGACCATCCGTTTCCAATAAAAGAGATTCAAGTGGTAACTGCTCTACAATTTTATCGAGGCCCGAGTTTTTAAATGTTACTACTCCCCCAATGCCCAACATAAATCCCATATTTATGATTTGATCGGCCTGGTTGATATCTCCTGAAAAGCAATGAAAGACACCCTTTAGTGACGGGTTATTTATCTCATGAAGTATTGCAATTATTTCCGAAGTGCTGTTTCGGCTATGAATTGCAATCGGCAAATCAAATTCAAGTGCCCAATTGACTTGTTCCCGGAATGCCAGTTCCTGTTCCTTCTTAAGGTCAGTTCCCAATAAAAATCGAGGCCAATTTCGCCAATGCCATAAACCGATTTTTTCTTTCAATCAGAATCTTGCGAAGGGCTTCCAGTTGTTGTTTAAAATCACCAGTGACATAACATGGGTGCAAGCCCATCATTGGGAAACAAGCATCAGGGAATTGAACATGCAAATCAAACATCGGTTCTACGGAGCCTGCATCAATGTTTGGGATTAAAAAACGGCTTACTCCTTTGCTTTTTGCATCATCCAAAAGTGCCATACGATCAGAATCGTATTCCTCGGCATAAAGGTGAATATGGGTATCGGTGATCATCATAATATAACTGCAAATATACAAGTTATCTCATAGCTACAGTGGAAACAAAATAAATATGCTGCACTCATGGAAGAATGCAGCATATTAACAATATTCAAAAAAAGAAATCTATTACTTCATTCCTGATTTACGTTGACTTTCTTTCTGATCTTTCATTTTCTGACGGGTATTTTGAACCATGTCGTAGTGGCTTCTGATTTTAGGTAATCCGCTGATAAAAATATCACGAATATCAAGATCAGTTGCTTTAGAACCTTTTTCAAAAAGCTCAATTGATTTTTTGTGAGAATCAGAAAGTTGATCCAAATATTCCATATCAATTTCCATTGCACTTTCTTTCGTTACATCATCAACGTCTTCAACCTGATCATTTGTTAATTGAGTTGGTAACGAAATGTTTTTCTTGGTTGCTACTTCCTGAATTTTCGCATTCATAGCCGAATGTTCCATAGACATTTTTGATGCTAATGCTTTAACTTCAGCTGACACTGCTCTGGTTTTCATTTTATCAGCCAATTTAACTTCAGCCATACCGCTATTGTATGCTTTCACCAATAATTCTGCATCATCGGCATTTTCGAATTTTGCATCATTTCGCTTATCCGCTTCTTTCTTGGTATTAGTTTGGGCCATAACTGAAGATGTGCCAAACACTGTAGTAGCCAATAAAACCACAACAGTAAATTTTAATTTCTGGATCGCTTTCATTTTAAGATTTGTTTTTAGTTTAAAATAATTTGTTGAACATCTTACTATATTAAAAAAGTATGCCACAAATTTCAAATAACATTGGGAATTCATAAATTCAAACATAGTTTAGCCTTAAATCACCGAAATACAGGAATAAGCATAGCTAAATTGATCGTTTGGAAAACAACACAAGTAAAATCAGAATCTTTTACGTGTTTAAAATTCCATAGCAATGTGAGCGATTCTTCCACGGTTGTGAATTAATTTCTACAACTACATTAACTGTTATAAATACATTGTAAATTGATTTTCAGATATATTATCATATACATTAAATCATGGAATATAATATGCAAGCAGCATAATAACTCAATTATTCATTCTAACTTAAAATAATTAAATCCATGTCACAGCAAAAAAACAAAAAAGACAATCGGGATTCCGATTATGGTAACAGCACAACAGATACTGCCAGTACAGGAAAAACTGAAAATGCGAATGCCAACAAAGATGAAATCAGGCTCAACTTCATCAGGAACCACATTTGGAAAAAAGATGAATCAACAACTACTGATTCCAACAGGAACCACAAGTTTCTGACAAAAAAAATCTAGGTGAATTAGAACAACAAATTTCTAAGTCATCCACAAAATCTGATTTTGGTTCTGATCAAAAAAAAGACAAAAAATACGACGAAGAAAATCGCCGATTGACCGGAGAAAATGAAGATACCGACTCAAGGAAGTCAGATGGTACTTCGGGAACCGGACTTTCAAATCAGCAAACAGATTTCAAACGAGGAAATCAACAAGGACCTGATTCACGAAATGACAACTCCTTTGGAAGTGAAAGGAATCAACGCACCGAGGGAACCTATGATCAACAATATCGTCAACAAAGAGGTTCTGATGATGATCAGCAGTGGGGTCAATCGAATGATCAGCAACGATATGGTCAATATGGAGGTCAGCAATGGGGTCAACGCGCAACAGCAGCGATATGGTCAGCATGGAGGCCAGCAATGGGGACAGTCGTATGGTCAGGAAAGATACAATCAACCAGCAGGTCAGCAATGGGGACAATAGCAGCAACAGCAACGATATGGTCAGCATGGTGGTCAGCAATGGGGACAGCAACAACACGAGCGTTTCGGACAAAATTCCGGACAGCAGTGGGGTCAGCAGAATTATGGTCAACAAAATCCATATCAGTACGGCGGACAACATGGCAATAGTGGCCCGGGACAATACTCTGGATATGGCAATCAATTTTCCCCTGAAAGAAATTATGGTCAGGGAAACAGATACAATCAAGGTCAGGAATATGGCCAGGGTTATGGATCACAATATCGTCCCGGACAACATACAGGCTATGGAACTCAATATGGTTCACAGCACGAAAATACCTATGGACAAGGAAATCGCCAATGGGATGATTCTGATGAAAACAGGTATCCTTCAGGAAACATTCTGGATAATGATAGCAGATTTAGCCGAAATTATGAAGGAAGACGTGAAGAAGGTGACCGCCGTCCATTTGTTACGGAAAGAAAAAGAGACACCTATACACAGGGTCGTTCAACAGATCGAAATGAAGATCATCAATATGGCAAATCTTCTTCACGTCCTTATGATGAAAGATTTGATCAAAATGACGAACGATCATCACGTGGTTATCAATCGCAGGGAAATTCCATGCGAGATGATCGCAGTGGCTTGAAGGATTCCGGAAGACGTTATGAAGATCGTGAGTTTTCGAATCGCGGTACATCTGATTATGAAAACAGAAACCGCTACAATGATGCTCAACATCATGATGGAAATTATGGTCATGAAAATCGTCGCAATGATCGTGACTTCGGTCAACAATCAAGTAATTACCGTGGTAATTCCGACAGAGAAGAAAACCGATTCAGCGATTACCGCAGCAGAATGGATGAAGAAAACCGTGATGGCTATGGTTCAGAAAGTCAACGCAGAACACAACGTTACAACAATCCAAATTCAGGAGGAAACCGCTCCGACAACTATGGACGCACCGGACGCAGAGACTGATTAATTGCTTTTATTTTTTTTAACACACCCGAAAGAAGCTGTTTCATTAAATTGAAACAGCTTCTTTGGTGAGAATGAGAATGGGAATGAGAACGAGAATTGGGATAGTGAAGTAGTTTTTGAATTACTTTAATCTGTATTGCATTTATTGAAAAATATTCTGCCAAACTTAATTTTCATTTTTCATTGGCAATCCTTAATCCTTAATCCTTAATCCTTAATCCTGCAAAATCCGCCCCGTAAACGGGCCAGATTTTTAGTTTAAAAAATTCCTGGAAAGCGAGCTTTCCGGAATTTTTTAAATACACGTTTCCCGCAAGGGATTAGCTTCGCTGATCCCTTACGGGGTCGGTATTGCAATACAACCTAAATCCGCCCCGTAAACGGGCCAGATTTTTAGTTTAAAAAATTCCTGGAAAAGCGAGCTTTCCGGAATTTTTTAAATACACGTTCCCTCTAAGCGATTAGCTTCGCTGACCCCTCACGGGGTCGGTATTACAATACAACCTAAATCCGCCCCGTAAACGGGCCAGATTTTTAGTTTAAAAAATTCCTGGAAAGCGAGCTTTCCGGAATTTTTTAAATACACGTTTCCCGCAAGGGATTAGCTTCGCTGATCCCTTACGGGGTCGGTATTGCAATACAACCTAAATCCGCCCCGTAAACGGGCCAGATTTTTAGTTTAAAAAATTCCTGGAAAGCGAGCTTTCCGGAATTTTTTAAATACACGTTTCCCGCAAGGGATTAGCTTCGCTGATCCCTTTACGGGGTCGGTATGCAATACAACCTAAATCCGCCCCGTAAACGGGCCAGATTTTTAGTTTAAAAAATTCCTGGAAAGCGAGCTTTCCGGAATTTTTTAAACTAAAAATCCCGCGAAAGCGGGATTTAGGTTGTCTCATACTGGCGGACCCGAAGGGATTCGAACCCCCAACCAACAGAACCGGAATCTGTCATTCTATCCAGTTGAACTACGGGTCCTTGATTTGCTTTTTTTCAAAGGCGGTGCAAAAATAAGGAAAAAACCAACCTGAAATTGATTTATGTTGGCTGCCACCAGGAGTGGGCGGTTTTTACTAAATCATTAACATTCAGATCATTCATGCACTTAAAGTGGGATTTTGGACATTTATCATAGCCTATTTTTGAGCAGGGGCGGCACGACAAGGAATTATTTTCAATTATTACCGATTCGCCTTTCCCCTCTGGTAAATAGGGCGTCATACCAAATGCCGGAATAGTGTTACCCCAAACCGAAATGATTCTTTGGTGAAAAGCGGCAGCAATATGCATCAGGCCTGTATCGTGTGTAATCACAAAACGGGCTTGTCTTACTATCGATGCCGATTGTGATAAATTGAATTTACCACATACATTCAATACCAGCTCCGGAACACGACTCTGGACCACTTCAGCTACTTTAGAATCATCTTTTCCACCAATTAACACAACCGGCAATTTCATTTTTTCTATTACCTCTATCATTTTTTCTGGTGGCATTCTCTTGGTTGCATGATTGGCACCTATAACCATGGCAACAAATCCTGTATTCCAGGGATGCCCAAGAGTGCCGACATCTACTTCATCCTTCTCAGCAATAAAAAAATCGAGTCCTTTTTGATCGTTTACCACCCCCAGTTTTAGAGCAGTTTCCATGTAGCGATCAACAATATGCACCGATGGCAAAAAATCGATTTTGAAATTTACTTTCAACCACTTCGCAACGTTCAGTTTATTGAATGCAGCACCTGGTTTACCCAATGCCATCATCACTCTTTTACTTCTTAAATTATTGTGCAAATCGACTATAAAATCAAAATTTTCTGATTTCAGTTGTTGCACTAAAACATCCAGATTATCATCAAGCAAATGAACCTTGTCAATATAATCATTCTCATTCACAACTCCGGCAAAAGCTTTCTTGGTAACAAAGTGCACCTCCACTTCAGGCAACTGCTTTTTTATGCATCTGACAACCGGGGGTGTCAGCACAATATCACCGATAGAACTAAACCTTATGATCAGAATTTTCTTCAAAACAGCAATTTGATGCAAAAGTACAATCTAATCCGTTATAATTTATCGGAGGAATTCATGCTAAGGATATATTTTGCACTATGAATGAAAATTTGTACTCTTGTGTTATCCAAAATTAGAAGCTATGAAAGCACTCAAAATCGCAGGATTAATCATCCTCATCATTCTGATTCTCGCCACGGTTGTGTCCGTTTTTTTACCTGCTTCCATTCATGCTGTACGATCAATGTTCATAAACCGGCCGGCTGAACAGGTATTTGATCAGGTTAACCATCTGAAAACGTGGAAAAAATGGTCTTATTGGGATAATATTGACCCTAAAATGCAATCAAACTATGAGGGTCCTGAAGCAGGTGTAGGTTCCATTCATAAATGGCGAAGCACCGATGACATAGCCGGTGCCGGAACCCTTACCATTACCGAAAGTATGCCGAACGAAAAAATTGTGACCACATTAAATTTTGAAGGAATGGGGATTTCTACCGATGGGTGGCTGCTCACTGCCGCTGACTCAGGAACGAATGTAACTACCTATATGGATATTGAACTTCCGTTTTTCGGCCGAATTTTCCCCGGGCTTGTATTTGAAAAGATGCTTATTGATGATTTCGACAAAACATTGAAAGGTTTGAAAACACATTGCGAAAATCTACCCATTGCAGAAACAAAAGACTGGGAAATAACCATCATGGAAAGTAATCCCATGCAAATTTTGTCAGTTAAAGTAACCTGTAAACCTACCGAAATCGGAATGCAACTTGGTGAAAGCTATGGTAAAATCGGAGAAGCTATGATGAAACAAGGCTTAAAGCAATCAGGTCCGGTTTTAGCAGTATATGAATCTTATTCTGCAGACAAGGTAGTGATGGAACCAGCTATTCCTGTTGATAAAAGCGGTAAAACGGAAGGTAATATTATAGCTCGCGAGCTTCCTTCTGTTCAGGTGATGAAACTCGATTTTTACGGCGATTATATTGATACCGAAAAAGCTCATATTTTCATGGATGAATGGGCACGTAAAGAAGGTAAAACTATTTCAGGAGCCCCATGGGAGGAATATGTTACCGACCCTATGGTTGAGAAAGACACCACCAAATGGCTGACCAGGATTTACTATCCGATTCAGTAGAATTGTCATTAGATTATCATAAATTATTAATTCGACCCTGATTAACCGGGTGTCAGGACTTACTTACTACCTTTGTGTGACAATCCACAACTATGAAAAAAAACAGCATTAGTGTTTGCAATATTACTTGCAACATGCACATCAATCATTGCTCAAACCGGAAATTACAAACGATTACGGATCTATACCAACGATGCCGGATTAGTAAAGCTCACTACATTGGGAATTGAAACCGATCATGGTGACTATAGAAAGAATGTGTGGTTTGTCTCCGATTTCAGTCAAGCTGAAATTACTAAAATTCAAAATGCCGGTTTTCGTTATGAGGTATTGATTGATGATGTCAAACATCATTATGCCCATCAATCACCCGGTGTCAGCGCTCATCGTTCTGCAGCAGCCGGAACTTGTGTATCAGGAACCCCTGTTTACCAAACACCTTCAAATTTTTCGCTGGGAAGCATGGGAGGCTATTTCACTTATCAGGAAATGATTGCCAATCTGGATTCTATGGCATCCAAATATCCGAATCTGATTACTGTTAAACAAGCGATACCATTCGGAACAACTATCGAAGGTCAACCTGTTTACTATGTTAAAATTTCGGATAATGCCAATATCGATGAAACAGAACCTGAAGTATTGTATTCTGCCGTTCATCACGCCAGAGAGCCGGGTGGTATGTCACAATTGATTTTTTATATGTGGTATTTGCTTGAAAACTATAACAGTGATCCTAAAATGGCAGCGCTGGTAAATGGTACTGAAATGTTTTTTATCACCTGCTTAAATCCTGATGGTTACCAATACAATGAACTAACAGATCCTTCAGGTGGTGGGATGTGGAGAAAAAACAGAAGAGATAATCTGGATGGCACATTCGGTATTGATCTTAATAGAAACTATGGCTACAATTGGGGTTTTGATGATGATGGCTCCTCCCCTTTCACCGGCGATGAAACATACCGTGGTACTGTTCCCTTCTCGGAACCTGAAACTCAAATCATGAGAGATTTTGTAAACTCCCGTTCATTCCGTATTGCATTAAATTATCACACTTTCGGAAATTTACTGATTTATCCTTGGGGATACGACTATTCTATTTACACACCCGATAGTGCTTTATTTGCCAATTATGGAAACCTGCTAACAACCTATAACGGATATACCTATGGAACCGCTGATCAGACAGTAGGCTATATTGTAAATGGCAGTTCAGATGACTGGATGTATGGAGAACAAATCGCAAAACCAAAAATTTTCGCGATGACACCAGAATGTGGCGATGCAGCATTTGGATTCTGGCCACCGGCAAATGAGATAATTCCATTATGTGAGAATACGATTTTTCAGAATATTACAATGGCTCAACTTGCAGGCCCCTATGCAAAACTTACAGAAACATCTCCGTCACTAATAAACAGTGGTGGTGGTTACGTGCAACTCAATTTAAAACAACTGGGTCTTGACACACTGGCAACTTACACTATCAGCCTAACACCAGTCACTTTAAATATTGTCTCAACAGGTGCACCGCTGTCGATTTCAGGACTAGGATTACTTGAGGAAATAAATGACTCTATTTCTTTTGCATTGACAACACCCATGAACAATGGTGATGCAATTAAATTTCTACTCAACATTGATAATGGTCAGTATACACTTACTGATACAATTATAAAATATTTTGGAAGTCCCGTAACTGTATTCGCTTCTGATGCCAATACAACATCAGGATGGAATGCAGGGCAATGGGGAACCAGCACATCTATCTTTTATTCTCCATCAGCATCAATCACCGATTCACCTATTGGCGATTACAATGGCAATGAAAATAAATCTGTCAGAGTTACTACTCCAATTGACTTAAGCAATGCATTGAATGCCACACTTAGTTTTTATGCAAGATGGGCGCTCGAACCAAATTATGATTTTGTTCAGGTGGAGGCATCAACAAACGGTGGAGGTAGTTGGACACCATTATGCGGAACATACACAGTTCCGGGAAGTGCGTTCCGGAATTAGATGAACCCGTTTTTGAAGGTTTTCAGTTATCTTGGGTAAAGGAAGAAATTGATTTAGCTGATTATTTAGGAAGCAATATCCTCATTCGCTTCCAATTGGTAAGTGATGGATTTCAGGAATATGATGGATTTTATTTTGATGATGTACTCGTTACGAAAGTATTACCGGGAACAAATAGTATTGAAGAAAACCTGCAATCTCAGGCAACTATTTCTATCCAACCAAATCCTGCATCAACTTACACATTTGTGAATCTGAATTCAAGAAATACCAGCAGCACTTTGGTAATCTATGATGCTATAGGACGTGAAGTTGAGAAGACTGAAATTGCTGCAGGAACTTCCTCCTTCAGATTAGAAACATCTGCCTTGTCACCTGGCATTTATGTGATCAGACTAGCAGACGAAACAGGATTGGGAAATCCGGTTAAGATGATTATTCAATAATTTATCTAAGACCGGTAGTTAGCTGTGCATCTGCAATTGATTGTCTTGTGAACAAGTGTATCAGATAAATCTCGGCTGTGAATAAAATAAAAGCGAAGACCTGATGAGTAACGCCCATCCAAACCGGAACATTATAAATTAATGTCAGCACACCCAAAATAAACTGACAAATAACTACTGCCAAAACGAAATAAACTGCTCCCACCTGTGACGGGAGCAGTTTTTCATTTGTAGCCTTTTGCATTTTAAATACACGGTAAGCCAAAAATAAAATCAGGAACGAACACCACATAAGCCAGATAACGGTGAATGAATTGTACTCCGGAAAGATTATTGACAAATGCTTCCCACCCAAGATTTTTAAAGGCATAAAATACCGATTCAGCAATTAACGAATCACCCATAAGTGGCCAGGTATTATAAATATGTCCTGCTTTCATACTTGCGACAAAAGCTCCGTAAATTATCTGTAAAACAGTGACTGCAAAAATGCCAACAGCAAGTTTTCTGATTCCCTTTTTCCAACCCGTCAGTTGCAACTTTTCAGTATTTATTAATTCGAATGCAAACCAAAAGGTAAGACCAAAAGTGATAAATGCAGTGATGAGATGCAGGGCAAGACGGTAATGACTAACACTGGGAATATCAACGAGTCCGCTGCTTACCATATACCAGCCAATAAATCCCTGCAATCCACCCATTCCAAATAAAATAAGTGATTTCCAGATCAGTTCCTTACTAAGTTGCTTTCGAATCAGAAACCAAATGAAGGGAATTATAAATACCAGACCTATAATTCTTCCGATTAACCGGTGGATATATTCCCACCAGTAAATTTGTTTAAATTAATGTATTCCGAAATGAGAATTAATCAGTTTATATTGTGGTGATTCCTGGTAGTGCGCAAATTCTTTATCCCATGCAGCATCAGACATTGGCGGAATGGAACCAGTTACAACATCCCACCTGGTGATTGATAATCCGGATCCGGTTAATCGGGTTATGCCACCAACCACCACCATTAAAAATATCAAGAGACATCCACTGAACAGCCATAAAATTATAGCACTTCTGTTTTGAATATTTAAATCCTGAGACATACTTTAATTATTTATAGTCCTTACTACAAACTGCGCTGTTTGCCTGCTCCTTTGTTCAAGAAGAATTTCTTTGCCGGTAGTTAACATCTCAATGGTAGACGGGTAATAATGTCTGACAGTAAAGAGCTGTAGATTTTCATTGTAGCGAACTTTGTAATCATTCATAAGTGCCTTAATCAGTTCGGGAGTTTTTAGCACATCATTATCAATACAAACAGAGAAACTGATTGCAGAGTTTTGCATCAGATTAATTTTTACCCCTAACCTTGCAAAGAGGCCAAAAATTCCACTTAAGTTTTCTTCGGCAATGAATGAGAAATCTTTTGCAGCAATACTAATCAATACCTGATTCTCTTTAAAAATAAAAGACGGAATCAGAGGTTTGGTCTGGAAGTCTTTGCCAATCACCGTTCCGGGCAAATCGGGATTTACGAATGATTTGACATGAAGCGCAATATTCTTATTTTCAAGTGGCTTGATAGTCTTAGGATGAATAACAGAAGCACCATAATAAGCCAATTCAATAGCATCGTGGTAACTCATTCGTTCCAGCTTCTGAGCCTCTTTATAAAATTTCGGATCAGCATTCAATACACCGGGAACATCTTTCCAGATGAACACACCATCTGCATTCATGCAATAAGCAAAAATTGCTGCTGAATAATCGGATCCTTCGCGACCAAGAGTAGTAGTAAAATTCTCGGATGTCCCGCCAATAAACCCTTGTGTGATTACAATTTTATTTTTTTTAAACAACACTTCAACTTTCGAACGGGTAAGATCCTGAGTCAATTCCCAATCAACATTTCCTTCCCGGTAATTATTGTCGGTTTGAATGCAATCGCGTGCATCGAGCCATGTATTCGACACTCCGGATGCATTGAGATAATTACTGATAATGGTAGTTGAAATCAGTTCCCCGGCAGAAACAATCTGATCATAAACAAAAGCATAACTTCTGGAAGGGGATTCTTCCAAAACCCATTCAATTTCCACAAATAAATTATTCACCAGATTATAAACCTGATGAGATTTATCCGGGAAAAGTTCTTCCATTAATTCAAGATGATATTTCTTTACAACATCGAGATTTTTAGGCGCTTCGGATATATCTGAAAAATAAGCATTGGTAACTTTCTCCAGAGCATTGGTAGTTTTACCCATTGCGGATATAACAACCACCAGTTCTTCGGCTGAAAACATTTTCAGAATAGCAGTCATGTTGCGAACAGCCGCAGCATCTTTCACAGATGCGCCACCAAATTTAAATACTTTCATTAGTTTTATTATTTGCAATTATATCGTTCAACTGAATATCGCTCAATTTGCAATTGATCCATTCATTGTCGAATGTTGCGTTATATTTTTTATAGAAGTTAATAGCATTTTCATTCCAATCGAGGACCTGCCAGTGGAGCTGTTTGGCATTCAACAAAACGGAATCTTCAGCTACAGCATTGAATAGCATTTTACCAATTCCATGGTTCCGGAACGATTCTTTGACGATCAGATCATCCAAATAAATGCCCTTTCCTTTCCACGTACTGTACTTGAGGAAGTAAACTGCCAAACCTACCAGTTCGCCATTAAATTCAGCTACAATCATCTTAAAAGCAGGATTTGGCCCAAAACCATCTACTTGCATCTGTTCAACAGTGGTTACTACTTCATCCAATGCATTTTCGAACCGGGCCAGTTCCTGAATCAGGCTCAGTGCCTGTGGCAAGTCGTCGGGTGTACCTTTACGGATCAGGAGCATTATGGAGGCGTGAGATGTGGTTGCAAAAATACCTATAAATACAATTCCGAAAATATCCTGAACAAAGAATATAGGCTGTTCTAAATAGCAATCGTTCTCCAAAACCGCCAAAATATCTGCTATTTTTGCAGCATGAAACTCTTCACCCGAAAATCAGGTAGTGGAAGACCCATAATTATCCTGCATGGATTATTTGGATCGTCCGACAACTGGCAAACATTTGCCAAATCTTTATCCGGATTCGGATATCATGTGATAACAGCCGATTTAAGAAATCATGGTCAGTCACCCCATGATGACGGGTTTAATTACAAGCTGCTTGCTGAAGATGTGGAAGAACTTATAAAGGCAGAAAATCTGAATAAACCGATTATAGTAGGTCATTCAATGGGTGGCAAGACAGCCATGCAACTGGGCTTCACCAAACCCAAGTTGATTTCAGGATTGATTGTAGTTGACATTGCACCACGCTTCTACCCTGTTCATCACCGGGAAATACTGGATGCTCTGCTCTCAGTTAATACCGACTCGCTGAAATCACGTGGGGATGCGGAATCGGCCTTAAGGCAATCCATTCAGGAAGAAGATGTGATCCAATTTCTGATGAAAAATCTGTACCGCAAAGAGAAAGATCAATTTGACTGGCGATTTAATCTGGCAGCAATTAATGCACAAATTGAAAATGTGGGAGAGGAACTTAAGTTTAACGGATTATTTCCTTTGCCAACATTATTTATAAAGGGAGAACGGTCAGCTTACGTTTCTTACGAAGATGAAAAAGCCATTTTCGAACAATTTGCTGATGTTGAAATTCAAACCGCTCCCGGAGCAGGGCACTGGGTACATGCAGAAGCTGCTGAATGGACCCTTGAGACTATGCTAAAATGGATAACTGATAAAAAATTATAGTTACTGAATCACAACTTTCCGAACTTCATTTGTCAGTTTTCCGGTAATGCGGATCACATAAACACCTTTCGAAAGTGAGTGATTTTCAAAACTTACGCCTTCCTCCATTTGTATACCTGCAACCAACTTTTCAATAACAACTTTGCCATCAAGACTTAAAAATTCGACTGTCAGATTTTCATCCTTAACATCAATCATTTTCATTCTTATTGCAGTTGAAGCCGGATTCGGATAAACCAACAGATTGCTGTTGGCATCAGCCAATTCATTAACACCAACAGCACCGCCATTGGAATTAAACAAATTATGAAATTCCTGATAGAACTGATTTGCTTGCAATTGGCTGTGAATTATAAGTGTGTTCTCATCGTTTCTGATGTTTGCAGAACTACTCCAATTATGCGAGCCCGTAAGTACGAGGGGGTCAGAGCCAAAATAATTTTGATCTACAATCAGATACTTATGATGTAAAATTCCCGGTTGTGATCCATGATCAAAAAGAAGCATATTATTTCCCATCACACCTTGCATAATAAGGAAAGATGTGCCACTTCCATTTGTTGAATCATCCATTATTCCGGCTGCATAAACACCATGCAGATCGACCCGCTCTTCGATACCGTAAGCTAAATCGAATCGTGTGAAAACCAAAGTAGCAAAATAAAGCTCATGATTTGCTGATGAAATGGTGCGAAGAATTTGATTATTGGTGTTATCGGTAGGACTGAAATAACTTTCAACCAGAGTTCCTGCAACATTTATTTCATGAGGAGTATTATCTTGTTTATCGGGACCGAATTTGGAATTACCTGGAACAGGCTGGGCACCACTTCCACCCCACATTTCTTCAAATTCCATTTCATATACTTTTGCCAGCGACTGATCTTGTATAAACAACAGATTATTTCTATCAACTGTTAATTGATCACTGCTCCAGTTTGTTGAGCCACTCATGATCACAGGTTTAGTTGCATCGGGATGAGCTGCATCGATCACAAAAAACTTGTTGTGCATAATGCCATAATAATTTACCGGAGTAGTTGGAGAAAGCAAAACCGGTATTGCAGGATTCAGATTCGCAAGACCTGCATTTGCATTTCCACCATCGGCAATTAACCGAACTCTAACACCTCGATTATAAGCATCATTAACTGCAGCAGATATCTGACCCGTATTGGTATCATCAAAACTATAAATGGCAATATCCAATGTATTAATTGCTCTGTCGATATATGCTTTTAAAGTATCATCGAATGCTAATGAAATGTATTGTGCTGTATTTGAAAGCGGACTTGCCACGTTCAGATCAACAGGTCTGTTGAAATATGTTTTAATAATACCAGTTGAATTAGAAGCCGTGATATAAGGTTTCACTGCCGAGAAGGCTGTATCATTACCATCAACTGAAAATGCCTGAACATAAAATAATTCAGAAGCATCGGTTCCAGAAATAGCAATCACCGGAGAACTGGTACCGGTTGAACCGGCAATTGAACCCAGCTCAAGATTCGGAGTGTTTCCATAACGAATGAATGCATCACCGGGAATATTGGTATTCCATGCAACAAAAAATCCACTGTTGGAAATGTTAACCGGATAAGGAGTAGTTGTAATGGCTATACCTGATGATGTAACCAGATCATTAATATCTCTCGGCAGAATCTGATATTGGTTTCCAAATTGTGACACCAAACCATATAAAGTAATATTACTGGTTGGTATGGCAGTTCCTACCAACGGATTAGAAGAACGGATATATACCACTCCTGTTTCGCCATTACTTGTAAAATTATAACTCGCATTTCCCTGAAACACACCTGATGTGGCAAAATTTACATTGTTAATCTGAATCAACATTGATTCATAATTTTCAACCACCTGATTGGGAGTAAGCACTATTGGTGTGGGCAATGGATTTCCTGAAGCCACCAATGACCAGGAATTTACCGGAGTAATCTCGAGCAGATTCTGAAACTGAGAAGTAACACCGGTAACGGTTACTAAATCGCCACGAACGGTAGTTGACAGGCCCGAACTAAAAACTGCAATTCCACCTGTCCCGTCCTGCATGTAGCGAATGGTTCCGAATTCCGCACCTGAAGTAACAATTCCGCTTACTGTAACCGTACTTCCGATCGGTTGCAGCCTTGCATCTGCAATAGAAATTAACTGCGACCAAACAGAATGATTGGTGATCAGAAACAGAAAGAGAATAATTAATTTTTTCATGCAGCAATATTTGGAACTATTTCAAAAATTAAAATGGATTACCTATGCAAAGAAGGCTGTCTTCAGAGAGACAGCCTTCTTTATTGTATTTCAATAAACCGGTGTAATGATTGTGAATTTTACTTCACAATCACATCATCAATCCGCCATGTAGTAGTATTGGTAGTACCGTCACCGCTGTATTTAAATCCGATATGAGCACTGTTGCCACTGAATGCTGTAAGTGGAACATTTCCTGAAGGAATCCAGACATACTGACCATCTGCCTGAACAGCAAGTGTACAAGTGAGTTGCGTCCAAGTTGCCGATGCGAAATTCACACCATCATAATCGGTGGAAATCCATACCGACAAACCATTGTGGACAAAGAATCCCCACGATGAACGGAAAGTAAGCGTATCAGCAGTTGCTAAATCAAATGCAGGAGTAATTAACCAAGACTCCATATTAGGTAAACTAGAACCAAATGCAGTTGCCTGAGCATAAGTATCGCCACTAAACACGGCAGCTCTCCAGTATCTGTTCCCTACTACTGCTGTATTTGACCATCCTGCCAAAGAAATATCGGAGCCACTGGTTTGACTACTGAAAGTTTCATTCACACCGGCACCAGGAGGAGGAGGATTTCCTGCACAACGGGTAGTATCCATAGCTACGTCATATATATCGCGAATAAACAATTGTGCATCGCTACCAAAAACACTAAACACAGAAACAAGTGAACCATTACCATTTGGTACATTATCGCCACCAAAGGTTGCGAAGTTACTTGAACGTAATTCGATTGAACCACCGCTGCAATTTTTCACAACCAGATTGCTTGATTGCTGCAATACCATATCAGCATAGGTTTTTCCGGTATCTGCGTCAGCGAATTCAACCTGATTAAGTTGAATTAATGTATTCTGATAAAAATCAGGATCAGCAAGAACCTGGTTAATTGTTACCAATTTCGGATTTACGGTAAGGTTATAAATTCCGGGGAATAAGTAATTATCGACCAATGTATATGGAATTGGTTCAACAGAAGGCTGTGAAGGATTTGAATTATCAACGTAACCGCCCAATTGAATCAGTTCGTTATAATCACCCAGCCAGAGGCCTTTACATTTAACAAAAACCCGTCGACCGATTGGATATTTCGTGTAATAATCAGAGATGTCAATACGGATGGCAATTCCACCTGTTGAATCCTGAAGTACAATAGTCTTGTAAAAGTTACCTGATTTATCATCAGCAATTACAACACCTGAAATAACGATATCCGTATCAATGGAATCAAAATTTCCAGCAACATAACCGGCTTTCAAATCGGCGATTGTAGTAGTGGCAATTAATCCCGGATCGGATCCACCGGCAGGAGGTGTATCAAAATCATCCTTTCTGCAGGATGAAATAAATACAGTAGCCATTAATGCTATTACTGCCAGTACATTTCTCATTTTAATATTCATGACTTTATAGTTATATTTTTAGTTCATTCTTAATATCAGGTTCACGAAATAAGTTGTGCCAAATGCATAGAAGTATTTGGGCTTGAAGGAATCAGGATTACGCTCAACGTAATCATAGCGAAGTTGTTCATATCCGCCGGTGATCTGATCCTTATTGTTCAGGATATTAGATACACCAACATTCAACAAAAGGAAATTATTACGTTTCATGTTCTTGAAATAATTATTCAATTTCCAGGATTTACCACCGAAGAAATCAATAGTGAATTCACTGTTAAGTTTCTCCTGGGTTACAATATTATCCCACTGAGCAGTAGAAGGATCAACTAAATCAATGGCTTCTACAGTACGACGGGCAGGATTGAAATCGAGATAAGAATTATTATAGTAATTGAAGTTCATATTAATGAACCAGAATCTCTTGGCACGGTAATTAAATCCTAAGGTAAATGCATCTTGTGGAGTACCTCCTACATAGAAGTTTTTAGCATAAACAGTTTCATTGTTTGCAAGCAATTCAGAAGTGTTGTCGACAGAGATAGTTGCATTTGGACGTGAAGAGTAATAATACTGACCAAGTGCAAGTACCATGCTGGTTGAAAATCCTTTACCCAGTGTGTAATCAACTGCCAGTTCACTTCCAAAATGACGTTTATCAATATCGGTGATTGAATAATTCACGAAATTCCTGTAATCGCTATGATAGAAACTTACGGTGTTTGTTTGATTGTTAAATTGCGTATAGTAAATTACAGCGCGGGCTTTAACTTTTGGAGCTCTCAATAAATATCCACCTTCAGTACTGAATAT
Source organism: Bacteroidota bacterium (assembly GCA_016713525.1). Lineage (GTDB taxonomy): Bacteria > Bacteroidota > Bacteroidia > AKYH767-A > OLB10 > JADKJB01. The sequence goes on along the minus strand of JADJOZ010000003.1, from coordinate 428,403 downwards.
ACGCTCTTCGGATAAACCTGGAACATATTGATTTCTGGTACGTGCAGATACGAAAGCATTTTCGAAAAACGGTGCACGAGTCATTTGGGCGACATTCATGAACAGATAATTTCTTCCATTAAGCTTATATGTTGCTCCTCCTTTTACAGCGTAATTGACGAAATTTTGTGTTTTAGATTCGCCGAAAGAATTATTCTGGAACAATCCATTTCTCACATTTCCAATACGTTTGTAACTTGTCTGGGAAATATTTACCGCTCCGAATACATCTATATTGTCGAATTTCCACTGATTTTGCAACCATCCTGAAATCTGAATAATATCTGATGTATAGTTGTAACCAAATTTATCACCTTCTTTCAATATGCGATTCGGGTTGTTGGCATCATTCTGAATGGCATTCAATGAATCAGCAAAATCCTGCTCAGCATATTGATTAATGTCAACATAAAACTCACCTCCAAGCAGATCCTTTACACGTTTGAAATTATCTGTTTTCTGCTTCATGAATGAGGCTCCTGCAGAGAACTGTGTATTTTCACTGAAGGATGTGTTGTAGTTGGTACTGATGTGCATTTTTCTGGAATCAGCCACTCTTTCTTCAAGAATATATTTAGATCTTTTTCCGGAGTATGTGCTGCCTGTTACACCATTTGCATCCTGAATAGTTTCAAAAGAATTCAGGTTTACCTGATACATTTGATCCCATTGAATCTGACGCAATGTTTCATTATTTCGTAATTGATCAGCAACCATTTGTGAAACAGCCGGATCATCGATATAACTCGGCAATTTGCGATAAAAATCAGGACGCGGATCTGGAGCATTATACCAATCTAAACCCGTATTTATATTCTCACCAAAGGTGTATCCGAATGATGATTTAAGTGTTGAAAGGTTATTGATTTTCCAGTCATGTGATAAAATAACTGTTGGTTGGTGACTGATGTTTACGGAAGCATTTCTCTTCTCACCATTCTGATATCCCCAAGATGGATTATAATAATTTGAACCAGCCAGATCATACATTTCCTGCATAGCAGGTGATGATTTTCCTCTTTCTGTTGGAGTACCGAAAGCAGTCAGACTTAGTGAGTGTTCCGTATTAATAATTTTTTCACCTGCTAAAAAATAAGACCAACCATTGTAGTAAGTCCCGGGAACATAACCTTCATCCGACCATCTTCTTGATAATGATCCGGCAAATGCCCATCCACCTTTTAATAAACCTGTTCCGTAGGTAACCATTGCGCGATTTTCGTAGGCACGATTCGACAATGCAAATGATGCCTGCAATTGTTTTCTTTGTTTAGATGCTCTGGTATCGAGGAATGTTCCGCCACCAATGCCACCAAAAGCAAATCCGGAAGCAGCAAGTCCCGTAAAACTTTCGCGGTTACGTGTTACATCATTTAATCCACCCCACAAATAAAACATTGAATTCCCACTGACCAGATCCGTCATAGGAACACCATTCATGTAGGTAACATTATTATCATTATCGTATCCACGAACTTTAAAACGTGCCGCACTGAATGTAAAAGATGCTGCAGAATTAAAAGCATCACGGGAAGCACTTAGTACTCCTGAAACCGATTGGGTCGACGACTCTTTTACATCTGTATCAGAAAGTGAAACTGTTGGAATATTATCCTGAGATTCTTCCGCCATCGAAAGCGAGGTTGAAGTATTCAGAAATCCTAAATCTGTTTCAACTCCTGTAACTTTTATTGCCTGTGAATAAGGAGAATGATTTTCAGCAATCACCTCAACTGTATAATCTCCCAATGGAACATTTTCCATCTGGAATAATCCGTTTTTATCAGTTGTGGCAGTGTAAGTAGTACCTTTAAGAGATACTACAGCTCCTTCAACAAAATTGTTCAGATCATCGGTGATAATACCTTTTACTTTAGCGTTTTGAGCAAACGTGCAATGACTAACAACAACGAGTGCAATTGTTAGCACGAATCGGAATATGTTCATAGTATGGAATTGTCCCGGGATGCAGGGATGTTTAGGGACGGCAAAGATAGGTAAAACCCCTGAATAGGCTACCAGGGTTGTTCATAAAATTGTTAACCCGGTATTAAATTAAAGCAAACAAGAGTAATTCGGGTCACGTTTCGTAGATTTGCATCCGCAAAATAACGCAAAAACCATGAAGAAATTTATCGTATTAATCTTATTTTCAGCACTTTACATCAACATTTGCGTTGCTCAGGATACTGAAACACAACAATATAAGGTGGCCTGTGTAGGTTTTTATAATCTCGAAAACCTTTTCGATACGGAAGATGATACCACAATCAATGATGAAGAATGGCTTCCAACCAGTAGCAAACTGTATACCCAGGAAGTATACCAGGATAAACTTCGTAATTTATCACATATTCTGTCTCTTTTGGGTAAAGAAGATACCCCGGATGGAATCGCAGTACTGGGTGTGGCGGAAGTGGAAAATCGCAGGGTATTGGAAGATCTTTGTGCAATGCCTAAAATAAAAGACCGCAATTATAAGGTTGTGCATTATGATTCTCCTGATCAGCGTGGAATTGATGTGGGTCTTCTTTATAACCCATCATACTTTAAAGTGCTCGAATCGGGTTCTTTGAACGTACCCTTAAAAAATGCTGATGGCACTCCTTATGCTACACGTGATGTTTTATGGGTATATGGTTTGTTTAATGGCGAACCGATGCATTTCTTTGTTAATCACTGGCCTTCAAGAAGAGGTGGTGAAGAAGCATCTGCCCCAGGTCGCGCACTGGCAGCAGGAATCGCAAAGGCAAAAATGGATAGTATAATTTCGATTCATCCTGATGCTAAAATTATGCTGATGGGTGATTTGAACGATGATCCGTTGAGTCCAAGTGTGTTGAATGTTATTAATGCCAAAGGTGATATTGATAAACTGAATCCCGGTGAATTGTTCAACCCATGGACCAACTACTATAAAAAAGAATTGGTACTCTCGCATATAATGATGCATGGAATTTATTTGATCAGATTGTACTTACTCAACCACTTCTTAAAAAAGAACAAAAAGGGTTTTTCTTTCAAAAGGCGGTGATTTTTAACCGTCCTTTTATGGTACAGAAATCGGGCCGATACAGAGGCTATCCATTGCGAACATTCGATTTCGATATTTATATGAAAGGTTACAGCGATCACTTTCCGGTATACGTTGTGCTGCTGAAGAAAAAATAATTTATTGATAACCCTGCCATTCAGGGTCACGGATCACTTCCCAATCTCCAAATTCAAATGGTATTGGAGCAATTTTTTTATTTTTTATTTCCGTTAAAATTTGCGCAGCTCTTTCTTTCGATCCGGGATGCGTACTAATCAATTCAAGCTCATCTGAAAAATCTGAATCATTTGCTGAAAGCCGAAACAGGAAATTGGCTAAATGTGTCGGATCAATTTCAGCTTTCGACATCAATTCAATCGCTTTCATATCGGCCTCGCGCTCCTGTTCCCTGTCGAATGCTGTTCCCGATAAGGTTTTTCCTACCTCCCTTAGAATTTCAAAACTTCCGTTACCACCGGTGATTGCAAATAACATACTCAAACCAACTTCTTTAATCAGTTTTTTCATCACATGATTCAATTCCATGTGAGCAAGTTCATGGGCAATCACGCCTGCAACTTCTTCCGGTGATTTTGAATAAGTGATGAGTCCTTTGTAAATAACCAGATGCCGGTCAGGTAATGTAAAGGCATTCACTTCCTCTTTATCAATCACATGAATTTTTACTTTTTTAAAATCAATTTCATTCTCTTTGCAGATGCGTTCCATTATGGATTCAACAATGAAGTTTACGGAATCTTTCCTGATAACTTCCTCCGTACTTTCAATTGCTTCCCAAATCAGAGAACCTAATTTTTTTTCATTTTTTTCCGAAAGTGAGTCCAGTTCATACCTGCCTGTAAAATCAATTTTCGACAATGCAAACCAGATTGCAAAGAAAGCAGCAACGATCAGAAAGAGTTGAAACAGTGCTTTCATTATTTAGTGACAATTAAATCGGTTACCGTACCAAAAAACCAAAGGTGTACATGCCTGCCTTTTCTGACCTGTTGTGCTGCATAAATGGTAGCAATTATTTCGGTAAGATTAAACAGAAAAACTGTGATCATGTAACCAACATAATCATTACTGATTTCAAGATCCGTAAAAATAATTTTCATGGTCCATGAAAAGCCAATACTGTTCATCACCAATACAGTAACCTGTGATAACAAAGCCTGGGTACAATGCCATCTCACAAAGTGAGTTGACTTCCGGTTTCCAAGATAAAATATAAATGTAGCAATCAGGTTAACAATTGGAAGCGGTAAACCTACCATAAAGGCAAGCAGCGACATCAAATATCCATTTGAAGCTTTTTCACTTTCGTGATCATCGGGTTGATATACAAACGTTGATACCTCAGCCATGTTTTGCAATTAAAAATATCCAGTTTACTGCAATTAAAGTTAACATCATGGCAAGCACAAAGGGATGTTTTTTATCCAGTTTTCAGATATTTGATAAGCTTTGAAAAAGTTAATTTGCGGGATACAAAATCGAATCCCAGCCAACAGGTAAATAATATTAATGCAATAAATGCCGGAAATCCAAGTATATTTCCTTCGATGGCTTCCTGCAAATTACCATTTAAAATATGCATAACTGATGCTGTAGTTCCACAGGATGGACAAGGCATACCTGTTACCTGATGAAACATGCAAATGGTTGCAGTTTCACCGGGTATCAGCATATTACATATTAACCATATAAGGGATGCAGTAATGAGCAGACCAAATATGGTATAGATGCGAATTTGTTCGCGGTTCATTCGATTAAATGAATAGCGAATTTAATTTTTGAAGATTGAGTTCGCGGGTACGTGGCATGATCATAAACCAGTCGACAATAGCCCAGATGCCTAATCCGCCGCATGTAAGTAATTTGGCAATTCCAAGACCGGTATCACCAACCATAAAACGATCGATTCCAAGGTTACCACCTAAAAGAGATACAATTAAAATGGTTGTGGGATCTTTGAGATTCAATGTTTGAAGAACAACAAATTTCGAATCATCGAGTTTTAATAAATTTTCCCTGACCATGGGAATTGTAGCTCCTTCGAAAAATTTGCCGTTGGCCATAAGGTACATGTCAACTTTTTGTGCGTCCATAATTTTAATGTTAAGTGTTAGGTTAAGAAACAGTTAGTTAGGAAAGGTAAATGTAAATATATTGCCGAATTAAACAAATTTCAGGATAGTCATTTATCGGAATTCCTAATCGAACCAAGGACTGTTTTAATGATCCTTAAACACGTCATTCATAACTAGTTTCTGATTATCAAAGCATTACACTATTGCTTCAGGTTGGTCAACTTACACTATATTAGTATCTTTGCCATTCTACAAATCACATTGTTATGAACAGAGGTCCCGTTTCACAATTTATTGAACACCATTACCGTCATTTTAATGCTGCTGCCCTGATGGATGCAGCCAAGGGTTACGAAACTCATTTGCTTGAAGGCGGTAAAATGATGATTACTTTAGCCGGTGCCATGAGCACTGCTGAATTAGGAATTTCTCTTGCCGAGATGATTCGTCAGGGAAAAGTTGATATAATTTCCTGTACAGGTGCCAATCTTGAAGAAGATATCATGAATCTGGTTGCACACAGCCACTATAAAAGAGTACCTAATTACCGTGATCTAAGTCCCCAGGAAGAATGGGATTTACTTGAACACGGCTTCAATCGTGTTACCGATACCTGCATTCCTGAAGAAGAAGCATTCCGAAGAATCCAAAAACATATCCATAAAATCTGGAAAGATGCCAATGATAAAGGCGAGCGTTATTTTCCTCATGAATATATGTACAAACTGTTGCTTTCCGGAGTCATGAAAGAGCATTATGAAATTGACACCAAAAACTCATGGATGATTGCAGCCGCTGAACGTAATCTGCCTATAATTGTACCTGGTTGGGAAGACAGTACCATGGGTAATATTTTTGCCTCCTATTGCATTAAGAAAGAGCTTTCACCGTCAACAATGAAGTCGGGAATTGAATACATGACCTGGCTGGCAGACTGGTACACCAAAAACTCAGGTGGAAAAGGCGTAGGTTTCTTCCAGATAGGTGGTGGTATTGCAGGTGATTTCCCGATTTGCGTGGTACCTATGCTTTATCAGGATATGGAAATGCATGATGTTCCTTTCTGGAGTTATTTCTGTCAGATTTCTGATTCAACAACCAGTTATGGATCGTATTCAGGAGCCGTTCCGAATGAAAAAATTACCTGGGGAAAACTCGATATTAAAACCCCGAAGTTTATTGTGGAATCTGATGCTACTATTGTTGCACCATTGATTTTTGCCTGGCTATTGAAATGGTAATTGTTGAAATTACCATCCATTAAAAAATATCTGAAAAAATAGAAAATCGTTGTCGGACAGTCTTGTAATTATCCCTACTTACAATGAAAAGGAGAATATTGAAGCTATCTCCCGGGCAGTTTTTGCCCTGCCTCATCCATTTCATATTTTGGTTGTCGACGATAATTCCAAAGATGGCACTGCAGTAATAGTAAAACAGCTCTTGAAAGAATTTCCTGATCGTTTGTTTCTGGAAGAACGGTCGGGGAAATTAGGATTGGGAACAGCTTATATTCATGGCTTCCGCTGGGCATTGCAAAAAAGTTATGCTTTTATTTATGAAATGGATGCCGATTTCTCGCATAATCCTGTCGATTTAATCCGATTGCGGGAAGCATGTATCAAAGAAAATGCTGATTTGGCCATTGGCTCCAGGTATATCAAAGGAGTGAATGTGGTGAACTGGCCTATGGGCAGAGTTATTATGTCTTATTATGCATCAGCCTATGTTCGTCTCATAACAAGAATGCCGGTAAGAGATGCCACTGCCGGATTCAAGTGTTACCGCAGAGAAGTACTGGAAGCAATTAATTTGAATAAGATTAAATTTATGGGTTATGCCTTTCAGATTGAAATGAAATTCACCACCTGGAAACTTGGTTATAAAATATTTGAAGTGCCCATTATTTTTACCGATCGTCAGGAGGGACAATCCAAAATGAGCAGCGGTATTTTCAAAGAAGCTTTCTTTGGAGTTATCCAGATGAAAGTCAAAAGCTGGTTTGTAAATTACCGGCGCTTGAAAGGTTAAGGAAGTCGCGAAATTAAAATCAACTAAACGAACTTCTCCCCTTTATTGAGTTTCACATCGTTCACAAACTGACGAATTTGCTGCTCATCTGACTTACGGCAAATAAGAAGTGTATTGTCTGATTCAACAACGATATAATCATCGAGTCCCTGTACCACTACTAATTTTTCTTTAGGCACATTGATGATACAATTTTTAGTTTCGTACACCATCACATTTTTACCTACAACAGCATTTTCATTGGCATCATGACGGATGTGTTCATAAAGTGAACCATAAGTTCCAAGATCACTCCATCCAAATTCAGCACTCATCACAAAAACATTTTTTGCTTTTTCCATCACACCAAAGTCAATTGAAATATTGGTGCATTGTTCATATGCTTTTCTCACGAATTCATTTTCGTCGGCAGTTTTAAAGTGTTCGGCGGCTTCATGAAATAAACCATCTATTTCAGGAAGATGTTCTTTCAGGGCTTTCTGAATATTCTTTACACTCCAGAGGAAAATGCCGGCATTCCAGAGAAATTCACCTGTCTGGAGGAAAAAATTCGCCATTTCAAGATTCGGCTTTTCTGTAAAGGTTTTCACTTTGGAAATCTTATTTTCTTCTTCACGTTTATCATCAATAAACTGAATGTATCCATAACCTGTATCGGGGCGACTTGGCTGAATACCCAATGTGAGCAGACTTTCGTTTTTATCGACAAAATCGAGTCCTTTTAAAATCGCTTTTATGAATGCTTCTTCCTTAAGAATGACATGATCACTGGGGGCAACTACAATTTTAGCATTCGGATTCAAATGCGAAATCTTATAACTGGCATAAGCGATACATGGAGCGGTATTTTTACGGAAAGGCTCTCCCAGTACCTGAGAAGGATCCAAATCGGGCAATTGTTGTTGTACCAGATCAACGTAAGCTTCATTGGTTACCACAACAATATTCTCTTTCGGGCACGCTTTCAGAAAACGATCGTAGGTTTGCTGAAGCAAAGTTTTGCCTGTTCCAAGAATATCGAGAAATTGTTTGGGGAAAGCATTGCGACTCATGGGCCAAAAGCGGCTACCAATGCCACCGGCCATTATCACACAGTAATTATTATTCATTTCAGTATTTGTTAGAGCCTTTGACGCAGAACCTAAAATCAGGTTACATCTTCAGCCTTGAAAATTTCTGCAAAAAAAGTAAATCTTTATGAGTTCGAAGCTATTTTTCCAGAAAGTTTATATCCTCATTATGTTGGCATTAACTAATTCAGGTGCTAATTTCCCCTGAATCAAGAGGTAACAAGTCCCAAATCAGCTTAATTTCGATAGTGCTGATCTTAAATTTTCGATAATAACGTCCACAGATTCAGCTTTGGCGACACCAACCGACAACCGGTACCAGGTTCCGTTGGTAGTTGATCCAAATGACGAAAATGGCACGATAGCCAATTTTGCTTCATCACACAGGAAATCCGTTATATCCTGGGTATTCTGAATTATTTGCCCGGAAGCTGTTTTCAAACCAACCAGGTCGAATCTCACAGTCAGGTAAATTGCTGCCTGTGGTGCTATTACATCAACACGATGTCCTTCTGCACGGAGCGATAACAATCCCTGATAAAATCCATGTAACCTGTCTTCAATTTCCTTTAAGAAATGCTTCAGGAACGAATCTACTTCCTGCTCTTGTTGTAAAAACTTTCCGGTTGCCACTTGTTCTGCTTTGGGTGCCCATGCGCCAACATGAGATAAAATAGATCGCATTTTGCTCATAATAAATTCAGGTCCAAAGGCCCATCCTACCCTGACTCCGGTTGCTGCAAATGCTTTTGAAATACCATCCACACACACTGTATAATCTCTTAATTCAGGATAAAGACTTACCGGATCAACATGCTTGGTATCACCAAAACAAAGCACCGAATACACCTGATCATAAAGAATATAAAGTGGTTTTTGCTTACCTGCTCTGCGGATATTCTCAGCAATTACCATTTGACAAATTTCATCGAGCGCTTCTTTGGTAAATACTGTTCCTGTGGGATTCAGCGGACTGCAAAGCGCAAGCATTCTGGCATCGGAAATAAATGGCTTTAACTGTGCTGCGGTAGGCATAAAATTTGCTTCGGCAGTTGTTTCCACCATGATAGCTTTTGCCTCCGATAAATGACAATAGTGATTATTATTCCAGGATGGAACCGGAAAAACTACCTTATCACCCGGATCAACCAGTGTTTTGTAGATTGCATAAATAAGTGGGCGGGAACCTCCTGAAATTAAAATTTCATCCGCACTGTAATCGAGCAATTGAAACTTCCTGATAAATTCACTCACCGACTTCCGCAAATCGGGCATCCCGTTTGCCATCGGGTAATTGGTATGTCCGTTTTTATAAGCTGCTAAAATCTCTTCCAGCAAAGTATTCGGAATCGGAAAAATTGAAGGATCAAAATCACCTATGGTAAGATTATAAATTTTTTCTCCTTTGCGGATTTTTTCATTAATATCATTCGATTGCTTAATGATTTCTGACCCTATCAGAGTAGAAGCCATTTCTGCTACTTGTAATGCTTCAGCATTTTCAGTGATTGCCATTGATTTAGTTTTTTCAGGAACGCAACCCACCGCTGCTTTTATGTTGCGGATTGATTGGTTGCACTTCTGTGAGGGGATTTATAACGTACTTATGTTTACTTTTCAAACAGGTGCAGCAAAAATTTTTATTCAATAATTCGCCTTTAATAAATTGACGCCCTGACCGAATCCGAAACGGAGTATTCAGTGCAATTTCTTCCAATAATTTCCATTGCTCATCACGTTTGTCATATTTTCCTAATGCCCTCATTAAATTAATATCGGAGCAGCTGGAAGCGGCGGGATTATCGAGATAATTCTGAATTGCAATAACAAGATCTTTAGGGAAGATGCTATCACTTAACAAAGGAACCATCAGTCTTTTGAACTCATTTTTTCCATTCACGCCCGTGCGGATCTATGCGAAACTTATGTTTGTTGTATGTGATAAGATGTGCGACTTCATGTGTGAATGTAAGCAGAAAAGAATATTTGTTCAGGTCATGATTTATTGAAATACGATGCCCTTTACCATCAGCTGGTGGTCTGTAGTCGCCAAACTTGCTGTTACGGCTTTTAGTGATACGAACGGCAATTTTATAATCCACAATCCAGTCCACACAAGTATCGAGGGCTTTCGAAGGCACGTATTTTGAAAATGCGGTTGCAGGATCAGAGATATTCACGGCTGTAAAATTAGCTTAAAATCCGATAGATTATGAAAGACGAAATGTAGGCCAAAACTCCCATAAATGCAAATTGAATTAAAGGCCATTTCCAGTTGCCTGTTTCCCGTCTCACCACTGCCATTGTGCTCATACACTGCATGGCAAAAGCGTAAAATAGCATCAGACTCCAGCCTACTGCCAAATTATATTGCGGAAGACCCGTTTTATCGTTTTTTTCTGCCATCATTTTTTCTCTAACAGTTGCAATATCCTCATCATTTCCTCCCACGCTATAAATAGTTGACATGGTCCCAACAAACACTTCACGGGCGGCAAAGCTGGTAATCAATGCAATACCTATTTTCCAATCAAAACCCAACGGTTCAATTATTGGTTCAATAGCCCTGCCTGTTATACCTGCATACGACAATCTTAGTTTCTCTGCTGCCAGATGATTTTGGAGTTCTGTATCAGCTACATCGGCAGTTTCCAGTTGTTTTTTTACTTGTTTAAATTCATCCCCGGGTCCTGATGACGACAATACCCACAAAACAACTGAAATGGCAACAATTACCTTACCTGCTTCAAAAATAAATACTCTCACCTTTTCAACAATCGTATAACCAATATTTTTCCATCGGGGCATTCGGTAGACCGGGATTTCCATGATGAAATAAGAACGTTCTCTCGCTTTAACCAGGAACTTCATCAGTAAAGCAGAACCCATTGCTGCGATAAAACCTATTAAATAAAGTGCAAACAGCACAAGGCCTTGTAACCCTATGATGCCCAAATATTTATGATCGGGAATGACCAAAGAAATCAACAAAGCATAAACCGGCAACCGAGCTGAGCAGCTCATGAGTGGAGTTACTAAAATGGTAATTAGCCGCTCTTTCCAACTGGCAATGGTTCGAGCTGAAAGAATAGCAGGTACCGCACAGGCAACACCACTAATCAATGGAATAACAGAACGCCCGTTTAATCCAAATCGCCTTAACAGTTTATCCATCATAAAGCTCACCCGGGCCATATAACCGGTATCTTCCAGAATGGCAATAAAGGTGAACAACAAAACAATTTGGGGAATAAAAATTACAACACCACCCAAGCCAGCCAGTATACCTTCTACCAGCAAATCGTTAAATACACCTTCAGGCAAAGCGTCATGTACCTTAATGCTCATCCAGGTAAACGCCTGATCAACCATTTCCATCGGCCATGCAGCCCAGGCAAACACTGCCTGAAAAATTACGAATAGGATCGCCAGAAAAATAAAATATCCCCAAAAACGGTGCATCAGCAAATTATCGAGCTTTCTGGTAAAAGTTTTTTCTTTGGAAGGAATAGCATTTTTTGCCTTGACTACCTGTTTCACCAGTTGAGAAATAACTTCGTAGCGCTTCAATGTTTCAGTAGCTTGCATGATTGAATGATCGAAACCATGGCGATTCAAAATCTCCTTGATTTGTGCTCTTCGCTCTTGCCGGTCGTTGAAGAAACTGATCTGATCAATATTGTTTGCGATCTGAAATGCTACATAATTACTGTTGAGTTTTACCGATTGCCTGATTGCTTTTACAACTTCAGGAGCTAGTAGAGCAGTTTCTATGAAATCGAGTTCCGGAACCGGGATATTAGAAATTATAGCATTTTTCAGAAAATCGATTCCATCACCATCACGGGCATTCATAGGAATAACCGGTATACCAAGTTCTTTTGAAAGACGGATAAAATTAATTTCAACGCCGCTTTTGGTAACCTGATCCATCATGTTTACCACCAGGATCGCCGGTGATTTCAGATCAACAATCTGAGAACATAAAAATAAGCTACGCTTTAAGTTGGTACCATCCGCTATAATGACCGTTACATCGGGATGTGATTCGTTTGTAGGATCACATAAAACCTGAAAAGGTATTTGTTCTTCAAGAGTTTTTGGGTATAAGGAATAGGTTCCAGGCAAGTCTGTTATATCAATCTGATAATCAGACCCATCGCTGGAGCTGATAGTCATACTGCCGGTCTTTTTTTCGACAGTTACACCGGGGAAATTGGCTATCTTCTGATTTAATCCGGTTAAGCGGTTAAATAAGGTCGATTTACCGGAATTTGGATTGCCAACTAGTGAAACTTTGAGACGTTTTATCATTTCCTGAACTGTGCAAATGAAGCTTAGGAACGGATACTAACCAAAACATTGGCAGCTTCTGACATTCTTAGACTCAACATGGAGTCGGCAACTGCAATCGCCATGGGATCGCCAAAAGGAGCAAAACGTGTTACAGTGACAATCTCACCCGGTAAACAACCCATTTCCAAAAGTTTCAACTTCATGGTGTCGTCAGTAAAACTCTCAATAACAGCACTTTCGCCTAGTTTTATCTCAGATAGCTTTTTAAAATCGCCTCGCATATGTTCAGTTATTTAGAATCATTACAAATAAACCGCTAAAATAGTTAAGATTCGTTAACAACGGAGTTGATTTTTATCATGCATTAAAAAGATTTCAATAATTTCAGGAAACGGCAGATTTAGTGGTTCGGGCTTTACCGAAAGAAGGGCAATCACACTTCTTTTTGAAGACAAAACAACCTGAGAGTAATGAAGTTAACAACAACACAGCAATTATTTTAAGGAAGCCTTAAATAAGGTATTAAAAACAGAATTTGTCGCTATTGGGTTCATGATGAGACAAAGGTAACGCGAATTATCACTAATTTTATGCCCCGAAACAACATAAATCATACATGAAAATATTTTTTCACCTTGGCCGGTATTGGCTTTTCATGGCTTCTCTGTTTGGGAAGCCTGAAAAATTTTCAATTTATCGGAGAAGGGTTCTGGAAGAAATGGAATCGATAGGAGTCAGTTCACTTGGAATTGTGACATTGATCTCGGTATTCATGGGTGCAGTAATAACTATTCAAACCGTTTACAACCTTGTTAATCCACTAGTACCACTTTATGTAGTGGGTTTGGTTGCGCGTGATACGATGATTATAGAATTTTCGCCAACAATTATTATGCTGGTGCTTGCAGGAAAAGTAGGAAGTTCAATAGCCTCAGAGATTGGTACCATGCGGGTAACCGAACAAATTGATGCGCTTGAAATTATGGGAATCAATTCCTCCGGATATTTGGTATTTCCTAAAATGATTGCTGCTATTTTTATTGCTCCGTTCCTGGTGCTGATAAGTATGTTTGTTGGAATTGCAGGTGGGTGGGTTGCCGGCGAATTGTCGGGAGTAATACCAACCACTGATTATATCAAAGGAATACAATACCAGTTTCTGCCTTTTAATGTCACTTTTGCCATGATTAAAACTGTAGTCTTCGCTTATCTGATTACTTCGATTTCTTCTTATCAGGGATTTTATACTGATGGTGGTGCGTTGGAAGTTGGACAATCGAGTACACGTGCGGTAGTTTATAGCAGCGTACTAATTCTCATTTTCGATTACATCATCACACAACTTATCCTCATATGATAGAAGTAAAAAACGTATCAAAGGGATTTGGTGAGAAGCAAATATTGAAAAATGTTTCCCATCGTTTTGAAAAAGGGAAAGTCAACTTAATCATAGGCGGATCAGGATCAGGTAAAACTGTTTTAGTGAAGTGCATGGTAGGATTATTTGAAGTTGATTCGGGCAGAATTGAATATGATGGAAGAAATTTTTCTGAAATGAATTTCAAAGAACGCAAGCCTATCAGACAGGAAATTGGCATGTTATTTCAGGGAAGTGCTTTATTTGATTCCATGACTGTGGAACAAAATGTGATGTTTCCATTGACGATGTTATCAGACTTGAGTCATCAGGAAAAAATTGACCGGGTGAATTTCTGTCTTCAACGGGTTAATCTCCCCTCCTCTCACAAACTTTTTCCTGCTGAGATAAGCGGTGGTATGAAGAAGCGTGTTGCTATTGCACGCGCCATTGCTATGAATCCGAAATATTTATTTTGCGATGAGCCAAATAGCGGACTTGATCCAAAAACCTCCATTGTAATTGATGAATTGATCATTGAAATAACTGATGAATTTCAGATGACCACTATTATCAACACCCATGATATGAATTCAGTTATTACTATGGGTTACAATATCCTTTTTATCCATAAGGGAGAAAAATGGTGGAGCGGCAATGAGCAGGAAATTCTGAAATCAGGAAATCCTGAAGTAGATGAATTTATTTTTGCATCTAAAATTATGCAACATCTGAAAAAATAAACCATGGGAATTGATCAATTAAATATCATTGGTCTCTCTGAAAACCCTGACCTGCTTTCATACGGCATCGATTATATCTGGAAATGCTGTGGAAGTGAATCTAATTTTGAATTTTATAAAGACGCTATTGGTAACGCAGCAAAAACAGCAGCGTCAGTTCCTGAATTTTATATTGCAACACTTGCAGGTGAAATTGTTGGTTGCGTAGCATTAATCACCAATGACCTGAATAGCAGACAGGACTTATTCCCATGGCTCGCCTGTTTATATGTGGATGAAAAGTATCGGAATCGAAATATTGCGGGACAACTTATGGATCGTGTTTTAACAGATGCTGCTAAAGGAGGAATATTCAAAGTTTATCTCAGCACTGATCTCGAAAATTTTTATGAGAAGAAGGGCTGGAAAAAAATGGAATCTGTTATAATATGGAAGGTCTTCCATTTACTGTTTATGAAAAGCCGACAGGAGTTCAGATCTAACTTCCTGTCGGCATTCTGTATTTTATAAATTCTTTACCAAAATCTTCTTTGACCAGATAGCGCTTTCAGGATTACTTGCAGTGAGCATATAAACACCATCTGAAAAACCTGCAGTTGAAACTTCAAATGGGAATTGCACATTTTTGAAACCGGTAATCTTTTTACCGGAGGCATCAAATAATTCTAAACTTAAAGGCAACCCGGAAATATTTTCAAAAGCAACCGTGAGCGAAGAATTGGAAGCATTCATTGTAATTGAAACATCCGATTCAGCTATTTCATTTATTGATGTAGTTGAATCGGGTCGGTACTCCCAGAAATCCTTTTTCATCACACCGGCAGAAAGTCCATCATAACCGGTGCCAACAAACCCACTGGTTCCAATGGTGAATTGTGATGCTTCCTCCCTTGGTCCGCCCAGGAATGGTGCTTTTATGGTCCATGAATCAGTTGCGGGATTATATTGATACCAGTCAAACAAATAAGTGCCTTGTGCACTCCCTAAACCCAGATAACCAAAATTACCAATTGCAATTCCGGTTGCTTCCTGCCGGGGACCACCAGGAAAATTCGCTCGTTGCAACCAGCTGTCATTGACTGGATCATATTGCCAAAACTCATTTAAAAGGCCACTTAAACCTGCTGTACCGGTTCCTACATACCCTTTGCCCCCAATTGCAAAACCGGTTGCATACATTCTGCCAATGCCTGGTAGAGGAGTTTTGCCAAGCCAGGTATTTGTAGAGGGATTATATTCCCACATATCATTCAGCAAAGAGGTACCTGATCCGGTAGTTACATAACCTCTTCCATCAATTGAAAAAGCCACTGCAGCCTGCCGCGCCATACCGGGAAAGACTGCTTTTTGAGTCCATGTATTTGCTACAGGATCGAATTCCCAGAAATCACTTGTACTTGGAGCTGCCAAAATATACCCTTTAGATCCAATGGTAAACGAAGCTGACTCCACTATTCCGGAACCACCAAAATTGGCTTTTTGAGTCCATGTATTGGTTGCAAGATCATATTCCCACCAATCGGTTGCATAAGTACCAACATAACCTGTTCCGATATAACCTTTATTCCCTATGGAGAAACCGGTAGCATCGGCTCGCGGGGTTCCTCCAAAATCGGCTTTTTGAGTCCAGTAATTTGCTTTTAACACAGAATTAGAGCATACCAACAGCAGGCAAAGTAATAGTATTTTCATATGATTGATTTTTAGAATCGGCAACTAAGATATGAAACAAAATCAAATAACAAAAGACTGATACATTCAGCATCTGAAAAGTTGCAGACCGATAAAAATAATTTCTTAAAAAAATTTCACCCAAGTAAAAAAGAGTTAACCACTAAAAAACAGACCTCCCTCAAATAATTTACACCGCATTATTTTATCTGTTACATTCACATCATTCAAGTCTAAATTACTTTTCAAGGCAGTATTTTAATTCCATTCAGAGTTCTTTTTTTATAGTCAGTAAAATTTCATTTTAAGTAGAATATCTTTTACCAATCAACCATATAATTAACCACAAACATCTAGAACTATGGCAACCGATTTTTTACACAGATCATCAAGCAGGCACTGTTCCGACCATGGATGGCTCAAAAGCTATCACACCTTTAGTTATGCAGAATACTATCATCCGGACAGAATGAATTTTGGGGCATTAAGAGTATTGAACGATGACATTGTTGCGGGTGGACAGGGATTTGGAAATCATCCTCATGAGAATATGGAAATAATTTGTATTCCCTTAGCCGGTGCATTGGTACAAACTGATAAATCGGGGAGCAGCTGTGTTATTTCAGAAGGAGAAGTGCAGGTAATAAGTGCAGGAACCGGAATCAGTCACTCTGAAATGAACCGAAACTCAGATCAGGATTTAAAATTCCTCAATATCTGGATGTATCCAAAAATAATGAATGCCATTCCTAAGTATGAAAAAATGTCATTGAATGAATCAGATCGTTTAAATTGTTTCCAGACTATTGTTTCACCAACTGAAGAAGGTCAGGGAATGTCGGTTTATCAGGATGCATGGGTGCATTTAAGTAAAATCGAAAAAGGAGTCGATATAAATTATAAGCTCCGGAAAAAAGATAATGGCGTTTATGCATTCATCGTTAGTGGCATGTTGAAGGTGAGAGACACTATACTTTCAGCAAGGGATGGAATAGGTTTCTGCGGAAACAAAATTATATCGTTTAAAGCCGAAACAGACACTGAAATGGTTTTATTGGAAGTTCCATTGAGTCAGTATAAATAGGAAAAGACTTGCGGCGATAAAAAGCTACAAAATTAATCTAAAACACAAAATTATAAACAAAATTCTACGAAAAATACAATAATCATTGAATTTTGTCACAAATAAATGACAAATAAATTGTAATTTTGCGGCAGTTATTGAAGCGCACACACTCTGCCCAATTTTAAAATATGAGTGTTACCTGCTGGTTGCATTTTAATCAGCAGGTCATTACTACGTCAAAAGCCGGATCCATCGATTCGGCTTTTGTGTTGGAAGTAACTTTTGGATTATTATCTTTGGTTCATATCTGACACCATATGAAATGGCTCAATGCAACAGGTTTGTTACTTCAATTCCTCTCATTTTGGTTTGCTGCTCCTGAAATTCTGGGTGATGGATTTCTTAAAAGAATGCAGGTGGGACTCAAATCTTTCGTGACAAAACTTTCCGTATTAGTTGTAATAGTCGTTGTGCTGGGTTATGGTTTAACTTTCTCGGTGATGGGAATATTAAAAGGAATGAGTGCAAGTGAAACACCGGTTACTAAAAGTGAAATGATGCAGTATTACATTGCATTTGGTATAGCGACATTACTTTATCTGTATTTTATATTCAATTACAAAAAAATCAGAGCCTTCATCGATAGTCGTTTGGCAGGACCACTGATTGAAAAACTCATCCTCAACGCAGATTTGCGAAAAAATGCACTTATTACTGGTGCAATTTTGTTCACGCTAGGATTTCTGGCGCAATTTATGGCAATTTTATTGTTCTGATTTTTATGTTGCAAGGTTAATTTTAATATTACACTTTTTGATGTTTTCATTTTCTTTAACAAATCATATCTATTTGATTATTAATTAAATAATCAAATAATTCCGTTATTTACCGGACAAAGAATTTTCATAAAACAAGAGTAATTAGAAATAAAAAAAAAGCACCGTTAAAATTTATCTGACAACACTTGCAGGGAAAATAAATTGTCTGTACCTTCAATGAACTTTTCAAATTCAAACCCTAAATTTATTCACATGAAAAAATTATTAACATTTCTGGTAGCCACTGCCCTGGTTGGCTCAATAAATGCCCAGGCACCTGTCATTCAATGGCAGCAATCATATGGTGGAAGTTCAACTGATGCAGGAGCAACTATGCAAATCACTACAGATGGTGGTTATGTTTTTGCCGGCCGGTCAACATCAAATGATATAAATGTTTCAGGAAATCATGGTGGCAGTGACTGGTGGGTTTACAAAACAGATAATCTGGGAACTATTCAATGGCAAAAGTCTATAGGTGGCTCAAATGATGACGTACCATACAATATCATTCAAACATCAGATGGTGGTTATGCAATTGCAGGATGGACTGAATCTTCAGATGGAGATGTTTCCGGATATCAGGGCAATAAAGATTGCTGGGTTGTTAAACTTGACAATGCCGGTGTGATTCAATGGCAAAAATCACTTGGTGGAACTTCAGAAGAAGAGTTCAGATATATTATACAAACCAGTGATGGTGGATATGCTTGTAGCGGATGGTCATACTCAAATGATGGAGATGTTTCCGGAAGGAAAGGTATCCGTGATGGCTGGTTAGTTAAACTGGATGCAAGCGGAAATTTGTCTTGGCAAAGAATGTTAGGTGGAAATGGTGATGAGAATGGTTATACTGTTGAACAAACTACAGATGGTGGCTACATATTTTCAGCAGTCAGCACTTCCAATTCAGGAGGTGTTGCCGCTAATTACGGACTATTTGATTATTGGCTCGCAAAAACAGATGCTTCCGGGAATGTAATCTGGGAGAAAAACTATGGAGGCAGCTCAATAGAACAAATGAGAAGTTGCATTCAAACATCAGATGGTGGTTATATAATGACTGGTTACACTTTTTCCAGTGATATTGATGTAACCGGCTTTCAGGGCGTGAGTGATATTTTTGTTGTTAAAGTAACTACTTTGGGAGCAATTGAATGGACAAAAACATATGGTGGATCTCAAACAGACAGGGCCAGCAGAATTTCACAAACTACTGATGGCGGATATATCATTGCAGGATTATCTAATTCAGCTGATGGAGATGTAACCGGATATCAAGGTGGCTTTGGAGATTCATGGATGATAAAAATAAATAATATCGGAACTATTGAATGGCAAAAAACATTAGGCGGAACCGGCGATGAACAGGGATCTAAAATTATAGAAATACAGAATGGTTATTTATTTGTTGGAAATTCAACAAGTAATGATGGTGATGTTGATGTTAATTTAGGAGATATTGATATTTGGTTCACAAAATTACTTTTCAATTGTGCTCCGGGAAGTATCACAGCAAGCATAAGCGGAAATGAAAGCATTTGTACTGGTCAGTCTGCCAATCTTACTATTGATTTTACAGGCAATGCTCCTTTTCTGTATTCAATTAATGGTGGACCGGTGCAATCATCCAATCTAAGCACAACAGTTGTTTCGGTTTCTCCAGTTGCCAACACAACATACAATCTTACTTATTATTCTGATAATCTTTGTCCAAATGGAACTACATCCGGCTCTGCCGAAGTTCTTGTAAGCACAACGGGGCCATTAAATACTGCTAAAATTCTTTCCGGACCATCTTCAACTTGTACGGGGAATATTGAATATTTTACTGCAAGAGTTGTAACCGGTCAAAACATCAGATATGTATGGACAGGTCCTGCAGGTGCTTTATTCTCCACATCTAATCTGGGACCTTTCAGTGCTGGCCCATATTCCACTATTGCAAATGAAGTTTATATGCAAACTGGCCCAACAACACCGAATGTTACAGGGTATACAGTTTGTGTTAAAGGATCAAACGGATGTGGTCAGACAAACACAAATTGCTATTCAATTCGTTCTTTGGTAAGTGTTCCGGCACCTATAACTGGAAGTGTTGTTGGTTGTCCCGGTACAACTCAAACTTATTCTGTAAATGTACCTGCAGGAGCAGAATTGTTTACATGGACTTTTTCGGTTCCCGGAGCTGTAATAACGCCTTTAAATCTTTTAGGCAATATTGTTGAGGTTACATTCCCTGCATATACAACCGGCAATTTATGTGTTACCGCTTCATTGGCTTGCGGTGGTACTTCTTCAACGGGTTCACGTTGTCTCACAATTTCAGCGTCGCCAACTCGTCCCGGAGTGCTTAGCGGTGTTACCAGTCTTTGCGGTGGAAATCCTGAAGTTTATTCTGTAGTCCCTGTTCCTGGCGCAACTTCTTACACATGGAGTTTCCCTTATGCCGGTACAACTATTGACGGTAATCCTTCACCTTACACAACGGCGAATAATTCAGTTACGATTTCCGTGCCTTCTGGTTATAATCAAAATCAAAGTGTTTGTGTAATAGCAAACAGTGCCTGCGGTGCAAGTACTCCAAGATGCAAAACAATTAATAATCAGATTCCACTCAGACCAAACAGCATATTCTCTTCTCCGGCTATTTTCTGTAACAATTCTCCAGTAGAATTTTCTGTAGCACCTGTAGCAGGAGCAACTGCTTATAACTGGACATTATCAAACGGAATAATATCTTCCGGTCAGGGAACAAATGCAATAAATTCTGTTTGGGGAACCGGACAAGGAAACGTTACTGTAAATGCATCAAACTCGTGTGGCTCATCTTCAACTTTAATATTAAATATAATTCCAAATTGCAGATTAAGCTTTAGTGGTGCAGTTACCAGTTCCGATAAATTCCAAATTTATCCAAATCCTGCCAGAACATCAGCAACTATTCAATTTAATGGAAATGGTTCTAATCAAAGTATGAGAATCATCGACATGAAAGGTCAGTTGGTAATGGAAAGTTCTGTTGGTAATGAAGAAGGACCTCAACAAATAGAAATTAATTTAACCGGAGTTCAGGCTGGCATTTATATTGTTGAACTTACAACTGAACTACAAACAGAAAGAGCAAGATTAGTAGTAGAATAATCAATTCAATCAAAACTTAAAAGAGGGGATGTCATTAAATTGATATCCCCTCTTTTTTTACATTTTATCTTATAATATATTGGCCCTCAGAAGCATGCATCGATAATTATTTTTAAAATAATTTTCATTTAATATCAGCATCATCAAAAAACAACTAAGAATTAATTTTTTCTTTGTTAATTCGCTAACTGATTTGAAATTACTGGATGGAAATAGCATTAGTGCTTGGATTATTGATAGTTGCCATTATACTTTTTGCTACTGAAAAATTTTCAGTAGACTTAATCACTGTTGGCTTATTAATAATTCTTACATCTTTAGGTATACTTACTCCTGCAGAAGCATTTAAAGGTTTTGGAAGTGATTTCATAATTATGCTTGCTTCCATTTTTGTGGTCAGTGGTGCTATGCAAAAGGCAGGTATTCTAGAAATTATCGGAGATAAATTCATTAAAATTCCGAAAAAGCGTTTGAAGTGGTTACCTACTTACATCATGTCTACAGTTGGTTTCACCTCAGCATTCATGAACAACACTACTGTAACTGCCATGTATGTGGCTCCAGTTGTTAGTATGTGCAGAAAATTGCGGATAAGTCCCTCGAAAATACTCATGCCTGTAGCCTTTGCATCCATACTTGGAGGTACATGCACTGTAATTGGTACCTCTACAAATATTGCTGTGAATGCCTATTTAGGTAAAAACGGATATGCCACTTTTGGTATGTTCGACTTCACTCTAATCGGATTTGTAATGATGGTGATTGGAATAGTTTTTATGGCAACTATTGGTGTGCGATTACTTCCTGGAAAAAAAGAAGTAAACATGGTGAAGGAACTTGAACAGAAACACTATTTTACAGAGGTATTGGTGAAACCAAATTCTGTGATGGTCAACCAGAAAGTTCGTGATACACTTCTTAGCACATCAGGATTTAAAATTCTTAACATCATCCGCGATAAGCAAAATATGATGGCAAACGGATATTCCAGTATTGAGGAAAATGATATTTTATTGCTTGAGGGGAATATTGAAGATTTGTTGCGAATGAAACAATCACTTGGTCTTGATATATACTCTGAAGCACTGGCACCCGGAGATATGATTACGGATGATATTAAGATTGTTGAGATTTTCGTTACTCCTACCAATGACTTTTTAGGACAAACCATTCGGGAAGCACAGTTCAAACGCCGCTTCGGCTTACTGGTAATGGCTATTAACAGGGAAGGTCAAACATTATCGGATAAAATCGGTGATACCGAAATTAAAATCGGCGATCGGCTGTTAATTCAAGGGCCAGCTGTGAATATTGAATACCGTCGCAAACGTGGTGATTTTACTGTTTTACAGGAATATAATTTTGCAGCCCCAAAAACAAAAGAAATGCATTGCTGACCTTCTGTTTTTTTGCTGGAGCTCTGGTATTAGGAACCTTTGAAATCATTCCGCTTTCAATAGCATTTATGCTTGCAGCATTTCTTTGTGTTGCATTTAAATGCATTAAAACAGAAGAGGCATATCAGAAAATTGAATGGAATTTACTGGTATTGATTGGTGGAATGACATCGTTTGGAATTGCTATGGAAAAAACCGGAACTGCAACTTTCCTCGCCGATCATATTATTTCCCTATTCGGTGGCATTGGCCCAATAGCTGTAATGGCAGCATTTTCGCTATTAACTGTATTCCTCACCCAACCCATGTCGAATGCAGCTGCGGCCATGGTAGTACTACCTGTTGCCCTTGAAGCAGCCGAAACCATGCAGGTTAATCCAATAACATTTGCACTAACCGTAATGCTCTCCGCTTCTGTATCCATGATTACTCCTTTCGAACCCAGCTGTATTTTAGTATATGGACCGGGTGGATACAAATTCCGTGATTTTGTAAAAACAGGCAGTCTGGTAACCTTGATCTTGATAGTTGTCATTCTTATAATGGCTCCCTACCTCTACCCACTCTGATTTTCCCATCCAGATCCCATTTTTTCCCATTCAGCATACTTTAATTTTCTGTATACAAACGGTTCATTAGTTTTGATTCTGCTATTAAAGCAACTGATTTACCAGATTAGTATTTAAATATTCCAAAAACCAACACCGGCCAAGGCCGGAAAAAACAGGACCGTAATCCTGTTTTTTTATTTTTATAAGGTTATAGTTTGCTTAATACCTTCCAAATTGTCAATTTAGCATCCTCATCAAAAATATAATACCATGAAATACCTGATTTCACTCATCGTAATAATATTGCTTTTCTCGAATGTAAATGCCCAGACTGAAGAATTCAAAATCTATAATCCACTAGCAGATGGCTCATTAGAAATCAATGAAGCCGTTACCAAAGCCAAAGCAAAAGGGAAACATGTACTTGTTCAGGTCGGTGGGAATTGGTGTAAATGGTGCCGCTTGTTTTACAAATGGAGTCATGAAACCACAACTGTTGATTCCATCATTAATGCCAATTACATTGTATTACACCTGAATTACAGTAAAGAAAATAAAAATAATGAAGCATTAAACCGTTTGGGGAAACCTCAACGCTTTGGCTTTCCTGTGTTTGTCATTCTGGATGGAAGCGGAAACCGGCTTCATACTTAAAATACCGGATACCTGGAAGAAGGTGAAGGATATAGCGAGAAAAAAGTAATCGACTTCCTCCAGCAATGGACACCTGAAGCCATTTCGAAAGAATATCCTTAATAGTGACAAGGGGCAAGGTTGTAAGTTGTAAGTTGTAAGTTGTAAGTTGAAAGCTTGAACTGAGTGAAGCGTAAAGGAAAGATGTTGGAGGGGGGTGTGCGAAGTGACAAGCATGACCTGAGTACTCCCGGTTGGCGGATCGAGGGGTTAAATGTTGTAGGTTGAAAGCCAGCCCGGCAGAGTGGAACACTACTACGGGGTTAAAAGTTTAGCTGCTAAGGTTGGCTGTTTCTCGTTTTCAAGATGATTTTATTGAATATCATTTAACAAGAATTGAATATTGAAGAAGTAAGTCATTTGTCATAGGTAATAAGGGGAGTTCTGTAGTCTGAGCAGCATTCCATCTATCATTTATCATAAGCTGGAAAAATATCAACTTGTAAATAAAGAAAAAGGATCAAGGATTTTGCGGCCTATGGAGGTACCACATTCCTTAATCCTTAATCCTTAATCCTTAATCCTTAATCCTGATGAGCAGCCCCCATCTATCATTTATCATCTATCATTTATCATTTTATATATGCAGGCTAAATAGCTACTCGTAACAAAAGAAAAAGGATAAAGGATGTTGCGGCCTACGGAGGTAACACATTCCTTAATTCCTAATCCTTAATCCTTAATCCTTAATCCTTAATCCTGATGTCTCTGTATTTTTTGAGCAGAAACTCATCTATCATTTATCATCTATAATTTATCATTTTATATGCAGGCTAAATAGCTACTCGTAACAAAAGAAAAAGGATCCAGGATTTTGCGGCCTATGGAGGTACCAATTCCTTAATCCTTAATCCTTAATCCTTAATCCTTAATCCTTAATCCTTAATCCTGATGAGCAGCCCCATCTATCACCTGTTTTCTCACTGGGACACCTTAGAAATCAAAGAGGTTAGCAATTTCTCTATGCTCCTCAGTTAGAATCAGTTTTTTCTTAATGCTTTCTTTGCTTCCAGGTAACTTAACTTCTATCTCAAACAAATTGGCAGCTATCTCTATTACTTTTGTTGGAGTTAGTGCAGACTTCTTCTGTTTCAATATTCTCTCAAGTTCTTTATACACTTTGTAGGCTACAAAATTCAGACAAATGTGAGCTTCAATTCGCTTTTGTAATCGATGATAAATAGGCCTGACTTTCAAATCTGTTTTCGATACTCTAAAGGCAGTTTCGATTTGCCATGATGACTATAATTTTCTATAATTGCATTTGTTTTAAGCGGACTATTGGTTAAATAAACCTTTCAATCCATCCCATTTTGCATCTTCATAGAACTTATTATAATCAATGTGTACCATTATTTCATTGTCAATTTTCAGGTATTTATTATATCCTTTGTTGTTGATGTGGGCTTTTTTTAATTTACCAGTCGTTATTTGCTTTTCCAATCGAGCGATACCTCTCTCTGTTATGACAATCTTTCTTTGCTCGTTTTTCCGAATAGCTCACAATGAGCTTCAGATCTTCTTTTTTGATGATAGCAGTTTCCAGGTTTGACAAGCGTAAGTCAAGTATTTTTTTCTTGATGCTCGAAGATTCTGCTTTTATTCTAGCTCCAATAATGAACTCATAGTTTTGTTCTTTAACAGTTTCACATTGGGCTTTGAGAGAAGTCCTGAGTCTGCTACAACCACTAAGCGTTCTAATTGATACTTTCGTTTAAATGATTCTAAAACCGGTAACATGGTATGACCTTCAAACTGACTTCCATTGAAAATTTCATAGGCTAACGGATATCCATTACTAGCTACCCAATAAGCCCAAAACTATTTGTGGATTTTGATGCTTTTGCCTTCTTTTTGAAAATCCTGTCCTTCGCAACTCATCTTCTTTTTCTATTTCCAAAATAAAATGGTTGTTACATCGTAAAAACAATACTGATTTCACCATCTAGTATTTGTTTGGTATGTTCAAAACTAATCTGTTGAACTATCTCTTTTTTTGACTGTATTGAGCTTGTCTAAGTAACGGTAAATTTGATTTTCATCATAATCAATACCATGATATCGATGTAAATATTCGGTGGTTTTTAATTTGCTTTTAGGATAAATTAAACGATACAGAACTAACCATTTAAAAATTTCATCTTCAATTACTCCAAATCCAATGGAATCAAAAACTTTCCTATCGTTAGCTCTAAGCCAACTTGTTTATGAGCGGTAATACTATCGAGTAATTTCTCCGCATTTAACTTTTCTCCATCGAAATCAAAATTGATTTGTCCGCAATGATCAACCATCCATTGTCGGGCCTTTATAAGCAATTCCTGAATTTCAATTTTCGAAGAAGTGCACCCAAGATGTGAACCACTTTATATCTTCCAGAACTCTTATCAATTATTTGTACTTGATACCTTACCACTGATATTTCGCTTTTGCCGGATAAACATTAAATAAAGCTACAAAAACTTTCTGGGACACCCAAGACACCCATAAATAAAAACATAACCTATTTAAATTCAAATAATTATGAAATTGCCATCAGGGTGGTGAGGAAAACAGGAAAGGATCCAGGATTTTGCGGCCTATGGAGGTACCACATTCCTAATCCTTAATCCTTAATCCTTAATCCTTAATCCTTAATCCTTAATCCTGATGAGCAGCCCCCATCTATCATTTATCATCTATCATTTATCATTTTATATATGCAGGCTAAATAGCTACTCGTAACAAAAGAAAAAGGATCAAGGATTTTGCGGCCTACGGAGGTACCACATTCCTTAATCCTTAATCCTTAATCCTGATGAGCAGCCCCCATCTATCATTTATCATCTATCATTTATCATTCCCTAAATTGCTTCTGCGTAGCTTTCAACATCGGGACAAGTACAAACCAGATTTCTGTCACCAAATGCATTGTCGACACGCTTCACAGAAGGCCAGAATTTTGCTTGTTGAACATAGGGCAACGGATAAGCAGCTTTATGACGGGTATAGGGATAATTCCATTCATCAGCCGTTAATTCTGCTGCAGTGTGAGGAGCATTGACAAGCACATTATTGTCTTTGTTAACAGATCCTGATTCAACTTCAGCTATTTCATGACGGATACTTATCATGGCATCAATAAAACGGTCCAGTTCATCTTGTGATTCACTTTCTGTTGGTTCAACCATGATAGTTCCTGCTACCGGGAATGAAACAGTTGGTGCATGGAATCCATAATCCATTAATCGTTTTGCAATATCGGTTACTTCAATGCCTGCACTTAATTTAAATGCACGACAATCAAGAATCATCTCATGTGCCACATTGCCATTTTCACCTTGATAAAGAATCGGATAATGTTTTTCTAATTTTTTACGGATGTAATTGGCATTCAGGATTGCAATTTGTGTTGCTTCACGAAGACCGGTTCTTCCCATCATTTTAATATACCCATAGGAAATCAATAAAATGCTGGCACTTCCCCATGGAGCGGCAGAAACCGGAGTGGTATTCGCCGACCCTCCACATTTAACAACAGGGTGTCCTGGTAAAAATGGAGCCAGGTGTTTTGCAACTCCAATAGGTCCCATACCGGGGCCACCACCACCATGTGGAATGGCAAAAGTTTTATGAAGATTTAAATGGCAAACATCGGCACCAATCATACCCGGATTGGTCAAACCCACCTGAGCATTCATGTTGGCCCCATCCATATAAACCTGACCACCGTGTTGATGGATTATGTTTGTAATTTCTTTAATGGAAGATTCGTAAACTCCATGTGTCGAAGGATAAGTAACCATCAGACATGCCAGCTGTCTACTATACTTCTCGGCTTTCTCACGCAAATCTGCCACATCAATATTTCCTTTTTCATCACATTTCACAACTACCACTTTCATACCTGCCATAACTGCAGAAGCAGGATTAGTACCATGTGCAGAAGATGGAATCAACGAAATATCACGATGTCCTTCACCTTTGCTCAGGAAATAATTTCTGATAACCATTAAGCCGGCATACTCACCCTGAGCCCCAGAATTAGGTTGAAGAGAGACAGCATCAAATCCGGTGATTACACACAGGTCACGCTCCAGATCAGCAATAATCTCCTGGTAACCTGCAGCCTGATCCACTGGCACAAAAGGATGCATGGAACTGAATTCAGGCCAGCTTAACGGTGCCATTTCACTGGTTGCATTCAGCTTCATGGTGCATGAACCCAAAGCAATCATGGAATGAGCAAGAGATAAGTCTTTATTTTCAAGACGCTTTAAATATCTCAACATATTAGTTTCAGAATGATATTCTGAAAACACAGGGTGTGACAAAAATTCAGACTTCCGGAAATGTTTATGAGATTCCAATCCTGATGGATCTGCATCTGTACCGATACCATTATTTTTAAAATCGCGTGAAGCAGCTTTTGCAAATACAGCAATTATTCCGGCCACATCATTCTTAGTTGTTGTTTCATCCACACTGATTGAAACAGAACCATTGCTGTGATATCTGAAATTCATTTCATTCGCAACAGCTAATGATTCAACTTTACCGGTATTTGAATCTGCATTAATAGTTATAGTATCAAAATACTGATCATAAGCCAAAGTGTAACCTAATTTTTTCAAACCATAAGCAAGCGTTCGCGCTTGTTTGTGAATTTGTCCGGCAATTGCTTTCAGCCCTTTTGGTCCGTGATACACTGCATACATTCCGGCCATAACTGCCAGCAATACCTGGGCGGTACAAATATTAGAAGTTGCCTTATCACGTTTAATATGTTGCTCACGGGTTTGGAGTGCCATTCGCAAGCACGATTTCCGGCAGCATCAATTGATACTCCGATAATTCTTCCTGGAATATCTCTTTTGAAATCATTTTTAGTTGCAAAAAATGCTGCATGTGGTCCGCCATATCCTAATGGAACACCGAAACGCTGCGAAGAACCCACCACACAATCTGCACCCCATTCACCGGGGGGAGAAAGCAATACCAGACTCATGATATCGGCAGCAACTGCAACAAAAACACCTTTACTTTTTGCATCTGCAACAAATCCGGAATAATCAGAAACATTACCATCAACGCCTGGATATTGAAGCAAAGCACCGAAAAAGGTATTGTCAAATCTGAAGGTATCAGGATTTCCGGTTACAAGCTCAATTCCCAATGGCTCAGAACGTGTTATCAGCACACCTTTTGTTTGGGGATAGCAATTATCGGCCACAAAAAACTTTTTCACTCCGGTAGCAGCCTGCTCTCTGGAACGTGAAGCAAAAAACATGTGCATCGCTTCAGCTGCAGCAGTGGCTTCATCAAGCAATGAAGCATTTGCCAGTTCCATTCCGGTCAAATCACAAATCATGGTTTGATAATTCAACAAGGCTTCCATTCTACCCTGAGAAATTTCGGCCTGATAAGGAGTGTATGCTGTATACCAACCCGGATTTTCAAAAATATTACGTTGAATTACTCCGGGAACAATGGTATTAAAATATCCTAACCCAATATAACTTTTAAAAACTCTGTTCTTTTGGGATGTTGCCTTTAATTTCGATAAATACTCATACTCAGAATAAGATTCTTCAAGATCCATTTCACCCTTGAGCAAGATTGATGCAGGAATAGTTTTGCTGATCAGATCATTCAAATCTGCTGCACCACTGGTACGAAGCATTTCATCAAGTTGAGTACGGCTTGGTCCGTTGTGTCGTTCATCAAAACTGTAATAGGCCATAATTTTTATTCTTAGATATTGACGGTTTTTTAAGGAGTACAAAACTACTCAAATGGAACTAATTTTCCCAGAAATTTGAGGCAACTGCATTAGAAACATTAAGGACAGGATTTTGTTTAAAATTTATAGCCCTGCCAAACAATAAAACGAACCATTTTCGTAGTTTTGAGGGATATTGTAAACTTATGAAATACTGCCGGACGATTTCCATCCTCATTTTTAGCACTTTCATTGCCTGCAATTCGCTGGCACAGGGCAAACTCCTGTATATGAACGGTAAAGAAAAACGATTTACCACAGCCGAAGTCAGAGGCGACCAGATTGTTTACCGCCCGGAAGGAGCTGACGGAGAAGTTACCCGGCATGCGGAAATATACAATGTTTTTTCAATAATCCGGGATAATGGAACCGAGGAAATTATTTATACCCCCGATACCATTACCGGCGATGATCCTCCGGCTGAAGAAATCAGGGACTATATTAAGGGGGAACAACATGCTATGGCGATTTATAAAAAACCAATGAATATTGTAGGTGGGGTAGCTTCCGGTTTGGCAGGTAGTCTGGTTGGTTTTTATGGCCTCCCCGTCCCTTTGGTTTATGCCACTGTTGTGGGACGTTTTAATCCGAAATTACCTAAAAGTGAACGATCAAATGTTCATTCAGAGGCTTTTTTAGCCGGTTATGAAAAAAAATCTAGAAACATAAAAATCAAACAGAGTATGATCGGCGGCGGCATCGGCTTCGCAGTCGGCATTACTGCTCTTATTGTAATTCTTGGCAACGACTAAATTAGCTGACTTTTTGTACAATTCGCAATTATTCGTTGCGTGTTGCAGTCTATTGTTGGGGTATGAGACAGTTCTAATCGCAGGGGCAGAAACAAATTTCGCTTCTCTTGCACTAATTTTTTTTGCTACTTTATTCATTTACAATACTTCACGACTAACTATTGCCATTCATCCCGATGAAAAAAAGAACCTAACCGGCTTAACTGTTTTGGGACGAAAACAACACCTTTCATTGGCAGCATTTTCACTTTTTGCCTCCTTCATCTTCCTTACCCAACTCGATGTTCCACAGCTATTGATTTTTTCACTGACAGCTTTTTTTTCAATTGCTTATATGATGCCATTTAAAATCAGAAATAAACGAATCCCAGGCCTTCGCAATAATCTGATTTTCAAAAACATACTACTTTCAATAATATGGTCTTTAGCCACGTGTTTACTACCCCTTTCTGACGCATCCGGCCAAATTTTCAGTGAACCCATGATTTGGATGTTGGTAAGACGGTTCCTCTTCATTTATGCACTCACAACCATCTTTGATTTGAAAGATCTGGAGGCCGATAAAAAAGAAGGTATCCGGACCATTGCAAGAATTGCCGGCATCACCGGAACTCGAATCATCAGCCTGTTGGCACTTTGCCTCTTTGTGATTCTGATTTTCATGGACCCGAATTTCACCATTTATGCATATAAAACAGCACTGCTGACATCAGCATTTATCACAGCACTAATAATTGTAAAGGCTCAACCAAAAGAGAATAGAAGCATTTTTGTTTTTGTTGTCGATGGTGCGATGGCCATTCAGGCATTACTGGTAATTGGATTCCATTTCGCCTGACATTTGTTATTGTTTCCTGAAAATATGTTGTTTTTATTTGCATTTTAATAACCAAGTAAACTATGCAATACCAGTTTAATGAAGATTTTGTCCTAAAAATGGATCAGGAGGATGTCCTGAAAGATTTTCGGAATGAGTTTCTTTTCCCGCAACACAAAGGACAAAAAACCATATATTTCTGTGGTAATTCACTTGGCCTTCAGCCAAAAAACTCCCGCAAATACATACTCGAAGAACTCGATGATTGGAATGAATTTGGCGTAGAGGGTCATATGCATGCACGTCATCCCTGGTTTCCATACCATGAATTTTTAAGAACCAGTACGGCAGCAATAACCGGAGCACTTCCACATGAGGTAGTTGTAATGAATTCCCTCACTACAAATTTACATTTGCTGATGGTTTCATTTTACCGTCCCGATGCAAAACGCTATAAAATTATATTTGAGAAAGGACCATTCTCTTCCGATCGGTATGCACTGGCATCTCAGGCAGCCTTTCATGCAGGCAGTTCAAAATTATTTGATCCTGAAAATGCTCTTGTAGAACTTGAACCAAGAGCAGGTGAAAATTTTCATCGCACTGAAGATATTCTGACCGTCATTAATGAGCATCGCGACGAACTCGCATTGATAATGATTGGGGGTGTGAATTATTATACAGGTCAACTGTTCGATATGAAAAGTATTACTGAAGCAGGACATGCTGCAGGAGCAATTGTGGGATTTGATTTAGCCCATGCAACCGGCAATGTAGAACTGAAGCTCCATGATTGGGGTGTTGATTTTGCGGCATGGTGCTCCTATAAATATTTGAATGCGGGCCCTGGTGCTGTCGGAGGTGTTTTTATTCATGATAAACATTCAAACAATGATTCCCTGCCCAGGTTTTCAGGTTGGTGGGGAAATGATCCGGACACAAGATTTACTATGCCTGAGAAATTCATTCCCCGAAAAGGTGCAGATGGATGGCAATTAAGTAATGCGCCTGTATTTTCAATGGCTGCATTACGTGCCTCAATGGATTTATTCGAAAAAGCAGGAATGGATAAATTAATTGCGAAGAGTAAAAATCTCACTGGTTATCTCGAATATGTAATTCATCAGATTAACGATAAATACAAACATCTGAATGCAATTAAAATCATTACTCCATCCGACAGAGGATGTCAGTTATCTTTAGTAATAGAAAAAAACGGAAAAGAATTGCATCAGTACATTTCTAATCATGGAGTGATTTCCGATTGGAGACACCCCGATGTTATCAGAGTTGCACCTGTGCCTATGTACAACAGTTTTGAAGACGTTTACCGCTTTGGAAAACTACTTGAACAGGCTATAAATGAAACAACACAAGTTAATTAATAAACATGAATCCATCTGAAAAAAAGGTACTGCTTATTGGTGCAGGACTTGTAGGTTCTTTACTTTCGAATTACCTGACAAAACACGGTTATAAAGTTGAAATTTTCGAACGCCGTTCCGATATGCGGAAAGATAAAATTTCAGCCGGCCGCTCTATTAATCTGGCACTTTCTGAAAGAGGCTGGCGCGGACTGAATGGAGTTGGCTTAAGTGATGCGGTTCGCAATGTCGCCATACCAATGGCGGGTAGGATGATTCATCATCAGGATGGAACCATCAATTATCAGGCATATGGCAAAGAAGGTCAGGCGATTTATTCTGTATCGAGAGGCGGTTTGAATTGCGTACTGATGGATGAGTCTGAAAAAAGTGGAGCAACCATTCATTACAACGAACGATGCACACATGTTGATCTTGATAAAAATATCGCTTCATTTGAAAATGTTGTAACCGGTAACAAACAAACTTTATCTGCCGATCTTATTATCAGTTCAGATGGTGCTTATTCAGCTGGCAGATTGAGTTTACTTTTCACCGACCGTTTCAATTATTCACAATCATATCTCGAACATGGTTATAAAGAACTGACCATTCCTCCTGCTGCCGATGGAACTCATCAACTCGATAAAAATGCATTGCACATTTGGCCTCGTGGCGGTTATATGCTGATTGCACTACCAAACATGGATGGAAGTTTTACCTGCACTTTATTTTTTCCATTTGAAGGAAGTCCCTCATTTGCAGAATTAAATTCAAAAGAAAAGTAACTACCTTCTTTAAAGAAATATTTGCTGATGCCTATAGTCTGATGCCAACATTGGAAGAAGATTTCTTCAACAACCCAACAGGTTCTTTGATGACAGTAAAATGTTTTCCGTGGACCTGGAAAAATCAATTGGCATTGATTGGTGATGCGGCACATGCAATTGTACCTTTTTACGGACAAGGAATGAATTGCGGATTTGAAGATTGTGTGGAGTTGAATGACCTCATTGTAAAACACAATCACGATTGGAGTAAAATAATGCCGGAATATCAATTACAACGAAAACCAAATAGTGATGCAATTGCTGATCTGGCTGTTGCGAATTTTTATGAAATGAGGGATTTAGTAGGACACCCGGATTTTCTGTTGAGAAAGAAAATTGAAGCCCGGATTTTTGATAAACATCCTGAAAAATGGGTTCCACTGTATACCATGGTTACGTTCAACGAATTTCCCTATAGCGAAGCATTGAGCCGTGGGAAACGACAAGATCAAATTATGGATAAAGTGATGGCTTTACCTGACATTGAAAAAATATGGGATTCGCCGGAAGTAGAATCAAAAATTCTGAACATGCTCTCTTAAAAAGGGATTTAATCTTTTTTCAGAGCCAATGGTTGTTGGATTACCATGTCCGGAATAAACCACAACATCATCTCCCAAAGGAAGCAATTCTTTTACAATTGATTCAATCAAGGTGTCGTAATTGCCACCCGGAAGATCGGTACGACCAATGCTTCTTTCAAAAAGCACATCTCCGGAAATTACAAACTGATCTGACTCAGAAAAAAAAGAAACACTTCCGGGACTATGTCCAGGGGTAAAAAAAATTTGCAGCTCAGAAGCCCCGAATTTAATGTGTTGACCCGGCACCAAAAAAGCAGTTGGTTGCGGCGAAGGGTTCAAAGCAATCTGGTACATTTTACTCACCTGTTCTGAAGATGCAAGGACAGGGATTTCTCTATTATGTATCTCCAGACCCAGTTGATAGCGTGATGCAACAAACTGATTGCCCAAAATATGATCAATATGACAATGTGTATTAAGTAATCGAACCGGTCTGAGGTGATGCCCATCAATATAATGGGCCAACTCCACCTCTTCTTCCTGCATCATACATCCCGGATCAATAATTACACATTCACCCGTAGAATCGGATAAAACATAAGTGTTTTCCTCAAAAGAATTGAAACAGAATGACTTAACTGTAATCATGATGCAGAGCTTTTATTACTGCAAAGATACGGTGATATTTCCTTTTCAGCTATTTCATTAAAAAGATACCTTGAGATAGGTATAAAAAAATAACAGGGAGTGATATCTCAAAACTAACCCCCCGTTAGATATTGAGACCCTCCCTGTTTTAGTTCGAGTTAATTTTTTAATCAGTCACCACCTGTTTCCAGGATAACAACTCCACCACCATCGACAGCGAATTCACCATTGTTGTAAATTTCAACTGCTCTGTCATACCGAGTGCCATAAGCATCTCTTAATTCTTCAGGTGTTGCTTCGTGTGTTGCGTTACATCCTAACGATATCAGGATGGCAATTAATAGATCTACCATTGTTTTGCGTTTGTAAAATTAGTGTGAGACATATGTTTATCAGGTATCATTTTTTGAATGCCAGTAACACCTGAATATCGAGTACTTCTACCTAATTAAAAAAATATAGTTACATTTACAGGGCTATAAACGAAAAGAATCTATCATGTCTATTAAAATTTTGCAAGAAATCTCTACATTAGTAACAGATTGCACCAAAAACAACCGATATCTGGAGATTAAAGCCTCTGAAGCCGGAGGCATGAAATACCTCAAACTAATTGAGGGTTTAGGTAGAAAAGCCTGGAAAGATGAGGAGGAGGCTATTCAGGATATCTATGGTAAACCTTTGGGGGACAAGACTTTCGACATGTTAAAATCGAGAGCCAAAGAACGTTTGGTTAACATGATATTTCAACTTGATACGGAGAAAAAATTTAAAAGTTCTTATGACAAGGCTTATTATTCAGCATGTAAGAATTTGCTTGCCGGCACCATATTATTGCTTCAAAACAAGCATTTATCGGGCAGTGAGCACCTAAAACTTTCACTTTCAGAATGCAAAAAATATTTTTTTACTGATATTTCAATCATCAATCTAAGACTTTTGAGGTATTTAAGTAGTTTCAGTGGCTCTGTAAAGAACTTTGATAAATACAATACTGAACTTAAAGCTAATATGAAAATAATGGAAGCTGAATTGTTTGCTGAGGAGCTAAATCAGCTGATCATTCTGGAAGTTGTGCGTTCCATGGCCAACAAAGACGAGCTGGCTTCCATAACTGAAAAATATTATAAACAATTACAAAAAACTGTAAATGAACACGATACATACACTACAAGAATAAACATGTACCGGGTCGGACTTCGATATTATGAGAGTGCTGATGATTTCAGAGGTGCAATTTCTTTAGCCGAATCGTGTGAGAATTATCTTAAATCGAATCCACATTTAATTCAGAAAGTCAGGCTAGGAGAAATGAATCTGCACAAATTGAATGGTTGTTTGCACCTGCGCGACTATCAAAATGGAAGTAAATACGCTGCAGAATGTATGGTACTCTTCAATTCAGGAACCTTGAACTGGCTGATCTTTCTTGAATATTACTTCCTGCTGAGTTTGCACACCAGGAATTATGAAAAGGCTGCCGAAATCTACAATCAGGTCATCAATCACCCCAGCTACACTTCATATCCGGGGCAGAACAGGGAAAAGTGGAAGATTTTTGAGTCATTCTTAAGCTATGCACTACCTATCAATTCGAAATTCCATAAAAAGTTTAATGTTTTCAGGTTTATCAATGAAGTACCGCTGTTTACAAAAGATAAAGCTGGTTACAATTTATCAATTATCGTAGCGCAAACTATTATCCTTATAAATCTGGGTGATTACGAAAAATTACTCGATAAGGCGGAGTCTTTAAAACTATATGCATCGCGTTATATTCGCAAGGATAAGAATCCTAGAAGTTACTACTTTATTAAAATGCTTCTTGTAATGATCCAATATGACTTTGACCCCAAAAAAACAGCACAAATTTCCCAGAAGTTTTTCGTTAAGCTCAAAGAGTCACATCTTGGTGTTCAAAGTGAACTCGAGACCCTGGAAGTAATTCCATATGATTTATTGTGGCCGGAAATTCTGGAGAAACTGGAACTGAACCGACTCAAAAAGCTGGAGGAACAAAAATCGTAAATAAGGGCGGTTTTCCATTTACAATCCTTTTAATATATTTGTATCAACAACCAATCTAAACAGGAACAAGTTCTATGCTATCTATCCGACCCGCGACAGCAAACGACATTTTGCGCATCACACACATTTACAACGATGCAATTTTAAATACAACAGCAACCTTCGATACCGAAACAAAAACCGTTGAAGAACGAATGCAATGGTTTCTAAACCACGATGAGAAACATCCTGTTATTGTGGCTGAGATTAATTCTCAGGTCATAGGTTTTGCATCCTTATCGAAATGGAGCGATCGTTGCGCTTACGATGGCACTGCTGAAGTGTCTGTGTACATCGACACGAATCACAGGGGCAAAGGTGTTGGTAAAAGAATGGTAGAAGTAATTGCACTCGAAGGAGAGCGAGCCGGATTAACCAATCTTATATCACGAATTACCGAAGGAAATCTTAGCAGTATCCATATTCATGAACAACTTGGATTTGAGCATATCGGAGTGATGAAAAAAGCCGGAAAAAAATTCGATCGATTCCTCGATGTGCATCTGATGCAAAAATTAATTAATAGTTAAGTTGATTTATTGGGTGTTAAATTCAGATCTGTAAAACACCGTTTTCATAGTTAACATTTTCAAAAGGATTATTCGATGCAAGCAACGGACCATCCAAATCAACCCAGTTTGCAAGAGACGATAATTGTGCTGCAGCCATAATTCCACAGGAAGTTTCAGACATACTTCCTATTAAAACCAATTTGTGATAAGAATTCGCTTTTCGGATCATAGCCAATCCCGGTGAAATTCCTCCGCACTTCATGAGTTTCACATTTATACCATGATAAAAATCTTTTACTGCATCTATATCATCTATGGTTTGCACAGCTTCATCGGCAATAATAGGAAGCGGTGATTTGTTGAATAGCCATTGTTGGCCATTCTTGTCAGATTTTGGTAGCGGCTGTTCCACAAAAACTATTTTTCGTTCAGCCAGCCAGTTAATCATATCAAGAGCGAAATCGGGGTCTTTCCAACCCTGATTTACATCCACACACAGAGGAGTATCAGTACTATCAATAATGGTATCTATAATTTGTTTGTCGTGTTCTCCACCAAGCTTAACCTTGATCATCCTGAATCCGGCCGCTTCTTTAACTTTCTGACGTATTAAATCGGGAGCTCCCATAGCGATTGTATATGTACAAGGCGGCAATGGGGTATTTTTTAAGCCAAGTAATTGCCAAACCGATATGTGCTTGTATGAGGCGAACCAATTATGAAATGCAATGTCAATGCAGGCTTTTGCGGCATAATTTCCTGACTTGTATTGTTGCAAATAATCTAAGCAATGGTTCAAATCCGCAGTGAATTTAAAATCATTAAAAAATGAGTTTATGAATTCATGTACAGATTCTTTAGTTTCTATAAGGTATGGGGGAAGACTGGCCTCCCCGATTGCCGTAATATTTTCAGCAGTGAAATACAATAAAACTATATCTGTTCCATCACGGGTTCCATGAGCAATTGCAAAAGGAGTTTTAAATTTCAGAAAATGATTCTGCAGCTGGTATTTGAAATCCATCCAATGCTATTATTTCCACTTTATGGTTGAAAGCATATGTTCGATATCGCGACGCAGAAATCTGATAACCGGTGCCAGCGAATCAGGTTGTGGAGGCACATTAAAATAAAGTGCGCCCCTTATAAAATGTTTACTACTGTCGGTTGCATAAAACTGCACCGATGATGCAGCATTCCCTCCTATGTCGTAAATAATACCATACACGCCGGTATTGGTCTCTACAACAGATTCATTGATTGCATCTGCCTTTACTGTATGTTTATAAGCCAGGGTGCGTGAATTTTCGGTTAGTATCGGCAGATCATTTTGAACAGGCACATAGCTCAAAAATATTTCCCCGTTAAGAGATGGGAAATTGAGGTAATTCCAGCATGGCTCTTTGACAGAATCTTTATAATTCATCATCACGGAGTAATCAGGAATTTCAAATTCAAAGGGACAATTCTGAGGGGCATGAACGCGATATCTTTTTTCAGGGAGTTCAATCCTGAAATAACCTTTAGGTTTGGGAGTATAAGATGCTTCATCACATCCGGTTATGATTAATGAAAAAAAAATGGCCATTAACGGTATCAGAAAATCAAATGAAACCAATTTCAAATTCCATAAACCGGAAAAATGTTGTTGCATAGTTTATTTTATTAATATGAATGACTTGTTGATGGTCGAACAGCAAACAAAGTTAAAGTTAATTCAACAAACATTGGAAAATAAATAAAAAAGGCGGGACCTGTTTGGGATCCCGCCGGCAATCATGATGTATTTTTCAGTATGGCAAGTCGTCGCCACTCGTATTTTCAGTCGGTGAGGTTGTATTGGTATTGGAATTAGAAATGTTGACCGGAGACGTTTCATCATTAGCAGTAGTTCTTTGCGTGGCATTGCCTGAGGTATTATGTTCATCAGGTTTTCTGTTTGATGACAACATTGTCATGGTATCAGCAACAATTTCAGTTGTGTATTTTTTATTACCATCCTTATCATCCCACGAACGTGTTCTGATTTTCCCTTCAACATAAACCAATGCTCCTTTACGTAAATATTTTTCAGCACTCTCAGCCAAACCACGCCACATAACAATGTTGTGCCATTCAGTCTGGTCTACACGCTGACCATCTTTGGTTTTGTAAATTTCAGATGTTGCTAATGGAAATTTTGCAACTGCAATGCCTCCTTCGAGGTGGCGGATTTCGGGATCTTTACCGACATTTCCGACTAAGATTACTTTATTAATTCCTGACATGCGCTTATGATAATGCTATGAGTCCTGATCGTTGGCTTAATAATACAAATATACTAAAATAGGCGTTTGTATTCTGGTGTTTGAAAAAAAAATCAAGATTTTTTCATAGTTCCATAAGCAACAGATTCTTCCTGAAAATAAAGTTCAATAATTTTCGGAATTGGGTAGTTTTCAATGCTTTGTGGTTTAACCTTGATAAATTTCTTCCAAATTGCACTTTTTGGTGCTGAAGTCATAGAAACATCATAAAAAGTAGTGTGCAAATGCTGATGTGATAACTTGTGTACCTTAAAAATCTTAACTTTTTCAATATGAACTAATTGGTGACCAAACAAGGCTCTCCATCCGCTGGTTTTGACCAGTAATTCCGGGGTGGTGGCTTTTTCAGTTTCAATCATTGGTAAATCGAACAAATTTCGCCAGATGTCATTGCCATTCCGATGATTTAGATAAAAGTTACCTTTGTGCCTGATCATCAAATAGTTAAAATACCTATTAGTGACTTTAATTCGATTTGCTTTGACAGGGAAGCGATTTACCTCTCCTATATTATAGGCTGCGCATTTTAAAATTAAGGGGCAATTTTCACAATCGGGCCGGATAGGTTTGCAAACCAGGGCTCCAAGTTCCATAATAGCCTGATTATGAATGGCAGGATCTTTTTTATCGAGTAGTTTTTGAGCCAAAATGGCAAAATCCTTCTTGCCTTCAGAACTATCAATCGGGGTTGGAATAGCAAAAAGACGTGCCAAAACACGATAAACATTCCCATCGACAACAGCATGAGGCAGGTTGTAAGCAAATGAAGCAATTGCGGCGGCGGTATAATCTCCGATGCCTTTCAGTGACTTAATATTTTCAAAAGATTTCGGGAAAACTCCCTGATAATCAGCAACAATCATTTTTGCAGCGGCATGTAAATTACGGGCTCTGGAATAATAACCCAATCCTTGCCAAAGCTTCATAATATCTTGTTCAGGTGCATCTGCTAAATGTCTAACTGTCGGATAATCAGACACAAACCTGTTAAAATAGGGTAATCCCTGCTCCACTCTGGTTTGTTGCAGAATAATTTCGGATAGCCAAATTTTATACGGATCATTAATTTTTCGCCAGGGAAGTTGCCGGTGATGTTTCTGATACCATACTTTTAATACCTTTGAAATGTCCATAAGAGATAATGGGCTCAAAATTAATTAATAATAATTTTTATTTTCAAGTTAATAACTTATCTTTGCACCCCCAATAAATAAAAACAATATAACACTCATAATGATATGACCAAAGCTGAACTCGTTGCAGAAGTAGCAACAAAAACCGGCGTTGAGAAGGTGGCTGTTCAACAGACCATCGAAGCCATGATGAAAGTAATTAAGACTTCTCTTCAAAACAATCAGAATGTATACCTGAGAGGATTTGGAAGTTTTATCGTAAAGAAACGTGCTAAGAAAACCGGCCGTATCATGACAAAAAACACCACTATCATCATTCCGGAACATTACATACCGGCTTTCAAACCAGCTAAGACCTTTACTGAAAAAGTAAAGAATTCGATTAAGAAGTAATTTACCATTATGGATGGGGGATCGAAACTCCGGGTAGGTCTGGTAACAGGCGCTATTGCATTAGCAGCAGGAATTTACCTGTTACCAAAAACACCAAAAGGAGCGGAGGAACCAAAAGTTGATTCCAAAGAGATGGCTGGAAAAACGGCCTTTTCAATTGAGCAATTTTTAGAATCTTCGAAGACCCGGGCAGGTTGGAATGAGGGAACACAGACAGAAGTCTGGGAAACCGCATTAAAGAAAGGGAGCACCGATTTGGCACTCTATGATTCAATTGCCAAAACCTGGGATGCATCGGGAATTCCCGGAGCAGCAGGTTGGTATTATAATCAGAAAGCGCTAAAAAATCAGCATGAAGCCGATTGGTTGAATGCCGCTTACCGGTACTTTGATGCTTTCAAATCGGGAAAAGATTCCCTAGAAGCCTCTTACTTCTTATCTGCTGCCATTACCAGTTACAATAAGGTGCTGGAATTAAACCCATCTAATCTGAATGCCAAGACTGATTTAGGTATTCTGTATGCCGAAGGAACAGCAGAACCCATGAAAGGTATTATGCTGCTTCGAGAAGTGGTAACCGCCGACCCGAAACATGAAAATGCTCAGTTAAATCTGGGTTTTTATCTATGAAATCAGGACAGTTCGACAAAGCCCTGGAGCGGTTTAATAAGGTACTTGAAATAAATCCTGCCCGTATCGACATGTATGTTTACATCGGCGAGGCTTATGTCAGAACCGGAAAAAATGATAAGGCTATTGAAAGTTTTGAAATTTTCAAGAGTCTGTCGAATGACCAACAGATGATTAAAGATGTAGATGCCTACATTACCTCCCTCAAAGAGTCTAAAGGCACCTCACAAAAGTGATTATCTCCAAACATGAATTAAATAAATTATTAACCAATAAAAATATTCGCATATGCCAAGCGGTAAGAAGAGAAAAAGACATAAAATGGCTACGCACAAGCGTAAAAGAGACTTAGAAAAAACAGGCATAAGAAAAAATAATGCCGTTGAAAGGTCCTGATCGGAAACCGGCCAGAAAATGATTAATGAGAGCACCTGCAGCTTTTGCGGGGCTTTCATTGCTGTTTTATTACCAGGTTTATTATCTATTCCCTTTAATCGGCCCTTTCCACCAGGCCTCCCGTTCTCTTCTGTTTTTGGTATAGGGATATTTTAAAAAAATATACTGTTGAACAGTGAACTTATTATTGACTCAACTGCTGACGAAGTTCAGATAGCTCTTCTTGAGGAAAAGCGACTGGTTGAGTTTAACAGTGAAAAGAAAGACAACAATTTTTCTGTTGGCGATATTTACCTGGGCCGTATTCGAAAGATAATGCCCGGACTAAATGCTGCATTTGTGGATATTGGCTATGAAAAAGATGCCTTTTTGCATTATCTGGATCTTGGCCCTCAGTTTCTTTCCCTTGTAAAATTCATGAAAAATACCGGCTCCGGTAAGCAGGATGATGGCTTGCTGACCAATTTTGAGCTGGAGAAAGACATCGATAAAGGCGGAAAAGTATCATCGGCACTCGCTGCAAATCAATGGATTCCGGTCCAGATTGCCAAAGAACCCATCTCTACAAAAGGCCCGAGGATTTCTAGTGATATTAGTCTGGCCGGACGTTATGTGGTTATGGTACCCTTTTCAAATGTGGTGAGTGTATCGCAGAAAATTAAAAGTTCTGAAGAGCGGAACCGGTTGAAGAGACTGGCAATGAGTATCAAGCCAAAGAATTTCGGTCTCATTATCCGCACTGTAGCCGAAGGGAAAAAAGTTGCTGAAATTGATAAGGATATTCAGGATCTCATTTCTAAATGGACCCAGTTTTATGAACTACTGAAAACTTCTAAACCACCAATGAAACTATTGGGTGAAATGGATCGCACGAGTACAATTCTGCGTGACATGCTTAACCCCGGTTTCAACAGTATTTATGTGAATGATCAGGTTTTTATGAGGAAGTCAGAAGCTACATCCGCAGCATTGCACCTGAACAGGAGGAAATTGTAAAACTTTACAAGGGGAAAATTCCAATTTTCGATCATCTGGGAGTCGATAAACAGATAAAGTCGGTTTTTGGAAAGACCGTTAATTTACAGAATGGGGCTTACCTGATCATTGAACATACTGAAGCATTACATGTTATTGATGTGAACAGCGGAGGCCGTTCCAAAGCCGGTGCCGATCAGGAAAAAAATGCACTTCAGGTTAACCTGATGGCCGCTAAAGAGATTGCCCGGCAGCTCAGACTTCGGGATATGGGCGGAATCATAGTAATTGATTTTATTGATCTTCATACTGCAGCCAACAAAAAGGAATTGTTTGATGTTTTGCGTGCCGAGATGAAAAGAGATCGTGCCAAGCATACCATTTTGCCACCAAGCAAATTCGGACTGGTACAAATCACCCGTCAGAGGGTACGCCCTGAAACAAAAATCACCACAGCTGAAAAATGCCCCGCATGTGATGGCACCGGAGAAATAAAAGCCAGTATTTTACTCATCGATGATATAAAAAATAATGCCCGTTACATCCTAACAGAGCAGAATGAAAAATCGGTTTTAATAAAAGTCCACCCTTATATCGCAGCATACCTTACCAAAGGCATATTTTCTATTCGATGGAAATGGAGTCGTGAATTCCGCAAAAAGGTTAAAATTGAAGCTGTTTCTTCTTATCATTTGATGGAATTCCATTTTTATAATCAGTCGGGGGAAGAAATTAAAATTTAACTGTGGAAATTCACCTGATTTTGACAGGCAGAATTACAGCCTCACCATAATTTCCTTACTTTTGCCTCTGGAAGAGAATTTACAGGATCTTTTTTCGTTTCTTCCCTGTAATTTTCCCGAAATCCATTATGGCTGAGAAAAAGAAACAAACCAAATTCACCACATTTATCAGGGTATTCTGGATTCTGGTTATCACCCCTATGCTGGCGTTGGTGGCATTGGTGGCAGCCACTGCATCCGGGATGTTTGGTGAGCTGCCGACTTTTGAAGATCTTGAAAATCCAAATAGTGCGCTTGCGTCTGAAGTCTTTTCCTCAGATGGGGTTTTGCTGGGCAAATATTATTACCAGAACCGGACCAATGTTCATTACAAAGACCTTTCACCGAATCTGGTAAATGCACTGAAGGCAACTGAAGATATTCGTTTTGAAGAGCATGCGGGAATAGATATCAGAGGATTACTCAGA
Organism: Bacteroidota bacterium; assembly: GCA_016713525.1. Lineage (GTDB taxonomy): Bacteria > Bacteroidota > Bacteroidia > AKYH767-A > OLB10 > JADKJB01. Next base: position 384,079 of record JADJOZ010000003.1, on the reverse strand, counting down.
GTGCTTTTCAAAACAGTAATCATGCGGCAGAGTGGTTCTGGTGGTGGAAGTACCATTACTCAACAGCTTGCAAAGAATTTATTCCCAAGAGAGAAGATTTCGGGGGTTCAAATTGTTTTTCAAAAAATAAAAGAATGGATTATTGCAGTTAGGCTTGAACGCAATTATACTAAAGAAGAAATACTTGCGATGTATCTCAATACCGTTGAATTCGGAAGCAATAGCTTTGGAATAAAGAGTGCATCACAAACTTTTTTTAATAAGAGTCCCGATAAACTTACCATTCAGGAATCAGCAGTGCTGGTTGGGCTGCTTAAAGCACCAACTTATTACAGTCCTGTTTTAAATCCTGAAAATTCTTTACGCAGAAGGAACACTGTTTTGTATCAGATGCGTCGTTACGATATGCTTAATGAAGCAGCGTTTGATTCCCTGAAGGCACTGCCAATAAAACTAAAATATCAGGCCGAGACCCACAACCAGGGCAGAGCAACTTACTTCCGCGAATTTCTGAGATTGTATCTTGCCAAATGGTGTAACGAACATCGTAAAAACGATGGAACTAAATATAATATTTATCGCGATGGTTTAAAAATTTATACTACCATCGATTCCAGAATGCAACAGTATGCAGAGGATGCAGTAAAGGAGCATCTCACCGGATTGCAAAAAACATTCTTTGATCATTGGAAAGGTAAAACTGCCTGGGCTCAATTTCCGGAAATAATTACCAATGGCATGAAGCAATCGCCGCGTTACCGGGAGCTGGTGGAAGAAGATGTAGATGAAGATTCTATTAAAACAGTTTTCGAAACAAAAATTCCAATGACTGTTTTCACATGGAAAGGTGAAGTGGATACCATGATGAGTCCACTTGATTCAATCAAGTACTACAAAATGTTTTTAAGAACCGGAATGATGTCTATGGATCCCCATACCGGTCACATTAAGGCCTGGGTAGGTGGAAACGATTACAGGCACTTTAAATACGACCATGTAAAAGAAGGGCGCCGACAGGTAGGTTCAACATTTAAGCCCTTTATATACACACTGGCGATGCAGGAGGGCTACTCTCCCTGTTACAAGGTTCCTAATGCGAGAGTGACAATTATTGGTGAAGATGGTAAGCCATGGTCGCCGGAAAATTCTGATGGTAAATATGGTGGTATGTTATCATTGAAAGAAGCATTGGCGGAATCGATAAACAGTGTAACCGCTTTCCTGATGAAAGAATTCGGACCAAAGGCAGTTGTTGAAATAGCAAGAAAAATGGGGATCACCTCCCCTATCGATCCATTTCCTGCAATTTGTTTAGGTACTCCTGATATTTCGGTTTACGAAATGGTGGGAGCATATTCCACATTTGCGAATAAAGGGGTATGGACTGAACCTGTTTTCCTTTCCCGTATCGAAGATAAAGGTGGAATTGTATTACAGGAATTTGTTCCTAAGAAAGTTGAAGCTCTTAGTGAAGAAACGGCCTATGTTACATTAAGTCTGTTGAAAGGTGTTGTTGAATTCGGCACAGGTATGCGTTTGCGTTTCCGTTATGGATTGGCGAATCCCATTGCCGGAAAAACAGGTACGACTCAAAATAATTCGGATGGCTGGTTTATGGGGATCACTCCTGATCTTGTCTCAGGTGTTTGGGTTGGTTGTGAAGACCGGGCCATTCATTTCCGGACTACACATTTAGGTCAGGGATCAAATACGGCATTGCCCATCTGGGGATTATACATGAAGAAAGTTTACGATGATAAAACAATAGGCTTATCTCAGGCAGATTTCGAAAAGCCTGAAGGTAAACTTACGATTGAACTCGATTGCTCAAAATATAATGAGAAGAAAGAAAATGATGGGAACAATATTAATTTCGGATTCTGATATGCCGGAATTGATTTCAAATGTAATCTCATTACCACATATTGAATAAGAACAATAAAAAAATCAACTATGATAAACAAGGTAGTTACTTCCGCCGATGAAGCCATAAAAGATATTCAGGATGGCATGACCATATTGCTTGGCGGATTTGGATTATGCGGCATTCCGGAAAACTGTATTGCTGCACTTGTAAAAAAAGGAGTTAAAGATCTCACCTGTGTATCGAACAATGCAGGTGTTGATGATTTCGGTCTCGGATTACTTCTTCAAAAGCGACAAATCAGAAAAATGATTTCTTCATATGTTGGAGAGAATGCTGAATTCGAAAGACAAATGCTGAGTGGTGAACTTGAAGTTGATTTAATTCCTCAGGGAACATTAGCGACACGTTGTTTGGCAGCAGGCTATGGCATGCCAGCGATTTTCACTCCCGCAGGTGTAGGAACAGAAATTGCTGCCGGTAAAGAAGTAAGAAAATTTAACTTCAATGGTGAAGAAAAAGAATATCTGATGGAGATGGCATTCGAAGCCAACTTCGCCATTGTGAAAGCATGGAAAGGTGATTCCGAAGGGAATTTAGTATATCGCCATACAGCTAGAAACTTCAATCCAATGATGGCTATGGCCGGACGAATTACCATTGCTGAAGTGGAAGAATTAGTTCCATTAGGTGAACTCGATCCCGATCAGATTCACACTCCCGGAATTTATGTACACAGGATATTCCAGGGGAAAGATTATGAGAAGAGGATTGAGCAGAGGACGGTGCTGGTTTGATGGTTTGATGATTTGATGGTTTGATGATTTGGTGATTTGGTGATTCTGGCCCTGAGCAGCGTGATAACCCTGTCGATGGGTGATAATTTGATGATTTGGTGATTTGGTGATTAATGAAGAATCAATAACTTGTTGATTTTGGTTCAACAAATAAATAAGTGTCGGTTTGAAATTTTGAAGAGCTGATTTGAAATGATAAAAAAATAGTTAATTTTGTAAAAATGAATTATTTTCAAACTTTTAAATTCTCTTTTCAATATGCAATCAAACAAGCAGAATCAGATTGTTGACCTCACATTTTCCTTCTCATTAAAGTTAATCAAATATTGTACAATATTAAATTTAGAAAAAATATCAGATTAGCAATCAACTATTTAAATCAGGAACCTCTACAGGCGCAAATGTAAGAGGATCCCAAAATGCTGAGAGTCTGGCTGATCTTATTCATAAAATAAAAATCGCTGCAAAAGAAGCAGATGAAACCGATTATTGGCTACAATTATGTAAAAAATCAGAAGGATATATTGATCCGGGTGAGTTATGTTCAGAAATTAATTCAATTCAAAAAATATTGTCCAAAATAATTTCTACATGCAAGAAAAAGTGATATATTCATGAACATGCAACAAATGTAAACTAGTATGATTTATTGAAATCAAATTGGTATTTGCAAAAGATTTAAGTCCATCTCAAATTCTTCATTATCAAACCATCAAATCACCAAATTACCAAATCAAAAAAATGATTGACAAAAACGGAATTGCAAAACGAATTGCCCGTGAGGTTAAAGACGGGATGTATGTAAATCTTGGAATTGGAATTCCAACGTTGGTTGCTAACTACATTCCTGAGGGAATCAATGTGGTTTTGCAATCGGAGAATGGTAGTCTGGGAATGGGTCCTTTTCCTAAGGCCGGTACGGAAGATGCCGACCTGATTAATGCCGGTAAGCAAACAGTAACTTTATTACCGGGATCATCTATATTCGACTCCGCAATGAGTTTCGGCATGATTCGTTCACAAAAAGTAGCATTAACCATACTTGGTGCAATGGAAGTGAGTGAAACAGGTGATATTGCTAATTGGAAAATTCCGGGCAAAATGGTAAAAGGAATGGGTGGCGCTATGGACTTGGTTGCTTCAGCTAAAAATATAATTGTTGCTATGCAACATGTAAACAAAGCAGGTGAATCGAAATTATTACCCAAATGCACATTACCACTTACCGGAGTTCGATGTGTGAAAAGAATTGTCACTGAACTCGCAGTGCTGGACGTGACTAAAGATGGCTTCCTGCTTATTGAAACTGCACCCGGCGTTTCGGTTGATCAGGTTAAAAATGCAACAGCCGGAAAACTGCTAATTTCAGACAATGTTAAAGAAATGGTAATTTGATTTAATTTCAATTCTGCAAATATCTCAACTAATTTTCAATCACCTGATCCATGGAACTTTCAATTATTATTCCAATATACAATGAAGAGGGAAATATCGATAAACTCTTCAGTCGGCTGAATCAGGTAATTCAGAAATTAAATCTGAATGAAGTTGAGTATATTTTTATTAATGATGGCAGCAAGGATCGTTCATTAGAGCTTATTAAGGGTCTGGCAAAACGGGAATCATCTGTAAAATATATCAATCTAAGCCGCAATTTCGGGCACCAGATTGCAGTTTCTGCAGGTCTCGATAATTCTAAAGGTGATGCAGTTGTTATTATTGATGCCGACCTTCAGGATCCTCCTGAATTAATTGAAGACCTCTATAAAAAATTGCGTGATGGCAATGAAGTGGTTTATGCGAAAAGACGCTCCCGCCAGGGCGAAGGTGCTATGAAAAAATTTACCGCAAAACTTTTCTACCGCATCCTCAGAAATGTGACCTCTATAAATATTCCCGTTGATACCGGTGACTTTCGAATCATTGATCGCAAAATAGTTGATGTTTTGAAGAATATGCCGGAACAACAAAAATTTCTTCGTGGTCAAATCAGTTGGATTGGTTTTAATCAGACATATGTAGAATATGACCGCGATGAACGGTATGCCGGTAAAACCGGTTATACCTACAAAAAAATGGCTCGCCTTGCTTTGGATGGGATAACTTCCTTTTCAAACTTCCCATTGAAATTTGCTACCATAGCTGGATTTATAGTTTCCGGAATTTCCTTCTTTATGATCCTTTATGCGCTATATTCACGATTCATTTCCAAAGACTATGAACCAGGCTGGACGTCCTTAATGCTGGCAGTTCTTTTTATTGGAGGTATTCAGTTGATAGGCATTGGCATTATCGGCGAATACATCAGCCGGATGAGTGCAAATATCAGAAACAGACCTTTATATATAATTCAGGATAAAACTACCTGAATCAAACAATAAAATCACAACATAAATATCACCAGGGGTTTTCCAAATCAGAACCTGAATAGGTATGGTTTCTGGTTAGATAGTAAGTGTCGGGTTGTTTTTTCAATTGAAGAGAATTCCCTTTAAATAATCTCGACAACATCGCAATTGGAAATAGCAATCCATAAAAAATTATTCCCATGATCACCTTCGACATTACGAATCCCATGATATGAGAAATTTTCAGCCATATCCATGTGATCCATCCCGCAAGGAATTGAGAAAATAATGCAACTGCAATGAGACCAAGAGCAATTGGTATCAGCACCTGAACTTTAAAAATCAGATATATTACCAATAAGCCCAGGCAAATAGCCAGAATAGTTTCCTGGTTTTTTTCTTTTGTATATTTCATGATTTAAAAGAGTGTATAAATGAAAGGTGCAAGTGCTGATCCTCCACCGATGACAATCAGTATACCAAGTAACAACAGGACAATTATAATTGGTGCTAACCAGAATTTTTTTCTTGCACCCATGAATTTGAACAAGTCTTTAAGGAAGTCCATTTTATTTTTTTAATCGAGTTTAAATTCTGTTTTCCAATTATCAATCTCCGTCCATGCGGGTTGTTCTGTTTTTACAAACAAACAATTATTGACTACTAAAAAATCCATTTCGGTACGCATGAAGCAGCGATATGCATCTTCAGGGGTACAAACAATAGGTTCTCCTCTTACATTGAAGCTGGTATTTACCAGCATTCCAAATCCGGTTTTATCTCTGAATTTTTCGAGGAGTCTGTAATACTTGGGATTCGTTTCTTTGTGAACACTTTGAATACGAGCTGAAAAATCGAGGTGAGTAATTGCCTGCACATCGGAACGGGGAACATAAAGTCGATCCATCAGTGGCATTTCATAATAGTTTGCCGGAATAGGTTTCCTGCGATCTTCTTTAACATCGGCAACCAGCAACATGTATGGTGAAATTCCCTTATGATCGAAATATTTTTCACAATCTTCAGCAAGTACTGAAGGGGCGAATGGTCTGAAAGATTCGCGGTATTTAATTTTAAGATTCAGCTTTTTCTGCATTTCAGGATTTCGCGGATCACCAAGAATACTTCTTCCGCCAAGTGCCCGGGGTCCGAATTCCATTCTACCCTGAAACCATCCTACCACATTTCCTTCTGCAAGTTCAGCAGCTGTGCGTGTGGTCAATTCATCAAAATTATCGAACAAATGAAATGGCGCCTTGTATTTTCTGGCCATCAGGTCAACTTCCAGATCGGAATGTAATGGTCCAAGGTAAGAACCTTTCATGGCATCAAGTCCTGTAGCCACTGTGCGATCTTTCCCATAATGAATATGGTAAGCAGCTAATGCGGCACCCAAGGCACCACCGGCATCACCTGCAGCAGGTTGAATGAATATATCTTTGAAAATGTATTTTCTTAATAGTTTTCCGTTGGCCACACAATTCAAAGCAACACCACCAGCCATGCAAAGGTTATCGGAACCGGTAAGTTCCTTTGCGTGCTCTGCCATTTTAATTACAATCTCTTCTGTAATAATCTGGATGGCATATCCTAAATCGCAATGGTGTTGTTCCAAATCGGATTCCGACTCACGGGTACTAAATCCAAACAGCGATTGCCATTTAGAATCGTGTACCATTTTAAGACCAGTGGCATAATCAAAATAATCCTGATTCAACCAAACGGAACCATCTGCTTTTATATCAATAAGATGTTCCTTAATTGTTTTAACGTAAGCGGCGACTTTTTCTGAACGTGGATTACCATAAGGAGCTAATCCCATTAATTTATATTCACCTGAATTAACTTTGAAACCCAGAAAATAAGTAAAAGCAGAATAAAGTAAACCTAAGGAGTGCGGGAAATCGAGTTCTTTCAGAATTTTAATTTCCTTACCATTCCCATGACAAATTGAGGCTGTGGCCCACTCACCTACTCCATCAAGAGTTAAGATGGCAGCTTCCTTGAAGGGCGACGGATAAAAGGCACTGGCTGCATGAGACAGGTGATGCTCAGGAAAAAGGAATTTCAGTTTAGATTTGTCAAAGGGTCCGATTTTTTCAAGCTCGGCATAAATTTCTCTTTTCAGAAACATTTTTTCTTTGAGCCAAACCGGCATCGCCATCATAAACGATTTGATACCTTTTGGAGCAAAACCATAATAAGTTTCGAGCAATCGTTCAAACTTCAGGAGAGGTTTATCATAAAACACAAAGGCATCAACCTGATCGAGGCTTAATCCACTATATTCCAGGCAAAATTTCACTGCATTAACCGGAAACGCCGGGTCATGTTTAATGCGGGTGAAGCGTTCCTCCTGAGCGGCAGCAATAATGTCGCCATCCTGAATGATAGCCGCAGCGGAGTCGTGATAATAAGCAGAAATCCCTAAAATGTTCATATACAGTCAATAACGTTCGATCGGCAAAGGTAATGTTTTTAAGAGTGTAGTCCAATTTTTTGTTTGATCTATTGAATTATTAGCAAACTTCTATATCATTGCTATTCAAACATATATATTCAAGTTATACTGAAATATACGTTTTTCACATGTTCAGTTTCAAGAATTACCAAAGTCTTTTACAACCTTCTAAATTCCCATTATCTGAAGAGAACCTAATTCATATATTTGCAATTTAGATCAAATGCAAGATTGTAATAACAAGAGAGAAAAGGGTATCTAAGGCTTGTCAAAATACCGTATTTAAAATAGAATTTAAAATTTGAAAGATCAGGACATGATTAGAGAGAGTGTCCCAATTCTAGTTGAAAATTAAGAATACAATAACTGTTTTCGATTAATTGGTTTCAAATATAATTGAATTCCTTCATAAAAGTCAACAAGTTTTTTTGCGTGTCTGATTTTTTTAAGCCTGGGTTCCAGTTCTAATGCTGCTGCAGGAGCCATCTACTTCTTTGATTGGAGTTAACCCATCTGTCTACTCTTCCAAAATGTCTTTAAACCGAATTCAGATTTTCGATACAGTTGGTGGTTGAAAGGCTAATTCTAAGATACTTTATTAATCTGGGGTCTTTTTACCGTTGCAATTTTATGTAGCGATAGTAATTCTTCAACGCCTTCCAACAACGATTTAGCAGCACTTTCATTTATAATTTTCACTTCTTTTGCCAGTTTGCTAAGAAGTGTCATAGCCATTGATATGTTCCGCTTTCCAAAGCTTCATAATAGCTCTCCTTGAACCATTGATGATGTTTTTCAGGAAGATAACTGATCACGTTTTGAATTTGTGCCATACGCAACGTTGAATGATCGCTTGTTTTGGAAATGATTCCGATACTGCTTTGTGAATACCCTTGCTCCCATCAATTACCACTAAAAATCCGCTACCCACTTTAAATCCACGTTCTTTGATTCGCATTAACATTGCTTTTATGGGCCGGTGATTTTCGGTTGCTGCATGTACAAAATCCAAAATTACCTTCTCTCCATGGTTTGTTATCCCCAGGGCTATTATCATCATGTCGCCTCCTAATTCAATTCCATCTATCATCATGGCAATGAACTGGCGGTTAGAAAATTTTTTGGCATTGAATTCTTCAAGTGCTTGCGAGGTTTGTTCAACAAACCTTTTACTGATGGCTGATTTACTCACGCCAAAAGCTTCGCCGGCCAAATCTATTACTCCTGATAATTCCGGGTGCTTAACCCTTTTAACATACCCTTCATGATTCTTTCCTCCAATTTTTGTTTGATCTATTGAATTATTAGCAAACTTCTATATCATTGCTATTCAAACATATATATTCAAGTTATACTGAAATATACGTTTTTCACATGTTCAGTTTCAAGAATTACCAAAGTCTTTTGACAACCTTCTAAATTCCCATTATCTGAAGAGAACCTAATTCATATATTTGCAATTTAGATCAAATGCAAGATTGTAATAACAAGAGAGAAAAGGGTATCTAAGGCTTGTCAAAATACCGTATTTAAAATATAATTTAAAATTTGAAAAATCAGGACATGATTAGATGTTCCAATTTTATAAATGATAAATGATAAATAAACAATTAAATTAAATTAATTAGATTAGATTTACAGTAAAATAAGAAAAATGTTTTCCCAAAATATAGCTAAGGTTTTAACTAAATTACTAGTACAACTTGAACAAAAACCAACGACAGTTTTTATTGTCACACTATTAATTCTTTTTTACTATCTCAGATTCGATCAATACATAAGTCTACGTCCGATTTCAGATCATACATGGGCACAATGCGACCGGGCATCAGTTGCAAGGAATTATGCACAGGAATCAATGAACTTTTTCTTGCCCAGAGTAAACTACACAGCAGGGAAAACAGGTATTTCGGGATTGGAATTTCCAGCTGTAAATTATTTTGTAGCGATTTTGTACAAACTTTTTGGTTTTAATGAATTTTTTTACAGGGCAACCATGCTCTCACTCATTTCTGGAGGACTCATTGCTATGATGCATATATTAAATCAGCTTTTGAAAAACACACTATTATCGGCGTTATTGGTAATATGCGTATACATTTCACCAGCCTTGACATATTATTCCCCAAATTTCTTGCCGGATGCGGCGGGCTTAGGTTTAATTCTCATTTCCTGGTATTACTTCTTCAGATCAATAAAAGTACCATCAACTAATTATTTTGTTTTATTTGGAATTACCGGGGCCTTGGCATGTTTAATCAAAATCACATTCCTCATATCCATAGTAACGATTATATCAGTCTCCATTATTAATCTGATTATGAGAAGTGAAAAAAGATTTTTTCCTTTCCATCATTCTACAAAATTTATAATCATATCAATATTAATATCCTTTCTAACCTTCGGCTGGTACATTTATGCTAAATATTTGAATGAAACGTATCAGAGTTGGATATTCCTGATGGCTATGAAGCCACCTCAAAGTTATCATGAATTAATATTCGATTTAAAGTTAATATGGTTCAGGTATTCCAATATATACCATACAACCGGATTTTATATAATATTCAGTGTTTCCTTTTTACTGATGATGTTAAATTTGCGTCATACCAATAAATTGCTGCTGGCAATACTTATATTTCTATATCTCGGCACTGCAAGTTTTGCCATATTAATGGTTCGACAATTTACAAATCATGAGTACTATATTATAGCTCTTTTCCCGGTATTTTTCTTTCAATTGTTAGTTTCAGCAGAGGCGATAAAAAAATACCATAAAAGAAAACTAATTCAGCACACATTAATAGTAGTTGTTCTAGCTACAGTCGTAACATCGGCAATTACAACTCGCAAATTTCTAAAAGAAAGATTTAGTATAGCAGGTGCAGTTAATTCTGGAACAGATTCTTATCTGGTTTACCATGATATAGAACCATATTTAAGGAGCTTAGGAATAAGATATGACCAAGAGGTTCTTTCTTATTTTGATTATTCTCCAAATGTTACCTTATATCTCATGAATCAAAAAGGGTGGACCATTCCATTGGGTAAAAATGAGAGTTCATTAGAGGCGGTGCTGAAAATGAAAGCAGATTATATTATTTTTGATGAAAGATATTCATCAGTAACTACCTTGCCGGAATATATTAAAAATCAAAAAATAGGACAATTTAAATCAATAGCCATATACCGGAAATCCGATACTGCTAAATACAAAACTCAACCTCCAGATCATCAATAACAACAGCAGATCCCTCTTTCCCCCATAAGTAGATGTTGATTTGAGCAGAACTGTCAGTTACAAGTGGAATTTCTATAAATGACTCAACCTTTTTCCAGGATTTAGAATTAAGGTTATGTTTCTTGAATTCCAGGCTATTCCAATATAATGTTTTATCGCCGGAATCAATCGATACAACAATACAAGCATTGTTTTTTGCGCCTAATAACTTTGCATATGCTGATATTCTGACTTTTGTTAAAGTGTGAGTGCTTAGTTTTAAAAAAGTTCTCTTCCATACCAAACTATATTCAGCCGAAGAATCTGTTTTGATAGCATAATTCCCGCTGTAAGAATTACCTGCTAATAAAGAACTCTCAGGAACCCAACCCGCAATATCATCAAAACTGGTTTTGAAATAAGGTTCACTACTGAATTCATTCACATTGGAACAAGAATATAAAGCAGTGCATAAACAAACTATTGAAATATATTTCATCATGAATAAATTAAACGAGTGTGTAAAGAATTTTGCGTAAACCCTATTTTCATTAGTTGCAATTAGTGTTGACATCTGCCTTCAAATATAATAATAAATTGATTCAGTATTGCGCCCCAGTTCCGGACAGTATGCACCCACTTTTTTTCAAGATTGTTAATTGCAAGATACACAGCTTTCAAAGCTGCGGAATCGTCTGGAAAAATATTTTTTAAGAGAGTGTATTTCCTGATTCCGCTGTTCAGGCTTTCTATAACATTAGTAGTATAAATGATTCGCCGCACTTCATGAGGAAAATCAAAGTAGTGTGTCAGATCGTCCCAGTTGTTGCGCCAGGATTGCACCACATAGCCATATTTCTTACCCCATTTACTTTCTAAAGCATTTAATGCATCAGCAGCAGCTTCCCGGTTAGGAGCATCATATACAGCCTTTAAATCGATCATAAACTCCTTTTTATCCTTCCACACTACATAGCGAGCGCTGTTTCGTATTTGATGCACTACGCATAGTTGGGTGATTGTTTTTGGAAAAATTGAGCGAATGGCATCCGTAAAACCTTTCAGATTGTCGGTGCATGCAATCAGGATATCTTCTACACCACGAGCCTTTAAGTCGGTCAATACATTTAGCCAGAATGAGGCGCTCTCCGTTTCGTTAATCCACATCCCTAAGACTTCTTTCATGCCCTGGTTATTTAATCCGATTACCAAGAATATGGTCTTATTGATTATGTTTCCGTTGGAACGGATTTTCAAGGAGATGCCGTCCATCCAGACCACAAAATAGACTAATTCCAGCGGTCGTATCTGCCATTGCTTGATGTTGTCAATGAGCCGGTTGGTAACGTTGGATATGGTGCCTTCTCTGACATCAATGCCATACATTTCCCGAACCTGTTCTTCAATGTCCCGGGTGGTCATTCCACGGGAGTACATGCCTATAATAGCCTGCTCAATCGTGTCGCTCATCCGCTCGTGCTTTGGGCTAAGCTGGGGCTTGAAAGTCGATTTTCGGTCTCTTGGGATGTTTAAAATCATATCTCCAACGGATTCTGTTTTAACCTTTTTCTTGCTAAATCCGTTCCGGGAATTGCCTGAATGATGGCCTTCCGGGCTATGTTTCTCATATCCCAAATGTTCATCCAGTTCCGCCTTAAGCATATCCTCAACCCCTTGTTTGGACAGGGTTTGAAAGAAATTCTGGAACTCTTCCTTGTTCTTGAATTGCTTAAGAAAGTCCTTTGGTAAATCTATATTGTCCTTTTCCATGATTCTGTAGTTTAAGGTTAGTAATTTTATTTATTACTGCCAACTTTTCCTACAGCTTTTAAAAATAGATTTACACAAAATTATTTACAGGACCAGGATTAATACCCGAAGCTACATCAAAAACTTCTTTTTCAGGAGCACTATTTGCAAATTATCAATGAATAATTCATCATCATTTTGGTTCCAGATATATACCTTAATGACATCGTTTACTCCTGCATATTTAGGCACATCCAGCCACATTTCAACAGGATGCCATTCACTATTAGTTAACTTGAGCATGCTTAAGTCAAGACTTTTATAAATATATGCCGGTTTCCCATCAGCTTCGACAGTCATTATTAACTTACTGTCACTGATATCTTTTCCGGACATTGCCATGAAAGAGCATTTAATTTTAACTTCCGGAGCAAATTTCAACGATTTCAATGGGAATGTAAAGGTCGGACTAAACTGTATAGTTTTATCGGATCTAAAACCTGCAGATTTTTCATATCCATATCCCGGAAAATAACCGGATTCAAAATTTTCATTTATCAGCATATGCTCCTCATTGCTTATGTTCTTTGCAGGTCGGTAATGACTATAGTCAGGTTCTTTAAATAGGCTGCTCAGATTATCCGGGGAACTAAATTTTCCAAAAACCGAAATATATGCCTCTTTAGTCATGCTTTCGTAGTGTATAATTCCTTTCTTGTACTGCCAAACCTGAAATACATTCAAAACAAGTAAAAACACTAAAACGGATCCAAGCAAACCCTTTAGCAAATTGTTTTTTTGCTGAATCAAGAAACTTATAAAAGCAGCTAAAGGAATGGCAGCAATTGCATAGAACTGAACCATGGAACGCTGACCAAAACTACCTCCATACCACCAACAATCCCATGAACTAACAATAATCAAATTTAATACAGCAAAACTAACAATAGCAATAACATGCTGATTCATCTTTTTAAACATCAAAATAATTCCAATAAATCCAAAAAGGATTACAGGGGTGTATACAAACAAACCCTTTCTGAAACTAAATAGCACTTCAAAAAAATGTGGATTCAGAAAATTAAGACTTTCATTTCCATAAGAATAAAAAAGCCAGCTTCCACTTTGTAATTTCCAATACATAAGCTGAATTGAAAAAACACAAAATGCAGTCAGTGCCATGATACCGATATGCTTCCAGTAGTTTCTTATTCTGTGGCTGAAATCGGGAATAGTATAAACACCCCATAAGACTGGAATGATACAAATAATTACTTCAGTTGGCCTGACCAGACCACAAAGTCCTATTAAGGATCCAATTAAGGTTGCTCTGCCGAATGAGGGGTGCTGGTAAAACCGGGAAGTCAAATATAGAATCACAGCAAACAATGCGAACAATTGGTTATGAGGCATGGTATTTTCCCTTGAAGCATATAGCATATAATTAGTACCTAAAACAATTAGAACCAATACGCTTGCAGTGATCCGATCATCAAAATAGAAATTTAATGCCTTTCGCAAAAAGAGTAATCCAATAATAGTATAAATCAGGCAACCTATAGAAATTAAAAGTTGGTAAGGGTGCGAAAATCCATCTCTGCTAAATTCAGTAAATGGCACAATCAAATAATGCGCGATCAGGAAAAAAAGGAGCAAACATTATTGACTGTCCAATAGTGTACTTATTCACATATCTTCCTTTGGGACCTTCTGCGGCTTGAGAAAAATCAGTAGTGGGTTTGTACGCAGGCAAAACATCCTTCAGGTATTCAAGCTGGGAAAAATCATGATAAATGAAAGCAGATGGCAGGTAAAGATAATATCCAAAACTATCGAATGAAAGCTGTGTATCTCCTACATTTCCTTTATGTGCCCACCTGGAATCATTCAATCTTATGAAAGAAATAATTCCAATAAGCAGAATCACTATCCAAAAAGAAAACCTTCGATCAATACCGCTTTTATTCAATAACGAGTTCATAAATTTCACCAATTAAATCTTTAGATGGGAATGGTATATTTTCCTGCATATATGGTGAGCCCGGCCACCACTTAGTATTATGATACTCCTGAGTTATGATAAGAGTCATCTGGTTATTTGGAATTGAAGTAACCTCATAGTTCATATAACCTACTTCTCTCATGTTTGAAGGGCTCGGGCCAATACTCCAAATAATTTCATTTGGCTTCCAATCAATCTGGAAATAGTAATAGTCAGATGCAAAAAGCTCATCATCAGATTCGTACTTTTTCTGAGTTAATGCACGATACTTATCTGTCCAACGGTGAGAATAGTACAGTTTATCCTGATGCTTAATCTCATTACAGCCCGAGTTAAAATTTCGCGGTTGTTTACAAGCCATGTCCCAATTCGTGCACGCTACAGAAATCATTGGGTCAGCCTTGATAAGCTCTTCCGGAAATGGCACATCCCATTTAGATACATCATATTGGTTATAGGTTGGATTCTGAATAACCGGTGGAAAATCAAAGGGAGGGCAATAAGGTGGAGTCTTTAAGATTTCGAAATCAATTTCTGAATAATTAATAATTGGAACTCTTTTGTCATTATCTCCCCCCCAGTATGTCTCCATGAACCCTTCTTTTTCACATGCACGTCTGTTATTCCATGCACCACTATTTTGTTGATATAATAACCAAATTGCATTGGTTATACCATTCCACACATTGTCTTTATTCAATAACTGGGTGAGTTTACATTTTAAGCGATATTTTCCGTATGCAAATCCATGTCTGGTGCGAATGCCGACACTCTCCTTCCTCCACGAACCTTCCACACAACCAGGATTACGCATTACAATTTTCTTACTCTCAAAATCCGAATAAACTGTTTCACAAGGTTTTCGAGCTACACCCGGAAGAGGTGCGATCATTTCTTCAATTTTATAAAATGCCTTATCCCAATTATAATCTTTCTTAGTGTATCCATCACCCATAATATCTTTTACAACAGGTATATTTACAAATTTCATAGATGGGTCAATATTATTTACGAATTGTTCAAAAGCAGCATTTTCATATATGGAACTATCCTGACCGCAATTTTTAGAAGTCAAATTCATGGTATCAATATTCTGAAAATTGACAGGATTGATGTAAACACCCTGACCCAGATCAGGCTTTGCATAAACTTTGAGATTAATATCACCCAAGACACAGACCAAATCATTGTGCTTTTTATACTCTTCCGAATTGATAAAGTAAAATGGGTTTTTATTTTTATATTTTTCAAATCCAGCAATATCTTTCACGTAATCAGGAATACTATTTTCAGAACCGTCACCTTTCTGAGTTATTACAAGAAGAAACCGGTATTCACCTACTCTTGGATTTCGCTTCCATCTGTCATTCTTTCCATTTTCAAAGTATCTTTTTTCATTCCTTGGGTTTCCAACTATCGTTATTTCATCGGTAATCAAATGAAATTTGCCATCAGGATTAATTTCACCAGTTTCCTTAACCAGAATATCTGTATTCTCCCAGGAACCATAGAAATTTTCCCATGACAAAGGGTTTTCCTTTCCTGAATCGTCTACTTCAGAAAATTTATATGTTTCATTGGTGTAAAGTATTTTATATTCATACCGGGCAGCCCTGGCTGAGGTATTCTTAATTTCAAATTTTACCTGGAAAGCCCCATTGTCAGATTGGCGTATTGTAGGAATCCGGAAGCCCTGGTTGATTGCATCATAGTAGTCAAGGCTTAATGAAACAATTTTTGATGAGTCTGCCTGAAAATTAGAAACAGGATTAAAGTTTTTAACAACAAATGAATCGTTACCAGTAACTATATCGCTTTCTCCACTCTGTTGATTGCAAGAGGTAGCTATCAATAACAGCAGCAAAATGTAAATAATATTAAAATGGTACTTCATATTTCAAATTCAATCTTTAAAATAATAAATTTCAGCTCCAGGTTTCCAATCTGACTTATTGTCATAATTCTTACAGTTCAATATTGGAAAGGTATTGTCAATGCAATTTCCACAGAAAACGAGCAAGGCGGTTCTGTCAGACTTAATAAAATTTCCGGGGACAATTTTTATATCTTCGTAATACTTAGGGTTGTACCCATTAGAAAATCCTTCGAAATCCACATTAGCTTTAATAAAAACACCATTCCCCTGCAACTGACCGTATGACAAATCAAATTTCCAATCCCGGTTTAAGACTAATATCTCATTAGTTGAATTTGTGAACTGCCCAAAGTAAAATTTACCTGAAGCCAATTTCAACCAGCTACTTTCTTTCTCATGAAAATTAAGCTCGTTGTTATGAGTTGTTGTAATTGAAAGGCATATCTTTTTAAAGCCCTCACCTGATTCCGATAAACAAAGCAAATCATGATCACCTGATATTCCCGGAATACTACCTTGGTAAGTATGCCCGGAATCGCTTACTTTTAGGATATTGCTATTACCTTCTGCTAATTTAATAATTTGGTTATCGTTAAAACCCAACATAAGATAATTCCCTGAAGACTGGTTCATAAAGAAGCACTCGGATTTATCATCACCAATAAAATTCGCTATAACACACTCGTTATAATTGGAGGAAATTAATTTAGTAAAATTCTCACCAGTCAATTCACCTAAAATCTTAAAATTGCTTTTCGGTGCCAATTCATTGCAATTATCTCTGATTGGTGGAAATTGCCCAACGACAAAACAATGGCTTTTCAGATCAATAAAAAGCAATTGATCCCTTTCCTTATTAAAAAAATTGCCACTTTTCAAAATTGAACCTTGATGAGATGATTTCATATTTTTAACTGACGAAGTAAATACTTTCTTCATTTTATTTTCAGGTTCACAATAACTATATAGAGCTAAATTGCCATCCTCGGATACATGAGCTAATTGATCTCGTCCTACTGCGTCAATTACAAAGTTACCGGAACAATAAAGGTCGGACGGATATAACACATCGGAAATCAAATCAAAATCCTTGTTGCTGTCTGTGCCAGATGGAACAAACCTGGAAAGAAATTTAGTTTGGTATGGCGCTTTATTGGGAACAAATGAATATGCAACATCTCCATTTGAAGCTAAATCAATAAGCGGAACGGCACCGCTTCTCACATTCGTTTCACCAAAAACAACTTGAAAATCATCAACAAAAACATCCTTGCCTCCTTTATTCCAGGCATATATACTAATAATGTCTTCTGGTTTTATTTTTTCGAAAGGTAACTTAAATTGAGCTCTGTGTTTTGTCCATATACCTTTGGGGAAAAATCCTTTCTCAGTACTTCTTCCTTGCCAAAAATAATCTTTGCCCTGAGTATCTTTTTATGGTTGCAACCAACACCAGTTCATTGTCATCAGTTTGCTGATTGACCCAAATACTCATAGTAACTAAGCGCAATTCAGAATCAATAACTTCAGAAATCCGTCTCGACACTGACGGTGAATATGAAACCCCATTTGTTAATAAAAATGATGATACCCCAGTGTGTGCATGTTCCTTACTATAATGATCAGGATTTTCATTTTTCACGGGAACTTCAAAATTTTCAAATACATTTCTTTCAGGAATATATCCAGATGAATAACTTTTAGAAGAAACTAATCCATCAATTTTTATTTCAAGGTCATCAATATAAAACTCCTCTCCCTTTTTATTCCAAATATAAATCTTCAAATCGTTTTCAGATTGCAATGCTTCTGTTGAAATGTCAAAACTGATTTCAATCCGTTGCCAGGATTCAGGGGAACTTTTAATTTCCTTTCCAACCCATGAAACAGACTTTCCATTTTTGTCCTCAATAGACAATACAGCTACTGCCTCTTTCAGCAGAATCCCGGAATATACTGAAAAGGATAATCTGACATTCTTAACATTAGAAATATCCTTCAGCGAGCTTAACTTTTTCCTAACTGTAACACTGAATTCATTACTCTTATCTAACCGGCAACTTTGTGTTCCTGATTTTGATTTGAATTTCCCGACAGTTGCAAAATTCTCAAGGTCCGCTGCCGATTCCAAATCATACTTGAAACTGAACATTTCTCTCAAGATCAAAGTGTCGGTTGGCTGCTCCGCTAATTCAACCAGTTCTTCACTCTTCTTATGCCCGTTATCTCTGATTAAAAAATATACTGAAACAGATGCAACTATTAGAAATATCAGCGATGCGATAATAAGTCTGGTTGATTTTTTATGCCCCATCTGCCAATCTTTACAATTTTGTTTTATTCAAACGCAAATATCGATTTTATTATTCAAATCCTTATATTTGCAATTTACTTTTTTAAAAATCGTATGTTATTGAAATTCAATGGTTAATAAACAAAAATTGTCAATCATAGTCCCTTGTTACAATGAAGAGAAAACAATTCATCGTATTCTCGACAAAATCAATGCGGTAATTTTGCCAGCCAATCTTTCCAAGGAGGTAATTCTGGTCAACGATTGTTCTAAAGATGGGACGAAAGAAGCACTGGAACAATATATTGCTACTCATCCTGAGGTTCAATATCGCCTTTATCATCACGAAATCAACAAAGGCAAAGGTGCTGCCCTACATACAGGCATTCAGAAAGCTACCGGTGATTTTGTTATAATTCAGGATGCCGACCTTGAATATGATCCAAATGAATACAACATCTTGCTGAAACCGATACTGGATGGATTTGCTGATGTTGTTTATGGCTCCAGATTTATTGGAGGAAAACCTCACCGCATTCTTTTCTTTTGGCATACTCTGGGAAACAGGTTCCTCACTTCGTTGTCAAATATGTTCACGAATCTGAATTTAACTGACATGGAAACCTGCTACAAACTATTCAAAAGGGAAATAATTCAAGGTTTATCATTAAAAGAAAACCGTTTTGGTTTCGAACCCGAAGTAACAGCTAAAATTTCCCGAATTCCAAAAATCAGAATTTATGAAGTAGGCATTTCCTATTATGGAAGAACTTATGAAGAAGGTAAAAAAATAAACTGGAAAGACGGCTTTCGTGCAATCTATTGCATTGTCAGATATGGATTGTTTAAATGAAAAATTTGCAGAAGCAATTTATCTTTAAGGAAATTGATTCTGAAGGTTTCGAAACATTAAAAGTGATTTCGGATGCTTATCACTTCAACGACTGGACCTATCAGACAGTAAAACCATATTGTTCCGGTAAAATTCTTGAAATCGGTTCCGGAATTGGCAATATTTCAACCCGCTTTATTGATGATGGCTTTAGCATTACACTGTCCGATATCAGAGATAATTACCGGAAGTTTCTGCATGAACAATTCCCTACTCATGCTAATCCCGAATCAGTTTTAAATCTCGATTTGGTTCATCCCGATTTTGAAATTGTATACAGTCATTTGAAAGGTGTATTCGATACTGTTTTTGCATTGAATGTTGTTGAGCATATTGAAAACGATAATCATGCTGTTCAAAACTGTTCATACCTTTTAAAACCAGGCGGAACATTAATCATACTGGTTCCCGCATTTCAGTCCCTGTACAATAATTTCGATAAAGAACTTTTTCATTATCGCCGCTACAGAAGAAATACACTGGCACAGTTATTCACATTCAATAAACTGGAAATCAAAGATGCATTTTACTTCAATGCCGGAGGTATACCCGGATGGCTTTTTTCCGGATTTATTCAGAAAAATAAAACGATCCCGGCTTCCCAAATGAAAATTTATGATACGCTGGTGCCCGTATTTAAAATAATAGATAAAGTGCTTTTCAGACGCATTGGCTTATCAGTCATTTGTATTGGTAAAAAACCGCTTTAATATTTTTGGCCAAGTTTTACTCAACATTTCAAATATGCAGTGCCCTGTTTGCTGTAGCTGCCAGACAAGCCTCCTTGAACGATTCTGTATAAGTTGGATGTGCATGACTCATGCGGGCTATATCTTCAGCAGATGCCCTGAATTCCATTGCTACAACAGCCTCCCCGATTAGGTCAGCTGCACGTGGTCCAATCATGTGAACACCTAAAATTTCATCAGTGTTTTTATCTGCCAATACTTTTATAAAGCCATCCGTATCCATACTTGCACGAGCTCTGCCACTTGCTTTGAATGGAAAATTGCCGGCTTTATACTCACGTTTTGCTGCTTTCAATTCTTCTTCAGTATAACCAACCGCAGCAACTTCAGGCCAGGTATAAACTACACCGGGAATAAGCAGGTAATTAATATGTGGTTTTTGTCCTGCTAATACTTCAGCCACAAACACTCCCTCCTCTTCCGCTTTATGCGCCAACATTGGCCCTTTAATTACATCGCCAATTGCATATATCCCCGAAACGTTAGTCTGCAGGTGTTCGTCAACAAGAATTTTACCACGTTCATCGGCTTTAATTCCTGCAGCTTCGAGGCCCAGATTCATCGTATACGGTGTACGGCCAACACTAAGCAGACAATAATCGCCATCCAACGTAATATCTTTGTCTGATTTGAGATGCTTAGCCGTTACCTGAACTTTGTTACCGGTAACTTTAGCACCACTTACTGCATGACCTAAGTAAAATTCGAATCCTATTTTCTTCAATGATTTTTCAAGTTCCTTACCCAATGCCCGATCCATGGTACCTATAATTGCATCTGTATATTCAATCACCGAAACCTTTGAACCCAACCGTGCATAAACTGATCCGAGTTCGAGACCAATCACTCCACCTCCAATAATAATCAGATGTTTTGGAATCTCTTTCAAATTCAAAGCTTCTGTAGACGTTATAATGCGTTTCTTATCGACTTCAACACCTTTTAAGGAAGCAGGTTTAGAGCCTGTTGCAATAATAATTTTAGGTGCATTGAGTGACATAGCTGCTTTCCCTTCACTGCTAACTTCAACCGTAGTGCTATTCACAAAAGTGCCATGACCCTGAAAAACAGAAATTTTATTTTTCTTCATCAGAAAATTTATTCCTTCAACAGTTTGTTTTACAACACCATCCTTACGTAGAATCATTTGCGGAAGATTGGGTATTACTTTTTCAACTTCAATTCCATGCGTCTTAAAATTATGAACAGCATTATGATAATGTTCCGATGAATCGAGTAGTGCTTTGGAAGGAATACATCCTACATTCAGACATGTTCCTCCAAGAGAAGCATACTTTTCAACCAATGCTGTTTTCATACCTAACTGCGCACAACGAATAGCAGCAACATAACCACCGGGCCCCGATCCAATTATTATAACATCAAACTTTTCCATTTCGAATTATTAACTTCTTTATAAATAACTTCGGTTTACATATAATTTAAACTGCAAACTTCATTCCGAATAATGAAGTTTATTTTCGTTTTGACACAAACATGAAAAGAATCATCCCTATGGTACCAATTATTGCAACAATGCCCAGCACATCACCGGTACGTGTATGCAAGGTAATTTCTGAATTTGCATTTATGGTTGCAGCAATAGCATCTTTCTGCCACCAGGAAGTTGCCTGAAGGATATCGCCTCGCTGATTGATAAAACATGAAATTCCGGTATTAGCAGAGCGGGCAATACTTCTTCTGCATTCAATGGCACGTAATCTGGCATATTGTAAATGCTGTCTATAGCCCGGACTATCACTCCACCATCCATCATTCGTAATAATAAATATCAAGGATGCATTCTGACGTATATACTTCGCAAGATAATCGCCATAAATGGATTCATAACAAACTACAGGAGCAATTCCTAAACCATTCTCATCTTTAAAAACAGTAGGCACTTCCTGAACACCAAGACTTCCCGACATCCCGCCAAGGTCAATTGCAAAAGCATCGAGATGTTTAAATATTGCAGGGAAAGGCATTTTTTCGACTCCGGGAACTAACTTCGACTTATGATGAATTTGCGTATTACCATTCTTATCAAGGAAAAGTGCTGTATTGTAGGAATCATAATACCCGGGTGAATCGGTGAACTTTCTGGCTGTTGCAGATCGCTGGGTGCTGTCTTCATAAAATCTGTTTGAAGCTAAACCGATAACCCATATTAGATTGGGATACTTATTGAGAAAATCCATGAGCCTGACTGTTTGAGGATGTCTTCCAATTTCCTCTTCCCAGATTCCATCCGGCAGAGCGGTCTCGGGTGCAACAACATAATCGGTGCTATCGGTACAAACAGATTTTGCCAACTCCAGTATTCTGTCGAGTTGCTGTTGCGATGACATACCGGAAAATTTCTCATTGTATGGGTCAACATTGGGCTGAATGACTGCAATATTTACCGGATTTGATTTTCTTCATAAGTATGGTAACGGATTACTGAATAAATAACCGGAACCAGAATGATCATTGAAACTATTAATTTCTTTTTCCCTTTTTTGTATTCTGCAATAGCAAATAATCTTCCTGCAAGAATCTGGTAAAGCAAAATATTAATTACAAAAATCCAGATGGTACCACCAAGTACACCTGTAAATTCGTACCATTGAATCAATTGCACCCATGCAGCAAAACCATTTCCTAAAGTCAGCCATGGCCATGACAAATCCCAATCCATGTGAACATGCTCGAAAGCTACCCAAAAAAGAATGAGTGAAAGATATCCATAGCCAACACCAAGCTTTCGCTTAACTTTATGAAAGGCCATAAATATTAGTGCCATAAAGAGTGCATTGCAAACAATTGCGGCAATAGCACCAAATAAGCTGGCATATTTTACCCACCAGGTTGTTAATACATTGAACGTAAAAAAGGAGAAGTATGCAGCAAAAAACAGAATGTGTCTGCCATAATTTTTCGGGTTACGGGCAACAGCATCTTCAGCAAAAAATAAGGGTATCCAGGCAATAAAGAGCAAAGGCGCAAATCCGGCAGCAGGCCAGGCAATTGCCAGCAGCACACCGGAAAATAAACAAGCCGCTATAATTCCGGAATTAGTCCGTAATAATTGCATAAATCAGCATTTAACGGCAAAAATAGTGACTTTAACAGAGAAATCTGCTATTATCGCATCAAATACATTTTACCCCAGCCTTTAGTAAAGAATTTATCAGCTTCGGTCTCCCGCTTTTCGATTGCACTACCTTTTAATAAGGAAAGTACGCGATACAAATAAACACCATTTGCAAGCTGATCACCAAACTCATCCTTGCCATCCCAGGCATATTCTGAAATATTCTTTCCGATTCGTATTTGTCCCAGTTCCTGTGTAGTTATTTCACGTATTATTTTTCCGGTAACCGTCATAATCTGAATTTTGAAGTATTCAGGTATTTCAGACCCAGTTAAAGTGAAAACAAAACGGGTAGATGTAGAGAATGGATTCGGATAATTGATGAAATTAGTAATCGATGCCTTATTGATAACTTCAAACGTGATTTTGTAATTATTAACACCCGATAAATTTCCCGACACATCGGTTGCCTGAACCCACAACTCATAAATTCCATCTTTAGTGAGCGTTGGATTGTAATCGATTTTGAAAATATTATCCGGTAAAGTTGCAGGGCACCATTTAAGATTATTGGTTCCTGTTCCTGCACAGGCAAGTGGTTCAAAACTTAAATTCGATTGTACACCATTAGGATCTTTCATAAATACCTGCCAGTCACTGGTGTCATTCAATGCTAAATTTCTATTCTCATCTTTAAGTCTGATCAGGATATTTGGTTTGCCTGATACAATATCTCCATTCATAATGTGAATGCCATCGAAGGTAACATCAAGAATAGGATTGGTAATATCGCGATCGACATTAAACTTAATCTCAGCAAGGTTATTGAAATGGTATTGCTCGAGTTGATCGGTACGTGGATTGGCTTCAATCCAGAGTGAATTTAATCCAGGCAATCCATTTGTACTGAATTTGACACTGCTGATTAAAGTGTCGCCCGGAGCTAAAGGTTTATATCGTGGAGAACTCAAATCGTGCCGGGCTCTTACTACATCATAAACATAAAAATCGACCAGCACTGAGTCGGCATTTACATTGCCAATATTTTCAATGGCCATTTTCATGGTTACCTCTTCACCTTCCGAGAGGGTATCTTTATTTAATTCAAAGAAACGTGCAGGATTGAGTGCAAGTTCAGGAATTTCGTCGTAATAAATCTGCCAGCGTTTTAATTGCGGAGGTGTATAACGAAGTTCATCCTGCAGATAAGCTCTCAACCGCAATTTCGGATAAATGGACGCATCGATGGTGTTAATATTGAGATCCATTGTTGAGACCGGAATGCCGGTAAATCCGGTAATTGGTTCTTCCAAACCGGTGGAACGGATACCAATAATATCGACATAAGCAGAATCCTGTTCAGGGATTGTTTCCAATGGCGCTTGCTCCCAATGGAACGATGTCCATGATGTTGCCGGTCCGATTGGAACAGAATTCACAAAACCTTTAGTCCAGTTACCACCTAAATCGGCTGCAAGTGTTATGTATGTTCTGGAACTGTCACCAATTGATTCCATTGTAGTATTGTTGTCTCCCTTTTTTGTAAAGAAGATGTAGGGTTGATAATCGCCGAGGAAAGTGATACTGTCACTTCCATGAGCAGAAAACCAATTTCGGGAATCTACAGTCCACGAATTCCAAGATGGAAATTTAACGTTGAAAACAGAGTATACGATGACATAATTTCCATTTGGAATTGCAGTCAACATATTGTCCATGGCGATACGGTCATCTAAAGAATCCACCCTGAAGATAAAATAATACTCAGGACGAGAGCGGCATGTACCTGTTCCGGTAACGGGATTATATTGATTGTGATTTCCGAAATTATACTGATCGGTTGACCAGGGTTTAAGCGTTATACTATCAAGAACTACAATATGCATGGAAGCAGCACCGCCACACATCTGATAATCGATAACAACGTTATTAATTTCATAAGATGGATTCAGGAAGCTATTCGGTGACTGGAAATTCCTCACAAAAACTGAAGAAGTATTAGTTACAAATGTGAATGTAGAATCATAACTATTCACATAATCCACATTGGTAAATGCATCTTTCTTGAATTGCGAATAATGTGCCTGCGACCATCCTGTAAGAGCTGGTTTATGAATAAATGAACTTTCTTTCCAGGTAGGATGGATAGTATCGCCTGGCATAGAATCGCGACTGACTCTCCAGTAATAAACCAAATCGGGTTGCAACGTAAATGTAAGTGGCCATTTGACGACGCCACCAACACTTGTAATTGTAGTTTGCTTCATGAACGGACTATTGAATGTATCAACAGTATCGATTTGGAAATCGTAAGGTGTCGCTACTGCAAAAGGATTTACTGTAGAAGCTTTCAATTCAATGGTATCATTCGGTACAATTGCAAATTCTGCAGGATAAACGGGAAGAATATCAGATGACTGTATTAACAAAGGCACATCATTGGCAGCATTATTTGCTTCATTGCATTCATCGATTGTGCTGAAATAATCGACATACACTTCAAAAGTATTGGGTCCAAGTCCGCGGCCGGCATCCACAGGTAGTCTGATAGAAATTGTATCCTGGAAAGCCACATAATTTACAATGGTATCTTTCTCGTAGTTGACTCCGCCATTCGGGAATTTACGTGTGATATGAATTACGAAAGGATCATTGACAGCTCGACCCAGATTTTTCACAACAACATTTACATCAAAAGAATCGATATCGGTTGTGATCAGTTCCGGAGTAAAGAAAATACTTGCATTATTAATTTGATAATCGGGTTTCGCCGATGAATTTAATATTAATGCCGGATCACCGGAAAGTGTCATTCCATTCAACACCGACTTATACATATAGTACACACTGGGATTCGAATTGAAATCCGGATTTCCAAGAATAGAATCCATTACATTAAGCATTGTTTTACCAACCCTGCCACCATAATTATTAAGGGCCACTTCTTTATAAAAATGACCGCTGTAAACCTCCAGATGATCAAGATAACCCAGAGCGGGTTGGGCCACAAATGCAAGTGCCCCTTTTTCAGGAAGCAGAATAAAATCCTCTACAATTCTTCTGGAGGGATCATGGATATCGCCTACAAAACAGGAATTGGCGAGAATTAACGGATATCTATTTTTATTATTATAATTCTGTGGCAAATCGGTACTAATATCGAATGTTGATCCGGAGGCATGGGCCACAAAAGTCATCATGGTAACACCACTGTCGATTAATGACTGCAGGTATTGCGAAAGATTTACCTGAATAGGATCGGTACTTGTTTTCAGGAAGGTATACACATTGGCGCCCATGAGAGTATCTTCTGCAATCACTTCAAACTTGCGCAATATCTCCTTTATGATATCCTGCTGATAAGAATCTTCTCCACCACCAAAGTGTAGTATTCTTTTCATCCACTCTTCGGGACAACTTTGCAATTGAATTTCGTGAGCTGTAATTTTATCAAGATAAGCCTGCACATCGGCTTCTGTACTTGCTGAAATTCTACCTACTGCAACCATAGGCCGTGGAAAAGGCTGCACATTATCGGATACCAATAAATGATCTGATGGTGGGTAACCATAAGACGGCAACAAATTGGCATTCCAGTTATTACTGATAGTGGTAACATTATTGGATCCGGTTAAGCGGGTTCTTATTGGTGAAACCGATTTACCAATCAATAATAAGTATTGTGGCTTTACAACAAATGTATCATTCGCAAACTTTACAAAATTTCGAATAGAAAGCGGATGTTTGTTAATACCATAAGCAAACTGATTATAGAGCTCATCGACATCAACCAGCAAAGGAGTAAATCCTGTTGAAGCCCGGTAATTCCGGTAATCATTAGCCTTATTCCACAATTTTGCATTAGTAATAATCAAGTAGTCGCCTTGAGAGGTGTATTGATAATTTATAAAGCGGGCAAAGCGGACCGGATCTGAAGAAACCGGGGCAATGCGCATTTGAGCAGTTGCAGTTGTATGAACAGAATCGGTAATAAAACAGAACTTATCAGCATTATAAGTTGGGATAAGTGCCTGACGCGATGTACCTGTCCCAACCATTGGAATTTGCTTCAGGGTATCACCTGACAGCATATATAATTTAGGATTGGTAAGATTAAGATTGGTAATGCTGATGTAAGATTTTCCGGGAGAGATATTTCCGGGAATAGTCATTTTTCTGAAATTTCCGTTTTCACCTCCAAAACTAAAAGTATGCGGATAGGTAATACTGATATTTGAAACCAGCGTTTGATTCGTTACACCGGTACCGGGAGTGAAAATAAAATTTGCTGTTCCGTTTTGAATGGTTGAATTTGCTGATAAGGGAAAATTAAACTTGGTAATAGCAAAAGCATAGAAGTTATTAGAAACAGCAGTGCCATTTACATCCAATGAAATGGTATGCTGATAACCATCATTATTACCACCCATTAAAATTGCATTTGCACGGGCCAATGGTGCTGCGGGATCCTGACTTACATTCGGAACGGGCAGCGGAAAAGTTTGGGCAGCGTTTGTAATATTTCCTGAAAACCACCCTTCCCCTTCATCATAATCAGAATCAATAACATCAGCCAATTTGTAAGTATTGTATGCATTTTTATAGTCACGGTAAGCTTCACTGATATAGTATGACAATGCAGTGTACCCAATAAAATTAATATCGGTTTCCTGAACCATTCTTCGGTTCACCACCAACGAATTAAAATTCAAAGTAAGGAAGTAAGAAGCCGTATCGGTAAATAAACTGAAAGCTTTATTTAACTGATGATTGGGATCACTGTACAATCGGGCATCAAAGCTTCCATCATTTTTCTTTCCATAAAATTCGATATAGTCGGTAGCATCAAATGAACCATCGGCTTCACCTTCCACCCAAATAAACTGTTCACTTCCCTGATTAAACAATTGCAATTGTTTCGGATTAAAGGGCATAGGGAATGCGGCAGCCTGCAAATCGGCATAAGTGATACGGTAAACGCCATCGCGCCAAACGCTCACTTTAAAATACTGCTGATTCGAATACTGCTGATTCGATGAAAAATTAATCCATTCATTACAATACTGCTGCCCGTTTGCTATGGATGACCATAAAAAAGCAAGCAACATCAGGGGATAAAGTTTTTTCATTTTTTCTGTTTAAACAATGCTATTCTTAATGAAAAAATATTAGAGTATAATGTTTCACCAACACTTCCAATATTGGTTAATGCATAATCAATTGACACATTTTTAATTTTCACACCAACTCCCATATTGGGCTGGAAAGTTTTCTTTACAGAGCCATCAATTTCTTTAATATCCTGAATATTATTGACACCACCTCTGAGGAAAATAAAATCGCTGTAACCAAATTCAACACCAAATTTAGGATCGATACTTATGGGATCACTTTTTACAAGTACATTTCTTTTGCCATCGAAAGTCACATCCAGATCGAGTGCAGGTTCAACAGAAAACTTTTCTGATAAAGATGCTTTGTAAGATGCTCCTAAAATTAATTTGGGGAGAGTAACCTCAACACCATTTTCAGGCACTTCATTTCCAGTTTGAATAAAAACATCTTCAAATTTATCAGTATTGAAATTCCATGCATTAAAAGTAGAAGTGATATCGCGTGCCATTGCACCGAATTTCCATTTGTTCATCTGGTACTGAATACCGGCATCGAGTCCAAAGCCCCAGGCAGAAGCAAAATCCCCCACCTTACGATGGATTACTTTCGCATTGGCACCATAGCGGAGTCCTTCGATATTAGTTTTCTTAGCATAAGAAAACAGGAATGCATAATCACCTGCAGAAAATGATTTCAGCCTGTCATAGTCGATGTTTCCATCGGAATCGATGAGTTCGGTAGAGTCAATGATATCATCAATAGCAAAACGGATTACAGAAAATCCTATGGTTCTGGTTGCATCGATGGGGGCTGCAAGAGCGGCATAATCGTATTTGCCAATACCGGCAAAATATTCAGCATGCATCAAGCCCAATTGCAGGTCGCCTGTCCCCAGTGTCAAACCTGCGGGATTCCAATACCCTGAGGTAATGTCATTTACTGACGATACCTGAGCACCACCCATACCTAAGGCACGGGCTCCGACTCCAATAGAAAGAAATTCATTACTGTATTTAGGTGCATTTTGCGCTCCGGCACTCATGGTAACCAATAAGGCAGCGGCGGCGAGTGTGATTTTTTTGTTCATAGGTCAATTAGGTTGTGTATGCCTCACAAACGATTGGCAATTGAAAATAGTGTATGGTTCCGACCGTTATACTCTTAAACAACCAGAATGGTTTTAATGTTCAAAAGTAATAACGGAAAAGGAGGTTAGTCACATTCGAAAGTACTTATTTTCAATCATTTTATCAACAAATGAGACAATTAAATCAACAGAGATTTTAAATCCCTATTTTTGCACCGTTCACCACTATGAAAGCATCGTTTACCCAACACATTCCAAACCTGCTAACCTGCATGAATCTTGCCTGCGGTTGCGTTGCTCTGGTTTTTGTATTTCAGGGTAACATTCCGGTCTTTGCTTCACTGGTTGCAGCATCCCTGGTTTTCGATTTCCTGGATGGCTTCACTGCCCGTGCTTTTAAGGCATATTCTCCTATGGGAAAAGAACTCGATTCACTAGCCGATATGGTAACATTCGGACTGTTGCCGGGTGCAATTATGTATCATTTGTTTATTTCAAGTGTTCCGATGGTACTTTATCAGGATGACATGTGGATGAA
Source organism: Bacteroidota bacterium (assembly GCA_016713525.1). GTDB lineage: Bacteria > Bacteroidota > Bacteroidia > AKYH767-A > OLB10 > JADKJB01. The sequence goes on along the minus strand of JADJOZ010000003.1, from coordinate 354,009 downwards.
AATATTGAGTTTTTTACCCTTCCTGATAACCATTTTTTCGGCATTGCGGCTGGCGAAATTTAATATTGATACCCGCCAGACTGATTCCTTCATAGGAATGCCAACTCCGGCAGTCACCATTTTTGTAATTGGGCTGGCCCTAATACTGCATGACGACCGTTTCTCACTCACGCCTACTATCCTCAACTCCTTTGTAATTGCGGGTCTGAGCATGATTCTATCGTTTTTACTGGTATCGGAAATACCCTTGTTTGCACTCAAATTTAAAAGCTTTTCGTGGCAAAAAAATCAGGTGCAATACACTTTTTTGGTTTTGACCATCATTAGTCTCGTAACATTACAATTTGCCGGAATTCCGGTAGTGATCATTTTATATTTAATTTTGTCGCTGATTAACCCACCCAATAAAACGGTCAAAAACACCGAAAACAACTGATTATCAACACTATGAAATTCGCCGCAAGTATTACTATCATGCCTTTAAAGGCTCTTCTTGATCCACAAGGGAAGGCTGTTACCAATTCAATGAAGAATTTACAATTGCCTGAAATCGATAATGTGAGGATTGGAAAACACATTACTTTAGAAATTACGGCAGGCAATAAAGATGAAGCCCGTGAGAAGGTTGATCTGGCATGCAAAAAATTGCTGGCAAATCCGATAATGGAGGGTTATGAATTTGAATTGGCAGAGGTAAAATAAGCCGCTTTCGGTTATTTTCTTAATTCAAAATTCTGACCGAGATATACTTTTCGTACCTGTTCATCTTCGGCCAGGTCCTGTGCAGTACCTTCTTTCAAAATCCGTCCTTCAAAAAGCAAATAGGCACGTTCCGTTATGTTCAATGTTTCATGAACGTTGTGATCGGTAATCAGAATTCCAATATTTTTCTCTTTCAGTTTTGCCACTATACCCTGGATATCTTCAACCGCAATCGGGTCAACTCCGGCAAAGGGTTCATCAAGCAAAATAAAACTCGGATTTACTGCCAAAGCCCGTGCAATTTCTGTCCGGCGGCGTTCACCACCCGACGATAAATCGCCTCTGCTCTTTCGGATTTTCTGCAATCCAAATTCTTCTAATAGAGACTCCACTTTGGCCCTTTGTTCTTCCCGCGACATTTTAGTCATTTCCAGAACAGCTTTAATATTATCCTCAACACTCAGTTTTCGGAATACGGACGCTTCCTGTGCAAGATAACCTATTCCCATCTGAGCCCTTCGATACATAGGCTCTTCGGTGATTTCTTTGTTATCGAGATAAATATGGCCTTCATTTGGGCGGATAAGTCCCACAGTCATGTAAAAAGTGGTGGTTTTGCCGGCACCATTGGGTCCCAGCAAGCCAACTATTTCGCCCTGTTCCACATAGATAGAAACATGGTCGACCACAGTTCGACTTTTATACCTTTTTACCAGATTATCAGCACGGAGTATCAATGCAATTTTGTTATGTAAAGTGTGTCAAAGGTAACTATTTCCCTGAATCAGAAAGTAAGTTGCAAACTGCCTCTGATGCCAAACTTGGAAATATCCGGATTATCGAGATAAGTAAGGCGGTACATGAAATCGAAACGTAGAATTTTTAAAATGTTTTCTACTCCGAATCCGGCTTCGACATAAGGTTTCTTAGATAAGGTACTGAATGCATTCTGATTCACAAGTATCGACTTATTTTCATCCGACATGCTGCCATACACACCACGGAGACTGGCAACCTCGCGCCATTTTAGTTTGCGCATCAATGGAATTTTATCGAGGAAGAATCCTTCGAAATGATGCACAACAAAAAGTGAAGCATACTGATCACTGATGAATTCGTAATAGTTCATCATATTGAAGGATGCATAATCATAAAAATAGGATTCATTACCCTGGTGAACATTGAGTAACGGATAAGGGACCTCACCCCAGGTTTTACCAGCTTCAATTGCATAATAAGTATAACCGAAAGGAGGCACTTTAATGATATCATCAACCTTACCAACTATTTTATGATAGGTAAAATCGCTTTCAAGAACTCCTTTTATACCACCTGTATAAAGCAACTGCGTTACAGGATATTCACTTCCGAGTGACACCCGTCCTGTTTTACCTTCAACAAATTTTTCGCGATAAGCAAATCGCATAAATACGGAAATTTCAGATGTATTGATACTGTTTCTGACTCTCGTTCGTTCGTCGTTACTGAAGTAGCTGTAATCGAGTTTTCCTAAGGGTACAAGAGTGCCATGTTCAAATGAAATGCGGTGGGAATATCCTGAAAGCCATTCTTTTTCATAGTAGACTTTGTAGCTTTCAAGTTGTGTGAGTTTATCGGCAGGATTTCTTCGGAACAGGGATGACAGAATATTATCATCCTGAAAAGCATTTTCACTTTGACCAAGTTGCACCACATCATTTTTATAGCGGGCACCAATTGCTTCCCGGGGTTTTGTCTTCAGGAAGTACCTGAATCCACCCATGTATTTGAATTCCTCATCTTTGGTACCATAAGCAGCATATCCTTCAAACCTTAAACGGTCACTGAACTTCGGTCCGGTTCTGCCACCAAGGCGAAAACGGTATCCTTCCACCGAATTGAACGATGCCAATGTGAAGTAGGGTCCTATTTCAAACTTTCCAATTTCATAGTGTCCCGTAAAAAACAAAGTAACAATATCGACATAAGTCCGGAATGCAGGCAATGTTTTGATGGTATCCACCATATGATATATCTGCTTTTCCCGATCCGTTAATGAATCATGTCTTGCTGCACGCCAGAATGCATCATCTTGTTTGACCGAGGTCTCGAGAATTTTTATTTTTTCCGTTCCTGCAAAAATGGTATCAGGAAGAGTTGCATTTAATTTGAAGTCCTTGTAAGAAGAAGTTTTCCTTCCTATAAAACCCAATCCGTCTTTTCTTGCAGCGAAATCAACAACCAGCATTTCTTTCACCATCATCCACTGCACATCATCTATTCTGGAATATTCTTTTACAACAGCCAGATCTTCCACAAAATTGATGTTGGCATCTTCAACCACACGCATATCAATTTTTCGGATTGCAAATGTGGTATCATGAACCCAGCATTCTCCGGTAAAAGTGAGTTCCTGTTTACGACGAGGCTTAAACTTCAATTTATAACACCATTGATTATCGAGAAATGCTGAATCGGTGAGATAATATTTATAATATACCTGTCCAACATTAGAAATGGGACTAACAAAACTCTTTCCGAAAATATCGATGTAGTTATCATAGATGTCGATATTCTGATACATGTCACCTAAAAACTGGGTGATAGATTCATTTTCCAATCCGGAAATTTTGCTGGCTTTTATTACTTCGCGGGTAGCTTTCGGATTATTTTTGAAATAAATATCAGAGAGCGATTCCGTAATAAAGAAAGGTAAAAATGGTTTTCCGTTTGTCACAGAACTATCCATATTATCAAAGATAAATGCGAATGGCTTTATCAGTTTTTTATCTTTAAAATCCTGTGGAATATCGGTAAGATCGAATTCCATTTTATTGTACACTTCGTATGCATAAGTATCGAGCCGCTTCTTATCGTTTTTGTCTTTATTATCGATTACTTTCCGTAATAAAATATTGGCAGGATTATCTCCAGCTTTAATTACTACCTCTTTGAGATCAACCTTATTTACTTTGAGCAAAAAATTTACTGTCTGCGATTTCCCTTTCGCAACTTTTAAAGTAATCGGATTATATCCTACGTAGGAAGCAGAAAGCGAATCGGATGGCTTATCAGTTTCAATCACAAAACTCCCATTCATATCAGTAACTGTTCCAACGGAAGTTCCTTTAAATGCCACATTCGCAAATGGAATTGCTTCTCCGGTAAGTGCATCGGTTACCTTTCCCGAAACACGTGTTTGTTGCGCTGATACAATATTGAAACCACCGTAAAAAGCGATTAAAAAAAATGGCAACAGGAAAAACCGTAACATTTTAAACATACAGGAGGTGTAAGTGCAAATCAACGAAATTATCAGGATTTTGTTTCAAGTTGTTCCCAGAATTCTACCGCTCTGCGAAGGTGCGGAATAACAATGGTGCCTCCAACAATGTTGGCAATGGCAAAGACTTCAAAAATCTCTTCTTTGGAAACTCCGTTTTCATAGCATTTTTGGACATGATACTTAACACAATCATCGCACCGGAGAACCATGGATGCCACAAGTCCAAGCATTTCTTTGGTCTTAACATTCAATGCTCCTTCCTGATAGGTGTTGGTATCGAGATTAAAAAGGCGCTTCAAAACCAGATTGTCGGCATCCATTATCCGCTCATTCATCCTGGAGCGGTAGTCGTTAAATTCCTTTACTGCTTTATCCATACCTCACAAAAGTAATGTAAAGAAATCTTTTGTTGGGGGTTCGCTGAGCGGGAAGGTTAAATTTTACATCCGCAACAGTAAAAATTTCATCGCCACCAACCAAGTAAGTATGTTTGCATCATGGTTTCGCTGAAGAAAATCCGTGGCTACGAGAATTTACACATTCTGCTTTGGCTTTTAAAAGACACTTGTTGGGTAATGCTTTGGGAAATTCCGGGCCTAATTATGATTATTCCCACAATTGGTGTGGCATTTCATATTACCTGGTTAAGAAGGCATGTTCGGGTAGACTTATTTCATAATTTAGCTGTATGCTGTTGGATATCAGCTAATTCTATTTGGATGATTGGCGAATTTTTCTTTGATGATAAACTGCGTATTCCGGCAATGGTGTTATTTGTTAGCGGACTTATTACTGTTGCCTATTATTACATCTCCAAAAGCAGGCATCCGGAAATTGATCAGGACTGAGATTTGGCCTCTTTTTCTTTGTTGCGAAGAACCATGGCTGAAACACCGATTCCAATTTCATAAAGTATAAATAACGGAATCGCCACTAAAATCTGGCTGGAAATATCGGGCGAAGGTGTGATGAGAGCAGCGATGATAAGAATAATTACCATAGCATGTCGACGGTAAGTTCTTAAAAAAGAAGGTGTTACGATTCCAATTTTGGAAAGAAAATAGATTACCACCGGCAATTCGAAAACCACTCCGGATGAGAGTGTTAACATGGTAACGGTGGAAATAAAAGAGCTTAATGTGATTTGGTTGGCCACCATGGAGCTAATCTGGTAGCTTCCCAGAAAATTGATACTCAGCGGACTAATAATGTAGTAGCCAAATAACACCCCTGATAGAAACAATAGGGAGCTAAAAAAAACGATCCCCCTGGAGTAATTCAATTCCTTTTTGGAAAGGGCAGGTTTGATGAATCGCCATAATTCCCAAATCAGGTAAGGGAATCCGAGAATAAATCCGGCAATAAACGATGTATATATATGTGTAGTGAACTGTCCCGATATATCGATATTGATTAGTATAAACGGGACTTCACGTATACACATATCCACATTGAATCGGTCAGATAACTGACAAAGAACACGATAGGTAAGAAAATCGGGGCTTTTGGCGCCTAAAATAATCTGGTCAAACAAGATTTCTGTATTCAGGAAAGCCACTAAAGCGAAAACCACAATAGCAATGGCAGCTCTTACCAGATGCCAGCGCAATGCCTCGAGATGATCGAGAAAATGCATTTCTGTGTTGGGATTTTTAGATTTGAGCAAACTCATAGTTGGTAGAAAGTACTTGTACTGGCCGACAAAATTACCACCTTAGTCGTTACAATAATCGTGCTCGGGCGATTAAATCGAAAATTGCTACATAAGGAAGCATCACCTTATATTATAATTTCAGATGATACCTTCCCGCAGCAGATCGTGCAGATGGATAAATCCCTGATATTTATCGCCTTCAACCACTACCAAAGACGTAATATTAAATTGCTTCATTATTTGCAGGGCATCCACGGCCATCATTTCGGGATGGGCTGTTTTGGGATTTACGGACATCATTTCAGATGCTTTAACAGATTGCATATCAGTGCTTTTGCCAAACATGCGCCGTAAATCACCATCTGTAATTATTCCTAAGAGTTTTTCATTCTCGACAACGGCCGTGACACCCAGTCTCTTAGAAGAAATTTCCATAATCACATTACTCATGGAATCAGATGGTGAAACGGTTGGTTTTTGATTATTTGGAAAAATATCGGCTACTTTCAGATAGAGACGTTTCCCCAATGCACCACCGGGATGAAAACGGGCAAAATCGCTGCTGGTGAACCCTTTACAATCAAGCAAACAGACTGCCAATGCATCTCCCATTGCCAATTGAGCTGTTGTGGAGCTGGTAGGGGCCAGATTATTGGGACATGCTTCACGGGAGACAAACGTATTCAGGAAATAGTTGGCATTTGTAGCCAGAAAAGATTGTGGATCACCGGCTATGGCAATCAGCTTATTACCTCCATTTTTAAGTAATGGCACCAACACTTTTATTTCCGGTGTATTTCCGCTTTTAGAGATAACAATCACCACATCATGTTGTTGAATAATGCCCAAATCGCCATGAATGGCATCGGCGGCATGCATAAAAACAGCGGGAGTGCCTGTAGAATTGAGGGTTGCAACAATTTTTTGTGCAATTATGGCACTTTTACCAATCCCGGTAATTATTACCCTTCCTTCAGAAAAATGTATTAATTTTACACTCTCAATAAAATCCCCGTTTATAAATGTTTTTAGCGTCTTGACTGACTCTGCTTCGATGTCGATGGTTCTTAAGGCCATTTCGACTATTTCCTGATCTGATTTCAAATTAAAAAAAATTAACTTTGAATTAATTCGTTAGAATTGTATATATTTATAGTGCAAAAATAATAATAATAAAGAGAGAGTTGAATGAGTATGCTTGTAGAGGAAAGTGCGTTATTAACCAGTTTACAGAAATTTTTCGGTTACGAATCATTTAAAGGAGACCAGGAAGCCATTATTAAGAATGTGCTTGAAGGTAATGATACCTTCGTAATTATGCCAACCGGTGGTGGTAAATCGATGTGTTACCAGTTGCCTGCATTGTTGAGCGAAGGTACAGCAATTGTGATATCCCCGCTTATCGCCCTGATGAAAAATCAGGTTGATGCCATTAGAGGGTTTGGCTCAGATGAAGGAATTGCGCATTTTCTGAATTCATCCTTAACCAAAGCTGAAACGCTTCAGGTGAAAAAGGATATATTGAAAAAGAAAACGAAACTACTTTATGTAGCTCCGGAATCACTTACCAAAGAAGAGAATGTTGCTTTCTTAAAAGAGATTAAAATCTCCTTCTTTGCGATTGATGAAGCGCATTGTATTTCAGAATGGGGTCACGACTTCCGGCCTGAGTACCGTCGCCTTCGTCCAATTATTGAACAGATAGGTAAATTGCCAATCATAGCATTAACAGCAACTGCAACTGAAAAAGTGCAGATGGATATTCAGAAAAACCTGAATATGCTGAATGCAAAAATATTTAAGTCATCATTTAACCGTCCGAATCTTTATTATGAAGTTCGTCCGAAGGTTGATGTGATGAAAGAAATAATCAAATATGTAAAAAATAATTCCGGCAAATCGGGAATTATTTACTGTTTGAGTCGTAAAAAAGTTGAAGAAGTTGCTTCTACTTTAACAGTAAATGGAATTAAAGCGCTTCCATACCATGCAGGATTAGATGCAACCGCACGTGCCCGTCACCAGGATATGTTTTTGATGGAAAAATCGGATGTTATTGTCGCGACTATTGCTTTTGGTATGGGCATCGACAAGCCGGATGTGCGTTTCGTTATTCACCACGATATTCCTAAAAGTCTAGAAGGTTATTATCAGGAAACAGGCCGCTCTGGGCGGGATGGCCGCGAAGGTAAATGTGTAGCATTCTACAGTTATAAAGATATTGAAAAGCTGGAGAAGTTCATGAAGGGCAAGCCTGTTGCTGAGCAGGAAATTGGCAAGCAATTATTGGTCGAGACTGTTGCTTACGCGGAAACTTCGGTGTGTCGCAGACGCGTTTTATTACACTACTTCGGCGAGCGTTACGAACAGGACAACTGTCACAGTTGCGATAACTGCCTTCATCCTAAAACACAGATCGAAGCACAGGATGAAGTTCAGTTGCTATTGGATACTGTAATTGCCGTAAAAGAAAAATTTGCTGCTGAACATGTGGTGAATGTACTTACCGGAAAACAAGATCAGACTGGCAAATGATACGGCCATAACAAACTGGAACTATGTGGTGAAGGCGCTGAAAAGGATATTAAATTCTGGACAGCAGTAATTCGTCAGACTTTACTTGCGAATTTTCTATCTAAAGACATCGATAACTACGGACTTTTAAAAATTACTCCCGAAGGAAAAGAATAGCTGCATAATCCAACATCATTCATGATCACTCAGGATCATGATTATGACGATACAGAAAGTGAAGATGATGATGAACCATCAGGTTCAGGTGGTGGCAGTGCAGCTGATGCTGAACTTTTTGCAATGCTCAAAGACTTATGTAAAAAAGTTGCCAAGCAGAAAAATGTTCCTCCTTTTGTAGTATTCCAGGAAACTTCTCTTGAAGAAATGGCTATTCAGTATCCGATTACCATGGATGAACTGAAAAACATCAGCGGTGTTGGTCCGGGTAAAGCACAGAAATTTGGAAAGCCATTCATTGAACTCATCTCTAAATATGTTGAGGAAAATGAAATCGACCGTCCAATGGATTTGGTTGTTAAATCGGTTGTAAATAAAAGCGGACTTAAAGTTTATATCATTCAGAATATCGATCGCAAACTTTCACTCGACGATATTGCAGATGCCAAAGGAATCACTTTAACGGAGCTCATCAATGAAATTGAGAGTATCGTTTCATCGGGAACTAAAATCGATATCAATTATTATCTCAATGAAGTGATTGATGAAGAACGTCAGGATGAAGTGTATGATTATTTCCGAACTGCAGAAACCGACTCTATAGAGGATGCGATGCGGGAACTAAGGGAAGATGAATACTCCGAAGACGAAATCCGGATGATGCGGATTAAGTTTATGAGCGAAATGGCTAATTAAACAAAAGAGGCGCACTATCTAGTGCGCCTCTTTTGTTTAGATGATAGATTATAGATGATAAATGATAGATGGGGCGCATTAAAAATTGAGGATTAAGGATTAAGGATTTTTGTTTCTGCTCTGAAGGAACAAATCTTTGAATTCTTTTCAGATTCTAATCTTCGTTCACATTTTGAATCTCCTTCTCATTCTGTCCTGGCTTTGTTACTTTTTGCTTGACCAGCCTTCGACGGTGCTCAGGGTTTTCATTAAATTAAATTTCTCGTACGCCTTCATATTTCAACTGCCTTGAGGCTTTGTTACTTTTTGCTTGACCAAAAAGTAACCAAAAAGTCAAGAACAGCATCAGGCACTTTCCTTTTTTACATTATTGATTTGGGTGAGTCACGTTTCGTCTTAAAGATTCTCAACTGTTGGAAGTTTGCCGTGCGCTGCTTTTTACTAAGACAATTTTTTTCTAAGAAAAAATTGTTTTGTAAAAAAAGGCGCGAGTCGCGGCGCCAGACGGCAAACATCCAACACGTGCTGGATGCTGTTCGGTCCTTTTAAGTGAATGCACAGAAAATATGCAGAGGGCGGATGAATTAAGGATTAAGGGTTAAGAATTAAGGATTTTTGTTTCGTGAGAACATTTCACTAGCACCCCCTCAACTCCGCTCAGGGCGGCGATTTTCCCTGATCAATAAAAGCATCTATTTGAAAAACGAATTTTTATTCAGTGCAAATACCCCAACTTTAGACCTACAACTTTCAACGTTCAACTCAAGTGCAGTCACATTTTTTTAGTCTGAAACTAAACTACTACTTTTTAGTTCTTCCAGTCGCAACTGATTTCTTTCCGGCTGTCTTCTTCACTGGCTCAATTTTCTTTTTTACAGGGGCTTTAGACTTAACACCCACCTCGCATTCAACTCCGTCGTCGGGAGATTTACCTGTAACAGTAGAAACAAGCATCTTAACCAGAGATACCATTTTACTGCTTTTAGTATCCCAGTAATAAGTATTTTCAGGTACAACTTTTATTAAAGTAATATCCGGATCATCACTTCCTTTGGTAAACCAGGATTTGGCAAGTGGAGTCCATAATTTTTTAATTTTTGCTCTGTCAGTTGAAATGCTAGCAGATCCGAAGACACTTAAGAATTCGTAATTGCTTGTATTCGAATAAAACAACTGAACTTTATTATCATTCTGAATATCTGTAATTTGTTGAGTCTTTTTGGATGTCATAAACCAAATTGCACCTTCATCATCTACTTCCTGCGTACTCATTGGTCGAGTATCCAGAGGAAGTTGAGTTAGATTTGTGCATAAGTGACAAATTGATTCATGTTTTATTAATTCTTTCAACTTCAATATAGCTTCATTTGCTACAAGGTCAGTACGATTCTTTTTAGGGTCCTTTTGCATAAATCTGTTTTTATAGTTTAATACTTATTTCTTACCAATTTTCATGACTAAGCCAACTATTAGAACTAATACTGCTATCACAATAAAAATCCCGAAACCCATTCCGGCTTGAAATATTCCGGCAATGGCATCACATGAACTTAAAAATGTTCCTAATAAAATTAATAGAAATGCGGGCAAATAGTCAGTGTTCTTCATAATCAATATGTTAAGTTAAGTTTAAGATACCCTAGGAAATCAATATATGTGCCATCACTACGAAGCCCTATTTACATCTCATCAACAAAATTATCTGAGGTAAACTTTACTCAATTTGAGGTTTGAAAAGATGCCGGGTTGCCTGAATGATGAAAAATTAAAATGCAATAGTGGGATTCTGCTCCTAGAAATTGAAGCACTCGACTAAAATGTCGTTTTTCAATATTCACTTCTTGTTAATTAATTTTCAATAAAAACATCTTGAGAACAAGGAAACTAGCAACTTTAGCAGCAATATACGCTCAGAACAGTGCTTTTCACTTCTTTACTAACAGCATCTAGTTGAAAAACGAAATTTACTTCAGCCCAAAGACCCCCACTTTAAACATTCAACTTACAACTTTTAACTCATTGCGGCTATATCTTTGTACTCCGGAACACCAATCACCAAACCACCACCTTTCGACAAGCTCAAGGCACCCATCGACTACGCTCAGGGCAGCGCCCATTCGGCTGCGCTCAGGGCAGCGCCCATTCGGCTACGCTCAGGGCAACGCCCATTCGACTACGCTCAGGGGAAAGAATCACCAAATCAAGTGCAGTCACATCTTTTTGACTCAGGAACACCCATTACCAAATCATCAAACCACCAAACCACCAAATCAGCACATCACCCCAACTGTTTCACAGCTAAATATGCCATGAGACCCATTCCTGTTTCGAGTGATTTTTCTTCTATGTCGAATGTTGGTGTATGAACCGATGAGGTAATTCCTTTCGATTCATTGCGGGTGCCGAGGCGGTAAAAACATGCATCTGCTTGTTGTGAGTAAAAAGCAAAATCTTCCGCTGCCATCCAGATATCAAGATCCAGTACATTTTCTTCACCTAAGTATTCTACGGCTCCTTTACGTGCAGCCGCAGTTAATTCAGGATTATTTACTAATGCAGGATAACCTCTTCTTATTTCAAAATCACCAGTTCCACCCATACCTTCCACAACTGATTTAGCCAATTTTAAAATTCGGGCGTGTGCCTCAGTTCGCCATTTTTCATCGAGTGTTCGGAATGTTCCTTCCAGATAAACTTCATTTGGAATTACATTGGTAGCACCATTTGCAATTACTTTACCAAAAGATAAAACACTAGGCATGGTAGGGTTTGCGTGTCGACTTACAATTTGCTGCAATGCAACAATCATGTGACTAGCAATTAAAACAGGATCAACATTAAGATGAGGCATAGCACCATGTCCACCCTTACCTCTTACAGTAACATAAATTTCATCTGTAGATGCCATGTAAATACCGGAGCGAAAGCCAACTTTACCAGCATCAATCAATGGCATTACATGTTGTCCGATAATTTCTGAAGGTGCAGGATTTTGTAGCACACCTTCTTTTATCATTAGCGATGCTCCACCTGGCAACTTTTCTTCACCGGGTTGAAAAATAAGTTTGATGGTTCCTTCAAAATCATTTTTCAGATCATTTAAAATTCTTGCAGCTCCTAAAAGTGAAGCCGTGTGTGCATCATGGCCACAGGCATGCATCACACCAATATTCTGAGATTTATAGGGAACTTCATTTGCTTCAATAATGGGCAAAGCATCCATATCGGCACGCAAAGCAACCGTTTTTTTATCAGCATTGCGTCCTTTAATCAGTGCTACAATTCCTGTTCCTGCTAACTTCTGCTTATCGGTAATTCCAATTTTCACGAACAACACCGTCTTCATAACCCCAGCCCCAGTCTGACCGGATGAAATATCCGAATAACCGGCTTCTGATACCTCCACCAAAACCTGCAACTATTGGATCAACTTGCCGGTCGAGAATTACCGTTACTGGATTACCATTCAGCACTTCGGTGTTAAATGAATTATCATTGGCATAGGGACTTTTGCCCGTCCAGGCTGTTCCTACATCTAAGAATCCAACAATCTGGAAATTACGAATGAAATCGGATCTGATAGGTTTGTTCAGCAAATATTGAAACACCGGGAAACGCAATTCATTATTGATAAGTGCAAAGCTATTACCATTTCGGATGTTCTGAATAAAGCCCCTCATATTGGTTGCGATTGCCTGAAATCCATAATTCTGAGTCTGATCAATTGGTATGGAATAATCAAAAATATCGGTTGGAATGATTGCATTATCCTGAGAACCGAGGTAATAAACTAATTTCTGATCACCGAATGAAGTTGAAGCAGCAAATCTGGAAGCAAGTATTAACTGCCGATGCAGTTTCAAATAATATCTTGCATCAACACCAACAACTCCAAGCCAGGTTTTTTCTTTATCTATCTGGCGGAATGTTTCTGCAAATAATTTATAACGCAAACCATTCCACAAATTCAATCCCTTATTGAGTGTGTTATCATAGACATATTCAACTTTTGCACTTCCCCAGTAATTATTAACTGTAGGCTCACTCAAAGTTGCGATGTCGGTAGAAAGTGTTGTAATACGATCAGTCCGGAATGATAGCGATCCGCGAAGTGAAGCTAAATCATTGAATGGAAAACGAAGTTGCCCTTTTCCTTCATGAGTATGAACTTTCAAATATGAAAATCCTGAAATATACTCTCTAGCCTGCCGGTAAAAACTAATTGATTTATCGACTCGCTTCTTCAGATTATCATAACTGACAAAATATTCATTGGAATTCAAATCACCTGAAAGACGGAACCCTCCCGTAATTTTATAATCGTTCATCAGATCATTTACACCAATGCGAATTAAAACATTTAAACCCGGATCAAAATAAAATGCATCGCCGGTGAATGCCTGATAAGTGGAGTTTTGCAGACTGTTATCAAGTTGTGTGATGAAATAATCGGTACTGAAGGCAATATCATAATTGCGTTGTTTGGGCAACATGAATGAATCGGGATTGGCTACTGAAACCGATTTGCCTGTGGGAACTAAAGAAGTATCAGCTGCTGCAGCCGGATCGGGGAGTATCTCTTTTTTAGGTTCCTTCTTAGGTTTGGGTTTCATGAATTCGCTCTGAAACACATAATTGTCGATGTCAATTTTAGAAGAATCAGCAGGAGTTCCGGAAGCTGGTGTACCGGGTGCTACCACAGCAACCTTTGGCTGAGATGGATTTCGTTTATCTTTAAGATAAGATTTTGCACTTAGTTGCCGCAATTGTGTGTTTGCAGGAGAAAATGCCTGATCATTCGTAATAGCAGGCATTGGTGCTACCTGCAATCTATACTTGCCATTGGCAAAATGCATCGATGCATATTTGTTTCTTCGGAAACTGATATCGTGATCATCAATATTTCTTGAAAAATCTGACTGCGGATAGTTTTGCACTGTATACCGGTAATGTTCGGTGGTATCAATAAACGAAATCACGCTGTCGATACCAGCCACATAACGGTTGTAAATTCCATTGGCATCACTCAGGTAAAATAATCTTCCTGAATCGAGTGGCAACGGATGAATTTCATTTGCCAGAGGTGTATCTGTAATACGTTTTAAAATTTTGGATCGCGGCGAAAAATCCATTTGAAAAATATCGAAATTGCCAGCACCTGAAAGTGAGCGGTCATTATCGATACCTAACGTATCAATTGATCTTGCGGAAGAAAAATAAATATGTTTTCCATCAGCAGAAAAAACAGGATCCATATCATCATACAGATCTTCGGTTAAATTCTGCGATGTTTTACTTCTCACATTAAAGACAAAAATATCGGATTGTCCATTTTGAATTCCCGACAACACAATATCCTGACCATTGGGAGCATAGCTGAAGTCGAGAACTTTATCGAAATAAAAGAACTTATTTTTTTCTGCTTTCCTTTTTCCAGGCTTGTGGTAATCCATCCATATCTTCCCTTTCTTCTCTTTCATCACCGTAAGGTACTGGCCGGATGGATGCCATGCTACCAATGGAAAACTCAAGTCTGCTTTTTGCTGATTCGATTTATAGCCACCTTTAGCAACACGTTTCGATTTACCCTTTTTCAGGTCGGCGATAAAAACTTTATATTTACCCATGTCATTAGTGACATAGGATGCGAGATTACCATCTGGACTGACTCTTAAATTGCTGTAAATGCGACCCGATTTCGGCTTTCCAACCACCATTTCACCGGAAGGCAAGCTGCGACCTTTTTCATCATTCTGGTAATACTTCTGATTATACAAGAGCCAATTGGAGGTTAGTCGCTTCAAATTCACACCAAGCACATAGTTAAACCCGCTTTCAATGCTTCGGTTTATGCGGGTCATGTAAAGCAAATTTGCAATGGAAGTGGTCCCGTATGTTTGGGCTATGTAATGCCACATGGAGTGTCCTGCAAATTCACTTTCACCTTCTAACAACCGGTTAAAACGGGTATATTTTCCGGATAGAATTCCATCCCGCATCTGATTATCCTGTTCCACGCCCCAACCTTTGGCGACATAAGAAATGAGTCCTTGTTCAAACCAGGGCGGTATGGTAAGTAGCACGGCAGTCTGCAAACGGTCTTTAATATTTCCGCCATATAACAGCTGGTGGAAGAGCACCTGAGCTACTCCGGCTCTGATTTGCTGGCGAAGGTGTTCGTGATCACCATCAAAATAAATGAGCACTTTATTCCCCAGAACCCGGGTCAGACCACCGGTATTTCCCATCATTTCATCGCCCTCCAGACCAATATTGGTTTGCTTCAGATCGGAATAGCGGTTAAAAATCATGAACTGCAGCCGCCCATTTGTCCGGTAATCAAAGAGTTTCTCAACTGCCTCGATTTCGCCATCTGCAGTTCGCCCGACAAATTCGGCCAGATCCTTGCCTCCGACATAAAAATAGGTGTCGAAGTTCTTAAAACGGTAGAAAGTCCAGTAAAAATCATTGTACTGAACCCTGTTTTTGCCAAAATCCATCTGGTAACCCTGATAGAATTGTGCTGATAACTCTGTTGGTATTATAATGAAAAGGGCTGTCAGAACAGCAATAAATATCCTGGATATTTGCAGTATCAATGATTTACAATTTGTCATATTCCAATTTACAACGTAAATAAAAGACGGTTGGATATGCGAATTTAATGATTTTTTGCCATCAAAAGGTTTCCGGTGGCAGAATCTGAAGAATACTACAATTCTATGGTACAACAGGGCAACAAAGAAGCTGCCTGAACGTACAAGTTTATAACCAAAACCAAAAAAGCGGATGAAACCCTTTAAAACACTTCTATTCACATTTTTAATTCCCGTTTTGGGGGTTAGTCAGGATTGCAGCCAGGTTTACCGGTTCAATATCAGCGACAAGGCCTCCTACTCTACTTCCTGTGGCACACAGGAGGGCAGCGACTGGACCGTAAATAAAAATTCCTGTAACTTTTACTCACCTATTTTAAATACCGGTGAAAGTCCCGGGAAACAGCCGCGTCGGATCGATATCCGGATGCGGTTAACAAATAGTGGCACCCTGGATGAGAAGGATTTCGCCTGGATTTTCTATTATGTAGATGGAAAAATTACCTCCACAAAAACACTTCGTGGCGACCAGGTGGAAGCGGTTATTAATTATAAAGACTCTATTGAAGTGCCCTCAAATAGCAATTTCAAACTGCGTATAGCTTTGGTTTGTGATGAAGCCGATGAGTACTGGCGCATCTCCAACGGCGACCTCACTGCTTGTGTCCGCGCATTCGATGGTGAAGCTTCTCAATCGCAGGAACCAGTTATGGCAGATAAAATTACTGTGCTGAAAGAGCGAAATGTAGTTCGTTTAATGTGGACAGCACCGGGAAATCCGGATGGAAATTATTTCATGATTGAACGCTCCAAAAACGGTTCGCAATTTGAATTTGCAGGCTATGTTAAGGATAACAGAAATGGTTCAACAGCATCCAAATATTCATTCATAGATAATGGATCTTTTAAACCTGAAACATGGTACCGCATTTCACATGTCGATCTGGGTGGTAAGAGTAGTCCCTTCGGCAAACCCGTATCTGTTACATTTTAAGCAACATCAGGCGGTAATTCCTGCGGATGAAAATGATTAAAAATTAAATGCGCTTTCGACTTACCTACTATCTCTTCCAATTCACTGAGATCGGCTTCACGTACTCTCTTCAATGAACGGAAATGACGCAATACTTCTGTTGCAGTTGTAGATCCAACTCCTTTTATTTCTGAAAGGCCGGTTGATGTAAACGATTTACTTCTTCGATTCCGATGGTGAGTAATTCCGAAACGGTGTACCTCATCCCTGATTTGCTGAATAGTCCGAAGTGTCTCCCCTTTTTTATCCAGATAAATAGGAACAGAATCTTCCGGAAAATAAATTTCTTCCAGTTTCTTGGCTATTCCGATCACTGTCACTTTCCCATACACTCCAACTTTCTTCAAACTGGTAACGGCGGCTGACAATTGACCTTTGCCACCATCGATAACAATTAATTGCGGCAATTCCAGATTTTCTTCCATTACCCGGGAATATCTTCTTTCAATTACTTCCTCCATGGAAGCAAAATCGTTGGGACCTTCAACTGTTTTGATGTTAAAGTGGCGGTATTCACTTTTAGCAGGTTTGCCATCTCTGAAAACCGACATCGCAGCAACTGGAAAGGCTCCCTGAATATTCGAGTTATCGAAGCATTCAATAAGTCTCGGCTGTTCCTTCATTCGCAAATCAGTTTTCATTTGATTCATCAGCCTGTCGATTCGATGTTCCGGATCGAGCTTATCCATTTTAGTTTCCTGTTCCCGGATGTAATAGAAAAGATTTTTCAGGCTTAGACTTATCAAATGTTTCTTATCACCGATTTTCGGCACCACGAATGTCACTCCCTCCAACTCTAATTCCAGCTCTGTATTTACCAAGACTTCGCGGGCATCACTGTGATAGCGATTTCTGAGTTCAACAATTGCGAGTTCCAGCAATTCGGCATCTGTTTCGTCGAGTTTCTTACGCATCTCCAAGGTGTGTGTCTGAATAATGGCACCATTTATAATTTTCAAAAAAATTAACATAGGCAACCTTTTCTTTATTGATGATAGAAAATACATCCACATTGTGAATAGATGAACTTACAACAACCGATTTACTGCGGTACTGTTCGAGCATCTGAATTTTCTCTTTTATCAGTTGAGCCTGTTCATACTCAAAACCGGAAGCATACTGTTGCATAAGCTCTTCCAGATATCCAATCACAGTATTGATATTTCCTTTTAAAATTTCCCGAATCTGTTTTATGGCAGCCTGATAATCGCTTTCAGATTGATGTGATTCGCAGGGTCCCAGACAATTTCCAACATGGTATTCGAGGCAAACCCGAAATTTTCCGGCAGCGATATTTTCTTCTGAAAGTAACAAATTACAGTTTCGCAATTTGAATAAGGCACCAACCAGTTCCAGCAAAGTGTGAACCATTTTCACGTTTGTATAGGGACCGAAATATTGAGAGCCGTCTTTAATATACTTTCGGGTGGTAAATACCCGGGGAAATCTTTCTTTTTTAATACACACCCATGGAAACGTTTTATCATCTTTTAATAAAACATTGTACCGGGGCTGATGCTTCTTAATTAAATTATTCTCAAGCAACAATGCATCCTGTTCTGTTTCAACAACCAGGTAGCGTATATCTTCAATTTGCTTAACAAGAATAGTAGTCTTGCCACTGTCGTGTACTTCTTTTGCAAAATAGCTATAAACTCTTTTCTTAAGATTTTTTGCTTTGCCTACATAAATAATCTGTGATGCTTTATTAAAAAACTGATAGATGCCCGGAGCATCGGGCATAGTAGCAAGAATAGAATCGATATGTGCACCGAATTTACTCATAGTTGACTTCCGGTAACAGCCAGATATTCCCGTAAGGTTTTTGCGGCTGTTGCTTCACGCGAAAAATTCTGCAAATGTGCTGTTGCACCTGCAATCAAAGAATTCCGCAAATTGGTATCGGCTAATAAATTCGTTACAGCATCTGCAAGACCTGAAGCATCTGCAACAGCAGCAAGTAAACCGGTTTGCTGATGAATTACAATTTCAGGAATGCCACCGGCAGCAGTTGCCACAACAGGAACTTTGCAGGCAAAAGCATCGAGAATGGCAGTTCCCAATCCTTCTGTTTCAGATGTAATTAACATCACATCAAGTTCAGGGAGAATATCGGGAATATCGGTTCTGAATCCTGTACAATAAACCACATCATTCAATTGCATTTCGGTGATCATGTTATCAATCTTCTCCTTTTCGGGACCATCGCCAATAATAAAAAAGCAACATCAGTAAATTTTTGTTTTAAAATTGCAACAGTTCTGAGAAAGGTTGGATAATCTTTATGAGGAGCAAGCGCTGCAACATTAGCTACAATTTTTGTTCCCGGAGCTAAAGAAAATTCACGGTGCAATATGCCGGTATTTACTTTTCCGGTAAACCGGGATGCATCAATTCCGGAATGAACGGTAACCAGTTTTGCCTGATCATTAACTGCCTCTGAAGTTATTTCACGAATTTTATCGGATACACATAGTATCCGTGCTACAGCACTATGATTGTATTTGAATTTTGAAAGTATGTTTTTGCTGACTTTAAAATCGACCCGGCGGCTGACAATGATTTTTGCTTTATTGCCGAATAAAACTGCAGCATAAATGGCAAATGTATGCGCGTGTGAATCATGTGCATGAACCAGCTGGATAGAATTTCCTGCACAAAGTTTTTTAATTTTTTGTGCGAATGAAATATCGAATGAGGAACGTTTGGGACTGGTAAAAAATGGAATGTGGCTGGCAATACAATATTCTTCCATAGCAGAACCTGCAGTGCACAAAATATACTGTCTGATGCCAAGTCGCTTCAATTCAGAAGTCAGATAAGCAACCTGTTGCTCACCGCCACGCCATGAAAATGCTGTTGCAACGTGCAGAACTGAAAACTCCGGAGCTTTATGTGAATTCATTTATTTTTTTGAAGCTTTAATAATTTAGAATATCGAAGAAAGGATCCGCGAGCTGTTTGCACTGCAATGATCAATCCGTTTTTCCCATCCAGGAAACCTACTTTTACGATATAGGAACGCATGAAACGGGCAATTGGTTTATAGATGATCTTCAGCACATCTGACCGTAACCCCTTTTTATGCATTGCCAGAGCGGCAATATCTGCAAATTTAGCAACCTGTGCCTTATGTTCCTCAACGGAATAATAACTGTAATGCAGTAAATCTCCTTTTAGCTGTTCGGTAATACTGCCCGGCTCCATTTCCAGTTTGTCGTGTGGATTTACTCCTCCCCAAAAAGCCTTACTGCGATCGAACAACCGCAGTTTACGGTCGGGATACCAACCGGAATGATAAATCCATGAACCACAATAATTAGTCAATCTGTTCATGGCATAACCATCAGCATTCCAGTTTTCTTTCACATTTTGGATGGACTCAATTAATTGCTCTGAAAGTGCTTCATCGGCATCAATCGATAGGATGTGCTGATTGGTACAACAGGATATTGCATAATTTTTCTGTTCAATATATCCTCCAAAGGCATGTTGTACCACTTTAACACCCAAAGACTCACAGATTGCAACGGTGGTATCGGAAGAAAAGGAATCAATTACCACAATCTCATCCGCAACAGCAAGTACGCTATCGATGCAACGCCTGATATTGCGTTCCTCATTGAATGTTAAAATGGCAACTGAAATCCGGATCATAATTTGACGATCACAAAGTAAATAAAACCCAACCGACTTCCACACAATAATATACTAATCAATCTGTTTTTATTTGCCCGATTTCTTCGCTTCCATAGCTGAAAAGAGTTTACTTTTGCAGGAATTCAATACATTCGGTTATGATGCAACTTCACTTTCAAACTATTATCCTTAGGGATCTTCAAAAACTTAAAGATGAAATAAATAGTTATACCAATGAAGCAACAATGTGGCAGATTTTGCCGGGAACTACCAATACGGGCGGCAATCTGGCCTTACACCTGATTGGAAACCTGCGTCATTTTATTGGCGCTGAGTTGGGAAATTCAGGATATATCCGGGAAAGAGAAGCAGAATTTAATTCCCTGAATGTGCCATTGACAACTTTAAATTCCCTGCTGGAGACTTGTATCAATGAGGTTACCCATGCCTTTTATCAATTGGATCCCGAAAGAATGAGTGCGCCTTTTCCTAAGGAAATTGGGGGACAAACCCGGGAGACTGCTTTTGCTTTATTGCATCTAACAGGTCATCTTAGTTATCATCTGGGACAAATAAATTATCATCGCAGGTACTTTAACAGTCAAAACTCCTGATTTCAGGCAAATATCATAAAGCGAAAAACTCATCATTTATCTGTATTTTTCGCAACTGAATCATGACCGAACAACAAATTAACACACTTTTAGATCAGTTACATCAGGGCGACCGACGGGCTCTGGCACGGTGCATCTCACTGGTCGAAAATGATTCAGAAGGCAGTGATTCCATATTGCGACAAATTCATCCCCGCAAGGAAATTCCGGTAATTGGCATAACAGGACCCCCCGGTGCAGGCAAGAGTACCCTGGTGAGTGCGTTGGCCGGATGGATTTCAGCACATCAAAAACTTAATGTTGCCATTCTGGCTGTTGACCCTACTTCACCTTTTACCAAAGGATCACTGTTGGGTGACCGGCTTCGGATGACAGAACACTTTAATAATCCAAGCATTTTTATCAGGTCACTTGCCACACGCGGTGCATTAGGCGGATTATCGGCAAAAACAATTGAAATTACTGACCTTCTAAAAGCAGCAGGTTTCGACATGATACTGATAGAAACAGTTGGTGTGGGTCAGAGTGAAATTGAAATTGCATCATTGGCCGATACTACCGTAGTGGTGTTTGTTCCTGAATCGGGAGATGAAATTCAGACCATCAAATCGGGTATTATGGAAATTGCCGATCTTTTTGTAGTCAATAAATCGGATCGTGAAGGCGCCGATAAACTGGTGAGATCCCTGCAAACAACATTGCATGAGCGCCCTTATGGCGGATGGACCATCCCAGTTCTTAAAACTGTAGCTTTCAGTGGGGTAGGAATTGAAGAACTGTTTAACCAAATTAACCAACATATTCAGGTTTCAGGCAAGCAGTCGACACACAAAGAAGAGCTTTTATACCAGCGTGCCCTGCGGGTAGCATCGCAACAATTGCTCAAGAAACAAAATTTCGAAAATTTTAAAGCCGAACTAATTCAGGCTGCTGCACTTCCCGGTTTTAACCTTTACCGCTTTATTGCCGAAAAAATCAGCTAACACCATCATGCAGGTCATGTAACTTTTGCACTGGCAATCAACGTTAAAGGGAGGTCATTTGAATTTTGACTGCCTGTTAAAATGCAGTCTGAGCACTTGTTCCATGAACCAAAAAATTCTACTTGTAGAAGACAACCCATTGGATATCAACATATTTCAGCAAATGCTGGGACATGCTAAATCTGATATTGGGTTAATTTTGGTAGCCATGAATTTACAGGAAGCTTTGGATTCACTAGAACAATCGACTCCGGATATCCTTTTTCTCGATTTACACTTACCGGATAGTGATGGACTGAAGACTTTTGAAGTAATTCATTCCGCATACCCGGAGATACCGGTTGTAATTCTTACCGGGGATGAAGATGAATCGAAAGCTATTGAAGCAATCCGAAATGGGGCACAGGATTATCTGATGAAAAAGGATATCACCCCCGCGCTCATAGCCAGATCAATCATTTATTCAAAGGAACGAAAAGCAATTGAAAAGCAGTTGTTGCATTCGAAAGCCAATAATGACGCTTTAATTGAAAATACCAAAGACAGTATTTGGGCAGTCGACAGTGACTTCAATTACATTACTATTAATAAGCGTTTCTGTGAGAGCTTTGAATTGCTAACCGGCAAGCGACCTGTTATTGGCGATAACATGCGGGCTTCCTTACCAGGAGCATATAAAGATTGGTTTGCCGAGATATTCCGTCGAGCATTGAATGGTGAGCAATTTCGGGTTGAGACCACGCTTAATTTTACCGATACGAGGCATGACATAGAACTATCGGTTAATCCCATAAGATCAAACAATCAACAAATCAACGGAGTTTCATTTTTTGCACGAAACATAGATCAGCGTAAAAGAGACGAAAAGCGAATTCGGAAATCGGAACATGCCTACAGGTTACTGCTTGAAACAATCAATGAAGGAGTTATGTTTGTTGATAATGACGGACTGGTTCAATTTGCAAACCGCAAGTTTATAGAGACCACAGGTTTTGAAGAAACGGAACTCACCGGAAAACGATTTGGTGATTTATTGGATAAGAATGATCCTTTTCATGGGAAAAATATCGTTGGTGAATTATTGAATGATATGAATCCGGTTGAAATTCATTTTAAGTCGAAGTCGGGTGATGTTGTATGGTTTAAAGTTAAAGGCACACCATTACTGGATGATACCGGACAAATTGGAGGTACACTACTTACACATACCGAAATAACGGCACAAAAGCAGGCAGAAGCAACTATCCGCAAGCGGGAACAGGATTATGAAAACCTGCTGGAGACGATGAATGAAGGCTTGCTATACATTCACAGAAGTGGATTGGTGAAATTTGCCAATAAAAGATTTTTAGAAATCACCGGTTTCACGCTGGAAGATTTAACAGGTAAAAAAGTTCCATACCAACTTTTCCCGGAAACATTGCTGGAGCTCATTTATGAAGAATCCGGAACAGCCAAGTCGGAAACGAATGCAGCCTGCCAGTATGAAATACAGATTCACACACGAAATTCACAACGCAAGTGGTGTATGATTAACTGCTCTGTCACAAGAGATGAAACGGGAGTGCTGACAGGGATTCTGGTTACCTATTCTGATATTACCGATCGTAAATCGACTGAAGAAAAACTTCAGCTTGCACAGCGTGAACTTAATACTTTTATCTATAAATCATCACACGATTTAAAAGGACCTTTATCATCTATTTTGGGATTGATTCAGCTTTTAGAAAAGGAAAACGAAGGCACATCAGCCACACCATGCGTAAATATGATTCGACATTCTGCCGAGAAGCTCGACCGGATGTTAAATGAATTATAGCTTCGAACGGATAAAAAATTATTGTCATCTGTACTCCACAATCTGATCGACAATGCTATCAGGTATCGTAAAAATTGTGAAGATGATTTTATACAGGTTCACATTCATGATTTTATGCATGGAGTGAAAATTGAAATCACAGATAATGGTGTTGGTTTTGATGAAAAAACCCGGGGAAATATTTTTATGATGTTTAATAAAGGAAACAATAATTCCAATGGCAATGGCCTTGGACTTTATGTGGTTAAGAATGCTATTGACCGGCTGGGAGGTTATATTGAAGTCTTTGCCGATTCAGGTAGCTTTACCCGTTTCACTGTGTTTTTACCTGATCTCTTTTCAACGGATCAATGGGCAGAAAAACAGGAAGTTTTTAATTAGAATCTTCTGTTAGGATTTTAGGAAAACTGAAATTAGTTTCAGTTGAATAACGAATCTGAAAAACCTGTCAGTTTAATTACTGATATTTTTTCTTGATATTACATCTGCTGATGCCCTTTTCACATCGTGATATATCTTCTTCAGAAAAAGAAGCTAAAATTGCCTTTTTATAAGTTTCAATTGCTTCATCAAACCTCGACTGGCTTTCCATAATCAGCGCCGACCTCATCCATGCGAGATCTTTCCTGACACCTTTTACTTCCATAGCCTGATTAACGATGGCATTTGCTTCGGCATATCGTTCCAAAACAAAAAGTACTTCGGCATAACCTAAATAGGCAGATGCCAGACCGGGTTCCGCTTCCATCGCTTTTTGAAAACAATCAGCAGCTTCTTCGGGGCTGTTCAAGTGATTAAACAGAATATTCCCAAATTCATTCCAGGCCTTTCCATAATCTGGAAAACGGGCTGTGATGGCGGCAAATAAACCGGCAGCTTTTGCCACATCCCCATTTTGTAAAATGGCAATGGCATTGGCATACAGTTGGTCGGCCTCAGTGAACCTGGAATCGAATGTTGTCATCAATATTAAGTACTACAAAATTAAGGCGAAACGACGGGTAATTTTATACCAATCAACTTCGCACGTGTCAAAATACCCCTCAGTGCTGGTCCTCAGGACCTTTTTTTCCGTCACCGGCACTATTTTGTGGGTTAACGAACAGAAAAAGGGAGTTAAATAATGCAAAGAAGGTAACTCCGGCCTGTGTTTCCAGGGTGTCTTCAGTAATCATTGATACCATTGCTGCTATTGCAAATGAAGCATATAAAAAGTTTCGGCTTCTTATTTTTGATATTAACGGCATCAATAATGTTGCCAAAAACCACAATAAACCTGGAATGCCAAAAGCAACGGCAAAACTCAGATATTGATTATGAGAACGCAATCGCCATTTTTCACTTAAGGGTGAATCCATTTTTTGATATTGATTCCTGAAGGCCTCCGGTAAATCACCGGTACCTACACCTGTCCACCCATGATCTTTGATAATACCTATTGCGGCTTTCCAGAATTCAAAACGTTGTGCTGCCGAGTGACCACTTGGATCTCCACCTAATTGTAAATTGTGAATTTCCCACAGCACCTGATGAACGCGGGATCGTAAACTTCCAATGGTTTGATAATCGACATTGGCAATTCCTTTTTCAATCGATTTAATCTCGGAATCGTTCAATAAACCTACAGCAGCAGAGTCTTTTTCTGACCTTTTGAAGCCAGAAAACGAATCAGTGTATACTTTAATTCCTGCCCCGGTTATCAGCACCATCATAATCATGGTCACTCCGTTTATTCCATTCCTGACGCAATTCATCCTGACAAATGTTGATATATACCAAATAACCATTTTCATATTGCTGTGCATTTAAATCATGTTCATAGGGGCGACCGGAAGGCGTTGTTTTCTCAAGCCGGCTCACGTCAACCGATTCATGAAGATGCATCTTTTTATTGACATCATTAACATACCAGTAAACACTGAAAGGTATGAGAATCGCTGAAGATATAATGCCTGTGCGAAGCAACCAGTTGCCGGATCGAAACAACATCCAAACAGGAATCAAAACAGCCCAACAAATTAAAACAGCAAGTCCCGTTAAGGATTCCAGAATAAAAATAAACCAAATAAACCAAACTACAAGTACTGCTGCTGCTGCAAATGTCACTTTGAAATGATGGATGCGGTAGCGATAAAAGAGATATCCCGTTGCAAAAACCGACAAGCAACATAATAACGATAAGCGGATATGTGAAATAAAAATAGAGATATCACGGATATCATTTACCGGCCGGTTTATAATCCCTTTCAACACCGCAATGCTGATGATACTGGAAACAAGCGCACCGCCAATAAGTGCTGCTAAAATTCCTTCAAACTGTTTGTTATTAAGTCGCGGGCCGGTAGACAACACAAAAGGCAATAACAGCAATGGCAATTTAATTCGGAGATCTTTATAAGCATAATCAAAATCGGTGGTATGAATTAAACCGAGAAGGTGCAGGCCAAAAACCGACATCAGCAACCAGGCTAGAGGAGCTTTTTTAAAACGCTCAAGCTTCCCCTTAAAATCGCCACTTAAAAGCCACCCTCCAAAAATAAAGAATTGCGAAAGGCTCATGCCAAATTTTGAAAGTGGCAGGGAGGCTGTCAGTAAAAGCAGCCCGGCATAATAAATAAAAAATGGAATATTTTGTTTGTCTGAATGCAACTGCATCGATAAAAAAATTAAAGGAGCAGTTGTTGCCAACTGCTCCCGGTACTCATTTTCTTAGGGTTATTTCTTCAAAGCTTCCGGCTTTCTGTTCATAATGGCATCAAAAACCTGTTTATTTTTCAATGCCTCGGTAGCCTTGGTAATTTCAGGATCAAAATCGAATGAAGCTTCAATTCGACCTTTTTGATAATAATATCTGGATGCGATTTCATCCTGCAAAAGTTGTTTTATCTCCTCTTTATTTTTTTGCAGATCTTCCTGCTTATCGTGCATCAAAGACTTTTTCAGAGCATCAAACTGATCTTTCATACCATCATAATATTTTTCTTTGGTGGCAATTTCTTTAAGCTCTTCAAATGATTTTTCGCTCTTGGTAGTGTAATCGTATTCCTTATCACCAAGCCAGGTTATAAAATCACTGTACTCCTGCTCTGAGATTCTGTAACTTCTTGCCGAAGAAATAGTAGGGTTTTTTACACGATATAATGTAGCATAATCGAAAATAAGTTGTTTGACCAGTAAGCTTTGAGCGATATTGGACAGATACTGAGTTTCCGTAGTGAAATCAGGAGAAACACCTCCTCCATCATAAACGACCCGTCCGTTTTTAGTTTTAAATTCTGATACAAGACTATCAGGTACTTTACCCACACTACCATCTTCATTGCGATGCGTGTAATCGAGTGCCTGAATACATCTTCCGCTGGGAATATAATATTTAGCTGTTGTTACTTTCATTTGCGCATTGTAGCTGAGTGGTCGTGTAGTCTGCACCAACCCTTTTCCAAAAGTCCGCTGACCGATAATAATTCCACGATCGAGATCCTGAATGCTTCCTGAAACAATTTCGCTTGCTGATGCCGATCCACTGTTGACCAAAACCACCAAAGGAATATCCACATCCACAGGATTATTAAGTGCTTTGTATGTCTTATCCCACTCTTTTACTTTACCCTTGGTATTCACCACATCCACACCTTTATTCACAAATATATTCGTGATATTAACTGCTTCATTGAGTAATCCACCGGGATTACCGCGAAGATCAAGAACCAGAGACTTCACATTATTTTTACTCTTCAATTCCATTAAAGCATCCCTCACTTCACCACCGGCATTATCGGTGAAACCGGTCAGGCGGATGTAACCAATTTCATTATCGAGCATACCAAAATAAGGAACGCTGTTAATTTTTATTTCATCGCGCATCACTGTTTTTTCAATCGGAGCAGGCTCCCCT
Source organism: Bacteroidota bacterium (assembly GCA_016713525.1). Taxonomy (GTDB): domain Bacteria; phylum Bacteroidota; class Bacteroidia; order AKYH767-A; family OLB10; genus JADKJB01. Next base: position 326,422 of record JADJOZ010000003.1, on the reverse strand, counting down.
TCTCTTTTTACTAAAAGTTTAACGGGCGTTTTAGGTTGTCCTTTCAGAATCTTACTGATCTCATCATATTTTTTGCCTTTAATTGGTTTCCCATCAATCTCAAGAATAACATCACCGGCGCGGAGATCTGCTTTTTGAGCGGGGTAACCTTCATAAGGGTCGGTGATCACCACATTATCGCCTTTCTGACCTATCAGAGCACCAATTCCTCCGTACTGACCAGTAGTCATGAACCGGTAATCTTCCACTTCCGATTCAGGAATATAATTCGTGTACGGGTCGAGTGACTCCAGCATGGAATCGATACCTTTTTTCATGAGATCACCGGGCTTTACCTCATCCACATAATAAATATTCAGCTCCCGGAACAGGGTGGCAAAAATGTCCATATTGCGGGAAATCTCGAAGTAATCATCGGTAAAGGAAAAGGAGAAAAATCCGGCAATGGTAATAACCATAGCGATTATCCAGGTGCGGGTTCTTTTTAAGAAGTTAACTTTCATAGTATGACAATTTATTTATTTCAATTTATTAAGGAACCGGATCATTTCCGTGTCCACCCCAGGGATTACAGGAAAGAATCCTTTTCAGCGTAAGCCATCCCCCTTTGAACGGTCCATGTTTGCGAATTGCTTCCAATCCATATTCCGAGCAGGTAGGATAATACCTGCAGGAGGGCATTAACAGGGGAGAGATCGCTTTTTTATAAAAAGAATCATCCCGGTAAGGAGTTTAGTTAACAGCCACTTCATCTGCTACCAGTAAACGTTGTAAAATTAAGATTATTTTAGATTGGAGTACTGCATAATCGGGGGATTCCTTACCTGTAAAAATAAACATAAGCTGAACACCTTTCTGCAAAGCAGCCAGCTGAGCGGAATAAGGGTGGTGGCTCAACCTGTAAATCTCCCGGATTTGCCTCTTAATTCGGTTGCGGTCGACGGCCTTTTTAAAATTTCTTTTCGGAACACTCACTGCAATTCGGAGCCAGTGTTCGTCCTGAGGAGGTGAGAGCTTATATACTGCCTTTACGGGAAATGCATTTATGCTTTTACCATTTGTAAAAAGGAAACTGATATCATTTCGAAGATGAACCCTGCTGGCTTTCGGAAATTGGTTTTTACGGCTGATCATGAATGAATTGCCTTACAAAGAGAATAAAAAAACAGTAACCTGATGAGCTGAAAAAGATTATTTATTAACCTTTTTGAGATATTGCTCAATTGCCATGGTCATGGACGGTGCTTCCGGAATAGGAGCCATAACATCTACCTTCAGGTTTGCTTCGGTAACTGCTTGTGTTGTGGTAGCCCCAAATGCAGCAATACGGGTTGCATTTTGCTTGAACTTCGGAAAGTTCTTTAACAACGATGTAATTCCTGAAGGACTGAAAAATACCAGCATGTCATAATTCACATTTGCCAGATCAGAAAGGTCGGAACAAACTGTCTTATAAAGTATTGCCTTAATATGTTCAATTCCGAATGATGATAAAGTATCGGAAATTTCTTGTTTATGAATATCGGAGCAAGGCAGTAAGAACTTCTCTTTGTTGTGTTTCTTCAACACATCAATGAGGTCATTGATAGTTGATTTACCATAGAATATTTTACGCTTCCGGTAAACGACATATTTCTGCAAATAAAAGGCGGTAGATTCAGAAATACAGAAATACTTAAAAGTATCCAGATTAGTGATTCTCATTTCATTGCACATCCTGAAAAAGTGATCGGCAGCATGCCTGCTGGTTAAAATCACAGCCGAAAAATCGGATAGGTTGATTTTGTCCCTTCTGAAATCCTTTGCCGGAATTCCTTCAACATGAATAAACGGTCTGAAGTCAATTTTCAGTCCGTATTTCTTCGCCAGATCGTGATATGGCGACTTGTCGGATTCAGGTTTTGGTTGTGTAACCAGAATAGTCTTAACTTTCAACTTTGCGTTCCTGTTTTAAGCCCTGGTAAAACTTTTTAAAGAAATTAACCCTGTACCAGCTTAACAAGAATTACCAGGAGGGCAATTTCAAGGGTGCAAAAGTATAAAATTAAATAGAAATATGAAACCCTATTGAGTGTAAGCCATATCGAAAAAGCACGCACTAGTCTGTAAATGAATGCAATAATAACCAAACCAACACCTATCCAGGCAACTAAAGCAGTCGATACTGTAGCCACATAGGCTATTCCAACCACAATTGGAATGAGTGCTATTCCTAAAATGTTATTGATTAGAAAGATGTTGAAGATGTATGTTGCGACCGGTTTATCGATGCCAAACACCTCACCTAAACCTTTCAGCAGTACCATTTTAAAGGAATATGTAAATGCAACTGCCAGGCAAATAAGTATAAATCTGAGTAGCCCATCTGATATCAGCGGATTGGACCATTTAAAGAAATCGATGATCTGATAAATAAATAAGGATGCCGTGAGATAAAAAATAAAAGACATCAGAATGGAGGCTCTTTGCACCAGAATATTTTCATCCCTCACAATTTGATTTGAAATAGAATTACTGAAAAAGGCTCCTACCAGTTGCTTAAAAATTTTAGAGTAAAAAACCCTTATCCATGTGAATGCAATTACAACTACTACCAGCCCCAGTGTAAACCAATCGGGTGTACGACGGTAGAACGTAATGGGTGCAGCATTAACCGGTTGAAGGACATGGCCGGTAAACAGACTTTTATTTTCCCGGTAATAACCGGTTTCCCGCGCCAAAGCGGAGGTGCTGTCGGAATCTGAAAACCGGAATAAATCGGGTTGATTCAATACCTGGGTACTGCCGGCTGCTGTCCTCACTGTATCGGGAGTGACAACCGGAGTTATAGAAAATAAAGAATCGACTTGCGGCATATGCTACAAAGATACAATAGCATTAATTGCATTTGGAAGCTTTATTAAACTCTTATTCACGATGCTACGTTCATTTCTTCGGTTCATTTCCCGAAGGAACACCGGTCGTACAGCAGAAAGTTTTATATTCGCCGTACAAAACCCATATCCTTGAAAATAGTAACTATCATCGCCGGGCTGACACTTCTATGGACATCCTGCACTTCACCAAAAACTCCGAAAACTGAAACTATGACACCTAAAGATATTCACTCCTTTGCAAGGCCGGAAGAAGCAGTAGTAGAACACCTCAGCCTGAACCTGAATGTAGATTTCAACGCCAAAATTATTTCGGGAACTGCAACGCTTTCTATAAAAAATAAAACAGGAGCTAACCAGATACATCTCGATTCTAAGGGATTGAATATTTCGTCTGTGGTGCTCGATTCAGGGGAGCCTACCTCCTATTCCATGGCCGATGCAGTGGAATATTTAGGAAGCGACTTAACTGTTGCCATAAAGCCCGGAACAAAGAAAATAGTTATCACTTACAGTACCAGTCCCGACGCAGGAGCCTTACAATGGCTCGATCCGGCTCAAACAAATGGTGGCACTCAACCCTTTTTATTCACTCAGTCACAAGCTATTTTAGCCCGCACCTGGATTCCCCTTCAGGATAGTCCGGGGATCAAATTCACCTATGATGCTACTATTAAAGTACCTTCAAATCTGATGGCACTTATGAGTGCAGAAAATGATACTACTCTTCATCCTGATGGCATTTATCGTTTCAATATGCCACAGGCAATACCGTCGTATTTGATGGCATTAGCGGTAGGTGATTTGCAATTCCGTTCACTGGGTCCGAATTGTGGTGTATTCGCAGAGCCCACCATGATTGAGAAATCGGCATGGGAATTTGCCGATTTACATGAAATGATTACCAGTGCTGAATCTTTATACGGTCCGTATGCATGGGGCCGCTATGATGTATTGGTACTTCCTCCAAGTTTCCCCTTTGGGGGGATGGAAAATCCACGAATCACTTTTGCAACTCCAACTATTATTGCCGGCGATCGCTCATTGGTGGCACTTATAGCACATGAACTGGCTCACAGCTGGTCGGGGAACCTGGTAACAAATGCTACCTGGAACGACTTCTGGCTGAATGAAGGATTTACGGTTTACTTTGAAACCAGAATCATGGAAAAGATTTATGGTAAAGATTATGCCGATATGTTAACACTGTTGAGTCTTGGTGAACTGCGCGAGACTATTAAATCGATGGGCGACACCAGTAAAGATACGCATCTGTACCTCGATCTTGCAGGTCGCGATCCCGATGATGGCGTGAGTGATATTGCCTATGAAAAAGGAAGGTTTTTCCTCACATCTATTGAATATGCAATCGGTCGCGAACGCTGGGATGCATTCCTGAACAGTTATTTCAAAAAACACGCGTGGGGTGCCATTGATACGAAAACATTTTTGGCCTATCTTGAAAGTGAACTCATCAAAGGCGACGACAAACTTCGCAAACAAATAAATGCAGAGGGTTGGATTTACGCACCTGGTTTACCTGCAAATTGTCCGGAAATAAAATCGACAGAACTTGAAAAAGCAGGTAATGCAGCAACCGCATATAAAAGCGGCACGCCGGCAAAAACAATCGATACCAAAGGATGGACCACACACCATTGGATGTATTTCCTGAGAAATTTGAATGATAGTCTGGACCTTAAAAAAATGGAAGAACTGGATGCTGCCTTCGGATTTACCAATTCCGGAAATAGTGAAATTCAATCCGAATGGTATCAGCATGCCATTGCTTCGGGATATGAGAAAGCATTCCCAAACATGGAGAAATTCCTGAAGGCAGTAGGGAGAAGGAAATTCCTGAAACCAATTTACTCGGAACTTGCCAAAACTCAAAAAGGTTTAGAAATGGGACGCCAAATCTATCAGAAAGCACGACCCGGCTACCATGCAGTATCTATTCAAACGATTGATGGTATATTGGGATTAAAAAAATAGAGGGGTTGGTGGAATTTTGATATAATTTGCCCTTCTTTGGCCATTAGCGGCTGAATCATGGAGAAATCCATCAATTTTAGTGTCTGCGAACTGGGAACCATTACGGCTTCTGCAGCCTTTTTTTATTGAGCATATTGGCTACTGTTGACTTACTTTTATGTTCTAAAATTAGGTTATACCTAAGTTTCCGGATAGGACGCCACAAAATAAATAACGTGTAAAGGAATCACATTTCTTATTCTTCAATTATCAATTTCCCTATCGCTACTTTATTTTCAGAGGTGATCCGGCACATATACAAACCAGAGCTAACTATTCCTTTCAATTCTAATTCATAAACAGAAGTCCATGCTGTTAAATGCGTTTGATAAATAATTTTTCCGAAAACATCTGTCAATTGTAGCAGAGATGGTTCATTGCCAAAAACAGGAAAAGACAATCGAAAATTGCCATTCCCCGGATTGGGTACGATTTTTATAGTATATCGATCAAGATACGAATTTTCAGTTAATGTCGTCAAAGAATCACAAACCGAACCGGAAATTGAACCCAATTCATAGTTTGGATGATTTGGAACGGAAAATCCATTAGATCTAGGCAAGGCCAGCCCACGAGGAACCGCATCACAACTCAATCCCGGAGAATCCGGATAATTGATCACCGTTAAACAATGGCTACTGGATGGGGTACTGACATATATTTTTCCATTGGGAGCCAATTGCATTAAATAAAAGTAAACATTATAATTTGGACATGGTATAGTGTCAGGTTCGGCAACTATTACTTTTGAATTTGCAATATTAGTTGCATAGGTATCCCATTGTACAATTTTGCTATACGAACTAGTATACAAATATCTGGAATTCGGTGAAAAGGCGGCACCGATAGAGCCATAATGAATCGCATTAATATTTGTTATATTGATGTAATTACTAAATAGCCCGAACATCGGTCAAAGTCAAACAAATGAATTCGACTTCCTCCAAATTGGAAAAATGCATACTTTGAACCATCAGGAGAAAAAACAGACTGTCCTTTGAATTCTAAGCATAGAGGTCCTATATTTTGATAAAAAGGACCAGTTATACCTTGAGGGGATATAAGAAAGGTCATAAATTCCGAGGAGGAATCCCGGTGCGAAATCACCCACCAATCCCTGCCGTTGGCATGTTTGCAGGCAGTTAAAGAACCAATGCTTGCTAATTGCCTTAAGGGCAAACTGCCTACCCACAAGTGTTGATTTTTGGAAATTACCGCTCCTCGCCCACTGTCTAATGTCATATCAATGATGGAATAATACAGGGTATCGCAATAATAATAAGGGTAGGGGAAAGCACTAAAATCGTCGCTGTAATATCCCTGATGGATGAGATAATACCTGTTGGGATTGCCAGGGGCATTTAAAGGCAGAGCAGCTTGAATTGCGTTAACACCGTATGCACCATTTACAAAATAGTAATCATTGCAATTGGGATTCAATGTATCACCATTCAACATGGTTCCGTTGAAGGCATTTTTTATAGTTATCCCATTCGTATAAAATAATAGATTTCCTGAAATGTCACTGATAGAAGTATTGGTATTAAGTGAGGCAAATGCAACGGTATCTAAAAGTACCATATTTGGTATTGGTGTTGAGAAATTAATCTCAAACAAATCATTAAATCCGTTCGGAAAACCTGATGTATTATAACCAAGAATCCAATGAGCATTTCTTTGACCTGAAGTTAATCCAGGCATGCATACAAACATTGCTACAATTAAAATTAATTTATTCATCGTATTATTGCTAACTTTCTAGTTTGTATAGAATCTTTAGTTTGCAACTCCTCTCGTCCCCTTCTCCTCCTCGTCCGATAGCTATCGCATTGAGGTGAGGATGCCTACAAAGTACAAATCTCTATTCATGAAGGCATAACCACATTATTCAATCAGCATCTTCTTCACCAACAGCTCCTGTTCCGTCTCTAGAACAATAAGGTAAACCCCATGAGCCTTACCTATCATAGACAAATCTCTTGTATAGTATCCATTCTGTATCCGAAGCGGCTCTGAATGAACTATTTTCCCTTGCATATCATAAACCAATAACTTACCTGTTTTGCCTAACAGGTTCGAGGCATTTATAAACGCTTTTTCCCATGCTGTGTGGTAGAAAACATTTAGGGCGGCTTGTTGTATTTGTGGAGCATCACCGATTCCCACCAACGTATCGCATGGACTGCCTGCGAGGGCTTGTAGGTCATATTCGGGGTTGTTAGGAAGACCAAGATAGGTTCGTTTACCACCAAGATTAAAGCTATATGGTTGAAAATCGCATAGAGTTCCAAGGTTATTTGGCTGGTTAATTACAGATAAATTCATGTTGTACATGTTATAAACACTGTCAGCATAAGGATATGGGGCATTAAAACCGTCGTTATACCAACCAGATAAATAAATTTTTTCATCCGGACCTCGCTTCAAGGCCCCTAAAGCATATTCAATGTTAGAAATTGAAAATAGAGTATCCTTACTTGCAGAAATGTTTGGCGCATTCAGATCGTACTGAAATAAATAGGATGTGTCACTATTCGTACTTATAAACAACTTGCTGGCATCTGGTGAAAATTCACAACTCCAATAAAAGGGCTCTGGTGGAGCTAAGACTCCAAAGTCAATAGGTATTGAATTACTCAGTAGACCAGTGCATCTGTCAAAATTAAATAATTCTATTACACCATTTAAATTGATAAAAACCATTTTAGTGCCTTCAGGAGAAATAGTAATCTTACCTAAGTTTGTAACGTTTTGCTCACCAAATGACTGAATAGAAACATTCTGAATGCCAGCTGGGGTGATCAAATAAGTATAAAAATCATTGTTGAAGGCAGGGAACCCCGACTTCCTGAAAATCACCCACCAATCCCTACCATTACCATGTTTAACGGCATTTATACAATCTACTAACTTAAAATTTTGTAATTGAATGTTTTTTTGAGTAACTGCTCCAAGTCCAGCATTTAACCGCATATCTATAATACTGTAAACCAATCCGTAGTTTTCAGTTACACTGATAGAAAACAAGTAGTACATACTGTCCTTTGCAGGGCTTGGAATAATTACCAGCTCCTGATACCAACCTCTTCCTACAATAGAATCACCGTTTGCATAACATTATGATTCTGATTAAAAACAAAAGTTTCGACTCCGGCAGGCCCAAAGTATTCAGGCATTGTTGCTGCGTAAAATAACAGGTTACCATTGGCATCTGAAATGCTGGCACAGCTCCCCCGTCCATCCATAGCACTTACAATAGGCAAAGCTACACCGCTACCAAAATCTATCCCGGCAGAATCTCCGAACACCCAAACCGAATTGCGGTTTTGTGCCACGGAAACATGTGCAGTTATTATTATCAACAAGATAATAAGTAGTCTCATATTAGGATTTACATTTTTAAATTTGGTGAATCGCATCCAATGATTGTTATTTTATGATAACAATATTCTTATGGAATATTAGTTCGTGGTTTTCAAATATTTTTAAAATATAATACCCATTTTCAAGGCTACTGACATTTATTAGTATAGGATTAACTTCATGAAGCATCTCCCTACCGGAGGTATCAAATACCTTTACTACAGCTCCTGAAGGCAAGATACGGGTAAAATTAATCATATCTCCGGTAGGATTGGGATAAATACACCTTCTCCTCCTCGCCCGATAGCTGTCGGACTGTGGCGAGGATGCACGCAACTCAATGGCCAGAATAAAGAACAGTTACATTTCATAAAACTGCTTTCGCAACGATGCCATGATGAATAATGAACTGTAAAAATAAAATTTATTTCTTTATAATATAAAATTTTGGAGAGGGATCCTCGCCACAGGCGAGGACCAGTTTCGGGAGTGCCCTGCAGCAAGCTGCAGTGGATGATAAATTATAGATGAAAAATGATAGATGGGATTTCCCATATAAAATGAAGGAAATTGCATCACCTAATTGATCAATGGTTGTTATTTGATATTGAATAATAAACATCCTGTTGCATACTGCATACAGTTCTAACATTGAGTTCTCTTATTGCTTATGACATATTACTCTATTTAATGACAGCAGCTTTGCTGCTAATGACGCGGCTCTGCCGCCACTGACTGATAATGACTTTGAAACTATGAAATTTATTTTATCATTAATTTCTAAAACTTCCGGAAATATCTTTTAAGCAAAAACTATCTTGTTCCTTGTCTTGTAAAATCTGCTTAATCTTGTTGTGAAAATTAACGGAACACCAGGATACCTTGAGATAAAAGGAAGAAACGAATTTTTCTATACATCCAAAAGTTTAAATTCCCCAAACCTCACTTCACAACCATCAATTTGCGTGATGCTAAAATATTCCCGTTATGTTCCAAATTAACCAGATAGCTTCCGTTGTTCAAATACGAGACCTTCTGAAACTGGTTAAATCCTGCTCATACAAATTCCTTTTTGTTTTGTGAATCTCCGTTTAGTATTGCTATTGCATCTACAACAAACAGTTTTACGAATTTTTTATGACTTTTTTTTGGAATTATGATCACTTTACGTAAATTAACGCTCTGATTCGCCTCCTTAAAAGTCAGAGCCTTCAAAATGAAGTTTATAAAATTATTTTTGCTCATTTTCACTTTCGTCCAGACCCAAGTTTTAAGTCAGGATGTGCATTTTACCCAGTTTTACACGGCACCTTTAACCATAAACCCCTCTCTAACAGGCGATTACACCGGAGATTACCGGTTTATGAATACTTTTCGGAGTCAGTGGCGCAAATTTGATCCCGGGTATTTATCAAATTCAGCGGGATATGATCAGCAGTTTTATGTGCTGAATGAAAAGATGAGTGGTGGACTTAATGTTGTGTATGATAAGTCCGGGGTGAATGCTTTCCAGATTGCAAAAATTAACCTTTCAGCAGCCTGGCATAAATTAGTAGGAAAAAGCGTCTTTCATATTGGTGTTCAAGGCGGTTATGTAATGAAATCATTTGATGTTTCGAAACTTACATTCCCGGATCAGTTCAATCTGAATACCGGTTATTTCGATACCAATGTAGCAAGTGCTGAAGCCGATCGCAACGACAAAGTATCCTATTTAGATGTGAATGCCGGCATTGGCTGGAACCGTAAATTTGGTAAACACACACCAAAATTAGGATTTGCTATGTTTCACCTGAATCGTCCGGATGAAAATTTCTTTGGCCCTGAAAATAAATTGCCAAACCGCTATGTGGTAACGGTGTCTGATAAATGGGAAAAGAATGATCGCACCATAATTACTCCGCAGATTCTTTTTATGGAGCAATCGAAAGCAAACGATTTTATGGCAGGTGTATTAATTACCCGCAAATCGAAAGAAGTAACCAACAAAATTTCTTCGGTAAGCTATGGTGCTTTTGTCAGGAATTCGGTAAAAAGTCAGACCGATGCAATTGCACTTGTTACCGGTTTCCGATACGATTTATTCGACATTGGTTTCAGCTACGACATTAATATTTCGGAAGCACAAACAGTCACCCGCAACCGGGGAGCATTTGAAATTTCAATTATTTATACAGCACTCAATTCGCGTGCAGTAAAAGTTAAGATACCCTGTGAACGCTATTAAAAAAGGCTTACTTATAATTTGTTCTGTTCTTCTGGTGTTTCAGACAGGAGGATTCGCTCAGGATGATGATCCAGTAAAATCGATGCGGGCCGGACAACTTCGTGCTTTTGGAAAAGCGCTTTCAAACAAGGTGACTACAGTTCTGCAGCTATGTACTTTGAAAGTTATCGCGATAAGCGGCCGAAGAACTACAAAATAGTTTACCAGCTTGCGGAAAGTTACCGTTTGTCGAAAGATTATCGCGAGGCGGAAAAAATGTATCTGAAAGCTTATCAGCTTAAACCCAAAAAGAATGCTTTGGCACTCTTTCATTATGCAACCATGCTAAAAACATTGGCAATTTTTCGAAGTCCGATGAATATTATGCGAAGTTTAAAAGAATACAAGGGCAAAGATAAAAGTGCTTATCTTAAAATGATTGGTAACAATACCAAGGCAACTGCTTTTGTTTCAGAAATGATGGACAAACCACTGAATGTAAAAATAGATCATCTCGACTCTACCATCAATACGTCTCATGTTGAAGCCGGTCCGGTATTTATCAACGACAGCACGATGATTTATTCTTCCTTAAAAACCGACCAAAAGTATTTTTACATGAATACGGAAGATTCCTCATCTAATGAACCTTTCCGGAAATTATATACGGCAACCAAAGAAAATGATAAATGGATTACTAAAGGATTACTCGACGGTCCTTTCAATGCCGAAGGTGTTCATAATTCGAATGTAGCATTTTCTAAAGATGGTCAGCGAATTTATTTTTCAAGATGTAAACGGAACAGAAAGAACAAAAACATATGTGCATTATACGTTAGTAATTTAAATGACGGAAACTGGAGCGAACCGGTTTCATTGGGAGATGATGTAAATCTTTCGGGTTACACCAGCACACAGCCCACGGTTGCAACGGAAGCTAAGAAAAACAGGGAGATCATCTACTTTGTATCTGATCGTGAAAATGGAAGAGGCGGAATGGATATCTGGTATACTTATTATGATTCCAAACTAAAACTATACAAACCACCTTCGAATGCAGGATCAAAAATAAATACTGCAGGTGATGAAATTACGCCTTATTACGATTATGTTTCGGGAACTTTATTTTTTAGTTCAGATGGCTTTCAGGGTTTGGGAGGTCTGGATATCTTCAAAACAAACGGAGAAATGAAAAGATGGTCTATTCCGCAAAATTTAGGAGCACCTTTAAATTCTTCTTATGATGATCTTTATTATTCACAAAGCAAGAGCAGCAGTGAATATGCAATGATGGTTTCTAATCGTGAGGTAAAGACTTCTCTTAATATTTCAAAAGGTTGTTGTGATGACATTTTCAGCATCCATTGGCTGGATGCAATCATGCTGGAAGTAAAAGGATCTTTATATGAAACTTCAGATACTGCTTTAACTTCAGAGGGAATCCCGGTAAAGGGAGCTAAAGTTTTTCTGGAAATGAAAAATCCGGAAGACACCACTTATGTTCCTGTTAATGGAATTTTCACAGATCTTGATGGTAAATACAAAATGGTAGTTTTACCTGACCGGGAATACCGTTTGACGACAAAAAAAGAAGGTTACCTGAGTTCTGTTCGTGAGTTCAGCACAATTGACCGCAAGAAAAATGAAAGTATAGAAATGAACATTGGGGTCAAGGAAGCTCCTTTCGATGCAATCGGCTTGAAGAACATTTATTATGAATACGGGAAAGCCACATTAACACAAGCGGCTATGAATTCCATTGACACAACTTTACTTATCATCATGCAAAACAATCCTGATCTGGTTATTGAAATTTCTTCACACACCGATCATGTTGGTACTGATGCAGCCAATGAAATATTGTCACAGGAAAGAGCGCAAAGTGTTGTTGATTATCTCGTTAAGAAAGGCATTGAAGTTACCCATTTGAATGCGCGTGGATATGGGGAATCTCAACCTATTGCACCGAATCAATTTGCAGATGGAACAGACAATGCGGAAGGGCGACAATTAAACCGAAGAACAGAATTCCGAATAATCGGAAAAATGCGACCAGATGGAAAAATTCAGGAACCCGGAATATTCTGATTTTTTTTACCAGAGATAAAACCTGCTATTCACATAGTTCAATGCCATTTTGTTGTATTGATCAGTTGTAAATCCGCATTCACAATCACTTGAATAATATGACATGGTGTTACCAATCAAAGGCACATACCATTCGTTATTGGCATCTTTAATATAGGGCGATAAATTACAATCGGGTGCTGGTGTATTTCCGAGGCCGGGATCGGCAGGAGTATCACAAACCAGATCACCGGTAGTTGCACAATTAGAGCCATTTGCCAGTTCTGATCCGAATTGAGTTTCAAAGGTATGATACAATCCAAAAAAATGTCCCATCTCATGAGTAATGGAAGAAAGACTTGATTTAGAGAGTGCAATAAAATCGGCCCCACCCGGAAAATACGCATAGCCGCCAACCGGATTCCCGGGAGTTCGTTCAACCCTTCGGGCATAAAATATATTAATTGTTTTAGGTACACTGTAGAGGGAAATCACTTCGGCTTCATCAGCAGGCTGTAAAAAATCATTGTATTTATAATTGGGAATATAATTCACATTACAAACCTGAAAGGAAATACAAATGGGGCCAAATGCCTGATTCAATGCGGCCAGGGAATTAGTGATATCTAAAGCTGTAATACCATAATTTCCAAGACTATCCGCAAAAATATGGGCAGTAATCGAGAGTGTTTTACCAAAGCACTTGGTGGGTGCAAACATCGATTTCTGAGTACCGAATGAAGGACTTGCCATCTCCTTTGCAACCTGTTCGGGGGTTAAAATCGTCCCGCATTTGGCAGGCTGTGCCTGAATCTGAACATTCGCAAATAAGGCAAATGTGGCAAATAACAAGGCAAAAGGTGACATTAGTCGCATGGCGATCCGGTTTGGGGATTCGAAAATAAAGGTTATCACAAATATATCATTTTTGGGACAGATGCGCTAATTTCTAAAAAAGTTGCATAAAAACCTAAAAGACCATAATTTATTCAAATTTGGATGCGATTTCAAAAAAAATTCCTATAATTACAGGAACTATTTATCTATTCTTTCGGACCCTTTCCAACAGCAATATGAACAACCTGAAAAACTGCAGATGGGTATTACTTACTTTGCTGCTTTTCTTAGTTTCCCAAGTGGGCAATGCACAGATTTCTGCGAGTCAGACATCCGGATGTGCGCCTCTCATTAATGTAGTTTTCAGCTCTCCTCCGGGAGCAACAAATATCAATTGGGATTTTGGTGATGGCACCGGATCTAATCTTGCATCCCCCATACATACTTACATTCTTCCGGGTTCCTATACAGTTGTATTTACAGCTGTAATCGCAGGTAATCCGGTCAATTATTCGCTGCCAATCACTGTCTATGGTAAACCCAATGTTTATTTTGGTGCTACACCACCCTTGAAAGGATGTGTTCCGTTAATCGTAAATTTCAAAGACTCCTCCTCTGCACAAGGTGGTGCAGCTATAGTTCAAAGAGAATGGGCATATGGTGATGGCGGAACCCTGTCAGGCAATAATCCAAATCCTTCCTATACCTATTCAATCGGGGGTGCCTTTACTCCTACATTAAAAGTTACCGATGCAAACGGATGCGATTCATCTTATTCCCGTTCGCAATACATTAATGTTTCAGTAAAGCCTAACGTTGTTTTGAGTACCAACCCAACTCCTCCCGCTGCTTGTCTCCCGCCATTGGTTGTATCTTTTTCTGCAGGTCTCTCCACCAGTAATTCTACAACAGGTGGCGGTCTCACCTACTTATGGAACCTAGGAGGTGGAAATACTTCTACTGCGGTTAATCCACCACTGAACACATATACTACAAATGGAGTTTATCCCATTTCTCTTACTGTTACGGATAATAACAATTGTTCAGCAACAACTACAACTAATGTCGTTATAAGCGCTCCTGTGGCTTCTTTCTTCGCTGTCGGTGCAGTAAATGATACGGTTTGTTCTATAGTAACTTTCCGTAATAATTCTACAGGAGTGAGTCCGTTTTATACTTATGGCGATGGTACTGCAGGAACCGATACCGTACATTACTATCAGACACCAGGAGTATATCAGGTTACCTTGCAGGTACAATCGGGAACTTGTGTTGATGATACAACTATAACTATTATCGTTGAAAATATTGTTGCAGGATTTGCTTCTAACCCATCTTATTCCTGCTCCTGGCCGGCAACAATTCAGTATACCAACCAATCTGTGAATGGAAGCACTTACAACTGGTTGTTTGGCGATTCGCTTACATCATCCGGAATAAATCCATCGCACACTTATCAAAATGCAGATACAAATCAGTATACTATTTATTACGACCATGTGTATTTGCACACACAACTGATTGCAACCAGTATTCATGGCTGCAAAGATACCATTATAAAAACTGATTCCATTTTCAAGCCAACTGCCCGCTTCATGCCCAATGTTTCGCACGGTTGCGCTCCTCTTAATGTAGCATTTTCCGACAGCAGTATTTCCAAAGAGCCGATTGTAAATTATTACTGGACATTTGGTGATGGTGCAATAAATAACGGAACATCAACCTCGGTAAATCATACCTATACAACACCGGGCATATACTATGCACGACTGGTGATCACAAACAGCGCAGGATGTAAAGACACTTCTTATCTGATTCCAATTTATGTAGGTGAACCGGGCACTCCTGCTTTTTCAGTGGTACCAAATAATGTGTGTGTTGATACACCCGTTCAATTCACCGACCTTACACCTGCAGCAGATTCAGCGCAGTACTGGCATTACAGTGCTGATGGTGGTATAATGTCACATTGTTACACCAGTCCTGATCCCGTTTGGTCTTTTAATACAGCCACAGGACCACAGTCTATTACACTGACAACAGTTTATAATGGGTGCGAAGGAACAACTACCATTGCGAATGCTATCACTGTCAATGGCCCTCTGGCACATATAACTACAACCGGAAATTGCAGTACACCATTCACTTATTCAATTATCGGAACTATTGAAGATGCCGATTACTGGACCTGGGATTTTGGTGACGGAACTGTTATAAATAATTCAACAGCACCAAACATTAACCATACTTACACTGCTGTTGGTGATTATACTGTTTCAATAACAGCATACAATAACACTTCAGGATGCGATCCTTACGTCGATACTGCAATGGTCAATGTAAGGGCTTTGAATGCGGCCTTCTCAGCAGACCAGCGGGTTTGTGCTAATTCAATTGTGAATTTTAATGCAGGTGCATCAACAAGTGTGGGAGGAAACTGCCACAATAGTTACATCTGGTACTGGGGCGATAACATGCCCCCGCATGCTACCACAGCTCCGGTTGACACGCATACATATCAGATGGGTGGAAACTTCCAGATCAAACTGGTTGTTCGCGATATAAATGGATGCGTCGATAGTGTAAAAAGGAATATTTCGGTTTATGATATAGAATCTTACTTTAAGCCCAATAAATTATATGGTTGCATGCCGTTGTCTGTAAACTTTTCTGACAGCTCCTACTCTGATACTACCATTACACAATGGCAATGGAATTTTGGAGATGGCACTACTTCAAATTTGCAGAACCCATCACACACCTTTACTCAAACAGGAGTATTGTACTGGCAGGTGCAACTTGTTGTTACCAATGCTTTGGGATGTAAAGATTCGATGATGGTTATTATCCGACCCTCTATTCCGGATGCTAATTTCTTTGTGCAATCTTCCAATAATATTTGTGTAGGTGATTCTGTCAAATTTCTGGCTAGTGCATTTGGTGATGTTACATATAGCTGGAATTTTGGCAATGGAACTACATCGACAAATAATAATCCGTCGGCAATCTACAATCAGCCGGGCTTCTTCAATGTCTCACTGACAGTCACCGATTCCATTGGTTGTACAGCAATATTATCGCAACCCAGCCTGGTTTATGTCCAACCCTATCCACTGGCAGGATTTGTAACAACCGCCGATACCTTATTCAATAAGTGTTATCCTTTACTGGTATCAATTACGGATACATCTATCGTAAATATTTTTGGCAGCCGATCGTGGGATCTTGGAAATGGTGTTGCTACAGTTGGAAATCCGACGGTTGGTACCATTTATCAAACACCGGGAACGTATACTATTTCCCTTATTGAGACCACTACCAATGGTTGCAGTGATACTGTTTCAAGAAGTATAACTGTTGAAGGTCCGGTTGGGAATTTTAATATATTGAATGATACTATCTGTAAAGGACAAAGTATAACCTTCTCCATAAAAGACACCTCTGATGTATTGGGCTATTTATGGGACTTTGGTGATGGAACAACATCACCCGGCATTTCTCCGGTTACACACACTTATAATATTAATCCGCCATCTGGAACCACCAATGTAAGTTTGGTTTTATGGTCACCAGATTCGGCATGTACTGCAGTAGCAACAAATCCAATTTATATTTTTCCGGTAATTGCAGAATTTAGTATAGGCGGACCTGACAGTTTATTTTGTTTGAATGAACAAATTACGTTTACGAATACATCCACCAATGCCACCTCCAACAACTGGAATTTTGGTGATGGTACATCTCACAACGGACTAACACCACCCCCACATACATTCCCTGCACCCGGATCCTATACAGTTACCCTTGGCATATCAAATTCCAGCACAGGGTGTAACGATACCATCTCTAAAACACTTATTATTTTGCCATTACCTGAAGCAATAGCTGCCGGTGGCGATACTTGTCAGGGGAATCCGGTTCAACTTTCCAGCTCCGGAGGAATTGCTTATAGCTGGTCTCCGGCAACAGGATTAAATAATGATACTATTCAGAATCCGCTCGCTACACCAAATGTATCGACCAATTATACAGTTACTGTAACTGATGTTAATGGATGTACCGACAATGCGGTTGCCAGTGTGATCATTTACTTACCTCCGGCAACAGTACAATTTGATACTGCAATGGTAATCGGTCAAACATATCAGTTGAATGTAGATCAGGGTGCTGGTTATAGTTACAGCTGGACACCGGCTACAGGATTAAGCTGCACCGATTGTCCGAATCCGGTTGCTCAACCTTTAGTAAATACCATTTACTCCGTAACCATCACTGATGATGTTGGATGTTTTGAAGTGACATCAACCTATGAATTTGAAATCAAACCAATAACAACCATTGATGTTCCGACCGCATTTACTCCAAATGGTGATGGTGAAAATGATGTTATATATGTGAATGGATTTGGAATAAAAAAATTGATTGAGTTTAAAATTTACAATCGTTTCGGACAATTAGTTTACGAATCTGCAGATATATCCCAGGGCTGGGATGGATATTACCGTGGCGAATTACAACCCATTGAAACCTATGTTTATTTTACAAGTGTTGAAACATGGCTGGACGGGGAGATCCTGTCCAAGAAAGGTTCTTTTAATATTATCAGGTAATTTTATCACTAATCAGTCAGTTTATATTATAATTTCTTTTGAAAAAATTCCGGAATATGCAATGATCCGTCAAAGCATATTCCGGTAAAAGATTTATAAATCGAGTACTAGTTTCAAGACAACTAAACCGACAATCACAACAGTCAAAATTATTATCATTAATCCCCAGCCTTCCATAAATTTGGAACCTGAAGACTCGCTTTCATTGGAGTTTTCCATAATAAATTTAGAGATTTATTTTTATTAAACATATCAAACCATCACAACCTGCAGAATTGTGAGAATAGAAAAGAAATAAATCTCAAATTAATAAAACCAGATGATCAAGGAATAAATTTGCAGTTTCAGACTCATTTAGCCGGGCAGCGAAATCAGAACAACTGATTAATTTTGATTTGAAAATTTTCTCGAAAAGCGAACCGGGATTTCCTGATATTTTCTTCAAACTACATTGAATCAATTGAATCGACGAGATACCGGTATATGACACAGAGGATTCGAGAACACCTTGAATTTCATGAAATGCCGGTGCATTCACATGAGCAAAACGACCGGGAGTAACATTATTACTTCGAACAACAATCTGATAACTATCCTGTTTTTCGGAAGCTAAAGCTGATACCGAAAAACTCAGTACCTGAGACATAAAAACCAGAATGATGACCAATAAATTATTTCTCATGCGGCACAAAAGTAGGCAATTCAAACTCTTTTGGATTAAAAAATCAGAAAAGGCCTGATAATCAACAGTTAAATCAACTTAAAAGCATAGAATATTCTACTTTAAAAAAATCTGGTTTAATTAATAATCATTCCTCTAATACCCATATCCACTACCTGATCGCCAGCTAGAGGCTCATAATAACCCGGAGTTGAATTTTCAGTCCATTCAAATGATTTGTTAGTCGACAACGAAACTGTAATTACTACATCAGCAGTTGGTTCGGCAGGTATTACTAATGGTGTGTCGAATTCGGCTGTAACCACACATGAGCCTGCAGGAATAGGGGAAGTTGCAAAAATCGGATTTGGAACTGTGGTTCCGGCAGCTTGTCCTTGACTCACCCCATACTGCGATTCAAATGCCCAGAATCCCTGTAGTTTATTTGAATTAACCTGAATCGTGCTGTCTTTAATAGTGAGATCAGTTATGTAGGTGTTGAATCCGATAAACGAGGCTATCGTACCAATAAAATCATAGTTCGTTCCAGATATGTTCGCCCTTACATTTATATCATAATTCTGATATGCCAGTGATACTCTTAAATATTCGTATGTTCCGGGTGTTACTTCAGAGAATGGTATTGAAAAAAATACTTCATTATTTCCTACGGGATTCGATTTTACAAAATCAATTGCCGATGCTCCTCCGGCAGTAGTTTCATCATGATGATATACAATTTCGCCGGCACCCAATGCGGTTAATGCGCCTTGTGCCAATTCAATATAATGTGCGCTCATTTTATTGAAACGAGGCGATTGGGCACCATGATTAGCAGGCACTGAAGAAGGATTTCCAAATGCATCCAGTCGCACCTGTGTGGAATCGAAAACAAATTTGAAAATTAATTTGTGATCCATTCCGTGATGGTCAGTTGTATCATCTTTGGAACACGAATTAAATGTTGCTGCTAGAATTGCTAGCACAATAAAAATAGATGATGATTGCAGTTTCATGATTAGATTCTTTATCAACACAAATCTACTCATATTATTGCAAAATTCATTTTACTGCAAAAGTCAGACAACCACAAAACCTTTTACACAGTCAATTTGTTATTAATATATTGCCCAATAAGCATTCAAAGTTATTAATAATCAATTTGTTAATGTTGTTTTGAAGCAATCCTGTTTTTTCATTACTTTTGCACCATCAAGTGACAAGTGACAAGTGACAAGTGACAAGTGACAAGTGACAAGTGACAAGTGACAAATGGCAAGTGGCAAGTGGCAAGTGGCAAGTGGCAAGTGACAAGTGACAAGCGTTGCCCTGAGCGTAGTCGAAGGCGGTCCCCGCAAGGCACGATGCGGGGGTGCTGATGATTTCAAATATTTAGAAAATTTCTGAATTACCATCCTTAATTCTTAATCCTTAATCCTTAATCCTTAATCCTTAATCCTTAATCCTTAATCCTTAATCCTTAATCCTTCCTTCCCCCTCCCCATGGCTCAAGACCGTTTTCAGGCACCCGATTATTATTTACTCGACGAATTATTAACCGACGAACACAAATTAATTCGTGATACGGTTCGTGCCTGGGTTAAAAAAGAAGTTTCTCCGATTATTGAAGAAGCTTGTCAAAAGTGTGAATTCCCGAAACATTTGGTTAAAGGCTTAGCTGAGATAGGTGCATTCGGACCTTATATTCCTGTTGAATATGGTGGTGGCGGATTGGATCAGATTTCATATGGACTAATTATGCAAGAACTCGAGCGAGGAGATTCCGGCCTGCGTTCTACTGCTTCGGTACAAAGCTCACTGGTTATGTATCCAATATACACTTATGGCAGTGAAGAACAACGTAAAAAATACTTACCAAAATTGGCATCCGGTGAATGGTTGGGATGTTTCGGACTTACTGAACCCGATCATGGTTCAAATCCGAATGGTATGGTTACAAATATTAAAGATAAAGGTGATCATTATGTTTTGAATGGCGCCAAAATGTGGATCAGCAATGCACCATTCGCGCAAATTGCAGTAGTATGGGCTAAGGATGAAGAAGGTGTTATTAGGGGTCTTATTGTTGAGCGAGGTATGAAAGGATTTACAACTCCTGAAACACATGGCAAATGGTCGCTGCGTGCATCTGCAACCGGTGAACTTGTATTCGATAATGTGCAGGTACCAAAAGAAAATCTGCTGCCCAATGTTAAAGGATTGAAAGGTCCATTGGGATGTTTGAATTCTGCACGCTACGGAATTTCATGGGGTGTAATTGGAGCTGCTATGGATTGTTATGATTCAGCATTGAGATATTCTAAAGAACGTAAACAATTTGGTCGCCCTATTGGTGGTTTTCAGTTACAGCAGAAAAAACTTGCTGAGATGATCACTGAAATCACAAAAGCACAATTACTCACCTGGCGTTTGGGCGTTTTGAAAAATGAAAACCGGGCAACTCCGGCACAAATTTCTATGGCAAAAAGAAATAATGTGAATATGGCTATTGAAATCGCCCGTGAAGCACGACAAATTCATGGTGGCATGGGCATTACCGGTGAATATCCGATCATGCGCCATATGATGAACCTTGAATCAGTTATTACCTATGAAGGAACACACGACATCCATTTGTTAATTACAGGCATGGATATCACAGGTGAAAATGCATTTACATAAATTGCATTAAGCAATTCAAAAAAAGCGATGAAAATTTCATCGCTTTTTTTTGTAATAAATTTTGGATGCTCCAATAATTACTTTAATTTTATGGATATCCTCTAAATTATGCCCGATCAGGAATATATCAGAAATCTGCGTACACCTACAGTGGACAACCCGCTCCGTATACTAGTGAGCGCCTGCATGATTGGTGAAAAGTGTGCCGTTGATGGCACAAGTTATGGTGAATATCCCAGTGTACTCAAACTGCTGAATTATAAAACTGTAAAACTGACCTCCTTTTGCCCTGAACACTTTTCATTTGGAACTCCGCGTGAAATGTGCGACATCTATGGTGGTAACGGACTCGATGTATTGGAAGGTCGTGCAAAAGTATTGACCTCAACCGGTATCGACTGGACCGCAGGAATGATTTTAGCGTCAGAAAAAATGTTGCGAATTGCTGAAGAAAACAAGATTGAACTAGCTGTGATGATGGATGTGAGTGCAGCTTGTGGCAATCATGTTGTTTATGATGGCAACCGATATGCAGCCAACAAAAAATATCAAATAGGCATGGGAGTTTGTGGTGCACAATTGCACAAGGCAGGATTCAAAATTATAAGCTGGAGAGAATTTAAATCCCTCGATTTACTCTACAGTAAAATTGATCCTGAACATATCCCCAATCCGGATGCAAAAGATTTTGATCAGCATGAATGGTATTTAAGTTATTTCAATAAGAAATAAACATCCTAATACAACTTACGAATTTTCCGGAAACATCATAATTACTTTGTTTCCAGAACCAGGTCATCGGCTTCTACCAGATTACCTTCTGCCAATACCACCTTCTCAATTCTAAAATCCTTAGGTGCTGTAATTGTCGTCTCCATCTTCATGGCTTCAATAGTAAACAGCGGCGTATTCTTCTTCACCTGATCGCCCGGCTTCACAAAAACCTTCGATAACATTCCCTGTAAAGGAGTACCTATGTGCGTTTCAGCAGTGGCTTTGGTATGTGCTACTTTTTTCACACCTGCTTTCTTATCGGCAACCTCAACAGAACGTGTTTGTCCGTTTAGTCTGAAGTACACTACCCTGTTACCCGATTCATCGGCTT
The DNA here is from genome assembly GCA_016713525.1 of Bacteroidota bacterium. GTDB lineage: Bacteria > Bacteroidota > Bacteroidia > AKYH767-A > OLB10 > JADKJB01. The sequence continues at coordinate 303,984 of JADJOZ010000003.1, read as the reverse complement.
CACCAACATACAGCAAACGAATAATGATAGTTTTCCCCTGACCGATATTCACCAATATTTCCTCATTACTCTTCATACCATAAAAAAATGCAGTAGTAGGAATAGCAGTTACATCACCATACTTTTTTTCGTGATTAAAGTACTCTTCGAAAACTTTTGGATAAAATTTATAAGATAAGAAATCGAGGAAGGTCTGCCGATCATCGAACTTTTGTTTGAACGAAGTAAATTCTTTGTCAAAATCGACGGGTGAAATATGTGCATTTGGCAAATCTGTGTAGGCTTCTTCATCTTTCAGAATTATTTTCTGAAGTGTTTTAGGAAAACCTCCTGGAGGCTGACCTAAATCTCCTTTAAAGAAACTCTTTACAGATTCCGGGAAAGAAATAGCATCACCTTTGGTGAAAATATCTTCTTTGGTAAAATTATTGGAGACCATATAAAGTGCCATATCTCCAACCACTTTGGATGAAGGCGTAACCTTTACTATGTCACCAAACATTTCATTCACATCTTCATAAGCCTTTTTTATTTCTTCCATCTTATCTTCCAAACCTAATGATGCAGCCTGGGGACGAAGGTTGGAATACTGACCTCCCGGAATTTCATGTTTGTAAACTTCAGCATTTCCGGCAAGCAAACCTGATTCAAATGGATAGTAATGTTCTCTGACCACTTCCCAGTAATTGGAAAATGCATTCAGGGAATCAATATCATAAGGCATGTATCTCTCATGACCCTTTAACGACTCAACCATCGAATTAAAGTTCGGCTGCGACGTTAATCCTGATAAAGAACCCAAAGCAACATCAACAACATCAACTCCGGCTTCAATTGCTTTCAGATAAGTTGCCGGTTGAATTGATGAAGTGTCGTGTGTATGAAGGTGAATCGGAATTTTGACAGTCTTTTTCAATGCATCTATTAATTCAACAGCGGCATATGGCTTCAGCAAACCTGCCATATCTTTTATACCCAGCATGTGAGCACCCATCTGCTCGAGCTCACCGGCCAGATCTAGGTAATAATTAAGATTGTATTTTGTTTTACTTTTATCCTGTAAATCTCCTGTATAGCAAATGCAGGCTTCAGCAATGCCACCGGTATATTCTCTTACTGCATTTATAGAAACCTTCATGCTTTTATTCCAGTTTAGCGAGTCAAAAATCCGGAAAACATCCACACCGTTGTCCCATGACTTTTCAATAAACTTCACTACCAGATTATCAGGGTAAGCGGCATAGCCAATAGCATTTGATCCCCTTATCAACATTTGCAATAAAATATTAGGAACTGCTTCACGAATCAGTTGCAATCGTTTCCAGGGACATTCATGAAGGAAGCGAAGTGCCACATCGAAAGTTGCTCCTCCCCATACTTCCATACTGAAAGTCTGCGGATGCATAATTGCGAAGTTACGCGCCACTTTCATCATATCAGTGGTCCGAACCCTAGTTGCAAGCAGCGACTGATGTGCGTCGCGCATGGTGGTATCGGTAAAATAAACCGGTTTTTCATTTTTCAGCCACGCAGCAAATTTTTCCGGGCCGAGCTCCGACAATTTATTTTTAGTACCGGGTTGATGTGTTGCTGCTGATGGAACCTGTGGTATGCGAGGTACCCGAAACACTTTTGTTTTATCAACTACTTTCACATCGGGGTGACCGTTCACCATAACATTTGCGAGGTATGAAAGTATTTTTGTGCCTCGGTCCTGCTTATATGAAAAAGTAAATAGTTCGGGATATCTTCCTATAAAATTTACAGTTGCTTTTCCTGCACGGAATTCGGGATGATTAATTACATTTTCAAGAAATGGAATATTGGTTTTTACACCACTAATACGAAACTCCATGAGTGTGCGGTTCATCCGCTGAGCAGCATCCGCAAGGTTTCTCCCGGATGCAGTAACTTTAGCAAGCATTGAATCAAAAAACGGAGAAATTTTTACACCCTGATAGGAACTTCCCTCATCAATTCTGATTCCGTAACCACCTGCATTCCGGTATGCAATTAAAGTACCATAATCAGGTTTGAAATCGTTTTGTGGATCCTCAGTTGTAATCCTGCATTGAATTGCAAAACCATTGCATTGAATCTGCACCTGATGTTTAATATCGATTTCAGGTGATGCTAATGATTTTCCATCTGCAATCAGAATCTGACATTTTACAATATCAACTCCGGTTACCTGCTCAGTTACCGTGTGTTCAACTTGTATTCTGGGATTTACTTCTATGAAGTAAATATTTTCATCATCATCAACTAAAAACTCTACTGTTCCTGCATTATAATAATCGGCATAAGCAGCAATATCTAATGCATAATTATAAAGTGCCCTTTTGTTTCCGACTTCAGATGTGGTGCAGGGGCAATCTCCACTACTTTTGAAAACGTCGTTGAACAGAACAATCGCGTTCGAACAAATGAACTAGATTTCCAAACTGATCGCCAAGAATCTGAACTTCTATATGTTTTGGATTATCAATAAATTTCTCAATGAAAATGGTATCATCACCGAATGCATTTCCTGCTTCGCGCTTTGCTTCATTAAATGCTTTTTCCAGTTCTTCTTCCTTGCGGATGACACGCATTCCGCGGCCACCACCACCGGCAGCAGCTTTAAGTATAACGGGAAAGCCTATACGTTTTGCTTCAGATAAAGCTACAGATGCATCGGCCAGCACTTCTTTATTTCCTTCAATGAGGGGAACTCCAACTTCGCGTGCAACATTTTTTGCAGCAACCTTGTCACCCAGCATTTCCATTGATTCCGGAGATGGTCCTATAAAAATGATACCTTCTTCTCTGCATCGGGTTGCAAACCTTACATTTTCAGATAAGAATCCATATCCGGGATGAATAGCATTTACATGATTCTTTTTTGCAACGGAAATAATCTCTTCAATATCGAGATAAGGTTTCAGCGGATCTTTGTCGCCGCCAATCTGGTAAGCCTCATCAGCTTTGTAACGGTGTAATGAATACCGGTCTTCATAAGTGAAAACTGCAACTGTGCGAATTCCTAATTCTGCCGCCGCCCGAAGCGCTCTGATCGCAATTTCTCCGCGATTTGCAACGAGGAGTTTTTTGATAACTTCCATAAAAAGTTTGTTTTTGGATACTCTGTAAAGATAAATGGAGATACGAAAAATTGCTGCCTGCTGTTACAAAAGTAATCAACAATATAATGTTCTGAGAATCAAATTAAGTGGTCTCTCTGAAATATCAACATGCAATTCAAAATACTCTGGCTGTGAAAGACCTGATTACAGTGACTTTCACATTTTCCGATTTATAGTAAATCAACCTTACTCTTTCGATTTTGCAACAGAAGACAAGCCACCAACAACTACAACCATTTCCCCGCGTGGCTCTGTAGTCTTGAAATGTGCACCTATTTCCGCCAGCGTTCCTCTTTTAGTTTCTTCATACATTTTGGTAAGTTCACGGGAAACTGAAGCCTGTCTGTCGGGACCCAGATATTCACATAACTGATCCAGTGTTTTCGAGATTTTGTGTGGTGATTCATAAAGAACAATGGTAGGCTCCAATAAAGCAAGTTCCTTCAGTCGGGTTTGACGGCCTTTTTTGGGAGGTAAAAATCCTTCGAAATGAAATCTGTCACATGGTAATCCGGAAATGACCAGTGCCGGAACGAAAGCTGTTGGCCCCGGAAGGCATTCAACGGTAATACCGGCTTTCAGACTTTCCCGAACCAATAAAAAGCCGGGATCCGATATTCCTGGAGTTCCGGCATCGCTGATCAAGGCTACCTGTTGTCCGGCTAATAGCATCTTCACAACTTCTGGAACCGATTGATGTTCATTATGTTGATGATGAGAAAGCATTCTCTTTTCAATGCCAAGATGTTGCAGTAATACTCTGGAAGTCCGGGTATCTTCTGCCAGAATTACATCCGATTCCTTCAAAATACGAATGGCCCTGAGGGTGATATCCTCCAAATTTCCGAGTGGGGTTGGCACCAGAATGAGTTTCGACATACTTAAAAAATTACAGCCTGCAAGGTAGTTAATTGCAGGCTGTAATAAATATGGAAGGAAGCAGATTTTCTGCTATTCTTTGTCCTAATTGACCTTTATAAAACGCTTCATTCCGCTCCTGTTTTTTGATGATGCTTCCAGAAAGTAAATTCCGGGATTAAGCCTTCTGATATCTATAATACCATCTCCAAACGGAAGTATTTGAGTCACCTGCCGACCATCCGGCATCAAAATTCTTACGTACTCAAGCGGCTCTTCGGCTGCTCCGACTATTTTCAATTTGCTGGTTGCCGGATTAGGATACAAGGCAAATTTGATTGCTTCGACTTCGGGAGCATTCAAGCTTGCAAGCGGGACAAAATAAACCTGGGTAAAGAACGTATCAATGGGAAATGCAGGTGCACTCTGTACTACGGGCCATACAACAACAATATTATTTCCAGCTTTATAAGTTTGTGAATCAAAGTTATAAGTTTGAATTAATTGCGTTGCTGAATCGTTTGGGAACAAAACAAGGCCTGCAAATGTTGTAATAGCAACCGTCCCGGAATCGGTTTTTAACACTATATTAACCCCTCCGTTGATGGTTGAATTTGAAAAATTTTGCAACTTTATGGTAACGGAATAGGAAACTCCTTCATAAGCGGTATCCGGCAGTACAGGATAACCAATCATTTGAGTAACTTTCAAACCGGTTGTACCTTGTGCCTGAACCAATGAAAACCACCCTGCCAGGAGTGATATCGACAACAACATCAGCGCTTTTTTCATAGCTTTTTGTTTTATAATTTCAAAAATAAGCAATCCATTTAAAACCGGTTAATCATATTTTTTAATATCTTACGCCTCCAAAACTACGTCAACATGGATATTGTTGGCTCCATCATTCACAATTTAAACAAAGAAGAGATCCGGTTTTTCAAACTTTACAACTCTCGCATGGAATCCGGGGAACGAAAAGATATCTTACTCTTTGATTACATCAGAAAGGCGGGTAAAAATTATGATGAGGACAAGATTTTTCAAAATTTATATCCCGGAAGTGACAAAAATGCATTTTATAGGCTACGAAACCGGTTGATGACCGGACTTAATAAGTGTCTCTTGCTTCAACACTATAATGAAGAGGATACTTTGATGTCGATTAACCTGTATGCATTGGCCCGGTTTTATATTTCGAAAAGTCAGCCACAACTGGCTACCTACTTCTTAAAGAAAGCAGAAGCGCGTTCCAATGTCATCGAGAATTTTGAATTGCTGGATCTGATTTATGGAGAATTTATACGGCTCTCGCACGACATTCTCGAAATTAATCCGGAAACTTATATTCTGAAGCGACGAGAAAACCAGGAAAAAATAAGGCAATTACGTTCCATTGATGATGTGGTTGCAGTACTGAGTTACCGGCTAAAAATAACACAGAATTTTGCAAAAAGCGACGAATCGGATGTTGGGCTACTTCAAAAAACAATCGACGACTTCCTTCATGATCCAGAGATTCGTAAAAGTCCGAAATTTCGATTTCGGATTTACACTGCAGCCAGCCAGATTTTATTACAGAACCGTGAATACCTGGCATTGGAAGAATACCTGCTAAGGACCTATAAGGAATTCACCAAACTGGAACTTTTCAACAAAAATAACCATGATACTAAACTACAGATGCTCACCTATCTGGTGAATTCACTGTTCAAAAATGACAAATTAAAATTATCGCTTCAATACACCGAACTATTACATGATGCCATGATGGAATTCGGGAAATCACTGTACGACAAATATCTCTTCTTTTACTACAATTCCCTGGTGATTAATTATTCCAAACTGGATAAAGAAAAAGCTATTCAGGTTTTGGAAGATATTCGCGAAAACAGGAAAATAACTGCAACACCGTTTTATGAAATTTTTATTTATCTAAATCTTTCTGTTTTACATTTCGATCTGGCTAAATACCGGGAATCAATCCGGTTTATGACACGTCTGCACCAGCTTGAAAGTTATAAAAATGCCGATAAAGCATTACAGTTTAAAGTGTCGGTTGCCGAACTTATGATCCGCTATGAACTCCGCGATATGGAGTATGTAACCTACCGGATCAACAGAATGAAGAAGGATTTTAAAGAAATTTTAAAACAAGAACAATTCCTGAAGGAGAAAGAATTTATTTATCTGATAGGAAGAATGGAGCATTACGGACATGAAGGAACTTTCCGAAAAAAATTATCAGAATTTCTTGATAGACATAAAGATACGGATGAAAGCGATGATGAAATAATCAACTATTCAAACTGGATTAAAGAGAAAACTAAGAAAAAAAGGACAATTTGAGTGCGTAAGAAGCGCCAATAATTGACATATCATTAACTGGAAGCTACCCGTACATTTGGGACATCAAACAGAAATTAAATCGAATTTAAAATAATTCAAAAATCAATTCACATGAAAAAACATCTATTAACTCTCTCACTATTAGTGCTTTCGGTGTTCGGCTTGACATCCACCGTTAAGGCACAGCCTTTCTGTCAGGCCGGGTTTACTTATGCCGTTGGAACCACCAACCCGGGTGGTTCGGTTTCGGTTTTCTTCAACGATTCATCTTATACAGCAGGTTCAGCTCCAACTTATAGCTGGACATTTTCTGATGGTCAGGTTTCTACGCTTGAGAATCCTGTAATTACCTTTGGTGGCACCGGTGTTTATGTTGCTTGCCTGACAATCAGTTCGCAGGTTCAGGGATTTGTTTGTACCAGCACTTTCTGCGACTCAATTTACATCAATGTTCTTCCTCCTACATGCTACTCCGGATTCGGATGGCAGCAAATTAGTCCGGGAGTTGTTACTTTTTCAGGATTAACACAAAACAATGCATCATGGACATGGGATTTTGGAGATGGTACAACAGGCTCGGGTAATAATCCGGTTCATACTTATCTGGCTCCCGGAACTTACAATGCATGTTTAACAGTTGTAACTACTGCCGGTCAGTCATGCTCATCTTGCCAAACAGTTTTAGTTACAGGAGCTACCACCTGTAATGCATTGTTCACTGCTAATCAGGTTTCCGGAACTACTACTTTCAACTTCGTCAACCAATCAACTGCAACCGGAATCTTAAATCAGGTATGGAGTTTTGGTGACGGTTCATTCGACTATTCGGCTAACCCATCGCACACATATGCAAATGGTGGACTTTACAATGTTTGCCTCACAATTTATGATTCATTGGCAGGTTGCTCCGATACTTATTGTGACTCTATTTATATCAACACCCTTCCGGGTTGTTATGCAACTTTCGGATATCAGACAGCACCCTCAGGAACTGCATTTTATGGTCCGGCTCAAGGCAATGTATCATGGGCATGGGATTTTGGTGATGGTAGTATTGCCACAGGTCAGAACGTGAATCATGTTTACACCAATCCAGGCACCTATACTGCATGTCTTACAGTAGTTAACGGAGCGGGTCAAACTTGTACTTCTTGCCAAGTTATTACTATTACCGGTAGTTCAGCATGCGGATCCAACTTTGCTATTTATCCTGATACACTCACTCCTCACACTTACATTGCCTACAATCTTGCATTTGGAACAGGACAAATGACATATGTATGGAGCTGGGGTGATGGAACTTCAAGCAATACTGCTTACCCAAGTCATACCTATGCCGGACCAGGTGTGTACACTATTTGTCTGACAATCACCGATGCCACCGGATGCACCAACACTACCTGTTATCAGTTCTCCTTGCTACGCTTAACCAATGCTCCAATAACAATAAATGTTGTGAACGGAACAACCGGAGTAAACAGTTCAGATCTGGTAAGTGCGCTGACAGTAGCACCTAATCCAGCTACAGACGCCTTGAATGCTCAATTTAATATCAGCCGGGAAACTTCTGTTTCATTCAGCATCAGTTCAATAACAGGTCAGAATGTATATAATTCAGAGACTGTAAACTATGCTGCAGGAAGTCATTCACAACGTCTGGATATCAGCAATTTAACAAAAGGAATTTACATACTTCAGATAATCAGCAATGGTTCTGTGAAGCATCAAAAGTTTGTGAAGCAATAATTTGGTTTTTAAGTGGTTATCCCGCCCCCTCCAATGGAGGGGGCTTTTTTTTTCCCATTTTGTATTCTATGCAAACTTAAAGCGGTGAAAATTGTTAGTATTTCTGGGTATAAAATTGTACCTTTGCACTTAGTTAAAAAGCTTAAAATCAGAAATATTACCATGATTACAGTAACAGAATCCGCATTAACAAAACTGAACCACCTGAGAGCCGAAGGCAATCGTGATGATTCCTATTTTGTGCGAGTGGGTGTTGCCGGTGGCGGTTGCTCCGGTTTAACTTATGTTCTCGATTTCGATAACCAATTGAAAGCCGATGACAAAGTATTTGAAGACAAGGGAGTCAAAATTGTATGTGATAAAAAATCATTTCTCTACCTCATAGGAACTCAACTTGAGTTCACAGATGGATTGAATGGAAAAGGATTTGTATTCAATAATCCCAATGCTTCCCGCACCTGCGGCTGTGGCGAAAGCTTCGCAGTTTAAAAAAATTTCATTGCTTACTTTGAATCAGTCTAAATAAAAATAGATGTCAGACGATCAGAAAATACTGGATGAGGTAACCTCTTCGGAATACAAATGGGGCTTTGTATCGGACATAGAATCGGACAATGCACCAAAGGGATTGAGTGAGGAAATAGTTCGATTCATTTCAACCAAAAAAAATGAACCAGAGTGGTTATTAGAATGGAGACTGAAAGCATATAGGCATTGGCTGACAATGACCGAGCCTAAGTGGCCCAATGTTAGCTACCCTGAAATTAATTTTCAGGATATCATTTACTATTCTGCACCTAAGCCTAAGAAAGTATTAAACAGCCTCGACGAACTTGATCCAGAAATTAAGGCTACATTCGATAAACTTGGAATTTCACTTGAAGAACAAAAGCGACTTGCAAACGTTGCAGTTGATGCGGTTATCGACAGCGTTTCTGTGAAAACAACGTTTCGGGAATCGCTTGCTGAACTGGGAATTATATTTTCATCATTTTCAGAAGCAGTACATGAACATCCTGATTTAATTAAAAAATATCTTGGATCTGTTGTTCCTGCAACAGACAAATACTATGCTGCACTAAATTCTGCAGTATTCAGTGACGGATCTTTTTGCTATATACCTAAGGGCGTTCGTTGTCCGATGGAACTATCGACCTACTTCCGGATAAATTCAGCCGGCACCGGACAATTTGAACGCACCCTTATAATTGCTGAAGAAGGTGCATATGTGAGCTACCTCGAAGGATGTACAGCACCTATGCGTGACGAGAATCAGTTACATGCAGCGGTTGTTGAAATTGTTTCACACGAAAGAGCTCAGGTGAAATATTCTACTGTACAAAACTGGTATCCCGGTGATAAAGAAGGCAAGGGTGGTATTTATAATTTTGTAACTAAGCGAGGAATTTGTTTGGGTGATTATTCCAAAATTTCATGGACTCAGGTCGAAACCGGTTCTGCAATTACCTGGAAATATCCCAGTGTAATTCTGAAAGGAAATTATTCAATAGGAGAATTTTATTCAGTTGCAGTCACAAACAACATGCAACAAGCCGATACCGGCACGAAGATGATTCATCTCGGCAAAAACACCAAGAGCACGATTATATCAAAAGGAATTTCCGGTGGGAAAAGCCATAACAGTTATCGCGGGTTGGTGAAGATTAATAAGAAAGCAGATAACGCCAGAAATTTTTCGCAATGTGATTCATTATTACTGGGTGATAAATGCGGAGCACACACATTCCCATATCTTGAAGTAGCCAACAAATCTGCAAAAGTTGAGCACGAAGCAACCACATCTAAAGTTGGTGAAGATCAGATCTTCTATTGCAATCAAAGAGGCATCGCCACAGAAGATGCAATTGGATTAATTGTAAATGGCTATTGTAAAGAAGTCTTTAATCAGTTGCCGATGGAATTTGCCGTTGAAGCACAGAAATTACTTGCGATTAGCTTAGAAGGAAGCGTAGGATAATAAAAACAGTTGAAAGTTCAAAGTTGAAAGTTGAAGGTTATAGGGTACAGGATAGCTGGAATGTATAGCAAATTAGAGTCTTGCAATATAAAATCTAATATTAATTCTTAAAATTAATCTCTTGAATCAATAAGGTTATCAAATTAATAAAATAATAAAAATATACAACTTTTTAAAAACTTTTTTCATGGCACCAATAATTAAATTCGAAGACATACAAGCATGGCAACGAGCCAGAGAATTAAATAAAATAATTTACACTGAATCAAACTTACAAGCATTCAGTAAAGATTTCGCACTTAAAGACCAAATAAGAAAATCATCAATTTCGATCATGTCCAATATTGCTGAAGGATTTGAAAGAAAAAGTAATAATGAATTTAAATATTTTTTAAATGTAGCAAAGGTTCTGCTGGAGAATTGCGCTCTCAATTATATATCTGCTTTGACTTGAATTATATTAATGATGAAATTTTTAATCAATGTCAAAAAATGGCTTCAGAAATCAGTAGTATGCTTAACAGTTTTATAAAATATCTTGAAAAAAACCCTGATAATAATAAGGCAGCAAATATCTAGCAAAAACATACATCTTACAACCCCCTTCGACTACGCTCAGGGCGGCGCTTACAACCCTTCGGCTGCGCTCAGGGCGGCGCTTACAACTTTCAACTTACAACTTACAACTTACAACTTAAATAAAAATGTTAACAATCAAAAACCTCCATGCACGTGTGGAAGAAAAACAAATCCTGAATGGATTGAACTTAGAAGTTAAACCCGGTGAAGTGCATGCCATAATGGGTCCGAATGGTTCCGGGAAAAGTACACTTGCTTCGGTTTTAGCAGGAAGAGAAGAATATGAAGTATTGGATGGTACTGTGACTTTTAATGGTGTCGATTTATTGGACTTATCTCCTGAAGACCGTGCACGCGCGGGAATATTTCTGGCTTTTCAATATCCAGTTGAAATCCCGGGAGTAAGTAATGCGAACTTCCTGAAAACCGCTGTCAATGAGGTTCGGAAATCGAAAGGACTCCAGCCTTACGATTCCAAGGATTTTCTGGCTATTATGAAAGAGAAAATGAAGCTTGTTGAAATGGACAAGCAAATGACAACCCGTTCGGTGAATGAGGGTTTCAGTGGAGGAGAGAAAAAAAGGAATGAAATATTTCAAATGGCTATGCTGGAACCGCAATTAGCTATTATGGATGAAACAGATTCCGGACTCGATATTGATGCTCTCCGGATTGTCTCCAATGGAGTTAATGCTTTGCGCGATGGAAAGCGTTCCTTTATTGTTATAACACATTACCAGAGACTACTCGATTATATTGTTCCTGATTTCGTTCATGTACTTTACAAAGGCCGTATTGTTAAATCAGGTACGAAGGAGCTTGCTCTGGAACTCGAAGAAAAAGGATATGACTGGATCAGAGAAGAAGTTGAAGCCTGATTTTAATGGCAAATTATTCCCCATTAAATCACCTTTGAACATTCATTTCAGTAAACAATTCCATCCCGGCCAACCGGAAAAATAAGAAACACACATGATTGCCGAAATAAAGAAAGAAGCAGTTGAAACATTTAAAAGACTAGGTTTCCCATCCACAAAAAATGAGGAATGGAAATATGTCAATGTACAGCAGGTACTCCCCGATCAGCCTGTTTTTTCAGCCGCACCTGCCCGTTTAACCGCTGTCGACCTGAAATCATTCCTGATTGCAGGTAACAACGTTCATCTTCTGGTATTTGAAAACGGAATCTATCGGGCCGATTTGTCAACATCAGAAACAATAAACAATCTCGTAATAGGTCCGATATCATTGCTTAAGGATAACCAAACTTTCAAAAATAATTTTGGCAAGGTGGTTTCTTTTGGCACTGAACCTTTTGTTGCTTTAAATACTGCTGTCGATCACGAAGGTGTTTTTATACATGTTCCTGCAAACACTGTCATTGAGAAGACTATTCACATTTTACATGTGAACACCAATGAGCAACCGGATCGAATAACTTCCATCAGGAATTTAATTGTTGCTGATAAGCATACTTCTATTTCTATAGTTGAGAGTTACCATTCATTGAATCAACAATGCAACGGATTAATTAATGCAGTAAATGAAATTGTGGTTCATGAAAATGCCCGAGTAGAGCTCTGCAAAGCACAACTCGACTCGGATGCCGCATCTCAAATAAATTTCACCCAAACCATACAGGAAAAAAGCAGCACTTTTGATACCGTAACTGTTACCTTAAATGGGAGACTTACCCGTAACAACCTGCATATAAAATTAAACGATACCAACTGCACTTCTCATTTATTTGGATTGTATATACTGGATGGAGATCAGATCACGGATAATCACACCCTGGTTGATCATGCCATGCCAAACTGCTATAGCAATGAATTGTATAAAGGGGTGATAGGAGGAAAAGCTTCAGGGGTCTTCAATGGCAAAATATTTGTCAGGAAAGATGCTCAGAAAACAAATGCTTATCAGTCGAATAAAAACATTTTACTTTCTGATGATGCTACCATGAATACTAAACCACAGCTTGAAATATTTGCTGATGATGTTAAGTGTACACATGGTGCCACAACAGGTCAGCTTGATGAAGAAGCACTATTCTATTTACGGGCCCGTGGTATTGGAGAAAAAAGTGCCCGAACATTGCTAAATATTGCATTTGTTGCTGATGTGCTGAATAATATTAAGTCTGATGATCTCAGAGCAACATTACAACAAAAAGCTGAAGCCAAATTAATGCAATAGCATTCCGAAAACAATAATGAATTTTTCTAAGTAATAATAACTTAATAAAATGAATACCGAAGTCCCTGTTTCAGCTATCCAAAATCAGCAATATTGTGCTGGCTTACGTGCCGACTTCCCCATTCTGAATGAAAAACCATATGGCAAACCGTTGATTTATTTCGACAATGCAGCTACGTCGCAAAAACCGGCAGTAGTGATTGAAGCATTGCAAAAATATTATTCAACCTATAATGCGAATATTCATCGGGGTGTGCATTTTTTAAGTCAGAAGGCATCACAGGCCTTTGATGATGTCAGGGTAAAAGTTCAGGAGTTTATTCATGCTGCCAGTGAACGAGAAATAATATTTACGCGAGGTACAACGGAATCTGTCAATCTGGTAGCTGCAACATACGGCAGAAAAAATATTGGCGCCGGAGACGAGATCATTGTCAGTGCCATGGAGCATCATAGTAATATTGTTCCCTGGCAATTACTTTGTGAAGAAAAGGGAGCACGCTTACGTGTTATTGAAATGAATGATGCAGGTGAATTGATCATCGATTCATTCAAGTCATTGCTCAATGAAAGAACAAAATTTGTTTCTATAGTTCATACTTCCAATTCTCTTGGAACCATAAATCCTGTAAAAGAAATTATTGCTCTTGCCCATGAACGAAATATCCCTGTGTTGGTAGATGGTGCACAGGCTGTAGCTCATTCCAAAATCGATGTTCAGGATCTTGATTGTGATTTCTTTGCTTTTTCGGGTCATAAAATGTTTGGGCCAACCGGTGTTGGAGTTTTATATGGCAAACTAAATTTGCTGGAAAATATGCCTCCTTATCAGGGTGGTGGTGAGATGATTCATTCAGTAAGTTTTGAGAAGACCACATTCAATGAAGTGCCATTTAAATTTGAAGCCGGTACTCCCAATATTGCTGATGTAATAGCTTTGGGAACTGCTATCGATTACATGAATGGAATTGACTTAATTGCAGTAACTGCATTCGAACAAGAACTGCTTGTTCATGCAACGGAAGGTTTGAGTAAAATTCCACATGTGAAATTGATTGGAACTTCTTCTAAAAAAAGCAGTGTTGTTTCATTTGTTATTGAAGGTGTAAATGCATTGGATGCCGGTATGTATCTCGATACTTTGGGAATTGCAGTAAGAACCGGTCACCATTGTACAGAACCGGTCATGCAACGATTCGGAATACCGGGTACCATCAGAGCTTCGTTTATGTTTTATAATACAATTGCTGAAATCGATCAACTGATCGAAGGAATTCGAAAAGCAATTTCATTTCTTAAAGTGAAATAATTTCCTTTTTAAAATTTTCCAAAATTTCCCAGGATTCTACATCGAAAGTAAAAGGTTCATTTTATTTTGAGATGTGACGGAAAACTATTAGCTTTGGAAATGACTTCAGATAAAATTTTAAAATATGAATGCACAAAGTCCTGTTTCACAGCAGTTTGCTGCTTCATGCTCATGCTCTTGCCTTTTTCATCCTTGTGTCAGATACCTGGCTCAAATGATTCGACATTTAATCCTTCAGACAATTTTTTGGCAATAGATTTATTTGCTACTGATCGTTGTATTGGCTTACAGTCAGATGGTAAAATTATTGTAGCCTCAGCTAGACTTAAGCGCCTTAATACTGATGGCACTCTTGATCCAACTTTTTTCAATAGTGAAAGTTTTATACCCGGTGAAGTTAGGGTTATTGAATTACAACCTGATGGAAAGGTTGTAATTGGAGGTAATTTCACAGAATATTATGGAATACCGCGAAAATCAATTGCCAGATTAAACTCTGACGGTACCATAGATCAAACATTTCAACCCGGATCAGGATTTGATAAAAGTATATTTGCAATTGCTATTCAACCGGATGGTAAAATAATAGTTGCAGGCTCTTTTAACACTTTTAATGGAGATAGCATCAGGTATTATTCGCCTCAACGATTCAGGAAGCATTGATACAACGTTCAATTCAATAAAACTTGATAGTACTTCTCGTGAACCATATGTTTTTGATCTCAAAATCCAATTGGATGGCAAGGTGTTGGCGGGTGGCCATTTCACATATAAAAATAGCTCAGGAAATACAGTATATAATTTAATCCGGGTCGATTCAAATGGTGCACTTGATAGTTCCTTTGATATAGGCCCAGGTACCGGGCAAGTGAACAGCATTCTCATTCAACCTGACCAGAAAATTCTTGTTGCCGGGGGCTTTCATCAATGGGTGAATTCAAATTCCCAGAGGAATGTCTCGTATTCATCCGACGGAACTTTAGATACTTCTTTCTCAGTCAATGGGGTAGGAATTAACTACGGAAGTCAAATCTATAAAATTAAAACTCAAACAGATGGAAGTATTATTGCAATTGGAATTTTCAGTTCATTCAATCAAATTCCGTCACCAGGGATAGTGAAAATTCTAAATAATGGTGTTCATGATACAACATATAATATTGGAACTGGTTTCAATAACCATCCAGAAGATTTAAGTATTCAGAATGATGATAAAACACTCGTTTTAGGAGCTTTTCTGGTTACCAAGATTATGGGGCTATGAAAATCATTCGTCTCATGCCTAATGGAGATATAGATACCAATTATCGGAAAATATCAGGATTCAACAGCCTGGTTACAAAAGTATCCAATCTTCCATCGGGGGACTATCTTATTGGAGGGCATTTACATCATTTCAAAATACCGGAAACTTTGGAAGTTGCATTTTACATCCTTCCGGAAATCTAAATGCATCATTTAAACAATCGGATTTTTCAATTGCATCAATAACATCACAAGCAATACAAAATGATGGGAAATTTCTATTGAAAGGGACAATCTATCCCCCGTACTCGGGTCAAACCATTTCCAGACTGTTAACTGATGGAACAATCGACACCTCATTTCATGGAGCATCAGCTGTCGGTGGCCACTCTGGCTTAGGTACCATTGTAATTCAGCCTGCTGATCAAAAAATATTGGTTGATTATGGTATTGGCAACTTTGTGAGACTTTTTCCCGATGGGAGCAAAGATTCTAGTTTTAGCGATTTGCAGTCCTTTGATGGGAAAGTGCTTGCAGCACATGTTCACGATGATGGCAAAATAATTCTTGGAGGATTTTTTACAACAGTTCAAGGACAAAACTATAATAGAATTGTCAGGTTGATGCCAGGTGGGCAAATTGATACTACTTTTAATCCCGGTAGCGGAATCTCCGGAAATTTTGTGAACTGCATTATTGTTCAGGAGGATGGAAAATATATCGTTGGAGGTAAATTTACAGCTATCAATGGACAAACATGTAAAGCTATAACTAGACTTAATAGTGATGGCAGTTTGGATTCTACTTTTGTGGCAGGATCAGGCTTTAGTAATTCCGCTGAAATCAGAGCAATAATACTTCAACCTGATGGCAAAATAATAGTTGGCGGTCAATTTTATAATTTCAATGGCATTCAAAGGTCAATGTTACTTCGACTTGACAAGGATGGCACTTTAGACAATTCATTTCAGATAGGCACAGGAATTCATGGAAACAATGGTCTTTATACTTTAGCGTTCACCCACGATTGGAAAATTGTAGCAGGCGGATTGTTTTCAAATTATAATGGAACTATCAGAAACAATATTGTTAAAATACATGCCAACAATAATAGTTGTAACACTCCACCATCAGCCATAGTCGCCGGTTCGCTGGTTAATTCAATTTGCCCAGGTGACAGTTTAACACTATATCGTAGTGGTGGCGTTGCAGGTTCAGGTGGTCAATTTAAATGGTATTCCGGAAATTGCGGAGGACTATTGTTAGGTGTTGGTGATTCTATAAAGGTTGCACCTAATGTTACAACAACATATTTTTTAAGAGCTGAATCATCTTGTGGTAACAGTCCGTGCGCATTTAAAATAATCAATGTAAAATCAATATCTGGTATCATAAATGGAACATCTAATTATTGTCCCGGAGACACCAACTTGCTGATATGTACAGGTAATTGGGACAATTATATATGGTCGACTGGGTCAACAACAGCCCTTACACAAATTACATCTCCTGGAACTTATACCGTTACTGTATCTAGTCAACTACCGACATGTATTTCCATTGATACAATAGTTGTAAATCTTTCTCCTGCTGCTTTGGTTCAAATTTCTGGTGATACCGTTATATGTGGCAGCACTGCAGTGGTACTGAATGCTGGCAATTTTCCTGCTTATCAGTGGTCTACTGGCCTTACAACTCAAACCCTAACCACCCTTATACCCGGATCTTATATTGTAACCGTATATGATCAATTTGGTTGTGCAGCAAAGGATTCGGTATATTTAAGTTCAGGAAATTACCCATCAGTTAACATCACTTCTCTTGGACCACCAAGTTTCTGCCAGGGTGATAGTGTATTACTATCTACGTCATCCGGATTTGCCAATTTGAATTGGTATCGCAATTCAAATTTGATTTTATCAGCTAATACCCAGACTTATGTGGCAAAAACAGCAGGAAGTTATTCTTGTGTTGTCACAAATAGTTCAGGTTGTTCAGGCCAGTCAAATACAATCAAAGTCAGGGTGCCTTGTATACCTATTGGTCCTTCACATGAAAAAAATAGTGAAATCCAAATACCAGCTGAATTCGAACATAGTGTTTGGGGATATCCCAATCCAACTTCGGGCAACATATTACTTGAGACTTCATGCGAAGAATCATTTAATGCACCCCGATTTTTCCATCTTGATGGAAAAGAAATCTTTCCTGAGATTCTTAAAATATCTAACAATAATTATGCTATAAGTAATCTCAGGAAGGAACATTCATCGTAAAACATCAGTGTGCAACGGCGAACCACACATTCAAAATTGTAGTTATCAAATGAAGCTTTGGATGCCGGTATGTATCTTGATACTTTGGGAATTGCCGTCAGAACCGGTCACCATTGTACAGAACCGGTCATGCAACGATTCGGAATACCGGGTACCATCAGAGCTTCGTTTATGTTTTATAATACATTCTCTGAAATCGATCAACTATTAGTTGGTGTTAACAAGGCAATACAGCTTATAAGAAAAGACTAAATTTTGTAGCATTTCTTTTACAATTCTAAAATACAAGTCCCAACTGTTGATGTTATTCACAAAAGCAGATGTCAATAGATTGTCGTTTTATGCAATTCCAAACATCATTTCAAATATTATATAGCTGATTATTAATAAATTAACATCAAAGAGTTGAACTTTTGTTTACTATTTAGCTGTAGTCACCTTGCGCTGCATATGAATAGTCCCTAACTTTGATATTCCCAAAAACCAACCAATTTAAAATCTAAATTATTCATCAATGACAAAATTCAACATGAGAAGTAAACTTATGGGTTTACTTGTTGGTGCCTTGTTAGTGCAGGGCATTACAGTGAATGCTCAGCAAACGCTGAGAAAGCCTTTGGCAGATGTATCGGAATCATCGATTGTTCTTAAAGGAGAGCGATACACATTCCCATCTAACTACAGAACCTTGCAACTCGATCAGGTTGCTATGGAGCAGTTACTTAGTATGGCACCTGAAGAATCGTCATACCGGACAAGTGGTCAGGTAGTATTTAACATGCCAATGCCTGATGGAACCTCACAAGCATTCAGTATATTTAAATCGGTAGTAATGCATCCCGATTTAGCTGCTAATTTTCCTGAGCTAAAAACATTTGCAGGATATGGTATTGATCATCCTGAAGATCACATCCGGTTAGATATTACACCGCTTGGTTTTCATGCGATGATATTATCACCACGTGGACAGGTTTTTATTGATCCTTATAGCACGAACACTACAACGGACTACATCTGTTACTATAAAAAAGATGTTACCAGAACAACGTCTTTCTCATGTGAAACTGAAGATCTTTCTGAAGACCTTCAGCGATCAATTCCTTCAAATTATCAGGGACAGCGTTCATCAGGTACACAACTACGCACTTATCGTTTGGCACTTGCCGGAACAGGAGAATACACTGCTACGAAAGGTGGTACCGTTTCAGGCGGATTGGCAGGTATGGTTACTTCTATGAACCGTGTTAATGGTGTTTATGAAACAGAGGTAAGTATCAGAATGGTATTGGTAGCCAACAACAATCTTTTGGTTTATACCGATGGAGCTACTGATCCCTATACGAATGGAAACGGAAGCACGATGCTCTCCCAAAATATAACCAATTGCAATACTGTAATAGGTTCTGCTAATTATGATATCGGACACGTATTCAGTACCGGTGGTGGCGGTGTAGCAGGATTAGGTGTTGTTTGCGGCACAAATAAAGCAAGAGGTGTTACAGGACAATCGAATCCGGTTGGAGATCCTTTTGATATTGATTATGTAGCACACGAGATGGGACATCAGTTTGCGGGCAACCACACTTTTAACAGTTCAACCAGTTCTTGTTCCGGTAATCGTGCTGCTTCTGCAGCATATGAACCAGGAAGTGGAATTACTATAATGGCATATGCAGGTATTTGCGGATCTGATAATCTTGCATCAAACAGTATAGCTTACTTTCATACCAAGAGTTTTGATGAAATTGTCATCTTCAGTACAACAGGGACAGGAAATAACTGTCCGGTGATTACTGCTACCGGAAATACACCTCCTGTAGTTACCAGCATGGGTGCGAATTATACCATTCCTATCTCTACTCCTTTTGTATTGACAGGTGCAGCAACGGATGCTAACGGACACGCACTCACCTATTCATGGGAACAATTTGATTTAGGAACTGCAGGTGCTTGGAATGCAAACTTAGGTTCTGCACCAATATTCCGTCCCTTTACACCTACAACTTCTCCATCACGTACTTTCCCAAAATTATCAGACATCATTAACAACACTGTGACGGTAGGCGAAATACTTCCAAATGTTGCACGTACAATGCATTTCCAATTGACTGTCCGTGATAATATCGCAGGTGGTGGTGGTGTGATGCATCCTGACTCAACAGTTTCAATTACTGTTGCAAATACCGGAGGAGCATTTGCAGTTACAGCTCCCAATACAGCTGTAACCTGGGCAGGTGGTTCAACACAAACGGTTACCTGGAATGTAAGTGGAACTTCTGGTGCACCAATTAATACAGCAAACGTAAAAATTTCTTTATCGACAGATGGTGGAAATACTTTCTCAACAGTAATTCTTGCAAGCACTGCAAATGATGGAACAGAATCGATTACGGTACCAAACATTGCTACTACTCAGGCACGTATAAAAGTAGAAGCGGTAGGAAATATTTATTTTGATATGAGCAATGCAAACTTCACTATTACATCAAGTGCATTCTCTTCTATTACTACTTCATCAATTGCAACTACAAATTATTGTGCAGGAGCAGCATTGAATGTTAGTTTCACGACTAACGGAAGTGCAAATGCAGGAAATATATTCACTGCACAATTATCTAATGCTTCAGGTTCTTTTGCTTCACCAGATTCAATTGGATCACTTACTTCAACAACAGCGGGAACTATTGCCTGTGTAATTCCTGCAGGAACAGCATCCGGAACCGGTTATCGTATTCGTGTGGTTAGTTCAAACCCTGCTGTTACAGGAAGCAACAACGGAGCAAACCTTACTATCTCTGCACAGGTTGCTGCTGCGGGTGCACCTCAAAGTGGTTTTACATCATATTGTGCTAACATACCTGTGATTTTTACGGTAGGTAGCATTGCCAATGCAACCAATTATACCTGGTCGGTAAATGCCGGAGGTATCATAACAAATGGTCAGGGTACTACACAGGTAACTATTGTATTCCCTCCGGGTCAACCAACAATAGTTGCTACCGTTTCAGTTTTTGGATCTAATGCAAATTGTACAGGAACTGCAGGAACAGCGAATTTCACAATTTTCAATACACCAAATACACCAACAGCCAACAATGCTACAGGATGTGCAGGCACACCAATAAGCCTTTCGGGATCACCTGCAGGTGGAATCTTCAGCGTTGCAAATCCTTACACTGGACCATCCACAACATTTACATATACTGTAACAACTGTTGATGGTTGCTTCTCAACAAGTTTACCTGCTTCCATAACAGTAAACTCTTTACCAACTGTTACTGCAGGAAACGTAACAGGGTGTACAGGAACACCTGTTTCACTTATTGGATCACCAGCAGGTGGAACATTCAGTGTTACTAATCCTTATACAGGACCTTCCACTACTTATACTTATACTTACACTAACGGTAATGGATGTACGAATACCAGTGCTCCGGCAACAATCACTGTGACCCCTTTACCAACAGTTACTGCCGGAAACGTATCAGGATGTGCAGGAACACCTGTTTCACTCAGCGGATCACCAGCAGGTGGAACATTCAGTGTTGCTAATCCTTATTCAGGACCTTCCACTAATTATACTTACACTTACACTAACGGCAATGGATGTACGAATACCAGTACACCTGCAACAATCACTGTGAATCCCCTACCAACAGTTACTGCCGGAAACGTATCAGGATGTGCAGGAACACCTGTTTCTCTCAGTGGATCTCCCGCAGGTGGAACATTCAGTGTTGCTAATCCATATACAGGACCTTCCACAACATATACTTACTCTTATACAAACGGTAATGGATGCACGAATACCAGTGCACCCGCAAACATTACAGTTAATCCGTTACCTACCGTTAGTTTCAGCGGACTGGCTTCAACGTATAATGTAAGTGCATCCGGTGCAACATTAACAGGCACTCCGGCAGGTGGAACATTCAGTGGTCCGGGAATAACTGGCAATACTTTCTCTCCTGCAGCTGCAGGTGTTGGTGGGCCATATACCATCTCTTATTCTTATACCAATGGAAACGGTTGTTCGAATTCAACATCACAAAATACAACTGTAGTTAATTGTGCAACACCGGCTATACCGGCATCCATCACATCCACCGGAGGAACATCAAAAATTTGTCCCGGTGACAGTAAATCGTATTCAATTGCCGTTGTTTCAGGTGCAACTTCATATACCTGGATTCCTCCGACGGGTGGAACGGTTGTATCAGGTCAGGGAACCAGATTTGTAACTATACAATATAATTCAGGTTTTGTTGCAACTGCAAATCTGGGTGTCACAGCAAACAATGCTTGTGGCAGTAGTTTACCAAGAACATTATCGATTGTAATAAATACACCTGTAGCACCCGGAACAATCACAATGACCGGAGGAATTGCTAAAGTTTGTCCAGGTGATTCGCGTACCTATTCAATTGCAGCTGTGTCTAATGCTACATCTTATACCTGGACAACTCCAACTGGCGGGGTCATTACAAGTTGCCAGGGCACAACTACTATTACAGTTAGTTTTAATGCCGGCTTTACAGCAAATGGTTTTATCACTGTCAAATCAAATAATGGATGCGGAAGTAGTGTTCCCAGAAGTTATACAGTAACAAGAAATGTACCTGCAATACCCGGAGTAGTGAGTGGGCAAACAGCCGGCTTGTGCAGCCTTTCTGGCATTCCTTATTCAGTTACAAACGTTTCAGGAGTAACTTATAACTGGGGATTTAGTGTAGCTAATGCAGCAATCTCTACAGGTCAGGGAACAAACGCTATTACAGTTAATTATCTGCCCGGTTTTGTAACAGGAAATTTACAGGTTACCGCTTCCAATGGTTGTGGCATCAGTCCTGTTCGTAATCTGGCAGTAGCAACAACGCCAGCTGTTGTAACAAGCATTACAGGATCAGCAACGGCCTGCGCTAATCAATCCGGAGTACCATATTCAATTGCTCCTGTAAGCACAGCTACAAGTTATACATGGATAGTTCCAACCGGTGCAACAATCAGCAATGGAGTTGTTACCTCCACCTCTACCAGTTTAAATACTACATCCAATGCAGTAACTGTAAATTTTGCAACTACAGCGGGTTCCGTAAGAGTTCGTTCAACCAATGCCTGTGGAAGTTCAGCTTATTTCAACAAAGCAGTTACATTTAATTGCAGAAGTGCGATGGTTTCATCAGAAATGAATTTAAATATCTTCCCGGTTCCTGTAAACGAAATTCTCAATATCAGTTTCGAATCAACGATAGAAACAAATAGTTCTATCAGACTTATTAACCTTATTGGTAAGGAAGTGATTGTGCTTTCGGGTAAATCGGAAGTTGGAAACAATGAATCGACTCTTGACCTAACAGGTGTTACTCCCGGAATTTACTTCCTGGAAGTTGTGAACGGAGACCAAAAATCTGTTGAAAAAATAGTGGTAGAATAAACCTTATTTTTAATTCTGAGAAAGCACCGGTAAACACTCCGGTGCTTTTTTTTTGATTATTATTTCAGAACGATGAATGTAATTAATTGATATAAAGACCTTTAAGTATTATTTTTCTTGAAGATATTATAATTTTAAATATATTTAAGGTAACAGGCAGCAAATTAGCCTCGAAACTAGTCTGATGTTTAAATGCCCAAACCGGCAATTTCAATTTTTTATATGACTGACAATGAACTGATATCAGGATGTTTGATCAGGGATCGGAAATTCCAGAAGTCGTTGTATGAAAAATACTCCGGTATTATGTATGCTATCTGTCTGCGATACTGTCACGATCGCGATCAGGCAATGGATATTTTGCAGGATGGTTTTATTAAAGTTTTCAATAAGATACATACGTACCAAAGCCAGGGGAGTTTTGAAGGTTGGATGAAAAAAATATTTATCCATACTGCAATCAATCACTATCATAAAATCAGGCATCTTTCAGAAAATGTACTTTTTCAGGATGAAGTTGCGGACACCTATTCCGACCAACATGATATCATTTCAAAATTAACTGAAAGGGAATTGTTGAAAATGATTTCAACCTTACCTGATGGTTACCGGTTGGTATTTAACTTATACGTAATTGAAGGATATGATCATGAAGAAATTGGAGTTATGCTAGGTATAACTGCCAGCACTTCGCGATCACAACTGGTAAAAGCCAGAAAAACATTACAAAAAAAAATAAAGGAAACGAAAATAATTGCAGCATGAAGACGTGGGAAGAGAAATTTGATGATGAAATCAGGAAGAAAGTTTCCGGGAGTGAGGTTCAGCCCCCTCCCAGACTTTTTGACCAGATAATTCCGGAAGAAAAGAAGAAACGAGGATTCTTGTGGATTTGGATAACCGGTGTAATAATTTTAGTGTCGACTGCATTGACTGTGCATTTTAACACAGGTAAAAATCATTTGTTGCAATTAAGCGGTAAAAATCAAGATAAAATATCTTCAACCCAACCACTTAATAAAAATAATGTAAACACAAATGAAACTGTAACAAATCAAACTAGTGAAACTGTGACCGATCTGGATAATTCAGATCAACATATTTCAATTCAAAATTCTTCATCAGCTAATTCTGCTAACCATAATTCAGCTGGATTAGAAAAAAGCCAAAATGATTATTCAACAAGTATTGCATTAAATGTTCCAAAAAAGAAAAAGTCAAAAAAGAATTCAGGAAATGGTGTTTACTATTATCCAACCCGAAAATCTGAAGGCAACAATTTAACCGGGGCATACGGCAAACTACCTGTGAGCGGATACGGAAATTTAGATATGGTGTTACCAATGCAAACTCTTGGACATTCACCTTCCGGGATGAAACCCATTCAGGGTGTTCAATTGATGAAGCCATCCGGCACGTCATTCGATGACCATTTGCCTTCCAGATGGATGGTTGAATTCTATGCAGGAGCCAATTTCAGGAATATTGAAATGGAATCAAACACCAACGACACCTCATTAATCCGATTGATAAATTCACGCAATACCAAAGGAACTTCCTCAACCGGATGGCATTTAGGTGCCAACGTATTGTATCGCTTAAATGACAAATTCGTTATCAGCTTCGGCACGCAATTCAATCAATGGCAGGAAGAGTTCAACTTTGACTTTACAGAATATTACACCTTGCTGGATATTGATACCATATCCTATTTTATTTTATTCCCCTTTACCCCTCCGGTTATGGTTTCAGATGTTGACTCTACATTTAATTATTTTCAAACTTCACATGCTATAAATCATAAAATTAATTTCAGTACTATTTCCTTGCAAAGTGAATTCAGGTATAATATCCCAGTGAACAAATTTGTTATTTCACCGGGCATTGGTCTTAAATTGAATATGATTAATTTCTATAAAGGTTCATCAAACTTCAACAATAAATTTGAAGCAACCGATAACACAGACTACTATAACAAATCGACACAGCTTGCATTTACAGGAGGAATACATCTGGGCTTTACATTATCAGAGAAAAACGTTGTTTTTTGCAAACCCATCATATACCTTTTCTCCAGGTTCTATTACTAAAGATGATTACTTGTATAACCAAAAAAATAATAGTTTCAATTTAGGATTCGGAGTTCAATATAATTTTTCGAAAAAGCAGGCAGCGGATTAACAAATATTGCGGTCTAACCTTAAAAGAAACCAATTTAACTTAAAAACAAAAAAACATGAAAGCTTTAAAATTACTTCCAGTCCTGATTGCTGTTGCTTGTCAATCTCTTTCTGTAATAGCGCAACCATTCCCAATATCAATTACACCTATTGATGTTAACAATGTCAACACCTCAGTTTCATCGTCAAATGATATGTTCTGGGATTTTTAACCCGAAATTTGAAGTTCCAAAAAGAAGTGGTAAACACACCATTTTTGCAGGAACCTTGTGGATGGGAGGACTCGATGCCGGAGGAAATATCCACTTGGCAGGTCAAACTTACCGTCAAACTGGTAACGATATGTGGCCTGGCCCAATAGATACTATACTTGATATTGCATCTTCCCCAGTATTATGGGATAAGTCCTGGAAAGTTAGTAAAGCTGAAATCATCAATCATCAGTTAAACTACACCAATTCAGAGTATGTGGTTCCGACAAATATTGCAGACTGGCCAGGTTTCGATCCATCTCTTTCAAGGGTACTGGCACCTTTTGCAGATTTCAATTCAAATGGTATTTATGATCCACAAAATGGCGACTATCCTTATATTTTAGGTGATGAAAGTATTTATTCCATTTTTAATGATTATTTCCCTCATTCCGAAACAGGTTGCAGTGCGTTGGGAGTAGAAGTTCATCGGGAAGTATTTGCTTTTGATGACCCATCTAATATACCATTGAACAACACAATCTTTATGAGATACTATGTCAAGAATTTTTCAAGTGAATCTTACACTGACTTCCGGACTGGAATCTGGATTGATTTTGATCTGGGAAATGCAATAGATGACTATGCTGGCACTGATGTTTCATTGGATATGATTTATGCTTATAACGGTGATTCAGATGATGAAACAACTTCCGGATATGGAATTAATCCACCTGCACAGGGAGTTTATTTTCTGAATCAAACACTTTCGGGTTCAATGACCTACGACAATATTAACGGAAGCCCTTTAGGAAATCCAGTAAATTGCAATGATTATTACAATCTTCTGAAATCAATCTGGCTGGATAATCAACCATTAACTTACGGGGACAATGGACGAAACCCATCCAATCCAGTTACTACCTATGTATATCCCGGAATAACCGACCCAAATCTGTATGTCCCAAATGGAGCTTGGGACGAATCTGTCGCAGGAAACTTTCCTGGCGACCGTAGAATACTTGGAGCAATCGGACCATTTAATTTACCTGCCAATGGAGTTATCACATTCGATATTGGTTATACTTACTCAAGAGCCACTTCAGGCGGACCATTGGCCAGTGTGGCTCAACTTCAGGCTGATGTTGCTGCTTTACGATTGCTATATGATTCAGGTACTCTTACCGGAATTTCTGATGCACCGATTGCTGTAAATGAAGTTACATTAAGTCCAAATCCTGCTTCCGAATATTTTACTGTAAAATCGGATGACAAAAACACTTTTGATCTGGAACTATTCAATATGAATGGCCAGTTAGTACATGCAAAAAGAAATTGTCGATCAGAAGAAACCATATCACTCCGCAATTATGATAAAGGAATTTATATGATCAGAATATCCGGTGAAAAAGGTATTCAACATAAGAAATTAGTGGTGCACTAATAATTAATAAAGGGTCAAAAAAAGAGCCTGCAGAAATTCTGCAGGCTCTTTTTTATATAAATCAAGTTTATTGGTTTACCAGTTTCATCTCTTTTACCAAATGACTTGCACCGGCAAATTTATCTATGATAAACAACACATAACGGATATCGACACTTATGGTTCTCTTGTAATCGGGGTCATAAGCGATATCTCCGCTCATAGCTTCCCAGTTACCATCGAAACAAAGTCCCACCAATTCACCATTACCATTAATTAATGGAGAGCCGGAATTACCTCCTGTGATATCATTTGTAGTAATTACACAAACCTTCATTTTACCATCTTCACCATAAGGACCAAAATCTTTATCACGAATCAGTTTCTCCAATTTGCTGTCAACAATAAATTCTTCATTCGAATTATCCATTTTTTCGAGGATACCATCTGTGGTAGTGAAGTAGTTATAGTAAACTCCATCCATTGGATAATAATCACGAACTTGTCCATAACTCAATCTCATAGTACCATTAGCATCGGGAGCATACTTCTTATCAGGATTCATTTCACGAAGTCCAGCCATGTAAGCACGATTGTGTTTATTTTGTTCATTCGTAATTGCATTGATGGCATTTTTTGAATTAGCAGTATAAAAATCAGTAATCGATTTCATTGTACGATATGCAGGATCCTTCTCAAGCTTCTTTGAATTAGGACTACTCATAAATGCATCATACTTTGCTTTACTGGCGAAAATCGATGTATTATAAACTTCAGCAGCAAACTTATCAAAGTCGCCTTTGTACTTAGTTTCAATCTCCTGGAAAATCGGAGCATGTTGATCTTTGGGTACATTTTTATAATACAACTTTAGTAATTCAGCAAACAACGTGCGGTCGGTTGCCATATTAAACTCTTCATAAAAACCTGCACTTCTGCTTTTTGCTTTTTCTACCAATGCTGAAAGCTCTTCAGGCTTGGTTTCTTTAGAAGTAAGTGCTGTCCCCAGAGGCTGTGTTTGAAATGCCATCATAAAAATTTCGGCACCTCGATTAATTGCTTCGTTCATATATGTACGTGCCAGTGCATACTTACTCATATCCTCATAACTTTTTTTCAAACCGGTTAACGCAGCACCATACTTCGCCTTTCGAGCAGGATCACTATCAGCCCAAGCTTGAAATTTTGCCTCATCGGCAGCACGTTGTTCTGCAACACGCATTCTTTTCAAGCCTTTGGTTTGTCCAATAAAATACTTCCAATAATTCGCAGTCTGTGCATATTTAGCAGCGTACATAATTCTGATTTTAGCTTCAGCATCCATGTCTTTTTTAATAACTGCTAATTTTTTCTCACGGATTTTTACAATGGCAGGGCTGGTAATATCGACTGCTTGCTTAACACCGTACGAAGTGAGATAACGATCGGTAGCACCCGGATAACCAAAAGTCATGGTAAAATCTTCTTTTTTCAGACCTTTCATCGAAATTGGAAGAAAATGTTTGGGTTTGTAAGGAACGTTATCTTTTGAGTATGCAGCAGGTTTACCATCTTTACCACAATAAACACGGAATAAAGAAAAATCACCGGTATGACGGGGCCACATCCAGTTATCGGTATCGCCACCAAAGCCACCAACAGACTCAGGTGGTGCACCAACTAAACGAACATCATTGAATACTTCATAAACAAACATATAGTATTCGTTG
The DNA here is from genome assembly GCA_016713525.1 of Bacteroidota bacterium. Classification (GTDB taxonomy): domain Bacteria; phylum Bacteroidota; class Bacteroidia; order AKYH767-A; family OLB10; genus JADKJB01. Next base: position 275,383 of record JADJOZ010000003.1, on the reverse strand, counting down.
CCTTTGTAAAATGCGCGAACATCTACCTGATATTGTGTGTCGCCTTTTGCTTCTTTCGAAATTTTTGCAAATATTTTATTCAATTCAGCAGTGCGGTTTGCTTCTGACGTAGTATCAGGCAGCATAGAATTTACTTTTTCGGTTACATCTTCAATACGCACTAAAAATTTTACGAATAAACCGGCATTAGGCAATTCTTTATCTCTCGACATAGCCCAAAATCCATTGGTGATGTAATCATTTTCAACAGAGCTGTTTGTTTGAATAGCATCGAAACCGCAATGGTGATTGGTAAGAATTAATCCATCTTCAGAAATCATTTCACCGGTACAGAATCCGCCAAAATGAACAATGGCATCCTTCATACTGGATTGATTAATGTTGTAGATATCATCAGCGGTCAATTTTAATCCCGCCTTCTGCATATCGCCTTCATTGAGCTTCTTCAGCAACAATGGCAACCACATGCCTTCATCGGCTTTTGCAATATTGGTGAGGAGCAGAAAGAGCGCCATACCAAATGCGAATAATTTTTTAATCATTTGATTTTAAGGGTTTTATTAGTTTACTTGAGGTTTATGGGTGCAATTTACCCATTTTAGAAAAGAACAGCGTAATACAGGAATGGTTTTCACATTATTATGTGACGAATCAGAGGAAAAACATCATTACAAGTGTAATGACAAGAATTCCTGCCAGATCGATCAAAAAGCCGGCTGAAGCCATATCCCTGACATGCAATTTACGGGACCCAAAAACAATAGTATTGGGAGCTGTTGCAACAGGAAGCATAAAACCAAGGGAAGCAGCCAGAGTTGCCGGAACCATGAGTAGCAAAGGATGTAAATCGAGTTCCTTTTGGAAAGCAATAAGTATGGGAATCACCAACTGAATACTTGCGACGTTTGAAGCAAACTCACTGATTACACAAACAACAATTACGATGCAAAGAATAAGCAATATTGGTTCTGCACTTTTCAGAATTTTTAAATGAGAGGCGAGCCAGTCGCTTAAACCGGAAAGTTCAAATCCTTTTGCAAGAGCGAAACCACTTCCGAATAACAAAACAATATCGAATGGTAATTTTGCAGCATCACTCCATTTAAGCAAGTATTTGCCTTTCTCGGTTTTTTGATGGCCAGACAAAAAGTATTAATGCCATAAAAACTGCTACTGTGCTGTCGAGTACAAATGATGGGTTAGCAAAAAAATCTTTCCATCCCGGGACTGAAACTGCATCGAAATCGAAACCTTCCCGGGAAAACCAAAGTAGGGCGGTCAAAATAAAAATTACAGAAACCACTTTTTGTTCATAGGAAAAAGGCCCTAATGCCCGGTATGCATTTCTAAAATAGTCTTTATCAACCTGAACCTGTGAAGCATTTTTCAGAAACATTTTTTTGAGCACAAAAAAGCAGATGATGAGCAGCACCAAAGAAACCGGGAACCCGATGGCAAACCATGATGCAAAATTCATATCGTTATTATCGGGATATGCTTCCTGATAAGATCTGAAAAAAACCATATTGGGAGGTGTCCCAACCAATGTGGCCATTCCTCCTATGGTTGCAGCATAAGCGAGTCCGATAAGAAGTGCTTTCGATAATCCTTTTGATGCTTTATCATCAACCGCAACCTGCTCAGTCATGTAAATTATTGCAAGTACAGCCGATAACAACATCATTACCGTAGCAGTATTGGAAATCCACATCGAAATTATATAGGCAGTCAGCATTACTCCCATTAAAATGCGGGAGTTCCCTGAACCAACCATATTTAATATTTTCAGTGCAATCCTTTGATGCAATCCCCATCTTTCAATAGCAAACGACAGCAGGAATCCTCCAATAAAAAGAAAAATAATCTGATCCATGTATTGGGCAGCAACAATTTTAGGATCGGCAATTCCGAGTAATGGAATAAAAATAAATGGGATCAAAGCAGTAACAGCAAGGTGCACTACTTCTGTAAGCCACCAGATTGCCATCCAAACAGTAATGGCAGCCATTCTGGTAACCATCGGATTTCCCGGGTCAAGATCTGTAAAAAACAGGATGAATAAAGCTGCTAATGGACCTGCAAATAATTTTATTCTGTTCATAAAACAGGAGGCTTACAGCGAACGAAGATAATTGAAAAATTGTAAATTCTTCAATTCATTTTAAAAGCACAGAGAAATTACAAATTTATTTTTTTATAAACCGGCACAGTTGAGCAAGGTTCACCATACATAATACTCTTGACCAAAGGATGCAACAAGCGTGTAAGCTCCATGTACACCGATACCGGAACATGAACATCACCACAACCCTTGATCACAATTCTTTTATCACGATAAATTTCCGGATCAAACTGCGATATTTTTTGACTGAAAAGCGATTGCTCCATTTCATCAGATGTTCCATAAAAGATAGCTACTGCAAATGGCTCCAGTGCCACAGTCAAAAGCATATATGCCCACACCGGAATGATAGCATCATTAGAACAGTGCAGGGTTACAAATGAGTTTTGATATTGCGACCAGTCGGTGGTTTTAATATAGTCACGAAAATCTTTTTCGCGAAGTAAAAATTCTTCTACCAGTAATGGCTTCAGATCAATAACAGCACGTTTTCCGGGTGTGTAAAAATCAGCAGGATCTATAGTCACAAGACCGCTTTCAGAAACTTTATTGATTATTGTATCCATTGCATTTTTCGATTACCACATCCCAAGCTCAAGTCTGGCTTCTTCACTCATCATTTCTTTATCCCATGGAGGATCAAAAGTAATGGTAACAGTGGCCTTATTAACATCAGGTATTTCACGAATTTTCTGCTCAACATCTGGAGGCAAAGTCTCGGCCACAGGACATGCAGGAGAAGTTAATGTCATCTTTACTTTAACATCATTGCCCTCATCAACTTTGATTTCATAGATGAGGCCCAGGTCGTAAATATTGACCGGTATCTCGGGATCAAAACAAGTCTTCAACACATCCACTACCCGTTCTTCTAAAGTCTTTATTGCTTCCATTTAGTTACTATTGTTGCTTTATTGTGGATGAAATTCCCAAAGCATATAATTTCATTTGTTTAATCATTGCAGCTAATCCATTTGCTCTTGTAACCGCTACATGTTGTCGTAAACCAATCTTATCAATAAATCCAAGTTGCGCATTTACAATTGCATCGGGAGGTTGACCCGATAATACCTGAATCAACAAAGCAATCTCACCTTTCACGAAAGTTGAATCACTGTCTGCTTCAAAAAAAACATTCCCATCTTTTTCAAAGGCATTCAGCCAGACACTACTCTGACAACCTTTGATTTTCCGGTCATCTGTTTTAAATTGCTCATCTAATGGTGGTAATTTCTGGCCCAGCTCAATAATATATTGGTACTTATCGGACCATTCATCGAATAGTTCAAAATTCTCAACAATCTCAGATTCCTGTTCTCCAACACTTTTCATAGTGTGCAAAGATACAATATTTTATTTAATCTAAGTATGCGCAACGTCATATATAGTTGAATTACAATATCTTGCAAAACTATTACTAGTGAAATAGTTACAGCTTCTGGTTTATGTAACTATTTCTTAAGTTATTAGCGACCACCCAAAATATGGGGCTCCTTCTAAAAGTCAGACCATTTATTATCAGTAACTTACAGTTAGCAATGGTAGTGTCTATCAAATAACAGGCAATGTCCACAGTCGCGTTCCTTATCTTTGTTGCATCGCTATGAATCGTAACTTCAATGACCTTCTGAACCTGGCTTCTCATTTAACATTCAGGAGGGTTTTCAATTTTGGAAAAGTTGCTGGCAGCTATTTTACTTCAAAATGGTCGGGGAAAGTGCGTCATGCAGGCATGCCTGTTTCATTATCGTTTGAACCAACAACATCATGCAATTTAAGATGTCCCGAATGTCCCAGCGGATTAAGGTCATTCACAAGACCAACGGGTATGTTGGATCCTGTTTTTTTTAAGAAAGTAATTGATGATGTTCACAAGGACTTGTTGTACCTGGTTTTTTATTTTCAGGGAGAGCCTTACTTAAATCCTTCATTTTTGGAGCTGGTATCATATGCTACTTCAAAAAAAATATACACGGCAACTTCCACAAATGCACATTATCTGAATGATGAAAATGCAAAAAAAACCATTCAATCGGGGTTAGACCGTTTGATTATATCGATTGATGGAACCACTCAGGAAACTTATTCCAGTTATCGTATTGGTGGAGATCTTGAAAAAGTTATTGCAGGTGCACGCAACATAATTAAATGGAAGAAAGCATTGAAGTCATCAACACCACATGTTATTTTTCAGTTTTTAGTAGTGAAGCCAAACGAGCATCAGATGAATGATGTAATTACACTTGCCAAAGAAATCGGTGTTGATGAAGTTGCATTCAAGACGGCGCAGATATATGACTATGAAAACGGAAGTAATTTAATTCCGGAGAACACCACATATTCTCGCTATCATAAAACTATATCAGGTAAATGGGAGATAAAAAACCGGTTGTTGAATCATTGCTGGAAATTATGGCACTCCTGTGTAATAACGTGGGATGGAAGAGTTGTACCGTGTTGTTTTGATAAAGATGCCGAATATGTCATGGGTGAATTAAAGACAAACGGATTTCAATCAATCTGGGAAAATGAAAACTACCGTCAGTTCCGGGCATCAGTATTGCGTTCTAGAAGTGAAATAGAAATGTGTAAAACTGTACTGAAGGTACAAAAGTGTGGACTTAGTTTAACTGAGCAGTAATTTGACGAATAGGAATTGCTGTCTTCTGAATTTTTTTCATGCCACCGGAAATATTGAAAAGATTTTTAAATCCAAGTCTGTGTAAAATAGATGCAGCTACCATAGAACGGTAACCTCCTGCGCAATAGATATAAATATTTTTTTCGCGATCTAACTCCTTAACTTTTTGTTCGAGCTTGAACAATTCAATTAATTTAGCACCGGCAACAAATCCCGGCACCCACTCATCGGGAAAACGAACATCTAGCACAACATTGTCGGTATATCTGAAATTGTGCAAAAAAAGAATGGCATCAACAGAAGGAATGGTGTCAACTTTTTCACCGGCATTTTTCCATGCTTCAATACCTCCTTCAAGATAACCAACAACATTTTCATAACCAATTCTCGACAGCCTTAAAATTGCTTCTACGTTTTTACCGGATTCAACTACCAATATGATTGGTATTTCAGGATTGAGTAAGCCACCTGCAATCATTGCAAAAGAACCATCAAGACCGATATTGACTGACCCCGGAATAAAACCGGTACCAAATGCATCAGCAGTTCTGCAATCAACAATAATTGCATTTTGTTTTTCAATACTTTTTTTGAGTTCTGAAACTGAAAGTGGTTTATTATTTCTCTTTATTACCGTATCAATACTATCATAGCCTTTACGATTAATAACCGCATCCATAAAAAAATAAGCCGGTGGATCATTTAATCCTTCAGTAACTAATTTTACAAAATCCTCTTTAGAACGTGCTTTCAGCGCATAATTCTGACTTTTCTGGATTCCAATAGTTGAAAATGTTTCCTTACCAATCGCTTTTCCACAGGCTGAGCCTTCTCCGTGACCCGGATACACTACCACATAATTGGGAAGAGGTTTCAGCTTTGATTCAATAGATTCATAAAGCATTCCTGCCAGTTCAAATTTTGTAAGATTCTCTTTAACTGCCAGATCTGGACGGCCAACTTCACCTACAAACAAGGTATCACCGGTAAATATAGAGTGAGGATGATGTCGTTCATCCAATAGCAGAAAACAACTCGATTCCAATGTATGACCCGGTGTGTGAAGCACTTTCAAGGTCACCCGGCCAATCTTAAATTCTTGGCCATCGGTTGCACATATAATTGAATATGAAGGATTTGCAGTAGGTCCATAAACGATTTCTGCACCGGTTTGTGCAGCCAGATCAAGGTGACCGCTTACAAAGTCGGCATGAAAGTGAGTTTCAAAAACATATTTAATTACTGCCCCCCTTTTTTGGGCCAGGTCCAGATATGCGGAAACTTCCCTCATAGGGTCAATAATAGCTGCTTCTCCGTCTGACTCAATATAATATGCAGCTTCTGCCAGACAGGAAGTATATAGTTGTTCGATATACATCGGAAATATTCTAGGTAGCTAAAATACTGACAGGCTAAACAATGGAATATGACTTTTGTCATTTGAGGGATTGATAAAAATCAGAAGGACAATTATCTTTATATGGAAAACGGTTAAATCTTGTTAAGTTTGTAGCATGAATGGTAAGAAGTGGAAGTTTGAAATAATCATTGGTGCAATTTTAGTTGCCACAATCATTTTTATATTCACCATCGTATTTAAGCCTTCATCCAGCATATCGGTATTGTATGTAATTCCGGTATTGATGACACTTTTCATCCCGGAAGATTTATTTCAGCTGCGGCTACAGTGTTGGGTACTTTATTCACTCTGGCATCACTTGTTTACTATAAATTGAGTGTACAGGCAATAATGGATACTACCATTGCTGCAAGCGGAATATGGATTGCCTTTTATTTTATCATCAAATATAAAACTCAGATGCTTTCGGACTCTAAAAACCGGGAGCGATTACGTGCATTATTCGACTATGCCACTGAAGGCATAATTATTGCCAGTCAAAAAGGACAAATAGTAATGATCAATCCAATTGCTGAAAAAGTTTTAGGATATGAAACCGGAGAATTAACAGGAAAACAAATTGAAGTTCTAATTCCTAATAGAATGTCGGAACGCCATGTAAAACATCGTGAAAAATATTCTCATAATCCCCAACCTCGTCCCATGGGCAAAGGCATGGAGCTGTATGCTAAAAAGAAAGATGGCAGTGATTTACCGGTTGAAATCAGTCTGAGTAATTTCGAAACAAGTGAAGGCAAATTTGCAATTGCATTCATGATTGATATATCAGAACGCAAAAAATCGGAAGAATTATTTCACAAGGAAAAAGAGGTAGCTCAGATGTATCTGGATATAGCACCTGTAATTTTTGTTGTAATTGGAAGAGATGAAAAAGTAACTCTAATAAATCAAAATGGTTGCCAGATTCTGGGATTCAGTGAACAGGACATTTTAGGAAAAAATTGGTTTGATAATTTTGTGGATGCTGATTCGAGAGAAGCTTCGAGATTAAATTTTAATCTGATGATGGAGGGAAAGATTAGTTCTGTGGCATCAAATGAAAATGTAATCATAACTGCATCCGGGCAAAACCGGACAACTACATGGAAGCATTCTTTAATCCGTGACGAACAGGCGCGACCTGTTGCGGCATTGAGTGCTGGTGAAGATATTACTGCCAGAAAGCATCATGAAATGCTAATTGAAAAAGCAAATAATGATTTAAAAAAATATTCAGATGAGATCCTCCAATTAAATTCAGATCTCGAAAAACGTGTTCAAAACCGCACAGAAGAACTGGGAGAAATGGTTCATAAACTGGAACATACGAACAGTGATCTTGCCATCGAAATTAAAGAACGTAAACAAGCTGAAGAATTGCTTGAAAAAAACAGGGAAGAATTAAAACTCGCACTTATAAAAGAAAAAGAACTTAGTGAACTGAAGTCGCGATTTGTTACCATGGCATCGCATGAATTCCGCACTCCCTTAAGTACCATTTTGTCATCGGCATCACTCATTTCCAAATACAATGAACCGGGACACGATGAAAAACGATTCAGACATATTGATAGAATTAAATCATCTGTTTCAAATCTCACATCTATTCTGAACGACTTCCTGTCTTTAGGAAAACTGGAAGAAGGAAAGGTAACCTGTTCTCCCTCTCTGTTTGATATCACGGAATTGGGCCATGAGCTGGTAAATGAAATGAAAGAAGTGACCAAAGTTGGACAGCAAATTCAGTTTGGTCACAAGGGCAGTGAAACTAAAGTATTTCTCGATAAAAATCTTACCCGAAACATCTGTATTAACCTGCTTTCCAATGCTATCAAATACTCAAACGAAAATAAAAACATTCGGTTTATTACAGAACTTAAAGATAAGGAACTGATAATCCGCATATCAGACCAGGGAATCGGCATTCCGGAAGAAGAACATCAGCATATTTTTGAGCGGTTTTTCAGGGCTAATAATGCAGCCAATATTCAGGGTACAGGACTGGGACTGAATATTGTTAAGAAGTATGTGGATCTTTTGCAGGGATCAATTACCTTTGAAAGTACCTTTGGAAAAGGTACTACCTTTGAGGTAGTGCTGCCTTCAGAATTAATTGTGAATTGAATTTATAGAAAAGATTATCAAATAACACAAAAATTCCCTATTTTGGCATCGGGCAATCCATTAAATTATGAAGAACATATTACTGATTGAAGATAATCTGGAAATGAGAGAAAATACTGCTGAAATACTGGAGCTTGCAGGCTACCAGGTTATCAGTGGTGAAAATGGCAAAATTGGAGTTGACCTTGCCACCAGGCATTTACCTGATCTTATAATTTGTGATGTAATGATGCCGGAACTTGATGGATACGGAGTCCTTCACATTCTGAGTAAACATCCGAAGACTGCCGGAATTCCATTTATCTTCCTTACAGCTAAAGCAGAAAAAGAAGATTTTCGCAAAGGAATGAACCTGGGAGCCGACGATTATATTACCAAACCTTTTAATGATGTTGAATTACTGGACGCTATTGAAACCCGGTTCCGCAAAACAGATCTGATCAAGAAAGAATTTGCGAAAAATGCTGAAGGCCTGGAAGATTTTATGAATAAGGCTGAATCTTTTGATGCTTTAATAAAACTCACAGGTGATAGAAAATGCAAAGTTTTTAAGAAGAAAGACCCTGTATTTTCAGAGGGAAATTATCCCGTAGGTGTGTGGTTTATCAGCAAAGGAAAAGTGAAAACTTTTAAATCAAATGAAGACGGTAAAGAATATATCACCGGATTATATAAAGAAGGAGATTTCATTGGATACACTGCTATCCTTGAAGATAGTAATCTGACTGAATCTGCTGCTGCATTGGAAGAATCTGAAATTTGTTTAATACAACGTCAGGATTTTTTAACCTTACTCTACACCTACAGGGAAGTAGCTAACAAATTTATAAAATTGCTTTCCGACAATCTTGTAGAGAAAGAAGAACGTTTACTGAGTCTGGCCTACAATTCCGTTCGCAAACGGGTTGCCGAAGCTTTGCTCATGTTACGCGAACGTTATAAGGAAGACAACAAAGACGAGTTCAGTATGCATATTTCACGCGAAGATCTATCTAATATTGTAGGTACTGCTACTGAATCTTTAATTCGTACATTATCTGATTTTAAAGAAGAAGGATTAATCGAACTGAAAGCAGGGCTGGTTCGTATTGTGGATGCCCGCAAGCTGGAACACATGAAATTCTGATTCATTTTACCGTTTTATTACATAAAAAACCCTTCTGCCTTATTGCTTCATAAGCAATTTTACCTACTTTTAAACTGGTAAATAAAGCTGAAAGATGTCATTGGTACCATCACGTATTCCAATTAAATTTACAGGATTATTTTATAATCTGCAGTTAATTTTTTTAGTGTGCGTTAGCAGCTTTTCACCACTTGCAGCGCAAATACCTTTCACAAACATTGGATTTGAATCCGGAACTTTTCTAAACTGGCAAGGTGCTACAGGCAGTTGTTGTCCAGTATATGCACCCAATCAGGGAATAGCACCCGACAGACATAACATCACTACAGGCAGTGGAATCGATACCCTTTCGAACAACCTGATTCAACAGGTTTGCGCGGGTTCTATACATTCGGCTCAATTGGGAAATTCGGGTGGAGATGCCGAATCGGAACAATTACATTTCCAGATGATCATTCCTTCAGATTCGTTAATCCTGGCAGTGAAATATGCAGTGCTGCTTCAAAATGCACAACATCCTCCTTCCAAACAACCCCGCTTCCGGTATGCAATAACTACCAGTGGCACTACATTAGCCGGATGCACCGAAAAACTGATTCTCGCAGGTGACACCACTGTACCTTTTTTGCATTATCAGGACATTGATATTTTACCCTGGCAAACAACTGCAATTGATCTAAGCGGGAAATCAGGTGACACGTTAATGCTGACCTTTGAAACCGGCGATTGTGAACCCGGGGGACATTTTGGTTATGCTTATGTTGATTTGATGCTTTTGCCAAAAAAAATATACTTGAATGGATGCAATACGGATGGGAGTCTTACTGCAAGTGTAACATCAGGTTTGGATGGGATCTGGATGAATGGTTCAGCAACTGATTCTATTCACATTGAAAATCCTGATAGCACAAATGATATTTACTATTTACTCAATGCAAACACAGATTGTGAACTGATCATTTATGCTGAACCTGAAATGCTGCTTCCATCAAGCGAATTTACATTCACTGAAATGTGTGAGCAGCAAATTGAATTTAATGCTGACAACAGCACAAACTCCACTTTGGTGTGGGATTTTGGTGATGGGAATAATTCTGTTGATTCCAATGTTATGTATCAGTACAATTTTTCCGGTAATTTTGAAGTTGTGCTTTCTGTCATGGGATCAAACAACTGTACCTCCACTACCAGAAAGCAGATCACTGTTCATGAAAATTCGATTGCATCATTCTCGGTCGGCGACACCTGTGCCGGAGCACCGGTTCTATTAACAAATGAATCACAAAATGCCGATAATTATTTCTGGTATGTGAATAACCATTTGAATGATACTACTAAAAATCCTGTCAATTTGATTCTTATTGAAGGAATCAATTCGTTGCAATTAATAGCTGCAAACCATATTGGCTGTTGCGACACTTCCACCGTAACTTTGAATATTAAACCCGAAATTGAATGCCTGTTTCCGGAAAACTATTTGTTTATTCCGAATGCTTTTTCACCTAACGGAGATGGCATAAACGATCTCTTTGAAATTATAAACCTGGGTAACGATAAGGTATTTGAGATATATAACCGCTTCGGGCAATTAGTATATTCCGGTAACTCCTGGAATGGATCTTATGAAAATGATGTCTGTGAAACCGGAGTGTATCTTGTCAATTTTCAATACAACAAAAAGCAGCATCATCAAACCATTACGCTATTGAAATAATTAAAGATTTTCTTCAATAACTTTACCATTGGCTTTAATCCGGACCTTACTCCCTCTTTCAGAAATTTCAAAACGGAAAGTATCAGATGTGGTGTCAGTCTGCCGGTACAATTGTTTACCATCCTTTGAAAGCACCTCAACCAACACCGGCGACAATTTAGTTCCATTCACAGTAAGCACATAACTGTTTTTATCTTGTTGAGATAAAGTCAGAAATAAGGAATTTATTTTCAGTTTTGCATTTTTAAACTCGGGACGTTTCTTCTTTACTAATGCAGATGATGCTGTATTCGCAGTTGGAAGTTCGAAATAACCCGACATTTTTCCTGAAGCCGGAGTATTTCCGAAATATCTGATATAATCGATTTGAAATTTTGCCGGAAACCGTGTAGCATTATCCGGCCCCGGGCCAAATGGACCACCATCGGATGGTATTGCAAGGTTGGCAATAATCCACATTGGATTCGAGAAATTACCCTTCCAGTAAGCAATCCCTTTCCCCATTCAGATACCAGATTAAATAACCGGGCTGCCATTCCAATCCTATCACATTAAAACCCTCCTGCCAACCTGCAGAAGTGGTGAGATAATCACCCCAATTTTTCCGCACCAATCCCAGAGTCGTTTTATAATTATTACAACCCGATTTACAATGAACATCAACATGAATATCTTTATTTCGCTCACCTTTAATTTCAAAAATATCGATCTCCTCATTTTCCACTCCTGCATATAGCCAGAAGGCAGGCCACAATCCTTTACCGGCATCCGACATAAAACGTGTTTCATAATAACCATAATGAAACTTCCGTTTTGAAAAAATCATACCACTGGAATAATTGAAAGTTTGTTCATTCCGGCCAACAACTTCATCGTTACATTTTAAAGCATAGTTTGCGTCTTCCCAGGAAAGCACTTTATTGGTTACAATTTCCTTCTTAGCGATAAGGGAAAGAATTCCATTTTTTAATTCATAATTATTCCAGTCAGAATAGAATTGCTGTTCTTTATTGCAAAATAAATTCCTGCCCCATGGATATGACGATTGCCAGAATGTAGTATCTGGCTGTGGTGAAGTGAATTCATCACCTCCCTGATAGTACCAGGTTTGAACGGCATCATCAGTTACTTTCCAGATACGCTGGGCATTGATGAAATTAATTCCGGAAAGAAAAAATACAGTGGTTAATGTGAATAGTAATTTAAACTTCATAAAATTCATTTAAGAGGGATCTAAAATAGAAATAAAAAACTAATTTTGTTCTGATGGAGGCTATACTCGTAATATGTGCAACAGCATTTATCGGTTCCGGACTTACATTAGTTTCCGGATTCGGACTCGGAACGTTACTGGTACCGGTTTTCGGATTGTTTTTTCCCATTGAAGTTGCAATTTCACTCACAGCAATTGTGCACTTTCTCAACAACCTTTTCAAATTAGCATTAGTTGGCAAAAATGCAGACAAAGGCATTCTCATCAGGTTCGGAATTCCATCTATATTTGCTGCTGTGGCAGGTGCATATTTGTTAACACGAATCAGCGATATTCCTGCTTTATATGAATATCAAATCGGTGAAAGCAATTACAAATTGTTGCCAGTAAAAATGGTAATTGGTTCACTATTAGCAATTTTTGCATTGCTGGAACTCTGGCCTACATTCAGGAAGCTCGAAATACACTCCAGGTACCTACCTTTTGGAGGAGTGCTGAGTGGCTTTTTCGGCGGTCTTTCCGGAAATCAGGGAGCACTGCGTTCCGCATTTTTGATAAAATCGGGATTAACCAAGGAAGCCTATATTGGCACCGGAGTAGTCCTGGCATGCTTTATCGACATTTCCCGACTCACAATTTATGGCTCCGGGTTTACATCTGACTTTGGTTCACTCCCCGGATTACTACTAATTCTGGCAACTCTTTCGGCTTTTGCCGGGGCATGGATCTTTTTTTACTTGCATTTGCAATTGCTCTTTTTGGAGGATTTATTTAAAAGAAAAATGCAGAAAGCAATTACTTCAGGTTATTAAATATTTTGTATCTTTATAAGCCATAAACAGTCTTTCCAAACGACCACACACTACGCTCTTAAAACAACAATCCATTTCACCATGCAACCCTCCTCAGAAAAACCCCGGTTACTAATTGTTGACGATCATGCAATTATTCGTCGTGGATTAAAATTCATCCTCGAATCCAATTTTAATATTCATGAATTTCAGGAAACAGAATCATGCAAAGGGTTACGAACTATATTGACAACTCAGAAATTCACCCATCTGATTCTCGACATGCAACTTACAGATGGCAATGTTATTGAAATGCTGAACGAGATTATAGAAACATACCCTTCCATGAGCATTTTAGTTTATACTATGAGTCCGGAAGAAATTTTTGGCAGCCGGATAATGAATATGGGTGTATCGGGATTTTTAAATAAACAAGCCGATGAAAAAGAAGTAATTGTTGCCCTTACCAGCTTTTTTACCGAAAAAAAATACTGCAGTGCCACTGTCAAAGAACTGATGTCTGCAAAACCATCCGGAGAAAAATCTCAGGATCCTTTCCACGATCTTTCCGAAAGAGAACTCACTGTAATGAACTATTTGCTGAAAGGTGAAGGCATCAAGGAAATAAGTGGCAGACTAAATATTAAATCTTCCACAGTAGCTACTTTCAAAGCCCGGATTTTCAACAAACTGGGAGTATCCAATATTATTGATTTGAAAAATCTGGCTGAGATCTATAAATTCAGACATCCGGTTCAATAAATGAAAGGTAGTGCCAACTTTTTTCTTACAATATTACATTTCCGGAAATTGCAGCTATACAATTGTACATTCCTGTTTTTTCTGTTTTCCTTCATTTCTGTTGCTACCATAGCTCAAACAGAGACGGAATACACTATTAAGCGCTATTCATCCAAAAACGGATTACCACAAAACAGTATCAAATCAATGGCCATGGATGATAAGCGCTTCCTTTGGCTGTCAACGGAAGGTGGCCTTGTGCGCTTCGATGGACAACAATTTAAAGTTTACAATCAAAGCAATCATCCCGGTATCAGGAATAACCGGTTTATGTCGATTAAGAAAACAAGTGATAATCATCTTGTTGTTAATGAGTGGCGAGGAAACACTTTCGGCATTAAAGGTGGAAAAATTTCTCAGATTTTATCCTGGAGTGAAGAACTTCCCTCTGAAGCTACCATCGCAGGTGGTATACCAAATGTAGAATTTCTGAAAACAATGAAGAAAGATACAATAGCAGGTATCCCAACCACGCAACTCACCTCCTACCCTGTTTACATATTCAATTATTCACCCGACCGTTTTGCTATAAGGACATTAGATGGTATCAGATTTTTCAGAGAAAATAAATTTGAAAAAGACATTTTCATTGGTACAAATGTGATCCATGAAATATTCATGTGCGAAGGGATTATATTTTTTATCGATAGAAATAAGGAGTGGTTTTATATTGATGCTGACAACAACCGCGTTGTGCGAACAAAACTATCAGGAAGCATCCCTGATGAAGTAGTGAAAAAATATTCATTTACAAAAAGTATCATCTGGAGCAATGCCTATCCCGATGTATATATGAAAATTCAGAACAATTTACATCAAATACATTTCGACAGCACATCTGCATCTTTAACTTCAACATTAATTACTTCCAGATTACCAAACAGCTGTCAGGTTTCTGATGCATTTTACGATGAAAAAAGTCGCAGCTTGTTTGTAGGTACCGACACTAAAGGATTATATGTTTTTAAGAAATCGATTTTTAAAACATTAATTTATGATGATCCTAATGTTGGATTGAATAACTCCTATTACAGTCAGATTCCGATTGACAGCAATACGGTTTTTTCAGGTTACCACAGGGAGTTTACGATTGAAGGAGGAAGAACATCTGATCTTCCTTTGCTAAAATATAATCCTGAAAATTTACTGGTCGATAAAAACAACACAGTTTGGTATTCCAGTAACAATATTATTTATAAGTATTCCATTCCAAAAAAAACAACAACTCAAATCGCCACCAATTTAAACGGTGATTTCACCTGTTTTCGTGAAAATGGTGATTCTATTTTAGCAGCCCACTTCGATGTGGTGGGTTTTATCAGAGATTCCAGTTTTGTAGTGTTGGCAAAAACACCGGATGACTTTCCGGATTCCAGAATTGAAGATATTCTGATTGGACCTGATAACCGCATCTGGATTGCCAAATGCAATGGCGTAATGGCATGCACGCCGGGGAAAGATAAATTCCGTTTTGTACCGGGACTGGAAGCT
The DNA here is from genome assembly GCA_016713525.1 of Bacteroidota bacterium. Classification (GTDB taxonomy): domain Bacteria; phylum Bacteroidota; class Bacteroidia; order AKYH767-A; family OLB10; genus JADKJB01. The sequence continues at coordinate 259,961 of JADJOZ010000003.1, read as the reverse complement.
GTTTGTGCCCGCGTATTATTTAAGGATCAGGGAAATATTTTTATCGGCACCTATGGCAATGGTTATTTCATTTGGAAAATGGCAGATTGATGAAACCGCCTCTGGATCGAAATAAATTTTTATCACATGCTCACAGTTTTTTAATCGATAATAATAATTACCTGTGGATGTCGACAAACAAAGGGCTGTTCCGTGTACCATATCAACAGGTATTGAGCTATATTCAGGACACCACGAACACTTTGCAGTACGAATATTTTGGTGACGATGATGGAATATTAAATACCGAATTTAATGGTGGATGTACACCATCGGTGGTTCGTTTAAAGAATGGTTATGTTTCTTATCCCACCATGGAAGGTCTTGTGTGGTTTGTTCCTGAAAATATTCCATCCACTACTTCTGATGAGGAAATACTTATTGACGACATTTATATTGATGGTACACTGGTTGAGACCAATATCCTTTCAATTCCGGCAAAGCATCAGATGATTAAAATCAATTACTCAACTCCATATTGGGGAAACAACACCAATCTCGAGCTTGAGTATCAGTTGCAGGGTTTCAGTGATCAGTGGAATGATCTCGATGCCGAACAAACCAGCATTAATTTTTCCAGTCTCCCTTCAGGAAATTATAAACTGCTGATTCGAAAATTAAATAAATCATCGGACGGCAATTACATTGCTGCTGTATTAAATTTTGAAGTCGAGAAACATATATATGAAACTGTACTTTTTCAGTTTTTGGTTACTGTCGGTTTGCTTTCATTAATTATTTATTTATTCAGGTTAAATACGGCACGTGTACGTGATAAAAATATTCTGTTGGAACAAAAGATTGCAGAACGTACCAAAGAACTCCAATTGGCAAATTCAAAACTTGAAGAAAACATTGAAGTGCTTGCTGAAAAGGAGTCGTACTTAAAAGAATCTATCAGCACAAAAGATAAACTGATATCCGTAATTTCACACGACATCATTACACCTTTGAAATTCATCTCAATGGTATCGCGGATCTCCAAGAAAAATCCGGATATGATCGATCGTTCGAAATTGATTGAAAGTATGAACGATATTGAGTTTGCATCCGATAAACTTTATAATAATGCAAAGAACATCCTCGACTGGATGAAATTTCAGAATAACAAAATCAATCCGCAGCTTCACCACATTGCGGTACATGAATATATTGATGAAATCATTGAGCCTTTAAAAGGAATGGCCGATATCAAGCATATCAGCATTATCAATCATGTAGATGAGGAAGACATGATTATTACAGATCGAAATATTTTTATGATCATTCTTCAGAATGTGCTTACCAATGCCATTAAGTATACCGAAAAAGGCCGTATACAATTTTCAGCTGCAGCCGACCATTTAAAATACACTATTACCGTTGAAGATACCGGCATTGGGATGTCGAAAGAAACTCTCGATGAAATTCAGCGGATAAAAACAGGAGCAGCTTCAGACCCTAAACGAATCAAACGGGATACTGATATTGGCAATCAACTGGGCTATATAATTATCTCAGATTTGCTGGATATGATTGGAGGTGATTTTAAAATTGTCAGCTTCCCTGGTATTGGGAGTAAAGTGACAATCATCATTCCACAAAGCGAAAATAACGAATAAAAAAACCGGCTGACACAAAAGTCAACCGGCTGTAACGGGGGTAATTGATACAATTAACCTTTCAATGCTTCTGCACCAGCCACAATTTCCAGAATTTCGTTTGTAATTGCAGCCTGACGTGCTTTATTATATTGTAACTTAAGTGCTTTAATCAGTTCACCTGCATTGTCAGTTGCTTTGCTCATTGCAGTCATTCGTGCACCATGTTCACTGGCATTAGAATCGAGAATGGCTTTATACAACTGCGTTTTAATTGATTTAGGAATCAGGTCGAGTACAATTTGTTCCTGACTTGGTTCAAAAATGTAATCGTTAACTGATTTAGATGTTTCCCTTTTCACAGGCGGGGTAATTGGTAATAACTGTTCTGTAATTACATATTGAACCGCGGCATTCTTAAATTGATTGTAAATAACAATAACCTTATCATAATTTCCATTAGCGAACTCCTGCATTATTTCTTCTGCAATAGAAGCAACGGAGTTAAAATTCAGATTCGCATAAACATCATTATGATTTCCCACATAAAGATTTTTATTCTTACTGTAGAAATCACTTGCCTTACGACCAATTGCTAGCACTTTAAGATTGCCGGCTTTCACCTGATCTTTATAGGTATCACCGATCAACCGGTTTACAGTCCGGATAATATTGGAATTGAATGCTCCTGCCAGTCCGCGATTCGAGGTAACAGCAACAATAAGCACCTTATTCACAGGTCTTACTTTTGCGTACACACCACTTCCGGATGCATCAACACTCTCTGCAACATTTTCAAGGATTTCTTTCAGCTTAGATGCATAAGGGCGCATTTGAACAATTGCATCCTGTGCTCTTCTCAATTTTGCAGCCGCAACCATTTTCATAGCTTTGGTAATCTGCTGTGTTGAGTTTACTGAAGTGATCCTTATTCTTACCTCTTTTAAATTTGCCATTTTTTATAAAATGAGGGGACTACATGAGTCCCCTATGGTAATTAATTAAGCTGAATATTTTGCAACCAGTTCTTTAGCTACTTTCTCAAGAGTTCCGGTGATGGTATCATTGAAATCACCTTTCTTAAGTGCATCAAGAGTGCTTCTGTGTTGAGCATCAAGAATATTAAGGAAATCCTTTTCGAAATTTTTGATTTCTTTAACTGGAACATCTCTCAATAGACCTTTTGTACCACAATAAATAATTGCAATTTGTTTCTCAACAGTAAGTGGCGAGTACTGTCCTTGTTTCAGGATTTCCACGTTACGTGAACCTTTATCGAGAACTGCTTTGGTAGCAGCATCCAGATCAGATCCGAATTTCGAGAATGCTTCAAGCTCACGATACTGTGCCTGATCAAGTTTCAGAGTACCGGCAACTTTCTTCATCGATTTAATTTGTGCGTTACCTCCTACACGGGATACAGAAATACCTACGTTAATGGCGGGTCGAACACCAGCGTTGAACAAGTTCGCTTCAAGAAATATCTGACCATCGGTAATAGAGATTACGTTGGTAGGGATATAAGCAGAAACGTCACCTGCCTGAGTTTCGATAATCGGAAGTGCTGTTAATGAACCGCCACCTTTCACTTTACCTTTTAAATATTCCGGAAGGTCATTCATCTGAGATGCGATCTCATTCGATTCAATTACTTTAGCAGCACGCTCGAGCAAACGGGAGTGAAGATAAAATACGTCACCAGGATATGCTTCACGTCCGGGTGGGCGACGGAGCAGCAGAGAAACCTCGCGGTAAGCAACTGCCTGTTTCGACAAATCATCATAAACGATCAAGGCCGGGCGACCGGTATCACGGAAATACTCACCTACAGCAGCACCTGCCATTGGAGCAAAGAACTGCATTGGAGCAGGCTCAGAAGCAGCAGCCGATACGATTACCGTATATGCCATTGCGCCGTTTTCTTCCAGTGTTTTAACGATATTAGCTACGGTAGAACCTTTCTGTCCAATTGCCACATAAATGCAATAAACAGTTTCTCCTCTTTCGTAGAATTCTTTCTGATTAATGATGGTATCGATAGCAACGGCAGTCTTTCCAGTCTGACGGTCACCGATAATTAACTCCCTTTGACCACGACCAATCGGAATCATCGCATCGATAGCTTTGATACCTGTTTGAAGTGGTTCTTTAACTGGCTGACGGTAGATTACACCGGGAGCTTTACGCTCGAGGGGCATTTCTAACAGTTCACCTGAAATAGGACCTTTACCATCAATTGGATTTCCTAGTGTATCAACAACACGCCCAACCATACCTTCACCCACATTGATGGATGCAATTTTTCCGGTACGTTTTACGATATCGCCTTCGCGGATATCATTGGATTGTCCGAGCAATACGGCACCAACGTTATCTTCTTCGAGGTTAAGAACGATCCCACGAAGGCCATTCTTAAATTCGATCAATTCTCCTGACTGCACCTTTGTGAGTCCGTAGATACGTGCAATACCGTCACCTACCTGGAGTACGGTACCAACCTGTTCGAGTTCGCTATCAGATTTGAAGCTTGCGAGCTGTTGCCTCAGGATCGCCGATACTTCATCCGGTCTTACTTCTGCCATTGTTTATAATTTATAATTGGTAAAATTAATTTCTATTTTTAATAATCTTTAACATAAAGGTTCTTACTGAAATCCTGACGTAATGCCTGCAAACTGCGGGTTACAGAAGCATCAATCTGGCGGTCACCCCAACGAAGGATAAATCCTCCGATAATATTGGGATCAACAATTTCTTTCAGTTCAATAGTGCTGCCTGTAGATTCTTTTACAATAGCAAGCATCTGATTGCGCAATGCTTCATCCAGTGGTGCTGCACTGATTACATATGCAGGCTGAATGTGTTTGAATACTTTGTATAAATCGATAAATGATTTAGCAATATCTTCCAGATAATACTCACGTTTTTTACGCGTAATGATGCGCATAAATTCAAGACTAACGGTATTGATCTTCGATCCGAAAAGTTCTTTCAGAATAGCATCCTTTTTATCGGTATTTACGATTGGCGATTTAAATAAAACCGATAGCTGACGGTTATCACGGATTGTATTTGCTACCAGCAACATATCCTGATACAACTGTTCGGTAATATTTTGTTCTTTCCCCAGATCGAGGAGAGACTTCGCATATCGTCTGGCAACTTTCGTTTCAGCCATTTTAGATTTCTTTCTTTAGTATCAGTTCATTTTAAAATCCTTCAACAGGTCATTCACCAATGTTTTTTGCTTGTCATCGGTCGACAGTTGCTGACGAATTACTTTTTCTGCAATTTGAATTGAAAGGGTTGCCACCTGATTTTTAAGTTCGGTAATAGCAGCCATCTTTTCATTCTGAATTTCTTCACGGGCGATTCTGCGCAGACGATCTGCTTCTTCAGTAGCTTTAGTCTTTGCGTCATTGATAATACTATCCTTCGCATCGCGGGCTTCTTTCAGAATAAGGTCACGCTGATTGCGTGCTTCCTGTAATAACTTTTCATTGTCGGCTTTCAGATTTGCCATTTCTTCTTTGGCACGTTGAGCTGCATTCAATGCATCAGCAATTGAGCGCTCTCTTTCGTCAAGTGACTTCAGAATCACCGGCCAGGCAAATTTTTTCAGAATAAACAGGATGGTGAAGAAGGATACACACATCCAAAATATCAAACCAAACGCGGGTTTAACTAATTCCATTTTTTATGCTTTATATGGTTTTTAAACTCTTAATTTCTTTGAAAGAACTATATGACAGCCAATCGCTGCCACATAGTTCTGATTTCCTGTAGTGGCTTACTTGAAAACAACAAGCAGACCTACTACCATTGCGAAGAACGCGGCACCTTCAACAAGTGCTGCAGTAAGGATCATGTTCGCACGGATATCACCTACAGCTTCTGGCTGACGGGCAATTGACTCCAATGCTGATCCACCGATACGGCCGATACCAAGACCAGCACCAATTGCTGCTAATCCTGCACCTAATGCCGCAACTCCGTAACCCAGGCCTAAACCTGCTACTTCTCCGGCTTGTAATAAGATAGTTGATAACATGTAATGTAATTTTGAATTGTGAATATTTAACTGACTATAATTTCGAATTTAGATAATGTGTGCCTCTTCAACCTTTGCGTCATGGTCATGTGAATCATGGTGTGCTTCTTCAACCGCAGCACCAATGTATATCGCCGATAAAAGCGTAAATACATATGCCTGAAGAAATGCAACCAGTAATTCCAGACATGTCATGAATACTGTGAATGCAATTGAGAAGATTGCAACACCGAATCCTGCACCGGTACTCATTTGTCCGAAGATAAAGATAAGACTGAAGAATGATAATGCGATAATGTGCCCCGCAGTGATGTTCGCAAAAAGTCGGATCATCAATACAAACGGACGAAGAAATACTCCCAATATTTCAATTGGTGTAAGCAAAAACAATACCCACGTTGGTACTCCTGGCATTGCAAATATGTGGTGCCAGTAATGCTTGTTACCATTGATAAGCACCAATATAAATGTAAATATCGCCAAAGTCATGGTGATAGAAATGCTTCCCGTAAGGTTAGCTCCTCCCGGAAATACCGGCACTAGTCCTAAAAGGTTGTTTAACCAGATGAAGAAGAAAGCCGTAAGTAAGTATGGCAAAAACTTCATGTATTTTTTCTCTCCGATAGAAGCCTTTGCAATGTCGTCACGGACAAATATTACCAAGGGCTCAATCAGCGACTGTAATCCCTTTGGCGCTTGTCCTTTACGTGCTGTATAAGCTTTCGCTACTGACATGAAAATGTAAAGCAAAATGATCATGCTAACGAAAAGTGAAACTACATTCTTGGTGATCGAAATATCCCACAATCCTTCAGTGGCTGCAACATCTTCAGTAGCAACCGCGGCAGGTCCCGACATCTCATTCACTGCAATAACTTTCCCTTCGCGTAAAGCATAACCATTGTGAACTTCTTCACCATGATGAAATGCTGATGACATAAAAACATCTAACCCACGGGCAGATGAATAAATGATGACCGGTAATGGAATAGAAACAGCATGATGCCCCTCACCCCACAAATGCCAGTCATGAGCATCAGTAATATGCTCTGTGATCATTTTACCCGGATCAAATTTTGACTCTTCATGGCCTTCACCACCTGCAAAAGCTGCAGTTGAAAAGAGAATAAAAAATAACAGGGAAAACAGTTTGTTTACTTTACTGATTTTCAGGAGATATGCAATTGGTAATGATTTCATTTTTCTGAAGCTTCGTTTGCTTTTTTAAAACGACCGCAAAGGTATAAAGGAATTGCTAATAAAAAACAGGGTGAGAGTAATAATTGAAAGCCTTGTTGATAAATTAAAAATGAACATGTATCTACTTGATAACAAATCGAATACAACCTCATCGCAATTGGGTTATCAACGACCCGGTAATTGCAGGCGAGTCTTTTTCAGGATGCTTTGCGTTGACTGCTGAACTTTTTGTACACCATTGCAACTTCAAAAACAGTATATAAAAGGTATAAAATGAAGAAATTGGCAATAAATGAAACGGCAGTTGCTTTATTGAACAATGCATAGCCGATCAATACCACCATAAAAAGGAATAGTTTAATCCCGGTTGCCCCCATAAAAAAGCGGATAAAGGCCGCATCACTTTTTGCCCCTGCTCTCATCAAACCCACATGAAATAAAAAGGTAACGAGCATCATGAATAGTTGTAATCCCCAAACCATTTCAAACCGAAACTTATCGGGTAAAACCGGATTTATAAAATAATATCCCAGCGCAATGAATCCCGAAAATAGGAGTAATTTACTGTTAAAACGGCTGTCGGTTAGCATAAATCAAATCAATTCTGATACAGGTCGCTACTCTTTAGGTGTGAACCCTTTAATGAAATAATAGAGCGACAAAACTACTGATAAGATACTGAATGTTAAGGTAAAAACCGGAATTTTCATTTCCAGCCATTCATCTAATTTAACCCCGCCCCAGGTACTAAAAAATATAATTGCCGCCATTTGAAAACCCATGGCGGAATAACGAGCATATGCGTTAAGCTGTTTTTTCTTTGAGCTGAATTTCGGGTTGTTTGTCGGCATTCTTGAGGTCCTTTATCATGGGTCCCATATTACAGTTACCCGTAAAACTTGCCCCTACTTCTACAACCAGTTTTCCGGTTAAAATATCTCCATTTACTTTTGCAGTAGCTTTCAAAAACAACATTTCCGAAACAGTAGTCTTTCCTTTTACCGAACCTGAAATATCGGCATTCTGACAAACAATATCGCCTTGTACTTGTCCGGTAGAACCTACCACAACCTTCGATTTAGATGATACTGAACCTATTATAGTTCCATCTACCCTTAAATCTCCGTTGGCTCTTACTTCACCTTCAATTATGGTTCCTGCACCAATCAGGTTAATGGATCCTCCTGACTCAGTGCCTTTACTGAGACCACTTTTGTTTTTGATTGTTTCGAACATGACTCCCGGACTTTAAATAATTGTCCACAAAGATATGTTAAAAAGTTTTATTAATAAAAAACAAATTGTTAATGGTTAATTTAAATACTGTTCTTCATAGAACCGTTCATAACCATCTAGATCTTTGGTTTGCAGCAACATAATTAAATTATCGGGTGTAATAACTACGCTGCGGGCCGATCCCATATCGATGTTGGAAAATGCCTCCGGGTCATTAAGCAATCCATCCAGATACCCCAAAGCCTCTTCCTTATTTGGAAGCTGTTTGATCATCAGAAACTGATATTCCTGACCCAAAAACGAACTGTTTACCTGAAGCTGTTTCGTACGATGATAGGTTCCATTATAATTAGAAACTGCCACTTTAAAATCTTCAGTACTTATGGTATTGTTCACGTACACAAACAACACATATTGAATGGTATCTTTTTGAACCGTAAACATAGAACGCTTTTTAGGCGGCTCTACAACTTCAGGCGGTGCTTCTTTAGTTGTTGCAGTAGTATCTTTGGGTTGTTCCGCTAAGGCGGGATTTATTCGTGCAAGAATTTCTTTTGCACGTCCTGCAACAGAATCCTCAGGATACTTACGGATCACCTGTTTCAGGCTTGCTTCAAATTCCGGTAATGAACGAAGCTTACCAATGGCAAGTGATGTGAGCAATTCATATTTCGGAGCAAGTTCATTGGAAGGAAATAAGGAATCTGCCATCGATTTTCTCTCGATAACATCTTCATATTGCTTATTCAAATAAGCACGATAAGTGTTTTCATAAAACACTTTTTGAATGGCAACCTTCTTTTGCTGATCTTTAAAATAATCAGGGTTCAGAATGATTTTTGCATATTCTGAATCTGCATAATTATTCAGAATAATATTTTTGTAATAGTCCGATTTCTCTTCATCACCAAGAGCAAGATACACCCGGTACAAATTGTAAATGGTAGGCAGCTTATACTGATTCTCAGGATATCGCTGCAACAGCGTTTCAAAATTTCTACCCGACTCTTTATTGTCACGTAACTGCTCTTTGTAAATCAATCCGACATTGTAATAAGCTTCCACAATTTTCTCATCAGAAGCAGCACGCATTTCAGGTGTTACAGGAATAGATTCCAGATAAGCCTGTTTTCTTTTTGCATTATCCAATGCCATTATAGAATCCCTGGCAGCAACTGCAGCCAGATCGGTTGAATCAACTGCTTCACCGGTTTCATCGGGTCCGCCACCGGGAACCTCAGCAAATGAACTGCGTGATGATCGTCTCCAGTTATCTTCAAGCTTTCTGTTACCCCAGATCCGAATGAAATCGGTATAACCAAAACTTAATGCACTTTGGTTCGAAAAATACCAACCGGTACCACCACCACTTTGCTGACCGCCTCCTCCGGGAGGACGAATATCCTGCATATTTCCAAAAGGATCACCGTGCGATTGCTCCTTCATTTCTTTGTCCTTCAACAATTTTTCTTCACGCTCTTTTTCTTTGCGAAGACGCTCTTCCGTTTCAACTTCAATCAACCGGTCAATACTTGCTTCACGCTCGGAAGGACTCATTGATGCCATGCGTTGCAAACTATCTTCAGTTTGTATCACAGCAAGATTTTTTATGAGCTTGGTAAGATTGGTTTTGGTGTTGATAATGGTAATATAATCAGGATGATCCTGCGACAAAAATGCTGCAGTACTATCGTAATAAGTCTGTGCCAACGGATACTCCGGCTTCTTGAAAAAAATCTCAGCCAGCTTTAAATACGACAATGCTTTCTGATTGGAATTTCCAACACTTGATGCAGTTGATTTCCGTAAGAAATCAATTGCCTCCTGGGTGTTATTTTCTTTCAAAGAAATTTCTGCAAGTGCGTAATAAATCTGATCATGGTATTCGATGTTTTTATCATCAGATAACATCTTCACCAGCATCTCTCTGATTCCTTTTGCATCGGGACTATTCACATCTACACTACTGGCTCTGTTCACTCTTGCGTTGAACATCATTTCATACGCAGGATTCAGATCCATGCAGGCTTCATAAGCAGTTACTGCTTTCGGGTATTCACCCATCTTCTGATGAATCTGTCCAAGTATGAAATAATATCTTGCCCTGTCGGCACGCTTTTTAGTCATTGAACCTGCTTTGGTCAAATGTTCAATGGCTTTTTCGTAATCGTTTTGCTGAATGTAATAATCGGCATAAATGGCATTCAACATTCCCTTTTTCTTGACAGGAAATTTACCATCATCACGCAATGTGCCTAACAAATATTCTGCATCAGCCATTTTTCCTAACCGCAAGTAACATTGTGTCAAATACATCAAAGCATCGTACTTAATAGGCTCGTTGCGGTATTGTGCTGCTACAAATTGAAATGATTCAATTGCAGTCCATGTTTCATGTTTGTAAAACTGAGCTACACCAATAAGTAGATAAGAATCGTCAATCCATTTGTTTCTCTCTTTTCCATCAATTTCCATGGAATGACGTTGAATTACAAGAGATACTTTCTTGATGGCTTCATCCATATCAGGAAACACTGCCTTCGCACTGGCAGCATCACCATGTTTGAAAACCGGTAAAATCCGGTCGTAGCGATCAACCTGTGAGGTTGCCAGGGTTTTAGCACCTTGCTTGACACGCTCTCTGGCATTAAAATAACCATTGTAATGAGCAGTTGTTTTGTGATACATTCTGCTTATTACCGTGTTCTTTTTTACGGAACACCCGGTATAAATCACAATGGTAAAGGCTAACACCAATACCCGGAGGAAATGACGATTAAAATGTGGTTTCAAACTATTTCGGATAAACGACAATTGACTATAACTTTAAAATTTTCCGTTTAGTATGCCGGAATTGAAACCCGGCAAGGAATGTTTAGTAGCCTGTTCTTATATTTTACGATATTTGCAGACTTATCAAACCGAGGCAAACTTAACGATTGTTTTTGGTTTAACCAATATTCAGGGCAACCGGTGGAAAAACCTAAGAAGAAAATTTACAGAAAATTAAGGAATAAATACCGGTTGGTAATTATGAATGATGAGACTTTTGAAGAAAAAGTCTCCCTAACCCTGTCACCGTTAAATGTTTTTGTCTTTACCGGAACTATCATAATCAGTCTGATCACTTTCACCATTTATATCATTGCTTTCACGCCTTTGCGGGAATATATCCCCGGTTATGCCGATGTGAACATGAGACGAAAACTGGTTGCCCTTACTTTTCAAACCGATTCGCTCACTCAAAAACTGAATTCACGAGATCGTTTCTTATTGAACCTCAGGAATATAATTGATGGTAATAGCGCTATCGACTCCACCTCAGCACAACAACAGGAATTTATCAGATACGACACCATTCGATTTCAAAATGCCTCCCCCGACGATTCAGCCCTCCGCGCATTAGTGGAATCTCAGGATCGTTTTACCCTCAGCGATGGCGTTTCAGGACCTGCTTCAAGTATTAGCTCCTTTTATTTCTTCACCCCGGTTAAAGGCACGATTACCAGTCACTTCAGTCCGAAAACTAAACATTATGGGATCGATATTGTTGCTTCCCCTAATGAGGTGATTAAAAATACGTTGGATGGTACGGTGGTACTGGCCGACTGGACTTCCGAAACGGGCTATATTATTGCTGTTCAGCATACTAACAATTTATTCTCGATCTACAAACATAATTCTGCCCTCCTCAAAAGCGTCGGCGATTATGTGAAAGCAGGAGAGGTATTGGCTATTATCGGCAATACAGGTGAATTGACCTCAGGCCCTCATCTGCATTTCGAATTGTGGTATAATGGCAGTCCCGTGAACCCTATTGACTATATGACATTCTGATTTTGGAAAAAAACGATAAAAAAAGAATTGCCCTGCTTGGATCTACCGGATCAATTGGCACTCAAACGCTGGAAGTAATCAGCGAACAACCCGATCACTTTGAAGTAGAGGTACTTACAGCTAACAGCAATGCCGTTTTGCTTATTGAACAGGCTCGCAAGTTTCGACCCAATACAGTGGTAATTGGTGATCCGGCCCTTGTCGGGGATGTAAAAGCAGCCCTGGAACCCCTTGACATTAAGGTGTTTGCAGGATACGATGCTATTTCCCAGATCGTTGCAATGGATAGTATTGATATGGTGGTAACAGCTCTGGTAGGATACTCCGGTTTGAAGCCAACTATGGAAGCCATCCGAGCCGGAAAATCGATTGGATTGGCGAATAAGGAAACTTTGGTGGTTGCAGGTGAACTCATTACCCGTTTGGCAGCTGCTTCAGCAGTAAATATTTTCCCCATTGACTCTGAACATTCAGCTATTTTTCAATGCTTGCAGGGTGAATGGCACAATCCCGTTGAAAAGATTTACCTCACCGCTTCAGGTGGGCCCTTTCGGGGAAAGACAAAAAGTGACCTGGAACAAGTGACCCGGGAGCAAGCTTTAAAGCATCCTAACTGGACGATGGGAGCAAAAATTACGATCGATTCGGCAACACTCATGAATAAAGGTCTCGAAATGATTGAAGCGAAATGGCTCTTTCAGTTGCGACCCGATCAGATTGATGTGATTGTACATCCACAGTCTATTATTCACTCCATAGTTCAGTTCGAAGATGGATCCATGAAAGCTCAAATGGGTCTCCCCGACATGAAATTGCCCATTCAATTCGCGATGGGTTATCCGAAGCGTATGAAGTCGGCATTTCCTAGATTCGATTTCATGAAATACCCTTCCTTAACCTTCGAAGCTCCTGATATGGAAACCTTTAGCTGTTTGCAACTGGCAATTAACAGCATGCAAAAAGGTGGAAACATGCCATGCATCCTGAATGCAGCCAATGAGGTTGCTGTAGCAGCATTCCTCGAAAACCGAATCCGTTTTAACGGAATTCCAAAACTTATAGCCACTACAATGGAACGGGCTTCCTATATTAAGGAACCCACTTTCGAAGATTATGTTCAAACCGACAAAGAATCACGAATTTTAGCCTCTGAAGCTATCTAAATGTGAATAAGTTTGTTGTTTAACCGTTATGACAGCTAAATTGAACTGGCATAAATTACTTTAATTTCACACCCTGAAAAAGAATACGAAAAACGATTTATAGAAAACGATGACTGGATTAATAATGGCTGCCCAGCTGATTCTCGGGCTCTCAATACTTGTAGCACTTCATGAGTTAGGACACTATTTGGCTGCCCGTGCTTTTGGCATTCGTGTAGAAAAATTCTACCTCTTTTTTGATGCCTGGGGTTTCAAATTATTTTCTTTCACCAAAGGCGATACCGAATATGGTATTGGCTGGCTTCCATTAGGTGGTTACGTGAAAATTTCCGGTATGATTGATGAATCCCTCGATAAGGATCAACTTTCCGGTCCTCCTCAACCGTATGAATTCAGAGCTAAACCGGCCTGGCAGCGACTCATTGTTATGGTTGCCGGTGTCACCATGAACGTGATTTTAGGAATCATCATTTTTTCTTTAACGTTGTTGGTTTACAAGAAAGATTACCTTCCCAACAGCGAAGTTAAAAATGGAATTTACGCTTCCAAACTTGGAGAGCAAATCGGTTTACAGAACGGCGATAAAATAACTGCAATAAATGGCAAATCGTTCGAACGTTTCGATGATCTGCTTTCTTCACGCGTTGTTTTTGGTGCAGTACTTACGGTTGAACGCAATGGTCAATCGGTTGAGGTAACGGTACCCGATAATTTTTATCGTACCATAGCTACCGAGGGTCGCTGGAATTTCATTGGAACCGGTCCGTTGGTACACGAAGTAAAATCAATTACTGCCGGTGAGAATGCAGAAAAAGCCGGCATTCACGTTGGTGATAAAATTATTGCTATTGAAGGGATTCCGATCAATGCAAACAATGAATTGCCCGATAAATTATCTAAGATGAAAAGCGGCTCGGTAAATCTTACTGTACGCCGTGAAGGAAAAGATATTTCAGTTGCTCCACTGGTGAGCGATAAGGGCACCATAGGAATCGGCTATGAGACCAATTCGTTGGTTAGTGATTCTTATCACATGAAAGAATATACATTTGGTTCAGCATTTGCCTTTGGAACATCAGATGCCATGGAAGCATTGGTGAGCAATATTAAAGGATTGAAAAAAATATTTTCGGGTGATGAAAAAGCAACCGATGCCGTTCAGGGCCCGATTGGAATTGCACAGATTTATGGAGGCACCTGGGATTGGGCATGGTTCTGGAGAATCACCGGCTTATTATCAATGGTACTTGCGTTCATGAATATTCTGCCTATTCCTGCTTTGGATGGCGGACACGTAATATTCCTGACCATTGAAGCCATTACACGCCGTAAATTCAGTGATCAGTTTATGGAGCGCTCACAAATTGTTGGTATGGTATTATTGCTGGCACTGATGGTCTTTGCAGTTGGAAATGATATCTGGAAACATCTCATCAATTAATGGTAAAAATAGTATGAGAAGTCTGCTGTTGATTACAATCCTTCTTGCAGTGTTGCAAATTTCATCTGCAACTGCACAAACAAAAGAGGGTGCCGATACGGTGCAACAACATCGTGTTATGCTCATTCCCTTCGATCCGAGGTACTATCTTTCCGACGCCGACCGCGATTTGATGGAGCAGTCGAAAATGGAGCCTGTACGTTTCAAATCTGAATTCCGGTATAATATCGATCGTCATGTTAAACGTGCAATAAGTGGTGGTTATCCATGCATTTCTTTACTGAACGATACTGCCGATGCATTGGAAGAAACCATGTATGAAATCTTAGGCCGTACCGGTTATCGCTATGAAAAAGCTATTCCAATAACACCTAAAAAAAGTGATGAACCGAAAACGATTTTAAAAACCATCAGCAATCAGAATCAAAAAGAACATATAGATTCTAAAACGGCATCTCAATACATCCCTGTAAAGGCCGATGCCATGTACATGCATGCAGTAGTAAGCAAGCCACAAGAATTATTTGCAAAATTAAATGCTGAATATGAAGCCGATTATTTTGTTTTTCTCACCCAGTTTGAAATAAAAACAAACTACCAATCATGTCTCGATATTGCCAATAAAATTTATAAGCGTGAAGTAATGGTTCACTTCACCATTTATGATAAAGATGCAAGATTAATTGCTGGTAGTTATGCTACCTCCTTTTTTCCTCCGATTCCAATAATCCCAATAAAATTATTGGCGATTGCTTTCCCGAACTCGCCGGATATATAGCGGGTTGTTTGCCATAGTTAAATAATTTTACATAGTTATTTATCAGCAAAGAACCCATGAGCCGAAGGCGAACCAACCAATTAACCATCTTAAAAATTAGAGCCGAAGGCGAACCAAGGAAATTTTCAGCCTAATTAAACCTCTTTAACAAGTGAGCCGAAGGCGACCTTCTTAATTATCCCTGAGCCGAAGGCGACCTTCTTAATTATCCCTGAGCCGAAGGCGAACCAAGGAAATTTTCAGCCTAATTAACCCTCATTTAACAAGTGAGCCGAAGGCGACCTTCTTAATTATCCCTGAGCCGAAGGCGACCTTCTTAATTATCCCTGAGCCGAAGGCGACCTGCTTAATTTGTCCGTGAGCCGAAGGCGAACCAATGAAATTTTCAGTCTAACTAACCCTCTTTTAACAAGTGAGCCGAAGGCGACCTTCTTAATTACCCCTGAGCCGAAGGCGACCTTCTTAATTATCCCTGAGCCGAAGGCGACCTTCTTAATTACCCTTGAGCCGAAGGCGAACCAAGGAAATTTTCTGCCTAATTAACCCTCATTTAACAAGTGAGCCGAAAGCGACCTTCTTAATTATCCCTGAGCCGAAGGCGAACCAAGGAAATTTTCAGCCTAATTAACCCTCATTTAACAAGTGAGCCGAAGGCGACCTTCTTAGTTATCCCTGAGCCGAAGGCGACCTTCTTAATTATCCCTGAGCCGAAGGCGAACCAACTAATTAAAATCTTAAAAATTAGAGCCGAAGGCGACCCACTATAATTAACTACCTAATTAACCACCTAATTAACTACCTAATTAACCACCTAATTAACCACCTAATTAACCACCTAATTAACCACTTAATTAACCACCTAATTAACCACCTAATTAACTACCTAACTAACCACCTAATCAATAACTAGTTTTCTGATCAAATGATTCCCTGTATCAGCAATAAAATAATCACCATTACTATCACGCACCACACCTCCGGGATTTTTAAATTTTGCAACCGCTCCGGTACCATCTCCCCAACCTTGTGTACCATCCCCGGCAAGGGAAGTAACTTTTAACATAGCATCGATGCCACGGATACGTTGATTGACAACATCAGCAACGACTAATCCACCATTTATAGCAGAAATTCCTTCCGGCCCATTGAATAAAGCCTGAAATCCATCGCCATCCTGATAACCTGCAATGCCAATTCCGGCAACTGTAGTTACTTCTTTCGACATGCTAATCCGTCTGATATTGTGATTCACTTTATCGGTAACATATAAATAACCTGCAGTATCCCAATCAATATCTGCGGGAGCAGAAAATTTAGCTGATAATCCAATACCATCCTGCTGTCCGGAAACTGTTGAACCTGCAAATGTGGAAAGTATCTCCAGATAATTGTGTTCGCGGATGCAGTGATTTCCTGCATCGGCAATGTAAACACTGGCCAGCTCGCCTTCTACAGCAACTCCGGTGGGGCTATTAAGGCGTGCACTTGTTCCGGGACCATCAACATAACCGGCACTTCCCGGAATTCCGGCTGCGGTAGTTGCATATCCCGAAATGGAAAGGCGGCGCAGACAATGATTGCCTTTATCTGCTACATAAATATAATTATTAATACCATCATAGGCCACATCATAAGGGCTATTGAACTTTGCAACAGCCGGTGTACCATCGGAATGCCCTGCTAAGCCTGAACCACAAAATGTTGTAACGGTACCATTGGGTGCTATAATCCGAATACGCTGATTTAATTCATCGGCAACATAAATATTGTCGAGTTGATCAATGGCCATGCCTCTTGGAAAATTAAATTTTGCTACGGAAGCATCTCCATCAGCAAAACCGGCAACCCCTAAACCAGTGAAGGTGCTTACGGACACCGTATAAACAAAATTAAATACCGGTCCGGTTCCCGAATCAGTGCCCACCACAACACGTACTTTTCCGGTACCTGCTTTGGCAGGAACAACAACCACAATTTCATTAGCTGAAGTGCTGATCACAGATGCCTGAACCTCATTAAAATAAACCTGAACTGCTGCAGGGTCAGCCGAAAATTTACTTCCGGTTATGGTAACCACAGTTCCTTTGGGACCACTATCGGGGGCAATAGAATTGATTATGGGACTGTTATCAGGTACCACAGGGTCTTTATCATCTTTACAGGATGTAATTCCCAGTACCAGGAACATAACAAATAATAAGTGCATGAAAGGAGATGTACGAATCATAAACAGTAGATTTAATGCCTAAATATACGGCAATTTAATACAATTTGAAATCTAATTGCTTTAGAACGTCAGGAATCATTTTTCAGTACCTTTGCACCTGTGAAAAGCAGGAGCCTCGACCAGATAAAAAAGCCCATTGAACGGGAAATGACGGAATTTGAAATCAAGTTCCGGGAATCGATGCGTAGTAAAGTTTCGTTGCTCGATAAAATCATGCATTATATTGTGAAACGGAAAGGCAAACAACTGCGTCCGATGTTTGTTTTCTTTTCAGCCGGGATTTGCGGTGGCATCAATGATACCACTTATCGCGGTGCATCACTTATAGAACTGCTGCACACTGCCACACTGGTTCACGATGATGTGGTTGATGATTCCAATATGAGACGGGGATTCTTTTCGGTGAATGCGCTGTGGAAAAATAAAATTGCGGTCCTTGTTGGTGATTATTTACTCTCCAAGGGATTGCTGTTATCTGTTCGGAATAAAGATTTCCAATTACTGGAAATTGTTTCGGAAGCAGTTCGCGAAATGAGTGAAGGGGAGTTGCTGCAAATTGAAAAAGCACGTCGTTTAGATATTGATGAAGCAGTTTACTATGAAATCATTCGTCAGAAAACAGCAACGCTTATTGCCTCCTGTTGTGCGGTAGGTGCGGCTTCGGCCGGAAGCAATGAAACGCAGATTGCACACATGAAAGAATTCGGACAACTCATAGGAATTGCTTTTCAGATCAAAGATGATTTGTTCGACTATGAACTCAACAATAAAACCGGTAAGCCAACAGGAATCGATATAAAAGAAAGTAAAATGACACTGCCGTTAATCTATGCCCTTTCGGTAAGTGACAGCAGTGAAAAAAGAAACATCATCAATATTATTAAGAACCATAATACGAATGATGCCAAAGTTAAAGAAGTACTTGATTTTGTAAACGACAAAAAAGGAATTCGGTATGCTACACAACGGATGTGTGAGTACCGTGACAAAGCAATTGCCATGCTCGAAATTTATCCGCCAAGTGATTATAAAGAATCCTTGATTGACCTTGTAAATTTCACTATTGAACGCGAGAGTTGATCAATGGTAATTGATTACCCGCCATGCTGAAGAATATTTTCCGGTTAACCATTTTACTGCAGTTCCTGGCAATTGCTTTGGTAGTTATTACTCCCGTAATTAGTGTCAATAAGCTCCTGTATCCAACACGAATTGACTCCGCTTTTGTTAACATGCAACAATTGCAGTTTCAAAAAATGAAGGAAGCAACAAAAAGCGACACTTCAGCAATATTTCTTTACTCTCCTTCGCAACTACAAATCAATTTTACGGAACTGGAATTTCCCATGCCCGACAGTATTAAACTGCGCGGATGGATGGCAATTGATACTACCAAAATGATTTCACCTTTATTGCTAATAATTCCTGATATGCTTGAAGGTGCAATCGATTATATTCCGGCAATGCAGGAATTTTCGGCACGTGGTTTTAATGTGGGAGTTATCAATTTACGCGGACAAGGCAACAGTGATGGTGAATATTATTTACCGGGACAAAAATCTATCGACGATCTTATTCGTATTATCCCTGAGTTACGGGCACTGCCTTACGTAAATCATGTAGCCATATTGGGAAGCGGTTCAGGTGCGGGCATTGCCATTTCACTATTAAGCGACACTGCTATTGCAGATGTATTAATCTTACAAAATCCAGTTTCTAATTTCGAACGCTTTTTCATATCCCATGCTCAATCTGAATGGCGCATAGCCGTACCATTTTTATTGCCAGCCATTATCAGATCCTATGAAAAACAAACCGGAATAAATGTGGCGGAATACAAATACGATAAGATGATTGAAAATTTATTTTTACCCCAAATGTTTGTAACAGCGAACTTTAATTCCAAAGAACAAATCACCGAAACGGTAGCCATGTATGATGCATCGACATACTTCAAAAAACAACTTTATATAGAAACCCAATCCTACCTAAAGCGTCCCGGCACCAATAACAGCAAAATTTACTACGATAAAATTTCAGCTTTTATCAATTCTTCTCTTCCATATAAAAGCAAAAAAGTAAGCAGGAAGAAATTGGCAACAGCGGTAAGAATTAAGAAGGAGGGATTTGATTCTGCGCAGAAAGAATTTCTTTAGAATGATAAATTATAGATGATAGATGATAGATTGACCTAGCCTGAAATAGGTTGACTTTTTTTCACAATTTAATTCTTGCTAATCAATATTCAATAAAAGCAACATCAAGACGGGCACCATTATAGATCAGCGGCAGAAACACTAATTTGTGTTCTATAGCAGCACCAAAAATTGAATAACAAATATTGAATATTACAAATTGAATAAGGAAATAGGAGCAAAATAGTATTCTATTCTCACTTCTTGATAGTGAATATTCAATAAAAGCATTTTGAGAACGAGAAACTAACATCATTAGCAGCCACAAAATAAATCTTACGTGAAAAACGGGAACCTGAAATTTTTCTGCAAAAATTGATCACACCTAGACTTCTAGTCCGCCAGCCGCCAGACTCTGGACAAGAATCACCAAACCATATGCTGACACATTTTTTTACTCAGGCTTAACAATCATCAAACCACCAAATTTTCAAATCACCAAACCATTTGCAGTCACATCTTTTTACTGAGGAACAACAATCATCAAATTACCAAACCTCCAAATCACCAAACCATGTGCAGTCACACCATTTCTAAGTCACCCCACTGCACTGCACTCGTCACTTGAAACTGCAGATACATCTTTACTGAAGCACCACATCACCAAACCACCGAATCATCAAATCACCAAACCATGCAGTCACACTTTATACTCTGAAACAATCAATTAGCACATCAGCAAATTAGCACATCAAGCAGGCCACTTTTTTCAACAACCCTCCTTAAGGAACCTGTACTCATAGAATAATAAAAAACATTCCACAAGCACTTCTTCACCAACCGCTCTTGCTCCGTCTCCACCACCACCAGGTAAACCCCAAATGCCTTACCAATCATAGACAAATCCCTCGTATAGTACCCATTTTGTATTCGCAAAGGTTCCGAATGAACAACTTTCCCTTGCATATCATACACCAACAACATGCCGATTTTGCCTTTTAAGTTAGAGGCATTTATAAATGCTTTTTCCCATGCCGGGTGGTAGTAAACATGAAGACTGCCAACTGCCACTGCCCCTGCCAACTCATTTTGCGATACCAACGTATCACACGGACTGCCTGCAAGGGCTGGTAGGTCGTAATCGGGATTGTTGGGGAGACCGTAATAAGTTCGCTTGCCACCTAAGTAAAAACTAAATGGGTTATATCCACAGGCAGTTCCCAAGCTATCTGGGTAATTAATTACGGAGAGGTACATATTTGTGGTATTATATTCTGTGCTGTTGTAGGGATAGTTAAAACTTATTCCATCATAGTAAGCGCAACTTAGATAAATTTTCCCATCCGGAGCCAATTTCAAACTACCTGGTTGCACTGGGGGCACATAGAAAGTATCTAAATTTATTCTGGTACCATAAATGTTAGCTGCTGTCAGATCCAATTGATATACATGATTAGTATCTTTTGATGTTGAAACATATAATACATTTCCATTTGGAGAAAAGGCACTGCTCCAAGTAAGATTATAATTCATATTATTGCCTGCAGGATGAATAACATTTGAATTACTTAAAATTCCGTTACATCGATCAAAATCGAAAAGCTCCAACAAGTCTAACCCAGTTGTTTTTAAAAGTTTTTGGCCATTTGGGGAAAATGTAAGTTCTCCTTGATTAGAGCGGTGAGTTACCCCACTCATTTGAACATTATAATCAGTTATCCCCATTGGTGTTATCAAATAGGAATGAAACTCATTATTCGGGTCAAAAGTAAACGGATCCCACCTTCGAAAAATCAACCACCAATCCCTCCCATTTCCATGCTTAACTGCTGTCAAACAATCCACCATTGGTAAACTTTGAAGCTGGATGTTCTTTTGAATTACTTCACCTAAACCTCCGTTAGCTTTCATATCAATTACACAGTATTTTAATCCGTAAACAGAGCTAACTCCTATCGAAAATAAATAATACAAAGAATCGTTGCCAGGAAAGGGGAGAATTAGCAGTTCATGATACCATAATTGTCCAAGGATACTGTCTCCATTCTGCATTTTTTGACCAATTGAACTATAAACTTGAGTTGAATTGGAACTTAGATTACCATTCGTTTCAGCATAAAATAGTAGCTGTCCACTTGTATCAGCAATTGATGCACAAGACCCTCTTGTATCTAGAGAAGAACTAAAAACCTGTGGTAAGCCTAAGTTGGAAAAGTCTATCCCTGCTGAATCACCAAAGCACCAAACGTTACCTCGTTTTTGTGCATTTACCCCGCAAGCAATGATGCTAAAGGCAATAATTAAAAAAAGAGGTCGAATTAAATTCATCAGGCTAATGTACGAAAAATAGGGATTTGCTATTATTGTTTAGGTACGCCGCCTCGCATGGAGTTATCTGTAGGGACTGCCCCCGCATCCGAACTAATGCTCTTTTTGGAGATCGTCAGCAAATTTGCACATCCACAGCTTCCAAGATGTCACCCTGAATGACTGAAAAACACTCTGCTTATCAGTCAATAATTTCTCTTGAAACTAATTTCTAACTTTCTGACAACTAAGTAAATATGCAAATAAATCGTAGTAACACCCTTTTTTCTTAATTTTACAAATTGAAAGTTGGTTTTATTAAATCACTTGCCAATACTTTACCCTTAATATTGTGATCAAAAAAGAAACCATAGATGTAATCATGGACACTGCCCGCATTGAGGAGGTGGTGGGTGATTTCGTGAATCTTAAGAGGCGCGGGACTAATCTATTGGGTTTATGTCCTTTTCACAATGAAAAAACTCCTTCATTTAACGTTTCTCCTATTCGCGGTATCTATAAGTGTTTTGGATGTGGCAAGGCCGGCAACTCCGTGAATTTTATCATGGATCATGAACATTATAGCTATCCCGAGGCATTACGCTATCTGGCCGAGAAGTATAATATTGCAATTGAAGAAGATGAAAAAACTCCGGAATTTAATCAGGAGCAATTGCAGCTGGAGAGT
Organism: Bacteroidota bacterium; assembly: GCA_016713525.1. Classification (GTDB taxonomy): domain Bacteria; phylum Bacteroidota; class Bacteroidia; order AKYH767-A; family OLB10; genus JADKJB01. The sequence continues at coordinate 237,279 of JADJOZ010000003.1, read as the reverse complement.
TTGCTTATCACAACTTAATTTGCACGTAAATATTTCAGTCGACAACTTCATGAAACCGAAGAGGGAAAATCAATTGGCCTTTCTTATTTTTATGAAAGGGAATTTACTGATGCAACTATTGAAAAATTTCAATTAGGATATTCTCCTGAAGCATGGCGCGCTTTCACCGACGAAGCATTAGCGAATGGTTATCTGAAAGAGAATCTTGAAAAAACTGGACTCACTGTAATTAGTGAGGATAAAATGTTTGATCGGTTTCGGGGAAGAGTCATGTTCCCGATTCATAATATTACCGGAAAAGTAATTGCATTTGGAGCACGTATTCTTAAGACAGATGCGAAAGCGGCTAAGTATTTAAACTCTCCGGAAAGTGATATTTACCATAAGAGTAAAATTTTATATGGAATATACTTTGCCAAGAAATCTATTATCGCAAAGGATGAGTGCTTTCTGGTTGAGGGTTATACCGATGTTATTTCCATGCATCAGGCCGGCATAGAAAATGTAGTTGCCTCCTCAGGAACTTCACTAACGGTTGAGCAGATACGTTTGATTGGACGATACACAAAAAATATAACCGTATTGTATGATGGCGATCCGGCCGGTATCAAGGCTTCTATTCGTGGAATCGACTTAATTCTTGAAGAAGGTTTGAATGTGAAAGTGGTGCTCTTCCCTGATGGCGATGACCCCGATTCGTTCGCACGAAAACACAGCACTTACGAAGTCGCCGATTACATTAAAGAAAGTGCTCAGGATTTTATCCGTTTCAAAACATCGTTATTGCTGAAAGAAGTTGCCAATGATCCCGTTCGTAAAGCGGGACTCATTCGCGATATTGTTGAAACAATTGCCAAAATTCCTGATCCCATTCTTCGCGAAACTTATACACGCGAATGTTCGGTGCTCATGGAAATTAATGAGCAGACACTTATTTCGGAGCTGAATAAAATTCTTCGCAAAGAAGTTTTTAAATTCCCAAAACCGGAATCAGGAATTGAAGAATTGCTTTCTGATGTGCTTACACCCGATCATCAGGCACCCGATTTAAACCCTTCAGAATATCAGGAAGCCGATATTATTCGATTACTACTCACTTATGGTGAAGAAGATCTTTACTTTATTGAACCCATCAATGAGCGCGAATCACATGAAGTAACTGAAAAAGTAAAATCTTTTATTGTGCATGAACTAAATATGGATGAGATCTCCTTCGAACATCCTGTTTATGCCAAAATTTATAAGGAATTCGAAAATATGGTGCATCAGGAGGCTGCTTATCAATCCCAGTACATCGTAAATCATGATGATCAGGAAATACTACAGCTGGCAGCCGATATACTGACTCCAAAATATCAACTTGCAGACTGGAACAGCAGGAATGTTTTTATCAAAGAAGAAATTTCACGTGTCAAACATGCCGCACTGAGTGCAGTCTATTCCATAAAAATAAAACATTTGCATAAGTTAAGTCTGCAAAACAGAGAAGCTATCCGTGAAGCAGAAAGCAAGAATGAAGATATTGATGATTTGATAAAAATTCAGATGCAATACGACGAGATTAAAATTAAACTCGCCGAATATCTAGGCATCGTTGTTCAATAGCATTTGATTACTCTTCCAGATCCATTTCTGCCGCGGCTTTACGCTTTTTACCCGTAAGCATTTTCAGCATATTCACTTCCATCTCCGTAAGGAAACGCCAGCGACCACGAGGTAAATCTTTTTTGGTTAGACCTGCAAAGGTAGTACGATCGAGCTTGCGAACTTTATAATCCATTGCTTCAAAAATACGACGTACAATACGGTTTTTACCGGAATGCAGTTCAACTCCAATAATCGTTTTGTCATCTGTTGAAACATACTGAATTTCATCAAAACTTGCAATTCCATCTTCCAGTTCCACACCTTCAGCAGCACGTAACATATCGCCTTATGTGAGATTGCGATCGAGTTCTACCTGATACAATTTTTAATCTCACCACTTGGATGTGTGAGGCGTTTGGTTAATTCTCCGTCATTGGTTAAAAGCAGTAATCCTGTCGTGTTACGATCTAAACGTCCAACCGGAAAAATGCGCTCTTTGCAGGCATCATGAACTAAAGCCATTACTGTCTTACGTTCATCCGGATCTTCGGTTGTAGTGATGTAATCTTTCGGCTTGTTTAATAAAACATATACATGCTTTTCAGTTTTTAAAGTCTGATCATGATACTTAACCACATCGCCGGCATTTACTTTAGTTCCCAATTCGGTAACTATTTCACCGTTGATTGAAATAACACCGGCTACAATAAGTTCATCAGCTTCACGGCGTGAACAAATTCCGGCATTGGAGATATATCGGTTCAGGCGTATACTACCATTATCGTCAGGTGTGAATGATGATTTTTTACGTGCTCCTGAAGGTTTTTCACTTCTTGATTTTGATCCACGATCTTTATCAAAGCGCCCACGCATTTCTTTCGAATGATCGCGATCGGCATAACGCTCCCGTTTCTTTTCAAAAGGTTTTTTGCCCGAACGACCGGTTGCATTGTACGGACGCGATGGGCGATCTGAAGAACGCTCTTCACGATCTCCAGTTTCTGTTTCACGACCTTTATCTTTATAATCACGGTAAGAACCGGGACGTTTTTCATAGGGACGTGAAGTTGAATTTTCATCACGGCTTGAATAAGATTTGCTTTCTCCACCTTCATCATCACGCTTCACATAAGGTTTGCGGTCGCTGCTATTGTCATCGACGGGCATAAGGTTTTCTTTCGCCTCTGTCATCATCACGCTTCACAAAAGGTTTGCGGTCGCTGCTATTGTCATCGCGACGGGCATAAGGCTTTCTTTCGCCTCTGTCATCATCACGCTTCACAAAAGGTTTGCGATCGCTGCTGCTATCATCACGACGGGCATAAGGTTTTCTTTCGCCTCTGTCATCATCACGTCTTACAAAAGGTTTACGATCAGTGCTGCTATTGTCATCACGACGGGCATAAGGTTTTCTTTCGCCTCTGTCATCATCACGTCTAACAAATGGTTTGCGATCAGTGCTGCTTTCATCACGACGGGCATAAGGCTTTCTTTCGCCGGCATTTTCATCGCGACGGGGACGTGAATCTCCATCACGGGAAGTAAATGGACGTGGTTTTTTACGGTCGTTAATTTCCTTGTCCGGGAAGTAATCGCCTTTACGGGCACGCAAAGGAGTGCCATCAGGTTTTACCCAACCACTTTTGCCCTTATCTGATTTTTTGGATGTTCCCCGACCTTTTCCTCTTCCTCCGGAGCTGAATTCACGTGCCATTTTGCTGATTTTGAGGTGCAAAGATACGATTTTAAGGGGAGCGCCGGACAGTGAAATGGAATTAATGGCGTAAGTAGAGGAGTTTGCATTTTATCTAAATTGCTGCATCCTTCTGTTTTTCAGCCAAATATGAGTGTAATTATGCAAAAGCAAATCATTTTTGTTACCTTTGACAGAAGCATTTTTATAATTTTTTCACAGGTAATCTTGTAATTTGTTACCTAATTAGCTAACTTTGATGAAAATATAAACCCCCCCGTCCTTTTAATAAAAAAACAAAAAAAATAATTTTTTAAATTTACAACCACCCACAAAAAAAAAAAAAAAAATTAAAAAAAAAATCAAAAAAAAAAAACAAAAAAAAAAAAAACACAAAAAAAACCCCCAAAAAAACAAGAACCCCCCGGTTTTTTAAAAGGCCCGCAAAAACACCATAAATAAATTGGGGTTTTTTTTTTTTTTTAAGGAGAGGGTTGGTTGTCCCTTCCAAGGTTTTTAAAAAAAAAAAAAAAAAAAACCCCCCAAAAAAAAAAAAAAAACCGAAAAAAAACCCAGAAAAATATTTCCATGAAAAAAACTCCTGAAATTACTACTCTTTCTGACCATCTGGATAAACAATATGGTAAAAAAGGCACCAAAAAGAGAGAGAAATATGAACAGCAGTTTGAGGCTTTCAAAATAGGTGTTTTGCTTCAGGAACTTCGAAAAGAAATGGGGCTGACACAAGAACAACTTGCTGCGAAATGTGGTACAACTAAAACGTATATTTCCCGAATAGAAAATGATGCAAGCGACATCAGGCTATCGACGCTGATGCGCATCATAACTGAAGGCTTTGGTGGTCGTTTGCGGCTTCGTGTAGATTTATAAATCAGATGTTAGCTCATTAGAAATTTTTATTTGAACCAAGGCAATGCACTTTCAGGATGATAACATCTCAACTCATAAAAGGATAAAATGCATCGGGAATATGTTCCACAACCCATTCCCTGGCCATAATAAAAAATAGTAATTAAATCGTACCGCACTTCCAGTGTCATTTTTTGTTTTCGATGTATCTGTCGGCTGCTTCATACAATTGATTTAATTTTTTCCGACTGATGGTATCATCAGGATGACCATGAAAAATATTCCGTCGCGTTTTTACTTCTACAATTACAAGCATATCCTGATGCACGGCTATAATATCTAATTCAAGATAGCCCGACCGCCAGCACTGATCTAAAATTGTGTAACCATTCGATCGCAAAAATTCTGCTGCAATTTCTTCACCGGTCTTGCCCAGTTCGTTGTGTTCTGCCATAAGAAAAAACATTTGAAAAAATGAAATAAAAAATAATTAACGATGTAAATTTACAAAGAAATCGTTACTTTTTCACCTACAGACAATTTTATTTTTCGCCCTAAAACCAATGGGTGATTATCGGTAACATGTCCCGCCGGCATTCCAAAACATACAGGGTAATCGTATTCTTTCACAGCATCCAAAATAATTTCTTCAGCCGACTTCCCAAAAGGAATGGTATTGTCACGCATTGCCGACATACCACCAACAACAAGTCCCTTTAAATGGCTTAGCTTTTGGGTGCGCTTCAAATTAATCATCATCCTGTCGATATGATACAAATACTCATCGAGATCTTCCAGAAATAATACTTTACCTTTAGTGAGCAGATCAGAATCGGTACCGGCCATAGCATATAGCAGCGACAAATTACCACCTACCAGCTCACCTTGCACTTTGCCCAGGCGATTCAAAATCGATGGACTCATATCGTAGCTGACTGCATGTCCCGTTAAAAGTTGCTTTAACTTGTCGAGTACCGGTGCAGGTGTAGTTGGAAAATTAAATGCCATAGGTGCATGCATGGTTTCAATTTTACAATGACGGTTTACGTGCGAATGAAGAGCAGTAAAATCACTGAAGCCAATCAACCATTTTGGTGATCGCATGAACCTCGTAAAATCGAGTTTATCGATTATACGTGCACAACCATAACCGCCGCGGGCAAACAAAACAGCATTTACCGACGCATCATCCAGCATCATCTGCAAATCGGCCCAGCGTTGCTGATCGGTTCCGGCAAACTGATGGTCCTGTTCATATAAATACATACCTTTTGCAACCTCAAATCCCCATTGATGCAACTGATCAATGGCAGGCTGCATTTCTTCGGGACTCACTTTACGGGCCGGAGCAACAATTCCGATTTTACTTCCGGGAACTAAAAGAGGTGGCGTATTCATAGGATAATTACAAAGGTAATTTTCTTTCAGTTTCATTTGTACTTCCCGCAAAGGAGTTATGAACGAAAATATTCAACCTTGCAACTAACTGTATATCAATTATAAAGAACATCTTTACCATACACTTTATTTTCCGAAATGAATCAAACAACCTGCACACAACCAAAATTAATCCGACCTGTTTCTGTATCTTTGGAGAATCAAAAATGGGATGGTTAAACCAAAAAGCCACCTGCAAAACCAACCTTTGTGAAACCGATTCTTGTTACCGCCGCTCTTCCCTATGCCAATGGTCCCGTACATATTGGCCACCTTGCGGGATGTTATATTCCTGCCGATGTTTTTGTTCGCTACATGCGTTTGAAAGGTGAAGATGTCAAATTTATTTGTGGCTCCGATGAGCATGGAGTTCCTATTACCATCAAAGCAAAAGCTGAAGGAATTTCACCACAGCAAGTGGTAGATAAGTATCACAAAATGATGGGTGATTCGTTCGCTGAATTTGGAATATCATTCGATATTTACTCACGCACCTCGAATAAAAAACATCACGAAACTGCTTCAGGATTTTTTAAACAACTCTACGATACCGGAAAATTTACCGAACAGGTTACCGAACAATATTATGATGAAGAAGCAAAACAGTTTTTAGCTGATCGGTATATTGAAGGTACTTGTCCTAAATGTGGAAATGAAAAAGCTTATGGTGATCAGTGCGAAAACTGCGGAAGTTCTTTGAGCCCCTCCGATCTCATTAACCCACGTTCGAAACTAAGTGGCAGCAAGCCGGTGATGCGTGAAACCAAACATTGGTTTTTACCTCTCAACGATTATGCTCCCTGGTTGCGTGAATATATTTTAGTAGGTCATAAAAACGATTGGAAACCGAATGTCTACGGCCAATGTAAATCGTGGTTAGATGCCGGCGATGGACTTCAACCACGTGCCATGACCCGCGATCTCGATTGGGGTGTGCCGGTTCCTATTCCCGGAGCAGAAGGAAAAGTGCTTTATGTGTGGTTTGATGCACCTATCGGTTACATTTCTGCAACCCGCGAATTACTACCCGATAAGTGGGAACACTATTGGAAAAATCCGGATTCACGACTTATTCATTTCATCGGAAAGGATAATATCGTTTTCCATTGCATCATCTTCCCTGCTATCTTAAAAGCACATGGCGGATATGTTGTGCCGGAAAATGTTCCAGCCAATGAATTTTTGAATTTAGAAGGCGATAAAATTTCTACGTCCCGCAATTGGGCAGTGTGGTTACACGAATACCTCAATGATTTTCCCGGCAAGCAGGATGTGTTGAGATATACACTCATTGCAACAGCTCCTGGAAACAAAAGACAACGATTTTACCTGGCGTGATTTTCAGGCTCGTAACAACAGTGAACTTGTTGCTATCCTTGGTAATTTCGTGAACCGCACATTGGTATTGACCGGAAATTACTATGGAGGAAAAGTTCCTGCCAAAGGAAATTATACGGAAGTTGAAAATACACTGATTAACTTTATTGCAGATACCAAAAAGCAAATAGGTGAGAGTATCGAACGCTATCGTTTACGCGAAGCACTGTCATTACTCATGGATATTGCCCGTGCCGGCAATAAATATCTCGCCGATCTCGAACCATGGAAACTGATTAAGACCGATGCAGAAAGAACAGCAACGGTATTGCATGCTGCACTGCAAGTAACAGGTGCCCTTTCACTTTTAATGGAACCCTTCTTGCCACATACCGGCAAAAAATTACGTGATATGCTGGGCATCGATAATCACCAATGGGACGATCATCACATTGGTAATTTATTAACGGAAGGACATCAGTTGAACGCTGCTGCATTATTATTCGATAAAATCGAGGATCCTGCGATTGAAGCACAAATCGAAAGCTTGCTGCAACCAAAGTTGCAATTGCTGCCACTCAGGCACAAGCAGCAGCAACTTCTGCAGCAGAAACAAAATCAGAACCACCAAAACCCGAAACAACTTTTGAAGAATTCATGAAAATGGATATTCGCATAGGCACCATTCTGGAAGCGGAACGTGTTCCAAAAACCGATAAGCTGCTCAAATTGCTGGTATCAACCGGCGACGAAAAACGCACTATTGTCTCGGGTATTGCAGCACACTACGCACCTGAAAACATCATCGGACAACAGGTAACTTTACTTGCAAATCTGGCCCCCCGAAAAATAAAAGGCATCGAATCGAAAGGGATGATTTTGATGGCTGAAGATGAAACCGGGAAACTGGTGTTTGTCATGCCTTCGGAAAGTTTGAGAGATGGGAGTGCGGTGAAATAAGTGACAAGTGGCAAGTGACAAGTGGCAAGTGACAAGTGGCAAGCGCCGCCCTGAGCGTAGTCGAAGTGTGACAAGCGCCGCCCTGAGCGTAGTCGATGGGTGACAAGCACTGAATGGGTACCCTGAGCGAAGTCGAATGGGTGCCCTGAGTCCGCCGGCTGGCGGATCGAATGGGTGCTGATGCTTGCCTTGAGCGTAGTCGAATGGTGCTGATTTGCTAATGTGCTGATTTGCTGATTTGCTAATGTGCTGATTTGATGGTTTGGTAATTTGGTGATTTGGTGATTATTGTCCCTGAGTCCGCCGGCTGGCGGATCGAATGGGTGCTGATTTGATGGTTTGGTGGTTTGTAGTCTGGAAGATTGCTTTATAAATTATTTTTGGTGATTATTACTGCCATCGCTACAGAGGGGATCTGCATAACCTAAATTAAATACATCTCAGTTTGATAAGCTTTCCGCTCTCACCATCAAATTATCGTTATTCGCATAAACTATACGGATCTTTTTGGATGGTGCAAGTTTGGCGTTTTCACGGACAATTCTAATCAGCCGTTTGCTTTGTCTTCCCATAAATTTATCAAATTAGAACAGATTTTCGGTGTTCAATCAGAAATAACTGTATTTGAAGAAATTTACTTTTCCAAAATGCCACAATCAAATCAAATGGAAGTACTCAAATAGCCAGGAAACAAAATTATCTGTTTAGAACCAGTTTATAATTCAAACCTGACTATCATTCCACAATTGAAGAAAGTAAAACCCATTTGGCTGATCCTTTAAAACCAAAGTATTTTCACCGGCTGCAAACATTTTCGTCAATACCCATCTTCCTGATGCATCCGTAATAGTTATTTTCACTTCTTCCTGTAAAACAATTGTAAACAAACCGGAATTATTAGGGTTTGGGTAAATAACTGGAAATTGACCGGTAGCATATTCATTAACATCCAAAGGAGATCCACTCAATTTATGTACGAATGCATTTACACGTCCTAAAGCTGTCAAATTAGTTACACCTGCTCCCGGATCAAAATCAGCAATGTCTCCAAAACCACCGGTGGTGTAAATATTTCCGGTTGCATCAACATCAACAGAATAGGCATAATCAAAATCAGCACCTCCCATTCGGTTCACCCAAACAAAATTACCTGAAGGGTCAAATTTGGCAACAAAAATGTCATTTTCACCAAAAGATGTTAAGGCATTAGTTCCTGCACCAGGATTGAAATCAACAGTTGTCTGAAAATAGCCGGCAAGATATAAATTACCAGTTGCATCCACCGCTGCAGAATTTCCACAATCGTCAGCTACACTGCCTAATTGATGAGCCCAAAAATTTCCGGAAGCATTTAGTTTTGCAACAAAAATATCCTGAAAGCCTGCAGAAGTTAAATTGTTGACTCCGGACCCGGATCAAAATCTGATGTTCCATCAAAAGTCCCTGTGACAAAACATTACCGGAGATATCTACAGCAACAGAAAATGCTGTCTCGTAACAGCACCACTAAAATTCCGGGCCCATATAAAATTCCCTGATGCATCTAATTTAGAAACAAATGAATCACTGAAACCAGCTGCTGTTAAAGTGGTATTTCCGCTCCCCGGATCAAAATCAACAGAACCTTCAAACGCTCCTGCAAAGTATAAATTACCGGATGCATCTGATATCAAGTGAACCACAGAAATCGAATCCATTGCCGCCAATTTGTTAACCCATCCAAAATTTCCTGGAACATCCAATTTACAAATATAAACATCACCTCCCGCGACAGGAGTTAAATTATTAGTTCCGGATCCTGGATCGAAATCTGCAGGTACCTTCAAATGTTCCTGTTATGAATATGTTCCCTGAAGGATCTAATACAATTGAATTGGCTTGTTCATAATCAATACCGCCCAATTGCTTCACCCAAATAAAATTTCCGGATGGATCCAATTTTGAAACATAAATATCGCTACTTCCGAAAGAAGTTAAATTGCTGACACCAACTCCCGGATCAAAATCTACCGTTCCTGAAAAAGCACCTGTGGTATAAACATTCCCTGCAGCGTCTACTTCCACTGAAATTCCAAAATCAAACTCAGCTCCTCCCATTTGTTTAGCCCAGACAAAATTGCCTGAAGCATCTAACTTAAGAAATAAATTTATCCTGAAATCCCGCTGAAGTTAAATTGGCAACCCGGATCCCGGATCAATCACCTGTAGCCAGAAAAACACCTGAAGTATAAACATTTCCTGAGTTGTCAACTGCAATTGCATAACCCTCGATGAGATTAATTCCCTCAAAATGCCTGGCCCATTGAAGAAACCTGTGCCTTTGAAAGATCCAGAGGCCGATATCATAATTAAGCAACCTAAAAGCGAAACTCTTAAATCTATATTTTTCATAGGAACTTATTTAGTCAGTTGATCAGCAATTTATAAATTAAAGGTTGAATAGTGTGGCAAACACTAAATGATTAAGAGAATATTCCTTCCCATGAGTTGAAATTCAACCAATCCTGAATACTAAAGATTAAGAACGCAAAATTTGTATTAATTAACAACTTCAATCAGGGGCATTTACAAAGCATAAAAATATTCAGAAATTTAGGCAAACGCGCAATGCTTTGAAAATGGTGGAATACTTTTCATTCTAATATAAAATCCGGTAACTGGTAGTGCTTCTTCCATCTAAAATCAATTTTAAAGAGCTGTTTATCATTTATACTGGGAGAACCAATGGATATACCTGTACATTCTATAACTTTATTTAAATGCATTAAGAAAAAATCAAAATCAGGTGGATAAGCATTAGATCCATAACAGTGAATATTCACTTCTTTAAATTCAGCATCTAAAGTCCATTGGGTTCCATCACAAATTAATGTGTCATACGTGCTCTCCCACTTAATCGATTTTAAAAAGCTCAGTAATTTTAACCAATTTTCATCATTATCATCAATAGGAATAATATGTGTAGGTTTTGTACTGAGTAGACCATATCTGCCAAAATAACATAGCAAACGATTGTTGTCATAAGTCACTTTTCTGTTATTTTCGAAAAATCCGCCTATAAAAAAATTCGAATATCATAAAGCAATTGATTAATCAAATTGAATTTACATCACCTCACCTCAACCAAAGTGTTCACCAACAACAAACCCAAATTTTTGCTTAACTGATGTATTTTCCCTGTGGTGATTGCAACTCCGGGACCTCTGATTGGAATACCAGTTGGTTCTGCAAATGCAACTCCTGAGACTGTTAAAAATAACGGTGGTTTATTCTCTTCCCACTTTAAACGGAAGCTGGTTCCGGTAAAACCTCCTTTGTTAATAATAGTTTCAGTTCCCTGTTTAAGATAATGCTTATGATAATATCCCGACTTGATATTCATAGCTACGCCATTTAATTTAAAGGAATAATCCTTGTCACTAAATTTATCATCCGATATAATATAAACAACATTGGTTTCATGCATTTCTGCATTTAATTCCAGCTGGTGGTCCGATGCTAAATAAGTATCTAAAGTAAGCACCATTTGTTTGGTGGTGTCATTAATCTGAAAATCTTTTAACTTAAAACAATTGGCACCTGAATTCACCGCTTGTATCCGGATGGCTCGCAGCATATCTCCAAGATCATCACCATCCTTACTGACGCACTGAAAAGGGCCGATGGATTTCAAAAAATGAATCATCGAATTTTTGTCAATAAAAATAAAACGTCCTCTTGGAACGTTCTTGTGATTTAGCGGTTTGACTATATGAAATAGTTGTTCAACAGAAAATAAAGAGGATTAAAAGTAGGGACTTAATATGCCGGGAATCTATTTTCATTGAATTAAATTATTGCAATGCATAAATAATTTGACCGAACACATCATTTCATGAATCCATTTCGAAAAAGAATAATGAAATAATCACCTCCCAACTTTAATAAGAACCAATCAATTATTAATTCTCCATAATAAACTTAGCTCCAACATTGATGGCTTTATAATACTTTTTGTCGATCCAATCGCGATCACCTGATTTTAAATCTGGGAACCTGATAAAGATAGGTGCATGAGCAGCCAACTTAGCAACTGTAGCTTTGTCTAGTATAGTTTCAAAGGTATAATTTGTATAAACAACACCCTGACTAATATAACTATTTGGTGCTGCAACTGCAGAAGTCTTTAGGTTTAATACTTCGTCATTATCTAGTTTGATAATAAACTCATCACCAACAGGAGAAGAAATATTCAGTTCACCAACGTACCCTTTGACAATTGCCAATTTGGTGTTTTCAACTTTATTCTCCATATAAACCCAGCGATCTTTGTAATTTGCTGTGATTACCTTATCACCTGTTATAGGATCTTTAGTTATCTCACATTTTGTGAATATGCAATTGAAACAAATCCAAAATGTTAGCAGATAAAATAAAATAATAACTGTGTTTTTCATAAATGTGTTTTTAAAATTGATATGCGTTTGACGATTTAATACAATATTATTACTTTTCTTAATATATTCCAATTATTAAGAAGGTCAATTACGAAAATCACTCATTAACAATACTTTATGTACTATTTTTCAACCAATATCAATTCAGCCTTCCAATCCGATTGTCAGGAAGTCAACTAAAGAGATGAACATTAAATCAACAAATTAAGACAATGTTAAAACTCTTCAATTAAACCAAACAGCATAACCCTGCCGTCTTAAGTCCCAGGCAACTTTTTTCTCCATTTCCAGTGCCTGCTCGCGGTTCATGGGTTTCAGATTTATATGATTGTACAAACTTGGTCGGAGGTAAGTGCCATATTTCTCTACAATGTTAGCCGACAATTTATGACCTTTCAAATTTCTATATCCGGTTTTATGTTGTTTAAAGCGTTCTTCAGGTGTTTTACTGGTCATTCCAACATACAAACATTCCAATACTCCGTTAAACTGCGGATTGGCAGCACGAAATCTGGCATCCAATGTGAACACCTTCTTAGATAACTCAACCACATATATTTTGTAACTCACTCTCCCCTTTCTGACATAACGAATACAAAGATAATGTTAGTACCCGAAACTTCAAATGGGTTTCAACCACTACAAACAAAAACAGCAGATCCGTTGATCGGGATCTGCTGCAAATTTTCAACAATGTTCTTAATACATACTCAAAGGCATATCCTTGTTATGAGTAACCTCATAGGTAAATTTCAAAGCTTTGTAAGCTTTCGGATCCAAATTAAAATCCCATTTGAGCAAACCATTGGTTGTATTATAACTGGCATCTCCCTGATCTTTCATGGCCACTTTTATGTTTGCGATATTCGATAATGGAGCCTGATCTTCAACTATCAGATGTACTGGTTTACTCTTATTGCTCTTGAATCGCAATTCCCAGGAAATAGTTTTTGTAATATCACTTCCTAAAAGTTTGTTTGCCTCTTTTACCGGTAGTCTGGTTCGGGTGACGGTTATGCCATTGTCTCTTCCTAAAGCCAGATCCAGTGTGTCATTGATAACAGAAGGATTTAAAACTGTTTCACCAACATAGGTTCCTTCATAAAACAAATTGGCTTTACCAGGCAACAAATTCAGATTTTCCCAACCGGTCACTCTGGCAAGCAGGAAAGCTTCACTATCTAACTTAGGAACCAAATAATGGACATACGTTGCCGGCAGTTTATCAGATTTTACAGCTACCGTATGAGCGATTCCATCAGATGGTATTGAATAATTCAATTTAATGGTGAACTCAACATTTGTCATTGTCTCTACCAGTTGCGCATATTTTTCAGATGACTCAGCAGCAGATAACTTCTTAATATTATCAGTCAATACTTCTTCATCTTTTGATGAAAGTGTATTCATATTTGCAGGACTCTTTGACCGTGCCATTCCCGGAACAATGACCTCCCGAAGTCCGGTGTAATATGTAATATACCAGGTAGGTAATTGTGGTTTAATATGACTTCGATTCGGATTTGAAGTACTTAATTTTAGATTCACATCTTCCCAATCTTCGCCAGTATTCTGATATACATCGGCTTTGTAAGTAAGTTGTACCGGTTCGGAAGGAGAAGTAGAACGCAAATCATACGAAGGTATCCATCCTGCTTCGGTAACCATGTAATTTATATCTACAGTTCCTGAAACAGGTGCTTCAGCACTTACCGTAACAATAACCTGATGTATGGGTTCGTACTTTTTTTCGGGCTCATTACTTTGTTTAAATGTCTTCAACTCACCCAAACGAGCTGAGAGCAATGTTTGAATTTTCATATTTCGCATTTCATCTCTGCTTAATTTTCCTAATTGCGTATTGAGCTCAGCCAGTTTTTTATGAAAAAAATCCATGGCTTTTATGAGCACTTCCAGTGAATCACTTTTACCTTCAGCACGTGCCAGTTTATTTTTCAGAATCATGTCTTTCTCTAGTTGTAAAGCACTTCTTCTTTCACGTAAATCATCACTTTTAAAACGAATTTCAGTCAGAGAATCTTCCAGCAATGCTATTTCGCGAATTATTTCTTTGGGTAGCTCACTTACAACCGGTGGGGGTGGCTCGGGATATTTAATTTCGTGTTTAACATCGAGCACCACAAAAGCACCTTTCCCTCCTGCCTGAATACTGGATGGTTTTATTTGAGGAGATAAGCCGGAAAATATTAACTGCGTGACCCCTCCTGATAAAGTTACCGGTGCAGAACGATGCACCTGCGCTCCCCTGGTAAATACAGTTACTTTACTGACAGTTGATTTGACCGTTTTTTCGTTGCCACCCATTACATGGAATGAGCAGAACAACAATAACATCACAAGATAATTTTTCATTTGATTCAGATTTTAAAATTACAATTTTTCGTTTGAAACCACGCTACAAAAAGTAGTGCAGCCCCTTAGAGAAGCATAAAATCCGGAATTCCACAAAAAATGGTGAAAAAATAAAAAAATTGCAGTTCAGCAAGTTCCGGATACAAAAACTGAAATCCGTACCATTCAAAAAGCCAATAAAAAAACCGGTAACCTCCATCATTTGCAAGCTACCGGCTTCTATTATTCACAAACTAATAAATTACTTCTTTATAATTTTGTTCAGCACTGTTTCCTTGTCTATTTTACGGGTGCAGAAGAACCAGTCATAGCAATGTGTATTTGCATCCTGACTTTCCATTCTTTCTTTAGCCACTCCGCATGAACCGGCAGTAGGTACAATCACATCATCACCTGGTCTCCAATCGGCAGGCGTGGCAACCGAAAATGCATCAGCTGTCTGAAGAGCCAGTACAACTCTGTAAAGCTCATCAAAATTTCGTCCGAGACTTAAAGGATAATAAATAATGGTGCGGATGATTCCTTCGGATCAATTACAAAAACTGCCCGAACTGCTTTGGTACTGCTTTCACCGGGCATCATCATACCATATTTGGTAGCTACTTCCATGGTTATATCTTCGATTAATGGAAAAGTTACTTCCACATTTTTCATTCCTTTATATTCAATCTTCTCTTTATTGTACGTAGCCATGCAATGTGACTATAAAGACCATCGACTGAGAGTCCCACCAATTTACAATTCGCATCATTGAATTGTTTTTCCATAGATGCAAAAGTCATGAATTCAGAAGTGCAGACAGGAGTAAAATCGGCAGGATGACTGAATAAAATAACCCAGCTTCCGGAATAATCGGAAGGGAAATTAATATCTCCTTGCGTTGTGACAGCCTTAAATTCGGGTGCTTTGTCACCTATTCTTGGCATCGCAAATTGTTGTTGTGTTTTATTATCCTGATTTTCCATTTTGTGTTTATTTAAGTTGCAAAGTTACTTGGCGGAAAAAGGAAAAAAGGTAACAAAAGTCACATTAACACAATTTTTATTCAAAAAGGTCAGTATTAATTTGAAAAGTATATCAGGAAAATGAAAATAGTCTAAACTAAAACTCAGTTTTTATTAATATCATCCCTTAGATTGTGAACTGTTTGATTGAGATGATGCTCAGCATGATAAGTCATTAAATGAAACATTTCTGTTATCGATAATTGTCCAAGCAACGGATGAGGCATAATCATAGCATCCAATTCTTCATCAGTATAGTGACCTGTACTGTCATTAATCGATTTTAACAACATTTCCATTTCTGCAACAAGTTCTTTCTTATCTGCAACTGTTACTTCTTCAGGAACAAACAGATCAGGGCTTTTCCACCATTATTTAAGGCAGCAGTATATTTCCTGATTACAGTCTCATAATCAAATGTGGCCCGGTAAGTTTTCCAAATTTTGAAGCAAATAACCTTTAGCGATCAAAGCTTTCAGAATTGGTTTAAGGCATAAATTCACATGGCTCAATTGCTGTCCCGGCGACCATTTCCCATGTCGACTAATAGCAAATTGAATGTCAGGCAGACTAGAAATAAATTCTGTAAGTTTTATATGTTTCTCAGTAAAGTTCTTTAACAGTTCTAATTTGGTCATTTTAATTTTGATTGTAAATATGTTAAAGAATTATTTTGGTTAGGAAATTAGAATTTAGAAAATATTATCATTTCAATCGCTCCAGTACACCTTTGCGTTTCACAATATTTTTATAATCCCATTGAATAGTTTCTGCTTTCTTCAGCCATCTTTTTAGGTCTGTCTTTTTTACTTGTGTTGCATTCGTATATCGTGCTTCAGAGGCTTTGAATGAACCTTCATTTTTTAACTCCGGCTCATCAAAAGATTGTCCGCTCCAAAACAACAGTCGCACCGAATCTTTCAGTTTGCTGTAACCAACAACAGGATTCCCATCTAAAAACCAAACCGGATGTGCATGCCAGATTTTATTCTCAGCATTAGGAAGATGCTTACAAATTTCGGCAGCAAGTAAATCACAGATTTCTTTATCAGATGAAGCTTGCTTATCATTGTAAGCCTGAGTGTCTTTATTCATTGAAGAATATTATTCTATAGTGGTTTGATATAAAAGAATGTGCATAATTGCCGCTTACTCTCTGTTGCCAGAAAAATAGTCCCATGCTATCCGTGAGATATCAGCAATTATTTTTTCATTTGTTTCAGAGTTTTCTCCCGATTCTGTAACCATTACGCTGATAATAAAATAATTTCCTTTAGGCAGAAAAACAATACCAATATCATTCACTGCCGATGTCAGTCCGGTAGTATCGTTGCTTCCACCTGTGCCGGTTTTATGAGCCACAACAGTTCCTGAAGGCAGCAAACCTTTTATTCGTTGTTTACCAGTTGAAGTTGCTTTCATTGTTGCCAATAAAAAATTGTAACTGTTTTTAGATAGTTTCAATTCATTCATGTAAAAAGCTTTCAATAAATTAGTAGCGGCAATTGGTGTTGTCCAGTTTGAAAATTGCACATCCCAACCGGAGTGCATTTCCTGTTCGGTAGCTTTAATAGATATATCTGAAAAATTCGCCATCCTGAAATAATTATCCACAAAGGCAGGGCCACCTAATAAACGAAGTAAGAGATCACAACCATTATTGTCGCTTTCCGAAACTGTGTACTGAATAATTTGCGCTAGGGTAAGTGTTGTTCCATCGGGATATTTATCGCGAATTGGGCTCCATGTTTTAGGCCACAGATCTTTGGTAGTGATCTTAATTTTCTGGTTCAAATCAAGTTTCCCTTTATCTACTTCTGACAAAACAGCCAATGCAATATGAAATTTGTAAACACTTTGCATGGGCAAATGGGCGGAACCATTTACTGTTAAAGTATCTCTTCCGGCATTCCCATAGATAGCAACGCCCGTTACTGTCTTGTATTTGGTGGCAATATTCCTGATTTCCTGCTTCCATGGAGCGTATTTTTGGGCATGGGAGTTACTAGAAATCAATATAGTAGCGCTCAAAATAAGTATGAAGTGAATGCTTTTCATGGAATGGAATAGCTGAGAAATGAAAATTAGCTTCAAATATACTCAAAATGAACCTTTGTAGCCTCGACGGGAATCGAACCCATATCAAAAGTTTAGGAAACTTCTATTCTATCCATTGAACTACGAGGCCTGGGTACTTTTTATTTTCTTTTTAAGGATTCCAGGTATTTGCTGATCCGTTTAAGGCTAACACTACCAAGGGTTCTAAATTTAAAGAGTGCAAATTTAGAAATATTAATCATTATAACTGCCACTCTCATGGAAGAACGAAACTAATATTCAAGTCTGCAGCAAGTATATTAAGTTCTGATTTACAGAGAATTAGATACTTTCAAGAACATGATTTTTGCTAACCAGAGGCGGATTCCCTGACTTTGACGGGTTTTAAATGGGTATTCTTTAGATCTTAACTTTCAGTGAGTTTACTATTTGGCTAATAACCTTTAATTTTTAGAAAGGCATTTTTAAAAACTTAATTTGAAGAACTTGAGTTACCAAGTTTGCAAATAATCATAATTTGATCAACTTACCAGATTTAACAATAATACCCTTTTCATCTTTGATTTCATAAAAATATATGCCCTTTATAACGTTCATTGTATTAATGTCAGTATCTGTATTAAATTCTGTAAATAAAACTTGCTCGCCAAGCAAATTTTTAATCCTAAGGCCAGATAGCTTATTAGTTTTGGAATGAATTTCGATATGAGAAGTAAACGGATTGGGATATATCAGAAAATTATTTTCTGATATATTCTCAACAGAGGAGAGACCTGATAATCCATAGAGCCTGACAATTCCAGTATTGGGGCCTGCTGTGGATGATGCAAATGGGGAGCCTACAGCTAATCGACTTCCATTGAGTGATTGATCCAAACCAATGCCCGTATTTCCAGATCCACTAATAGTATTTCCTGTCTGAACCCAATTAGTTCCATCAAATTCAAATATTTTTGCCCTGCCTGCGGAGCTTAAATAGAAAGGGCTTGCAATTAATAATCTCAATCCATTGCCAGAGATGGACACCCTGGATCCAAATTGTTCTTGCAAAAAATCGCCCTCTATATCTGACCCAACCTGGACCCATGAATTTCCTATTAAATCAAAGACCCTTGCATGCCCGGAAATAACACCCGACACATTTACATTTGCATGAGCTCCTACGACCAACCTATTCCCATCATTTGAAACAGCAATAGAATTTCCAAAGTAGTTCATGGAAGCTTCTCCGTCAATGTCGGCACCTATTTGAATCCAATTTCCTGCAGCTAAGTCAAAAGCTCTTACATGTCCGGCCTGAATTCCATTTCCACCATTAAAGGGTGCACCAACAAAAATGCGGTTCCCATTTGCAGAAATAGCAACTGAAGAACCAAATACATCTCCAGAGGCTTCTCCATTTATAGTTAACCCAACTTTTACCCAAGTACCGGAACTGTCCCTGTAAACATTTGCTCTGCCACCAGCCCCAGCACCGGTGGTGCCATTAGAACCAAAAACCACCTTACTACCATCACCATTCAATGCTACTGATTTTCCCAGTCCTTCACTATTGCTGCCTTGAATGTCACTGCCAATTTGTAGCCATGTTGAACCAGTGAGATCATAAATACGAACAATTCCATTGTTGACGAATGTATTTATATCAAATTCAGGAGCAGAAATTGCTGCGCGTGTTCCATCTGCAGAAATCGAAACAGCAGAACCAAAACCATCATAAAGATTAACACCAATCAAATCTGGCCCAAACTGAATCCAATTATTTCCACTTTTCTTGTAAATATTAGCTTTACCACATAATGTTCCTCCTACAGAAGCTGATGGTGCTCCAATTACAAGAGTTAATCCATCATCAGAAATCGCCAAAGCACTGCCGATTCTATCTTGTGCGGCAGCACCATTAATAGCGAATTCCATAACTTGTCCAAAACCAGAACAAACGTTTATGATAGACAAAGTTATTGTTAAGATCAATTTTCTTGTAAGCTCCATGGTTGATTTAATTAATGATTAGATTTATCTCTTAGGTATGCAATGTATAAATATTTTATCAATTTTTATATTCATTCAGGGTGATTCAAAAATAATTCCACTAAGAACTTGAAAATTCAAAACGTTTCGTCCATTATCACGATAAAAAGGGACTTACTGAAATGAGCATTTGTTCTTTTTAAAGCATTGATTTTCTGCAAACCATCATACATTTTATTGATTTTCTGAAACTTAATGCAATTCTGACGATTCCCTTCGAAGCTACAAAAGTGAACTGTCAAACGAAGGTGGTTTTATGTCTTTAAGAATTTTGTGATGCGGAACCTTAAATTTCTAAACTTTCAAAAATTAGCTAATTTTGGTAAAACTGAGCAATCAAAATAAACACTACCATAAAATTATGAAGACTTTAATTCTTTCTTTAGTACTATTCTTTTCGATACAGTTTTTAAATGCACAACAAGTCGAGGTTAAAGGTGTAGTTAAAGATAGTAAAACTCAAACGACACTCCCATTTGCATCCATTTCAGTTATCGGAACCACGAAAGGAACCATCAGCAATGAGGATGGGTACTTTTCTTTAAGTCTTCCAGATAGTATCTCAGATTTTGTTTGCACATATGTAGGCTACAAGAAGCAAATTGTTAAATATGAATCCGGTAAATTACTCTACATAATTTTGATGGAACCATCAGAACAAATGCTTAGGGAAGTAACTATCCGGGCCTCCGATTCCGACAAATTATATGAATTGGTTGCGATGATTAAAAAGAACAAACCGGCAAATATCACAGTCTCTAAAAGTTATTTTGAATCGAAAAGCTATTGCGATACACAACAGGTTGAACTGGTTTCGGCATTTTACAATTTACATTCAAAAGGTTATGAAATAACAGACTTGCAACTGAAAGCCGGAAAAGTCGGATATCAGAAATTTGGAAGCCGAATCTTTATGAATATTGAAGCTTCCAAAAGCATAACCGGAATGGAAATATTCAACCGAAATGAAGGATTTCCTGAAAATCCATTGTTAATGCGCATTGGTGAATTAAAGAAAAAATATGTTCTTGAGCAGACTGAAATATTTCTTTCAGAAAGAGGCGATACTATTGTTGGAGTAGAATTTACTCCTAAAAAATCTAATGAAAATTTATTTAGCGGGAAATTATGGGTGAATTCTGCCAATGCGCGACTGATTAAACTAAAATTGTATTGTCGCAATTGTAAAACCCACCCATTTACTCCATTGACTACATCAGACCGACTTACCAATGTGAACATGGAAATCAACCGTAGCTTTCATTCAACTTCTACAAACCACTTTATTGATCATGCAGATTTCACTTTTGAAGCACAATTTTCCAGTCGGTATTCGAGTCAAAACAATTATACATACCCTACACAGGCAAAAGCAATTTTACATTCTTTTGATACTACATCCATTTATACAATTCCTAAATTTGAATTCCCTGATTCATCGATTTCCGATTACAGTAAAATATTTGCGTTTCCATATATTCCCGAATTTTGGGAATCACAGAAACCACACCAAATTAGCGATCAATTTCAAAGAAATGAGAACTTTTATTCGAATCCAAAAACCATACTGAATGGTGCAGGCTTTCATCCCACTATGAGTAAAAAAGAAAAATTATTTACAACCCCATATACTCATTGGTCGGAAAAACGCACCCTGTTAAATACCGACAAAACAATTCCATCAGCTAATTACAAAATTGATCAACAATTACCCGGAGAAAAATATCATCTGGAAGTGCAAATATTTCTGGATGTCAATAAAAATAATGATTCAATATTGATTACAACACGAACAATTTTAGACCCATACGCAACCTTCTTTAACTTTCCATCCGACAGTTTATCAAATTGTTTTATCAATCTGTACTTTGACCTTTGCGAAACTGAACGTCGTAAATTTGAAAAATCCATCAGTCACAACCAAATAACTTTAACTGAGATTGACATTCGGTTTAAGAAGTTTAAATTGGACTTAGCGGATACCCAAAACAGATTTCTAAAGGAAACAGATAGGGGAACCAATTATAGCGCACTAGTCAAATGGAATGAATTCGTTTTTCAACAAACCGGAATCGATAATATGCACATTTTTAACGTTGCCCGAAAGTAGTCAGCACAAAAAATCATCTTTAAATTATTTAAAAACACGAACTTTCCCTACCTTTATCACTCAAAATTTCCCATGAAAAACTATAACGCCTACTTTATCATTCCCGCTGAGCCATCCGACATTTATGCGGCCATTACTAATCCCTTGACAATCAGGTTATGGACAGGAGAAGAGGCCATCATGTCGACCGAGCCCGGGTCAGAATTTTCGCTTTGGGAAGGTGCTATTTGCGGCAAAAACATAGAATTTGAAGAGAACAAAAAAATAGTTCAGCAGTGGTATTTTGGTGACCAGGAAGAAGCTTCCATTGTTACTATTAAACTTCATCCCCACAAACAGGGAACATCTGTTGAGCTCCGCCATTCAAATATTCCGGATGAAGCCTACGACGATATTGTGGATGGCTGGAATGAAAACTATATGGGTTCTCTGGTGGATTTCTATGGTGAAGAATAATAAATTTATCTCCTTACCGAATTAATATTCATTCTCATCTGTTAATAAAAGTAAATGCTATGAAACACTATCTGCTACTTCTTATAATTTGCGTATTTCCATCGTTGGTTGTTGCTCAAACAGAAAATCCGAATTATGATGCAGCGCTTGCAAACCGGTTAGGTGCCGATGAATATGGTATGAAGCAATATATTTTGGTAATTTTAAAAACAGGTCCGAATACCAAAACTGATAAGGCGTATGTTGACAGTTGTTTTGCTAGTCATATGAATAATATTAAAAAGCTTGTTAAAGAAGGCAAACTGGTTGTAGCAGGACCAATAAGTAAGAATGATAAAACATACAGAGGGATATTCATTCTGAATGTGACTACTTTTGAAGATGCTGTCAGTTGCATGAGTACAGATGCCGCAATAACGGAGAGAATTCTGGAACCTGAAATGTATAAATGGTATGGTTCTGCGGCTCTGCCGGAATATCTTCCTGCATCAGATAAAATAAATAAGAAATCCTTTTAAAGTCTTCAGGTTACTGATTTCCTTATTTTAAAATTAAGCTATTCATACCATGCTTCATGCATGCGATGTTTTCCATCAGGAAGAATCATGTCTCCGATCATAGGTGTAGTGTAAGCAATATTTAAAGCTTTACATCTTGTAACAAATCTTTTTACAGGCTCATTCCAGTCATGGAATGCCAGTGCGAACTTCCCAAAGTGAACCGGCATGATTACTTTAGCTTGCAAATCGATACCAGCCTGTACAGATTCTTCCGGTGTCATGTGTATTAATGGCCACTTGCTGTTGTACTGCCCACACTCCAAAAGAGCAAGGTCGAAACTTCCAAAACGATCTGCGATTTCTTTAAAATGTGAATCGTATCCGCTGTCACCTCCAATATAAATAGTATTTGTGGAACTTTGAAGTACAAATGATGACCATAACGTTTGTGCCCGTTTGAATAACCGTCCTGAAAAATGTCGAGCCGGTGTTGCAGTTATTTTCAAGCTACCGACATTTGTCGATTGCCACCAGTCAAGTTCGGTTATAATAGCTCTGTCGTAACCCCAAAAGATCAGGTGTGATGCAACTCCAAGGGAGCAGACAACATGCTTGACCTTATCTTTAAGGGCAAATAGTGTCTTGTAATCAAGATGATCATAATGATCGTGCGTTAATACCAGCAAATCGATCACTCCAAAATCGGTCGGTTTATAAATATCGGAGCCTGGAAATGCTTTTACCATAAACGAAAACGGAGAAGCATGCCCTGATAAGACCGGATCCACCAACACCGACTGCCCTTCAATACTCATGAAATAAGATGAATGACCAAACCAGATGAGCGATGGCTTGCTATCAGTTCGGTGAATCAAAGGTGATTTTACAGATACCAAAGGTTTTTGTGGAACCCGGCCTTTAGAAATATTCATGTACTCTTTAAGCATGGCAGCAACGGTAAAGTCTTTCGACATCATTACTGTTTCACTGACATTCTTAAAACTTCCATTGCATAGTGTTCAGATGCAACCACCTGTCTTTTGTGCTCGCCGGAAGGATTCTTACCAAATATATTCATTATAGTTTACTATTAAATTTAAACCGGATCCTGCTCAACAGCCGGAGGGATTAATTTATACACGACCGGAGTTACAATCCGGGACAATAAAGTGGAACTTATTAAACCACCAATTAAAACAATAGCCAGTGGTGAAATAAGAGGATTGGTAGAAATGGCTATTGGCAATAAGCCTCCAATAGCAGTCATGCTTGTAAGGATGATTGGAAGAAACCGTATTTCTCCTGCTTCACGGATTGCTATCTCCAAGGGCTTACCTTCTTTACGTAGCTGATTGGTGAAGTCCACTAACAGAATGGAATTTTTTACTTCAATTCCTGCAAGCGCAATTAGTCCAACAATTGCCACAAAGGAAAGCGAATTGCCTGTAACCCACAATGCAACCAATGCCCCAACCATCCCTAATGGGATAACAGAAAGTACAATTAACGTACTCTTAAATGTCTTGAATTCCAGAATTAAAATCGCAATAAACAGAAATACGGTAATGATAATAATAGTTCCAAAACCACCAAACGATTCCTGTCGCGATTCAAACTCTCCTCCCATCACATAATTATATCCATCGGGTAACCCAACCTGGTCCATAGTTGCAATAACATCTTTAATAACATTATCTGCCAGAAATCCTTTTTCAACGAAAGCACTTACTGAAACGGATCTTACTTTATTATGATGATTTACTGAAAGAGGAGAGGCTTCCAGTTCTGCATGGGCAACTTGCGATAATGGAACAGCTGCTCCCTGATTCGTGTTTACAAACAAATTATTAAAAATTTCCATAGTCGCATACTCAGCCTTGGGAGTAGAAACAACTATATCATACTCATCACTATTCTGATTGCTGAAAGATCCGATTGTAATTCCGGCTACAGCCAGACGAACAGTTCTGTCGATATTTACTGTGGGAATTCCAAGACTACTCGCTTTCTCTTTATTAATTTTCAGACGTACATCTGATTTAAGATTTACAACCGGATTATTCACATAAATGGTTCCCGGAGTCTTTTTTAACAGCGCTTCAACCCTCGCGGCAATTGCCCGCAATGAATCTACATTATCACCTTCCAATCTGACTTCGACCGGGGCGACAATCGGCGGTCCTTGTTCAAAATTTTTGACTTCAATGCGGGCACCCGAAAAATTACTGAAATTCTTACGCAATTCTTCAATGAGAGCAATTTTTTCTTTTGGTGAAACATTATCATCCAGTTGGACAAACAACTGAGCAAAATCGCCTCTTTCATTTTCAGGAATCACATTGTAATAAATTCTTGGATTACCCTTTCCTACATTGCTGGTAAAATACTGAATGGATTTATGTCTTAGTAATTCGCGTTCAACATAACGGGTTACGCTATCGGTATAGGTAATATTAGACTGAAGGGGCGTTATGATGTTCACCATAAACTGTGGCTTCTCACTCGCCGGAAACAAACTAAAACCAATCACAGGCATTAATTGGAGACTACCAAAAAATACAACTCCAGCGATGATCACAGTTGCAATGGGTCGTTGTAATGCTTTCTCAAGAAAAGGTCCGTATATGGTATGAATTCCTTTTTGCATACCTCGCAAAAACAGGTTACCTGTTGATGCCCCGCTATGTTGTTTCAATAAAACACTGGATAAAAAAGGAATAATAGTAAGTGATACAATCATGGATGCAACCACACTGCAAATTACTGCCATTGGTAAACTTCGTATAAAATCACCGGCACCTTCAGGTAAAAACAAAAGAGGCAGAAAAGCAACTACCAGTGTTGCCGTACAACCAATTACGGCAAGACCAATTTGACTGGTAGCCTTGAGGGCAGCTTCCTTTCTGGAATAACCATCCCGAAGCCATCGTTCAATATTCTCAACTACCACAATGCTGTCGTCGACCAATAAACCTAAAGCAACCACCAGTCCAACAATACTCAACTGATTCATGTTAAATCCGAATGCATTCAGCATTACTAATCCTATAGCAAGTGACAATGGGATGGAAATCATTACCACAAGAGCAGCTCTGCCTCCTAAAGGAAGCAAGGTTACCATAACCAACAGGATGGCAATTAGAAAATCTAATCCCAAAGAGCCCAACCTGTTATTTACATTGTCGGCTTGATCGAAATGATCGATTAAAACCATATTTGAAGGTAGTTCCTTTTTAAATTCTGCAATTACGGGCAGATATTTTTTCTGAGTTTGTGAAATATTAAAGCCCGATTTTTGAGCAGCGTTTATAAGCACAGCACGTTTGCCATTTAGTCGGGTAATATGTTTTGTTTCGTCGTAATCATACCTGACATCCGCTACATCTTTCAGTAAAACATTATTCCCGCCAACACTGTAGACTACGGTATTCTCAATTTCATCAATGGATGCATAATTTCCGCTTGTTTTAACATTAAGTGATTTCTGACCGGCAACAATACTGCCACCCGGGATATTGGCCATTTCACTTTGAATGCTGTTTATAATTGCAATTACCGGAATCCGCATCTGTGCCAGCTTGTCGATCTGCAATTCAATTTTCACCTGCTGGTCAGGCAAACCTGCAACTTTCACTTTTTGCAATTCGGTTATTTTCTCAAGATCATCCTGTAACTTTTCGGCATACTTTTTAAGTTGAGAACGGGGAGCATTCTCTGAAACCAAAGCAAGTTGCAAAACATTTACATCGGTAGGAGTAACTTTTTGCACATCAATACTGAGAATATCATCGGGAAGTTCTGAACGAATACTGTTTATTTCACGAATGAGTTCCGCATACTTGTCGTTAACATCGGATTCATACTTATATTCCACAAATAAAATTGCCACTCCATCTTTAATGGTAGTTTTTATACGTTTAATATCTTCAAGCTCCGAGATTTTAGTTTCGAGCGGATCAACAACAAGTTCCTCCATGTCAATTGGTGAAGTTCCGGGATACACAATTACCACAGGAAACTGAGGCGCTTTAATTTCAGGATCTTCAGAACGAGGCATTGTTAGCAGCGTTGTTACGCCAACAACGATGGCCTTGATAAAAATAACCAGCGTAAATTGATAATTTTTTACAGCGTAATCAGAAATCTTCATATTCAAAAATAAGTTGATGGTTAGTAATTTCTGTTATTTGGAAGATGAAATAATGGAAGCCTTATCGGTCAGGTAAGCACTGCCGGAGATTATCAGATATTTATATCCTTCCAAACCTTTCCCAACGACTACTTCATTTTCCCTGATTGCTGTGATAGTGACTGGAACACGTGAGGCAACTTTCTGATCATTGGTAACGAAAACATAACCGGTTGATCCGTTACCATCCAATAAAGATTCATAAGGGATGTTCCATACATTACTTTTACCGGAAGTTTGAATACGTGCTTTCCCGAACATACTGGATGCGATTGGCATGCTTCGACCATTCACCAATTGAATATCGATGATAAATGATCCGGTTGAAGGATCTATTTGCTCTGATTTACTAAGCACGACACCTCCTATAGAACTATCCGGAAATGCATCAGCAAAAACTGTTGCTTCATCTTTGGGATTGATAGCAGCCCATTGGTAATCGCTGACTGCCACTTTCAGTATCCAATCGGCTTTTCCCTTGCTGCTGGTTTGCAAAATGGGTGTGCCAGGTGCAACTACCTGTCCGCTATTAACCATTTTTCGCAATACAACACCATCATTCTTTGCTCTTATTTCAGAGTGTTCAAGATTGAATGATGCTGCTTCCAGCTGTTGTTGTGCCAGTTCTTTTGCGGTAATTGCATTCTGCAATTGTTCAAGTGTTGCAACACTGTCGGCATATAAATTCTTCACACGTTCATAATCGCGTGTTGCTTTCGCCAAACCCAGTTTTGCCTGATTAACCTGTGCAGCAATTTCCGTTACAACCAATGTTGCAAGCAACTGTCCTTTCCGAACCGGATCGCCTGCCCTTACAAAAATTTCGCCTGTGATACCACCGGTTTTAAATGATAAAAAGGTTTCATCATCAGTAGAAAATGAGCCGGTAGCATCAATGATCATGGATGTTTGCTGCGACTGTAATTCCATCAGCTTAACCGGAATTGCTTCTGATACATTGATGTTTTCAGCCGTATTTTTTGTGCCACAGGCACTTACCAGAAACACTGCTGCCAGGGCTAAGGCAGAATTCCGGAATGAAGCAACAGACATTAAATAGGATTTCATAGTGATATTTTTTCAGTCATTAAAAATGATATGTTCTACATTGAAATTTATTGAGCAAGTTCCTTTTCATAAGATGCAATTGCTGTCATTAACTGGAATTGTGAGACTGATACAGCAAGAGCGGCATTGGTGTAGCTATTCCGCGCATCAACCGATTCAATAAAGGAATTAACACCTTCCCGGTACCCCCTGCTGATCAAATGCTGATATGCTGCTGCAGCTTCCAGTTGCTTTAGCGCAGCATTATATTTTGAATACATAGCCTGCAATGTATTTCTGGCTTGAGATGCAGCAAGCTGCAACTGATTGGTGATGTAAGTATTTTCGAGTTTGCGATTTTCCAAAGAAATACTTGCCTGTTCATATCGGAACCGATTGGCTCCGGCCGAAAAAACCGGAATATTCAGCTGTACCCCTACCAGATAATATCGCGAATCATTGTTGAATTCAAAATTTGATGCCTGCGAGCCAAAGTCTGCAAAACCATTTAAGCGGGGATGCCAATATCTTTTTTTCATTTTAAGAAAATTCTCCTGAATTGCGGATGCTTCTTTCAGTTGCTGTAGTTCGGAGCGTTTTGAAATATCCGCTGGAGCAGCTAACAGGTTGAGAATATAGGAAGTTTCAGGAGCAGGTGCTGATGTGGTATCAATGGAAGCATCGGGTGATGCATTGATCAGAAAATTAAAATACATGCGTGCATTATCACTGTTGCGGTCAGCTTCTGCCAGTAGTGATTGCAGCGATGCCAGCTCACTTTCGGATTTCAATACATATGCAGGAAGTGATTTGCCATTTGCAAACAGCCGTTCGTTTACTCTTTTATTTTCTTCCGCCAGTTCAATAGAATTCTTATAAACATTCACTACTTTTAATGAACTGAGATACTGGAAATATGCTGACTTAATCTGATATACCAGTTCGCTTTTATACGAAGCTATTTCAGATGCTTTCATTTCTGCTATCCCGGCTTTCATTTTACGATTTTGAATTAAATCAGAATTATAAAATGCTACTGTTGTTCTTAATTTGAGATCATAAAAATTAGCAGGGAAAAAATTAATTTCTTCATTTTGAATTTGAGGGAAATTATTCGTTGCTGTAAGTTGATTCAAAGTACTATAAACAGGGTTGAGCAAATCCCCGACAGGAAGTCTTATATTCCGGCCACCATCACCGGTTGTATAATCACCCATCAGATCTACTTTTGGGAAAAACAAACTTCGTGATTCACGCAATGCTAAAACGGCACTTTCATAATCCTGATTTCTTTGTTGCAAAACCAGATTATTTTCCAGACCAATCTTTACATATCTGTCAATGGCAGTTTGTGCTAATGCAGGTGTTTCGGATGCAATCACGCCTATCAATACAGCTAAAATGCTTCTCCTTATTAATGCCGTTATCATTATTTACAGTGTTAAGTTAAATCTCAAAAAAATATCAGTTCATTCGAACAATCGGTTAATACTATTTTTCTTCTACTACATTCACCATCCAGTGTAGTGCTTTGTACATGGTAGGAACAACATCACAGGCGTCGACAAGTTTTGCAAAGCGGTCGCGAATTGCCAGTGATACCAGGCCATGCACCATTCCCCAGATTGCCATTGCCATTACATTTACATCACCTGGCTGTATCAGTTTCCGTTCCATACATTCAGAGATAATACCTTTCAATACCTGCAATGCATCATCACCACATTTCCAATTACAATCGAGTTTAGTTTTCAATGTTTCCATAGGAGCTGGCAGAATGAACATCAGGTTATAGAACTCAGGGTAATCGAGACCGAAACGAATATAATTCTCTCCTAACTTATGCAATCTTAATAATGGATTAGCAATATCAAATAAATCCATATTATAGGATTGCATTTTTTGAAATCCCAGTTCATGCAATTCAAAAAGAATTTCATTTTTGTCTTTATAATGGAGATAAACCGTTGTGGGGCTGTACTCAATCATATCCGCAATTTTGCGCATTGAGAACCCTTCATACCCTTCTGCTGCAAAAAGTTTTACTGATGCATCCAGAATCAATTGCTTTAATTCTGCCTTTTGCTTTTCTTTTCTCTCACTTATTCCCATGATGGCACAAAAATACTTAACAGTGTTAAGTAAATCAAGATAAATCTGCTTATACAACCACAAATAATTGATTATTAATATATTAAATTTTAATTAGTAAAAAAATCAGCTCAGTTTAGTGTAAGAATAATCCTTATCTTTCCGATTCAAACCAGCAGCATGGCAACACAAACGGAATCGAAACAATCCATTGAAAAAACGGTGATTTCCTTTTTGGCGTCATTTGAGTGTGCTTTCTTTTCATTGGACTACGAGGGTAAAATCGACAGTTTTAATCAGGCTGCACTTGATTTATTTAATGTTCCTTATGAAGACTTATTGGGAAAACCTTTTGCAGGCTTACTCTCTTCGGGACAAGATCATATTGAGTTTGCCAGAAAAGAATCTGTATCAGGAAATAAGGTCACTGAAATGGATCGGTTTTTTCCGGAGACGGGAAAATGGTTACAAATAAAAATTTACCCACTGGAAAATTCCAGCAACCTGTTAATAAACGATATTACTCCTGCAAGGCAAGCTATGCTTTGCGAAGAACTGGAGCGGGAAGTGTATGCGATGAATGCCTCTGGACACGGAATGCAGGCTGTTCTCAATCATCTGCTAACAGGTATTAATTCCATTTTCCCTGAATTTATTCCCTCTGTTTTAGAGCTGGATAAATCAGGGACTAAACTATATAATCTGTGTTCACCGTTTTTTCCGGATTATTATATTGAGAAATTGAACGGAATTGAGACAGGCTTTAATAAAGCTTCTTGCGGAACCGCTGCTTTTTTAAAACATCCTGTATTTGTTGATGACATCACCACAAGTGAACTATGGAAAGGTTGCTATGAGAGTGCAGCTTCAATGGGTTATATTTCCTGCTGGTCGTTTCCTGCATTTGATTCCTCGGGTAATGTATTGGGGAGTCTGGGTATTTATTCTAAATCAAAGCGAATGCCTGACAGTTTTCATCAGTTGCATTTAAATAAATTTTGTCGTGCAATCGGAATACTTTTGGAGCACAAAAGATTAGCAGCTCAGTTGAAATTAAACAATGAACTTTTTGGATATGTAACAAAAGCAACCAACGATGTGATCTGGAATTACGATGTGGCAACGAACACTGTTTTCTGGGGTGCATCTTTCAGCAATCTTGTGGGTATAAAACCAGAGTCACATTTGGCTGAATTAGGAGAATGGAAACATCATGTTCATGAAGAAGACCGCGATAGAGTAGTTGCCAGTTTCTGGAATGTAATACATTCCGATAATCAGCATAAATGGGAAGCCGAATATCGTTTTATGCGAAAGGACGGTGCTTACGCTTATATCTTCGACAGAGGGCATGTTATCAGAGATGAGTATGGTAAGGCGATCAGAATGATTGGTGCTATGCAGGATATTTCAGAAAGAAAGCAAACTGAAATTGAACTGAGAAAACTGAATGAAAAACTGGAAAAACGTGCGATGGAATTACAGCAATCAAATGCTGAATTAGAAAAATTTGCTTACATAGCATCTCATGATCTTAAAGAACCACTTCGTATGATTTCAGGATTTTTGCATTTGCTCGACAAGAAATACAGTGCAAGTCTTGACGAAAAAGCGATGGAATACATTGGCTTTGCCAAAGATGGTGCTGAACGGATGAAAGAGTTAATAAATGATTTGCTGGAATACAGCAGACTTACAACTGCTGCCCCGGAATTTGAATTTTTCAATGCCTGTCAGGAAATTGAAAATGTGCTATTCATTTTCAGAAACGAAATCCCGGATCCTGCTGCTTGTTTTCTTTGCAGTAGTAAATTAAATGTTTTCGCCGGAAAGAACAGATTTCATCAGTTAATGCTGAACCTTATCAGCAATGCTGTCAAGTATAGAAGCACCCCATTACCTGAAATAAAAATCGCCTGTTCTGAAAACGAAAATGAGTGGGTGTTTGAAATTTCCGATAATGGTATTGGAATTGATCCGGCATATCACGATAAAATTTTCGAAATGTTCACCAGGTTACATCACCGTTCCGAATTTACAGGTACCGGAATCGGTTTAGCAATTTGTAAAAAAATAATTGAACAACACAACGGCACAATTTCAGTTCATTCGGTTCCCGGCTCCGGAAGCACCTTTTCCTTTACCATTCCAAAACCAGCTTCAATCAGGATTAACAGCAACTAAAACAATGATTGTCTTTGAATTGTTACTATGTTGGTATATAAATACATTGCTATCTTTATCTATCTGACTTTCAACAACATATATTTTTAAGTGCCAATTTAGTAACTTTGCAAAATGGATCCGTTGATTAAAATTATTGCCATAACAGGGACTTTCTTCTTCATGGAATTTGTTGCCTGGTTTACTCATAAATATGTAATGCATGGGCTCTTATGGATTTTGCATCGGGATCACCATCAGGGTCACAGCGGATTTTTTGAAAGAAATGATGCTTTCTTTCTCATATTTGCCATTCCAAGTTTCTTTCTCATACTTTTCGGAGTGCTGAATGGTAATGACATTCGGCTTTTTATCGGAATAGGAATTGCAATTTACGGACTTTGTTATTTTTTAGTTCATGATATTTTTATTCATCAGCGCTTCAAAATTTTCCGCAACAGCAATAACTGGTATTTGCGAGCTATTAGAAGAGCACATAAAATGCATCACAAACATTTTAACAAAGAACATGGTGAATGTTTTGGAATGCTTATGGTGCCTCTGAAATATTTTAAGGAGGAAAAATAGGTGAACTGGTTTTATCTTGTTTTAAATATTGCCTCTGTCGCAATTCCATTTGCTTTTAGTTTTGAAAAACGGGCAGAATTTTATAAAAAATGGCCTGCACTGTTTCCTGCATTAATAATAACAGCAACATTTTTTATTATATGGGATTTTTGGTTTACAGAAATTAATATTTGGCACTTTAATCCCAAATATGTTTTAGGAATTAATTGGGGAAATTTACCATTTGAGGAATGGATGTTTTTTATTTTAATACCTTATTCCTGCATTTTCATCCACGAATCAATGCGATACTTTTTGCCAGTCGACCCCTTTGAAAAAGCCGGCAAACCCATTGCGTTTGGTATTATCGCATTTTGTTTCATAATGGCTATAGCATTTCATGACCGGATATACACAACAGTTACTTTTACTTTGCTTGGAATGTTCTTGATTTTAAATCTCATTACACTAAAATCATGGTTTCTGGGGCGTTTTTTCCTCACTTATCTTATTTCCCTCATTCCGTTTTCTGTGGTTAACGGACTATTAACATCCATGCCGGTGCTGATATACAATGATCTTGAAAATTGCGGCTTCAGAATTGGAACAATACCTTTTGAAGATTTTTTTTATTCCATGTTAATGTTATTAATGAACATCACAATTTATGAACATTTGATGAAGAAAAGGTGATTTATTTAACTTCTGATACTTTACTCCCCTTCTTTTTATAGTTTGCCTTATCTTTGCGACTTAACAAAATTTTCAGTTCATGAGAAGAGGAATTATCTACCTGCTTATTCTTGCAGTAGTATTGACAGGTATAAAACTGATTTTTTTTCCAAAGAAAGACACTACTGCCGGAATGGGTCAGGGGAGTGGTAAAGGTAAATCTGCAATAGCTGTAAACGGGATTATAGTTGCCGGAGAGGGTCTCGAAGAACAAATAACTTCTACAGGTACCATTTTGGCTAATGAAGCTGCAGAATTACGTGCTGAAGTTTCCGGTAAAATCATAAATCTGAATATTGTTGAAGGCAGTAAAGTCTCTAAAGGCATGTTACTGGTTAAAATTAATGATGCAGATTTACAGGCTTCTCTTTCAAAGTTAGAAAGTCAGTTAAAACTCAATGAAACAAAGGCCGGCAGGCTGAATCAGTTATTGACTCTGAATGGAATCAGTAAAGAAGAATTTGAGGAATTACAAAATACACTTGACGCCAATAAAGCAGATGTAAAATTTCTGAAAGCTCAAATTGAAAAAACTGAAATCAGGGCACCGTTTGATGGAGTAATAGGTTTACGTACGGTCAGCGAAGGCAGTTATGTAAGTACCGATAAAGTCATTGCAACCCTTCAGCAGATTAACCCTGTCAAAATCGATTTTTCACTTCCTGAAAAGTACAGCAGTCGCATAAAATCAGGAGGCTCAATTTCATTTACTGTTGAAGGAAATAAGGAAACATTCAAAGGGACAATTTACGCCATTGAGCCTAAGATAGAAGCAGCAACACGCACTGTAAATATCCGTGCACGCTGTGATAATTCCGACGCATCTCTTTTACCTGGTTCTTTTGCAAAAATTCAATTAGTGCTCGACAAAACAGATAAGGCACTAATGATTCCTACGCAGGCAGTGATTCCGGTTTTAAAAGGAAAAAAAGTTTTTGTAACTCAAAATGGAATTGCTGTCTCCAGAATGATAGATACCGGAGTAAGAACTGAAAGTCAAATAGAAGTGTCGGAAGGTTTGATGGCCGGTGACACAGTTTTAGTAACAGGAATCATGCAACTTCGCGATAGTGTTCCTGTTAAGGTGAGTATTAATCAGGTAACCCCAAAATAACAGGAAGAAACTATGTCATTATCTTCCACCAGCATAAACCGACCTGTACTTGCCATAGTAATGTCAGTCATTATTGTGCTATTCGGTTTAATCGGATATAACAGTCTGGGCATTCGTGAATACCCTTCCATTGATCCACCAATCATAACTGTCCGTACTGCCTACACCGGGGCTAATGCAGATGTAATAGAAGCTCAGGTAACCGAACCACTTGAAAAAGCAATCAATGGAATTGCAGGTATTCGCTCTATTTCTTCGTCTAGTAATCAGGGCTCGAGTATTATTACAGTAGAATTTAATCTTGATGAAAATCTTGAAGCAGCAGCGAATGATGTCAGAGATAAAGTATCACAGGCCGTCAGACAATTACCTCAGGATATTGACGCTTTACCTACAGTCACCAAATCGGATGCTAATTCAGATGCTATTATTTCACTCACTGTTCAGAGTAATACTAAAAACCATCTTGAAGTAACCGAATATGGTGAAAATGTAATTGCAGAACGTTTACAAACCATTCCCGGAGTCAGTACCGTTCAGATTTGGGGCCAAAAGCGGTATGCAATGCGAATCTGGATGGATCCGGCTAAACTTGCTGCTTACCAATTAACTCCTTTGGATGTAAAAAATGCACTTGACCGGGAAAACATAGAACTTCCATCAGGAAAAATTGCCGGCGATAATACGGAACTGACAGTTAAAACTTCAGGTAAATTTTCAACAGAAGAAGAATTCAATTCCATGATCATCAAGTCTGATGGTGATCAGGTAGTAAGGCTACAGGATATTGGCTATGCCACTCTGGGTCCGGAAAATGAAGAAACAATATTGAGGCAGTCAGGTGTTCCTATGATTGCAATTGCCATTGTTCCGCAACCTGGTGCTAACTATATAGAAATTGCAGATGAATTTTATAAACGGGTTGAACAAATTAAGAAAGAAATTCCTGACGATTACAAACTCGACATTGCTCTAGATAATACCAGATTCATCAAGCAATCAATAACAGAAGTTCAGGAAACATTGCTGATTGCCATCATTCTTGTTATTCTTATAATTTATCTTTTCTTCCGCGACTGGCTTATTGCACTTCGTCCGCTAATTGATATACCAGTATCCCTTATCGGAGCTTTTTTCATAATGTATCTGATGGGATATTCCATCAATGTACTAACACTGCTTGCTATTGTGCTTGCAACCGGATTGGTGGTGGATGATGGAATTGTGGTAACAGAAAATATTTATAAAAAAGTTGAAAAAGGAATGCACCCTGTTGCAGCCGCACATAAGGGTGCTAACGAGATATTCTTTGCTGTGGTCTCTACCTCAATTACGCTTGCCGCTGTTTTTCTCCCTGTAATTTTTCTGGAAGGATTTGTAGGACGATTATTCCGTGAATTTGGCGTGGTACTGGCTGGTGCTGTGCTTATTTCTGCATTTGTTTCACTTACCCTTACTCCTATGTTGAATGCCCGGTTAATTCGTAAAGAACAAAAGCATTCACGATTCTACGTATTAACGGAACCATTCTTTCAAAAAATGAATGAAAAATATGCTTCTGCATTATCACAATTCATGAAACACAAATGGTATGCAATTGCACTCGTATTTGTTGCATTTTTCATCATTTTCTGGATGAACTCGTTGCTACAATCTGAATTATCGCCACTTGAAGATCGTTCTTATATCCGTATGTCAATTACCGCACCTGAAGGATCATCTTTTGAATACACCGATCGCTTCATGTACAGAATAGTGGATTTCGTGACTGATTCATTTCCTGAGAAAAAAGTATTACTTACAGTTACAGCTCCGGGTTTTAGTGGATCAGGTGCTGTTAATACCGGCTTCTCCCGATTTGTGCTTGTAGATCCCGATCAACGTACCAGGACGCAGAGTGAAATTGCAGAATTACTAACAGCAAATACTAAGGAATTCCCTGAAGCCAGAACATTTGTAATTCAGGAACAAACTATTTCTGCAGGCGGACAGGCTGCACGTGGAGGTTTACCTGTTCAGTTTGTATTGCAGGCGCCCGACTTTGACCGGCTTAAAGAAGTGTTGCCGAAGTTTTTAGATGAAGCAAATAAGAATCCTGCATTTCAGGGAGTGGATGCGAATCTGAAATTTAATAAACCTGAAATTAACATTACTATCAACCGTGAAAAAGCCCAAAATCTCGGTGTATCAGTAGCTGATATTGCACAAACGCTGCAGCTTGCTTTCAGTGGTCAGCGATTCAGCTATTTTACCATGAAAGGTAAACAATACCAGGTAATTGGTCAGGTTGATCGTAGTAGCCGCGACGAACCCCTTGATCTCACATCTGTTTATGTTAAAAATAATCGTGGTGAATTGATTCAAATCGATAATCTGGTAAATGTGGAAGAGCAAAGTAATCCGCCACAGCTATATCATTACAACCGATACATGTCGGCAACCGTTTCTGCAGGCCTTGCTCCCGGTAAAACAGTTGGAGATGGTATTGAGGCAATGGAATCTATTGCAGCATCGGTTCTGGATGAATCATTCACTACTTCACTCACGGGAGCTTCCCGCGATTTTGCTGAGAGTTCATCGAATATTTTGTTTGCATTTATTCTGGCACTGATTCTTATTTATCTGATTCTTGCAGCACAATTTGAAAGCTTTGTTGATCCCCTCATCATTATGATTACTGTACCTCTTGCATTGGCAGGTGCACTGTTCTCACTCTGGTATTTCAATCAGACCATGAATATTTTTAGTCAGATCGGACTCATTATGTTAATTGGGCTGGTTACTAAAAACGGAATTCTGATTGTGGAATTTGCCAACCAACTCAGAGAAAAAGGACTCAACAAATCGCAAGCAATTTTACAGGCATCTGAAGCTCGTTTACGCCCTATTTTAATGACGACTATGGCAACTGTGTTAGGCGCACTTCCGATAGCTCTCGCATTAGGTGCCGGAGCAGAAAGCAGGAAATCGATGGGAATTGTGATTATTGGTGGACTCTTATTCAGTTTAATACTTACTTTATTTGTGATACCTGCCATGTATCGACTTTTATCTATAAAAAAGGATACACCATTGGAAAATATTTCAAACTCTGAAGAATAAAAACATGATTATCCGATTTGGCTCTAGCTTACTTTTATGTGCGATGGTGATTGCTTCAAATGAAGTACAGGCACAGGAATCACTTTCACTTTCCAAAGCGATTGAAACTGCCATTCAACAAAATTTTTACATTAAAACAGTCAGAAACACTAAAAGTGTTGCAGAAAATAATAATACCATAGGAAATGCCGGATGGCTGCCATCAGTTGATATCGGGGCTTCTGTAAGTACCAGCAGTGCCAATACAGAGCAGGAGTACACCGATGGAAGAGTAGTAAACAGTGACAATGCCGGCTCCGACAATATTCAGGCAGGTGCAGCATTAACATGGACTTTATTTGATGGATTACAAATGTTCGCTACAAAAAGCCGTTTGAATACGGAGAGTATTCTGGCGGACGTGGATTTAAAAATTCAAGTCGAAAATCTGACAGCTACCATCATTGGAAATTATTTCAATATTGTAAGGATAAACCAGCAGATAAAAGTTACAGTTGAAAGTATTTCCATTTATGATGACCGTTTAAAAATTGCTGAAGCAAAATTCAGAATTGGATCTGCCTCCAAACTGGAAGCACTTCAAACAAAAGTTGATTTGAACGCTGCAAAATCACGACTGATGTTGCTTCAAATTGAAAAAGATAAAGCTGTAACAGCACTTTTTTATCAGATGGGAATAAAAAATAATTATCAAATATCATTATCCGATTCCGTTAAAATTGATTATCAGCCTCAGTATGCTGAATTGCTTAAATCTATCCCACAAACAAATAAAGAAATAAAATATCAGGAACTCAAATATGCTATCAGCACCGATGTAATCCGTGAAATGAAAGCAATGCAATTACCTGTTCTCAATTTGAACATGAATTACAATTACAATCGAACCGAAAATGAAGTTGGCTTTCTGTTGTTAAATCAGACTCAGGGTTATAATGCAGGACTTACTCTTTCATGGAATCTTTTCAATGGCATGAATACCCGTAGGCAGATTAACAGTGCTAAATTATTTGCATCTTCGGAAAATGAAATTTTAGAATCAGTAAAGCTTCGCATTGAAAATGATTTGTGGCTTGCATTCCGGAATTTCGAAACCGAAAAAGAATTGCTGCAAATGGAAATCAGCAACACTGAGGTAGTTCGCGAAAACGTTACAGTTGCATTGGAAGCATACCGGCTGGGAACTATTTCAGGCTTGCAGTTAAAAGATGCTCAAAATGCATTTGAAGAGGCTATGAGCCGGGTAGCCGATGCTCATTATCGTACCAAGTTGGCTGAAACCGAACTCATGAAACTCAACGGAGACCTGCTAAAATAAAGCCATTTCAAAACTAAGTAGCCTTCCCATGTGTTTATCTGCTCATGGAATCCAAAAACTACCTTGTTGCAGGTGGCACATCAGGAATCGGTAAAGAAATTGTACGACAATTATTATTGTCGAATCATCGGGTATATGTATTTTCAAGAAATATTCCGGAGCCCGAACTTCAGCTTGAAGGAGCTCTTTATTTTCAGGTAGACTGTACTGATTCCAAGATTGTTTTCCCGAATATTACTGATGCCTTACATGGATTGGTTTATTGCCCGGGAACAATCAATCTAAAGCCTTTTAAAAGTCTTAAAGATGATGACTTTTACATGGATTGGAATGTAAACTTTTGGGGTGCCGTCAAAATGTTACGCAATTACCTGCCGGCACTTCAGTTATCCGGAAATGCATCGGTGCTTTTTTTCTCAACTGTTGCGGTTCAAACCGGCATGGTTTTTCATTCATCTATTGCCGCAGCAAAGGGTGCAATTGAAGGATTTGCAAGAGCAATGGCAGCAGAACTCGCTCCCGTAGTTCGCGTAAATGTGATTGCACCTTCCTTAACAGATACACCTTTGGCATCCCGTTTAATAAATCATGAAACTAAATTGCAATCTGCTAAAGAACGACATCCGCTCAAGCGAATCGGTTCGGCTTCAGAAGTTGCTTCACTGGCTTTGTTGCTACTTGATGAACGAGGGAGCTGGATTACTGGACAAATATTAAAAGTTGATGGCGGCATTTCCGCTATAAAATAGTTATGAAAATATATTCCTTTGAAACCACACAGGAAATCCCATTATCAGTCTCTGAAGCATGGGAATTCCTGAGTTCTCCGGCAAATTTGAAAAAAATTACACCTCCCGAAATGGGCTTTGAAATTACTTCTGATCTAAGAGGTTAAAAAATGTATGCGGGACAAATCATTTCCTATATTGTAAAACCTTTGGCAGGAATTCCAATGAGATGGGTCACAGAAATTACCCATGTTGATGAACCCAGATACTTTGTCGATGAGCAGCGCTTTGGGCCCTATGCATTGTGGCATCATAAACACTTTATTGAGAAATCTGAAAACGGAGTGATTATGCGGGATGTAGTACACTATGCTGTTCCGTTGGGCATTATCGGACAATTGCTGAATACCATTATTATCAGAAAAAAAATTAAAACAATATTCGAATACCGTTACAAAAAACTTCAAGCACTTTTTGGTATCATAAAGCCCATCAGGAAAAATTAATGCGGAAAAGTTTTGGTTGAATCAGAACCCTCCTCCTCTGAATCGTCTCCATTCGAAATCTGTATCATTCCTGTATTTGTTGAACGAATAGTTTGTGTCCGGTGTGCTGATGTTGAAATCTTACGGGAATCCGTACCTTGTCCGTCGACATAGGTTTCTTTCCATCCTTCAATCAGGAAAGGAAAATCTTTTTGAAAAAATATATCCAGTCGGCGACCATCTACAGGATAATCAATTTTATAATGTTTTAAAGCAATAGCACTTTTAATTGCGGAAGGAATAACAGCCGGCTGAGCATCGGTCAGAGTCAGTTCAGCCAAAACAGGTTTAATAGCCGACTGACGCAAT
Source organism: Bacteroidota bacterium (assembly GCA_016713525.1). Lineage (GTDB taxonomy): Bacteria > Bacteroidota > Bacteroidia > AKYH767-A > OLB10 > JADKJB01. Next base: position 196,542 of record JADJOZ010000003.1, on the reverse strand, counting down.
CGCATGGATGTCAAACCGGGAATAACCTGCATTTTACCAACCGGCAATGAAGAAGGATTGGTTCTGATCATACACCATAGCTGATCCTCGGTAACGCATAACATGGCAACCCGGTTAATATCTCCTTCATTAGCATTGAATGAACGCAATTGAACATTATATTTATTTGCATCCAGATTTAATTGCAACCATGATAAGCCCTCCCTTTCATGTACCGATCCGGTTAATTTCAGAGCAAATGGCCCTTCGCGAAAAATTTCAGGAATCACCGTTGTGGATGCCACGGAATTTCCAAATAACCCGGAAGTGAATAGTTTTCTTGAATTCAATACCATTACTCTCAGGTGATCACTATTTGCTGTGTCGAATTGCAATACCGGCAATTGACGGCTTCTGGAGTAAGTTGCCAGATTAAATTCCAGCATTGCTTCACCATGATGCAATTGACCATATTTCGACTGATGTAAAGCATATGAACTTATTTCGGAACCCTTTAAATACCAATAACTGCGAAACTCTGCAACAAGAGGAGCAATTACTTTTTTAACTTTCTTCTCCCTATGAGTACAGGAGGAAAGCATTAGAGCCGGAATTAATAAGAAAAGAAGCAAATTTGTATTGAACTTTCTCATGGAGATTGGAATAGAATGCAAAATTATTCAAATTAATGGTGGGAAATGCATTCTTAAAAAAACTATTAACAGCCCATTATATTGGGGTCTCACCTATTTGAGCCGGAATTTTTATGATCTCTTCTCTTTTTCAAATAAAATTCCGAATTTTAGCAGAACTTTCAATCTAACCACCTCCTATTGACTTAAAATGCAAGACCGTGCCAATCGCTTTATGAAGACCGGGTTGATCACTTTATTGGTGATTGGTTCTGCAGTTGCGGCATTTGGACTCACTTTTCATTTTTTCGGACAATCTGAGATTGTTCCTGCCCCAAGCAAGCAATTTGGTTTTTTAGCATTAGCCCCCCTGGGAGTCATTGATCGTATTTATCTGCTTATATCCGGTGAAAAACTTTATTGGTATCCTCTTCCAATGTTTTTCTGCCTTTGGGTAACTTACACTCTGATTGCAATATTAATCACCTGGATTTATCTCAAAGCCCAAAGCAAGAAAATGTAATTATTTGAATGTTAAATATTTACAATATTTTAGGCTGAGAATTACTTTCCACAGCGTAAAGGATTCTGAATATGAGTAAATTATTAAAAAATGAGAAATGCATGCTGATATGGCGTAAATTTGCAAGCCTTTCACGCTAATTGAATTTCAGTTAGCAGTGAATTTCCAGAATGAAAAAAGTACTCCTGATTACCAATATCCCGAACCCATACCGAATCCCGCTTTTCAACGAGATCAGTAAACATTTTGCAGCTGCAGAGATTCATCTTAAAATAATTTTTGGAGCGTCGGGATACAAACGCAGGTTTTTCACTATTGATCCTTCAGAAATATCCTATGATTTTGAAATTTTAAAAGATGAGGCTCATACTTTCAGTGAAGATGCAGAAAAGAGTTATTTTCTTTACAAAGGGCTAAGGGAAGTAATGCATCGAGAAAATCCGGATGCAGTTATTGTGGCGGGCTTTTCTCCCGCTACCATGAAAGTATTTTTTCGCAAATTATTAAAGGAACACCTTACATCATTTATAGCGGTACTATTGAACAAGGAATCGCTCCGGTAGTCTGTTGAGGCGGATTCAAAGAACCATACTTTGCAAAGGTGCATCGGCTTATGTGGCCTATGGCAATCTCGCCAAAAAATATCTGATCAGCATAGGTGCTCCCGAATCCAAAGTATTTATTGGCAGGAATACTGTTGATACATCTTTCTTTGCTGAAAAAACTGAAGCCATTCGTAAGGCAATTAAATCTGAAAGTGGTAAAGTGAGGTTCACTTATTTAGGCTACCTGGTACCAAGGAAAAATGTACAACTGCTTCTGGAGTCTGTCAAAATAGTAGCAGCACAAAGAAGAGATTTTGTACTCGATGTGTTAGGTGATGGTATCAGTTCTGATTCATTGAAAAAATTTGTTAGCGATAACAAACTTGAAGATGTTGTTATTTTTCATGGCTTCAAACAAAAAGCAGAAATACCGGCATTCTTTGCTCAAAGCAGCGGACTATTATTCCAGACCGATTTCGATATCTGGGGACTTGTACTGAACGAAGCAATGGCTGCAGGAGTTCCATGTTTGTCATCTCCCAATGCAGGTGCAACCTATGACCTTATTCAGGAAGGTGAAACAGGATTTCGTGTTGATTTTACAGATCGCGAACTGGTTGCTACCAAAATTAAATGGCTGATTGAAAATAAAGAAGAAGCGAAATTAATGGGCGAACGTGCTAGGACGTTTATGAGTAAAAATGTTACCCTTGAACTGGCAGCAAATGGATTTCTTAATGCTGTTCAATCGGTATTGAAAAAATAAAAATGAAATTGATACAATTTATATCTTTATGAAAGTTCTCTTCTATCTTGGACATCCTGCACATTATCATCTGTTCAAAAATGCAATTCGTGAATTCGGACCGGACAACAGTGTGGTATTAATCAAGACAAAAGATGTACTTGAACGATTGCTGATCGAAGATAAGATTCCTTATATCAATGTTGATGAATCCAGTTCCAGAAATCAGGCCGGGAAGACATTGAAAATTACCCGAAAGTTTGGTAAGCGAATGGTGAAAATTTACAGGATTATCAGGAAACAGAAACCGGATATTTTAACCGGTAGCGCTGCTGAACTCGCTGTGCTTGGTAAATTCCTGGGTATTCCTTCATGCATTTTCAACGAAGATGACTATGAAATAGTGGCACCCTTTGCCAAGATTGTAGGCCCAACAGCTACCCATTTGGTTTGCCCTGATGTTACCAGTGCCTGGAAATGGAATCATAAAAAACTTGCATACAACAGCTACCATGAACTGGCTTATTTACATCCTGATCATTTCACTCCTGACTGGAAAAAAGTTGCAGGCATATTTGAAGAAGGAAAGCGTAATTTCATTCTGCGATTCGTAGAACTTGGAGCGTATCATGATGTTGGAAAAACAGGATTAACTGATGAACTGGCGACACGTTTAATTCAAATTCTGGAACCGCATGGAAAGATTTATATTACTTCAGAAAGAGAATTACCTCCACAATTCGAACCATATCGGATTGCAATAAAGGCAACCGACATTCATCATGCCTTATATTTTGCCGATATGCTCATTGGTGACAGTCAAACCATGACGGCGGAAGCAGCAGTATTAGGAACTCCTGCACTTCGGTACAATGATTTCGTAGGTAAATTAAGTTATCTGGAGGATCTGGAGCATAATTTCGGACTTACTTATGGCTTCAAAACTTCCAATAGTGAAGGACTTATTGCAAAAGTGGCTGAAATGGTAAACAATCCCAATCTTAAGCAAGAGTGGGCTGAAAAGCGCAAGGTACTATTGACTAAGAAAATCAATCTGGCTGCCTGGATGGTAAATCTACTTGCAAACTACCCAAATTCATTGCCTGTTAAAAAATAATCTCCTGACTTTTGCTCCCTTTCGGTACTATTTTCTATATTTGAGATTGCAAAATTCAATGGTTCATCATTCCATTCTTTAAGTATTCTATTCAAATATACTGTATATGAAAATCTATTTACGAGTAGTATTATTCCTTTTACTGGCTGCGAATATTTCAATCTCAAATGCTCAGGTAGTTTTTCAACATGTCGATTATAGTCAGATTTATGATTATCTCGATGAAATGGCAAATATGAAGGTTATTGAACTGAATAGTACCGTTAAGCCCTATACCCGTATTTTCATTGCAGAGAAACTTTCAGAAATTGGAAATAAAAAGGAAACACTAAATAAACGGCAACAGGAAGAATGGAAATTTTTTATGAAGGAATATTCTAAAGAACTTGATGCGACCTCTCAATCTGATTTCCTGACCAAAAAAATGTTCGGATCAAACCGTATCAAATTTAAAGAACGCGAAAAACGGGTCGATCTTTTCTATTTCCGTGATTCAACGTTTATGTTTACTCTCAATCCTATTCTGGGAGCTCAGTTCTGGAATAACGACAGTGGAAATGTGTATCATCGCTGGAATGGTGCAGAGATGATGTTTTATGCAGGAAAGCATCTCGGTGTATATGCTAATCTGCGTGATAATTACATGAGTAAAGCAATTACCGGCCCTGACTTCCTGACGCAACAAACCGGTGGTGGATTTAAAAATCCAACTTATGGCTTCACCAACCGGGATGCTGTTGAATATTCTGAGATGAGAGGAGGAATTACCTTCAATGGTAAGTGGGGATATATAGGGCTTATAAAAGATCATAACGTTTGGGGCAACAACTACAATGGAGCAAATATACTTTCATCGCGGGCACCATCATTTGCACAAATCAGACTTCAGGTAAAACCTTCTAAATGGCTTGAGTTAAATTATTTTCACGGGTGGTTGTCATCAAAAGTAGTTGATACGGCAGCAACTCAATTTTATGGAACCGGAACCACTACTGCCTATGTGCCCAAGTATATGGCTGCAAATTTTATTACAGTAAAACCGGTAAAAAACCTCCATTTCAGTATTGGTAATTCAATTATTTATTCACAGGATTTTAATGCAGGTTTTTTGATCCCGTTTATCTTTTACAAATCACTTGACCACACATACTCTACTCTTGGTAATTCACAATTGTTTGTCGATTTAAGTGTTCGTAATCTGAAGCATTGTCACTTCTATGTTACCGGCTTTTTCGATGATATTTCATTTGGTAGATTATTCGAAGCAAATGCACTTAATCCCTGGAGTATTAAAGCCGGAACCAGAATTTCCAATATCATAAAAAACGTTTCTCTAACGGCCGAGTATACACGTAATAATGTTCTGTCTTATAAACATTTTAATCCTGAAACAACTTTTGAAACAACAAAATATAATATGGGCCATTATTTGCGTGATAATGCTCAGGATCTGTTCCTGATGGTATCGTTCAAGCCAATAGCACGTTTATCTGTTGACCTCATCTATAATTATTCAAATAAAGGACCCGACTACCCCGATGATCGCAATGCTATAGATCCGGTGACTGGACTCGATGTTATTTTTACTTATCCTTTCCAGGAAAAACTTATTTGGGAAAAAACCGCATATGCTTTCCAGGCTCAATATGACATTTTGAATGATTTTACCATTAGAGCAAAGGTTGAAATGGCAGATGTGAAAGATGAAAACGGTGTATATACACATTCCATGTTTCAGGGTGACCAAATCACCACTTCTCTACTCTTAACAGTTGGTTTTTAGAGGATTACGCACAAATTCAATACTTTCAGGAAATAACATATTCACTTTGATGTAAAAATGGATTTGGTTCCCGGTTAGCGGGTTAATGCAGTATCTTTCCTACCTTTGCAGTCCTAATATTTAGTATTATGCTTCGTACACATACTTGCGGTGAATTGAATTTATCATTTGCCGGACAATCAGTCACACTTTGCGGCTGGGGTCAAAAATCACGCGATCTGGGCGGATTAACATTTGTTGATTTACGCGATCGCTATGGAATTACCCAGTTGATTTTTAACATGGAAACGAATGCAGCTTTGTGCACTCAGGCCCGTCAGCTGGGACGTGAATTTGTTATTAAAGTAACCGGAGATGTTGCTGAAAGAAGCAATAAAAATCCAAAAATGAATACCGGTGAAATCGAAATTCATGTCACGCAATTTGAAATATTAAATGCATCTCTAACACCCCATTTACCATTGAGGAAGAAACGGATGGCGGAGATGATTTACGAATGAAATACCGTTATCTTGATTTGCGCAGAGCACCTGTAATGAGCAGTATTTTGTTACGCCACCGAATGGCTCAGGAGACCAGGAAGTATCTCGATATGCAGGGTTTTGTAGAAATTGAAACACCTGTATTGATCAAATCGACTCCGGAAGGAGCACGCGATTTTGTAGTACCCTCAAGAATGAATCAGGGCGAATTTTATGCACTTCCTCAGTCACCTCAAACTTTTAAACAGCTGTTGATGGTTTCAGGATTCGATAAATATTTTCAAATAGTAAAGTGCTTTCGTGATGAAGATCTTCGTGCTGACAGGCAACCGGAATTTACACAGATCGATTGCGAAATGAGTTTTATTGAACGCGAAGATATTCTGAATATGTTTGAAGGATTGGTGAAATTTCTTTTCAAGGAAGTTAAGCAAACAGACATTCCAAAACTTGACCGGATATCGTATGCCGATGCTATGAAATATTACGGTAATGATAAACCCGATCTGCGTTTCGACATGAGAATTGCAGAACTGACATCATTGGTACAAAATAAGGGATTTAAAGTTTTTGATGATGCAGAAGTGATAGTTGCTATCAATGTTACAGGTGCTTCTGAGTATACGCGCAAGCAGTTAGATGAACTGACTGAATGGGTAAAACGCCCTCAACTGGGTATGTCGGGATTAATTTATGTTAAACATAATATCGATGGCTCACTAAAATCTTCAGTAGACAAATTCTTTTCTGAAGAAGAATTAAAAAAATGGGCATCTGCAACATCCAGCAATTCTGGTGATCTGATACTTGTTTTAGCAGGTAAATCTGCCAAAACACGCAAGGCGATGTCGGAGCTGCGGCTTGAAATGGGAGAACGTTTGGGATTGCGAGACAAAAACACTTTTAAATGCGCGTGGGTATTAGATTTTCCATTGCTAGAGCAGGATGAAGAAAGCGGAAGATGGCATGCTATGCATCACCCATTCACATCAGCACTTCCTGAAGATCTGCATTTACTCAAATCGAATCCGGGCAAAGTACGCGCGAATGCCTACGATATGGTTATCAACGGTGTTGAAGTTGGTGGTGGCTCTATTCGTATTCATGACAAGCAAATACAAAAGCAAATGTTTTCATTGCTTGGATTTACCGATGATGAGGCACAAAAACAATTTGGATTTTTAATGAATGCTTTTGAATTTGGTGCTCCTCCACATGGCGGCATTGCATTTGGCTTCGACAGACTTTGTTCACTCTTCGGAGGTTCTGAATCGATTCGCGATTTCATAGCATTCCCAAAGAACAATTCCGGCAGGGATGTTATGATCGATTCTCCTTCCACAATTAGTCAGGACCAGCTAAAAGAGCTTGGAATTTCGACAAATTCACCTGCCTAAAAGTAAATTTCACCCAACTTTTTTTACCACTGACCAACTTTTGCCCTCAAAATGAGGCGATTAGGTATTTTTTTGCGTACTTTTAAATTGAAAAAAAAGGCATCTTTCAGCAACCGTTTTACGTACAATCGCGAATAAACATAGCTGAAAAACAATAAATAGCATCTAATTAATCTGAAACCAAAACCAAACCCATGAATAAATTCCCCCTCCGTACAGTGTTGTTTTTCCTGATCTTCTTTGCAGGAATTACAATGACCAGGGCGCAGCAAACTGAAAGATTTGCCGACCTGATAGTTAAGGCTCCCGGATTCGATATCTCCAAATCACTGGAGAGTATTAAAACGCAGTTAAACAGTGTGCATGGTTTAACACTGGTGGCTGCCTACAAAAAATCGGATATGCTGCATTTCAGAATTGATCGACAATTGCATGCTGATAACAGTGTGATATATACACTATTCCCTGACTTAACATTTACATTGGTTGAAGAAAAAGAAGCAGTAAAAGCTTTGGTTGATGAAGCAACACTTCCCAAGAATGATACTGCGACACCTGCAAAAACAAAAACAGAATAACCCTAAAAACTAAGCAAACATGAGAACAAATTTACACTCACTTTAAGAATGTTCCTGGTTTCCTTTGTTATGGGAATCATGATACTGCCGGGTTCTTTAAAAGCACAAATTACTAATGGTAATTTTGAAATTGGTGCCGGATTAGGTTTTACAAACTGGACAACAGTAAATGATGCAAACAATGCCTGGTACTGTGGGGCATTAGGTGCACAAGCCGGGGTTCGGGGAGCATTTATTTCTAATAATGGTGGAACATCGCTGGCCTACAATAAAGGAAATGCAAGAGTATCACATTTTTATCAGGCAGCTGTAAATATTCCCGCCGGACAAAATATTCTCCAGTTTAACTGGAAAGCATTCGGTGAGAACAACTATGATTTCGTTGAAGTATTTTTAGTTCCTAATGGTACACCGGTTACTGCGGGTATTCGTATGGGAATTATCAATCGCGTTGGTGGTCCATATCAGGGACAATCAGCATGGCAACTGGCAAATGTGAATCTTGGATGTTTTGCAACGGGACAATCGAGAACCATTGTATTCAGTTGGGTGAATGATGGTTCATTAGGAACTGATCCTCCCGGATGTATAGATAACGTTACATTAATTACAAACCCTCTGCCTGTAACAGGATTAACCTGTGCTAATGCGGTTAGTATTGCTGCATTGCCATACAATGTTGCCGGAGAAAGTACAGCTTGTATGGGAAATGATTATACAGCCGCTACTCCGGGAATTTGCAATGGAACATTTGCTTTCGGAGAAGATAAAGTTTACTCTTACACAGCTACAGGTACTGAATGTATCAGTATTACCTTAACAGGAACCAGCACCAATGATATTGGTTTTGCTGTTTATCAGGGCTGCCCTGGCGGAGGTGGAATTTGTATTGGCAGTGGCGGACCTGCAACATCTAATATACTTTCAGGAAGTGTTACACTTCCTGCCGCCGGCACTTATTACATTATAATTGATTCCCGTAGTCCATCCAGTAGTGTGAGCTACAACCTGCTTATAAATTCATTTGGCGCAGGTGCCTTTAATGATGCACCATGGCAGGCACAACCTTTACCTTTTAACATTCCTATTGCGGGAAATAATACTTGTTCCGGAGGAGCCGATGAACCTGCACAACCAGCGTGTTTTTTACCTGCTGTCGGGAATGTGATGAATTCGATATGGTTTAGTTTTATTGCTCCTGCATCGGGATGTGTAAAAGTAAAAACCGTTTTAGGAACTTTACAGAATACCCAAATAGCCTTATTTGGTCCGGTTTTAGGAACAATTCCAGCTGGATCCGGGAATACACTTGTTCCACGTAACTGCAACCAGGATCAACCGGCTTGTGGATCGAATCAATATGCTAACTCAGAATTTACTGCTTCGGCACTTTCTCCCGGATTTACCTATTATATAATGGTAGATGGTTTTGGAAATACAACCGGAAGTTTCTCCATTTACATTATTGATGGCGGGATTGGTTGTGTTAATCAGTTCCCTCCTACTCCCGGACAGGATTGTCTTTCTCCATTTCCGGTTTGTAAAACTTCCATTAATATTGCTAATCCCGGACCACAAGCCTTTGGAACATTCTGTGATTTCCCGAATGGTGTGAATTGTTTGGCATCAGGTGAACGTGGTTCATACTGGTATAAAATTGCAATTTCAGGTGCAGGATTTTTAGAATTTAATATTGTACCTAACGACTGGCCTGGTCCTCCATCAACAGCAGCAACCGATTATGACTTTGCCATCTGGAGAACTAAAACTGCTGGTGTCCCCGGACCCGCTAATTGCGGTAACTTAGGATCAACTGCTCCGGTTTCATGTAATTACAGTGCGCTTGGTGTAACAGGTCTTTACAGTGCCGCTAACGGAACTGCACCTCCTGCATTCCCCGGATTTGGCGGTGCTTATCAGCAACGCATTACTGTGGCAGCAGGTGATGAATATTATTTGAATATCAGTAACTTCTCAAACAGTACTTCAGGATTTACATTAAACTTCTCAGCTACAGCACCTATTGCCTATACGCCTGCAGCAGGTGGAAATTTGTTGTGGACTGGTAGTTTGAGTACCGATTGGTACAATCCAGAAAACTGGGGAGGCTGCGCAGTTCCAAACTGTGTATATAATGTAGTTATTCCTGCAGCTCCGGTAAATCAACCAAATATTATCGGATTAACTGCTGTATGCGGAAGTGTTGATATTAATATTGGTGCTACACTTTCAATGGCTGCAAACTCACTGTTAAAGGTCTGCAGCAACTTTGTAAATAATGGATCTTTGTTAGCTTCTGCTAATTCAACTATTCTGATGCAAAGTGATTCTGCTGTACAAAATCAATCAATGACTGGAGCAATGACCGGAGCCAATGCCTTGTGGAACCTTACCGTTTCAAAACCTACTACGGCAGGCGGTAACACTGTGTTGCTAAACAATGACCTTGACAACCGTGGTAACTTTATTGTTAATACATCTAATAGTGGTGGTAGTTTTAATGCCGGTGGGCGTTATCATAAAGTTGCCGGTAACTTTACTATTTGGTATTCTTTAGTTCCTTATGGAGTGTATTCCGCTGCAACTACTTTAGAGTTTAATGGTACTGCCAATCAGACCTATTTTAATCGTGGATCACTTAACAGTGTGTTAATGAATAATGGTGCCGGCGGTTTTGTAACTTTAGGTAATAGCGGTGCCACAGACTGGATGTTAATTGGAGGCACACTGACTCTTACAAATGGCAGAATTGTCACCGGCGCAAACAGAGTGAATGTAATTAACAGTGCAGCAACTGCTGTCAGCACCGGCAATATTGCCAGCTATGTTGAAGGTAATTTAAAGAGAAATCTTTTAGCCGCCGGAGGTTCATACGACTTCCCGGTTGGAACAGCATTGAGAGGTTATCAGCGAATTAATTTCAATATTAACAATCCGAATACCAAAACAAATATGCAGGTATCGTTTAACAATACGGCGCCTGCAGCTTATCCTGTTCTGGGTCCTGAATGTGTAACTGCATTATTCGATCAAACAGCTTTGAATCATGGTGTGTGGAATGTTATTACCACACCACCATCAGGAGCTTCTCCAACATTCAGTGCAACTGCGTTTAACAGAAATTACTCAAATCCGCAATCAGGGTTCACTATTATGAGTAAATATCTGGCTAACCCATGGACACTTGAAGGAGTTTGTGTTCCGGCATCACCAATTACTGCCATTCAGCGTAATGCAATGACCACACTGAACACAGGGTTGCAACTCGAATTGCTCAGGCACTCACACCACTTCCAATTGATCTGCTTTCGTTTGATGCTTACCCTAAAGCAAAATCAATTACTTTAAAATTCGTGACTGCTTCTGAAGTTAATAACAGAGGATTCGAAATTCAACGTAGTTTGTCGCCACCTGAGTTCAAAAACATAGGATGGGTAGATGGTCATGGAACAACAAGTGAAATTCATGAGTATGCTTTCGATGATCGTGATGTTGTTCCAAATAATACTTACTACTATCGGTTAAAACAAATCGATTTTGATGGTAAATCAGAATTCTCTGAAATAGTTGCTGCTAAAATTACCGGATCAAACTTCTTTATGAATGTAATTCCGAATCCATATTCAGGAAAAACCAACATCACCTTCTCTCTTGAAAGTGAGGCAGATGTTAGTATTGAAGTTTTGAACACTATGGGTCAAAGAGTAGCAATTCTTGATCAGGGAATGAAAGCTAAAGGCGATTACCGCTATGATTTCAGTGCCAAAGAAAAAGGTTTTGCAACCGGAATGTATACTGTTCGTGTAACTGTGAATGGCGAAGTTCACAGCAAACGAATTGTAGAACTTGATTAAGATTTAATCGATAGTTATAAAAAAAGGCTGCTTCTTCTAAAGCAGCCTTTTTTGAAACCATTTCCTGAAATACAGCCAGGTATTTTAAACATTTTATCTTGATTACTGCTCACTGATCACTGATCCCGGTTCTAGACGCATGGCAATGCGTCTCTACATTGTCACTGATCACTGCCTACTGCTTACTGCCTGCCTTACTGCCTACTGATCACTGATCCCGGTTCGTAGACGCATGGCAATGCGTCTCTACATTGTCATCTGATCACTGATCCCGTGCATGGATGCGTCTCACCTGGATCACTGCTAACTGCCTACTGCTTACTGATCACTGATCCCGGTTCGTAGACGCATGGCAATGCGTCTCTACATTGTCACTGATCACTGCTAACTGCCTACTGCCTACTGCCTACTGATTACTGATCCCGGTTCGTAGACGCATGGCAATGCGTCTCTACATTGTCACTGATCACTGCTAACTGCCTACTGCCTACTGATTACTGATCCCGGTTCGTAGACGCATGGCAATGCGTCTCTACATTGTCACTGATCACTGCTAACTGCCTACTGCTTACTGCTTACTGATCACTAGAATTTCATTTGCATTCTGACAGTCACAACATTATCTGTGCGATCTTTGGTGTATCCTGACAAATTCTCAGAAGTTTCATTGGTAACCATGTCATAATAGGCCGAAATTTTTAAATTAGAATCGACCATCCATGCAGCACCGAAACCAAAAGTATCGTAGCGTAAATCGGCAACACCAGTACTTTTCACACTACTGGTTTTACCGATGTCATTTCCTTCAACATCAGTATTTGGATCATACCAATCGTACTTCAGAACTACCTGAAAAGGTGTTTTAGCAATTTGCTGCGTCAGATAAAAAACTGCACCACCAAAATTTCTCATGTAAATATCTTTAGTTATAGGATTTTTATCGTTCGGACTTTTGGTATCAGATGAACTTCCGGGTTGTTCGCCGGAAATCACTTCTGCACGCAAGGAAGTTTGTCCTGCTTTCCAATCGTAAGAAATCTGAGCATCAACACCCATATAATTTCGTTCTGTATAATTGCGCGATCCGATTCCTAATGTACCATTATCTGCAGCTGCTGATTCAACAATAAATCCTTTAACTCCATTAGCACCTGTACCCGATTTGTAAACATTTACAGAGTCGATTCTGTATCCACCGGCATAATAGGACAGTCCCAGGCCAACTTTCAGTTTGTTATCAGAAAAATTCTTTTCCAACGATAATCTACCTGAAAAATCTTTCTTCTTATCAAAATCAGAGACATCGCCACCTACTCCGGGTGCCCCATTTCCATTGAACCAGCCTGCTTCGAGTTTTAGCCATTCAAAACCAGATTTGGAAGGCCCCTGTAGGGTTATCATCCCGCCAAGGTCACGTTCCCCCGGGAATAACAATTGAATCATTCTGGAGCGCTCAGGAGATTCTCTCAGACTTGATGAATAAAATATTTCATGTCCGAAAGGTTTCACAAATAAACCACCTGTAACCGAAACCCATCCCGACCATGGATCGGTAAGTTTAATGAATGCATCTTTAACGGTAAGTCCTTTTTCTGTTCCATCGATTTGCAATACTGCCATTGAGGTAGTTATTCCTTTGGAATTGGCAGATCCTGTGTATTGAAACTTTGCTCTTCCTCTGCGAACCATAAATCGCTTATCGACACCGGCCGCAAAATTACCGCCATTGAACGATTGCTGACCTGAGGAGTCTGCATACTGAAATTGAGCCTGCACATAGCCCGAGATTTTCAATTTTTTCAGACCCGACACTTCCTTCTTCAGGTTATTAATAGAAGCAGCCAGTGAATCGTTTGAAACCTGGGCAGATGCTGTCCCGCCCAGAAGCAGTGTTAGCACAACAATCAATGTTATTTTATTCGTCATGTTATCTTAATTTAATTGCGCAAATAAATTAAGTATTTGTTATTTGTAATCAATTCCAATGTTAACAAATCGTTAATAGTCCGATTGTTAGCTTTAAAAACAAAAGCCGGTCCATGTAATCATGAACCGGCTTTCAGGTATTTAGTGGATGTTAGTCAACATCTTTAACCATATCGAGTTTTCCTTTCAGTTTGGAAATTTCCTCTTTGGCATTCTTAATTTTTTCTTCGAATTCTGATTTCAGTTTTTCAGCATTCTTCGATTTGGCAAAGAAACCGATATTATTTTCCCACACCTGCACTTCATTTTTAAGTTCAGTAATTTTATGCAGAAGTGATTTGCGTTCAGAATCCATTTTGCCTCCGGAATCACTGTGGCGAATATGATCCTGTTTTTGCTGATATCTGACTTTCTGACGATCATTGGAAGAAACTTTCAGTTTATCGAAATGGCCATCGATTGCTTTTTTGAAGCGATTCATAATCTCTTCTTTTTTATTCAATGGCACCATTCCCATTTCCGACCAACGGCGCTGGAATGCTTTTAGTTCTTCGAAACTGGTAGCATAATCATCATTAAGCTGATAATTCTCTATTTCTTCGATGAGTGTGATTTTCTTTACCAGATTCTCATCATGTTCTTTGTCGAGTACCGAGAAGTGATCAGATTTATTCTTGAAGAAAGCATCACAGGCTGTGCGGAATCTTTTCCAGATTTTTTCAGAGTGTTTATCACCTACGGAACCACCTTTTTTCCATTCCTGTTGCAGGCGGATCAATTCTGCAGTAGTAGTTTTCCAGTCTGTGCTGTTTTGCAATGCTTCAGCCTGAATACACAATTCTGTTTTCTGTTGCAGATTAGCTGCAAACTCCTGTTTTCTTTTGTGATAGAAATCGTTCTTGGCTTTATAGAATGCATCGCACGTAGCTTTGAAGCGATTCCATATTTCATCATTAAATTTCTTGTCGGCAGGGCCAATTTTCTTCCAGGCAGTCTGAAGTTCACCAATGCTTAAAGTGGCTTCCTGCCATTCTTTGTGTTTCCAGTTATCATCCGTTTTAATGGTTTCTACTGCTTCACACAATTTGGTTTTTTCTGCGAGATTGGCAACCCTTTTTTCGTCGGACTGAGCAATTTGTTCTTTTCTTTTATCGAATAATTTATCGCAGGTAGCTTTGAAGCGATCCCAGATTTCATTCTTTTTATCACGTGGAACGGGTCCTGTTTCGCGCCATTTATCCTGCAACATGTGCAATTTACGAAGGGCTACATTCAGAGATGGCTCCATCAGTAATTCATCGGCTTGCTCGCAGATCGATAATTTAGTTTCGAAGTTGCGACGCTGATCAAGATCCTGCAGTTCCCGATTGATTTTAATGTAATCGTAAAATTTATCAATCAGAAATTTATAAGTCATTTGCAGATCGCGCACATTAGCAGCCGGTACGGGACCAATTGCCCGCCATTTTGCCTGAAGTTCATGAAAGCGATCGAATGCTTTATTCATGTTATCCTCATTCTGAATAAGATCCTTCAGTTGCTGAAGTAAATCATTCTTACCATGAAGATTTTCTGTCTTTTGTTTTTCTTGTTTTTCCTGATATTCCGTACGTTTCTTAAAGAATCTTTTCAGAGCCTGATGGAAACGTTCTTCTAAAGGGTCGGTTGCAGGTTTGAAATCATCTTTATTACCACCTTCTTCAATAAACTTTGTGAAGGCAAGATCATTTTCAGCTGCAAAAGCATGATTCAGAAATTCGCGGATACCGGCAATGCGTGCTTTGAAACGGGGTACTTCCGTTTCATTGACAAACTTCTCTAACATTACAATCAATTCCTCACGTGTGTGCGAACTATAATCTTCCTGCACATCAGCTTCCTCATCATCGTGAGTTTCATCGGCAAGCACTTGCGGTGCTGCTTCTAAGAATTGTTCTTCTGTGCCCGGTACAGTTTCCATTTCAGTAATGGCGGGTGATTCATTGTTAGCAGGAGCAATCTCTTTTGGTGAGAGCTCATTGGCAGGTTTAGGAGTCGCTTCAGCAGATGATGCTTCTTCAGAAGGATCAATCGCTTTGTTTTCTTCAGTCATGATAAATTAAGGACGCTAGGGTGTAAAATGTATTTTGTGTTTTAAACGGAAAATAACTGATTAAATTAAAATCAGCAGGTGATAACAATCACTATTTTCAGATATTATTATTAAATGCTTTTTAGCTTCTTGCGATAAGCAAATTTAGGGAATTTTAAAGCAATAATACCACATAATGAGGGGGATTATTGCATGCAGAGTATATAAATAAATTGTTAATTGCTGAGATGGTAACGAATGGCGTGATTATAAAATTATGCTACCCGATTGAATTGCGGAAGTAAAAACTTTAAAAATTACAACCTTCTAAATGATGTTGTTATTTGATTTGATCGGCATAAAACCGAAGAATAAATAGCGAATTTTTAGGTTAACAATTTGTAATTCAGAAATTTATAAAAATCTGCCTATTAAACAGTCATAATTTCTTTTTCCTTGAAATCAAGGTGCTTATCGATTTTTGTAATATAAGAGTCGGTCAGATTCTGGATTTTAGTCTCAGCATCTTTGGTAATATCTTCAGGTAAGCCACCTTTTTTAACCTCTTTTTTGACGGTCTCGTTTGCATCGCGGCGCAGGTTCCTGACACTGACTTTGGCAGCTTCTCCTTCCGCTTTGGTCTTTTTAACAAGATCCTTACGACGCTCTTCAGTCAATGGTGGCACTGTGATACGGATGATAATACCATCATTTTGAGGGTTGAAGCCAAGATTAGCTGCCTGAATAGCTTTTTCAATTGGAATAAGCATTCCTTTTTCCCAGGGCTGAATAATAATTGTCCGTGCATCCGGTGTATTAATGTTTGCTACCTGACTCATTGGTGTGCTGTTGCCGTAATAATCAACATGCAATCCATCCAGCATAGAAGGATTTGCTTTCCCGGCTCTGATCTTTGCCAGTTCAGCTTCAAGGTGAGTGATGGCCTTCTCCATATGAGACTCCATATCACTGATCAGTTTCTTTATTTCTTCTGTCATATCCTTACGGAATAAGTTAACGATTACTATACAAAAATACGTAAATTGGTTGAATTGGATTTATTTAACAACTACCAGTGTGCCAACTTTTTCGCCTGAAATTATTTTCATGAGGTTGCCTTTTTTATTCATATCAAAAACTATAATCGGCAATTTATTTTCCTCACACAGTGTAAAAGCTGTCATGTCCATTACTTTCAAGTCACGATCATACACTTCTTTGAAGGTAATTTTATCGAATTTCTTTGCTTTTTTATCTTTTTCAGGATCAGCAGTATAGATACCATCAACGCGGGTACCTTTGAGAATCACATCTGCTTCTATCTCAATAGCTCTTAAAGAAGCGGCTGTATCTGTAGTAAAATAAGGGTTTCCGGTTCCTGCACCAAAAATCACCACTCTGTTTTTTTCGAGATGGCGAACTGCTCTGCGTCGGATAAAGGGTTCGCATATGGCTTCCATTTTAATTGCACTTTGTAAACGGGTATAAACACCCAGACCTTCCAGAGAAGCCTGTAATGCCATTGAATTAATCACCGTAGCAAGCATTCCCATGTAGTCGCCCTGCACCCGATCCATACCACCTTCAGAAGCCTGAAGTCCCCGGAATATGTTACCACCACCAATCACGATTGCAACCTCAACACCTTTATCTACAATTGCTTTAATTTCATTTGAATACTGCATGATCACTTTATTGTCGATTCCAAATTGTTTGGAACCCATGAGTGATTCACCACTTAGTTTAAGCAGGATTCTTTTGTATTTCAATGCGCCTTGTTTCGTCTTGGCCATAATAATCGGATTTGCAAGGGCAAAAATAGGAAACTAAGGCCTATAGTCTGCAACAGTTTTTAAAATTCTCAATCAATAGCTGTTATTGGAATCAAAGTCAAAGCAACCTTGGCTTAAATACCAACATCCACTACATTTCTGGTCAGGTCGTTAAGTGTTTCAGCTTTACGGATCAAATGTGCTTTACCATCGAGAAGAAGTACTTCAGCAGGCCGGGGCCTGCCATTATAATTATTACTCATGGTATAACCGTACGCTCCTGCATTACAAATAGCAATAATATCGCCTTCCCGCAATTCAGCCATTTTGCGATCCCATCCAAAAGTATCTGTTTCACAAATATAACCTACCACCGTATATATTCTCGGCGTTCCGGCTGGGTTTGAAATATTCACCATATGGTGATAAGCATCATAAAACATGGGGCGTATTAAATGATTCTGACCGGAATCCACACCTGCAAAAACTGTTGCAGTTGTTTGCTTGATCACATTTACTTTCACTAGCAAAAATCCAGCTTCGCTGACCAGAAATTTTCCTGGCTCAAACCAGAGTTCCAACTGGCGGCCATATTCCTTGCAATAAGTATTAAACCTTTCTGAAATAACGCGTCCCAACTCTTCAATATCAGTGGTAACATCATCTTGTTTGTATGCAACCTTAAAACCACTTCCGAAATCAATAAACTGGAGGTCTTTAAATGAGAGTGCCGTTTCCAGCAACAGTTCCGCGCCTTGAATAAACACACCTGAGTCAAGAATATCAGAACCGGTATGCATGTGAAGTCCGTTCACACGAATATTTTCCTTTTCCACAATTCGAAGCACATGGCGGAGCTGGTGAATTGAAATTCCGAATTTACTATCGATGTGTCCGGTTTGAATGTGCACATTTCCACCTGCCACTATATGTGGATTAATACGGATGCAGCATGGCACACTGTTTCCGAAATGATGTCCAAAATGTTCGAGCATAGAAATGCTATCGATATTAATTTGTACACCGGCCTCCACACCTGCTTTTATTTCATCGAATGAAACACAGTTGGGAGTAAACAAAATTTCGTCGGATTGAAAACCTGCCTGCAAACCCATTTGAACTTCATGAATGGATACGGCATCGAGGCCTGCACCCTGTTTTCTAAACAGCTTCAGAATATTTGGATTATTGAGAGCTTTGAGAGCATATTTAATCCGCACATGTTCACCGGGAAAAGCATTTCGCAAACGGTTATACTGACTGATCATTTTATTGCCATCATAAACATATAACGGAGCACCGAATTCTTTGGCGAGATCCGCCAGTGAAATGCCTTCGGGATTATGGTTAAAATCTGAATTGATCATGATGATTATGGTGTAAGGGAAGTAAGTGAAAGAATATATGTGAAGATATAAAATCCTATAAAACAAAAAAGCCGCTCCTTGCAAGGAACGGCTTCTCTATAGTTTAATTAAAGAATTACCCGATCTGAACCCTGCGGAATACATTTACAGTAAGTCCTTTTTCAGTTTTTTCAAGGTACTGACGGATATCCATCTTATCATCTTTAATAAATTGCTGATTCAGCAAAGTACTTTCTTTATAGAATTTATTCAATTTACCCTGAGCAATTTTCTCAAGCATTTCTTCAGGTTTTCCTTCAGCGCGAGCCTGTTCTTTACCGATTTCAATTTCACGCTCCAAAGTTTTCACATCAACATCATTTTTATCGATTGCAACAGGGTTCATGGCAGCGATTTGCATAGCAACATCTTTACCTGATTCAGCAGGAGCAGAAGCAGAAGAAAGACCAACCATAGCAACCACGCGGTTACCCGGGTGAATGTAGATAACTACTTTAGGAGCTTCAATTACTTCATAAGAAGTAATTTCGATTTTCTCACCAATTTTACCGATGATATCAAACAGACGATCGTTCACAGTTACATCACCCATTGGTAAAGCTTTCAGTGCATCAACATCTTTAATATTGTTAGCAACGGCAAGATCCAGAAGATCTTCCACGAATTTTGTGAAATCGCCGCTTTTAGCAACGAAATCAGTTTCACAACCAAGACCTATCAGGAAACCTTTGGTTCCATCTGCATTGGTTTTAGCAAGGATATAACCTTCTTTAGCATCACGGTCGGCGCGGTTAGCAGCAACCTTCTGACCTTTTTTACGGAGGTAATCGATAGCTTGTTCAAAATCACCGTTAGCTTCAGTGAGGGCTTTTTTACAATCCATCATTCCGGCTCCGGTTTGAGCGCGAAGTTTATTAACGTCGGCGGCAGTAATAGTTATAGTTGACATGATATTATTTGTTTCTTATTAATAATTCAGATTCCTTTTTTACGGAACAAACCAACCATAAATAGTTGGTTTGTGGTACTTGTTTACCGGTTATTGTATGACAGAAAACAAGAGAATCAGTTTTGTGAATTGATCCTGAAAGAAATTATTTCTTTTTCGGAGCAGTATTTTTTCTTGGGCGTGTAGCAGTCGGCTTATCTGTTTTTTTAGGAGCTCCCGGTGTTGCACCATCTTCATCCTCTTCCACTTCAGCCATATCGTATTTCTTACGATCTGCTGATTCTTCTTCAGCAGCTACTTCTTTTTCTCTTTCGCTTTCTTTATCCAATTTTCTTTCTGCGAGACCTTCTTCAATTGCTTTCACCATAACATTCATGATTAAGCTGATTGACTTGGTAGCATCATCGTTTGCCGGAATTGGGAAATCGATTTGACTTGGATCGGTATTCGTATCGCAGATTGCGAGGGTAGGAATATTCAGTTTACGAGCTTCGCTAACGGCGATATGTTCTTTAACAGTATCGATAATAAACAATGCAGCAGGAAGACGGGTAAGGTCGGCAATACTACCGAGTAACTTTTCCATTTTCGCTTTCTGACGGGTAATCTGAAGTTTCTCTTTTTTAGAGATATTTTCGAAAGTACCATCAGTCATCATTTTCTCGAAGCCGGTCATTTTCTTAACTGACTTACGCTGGGTAGCGAAATTCGTCAGACAGCCGCCGGGCCATCTTTCAGTGATAAACGGCATATTTACGGAACGGGCAGCAGTTGATACGATCTCTTTAGCCTGTTTTTTAGTTGCTACGAATAGCACTTTTTTGCCCGATTTTGCAATTTGTTTGATAGCAGCGGCAGCTTCTTCAAGCTTAGCGGATGTTTTATTCAGATCAATGATGTGAATACCATTTCGCTCCATAAAGATATAGGGAGCCATCTTTGGGTTCCACTTACGCTTGAGGTGTCCGAAGTGAACGCCTGCATCTAACAAATCCTGTTGAGAAACACTTGACATGTAATGGATGATAATTTATCGGTTTTACTGATTAGTTGCGATAGGTAAATAATAAATAAACGATTAACGTTTACTGAACTGGAATCTCTTACGAGCTTTCTTCTGACCAGGCTTCTTACGTTCCACCATACGAGGGTCACGGGTTAATAATCCCTGAGCTTTAAGGGCAGGTTTATTCTCTTCATTTATGTGAACCAGAGCACGGGTGATACCCAGACGAATTGCTTCTGCCTGTCCGGTAATTCCACCACCTTCAACATTCACCTTAACATCGTACTTATCTTTGTTATTGGTAATTTCGAAAGCCTGATTAACTATGTACTGCAATGGCAGTGTCGGGAAATAAACTTTGTAGTCTTTTTTATTGACTTCAACATTTCCGTTTCCGGGTTGAATATAAACACGCGCAATAGCGGTTTTCCTTCTTCCAATTGTGTGGGTAATTTCCATTCCTTATATAACGATATATCAGAGATTAACTTTTGAAGGCTGTTGTGCTGCATGTGGATGCTCAGATCCTGCATAAACAAACAGATTTCCTTTGATGGCATTGCTCAGTCTGTTTTTTGGTAACATACCATAAACAGCCATTTCAACAATACGGGTTGGATGCTTTTTCAGCAATTCAGCCGGAGTTGCAAAACGCTGACCACCTGGATATCCTGTATAACGGACATACTCTTTTTCTGTCCATTTATTACCGGTCAGACGAATCTTATCGGCATTGATTACTATTACATTGTCACCACAATCAACATGGGGTGTGAAACTAGCCTTATGCTTGCCTCTTAACATCTTAGCAATTAAGGAAGAAACACGACCAAGAACCTGATTCTCGACATCGATTACTACCCACTGTTTGTTAACGGTTTTCGCGTTGGCTGAAACTGTTTTGTACGTTAAAGTATCCACTTCTATTTGTTTAAAACTTTTTATTAACGGGGATGCAAAATTATAAAAAGGAATCGGATTTACCAAGTACCACCGCAGAATTCTTCTAACCTCCCCGTGTTAAATTGTTGTTACATATGCATCTTATTGTTTATCAGGTACTTAATAATTGTTTATTTTGGATGTCGAACCTGCTATAATTTAATATTTCGTCCAAAGATGATCTATTAATGCATTTTAGGTCTTCCATTGGGAAGGATCTGTTCTCAAGAAAAGGAAGAATTCGGAACTAAAAGATACCAAGCCGGGAGTTTTCATTATTTTCACGCCTTCAATGAAACAACTCCTTTCCATTCGAAATCTGGTAACCGAATTTTCAAGCGATGGCAAAACCACCCGTGCGGTGAATTCCATTAACCTTCAATTGAATAAAGGTGAAACAGTTGGCATTGTAGGCGAGTCGGGATCCGGCAAATCGGTTACTTCTTTATCGGTAATGCGATTAATTTCCGCTCCGGCGGGAAAAATTTCCGGTGGTGAAATCATCTACCACAACCGTGAAGGTGCTGATATTGACCTGGTTAAGCTGTCTGAAAAGGAAATGATGCACTACCGGGGAAATGAAATTGCCATGATTTTTCAGGAACCAATGACTTCCTTAAATCCAGTTTTTACATGTGGCTATCAGGTGATGGAAGCATTGCAGCTTCATAAAAAACTCGACAAAAAACGGCTCGGGAAAGAACCATTGAACTCTTTAAGAAAGTTAAACTTCCTCGTCCGGAAGCAATCTTCGATTCGTATCCGCATCAGGTTTCCGGCGGCCAAAAGCAAAGGGTCATGATCGCCATGGCTATGTCGTGTGAGCCTTCCATACTTATTGCCGATGAACCAACAACCGCATTAGATGTCACCGTTCAGGCAACTATCCTGGATTTAATGCGCCAGTTGCAACAAGAAAATGAGATGGGAATCCTTTTCATTACTCACGACCTTGGGGTGATTGCAGAATTGGCCCAACGGGTTGTTGTGATGTACAAAGGAAATATTGTGGAAGAAGGCCCCGTAGCCGAGATTTTCAAAAACCCGAAACATCCATATACTAAAGGGCTGCTGGCGTGTCGACCACCACTCACCCACAAGCTTAAAAAATTACCCACCGTTGCCGATTTCATGAGACAGGAAAACGGAAATTTAATTGAGACCGGTGAAAGTTTGGAAGCAGTTACCATTAAATTTAAAGTTACCGAAGAAGAACTGGCTGTCAGAAAAACAGATCTTTATAAAAAAGAACCCATTCTTAAAGTCGAAAATTTAGCCACCTG
This sequence comes from Bacteroidota bacterium, assembly GCA_016713525.1. Taxonomy (GTDB): domain Bacteria; phylum Bacteroidota; class Bacteroidia; order AKYH767-A; family OLB10; genus JADKJB01. The sequence continues at coordinate 173,591 of JADJOZ010000003.1, read as the reverse complement.
GTTCCCAATAAAAAAAGGCGTATTCAGTCGTACACGCGACTATGTTAAAGCTGTGGATGATGTTTCATTTGATGTTTTCCCGGGCGAAACGGTAGGATTAGTTGGAGAATCAGGATGTGGAAAAACCACATTGGGACGTACCATTTTACGATTGATAGAGCCCACCTCGGGTAAAGTCTGGTTCAATGGCAGCGAATTAACCGGTTTAGGTGCATCGGAAATGCGTGCAAAACGCCGCGACATACAAATCATTTTTCAGGATCCTTACTCATCGCTCAATCCCCGGATGGAAGTAGGCGCCGCCATAATGGAGCCTATGAATGTACATGGCATTCTTGCCAATGAAAAGGAGCGTAAGGAAAGAGTAATTGAACTCCTGAAAAGAGTTAATCTTACTCCCGAACATTTCAATCGCTATCCACATGAATTTTCAGGTGGTCAACGACAACGTATCTGTATTGCACGGGCAATTGCTTTGCAACCCAAATTTATAATATGTGATGAATCGGTTTCTGCTCTCGATGTATCGGTTCAGGCACAAGTTTTAAATCTGCTAAACGAACTCCGCGACGATTTCGGATTCACTTACATTTTCATTTCACACGATTTGTCGGTAGTGAAGTTTATGAGTGACCGGATGATTGTTATGAATAAAGGGAAGATTGAAGAAATGGGAGATCCGGAGTTGATTTATAAAAATCCGCAATCGGAGTATACGAGGAAGTTGATTGCTGCTATTCCAAAAGGAATGTGATAGAATTAAGGAGTAAAGGTTTTCTGCGCGGAATGAAAATTCTTTGAATTCCATTCAGATTCAAATTTTCGTTCTCATTTTGATTCTCACTCTCCTTCTGTCCAGGCTTTGTTACTTTTTGCTTGACCATCCTTCGACTCTGCTAAGTCTTTTCATTGCATTAAAGTTCTCCTTCGCCATCGTATTCCAACTGCATTGAGGCTTTGTTACTTTTTGCTTGACCAAAAAGTAACCAAAAAGTCAAGAACAGCATCAGGCACTTTACTTCTATGCATTGGTGTTTTTAGTGAATGACGTTTTGCCTTATTGACTGTAAACTGTTGGCTGTTTGCCTTGCGCTGCTTTTTACTAAGACAGTTTTTCCAAAGAAAAAACTGTCTTGTAAAAAAAGGCGCGAGTCACGGAGCCAGAAGGCAAACTGCCAACACGTGCTGGATGCTGTTCGGTCCTTTTAAATGACTGCTCAGAAAATATGCAGAGGATGGACGGGGTAAGGATTAAGAATTAAGAATTAAGGATTAAGGATTGCCGGAGGGATCTCTGATCCTGACAACCCAATTGGATTAAGGATTAAGAATTAAGAATTAAGGATTTCTTTCGATACCCACCCCTATGACCAATTACTATTTTTATTAAACGCAGAGTTAGGGAGACGCAGAGAAATGCGCTGTCGCGATGAGGAGATTAATCTTTCAATGCCAACCAATGACCCAATGACAGCGGGAAATTAAAAATTAAAAATGAAAGATGATAAATAGGATCTCACAGTTAAAGTGAAGTGTTTTGCATCATTTCATTGTTCAATTCTTGTTATTTGCTATTGAATAAAAAACATCTTGCAGCATACTGCATACAGTTATATCACAGAGTTCCCGTATTGCTTATGGCTTATCACTCTATTTTATGACAACGGTTGCCGCTAAATGACCAATGACGCAGCTTTAGCTGCCTTTATTGAATCACAACTTTCCTGATTAAATCTTTTCCACGACCATGGAGTCTGATAAAATAAACTCCTTTGGTAAGTTCCGGCAATTGCATGTTATTTCGGAAAATAGCTTCATAGACTTTTCTTCCATCTACTCCATTCACCTCTACCTTTGAAAAGAATCCGCTTTCACAATTGGTTTTAAGCAATCGCTGAGATGTTACTATTAATTCACATGCTGCAGGCTCATCAATTGCTGTTGGGCCGATAACCACCTGTTGCGAAATAGTAACCGATTTGCAGGAATTGGAAGCTGTCAGAGTTACTGTGTATACACCATTTGAAGCGTATGTGTGAACCGGATTTACTCCTGTTACGGTGACGCCATCGCCAAAATTCCAAAGGTAAGAAGTGGCATTGGTGGTTGTATTTGAAAATGCGATCTGACTTCCGGTGACATTAGCAGCAAATGAAGCGTTGATCAATGAGCCATACTGATACCAGGTAGAAATCGAATCGATTGCTACTGCATGAGCCACATCTTGCAACAATGCAGCTTCCTGAGTGGTGATGGTTGTATGAAAAGGATTACCAATAGTGCTTTTATTAAACATGGTAGAATAAATCACATTAGCTGCCAGGTAGGAACCAAACATGCTGGGGTGACTTTCATCGGGACTAAACAAATCGAATGCAAACCCCTGACTTATAGCATAACTCCATGCTGCACCCACCGGAGCCACTGTTGCATCATTTTGCAATCCCATTTCCATATAGCTCTCCCGTAAACGTGCTTGCATTCCATCATAAGTACAAACAGGAGGCCATCCGGCACAATTGGATGCATCGCCATTTTTGCGACCCCAGGTCATGTAAAACACAATTTCAGTACAAGGATTATTGGCACGGATTAAATTAACGAGCTGGGATGCATAAGGGTAAACCTGACTAGCTACCTGTGAAGGAGGGAATGATGGGCGCTGGCTCTGCTCCTGCAGGATGACAAAATCCCATTGCTGGGAATTAATTTTTAGCCAGAGTAACGGAATCGGTGGTGTGCCCCTGAAAAGTAAAGCCACCCGGAGAATTTACATCTGTTGATAAGGTATCGCCATTGGCAAGTGCAACACTATAAACCAGCCATGGCAGACTGTTTACAGCAGTGTAACTATTGCCAATGAATAAAACTTTTTGGGGTTGGGCAAACGTAAATACGCTGAGAAGGCAGCATATTGCCAACAAAAAGGTGGTTTTGAAGGATTTTGTTCTCATGAAGCAAAAATAATAAAAAATTTTAGCATTCTGATCAGAAGGGAAATTCGTTAGGATGATAAATGATAGAGGATAGATTGAATTCTACCCATAAACAATTCATGGATCGGCTGAAGTGTCAATATTGAATATTCAATTCTTACTAATTGATATTCAATAAAAGCACCGTGAAGACAGGCAGAATATTTGACTAGTTGAAGAACCCAAATATGAGTTCTATAGCAGTTTCAAAATATTGAATAACACATATTGAATATTACAAATTGAATAAGGAAATCGGGAGCAATAAATTATTCAATTCTCACTTCTTGTTAATCAATATTCACTAAAAGTATCCTAAAGACAGGCAGAATATTTGACTAGTTGAAGAACTCAAATATGAGTTCTATAGCAGCTTCAAAATATTGAATAACAAATATTGAATATTACAAATTGAAGAAGGAAATCGGGAGAAGGGGTCCACAGGAAAAATTACTCGTCAGATAGCTATTGGATTGTGGTGAGGATTTGCTATTGGGGGAGGCAAGAATCAGATCTTAATTATTAATATTGCTTTTATCACTTATAATGCCACTACAAACATTTTTTAAGAATGATTACGATTGCTGAGCAGAAACTTTCAAATTAATAACCAACCAATCACCAACCTTGAAGCAGAGCTGAAGCACGCTTCAGGACACCCATTCGACTTCGCTCAGGGGAAATAAACACCAATCAAGAGCAGACACAACTTTTTACTTAGAATTAGTCATCATCAAATTACCAAACCACCAAATCACCAAATCATGTGCAGTCACACCTTTGTTACTCAGGAACAATAATCAGCACACCAGCACATAAGAAAATCAATCAATCAGCATTTTCTTCACCAACCGCTCCTGTTCTGTCTCCACCACCACAAGGTAAACCCCATCAGCCCTCCCGATCATAAACAAATCTCTCGTATAGTACCCATTCTGTATCCGAAGCGGTTCCGGAATGAACAACTTTCCCCTGCATATCATACACCAACAACTTGCCGGTTTTGCCTTTTAGGTTGGAAGCATTAATAAATGCCTTTTCCCATGTTGTGTGGTAGAATACATTTAGTGCTGCTTGTTGTATTTGTGGGGCTTCTCCAATTCCCACCAACGTATCACAAGGACTGCCTGCCAGCGCGGGTAAATCGTAATCAGGGTTGTTGGGTAGCCCCCAGTAGGTGCGTTTGCCACCAAGGTAAAAACTCCAGGGTTGGAAATCGCATGCCGAACCGGCAGAGTCCGGTGAGTTTATTACACTCAAATTCATGTTTTCGGTAAAGTACTCGGTTGAATCGTAGGGGTAATTGTTCGAACCGTTAGGTGGAACCCAAGCGCAACTAAAGTAAATCTTGTCATCTGGACCCCTTTTTAATGCTCCTGCTGTGAATGGTGGACCGGGTGTCTGCCATAATAAAGTTTTCGTGGCAAAAATATTAGCGCTCCAGGTATCATATTGCCACAGTCTACTCACTGTCTGTGTTGTAGAACTGACATACAAATAACGGCCGGATGCAGAAAATTCACTCGACCAATAATATGGGTATGGGCCAATAGATAATGGAGGTTCAATATTTTGAGGGATGATAATAAACCCGTACACCTATCAAAATCATATAGTTCTATCAATCAAATAGAATTTACAAACGCAATTTTGTTTCCTTCTGCATTGACACGTAGATTTCCAGAATTGGTTTGATTCAAAGTCCCTAAATTCTGAATTGGCATCGCTGTGATTCCCTTGGGTCTATCAAGAACTTATGCCAGCTATTATTTGGCACAAAGCCTACCGGAGATTGTTTGACCATTAACCACCAATCACGTCCATTTCCATGTTTGATGGCCAAAATGCAATCCACCATTAAGAAATTTAACAATTGCACATTTTTTTGCGTGACTGATCCAAGACCGCCATCACCTTTCATGTCAATGATGGAGTACATCAACCCGAATTGATCTGTAACACCAACTGAGAAGAGGTAAAAGCTGGAGTCATCTGCCGGATTTGGAATAATGACCATCTCCTGATACCACCCTCCTCCGGCAATAGAATCACCATCAAGTAGCAATTGATGAGTGGAATTAAAGATCAATCCAGTTGTAATACCTGATACTCCAGCCCTGGTGTGAGCATAAAATAGCAAATCTCCATTCGAATCAGACAATGAAACACAAGACCCACGGGAAACTATAGAGCTTGTAGAAGGAACAGGAGCCCCTCCATTGAAATCCAAGGCCGCGCTGTCTCCGAAACACCAGATGTTGCCACGTTGTGCCAGTAAGTCACAAGCGATGAAGCTAAAAGCAATGATTAAAAAGATGGTCCGGAATAACTTCATCAGGCTAAAATACGAAAAGAATTAAGGATTATGGATTTTTTGTTTCTGCTCAACAGGAAATTTCTTCTCCTTCTGTTTTTGAGTCTGTTCCTGTTTCTTCTCCTTTCTCATTCTGCTTTTCCCTCCTCCTCACCCCGGCTCTCTCCAGCATAGGCATCCTCCTCCGTAGAACATTTAGGGCTGGATAGGGAGAGATGCCAATTAAGGATTAAGGATTAAGGATTGAGGATTTTTGGTTTCTTCACAGCAGAGAAATGCGTTTACGCGATGAGGAGAGAATTTTTTCAATGACCATACATGACTTAATGACGCTGCTTTGCAGCAAATAACTGCGGCTTTGCCGCCAATGACCTAATGACAGCGGCTCTGCCGCCAATTGTCACAGGAAAAAGAATTTTTTACATTTGTTGATTATAAAAATGGCTCATGGTGACTTTGGAATTTGCTGAACAATTTGGATTGAAATTTCCTGAAACCGATTTGCATCCTCATTTCGATAAAGTTGCGGTTCGCGTAAAAAAGAAAATTTTCATGACTATAAATAAAAGTGAAAATCGTGTTTGTGTTCGTTTAAATGCGATTGATCAGGATGTCTTCAGCAGATTTAATGCTGAGATTATTCACCCTGTCCCTAATGCCTGGGGAAAGTATGGGTGGACACTGGTATACTTAAAAAAAGTGAGGAAGTCGATGTTTCAGGATATTGTTACTTGTGCTTATTGTAATGTGGCACCACCGAAACTTGCAGCAACAATTAAATTAAGTAGTTAATTAGGTGGTTAATTAGGTGGTTAATTAGGTAGTTAATTAGGTGGTTAATTAGGTAGTTAATTAGGTAGTTAATTAGGTGGTTAATTAGGTGGTTAATTAGGTGGTTAATTAAGTGGTTAATATTGGATCGCCTGCGGCTCTGATTTAGACGATGGTTAATTTGGTGGTTAATTTGGTAGTTAATTAAGTGGTTAATTAGGTGGTTAATTAGGTGGTTAATTAAGTGGTTAATTAAGTGGTTAATTAGGTGGTTAATTAGGTGGTTAATTAGGTGGTTAATTAGGTGGTTAATTAGGTAGTTAATTAGGTGGTTAATTAGGTAGTTAATTAGGTGGTTAATTAGGTGGTTAATTAGGTGGTTAATTAAGTAGTTAATTAGGTGGTTAATTAAGTGGTTAATATTGGATCGCCTGCGGCTCTGATTTAGACGATGGTTAATTTGGTGGTTAATTTGGTAGTTAATTAGGTGGTTAATTAGGTGGTTAATTAGGTGGTTAATTAGGTGGTTAATTAGGTGGTTAATTAGGTGGTTAATTAGGTGGTTAATTAGGTGGTTAATTAGGTGGTTAATTAAGTGGTTAATTAGGTAGTTAATTAGGTGGTTAATTAGGTAGTTAATTAGGTGGTTAATTAGGTGGTTAATTAGGTAGTTAATTAGGTAGTTAATTAGGTAGTTAATATTGGATCGCCTGCGGCTCAAATTTATTGGATGGTTAATTATTGATTTCGCCTTCGGCTTTTTAACAATTGACTTTGCAAAATGAAAATAAAATTTGTTAAATAACCTTTACTAGATACAGAAATATGAATTTGCCTCCTTTTAATTTTTTTCCGGCTTTGAAGAATGATCGTTTGGCATTACTTGAATTAAGTGAGGCTTATTTGCCGGAGTTACTTGAAATTTCTTATTATGATGGACAGCCTGCTAAAAGTATTACAGAAGCAGGTATGATGCTTCAAAAAATTACGAATGATTACCAAAGAGGCGATTCCATTTCGTGGGCTATCACCGATTCGCTTACGGGGGAGTTGATGGGTACTTGTGGTTATTATCGGGGTTTTGCCAATGGCATTGGTGAAATAGGATACATCCTTAAGGAAAAAGGGAAAGGAAAAGGAATTATGACTGATGCTGTTTCATTGATTGCCAACTTCGGTTTTGAAGTAATGGAACTCAGGCAAATAATAGCAGTTACTAAAAAAAACAATATCAAATCGCTTGCTGTTTTGGAACGAAATGGATTTGGCCATTGTGAAGATTTTGGGGATGGGTATTTTAAGCTGATTAGGAAAGCTGTTTTTAACTGATTTTTTATATATTTGAGCTACAAATACAGTTGACATGGCATTAACTTATACAATAGAAATTACAATCTATAAGCCTCGTAAACGGGTTGTGGAGTTATTCGATAACCCCGACAATCTTAAACACTGGATGCCAGGGCTGGTGAGTTTTGAACCATTGAGTGGCAAACCGGGAGAAGTTGGCTCTAAAGCCAGGCTTACTTTTATGATGAATAACCGCAAACTGGAAATGATTGAAACCATCACCAAACAAGCTTTACCCGATGAATTCAATGGCACTTATGAAGCCAAAGGTGTTTTTAATATTGTGAATAATCGCTTTGTTGATATCGATGGTAAATCGACCCGGTATGTGAGTGATCAGGAATTTCAAATGAAAGGTATCATGAAGTTATTTGCATGGATTATGCCAGGAGTTTTCAAAAAACAATCGATGAAATATCTAACCGATTTTAAAGCATTTGCTGAGAGTCAACCTTAAAATTACTAGAATGAAAATAATTCGCCTCAGTTTGTTCGCTCTTTTTAGTTTGGTGACTCAAATAGGTCACTCCCAAAATCTGGTACTGAATCCAAGTTTTGAAATTGCCAATGGCTGTCCCAACCAAATTAACCAGGTCGATAAAGCCGATGGCTGGAGTGGCTATGGAGGCACCCCTGATTATTTTAATGCCTGCTCAAATGTAACATCACCTCTCTATGGTGTTCCTACCAATACGCGAGGTTTTCAGGCTGCCAGAACGGGGAATGCATACATCGGCCTATTCACTTATGCCAATTTTGGCCCGAATCTCCGGGAATTTGTGGGCAGACCGTTAGCAGCACCGCTACAGCCCGGCACCACTTACTTTGTCTCTATGTGGGTTACGCATGTAGAACAATCGTTGGTTCAATTTGCTACCAACAATATTGGTGTCAGATTTTCAACTGTCCCATTCAGTCAGGCAAATCCTGATACCGTAAATAATATGCCTGTTATGTTCGCCACTTCAATTATCACCGATAGCATTAATTGGGTGAATGTTTCCGGATCATTTGTTGCAGATTCAGCCTACACGCATATTTGCATTGGAAATTACTTCAGCGATACGCTTACTTCAATTATCAATATGGGCAGTCCAACAACAGTTTATGCCTATTATCTGATTGATGACGTATGTGTTTCACCTGATCCCGTTTTTTGTCCCGTAGAAATCACTTCCATTTCTGAAACAAGAGATCAGAAGCTCTCTGTTTTCCCTAATCCTGCCAACAAATCAATTACCATTTCAACAGCCCGTATGCAAAATATTTCTTTAGGAGAAATTCAGATTTACAATGAAACAGGACAACTGAAGTACAGCCGGAAATCCGGTTCCGAAATGCAATTGACAATTGATATTTCAGCGTGGTCCGGAGGGTGCTATTTTGTGAAGCTTATTTCAGAGGATGCCATATCAAACATGCGATTTGTAGTTGTAGAATAGTGTTTCAGATATACTATATTGAATGTGGATTCGTTTTTCACCTAAATATTCTGAATCTTGATTACTTCGGGTAAAAATTTCAGGGAATCGGCATTGGCCAATTTTCTTTTGCTTCCTGCTATGTTGATGCAACTAATAATTTTTGTTGCATTTCTTCTATTGGTCGCTTATTTTTCACAAACCGGCAGAGGTACAGATCAATTTCCGGATATTGCCACGCCATACTTTGCAGGACTATTTTTTAAATTTAGCTCCATACTTATTCTCGGAAGCTGGTGCCTGCTACTGGTGTACCGGATTTTTCAGTTTCGTGAGAATGGTAAGATCAGAAATCAATTTCTTCTGGCATTAATCATTCCTTTTGCATTTGGTGCCGTTATTTATGGAATTGATTTTATGAATTACAATTTACACCGAAATGAATTGAATCGTTACTGCATCCAAACAAAGGCGGTTAGAAATAATTATCCGTTTCAACATGAAGTGCTTGCTGTCACCTCTGATTCAAACGATAGCTACCTCATCACAGGACAACCAACTGAAATCGGGAACACTATTATTCTTACCAACAACAGCAACGTGCTTAAATGGCAGGAATCAACAACCAGTGCTCCGCTGCTATACAAATTTAAATCGGGAGACTTTTTACCTGTAGAAATTCAAGCTACCCACACCATTAATAAACGCATCCTAAACCGAAATGAACTGATAGATGAAATAAACGGAACAGGCCGTCCAAATATAAATCCTTACAATCCATTGGTCACTGTTTACGAAGCGAAATCAATTAACAATCAACATTGTTTTTCGCTTCAAAATAAGAATGAGAATCTGATATTACTCAATGATTGCAATCAGAACAAGTTATCCTTCCCCCCTATCAAAAATTATTATCCGGTTACAGGATTGCAGTCGGGCCAAATAATATTCCAGGACTCAGGTTCAAAAACAATTATTACTTTAATCAGACCCGGAACCTATAATTCAGCAATGATAGATGATCAATCAGTATCGGTAACGCAAACTTTTCTGGGGCGTTTCCAAAACGATAAAAGTGACATACTCAAACTGCCGGTTTCACCATCCACACTTAATCCCGACCATATAAGAGGAGGATTTATTCAGGAAAATGAATTAATAATATTCATGAACAATTGCTGGTGGGCAATTTCGTTACCGGAAAATTAATATCCCAACACCGTTCCCAGCCATTTCTCAGCTTCTTCAAACGACATTCCTTTTCGTTTTGCATAATCGGTAACCTGATCACGTCCTATTTTCCCTACACCAAAATAATGTGATTCGGGATGTGAGAAATACAAGCCGGAAACAGCTGCAGTAGGTATCATTGCCAATCCTAAAGTTAAGGTGATGCCGGCATTTTTCTCCACATCCATCAATTTAAACAAATTAATTTTTTCGGTGTGATCGGGTTGTGCGGGATATCCCGGTGCGGGACGGATACCATGATAAACTTCTTTAATCAGTTCTTCCTTACTTAGATTTTCTGTTGCGGCATAACCCCAAAATTCCTTTCGAACTTTAAGGTGCATCAATTCAGCAAAAGCTTCTGCTAAGCGGTCTGCGAGAGCTTTCAGCATAATGGCACTGTAGTCATCATGATCTTTTTCAAACGCAGCCACATGCTCATCAATTCCTATTCCTGTTGTAACTGCAAAGGTACCAATGTAATCGGCATAAGGCGCCGGAGCAATGAAGTCTGATATGGCAATATTAAAGTGCCCTTCAGGCTTTCTGGTTTGCTGACGGATGCTTTCGAATGAAGTAAGTTTTTCACTTCGTGAATCATCGGTATAAACAATTATTGTATCGTTATTTACTGTATTTGCAGGATAAATTCCAATAACTGCATTTGCCTGAAGCCATTTTTCATCAATTATTTTCTTCAGCATTGACAGAGCATCATTAAATAATTTCGATGCTTCGGTTCCTCTTTCAGGGTCGGTTAAAATTGCCGGATAAATACCCTTCATTTCCCAGCTATGAAAGAATGGAGTCCAGTCAATGAATTCAGCAATTTCATTCAATGGAAATGCAGTGAAATTTTTTGTTCCTGTAAAAGCAGGTTTCACAAAATCATGTTTACTCCAATCAATTGTCTGTTTATTCTTTCTGGCCACCTCTAATGGAACAATCACTTGTTGCGATCGGGCATTCTTATGATGCTCTCGCAATCTTTCAAACTCAGCAGTAACCTGAGCAGCAAATTCGGTTCGAAGTTCTTTTGAAATGAGTGCACCTGCCACCGGTACACAACGGGACGCATCATTCACATGCACTACAGGGTGACTGTAGTGAGGAGCGATTTTTACAGCTGTATGTACTTTGGAAGTTGTAGCACCACCAATCAGCAAAGGAATCTGAAATCCTTCCCGTTCCATTTCTTTGGCAACATGCACCATTTCATCCAGCGAAGGAGTGATGAGTCCGCTTAAGCCAATGACATCTACATTATGGAGTTTGGCGGCTGCCAGAATTTTATCGGCAGAAACCATCACACCAAGATCAATGATTTCATAATTATTGCAGGCAAGTACCACACCAACAATATTTTTACCTATGTCGTGCACATCACCTTTCACAGTGGCCATGAGTACTTTTCCAGCATTCTTAGATTGATCCCCTGCAAGTTTTTCGGCTTCGAGATAAGGCAAAAAATAAGCAACGGCTTTTTTCATAACCCTTGCACTTTTCACCACCTGAGGAAGAAACATTTTTCCGGCACCAAACAAATCACCGACTACATTCATACCATCCATTAATGGTCCTTCGATGAGTTGTAATGCTCTCGGAAACTTTTGCCTTGCTTCTTCCACATCAGTTTCAATGTATTCAACAACACCTTTCACCAAGGCATGAGTTAATCGCGCTTCTACAGTTTCGTTTCTCCATTCCTCATCGCGTTCCATTTTTTTACCTTTACCTTTAACGGTCTCGGCATATACAATAAGTCGTTCGGTAGCATCATCACTACGATCAAGTAATACATCTTCAACCAATTCAAGAAGATCTTTGGGAATTTCATCGTAAACCTGCAACATTCCGGGGTTCACAATTCCCATATCCATTCCGGCTTTCACACCATGGTATAAAAATGCAGCATGAATGGCTTCCCTAACAGGATCATTTCCCCGAAAGGAAAAAGAAACATTGGAAACACCACCACTTACTTTTGCATATGGCAGATTTGCTTTAATCCATTTGGTAGCTTCAAAAAAATCAATGGCATTTTTGCGATGTTCATCCATTCCCGTTGCAACGGGAAAAATATTAGGATCGAAAATAATATCCTGTGGAAGGAAATGCACTTCATTAACCAGGATATCATAGGCACGCTTACAAATATCGATTCTTCGCTGATAGGTATCTGCCTGCCCTTGTTCATCGAAAGCCATTACTATTACAGCAGCACCGTAGCGTTTCACCTTTTCTGCCTGAGAACGAAATGCAGCTTCCCCTTCCTTCATAGAAATGGAGTTCACAATACATTTGCCCTGCATGCATTTCAATCCAGCTTCAATTACACTCCACTTCGAAGAATCGATCATGATTGGAAGTTTCGCAATATCAGGTTCTGCTGCCACAAGATTTAAAAAGGTAGTCATTGCTTTTTCAGAATCCAGCATACCTTCATCCATGTTCACATCAATCACCTGCGCTCCACCTTCCACCTGATCGCGTGCAATGGCGAGTGCTTCCTCATACTTTTCGTCGATGATGAGTTTGGCAAATTTGCGTGAACCGGTAACATTGGTGCGCTCACCCACATTCATGAAATTAGATTCAGGGCGAAGGGTAACAGCTTCCAGTCCGCTGATATGAAGCAAATGATCGCGCTCCGGTTTTTTCCTTGGCGGGATATTTTTAACCAGTTTTGCTATGCGCCGGATATGATCAGGTGTTGTACCGCAGCAACCACCAACTATATTCAGAAAATCGTGCTCTACAAAATCGTGAATGTGATGACCCATTTGTTCGGGCGACTCATCGTATTCTCCAAATTGATTCGGGAGACCGGCATTGGGATAAGAACTGATAAAGAAAGGTGCTTTTTCGGCAAGCTCTTCCAGGTGTGGACGCATTTCTTTTGCACCTAAAGCGCAATTCAATCCGATACTTAATAAATCGAAATGCGATACTGAAGTTAAAAATGCCTCTACAGTTTGTCCCGACAATGTTCTTCCACTGGCATCGGTAATTGTGCCGGATACCATTACAGGCAGCTTAACTTTTTTCTCATCCATCACCAGATGCACAGCCATTAGTGCGGCCTTGGCATTAAGTGTATCAAAAATAGTTTCGATTAATAGGATATCGGCACCCCCATCAATTAAACCGCGGGTTTGTTCGGAATAGGCATCCACCAACTCATCGAAAGTAACTGCACGAAAACCGGGATCATTCACATCGGGAGAAAGACTGGCAGTGCGGTTAGTTGGTCCGAGAGCACCGGCAACATATTTTGATTGTCCTGGATTTGCAGCTATAAATTCGTTGACCGCCTGTTTGGCAATTTTAGCCGATTCCAGATTTAATTCATATGCCAGAGATTCCATTTTATAATCGGCAAGTGAAATTTTCTGTGCATTGAATGTGTTAGTTTCAATAATATCGGAACCTGCATCAAGGTATTCGAGGTGAATAGCTTTAATAATATCAGGACGGGTTAACGACAGCAGGTCATTATTACCTTTAAGATCATGAGGAAAATCAGCGAAACGCTCGCCACGGAAATCTTTTTCCTGCAATTGATATCGTTGAATCATGGTACCCATGGCACCATCGATTACTAAAATTCTTTTTTCTAATTAAGAATAAATTGACATAAAATTCTTGTACTGTTTTATTAAGATGAACATTGTATTCCGGCAATTGCCATCAAAAAAAAATCTCCTCCATAGCCGGAAGAGATTTATTATTCAATTAAGAAGTAGATCTGTTTTTCCGACTTATCTCGTTACGAATAAATAAATATTCGAAACAGGAGTTGGCACCTTCTGAAACACAAACTAAATTAATCCTTATTCTTAATCATTAATCCTTAATTCTTAATTCTTAATTCTTAATTGTTTCCAGGGTTGCCAAGGCTTCATCGGGCACAGTCCCTCCACCTTTCTTGATAAGCTATATTGTATAAGAACGAGGCGCAAAGTTAATGAACTTTGTGATTCAATACCAGTAATAAATGAATTTTTAGTTTGAAGTGGGTTGCAGTCAACTATCTGAACAATGCAGGTTGAAAGATTGTTTTGCGGTATAGTTTACGATAATGAGTATTCCTTATATTTGCATAACAACAAAATCTGAAACATATGAAATTTCGTGCAATGCTTGCAAGCCTTATCCTGCTGACTTGTCAACTAGCTGTTTCTCAACCAACTACATGGGTTTGGGCTGAAGGAATGGGGGGTAAGAGTAATTATGACGGAAATGTGGACCTTGCAAGGGATGCATCGGGAAATATTTATGTCACAGGTGATTTTGTTGGCACTAAAACATTTGGTCCATACTCTTTATTAGCGACTGGATTTAATGAGGTTTTCGTTGCAAAATTTGATCCATCCGGTGTGTGTCTATGGGCAGTTAAAGCAGGTGCTAATTTTTCGTCGACCTTTGCTGGTGGGATTACAGTCAGTGGAAACAAATTGTTCATTGTTGGTTCATTTGCAAACACCATCACATGTGGTGGAATCAGTCAAACTTCAACTGGGGGTCAGGATGTTTATGTTGCTCAGCTGGAACTTGCAACAGGTGCATGTAATTGGCTGGTAAAAGCAGGTGGCAATTACGACGATAAAGGAATGGGAATTACGGCCGAAAATGGTGGTGGTATATTCATTACAGGCAACTATGTAAGTAATGCTACATTTGGAACAACTACACTTACTACCACATCGCTGGTTGATGCAAATATTTTCCTCAGTAAATTCGATACCGGAGGAAATTGCTTGTGGGCAGTAAAGGCAGGTGGGCCAACCACGGATCTGGGATATGCGGTTGAGCAACTACCAGGAGGTTCTGTTTTTGTAACAGGCTATTATCAGGGAACTGCCACTTTTGGTACTTCAACCACCATCACCAGTATTAATAATTATGATTGCTTTCTGGCGCGCTATGATGGATCCGGAAACCTGTCGTGGGTGCAAACCGGAGGGGGCAAGGGAAATGATGTTGGATATGGTGTGAGTCATGATGCAACCGGGAATATTTATGTTAGCGGATTCATAGGTGACACAGCTAACTTTGGACCCATCAATGTTTATGATAATGAATATGGCAGCCTAATAATTGCCAAATACACCAATGGCGGTATCCCGGTGTGGGTGAAAACAGCTGGTGGGTTTATTGATGATGTTGCCTTTGACATTTCAACTGATGCAGTGGGAAGTTCTTACATTACAGGTTATATTAATGGAAATGCAAATTTCAGTGGAACACCTGTAACCGGAGTAGTATCACATGATGCATACGCTGCAAAATATGATACAAACGGGGGGCTTAAATGGGTAACCAGGGCAGGAAGCACAGGATTTGACAGGGGGAAAGCTATTGTTGCTGATACTCAGGGCTTTTGCTATGTTGCTGGAGAATTCGCTAACAATGTAACATTTGGAACTAATACTGTATCAGCTCCATCGGGTGAATGGGGTGTATTTGTTGCACGATTAGGTGGAGGAACAGTTAGTGTGAATGAAGTTAAGGATGCACCATTTTCTTTTTATCCAAATCCGGCTAATGATAAAGTCATACTTAAGTTCAGTAACATCACTGATGTAGTTTTTACTTTGGATTTGTTGAGTGTTGATGGCAGAATGATTACTTCATTCCAATTATCTCAAAATGAAGCTAAGAACGGCTATGAATTAAATACTACTTCTTTGCCCAATGGCAATTACCTGATTAATGTAAACACTTCAAAAGGTAATTTTTCCAGCCCAATTTTAATCAGGCATAATTGATTTCAAAATATAAAAAATTATTTCAAAAGCTCAACCCGGTTTCAGGTTGGGCTTTTTTATTTTGAATTACTAGCATTAAATATCAGTGTCGCAATCCTGAATATCCACTTGAGGAAGATTATAAAAATTTTAAACACACTTGTATTGTAGGTTTCAACCAATAAATAAGTACAAGGTGCAGGACTTAAATTGATCACAAGACTGCACCGGGAGGCAAAAAACCACCGCTATTTAAACAACCGGCTTTTCAGTGCACACTGGTAATATGCCGCCACAAAATGCCCGGCCTCACCTCAACAGGAGGGAAACAAGCTCTTTCGATGAATGTGAGCTCCGGTTAAAGAAGAGGAAATTATCTTAGAATAAAAAGGTGCAACATGAATTCCTTTTCCTGACTTATTGGAAGATCAACAAGTATTCAGAATTGCCGATAAGAATGCAGAATCCCAGGGTGGCCTGACAGCGCTTTTGACTTCCTCAGTAATAATCTATATTTCAAATCGGATGAAGCGCCATTACAAGGCTCCTTTTTGGTAACATTTATTGTAGATACTATCGGCACTATCAGAAATGAATGCATTTATGAACGTTTCTTAACAAATGAAATAACACCAATAGGGCAGGAGGTTCTGAATATCATTAAAGGAATGCCAGCCTAGATACCTGCAGAACTAAATAATAAGAAAGTAAACATGAGAGTGATTTTACCAATAAAACTTTAAGTTTCAATTGGATCAACTGGCTATTTTCACCTTAAGCATAAAATAAAAAAGGCTGCTTCTTTCGAAGCAGCCTTTTGGTTATTGGTTTTGTTGATTGTCAGAGATTCTTAATAGAAGAATTTCTTTGTAACAACTTTATTTGAGTTTTGCAATACGATTTGATAAACACCTTTGCTTAGATCGGCTTCGATATCGATCACATTTGCACCCGGTTCAGCAGGGTTATTATCTTTCGAAACAATGGTACGACCTGTCATATCAACGATGCTGTATTTGTATGGTTCGTTACTATTGTAATTGAACACTACAGTAACACCGAGTTCAGAAGCAGTTGTGGTAGCAGTTATGATATCGAATACATCTTTAGAGAACTCAACAGCAACAGGACCATACGTTCTTACTTTACCATCATAATCATGTTGACGCAGGTAGTAGAATTGTTTACCATCCAATGGGCTATTATCCCATGTATAATATTCAAGAGTTGATGAACTAGGTCCACGACTTTCAACACGGCTGATATAATCGAATGAAGACTGATCAACAGTACGTTCTACAACATAGTGGCTGCTATTTATTTCAGATGCAGTAACCCAGGTTAATTTCACTTTGTCGTTTTCAGGTTTCGCAGTAAAGTCGAGCAACTCAACAGGAAGTGGTGAAGATTCATTTACCAGAGCCGACCAAACATTTGAATTGAATGTAGTGAAGTCAGTAACGGTAACCCCATCAGTTACATAAGCTTGAGTTGGCATGAAAGGATATTCCCATTCAGTAGTTGGCGACAACGATCTTTGAGCTTTAATACTCGAATTTCCGAGTGCTGCTCTTTCAGAAACTGCATATCGGAAAGTGATATCAGCCTGAGGAGTAGTTCCAGCAGTATTATCAACCATATAGAAACGGTCAACCATGCTATTACTATTATCTGTTCCTGTGAAATAACCATTGATATTAGTAATTGAAGGAGGAATATTGGTATTATTAGCAAGTGTTGCATGTGTAGCCAGAACAACATCATGAGTACCCGAATCAATGTTGTAATCCAAAGGAATATAAGCACCTGTGGCTTTTATAAATGGTATTACACGTAATCCGGGAGCTGCACCCATATCCCAATGGAAGCGTCCGAAAGGAGCAACGTTACTTGCAATCACATCCATTTCAGATTGTATAAATCCGTTGGTACGTGTTAATGCAGCAATTAATGGGTTAGTTAAATTAACCTGACCGAGATTCAATTTCAATCTACCATTCGTAAGCATCAGTGTATCGGTAACTGTGAAATCGGTTTGACGAACCACGTGGTTGTTATTATCGATTCCAAGATCAAAGAATGTAGTATTTGAAGTACCACCCACATTTTGCACAGCAGTACCTTTTAAGGTAACCTTGCTTAACGCAGGAATGAAATTTCCGTTATTACCCCAATGGCCACGAACTTCAATCGGGTAGCGACTGAACGGACGGTCATATTTAAAGGTAAGGTTTGGACGGTAATCTGATGGTGTCCAGAATACATTAGATCCGAAAGTTAAAGTGGTGGCTGCAAGTGCTGCAGTGGTTGCATTATTTAAAGTCACCACATTACCTAATATACTTACAACTACTGTTCCACCAGGCATTCCTGTTCCGGTAACACTTTGACCGGGTGTTAAGAGAGCCGCACTTGCAACAGTAATATTAAACGAACCAATAGGGGCGGTTGCAGTAGTAGTACTGGAAGGACGCATATCACATGCCGGAGTGTTAATTACAGCAATATTCAATAAAGTACCATAATGTCTGAATCCAAGAGTCTGTGTATAACGGGGTTGATCAGCAGCACCTGTATTTCCGAAACCTGTATTATCATAACATAGTTCAATTACCAACTTATTGGTAGAGCCATTCCAGATAAACGAACCGGGGTTCAAGTTAAATGTCAGAGTTCCGTTTGGACCAGGAATCACGACAGATGCAAACACATCAGCAGTGTAAATTGTAGTTATCGCTCCGATTGGTGTTGGCAAGACTGCGCCTACACCGGGAACCAACACAGTGGCAGGAGCTGTATAGTAGTATCTAAGTGTTAAATTCCGATAAGGATTAGCATTAGATAATCTATTAATATGCAAACTAATATCAGTGATATTATCACCAGCAACCAACCCTTTAGCCAGTAATTCAGCCTGAGTAAATAACCAAACAGACTTCGATTTAGTTGAATTTTTTAAAGGGGTTAAGGTTGGAGAAGGAAAAAGCGTACCATTAGAAACCTGAGCAGTATCAATAAGCGTAGAAATAACTTTCACCAAAGAGTTCGCTCCCTGAATGTACATGGAATCGGAAACTGTTAATGAAGAGTTGCTCCATGACCTTATATATAAGGTATCATCAGTTTCAACACGGAGTTTTTTAGCTGTAGCAAATACCCCTGGTTTAATTACAGGTCTGTAATAAGGTGATCCACCAGAACCTGGGAGACGAGCATTATCATTAATAGTAGGTACTCCCCCGCACCAGTTTGCAGGATTATCCCAATCATCGGTAAATCCTAACCATGTTTTCCATCCCGGTACACCGCATGTAGGAAGAATGGTTACGACATAATCTTCAGTCTCACCATAAGTATATGAGTTACAAGGATCAATATTAGGAGCAATCCATACTTCGCGAACACGCATTCTGGTTGTTCCGGTAGTTGCTAATGCAGGGACAGTAAATACAGTATTATAAATCTGGCTGTTAGAAAGTGAACCTGACTGAGCAATTTTTTCGCCCGGATCGAGGAAACTACCGTTTTTATTGAAATCGATCCACGCTGCTATATAGTTACTACAGCAATAAGTACCAACTTTTAAAGATAGTGGATAATTGGTTGTTCCATCAGCAGTAAGAGCTGCGGTTTTACCAGGTACCGGTGGGAATAATTCATAATCGGGTGGGTGAACACTGAACGGACATGCACCACCGGCACAACCACCGGCATTAGGACCGGTTGAGTTCAAGCTATTATTAATTCCGGGAGGCGCAGTAGGATTACCTGCCATAGTTACGTTAGCGATATAATCATTCGTTACATAATTCAACCAGGAAGTTCCAACTGACATGGTAGGAATACAATAAACCACGTCAATTTCACGTGCACCTGGTAAAGTAGCAACAACGGGGGCAACTACTCCAGGCCCTGAAATGGTTAAAGAAACCAATTCCGCATCGACAAAATTTCCGGAAGTAGCGGTTGGCCTTATATCATAAGTAACCCAGAAATAATTATCACCGTGCTCCATATTATTCATGGTTGCCAATCCGGTATAACCGGCAACAGGGGGTGTGAGAAAAGCAATGTTTGTTGATGCAGTATTAGTATTGGTTCCAACCAATGTTGCAGTTGTTAAATTGAATGAGTTGGTACCACCAGTATAATAAAGCCTAGCATTTAATATATCACCACCTGGATTAGTGCTACCATTGGAATTTATGATAAACTGGCTCAGGGTTCTAGGAGCTGTAACTCCATCCATTTCCAACCGAATACCAATTATTTGTTGAAAAACTTGTGACTGAGCAGTAGAAGCTGTATTTTGGTTAATTACGTTAAGGCTTGAAGCCACATAATTTTGCGCTAATGGCCAGGTTTGAACAAAGAAATCATCGATAAAAATATTGGCACCTAATGCACTGGTTCCAAGAAGCACAATATAAACACTGCTTGTATTAAATGCCGCAGGAATGTTATATGTGTATTGTTGCCAGCCGGCAGCACTATATGAAACAGGGCAGGCAACAATTGGAGCAGAACCGCATGGTCTGTTAATTGGGGTAACAGTTAATTGCTGAGGAGCCCCATTCATGTCAGGAGTAAAATTTGCGTAAACGCGAATATTATCGTTAAATCCAGCTGTTGTTTCATCACGATACATCCAGAATGAAACTGTAGGAGTTCCTGAATAACCGCGCATATCGAGTCGCTTGGAAGCAAGGAAAGCAGCTTCACCAGCATTAGTTAAATCAGAACGATACCGCATCATAGCAGTACCGGTTCTAGGATTAACAAACTGTCCGGCTGCGCCATTCAGATAGGCCGTGTTGCCCATGCGATCCCAATAGTTATCGGCATCAACACCGGCACCAAACTTACCTTGTGACCAGCCATTAGGAATAACATTGTTAGGATATGGTCCCGCAACATCGAAGGTTTCGTTGTAATTCACCTGCGCATTTGCTTGCCCAAATGGCAATATCAACAACAAGAGAACGAGAAGCTGAATGCCTCTTGTCGTTAATTTTTGTAATGGTGTAATCCTGGTAGCAGATTTTGTCATGGCTTCTCAGATTTGTATTAAATGTGAATGAAATGTTATCTTATGGTTAGACTTAAATACACCGAAAACGGTATTCTTTTTATGGTTAAAAAGTAGTACTCTTTTCGATGCATACAAAGATTATAATAATAAAACAAAAAAAAAAGGGTTGTAGGCATAATCCTACAATATTTTTTCTGCCTCATAATCAATTTGATAGACCGAAATTAACACGAATGTTGAAAAAATAACACAATAATTGGTGAATTAACCGAAAAATAGGACGAACGACCGGTTTTTAGTGACGGCTACTACAAGTAACAAGCAGTGAGCCAACATAAATGGGTAGATAACGGCATTATAATGCCTTTTAAAGTAATAAATTGAATTGGTAGTCGAAAAATACAGACTTTTGGTCGACCAAAAAACCTCAATACATGAAAAAACAGTTGTTATTTATCAGTGCCTTTCTGCTTCTGGGCACGGCCACAATTTCTGCTCAGGAGAAAATGACTCCGGAGTCGATGTGGAAATTGGCAAGAGTATCGGATCCCCGTATTTCGCCCGATGGGAAGACCATAGTGTATGGTGTAAAGAATTTCGACATCGAAGCCAACAAAGGAAATTCGGATTTATTTACCATTTCTCCCGCAGGAGGAACACCAATGCTTATTGCCGGCGGCACCGACAATGATTTTAATGCCAGGTGGAGACCGGATGGAAAAAAGATTGCTTACCTGACATCCAAATCGGGAAGTACACAAATTTGGGTAATGGATCCAGATGGCAATAACAAACAACAATTCACGGATATCAAAGGTGATATCAGCGGATTCGGATTTTCACCAACCGGAAATAAAATCTGGTTTACAATGGATGTCAAAACCGGAAAAACGACTGCAGAACAATTTCCTGATCTTCCAAAAGCAACAGGTCGCATTTATGACGATCTGATGTATCGACACTGGGATAACTGGGAAGATGAAATGAACAGCCATGTTTTTTATGCTTCTTATACTGATGGTTCAACCATTAAAGAGGGCACCGACATCATGAAAGGTGAACCCTTTGATGCTCCTTTAATGCCTTTTGGAGATGAAGAACAAATTGCATGGAATAATGATGGGACACAAATTGCATACACTTGTAAAAAGAACAATGGAACTGCCTATGCGATGAGTACCAATTCCGATATTTATTTATACAATCTTGCAACCGGAAAAACGGAAAATCTTTCAACTGATAATCCCGGATATGATACTAAACCTTCTTTTTCTCCAGATGGTAAGAAAATAATTTGGCTTAGTATGGCCACTCCGTTATACGAAGCAGATCGAAACAGAATAATGCAATATGACTTCACTTCAAAAGTTAAAACAGAACTGACCAAAGGTTTTGATTATACAGCGGAATCGCCAAGTTGGTCGAAGGATGGTCGTTACATTTTCTTTACAGCAGGCATCAATGCAACTGATCAGTTATGGGTATTCGACAGTTTCTTAAAAGGTGCACAACAAATCCGTCAGGTTACAAAAGACATGGCAGACCTCACCTCCTACTCCATTGCATATCCAGGTAAGGAGCCAATTATTGTTTCATGTGCTATGAATATTTCCATGCCTTCTGAAATTTTCAAAGTGGATATGAAAACAGGAATTTCAAAACAGCTTACCTATACCAACAAAGATCAACTTGCAAAAATAAAAATGGGCAAAGTTGAACAACGAATGGTAAAAGCAACTGATGGAAAAGACATTTTGACCTGGGTAATTTATCCTCCTGATTTTGATCCGACAAAAAAATATCCTGCCTTACTGTATTGTCAGGGTGGACCACAAAGTACTGTATCTCAATTTTTCTCTTACCGTTGGAATTTCCAGTTAATGGCAGCTCAAGGGTATATTGTGGTAGCACCAAACCGTCGCGGACTGCCTTCCTTTGGGGAGAAGTGGAATCGCGATATTTCAGGTGACTGGGGCGGACAAGCAATGAAAGATTTGTTGAGTGCTATTGATGATGTCAGTAAAGAACCTTTTGTAAACAAAGACAAACTGGGTGCAGTAGGCGCAAGTTTTGGAGGATATTCAGTTTACTGGCTTGCAGGAAATCACAATAAACGTTTCAAAACTTTCATTTCACATTGCGGTGTTTTCAATCTGGAAAGTATGTATGGAACAACAGAAGAAATATTCTTTGCAAACTTTGATATGCAGGGATCTTATTTCGATAAACCTACTCCGAAAAGTTACATTGAATTCAATCCTATTAAATTTGTGAATAACTGGGATACACCGATTCTGGTAATACACAACGATAAAGATTTCAGAGTTCCGATCAGTCAGGGTATGGAGGCATTTGCTGCTGCGAGACTGAAAAATATACCTGCTCGATTCCTGTCATTTCCCGATGAAAACCATTGGGTATTGAAGCCACAAAACGG
This sequence comes from Bacteroidota bacterium, assembly GCA_016713525.1. GTDB lineage: Bacteria > Bacteroidota > Bacteroidia > AKYH767-A > OLB10 > JADKJB01. Next base: position 150,311 of record JADJOZ010000003.1, on the reverse strand, counting down.
AATTATGTGGCAGCGGGTTTATTTCGACTGGCTCGATAAATACCTTAAATAACTGCTTACGATTTAAAAGAAAAAGCACCACGGTAAAAACTGTGGTGCTTTTTTATATACTGAAATTAATTCTTTGAAATTATTTTCTTGCTTGTTTTTTACTGATTTCAACGATCACATCCTCATACATGACTGCAAAAAGTTCAGGGTTACCGGAATAGTATTTAAAACTATAATTGAACCTGGTTGTATCGGTTCCGGCCCGGCGTAAAACTTCCTGCAGATAAGTGTTTTTTAAGTCCGGATCAGAGTTTCTTATGTCACTAATTTGCATTCTGGCTTCAGCGATATGCACATCTGCCATTATTTTAACCATACTGTCACGGTTAATTACTCCGGTGGGTATTTCATTTGTATTTTCTGATTGACATGAAGCCAGCAAGAGCACCACAAAAGCCCATATTTTATATTTGTTCATCTCTCAATCTGCTTAATCCGGTCGTTCGAAATTTAATCTTTGTCCCTGTACGCTTTCAATAATTTTATTGTTGCTGAACACCATATTTCCATTCACGAAAGTGTGCACAACTGCCGATTTAAAAGTAACACCTTCAAATGGCGACCATTTACATTTGTATAAAAGATTTTCTTTGGTAACGGTTGTTGATTGATTCAGGTTTACAAGAACCAAATCTGCAAAATATCCTTCCCGAATAAACCCACGCTCTTTAATTTTAAAACACCTGGCAACAGAATGAGACAATTTTTGTGCAATACGTTCCAGCGTAATTTTTCCTTTGTGATAAAATTCCAGCATGGCAACCAGGCTGTGTTGTACCAATGGTCCGCCGGAAGGAGCTTCCAGATATTTTCGCTGCTTTTCTTCGAGTGTGTGTGGTGCATGATCGGTAGCTATTACATCAATTCTGTTATCGAGTAAAGCTTCCCAGATGGCATCACGGTCGGTTTTGCTTTTGACCGCAGGATTCCATTTAATAAAATTACCCATTCGCTCATAATCATCATCACTAAACCAGAGATGATGAATGCAGGCTTCGGCAGTAATCCGTTTTTTCTCTAATGGAATATCATTCCTGAACAAAGCCGTTTCAATAGCTGAAGAAATGTGCAGAATATGTAACCGTGCATTGTACTTTTTAGCAAGTGAAACAGCTAACTGACTTGATTTATAACATGCTTCAGCGGGTCTGATTTCAGGATGGCATCTGGCAGGAATCTCTTCTCCATATTTCTCCTTATACTTTTCCAGATTTTGCCTGATAGTTGCTTCATCTTCACAATGTGTTGCAATTAATGCTGGTGTGGAAGAGAATATTTTCTCGAGAACTTTTTCATTATCTACAAGCATATTACCTGTGGATGAGCCCATAAAAACTTTCACACCACAAACATTTGTCGGGTCAGTTTTTAATATTTCTTCCACATTATCGTTGGAAGCACCCATAAAAAATGAGTAGTTGGCAATGGATTTTAAGGAAGCAATCTGATATTTCTGCTCAAGCAATTCTTGCGTTAAAGTATTGGGAACCGTGTTTGGCATTTCCATGAAAGAAGTAATTCCCCCGGCAACAGCGGCTCTTGATTCCGTATAAATATCTGCTTTATGCGTCAGTCCCGGTTCTCTGAAATGAACCTGATCGTCGATACAACCGGGAAAAAGATGCAAACCTGTAGCATCAACTTCAATCAGATTTGTGCTATCGGTCAGTTGTATACTGTCACCAATTTTCTCGATCCGGTCATTTTTAATAAGCACATCAGCTATAAAAATACGACCTTCATTAACTACGGAAGCATTTCGAATGAGATACATGTTGAATTAAGTTTTAGCACCGTTCGACACAACTTGCAAAGACTCTGAATTAGTCTATTGCATCCTAAAGGTAATGTTATCCGGATGAAATCAGGCACCAACCGGTTTACCTACCATTTCTTCCGGTTTTACCCACTCATCAAATTCCGCAGCAGTAACATAACCAAGGTCGATTGCTGTTTGCTTCAATGTTTTGCCTTGCTTGTGAGCTGTTTGAGCAATTTCAGCTGCTTTATAGTAACCAATACGTGTATTTAATGCGGTAACCAGCATTAGTGAATTTTCGAGATTCGTTTTAATGTTATCATGCAACGGCTCAATACCGATTGCGCATTTATCGTTGAAGGAAACACACACATCACCAATGAGTCGGGCGCTGTGGAGGAAATTATAAATCATTACCGGTTTAAAAACATTCAATTCAAAATGACCGGTAGCGCCACCCACATTGATGGCAACATCATTACCAAGAACCTGAGCCGCAACCATAGTCATAGCTTCACATTGTGTTGGGTTAACTTTACCGGGCATAATAGAAGAACCGGGTTCATTGTCGGGAATAAAAAGCTCTCCGATACCACAACGGGGACCACTTGCGAGCAAACGAATATCATTTGCAATTTTCATCATACTGCAGGCAACAGTTTTTAATGCTCCATGAGTTTCAACAATGGCATCATGGGCAGCGAGGGCTTCGAATTTATTTTCTGCTGTTACAAAAGGAATATTGGTTAGTTTAGCAATGTGATGTGCTACATTTTCAGCATATCCATCCGGTGTATTAATTCCGGTACCAACTGCCGTTCCTCCTAAAGCCAGTTCAGCCAAATGAGGAAGTGTATTTTCAATCGCTCTGATTCCGTGAGTCAGTTGGGATACATAACCTGATAATTCCTGACCCAGAGTGAGCGGAGTGGCATCCATTAAATGCGTTCTGCCAATCTTTACCACATTCATGTAAGCCAATGATTTTGCTGCTAACGTATCGCGCAATTTTTTTATCCCCGGAAGGGTAACATCAACCAGCATTTTATACGCGGCGATATGCATTGCAGTAGGAAAAGTATCATTTGATGATTGCGATTTATTCACATCATCATTCGGATGAATCACCTTCTTTTCATCAGTTAGTGCACCACCATTTATTACATGAGCCCGGTAAGCGACAACTTCATTCACATTCATATTTGACTGTGTTCCTGAACCTGTCTGCCAGATTACCAGCGGAAACTCATCGTTCAGTTTACCGGCCAGAATTTCGTCGCATACCTTGCCAATAAGTTCGCATTTCTCTTTTGGTAAAACACCTGCTTCCATATTTGTTATGGCTGCAGCCTTTTTTAAATAGGCAAATGCACGGATTATTTCAATCGGCATTCGGTTAATATCCTGCGCAATTTTAAAATTTTCAATAGAGCGCTGGGTTTGTGCTCCCCAGTATTTATCGGCAGGTACCTGAACCTGGCCCATGGTGTCTTTTTCGATCCGAAACATTTTTTTGGAATTATAAATGATAAATTATAGATGATAAATGATAGATGATAAATGAAGGGAAATGATTGACAAATTATAAATTAGAAACTTGTATTATGTAGAGCATTTTAATTTTAAGAAGGGAATCAGGATTTCATTTTCTTTTTTGGATTCAGGAATTCGACAATTTTTTCGGTTGGGCGGCCAATTATTGCTTTGTCGCCGAGTACCAGAATTGGTCGTTCAATTAATATCGGATTCTGATGCAATATTTTTAGCCATTGAGTGCCGGTTATTTTTTTGCCTTCATAATTTTCTTTGTACAAAGGTTCTTTTTTCCTGACCAGTTCTTCGGGTTTTATGCCGATCATTTGGACAATTTCCTTCAGCTCTTTAACAGTAGGTGTTTTCACCAGATATTCAATAGTCTGAATTTGTTCTTTTGTATTTTCTTTAATCAGCTGCAAGGCAGTCCTGCAAGTGGAGCAATTCGGTTTAAAATAAACTTGTAACAATTGAATTCAGTATTAAACTATATTAATTTGCGTCACTGGCATATTCCATCAGGTAAGCCTTCATAAACTCATCGAGATCACCATCCATCACTCCCTGAACATCGGAAGTTTCATAATCGGTGCGATTATCTTTCACCATTTTATAAGGATGAAAAACATAGCTTCGTATTTGTGAACCCCATTCTATTTTTTTCTTACCGGCTTCAGTTACAGCCTTGGCTTCATTTCTTTTTCGGATTTCAAGTTCGTACAACTGAGACCGGAGCATTTGCATTGCACGTTCTTTGTTACCACCCTGAGTACGCTCTACCTGACATACTACTACAATTCCTGTTGGATGGTGTGTTAACTGAACTTTAGTCTCCACCTTATTTACATTCTGCCCACCGGCACCACCCGATCGTGATGTCTGGATGCTGATATCGGCATCTTTGATTTCGATATTGATTGTATCGTCAACGAGTGGGTATGCAAAAACGGAAGCGAAAGAAGTATGGCGTCGGGCATTGGAATCGAATGGTGAAATACGAACGAGACGATGCACTCCATTTTCACTTTTCAGGTAGCCATAAGCAAATGGTCCTTCGAATTCGAGTGTAGCAGATTTAATACCGGCGCCATCCCCATCAGTCCGTTCAATTTCAGTAACCTTCATACCATGGCGTTCACCCCAACGAATATACATCCGCATGAGCATTTCGGCCCAATCCTGGCTTTCAGTACCTCCGGCGCCGGAGTTAATAGTGAGTACGGCATCGAGATTGTCTTCTTCGCCGCTGAGCATATTCTTAAATTCAAGATCTTCGATCATAGACACCGCCTTTTTATATTGGGCATCTACTTCGGTTTCGGGAATATCACCTGCTTTAAAAAACTCAAGTAAAACGGCAGCATCTTCTACAGCTGTTTCGTTTTCTTTAAAAAGGTCGGTCCAGGTTTTCTTTTCCTTAATTTGTTTGAGGATCCGCTCGGCTCTTTTGGGATCATTCCAAAAGTCGGGAGCGTGTGTCAGCCGTTCCTCCTCGGTTAACAGCTGCAGCTTTTTGTCGATGTCAAAGATGCCTCCTCAGGGCATTGATTCGGTCCCTTAATTCTGCTAATTGGTCGGTTGTCATAGTGCCACAAAAGTAGTAAAAAGTTCCTTATTTTAAGAAAAAGTTCATCCATCGGGGTCAGCTTTAAGCACTTCCCAAACCAGATTTCCTTCAAATCCACGGCTCATTGCATAACGGGCCAGGAGATAATTTTTGCGAATTCCATTTTTCTCCTTTACTTCTTTACTTTTTTTGGTCAGGATGGTTTCCAGAGTTCGGATATAATCGCCATCAGGTATGGCATTCAGGGCCTTACGGATGCAATAATCGGAGACCTTTTTCTGTCTGAGTGCGGCTTTGATTTTATCTCGACCCCACTGCTTCATGCGGAACTTACCACCTGCGAAGCTCATGGCGAAACGCTCTTCATTGATAAACCCTTCTTCGATCAAAATTACAATGCCCTGTTCAACCTCTTTACTATGAAGGCCCAGGTCATAAAACTTATCCCTTACCTCCTGCTGAGATCGTTCCTGATAGGCACAGTATTTTCTTACTTTATCGAGTACCGTTGATAAAGTATGTATTTTTGCCGGCGTTTCCTTTGCACCCATGCATCAAAATTAGGGATTCCATCTGAAACCTGCTTTAGCAAATGAAAAATAAGAGTGCGCTCCGGCTTTTACTGGCAGCTAATATAATATCGGGTTTTGCAACCGGGATCAGCATGCTTGCAATACCCTGGTATTTTCTAACCATAGCAAACGAAGCGTCATTGTTCGGAGCAATTTATGCCGGAACTACCTTTGTAAGCTTGTTTTGGAATTTATATGCAGGGACACTCATTGATAGTTATCCAAGAAAAACCATTTTCATATATGTGAGTCTTGTATGTGGAACCATCCTGGGAGGGGTTTCTGCCTATGGTTATTATACCGGTGCAGTTCCCTTGGGATTAGTTGCAGTGGTATTCATTACCACCATGTTCAATTATAACATCCACTACAGTGCATTGTATGCATTTGGTCAGGAATTATCGGACCCTTCCAATTACGGGAAGATCAGCAGTTATCTGGAAATACAGAATCAGGCGACTTCGGTTTTGAGTGGTGCCTTTGCTGCTCTGTTGCTTACCGGAGTGGAATCGGGCAAGACCATAAACATGGCAGGAATTGTTTTTGAACTTCCTTTTTCATTTCCAAAATGGAATCTGGAATCTATTTTTCTGATGGATGCGGCAACCTATGGCGTTTCCATTTTATTGGTTAGTCTGATCAGCTATCAGCCCTTAAAAAAAGTATCAATACTTACTGAAAGCATTCCGCAACGTATTAAAACCGGATTGGCATTTCTGAGAAAAAATCCGGCACTTTTCAGTTTCGGGAATTACTCTTACTCCATATTTGTGGTTTTGATGGTGGAAGTATTTTTGCTTTTACCGTTGTATGTTGATAAGCATTTACAGAGTGGTAGTGATGTATATGCTTCGGCAGAAATTTTTTATGCATTGGGAGCCATGCTGGCTGGCATATTTATAAGGTGGGTATTCAGGCAAAGTAATACCATAAATTCGATTATTGTGTTGATGCTGTTAACTACTGTTATTTTTTACCTGGTAGCATTTACTAAGTCGGTAGGAATATTTTATTTATTTTCTTTCCTGATCGGAATTACCAATGCGGGAGCACGGGTGTTACGTACTACTTATTTGTTCAGTCACATATCAAATGATGTTATTGGCCGGACCAATTCCGTATTCAGTGTCATCAATATTCTATTACGTTCGCTGTTTCTGTTACTATTCTCAATAGCCTGGTTCAGTGAAGGTTCGAATGTAAAATGGACTTATTTCATATGTGGGACATTTGTTCTGCTATCGGTCCTACCACTCTGGAAGTTATCTCAGAAAAAGAATGCAAGCAACTAATTGAAGAATACAGTGAACGAAATAAATTTTAAAAACCGGTGATTCTAAAATAATAATCTGTGAGATCACTACCACTATATTGCCGATGAGTACCGGCGCAAAATCGATGCTGCTGGCAACTTTTTATTTTGCCATCATGAATATATTTATTAAGGCAGTGAGTCACTTGCCAGCCATAGAAATTGTATTTTTCAGATGCGGAGTTTCGTTGCTGATTTGTTTTTATCAGTTAAAGAAAGAACAACTTGACTGGAAAGGAACAAACAGGAAATTACTTCTTCTAAGAGGTGTATTAGGTACAATAGCTTTATACACCTATTTTATAACAATTTCCAAAATGCCATTGGGTACTGCAGTAATCATTCAGTACCTCTCTCCTATTTTCACTACCATTCTGGCAATTTTTATACTGAAAGAATATGTAAAACCGATACAGTGGTTATTTTTCATCATTTCATTTGCCGGTGTTTTCCTTATGAAAGAATTTGATGAAAGGATCGAACTAACCTATCTGCTTATTGGACTGTTTTCAGCAATTACCTCAGCATTTGTATATATCACAATTCGCTCATTAAAAGAAAAAGAGCATCCGTTAATTGTTGTATTTCATTTCCAACTTATAGGAACCTTATCGGGGATGGTTTTCTCGGTACCGGTATTTGAAATGCCTGCGGGAATTGAATGGCTTTATCTATTAATAATAGGAATTTTCACGCAACTGGGACAGCTCAACATGACCCGGGCATTGCAGCAAGACCGGGTTGCCAATGTTTCCATTATAAATTACACCGGTGTTATTTATGCCATTGCTGCAGGCTTCTTATTATTTGGAGAACACTATGGCTGGGGCACACTTGCAGGGATCGGATTGGTACTTGCAGGCGTGGTGATGAGTATGATAATCAAATAAAAAAAGCCCGAAAAATTTCCGGGCTTTAATTCAGTTTCAACAATTTTATTAGTGACCGTGCATTCCCGGAGTGTGGGCATGTCCGTGTGCTAATTCTTCTTCAGAAGCTTCACGTACTTCAATAACCTCACCACTAAAGTGTAGCTGGTGTCCGGCTAATGGGTGATTAAAATCCATTTTCACGGAGTCGCCACCAATGGCATTCACACGACCATCGAGACGATTACCATCGCGATCGCTCATTGGAATAACATTTCCAACAACAAGCATCGACATATCGATAACGCCATCAACTTTAAAAACATCCATAGGGATATCAACGAGTGCTTCGGGTTCTAATTCACCGTAAGCATTAACCGCATCGATACTAAAGGCGAAATTATTTCCTACTACCAGACCTGCTAAATTTTCTTCAAATGCAGGTATTAGTCCGCCGGAGCCAAACAGAAATGTTAATGGGCGATCGGCGCCAGCAGTTTCAATGTGTTTTTTTCTGCTCCTGCAGGATTTGCTTCCAACCGGTAAGTGACCGAAACCACTTTGTTTTTGTCAATTTTCATGAGATTTTTTTAATAATAAAACATCCGGAATCCCGGTTCTTTTTGAAACAGGTTCCGGTATTATGAGGGAAGCTGAATGCAACAGTGCAAAATTCGGGGAAAAATCTGTAAATACAAAACTGCATATTTCTGTAAATCAAATAGTTGCTATTATGAACTATTAAAATCCGGATTAATCAGCACCAATCGGAGATTTCAGGTAAAGGAACAATAAGAAAATTGCCTTGTTAAAGGTCGTTTAATTCAATAATTCCTTGAGGTTGCCTTGTTCAATTTTTTTGCGAACCATATTCCGGAAGGGAACATTTAAATATTTGCCTTCCACCCAGGTTATGAAATCGAAATATTCGAAAACGCTTTTTTCAAAAGGATCTTTAGATAAGTTTTGCAACTCAGGTCTCAGTGCCTGATAGCAGTTTTTTATATCAACAGAAGTGTCGGCTTTTGAAAGTCGGTTTATGAAATTCAGGAAAACGGATTCGAACCGATAGATTCTTTTCCTTTTGGATAAATAACGTTGAGTAGAGCGGAAGGTGTAAGGAATCAGATCACTGTTCCCCATTTCCAGGTGAATAATCAGATTGAGAATACGACCCATGCAATGGATATCCTGACTTGAGTCGATATCACCATCATTCAGCAACTGATTTATCCATTTCAATGCACCAGAATAATCGCCGAGGGCAAAATAAACTATTGAGAGATTAAAATAAAAATACGCGACACGGATTTTGCTCAACTTACTTTTATACTTTTTCAGGCCCGCTTCAATATCATCAACAAGATCGAGTGCCATATCGAATTCACCGGTTTGAATATAGAGGCTAAGCTCAGCGCTGAAAGTACTGCTGAACAATTTGATCTCCATATCTTCATTCATCTTCCGTACATTACTGTGGGGAATAGCTTTTAGCTTACCAAGATAGACGGGAATTTCATCGAATTTGCGAAGCTGGGTGCAGAGATAAATCATATTACTCAACACTGCAAAATATTTATTTGGTTCTTCATCAAACAACTCGGCATTCTGTTCAATTAATTCAAGGTGTTTTCGAATGTAGATGTATGAATTTTTATAATCACCGATACCAAAATAGTAAGCGCTGTAGATGTGATAATAGAGATAACGGGATTCATAAGAAAGGGCTTCATCCTCATTCTTCAGCAAAGTATTATCGATTATAGTTTTAAAATTATTCAACTCATTACTATCCCTTACCTTTCCTTTTTTATTAAGCAATAAAAAAAGCCGGCTTTTTATGTACCAGAAATCGGTGTAATTTTTCAGTTTACCTAAAATTTCTTCATCCTGCTGAAGCATATTGGTAATATCTTCAATATTATTTGAAGCATAAGAATCCTTTTCCATGAGACGTTTTTCCCACTTCTGTATTTCGAGCAGGGTAAAATGCTTTTCGAATCTTGTTGCCAGTTTAAATGCACGGGCCAGTGTTTTTTTGCTTTCGTCGTACAGTGATTTCTTAAACAGAATTTCGGTGTAATGAAGTAGTCGTTGTAATTCAACTTCCACGGAAGAATCGGCATGAAATGCATGCAGGCTTTTCAGAATTGTTTCGTAGAGGCGATTTTTAGCAATGGCAGGAGTATGGGCAAAAGTGGAGTTGGTAAATTGCACCAAAAGCTTGCCCTCATTGTATGCCTCCTGTTTATCTATTGCATCAAACAAACTCACATATTCATTTTTATCGCCAATGGTATGTCGGCCGGCAAAAATTTTAAAATATCGCTTTTCAGCGGATGTTAATGATTTAATTAACCTGAAAACCTGATCTGACGATTGCTTTGACATGTTAATTTTAAGCTATTTTTTGTATCTTAATTCTTTTTCAATAATCCGGAAAGTTTCATTTTCCCTGACTTACAATGTAACTCCATTCAAATCAAACTTATTGAATATCGGACATTTAAGCCTCCTGATTAATATTACTTCAAGATACATAAGATTTAAACAGGTGCAACATAAATGAATAAAAATTGCCTTATTCTGATCAAGTCAGACTTGTAATTTTAGCCAAATTGAGGTTGGGATAATACATAAAGAGGGGAAATAGGCAACATTCTGCTATGAGTGAGCAGGCAACTTGTGCCTAAAACGGGGTGCTCCTGATCAGGTGAGGTGTAAACAATGATGATTAAAAGAGAACGTAAAATGGGCGATTTGTCATTTTACGGTCAGCAAATAAGTCAAAATGGAATCAGCTAATATTCGGAAAGCTATAAAAAACGAATCAAAGGTGCTTATTCAGCAAATTGATGTCGATTAATTTCTTCAGGGTTTTCTCTTTAAGAGTTCGCTGCAAACCTGCGACGTGTTTCATGTGATGACAATCGGTACCAAGCAGATCAACAATATTTTCCTGAACCATTTTTTCAGCGATCCGTTTTGCATCGTGACCGTAGTAGCCACCTAAAGAATTCAGGTTTACCTGGAGCAGCACACCCTGATCACGGAAAGTTTTGTATTGATCAAAATTATTATGCCAAAAAGGGTATCTTTCCGGATGAGCCATTACAGGTCTATAACCCAGAATCTGCATTCTGAAGATCACATCCGAAATATTTTCAGGGCAATTTATATATGAAATTTCGAACAGCAGGTAATTAGTACCTATAGTCAGCAATTTTTCATTTTCCAGTTTTTTCACAAACCCATCATCAAAATAATATTCAGCAGCTGCAAAAATTTCTACCGGTATTTCTGCAGCTTTAATGGCTGCGCGTACTTCTTCCAAACCGGCATTAATTATTTCAGGAGTATTTCTGAAATAATCACTCATAATATGAGGTGTGGTATATAATTTCTTAAACCCAAGGCTATGCAATTCCTTGATGAGTTCAAGGGAATCTTCAATAGTTTTAGCGCCATCATCGATACCGGGAATCAGGTGAGAATGCATATCTGTTCCCAGAAAAGAAAAGTCCGTTAAAGGCTCTTCCTTCTTACCAAATCCACCAAACAATGATTTCAACATAATGAGTACACTAACCTATTTAAAATTCTTACTAAACCAATCGAAAGTAATTGCGAGGCCTTCTTTCAATTTCACTTCCGGTTCATAACCTAAGAATTTTCTTGCCAGAGAAATATCAGCTAAAGAGTTTTTAATATCTCCGGGTCTTTCATCGCGGTGTTTTGGTTTAGCAGGAACACCGGCAATGTTTGCTAACATATGAAACAGTTCTTTCACCGATATGTTTTCACCAACAGCCACATTATACACTTTATTAAATGCTTCGGGATGCGGTGTAAAGAATGCTCTGATATTAGCCTGAACAGCATTTTGCACGAAAGTGAAGTCACGGGTTTGCTCACCGTCACCATTTAGCCATGCATTTTTGTCATTCAGTAAAGCATCCATAAACAAAGGAATAGCAGCTGCATAAGGGCCATTTGGATCCTGACGGGGGCCGAACACATTAAAGTATCGGAGACCGATCACCTTCATGTTATAATTGAGAGAAAAAACTCCAGCATACAATTCATTGGTATACTTGGACACGGCATAAGGAGAAAGTGATTTACCAATTTTAGATTCCACTTTTGGTGAATCGGTAAGATCGCCATAAACGGAAGAAGACGATGCATAAACAAATCGATCCACATTTGCATCACGGGCGGCGACCAGCATATTCAGAAAACCGGTTGCATTGGCGGCATGGGTTTGTTGTGGAAAGGCAATTGAGCGTGGAACTGATCCGAGTGCAGCCTGATGACTTACCAAATTAATTCCTTCGCAGGCTTTTGCACATGTTTCAGGGCTGGTGATATCACCTTCTATAAATTCGAAAGCAGGATTATTGAGATATGGTTCCACATTTCGTTTGAAGCCATTCGATAAATTATCGAGGACTCTGACTTTACGCGCACCATTATTAAGAAGGTACTCAACAATATTAGATCCGATAAATCCTGCGCCACCGGTTATTAAAACCGATTTTTCGGTAATATCGGGTGTATGAAAGATACCTTTGGTTAATTGCGTCATGTGCTGTAAAAATTAAGGTCCGGGAAACCGTTACCTGTTCATATATTGGTTTTCGTAATACTTTAAATAATTACCTGAAGTCACATCTTCAAGCCATTGCTGATTATTCAAATACCAATCGACTGTCATTTCAAGACCGGTTTCAAAGGTGATTGAAGGTTCCCAGTTGAGTTCACGTTTTAATTTGGAAGAATCGATTGCATACCGGAGATCATGACCTGCGCGATCTTTTACATATGTGATCAATTTAGCGGAAGTTCCCGGCTCACGATTCAATTTGTGATCCATCAACCGGCACAAATACAGTACCAGATCAATATTTTTCCATTCGTTATTACCGCCAATGTTATATGTTTCGCCTATAATACCTTTATGAAAAATGGTATCAATTGCAGCAGCATGATCATTCACCCAAAGCCAGTCGCGAACATTTTCACCTTTTCCGTAAACAGGCAATGGTTTATTGTTTTTGATATTATGAATCATGAGTGGGATCAACTTCTCAGGGAACTGAAATGCACCATAATTATTTGAACAATTGGATATTACTACCGGCAAATTGAATGTATGGAAGTAAGCTCTGACTAAATGGTCTGATGCTGCTTTAGAAGCTGAATAGGGACTTCTTGGGTCATAAGGCGTAGACTCGGTGAAATGACCGCTGCTTCCTAAGGATCCATATACTTCATCTGTTGAAATGTGATAAAACCGATGATTCTTAAAATCTGTTGCAAAATTGTACCAAAGCGTTCTGGCAGCATTGAGTAAATTAGCAGTGCCAAGCACATTGGTTTTAACAAATTCCAGTGGATTGCTGATACTTCGATCGACATGAGATTCAGCAGCCAGATGAATGATTGCATAAAACTGAATTTCCTGAAAAAGATTTTTTATAAAAGACTCATCAGAGATATCACCTTTTATAAATTTATAATTGGATTTATTTTCAATATCACGGATATTTTCGAGATTACCGGCATAAGTTAACAAATCGAGATTATAAATCATATACTGAGGATAGTTCAATACAAAGCGTCGCACTACATGCGAGCCAATAAATCCTGCTCCTCCAGTTATTAATAACTTCATGACTTTACAACTCCTTTCCCCGATAATTGAGCATTGGTTTTAGCGGCGAGGGCTTTTTCCCAGGCCCAGGCACTTGCAACCATCTCTTCAAGCGATTTTTCTGCTTTCCAGTTCAGCACTTTATTTGCCAAACTGGTATCGGCCCATACCTGTTCAACATCTCCAGGCCGGCGATCGGTAATTTTATAATTTAACTTTAAACCGTTCACTTTTTCAAAGGCATTGATCATTCCAAAAACAGAAATGCCAATACCTGTTCCAAGATTAAATACTTCAAACCTTTCAGACGAGCCACCTTCATGAAGTCGCTCAATAGCAGCAACATGAGCTTTGGCTACATCCACAACATGAATATAATCGCGGACACAAGTGCCGTCTGAAGTATTATAATCGGTGCCAAAAACACTGAATGATTCCCGTTTCCCAATTGCGACCTGAGTAATGATAGGCATCAGATTAGCGGGTGCTCCCTGAGGATATTCCCCAATTAATGCAGAATGATGAGCGCCTACAGGATTAAAATAACGCAAAGAGATCACTTTCATTGCGGTAGCCTAAACAGTATCAGTAAGAATATCCTCTGCAATTTTTTTAGTATTCCCGTAAGGAGATTCAGCTTTTTTAAGCGGTGCAAATTCATTCACGGGAAGCACATCAGGCTGACCATAAACTGTGCATGACGACGAAAAAACCAGATCATGACAACCGATACTCATGGCACCCTCAATAACATTTAAGAGGGAGCCAATATTATTTCTAGAATAAAGGAGTGGGTTGCTGACAGATTCGCCAACTAATTTTTTTGCTGCAAAGTGAATTACAGCATCAGGCTTATGATGTTGAAAAAGTTCCAGAGTAGCATTGCGATCACAGAGATCAATCCGGATAAAAAGAGGAAGAATACCTTTTGAAACTTCCCGAATAGCATCTACAACCTCCAATCTGGAATTGGAAAGATCATCAGCTATAATTACATCGTAACCTTTGCCGATTAATTCCACCACAGTATGAGAACCGATGAACCCGGTCCCTCCTGTTACCAGAATTTTTCTTTTATCACTCATCTGAGGTTATAGTTCCGTAATCTGTGCCAGATTACAAGCTCCAGTATTTAAGCTGATGAATTTTACCTCTAAGAATTCCTTTCAAATCGACAATCACAGCATCGGGATTACAAATTGAAAGCAGGTATTTTTCATCTATATTAAGATACTCTTTATGATTAACGGCGATCACTACGGCATCATAACCTGTACCGATTTTTTCAATAAGATCGAAACCGTATTCATGGTGCAATTCTTTTGAATCGGCATGAGGATCGGTTACTTCGGTTTTTACGCCATACGATTTAAACTCATTAATAACATCGGCAACTTTGGAATTACGGATATCTTCAACATCTTCTTTAAAAGTAGCACCCATCACAAGCACTCTCGATTTATTAATATCCTTACCAAGAGCAATTAATTTTTTAACAGTTTGTTTCGCCACATAAAAACCCATGGAGTCATTTACATAACGTCCGGAATTGATTACCTGAGCATGATATCCAAGTTCCTGAGCTTTATAAGTCAGATAATATGGATCAACTCCGATACAGTGACCACCAACAAGGCCCGGCATAAACTTCAGGAAATTCCATTTGGTACCTGCAGCTTCAAGAACCTCATAAGTATTAATCCCCATTTTATTGAAGATAATAGAGAGTTCATTCATCAGTGCAATATTCACATCACGCTGTGTGTTCTCAATAATTTTTGCAGCTTCAGCTACTTTTATAGAGCTTGCTTTATGAACACCGGCTTGTACAACAATCTGGTATGTTTTAGCAATTTCCTCGAGTGATTCGGGAGAACAACCGGAAACCACTTTCATGATTTTAGCCAATGTATGTTCCTTATCACCCGGATTAATCCTTTCAGGGGAATAGCCAATTTTAAAATCTTCCATGAATTTCAAACCTGAAACTTCTTCAAGAACAGGTATGCAATCCTCTTCGGTACAACCGGGATAGACTGTTGATTCATAAACAACGTAATCGCCCTTTTTAAGCACTTTACCGATAGTTCGGGAAGCAGATAAAATAGGTTTCAGGTCGGGCAGATTATGCTCATCGATAGGAGTTGGAACAGCAACAATAAAGAATGAAGCCTCCTTAAGTTCATCGAGTGAATCAGTGAATACGATATCGCAACCAACAAAAGCTTCGGCATCGAGTTCACCGCTGGGGTCAATTCCATTTTTCATAAGATCCACACGACCTTTATTGATATCAAAACCAATAACCGATACTTTGCGGGCGAATTCGAGAGCGATAGGCAAACCAACGTAGCCCAGTCCGATTACTGCAATTTTTTTCTTTTTACTGATGATGTCCTGATACATGCTGTTTATTTTACTTTTTTTTGAGATTTCTTAATGCGTAAATTCTTTCTATAATTTCAACTACCTTCAAACCTTCAAGAGCATTGGTAGTAATTGATGTTCTTCCTTTTAAAGTGTCGATAACATTTTCGATAATAAAATGGTGATTGGCAGCAGATCCTTTATAAGCTCCATAATCGTTTGCGGGACTAACCGGACCGAGTTCAGGCATTTTATAATTATCGATATGGCAATACTCGACTTCATTCATATACTGACCACCGATTTTCACACTTCCTTTGCTTCCGACAACAGAAATAGAGCTTTCCATATTGGAATCCCAAACTGCGGTAGTATAATTTATACAACCCATTCCACCATTATTGAATCGGAAATTCACAAATCCGGAATCTTCGAAAGCGGTACTATGTTCGTGAGTAAAGTCATCGAATTTAGCCTGGATATCAACGATATCGCCGAAGATCCAGTACATAATATCAATGAAGTGCGAGAATTGTGTGAATAAAGTTCCTCCATCGAGGTCGGCTGTACCTTTCCAGTTTCCTTTCTTATAATATCTATCGTCGCGATTCCAGTAACAGGTTAACTGCACCATAAAAATTTCTCCCAGAATCTGATCCTGAACAATAGATTTTAGCCACTGGCTTGGAGGAGAATAGCGATTCTGCATTACACAGAAAACATTTTTATGAGCTTGTAATGCTTTAAAGATAATTTTCTCGCAATCGGCTTTAGTCAGTGCCATGGGTTTTTCACAAACCACATGTTTGAAATTTTCGAGCGCAATAAGGGCATGTTCAGCATGCAAACCATTCGGCGAACAAACATTAACGACATCGATTTCAATCCCTGCAGTGAACATATCTTCAGCCTTTGTAAAGCATGGAACCTGAAAAGCATCAGCACCGGTTGTTTCAGGAGGTAAAATATCACACATAGCCACCAGTTGTGCTTCGGGGTGACGGCGTACCATTTCGGCATGTCGTTTACCAATGTGTCCGCTGCCAATAACGGCAAATTTAACCGGTCCTGAAATCGATCTGTACATTATGCGATTTTTGAAACTTTATTATTATCCAGGCGATACTTATCGTGGTTTTCGGGGCATTCGGCAATACCATCTACAAACTTCAGTTTGTGACCGTACTCACTCATCCAACCGGTCTGGCGGGCGGGATTACCAACCATGAGCGCATATGCAGGAACATCTTTTGTTACAACTGTACCGGCACCAATGAAAGCGTACTCACCTATATCGTGGCCACAAACGATGGTTGCATTGGCACCTATCGAAGCACCTTTTTTTACTACTGTTTTAAGATATTGTCCACGTCTGTTAATGGCACTTCTGGGATTCATTACATTGGTAAAAACCATGCTTGGTCCAAGAAATACATCATCTTCACAGATTACTCCGGTATAAATGGAAACATTATTCTGCACCTTGACATTATTTCCCAGGATAACATCCGGAGAAACAACAACATTCTGTCCGATATTACAATTCTCACCAATCACACAATTAGGCATGATATGCGAGAAGTGCCAGACTTTAGTACCTTTTCCAATTTTGCAGCCTTCATCAACGATGGCAGAGTCGTGAACGTAGTAATCCATATATTCAATTAAATAATCAACTAAAACGGTGAGCTGATTTTGTCAGCTCTTCCGGTGGCAGACTTTTGAAATATTCATAAGTCCTTTTCAATCCTTCAGCTCTGCTGACCTTAGGTTCCCAACCTAATATTTCGCGTGCTTTAGAAATATCGGGCTGCCGTTGTTTAGGATCATCCTGAGGGAGAGGTTTGAAAACCATCTTCACGGAAGAACCTGTCAGCTTTAATATTTCCTCACCGAACTCACACATGGTAATTTCGGAAGGGTTACCAATATTAACAGGATGCGCATAATTGCTCATCAATAACCGGTAAATACCTTCAACCAGATCATCGACATAACAAAATGAACGAGTTTGGCTTCCATCACCAAATACGGTAAGATTTTCACCTCGCAATGCCTGACCAATAAATGCCGGAAGAACACGACCGTCATTCAGTCGCATTCTGGGGCCGTAAGTATTAAAGATCCTGACAATCCTTGTTTCGAGTCCGTGATATGTATGATAGGCCATTGTGATAGCTTCCTGAAAGCGTTTTGCTTCGTCGTATACTCCACGTGGACCAACAGGATTTACATTTCCCCAGTACTCTTCAGTTTGAGGATGAACGGTTGGGTCACCATAAACTTCCGAAGTAGAAGCAACAAGAATGCGTGCATTTTTGGCTTTAGCAAGACCTAACAAATTATGTGTTCCTAATGAACCAACCTTAAGTGTCTGGATAGGAATTTTCAAATAATCGATGGGGCTTGCAGGGCTGGCGAAGTGCAGAATATAATCGAGTTTACCGGGAACAAAAACAAATTTGGAGACATCATGATGATAGAATTCAAATTCTTTAAGTTTGAAAAGGTGTTGAATATTGGCAAGGTCACCTGTAATCAGATTATCCATACCAACAACCTCATAACCTTCTTTAATAAAGCGATCGCATAAATGAGAGCCCAGAAAGCCTGCGGCTCCTGTAATCAAAACTCTTTTTCCGTTATTTGCTGACATAAAATTTCGTTTATTAATTTACTGCTGAACGGCCCATTGAATTATAATAGAAACCATGCTCTTTCATTTTCACAGGATCATATAAATTTCGGCCATCGAAAATAACTTTGTTTTTCATGATACTTGCCATCTTATCAAATTCCGGAGTACGGAATACAGACCACTCGGTAGCAATCAGTAATGCATCGGCATCTTTGATAGTTGAGTAGGCATCATCACAATAAGTAATTTTATCGCCAACAACTTTTTTCACATTGTTCATTGCTTCAGGATCGAATGCAGAAACGATTGCACCATCTTTAAGCAACTGATCAATAATAAACAATGCAGGTGCTTCTCTGATATCATCCGTATCGGGTTTAAAGGCAAGTCCCCAAACAGCAATTTTCTTTCCTTTCAGATCATTATTAAAATAATTTCTGATCTTTTCAACGATGATTGTCCTTTGTGCATAGTTCACGTCCATAACAGACGAGAGCACTTTAAAATTATAATTATAATCTTCAGAAGTTTTAGCGAGAGCCTGAACATCTTTAGGGAAACAGCTTCCACCATAACCAATTCCGGCAAAAAGGAAACGTTTACCGATACGGCTATCTGAACCGATACCGATGCGAATCATGTCGACATTAGCACCAACTTTCTCGCAAAGGTTAGCGATTTCATTCATGAAAGTAATTTTGGTAGCCAGAAAAGCATTAGCGGCATATTTGGTAAGTTCCGAAGAGCGGGCATCCATATAATAAATCGGATTACCCTGACGCACAAACGGAGCATAAAGATCGGCCATAATTTTGCGAGCTTTTTCAGAATCGGTACCAATAACAACGCGATCGGGTTTCATAAAATCATCGACAGCAAATCCTTCACGTAAAAATTCGGGATTAGAAACCACATCAAACGGAGTGGTACAATTTTTCCTGATTGCAGCATCAACTTTTTCTGCTGTACCAACCGGAACTGTAGATTTATTAATCACTACTTTATATTCTGTAATCAATTTACCCAATTCATTTGCAACACCAAGAATATAACTGAGGTCAGCAGAGCCATCTTCACCCGGAGGTGTAGGCAATGCCAGGAAAATAATTGAAGCGTCTTTAATTGCCGAAGCAAGATCAGTAGTAAAATTCAATCTTCCCTGTTTCAGATTTCTTTCAAACAGGACATCAAGATGAGGTTCATAAATCGGAATTTTCCCCGCTTTCATTGATGCAACTTTAGCAGCATCAATATCAACACAAATTACATGATTACCCATTTCGGCAAAACATGTTCCGGTTACTAGCCCAACGTAACCTGTACCAACAACAGCAATGTTCATAGCTTGTTCAGTTTTTTTTTAAAATTAGTTAATGTTTATTTATTCAAGTACTCAAGCACACCTGAAACTATAAACTCCATATCGGCATCCGACATCTCCGTGTGCATGGGCAGAGAAATAACATTTTTGCACAGGTGTTCGGTAACCGGGAAGTCCCCTTCTTTATAGCGGGGGTCCATATGTGCTTTTTGTAAATGCAAAGGAACGGGATAATAGATCATAGAAGGTATCCCTTTAGCAGCCAGAAAATCGCGCATTGCTGTTCTATCGACACCATTTAAAACAAGAGTGTACTGATGAAACACATGAGTTGATTTCGGATCTCTGACTGGTATTTTCACTTTAGGATGATTTGCGAAAGCTTTATCATAATAGGCTGCGACTTTATTTCTTGCAGCAGCATATTCATCGAGGTGGCGTAATTTAATACGAAGAATTGCAGCCTGCATAGAATCGAGGCGCGAATTCACTCCAATTTCATCGTGGTAATACTGAACGGACTGTCCATGATTGGCAACCATTCTTATTTTTTTTGCAACATCATCATTATCAGTGAAGATGGCACCACCATCACCATAGCATCCCAGATTTTTAGATGGGAAGAAAGAAGTACATCCGATATCTCCGATTGTTCCTGCTATCTTTTTGCTTCCATCCGCAAATGAATCATCAGCGCCAATTGCCTGAGCAACATCTTCAATCACATAAAGATTATGCTTTTTTGCAATTGCCATGATTTCTTCCATTTTGGCACATTGACCGAATAAATGTACCGGCACAATAGCTTTCGTTTTCGGAGTAATCGCTTTTTCGACAGCAGCAGGGTCAATGGTAAAAGTATCTTCAAACACATCCACCAATACCGGTTTCAATTTCAGGAGAGCAATCACTTCAGCAGTAGCTACATAGGTGAAGTTACCGGTGATAACTTCATCACCCGGTTGCAAATTCAGCGCCATCATGGCAATTTGAAGTGCATCGGTACCATTTGCACATGGAATTACATGTTTGGCACCCAGATATTTTTCAAGCTCAGCCTGAAAAGACTTTACTTCAGGGCCATTTATAAATGCCGAGGAGGCAATCACATCCAGGACAGCTTTATCGATTTCAGGCTTAATTTTTTCATACTGGCTGACCAGGTCAACCATGGCTAACTTTCTCATTTTTCCTTTAATAAGGCGGCAAAGATACGACTTATACCATCATTTACTAAGCAAAATACAATGAAACCATACGTAAGATACTTCCCGGGCAGGGTAAAATCAAAAAATATCCAATCATTTAATTATCAATTGCCTAGACCAATTGCAAGCCATATTCAAATATTATGTAATTTGGCAGGCTCAAAGTAAATTTATGAAGCGTCTTATACTACTATTATCAATTATAGTTTCTTGTTTTTCAAGTTCTTATTCACAAAGTGGGATAAAAGATTCGGTTATCAGGTTCTCATTTGTCGGGGTCAATTATGGTATATATCAACCCGGAGGTGATTTGGCTGATCGATTTGGAATAACATCGATGTTAAGCGGCGACTTTTTATTTAAAAGCAAAAAAAATCTGCTTTTCGGATTTTCAGGTGGTTTTATGTTTGGTGATAAGGTAAAAGAACCCGACTTATTGAAGTCGATTTACACTCAAAATGAACAAATTATTGGGTATGACGGCTTATTTGCAGACATTAGAGTTTTTGAGCGGGGATATCAGTGCAGTGCAACATTTGGGAAAATTTTTGCTTTCAAGAAACCAAATCCCAACTCCGGAATAATGGTGATGGGTGGTCCCGGATTTATGCAGCATAAAATCCGAATTGAAAACATCGGGAATACAGCTCCTCAATTAACCAAAGAATATCTGAAAGGGTACGATCGTTTGACTAATGGTTTGATGTTACGGGAGTTTATCGGTTATGTATATTTCAGCAACCATCAACTTGTAAATTTTTATGCCGGTGTAGAATTTATGCAAGCATTTACTGAAAGCCGGAGAGATTATAATTTCGATACACCGGAAATGAAAGACACTGAAAAACGCACTGATTTGCTTTATGGATTCAAAGTAGGCTGGGTTTTGCCATTGTATAAAAAGAAACCTGCCTCGTACTATTTCTACTAACATGATTTTACTCTACCTCGTCTCAGTTAAATTGTATGCTTTTGCTATTGTAATTGCCTCTTTATTCAATAAAAAAGCTGCTCAATGGGTTTCCGGAAGAAAAAACTGGAAATCGAAGATAGCATCAGCACTGAAACCCGGTGAGAAAAGGATATTATTTCATTGTGCATCTTTCGGTGAATTTGAACAGGGTAAACCTGTGTTGGAAGCACTAAAAAATCATTATCCGCAACATAAAATTGTGCTTACATTTTTTTCACCTTCAGGATTTGAAAATAAAAAAAATGATCCCCTTGCAGATTATGTTTTTTACCTTCCGGTAGATGGGCCATTCAACTCCAAAAAATTCATCGAATTGGTACAACCGGATATGGCTTTTTTTGTCAAGTATGATTTTTGGCATTATTATATTAAAGCCTTCAAGGACAAAAAAATTCCTGTATATTTTGTTTCGTCAATATTCAGACCGACTCAGATTTTCTTTCAGTGGTATGGGAAATTTTTTGATAAAATGTTACGTCGGGTCACACATTTTTTTGTTCAAAATCAGGGATCTCTTGAATTATTATATAAGAATTCCATACCTCAGGTAACCGTGACCGGAGATACAAGATTCGATCGGGTATTTGAAGCAAGTCAAAGCCGTAAACCATTGCCTGAAATTGAAAATTTTAAAGGGAAACATAAACTTTTTGTTGCCGGAAGCACATGGAGTGCAGATGAACAAATACTTGCAGGATTAATACCGGATTTGGAAACTGATTACAAAATAATTGTAGTCCCTCATGAAATTAAGGAAGAAAAAATCAATAAGCTGAAGTCGTTATTGGGCAACGAGGCTATTCGTTTCTCTGAATGGGACAAAAAGCAAACATCTGCGCGCGTTTTAATCATTGACAACATGGGTATGTTGTCGGCAATTTATCAATACGCAGACCTGGCTTATATTGGCGGAGGATTTGGTAAAGGAATTCACAATATTCTGGAAGCTGCAGTTTATGGAACGCCGATTATATTTGGTCCGAAGTTTAAGAAATTCAGAGAAGCCGATGAATTAGTACATTGGAAAGGCGCATTTTCGATAAATAGTGAACGCGGGTTAAGAGATAAAGTGTTTGAACTGATTCATGAACCCGGACGTATTGATAAAATCAAAGAAATTAATACTCGTTACATTAATAATAATAAGGGAGCAACAGATCTGATCATAAATTTTCTGAAAATGAATCCCTGATGAAGTGGTTAAAAGTTCAGTAACTTTACAGATTTACAACGAAATCTGTTTTTCGGATTAACTGTCAGAATTGAAATCCCCGAGGGCATATTCTGCTTTTGTAAAACCAAATGAGAATCTGAAACTTCACCTGATTTTATCAATTTACCATTCAGGTCACACCAATAAAAATAATCTCCCGGATTCATTCCGACAACAACTAATTCCGTTCCGGAATCATTCACCTGGAGTGTCGCTTCAATTGCCGGTTCCGAAACCGGGGAAAGCGTTTGCCATTCATAAGCACCAACATCATATCCAGCTCCTGAAGGTCTTGGATTTCCATCCAAATCGGTGGTGACAACAGTACCAACAGTTGTTGAACCTGCATCAACCATAGGAGCTGCAGCATTTAATGGATGAAAATCACCGGCTCCGGGATTCAGAAAAATGGTGTTGATACTCGCGGCAACCGAAGAATGAGCATCGTATCCTAACAATTGCCATTGGTTTAAATTCAAAATCGTTGCATCTCCATCAGGAGAAAATACATTGGTTAAAATATTATAATCACTTACAAAGCCAGATAATGCCGAAGCCGCAATAACAATACTACCTCTCCAGGAATGTTTATTTATAAAAATATTATTCAGCACTTCATTCCCTGTACAGTCATCGGTAATATTAAGACACCATCTGCTATTTGATGCATTCACAACAGTATTATTAAAAACTTTATTTCCGGTACTTGGTGCACCGGCATCAATTTGATAGAGGCTGATTCCACTTGCATGATTTTCATATAACAGATTATTAAATATTTGTGAATTTATTACGCCATCACCATTTATTCCACTCCCACCTCCTGCACCATTTTCATAGATTATATTACCATATACTTTGGCATCACTAAGTACTCCATCTCCACCCATACTTACATCACCATTCATATGAATACCACATCTGTTATTATGGTGAGATATATTATTCCTGATAATAGCATGATCGGCACTATTACTATGATAAATTCCATGCTCATCGGCACTATAACTGCATTCATTATTTTCAATTGTAATATAATCCGCGAAGCCTGTAAATATTCCCCACTTGAAATTATCGGTGCATTTATTACTGCTGATAATCACATGACTACTCAAAGCAACTCTTATTCCGGCTCTGGGCATCCCCTGTACGTTAAACCCTTTAACGATAACATAGTCGGCATTTTCAATATTTATCCCGTCAACATTATTATAGCTGCAAGGTAAATCAATAATTACTCCGGATCCTGAAGCAGTAAACACCACAGGATTTAACTGTGTGCCGTTCACATTCATGAAATCAAAACCCTGATATGTTCCTGGCATCACAATAACTGAGTCGCCTGCAACAATTTGTTCAGAAGCATGCTGAATTGTTGCAAATGCTGCTGAATTACTCAAGCCATTATTGGCATTGTTTCCGTTCAACGAAACATAATATGTTGCGCTGTAAGTATCAACCGATGCTATCAATAGTGCAATCAATATCAATGTATTTTTCATCGTTGAAGTTTTAGGATCGTGAATCTCCAAAATACCCAATAGCATCAGCTTTTATTTCAAAATATTCAACAATTTGATTCATTTGTAAGATTTGCTCTGAAAAAGGAACAATTCTAATTCATATAAAATAAAAAAGCCCCCATCCGAAGATGAGGGCTTTTAATTGATTCCTTCAAAGGAATCACCTTACTTAATTTTATTTATTGCACCGCAATACGAATCTGATTGGTAAATCCATCATTGCTACGAACGGTAAGCATATACATGCCTTTTGACAACGTACTGACATCTACTGTGGTTGTTTTCATACCACCTGTTGTGTTCATTTGTCCGCTATACACGACTCTTCCCGATACATCGGTCAGCTCCAGTGCATAGTCATTCGCCTTTTCTGAGCTTACCTCTACTGTCAGTTCACTTGCTACCGGATTTGGATACGCATTCACCAATACTCCAGGAATTTCATTTCCTGACAGTTTACAGTTCACGATCACATTCAGTGTTCTGGTTCCTGATACGCCACAACTGTTAGTTGCTGTTACCGTTACCAGTCCGCTTGTAGTACCCCAGTCTACAATGATACTTGATGTTCCCTGACCGGCAATGATGCTCGAGCCTGCAGGTACTACCCAAGTGTAACTGCTTGCACCAAACATGGCAGCTATGCTATAGGTTAAGCCTTGCTCGCCGGTACATACGGTTACAGGTCCTGAGATCACACCCGGTGAAGCCGGTACACCTTTGATATTGATACAACGTGCTGCACTGATTCCGCAACCGTTCTGAGCCGTTACACACAATTGTCCATTGCTGAATCCATTAGGGTAACTGATATCAACCGTATTGGTTCCCTGTCCTGATACTACCGTTGCGCCTATTGGGGCGGTCCAGTTATAGGAAGTTACGCCACTTAAGGCAGGTACCGAGTAGGTGATCGTTTGATTACATACTCCTGTACTTGCTCCCGAGATATTGCCAGGGGTAAGTGGTAAGGTGCTGCTAACTGTTTTACAACGGGCTGCCGATACAATACCGCAGTTCGATGTACCCGTTACACACATACTTCCCAGGTTAAAGCCAGGGGCCACACTCACTGTTACCGAGTTGGTTCCTTGTCCCGAAGTAATGGTTACACCCGATGGTGCTGTCCAGGTATAAGAAGACAGTCCTGAATTGGCTGGTACACTAAATACCAAACCGCTTTGACCGGGACATACTGCAAATGGGCCACTCATTAAGCCAAGCTGACTTACCGAACTGGTTACCGTGATACAGCGCTGTGGACCGGTGTAGCCGCACGATAACGTAGCTGCCACACAAATCTGTCCACTGGTAAAGCCCGATGGGAAGTTCGCCGTGATGCTCGTACCGCTGCCACTGAAAGTGATTCCGTTGGTTCCTGTCCAGCTATAGCCTGATGCTCCTGCTACTGTACCTGTACTGTAAGTACCACTGCTGCTGGCACAGGCTACCGTGGTGCCGCTGATTACTGCCGGGGTGCTTAACGCGCCGCGGATAGTCAGACACTTGGTATTGGTTTGTCCACACGCATTGGATGCTGTTACGCAGATATCCCAGCCCGATTCATTCGCTGGCAAACTGCCTAAGGTGAAGGTCGCCGTTGGTACCGTGGTAGTGGCAACGCCTCCCGACTGACCATTGATTAGTGTGTTAGGGAATACCGTCCAGGTATAAAGCGTTGCTCCTATGACCGGATTAACGTTTGCTACCGCTGCATGACCTACGCAGCCTGTGGCTGGTGAGGATACAATAAATACCGAGTTAGCAGGTGGTGCCTGTGTTACCGTTACTACTGCACTACCCGATGGTGTTCCCGGACAGTTCGAATCATCTACCGCTGTTATCGTATACGTTCTGGTTGCAGTTGGTGCTACCGTAATATTCTCTGTTGTATTGCTGGTAGTGAACGGCCCGAAGGTCGTTAAACCATTGCTGTACGAATACGTATAGGGTGCCGTGCCTGTGAACACTACCGTTAATGTAGTGGAGTTTCCATTACAGATTTCGGTGGTGCCACTGATCGATGCTGTTGGCAATACATTGGTAGTGATGTCTACTTCATCGAAGTTGCTGTTTGCACAAAAGGCATTGTCGATTGTCCAGCGGAACGTGTTTAAGCCTGCTGTTAATCCTGTTACCGTACTATTAGGATCCGATGGGTCGGTGACCGTTGCTCCTCCTGCAGTTACTGTCCAGCTTCCTGTTCCTACCAAAGCGGCATTACCGGCTAAAGTGGCGGTATTTCCTAAACAAGAAGATTGATCTGTTCCTGCATTAGCAGTAGTAGTTGGATCAGGCTCAGTGATCGTTACTGGAATGGTAGTTGAACAAGAGTTATCATCAGTTACCTCTACATTATAAGTACCTGCTCCTACGCCGGTGAAAGTTCCATCGTTGAACTGTGTATTGGTACCATCGTTGTACAGGTAGTTTCCAAATGGTATTGGATTGGTAACTTCAACAGTATATGCTCCGGTTAAGGCACCGTTACAGGCTACGTTGGTTTGGCTAAGGATATTCAATGCCGGACTGTCGAATAACTGAACATTAATTGAGTCTACTTCAGTACATCCAAAACTATTTTGAACTGTTAAAACATAATACCCTACACTGGCAGTAGTGACTCCGGTAACAGTAGGATTTTGAGATCCTGAAAGGAATCCGTTAGGTCCAGTCCATGAGAAACTGTTGCCTGTAGTCTGACCTAAGGCTTCATTAGATCCGAACAGTGCTATATCCTGACCCTGACAAACAGGAGCATTGCTGCCAATGAGAGGATCGGGAAGAGCCAATGTAATTACCGGCACAGTTGCAACCTTAATACATCCGGTACTTGTTTGAGTGACTGTTACTGAATATGTCTGATCAGAGGTAACAGCTTCAGCAATTGGATTTGCAATACTGGTTGAAGTAAGGAAAGTGCTATTAGCTGACCAGTCGTAAGTTACAGCAGGAGAAACCGGTGTAAAATTAATACACTGACCATTTGTTAAACTGGCTGTATTGAAGGAATATTGAACAGCACTAGTAGTACTCATTTGAATACCTATGGTTGCTGTTAAGCCAAGATCATAGGTAGCACTTCCAAATACAGCATCAGGGTAAATATATGTTACAACTCCGGTTACCAGATTCATTTGTACCTGGAAGGTAATTCCACCGGTTGTAAATAAATTGTGATCCGTATTTGTCCATTGGATAATGAAAATGTTTCCCACAGTCTGATATTTAACAGTAGCACCAAGGTTAATATCCAAATCATCCCAGTAAGGAGCCAGGAATACGTTACCGGCTGCAACGCTGGTAGTTGGCAATGCAGCATTGGTAAGTGTAATATCGCCGGAAGTTGCACCTAATACAATTACTCCATTCATACCAACAACAGCCTGAGTATAGGTAACGCCATTGAATGTAAACGAGGGCACAGGAATATTATGTTCTGAATCATCAGCTACAGTACCGATTGAAGTACCGGAAACACTGATATCGATGAAACTGGTAG
The DNA here is from genome assembly GCA_016713525.1 of Bacteroidota bacterium. GTDB lineage: Bacteria > Bacteroidota > Bacteroidia > AKYH767-A > OLB10 > JADKJB01. The sequence goes on along the minus strand of JADJOZ010000003.1, from coordinate 122,247 downwards.
CACAACTGGTATTCATCGAATAACCGCTTGAAGATGCGGTTACCTGAAGTTGAACATCCGATCCTAAACATACAGATGACGGAGTTGCAGTTGCTGTAGCAGATAAACTATTAGGAGTTGTTGATATCACAACTGTATTCAATGCACCACAACCACTGAACGGACCTGCAGTATTATCAACTGCAGAAACAGTATAAGTTGTAGAAGCGGCAGTTGGATTCACGGTGTGAGGTCCTGCTCCTGTTGCAGTAAATCCTGCAGGTGTTGAAGTCCAGCTATAGGTATAGTTTGGATCATTCGAACTAGATACACTTACTGTAGTTGGATTGCCTGAACAAACAGTACTGGCACCACTAACTGCTGTAATTGCAGGTGATGGATTAACAGTTGCGGTAACAGCTGTTCGAAGTCCTTCGCATCCGGTTACTACTGACCAATCATAAAAATAATAATAATAGTTAAGGTCATTAAAAGTATTACCAGTAATACTGATGATCCCCGGAATTGCGTATGGATAAGTTGCTCCTGTGCTTTCTCGGTAAGTTCCCGGATCCGTTGACCAGCCCATCTGATAATTTCCAGGTGCTAAAGTAGCATTGAGCGTAATTGTTTGAGGTGTAACTGTGCCATTCACAGTTGTTGTACCTGATGCAGTGAAAACAGAGGCTAAAGTTCCGGCATCGCGAATATTAAGAATAAACGGAGTACCGATAGCATTGAAATAACATTTTACAGATGCAATTGTTGTAGGAACATAAACTGTAAAGTTCAAATAATAAGTTCCAACAACAGAGGCTGAAGTTGTAATACTTGTTTTTCCAACATTCTGATTTCCGGATCCACCAACACTGGCAGCTGCATAAAAATCAGTTGTAGTTGTTATTACCGGAGTTGTAAATGATGGTCCTGTTCCAAGTGGTGCACCACCGGTTGCATTAGCATACCAGTTGATAGTTGAGCCTGGGTCTGCAGTTGCTGCTAGGTTAACAGTACCTGCGCCACACCGTGAACCGGGTGTGGAACTCAACAGTTGTGGATTATTTACATTCACTTCAACAACATTGGAGAACACTTCAGAGGACTGACAGTATACCCGAACACGATACCAGGTAGTTTGGATAATCGTTCCCGGGGCATAAACTGTTGAAGGAGTTCCAACATTGGTCCATGGGCCACCAGAGCTGATTGTAGATTGCTGCCATTGAATCGCACCACCATCGGAGCCGGCTACACTTAATGTTGGGGTACCACTTGCGCAGAAGCTCACATCAGAAGATGAAACGTTTCCTGATGCCAAAGTTGCTCCTGTAAATACCTGAACACTATCAATGGCTACACAACCGGTATTGGGCCCTGCACTGTTATCGGTGGCAGTTACAACATACCATGTTGTTGCTGTTGGTGAGATGCTATGCGGACCTGCTCCTGAAGCAGTAAAGCCTGCAGGATTTGATGTCCAGCTATAAGTATAATCAGGGTCATTGGAACTGGTCACATTAACTGTAGTTGATCCACCGGGACATAAAGTAATATCATTGGCAGTAACCGACATGGTTGGAGCAGGTGTTACTGTTGCAACAACTGGCACTCTGGCACTTTCACATCCTGTTACTACTGTCCAGTCGTAGAAATAATAATAGTATGCAGATGATGCTCCGCTTGTGTAAGCTGAAGTAATACTTGCAACACCTGGAAGTGTATATGGATATACATATCCTGTACTTGATTCACGTATGAAACCCGTGATACCACCTCCTGTTGCAGAAGTGAACACCAGTCGATGTTGTGTTCCTGCAGGCACTATGAAGTTCAACGGCACTAATGTTTTAATTCCGGGTAATACTGATGTTGGTAAACTTACAGTTGTACTTTGTAAGATTACTCCGGCATTATCTTTAAGTGCAATAGTGGCTGTAACATTACCACTTGGTGTAGATGCAATCGGATAAACAGCAACTGATTGAAGTGTAAATGAAACTGATGCATCAAACATCAAACCAACATCACTATACCCTGAATTTGATGTTGCACCTACTCTGTTCGGAAGACCTAAATTTGCTGTGCCTCCTCCATCGGATGTTGCTACATAATAAGTCGTTGAACTGCTTATCACCGGTGTAGTGAATGATGCTCCTGTTGACAGAGCTGTTTGACTGGATGGACTATTATACCAATTAATTGTTGAGCCAGATCCTGTTGCACTCAATCCAACAGTACCAATTCCGCATCGTGTGCCGGGAATAGTTGAAGTTATTAATGGAGTATTAACAATAATTTCAACAACATTAGAAGCTGCATCGTTTGCATTACAAACTGTAAGTGCACGATACCAGGTTGTTTGAGTTACGGTTATTGGGGAATAGGTAGCTGAATTGGTTCCAACATTTGTCCATGGTCCTGTTGCGCTAACTGTTGATTCCTGCCATTGAATATCGCCGCCATAAACACCAACTGCTGTTAGAACAGGGTCATCACTCACACAAATTGAGTTTAATGTGGAGCTGATTACTCCGGCTACAGGTCCTACTTCCAATGTTATTTCCGGATAAGCATCATTGATGGGTTCTCCATCTGATGTCATCACCGTAGTTGCATTCAATAAATAGGTTCCATTAGTAGTTCCGTTAATTGTTGGAGCTAATGAAACATTTAATGTTGCTGTTGGCATTAAAGTTCCTGTTGTAAGGGTTGCACTTACTGTTGTATTTACAGGTCCTGTAATCACACAATTTACTGTTACCGGATCCACAGAAAAATCTATTACCTGTGTTCCATAATTTTTAATTTGAACTTCAATTGTTTCAGCATTGGTATAACAACCATCGGGGTTGGGTCCTAAAAAGGCAAATACACCAACATCTTTAGCTGCCACTGAAAATTCATATGCTCCGGCATCTGGAGCGGATGGACTACGAAGTGCGCCAATGATATCATCTGCAACACTCAATGGTGTTCCGATATTATCCATAGCTGACTGGGTAGGCTTGTAATTATTAGCTGCCGGATTAAAATATAATGGATTCTCGCTGGTACTATTTGCATCTTTGCCTGAGCCTGCCTGCCAGGCTGCTAGTGTTGCATAGGATGTACCATTGTATCCAAGGTTATTTGTTCCTGCTGCACTATTCATGTACAGGTTATTGTAATTACTGGTTGCGGCTGCGGGTGTTTGTATAATAAACGCACCATTTGCTACCTGTGCCACCACGGGTGACGGAAATCAGGTTATTCCGAACATCATACGCAAGTGTACCTGATGAATAAATTCCGTATGTGGATCCGGCAGTAGCTGCGGTATGGTCAAATGAAATGGTATTGTGATATGCATTCCAGTAATCGGCTCCGGTTGAATAAATACCATATTGCGTTCCGGCAGATCGCATATCAGATATTACGTTATTAATTATCCGGTGCTCTTCACCGATTGCAGCATCTCCGGTAAGGTAAATACAATAAGCAATAGATGTACTTGCCTGATTTCCTTCAAAGCCTTTGCGTATTCTGTTCTTTTCGATTAACAGGTTTCGGCATGTTGATACATAAATACCATAAAATGTACTGATGGTGGTTCTGGTAGGGCGCTCGAAAATATTTCCTCTGAAAATATTTCCACTCTGATAATAATTATAGGCACCATAAACATAGTAATTGCTGATCGTACAGTTGATCAAACTATTACTTGAGTTATTTGCAGGCACCGAAGCATCACCATAAGCAACAAATCCAAAATAGCCGCCATTCAATGTACATCCTGTAAAGGTGTTATTGCTACCATTTATTCCGGTTGTACTGTAAGAAGTTGTTGAACCACTCATACTGATACAGGCTGTTGTTGTACCGGTTCCGGTTAAGCTGGCATTCATGATACATCCACTGAAGGTGTTGTTATCTGCTCCTCCCATTAAATGCACTGCAAATCCATTCGTTGCATCAGAAGCTGTTATAATCAGGTTATTAAAAATAAGATAATCAGCGCCATTCAGATTCAGTGTTGCATAATTTCCTACAGTTAAACCATTAGTTAAGATATTACCGTTTCCGTTAAAAGTGATGGTATTAACAGCAGAGCTTCCGGTTATTGCAGGTATATTTACCTGCTCCGTGTAAGGGCCACTGGCTGAAACAACATTAAATACTACGGGACCGGTGATGCCACACGACATGGCAGCAACAGCATCATTAAAAGTCTGGAAGTTGGTTCCTCCGGTTGGATTTGCGGAATTTATTGTATAAGTACCGCTGAGTGCCAAACAAAGCACATAACTATCCGTATTATTTCCTGAAATCGCATCTGCGCCACCATTTACACTTAATATATCAACGGTAATAGTTGCATTGCCAGTGAGATTGTATTGCGTTGAGAAACTGAAGTCCTGATTCGTTCCTCCTGTAATATTCAAACCTGTGAAACTTTGAGTTACAGGACCACTTCCATCATTGTAGGATAAATCTAAACTAGTTATTGTTTGCGCTTGAGTACTGGCAATATTTACTGTTATTGTTTTTAATCCTGCAGAAGTTGGACTTAGAGGACTTACCCAGGAAATACTTGCATCAAGTCCACCTAAGGAAAATTCAATTGCACCAGGATCTGGTGCAGTTAAAGATCTGGCTGCACCATTGAAGTCGGTTAATATGCCAACCGGAGTTCCAAAGTCATTTACGAGACCATTTCCAGGAACAAATGCAGATAGAATCGGATCAACATCAATACTATTCAGGTCATATGATGTACCTGATTGCCAGGCACTCAATGTTGCATAAGATGTTGTGCGATATCCAATATAATTCGTTCCGGCCGGTGCATTCATATGCAGCACGTTGTTATTACTGACAGAAGTTGCAGCAGCAAAATACAGACAATGTTTGATTCCTGTTCCACTTCTTGTAATTGAAATTATATTATTCTGAATGTATGTTCCGGTACCTCCAGAGACCATATAAACACCTCGCGTTTCTCCTGCAGTCGATGCAGCATTATCGAGAACAATAGTGTTGTGATACACTAAGAAATATCCATAAACATAAATTCCCCATTGAGTTCCATTTGTATTAAAATCACTTACAATATTATTATAAACTCTGTTTTCATTGCCTGCTGTACTTCCTGTGGCTGCATATATACCATAGGCAGCTGTGGTTGTCGATTGGGTGGCATTCATCGGGTTTTTAAGACTGTTTCCATGTATCAGCAAATTAGTTGTTGCTGTTGTCATATAAATTCCATAGAAAGTAGAAAACGTTGTTCTGGTAGGACGCTCTATAGTGTTACCTTTAACCTCTGTTCCATTTTGATATGACAAATAGATACCATAAATATAATGGTCATTTACCTGGCAGTTTTCTATTCTGTTGCCTGTAGCAGGAGATGCGCTGTTTCCAACTAAAGCAGCTCCATAATAACCATGATTCATGGTACAACCTGTAATCACGTTATTGATACCGGAAGAGCCAGTTCCTGTTGCAGATGACACTGATCCGCTTATTGAAAACGGAACCAGAGTGGTGGTAGATAAATTTCCTGGTACGGTGAACGTACAGTTGTTGAATTGATTATTATCTGCATTATTCCATAAGTGTGCTGCGAAAGCATATGTAGTACCTGTTCCGGCAAAATTCAGATTATTTACGATCATGTAATCAGTACCATTTAATTCCAGTGTGGATGGTGCTGTGCTAACAGTCGCTCCAAATGTTAATGTGTTGCCATTTCCATTGATAGTAATAGTATTGGTTGAAGAAGTGTTTAGTACAGCGGGGAATATTACCTGCTCATTATACGGACCACTACCTGAAACAACATCTACCACCACTGCACCAGCAATACCACAATTCAATGCCGATACAAAAGCATTAAATGTCTGAAAGTTCGTACCTCCGGTAGGTAATGCAGCGTTAATTGTGTAATTCCCACCCGGAAATGATGGGTTAGGAGTTACCAACACCGGGGTACTTAATTGGGAATTACCACTACAGGTAACTTCACAGCGATAATAGACTGTTCCGGTTGCCGGAATCGTTAACCCACTTGAAGGGGATGAGGCTCCGATATTTGTATAAGGACCTCCAATATTAGATGCGCTTTGCCATTGATAAGTTTGTCCAGATCCCGATGAATTTCCTGATAACGATAAAGTAATATTTTGCCCAACGCAAATTCCTGAAGATGGTACTGCATTTGCAGTACCGGGAGTAGGTGGTGCTACACAAGGACTACCCGCAGCATGAGTGATTTGAAGTTGTGCCCTAACTGTACGCAAGTTAGGTAATGTAGTACTTGGAGGGGTACTGTTTACAAAAGATAAAGTTCTGCCGGTTATCGGATCTTTGAACCACGAAAAACCTGCTGTTGTCCATGGACTAGTTCCGGCTGATATATCAAAATTAACAGAAATTTCTATGGCACCTCCCGTATACGTAAAAGGAGTTGTTAAAGTAATTTCATGCCATCCTGCAACAGCAGGCACTGTATGTGCAGCATTGTTATAAACCTGAGTTGATCCGGAAATTAAATTGCTCCACAACTGACCACCTGCTCCAACATCAGTGAGTGATGAGTTTTTAATCCATATCTGAAATACACATGGACCATTTGTTCCAGCTCCATTCTGATTATTCCATGCCAACTTGGTGATTTGATCGCCAGCTGGAATAGCCGATAATTCAGCAGCTGTATAAAGGTAATGATGTCTTGAATAAACAAAATTACTTGTTGCAGTCGACCGATACATAGGACCGCAGTCGCCTGTTGCACCATTGGATTGTGTCCCACTCTGAGACCCTGCTCCAATTGTTACAGTAGTTTGAGCTTCCACATTGGATGCGCTGATCAAACCAATCATTATCACAAGCCAATACAGGCCATGCCATAATGAATTTTTAAATTCATTTTTTTTCATGATTTAGGGGTTAGGTTAGAATAGACTTTAATGCTTCTGAACTAAAAAAATGGTTAGGCTATATTTAAATTCAGATAATCTAAAGTACAAATAATATTAGTAAAAACCATAATTTGTGAAAAAAAATAATATTGCAGAAATATTGTATTGATAATGAATTAATTAAAAATATTTTATTTATTCAAAATAAAACTAAATCAACAATAATTAACTTGGATTAATCCAAAATCAATCAAATTTTTGAAGATTTTAACTTATCCAAAAAGAAGAGGGCTATTTCAAAATTTGAAATAGCCCTCTTCTTTTTAAGATTATTTTATTTATTGTACTGCAATACGAATCTGATTGGTAAATCCATCATTACTGCGAACGGTTAGCATATACATGCCTTTTGACAACGTACTGACATCTACTGTGGTTGTTTTCATACCACCTGTTGTGTTCATTTGTCCGCTATACACGACTCTTCCCGATACATCGGTCAGCTCCAGTGCATAGTCATTCGCCTTTTCTGAACTTACCTCTACTGTCAGTTCACTTGCTACCGGATTTGGATACGCATTCACCAATACACCCGGAATTTCATTTCCTGACAGCTTACAGTTCACGATCACATTCAGTGTTCTGGTTCCTGATACGCCACAACTGTTAGTTGCTGTTACCGTTACCAGTCCGCTTGGTACCCCAGTCTACAATGATACTCGCTGTTCCCTGACCGGCAATGATGCTCGAGCCTGCAGGTACTACCCAAGTGTAACTGCTTGCACCAAACATAGCAGCTATGCTATAGGTTAAGCCTTGCTCGCCGGTACATACGGTTACAGGTCCTGAGATCACTCCCGGTGATCCTGGTACACCTTTGATATTGATGCAACGTGCTGCACTGGTTCCGCAACCATTCTGAGCCGTTACACACAATTGTCCATTGCTGAATCCATTTGGGTAACTGATATCAACCGTATTGGTTCCTTGTCCTGATACTACCGTTGCGCCTATTGGGGCGGTCCAGTTATAGGAAGTTACCCACTTAAGGCAGGTACCGAGTAGGTGATTGTTTGATTACATACTCCTGTACTTGCTCCCGAGATATTGCCAGGGGTAAGTGGTAAGGTGCTGCTAACTGTTTTACAACGGGCTGCCGATGCAATACCGCAGTTCGATGTGCCCGTTACACACATACTTCCCAGGTTAAAGCCAGGAGCCACACTCACGGTTACCGAGTTGGTTCCTTGTCCCGAAGTAATGGTTACGCCCGATGGCGCTGTCCAGGTATAAGAAGACAGTCCTGAATTGGCTGGTACACTAAATACCAAACCGCTTTGACCGGGACATACTGCAAATGGACCGCTCATTAAGCCAAGCTGACTTACCGAACTGGTTACCGTGATGCAGCGCTGTGGACCCGTGTAGCCGCACGATAACGTAGCTGCCACACAAATCTGTCCACTGGTAAAGCCCGATGGGAAGTTCGCCGTGATGCTCGTACCGCTGCCACTGAAAGTGATTCCATTGGTTCCTGTCCAGCTATAGCCTGATGCTCCTGCTACTGTACCTGTACTGTAAGTGCCACTGCTGCTGGCACAGGCTACCGTGGTGCCGCTGATTACTGCCGGGGTGCTTAATGCGCCGCGGATAGTCAGACACTTGGTATTGGTTTGTCCACAAGCATTGGATGCTGTTACGCAGATATCCCAGCCCGATGCATTCGCTGGCAAACTGCCTAAGGTGAAGGTCGCCGTTGGTACCGTGGTGGTGGCAACGCCTCCCGACTGACCATTGATCAGCGTGTTAGGGAATACCGTCCAGGTATAAAGCGTTGCTCCTATTACCGGATTAACGTTTACTACCGCTGCATTACCTACGCAGCCTGTGGCAGGTGAGGATACAATAAATACCGAGTTAGCAGGTGGTGCCTGTGTTACCGTTACTACTGCACTACCCGAAGGTGTTCCCGGACAGTTCGAATCATCGATCGCTGTTATCGTATACGTTCTGGTTGCATTTGGTGCTACCGTAATATTCTCTGTTGTATTGCTGGTAGTGAATGGTCCGAAGGTCGTTACACCATTGCTATACGAATACGTATAAGGTGCCGTGCCGGTGAACACTACAGTTAAAGTAGTGGAGTTTCCATTACAGATTTCGGTGGTGCCACTGATCGATGCCGTTGGCAATACATTGGTAGTAATATCTACTTCATCGAAGTTGCTGTTTGCACAAAGGGCATTGTCGATTGTCCAGCGGAAGGTATTTAAGCCTGCTGTTAATCCTGTTACCGTACTATTTGGATCAGATGGGTCGGTGACCGTTGCTCCTCCTGCAGTTACTGTCCAGGTTCCCGTTCCTACCAAAGCGGTGTTACCGGCTAAAGTGGCGGTATTGCCAAAGCAGCTTGTCTGATCGGTACCTGCATCAGCAGTAGTAGTTGGATCGGGTTCGGTAATGGTTACAGGGATGATAGATGTACAAGAGTTGTCATCGGTTACCTCTACATTATAAGTACCTGCTCCTACGCCGGTGAAAGTTCCATCGTTGAACTGTGTGTTGGTACCATCGTTGTAAAGGTAGTTTCCAAATGGTATTGGATTGGAAACTTCAATCGTATAGGCTCCGGTTAAGGCGCCGTTACATGCTACGTTAGTTTGACTAAGAATATTCAGATCAGGAATTTCATTGATTGTAATTTCAAGTGAATCAACTGATGAACATCCAAATGAGTTCTGTACAGTAATATAATACCAGCGAACATTGGCAGCGGTGGCAGCAGAAATTGTAGGATTCTGTGATCCCGATAAAAATCCGCCCGGGCCTGTCCATGTAAAGATATTTCCAGTTGATTGACCTGAAGCAGTATTATCAGATACTAAATTGATATCCTGATTCTCGCATACCGGTGCATTACTTGATTTTGTAATTTCGGGTAAGGCAGTTACTGAAACCGGAATATTCTGTGTGTTGATGCAACCGGTATTCAAATCAGTAACAATTACGGTGTATGTTTCCGGAGTTAACACATTCTCTGCAACAGGATTTGCAATATTTGTTGCAGTTAAATATGTTGCATTTGTTGACCAATCATAAGTCACATTTGGCGTAACAGGAGTAAAGCTGATACATTGACCGCTTGTCAAACTTGCAGCATTAGATGAATACTGAACAGCATTTGTTCCGTTCATTTGAATTCCGATAGTAGCAGTCAGACCAAAATCATATGTCGAACTTCCAAATTCAGCATCAGGATAAACAAAAGTCACAACACCAGTTACCAGATTCATTTGAACCTGGAAGGTAATTCCACCGGTTGTAAATAAATTATGATCTGTGTTAGTCCATTGAATAATGAAATTATTTCCGACAGTTTGGTAGACAACAGTTGCACCTAAGTTAATATCCAAATCATCCCAGTAAGGAGCCAGGAATACGTTGCCGGCTGCAACAGTCGTTGTAGGAAGCGTAGTATTGGCAAGGGTAATATCACCGGAAGTTGCTCCTAACACAATTACTCCATTCATACCTACAACAGCATCAGTATAACTGACACTATTGAATGTAAATGCAGGAATAGAAATATAGTGTTCTGTATCATCACCAACAGCACCGATTGAAGTACCTGTTATGCTGATATCAATAAATCCGGTTGAACAATTAATAGTCATTGAATAGCGACTGGTAATTGCAATAGCTTCTAATTGAATATCGGAACCGACACATGCTAAATGTGTTTTTGCTTTAACATTCACTGTTGGCCCTTGGGTTACATTAACCTGAGCTGACGCAGTTGCAGTACATCCTGCCAAAGTAGTAGCTGTAACAACATAGTTGGTACTTGTTGAAGGCAATGCATTGACAACAGCACCTGTGGTTGCATCAAGTCCGGCAGCAGGCGACCAGGAATAATCAGCAGGATCACCGGAAGCAGTTAATTGAGCAGCGGTTCCTCCCGGAGAGCAAACGTTGGCTGAAGTTGGATTAACAGCAACAGAAGGTATAGGATTCACTTCAACCAGGATAGTATCATTCTTGGTACATCCGGTAATTGGGTCAGTAACCAAAACTACATATTGAGTATTAGAGGTTGGAAACACTGTTGGGGTAGCCAATGAAGAAGTAAATCCGGAAGGAATAGAAGTCCAGTCAAATGTATATACTACAGGTGGCTGGAATCGCCATGCTTCGGGAACTGATGTTTGCCAGGCTGTTCCATTTCTACCAGGAGCAGCGGCACCAACTGTACCACCGGCATTTTCAAGCCCAAGAGATTTCTGTCCATTACTTAATCCAAGTGCAAGTCCTGTTGCAGTTGTTAAATGCACTTCAACAACACCTGTAGTTTCATAAAGTAAAATTTGTCCGCCCACGCTTCCTAAACCAGGATTTCCTGAATTAAAGAAAACACAATTTGACCAATCTATAACACAAATTCTGTTTGGTGTACTTCCGGTAGTAAAATAACGGATAGTACCAGAACCGGTAAGGTAAATATCAGACCAGCACATAGCCACAAAGTTATTTGGCACTGCAGTAGTTGGAATAGCTCCCGGAGTGTAAGAAGTACTGAAAGATCCGGTTGCACCAAACTGAATATTACCATTTGTACTAACATTGAAAGTAGTATTAATATTTCCAAAATAATTCAAATTAAATCCGATTGGAATATTATACCATCCACCATCATCCAGATTTCCGGTGCTTAACGGTGTTGTAGCAACACCTCCATTACACAGAACTGTTGCAGTTGGAGGAACTGGAATTGCATCGTAAGCAATAGATGAAACTGCGAAGTTAGCAGAACTAACACCAGAGCTCAATTCAGTAGAACCATCTGTACAAACATTGGGAGGAGTTGCCTGAGCATTGAATGCCGGGAATGTAAATGCCGTAACATTAATTGCTACAGATGAAATACAATTTAAAACAGGGTCATTAGCTGTTAAAATAATATTCTCATTATTGAAGGCAGGTAAAATATTATTTAAATCAACACTATTGGATGCAGTGCAAGTGCCTGCACAACTTAATCCGCCAGGGTGAGATTCAGACCAGGAGAATGTTGAACCATTTGTAGCCCACGAGGAAGCAGATCCTGTGGTTGCACTTAATCCAACTACAGGAATACCGGTTGTACCGCAGAATGATACGTTAGCAGTATTATTATTGATATTATTATAAATTGCCAATGTCGGAGGAATATTCCATGTTACAGTCACTGGAGTTCTGGTACTAAAACAATTCGGTCCGGTTTCCTGAACATAATATGTTTTACTTGCTGTGAGTATAGGAGTAGTAAATGCTGTTCCGGTAAATATAGGTGTGCCACCTGATGCAACATCAAACCATTCAATAGCATTACCAGAACCCGGAGCAGTAGAAGTAAGAGTTGTGGTAGCCTGACCACATACTGTTAATCCACCAGAAATTACAGGAGCAACGGGTGTTGGACTAACCTGCACCTCGATTGAACCTGTATTGGAGCATCCGTTTGAATTGGTTGCTGTAACATTATAAGTTGTGGTACTTCCGGGACTTACAATCTGAGTTGAACCCGATAAATTACCTGGTTGCCATACCCATGTCAATGAACTTGCAACATTTGTTCCAACAATTCCTCCAAATGTAATAATTGGTTTAGCGGCAGGAGTAGTTCCAGTTAAGCTGCTGCATGAAGTTGTGGATGTTTGCATACTTGTATTTGATAAAAATGCAGGAGTGTATGCCTGAACTGTAGCAGTTCCTGAAACATTATTAGTTTGACAAGTTTGAACGATAATATTAGAAATTCCATCCCAGGTAAATGAACCTTGATTGAACACATGAGTATTTACTCCACTAGATAGAGGTGTAAAACTTGCCTGAGTAAATACCAGTGTTAATGGGGTAGTTTGGAATGTTGTAGTGAGTGCGGTTGCAGAAGAACTACCAATTCTGATTTCAAAATTCGAAACAGTTCCGGTTGATGAAGCAGTTGTTGTGAAACCTATACTTGTGATGGGTCCAGCTGTCAAGCCGGCAGCTGTTAATTCTGCTGCAGTATACAGTAATTGAACTTTAATTTGATTTCCTGTTCCATTGCCTGACCGATAAGGATTACCATCATTTCCACTAATAGTTGTTGTGGAGGTTCCTACAGTTGCAACTCCTGGCGCACCAATAATTGCAGTGCCGCTTAATGTTGCACTTTGTCCGGAGCAAATAGCAGGTGGTGTACTTGTAATCGTTAATGATGGTACATCATCAATAAATACAGTAGCAGTAGCAACATTGAAACATCCACCGGTATTAGTAATGGTGCAAGAATATGTTCCGGCAGTATTTACTGTTATTTGTTGAGTAGTGGCACCACCTGCATTAGGGCTCCACAAATACGTTTCTCCACTTCCTGTTGGAAGAGCAGTTAACGTTGTTGAGTTACCCGTGCAAATACCAATTGAACTTCCTTCTGCAATAGAAACTATCGGACCTACACCATCAAAGGTATACGTACTTGCGCTGATTCCGGTTCCTGAAGGAGATGTAACGCTCACAAGACCGGTACTTCCGGAATTTGAAACTACAGCTGTAATTTGAGTACTGCTATTAACTGTGAACGACAAGGCAGGAGTACCTCCAAAAGTAACAGCGGTTGCTCCGGTGAATCCGCTACCAGTAATCACAATGGTTCCTCCACCACAAGAATTAGCTGGTGAAAAATTAGTTACCGTTGTGGTAGTTGTAGCGAAGGCGTAATAATTATCACCATTACTGTTTATAGGTCCGGGGACAGCGGTGGTGGTAGCTTTTGAACCGGCTGCAGGCAATGCAATTGCAGACGCACCATAAGCTGTACTACGGACAGTCCAGGGTCCTGATTGTGCTGAAGCTTCAGCAACAAATGTTTGATCCTGAGTAGTTGTTAAACCATCCAAAGAATTAAAATGCAGCGTAATTGTAGGGTTTGTACCTGCAACCGCACCAGCATTTAATTGTGCTCTGTAAGATCTGTTACCTATTCCGGCACCTGAACCATATGTTGCATTGGTTGGAGCACCTAATTCTGTAACAGTATACTTGGTTGCATTACATCCAGTTATGATTGCAGTTGGAGTTGAACCAACAAACCATGTCAAACTTCCGGTTGTAGTATTTCCTGCAAAAGGAAAGTTGAAAGTACCTGCACCACCGCGACCGGTTAATGTGATTGAACCATTTTTCACATAACAATTTGCTCCAGCATTGTTGAATGTACTGTTTGTAGCTCCGGCATAACCATTCCATGTGAAATGTAAATTGTTTCCATTTAAGTTTAAAATATTTCCGGGAGAACTTAAGCTTGCTGCCAGGGTAAGTGGTGATGTTCCGAATAAGATCAGATCACCTCCGGTAAGTGTAAGTCCATTTCCGTTTCCAGCCAATGAAAGATTATTCAATTTTCTATTTGAAGGAATAACTACATCATCGGGACTAACTACTGCTGAAGCCGCAGGTGTAAAATAATTCAAGGTTAAATTGTATGACGCAATTCTTGAAGTAGGAGCAGTTGCAGCAGTGGTAAAAGTACCTCCTTGAGGTGTTCCGCTGGTAGGTCCGAATGCAACTGTAGGTGCAGTATTGTATCCATATCCTGCATTTGTAATGGTGAAACTTGAAAGTTGACCATTAGTGCCAATATTAGCTGTGGCAGCGGGCCAGCATCCGGCTGGGAATGCGAGTGTAGCAGTAGTACCTGATGGTGGCGCCGACATAGTTAATGTTGGCGGCACAGAGTACACTGCAGTAGTTGAAGTTAAATAAACAGATTGTACTGTTCCCTGGTTAACTGTAATGGTAAAATTTGAGGATGTGTATGCACTACCGGCAACCAAAGTTCCACCTGAAACAGTAATTGTTGGAGCAGCTGTGTATCCTGATCCGGGATTGGTGATAAGATTTAACGCTAATGGTCCACCAAAGGCAATTTGTGGAGCAACACTATAATTATTTCCGCCATTTGCAGTTGAAATAGCTGCAACGCCTGATGATGATTGTACATCCGCAGAAGCAATACTTGCACCCTGATCGTTGTTAATAGTTAAACCGCCTGTGATTGTTGCAACACCTGAACGCTGAACCAAACTGTTCGCTGGTCCGAAGTTATTGTACATGATCACAGAAAAAGCCGAAGCTCCTGAACCAGTACCTCCTAAAACACCAACACTGAAAACCAGTCCCGGTGCAGTTGCAGATGAATATCCACTACCACCACTGACCAATGCCAGACTGCGAACAGTTAAAGTTGTTGCATCATAGTTAACAGATACTTTAGCCGGTGAACCAACATATCTGAAACTGGCAGCACCACTGGCTGCTATTCCTGAAGTGTGTGTTGGTGGACTGGTAGTAGATGCAGCACCAGCCGTTGTACAAACATATAAATTGTCGCCATAGAAATATTGTGTGTTAACAGAATGACTTTGTGCTCCTAAAAATGGAGTACCCAGTGTACCTGTTGTTCCAATCCATAAAAGATTTTGTGCTATTCCTGATGTATGAGTTGGGGCAGCCGGACCGATATTGGCTGCAGCAACACAACGATAAACATTTGTTCCTGAAACATACATAGTATTCAGTACTCCTGTAATATTATTCCATTGAGTAACGGCTACACCAAATACAACAGGAGCCACAGAATAGTTACTTCCCATTGCAGTAACTGCAACACTTGATACCTGAGTGTGAACCGGCAAACCATAAACATTAGCGCCATTATCGACCCGAAGGTTTCCATTGGTATTTAAACTTCCGGCTGTGACTGCAAGACTGTAAGTTGTGATATTTTGTGTTGTCGAGATAGAATTACTTCCCAGATTTTGAAAAAATAATTGACGAATAATACCTCTTGTTCCATCGCCTTCAAAAACGCCGGAACCACTTAGAACTGATCCTGCACCATTGAAATTTATTAAACATTGGGTTCCTGTACCTAATGCACAGTTAGCATAACCATTGTTTGTAAAGTTTCCACCGATGTTAACTGTCTGCCCAATAGGTGTTGCTACAGCTGTGTATGGTAAGAATCGTCCGGTTGCAGATATGGTTAAATTTCCGGTAATAGTCATCGCATTAGTGGTTCCATTCCATTGTAATATTCCGCTAAGGTTAATATTTGCAGCAGTTACTAATTGATCCACAGTTACAATTGAACCGGCAGGAATAATCACTGTTTCAGTGGTAGGTGGAACAGCTCCCGCAGCCCAGGTAGCAGGGCTACTCCATAAACCACCTAAGGCAGTTGCTGCAGAACCTGCAGGTGTTGAAGCATTGCCAAACAAAGGAGCAGGTGTATAATATAAAGGCCCACCTCCACAAATTCCATTCATCGAATAAACATAAAAATCATACGATGTTGAAATTGTTAATCCTGTTGCTTGAAATGATGATGCAGTTGTACTTGTTACAACAATACCATTTCCTAAATTTGTTCCTGTAGCATATTGAACTCCGTCGATCGGTAGTTGAGAAGGTGTTGCACCTGCGGCATATCGTACAATTAAATAACTATCAGCACTTGGATCTCCTGTGAAACTTCCATTAATTTGAAATGAAGCTGCTGGTGATAAAACCAACCCTGTTGGTTGAGCAGTTGGCGCGACACAGGAAGTAGTTAATTCAGTTATGATGATTTGTCCGTTACCTGATTGAAAACCTGCAGTAGCTAATTGTTGAAGTCCTGCATTGTAGGAGCCTCCACCGCCGCCACCATCAGTAACGCCATCGGCACCACCACCACCGCTGTAGCCACCGCCACCGCCACCGCCTTCAGAACTTCCGCCGCCGCCGCCGCCGAAACCGCCCGGACTTCCTGTTCCGCCACACGAAATTCCTCCTAATCCTCCGTTCAAAAATGAACGGCCCCTGCCTCCTAAACAAGTTTCCAACCCATCAGTAAGAAGACCACCACCGGCAGAGCCGTTTGATGCGCTCACTGCCTGTATGAAACCTCCGTTGCCATTGGTTCCCCCTGCACCTCCAGTGTTAGCTGCAGTTACACTAGTAGTAATATTAGCATTCACTCCTGCCGCATCGGCACCTTCACCTCCACCACCACCGGCAATAAGTAAAGGAGTGTTTGTTGATGTGGTCACAAATGATCCACCACCACCACCTGCGCCTTCATCACTTCCGGCATTGGCAGGTTGTCCTCCAACTAAAATGTTAAGTACCTGACCTGGTGTTACACTGAAAACATCATCATTCTGGCACCTTTTCCAGGTCCAAATGCGTTGCTTTCAGGTTGAATACCTCCCTCGGCACCACGTGCGTCAATAGAAATGGAAGTTACTCCACCGGGTACGGTATAGGTAACAATTGTGCCCGTATAATTGTACGTGGTCACCTGTCCCTTTGTGTTAATTACATTGAATCCTATCAGGATCAATGCCAAAAACAGCCACCTGGTTAGCGCGACTGTTTGCTTTTTGTAATTGTTTTTCATTACGATTTGGGGTTATGTGTTAGTTGTTCTTTTTTTTCAATGAATAAGTGAGTCGAATCAAGCAAGGAATTCAGACGGAAATTTGAGTAATTAGATGGTTATTTTAAAAATCGATCCTTTAGCATTTCTGCTAATATAAATCGATTCCAAATATAATTGATATTAGCATCAATTACAATGGGTTCTAAAATTAATTGCGATAAAAATAAACAATTATATGCCTGTCTTACAATTCTTTACAAATTTAGGCTGTTTTTTATTATAACAATAGCGTTAAAAAACCGTCTTGTTTCTTATATCAAAAGCTTGATTCAATAAATCAATTCGAAGGTTTTTTTGTAAATTATTCGCTACAAAAAATGGATTCTTTGTTCAATAAAATCATCGAAAGCTTGAATGTTTTCATAAAAAAAGCCCCCATCCGAAGATGAGGGCTTTTGACAGATTCCTGTGAAGGAATCACCTTACTTAAATTTTATTTATTGTACCGCAATACGAATCTGATTGGCAAATCCATCATTGCTGCGAACGGTTAGCATATACATGCCTTTCGACAACGTACTTACATCTACTGTGGTTGTTTTCATACCACCTGTTGTGTTCATTTGTCCGCTATACACTACGCGTCCCGATACATCGGTCAGCTCCAGTGCATAGTCATTCGCCTTTTCTGAGCTTACCTCTACTGTTAGTTCACTTGCTACTGGATTTGGATATGCATTCACCAATACTCCCGGGATTTCATTTCCTGACAGTTTACAGTTCACGATCACATTCAGTGTTCTGGTTCCTGATACGCCACAACTGTTAGTTGCTGTTACCGTTACCAGTCCGCTTGTAGTTCCCCAGTCTACAATGATACTTGCTGTTCCCTGACCGGCAATGATGCTCGAACCTGCAGGTACTACCCAAGTGTAACTGCTTGCACCAAACATGGCAGCTATGCTATAAGCTAACCCTTGCTCACCGGTACATACGGTTACCGGTCCTGAGATCACACCCGGTGAAGCCGGTACACCTTTGATATTGATACAACGTGCTGCACTTGCTCCACAACCGTTCTGAGCCGTTACACACAATTGTCCATTGCTGAATCCATTGGGGTAACTGATATCAACCGTATTGGTTCCTTGTCCTGATACTACCGTTGCTCCCGAAGGGGCGATCCAGTTATAAGCTGTAATACCACTGACCGATGGAACTGAATAACTGATTGTTTGATTACATACTCCTGTACTTGCTCCCGAGATATTGCCAGGGGTAAGTGGTAAGGTGCTGCTAACTGTTTTACAACGGGCTGCCGATACAATACCGCAGTTCGATGTACCCGTTACACACATACTTCCCAGGTTAAAGCCAGGAGCCACACTCACGGTTACCGAGTTGGTTCCTTGTCCCGAAGTAATGGTTACACCCGATGGTGCTGTCCAGGTATAAGAAGACAATCCTGAATTGGCTGGTACACTAAATACCAAACCGCTTTGACCGGGACATACTGCAAATGGGCCACTCATTAAGCCAAGCTGACTTACCGAACTGGTTACCGTGATGCAGCGCTGTGGACCCGTGTAGCCGCACGATAACGTAGCTGCCACACAAATCTGTCCACTGGTAAAGCCCGATGGGAAGTTCGCCGTGATGCTCGTACCGCTGCCACTGAAAGTGATTCCGTTGGTTCCTGTCCAGCTATAGCCTGATGCTCCTGCTACTGTACCTGTACTGTAGGTACCACTGCTGCTGGCACAGGCTACCGTGGTGCCGCTGATTACTGCCGGGGTGCTTAATGCGCCGCGGATAGTCAGACACTTGGTATTGGTTTGTCCACAAGCATTGGATGCTGTTACGCAGATATCCCAGCCTGATTCATTCGCTGGCAAACTGCCTAAGGTGAAGGTCGCCGTTGGTACCGTGGTGGTGGCAACGCCTCCCGACTGACCATTGATCAGCGTATTAGGGAATACCGTCCAGGTATAAAGTGTTGCTCCTATGACCGGGTTAACGTTTACTACCGCTGCATTACCTACGCAGCCTGTGGCAGGTGAGGATACAATAAATACCGAGTTAGCAGGTGGTGCCTGTGTTACCGTTACTACTGCACTACCCGATGGTGTTCCCGGACAGTTCGAATCATCGATCGCTGTTATCGTATACGTTCTGGTAGCATTTGGTGCTACCGTGATATTCTCTGTTGTATTGCTGGTAGTGAACGGTCCGAAGGTCGTTACACCATTGCTATACGAATACGTATAAGGTGCCGTGCCTGTGAACACTACCGTTAATGTAGTGGAGTTTCCATTACAGATTTCGGTGGTACCACTGATCGATGCTGTTGGCAATACATTGTTAGTAATGTCTACTTCATCGAAATTGCTGGTTGAACAAGGGGCATTGTCGATCGTCCAGCGGAAGGTATTTAAGCCTGCTGTTAATCCTGTTACCGTACTTCCCGGATCAGATGGATCAGTTACCGTTGCTCCTCCTGCTATCACACTCCAGCTGCCGGTGCCTTCATCGGCCGTATTACCGGATAAGATAGCAGATGTAGTACCAAAAAAAGTCTGATCTGTTCCTGCATCAGCAGTGGTAGTCGGATCGGCCTCATTAATAATTACCTGAACAGTTGAAGAACAGGAATTGTCATCGGTTACCGATACATCATAAGCGCCTGCTCCTACGCCGGTGAAAGTTCCATCGTTGAACTGTGTGTTGGTACCATCGTTGTAAAGGTAGTTTCCAAATGGTATTGGATTGGAAACTTCAATCGTATAGGCTCCGGTTAAGGCACCGTTACATGCTACGTTGGTTTGACTTAGAATATTCAGATCAGGAATTTCATTGATTGTAATTTCAAGTGAATCAACTGATGAACATCCAAATGAGTTCTGTACAGTAATATAATACCAGCCAACATTAGCATTGGTGGCAGCAGAAATTGTAGGATTCTGTGATCCCGATAAAAATCCGCCCGGGCCTGTCCATGTAAAGATATTTCCTGTTGATTGACCTGAAGCAGTATTATCAGATACTAAATTGATATCCTGATTCTCGCATACCGGTGCATTACTTGATTTTGTAATTTCAGGTAATGGGTTTATTGTGACAGGAACAGAACTGTTATTGGTACATCCATTGTAACTAACAGAAACAGAATAAGTGGTATTAACCGTTGGTGAAGCAACCGGATTTGGTGAACTTGAACTAAAACCCGCTGGGCTAGAAGACCAGGTGTAAAGAACACCATCTGATTCAAGAACTAAAGTCCAGTCTAAAATAGTTCCAACATCACCAAATGCCAGATCAAGTGCTCTTAAATTCCATGTACCATTTACATTGCCTGTTAATCCAGAAAATGCGGCTTGACTATTATAAGTTCCGGTGAAAGGAGCAGTTCCGGAGGCAATGTTTCCATTTGCACCTCCTGATGATACAATAGTTGTATTCACGAAATTTTGACCATCAGCACCAGCTGCATCGACTAAAGTCACCGCAGAGCCGCCTGGAGCGAACAATCGAATCCTTAAATCACCATCATAGGTATGATTTATATTAAAAGATACCGACTTAACCGTTGCTGCAGTCAAAATAGCAGGAGAAAACCCTGAAATCACGATAGGAGAATTAACAACACCATTGGAAATAAGATCATTATCAGGAATTGGATAATCAGTAGGATTAGAAAATGAAACTCCAGTTGAAGAATTCAAATTGACATTGCTTCCAGGACAAACAGAACCAGGGGTGGCAGAAGTTGTAACAGAAACTCCAGGGTTAACAACCACAGTGAGAACATTGGAAAATGCATCCACACAACCCAAAACACTTCTCTTTGCACGGATGTAGTAAGTTCCTGTTATATTGGAGATAAAGCCAAAGGTTGATGAAGTAGCACCTGAAACATCAGTAAACGGACCTGAAATAGCTGTGGGCGATGTTTGCCATTGAATGCTTCCTAAACCACCTGTTACTGAATAATTTGACGCGATTCCGGTACAAGCATTTGCAGGACCGGTTGAAGTACCACCAACCGGAGGTGTTACACAAGGGGGTGGTGCAATTAAGGTTATGTAATAATCTTCAGTTTCACCATAATCAAAGTTATTACAAGCGTTCCCAACAGTGTTGTCCCAGCGACAACGAACACGCATTAATGTTTGACCGGAAGAAACACCTAAAGGTACATTCACTGTTCCCGAGAAAGTATTTGGGAAAGATGTTGCTAAACCACTGAGAACTGATTCTCCTGCTTCAAAAACACCATTCATGTTGAAATCAATCCATACGTTTAAACCTTCAGCATCTCCATCTGTGGTTACAGAAATAGGATAACTTAAACCTCCTGTTACCGAAGGATTAGGAGATGTATAAGTAGTAAGATTTGAAGGTGTGGTTCCTGTACATCCGGTTGAATTGTTTATTCCTGCAAATGTTACATTTGAAATATAATCCTGGCTGCAATCATTGGTATATGAAGGGGCACAAACACAATTATATGATGGAGAAAGATTCACTAATAAAGAATTGGACAAACCTGGGCTACCGGCACATGAAACTTCACATCTGTAATAAATGGCAGATGTAATCGAAGTACTCAATAATGCTGATGTTGCTCCTGAAATGTTTGTCCATGTTGAATTGTTTGGTGACGATTGCCATTGGTATGTAACACCTGATCCGGGAGTAGCATTTTGAAGTGACAAGGTAAATGAAGCTCCTGAACAAACCGGGTTTGATGATGCAACTGTATTTCCTGGTGAAGGCGTACCGGTACAACCGGATCCGGCGGTATAAGTCACTGAAATTTCATCCACAGCAGCACCGGGATTATTGGTTATTGAAATATCATTTTTCCAGGTAAAAATTAATCGCTGATTTGTTCCGGCAATTAAATTCGATAAATTAATAGTTGCTGTTTGGAAAGCTGCAGATTGTAAATTATATTTTCCCGTACCAATAGTGTAGCTGGCTGATGGAAGCGCAGTTGCTACAGGTGTAACCGTTGTTGGAGCTAATGATACTCGTAAAAAATCATAATCATCAACTCCGGTTCCATTTTCTCCATTAGCTTTCCATTTAAATGAAAGAACTATATTGGTTGCGCCAGCCGGAATGGATATATCACGGTAAAAATGTGATATACGATTATTATTAATATTGCTGTTATAGTTATTGGCTGTACCTGCGGTAGCATTTACATCAATGTAAACTCCTCGAGTGCCTAAACTTTTTGCAAATGTTCCAACGTACCATTTGCTATTTGCATCGTTCACAGCTGTCCATCCATTCAAAGCAAAGGAAGCTCCAGTTTCAAATCCCCCATCTCCTGAAGGGGAAATTATTGTTTGAGCGGATGACTGTGATGCAAGGAAAAATATTATCATTCCTATTAAGGCTAATCGATTGACAATTTTTTTCCAATGTTGTTTCATTTTGGAGTAAGTTTTAACCATTTTGATCATAGTTTTTGGGGGATTATGTTTAGTTTAGGAAGGTTCATTTATATCAAATTCTGTTGGATATAGAGCATAGAAGAAACTGTAAACAGGGGATACCTATTTTATTCCTTGATTGACCATTTGATGTATACAAATCAATTGAATGATCCAATAACAAAGGATTTTGGATTTGAAACCATTTCAAATATTTAGATTCTTCTAATATAAAACTGAAGATTTCGAACATAGTATGCTATTCGATCTTAAATGGTTTTGGAATAAATTTCAATGTAACAATAATTCTACGCTTAAGCAATTTAATTATGTTAAATCACAACATATTTAGGTGAACAACCTTAAATAATGGGTGAATAAAAAAAGCCCCCATCCGAAGATGAGGGCTTTTGATTGATTCCTGTGAAGGAATCACCTTACTTAAATTTTATTTATTGTACTGCAATACGAATCTGATTGGTAAATCCATCATTGCTACGAACGGTAAGCATATACATGCCTTTTGACAACGTACTGACATCTACTGTGGTTGTTTTCATACCACCTGTTGTGTTCATTTGTCCGCTATACACGACTCTTCCCGATACATCGGTCAGCTCCAGTGCATAGTCATTCGCCTTTTCTGAGCTTACCTCTACGGTCAGTTCACTTGCTACCGGGTTTGGATACGCATTCACCAATCCACCCGGAATTTCATTTCCTGACAGCTTACAGTTCACGATCACATTCAGTGTTCTGGTTCCTGATACGCCACAACTGTTAGTTGCTGTTACCGTTACCAGTCCGCTGATGGTTCCCCAGTCTACAATGATACTCGCTGTTCCCTGACCGGCAATGATGCTCGAACCTGCAGGTACTACCCAAGTGTAACTGCTTGCACCAAACATGGCAGCTATGCTATAGGTTAAGCCTTGCTCGCCGGTACATACGGTTACCGGTCCTGAGATCACACCTGGTGATCCTGGTACACCTTTGATATTGATGCAACGTGCTGCACTGGTTCCGCAACCGTTCTGAGCCGTTACACACAATTGTCCATTGCTGAATCCATTAGGGTAACTGATATCAACCGTATTGGTTCCTTGTCCTGATACTACCGTTGCGCCTATTGGGGCGGTCCAGTTATAGGAAGTTACCCCACTTAAGGCAGGTACCGAGTAGGTGATTGTTTGATTACATACTCCTGTACTTGCTCCCGAGATATTGCCAGGGGTAAGTGGTAAGGTGCTGCTAACTGTTTTACAACGGGCTGCCGATACAATACCGCAGTTCGATGTACCCGTTACACACATACTTCCCAGGTTAAAGCCAGGGGCCACACTCACGGTTACCGAGTTGGTTCCTTGTCCCGAAGTAATGGTTACACCCGATGGGGCTGTCCAGGTATAAGAGGACAATCCTGAATTGGCTGGTACACTGAATACCAGGCCGCTTTGACCGGGACATACTGCAAATGGGCCACTCATTAAGCCAAGCTGACTTACCGAACTGGTTACCGTGATGCAGCGCTGTGGACCGGTGTAGCCGCACGATAACGTAGCTGCCACACAAATCTGTCCACTGGTAAAGCCCGATGGGAAGTTCGCCGTGATGCTTGTACCGCTGCCACTGAAAGTGATTCCATTGGTTCCTGTCCAGCTATAGCCTGATGCTCCTGCTACTGTTCCTGTACTGTAGGTGCCACTGCTGCTGGCACAGGCTACCGTTGTGCCGCTGATTACTGCCGGGGTGCTTAACGCGCCGCGGATAGTCAGACACTTGGTATTGGTTTGTCCACACGCATTGGATGCTGTTACGCAGATATCCCAGCCCGATTCATTCGCTGGCAAACTGCCTAAGGTGAAGGTCGCCGTTGGTACCGTGGTAGTGGCAACGCCTCCCGACTGACCATTGATTAGTGTGTTAGGGAATACCGTCCAGGTATAAAGCGTTGCTCCTATGACCGGATTAACGTTTACTACCGCTGCATTACCCACGCAGCCTGTGGCTGGTGAGGATACAATAAATACCGAGTTAGCAGGTGGTGCCTGTGTTACCGTTACTACTGCACTACCCGATGGTGTTCCCGGACAGTTCGAATCATCTACCGCTGTTATCGTATACGTTCTGGTTGCATTTGGTGCTACCGTAATATTCTCTGTTGTATTGCTGGTAGTGAACGGTCCGAAGGTCGTTACACCATTGCTATACGAATACGTATAAGGTGCCGTGCCGGTGAACACTACCGTTAAAGTAGTGGAGTTTCCATTACAGATTTCGGTGGTGCCACTGATCGATGCCGTTGGCAATACATTGGTAGTAATATCTACTTCATCGAAGTTGCTGTTTGCACATAGGGCATTGTCGATTGTCCAGCGGAAGGTATTTAAGCCTGCTGTAAATCCTGTTACCGTACTGTTAGGATCAGATGGGTCGGTGACCGTTGCTCCTCCTGCAGTTACTGTCCAGGTTCCTGTTCCTACCAAAGCGGTGTTACCAGCCAGAGTGGCTGAAGAACTGCCACAAAGAGTTTGATCCGTACCTGCATTAGCAGTAGTAGTTGGATCAGGCTCCGTGATTGTTACTGGAATGGTAGTTGAACAAGAGTTATCATCAGTTACCTCTACATTATAAGTACCTGCTCCTACGCCGGTGAAAATACCGTCGAAGTTAACAGCAGCACCATCGTTATACAGATAGTTTCCAAATGGTATTGGATTGGTAACTTCAATTGTATAGGCTCCGGTAAATTCACCGTTGCAGGCTACGTTGGTTTGGCTTAGAATATTTAGAATTGGAATTTCATTAATTGTTACCAGAACTGAATCAGTAGCAGAGCAACCAAATGCATTCTGAATAGTAACATAATACCATCCTGCATTAGTAGCATCTGCAGCAAGTAAAGTAGGATTCGGAGTAACTTCATTGAATGAATCAGGTCCTGACCATGAGAAATTATTACCAGTAGACTGACCTGCTGCATTGTTACTTGAAGTAAAATTAACATCCTGACCTTCACAGACCGGAGAAGTACTTGAAACGAGTGGTTCAGGAATTGGATTCACATCAACAACTGTATTGATTGTTGTGCTGCATCCACCTGTTGTTGCTGAAACAATTACAGTATATGTTTGAGAAATATTCATGTTCTCAGCAACAGGATTAGAAATATTTGTTGCTGTTAAATAGGTAGCATTTGTCGACCAATCATAAGTATAACCAACCGGATTAACACCACCAAATATGGTAACATTATAATCTTCAATTTCTCCATATGTATAAGAGATACATGGATCAATTCCAGTAGTGTTATATACATTTCTAACTCTCATTCTGGTAATACCATTTAAGGCAGTCCCAGGAACAGTGAATGCAATTGAGAAAGCAAGTGTTGTTTGTTCTCCTATTTTCTCTGTTCCTTCAAATACACCATTTTGGTTGTAATCAATCCAAACAGCCACACCTTCAGTACCACCATTATTGATGGTTCCGGTAACAGTGTAAGGAGTGCCAACATTCAAATTAGTATTTAGTGTATTATAATAAGTTGAAAAAGGAGACGAAGATGCACCTGTAGTGTTATCAATACTACCGAGTGTTACATTAGTAATATAATCGTTCACACTTGTTCCAGTTGAATAAGATCCCTGACAATAAGCAGAAGAGGAAGCTACATTTGCTACCAGCTGAACATCAGAACCGGGACAAACTGAAGTTGGAGTTGCACTTACAGTTACCACGGGAGCGCTTATACTATTAACTGAAGCAGAGGCTGTGTTAGTACAACCGCTTCCAACTGTAGAAACAGTATAAGAGATTGTTGCAGCTCCGGAAGGTTTTACATAAACAGTTGGTGTATTAGTACCTGTTGTGTAAGGAATTGTTGCTCCCGCATCGGTATACAAATCTGTAACAGGGCTCCATGTATAACTACTATATGCATTGGCACTGGTGGCATCGAGTTGCTGGATTGAACCGGCACAGAGTGCACTGGTAGTTGCAGGAGAAACAGTAACTGCAAATGCTGGATTTGCATTTACCTGAACCGGTGTTCTGCCTGCAAATCCGGCAGGACAAGAAGAAGTAATCGACCAATTGAATGCTGTGCCATAAACGGAAGAGCTGTTTGCTCCTGTTGGAGAAGTTGACCCGCTATTAATTACCAGAATTCCACTTCCCATTGTCATGTAAGGAGCTGCATAACCACCGGTGAATGGTGAGAAATAAGTACATGCAACACCTGTAGTGGTTAACTGATAATTACCGGAACCAGGAACAATTAAATTTACAGGAACATTAATAAAACTTCCGGTTGTTGTTACTGACATCGTGTAGGTTGCAATATTTGTCGCAGAACCTGAATTTTGAAGTGCTACAGTAAGAGTTCCAGTTGCAGTTGGGAAAACTTTGATACTATCGATTCTCAAACTTGCAGTAGTCGTGAATCTGGTAGATATATTTGTTGAAGAAGTTGTTGTTCCAAAAATGGCAGAAATATTTTGAACACCTCCAAAATTAAAATGATCGGTAAACAATGTAGTAACAGGTTCAGCATAATAAGTTGCAGGAACAGTTACAGGAGTAACGTTAATACTGTTACCGGTTCCAATTGGTGAGCCACCGGTTGGAACATCATACCAAACTATTGATGTATTAGCTCCTGGGGTAGCAGTCAGAGTTGCTGCATCACCAATACAATTCACTAATTGAGGTGAATTGGTGCTTGCTACAGTACCTGCATTAACGGTTACCAACAAAGGTGTTGAAGTAACTGCAGAGGAACTTGGGCAAGTAAATGTGCAACGGAAATAGGTATTAGCCAAGAGAGGATCAGTTGTATAATTAGCCGAATTATTTACACCTGAAGCAGGTGCATAAGGACCACCTAATGAACTTGAAGACTCCCAGAGGAATGTTGCTCCTGGAACCGGAACACTGGTTGTTAAAGTAGTACTACTACCTGCACATACTGTTGTTTGGAATCCTGAAGCAGCAATAGTTGAAGCGGAAGAAGGTGATGGAGCTGTTCCAATAACAGCATTTCCGGTATTAGCAGCACATGAAGGATTAGCAGGATTACGAACCCAAACCGGATAAGTAGCTGCTGCTAAACCACTGAATGTATTTGAAGTCTGCCATGTACCATCTGTACCATTAGTACTGTTGTTGCTAAATTCATAAGAATTATAACGAATATTTAAATCATCAATCGCATGTAACTGATTAGAACCACCTGTTCTGGCAGTGAAAGCATGTTTCCAGTTGCTTTTGTCAGCAGTGAGGTAAGAAGGAGGTAAAGCAACGTGATCGAAGATAACTTCATTGTTTATTGTTACGGTAACATATCCATTCTGAGAGATAATAATTGATACCGGAGCATCAACCAATCCTTGCCAGAACGAACCTTGTCTGAAGGCAAGAACGCCTGGAGAAGAAGGCCCCTGATCGGGAGTAGTACAATTGAACATCAGATAAGCACCTGGTGTATTTATTGCACCATTTGCAGTTGCATCAAATGCCAGTTTAAATCCACTTCCTGAACCAGATTCAGCATTATACCCACCGGTTCCGGCTGTCAATGTTCCTTGCCATACATCGGAAGCATAACTCCATGCCAGACCATCGGCACCAAGAATATTGAATGCAAATCCTCTTGGAGCAGTTGATAATTTAAAATCAACCTGAAGGTTATTTGTATTTATGGCAGCTGAATTTCGGATAAGCAATGTTCCATTCTGGGCATTAACCTGATTTGTAATATTACATCTTCCACCTGTAAAGTTCGCATTTCCAAAACTTGCATCAAATGCAGCACCAAGTAAACCGGTTGCAAAACTATTTGAATACCAGGTAGAAAAATTAGTTTGTCCTTCAGGATAAACTACCAATGTACCATTATCCCCGCAATTTGCATCGGAAACAACATTAAGAGAAGTATATCCAACAAAGTAAGTTGGAGAGGCTACAGCATAACTGGCAGGACAAACAGTATTTGAAACTTTAACTTTATAAATATAATTTCCGTTTGTTCCAGGAGTAGCAGGAGTATAAGTATCTGTTGCGTTTGAGTTAGTAGTAGACTGCAGCAGTGTAGTACCTGTTGCATCATACCAATTATAAACCCAACTTCCTGCTCCTATTGAACCTGGATTGTTCACTGTAAATGTAACCGGAGTTCCTGGTGCACAAACAGGATCCGGGGAGTTTGTATAAGTTAATTGTAAAGGAACTACAGGGGTTGTAATTACATTGAGCACAATTACTGCCTGAGAGGTACAACCATTGACACCGGTACCGGTAACAGTATACGTCCATACCGGCGTAGCAACTGTTGCGGGAGGCGCAGCAGTACTGCTTGCCAATGAACTGGTGGGACGCGATGTAACTGTTGCCAAATTGTTAGGTGTGCTAAACAGAGAAACCTGAGGGTATCCTGCCACACCTGGCGAACATGACCATGAATAAGTTGCAGCACCTGATGCTGAAAGATCCACATTTGAACCACTGCAAACATTTGTTCCTGTTGCTGGTGTAACCACCAACGTTGGAGCACTGCTTACATTAACTTCAACTGTAGAGCTTGTTGTTGGAGAGCCTCCAAAAGCACATGCAATTTCACACTGATAGAATGTAGTAGTTGATAAAGTTGGAGTTGTATATGAATTTGTTGTACCACCAGTACCTGTACTAACGTTTGCAAATGAACCAGGCAAACCAGTTGCAGATTCCTGCCATTGATAAGTAAAACCTGGTTCAGGAGCAAATCCTGTTAAGGTAAGAGTTCGTGTTCCTGTACCACAAATTGAAGCCGGATTACTGGAAACTGAGGTTGCGGTAAGAGGTCCTGCAGAGCAGAAAAATCCTACAAAATCTCCTGCATCCGCACCTATATCATCAGGAGTGAAAGATGCCCGTACATCATTGTCGAAGTCATTAGTAACTGATGCAATGTTGATTCCATTTTGCTCTATGACTGTCTGGTTAGTCGGATGAATATGCAAATCACCTGTTGAGGCATTACCATTTGGTGCAATAAATTTGGGATCAGCAGCTTGCGAACTTAAATCACTAGCTACCCATCCTGCACTATAAGTTGGTACATCTGTAGCAACATTTAATGCAAATACACTTCCGGTTCCATTTCCATAATAATTGTTGTAATTAAGTGTCAATGTTGCAACACTGCTCAAGCTAATCTGATAGTGCTTTCCACCGGTTGATGCATTTGACCTGTTATTAACAAAAATATTATTTCTTATATCATCAGTATTCGCAGCAGCAGGACGTTGAAATGCAAAAGAATTTGCAGCAATTGTACCTAACACTCCGGAACCTCCGATATAGATACTGTTGTTATAGATATTTGCAATGTTGGTATTCTTCGAAATTCCTCTCATCAATACAGGAGCGATGATTGGAGTACCGTTTTCATCGAGTCCCAGGCGAATCATGTTATTTTTGATAGTCACCTGACCAGTTGCAATATCCATTCCTGTTATTGCGCTGGAGGCACTCACTGTATTGGAAGTTAACACAAGACTGTGAATATTATTTCTTTCAATAACATTTGAAGCACCGGAAGCGCCACTATAATACAAACCGGCAACAACTGGCCCTGAAACTGTTGTTGAGTTTGTATTTTTTAATGTGTGAATAGTGTTATTGCTGATTGTAGCAGGCGCCAAAGTTGAAGAATATGCAATACCGATCACAGAAGGAGCAGATCCTCCGGATGTACTTTGTGAAGATGATGTAAGATTCCTGATAATATTATCACTTACAGTTGAAGAAGTTGAAGAAACTGCAATCCCTAGAACAGTATGACCCGCAGTTCCTGTAGAGATAATATTGCTGTTCATATTTGCAATCAAATTCCCTGTTACTGTCGAAGTGGTTCCACCATTAACAATAATTCCTCTGATTGTCTGCACAGAAGTACTAGTATATGCAGTAACTGCATTTATACTGTTGGCCAAAGTGGAACTTCCGATTGTATTATTGGAAATAGTCACCGGTGTTCCACCACCAGCATTGATTCCATTGAATACCGGTGTAATGGTTGCGCTTCCTACTAAATCAATACCAGATACAGTATTATTTGAGATTACAATTGGTCCACCTGCACCTGTTCTGATACCAATAAATCCACCGGTATTAACATTAGCAGTGAAAGTTATTGCACCGCTAGTTGTAGTTGAACCAATAAGGTTTCCTGTAACAGTTCCTATATTCACGGCACCATTCGCAATATTAATTCCTACACAGGCAGTTGAACCGGTATTGGAAGTGGACATAGTAAAGTTTGTAAATGTATTATTTTGAATACTGGTTGCTGAAGCTGTACCAACTGAAATATCCATTCCATTATACAGATAAGATACAGCACCAGTAATCGCAAATGCACTACCACCACAATTAGGAGCAGTTCCTCCAATAAAGTTTCCTGTGATATTAAATCCACTTGAAGCTACTGCAGATGCATTTGGTGTAATCCACATGGTACGATGTGTTGCTGCACCTGTGTAATTATATGTAATTGCAGCACTCTTGTAAAAGCTATTATTGGTTATGTTATAATTATTATTTCCAACAAGGATATTAATATTAGCAGTTACAGTTGTTGCGTGAAAAATACTATAGAAGTTACAATTTGTGATAGTATTATTATCGTTGTTTGCTGGTGAACCTACAGTAGTGTTGTTATAAGCGTAAAAACCAACGTTAAGTAAATTTCCGGAAGATCCAACAGAATGAATATCGCAATTAGTAATCGTATTATTATCATTACCACTCAATCCTGATGTTGAATGAATTGCAACAACTCCGGGAACAGCTCCCACTACCAGTGTTCCGGCATTACTTGCAGGATTTAAATTTGCTGCTCTCAGATCAAGATATCTTAAAATATTATCTGATGCTTCATTTCTTAATAACAAAGCATTTCCTGCCGAACCGGCTGTTGATGAAGTGTTTTCAATAACAAGGAATTTATCCGTTCCTGAACCACCCGGACGACCATCAATAATTACATTGGAACCACCATTTATGATCATGGTTGCCGTAGTATTATTACTTGAAATTAAAAGCGGAGCAGCAGTGGCAACATCAGGTCGAATAGTAAGGTTATTAACTGAAGTGACACATGCATCCTGACTAATGACAATCGGATATGTTTCGCCAGCTGCAGTATAAGTGCTTTCCAATTCTATTACCATTGGAGATGATATTCCATTAGAAGCAATCGCAGTCAAGGCTCCACCAGCACCACTCAAAGTTGGATAGGTTCCTGTTGGGCCAACTGTGATTGGTGAAGTCATGGTTCCACATGCGTTAGTTGAAGCATTTCCTGTCAAAGGCAAAACTGTATTGTAAGTTATGCCAGCACAAACTGAATTCTGATAATCATAAACATAATAATCATATGAAGTTCCTCCCGACAAACCTGTACTACTGAAAGTAGTAGCAGCTCCAACGGCAACGACTTTCCCCAGACCAAGTGTAGCACCAACTGCATATGTAGTTCCAGTCGCCGGATCAGTAGTAGCTGAACCTGCAGGATATCTCACAACCAAGTATCCTGTTGGAGCACTTGTTGCAGCTGTAAAGCTTCCATCAATTTGAGAAGTTGAAACCGGAGTTAATACTAATGATGTTGCCTGATTTGCCGGAGCAGCAGGAGTAACTGCAACAATTGCAATGTTATCTACAGCAGCCGGCGGGTTTGTTCCTCCTGATCCATCATTCTTCCAGGTAATTACAATTCTTTGTGTCGTACCAGCAAATGCCGCAGGTAAGCATAATGACAAAGTTTGTGTGTTAGTTCCCTGCAACCACAATTGAGAACCAAGTGCAGTTGGAGAACCACCTGTCCATGTAGCAGTATTACCTGTTGTACTTGCAGGAGATCCGGCAACCGGTGTGATGGATGTAGGGCAAGTATACACTATTATAGCATCCCATGAACTCGTCTCGCCCTGAGCTTTCCAGTTAAATGAAAGTGTTATATCTGATTGACCGGCAGGAAAAGTAATGTCACGGTAAATGTGTGATGCTGTAACAGAGCTATTAGTAAAAGCCCATGCTGCACCACCATTATTTGAAATATAAGCTGCGTTATTTGTGAACCCTGTTGGCAAAGTTCCCATAGTCCAAGCATTGGTTCCGCTGTTTACTACAGTCCATCCATTTGCTGCTAATGATCCACCACTTTCAAATCCACCATCCCCATAAGGATTAATCAACAAAGAAGCTCCGGCACCTGACGTAGCCTGAGAATCTGTTAATGGACTTGCTGTATTGTATGCAGTGGCACATGCTCCACTATTATAACTATAAACATAAATATCATAAGTAATTCCAGGATATAAGCCGGTTGCAGTAAAGGATGTTGATGCACCAACACCAACAACTTTTCCTAAACCAATACTATTTCCTACTACATATGTTGTTCCACTTACCGGATTAGAAACAGCAGATCCTGTTGGATACGCAACTGTTAAATATCCCGATGGTGAACTTCCGGCAGCAGTGAATGAACCTGCGATTGTTGTCCCTGTTGGTGAAGATAAACTTAATGCGGTAGGCTGATCAACCGGTACAACACAAGCCGCTTGTCCTCCGACTGCCAACACATGCAAATAATCAACTGTATTCACTGCACCTCCTGTTGGAGTTGACCAGTTGAATGAAATACTTTGAACCGTTTTTGAAAAATTGGCCGGACTCAAAGGCAACTGCAGTTGAAATAAGAATGGTCCGGTTCCTGCTGTGCAACCTCCGGGATTTCCGGGTGCGGCATTCTGAGCTCTGGAAATTGTTGGTGTGTATGCAACTCCGAATTTGTAAACCAGTTGACAACTGTGTTACCGGCAAAAACCTGAGTTGATAAATCTGTAAATGTTACTGTAGCAGTGATCGAAGGGCCTGCAGTATTGAGAACGCTTTCATACAAAACAAATAATTTTCCATAAGAAGCTGGTGTTACTAAATCAACAGAACCTGAAGTTGGCCATACAGATCCGGAATAAGTGTTACTGGCAATTGTCAAAGCATTATTTGATGAATAGTCCTGCAACTGATATGTCAATCCGGAAGTTTGAGCACTCGGTACAGCTCCTCCTGTGGGAAGAAAACATGTTGGTGCTGCACTTCCCGAATACCATTTGTAAGTGGCATCAATGAAAGAATAAGCTCCCGGCCCATTGCCATCAACACCAATTGTTGGTTGTGTGACACCAGGTAGAGTTCCGGTTGAAACAGTGTTTGTTAATCCTGTTCCATTGGCAACAATGTCGTTGTTAAATCCTGTTACAGGAACGTTTACTAGTTGTGCCTGCGTAGTATGCGCAAGTAGCAACAGTAAAAATGCAAAAACCAAATGATGCCATCTGGATTTATGCGATTTGAGATTTGTTTTCATCATAATGTAATTGTTAGTTATCAGGTGGGGGTATATGTTTAAAATTTAGTTACAGATAATTCCACTGTTGTTATTCCAATCAAAAAAGTATTTAAGAAGAACAATAATATCCAGCGGAATAGAATATCCTGACTAATGTAAAATATTTTTTTTATTTTTTTCCCTCATGTAGATGTAATTCTACTGGTAATAGCGGGTATATTGAAACAAAAAGGGCTGAACTATTTAAAGTTCAGCCCTTTCATACTTTTGTAATATTTTAACTACTGCACCGCTATTCTAAGCGAATTGGTAAATCCATCATTGCTGCGAACGGTAAGCATATACATGCCTTTTGACAACGTACTCACATCTACAGTGGTTGTTTTCTTACCACCTGTTGTGTTCATTTGTCCGCTATACACTACCCGTCCCGATACATCGGTCAGTTCCAGTGCATAGTCATTCGCATTTTCTGAGCTTACCTCTACGGTCAGTTCACTTGCTACCGGATTTGGATACGCATTCACCAATACACCCGGAATTTCATTTCCTGACAGCTTACAGTTCACGATCACATTCAGTGTTCTGGTTCCTGATACACCACAACTGTTAGTTGCTGTTACCGTTATCAGTCCGCTGATTGTTCCCCAGTCTACAATGATACTCGCTGTTCCCTGACCGGCAATGATGCTCGAGCCTGCAGGTACTACCCAAGTGTAACTGCTTGCACCAAACATGGCAGCTATGCTATAGGTTAAGCCTTGCTCGCCGGTACATACGGTTACAGGTCCTGAGATCACTCCCGGTGAAGCCGGTACACCTTTGATATTGATGCAACGTGCTGCACTGGTTCCGCAACCGTTCTGAGCCGTTACACACAATTGTCCATTGCTGAATCCATTAGGGTAACTGATATCAACCGTATTGGTTCCTTGTCCTGATACTACCGTTGCGCCTATTGGGGCGGTCCAGTTATAGGAAGTTACGCCACTTAAGGCAGGTACCGAGTAGGTGATTGTTTGATTACATACTCCTGTACTTGCTCCCGAGATATTGCCAGGGGTAAGTGGTAAGGTGCTGCTCACTGTTTTACAACGGGCTGCCGATACAATACCGCAGTTCGATGTACCCGTTACGCACATACTTCCCAGGTTAAAGCCAGGGGCCACACTCACGGTTACCGAATTGGTTCCTTGTCCCGAAGTAATGGTTACACCCGATGGGGCTGTCCAGGTATAAGAGGACAATCCTGAATTGGCTGGTACACTAAATACCAGGCCGCTTTGACCGGGACATACTGCAAATGGGCCGCTCATTAAGCCAAGCTGACTTACCGAACTGGTTACCGTGATGCAGCGCTGTGGACCCGTGTAGCCGCACGATAACGTAGCTGCCACACAAATCTGTCCACTGGTAAAGCCCGATGGGAAGTTCGCCGTGATGCTTGTACCGCTGCCACTGAAAGTGATTCCGTTGGTTCCTGTCCAGCTATAGCCTGATGCTCCTGCTACTGTACCTGTACTGTAGGTACCACTGCTGCTGGCACAGGCTACCGTGGTGCCGCTGATTACTGCCGGGGTGCTTAACGCGCCGCGGATAGTCAGACACTTGGTATTGGTTTGTCCACACGCATTGGATGCTGTTACGCAGATATCCCAGCCCGATTCATTCGCTGGCAAACTGCCTAAGGTGAAGGTCGCCGTTGGTACCGTGGTGGTGGCAACGCCTCCCGACTGACCATTGATCAGTGTGTTAGGGAATACCGTCCAGGTATAAAGTGTTGCTCCTATGACCGGATTAACGTTTACTACCGCTGCATTACCTACGCAGCCTGTGGCAGGTGAGGATACAATAAATACCGAGTTAGCAGGTGGTGCCTGTGTTACCGTTACTACTGCACTACCCGATGGTGTTCCCGGACAGTTCGAATCATCTACCGCTGTTATCGTATACGTTCTGGTTGCATTTGGTGCTACCGTGATATTCTCTGTTGTATTGCTGGTAGTGAAAGGTCCTAAGGTTGTTACACCATTGCTATACGAATACGTATAGGGTGCCGTTCCTGTGAACACGATGGTTAAGGTTGTTGAGTTTCCATTACAGATTTCTGTTGTTCCACTGATCGATGCTGTTGGCAATACATTGGTAGTAATGTCTACTTCATCGAAATTGCTGTTTGAACAAAGGGCATTGTCGATCGTCCAGCGGAAGGTATTTAAGCCTGCTGTTAATCCTGTTACCGTACTTCCCGGATCAGATTGATCAGTTACCGTTGCTCCTCCTGCAGTTACTGTCCAGCTTCCCGATCCTACCAAAGCGGTGTTACCGGCTAAAGTGGCGGTATTGCCTAAACAAGAGGATTGATCTGTTCCTGCATTAGCAGTAGTAGTTGGATCAGGTTCGGTAATGGTTACAGGGATGGTAGATGTACAGGAGTTATCATCGGTTACCTCTACGTTATAAGTACCTGCTCCTACACCGGTGAAAACACCGTCGAAGTTAACAGTAGCACCATCATTATACAGGTAGTTTCCAAATGGTATTGGATTGGTAACTTCAATCGTATATGCTCCGGTTAAAGCTCCGTTGCAAACTACGTTTGTTTGACCTAATAAATTCAGTGCTGGATTTTCATTGAAGTAAACTAAAGTTGTTGTTGTTTCATAGCAACTAAACTGATTAGTAACAGTCAATGTGTAGGTACCATCATTAGTATCATCAATAATAGGAATTGTTGGCTGTTGAGCTGTAGAAGTATAACCTCCTGGTCCTTCCCACAAATAAACGTTCCCTGTTGTTTGTCCAGAAGCTGTATTATCTCCATTAAGAGTAACAGACTGTCCTTCACAAACTGGTGATGTACTGGATGCAGAAGGTGTAGGAGGGATAGCGCTTGATCCGTTGATAGTGATGGTTTGAATATCCTGACATTGATCAAAAGCGTTTCCGGAGTTATCAAATGCTGTTAATGTGTAAACTGTATTCGAAGTTGGAGAAACTGATACAGACGATCCGGATAAACCGCCTGGATTCCAGGTGTAAGTATAATCAGGATTGATACTGGCAGCAGTTAATGTTGCTGATTGTCCGGAACAAACCAAAGTTCATCGGTTGAAAAACCAAAGCCGCAGGGGCTGGAGTTACCGTGGCAGTTACCGCAATACGAGCGCTTTCGCAACCAAATCCTGTAAAAGGAATAATCATTCCTGTGTTAGTTGAACCTATGGTTGAAGCAACAATGGTAAAGTCTGTCAGGTTGTTGTTATCTGATGTGCCGGTTCTAGAAACTGTTTGTCCGGGTTGGTACTGTAGCAATGTTGATACCTGCTCCAGTCCACACGGTACCTGGAGAAACAGTGAAGGGACCAACCACCAGATTGGTAGATGCAATAGTTGTTGCATCCCAGTTTAATGCAACGAAGTCAACAATTGCTCCGGTGTTATCAATTATAATTGCCCATCCCGAAAAAGTAGGAAATGCACCTGGATTCCAAAGGATATTACTTCCCCAATAATTTGGTCCGGCTGCGGCATCTGTATAAGTTAGACTTCCACCAGGAGCAAGGGTGCCACTTAATGTTGCTACATTTAAATTTACAGCATTAAATGTTGAATAATTATTGCTCACGGCAACTCTCCAACCGGTAACATCAATAGTATTTGGAGATACGTTTTGAATTTCGAAACGATCGGGATCGGCAATATCAAATTCTGTAATAAGAAGCGCAGTTCAACTACCACCGGAGCCTTCAGATGCAGCTACGTAAAAATCTGTAGTTGCTGAAATATTTGGTGTAGTAAACGATGTACCCTTTCCCAGCGTGGCACCACCAGAAGGTGCATCATACCATTTTAGTGCAGCAGCCCCTGGAGTAGCAGCCTGAAGTGTAACTGTGCCGGTTCCGCAACGTGTTGCACCTGTAGTTCCTGATACTACAGGACTATTTACAATTACTGTAACAACATTCGAACTTACATTTGATGACTGGCATGATACCTGAACTCTGTAATGAGTAGTTTGAGTTATTGTACCCGGAGCATAAACCGTTGAAGGAGTTCCAACATTGGTCCATGGACCACTTGAGCTAATCGTAGATTGCTGCCATTGAATTGCACCTCCATCAGAACCTACAACACTTAAAGTTGGTGTACCTGACACACAAATTTCAGATTGTGATGCAGAAACGTTACCGGCAGAAAGAGTTGCACCAGTAAATACCTGAACACTATCCATTGCTACACAACCGGTATTGGGTCCTGCAGAATTATCGGATGCAGTTACAACATACCAGGTTGTTGCCGTTGGTGAGATGCTATGTGGACCTGCTCCTGAAGCTGTAAAGCCTGCAGGATTTGATGTCCAGCTATAAGTATAATCAGGGTCATTGGAACTGGTCACATTAACAGAAGTTGTTCCACCGGGACATAAAGTAATATCATTGGCAGTAACCGACATGGTTGGAGGAGGTGTCACTGTTGCAACAACAGGCACTCTGGCACTTTCACATCCTGTTACTACTGCCCAGTCGTAGAAATAATAATAATATGCAGATGATGCTCCGCCTGTGTAAGCTGAAGTAATACTTGCAACACCTGGAAGTGTATATGGATATACATATCCGGTAGTTGCTTCACGTATGAAACCTGAGATGCCACCACCGGTTGCAGAAGTAAACACCAAACGATGTTGTGTTCCGGCAGGCACTATGAAGTTCAACGGTACTAATGTTTTAATTCCGGGTAACACCGATGTTGGTAAACTTACGGTTGTACTTTGTAAGATCACTCCGGCATTATCTTTAAGTGCAATAGTAGCTGTAACATTACCACTTGGTGTAGTTGCTATAGGATAAACTGCAACTGATTGAAGTGTAAATGAAACTGATGCATCAAACATCAAACCTACATCACTATAACCTGAATTTGATGTTGCACCTACTCTGTCAGGAAGGCCTAAACTTGTTGTACCCCCTCCATCGGATGTTGAAACATAATAAGTCGTTGAACTGCTTATCACCGGTGTAGTGAATGATGCTCCTGTTGACAGAGCTGTTTGACTGGATGGACTATTATACCAATTAATTGTTGAGCCAGATCCTGTTGCACTCAATCCAACAGTACCAATTCCACATCGTGTGCCTGGAGTAGTTGAAGTTATTAATGGAGTATTTACAATTATTTCAACAACATTAGAAGTAGCATCGTTTGCATTACAAACTGTAAGTGCACGATACCAGGTTGTTTGAGTTACTGCTATTGGCGAATAGGTAGCTGAATTGGTTCCAACATTTGTCCATGGTCCTGTTGCGCTAACTGTTGATTCCTGCCATTGAATATCGCCGCCATAAACACCAACTGCTGTTAGAACAGGGTCATCACTCACACAAATTGAATTTAATGTGGAGCTGATTACTCCGGCTACAGGTCCTACTTCCAATGTTATTTCCGGATAAGCATCATTGATGGGTTCTCCATCTGATGTCATCACCGTAGTTGCATTCAATAAATAGGTTCCATTAGTAGTTCCGTTAATTGTTGGAGCTAATGAAACATTTAATGTTGCTGTTGGCATTAAAGTTCCTGTTGTAAGGGTTGCACTTACTGTTGTATTTACAGGTCCTGTAATCACACAATTTACTGTTACCGGATCAACAGAAAAATCGATCATCTGTGTTCCATAATTTTTAATTTGAACTTCTATAGTTTCAGCATTGGTATAGCAACCATCGGGATTGGGTCCTAAAAAGGCAAATACACCAACATCTTTAGCTGCCACTGAAAATTCATATGCTCCGGCATCTGGTGCGGATGGACTACGAAGTGCGCCAATGATATCATCTGTAACACCTAGTGGTGTTCCGATATTATCCATAGCTGACTGCGTAGGTTTGTAATTATTAGCTGCCGGATTAAAATATAATGGATTCTCGCTGGTACTGTTTGCATCTTTGCCTGAACCTGCCTGCCAGGTTGCTAATGTTGCATAGGATGTACCATTGTATCCAAGGTTATTTGTTCCTGCTGCACTATTCATGTACAGGTTATTGTAATTACTGGTTGCGGCGGCGGGGCTTGTATAATAAACGCACCATTTGCTACCTGTGCCACCACGGGTGACGGAAATCAGGTTATTCCTAACATCATACGCAAGTGTTCCTGATGAATAAATTCCGTATGTGGATCCGGCAGTAGCTGCGGTATGGTCAAATGAAATGGTATTGTGATGTGCATTCCAGTAATCGGCTCCGGTGGAATAAATACCATATTGCGTTCCGGCAGATCGCATATCAGATATTACATTATTAATTATCCGGTGCTCTTCACCGATTGCTGCATCTCCGGTAAGGTAAATACAATAAGCAATAGATGTACTTGCCTGATTCCCTTCAAAGCCTTTGCGTATTCTGTTCTTTTCAATTAACAGGTTTCGGCATGTTGATACATAAATACCATAAAATGTACTGATGGTGGTTCTGGTAGGGCGCTCGAAAATATTTCCTCTGAAAATATTTCCACTCTGATAATAATTATAGGCACCATAAACATAGTAATTGCTGATCGTACAGTTGATCAAACTATTACTTGAGTTATTTGCAGGTACCGAAGCATCACCATAAGCAACAAATCCAAAATAGCCGCCATTCAATGTACATCCTGTAAAGGTGTTATTGCTACCATTTATTCCGGTTGTACTGTAAGATGTTAATGAGCCACTCATACTGATACAGGCTGTTGTTGATCCTGTTCCGGTTAAACTGGCATTCATGGTACATCCACTAAAGGTGTTGTTATTTGCCCCACCCATTAAATGGACTGCAAATCCATTCGTTGCATCAGAAGCTGTTATAATCAGGTTATTAAAAATAAGATAATCAGCGCCATTCAGATTCAGTGTTGCATAATTTCCAGTGGTTAAACCATTAGTTAAGGTATTACCATTGCAGTTAAAGGTGATAGTGTTTATTGCCGAAGTCCCAGCAATCGCAGGTATAGTTATCTGCTCTGCATAAGGACCGCTTGCTGAAACAACATTAAATACTACCGGGCCAATAATGCCGCATGACATAGCAGCAACAGCATCATTAAAAGTCTGGAAGTTGGTTCCTCCGGTTGGATTCGCGGAATTTATCGTATAAGTACCGCTAAGTGCCAGACAAAGCACATAACTATCCGTGTTATTCCATGAAATCGCATCTGTTCCACCATTTACACTTATTATGTCAATTGTAATTGTTGCATTGCTTGTGAGATTGTATTGCGTTGTGAAACTAAAGTCCTGATTCGTTCCTCCTGCAATATTCAAGCCTGTGAAACTCTGAGTTACCGGACCACTACCATCATTGTAGGATAAATTTAAACTGGTTATCGTTTGTGCTTGTGTATTGGCAATATTAACCGTTATCGTTTTTAATCCTGCGATTGTTGGACTCAGTGGACTAACCCAGGAAATACCAGCATCCAGTCCACCTAAAGAAAATTCAATTGCACCCGCATCTGGTGTAGTTAAAGACCGAACTGCACCATTGAAATCTGTCAGAATTCCCACAGGTACACCGATATCATTCACTAAGCCATTTCCGGGAATGAAAGCAGCTAAAATTGGGTCTGCGTCAACACTGTTTAAATCGTAAGTGGTAGCCGTTTGCCATGCACTCAATGTTGCATAAGATGTTGTGCGGTATCCAATATAATTCGTTCCGGCCGGTGCATTCATATGCAGCACGTTGTTGTTACATGCAGATGGAGCAACTGCAAAGTAAAGGCAATGTTTTATTCCGGTTCCACCTCTTGTAATTGAAATAATATTATTCTGAATGTATGTTCCGGTACCTCCAGATACCAAATAAATACCTCGCGTTTCGCCTGCAGTTGATGCAGCATTATCGAGAACCACGGTATTGTGATATACATAATAATATCCGTAAACATAAATTCCCCATTGTGTTCCATTAGTCTTAAAGTCACTTACAATATTATTATAGACTCTGTTTTCATTGCCGGCTGTACTTCCAGTTACAGCGTAAATACCATATGCTGCAGTCGTAGAAGTTTGTGCTGCATTCATTGGATTACGAACAGAATTTCCATGAACAAGTAAATTAGTTGTTGCTGTGGTCATATAAATTCCATAGAAAGTAGAAAACGTTGTTCTGGTAGGGCGCTCTATGGTGTTACCTTTAACTTCTGTTCCATTTTGATATGACAAATAGATACCATACAGATAATGGTCATTTACCTGGCAGTTTTCTATCCTGTTGCCTGTAGCAGGAGATGCGCTGTTTCCAACTAAAGCTGCTCCATAATAACCATGATTCATGGTACAACCTGTAATCACGTTATTAATACCGGATAATCCTGTAGTTGTCGCAGATGACACGGATCCGCTTATTGAAAATGGAACCACAACAGAAGTAGATAAATTTGGATTAACAGTAAATGTGCAGTTATTTATCTGATTATTATCTGCATTATTCCACAAGTGTCCGGCGAATGCATAAGTGGCACCTGTACCAACA
Source organism: Bacteroidota bacterium (assembly GCA_016713525.1). Lineage (GTDB taxonomy): Bacteria > Bacteroidota > Bacteroidia > AKYH767-A > OLB10 > JADKJB01. Next base: position 79,558 of record JADJOZ010000003.1, on the reverse strand, counting down.
ATGTTCAGATTATTTATTATCATGTAATCAGTACCATTTAACTCCAATGTGGATGGTGCTGTGCTAACAGTCGCTCCAAATGTTAATGTGTTGCCATTTCCATTGATAGTAATAGTATTGGTTGCAGAAGTATTTAGTACTGCGGGAAATATTACCTGCTCATTATACGGACCACTACCTAAAACAACATCTACTACCACTGCACCTGCAATACCACAATTTAATGCTGAAACAAAAGCATTAAAGGTCTGAAAGTTCGTACCTCCGGTAGGCAATGCAGCGTTAATAGTATAATTCCCACCCGGGAATGCGGCATTAACTGTTACTAAAACAGGAGTGCTGTATTGCGAGTTTCCGCTGCATGTTACTTCACAACGATAATATTGTGTAGTCGTTGCCGCAATAAATGAAGCAGGACTAAGCAAGGATCCACCTTCATTGACAAAAGGACCACCAATATTTGCTGAACTTTGCCACTGATAAGTTTGTCCGGATCCGACAGAATTTCCTGAGAGACTTAAAGAAACCAAAGAAGTTGGACAAATACCACTTGAAGGTATTGCTATCGCTGTTCCTGGTGTGGGTGGAGCTGTACATGGTAACAAAGAAAAGGGAGTGAATGTCCATACATCACTATCTGCTATTTGTGTGCCAATTGCACCATGCGGAATATTTGGTGATGCTGCATCCTGTACGGCAAAAGTGTTATTGTATTGTAATCCAACAGTTGTAGTTCCTGTGTTGGATAAATTATACATATCAACAACATAAACGTTGTTTGTCGTTTCTTCAAGTACAGCTGACATATAAACAAAACTCAAGGAAGGATTTCCCATTTCAAATGAGAAATATTTAACCCATAATTGCCTGTTGGGTGCTGTTCCAAACACTTTATAATAAACCTGATCACCAGCACCTGTTGGTGCCGTGTTTGTAAAATCATCCCACATCATTGCAATGCTCATATCAGGAAGTCCACTGGCAGGTAACCCTGTATTACCGCCGGGAAGTGAAACTGCGCCGGTTGTAAATGTGAGCACTCCGCCCTGATTAACTTTGAATGATGTCACTGATGATCCGAAAAATCAAATGCAAATGGAATACTAACCGTCGATGACCAGACATCAGCACTGATGGCTCCGGTTGTACCTGCAATTAGTGTCCATCCGGTTGTTGTTGCATCCGTTTCAGTGTTCAATGATCCGGGATATGCGGTTACATTGGTTGCATAGCTAAGATTATAGCTTGCCGCTTGTGAAAACACATCTGAATTAGTTATACTTAAAAGCATAACTAAGACGAATACTTTCAATTTTGCGAAAACGAGAGACCGACTTCGCATGATAGCAAATTTTGTGCTCATAGTAAATTATTTAATTAGGGGTTAGTGTAGTGGTTATTCTAATGTGCAACTAACATGAATTCCTTTTGCACATAAATTGTTTGCTAAAGTTACAAATAATATCATTTACATGCTACATGAAATATCATATTAAAATAGAGAAAATAACTTATAACACAACTATTAAAGTTATCAAACTAATTACCAGTAAAATAAAAAAGCCCCCATCCGAAGATGAGGGCTTTTGACAGATTCCTGTGATGGAATCACCTTACTTAATTTTTATTTATTGTACCGCAATACGAATCTGATTGGTAAATCCATCATTACTGAACGGTAAGCATATACATGCCTTTTGACAATGTACTTACATCTACTGTGGTTGTTTTCATACCACCTGTTGTGTTCATTTGTCCGCTATACACTACGCGTCCCGATACATCGGTCAGCTCCAGTGCATAGTCATTCGCCTTTTCTGAGCTTACCTCTACGGTCAGTTCACTTGCTACCGGATTTGGATACGCATTCACCAATACACCCGGAATTTCATTTCCTGACAGCTTACAGTTTACGATCACATTCAGTGTTCTGGTTCCTGATACGCCACAACTGTTAGTTGCTGTTACCGTTACCAGTCCGCTTGTAGTTCCCCAGTCTACAATGATACTCGCTGTTCCCTGACCGGCAATGATGCTCGAGCCTGCAGGTACTACCCAAGTGTAACTGCTTGCACCAAACATGGCAGCTATGCTATAGGTTAAGCCTTGCTCGCCGGTACATACTGTTATTGGTCCTGAGATCACTCCCGGTGAAGCCGGTACACCTTTGATATTGATGCAACGTGCTGCACTGATTCCGCAACCATTCTGAGCCGTTACACACAATTGGCCATTGCTGAATCCATTAGGGTAACTGATATCAACCGTATTGGTTCCTTGTCCTGATACTACTGTTGCGCCTATTGGGGCGGTCCAGTTATAGGAAGTTACGCCACTTAAGGCAGGTACCGAGTAGGTGATTGTTTGATTACACACTCCTGTACTTGCTCCCGAGATATTGCCAGGGGTAAGTGGTAAGGTGCTGCTAACTGTTTTACAACGGGCTGCCGATACAATACCGCAGTTCGATGTACCCGTTACGCACATACTTCCCAGGTTAAAGCCAGGAGCCACACTCACTGTTACCGAGTTGGTTCCTTGTCCCGAAGTAATGGTTACGCCCGATGGGGCTGTCCAGGTATAAGAAGATAGTCCTGAATTGGCTGGTACACTAAATACCAGGCCGCTTTGACCGGGACATACTGCAAATGGGCCACTCATTAAGCCAAGCTGACTTACCGAACTGGTTACCGTGATGCAGCGCTGTGGACCCGTGTAGCCGCACGATAACGTAGCTGCCACACAAATCTGTCCACTGGTAAAGCCCGATGGGAAGTTCGCCGTGATGCTTGTGCCGCTGCCACTGAAAGTGATTCCATTGGTTCCTGTCCAGCTATAGCCTGATGCTCCTGCTACTGTACCTGTACTGTAGGTGCCACTGCTGCTGGCACAGGCTACCGTGGTGCCGCTGATTACTGCCGGGGTGCTTAACGCGCCGCGGATAGTCAGACACTTGGTATTGGTTTGTCCACAAGCATTGGATGCTGTTACGCAGATATCCCAGCCCGATTCATTCGCTGGCAAAGTGCCTAAGGTGAAGGTTGCTGTTGGTACCGTGGTGGTGGCAACGCCTCCCGACTGACCATTGATCAGCGTGTTAGGGAATACCGTCCAGGTATAAAGTGTTGCTCCTATGACCGGGTTAACGTTTACTACCGCTGCATTACCCACGCAGCCTGTGGCTGGTGAGGATACAATAAATACCGAGTTAGCAGGTGGTGCCTGTGTTACCGTTACTACTGCACTACCCGATGGTGTTCCCGGACAGTTCGAATCATCGATCGCAGTTATCGTATACGTTCTGGTTGCAGTTGGTGCTACCGTAATATTCTCTGTTGTATTGCTGGTAGTGAACGGTCCGAAGGTCGTTACACCATTGCTATACGAATACGTATAAGGTGCCGTGCCTGTAAACACTACCGTTAATGTAGTGGAGTTTCCATTACAGATTTCGGTGGTGCCACTGATCGATGCCGTTGGCAATACATTGGTAGTGATGTCTACTTCATCGAAGTTGCTGTTTGCACAAAGGGCATTGTCGATTGTCCAGCGGAAGGTATTTAAACCTGCTGTTAATCCTGTTACCGTACTATTAGGATCAGATGGGTCGGTGACCGTTGCTCCTCCTGCAGTTACTGTCCAGCTTCCTGTTCCTACCAAAGCGGCATTACCGGCTAAAGTGGCGGTATTTCCTAAACAAGAAGATTGATCTGTTCCTGCATTAGCAGTAGTAGTTGGATCAGGCTCCGTGATTGTTACTGGAATGGTAGTTGAACAAGAGTTATCATCAGTTACTTCTACGTTATAAAGACCTGCTCCTACACCGGTGAAAACACCGTCGAAGTTAACGGTAGTACCATCGTTGTACAGGTAGTTTCCAAATGGTATTGGATTGGTAACTTCAATCGTATATGCTCCGGTTAAGGCGTCGTTGCAAACTACGTTTGTTTGGCTTAGGATATTCAGGGCCGGACTATCGAATAACTGAACATTAATAGAGTCCACCTCAGAACATCCAAAACTATTTTGAACTGTCAAAACATAATACCCTACACTGGCAGTAGTGACTCCGGTAACAGTAGGATTTTGAGATCCTGAAAGGAATCCGTTTGGCCCGGTCCAAGAGAAGCTGTTGCCTGAAGTTTGTCCTGAAGCTGTATTAGAACCAAACAAATTGATGTCTTGTCCCTGACAAACAGGAGCATTGCTGCCGATAAGAGGTTCAGGAAGTGGAGACACGTTCAATGTTACGTTTGCAGTTTTGGTACAGCCCGTGCTTGTTTGAGTTACCAGAACTGAATAATTCTGAGTGCTGGTAACATTTTCAGCGAGTGGGTTTGCAATACTGGTTGAAGTAAGGAAGGTACTGTTTGCTGACCAATCGTAATTCAAGCCACCAGGAGGAAGCGGTGTGAAACGATAACCGTTTCCATTTCCAGGCCAAGCACTTGAAGCAGTAGTAGAAGTTCCATTACCAGTAAGGGCATTCAAATAGTTGTTCGTACCACCAATTGCATTTTCAATACCGATAGCTGCAAGTGTTGCGATAGTTCCAACAGCTGGTCCATAAATCAAATCAATTACACCTGGTGTTGCCGAAGCAGGGCCATGAATGTTAATTTGGAACGAAGTAAGTATTGTAGAACCATCACTAAATCCGCTACCAACAGCATTGTCCCATTGGAATGCATACACATCCGTTCCAATTAATCCGTGGCGCATCGAACCTATTCCTGTAGGGAAGTTACCACCCATATCTCTAAACCAGGCTGCAATAGTATTGTTCGGAATAGTGGAAGTATAAAAGTTTGCAGGCACACGCATATTAACTGCATCTATTGTTCCCTGGTCACCGGCTCCTACCCAACCATTAGTACAGAAACTCATTTGGGTAAATGAATTTCCATTGTAGTTAAAAGTAAAAGGAAGTGTTACAACCACACCGCCATCATCCTGATTGGTTGATCCCATTCCAGTGAGCAGTTGTGCGGTGGTATTAATTGTTGTAATACCCCCACCAGAAAGTGGCGTATATGTTAGACCAGTAAGGGTTGACATTGAATATTGAATTCCTCCTGTACTTGCACTAACATTCAATTGAGCATCCTGACCTTCACAAACTGTGGCTGGTGTTGATGAGGCTGTTGCAGTGAGACTGTTTGTAGATGTTAAAACAGTCACGGTGCTGAGTGCACCGCAACCCATAAATGGACCGGCTGTATTATCAATTGCCTGAACTGTATAAACGGTAGAGGCAGCTGTTGGTGTTACCGTATGCGGACCAGGGCCTGATGCTGTGAAGCCTGCAGGAGCTGATGTCCATGAGTATGTGTAGTCAGGATCGTTAGAGCTTGAAACACTTACAGTAGTTGAGTTACCATTACACACCGTACTTGCACCACTAACAGCAGTAATAGCTGGTGAAGTGTTAACAGTTGCAGTAACAGCTGTACGACTTCCTTCACAACCTGTAGTAATTGTCCAGTTGTAGAAGAAATAAGTATAACCAGCAAGTGTTGCGTCAGTTAAAGTACAAGCAGTACCAATATAATAAGGATAAACAGTTGCTGGTACCGAAGTTCCGCCGCTGAAATCTCTCCAACAAGCAGCACCGCTTACTGATTGGTACAAGGTGTAGTTACCTGGAGTAATAGCCCAGTTGATAGGAACCGTTACACCTGTAGGAGCAGCACCAGTGAATGTATGATTGAGTGTATATATTGGTGTACCTGTAGTAACTGAACCGGCATACAATACGATAGTGTTTGTTCCGGCAGCTGTAGGGTACATCACAACAGAATTTAAAGTGAAAGCCTGATTTGCAGTGAAGTAAATTCCGCCCAGGGTGTTAGTCCCATCCGCACCGTTTGTAGAAGGCTTACCACCCTGAAGTGTAGAACCGCCATTACTGGCAGCAGCATAGAAATCAGTTGTGGTTGTAATAACAGGTGTGGTGAAGGTAGTTCCTGTTCCGATTGGAGCACCGCCGGTTGCGCTGGCATACCAGTTGATGGAAGCACCTGTAGAAGCGGATGCAGCAAGATCAACTGTACCTGCTCCGCATCGTGAGCCAGGAGTAGTGGTTAACAATTGAGGGTTATTTACAACCACTTCATATGGAGTAGAAGTGAAACACAAATCGTTGTTTGAATTTCTTACTTCTGCCTGATAGAATGTTGATGAGGTCAACACTGGTGTGGTATAGCTGTTAGCTGTAGCACCGCCGATATTCGCATAGCCTGAACCCGTGAGTGAGTTCTGCCATTGAATGGTGTTTGCTGCATATGGTCCGGATGGAGTTAAATTCACAACTACAGAACCACTTACGCAAAGGTCAGATGGTGTTGATGAAACTGTTGCAGCTGCCGGTTGGATAAATACAGTAACAGTATCTACTTCAGTACATATTCCATCGGTTGCTGTCAGAATTACATCAACATTACCCGGTGTTGTTGATCGCAGGAATACATTCGGGTTGTTACCTCCTGAGTATGGTGATGTTCCACCGGCATTAGTATATAATACACTGGTAGGTGTCCATGTTGTAGAAGTGTAATTTCCACTGGTTTCAGAAATTGCAACAACTTCATCATTACAAGCAATTGTTCTTGCAGAAGTTATTGTTGTTGGAGGAGGAGTTGTAACAGTAGCTGTTACCGCAGTTCTTCCGCTTTCGCATCCTGCATTGACTATAAAGTTATACAAGTAATATTGATAAATTAAAGTAGTACCAGGGGAAGTTCCAAATGATGATCCCTGGATATTGAAATAACCCGGTAATGTAAATGGATATGGGAAGTTGGTAATGTTACCTCTCCATGTATTTGGGTTCACAGCGAAACCAATTACATAGTTAGTTCCAACAGGAAGTGTCCAGTTTACGTTTGCAGTTTGAGCTACCGAAGGAGTGGTTACGTTCTGAACAGTTGTAACACCTGAGTAAGTCGCAACCAATGTTCCGGTTCCAGATCCCTGACGTACTTCAATGGTATATGGTGAACCTATTGCTGCAGCAGGATAGAAATCGATAGAAGCAAGTGTTAAAGGTTGCAACACATCAAATACCATACTTGCACCTGAAATAGTTGAGGTCTGGAATGAACCAACAGTTGTATATTGATTCCAGGTATTACCTCCCGGTACAGGCGTATTACCAATTCCACCTACAGCAGCTGAAGTGTAGTAATTCGTAGTAGCAGAAATAGTAGGAGTATTAAATGTACCTCCTGTTCCTACAGGCAATCCACCAGTTGGAGCCGTGTACCAGTTAATGGTAGCGCCTGGAGTAGCAGTTGCCTGAAGGGCTGCAGAGCCTGTTCCGCAAATTGACGCTGGCGTAGTTGTAAGGATTTGAGGATTATTTACGGTAACAAACGCTTCAGTTGAAGGAGCTGATAATCCGCTTCCTGTACAGGTTACTTCACATATATAATAGGTAGTGTTAGATAACAATGGAGTTATATAAGATCCTGTTGTTGCTCCTGTACCACCTGTTACGTTCGCATAAGGTCCACCAGAAGTAGCAGATTCCTGCCACTGGAAGGTAATACCTGGCAGATTAGTGAACCCTGACAAGGATAATGTCACAGAATTACCTGCACAAATTGAAGATTGAGAGATTGTTGGGGTACCACCTGTTGGGGTTCCGGTACATGCAAGACTGATAAAGTTACCTGCATCAGCACCAATATCATTTGGTGAAAGCGATGCACGGATTTGTCCGTCGAAATCTTCTGTTACAGAAGCAATAGTAGCACCGGTTTGTTCAACCAAAGTTCCAATAGAAGGGTTAATGTGAAGATCACCAATGAAAGCTGATCCATTTGGAGCAAGGAATTGTGGATTCGTTTCATAACTTAACAAATCGCCACCAGCCCAACCAGCAGCATAGTTTGGTACATTGGCTGCACCATTGTATCCAAACACGCCACCATTTCCAGTGAAATAATAAACGTTGTTGTTGAGAACCAAACCAGAAGTACCACTTGCTAAACGAATCGCATAGTGGGTAGCACCTGTTGCTCCTGCATTGGAACGCTGGTTGGAGAAGATGTTGTTTCGAACGTCATCAGCTGTACCATTCGTTCCACGAACGAACGCATATGACTGACGCAATGAACCTGCTACACCGTTTGTTACACCTGAACCTCCAATATACACAGAGTTGTGCCAGAAGTTACATGATGCAGAATTTCCTTTAGTGATCCCTCTAATTATACATCCTGTTGTAACAGGAGTTCCATTCTCATCGATTCCCAAACGAATCATGTTATTGGCAAAGGTTACAGTACCTGCACCGTTATCGATTCCTGTAATTACTGCAGCTGTGTCATTAGCGGCTAATGACAAACTGTGAATTGAGTTTCTTGCAACCACATTCGAAAAAGCACCACCTCCGATAAACATACCGGTAATTTCAATTTTCTGAGTAGTTGCAGTTGAACTGGTCAACTTCAGAGTATGAATAGTGTTGTTTGATACTGTATTAGCACCAGTTGATGCAGAAACACCAATACCTACTAATCCAGAGCTAATACCTGAACCAGTTCCTAATCCTCCATAAGTAAGATTACGAACGGTGTTACCGGTTACAGTTGTTATACTTGTGGTAACTGCAATACCTCTTACAAAAGAAGATGTACTGGTTGAATTGTAATTACTGTTTAAATTTGCTATAGTATTATTAGTTACTGCGCTAACAGATGGTCCGGAACTAATAAATATACCATTAATTGCTTGCGCAGATGTTGACGTGGTAGCAATTGGCATATTAATAGAATTAGCTGTTGTTAAACTACCAATAAGGTTATTATTAATAGTAACATTGGTGGTGGTTCCACCATTACAGAAAATCCCGTTGAAGTTATGAACTGTAGCTGCAGCAGTATTGATGGTTATGCCACCGATTGTATTATTACTTGCATTTAATACAGTTGTAGTCCCGCCATTCAAACGTATACCAAATGATATTCCTAAACTTCCGTTCATATTAAGAACGATTGCACCTGTGGAAGTTCCACTTCCGATTGTGTTTCCTGTAACAGTTCCAATATTAACGTTACCATTTACAGTACTCATAGCAGCAAATGAAGGAGTACCTGTTGCAGTCGAAGTAAATGCAATGTTGGAAATGGTATTACCTTGTACTGAAGTAGCTGTGCCCAATCCAACAGACATATCCATTCCGTACATAATAGCGGTTGTGGTGCTTGTAACAGTGTATGGGCTACCTCCTGCGAGGGAAGCGGAACCTCCAATATAGTTATTGGAAACATTGAAGTTATTAGCACGGTCAGTCAATGAGCCTGTATTAGGAGTAATCCACATACCTCTGTGGGTAGCACCTGCTGTTGTAATTGTTCTGGTAGCTGTCTGATACAAACTGTTATTTGTAATATTCCAACCTGTATTACCAACATCAACCTTAATACCACCTGAAGCACCTGTTGCCAGGAAGTAATCGTAAATATCACAATTGGTTACAGTATTGTTTTCATTGAAAGTTGAAGCTAATCCCGTTGTAGTTCCAATTGCAGCTATACCGAAAGCAGGTGTTGTTGCCAGGTATCCGTGAATATTACAATTAGAAATGGTATTGTTGTCGTTTCCCAACAGGAAAACAGCATCAGCACCACCCATATAAACAACACCACCTAAGGTAACTAATGATGGCGCTCCTGAAACATTCGAGCCTTGCAGATCACAATAAGTAAGGGTGTTATTTGAGGCATCATTGTACAAACGGATAGCTACCCCTGTAGTTGTTGAGTTGGATATTGAAAGCTGAGAAGAGGTTCCTACTCCACCCGGACGACCGTCAATAGTTACATAATCGGCACCATTCAGGTCAATAGTTGGGCCTGCGTTACCACCAGCAATTGACAAACCTGTTGCACCTGCTTGTGGACGAATAGTCAATGTAGAGAATACATTGATGCACGCACTCTGAGAAATAGTAAGAGGGAATGTTTCAGCACCACTGGTATACCCTGGTTCCAATTCAAGTATTACAGAACCTAACATACCATTGGTATTGATATCAGTTAAAGCTGCTGTCAATGTGGCATAATCTGTAGGAATTGAATAAGTTCCTGCTGCCGGACCACCACAAGCATTAGTTGTAGCAGTTCCGGTTAATGGAGAAGCAGTATTATATGCCGGTGCAAAAGAACAAAGCGTGCTGCTATAAGTGTATACATAAAAATCATATCCCTGATTTGGTAGCAATCCGGTAGCATTAAAGCTTACAGATGTACCAACACTAATAACTTTTCCTAAACCAAGAGTTTGGTTTACAATATATGCATTTGCATCAACAGGATTAGTAACTGCAGATCCTGTTGGATAAGCTACAACCAGATAACCCGATGGTACACTTGGAGCAGCTGTAAAAGAAGCGGCTATTGCTCCTGTGGTAATAGTTCCAAATGCTAAGGCAGATGCCTGATCAACTGGAGCAACACATGGTGAAAATGGAGTAAAACGGAAACCATTTCCGTTTCCTGGCCATGCAGTAGAAGTAGATGAAACAGTTGTTGAACCATTCAAGGCATTCAGAAATCTCCCTGATCCACCAACTGCATCTTCCATACCGATTGCAGCACCAAATGCTGTTGTTCCTGCAGTACTTCCATAAAAATATTCTACACGTCCCGGATTTGAAGAAGCAGGACCATAAAGAACGATCTGGAAATTAATCAGATTGGTTGTAGTGTTGCTGAAACTGGATCCTACTGCATTTTTCCATTCAAATGCATAAATGTCGGTACCTACAGAACCATGTACCATTTCACCGGGAAAACCAACACCGAAGTTAGCTCCCATGTCTTTGAACCATGCACCTAAAGTGTTTGATGGTTCGGTGGTACTCCATAGGTTTGCTGCTGAACGACCATTCGCAGAAGTAACTGTTGATTGATTTCCAAATCCAATCCGTAAATGGCAGCGTGATCAATGCCGAACCATCATCCTGGTTGACTGTCATCGACCCTGGAGTCAATTGAGCTGTGGAATTGATAATTGTTCCTCCCGAAATCGGTGTGTATCCCACACCGGTAAGGTTGGAAACCGAGTACAATACCTGAGCAAACGAACTGTTGCTTAACAACATTCCGAGACCAAGTAAAATACTCATGCTGAATAGACGCAGTTTGCGTCTATCCAACAAATAGCTTGTTGGATTTTTTTTCATGAACTTGAGGTTAGGTTATAATTTATTTTTTATTGCAAACTTGTAAAATGAAAAGGGCTAGAATTTTACACTACAAGTTTAGTGAATGATAAATTCATACACAATTATTCAAATTGACTATAAAAACAACTGTTGTAATTAGCATCAAACATAAATTCATAAACTACATACAAACAACTATTTGCACAAAAAAAAATTCTACAAATTTCTTTGTAGAATTTTTACTAATGTTGTAGTATGTTGTTCTTTACTTCAATAAAATAAAAATTGTTTTAAACAAAACTAAAATAAAGTTGATTGAATATTACCGAATCAAATTCACATGACCATTAAAAGTGTAATCCTTACCACCCTTAGTAGTCACTTGCAAACGGTAAACATAGGTTCCCTGAGGTGCCAGATCTCCCTGTAAGGTATATCCATTCCATGTATCATTTTCAGTTGCGCCGGCAAACACTAATTGTCCCCAGCGATTGAAAATCTTCATGTCGTAATTTTGAACATCAAGTACATATCCCGAATAATAAAAATTATCGTTTATGCCATCCCCGTTAGGAGTAAATGCATTTGGAATATAGAAAGGATTTACCGTTACAATGTCTTCAGTTACATCTTCACAACCCGCAATGTTTGTAACTTTCAGACTTACTTTGTAATCACCAACTTCATTATAATAATGATTCGGATTCTGATCATAAGAATAAGCTCCATCACCAAAATCCCACAACCAGGAAACAGCATACGATGAACGGTCAACAAAACTGATTTTACCAGTGAATATATTGGTTATTCCCGGTGCAGTTACATAATCGGCTTCAGGTAATGGGAAGAAAGTAATATCAACATTTGAGGTATTGCTACCCACACAACCTGCCGGAGTGGTTATAGCCAATGAAATTGGATACAAACCGGGATTATTAAATATGTGAGAAGGATTTTCTGTTTCCGATTCACTGCCATCACCAAAATTCCAGTTGAAAACTGAACCGGGAATATATGTCGACAAATTGGTAAAATTAATTTCAGGAACTGCACATGTCATACTGGTATCATTTGTAAATGCAACAACCGGCACCTCGTTAACAACCAGATTAACTGCCGGAGATGTTCCCTGACAACCATTCACATCTATAACTGATACGGTATAAATTCCGGATGCACCTGTTTGTAATATTTGTTGACTTGCATTATTCGACCAGGTATAGGTTGCATAACCCGGAGTAGCAGCCAATGCAGTTATTTCACCATCACAAATTTCCAAATCTCCTGTGATTACAGGCAATGGCAATTGATTCACGGTTACAGTTGCTGCACCACTGATTGTTCCTGCACAATGAGCATCGGCTATAGTCAATAGTTGGTATGTCATTGTATTTCCCGGGGCAACATTAATTGAGGCAGTTGTTCCCGCAACAGGTGCTGGAGTAAAAGTAGTTGATCCATCACTATAGGTGTAAGTAAACGGCGCAGTTCCGGTAAAATTGAAATTTAAGGCAGTGGATTGACCGATACAAATTTCAGATGTTCCTGTAACAACTGCTTGTGGTAAATCAAATACCGTTACAGTTGTTGATGTAGAATTAACGCATCCATTTATATCTGTTACTGTTACATTATAAGAACCCGCAGTGCCGGTTACTATCGATGAACCGGTTTCTCCATTCGACCATTGATAGGAGGCATAGTTGCCTGTTATCAGCATTGTGGTTGTGCCATCACAAATTTGTGTCATCCCACTGATTGCAGGTGTAGGCAGTGCATTTACAATAACGGTTGCATAAGTCGAGCCTACACATCCATTTCCGTCTGTAACCGTAACAGCATAATTACCTGCTGTAGTTACATTAACTGAAGAGGCTGTTGCTCCGGTATTCCATATATATGATGCATAACCAACTCCTGCAGTGATAGTGCTATTGTCGCCAATGCAAAATTCAAAATCACCATTAATCACAGGCTGAGGCAGTGCATTTAAGGTCAATGCCAGACTTGTGTTATTCTGACATCCATTGGCATCTGTTACAGTAACGGTAAATGTGCCTGCAACAGATGGATTTATAGTTTGTGTTACCGCACCATTCGACCACAGATAAGCCGAGTATCCAGCTCCTGCATCAAAGGTTGATGCCAATCCTTGACAAACTGCGGTCACTCCGGTAATGACCGGATTTGGCAATGCATTAATAATAGTATTGGTAGAGTTGGTTCCCGTACATCCAAAAGCAGTTGTTACCGTTACTGCATAATTGCCTGCAGTACCAACCTGAATATTTTGTGTAGTTGCTCCCGTATTCCATTGGTAAGATGCATAAGTTCCGGGGACAGTTAATGTAGTTGTGCTTCCCTGACAAATTCCAGTTATTCCGGTAATTGCAGGACTTGGATTCGGATAAACAGTAATTGCTGTGCTTGTATTGGCAGAACATCCATTATTATCGGTAACCGTTACCACATAATTTCCGGCTGTTGAAACATTAATCACTTGGGTGGATGAACCATTACTCCACAGATAAGATGCAAATCCGTTTCCTGCATCAAGGTTACTGTTAGCACCCTGACAGAAACCTGTTGTTCCGGTAATGGCTGGAACCGGAAGTGGATTCACTGTTAAATTAATAGCATCAGAATTTATACAACCATTTGCATCAGTAACGGTCACTGTAAATGTTCCGGCAATTCCGGGATTGATAGTTTGAGTAACTCCACCATTCGACCACTGATAAGATGAATAACCGGCTCCGGCATCAAATATTGTAGCTATACCCTGGCACACTGATGTAACACCGGTGATAACAGGAGTTGGCAGCGGATTAACTACCATCACAGTGCTGTTTGTACCGGTACAACCAAATGCTGTTGTAACTGTAACAGTATAATTACCCGCATTGGCTACCTGAATATTTTGAGAAGTTTCCCCGGTATTCCATTGGTAAGATGCGTAAGTTCCGGGAACTGTAAGTGTGGTTGATGTGCCCTGACAAATTCCTGTTCCACCTGTAATAGCTGGTGAAGGATTCGGATTTACCGTGATCAACTGATTATCGGAACCGGTACATCCTGTTGCAGCACTAACAGTCACCGCATAATTTCCTGCGGTAGTGACATTAATGGTTCTTGAAGTAGCTCCGGTACTCCACAAGTATGAAGAATAACCTATACCTGCGTCAAGAGTACTGTTTCCACCCTGACAAAATGCAGCTACTCCGGTGATTGCAGGAGTAGGTAATGCATTTACATTGATTGATGTAGATGCAGGAGCAATGCAACCATTGGCATCAGTTACTGTAACTGTTACTGGTCCCGCAACTCCAAGTGTTAATGTCTGACCGGTTGCACCATTACTCCATAAGTAGTTATTGTATCCGGCACCCGCATCTAAAATAGTTGTAGTACCTTGACAAATAGTAGTAACACCTGTAATGGCCGGAGTTGGCAATGGATTAATGACCATAGTTGACGATGTAGTTCCGGTACATCCGGCATTGCTGGTTACTGTTACAGCATAATTTCCTGCTGATGAAACATTAATTGTTTGTGTTACCGAGCCATTGTTCCATAAATAAGAAGCGTATCCTGAACCTGCATTCAAAGTTCCTGAAGAACCAATACACAAAGCCTGAGGACCATTAATCACCGGAACAGGAAGAGGGTTGACAACAACTGCTGTGTTAGTTGATGCTGTACATCCAAATCCATTCGTTACAGTAACTGTATAATTTCCGGAAGTGCTCACATTCAATAATTGAGAAGTTGCTCCGGTATTCCATAAATAAGATCCATAACCGGGTCCTGCATTCAGATTACTGTTTAGTCCCTGACAGAAAGAAGTCACACCTGTGATAGCAGGAGTTGGCAGTGGATTTACGGTAAGTGTTGCAGCAGTTGTACCGGTACATCCATTGGCATCGGTAACTGTTACCGTATATGTTCCCGCTGTGGCGGGATTGATAGTTGCTATTGACGCACCATTCGACCATTGATAGGATGAATAACCTGCCCCGGCATTGAACGATGTTGATATACCCTGACAAACAACAGTATTACCTGTAATGGAAGGAACCGGATTGGCATTAACGGTGACCACCTGTGAATCGGTGTTGCTACATCCATTGTTGTTAGTAACGGTCACCGTATATGTGTTTTGACCAGTTACTGTAATATTTTGTGTGTTTGCTCCATTACTCCACAGATAAGACGCATAACCTCCACCTGCATTCAGTGTTGTTGAAGAGCCCTGACAAAATGAAGGCACACCGGTAATATTTGGAACAGGTAATGCGTTAACTGTGACAATTGCATTTGTGGATGCAGAACATCCAAAACCATTGGTTACAGTTACTACATAATTTCCTCCAGTTGTAACATTCAACACCTGAGTCGATGCACCTGTATTCCATAAGTAAGAACTAAATCCACCACCAGCATTGAGGTTCGAATTGTTTCCGGAACAGAATGCAAGTGTACCTGTGATTGCAGGAGCAGGAAGCGGATTAACAGTTACATTCGTACTTGTTGAAGCCTTACAACCATTTCCATCTGTAACTGTGACAGTATAAGTTCCTGATGTTGTAACATTGATAGAAGCTCCCAATCCACCGGTCGACCACAGATAACCTGTAAATCCGGGACCTGCCGTTAAAGAAGTATTAGCACCCTGACAAATAGTTGTTGTTCCTGAAATTGCAGGAGCTGGTAATGGATTTACAGTAATAACCTGTGAATCGGTATTGGAACAACCATTGGCATTGGTAACGGTAACAGTATATGTATTTGCTGCAGAAACATTAATTGTTTGCGTAACAGCACCGGTATTCCACTGATAAGAAGTGTAACCTGCGCCGGCATCAATTGTAGAATTAGCTCCCTGACAGAATGATGCAAGTCCGGTAATGTTTGGAACAGGCAGCGCATTAACAGTAACGTTCACGGATGTATTGGCACTGCAACCGGCAGCATTTGTTACTGTAACAGTATAATTTCCTGCTGTTGTTACATTCAACTGTTGCGTAACAGCTCCCGTATTCCACAGATAAGAACTGAAACCTGCACCCCCATTCAAATTGCTGTTTCCTCCGGCACAAAATGAAGTTGTTCCGGTAATGTTTGGCACCGGAAGAGGATTCATTACCACCACTGCATTATCAATTCCGGTACATCCGGCAGCATTGGTAACAGTGACAGTATAAGTACCTGCAGCAAGTGCAGTTAAATTTTGAGTGACAGCACCTGTATTCCACAAATAAGTATTAAATCCGGCTCCTGCATTAAGTGTAGTATTTGCACCTGCACAAAACGAAAGTGTTCCGGTAATGGCAGGTACAGGATTGGTATTCACCACAACATTCACAGTTGCTGTTGCAGTACAACCACCGGCTTGTGTAACTGTCACTGTATAATTTCCTGCAGTAGTAACATTCAGATTTTGAGTAACTGCACCATTACTCCAGAGATAAGATTGAGCTGCGTTGGCAGTCAATATTCCCTCCGGGGCACAATGCTGTTGGTCCGGATGGTGTAATAGTTGCTGATGGAGTTACAAAATGAACCTGAACCTCGGTGTATGCAAAGCATCCACCGGTTCCGGTAACGAATGCTCCGTAATTTCCGGATGCAGTTATGGTTGCTTCAGTTACTGTTATACATTGGGTTGTTTCACCTGTCGACCAGGTGTAATTAGATGCAGGATTTAAACATAAATTAACAGATGTTCCCGTGCAGGCATAAACATCAGAAGCATTTACTTGCGGATTACCATTTGCATAAATTGATACCGTTCCAATACTGGAAAAACTACCACCTTTTAAGAATACACCTGAATCAAAAACTCCATCTCCTGCATCAGCGATTGCCAGTTTGATATGATAAGTCTCGCAAGGTTGAACTCTAGCTTTTGCTGTTAACACAGTTGTAAAACCATCAAAGTAAACACTTCCTCCCCCAACATTATCTACAAAATACTGGCAGTTCATACATGGTCCGGTAGCAACGCCTCCCGAATTTCCATTGTTGACCGTATTGATTGAAACAGGTGTGGTAGTTCCGGGAATAATAGCAATGTTTTGCGAACCAACAATTCCTGGTCCACTTATGAAAAATGCAAAAACATCATTGAAGGTGGTATTGGCATAATCGTTATATTCTTCGGAAGCAAAAACATATTCAAACTTTACAGAATCCGAAGCAACGGAAAAGTCAAATTCAAGAACGGAAGCGTCTTCGGTTAATCTTGGTGTTACAATAGCATCTAATTGCGCATCTCCGGCTGTTCCCATGTCTGTTGAATTGTGAACAGCAGCAGGCGCCATGGCTCCTGCAGTAGACCCTGAGCTTAATAAAATTCCATTTGGTACTCCAATATTGCATGCCCCTGCACAGTTAAACGAAGCCTTGGAAGCAGCGGCACCAGTATATGTAATATTTGTGGCGGTTACTCCTGAACCTAGCAAAACATTATTAACCAATTGCGTTGGTGTCAGGGCACCATTTGTAGTTAATTGGCTGAATCCAGGCATTGTTAAACATGCAAGAAACAGACAAATTATTACCTTTTTCATATTCTGTAAGGTTTAGTCTTGGAGATACTAACAAAAATACAACAATTTAATTCAAATAGCAAACGATTTTTCATTCAGAAACAATAAGTTGCAAACAAGAACAACAGATGGCTTCCACTAGAAAGAAGGAGTCCCGAAATTCTACTAAAATCAAAGTTTTAGCAACAAATTCTGACTGAACAGGAATAATCTGACTTTGAACGGAATTTATAACCTGTTCTAAGGACGGAATTTAGGAGGTTCCGGTTGCCTTGCGACAAAAAAATCTTTGAGATAAAAGGGCTCGAAATAAGCAGTGGATTCAAATTGGCCGATTTTGTAAGAATTTTCGGAAAAATGAACCATTCCGACAGCAGAATTGGTGATTTCATCCAAAAAAAGGGCATTTTCTGACGAATTTAACAGCTCCCTGCACTTTTGCATACCATCCCCGAAAAACAAAACTTTCTTAGAGCCTAAAAATGATTCAAATGACTTATTGTCAATAATTTGTGCTGAAGTTTCCGTAACAAACTCTGCTTTTTTGTCAAATAAAGCTGTATAGACTTCCATCCGGCGGGCATCAATCATGGGGCATAGCAAATCTGCTTCCTGATGGTGGCCATTCCCGATTACAACGGCAGCCATGCTTTGCAATGAATTTACGGAATCAAAGGCTTATCGAGGGCATAACATAAACCTTTAGCTGTTGATACTCCTATTCGAAGCCCAGTAAATGAACCCGGACCTTTGCTGGCAGCAATGGCATCCAGATCAGCAAATGCGACTCCGGCCAGCTTCAAACAATTCTCAATAAATGTGGTTAACAGTAACGCATGATTGCGACCTTCCGCTTCTTCCTCTCTGGCAATAATATTTCCATCGGATGCAAGCACTACCGAACAAACTTCAGTAGCAGTTTCAATATTGAGGATCAGTGCCAAGCTTTACTTTTTTTCAGCATTAAAAAGCTCGTCTTTAGGCACAACTTTTACTTTGTCGCCATCTTTTAAAAGTCGCGAAACCACATTGTACGGACCGGTAATAACACGTTCACCGGTTTTTAATCCTTGTAAAATCTGAATGTGAATATTATCCTGAATACCGGTTTTTACGGTTCGCATCGATACCGTTGCGTCTTCACCGATTACAAAAACACACTCTGTAACAACACCTGATTTCTTTACATCTGTTTCTGCTTCTTTTGAAGGAGCTTCTTCATCATCACCACCGGGACGTTTTCTTTCTTTAGAAGAAGCAACAGTAGAATCGCGCGTTGTAACGGATTGAATTGGAACAGAAATTACCTGATACTCTTTGCGTGTTTGAATTTCAACGGTTGCCGACATGCCCAGGCGGAATGGGGAGTAAGTAGGCTTATCGGCAGGAATTAAATCTTTATAAGAATCACGAACTATTCTCACTTTAACAGTGAAGTTAGTCACCTGATCAGAACTTAATACGTCGGCTGAGTTTGCAGAATTTGCTATTTCAGTAACCACACCCATAAACTCGCGGTTCATATAGGCATCAATTTCCACAGCAGCGGTATCGCCAACATTAACCCGAATAATATCACTCTCACTCACATCAACACTCACTTCCATTTCATTCAGATTTGCCAGTCTGATAACTTCCGTTCCAGCCATCATTTCTGTTCCTACAACACGTTCTCCTTTTTCAACATCCAGTTTGGAAACAGTTCCTGAAACGGGAGCAAAAATTGATGTTTTGTTTAAATTTTCTCTTGATTCTTTTAATGATGCTTCAGCACTTTGTACACCATACGAAGCAGCTGAAACACTTTGTTTTGCAGCATCAACATCTGCTCTAGCAACTTCGTAAGCCGATTTTACAGATTCAAAATCTGATGCAGAAATTACACCATCATCATACAATTTTTTATTTCTGTTATAGGTAAGTTCTGTTTTAATGAATTGCGATTCCGATTGTCTTAATCGCGATTTGGCATTATCCAGATTGGCTTTAGAGGTATTAACGGAAGCAACCATCCGATCGAGAGCCGACAAATAAATTTCGGGATTTATCTTGGCTAAAAGCGTTCCTTTTTCAACAACATCACCTTCTTTCACAAAAATATCAACCACCTCACCCGATACATCTGCAGCTAGTTTAACTTCTACTTCAGGCTGTACCTTCCCGCTTGCAGTAACCACCTCAATAATTGTTTCACTGGTTACACTTTCTGCACTCACCTTGATATTATCATCTTCACCGATCCATCCGGCTTTTCGTGCAATAACTAATAACACTAACAGAGCGACACCGCCAATGATCAGTGTTTTGTAAAGGTTTTTTTAGATGCCATAATGCAAAGTTAATTCGAAGAAGTTCCAGGAAAACAGTGCTAAAGTACAAAGAAACATCGAGAATACAGCAGAAACCAATTCCGTTGTCAATGTCTTATCAAACAACAACTATCAGAATGCCAATGGTTTACCCAGGTAAAAATCGAGCACTTTGATTCTGAAAATCAAGTCGTACTTTGCCTGAAGCAAATCGGATTCAGCTTTAGCCGCATTATTTCTTACGTTCAAAAATTCGACTGAGCTCATCATACCAACATTATACTTCTTTTCAGCATAAGACAAAGCTTCCTTATTGGCATTGGCCGATTTTTCTGCAGCATAAAATTTCTTTTGTCCCGAAACAGCATCAGCATGTGCCTGAAAAATGCTTTTATATACCTGGTTCTGTGTTTGCAACTGGTTATATTTGATGTTTTCTAAATTTAACTTTGCCCTTTTAATGGCTGATTCAGTAGCCCATCCATTAAAAATAGGAATTGAAATGCTGATACCCGCCGACTTGTTATAATTTTCATCGAGCTGATCATTAAAAGGAACTTTTTCACTTCTGTAATCAAATGCAGGTGTCAATACTTCATCACCCGAAGAAGTCACTGAACCATTCGGAAGATATCCCAGAAAAACCGGTGATCCTGCAAAGCGGGTGCGTGCATTTGAATAGCCGGTTGACAGAGAGCCGAATAAAGATAATCGCGGATAACGACCGCCTTTAGCAATTGCCAATCCTTTTTCAGCACTTTGTAAATTATAAGCAGCAGCTCTAAACTCAGGTAATATTTTCACTGATGTACTATAAATATCATCGGGATTCATTGCCACTGAAGATTGTTCAGGGAATTCTGTTGCAGGAACCGTCACTTCAAATCCATCCGCAGGTTTTAATTCCAACAACTGCATCAGATTTATAGTAGCACTTTTTAATAAATTTTCAGCATTTACCACTGCCAATTCTTCAGCAGCCATGGCAGCTTCGGCATCAAGCAAATTCCCCTGTGCCATACTTCCTGCCTCAACCATTAAACGGGTTCTGTTTCTTGTTTCAGTGGCCGCATTTAACCTGTCATTTGCCGCTTTCAAAGATTCTTTACCATATAATACCTGAAGAAATGATGCTGCTACATTAAGTGCAATATCATTTTTAATTTTCTGAAGATTTTCTTTGCCGGCATAAAAATCATACTTGCTTTGTGCCAGTGTATTCATCAATTGAAAACCGCCGAACACAGTAACACCACCATTCAAAGAAATATTTGCTGATTGAATTTCGGAATTAGTAAAATCGTTGGTGAATGGATCCACCGAACGTCCGAAATTATAACTGTATGACCCGCTTGCATTCAAATCGGGAAACATAGTCGCTTTCGACTGCACATAATTTACATTAGCAATTTCAGATGAAATTTCAGATTGCTTAATGGTAATATTATTTTTTAATGCGTGCTCAATACATTCCTGAAGTGTCCACGACTTTTGTGCCTGAGCCCCGGTATTGAACATGAAACAAATTCCAATTAAAAACAACGTCCGGATACTTCCTTTAAAAATGAATGTTACAGGTTGGCTTCTCATAAACTGATTGATATAGAATTTGATTATTTCGTTGATATGCTTGTATCCAACAAAGATAAAAGAAAAATCAGGTTCCGTTGGCAACCCATCTGTAACGTGAAGATCGGTCTTTTATGATTGCGATGTAACATTTGCCCCCTTTATGAAGCTGGAAACCAGTATTAACGGGGCTTCCGGACAGATTCAGGAATCAGTCACATATTAATGTAGTGCTTTAAATCAACAGGCCAAAATGGCATATGACTTCTTCTTAAAACCAATTTAGGGTTGGGAAATAGTAACCGGATTATTCAGCAACAACTTCAGTAACCTGCGGGACCATTTGTTTCAACAAATTTTCGATTCCGGACTTCAAAGTTAAGGTTGAAGAAGGGCAACCACTGCAAGAACCTTTTAATGCTACTGTTACTACCCCATTTTCAAACGAACGAAAAATAATAGCACCACCATCCTGTTCTACCGCCGGCTTAACATATTCATCAAGCATTCTGATAATTTGCTCTTCAATTTCAGATTGATCTGCCGATATAGGTAAGGAGGTTTCAGCAGCTACTTCGGGTTGCTTCTGATCAGCAAACGGATTGCTTGTAAATGCCTTCCCGCCTTCCATCAAATACCCTCTGATAAACTCACGCAGGATATTAGTAATTTCATACCAGTCAATTTCACTTTCCTTGGTTACAGTAACAAAATTATCCGAGATAAAAACCGATTTCACACCTGAAAAATCAAACAATTGTGCAGCAAGGGGACTCGACTTGCAGGCTTCACGGGAATTAAACTCAACCGACCCTTCCATAAGAAATGGGATACTGGCCACAAATTTCATGGAAGAAGGATTTGGTGTAGATTCGGCGTAAACAGTTACCGGAATTGGCATTGGATTTATAAGATTAAAATGTATTCTTGAATTTAACAGTTAACAATAGGTAAAGTTTATGTTTCGGGAATAGGTATCAGAAAAAATACCTTCCACCGATTTCTTATATTTCAGGTTCCAGGACGTTTTTCAAGATCCGAAATCTTCTTTTTCAAACCACTGATTGTTTGGTTTCGCTTGTAAATGCCCGGTGCTAAAAATAAAATACCGGCAATTGCACCGATTAACAGTGTCATTATCAGGATAAGAGCCATACTTGTATTCCGAAGTTCCCAGAAATACAATTTTACCGTTACCGGATCAGCATTTTGAAGGGCGAACACTACTGCCATCAGAGCAATGAAAACGCCTATTATAAGTTGTCTCATGGATTAGTATAATTAACTTTGTGCACAAAACAGGATGTAAAAATACATTTTTATTGCTGTTTTTCTAATTTAGAGACGATGAAAAGGACAAAAGTAGATTTTTTGGTTATTGGTTCCGGGATTGCAGGTCTCAATTATGCTTTGAAAGCTGCCGAATTCGGAAAAGTCCTGATTATCACCAAAGCCGATGAGGATGAATCGAATACCAAATATGCTCAGGGTGGAATTGCTGCTGTCATTGATCCGGATGATAGTTTTGAAAAGCATGTGCAGGACACACTGGTAGCTGGTGATGGCTTATGCGATGAGGAGGTGGTGAGAATGGTTATTAAGGAAGGTCCGGAAAGAATTCAGGATATTATTACCTGGGGTGCCGATTTCGATAAGAAACCGTCGGGAGAATTTGATCTTGCAAAGGAAGGAGGCCATTCTGAATCCAGGATTTTACATTTAAAGGATATAACGGTTCTGGCAATTGAGCGGAAATTACTTCAGAAGATACATGCACATCCCAATATTGAATTGCATACACATTTCTTTGCTGTGGACAGCATTACACAACAGCATTTGGGTGGTGAGAGCAGGAAGGATACACCGGATATTGCTTGTTATGGACTTTATGTAGTGAACTTAAAAAGTGGGGAAATAGAAACTATTCTTTCAAAAATTACACTCATGGCTACCGGAGGTGCCGGTAATGTTTACATGAGTACCACCAATCCGCGAATAGCAACCGGAGATGGTATAGCTATGGTTTATCGCGCCAAGGGAAATGTAAGGGGAATGGAATATATACAATTTCATCCAACCGCACTTTACCATCCCGGTGAACGGCCGGCATTTTTAATTTCTGAAGCAGTGCGTGGCTTTGGCGGAATTTTAAAAACTCGAGATGGAAATGAATTTATGCAGCGGTATGATACCCGATTATCATTGGCACCACGCGATATAGTTGCGAGGGCTATTGATAACGAAATGAAAGTGAGAGGCGATGATTTTGTTTATCTCGATTGCCGGCATAGTAATGAGGAAGAATTTATAAATCACTTTCCGAATATCCATAACAAATGTTTGTCGCTTGGAATCGATTTCCGCAAAGATTACATTCCTGTTGTGCCTGCAGCACATTACACTTGTGGAGGAATAGTTGTGGATATGAATGCCCGAACAACCATTGCCAACCTTTATGCTGCCGGCGAATGTTCTTCAACGGGCTTACACGGCGCAAACCGTCTTGCCTCTAATTCACTTTTGGAAGCTGCGGTGTATGCTCACCGTGCCTTTGTACATGGATCAGAAGCTGTTAAAAATATTTCATTCAACGATCAGGTCCCCGATTGGAATGCATCCGGAACAAAATTACCTGAAGAGATGGTACTTATTACTCACAACCTGAATGAACTTCAGAAAGTAATGAGTGATTATGTTGGCATTGTAAGAACAAATTTACGTTTAAAACGTGCTTATGACAGGTTAAAAATTATATACCAGGAAACAGAGTTACTCTATCAAAAAACAGTGGTTTCAGTCCCGTTAATGGAATTAAGAAATTTAATAAATGTGGCTTATTTGATAGTCAAAGGAGCTATGGCATGCACCGAAAACAGAGGGTTGCATTATAACACCGACCTCTTACCTGATAAGAAGGAAAATAAAACCAATTAATCTTCTGAACAAGTGAATTCTTCAACATTTTTTGATCGTGCGCTTTTAATTTCCGGTGAGGATTCATTTAACGAAATGGCATTGGAACTTTTCAGATATCAGTCGGTAAACATTCCGCCTTATGCTGCTTACCTGAACTATTTGAAAACCGATATTAATTTAATAACACACTATTCACAAATTCCATTTTTACCAGTTACGGTTTTCAAAACCCATGCCGTTACAGAAGCAGGAAATGAATCAGGATTTTATTTCAGCAGCAGTGGTACAACGGGCCAAGTTACCAGTAAACATTTTGTTCCAGACTTAACCATTTATGAAAAAAGTTTTCTGAATGGGTTTGAACTTTTTTATGGTGCTCCTGCAAAGTATTGTATGCTGGCATTACTGCCCTCCTATCTGGAAAGGAGCGGCTCTTCATTGGTGTACATGGCAGATCGTTTAATTAAAGAAAGTCATCATCCGGATAGTGGTTTTTATTTGCACAACTATGAAGAACTAAGGAATAAAATTAAAATTCTTAATGAGCCACAAACTCCTTTTTTTTTATTGGGAGTTACATATGCTTTACTTGATTTGTTTAACGAATCATTTAATGCCGGATCCAATATTATAATAATGGAAACCGGAGGAATGAAAGGAAAGCGTGCTGAAATGATTAAGCCGGAGCTTCACCGAATTCTCACACAACAATCGGGTGCTAAAGCCCTTCATTCAGAATACGGAATGACTGAGTTATTATCGCAGGCTTATGCTGTAGCTGATGGAATTTTTTCCACGCCACCGTGGATGAAGGTTCTTATCGGTGACTTACATGATCCCTTCGCAAAAGTTACCGATGAAAGCACCGGCGTGATTCAGGTAATTGACCTGGCAAATATCCATTCATGCGCATTTATTGCAACGCAGGATTTAGGTCGCAACACCACATCCGGCAACAGCTTTGAGATTATGGGCAGAATGGATCACAGTGAATGGAGAGGCTGCAATCTGATGGTTGCAGAGTAATCGGATCATTCACATCAATCAAGAAAGATGACTTTATTCCGTTACCAGAAATTTACCTGCACTTAGTTGTTTGTTGCTGTTTGAAATAAGTCGGTAAAAATAAATTCCAGGAGTATCGAACTGTAATGAAGTTGTGGTTCCCTGTGCTACTGATTCATCAGTAATGGTTTGCCCCAATTGATTCGTCACAACCAAAAACAAATCTTCATCGGCAGCAGGAATTTCAAAATTCACTACACTGTTAGCAGGATTAGGATAAACATGAGCAGCAAGATCACCTATTTCTACAACACCTGTTGAAAGGAATGTTAATCGTGCATTACTTGTAAATTGTGTGGTTGTAAGACTGGTTGCTGAAGTAATTGGAACGGCACCATAATAGCGGCGTGCTCTCACCGGAGAAGGTGAAATATTGGTATAAAGCCAACGAGGAGTAACCGGAGTATTCGCTATCGCAGGTTGATAGTCTTTAACTACCAATCCCAGAAGATTATTGACAATATCATAAATAAAAGGGGTACTCAATGCTACTTCCCTCCATCCGGCACCGGCATCATTAGGAAATAAACCGTTGAAAACAAGTGTGTATCCTGAAGTATCGAATGTTCCTGCTGCAAGCTGCGACAAGTTTGTATGCTTTAGATAAATACTCACATTCTCAATGGAGTCGGTGTTGGTTCCATCGAATCTTTCAAATCCAATATTGGAAATTGTACCTGGCATTGCAATTTGAGATTGCAGGTAGATGACTTCATAAACACAGTAATCATTGGTACGGTTAATAGGACTAAATACTGAAATTGCAGTTCCTGATCCCAAAATCACATTTTGGGCAGAACTGATATTTCCAAATGTTAAACAGACAAGAAGCAGGTAAAACGGTAGTAATGTTCTTTTCATGATCAATTGTTTCAGCAAAAATATCAATAAAATACAACTTTGCAAGTGGCCGGATTGGAAATAACGGTCAAAATCAGTTGGCATCGTGACATTCAAAACGCATCTGTGACCTTACAAATCATTACCTTTGAGCACTTCAAAGTAATTATAATGACCAACCGCCGACGCATATCCATCATTGCTGTTTCCGTGTTATTCGGAACCATGCTTTCTGCAGTAATGCTTTATTTTAAGAGAGGCACTTTAGAAGGAAACGATTACTTCCTTTTGGCTACAAATCTATTTTTCTCGCTGGTGATAATTCTGGCAATAGGATATTTCTTAATATGGCGTAAAAAGGACCAATAAGTATCCAACTATCACTTTTTCATATCTTCATGAAAAAGCTGAAACAATCAATTATTTCCGATTGTTTGAAACTTCATGAAACAGGAAAATAAGATACTATTCTGGTTCCGAAATGATCTTAACATACAGGAAAACAATGCTTTAATTGAAGCATTGCTTCTTAGTACGGAGTTGATTCCGGTTTTCTGTTTTGATCCTCGAGAGTCAGGGTTAATTAAACAGGATTCTTTAGGCTTCTATTCAAAGCTTTTGAAATGGTTGCTTCACTCCGACATGAATTGCGACTAAAAGGCAGTAATTTGCTGGTAGTTCATGACAAGTACGAAAAAATTATTCCTTCACTTGCCCGGGTGTTAGGTGTAACGCAGGTTTACTCCGATGGCATTATTGCTGATTATAAAAGCATAAATCAGGATTTAGAACGTTTTAGAAATTTTAAGGCTTTGGAGGTAAAGCAATTACTTAAAATGCATTCCGTTGCAGTCCATTTGGGCTCCCGTCAGAATATTGATGTCAGAATACCCCAAATATTCCCTGGTTTCCCTGATGTTAATCCAGGAGAGATTCCTGCCTTTCCGGAGTTTGGCTGACATAATTTCATGTTGCAAAATTTCCATCTTCTTTCAAACATTCGTATAGTATTGTATTTCAGTTATTTAATTCTTATTTAGATTTCATCTAAATTTCATTATTCACCGGTACTTTTGTCGAACAAAAACGACGATTCCTTAGGGCATAATAATTGACACTGCTAATCATGGAATCAGAAAGGAGCCAAAAGATGACACAAATTGAATTTAATCACCGGGTAAAAGACTTTTACAAACCATTGCGAAATTTTGCTTTACGCCTGACACGTAATTTAGAAGATGCAACCGACCTAACACAGGAGACCATGCTCAAGGCATTCAGCAATCATGAAAAATTGCGTGAAGGAACGAACATGAAAGCGTGGTTATATACCATTATGAAGAACATTTTTATCAATAATTACAGGAGACAGGTTAACAGTCATGTAGTTAGTGATGATACCGACAATCAGTATTACATTAATTCCCAGGGTCCACAGACCACCAACCTTGGAGATCGTAAAATGATATTGAAAGACATTCAGAATGCTATTTCTTCCTTGTCCAGGAATTTACGGGTACCATTTATAATGGCATTTCAAGGTTATAAATACGAAGAAATTGCTCAATACATGAAGGTACCTTTAGGAACTGTGAAGATCAGGATTCACAATGCCAGAAAAAAACTGAAATCAAGCTTATCGGATTATGATCCTTCGAGGGATTATCCAAATCCATTTTAATATGAACCCGGAGTAATTTCCGGGTTTTTTTGTGGCTAAGATTATTTAAGGACAGACATACTAAAGGAACCGCCATTAAAGTTTTATATTCCGGTTTCAAAAAAGTAATTTTGGCTTTATACAGCATTCCTTCTTTCTGATCTAACACCCACCTCCTATGTCCCCGAATTTGAAAATTACCTTCAGCGCACTTGCGGTGCTGCTGTTGATTGGCTCCTGTTCATTAAGAAACACCATCAGTGTCACCGACCGGAATTTCGGTGAAGAAATTGAGACCCGTCAGAACCTGGTTTTCAAATTCGACAGCGATCTGGTACCGGATTCTTTGATAAATATTTGGGATTCGACTGAGTACATTCTTTTAAAACCCGAGGTAAAGGGGATGTTTAAATGGAATAACCAACGCGAGCTTGTATTTTCACCTTCATCGGAATTCAGGCCGGCAACAGCATACACCGCTGAACTTACTCCTAACCTGTTGAAGAAACTAGCCACGGGCAAGAAGTTGCCTGCAGAAAACATTTTCAAATTCCACACACCTTTTTTGAAGGCAGAAAATTTACTCACCTGGTGGAGTATTGCAACAGATGAACCAGGCATGGTAAAATTGCAAGGGAATTTGGTTTTCAACTACGATATTGATCCATTAGTGATTGCAAAACAATTGCAGTTAAAAATTAATGGTGTTCCAACCGAATTTAAACTAAGTGATCAGGGCATTGGTAAAGAATTGAAATTTCAAACAGCTTCTATCTCTGCCCAAACTATTGCCTCCTCTAAACTGGAGTATACTATTAATGCAGGTGCATTGTGTGTGCAATGTGGACTGGGAATTCCTGCAGCAATTAAAGGCATACAGGATGTGAAGGCTCCGGATAAACTCGAGATCACTCAGGTTGAAGGGGTATTGGAAACATCAGGTGGAAGTATTCTGGTTTATTGCAATCAGGAAGTGGTGACTGAAAATGCAGCAGCTCGTATTAAAATCACTCCGGCTGTTCCATTCACAGTTTCCGCAAACGGAAATGGTTTTATAATTTCCGGAAATTTCGTCTCAGGTGCAAGTTATGAACTCGACATTAAAAAAGAACTTTCAGGCGCTATTGGAGGAGCAATGGTTGCGGATTACAAAGCCCTCGTTGCTTTCGGTGAAATGGAACCAACTATCAGTTTCACTTCCAATAAGGGCTTGTATTTATCAGATAAATCTTCCAAAAAAGTCGGAATAAATATTGTTAATATCCCAAAAGTACATCTGCGTGTATTTAAAATTTATGAGAATAATATTCTCGCGTTTATGAGATACCACCGATACGATGATTACTGGGATGAAGAAGGGTCATCGCGTTTTAGTTATAACGATTATAATATAGATCAGCTTGGCGATGAGATCATGAATCAGCAGTATGATACAAAGAATCTGGAAAAGCGTAATGGTATTTCCTTGTTAAATCTTGATTTTGAAAAACAACAACAATTCAAAGGCATTTATCTGGTAACCATTTCCTCAACAGAAGATCGCTGGAGAAAAGCTACCAAATTAATTTCCATTTCCGATATTGGTTTAATTGCCAAATATTCAGGTGATGAAGTTATTGTGTTTGCCAACTCAATCAAAAATGCAGCTCCGCTCCGGGGAGCAAAAATTACACTAATCAGTACTAATAACCAGGTAATTGGGACTGCCAATACCAACAGTGATGGTGTTGCTACTATTCAATCATTAAAAAGTAAGCATCCCGATTTCCGGGTTGGAATGATAACTGCACGTGAAGCCGATGACTTCAACTACATGACGCTGAATGACACCAGGGTTGAAGATTCCCGTTTTGATGTTGGTGGAAAAACAAATAATCCATCAGGTTATGAAGCTTTCATTTATGGAGATCGCGAAATATACCGTCCCGGTGAAAAAGTATACTTCAATACCATAATCAGGACCACTGCAATGAACAATCTTTCAGATGTTCCTGTTAAAATAAAAATTGTAATGCCTAACGGTGGGGAATATACGAACATCCGTAAAACCTTAAATAGTCAGGGTGCTGCTGAGGGTTCTGTTCAACTGGGAAGCGGTGTAGTGACCGGAAACTGGAGTATGGAATTATATACTTCGAACAATGTATTCCTTACAACACGCTCTTTTAGTGTGGAAGAATTTATTCCGGACCGGATTTCTGTAACCGTAAAACAAATTGATAAGGCTTATGAACCCGGTGACTCTGTGAAAAACGAAGTTCGGGCCATGAATTTATTTGGCACACCTGCTATAGGGAGAAATTATGAAATGGATTTCAGTCTGCGCAGAAAAACAGTTTATTCAAAAGCATTCTCTGATTACAACTTCCATATTTCAGGTGCCGATAACATTGTTTATAACAACATTTTCCGTGAAGGAAAAACGAATGAGGAAGGTGATGCCATTGATTATTTCCCCGTCAGTGACGACTATGCTAACACTGGATTACTGGATGGAAGAATTTACACAACTGTTTTCGATGAAACAGGAAGACCGGTGAACCGGGTTAATGAATTTTGATGTAAGTACACAGAAAAATTATTTAGGTTTAAAGCTAAGTGACTATTACAACAGCACTAAGCAACCGCTGGTGATTGGTATGGCTGCAACCGATATGAAAGGAAATGCAGTTAATTCAGCAACCGCAAACCTTCAGGTAATAAGAGTAACCTGGGAAACCGTAATGGAACGTACTTACGGAACACGATACCGTTATGTGTCACAGAAAAATGAAAAAGTTGTTATTGATAAAATGGTAACTATTGCGAAAAATGGTTCCACCTTCACATTTACACCCAATGAATCGGGACACTATTATATTCGTTTGAAAGATGCCAATGCGAACGCTTATGTGCAATCGGAATTTTATGCTTACGGATGGGGTTCCACACAAAGTAATGCCTTTGAAGTGAATAATGAAGGAACCATTGATATGGAATTTGATAAAGAGAGTTATGAAGCAGGAGATAAAGCAAAAATTCTTTTCAAAACTCCTTTTGCAGGAAAAATGCTGGTCACTATTGAACGCGATAAAGTGTTTGAGTATTTTTATGTAACAACAGACAAGAGGTCGGCATCAGTTGAAATCCCTGTAAAGGAAGCCTACCTTCCTAATGTATATATTACTGCTACTTTATTTCGTGCACTTGATGATGCAACAATTCCGGTGACTATTGCCCATGGGTTTAAATCGCTGCCAGTAACTAAAAAATCAACTTTGTTACCTGTTGAAATTATTGCCGTTGAGAAATCCCGGTCGAAGACAAAGCAGCAAATTAAAGTCAAGACCCGACCTAATTCTGGAATTGAAGTTACCATTGCTGTGGTGGATGAGGGCATCATGCAATTAAAAAATTCGAAGTCACCCGATCCACATGGGTACTTTTATCAGAAAAGAGCACTTGAGGTAAATGCCTATGATATTTATCCTTATGTGTTACCTGATTTCACATCGAGGAGTTCAAGCACCGGTGGTGATGGTTATGACTTACAGAAAAGAGTGAATCCAATGTCGAATAAACGAGTTAAGTTGGTTGCTACCTGGAGTGGCATTTTAAAAACGGATGGCAATGGAATGGCAAGTTGCCAGATTGATATCCCCCAGTTTTCCGGTGATCTTCGAATAATGGCAGTTGCTTATAAAGATGCGTCTTTCGGTCATGCCGAAAAACATATGAAGGTTGCCGATCCAATAATCATCAGTCCTTCCATACCACGATTCCTGAGTCCGGGTGATACCTTAACACTTCCTGTTACCATAACAAATACACTTGCAAAATCGCAACAGGCTACAGTGTCGGTAGTAACTACAGGCCCATTAAAAGTTACAGGTACTGCATCTGTAAACAATACCATTGAAGGAGGCAAAGAATCGCGTCCGGTATTCAGAATTGCTGTGGCCAGACAAATTGGAGAAGGTACTATTTCTATCAAAGTAAATAATGGCAGTGAGACCTTCAGTGACTTAACCGATATTACCATTCGTCCTGCAGCCTCTTTACAAAAAGTTAGTGGTTCAGGAGAAATTACTGCTGGAACATCGGCATCAGTACAACCTGCTTCCAATTTTATCCCTTCCAGCCGGGAAGGGAAATTAGTATTGAGCACTTCACCGGTTGTTCAATTCAGTGACCAGTTATCATACTTACTCGACTACCCTCATGGTTGTCTGGAGCAGACTATTTCTACCGCGTTTCCACAAATTTACTTTGCCAGTTTATCAAAAGCTATTAAAAATAAACCCGGAAAAGTTGTTCAGATCAGCACGAATGTACAAGCTGCTATAAGCAAATTACAATCGATGCAACAATACAATGGGGCACTTACCTACTGGCAGGGTGGTAATTATGAAAGCTGGTGGGGAACAGCCTACGCATATCATTTTTTACAGGAGGCTAAAAAAGCAGGTTATGATGTAAACGATGCATTCCTTAATAAAATAGCTGTTTATCTTGCTACGAAAGTAAAACAACATCCGACAGAAACATATTATTATTATGATGGAAGTGGTGTGATGCAGAAAAGGGAAATAGCTTCTAAAGACATATTCTATTCCATGTATCTGTTATCACTTTATCACAAATCGGATCTGGCAACTATGAATTTTTATCGTTCTAAAATATCGACATTGGCACTTGACTCACGATATTTACTTGCGGCGTCGTATTTGGCAAGTGGCGACAGAAAAGCTTATGCAGAAATACTACCAAAACTTTTTGAAGGAGAAAAATCAATTAAAAATACAGGAGGAAATTTCTATTCTTATGTAAGGGATGAAGCGTTGGCTCTGAATGCACTATTAGAAACCGATCCAACGAACAATCAGATTGGAATGATGGTGCGGAATCTTTCCACACAATTAAAAACACAGCCGTATTTATCGACACAAGAGCGTGCCTTTGCATTTCTGGCATTAGGTAAATTTATGAAACAGGCAACTGGTTCAAAAGTGACTGCTACGGTTACATCTGATGGAAAAATGCTTGGTGAGTTTAAAGGCTCCGACCTTACAATTAATAAAGGATTCGAAAGTTCTGCCCTTACTATTAATACCAGTGGCAGCGGGAAGTTATACTATTTCTGGGAAATGGAAGGCTTAACTGCTGATGGTAGTTTTAAACAGGAAGACAGTCAATTGATGATCCGAAAAACGTACTACAATCGTTTTGGCCAGGCACTTCCTTCGTTGAATGGCTTGAAGCAAAATGAATTAATTGTAGTAAAATTAACACTGTCAAACATGACCAGGAATAATGTTGACAATGTTGTAATCACAGATATTCTGCCTGCAGGAATTGAAATTGAAAATCCACGGGTATCAACTGTACCGGAGTTACAATGGATAAAAGACAACACCATTCCGAATCACATGGATATCAGAGATGACCGGATTAATTATTTCACCGGAATCGGAAGCATCCCACAAAGTTTCTATTATATGGCACGTGCCGTATCTACAGGTAAATTTGTAATGGGTCCGGTTAGTGCCGATGCTATGTATGATGGTTCATTCCATTCGTATCATGGTGCCGGAACTGTAACTATCACAGAATAATAAGTCTAACTTAAAAATAAATGTTATGTGGGAAGAATCGAATAATCAGCTGAAGAAAACATTTGTCTTTAAAAACTTTGCAGAAGCATTTGCTTTCATGACAAGAGTAGCATTCTTAGCTGAGAAGATGGAGCATCATCCAAACTGGACAAATGTTTACAACAAAGTCACTATTAGTTTATCGACACATGATGCAGGCAATACGGTTACAGAAAAAGACCGCCAACTTGCCATGCAAATTGATAGATTACTTTGAGAGTGATCAAAACAAATGAATAGGGCTAAAGCAAAAAAAATCATCTTCAGAGGTGCTCTGACGGTATTTATTTTGTGGTTGCTTTTTCTGTTGATGAATTTTCTTTTCCCATTACGGGAACCACCAGGCTGGTCGGTGGTTGTGAACGATAAGGATGGCAACATGCTTCATGCTTTTTTATCTGATGATGATAAATGGAGGATGCATTCCCGACTTGAAGAAATAGGGCCGGTAATGGTAAAAACCATTATCTACAAAGAAGATAATTATTTCTATTATCACTATGGGTTAAATCCTGTTTCCATGGTGCGTGCTGCATTCAATAATTCAATTGCAGGGCGTAAAACTTCCGGTGCGTCAACTATTACCATGCAGGTTGCACGCCTACTGTATCCTGCCAGGAGGACCTATCTGAATAAATTCATTGAAATGTTCAGAGCCATTCAGCTTGAGTGGAAATATTCCAAAAAAGAAATTTTGGAATTATACCTCAACCTTGTTCCTTATGGAGGAAATGTTGAAGGTGTTAAAGCTGCTTCTATTTTATATTTTGGAATTCAACCTTCGAAATTAAATCTGAGTCAATCGGTTGCTTTGGCAATTATCCCTAATCGTCCAAATACATTAAGTCCGAAGAAAGGCAGCAAGTTGCTGCAAAAGGAGCGCGACAAATGGTTAAAAAGGATGCTGCAGGATAAGTTTCAGCCGGCAGAAGAAATTCAGCATGCGATTGAGGAGCCTATTGTCATTGAAAAACATTATGTTCCCAGACTGGTACCTCATCTGGCCAACAAATTAAAAAACAGCCAAACAAAAATAGCCACGATCAATAGCAGCATTGATGAAAACATCCAACAAAAATGCGAAGCAATTGCATATAATCAGCATCGGAAATTACGATTAAAAAATATTCACAACTTATCGGTTCTGGTAATTGAAAATAAAAGCAGAAAAGTTCGGGCATATGTTGGTTCACCCGATTATACCGATCAGGAACATGCAGGACAGGTTGATGGTTGCAATGCGGTACGTTCGCCAGGCAGTACATTGAAACCTTTGGTTTACGGATTGGCAATCGATAAAGGAATTATTACAACTGCTACCATGTTACCTGATGTTCCGGTAAATTATTCCGGATATTCCCCTGAAAATTTTGATGATAAATGCAATGGTTTGGTTTCTGCGGGACAGGCATTAGCATATTCATTAAATATTCCTGCTGTTTCGCTATTAAGTCAGGTTGGTGTTCCGCATTTCACCGACAAACTTCGACGCAATGGATTTGAAGCAATTAAAACGGATCAGGAAATGGGATTGTCGGTAGTATTAGGTGGTTGTGGTGTGAGGATGACTGAAATGGGGGCATTATTTACTGCCTTTGCAAACAATGGTGTGTATGCTCCTTTGTCGTATTTAGAAAACAACGATTCCATTCGCACATCACCACTGATATCGGATGCAGCAGCTTTTTTAATTACGGAGATGCTTACCAAATTAGTCCGACCCGACTTACCAAATAATTTTGAAAGCAGTATGCATGTTCCCAAAATTGCATGGAAAACAGGGACATCATATGGCAGACGTGATGCCTGGAGTATTGGTTATAACCGTAAGTACACTATTGTGGTTTGGTGTGGAAATTTCAATGGCGAAGGAGTTCCGGAATTAACGGGAGGTGACATAGCTACTCCGGTATTGTTCGATTTGTTCAATGCAATCGATTATAATTCATCCAGTGAATGGTACTTACCACCGGCATCTGTTGATTTTCGTTTAGTATGTTCTCAAAGTGGCTTACCTCCTGCCGAGACTTGTACCGATATCATTACCGATTACTTTCTTCCACAAATTTCGAATAGCAAAAAATGTGCTCATTTAAGAGAAGTGTTTGTATCGGCCGATGAGCGATTTTCTTATTGTACCCGTTGTTTACCGGAAAGTGGTTACAAATCGAAACTTTGCAAAAACTTACCTCCGGCAGTTTCCTCATTCTACCAATTAAATAATGTTACATTCGAACAGGTTCCTCCACACAATCCTGAGTGCACCAGACTATTTTCAGATAATGCTCCGGCAATTACTTCCCCGGTAAATGGCAAAGAGTATTTGCTTGAAAAAAATGCCGGACAGCAAATTCAATTACAGTGTCAGGTGGAGGCAGATATTCACTGGGTTTATTGGTATATCAACGACAAGT
The DNA here is from genome assembly GCA_016713525.1 of Bacteroidota bacterium. GTDB lineage: Bacteria > Bacteroidota > Bacteroidia > AKYH767-A > OLB10 > JADKJB01. The sequence continues at coordinate 43,428 of JADJOZ010000003.1, read as the reverse complement.
TTCACATGCGTACAAAGCCAAATGAAATAACCTTTTTCACGCCTGAGGAGGGGAACCACAAAAATTTCATGCAGTGATGATAAGGGTCGGAATGAGGATATACAAATCGTTGTAAATTTTTATTAAAAACAAAAGAGGCTGAAAGGTAAACTACCTTCAGCCTCTTTCGGCAAACTACTATTTGATAAAAATTATTTTACCATAAACTTTTTAGCAGTAACAGCGGCACCATCTGAAATTTTAACTGTATACATACCAGCTGCAAAACCACTGGTTGCTAACGTAATTTTTTTCTCATTTGATGTGAAAGCTTTTACAAGACTACCATTTACATCGTAAACCTCAACATTTAAGCTAGCTGAATTCATGTCGTTAATAACGAAGTGAATAAAGTCATTTGCCGGTATTGGGAACACACCAACATTCATATTATCTGAATTTTCATTCAAACCAACTGGCAGTGTAAGTTCAAAACCTTCAATTGAGTTAGGAGTTTGCTGAATCAAACCACACAATGATGGCTGTCCTTGAATTCCGACTGCAACACAAACACCACCTGCAAGACCAGCATATCCTAAAGAAGCATTCACATCTACTGTAATTCCTGTGGTGTTTCCTGTTGTAATATCAATTTGCCATAGTTCTGCTCCTGGATTTCCGGGCTGATTAAATACCCACAGAGAATTTGATGCCGGGTCAGTAATGTTATCAAATGCGGTTCCGTACATTCCTGCAAGTCCGTGTGAAGTAGCAAGTATTGTATTCAATACGGTACCAGTCATGCTAATTTGTACAATGTCAGTTCCGAAGTTTGAAACCCAGAATCCACCAGCACCGCCATCAGCAGTAGGATCATATGTTACTGAGCGAACATTAAATCCTAATGTAGGCAAAGCAATAGAACCTGCAACTGACAAAGTTGGAACATCAATAACAACTATTTCAGGACCATTTTGAGCAGCATATACTGAAGTGCCGTCTGTTGTCAGCGCTCTGATTCCGCCTCCAACACCTAATGGTATATTAAAGGAAGAAATTAAGGCTCCTGTATTATCGAGTACCCACACAGTATCACTGGCCCATTTAGCTACCCAGAATCCGGTTCCCATATGAACGATTCCTGCATTTCCAAGCGAACCTGTTGTTGCAGTAATGTCCAAAGTGAATTGGTGATCAATTAGTGCCTGAGTTCCTGGCATAGGAACCATCGGAGTATTTCCGGACCCTACGGCTTCTGCATGATTGATTGTTGTGGCATTTTGTGCCTGAGCAACAAAAACTCCTGCTACTATAGCAAAAGTCATTAAAACTTGAGTAAAGATTTTTTTCATTCTGTTTGGTTTATGTGTTGTGAATTGTTAGTTGATTACTGATGATTAAAATATTAATATTCTATGCAATAGAACTTATAAGGAGATAGGAGTATCGTTAATAGAAAAAATGAATTACTGTTTTTTGTACACCCAGGCAGATTCCACTACATTATTTTTCATTTCAGTCAATGCATCTGTAGTTTGTCCAAAACTTTGAGAGGCGAAAATACTCACCATATAAAGTCCTGCATTATTTTGACCGATGATAGTAGCCTCAACCTGTTTTGCTTGTAATTCAGCAATAAACTTTTCAGCATTTTCTTTAGAACGGAAACATCCGGCAATGATATGAAACATTCTTCCTGATGAAGCTTCAGCAGTTATTGCAGGAGCGGGAGTATTAACGGCAACCGCAGTTGTTTCTGCTACAGCAGTTGTATTTTCAACAACAATGTCAGCAGCTTTTGCAGGAGTTGGTTCCACTGTTGATTCAGGAATTATTTGTGTAGCATCTTCAGTAATACTCACTGATGAATCGTTTGTTTGAGGTGCTTGCTTAATTCCGGAAGCCGGTGGAATATCGAATGGTGATTTATATTCGTAATTAATTTTTGCAGGATCAAACTTCACTTCTTCACCACGCCATTCCCGAATGAATTCATTTACCCTGGAAAAAGGCAACATAGTGGAGAGATTCGTATTTATTTCATTCAAAACCGGTGGCACCATAAAAAGAATAGTAAGCACAGCAGCGGCAGGAACTACTTCCAGCAAGCGCCATTTACGTTTCGGGGTTGTAGTTGCAACGGTGGTTACTGGTTTTAATTTTCTTACATTGTCTAAAGGAACAGGCTCAAGAACTGGAGCAACTTCTTCCCGTTTTATAACCGGCGCATGTAAGGCAGTCATACCAAATGACGAAATGAGATAGTTGGTATGCTGATCAGGTAAAAACTGAACCTTCTTATCACTATCCAGAAACAGCACTCCTATTTTTTCCAATTTAATCTTCTGACCATCCTGCAAATTCTTGTTGGCATTTTTCACATACTCACGGATTACTTCGCAGGCATCCTGATAATTGATGGCAGTTTTCTTAGAAATATGTGAAGCAAGCAAACCATCATTATCCCTCAATGAAGCATTGAAAGCCAACTTTTTGGAAGGAGGTGAAATCATGTGCAAGGCAGGATTGATGGATGCCGGTTTGTAGTTGGCAATGAAGCCACCCAAATCGGTAACGATCACACAATCATGATCATACAGAAGTTCGCTTATAAAAGGATCAATTTTCACAGGTCTCAATTAATTGTGCTAAGTTAAAGCAAAAATTGGGAAATTTACATGGACTTTACGTTAAAGCTAAAAATCAGTCTGATACGGTAAACCTGGATTCAATCAGTACAATATCTTCCGGAGCATCAACAGCGATATTTTCGTGATCACTGATGGCAATAATAATTGAATAACCATTTTCGAGCCATCGCAACTGTTCCAAAGATTCCATTATTTCAAGTTTACTTTTTGGAAGTGCCGCCAGTTCAGGCAATAACGATGCCTGATACCCGTAAATGCCAATATGCTTATAATAAAGTCCTTGCTCAACCGCTCGGCTACGATCTTCCGGTTTGGTAAATGGCACTACTTTGCTTTACCAAAGTTGCAAGGGAGCACTTCCTGATTTGAAGCAATCGACCAGTAAATCAATTTGTTGTGGATGAATGTAAGGTTCATCACCTTGAATATTAATTACAACATCATAAGCCACATTTATTTTCGCGATTACTTCAGCGCACCGATCGGTACCACTGGGGTGTTGATCGGATGTCATCATCACCTTCCCACCAAAGCTAACTACATGATCATAAATACGTTGGTCATCGGTAGCTACAATTACATCATTCAATGAAGTGGCCAATTTAGCTCTTCGGTAAACTCTTTCAATCATGGTTACCCCATGAATTTTCGCCAACGGCTTCCCCGGAAAACGGGTTGAGCCAAAACGAGCCGGGATTATTCCTAAAACTTTCATGGTTTACCAATTGCAAAACCCATCATGAGACGTCCTAAACAAGAGGTAAAAAATTGCAACTGTTCACCGGGATTATCGGTTCCAATAGTGAGACTTTTATAAAACTTATCCCATAACTGCGGGTTAGCATTAGGGGTTGGTACACAATAATACTGTGGAGCATTCCGCAATTTAGTGTATACCAGAATCACTGCGCAAGGATGAACATCACCTTTTCGGTACATTATTTTGTACTCAATTTTCCGTTCTGGCTCCTCGCATCCTTCGGCATCTTTCAAAATATAGCCTTCTTTAGTATCGAGACGGGCATTCAGCTGAAGCTTGTAGCCAACTGCACCATAATTATATTCTTCATCTGTAGTAGGTTGAATCACCTGCGCCGAAGTGGACAATGGTTTTGCCAGGAGACAAATAATCAGCAATAAAAAGTTTAAAATTCTCATGGATTAAGTTTTGTTGATGTAAGCTGAAAGATGATTCCGAAAGGTAATAATGATCGTGTAAAAATAGAAAAAACCGTCCAAAATTATCCTGTTTTATGCAAAACATGTATTTGGGTGGCATTCCTTAAAAGCCATATAAATACGATGTTTCAGCAATATTTATTGCAAAAAACCTGAGATCAGGGTTCATATAAGACAAATTTCAACCCATTTCTTACAACCCGCGAAAATGGCTGATGCAACCCGATTGAGTGAACTTCGTTTCGCAGCCATATACCAGTAATATATGAATCAGTTTTCGGAAGGAAGTTTGCCGGGTCGCTCAGATGCCAGACAAACAGATCCGGTGAGAAGAACACGATATGAGGAGTTAGTAAGGGATACCATCCGCGAACTCTACAGCAATGCCCGATATTGGGAATTCTTCAAAGGCTTTAATGAGGAATCGGTACACGATTTCATTACAGAATATGCATCTAAAAAAGCATGGTATCTGTTGAATGGCGAACGACTTCTTTTAAAGAAAGAAAAAGAACATTTCCGTTTCAGGGAATTAGCTGAGAAATGTTTTTGGGAAATACAGCAGAAGAAACTTTTTAACCTGCAGGCAGAATGGCGTGCCGGGTTAATTGAACTTCCAGGTGTTGAAGTAACGCGTGATTTTCTGTGTTGGGAAAAAGCAATTGCTACATGTCCCTTTTTGGATCCGGTTACACCAAATGAACTAAGTTTTTATATGGATTATCTGGAATCCGGAATGCAATCTGATAAAAACTGGTTTTACAACTGGCAGGATTACGACACTTATCGTCATGCAGAAAATTGCCCGGAAGCAATTCCAGCATGGTACCGCTATTATGATTCGAAATACGGAACCGACTACCTGATGATGTTGCCTGATAAAAAAGGCGAAGAAGAAAAACTTTACATCCGTGAATGGCGCAAACAGAACAGCAGCAATCCTGAATCGGAACTGCATGAGGAAGAGTTGCTAACCGGACCCGGACCAAATTTGTATGTCAATTACGAAACACTCGACTTCTTCATCAGCACTTTCGAAAGCAGAAATCTGAAAGACTATTTTCTGGCAGCAGAATTAAAACCTGAAGATGAAACCAATGATGCAGAATTACAGGATGCACTTCGGATATTGAGTCGTGCCGGAAAAAATGTAACCTTACCTAAAGCAACCGACTGGCGCGAAGCCATTATTGCAGGTGCAGCTCAATACAAATCAAAACGTATTATGGCAAATCTGCCATTTGTTTATGATGAGTATTTATTTCGTTTAAAAAACGGAATTGCACAGCGTCCAACAGACGAGGATCAGGCTTATCAGGAATACATTGCTTTCACAACACTCTATCGTCATCAAGTTAATGAAGGACGAAAGATTACGGAACAAAAGTAATTGCTGTCAGAATTTCATAGAAACCTGAATGGTGTAAGTGCGGGGTGGTTGCATGTCGGCAGGACGACCCATGTATTCGTGATTGAATAAATTTCTTATCAGCAACCCGAATCGGAAATGTTCGGTGACACGGTAACCTGTTCTTAAATCGAATACCCAATCACCATAATCATGTCTTTCACGGTAGGTACGTACACCGGGAATAGTGAAATCACTTTCGAAAACAGCATCAATATTTTCCATGAAACTATTGTAGCGTGTACTAACACCTATCATAAATTTTCCGGGATTGAATTCGATATCACCTTTAAAAAGATGACGATAACGGTATTTCAGAATATTATAATTTGCTGAATTTTTTAGTGTGTCAACAGCGGGATTAAAATCTTTTTGAATAGGATCAATGTATGTGTAGCCACACATCACAGTTATGGGTAAACGTCCCAGTCTCCCCTCACCTATCAGTTCTACATCGAGACCGGTAATTTTGGTATTTCCAACATTCACTGATTTAAATCCGAAACCAAAAAGCGGATCGGTAAAAGCACCATACTGACCAAAAGTAAACTCCATCATATCCTGGTATTCGCTCCAAAAACCGGCAACATCAAGGAGTCCCTGCCAGCCTCCTAATTTTACACCTTGCTTGATTCCAATTTCAGCAGTCCAGCCTGTTTCTGATTTAATACTATCGTTCGGGTAAATCACAATACTCCCTACCTGAGTGCTTACAAACCGTTCAGCAATGGAAGGGTAACGATAACCCTGACCGTATGAAGCTCTTATATTTGTGTGCTCCATAATTTTGTAATTGATTCCACTTCTTACTACAGGAATAGTTTCATCTTCACCACCATCAACCAGATTCGATTCCATTCTACCACCAAGCGAAATATTCAGCTTACCGAACTTCATATCTGCCTGCGCAAATACAGCGAGATTATTTGCTGAGTGATCGGCATACAATTCACTTCTGATATCAGAATAAATTTCCGTTATCCCGGTTGTTACAGTAACCGATTCACCAATTTTTTTCTGATATTGATACTCGGCATAATACAACGAAGCAAATGCTTCCTGATTGGTATTATTTCGGTTAGCCGATTTAAAATAACGTGTTCTTAATTTATGAGTAGAACCTTTTTTACCAATGTAAGTTACAAACGGATCGATGCTTGTACGTACCGTTTCATACTGACTGATGGTAGTTGTTGAGTCGGTCAAACCACCTTGCGGGATGTATGCTCCGGTTGAATCGTTCTGCCACAGCAAAAACAAACCACCTTCGGTATAGGTAATATTTGCATTTAATCCTACCGATAGTCCTTCCGTTTTTTTAAATCGGTATCTGGTATTGATATTCATTCGGTATCTTTTCTCTGTTTCTCCTTGCCTGAATCCTTCATCATTAAAAGCATTTCCACCAACCACCAGATCGAATTGTTTTATTTGTTCCATATGATTGAAACTAAGTCCCTGTGTCTGCTGAAGTTTATCGCCCCACCATTGCAGTTCCTTTCTTTTTGTGTCGCCATACCAACCGGTGAACCAGGTAATGCTGGTTGATGGTTTCGATTTCGGATAAGCGGTCCGCACATTGATTACACCATTCATTGCTGATGAACCAAAAAGTGCAGAAGATGCACCTTTTATTACCTCTACCTGTTCAAGATTTTCAACCGGCAGAAAGCTCCATTTAATATCTCCGGCATCTGCGGCAAGCATGGGCAAATCATCAACCAATAAGAGCACGCGACTACCGGCGCCATAACTGAAGCCACTGCCACCTCTGATATTTGCCTGACCATCGATTATTGTTACACCAGGCACTTGCTCCATGGCAACATCCATGCTCGGAGCATTGGTATTTTCAATAAAGGCCGGTTTAATTACCTGCATCGAAACCGTAACATCTTCCAGTTTCTGTTCAAACTTTCCGGCACTCACAACCACAGTATTCAGCAGTGTAGATTCAAGTGCTAAATCGATATTAATTATGCGTGCTTCACCGGGTTTAATGGTGATTTGTTTAATCTGTGATGTATATCCAACAAAGCGGTAAGAAACTGAATGTTCACCGGCAGCAATATCATAAGTGTACTTTCCTGCTAAATCGGTGACAGTGCCTGCAACGCCATTAACCACCACATTCACTCCCGGGAGCGGTTCTTTTGTGGCCGCATCACGAACCAGTCCTAATAATATTCCATTTTCCTGCGCCATTGAAATGGTAGCCGTTAATAACAGCAGCATCCATAAAGTATTCAGCTTATTCAACATAGGTGGGATGATTATTTTTTTATTAATTTTGTCGAAATATACTTTTTATTTTAGACTTTTTATGAAGGAAATCAGCGATGACGTTTTTATCAACCGCATTGCATTAACATTAATTGAGGGAGTAGGCGACATTTTAGCCCGGCAGCTCATAAGTTATTGTGGTAGTGTGGAAGCCGTTTTTAAGGAGAAAAAAAGGGCTCTGGAGAAAATTCCGGAAATAGGGCCGGTTACAGCCAAATCGATTGCAGGTTTTAAGGAGTTTGACCGTGCAGGTAAGGAACTGGTATTTATCAGGAAACACAAAATCCAGACTTTTTTCTATTTGGATGAAAATTATCCAAAAAGATTAAAAAACTGCCATGATTCACCTGTATTGCTCTATTACAAAGGTACTTCCGATTTAAACAAGAGTCGGATGGTGGCTATTGTCGGGACCCGAAAAGCAAGTCAGTATGGCAAAGATGTTACTGAAGAACTGGTTAGTGCACTTGGACAAATGGAGGCAACCATTGTCAGCGGACTGGCGTATGGAATTGACATCACAGCACACCGGGCATGTGTGGATCAGCACATTGAAACAATAGGGGTTATGGCTCATGGAATTGACCGGATTTACCCTCCGACCCATGATGGAATTGCCCGAAAAATGATTCTTCACGGTGGGTTGATTACCGAGCATATAAGCGGTTCGGAACCGGAAAAAGAGAATTTTCCGAAACGAAACAGGATCATTGCAGGGTTGTGTGATGCCATTATTGTTACGGAAGCAGCCAGGAAAGGAGGGGCATTGATAACAGCAGAAATTGCCAATAACTATAATCGTGATGTTTTTGCTGTGCCCGGGAGAATTAAAGATACATACAGTGAAGGATGTAATCTGTTGATAAGGAATAACAAAGCGGTGCTGTTGCAATCTGCAGCCGATATCAGTTACATTATGGGTTGGGAAGATGATCCCAAATTAAAAAAGAAAGTGATTCAGAAATCACTTTTTGTGGAACTTACAGAAGAAGAACAACTGGTAACAGGCATCATCCGGCAAAATCAAACCTGTCATATAGATTTGCTTTCTTTTCAATCGGGCATGACCCCGGGCAAGCTGTCAACATTGCTGTTAAAGCTCGAATTTGCGGGACTGATCAGATGTTTGCCGGGGAAAGTTTTTCAGCTTTGTTAATGGTTTACACGGAATTGCCAATGGCTGTTTTAGGGTAAAGATGCATTATGTATCTTTGTCGCCTATAAAACCTTACCACCATGTACAAAACATTACAACCTGTATTAGCCAAAGAACTTCAGGAAATTGAAGTTGCGGGACTTTATAAAAAAGAACGCATAATTGTCACACCTCAGGGTGCCGATATAAGGCTTGCCGATGGTAAGGAAGTGGTCAATTTTTGTGCAAATAATTATCTGGGGTTATCGTCGCATCCCAAAGTTATTGAAGCGGCAAAGCGTGCAATAGATACTCATGGATATGGCATGTCGTCGGTTCGCTTTATTTGCGGAACACAGGATATTCATAAAGAGCTGGAGCAAAAGATTGCCACATTTTTAGGAACTGAAGATACCATTCTTTATGCTGCTGCTTTCGATGCCAATGGCGGTGTATTTGAACCATTATTCAATGATCAGGATGCAATTATTTCAGATGAATTAAATCATGCTTCTATTATTGATGGTGTTCGTTTGTGCAAAGCGCAACGTATGCGTTACAAACATAATGATATGAATGATCTGGAAGAGCAGTTAAAGGCGGCCTCTCATTTGCGTCATCGCATTATAGTAACTGATGGTGTATTTTCAATGGATGGAACCATTGCTCAACTCGATAAAATTTGTGATCTGGCAGATAAATATCAAGCATTAATTATGATGGATGAATGCCATGCTTCCGGATTCATGGGAAAAACAGGAAGAGGCACGCATGAGCATCATAACGTGATGGGCCGCATTGATATTATTACCGGAACACTTGGGAAGGCATTGGGTGGTGCATTAGGTGGATTTACATCCGGAAGAAAAGAAATTATTGATATGCTTCGTCAGCGTTCACGCCCTTACTTATTTTCGAATTCACTTGCTCCTTCAATAGTTGGCGCATCAATTGCAGTACTTGATCTGCTAAGCTCCACAACAGACTTAAGAGATAAACTTTGGGAAAACACTGCCTATTTCAGAGAGCACATTACCAAAGCAGGCTTCGATATTAAACCAGGAACACATCCTATTGTTCCAATCATGTTATATGAAGCGCAACTGGCTCAGGAATTTGCAACCAGGTTGCTGAATGAAGGAATTTATGTTATTGGATTTTTCTTCCCTGTGGTAGCCAAAGGAAATGCAAGAATAAGGGTTCAACTGTCTGCCGCACATGAAAAACATCATCTCGATAAAGCAATAGCCGCGTTCACAAAAATAGGCAAAGAGTTGAAGGTTATTTGATTTGGTGATGTGCTGATGTGCTAATGTGCTAATGTGCTGATGTGCTGTGGTGATTTGGTGATTTGGTGATTTGGTGATTAAAATTTTCATAAAAAAATTAATTCTTAATTCTTAATCCTTAATCTTTAATCCTTAATCCTTACTTTGATTGCTTGCCCAGAGTGTAGTCGAGGGGTGCTGATGTGCTAATGTGCTAATGTGCTAATGTGCTGATTTGGTGATTTGGTGATTTGGAAATTTGGTGATTTGGTTATTAAAATTCCCAATAAAAAGAATTAATCCTTAATCCTTAATCCTTAATCTTTAATCCTTAATCCTTAATTTGATTGCTTGCCCTGAGCTGAGCTTTTGATCTGCCTAAGGGGGAAAGTGAATCCGCAGTTAAAAAATGTGGTCCGATCTCCCATCAGCGCGATAGCGCAAATCTCTGCGTCTCCCTAACTCTGCGTTTCAAATAAATAATCTTTGGCCGCGGAACTGCTTCTTAGGGTTATTCATAGTCATTGGGAATTAAATGATGAATATTAGTTTAAAGTTCTAAACTCATTTTTAAAAAAAGTAAATAGCAAGAATTTAAAATTGAACAATGACATTCTAGAGGAACCCAAGCTTATTTCTAAGCAGAATTCATTTATAATTTATCATTATAACGAAACTTCATATTGAGCAGATACATGTTATTTGTCAACTGAATTTTAGTCACCGCAAGAAACGATTCGGGATGACTACCTCCCATCAACGCGATAGCGCAAATCTCTGCGTCTCCCTAACTCTGCGTTTCAAAAAAATAATCTTTGGCCGCAGAACTGCATCTTAGGGTTATTAATAGTCATTGGGAATTAAATGATGAATATTAGTTTAAAGTTCTAAACTCATTTTTAAAAAAAAATAAATAGCAAGAATTTAAAATTGAACAATGACATTCTAGAGGAACCCAAGCCTATTTCTAAGCAGAATTCATTTATAATTTATCATTATAACGAAACTTCATATTGAGCAGATACATGTTATTTGTCAACTGAATTTTAGTCACCGCAAGAAACGATTCGGGATGACTACCTCCCATCAGCGCGATAGCGCAAATCTCTGCGTCTCCCTAACTCTGCGTTTCAAAAAAATAATCTTTGGCCGCGGAACTGCTTCTTAGGGTTATAAATAGTCATTGGGAATTAAATGATGAATATTGGTTTAATGTACGCAACTTATTTTTAAAGAAAAGTAAATAACAAGAATTGAAAATTCAATAATGACATTTTAGTCGAACACAACTCCATGTAGCATCTGGCATTTTTAATCAATCAAATATCAGTAGCGTTCTTTCAGTCGTCGTATCTGATTTCAAACAGCTGCGCATCTTCAATATCTCCCATTTTTTTGACGAACTTAATTTTTTGAGGATACTTTTGTGCAATTGGGTATGCCATCCGATGAACGGTATTTATAATGAATCCATCAACTTTTTTAGGATTTCTTCTCAGATTTGCAATGATGAAGTGAGTTACCTTTTCTCGTTTCAACAGGGCTAAAGCAGAATCGGGATTTGAAAGTGTTGTGATTGTATCGAGTGCAGGGACAGTATATATCGGATAAAACTTCATTCCTTTTCCATATACAAATGACATAGGTGCCTTCCTGCATGCAACAAAACTGTTTGGCGGTAAACTATCGGCGCACCATTCACTAAGCTTCAGGTAATTTGCCCAATCAGGGGGTATAGCCATAAAACTTATCTCCACCAAGATTCCGTTTTAAAACAGGGAAATTCTTTACCGATTTTTTAGTCGTTGTCATGAAGCTACTCGACACCACAATTGCAACTACTGCAATAAATGCAACCAATCCACTGGAACCACCTTTTTCAAGAGCTTTGTACAACCCATAAAAAATAATCAACAACATAAATGGCACGTAAATAAGTACCAACCGCGGCTGATCCCATTTAACCTGAAGCAGCAGGAATGTCAATCCTGCCTGAATACCGGTAAACCAAACCAGATAACTTATCGCCTTATTTTTATTCCTGTAGGCCTGATAAATTCCAAATGCTATCAGTATTAAAGCTAAAATTCCCAGTCCTGTTTTTATGATAATTTCATCCGGATTATAAAATCCAAGAATTTGAAATAAACGCTTCGACATATAAATATCGAAATTTCCAAAAAATCTCGAGATAAAACCATTTATATTTTCTGTTCCCTGATTGGCATCATAGGCATCCTTCTGCATCAAAATCTGCAACTGATTGCTATACTGTCCGCTGCTTCCCCAAATAATGGATCTTACAGCTTCAAAAGGAAACTTAATTAATGCATAACCAACCACACTGAGTACAGCGGCAAGATATTTTCTTTCTATTAATAAAAACATCACAACAGCTGCAATAGCACCTATCGCAATATTTTTGCAATAGGTAAGAATAAATATCAGAACACCAATTTGAAGGAACTGTTTCCAGTGCTGCTTAATAACTATATCCTGCTTGAGGATACTATCGAAACTAGAGAAAATTCCCCATAAGGCAATGCCCTGCAGCAGCATGAAAAGTGATTCTGTATAAGTTTGACTTGCATAGTAAAAAAAATAGGAATTAAGTGCCATAATGAGTAGCACCGGGTACATTACAAGTGCGGGAATTCTTTTCGAAATGCAAGAAAAATAAAGAATATAGATGCAACAAAAAACACAATATTAATTGCTTTTAACAGCATTAACTTTAATCCGAATAACGCAATTACACCACCCAGAAAAAATGGATATAAAGGAGCATTGGCAGTAAAACGATAGTTATTGAAATCAGTTGCATAACTATGTCCTCCTTCAATATAAAGCGCATCATCATTACCTTCACTTATTTTTACATCAAACAATAAAACCGCAAATAAAGTTGCCAATGAAAGAATGACCGAGATTACCACCTTCTCATTTCTAATCAGAAAATTTTCCATTTCAAGAAATGCCGACTTCGAATCAACATCCTTTTTTATAGTTTTGGAAGCCGGCTGCTTTGCAACAACTGATTTTTTAGGTGATTTCATGATATGGATTCATTTGTGAGATCGGGATAACCTTTTACGATGAGTATATTAAAATAAAAATCGCCGTTTACTTTCGATACTTCCTGTTTCCAGTTGTAATTGATGGTGTTGAAAGGAGTAAATTTATTTCCATCAATTTTATAAGTTGTATAGCCTGCATCCGATAACCAAGGAATCATTTCAGAGGCACTCCCTGCCTTACATCCTTCTAAAAAAGCAGGTGCAAATTCACTCAGAATTGCCAGCTTCTCACTACGTTTCAGTAATTGTTCCATGCCCTTAAGTGCAAGCACTTCGGCACCCTGAATATCCATTTTAATAAAATCGACACGCGTGTCGGCTTTCAGATAATTATCGATTGCAATACATTTAACCTGGTACTCACCTTCATATTTTTCGGGCTTATAGGTACGGTGGTCAACATTCAGCCGGTGAGATGTATAAATAGTGAGTTCACCATCTTTATCAGAGACAGCGGCATTATTCAAATGAACATGTTTCAAGTGTTGAACGGCATCCTTCAAATGTTTAAAATTATCACGATCAGGTTCAAAGCAATGCACCGCACCTTTTGAACCGGTCAACTGCGCAAGTCTTACAGAATAAAAACCAATATTGGAACCAATATCCAGTACAATCATACCCGGCTTAACCAGATGATCCATAATTTTTATTTCAGCTTTATCCTGTATATTTTTAAAAAAATAATAAAGCGGTTTATAAATAAAATACAGATGCCTGAATAAAAAGGTCAGAATTGCAAAGGAGAACCCGTTAAGCATACCGGTAATTCAGAAATTATTTATTCGCAGCATGATCGGCCAGAAATTTTGCCAGACCAATATCGGTAAGTGGATGCTTGAGCAAGTCGGTAATTGCGTTCAAGGGACACGTAGCAACATCGGCACCGGCTTCAGCGCAACGAATAATATGCATACTGTGACGAATGCTGGCTGCCAGCACCTGCGTTTGGTAATTGTAGATCCGATAGATATGTACAATCTGAGCAATTAAATCTACTCCGTCAAAAGTAACATCATCGAGTCGACCTATGAACGGCGATACGTAAGTAGCACCGGCTTTTGCAGCCAGCAATGCTTGTCCCGGAGAAAATACCAAAGTGCAATTTGTTTTAATTCCTTTGGATGAAAAATATTTTAGAGCCTTCACTCCATCTTTTGTCATCGGAATTTTCACTACGATTTGAGGATGCAATGCGGCAAGCTTTTCGCCTTCAGCAATCATACCTTGCAAATCGGTAGCAATTACTTCTGCACTAACATCGCCTCCTTTTACAATATTACAGATATCAATATAGTGTTGCAACACTTTTGCATCACCATGAATGCCTTCTTTCGCCATGAGTGAAGGATTGGTTGTAACTCCATCCAGTACACCCAGTTCATTCGCTTCTTTTATCTGTGCTAAGTTTGCTGTATCAATAAAGAATTTCATAGATATTTACTTTTTATCGGATTTTGCTGTAAATATAGGTATTTGCAGGGTGGTCATCAAAAATAGCCCAATGAACAATCTTATATGTTCATAATCAATAAGATACAATTTCTACGATTGTTAATTTTAAAACATGAAATACTTTCGAATGTTATCTGATTTAATAAAATGGCGATAACAAGCAGCATCCTTACTACCTTTGCAATTAATTGACAGGGCCATGTACAAAAAGAATGATCATTATGCCAGGAAGGCAAAAAAGGAAAATTATGTTGCCCGATCGGTCTATAAGCTGAAGGAAATTGATGAGAAGTATAAAGTTCTTCACTCCGGCGATCAGGTACTTGATTTAGGTGCATCCCCCGGCAGTTGGTCGCAATATGCAAGCGAAAAAATTGGGGATAAAGGCAAATTACTGGGAATTGATCTCAAGAAAGTTTTTCTATCATTACCAAATGCCGTTTTTATGAAAGGCGATATCTTAACCCTCGACATGGGACCAGCACTTGAGGAACACGGTTTTATTCATCCTTTTGATGTGGTAATTTCGGATATGGCTCCCGATACAACATCAAGCAGGTTCACCGATCAGATGAAATCACTCGAACTATGCGAAATGGCACTGGAAGCAGTTAAAAAAGTTCTTCGTCCGGGTGGACATTTTGTTTGCAAAATTTTCGATAGCGGAGATGCAATGGGTTTTCGTGATGAATTGAAAAATCACTTTAAAACGGTGCAGTTATTAAGACCGAAAAGTACCCAACAAGCAAGTAAAGAGTTTTTTATGATTGGGAAGCATCGGAAATGATGTGCTGATGTGCTGATGTGCTAATGCGCCGCCCTGAGCGGAGTCGAATGGGTGCTAATACGCCGCCCTGAGCGAAGTCGAATGGGTGGTGATTTGGGGATGGGTGCCCTGAGCGCAGCTGAAGGCTGTCCCCACAAGGCACGATGCGGGGGTGCTGATGCGCTGCCTTGAGCGAAGTCGAAAAGGTAACGATTAAATTTTCCCTTAGAAAAAAACAAACTTTAATTCACAATAAATGGGTGACACCTGGCAAGTGAAAGAGGAAGGCGACAAGAAGTGCGGGAAGCAATTTTCATGTTTTAGATTTTCACAAAAATTACTCAATGAAAGCAATTGGTATAATAATTTTAACTCTGAATTAAACACGCCTTTCAAGTGGGATTTTATAGTTTGAATATCGAAGGAGAATCTCTTTTAATTTAATCAATCGAGGAGAATTTAATTCTAAGAGCTTCAATATTAAATTTGTGAACTCTTTATTGGTATGAATATTAATTGATTTTGTTATCATATTCAAATCATGCAAATTCTGGGGCAATCCATATTCTTGAGGATTAACAGCTGATTCATTGCAAGCTTCAAGAATCCACTTTTCAATCTCAGGCATAATTTCGATTACCAAATGATTTTTTGATTGGTGTTTAAATACCCCTAAACCAAAATTTATCAGATTTTCCTCTAGTAATTGAGGTTGATAATTACTCCAAATTGTAGGTTTTGCACCTTTGCCTGGATCCTGGTCAATAATTCCAATAGCAGGGTATTTTAGCAAATCCATTTCCAATTTATTCAAGACTTTACCAACGCCATGTGCATGATTAGGTCCTTTGGAAGAATTTAAAATAATCTGGATTAAACGGGAATCAACGAAACACTCAGGAACAAATTGTTTTACATCATACATTTGAAAAATCATCTAAATTGAAAAATACATCTATTCCATAATTTAATACTTTAGAAATTTCCTCTTCTTCTAATGCCCTAATGGTTGTTTTGTGATCAACATAGTCACAATAAAATAAATTTACATCATCATAGGAATTATTCTCAAGCAATTCTGAAAGTAAATATGGGCTATGTGTAGCAACAAAATACTGATTATGGGGATCATGGGTTATCTTCTGTGCCAATGCGGCAACATAGGGAGGGAAAGAATGAGATTCCGGTTCTTCAAAAAGCAGTACAGCTTTTTTATTTGATTGAATAGCAGCATTAAAAAAGATTAATCGCTGTAACGTATCTGCAATTAAATCGAATGGCAATTCATTTATCTTTCGGCCAATTTTCCTTTGAATTTTAACACTGTTCGTAAACTCATCAATCACAACTTCCAGTCCATAAGAATAAAGAATTTCTCCAAATTCATCAATTAATTCAT
Organism: Bacteroidota bacterium; assembly: GCA_016713525.1. GTDB lineage: Bacteria > Bacteroidota > Bacteroidia > AKYH767-A > OLB10 > JADKJB01. The sequence continues at coordinate 26,828 of JADJOZ010000003.1, read as the reverse complement.
GATTGTTATTTAGTATAAAAGTTAGATTTTCACCAAATGGAGGAAAGAGAAAATATCTAATTGCCGGTTGCTTCAAGTATTCAAAAAGATTTTTTTTATCAAATATGTAGCGCTTTACTATTGAATCAAAATTATCAATTTGAAATTGGGGTTGTCCGAATTGTCCACTTGGCATGATTGTTACTCCCCATGGCTGCATTGTTGAAGTTTCCTTATATTCATTAAAAAACTTATCACGCAATTTATTCATACTTGAAGGTTCGATAACTGTGTCCTTCAATTCAAATACATCAGAAGATTTTTGACCACATATTGCATTAAACCGCTGTGACCCGAAAGCATTGATAGAATTCAATAGTACAGATCCTAAATTAGATTCAATTTCTATTTGCTCATTTATGTTTTGAAAATAAAACAAGTGGCTAATCTGCTTATATCGAAGAATGTTTTTGAAAGCTTTATAATTATAATCATTTCCAGGATCATGAAATAAATCATACGGTGCCCCAAATAATGAAATAGCTTCAATAATATTTGACTTTCCAACATTAGGACGCCCTATCAATATATTGATTCTCTTACACTTAAGCTCAATATCCTTTATGCTTTTAAAGTTTTGAATTCTTATATCCGTAAATGATTGATTCATTTGATATTGTGTCTTTAACTAACAAATATAGATTAAATTTGACTTTTCGCAAAAAGTCAGACAAAGAATGTCTTTTTAAAGAAAACAACTCGATTGAAAATATTTCAGAGCATATCTTCTGATTTAACAAATAAATTACAATCAAATCTTCAGCAATTGTTTCACAGGATCGGCGCCGCCGTACAGCATTTTAATTGGGTCTTCGAGGAGTTGTTTTACTTTGACTAAAAAACCAACCGACTCACGACCATCAATGATGCGGTGATCGTATGAAAGTGCAACGTACATAATTGGGCGCACTTCAATTTTTCCATTCACTGCCATCGGACGCTCAACAATATTATGCATTCCTAATATTGCACTTTGTGGGGGATTTATGATTGGTGTCGACAGCATACTTCCGAATACACCACCATTGGTAATTGTAAAAGTCCCTCCTGTCATTTCATCAATAGATAATTTTCCATCACGGGCTTTTGTTGCAAGTGCCACAACTGCACTTTCAATTTCTGCCAATGATAACGACTCCGCATTTCTGATCACAGGAACCATCAGGCCTTTGGGCGCACTCACTGCAATCCCAATATCACAGTAATCGTGGAATATCATTTCTTCTCCTTCAATACTGCCATTCACAGCAGGAAAGTCTTGAATAGCTACGCATACAGCTTTCGTAAAAAACGACATGAAACCGAGTCCTACTCCATGCTTCTCTTTAAATTTATCTTTATGAGCTTTCCGGATATCCATAATGGCACTCATATCAACTTCGTTAAAAGTTGTAAGCATGGCTGTTTCGTTTTTCACTGCAACCAAACGCTGTGAAACTTTCTTACGTAACATACTCATTTTTTCACGACGAATATTCCTGGATAACGGATCAGCGGTTTTGCTGACAGCATCTGCAGTTTGCTTAGGCGCCGATGCAGCATCCACTGCATCACCTTTAGTGATTCTGCCATCTTTACCTGTGCCTTTTACATCTGACGTTTTTATTCCCGACTCAGCTATGATTTTCGCTGCAGCAGGTGATGGAACTCCGGAAGCATAAGATTTAGAATCTGCTTCTTCCTTCTTTTCCCGGGCAGGAGCTTTTTCAGGTGCAGGAGCCTTTTCAGTTTCAGTTTCAGAAGCTGCAGGTTTAGTCTGAGGTGCCGTTGCAGCACCTTCCGTATCAATAGAAGCTACTACTGTTCCAACAGGAATGGTTTCTCCTTCGGGAGAAATTATTTTTATGGTACCACTTTGCTCTGCAGCAATAGTCAACGTTGCTTTATCGGAATCTATTTCAGCAATTTCTTCATCCTTTTCCACATAATCGCCATCTGCTTTCAGCCAACTTGCAATTTGCACTTCGTTGATGGATTCACCCGGTGATGGAACTTTAACTTCTACTATCATAACCTTTATTTTAATACAATAAAAAATTAAGCTTTTACGGTTGCAAAAACTCTTTCAAGAATTTCATGTTGTTCTTTTTCATGTTGCTCATGAGAACCTGTTGCAGGACTGGCACTTTCAGGGCGGCTGACCAGTTGAATTCCCGTATTACGAAGCATACGCAATACAAAACTCCAGGCACCCATATTTTCAGGCTCTTCCTGAACCCACAACAATTCCGCTTTCTTTGAATATGTGCTTAAAATTTTTTGAAGTTGTTTTTCCGGAAACGGATAAAGCTGCTCCATTCTGATTATAGCTACATCATCAATTTTTTCTTTCTCACGGTACTCCAACATATCATAATAGATTTTACCGCTGCAAAGTGCAATGCGCGAAACTTTCTTTGCCGGCACCAAATCATCTCCGATCACTTCGCGGAATGCGCCCGAACTTAATTCAGTTAAATCAGACACACACTTGGGATGACGCAGGAGACTTTTGGGTGTCATTACCACCAATGGTTTTCTGAAGTTGCGGTGTAACTGACGACGTAAAAGGTGAAAGAAATTTGCAGGTGTGGTACAATTGGCAACCTGCATATTATTTTCTGCACATAACGCCAGGAATCTTTCGAGGCGCGCACTTGAATGCTCTGCACCCTGCCCTTCATAACCATGAGGAAGCAACATCACAAGGCCATTCATTCTTTTCCATTTATCTTCGGCACTGCTTATGTACTGATCAATGATAACCTGTGCACAATTGGCAAAATCGCCAAACTGCGCCTCCCATATTACCAGTGTGCGTGGAGCAGTTAAACCGTAACCATATTCGAAACCGACAACTGCATATTCTGAAAGCAGGGAATTATAAATATAAAACGGCGCCTGTTTCGGATCAATCGTATTAAGGGGACAATAATTTTCTTCTGAATCTTCCACACGAACCATTGCATGACGGTGAGAGAAAGTTCCGCGCTCCACATCCTGGCCACTTACACGAACTGGAAATCCTTCCTTCAATAAAGAACCGTAAGCCAGCAATTCAGCCATTGCCCAATCGAGTTTTTTTCCATCGGTGATCATTGCCTTACGGTCGGCGAACAAACGTTTTGTTTTTGAGAAGAAATTTTTATCGTCGGGTAATGAAGTAATGCGTTCACCAATTTTCATCAGCAACTCTTTTCCGGGACCGGTTTCCGGCGATGACTCGTTCTCTCCGGGCTTCATAAATTGTAATCCGGTCCAGTTACCCTCAGACTGACGTATAAATTTTATTTTCTCTTTCGTTTTGGCAACATCGAGATGTTCCTGTAACATTTTCTTAAATGCTACTTCCATCTCGCGAGCCAGGTTTGCTTCAATATCACCCTGAGCTAATAACTTCTGATTATAAATTTCGCGCGAATTAGGATGCGCAGCAATAGCCTTGTACAAGAGTGGTTGTGTAAAGCGTGGTTCGTCGCCTTCATTGTGTCCGTATTTACGATAGCAAAGCAAATCTATAAACACATCACGATGAAATTTCTGGCGGTATTCCATCGCCATTCTGATAGTATAAACAACTGCTTCCACATCATCACCATTCACATGAAATACAGGAGACAAAGTTACCTTGGCAACGTCGGTACAATAAGTGGATGAACGTGCATCCATATAATTTGTAGTAAATCCGATCTGATTATTAATCACAATATGAATAGTGCCACCGGTAGCATATCCTTTTAACTGCGACATCTGAATTACTTCATACACGACGCCTTGCGCAGCAACTGCAGCATCGCCATGAATCAGAACAGGTGCAATCAGGTCAAAATTGCCACCTTCGGTATTATCAATTTTAGCTCTTACAATTCCCTGAACTATTGGATCAACAGCTTCGAGGTGCGAAGGATTGGGAGTTAAGCTAAGATGTACTTTTTTACCTTTAGGTGTTTTTACATCAGCAGAAAATCCCAAATGATATTTTACATCACCATCAAAAGCATTATCTTCAAATTCTTTTCCTTCAAACTCCGTAAAAATATCTTCGTATGTTTTATTGAGTGTATTGGCAAGTACATTTAATCTGCCACGGTGAGCCATCCCAATAACAAATTCTTTAATTCCAAGTTCGGCACCCGATTCAATAACTGCATCGAGGGCAGGGATTAAAGTCTCGGCACCTTCTAAAGAAAATCTTTTTTGTCCCGCAAATTTTACATGAAGAAAATTTTCGAATGCTAAAGCTTCATTTAATTTCTCCAGCATTCTTCTTTTTTCATCGATAGAAAAAACGGGTGTATTTCTGACCTGCTCCATTTTACGTTCGAGCCAGGTGATTACTTCAGGACTTCTGATATATTTATATTCGGCACCTACCGATTCGCAATAAGTTTGTTCAAGATGCGCAACTATGGCGCTTAACTTTGCGGGACCAATTCCTATTTCATTACCGGCAACAAAAACTTTATCGAGATCAGCAGCAGAGAGACCAAAATTTTCAAGGTCATTGGTAGGATAATATTTTCTTCTTTCGCGAACGGGATTTGTTTTGGTAAAAAGGTGACCTCTGGTACGATAACCGTTAATGAGACTAATCACACTAAATTCTTTCAATACATTTTCGGGTACAGCACCTGAAGTAGTTTCGTAATTGCTACGTGCAAAATCGAAACCTTTGAAGAAATCACGCCATCCGCTATCAAGGGATGAAGGGTCAGTAAGATACTGATTATAAAGTGCTTCTATAGCTGAAGGGTCGGCATTGCCGAGATATGAATAGGGGTCCATTTTACAGAATAATAACCTCCTGCAAAAATACCAATTAAAACCGAGAAAGGTGAGGAAAAACGATTTGTTAAAATTGCAGAAGCATTACTTAGGGAAACGCTATTCCGGGATAACTGTTTACATCCACCAAAGGAATTTTTGCACTGTAGAAAGAATTAATCACTCTGAGGAACTGATTAGCCATTAAAGCAGCACCTCTTTGGCTGGGGTAAAATCCATCTGTACTAAAGGCACCTCCTGACAAATATTCTGTTGAATAAGTTGCACCATTAAAAACATAACCGGTTGAAAGTGTATTGAAAAAATTACGCATATCAGCCATAGCAATATTATTAGCTGTACAATAATTCTGAATAGCTGTATTATAGGCACCAATAGCATTTGTAATTTCAAATACCTCATCCGCATCAAGCACGAATTTCGCAGGAATAGGAACTGTTCTTCCAAGACCATTACAAATCAATGAATCGACAGAAACAGACAATAAAATTAATTCACCTTCTTCGATTTGGCGGCGTCCGGTAGAAACCGACGAATCGGCGATCACAAACCGATTACTACCGGCTACAAATTGAATGGAAGGATCAACCGTTGCATAAAGTATATTTAATGTATCGGCCTCCGCTGAAGTAAGTACCAAATCATTATAACCTATAGAGGTAAAGAATGGAAATCCTGTAGGTAAAGGAATATTGGCAACAATACCATTGGCATCCTGTGCGGTCAAACTATTTAGCAGTGACGTGAATCGCGATGAAAAAGTAACCGCATCTGTTATAGAATCTTTTCCTTCAGCTCCACCGGAAATGGCGTAATCATAAACATCCTCCATTCCCAGCCATACAACAAAAAAAGATGGGACAGACAGCAATGCATCACCTGCCATTGTTGAAGTACCCGGATTACTGGCAAATCTCGAGTAAAGGGGATTGCCAAGAAACGGACTTGCATCACCATACGATAGATCGGTCAAATCAGCCAATCGTGTGCCCGGAACAGAAATATTGTTGAATGAAACCACATTTCCTAGCCAGTTGTAATTTGATAAATCACCATTTGCAGTTGCCGGAATTGGAGTAAAATACGTTTGGTTATTGCATGAAGCATCCTTAAAATCAAGTACCCATTTGGCGTTTGCATTTAATCCAATACCAACACCGGTATTAACAAGTGGCTGAACAAAATTTCCTCCGCCAACTACTGAAAATCTTCCTGCCATAAGTGCAGGAATACTATTAGCCTGAGCTTCTCTGTAAAGTGCCTGATCGCTGTAACCTGCAAGATATCCGCTTCCAACAGCAACCACGCGCGAAAAATCGGCATTGCCATCAGAATAATTTATTTCATCGAATGAAGTTTTACACGACAATAATGAAATCATCAGTAGTGAACTGAGAAATAGAAGGCTACGATTTGATTGCTTATTCATTAAAATTGATAGTTAATCGCTAAACCAAAATTATTCACATTTGTCTTGTAACTGCCGGCGAACCTGAGTTCTGTATTACTTACTTCCCGTTCCTTATAATTTTCAAGCTGATAAAACAGATCGAGTGAGGTCTTTTCATTAAATTTAATATTTCCGCCAAGCGAAAAAATAAATCGCTCGCTATCGGGATTATCGGGTAACATAGATTCATCGGGAACAGGAGAATTGTCGAATGCTACTCCACCACGCGCGGTTAATTTTTCAGAAATCTTATAGCTGCTTCCGAACCGAAGTGCAAATCCATTTGAATAATCTTTATTTTCGGTAAAATTCAGCTCTGGTTTATCTGCAAAATCATATTCCAGTTTATCATACACATTCCATCCGGCATATGTAAAATCTATAGCCAACAGCAACTCATGGGTTAGCATATACGAAGCACCTGCTGAAATAACTGAAGGGAGAGAATAAGAAGTGCTGTAATCGACAGCAGAAGGATAAGTTGTGCTGAGAGAAGAAGGAACGTTGGTAAATTCAGCTTCTCCATTATCAATTTTAAAATTCAGAGCAGAGCGGTAATTTAATCCCATCTTAAATTTCTCACTGGTATTGAAAAATAATCCAAGATTAAATCCGTATGCTGTTCCTTTGCTTTCAAAAGAACCATTAACAGGACCGGAAGAAGAGCTGAAAGGCATAGCACGAGTTTTATAGTCGCGACCCAATGCTATCACAGCACCAATTCCAATTCCAATTTTTCAGAAACAGAAATTCCGAAAGTTGGCTGAATACAAATAGCGCGATTAACTGATTCACGGGAAATATAACTTCCTGTCCAGTTGTCATTCCATGTTTTGCGACTTGAAAATGGAGTGTTGACACTTAATCCCACAGCCATTTTATCGTTCAATTTATAAACTCCAAATAAAAGTGGTGCAATTGCCATTCCGGTTTCATCATCGGTATTTCCCACAAAGGGGCTTAGGAATGAAGTGGAAGAATTTGATAACACCACACCTGCCGAAATTTTAGAATATTCCTGAAAGGTCATTGCTCCGGGATTTGAAAAGACTGATGAAACATCTGATCCTATTCCGGTTGCAGTGCCAGCCATTGCGGCCGATGAAGCACTGGTGGTATTAGTTAACATACCTCCGGCATGCAAGGGCGACAACCGCACAATTAACCCGGCGAGAATTATTCCGGCAACACGAATCTTATATTTAACCATTCCGGCAAATTTAGGGAGGCAATGAAGGTTAAAGATAGCGGTAATCGTGGAGTTTTGAACAAATTTTTGTTAAGACCCTCATTTTGAGACTCATTTGATTTGATTGAAATAATGGCTTTTCAATTACCTTTACACCCTCTTTTACACTATGAATACAGCATCTGATCAACTCCCGTTTTACGATATTATCGTGATGGGTGGCGGCATTGTAGGTTTAGCCAGTGCCTATAAAATAAATCTTCGTTACCCCAACCTAAAAATTCTGGTGCTTGAAAAAGAAGATCAGGTTGCAGCGCATCAAACAGGTCATAATTCAGGAGTTATTCATTCTGGATTATACTATAAACCAGGAAGTTACAAAGCTAAGAATTGTGTTGATGGTCGTCGTGAACTGGTTCAGTTTGCTAAAGACCATCATATTGCCCACGATATCTGTGGTAAAATTGTGGTTGCCACACAAACTTCTGAATTGCAGCACCTGAATAAGGTCTACAATAATGGAATCGCCAATCAGGTGGAAGGGGTTGAGAAAATTACAGCCGCTCAGATTCGGGAAATTGAACCTTTTTGTACCGGAATTGAAGGCCTATGGGTGCCTTGCACCGGGATTATTGATTATGCCGATGTTTCCCGAAAATATGTGGAACTTATTAATAATCAGTTTACTTCAAGCAAAGTTTTAACCGGACATGAAGTTACGGGATTTGAAAAATCGGCAGATTACACAACCGTTGTTACTCCAAAAGGAAAATTCAAAGGACGCTATTTAGTCAGTTGCACCGGTTTTGCAATGCGACCGGATTGCCAAAAAGAAGGCGTAGATCCCGGAATGCAGATTGTTGGTTTCCGTGGCGACTATTACGATTTGTCAGAAAAAGGAATGAATAAGGTGAAGAATTTAATTTATCCTGTTCCAAACCCCGAGTTTCCATTCCTTGGTGTTCACTTTACCCGAATGATTCATGGAGGTGTTGAATGCGGACCGAATGCCGTTTTCACCTTCAAGCGTGAGGGGATATGGCAAAACCGATTTCAACTTCACCGATACCATGGAAGCATTAACATACAAAGGCACGTGGAAATTATTTTTCAAGCACTGGCGCTTTGGTCTCGATGAATATAAACGTGCATTCTCAAAAAGACTTTTCCTGAACCGTCTTCGTTACCTGATTCCAAGTCTGGAAATGGACGATATTGTCCCCGGCAGAGCCGGCGTAAGAGCAATGGCACTTGATCCCGAAGGCGAAATGATTGATGATTTCAAAATTGAACGTCACGGAAATGCACTTCATGTTCTAAATGCTCCATCTCCAGCAGCAACAGCATCGCTTGCTATTGGAACGGCAGTATGTGAAATGGCGAAAGAGCAGTTTGGATTGAATTGATGTGCTGATTTGCTGATGTGCTAGTGTGCTGATTTGATGATTTGGTAATTTGCCTGATTTGAAGTGATTGGTGGTGATTAAAGATTCCATAAAAAAACCCTTAATCCTTAATCCTTAATCCTTAATCCTTAATTCTATTGCTTGCCCAGAGCGAAGTCGAGGGCGGTCCCCGCAAGGCACGATGCGGGGGTGCTGATGCGCCGCCCAGAGCGCCGGCTGGCGGATCGAGGGGTGCTGATTTATTAATTTGATGATTTGGTGATTTGGTGATTAAAATTTCACTTAGAAAAATAATTCTTAATCCTTAATCCTTAATCCTTAATTCTATTGCTTGCCCTGAGTCCGCAGGTTGGCAGATTTACCTTTGTCAAGGGTGGTCCCCGCAAGTAAGTATGGCTCTGAAGAGTAACGGTAATTTGATGGATAAAATTCCGTTCATACATCACCATTTTTCATCCTTATTTTTTACATCTTTCTCTTGAAAAATCAATTAAACCTGATGTCTGTTACAAAACATTAGGTTTTAACATTAAATTAGCGTAAGTTTGATAGAATAAATCCCAAAAATCATGAGAACTCTACTTTGTATATGTTGCTTAGTTATGCTACATCACAACTCAAACGCTCAATGGATTCAAACCACTGGTCCGGAATGTGGGTTTGCTTATGATTTCGAAACTGTGGGTCAGTATATTTTTGTTTCCAGTGAAGGGAATGGTGTTTTTCGTTCTTCAAATGGAGGTAACACCTGGACCAATGTAAGTATTGGATTACCAAAAAGCAGCATTCAAAATCTTGCAGTAATTGGGACCACTATTTTTGCTGGCACTATTGATGGGGTTTATAAATCAGATAACAATGGTATAAATTGGATTCCGGCGAATTCCGGAATTTCAGGTATAAGTATTATTTCTTTTGCCACAGATGGCGCTGATTTATATGCCGGTTCTGAGGGTTATGGAATTTTTGTAACTGATGATAATGGCATTACGTGGACTCAGAAAATAATGGCCTTGGTGACTTTACATAAAAGAAATAGAGATTAATAGTGCTGGAATGTATGTGGGCACATATAATGGGACTTATAGGTCAACAACTAACGGTAATGTGGAATCTTTGTGCAAATAATGTTGTTTTAACAATTGCTACTGCATTTGTTTCTATTGGCACAACTGTATTTGCCGCTGATGATAACTCTTATATATATGTAACCAATGACACTGGTGCAACATGGACTCAAATTGGAAGTGGATTGCCATGGTCTATAGGAGTCGAAGATTTGTTTGAATCGGCTGGAACTCTCTTTGCTGCCACTGCCATTGGAATATACACATCTGCTGATTTCGGAATAACATGGATTCCTACTAATAATAGCATAATTGGTAATGTATATCACTGGAAATTATTTAAATTTAATGGTAAAATATTTACAGGAACCTTTGGAGGCGGGATTTACTCTACAGATAATAATGGATTGACCTGGGTCGAGTCCAATAATGGTTATATTGATTCACCTGTCTATGACTTAGTAATTCACCAAAATCAATTGTTTGCAGCAACAGATGGTGGTGGTATTTTTACCTCAACCAATCAAGGTAATACATGGAGTTCATCAAATTCTGGTATTGTCGGCTTCTATTTAAGTGAAATGTTGAGCTCTGGAAGTGATTTGTTTTGCGTCGCAAGTGGAATAATGGGACCCAAAATATTCAAATCAATTAATAATGGAGCATCCTGGACAGACCTCCAACTTCCTTTAATCTGAATGTAAGCACAATTTTCCAACATTCAGGTGCACTTTATGTTGGAACAGGAAATATGGAGTATATAAATCAATTGATGGTGGTTTAACATGGTCAAATGCATCAAACGGAATTACACCAAATTTCAGAATAAATAAGTTCATTTCAATAGGCAATTATTTATTTGCCGCCACTAATGATGGTGTTTTTGTCACAACAAATAATGGAGTTAGCTGGACAGCTGCAAGTAATGGTTTAACTACGACATATATTCAAAGTCTGACGGTAAACGGAAACAGTCTTTTGCAAGCTCAAGTTCAGGTGGAGTTTTCAAATCAACAAACTATGGAACCAGTTGGATAAATGTGAACAACGGAGTATTACCACCTTTTAACTTAACAGTGGAGACCATAGGCAGTTCTATTATTGCCGGTTATAATAATGGTTTAATCTTTATTTCAAATGATGATGGTTTAACGTGGAATAACAAAGATATCCCAACAAACAAATTTTGGCTCATTCTGTTTTACGGTAGATGGAAATACAATTTACGCCGGAACTTCCAATGGAGGTGTATTCAAAGATTCAACATTTACCTCCGGATTGTCTAGTCTTGAAAATAGCGTTATGCAAATTACAGCCTATCCTAATCCCGCATCAGACTACATTGAGTTATCAATATCTCAAAAATAATTCCTCAAATCACTATGAAATCAGCAATGTAGTGGGCCAGGTTCTTAAAACTATTCAAATAGATCAAACATCATATTCTAACAATAAAGTAAGAATTGACATTTCCGATTTACCATCCGGATATTTTATACTTTCTGATAAGATTCAAAAGGGTATTCCGGTCAAATTTGTTAAACTTTAGATTTTCCTGAGCAACCATATTTATAGGTAAAAACAAAATTCTTAAAAAATTAAAAGTGAAAACTCTTAACTCTGAATAAAGAACTAATTCCATTATTAATTTTTAATTTTGTGTTTATCACTTTTAATTTCCTAACTAACATTTTTAAGAATGATTTTAATTGCTGAGCGGAAACATGAAATTTAGATTTGGCTGGGCATAGGGTTTGGCAGCAAATTAAAATTTGTATACGGTTTGATATAGAAAAACTAATTATTTCGTTAACTCTGGTCAATCGCTCTTTTTAGGTCTCCGAATAGTAACGACATAAATTCCAGTGGCATAGCCTACCATCGAAAAATCTTCCGTATAATATCCATTATGTATTCTGAGTGGCAAGTCACCAAATAACTTTCCTGCAAATCAAAATCATCAGCATCCCAGTTTTCCCTTTCAAATTAGAGGCATTAATAAACACTTTCTCCCACGCCGTGTGATAGAAAACATTTAACGCAGCTTGTTGTATTTGTGGGGCATCATTTATCCCCACCAACGTATCACACGGACTACCAGCGAGGGCGGGTAGGTCGTAATCGGGATTGTTGGGGAGACCCCAATAGGTGCGTTTTCCACCTAAGTAAAAACTCCAGGGTTGGAAATCGCATGCCGAACCGGCAGAGTCCGGTGAGTTTATTACACTCAAATTCATGTTTTCGGTAAAGCACTCGGTTGAATCGTAGGGGTAATTGTTTCGAACCGTTAGGTGGAACCCAAGCGCAACTAAAGTAAATCTTCTTTGTCATCTGGACCCCTTTTTCAATGCTCCTGCTGTGAATGGTGGGACCGGGAGTCTGCCATAATAAAGTTTTTCGTGGCAAAAATATTAGCGCCCAAGTATCATATTGCCACAGTCTACTCACTGTCTGTGTTGTAGAACTGACATACAAATAACGGCCGGATGCAGAAAATTCACTCTAGACCAATAATATGGGTATGGGCCAATAGATAATGGAGGTTCAACTTGAACAGGGATGGTAATTAAGCCCGTACACCTATCAAAATCATATAGTTCTATCAATGAAATAGAAGTTACAAACGCAATTTGTTTCCTTCTGCATTGACACTTAGATTTCCAGAATTGGTTTGATTCAATGTCCTAAATTCTGAATTGGCATCGCTGTGATTCCACTTGGGTCTATCAAGAACTTATGCCAGCTATTATTTGGCACAAAGCCACCGGAGATTGTTTGACCATTAACCACCAATCGTCCATTTCCATGTTTGATGGCCAAAATGCAATCCACCATTAAGAAATTTATCAATTGCACATTTTTTTGCGTGACTGATCCAAGACCGCCATCACCTTTCATGTCAATGATGGAGTACATCAACCCGAATTGATACGTGACTCCTACGGAGAATAAATAATAGCTAGAGTCATCAGCCGGAGTTGGAATGATTACCAACTCTTGGTACCATCCTCCACCAGCAATCGAATCGCCATCCATCATAAGTTGATTGGTGGAATTATAGAATTAAACCTGTTATAATTCCACCAGCACTGACCTTGTATGGAGCGTAAAGCAACAAATCACCATTAGTGTTAGCAATAGAAACACAGGAACCGCGAGAGAGGACAGAACTTGAAGATGGAACCGGAGTTCCTCCATTAAAATCCATAGCAGCACTGTCCCCAAAACACCAGATGTTTCCCTCGTTGGGCTTGCATGTCCCAAAAACGATAATACTAAATGCAAGAATTAGAAAAATGTTCGAAATAATTTCATCAGGCTAAAATACGGAAATAAATTAAGAAATATTTAGATTCAGCTCAGAAGGAAATTTCGATAGGATGATAAATGATAGATGATAAATTGATTCCGAACCAACAGAAAAATTTCCGTTCTCATTCTCATTCTCATTCTCATTCTGCTCTTCATTCCGCCTCACCCCCGACCCCTCTCCAGCAATGGCATTGGTCTCCGAAAAACATTTTTAGCTGGAGGGGGATTCCAATTAAGGATTAAGGATTAAGGATTAAGAATTAAGGATTTAGGATTATAGTTTCTGCCATTATTCAATTTGCAATTCTTGTTAATCAAATTGTGAAGTAAATGGGGGCCCCCTTGTTAATCGCTATTCAATCAAGCATTTTGGGAACGAAAAACTATCAACTTTAGCATCAACAAAATAAATCATAAGTGAAAAACGAAATTACATTCTGCCTAAAGCCCCCAACCCCTCGACGTAGCTCAGGGCGGCGCTTTCAACTTACAACCCACAACTTTTAACAAAGTGCAGCCACATCTTTTTCTGAAGCGCACCATCACCAAATCACCAAACCACCAAACCACCAAATCAAGTGCAGTCACCAGCACATTAGCACATTCAAGTGCAGTCACATCTTTTTACTCCGAAACACCAATCAGTGTTCATTCAATATAAAAAGATAAATACCTCAAAGTTTTTCCATTCTGTATCCATTCTTTACCAAAAACTCCAGACATCTTGGAAGTACTTCTTTCAGATTCGGAAATGCTTTTCGCTATCATGAAAACTATAATCGATCCCGGTCTTACATTTTGTATGACATTTTGGTAGCATTTTTCCGGTGTAACGGTGGTGTCGAAGTCGTAACTGAGAACATCCCACATGACTATTTTATAATCCTTTAAAAGCAAACGGGATTGTGCTCGTTTGATTTTGCCATAGGGTGGACGAAAAGTTTGGGAATCTATAACTTCTCTTGCTTTCTGCACATCATTCACATAACTTTCAGTTTCCGTTTCCCATCCATTAAAGTGATGGAATGAATGATTCCCCACCGAATGACCAACGCCTTGAATCATGTAAAAAATATCCTTATGTTTTTTAACATTATCGCCGATGCAAAAAAATGTTGCTTTTGCATTATACTTCTTCAATTGCTCGAGCACAAATTCTGTTGGACCGGGAACGGGACCATCATCAAAAGTAAGATAAACCACTTTCTCATCCGGATTCATCCGCCACAGAAAATTTCTGTAGAATGAGCGAATCAATTGTGGTGGTTGTATCAGAAAATTTCTCTTGATATGCAAAAAGGCTCCCGAAGGAGCCTTTTCTGATTTTATCTTGAATAATATTTTTGCTCAACAGCTTTAAAGCGGCCTTCAAGTTCTTTCACCAGAGCATCCTGCTTGGAGTTGCGGGCTAACCTTATTAACTCCTGCATCACTGCCAGTGCTTGTCCCATATCACGTTCAATGAGTTTGTAATGTGGAGTACCTTTTAAAGATAGGTAATATTCGATATCATTCTCATAAGTATCGGCGAGCTTGTGAAGTATGGTTGTTCCGGTTTCAATAGCTGCTTTACTCTTTGCATCGTTAAGTTCCATGCCGCGATTAATAATCATGCCGGTTGAATCAACTTCAGGCATACTGTTAAAGTTTGCAGCAGCAAAATAAAGATCTGCTATACGAAGCATCATCAAATTGAAAGGAACCGTCTTATCAGGCATCACTTCCAGACAACGGTCGAGTACAATCAGTGCAGAATCACGCTTGCCTTCATTCAACATAGTCTCGGCCAGTCGACTGAAGTTATTGCGTAAATTCATGGTCATGTTCAGGTTATTCTGATCGAGATATACATTTGGATCAGCCATATTTCCCCAAAGGAATTTGTTCACCATATTGTCGAACATACCATTGGTATTAACACGGCCGGTCTGACCATCCGGAGCAGGTGCAGTTTTAATCGGCACCAAACGGTATGCAAGTCCTTCCAGCTGGAAGTAATCTTCGAGATTCAAATAACTTTCAGAACCAACAGTAACCGCGAAATAAATCGGGCGCTTCCAGTTATTGTGTGCAAGCAAATCCAGAATCATCAGATCAGCTTTCATCACATAATTACGATCGATATCAAATTCAATCTGCTTAACAATCTTGTCTGCATCTTCAGGAGCAACGGTTCCGTTTTGCAAAACAACAGCAGGATCAACAGGAATACTAAACTGTTTGGTAGGATAGTAATTGATTTCGTTTCCACCTTGTGTACGTGCTTTTGCTTCTGGATCATCACTGGCAATAAAATCTACAATCTGTTTCAGATCTGTATAGCCTTTCAGACCACGATCATAAAACGGAACATAATCGCGTGTACCCTGAATAATTTTATCGTAAGTTAACGAGAAAGGAATTGGATCGGAATCGTATGCCTTATGACGCATTTGCTCAATGTACCAATCGGTATTGAGGAGACTCAAATTGATAACACGTACATCGGTACGTACGCCTTCCACTTCCTGAATATACCACAAAGGGAAAGTATCGTTATCACCATTGGTGAAAATAATTGCATTAGGAGCACAGGAGTTCAGATAATTGTAAGCGAAATCGCGTGAAGTATATCTGCCTGCACGATTGTGATCATCCCAACCTTCTTTAGCCATGAGACCGGGAACTGCTGCAAGACAAATAAGAGTGATTCCTGCTGAAGCTACTGTTGGAGAAAGTTTTTTCGATAACCAATCGGCCAATGCCATCACACCTAAACCAATCCACATCGCAAATGCATAGAATGATCCTGCATAGGCATAATCACGCTCACGTGGCTGATAGGGTGGCTGATTCAGATAAAGGACAATGGCAATCCCTGTAAAGAAAAGAGCAGGGCTACTACAACTCCACCATGAAGATTGCGGCGGAACTGATAAATTAAACCGATTAATCCCAAAATCATTGGAAGGAAATAAAACTTATTCATCCCCTTGTTATTGGTGGCACTCAATGGTAATTTATCCTGAGGTCCCAGGCGGATTGCATCAATTCCTTTTATTCCGCTAATCCAGTTTCCTTTAGTGATGCCACCATGACCCTGTAAATCATTCTGACGTCCAACGAAATTCCACATGAAATAACGCCAGAACATATGTCCCATTTGGTAGCTGAAAAGGAAATCGAGATTCTCACCCATGGTAGGTGTTCTGTCGCCTTTAATGCCGGTCCATTCTTTGTAAGCAGAAATATGATTTTCCTGATTACTGTACATCCTTGGGAAAATGGTACTTGCTTTCGGATCATAAACAGGAATGATTTTATTTCCTGAAGGAACATATTTCCCATTCTTTTCACCATAAGTCATGTCACCTTCTTTCTGATCAACCAGTTTGGCATTGAAATACTGACCATAGAACAACGGACGATCACCATACTGATCACGATTGATGTAACTTAAAAGTGCAAATGCATTTTCCGGATTATTTTCATCCATCGGAGGATTTGCCATATAGAACGAACTACGATTTGCGTGTAGGAGCTGTAACCGATTACAATAAATGCAAAGCATAAAATTGCAGTGTTCAGCAAAGGCTTGTTTTAGCAACCGTGTATTTGAGACCGAAATAAATTGCGGCAACAATAATGGCAACAAAAACAAGAAGCCCGACCAGATTGGCAAACCAACAGTGTTCACAAAGAATAAATCGAAGTAAGCTCCGATTTTAACAAAACCAGCAACAATTCCGTATTGAACGAAAGCAAGAATAGCAACACCCATTACACCGGTATAAATGAGACCTGGTGTGGTGACTTTGTATCTTTTGAAATAATAGATATACGCCAATGCGGGAATGGTAAGCAAGTTCAGTAAGTGAACTCCGATGGAAAGTCCCATTAGGTAAGCAATGAGTATCAACCAGCGATCTGAATGACGCTCATCGGCATGATGTTCCCACTTAAGCATGGCCCAAAATACGACTGCAGTAAACATCGCAGACATTGCATAAACCTCGCCTTCAACAGCAGAAAACCAGAAGGAATCACTGAAAGTATAAGAAAGCGCACCAACCATTCCGGCGCCCATAATCATTAAGAGTTGCGGCATGTTAATTGGTCATCAGTAGCTTTGACCATTTTGCGAGCCAGGTGGGTAACAGACCAAAAGAGGAATAAAATGGTAAATGCAGATGAGAGCTGACATAACATTGACCATGATAGGTACCAGTTTCACATCGCCACCGGCAAACAGGGTAAAGAATCGGGCAATCATCAGGAACAATGGTGCTCCGGGCGGGTGACCTACCTGCAATTTGAAGGCGGCGGCAATAAATTCGCCACAATCCCAGAAGCTTCCGGTGGGTTCAATCGTTCGTAAATAAACAAAAGCAGAAACCGCAAAGGCTGCCCATCCGGTTAAATTGTTGATCTTGTTATAGTTTTTCATCCTTGTATTATGGGGTTGCAAGGGGCGAAGGTAGAAAAAAAGCAATATTTGACGCGGCCGGAGGCGATTTGCAATGTGTGCGGGATTTATGGCTTAATCCGGCAGATGAGAAAGTGAAAAGTCGCCCTTTCCGAAAGGTCTGAAAAATGGCCTAAAAATGAATTTCTGAGCCCAGGTTTTGAAGCAAAAAAGCCATCAACAACCTATATATCAGATGCATACCAGTTGTTTAGTAGCATGTTTAGTTTGGGAAGAATGTGAAATTATACAGCAACAAAGGAAACCAGCATAAAAGTGCCAACAATCCAATGAACTGACTAATAACAACTTATCAAATTTAACCGATTAACATATTTTCTTGTTACAACGATTGCAGGTTTTTAGATTTTTTTTTACTTTTGCAGTCCCGAATCGGAGACGTTTCAGGAGATTGTCCGATGGTGTAATGGCAACACTGCAGATTTTGATTCTGCCTTTCCAGGTTCGAATCCTGGTCGGACAACAAAAAGCCCCTTCATTGGGGCTTTTTTGTGTCCGAGCAGGATGAGAAGTTTACCCCGAGCTTGCCGCGGGAGACCTGGTCGGACAACCATAAAGCAGAGAGACCCTTTCGTATGTAACGAAAGGGTCTCACGGTTTACGGCGCAAGGGGGATTAGCTATCCTCTTTTTTATAAATTGCGATCACATAAAATATTTAGAGTGAATTTATTTGACTATCCCAATTCTTAAAACAGTATTTATCTTTTCTCCAATTACATGTAACGAATAAATTCCAGTTGTGAAATTACTAGCATCAATTGTAAGTGTTTTTTTGTTACTTATTTTTTCTTCCACAAGGTAATTATTTGAAGCATTCATCAGTAAAATCGTAACAGTTACAGGTGTATCAAATTCTACTGTTAATTGATCAGAAACAGGATTTGGATACGCATGAACAATAACCGCCGACTCCAGTTTTGAATGAACAAATTCTGCAATATTATTGTTTTTGGTGTTTTCTTTCGATGGATTCTCATCACTGGAATGCATTCGATAATTTGTTTGTACCCACGCGCAGTCAGTGAAAAAATCTTCAATTTGGTATCTGCCATAGGAATTTTCTTCTGAATGAAAACCGGTCATAAGAACAATTCTTTCCCCTGCTTTTAGGTTGAGTGTGTTATTTGCTGAAGTGTACACATTCAAACTGTAAATGGAACCTGTTGCAGCATAATCGGTATTGGAAAGTGAACCGGTCAGGTACAAATCAGCAGGCTGAAAGCGTTGCAGATAAAAATCCTGGTTGGTAAAATTGCCTGAAATTTCCTGTGTGTGGCTTTTAATTGCGACAGCTGTCATGATATTTATTGGGTGCGATGATTTTAATGAATAATAACCATCCTGATCCGAATAAGTTGAACACGAGTTATTCCAACTGGCATCCCATCCCTGTATTACTGCGTTTTCAATTTTCGCATTAGTTGCCTGGTCGTAAATGTAACCATGAACTTCAAATGGGGTCAACCCGTAGTGGTCATAATAATTGAATGGTTTATAACAAGTGTTTCCAAATTCATCTGCTTTAAAAGACCGAAACACTTCTACAATGGGTTTTTCTGATCGGTCTTGACGTAGTATTGCGAATGGTGAACCCCATGGTACACAACCATCAATAAAATCCCACCACGAATAACCATCACCGCCACAATCTCTAACAAACTCAATGGTTTGCTTGGCAAAATTATATTGTTCGGCTGTATCGCCATCGAGATAAGTAAAATGAATTACTACCGCCCCATGCGAATGGAGTATAATCCGCTGCACGAAACCCTATTTCACCAAGCATCCAAGGCTTCGTGCTGGTTTCTGCCATCCATTTGATTTCACTTTTTACGCATTCAAATATGTTAGACATGTCTAATACCGCATTACAATTGTATGGGTATATATGATACGATAAAAAATCGAGTTTCAATATTCCCGGATCAAAGTGATTTAGCTCACCTGAATTAACAAGTCCCATAGTTACAAATTTATCAGGAGCGTTATCATGAATTCCGTCGTAAAACATGGCTGTTGTCTCGCAGATAACATTTTTAAAAGAAAACCCAACTGGGTTAATATTACGATTGTAGAGCGGTTCGTTGAATAAATCATATCCAAAGAGTATGTCTTCATTTGCATAATAGAACGATATATAATCAACATAATCACGATAATCATCTTTATATTGGTTTTCATATAGCCGTTTGCCACCCGAAAGATATAACACCCTTAATCCAGCTGTTTCGGCTGCTTGAAAAAACCTGGCTTAACATATCTGTAGTAAATGTGTAGGGATATGTGTTGGGTATAAAAATTTCGTAATCACTCGGATGCACTTGCGATAATGGATCAAATTTTCTAACCCTAACTTCAGGGGCAGGTCCTGCTGAATTATCGGGACAATAAGTATCAGAGCCATATTTTTTGCAGCATGGGCCAAATTCAAATGATCCTACAAGGCGAATCATATTGAATCCAATGCTTTTTAAGTACTGAAAATCTGTAAGAATGGCGTTGTAACAATCAGTAGGATCAGCGCAGTCATACAACCAGGACGGGCCATGGTCGTGATTCGAGCTATGAAATACTCATTGTTTCCATTCTGGTCAATGCGGTATACTGCATCCACTGAGTAATTCATCACCACTGGAAAGAATTTTCCGGTACCCGAAATAAAGTCAGTCCCGATTATTTTCACAGGTTCCAGAGTCTGTGATTTAGTAAGTGCAGGGATTAACAAAATAATAAATAATAATTTGAATTTTGGTTTCATCGAATAATAAATTAACATGGATTTAACTTACAATAACATCATTACCATTTTACTTTTGTTCCAAATATTCAATGCGTTTATTCAGCTCTATTATATACAAGGAAAGCTCCTCAATTTTTTTCAAAAGAAGCGCTTGCATATCAGCAACGTTAATTCCAGTAGATTGAATTTCTTCAGCTGATGGAAATTCTGGAAGGTGCTTGTGGGTTGTTACAAATTTTTCGAGATCGTCAATACGAAGTATTTTATAGTCTTTCTCGAATACATAATCCGGCCAAGAGATAGTAATGGCATCCGGACGTATTTCTACTTCCTTAGCATAAAGCTTGCTTGCATTCACTACCCCGTTTCCACGGACAACGAAAATGTCTGCGCCATTCTTAACAATTTGTAAAGCGAGAGTGTTGTCGCGGGTTACATGTATGGATGCTGCCGTTTGCCAGTCGTGGGTTTCATTGAAATTAACAGTTAGCGGCCAGGCACTGTCATCACCATAAATATTTACTCGAGATTGCGATGATATCGTTGCAGTGGGCTGAGCAATGTAAAGCTTATCAAAAATACGAACATCATTCTTGTTGTTCCATTGAAGAGCTATTTTTTCGATATGAGATCCTAAATTTCGCGTGCCCAACATACCACCACGATATCCGAATAGCACTGGTCCATCCGGGTCAACACCATTGAATAGCTTTGTTCCTCCAAACCAAGCCAGTCCGTGATTCTGGTCATTTAATCGCAAAAACAAGTAATTATTATCACCTACTTGGACATTTTGAGAATGTGCCACAAACGAGAAGCAAGCGAACGCTGCAAGAAGAATTGATTTTTCATAGTGATAGGGTTTAAAAAGGATTTATAATGAATGTTATAGAATAGTACAGTATTTTAATATGAGAAACGAAAATTAACAGGTGTCCCATAACAAAACAGGATAATTCAAAAGTAGAATTTTTAGTAACAAAAAAAAATAATTCCAAATTTATTGAATGAAAAAATCAAAACTTGCAGAAACCACTCAATGTATTTGCCTTAAAACAGGCAGAAAAGGGCATCAAGGCAGAAGAATTGTAGGGGGAGAAGATACAGCTTATTGAATGCGCATGAAAAAAATGCCCGACTTAAGTGTTCAAAGGATTAATGGCATAGTCACATGTATATTGCGAGAGGGATTCTCATCGGATTGTATATATATAAACTCAACCAATACTTAAGGCTGAGTTAATGGGATGTCCACCTCTTGAGGAAAATTGTATTTTAGAGCCCAGACGAAAAAAGTGTGGTTACAGAAGTTTTGAGATAGAATGTGTTGAATTCTAAGGTTTTAGACCTTAAGCATATATGTTTAGCCTCAATTTCAGAAAGGTTGACTAAATATAGTTTGAATTAGCCAAAATTAGGAGCACTATATCGCCCTGGTCGGACAACCATAAAGCAGGGAGACCCGGTAGCTGAATGCTATCGGGTTTCACGCTTTACGGTAGCACCCTATAATTTTCAAATAGGTTCATTAACAGGTGAAGATACACCAACCGAGCGGGATGAGAAGTTTACCCCGAGCTGGCCGCGGGGAAGACTGGTTGGACAACCATAAAGCAGAGAGACCCGGTAGCTGAATGCTATCGGGTTTCACGCTTTACGGTAGCACCTCATAATTTTCAAATAGGTTCATTAACAGGTGAAGATACACCAGCCGAGCGGGATGAGAAGTTTACCCCGAGCTGGCCGCAGGGAAGACTGGTCGGACAACCATGGTGCAGAGAGACCCGGTAGCTGAAAGCTATCGGGTCTCACGAATTACGGCTGTGCCCAAAGCCTTAATAAAGGGAAGGTTTTTGCTTTAGCAGAAAAATCTATGCAATAATGCCAACCGACCAGGGTGAGAAGTTTATTGGCCCAAGCTAAACGAAGGAGGAACAAATAATAAGAAACTCCAAAGTGAACAAGTATTTCACTTTTTCAAGGGATAGGCTTGTTTCTTTGCTAAATTACTGAGTAGCCCCAAGTACTTCGTTTAATTTTTGAATCAACCAAATTATTTTGCAACCTATTCAATAATTAATTTGGATATTAATTTATTTTTTATACATTTACAAGCATGGATGTGCATAGAATAATTTCTTTATTTCTCATTTATTTTACATTTTGCCCATGTATTTCGTATGGTCAACAATATCCGATTCCTGGTGCCACGCAGCAAGCTACTTGGCTTTCTCCAATTTTCTTTGAAGAGGCTTCAGGTAAAAAAGATACTATTTATCTCGGTTCTGATGTCACATATGCAAATAATTTCGGATGTTTTGATGATGGCTATTTCAATGAACAAAATGTTTACCATTTTGCTTTCGACACCAATTACATAGTTTTTCCATGCCTTGAATCTTATATTGGAGGGCATGACTCAATAAGCAAAGTAAATATACTTTCAGATTTGTCCATTCTATTTACTGTTTTTGTTAATAATGCCAAATATCCTTTAAAAATCAAATGGGATAGCACACTGTTGTGGTCTGATTCGATACCTTTCCCATCTGTAATGGATTTCCAAAAGCCGAAGTGCTTTTAGACTGGTATTTTGGAACTAATTTACCAAATGTAGTTAGTTGCTATTTTTCGAATATACTTATCACTGATTCCTGCAATTACTATTGTTGTGCAGCCGATAGCATGGTTTTTTTCGACACTGACAATAGCCCAGAGCCAATAAACTCTTACTTTACAATTAGATTTAGACCCTGGTCCGGATTAATTATTGGCGAAGATGAAATAATATATAATACAATACTTCAGGTAATTCCAAATATTGTTTTAGAAAATACCGAAGTACGAATTAAATCTTCAATAGAAATATCAGCGGTAAAGATTTTCAATCTGCAAGGTATTTTACAATTTGAAAAAGAAATTTTTGAAAATAAAATTCCCATTCAAAATTTGGTGAGTGGTTCATACTTTATTGAATGCTTTAAACGAAATGAGTTCATAGGTTTTGCCAAAATAATAATTCTATAATTTCATTCTTTGTTAACACATCCATCCCATGAAAAAGAAATTCTACCTAATTTTTTATTTCGTATGTTCATTCTATTCTTCACTAATTGGGCAATCTCAATTATCGTACTATGGTCATACTATTCCAGTTAATACCAATATTGGGACTAATGGATCCTTGAGAATTATGATTGTATTTGTTGAATTGGTTGGATCTTGTGCTCCAAACGACCAGCCAGATTGGCATCCAGGGAGCCTTCCAACAAATGTAAATACTCATTATTTTGATGCAAATTTTACGAATAATCCTTCTAACTATATTTCAAAATATTTTTGGGAAGCTTCATTTGGCCAATTTAAAGTTGAAGGGGATTATGTGGCAGATTTAATTCAAATCCCATGCACATCTATAGATCCAGTGACTGATGTTTTAACAGCATTGGATAATCGTGAACTAGCGGGTACTTTGGGATTTGGAACTTATTCCTCAATAACTGAATTTGACCATTATTCTATTGCAGGGATAGGCGATTTTGCACTTAAGACAAATAATTCAAATGGATTTATTGATGGTATGATAATTTGTTTTAGGAACAGTCCTTATACTCCTTGTAGCTCTGGAGGTGGTTCAGGGGGAGGTTGTATTGAGTATAATTCTCAACCAGGGACTGTTGGTGCAATGGGAATAGACGCTGGTTGTGCATTTGGAATGTGTGCTAACTTAAATAGCGTCCAAATGATAATTGCAGAGTTTTTTCATGCAATGTATGGTCATAATAATTGGCACTTGGGTGATGGGGCAGGACCACACGCATTCCCATTTAAAACCAATCCTTGGGGCATTGCAACACAATCAAATGGAGCCGGATCTTCCAATGTAGTTAGCGCGCATGGGATCGTGATTTTTGCGGTTGGTATGGATGGAGTGACATAAATAAAACTATTCATAAGAATGATTTAATCATGGCAAAGGATAACTCAGCCAATGATATAGTAACAGATTTTGAACTAAATAATTTCCCTGTTACAGCGTATCCATCCGACGAACTACATCTTGATTTAAGTTGAGCCATGTTCTTTCTTTGCCCGTTAAAGATAATAAAAATCTTCACATGGAAGCAAAGGAAGTTAAAAGCACAAAAGAGGGATTTCACAACAGGAGCGCCAGGCGCACCTCAATAACTGGAAGATAAGCGGGAAAAGTAAGAAGGAGTATTGCCTGAACAGGGCATTGGTATTATACTTTCATGAGCTGGCTGACTCCTAAAAGAAGAACAAGGTGGTTCGTTCAAAAACCGGCCCCAACGGTTAAAGGTTTTTCAGAAGTAACCTTGCCAATCAAATCAGCCGGAAGTCCTTTCGCCCGTATTTCCTATGGAAAAACAGCTGTTGAAATACTTCACGGTGAGTCCTGATTTTATCAGGCAATTATTGAATTCATGATTTTATCGTTCAGTGACCGGTACCGGTATTTTGTTTATGCCGGCAGTTGCGATATGCGTAAAGGATACGATTGTCTTAACGGTTTGGTACGTAATGAATTTAAGAAGGATCCTCTTTTGGGTGATGTTTTTATTTTCTTGTCTCGGGGCGGAATAAAATAAAATTGTTGCATTGGCAAGGCGATGGTTTTTGCATTTTTTTCCAAGCGATTGGAGAAAGGGACTTTTGAAATTCCAAAGCAGAGTTCATCCCAAAATGCCATGGAAATATCTCCGCATCAACTTCAATTTATTCTTGAAGGAATTGTACTTTCTTCTGTTAAAAAAGAGTGCGTTATAAGCATCATTTTGTTGATAAAAAGTCAGTGGTAGCAGGTGTTTCAGAGTTGTTTGATGTATCTTTGTGTGAGTAATGCATACGAAAATATGTCACGTGAAGAGCTGGTTACCCAAAACCAACAGCTTCATTTTCAGTAGCGCAACTTCGTGCCGAACTCAACCAAATCAAACGATTAATTTATGGCAGCAAATCCGAAAGGTTTGTTCCCTCAAATTCTAGTTCACAAATTTCGTTGGAATTGGAAGTTGAAAGCCCTACAGTAATTGTCCCTCCTGCGATCACAACGGTTTCTATCAAAAGAAAAAGCTACAACACCTGTGTTACATCCGGGAAGGAGACCTTTTCCTTCTCATCTGCCAAGAGTTGAAGTAGCTATTATTGAACCACTTGAGTCTGTTACCGGACTCAAAGCGATCGGTAAAGAAATTACTGAGCAATTGGAATATGAACCTGGAAGACTATTTGTAAACAATACGTACGAGTGAAATATGCCAAAGCTAATGGTGAGAATCATTATTGGAAATTTGCCAAGTATGCCTATTGAAAAAGGCATACCAGGTCCCGGACTTCTTGCAAATATTTTTATTGAAAAGTATGTGGATCATCTTCCGCTATACCGGCAAATAGAACGTTATAAGAGAAGGTGTTGACATCACTTCATCGAGCATCTCTGACTGGGTCAGTGCCGGTTGTAATTGGATTAGACCGGCATTTGATTGTATGCAAACAAAAATATTAAACTGCGACTACCTTCAAGTCGATGAAACACCCATAAAGGTACTTGACCGAAGTAAAAAAGGTGAAAGTCATCAGGGTTATTACTGGGTACCGGAGATCCAATAAATAAGCTGGTGCTTTTTTGATTATCGAAAAGGCAGAGGAAGGGAAGGGCCGCAAGAGTTATTGAAAAATTTTAAGGGCTATTTACAAACCGATGGGTATGGTGTGTATGATGCTTTTGATGGGAAAAAATAAAATTGTTGCATTGCATTGCGCACGCTCGAAGGTATTTTGATCAGGCCGTTGAAAACGACAAAGTTCGGGCTGAATATGTATTGCATGAAATTCAAAACTTTATGCGATTGAGCGTAAGCGAAAGAAAATATGCTCGCACACAAAGAGCGACTCGCAATTAGACAAGAGCTTAGCGTGCCTATCTTAAATGAGATGCATCAATGGCTAAAAATCAACATTACACCAGTGCCGCCACAAAGCCTGATTGGAAAAGCATTGGCTTATTCTTTATCAAGGTGGGAAAATTAATGCTGTACTGTACAGATGGTCGGCTGGAAATAGATAATAATCTGGTAGAAAATGCCATTCGTCCTGTTGCTATCGGAAGAAAAAAATTACCTCTTTGCCGGTTCTCATGATGCGGCTCAGCGCGCTGCCATGATTTATTCTATGCTCGGCACCTGTAAAATGCGAGGCGCAGAACCTTTTTCCTGGCTAAAAACTTTTTGAAGTTATCCCCGATTATAAGGCTAACAAGATGGAAGAATTGCTCCCTTGAAAATTTACTGCTTTCATTCTTTTTATATACCTTTCCACCAAGTTACTAAGAAATCATTATGTCTTTATCAATATGTAGTTGGTCGGATGGATG
>JADJOZ010000002.1 GCA_016713525.1 Bacteroidota bacterium | reverse complement strand
TACTTTTACTGATGGGAACTTTTAGTTAAAAAATAAGTTTGCCAAACCTTAAGCAAGCCAGCAAGCCTATAATCAACACATACCTACTGAAATAAATGAATCCATACTCAACGTTTAATTCTTATACGATTTTGGGATGTGCAAACCATAACTAGTACCTACGGAAAATAGCAAAATAAAAACTCTTCGAATAAAAAACCGATCCATTATTTCCTTCATCATTACGAATCGGCCATATCAATAGCAACCTTCAGAATACATACAACTGCAAACACATCACCAACCAGAAACCCATCCCTCAAATACAGCCCCTCAGGAAAAGATCATTTACCTATGTAAACATGCAGGATCACTTAGCATATCTTTATAAGTCAATTACTAAGGATGAAGGGGATGTAACCTTTATTACATTGAGAACTTTTACAGTGTTTCTTTTGGGGGGGCTCAACAAGGTTACTTTAGAACAACTGACCAGAAAAATAATTAGCAAATCACAAAGTCCCGCTCAACAATTAACCCCGCACGTATTCCTTCACATTCTTCATTCTTCAAATAACTGATCAACTGCAAGCAATGCAATACACAAACCGATAGTCAATATACTGGTATAGGCTGTTGGATAATGAGTTTGAAGGAATGACTGATTTACTTATATTACCACGATCTGTTAAACACTAGCTCACCCGAACCTGAATGAGAAGCCGAAAGGACGCAGCCAGAAATACAACGTCGCAGCTGGCGGCGACTTACGAAGGCACAATAAATGCAGACATCGTTGATAGCTATCAAACACTGAAAAATCATGGATCAGAAGGGGGGACTGACTTGTTTCTCATTATTGTGATTCTTCTTTCTCCGTGAACAAGGAACAGGTCAAATGACAATGAATCCAAGAGCTGGCTACTAAGCTGAAAAAAACAACCCGCATGGCACGTAGATCTTCTTTTTAACCAAATCAAATTCCATGAAATTCCCAGTTACAGCATGGATTCACACCTGTGCATCCAATACTAGGAAAGCTGGGACTCAGGATCCACCAGGTTTATTCAACTGTTCTAGGGACAATTAAGTGTTTTCCATGTAATTCATTAGGATAAGGTTAGATCAAGTCAACTGAAGTTCATCAACCATGTAGCGAGAATCTGAAAATTCATTTTAAATCTGAAATAATAAATAACAATCATGAACTCATTACCGATACTTGATCCTCAAGCGCAAGAAAAGTGCTATGTTTGAATTACAGGACACGTTCATTCTTCAAATCAATGATGCAGGCACATTAATAGCAACAGCATTGTTGGATCAAATGCTAACTTTATCTTCAATTCTTTTTCCCAGCCAAGCAAATCCACCTTGATACATTCAAGTTTTCTTATAAGGTACCAATTTTTGAAAATAAAGTTTTTGTTTTGGATCAAATATTGAGTCACTAGAACAGTACAGGCATCAAGGTATCTTTGTTAAGATATTGGTGCATTCAACAAAGACCGCTGGGGACAACGAAAACACCACATCAATGATGATCACAAAAATGAATCACAGTTGAAACTGTCCCAGGGAAAAAAATCTTTAATCCAGCTGATGGAGAAACGTCATTTAGATAGGGCACACAGCTCACATGACTTGAGTTTAATATTTGGATGAGAGCACTAACCAGATCTAGAAACTAAACCCCTACCCTGGATTATGATGTTCAAGAACACATCAGTGGATCGTCTTGGAAGCTGCAAACCATCGTTTTGCGGTAATGGACAAGGTCAAAATCAAACTCAAGTCACCTGCGATGAAAACACTCATCCATAAGGTAACCAATGCAGGATTACCATAGTAACTGGGTCTGCATATATAAATTCAAAATCTTGATAATAACATGTCACCATACTATTAAGATCAGGACAGCATTACAAAACAAAAATGTGGTTATTTAACTATTGGATTTGGCCCGTAAACTTTTCCTAAATGGATGTCGTTCCGGCACGCTCAGTTACTAATAACGGAACTTATTGAATTGGGCTAAAACTAAAGGTAGTTTTCTTTACCAGAAAAAGGGTGCACTTATGCCTGGAATGTGGGAAACCTCAGATTATCTGGAGGTGGAGAAAATCCTGATTTTGAAACTGAAAAAACTATGCAGTTCTGTACTCTACTCCTCATCCAAAACACACTCGACCGCCTTTTATCGAACTAGTTTCTCCGGGCTTAAAACCTAACATTGCACATCGTGGAGCGCAATCATGGGATCAGGCTCTTCCAAACCACTATCCTGAAAAAGGTTAATCCCAGTCTTTTTTGCCGTAACAATGGGTGTCAGGAGTAGCCATCGGAAGCATGATTGGAGAACAATTGCTCAACTAGTTTTGGAATCTGATTGAATAGTATAAATTTACACCAATAAATATCGTGAACTTATGAAACCAAATATTCAATAAGGCCGATTCTCGGAGGCATCCTGATTGCTATTTCTCCTGCTATATGTTCTGGGACTCCGAAAAAGACGCCGAAACTTCACTACTGGTTTCGGTATCTCTATATGCCAGTTCCTGCAATTGTCATCTTCCTTGGACTCCGGGAAACTAAGGGATCAATTTCAGCATGAATTTATTTCTATCTGGCACAGGGTTTTTGGTGGTTTGTTAATTTCTATCATTGAGGTGCATTTTCTTCCTATTCTTTTCTTCATTTCAAACCTATCAAATCCCGGAAATGCTTCTCCTCCGTTTGGAACAAGAGCAGGAAACTCTAGACCTTGGCATCTCAGACTCTGATATCGAAAAAGGTCGGGCACCATGGATTTCTGGATTAAACCCGCTTTGATGTCGGCATTCGCTTTCTTAGGAATGGTAATCTTAGGACTGGTAAGTTTGCATTAATCAGCGCTTCTATTCTCAAAAAAGAAGAAGATCCTGCGGCAATGGTTCTGATTCTGCTGTAAACGATCAAATCGTTTTTCCGAATGATTACCATCTATCCCGAAGTTGTTCTTCGGTAATTACCAACGGAGGAGCAAAGGGATAATATCACCGTGAGTAGGCTTAGCCAATAGGCCGTTTTCGGCAAGTTTCGACAAACATCCCAGGCATCTTTACCATTAACAGGCTTAGATTACTATAGCGTTCAGTAAGCCTTTTCCCCGAACCAGAGTGATCATATCAGAGACTTGATAGCTTTCACCATTCATTTCGAAGAATTTCCCTCAGGACGCTCCGCTTTTGCACTGAGATTTTCATCTTCTACCACTTGCAACGCCGTCATTGCAACAGCACAAGCCAAAGGATTCCCCACCATAGGTGCTGCCATGTTCGCCGGGTTTAATACATAGCATCACTTCATCATTGGCAAGAACTGCAGATACCGGCATAGTGCCACCACTGAGAGCTTTCCAAGCAACAAATGTCAGCTTTCACATCTTCGTGATCGCAGGCAAACATCTTACCCGTTCTGGCAATTCCAGTCTGAATTTCATCAGCATGAACAATACTTTTTCGATTCACAATAAGATTTTGCCGTTCGCAGATAAGCGGCATCCGAACAACAACACCAGCTTCTCCCTGAATAGGCTCCACCGGAAAAACCTGCTACATTGGGATCTTCCAAAGCATGCTTAAGTGCTGACAAATCGTTATAAGGAATTATTTCAAATCCCGGTAACAAGGTCCGAAGTTTCCGGTTTGAATCGGGATCGGTTGATGCTGAAATGGCAGCCATGGTACGAACCGTGAAAATTGTTGGCACAGACAATAATTTTGGCCTGATTCACCGGAATTCCTTCACTTCATAAGCCCATTTCCTGCAAAGTTTTAACCCCTGTTTCCAACCGCTTCATCATTGGTATTCAGGCAAAACTTTGTCGTAACCGAAAAAGAGGTGGTGAAGGGTGTTGTATCCTCCAAATAAATTGTTTTGGAATGCCCGTGACGGTGTTTTGAAAGCAAGCCTGATCAACCAGCGACGAAATGAATCTTCGGTGGCAATGCCCTTTCTGATTTGCCGCGCTATACGCTGATAAAAATCGAAATATTGTTTGCCTTCCACATCCCACACCAGTGCACCTTCCTCTTGCCAAAACAACAGGTAAAGGATGGTAATTGATGTGCACTGTATTTTCTTCAAATTCATTAGCAGCCTGGCTGGACATATGTGAAATCATAGTAAAATAATCACTAAGATACGAATTCTTTAAAGCAGCACAGCCGGAGGTTCGGCTTGCCCAATTTCACGTTTCAGTTACTTTAAGATTACCAAGCTTCCGGTAACACACTACCTTCCTTCAGCTTCATTTCTGACACATAGGATTCCGGCGGGTAATTCGCTTAATCTAAGTGGATCTGATAAACCTGAGGTAATTCAACAGATAAATTTATTTTTGAAGAAAGTTTTGCCTTGCACTGTAAACCAAATTTGCTGCCGGTGCGCTCGATGCTTCAACTTAGAAACCACTAACTTGCGGATCCGGGATTTAACATTTTTGACTTCCCTAACCAGCAACGAGTTTCATCCAGACTACGCAAACATTAGAAAATAATAGCAGGAGTCGGCGTAGTAAAAACAAAAATTGTTGGGCCGCAGCATGCATACAGGAATCGAAATAAATCTTCGTTGCACCATGATCGAAACAGGTTAGTTGTGGTAGAAATCCCTGAAGGTTCCATCCTGACAAATTCCCATAAACAGCCCACCAAACATATTGGCAGAATGGGTGTAGATCGGTGTCCGGGATAACCAACGCCCTCGCAATCCACTGCAATGAACTTTGAGACCACGCTTGCGTGAATGATTGGGCAAGATAAAAACTCCGGCGAGAGACCTGCCATAATTGTTACCACTCCAATACTGTCTAAAGCAAAAAACCTGTTTAGAAAAGTTCTTGTTGCAAAATCCAGATAAATATGGTCTTGAGCAACATGGAAAGTCATAAATCAACTTTTCCGTTCCAAACTGATTATCTACGAAATAAACTTTTTCGCAACATTGTCTTCTCTCAGAAATCCAAGAAGCAATCGGATGGGTTCGTTTTGTCCCGGTTTTCCAGTTGCAAATACGCAACTATTAAAGGTTGTGTCGCCTGACGTGCTCATGTAATTACAGCTCATACTGTTCCACGAAGGATAAGTACAATCAGGTAAATTATTGGAGGCTACCCGAACCGGAATAATTGAAGTGGTATAATACCAATTGGTTATCCGACGGGTGAAGCATAGACTGATGGGGCTGTGCCCTCGCAGCAAACTGGACAAACGACTAATACAAGAATCATGTGGGTTTTTTCATAGAGCATATATAAGTTTTTTAGTTTACTTTAAAAGTTAGGAAAATAAGAAAGCTCAGGTTTGCAAGAAAATAACTTGGAAATGTCCGATTTGTGAACTGTTGTTAAAAAGTCCGAATATGACGCAACCTCATATCTATTTGATTTGCTATTACATACGAAAGGTGCAATAGCATTTTAACAATCTTCAGGACACCTAGGTTGCTTTAAAACCTTAGAAACAATCTCTACATTTTTACGCCTACACAAGTGTTTTAGCAGGTGCCTGGAAACTTTTCCTGATTGCTGGATTCCGCATTCATGTAAATTCCCCGCAATCAAAAGACTATCTTGCAGTCTATGAAAAAACAATTTTAGAATCTATTACGGCTTACGCACATTGCTGACAAAGGTCGCGCGGTTGGTAAAAATGGTGAGAAAACAATTTTTATTGAAGGGGCAGTTCCCGGTGATGTGGTGAATGCTACCCGCTTAAAAAATCAAAATCATTTGGTGAAGGTGTTGTTGATACGAAATTCAAACTTTTTGCCTACAGGAAGAACCATTTTGTCAGCATTTCCGATTGTGTGGTGGATGAAATGGCAACACATGACGTATGCAGTACAAATTCATTTTAAAGAAAAGCAGGTTCATGATGCTGTTCAACGTTTGGCTAAGATCTCAGATACCTCACACAATCCTGTTTTCGGGATGTGACCAGGTTTTTTTACAGGAATAAAATGGAATATACTTTCACGAATAAAACGCTATTTGCTGAAAGATGAAATGAATGATCCCGAAGCAAAACAAATGAACGGACTCCGGATTGCATATCCCCGGTAAATTCAATAAAGTATTACATATTGAAACTTGTTTTTTACAGAATAAACGGAGCTGATTCGATTTGTAAAATGGTTTACGATTTTGCAATTCGTCATGACTTCACTTTTTTGATTTGAAACAACAACATGGTTTGTTAAGAAATTTAATTATCCGCAATACTACCGTTGATGAATGGATGGTGATTGTGGTTTTAAAGAAGATGATCCGGAAAAGAATTGTTGCTTGCTGCTATCAAAAAGAATTTCCGTGGCTGACTTCGTTGCAATACATTATCAATTCCAAAAGAAACGATACCATTCAGGATCAGGACCCGGTTGTGTATCATGGCAGACTTTTCATTATTGAGCAGTTAGAAAATCTAAAATTTATTATTAGTCCGAAATCTTTCTTCCAAACCAATACCAAACAAACCCTTCAACTTTACAAAATGACTCGTGACCTGGCGGGACTCACCGGAAATGAAATTGTTTACGATTTATATACCGGAACTGGTTCCATCGCAGCTTTGTATCTCACCAATGTAAAAAGGTAATTGGCGTGGAGTATGTTGAAGATGCCATTGCAGATGCAAAATACAATGCTCAGTTAAATAGAATTGAAAAATATGCAATTCTTGCAGGTGATATGAAAGATGTTTTCACAACCAATTTCATTGCACAACATGGAAAGCCTGATGTAATTATAACAGATCCACCACGTGCAGGTATGCATGAAGCCGTCATTCAACGAATTCTAGAATCAGGAGCCCGTAAAGTTGTTTATGTTAGTTGCAATCCTGCAACACAAGCACTCGACTTACTTTTGATGAGTGAAAAATATGAAGTACAAAATTCAAACCGGTTGATATGTTTCCGCATAGGGCTCCTCGTTGAAAATATTGCTTTGCTGACATTAAAAATTAAATTATGAACCAACCACTTCCAGTTTAATGAATCGTATTGGGAAGAACGTTACACCAAAGGTCAAACCGGTTGGGATGCCGGTGAAATCACAACTCCGCTAAAAGAGTATGTGGATCAATCAAAAGATGTCGATTCGAATTTTAAATTCCAGGTGCAGGAATGCTCACGAAGCAGCATACCTTTATGAAATGGGTTTTACGAATGTCACTGTTATAGATCTGGCAAAACAACCACTCGTCAACCTGAAGAAACGTGTTCTGATTTCCCGATGAACATTTAATTCAGGGAAATTTTTCGATCTGAATGAAAATTTGATCTGATCATTGAACAAACATTTTGTGCCCCCATCTCCGAACGGAAAGCATGAGGTGGAAAATGGCGCCTTTACCTCTCTGAGGCGGCAAGATTGCTGGTGTACTCTTCAATAAACATTTTTCGAAGGTGGGCCACCCTTTGGAGGTTCAAAAGAAGAATATCTGACCTATTTTGAGCCTTTATTTGACATAAAATGCATGGAAACCTGCTATAACTCCATCAAACCCAGGGAAGGCTCCGAATTGTTTATCATTTTGCAAAATAAAAGAAACAATTGATTGTTAATAAATTAGAATTCCATTTGGTCGTTTTGCTTTCGTAAAACGACCGGAATGTAATTTTGCATCCATGCTGGTCAAAAAACTATACAAGCTTCTGATAATCACCATCTTGATGGATGCCATTCATTTCTGGTGCTCAGGCTCCATCCGGCCAACCGGAAAGGAACAGACGCAAACCGGCTTTTTCGATGAATATGTAAAAGGCTATTACAGTCAGGTTTTTGGAATCGATATTACGGAATCATGAATGTAGATCTTTATGCCTCAATTGAAAAATGGCTTGGAACTCCTTACAGATATGCAGGTAAATCATTGGAAGGCATTGATTGCTCCTCATTCGTAAATAAAATTTATGAATCAGCTTACTGTTACTTGCTGACAGGGAATTCGGCCGATTTATTTAAAAAGTAACTCCATTACCCTTGAATAAGCTTGCTGAAGGTGATCTGAATTATTTTTTAAGATCAACCGCAAGACTATTTCTCATGTTGGTGTTTATCTCGGCGATAATAAATTTGCATGCAAGCCGTACTAAGGGTGTAGTTATCAGCGACCTGAATCATCCATACTACAAAAGTATTTTATTAAAGGTGGTCGCGTTAATTTTGAAATTCACTGATTCACTTTTCGCATGAATAAGTCGAGAACTCTTTATTAAATCATCATCAGATTTCGCAAAAAATAAATCATTGCTTATCAGATTTATGAAGATAATTATGATGAAAAGAAATTATCATTCTTGGAATCTGGCAGAACGGTTATATTCTGGCTGAGAAAATTCAGAAAGCACTCAATGGTGTTTGCGATATTAAGACTACACTTCTCAATTACGAATCGATAAACACAGTCAGGTAGATCATGAAGTAGTAATCTCCGGTTCACGTGATGTGATGGTTGGAAAATCTATTATCCTGGTGGATGATGTTTTGAATTCAGGAAAACTGATCTATTCCATGAAAGCGATTTTGAGAACCGATACCGCAAAATCAGAACTGTATTGTTAGCGGATCGTGATCATCGCCGCTACCCTATTCTCACCGATTTCGTTGGGATGACTTTGTCAACTACTTTTCAGGAACATGAGTGTAGAGTTTGAGTGATGAAGATGCAGTTTATTTAAGCTGAGCTTCTCCTCTAAAAAGTAATTTCACATCAGGTTTTTCAGATCTTCACCCTTTAATGGTATTTGGTTCAGAATAGTAAACTTCGAGATAACGTAAGTTTCCATGATGTACTCCATCAAAGCTACATCACCTTTCTTTCTGTAACAACGGACGATCTTTTGAGGCTGCCAAACGGTGAAACAGGCTTCCGGCAGCAAGTTTAATATAAACCGTTACTCCATGTTCATTCATCCATTTCGTATTATCTTTAAAGCAAGGAGTTCCGCCTCCGGTAGCTATCACTGCATTCTTTGCCTCTGCTGTTTTTACCAAATTTTCGATTCTATATCCCAAAAATGGGATTCGCTGATGGAAAATAATTCCGAAATAGTTTTCCAGTTTCCTTTTCAATAAGAGCATCTAAATCGATGAAGTATAATTTAAAGTGCTGCAACTTTATTTTCAGCTTTTTCCTGCACCACAAACCCAAAGAAAAAATCAGCACGTCATGTAATTTTAGTAGATGGTACTTTACTTACTCATGAATTTCATTTTGTAATCTACATTCACTTTCCCTCGTGAAATGTCATCTGTTTACCTTTCAGCAGCTGACGCTTTAACGGACTCCAAACGGTCGGCAAATAATACTCCTTCCAGATGATCGTATTCATGCT
Organism: Bacteroidota bacterium; assembly: GCA_016713525.1. GTDB lineage: Bacteria > Bacteroidota > Bacteroidia > AKYH767-A > OLB10 > JADKJB01. Next base: position 12,782 of record JADJOZ010000002.1, on the reverse strand, counting down.
GAATAATCCGCGCTGCAATGCCATCAAAAGTTCTGTGTGTTCCACAAAATTTTCATCCATATATTTCAGATGAACAACGGAATGGCGGTCAACATCTTCCGCACACCGGGTATACCTCAGACAGCCTTCATTGAACTTCCATTTTATTACCCGATTCATCAATCATTTCCGGGATTAATAAACACTTTCTTAAATTTTACCAGTGTAGGCTCTTCATCTGAAAAAGGCTCACCATCGACTACAAAAAAGCCGGATCGAAAAATTAATTTGTGGAGCAGCAAGTCCCACTCCTGCACTATCATAGTATTATCAAACATACTCTGAATTAAGGTTTTCAACTCAGGATAATCAAAGTGTCAGTGGTACAGCTTTCTTTTTCAAAACCGGACTGCCATAAGCCGCCAAATAGGGTAAATCCGTAATTCAACTAATATTTTTAACAGGTATTACCGTTTCGTAATTCTTTTTGCTCGAGCCAGGATTGCAAAATGATGGTTGCTCTTACTTCGTCAACCAATGCCTTATTTCGTCTTTCCTGTTTTTTAATACCACTGGCTAAAATTGCTTGAAGCCATGGAAGAGGTAAAGCGTTCATCAATCCTATAAAACAGGTATTTCAGGGGAATAGTTTTCCAGTTTATTTAACAAATAAATTAATGGCAGCAGTTGCATCGGTTGGTTCATTATTTAATCGTTTGGGTTCCCCAACAACAATTCCGCAATACCATTTTCAACAACATAAGTTTTCCAGAAATCGTTCCAGATCATGGGTTGCCACCGTTTGAAGTCCGAATGCAAATATCTGCAACTCATCGGTTACGGCTAAGCCGGTGCGTTTCAAACCATAATCAATTGCCAGTACTCTTGCCATATCCGAGACTGTAAAATTACGGAAATTGAGTGGCACCTCCAAACAGGAATTCCATTACCTTTGAGGTGTTAAAAGGAACACAATGTCTTCAAAAGCTATTGAAAATGCCTGGAATGACCGTGCATTGCTTGAAACGAAAGAAACGCAGCAGGCAATTCGTGAAGTCATTCAAAATCTGAATGATGGTACCAGCAGGGTAGCTGCTGAACCTCAAAACGGAACCTGGACCGTACATGAATGGATCAAAAAAAGCAGTAATTCTCTATTTTCCAATATGTAAAATGGAAACTATAGAAGTGGGACCATTTGAATTCCACGATAAAACTTGCACTTCGTAAAAATCGTATGCAGCTGCCGGAATCCGGGTTGTTCCCGCATGCCATTGCCCGTTACGGCTCTTTTCTGGCTCCCGGAGTAATCATGATGCCGTCATATGTCAATATAGGCGCTTATGTGGATTCAGGAACCATGGTTGATACCTGGGTTACCGTTGGATCCTGTGCACAGATCGGCAAAAACGTTCATCTTAGTGGTGGCGTAGGCATTGGTGGTGTGCTGGAACCCGTTCAAGCTGCTCCGGTGATTATTGAAGATGGTTGCTTCATTGGTTCCAGATGCATTGTGGTGGAAGGTGTTCATGTGCAAGAAGCTGTTTTAGGAGCCAATGTGGTGTTGACTATGTCGACGAAAATTATTGATGTCACAGGTCCCGAACCCATCGAATATAAAGGAACAGTTCCAGAAAGATCAGTGGTTATTCCCGGAAGTTATAATAAAGAAGAATTCCCGGCGGGCACTTATCAGGTTCGCCTGTGCACTAATCATAGGAAAAGAAAAAGCTTCAACCGATCTTAAAACTTCCTTAAACGAAGCTCTCAGGAGATCATCATGTGGCAGTCTGATAACAAATGAAAAATATTCTGGTCATACAAACCGCTTTTTAGGCGATGTGGTTCTGGCAACAAGTGATTGAAAAATTACATGCCTGCTTACCGGATGCATCCATCATCATGTTGGTCAGAAAGAAATGAGAAAGTCTGCTGAAGAATCATCCGATCCTAAAAAGTTATTGTCTGGGATAAAACAAAAATAAAATTCCCAATCTCCTTCATACCATAGGAGAAATCAAAGAGAATTTGATATATTTAATTAATCTGCAACGTTTCTTTTCTTCGGGATTATTTACAGCCTTTTCAGGTGCCGAAACTAAAATTGGCTTCGATAAAAATCCATTATCATTCTTATTCACCAAAAAAGTGAAACATGTAATTGGTGATGGAAGACATGAAGTAGCAAGAAATCTGGAGCTGCTTGCATCGGTATGTGATACTCAATTTACAAATCCAAAACTTTATCCCGGGCAGGGAAAATGATGCTAAAACAGCATCATACAAAACGGAAAAGTATGTTACCATGGCACCGGCTTCTGTGGTTCACAAAACAATTACCGGAAGAAAAATGGATTGAGTTAATTCAAAGCAAGATAAAAACCTGAAAATTTTCCTCATTGGTGGACCCCGATGATACAAGCTTATGCGAACGAATTTTGCAAACGGCATCAGTATCAAATGCAGTTAACCTTTGCGGGAAATTAAATTTACTTGACACGGCTTCGCTTATGCGTGATGCCACCATGAATTTTCGCTGCGATTCAGGCCCACTTCATCTTGCCTCTGCCACAAACGCACCCGTTACAGCATTTTCTGCAGCACCATTCCTGCATTTGGCTTTGGTCCTCTTTCCAAAAACAGCATCATAGTCGAAACCCACGAAAACTCACCTGCCGCCCTTGTGGTCTGCATGGCAAAACCGCATGTCGGAAGGACACTTTTTGTGTGCGAAAAGCGTTATTGTTTGATTAAGAAATTTATTTTGTTGCACAGAAGGAAATTTCGTTAGAATGATAGATGATAAATGATAGATGATAAATTGACCTAGCCTGAAATAGGTTGACTTTTTCAATTTAAAATGCCATTATTCAATTCTTGCTTGTCAATATTAAATAAAACATTTTGAGAACCCGAAATTACCAACTTGAGCAGCAACACAATAAATTATAAGTAATAAACGAAATCTTGATATTCAATTGCAACATACACTGATCACTAAAAACCGATCACTGAATGTATCCCACATGATAAACGAAATTTCATTCAACCAAAAGACCCCAACTTTAAATTTACAACTTTTAACTTTTAACTAGGTGCAGTCACACCTTTGTTTCTCAGGAACAATAATCAGCACCTCTCGACTGGGCTCAGGGCATCCATTTGGCTGCGCTCAGGGGAAAGCATTAATCAATCATCATCTTCTTCACCAACCGCTCCAATTCAGTCTCTAGACAATCAGGTACACTCCATCCGCCTTCCCTATCATAGACAAATCTTTGGTATAGTATCCATTTGTATCCTTAGTGGCTTCCGGAATGAGCAATTTTCCCCTGCATATCATACACCAATAACCTGCCGGTTTTGCCTTTAGGTTGGAAGCATTTATGAATGCTTTCTCCCAGGCCGTATGGTAGAAAATATTTATGGCAGCTTGATGTATTTGCGGGGCATCACCAATTCCTACTAACGTATCGCAGGACTACCTGATAGTGCTGGTAAGTCGTAATCGGGGTTATTTGGGAGACCCCGTAAGTGCGCTTACCGCCAAGGTGAAAACTCCAGGGTTGGAAGTCGCAAGCAAGACCAGCTGAGTCCGGTGAGTTTATTACACTCAAATTCATGTTTTCTGTAAAGTACTCGGTTTGAATCGTATGGGTAATTGTTCGAACCGTTAGGAGGAACCCAGGCACAACTGAAGTATATCTTATTATCAGGACCTCTTTTTAATGCTCCTGCTGTAAATGGTGGACCCGGTGTCTGCCAAATCAATGTTTTGTAGCAAAAAATATTAGGACTCCAGGTATCATATTGCCAGAGTTTACTATTTATCTGTAATAAAGAACTTACATACAAATACCGGCCGGACGTTGAAAATTCACTCGACCAATAATAGGGATAAGGGCCAACTTGCAATGGGGGCTCAATAGTCTGTGGTGAAGATAGTATCCCCGTACACCGTTCAAAATCGAATAGTTCAATGGTACCTCCTAAATTAATAAAACTTATCCTAGATCCATCAGGTGAAGATGTAAAACTCCCTGAATTGGTGCCATTCAAGTTACCTAAATTTTGAGGAGGAGCGGCTGTTATTCCAAATGGTGTAATTAAAAAAAACAACCAAGTATTATTATCTGTTGGTTGCCCAACCGGCGAAGGTCTCACCATCAACCACCAATCTCGACCATTTCCATGTTTGATAGCAAGGATGCAATCCACCATTAAGAAATTCAATAGTTGAACATTTTTTTGCGTGACTGATCCAAGACCGCCATCACCTTTCATAAAGCTGGAGTCATCTGCCGGATTTGGAATAATGACCATCTCCTGATACCACCCTCCTCCGGCAATAGAATCACCATCAAGTAGCAATTGATGAGTGGAATTAAAGATCAATCCAGTTGTAATACCTGATACTCCAGCCTGGTGTGAGCATAAAATAGCAAATCTCCATTCGAATCAGACAATGAAACACAAGACCCACGGGAAACTATAGAGCTTGTAGAAGGAACAGGAGCCCTCCATTGAAATCCAAGGCCGCGTTGTCTCCGAAACACCAGATATTGCCACGTTGTGCCTGTAATGGGACACATGCTAATAGGAGCAAGAAAATAATTGCGATGGTTTTAAACAACGAGATTTATTTTAGAAGATTAAATGATTTGGTATAATATTTTTTGGATTCATCCATACCTCTGATAAAGTAAATCCCCTGATTATAAGGAGTCATATCCAACAAATAATTGTTATTCTCTATCTGTTTAGAAATTACCAGATCCCCCATGGAATTATAAATTTCTATCTGAGAAAGTTTCAATTCTTGATCTGATAAACGAATTGTCAGCAACCCAGTTGTTGGATTTGGAAATACTAGCAATTCAGATTTATTGCTAAGCTAAGTAAGGGCTGATTTACTATGGGCTGCTGACCTATTCTTGATGCCACAATTGGAATATGTTGCTCAATAAAAAGGTTTCCCAACCCATGGTAATAAACTTCTCCATGTATTGTGGGCATACCTACAGTTCGCTCCAAATAAAAGGCGCTATCTGCTGCATAAAGCTCCCCTTCTCTTTCAGAAATATCCTGTGTACGTTGATAATGTTCAATCAAATAACTTTCAATGTCATTATCGGGTGCAATGCCATTATTAATAGCCAAGGCTGAATCGGGCTCTCTTTCAATCAATGATTCCACCAAATATAATTTACCAATATTGGTACTATCATGTCTTTCAAAAAAGGCTTCAAAATCCGCATCCAGCGAATCACCCTGATAAATAATGGTAGAATCTAGCTTCATGGCCTTATAGGCAATTGTTCTTGCAAGATACACATTTTCTTCGGAATATTCTGCATAAGTAGCACTATCGCCTACAATAGACCCAAACTCCAGAACTCTATCACCAGAAGTTAACAAAGTTGATGCACAAGTAATTAATGCCGAATTTTCATTAGGCCTAGCATTGACCAACACCAAAGGATAGGGATTTGGGCTGTAGCTATATGAAGGACCATCCAGACCTTGATGGTACCAGTTGATTTTAACTGGATTTCCCAACCATTGACCTCCAACTTTGAAAGTATTAGTGTTATTTCCCGTCATGAACCACTGATTATCCCATGCATTTTGTCCATAGGGAATTCCTCCCTGAACTCCTTGATGGAGTGCAATTTTTGAATTATTAATATTTATCCCTATATCAAAATCTGTAAGAATATTTTTTCTCAACTCACTATTATCACAATATCCGCTAAAATTAATGCCTACCCCGATTCTAGAAATCGTATTGCAATTAATGTCGCAGTTCAAGGAATTTTGAATATCTATGCCACGGAAATTTAAATCTGGTAAAAATTCTGTGTTACTGATGTCATTGTCAGAGATAAATGCATCAGGACAATTCTGAAGCCAGATTCCTCCATGGTAGTTTGTTAAAGAATTACCAATATTAAACTGAATACGGTTACCCAAAGCGCAGTTATTTGAGAGTTTAATCCGTGAATACCAATGCGATATTTTGATATTGTATTATTTGTAATATTGACTAAATTAGTAGGAATTGTATTTGAATTCTGAATGGAAATTGCAGTGCGGAAAAAGTTTAAATTCTCATATCTTTCGGTTGGATCATTAAAAATGTTTCCATCAATTAATATATCATTTCTTACATTGAATAAAATAATTCCAAACTTAACATCTGAAAAATTATTTTCCTCATTAATTGTAACGTCAAACAAGTTTCTATTGCACCGAATCCCCTGATACAAATTGCTAAATTCATTAGATTGAATCAGAACAGATTGATCTCCTCTGATAGTGATGCCATTTTTTGAATTACTGAAATTGTTTTCATAATATTCTGTCCATTCATATCCACTGTTGACATTATAAATATTACCAATTGTCAAATCTCGACTGACATTATCTGTATTTTCAAAATAGATACTACTTCCACAATACGTACAATTTCCTGAACTATTGGTGGGATTATTTATGCTTGTAAATGAATTGTTCATAATAGTTGCCTGACTGTTAATAGCTTTTATGCCGTATATGGCATCGGAGAAATTGTTTGTGTAACTGGCATGGTTGGCAGCACCAATAAAACCAATTTGAATATCTGAAACATTTGTCAATTGAATATGTGCCAAAGAAGGTTCGCTTGAATGTGGAGATTTATTGATTACTCCGCCTGTACATTTAAAATCGATTCCCATCAAGCCATCACCCGTCTGAGGGCCGGAATGGAGGAAAGCGCCATTTTTTAAATCCAGTGCTATATGGTTCTGATCAAAAACTGCACTTTTAATCTTTAATGTTCCACCAATACTTTCAATTGCTGTTATTGCATCTTTAATTTCAGTAGGTCTTGCAAAGGCAGCATCTATTATTACAATGCCACCATTATTTGTTATACCTGGCCACATAAAATTACCACACGTAAATATCCGTGAAGGGTTTGTTAAAGAACTGTTCATTGACAGTATTCCTCCCGTGTTTACTATAATTTCAAAAGGGGGTGTATTCGGAACAACGTATCCATCCGACGAACTACATCTTGATTTAAGTTGAGCCATGTTCTTTCTTTGCCCGTTAAAGATAATAAAAATCTTCACATGGAAGCAAAGGAAGTTAAAAGCACAAAAAGAGGGATTTCACAGCAGGAGCGCCAGGCGCACCTCAATAACTGGAAGATAAGCGGGAAAAGTAAGAAGGAGTATTGCCTTGAACAGGGCATTAATTATTATACTTTCATGAGCTGGCTGACTCCTAAAAAGAAGAACAAGGTGGTTCGTTCAAAACCGGCCCCAACGGTTAAAGGTTTTTCAGAAGTAACCTTGCCAATCAAATCAGCCGGAAGTCCTTTCGCCCGTATTTCCTATGGAAAAACAGCTGTTGGAAATACTTCACCCGGTGAGTCCTGATTTTATCAGGCAATTATTGAATTCATGATTTTATCGTTCAGTGACCGGTACCGGTATTTTGTTTATGCCGGCAGTTGCGATATGCGTAAAGGATACGATTGTCTTAACGGTTTGGTACGTAATGAATTTAAGAAGGATCCTCTTTTGGGTGATGTTTTTATTTTCTTGTCTCGGGGCCGGAATAAAATAAAATTGTTGCATTGGCAAGGCGATGGTTTTTGCATTTTTTCCAAGCGATTGGAGAAAGGGACTTTTGAAATTCCAAAGCAGAGTTCATCCCAAAATGCCATGGAAATATCTCCGCATCAACTTCAATTTATTCTTGAAGGAATTGTACTTTCTTCTGTTAAAAAAAGAGTGCGTTATAAGCATCATTTTGTTGATAAAAAGTCAGTGGTAGCAGGTGTTTCAGGAGTTGTTTGATGTATCTTTGCTGTGTGAGTAATGCATACGAAAATATGTCACGTGAAGAGCTGGTTACCCAAAACCAACAGCTTCATTTTTCAGTAGCGCAACTTCGTGCCGAACTCAACCAAATCAAACGATTAATTTATGGCAGCAAATCCGAAAGGTTTGTTCCCTCAAATTCTAGTTCACAAATTTCGTTGGAATTGGAAGTTGAAAGCCCTACAGTAATTGTTCCTCCTGCGATCACAACGGTTTCCTATCAAAAGAAAAAGGAAGCTACAACACCTGTGTTACATCCGGGAAGGAGACCTTTTCCTTCTCATCTGCCAAGAGTTGAAGTAGCTATTGAACCACTTGAGTCTGTTACCGGACTCAAAGCGATCGGTAAAGAAATTACTGAGCAATTGGAATATGAACCTGGAAGACTATTTGTAAAACAATACGTACGAGTGAAATATGCCAAAGCTAATGGTGAGGAATCATTATTGAAATTTGCCAAGTATGCCTATTGAAAAAGGCATACCAGGTCCCGGACTTCTTGCAAATATTTTTATTGAAAAGTATGTGGATCATCTTCCGCTATACCGGCAAATAGAACGTTATAAGAGAGAAGGTGTTGACATCACTTCATCGAGCATCTCTGACTGGGTCAGTGCCGGTTGTAATTGGATTAGACCGGCATTTGATTGTATGCAAACAAAAATATTAAACTGCGACTACCTTCAAGTCGATGAAACACCCATAAAGGTACTTGACCGAAGTAAAAAAGGTGAAAGTCATCGGGGTTATTACTGGGTGTACCGAGATCCAATAAATAAGCTGGTGCTTTTTGATTATCGAAAAGGCAGAGGAAGGGAAGGGCCGCAAGAGTTATTGAAAAATTTTAAGGGCTATTTACAAACCGATGGGTATGGTGTGTATGATGCTTTTGATGGGAAAGAAATAAAATTGTTGCATTGCATTGCGCACGCTCGAAGGTATTTTGATCAGGCCGTTGAAAACGACAAAGTTCGGGCTGAATATGTATTGCATGAAATTCAAAAACTTTATGCGATTGAGCGTAAAGCGAAAGAAAATATGCTTACACACAAAGAGCGACTCGCAATTAGACAAGAGCTTAGCGTGCCTATCTTAAGTGAGATGCATCAATGGCTAAAAATCAACATTACACAAGTGCCGCCACAAAGCCTGATTGGAAAAGCATTGGCTTATTCTTTATCAAGGTGGGAAAATTAATGCTGTACTGTACAGATGGTCGGCTGGAAATAGATAATAATCTGGTAGAAAATGCCATTCGTCCTGTTGCTATCGGAAGAAAAAATTACCTCTTTGCCGGTTCTCGTGATGCGGCTCAGCGCGCTGCCATGATTTATTCTATGCTCGGCACCTGTAAAATGCGAGGCGCAGAACCTTTTCCTGGCTAAAAAAACTTTTTGAAGTTATCCCCGATTATAAGGCTAACAAGATGGAAGAATTGCTCCTTGAAAATTTACTGCTTTCATTCTTTTTATATACCTTTTCACCAAGGTTACTAAGAAATCATTATGTCTTTATCAATATGTAGTTGGTCGGATGGATACGGAACAACTACGATTTCACATCCATTGAGAATTAGTACACCATTATTATTTATCTCAATATTCTGATCTAAAATGAATTTTCCATTAATAAGAGTTGGAAGGGCAGAAGATATGGGGGATGTAATAGAAATTGGAGTAAATCCAAAATCATCATAATCAGCACAACCAATAAAGTCCCGATAGTCAAAATTCACAGATGCTGAAACTACAACATTATTTGGACCTATATCAGTAATAAATCCATAATCAATACACGCTCCACTTAATCCAGCATGCACGCCATCCAGTATTAATTTTAACGATTGAGACCCTGATTTGCGATCATCGCCAGCGAATTTCACATCAACCATAGCAGGTTCTGCCTCCACAAGTTCTTCATCTAAAGTGAAACAGGCACTCAAATCGCTGTCATGCGAATAATACCAGTCGCTTGCATTGTTTGGCGATGGGGCGGGTGTTGATCCAACCGAGTATTCTAATCCACCGTCTCGTAACAAATTATTCGGCGCATCAAATTTCTTTAAATAGACATCATCAACCCAAACAAATAAGCCTCTTAAGTCTATTGTGGAAATATTACCAGGATTCACAATTGCAATACTAAAAGTTAACGTATTTGGTTCAGATCCCTCTACAATATGATCAAAAATTGGATTTCCATTGATTGGGTCTACATCATTTTTAATATCAATTCTCACGTATTCCCAATCATCACCGCCCTCTGTAATTGATTCCCTCCAAATTACATGCCCATTAAGAGCAACTTGTTTATAGACACTACTAAGTGGGGCTGAAACACCATATAAATCTTCAAAATAACTATCCTTAATATTAAATGAAAGGATATAATTAAGATCAGGTGCAATGATTAATGGTTGATAAATCCAATCTGATTGATAATTTACCGCTGTCGTGCTGGTTTGAACTCCTGCAACATCGATACCATACAAGCCAGGATTTGATGTATTCCATTCAGCTGAGCCAAAAGTGGATGTTACCGCTGCATTGGAAGCAGCAGTTACGATAGATTCTAAATTATAGTTGTTCTCCGCAGATGTATTTTCATCCTCAAAGGTGCCATTATTTGGATGAGGCGTGATAATGTAAGACAGTGATTGCGCCGTTACTCCTGGCGCATTTTCACAAGTTAACTCTACAGTCGCTCCTTGTTCAATAAATGGAATAGTTGGTGAATTACTATCATAACCAGGAACTTCTCCTAAGGCATTTGAAATGCTTAGTTTGATTTCAGGTGGTTGCGGTGAGGATGTCGAAACGGGAACTCCTTTTTTATATCCGAAACTGTTCGGTGAATTTATTAATCTGGGTAAATTAGACGTGCCTATAATTGGATTTCCATCTACATCGTATAATCTATCATAATCGCAAGTACATGATTCAGCATAATTATCGGCCAGCTTAAAATATCCAGCTTCATTACATAAAGAAGCCAAAAAAGCACCTGGCAAATCCTGCCCTACGGCAAATGTATTATCAGACACATCAATTGTATAAATTTAGAAGTGGAGGCAGTTAGGGGATTATTAAACCGATACGGCAGATTTATTTGGGAAATATTTTTACCATTACGTATTTTCTGGTAAAAAATAGAATTTTTTATCCTTACTTCACCAGGGGCAACGCCGGAGACAAGAAAATCACCTCCGCAAGATTCAGTAACACAATTAGTGAAATATTCACAAACTGAACCAGAAAGACCTGGATGATCATACCCACCGTAGAATGACCATTAACCGTTTCTTCAGAGAAGATATTTCCAAAAGTATTATTTTGAGCGGTTAAATCTATAAAATCAGAATCAAAATCGATAGCGGATTTACAATCATCGAAAATACAATCAGTTATATTTACAACTGCGGCGATTGTATTTGAGTTATCAACATCTTTCCCTTTACTCCATACCCCATATCCTTTTCCAATTGCATCGCCGCCTCCTTCACCTTTGATATGATGAATCTGACAATCAGTTATATTTACTTCATCACAATTCTGATCTACAAACACACCTGCATAGGATAAATTATAAATTTCACAATTCCGAATTTCGTGTGTACCTGTTGTAGCAGAATTTGGTATTGTATGAATGCCTCCACATAAATTTCTATCAAAATTATAATCCTGAAAACCGGGCATAGACCCTTGAATACGTAAGTTTTGAATTGTTGCGGATTTATGCAGTTCGAATAGATAACCCGATGGTGGTAAACCTGCATTATAAATCGCTCTATTATCTTCAGCTCTTATTCGTGTTCCTGTTGGGGAGGTGGGTAAATTGATTACAGGAGATGGAAGCGAAATACCCACCGACCATAAATCATAATCACCAGTCAAAATACGCCTGGCTAACTATCAATGGGGTTTGCCCTATGGGAATAAGTATTTCCAGATTCGGGGCAGATGGGTAAACAAAATCTCCATCACCTGCGACAGATAAAGCGGTTTGTAATGAAATAATATCGTCATAACCCCACAAGACAGGCGTAATTGACATCTTGCAGTTAGTAACACAAGCATTTAAATAATAATTAGTAGAATCTTTTATGCCATCACAATCCCCTTCAACATATTTTTCTATTCTTAATATGTATACTTGAGATGTATCTAATTCAGCATATTTTATACTTGTATTTCAAGTAAACTATCACATGGAAAACTCCAGACTTCAAAAGTGTCAGGAATTTGATTTAGTTGATATTCAGAGATGACGTCCATACTTTTAATTGGAGCATACCATTTATTGACATCAAAGTTGAAAGCGTTAATTTCACCAATTAGAATCGGCTTAAAGATACATCCAAAAGACATCATTATCAAAAAGCATAACCGACCCCCGAACATCCTGAGCTGGATAATTCGCAAGGCATCTGCGGAGCTTCACCCGCTTTCAGATTATAACAAAAACAAGTATCCGTAACTGGTCGTGGCTGAATGGTAGTTTTGTTTGGTGCTTTCGGTTACCGCTTCGCCTTTATCAGTCCATTTGGTGCCATTCCAAAGTGCAATGTAACTCAGTTTGACGGTCAGGTAATCCCACAATGTAATGAATCAAAAGGCAAACTTAGGTGTAATGTTGGATGAACCTACATTTCGATCTAGTTTCCCAGTATCCGCAATCACTCACAAAAGTGATTGTAGTGTCTTTGATAACCAAGAGTTTGTCCGGCACTGTAATATTCAGCTGTAAAAGCATCTGTTGAATTGGATTGGCGCAGTAATTGTCAATGGCCTGTATGTATTGCTCAACCCACTTTAAAAACAAACGCAGAATTTCCTATTTTCTTCACTGGCCCGCTTACAAAACTGCTGTGGATGCTCCGTATGCTATGGAGCCATGTTTATCGTAAGAAGATTTGCAGAAGTGGTGATT
>JADJOZ010000001.1 GCA_016713525.1 Bacteroidota bacterium | reverse complement strand
AGTAGTCGATGAATGATTCTACATCAATAAACTTTTTATAACCACTATCCGGACTGGTAAACCAGGATGCCTGCAGCGCATTTTCAAACGAATCGACATAGGATTCGATATAGGCTTTTTGTTGCGGCATAATGTCGGTATAATCGGGATACTCGTACTGGAACCGAATCAACGTCCCGGGATAACCGGCATAATTAGAATACCAGCCCGGAGTACTTCCACCAATTGGTTTATCGATTTTAATAATGTATCCACCGGTCAAATCGTCACCGGTTGTGTCGGCAGGAACTAATTTGGAAATATCAACACGGTTGGAGTCACGTTTAATTTTTTCCAGGAGTACATAAATTCCTTTGTAATCGTTGTTGATTACCAATTCACAAAATTGTGTTCGCGATGCATAATGCCCTGTTTTATTGGCGATATCATATGCAAGCACATTTCGCATACAGGTTTTATCGTTGTAAGGAGCGTATAAAATCCAGTCGCTTTCAGCAGGCATGCCAAGAAGCATGGTATCCACTTCCTCATTGGTACTATCCAGCGTTTCGAAGCCATATTGTTTTTGCGGGAATGTCTGCGACCAGGATCCTCTTATTTCAACACCAATATTTCCATCGTAATTATTGAATGGATCCGATAAATAATTTGTTGCACCCGGTCCATTATAAATAATTCCCATGTGTGCAATAATTTTTGGATCATCCACAATGGTTTGACCGTTTGTGTTGAGGACAACAATTGGCAAATTGGAATAAGAAAAAACAAAGGGTAAAGCGGGATTATTTCCAAAAGTCATATTCCAACCTAACAATGTTCCCGAAGTTCCAAAATTCTGATCTCTGATTTTCAGCTGCCAGGTACCATTTCCATTCTGTCCATTATTTACATTTCCTAAAATTCCTGAGCAATATAATTCCCGGAAAAGGCGCACTCCCGGCAGTAATACTGGTAATTGCATTTCCAGAAAAACAGGTATTGGTATAGTTATTTCCTGTTCCTCCATTATTCATCGATAAATCGATAGTAGTTCCATCGGGTGCCACAATCTGAATTGTTAAATGGTAATCGTTGTTGTGAAGCAGGTTAATGCAAACCGATTGTAGTCCGAAGGAACTGTCGATCACAGACGATAATAACCCACTTACCGTAATCGGGAAACAAACCTAATTGTTGTTATCAGGAATAGCACCTCCGGTACCTGAAAAAGTTTGAGCCTTGGAAGTGAGAGAAACAACAACAAAAGATAAAACAAGCAGAATGCGCTTCATAAATTATTCGCGTTAAAATTGATTTCAATTACTTAGTAAAATTAAGTAAAAAACGACATATCCCAACATGTAACGACTACTAATCAGCCAGATCCCAACTTAGTCCAAATTTGAAATTCCTGCCAGTTAGGGGATGCAAATAAGCGCCATAATAGTCTCTGGATGAGATTCCGGCATTAAAATGTTCCAATTTCACAAAAATACTGGCTGTGCCTATTTTTAATACTCCAACAAAATCCAGTCTGGGATAATTACCTGATTTTTTATTGGTGGACTCATAAAATACACCTGTTGCAGGCATGTATTGATACAATTCCGTTTCAGATGAAAATGTTACATCAATACCTAATCTAAGACGAAGTGCATTTTTGAAAAAGTTGTTGTGATAATATAGTGATGAAAAAGTGGCAATTGCTGGAACATAAACTGCAGGAGACTCATCCACGTTTTGCAAGCGAATCATATTATCAGTTCCAAATTTTCCTGTTTGCCAGGAATGAGTGATACGTGCCTCCAGATAATTTAACTTCTTGCCAAGCATTTCCGGTTCAGCTTTTTCATTGTAGAAAACATAATTTCCGACATTCAGGTAAGTAGCCTGCACTTTGAGTTTTAATGAAGGAATAAGTATACCGGTTTCAAATCTTAACTGTTCAGCAAGATCAAAATCATTTGACCATCTGAAATGGTTGGAGACATATAACTGATCGTTGAAATACTGGGGGCGTTTAGAAATTTTTAGTGATGCCCATGTTTTATAACGTTTCGAAATCGGAGTAAAAGCAACATATAATTGGGACTCAATTACCTTTTCATAGGCATCAGAAATTGCTTTTCTAAAAGAAAAATCAGCATTAAATAGGCGATCTTCAAAATGTGCCTGCAATAAGGCAGATCCCAAAAACCGGTCAAAATTGATAGTATCCGTGCGATAATGTGCATCTTGATATTCATAGCCACCACCCAGGCTGAATCTGGACTCATTCAATTTGAAATTATAGTCTAAGACTACCTGGTGAAACCCATCATAATAGAAAGAAGAATCGTCTGTTGCGGTGCTGTCTTTGTAAAAATTAGTAAAATAGGATGTATCGGCATTGAGATTTACAAACTCAACTGATTTCCTGCTCCACCAGGAGGTGTGAGAAATGACAAATCCAGTATTATCAAATTCAGGTTCAGAAGAAGTCGAGTCAATATTTTTGAATAAGTTAGATAAATGAAATTGCTGTTTAATAAAATAATCCCGTGTGCGATGAGTGGAGGTTGCAGCTGCGAGAGATATCGGCAGTGTTTTGGAGTTAAGATCGGATGCATCTTCAAATACGGAATCGGCGACAATACCTCCGTTTTCCTGATTCTCTACCTTATTGGAAGTATAGCTTATAAAATTCCGGTAAGTTTTGGCTTTTGATTCGTAGCCTGCGTAAATATTAAAGTTTCTGTTTTTGTTAAGTTGACGGGAAAAATCGCCGGGTGAAGAGAGTGCACCAAAATCGAGTCCGGCAACGAGTCCTTTTCTGAACTCTTGTTTATGAGAGATCAGAATATGCTGTTCCTTTTTGGAGCCCAGGTGATAATTAACATTGGTAAACCTTCTTTTGAGGCCATTTAACGTAGTTTGATCGGGTCTGATCAGGTAGGCATCAAATTGATTAAATCCATCATTGAAGAACCTGTAATCATTTAAATTATTTAAAAAGCTAAAAGAGGCTGAGCCGGGGTTTCCGGATCTTGGGTCGCCCAAAAAATTACGGTAAAGCGGGTCATAAATCTGGACAAAAGTTGGCATGACGGCAGAATCAGCAACAAGAATAGGATTATGGGGATTGATCAAAAAGAAACTATCAAAAGCAGTTGGTTTCATGCTGGAAGAATCGGCAGGAGACTGAGCCAGTGTGCAGGTAGTTTTCAGCACTAAAAGCCAAAAGATAAGAAACTGAAGGAGGAAATTTTTCACTGGTACAAATATCGGAAAAAACCTATAGAGAAAGCTGTGGTGGGGAGGAGAAAGGAAATTAGTTTTACTGGATAAAAAAAAAGCCTCATTTCTTTCGAAATGAGGCTTTTTAAAATTTACGGCAACGACATACTATCCCACAATAAATGCAGTACCATCTGCGCTGATGGGCTTAACTTCTCTGTTCGGAATGGGAAGAGGTGGACACCATCGCTATAATCACCATAAATAAGAGATTGGCCGAAAGCCAAAATACGTATATGACATTTAGAGAAAGAAAACACATTGAACATCCCAGTATAAGAAAGCTAACGGGTAATTAGTATTACTCGGCTTTGCCATTACTGACTTTACACCTATAACCTATCAACGTCATCATCTTTGACGACCCTTATAAAGAAGTCTCATCTTGAGGCAAGTTTCGTGCTTAGATGCTTTCAGCGCTTATCTTAACCGAACGTAGCTACCCTGCGGTGCCGCTGGCGCGACAACAGGTACACCAGAGGTTCGTCCGACTCGGTCCTCTCGTACTAGAGTCAGGCCCTCTCAAACTTCTAACGCCCACAACAGATAGGGACCGAACTGTCTCACGACGTTCTGAACCCAGCTCGCGTGCCACTTTAATGAGCGAACAGCTCAACCCTTGGGACCTTCTCCAGCCCCAGGATGTGACGAGCCGACATCGAGGTGCCAAACCTCCCCGTCGATGTGAGCTCTGGGGGAGATCAGCCTGTTATCCCCGGAGTACCTTTTATCCTTTGAGCGATGGCCCTTCCATGCGGAACCACCGGATCACTTTATCCTACTTTCGTACCTGCTCGACTTGTAGGTCTCACAGTCAAGCACCCTTATGCTAATGCACTCTACGCACGGTTACCAAGCGTGCTGAGGGTACCTTTGAAAGCCTCCGTTACTCTTTTGGAGGCGACCACCCCAGTCAAACTACCCACCAAACACTGTTTTCCGCATTGCGGAATTAGACTCCAAAGAATTGAAGGGTGGTATTTCAAGGTTGACTCCATGATGGCTAGCGCCACCACTTCACAGTCTCCCACCTATCCTACACATCAATTATCCAAAGTCAATGTTAAGTTGTAGTGAAGGTGCACGGGGTCTTTCCGTCCCGTTGCGGGTAATCGGCATCTTCACCGATACTACAATTTCACCGAGCTCATGGCTGAGACAGCGTCCAGATCGTTACACCATTCGTGCAGGTCGGAACTTACCCGACAAGGAATTTCGCTACCTTAGGACCGTTATAGTTACGGCCGCCGTTTACTGGGGCTTCAATTCAATGCTTCCCACTTGCGCAGTGACATCTCCTCTTAACCTTCCAGCACCGGGCAGGTGTCAGGCCTTATACTTCATCTTTCGATTTTGCAAAGCCATGTGTTTTTGTTAAACAGTCGCCTGGACCTTTTCACTGCGGCCCCCCCTGCGGAGGGCGCCCTTTATCCCGAAGTTACAGGGCCAATTTGCCGAGTTCCTTAGCCATGATTCACTCGAGCACCTGAGGATACTCTCCTCGACTACCTGTGTCGGTTTGCGGTACGGGTGGCACAGATATAAGTTTAGAAGTTTTTCTTGGAAGTCTGATTAGGGTCATTATCCACTCATCCGAAGACTTGCGGTACTGTCACCTTCGACAGGTTCTACGGGTTTTCCTGTAAAACCTAAATCTACAAGCTTTAACGCACTAATCCGTCAGTGCGCAGACCTTTCACTACTCCGTCACTCCATCACTATCTGTGTCAGTACAGGAATATCAACCTGTTGTCCATCGGCTTCGCCCTTCGGCTATACCTTAGGCCCCGACTAACCCTGATCCGATTAACGTTGATCAGGAAACCTTAGTCTTACGGTGGGCGGGTTTCTCACCCGCCTTATCGTTACTTATGCCTACATTTGCTTTTCTAACCGCTCCAGAATACCTTACGATACGCCTTCAGCGCTGTTAGAATGCTCCCCTACCAGTTATACATTGCTGTATAAATCCATAGCTTCGGTATCACACTTGATGCCCGATTATTATCCACGCCCGATCGCTCGACTAGTGAGCTGTTACGCACTCTTTAAATGAATGGCTGCTTCCAAGCCAACATCCTAGCTGTCAAAGCAATTGGACCACGTTTAATCAACTTAGCGTAAATTTAGGGACCTTAGCTGATGGTCTGGGTTCTTTCCCTCTCGGCCTGGGACCTTAGCACCCCAAGCCTCACTCCCGAGTATATGTCGTCAGCATTCGGAGTTTGTCTGGGTTTGGTAGGCGGTGAAGCCCCCTAGCCCAATCAGTAGCTCTACCTCTGCGACACTCAACCTCGAGGCTGTTCCTAAAAACATTTCGGGGAGTACGAGCTATTTCCCAGTTTGATTAGCCTTTCACCCCTACCCTCAGTTCATCCGAGAGCTTTTCAACGCTCACCAGTTCGGACCTCCATCTCCTGTTACGGAGACTTCATCCTGACCAAGGGTAGATCACAAGGTTTCGCGTCTACTCCCTCTGACTATACGCCCTATTCAGACTCGCTTTCGCTTCGGCTGCATCCCTTTGGGATTTAACCTTGCCAGAGAGAAGTAACTCGTAGGCTCATTATGCAAAAGGCACGCCGTCATTCCACGAAGGAACTCCGACCGCTTGTAAGCGCATGGTTTCAGGTTCTATTTCACTCCTCTGTTCGAGGTTCTTTTCACCTTTCCTTCACAGTACTGGTTCGCTATCGGTCTCTCAAGTGTATTTAGCCTTACCGGATGGTGCCGGCTGGTTCCCACAAGGCGTCTCCGACCTCGCGGTACTCAGGATACTGTTAGAATAAGCAACATTACGTTTACGGGCCTATCACCCTCTATGGAGCTTCTTTCCAAAGCTTCAACTTCTGATACTTATTCACGTTACAGTCCTACAACCCCGCTGTTGCCTTAACAACAACGGTTTGGGCTCTTCCCAGTTCGCTCGCCACTACTTTGGGAATCACTTTTGTTTTCTTTTCCTCCGGGTACTTAGATGTTTCAGTTCTCCGGGTTAGCCCCCTATCGGGTTTCCAGGCAACACCTGGAAGAGTTATCTCATTCGGAAATCTTCGGATTAAAGGTTATTTGCACCTCCCCGAAGCTTATCGCAGCTTATCACGTCCTTCATCGCCATTGAGAGCCAAGGCATCCACCATGCGCCCTTAATTACTTTCTTATCATTGCATTATTTTGCAGTGATGTTCAATATGTTTTCTTTCAATATGTCAAAGAACTTCATCAATTGGTTTTTGCGGTTTGCAGGTATTCGATAACAGCCTGCTAACCTCCAAGAGATTAGTGAATAATATGGACTCGAACCATTAACAACCTGAGTTGTTTACCCCCATCGGGCCATAATTCTGTATTTCAATTTATAATTCTGCCGTTGCAGAATTTACTTTTCGGTTAACCTCCGGTTTAATGTGAGGTTAACGGTCCCGATAGCTATCGGGAGAACCGTTGTCCTTATAATTTCAATTTTTATTCTGCCGTTGCAGAATTTACTTTTTCCGGTTAACCTCCGGTTTAATGTGGAGGTTAACGATCCCGATAGCTATCGGGAGAACCGTTGTCCTTATAATTTCAATTTATATTTCTGCCGTTGCAGAATTTACTTTTTCCGGTTAACCTCCGGTTTAATGTGGAGGTTAACGGAGTCGAACCGTTGACCTACTGCGTGCAAGGCAGTCGCTCTAGCCAGCTGAGCTAAACCCCCATTAAATTTTTTTGTTACGTGATAATCAGAATAAAAGATATTCTGATTGTGCGGAACGAAGAATGTAGTCCCGAGCAGATTTGAACTGCTGACCCCTACATTATCAGTGTAGTGCTCTAACCAAGCTGAGCTACGGGACTATTTGGATTTGGAGAGAGAGTTTGGGATTCCTGAAGGAACCTTGAACAATTTGACCAAACCTACTCGTGCATCAGTTGATGAGCCACTGTAACTCTCGTTATGGGTTCCGGCATCATGTAAGAAGAATTAAGGAAATAACAAGCCTAAGATGAAAAGACTCTAGAAAGGAGGTATTCCAGCCACACCTTCCGGTACGGCTACCTTGTTACGACTTAGCCCCAGTCATCGGTTTTACCCTAGGCGACTCCTTGCGGTTATCGACTTCAGGTACCCCCGACTTCCATGGCTTGACGGGCGGTGTGTACAAGGCCCGGGAACGTATTCACCGGAACATTGCTGATTTCCGATTACTAGCGAATCCAGCTTCATGAGGTCGAGTTGCAGACCTCAATCCGAACTGAGATAGACTTTTGGGATTAGCTCCATGTTACCATGTGGCAACCTGCTGTATCTACCATTGTAGCACGTGTGTAGCCCTGGACGTAAGGGCCGTGATGACTTGACGTCATCCCCACCTTCCTCACCGCTTGCGCGGGCAGTCTCATTAGAGTCCCCAGCTTAACCTGTTGGCAACTAATGATAGGGGTTTCGCTCGTTACGGGACTTAACCCAACACCTCACGGCACGAGCTGACGACAGCCATGCAGCACCTAGTTTCGTGTCCTTGCGGAAGATCCCCTTTCAGGGACTGTCACTAACTTTCAAGCCCAGGTAAGGTTCCTCGCGTATCATCGAATTAAACCACATGCTCCTCCGCTTGTGCGGGCCCCCGTCAATTCCTTTGAGTTTCAACCTTGCGGTCGTACTCCCCAGGTGGATAACTTAATGCTTTCGCTTAGACGCTGACTGTGTATCGCCAACATCGAGTTATCATCGTTTAGGGCGTGGACTACCAGGGTATCTAATCCTGTTTGCTCCCCACGCTTTCGTGCCTCAGCGTCAGTTATGGCTTAGCGAGCTGCCTTCGCAATTGGTGTTCTGTGTCATATCTAAGCATTTCACCGCTACATGACACATTCCGCCCACCTCAACCATACTCAAGACTAGCAGTATCAATGGCAGTTCCACCGTTGAGCGATGGGCTTTCACCACTGACTTACTAATCCGCCTACGCACCCTTTAAACCCAATAAATCCGGATAACGCTTGGGTCCTTCGTATTACCGCGGCTGCTGGCACGAAGTTAGCCGACCCTTATTCTTACAGTACCATCAACCCCCGACACGTCGTGGGGTTTTGTCCCGTATAAAAGAAGTTTACGACCCATAGGGCCTTCATCCTTCACGCGGCATGGCTGGATCAGGCTTGCGCCCATTGTCCAATATTCCTTACTGCTGCCTCCCGTAGGAGTCTGGTCCGTGTCTCAGTACCAGTGTGGGGGATCATCCTCTCAGACCCCCTACCGATCGGAGCCTTGGTGAGCCGTTACCTCACCAACTAGCTAATCGGACGCATGCCCATCTATAACCCTCTGAAGTTTAATTATAAAGTGATGCCACTTCATAATGTTATGCGGTATTAATCTCCCTTTCGGGAGGCTATCCCCCAGTTATAGGTAGGTTGCATACGTGTTACGCACCCGTGCGCTACTCTCATTCAGATATTGCTACCCGAAATCCCGTTCAACTTGCATGTATTAGGCCTGCCGCTAGCGTTAATCCTGAGCCAGGATCAAACTCTCCATTGTAAAGTTTATTTAATATGCTCTAGCTTTTCTACTTGTAGTTCTTCTTCCCTAAGGAATCTGAACTTGGCTTGTTATTTCCTACAATCCTTCAAAGAACGTTTATTATATGTTTACCCTCCCCGGTGTTACCCGTGAAGTATATAATGTCAATTGTTATTTCCAATTCGGGGCTGCAAAGGTACTTACTCTTTTGTAACTTCCAAACTTTTTTGAAAATATTTTTTTGTCTTATTTAAACACGATTTGTTTAAAACCCAGTATGTGTTTATTGGGGTTGCAAATGTATAACGAGTTTTCCATCCTGCAAACATTTTTGTAAAAAATATTCAAATGAGTTATGAACACAGTGTTAATTAATTGTTATACAATAATATAGACTGCATAAAATCTTTGCTTTTTTATGGATTTGTGGTCGAAACTTCTAGTATTTTGCCATTAAAATGACGCCAACCACCCACAGAAAAGTCATAAATGTACCCGGCGGCCTCCGAAGATTTCGTTTTTGGAACGTATCCGGGGAAGGCTTTTGACAACATTTCTGTCTCAACTGCGCCCAATGCAAGGCAGTTTACACTGATCCCACGACCACGAAACTCCTCCGCAAGGCATTCCGCCAGCACCGAAACCGCTCCCTTACTGCTACTATATGCCGATAATCCCGGGAATTTGGAACTCCCATTTACCCCGCCAATGCTTCCAATAATTACAATATGGGTGTGATTTTCTCCATTCCCTCCCATTCGTGGAACCAAATGACGGGTCAACATGGCTGTTCCTATCACATTTACATTATATATAGTATGCCAGTCAGCTGCTGCTAATTCCTCAAATGGCTTGTTCACTAAATACCCGGCATTGTGAATCAATATATCTATATGTGATACCCCTTCCTGTTGTAAAACAGCTTCCAACCGGGTAAATGTGAAGTCAGTTATATCCTGTACTACAGGAATTATCCTGCTTTTTCCGGCTTCAGCACTCAATGCCGCCAGTTTATCCCCACTCCTGGCCAGGGCAAAAATCAGATTTCCCGGCTCTGCCGCAAACCGCCGTGCCGTTGCGTATCCAATCCCTGATGATGCCCCTGTGATTATTATGTTCATTATTCCTGTCGTTTTTTACGTTATGGTTACGCTTCTGTCGTGAAACTAAAACTTATATTTGCATAAACTATTTAATGATGATGAATATCGGAAAGCTGCTAGGTGGTTTGTCACTGCTAATTACCACATTTTCCTTCCCTGCATTAGCTCAGGATGAACCTAAAACACCCTTTATGGACCGGATTTTCTTCGGAGGTAATCTCGGTTTACAATTCGGCAACCTTACTTATATAGATGTTTCACCCCTGGTAGGTTACAAAATTACAGATAAACTGCATGCTGGAATAGGCGCTACTTATATCTATTACAAATATAAGGATGCCTACCTGAAATACGAAACATCAATCTATGGTGGACGTGTATTTGGAAGATATTTCGTAATGGATCATCTGTTTGTTCATTCTGAATATGAAATGCTGAACCTGGAAGTACCTGAAACCGTCACCGGCGGTAATTATGAATTAGTCCGTGACAACATTTCAAGCGTGTTAGTCGGTGGTGGTTATGCTCAGGAAATCGGGGCAAATGCCTCTTTGGTGCTGATGCTTCTGTGGAATCTCACCGAAGAACAATATTCACCTTACCAGAACCCGATAATCAGAATCGGAATCAACGCCGGTTTTTAATTCGAAAATTCAGGCTTTTCCGCCATCCGCATATGCCTAACTATCCAGTTTCTTTTTTTCTGAATGTATTTTGTAGGTTTCGATGGCTTCCATCGTAATGGATTCGGTAAACAGGCTGCTATCAATGCAGCTTCATTGTCGTTAAGCCTTGAGACCGGTTTGCCAAAATACTGCTGTGCAGCTGCTTCGGCACCATAAACTCCATCTCCCATTTCAATTACATTGAGGTACACCTCTATAATCCGCTCCTTACTCCAGATAAGTTCAATCAAAAAAGTAAAATATACCTCAAAAGCCTTCCGAACATAAGATCGTTGAGGCCAAAGGAAAACATTTTTTGCAGTCTGCTGACTTATAGTGCTTGCACCTTTGACCTTTTTTCCCTTATGCCGGGCATTATATTTTTGTGCCTTTTCAATAGCTTCCAGATCAAATCCAAAATGTTCTTCAAATTTCTGGTCCTCAGATGTTATTACCGCAAGTGGCATAGAAGGCGACATTTCATCCAGCGAAACCCAATCCTTATATAGCCGAACGTCCCGCTTTTCATCAAATGCCTGCTCGAAAACCCGTATCACCATTAAAGGTGTTACAGGAGGAGGTACAAAACGATAAAGAATTACCAAACCCACCGATATCCCCAAAAACCAAAGTGTAATTCGAAAAAGAAACCGAATGATTTTTTTGAACATTTAAGGATTGTTTACCAGGTAGGTTTATTATGATCAGAGTCCTGCTGAGGTATTTTGTGATCCACGTTTTCTGCGGTTTTTGTCAGGAATCAGCTTTGTGCCGATTGAAACATAAAATAACTTGCTGCTCTCAGGAAAATAAGGATACTTTGTGCCAAACAACTTTACAACCTGTTTATCCGCAACTAAGAAGTCCAACAGATAATATTTGAAACGGATATAACTTCCCTTACGGGAATTTAATTCCAGAAAAACAGAGGGGTTGAATAAATTTATCCGATCTGAGAACCATTCATCCTGTTTGAATTTTTCATCATCATAAAAGAGCTTCTGCTTATAGTGAAAAAATAATTCTGCTTCAGCTCCTGCTGACACGTGAAAACCATTCAAATTACCAACTTTAATAGCAACCGGAACGCCCAATCCATAAGCGCGCTGTTTCAATTTCAGTGAATCGTTTAACTCATTTATCATCCCCACATTTCTGATTCCAATTCCGGTATAAAAGCCGAAAGATTGATTGAAATCGTAATGCAACTCCTGCTGCAAATGGAAGAATCCTGAGAAGCGCATAATTGGTGAAGTTGAAACAGCTCCGGCATCTACATCTCCCAGCGAAAAAATAAATTCAGAACCCGACTTCCAGTAATGTTTTCCGGTGACCTGATCATCTTGTGCCAAAGCAGGCAATGTCAAACCCAACAAGCACCACATGCATAATTTAAGATTCTTTATCATTTTTTAATAGCTATTAATTTCAGGCATTCATTTTTGATGCAATTGCATTTTCATAGACCATTCTGAAATCTGATACCAATCCGAAATTCTCATCATCTACAGTGATTGCTTCTTCAGTTGTTTCACCCAGATTCATGAATTCCAGGCCGGAATCTGCAACC
The DNA here is from genome assembly GCA_016713525.1 of Bacteroidota bacterium. Lineage (GTDB taxonomy): Bacteria > Bacteroidota > Bacteroidia > AKYH767-A > OLB10 > JADKJB01. Next base: position 843,401 of record JADJOZ010000001.1, on the reverse strand, counting down.
ATCTCTGTAAAGGCATCGAGTTGATCTTCAGAAACAGATACCACGATTCTACCCTGAGATTCGCCGAAAAGAAAAGCATCCTTACGGTAATCTTCATCAGTAGAAATGGCAAAACCTTTCTTTCCGGCCATAGCCGATTCCAGTAAACTGATAAATAAACCACCATCAGAAACATCATGTGCACTTGAAACCAGATTCATGGCAATCAGTTCACGGATTAATTTCTGAACTGCAAATTCTTCTTCAAGATCAAAAACAGGTGCCGTAGAATATTTCACTTTATGATATGAATACAAATATTCTGAACATCCAATATCATCAGTGCTCTTACCTAACAAAAATATATGGTGACCGGCATCTTTGAAATGCAGGGTCATCATCTTTTTTCTGTCTTCCAGAATACCTATCATACCAATGGTTGGAGTTGGAAAAACAGGAACTTCTTCACCATTGATAACCGACTGATTATAAAAGCTCACATTACCACCGGTAACAGGCGTCTCAAATCGGATGCATGCTGCTCCCATACCTTTTATTGCATTCACAAATTGCCAATACACTTCCGGATTATAAGGGTTTCCAAAGTTAAGGCAATTGGTAAATGCCGATGGAACACCTCCTGTACAGGAAATATTTCTTGCTGCCTCAGCAACTGCAATTGCACATCCAGTAAAAGGATCTGCATTTACATATCTCGCATTGCAGTCAACTGTCATTGCCAAACCTTTTGCAGAGCCTCGAACTGCAACTACTGCTGCATCTGCAGGGCGATTGGTACTCATATTAATGGTACCAACCATAGAATCATACTGGTTGTAAATCCAGCGCTTACTTGCTATATTCGGGTGAGATGCTAAAAATTTAGCCACTTCTACCATATCAGATGGCACCGGAACGGAGCTTGCATTGTATTTTTTAATTTGCTGAACATATGCAGGCTCCTTGTATTCACGGGTATAAACAGGAGCACCTCCACCCAGCACTAATTCATTAGCAGGAACATCAGCAATTTTCTCACCGTTCATCATAAAATGCAAGCGATCACCTGCAGTCACCTCACCTATTTGTGTACAGTTCAGATCCCACTTATCAAATACAGCCTGAACCTGCTCTTCAAATCCTTTTTTAGCTACTACCAACATACGTTCCTGAGATTCAGAAAGCAGTATCTCCCACCCTTCCATATTCTTCTGACGGGTTGGTACTTTATCTAGATAAATTACCATGCCATGTTTGCCTTTCGCCGACATTTCAGAAGTAGAACATATGATGCCGGCAGCACCCATATCCTGCATGCCTACTACACCGCCTGTTGCTATCACTTCTAATGTGGCCTCAAGCAATAATTTCTCCTGAAAAGGGTCTCCAACCTGAACTGCTGGTAAATCTTCATGAGAATCATCGTGTAAATCTCCGGAAGCGAACGTAGCTCCGTGAATACCATCTTTACCTGTTGCCGATCCTACTATAAAAACCGGATTTCCAACACCTTCGGAAATTGCGCTTACCGTTTTACCGGTTTCGACAATACCAACCGACATGGCATTTACCAATATGTTAACATTATAACATTCATCAAAAAATACTTCACCACCAACTGTAGGAACACCAAAAGCATTTCCATAATCACCAATACCTTTGACCACACCTTTCATGAGCCATTTAGTCCGATCAGAATCGATGGATCCAAAGCGCAATGAATTCAACTGAGCAATTGGACGTGCACCCATGGTAAAAATATCACGATTGATTCCACCCACACCGGTTGCTGCGCCTTGATAAGGCTCAATTGCTGATGGATGATTGTGCGATTCTATTTTGAAAGCACACGCAAGTCCATCCCCAATGGCCACCAAACCGGCATTTTCTTCACCTGCTTTGGCAAGCATATGCGGTCCTTCTTTAGGAAGTGTTTTTAACCAGGTAATGGAATTTTGTAGGAACAGTGCTCTGACCACATTACAGAAAATATACTCAATTCAGTAAAATTGGGTGTTCTGCCCAAAATTTGCCTGATTTTTTCAAATTCTTCAGGTAAAAGTCCAAGTTTCCTTGCGGTTTCAAGTGTTACAACACCCGCTTCGGCGGTATTATTCATTGTATTTAAGGATTATTTTCGGTTATTTGCATGCAAAAGTAAATATAATTCCGCATCCGGTTACCGGTTCGTTAACACTGTTCATTAATTCATTTCATGCCTGCTATTAAGTGGAAATTCTACTTGTTATTGCCTATTCATCTTTGTTTGTTTTCCTGATCGGAAAATATAATTTCTTCAAAATTGAAGGCATTCCCGTTCAGTGGATTAAAGTCGGATTAATTTTGAAAATACTGGCCGGAACAGGCGTCGGATTTGTCTATACCTACTACTACACCGACCGTCTGACCGCAGATACTTTTAAATTTTTTGATGACAGCAGAATATTATTTAATCTGATTTTTACTGACCCATCCACATTTTTCAGGCTGTTCACCGGCATAGGTTCGCAAACACCTGAAGCAATTATTGTCAGCAATCAAATGACTAATTGGTACGATACATTTAGTCCGTTTAATGATAATCGTACAATGATCAGATTGAATACCATGCTTCGGTTTTTATCGTCAGGGTATTACTATGTGCATGTAGTTTTTATCTGTTTTCTTTCCCTTGCGGGGATGGTTGCCATTACAAAAGTAATTTCAAGAGAATTCCCTCACTTAACGAAACCAATATTTTTGGTTTTTTTATTAATGCCATCTGTATTGTTTTGGGGATCAGGCCTTTTAAAAGATGCTTTGGTATTTTTTTCATTGGGATTCACCTTGTACACTTTTGATAAAATTATTGTCGACAAGAAAACTAATTTTGAATGGGTCGCCCTATTTACTTTTTCCCTTTTTCTGTTGATGATTACTAAATTTCATTCCTTTTTACTGATTCTTCCTGCATTACCGGCTTGGTACTTAGCAGCTTCAGGTAAATTAAAAGGTCCTAAAGCTTTTATAGTCATGGGATTGATTTTTCTGTGCCTCATCTATGTTATCCAGTTGCTCATACCTGAATGGGATATCCCTGAATTACTTGCCCGAAAGCAAGCTTCATTTATTGATTTGGGTAAAAATTCAGGAGCAGCTTCTTATATCGATATTCCTGTGATCAAACCCGATTTTTTCCACATTCTTCTGATGGCTCCTTTGGGTTTTATTACAAGTTTGACCAGACCATTTATAACCGACTCAGGATCAGCTATGATGACGCTTTCAGCAGTTGAAAACACATGTATTTTACTTTTAATTATATGGACCCTTTTCAAAGCTAAATGGCAGTTGATCAGTAACAAAGCATTGCCCTGGTTATGTCTCTATTTTGTTGTGAGTTCTTATATGATTATAGGTTTGGTCACACCAATTTTGGGTGCAATTGTCAGATATAAAGCTCAGGCATTACCATTTTTGATTATCTTTCTGCTTCTCCTTACTTTCGATCGCTCTAAAAGCTCATCCGGACAAATGAAAAACCGGCAATAATGCAACTTATGGAATGGATTCTCTTGATAGGTTTTACAGCCATTTTCAGTTTTATTATTCTGAAATGGAATTGGTTTGGTGATCCTCTGGTAAACCGGTACATTTTCGTGCTTTTGTTTTGCCTTAAGATTGGAGCCGGAATATTCGCAGGTCAACTATATCAAAGTCGATATGGTGGTGGTGATTCATGGACTCTTTTCAATAATTCCAAAATTCTAACCAATAGTGTACGCGAAAGCCCTGCCGATTTTGTCAAGATGATAATTGGTGTTCATGATGATGAAGAATTCATGGAAAAATATGGTAAGATCAGAGGGTGGAATAATATGGATGTAGTTTATAATGATAACAGAACAGTTATCAGATTGAATGCTATTATCGGTTTATTCAGCCAGGGTTTTTACAATGTACATGTGGTATTCTTTGCATTTTTATCATTCATGGGATTGATAGGCTTGTTTAAAGCGATGCGATTACTCACCAACATCGCACCACTGCTACTCATTCTGGTAATTTTTCTGATTCCTGGTGTTATGTTCTGGCTTTCTATGGCCTCCAAAGAAAGCATATTAATTTTCGCGATGGGGATGTTAATATATCATTGCATACGATTACTTACAGTAAGTAATTCCTTTGGGAATATGGCTGGAATGTTCTTTGCCGGCTTTTTATTCATTCATATTAAAGCTTATCTGTTGGTTTTCATCACTCCCTGTTTACTTGCATTTACTTGGGTAAAAATGACCAATGATCGTTATGCTCCATTAAAATATATGCTGATTTACGGCATCGGCATCCTCCTTGTATTTAACATTGATTTAATTCTTCCTGAATTTAATCCTGCAAATATTCTGGCAATGAAACGTCAGAATTTTGAAGCATTTGCCGATGCTTTTCCAAAAGATATGGGCAGCTATATACGGTTACCCGAATTTTCACCTGAATGGTCGAGTATATTCACCACTATACCCGCAGCTTTTTATGCAGTTTTAGCCCGCCCTTACATATGGGAAGCCAATAGTTTTCTGATTGCAGTAGCAGGAATTGAAAATGCGATACTCATGTTATTTTTACTTTACGGAATTATTACCATTAAATGGGATGCAGTGGTAAAAAATCAAAATCTGCTGATGTTCTGTATGTTTTTTACCTTCAGCGTTTTTGTGCTGATTGGATTAACCACACCATCGATGGGTGCAATTGTGCGCTATAAAGTTCCCGTTTTACCATTCTTATGTATGATTCCATTACTCTTAACTACAAAACCCAACAAATAATTTAATCACTTCTTCCACCTATGAATTTATTTCGCAAAAAGAGTATTCATGATATCCTTCAGCAAGTTAAAGAAGGTGATGAAAGTGTGCATGGAAAATTAAAAAACACCTTGGTGTACGTGACCTGACGGCATTTGGAATTGCCGCCATCATTGGCGCCGGTATTTTCAGTACCATCGGTAAAGCAAGTGCCGATGGTGGTCCGGCAGTTATTTTGCTTTTCATTTTCACCGCAATTGCCTGCAGCCTGGCAGCTTTCTGTTATGCTGAGTTTTCAAGTTTGGTTCCTGTTTCGGGATCTGCTTATACCTACTCTTACGTTTCGTTTGGGGAGTTGTTTGCATGGATAATTGGATGGGCCCTGATTATGGAGTATGCAATCGGAAACATTGTAGTTGCTATTTCCTGGTCAGGATATTTCTCATCGCTGCTCACTCATTTGCACATACCTGCACTGGGATTTCCGGATGGAATACATTTGCCTGCATGGTCTGGTATCGATTATTTTTCAGCGAAACGCGCATTCGAAAGTGCTGCTGCTAATCCTGCTGACACTACCATACTTAATAGCGAAGGATATCTGGCATGGATTTCGGCTCCCGCTGTTGCAGGAATAAAAATCATTATGGATATCCCTGCTCTCGTAATTAATATTCTTATCACTTGGCTGGTTTACCGGGGCATTAAAGAAACCCGGAATGCAAGCAATTTGATGGTTGCAATTAAAGTCAGTGTTGTTATTATGGTTATTGCACTTGGTATTTCTTATGTCGACACCGACAACTGGACACCATTTATGCCGGAAGGATTAGGTGGTGTTCTCGCAGGTGTTTCTGCCGTATTTTTTGCCTATATCGGATTCGATGCTATTTCAACTACTGCGGAAGAATGTCACAATCCCCAAAGAGATCTTCCAAAGGGAATGATGTACGCGATTATAATATGTACCATACTTTATATTCTGATTGCACTGGTATTAACCGGTATGGTAAACTATACAGAACTCGCTGTTGATGATCCATTGGCGTTTGTTTTTAGCCGGCTCGGACTTGACTGGATCAGTGGAATAATTGCTGTGAGCGCTGTAGTTGCAATGGCAAGTGTATTGTTGGTATTTCAACTGGGACAACCCCGCATTTGGATGAGTATGAGTCGAGATGGCTTGTTGCCAAAAGCATTTTCAAGAGTGCATCCTAAATATGGTACTCCGGGATTTGCAACAATTATTACCGGATTAACAGTTGGTGTCCCCATTTTCTTTATTGATATGAATACTGTTGTTGATTTATGTTCTATAGGAACTTTGTTTGCCTTCATTCTGGTTTGCGGTGGTGTATTAATGTTACAAAAGCACACCGATCTTCCACGTAAATTCAGAGTACCTTTTATTAATGGAAAATTTATTGTACCAGTTCTGTATCTGATTACTACCGTTTATGTTGGATTTTATCAACGAGAATGGGCTCATGAGAATTTAAATCCACTTCACAATGTGGAAGCTATTCCCATGTTTATTTTCTTTATCGTTTTCGCAATACTTGCGTTCTATAGTGCAGTGAGAAATCTTTCTCTGATACCAGTACTGGGAATTCTAACCTGCCTCTATCTGATGGCACAAATTCATCTTAAAAACTGGATTGGGTTCACTATCTGGCTTATAGCCGGCTTGATTATATATTTCGGATTCAGTTATAAAAATAGTAAACTAAACAAAGCCCGATTACAATCATAATATCATTTCAATTAATTTTAATACCATGGCAATAGCATTTATTACGGGAGCAACAGCAGGTTTTGGAAAGGCAACAGCAATAAAATTTGCACAATTCGGCTGGGATGTAATTATTACCGGCAGGCGCCAGGCGCGACTCGATCAACTGGAAGAAGAAATAATAAATACATACGAAACCAGAGTCTTTACATTATCATTTGATGTCCGCAATAATGAAGAAGTTGTTGCTGCCATTCAATCACTTCCCCATGAATGGAAAAAAATTGATGTGCTGGTGAATAATGCGGGCCTTGCATCGGGACTTGCAGCTATTCAGGATGGTGAGCTGAGTGATTGGGAAACAATGATTGACACTAATGTAAAAGGACTACTTTATGTCACCAAAGCAATTTTGCCATTTATGACGGAAAGAAAAAGCGGACATATAATCAATATTGGATCCATAGCCGGAAAAGAAGCTTACGCAAAAGGCAATGTGTATTGTGCAACCAAGCACGCAGTAGATGCGCTTTCAAAGTCGATGCGGATTGATCTATTACCATTTGGAATTAAAGTTACTGCCATTAATCCAGGTGCCGCAGAAACAGAATTCTCCATTGTCAGGTTCAAAGGTGATGCCGACAAAGCAGCACAGGTGTACAAAGGATATGAACCTCTGAAACCGGAAGATATTGCCGAAGTAATATATTTCGCTGCGAGCAGACCGGCCCACGTGGTGTTGAATGATATTATTATAACACCACTGGCTCAGGCAAACACATCCAATTTTCTTAAAAACACAAATTAAAAGCTAATGCACAAATTATATCAACTGAGTGTTCTGTGGTTAACTTGCTTCACGATTGCTTTGGCAGGATGTGGAACTGATACAAAACCAAAGGCAGATGCTATTTATTATAATGGAGTTGTTTATACCTTGAACAATCATTTTACCAAAGCTACAGCATTTGCTGTGTTGAATGGGGCAATTCTTGAAATTGGTTCTGATGCATCTGTAAAAAAATATGAGGCAACAAAAAGAATAGACCTGAACGGCAAATTTGTGTATCCGGGACTACAAGATGCTCATTGTCATTTTTACGGATATGGAAGTGACCTGGGTAAAATCTGGTTGCTGGGAACCACTACTTTCGATGCGGTAATTGATACGTTAATTGCTAATAAGTATGCTATTCGTAATGGCTGGATATTTGGTCGCGGTTGGGATCAAAATGATTGGGATATTAAAAGCTATCCCGATAAAACAAAACTGGACTTACTTTTTCCGGATACACCTGTATTCCTGTTAAGAATAGACGGACATGCTGCGCTGGTAAATCAAAAGGCACTTGATATTGCAGGAATAACTGCAGCCACTACTATTTCAGGTGGCATAATTGAAAAAAAGAACGGGCGACTGACCGGAATATTACTCGATGCTGCGGTAGATATTGTTTACAAAGCCATTCCGCCGATTAGCAAAGAAAATCAGATTCAAGCCTTGCTTCAGGCTCAGCAAGACTGTTTTGCGGTTGGACTTACTTCTGTTACTGATGCAGGAATTGAAAACAGTGGCTTACCCTGGTCATTGATTCAATTAATTGATTCACTACAGAAAAGTGATACTCTAAAAATGCGCATGAATGTGATGGCGTCTCCGGAAGAAGCATCAATTTATGCAAAGAACGGTAAAATCAAAACTTCATCCTTGTCGGTTCAAAGTTTTAAACTTTATGCCGATGGTGCATTAGGCTCCCGAGGAGCATGTTTATTGGAACCCTACAGCGATCAACCCGGTCACTATGGATTTCTGATTCATACACCGGAGTATTTAGATAGTATTGCCAGAGTTATTGCTGCGATGGGTTTTCAATTAAACACCCATTGCATTGGAGATTCATCACATCGGTTGATGCTTAAAATTTATGAAAAATACGTGGGTGGCGTAAATGATCACCGGTGGAGAATTGAACATGCACAGGTTATTCATAAAGATGATGTGGTTCGTTACACAAAAATAAAATAATTCCAAGTGTACAACCGGTTCATGCTACATCAGACATGTATTGGGCAGCTGACCGCCTAGGTGCCGAAAGAGTAAAATATGCCTATGCCTATCAAAAACTTTATAAGGCCACAGGAGTAATTGCTGCTGGCAGTGATTTCCCTGTTGAACATATCAATCCATTATTTGGATTTCATGCTGCTGTGACCAGAAAAGATCAGAAATCGTTTCCAGAAGGTGGCTTTCAAAAAGAAGATGCCTTAACAAGAGAAGAAGCTTTGAGGGCAATGACAATTTGGGCTGCTTATGCAGGTTTTAATGAAAACGAAACCGGTTCTCTTGAAAAGGGCAAAATGGCTGACTTTGTAATTTTTGATGAAGATCTAATGACCGCTGATGAATCTGAATTATACCAACTTAAAGTAAATGCAACTTATGTGGGTGGTGTAAAAGTATATCAGCGGGGAAAATAAATATTCATTTTGAAATCATCAATGTAAACCTGTTTACGCTTCTCATTCCAACAATAAATTTTTATTGTTTCATCCCCGGAAAGCTTAACTGGCATATCGAAATGCATTACAACCGTTGACCACTTTCCTGGCTCCGACAAATACCTGTCGAAGTCTGATGCTTGCCAAAAAATGGTTTCATTGTTTTTATCAATGCTCACTACAAACTTTGCTCCTGTGATCGAATCTTGGCTCATAGCTTTTATGCCGATATCTATAGTACTTCCTGCGACTACTTTTAACTCATTTAGTTTTCGAAACAACCCGGGACCAAATTCATTTGCAGAATCAATTCTGATTGCATAATTTCCGGTAGCAACTGAATTACTATCCCGAAATCGTGATTCATCATTCCATTCCCCGGTTTCAAAACCATACGACAAAACTGCATCGGGTAGTGCATTCCACACCATACCGTTTTTGTCTTTTGAATATAAACGCAAACCGGAATTAAAAAACGAATCTCTTTCAATAATAAAAGGAAATTGCGTTCTTATCAAAGCATCAATTGCCGGATCATCGTAGGTGTTGGAGAAAGCAAATAAAAGATAGTTTTTACGGCTTTCCGTTACAAGTCTGTTTAATAATTTGACTTCAGAATCATTCATTACTGAAGTAATTTTAAAGTCGGTTTGGTGTTTAAGAATATCAAGATAATATTGTAAATAATATGGATGAAAAACATTTACAACTTTATCGATGTTTTCAGAATCATATTTGATATCTGTTTCCTGCATTCGTTTTGCTATTCCACGGAATTCGCTGAAATGCGGCGTTGAATAGTATTTTTTCTCTTTAACAGTACTGTAAGCACCTCCGGCTAAAATGATAACCGTTAGAAAAGCAGCCGTTAATCCTTTGGTATTGTCCGGTATAAAAGAAAATATAAATAATAATAAAAACGGAAATGAGAATAATAGCACGGAGTGTTGAAAAACCGGATTTCTATAAATAGAATAGAAGTAGGCGATTGCAAATGGAGTCAGGAAAAAAAACAGTGCGAGGAAGTGAAATCTGGTAACCCTTATCTCCTTTTTTGTAAAGTAATATTGTTCCACTCATGATCATGGAAAACAAAATCAGCAATTGCCGGGAATCATTAAAAACAAACTCCAGGTATTTTACGAAAGCATCACTTTTAGGTGGTCCAAGCCATCCATCCGCACCTCCTACTCCACCTTTTGCCAATTGATGCATAAATAAATTGTAGTGTGGCAAATACAATAAAACAATTGCAACTCCCGCCAGTAAATAAGGTATCAAAGTATTTTTTCTGACCAAAAATAATCCTGCCAAACAATACAATCCGGCAGTAATAAAACTAAAATAGTGGTTGTACATACATGCACTCACAGCAATAACAAAACCCGTAAGATATCCGTAAATTACTTTCTTATTTTCCGGATTATCAGCAGCACTTTTAAAGAAAGCCGACCAGCAATAAATGGCCAGCATACTAAAAAATAATCCTGAACTATAGGGACGGGCAATCTGGCTATAAAGCACCGGATACTCCAACACAGCCAATGAAGCTGCTGCCAGCAAGGCGGTACTTTGATTGAACCAGATTTTACCGGTTCTATACAGTAAGTAAACAGCCCCAACCCCTGCTATGGCAAATGGAAATCTGATTATAAATTCAGAACTTCCAAATAATTTGGTCCAATAGTAAAGAAACACCTGAACACCTGCAGGATGAAAATCGGGATAAACTCCAAATAAAATAACATCTTTCAGACTGTCAAATCGCAATCTCGATATGGCACTCAGCTCATCATTAGAAAGTGAGAATCCGGTTAAACCATGCAATCTCAAATAAGCAGCAACACCTAAAATTACAACCAATAAAAACGGAGTTCGATCGCTTTGCTGTAAATTACCGATATTCATAATTGACTATTTATTCAAACGTTGTCTGATAGCTTCATATAAAATCATACCTGCTGCAACTGACACATTCAAAGAAGCTGTTTTGCCCAGGATCGGGATTTTTAACTGGCTATTGCATTTTTTTAAATACTCAGGTGAAATGCCATCTTCTTCAGATCCCATAATTATACACACAGGACAATCGAAATCTCCCTGATACACCGGCAAATTACCCTTTTCAGTGCATCCAATAATTGTAAAACCTGACTCACTTAAATAGTCAATAGTGCTCTTCAGGTTAAATTCTCTGCACAGTGTGATTCTGTTGAGTGCTCCTGCTGATGCTTTAACGGCATCACCGGTAACCAATGCACCACCCCGCTGAGGGATTATGACAGCATCAACATCAAAACATTCGGCAGTTCTGCAAATAGCACCAAAATTCCTGACATCCGTAATCCGGTCAAGCATGAGTAACAGTGGAAATTTTTCACGTTCAAAAAGGGCAGGAACAATATCTTCCACTTTCTGATAAGTTACGTTGCTTAAATAGCAAACCACACCCTGATGAGTTTTTCGGGTTAACCGGTTAAGTTTTTCAACCGGTACTGCAGTATACACAATGTTTTGTTGTTTTAACAAATCTTTAAGCTCTCGAATGAGCGGATTATTCAAATCGCGCTGAATGAAAATTCGCTCCACTTCTTTTCCTGAATCAATGGCTTCTATAACCGGCCTGATTCCAAATATCATCATCTCATCGTCACGTTCAACAGACGGACGTTCATTAAATTGTCTCATTAGTTATTTTCATTTACAACTCTGCCATCCCTCCACGAATCTACTGCACGATACCACGGCATTTCATAATAATTACTTCTGCGCAGTTTATAATCGTTATTGGTAAAAGGATTAAAAAGTTTATCAAAGGTAAAATTCAGCGGACCATACGAATAGTTCTGACTGCAACTGTACCCTCGAATAATAATTTCGAATCAAAACCCGTGCCCGCTCTCTGTTTCCAGCCATCTTCAACCAAAATTCATCGACAGCCTGTTTCTGGTTTTTACTATTGCTGATTTTATCAAATTCCTCCCGGGTGGTTAAAAACCTTATTGACTCTATTAAACTGGCAGCATCGGTAAGCTTTGGAAAATCTTCATCAAAACGAAATATTGTGAATCCTTCTTTAATCATCGTATCGTATTGAAAATGATAAATACCAGGCTTATCAAGAATATATTCTTCCCGGTTGGCTACGTCAAGCAGTTGAAACCCATCAGAAGAATAACTTAAAGGCTTCGTCAAATCATTACCAAATGGTGGCGAAGTCAATCCATATCTGTTTTTAAAATATCTCACATACAGTTTCCGGTTTTCATTTTCAGAAGGAAGAATTCTGATTCTTTGCTCCCTGTCAGTTAAAGAAGAAACCATTGGCTTTCCGGTACGCATGTCAATAGCAATAAAATTATCCGGTGATTGCTGACCGGTCCTGTCAATGGTAATAAAACCCCCTACTGCCTGCCTGCGATTAAAATCGGTTAGTAAAATATTTAAAACATAATTGGAACTATCAGGGGCATGAACATCAAAATACCCGGTTGCCTTGCTTAATGAATCCGTTGGTTGCTGAAGCACAAAATTGATCTGACCTGAATCCAATAGCTGCTTCGATTCATAATCACGAAACAACTCATATGTAAAGCCATACTCAGCCATAAAACCTAATGAATCATCAGCTTTCATAAAAAGGAGCTCTGAAGCATCCAGACTGAAAAATACACGACAGCTATCACCTTTCAGATTGTAAACTTTGTAGTCGGGATAAATGAAATTTAAACCCGGAGCGACTAAATATGCCAGATTCTGATTACTCAGCTTTTTGCTCCCCGAGCAGGAAACAAGTACAATAACAGTTATCAGCCGCAAATATTCTTTCATGATTTGTTTTCAGGTAATAATTGCTCATCATCATCAGAAGTTAACTTATCATACAGGTAATTTGCAGGTATTGATTTGGATGCATTAGCCCCCAGATTTTTTATCTTCTGCACAGCATTAATCAAATTTCCTTTACCTGTAGCTAATTTATTCTTAGCAGATTCCCAACTGCGATGAGACATCTCAATCTGATCACCCACCTTTTCAAAATCTGCCAGCAAACCTACAAACTTATCATACAGTGCTCCTCCCTGACGAGCAATTTCCAGTGCATTTTTATTCTGATATTCCAGCTTCCATAAATGTGCTATGGTTCGTAGAGTAGCCAATAAAGTAGATGTGCTTACAATTACAATATTGTGCTCAAAGGCTTCATTAAATAATTCAGGATCGTGTTGAATTGCTGCTGAAAAAGCAGGCTCAATAGGCATAAACAGCAGTACGAAGTCGAGTGTTTTGATATCATACAGTTGCTGATATTTCTTCTCACCCAACCCTTTGATATGTCTTCTTAAAGATATTATATGTTCTTTAATTGCCAGTGCACGTTCTTCAGGTGTATCAGCATTGGCATATCTTTCATAAGCTACCAGTGATACTTTGGAATCAATGATGATGGTTTTATTTTCCGGTAAACGAATTAAAACATCGGGCTGGAGTCTGCGGCCTTCATCAGAAGTCATACTCGATTGCACAGTGTATTCTCTGTCCTTTACCAATCCCGAACGTTCCAAAATGGTTTCCAGAATTACTTCACCCCAGTTTCCTTGAGTTTTTACCTGTCCTTTTAAAGCAGCAGTTAAATTACGGGCTTCATCCCCAATACTTTTATTCATCTCCTGCAATAATTTCAATTGCTCCTTCAGCGATTGATTCTCCCGTATACTTTCTTTATGAGTGGTACTTACAGTAGATTCAAACTTATCAATTTTTTCTTTCAAAGGATTCAGAATATCTGTAAGCTTATCTGAATGCTGTTGCTGAATCATGCGTGAATTATCGAAAATAATTTTGCTGGCAATATTCTCAAATTGTTCTCTAATTTTTTTATGCAGATCTTCTAATTCTGCCTTCTGACTATCCAGCTTTTCTGACAACCCTTTATTTACGGTTTCCAACCGGGAAATCTCAATGTTGAAAGAGGTTGCTTTTTCACGGCTTGTATATGATTCCCGTTTAAAATCTTCCACTGCTGTCCGTAAATCATTCACCTTTTGTTCCAGGACGAGCTTATCATTGCTCATTGAAACATATTCCTCCACTGAAAAAGGTGATACATAATTAAACTTCGATTTGGCATAATACCACCCGATTATTCCTCCGATCAACAGACCGGCGATGAGAAAAACAAAAATTGCAATTGGATCCATAACAGACTTTAGAGGCTTTAAAATTAGTGATTCCTGAGGAGCTTCAGAAATAATTGATCAATCCGAAATGAACTTTTGCTGTTTTAAAGCGAATCGGATTGTCGAATTCCTTACCTAATGCATAATTGAAAGAGAATATTCCCAGTTTTGTCTCAAAGGTGATTCCTGCCCCAAATCCAATCGGATTATCCTGAGTATAAGCACTTCCGGAGTTCCGTTCATACCATCCCTGATTTAAAAAAACAAATAAATAGGAGTTTTGTTCGAGCAAATATCTAATCTCTACTTTGCCAACAGCATAAAGTGAGGCTGTCAGTGATTCCTCATCAAATCCACGTAATGTTCGCAATCCACCGAAGCGGTAAAGTTCATTATCGAAGGTGTTTTCACCCGATAAAGCTGCGCCCATGAGACCAATATTTACAACATTTCGCTTAAAAAATGGGATGTAATAATCGAATATGAGTTCCCCGTTATATTGCACAGACTTCAATTCCAGCGAGTCGTAAACTGACTGATTCAGTTTGCTGTTTTTTTCGATGGTTTTGTTTCCGGCCGAAGCAGTTAGTTCCAGGCTGTATCCCTTACGGGGATTAAACCGGTAATCGAGATTGGCAGATTTAAACCCAATACCATAAGAGGTAATACTGACATCAGCAAACGAAGGTAACACGGTTGTATTTTCAAATGCTTTCGTGGAAAGTAAATTCGACTTTTTATCACTCACAAATGCCTTCAGATAATTGCCACCTTTCAATAAAAACAGCACTCCACCGCCGAGAGTAACTTCAATGTAGGAGGTGTCTTTTTTATAGATTCCAAGATTAAAATCGAGTCCGAATTGAGATGAAAAAATGAAAGGATAATTGGTCCGGACTTTTAAATCCTGTGTCTTTGCCTGTGGTTGTTTCCAGTTCAGATCAAACAATTCTCCCCTGCCAAATGATGAAAGTAAACGAATTCTGAGATCACCCGTAATCTGTATTTTTCCGGAACCTGAATTATCAGGCAACACCCCTATTACACCGTCAATCTGACTGGCTTTTTTATCATCCAATGCTAAAATTAAACGGGCTTTGTCTTCCACAAAAACAACACTGAATGGGCGAACTTCTGTTACCATAGGTAACTCTCGGACCCTGCTCCCGACTTTTTTCACCAGCGATTCATTGTAAATATCGCCCGGTTTCATGGAGAGGTAATTGGTCAGGTATTTTTGTGAAAGACGCGAACTTCCCTTCACAATTACACTGTCGATTTTTACCAGTCTTTCACTCAGCAGAAATAACGATGCAGTAACCATCGCACCATTAAATTCGAATTTATCGTAAACGAGACTTGCAAAAGGATATCCATGATTTTCGCAATACTCCAGAATACGTTTGTTTAAATCATTTATTCCTTTAACAGAAATTGGTTTGTTATCATAGAATTTTTCTCTGAATCCGGTTTCTGTCAACAAACCCTCATCGAGATTTCCATTCTTTAAATGAACCCAGGTATAAGAAATTCCGGAATGAATTTGCGCGAACAAGGTATCATTGGCGATGAAAAATGTATCTGCTGAAGCAGCCAGAAATCCATAATCATAGGGTGAAACCAGTATTCCTTCTATATTTCTCCTACCCTCTTCTATTCCGTTAACCTGACTTTCAGTTGTCAGTTTTCTTAGAATAGAATTTGGTACAGAATCGATTGATGCTTTAAAATATTTTTGTGCCAGCGAATCATTGATGGCAAATAAAGATATTGCCAATACAATTCCGGCTATTTTCAGGTAAAGCCCCATCATCCGGTTGTTAAAGTTTCCAGTTGATTGGTTTACGACCGGTGTTGAGTAATATTTCATTAACTTTTGAAAAATGTTTACATCCAAAAAATCCATTGTATGCCGACAATGGAGATGGATGGGCCGCTTTAAGAACAAAATGTTTTCCGGTATCAATGATTGCCTCTTTTGCTTGTGCAAATCTTCCCCACAGGAGGAAAATTAATCCTTCTTTCTCTTCCGATAACAAACGGATAACGGCATTGGTGAATTGTTCCCAACCTTTATTCTGATGTGAACCGGCCTCTCCTGCTCTTACTGTCAATGTTGCATTCAAAAGTAAGACTCCCTGCTTTGCCCAACTTTCCAGATTGCCCGACTCCGGAATCGGATATCCCAAATCATCTCTTATTTCTTTGAAAATGTTTTGTAACGAAGGTGGCTTTTGAATTCCAGGTGCTACCGAAAAGCATAAACCATGGGCCTGTCCGGGACCGTGATAAGGATCCTGACCTAATATGACCACCTTAACGGAATCAAAAGATGTGTGATCGAATGCATTGAAGAGTTTGTTGCCTGGGGGAAACAGTTGCTTACCGGAAGCTTTCTCTTCCAATAAAAAAGCCTTAAGATCAACGAAATACGATGATTCGAACTCCTTTCTCAACCGGTCTTTCCAGTCCTTGTTCAGCTTGGGATCTACCCCGGGTGTGTTTTTTATGGTGCTCATTTTGACCGGTGAAAATTACCAATTTAATGCTTACACGCCTCAGATTAGCATATGAATGAGCAATTTTATATATTTGACGTAATTATCGATAATTATAAGCGTTGTTAGTAACTTCCACTACTTATTAACATATTGAATATATGTGATTTGAGTTTTGTTACTTTGCTTCCAATATCAATCGAATCCTCAAATCGTATCCGTAAAGAATATAAAATGAAAAAAATAACTGCGCTTCTCCTGTTGGTATCTGCTATTGTTTTTGTGAGTTCTTGTAAGCCAAGGGAAAAATGCCCTGCTTATGGTAAAAATATGCCTAAGAAAGTACAGCCTGCTGCTCATTCTTAATATTTAATCACTCAAAATATCGATCCGCCACCTCAAAGTGGCGGATTTTCATTTTTTATAGCACTCACAATCAATATCATATGATTTAATTTGAATTTTCCTTTGACTTTTTATACAAATACATTTACTTTGCAATTCAAAGTACTTTCCAATGGAATCAAATCAACACCTCGACAATCTTGTACACATTCGGTCACTCATGGAGAAGTCGACCCGCTTTCTGTCACTTAGTGGTTTAACCGGAGTTGCCGCTGGAATTTATGCTCTTATAGCAGCCTTTATTGCCTGGTGGTATCTCGACAATCCGGGAGTAGCCTCAAGCTACAGTCGATTAATACATCCCCTCCAAATAAGTGGAATTTTAACGCATTACCTGTTTTTTGTTGCCCTGGCAGCTGCCACTTTGATAATGTCATTGGTTACCGGTGTTGTATTTACCATGCGGAAAGCTTCTAAAAGAGGCGAAACAGTGTGGAATAAAGCTTCCAAACGCATGGCTATTAATTTGATGATTCCTTTAGCAGCAGGTGGATTATTTTGTGCCCAACTCATAAATTACGGTCTTCCCGCCCTGGTGGCCCCTGCTATGCTTATTTTTTATGGACTGGCGTTAATCAATGGCAGTAAATACACACTGGAAGACATCCGCTATCTGGGATTAATTGAAATTGTGTTGGGCATCCTGAACTTGTTTTTCATCATGTATGGATTATGGTTTTGGGCAATCGGTTTCGGTGTGATGCACATTGTTTACGGAGTAGTTATGTACTACAAATATGAAGCATGATCAGCAATCTCAATAAAGCTTTTGAAAATAGGGTCCGGCTCGGATTGATGTCGCTGCTTATGGTAAATGAGCAGCTCGATTTCAATTCAATTAAAGAGTTGCTTGAAATTACTGATGGTAACCTTGCAAGCCATGCTACTGCTTTGGAAAAAGCTGGATACATTTCAATCATCAAGCAATTTGTTGGCCGCAAACCACAAACTTCCTACAAAGCAACGGCTGCAGGAATAAAAGCTTTTCAGGAACACCTCTCAGCGCTGGAAATCATTATCCGAAAAACAAATTGATAAATATTAATTCACAAATACAATAAAACACACCTTTTCACTTTGAGATACAAAGTGAAACCTAAAATATCATACCATGCTGAAAAAATATGCACTATCAATCACAAGCTTGCTATTGCTGCTAATTTACAATTACTTTTTCTGGAACGAAAAACCGGGAATAAATTTCGGAATATTTAGCACACTGCTGGCCGTTTCCCTGGCATTTGCAAGGCCTGAAATAATTTACCGGACAAACTGGTGGTTCGCTGTGATGTGTGTTATATTAACAGGAATCGGAGTAACTTTATTTAATAGTGGATTGTCGATTGCCATGCATTTTTTCAGTTGTCTGGTAATGATTGTTTTCTCATGGCCTTCCAATGTTAAATCACCGGCAATAGCCATCTTTAATTTTTTCGCAGGTGCATTCAATCAGGTGCTGGCATTTTTCCTCAATGGAATTAAATTTATATCCAAAACAAAATCCGGAAGAACCATATTATATTATTTCAAAATAGTAATTGCTCCGCTAGTGATAATGGGAATCTATTTACTGTTATACAGCGGTTCCAGCAATACATTTGCAAGCTATTTCAACGGCTTTTTTACAACTATAGGAGAATTAATTGAAAGCTTTTTTGAGAACGTAAGTGCTCCCTGGCTGGTATTTCTCCTTGGCGGGATGACATTGATTGCCCTGGCACTCAAAACACCTCCTGCCATTCGTGCACTCAATTATCTTACGGAAGGCTTTGATGACCTGTTCCGCCTTAATAAATCGATAAAACCTGTCAGTGGTTTCAGGCAACTGATTTACAGACCGGTGATCCCCATGAATGCCATTCGAAAACAATTTAAATCAGGTGTTGTATTGCTAATAGGAGTAAATATTTTATTGCTGATTTTTAATATCACAGATATCAAAGAAAACTGGTTCGGATATCAGGTACCAGAAAATTTCAGTCTCAAATATTTTGTGCATGAAGCAACATGGTATTTAATTATAAGTATGTTGCTTTCGATAGTGATATTACTTTATTATTTTCATGGGAACCTCAATTTCTATAAGAAAAACAAAACAATTAAAATATTATCCTATGTATGGATCTTTCAAAATACCCTGCTTTGTATATCAGTTTTACTCAGGAACTGGCATTACATTTCATATCATGGCCTTGCCTACAAAAGAATTGGTGTTTTAGTTTTTCTGGCATTGGTAATTGTTGGATTAATATCCATGTATAAAAAAATCGAAAAGCGAAAATCTGCCAAATGGCTTCTAAAAATAAATTCGGTTGCCTGTGCACTCATGCTTTCATGTTTATCATTGGTTAACTGGGATCAGGTAATTGCGAAATACAACTTGAATCATGCAAATAGCAGTGAAATCGATGTTGATTTTTATCTGAAGCTGGGCCTGCTGTTTATCCGTTGCTCTATGAAAATATGGCTGTTATTGAAAAACAAATCATCGCCCATCATGCTAAACCAACTCGTTGGTGCAACATTAAAACCATTCAGGAATTTCGCTCCAGACTAAATACCATTGCCTCCAGTTTCACTGAAGTCTATCCGCAATACAAATGGCCATCATATAATATTGCTGAAGCATCATCCTACAAATGGTTAACCACTCAGGAAGAAAACTTAAAATTATCTGAAGCTGTAAAATGAAAGTTGAAGTTTCAATCACCAGAAATACCACTTTGGTAATTCTATTCAGTTTAGCCATGGGCTTTCTCGAGTCGGCAGTTGTGGTTTATCTCAGAGAACATTATTATCCGCTTGGCTTTCAATTTCCATTGGTGCCCGTTTCTTTAACAACAAGCATCACTGAAATTGGTCGCGAAGCAGCTACAGTGATTATGTTAGTATGTATTGGATGGCTGGCAGGATTTAATGCCACAACCAGATTTGCCTATTTCATTCTATCTTTTGCTGTATGGGATATTATGTACTATATCGGACTGAAGCTGGTACTCAACTGGCCTGTTTCCATTCTCGAATGGGACATTTTATTTCTGATACCGTTTCCGTGGCTGGGACCGGTTCTGGCACCTTGTCTGCTTTCGGTGCTCATGATAATTCTTGCACTTTTCCTTTTGAAAAATAACGTTCAGAAGTTAACACTCTTATTGCCTGCATATTCCTGGTTGTTGCTTACTACAGGTTCACTCATTTGTATAGGATCATTTCTTTATGAATACATCATTTATCGCAAGATGTCCTACTCACCATCTGTTGAATCCGGCGCTGAAAGCTATATCATGGATGATCTGAAAACTTTCATACCCGGCGAATTCTCCTGGGCTTTATTTCTTTCTGGATTTATTCTTTTAACAATCCCCGTTTTCAATCTCATTCATAAAACATACAGAACTACAAAGGCATGAAAATACAATCCAATAGAATTCCTGATCCGGGAAAAAAGTTAATTACTATATTATTGATGACAACGATAATCGCCTCATCATTAATTTTATACCGTCATGAAATCACAGGTAACAAAACTTATCTGTTCCTGCTCTGGAATTTGTTTCTGGCCTGGATACCATTAATTATTTCAACATCCCTAAAAGCATATACTACAAAAAGACGAAACGGATTAATACTGTTATTGCCAGCAGCATTGTGGTTACTTTTTTTTCCCAATACACCCTACATAATAACCGATCTTGTTCATTTAAAACCAAGAAATGATATCGCCTACTGGTACGATTTTCTGATTCTGATTTTCTGTTGTTTTAATAGCCTGTTTATAGCATTTGCATCACTTATTCAAATGAAACGCATTATACATAAATACCTTCCCGACTGGCTCAGCCACTTAACCACTATTTCTATTTTGGTATTAACCAGTTTCGGTATATATTTGGGACGATTTGAAAGATACAACAGTTGGGATATTGTTGTTCAACCGGTCAACCTGCTTACCGATATTTATGGATTGATCAGGAATGTCGGCCAGAACCATCAGATGGTATACATAGTTGGAATTCTTGCCATGTTCCTTATCATTAATTATTTTACACTACTGTTTATAGTAAATGACGCCACCCATGCCAACGAACCAGCACAAAAGGAAAAATAGTTTTATTTATGCAATCAATGGCATTATAGAAGTAACCAAAACACAATGGAACTTTCGCTTTCATCTTATTTCAATAATTGTTGTGGTTATTTCAGGAATTTACTTCAAAGTAACCGCTACCGAATGGATGGCTTTGACGGGTGTTATTGGTTTGGTTCTGGTTTCAGAAACTATGAATACGGCCATTGAGTATCTCGTAAACCTGGTTTCCCCGGAATGGAATGAACTTGCAGGGAAAGTTAAAGATATAACTGCAGGTGCTGTATTAATTTCAGCTGTTATTGCACTGATAACCGGTTTACTCATTTTCGTTCCAAAAACAGGACTATTAGAATAACCATTTAATACAAAGTCTTATCCGGATTCAGTTTCCACATTTCAAAAATCTGTTCAGCTGCCTTATCGGAACAATGTATCATTGGGATTGATCTTGTTTCAGGAGGCATTACTATTTCATCATAGATGAAAGCATCGTCGAAACCGGCATCTGCAGCCTGATACCTGGTATTTGCATAATAAACACGATCGGGACGTGCCCAATATATAGCACCCAGGCACATGGGGCATGGTTCACAAGAGGTGTAAATTTCACAACCATCGAGTTGAAAAGAATTTAACCTGGCACAAGCATTGCGGATGGCAACAATTTCAGCATGAGCCGTGGGATCATTGGAAGAAGTCACGGAGTTAAAACCTTCACCAATAATTTCACCATTTTTTACAACAATTGCGCCAAATGGTCCTCCATGACCGGCACTGGAGCTGGTTTCTGATAAAGCAATTGCATATTTTAAGAAGTCCTTATTGAAACTCATTTCAGATTGAATTAAAATTGAAAATTATATTCTGAACCACATCAGGATGAAGACTAAGTGCAACCGGACAATTGTGGGCAGCATGCTTTAAAATTCTTTGTTGACCCTCTGTATAGTTTTGATGCGGAAAAACAAACTCGATTTTTACCTCACTTACTTTTCGTGGATTTGAAACCATAATTTTAGTGATAGCAATTCTGGTACCATCAATATCGAATTTATGTTCACGTGCCGAAATGCCCATAATTGTAAGCACACAACTCCCTAATGAAGCAGCTAACAGGTCGGTAGGAGAAAATGCCTCACCTTTGCCCTGATTGTCGACAGGGGCATCGGTAATTATTTCCACACCTGATTGAACATGCTTCGCAGATGTCCTTAATTGTCCAATATAGATTGTTCTGATAGTCTCCATAAAACTGCTTAGGTTGTCATTGATTTTTTTGTTATCTAAAATCAAAATTATAACAAAAAATCTACAATGAATAATAAATTATAAAAAACAAACTCCCTAAGAGTTAATTCAATTGGTTTGTTTTAAGTTTTGATTCTGATCCAATAACTGAAGAAATTCCTCAGCGAGGATTTCACTGAACCTGGCAGCACCTTTCTTATTCAAATGAGTTTCATCAGCTGAAAACTGCAAAGAATACAACTCGGGAAACTTACGGCTATCTGCAATATTGATCCTGTATTTGGGATCCAGGGAATAAAACAAGGGTAGAACTTCTTCATATTGCCGTTTATCGGCTCGTGGAGCTAAACAAAAATCGGGTAAATACCCTGACTCAAAAGTTCATCTTTTAATGAATTTAATATATGTAAATAGACATTATTTAGAGTCTGAAGGCCTTTTCCTTTTTCAACAGCCGTAAATGCATTTGCACTCAAAACTTTCCGATTATAAAGTCCTGTTGTATCAAGAAGTAATTCCCGGATTCCAAGTTGAACATTCTCCTCAGCATTAATTTCTGTATCAAGATAAGGATTATCAATTAATGGATCAAAACCACGATAATTATAAGGAACTAAATCAAGTGTATCACCTAATTTAGTTTGCCGGAACTGAAAATCACTTATAATATGCCAGTAATCGAGTCCAATTTTGTTTTCAATAAAACTGATTGAATGAGTTAATAATGCTGCTGCTTTTACATACCATTTGGTGGTTGCAGAATTTATAAATGCCTTTAAAGTAAAAATAAAGTAAGTATTATTATACCAATAAGTTGCGCGGGTTGTATGTAAATTAGGATAATCTACATATTTTAGTTTTGATACTTCAATGAAAGCATACTTTATATTACTGTTTTTAGTAAGAAAAACATGATCAATCATATAAAATGATTCTGGAGTTCCCATCCAATTTACACCAAAATTAAATGAACTTGTAATTGTTGATTTGCGGGTCAGCGAATCAAATATCTCCGGATTAAATCCCCTTCTTATTACACTGGATCCAATGAAAACCGTATTGATCGATTTCTGTTTCTTTTCATAAATTTTACTTTTTAAGTAAATCTGATCAGAAACAAATGCCCAGGGTAATGAGTTGTCAGGCTCATAAAATGCATACTTTACAAATGCCGAAACAGAAGTAACGAAAACAGACAACAGAATTAATTTGAGGAGCAGGGTTTTCATGGGTTCAGAATTGCGCATAAATAAAACCACTGCCAGAAATAATTCCGAATTGCAACATAAATACGATAGCCAGACAATAGAATGACCATCTCCAAACAATAGGCATTTCCGCAATTGCCTGATTCAGTTCAGGTAATTTTTCCCACCAATGCATAATAAGTATCAGCAGAATGCCCATACTTCCAAAAATCAAATTAAAATTGCCGACTCCGGTATCCTTCCAGGTTGATAAATCAGTGAAATCAAATATATTTTGGAAAATATATGCTGCATCACCTGTTGTTGCGGCTCTTGCAAAAGTAAAACTGAGGATGGTGAATGTGAAGGTTATACCAATAGAAAGATTTCGGGCTGTTGACTTGCTGAATTTCTTGAAAATTTTCTTGCGCCATTTAGCAGTTACTATTTCATAACCGAGTGCAATACCGTTAAGCATACCCCACAAGATAAAAATCCAACTGGCACCATGCCACAATCCACTTAATAAAAAAGTAATGAAAACAGCAAATACCATCCCCCATATACCCAGTTTCGTTTGTATAAGGAAACAGGATTAAAAACATATTCATACAACCAGGTTGATAAGGAAATATGCCATCTTTTCCAAAAATCAGTTACAGAAGTAGCACCAAAAGGTTTATTGAAATTACGAAACATTGAAAAACCCAGTATGGTAGCAACTCCTAATGCCATATCCATGTATCCGGAGAAGTCGGCATATAACTGAAACGTGTAAAAAAACCCTGCCAATAGTAAAAGGGGTCCTGAATAATCATGCAGGTTTCCATAAACTTCGTTTACGAAAATTCCAAGTCTGTCGGCAATAACAAGTTTTTTAAACAATCCCCAGGCAACGAGTCGTAATCCTGAAGTTATTCTCGAATAATCGAAATCTTTTTGTTCATAAAATTGAGGCATCAACAACCTGGGGCGATCAACAGGACCTTGTAATGCCTTTGGAAAAAATAAAAAATAATTGGCAAAAACCAGAAAGTTTCTTTCGGGGCTTTGCATTTCTCTTTGAATATCGACATTGTACCCTATTGCCTGAAGTATAAAATAGGAAATCCCAACCGGCATAATTAATTGCAACATGGGAAAACTGATGCTTATTTCAAATATACTGAAAAGTGAATTGACTTCAGTAAAGAAAAAGTTATAGAACTTAAACAAAAACAAGACAGCTATATTAAGTATTACTGCAATTGAAAGTGGAAAGTTTTTATTCTCCGATTTTTCAATCCAGATTCCTGTATAATAATTAAATACGGTAAGCGCACCTAAGATGAGCAAACCGAATATACCTGAAAAGGAATAAAAAATAACAGATGCCAACAGAAGTAAAAGCATCTTCAATTTTTGGCCGGATAAAAAGTAGACTAAGCCGAATAAACTAAAAAAAATAAAAAAAGTAAAGGAATTAAGTACCATTATACAATATAAATTCGACTATGCGGAAGTAACCTTGCTGTGAATAATATTTACCATATCGCCAACATTTTGAAATGAAAGCACTTCTTTCAGTTTAAACTTGATGTTAAAGTGTTTCTCCACTTCCACAATCATAACTGTATGATTTAATGAATCCCATTCATCAACATCATCAGCAGAAGTTTCCATTTGAATATGAAGGGAATCATTTTCAAATACGCGACGAAAAATCGTATTTATTTGGTTTAAAATTTCAATGTGGTTCATATTATTGATTTAAATTATCCAGTGATCTTCTCATCTGTACCCTGGATTTTGAAGCTATCAACTTTAATATTTCAGGGTTTTCACAGGTCCGTTCTACTTCAGTTATGAATCCAATTTTTTCATAAATTCTTAAAGCCTGCGAATTCGATTTCAGGACATTGATGGAACAAATTTTTAAATCAGGATGTTGAGCTTTCCTGATTCGCAATATTTCAACTATTAATTTCCCAAGTAAACCTCTTGATCTGAATTCCGGAGTTATATATCCTGATTCAAGAATCAAATGCCCGGGAACTTTTTCAATACTGAGCTCATCCAGTAAGTGCTTATATTTCTTGGCCTGCTGTAATGCTTCCTGAGGAAAAAAATGTTGCATTAAGGTGCCTCTGATCATTGAACTTGACTGATTTCCGGAGCCCTCAATCCAGGAACAGAAAGCACCTGCAGGAATTTCATTGACTGTTACTAAAATAAAATCAGATATATTCCATTCCTGGCCACCTATATCTTCCAACAGGATCTCTTTTAAAATTTCCCGAAACCGATCCTCAGAAATTCCGAAACAGGTATCAAAGCTAAAAAGTCCGGAACCGCTTTTGTCAGCTTCAATAATTGTACTCAGTAAAATGTCTATATCCTTTTCTGTTGCCTGGCGAAAAGATATTTTTTCAACATCGGACATCAGGAAATATTTGTTTTATTTAATGTAACCAACAATTGCTTACGATCAACCTTCCCATTGGTATTAAGTGGAAATACCGGAACCGGAATGATAGCCGACGGAATCATGTATGAAGGAAGATGAGCCTTAAGGTGCTCAAGGAGTTCATCTTTTTGTATCTTATCACTTTCTACAAACAGATTAATCTGCCAGGCATTCAAATCATTTTGCACTGCTACCGCAACAGCAGCTATACTTTTGAGAAAGTATCTGGCATGAAATTCAATCTCTCCCAATTCAACCCGAAAACCTTGTATTTTCACTTGAAAATCAACCCGGCCACTATAAAATATATCCCCTGATTCATCTGTATAGCAAAGGTCCCCAGTTTTATAAAACCTTTGTCCTTCATGAATGAAAAAGGCTTCATTATTCTTTTCTTCATTTTTCCAGTAACCGGGAGTCACCTGTGCGCCCGCTATACAAAGCTCACCTTTTTCATTCATGGATGCCTGTTGATTACTGTCATTTATAACTATAAGTTCAACACCATCCATGGCTTTCCCAATACTTAAAATACCATTCAGATTTTTATTCGGATCCTGTCTGTTTATCACATACCGTGAACAAAATATGGTTGCTTCAGTTGGACCATACACATTCTCAATAACGGCATTTGGAATACATTTTGCCCATTCCAGTGTAATATCCTCGTATAATGCTTCACCGCAAAAGAGTGAATATTTTAAATTATCAAGTTTAATTTCATCAAAATATTGTCTGAGATGTGTTAATATTGACGGAACCATCAAAGTGAATGTCAGCTGATGTTCTTCCATAACACTATAAACATGCATATACTTGAATCCGGTAAGTGGAATTGTATATACACAAGCCCCTACACATAATGGAGCAAGGTAACTCATTATAGATAAATCAAATGTAAGATCGAACATCTGTAAAAATCTGTCCTTCTCATCTAATTGATAACCCATTTTGAAAAATGACCTGAGAAAAGCATTCAGATTCGAAACTTTCAAAGGAACACCTTTGGGTGTACCAGTGCTGCCTGAAGTAAATAATATGTACGCAAGATCGTTTTCATTTGCATTAAACAGAAAATCTGTACCCGAAAATTGTAAAATTTTCGTGTTTATTAATTTTACACCGGATATTTTTTTTGTAAAATCCTGATGAATAGTTCCTCCTGAACATATGATCGAAATTTCAGCCTGTTCCAGTATAGCTTCGTTTCGGTCGGCAGGATGTTCCGGATTGATTGGTACAAAGGCATGTCCAGAGAAAAGTATGGCAAGAATGGAAGCATACGTCTCAATATCATTGAATGTCATAACTCCGATATTGGAATTGGGAACCGGACCAACCTCCAATATCTGATTTTGAATACCTTTAATCCGTTCCGCAAGGTCTCTGTAAGTGTAAAAAGTGTTGTCTATACAGAATGCCGGCAATTGCTGATAATGTTGAAAGGAATCAACTATTTGCCGAAGGGGGTTATTCATTTTAAGATTATGATTTTCAATTAGTTACGGACAATTAATTGTTTATGACGGACTCAAAATTAATAAAAAAGAATCAGATACCCTAAGTGAATGATACGTCAACAGGAATTCTACTGTATCCTTATTAGGATATAAAACCCTAACAATAAACGAGTTGCGAAAGTTCAACTTTAAAACCAGCACTCATTTAAAGTCGATTTAGATTCAAATTTTCATTGCACTAATTCATGGATTAAGGATAACTTCATTTTGAATATAAGGAATATATCATTACTTTTGTTATCACAAAATGCAAGTTAAGAAATTATTCTTCCTCCTTTTTTTGAGTTTGTTGCCAATAGTTATAATGGCGCAGGAAAATCCTTTTGAGTATCAGGAAGAGAAACCCCCATTGTTAAAAAATGAATTCAGTTTCGGTGCAAACATACACACCAGTGGCTGGGGATTCGACTTCAGAAAAGGCAAAAATATTACTGCGAACAAAAAGCGAATGTGGGAAGCAGAAATAGTAAACATGAAGCATCCCAAAGAAGTACGTTCCGTCAATCCCTATTTCGACAATGCTAAATCATTTTTTTATGGGAAATTGAATTCCATGATGGTAGTACGTGCAGGAATCGGTCAACAACAGGTGGTTTTCAGCAAATCTGAACGAAGTGGTGTTGAAGTTCGATTCAATTATACCGCCGGCCTGTCACTGGGACTAGCTAAACCAGTTTATTTGAATATATTATATCCGACAGCATTCGAGGGTGAATATGAAGTAA
This sequence comes from Bacteroidota bacterium, assembly GCA_016713525.1. Lineage (GTDB taxonomy): Bacteria > Bacteroidota > Bacteroidia > AKYH767-A > OLB10 > JADKJB01. The sequence continues at coordinate 815,105 of JADJOZ010000001.1, read as the reverse complement.
TTGTAGAAAAATATGATCCTGAGCGCCATTATGTCGATAATATTTATGGTAGAGCACCATTCACAGAAGGAATTGGAGAAACCAGATTTTACCCTGGTGGATATGCAAAGGTGGGAGTGAGTTTTGATTATGGAACTATGCATGATGATGTAAAAACCATTGAAGCCGGAATTACTTTGGATGCCTATGGTAAAAAGGTTCCGATAATGGCAGAAACCAACAATAATCAGTTCTTTTTCAATTTTTATATAAATATTCTTTACGGGAGAAAATGGTAAATTTGCACCGGAATTAATATTATGAGTGAAGAAACCATTTCATCAGCTGAAGAAAATAAAGTTCGCAAACCTTCCTGGCTAAGAGTGAAACTCCCTGTAGGGGAAGAGTACCGGAAAGTCAGGGGTATTGTTTCCGAACAAAAATTACATACCATTTGTGAAAGTGGCAATTGCCCCAATATGGGTGAATGCTGGGGAGCCGGAACTGCAACGTTTATGATTTTGGGTAATGTTTGTACCCGTTCATGTGGTTTTTGTGCTGTTGCTACAGGTCGCCCGGCATCTGTCGATTTGAAGGAGCCTTTGCGTGTTGCTGAATCTGTTAAAGCAATGGGAATTAAACATTGCGTAATAACTTCTGTAGACCGTGATGATCTCAAAGATGGTGGTGCCAACATCTGGGTTCAAACCATTCGGGCAATAAGACAACTTTCACCCGGCACAACCATGGAAACACTTATCCCGGATTTTCAGGGACAATGGAATAATTTGCAACTGTTAATAGATGAAAAGCCGGAAGTTATTTCTCATAATCTGGAAACTGTCCGCCGATTAACAAAACAAGTTCGCGTCCAGGCAAAATATGACAGAAGCTTAGAAGTTCTAAAACGTATTAGCGATGGAGGTATTAAATCCAAATCAGGCATCATGCTCGGCTTAGGAGAAACTGCAGATGAAGTGACTGAATCTATGGAGGATCTTCGCAAATCTGATGTAAAAATCCTTACCCTTGGCCAGTATTTACAACCAACAAAAAACCATCTTCCCGTTTCAGAATTTATTCATCCCGATCAGTTTGCTTTATTTAAAGAAATTGGAATGAAAATGGGATTCAAATATATTGAAAGTGGACCTCTTGTACGATCTTCCTATCACGCTGAAAAACATATTTTTTAATCCTTTTTACCATTTTTCTTTTCACTAATTTTGAATTTCATAAATAAAGAAATTCTTATGTCATCAAAAATTAAAGTAGCCATCAATGGGTTTGGCCGAATTGGACGAATTACCTTCAGAAAATTAGCATCCATGCCAGACATTGAAGTTGTGGCTATCAATGACTTGACAGATAATGCCACATTGGCTCACTTGCTTAAGTATGATTCTATTCACAGGATTTTTGATACAGATATTCAAGCCACTGACTCAGGGATTAAAATTAACGGTGTCCTGATTCCTGTTTTTGCCGAAAAAAATCCTGCTCAATTGCCCTGGAATAAACTTGGTGTGGATGTAGTAATTGAATCAACCGGAAAATTCACCAGCACTGAAGGAGCCAACTTGCATTTGGTTGCAGGAGCAAAAAAGTTATTATTTCTGCCCCTTCTAAAGACACCATGAAAACAATTGTGCTGGGAGTGAATGATCATTTACTGACAAGTGATGATAAGATCCTCTCTAATGCGTCATGCACCACAAACAATGTTGCACCCATGATTCGGATACTGGAAGAAAACTGGGGTATTGAAACAGCCTATATCACCACCGTTCATGCATATACAGGTGATCAGAATTTGCACGATGCACCCCATAAGGATTTGAGAAGAGCAAGAGCAGCTGCAGTTTCCATTATACCAACTTCAACAGGTGCTGCCAAAGCAGTCACAGAAGTATTTCCTCATTTAAAAGGTAATGTTGGGGGTGCTGGCATCCGGGTTCCTGTGCCTGATGGTTCGCTCACAGATATAACATGTATGGTCAGAAAAACTGCAACCATAGAGGAAATAAATGCTGCATTTAAAAAAGCTTCAGAATCAGTTTTGAAAGGTATATTACAGTATACTGATGAACCAATTGTTTCAATTGATATTGTTGGAAATACTCACTCCTGCATTTTTGATGCTCAATTAACATCGGTCATCGGAAATATGGTTAAAGTAGTAGGCTGGTACGACAATGAAATGGGATACTCGGCACGACTGGCTGATCTTATAAAAAAGCTAGCAGCACTTTAAAATATTAATTCCAAAAAAAAAGCTCCCGGAAATCCGGGAGCTTTTTATATTCAGTATTGTACTCATTATTTTTTAACAAACCTGTTGACTGATTTTCCCTGAGCAGAAGTAATTTCTACCAGATAAATTCCTGAACTCAATTCAGTAATGTCAATTTCTGAACGTCCTGATTCCTGATCAATCATTACATCTTTAGATATCATAGTGCGTCCGGTTAAATCGCGAACTTCAATAGTTGCTTTTCCTGAAACATTGCTGTCGTGAGAAATTATCACACGGTCTTTTGCAGGATTTGGATACAGTTCAGCTTTTACACTTGATGATCCCTGAGTTCTGCAATTGAATGTTACTCTGAAATTTCCTGAGAATCCAGGTCCGCAAGCATTGATACCACGAGCTGAGATAATACCATCAATGCTGCCAAAGTCAACTTCAATAGAATTAGTTGTGGCCCCACTGGTAATAACTGCACCACTTGGAACTACCCACTGATAAGAAATTGCACCTGGCATTGGATCAATGCTGTAAACATTTCCATGACTATTAGCACAAGTTGTCGGACTACCAAAAATAGCAGCAGGCTTATTCAGGAATGCTTGTACCAAACGTGAAGTCATTGGACTATCGCCACAATTGTTTTTTGCAATCACACCAATAGAACCGGAAATATAAGAAGGATCAAATGTGACCGAAATTGAATTCGTTCCCTGACAAGAATTAATTGAAGCTCCGGCAGGCACAGACCATGTATAAAGTGTTGCTCCGGCTACCAAATTTGTATAATAGGTTTGTGTAGAGTTGCATACATTGTAACCTGGTCCGCCAATTGAACCCGGGCTGGCAGGTATACTGATTACTTTTTTACATCTTGGTTCAGTAGATCCGCATAAATTTGTTGCATAAACACAAACATCACCATTTGTAAATGAACCAGAGAAATCAATGGTTGCTGATTTAGTTCCCTGACCAGAAGCAACAGAAGCTCCTGCAGGTGCAATCCATGTGTAAGAATTCGCTCCTACCACAGTATTCACTTCAAAACTAACACCCGCTGATCCTGCACAAGCAGAAGCCGGTGCAATGCTAAAGGTTGGAACTGATATCGTTCTTCTTATCCATTTTTTAGATGAATCACTAACACCACATGCATTTGATGCTCTTACATCAATATTATATCCTGAATTAGATGATGCACCAAAATCTATCATTGCATTGGCAGTTCCCTGTCCACCTGAAATAGAAGCACCATTATAACCTGTCCATACATAGGAATCGGCACCGGCAACCGGAGCAATGGTAAATGATTGGGCAACATAACCGGGACATGCAACATCAATACCTGCAATTAATCCTGGTACTGTTGGAATAGTTTTAACAAGAAGAGCAGCAGCTGAAGATGTAAGTGGAGTTGAGCAATTGTTGCTAACTATACAATCATATGCTCCCGCATCAGCGACAACAGCACCTGAAACAGTTAATGTTGCTGTTGAAGTACCACTGTAAGTAGCATTATCTGTTAATGGTACACCATTTTTTCTCCATTGATAAGAAATTCCCAAGCCAGGTGATACAACAGTAAATGTTGTTCCTGTACCATCGCAAATTTCAGCATCAACAGGATTTTGAGAAATGGTAACTTCACCATCAACACGCATCTTAGTTTCACCTGATGAACCACAAGAGTTATTTGCTACAACACGAACATATCCATTATCAAGATTGGCATCAAAAAATATGTCAACTGAAGTTGTACCTTGTCCACTTGTTATAGTGCAACCAGCAGGTGCAGTCCATGTATATGAAGTAGCTCCGGGCTTTGCAGGAATAGTGAATGTTTGAGTTGATCCGCATAAGCCTGAAACAGGACCTGAAATATCGTCTGGTTTAGAAAGCACAGATCGGGTTGTTAAACCTTTTGGTGTACTCGATCCGCAGCTATTTTGATTTACTACCTGTACTGTACCTACTACATACCCGGCAGGGAAAGTAATATCAACCTGGTCTGAACCCTGGTTGGTAATAACTGAACCTACTGGTCCTGTCCATTGGTAATTGGTAATATTTGATACTACCGGTGTAGAAAAAGTATACGTTGTATTCTCACATGTAGCTGCAGAACCTGAAATACTTACCGGAGTCAAAGGATTATTTCTGGTAAGTGTCCTCGATAATGTTAATCCATTTCCACAACCATTAGTTGCATAAATAGTAACATTTCCTGAAGCAACAAAACCAGCACTATAATCAATTGTTACTGCTGTTGAAGAAGTTGTGTAAACACTTTGGCCTGCAATTGTTGCTCCTGCAGATAAAGTCCATGTATATGTAACAGCTCTGTGTGCAGGATTAATTGTGTTGGCAATTGATTCTCCAGGACAAGCTTTGGTAACTCCATTAAGAGTATTCACTGCTCCAGGAGTCTGTGTATTTTTGGAAACCGGTGTAGGAAGTGAGGCTTCGATGCATCCTGCACCATCATCTACTGTTACTACATAGCTACCTGCTGTTGAAACAACGATACTTTGTGATGTTGCTCCATTCGACCAATTGTATGCTGATCCAGCACTGGCTGTCAAAGTTACCGATCCACCTGTACACAGGTCGACTGAACCAGATGGTGTGATTGTAGGCACCGGGCATTGTGCCATCACTCCATTAAGACTAGCCAAAAGCCCGAAAGTTCCAATCAAGAGAGCTGCTTTCGTAGCCAGGGTTCCTGATACTTTTTCGAGGTTGTTTGTTTTTGTCATGTTGTTTGTTTTGTTTGTTTGAGTACATCCCCTCATACGTTTTCACGACAGAATGTTACCCAAAATAACAGCATTTTTATGTATTTAATTGATTTTCAGTTATAAAATCTTACTACTTTTCAACAGGATGATGTTTAATGATCAAAATAATTTAAATAAACGTTAATATGTTGATAATCAACTAATTGTTTGCAAGTAACTTAAAATCAATGCTTTTAAAGGCATCACTATATGAACAATTTCCACATCATTTCTTACGGTTCAGGTCGTTTTGAGGGGCTGATTTTCTAAAAGCAATGATAAAAATCAATAATGTTTATTCACAATATGATGTTCATTTCATGGTTAAGAACCTATCACAAGGCTTCATATATTGTCATTAAATTTACCTCTTCAACCATTTTCATCTCATGGCACCAAAAGGAAACAGAGTACGGGAACCCAAAGTAACCGACGAACAGGATATTGAAATCGCTGAAATACCGCGCGAAAAAGAAAAGAAGAAGGAAAAGGAAAAACCAAAACGCCGTCAAACTGAGCCGGAGGGGCCTTCTGCATCCCAAAAATTCAAATTGGTGATGACCGATGAGCGACTGCACAAAATTACCGGTTTAACACTGGTACTTATTTCAGTTTTCATGCTGATAGCATTCACCTCATTTTTCTTTACTTGGACTGCCGATAACGATAAAGTTGCAGGCTCCTGGTGGGATTTACTTTCAACATCCTCTGTTAAAGTTGATAACTGGCTTGGGAAATTCGGAGCTATCTGGTCACACCTGATGATTCAAAAGTGGTTTGGAATTTCCGCCTTTGTTTTTGTTGTTGTATCGTTTGTTGCCGGATTTAAAATTTTATTTAAAGTTGAATTGCTGCCAATGATTAAAACATTGAAGTATTCTTTCTTTGCTTTTTTCTTTGTTGCCGCTTCTCTTGGATATATGCTTAGCTCAAATGGAAAATTATTATTCCTTGCAGGTGCGCTGGGCTTTCAAATGAATTTATGGATGCAATCATTGCTTGGAAATGCGGGTACAGGTCTATTACTTGCATTTGCTGCACTATCATTTGTTGTTGCCGTATTTAATATTGGATTTAAACTTCCATCATTCCTTCAAAAAAGCGAACATGCATCAAAGGATGAAGTTGAAGATGCCCTTTTAGCTGTAGCTGATACTTCAACAGGCAACAGACCTAAAGAAACCGTAGTTGCAGAAGTTCCATCTGAAGATGTATTTTCTTTTGATGAAACTGATTTACAAAATAAATCAGTTGAGCTTGAATTAAACACCCCCTCCCCTACCCCACCGGTTAAAGTTTCTAATGCTGATGAAATATTATTTGATGTTGAAGAAATGCCGGTTGCAGTGCCTGTTTCCGGAACCGAAATGGAGATAAATATCCCTGAACAACCAATGGCAGTGGTTTCTGATGAAGTACCATTGTCAATTGAACCTCTTCCTGAAGGATCAGAAATAATTGCAGATGAAGAAGCAACAGCAGAGGTGCTCGGTGAATATGATCCAACACTCGACCTTTCTTCTTACAAATTCCCTACTATCGAACTTCTGGAAAATTATGCCAGTGCGAAAAGTGCTCAAAATCGTGAAGAATTAAGAGTAGAGCTTGAAGCAAATAAAAATAAAATTGTAGAAACTCTCGGTCACTATAATATAGCAATCGATAAAATTAAAGCTACTGTTGGTCCAACAGTAACTCTTTTTGAAATTATTCCACAGGCAGGTGTACGGATTTCCAAAATTAAAAATCTGGAAGATGATATCGCACTAAGTCTTTCGGCATTGGGAATCCGGATTATTGCACCAATTCCAGGAAAAGGAACTATTGGGATTGAAGTTCCAAATCAAAATCCTGAAGTAGTTTCTATGCGTTCCGTAATGGCATCCGAAAAATTCATGAATTGTGAATATGATCTTCCAATTGGTTTGGGAAGAACAATTTCCAATGAAGTATTTGTTGCAGATCTTGCTAAAATGCCTCACTTACTCATGGCAGGTGCTACCGGTCAGGGTAAATCGGTTGGTTTAAATGCTGTTTTAGTTTCCCTGCTCTATAAAAAACATCCTTCGCAGGTGAAATTTGTGCTGGTAGATCCCAAGAAAGTTGAATTAACACTTTTCAAAAACATTGAAAGACATTTCCTGGCTAAACTCCCCGGTGAAGAAGATGCAATTATAACGGATACCAGAAAAGTGATCAATACATTGAATTCATTGTGTATAGAAATGGATCAGCGTTATGAATTACTTAAAAATGCACAGGTCAGAAATATTCGTGAATACAATGCCAAGTTCGTTGCCCGCCGGTTGAATCCGAATAATGGTCATCGTTTTCTGCCGTTTATTGTTTTGGTTATTGATGAATTTGCTGATTTGATCATGACTGCCGGTAAGGAAGTAGAAACTCCTATTGCCCGTCTTGCTCAACTTGCCCGCGCTATCGGTATTCACCTGATTATTGCTACTCAACGACCTTCCGTAAATATTATTACCGGTACTATCAAAGCTAACTTCCCTGCCAGAATGGCATTCCGGGTAACATCGAAAATCGATTCGCGTACCATCCTGGATACCGGTGGTGCCGATCAGTTAATTGGTCGTGGTGATATGCTCCTTTCTACCGGTGCCGACTTAATTCGTTTGCAATGTGCATTTGTTGATACCCCTGAAGTAGACCGCATTACAGAGTATATCGGAGCACAACGTGGTTATCCTGAGGCATTTATGCTTCCTGAATATGTCGGAGAAAATGAAGCATCCGGAAGTTCCGATTATGATGCTGCTGATCGCGATCCACTTTTTGAAGAAGCAGCCCGTATGGTTGTTCAACACCAGCAAGGATCTGCGTCATTGCTGCAACGACGCCTCAAATTGGGATATAACCGTGCCGGCCGACTTATCGATCAGCTTGAAGCAGCCGGAATTATCGGTCCGTTCGAAGGTAGTAAGGCCCGTGAAGTGAAAATTAAGGATCCAATGGCTTTGGAACAGTTTTTGAATGTGGCCCATAAGCCTTAATTTTGCATAAACTTATTTAAATGAAATCATTGTCATTCGTAGTTGCCCTGATGGGCGCAGTTGCCTTTATTAATCCTGTAGCAGCTCAGGGTCAGAAAGATCCAAAAGCACAGGAAATACTTAAAGGTGTTAGTGCCAAATACAAATCCATGAAATCTCTTTCTGCCTCCTTCAAGGTTACTACTTTGGATCAGAAAGCCAAAACTACCGATACCCAAACAGGTACCCTTTTAGTTAAAGGTGAAAAATACAAGCTTACATTGAAAGGTCAAGAAGTAATTTCAGATTCTAAAACAGTGTGGACTTACCTTAAAGAATCGAATGAAGTTCAGATTAATGATGTTGCAGAGAAATCTGATGCTATCTCCCCTACTTCCATTTTCACCATCTATGAAAAAGGATTTTCCACTAAATACATCGGAGATAAAAAAGAAGGCAACATTACTTATCAGCAAATAGAACTCGTTCCCGATGATCAGAAAAAAAATTATTTTAAAATTCAGATTTCTATCAATAAAACAGATAAAGTAATTTCAAGTGCTAAAATTTTTGAAAAGAGCGGAACCAATTATGTTTATCTGATTGAGAAGTTTAAAGCAGATGCTGAAGCACCTGACGCAGCTTTCACATTCGATAAAGCAAAACATCCGGGAGTTGAAGTTGTTGATCTCCGGTAATTTTAACCCCATAAAAAAAGGCTGAAGAAAAATCTCTTCAGCCTTTTTTATTTGTAAGGGTTATCTAACCAATGTAACTGTTCCGACCCGCTGATGCGTTTTCCCAAATACGTCTTTGACCGTTACCTGGTAAACATATACATCCTGCTGCGCCAAACCGTTATCTTTTTGAACACTTCCATCCCAACCTGCATCGCGGCTGCTTGTAGTGTAAATATTTTCTCCCCATCGGTTAAAGATTTCAAGATTCATGCTTACGATGCCAATTCCTGCAATCGAAAATGCATCATTGATTCCATCTTGATTCGGAGTAAATGCATTGGGAACATATAGTGTGAATTCCGGAATTATATAAACCCAGTGTGATACCGTATCAAAACATCCATAACTGTTCTGAACATGTAAAACAACTTCATACCATCCTGTATCAGGATATGTATGTACAGGTTCGAATAATGTTGAACTAAGTCCGTCACCAAATGTCCAGTTATACAAGGTTGCTCCTGATGAAGTATTTTCAAAATCAATTATCGGATGAAGTATGGAGGCTTCATATGGATTTGGGGTGAATGCTGCTTCCGGACCGGGATAAATGGTTATAGCATTGGGCTGTGTAAAGGTTTGCGTACATCCCATATCTGTAGTAACTGTTAGTGATACACCATAAGTTCCACTGGAACTATACACGGTGGAAGGATTTTGCAGATTTGATGTTTCGCCATTCCCAAAATTCCATGCCCAGGCTACGATTGTTCCGGAAGTCACGAATGAAGAATCGGTAAAGTAAATTGTTAAAGGTCCGCAACCTGCTGCCTGACTATAACTGAAATTAGATACAGGAAGCGGGAAAACAGTTATTTGTTGAGTGGTGGAATCGATACAACCATTGTCGGACACTGCAATTAAAGTTATGTTATAAACTCCTGCAGAGTCGAACGTATGAACAGGATTTACCAAACCGGAACCAGAAGATCCATCACCAAAATTCCAGATATATTGTGTTATTGATCCCGATGAGATTGTAGAAGTATTATTGAACTGCACGCTGCTTTCAGCACATGCATCCGCAAAATCAAATCCAGGTTCCGGAACGGGATAAAGGGTAACTGAAGACGTTGCATTTGCCACACATCCATTGGCATTGGTCATTGTCAGTGAAACAGCATAAGTGCCGGCTGCTGTATATTGATGCATTGGATTTTGTATAGCGGAGGTATTACCATCGCCAAATGTCCATTGGTAGTCGTAAACTGCAGTATCTCCTATTGCTGTGATTCCACTGAAAGATGTTGGATCACCAACACAATTATTTGAAACTGATATAACAGGAACAGGTAATTCAAATACCGAAACCGAATCTGTTATTGAACCGGAACATCCGTGTAAGGAAGTAACGGTTAGTGTTACGGCATAATTTCCGGGACCTGAAAAAGTATGATATGGATCGGCTGCTGCAGTAGTTGTTCCATCACCAAAGTTCCAGTTCCAGGAGCTGATTGAACCATCAATGGAAGTCGATAAATCGGTGAATGATACCGGTGATTCATCACAGGCATTTACGAAACCAAAGGCAGCTATCGGAGTAGCATAAATAGTAACCTGTTGGGTGATAGTATCACTACATCCATTCTGTGTTGTAGCAATCAATGTCACATTGTAATTTCCGGAAGTAGCAAAAACATGTTGCGGATTCTGATCAGTAGAAGTATTTCCGTCACCAAAATCCCATGAACAATTGACAATGCCACCACCTGCAACCTGCGACTGATTAAAGAATTCTGAAACTGTTCCCTGACACACATCAGCTCTGGTAAAATTAGCCGTTGGTACGGGATAAACATTAATTTGTGCTTGAATAGAATCGGTACAACCCTGATCGGTTGTAACCAGCAACGATATCTGATAACTTCCGGGAGTAGCAAAACTGTGTACAGGATTCTGAACCGATGATGAATTTCCATCACCCAAGTTCCAGTTCCAGTTGACTATACTTCCAGAAGCTATTGTTGACAAATCACTTAAATTAACACTACTGTATAAACAAGCATCGGATCCATTGAATGCTGCTGCAGGAACAGGATAAACTGTCACAGTTGCCATGGCTGAATCAACACAACCCTGATCACTTGTTGCTGTGAGCAGTACCTGATAAGTTCCGTTTCCTGCAAATAAGTGAGTAGGATTTTGAAGGTTGCTGCTTCCACCATCTCCGAAACTCCAGTATACATTCGAAATATTTGCATTCGTAACAGTTGTATTTCCTGTAAATGAAGTTGCAATTCCCTCACATACCGGAGTAGCAGTGATACTTGTTTGTGGATTTGAATAAATTGTTACCGGTTGTGATAATGATGCAGAACATCCAAGGTCAGAAACAGCAGTAAGTGTTACGTTGAATGTTCCTGCATTACTATATTGATAAGTTGGATTGGCGCTGGTATCTGTGCTGCCATCACCAAAGTCCCAGTTATAACCTGAAATAACACCATCACTGATTACTGAGCTGTTTGTAAAATTAACAGCGGTTCCATCACATACATTCGACAAACTGAATTGAGGTAAAGGTGTATCATAAACCTGAACCTGAGCAGTGATAGAATCGCTGCAACCATTTGTTGAAGCAACTAATAAAGAAGCAGTGTAAACACCGGGCGCATTATAAGTATGTACCGGATTCTGATCTGTTGAAACTGTTCCATCACCAAAATTCCAATTCCAGTTTGCAATTGCACCTGAACTTATTTGTGATGAGTCGGTGAATATGGTGCCGGATCCCAGACAAGCAACGGTATTACCAAATGCGGCAACCGGCATAGGCTCAACAGTAACCGGCAGACTTAATTGAGAAGTACATCCCATTCCTGTAGTCGCACTCAGCGTCACATTGTAGGTGCCCGGAGTAGCATATAAATTTGAAGGTGCCTGAGCATTTGAAGAATTTCCATCGCCAAAATCCCACAACCAACCTGTAATATTACCGGATGCAAGGGTTGTTGTATTAGTGAATAAAGTGATATTGCTTTCACATGTTGGAGATGATACAAAAGCTAAAGCCGGAACCGGATTCGTAACGACATTCGACGCAAAAGAAGCAGAGCATCCATAAACATCAGTGATTGTAACAGTATATGAACCTGCGGTAGAAACATTAATAGTTTGTGTGGTTGCTCCGTTCGACCATAAATAAGTTGCCGTTGGATTTCCGGCACTTAAAACAGTCGTTTCACCATCACAAATTTGCACATTGGTCGGATTTGCACTCAACCCATTTCCACCTACAGTAACAGTAGTTCCTGCATAACCAATACATCCATTAGGGCTAATAATGATAACATCATAATATCCGGAATCAGAAACCAGAATTGTTTGTGTAGTCTCTCCGTTTGGTGACCACAAATAGGATGACCCGGGATTTTCAGCATCTAAAATTGTTGTTGTTCCAATACAAATAAATGCAGGTGATAAATCAGCTATTGGAGTTGGGTTAATTCCAACTGAAACTGAATCCCATGCTTTGCAACCATTTGCATCTGTAACCTGAACTGCATATACTGTGGGCATTAAAGGATTAACATAAATTGAAGCAGTTGAAGCACCTGTCGGAGTCCATTGGTAACTCACTCCTCCAGTTGCAGTAATGGTTGCAGTAGTTCCTTCGCATATCATTTGATCGGGACCTGCATTTGCCAATGGCAACGGATTAACGTTTACCGTAACAGTATCCGTATTGATACAACCATTTGAGCTGGTACCGGTAACAATATAAGTTGTAGTTTGTAATGGTGAAACAGAAACTGAATTTCCTGTGATATTGCCCGGCATCCACACATTGATCAGAGCACCTGTAACATTCAAAGTTACTGGAGTTCCTGCACATATTGTTTTATCGGGACCGGCAAACACATTCGGAAGATTATTGATGTAAACTCTCACACTGTCAGTAGAGGTACATCCGTTAACATCAGTTACTGTAACTTGATAGGTTGAATTTACTACTGGCGTTACTGAAGTTGACTGCGTAGCACTTCCATTGCTCCACAGATAAGAAACTCCTCCAGTTGCATTCAATGTTGCGGAAGTTCCTCTGCACAATATTTGTGGTGAACCGGCATCAGCTACAGGAAGGGGATTTATTAGTACAGGTTGTGAAATGGTATCATTACAGCCATTGGAACTTGTTACTATCAAAGATACATTGTATGTTCCTGAGTTATTATATACAGCCGATGGGTTTTGCAATGTTGAAGTGGTTCCATTTCCAAAATCCCAGAACCAGGATGAAAGAACACCGCCAGGAACACCTGAAGTGCTGTTGAAAGCAACCGGAGATCCTTTACAACTTTGTCCGGCAGTAAATGAAGCTACAGGTAAAGGACTGATTGTTATTTGTTTTTGGATACTGTCGACACAACCACCTGCTGTTGTTATCAATAAATCTACAGGATAAATTCCAGGTGTACCAAATACATGAGAAGGATGTTGTTGAGATGCTGTGGTTCCATCACCAAATGACCATTGCCATCCGGTAATATTTCCTACTGAAGTTGTTGATGTATTGGTAAAGTTAACTGCACTGCCTTCACAACTATTGAGGAATGTAAAGTTTGCTGCAGGTAAAGGAAATACATTAAAGGTTTTTATCAGACTATCAACACATCCCATATTTGATGTCACTACCAGAGTTACTGCAAATGCACCCGAGGAAGGATAAAAGTGAGAAGGATTTTGTTGTTGTGAAACATTGCCGTCACCAAAACTCCATGACCATCCGGTGATACTTCCTGAACCAATGGTTGAAACATCCATAAATTGCATGGGCTCATTAATACAAACATCGTTCGGAGTAAATTGGGCATCAGGCAAAGGATTTACATTCACAGTTGTTGAAAGTGTTCCGGAACAACCATTAGCGTCTGTTATTGTTACACTATATGCTCCTGCAGCACTCACTGTTATGGTTTGAGAAGTCGAACCATTTGACCATAAGAAACTATTTCCCGGATTTCCGGCATCCAAAACAGCACTGCCACCTGCGCAGAATGCAACGTTTGTTAAATTATTTACAATGGTACCACCCTGACTGACCACACTAGAATCGCCACCGGTACAACCATATTGATTGGTAACGGTGACTGAATATACGCCGGGCGAGGAAACAGGAATTGATTGTGTCGTTTGTCCGTTCGACCATAAATAAGTACTTCCCGGATTTCCTGCATTCAGTGATGAACTGATACCGGCACAAATGAACAAATTGGAGAGATTTACATTTGGCAAAGGATTCACTGTTACAGAAACAAAATTAGTAGCACTGCATCCATTGGCATTAGTTCCTGTTACTGCATAGGTGGTAGACGAACCCGGAGAAACAGTTATTGTTCCTGTTGTATTTCCCGAAGGACTCCAGTTATAGCTTACTCCACCTGTAGCTGTGAGAGTAACAGATTGTCCAAGACATGTTGATTGAGATGGAGAAACATTAATTACCGGTAAAGGATTTACATTTACATTAACGGTTGCCGTTGCAGTACATCCATTGGCATCAGTAACAGTAACTGTATAGGTAGTATTGGAGGACGGAGAAACATTTATAACATCTGTGGTATAACCTCCGGGGCTCCAGGAATACGAGACACCACCCGAAGCTACCAATGTTGCTGTACCACCTAAACAAATAATCTGATTGGCTCCTGCATTTGCTACGGGAGGCGGATTAATAGCTATTGTTTGTAATATAGATGCGGTACATCCAAAACTATTCGTTACGACTAAAGTAACATCGTAATTTCCGGGATTAGGATAATTAATAACCGGATTAGAACCGTTTGATGTCTGGCCATTTCCAAAGGTCCAGTTCCAGCCTGTAATTGTTCCACCATTGCCATTTGAGCTATCTACGAAAGTAATATTTCCTCCCTGACAGGCAATAGCTGAATAAGTGAACGCCGGAATTGGTAACGGATTAATTACAACCTGCTGAACAGTAGAATCGGCACAACCTGTGGTGTCTCCGGCTACCAAAGTTACTGTGTATGTACCGGGATTTGCATAAACAACACCGGGATTTTGCAAGGTTGAACCTGTGCCGTTTCCAAAATTCCACAACCAGTTATAATTTCCGGGAGGTGTAGTGGTATTGTTGAAAGTTAAGGAAGTACCTGCACAACCCTGACCGACATTAAAGGCAGCAACAGGTGGGGGTGCGATGGTGACCGGAACAACCACTGTATCGATACAACCGAATGAGGTTTCAATAATTAATGAAACATTATATGTTCCGGGACCCGGGAACTGATGGATTGGATTTTGAATAGTTGAAGTGCCTCCATCATCAAAATTCCAGTTCCATGAAATGATGGTACCACCTGGTAAAGTTGACTGATCGGTGAACTGAACAGGGGTATTTGGACAAGTTCCTACAGCAGTAAATGCAGCAGTTGGTTCAAATGCATTCGCCACAACAACTGTATCCTGATTCGAGCAAACGCCATCATTTACGGTCACAATATAAGTCCCTACTCCAACTGTTTGAATGGGCAGCGTAATACCATTACTCCATAAATAAGTATAGTTGCCCGTACCACCGGAAGCGGTAACATTAACGGTGGCAAGATCATTACACGCAATAAACTGATCGGGACCGGCATTTACATTGATACCAATTACATTGATACAATAAGAATAAATCTGTGCACCAATCATGGGGCAGGCATCATCATTTACCCGTACTGTAAAACAATATGGATTTGATGAAATATCAGCCTGAGTAGGAGTCCAGCAAAAGGTTCCGGTTGGTCGGGTTGCTCCATTCGAAGTAAATGTACCTGCTGGAATTGAACCATCCCAATTAATAAACACATTTTGTCCCGGATCAGGGTCAGTAGAAAGGATATCGAAACATAACTGCTCTCCGGCACAAACTGTAATATCAAAATTATTTGTACCATTGATTCCTGACAAAGTAGGTAAAGTATTATTACAACTCAATACTGTGATTTGAATATCACGTTCTACCGTACCAATAAGAACTCCGTTTCTGTATTCTGAAACAAGGACAGCCATCACAGTAACTTCCAGATTTTGTGGCGTCATGCAAATATCTCCGGTTGCCGGGTTGAATGTTACGGCAGGAGCTGAAGTAAGCGGATCTGTTGCATTAAATGGAGGAATATAATCAACTGTAGTTGTGGCATTCTGATAAGGTGTTATCAATGAATAAACCAAAGAATCACCATCTGCATCAAATGCACCGTGATTAAAGCAATATTGCTGACCAACACATGCAAAAGGAACAGGTTTGTTGGAGAATGTCGGAGAAGTATTGCAAGGACTAATTGTATTATTTAAAGAAGCATAAATATAAAATGTACTTGTTCCCGGATTTGTAATTGTGGTAATTGCAGCATTCCGGCAACACAAATTATAGCTGAATACCCAGTCGGTACACTGCATGGGCAAAGTAACAACACCTTCATAAACCCATTCCTGAATACCTGTAAATATTCCTCCATTACAGGAAGAAATAGCTGAGGGACACAATGGAGTTACTTCCTGACCTGTTCCCGGAATAGGATCACAAGTAATACCAAGATTCTGACCGCAGGTAACGGAACGAATATTGACAAAAACATTGTTTGGAGCCGGAATACCAATACAATCTCGATAAAAAGAAACTCTGATTCGATATGTATTGCCGCCTAGACATTCATAGGTAAGGTCAGCACCCATTGCATGGCTTGCTCTGGCCTCTCTGAATTGCATCATCAGCAGTATTGCTGTGAAGGTTATCAGTAAGAATTTTTGTAGCTGTTTACTCATGTCAAGAGGATTAATCGTGAATGATAGGTTTATCACTACCAAATTTATCCTATCCCTGATACGTCATTGATTCGAATGAGTTGACAGTACAATTTTGTAAGAATTGTTGTTGTTTGATCTGAAAAATGGCATCTAAAAAAGTCAATATGAGGCTATCTCACTGATATTGATGGATATTTTGATTATTTTATTTATGAAATGCTCATGAAAGAATTAAGAATAAAATACCTAAACCCGAAAGAAAAGTAATGTTTCAGCTAATAAAGTTTGAAAACATACATGTGATTGTGTGGCAAACCGGAATAATTTCTGAGAAATTCTCTAAATATTCACCTTTTAAAAAATTGCAACAAGAACAATGCCAAATGGTTTAATCCTGATACATCTTAACCATAAATCCGGGTGTTTGATGACCTGAAAGAATTTGTAAAAGTTGTTCAGAAATTGCCTCAGGTGTGATCCATTGCGTAAAGTCTGCATCAGGCATATTAGCCCTGTTCACAGGGGTATCAATAACAGATGGAACAATAACATGGGAATGAACAAACTTGTTGCCGGGAGTTAAATTATAAAGTTGAGCAAGATTCACCAGCGCTGACTTTGAAAGTGTGTAAGCTATTGCATGCCTTCCCTTTTCCATTTCTATTGCAGGCCGGGCACCAATAAAAAGAAATATCCGTTTGAATTGACTGCACTCATTTCAATGAACAGGAGTTGTGAGATATAAAAAGCTGTGTCAAAATTGACTTGCATCATCTTATTGATTTGTTCTTTAGTCGTGTATTGAATAGTGCCTTCAGCATAACCACCTGCAAGAAACAAAGTAGCATAAACAGGCACATTCGATTGTTTCAACAAATTCATGAATTGTTCAACCTCAAGGCTATCAGTTAAATCTAACTTATGAACGGATATAAATTCGGGCATAAAATCCAATTCATAAGTATCATGTTTCGAAACGAGGGCATGAACAAAATAACCGGCATTTATAAATTCGCGACAAACAACGCGACCCAATTGGCCTGCAGCACCGGTAATAACTACATGTTTCACCATTATAAATTTTAGTTCCTCAAAGGTAACATAAAATAATAAAAACCCGGAAGTGAGGACTTCCGGGTCACCAAAACACATTACAATCAACTGAATCACACCATCCAGATTGATCGGGTATAGAACGCGACACGTTCTATTTCTTTTTACCGCTGTCCAGGGTAAATACTCTTGATATATTGAAGCCGAAGTGAATATCACCTTTCGACCAATCACCTTTATTTTCTGTGATAAATGTTTTTTCATTCATTGCAGGTGCATTCGTGAAATGCAACTGGAATACGTGCCCTCCGGTTTCGATATCAAATCCAATCGATAACGGGTGTGTATTTTCATCGGGAAGCTGATCAGGTAAAATGTAAAAATAATCGGCTGTTAATGCCAGTCGCCTTGTTAACTTAATTCTGGCACCAACTTCAGCAGCATAGATGTCGTGTTTATCATCATCAGATTTCACCAGATTGCGATGCACCATTATGGGTGCAATCTGCATTGAAAAAGCATCTGAGAATTTCCGTCCAATAATAACCTGATGATAGAAACCCATTCGGGATGTGAAATAATTCTTCCTGTCGGGATCAGACCATTTTAACATATTTGCCGTAGTTCCGGAAACCAGAATTATTGATAATGGAATTGCTTTTTTACCTTTCGATTGCCATAGCAACCGATACTTCACAAAACCATCGAGTTCTTTGTAAAGCGAGCTTCTTCCAATACCAACGGTTATACGATCAGTTATTCCGTAATCGAGACCTAAACGAATAGTAGCCTGATCTAATCCGAATAATTCATAACCACCCCCATTGATTGTTCCGAAACGGTGCATGATTCTGAAATCGAGCACCCCTCCGGCAACATGTTCCAGAGAATGTGATCCTATTACACGTGTCGATTTGAATGCATTTGTTACATGTTCCCTTTCATGAGTATCCTCTTCCTCAGAAATCATATCAAGCAGATCATTCTGGGACCATACCGGAACTGATATCAATAAAAATAATAACGATATTATAAACCTCAGACTGTTCTTCATAAACGGATTTAATTATTTAGCCTGAAATGGTTCATAACTGATATCAACAACTACTTTAACAGATTCTGCAACCTTGTCTTTCACCACTTTCGGAATTTCAATGTTGTAATCCTTAATCAGTAAATTGAAAGTTGATGTTGCAGTTGGCTTTCCTCCTTTTATGGTTATTGTTCCATCAGCATTCATGTCTTTGGTTACACCATGTAAAGTCATTTTACCGGCGACTTTAACAGGATATGTACCGTCTGTTGTCCATTTAACTTCACTGTTATTTGAAATAACACCTTTAAAAACAGACTTTGGAAACTTATCGGATTCCACATAATTTTCATTGAAGTGTTCCATCATAAGTGCTTTTTCAAATTCAAATGCTTTCATGAGAATTGAAAATTCAATTTGTCCGGTTTGAGTATCGATGATACTGGTTGCTTTTTTGTTAACGCCATCAATTTCTTCCATCGGAGCTTTTGAAAAGAAGTGAACCTTTCCTTCTCTGGTAAAGAATTTTCCCTGTGCGGAAACATTTGCATACTGCAACAGCAGAACTGCAACTACTAATAAACTTATTTTTTTCATGTTTTGATTTTTTTGGTTAAAAATGGTAAAGTAGTCCTCGATATATTTAAATTTGGTGTGAATAAACTTTTGAAATATTATTTTACAATGACACAACGGGTGAGTACTACATCCATCGATATTCCGGTGCATTCACCTTTAACAGTAACTGAATCTCCGGGCTTGAATGATTCTAAGGTACTTCCTTCGCCAAGACTGATTCCGCAATTGATTCCAAACATGTCGGATGATGATTCCAAAATCATATTGAGTTCACCGTTATCTCCTACGCTCAGATCACGTACCTTTCCTTTCACTTCAAGAATTTTGCCTAAGTATAACTGATTTGCTTCCTCCTCATTATTTTCAAATTTTGCAAATAATTCATCTGCATTGATTGAAAAAGCGGCATCCAGATCATTGGTGCTGGCAACCGGTTTATTATACAAATAGTATGCATAACCTGCACCTATTAAAATCAAAATTCCGGCAATTTTCAGATATTTCATCATATAAAAATTTAATTATTAGGTGCACCTGAAGCAATCCAGGTTTGAATTTGCGATATTTTACAGTCCGATAATTTATTACCTCCCTTAGGCATCGGTGAATATCCCGAGCCATGCGACACTGCACCAAGGAAAGATCCATCATCAACATAAACTTTAAGTAAATTGTATCCTTCTAATACCACATTCCCCTGAGCTGAGGCAGCACTGTGGCAAGAGAGACAGCTCTGATTCAAAATAGGTTGAATTGTGGCAGTATATGTAACAGCAGTCGTATCACAGGCTGTCCCATCGGAAGGGTATAATTCATTTTCAATATCATAATAGCAACCCTGAATGCTGAACAGGATTGGAACTATGCCTAGTATATATTTAAGTTTGTTATTCATAATTTATCAATTGTTGAGAGTACCTTCACTCACCCAATTTTTAATTTTAGCAATTTCACAAGCATTTAATTTCGGACCGCCATCGGGCATTGCTGCGTAAGAAGGATCATGAGTAATGGCACCTACCAATTGTCCCGTTAGGGCAACAGATTCGACATTGGTAAATCCGGATAAAGAGACGAAACCATTGGTAGAAGTGGCTGTGGTATGACAGCCAACACATTTGTTTTGAAGAATTGGATTAACATCAGCCGCAAAAGATACACTTACTGAGTCGCATGGACCATTGGCATCATCACAAGTCAAATTTTGAGCTCCTTGATTAATCCATAAAGCAAGCATGTTAATCTGCGCTTGGGTTAATTGAGTTTCACCTGCTGGAGGCATACGTTTGTCCGGATCACTTTCATTGATTACTTCCCATATTTCACTATCACTTAAATCGAATGGCGTAACTTCTCCGGTATTCATTACATTAGTATAAGAATCGAGGATTACACCATCTTCTGCTGTAGCAGCATTGTGGCATCCGCTTTTTGCACAACTCGAAACGAGAAATGGCAATACCTGTTGTTGAAAATATACTGTGTTAGGATCACAAGGTTGACCAGAACCTCCGCCTCCACCTCCGCCACCATTATCATCATCAGTAGCATTGATTGGTACCGGAATGTCATGTTTACAACCTGAAACCGAAAATCCCAATATTGTCAATAATACCATCCCTATAATTAACAAGGATTTTGCTTCCCACTTCAGTTCTTCCACCGGATTCAAATCGTTATTTTCCATACCCTCAAATTATAACACAAAAATAGAACCACTATCCACCTAAAAGAAGCGAATCTTGCTGAATGGGAATAACGGGGTGCTGAACCGGCAAATGACTCAAATTTGGCCTGAACCGGTGAGCCAGTTTTTAAAATTTGGGCTTCTTTCTGTACTAACTATGGTTTCAATTTCAGTTGGGGGCACCAACTCAAGCTTAACTCTTGATTTTGAATAAGATACCATTTTATTAATAGCCTTTATATGGACAATAAACTGGCGGTTAATTCTAAAAAAATGTTCCGGATCGATCATTGATTCCAGTTGATCGAGGTTAAAATCGAGTGGATATGTTTTCTTATCGAAGGTACATAAGTAATTGATTTTGTTCTCTGTATAAAAATAAGCGACATCAGAAACCTCCACTGCTTTTATAGTTTCACCGAATCGGATCAACAACCTTTTATGAAGTTCCGGCTTTCCCTTCAGTAGTCCTAATAATTTTTCATACGGAATAGGACTGTCTGTGGATGTTTTAGATTTTCTGAATTTTGCAATTGCTGCTTCCAGCTCATCATTTTTCACCGGTTTCAGCAAATAATCGATGCTATTCACTTTAAAAGCCTGAATAGCATATTGATCAAAGGCAGTAGTAAAAATAACTGGGCATTTTACAGGTATCTGATTGAATATTTCAAAACTGATTCCATCTGCAAGCTGAATATCCATGAAAATAAGGTCGGGATGCTCATTTTCCTGAAGCCACTTCACAGCGGTTCTGATACTGACTATATGATTTTGCAAGATAAAATCGGGAGCAGCTGCTGCAATAAGTTTTTCCAGACGGGTAGCTGCCGGATCTTCATCTTCAATTATCAAATACTTCATACATATCAGGATTACTTAATAAGCGGTAATTTTACAATAAAGAATCCATTTTCGTTGGTGACTTTGATCACCTGTTGATTTAAAAGCTGAAAACGATTTTTGAGATTTTGCAATCCTATTCCTGTTGAAGGATCCTTAATTACTTTCTCATTGATATTATTTCTGACCACTAAATACTCATAATTCTCCTGATAAATATCCACAACCAAAGGGGTCTCGCGGGAAACGGCGTTGTGCTTCAGACAATTTTCCAGTAATATCTGCATTCCCATAGGAGGAATATAATATTGTTCTAAAACTAAAGATGGCAAATCAATATTCACTTTAAAATTATTACCATATCTTTTTTGCTGAAGGAAAATGTAATTCTCCACCAGCTCCATTTCCTCCCGGATGGAAATGATGTCCTTTTCCTGATAAGAGAGCAAATTCCTAAAGAAATCAGAAAGCTTGTTTACATATTCCACAGCTGTTTTCTTATCATCTTCAATAACGGTTATAAGCGTATTAAAACTATTGAAAAGAAAATGGGGATTTACCTGATTCTTCAGAATTTCATACTGTGATTCAATTTTCTCTTTTTGTATTGCCTGGAGTGATTTAATTCTTTTATCACGTGCCGTGAGATACCAATAGAATAATGAAATTAATATTACAGCAGATAAGATCAGAAACCAGGGTCGTTGCCAGAGCGGGAAACTGATCCGGAAAGGATAACTGATAGTTGGTGCATCAATAAAATTACCATTTATAGAGGCCCTTACCATAAATTCATAGTCACCGGGGCGCAGATTCGGATAAGTAATAAACCGGTCTCTGGTTGTGATCCATTCGTTATTATAACCTGTCAATTTATACTGGTAACTCAACTTTTGCGGATCGGCATACCAGATTCCTGCAAAATCAAATGAAATATGATTTCTATAGTAACTAAATTTATTTCCGGCAACAGAATCAACTTTTTCCAGGAAACAAAAAACATTATTTAACAACAGCACCGGTTTTCTGGAGCCTACTCTGGCATCAAGAGCGATTTTAATAATACCCTTTTGAGTTCCTATCCATACTGTACCTTTAGAATCAACTGCTGCCGAATTAATATCAGGATCTATATTTGAAATTCCCATCTCATTAGAAAATGATACAACCTGGTAATTTGACGGATCCATCACATCTACACCTTTTTGTGAACAATCACAATATTTCCTTTTCTATCAGTACGTATGGCAGCTACGTTTATTTCGCTCAATCCCTGAGCAACAGAGAAATTGCGGAATGTAGTACCATCAAATCGATAAATACCATCTGTGGCACTGCTAATCCATATATTTCCATAAGGATCTTCTGTGATGGAATAAATAATGCGGCTTTTCAGTCCTTCCCTTTCACTATAGTTAATAAATTTTCCATTTTTCAAACAACGCAATCCGTGCCCGTCAGTTCCAAACCAGATTCTTTTTTTTGAATCAATAAAAACCTTATAAATAAAATTATTTCCCAATCCGTTTTCTTCACTAAAAGAAACAAAATTGCTGATATCTCCAACTGCTGCTCCGGAAAATGAGCATTTAGACACACCTCCTAAGGTTGCAAACCACACTTCATCACGATTCCCATCAATAGATAATACAGAAGTATTAATCAGGCCACTCGATTCATCAAAGAGCTTGGCTTCCTTATTCTGAGGATCAAATCGAATTACACCTTTATCAAAGGTTCCCATCCAGATAAATCCTTTATTATCTTCATAAAAAGAAATCACATTGAGGTTTGCAAACGGAGTTCCCAGAAGTGGTTCATCAACCACACCTTTCTCCATGTAAGCATCATAACAAAACACCCCATTATCATTGCTTATCCATACTTTTTCGCGACTATCGGCCAGTATTGCATGAATATTGGTTAGTTGTGCTCCATTAAGTTCCCGTTTGAATTCAATTTTCTCTCCAAGCGACATGTACAATTCACTCCTGAACCGATCCATATATTGCCTTCATGATCTTTCAGCATACAATTGACTAAAACCCCTTCAAATCCTAAGTTTTTCGTAAACTGTCTTGTTCGTTTGTAACCCTTGAACTCATAATCAACAATACCATCTCGCTGAGTTCCAATCCAGTATTCATTTTCAAGTTTCAGGATGCTTGTGATAGACCCTTTAGACCATTCTCTGAAAAATTCAGGAATAAAAAAAGTGTTTGTCCCGGGATAATATATTACAAAGCCACCTTCTTCTGTTCCGATTCCTATGCTATTTTCTGCTGATGCATCAATTCTCCTGACAATATTATCAGGTAAACCATTCACAGTAGTAAAATTCTGAAATGCATTTTTTGATTCTAAACCAGACCATTTCGTTAACCCGCCATCACTTCCAATCCAAAGATTGCCCTTGGGGTCAATTGCAACATCATATAAATAGTTATCGGGCAAACCGTCTTGGGTGGTAAAATTTTCAATTTTATCGCCGGCAATTTTCAAAAGTCCCTGACCTTGCAAAGCCACAAATATTTCATGTTGAGGGCTTACAGCAATTCCTCCAATTGAACTATGAACAACCAGAGAGCCTGTGGGAATAGCTCTAACCACTCCATTTAAGAATTTAAAAATACCACCTTTTCTGTTACCAAAAATTACTCCACCATCAGGGAGTGGAGCAATTGAGCTTACATCAGCAGGTTCAGTGGTTTCTTTTAAAACGATTTTTTCAAATCCACCACCTGAATAACGATACAACCCATCGGTGGTTGCCAACCAGATAAACTTATCATTATCCTGACAAATACCATTAATTTTTAAAGGCACCCCTGTTTTAGAAACCTGAACTGATTTAAAAAATGGAATTTGAGCCTGCAGTCCTGAAACAGCAGTTATTAATAAAATTGAAAGCAGAAAGGGTAATTTGAAATATACACGCATTGCTTATCGGGTTTCCGGAAGCAATAAAGCTTCAATAATAATTGAAATTTCAGGCGCAATTTTCTGATGTACAATCCTTGGAATTTTTATTTCATGATCTTCGAGAACAACCTTAAATTCAGAATTCAACACTATCCCTGTTGACGTAACCTCAACTTTACCTTTTATAATTCGCTCCTGTTTAACACCATGTACACTTAAAACGCCTTTTGCTCTGACTTCATAAATCCCGTTCTTCGAAAAACTTACCGATTCAATAATCTTTCCGGTAAAAGTTGCAACAGGGTATAAATGCGATTCCATGTAATTCTCCTGAAAATGCTCTCGTTGTAACGGACTGTTAAATCCTTTGAAACTGACAATGGCTACTGTGAAAGCAAAAGTGTGATTTGATGTGTCAATTACTCCCCGAAGTTCTTTGGAATCGGCTTTAATCACTTCCAGTGGTGCATCAGAAACCAATGAAACACTTCCTTTAGTAGTTTTGAAAACCACAGGTCCGGAGGTAAGAGATTTATTAAACCCTGAAAGCAATGGTAGCCACAAGAGCATAAAAAGAATCCTGATCATAAATAGCTTTGAGATACTTTTCAAAATTAGTAATAATTAAAAATTAAATTCATTTTAGTTTATTCAACGACACAATTCATTGAATATCAGTTAATATTGCTATATAAGTCAGCAGTGGTGTGAATCAAATTTATTTAACGCAGAAACTACCTGGAACGTTTCAATGCTTTTTAATCAAGCTTCTTTGATTCTATTTTGAGAAAGGCATCCAAACTACCTACATTTACGCCAGATTAAGCATTCTGCTGTTTATGTCGGTTACCTCAAGTATTCCAAAGCAACACTTCAAGATTTTAGATTTACTGCGTGGAATCGCTGCTTTATCGGTTGTGTTGTTTCATTTCTCAGGATCAGCATTACCAACAATAAAGCCAAATTCTGTAACTGATTTCTTCTCATTCGGCAAATTAGGAGTGCAGGTATTTTTTGTTATATCAGGTTTTATCATTCCATATTCCATGTATGCTTCCGGATACAAGATTTCTGGAGCATGGAATTTTATTATCAAACGTTTAGCTCGCATCGGCCCTCCCAGTTGGATTGCTTTGATTTTTCTGTTTATAATTTACTATGGAGCCATTGCAATGAATGGCAGACCCATTGAAGGGATGCCGTGGCCGGGAACAGATTGGAAAACAATTCTGGCAAACCTTACTTACTCGTATTCATTTTTAAATGCAGGATTGTATAATGAAGTTTATTGGACACTGGAAATTGAATTTCAGTATTATGTAATAATTGCATTTTTATTGCCATTTATCATTACATCGTCTTCAAATATGCTTTATTTGGCAGCAGTATTTCTTGCCTTAAATGCTACCTGGTTTGTTCATAATAATGAAGTTTTGTTCTTCAGAGATAATATCTTCTTCCTAATGGGAATTTTACTTTTCCTCTTTAAAACAAAACACATAACCAGTGCCTATTTCCTGATTTTTTCTATTGTAATGGCAATTATTTGCTATTGGCAACAGGGGTTCGAAAACACCATTGCAGCACTCATTGCATGGTTTGCAATCTCCTACATCGCCTTTCAAAATCCGGTTACCACGTTTCTGGGAACTATTTCTTACAGTTTGTATATTACGCATCACGCCACAGGCATTACAGCTGAATATATATTGAGAAATCTCACCGGCATGTCGCCAGCGGAACCTTTGCGTACTGTTATGGTTTTTGTGTATGCAGGTTTTGCAATAGTTTTTGCCTGGCTGTTTTATCTGGCAGTTGAAAAACCCTTTATCAGATTTTCCCAGATTATCAGTAGCAAAATAAAGAAGTAAATAAAGGTTCCACAAAGCAAAATATTGCAATCCGGAGATCATTTTGCAAAGATTTTGGAGCTCCTTTCCATTCGATAATATTCATAAACCAGTACTTTAAACCAAATAATGTTGGAAATTCTTTAGTCCAAAATTGCCTTTTCTTATTTTCAGGTTGGCATAAAATTAAACTTAGTGGTATATTTAACCCGGCCAATAACATATGGAACCAACAAAACCGATACAAAGAGTCTACATTGAAGTAATTGAATCCCTCAGGGGAGTTGCGTCTTTGGGCGTTGTAATGTACCATTTTGCAAATTCCACATTGCCAACTATTAAGCCTAATCCCATTGGTGCCTATTTTGAATGGGCAAAGTTGGGGATTCCTATGTTCTTCATTATTTCCGCCTTCATTATTCCATACTCTATGTATAGTTCAGGATATACATTAAAAGATGCGGGCAAATTTATGGCAAAGAGAATGGCTCGCATAGGTCCACCAGCTTACCTGGCAATAATTCTGATGGCTGTGATATATTATGGGGCTCTCATGATGAACGGAAAGCCCATTGAAGGGATGACCTGGCCGGGTGCAGCAATTGGTACTATACTGGCAAATTTATTTTTTTCATATACATTGTTTGGAACCGGAATGTATATTGAAGTGTACTGGACTCTGGAAATTGAATTCCAATTTTACTTATTCATTGCCTTGTTTTTACCGTTGATCATTAAAATGCATCAAAACCACTGGTATTGTCCACCATTCTGGGGTTATTAAGCATGACATACCTCATTCACAATGATACGGTGCTATTTTTCCGCGATAACTCCTTCTTCATATTAGGTTTATTACTTTTTCTGTATAAGATGAAACTAATTGAAAGAAACTATTTTGTATATGCGATGTTGACAGGCATTCTGTTATGTTACCTGCAACAAGGTGTTTATGGTGCAGCCGGTTCACTGATAGCTCTGCTTGCAATTGCATTCGTTAGATTCAAAAATAGTATCACCGATTTTCTTGGAACAATTTCATTCAGTTTGTACATTACACACCACTTTTCCGGCGTTGTTGCTGAGTACTTGTTGCGAAACATTACCGGCTACGATGTATCAGATCCTTTAAAAGTGATATTGCTTATTATTTACACACTTATTGCAATAGCTTTTGCTTATGTCTTTTATTTGATTATTGAAAAACCATTTATTAGAATTTCACATAACTTATATTCTCACAAACCCAAAAAGCCAAAAAATTAATCTATAAAAAAATGAAAACTTTTACCGGAAACACAATCTGTAAACTCGTTCTACTGATTTTTGTAATCACAGTAATTCCATATGGTAAAATTTTTGGTCAGGGAAAAACTGAAAACTATTCCGGTATTATGTATCCTGAATGGATAGCACAAGAGCATGCCTGGATGATCTGGCCCGGTGATTCCTCATTACATAGTATTTATCTGAAAGTATTAAAGGAGTTAATGAGTGAAGTAAGAATTACGGTACTTTTCGACAGTGAACGCTCCCGTGACTTTTTCCTCCTGAAAATGCAAAATGACAGTATCGATAGCACACCATTAACTTTATTGGTAAATGAAAATGCAAAAGGATTTAGCAGGGATACAGGACCATTTTTTCAGAGGGTAAAAATGGAAAATTACAGTTGATAGATTTTAAGTGGACTAATTTTGGAACAATGTCAGATTCATTGAAACCGGAAATCACAGGTGCAGGAAAAACAGAACTGCAAAAATTTATTTCGAAGAAAACAGGTTTCTCCTATGTTCCTACTGAACTGGTTTTGGAACAAGGTATGATTGACATTAACAAAAAAGGAGTTGCTATCTGTTTTATGGAATCTATTCTTCAGCGCAATCCTTCCATGGATCTGATGGCAATCACGGCTGAATTGAAAAAACTATCAGGCATCAACAAAATAATCTGGCTTGCCGCAGCTCCTGTTATTGATAAAATTACTACCGGTCCCAGAAATGCCAATATATTTGCCTCAGGAAATAACGGTCATATTGAGAGTTTTGTACGATTTGCGAACGATTCAACTATTTTATTTTCCACAATTGATAGTACTGAACGCAAATTTGATCCCATTTCATCAGGGGACTTCTACATACTAAATGAAAATCTTGTAAATCTAAAAAATGCCATTGACGGATTTGACAGTCCCTACCAATTATTTGAACTTCCTACACCTGTCATGCGCTTTCATCTGATATCAGATACTGTTACCACATCCAAAGAAGACAGCATTCAATACAGTATGTTCGAGGCAGGAGATATTGTATACCATGCACCACAGGTTTCTTATATAAACTTTCTCGTGTGCAATAATAAAGTTTTTGTTCCTCAATATTACAGAGCAGGATTAACAGATTCGGAAAAAAATAAAGATGGAATTGTTATGGATCTGATTGCACAATTTTATCCCGGCAAAAAAATTATTCCAGTAAATGCCTTGCCATTAAATTACCATGGAAAAGGCATCCGAAGCATACTTTCTTTGCAACCCAAATTGCCTATAGCAGGCAAATAAAAGTTTAACGAATTAATGTCACTGTTCCTGTCCTGACTTTTTTATCAGGATCATTGGTAACCTTCAATTGGTAAACGTAAACGCCTTCGGGAAGTGGTTTTCCATTTTCATCTAAACCATCCCATTGGTCATAAGGTCCTTCAGAAATAAAAATTGGTTGTCCCCACCTTCCCCAAATAGAAAGGTCATACCCTTCAACAGAATATCCTGTGACACCAAAATTATCGTTGATACCGTCACCATTTGGAGTAAACGAATTCGGAATATAGAATGTAACCACATTCTCTACAAATACTTCTCCAAACGTACTGTCTATGCATCCTTCCATGCTCACAGCTGTCAATTTAACCGGGAAAGTTCCGGGGACGAGGTAAGTATGAGAAGGGAATTGAAGCGTAGAAGAAGTATTATCACCAAAAGTCCAATACCAGGTAACGGTATTAAGGGAGGCATCCACAAAATCAAAAAACGGATTCAAAATGGTTGCTTGTGTTGGAGATATGGTGAATGCAGGTTCCGGTAGTGGATTTACAATTACTGTTATT
Organism: Bacteroidota bacterium; assembly: GCA_016713525.1. Lineage (GTDB taxonomy): Bacteria > Bacteroidota > Bacteroidia > AKYH767-A > OLB10 > JADKJB01. Next base: position 785,535 of record JADJOZ010000001.1, on the reverse strand, counting down.
GAGTCGTACCGTTTTGCGGAGCATGAATCATTCATGGCAACAATATAAGTTTCTGTTTGTATTGGAACAAAAGTGTAACCGGTTGCAGTACCCAGACCATTATTCCACTGGTAATGATAAGGACCACCATTTCCACCGGTACCACTCACTGAAAAGGTAATTTCCTGTCCAAAACAAACTTCATCCGGACCGGTAATTTCGGGCACTAAATCCGGATAACGTTCAATGATAATCAGATTAGATTGAACCGGGTTGACAGCTAAACATCTTTCTGTGGATGGATAAATGAGTGTCAGGGTATCGCCATTAAGAAAGGAATCTGAAATAAGTGTATCGCTGTTGCTTCCTACCGAAACATTGTTTAACAACCATTGATAGGATGGATTCAAACCACCTAAAATACCGGATGCACTGTAAGTAATTTCAGTTCCATCACAGAAAACTCCGGGTGGATTCGCTGTTATTGAAACAACAGGCGTAAGCAGAGGATCAATTTGAACAATAATTACATTGGATGTATCTGTAACCGGTAATGCACAAAATGCAGAAGAACCGATTATAAGATCAATTTGATCACCGTTGTTAAGCTGAGTGGTGGTGAATACCGGAGTAATTGCTGATGACACTCCATTCACACGCCAATCAAATACCGGAGATGTTCCTGCTCCTGTGTAAGTTGCAGCAAACGAAAGTGTATCGCCATCACAAACAAAACCGTTAGGTACAACAGAAATGGTGACATCCGGAGTAATATTTTGTGAAACCTGAACCGTTATTATGTTTGAAAATGCACTGGTTGCTGTAACACATACTATAGAGGAAGTAAGTTTTAATCTGATCTGATCACCGTTCACCAATGATGAAGATACATAAACCGCATTATTGGAACCAATGGGATTTCCATTCAATGTCCATTCATAAACAGGTGCTCCTCCTTCATTGGTGGTGTTTGCTGTAAACGTTAATAAATCACCCGGACAAACGGCACCCTGAGGATTAACCGAAATACTTACAGTTGGAGTAACATTTGGAATAACCTGTGCGGTCAGCGTATTAGAAGTATCTGTATTGAAATTACGACATTGATAATTGATGTTAAAACAGCTTGCAGAAGATCACCATCAGCAAACTGAGCTGCATAAGTATCTGGAATTATTTCCACTAACAACATTGCCATTCAGAAACCAGGTATACACCGGATTGGTTCCGCCATTTATACCATTAGCTGAAAACACAATGGTATCGCCATCACAAACCGGTGATGCTGGTTGCATGCTGATTGTAATTCCCGGATCCAGATATGGTAACATGTCAATCTCAATGGTATTCGATATCGCAACTGTGGGAGAGCCACACAAAGCATTGCTGACTAATCTTACATTTATAGTATCACCATCTGAAAGTGTTGAAAGCGAAATTGATGAAGCACTTGCACCTGTTGGAACCCCATTCACCAGCCATTGATAAACCGGAGCGTTTCCGGGATTCACAGTAGTAGCATTGAATGTTAAGGATGTTCCGTCACATACAGGACCTGCAGGTAAAACCGAAATGTTAGCATCAGGAACTAATATGGGATCAACCTGCATTACTATTGCATTTGAATTAACAGTTGCAGGTACTGCACAACCATTCGAAGAAGTTAAACGAACTCTTACAATATCATTATCTGCTAAATTTGACGAAGTAAACACCGCAGCATTATTTCCTGTTACAACACCATTAACCAACCACTCATAAGTTGGTGAAGGACCCTGAAAAGAAGGCGATGCTGTAAACTGGACAATGGTACCTGCACATATCGGACCTGAAGGATTAGCAACAATACTAACGGCCGGTGTCACTAAAGGCAGTACAGTTACGGTAATCGGATTAGATGTTGCATTCACCGGTGAAACGCACGTACCATTCGAAGATACATTTACCCGTATCACATCACCTGATGCTAAAGTTGAAGTGCTGAAGGCAGTACTGTTTGTGCCACTGTTCACTCCATTTACCTGCCATTGGTAAGCAGGGTTTGTGCCTCCGTTTACAGCACTTGCTGTAAAGGTAACATTGGTTCCATCACAGAATGAAGCTGAGGGAGAAATGGTAATTGTTGCAGAAACAGGTACTACTGGAATTATAGTAACAGTGATGATGTTGCTGGTATCTTTTGCTGTAACCAGGCAAGTCAGACTGGATGTCATCACCACTGAAATCTGATCACCATTATTCAGGACATCAGAAGCATAAGTTAAACCACCTGTGCCTGTATTAATGCCATTTATTTTCCATAGAAATGTTGGTGTTCCGCCACCATTTACAGGTGTTGCAGTAAATATAATATTATCGCCATCACAAACCGGACCGGCAGGATTGGCAGTGATTGTTACAACAGGAAAAGTTGGTGCTGTAACTGAGATGGCAATAGTATTGGATGTGGCTGTAGCTGCAGTAACACATGTTTCGCTTGAAGTAAGAATTACCTTAACAATATCACCATTGGTGAGTGTGGTAGTTGTGAAAATATTCGAATTGGTTCCCACATTGATCCCATTTACCTGCCATTGGTAAGCAGGAGCTGTTCCACCATAGGTTGGGAATGCCCTGAAAATGACTTGTTCACCCGGACAAATAGCACCCACATTATCGCTGGTTATGGTGACTGATGGAGTAAGAATGGGGTCAATAACCGGATTAAGAATATTGGAAGCAGCGGCAGGACAACCAGCATTTGCTGTTAATGAAACGGCAACCTGACTTCCAATTGTGAGTGTTGAGGAACTGAAAGTAGGACTATTAGCACCAGTATTGGTACCATTTACTGTCCATTGATATACAGGTGTAGCACCGGGATTCACCGGAGTAGCGGTGAAGATGAGATTGTCTCCTTCACAAACGACTCCCAAAGGAGCCTGCGCAATAGAAACGGAAGGTGCAGCAAAAGGATTTACAACCATTACATAAGGTGGAGAAGCCGCATTGAAAGCAGTAACACAAATGGAATTGGAAACCATTGATACTGTGATAATATCACCATTGTTCAGAGTCGAAGATGACCATGTCGATGAATTAGTTCCCACATTCACACCATTCAATTGCCATTGGAAAGAAGGGTTGGTACCACCGAAAGTTGGAAGCGCAGTAAAAGTTACTAAGGTACCAATGCAAACCGGTCCGGATGGATTGGCAAGAATAGAAATGGAAGGAACCGGATTTGCCGGACCGGGATTTACTTTGATGGAATAAATTTGATTGGTAATTTTTGGCGGACAACCATTATCGGTAACGCTGGCGACAAACTGATATGGGGTTGATCTTGCCATACCACATTCGGTGCTCCAGCAAAATTGAGATGATACAATTCCAGCCCCTGCTGCATTGGCAAGTGATGCTGCCGGATTAAATAAAGTAGAATTAAAAATGTTACCTGATGATGTTAAATACAGACTGTCACCGTTAGGATCGGTGAATGTTACAGGGAAACAAATTGTTTGACCTTCGGTAATCGTATAACTAGCCTGACCGCTTCCATTAGCATTCGATAAGGTAGGGACACCATTTGGCGGACAAACAATAGCAATCAGCTGTAAATCCCTTCGAATCATAGCCACTAAAACACCATTACGATATTCTTTAATTTCAATTGCCACTACAAAGAAACCCTGATTGGGGATACTGTAATTGGTTAATCCGGTTTGGGAATCGATTGTGGAAGTACCACCGGCGCCGAAAGGAATGCCAACTGAGTAACCGGGATTGTACATTACCGGAGGAATTGGAAATGCATATGGGTTATTATCGAATTGCGGATCAGGAATTGCAATTCCTGAAGATGAATAGCCACCATAAGGAACTTCAAAAGAATATACCAGACTGTCACCATCGGGATCAGTGGCATTGTTGATGATAGATGCTAAATCACCTGCACAAATAAATGGAACGGGGATATCGCTGAACTGTGGTGAAGAATTAATAATAGGTGCCGGTGGAATGAAACAATAATAAGCTTGTCCGATACTTCCAGGTGTTGACAGATTCACAATATTTCCATTGCGACAACATCTTTCAACAATAAGGTGATATCCTCCCGGATCCGGTGGAACTAGAATAATGGCTTCAAAAATTCCTTCTTCAACACAAACTGTAGTAGTGAATGAGCAATTAGATCCAATACTAGGAGGTGTTACAAAACTACTGCTTACCAAAGGAAGATTTTCTGTTCTGAACCAATTTTTATCCGCATTCGGATTTAAAACATCCTGATTGTAAATTCCTAAAAACATAGAAGCATCCAATGGAGCTGTTCCTCCTGCAGAAGCATCACAGTACCTGTAAATTTTCAAGGTAACCAAATAACTTTGGTCGGTGCCCACCATTCCCATGTATTCATAAGTCATGCTGCCACCCATGAGATGTGTTGCGTAAATTTTTATGGGGGACAAAATTGCCAGAAGGGCATTCAAAAATAAAGCAAGTATAATCCGCTTCATGGTAGGGTGTTTCAGGTTGTTTCGATTTCAAAGATACCTAAATATCTTCATTATAAATGACTGGAAAAAATTCTATTTAGCTGCTTGGAAATATTAAAAATGACAAATATTTTTGCTTTTGTATCACAAAACAATCTTATAATTAGGGGAAAAGGAGACGTGAAATCGAAAAAAGGCAAGCTTGGGAGGGGCTCATATGGAAAACGCCGTCCGGCTAAAAAGAAGAAATCACCTGTTGGAAAAAAGTAATCTGACAGCCCTCTGATGTCGAGGGCTGTTTTATTTCAATTCAATCATAACTAATTGATTATCTGCCAATTAAATAAAAATCATACTTCTGTTATAAAGAAATAGCTGCAGAAAATAATACGTTATTTTCGAGATGAACATGACGGTGCAAATCCTTTTCAAATGCATCTATTTGAGTGTAAAGATTTTGCCATGTAATACAACTACCTTCGGGTAAAGCATAATTTCCGGAAATCCTTCTCAGTTCATCCATGAGACGCCCAGCCCTTTCATGTTCCACCTCCATATTACTAACCGGGAAGTTCAGTTTCATGCCATCCGGGATTTTCATGTCATCCGGTTTAGCAGCACCCATCAATTGGCGGATTGCCGGAAAAAGAACCTTTTCCTCTTTTAACATGTGCTGTAACAGGTCAACATGAAGTTCATAAAATAAAGTTGACATTTCTGTCAAAAAGGGATGTTTCCTGGCATGCTGATCTACCACTTTGCTGAAAGTTTCTAAAATTACCGGTCCTGCGGTCCGGATAAATTGATGGTGATTATCCTGAATGTACTCAATTAGTTCAATTGGTTGTAACTGAAGAGGGTCTTTTGTCGTATTATCTTCACTATCAATATCTTGCAATTCAATCAGAATCTTTTCAACTGCAATATTTTTTGCCTCACACGCAGCTTCCAGTGTTTGCTTTCCTCCGCAACAATAATCAATTTGGTATTTCTCAAACAACGCAATTGATTCAGGTCGTTCTATGGCAATTTCTCCGATGGTCAAAGATTTAATTGTTTTCATTTTATTTCTTTTTGGCAAATAACACAACAAATAGATTACCTTTACCTGATATATCTCATATTTATTTATGTGTCTTATCATACATTTAAGGTATCAACCAGACTTACTTTTGCCATGTTGATTCCAAACTAATGATATAAACACCTGATTAAATTATCCAGAGCAGGAACAAAAACAATGTATTTCAAACTCAAACACTCAAATAATCCAACCAAACTTATGCGACAAATCTTACTCACAGCAGCATTGGCAATCATGATTGCCTCCTGCGGAAATCAGAATCAACAAACAGAAGAAAAGAAAACACAGGCTCCATTGGGAGACAATACAACGACAACCAATGAAAATCCAAGTTATGATCCGAACCGTGGTGAAGGCAAATTCACAACTGTAGACTTAGGGGATGGATTGAATAAAACCATGGCTGATGCCGGAAATGCAATTCAGGGAGTAAAATGTGCATCATGTCATAAACTCACCGATGAGCGGTTGGTTGGGCCCGGTTGGAAAGGAGTTACCGAAAGGAGAACACCTGCGTGGATCATGAATTTTATAACTAATCCTGACCCAATGATTGATAAAGATCCTGAAGTTCAGGCGCAACTAGAAATTTGTCTGGTTAGAATGCCTAATCAGGGACTAACCGATGATGAAGCCCGGAATATTCTTGAATTTATGAGACAAAATGATGGCGTAAAATAATATCACAACAAACCTGACACAAATATGAAAACAAACCAATTTTTACTTGCTACCATGTTTGCAACAACCATGGTACTTGCTATTGCATGCAAACCTAAGAACACCAGCAATGCTGTTTCCGGAGACAACGCAGCTAAAGCTTATGTGGCTCCCGGTCAATACGATTCCTACTACAACTTTGTAAGTGGGGGATTTAGCGGACAAATTAGTACCTACGGATTACCCAGCGGACGTTTATTACGTGTAATCCCTGTATTTTCTGTTGATCCTGAAAAAGGATGGGGTTACAGCGAAGAAACAAAACCAATGCTTAACACTTCACATGGTTTTGTGCCATGGGACGATTTACATCATACCGAAATGTCTCAAACAAACGGAGAAATTGATGGCAGATGGGTGTTTGGAAATGCCAACAATACACCCCGAGTTGCGAGGATCGATCTTAAAACATTCCGAACAGCAGAGATCATTGAATTACCAAACAGTGCAGGTAATCACTCGTCACCTTTCATAACTGAAAACACGGAGTATGTGGTTGCCGGTACGCGTTTCAGTATTCCACCAGATAATGCAAATGGCGATGTAGCCATTAATAGTTATAAGCAGAATTTCAAGGGCTACATCAGCTTCATAAGTGTCGACAAAGAAAAAGGAAATATGGACATCGCATTCCAGATTGAATGTCCGGGAGTGAATTTCGATTTGAGTCATGCCGGAAAAGGCAAATCTCATGGTTGGTTCTTTTTCTCCTGCTACAACACAGAACAGGCCAGTACCTTGCTGGAAGTAAATGCTTCCCAAAAAGACAAGGATTTTATCATGGCTGTTAACTGGAAAAAAGCTGAAGAATATATCAAAGCCGGAAAAGGGAAAAAAGTAGCTGTAAAATATGCACACAACAGTTACAGTGATGAAACTCATTCAGCAACATCAACCATAAGAACAGAAGTTTTGGTTCTCGACTCAAAAGAACTAACCGATATATGTTATATGATCCCTTGTCCGAAATCGCCTCACGGTTGTGATGTTGATCCTACCGGTGAGTACATTGTAGGTAGTGGTAAATTAGCTGCAATAATTCCTGTATTTAGTTTCGATAAATTACAGAATGCAATTGCTAATAAACAATATGATGGAATGTATGAAGGAATTCCAGTGGTGAAGTATGAAGCTGCCTTATATGGCGAAGTCAAAAAACCAGGACTTGGACCTTTGCATACAGAATTTGATGGAAAGGGAAATGCATACACATCCTTCTTTGTTTCATCAGAAGTGGTAAAGTGGAATATTAAAGATCTAAAAGTTTTGGATCGGGTACCAACATTTTATTCTGTAGGTCACTTGTGCATTCCAGGTGGCGACAGCAAAAAACCTTCACCGAAATATCTGATTGCTTACAATAAAATTACCAAAGACCGATATCTTCCAACAGGTCCTGAATTGGCACAAAGTGCACAGCTATTCGATATCAGTGGCGACAAAATGCAAATGATACTGGATTTTCCCACTATTGGGGAACCGCACTATGCCCAAGCTGTTGAAGCAGCTAAAATAAGAGAAAATCAGGTTAAGATTTTCAAAATTGATGACAACAAACATCCTTTTGCAACTAAAGGAGAAAAAGATGCTAAGGTGGAGAGAGAAGGGAACAAAGTTCATGTATATATGAGTTCGATAAGGTCACATTTTGCACCTGATAATATAGAGGGAGTAAAAGTTGGCGATGAGATTTACTTTCATGTAACCAATCTTGAACAAGACTGGGATGTTCCGCATGGATTTGCGGTGAAGGGTGCTAATAATGCTGAACTGCTCATTATGCCGGGAGAAACCAGTACCTTAAAATGGGTTCCTGAAAAAGCCGGTATGTATCCCATGTATTGCACCGACTTCTGTAGTGCTTTGCACCAGGAAATGCAGGGATATATCAGAGTATCTCCGGCAGGGAGTAATAACGCATTAAAATTTAGTCTCGGAGAAAGTGTGCCGGAAGCTTCGAAATAAGGTTTGAAATTTTAGCCGGTTCAAACGGGAGTGGCAGTAAAACAACTGCTGCTACTCCCCTCTTTTAATCATTTGAAACTAAATCCATGAAAAAATTAAATTCACCTGCCAGACTACTATTGCTCTTCGCAGGAATATTTCTGATCATTTCACTCTTCGTTCCCATCTGGAGAATAGAACTCGATGCACCGCAGTATCCGGAAGGACTCATGTTACAGATATTTGCAAATAAATTAGGAGGTAATGTCGATATTATAAATGGCCTAAACCATTATATTGGCATGAAGACTTTACATACCGACGACTTTATGGAATTTACGCTACTTCCTTATATCATCGGGATTTTCGCCCTAATTTCATTATTGACTTCATTTGCAGGGCAAAAAATTCATCTTAAAATATTACTATTTTCATTCATTGCTTTCGGGGTTCTGGCTATGGTAGATTTCTGGCGCTGGGAATATAATTACGGCCACGATTTGGATCCGAATGCTGCAATTATAGTACCCGGAATGGCATATCAGCCTCCACTTATTGGCTTCAAGCAACTCTTAAATTTTGGCGCATACTCCATCCCCGACATCGGTGGCTGGCTGTTTATTTCCAGTGGCATTTTAATGCTTCTGGCGTTTATGAAAGAATTCGGGATAATATTTAAGAAAAACATCGTAGCATCCTTCATTCTTCCTGCAGCACTTGCTATCACCATAACCTCATGCTCAGGTTCAGGTAAGGAACCAATAATCATCAATAAAGAACATTGCATTTATTGCAAAATGATGATTTCAGACCTGAAATATGCTGCGGAAATAGTAACGATGAAAGGGCGGGCCTACAAATTTGATGATTTAATTTGTCTGACTGCTTTTCTAAAAGAAGAACCGGACTTTCAGGTAAAAGAAATCTATGTTAGTAGTTTCCATCCTCCACATGAATTGTTTCATACAAAAGAAATGAGCTTTTATACTACAAGTGACCACAAAGGTCCCATGGGTGGAAATATAATTGCGATTGATAAATCTGTGGATGCATCTACATTCTTAAAAAACACTAATGCTACCCCAGTAAGCTGGGATGCAATTATAAAATGAAGTATAAAATATTTGTTTGGTTGTTTTTGTTATTGGGCTTTTCGGCAATTGCTTCGGGCAGACAGTTGTTGACAGGCCCTTTTAAACAATATCCTTCCATCAAACAAGCGTTAAATCAATCTCTAGCAGGTGATACGGTTCTGGTATTCGCCGGAACATACAAAGAAGGAAATATTATTATTGACAAACCTATTTACTTCAAAGGAACAGGTAATCCCGTAATTGATGGCGAACTAAAATATGAAGTACTTTCAGTAAAATCACCCAATGTAATAGTTGAAGGATTTACAATCAGAAATTCCGGACATGGAAGTCTCGATGATCCCGGAGGAATAAAAGTATACGCCTCCAACAATGTCATCATACAAAATAACAAAATTGAAAATAATTTTTTTGGAATTTATATCCAATATAGTAAGCATTGCCTGATAAGAAACAACTACATCATTTCCAATGCCACAGATGAACAACTGATCGGAAACGGCATTCATTGCTGGAAGAGCGATAGTCTACAAATAACTTCAAACGAAATACAGGGACACAGAGATGGGATTTACTTTGAATTCGTAACAAATTCGGACATTTTTATGAATCACTCTAAAAACAACATCCGGTATGGACTGCATTTCATGTTCTCGAACAACGATTCCTATGTACTAAACACCTTCACCGGAAATGGAGCTGGCGTTGCTGTTATGTTTACTAAAAATGTAAAGATGTTTCATAATGTTTTCGAACAAAATTGGGGAGATGCAGCATATGGTTTACTATTAAAAGAAATTTCCGACAGTCAGATTGCAGGAAATAAATTTATCAGCAACACTTCAGGAATTTATATGGAAGGAACAAACCGTATTATTGTTACCAAAAATAGTTTCCATCAAAATGGCTGGGGTATGCGTATTCAGGCAAGCTGTATGGACAATATCGTAACCAAAAATAATTTTACCGCTAACACATTCGATATAACAACCAATGGTTCCCTGGTCCTGAATAATTTTGATGGAAATTACTGGGATAAGTATGAAGGGTATGATTTGAACAAGGATAAAAAAGGAGATGTCCCCTACCACCCTATTAGTTTGTTTTCTGTGATTGTAGAAATGAATCCGCCGGCTATGCTTCTTTACCGTAGTATTATAGTCTCCTTACTAGATAAATCCGAAAAACTAATTCCTAGCTTGACTCCTGATCTATTCAGAGACAACACACCTTTAATGCGTGCAATTGAATTATGATAGCTTTCAAAAATATCAATAAATCTTTCGGCAGATTAAAGGCACTTCATGATGTGAACCTTGATTGTAATTCAGGATCGACATTAGCTTTAATTGGTCCCAATGGTTGCGGAAAAACCACCCTGATTAAAGGCTTACTCGGTATGGTTGTTCCTGATTCCGGCCAGATTTTGTTTAATGGCAAATCGATTTACAACGACCATTTATACCGAAATTGTATAGGTTATATGCCACAAATCGGCCGGTATCCCGATAATATGACAATTGGACAAATAATCGATATGATTCAGGAAATCCGCCAACCGGAAAAACCTGTCGATGATCAACTGTACAGACTTTTTGATCTGAAAAATATGGCAGATAAAAAAATGAGGACACTATCAGGAGGAACCACTCAAAAAGTAAGTGCCACCCTGGCATTCATGTTCAATCCGGATGTTCTGATACTTGACGAACCTACAGCCGGCCTCGATCCTCTTGCTTCTGAAATTCTGAAAGAAAAAATTATTCAGGAAAAAGAAGCCGGAAAGCTGATTCTGATAACTTCCCATCTCCTGAGTGAACTCGATGAAATGGTGAACGGTATAATTTTTATGCAGGATGGAAAAATAGTGTTTAAAAAAGAAGTTGACATCATAAAATCAGAAACTGGAGAAGACCGTATTTCAAAAGCAATTGCTAAAATTCTAAAGTCGGCTGCTCATGTATAGAATTATGAAATATGTGATGCTTGACATCCTGAAAAACAAAATACTGCTTTTCTATACCCTGCTGCTCGCCATTTTGAGCTGGAGTGTTTTCAGTCTTGAAGATAATGCAACCAAAGGATTGTTAACCTTGTTAAATATGGTTTTACTGACGGTTCCATTGATAGCTGTAATTTTTTCTGCTATTTATGTGTACAATTGCGGCGAATTCATAGAACTACTCGTAAGTCAACCCATCAAAAGAACAAAGATTTATATCAGTATTTTTACCGGGCTTTCCATTTCCCTTTTACTTGCATTTATGGTTGGTGCCGGTATTCCAATATTAATTTTTGCTTTTAATGTATCCGGTTTACATCTCATCATAGCCGGAATATTCAGTACGATGGTATTCACCGCCCTTGCATTCCTGAGTGCATCACTAACCCGTGATAAAGCAAAAGGCCTGGGCATTGCCATTCTCATCTGGCTATTCTTTGCGTTACTATTTGACGGGATAATATTATTTCTGGTATTCCAGTTTGCCGAATACCCTATTGAAAAAATGATGATCGGTATCAGCGTATTAAGCCCGATTGATTTATCGAGAATTCTGGTATTGCTTGAACTGGATGTTTCAGCCATGATGGGTTATACGGGAGCAATATTCAAAGAATTCTTCGGCACTTTCACCGGGCGCCTGTTCACCATCCTGTTGCTGATACTTTGGACTATAATTCCATTTTTAATTGCAATGTTTCGTTTTCGAAAAAAAGATTTATAAACAACTTATGAAAGAAGATATTCAAAACCGACAAGATATTTCTGATATCGTTCATACATTTTATGATCAGGTAAGAACAGACAGTGAAATTGGATTTTTTTTCTCTAAAATTATTCCTGTAGACTGGGATCATCATCTTCCTATAATGGTAGATTTTTGGGAAAACATAGTTTTTAATACCGGAAATTACAAAGGAAATCCCATGCCTCCTCATATTGCACTTCACCAAAAGAGTGCCATGAAACCCGAACATTTTAATCACTGGATTGAACTTTTTACAAAGACTGTTGATGATTTATTTGAAGGACCAAATGCTACCACCATCAAACAACGGGCAATGAGTATTGCTACAGTGATGCAAATAAAAATTTTAAATGCTACATAGTTGAAATAATGCAACTCCAAACGAATTACCGGTCGCTTATTAATGTTGCCATTTTAAATCTGGCAATTATCGCTTCTCTGGGTATTTTAATGCGATACAAAATTGGTTTTGAATTTCCTTTCTTTGATCAGAAAAATCTGTTACATGCCCATTCGCATTTTGCTTTTGCAGGATGGGTAAGTCATGCTTTAATGACTTTACTTGTTTACAGATTAAATAAACCATTTATTGAATCACGATCAGGTGTAATATTGATTTATGCCAACCTAATATGTGCCTATGGAATGCTGGTATTTTTCGCCATTCAGGGATATGGAATTATATCGTTGTTTTTTTCTACGTCTTCCATTATTGTATCATGGCTATTTGCCCTGTTTTATTTCCGTCAGAACGACAAATCTGCAGGTGCACCCTGGTTTAAAGCAGCCTTATTTTTTAATATCATATCAGCAGCAGGAACTTTTTACCTTGCATATATGATGTCTCATAAAAACATTACACAACATCATTATTTAGGGTCTGTTTACTATTACCTGCATTTCCAGTACAATGGCTGGTTTTTCTTTGCTTGTATGGGTCTCTTTACCGATTGGTTATCCAAAGTACTTCCCGAAAAGGAACTCCCAAAATATACATTTCCAATCTTTGCACTTGCCTGTATTCCTGCTTACTTCCTATCGGTATTGTGGGTACCGGTTTCCAATTGGATTTATGTATTAGTAGTTGTAGCATCCATTGCACAGCTAATTGCATGGTTCCTGATGATTCGTTTTTACTATCGAATAAACAAGAAATCCAGAAACATTTGAATCCATTATCGGGAGTGCTTTTACAATTTGCCGGAGTTGCACTCACTATTAAATTGTTGCTTCAGGCCGGCTCTGTAATTCCGGAAATCAGTAAACTGGCTTTCGGATTCCGGACAATTGTAATTGCTTATCTTCATTTGGTATTGCTTGGAGTCATTTCTGTATTTCTGTTAGGGTACATATATTTAAATAAGCTGATCCGGAATAATAAATATGTCAGAAATGGGATTATGATTTTTATTGGAGGAATTTTTCTCAATGAAATGGTGCTGCTTATTCAGGGTCTGGCATCCTTTTCATATACAGTCATTCCATTTGCGGATGTCTCACTTCTTCTTATTTCTTCACTTATGTTAAGTGGGTTGATATTGATACTGGTAGGAAACTTAAAAGCTGAAACTGGCACTAAATAAATTTTTCATCAATCAATTTTGACACATATTAAAATACTAATATTCAGGTCTTTACAATACTTTTTGTTTATCTCCAAATCAAATTTGTACCTTTGAATTTACAGTTCAATCTACTTATGGTTCTTCCCCATTGCAAAACATGCGATTCACAAAATTGCTTCATCAATCGATTTACTACCGCTGAATGGAAATCAGCTATCGATAAAAAGAGGGTGGCACTCCGAATTAAGAAGCATGATGATCTTTTTCGCGAAGGCGATCCAGTTAATGGAATTTATTTTATTTATAAGGGACAGTTCAAGGTTTTTACTTCCGGATATACAAACACAACTCCAATTGTGAGACTTGCTAAATCCGGAGATCTTATTGGTCACAGGGGATTTGGCAGCTCGAAAATTTATCCCATTGGAGCCACTGCTTTATCACCCGCAACCGTTTGTTTTATTCCCGAGAAAACTTTCAAAGAGACTTTAAAAAATAATGGGGATCTGGTTTTTGAATTATTGAATTTTTATGCCGATGAATTACGAAGAGCGGAATACAAATTGCGCTCTTTATCACAAATGTCGGCACGACAAAAACTTGCTGATGCTCTTCTCACCATCAATGAAATTTTTCAACCAGAGCACTTTGAAGGGGTTGATTATCTGGGATTGCAATTGCCTCGTCAGGATTACGCCGATATAACAGGAAGTTCATTAGAAGAAGTAATCCGCACTTTATCGGCGTTTAATAAGGAAGGACTAATTTCACTGGTAGGTAAGAGAATAAAACTACTCAAACCGGAGGTATTGAAGGAAATGATAAGTTCCTTCGGGCCGTTGAAAATCCCTTAGACTTAAATGGTTTTAATACCATTCAATTTGCACAGCCATCCCAGATGCCCTGAATGTGTTCCTTCATGACGGATGGCATGTATAATTACTGAACGGGTTGAATTCTCTCCCGCAAATTCAAACCCGGTTGCATTTACAATTTCCAGTTTATCATCGGCAATGGTACTGATGAATGAAATTGCATTCTGATGAACTTCTTTGAAAACTGCATCAATTTCATCCTGAGCAGGGTATTCTTCTTTTGCCGGAACCACAGAACCAATTCCAAATTGTTTTGCCCACGGAATACGAATGGCTTCTCCACCGGTACTTCTTAGTAACAGCCAGTTTTCAGTCACCGAAAGATGTGCTTTAATCCACAAGATACTATTCAGTTTTTTACCATCAACTTCATACACTTGATAAGGATCGGCATTTTTCAGAAGATTTAAATAGAGTTCTGTGAGTTGACGTGTTTTATTCATCACATCAGCAAGTACAATGGATTCTGTTCTCATAACTTATTTTCTAGTCAGACACAAACATAAAGCTATTCTGATCAAAAACAAAAAAAGGGCCCGCAATTGCAAGCCCCTTTCCGGTTTATTGAGGTATTATTTTTATTCTACTGCCAATCGCAATACTTCCGTATTACCCGAAGCAGTTGTTATTCGAACCATATATATTCCGGCTTCAATTCCGGTTAATGGTAATTCAATGGATTCATTGGTACCTTGTAAACTTATGACTTCCTTTCCGGTCATATCAAAAATGTTAACCTCATATGCACCATGATTTCCTTCAAGTTTCAACATTGATGTTGTACGTGCAGGATTTGGGAACAGGGAAGCTTTAAACATTGCTGCTGAAGTTAACCTGCAATTAATAGCAACACTTAAAAATCTGTTCAATGAATTTCCGCAATTATTGGTACCAAAAACAGTGATGTTTCCGGCAGTTGCCCCCCAATTGACAACAATATTACCTGTTCCCTGGCCACTTACAATGCTTGCACCTGAAGGTACAGCCCATGTATATACTACACCGGGTTCGGTTGGAATTGTGTAATTGATTGATTGCTGACCGGCACACACTACATTCGTACCTGTAATTGCTAATGGGCGGTTTGGCAATGATGTAACTGTGGTGCATCGTGGTAAACTTGCTCCACAATTATTTATTCCTGATACACAAACATTTCCTGTACCTGATAATGTATTAGAATAACTTACTGTAATTGAAGTTGTGCCCTGACCTGAAATTATTGTTGCAAATGCAGGTACAGCCCATTGATAGGAAGATGTATTTCCAGTAGGAAGAACACTATATGTTGCTGATGTTAATCCACAAATATTGGTGATTGGAGCATTTAATGTAATCCCACCCGGTTTAACAGGAGCACCCGCTAAAGAAAGCACTCTATTATTGGAAGTGCCACACGCATTGGTTGCATTAACAAGCAGGTTTCCGCCTGCAAATCCTGTATTAAATGATACCGAAACAGAAGTGGTACCTTGTCCGGATAATATGGTAGTATTTGCAGGTGTTGTCCAATTATATCCTAAAGCTCCAGGAACAGCAGCAATGGTATATGTGACCACGGAACCCGGGCAAACAGATCCACTTTGACCGGAAACAGGTCCGGGCAATGCAGGTTTGGAGGCAACAGTTAAAATTCTGTTGTTAGAGTTTCCACAGCTATTAGATGCGTTGACAATTAAATTACCACTGGTATAAGTCGGCCCAAAGTCAACTGTAACTGATGTAGTACCCTGACCTCCCGTTATAGTAGCACCGGCCGGAGCCGTCCAGTTATAAGTGGTTGCAGCAACTACAGGTACAATAGAATAAGTACCATTCGATCCTGCACACACACCTGTTGATGGTCCCGAAATAACACCCGGGATAGATGGCTTATTGTAAACTCTCAGTTTTCGAACACTACTTAAACCGATACAATTTCCACCAGCCACTGATATATCACCATAGATAAAATTAGAAGCAAAAGCAATACTTACTGTCTGGGTACCCTGACCACTCACAATAACTGAATTTGCTGGTGCTGTCCAGTTATAAAAAGTTGCCCTGAAAGCAGTTGCTGCAGTATATGTTTGGGTAGTACCTGCACATGCCTGCAATGTACCGGTAAGGGATGGTGGAGTTGAAGCAGCCTGATTCAAATATGGAACCTGAAAACAAGTAGCAGAACTTTGTCCGCAGGCATTTGAAATGCTCACACAAATATTTCCTGTTACATAAGTTGATCCAAAAGAAACTACAATGGTATTTGTTGCAGATGTTCCACTCGCACCATTTGGTAGTGTCCAGTTATAGGAGGTTGCTCCCGGAATTGCTGCTACTGAGAAGGTAACGTTATTCTGATTTCGGCATGCTCCGGCAGGACCCGAAACAGGTCCCGGAGGTGAAGGTACCATCATTATTGCCACAGGTGGCATCAGAAGCCGATATACCAACACTGAATGCTGCCGGTGAAGTAAGTTGTCTGACAAACGTAACAGAGCACCCTGCAGCATCAGTAACGATTACAGTATAAAATCCGGGTGTAGTACTTTGAAGGTCTTCATTGGTGCTTCCATCACTCCAATTGTAGGTATATGGCGCACTGCCTCCGGCAAGACTGATATCAATTGTTCCGTTTCCTCCCGGACATAGCGGATTAGTTACGATACCGGTAATTTCAATATTGGAAACATCAACAGCTGCAGTTGCAGATGCTGTACATCCTAAAACATCGGTTGCAATTACGGTATAAGTTGTAGAAGAAGTTGGAGATGCTGATGTAGTAGCACCTGTTGTGGTTGTTAATCCGGTTGATGGTGACCAGCTATATGAAATAATGGTATTTGGAGCTAGAGCAATCGACCATTTGGAAAGTGTTCCTAAATCTTGTCCGAAGCCATCAATTACGTTTAATGTCCATGTACCATTTGCGGAACCTGTCAGGTTGCTGAATGGTGATTGTGGAAGGAAATTACCGGTAAATGGTGCCGTGCCTGAACCAATAGCTGTAGTGGCCGATGAAGTAAATACTGTTCCATAAAAATTATCACCTGCCCCTCCTACTCCGGAAGCAAGATTTATGAATGATCCGTTTGGAGCAATAAGACGCAAAGTAAGATCGGCTACATAAGGGTGAATCAAACTATCGATGGTAACAGAAATAATTGAAGCAGCACTTGTTGATTGTCCGATGGCAATCGTAGACGAAATACCTGTTTGATTGGCATCTGGAATTGCAATATCGGTGCTGTTTGAACCGGTACTGCTTCCTGAACCCGAAACTGCTGCTGTAGCAGAAAGATTCACTGATGAGCCTGAACAAATTGGTGATGCTCCGCTAACACTAACTGTTGGAGACTGATTTGCAGCAATAGTCACTGATTTACTGCCTGAACATCCGTTAGCATCTGTAACTGTACAGGTATAAACGCCATTAGTACCGGATGTTGCAACAGGAATTACCGGAGTTGCTGATGTTGAAGTAAATCCACCCGGACCAGTCCATGAATAAGAAACACCACCTGCAGCGTTAAGTTGAATTGGGCCACCTAAACAAACCGGACTTGCAGACACAACCAGGTTAGCATTTATTTGTAATCCCATTACATTAACAGCATCCCAGGCATTTTTAACGGATACTGCCTCAGGTGAACAGTTACCATACAAATCGGTTGCAGACTGTAAGGAATAAAATGCTGCATCACTGTATTGAGATGATGATGTTAAGTAAAATGTATTATTCCTATAGGCTATCATACGTGCTTTGGCGATGGTAATTCCGGTAACATTGAAGTTGAAACCAACATCATTGGTTCCCGATCCACCAATACTTAACAGGTAATACCAGTAATTCTGTACGCCGCTATTCTGATGAACACCACCATTATCTCCGGTTCCGGTGTACCAGTTAGTTCCCAAATAAGTATCGGGATCACCCGCTGAATTTGGATTGCTCATAGAACGCAATGCATCACCGGGTGTACCGGGTGTATAACACTGATCTCCCAATAACCAGTTTGCAGTACCGGGACGTGCAAAGAAATCAACTGTGATTCCGAAGATATCACTGAATGATTCATTTAATGCACCTGACTGATAAGAATAAACTAAGTTAGATGAAAAGTTAGTCACTCCATGTGTTAATTCATGTGCAACCACATCCAGTTCGGTGAGTGGTGAAAAGGTTGATCCATTTCCATCACCATAAGTCATTTGTGAACCATTCCAGAAGGCATTGTTATAGTTGGAACTGTAATGAACATAGGAACGAAGTACAGCACCGGCATTGTTGTAACTGTTTCTGCCATGTGTCTGGAAATAATAATCGTAAGTCATCTGGGTTCCCCAATGTGCATCCAATGCAGCATCATCCTGATTGGTGGTAGTATTCCAGAAGTTATCGGCATCGGTAAAATCGACAGCTGTACCATAATTGGTACCATTATTCAAATCATATGTTTCAACACCACCACCTCTGGTAACATCCCGTAAACGATAGCTGCCTGGTGCTATTGAATCAGTAGTAAATGATTGCAATCCGCTGTAACGTGTATTACCTGAACCATTCGCAGCAAAAGTGCAGATGCGACTTTCTTTAAACATCATTTTGCCAGTTTCGGCATTGATGTAAACATTATATCGCTGATGTGGCTCATGAGCGTATATATCGAACTTCCAGCAAAGTGAAGTCGTTTGTCCTTTTTCAAATCCTAAAGAAGGCAAAATAACCAGTTCTCCCTTCGGACGATCTTTGCCATGTGAATGTCCAACTAAAGCAATTTGCTCCGCATCCGGAGTCTCCCACAAATAAACTGATGCACCGATGTTTTTCAAGGCCCGATCCAATGCTTCCGACTCTCCAATTACGGGATTGGTAGCTACCGGAAGGGTTTTGTAACAAACACCATTCATGGATTTAATCACACCTTGTTGCTCATGCACAATATATTCACCGGTTTGAACAGGAATACCTTTGTAGAATTGCTGATACCGGTGGTGCTGCATGCCCAGTTCATCATGATCGGTGCGAATTAATTGCCAGCTGTCATTTGTAGAAAGTTGTAAAACTTCTTTCATGATGGCAGTAGTTGCCGATGCCGGAACATAACTGTTGTCACGGAACGATACAAATAATGGTGCCGGTGTACGGTCATCAAATCGCACGAATTGTGCAGCAGGATGAAATTTTTCAGCTTCGCGGCCAACAAGATTTTGGGCCATCATGGAACCTGAAAGGAAGGTCATTCCCAGGCCAAGTAGTAATTTACGCATAGGTAATTTTGGTTAGATGTGTTTTAAAAAACAAAACCGGACAATGGGGTTGTCCGCTTTCGATATGCTAAAATACCGCTATTACTTAGACAGCGCAAGTAGCAGCCATGTAGAATGTATTCGACATCAAAATAAGTTGAAAAGTTTTTCACATCCTATTGATTACGACCGCACTAAAATTTGAAAGGCATTTAATTGTTAATAATTTAAACAAAAATGCCGCCGAAAAATGATCCGGCGGCATTATACAAGTTGGTTTTTAAATTTTAGTAGTTGGCAACAGCATAGTTCACCGCTGAACCTGCATTCAGGTTTCCATATCCTTTAGTACTGTTGCGGCTTGGATAAAACTGAGCTGTGTTAGTCAAACAAGTCTGCAACTGAGCTCTGGTCATGTTCGGTTTTGTGCTCCACACGAGAGCTGCAATTCCGGCAGCGGTTGAAGTAGCACTTGAACTACCTCCAATGTAGGATGGTGTTACACCTGAGAATGGAAGTGTGAGTGAATTGCGATTACTGTTTGCAGTTCTTTCCATGGTAATGGTATACAAAACAGCCCCCCCATCGTGGCATGAACTGCATTTGGAACCGTTTTCCTTTACTCCGGTTACTGCAACACATGAGCTATAAGCTGCAGGATATATAACTCCCCACCAGCTGGTCCAGCTAAAGGAAGTACCTGCCGCAGCGAGTATAAATTTACCTAAACCATAGGCATAGTCAACTCCATCTTTCAACACACCACTCGAAAATGGTGTTCCAATGCTCATACTGATAATTTTTACATCTCCCCTGTTGCCCATTCTTATCAGTGCATTTTTGACAGCAGTTTTTTCAGAAGAGGCATCCAAAACTACATCGTTACAGGCACGGATGAAATGCAGATTACTTTTATAGGCAACTCCGGTTGTAGCATTCTGGTTGTTACGTGGCCCTGCAGCTTGTCCGCACATGCTATTGCCATGCGTACAACTGTTATACGGACCATTTCCCAAAGTGTAATCGGTGCTTATAGCGCGACCAACATTGGAGTCACCATTGTTAAAGGATGCACCCAATAATGGTTGTGATGAACTTATTCCCGCATCTATCACACCAATGGTTATACCTTGTCCCTGACTCACATTCCAGGCAGCAGGAACATTCTGATTATTGTAATTCCAGGGCAATCTGGCTCCCGGAGTAATTGTAGTATAATCAGCAGCATTCAATGCCTGTGTTGAGGCATCACAACCCGATGAAGAACTGATGCGACTGAGGTCGGCAGGCCAGTAATCGAGTGGTTCTATGTAACGCACATTCTCCAGATTATATAGCGCTGTCAGCACATTTTTATCCGTTAACCGGATAGTTAAAATTGGCAACACTTGATCATCTTCAACTAAAATATCATTCAACGAAACCGGATTTTCAGCTACCGAATTCAATTCTTTCAGAATAAAAGCTATCAGCGCATCATGCACTTCTTTGTAGGCACCCGATTTAACATTAATTTCATGCAGTTTGCTGCTGATATCTCCGGCTCCCAAAGGCTTATACCCAATTGCCACAGAATGATCGTTGTACTGAACGGCACTCCAAAGTGTTTTTACATCCACCCATTCCCACTGAAAATCATTGCGAGACTCCAGCAAACCAATTACCGTTTTATCAAGGTCAGTCTGCGATAACGGATCACCTGCCGGCACTGCTACCGGATTCGCTTTCTGCTTCAGCACTCCCTCCTGTGGTTCCGGGAGATTGTCTTCTGGTTTGTTACAGGCAAAAACACCGGTCAGCACAACCAGAAATACATAAATAAGGTTTTTCTTCATAAGGTTAGTTTTTTTAGGTTTGAAAAATTAGAGTTGAGGAATTAACAAATGTATAAAAAGATCTGACATTTACAAAAACCTCAAAAATTAAATCGCCGGCAAAAATAAACCCTCATTTATTCATGAGCAAGTATAAACGAATATAGGCGTTTATTTAAATGGTTGCAGGAACCAGGTTGCCTGTTAACGGGATATTCAAAATCCGGAAAGTTTATAAAAACCACATGGTGATATAAAATAATGCTATCCGGTAAAGATGAATGGTGCTAAACATAAGAAGTATTAGCAAAGGTGTTTTGAGAGCCGACCAGTACCATTTACTTCCGTAGAAATTTATTTGACCCCTAAATAAAAAATAGCAAATGGTAATCGTACTGATTACACTAAACAGATTTCCCGTTGTCAAAAATTTCCAATCCATTCCAAAATAAGCTGCACCCTGAATCACCCAATAAAAGATATTTGCAAGAACAACCAGATTCACGAGTAATTGAAAACTATAAAATTCCAAAGCAAATAGTAAATGATCATAAAAATACTTTTTCCCTTGGTGATGAACCACCATCAATATCACCGATAACATCAAAACCAAAAGTACTATCAACATCTTCGATAAATTCGTCGACTTATCCTGATACCGCTCCTGGAATTCCTGCATCGGCATCGTATGATTCGTTAAATGCTCATCCACAATTTCTGTTGCCCGCCGACTGTGAGCCCCCAAATCATTCATTTGGGTTTTTAAAGTGGAATTATAGGTATCGTAAACAGGAAACAAAAAATAAAAAAAGTTGGCCACAAAAAATAACGATATCATTTTCATATAAGGAACCCGGATGCCTTCCGCTATATTCCACGATAATTGTCCGGGCTTGGACAGTAAAAGCTTCAGACTCTTTATAAATTTCCCATCCAGAAAGGTAAATGCATTCAGCAAATGATCCAGGAAATTCAAAATCGATCGCTCCTCCGGCTCCGTAACTTTCTCACCACACAAATTGCAATATCGTCCGCTGAAAGTGTTCTCGCAGACTTTACAGGTACGCGTCAATTTCATGTCGAACGATTGCGGAACTCTCTTAAATGGATTTATCTTCATTTAACTTAATTTATTATTCCCCACTCGCCATTTTTCGCCAACTAACAATTTTTCCATCTCTTTTCTTCACAACCGTAACCGAATCTGTTTCATACTGCTCTTCAATAATATAATCAATTGCCTTTTTATCTGCCGTCAAAGTAGGTATAGGTCAACACATAGTCATCCACACTCATCTTCCAGAATGTCTTAATCATGTTTTTATCTTTGTCATATTCCATGTTCGTACCGCTGAATAATTGCGAATACTCAAATTTGCTGCTCTTCGGATCAAATAAAAATACATTGGTTGACGTATTTGCTCCAGCTGCTGCACGCTCAAACAAGATCTCATAATCACACCACGAATCCGCATTTTTGTCTTCGCAACTGATAACATAATCACCATTATTTTCTAATTCTGTCAAACTATAAAATGTATTTGCCAAATCAGGTGAATTCTCCGGTGTAAATAACACCCGTTCTTTTCCCGCCTCCTTCAACTGCATTTGTATAATCCGTAAATTATGTTCCTGATCTTTCACTCGAATCAAACGCTCAGCCGTGTATTCCCAATAGCACTTTAGCTTATTGACTTCAAATACTTTGCTTTTCACGATAACAGTGTCTTGAACCTCTATAACATTTTGCTCCTGTTCAGAATCACTTACCGATGCATTCATGCCGGATGCTGCTGAATCAATCAACACCACATCCGAACTCGCCGTTGAATCCGATCCGTTTGCAGCTTCTTCCGTAGTTTTCGGTGCCTGACAACCGCGACCATTACCACCAAAAAAAGTACAAAAATAAGTTTGTATTTAGCCATGGTAATTAACTTCAATAAAATCTATCACGGCATCAGGTCGCTTCAAGCCTTTGTATTCCTCATCATCATACTTCCCTACCCTGTTCGCTTCCGTTGTTTTAAACACGACTTTAATTTGTAAATCATCCAGATAAATATACTCATCATCACTCAGTAAATCTGCATGCAATTTTTCTTTCGGATATAGCTGAAAAAGTTCCTTAGCAGTTAATCCTTTATGCACTTTGCCAAATGGAATCTTATCCGATAGCACAATTATTGTCCGCACAAGTTGTAAATCATCGGCATTTAGCAACACCACCGCCAGAGTATCATTTCCCCAGGTAATCTGTTGAGCAACCACTTCACCGGCTGCACAATTACTGTAGCTGTCGGTGACCGGCTCCACTGTTGCGTAACCATAGGCAGTTTTGACTTCATCCAAATTCATGTAGGTCGCTATTTTACCAGCCCATCGCACATCAACCATGGCATAACGCGATTCATCCAAATGTTTAATCTTCTTCAATTCACGATCCTCTATTCTATAAACACCACTCTGTATGCAATCGCTGTTACCGGAGCTAAAACTTACAACATGCAATTCGTTGTTTTGCAAAATCACCTTCGAATCACAAGAAGTTTCATGTCCAATTGCATCTTCTGAATCAGTATCATAAGTTTCCATGTTAACGGTAACAGGCACTTCCACGCATGTTTTTCTTGTCGGATCAATCAAATTAAAATTGCCATACGAACCCGATATCCCTCTCGATGCATGCGTAAAAAAGGTTTCATAAAAAATATAAGTACCATTGTACTGAAGTTTTTTGTTCTCCATCGAATTGTCAGCGGGCAAACTCATAGCCAGCCAGTGATTCCCTTCGCGGGCAATCAAACAAAGTCCGCCGCTTTTTTTATACACTCCAACCGTAAAATAATCAGGAGAAAGGTAATGCAGTTGCTCATTTCTGAGCTTATCAATTGCCGACTTATCAAAAATAGTATCCAATACTTCCAGTGGCACCATTTCATAGGTAAACTGAGCCTTCAACGGATAAAATGCCATCATCAAAATCACGATGCACACCATTCTTCTTACCATATTCGAAATCATCCCTTAAATCCGGCCTAAACCTTTGATACCTTTATATCTCATTGAATAACAACCAAATACCGCAATCAGCACAAGATGCATGGTAAGATATATTGCATCAAATGTAGTACAAAAAAGTAAAAATCGGAATCACTGCACAGCAGGTTTTAGTCAATTTTAGAGTTTCTATTCTTTGGATGCTTTTCGCTCTTTGGGCGTTCCCCTTCGGGGCGGGCTTTCACCGGTACACGGTACCTGGCTCAATCCCTAACGCAAAATAGAGAGTCAAATCATACTAAATGTACTTCCCAAAGTGTTTTTGGATTAAGTTGTCGCGTGGCACGTACACGCATTATCACCTCGTCACCATTCTTTTTGGTATGCTTCAGATTACCATAAAATGATCGCTCCGAACTATGCATCTCCAGATCATGAATGATATCACTCAAGTCCTCGTCTTTCCAAAGCTCCGTAATACTTAATCCAATTAACTCATTACCCTCATAATTGCAAAAATCTTGTGCACTCTGATTGGCATCAATTATTAGCAAGGTACTCTCATCAAACACCCAGGAAGGATAAACCCGCTCGTGGAGCTGATATTGCATCAATTTGCTTATAGATTCAGCTTGGACCATGACTTTCATAAATACATTATTTTTCACAAGATAATCATTTTGAGATCAATTGCAACAGAAAAATGCCTTAATACGGATAATAAAGAGCTTATTAAACTTGGTCAACTGAATAAAAAACGATCAGCTAAGTTCATGGTAATTTTGATGGATTGGTGACATGGGATCAATTATTACGCTATTTTTTTACGATTGACTTGATTTGGTCACATTAACCTTTCCCAAAATAATAGCAATTGAAATTCCTGAAATAAATCCTATACACATACCGATCGGCATATTATCAAGGACAACACCTCCAAGGGGTATACATGCTAACAGGCAAATAGAGAGCCACTGGAGTTCAACTTTTTGAAATAAATGAAATCTAAAGTCAATAAGCAACAAAACCAGACCGGAAACCAGTACACAGGTCACTCCAAGAAATTCATTATAGTGTCGGAATTCATCTGCTATAGTCAGGTATCCAATCAACCCGAGTAAAACAAGAATTGCTCCTATAATTCTATAAGTGGTTAGTTTGAATTTGTAGATCATTTGGTAATTAATTTTTAAGACTCCATTTTGGAATTAAGGATCGTAGAACTGGTTTTAAACAATCATTAACCTGTCCTGTACCGAAGTTCAAAACGCTAATGTAAATAAAAAAAAAGTATGTGTAATTTCATTAATGGTTCGATTGCGGAACTTACTTTTTGATGTCAATCAATTCGATCAATCTGGTTTGAAGCTTGCGATTTTGCTCTTTCAACATCTCATTTTCAGCCTTTAAAATCGCAATCTGGCTACTACCCAAATCTACTTCAGTTATCCGTTTCTTATAAAACATAGCACTTAAATCATCGCTTTCAAGGAATATAAATGCCGGATGCACCTTCAACTCCTTGCATAACTTTTCATATTTAACCAATGAAAGTGATCTATTTTTGATGGAATATCGCATTCCATTACCGGTTAAACCAATTACAGGCCCAACATTTTCCCATGAACGACCAGCTTTCTTGACTGCTGTATGTAACCTTTTAAAATTAATCATGATTACGGTATTAAATTGAAATGAAATTGAACTAAAAGTAATGGATCTTACTGGAAAAGGCAATTATAAGATTGTTTACTACATTACACATAAATTAACTGCAAACTCCACAAATCGCCAAAATAACTACGACTAAACTTTCATAATCTAACTCCATTAAAATGAAAACGTCCTAAATGGTTCATTAATAATAATTCCCAAAATGCAACAAAACCGAAGTTTACAGAAGGAAATTGCGGGAAAACCCTTGAAAAAAATAGGGAAAACCCTTGGTTTGGTTAGATATTAAATTTATACTTTCCGAGAATTAAATACCTGTAAACTACTATAATGATGGATGATCAAACACATACTTTGTTCGGCTTAGGAATCGGAATTGTCCTTACTTCGATTGTTGCTTTTATTATAATAAGCAGTTTGAGAAAAAAGATTACCAGCTTAAATTTAGAAAAAGATTCTGCTTATTTGGAAGTGGACAAATTGAAAGAACACATAATTCAATTTGGACCATTAGCAAAAATGTCTGAATCAATAAATTCATTTGAAGAAAAGGTCAAAGATTTAAAATTGCAACTTGAAGGTCAGAAAAGCACATTTGATGCAACTTCAGAAGATATTTCCAAAATGAGGAAGGAAATCGAATTGTTTCAAGATACACTGGAACTTGGAACTTATGGCGTATATCAACCTCAATTTAACTTTGAAGTAAGCTCACAATATTCAGAAAAATTAGAATTAAATTATCAAAAGCAGAGACTTCTAATTAAACAAGGTGCTGGTGCAAAATGTGACAGGCAATGGGTGGTAGGTGGTAGTCAATCTGAAGGAAAAAAAATGACGAAGCAGTATGAAAAACTTATGATCTTCGCATTTAATGGGGAATGTGAAGCAATTATATCAAAAGTCAAATGGAACAATATAGAAAAGTCCAAAGAACGTATCGTCAAGATTTATGAAAATGTAAATACCTTGGGTTCAAGTCATGAAATTTATGTCACCAAATCCTTCCTAGAATGCAAACTTGAAGAATTAGCATTGACCTATGAATATGAACTCCAAAAAAATATGAAGAGAAAGAGGAGCAAAAACGTCTTAAAGAACAGATGAAGGAGGAAGAACGTGCTTTACGTGAGTTAGAACGTGCAAAAAAATCTGCTGAACAGGATGAAATAGTCTTTGAAAAGGAAATTGAAAAAACAAAACAGCAACTCGAATCCGGACTTATTGATAACAAGAATGAATTACTGGAAAAAATTGCTCAATTAGAAGCCGAATTACAATTGGCACACGAACGCAAAGACAGAGCAATATCAATGGCTCAGCAAACAAAAGTAGGTCACATATATGTTGTTTCTAACATTGGTGCATTTGGCGAAAATGTTTACAAAATTGGCATGACCCGTAGACTTGACCCTAAAGAGCGCGTTAAGGAATTAGGTGATGCCTCTGTACCGTTCCATTTCGATGTACATGCAATAATTTACTCTGAAAATGCACCACAATTGGAATACGAAATTCACAAACAATTCGATAACCAAAGACTAAATAAAATTAATTATCGAAAAGAATTTTTCAAAATTACATTGGATGAATTAGAAAAATTCATTCTCACAACAACAAATGCTGAAATAGAATTCACAAAACTTTCAGAGGCAGCTGAATACAGACAAACATTGGCTTTAATTGAAAAATTGTCAATTACGAATCAGGCTATTGTTAAAAATTAAGTTTATGAATCAGTTAATAATTTTTAATATCCAGGTTTCAATCGCACCATTCAGAAAATCTCATTCAACCAGAAATGTTAATTTGAAATTTCAAAAAAATAAAATAAATTTTTACAAATATGGACATGAATAGTTCGATTGGTTGTGAGGGTATGAAATTCCTGTAATTCCAAATCGGAAAAGTAATTCCCAATATGATGGTTCCAAAAATAAAGTGGAGCAAATTACTGTGCATTTATTAAAACACATACTATTTTACCAAAATGAATCAACTTAGATTATTTGATAGCGAGGCCAAATGTAAGCTTCAGTTCCAGCATTTAGATTTCAAAAAGATACTATCTAAATACCTTTTTACTTTTAAAAATCGTATATTGCATAAAAATTCTACTAAAATTGAAATACAAAATAGGAGATATTGTGCTGTATAAAGGAATAAAACACAGCATTGAAGGAGATAAAATTAAACCGAGAAAACATTTTTTAAATGACATCTATCCTTTGCTAGGGTTTGATTTTGTTTTAATTCCTGTTGAGATTGCTGAGGGTGAATTCATGCCTTTTGTACATGCAAATGAATTTGAGCTTGAACGATTAGATCCAATTTAAAAATATAAATATTTAGGTCATGAACGATTCTTTAGATTTTGATTACGAAATAGCCTTTTCTTTGTTGGATCAAGACAAAAAGATAGCCGAAGAATTACAGAAAAGACTGGGAAATACGGACAAAATATTTCTTTACAGTACGGATAAAAAGGAATTAGCATTTAAAAATGCAATTCCTGTACTACAAAATATATATAAACATAGAAGTCGTTTAGTTATCATTTTGCATAGAGAAAATTATGGAATTTCATCCTGGACCTTGATTGAAAAAGAAGCAATAATGTCTAGACAATTGCTAACTCAAAATTTAGTACTCCATATAGTTTTATAATTCTGAATTTAGACAACAGCCAAATTGATTATATTGGAAGAAATTACATATACGCTAATTTTGACTTGTCTACGATAGATTTAACAGTCGGATTTATACAACAAAAATTGATTGAGTTACATGGGAGTTCATTAAAACTAACTCCGAAAGAAATAATTGATAACTTAAACCACAGAAAAACTGGATCGACGGCCTGTCAAATTATTTCAGGCATGAGGAATCAATTAAAGATTTGAATTCAGAATTACAACTGTTATATGATAAAATTTTTGAGGAATATAACAAAATATGGCCTGACAATCAACCTAATCGAAATTATTCAAAAGATCACTCCAGATTGGAGGAGATGTTCCCAAAGTTCATTTTCACATTGGAATTGATCCTTTACTTCTTTGTATTGAATTTATTAGAAAATATAGTAATACATTATCAGATTCAAGATTACAATGCAATTTTGAATATAACTCAACAAATCTACAGGGTGGTAATCAATCTTATTATTTTCACAAATACATCACAGGAGAGCTAGGTTGGAGCACCACGAACAAATTCGACGATTACATCTCAACTCCTAAATTAGTTGAAATATTAATTGAAAAATTCGTTAATTATGTTGTTGAAAGATCTACATAATTTTAACTTCCACTTCACCTGATGAACCTAAGTAACCCACCCCTTTCCAAAGGTTCCATCCTCAATTCCATTGCCTATTCCCTCTTATCACCGGCAGAATGCAAATTGAAGGCAAATATGACAAGCGACTCACTCTAACCAACAGTCCCAAGATCTTCCTTACAACCAATCATGCCCTGTCCGGCTCCGGATACAGCCACAGCGATCGCCAGGCGTTTATGGTCTTTTCAGACTATTACGGTCCACATTTGCGACCGGTGGACGATTTCGGAGTGCTTTTCTTTGATGAATGGGAGTTCGACCAGTGGAATCTGTTTTACAACCTCATGGCGACCTGTCTGAAGCTTTATTTTAAATTCGGGATAGTGTCTCCCCCATTTGAGAATATTCAAGCCAGAAAGCTCCGGCAGGATATCGGAGAGTCATTTATGGATTGGGCAGATACCTACTTTTCAGATCCTAACAATCTTAACGTGGAAATAAGCCGAAAGGAGCTCACGGATCACTTTTATGATATTTACCCAAAACAAAGGATGTACTGTGATTCCCGGCAGTTTAAAAAGAAATTAGGCGACTACTGCAGGTACAAGAATTATATTCTGAACCCCTTTAAACCCCGTGAGAATTCCCTTCACGGTGGGGATGATAAGCGAGGAGGCTTGGAGTATGTTAAAGTGTGTACGGAAAAGTATGTGGCTCAGAATGGGGCTGGATAGATGCACAGGCGACAAATTACTTAATTATCCTCAGTTCCAGAGAAATAATTTTGGAACTCTGAAATATCAACTGGTGAATATAGAATTTTATACATTTTTTGGGTTGCATAATTCAATTCAAACCCAAAATAAGTACCATTATTTAGCATTGAATAATTTATTAAATTAATATAGACCAAATTATTTTTCATATCCCTTTTTCAAAATACACCTGATTTTGTATATATGATTAATCATCACTGTTGAAATATTGTACTTTTTAACTCCATCTACAAGATAGGAACTGTCATCCAAGTTGAATGATTCTCGATTAAATGATTTGGTTACATCATCGAAATAAAAATTATATTTTTTATCCTTCATTATATCCCTTAACCCTGGATGCCTGTCATTTCTAAAATCCAAGCATCTTAATTCTTTCAATCTCTGCTTATAATGTAAATCTGATAATTGTTTATTGTCTCCTTCGCTTAAAATTTTCAGTCTGTTTTCAATATCATTAATTTTGGCATTTGCATTATTCAGCTGGCCCAAATAAACATTTATACTACTTTTCAATTCTTGTTCAGAACCTAAATTCCGCCTAGATTCATCATTTCTCAAATCTTGACATTTTGTTAATTCTAATTGGAGTTTCATTAATCTTTGAGATTCCAAATCCAGTTCAGATTTCAAAACGGTTGGTCCAGTCCCCAATTCACCTGAAATCCAGGGCTCCAAATAACGCTTAAAAGCACCGGTGATTACTCCCGCTACAATGGAAAAGCTATGATATGTTGCAATTGCGAGAAATGTTAATAATGCAGGTTGCAATACATCCAAGATAAATCTTTTACCAAGACTTCCTTGAAAAAAAAATTTAAAGTTTATAATTCGTTCTTCAGCTGTCACATCAGAACTGACAAAAATTAGATAATAAATGAATTCCCAATGGGTGATTATCCAGATAAATATAAATGTTCCACCAAATGGACTTTTTAACCTATCAATAAAATGGGACCAGCCATCTCTTATTTCATTAAGCATAAAAAATCAAATTTATCAGATTATTGTAAAAACTATCAGTATCAGAATGCAACTATATGAATTTTTTATCTAGCTTTGTTTATCTTCAAGTATTTGAGAAATTCTTGCAATATAAATGGTGATCACATCATTGTATCTTTCTTTAGCTATAATGTCATAAGTTTTAGTATTCAAACCTTGGTAATATTCAATAAGAGTTGTTAGAGCACTCAATTCTGCACTTTTTTCAAATTAGCTGCTTGCCTTTCAAGAGCCTTTTGAGAATCTTCCTGTGCATTAGCAGATCTCTTCAATTCTAATCGAGTTAAACTAAGTTCGTCTCTTTGAAGTTGTAGTTCATCCCTTTGAAGTATGATTGTATAAATTATTCCTCCAAATGCTAATCCACTGAAGAGTGAATTAACAACACCAAAAGAATCACCAATAGTTCCAGGATTATGACAAAACAAAATCAAAAAATTAGAGAGCCACAATAGAATTATAACAGTCAATCCTACTTTGAACCAAAATTGTTGCTTATGCTTCGTTTGCAACTTTTCATTTTCTTCAGTCATACTAATTAAAATGTGTTAAAATTTAATTTTTGCACCCCCTGGTCCAATGGAAATCTCTGAAGCCTCGCGAACAAAACGAATTGCTTCCATATTTATAAGCAACCCGGTCAAAGCAGCAGCTCCAGCAACTCCGTACAAACTATTACGTAACCTATATTCACCTTGCTGTCGATCCAATCCAATAAGTGTAGCAGTCCCAAGTAAAGCTCCAAAAGCGAATATCCCAGTACCTGTCCTTGTCTGGTTATAATACTTGTTTAAATTCAATTGAACCATTTCAATTCTGACCTGAGTAGAATCTGTATTCGTTTGCCCATTCACATTACAGGCGATAAAAATTGCAATTGCAATCAAAGTAGATCTTTTCATAAATTTTAGTTTTAAGTTTAGTACCAAAAGTACATTTTTTCCCCGAACCCACTTCTTCCCCTTAAAAAAAATAGTTAGGATGGTCCACGAAAAAGTGTGAAATTAAATAAACTGCTTCGTTAGCAAGAAAACCTTACCTATTTTCCTGAAAAGCCAACCAAAACCTTAAGTAAGTATTACATTATTCTGATATTCAATAAATTGCAATATTCAAATACTTATGTAAACAACACCTGACAACATGTGTCTGTTTTCAAGCTATTTCAATGATCATTACAACTCAATCGATAACTCATCATGCACTAAATCATTACTAGTTTTCGATAAAAACAAGTTTTACAGAACGCAATTTTGGAAATCTCTAATATTCTTATAAATTTGAAATTATTTAAGATGGAAATCCAGTCCAATAATTGTGAAATTTGTTGAAAGCAATTACTAAGCAGCTTAAATACACCAATAATAAAATTAATATTTCTTCCAAATAAATCAATCCGA
Organism: Bacteroidota bacterium; assembly: GCA_016713525.1. Taxonomy (GTDB): domain Bacteria; phylum Bacteroidota; class Bacteroidia; order AKYH767-A; family OLB10; genus JADKJB01. The sequence goes on along the minus strand of JADJOZ010000001.1, from coordinate 752,866 downwards.
AAAAAATCAAAGTGTAAATTTTCAATAAAAACCCTGATATACATTTTCCAAATCAAACAAATCTATCACTATGAGACAGCTAATTTTAATTATTTTGGGAATTTTGATTTATACGAAATCTGATGCTAACACTAATAATTACGACATGATTTACAAAAATATCTCTCACAAACGAATTGACTCTCAACTTAAACCTGAAATTTTAGATGCTACTTTTTCAGAAAATAAAATTTGCCTTTTAGTTAAATATGAATCTTCAAGTACAACAAATATCAGGGTTCATGAATTTACTTATACGGAAATGAATTCCCAATTTCAAGAACGCATTTTTGATGTCAATGCTCAAATTCAAACCCGAAATCTAATCAATGGTAAACTCCTTTATATAGATTCACATTTACTGTTACTAGTTAACTATGTTCCACTGCATACTCCAAAAAGGGCATCCGGTATGACATCCAGTTCTCCTCTGCAAAGTAAAATATTTATCGAATTTAATACTGTTGATATTAAAGTAACGTCATCGCTAACACATGCTGAATATCAACTTTTAAATTCTACAAATAACTTTCCTCAAGTTCTAAACCAAAGCAACTTTGAATCTCACAATTTCAGGTTAGTTTCATCTTGTAAACAAGAAAGCATATATTTTATAGTTGGATTAATTGATTCTGGTTCAGTAATTTTGATCCCTGACTTTTTCGAAAATTCTAACTCCAAACCATTCTCTCTATTGATTTCCGCTCTTGTTGAAACTGAAGCACCTACTATAGCCTTATTAAATCATCAATTTGATGGCAATGACTCTCTGAACATCAATGGCAGTAAATTTGACCAGGAAATCCCTTTAATTTTTGATTTTAGAACCTACAATATTTTAGATCAAGACAAAATTGAAGTTCAATTTATTAATTCTTTAGTTCCAAATAAAATAAACAAAGATTTTGAGTTTCAGCTAGAAAATAGCCAGTTAAAAATTCTTTTAAAGAGGAAATTTCGATCTGGAAATTATGACGTCCGTCTTCATGATCCAATTACAAAAACAAATTCAAAAATCATTAAATTGCAAGTCAATAATGATTCGAGAAATAGCCTGTATTACAAGCTGAGCATAGTTCAACTTGCTAACGGAATTTTAATCAATATCCTAATTTTTTGTCTATTCCTTTTATATCTATATTTTTTCAATCCAGAATTGATGGGCTATGAGAAAAACCCTTTCAATTGGATTATTTTCGACCCAACACTTAAAGAACCAATTTATAGTTTCATTAACTACATTATATTGACTTTAATCGTTTCTGTGTTCTTGTTTATGTTAGATATTCAAAAACAATTGCAAATAGGGTTTTTATCATTGTTTTTTTGTCTGTTATTTCCAATTTTTATCGTAGTGAAATATTTAAGAATAGTTGCTGGGAAATTTAAAGTAAATAAAAAATAACTCATTTAAAATACTATATAAAATGATTCTAAACTTTTAAGTATTTTGCGGCAAAACACTCTCAATTTCAAAGGTTGTCCTATATTATTGTATAATGTTTAGCCTTTGCAATGCCCCCCCTAATCCCCACCATCTCCACTACCACCTGAATTTCCACTTCCACCGGAGTCATATCCATGGTTATCGTAGCCACCTGAGTCGGAGCCGGAGTAACCTCCATCCGATGCACTTCCGGATCCATGAAAAAATGAATAGAATCCGGTGGCCCGCCTCCATCACTTCCATCAGGACCGGTTTCTGGTTCTTGGGAAAACGAATTTCTTCCAATTGGTCTGTCAATGGTTTTTAAGAGCAGAATCCACAGAAAAGGAACCAGCCAAATCATGAGATTATGGACAAGCTTTTGTTTACCTGCATAGTAAATGTTGGCCCTATTGAATTTCAAAGCATACGAAAGTGTATACAAAAAGTAAAAAAGGACTAACAGATAAAGTAAATACTGCATGGTTCGTGCTAATCTATCGCTTCCCAAAGCTGCACTTTGTTGCCTTCGCCATCGAGAATGTGCACAAACTTGCCATAGTCGTACGATTCAATTTTGTCTACTATGGTTACGCCTTCTTTTTTTAGTTCTTCTACCAATGCCTCGAGATTTTCAACGCGGTAGTTTATCATGAAATTCTGGTTCGAGTTCCCGAAATAGTTGGTGGTCTCCGGAAAGGGTGTCCATTGGGTTTGGGCTTTGGTGGTACTGTCGGGTCCTTCGTACCATTCAAAGGTTGCACCGTATGGGTTGGTATCTAATCCGAGGTGTTTTTTATACCATTCTGTGGTTTCCTTCGGATTTTTACATTTAAAGAAAACTCCGCCGATTCCGGTTACTCTTTTCATGTTGTTAGGGTTTGTATAGGTTGTAGTAAGCGATTTAAATGCGAAGCCCAGCGAAAAAGTTGCTGCAAGGACTAAAATTACTAAGATTGGTTTCTTCATGGTTGTGAGCTTAATGCTATGTCAAGTTATTGGCGCCAGTTTTCATGGCTATAGCAAAGGTGACAAAAAATTTTGTATGTGCCACATTACCCATTAATCCTCATCAAAATATTGTCAGGCCATTTATGATACACACCCTTTAAACATATAAATCCGGTGGCAGAGAGAGTTGTTACAGGCTTACTATTGCTTAATATTCCTGACTCCAGAATATACCAAATTTCAGGTGAAACATAGCGGAAAACAAGGGGGAATTATCAGTAAATGTATTGTTTGCAGATATTCCAATTCCAATGTATGGTGAAAATAAATAGTCAAACTCTAATTTCAATGGTATGCATTGGCTCGTGTTTTCATCAATGTCATAACAGTTGCCATTAATTCCACTTGTACATTTATATTTTAAGATGCCTATTCCTGCACCAATTGAACTCATTATTTTTTTAGTTCGATATTGATAGCCAAAATAAAAAGAATTTTCAGTTGCTTGTTTGTGGTCTTTTGGCAACAAAATTCCATGCTTTATCAACTTATATCCAATTAAAATATGATAAACGTCTAAATCTACAATCAATCCGCCAGTAGCACCTTGACTACCTGCACCAATGCCACCTCCAATAGAAAGCGAATAGACATTTTCATCTTTTGAATTTACAAACAAGGACTTTTTGAAATCAGCTTCTGCCTGCTGCGCATTAAGTGGGTTTGATATTACAGCAAGCAAAATAAAAATCCAGTAAAATTGTTTCATAATATAAATTTAAACAAATGACATCATACATGTTAACTGCTTAAAAATGCATTTTATCTATAATCAACTTGTCAGTCGCTAAAATTATACGCTATTGCAAATTAAGAAAAAATTTGATTCAAATTTAAATACCTTCAGGAAATAAGGCTGAATTCACGTATCCGGTGTGAAATTTTCATCCTGACCAGTTCAAAAGATTATGTCTGGCAGGGATACTGAAACGAAGCCCGTGCAAACTTGCTTATAACCGTCTCAATCTTTCACAATTTTCCCTTTTGGGGACATACCATTTTTAATTCGCAATTCATAAATATACAAACCCTTTGCAAGCTGTTCTGTATTTAGAGTAATGGAATTTGTAAAATTCATTTGCATTATTTTTCTTGCTGTCATGTCATAAAGAATAATTTCTGAAAGTTCACTATTATTGACAGTAACATTTAATTTATCTGTAAAAGGATTGGGAGAAATTAAAATTGGTAATTGCTGATAGGGCGTTTGCACACTTGAAGTGATTGTTTCTGGAGTAAGTTTTACAATCCAGTAATCTGAATAGCCAATGCAATTTTCTGTTTTATTTCCTGAAATGTCTGATTCTGAATAGCCACCAAGAATGTATCCGCCGTCAATTGTTTGTTCAATGGAATGAAGCTTATCGTTTTTACTGCCCCCGATAGTATTTTGCCACTGTATGCTTCCAGCAGCATCGGTTTTCACAATCCAGAAATCTGGATAGCCCAAAGTACTATCACAATTATTTTGTGTTTTATCGCCTGAAATGTTTGACAGGGACCAGCCGCCAAGTATATAGCCACCGTCAGTGGTTTGCTGTAATGATTCGAGAAAATCACCTTCACTTCCTCCGATAGTGTTTTGCCACTGAATGTTTCCAACTGAGTTCGTTTTTACAATCCAATAATCAAAGTCACCCATGCTGTTTTCAGTCTTATCCCACGAAATATTCGAATTAGATTCTCCACCTAGTAAATATCCTCCATCTGAGGTTTGTACTAATGAAAAAAGTGCGTCATTGCCATTTCCTCCAATTGTATTCTGCCATTGAATTGTTCCCAGTGAATCTGTTTTTATAATCCAATAGTCTCCATACCATAGGCAGGTTTCCGTTTTATCACCTGAAATGTTTGAACAAGACATTCCTCCAAGAATGTAACCTCCGTCCTGAGTTTCCTTAATAGAATAAAGATAGTCATATAAACTACCTCCAATTGTGTTTTGCCATTCAATATTGCCAAGCGAATCAGTTTTTACAATCCAGTAATCAGTTGTTGGAGATGCACCAATATTATTTTCAACTTTAACACCTGAAATATTTGATCTGGAAAATCCACCTAGAATAAAACCATTATCTGCTGTTTGCTCAATAGCCAAAAGTCTATCTTCATCACTTCCACCAATGGTGATGTCCCAAAATTAAATTTCCAAGTGAATCTGTTTTTACAATCCAGTAATCGAAAGTTGCGCATAAAGTATCATAATTATTTTCTGTTTTATCGCCTGAAGCGTTTGACTGTGAAAATCCACCCAAAATATATCCCCCATCAGTTGTTTGTTTTATGGAAGTAAGTGCTTCTTCATATTCTCCTCCGATAGTGTTCTGCCACAGAATGTTACCTGATGAATCAGTTTTTACAATCCAATAATCACTTCTGCCATAACTACCTATAAAGTTTTCAGTTTTATCTCCTGAAATGTTTGAATAAGAATATCCTACAAGAATATAGCCACCATCTGTTGTTTGCTCTGCAGAATAAAGGAAATCAAAACTACTTCCCCCTATAGTATTTTGCCACTGAATTGTAGGAATATTTTGAGAATAGGAAAGAGAATAAAAGCAAAAATTAAAAGTCAGAATAACAAGAAGCAGATTTTTGTGAATGTTTTTCATTGCAGCTTATTTTGAATTTTTTCTCCTACTTGTCCGGAGCGTTAAAATGGTAACTATAGGGACCTAAAACGATTTAAAGTTTAGTATCAGCAAACCCATCAATTTTGGAATTTTTTTATTCAAATGTAATAAAATTATATGGGAACAAACCTTAATTCCCGTATCCAACGTGAAATTTTCTTCCTTATCCAGTTCAAAAGGTTTTACCTGGCATCGACACAGGCATGCGAATTGTTGCTTCGCTGATCCCGTTTTGGGGGTGGCTTCAACAAAAAACAACCAACTAAAGTTGGTTGATATTGGTCTGCGATTTTTGCTAGGGATTAGCTGCGCTGATCCCGTTAGGGGGTGGCATCAACAAAAACCAACCAACCAAGGTTGGTTGCTGCAGGTTCTTATTGGTGTTAGGGATTAGCTTCGCTGATCCCGTTGGGGGGTGGCTTCAACAAAAAGCAACCAACCAAGGTTGGTTGCTGGAAAAAGCAAAAGCCCCGATTCAAACAAGTTTGATCAGGGCTTTTTCCCAAAAGGGATTAGCTTCGCTGATCCCTTTTGGGGGTGGCTTCAACAAAAAACCAATGCGGCACTTTGTGCCGTCATTTTTTATTTCTGCCTTTTGCTCAAGCAAGCTTGGCAACGGCATAAAATAAAAAATGCCCCGAAAGGGGCATTGATTTTTTGTTGGCGGAGAGTTAGGGATTCGAACCCCAGGAGGCTTTAACACCTCAACAGTTTTCAAGACTGCCGCAATCGACCGCTCTGCCAACTCTCCGGGGGCAAAAGTAGAACATTTAGGTTTATGTCAGCCAAATGTGAATAGAAAAAAATTTGAGGTTGATGGCGTTTTAAACTCGCTGAAAATGAACATATTTTATGTTTTGTTGGATGCTATTCAGAACTTGAAATTTGTTCGCTGATTTTTACAGATTGGTTTTTTACGGCATTTTTTCATCATTGCCGTTTCAACATCAACCGGTTTTGGGCGACATTTTTTATTCGAAATGAGGTCCGCGAAATGTCATAAACTACAAAATTCGGAATCCAAATTAAAAACAGGGCTTTTTGATGTATAACAAACTTACTATCAACTATATACAATAAAAAAACCGATCACTCCCGAGTACAGGTGGAAATGATCGGCTTAGTTTGACAGAAACTACTGACTTATAATGCTGCGGGGCAGTACAACCTATATTCACAGAATCTGTTCCTGGTAGATCAAAAATACAAAAGTTATGGTATAAAACAAAATATTGTTATTTTATTTATCAACAGGCTGTTAATAAGGCTGAGCCCCGCAATTGTAACTTTTTAGTAAAAATTGTTCAATACTGCAAAATTCTGCGGACTCACTTTACCTTCAGTTAACATACCGCCACTACTTTGTGCCACAACAATCCCGCACCGGTTTGTACCAAAATATGGATTATAAAACGCGACAAAAGTTAGTTAGTATCCGACGGCTATTGCTATCATGGAAAGTCAATTACATTAAAACCATAGTATTCCTGATATCCATCCTGTTGCTTCTGGGATTTTTGCTGCTGGCAGTACACATGGTGATTAATTTGGGACTTGCTTCCTGAAAAGCACTCATTCAAATCAAACAATTAATCCCCGCTTACCACCAGTTTCTCTGTTGTAAGCAACCTGCCTTTTCATGGAGCTGCATCACATAAAAAACCGGAATTAGTCCTGCACAATCGATTTTTAACTCCGAACCATTGAGCTGAGATAGCTGCTTCACAAGTTGTCCGGTAGAATTGCTGATTGAAATAGTTGCATCTGCAACAACAACATTCAGTTTCAGGTGTGTCAATGAATTAACCGGATTCGGATAAAGTTGTGGTTTTACCTTCCCGTTAACTTCATTTACTGAAACCGTATTGTCACAGTAATTGCGGTATTCAATGTAATTGTTCAGTCCGAATGTGGAAGTTTTCCCGCCAAGGTGAAAATCGTATTCTACATAGGTACAGCCGGCACCAGCTACATTGGGGAAACGAATTACATCGAGGAAATCAGAATTATTGCGGGCGATATAAATTCTGCCATCGGGACCTAGTTTCATATCGCCAAAAGACTGCGGAATCGGTATAGAATCTAATATTACTTTCGAATTAATAATAGTTGATGGCACCCCACTCGATAAATCGAACTGATAAAGAATGTTATAATCGCTTGCAGTAAAATTAAATGCCTTCCAGGTAGCACCATACAATTTGGTGTTATCAGGTGAAAACGAAAGTGAAAAATCGCCTCGGCTGAATGGCAAATCAATGGGATTCGAGACCACACCGGTATTGATATCGAAATCGTAAAGAGAAAGAAGGTTTGAAAGGTTATCATTCCCAACACCATTACCATTAATGGCAAGTTTGCTCCCATCGGGAGAAAACTTAATTTGTCCGCGTGCATTCATATTACTCGAACAAGGGAGCAGGCCGGTACCAACCGGATAATATTGCGGGAAAGCAGGTATTCCGGCGGGAGTAACATGAAAGACGAGAAAATTATTTGTCAGGTATTCATGTAAAACCAACCAGATATCGGTGCCATTCGCATGATACGTAGCTGCAACTTGTTCGGTAGGAACGGCAGTGGTGAGCTGATTATTTTTACTTGAAACATCGCCATATCCATTATTCAGACTCATATCCACAATATGAAATTCGGACACTGATGCAGGTTGTCCCTGAATACAGGTAGTGATTATGTAGTATAGTGAATCGGATCCCGGGAAAGGAATAATGATGGTCTGACTTTTAGTACTTCCACTGGAAGAAATTTGTCCGTTTGGCATCACATTATTCAGGCGGTTCCACACTTTCTCACCATTCGTATCAAACAACACCTGACCGGAAGTATCGTTGTACGTGGCGCAACATTCAAAACCATCGATGTTACTGGTAGGAACTGGAATGGGATTACAGTTATTGAAATGCATGCCGGCTTTATCGCCAAAATACCAGGTGTTGCCATACTTCTGTGCGTTGGCCGAAAAGGAGATTAGAATGAGTAAGAACGGGAGTAAAATTTTTGGAGTCATGATTCAGTTTTTAGATGTGCGACATGAAATCGATAGCTAAAAGTAAATAAAAACCATTACCCGGCAAATCTTAAGTTCAGGAAATGACTTTAAAACTCCTGAAAACAAAAATCCCGGTCGCAAGGACCGGGATCGGGCAGAAAATTAGGAAGGTTTGCACCTATCCAGGGGAGTTATTTCGGGTCAGATTATAGGAAACCGGAGGTGGAACAAAAGTCCCACTCCCCGGCATGTACTCAGCCACTCTGCCCAAATGGCCGGAAGCAAAATTACACGGTTTTTGTTACTTTCAATGCTATGATTCAAAAAAATATTAACAATTTTCAAAAAGCACCCTCAGTACAGCATAAAATGCACCTGAAAATGGTCTAGAACCCTTGGTACGACTATCTTTTACCGTTTAAACCCCTTCTCAGGGAAAACCCTTAGAGAAAATGAAAAAATGACATTATTATGTCAATAAAAATGGTTCAAAATGCTTAATTTAGCATTCTAAATTGAACCCTATGAAGCGTATTTTAGTATTGGCAGCACTTATTTCCCTCAATTTAACGGTGGGAAATGCAAAAAATCTTCAGGCACTATTTTCATTCAAGACTTTTTACTCGCCTGAAAATGGTCCGTATATCGAAACGTATCTGTCGGTGAACGGCAAAAGTGTGGTTTATGCCAAAAATGCCAATGGCATGTTTCAGGGAGCAATTGAAATAGCTGTTACTTATAAGGATGCTGATGGAATTCGTCATGCTGACAAATACAATTTGTTGAGTCCGGAAGTTAAAGACACCATAAATCTGGATTTTAGTTTCCTGGATCAGCAACGGGTTCAGTTACCCAATGGGAAATATGCACTGGAATTGTTAATCCGCGACAAAAACACTCCTGAGAAACCCTACAATGTGACGCAACCGGTTACCATTGAATATTACAATAATATAGTTGCCATTTCAGATATTGAGCTCATTGAATCGTACTCCAAAACAGTAACTCCTGGGATACTTTCGAAGAGTGGTTTTGATTTGATCCCTTTCGCAGATAATTTCTTTAACACCAATAATAAATCTGTAAAATTTTATGCTGAAGTCTATAACACAGACAAAGTAATGAGTGGATCACCATATTTATTAAGTTACTTCATTGAAACAGCGGAATCGAAGCGTGTTATAGAAGCCATGAGAGGTTTCGTGAAACAAAATCTTGAAAAAGTAAATGTATTATTGCGCGAAATACCGATCACTGATCTGCCATCCGGAAACTACAATTTAGTAATTGAAGTCAGGAATCAGCAAAATGAACTAATTGCTACAAATTCTACTTTCATTCAGCGAAGCAACGTAGTCACGCTGCCTGAAACAGATAATTTTCAGCAACGCGATGTCGCAAATACTTTTGCATCTGCCATCACCAATAAAGATTCCCTCATTGATTACATCCATTCGCTTACTCCTATTGCCAATCAGTTAGAGCAGACATTTCTGGCCAATCAGATGAAGCTGGCAGATGTAAAAATCATGCAGCAGTTTTTCTATGATTTCTGGACGAAGCGAAGCCCTGTAAATCCTGAGAAGGCCTGGATGGATTACCGCATAGAAGTGATGCGTGTGAACAATGATTTCGGAACCAGAATTGCCAAAGGATACACCACAGAAAGGGGCCGGGTTTATCTCAAATACGGACCTCCGAATACCATCACCAAAAGTTATAATGAGCCAAGTGCATATCCTTATGAAGTATGGCACTATTATAAAATCGGTCAGCAATCGAATCGCAAATTTGTTTTCTATAATCCGGATCTGGTAACGAACGATTTTATGTTGTTACATTCCGATGCGCAAGGCGAACCAAACAACGATCGCTGGGAACTCGAAATTTATAAAAGAGATACCCAAAGCCTCGATTTTGATGAAAAAAATAAAGGCGCCGATTATTTCGGAAATAAAGCAGGAGAAAATTTCAGCAATCCGAAATAATCATTTTACAGGCTTATTGTTTTAGCTGCTTTGGCAGGATGGAAACGGGTGAGATTACCCCTAACTCCCCTGCAATCACAAGGTTATTTCAAACATTGGTATATTATTCCATGTAATTTCGGATTTCCTGATTGGTATGAAGCAGGGATTGTTAATTTTGCGCTTCACTATTTTTGACCAATAAATACTGCATTTGAAAACTGCTGTTGTTATTCTTAACTGGAATGGGAAAAGCTGATGGAACAGTTTCTTCCCGGAGTAATAGCACATAGCAGAAATGTTGCGACCGTGATTGTTGCTGATAATGCTTCTACTGATGGTTCCGTTTCCTGGTTAAAAACCACGCATCTGGAAGTAGTAATAGTTGAAAATCCTGTCAATGAAGGTTATGCTAAGGGTTATAACGATGCACTTCAAAAAGTGGATGCCGAATACTTCTTGCTGCTTAACTCCGATGTAGAAGTCACATCCGGGTGGCTCGAACCACTGATTAGTTACATGGATCAACATCCGGCCACAGCCGTGTGCCAGCCTAAATTGAGATGGCATAAACACCCTGAGCAGTTTGAATATGCAGGTGCTGCCGGAGGATTTATTGATGCTTTCGGATACCCGTTTTGCAGAGGCCGGATATTTGGAGATCTCGAGATAGATAAAGGCCAATACAATACCCCCACACCGGTTTTCTGGGCTTCCGGAGCTTGCATGATGATCAGGTCATCTGTTTTTAAAAAAGCGGGTGGATTCGATGATCACTTCTTTGCCCATATGGAAGAAATTGATTTGTGCTGGAGAATCCGAAATATGGGGTATGATATTTTTTGCGTACCCGATGCTACCGTATATCATGTAGGGGGTGCCACTTTACCAAAAAACAATCCCAGAAAAACATATCTGAACTTTCGGAATAATCTTTCCATGCTCTATAAAAATTTACCTTCAAGCCGACTCATTCCGGTAATTGTGGTGCGCCTCTTACTGGATGGTGTGGCAGGATTTAAGTTTTTATTGCAAGGCGGAATTGGCGATTGCCTGGCTGTGCTGAAAGCTCACTTTCATTTCTATGAACGTGTTTTGAAAGGCATGTACAAACGTCGCGAAGGTGCTATCAGAAATGAAGAACAAACTATTTACAAGGGAAATATTGCCTGGGAATATTTCATTCTTAAGAAGAAAAAATTCAGTGAATTGCATTTCGATCCTTCAATAAAAAAGTCATGAAAATAATATGTGTTGGCAGGAATTATGCAGAACATGCCAAAGAACTCAACAATCCGGTGAATGAACAACCGGTAATTTTTCTGAAACCTGAAACAGCCCAGAATCAGCAAAGGCAGCCTTTTTCCTGCCCGACTTCTCAGCCGATATTCATTACGAAACCGAAATTGTGGTGAAAATCTGCAAACTTGGTAAAAATATTCAGGAAAAATTTGCTCACAAATACTATGAAGAAATCGGCATTGGTATCGATTTCACAGCACGCGATCTGCAGGCATCATTGAAGGCAAAAGGATTACCCTGGGAGCTGGCAAAAGGTTTTGATGGTTCCGCTCCTGTAGGGAAATTCGTCGATAAATCGTCATTTGAAGATGTTCAGCAAATTGATTTTTCACTCAAAAAGAATGGTCAGTTGGTGCAATCGGGAAATACATCCGACATGATTTTCAAAATTGATACTATCATTGCTTTCGTATCACAATATTTCACTCTCAAAAAAGGTGATCTTATCTTTACCGGAACCCCTAAAGGAGTTGGCCCTGTTGTGAAAGGCGATCTGCTGGAGGCATTTATTGGTGAAATGCACCTGTTGACAGTCAAAGTCAGGTGATGCTTCTTTTCAACAAAATAAAGTTGAAAGTTTTTACCTACCAATCCCTGCTATTTTATAATTTTAGGGTAATATTGAGCAACCGACAAAACGGTGGCTCGCGACTTATTTATGGCCCGTAAATTAATTCTGTTTTTTATTCTTCTCCTGTCCCAATTTCAACTTTTTGCAACGCATATTGTTGGAGGTGAGCTGTATTATAGATATAATGGAAATAATATATACCAGATAAACCTTACTGTTTACCGCGACTGTTACAATGGAGTTCCTCCATTCGATAACCCCGCTTTTATTGGAATCTGGGACGCCAACAATACTCTAATCACTTATCTTTATCTGCCAATTATTGCTTCCGATACCATTCCTCCCATCATCAATTCGCCTTGTTTCATTCCTCCTGTCGATGTATGCTACGAATTTGCGAGGTATTCCGGAACGATAACACTTCCTCCACGTCCGGGAGGATATCAGTTAGGTTATCAGCGATGTTGCCGGAATCAGACCATCAACAATATTGTAAATCCACTGAATGTTGGAATTACTGCCTACGCAACTATTCCCGGTTCACCGGCCGTAAACAGCAACCCGGTTTTTACACAGTTGCCACCACCATTCATTTGTGCAGGTCTGGATTTCGTCTTCGATCACTCCGCAATCGATCAGCAGGGCGATTCACTGGTTTATGAAATATGTAATCCCTATGATGGTGCCGATCAGAATATTCCTATTCTCGATCAAAACACCATAAACAGCTATGCACCACCCTTCCAGAATGTTATTTTTCAACCTCCATACAATTTGAGTAACCTGTCCCAATACCATTGGTCAGTTTGTAATTGGTGTTTGCGTTAATGAATACCGTAATGGTGTATTGCTTTCCAAAACCCGCCGCGATTATCAGTTAAATGTGGAACCATGTCCCACCCTCGTAGTTGCTGCTTTGCAGACCCCCGTTTTAACCTGTGGAAGCAATTCTGTGCAATTCACCAATAATAGTTTTGGTGCGATATCCTATAATTGGAATTTTGGTGATCCTACAACACTGGCCGATACTTCTTTGCAGGTCAATCCTGCCTACACTTATCCCGATACAGGAACCTATAATGTAACACTTATCGCCTACTCCATTTTCAATCCGGCATGTGCCGATACTACCGTGGGTGAAGTAACATTATTACCTGCTTATCAGGCAGGCTTTAGTTACAATTTAAATCCATGTTCGTTCTCAGTAACATTCGATGACACCAGCAACACGGCCAGTGGAGCAACATCGCAATGGAGCTGGAACTTCAGTGATGGTTCCCCACTGGTAAATACCACCGACCCTACTCACACATTCCCCGGCCCCGGAACTTATAATGTGATTTTGCAGGCTCAATCGGCAAGGGGTTGCAGAAAAACAATTAGTCAAACTATAATTATTCCGCCAAAAATTGCAGCAATTGCTTCCAACGGACAAGCAGGATGTGCCGGTGAATGCAACGGCCAGTCAACTGTAAATGTCACCAATGGCAACGGACCATTAATCTATTTATGGAATGATCCGGCTGCACAAACATCGGCTACAGCCACTGGTCTGTGTGCAGGAACCTATACTGTTACCATCACAGATTCCACAGGCTGCAGTACAACAACCACGTCTGTTATAACAAATCCGTTACCCCTGGCAGCAACAATTAATGCAACAGATGCCTACTGTAACGGACTGTGTATTGGTAGCGCCACCATTAATCTTACGGGAGGCACAACTCCTTATACCATTAACTGGAATGATCCGCAGCAACAAACAGGAACAGTAGCCACCGGATTATGTCCCGGCTGGTATACCGCAACTGTTACCGATGATAATAATTGTAGCTACACAGATAGTGTTGAAGTGTTGTTCTCATCATTTATTCCGCCGCTTGATGCCACCATTTCCAGCGACACCATTTTTGATGGTGAAACGGTAATTCTAAACGCCGTTGCAACAGGTAATTTTACTTATTCATGGACTCCGGTTGCCGGCCTCAGTAATCCGGCTATTCAAAATCCTGTGGTTACTCCCGATGAAAACACTACCTGGTATGTAACCATTACCGATAGTAATGGCTGCTCCAACATTGACTCGGTTTCGCTTGTAATTAAACAAGTATTGTGTGAAGAACCTGAATTATTCATCCCAAATGCATTTACCCCAAATGGTGATCAGAATAATGATGTGCTTTATGTAAGAGGTAATACTATCAAAGAATTACTATTCCGTGTGTATGATCGCTGGGGCGAGAAAGTTTTTGAAACTACCGATCCGAAAAAAGGATGGGACGGAAAATACAAAGACAAGCTTGCTACTCCGGCAGTGTATGTTTATTATCTGGAAATAACCTGCTTCGGCAATGAAAAATTCTTTAAAAAAGGCAATGTAACTCTAATACGTTAATTTTGAAATTGAATAACATATATCCACAAACCGTTACCAACCGTATTTTAATCCGGTTTGCAATGTTTTGTCTGCTGTTTTTACCTGCATTAACAGGGGTAAATGCTCAGGATATACACTTCTCACAATTTCAGTCATCGCCTCTCAATTTAAATCCTGCATTAACCGGATTTTACAATGGTGATTACCGCTTTATTGCGAATCACCGACGGCAGTGGAAATCGGTTACGGTGCCTTACCGGACTTTTTCAGGTTCATTTGATATGCCGGTAAATTTCTTTCCGGAATCGAAACAACGTTATAGTCTGGGATTACTCATCAATAATGATCGTGCCGGTGATTCTGAACTGGGCCTTACGCAAGTCGGAATTTCTGCAGGTGCAATAAGGGCAATCGGCCGCGATTCTATTCACTTCCTCTCGGGAGGAATACAATTCTCGTATGTGCGACGTTCCATCAATTATTCCGATCTGACCTTTGATGAACAATTTACCGGCGACGGATTTGATCCCAACACCGGGAATTCCGAAAATTTTAGTGGCGATAATCAGGGTTATTTTGATTTTGGCGCCGGACTCACCTATCTCATTCGTGTGAACGATCGTTTCAAGGCTGGTGCCGGAATAAGTTTGCAACATATCAATCGCCCCGATGATTCCTTTTTTGATGAGGGAGCAAAAATGTTTCCGCGATTACAGACTGATCTGAAAGCTGATTTTGCCATTGCCACCAGATTTGATCTGATTCCTGCATTGATATTCATGAATCAGGGTTCCTTCCGTGAAGTTACCGGAGGCACTTCGGTACGATTTCGGTTGAGTGAATTACCCGGAAGAAATTATGCCCTTTACCTGGGCTCGTGGCTACGTGCCAAAGATGCTTTCATTGCTTCTGCCGGATTCGATTATAACAATCTGACTGTGGGCGTGTCGTATGATTTCAATACCTCTGATCTCGATCGGGCCAGTAATGGAAAAGGTGGTTATGAATTATCACTTATTTATATCATCCGTAAAGTAAAACATTTGGGCATTAAACCACCCTGCCCACTCTATTAATTTATGAAAGCACTCAGAATAATTGTCTTTTTATTTTTCTTTCCTTGTCGGGAAGCAATTATTTGAATGCCCAGACTTTGAAAGCGTGGCTTCAGGCAGGAGATAAAAGTATGGAAGATATGCGTTTTGCTGAAGCCATCGAATATTACAATAATGCTTTGGCTTTTGAAACTGGTGACCTTACTATTATGTACAAAATGGCTGAGGCAAGCCGACTTTACAAAGATTATGAAAGAGCTGCCATCTGGTATGGGAAAACAGTGTTGGAAGACCAATCTAATCGGTTCCCGCTGGCTGTATTTCACTTTGCGGAAATGAAAAAATATTTGGGCATGTACGAAGAATCAGCCCGTTTGTTTGAACGTTATGCTGCACTTACAAAAACCGATTCCTCCTACTTTCAGACCAAAGCGAATTTTGAAATTGCTGCCATGCCTGAAGTGATGAAACTTGCGGCCAAACAATCTGATATTACCATTACCAATGCGGGATCTCCGGTGAATACCAATTACTCCGAATTCGGTGCATCACTAATCGGCGATTCAACACTCTATTTTGCATCATTACGTTTTTTGTATGAATCGAAAGACAAGAAAACCGATGATTACTATGTATCGAGGATTTTGCAGTCATCCAAAAAAAATGCGAAGTTCGCCACTCCGGTGCCCATGAATATTTTGTTTAACGATGCTAAATCCCATAACGGAAATCTTGCTTTCAGCCCCGATTTCAAAGTTGCCGTTTTCTCGCGCTGTTTGCCCGAAGGTGAAAATAATCTCGAATGTGAATTGTACTACAGTCGCATGACAGATGGAAAATGGTCGAAACCGGAACTTATTCCCGGTGGTGTGAACCTTACCGGTTATACTGCTACACAACCCGCAATTGGAACCCGTGGTGCCGATGGCTACGTATTGTATTTCGTATCCGACCGACCCGGAGGTTCAGGTAAACTCGATATATGGACAAGTTTAATCGATGCTTCATTTGCTTTCGGCGCTCCTGAAAATCCCGGGCCACCGGTCAATACTTTTGATGATGAAATGACGCCATTCTTCGACTCACCTAATCAAACCTTGTATTTTAGCAGTTATGGTCATGTAGGGCTTGGAGGAATGGATATCATGAAAGCTGTAATTACCAATAGTAATTTTAGCCCTCCTGAAAATTTAGGTCCCGGAATAAACACCAGTGTAAATGATGTTTATTATACGCTGAACAAAGATTATAAATCGGGAACATTGTCTTCGAATCGTAAAGGATCTATGTTTATTGGCAGCAAAACTTGTTGCTACGACATTTACCTCTTCAATATCCCTGAAAAGGACACTACACCTGTTGTAGCCGCTGTTGACTCAACCTTACTGCCTACAGGGGGAATTAAACCAACTCCCGAAGCAATAGAAGCTGCTGCAATCGGTAACAGAGCAACCTATGAGGAATTTCTGCCTTTAGAACTTTACTTCGAAAACAATCAACCGGGAAAGCGTAGTTATGCATCAACTACTACCGAGAATTATGAGAAGTTATATCAGGAATATCTGGCGGCAATCCCCGAATACAAACTAAAATATTCCGGTAAATTAACCGGGTCACCAAAAGCAAATGCAGAGAGTGAAATTGATACATTTTTCGTTGCCACAGTAACTAAATCCTACAACAGACTGAATACTTTTGCAGGAAAAATTCAAAAAGCACTGGAAGCAGGTTATTCCATTGAACTTGAAGTAAGGGGACGTACCAGTCCACTCGCAAAAAGTGAATACAATGAGCTACTTTCCAGAAGAAGAATTGCCTCGCTGGTTAATTTCTTTAACATCTTCAACAACGGTGTACTGAATGCATATCTTAAAGATGGAAAATTAAAAGTTACTGAAGTACCTGCAGGTGAAACATTAGTCGCTTCCGGTGTGAGCGATCAGTTGAAAGATAAACGTAATTCCGTTTATCATCCGGCTGCAGCCAGTGAAAGAAAAATAGAAGTCATCAACATACAGCTTGTCCCCCCGCAACAATGAGAATTATTGCCTGCTGCCTCCTGGTATTGGTATTAACCACAAATCTAAAAAGTCAGAATCTTTGCCCGAATCCAGGGTTTGAACAACTCTCCGGTTGCCCAGCCGGTCCCAAAGAAATTACACTTGCACAACCCTGGGTTGCTACAGGAGATACTGCCGACTTATTCAGTTTCTGTCATGTAAATGGAACAACTCCGGGCTGCAATGATGTTAGTGTTCCTGTAAATTTTGCAGGCCAGGCTCCTGCACATGGGGGCAGTTCCTATGCCGGAATTTACACGAAGAAATCGGGTGCCAATCAACGAACGTATATGCAGGCACCGTTAGTATCGCCAATGGTTACGGGACAATTATACAAAACAGAAGCCTGGTTTCGTCGTTCTTCCAATTCAAAATATGCAACCAACCGGTTAGGAGTGGTTTTTTCAACATCACAACTTTCACAATCAGGAACTGCTTACATAAATGTTACCCCACAAGTTGAATTAACCAATGTAGTTGCCGATACCGGATCGTGGACTGCCTTAACATCCTACTATGTTGCTGCAGGTGGCGAAGCGTTTATTACCATAGGAAATTTTCGTACGGATGCTGCAACAACGGCATTTAATTTTATCAATCCTTCCCCTGCCTGCACAGCTCTGAATAGTGCTGCTTATTACTATGTTGATGATATTGTTGTTTCACCAATTATAGAAACGATATCCGTAACAGGTGATACTGTTATTTGTCCGGGACAAAATACCGCACTCACAGGAATTACCAATACACAGGGATTCTGGTCGCTGTTAGCAACACCAACTGATACGGTGACTTCTGTAAATAACATACTCACAGTTGCTCCAACAGATACTACTACTTACTTGTGGCATGGACTGGGATCATCAGTTCCTGTGACTGTTTATGTGGTGAATCCTCCGGTGATAGCATTACCGGCAGACAGTATTGTTTGTGATGGCACTATACTTACTTTGGATGCTACCTTTGCGGGAAGTACTTATTTGTGGTCGACCGGAGAAACAACGGCTCTAATTGCAGTCGGCGACAGTGGCACTTACATTGTTGCAGTAAATAATGGCGGTTGCATTGCACGAGATACTTTTAACCTTTCCGTTCTTTCCAATCCCGAGGTGGTGCTTACAGATGCTATTGTATGTGGTGATAATGGTGATGTAGTAATTGCAGATGCAGGACCTGGAGCAAGTTACAACTGGTATCCGGGAGGTGAAATAACTCAGGAAATCGCGATTATTGATCCGGGAGTTTACAGTGTTGTTGTTACACATGCTGATGGATGCACAAAAACAGATTCGTTAGTTGTTCTCGAATCGTGCCCCGAAACACTTTTTATACCCGGAGCTTTTACGCCCAATGCCGATGGTAAAAATGACACCTACTATGCACAGGGTACCAATGTGACCAATTTTAAGATCATAATTTTTAACCGATGGGGCCAGACAATGCATAGTACCATTAAACTTGGTTTTGATGGTAATTGGAATGGTCAATTTGAAGGTAAAGATGCACCGGAGGGTGTTTATTCTTATCTGATAACCTATGAAGCTATTCAGTCGACAGGTAGGTTATCTAAAGAGACCAAAGCCGGTTATTTTGCGCTAATCCGTTAAAAGGGACCCATTTTAATTTTGTGGATGCGGAATAGTTTTCACCGAATGCATCCAACCGCACCCATTTTCCGTATAGTTAGAAAAATCACTGAATACCTAATTTCAGTGATTAAGAAGCCTGAATCTAGCCACTTAGGGGGATTTGACGTATATTTGATCCTTTCAAAGACCAACGATTAAAAAATGCAGGGAAGTAATGATAAAATTGCTGTAAATGAGGCAATTAATGGGGAAGAAGTAATTTCTCACCTCATTGAGACTGCTCGCACTTTGCGGGATGCTGACCTCATGCAATCGGAGGAATTTTTTGAAAAAGCACTCAATCTGGCCAAAAACGCCCAATTTTCAACGGGAATAGGAGAATGTTTGCTGGAGCTGGGAAACATCCAGAATGAAAAAGGTAATACCCGACAGGCACTGTCACTCCTTCATGAAGCTACTGCTTTGTACGAACGGATCGCAGCACCTTTGCGTGCCTGTGAATCGGAACAAGCAATCAGTGATATTTGTTTCCGCATTGGAAATTATCAGGAAGCTCTGGAATCACAACTGAAAGCACTGAATTTTGCCCGTCATTCGGAAAATGTTTCTTTAAAAGGATCTATTTATAACAGACTTGGAGAAATTTACAAGGCCTTAACCGATTACAACAAAGCAATCGAAAATCATGAATTGGCACTTCGCATTTTTGCTGAATCCGGAAATGAGTCTATGGTTTCAATTACCAATTATTACATCGGTAATTGCTACAACTGGGCCGATGATCTCGATAAATCCTATGAATATCTTGACCGCAGCTTAACTCAGGCTGATTCATTAAGTAATCCGGAACTTCAGGTTAAACCAACAGGTAGTCTGGCCATACTATTTACCAAACTCAAAGAATACGATAAATCACTCGATTATTTTTTCAAGGCAATCGATTATGTAAATATCACCGGTAATGTTATTCTGAAAGCCGACCTGTTGAAGAGTCTGGGTAACCTTTACATTGAAACCGGTGAATACACCAAAGCCATTTCTATTCTTACCGAATCGCTTCAGATTGCTGAGACTTTAAAGGTAAAATATCCTAAAAATTTAATTCACCGTTTTCTCGCTGATGCTTATGAAAAAGCCGGCGATTACCGGAATGCCTTATTACATTACAAAAACTTCAACTCCCTTTCCGGCGAACTGATGAATGAAGAAGTGGTTCTGAAAACCAAAGGTATTCAGTTGCGCTACGATTTGGAAGAAACCCTGAAAGAGAAAGAACTGGCTGAGAAAACTGTTTTACTTAAAGATCAGTTTATTGCCAATATCAGTCACGAAATTCGCACACCGCTGAATGGTGTTTTGGGAATGGCCAATTTACTTGCCGATACCAACCCTACTCCTGAGCAGCTTGAGTATATCAATACCATTAAGTTATCAGCGAATAATCTCATTGTAATCATCAATGACATCCTTGATTATTCAAAAATTCATTCCGGTGAAATCCGTTTTGAAAGCAGTGAATTCCGTATCAAGGAATTACTGACAGGAATGGTACAGGTATTAAAAGTGAAAGCTGAAGAAAAGAAAATCAAGCTTAATCTAACTATCGACGATAACCTGCCTGAATTACTTATTGGTGATGCGGTTCGCTTAAATCAGATTCTGCTGAACCTGTTAAACAACAGTGTGAAATTTACTGATAAGGGTTCCGTTTCTCTCGATATGCAACTGGTGGAATCGCATGACCTCACCATTAAAATTTTATTCAAGGTAACCGACACCGGTATAGGTATTTCATCAGATAAAATTCATTCTATTTTCGATAGTTTTACTCAGGCTAATTACGATAAAAACAGGGTATTTGGCGGCACCGGACTGGGACTTACCATTGTTAAGCAACTGGTACAATTGCAGGGTGGATCCATTTCCGTAAACAGTACATTAGGAAGCGGATCCGTTTTTAAAGTGGAGCTGCCATTCAAGTTATTGAAGAAATTAGAAAAAACTACCGGTGGCAAAAAAGCCGGCAGTAAAATCCCTCTAAACGATTTATCGGATGTCACAATTTTGTTGGTAGAAGACAATAAGGTCAATCAGTTTCTTGCACAAAAACTGCTCAATAAAATGGGCTTTCAGGTTGAAATTGCCAATAATGGTACAGAAGCAGTGGCAAGTTTACAGGCCGGGAAATTTGACGTGATATTGATGGATGTTCAAATGCCGGTGATGAACGGATATGAGCTCACACAGGTCATCAGAACTACACTACCCCATCCGGTTAATCAAATTCCAATCATAGCCCTTACTGCTTATGCCAGTAACCACGAAAAGGAAAAGGCTCTTGCACTAGGAATGTCGGATTATATAACCAAACCGTACAGCCCGCACGAATTACTGACTACTATTCTGAAGCAGGTAAATGGAAAGCCAAAAGTTGCCGAAGTTGCTCCTGCCCCCAATGAAAGCAGTATAACGGTTGAGGATATACGAAATTCATCTGAAAAATTAATTTTGTTATTCAGTGGTAGCACTGAAGATGTGATGAGTCTGTTGCACATGCTCATTGGGCAGATACCTCAGCTTTTAGGTGAATCGGAAGATCATATCCGTCAACAAAACTGGCCTGCTACGTTTCAGGCAGTACACAAACTGAAATCATCGGTAAATCTTTTAAAAATCAATATCCTGCATAATCTGGTGGCTGAACTGGAAGAATTTTCAAGAGATCAGATCCATACAGAACGCATTCCGGCAGTTTTCGATGACTTTAAAAAAGCCTGCGAAATATCCGTGAAATTATTGAAAGAAGAAGTAATCCGATTAAAGAAGCTCTGATTATCCCAGATAAGTTTTTAAGAGTTTGCTTCGCGAATTGTGTCGCAATCTGCGAATAGCTTTTTCCTTAATTTGTCGTACCCTTTCTTTGGTCAGATCGAATTTAGAACCAATTTCTTCGAGTGTAAAACTATGATTGCAGCCGATGCCATAAAATAACTTCACCACATCACTTTCACGTTGTGTGAGAGTTGACAGTGAACGGTTAATTTCCTGACGCAGTGACTCATTCATAAGCACATTATCGGCTAATGGTGAATCAGGATTTTCCAGTACATCGAGCAAACTATGTTCTTCACCTGCTACAAACGGAGCATCCACACTTACCTGCTTACCGGAAATTTTCATCGTATTGGCAACACTTTCTTCAGGTACTTCCAGCTCGATTGATAGTTCACTGTTGCTGGGTTCCCGTTCGAACTTTTTGCTCAAGAATAGAAAATGCTTTTTTAATTTTATTGACCGATCCAAGCTGGTTAATGGGTAACCTCACTATTCTGGATTGTTCGGCAAGTGCCTGCATAATTGACTGCCGGATCCACCAAACAGCATAGGAAATAAATTTAAAACCCCGGGTTTCATCAAATCGTTTTGCCGCTTTGATTAGTCCTAAATTCCCTTCATTAATAAGATCGGGTAAACTGAGTCCCTGGTTTTGGTATTGCTTGGCAACAGAAACTACGAAACGTAAATTCGCCTTGGTAAGTTTTTCAAGTGCAGCCTGATCGCCGGCACGAATTTTTCGTGCTAACTTTACTTCTTCTTCGGCATTGATCAGATCCTCACGTCCGATCTCCTGAAGGTACTTTTCCAGAGAGGCGTTCTCCCTGTTGGTAATAGATTTTGTAATCTTTAGCTGTCGCATAGGCCCTGGTTTTGGTGTGGTTAATGAATTGCATATGGTTGTGTGTGTGTTTTAGCAAATTCAATATTCAGGCCGGCTCACTTCGCTTTCCCTGGTGTGTTCAGGGAATGCTGCCGATTTAATGTTTGGTGTGTGTCTGGTGTCGCTATTTGATATCCGATTTAATATTATTGATTAGTGTTGTAATTCGATTCTTCTGTGCTTCCGGGGCTTTCGATAATGCTATCTGATAGTTGCTGATGGCACCTTTTTATCACCCTTCATGAGTAAACCTTCAGCATAACTGTCGTACACATTCCAGGAATTAGGATTTCGTTTGATATTGAGTTTAAATATTTCTACAGCACCGTTCAAATCGCCATTTCCCAGCATTTTGTACCCATGTGTATTTAGTTGTGTTTCACTGGCAACAGCAATTGCTTTGGCGTGCAGTTCCGCCGATTCAGTTTGTTTTCCGGCCTTAGCAAGGATCAATGATTTCGTTTCCAGATTGTGGAAATTTTCCTGAACAGCCAATGACTGATCAATCCATTGCATTGCTTCTTCCGGGTAAATGTTGTGAGTCATGCAATAATCGGCCGCCTGCCATGGACCTTGCCAGGTGAATCCCGCAACTCCGCGTAATTCATTTCGCATGCTTGCAACAACTGTTTGCTGAATCTTAATGGAGACTGGAAATGAAATAGCAATTTTTTCCCAATTCATGGTCACATTTACGGCTCCGGGTTTTGGATCTGTAAACCTGTAACTAAGCCACTCCTGGAAATCACGAGTCAATGGTTCAACTTCAAACCTTACCATATCCTCTTCTTTATTATAAAAAAAAGCTACCCCAGGAACTGGCATTTTTCGACAGAATAATGGTCCATTTATCTTTCTTGGAATCATATGTAGTCCATATTTGCCCGCAGGAACCTGAATATTACCAACTATAACATCTGTAGAAAAGCTGATAGTGGTATTT
Source organism: Bacteroidota bacterium (assembly GCA_016713525.1). Classification (GTDB taxonomy): domain Bacteria; phylum Bacteroidota; class Bacteroidia; order AKYH767-A; family OLB10; genus JADKJB01. Next base: position 729,162 of record JADJOZ010000001.1, on the reverse strand, counting down.
TCATTTGCACCGGCACGCCAAACCTCACCAAAGGGAACTACATCTCCCCAGATGCTTCTGGCACGCACCAGCGGACTACTATAATGAATTTCAATGTCGGTTAAACCTATTCGCTGCGAAACTCCGGCCTTTTGGCTTTGATCAGGAATGGTTAAGTTCCCCTGAGCAAACGAATTGATTACGCTACCAATAAAAATGAGAATGATAAAACTTATATTTTTCATGTTGCGGTACTGACAGTATCAGCCAAAGAAGTTGGTATTATTTAACTCTGATTAATTGGACCGTACCCTGATAATTGTAAGGTTTATCATCAATGCCTCTGGCTTTGATCACATAGAAGTAAACACCATCGGGTGCTTCAGAACCATCTTTAGATTTTCCATTCCAGCCTTTTGCTTTTTCATTCCAGGAATAAATCTCATTACCCCATCTGTTGAAGATGTTAACGCTTATAGATGAAATTCCTGTCTCTATAAAGCTAAACTCATCATTTTTACCATCTCCATTTGGTGTGAATACATTGGGAATAACTAGAGCAGCATACTCATTAACTACAATGTAGGTAAATTTCAAAGTATCGGTACATCCCAAAGAATTGGTTGCAACCATGGTAACAGTATAACTACCCTGCTCGGTATAAGTATTTGTTGGTGAAACAGCATTGCTGATATTGCCATCACCAAAATCCCACAGATATGTGGAGGCACCGGAAGTGGTATTGGTGAAAGTTACTTCAAGTGGTGCTTCGCCCTGAGTGGTATCGGGTGAAAATGCAGTTTGTATTTCAGGCTCAACAGTTACAATCACATTACCTGTGCTTGAACAAAGTCCGTTGCTTACCGTCACAGTATAAGGAGTAGTTGTTAATGGAGAAGCTACAGGATTTGATATGGCAGGATCACTTAATCCGTCAACAGGAGACCAGCTGAATGTACTTCCACCAGATGCGGTAAGTTGTGTGCTCGCACCATAACAAATAGATGCATTTGAACTCACAGAAACTACAGGATATTGCTCCACATTTACCGTCACAAAAGAAGTTGCGGTACAGGAATTAGCATCAATCACTGTTACTGTATAAGTAGTAGTTACAATAGGATTTACGGTTTGAGAATCTATTGTTGGGCCATTATTCCAGGTATAGCCAAAAGGTGAAGTACCTCCGGTTGCGCTTGCAGTAATGGTAGCAGGCTGACCGGCACATACAGTTTGATCGCTTCCGGCAGTAACAAACACATCAGGAATTACATTCACTAATGAAGTTGCATCAGAAGTACATCCGTTTGCATCTGTAACAGTGACTGTGTATAATCCTCCCGGTAAACCAGTCACCGAAGCAGATGTTGACCCATCTGACCATAAGTAAGTATAGGGTGCAACACCACCAGTAGCGGTTACAATTACAGAACCTGAATTAGGGACATTACACTGAACCGAAGTTGCACTGGTATTTAATGTTACAGGAATAACTCCAGGAATAACAATAGTATTGGAATCGACACAGCTATTGGCATCAGTAACATAAACAACATAGGTTCCTGAAGTGAGCCCGGTTGCAGTTGCGGAAGTACCTCCCGATGGTGTCCATGAATAGGTATAGGGTGCTGTTCCTCCGTTAACGGTTACTGTGGCCGAGGTGGTGCCTTGCGGATCACATGCCAGAGGAATAAATGATGATGTTAAAGTAAATGACCCGATTGCTAAAACGGTAGCCTGTGCTGTGGAAGTGCAACCATTTGAATCGGTCACCAAAACAGTGTAAGTTCCCGGTCCAAGGTTTGATGCAGTGGCTCCGGATCCTCCTGAAGGACTCCAGTTATAGACAAATGGAGCTGTTCCACCTGAAATAGTAGCTGTTGCCGATCCGTTATTGCCGGTACATGTAGAATTCGTACTGCTGGCTGTGACAGATACTGGTGCGACTGATGTTATGGTAAATGTTTGTGTTTCGGTGCAGGAATTAGCATCGGTGACAGTAACTGTATAGGTTCCACCGGTAAGATTGTTCAATGAATTCGATGTTGTTCCATCACTCCACAGATAAGTATAAGAAGCACCGGTTCCACCTGTTGGTGCGAGAGTTACAGAACCACCACCAGGTACACATCCATCCTGCACTACTGTTGCATTAAGATTAATTGGTTGCGGACCACCAACCTGGAATGTTACAACTTTATCGCAATCAGCGGAATCGGTTACTGTTAAAGTATATATACCGGGAGGCACATTACTTAATGTACCTGTAGTAGCTCCATTGCTCCAAAGGAAAGAATAAGGTGGTAGTCCGGATGGCGTTACCACAATTGAACCATCATTGGTATTAGCACATGATGCATTGGTTATAACTGCAGAAGGAATGATGAGTGTACAAACCTGAACGAATGCTTCAAGCGATTCGCAGGCATCACTACAACCATCATTTCCCCATGAACCGGCCTGATAATCGGACAGCGCCTGAACACAAACAGTGAGATCGGTAAGTTGGGGTGCATTAGCTGCAACAGTCACCTGAAAGCAGAAGTTCCAGGTAAATGCCTGACAGTTATCACCGAAATTATTTCCGGGAATTCCATCTAATCCCGGACCACCGGCAGGAGTATCGTAATAGAATCCGGGACCATAAGTAATACCTGAAGCTGTTCCGGTACATGAAGTATACCATGCCCAATTACCCTGACCGTCGCAACTTGGAGATGCGGAAATCGGAATCAGTGTCGTTAAATCCCAGCCCGGCCCAAATGTTGGGTGAATCCCTGCTATCCAGTCAGCTACACTTTGAGCGTAATCTGTTACCGAATAGCAATAAGTAACCACTGTTCCGGGAGCATAGGCTCCAGCCGCATTTGGCGGAGGAGTTGCAGTCAGGGACTGCGTTCCGATGCAGGGAACTAATTGGGAAAATGATGCTTGACTTAGTAAAATTAAGGCAGCTAACAGACGTAATGATTTGATCATAATTAGGTTGGTTAATACTCAATCAAAGTAAAGGATTAAAATTGGATAATCAAAAGAATTTTATTACCTATTTTAACAGACGTACCAGTTATGAAAAAAGTTGCCTCAGAAACATAGAAAGCACCACCCTGAAAAGGATGATGCTTTACCGTAAATTTTAACAGAATCTTTAATTAGGCAGAAACTCCCAATTAGAGGATCTGGTAAATACTGTCAGGCGTTTCAGGCTTATGACTTCCATATGCTCGGCTTCACCTAAAAGGGGCCGGATCCGGAGATCGTAATAAATGATGGCATCGTCGCCAATTATACGTTGTGTTAATTGAATATTTTGTTCAATCAACTGAAGGCACTGCCTGTCTTGGGCAGTTAAGCCTTTATTATTGTCTTTATTCATGGGGGGAATGAATAAAATTAGTAAGTAGATGTAGATGTAAATGTATTAATAATATTCCGGATTACGAAATTTTATGAAATATTCATTAACAGGTTTATTAACTTTTTAACCATTATTGGTGCGCTGATTGTTATAATCATCCTCTTCAACCCGGTTTTTTTTCAAGCACCATGTCGGGGTATTGGCTTTTTATATAGTCAATGGATTGCTGCAGTCCGTTCACGAACTTTTCAAGATCCTCTTTGTAAAGGAAAATCTGCGACCGCATATAAAACGGGCGTTCTGATCCCATTGAAAGCTTCTTTTTACTCTCTGTAATCACCAGGTAATGGTCATTATAATTAGTACATTTTATATCGAAAAAGTAGGTCCGTTTACCTGCCTTCACCCGTGTACTCTTAACTCCTTTGGAGGCATCGTTCTGATTAAAATCCGACATTTGTAGTTGTTTGAATGACAAAAATAGAAAAATTAACTACAATTGAAAAAAAATGCAAAAAATAATGTAAAAATTAGCCTATAAATCAAATTAACTCCTCAAGTGACTGTTTTTCATTCATTTCGAAGTAAACCCCTTTGGCACTCAATAATTCATCGTGTGTCCCCTGCTCTACAATTGCCCCATTTTCCAAAACCAGAATTTTATCAGCCTGTCTCACCGAGGAGATCCGATGTCCAATGATTATGGATGTCCTGTTTTCCATGACTCGCTTCAAATTAGTTAATATTTCCTCCTCCGTTCTGGTATCGACTGCCGACAAACAATCGTCGAATATTAATAATGACGGCTCCCGGATGATTGCCCGGGCAATTGAAACCCGTTGTTTCTGGCCACCCGATAAAGTAATTCCCCTTTCCCCCACCATGGTTTCGAATTTAGCGGGCAGCTCATTGATATTACTTAAAATAGCTGCATCCGATGCTGCTTTCGTGATCAGTTCCTGCAGCTGTACCTTATTATTGTTATTTGTTATACCAAATGCAATGTTATTTGCGATGGTATCACTGAACAAGAAGACTTCCTGCGGAACATATCCTGTTTGCGACCGGTATTGATACAGATTTACACTTCGTAAATCTTTTCCATCAACCAATACCCTACCCTGTTCAGGATCATACATTCTTAAGATCAAAGAGGCCAATGTTGATTTTCCTGAACCGGTGCGACCGGTTATAGCGATTGAAGTGCCTGCCGGAATTTCAAAATTAATATTGGTGAGTGCCGGTTGAGCTGCTCCTTTATAAGTGAATGTAACATTTTCAAAGCGAATGTTTCCCTTAAATTCCGGAAAAGGGACATCACCCGATTGAATGCCGGGTGAAGTTTTTAAGAATTCATTGATTCGTTGCTGTGAAGCTGCTGCCCGTTGCACTAATGAAACTACCCATCCTAATGAAGCAACCGGCCACGTGAGCATATTCACATAGATGATGAATTCCGCAATGTTACCTATGGTAATGGTGCCTGCAATAACCTGTAATCCTCCAATGTATATGGTGATGATTGAACTGAGTCCAACCAGAATCAGCAAGGCAGGATAAAACAATGCATTTACCCGCACCAGATCCATCGAATCATTTTTATACTCCTCCGATAACCGCGAGAAGTTTTCACTCACCGATTCTTCTCTGGCAAAGGCCTTCAATACACGAATTCCGGAAAACGATTCCTGAACGAATACCGTGAGTTTCGATAGTTTCTCCTGCACTTTTTCACTGCGTCGGTTGATTACTTCATGTACGTAGTAAATTATTGCTGAGAGTACCGGCAATGGTAACAAGGTATATAAGGTGAGTTTTACATTTACCTGTGCCATAGCCCATATCACCAGGATGAACATCACTACCAGATTCACGGTGTACATGATTGCGGGTCCCACATACATTCTCACTCTGCTCACATCCTCACTGATACGGTTCATTAAATCGCCTGTGCTATTGGCATTGTAGAACGATGCATCCAGTTTCTGATAATGATTGTAAATTTCATTCTTCAAATCATATTCAATGTATCGGGAAACGACAATAATTGTTTGTCTCATAAAAAACATAAAAATTCCTTTTAACAGGGCCATCACTAATACCAGCAAAACAAAAATGAGCAGGTTGAATGAAATAGCATTCAGAAACTCATTGCTGATATCGAATGATTTGGTGAGTTGATACCATGATATCTGTGCTCCTGCCTGATCGAGTGCATACCTGATCAGTTTCGCCGGCATAATTCCAAACAGGTTTGAAATGGTAACAAATAAAATTCCGGCCAGCATTCGTCCCCGGTATTTGTAAAAGTATTTATTCAGATATGCCAGTGCATGCATAAATCAAAGCTGCTGATTTTCGTGGATGTGACGAACTGCAAATTTGAACAAAAAGGCTGACAAAAGTGCTCCTGCTTGGCATCTTCTGAGTAATTTCCGAAAAGTAATTTCATTTTACTACCTTTAGGGAATGAAGAGAACAATTTTTAGTGTATTTCTGATCGCTTTATTTTTATCAGGTTGCAAAAGCCGGTTGAAGAGTTTTGAAAACATTAAGAATAGCCCGCAAAGTGTAAAGCAACTCAACCTTACAGCATCCGGACTGTCGGAATTTCCGCCCGAAATCGGCAACATGATTCAACTTACGGAATTAAGCATGTTCCGCCACAAACTACAGCGCATCCCTCCCAAAATCGGCAATTTGACGGTATTGGAAAAGCTTTCATTTCAATCAAATCAATTGGATTCTTTACCTGAAGAAATTGGTAACCTTAAGAAATTGAAAAAGCTTAATTTAAGGTTTAACAAACTACACGCTGTTCCCGAATCTATTGGTAATCTGGTTGCTTTGGAAGAACTGGATCTGCGAAATAATCAGCTCAAAGTGTTACCTGAAGATATTGGGTTTTTGAAAAATCTGGAGGTGCTTTATCTGAATGATAATCACCTTACTGCCCTGCCTGAAGATTTATCGAAATTAAAAAATCTGGAGGTACTTGAAATTGGTCGAAATCAGTTGGAAACTCCCTTACCTCAATGGTTGGGTGAACTGGAAAATCTCAGAGAATTGAACATTGCCGGTTGTGGTGGTGATGCAAATGTACCCGCCGGAATTGCGAATTTAAGAAAACTGGAAATTCTGATAATAGATGCCTCACAGGTTCTACCTTATGAAATTGGCAGAGGTAATTCCCGCTTGCAGGTAATTGTCAGATAATGGGAAGCTTTTCCCGGTTTCTGGTTGCCGACTGAGCATCATATTTCACAAAAAAGTTGATCCAAATTAATCGGGCCCACCGGAAACTGACCGGCATGAGGGCTAATCCGACAATTATACTCGCCAATACCAACCACCACACACCTAATCCATCGCTGAAAAGCACATTTGTCGCCACCCAAACGGTAACAAAAATGGCAACATTCAGAGCATAACTCACATACATGGCGCCATAGTAAAAGCCCGGTTCCGGCATGTAGGTTTGCCCGCATACAGGACAAACATCAGGCATTTCAGAAAAATGCTGCAGGTCGTAAGAAGAATTAGTGTTGAAAAATTGTCCCTCATGACATTTAGGACATTTATTATTTACGATACTGTACAATTTGGAACCCTTGTTCATTTTCCCGAATTTATTGACTGCAAAATTAGTTGTTAAATACAATTCTATCGGTGACCTGAATCACACTTTGCGAATAATTGATTCAATTAATTGTCATTCAGTCAATTAACTTGATCAATTCGTTATAAACACTTTTCAACATCTTTTGTGTAGGTGATTAAACTCCGTTACATTTGCGCCCTTAAGATTCGGATAACATTACATGCTAACTCATTTAACGTAACAAATTATGGCACTTCCTTTCCTCAAATACTTCATCCCACAGGACAGACTTTTTTTTCCCATTGTTTGATAAGGCAGCAGCCAATTGTGCTGAAGGAGGTAAGGCTATAGTGCAACTGGTACTTGCAACAACACCGGAAGAAAAAACCAAATGGTTCCGTGAAATTGAACGAATAGAGCATGTTGGAGATGAGATCACTCATGAAATCTTTAAGGAGCTGAGTAAAAACTTCATCACCCCGTATGATCGCGAAGACATTCATCGATTAGTTTCGGCAATTGATGATGTACTTGATTATATACATGGATCATCGAAACGAATGGAGCTTTACAAGCTTACAGTTGTCACGAATGATGTGGTAAAACTGGCAGAACTAATACAAACGGGAACAGAAGAATTACGCAGAGCCATTTTCGAATTGAAAAATATGCGTAAGATGCGTGATATCACCGATTCACTGGTACGTATTAATAGTATCGAAAATCATGCTGATGACATTTTCGACAATGCTGTAGCCAAACTTTTCGAGACTGAGAAAGACGCTATTCAGATCATCAAACTCAAGGAAGTATTATCGGCATTGGAAACAGCGACTGATAAATGCGAGGATGCCGCCAATGTCATTGAATCTATCATAGTTAAAATGGCCTGATACTTTTAACTCATTATGGAAACGCTCCTCATTGTTGTTATTGCCCTTGCCTTAATTTTTGATTTCATCAATGGTTTTCATGATGCGGCAAATTCCATTGCTACGGTAGTTTCTACCAAAGTGCTGTCGCCTCTTACTGCTGTGCTGTGGGCAGCGATGTTTAACTTTCTGGCTTATTGGATTTTTGAACTCAAGGTTGCCGATACTGTTGCAAAAACAGTTCATGCTGATAATATAACCCTTGTGGTGGTAATCGCAGGATTGGTAGCTGCCATTATATGGAACCTGGTCACCTGGTGGCTGGGAATCCCTTCCAGTTCATCACATACACTTATTGGAGGGTTTGCCGGAGCCGGTATTACCCATGCCGGGGGATTTGACGCGCTACAAATGGATAAAATTATGCCTACGGTATATTTTATTGTTCTGGCACCTGTTATAGGGATGATTTTATCGTACATCGTGGCGGCTATTACCATGCAAATATGCAGGCATTCCAATCCTTCGAAAATCGACTCCTCTTTCCGGAAATTACAATTACTTTCCTCAGCTCTTTACAGTTTAGGGCATGGTGGAAATGATGCTCAAAAAGTCATCGGAATTATTGCTGCAGCTATGTTATCTCACGGGGTAATTACAGATATACACCACATTCCGGGCTGGGTTCCGCTTGCTTGCTATTCAGCTATTGCAGCAGGCACCATGGTTGGTGGCTGGAAAATAGTGAAAACCATGGGGCAAAAAGTAACCAAACTTACCCCTTTCGAAGGATTTAGCGCAGAAACTGCAGGAGCAATTACGTTATTTGTTACCCAACATTTTAAAATTCCTGTGAGCACAACACATACCATCACAGGTTCAATCATTGGGGTTGGATTAGTAAAGCGGATTTCTGCAGTCAGATGGGGAGTGACAATCAAACTCATCTGGGCCTGGGTGCTTACCATACCAATTTCAGGATTGCTGGCGGCTCTTTTATACAAGATTCTGGAAGCACTAATCGGACAAAGTTGATGGTTTTTATACATCAGTCCTAAAACCGATTGAAATCCTTCTTTGCTATCTGAAAAAAACCTTACCTTTGCACCGCATCAGGAGCTTATCCTGGCATTAATAAACTAGAAATCACCACATTAAAAAGCAACTGATGATTGAAGTTAAAGAAATAAAACAAGCTGCTGCAGCGTCCAATTACCTTTTCGACCCAATGTCGACCTTTGGACATGAGCAAGTGGTGTTCTGTCACGATCATGAAACCGGACTCAAAGCAATTATTGCCATTCATAATACCGTACTCGGACCTGCTCTTGGAGGTACCCGCTTTTGGAAATATGACAATGAAAGTGAAGCCTTACGTGATGTACTTCGTTTATCACGAGGAATGTCGTTTAAAGCTTCTATTAGCGGCTTAAATTTAGGTGGTGGAAAAGCGGTAATCATCGGTGATTCCAAAAAAGATAAATCTGAACCATTATTCCGTCGTTTTGGGAAGTTTGTAAACAGTTTAAGTGGTAAATATATTACTGCTGAAGATGTTGGAACAAGCACCAAAGACATGGAGTATGTGAAAATGGAAACCAATCACGTTACCGGATTACCAGAATCTATGGGTGGCGGTGGAGATCCTTCTCCTGTAACTGCTTATGGTGTTTACATGGGTATGAAAGCAGCTGCAAAGCAGGCATATGGAAACGATAATCTGAAAGGCAAAAAAATCATCGTTCAGGGAATTGGCCATGTGGGTGAAAATCTGGTTAAACATTTGGTTAAAGAAGGAGCTGTAGTTTCTATCATTGATCTTAATCAGGATACCCTGAAAAGAGTTGCTTCAGAAAATGGGGTAACTGTATTAACCGACCTCGATTTCTTTGGCAACGACATGGATATTTATGCTCCATGTGCTTTAGGTGCCACCTTAAATACAGAAAATATTAACCGCTTGAAATGTCAGGTAATTGCCGGTGCTGCGAATAATCAGCTTGCCGACGAAACGGTGCATGGCAAAATGATCACTGAAAAAGGGATCGTATATGCACCCGATTATCTGATTAATGCCGGTGGACTTATCAATGTATATTCAGAACTTACCGGCTACAACAGGGAACGTGCATTACAGCATACCGAGAAAATATATGACTATACACTTGGTATCTTTAAAATGGCTGCAGATGAAAACATCCCAACCTACCTGGCAGCAAACCGCATGGCTGAGAAAAGAATCAGCGATATCGGCAAAGTAAAGCTGGGTTTTTAATTCCGGAAACAGTTCAAATTGTGATGCAGACCTTTTAAAGGTCGTGTCACCTCAATGTTTTAAAGTTCTTAACACCGATGCTCAGCAGAAGACATTTACGAATCAGAGTGATGCAGGCACTTTATACCTGGTATCAGTCCGAAGACAAGAATATTGGCACATCTGTGAATGAGATTTTCAGAGGGACCGAACGGACTTACGATCTTTACCTTTCCCTTTTACAAATTCTTCCCGAACTGGCAGAAGAAGAACGGAAGTACTATGCAGATCTGCAACCAAGATTTATCCCTAAAGATGAGCCTGTTATGTCGTCACTGGCAACTAATCATTTTGTGATCTGGCTGAGTACATTCAGCGATTTTAATGATGCCCTGAAAAAAAGAAAGATCAGCTGGCAAAAGGATGCTGAGCTGGTTACCAAAGTTTTTTTTCAGCTCAGAAATTCACCTGAATATAAAAAGTATGTTTCTGTAGCTACCCACTCCATTGAGCAGGATGTAGAATTCTGCACCTGGGTATACAAACATGTTGTTGTTGCTTCTGAAGCATTACAGAATGTTATGGAAGAGCAGAATATCTGGTGGGCAGAAGCTCTCGACCTCATCAACAGTATGGTTCTGAAAACCATTAAAGTGGCTCATCCCGATAAAAAAGGACATTTTGAATTGCTTTCGCTATTCCGTGATGAGGAAGACGACATGGAATTCATGGAGAAGTTGTTTCGGCAGACCATTGAAAACGATGCCTATTTTGAAACGCTTATCGGTGAAAAGACACAAAACTGGGATCTGGAACGAATTGCTCTCATTGACATCATCTTACTTAAGATGGCACTCAGTGAAATCCTGCATTTCCCCGGCATACCTGTCAAAGTAAGTATCAATGAATACATTGATATATCCAAAGATTACAGTACGCCGAAAAGCAAGATATTTATTAATGGGGTAATCGATAATATTGTTGCCGACCTTAAAACTAAAGGCTCGATCGCTAAAACCGGTCGCGGATTGCTTGAATAGCATCTTAACAAGATCTTCATCCATTTGTTATTAAATTTGCATTCCAAAAAATAAAAAGCATGAGAAAATCACTCCTATCCCTCCTTCCAATTGCCTTATTTGTGGTGCTTGCAGCCTGCAACCAAAAGACAGAAAGCAGCGACGGTGAAGCCAAACTCTCACCTGATATTGTTAACAATCCGGCAACAGCCAATTCGGGTAAAGCTGCTGATGCTGATGCCAATGCAACTCCGGTGTTCGCTTTTGAAACCGATAATCATGAATTTGGAGTTATTCAACAGGGTGAAAAAGTAAGCTATGCCTTTAAATTCAAAAATTCCGGGAATGCCCCATTGGTGATTTCTTCGGCAAGCGCTTCCTGCGGTTGTACTGTTCCTGAATATACCAAAACTCCGATCGCTCCCGGTGAAGAAGGATTTATTAATGTGACCTTCGACAGTGCCGGTAAATCGGGCATGACCAGCAAAACAGTAACCATTATTGCCAACACCATTCCTAATACCAAGGTTCTCACAATCAGTGCAGATATCCAGGTTCCTAAAGCTAACAGTTAATCCTCACACATACCTATGAACTTACTTACTATCCTTTTACAAGCCGCTCCTGCAGGAAGTGGTGCAATGGGTCAATTACTCATGATTGTTCTGATCATTGTGATCTTTTATTTCTTCATGATTCGCCCACAAATGAAGAAAGCTAAACTCGAAAAAGTTTTCAAGGAAAGTCTGCAAAAAGGCGATAAAGTAGTTACCATTGGTGGTGTTCATGGTAAAATTGTAGAAGTAGCTGATACTACCTTCATGATTGAAATTGCTCATGAAGTAAGGGTAAAAGTTGAAAAATCTGCCATTTCTGCGGAAGCAACCAAACAATATGCTCCTGCAACTGCTGAAGTAAAAAAATAAGATCGTACTTTTCGGTTCTGGCTGCCGGCATCAATTTGCACGGCAGTCCCCTTTACTCCTTCTAATTACAGGGTTGAATTGAAAAAAGGATCATTTTTTAAGCTGTTCGAACGATTAAAAGGTAACCAGAAAGCCTGGATCTTTTTCTCATGCCTGCTGCTTGCTATTGTTTTCTGGGTCTTCACTTCCCTGAGCCGGAATTATGAAACCTCGATTGTAATTCCTATCAGCTACAGGAATATTCCTTTCAGTCATCATTCCGACAATAACCTGCCAAAGCGTTTAGAATTCCGGTTTTCCGGAAGCGGTTTTGAATTGTTTCGGGTGCACCTCCGCGATGCTCCTGATTCTATTTTGATAGATGTAGGCAAACTGCTGAACGGACTAAAAAATCGGGATTTTCAGACCATTAAACTAAGAAATCAATTTCCCGGCGAACATGTCGCGAATAAACTTGTTCCTGAAATTATCAGCTTTTCATTCACACCCAGAGATTTAAAAAAAGTACCGGTAAAGATTAATCACACCATTCATTTCCAACAACAATTCGGGCAGGCCGGTGAAATTATTCTTCGCCCCGACTCAATTGAACTTTCGGGACCGCAACATTTACTGGATAAAATTACTTCCATTGAAACCCAACAGGTGAACCTTAAAAATTTGAAAACTCCTTCATTTGGAAGTGTATTCTTAGTGAAAGAGCAATTAGCAGGCATCTCAGCATCAGCCGATTATGTGTACTACTATGTGCCTGTGGAACAATATACCGAGGGCATGATTGAACTGCCTGTGGAACTTCCGGTTTCTCAACGAAGCAGGATCACACTTTTCCCTAATAAAGTAAAAGTTAGTTTTCAGGTATCGATTCTGCGCTACCGCCAAATCTCGGAATCTGATTTTCAGGTGGTGGCTGAAGTACCATTTCCCGAAGTACCGAATCACCTGACCTTAAAGTTAAAACGGTATCCGTATGGGTTGCATCAAATACGGTTAGAGCCTGAAACAGTCGATTATCTCATAAGCGAATGAAATCGATTCAATTAGGTATCACAGGAGGCATTGGATCAGGGAAATCTGTGGTTTGCAGGATTCTTGAAACGATGGGAATTCCTGTTTTTGATGCTGACACGGAAGCCAAAAAAATATTGATTGAAAAGGAAGCTTCCTTCAAAATCAAAAAGCTGCTCGGTGAAAAAGCCTATTTGCCCGATGGCAATCCAGACCGGAAATACATGGCAGAATGTATATTCTCAGAGCCTGCCTTGCGGAATGCTATCAATGAAATTGTTCATCCCTTAGTCAGACAACATTATCACACCTGGGTTGTTAAAAATTCTGATGTTCCGATTGTAGCCAAAGAAGCTGCTATCATGTTTGAGTCGGGGGCTTATGTCGATATGAATTTTATTGCTACCGTGATATCACCCCTGGAACTCCGAAAGAACCGAATCAGAATAAGAGATCAAAAGTCGGATGAAGCGATTGAAAGCATCATCGCCACTCAGTTGCCTGAAAAAGAACTCATTGAGCGATCAGATTTTGTGATCCACAACGATGAAAAGCAATTGCTGCACACCCAAATTCTTCAAATGCTGCACAAAATTCAGCCGGTATCAGAGGACCGTTAATTTTTTCTTAAGGTTTTCCTGTAAAAACCCGATACTTTACCTTAATTTGCTCCATTACACTACAAAAACAACAAATCCGCATTGAATAAATACCTTTTTAAACGTCCGGAGGGTCTCTATTTTGAACCCGGCGATTTTTATCTCGACCCGAAACGAGTGGTTCAGAAGGCAGTCATTACCCACGGCCATGCCGATCATGCAATTGCCGGCAACAAAGCTGTCTGGTGTACGGCAGCTACCAAGAGCATTATGAGATTAAGATATCCCAGAATGGTATCTACCCTATTCACCGTTCCTGCATATGGTGAACCATTTTATTTTAATGAGGTGAAAGTTACTCTTTTACCCGCCGGTCATATTTTAGGTTCAGCTCAAGTGATTATTGAATACGGCGGTATAAAGTACTGTTATACAGGTGATTTTAAATTGCGGGAAGATGCTTCCTGCGAACGGTTTCAGGTGGAACCTTGTGATGTTCTGATTACGGAAACAACCTTTGCGGACCCTCTTTATGCGCATCCGCCCGAGCAGGATGAGTTGAGCAAACTGGAAGCATATGAAAAACCAACATAGTAATTGGTGCCTATAATCTGGGGAAATCGCAACGAATCACAAGACTTTTAACCGATCGTTTTCCTCATCGCAGGGTCATGGTACATCCGGAAGCAACCGGTTTTCACAAGATTTATGAGCAAATGGGAATACAATTGGGCAATTGGCAGCCTTATTCGTACCAATTGTTCCGCCGGACCACCGGAAACATTCTCATTGCTCCACCCAGGGCTTTATCAACCTATTATCGCGAAACCGGAGTCATAACAGCTTTTGCTACCGGTTGGAAGAAGTCGCCATTCCGGGCACATTTCAATTTTCATTTGAGTGATCATGCCGACTGGCAGGAGATATTGGACCTCATCAGAGATACCGGAGCTCGGACTATTGTGGCTGTTCATGGCGATGGTACCCTGCTCAAAAGTCACCTCTCCAAAGAGTTTCCAGATATTGAAGTAATTAATTAATTAGAATATCATAAATTTCTGGTTATGAATTTTATATGTTCAAATAATAAAATGCAGAAATCATGAAAATACTAACTGCAGCTCAGGTTCGGGAAGCCGATTTATACACCATTCAACACACTCCCATACTTTCCGGTGACCTAATGGAACGCGCAGCAGGTAAATGCGTCGATTGGCTCCTGCAAAATATTAAAAAACAACGCATTACCATAATTTGTGGCCCCGGAAATAATGGTGGTGATGGTCTGGCTATAGCCAGGATGTTAATTACCACCGGTTTCGAGGTGAACGCTTTTGTTTTGAACCCTTCCAATAGGTTGAGTACCGACTGTGAGGCACAGCTTAAACGACTACAAAGCACTCATAATCATAATATTAAAACAGTTGTTAACAACGGGGTTGCGTTAGATCTAACCAATACCGACCTGATTGTGGATGCCATTTTTGGTACAGGACTGAAGCTTCCTGTGAGTCCCTTTTATGTCGAAATTATAACTCAAATTAATGACTCCGGCCGGCCTGTTGTGAGCATCGACTTACCTTCAGGTATTAGTTCCGATGAAACATCATTAAATACTGGTAATGAAATTGTTAAATCAACGAAAACATTAACATTTCAGGTACTGAAAAAAGCCTTATTGTTACCGGAAAATGCTCCTTTTATAGGTTCAGTAGAAGTCCTTGACATCGGCCTGCATACCGACTTTATGAACAAGGTCGAAGCAACATGGGAGACCCTGGAACCCGAAATGCTAGCTCACATTTATGTCCCAAAAAGAGAATTTTCCCATAAAGGGAATTACGGACATTCGTTGTTAATAACCGGTAGTCATGGTAAAATGGGTGCTTCGGTACTTATGGCAAAGGGATACCTGAAAGGTGGCGGCGGTTTGTTGACCACCATGGTTCCCGAAAAGGAAGGTGTGATACTTCAAACAACCGTTCCGGAGTCGATGGTAGTATCGATGCAAACTGCAAACGAGCTGGATTGGGCAAAATTTCAGGTAATTGGAATTGGGCCCGGACTCAGCACCACCGCTGAAATGTCCAACTTACTGGAATTGGTTCTTAGCAAACATACAGGCAAAATGGTTTTGGATGCAGACGCCTTAAATCTGATGGCACAAAAACCTGAATTATTGGTCAAACTACCTGAAAATGCAATACTTACCCCCCATCCCGGCGAATTTCGCAGGTTGGTTGGCGAGTGGCAAAATGATTTCCAGAAATTGGAAATGCTGCAGCAATTCAGCACCAAGCACAAATTAGTAGTGATCCTCAAAGGCAAAAACACCGCTATTGCTACACCATCCGGAAAAATCTGGTTCAACACCACCGGAAACGCAGGAATGGCCAAAGGTGGTTCGGGTGATATCCTTACCGGATTAATAACATCTTTGCTTGCTTCGGGTTATGCATCAGTGCCTGCAGCACAATTGGGTGTCTGGTTGCATGGAATGGCTGGAGATTTGGCTGCTGCAACCTTAACTCAGGAGGCCATGAATGCATCAGACATCATAGATAACCTTCCCGGAGCCTGGCAAAAATTGATTGCTAAATACCACGAACAACTCCATCAACAATCAACGTTCATAAATCACCCATCTTAGAAAAAAACAACCGATCAGATTCAGCCATTTAATGTAATTTTACAACCGCTACTTATGGAAGGAAACCTCAGCATAAAAACCGCCTTACACTACGGATCACTCAGTGGGTTATCGGTTTTTGTATTCTTTATTATCATACATTTCATGGGTTACAATGTTTTTGGAGGAGCACCATTTTTAGGATTTTGGATCCCGGTGGTTTTCATTATCATGGCAACTAAATTTCACCGCGACCATAATCTGCAGGGAGTAATGACCTATTGGCAAGGATTCACCATCGGCATCTTCACCACCTTCTTTTCAGCAGCTTTATTCGGTTTGGCGTTTTACCTGTTTACACTGATGTATGCTCCCGAGTTATTGGATCAGTACAAAACACAGGCGCTGACAAGTATGGAAGAAGGAAAAGCTTTTATGTCGGATGCCGTTTTTGAAAAAGCAATGGAGGGTATTGAACAAGTTACAATTGGATCACTCGCGTTTAGTGAGTCATTTAATAAATTAATAGGTGGTCTCATTATTTCATTCATAACAGCAGCTATTTACCGTCGCAAACCACAACAATTTGTATGATGACGCCAGATATTTCTGTGGTAATACCTCTTTTCAATGAGCAGGAATCGCTTCCTGAGTTAACGGATTGGATTTCTAAAGTAATGGATGCCAATCGCTTTAGCTACGAAATCATTTTAGTGGACGATGGCAGCAAGGATAAAAGCTGGGATACCATCAAACAACTTTCCGTTTCCAATTCAAATATCCGCGGCATTCGCTTTCGCAGAAATTATGGGAAGTCGGCTGCCTTAAATGAAGGATTTTCGATTTCCAAAGGTGCAGTTGTAATAACCATGGATGCCGATTTACAGGACAGCCCTGATGAAATTCCGGATCTGTACAAGATGATCGTTCATGATGGCAACGACTTAATCAGCGGCTGGAAGAAAAAGCGACACGATCCGTTATCAAAGACCATCCCTACCCGCCTCTTCAATTGGGCAACCCGCAAAATGAGTGGCATTCATAACTTGCATGATTTTAACTGCGGACTGAAGGCTTATCGTTCCGATGTGGTCTGTCGATTACATTCGTTTCGAAATTCGGAAAAAAGCCGATGCACCTCTTTGGCTTGTTGGGCACCTTGAGTTTTCTGGCAGGATTTGGAATTGCCTTGAAACTCGCTATCGACAAGTACTTTTTTAACATTTACAACATGACCGATCGTCCCTTATTCTATTTCGGCATTTTGGCAATGATAATTGGTACGCAGCTTTTTGTTGCCGGTTTCCTGGGTGAACTTATTGCCCGTACATCAATGGATAAAAACCAATACCAGGTTTCTGAAAGAATCTGACCTTTACGAGCGGAGAAATCCGATGGTATTATAAACTCCAACTCAACGATTGTCATCAGAGCGTAAAAATATCATTATTATTGGTCCTGCCTATCCGCTGAAAGGGGGAATTGCCAATTTCAAGGAGGTGTTATGCCGCTCCTTGAATGAAGAAGGTCATCAATGTGAGATCATCTCCTTTTCCATGCAGTATCCTTCGTTTTTGTATCCGGGCAGCACCCAATTTGCTGAAAATGAAACGGCTCCCAACGATATTAAAATCACTACGATTATCAATTCCATCCAACCATTTAGCTGGTTGAAAGCTGCATCGAAAATCCGGGAACTAAAACCCGACTACATCATCATCCGATTTTGGATACCACTGATGGGTCCGTGTTTGGGAAGTATTGCCCGACTTGTGAAACGTGGAACATCTGGAATTAAGGTGATTGCGATTGCCGATAACATTATTCCACATGAAAAAAGACCTTTCGACAAACCCCTTACTAATTGGTTTATAAATAGTTGTGATGCTTTTTTGGTGATGAGTAAAAGTGTACGCAACGATTTGCTGGCATTCGACAAAACGAAACCGGTGGTACTGCAACCCCACCCGGTGTACAATATCTTTGGAGCAGTTGCCACCCGGGAAGAGTCTTTGAAAGAACTGAAACTGGATCCCTCCTGCGACTACCTACTCTTCTTCGGATTGATCCGAAAATACAAGGGACTCGATTTGCTGATTGATGCATTTGCAAAAGCTTCTCAAATCAATCCAAAACTGCGTTTACTAATTGCCGGAGAATTTTACGATGACCGCGAAGCATATATGAATCAGATTCGCCAGGCAGGTATTGAAGATAAAGTAATCATTCACGGCCACTATATTCCAAAGGAGCAAGTCAGGTTTTATTTTGGCGCCTCTTCACTGGTGGTTCAGCCTTATCGGGATGCCACACAAAGCGGAGTCACCCAGATTGCCTATCACTTTGGAGTACCCATGATTGTGACCAATGTGGGCGGTTTGCCCGAGATAGTACCCAACGGAATTGCCGGTTATGTAACGGATGTCGATTCCGGCTCCATTGCATCTGCCATTACCGATTTCTTCCAAAATAAACGGGAAGATTCTCTTCGCCAGGGCGTGGCTCAAACGGCTAAGACATTTTCATGGACCGCCATGGTAAAAGCCCTGGATGATTTGTACCGGAGTCTGGGCAAAAAGTAGATTGATTTTTACTAAAGGTTAACTGGTTGAGGGGAAAATCCCCTCCCCCCCCCCCCCCCTTTTTTTTTTCCCCCCCCCCGTTTTTCCCCCCCCCCCCCCCCCCCCCCCCCCCCCCCCCCGGGGGGCCCCCCCCTTTCCTTTCCGGGGGGGGTTTTTTTTTTTTCTTTCCCCCCCCTTTTTTTTTTTTCCCCCGGGGGGCCCTCCTCCTTTTTCCCCGGGGCCCTGGTTCTCCCCCCTGGTTTTTTTTTTTTTTGGGGGTCCCCTTTCTTCCTTTTTTTCTCTCTTCCCTTCTTTTTTTTTCTCTCCCCCCCCCCCCTTTTTCCCCCCCCCCCCCCCCCCCCCCCTTTTCCCCCCCCTTTTGCCCCCCTTTTTCTCCTCGTCTTTGCCCCCCCCCGGTCCCCCTCCCCTTTTTTTTTAAAAAAAAATCTTCTTCCTTTTTTTTTGGGGGGCAACGGAAAAATTTGCGCCCCCCCTCCGCTGTTGCGGCCCCCACCTTTGTTACTTTTCTAAATTTTGTCCTCCGACGTGAAATTGCTTTGGGTCTATAATTGGAAGAACAGCACCATGTAATAATGTTCCTTTGAAGGTGGAGAACATTACACCTCTGGTGGTAGAAACAGAAATAATGTTGAGTGTTTCTATCAGGCGTGGCGGAATATTTACTTTACCGTCTGCTTCAACTTTTATTACATCTTCAAAGTTTAAAATTTCAAAATGCAACTTACCGACAATGAACCAACTACCGTATGGACGTCATTTTTGATTTCAACATGCACAATCACAAACACATACTTATTGACTGCATCTGCACGACTTTCAATGCTTATGTTGAAACTAAAGTTGGCTGCCGGTGTATTGGGATTGCCAGGCAAATTCAATGAGCTACTTAATAACTCGATTGCTACTATTTGCATTTCAAAATCGAAATCTATATTTTCAATTTTAGTCATTTTATGCTTGACGTTTTTGTGAATAAGATGACTTTGCTCCCTGACTTGTGAAGAAACAAGTCCCGAAAACATCTGTTCCTTGTTCATACGGTGTCGTTATTCTTATCGCTGTTGGAGTAGCAACCGATTTAACCACAATTTTTTTCCGGTAAATAACCTGAATCTGCTGTTTTCCTAACAAAGCTGTTAATTCAACTCCAAGTGTAAACGCTACCTCAGTTAACACATCAATCGTAAAATTCTGAGTTCCGCTCAGCCATTTAGTTATTTCAGACGGGTTTTTTCCAACTTTTTCTGCAAACTGCGACTTGTTCCACCCTTTAGCTATCATAAGATCTTCAATACGGGCAGCAAGTTGCATTTTGTTCTTAGTTTGCTCCATTTCCAATGGAGTAACTTCATCTAACAACTCTTGCAGTTTTGAGCTGTTATATTTTCTTGCTTTGATTCCTTTACTCATTGTCGTAGTTTTTTAAGTTTCCTTCTAATTCTGTTCTGTCTGCCGACCAATATAAATCGCCATCATCCAACTGCTTTAGTATACTTTCAGCATAAGCCATTACTTTTCTTACTTCCTCAGACAACTTTTTGTCATCTTGCCACTTTCTAACAGACTTGTCCTTGTATCCTCCACCCCCAAGTATTATTGCCACATTTGCAAACCTGATACAGTACAATCTCAATTTTTTTTCTTTATCATCAAACAAAGCCCAAACGTAATTCCCATATTTTCTAAGAAACTCCTTATCTCCTTCGTGTTTAAAGAAGCTCTCTCTTGCTCCGGTTGTATGACCGATTTGCATTAATCGTTTGAGTATGTCTTTAACCTCCTCCTTGTAAGCTACCTTATTTTCATCTACAAACTTATTAAACAGCGTTTCTTCTTCACCCTCAGGAATGATAGAGTAAACCTTTGCTTCGCTGCCGCTGAATGGTTCCATTTCGACAATTTCGTAGTTCACTTTACTTATTCCAGATTAAAATAGACGAAAATTCTTGAAAAACGTTTCACTTATAAGTGAATTTTATGTCGCAAATATATAATCAAATAGCACTACATGCAAATAATTTAACAAATAATTTTACTTTTGAGTGAATTATTTTATAATAATCACAAAATCAATAACTTGCCAATAAATGGAAGGGCAATCACATAATATCACTTCCAGAATTGAGTTTTAGTCTGAAAATCCCGGCAAAACCATACCAAAGAATAATAACCTGCCCCCTCTCCATCATTCCCACGAAATTGTAAATTTGCCTTATGAAAAAAGTAATGCTTCTGGCCGGACTGATGATAGCTTTCCATGTTATTTCAGTGGAGGCTCAAACCTATAAAATCTTCAAAGGCGATACTATCAACCGAACCGATGCCAAAGGGTTGAAACAGGGACCGTGGAGGCGTTATTACGATAACGACCAACTCTTTTCGGAGACTATTTTCAAGAATGGAAAACCTCAGGGCAATACGAATACCTTTTACAAATCGGGTAAAAAACAGGCGGTTTTGGTGAATAGTGCCGATGGTAAAACTGCCCGGATGACCAGCTTCTGGGAGAATGGTAAGATTAAGGCCGTGGGAAAGTATATCAATCAGGAAAAAGACAGCACCTGGAACTATTACAGTGAAAATGATACCCTGTTGACAGCCATAGAAAACTACAAACTGGGCAAAGCTCATGGCATTTGGAAAACCTTTTATCCCACCGGCAAAATTTCGGATGAAATCACCTATGTAAACGGACTAAAAGAAGGACCTATCAAGCGTTATTTCACCAATGGAAGCATAAAAGTGGATGGCAGGTACAAAGCTGATACTTTTGAAGGAACCATTGTGCATTTCCATATGAATGGCAAACCCTACATCAAAGGGCAGTACAAAAATGGTCTGAAAGAAGGTGAATGGCTCTACCTCAACGAGAACGGTGTCAGGGATTCGTCAGAAACATACCGCTATGGCGCACTCAAGCTGCAATAACGGGTAGCTTTTTATGGTGAAAATGCTTACCTTTGTTGGTTGGCAATAGCCCTGACAAATTGAGTAAACACGGAAAAATATTAGTAGCCATGAGTGGCGGCATCGACAGTTCGGTGGCTGCTATGCTTTTGCATGAAGAAGGCTATGAAGTGGTTGGAATAACCATGAAAACATGGGATTATGCTTCATCTGGTACCTCCAAAAAAGAAACCGGCTGTTGCAGTCTCGATTCTATTAACGATGCCCGCTCGATTGCAGTCGACAGGGGTTTTCATCATTACATACTCGACATCCGAAGTGAATTCGGCGATGCAGTAATTGACAATTTTGTGGATGAATACCTGGCCGGTCGCACTCCAAACCCTTGTGTCTTGTGTAATACGCACATCAAATGGGAAGCACTTTACAAGCGCGCTGAAATGCTCGATTGTGAGTTTATTGCTACCGGACATTATGCACAAATCCGTAAAGAAAATAACCGGTATGTGGTTTCCAAAGGTGTCGATCATAACAAAGATCAGAGTTATGTACTTTGGGGACTTTCTCAAGACTTGCTTGCTAAAACCCGGTTCCCTATTGGCGGATTTGAAAAAAAGGCTATTCGTAAAATGGCATCCGACTGGGGATTTCATGAGCTGGCAAATAAGAGTGAAAGCTATGAAATTTGCTTTGTCCCCGACAACGATTACCGTGCATTCCTGAAACATCGGGTAAATGGTTTGGAAGAACAGGTTGCAGGAGGTAATTTTACTACGTCTGAAGGCAAAGTATTGGGGAAACATAAAGGTTATCCTTTCTATACCATTGGTCAACGTAAGGGCCTGGAAGTAGCTTTCGGGGAACCGATGTATGTTACCAAAATAGTTCCTGAAACCAACACGGTAATATTGGGTAGCTTTGAAGAGCTGGAGAAGAAAGAAATGTGGGTTCGGAATTTAAATCTGATAAAATACGGGCATATTGATGGCGCAATGGAAGCCATCACCAAAATCAGATATAAAGACCCCGGCACTAACTCAACTATCAGTTTGCATGATAATCTCGCGAGAGTAGTATTTCATAAAAATGTGACCGCTGTTGCTCCCGGGCAAAGTGCGGTTTTCTATGAAGATCAGGATGTGATCGGAGGTGGATTTATTTTAAAATAAAACTTATGAAAAAATCGGTCTGGATACTTTTACTTGCTGCTGCCGCAACCTTTCAGGGATGCAAAGATGATGATTCCGACAAAACACCATCGGGACTCATCTACAGCTACTTTCCTGTGAATGTAGGTCACGAACAAATTTATGATGCCGTACTCATCACCAAAGACGATTTTTCCGGTGCCGAGGATACCACCTACTACCAGATCAAGGAAGTAGTTGAATCTGTATTTAACGATAATCAGGGTCGTCCAACCCAGCGCCTGGAAAGATATACCAGATTAGATGCGAACTATCCCTGGGTGATTGCTGATGTATGGACTTCCAACTTAACTACCACCAGAGTTGAAAAGAAAGAAGAAAACGTGCCCTATGTGAAAATGGTTTTCCCTCTAGGATTTGGTGCTACCTGGGATGGAAACTCCCTGAATGTGCTGGAATCTCAAACCTATGAAATAACCGGCTTAAACAGCACGGAAGTGGTAAACAGCATTACATTCGACTCTACACTGACGGTTTTGCAGCGTGATGAGGATACTTTTATCGGAAAAGATTACGAAATTGAACAATATGCAACCGGTGTTGGTTTGGTATATAAGCAACAAATTCACATCGAAAAAGACTATACCAACCCTAATAATCCCGGTGTAAATGCACAACTGCTGTTTACATAAAGCATAGTATACTGGACAAACTGATAAATCATGAAAAAACATCTACTCCTACTACTGTGTATGTTCATTGTTGCCACCGGTTTTGCACAAGACCGTTATGTGGTATTTTTCACCGATAAAAACAATTCGCCCTACTCGATAGGTAATCCATCTGCTTATTTGTCTGCACGGGCTATTCAGCGCCGACAGGCCCAAAATATTGCGGTTACACAACAGGACTTCCCTGTCAACCCTGCATATCTCACTGGAGTGGCCGGAACAGGAGCAACCATTCTGAATACATCCCGCTGGTTTAATTCCGTGACTGTTGAGGTTGCAAATCCGGGAGTACTTACAGCAATCAATGCGCTGCCTTATGTTTCTTCTTCTACTGAAGTAGGTCGCATAGGAGCGCCGGTAACCACAGAGCCAAAATTTGACCTCGAGAAGATCCGTTACAAAGGCCCTGCACCTGTTGCAAATGAAAGAGTTTCATCTCTCAATTACGGCACTGCCTTCAATCAGGTAAACATGCTGAAAGGTGATCAGATGCATGACAATGGATACACCGGTGCAGGTAAAATTATTGCTGTTTTAGATGCAGGATTTTTAAATGCCGATGCAATGCCGGTTTTCGACAGCTTATTCAATTCAGGCCGTATACTGGCTACCTGGGATTTTGTTGATGGAAATGCAAGTGTCTTTGAAGATGACTGGCATGGAAGTATGGTATTATCCGTTATGGGAGGCTATCAGCCGGGCACTATCATAGGAACCGCTCCAGGAGCCTCTTACCTCCTGCTCCGCTCTGAAAATGCACCTGCAGAAGCAATCATTGAAGAATACAACTGGGCTGCTGCTGCAGAATATGCCGACAGTGCCGGTGCCGATATCATAAACTCTTCGTTAGGTTATACCCGTTTCGACGATCCTACTCAAGATCATAGCTATGCCGATATGGATGGAAATACAACACCAATTTCAAGAGCAGCGGATATTGCAGCAACCAAAGGAATTGTAGTTTGTAACAGTGCCGGTAATGAAGGAAACGGTTCCTGGTTCCGAATCAGTGCCCCTTCCGATGCCGATAGCATTCTTTGCGTTGGTGCAGTTGATGCAACATCTTTGTATGCAAGCTTCAGTGGCAAAGGTCCGGCTTCCGATGGCGATATAAAACCTAATGTTGCAGCTCAGGGAGCGCAGACAATTGTCTCTGATCCATTCAATGGTACCGGAACATTCCCAGCGAATGGAACCTCCTTCTCCTCACCCTTAATGGCAGGTATGGTAGCAACCCTGTGGCAATGTCACCCGAATGCCACCAACATGGAAATCATAAATGCCATCCAGCAAAGCTCCAGTCAGTTTACCAGCCCCGATTCCTTGTTAGGATACGGAATCCCTGATTTCCCATTAGCATGCCTGATCCTTGGCGGTATCGACCCGGGTGTGGGCTTAAATGGCGATAACCTGATCATCAGAAACAACCCATTTAACAGCACCCTCCAACTCTCCTTCTACTCCGATTACGGCCAAAAAATCGAGATCCGCTTAGTAGACATGCTAGGCAAAGTCATCTACAACAAAACGCATTCAGTACTAGGCTTACAGAGGAATCAAATAGAAATCGATGCCAATTTTGCTAAGGGTATTTATGTGGTGGAAGTGAAGTCTGAGGATCGGGTATTTTCGAAGAAGGTGGTGCGGGATTAATAAGAATTAAGGATTAAGGATTAAGGATTGCTTGTTTCTGCTTGAAAGGAAAATACAAATCCGCAGATCGTTGTCCCTTAATGATTATGACTATTTTAATGACTCGGCTTTACTGCTAATTCTCAATTTAGCTCATATGTAAGTTTAAACGCAGGTGCATGGATTTTGTGCCTGCTTTTTTGTTTTTATGCTTGGAGGGGGAGTTTCAGTGCTAATTTTTGATCCTATTTCACACCACTCATACTCCTGATTGTTTACCAAACAAATATTCATCGAAAACACTCTCCTTATGACTTATGACCTATGACCAACCTTTTCAGCTTTGCTGCTAAGGACCTTTATCTGTAGAATTCCCATCAAATATTCATCGAAAGGTCCTCTCCCTATTACCAACGACCAATGACTAACTTTCCGCGGCTCCGCCGCAAAGCTCCACTTAATTAACGCAGCTCCGCTGCTCTTTTAGGAAGAATTTCGAAAAAAAAGTTTTCAACACCCAAGGGTTTACCCTTGGTTAATATTTTTTGAGATTTTTTAATACACTGATAATTAGCAATTTATGAAATTTAAAATTTTGCTCTTAAAATTAGGCAATTGAAATTCGATTATGTATTTTTAGACAATTGGAATGGGAGTGGGGACATCAATACATCTGAATAAACCGCCAAGAGCCAACGAAAATAGGTGTTTGATATCCGTTTAGATGGTTTGTGGTTGGGGCAAGAAAAAGGGAGTTACAGGAAACCTTATGATGACAATACTAACATCAAAATGACTGACTTGAAACGAACGATTTGGGACAAAATAGCCGAGCCACTGACCGCTAAACCGACCATGAAACGGTTCAATTTTTTAATTCTTTCCGACGCACATATTTTAAAAACAATTTTATACCAACGCATATTGCACACATTTGCTTTCGCCCTTACACACGAACCACCGTTAACCATCAACCTGACACCTTATGTATAAAACAGCTTACGGAGTTTTTAATGGAAACAGTTGGGAAGATTTCTGTCAACAATGCTTCAAGAAAAAATATGAAGGTGACGGCTATCAAGAAATGCCCGCCACTTTCAAAGGTGATTTGGGAATTGAAGGTTACACAAGACACGGAGTTTTGTTTCAGTGTTATTGCCCAGATATGGAATATGACCCAGCAAAGCTATACGAGGCACAGAGAGACAAAGTCACAAAAGATTTAGGCAAAATTCTTTTAAATGATAAGGAACTCAAATCATATCTTGGAGACCAAAAAATCTGCAAATGGATTTTTGTCACACCTGAATATACGAATAAAGAACTTGTAAGGCATTGCAGAGAAAAAGCACAGGAATACAGAGAATTGAAGAACCCAATCTTCGCAGACAACTTTGATGTTTTGGTACACGACATAGAATTTTTTCAGCTGAAATACCAATTGTGCTAAATTTCAGACAAAATAAGATTGATATTGATGTACCACAAAAACAACAGTTAAAGAAATTGCAGATTGGAAAACAAAACAAATTTCACTTGTTGACAATGCACTTAAGAAACATGGACAGCGCATTCCTACTAATGCAACAAAGATTGATGAGAAAATAAATATGCTAACGCAGAAATCTGTGAGCGATTTTTAAATGGAGATGCGATGATTAGAAAGTGGGCAGAGAAATATCAAGATCAATATGAAAAGTTTCAAAAGTTGTTAGCCAGTTTGAAGAAAGTGTCGAAATAAAGTGTGCCGTTTTCAGTGGCAATAACAATACACTTTACAAAGAAATAGAAAGTGAACTAAGAATTAAAATTCAAGCATCATTTAGTTGGTTAGACGAAACAATGATTGACAGATTGACTAACAGAGTAATGGCAGATTGGATTTTGCGATGCCCAATAAGTTTTGAATAATGGAAGAACCTCTAATAAAGAAATTATCCTTTACAAAGAGACCTATTCCGCTTCCAGCGGAATATCGTCCTATGTATAAAATTGCTTTAATCGTAATGATTCTGAAATATTGTTGCAGAGGAGAATCAACAAACCTTTGGAAGCTGCATTTATTTTCTTGGGCTTTGGCATCAGAAAAAAACATGAAGGAACTTCGTGACTATGTTACGAGCAATTTCACAACTGACTTTTCAGTTTGGGGAATTGAACCTGCTTTAAACAGAGCTTTGCAACTTGCAGTTGCAGAAAACATTGTGACATAGTAAAGGGGAAAACTATAAGTTAACGGAAAAAGGTAAAATGTTTTTTGGAATGATAAAGGCAGACACAGAATTATTTGAAATTGAAAAATCGTTTCTTACCTTCATTGGCAAAAGCCATATTACGGATAGTCGTATATCAGCAATGACTCAAAAATGGAATCTTTTCTATGTTGAAAATTAGAGCAATCAAATTAGAAGTAAACACCGCCAGCGGTTTGTTTGGTGCCAAGTATTTATTCACTAACGGGCTGAATATTATTCGTGGTGATAACAGCACAGGAAAATCAAGTTTGTTTCAATCTATTCTTTACGGATTAGGTTTTGAAGAATTGCTGGGTGGTAAAAATGAAAAAACGATGCAATCTGTATTGAAAGACCAAGTAGAGTTTCCTGACGGAAAACTCCACCCTGTTAATCAATCATTCGTTTTTCTTGAAATTGAAAACAAAGAAATAGTAACAGTAAAAAGAAGCATCACAAGTGATGCAAGGAAAGCACAGTTAGTTGATGTGTTTTCGGGATCACTGCTTACAGGAAACAAAAAGGAGCGCCAAGCCGACCCATGTATATCCACGACAAAGGCGGTGCTTCAGATGACACGTACGGCTTTCATCTTTTTCTTTCAGAATTCCTGAATTGGAATTTGCCTGAAGTTGTTACGACTAAGGGAGAACTCTCTCATTTGTATTTACAACAAGTTGCACCAGCATTTATCATAGAGCAAAAATCAGGTTGGTCAGATTTTTTTGCGACACTTCCCTATTACGCAATGCGAAACACTGAAAGCCGAGTTGTAGAGTTTCTTTTGGACATGGATGTTTTTGAAAACGAGAAACGCAAACAATCTTTAAACTCAAGCAAGCAGCAGCTTTCAAACAAGTGGAACAGTTTGTATTTTTCTTTCAACAAATTGGCTGAAAAATGTGGTGGCACATTAAGAGGATTAGAACAAAATCCAAGTATCATAAATAGTTTCGGTAGCATATATATTGCAATGCTGAAAGACGAGAAAGAAATTACAATTTCAGATTTTAACGAACAAAATAAAACAGAACTTGTTCAACTTGAAAAACAACATACACCTACTGTAGGAACGAACATCAATAAGAATGAGGAGGCATTGAAGAAACTAACAGACAAGTTGAATCAATTGTCATTAAACTATGAAATGCTTTCACCTGAACTAAATTACGACATTGAAAAATTGAAACAATATAGGAAACAATTAGAAGCAGTTCAAGAAGATTTACGAAAGAACAAAGGAGCATTAAAAGTAAAAAGTTTAGGTTCTGAAATCCCTGCAGAAACTGCATCTGATAGTTGCCCTACATGTCATCAACCAATAAAAGATTCTTTGCTTCCAAGTGAAATCAAACAAACTCCAATGAGAATTGAAGATAATGTTTTATTTCTTCATGCACAACAAAAGATGATTGAGGTTTACATTGAAGGACAAGTGAAAGTAATCAAAGACAAAGAAAAGAAACTGATTATTTATCAAACTCAACTGACAGAAACAAGACAACAAATCCGAGACACAAAAAAAAGAATTGGTGCAAGATGAAAGGTTACCTTCCGTTTTAGAAATTGAGAAACGATTGAACTTACAAAAGAAGGTTGAGTATTATAGCCGTGTAATTCAAGATTTTGCACAAATGATTGAAGAACTCAAAGCACTTTCAAAAGAGTTAGACCGAATAATCTCACGGGAAAAGGATTTGCCGAAAGATTTCTTTTCAACAGAGGACAGAAAGAAACTTGCTTCGCTCCAAGAAAACTTTATTTCTTTGCTGCGCAAGTTCAATTACCAGAGCAAGCCTTTTGAGGCAATCAAAATTTCTAACGATAACTATTTACCAGTTGCAAAAAAATGTTTGGCGAACAATTGTTCTATAACATCAAGTTTGATTCTTCAGCAAGTGATTTCATTCGATGTTTATGGTCTTACTACACAGCAGTTTTTAAAACATCAGTTACATTTCAAACCAACCATCCTATGCTACTTATTTTGATGAACCAAAGCAGCAAGACATGGCGATAGGAAACTTCAAATCATTCCTTACAGAACTTTCACAGTTTCAGCAGCAACAAGTTTTAGTGTTCGCCTCATTTGAAAACTCTGACAGTTCTTTTGCAGAAGCAACACAAGGTTTAAAGTTTTCACTTAATCGTATTGAGGAGAAGTTGATCAAACCAATTTCATAATAAGATTTGAAGGAGGAAAATACTACATTTGTAAATTCACAACATTCAAAATATAAAATAAATATAAGATTATGAGCAATCAAAATGAAGCCAGCGGTGTTCTTGTTATTTATACAGGAGGGACAATTGGGAGTATTCCTAAAAACACCAAGGAACCAAACAGCCCTTTAATCCCTTTGAGCAAAGAAGATGTTTCTAACAAAAAAGAAAATAGACTTTTCGACTTAATACAGAGTTATGAAAAAGGCAATATTGTTTTAGGTGGGCAATCAATTAGACTTGAATTGATCTCATTAGAGAAGCCCATTGATTCATCTAATGTTTCTCCAACTGTTTGGTTAGAGATTACTAAAATTATTGAAGATAACTATTTAGACTATGAAGGATTTGTAATTCTAAATGGAACTGATACGATGACCTACACTGCCTCTGTTTTGTCATTCATGATTGAAAACCTAAATAAACCAATAATAATCACAGGTTCTCAAAAGCCAATTGGTGAAACTCGAAGTGATGCTGTTCAAAATTTAGTATCAGCTATTGAAATAGCAGCGGCAAAATCTTTGAATAAACCAATCGTCCGTGAGGTTAGTCTATTCTTTAGAAACAAACTTTTAAGAGGTTCGAGAACTATAAAATATAGCGCTAGCAATTACGAAGCTTTTCAATCACCAAACTTGCAAGAATTAGGAACAGCAGACGAGTATGTAGTAATAAATGAAAATATTATTAGAGCAGGTTCTTCTCAATCACTACGAATATTGAAAGGATATTCTCCAAAAAGTCATGTATTTTAAAATTGCACCAGGAATGGATTTAGAGCTTTTTGAAAGTATCGTCACATCTGAGAAACTTGAAGGGATAATTCTATTAACTTATGGAACAGGGAATGCACCTACACTTAAGGACTTTTTAGATGCTGTTGAAAAGTCGATTTCACAAGGGAAAATAATTGTAAATGTTACGCAATGTATGTCAGGAGAAGTTGAACTCGGACTTTATGATGTCAGTGCAGGATTGCTTTCAAGAGGTGTGATAAGCGGCTTAGACATGACTGGTGAAGCAGCTTACACTAAACTTTGTCATTTGCTTGGGACAGAAAAAGAGAAGCATAGAATACCTGATTTAATGCAAATCAATTTAAGAGGTGAACAGAAAAAAAGCATTTTCAATTTGCATTTTGGTGGTGGTGAAATGGAAGCAAATGAGAAAATAAAATCCGTTCAGCCATTAAGAGAAATGGTTGACACCAGACCTCCAGTATATAACTCTAATTTAATTGATAAAGCATTCTTAAGAATAATGGGGATTTCAGAACCTGACGGCAACAATAATCAAAGTGCAAGAGGCAAAGTTTATATTGATATGGACGGAGCTAATTCAAAAACCTCAGAAAATATTGATAACTATTTAGGTTCTTTTGATAAGCGTTGGGATTCTGATGAAGATGGAAAGGAAAACATCTTTATTACAATTACAAGTCAAGCAAAAAAATTTATTGATAACAAACATCCTATTTCAATTACCATCATAAATGACAATGGAAGAAAGCTTAGATGGGAGAAAATGGAAATTGGAATTTTGTAACTATCTAAACACCCTATTTCATATGGCAGACCTAAATGATGGCAGTATTTTAGTGATAGTAATTGGTGGGAATATTTCCCAACAGCTACTTGATAGAGATGGTGAATTAAAGTTAGAGCCAGCTCTCCCAAAAGAGTTTTATTCGTTTCTTATAAAAGAAGATAAAACCAATTCTGTTACTTTGAGAGAAGGAAATGTTTCCAAACAAATAATAGTAAAAATTGAGCGGTTAGTTGATATCGAGGATTTGGAGCAACAGGATTCTTCACAAGTTAATCCAAAGATATGGGAAGACTTGGCAAAAAGAATTAAAGACAATTATGATAATTATGAAGGCTTTGTTGTATTGCACGGGCTTGACACTTTAGCTTATACAGCTTCTGCAATTTCTTTCATGATTCGCAACCTTAATAAACCGATTGTTTTTACTGGCTCTCAAAGGCCATTAAACTTTCTTAGAAGTGATGCTCCCCAAAATATATATACAGCTTTAACAATTGCAGCCTCAAAATCTCTTGGGTTAAAACCTCCTATAAATGAAGTTACGATATATCTTCACGATACTCTTTTAGAGCAAATAGAGCCAGCATGTCGAGTGCATCATCCTATCGGTCATTTGATTCGTTAAACTACCCTGCACTTGCAACAATCGGTGAGCATGTTGACATTAAAGATGATTTAATCTTTCATCCGTTTTCAGGAAACATAATGCACGCTTCAAAAGCAAATAAACAAGTCCAAATTATTGATGTATTCCCAGGAATGTCATCAACTTTAATTGAAGGCATTGTTGGTTTGGATATAGATGAAATTCATCTAGAGAGACTCAAGCAAATAGCGAAAAAAAATGTTGATGGAGGAGTGCCATTTAATGAAACAGAGGACTCCAAAATTCTAAATGAAATTGAAATTGAACTGAAAAAGCAATCAAGAGGCAAACGGCTTTCAAATTTAGTTGATGTTTCAAAAAGGGATGCAGCAACCGAACTGATTTCAAATCTTGAGAACATTGAGAAGGAATTATCTTCCTCAGAAATTGAAAATAATCTGGGAGAAAACCTTATTAAAGGCGTCATATTAAGGACATACGGAATGGGAACCCTTCCAACAGATGTTCTTCAAGCACTTAAAAACTTGTGGAAAATAAAATAATCGTAATGAATGTAACTCAAGCGCACAGTAGCAGGGTATCATTTAATTCAGATCTTGTTAGTTTACGATTATTTGAACACGGTGTAATTTCAGGACTTGATATGACCTCAGAAGCTGCTTTTGCTAAAATGGTTATTGTGCTTTCAAATAATGTTAAAGGTATTGACCATTGTGAGGACGAGTTACAAAACAATATTGCAGGAGAGCAATCTCACACAATTAATAATTTTCATTTTATTCAAGGGGAGACTATTGAAAATGAAAATGATTTTAAAAAAATCATTTTCAATCATGCAGCAAAATTAAAATTCAGAAATACCCTTCGAGACTTTGCTTACAACGAAGCTGATATTAAGAAAATTAAAAGTGTCCAATTGCGTATACTCGGTCTTAAAAAGAAAGTTAATGGCGGTGGTATTGTCCGAGTTAAAATCTTCCGTTGTGATGATGAAAATCAAAAAATTAATGATGGGAAAGAAATTTACAAGTTTGAAGAAATTTTAGAAGACCCGAGTGAGGCAGATACAAAAACTGTAAATGTTTCATTTGACATTACAAGTCTTAAGAAGATGTTGTTTAACAAGGATGCTGTCTTTCATTTAGTATCTGACCAAAAAATTACATGGAGCAGAATTTCAATTGTTGTTTATCTATAATGTCCTATGTTTATTGAAGAAGAGCTCAAAAAGGAATATGAATTAAAGTATCCACTGTACCTCCAATTAGGACAAATATTGGAAGTAAAAATCAATGCAGTATTGAGAGCAAATGAAATAAATTATGATTATGTTCAAATGCGTGTTAAAAGCTTTTTATCTTTCTTTGAGAAAATTGATAGAAATAGTAAATGGAAAAATCCTTTTAATGAAAATGATGATTTTTGCGGACTGCGAATTATCCATTTATTTGATGATGACCTAGAAGCAATTCTAACCATTTTAAGGGATGAATTTGAAGTAATAGAGGAATATAATCCAACTGAAAAGCGACCACAAACCGAAAAGGAATTTACCTATCGCTCCTATCATGTCTTCCTTAAATTAAAGGGCGATTTAGCTAATAGTAATAAAAAAATAAAGGACTTGATTGCTGAAGTTCAAATAAGAACTATTTGTATGCACACTTGGGCTGCAATAGAACATAAACTTAATTACAAGCAACAAAAGTCTTTTCCACCCCATTTCAGACCTTTTATTAACAGGAAATTTTCCCAGATGAGTGCAGTCTTAGAAATAGCGGATGATTTTTTTGTATCCTTAAGAAATGAAAAGCGAAAAAGTATTGAAGAGTATAAAACAGGACTTGGCAAGGTAAAGACTAAAGAAAAAATCTTGAATGAAGAGCTAAATATTGATGCACTTCAAGCATATTTAGAGAATAAATTTCCAAAATTCTCTTTAGAAAACAAGAACGAGAAAAATAAAAAGCTTAGATACTTTTTGAATGAATTACTCATGACTAATCTAACCTTAAAAAGTATTGAGGAGGGAGAAAAATCTCTGACACAAAAAAGACTTGTGACAAAACTTGTAAACGATTACCCTTCTGACAAGCCAACACAAACAGGTATGGCAAGACTAATTCTTGACATTACAAATGAAGAGTTTTACAAGATGCGTAAAGCAAAATTGACTAATTCTAAATGGATGAAATTTGTAGATAATATGAGGTCGAAGTTAAGTGAACTTTAAAAAAACATAGTGGAAAATAGCAACCCACAAAAAATACATTCTTAAAAAACGCTCAAGCCAACGCAGCAAGCATTTTTTTAACGAGCATTTTTTCTCCAACCCAAGAAGAAATTCAAATTTATTTTTTCCTTCCCTTTGGTGTTTTAATTTTTTACCAACCTTCGGTGCATAATCGGACGGACAGCGCATCAAATGTAAATCGATTGGGACAAAGTGTGTTCCGGCTAGACACCTTACCGCTTTGGAAAGACAGAAGGGCATCCAGTTATCTACTAACCTCCCAATCAGGCAGGATACTGAAGATAAAAGATCTCAACTTTTTACTGAGAATTCCGGAGCATCCACAATGTAATGGATTGAGTGCATAGTAGTTCTATAGTCCTGAAAACAATCATTATCGGGACTATCCCGTAAACATTAGGCATCTAATTCGTAAAGGGGAAGTGTGAGAATCGGGTGTTTTCTAAGAAAGGTATCAAGGAATTAATGTTTTACATTTTGGTCAACTATTCAATTTAATAAATAGGCATACTCACAAGCTTTGGTGCCAATGGCCAAATGACAACAGCTTTAACTGCCATTGACTCAATGACTGCAGCAAAATTGCCCTCACCCCTCATCAAGGCAGATTTGGATCCAAAAACCACTTAATTAACGCAGCTCCGCTGCTCGTTTTACGCAGAATTTCTAAAAAAAGTTTTCAACACCCAAGGGTTTACCCTTACTTTATTTCTTGGCTGATTTTGTAAATAATTAATTATTAATAATTTATAAAATTCAAGATAGTCCATTGAAAATTAGGTGGTTGTTTTTGGATGATGTATTTTTAGACAATTGGGATTATTGATGTTAAATTAGTCATTGTCTTATATATAAGTTCTAAAATCGTTAAACCAGCAAAGACAGGACTTGGTTCTAACTACTTAACTTTATGGGAAAACTTGCTGAAAGCTTAAATACAAAAAGCATTTGAGTTGAAATAGCTAATGGAAATAGCATGACAAAATACAAAATCGGTTTATACATTGTTTCGTTGGAGCTACTTTTCGTAAGCATCATCATCAAAACATATCATCATGTTTCGTTTTGCTTTTGTAGTTCGTGGAGTTGTATTAATGAATATTTAATGCTCAATATTCCTTCTCTTATTTGCGTTTTCTTTATACTCATCGGTTCTGGTGTATATAAACTTTACTTCAAAGAATTAGATGGAGATTTTGCAAGTCCAAAAACAATCAAATCAGTTGAGAATATAAGCAACAATCATCTTTCATTTCTAGCAACCTACATTTTACCATTCGCAACTTTTGATTTTATTGGTTTCCGAAACTGGTTACTATTCCTTTTTATGATTGTAGTAATCGGTATAATATATGTGAAAACAAATTTCTTCTACACCAATCCTACTCTTTCACTTTTCGGTGTGTATGTATATGATATAAGTTTTGATGGGGCTGAAAATAAAATCATTGCTATTTCAAGACAGAAATTAAAACAAGGCGATATAATCAGTCGCAGGCACATTGACGAGAATATCTATTTTGTAAAATGATGAAAAAATCAACACTAATTTTAAAACTGCAATTCATCAACTCAAAACGAGTTGGATTAGAATTGTACTTTCTTTATCGTAAAAAATCAGACGATCCAATTGAAATTTTAAGAGCCAACCTGGAAGGTTCTACTGCAAAAACAAAACTTGAAACAGTTTACATCAACAAAATAAAACACCAAGTCCTAAACGAAGACGAAGAAGGTAAAGCTGCTGCTGATACTGTTGAGTGGACATTGAAACACATAAAAGATGTGGACGATTTAAAAACACTTACTACTATTTTCCCAACGAAGAACCAAAGGAAGATGAAACCATTGAAGATGATTTTCATATACCCGAAGAGTTTAAAGAAATGGCAAACTTGAAAGACAAGGAACATGAAACTTTTAGTTTGTATAATTTCAACAAACATTCCTTAGATGATGTCTTTGCCTTTTTAATCCGTTTACAAATTGACAACGAACAAATAATTCTTTACAAACACAAATATTCAATTGATGTGCTTTCACGTTCTATAATCTTGAAAGTTTTAGGAGCAGAAATAAATCACTCAACAAAATTTTCATTGGAGCAAGAGCCGCTTTTAAAGTTAAGTGAGAAAATTGATTTCATGTTAGTAGACGACAATTTCATAATTCTCAATCTTAAACTTTTGGAATCACATTTTGGTTTTAATGAGCGATATTTAAAGAAGGGTGCTGAATCACTAAACTTCATTAAGAAGAAAGGTATCTTAACCGACACAAACATTTTTGACGACCTTGTAAAGAAAGTTAGCTTCTCAAAAAATTGATGAAAGTAAAAGCCGACAATGAAGTTTTGAAAACATCTGTTGCTGACATAAAATCTTTTTGGAAGGTTATAAAACCAAAGATGGCAAATTCAGCTTGGCAAACCGTATTAAATACATTCCTATTAAAAATAAGTTTGAAGTAAAATCTAAAATTGCAGCCGAGGATTTCATTAGATTATTGAACGACCAATATCTCTGGTCATTGCTTACAAAACGTCCTTTCATTTCTTATTCTGCTTCTGAATTTCTAGAAGGTGAAAAGCAAAAAGAAAAAGGTGATGCGGCCTCAAAAAAAGTAAACAAGAAAGCCAAAATGAAAAAATGACTTTTGCAGAAATATATCTCCAACCACATTTAGTATTTGGCGAATTAAACTTTGAAGAATATTGCTCAAAGATTCCGAAGTTTTATTTCAGAATGGGAGTTCCCAAAGATGTAATTCAGAACTTTGAAGTAGTAGAAAAAATGCTTGCACTTAGTTATTACGAATATAAATTAATTGATGAAGCGTATGCAAAAGCAATTCACACTTTTGAGATGGCAATGAGTATTCGTTACAAAGAAATATTTCCTCAAAGCAAAAAAGCGACTTTCAATATCCTTATTACAGAACTTTCCAAACTCAATTTGTTTGACACAGACCTTGACACACTAAAGCATGTAAAGTATATGCGCAATCATTACTCACATCCTGAAAGGCACAGTTTCGGAGGAATTGTTTTTTGGAAAAGGATTGAATTTACAAGTCATTTAATAAATGAAATGTATGAAGATATTGAACTTCGTCTGGAGAGAAATAAAATCACCGAAGAATTTTTGCATCAATTAGAAAAAGCAAATCTGAATAAATCTTTGGTAATGGAAATTGAAGGCAAGCAAACGATTCTATTTAGCATGTCTTTACTTTTCATCAACAACAAGAGGACACCAAAAACTTGCTTATTGGTTTGCACTCCATTGTTTGACATGGAGCAAGACGGAGATTCAATCATTGTTCCGTTTGTGTTTAAATCAAAACTTTCAAACCCAACTTTTATAGATGGTAGTTTAAAAGGAGAAAGTTTTTCCGCTAAGAAGCAGGTTTCATTCAGTCCGATTAGCAAGCACCCGAATTTATTTCCGACATTTGAAAAGTGGAATTCAGAATATGAAAGGAAGAAAAATAAATTTCAGTATGAAACAAGCACAGGATTCTATATAACCGAAATTTATCAACACGAGGTTCAAGAGTTTCAAGAAATGTAAATTCATAAGGACATGAAAAGAAAAAACCACACACAAAAAATCTCTTCAAAAAACGCAAGCGAATGCTGAAAGCATTTTTTTAAATGAGAACTTTTCTTCAAACCAAGAAAAATTACTTCCTCATATTGTGGCTCACTCTGACTCAGACAACACAAAGTAACAAGCAAATTTTGTTCTCAACTCTGTAAAGGCGTTACTAAAACAAAACTAAGAAATTCAACGATTCAATATGACAATGATTAGCCGACTTGGTTTTAAGCCTAACAAAAGAAAAATTATAAAATCAAACTTACTTCTGACGACTGAAGAAGTAACGATTATAATTCCCGTTAAGAACAACCAAAACGGAATTGATCTTTTCTTGAACGAGTTTTTTGCAACTCATTCGGCTGACAATTACCCGAGAGAAATAATTATCGTTGACAACAACTCATCTCCTAAAATAAAACTTAACCGAAATGACTTTCCTATTCACGTGCGACTTTATACTTGCAGTAAAATTGGCCCTGCAAGTGCAAGAAACCTTGGCGTTCAACATTCACGAACCGACTGGATACTTTTTACTGACAGTGACTGCGTACCAACAAGTAATTTATTGACAGGTTATTTAAAAGTGCAAAACGGCTCAATTGGATACGCTGGCAACATCAAAGCTCACGGAAAAGACATCATTTCAAAATATTACGAGCAACAAGAAATTCTTGTACCACCCAAAGTTTACGAACGACCAAATGAACCACGACCAGACTATTTAATAACCGCAAACTGTCTAGTATGGCGACCTGCGTTTGAAAAGGTTGGTGGCTTTAACGAGACAATAAAAATTGCTGGTGGAGAAGACATAGATTTAGGTTTTAAGTTACTCAACATTGGACAACTTACATACGCTTTTGACAGTATTGCAAAACACAATTTTGGTGACGGACTTCGAGACTTTAAAGAAAGATTTGTTCGTTACGGTAATGGCAACAAAATCATCAGTAAACTATACGATCTTGACTTAAAACCGAAAACGTTTAAGCCAAACAAAACGACACTAATAAATTATATTTTAGCATATATGCAATACTTTTGGTTGACAACAGGCTATAAAGATGAAATAAGACCATGACGCACTTTAGAAGTGCTACTTTTAATTGAATTGCCTCCCAACCTAGGAATTCCGACCAGCAGAGACTCACACAGTACTGCTGAAAATACTCAAGCATTTACCAAGAAATAGGATGAATTCTCAATATCTCGGTAAAGAAGGCTGTCTCGGCATTCCAAACGCACAGAAATCTCCTACTTCCCATAAAAACCCCTTTTTTTGCTAAAACCCATCATTTTTCTAACTTTGACCAATAGGGCGTTCCATAAAACTTTCTGTTAAATAAAAATAACCCCGGTTTTACCTTGCAATTCCCATCTAATTAACTTAAAGTAAATGGCAGACAATATACAAGAAGAGCCTATAGATGATCCGAAAAGCAATCAATCGGAAAATCAACCTGACGAAGTTATCCCTGCAAAGGAAACAGAGGCAATTAGTACAAATCAAGAAACGGAAACTATGGAAGTACATCATCATGCTCATCACGACGGAAAGAGAAATTGGAAATCGTATTTCTGGGAATTTTTAATGTTGTTTCTGGCAGTATTTTGCGGATTTCTGGCGGAGTATCAGTTGGAGCATAAAATAGAACGAGACAGAGAAGTGGTTTACCTCAAGAATCTTTATGAAGATTTAAAAGATGATGTTTATCAGTTTAATGAATACGACAGCATTTCTACCATATATTTTTCCAACATAGATTCTCTCATGATACTGATGAAAAGTCCGGACCGAGACAACCATATGAAAAGAATTTACTACTTGGAAAGATCGGCTACTATGAACGTGAAAAATTTCCTTAGCTATAATGCGCGCACCTTCGAACAAATGAAGCACTCCGGACAT
This sequence comes from Bacteroidota bacterium, assembly GCA_016713525.1. Classification (GTDB taxonomy): domain Bacteria; phylum Bacteroidota; class Bacteroidia; order AKYH767-A; family OLB10; genus JADKJB01. The sequence continues at coordinate 689,537 of JADJOZ010000001.1, read as the reverse complement.
TTGCGGTTAATAAGAAAACAACAAGTGGCCGATAGTATTTCAGCTTACTATTTTTCATTACAAGCGCTTGATTTGCAAAACATCATTATCAAAGACAGGATAACAGAATACATGCAAGGAGCAGGAAAAGTGTTTGATGCACAAATATTGTTTGACATTTTTAAGACCAAACAAGAACCTGCAATTGACTCATTAAAACTTATTACAAACAACGAACAGGATATAAATATGTTTCTGACAAATACCCAATATTATTATGGGGCACGTAAACTACAGCAAGAGGCATGTAATGAAAGAGCTAAACGCGCAAAAGGGCTATTGGAACTGATGAGAAAAGAATATGACTTTGAATAAGTAGTTTTCTGATAGCGTGAATTGAAATTATGAAGGCAAAATAGCGAGAACAAACAAATGTATTATTCGATATCAGTGTATAGATTTTTTCATTTTATTATCATTTAAAGTTCTTTAAAATTCGTTCTCTGTCTTCAGATTCTTTATCCTGCTTGTGATATAGTTCGATGAAAACTATCTTTTGGTCTTCTTCAAAGTATGCTTATATAGTGCCACGCATTTGCGGAGGTGGGGTTTACTTTTGATAAATATTCTGATGACTCAATTTTCAATTCAAAAATTAAACATCTTGAAAAATAAATGCCCCACTGGGGCCAAATGCGCTGTTACCTGCTATGCTATTCTCGGGGTACAAATAAATGAATTTAAATTTCCTAATTGTAAATCAATCCGTTTTTACAAACTTTCCTGAGGAAATTCCTGACGAAGTTTTTAATTGTAAAAAGTAAACACCTGAGGATAATTTACTGATATCAATTGAATAATAATCCGAATCATTTGCCGGAATTGTGGCTTCATAAACTTTCGATCCAAGCGAATTATAAACACTTAATAAAGTTGATCTACTTTCATTTTTCAATTTGAAGTAAACAATATCAATGGACGGGTTGGGATACAATGATATGAAATCATTACCGGAAATTATTTCTTCCAATGAAGTGGTACAGATGTAACCATATTTTGCTACAAATCCATCTGTCATTCCTCCACCTGAAGTATTGGTGATGCCGTTTATGGTAAACGAACCAGAAAAGGCCCCACTTAAATATAAATTTCCTGAAGTATCACAAACCAGTTCCTGAGGGTAATCCTGAGGGCCGGAGGGAAACGTGACTACTGAAAGTAAATCACGATTGGGTGTGATCTCTCCAATAAATATTTCTTTGCCAGAACCGCTTACATTAAAACTATCAATCTGACCGGTAACTGTAAAGTAACCGCTGAATCCTATATTCCCATTGGGAAGTTCAATTATACCTCCCGACATTTCACATGAAAAGGTGGTACTCATTCCGATTCCCCATTGTGATACGCCCTGGTTATTATATTTGGCTAAAAAAGGAAAATTGTTATTAGCCCCACCGATTGTATTGAACATGGTATCATTACCAAAAATAACTCCGTTAAAAATACTTCCGCCAATGTAAACCTCGTCGTTTGAAGTTACCATAATTCTACTTCCTTCAATAAATCTGAAAGTTGTATCACCGATTTGATTCAGCCATTGTAAATTGTTAGCGTTATCAAATTTAAAGAACACAAAATCGTTACCCCCTGCTGGATTTGTCCTATAAATCATTTGTCCCCCTACCGATGCGGAATCCCAGCCTTGTCCGAACGTACCGATAAAATAATGATCACCATTTGGTCCTGTATCAAAGTCAAAAACCGGGAACGGATTTATATCATAAGCAAAGAGAAATTTTGAAAGTATGGTGCCTGATGTATCCATCGTGGCCAACCACCAGCCTCGGGTTACCGAATCTCCCGGGAATAATTCTCCGTCCAATGCAACACGAAATAGCATGTCGATATTATTATTCAAACCTTTTTTCAGGTGATAACCATAAGTGAGCAGGGAAGGAAAGCCAAGGGAAGCAACCTTATTCCATAATACATTTCCGGCCGTATCCAGTTTGGAAAGAAAAAGATCCGTTGTGTTATCTGTTACGATGGTTCCAAACAAGTTGCAAGGATTATTTATTGTTGCTTCAATTTGTCCCGTCACATACAAATTTCCAACATCATCCTCCTGTTTTCCTCACCACCCTGATGGCAATTTCATAATTATTTGAATTTAAATAGGTTATGTTTTTATTTATGGGTGTCTTGGGTGTCCCAGAAAGTTTTTGTAGCTTTATTTAATGTTTATCCGGCAAAAGCGAAATATCAGTGGTAAGGTATCAGTACAAATAATTGATAAGAGTTCTGGAAGATATAAAGTGGTTCACACTCTTGGGTGCACTTCTTCGAAAATTGAAATTCAGGAATTGCTTATAAAGGCCCGACAATGGATGGTTGATCATTGCGGACAAATCAATTTTGATTTCGATGGAGAAAAGTTAAATGCGGAGAAATTACTCGATAGTATTACCGCTCATAAACAAGTTGGCTTAGAGCTAACGATAGGAAAATTTTGATTCCATTGGATTTGGAGTAATTGAAGATGAAATTTTAAATGGTTAGTTCTGTATCGTTTAATTTATCCTAAAAGCAAATTAAAAACCACCGAATATTTACATCGATATCATGGTATTGATTATGATGAAAATCAAATTTACCGTTACTTAGACAAGCTCAATACAGAACAAAAAGAGATAGTTCAACAGATTAGTTTTGAACATACCAAACAAATACTAGATGGTGAAATCAGTATTGTTTTTACGATGTAACAACCATTTATTTTGAAATAGAAAAGAAGATGAGTTGCGAAGGACAGGATTTTCAAAAGAAGGCAAGCATCAAAATCCACAAATAGTTTTGGGCTTATTGGTAGCTAGTAATGGATATCCGTTAGCCTATGAAATTTTCAATGGAAGTCAGTTTGAAGGTCATACCATGTTACCGGTTTTAGAATCATTTAAACAAGTATCAATTAGAACGCTTAGTGGTTGTAGCAGACTCAGGACTTCTCTCAAAGCCCAATGTGAAACTGTTAAAAGAACAAAACTATGAGTTCATTATTGGAGCTAGAATAAAAGCAGAATCTTCGAGCATCAAGAAAATACTTGACTTACGCTTGTCAAACCTGGAAACTGCTATCATCAAAAGAAGATCTGAGCTCATTGCGAGCTATTCGGAAAAACGAGCAAAGAAAGATTGTCATAACAGAAAGAGGTATCGCTCGATTGGAAAAGCAAATAACGACTGGTAAATTAAAAAAGCCCACATCAACAACAAAGGATATAATAAATACCTGAAAATTGACAATGAAATAATGGTACACATTGATTATAATAAGTTCTATGAAGATGCAAAATGGGATGGATTGAAAGGTTATTTAACCAATAGTCCGCTTAAAACAATGCAATTATAGAAAATTATAGTCATCTATGGCAAATCGAAACTGCCTTTAGAGTATCGAAAACAGATTTGAAAGTCAGGCCTATTTATCATCGATTACAAAAGCGAATTGAAGCTCACATTTGTCTGAATTTTGTAGCCTACAAAGTGTATAAAGAACTTGAGAGAATATTGAAACAGAAGAAGTCTGCACTAACTCCAACAAAAGTAATAGAGATAGCTGCCAATTTGTTTGAGATAGAAGTTAAGTTACCTGGAAGCAAAGAAAGCATTAAGAAAAAACTGATTCTAACTGAGGAGCATAGAGAAATTGCTAACCTCTTTGATTTCTAAGGTGTCCCAGTGAGGAAAACAGGATACATTTCCGGCCGTATCCAGTTTGGAAAGAAAAAGATCCGTTGTGTTATCTGTTACGATGGTTCCAAACAAGTTGCAAGGATTATTTATTGTTGCTTCAATTTGTCCCGTCACATACAAATTTCCAACATCATCCTGGTAGATGCTGTTTGCAAAGTCTTCGAAAAAACCTCCGGCCGTTTTTACCCATGCCAGGTTGCCATGGCAATCGATCTTGCCAACAATAATATCATAGGCTCCATAAGTAGTAAGAATATTTCCATTTGCATTGGAAGGCTGTCGTACGGTTCCACAAAAGTAAACATTGCCCTCATTGTCAGTTATGATATCCCTGATGGATTCATCAGGGTTGTCATTATTGGGTCCGGTGGAAAGTCCACCGAATCGTGCGCCCCATTGCCATGTCTGCCCATTCACATGGGTGAATGTAAGTAGTATTATCAATATCAAACCGTAAGTTTTCATGCTCTGTTGTTTATTCAGATATTTTCATTAAATGAATTTAGCTGAAGTTTAGTATTTAATTATGACTAATTTCTTAGCAATGCGCTCTCCGCTTTTACTTTCCAAAATCACAAAGAACACACCAGGCTGGAAAGCTGAAGTACTTTGATGAATCGTTCCCTGACCGTTAGTTTGGATCTTTGCGACCACTTCATTTCTATTCGGTCAGATGACAAAATTCCATTTCTTACTCGTTTTCCTCGTTATAAACTCTTACCGAATAAGGCAACTCTCTGTAAAATGCCAACTCATAGCTAATATCTTTTCCTTCGTCTGTGACTTCCCAAGGCAAATCTTTGTGAGAATAATCGCTGATAGAGGTTGCAGACCAGTCGCTCATTTGGTCAATAACTTTATCAATAACTTCCTTTTCACTTGCCCTTAGTTCTGTTAAGTCAGCTTTCACTAAAGGCAAATAACGAATTTGAGGATAACCGTGATAATCCGTTTTTACTCTTTGCAATTGCCCTTTTTCAATCATTTGACCAATGATTGTATCCAACTTATGAGGTACAGGCCCATAAGGCAATTTGCGATATTTAGCGCCTGTTAAATGCTCCTCATACAATTCATAATAATTAAAATCAGAAAAATACAGGAGCTTGTACAGAACAGTTTCACTGACATTTGGCTTACCTGCACATCGTTCAAGAATATATAATAAAACATTTTTAAACTTATTGACTTGTAACGTAGGCACTGAAATTCGTTCCTCTACTTTTTTAGCCTTTTTTTCATCTTTTACTTCAACATCTTTTCTTGCCGGAAAATCCTTAGACATAAAATCGTCTAATGAAAATTCCAAAACCAAAGACAGTTTTTGCAATTCAAGAACATCAACACTTCTGTTTCCTAACTCTATCTGAGCCAAAGATGACCTGGATAATTTGACAATCCTGGCCAAATCTTCCTGAGATAACCCTTTCATTTTACGAAGTTCTGTGATCCTCTTACCAATTTGCTTTTGTGACAGTCCTATACTCATGGTTCCTTTATGTTTTACTCTTCAACATGACAAAGATACTAATTGTTCCAATTTCAAACATTTTATTGTTCTATTTTCACTTAAAGTTCCTGAGGGGTATATTCTAAAATGGCGCTAAATTTGTGCAATTAATTGGATTTTAAATAATTAGAAATTTTCACAATCGGAACCAACAGGAAAACAATAGTTAACTTTTTCCTACCGGGGAAGTCTGAGAACCGGTTAATTTCCAGGAGATTGATCTGTAGATGACTATTCATACCAGCACCTTGCAGACCGGGAAGAACTAACAGTTTCTGGAACAGAAAAGAAAGAAAATAACGGTAATCAATAGGTAGTCATGACAATAGTCAGAGTGCAAAAATAATTCCCCAAAAACTTGCATTTTGTTAACTTTATAGTTAACTTTGAATCGTGAAGACTGAAAGAAAAATCATTTTCCATAAGCACTACTTCCTCGAATTTTATCTAAATCAAAAATTAAAAGTTCAGGAGAAAATCGAATACACGTTTAAAATTATTCGAACAGTTGACAAGGTTCCTAAAAAGTTTCTTGATCACATAACTGGCACGGATGGCATCTATGAGATTCGGGTTGCGGTGGGAAATGACATTTTTCGCATTTTCTGTTGCTTTGATAAGGGTAACTTGGTTGTTCTTTTCAATGGTTTTCAAAAGAAAACTCAAAAAACACCAAAACAGGATTTGGAAATAGCAGAAAAATTAAAAAAGGAATATTTTGAGTCTAAAAATAAAAAGTAATGAGAAAGAAAAATATCAAATCAGCAACAACATTCGACGAGCTTCTTGATGTTAAATACGGGAAAATCGGAACAAAAAAACGTGACCAGTTTGAAGAAAAAGCACAGTATTTTGTCATTAGTGAAATGCTAAGAGAAGCGCGAAAAGAAGCGAATATGACTCAAGATGAATTAGCTGAAAAGGTTGGAACTAAAAAGAGTTATATATCAAGACTAGAAAATGGCAAATGTGACATCCAACTTTCCACGCTTTACCGCATTTTTGAACACGGTTTAGGAAGACCCATTAATTTGCTCATTGGGTAAATCATAGTTAGATATCAAGTTTTTTGATAGTACCAGACAAATGCGGCAACACGCTTTCTTCCCTGACCGCCAAAACGTTCTATGAGATTTTGAATTTATAAAATTATTGCTTCAAACATCAACTTGCTGTTAAAATAAAACATGAATATGAAACAGAAAAAAAACACTAAGTCACTCGATGAATTCATCGATGAGCAGTATGGCAAAAAGGGTTCTCGAAAACGTGATAACTTTGATAAAGGGTATGAGGCATTCAAACTTGGATTTATGATTCAACAAGCACGATTAGAAAAAGGAATGACCCAGCAAGAACTTGCAGAAAAATGTGGCACGAACAAGGGATACATTTCCAAAATCGAAAACAACATTAAAGAAGTACGAATTTCGACCCTTCAAAAAATTGTGGAATTGGGTTTGGGTGGGCATTTGCAACTTTCTATCAAATTCTAAGAGCATAGTCTTTGTGGAGTAAACCAGCTTATAACAAGCGCAACAGGGGATTGCCTGGGTAGTCCTGAACACAAGCACGATCGGAACTAACCGGAAAGCAATAGTTAACTTTTTCATACCGGGGAAGTCTGAAAACCGGGTATTTTCTAGGAGATTAATTCGGATTTCCTGACGCACTTTGCCCCTCAAACAGGGAATGTTGCCCCAAAACCAATATGCCACGTATCCAGTGACAAAATAAGAACGAGCGTAAAATTTACCCTTATTTGTTGAACGAGAGTATATTTTTATTATTTTTACCCTCGTTTTAATTACGAGGGCAAATCTTACACTTGAACAAAATGAGCAAATTCAGCCGAGAAATACCATACAACGACCTGCCGTTACTACCTCCAAAGGCAGACATAGAAACAAAAAGCATTCTTCGCAAAACTATTTCCGCAGGCAGAGCATTGGCTCAACTTAACGGAACACTTTTGAACTTACCAAATCCAACTCTGTTTTTAGACACGATTTATTTGCAAGAGGCAAAAGCAAGTTCGGAAGTAGAAAACATCATCACAACAAACGATGAACTTTACAAATCATTAGTTGCCGACAAAAAAGTGGAAAATTCAGCCACAAAAGAAGTTTTGAGTTATAAAGAAGCACTTTGGCTAGGCTTGGAACAAATTAAAAAGAAACCTTTTATCACGACTAATCTGTGTGTAAAAATTGTGCAGTGTATAAAACAAAATACGGCTTCAATTCGCAACACGCCTGGAACAACATTGAGCAATAAAAAAGGTGAAGTGATTTATACACCGCCTACTGGAGAAGCGATTATTCGTGAGAAATTGACAAACTTAGAAAAGTTCATAAATGAACCTGCCCGTTCCGCAGGCGGGGATGAAACCATCGACCCTCTAATAAAAATGGCGTTGATGCACTATCAGTTTGAAGCAATTCACCCATTTTCTGACGGTAATGGAAGAACGGGAAGAATTTTATTGTTATTGTATTTAAAACTTTCTGGTTTGCTCAACACACCAGCAATTTATTTAAGTGAATATATTATCAAAAACAAAGTAGATTATTACAAGTGTTTACGTGAAGTAACCGAAAATAACGATTGGGAAAATTACATTTTGTATATGTTGGATATGATTGAAGAAACATCAACAAAAGGTTTAGACCGTTTGAATAAAATAGTATCTACGATGACAAAAACATCTGGAGAAATAAAAGCAAAACTTCCGAAAATCTATTCCAGGGACTTGGTGGAGATTTTGTTTCGCTTGCCTTACACCAAACGTCAGCATTTGATTGATGCAAATATTGGAAACCCTAAAACAGTCGGAAATTATTTGATTCTGTTAGAAGAAACCGGATTTTTGACCTCAGTGAAAGTTGGAAAAGAAAAATTGTATTTAAATCATAGACTATTGAAAGTATTAGAAGAGAAATAAACGCGCAGAAAAAATAAACATAAGAGGAAAGAATAGCCTCAGCCCATAACAGCACCTGTCTGAAAACCGGGATGTTTCTAAAGAAGTTATCTTGAGACTCCAGCACATGTTACCCTCTTTTCAGAGATGCTGCCCCCACCCTATTCTACCACGTACGAAGCATCTACATCGCAGCCGAAGGAGATATCAAAGAACTAAAGTTGATTTTAGACTCATGCTGAGATTTTTCAATTTCATTTTCAATAAAGTAATTTTAAAAGCCGCTTAAACGATTATTATAGTGGGCACGTCTTTTATTTGCTTATTTTTGTAAAACGGAGATTTTTAGACAAACTGATTCTTGCGGCAAGCATAATACGAAAGCAACCGAAATAAAAAAGACCAATCATTTCATCTCACAAGGCAGCGACATTTTTAGAATATTTTGTTTTTTTTGATCAAGGAAGACTGATTGTGTTGGCCAATGAATTTCAAAAAAAGACACAGAGGACACCAAAGTTTGAAATTAAAACGGGAAAGTTTATTTCTCTAGATCAAATTAACTAAGAAGATCTATAATGGCTGAAAGGCCGGTAGTTTGGACCGAAAAAGCGGTCAGACAAAGAAGATTGATTTGAATGAATCAATTGGTTGGAAGGTCGTTAGTCATGATTGCAGAAAACCGGGTTCACAAGATCACCTCGAATGAAAAATATAATTTGTAGCACTTAGAAATTAATGATGGACAATCGTTTTACGGACATAATTCAGCTAATCAAACAATCGCGGACTAATGCCATAAAAGCCGTAAACGCTGAACTAATAACCCTCTATTGGAATATCGGGGAATATATTTGCAGGAAAATTGAACAAGCTGAATGGGGCGACTCTATTGTTACAGAATTAGCCAAATTTATTCAGGCAACCGAACCCGAAATTAAGGGCTTCTCTGACAAGAATTTATGGAGAATGAAGCAATTCTATGAGACTTACAAGGATTTTCCAAAACTCTCAACACTGTTGAGAGAAATTAGCTGGTCGCATAATCTGGCAATTTTTTCCAGGTGCAAGACGGCTGAAGAAAGGGAGTTTTATTTAAAGCTATCCAAGCACGAATGTTACAGTTTCAGAGAACTCGATAGACAAATTTCAAGCAGTCTTTTCGAGCGAACAATGATTGGCAATTCAAAACTCGCACCAGCGGTGCGAGAAAGCAATAAAAATCTTTCAAACACCTTCAAAGACAGTTATGTATTTGAATTTTTAAACTTACCTGATCCACACAGTGAAAGCGATTTACAGCGTGGACTCATCAGACAAATAAAAAACTTATTCTCGAACTTGGAAAGGATTTCATTTTCATAGGAGAAGAATACAAGTTGCAAGTAGTAAACAGTGACTTTTATATTGACTTGCTTTTCTACCACCGTGGTCTTCAATGTTTAGTAGCATTCGAACTTAAAGCCGACAAGTTTAAACCCGACCACTTGGGACAACTTAACTTTTATCTGGAAGCATTGGATAGAGATGTAAAAAAGCCAAACGAAAATCCGAGCATTGGAGTTTTGCTATGCAAAGACAAAGACAGTGAAATTGTAGAATATGCTTTAAGTAGAAGTCTTTCGCCAACAATGGTTTCAGAGTACAAAACACAACTCCCTGATAAAAAACTCTTACAGCAAAAACTGCACGAACTATTTGACAATGAAGCGGACGAGAAATAGAGCCTCTGCAGCTATCACATTTGACCACTGTCTGCCTTTTTAGTCCGAACACAATCGATATAAAGACTAACCTAATATAAAAGGTAATCTAATTCGTAAAGGAGTAGTCTGAGAACCGGGTATTTTTTAAGAAGTTAATTTGGAGATTCCTAACCATTTTGGTTCCACATTCTGGCGATGTTAATCCTCCCCAAGCAAAGGCGTTAACATTAGCCGTTTCGAAAGTCGACTGGATTTGTGGTTTGCCATTGCTAAACACCAGATATTCTTTCTGATAAAAACTCATAAATGTTTCCATTTATGGCAACTAAATTAGTATCTTTGTAAGGAAACATTTTTTAAGTTCAAAAAAAGTGATCATGGCAACAAAAAGCAAAATGAAACTCTATACTATGGATCAAGTGAAGGACGAATTCATAGGAAAACGTGGCAGCGACAAACGGGAGAAGTATGAACAAGAATTACAATTGGAATTGCTTGGAGATATTATAAAACAAGTTAGACTTGAAAGAAACCTAACACAGGAACAACTTGGAAAACTCATTGGTGTTCAAAAAGCTCAAATTTCAAAGCTCGAGAATAATACAACCAATGTCACAATGGAAACAATTCTACGAGTTTTCACTGCATTGAAAGCAAAGATAAGCTTCCATGTAGAATTAAAAAATCAAAGAATCAATTTCGCCTCGTAAAGCCACTACCGAAAATCGAGCAGATGATCCCACCAGGAACGGACAGGGAGCGCTTCTCTCAGGTCTCCTAAGAACACCGAAGCATCCACCGGCAGGTGGAGGTACCAGGCAAACGTTGCAATGCGATTGAGTAGCTGACCCTTGGGGCCAACAAGTCATTTTTTTGAATTAAAAATAATAATCCCGATATTTGAGAAAAAAGATAAAATATGGCCACAATAGATAATTTGAGAAACAGTATAATTGACAAACTTCTAACCATTACCAATAAAAAATATTTATTAGCCCTTTATCAATTGGTAGAGAAAAGTTCCGTTGAACAGGACACGGTTAAACTGACACAAGAACAAGTTTTAATGTTAGAACTTAGTGATGAGGATATTAAAACGGGAAAGTTTATTTCTCAAGAGCAACTTGACAAAGATGATTTACAATGGCTAAACGGTCGGTAGTCTGGACCGAAACAGCGGTCAGACAAAGAAGATTGATTTTAGAGTACTGGTCTGTGCACAATAGATCTACCATTTATTCTAAAAAGCTTATTAAACTAATTGCTTCAAGAATAAAAATTATACTTAAACATCCTGATTCCTTTAAAATGGCGGATTTCCCGGAAACTCGAGAATCAGCAATGGGGCATTTCAGTATTTTTTATCAAGTAACAGACAAGCAACTTATCATTACAGCATTTTGGGACAATCGACAAGACCCAAAGCAACTTTTAAAAATGCTTACTGATTAAAAACAGCTTGTAACAGACTTGACGACTATCTGCCTTTTTAGTCCGAACACAATCGATATCAAGACTAACCAAATACAAAAGGAAATCTAATTCGTAATGGAGTAGTCTGAAAACCGGGTATTTTCTAAGAAAGTTATCAAGAAATTCCGGACTATAATTACCCCTCTTTTCAGAGATGCTGCCCCACCCTATTCTGCAAAGTACGAAGCATCTACATCGTAGCCGAAGGAGATATCAAAAAACTAAAGTTGATATTGGACTCATGCTGAGATTTTTCAATTTCATTTTCAATAAAGTAACATCAATAGCCGCTTAAACGATTATTATAGTGGGCACGTCCTTTATTTGCTTATTTTTGTAAAAACGGAGATTTTTAGACATTCTGATTTTTGCGGGAAGGCTAGCACTAAAACAACCGGAATAAAAAAGACCCATCATTTCTGACAGGTCTCAATTCTTTAACTTGGTTACGTTGCCCGAAGACAAGAGGCTTGACCAAGCATCACGATACAAATATAGTTATTTTTGGAGATTCCTAACCATGTTGGTCCCACATTCTTGCGGAAGTTGAACTTCGCTAAGCAATGGTGTTCACATTAGCCGTATCGAAAGTCGACTGCATTTGTGGTTTGCCAATGCTAAACACCTGATAATCTTTCTGATAAAAATACTTGAATGTTTCCATTTAAGGCAACTAAATAAGTATCTTTGTAAGGAAACATTTTTGAAAGTTCAAAAAAAAGTGATCATGGCAGCAAAAAGCAAAATGAAACTCTATACTATGGATCAAGTGAAGGACGAATTCATAGGAAAACGGGGCAGCGACAAACGGGAGAAGTATGAACAAGAATTACAATTGGAATTGCTTGGAGATATTATAAAACAAGTTAGACTTGAAAGAAATCTAACACAGGAACAACTTGGAAAACTCATTGGTGTTCAAAAAGCTCAAATTTCAAAGCTCGAGAATAATACAACCAATGTCACAATGGAAACAATTCTACGAGTTTTCACTGCTTTGAAAGCTAAGATAAGCTTCCATGTAGAACTAAAAAATCAACGAATCAATTTCGCTTCGTAGATTTGCAGGAAAATTGAACAAGCTGAATGGGGCGACTCTATTGTTACAGAATTAGCCAAATTTATTCAGACAACCGAACCCGAAATTAAAGGCTTCTCTGACAAGAATTTATGGAGAATGAAGCAATTCTATGAGACTTACAAGGATTTTCCAAAACTCTCAACACTGTTGAGAGAAATTAGCTGGTCGCATAATCTGGCAATTTTTTCCAGGTGCAAGACGGCTGAAGAAAGGGAGTTTTATTTAAAGCTATCCAAGCACGAATGTTACAGTTTCAGAGAACTCGATAGACAAATTTCAAGCAGTCTTTTCGAGCGAACAATGATTGGCATTCAAAACTCGCACCAGCGGTGCGAGACAGTGGAAATTCCGGTCTAAATCGTCCTTCCCAAAACACAAACAGTTACATCCAACTGGCCCGATTGTATTCAAATTTTTTAATTTCAATACTTTACTTTTCTTGTAAAATAGAATTATACTGTTGATATACAATTACTTATACTCAATAAGAGGTTATTATCTTCTATTCAATTATATTCCATTAAATGGAATATAAAATTAAATAAATTCCAAATTTTGGAAACTTTTTAATTATCTTTGTGTTATGAATATAGTTCATGTATCAACCGGAACAATCTTTCAAGTAGATATTTTACCGGTTGATGAGTTAGACTTCAAGTTACTAACTAAAGCTAGGTACTTCTTCTCGTGGAATAAAGAAAAAGGAGAAGAAGTGTATAAATTGGTAATCAAGGGTCAGAAGGACATATTGGGATTGGTTTCAATAGAAAGAATACCTTCTGAGTGGCGGATACACATAAGACTGTTAACAGTTTCAAAAGAAAACAAAGGGAGTGCAAAAGTTTACGATAAAATTGCAGGAAATCTAATTACTCATGTTGCCAAAATTGCAGTAGAAGAATTTGGAGAAAAAGCATGCGTTTCATTAAGACCTAAAAATGCCATTGCAAATCACTACATCAAAAAATATAAAATGAATCGCACCGGAATGACCTTAAGTTTGGAAGTTCCTGAAATATTAAATCTTATTAAATTATACGACGAGGATGAATAAAAATAAAAATGTTGATGCTGAATTCGGTGTTGACTCGCGATATAAAACTAAAAAGGAAAGAGATGCAGACTCTGTTGCTCTAATGCAATCACGTTTGGACAGAATGAAGAATTTATCAGAAGAAGATATTCTTCGTGCAAAACTCCTGCAATTAAAGCTAAAAATGGAAAAATATCTTATGGAACCCGTTTATGATAATAAGCACCATTTCACTCAATTTTTGGTTACCTATGTAGACACAATTTATTCAAAACGAAGCGATTTTGCTAAAGACATCAATGTAACTGCAAATTTTTTAAGTAAGGTTATTAATAGTCACCGTGAGCCGAAAGAGGAATTTATTTTAAAGCTGATGATACATTCAGAAAAAGTCTTCAAAACCATTAGTGAGTTTCATAATACTGTATGGTATCAGGTTTATTATCGTGAAAAATTAAGGAAACGATGTCGAGTCAAAATAAATGGAGACCTGTAATTGAGAAGCAAGTAAAATTTAAAGAATTAAAATTAAAATAGAGCTATCGATGACACGAGAGGCCGTTGCCCACCTGAGTAGTCGGCAACACAACCCTCCAAAAAAACAGTTTAATTTTTAAAAGGATAATTAACAACCAAATACCAATATACAAGCGATGGCTGGTCTCCCAGCCATCGCTATAATTTAATTCTTAACCACTTTCGTAGTCCTCACCTTCTTCCCATCATCAGTTTTCACCAAATAGGTTCCTGAACGCCATTCTTTGACAGGTATGATCAGATCAGATTTTACCTGCTTCGATTGGTAAACCAGTGCTCCTTTAACGTCCGTAATAGTGATGTTTACTGTTGTTCCGGATTTGATGCTGACATGCAATTCTGTTGTAACAGGATTTGGGTAAACGGAAACTTCTGAAGAAGCAACATTTTCAATTCCGGTAATACTTACAGGTAACATATCCCTTTCATAAACACCTTTTCCATGAGTTGCCAAACGAAGTTTACGATTTGAAGGAGATACAGTAATATCCATGATAAGTGTTGCATCCACAAGGCCATCATTGAATGGTTGCCAGTTGAGTCCGCCATCAATAGAAACGTATACGCCCAGGTCGTTACCCAGGTACATCACTGATGTATTCAAAGGGTCTATGCAAATAGTATTGGTAGGAACATCGGGAAGTCCGGTTCCCCAAACACTCCAGGAGAGACCGCCATTTGTTGATTTATAAAGATGTGGCGTTCCGAAACCGCCTATAGCTACAAAAATATTATTGGTGCTACCGGGAACAACTTCCACATCCATTATGTAGCGGTTGGGAATAGTACCAATTACGTTTAACCAGGATACTCCCCCATCAGTTGTTTTCCATAATGCTACCTGCGGAAAAACCACGGGTGCTGTTGCAGCAAACGCTACTGCCGGATTATTATCCGAAATCTCAATAACCAACACCGGATTCCCATCAAGCATCGAACCACCGTTAGTTGGCACCCATAACTGGCCTCCATTTGATGTTTTATAAACTCTGGTTGTCGCAGCATAAAGAATTGAAGGATTAGCAGTACTTAGAGCATATGGTCCCGCAAAATTTGCTTGTCCAGTGTAATTAATATTCAGTGGGCTAAAATTCACTGCTTTGTCAGTTGATTTATCCACATTAAGATATTGAGAGGAACCATAAACTATCTGATCGTTGGTAGGATCAATTGCAGTTGAAAGTCCATCCCCTCCAATAACCCTGCGCCATCCCGGATTTCCCTCATAAACAGCTGTGGCATTATCTTGCATCCCACCAATGGCAAAGAGTGAATCGGAAGCTGAACAGGAGAAGTTTGCATAAAACTGTTGTGTGTGATAACTGCCATTGCATCCTTCAAAAGAAAGGCCACTGTCGAAGGAGCGGAAGACACCACCATCGGTAGCGAGGTATATAGTATTGTCATCTTGTGGATGACGAACAATACGATGAATATCGGCGTGTACATAATCGGCAGGCCCTTCAGGACCACCTACAGTAGTATCATTAAAATCCCATAAATACCAATAGCTGTTTTGCGTGAGATTTGCTCCCCCATCGGTTGAATGCCACATGTCAATTCCACAGGTCACCAAATTGTCGGCATCAGAAGGATTTACAGAAACATCATGTGAATACCAACCCTGGTAAGTCTGATAGTCGGTTGAATTAATTTGCGTCCAGTTATTACCACCATTAACAGACTTGAATAAACCAAGTCCTGTTAATTGCTCCGCAATACTTGCGTAAATGATATTTGGATTATCGCGGCAAATATCGAGCATTGCTTTACCACTGTAAGTGGATGGCAGACCGGCAGTCAGTTGTGTGAAAGTTGCTCCACCATCGGAAGACCGATAAATTCCGGGATTAGCAGAAAACGAATTTCCGGCAGCCAGGAAGACGGTTGTTGGATCACCGGGTTTAAAAATAAGGTCAGTTGCCATGCGGGCCGGATGCACTAATGTCCAGGTAACTCCGGAATTCTGGCTTAGGAAAGTACCTTCGGTGGTAGCGGCCAAAACAATAGCTGGATTTGTTGGATGAATTACTATATCCTGCACTCCTTTAAGCTCATCATATTGCCAGTCAATGCTTTTGGTCCATGTTTGGCCACCATCGGAGCTCTTAAGTAAACCAATACCATAGGTTCCGCGGGTGGTGCGGACGGCGAAACCGGTACCGGCTTGCTGATCGTTGTAAACTTCACCGGTTCCAATATATATCTCATTGGAATCGAGTGGATTAATAGCAATTGAAGCCACACCAAGGATAGGAAAACCGGTTTCAACCTGATGCCATGCCTGAGCGCCGTTTGCTCCGGAATAAGTTCTCCACAAGCCACCGGAAGCAGATCCGGCAAACATGGTGTTCGGGTTTTGCGGATTAAATGCAAGTGCTAACGTCCGGCCGCCAAAGTTCATTGGACCAATGGGTTCCCACTGTCCGGGAAACGGAGCTTGTGAGCGGGATTGATTTTGAGCCTGTCTAAAACCATCCGTTAAATAACTCATATTAATGGTTTTACCGGGATAAGCACGTTGTTCGTGCCAGGTAGACAAGGCTTTACCGGCATAAAGGATTCTCGGTTTTTTGAGTTTTTTGGAAGATGGATCTGATAGTCCTGAAAATAAGGCAATTGTCAGGGTTAAAAGTGCTGAAGATGCAGCAAGCAAAATTAATCTTTTCATTTTTTGCAGTTTTAGACTTCTAAATTAATAATTGCTTTTGAACAATTAACAAAATTCTGTTAATAAATAACACCTGAAACTACCTTAATAACAGGGGTTGAGGACTATTTTTATAGAATCACATTCCGCCTTTTTTACTTAACTTTGCAAATTAGCCATAAAAGCGCAGTTCCCTGATGAAAATAACATATTACGGCCATTCCTGTTTCTCGGTGGAAGTGTCGGGCAAAATTATTTTGTTCGATCCTTTTATCACACCCAACAGTCTGGCTGCTGATATTGATATAAATACCATTGAAGCAGATTACATTCTGATTTCTCACGGACATGAGGATCATATTGCTGATGCAGTAGCCATTGCCAAAAGAACCGGTGCTGTGGTTGTAAGTAACTGGGAAATTGTTCAGTGGCTGGGAAAGCAGGGAATCAGTAATACCCATCCGATGAATATCGGGGGCCATTGGTTCTTTGATTTCGGCAAAGTGAAATGTGTGAATGCAGTGCATTCCAGCTCTTTACCCGATGGTAGTTACGGTGGTAATCCGATGGGATTCCTGATTGAGGCTTCAGCGGGAAGCTTTTACTATTCAGGAGATACGGCATTGACCTACGACATGAAATTAATTGGCGATTATAAAAGAATGAATTTTGCCTTATTGCCTATTGGGAACAACTTTACGATGGGAATTGACAACGCTTTGATTGCTGCTGAATTTATCAGGTGCGACAAAATAATTGGTTTACATTACGATACCTTCGGATACATAAAAATTGATCACAAAGAAGCCACCGACAAATTCTCAAGAGCAGGCAGAGAACTGCTGCTTATGCCGGTTGGTTCATCCATAAACATTGATTAACACTAAAAAGCAACTAACGATATGTTGACAAACAAGATCAAATTAATTTTTATTCTCACTATTACTGCAATGTCAGTACAATTGACCGGTTGTAAAAAGCCAACCTATTATCAGCTGACTGATGAGGAGATGACCTGGCTTGTTTATAAGAACAATCAGGTGTCTACTTTTTTTAACGGCACTCAACAGATTTCCTATCTAGTTTCCATTCGTACAAAAGCATACATCAAAGAAGGTGATACTCACAGTGAGTTTACATCTGCTATTTTTGAGCAAATGCAGGATACTTCTGCATTTGAAATAAATAAAAAAGGACAACTATATCTTTTTAAAGGAGCTGAAGGTTTTCGGGTAACATTCTCATGGCCTCATTTCCCCTTAAAGGGAATGCCATTGACGAGTCAGATTCCGACGGCCATCAACATTAACGGAATTAACTTCCTGGATGTTTATGTATTGGATGGTACCGGACTTACCGATGCCGAGAATTATATTGAGAAAGTATGGTACAGCAGAAGTAAAGGTGTGATACAGTTACAGGATATCAGCGGTGATTTCTGGATTCGCGATTTTTAAGACAAAATAAATTCAAGTAATTAAGGTTAATAGCAGCAATAATTCCCCCCATGGCAAAAATCATAGCAATAGCAAATCAAAAAGGTGGTGTTGGTAAAACAACCACAGCCATTAACCTCGCTGCCAGTCTGGCGGTTTTGGAATATAAAACATTGCTGGTAGATGCCGATCCACAGGCAAATTCAACTTCCGGTGTTGGTTTCGACCCCAGAAATGTAAAAACCAGCATTTATGAGTGTATTGTTAATGATGTGAATCCACGCGACATCATACTTTCCACTACTACTCCTAATCTGTATCTGTTGCCATCACATATTGATCTGGTAGGTGCGGAAATTGAAATGATTAATTTACCGAACAGGGAGCGGATGATGAAGCAGGTATTGGATACCATTCGCGACGATTATGATTTTATCATCATTGATTGCAGTCCTTCATTGGGTTTGGTTACCATCAATGCACTCACAGCAGCTAATTCCGTTATCATTCCGGTACAGTGCGAATATTTTGCTTTGGAGGGATTAGGCAAACTGCTTAATACTATCAAAATTGTTCAAACCCGAATCAATCAGGAACTGGAAATAGAAGGTATTCTGTTAACGATGTATGATACCCGTTTGCGTTTATCGAATCAGGTTGTTGAAGAAGTGAAAACCCATTTCCAGCAAATGGTATTCGACACCATCATACAAAGAAATACCAAATTGGGAGAAGCACCTAGTTTTGGCGAAACCATTATCATGCATGATGCTTTCAGCAAGGGAGCCATAAACTATTTAAATCTGGCCAGAGAAATTCTGCAGAAGAACAATATGACTGAAATCCCTAAAGAGGAGAAGGTAATTAAGACACTGCCTATTGAAAACATCAGTGAAAACTGACTTTAACTTTTAAAGCAAACCATCGTGACTATTCCAAAAAAATCGGCTCTGGGAAAAGGGCTTAGCGCACTTCTTTCAAATGACGCCACCGATATCACTTCCAAATCGGAGATAGCTTCTGCGCCGGCCATTGCCGGAAGTGTAGCGAATATTGCAATCGATAAAATTGAAACGAATCCGTTTCAGCCACGAACCGATTTCGAAGAGACTGCACTGCGAGAACTTTCAGAATCCATCCGTCAGCAAGGTATTATTCAACCTATCACCGTAAGGAAAATGGGTTACGACAAATATCAGATCATATCGGGTGAACGACGCTTCCGTGCCAGTAAACTTGCGGGTCTGGAAATCATTCCTGCCTATGTGCGAATTGCCAATGATCAGGCTATGCTTGAGATGGCGTTGGTAGAAAATATACAGCGTGAGAACCTGAATCCGATTGAAATCGGCATCAGCTACAAGCGACTGGTTGATGAATGTAATTTGTCACAGGAACAACTGGCTGAAAAGGTAGGAAAAGATCGTAGTACGGTTACCAACTATATGCGTTTATTGCGTCTGCCACCAAAAATTCAGGCAGCTATTCGTGATGGACAATTATCGATGGGACATGCACGTGCCATTATCAACGTTGATGATATTGGCATGCAGCTCAAAATTTACGATGACATCATCACCAATAACCTTTCCGTAAGAAAAGTTGAGGAGCTGGTAAGATTAACCACTGGCAAAAAAGGAAAAGGTGGGAGACCCGGCAAAGATGTTGGCAGTGATTTCGAATACAAAAATATCCAGGATCGGTTAGCGAGCTTTTATGAAACCAAAGTAGAACTTAAACAAGGTGCGAAAGGAACAGGAAAAATTATTCTTTCCTACTACTCAACTGATGATCTCAATCGTTTACTCGATATTCTGGAAGGTTAATACTGTTAAAGCCGGCTGTACCATATGAAGCTCTTGTTCCTTTCAGTATTTTTAGGCGTTTCGCTTGCTGCCGGGGCACAAGTGCCAAAGGATAGTCTGTCGATTATGCATTCGCCTTCAAGGGCAAGTATCATGTCGGCGATTTTACCAGGTGCCGGACAAGCTTACAACAAGAAATACTGGAAAATCCCTGTTATTTATGCCGGTTTTGCAGGATTAGGGTATTTAGTGAAGACCAATAATGATGAATATAAAATTTTTAAAGAGGCTTATCGTTTACGTTTAGACGGCGATGAAAGCACTACGGATGAATTCGTTTCTGTTTATGCAGATCAGGATTTGGTGACATTGAAGAATTTTTACAGAAGAAACCGCGATCTTTCCATTATTGGAATTGGGGTACTGTATATTCTGAATATTGTGGATGCTGCTGTAGATGCACATCTGTTTTATTTTAATGTCTCCGATGACCTTTCCATGCATATTCGACCCGATTACAATCCGTTGGTATTTTCGGGACCATCCTTAAGTCTGAGTATTCAATTTTAAAAACTTTGCTGATGAGAATTGCTTTAATTGGTTACGGAAAAATGGGAAAAGAGCTGGAGAAGGCTGCTCTTTCACGCGGACATGAAATTACCTTCAGAGTAAATTCCCAAAACACTGCTGAACTCAACCGACTTAATCATAACAATTGTGATTTGGCAATTGAATTCAGCACACCTGATTCGGTACTTCGGAACATAACACATTGTTTTGATAACAGCATTCCTGTAGTGGTAGGAACAACAGGTTGGTATAACAAACTTGAAGAAGTAAAAACCTCCTGTTTAGAAAATGGTCATTCGCTTTTGTATGCATCCAATTTCAGCATTGGGGTGAATATATTCTTTGAATTAAACAGGAAGCTTGCTAAAATCATGAATGATCATACCGGGTTTGATGTCAAGATTGAAGAAATTCATCATACCCACAAACTCGATTCACCTTCGGGCACTGCCATTACGCTTGCCAAAGACATCATTGAAAAAATCGACCGGAAGCAGCGTTGGATAGACATTGACCCTGATAGTAATGATGAGAATCATGAACATCCGGGTGATCTGACCATTCATTCCATGCGATTGGGTGAAGTGATAGGTACACACATGGTAAAGTACAAATCTGCGAATGACAAAATTGAACTGCGTCATGAAGCTTTTAACCGAATAGGATTTGCTGAAGGTGCTATTATGGCAGCTGAATGGTTACAGGATAAAAAAGGTTTCTACTCGATTGGAGACATGTTAAAACTAGTATAGTCAAATAATTTAATAAAGTTTATTTAGCCATATATGAATTGGAAATTTTGGAAAAGCAGCGGTCACAAAAGTAAAACGCGTGAATGGATTGATGCGTTGGTATTTGCTGTAATTGCAGCTACTATTATCAGGACTTTCCTGATTGAAGCATTCACCATCCCTACCCCATCCATGGAAAAAGTCTGCTGGTTGGTGATTTTCTTTTGTAAGTAAGGTGAATTATGGGGCACGCACACCGATGACTCCGCTTTCACTTCCTTTCGCTCATCAGGATATGCCTATCATAGGTGGAAAATCATATTCCGAAGCCATTAAATTACCTTATTACCGGTTGCCCGGATTTTCAAAAATCAAGAATGATGATATCGTAGTCTTCAATTATCCAATGGAAGATGATCGTCCGGTAGACAAACAAACGCACTATATCAAAAGATGTATTGGTATTCCCGGAGATACCATATCGGTTATTAATGGTGCTGTTAAGTTGAACAGCAAACAAATTGCACTTCCCGAAAAGGGCCAGTTCATTTATGATGTAAGTACCAATGGCACCGGATTCAATCAGCGCAATCTCGAAAAATTGAATATCACCGAAGGCGGTCCCGGGATGGCTGAAGGCGATTACCGATTGTTCATGACTGGTGAGGCAGCTCAGGAAATTGCCAAACTGCCGAATGTGAGATCCGTCCGTAAAATGAGTGCTCCTCCGGGAGTTTATGAAGATTATATTTATCCGCATCATCCGGCATTTGCATGGAATGTCGATAATTTTGGTCCGCTTTACATTCCGAAGGCAGGCGATAAAATTGAGTTGAATGCGAACAACATTATTCTTTACAAAAGGTGTATCACCAAGTATGAAGGTAATACACTGGAAGAAAAAGATGGCAAAGTTTACCTCAATGGAAAGCCTGCTACAACATATACGTTCCAGATGGATTACTTTTTCATGATGGGTGATAACCGCCACAATTCAGCTGACTCCCGCTTCTGGGGCTTTGTACCAGACGATCATATCGTAGGAAAGGCTGTGTTTATATGGATGTCGTGGGACAGCAATGCAGGTTTCCTCAACAAGATTCGCTGGAACCGTTTATTCCGCCTGATTCATGACTAAATCTAGAGTGCATTGAAACTGTTTGCTACTGCTTATGCGCCGCCACTTGCCTATTTGAGGGGAATGAATCGGGAAAATGTAGTTCAGATGGAAATGCACGAATTCTTTGTGAAGCAAACGCTGCGGAACAGAACGCATATTCTTTCTCCTAATGGCATTCAGGCACTGATTATTCCGGTGAAACATGAAAACCGAACCAAAACTGCAGTGAAAGACCTGAAAATTTCCAATGACAGTAACTGGCAACGTCAGCATTGGCGGTCACTGGATGCTGCTTACAGGCGATGGGCATTTTTTGAATTTTATGCTGATGATCTGGCACCTTTTTATGAAAAGGAATTCACTTATTTATATGATTTTAATTCAGCTGTGCTGGAATGGCTGCTGGGAGTTTATAAAATAGATGTCGGTATAATTCCTAATAGCACTTACGAAAAAGAATTGGCTCCCACAGAAACCGATTGCAGAGCGCAATGTGATACCGGAGTTCCGGAATTTAACCAGTCAGAAAAATCTTATCCTCAGGTATTTTCATACAAAGAAACATTCACTCCGGGTCTCAGTGCATATGACCTGGTATTTAATATGGGACCGGCATGCAGCAGTTATCTTTAATAAAAATGTAACCCGAACCCATCCTAAACTTATATTTGCATTAATAAAAATACATCAATGGCTGCCAAAGATCAAACCGATATCGTTTTTAACAAGAATGAAGATTTCAATAAAACGCAGGTCAGTAATTTGCAACACCGATTAACCCAAGCATATGAAGGCGGTGGCAAAAAAAATGCTGATAAACAAAAAGAAAAAGGCAAGCTTTTAGCACGGGAACGAATTGCTTATTTATTGGATAAAGATGCTCCAACAGTAGAAGTTGGGGCATTTGCCGCTGAAGGAATGTATAAGGAATATGGTGGTTGTCCCTCAGGAGGTGTGGTAGTGATTATTGGATATATCAAGGGCAGACAGTGTATTGTTGTTGCTAATGATGCAACTGTAAAAGCCGGAGCCTGGTTTCCCATGACAGCGAAAAAGAATCTTCGTGCACAGGAAATATCTATCGAAAATAAATTGCCAATTGTGTACCTGGTTGATAGTGCAGGCGTATTTCTTCCTATGCAGGATGAAATTTTCCCTGACAAGGAGCATTTCGGTCGCATATTCAGAAACAATGCTGTGATGTCATCGAAAGGAATCATACAGATTGCCGCCATCATGGGTAGCTGTGTGGCAGGTGGTGCCTACCTGCCAATTATGAGCGACGAAGCCATGATTGTCGATAAAACCGGATCCATATTTTTAGCAGGCTCGTATCTGGTGAAAGCAGCAATTGGAGAAGATATCGATAACGAAACACTGGGAGGTGCCACTACGCAATGTGAAATTTCTGGAGTTACCGATAATAAATTTGCCAATGATCAGGAATGTCTCGATTACATACGAAGCATATTCGATAAAATGGGCACCTATGAAAAAGCTGGATTCGATCGCATTGCAGCTTCAGTACCTAAGGAAGATCCGAAAGAAATTTACGGACTGCTTCCGGTGGAACGCGAAAAGCCATACGATATGCGTTCCATTATTTCCCGGTTGCTCGATGATTCCACATTTGATGAATACAAGGAACTTTACGGTCAGTCGATTATTTGCGGACTGGGACGTATAGATGGTTGGGCAGTAGGAATTGTCGCCAACCAGCGTAAAGTGGTAAAGAGTAAAAAAGGTGAGATGCAAATCGGCGGAGTTATTTACAGTGATTCAGCCGATAAAGCCGCACGTTTTATAATGAATTGCAACCAACGAAAAATTCCTTTGGTTTTCCTGCAGGATGTAACCGGATTTATGGTTGGAAGTCGATCAGAGCAGGGAGGAATTATTAAGGACGGAGCCAAGCTCGTAAATGCTATGTCGAATAGTGTTGTTCCAAAATTCACCATTGTAATTGGTAACTCATATGGCGCGGGCAATTATGCCATGTGTGGGAAGGCTTATGATCCACGATTGATAGCAGCATGGCCAAGTGCACAAATTGCCGTAATGGGTGGTGCACAGGCAGCCAAAACGTTATTACAGATTCAGGTAAGCACACTGAAAGCACAGGGTAAAGAAATTACCAAGGAGGATGAGGATGAACTTTTAAAAACGATCACCGACAGGTATACGGCACAAACCTCACCATATTACGCTGCTTCCCGTTTGTGGGTCGATGCAGTTATTGATCCGCTGGAAACCAGAAAATGGATTTCCATGGGAATTGAAATGGCAGATCATGCGCCTATAGAAAAGCCTTTCAATGTGGGCATTATCCAGACCTAAATTTAATTCTTTTCCAGCAACATAACCCATTTCACAATACACATTCACCATGTCAGAATTTATTCAAATAGTAAATAAAGTTAAAGAATTCCATGAAGTTTTCGGTCTCGATCATCATGATCAGCCAATAGCTGATGTCAGTGACCGGATTATTGAATTACGTCACCGCCTGATGGCTGAAGAAAATGATGAATATCTGGAAGCAGCAAAAAATAAAGATCTGACTCTTATTGCGGATGCTTTGGGTGATAAACTTTACATTTTATGTGGTACGCTGATTGCGCATGGATTGCAACACAAAATAGTAGAGGTATTTGAAGAAATCCATCGCAGTAACATGAGTAAGCTGGATGAAAATGGGCAACCAATTTACAGGGAAGACGGTAAGATTATGAAAAGTGACCGTTATTTTCTACCAGATATCGCTTCCATACTGAAATAATAATTTTTTATCAGGGGTTAGTCTGCTCCTTCCCTCCTATCCAACCCAGGTGTGTATGTTTAAAATGATCGTCAAATTTTAAACCATAACCGAGAATCCTGTCGAAGCAGCTATGGCCTGCGAGAATTAATCCGGCGAATAAAATTTCAGGACTGAAGGAAACATAGCCCAATGCACAAACAGCAATGGCAACACCCTGATGGTGGAACAAATTATAAAAAAACGCACCTGTTTTTGTTCCTGCCAGATAACCAAGCATACTGATATCGGGCGCCAGCAACCAGACAAAAAACAGCCACCATTCGAAGCCCATATCGGTAGCAAAATACCAGCAGGCCAGGAATTTCACCAGTTCTTCCAATTTCAATATCACATTCATAAACAGCCAGTTTTATATTGGTGGGGAAACAAAATTACGCGATTTAAAATTAAACTATTTTTTCAGTCTAGCTATTTTTCCTATCGCAGCAGATTTTCAATGAATTCCGTTTTTTTCCGAACAGAGACATCAATCGTTGCGCCATCTTCCATAATCACATATCCTCCTCTACCTTTCACATACTTCTTCACATAACGGATATTGATCATGTGAGAAGAATGTATTCTGTAAAAGTTAAATGGTTCGAGCACATCTTCATACTGAGAAAGGTTTTTCGACACCAATTCTTTTCGTCCACCGGTAAGATAAAATTCGGTATAGCTTCCGGCCGCTTCACATCGTATAATTTCATCGAGATTCAGGAAAACCATTCCATCGGCAGTAGGGAGTGCAATTCTTTTTCCGGATGTATTCCATTCGGTAATCATCGTTCTGTTCTTTACAGCACGTTTATCAGTAATGCGCTGTTCAGCCTTTTTCACAGAAGCAATCAGATCTTTTTCAGTGAATGGCTTTAGCAGAAAGTCGATTGCATCAGCTTTTATAGCTGGTAATGCAAACTTATCGTAGGCAGTAATAAAAATAACTTCAAACTCATGCACAGGAAATTTCTCCAGTAATTCAAATCCGGAGCCATACGGCATTTCCACATCCAGGAAGAGCAGATCAGGTGCATCATCGGTGATTAATTTGTAAGCCTCATCAAGTGATTGCGCGGTACCGGTAACTTTAATGTTTGCACATTTTTTCTCCAGAATAGTCTTCACCAAACTGGTACATTTGGGTTCATCGTCAATAATTAATGCTTTTATCATGTCAGGATAGGTTTTAAAGGTATAAAAATCATTATTTTAGTTCCGGGGAAATCGGTATTGGAGGCATCCAAAGCTTCAGTTGAGAATGATATAGATGATTTATAAATTTTATTAATAACTTCAATTCTGCCTGAGGCCAAATTGATTCCCTGCGAAAGATGATTCAGGCTTTTACGGTCCTTCAATTCTTTTGAATTCTTGATGCCGATTCCATTATCGGTTATAATTACTTCAAGCGAATCGTTCACCCTCAAAAATGACACTTTCAATTCGCCGTTTTTATTTTTCAGGAATTTTAAACCGTGATTAATGGCATTCTCCAGAAATGGCTGCAAAAGCAATGAAGGAACCAATACCTCAGCAGCATTTAATTTTGAATCAACTTCTATAGTTGTTAGGAACTGATCTTCAAACCTTAGCTTTTCCAGTTTGAGATAAGCTTCCAGAAATTCCAGTTCTTCTTCGAGAGAAATAAAATCCCGCTTCGACAAATACAATGTTTTTCGAATCAGAAACGCAAAATCTTTCAAATATTGCTGAGCAGAGTCAAAATCGTGATTTACATTAAAATGTTGAATGGCATTCAGGCAATTAAAAATGAAATGCGGATTCATTTGAGCCCGAACGGCTTCCAGTTTAAATTCGGCAAGCTGGCGGTTTACGAGTTGTTTCTCATGTACCTTCTTTGCTACTTTTTTAATTCTTCCTTTGACTCCAATGACGAGCAAAATTATTCCTGAATTGATAGCTACAATTTGAAAACCCACCCTTTTCCAGAATGGTGATGAAATAGAAAATGAAAATCTGGCAGGCTTTCGGCTTTGATTACCGTTTTTATCGATCGCCAGCACAATGAAAGTATAATTGCCCGGTTCGAGTGAACCAAATTCAACGGTTCGCTGATCGGTTTCAGTCCATTTATCGTTCAATCCCTTCATGAAATATCTGAAGCGTATTTGCTTGCCGGATGAAATGAAATGGCGCTGAAATTAAAAGTGATCCGATTTTCATTGTATGCAAAAATGCTGGTATCACGTAATTTTCCATTTACCAAAACACTTGTTATATAAATGGGAATTTCAGCACTGCTTTTCAGTTGCTTTTCTGAAAAATAAGCTAGTCCCTTGTCGGTTGCAATCCACAATGTATCCTGTCGTTTTAAAACCTGTCGTATCATTTCCGAAGGCAAACCATCATTAATGGTTAAAGAAAGAATTTTATAATCTGACGGATCATTGTTGGCAACTGAAATCTTACTCAGTCCTTTATCGGTTACAACCCAAATATTGCCATTTCCTTCGTTATAAAGGGACCGGCACTGATTACTTAGCAATCCATTGTCCTTATTGAATGTTAAAACAGTGTCTTTATAAAAAACTATCACGCCATTATTATAAGTGCAAAGCCATAAAGTTTTATCTGTTGTCAGACACAAATCAACAATTCTTCCATGAACGTTGAAATTGTATCTCAAATCGGGGGTGATTTTGTTTTTTTCAAACTTAAAAAGTGAGTCTATACTTGAGAAATAATAAAGTTCAGAAGTGCCTGAACTCACAGAAGTATACCGATGGTGCATTACAATGGTATCAAGCTTTTGATTTGAATCAATTAGCGAAGAACCCCGGGTAACCACCACCAACCGGTTATCCTTTAAAAATTCGGCATCTTTAACTGCTCCAAGATTTACAATCCTTTGTTTTTTATTGGTTGCGTAATCATATACAACCTGATTTTCTATTATAAATATGGGATTATCATCCGTATCAAATAAAATTTTCTTAACGATATTTGACCGCAACTTCATTGGACTTAACTGTTCAGCCGAGATCCGATTCGTGCCATTGTATTCTTCAATGTGTCCCCTCTCATAGCCCACATATAAGTTCCCTTTTTTGTTGAATGCAAAAGAGTAAACCTGATTGTTGAAACTGTTGTCGGCTAGTTTAAACCCTTTGATAAAAGAAGCATTTAAAAAATAGACACCTTCACCCAATGTTGCAAACCACATGTTGCCTGAAATATCTTCGAGAATTCCCCCAACATTTTTATTTTTCACAAAAATATCAGAGACCTTATTCATAGTGGAATCAATGGCATAAACGCCTTCCCCATTCGATAAGACCCAAATTTTACAGGTTCTTTTATCGAAAATCAACCGATTTAAATCCAAAGAATTCTGATACACTCTTACCAAATTTAGTTTGGACTGTGAGTCGTATCGCGATAAACAAATCACATTATTGGTATAAGAGTAAACCATCTGATAACAGGTGTTAAACACAGATGAACTTTTAATGAGTGAAATGCCGGTTGATGGAACATATTCCATGGAATCTAAAAAGCTGACCCGGTAATTCGAGTCAACTTCATAAATACATTCGTTGGAATTGAAAAAATAATTTCCTTTATTATTTATGCCAAATGAATTTAACGGCATTAAAAGGACTCCATTCAAACGCTTTGGGATCGCTACTGATTCAATAGATAATTTTTGAAAGCATTTTCCATTAAAATATGCATAATTTCCACGATTAGCATTTGTCGTTGTACGAATCCAGATGACACCTCTTCCATCTTCGCTAAAATCGACCATACCGGTAGTGTTCACTCCATTGAAAATATGTGGGCTATTTGCTGGATTGTAAATTTTACCTTTCTCATAAAAACACAGTGGAGCCGAAAAACAATGAAACCAAACTCTTCCTTTAGAATCACATATGACCTGCAACACTTCATTGTCTGTTAAACCATCCTCAGTTGTAAAATTGGTGAATGAATGTCCGTCATATCTGCTAACCCCATTTTCGGTACCAATCCATACAAAGCCCTGATGATCCTGAGTTATAGAATAAGCAATGTTGCCGGCTAAACCTTGTTCTTTAGTAAACTGAATGTAATTAAATTGTTGAGCATGGCTTTCGCTTTGCCATAAAAGCAACTGAATAAGTGTTATATAAAACAACAACCCTCTCATAAAACAAGCATACAATAATGAATACTATTGTTGTACCCCCTTTCAGAATGTGCAGGCATTCGGGGATAATCAGGAGTAGGCAGGAACCGGTGCAGTTCTTACTTACATTTTAGCTTGGGGGGTCAATTGAATAAGTCGGGCAGATGCAGCTGCAAAACTCATTCCTACTTTTGATTTTAATTCTGTTGTCGGATCTATTTTATGCAGTCAATAAAACCGGCAGACTCTAAATCAATTTGGTGAATGCAATATAGTAAACCCTTTCGAATATTTCAGATCTCAACTCACTTTTTTACCAAAATTTGATGAATGGCTCAAAATCAGTTGTGAATGGCAAATAATCTGAAAGCCTTCTAAGGGTTTACCCTGAGACAAAATGGCAGAAATGGCCGCCAATCAGATCAAAACTTAAAGGGATTTAATGTTAAGATTTTTTATTTGTTCCTGATTACCAAGGTTAAAATTCAAAGCTATTTGACATCAATGTTTTAATATTTTACCTGAAAATTGACTTCCATTAGTTTTGAACTTAACAAAGTAAGTGCCTTGAGAAACGTTTAAAAATCTGTTAAAATTAACATTTCCCGATCCGGGCTCAGTATTAATGACTTTTCCACTTTCGCTGAATATCAAACTTCCAATCATATTGTAAACTTGCATTTCCCATTGGTTACCTGAAACAATTTTGGCTGCAACATACAGATTGTTATCCGAGAACCAACAATCAAACGTTTCTGTCAAATTATCTATATTTTTTCAGATGGGTCAAATGGTGGAAGGCAGGGTATTGAAATATTCATATCCAAAGAAGTTTTCGCACATCCATTTTCTTCAACAATTATATTAAAAGGGCCGGCGGTATAAACAGTAAGAGACGGGGTTGTTGCGCCTGGTATGGCATTATGATAATGAAGCCATTGATAACTTAGTCCTGTACCTGAATTTGCCATTAAAACCACACTGTCACCCTGACAAAATGTTGTCGGTCCAGAAGGAGATATCGTTGCTTGTGGAGGTGGGCCAACATTTATTGTAACAGAACCGCATCCTGATCCAACAATACATCCTCCTTCCCCAATTGCATAATAAGTGGTAGTAACTCCCGGGTTTACAATGATAGAATCTCCTGTACCTATGGAAATTCCATTGCAGCTACCGGTATACCAACTCCATTTCTGAGCACTGTTTAAATTTCCGGTAATTGAAAGAGTCACCGGATCACTTGCACAAATGGAATCAGAAGAAGCATTAATGATTGGAATATCGGCTTCTACACAATTTATAGAAAAAGACTGGCAGTAGGACTGGAGTCCGGAATCATTGACAGTTTGGATACAAATGTTATAACTCACATTAGGGTAAGTAGGTTGGTAATGTCCGTTCACCTGATACAAATGCCACAATGAATTTTCATAATAGTCAGAAATGACGCCATCTCCAAAATCATATCTCACACTATCAGTTCCTATAGAATAGTTTCTGACAAAAACATAAGGATAACCCGAAGCGGAATACAATTCACTTGCATAAAAACTTAATAATAAAGGGGTTTCATAGTTTCCCCATCCAATACCATCAATATACCCGGCCTTATGGCTATTACCGGCAGCATCTTTCCATTTCACGGTACCGTTTACAATTTTCAAAGAATCAATTCCTGTTGATGGAAATGTTCCGGATATCCAGGTTCTTGTTGTTGGACTAAACGCTTTACAAACCACAGTTGCCATGTGCTTGAAAGTCACCACACCATCTTTAATGATTACACCTTGTGTTCCACCTGATGGTAAAGAATCTATTACCATGCTATGCGTGGAATCATCATAAATCAAGGTATATTTAGAAGCCCTGAGAATGTTATTGTGCAAATACACTGAGGAGACCCCGCCACCAAAGGAGTGGGGTTTGATTCCATAAACAGGGTCAAATGCATGACAAAAGGCATCCGTATCATAAACTCCGTTGTGATTCTTAAAAGTCATGTCTCTCCCGGAAGTCACATAACTACCTATAAATCCACTTTGGGATCGCCACATTGTTTGTTCAACCGGCATTAAAACTGATGTTGTATAATTTCTATCTGAGGAAGAGTAGTGTTCACAAGTATAAGCAAAACCTGAATTAACGTATTTGGAATAGTAACATTCCCATGCATCCTTTACACCTTGTTCAAGATAGAGCGTATCCCACTTATGTTTTATGATTGAATACATCATGGTATATTCTTTTATCCATG
Organism: Bacteroidota bacterium; assembly: GCA_016713525.1. GTDB lineage: Bacteria > Bacteroidota > Bacteroidia > AKYH767-A > OLB10 > JADKJB01. The sequence continues at coordinate 658,041 of JADJOZ010000001.1, read as the reverse complement.
TATAACCTAAGGAACTTTGTTCATCAGCCCAGGCAGACATTGCAATTCCATCAGGTTCCAGATCAGCTCCTGCAACAAGCATTGGATCTGAAGGAATAAAATAATCATAATATGGTTTAAACTGATGTAATTCGTGATCAAATATCACAAAACCAAAATCGGTATCCCTTACAATATTTCCATTATTATCATAATCATAAATATTAAACCCGATTATGGTATTCATTGTGTCTGTGATGGTAATCTTTGGCGTGTTGTAATATGGAGTATTATAATATCGCCATATCCCCGACAACGAATCATAAACACTGAATTTAACCTTCCTGTCGATGCTATTATATGTTATTACTTCTGCAGTTATTTTGTATGGCTGCCAGTAGTCGGTTGCCTGAGTTTTAGTAAAAAGTGCGATTAAAATTATAATGATTGATATACGCATTTCGTTTTTTTTAATCCGTTGAAACAGGACACCAAAGTATACATTTTAATGGATTATACCTAACATAATTTAACAGGCAATCGCACAAAAACAAACAAATTATTAGGATCAAATTCACATGACATTGGTAAAGAGCCTCAGCTTTCAACCTTAGATGAACAAGATTTTTCGGGAATTAGCATTAAAAGAGCCGATAAAACCCGTTTTGTCCAACGTACCAGATTTTTACCATTTCTTAATTTGTTAAAAGCCGACCTTTTCAGTACCTTCGCCCCTCTATAAATTTACTATGATCAAGATTACTTTCCCCGATGGTAAAGTCAGGGAATACCCTAAAGGAACCACTTCCATGGAAGTGGCAAAGAGTATCAGTGAAGGTTTGGCCAGAAATGTTTTGGCTGCGAAGGTTAATGGGGTTGTGTGGGACAGCTCCCGTGGCATTCATGACGATGTTACGCTGGAATTGCTGACATGGGATGCCACAGAAGGTAAATCGACTTTCTGGCATTCTTCGGCTCACCTTATGGCTGAAGCATTAGAAGCCTTATATCCCGGAATTCAATTCGGTATTGGCCCCCCCATTGAAAATGGTTTTTACTATGATGTTGATTTAGGTGAGGGAACTTTATCGTCCGATGATTTCAAGAAAATTGAAGATAAGATGCTGGAACTGGCTAAGGCCGGCAATCAGTATATCCGTAAAGAAGTTTCAAAAAAGGATGCCATTTCTTATTTCGGGGAAAAAGGTGATAAATATAAACTTGATCTGTTAAAGGATCTGGAAGATGGAACCATCACTTTTTATACACAGGGTAATTTTACCGATTTGTGCCGCGGACCTCATATTCCGGATACCGGAAGCATTAAAGCAGTAAAACTCATGAACATTGCCGGTGCTTACTGGCGTGGTGATGAGAAGAGCAAACAGTTGACCCGGATTTATGGAATTACCTTTCCAAAACAAAAGGAACTCACTGATTATCTGACACTTCTGGAAGAAGCTAAGAAGCGTGACCACCGTAAACTGGGTAAGGAACTGGAGCTGTTTACCTTCTCTGAAAAGGTAGGTATGGGTCTCCCTTTGTGGCTACCCAAAGGAGCACAGTTACGTGAACGGTTGGAATCATTTTTGAAAAAAGCACAGTTGAAAGCTGGTTATTTACCTGTCGTTACCCCACATATTGGCCATAAGGATCTTTACGTAACTTCAGGTCATTACGAAAAATATGGTGCCGATTCATTTCAGCCAATTCGCACTCCTGCTGAAGGGGAAGAGTTTTTCCTGAAGCCTATGAATTGTCCACACCATTGTGAAATTTATAAAAGCAAGCCACACAGTTATAAGGAATTGCCGATCCGTTATGCGGAATTCGGTACCGTTTACCGGTATGAGCAAAGTGGCGAATTGCATGGATTGACCCGGGTTCGTGGCTTTACCCAGGATGATGCGCATTTATTCTGTCGCCCCGATCAGGTGAAAGAAGAGTTCATGAAAGTTATTGACCTGGTGTTATATGTCTTCAGAGCACTTGATTTCCCTGAGTTTACTGCTCAAATTTCATTGCGTGACCCTGAAAATAAATCGAAGTACATTGGTAGCGACGAAAACTGGGAAAAAGCGGAAAGAGCTATTATTGAAGCAGCTGCTGAAAAAGGTTTGAAGACTGTGGTCGAGACCGGTGAAGCTGCCTTTTATGGTCCGAAACTCGACTTCATGGTTAAGGATGCTTTGGGTCGGAAGTGGCAATTGGGTACTATTCAGGTTGACTACAATTTACCGGAGCGTTTTGAACTGGAATATACCGGTGCCGATAATCAAAAGCACCGTCCGGTAATGATTCACAGGGCTCCATTTGGGTCTCTGGAAAGGTTCATTGCGGTACTTATTGAGCATTGTGCCGGAAACTTCCCTTTATGGCTGTCTCCGGAGCAGGTTATCATATTGGCAATCAGCGACAAATTCAATGATTATGCTAAAAATGTTTCTGAATTGCTAAAAAATTCCGATATTCGCGCCTTCGTTGACGAAAGGGACGAAAAAATTGGACGTAAAATCCGGGATGCAGAAGTTAGGAAAGTGCCTTATATGCTGGTAGTTGGAGAGAAAGAAGTAGAATCCAATTCCGTTTCGGTGAGAAGGCATGGACAAGGTGATTTGGGCTCCATGAGTCTCGATCAGTTTCAGAAGCATCTGAATGACGAAGTAATGCTTGCATTAAATCAAAAATAAAATAAATAAGTACCAGTATCACATAATTAGAGGGAGGTAACACATTTCTACTTTTTTTAAAAAACCAGGCGGAGGCTCATCAGGTGGAGGTAATAGGTATAACAGACCTAACAGATACCAGAAGCGTGAAAACGAGCACAATATCAATGAAGATATTACCGCTACCAGTGTCAGGCTCGTAGGAGAAAACATTGAACCGGATATATATCCTATCGAAGTAGCCCGAGGCTTTGCTAAAGAGCAGGCGTTGGACTTGGTAGAGATTGTGCCTACAGCAGATCCACCCGTTTGCCGGGTAGTCGATTATCAAAAATTTCTTTACGAAAAGAAGAAAAAAGAGAAAGAGACTAAGGCAAAGACAGCCAAATCGGTGATGAAAGAGATCCGGTTCGGGCCCAATACCGATGAACACGATTTCAACTTCAAAGTGAAGCATGCAATCAAGTTTTTAGAAGAGGGCGCAAAGGTAAAAGCATATGTACACTTTAAGGGTCGTACCATTGCTTACAAGGAAAAAGGAGAGATTATCCTCCTGAAATTTGCTCAGGAACTTGCCGATCATGGTAAGGTTGAGCAATTGCCAAAGCTGGAAGGTAACAGAATGTTCCTCCATCTGGTTCCTTTACCTGCGAAGAAGGCCAAAAAATAAAAATACTTATTACAGATAATTCGAATATCTATTATACTTAAATTACAAAAGAAGCCATGCCAAAAATGAAGAGTAATTCCAGCGCCAAAAAAAGGTTCGCCTTTACCGGTTCTGGTAAAATCAAACGTAAGCATGCGTACAAGAGCCACATCTTAACCAAGATGAGCACGAAACGCAAAAGGGCACTTACTCACTCAGGATTAGTCGACAAATCTGACGCATCCCGTGTTGAAAGAATGCTTTCTGCTTAAAATTAATTGTTTAATTATTAACCAGGGAAATAGCTTAAGTTTCTTTAAAAGCAGAAACGCTATCACCAAAAAATGATGTAAAATGCCAAGGTCAGTAAATTCAGTGGCTTCAAAAGCCAGAAGAGAGAAACTCCTCAAACAAGCCAAAGGTAACTGGGGCAGCAGAGGAAATGTATTAACAGTTGCAAAACACACGGTTGAAAAAGGTCTTCAATACGCCTACCGTGACCGTAAAGCTAAGAAAAGATCATTCAGAGCTTTGTGGATTCAACGTATCAATGCAGGCGCGAGAGAGCATGGTCTCTCCTATTCTCAGCTAATGGGAAAACTGCACGAAAAAGGTATCGATCTGAACCGCAAAGTACTTGCCGATCTGGCAATGAACAACCCTGATTCATTTAAATCAGTTGTTGAATCTGTAAAATAATATTCTTGTTGCAAAAAAAAACCGCTCTCTCATAAGAGCGGTTTTTTTTTGTTCTAAACTCGCCACATTTTCGTAATTTCAGCGAATTACAGCCCTATGATACGACCGTTTCGAGCCCTGATTCCTGCCCTGGTGGTTTTTGCTGCCTCCTTCCTGGCGCTGGCATGGTTTAATCGTGCTGCATCCGATGATTTTGAATTTATGTTCCGTTTCCGGGAAGTGGGCTTCATGGAAAGTATCAAGTTCTATTATGAAACCTGGAATACCCGATGGATGGCTATGGGTTTAATGAACATGGTGTGGCTTATGAAGCATTCTGTTGATTCACTTCTACCCTACCATCTCATTAGCTTATTGCTGCTCTGGCTGGCCTTTATGCGACTTACGTTCAACTTTATTGCTGAAATTAAAACCGCAGCAATTCTTTCAGGTTATTTAACCGTTTCGTTATTTTATTCCTGCTTTAGCATTGCCGATGTATTCTTCTGGATAAACACCAGTACCATGTATCTGTATGGTTGCATTGCGGCTATTTTCGGTGTCGCAGAGGTTACAGGTAAACGAAAGGGAATTTTACCGTACTTCATTCTGGTGTGTTCCGGAATATATGCCGGTGCCTCTTATGAACCGCTGGCTTTCGTTTTGCTGTTGGCCGGAGTGGCATATGCCATTTATACCTACTCGAAACGCACTGCAACGCGACCTGAATTTCTGAAACTGTTGGTATTTCTCACTGCTATATTGATGGCCTTTGCAATCAGTTATGCTGGTGAGGGACATCATATTCGTGCCGGTTTTCTTCCACAAACCACTATTGCCGCAAAGGCATTTATTCTGGCGAAAGCATTATTCAAGATGTATTTCATCAAGCTGCCTGCTATAGCACTTGCCACTTTACTGTTCAGTATGCCCTGGATGCTGATTGGTCAGATGAAAAAATATGAATGGATGACCACCCGGTTGCTGAAACATGTTTCCGGTATATTTTTGATTCTGGTATTCCTTTCTCTAGGACCTGTTGTCTGGGTGATGTCGGAAATGGGACCTGAGCGGGCATGGACACAAATATCGCTCTACTTTACTATTTATGCAGCTTTTTTATCGTGTTATGCCGGTGTTCACAGCACTTTAAAAATTTCCCTTGCGGGGATCACTAAATTTTATGCTGTAATTGGAGTGCTGTACATCGCAGCAACTTTTCTTCCACAGATTATAAAAGCTTCAGCATATGCGAATGCTTATGATGCAAGAATGGAATTAATCATGCAACAACCGGATCATGCCACTTTGGTAACACTTAAACCCCTCCCCGATTCCGGATGGCTCCATTCGGCAGAAATCAGTGAAGATAGCACCCATTTCTCGAATCAGCATCTGAAGAATTACTTGCAGTTGCCTTTTGATATTGCAAGGGAAACTAAATAAATAAATTCTTAACCTTCAAGTACCAGATCCTTTTTCCATTTAATAAGAATAAGAACCCAAAGCAATATGCAGGTTACCAATATTATTAATTTAGATGTTCCGGTAAAGGCATCATTAAAGAGTGATTGAACATAAAAATATTTACAATCAGGTGAAAACAAGAACACGCCAGAATCGAGCTTGTTAATTCAGCAATTTTCCCAATTCCCCCAACTTCCCATAATTAAGGTTCCTAAAAAAACAAATTATTAATTACTGAAGTATCTGCCAGGAAGCTTAAATGCCAGGCATACCAGATAAATCCAATTAGTAAAAACTTCAAAACCGGTTTCAAAAATTAAATTCTTCCTGGAAGGTAACCTCTCCATCCATATTCTTCCATGATACAATAAATGAAACTGCCGATCGCTGCATGAGTCCGAATAAATGGGGTTCAATTGCATATTTATTCTGCACCCCATACCAATCAATAATACTGCAGGGATCAGTGCCATTAATAAGCTTTTGGATTTAGAAGTACCAAAGAAAGAAATGCCAATCGGACGCTGTTTTTTAAGCATCCACAAACCCAAAATACCGGCAACAAAATCCCCGTTCCTTCAAGACTTCCTTCAATAATCAGGTAACTCCATGTAAAGGATTTTCCTAAAGCATCATTGATTTCAAAAATATTAAACCTAAAAATATTAGATACACCATAGGCAATGACTAGAAATACAAATAATCTTACATAATTCACTAGTTGAATCTTGCTCAGAGAAATATCGGTCATAAATAATCAAATATTAAAGTAAACTACGATACTTCCAGTAATAATAGCCAGATTTTGCGCTAGAAGTGATTCTGACTCGAAAGGTAGCAATTAATTATATCAAAACAATATGCTAACATTTTAAAATAATTTCAGTTCAAAACCATTCAAGAGCGGTTTGTTAAATTTTTCATATCTTCTTACATAATTCTGCTTCAGAAAGGTAATCTGAAATCATAAATACGTAAATAATATTCAGTTCCTATCGTTACTGCTGATCATTTTTTCAAAGTCATGGAAATATTTGTTGTGGTCAAAATTAGCAACTGATTTTCTCGCATTTTCTACAAATCTTAAATAGTCTGTGTCAGCCATATTCCTGAAAAGGATGAACTTATCCCTGAAGTCATTTACTGTGGTACAAAAATACCCATTTACGCCGTCTACAACAACACTATTGTTTTCAGGCAGATTGGTACTTAAAACAGGAACTCCATTATTCAGGTATTGTTTAGCTTTTATTCCACTCTTTGATAACTGCAATTCCGAGTTTGTTAAAGTTGCTATACCAATATCAAATGCCACAATTTTATGCTGAATGGCAGCTTCTTCATTCCAATCAATATTAAGTGGGATTTCAACTTCTACATTCAAATTTGTACAAAAATAATTTTCAATAAAATCAATATCTTCTGAATTTTGAACGCCCATGACAATTAATTTAAGAGGAAAATCAAGTGCCTTTATTGCCGGAAACACAAAATCAATAACACTTTTTTTGTGTTCTCCGCCAAACCCGCCAATCCATCCAATCGTAAAAATTGAATTTCTACTTTTTTTTACAATTTCCAGATCGACAACCGGTGATGTTGTATGAACAATGTGATTACTGAATCGACTCAAATAAGTTTCAATTTGCCTGCTGCCAGCCGAAACTACTTTGCAATATCTGACAAAATAAAAAATGGTTTCAGGATTTACTTCCAGATAATCTGCATCGTCGAGGTCATAAACAGTATTTTGCCGTCTAACCCTTACAAGAAATTTCAAAAGGGTGGCATAAATAAAATTTGACTGAACCCTTTGAATTACTATTAAAGAATTCTTTCTTCTAAATAAAAGTACAGAAAAATAAACTTTCAAAAAATAAGCAATTTTTTTCAAAGTATAACCAGGCACAACAAGATAACTTCCAACATTGAATTTACGTCCAAAATAATCAAGCGGATATCTGGCTCTATATCTTACACTGGGTGAGTCAAAATTGTAGTATGCAAACCAATAAATGAACTCAATTTTTCTTTTCACCTGTTGGAATTAGTTGGGGTATAAAAAGGAGAGAAAATACTTTTACTACAAAATCGGTTAAATAAGGATGATAAATAGTATGAAGAAATACAAATACCATATATTGCTAATTGTGTTTTACCATTTATCAAATAATGGATTACTCAATTTAATCCTTTTGTTGTTCTGGTTAATTCTGTAACAGATGAACAGCTTGATTGCGGATCAGTCTGCAGCGTATAGCTTCTGGTTAGAACAATAACATTTTCATTTTTCACTTCATATTTAAATGCCTGTCGGGTATACACATTGTCAGAAAATGTTAGAATCAATGAATCAGAAGTAAGATTATACTGTGATTCAGGGAAATTAACCGCTGCACTTTCCATTCCATTACTACCTTCAAAGGATATCTTACAAACACCGTTTGGTAAGAATTCATAATTTGCCGTTTTCACTCCTTTTGAAAACATCTGATTAGGGCAATTCTCTACCGGGCTTCCACTCCATTTTCCTAACAGTGAAAATTTTTCCTGTTTGCAACTCACAATTACGACACTAACACCAAAAATCAAAAAAATATGGAGAGTACGTTTCAATTTATTGTTGTGTCCCATAGCTATTAAGTTTTAAGTCGGTTAGTTTATTAATTGCTTTTTACTATTTAGGTTCATGTTACTAATTTGAATAACAATTTAATATATTGATATTCATATGTTTATCGATTCACAAAACCTAATTCAGAGTAATCCGGATTTGGAATTTTCCTGAAGGTTTCCAGAGTTACAGCGTTTCAGTATTCTTTTATCCGATAAAAGTATTTAAAAACATCTACAAAACAAGTAAAATCGTGAAGCCCGGGATATGAAAGAAATATGCTTTTATGTATTGTTTTTAATGACTGTATTCGATGAATACGTAGACATTCTTAGTGTACATGAATGTCACAGGTAACAAAAATGAATTACTGAATCACAGGTTGCGTGATGGAATTGTTTTAATTGCATGATGTATTGAAGATCCGAAATATTTTTGTTCGTCAATAATTTGATAACCATTTTTTTTAAAAATGTTCAAAATAAATTCATCTTCGGTAAGACCATCTGCATTTTTGATCCAATAAACATGAGAAAATATAATCCAAACTGACTTATTCATATTCATAACAGGCAGTTTATAATCTGACCAATTATTTCTGTTATCAAATGAAAAAACAACATCTGAACTATCTATCACTGAGAAAAAATTAAAACTTTTTTTATAAAATTCAAATGCATGACTTGCCCCATAATAAACATATAGATCATCACCTTTTCTATACTTAGAATCCATGTATGACAATGATTCATTGATTTCTTCTTTCTCCACAGGGAATCCGGAACGAAATAATAATACCATGTTGGTAACAAGTAAAAGAGGTAAAATATAAAGCCACTTTTGGTTATTAACTTTCGCAATAGTATTAATATAATAAAATCCACTAAATATTACAATCAGCAAAAAAGGATATAAATACAGAACCAACCGTTTATCAAAAGGATACAATTTAAAATAAGACAAACAGAGATGAAGTATCAAAGGAAAATTTAAGAGAAATAACATTCCTCTTTTATTCTTACCAAGATAATATAATCCCATTAAAAATATCGGTAATAATACCAGTGAAAATGATGAATAACCTGAGAATTTGAATAATAGTCCGATTTTAATGAAAAGAGTTTCATAAAAGTCAAAACTGAAAATATCTTTAGGTAAAAATGCACCCGCCTCTTGCCAGAAATCTACCATTCCACTTTTTGTTGGATGGTTATAAATAAATAAACTAAAATATACCAAAAATGAAATCATCCAACATCCTAATACAATACCGAGTCTAAGATATTTTTTTTCAAAAGTGTAATGTGTCTTGTAAATAGAATATATCCCCCCAGAAAACAGCAATAATATTGCAACGTTAGAAAACCAAATAGAGACGGCTCCGATAATTGCATAAATCCACCATTTGTTTTTAAAACCATTATCATTGTAAGTAATCGAAGCCTTCAAAATTAATAAGGCAAATGCAATATCTGTAATATATTGCTTGACTTCAGTTGAATATGATAATACAATAAATGTTGTTGCAAAAAAAGCAGTAGTATATACAGCGACTAATTTACTTTGCAATATTTTATTAGTTATCGAGAATATAAGAAACACAGCTAAAAAGAACGATATCAAAGGAAATATCCTCAACGACCAATCAGCATTACCAAATAAAGTTGCAAAACATTTCTCCAGTAGTAAAAAGCCTATTGGAGCTACCTGATTGTAATCCAAAGGCTGTAAAAGTTCCATTGCCGACTTATTAACGATGTTCAATGCCAACATAGCTTCATCTAACCATAAACTCCGAAAGTTCATAAAGTTTAGAATTGATAATCCAACACCCACAACTATAAATCCAGCACCAATCCAGTTAATTTGTTTCAGAAATTTCATTTTATGACATATTAAAAATGATGGAAGTTGGTCAAATACTTTATTTGAGAATATTGTCCAGTAAGGTCCGCCTTTATATTTTCCATCTTTTTCAAAGTAGTATGAATACATTTCATAATGCTCAAATACAGGAAAGAATTCTTTGTCATTTATAGTCGGAAAAACTGTTATATCCTTAACAAACAGAGAATCAGTCCGCTTAATCTCTATATCGATACTTAAGTATTCGTATTGTCCCTGCCACATGTGGGCAGTTGCATGAATTGTTGAGTCAGGTGAGAATTCAGCTTTTGGAATATATTCAGTCGAACACCTGCAGGAGGCTAAATACAATGTAAAGCAAAAGAGCAATAATCTAACCAATGTATACCAGCTTTTACTATTATTTATAAAAATTTGTCTACAGCCAAACTTAATTAAATTCACCAGAGTAATCAAATAGCAACACATTGCCTGAATTTTGAAATTCAATTTCCTGGAATTTTTCATTTTCGCAGCGTGATTGAGTAACATTGAAAAATAAATGTCATCTTGCTAACTTCATCCTTCATTTAGTCCCTTTTTTAATTCTTGCATCTCGTAAAACGAAAAATTAACTTTTTCAAAAAGCAATGTTCTGACTTCATATTTTCCCATAATTTCTTTAATTTTAATTTTTTGCTGATAGTAATCCTTCCAAACCGGCTTCAATTCCTCTAATTGTTGTTCAGTCTCAATTAAGAATTTAACATGTGCAGTATGATTTAACTTTGTCTGAATTGTCATTATGGCAAGTCCATTATGGATGATGTCTTTAAAAGCGAATTGTCGCCCTTGAATGTAATTATATCTTAAATTAATTGAATCTATGTCAGAGCAATTTAAAACCTGAATACTATTATTGTTAATCCATGAGATTGAAGTTGTGTCCAATACTAATTCACCAATTAAATCACTATTATTAGCATAGTCACCAAATAATTTCCTGGTCAGTGGTCTGCCAAACCAGCCCAGGGCAAGCATTGTCAAGACAGTAACAAGTGGGTGTATATTCGCAATTTTAATCATAAATAATCCTATTCCAACAATTATAAAAGATGAAACCAAAATAGTCCCAAAGCCTTCTTTTTCAGAAATCTCTTTATTTTCGCTTACTTGTTTAAATGTTGCTCCCATTAAGTTTGGTGTCAGAGGGTTTCCTGTTTGAGAATAGCCTGATTTTTAAAGCAAATGTAATGTGTGGAACTGAAATTGGGAGTATATTTATATTCTTAGCGGAACACAATTTATCATGGAATTTTGGAAATTCTTTGCTTTAACTTTTGATATATGTAAATGTTGCATAGCTATATCGCAATAAAATCTGCAGTAAATTCATAAATAAACCTAAAATCTGCTGCTATTTTCATTTAACAAAAGCTGATCTAATTAATTACTTTTGTCTATTCTTTAACAAACTTAGCAACACTACTTTCCCCATTAACAACTAAATTAAGAAAATATATACCTTTTCTTAAATCTGACAGGTTAAAGCTGTAATTGTTGTGACCGAAATTTGAAATTAAATATTGTTCAAATACGGTTTCACCTAATACATTATAAATTTTAAATTGTAAATTTGTTTGTTTATTCAAATAAATTGAAAGTTGTAGCTTGTCCGTGGTAGGGTTTGGAAATAAATTAAAACTATACAAATCAGATTGTGAGTCTGAAATTCCAGAACCGATACTATTGACTTTTACCAGAAAATAATCTTTTTTATTTATAATATTATTATAATAATTAGCGGCTAATGAATAATTACCAAAAGTGTGAATACCGGCAAGCCAAAGGGGGCCTGAAACATAGATGTTTCCTGAAAAGTCGGAGCCAATATCATTTCCTCTATCCCCACTAATACCGGTTGCAACTATTGCCCATTTACAAAATCCGGTTGAATCATACTGTGCTACAAACATTTTTTCTCCGTTTGGTATTAAAGTGAAATTTCCAAAATGGGTAGTGTCCAAAATACTACCTGTGATTGTACAATTACTATTCATATCGCTAGTTATAGCAAATGAATATTGGTTACCTCCTCCACCGCCTGACTGACGTACCCAGATACAATTTCCCGATGTATCATAACACGAAATAAAAATGTCTGATGATCCTGTGCTTGTATAGGTTGCGCACCCGAACGGTACTGTTAGCTTATAAAATCCCGTAAGAAAAACATGTCCGAAATTATCAGCACTTACCCCACAACCCTGGTCAATAGCGGAAGATCCGGCATTTAATGCCCATTCCCATGAACCGTTTGCGTTACATTTAGCAAGATAAATATCCTGACTTCCATTACTATTCAAAACAGTTGACCCAAACATTACTGAATTGAGAAAGGCACCAGTGATGTACGTATTGTCATTCCCATCCATAGAAATATCTAAAAGATACCCATGAAGGATGAAAGTTGTAACCCATTGACATACTCCTGCAGTATCAAAACACGCTATAAATTTAAGATCAGGGGCAGTTGTAATAATTGAAGCACATCCAAAGTCAGCAGCTGAATATATATTGCCGCCAATAACTAATTTACCAGAAGAACTTATTGCAATATTTCCTATACTGATTCCATGCAGGGGATCAATTCTATATACCCATACAAGAGTTCCAGATGAAGAATATTTAGCTATGAAAGTGCCAAATCCTATTAATATTATTCCCCCGAAATCAACAGGCCCATAATACTCACCAGTGATATAAACATTACCTGCAGAATCTGAGCAAATATCAGTTGTAAAATCCCCCAATACAGATCCTACTTGAACTGCCCATTTAAGCAATCCAACGGAATCATATTTACATAAATAAAAATCAGAATCGCCAGCACTGATAAAAGAGTCAACGCCAAGGTATGTGGTATCCAGAAAATTACAACTGACATAGGTGTTTCCATTTGCATCAACAGCAATTTTTGGATCATGTAAAACACCTCCACCTTTATTGGCCCACTCAACAGACTGAGCCTGAATATTACCAGGTAAAGTATTGAAAATAAATATGGTTAGACAAAGGTAAAATGTTTTCATGAAATAACTTTTTGAAATAGCTATCTGATTAAATTAAATTTTCAATTAAATTGCATTAATGGGTATCAGCAAACAGTCGACAACTAAATCTAACTACAGTTTCCGAAAAGTACTAAAGATTTTTGAAAATAACAAACGCCGTCAAATTCAATTACCTACTTTGGTGATCCAATACCTGATTTGCCAGAAAATAAGCCTAAATCAAGATGCTTTAAACCAATTTAAAAACGCACTGCTTAAAGGTTCTTGATAAGATTGAATTTTATTGGTTGCAGCTATAATTTGCTTATTTCCCACAAAGCCATCGACTTATCTTTATACTCTCCATTACATTCGGTACAATTTTCATTAATAACTAAAGATGGAGCTGAAAATTTAAATGGTTTGGTCTGCAAATTTAAAGGCCTCCAATCTCCTGTCAGTATATCACCATTCATGCGATGATTAGTAAAGGTTGTTGTGAGCAGGTATTTGGATCCGCTGGATTTTATATTAAGAATTGCATCCGTAATATCTTTGTTTGAAAAATGAACAAGACAGTCACGGACAATTATGATATCACATTGAGGCAAGGGGTCGGTAATTAAATTAAGCACAATAAATTTTAAATTTTCACTTTCCTGATACTTCTTCTTATTGCTTATGATCAGATCTTCAACAATATCACCACCAATATATTTAATCTTCGATAAATTCACTTTTTGCATCCAATGAAAATTGCCACATGGAAGATCCAAAACCGAACCTATATTTAAATTTTTAAACAAAACATTTAACTCCCGAATGAGTGTTTCCGTTTGCTTTAATTCGGAACCGGGTCCGGAAACGTTATCAGTACTTTTCCAATGCTTACTTCTGTAAATTTCCGTAAACACTTGCTCCGTACTCATATTACGAAATTTGGATGTACCAGTATTTCTGAACCATCTTAATACCCAATTATAAATAAATTTTTTAACCGATAATAACATGTATAATTGATTTTATTTTAATCAACAGCAATAGCATTGTTCCACAGGCAACTTCCGGTTAACTTAATAATTCACATCTTATTTTACTAAAATTCTTTCAATGACTCTAATGGCATGGTACACTAAAGTAAAATCTATTATTGTGACAAATTATATTCTATATTGTATATTATCTATAATCAAGCATCTTTACTGGTCCGATTTTAATTGAAAATTTGGATGATTTGTTTGCCAGAAAAGGAACTTATATTTTCTTATCATATCATTTGTACTTTTTCCAGCTTCCTGATGCCCGGATTCCCAATCCACCAGGAATAATGAAGGGCGCTCACTTCTTTGAACATTCTGTAGTTTCGCAACATACCTTGCCACATTGTGAATGGGCACGATATAATCAGAGGCACCGTTGATCGAAAGCATGGCAGGTGCATTTTTATTTTCAACAATATGATAATATGCACTGATCGAAAGCCGGGACATAAAGCCGGCTTCTGTATCCAACGGACCAAACTCATTTTGACCCTTTCCAAATCCCGGGCCTTTGTTAGTAACAAGGTCAGGAATACCAACTTCATATAAACCAACACGAAACAGATCCGGTCGTTGCAAAGTTGCCAATCCGACATTTAGAGTTCCGCAACTACCACCGGTAATAGCTTGTTGAGAAGGTCGTGTATAGTTGTTTTTTACAAAATATTCGGCCACATCAACTATATCGTTGATGGAATTCATTTTTGTGGGGTAGCTTCCACTTTTATACCATTCCATGCCTAATTCGCCACCACCTCTGATGTGCGCTTCCGCAAATATTCCACCCTGGCTTACCCAGATTAATACTTCCGGAATGAAAGCCGGGGACATTGAAGATCCGAAGCAGCCATAGCCGTCTATCAGTACAGGTAATGGTTTCTGACCAGGAATAATATCTTTATTATACACAATGGAAACCGGAATATTCACCCCATCTCGGGATGGCACATAAACTAATCTGGAAGTAAATTTATCTGAAAATGAATTGGGATGATTACCACCTGGAAGCAACGTAACGCTATCTGTAGCATGTGATATCGTATAATATTCGTAATTTCTGATCCAATTGGTAATATCAAATAATAAATCACTTTCTCCAATTATTCTTAGTCCTCCAATTGCTCCATCAAAAGGCATGGGTAATTCAATAGGGGCTGGATTGATGTAACTCATCTTTAAAATTCCATCTTTACCCGGAGCCGTGTATTTTACATAAATTGCATCTTTACCACCAATTATAGATTCTAATATTTTATTTTGATCATTAAGAAATGTAACCGGAGGTTCACCTGTATTTAAATTCACTTTTACCAACTTTCCATTGGGTACATCAAATGTAACAGCATAAATAAAATTGTCCTTCGCTGTAAATATTCCATCATTGCAGGTAAATTCCTGCAATTTTATCCATGGTGTATTGGCACCATCCAACTTTGAATAATGAACGGCATAAGCATAATTCTCACCTTTCCCCGCCCGCACTCTGGCAATAATATATGGTGAGTAACGGAAGCTGTAAACATATGGAATATCATAATCCCGCAATGAAATACTTGCCATTACGTCCTTTCCAAAAACAGAAACATCAGTCTGCTGATTATTACCTGTGAGCAAATGCAATTTTAATTTCCCCCGATAATAATTTTCTTCTTTACTGTTTTCAGCAGGAGACTGCGTATAAATTATTCCGGAATCATCCGGCAACCAGGCCATTGAAACACCACTAGCATCATTGAATAAGACAGGGCCGATACTATCTGCCAGAAATTCCTTTTTAAAAAGATCATAGAACCGGATGTGGGGATTTAATTCGCCGGATTCTATAAGCATCAGAGCAAGTAAAGGTTTATGAAAAGCAAAGCGATATTTTTTTATACGATATTTTCTACTGTTAATAACAACGGGTAAGGGCAAAACTTCTTCTTCCTTTGCAATATAACCATTCCTTTTAAAGAGGGCTGGTTTTTCCTGAGCCTCTTTCGTGTAGTATAATAAATTATCCTGAACACCTTTAATCGTAATTTCGTCGGGGCTGTAAGACTTCTCAATATTTTCCAATACCTCCTCGATAATTTCAGTGCCTGTAATGCTGTCGAGAATACTTTTTGTCAGCTCTCCCTGAAGTCTGGCAAATGCAAGCATTTCTTCTTCATTTTCAGGTCGCGACATCCAGGAATACTCATCGCTCAGCTTCGTTTGGTAAATCAATGTATCAAAAGGGACCTTTCTTGCAACAGGAAAATTGAACTGCGCATATAATTCTGAATCGAAAGATCCAAAAAAGATAAGTAATAACAATGATAAATAAATAGGGTACTTACTATTATATCTGTCACCCTCAATTCTTGTTAAGTGTATCATCGCAATTTTGTTAATCATCCTGATATTAATTTTGCTTCTAGAAGTGAAATTACTCTGATTATACTGATAACCAAAGTCTCCTGATGAAATATTATGCAGATAAATGCAACCGTTCAGTTGTAATTTCTATTATCCTGTAAAGTTATTACAAGTAATTTCAAACTGAATAAATTGCCTGACACAATATATTGCCAGATGCATGCTAACGGTCAAAGATACAAAAAAGATGGTCCTAACCAAATTCTCAATTTTCCGCATTTAATCCATTGAAAATAGTAAATAAGGGCATTAAATGGAACTTTCAAGGCGATTTAGTTATCTTTCAATACAGAAACTGCCTTAAGGGTAATATAAACACAATCCAGGTAGTTAGCGTGACCGTTTAATCAATCAACCTCAAGTTGACGGATGGTGTATTATGTGTTATTCTTCCCGGCATTCGTCAATATACGCTCAACCCACGAAAGCCGTTCTGCAAATTCACTTTTTTCATTGTCATAAAATGCCTTAACAATTTTTTCAATAATCTTATCAGAAGTCAGCCAGGCTTTGAATTGTTCTACGTTTTTAGTATTTTTTACCTGGCTGTTTATGAAATTATTATCAAATATGTTCTGTCGCTCTTCAAGTATGTAGTTAGCCAAATGTTTAACACTTGCAAAGTTCTCATTTGCTTCCCAAACATCTAACATTTGAGAAAAGTCATAGTAGAAACAAGCAACAACGTGAAAGTAGTCCTTGAATTCCATTTCTGCCTTTTCACTATTGTCATTGAGTAGATTATTCCAAAGCTCAATTGTAAAATCATTTATAGCTTTCTGTTCATTAAAGTCCCATGTTTCCCAGTTTGCATCTTCAAGTCTGCTGTAAAGTATCCAAATGTCATATGGCGTCTTGAATTCGGCCGTCAATTCTAACATTCTGGGCAAATAAAACCTGAAATCATTCTCATCACCCCATGTTAAAATAACTTTTCCGGCAAACACTGATAAATCTTCGTCAGTTAACTCTCTTAATTTTTTACTTCTTAATCTTCTGTTCCATTTCTCTAAATCGTCATACAAGATGCTTCCTTCCAATTTGGAAAGTCCCTGATACTTTGCAAAAGTGACGTAAAGTTTTTCTATGATTATTCTTAAACTTTCATTCATTCAATTTGCCATTTAGTGATTTCGGGAATTATTTTTGGAAAGTTTAAGGAAACGAAGCTCTTTTGTTTGATTTGACAAAACTGCCAATTATAAGTTTATCGGTTTACAAAACGAGTAATATCCTCATTCACAATATCATGCGCAATGATTTTGCTTTCACATTTCAACCTGTTGTTGTAAAGTACGACAGGTTGAAATGTCCATACTAGTTGTCCAATGCTGTTGTACCGGAGTGTCGATGTTGTGTTTTTATAGCTTGTTATTGTATAAGCTTGGTCAACTTTTTTGATTGTCAAATTTTGAACTTTTCAGAATAAAATATCCTATTAATATTCCTATCGCTATTGTTATGATGCCTGATTTATAAACAGTGATTAACGCTTGAAAAAAGCTGTAGCTCAGAACCGATAAAATACTTTCCGGCTTTCCGGAGTAATCAGTACAATCACCAGTCAATTCATAACAAATAATTCGACCTAAGCCCAACAAAACAAAAGTAAAATAATGTATGATTGGTGTTCCAATCAATGCTATGCTGATTACATTACCAACCTTGTAATCTTCTTCCTTTTTAAAAGTCCACTTCCATATCAAACCATTTACAAGAAATGCTGCAAATGGTGCCGGGATAAAAAAACAGATGCGGTCTGATGCAATAGAAAGGGAATATCCGTATAGTCCACCAAGAAAGGCAAATACTGCTGAAACAAGTCCATACTTGAACCAATCCTTTCGGGAACTCAAATAGTTAAAAGTCAAAATTTCTTTCATAGCATATCAATTTCCAATAGCTAATTCGTTGATTTAACCAATAAACCGTCATGTTTTGATTCGTGTTGCAAGCTGAAGTATAACTAAAACTTAATTTCATGAGCTTCTTCATATTGTATTCCTGTCACATTATTCAATTCCAATGCTCTTTTGAGTTCAGAAGAGATAATCACGAATTTTGAAAATGGTAAGAATGTAAAGAAGTCTAAACCCTTGTCAAATTCTTCTGATACAAATATTTCATCTAATTTAACTCCAAATTTTGCTTGGTTATCTCCTGATTTTAATTCTTTGTAGTGGTCAAACGACTTAATTTTTATTACTTCTTTTCTGAAAGCCCATTCCGTTTCATAAAAAACCGATTTGCTGTAGTCAAGTTGCAAAGCTAGTTCCGTATGACATAAGTGTAACCAATAATAGCTCAACTTTTCTCCTGACTTAGGTATTACAATGTTTGCATCATAATATTTATGGCCCATTAATTTAAATTGGTTTAAAATATCTTTAACCTTATCGTTTATCAGTAACCCGGTGGCTCCAATAGACGATTGAGACAAGACATCGGTTAACTTAGCAGTTTTATTCAATTCAAAATTTAGTATGGGTGTAAAACCTGGAAATTCCCAGGAAGACATTGAATGGGCGTATGGTTGAGTCAAACAATGAAGTTGTGGATAGGTTCTGCCTGTTTCCTTTCCCGTCGAATTTGATATACGGTAATATTTCATTCATTTAACTGTCAATAAGTGTATAATTGACCATAGTAGCAACTAAACATGATATTAGCATAAATACCATCTTTACTTACCATGTGGCTCCAAATCCGGTAGTTTTTTCCCATCCCGCAAATAATAGTCAAAGTGCCTTTTCATCTCGGCAAATCTCTCCTCACGAAATTCGTTTATTCCATGGTCTGCTCCTTCATAAAGTATAAATCTTGTTGGATGCTTGTATTGATACAGCTTATTGACCAATTCGAAAGATTCAGATGGAAGAACTCTCCAGTCGGAACTTCCATGCATAATTAAGAGAGGTGTTTGGCTGCACATAGATTCAGCCCAATATACAGCTGATCGTTCTTTCAAACTCATTTCCTTATTTATTGAATACTCCGGTATAAGTTCGCTAAATACAATTTTCTCCATTTCCGGTCGGCTTGAAATAATATTAAAAGCATTAGCCATTCCTGCAGTGACAACGGCAGCCTTAAATCTGCAGCTTTTCTTTAGTGCCAGATACGTCATCATTCCACCTCTGCTTGTTCCCTCCATTCCTATTCTTGAAGTGTCGGCATTTGGTATTTGTGCAAGCACCGGAATCAAATTAAAAACATCATTAATGTCTTTCCCTCCAAATTCCTCAATTCCTTCGCCTCCATCATTACCTCTGTACTGGCTTGCAATTACAATATAGTCCCAACTGGCAATTCTGCCTAAAAATCGTCCTATCATAACCGGATTCCATTGTCCAAAGTCGCGGTTACCACCCCGATTAGAAATTATGCAGGGATAATTACCCTTTTCTTCGGGTTCTATACTGTAAGCTGTTACTTTTAAACCATCGGAATAATAAACGATTCTATAATATCTTAATTTATGAATTTTTGCAGTTGTTCCTGCATCATTGCTGTTTTGAAATGCCTTAGTTACACTATCGGGTAAGAAAAACTCTTTTCTTTCGACAATTTCTCCGTCTGTTTGTGCGTAACCGGAAAATGTTGCACCAAAGATTAAAAAACTTAAAAGGATGTTTTTCACAAAGCGATATATTTTAAATGGTGGATTCAAGCACCTAAGGTAGCATAAAATTAGTCTTAAGTTGCGAAAGTACTATTACAAAACTATCGGGTTTTTACGAATTTTCCATATGATAGCACGGAATTATTATTCTTGAAATGTACGAAATACATCCCTGAGTTTAAAGATGAAATCGAAATCTTATTGTCTACAACATCTTGGTAATCTTTTATCATATTCCCATAATTATCAATTATCTTTATTCGGGTATTAGGAGGCAGATTCTCAAAATGCAAAAAGTTGTCGGTAGGATTAGGAAACATCGTAACAGTAATGTTAACATTTTCATACGATTCAACACCTGTAGTAAAATTATAACAATTACCAGGGTTAGGATAATATATAATATTATGATTTAAGTCACTGACACACATTAGCCAGGGGCCGCTCTCAAAAACACCATAAGGTTCATATAGTACACCTGCCACACCTCCCAAACCTTCAATATAATACCCACAAATAGGGTGAGTGGAAGTGCTGCATTGAATTAATCTTCGAGTTATCCCATCCAAAGTAATTACGGAAGTAATTGTATCAACAATAAAATCGCCAAATCCAGAATAGAAAACTGAATCACCAATTTGAACATCAAAATCATATAAGATATATTCCTGAGAAAAATTTGTGTTAAATTCATATACTTTTTGAGCAACTGTATCTTCCCTCAAAAATAAATAAGTAGTAGATGGGCTAATTGTCACAAAGGTATCAATTTCAAAGGGGGCACAATTCGGTGAAGGCTGAGGTAGAAGAGAAAAAAACCGATAGGATTTAAACTTTTTATAAACAACACCATTCAGTAAAGTATCTTTCTCTATAGCATATCTGTAAGGGCCAGATCCTGTATTTCCATATTCGTTGCATATTATTACATTCATGTCAGCATACGCAATATCCCAATATAGTGAGTCATTCAACATGGGAATATAACCTTGAGATTTGACCTCATTTATGTTCAGGAAACATAAAAACAAAATCAGAAAACCTCTTTTAATATAGTCCATTTTAACGATAAGTTGAATGAGAATAGGAAATAGCAGTTAGTGGTTCAATATTATTTTTTTCGGTAAAGCTTGATTTGCCAGTATTCAGTTTCAAAATGTAAATTCCATTTGGGAGGTCCGAAAGATCAAAAGTATTCTCATTCCTGGTCAATGAGTATGTTCTCATAAGCTGTCCGTAAGAATTAATTACTTCGAGTTTTCCTTCCGGTGAGTGAATTACAAATATTCCGGTAGTGGGGTTAGGATACAGTTTTATGACTGCCTCATCAGAACCAGAAGGGAGATTAAATCGATTTTGATTCGGGCCAATGGGAATGCAGGGGACAGTCACTCTGATGTTATTGGACGTTTCCATACAGATCGAAGAACTACTGATTAAAACCCTGTAATTACCAGGAGTAGTTGCCACATAACTCGAATTAACAGCTCCCGGAATTGAAATCCCATTTCTTTGCCACTGATAGGTTAATCCGGAGCCACTACTGGCATTTAGAGTAACGGATCCACCGGAGCAAAAGGTTGTTGGTCCGGCAGGTGTTACCAAGGCCAAAAATGGAGTACATTGTCTCAATTTCTGGATATAAATATCAGGGTTACCATTACTTGCAAGGTTAAAAATACCGACCGTTGGATCAAAATCGGTGGAATCATAAAAAATGCCACCTGAAATAATGTTATTTGATCCATCTAGTGCAATCGAATATGCTTGTTCAAAGCCTACACTTCCGATTTGTTGTACCCACACAAAATTCCCACCAGCGTCGAGTTTGGAAATAAATACATCTGCATTTCCAACAGGATTTAAATTAAAAACTCCCGGTCCGGGATCAAAATCTACGGCTCCTCCAAAAGTACCTGTTGTATAAACATTTTCAGCAACATCTGTTGCAACTGATAAACAACTTTCACTACTATTACCTGCAAATTGTTTTACCCATAAAAAATTTCCAGAGTTATCGAATTTGGAAATATAAATATCATTGTATACGAGGGGAATTAAAATATTAGTCCCGGGACCAGGATCGAAATCAATAGGCTGATCAAAGGTACCGGTTATACAAATTGTGCCTGAGGCATTCAGAGCGATGGAATTAACATTGATATATCCCGGGCCACCAAAATGTGTTGCCCACAAAAAATTTCCAGAGCCATCTAATTTAGAAACAAAAACATCCGTTCCAACTGCTGTCATGTTAAAAACTCCTGGTCCCGGATCAAAGTCAACCGTCCCACTGAAAATACCTGTGAAATATATATTTCCTAATGGATCTGCTTCAATTGAATATGCTCTTTCTGCATTGGGCCCTCCATATGTTTTTGACCAAATTAAATTCCCTGCAGGATCCAATTTGTTAAGATAAATTTGGAATGAATTAGTGCCGGGAAAATAACCACCAGCTGTAAATAGATTTCCAGATGCATCCAAAGCGATAGAATAGACATCTTCAACAGTTGTGGTCCCTAATCTTTTAGCCCATACAAAAATACCTGAGGAATTTAATTTAGAAACAAATATGTCGGAATTGGATGACGATGCAGTAAGATTAAATGTACCTGCCCCCGGATCAAAATCCGCTGTGCCCTCAAGACTTCCGGCTGTATACACATTTCCGACAGCGTCGACATCAATTGAAGTAGAATAATCGGACAATAAACCACCTAGTTGCTTTGCCCACAGTAAATTTCCCGCAGCATTACATTTGGTAATAAAAACATCACCCTCAACATCAGTTAGTGCGGTGCTTAAATGAAATACTCCGGGTCCCGGGTCAAAATCAACTATTCCACTAAAATACCCAGTAGTGTAAATATTCCCAAGCTGGTCAGCTTTCATTGCTTTTATGAAAATTGAGGATGCACCTCCTGCACTATGAGCCCAAACAAAATTACCAGATGGATCAAATTTTGATAAGAACATAAAATTACCGGTTGCAGCTATTAAATTAAATATCGTGGTCCCCGGATCGCAATCAAAAGTTTTCATAAAACTACCTGTAGTATAAACATTTCCAACAGGATCAACAGCAACAGAATTTCCATAAGTAAAGCCGTCACCTCCCATTGCTTTCGCCCAAACAAAAGTTCCGGAATTACTCAATTTTAGTACAAATACTGCGCGACCTGCAGGAGCCAAATTAAAAATTCCGGCACCTGGATCAAAGTCAATTGTGCCGCCAAAATCCCCGGTGCAATATAAATTACCGGTGCCATCCAAAAACAAGGAATTTCCGAATTCACCACTCAAACCTCCAATCGATTTTGCCCAAATAAAATTTCCTGATGCATCCAGTTTAAATAAAAAAATGTCCAAGGAACCTAATGAAGTAATGTTGTATAAAGCCGAGCCGGGATCAAAATCAGCTGTACCTGAAAAATCCCCGATACCATATACATTTCCCAAAGCATCTGTTTGCATAGATTTCAACTGAACTATCTCAGTTCCTGCAATTTGCTTTACCCAGACAAAATTTCCGGTTGAATTCAACTTCAGAACGAAAAGATCTACTTGTCCCGTTATAATTAAATTATAAACACCACTTCCCGGATCAAAATCTACTGTACTAAAAAAATAACCGCCAACGTAAATATTACCTGATTGATCCAAAGTTAACGAAATCGGATTCGAAATCCCACCTGCAAGTTGTTTAACAAATACGAAACCACCACCTGAATTTAATTTTGAAATGAAACCATTAGAAGTATTTCCACCACTATTCAAATTGCCAACACCTGCTCCGGGATCGAAATCTACATTCCCTCTGAATCCACCTGTTGTATAAACATTTCCTGAGGCATCAAGTGCAACTGAAGTAGCCAAATCATCCCAATTGGTTCCAAACTGATGTGCCCAAATCAAATTGCCTGAATTATTTAACTTCACTACAAAAATGTCTGTGCCACCTGCTGAAGTTAGATTTTGAAATCCTGTTCCAGGATCAAAATCGGCAGTTCCGGTAAAACTTCCTACAATACAAATGTCACCTGAACTGTTTATTGCAATCGAATAGGCATCAACTCTTCCGCCTAATTGCTTTGCCCAGATTAAATTTCCCAAGGCATCTTTTTTTGTAACATAAGCAGCATTACCCTCCGGTGAACTTAAATAAGAAAGTCCAAAGCCCGGATCAAAATCTACTATGCCCTGAAAAGAACCGATAGCATATACATTGCCGGTTAAATCAACTACCAGGGATTTACCAACTGAGTTACCATTAAATCCCCCAATGTTTTTTGCCCATTCAAAAGTTGGAGTTTGCGCAAACACTAAAATTGACGCACTTAGCAAAATTGTTGTTAAAAATGATGTTTTCATATTTTTTGGGTTTTTAAAATGACAGCACAATCATTCCAGACTGTCAGAGTTATTTTATCTTGAAAATAATGTTACAAATCGACTATTCGTAATTCGGTTAAAAACCTTTAAATCTGATGCCTTTTAATTGAGAAATTTACAGCAGCTTTTGACAGGTTTGAGGGCTAAGTTAAAAAATAAAACAACACCAAAAAACAACAACTAGAAAATATTAAAGTTAGAACTTTCACCCCATAAAAGAGCCATTCACCCATCCGATTTCAGGAAAATAGATTACGATGCCATTCTGTATTGCCTTTTTTAAAAAACATTTCTCTGTGATAAAAGATAATTAAATCCTGATAACTATCAAAAGCCGAGTAACTCTTCTATACAATGAGTATTAATATAAAATCGCAAATTTGATAGATTCGACTAAAAACAAACTTCTCACTGTAATCTACAAGCTTTCGGAATACCCTTAAATCACCGGAGATTTGCACTTTTTTCACCGTCTCATTATGACTTTTTGGGAATGTACCGATTCTCCAGTTTTGATAGTAACAAAATAAATTCCATCTGAAAACTTAGAAATATCAAAGGTGTTTACCCCATCAAATAATGCAACTGACAAGATCAAACTTCCTATGGAATTGAAAACTTGCAGCTGGCCTGAAGCAGATTCAACAGTAAACAAACCGGATCCCGGATTTGGAAATATTTGCAAGGGTGGACTTTCAAATTCACTATTAAGAATGGTCCGATCGTGATTCGGGCCAATTGGTATGCAGGGGACATTCACTGAAATACTGTTAGATACACTGGTGCAAGGTGAGAGGTCACTTACATAAACAGTATATTTACCTGGAGTTGTAGCAATATAACTTGAAGTAGTGGCACCTGAAATCGAGACCCCATTTCTTTTCCATTGATATGTCAAGCCAGTTCCTGAATTCGCATTTAACAAAACCGATTGACCAACGCAAAAAGTAGTTGAACCTACTGGCGTAATTATTGCGGATGGTAAAACACACTGACTAATTTTTTGTATAAACATGTCAGGATAACCAGTAGCAGTTAGGTTTGCAACTCCCACTCCCGGATCAAAATCAGCAGTACCAATAAAAGTACCGCCGATATAAATATTTGTTGATGCATCCAAGGATATTGAATAAACCTCTTCATTCTCACTTCCAATCACCTGAGCCCAAACAAAATTACCGGATGCATCCAGTTTCGAAACAAAACCATCATTTAAACCGGTTGGACTCAAGTTAAAAATTCCCTGGCTGGGATCAAAATCAACATTTGCAGAATTAAAGACACCTAAGATGTAAATATTACCAGGATGGTCAACTTCAATAGAACGAATGTAAACATCTAAAAAGCCCCCTATTTGTTTTGCCCATATAAAATCACCATCATTTTCAAGTTTCAATATAAAAATATCACGAGTGCCGGTTACCGATAAATTATATATTCCGATTCCCGAATCAAAATCAGTTGTTTGTTCAAAATATCCACCAACAAGAATATTACCTGTGGCATCAGTTTCTATGACTGATGCATGATCCAAACCCGCTCCTGAAAATTGTTTAGCCCAAATAAAATTTCCAACCCCATCTAACTTTGAAACAAAAGCATCGTAACTTGATGAGACAGCAACCAAATTATAAATTCCGGTTCCTGGATCAAAATCGAGTGTATCTCTGAAAATCCCAGTAAAATAAATATTGCCATTATCATCGGCAGTTATTGCATTTACTCTATCTAAAAATGATTCTTCATAAATATTATACCATTCTAATGTCCCTGCAGAACTTATTTTTTTCAGAAAAATATGATCTCCCACTGAAGGCAAAAAACCATTCCCAGCTATAATAAGTTTACCTGTAGGATCAAGTGTAAGAGAAAGTGTAGTTTCGGAAGTGGATGCATCTCCTATATTTCTGGCCCAAACAAATTTTCCAGATGAATTTAATTTAGAAACAAATATATCGCTTCCTGGTGTTGAAGCTACAAGGTCAAATGTTGCCGAACCCGGATTAAAATCAGCTGTTCCTTGAAATCTACCGACAGTATACACATTTCCATTAGCATCAATTGCAATAGAAGTGGCAACGTCATTCCCGGTTCCTCCCATTTTTTTCGCCCAAAGCAAATTTCCGGTGGTACTGTATTTCGCAACAAAAACATCGCCATAGATGTCCGTATGATCAGTGCTTAAAGTGAAAATTCCCGGCCCTGGGTCAAAGTCGACATTTCCATAAAAATAGCCTGTAGCATAAACATTACCAGCAGGATCAGCTGTCATACTAATCAATGATGCAGCAGAGCTTTCACCAATACTGTATGCCCACAAAAAATTACCGGAAATGTCAAGTTTTAAGTTGAACACGAAAGCGGTATAAAGCGCATAAAGATTAAATATTCCGGGTCCAGGATCAAAATCACATGTTTTAGTAAATCCACCGGAAGTATAAATATTACCTGACTGATCAACAGCAATAGACACTCCTGTTGCCAAAGATGATGCACCTCCTTCCACAGATTTTGCAAAGACAAAGCTCCCGGAAGTATCAAGTTTTAGAATAAAAACATCGTAGTTTGTAGCTGTCAAATTAAAAATTCCTACTCCAGCGTCAAAATCAATACTGGCTCCAAATCTCCCGGTTGCATAAATATTACCCAATCCATCCAAAAAAATTGATCTACCCTCATCTGAACTTACGGCACCAATTTGATATGTCCAGTCATAATTCCCAGAAACATCCAATTTAGTAATAAAAATATCTGAATTACCAAAAGATATTAAGTTATCTACTGAAACTCCAGGATCAAAATCAACTGTATCTTTAAATGTTCCTATAGTGTAAATATTTCCGGCAGCATCTGACTTGATGGAATAAGAAATATCAAGATTTGATCCTCCAATCTTTTTTGCCCATACTAGCATGCCATTTGTATTATACTTAGCAATGAAAATATCGTAAAAGCCCGATGATGTCAAGATATAATCAGAAATATCAGGATCAAAATCTGTCATATTTTGAAAATATCCGGTAATAATAATGGATCCAGAATTATCAAGTGTCATGGCTTTGGCATAGGATTCGTCTCCCGGCAAATGTTTCGCAAAAACAAAATTTCCATTGGAATTTAACTTAGAGATAAATACGTTGTGGGTAAAAACAACTGTATTTAAATTGAAATTACCAGGTCCGGGATCAAAATCAACATTTCCAACAAAGTCACCTGTTGTATATATATTTTCAGATGCGTCTATGGCAATAGATAAAGCTGAATCATCCCAATAGCTACCAATTTGCCTTGCCCAAACTAAATCGCCGGAGCCATTCAGCCTGGCAATAAAAATATCAGTACTGCCTACAGATGTTAAATTATAAACTCCTGATCCGGGATCCAAATCAGCAGTATATTCAAATGTTCCGGTAATGCAAATGTTATTTATGCCATAAACTGCAATAGAATTTATGTTTTTCCCCCCATAAGCCTTTGCCCAAATTAAATTTCCAGATGCATCTGTTTTAGTAATAAAGGTTTTTGCAATATTTTCAGAACTTAAGTAATAAAACGCTGGTCCGGGATCAAAATCAACATTTCCCTGAAAGTAACCTGCAGTCAAAATATTTCCAAATGAATCAGTAACCATTGTTGTGCTACTCGGAAAACCATAATTCCCTCCCATGTTTTTGGCCCATTCAAATGTCGGAGTTTGTGCTAATATAAAAATCGACATACTTAGAAAAATTGTTGTTAAAAATGATACTTTCATATATTTCGTTTTTTACTATGACGGTATAATCATTCCAGACTGTCAGAGTTATTTTATCTTGAAAATATTTTCACAAATCGACTATTACTTATTCGGTTTAGAACTCTTTAATTTGATGCCTTTGGCGTAAGAAATTTCCAGCAGTTTAAAACAAGTTTAAGTGCTAAGTTAATAAAATAAAACAATTCCAAAAAACAACAACTAGAAAATACTCAAATCAGAGCCTTCACCCCCATAAAAGAGTCATTTACCCATCCGATTTCAGGAAAATAGTTCACGATACCATTCTGTATTGCCTTTTTAAAAAACATTTCTCCGTGGTAAAAGATAATTAAATCCTGAAAATTATCAAAGGTCGAGTAACTCTTCTGTACAATGAGTATCAATATAAAATCGCAAATTTGATAGATTCGACTAAAAAACAAACTTCTCACTAAATCTACAAGCTTTCGCAATACCTTTAATCACCGGTGATTTGCACTTTTTTCACCGTGTCATTATAACTTTTTGGGAATGTACCGATTCTCCAGTTTTGATAGTAACAAAATAAATTCCATCTGAAAACTTAGAAATATCAAAGGTGTTTACCCCATCAAATAATTCACTTGACAAGATCAAACTTCCTATGGAATTGAAAACTTGCAACTGGCCTGAAGCAGATTCAACAGTAAACAAACCGGATCCCGGATTTGGAAAAATTTGCAAGGGTAGACTTTCAAATTCACTGTTAAGAATTGTCCGGTTGTGATTCGGGCCAATTGGTATGCAGGGGACATGCACAATTATAATATTAGAAGTATCTGAACATAGCGCCGCATTTTTAGCAATGCATTTGTATCCTCCCGAATTTTTTGCAACATAATTCATAGAGGTTGCGCCGGGAATAGCATAATTCCTTCTATACCATTGATAGGAAGCTAATACAGGACTTGCAGAAAGCATCACACTATCACCTTGACAAAATATGGTCGAACTTGCAGCTGTGATCGAAAGAACCGGATTAGCCACCTGAAGCACCGTTACGCTGTCGAAACCCAAACATCCATTCTGATCAGTTACGGTAATTTGATAACTACCAGGTGAACTAACTATGATAGAACTGGTAATTTCACCTGTAGACCATTCATAAATGCTATATAAATTACTCAATCCTAAAATGGTTGATCCGTTTCCACAAACTATGGTGTCGCCAGTTATTTCAGGTGAGGGGACATTATATATAGTCATATCTAAAATGACAGTACTATCGCATCCGGCAATATCCGGAAAAGTTTGATAATATATTCCGGAAGTTGCAATCACCTGGCCATTATAAGTTAAAGGTCCACATGAAGTTAAAACTTGGATGGGATTGGTGTAACCACAATTGTTATATTTGATCAGAAACAAATCAGGACCATTTTGATCAATTAATGGAAAATACCCGGGACTGGGATCTATATCTAATGTGTCGGAGAAATTCCCGGAGATATAGAATTCATTTGCTCCACCCGGTAATATATAATTTGTATTACACGCAATTGAAGCTGCAAGGACACCCCCGGAAATAAATTGCCCATTCTGATTTAATTTCGCGAAATAGCCGGCTTTTGATCCGGTTTTGTAAATCATTACAGAATCAGGGCCGGGATCAATATCCATATTTTGACCAGAAAAAGTACCAGATAGTAATATATTACCAAAAGGATCAATATTATGCATCGTTGAAACCGTAGAAGCAGAAAATACTTTTACCCATTTAAATTGTCCACTTGTATCTAAATTCAAGACAAATGCATTACCATTATTACTCATAATGGAAAACATTGTAATAGTGCCGGGTCCCGGGTCGAAATCAATGCCTGCAACAGCGGTATTGGTAATAACAATTTCATTATAAATATCAAAACTTACAGTTGGTGAAACTGAAAACGAGTTGTTCGATTTCCAGGTTTTGACCCAAACGAATTCTCCTTGTGAATTTAATTTCAAAAGAAATGTATCACCCGAATATAACGAAGCAGATGTAACATTATATACATTAGCTGTATCGGGATCAAAATCACAAGTCCCTTCAAATACGCCGGCACAATATATATTCCCTGCATCATCAGTTACTACTGAGTATGCTTTTGTATCATCCAATCCACCAATGCTCTTTCCCCATATCAAAATTCCGAAAGAATCAAGTTTACATATAAATGCGTCATGTTGACCTTGAGAATATAAATTCGTTCCACTTGGAGTAGTACAACACAAATGACCCCAATAACTACCAACGATAACTGTATTTTTATTGATATCAATTGCGATATCATTGCAATCATTAAAATTACTTAATGAAGATGTGGAATAAGTAAAGTATCGTGACCATACCAGAGAACCTGATGGTGAAATTTTCTGAGCCCCAACTTTTTTACCTGAAAAGTCGCACGCAATATAAATGTTTCCATCGGCATCTGTTTTGCAGCCATTGATAGATTGATTCCAGTCATACCCAACTCCATTTAAATGATATGTCCAGTTATAATTCCGATTTGAATCGAATTTAGTTAGAAAACCATCTTCAGCTACTGAAGTAATAGTGTCTATATTCAAGCTGGGATCAAAATCGA
This sequence comes from Bacteroidota bacterium, assembly GCA_016713525.1. Taxonomy (GTDB): domain Bacteria; phylum Bacteroidota; class Bacteroidia; order AKYH767-A; family OLB10; genus JADKJB01. The sequence goes on along the minus strand of JADJOZ010000001.1, from coordinate 627,282 downwards.
CCAATCCATTAAAAGTGCCGCAAAATAATACATTATTTGATAAGTCAATACCTATGCCTTTTGCTTCATAATTATCAAACTGTAGCTCCCATGAAATATTTTGAGCAACACTGCTTGAAAAAGTAAAAAAAAAGCAAATGATGAAAATACGAAATGAAAGGTTCACTGGCTTTAGAAAAAGACATAGCTTTATGATTGTAGTTCTTAACTGATTCATAGTGATCAAAGATATAAAATTTTCTGCAAAGCTCATCTGTTAAAAAATTAAATTACATGATAAATATTGGTAGTTACTTCTAAAGATTTTATCCGCAATTTATCCTGAAAAATATATAAAATAACTATAACTGCCAATTTGCATATCCCAAGTGTTTCCACGCTTGCGCTGAGAGAAGCTAAAAGAATGTCTACCACTGGCATTACCTTAACAATCAACAAGTTATATCATCGAAGTACCTGTTCTGAAAAATTGAACAAATGAATTTTCAAGAATCATTTTACTACCTGTTCCGCAGGACTTAGATCATCAGCATTGAACTCGATACCCCGCCCGAACAGTTGCACACATTCAGTCGGGCGAAGAAGTACATCCAGTTAGCTATTTAAATAATTTATCCCCGCCATGTCGAATCCGTTCGATACAGTAGGATACTGAACCGACAAATTCTGGCAGTTGCTGATAAAGCCAGAGTTTCTATTTTACTGAAAGCTTGCGTGTCACTACTCCGTAGTCTGTTATGATGCTTATTAAATAAATACCTGTTTTGATATTGTCAATGTGAATTGTCTGTAAGTCATTTGCCTCAAATGTTCCTTGCTGAACTATTTGTCCAATTGCTGAAATTATAGAATATGACTTAATGTGCTTCCCTACAATTGTCAGTATTTCTGAACATGCAATTGGGTTTGGATAAATAAGCAAGTTGCTACTTAAACTTACATTTGGAACGGAAAGAACCAAATCCGCAAGTAGTTGGGTCGTCCAGTCGTACTGACCATTTATATAGCTCAATCCAGTCAAAGCAACATTTCCATTGTCAAAAACAAATAATGATGAAACAGCATCATTGCCGCTTGCAAGTCCGTCATATCTATATGAACCTGTTAACTGTCCAGTTGCAGAATCAATCTTTAATACAACGTAATCGTAATCATTCATAACACCTACTCTCTGGCTATTGCCACCCACATAAATTTGTCCGTTCTTTAGAATAATTACATTTCCAATGTCAGCATTATTTATACCATACTCGTATCTGCTTTGCCAAATCAGGTTTCCATTGCTGTTATATTTTAGCGTTAAGATGTCAGCATTGGTATAGCTTGGAGTTCCATAGTTCAAACCGTAGTGCCTTCCTGTTATATAAATATTACCAATAGAATCCTGAACTGTGGCTTTCATTTCGTCTCCGCTTACATTGCTGGGCAAATTTGTTCCAAATATTTGTGTCCAAATAACAGATCCGCTAAGGTTTGCTTTTGAAATTCTGTAACGACTCCAGGCTGTAATTAAAAGATTGCTGTCGGGTGTTAATTGGACATCATTCATGCCATTGAGAAGACCGGTGTTCGTATTTATTGTAAAGTTATTGTTAATGTCAACCTTTACCAAACGATTTATGAACGACGTGTTATTTGCAAATAGAAAAGCTGTATTATTATAAACAAAAATATCATAGGCAAACCAATATATTTCAGTACTTGGATCAAATTCTCTTTGCCACAATTGATTTCCATTTGAGTTGTAAGCAAATAATTGTGGATGAGTACTAGTGAAAATAACATCATCTCCCGGTTCTGGATAATCATATTCTTTGTATGCGGCAATAAATAAACATGTATCATTCGCTAAACCTAATGATCGGGGAGCATATGAAGTATCAGCGGGATTTTGTATTTGCTCCACCCAAATTAAATTTCCATCCAATGAATATTTTTGGATAACGATTTTTTGATTTATAAAAACCAAGTTGTTCTTTATTTAAAATGTAAACGTGATTTGTTGTGTCAAATTTGTAGTCAATGATGGAGTTGTTTAAAACAGAATCACTACCATAAGAGCTGGTTGATATGGTATCACCCAGCAAATTATACTTCACAATTAAAAGCCTTTGTCCAATTGCAGTATTTATTCTACCAATAACAGTAATTGTGTCGGAATCCGTCTGAAACCGTGGATATTCAACATAGTAATTACTGAGTCCAGCAGTGAAGTCTCTGGTCCATAACAATGTCGATTGAGAATAAACATTTGTCAACATTCCTATCATTGCCAAAACTAAAATGAATTGTTTCATCGTGTTCAATTAGTTTCAATAAACTTATTAATAGCCCCAATGTTTTACACATTACCCGAAATGTCCAAGGTAATGGAATAACCTGAGAGTTGTTTTGCGAACAATTTGCAAGAAGCTGGCCACCAATTCATTAACAACAAATGCACATATGCCGGCATTGGCGCTCAATCGCATATTAGCAAGTGTTTTTAATTCTTGATAAAGGTAGCCCGACCTATATAATTATCTTGTTTCATTTCTATAAAATACATTCCATTGTTCAGAGTTGAAACATTTAATCCCTCTTCATTTCCTAATTGAGTAGACAATATTTCTTTCCCTAATAAATCATAAACAATTACTGATGCCTTCTTTATTTCAATAGGTCCTGATATATTTAAGAACCCAGTTACAGGATTAGGAAATGATTTTAGATCGATTTGCAAAACTTCATTCATACCTGTTGTTGAAACATAAAGGATTGCTGTGTTGCTGGTATTATGACAGCCATTACCACTACTATCCGAAAGTATGCATCGGTAATTAAAATTATTCATGGTTAGTTGAACATTGGAAATAGAAAGGGTATCTGAGTTTACACCACTGTATGGACCGGCATTAGTAAGATTCATAAAACCTAATCCGGCATCTTGTTGCCATTGTTTATTAACATTGTCCGGAGCATCAATGATAAATTGTGCTGTTGAGCCTAAAATCGCAAATTGAGTTTGTGGTTGTTGAGAAATGAAGCAATTAGCAGGCCATGTGTAGTATGGATTTCGAACAAGGATGGTCTGAGAGCAGGTTATGGAAGAACAACCATTTGCAGGATCAGATTTTGTATGAGTGATATTCCATGGATGAACATTGCTATATGTGATGTATGGGTACAAATAACTTGCAGTAAGTCCAGACAAATTTATAGGAATTCCAAATCCGCTAATTGTAAAGGTGCTATTCCCGGATTTATTCATGGCAGTAACTGTTACAAGTGCTCCATTTGTCTGATAATCTATAGAAATTTCAAAATTTGCTGAACAATTTTGATAGTTATTTGAAGAGGAATAAAAATGAGGAAGGGTTCGGTAATAAGCTTTCCAAATCCTGTATCCATAAATACTATCATTAGTTGTTGCTCTCATTCCGTGAAGGAACAAGGAATTGGTCCAACCATTAACACTAAATCCATTACAAATATTTTGAGCATTGGCAAATACATGGCAACCTAAATTGAAGCCAGTACAATTGGTTGATAAATCAGTAGTCTGACCAGAAGTACCAACAATACCACCTACAAAATAAATATTGCAAGCCAGCGTATCTGGTTTTGATACATTAATCCAATTCTCGATAACATCAACACAATTAGATATGGTATCAATTCCATAAAGTGTAACCAGATACTCACCGTCGTCTGGAAAAATATGAATTGGCGAGTGATCGTTTGAACCTGATCCATCACCAAAATTCCAATAAAAGTGTGCATTGGAAAAGGATGAAAGGTTTGTGAAACTTAAAGTTTCACCATTAGCAATGTAAGAATAATTTGCAGTGCATTGACCGTATATTGAAGTTACCAAAATTAATTTAATTCCAAGAATTATGGCTAATGTTTTCATCGATTTATAATTATAAATGAAACTGATAAAATACCCGTTAATGTTCCTTCCATTGCCTCAGGGCTGGTTTGAAGACGAAAGATAAACATTTTCCCTTTACTTTCCAAATGAAGCTAAAAAACACATTCCCTACCTAAAAAAAATAGCCTTAGGACAAATGGCTACTATGCGAATATCCTCCTGCACAATTCAAACCAGTTGTCTCAGTCTTTCACTACCTTTCCTATTTTAATAATCCCATTTTTACTTCTCAATTCATAAAGATAGGTTCCCTTTGCAAGCTGTTCGGTGTTTATAGAATGTGAAGATGTAAATGCTTCCTGAAATACTTCTCTTCCTGCGATATCAGACAGTGTAATTTCTATTTTATCTTCAATATTACAGGTTATATGTAATCTATTAGTCAATGGATTTGGAAAAACTGAGACACTTATAGTTGGATTACCTTGACCGATGGAAACATTATTGTTGATTTGTACTGTGCCATAAGCACTTGAACTGAAAAATAGTGGCTGATAAAGGCAGACAAAGTACAAAAATTGTTTACCTGGTGTATTTGAACTGATTTGGATGTAATTATAATAATTGATTGTATCGTTGTTTGCATAGATTGAGAAAATAGTATCGTTATATGAAGGCAAGAAGGTAAAGCATCCGGATGGTTGAAGTGCATTGCAATTGGTACCATAATAAAAATTAACATGGAGGGTATCCAAACCATACAACCATATTTTGGAAGCATTAAATATCCCTCTATATTTATACCAAATATCATCAGCTAATGTAGTGGTCGATGAAACATAACCTTGACAACCGGTCATGGAATAAAACGGGGAAGATGGAGTAACATTTGTTAAATCATTATTGGCCCCTACATAAGGGAACGCCCCAGTAGGACACTGAGGACCAGCCCAATCCGGAAATACACCATAATCGAATGCGGTTCCGCAATCATCATTAGGTACTTGACCATAACTCCTGAATTGAAAAAATGTAAGAAGGCAAATTAGCATTATTTTCATACTTTTCGTCATTGAGTTCTGTGAATTAATGATTTAAAGACGCAAAAAATTAGTTTAAAGTTGTAAAGCAAAAACAAAATGGCCAAATATTGAATTTCTGCGTACAATTCGAGGCCATCATATCTTTCAGAGTTTGCACAACATTCCTGCCTTTTGGAGCTGTCTGGGCTTCTTTACTGTCTCCGAAAAGTACTAAAGAATTCGCTCTTAAACAAATATTCACGAAAAGCTCCCGGTTGCTGTGGATTATTTAATTGTAATTGTTGACTTCTTGTATGCTTTAATAAATTTCTTAAAAAAATGTCCAGCAACAAAATGATATATGACTGGTCCGCTTATTAAAAACCAAGTGCCGTATTTCATATATGGAGGTTGATTTATATCCGGATAGGGAGCATGATACCTGGCATTGTATTTATTTGTTTGATCAATCTCTAAGCCTAAAAATAAAGGGAACAGAACTAATGTCTCTACGGCTCCCACTACCCTGGCAATTTTAAAGTATTTAAGATTTCGTTTTGCTTTTAACGAATTTGCATAGTAATCGTTCAATCTTTGTCCAAGGAAACCGATTTTCTGAGAAGTAAAACCATCTTGTTCAAGACATTTCTTGTTTATTTTAAAGAGTGAATTGGGTATAAGATAAGTTATCGAATCCTTAAAGAATATGGAATCAAGCCGATTTTTGTAAGGCACACATAGAAGTACAGACCTTCTGTTAGTTGAATCCTGACCTTGTCCAAGAACGGATACAAAGTTTAAAATTAACACAAAAGTCAAAATCCATTTAGCTAGAATACATTTCATTAAAATAATTTTGTAAAATTGGGTATTACGTTCCGGTCGATATAGCCTGAAGGACCTCACTTGTGCCTCGAAAAATATTAAATTTTTCTTTATTTAAAAACCAGCTCAAAAGTCACCAGAAGACCCGTTTGTAAAAAGAGCCTATTATACCGTGCTTCATAACTGATTTAGCTTCACTTTGTCACACCTAAGAACCTTTCAGTTAAGGTCACTGCAGTTGGTTGCCCTACCCAATGTGGCATACCAGTTTTTGGCTTTGCGTACGATGGCTATAGGACGATGAGGTCTCGAAAGCTTTCGGGATGGAAACCGATCGGATGCTGTTCATATAACGAGCAATTGTAGTCTGACTATAACCCATCAACAGCATCTGTTGAATCTTTTATTCTCTAAGTGCACTTCAAGTGGTGCGATTTTAGTTAGACCTACTGCCAGGTACCTAAACACGCTGAACTATTGAATAAAATTACCAACAAGCATCGGGTTTCTTCCTATGTTTTTACAACTGCAATCAGTTAGAGTTACGAAATCATTCGGGATCTTTAAAACATTAAAACCACAAACTTCTTGCTGGTGACTTTAGTGATTCCTTGAACTTTTGTAGCAAGTAGGTCAAAGATTAGCCAACTTTTGATTAATAGTTTGTTTATCTGGCATGGATTTAGCTAATGAAAGCGCGGTTAAAAAATGCGATTTTGATTTCTCTTTATCAATGGTTGTATACAATTCTCCAAGCAATGTAAAATAAAAATGGCTATCGATTAAGTTCAGTTTTTCTGCTTCAACTATTGCATTCTTCACTCCGTTAGCTTTTGCCAAGGCATAAGTTCTGTTCAAGGCTGCTATGGGAGAATATTCGACTTGCAATAACCTGTTGTAAAGTTGCAATATACTTTCCCATTTTTCAGTGGTGTCATTCTTGTGTGTATGCCAATATGCAATAGAAGCTTCTAAATGAAACTTTGAAACATGTTTGCCTTGTGATGATTTACCCAAATAATATTCACCCTTATGGATTAGTTCTTTATTCCAAAGTGTTTCATCTTGCTCATGGTATAAAATTAAATTTCCATTCTTATTTGTTCGAGCTTCAAAACGCGAAGAGTGAAAGCACATTAATGAAAGCAAAGCGTTTGTTGCTGGTGTATTGGTATGTTCATTTTCAGTAAGCATCAAGTTTAATCGCATCGCTTCTATACAAAGGTCTTTTCTTAAAGTTGTGTTTTGAGAAGTAGAATAATAACCTTCGCTATATAACAAATACAGCGTAGTTAAAACATTTTCTAACCGCTTATATATTTCTGGAGGTGATGGCATTTCGATTTTCATTTTCTCACTTCGCAATTTGCTTTTGGCTCTTGAAAGTCTTTTATAAATAACTTTCTTGTTTGAAAGAAATGCATCAGCAATTTCTTCGGCACCAAATCCACAAAGAATATTAAGCGATAAACAAATTTGATCTTGAGAAGAAATCTGGGGGGTGCAAATAGCAAACATCATTTGCAACTGGCTGTCGTAAATATTTTTTTCCGACCAATCTATTTCCAATTCGTGAAACGGTGTTTGAGATTGATTTATTTCAAGTGCAATTTTTTCATAGAATATTTTATTGTGTTTTATGTAGTCAAGTGCTTTGTTCTTTGCAACAGTATATAACCAAGCTGTTGGATTTTTTGGCAAACCTTTTAGTCCCCATGTTTCTGCAGCAAGAAGAAAAGTATCGCTTACAATGTCTTCAGCACTTTCAATGTGTTCTATACTAAAAAGCTTACAGAGTACTGAAATTATTTTTCGATACTCTGTTCTAAATAAATGTGGTATAAGTTCTTTTTCGTTCATAAACATAAAACGCCACTGCTAATTTACAGTGGCGTGTTGGTTGCATCTAAATAATTTAATCCATAGGAACAATAGCCCGCACCTCTACATTACCATTCATTTTTAGAATAGGACAATCCTTAGAAAGCTCTGCTGCTTCGTCAATTGAGTTCGCACTTACAATAATATAACCTCCAATAGCTTCCTTCATTTCAACATAGGGGCCATTTGTAATTACATTATTTGGTTTCACAACCATTCCTTCAGATGCTAATCTATTGCCTGAGCTAACCAATTTGTTTTGGGCTGCAATATTTCCAATCCAATCTTGCCAAGGTTTCATCATTGCCTGTATCTGTTCTGGTGATGGTTGTGACTCTTCACTAACCTCGTTTCTCCTAAATATCAATAAAAATTCTTTCATAATAGTTAAATTTTGAATAAATGATTAATAGAAAAACTGTTCAGATGTGATTTTACCGTCTTTAACTCCGAAAACGCATATTTCATCCCAAACTACTCTGCCCATTCCCTTTAAATCAGCATCCAATTTACATACAAAACTAAAATAATTTCCTGCTACAATTGGATCTTCAAAAGAACCGCTGTAACGTTTTTCAATTAAAGATGCAAAATGTTTTCCTTTAGCTAATACTGCTTCTTTGCCAATAGCAGCGGGTGTAGGAGAATGAGCCGGTTCGTGACTTGTAACATTTTCTGCAAAAAGTTCTTGCTGAGATTCCAACACTTGCCCTTTTCGACAAAGTTCAACTAATCTGTTTGCAACCTCCTGGGTTGACATTGTTTTTGTGTTCATTTTTTTTGTTTTAAAATCGTTAAAATAATTGAATTATGCTCTTATAACGATTGAGTTTTCGGAATTGGACAAGATTGCGAAACTAAAAGTATAATTACCGATTTTTATTGTTGTAGGTTGTGTCGTCTAACACTGAACGCTAACTTCTAAAGATCTCATCCGCAATTCTTTCTGAAAAATACGGTAAAATCTGGTAGCTCCCAAATTGATTATAATGCAGGAAATAAGTCCAAAAGATAATACTAAATAAATTAATCTTTCATAGTCCATTGTTTTAACTCAGACTGTTGCGTATAAGTTTCCTCCTCCCGGCACAGGCGAGTCTTCATTTCTACCTCCGAAAAGTACTAAAGATCTCTTACATAAACAAATCTTTATCAAAGGCGCTAACAACCTGATATACCGCGTTGCGCAACTGATTTAACCTCACCTTTCTTCAGCCATAACACCTTCCGAACGGGTGGCGGCTGTCACGACCCGTCCATATGTATACCGCTTTTGAAATCAGCCTTATTATTGTGAAGTGTTACTTGCTTGATAAACTTCAATCGGATTGGTTGGGTAAAGCCTGTCTGACCAACCCCGTCTTCCGGATCTTCAATGGAAAGGTGAATGATCATTGCAGGTTTTGGAAAATTACATTAAAATGATATTTTAATATCAACCGCCTGTGCGGAATACCTGGCACGTCACTTTTATTGGAGGCCGATTCGTAATGTGGGATATCGGGTCGCAGGATTGTGCAGTGCCGCATTTTTAAAGTGGTGAAGCGCATCGGAACCAAAGTTAAAAAATTAAAATGGCATTGCGCAACGACCGTTGTTATAAGCTGGGTATTTAACTTTCCCATTCATATATGATTATTTGCCAAGTTTCTGAGCAATGCATTAAATTGTCTTTTTTCTTTGTCCTTTAACTTTTGAACATATTCAACTGTCTCTAAAGAAAAATGTTCGTGAGAAAGAAATTTGATTGCGGAATAAGTGTCGTGCCAATCACCCAATTTTACTTGTTGTTTGTTAATTTGCGCTTTATTTAATTCAATTTCTTTTTGTATCCTTTTAGGCAAGGCATCATATACATACATTAATTTTTTAATTTTCGCTCTGTATCGATGCAGTTCCTCTCTTTCCTTGTTTTTAAGTTTTTTATTTGCCTTCTGTTTCTCTTTTTCAAAATATTTATTAATTATTTTATTATTTGGAAGCATTTCAGGCAAACAAACATTTTTACGAAATTTCTTTATAAGTCTGACATATTTCGAATCACATTTAATAAATTGCAAGGTTAGAATATTCTTTTTCTTTTTTAATTGTTCAATGAGTTTCCCGGAGTGATGCGGAAATAATCCCAATAAGTGAATATCTAAATGGATTTCTCTTATCTCCCCAGCTTTTACAAATAATGGTTTTAGATTAGTTGTATTATATTTTTCTTTATATATATTTTCAGAAAAGGAAATTACTGCTTTAATTTTCTTTATATCCACCCGCAAATGATGAAGACATTCGGGCTTCTTATCTTTAATAAATATAGAAAGATTCTGCTCAATGAATTTAAGTAGATTAATAACATAATGATTTAACAGATTCTTTTTCACTAACTTTTTTAACTATTACAAATTGTCTTTGGGTTATATCTGCTCGGCTTGTTTATAACGTACTCGCAGAAGCCGACATCTCCGGCCACCACCGCTTACTATTTTAATATCACAAACACACCCAGCCTCAGCAGAAACTGTGTGCCAGGAGTTGTGCGTATTCTGAGAACCGATCAATGAACAACTACTATTTTCAGCCTTGATTTATTTCCAGTATTGTTTGTAACTTCAACAAAATATAATGCATTCGGGTATTTCAACATATCTAAGCTGTACGTTGTGTCATTGACATTAATTCTATCCAAAACCTCTCCTGCTGAATTCAACAATGTGATTTCGGAAATGATGTTTGAGGAAAATATGGAACATTTATCGCTCACAGGATTAGGAAATGATTTTAAATTATCAGACTCCAAAGATGACCCATTTAAACCTGTACTAAAATTCCCTGTACTGTCCGTTTTTACTAGCCAAATACTCTGATCATTATATCCAACAAATGCAAATCCGTTATCGAAAGTATTTACTAAACCATATCCAAGTTGTTTAAAAACACTCGAGGGTAAATTAAAAACACTGCTTCCCATTAAATTACCCGTATTATCATATTTGTCTAAATATACTATCTGATTAAAAGGATAAAAAATGTTGTAAAAATCCCCATAAAACGGTGAAATATGGTACTCGCCTCCCACAGAAGCAAAGGAACCGTTGCTTAGTTGTATAATTTCATTCGGAAAAGATGGTGAACCATTTGGTGTCACCCATACGATTGTACCAGAAGTATCCATTTTGGCAAGCAACCCTTGACCGAATAAAACAAGTTCGCTGGTGCTTGTCTTCGAAAGTCCATAATAATTATCTAATCCATTTGTAATAGTATAAATAGTATCCAGATTAGAATCGAGTGCAACCAAAGTTGTTCCTCCTCCATTTGGAAAATAAGGAGCGGAAGGGACCCCTAACCAATAAACTGTCTCCAATCGTTTCAATATCCAAAGCCTGAAAATTTTGTCCCCACAGAGTATCGAGTAACAGACTAACGGTCTTGATCTGTACTAACATCCCTGCTGTATCAAATTTTGCTAAGTAGGATCGAAAGCCCTGACCTACCGGGATGTAATTGCCAATACCAACATAATAGTCTTTGGTTGATCCTTCAACAATGACTGAACCATCATTCAGGCTTCTTATTAAATCAGCATGATCTTTATTACCATTTAGTACAGTGGGCCATCCGAATAAATTGAACCAAACTTGATTTCCTAAGCTATCAATCTTTTGTACATAACTATCCATACTGGGATAGGTTAGTACTTCCTGGTAATCACCACATAAAAGATACCCTCCATCTGGAGTTCTGGTCATGTCATGTGCATAAAATTGAATAGAATCTGTTCCATATAGCTTGGTCCACAAAGTATCTCCTAACGAATCTGTTTTAATAAGATAGCAATTTCGCCAGCCTTGTTCGATGGTACCTTGAAGGAAAAACCCATGATCAGAGGTCTCAAAGATTTCTCTTCCGTATTGTTGCAAAGATGGTGTATATTTTTTCTCAAAAGTAATTTGAGCTCCCACTTTCAACGAAACAAAAATCAATATTGAAATTAATCCTTTCAAACGCATAGTTCCTTCATATAACATAATTGCATTAGTTGTAACGATCCAGAAGTTAGCGCTGGCGGAACTTCCCTGCAGCCACCGAAAAGTACTAAAGATTTCTTATATAAGCAAATCAAAACGAAAGGTCCCCTAAGCCCTACTGGTGCTTACAACCTGTTATACCGCATTGCGCAACTGATTTAACCTCACCGTTCTACGGCTAAAACACCGTCCGTACGGGCGGTGGCTGTCACGTGCGGCGATTTGTATTCCGATTTCTTTGCACCTAACAATGATGATGTGATGTGTCACTTTTTGAGCTTTCGAAACCGATCCCGATAGCTATCGGGAGCCTGCCAGCACAAACGTCTATTAATTGCTCAAATTCTTCTATTCATACCTACCACCCGTTAAAGCACAAAGCTTATTAGCTATAGTTATTCTTTTTCAAAATGTTTCTTTATACGTAACATTCTTAATGTGTTCCACTTGCTTGGTTTTCCTGCTTTCTCCATGGTTAAGTGTACTTGTCCAGCATGAGCAGCCTGAACGTTCCATGATCCATCATCATTTTGTTTTTTATTCAAATAGGTCAAAGCTTCTGTCATTCTGTTGTCCCATTTAATTCCTGCAAACTGAAAATAATCCATGGCTCTGAGAATGTCATACCGCCACCTGCATGGATAACTTAACTTCAAGAAGTTTTTATCAATTATCTGACCTGTTCGGTTTGACAAAAATAACCGGTGTATTAATATTAATTCAATTCCAGTTTTTATAGCTTCAGAAATTTCCTTTTTTCTGTATGTGTACCCAGCTTTCTGGAATTCGGTAAATCCTTCGAGCACTGAAATAGTGGAATGCAATGAGCTGTGTACAGCTCCACTTCTTGTTGTCCGACAATTAAAGCCTCCATCTGGCATTATTTCAGCCAAAATGCTGTCAATAACAGGTTGAAGCTTTATCTCAGATGTATTGAAATAAGAGGCGTAATTCAAAAACATACCATTTACACAAACATCACTATGTTGGGCTGATCCTGGTCCTAAACGAATGCCTCCATCTTCAGCTTTGTCATTTTTTAGAACCAATTCAATAGTGTCTTTTACAATCTCATTGTTTGAAGGAAGGTTTAAATTGCGAAGGTCAAGCAAGGAGTAGTGAGTCGAAATCCATTTGGGCTGATAAAATCTATCTCCCCAATGACCATTTGAATGACGTTTTGATAAAATTTCCATACCCCAGCCTTCATTTGCTATTCGGGTCTGAAGTTTCTTTTTGTCTATATCTAATAAATCACGGTAAACTTGATATTGAATAGAGACATCTCCCTCCAATAACCAGTCTATGATTTGTTGATGTTTCATTAACTTTATTAATAAATGACTTTCATTTTTTCAAGGATTGGTGCATGCACTATCGTTTCCATCTATCAAGTTTTGGAATTGACCTTGTAGCCAGCCACGCAAAGAAACCGTTGATTCCGTCCTTCTTCATTTCTTGGATGCAAAACTTCTGCATTTTTTCGGCAGTATCAATTTCAGGTGGAGTCAGAAATTCACCATTCTCATAGCACATCGAACAAAACTTTCTGCTTATTGTACCTTCTTTTTCAGTCCCACCACCTTTTTTGTCCTTCTTCAATGGGAATCCACAGCTCTGGCAAAATTTATTTTCATTCATTGTTGTGATGCTATTTTCGGTTTGCATAATTATAACTACCGTTTTCCCACAGTAGCAGCTGGCCCATTTGAATATTAAGCACTAACAGTCAAAATATACTTTTCATCTTTTAATTGGCAGACATTTCAAGTATTTTACTTTCAAAATCTTTGTTTTCCAACTCAGCCACTCTTTCAATTTGCTTGTCAATATTTAAAAACTGTAGAATAAACAATGCAAGTGCAATAAATATTGCAAAAGCGAAAAGTGAAATTTGCCAGTTGAAATTATCTCTGACTGGGCCTATTAAAGCCGCAAATGTCGTTTGTCCAAGATTACCAATTGTCATAAATAATGTAAACTGGCTTGCCGAAACCTTTTTCCAGCAACATTGCATCGCAATGGCAAAAATGCCGATACTAACAAAAGTGTATAGAACATTTTGCACAATCATAAAAGCAAATATAAAATTTTTATTATGCCAGTATGATGTTGATAAAACAAAAATAATAATGAAAAATATCGAACTCAAAAAGTAAAAATTCATCATGCGCTTTTTACCAAATTTGTCAATTAAAAATCCCCCAATGAGCATACCTACAATCCCGCCAAATAGTTTTGCAGTTGCATAATAATTTGAGTAATCCAAATTTGTCCAACTTAATTCTTTTACTGTGAAAATGGGAAGCAGTGTGGAAACATATTTAAAGCCGCCCATACTAATAAATAATATCAACGCAATTATTAGTGAGTTTCGTAGTCTAAATGCACTATATAAAGATTTGAAAATTTGTCGCCAACTTTCTATTTGTAATTTTTTTGTTTCAGTTGAAGCTTCACCTGAAGTCCAGGGTACTAATTTCTCTCCTTGTCGTTCTCGTAACAATAATGGCACAAGCATAACAATGCCAATAACTACCGCTAGCATCAGTATTGCAATATTAAAATTATATTTGTTTAGTAACCAACTTCCAATCGCTAATGAAAGTGAAATACCAATAATTTTTGAACCCCACATCAATCCATTAGCTTTTGCCTGTTGGTGGGCAGGAATAATATCAACCGCCATGCCATCAGTAGCCACATCTTGAAATGCCCCAAAAAACGAAACAAAAAAACCTGCTATCATCAATTGATTTAAATTATTTAAAGGGTCCGGGATATAAGCCATATAAATACAGCTCACGACTAAGCCTATCTGCCCTAAAAGTATCCAAGGTCTTTTTCTACCCATAGGCAAATACGTGTAACGATCCATTAGTGGTGCTACAATAAATTTAAGGCTCCAGGGCAAAACTGTTACTACGGCAAAACCAGCAATCTCCCCAGGTGATTTACCATTCATTGCCATCCAGGCTGGTATTCCGAACGCAAGCATTCCTTCGGGTACGCCCTGTGCAAAATACAAAGCAATAAAATTGAAATATCGTAAAAACGTATTATCAGAAAGTGATGCTATTTTAATAGCTTTTGTTGTCTTATAATACATTTGACTGGTGTCTTTATTGTCGATGTAAGGTCTGTTAGGGTTGCTGACAACGGACCGACTGATGGCGCCGACGGGTACCGAAGACGAAAGATAAACAATTCCCCTTTACATTTCACACGAATCCAAAATCACATTTTTTACTCAAATCGCCCGTCATGCTGCAATGGCCTGTTATAAGCATAGCCAGCTGATGCAACAAAGCCCAACTGCATAGTGTCCGTAAACAGATTTTCAATTTTTGATAACCTTTTGAAAACTACGCCTTCCATCACTTATAATTTCAAACAAATAAATTCCGTTAGCAAGGAAACTTAAATCAATTTCCTTTATGTAAATGGTATTAATATAATTTTCCAGGTAGCTATAAACAATTTGTCCAAAAACGTTTCTTATGGAAATCGTCGCTTGTTTCAAATTATGATTTTGAATTTCAAGTTTTACTTTAGAATTAAAAGGATTTGGATAAATAGAAAATTTAAGTATACTACCTGGTATATCTACACCAATTGATAAAGTGGAATCGCAATATTTTATTAACCAATAATCATAATTGCCCTGGCTTGATTGGGTTTTATCACCTCCAATTCCACTTTGCGAAGAATTTGTAATGAGGAAGCAAGCATTATTTACTTGCATCGCTAATCCTTTTTGATCCTGACTAATTGAATTCACCGTTTTATCCCACTGTTTGTTACCGAAAGAATCTATTTTAACAACCCAAGTTTGCTGAGCACCAAGATTATTTTCCGTTTTATCACCGCTAATATTAGAAAAGGAATTTCCCGAAAGCAAATATCCTCCGTCAGAGGTTTCAGAAATCTTATCAAGTTCTTCATAACTTGTACCGCCAAAATCTCTATCCAATTGCTTATTACCAAGTGAGTCGATTTTTACAATCCAATAATCAGAAAGCCCCCAAGTATTTTGTGTTTTATCACCATTAATTCCAGAGGAAGAATATCCTCCAAGAATATATCCACCATCTGAAGTTTGCTGAAGTGAAAAAAGCAAATCGGAGTTTGTTCCCCCAAAAACTTTATCCCATAGTTTATTTCCCAATGAATCTATTTTAACAATCCAATAATCCTCTGCTCCCCAGGATGCATGGGTTTTATCACCACCAATTCCAGAGGAAGAATATCCTCCAAGAATATATCCACCATCAGTAGTTTGTTGCAAAGAGTATAGATAATCAAAATCTGTTCCACCATAATCTTTATCCCATTGCTTATTTCCAATTGAGTCTATTTTTACAATCCAGTAATCATTAAATCCCCATGTTGGTTGTGTTTTATCTCCTCCAATAATAGAATTGGAATACCCTCCCAGAATATATCCTCCATCAGTAGTTTGTTGCAGTCCATGAAGTCTATCACCATAAACACCACCATAATCCTTGTCCCATTGTTTGTTACCCAGGGAATCAGTTTTTACTATCCAAAAATCTTCATACCCCCAGGAGTTTTGAGTTTTATCTCCGCTGCTATCTGAAATAGACAAGCCTCCTATGATAAATCCCTTATCAGAGGTTTGCTGTAATGAATAAAATACTTCATCACCAGTTCCTCCAAAATCTCTATCCCACTGTTTGTTCCCAAGTGAATCAATTTTGACAATCCAGTAATCATCATTACCCCATACATCCTGCGTCTTGTCACCACTGCTTTCAGAAAAAGAATATCCTCCAAGAACATAGCCTTGGTCAATCGTATGTTGAGATTGTATTAGCCAATCAACATCGGTTCCTCCAAATCTAAAATCCCAAATCTTTACTAAGGTGTTTTGAGCATTAAGAAAATTAACACCTAAGACTAAAAGCAGTGTTAGTTTAATTTTGTTCATTTCGTTTGAGTTAGCATTAAGTAAAGCTAATTAGAATTCAGAAGGTTTGATAATGTGATACTTCCAAAAGTTGCATAGAACGTTCGGGCTATTGACGTGACGGCATTTCACTTCTGCCTCCGAAAAGTACTAAAGATTTCTTACATAAACAAATCAAAAGGAAAGGCCCCCGAAGTCCCGCTGGTGCTTACAGCCTGTTATACCGAGTTGCAAACTTTAATTTGCTGCATCTTGCCACAGCTATAACCCATTCCAAATTGGTGGTGGCTGTCATAACCCGGCGAACTGTGAACCTATTTTAAAACTAAGCCATGTGAATGTTGACAATCACATGAAAGTTAAAATGGATAAAGATTCAGCACATGGCATTTTTATTTCGACCACTGTCAAGTCAGTTTATAAATCAATTCTTCAATTTCTGCTTGGCGGGCATTTGCAAAACCATTATCTGAACCGATTTTTACAAAACCACATTTTTCCAATACTTTTTGCGAACCAAAATTGTCAAACGCTACTCGTCCAAAAATTGGTCTGCTCGTTTCAATATCAAGAAAGTTTTTTAGTGCTTCTGTCGCAATACCATGCCCCCAAAATTTTCTGTCAATCCAATAAGTGATTTCTGAGTCTCCTTCCATAAGGAACTTGCCAATACTACCAACAATTATATTATCCAGAATAATTGTTTGATTATTTACAGTTGGATTGTTTAACAATTTTGTGTATTTAACTATGTATGCCGATTTGTCTGTTGAGTCTTTAGGCATAAATGCAGCTAAGTACCCACCTTCTTTGTCAAGTTGAAATTGAAACAAAGTGTCTAAGTCTGAAATTTCAGTTGGTCTGAGTTTTATTTCAAGTTTATTGTTTGTCATTTTTATCTTGTCAAAATGAATTATCTCTGTTTGCAAGCAGGGAATTTGAACCAAAATTGCTTAACTCTATATGGAAAACTTATAGAAGTTGAATGGAAAAAATAAACCTTTACCCCACTACCCCATTTTTGCCATCGGCCAAGTCCGTATTGCACTTAATGCTCCTGTTGCAATTTCACGAATCTCTCCCCATTGGAATTAGCATCGTTAATGCTTACAAAATAAATCCCTGAAGCAAGTTCAGATATATCGATTTCTTGGGAACCAGGTTCATGCAAGGCATAACCCGGCCTTACAATTTTTACTGCCTGTCCATAGATGTTATAGATGACCAATTTGGCAATCCGCTGATTATAATTGACTGTTATTTTATCACTCGCCGGATTGGGATATATCCGGAATGAGGGTACGGAAATTTCAGAAATGGAAAGAGGATTAAAAATGGTATTTATCGTGGTATTTGTACTCACCGGCACATTAAAATCAAAGTAAATCTGGGCTGAGTTACTGATCACTGTTCCAGGCTGAAGACCCTGCTTTTGGCGGATGGAAAAGCATACGTAACCTTTATTTTCATTTGGATGAGTCATGTCGGGTAAATAGATATTGATAAACCGGATTCTTAAGGTGTTTCCATTGATAATTTCCCAGGTATAATTATGACTCGATAACCCCGGGCGGATTGTAGCAATATCCAGATCAGCATCCAAAACATCCATAATAGTAACCATGAATGCGGTATCACTTCCGGTATTTTCGAAACGAATGGTGTAACTGAATGCCGTGTCGCTTGCTGTAACAAACCCCTGCGGCCCCACTCCTCTTGGCAATACGGATTTGTCATTTGGATCGAATGAACCGGTAACAAGGGATGAATCAGTAATAACGTTGTCGGAGGGATTAATATCAGGTATGTTACCCGAAACACTGATGTTGTTCAGCACATAGGTGCCAATTGCTGTAGCTGAATCGACTTTCAATGTTATGTGAATGTCGTTATAGGAGGCTAAGGCCAGGTTTGAAAACGACCATTGCAAGGTATCACCCACAATAGCTGTTGGCGGTGGTACGGATTGAAGAAAGTCGAGGCTGGAATCACAAATAAACTCAACCATGCCGGACTGCACAGACCCTCCTATGTTGGTATAACGCAGTGCATATTCGCAGTTAAATCCGGGTCGCAAAAAACCGTGACCATACTCCATAATCATATCGTTTATTGCAGGATTAAGGTATTTTCCATGATCGACCTGTGTTACGGGGATTCCGCCGGCGATGGTGACGGAAATGGTGTCGGTATTGCAAGATCCGGGGTAGTTGTAAAGGGCAGGGAAAATTACCTGATAGTTATTATCGGTAAGGTGTGCCTTGTAATTGCCTGATGAATCGGTATGAAGGTAAGTTGACCCGGGTTGAATATATACTCCACTCGAAATCCCGGTTTCCAGTCCGTTTTTGGTGCAACTGCTGTCGGAGTCGTAATATACATTGCCGGTCAGCGTGGGCGTACAGGACAGACAAAGCTGGTAGAGCGTCATTGCAGTTCCTTTTGACATCAGGTACAATTGATTATTAATTATTCTAGAGGCGTTCACCCTTGCATAAATGTCAGGATTAAAATATTCCTCATAAGCAGTGATAGTTCCGGAGCTGTCGGCGGTGCGGACATAAAACATATCGGTATCATAGGTGGTTTCATAACCCGGAGGGAAATAGCCTCCTGCCAAAACAGGGTTGCCGTTATCATCAGGCAATAGATGGCTAAACATGTAGACTGATTTCCCGGAAAGGGAGATATCGAATTTATCTACCCATAAAATTGTTCCGGAGGTATCAATCCTGGATAACCTCGCTGCTTCGCCGTTAGCAGCAAAACTGGTTATTTCACCATATACATACACATCGCCTGCGTTCTGATACATCTTCAAAATCCTGTGGAGTTCTGTAGGTCCTGTATCCCAAATGAGATTCATATTGGAATCATAACGGCTGAAGCCTGCAATTAGAGAATCATATTGGTTAGCATTGGGCGGATAGGTTATATTGTAACAGACAGTCATGTTGTTTTGGCTGTCAAATACCATCGCTCCGGGCCAGCTGAGAGGTATATGCAAGGAATCGACAAGGTTTCCTGCAGGATCCAGTTTATACCATTTAGTGGTATCCGCTGTGCTTGTAATAACAGTACTATTAAACCAGAGATTGCCCAAATTATCGAGTGTCATATTGTTTGCACCAGTATTACCAATAAAATGATCGATGCTAGAAACGTACAGCGGGGATCCGGAACTGCTGAAACGCCTGGTTTGAACTCCGTAATTTGCTGATAAGCTATCATATTGGACATAAAAATCTCCGGATGTGCCTGTTTGTATGCCATAAAACAGGTTTATGTTGGTTATCGAATCACTCCATGCATTTATTCCCTGGTTTGTATATTTAAACAAATAAAGATTATTGTTGGCACTTGTAAGATAAGCATGAATAGCCAATAAAATGTTCTGTTGATCATCAATTACACATCTCATACCCTGAACAATAGAGGCTGGGCCATCAAATGTTTTTACCACCTGACTCCAGACAAAGTTCCCCTGACTATCATATTTTCGCATCTTCAGGGTATCCTGTCCCCAAGGATTTGTTGAATATACAAAATAAAAATTACCACTGCTATCAATAGAACCGTCATGCATTTTCCCCGGCAAGGCAACATCAAACACAGTATTCCAAACCATGTTTACCTGGCTATAACCCGTACTCAAGGCACAGACAACGAAAGCAAGTATTAGAATAATTCTTTTCATTTGAGGGTGTTTAAAGTAAATGAGTTTCGGAATGCTGGTAAATATAGCTAAATTTCAGAATTTATTAAATTGGCCGCTTCACTTAACTTTCCAAACGGATACGAAATGACATTCTTTACTTAAAAGCCTTACGTATCCAATTACCGCTTCAAAGACTATAAAAAGTGGAAGACTTTGAAACTAAGAAAAAGCAAAACTGTTTACTCATTTTATTCATTGTTTAATTAACTTAATACATTGTTCATCCCGGCGCAGAAAATAAATTCCATTTTGCCATTCAGAAGTATTTATTTCAAGCATATTAAGTGACACATTTTTGGGGGTATGATAAATAATTCTTCCTGCTATATCTTGAATTTCAATTGTTGAATTAGTTGCGCAATCTTTTGTAACTAACACGAATTGGTTTTCAAATGGATTAGGGAATGCCAACAACTTATTTTGGTTTTCCTGTACAGTATTAATCAAATTGGTAGTTGATTGTTGTAGTTTTAAAATGAAATTATCTTCCGTACCTACAGGGGTTAGACTATTAACAGCAAAGGGCGAAAAATTAAAATCCAGCGTTGCACTAAAAACACCACAAAGCACAATACCTCCACTAGCATCTATGGTTAAAGCTGAACAATCATTAAAGTCGGTATAGCCAATTGTAAAGCCAACGGTGGGGCTCCCTGCGCTAGTATATCCTCCAAGAAAAATATCTGCTTGAACAAAACTATTCCAAGCTCCGGCGGCATAAAAACCACCACTGTAACTGCCTGTATAGTGTATGTTATCTGCAGCATCAATTACCATATCCTTTACAGTAGCAGTTGGATATGCTACAGGGTTATTTATCTCATTCCACCATATTGAAACACCTGTTGAAGGATTTATTTTAGCTATTACATATCCTTCCTCAGTAGTTAACATATTCGGTTGAAAATCCATTCCAAGTATCACTTCTCCTGAACTGAGTAAGCCCAATGTTTTTCCTTCATCATTATACCCATAAACCATATATTTATTTGCCCAAACGAAAGTACCATTAGATGATAATTTAAGGATGTAAGCGGCCTCTCCGATTCCTGCCCCTAAGAAATAGGTGCCAACTCCAGGATCAAAGTCTATATTACCTCCAAAAAATCCTCCTGTCATATAAACGTTAGAATTATTGTCTAATACCATATCATATGCCGTGTAAACAGGAATTGTATATGCCCAGGAAGCGACACCGGTATCAGTTAATTTTGCAATAAAACAATTATAGCCAATACCACTAATAGTAGTTGTTCCAAAGGAAATTGTGTCATTGCTAAATGAACCACTGATAAAAATATTCCCTGTTGCATCAGCCGAAATATTTTCTCCATGCGCATCCCCGTTCCCTCCAAATTTTTTGACTATTGAAAAATTTCCGGCCACTGAAAGACGTAGCATAAATATATCACTTGATCCATTTGTTGAAGTTAGATTACTTGTTCCTGTGCCTGGATCAAAATCAACCGTTCCATAAAAACCCCCGGTAATGTAAATTTTCCCGCTTGCATCAATAAAAATATCGCCTGCATAATCGTCTCCGGAGCCACCTATTATTCTAACCCAAAGCAAGTTCCCTGAGGCGCTTATTTTTTTGATAAAAATATCTAGACTTCCAGAATTTGAGCTATAAGTTGAACTTCCCGAGCCAGGATCAAAATCAACTGTGCCGGCAAAAATCCCAACTGCAATATAATCTCCGGCAGAAGTTGTTTTAATTTTCATTATACTTGCATCACCCCCGTTATTTACCCATGCAAAGGAGGGTAGTTGGCAATAACCAATTGTTGCGCTTAAAATTGAAATTAAGCTAATGAAGATAAATTGTCTCATCGTTTGAATATTTCAATATTTAATAATCTTAAAATTTTTCGAAGTTTTAGTGTCTGTTTTGGAAACAATATAAATTTCTTGCCGCCAATTGATAGAACCCATTTCTAATGTTTTTAGACGTAAAATTATTTTTAGCTTTGGGTTTAACGAATCAAATACATAAAACAATTATCTGCATCAACATAGACCCTCTCGTAGCCAAGCATGACGCATAACGTTCTGTCCGTTGCCGCCGACGGAGATCCACTATGGCCTCCGAAAAGTACAAAAGATTTCATTCATAAACAAATCTTCACGAAAAGCTCCCGATACCCTGCTAGAGTCAAACAGTCTGCTATGTCGCGCAACGCAACTTTTTTACCCTTCTCTTTGCAACAACTGCAAACCATTCCTTACAGTGGTGGCTATCGTCTCGCAACAATTTTAAGTCAAAATTTTAGTACTAAAATATGTTATCGTAAAGAGCAACTTGATTGATAATCGGATACGGATACGTTGAGTACTACGTTATAATGCCTCGGTGCTATAATTTTTCGGATCCGTTTTTAAGGAAAATGGAGGAAAAGGCTTTTTTTTCACAACCTTACTGCGTTTTGCGGGTTTAAGAATTTGGCGTCCCGATAGCTATCGGACTTCGAAACTCTAAACTGTCTATCAGAACTGCACTTGATAAGAAGCACAATCCCGATAACTATCGGGATCATTTAACCCCACCCGAACGTATCCGTTCGATACGGGCGGGCACTGAACCGCCAATTTCTTGAACCTGCTCTTGTTTGTCTCATCAAATGTTGTCAAACTAATTCTTCTCCAAAATCTCTAAAGATTTTTTTGAATCTTCATTTTCGGGATTTAGCAGAATAGATTTTTTATACATTATTATAGATTCTTCTTTTTTTCCTGATTTAGCTAACAATTCTCCGTAGCTGTTAAATAGATTATCACTATTTGGGAATAATGTTATCGCAGAACGGAACACTGTAAATGCCAATTTAATCTGATCACTCTCGAAAATTCATAGCCAAGTTGATTCAATTCATCTTCATCTAATATATAGTTTGAGGTATCGGACTGCATTTCTATGATTTTTGCAAAAGCATATTCTTCACTTTTTTGCAATAATAGATGAGCATAAGTAATAGCAATGGATTTTTTAGCTTTTTTTACTGAAACTGTATTACCATTCATAATACTTAATGCTCCAAAAATGTTGTCCATTGCTGAACTACTTCGCTTATTATTGAGCCATACAATTAATTGATGTTTCGTTAAATTCATAATTATATTAGCGGAACAACCGGGCATGCCGCCACTCTCCCATACAATTTTCCCCATAGTGCTATCTAAAGAAATACGGTTTCCAAAACCCCAATAAAAATCACCTATCACACCTATTTCAGACCCAACACCCCTTAAAGTAACTATTTTCCCATTGTTTTTTGTTGAAGGGCTGAAAAGGAGATTAAGGCTATTTTGTTTTAATAAAATTCCGTTATATAAAGCATTCTCGAAATTTACCAAATCGGAAACAGATGTATAAATATTTGCATCACCTTCCGAAGGCCAAGTTTTGTAATGCACTTTAAAATCATTAGTTGCAAAAGAATCAACCCGGACAGGAGTTATAGAATATCTAAAAGGAAAATCATAATTATAAGCTACGTTTGGCTGTGTATATGGATTTGTTCCTGAAGCTTTTTGAAAAGTGTTTTTCATGCCTGAGGGTATAAAAATATATTTTGAAAGATAGTTGTCAAATTTCTTACCACTAACCTTCTCTACTAACAAGGCCGCCAAAACAAAATTGATATTAACGTACTCCCAGGCCTCTCCTGATTGAAAAGTTAAAGGCAGTTTACTTATTTTGAGTGCAGGAATCACATCATTTAAAGTAAATATTGTATCTCGGTTCAATCGCCAAAGGGGTAAAAATATTTCACCTACATCGGGAATTCCCGATGTATTCGAAAGTAATTGATTGATAGTTACTTCCGGATAAGGAAAGTCTTTAAAATATTTAGCGTATTTATCATTCAAATTCAGCTTTTTATTTTCACACAATTGAAGCACTGCAATTGAAGTAAATAGTTTAGAAACCGAAGCAATTTGAAAAGTGTATTGGCTGTATTAGGAATTTTATTTTGAGCATCAGCATAGCCAAAGGATTTTTGGTAAAGGATTTTCCCATTTTCAGCTACCAATACACTGCCACTTATGTCGCCATTTTTGTCTATTGTTGTAAAGAAAGTGTCTAATTTACTTTCCAGTCCTTGTCCCAGGGAAAACTGAGTAATACAGCAAACAAAAAACGTGATTAATAAAAAGCGAAGATTAATTCTATTAACTTTACAGGGTTGTAAGCTGTTTCTCGAAACTAACCGCAGAGAATAAATTAGTTTCTTTAAGTATAATTTAGACATTTGTTTTTGATTCTATTTTTAAATTTTTTCTGTCCATTCAAAGCTCAAATGTCCCAAGTTAGCTGTGTCCCCAGCTGTTACCGTTAACGGTTTCGTCTTTGGCGCAGGGGCCGGCCAACAAAGATACAAATTTAAACAAATAATGCCGTCCTTGCGGCTACCACGTGTTAGGCGTTTGCCAAAATTTCGCTACTTGCTAGTATCTCCATATAAAATACAAAGATCATCTCGAAATCCAATCTTGTATTCCTTGTTTAGAACTACATTATTTTGGTATAATGTAACAGACACGGTACTATCAGTAGTCCATTTATACAGTGCAGTTTCAAAATCTTCATTTCCCACATGGCCAATTGAATATTTAACAGGCCTATTGTTATAGGTAGTTATGAAACTAATATGATAAATTTTGCACGTGTCGCATCCTAAATTTGCATGCTTATTTATTTTAACTGTTAATCCTTTCTCAATATAAACTTCTTTTAATGGATGTCCTGTGGTTACAGTATCATAATAGTCTAATCCTTTATGCTTTATATCTTGGATAACTATTTTATGAAACTCACTACTACTTTGTCCAATTGCATTTAAAGCAATGCATAATATTGCTAAAACCAGAATGTTTGTTTTCATGAGCTTAAATTTAAATTTTGAACGTTTTCTTGGCCGAGTTATTGTTTAGTTGGTGACGCCTAACGGACAGGGCTTGCCTTCGATGCCGATTGCGTAGCAGAAACTGCCAACCAAGATAAAATATTTTGCGAACATAAAGTTTCATTTTTAGAACGTCATCGACAATAGCACAAGACGTGTGTTATGTATAGTTTTTTAATATTCAAATTTAATACTTCGTTGAAATTGTGGCTTGGGTTCATCATAAGAACCTGTACTATGTATTTCCTCAATCAAACGGTCGAAACTGTCGTATTTATATTCAGTCCAATATAAAATGCAACAGCTATTTGGCACTCGATTATAATTGTCAAGGGAAGAGTCTTTTTTCATTATTAACCTATTCTTAGCGTCAAAGAAAAAGTCATTTCGCATAGACATTCCATCATCTAGGTCAGTCCAGGTAAGAGATACTATTCGTCCCAGACTATCATACTTACATGTCGTCTTTCTCGAAACCTTCACCCATTTATTGTCTGCATTGTTCACCCAATAAGTTCTGAGCTCAGAATGTTTGTTTGTGTCGGCATTGATATAAACATAAGTGAAAGTGTCGGTAGGAAATTTCGTGTGTTTTACCAAGCGATTTTGTCTGTCATAAATGAATGTTTCTAATACACGTGGAATTGAGTCATGGATAAAACTATTTAAAAGCTTAATCTTTTCGAGATTTCCATTTGAATACTCATAAAAATATATGTATGGCCTACTACATGACGGGTCTCTTGAAAGTACACATTGATAGTGTTTGAGTATTCTTCCAAGGGAGTCATACTCATAAAATTCGTTATTGCCATTATTTACAATCCGATTCAGACTGTCGTAACCAATGGAATAGCTAATGGTGTCCGCTTCAGATGTACTTGAACACTCTATGCGCTTAATATTCTGTTTTCTCACAACATGATCCTCAAATTGTTTTTCAAGTTTATTTTCCGCTGGCATATATCCTTGTCCGCAAGAAAGTAACAAGAGTAATATTGTAGAAAACCAAATTTGGGATGTCTTAATAAAATTACACATAACGGTTTGGTTTTAAAGATGTTGGCTTCCTGATACCTATCGGGATCGAAGCACTAAATTGTCTGTCAGTGCTGCACTTGATAAGAAGCACATCCCAATACATATCGGGATCATTTAACCCCACCCGAACGTATCCGTTCGATGCGGGCGGGCACTGAACCGTCAATTTCTTGAAGGTGCTGTTATAGCCAGTGCTTCTTGAGTAGTTTGCTTGTCCACCTTTCTGTTCTACTGTCAATTGTGATAAAATAAATTCCGTCATTTAATGTGGTTAAGTCAATTGTCGCAAAGTCCGAAGTTACTGTTTTATGTATTAGTTTTTGTCCTGCGGAATTGAAAATATTTATTTCGTAATTGTCTGTTTTTGTGAAGTTGATTTTAATGTTGTCTTGAACAGGATTTGGATAAATGGTCAGGTTGGTTTTGGTTATGTTGTCTAACGCAAGCACAATGTTTAAATAGCAAGAATTATATGAAGGATGCTGCCAAAATTGTTGAATGTTTGAATACGTGCAAGTCAATATTAAAGAGTCAGGTATTTCAGTGCTAAATTTAATTGGAAAATTTGTGAAGATTGGACCATGAATACTCCCAATTCCTTCAATCCATACTTCGCTTAACAAGTCAAAAGCGTTAATAATAGTTGGTTCAGCGAAGTGAAAGCGTCTGAAAAATTGTCCGTTTATTTGAATACTGTCGATATTTATTACGGGAATTTTCTCGGGATATTGTCCATATAAATTGAACAAAACGCTGTCGCCAAGACTAATAGTAAAGTCATATAAGGTGTCGAGCTGATTTAATGTGTCGAGGAATAAAACTATATTGTTGTCTGTCCGTGATAGTCCTTTAAAGGTTAAGTTATTTTGAAATAGCGAATCGTTTGTAGAGAATAACTTAAACCACAAATCACTATTTATTAAAGTGTCGCCTTGAAACCCGTAAATAGTTGTCGTTGTCTCCACAAAGTTTGGGTTTTGCGAATTGCCGTTAGGATATGTCTTTGCGACATTCCATTTAGAGTCTGAATTTTCAAAATGGTTTGTAACTTGTCCAAAGATTAACATTGGAAAAATCAAAATTGTAAGTAAGAGTTTTGTTTTCATTCGTGTGCTATTTTGTCGATGGGTCGGCTGTCTTAGCATACCTATAACGGTTTGCAGATTTGCAATGGTGGGGCGTTTAAAAAACGTCAGCTCAACATTTGTTCAATTGCCCAATAGAATTACAAATATTTAGTATATAACGGTCTGCCCCACTATTGCCAATACGATGTTGGTGGTAGTTTCTCATCATTTTCAATTTAACTTAACCCAATTAAAAAAAGAACTAACCATTTCATTCCAATGTTCAATTTCCTTTTTATCATCAATTCGTTCAATTAATAAGTGGTCGCTATTAGGATAAATTGCAAATGTGAGGTTGACTTTCTTTAGTCTCGCAAATTCAGTTGGAATAGCATATGCACTTTCAACTGGTGTACTTTCATCATTTGCTCCGTGAAATTGAAAAATGGGAATTTTTAGTTTAATCAAATTATTGATTGCAGGTTCTGCAAATGAAGCCCATCTTTCAAATGTGTATCCATATTTAAAGTCTATAACTGAATTAGGGTTTGACATTACTTCTTTAAAATCTGAGATAAATTGCTCATTCTCCTTAATTGTAGTATCACTGCTTGTTTTACTTTTATACGATTCTTTCAGATTAGTCAAAATAAAATCATAAAAGTCGCTATAAGCACCACCACCACCAATGCCTAAATGTGTAATTCTTTTATTAACAGTGGCTAATTTGGCGGCTACATAAAAGCCTTCTGAATAACCAAACACAACAACATTTTCGGGTTTCTTAAGTATCTTCTTATGCACAATATTTAAGGTAGCATTTGCGCTCATTACTATGTCTTGTAAAGATGTCTTTTCCCAATAAACTTGAGGGATGGATTTAGAATTACTATTATTAAAAAAACCAAAACCGGGTTTGGCTATAATAACAAATAGAAAATTTTCGGGTAAGTAAGTAAAGTCAAAACTTATCAACGAGTTGTACCAATATGAGCTGTCATTCCCTTTGTGGTATGTATATATGTTTTCAGCATTACTACCAGGTAAGTAAAGATAGATTGAAGTTGGATTAGTGTTCTTCTTCTGATAAGTATAAAACTTAGTTGTGTCACCTTTTTGAACGAATGCATATTCTTTAAATCCAAAGTCACTTACAGTTATAAATTGTCCACTCTTTAATTTTTCAGTAATAGCTCTTAACGGAATTTTTTGCCCATTGACAACTTGTCCGAAGGAAAGCAATAGAAATAGTATTTGAATATTTTCATATGAAACTGTGTCTGCATAAATTTACCACCAACGTTCCGCCCGTTGCCGCTGGGCGGGTTCGGAGACGAAAGATAAACATTTTCTCTTTACTTTCCAAACGGAGCTAAAATCACATTTATTACCTCAAATCAAAAGTCTCTTGTGGCACACCGGCTGTTAGCCAACTTATTAATGCGACATTTTTTTATGCACTCTTACTCTAATAGTATTTGAAGCATAAATCATATAAATTTCAATTTCACTGTTACTTAGCTGCCAAATACATTCTCTTCGCCAATATTCAGACCCATTGGCTCCGTCTTTTTTATTTAGCTCATCAGAGTCACAATTTGAAAGCTGCAAAGCCAAAATCAAGTCCTTTTTAATCCGTTCATACTCTTTGCTATAAGTTTCTAATTTACCTTGCTCTCTCTCCCACATTTTTTCCTTTGTCGCATAGTCTTTTGATTCCCTTTCAAATTCCCAGTCGTAATATATTTCTTTGACATTTCTAGAAATTGAGTCAAAAGTATAACTAACCAATAATGGTAAGTAACCGATTTGTGGTCTCACAAATGAAAATTTAGGTTCACCATCAGCAACAATTAGTTTATTACCATGTCGAATTGTAACCGGGTTTGGTTTAAAAACAGTGTCTATAACTTTCGAGCCTAATGCAATCTCCTTTATAATTATCTCTTCAGCCGAAAAAGCTTCAAAAAGAATTGCTCCTTTCGATTGTCGTCACTCAAACTAAAAGAAGTAAGAAGATAGACTAAAACTGGTATTGATAGAATTTTCATAGTAATTATTTAAAAAGAAGACTAACGGTTTCGGCCTTTGCGTTCGGGCGGATTTCGGAGCACAAAGTTTCAATTAATTACTTAAGTTCATTAGAAGAACAAAGCTCCAAGTTTTTACGACAACCCGCCTGAGACAAAACCCGTGCTAGCACCAGGTTTTCTAATAATTCCAATAATTTTCTGGAGAAGAAGAAGTTGTATTCAATTCTCCATTGATTAATCTTTTTAGTAGTTTGAATGAATGTTGGTATCTATCCTTATATTTTTCCAGGCTGTCTGATGCATGCCAAAAAGAACCATTTACAATTTGATCAAATTCCTCTTGGTTCTTAACTGTGATTTGATTTGTTTCAAGAAGAATTGTCATCGCTCTATTTCTCATTGAAAGCAAATTGCTACCTGACATATAATCGTTCGTTGAGTCAATTATGTCAATAATTTTATCAATCAATTTTACAATTTGAGATTTACGTTCATTAGTTGTTAGAAATTCTTCAAGTAGCATTGACATTCCACCGCAAATAATAGGTAAAGATTGCATCGCTAATTCAGTCTTGTAATTATTAATCCATTCTATCGTGTCAAGTTTTTGATTTTCGATTTCATTTATTAAACAAAGCTGCATTGCCTCAACAAATCCATCTCTTGCCCAAAATCCAACATCATTAATATCTATAAAACTACTTGACATATTATACTTTCTGTTCGTGATTAAACTTGGTGCTAACGGCAGACTGTGAAATTACTAATTTTCCCCATCCATTGTTAATTTTTATTGAAAAATAGTTATGAATGTGAGCCTTTTCATTGGTATTTTTAGGAAAATTTAATTCCCATGCAACACATAGTACCCATAGATCGCCACCAGGTTTCTTTCAGTTCCCTGGAGGAGCTGGTGGCACCGGATGATCCCGTCCGGTTCCTGGATGCATTTGCTGAAAAGCTGGATTTATCTAAACTTGGTTTTAAAACGAAAGCCATACAACCAGAAGGCCGCCCATCCTTTGACCCACGCATTTTGTTGAAGATCTATTTGTACGGCTATCAGAACGGTATCCGATCATCTCGCCGGTTGGAAAAGGAATGCAAACGGAATACTGAAATGCAATGGCTATGCGGAAGACTGGTTCCCAACTACCACACCATTGCCGACTTCCGTAAAGACAATCCGGTCGCTCTGAAAAATATGTTCAAACTGTTTGTCGCTTTTTTGATGGATGCCGGCCTCATATTTGGCAAAACCATAGCTATCGACGGTACCAAATCAAGAGCACATAACAGTAAGAAAAATAATTACTCTCCAAAAAGATCGAACGGCATCTCCAATACATTGAAGAGAAAACGCTGGAGTATCTAACGCAATTAGACACTTTGGACAAAGAAGAGAGCACCGAACTTATTGGTGATTTGCAGGACAAAATTGAACGACTGCAAATGAATCAAATCAAGTATGAAATGCTAAGTGAATTACTGACAGAAAGCGGCGAACCGCAAATATCTACCACGGATCCCGACAGCAGAAGTCTTTTGATACAAGGACAAGTGGTAGAAGTTTGCTACAACACGCAGGCCGCTGTTGATGATAAACATAAATTAGTGGTTGCTACGCATACGATTAACCGGAACGATCGCAACGCACTTTCAGCAATTGCATTGGAAGCAAAAGAAAATTTAAAAGCGAACGAGTTTACCCTGCTGGCAGATAAAGGATACAACAACGCACGGGAAATTGAAGCCTGTCAACAGAACGATTTAAAAACAATAGTAGCGCAACAGGAACTGGTGAACTCCAATCCAAAAGGAACAACGAAGGAATATCTTGTTGATAAATTCAAATACAATAAAAAGAATGATACTTATACGTGTCCTGAAGGACAAACACTCACCACATTTGGCACCTGGCATATCAAAAAGCGGGATGATAAAATATCGTATCAATATAAAAAGTACCGGACACCGGAGTGCAAAAATTGTCCGGTAAAATATTTATGTACCGGAAAAGCTAAGGGCGGAAGAGAAATTGATCGGAGTCAATATGCCGAATCGGTGGAGCGTAACAATAAAAATTATTCCCAAAATCAAACTTTATATCGAAAACGACAGGAAATAAACGAACACATCTTTGGCACCATCAAACGAAAGTGGGGATATTATTATACAAACTTAATAGGACTGGAAAAAGTAAACGGTGAATGGAGCTTTATTATGTTGAACTATAACATCAAACGAGTCTTGAATATTTTTACTTTGGATCATCTTATGCAAACACTCAAAAACTGGAAGCCAAAATACCACAAGGAGTGGCTTTTTGCTTTAATAGCGACGCATTTTAATCGCATTATACGCTTCAACTATTTTCAACCCAACTTTGCAACCTGATTTTTGCATGCGTATAAAACGTTGCACTGCACTTAGAATGAAATTTTAAAAGCTGTTTTTGGAGAAAAATAAATGGGAATGGAGTTTTTTCACAACCTGACGGGCCGCGTGTTGCCGAAGTTGGCGATTTCGGAGCACAAAACTGTCAACCTGCACAAAAGTTTGATTGAAATACTGAACTTCATTTAACCACTGAACCGCCAATTTTGGCAACACGCTGTTATAGGCATACTGCTACTGTGGTTAAGAACTTTCAAGGCGATGACATTAGTACTTGCATGTTATTAATACTATATATATCTGGGGGATTCAATTAATTAGTAATAATGGTGAATGTTTTAGAAGTTAAAACATTTTCGCCCATCAGGATACATTTATAAATGCCGCTTGGAAGATTAGAAAGTTGAAGGTTCACTGTTTTGCTGTTTTTTATAAGCGGTAAGCTGTAAGTTAATTTTCCTGCGCTGTCTATAATTTGAAGCGATACATTCTTATTTAAAGGAAGCTGATATGTAATAATTAAGTTGCCATTGAAGGCGGGATTGGGTTTTATAGAAATGTTATAATTGAAATTTTCGCTTTCATTGATGCCGTTAAAATCATCAACAGTGCATATCGGTGGAAAACCAGCGTAATTACACTCAGCAAAGCATGTTGGTAAAGTGCAGATTGATTGAAGTTGGCAGAAATAATTTTCAAATGGGGTGGTGGGCGTTCCGTTGATTATTAGTTTGAGTGTGTAACATCCGGCTGCGGTTGAAAAAAAAGTGTAATGGTTGTTTACGACTGATGAAAAAGCAAGTGTGTCATATAAATGCACAATTCCGTTTTCAAGAGTGTAAACTGAATCAGGAGGAGTTGATAGTTGTGTTACTACCAATTTTATTTCAACTCCCTGTACCACTGGAATAAGGTTAGTGTCCATTGTAATACGTAAATCATAAAAAGGACTACAGTTTCCCGTAAAGCAACCGCCAACTTCATCTAAAGAATCACAAACATACACTCCTGCCTGAAGCTGTGGAAAAGAAATTTGTGAAAATGATTTTAAGTAAGCTAAAATGATTGCTGATATTAATAGAAGTATTTTCATTTTAATTTGTAAGTTCAAGTAATTATTTAATAATTGAAATTTTTTGTCTTTTAATTATTTTGTCGCCACTTAAAAGAAGAATTGTATAAATACCGGAACGAAATTTTTCTGTGCTTACTGATATTTCATTTTCAGAAACATTAAACCTGGAAACAAGCTGACCGAAGGCATTATAGATTTTTACATTGCGATTTTCGTCGATAATATTTTTTTAATAAAATTTTAAATGATTCTTTGGTAGGGTTTGGTTTAACAGTGAAACCGCCAGCAAAGAAAAATTGTCTTTCGGTTTATTTGATGCTAGACGAAAGCCTTCTTCCGTTGTGAAATCATCCACATCTAAGTCGATCATCACCCTTGCAGAATAAACCGCAGTACCACCGAAAATCGGGTCTTGGTTAGCGATGTTAAAAAGTGTTTCATACTGTTCGGGTGTGAATTCATAAATGCTACGAGCAATAGTTTCAAGGTAAATTTCGTAAACAACTTTCTGATTCCACTCGGCATTATTATCAGGATTTACTATGCTTACAAGTTGGTGTGCAGTAGTTGTGT
This sequence comes from Bacteroidota bacterium, assembly GCA_016713525.1. Classification (GTDB taxonomy): domain Bacteria; phylum Bacteroidota; class Bacteroidia; order AKYH767-A; family OLB10; genus JADKJB01. Next base: position 593,935 of record JADJOZ010000001.1, on the reverse strand, counting down.
CCGTCGGTAAAATTTTACCTGCGTCTACAAGCTGACCTAATGGTGTAGTTTTAACGCTGTCATAAAAAGCTGTTAGTAATGCATCATCATCTGTACTCATGTGCATGAGCATAGTATCGGCAACGAGTTCGGAATAAACATATTTTTTTAAGTTGTACTGTTCTTCTTCGGGTAATTCAAGAAACCAATCTTCTTCACGGACAATTGAAGCAAGTCGATGTTGGTCGCATGGAGGAACGCAGGGCAATTGACAAGTACCGCTTGAAGGCGCGTAAAGGAAATTAATAATTGCAGGATTAATTAATTGAGGTGTCCAAGGGGTGCTTGGACTTTTAGAAAACCAATTAGCGGAATATGTAGTTCCTAATTGCTGAATATCCCATAGCACTACACCAGCTATATTGTTCCATTGATTGTCTTGTGAAATTGTAGCTGCCGAATATGGCTGGTCGCCAATTTTGCTGCTTTCCATCCGAACGCCAATTCTGTTACCGTAAAGATTGTTGCATGTAATTGTATTTTGATTGCTGTAATAATATCTTGCCCCAATTCCAATTCTCTTCATCAAGTTACTTGAAATAAAATTACTGTTGCTTGTTTCGTTGGAAATTCCCCATCGTGTTTCATCAAAATTTGAATTAGAATTAACACCGCCTGTGCGCTGTACTGTATTGGATTCAATTTTTCCTTTATGAGAGTTTTGGAATTGGACACCTCGTTTTGTTTGACTTCCTTGAGCGGGTGCAGCATCTTCAAATGTAATAGTATTGTAATTATTAACGTAGGTAAAAGAATTATTTGTTGCCATAATACCCGTGCGGTTTATATTTTTAATTGCATTTCCGCTGATGGTGGTTTGATTTGCAGGGTTGGGAGGAAATGTATTCCAAAACCTGATGGCGTAAGTTCCCCAAGTTGTTCCGGCTAAGTTGAACTTATTTGCCTGAACTGTGACTGTACTTGCGGTAATATCTCTAAGAAAAATTCCAGTTCCAAATCCATTAAAGTAATTGTCTTTAATAAATATGTTAGTGCTTGTATTATTTACTACTCTGCAACTCATACTGCTGTTTGTGGAAGCATTTGTAAAATAGTTTCGCTGAATATCCACATTTATGTTATTTCGAGCAAAAACCCCGCTGAAAGAATTTTCTATTGTATTGTAATCATTAGTTCCTGTACCGCCTACAATCAGGTTCAAAGAATTATTTCCCTGCGCATCCGCAAAGATTGCATGTCCGCTAAGTGTTCCCTGAAGATTTGTAATATTGATGAAGTGATTGTTTTTTGCTGTTATATTACTGCTTAAAGCATTAATTCCGAAATGACCATTGTCAAAATCACAACCTGTAATTAGAGATGTTGAATTGTTTGAATAAATTCCAATGTCATGATTTTTAAAAGTTACATTGGCAACCGGTGCATTAAACATATTACTAAGTTCGATTCCTATACTGGAGCGTTGACCAGCAAAAGGCGCAAGCAATGTTGTATTGTTTCCGAATTCATCTTCACAAGTAAACTTGCAATTACCAAGATCATTAAAATATTGTGAAGAATAATTTTTGAGAATTACATCTTTATAATTTTTATTAAATTTTATTCCATTGAAAATATCAATAGGAGCACCATTTTCTGCTAAGACTGCATTTTTTGCATCTTCAATTACATTTTGATATTGAACAAACGAAATATCTGTCAATTCTGATGCTGTGCCATTCAAATAGATTCCATCCCACATATTACTGTTGCATGCTTTGAATTGAGCGCGAATTAACTTTACCTCTGAACCCGGAGGAACTATAATTTTTGCATCTTCTCCCATGAAGAAGATTCCATCTAAATAAATTGTGCCCTGAATAGTAATTGTGCCATTGAATGTTGTTCTCCTTTCAGGATCCCAAGCAAGCGCTAAGGTGTTAGTTAAAGTAGCATCAGTATAAAATCCATCGGAAAAAGGATGAAGGCAGCAACTTTTAACATTTTTTGATTGATAAGTTGTAGTTCCTCCGGTTGTTACGGCTGCTGTTACTGCCCCACCTGCGTTGCTCCAATTTATGATTACACTGCAAGTGGGTGAACAGTTATTTGACTGAGCAATAATTGTACCTCCTGTCACGCTCCATACAACTGTTGAATTCGGTGGAGGAGTAATATAAAAGGAAAGAAGGTTGCTATTGCAAAGACTTTTCTCTCCGTACAACACATTATCGTAGCTTGGAGAACTGCAAGATGCAATCGGAAAATTTATTGCTGGACATGCAATGCCAGAACTGTATACTGTTAATGCAACATTACCACCTGTTGTATTTGTTCCCCAATCTACTGCTGCATATCCATAATTGTAAAAAGTATTAATGTACTGAGAAATGACCGAGCCACCTGTAATGTTCCACGAATAAATTGAATTAACAGGTGCATGAAAAGCATAAGTTTGAAGGCTACCTGCACATAAATCAGGAGAGCCCATTATAAACTGAGGATATGATGCTGTTTGCGCATACGCAACCGCCGCTCCTGCATCTACCAAACCCGCACCAAGCAAACCTGCTAAAGAAACTGGTGAATTTGTCTGATATGGATAAATATCAAATGCTGTTTGTTGTATGATGTCTAAAACCTGGTCGCCATTTAAGCATGGATTTACTGATAAAATCAATGCAGCAACGCCTGCGACATAAGGGGATGAAAATGAAGTACCTGAGCTTGGGATATATGTATTGCTAGGGCCGAGAGACAAAACAGAATATGCAGGCGCACAAATATCAACTTTATCATTATGTGTGTAGGAATTACCACCGATGGTGGGGTAATGTTGATAGTATTGGTCAACTCCTGAAACAGAAATCACATGGTTATAAGAAGCAGGGTAAACATATCCATTATTTCCGGGCTGAGGTCCCCCATTACAATACGTGCCTGAAGTTCCATTTCCCGCTGCTGAAACAAGAACGCAGCCATAATCAAACATTAAATCGCAAAAAGATTGATGTACTGCTGTAGGAGAGCATCCTACCTTAAAGCTGTAATTAAACACTCTTGCTCCATGCAGTGCAAATTGCATAGAAGGTGTTATCCAGTCAAAGTTATTATACCATGCGGAAAGTCTTAGTTTGCAATTGAAGCCAACGCCACTTTTTCCAATACCATTATCGGTTTGTGCTGCAGCACATCCTGCAACAAAAGTACCATGAAAAGGATTTCCCGGATTAGTGGATAGTCCCAATTCGACAATTTGATTTACTAAATCTTCTTGAGTAATATCAAAACCTTGATCAATTATGCCAATGGAGATATTTGGATTGCCGTAAGTAATATCCCATGCACCCTGAACATTCATTAAGTCAAGAGCATAATCTGTTCCCTGCAAGGTGTAATCATTTGGTGTATAAAGCGGTTCGGCAATTGGAATTTTTTCAATGTATTGATAATTTCCGTTGTTGTTATTTCCCATTTCTTCAAGAAGTTGTTGCTCATCGCAATCACATGATGCAATGTAAACTTTATCTAATCCGTGACGAATGCCTGCTGGAAATGAATCAATCAATGGGAATGCTTTTGTGAATTCCGTCAAATGGTGTGACTGAAATATTGTCAAAAGAGTTTGGTTAGGCATTTGGATATCTTGTCCGGTGATTAGCGGAATTGCATCTGTATTCAATACTGAAAAATAAAGTTTGCCTGAAACGAATTGGGCATTGGTAACAGTTGCACTGCAAACAAAATAGAATGCAAATAAACGCATAATCTTTTTCAGAATGTTTTTTAAAGTGTTCATGTTTATGGGATTTGGAATTGTAAATGTATAATTTACTTTTAATATTATAAGTATTATGGAATATTTACTTTGTACGGTCGGGCAAAATAAATTATGAGGCAATAGAAGGGCTGGGCTGTGGGCAGGGGTGTCAGTTTAGAGTTAGCATTGATGAACATTAGTAGTGCTTAGCAGTTGCCTATAACTCCCTTATACACGCCACAAAAACAAAACAATTACCGTGTATGAAACGCTTATTTGCGCTTGTTTTCGTGGCGGGATATAAAATTAACATAAATATTATAAACTATCAAATGTCGACTTAATATTTTGGATACTCCTGGTGCTTACATGGGTGTAGATTTCTATGTAGTGTCTGCGAAAAGTTATCAGGTTTTGTCTTAGTGTATCCGGTATGCGGATCTCCGATCCGCATTTTTCAGTGGTCAGGATCGGAGATCCCTCCGGCAGATGTCGCACATTTGATTTGTCAGGATCAGAGATCCCTCAAGATGTTTTCGCACATTTGATTTGTCAGGATCAGATGCCCGTCGGTATCTCTGATGCGGTGTATCTGTGATGCCGACAAAGAAAATAACCGGATCTCTGATCCAGTTTTAAGATGGAAAGCGGTTCGGAGATCCGCATTTTTCAGTGGTCAGGATCGGAGATCCCTCCGGCCGACCCCGCACATTTGGGTTGTCAGGATCAGAGATTCTTCCGGCTATCCTTAATCCTTAATTCTTAATTCTTACGGTTATCAGGATCAGAGATCCTTCCGGCAATCCTTAATCCTATTAAAAATTGACTAACAAGAAGAAAGAATTGAATAATATTTGCTCCCTTTCCTTATTCAATTTGTAATATTCAATATTTGTTATTCAATTTTTTGAAACTGCTATGGTATACAAATTAATATTTCTACCGCAGAATCATTATGCTGCCTGTCTTCATGATTCTTTTATTGAATATTGATTAGCAAGAAGTGAGAATTGAATAAAATACATCCTTATTCAATTTGTAATATTCAATATTTGTTCTTCAATTTTTGAAGCTGCTATAGAACACTAATTATTGTTTCAGCTACTGAACTAAATTGCTGCTAGTCTTGAAGTTTCTTTTATTGAATATTGATTAGCAAGAAGTGAGAATTGAATAAAATACATCCTTATTCAATTTGTAATATTCAATATTTGTTCTTCAATTTTTGAAGCTGCTATAGAACACTAATTATTGTTTCAGCTACTGAACTAAATTGCTGCTAGTCTTGAAGTTTCTTTTATTGAATATTGATTAGCAAGAAGTGAGAATTGAATAAAATACATCCTTATTCAATTTGTAATATTCAATATTTGTTATTCAATATTTTGAAACTGCTATGGTATAAAATTTAATATTTCTACCGCTGAATCATTATGCTGCCTGTTTTCATGATTCTTTTATTGAATATTGATTAGCAAGTAGTGAAAAGTGAATAATGTCATTTTGGTCGCAATTAGCCCGGATTCTGTTTGGAATTTCGTTTATCATTTATCATTTATAATTTATCATCATAACGCAATTTCCTTCTGCGCAGAATCAAAAAATCCTTAATTCTTAATCCTTAATCCTTAATCCTTAATTCTCTTCAGTCCTTCTTCTGCCGGCGGATACACCGGTCGTATCATCATGGCTTGCTTGTAGTCGGATGCTGCGGCGGCAAGGTTTCCCACTGCCTCGAAGCAGAGTCCTCTGTTGTAGTAAGCCTCGGCATAGCGTGGGTCGGCATTTATGGCTGCTGTGTAATGCTTGGTGGCTTCGGGGTAGACCTTCAAATAAATGTGATGAATATACCCGAGATTAAAATGTGCATTTTTATTCAGCGGATTAGCCTGAACAATGGTGGTGTAATCCTGAATTGCTTTGTCTAGTTGCCCATGATCCTGGTACCATAAGCCGCGACCATAAAGTGCTTCTTCACTGCCCGGCTTTTTTTTGAATGGCATTGGTAAAATATCCCTCTGCAATGGGCTCATTCTTAGCCTGAAAAATAATTCCCAGTTGCATATAGGCATTGTAAAAATTCGGGTCGGCTTCAATCGCAGATCTGAAATCATTGATGGCTCGCGTAGTATCGCCGTTTTCCTTAAAGTTAACGCCTCTCATAAACCAGGCTGTAGTGTTGGTTTTGTCTTTGTTGATGATAGTGGTGAGAAGCTTAACAGATTCGCTGTATTGCTTGACTATGAGATTCAATTCTGCCAGACGCATCATAGCATCGGTATTTTCCGGATCGAGTTCAATTGCTTTGGTGAGGAATTCTTTGGCATTAAAGGTTCGTTTTGCTGCAAAGGATAGATCGGCCATTGTCAGAAAGTATGCCGATTGGGTGCTGTCAATAGTCATCACCAGCTCCATATCTTTCATTGCTTCCTCGTACCTTTTGGCATCAATCAGTAAACGAGCCCGTTCATGTAAGGCAACTGCATTTTTAGGGTCTTTGGCAATTTGAGCATCCAAAGCTGCTAATTGCTTTCCTAAAACCGTGGTATCCGCTGTCTGGACCGTTTCCGGATCTTTCTTATTATCTGTTTTACAGGAATAAAGAGTGGTGCCAAAAAGTGCTGCCAGCAATAAATATTTTTTCATGGGGATGGAATTTAAAGGAAATGCGAAAATACTGTAAAAAACGAAAGCCGGGAAGAGTTTCCTCGCCCGGCTTAACGTCGTCATGATGAATATTATTCAGCCGCTGCTGCCAAACGCTGCTCACGGATTTTGTTTTCAATTTCTTCAGCCAATTCCGGATTATCGGTAAAGAGCTGACGAACCGATTCACGTCCTTGTCCTAATTTGGTATCACCATAGCTGAACCAGGAACCGCTCTTCTTAATAATGCCCAAATCCACACCAATATCAACGATTTCACCGGTGTGTGAAATTCCTTCACCGTAAAGGATATCGAATTCTGCTGTACGGAATGGAGGAGCCACTTTGTTCTTTACAACCTTAACCCGCGTTCTGTTACCAATCACAGCTTCAGCTTCTTTAATCTGACCTATTCTTCTGATATCCAGACGAATTGATGCATAAAATTTAAGTGCATTACCACCGGTTGTAGTCTCCGGATTACCGAACATAACACCGATTTTCTCACGTAACTGGTTGATGAAAATACAGCAACATCCTGTTCTGCTGATAGTTGCGGTAAGTTTACGCAGTGCCTGAGACATCAATCGAGCCTGAAGACCCATTTTGGAATCACCCATTTCGCCTTCGATTTCACTTTTAGGAGTAAGTGCCGCAACCGAGTCAATTACAATAATATCAATAGCTCCGGAACGGATCAGATTATCGGCAATTTCAAGTGCCTGCTCTCCATTGTCGGGTTGCGAAATCAATAAATTCTCGATATCAACCCCCAGTTTCTGAGCATAATAACGGTCAAAAGCATGTTCTGCATCAATAAAGGCAGCTATTCCACCCAATTTTTGTGCTTCCGCAATCGCATGAATAGCCAAAGTTGTCTTACCCGATGATTCAGGTCCGTAGATTTCAATAATACGTCCTTTTGGTAATCCACCAATTCCTAGAGCAATATCCAATGATACGGATCCTGTGGAGATTGCCTCCATCGTCTCGACCGGCGAATCGCCCATGCGCATGATGGTTCCTTTACCATACGATTTTTCGAGTTTGTCGATGGCTAACTGTAATACTTTCAGTTTTTCTTTGTTGGTTGTTTCTGTAGTTGACATGATAAAAAAATTAAGTAGTGACGTTTTTGAAGTTGCCTGATTCCGATTCGTAATGTTGCATTAAAAGTTAATTCGATTCCGACTTTCGAACAGACAAATAAACGACTGCTGGAACCGGTACAAAGATGCGTATGATTTATCGGTTTTTTACAACCCCCGAAAAAAAACTTTTCAACAATATGTACACAAAGCGAGGCAAAATGATTGTAATACTATCATTTTTGTTTTTACATTTCAGTACCAATCTGTTGGCAAAAATATGGTGCCGGCATGCCTGTTCCAACCCGGAATGAGGGTGCGGCCACAAAGAGTTCGCAAACGCTTTAGATGACTGAGAAAGCGGGTGTTTTAAGGTAAATTTCGGATTACCGGCAATGCTGCTGTTGCAATTGCTTTGCTTCCTGATTCCCCAAATTGGAACCTGCAATAAAATCGCTGCAGGCGGCTGTTTTGTTATTCAGCTCCAGATAAACCAGTCCCCGGTTTTTATAACCAATTGCAAAATTAGGATCGATTTCAATAGCCTTTGATAAGAGTGCCAACACCTCATCGTATTGCTTCTTCATATAAGCAACGTTAGCAAGGGTATTATAAGCATCGGTACTATTTGGATCGAGTTCAATACATTTACGGCTATCGGCTTCCGCACCTGCATAATCGCCTAATTGAAAGCGCACCTGAGACCGGTTGTTGTAAATCATGATCTGCGTGGAATCGAGTGCAATAGCCCGCGAAAAATCTGCCTCCGCCATCTTACCATTATTCATAAAGGAATAGGACAATCCCCGATTCAGGTAATTCCTGGCATCATCCGGCTTGAGCCGAATAGCCTCATCGAAATTTTTAATGGCCTCGGGGTAATTACGCTTCACCTGATGCGCCATACCTCTGTTGCCATAAGCACGGTATAAGTATGTCGACTCCGGATTTTTCTCTATCACATCGGTCAGGAAAACTACATCATTGTTCCATATCTTATTTCGTGCCGGAACAGAAAAAGAGAAGAACAACATTAAGCCCGTGAAGACCACTATTAACCCGGACTTGTATTTATGAAAATTGAAGGTATTTCCGGTTATGAGATATCCGACCAAAAGCATCAAACCCAGATATGGCAGGTAACCGTAACGATCGGTGACAATAAATAACCTGGACGGAATAAGCTGAATATTGATAGATATGGTGGCCACAAAAAATGCAGCGCCAAATAATATCCATTTATTACTTCGTGCCCGCCACAGTCCGTAAAGAACTGCACCAATCAGTACCGCTGAAGCATAATATTCCCATGGCAACATACCTCCACTCTTTGGTGGGAAGACATAAATGGCGCAAAGCTTTAATGGCAGTAATAGCTTCAACAAATAAAAGCTGAATGAATAGCATACCATGAAGAATATGTCGATTGCGTTGTAATCGATCAGCATCCCTTTGGTGATGTTGTGCATGGTACCTGAATTCATCAGGGTAATAATTCCAAACAGTAAGCTAAGGAAGAAGAATGGAATCTTCTCCACAATAACCTGTTTGCTGAGCAATTTTCTGTCAGAAACATAATCGAGTAGCAACATCACTACCGGGAAAGTCACTGCCTGTGCTTTACTGAAGAGTGAAAGAATAAAAAAAATACCGGTTGCGAGAAGCATGAAGTAATTATCTTCCCTTATGTACCGGAGATAAAAATACATTCCGGCAAGGAAGAAAAAAGTGTACATGCCACTGCTGCGGGCTGAAATCCAGCTTACCGCCTCTACATTCATGGGATGAATACCGAATACCAATGCAATAAGTAAAGCCATGATTTTGTTGGAGGTAAGTTTTTGCACAAAGGCAAATACCAAAACCACATTTCCCAGATGGAACAACAGATTCAACAGGTGCATGGGGAATGTATCCAAGCCTGAAAAGTGGTAATTAATGGCAAAAGTCAGCACCGGTAATGGCTGATACATAATTACATAATACGAAGTAAAATAGGTCTTGACCGATTCCCACGACAGAGTCAGGACTTCCGGATAATTCTGAAAGTACTCATTATCATCGAAGGTAAGTATATCATTTCGGAGCGAGTTGCCATATAATACGAAAACCAGCAGGACAATCCCAGCCAAAAAGGCCACACCGGAAAACCTTTTTCAGTAGCTTTTACTTTGGAAGCAACAGGTTTAGAAGGATTTGCTTAGGTAGATTTGCTTGTGCCGGATTTCTTCATAAATTGAAAATCAGTCTACAATTATAGTGAAATGTTCCACACAATACAATAAACAATGGGGACCATCCTCTGGCGAATGGACTGTCTCATGGGAGCACTACTATGACTTCTGTACTATTATGGGCCCTAAAAAATAAGTCTCAAAGACTAACATCACTTCACCACCATCAATTTCCGGGATGCTAAAATATTCCCGTTATGTTCCAAATTAACCATATAACTTCCGTTGTTCAAATACGAAATATCGACTTCCAGTTCCCTGGGATTTCCTTGAATTTGGTTAGATGAAATTACTCTGCCGGTTAAATCAGTGATGAGTAGCTTTACTTCAGTTAAATGAGATGGAATAATACAGGTAAGCGTTATTTTTTCGGCTGCTGGGTTAGGAGAGATTTGAAATTCAGGGCTGTTTGAAATCTCTCCAATACCTGTTAATAAATTATACTCACAAATTCTATTAACAGTATCCCCGTTTGCTGTAATAAAGGCTCCTCCAATATATAAATTATTACTGTCTTTAGACTCCAAGCAAGTGACACCGTTATCAAAACCAACTCCAATATTATGCCATGCATTGCCATCCCATTTAGCTATATTATTGACAGGTATCCCTCCAGCACTCTGTATCTGACCACCAACATAAAGGTTTCCTTGAAATTCTTCTAACGTTTTAACAGTAGAAGGCAATAAACCACTACCCGCCTGACTCCAGGTTGTACCGTCCCAAATAGCAATACCATTCCCATGATCTCCTGCTGCGGCAGATAGATTACCAACAATATATAATTTATTTTGGTAAATTTTCATATCAGCTACATCTGACATTGATCCCGATAAACCTCCTCCAACAGAAACCCAATTAAAACCATCAAATTTTACAATATCACATAAGCCCGGACCTCCATTAAAATTACCAGCTACACATAGTTCGCTATTAAAAATTACAATTGCTGAGACATATAAATATGAGCTGACATTAGGAATAGGAGGATAATAATACCAATTTGTCCCATCATATCTTGCAATCCCCGTAGCAAGTTGACCATTAATTGAATCAAAGGTACCTCCTACATATAGATCATTGTCATACGTGTACAATTCCAAAACACAACATTGTGGAGTTGTATCATTTTCTATTTTTACCCAATTCGTACCATTCCATTTAGCAAGTCCGGGAAATTTAGTTCCGACTGAGTCAAAACTAGAAACAAACCACCCACCTGCATATATCTCACCCTTATATTTGGTAATAGATAAAACTAGACCATCTAATCCGTGGCCTATTGAATCCCAATTTGTTCCATTCCATTGAGAGATCCTCCACATAGGTTCTCCCGTACCGGTTTGCCAAAAGCCGCCACCAGCATACAATGTAGAACTAGTTGAATCGTAGTAAAGCGTTCGAGTTTCAAAATTAAATCCGGATCCCAGCGGAGAATATGTTTGACTCAATGCATTAGAGTGAAGAAAGAACGTTATAAACCCTATAATTATGTATTTCATTATTTATGGTTTATGCACAATAAGTTAGTTTGTACCAGATAAGACCACTTCTCGTCCTCGTCCGATAGCTATGAGACTGTGGCGAGGATGCACGCAACTCAATGGCCAGAATAAAGAACAGTTACGTTTCATAAACCTACTATTTGTAATGCGAATTACCTCATCATATAGCTTTCGAAACGATGCCATGATGAATAGTGAATTGTAAAAATACAATTTATTTCGTTAAAATATAAGATTTTTAGGAGGAGGAATTTAGAAGACATGAAGAATAGCGTGTCCTCAGAAAGAAATTCGCTAAAATGTAAAATACTCAATATAAAATTGTGAATGTAAAATGTTCAACGTAAAATGCCCAACGTAAAATTTTTTTTTGAAATCGGTATAATACCGTTCAACTCCAATGACAGCGGCTTTGCCGCGAATGACCTAATGACAGCAGCTTTGCTGCTAATGACCTAATGACAGCAGCTCTGCTGCTAATGACAGCGGCTTTGCCGCCAATGACTTTTATATAAGCAACTCTGTTGCTTATATAAAAAAACCGTCTCGTCATTGCTGACGAGACGGAACCTTACATAAACCGAAAAGCCTCATTAAATCAATTATCTTTGTTTGGCATCAATCGAAACTCCTGTTTCGTCGATGCTGATGTCTACATCTTCGGCATCTACATTAATTGCCGAATCTCCATCTTGGACGCCGCGAACACGCACTCCGTTACCATCTAGCTTAATTTTTATATCATCGGAACGCTTGTTGCGAGAATTGCGTTTCTCATACTTGAAGGTGCAACCAATACATTCCAGTCCTTCAGGGGTCATGGTCCAGGTATGTCCAACCATATCGCCATCGTAGGTATTAGTTACGTTTTTAACATCGTAAATAATGTCGTGCATCGACTCTGATAGGTAAACGCTTTTACCCACAGGCACTTTCAGAACGAGTTGTACTTTCTGTCCGCGGTATTTCATGCCTTTGGTTAGGATAAACGATTCGTCGAATTTTATCAGACTGTCGGTTTGCTCGAGATGGTACGATAACGTTTGGGCATTATCAACTGCATCGCGGCGCGTTCTTCCTCGTGATGAATTAATTTGCACCAGTTCAAACTCAGTTCCACCGCCTTTAATAATATCGAGTTCCACTTCATCGATGCTGATACTGTCCATTCCGGAGATAACCGACCATGCATCACGCTCTCTGCTATCGTAGATGTAGTAATCTTCGCTTCTGTCATATCGTGCCATATCAAGGAACAGGGTGTCAGTTGCCGGAGTGGCTAATTCAACTTCAAAGCGGGAAGTCTCACGCTGACTGAAGTCACGGGCGATAATAGAACCTACAAAGAAGGATAGAATTACTCCGCAAACCCACAGTGCCAATGCCGACCAGTTCAGAATTTTGCTTTCTGAGCGAACTTTAAACAGCACCTTAATTGCTTTGTAAATGATCATGATCACAGGTATTCCGATTACCAGAAATACTGCTGTAAGAGCCATTGTTTGTTGCCATGGATCTAAAAACAGATCGGTCACAAAGAATGGAATGGCAATCCCTCCTACTCCCATCAAAGCCATTGCAACGGCTCCGAAAGCTATTAATAAAAGGATACCTATGATGATGAAGATTACTGCTATCAGTTGTCCAAACAATCGGAAAAATCCTACAAACAGCTGCCCCAGCGCATCTATAAACCGGGTAAAGCCTGGTTGGTTTCCACCGGAAGAATACTGGTTTTTAATTGCGCCATATTCATCCTGCACTGACTTTTTTATGTTCGAGATATTAACCTGCTCGCCTTTCATTTCTAGTTTCTCGGCAGTGGTATTTGCTTTTGGCATCACCACCATTAAGATGATGTAAAGCAGTAAACCGGTACCGAATACAAAGAAGGAAATAGCAAATGCTACGCGAAGGTAGGTTGGATCAATGCCCAGATAGTGACTGAAACCGGAGCACACACCACCAACCACACGATCATCCGGATCACGGTATAACCGGCGATAAGCTCTTCGCTCACTGCTTGCTGATGGTCCACCGGTTGCTGCAGTCGGCTCTTCTTCACCATCGCCTGCAAATTGCTCGGGACGACCCATGATATTGATTACCTGCTCAACATCAGCTTCAACTATAACCTGCTTGCTGTTTGAAATGCGCTCCTGAAACATCTCAGCAATTCTGCCTTCAATGTCCTGGATGATTTCATCACGACCATCGGCAGTTGTGAAATAACCTTTGATGGTGTCCAGATATTTGGTTAATCTTTCGAAGGCATGTTCTTCAATGTGAAAAACGATTCCTCCTATATTTACAGATAATGTCTTGTTCATTGGTTTGTGTTTTGAGTGGCGGTTTTATTTACTGCTTCAACCAGTTCGCTCCATGTTACGCGGAGCTCTTTAAGGAATTCCTCACCTAGAGGAGTAAGTTTGTAGTACTTGCGGGGTGGCCCGGCATTCGATTCCACCCATGTATAGGCCAGCAGACCTGAGTTTTTTAATCGCGTAAGAAGCGGATATAAAGTCCCCTCCACCACAATCAGTTTTGCCTCTTTCATCTTTACTATGATATCTGAAGGGTAGATCTCCCCCTGAGATATGATCGATAAAATGCAAAACTCTAAAACCCCTTTTCGCATCTGCGCCTGTGTGTTTTCTAAATTACCCACGTTTTTTTGTTTTAGAGAACTGTTAGAACTTTTTTGAATAACTACCAGGAGTTATTTTGTTATGCAAAGATATATCTTTTAAATAGTACCATGCAATACATAGTACTAAATATTTCATATATTGCTGATTTTCAGGAACAAAATTTTGAAGTGAATTCCTTGGTGTTGTTCTAAAATATAATTTCAAGTGTTCAAGCACCCAATTTTGAATCGAATTTTCAATCGGATTTGATCAAAAACCGGCATTTTTTCGATTTCTAGGGAGACTAAGGTTAAACAAAATGTCAGGAAATTGTCTATTTTGTTTAACTGTTGATATCTTTTCTTAAACATTTTGTTGCTTTTATTAAAATATGCCCTACATTTGTGGAATATTAATCACTAATACTTAAACAAAATGACACAACTGGAATTCAATCACGCGGTACAAACCCAGTACAAACCCTTACGTGGATATGCTATGAAGCTGGTGCAAGATGTAGAAGATGCCAATGATTTGGTACAAGAGACCATGTTGAAGGCATTTAAAAACAAAGACAAATTTGCAGAAGGCACCAATCTGAAAGGATGGTTATATGTAATGATGAAAAACATCTTCATCAATAATTATCGCCGAATGGTAAACAGCAATATTTTCAGCGATGATACCGAGAACCAATATTATATTAACTCTTTAAATAACTCCGGCAAAAACGGGGCAGAATCGAGACTGGCATTAAATGATATTCACCATGCAATTGATCAGTTGTCGGAAAATCTGAAACGACCATTTTTGTTGAGCTATGAAGGATATAAGTATGAAGAAATCGCAAATTCACTTCGCATTCCTTTAGGAACAGTCAAAATCAGAATTCACAATGCCCGCCAAAAACTTCAGAAAACACTTCTTGGTTACGGACGTGAACATGGATTATTGAAAAATATACAGGCTCAATAATATAATTAAGCAACCCGTATTCCCAGTCTTTGGTATATCATATTCAAAAGCCAAACCGGGCCAATCAATAAAAACTGAACATCCTTCAAAAAGGATGGCTTTTTACCTTCAATTTTATGTCCCCAGAATTGCCCTATCCACGCAAGTGTGAAAAGTAAAAGCGATGTACCCCATAAAGGCAATGGGATTAATGTTGTCAGCAGATACCCTGTTCCTGCAAGTAAAAATACCACCAGCAACATGCCTAGTGCCAACTGCACCGATAAGGTAAAATAATAAATCATGGCAAAAGCAATGAATAGAGTTGCCCAATTAATAGGGATGCCGGCGATATTCATTTGACTCATCGCTTCAGGCGCAGGTATACTCCAAATTAATCCCAGCAAACTCACAATTATGGCAGGAACACAAATCCAATGTACTCTTTTGTTCACCGGATTCTGATGGCTTTCACCATACTCATCCAGTAGCTTTTGTAGCCTCGACATGCTCTTTAATTTTTATTAAAGATACAATTTTAAATATAAATCTGACTACCTTCTGATGAATATTTCTGTCAGGTTAATTTTTTTGACTAACCTGAATTTTTCATGTAACAACTGATTTGTTGCTTCTGAAATACTATCATCTTTATTTGGGATGTAGTTGAATCGCGTAATAGCTGTCACCTCTAATCCTGTTAAATTCTCATATTTCTCAATTGTTAGGGTAGGATTCAAAGACTGTCCGAAATTTCCCAGGCTATCCACTACCCCATTTTGCTTCCATACCAATGGAAATTCTTTCAATTTAGCCTCATAGTTATCGAGTACTACAATCCCTGGCACCGCACCCATATAATTCGAAATATTGGTATGCAACCAGTTGCCTGAATAATTCAACGGCAAAACAACCGATCGTTGTGGTAATTCAGAAGCTGCTTCAATAAAATCATCTGCAAAATTGCTTTGTTCTTTTGCAACATCGTTCCTGTATTCAAATGCATAGAACGAAGCCACTATTCCCGCTATTCCAAGGATGGCATTCATCCATGCCGGGCGCTGATTCAGCAATACATAGATAACTATAAACAGGTAAAAAAGCAGCAACAAACGTAAACTAATAAATCCTCCGGAAGCCATTCCATCAGGCACTATAAAATAACAAACTAAAATAACCAGTGCCATCCAAAGCCATATATGAGAATCAGTATCTGGTTTGGTTGTAATATTTCTAAAGATTGTAAATACGAATGCCATTAACAAAGCAACCATCAAGACAAACACACCTGCTTGTTCCTGATCACCGTTCAAGCCAATAAATGGCTGTCCCAGGTAAAGCCATTCGAATAATTGTTCCGGTGGTACGGAATTCACTTTGCCCTGATATCCTTCAACTCCACGGTTGGACATAAAAATAATAGCAAAGACCAAGGCAGGTAGAAAAGCAAGGGCAACTGATGAAGCCGTTTTCATTGGATTGGATAACTTCCGGAAATAAAACAACAGATAAACACCTGTGAAAAGCATCAATAAAAGAACAGGTAATAAATGAGTAAAATATAAAATCAGAGCTCCTGATAGTAATTTCAAGAATGCAGTTTTTGAAACCGGACCTTTTTGTTCTGTTATCAGATGCATCATCCACAGCATAATAGCAATGCCGAGCAAATAATTATAAAACCCAAGATAAAATATCAAGGTAAAAGTGAAAGGTAAAATCAATAACAGAGAACCATTGATGGGTATATTTCGGGCCTTCAGAATTCTATAAATGACATAAGGCAAAGAAATCACTATTAACAACAACATCAATTTCTCGGCCAGCCAGGAGGTATGACGAAACCTGCCAGCATCATTAAAAAATGTCCCGACCAGTTAGGTACCAATTGCTCATTAAATTTAAAAAACAGGGCGTACAGCGACTGATCTCCGGTAAGCATTTCACGAATGATAGTTGCATTGTAAAGATGAGCAGGACCATCTACGGTGAGAAAAAACCGGAATTTCAGAACCGGTAAAATAAGTGCAACGAAAAAAATAATAAAAAGTAGTACTCCGCCATATTGAAATTTACCTTTCATGCGGATGAACTTTTGCTATTTGCCGGAATTAATTTTTTCCAGTTTGTAATCGTTAAACTGTAAAACTGAAATAGAACTATTTTCAAAGCCACTTCCCGATCCTGATTCCACAAATTGGTAATTTGGTAAAGTCGAATTTAACTCTGTAAACTTCAATTTCTGATTACTTTTCTTATCTTTTTTACCTAACCCAATAATGATATCGAACACCATATAGGAAACCGGCAAAGGATCATTGTGATAATTGCTGATAAATTTCTGACGAAATAACTTCACTGCTGGAGCATCATAGTCGATGAAATTATTATCGAATAAAAACACCTGTGTGTTTTTGAAACCCATAAAATTAATCGATTCAAAATTTTGCCACGTTGGAAGTCCTGAAACATAAATTCCAAATATATCCTGAGCTTCGATAAGTGATAACATCGGATTCACAAAAGCTTCGTCTGATGAAACTATAAAGACCAAATTTCTTTTTGTCTTGCTCAATAAATTGACGATGTCTTTGTAGGGTTTTTCTGTTGCATTCAGGTCTCTGAAATCTGAAGTGCCTTTTGACTTTAGCATTTCTTGTCTGAAAACGGCAGCCATTTCATCTTCACGTTTGGTATTTCTGAATACCAAAATAATGTTCGCGTTGGTATAGGTGCTCAACATGTATTTAACCATCTCTTTAATCTGCGTGGTTGTGGAAGCGTTGGCAATAACACTGTTCGGAGCATTGTCAAGAACTGCCGGAGTTCCTGCCTGAGTAAGTATCAAATTTACATTGTTTTTCTGTGCAAGTTGCGCAGCTGCATTGCTCAGCGTATTAGGAAGTGTTGCAAATATGAAATCTGATTCTTTCACCTGTTTCGAAATCATGGTGCGTGCCAGTGAAAGGGAATCTTCAGGCGACTCCATAGCAATAATTCTTACTTCTCTGTTTAGTTTTTTAAGGGAGTCGGCAGCAAGTAAAGCGGCTTCATAGCAGTGCAATGCAGGAATAGATGCCGGTTCAATCACCGGTTCTGTTTCCTCATTCGAATCATCATTACTCATAAAATTCTTATCAAGAGCGAAAGGCATCATGAGTACTATATTCATGACTTTTTTTTCATCCTTAACAGGTTCTTTCACTTCTTCAACTACCGGCGGTTTAACAGGCTCGACAGGCTTTGGTGTTGGAGCAACAACAATCTGTCTGGGTTTACATCCTGAAACTAAAAACAAACCGGTAACTAATGAAAGCACCAGCAAAACCATCAAATGATAGTTGCGTGAATTAAATCTATTTGAACTTATTCCCATTCGATAGTTGCCGGAGGCTTGGAGCTGATATCGTACACAACCCTGTTTACTCCTTTTACATTATTAATAATTTCATTCGACATGCGACCTAAAAATTCATACGGAAGATGAACCCAATCAGCAGTCATGCCATCGGTTGATGATACGGCGCGCAAACTAACCACATTTTCATAAGTCCGTTCATCACCCATTACTCCTACCGATTTCACCGGAAGCAGAATGGAACCTGCCTGCCATACCTGATCATACAAACCATGTTCTTTCAAACCATTTATAAATATGGCATCTACTTCTTGTATGATGGCAACTTTTTCAGGAGTAATATCTCCCAAAATGCGAATGCCTAACCCCGGTCCCGGGAAAGGATGACGATTTAATAAATCGGATGCCATTCCCAAGGCAGTACCAATGATCCGAACCTCATCTTTGAATAAAGTCTTTAATGGTTCCACAACTTTGAGTTTCATTTTCTCGGGTAAACCACCTACGTTGTGATGCGATTTAATTGTTGCACTCGGACCTTTTACTGAAACCGATTCAATAATATCGGGATAAATAGTGCCCTGCGCCAACCATTTCACATCTTCAATGGCATGTGCCTGACGATCGAATTCCTCTATGAAAACACGCCCGATAATTTTCCGTTTTTGTTCCGGTTCTGATACACCCGCCAGTTCGCGATAAAAATGAGAAGATGCATCAACGCCTTTAATCTGCAATCCCATGTGCTGATAAGCATCAAGCACTTGCTGGAATTCATTTTTACGAAGCAGTCCGTTGTCGATAAAAATACAATACAAATTTTTGCCGATTGCACGATGTAAAAGAACAGCAGCCACTCCGGAATCAACACCTCCCGATAATCCTAAAATAACTTTATCATTTCCGAGTTGCTGCTTTAACTGCGCAACTGTTTCCTCTATGTAAGAACCGGGTGTCCAGTCACCGGTAAAACCACACACATCAAAAAGGAAGTTGCTGAGTAAGGTTTTGCCTTCTGTACTATGAACTACTTCCGGATGAAATTGTACGCCGAAAGTCTGCTCCCCATGCACTTTGTATGCGGCAACTTTAACGGTTTCCGTGCTGGCTATAATTTCGAATCCTTCCGGAATCTCTGTGATGGTATCGCCATGCGACATCCATACCTGTGAAGAAGCGCTTACGTTTTTCAGCAAAGAAGGCGTTCCATTGGTTGTAGATAAATGTGCACGACCATATTCACGGGTTTTGGAAGGCATTACATTCCCACCGGCCTGTTGCGCCATAAGCTGCGCTCCGTAGCAAATTCCCAGTACAGGGTACTTTCCACGAAATTCCATGGTAGGAATCTCAGGCGCATTCAAATCGCGGACCGATGCAGGGCCTCCTGAGAGAATAATCCCCTGAAAACGTTTAATATCAGTTGGTAAATGATTGAAAGGATGAATCTCACAGTAGACATTTAATTCACGTACTCTTCTGGCAATCAGCTGAGTATATTGAGATCCGAAATCGATTATAAGTAAGGCCTGATGCATGGACAAATGTAATAAAAAGGATCAAAAAACGGGTTATGATTCAGAAAGGAACGTACATGAGCTGGTATCAGCAATCACAAAAACAAAGGTAACACCGTATAATTCAATACTTAAAAACCTAACAAATAACCGGCTACATTTTAAAATTCAGGTCAAAATCAACTTTTTCTTTTTTCTTCAAAGGCACATCCCAAAAGCCTTTGTAGGAAATATTTTTGGGATGCAGCATAGGTGAATCATCCATTACAATTTTCATGTTTACATCAAAATCGAAAAGCAGTCCACTATACACCAGTTGGTAATCGCGGTAAACGATTGCGAAGGTACGTCGGTCGAACCAGGTATTCAGCGACTTCACTACAGTGCGGTCGCCAGCATCAGGTTTCGAGATGCAGCTAAAAACATAACACGAAACAGTATCCTGCCAAAGGGCAGTTGAAATGCGGTAATCGTAAAAAGGCACCATGTGATCTTCAAAAATTGCCATGCGTTTGCCTATCACAGGCACACCATCAATTTCGGCACCGGGATTAAATACCAGTTTTTTCAATTGGTTAATATGGCTGCTGTTTTCGTTTTTGGGATCAGTTTGCTGAGATACAATTTCACGATCAACCGGAATGGTATCTTTATAAAAAAACACCTCATCAAAAATTTCTGCAGTGTAAGTTTCCGGATCTCCTTTTCGTTTGTAAAAATCGCCTGTTACTTTTTCATCTTGGATGGTGACATATCTGCGACGATCCTTCACTGTTTGCATGGCCTTTCTGGTGCGTGTGGCAATCACTTTGTTCTTTTTGCCATACACGGTCATTGTGCCGTTTACCTGGTGAGAATTATTCCTGAGATTTCGGAAGCCTCTTAAAAAAGAGGTATCCGATTTAACCATCTCTATGAAATCGGTAACGTTGAAACCTTTTGAAACTGCAACTACTGTCATGGAATCCAGCATCACCGATTTCACCACCTGTGCATTTATACCGGATGAAAACGGCAACAAAAATAAGAACAGGCAAATCCTCAGAAACATGGGAGCAATAAATTTAGTAACTGCTATGGTATGAAAGAAAAGTTAGTGATTCAAGAATGAGATCCTTTTGATTCATTACGAAACTTAATATCCAGCACTATGAATGAACTTATCAGGACTATCTTAAGCAACCTTACTATTGTAACGACTAATTGCATTAAGTTCTTCCTGTTTTATATTCAACCCTTCTTCAATATCATAATCATCCTGAAGTCCTAACCAGAACTTAGGTGAATTTCCAAAATATTGCGATAATCTTAATGCAGTATCTGCAGTGACTCGTCGATTCCCTTTGAGGATTTCCGAAATTCTGGTCTGTGGAATTCCTATATCTTTAGAAAGTCTATATGCAGAAATTTCCAAAGGAATGAGAAATTCTTCCATTAAGACTTCTCCCGGGTGTATGTTTTTGAGCTTTTTTCATATTAATGATAATCTATAATTTCAACTTCTGAGGCATTCCCATTTGTCCATTTAAAAACGATTCTCCATTGATTGTTAATCCGAATACTATAAAAATCCCTATTTCTTCCTAATAATTTCTCCAAATGATTTGCTGGAGGAATTCTTAAATCATTGATATTATGAATTATTAATCATTCTGAGTTTGCGCCTTGCAGTTTGTTGAATTTCATTTGGCAAACCTTTAACCTTCTCTCCTTTCCAAATTCTTCAGTTTCTTTTGATCCAAATGAAATAATCATAGTATTGCTTGAAGTTACTAACGTCAAAGATAAGTAATTATTATTAAAAAGTCAAGGACGATAATGAAAAGAAAATTATTTCATGATCAATTTCTATTTCGCACCATCTGATAGACTTCAAAACGTTTTTTAATGTACATTATAAATTCGTATTGGGTTGAAGTCTTCATAAAATTTTCCGAAACATTACTAAAATCAACAAAGTCATCGAAGTCGGCATTATCGAGTGTAATAATATCATTATCGACATACTTTCTGAAAAGTTCTTTAAGCAATTCCCGTCGGCGATCATTGTTACGCATTTCAGCTACCAAACGTTTATTGCGTTCCCTCCTGCTGAATGCCTGATAAAGGGCAGTGATGGGGCTTTCCAAAACATCGGCACCCTGAAGCATATAATCCTCTTTTTCATAGCCGAGTGTTTCAATGTCTTTTTGTATTTCTTCCAAATCCCGCTTGGTAAAAATTTCAACCGGCTTCAGGGTAATTTCCAATTTTTTTAAGGCGATCGAAATATTTTTAGAAGAATCGAGAATCGAATCTTTAAGAAATATTTTAATGGTCTGAAAACCTGTTGCGGCAATAATTAACGTATCGGTTCGCTTCACATCCAATTCAAAATATCCGGAGTTGGTTCCAAAATATCCCTGCTGTGTTCGCTTATTTACAATCATGAGATTTGGAATAGAACCTTTATTACCTGGATCATAAACGGTTCCTTTAATGCGTACCGTTTCATCCTGCGCCAAAGCAGCAGAAACCAAGAATGAAAACAATAGAAGTAGTGCAGTTAGTTTCAAAGTGAAGCGGACTTTTTAAGAATTTCAAGTGTATAATCGAGCATAGTATCATCAAAATCGAGATGTGTTACCATTCTCACTGCCTGTGGTCCGAAAGGTACGGCTTTAATACCATTAGCAGCAAGATGCTGTAGGAACGTCTCGAGAGGCATATTGTTATTTATAAATGACACTATAATATTGGTCGAAACCGGCAATATGGAATCCACGAAAGGCAATGCACTCATGGCATCACCAAGAATGCGGGCTCGCCGGTGATCCTCTTTCAATCCCGCCACATTGTTGCGAATTCCGTACAGACAAGCAGCTGCTAAAAAACCTGCCTGACGCATTCCTCCACCCATTACTTTGCGGATGCGGCGTGCCTGGTAAATTGTAGACTTATCAGAAACCAGTACTGAGCCAACAGGTGCTCCAATGCCTTTGGAAAGACAAACGCTAATGGTGTTAAACAAGGGACCAATCTCTGTTGCAGCATATGGGCTTTCTGCCAGTGCATTAAAAATCCGGGCACCATCGAGATGGAGTTTTAATTGTGCTGCATCACACACCTCCTTGATGGCTTTAATTTCCTGCAATTCATACAAACTCCCACCACCGCGATTATGAGTGTTCTCGAGTGACACCACTGCTGTTTTAGGATAATAAACATGATCGGGACGAATGGCATCTTTTACCTGACTGGCAGTAATCCGACCCCGGTCGCCTGCTATCAATGCAACCGATAAACCCGAATTAAATGCCAGTCCCCCACCCTCATAAAGATAAATATGAGAATGTTGGTCACAGATAATTTCCTGTCCGGGTTGACTCTGAATCTTAATTCCAATTTGATTAGTCATGGTACCGGATGGACAAAACAAACCGGCTTCTTTCCCAAATATAGAGGCCACTTCATTTTCGAGCTCCATAACGGTTGGATCTTCTTCAAAAACATCATCACCGATTTTAGCACTCATCATCGCTTCCAGCATGCCTTTGGAAGGTTTGGTAACCGTATCGGAACGTAAATCGATATTCATAGGAACATGAGTTTGACAACAAAAGTAAGCCTTCCGTTTAATTAGAAATGAATTTAAGGTGAAATGGATTAAAAACCAAAGTGATATACAATTTTCATATCATCCCTTTGATGTAAATTATTGATTATAAAATTATTACAAAATTCACGAACCTTCGAAACTATCAGAATAATTAAGAAATTTACCAAGTCTTTTCTGGCATTATTCGTGTAGAAAGTCGACAGGATTTCATTGCCACCGGAAATAAATTACTTGAATTATGCATTTCAACAAAGTCTTTTACCTGAACACTTTTGTTTCTTTAATTTTCATGATCTTTATTTTGGGATGTGCCTCTCCTGAAAGAAATTCAGCACCAGAAAAAACAGATTATGTAGAAATTGCAGAGCCGGTTTCTGCAACATCCGTTAAAGAATTCAACTATCCCTGGGGGAATCCACTATTACTTCAATTAAAGTACCCCTTAAAATGGGAAGCAGATCCTGAAAAATACGGGCAATTGAAACAACCTGAAGCGATGTTGTTTGACTCCATTTCAAATTATTATGAAAGTTTGAATTTGGCGAAAACAATAGCTACACCGGATTATAAATCAGTGCAAGTGCTTAATCCTGTGCCCCGGGAAGAAATGAATGTAGAGACTGATAGTTTGATGGTGTACCATCTGGATAGCTGTCGATTAAGATTACCTGATGCAGGAAATTTTGAGTGTTATTATTTTTCAAAAACTGATATCGGAGCCCCTGCTTCCACTTTCGGAAATTTATTGTTTATTGATAAAGCGACCAGAAATGCCAAACTCATACAAGCATATCATATGCAAGGAGGTGAACAAAGTGTAAAATATCAGTTTTTTACAGTGGAGAAACTCACAATTTCCACTTTTTCAGGATGGTATTATGATGATGGGTTCACATTAAAAAAGGCCGGGCATTTTAATATTGATGGGGATTAAAATCTTTGACTGGTCCTCATCCGATAGCTATTGGACTGTGGCAAGAACCCTAAACATGTAATGTTTTTTAGAAAAATGTTTTACAATCAATCCAAAACCTTCACCACCTTCACCCTACCCTCAATTTTGTCCCATTTTATCTTGCAAAAATAAATACCATCAGGCAAACCGGTAATGTCAATCTGCTTATATTGGCTCCAGGGAGAAATTACTTCTTCCTTAACCTTATTACCAACTACATCAAACATCTGTAATAATCCAGAACCTTGTTGAACCGGAAAACTGATGGTAAACTCACCGGTCGTGGGATTAGGGAATAATTTCAACAAGAGCTCCTCAGGTTCTTCTATTCCTACTCGGTTATGGTATCGCAGGGACTACCCGGTATTTTGCCCAGAAAAAATTCGGATGATTGGGAAGGGTATTGAAATAATAAGCAGGTAATACTACACTATGCTGAGCCACATCGCATGCCAAACCTGCAACATCCGGATTATTGATTCTTCCCATATAAGTGGTGCCGTTTCCGGTAGTGATGTAAATTTTCCCATCGGGTGCTAACTGCGACAGACACAAATAAGCTCCAAGCTGGGGATACCGGGCTGGGCAAAGGAATCCCAAACTGCCACCTCCATCCGGGAGGCCAATATGTTTGCTGATGTTACATCATACTGATAAACTTTAAATACATTAGACACATACAAAATTGTGAATTTGGGGAAAATTCACACCCAACATTCCCGGATGAAAGGGCAATGTTACATCAGAAACACAATTGCTGAAATCGCCTGTGCAACGATCAAAATCCATAATGTCTAAGCCATTAAAATAATAATAATAAGCAAATTTACTTCCATCAGATGAAAATTTTGCCTGACCTGAATCCCATTGCCGAATGGCACCGATGGTTTGACTAGTCACTGTAGGAAGGCCAAATGGTGTAACCAACAATTTGTAAAATGTGTTAGTATTTACACGATGACAAACAACCCACCAATCACGACCATTGGCATGTCTTGTAGCAGTAATTTTACCGCAATTGAGCGTATCAGAAATGATGGGGTAATTTTTTAATATCACGGAACCTAAACCACCATTCAAATCCAAATCGACAATTGACAAACTCAGCTGGTAGGCAACACTTCCTATTCCGAAAGGGTAATTATCAGCACTGTTGTGAAATATATAATATAAATTGTTCGTCCCCGGTTTTTTCAAAATCAATGCTCCTTGTGGAATCAAATGTCCATCAGGAACAAAATTAGAGTATGCTCCAGGATTAATTCCACTGCCATTTTGCATGGTATCATTCGTGGCATCGGCAATAAAGACTCCATTGGTATAAAACAATAAATTCCCTTGCGCATCGCTGATATTCGCATGGGTATGCCTGAACTCCATGCCAATAGAATCATAGGTGATAACTGCACTCCCACTTATAAAATCAAAGTGACTGATGCCTGCAGGCGGAACACCTGATGAACTATATCCTAATAACCAAATATTGCTAATTCCCTGTTGTGCGGCTATATCAAAACGGCACAACAAAACCAAACAAAAAACTATCAAATACTTTTTCATAAATTATCGGATGACTACTAATTTACCTTTAAAATTTTGTCCGTTTGCACCAGTTAAGGATATAAAATAAACTCCTGGTAACAATTTGGAAGTTGGGATTGAGAACGTTTGCTTACCACCTACAAGTTCTTTGTGGTCAATTCTACTGCCAGTTGAGGAGTACAAAATATAGTCAATTACTTCACCAGAGCTCCAAGCTGTGGGATACCGGGCTGCGCAAAGGAATCCCAAGCTGCAACCTCCATTCGAGATGCCAGTATGTTTGCTGATGTTACATCGTACTGATAAACTTTAAAAACATTGGACACATACAAAAACTGTGAGTTGGGTGAAAACTCACACCCGACATTTCCAGGGTGAAAGGGCAATGTTACATCAGAAACACAATTGCTGAAATCGCCCGTGCAGCGATCAAAATCCATAATGTCTAAGCCATTGAAATAATAATAATAAGCAAATTTACTACCATCAGAAGAAAACTTTGCCTGACCTGAATCCCATTGCCGTATAGCACCGATGTTTTGACTGCTAATAGATGCCACACCTTGTGGGGTAATCAATAGTTTATAATACATATTTGTGTTGGCTCTATGACAAATCACCCACCAATCGCGACCATTGGCATGTCTGCATGAGGCAAGTTTTCCAGTATTGATTGTGTCTGAGATTATAGGAAAATTTTTTGTAACAACAGACCCAAGCCCATTGTTTCCATTCATATCAATAATAGATAAATACAACTGATATCCAAAACTGCCAAAAGAAGGATAACTATCCATAGTGTTGTGAAACATGAAATATTCATTCGCACTTCCAGGCTTCTTAAGTATTAAGGCAGATTGTGGTAAAAGATGTCCATCAGGAACAAGATTTGAGTATGCTCCAGGATTAATTCCACTGCCATTTTGCATGGTATCATTCGTGGCATCGGCAATAAAGACTCCATTGGTATAAAACAATAAATTCCCTTGCGCATCGCTGATATTCGCATGGGTATGCCTGAACTCCATGCCAATAGAATCATAGGTGATAACTGCACTCCCACTTATAAAATCAAAGTGACTTATCCCCCACGGAGGAGTTCCAACATCTGAGTCATACCCTAACAACCAAATATTGCTTACACCCTGCTGAGCATATAGTTCACTACGACAGAAAAAACACAAGCACAAAACAATCAAATACTTTTTCATACATTATCGGATGACTACTAATTTACCTTTAAAATTTTGTCCGTTTGCACCGGTTAACGAAATAAAATAAACTCCTGGTAATAATTTGGAGGTTGAGATTGAGAACATTTGCTTACCACCTACAAGTTCTTTGTGGTCAATTCTACTGCCAGTTGAGGAGTACAAAATATAGTCAATTACTTCACCACCTTCACCCTACCCTCAATTTTGTCCCATTTTATCTTGCAAAAATAAATACCATCAGGCAAACCGGTAATGTCAATCTGCTTATATTGGCTCCAGGGAGAAATTACTTCTTCCTTAACCTTATTACCAACTACATCAAACATCTGTAATAATCCAGAACCTTGTTGAACCGGAAAACTGATGGTAAACTCACCGGTCGTGGGATTAGGGAATAATTTCAACACCAGCTCCTCGAGTTCCGCTATTCCTACTCCGGTTATGGTATCGCAGGAACTACCCGGTATTTTGCCCAGAAAAAAATTCGGATGATTGGGAAGGGTATTGAAATAATAAGCAGGTAATACTACACTATGCTGAGCCACATCGCATGCCAAACCTGCAACATCCGGATTATTGATTCTTCCCATATAAGTGGTGCCGTTTCCGGTAGTGATGTAAATTTTCCCATCGGGTGCTAACTGCGACAGACACAAATAAGCTCCAAGCTGGGGGATACCGGGCTGGGCAAAGGAATCCCAAACTGCCACCTCCATCCGGGAGGCCAATATGTTTGCTGATGTTACATCATACTGATAAACTTTAAATACATTAGACACATACAAAAATTGTGAATTTGGGGAAAATTCACACCCAACATTTCCCGGATGAAAGGGCAATGTTACATCAGAAACACAATTGCTGAAATCGCCTGTGCAACGATCAAAATCCATAATGTCTAAGCCATTAAAATAATAATAATAAGCAAATTTACTTCCATCAGATGAAAATTTTGCCTGACCTGAATCCCATTGCCGAATGGCACCGATGGTTTGACTAGTCACTGTAGGAAGGCCAAATGGTGTAACCAACAATTTGTAAAATGTGTTAGTATTTACACGATGACAAACAACCCACCAATCACGACCATTGGCATGTCTTGTAGCAGTAATTTTACCGCAATTGAGCGTATCAGAAATGATGGGGTAATTTTTTAATATCACGGAACCTAAACCACCATTCAAATCCAAATCGACAATTGACAAACTCAGCTGGTAGGCAACACTTCCTATTCCGAAAGGGTAATTATCAGCACTGTTGTGAAATATATAATATAAATTGTTCGTCCCCGGTTTTTCAAAATCAATGCTCCTTGTGGAATCAAATGTCCATCAGGAACAAAATTAGAGTAAGACCCCGGATTTATTCCACTGCCATTTTGCATGGTATCATTCGTGGCATCGGCAATATAGACTCCATTGGTATAAAACAATAAATTCCCCTGCGCATCGCTGATATTCGCATGGGTATGCCTGAACTCCATGCCAATAGAATCATAGGTGATCACAGCACTTCCACTTATAAAATCAAAGTGATTTATGCCACCGGGTGGAGCTCCTGCGTCTGAGTCATACCCTAACAACCAAATATTGCTTACACCCTGCTGCGCATATAGTTCACTAAGACAGAAAAAACACAAGCACAAAACAATCAAATACTTTTTCATACATTATCGGATGACTACTAATTTACCTTTAAAATTTTGTCCGTTTGCACCAGTTAACGATATAAAATAAACTCCTGGTAATAATTTGGAGGTTTGGATTGAGAACGTTTGCTTACCAGCTGCATTATCAATGCATTTTATATTTAGATTAAACATAAAGTTCGATTCAAAAATTAAAGGTATCAAAAAATTGTCAATACCCAATTTTAAAAAAACATCGTTCTATCAGGCTATTTGAAATTAAATGATCCAAGCTACAGTCCGATAACCTGTGAGCGAAACGAGCTTAAAAATGGAATTAAAATTATTTCCAATGCTAAATTTAAAACAGATTTGTAACTTTACAAGTATCAAATCAACAATTATGGAAAAGCGCCTTGCAAAAAAGAACAAGAAAATATTCGGGGTATGTGGAGGTTTAGGTGATTACTTTGATATTGACCCAACCATCATCAGGGCACTGTTCCTAATATCGGTAATCGTATTTGGAACAGGCCTGCTGATATATATTATTCTGGCATTGGTAATGCCCGAGGAAGGAATTATTAATTAATCACGACGGCGTTTTCTTTCGCCATCGCGTTTGCCGGCGTAGCCACCGCCACCGCTGCCACCTGCACTTTGCTTGCGGTCGTGGTAACCACCTGATGCTCTTCCGCCGCCTCCGGATCTTGGTCCACGGTCGCCACCACGATCACCACCGCGATCGCCACGGTCATCACGTCTGCGTTCACCATCACCACCTGACCTTCTGGAGCCGCCACTTTTGCTGCCACCTTCCGATAAATCGACGCGGACTTTTCTGCCTTTGAACATTTCACCATTAAATGATTCCAGGACTGAAGTAATTGCATCGCGGTCGATGTCGATAAATGAGTAAACACCTTTTATATCCATACGTCCAACCTGAGTTCCTTTTACAGGAGCAACATCACAAAGCAAACGCAACATTTTACCAGCATCGAGTCCATCGGCACTACCTAAATTAATAAACAACGTTCCATAGTTACCTTGTGAACGAGGCTTACCTCTTTCTGCTCCGGCACCGCCTGTTGCACGAGATGCATCGGCATTAATATCAGGTGCATTTCGGTAGTAATCTAGGAATCGGTTAAATTCAAGTGCTGTAAATCGTGTAATTACTTCTTCTTTCGATAATTCAGCCAGTTCATCATTGATTCCGGGAAGATAACCGGCAATTGCTGCTTCATCAACCTCAACAGTGTGAACTTTATGTACCAGATGCCACAGTTGTTTTTCACAAACTGCAAATCCATCAGGTACTCTTTCGTGTTTGAATTTCCGGTTTAACTGGCGTTCTAACTGGCGAATTTTACCAATCTCACGCAGGTTAATGATAGCAATCGAAATACCTGATTTTCCGGCACGGGCTGTACGTCCGCTACGGTGGGTATAAACTTCACTATCATCGGGTAATTCGTAATTGATAACGTGCGTTACATTGCTCACATCAATTCCTCTTGCCGCCACATCGGTAGCAATAAGTAATTGCATGGAGCGATCGCGGAAACGACCCATTACTTTATCTCTTTGCTGCTGGCTCAAATCACCATGTAAAGAATCGGCATTGTAACCATCTTTAATCAGTTTATCAGCAACTTCCTGTGATTCAATTTTGGTACGACAAAAAACGATACCAAAAATATCAGGATTAAAATCGACAATTCTTTTTAATGCCAGATAGCGATCGCGTGCCTGAACGAGATAATAAACGTGTTCAATATTTTCTGCTCCGGCATTCTTTTTTCCTACCGTTAATTCAAACGGATTCTCCATGTATTTTTTGGCAATGGAGCGAACTTCCTGAGGCATGGTAGCGGAGAAAAGCCAGGTAGTGCGGGTATCGGGAGTATTCTCAAGAATGTAATCAATATCTTCCTGAAATCCCATGTTCAGCATTTCATCTGCTTCATCCAGAACAACAGTATCAATTTCCTTGAGGTTAATACATTTTCTGTCTAGTAAGTCAATCAAACGACCCGGGGTAGCAACGATAATCTGTGCACCGCGACGAATCTGATCCATCTGACGGGAAATAGCGGCACCGCCATAAACGGCAACGATGTGAACGTTTCTTAATCCGTCAGCAAATTTTTCCAAATCACTGGCAATCTGCACACACAATTCACGTGTTGGTGCAAGAATAAGAGCTTGTGTTTTTTTATTTTCAAAATCGAGCAGCTGTAGAAGTGGTAATCCGAATGCTGCTGTTTTTCCGGTTCCTGTTTGTGCTAATCCAATGAAGTCGCGTTTGCCGGTTAATAGCTCCGGGATAGCTTGTTCCTGAATAGGTGTGGGTGTTTCAAATCCTAACTTTGCAATACCTTGAAGAACCCGTTGGTCGAGTCCCAATTTCTGAAATGATTCCATTTTTGTTTTTAAGTCATATTCCCTGAGTATCAGGAAAATTCGGTGCAAAGGTACTCATTTTTTTGGCACAGAACCAGTTATAACGGAATTTAGTACTTCCGGGAATATCATTACCTTTGCGCAAAATTCAGAATATTCAAGGCAAGCAATTATGCTTGGTGCACAGTCTATAATGCTGGGTGACAACGACATAGTGGTTGCAGGCGGCATGGAAAGTATGTCAAATGTGCCTTATTACCTCGATAAAGCCCGCAATGGCTATCGCTTGGGTCATGGACAAATTACCGATGGTTTGGTAAAAGATGGCCTTTGGGATGTTTACAACAATTATCACATGGGAAATGCCACTGAATTGTGTGCTTCCACATGCAATATTTCTCGCGAAGCTCAGGATGAGTATGCCATCAATTCATACAAACGTTCTGCTGAAGCTTACCAAAAAGGTCTTTTTAAGGATGAAATTGTACCTGTAGAAGTTGCTCAACGTGGCAAAGATCCTTTGATCGTTGCTGAAGATGAGGAATACAAAAAAGTAGATTTTAGTAAAATTCCTTCTTTGAAGCCTGCCTTCCAAAAGGATGGTACCGTTACTGCAGCCAATGCATCCAAACTAAATGATGGCGCATCCTGTGTTGTGCTTATGAGCAAAGAAAAGGCTTTGGAAATGGGTATCAAACCACTTGCAAGAATTGTTTCTTTCGCCGATGCACAACAAGCACCGGAATGGTTTACAACGGCTCCTTCGAAAGCGCTTCCAAAAGCGGTAGGAAAGGCAGGATTGAAATTAACCGATATCGAGTATTTTGAAATCAATGAAGCATTCAGTGCTGTGGCAATTGCCAATAATCAGGAGATGAAACTTGATCCTGCCAAAGTAAATATTAATGGTGGTGCAGTGGCTCTTGGACATCCACTGGGAAGCTCCGGTTGCCGCATTGTGGTAACACTGGTTCATGTGCTGAAACAAAAGGTGCTAAATTAGGTGCTGCCGGAATTTGTAATGGTGGTGGTGGTGCCAGTGCTATAGTAATTGAAAACATGTAATCTGAATACGAATTGACACACGGCGTCTGTAATCTCACAGTAATTCCTCTCAGGAAAGAAGCCTCGCATCAAAGCGAAATGGTTTCGCAGGTGCTTTTTGGAGAACATTTCGAAATAATTGAACGTTCGGGATTGTGGTACCGAGTTAAGCTTGCTTATGATGGTTATGAAGGATGGCTTTCATCTGTTCAGTTTGAACCCATCGATTTACAGGAATTTGCAAAACTGAATAAGGAACAATATTGCGTATCGTTTGATCTGGTGCAAATCATGCTCCATGAAAATTCGCTTTTTTCGATTGTCCTCGGTTCTTCAATGCCGCATTTCAAAGATCATACCTGCCGGCTTGGAAGAACAGCTTTCAGGTTTGAAGGTAATGTAAAATGTCCCGAAAAACTGCAAACTACCAAAGGTATTGTGGAGAATGCCTATATGTATTTACATTCTCCCTACTTATGGGGCGGTCGCACTCCTTTCGGAATCGACTGTTCAGGATATACGCAAATGGTTTACAAATTAGCCGGCATCCGATTAAAAAGAGATGCATCGCAACAGGCCGAACAAGGATCACTGATTCACCTGGTGGATGAAGCCCGTCCGGGAGATCTGGCATTTTTTGATAATGAAGAAGGCAGAATTGTGCACGTAGGTGTAATACTGCCAAATAACCAGATTATTCATGCATCCGGTAAGGTTCGCATTGATAGCCTCGATCATCATGGGATTTTCAATGCTGAAACCCGCAAATACACACATAACCTGCGGCTGATCAAACGTTTTGTCTGATCTTAAAAGTCTTTTCCTCCACCAGCTGAAAGAATGGTTGTAATTGCTGCAATAATAGCCATTACCCATAGTAATGCAAATACTCCTGCACCATCGTTACTGAAATATGTTTTAAGGAACTTTTTCATAATTGAATGAATTTGATGGCACAAAATTATCAGTTTTTTTGAAGTTCTGTTCACGTGAAGTGAAAAATAAGGTTTCTATCAAAATAAAAAGACCGCTC
Organism: Bacteroidota bacterium; assembly: GCA_016713525.1. Classification (GTDB taxonomy): domain Bacteria; phylum Bacteroidota; class Bacteroidia; order AKYH767-A; family OLB10; genus JADKJB01. Next base: position 560,842 of record JADJOZ010000001.1, on the reverse strand, counting down.
CGGAATGGAACGGTCTTTTATAATGACTGAAATTCTAATTATCTTGAAATAACAACCCGGTTTACTTTACTGAATCCTTTGGCAGTTGTTTTCAAAAGATAAATACCTGCAGGATAAGTACTCACAGCAATTTGTTTGCGAGAATTTGCATTTACTGTTGTTGCAAATACGGTTTTGCCTAAGATGTCAATCATTTCAACAGCCACTTTAGTATCGGCAATACCCGAAGTTTCCAGGGTGATGAAATTATTTGCGGGATTAGGCGCAACAGATACAAAAGCATTTGCTACGGTTCCTATACTGGTATTGATAAAGTTGAAATCAGGTGAAGGAGCACTTGAACATCCATTAGAATCGGTTACTACAACGTAAAACACACCATTTTGTGGAGGCGAATAAGTATCACCGGTAGCACCGGCAATAATTCCGCCCGGTACAGCATACCATTGGTTTCCTGTTGGTGAACTCGATTGTAGCGTATTTCCGACCTGAGAAACAGAAGGAGTTGGAATCTGAGGATAGTATGAAATTTCAACATCATCAGTACCTGTACATCCAGCAGCATCTGTAACAGTTACCGTATACAAGCCAGCGGCAGTAACATCCAGTGTTTGTGCAGATGTTCCGTCATTCCACAGGTAAGCGGTAAAGCCTGCACCACCATCAAGGGTAACTGTGGTACCAAAACACACAGTAGCATCAGGACCAAGCAAAACAAGTGGAGCAGGATTCACAGTAACAGAAACATTATCGGTTGCTTCACAACCGGAAGAAATGTCGGTAATGGTAACTGAATAAATACCGGAAGTGGAAGCCAGGTATAACTGGTTAGTTGAACCATCATTCCACAGGTAATTGAAATTACCGGCACCAGCATCAAGTACTACTGCGGTTCCTGCGCAAATAGTTTGATTAGGACCTAATTCGAGAAATGGTGGAGGAGTAACCGTAATAACCACATCATCAGAATTAATACAACCTGAAGCATCGGAAACGGTCACTGTATAAGTTCCTGCAAGAGTTACGTTGATAGTTTGCGATAAAGCACCATCACTCCATAGGTAAGATGTAAAACCTGCTCCGGCATCTAAGGAAGCTGTCTGTCCATCACAAATAGCGAAATCAGCGCCTAAAGAAATCAATGGTGTTGCAATAGCAATCACTTCATCTGTTCCGGTACATCCATTAGCTCCGGTTACAGTTACACCATAAATTCCACCTGCTGTAACACTGAGAGTTTGTGCTGAAGAACCATCGCTCCACAGATAAGATACAAATCCTGCACCGGCATCGAAGTCAATGGTAGTTCCCCCACAGAAAGTAGTATCAGCCCCAAGCGAAACAACCGGCGACTGATTCACTATTACGGATACTGTATCGGTAGCAGTACATCCGAAAATATCGGTTACCAATACACTGTAATCACCACTGACAATAACGGTAAGGGTTGGATCAAATGATCCATCTGACCATACATAAGAGGCAAATCCTGTACCTGGATCTAGCACAGTTGTAGCAGCTGAACAAACAGTCACATCCGGACCAAGAGAAATGATCAGCTCGGGATTGATTGTCACTTGAACAGTATCAACTGCAGTACATCCTGCAGGAGTGGTAACAACCACATCATAAATACCGGTGGTATTAACCACAATGGTTTCTGTTACTTCACCTGTAGTCCATAAATATCCGGGATAACCCGCAGGAGCAGTAAGTTGGTAAGTCGAACCAAAGCATAAAGTTGTATCAACACCCAGATCAACAACCGGAATTAAATCAATCTGAATAGCAACGGTATCAGTCGCACTGCATCCAAATGCATCGGTCACAACCACACTGTAAATGCCTGAAGCCGTTACACTGAAAGTAGAATCGGTTGAGCCATCACCCCAAATATAAGAAGTGAATCCTGCACCCGGATTCAGAATTACCGGTGTTCCTTCGCAATAAGCAGAATCGTTACCAAGAGAAATTAGTAGTTCCGGATTAATGATGATATCTACAGTGTCGGTAGCACTGCATCCTGCCAAAGTAGAGGCAATAACTGCATAAATACCGGAAGATGTTACTGTAATAGTATCGGTAACTTCACCGGTGCTCCACAAATAATTTGGTAATCCTGCAGGAGCAACCAACTGATAAGTGCTTCCAAAACAAAGGGTAGTATCTTGCCCTAATGAAACAACCGGTATTGCATCTACCTGAACATTGATAGTATCTGTAGCAGCACATCCGATATCGGTTAATACGGAAACAGAATAAGTTCCGGAAGTTGTTACGGTAAATGTTGAATTCGTTGAACCATCATTCCATACATATGATTGGAATGAAGCGCCCGGATCCAAAACAAGTGAATCACCTGCACAAAAAGTAGTATCAGGGCCTAATGAAATAATGAGTTCAGGAAGAATATCAACTACAATAGAATCGGTATTTGTACATCCACCAAAATCGACAACAGTCAGGAAATAAGTTTCAGATGCATTCACTAAAATAAGTTCAGTAGTCTCACCTGTCGACCACAAATAAGAACCCATCCCGGCAGGACCAGAAAGAGGTAATGATGAGCCAAAGCAAAGTGTGGTATCGGAACCTAACTCTACAACCGGCAATGCAGCCACCACAATGTCGATTTCATCAACAGCAGTACAGTTGTTATCATCAGAAACCAAAACTGAATACTGACCTCCAGTAGAAACAGCAAAAGTTGAATCAGTAGATCCATCCTGCCACAGGTACGATGAGAATCCATCGCCTGCATTCAGAGTTAATACAAAACCATCACAAAAAGTAGTGTCAGCACCTAAATTCACAACCGGATTGTCGAATAAAGTTACAGATGCTGAAACAGAATCAATACAACCCGCACCATCATCGGCAGTTAAGGTAACTGTAAAATTACCGGAAGTTGCGTAATTGTATGTTGCATTGTTAGTAGTTGCTACTCCCCCATCTCCGAATGTCCAGTTATAAGTGACAGTTGAAGTGGTGGTACTATTATTTGTAAAATTGAAAACGTTGCCATTCAAACAAGAAGAAGTAATATCCGGAGTGAAAGCAATGGCTGCCGATGTTTTTTCAAGGTCGTTGAAATTAGCCGTAACGGTTGCACCATCGATTGCGGTATTGTATATTTTCAGAAGGGCGATATTTCCCGGACGAGCTTCACCACCAAAAACCAAATCATCCTGAAAGAAGTTCATCACATTGGAAACATCCAAAACACCCAGTTGTGTGCTATCGACAAATGTTCCGAGCAGTGCTCCATCAACGTACAGATTTACATCTTCGCTGGCGGAATCTCTGGTCACCACCAGATGAACATACTGATTTGCGACAAAAGCTGTTGTAGGAATGGTTATTCCATCATAAAACTGCAATTCGCCGGCGGTGCAATAAAGACCAAAATCGGATGTTTGATTTTTGAAATCGATAATTCTTTTGAAACCGGAGTTATTTAGGAATTCGAAATACATTTCTACTGAATAGGTCTCTGTAACAAAATTTCCTGCAGCACCATTATCAAACTGAACACCGCTGTTCTGCGTGAAGCCATAGACTGTTCTCGATAAACAGGATAATTCCGGCAATGGCACATCAGTAAATGCTCCTGTTCCAAGCACATTCAGGGCAGGTCCTGAACCTGAATTTTCGTTGAAGCTGTTTCGGAAATCATAATAGTACGTCTGCTGTGCAAAAGTTGCTGTAGCAGTTCCCAGCAGTAAAATAGCAAGGAATAATCTGGTAATGTTTTTTTTCATGTTTTTTGATTTAAAAGAGGCAACTACGAATCCCGGAGCTACCACACCGGTTTCAGACCGCAAAAAACATAAAAAAAAATCGATTTTAGTGGATTATTTTTCAACAATCCACTAAGATGATGATCTTAAAAAGCTTTAAGGCTTAAGTTTCAGAAATGCACCCGGATTCTGGATCACTTCTTTCGACTTTTTGGCATATTTTATTGCCAAATCGTGATTACCTATCAGGCGGTAGGCTCTTCCGAGACTATCGTAAGTAGCAGGTGCGATCGGATTTTTCTCGATTCCCAGCTGAAAAACTTCGATAGCTTCATTGAATTTACGCTTGTACATGAGTTCATTGCCAAGTTGATGAAGTCGCTCTGACTCATTGATTGCCAGATATCCTGTAGCATAACCATGCTGAATATTATACTTCTCTATTTCTTTGCGAACACGTGCAGTTTTTTCAACAAAATATTGGAATGGCACAGCTCCGTCGACTAAATCACATTCATAAGCAGATAAACAATTGTTTAAATATGCCAGAGTATCTGTTGGTTTGGTCTGTTTTTTAGCATATAAATCAAGTAACCTGTCGCCCTGAATCATGAACACAGTGTCTTTATGCTGGCTAAGTAATCTGTCGAAATTGATAAGCGATGCCAGGGCAATTTGAGAATAATTCTGTGATTCGTTCTTAAATCCTGCGGCTTCGGTTCTCCACATCGTACGAATGAGATCCATACCTCCTTCTGTAGGATTGATTTTATTAATTACAGCAGCCACATTTCCTGCTCCGGCATGATAAATATGAAGCGTGAATAAACGGAACCACAAATCTTTTTCATTGTATGCTATCCCCTTCTCATCCAACATTTTACGTGCATAATGGAGGCAAATGTTTTTAATGAGCTTAGCTGCTCCGGCTGCTGATTTTTCCAGGTCGGTACGATCATCGCGGTATTTACTGACCACCAAACCATACTGTTTGGCTACATATGGCATAAGTTGAAATGGACCTCTGGCACCCACATAAGAACGTGCTTCGGTCTTTCCCGGACTTTCAATCACCAATATAGCCTGTGCAAACCAGGGGTCTACTTCTAGTGCTTCGAACACAGGTAATGATCTGGAAATCAATGGTAACACTTTCTTATATTCAAAGAAAAACTTCTTTCCGCTGGTGACAAAATATTGGTGTTTTCATCCATGCTATTGTAAATACACAGATTTTGCTTGTAACTGTTTTTTTCAGTTTCAGTGAGACAATGCCATTGGCTGGTGGCAACTTTTAGTAAGGGTTTACGGATGCTGGCGACGTTCACAATCATGCTATCATGTGAGAGATCAATAACATCCTGCCAAAAGCGGGCTTGAGCAAGAGTATCCCAGCCTTCCTGATACAACTGATAATTATTCAGGAATTTTTGTTTTGAAACACCATTGTGGGTGACAACAGCCTTATGTACAAATTCAGGGCGAGGTTGCTGCGCTTCGGTTGGAGCCTGAGCTACTATAGGTCCGTCACATGCAGCAAATAAAGCCAGGGCTGGAAGCCAGATAGATAGTTTCATAATCATTATCAGGGTATTATTCCGGTTACTTCTCTTCACTTATCACTTCATCAATATACGCTAAAAAACACGGCAATTTTCAACATAAACAGGCAAAACATTACATTTTGGGGCTTATTTGAAGTGCCAAGATAGTTAATTTTTTTTATACAAGCCAGTATTTGTTATTTCACTTGTCAACAATTTCATCAGAATAGATTATCCTCTGTCTATAACAAACCAATTGTTACTTTTATTGTTTTAAATCCACACCAATGAGCGTATGTCGGTTTCCTGGAGAGATGTAAATGATTACCTTGATGGTCATGCCGTTCAATGGAAACGTTGCGGACAGGTATTTTTTGATGAGTTAAATGCGCTGATATTATCGGCTGAACGCACCATTCATTTTCAGGTATACATCATTGATCCCGATGATACCGGAGTTCCATTGCTGAATGCATTGATGGAAGCTGCTAAAAAAGGCGTGCAGGTGAATTTGGTAGTAGATGATTTTGGAGCGAATTTATTTACAGAAGAATGGGAAAAAAGCTGGAAGAAGCCGGTGTTAACTTCAAAAAATTCGAGACTTTCATTTCAACCGGCAAATTTTATGTCGGTCGCAGGATGCACCACAAAGTGCTGGTAATTGATGAGAAAATTGCGATGGTCGGTGGCATGAATATCGCCGACAGGTATCGTGGCACAAAAGAAGTACCGGCCTGGCTCGATTATGCAGTAGTTGTTGAAGGGCCAATTTGCAAGAATCTTGCTTTAGCATGCACAAGGATATTGGAGAAACAATTTAATCCCGCGAAACCGAAATGGCCTAAAATATTTGCAAAATCAAATACACTGGATACATCGAAAGTGTGGGTACGAATGCGTAAAAATGACTGGCTTCGGAATCGAAGAGAGATTACATCCAGCTACAATAAGGCAGCGCGACTTGCAACAAAATCGATTACCATTGTTGGTGGCTATTTTATTCCAGGAAGAAAATACAGGAGATTATTAGCAGATGCTTCGAAACGCGGAGTAGAAATACGTATAATTCTTACTCATTATTCTGATGTTCCTGTGGTGAAGTATGCATCCGATTATTTATATGGATGGTTGCTGAAAAATAACATCCGCATTTTTGAATCGAAAGAATTGATGGTTCATGGCAAGGTTGCCATTGTAGATGAGACGTGGGCAACAGTGGGCTCGTACAACCAGAATCACTTAAGTGCCTATTTAAGTATTGAGCTCAATCTGGATATTGTCAACACTGCTTTTGCTAAAGAATTCAACGACCACCTCTTGCATGTCATCAATACAGAATGCATAGAGGTCACCCATGATTCCTACTACAGCAAATCATCCTGGTATTCAAAATTAAAGCGCTGGATTTCCTATCAGCTCGTCCGAATTTCATTAAGGATGTTGTTTGTGGTGAATAGGATTTTTTATGTGGACGACTAGGAGGATTAAGGATTAAGGATTAAGGATTAAGGATTTTTTGTTTCTGCACGGAAGAAAATTTCGTTATGATGATGATAGATGATAGATGATAGATGATAGATTGAATTCTGCGCAGACCCCGCATCAATGCTAAAGCTTCTTGCGGGGACCTGGGTTTAGTGCACGAACAATATGTTATTGCTCAATAGATAATTTCGTTTTGATGATAAATTGAATTTTGCGCATAAATCAATGTGGTGTTCTACCAAAATGCCATTGTTCAATATTCAATTCTTGTTAATCAATACTCAATAAAACATCATGCAGAATACTGAATAAATTTCCGCCGATGAATTCTCCTTATAATTTTTTTTGAACGCAGAGTTAGGGAGACGCAGAGAAATGCGCTTGCGCGATGAGGAGAGATATAGATGTGAATTACTTTTAAAAATCGAAACTGTATAACAGACTACAAAACTTAACACTCAACCCTTCAATCAGCCAACCGGCGGACTCAGGTTGGGCTTTCAACTTTTAACTTGGTGCAGCCACATTTTTTTACTCAGGAACACACATCACCAAATCATCAAATCAAGTGCACTCACATTTTTTTACTGTGGAAAAAAAATCAGCACACCATCACCCTTCGGCTGCACTCAGGGCAACGCATCAGCAAATTAGCACATTAAATTGCAGTCACATCTTTTTACTAAGAAAGCCAACTTTCAACCTTCAACTTTCAACTTTCAACCATGGTGCAGTCACACCTTTTTACTTAGGAATAAAAAATCAGCACATCAGCACATTAGCAAATTATTCAATTATCACCTTCTTCACCAACCGCTCCTGTTCCGTCTCTACCACCACAAGGTAAACCCCATTAGCCCTACCGATCATAGATAAATCTCTGGTGTAGTATCCATTCTGTATCCTGAGTGGCTCCGAATGAATGACTTTCCCTTGCAAATCATAGACCAATAAATTACCGATTTTCCCTTTCAAATGAGAAGCATTAATAAATGCTTTTTCCCATGCCGGGTGGTAGTAAACTTGAAGACTGCCTTCTGCCCCTGCCAACTCATTTTGCGATACCAACGTATCACACGGACTACCTACCAATGCGGGCAAGTCGTAATCGGGGTTATTGGGGAGGCCCCAATAAGTGCGTTTGCCACCTAAGTAAAAACTCCATGGTTGAAAATCGCAGGCAGCACCGGCAGAGTCTGGTGAGTTGATGACACTGAGATTCATATTTTCGGTGTAGTATGCTGTTGGAGGATATGGATAATTATTGCTATTAGTTGAATCATTCCATGCACAACTGAGGTAAATTTTATTGTCAGGGCCGCGTTTAACTGAACCTATGGTTGCAGGAGGGAAAGTCATTTGCCAAATCAATGTTTTGGAGGCTGCAATATTAGATGCCCAGGTATCATACTGCCATAATATTCCATTCACCGTTGAAGATGTCACATATAAGTACCGACCACTTTGAGAAAATTCGCTTGACCAATAGTAGGGATAAGGTGCACCTGGAGGAACTGGCTCAATGTTTAATGGATTGCTTATGATACCACTACAACGATCAAAATCATAAAGTTCTAATAATCCCGGTAAGCTGACAAAACACAACTTGTTGCTAGCAGAACTAAAACTCAACCGACCTGAATTAGTCCCATTCAAAGATCCAATGTTTTGAATAGCAATGTTCGAAATACCTGAAGGAGATATTAGATATACATACCACGAATTATTGCTAGTACCTAAATGAAAAGTCGACTCTCTACCTATCACCCACCAATCCCTTCCATTGCCATGCTTAATTGCGGTAAGACAATCTACCATTCGGATGCTACCTAAAAGTGGTATATTTTTTTGTATGACCGCTCCTAAACCATTATCTCCCTTCATGTCAATAATTGAATATAGTAAACCAATGGAATAAGTTACACCAATTGAGAACAAATAATATAATGAATCATCTGCAGGATTTGGCACAATTACCAATTCATGATACCAGCCACTTCCAGCTATGGAATCACCATTTAGCATTAACTGATTTACTTTATTCCAAAGTAATCCAGAAGGATTTCCAATACCCGCTCTCGTATTCCCATAAAACAATAAATCTCCATTAGTATCTGAAATGGAAATACAGCTCCCGCGAGTATCTAATGATGACACACCAGAAACCGGAACCCCGCTAGTAAAATCTATCAGGGCAGAATCTCCAAAACACCATACATTATTCTTGAATTGAGCAGATAATTCAATTGAGTATATGCAACCACATAATATGAGTATTACGATTTTTGTTAGGAATTTAAATTGGCAATTTGCTCTCATTTCTTATTTAATTTTTACAAATTTCCTTTGGTAATGCTGTTCTGAAGAATCATATGCCCGAACAATATAGGTTCCTTCTTCAAGCCATTGAATATTTATTATTGTTTCGGGATTGGATTGTTTCCAAACTAACTTTCCAACTATATCATATACCCACCATCGTCCTTGCCTGAGGCGAGGATGCCTACAAAGTACAAATCTCTATTCATGTAGACATTGCGATATTACTCAATTACCATTTTTTTCACCAACCGCTCCTGTTCCGTCTCTAGAACAATAAGGTAAACTCCATCAGCCATACCAATCATCGACAAATCTCTGGTATAATACCCATTCAATATCTTGAGTGGCTCCGAATGAACAATCTTTCCCTGCATATCATAAACCAATAACTTACCGGTTTTGCCTTTCAAATTTGAGGCATTAATGAATGCTTTTTCCCAAGCTGTGTGGTAGAAAACATTTAAGGCAGCTTGTTGTATTTGTGGGGCATCACCTATTCCCACCAACGTATCACAAAGACTGCCAGCTAGTGCGGGTAGGTCGTAATCAGGGTTGTTGGGCATGCCCCAATACGTTTCGTTTCCTCCCAGGTAAAAACTAAATGGAGAAAAATCGCAAGCAGTTCCAGCGCTATCCGGATAATTTATGACGCTCATGTTTTGATTGAAATTATTATTTAAACTATCGGTATAAGGATATGTGTTAATTCCATCATAATAATTCAAAGAGCAATAAATTTTATTGTCAGGAGCTAGTCGCATATACCCAAAATATGAGGGAGTTTGCACAGAATATATGAGTGTTTTAGATGCTGTTATATCAGGAGCTAATAAATCGAACTGGTACAAGTAGGTATCAGCATTGTCAGTTGTACTTACATAAATGTAACGGCCTGATGCAGAAAATGCATTCCCAGTATATTTTGGTACCAATGAAGGCAATCTTTCAGATTCGATGACTGTTACATTTGAAAATAATCCACTGCACCTATCAAAATCATAAACTTCAATTAAGCCTCGGTAATTAACCACCAAATATTTAGATCCATCTTTAGAAAATGTGGTGTGCATGAATCCATTATCGGTGGGAGTGCCAATATTTTGAACGAAGGGTCCTTCAATTCCTGATGGAGTAACTAAATATCTATACATAGAATCATTTACCACATCAAACCTCCTAAAAAACACCCACCAGTCTCTGCCATTGCCATGTTTTACAGCCGTCACACAATCTGATGCCTGGTAATTGGTCATCTGCACATTTTTTTGAACCACAGCCCCTAATCCTCCATTTTGATTCAAATCGACTACTGAATACCAAAACCCGTAAAAAAACAATACACTAGGTGTAAATATGTAAAAAAGATGGGACGAATCTGGCCATGGGACGATAACCTGTTCCTGAAACAATAGAGAACCAATTAACGTGTCACCGTTTTGCATCAAATTATGATTACGATCCCATACAACACCTAAGGAAACAAAACCTTGGTTCCATAAAAAGTAATAATCTGTATTAGTATAAAAAGCAAGTTACCAACCGAATCGGAAATGGTGCAGCTTCCACCGCGGGTAACTGTGGATGAATTAAATAATTGAGTTGCTCCCTGATCAAATTTCACACCTGCACTATCACCAAAACACCAAACTGCATTTCTTTTTGTGCATTTACACCGTAGGCAATGATGCTACAGGCAAGAATTAGAAAAGAGGTCGAATTAAATTCATCAGGCTAAAATACAAAAAAATGGCGAAGAGGCTACTCCACCATCAACTTCTTGGTTAATCTCTCTTTTTCAGTCGCCAAAACAACCAGGTACATCCCATTGGAAAATCCTGCCATCGACAAATCCCGCGTATAATACCCATTCAGTATACGTAATGGCTCCGAATGAACAACTTTCCCTTGCATATCATAAACCAACAACTTGCCGGTTTTGCCTTTTAAGTTGGAGGCATTTATGAAGGCTTTTTCCCATGCAGTGTGATAGAAAACATTCAATGCCGCTTGTTGTATTTGCGGGGCTTCACCAATTCCTACTAACGTATCGCATGGACTACCTGCCAAGGCACCCAATTCATACTCTGGATTATTCGGCAATCCCCAATATGTTTCATTTCCTCCTAGGTAAAAACTAAAAGGTGAATAATCACAAGCTGTACCAGCACTATCGGGATAATTAATAACGCTAAGATTTAGGTTATAAATGCTTGTGACTGAATCAGGGTATGGATAAGCTAAAATTCCATCATTGTACACACATGAAAAATAAATCTTATCATTAGGCGCACGTTTGAGTAATCCTCCTGTTGGAGGAAGTGACAAATCAGCTATGGTGTCTTTACTTGCAGGAATATTGGGTGACATAAGGTCAAATTGAACTATTCGAGATTCCACATCATCATTACTAGAAACATAAATATATCTCCCACTGGCAGAAAATTCACATCCAAAATAGTATGGCACCAACCCTGAAGGCTGCTCTTGTTCGATTGTGGTAACATTGGTAAATAGTCCACTGCAACGATCAAAATCATAAACTTCGATTAATCCTCGCCTATCAACAACCAAGTATTTGGAACCATCCTTCGAAAATGTGGTATGCATGAATCCATTATCGGTGGGAGTGCCAATATTTTGAACGAATGGTCCTTCGATACCTAAGGGAGTTATTAAATACCTGTACATGGAATCATTTACCACATCAAACCTTCTAAAAAACACCCACCAGTCTCTGCCATTACCATGTTTTACAGCCGTCACACAATCTGATGCCTGGTAATTGGTCATCTGCACATTTTTTTGAACCACAGCCCCTAATCCTCCATTTTGATTCAAATCGACTACTGAATACCAAAACCCATAAAAAACCAAAACACTAGGTGTGAAAATATAAAAGAGATGAGACGAACCAGGCAAAGGGACAATAACCTGTTCCTGAAATAATAAATCGCCTATCAATGTATCGCCATTCTGCATTAAATTATGATTACGATCCCAAACAACACCTAATGCAGCAAATCCTTGATTGTATAAAAAAAGGTAATCTGTATTAGTATAAAAAGTAAGTTACCAACTGAATCGGAAATGGTGCAGCTTCCACCTCGGGAAACTGTGGATGAATTAAATAATTGAGTTGTTCCCTGATCAAATTTCACACCTGCACTATCACCAAAACACCAAACATTGTTTTTAAATTGAGCCATGCAATTGGAACAAGTTAAAAAAATAACCAGTAGAAATAATATTCTTATTTTCATAATTTATAAAATATTACGGTAGCCACACATTGTGGCTACGGTGAAGAATGTCAGTCAATTTTAGCAAATGAACTGTACCAAATTTTGCCAGCGGCATCATATGCTTTTAATAAGTATATTCCAGAATTTAACCATTCAAACAGCAATCTGGAATTTTTGACTTTGCCTGAAAATCTGACAGAACTTTCACTCGATTCTTTGTATGCATCGACTTTTTTAAAACTCATTTATACTATTAAATTCCCCAATCTTCTTGGGGGGGAATGGAAGGGGTTTGGTGAATACTATATGTAAAATTAGAAATTTTCTTCAAAGTTGCAAATTATAGTCAAGATTTTTTCTATTCCATTAATTGACATGCAAATAAAGAATAATTACAACTATTTTTCAAATTGGAAATTGGAGGAAATGAAGACACTATTGCTCAGAAGGAAATTCGTTGAAATGTAAAATCATAAATTTAAATTCAAGAATGTATAATGCAAAATGTAAAATACCCAATTCAAAATTATGTTTGGAAACATGCACAAAAAATAACTACTATTGACTCAATGACAGCGGCTCTGCCGCCAATGACCTAATGACGCAGCTCTGCTGCAAATGACAGCGGCTTTGCCGCCAATGACTTTTTCAAAACCCCATCCTCTCCACCATCGCCTCCAACACTTCTTTCTTTGTAGTTTCAATTCGTCCTTGTTGTACTACCATGGAGTTGTCGGCTCCGGGAGTCATGTCGAAGCTAAAGGCACATTTTGATGCCGGATCAATCCAGCCTGAAACCTGTCCGAAACGTAATACATTGAATCTGATTTTGCCTTCTTCATTGGTCAATGTATAAAAACCATCAGCAAACTGGATCATTTTTGCCAGGTCTTCTTTCGATTGTATGGAGTCAGAAAGATATACTTGTTGGGGAATAAAAGTTAGTTCCGGAATTTCATTTTCAGCATCTAACACTGAGCAGTAACCATTCCAATATCCTCCAGTATCGGCCGCGACAATATTCCAAAGTACCGTATTCATTAGTGTGGGCGTGGCGATTATTGATGTAGCATTTATATTTCTTGATTGCAATGCAGTTTCACATTTACCGATTGCTTTAGCATGTGCATAAAATGCAAAGGTCATGTAAGCACTACTCAATATCAAGCCGGTTATTGCAACACGAGCTCTGGCGGTGCTATCGGATTTCAGTATCAACAATACAACAGATGCAATGAGTAAAGGAATGGTATAAAGTGGATCTGCAACGAAAATAGTATCAAATGAAAACCGTTGTTCTGAAAATGGCGTCAGTAATCCCGTTCCATAAACTGTACACATGTCCAGGAAGAGATGGAATAAAATATTAATTGTTACCAAAGCAATCCACCCCGATCGAGTTCCTCCTGCTTCTTAAACCACTTCCACATAAGCCATCCCAGTAATGGCCCTATTGTTAGTGCTACAAAAATGGAATGGGTAATTCCCCGGTGCATCACCAACGAATCGACATCGGACACAAAAAAATTAAGTACGGCATCTACATCAGGAGCACTTCCGGCGATAGCACCGAATAACATACCTTTTTTGCCTACTTTCTTTCCTAAAATGAGATCTCCGGTGACTGCCCCGGCTACTATATGTGTCAGTGAATCCATAATCTAAACACAAAAGTAATCAAACCAAGCCGACAGCGCCATTTTCACCTAAAATTCCCTTGGCGACTGGCAAGTTGTCAATTTTAATTTTCCTGACCTGCCAAATTGACGTGAAAAACAGCCATTTAATAATTGGTAGGGTTTTGGAGCATGAGGCTGAGCTAATAAAATCGTAAACACGCAATTATGAATCTCAATAATTTCACCATTAAATCACAGGAAGTGGTGCAACAGGCTCAACAGCTGGCATCACAGAATGGTCAACAGTCTATTGAAACCGGTCACCTAATGCAGGCTTTACTGGAAGTTGATGAAAATGTGGTTCCCTACATTCTGAAAAAAATGAATGTGAACATGGCCACACTCTCGCAGCAACTGCAAACTCTGGTTAGTCAGTATCCGAAAGTTTCCGGAGGAACGCCTTATCTTTCCAGTGATGCTAATCAGGCGCTTCAAAAAGCAATTTCTTTACTTAAAGATTTCAAAGATGATTTTGTTTCTCTGGAACATTTATTTCTTGGTTTACTCAACGGAAAAGATAAAGTAGCATCGCTATTGCGGGAATCGGGAGTGAATGAGAAAGAAGCTAAGGCTGCCATTCTCGAATTGCGAAAAGGTTCGCGTGTAACTTCTGCAAGTGCGGAAGAAACCTACAATGCTCTTAACAAATATGCCAAGAATCTGAATGAACTTGCACGTCAGGGAAAATTGGATCCCGTTATTGGTCGTGATGAAGAAATTCGTCGTGTATTGCAGATATTATCGAGGAGAACCAAAACAATCCTATTCTGATCGGTGAACCCGGTGTTGGTAAAACAGCAATTGCTGAGGGATTAGCACATCGTATCATTAATGGTGATGTACCGGAAAATCTGAAACAAAAACCATTTTTTCACTCGATATGGGTGCCCTTATTGCAGGTGCAAAATATAAAGGTGAATTTGAAGAACGGCTGAAAGCGGTGGTAAAAGAAGTTATCAGCGCAGAAGGTGATCTGGTGTTGTTTATTGATGAAATTCATACACTGGTAGGTGCAGGAGGTGGCGAAGGAGCAATGGATGCTGCCAACATCTTAAAACCTGCATTAGCACGCGGAGAACTGCGCGCCATTGGTGCCACCACACTTGGTGAATATCAGAAGTATATTGAAAAAGATAAAGCTCTTGAACGTCGTTTCCAAAAAGTTTTAGTCGAGGAACCCGACACACAGGATGCCATAGCAATTTTACGTGGACTGAAAGATCGTTATGAATCGCACCATAAAGTTCAAATTAAAGATGAGGCAATTATTGCAGCCGTAGAATTATCGGAACGGTACATAACCGATCGCTTCCTTCCTGACAAAGCAATCGATTTGATTGATGAAGCAGCTTCCAAATTACGTTTGGAAATGGATTCAGTTCCTGAGGAATTAGATGCAGTCCAACGTAAAATCATGCAGCTCGAAATTGAACGGGAAGCCATAAAACGTGAGAATGATGATCGTCGCTTAGCGGAACTAAACGAAGAGCTTGCCAATTTGAATGAAGAACGCAACAAAATAAAATCGCATTGGCAGGCAGAAAAAGAATTGGCAGAACAGGTTCAGAATCTGAAAGAGGGTATTGAACAGTTCAAGTTGGAAGCTGATCAGGCAGAACGTTCCGGTGACTATGGTAAGGTTGCTGAAATTCGCTATGGGCGGATTAAAGAAGCGGAGGCCAAAAAGGAACAGCTGATGGCACAATTGCTTAAGATGCAGCAATCGAAAGGTGCTATGATTAAAGAGGAAGTCGATAGTGAAGATATAGCTGAAGTGGTTTCGAAATGGACCGGAATTCCGGTAAAGAAAATGCTACAGAGTGAGCGTGAGAAATTACTGCTTCTGGAAGATGAATTACACAAGCGTGTGGTCGGACAGGAAGATGCAATTGCAGCGGTTGCTGATGCCGTTCGAAGGAGTCGTGCCGGTTTGCAGGATATGAAAAGACCAATTGGCTCCTTCATATTTCTGGGAACCACCGGAGTAGGTAAAACGGAACTTGCAAAAGCACTTGCCGAGTACCTGTTTAACGATGAAAATTCGCTGACACGGATTGATATGAGTGAATACCAGGAACGTCACACAGTTTCAAGACTAATTGGTGCACCTCCCGGATATGTAGGCTATGATGAGGGCGGACAATTAACCGAAGCTGTACGCAGAAGACCTTACAGTGTGATATTGCTGGATGAAATTGAAAAAGCGCATCCGGATGTATTTAACATCTTACTGCAGGTTCTTGATGATGGCCGGTTAACCGATAATAAGGGACGTACTGCCAATTTCAAGAACACGATAATCATCATGACATCCAACATAGGTGCACATTTGATTCAGGAAAACTTTGAACACCTTAATGATTCGAACCGGGATGAGATTCTTGCAGCGACACGGGTAGCAGTCAATGATCTGCTAAAGAAAACTATCCGTCCGGAATTCCTGAACAGGATAGATGAAATCATTATGTTTAATCCGCTGACCAGAAACGAGATTAAAGGGATTGTTGAAATTCAGCTGAACGGACTCCGAAAAATGTTATCTGGTCAGGGTGTAAATCTTGAAGTAACTGATGAAGCTCTCGACTGGTTATCGCAACTTGGATTTGATCCACAGTTTGGAGCCAGGCCTCTAAAAAGGGTAATTCAAAAGAAAATCCTGAATGAACTGAGTAAACAGATTCTGGCGGGAAAAGTGAATCGCGATGATAAAATCACGATTGGTCTCGACCCGAATAATAATTTCATATTCAGCAATTGATTAAAATAAAAAAAGCGACCTTCGACAAGGTCGCTTTTTTTATTTGCATCCTGCAGAGCAGCATCTGTTAATCAGAAGGCTACGAATATTCATTTGACAAAAACTTAACCTTATATTCAGGTAATTTCAATCCGTAAAATGCATTTGTCATCAACCTGCATTTCAAACTACCATGAATAATAAATATCGGTTAATCCCATTTGTATTGCTGCTGATCATCATTGCAACCGGAATTGAATCGTGTACCAGCGGTAAATCCGAAACAAATAACAATGATCCGTTGCTGACCAACACATCCTGGCATCTGACTGAATTTACAGGACACCAAATCACTGATCCTGCACCGGAGCTATATTTCGATCATCAAACAAATGCTTTATCGGGATTTTCGGGTTGTAATAAGCTGTCGGGGAATTTCAGTATGACAAGCGACAAAATCTCTTTACATCCGGCATTAGCCACCCGTTATATGTGTTTTGGCAAAGGAAATCTGGAAAAAGATTTTATTGAATGTTTGTCAAAAACCGACTCCATTGCAATCAATAAAAATTCTTTAACTTTATTTATACAAAAAAGACAGGTTGCAGTTTTCGCAAAAAAATAAATAATCTACAGAATCACTATTCTCAACATTTCAGAGAATGTATGATCTCCGGCTTTCAGGAAATAAACACCTGCACCCGGTTTTTGATTTTCAAAAAGAGGAATTGTATTCATTCCATCCGATAATGAAACGGTTCTGGTTAAAATTATTCTTCCAGTTGCATCTGTCAATTGCAAAGCAATTTGTTTTTCTTCAGATGAAAAAATTGTTAAAACCGATTCATGAAGTGCAGGATTAGGATCAACACCTATCAATTGAAATGCCATTCCGCTGTGATCAAACCGGATTGCTACTATATGACTAACAACAGCACTGCCATCAAAATCAATTTGAGTTAAGCGGTAATAAACAATACCGTTATAACTTGCAGGATCGATAAAATTATAACTGATGGTATTGGTTGAAAATCCAGCAGCTTTCACGGTACCTAAGTTGCTGAATAATGGATTTCCATTTTTATCAAGAGTAGTTGCAACTTCTACAATAAAATAATCACTGTTTATTTCCGATGCAGTTGCCCAGATGCAATTAACGGTTCCATCTTTTTGTTTCTCTGCATCAAAATATAGCAATTCAACCGGTAGAGGAGAATCGCCATTTCCGGCTGCACCATAGCCACCGAATGAGGTAACTGCATTCCTACGGGCACCTTGTAGCAAGGCATTACTGTACATGGCAATTCCGGTGTTGGCGCTGATATTTGCTCCGGCATGTGTACCGGCATTCGAAGCCCACGGTCCTTGTCCAGCATTACCCGGAATAACCACATTGGCACGATTCATTAAACGCAATTGAGAACCGGCGAGGCCATCATTAGCTGGTAATGCATAAACATCTCCAGAACATTGCATATCGAATGAAACAGCACCCAATGCACCGGCTGAAGGCACAGGATTGCCATCTGATGCGGGAGGTGTTCCTTCAGAAAAATCCCAGTAGTGCTGTGCCATCATATCGATTTCTTTTCCAATACAGCTAACTGCAGTATTTCCGCCTGCATCATCAATTTCAAGTGCATTGAAGCATCCATGACCGGTAAATCCGATTCCGGATCCATCAACAGTGCCGTTATTGTTGTTATTTAAAAATGTTCCTGCAACATAATTGGATGTTGTTACATTGGTAAAATCGAGTAATGAAGGTGTGTATAAATAATCGCCCACTACTCCACTTCCGCCTGTTGTCCGGAATCCAAGAGGGAACAAATATTGACCCGGATTAACTCCTGCAGCAATATTTCTGTTCAATCGTCCCATGAAAAAGCCGTTGTTTGTATTTTGAGCACCAATAGTTTGTCGTGTAACAGATGCAGGATCGG
This sequence comes from Bacteroidota bacterium, assembly GCA_016713525.1. Classification (GTDB taxonomy): domain Bacteria; phylum Bacteroidota; class Bacteroidia; order AKYH767-A; family OLB10; genus JADKJB01. Next base: position 542,150 of record JADJOZ010000001.1, on the reverse strand, counting down.
TATTAAAGATATTGATCGTTTTAAAATTGTTTGCAGTAAATTCATCAGCATCATAAGTTGCGCCATTTTGTGAAAGCAGCACACCATTGGTGATATCTAAATGATATTCGATGTTCAAATTACCTTTTAAGATGGCTTCATGATTTACACCGGCAACTCCTGTGGGAGCTGTTTTGTTGATGCGAAGTTTACACAGATAACCGGGATAATTTCCATTACTGCTTTTGATGTTTAATGTCTGTTGAGATGTAGTTGAAATAAGATCCAACAAACCTTCTGTTGTAACGGAAGCATTGGTAGTCCCGGTGCAGGAACAGGTTCCTTCTATATCGACATTACCAGTTACTGCAAGTGTATAAGTTCCAAAGTCGAGTTTTCCACTGTAGAAAGGTGAAATATTCCGAAGTATGGTTAAATCATTTACCTGTTGATTTCCACATCCTGCCTGGAGCAAAGGATAATTCAAACATTTATCTTTGATGATAACGTTGTTAGCAGGCAGTGGCACTACTTCACGATCCCAGTTACAGGGTTCGCACCAGGAATCATTTACTCCACCGGTCCAGGTATAAACTGTTCCGGGAATTGTTGAAGGATCAAATTCATCGGCTCCGATGTCGATACAAGTACCACGAACAAAATTATCGATATCATCATTAATACCTGCAATAGCAATTCCTGCTCCGCGGATGATCTGATCATTGGTATGCAGATCGGTTGCAGATATAAAAGTCATGGTGCTGTTAATCGAAGTGGTCAGTGGCTCTTGTCCGGTAATAGCGAACCAATTTGCCTGAAGCAGATAAGCAACTCCCTGATAAAAACCATACCGTGTACCATAAATTAAATTGTGATCACCGGTGTAAGTGGTGAAGGTACTAATTTGTAATCCGTAGGAAATACCTACCCGATCATTGTAAAAAATATTATTTCTCAATGTGCAAATTCCAGGGAAAGTAGTTGTACAATTTGCCCGGTACGCAGCAGTATTCACTCCGGAAGATACACCGGAAACTTTAACCGTATTAAAATAAATTTCAGTCGTGGTAGCAAGGTTTTGATCTATTCCATAAATGATATCGGCACCTGTTTGTCCTGCACCCACAGAAATCATATTATTATGAATTCGTGTTTTGCCGGCACTGGTATTAATTCCGGTAATTGATCCGGGCCCACCCGGCGTGGTTAAGCTATGGATATAGTTTTTGCTGACTACTACTCCTGCTCCACCGGCAGGCGCATCCACATAAATTCCAGTCAGTGATTTATTTCCTGATGCAGTTGCAGCTGTGGATGACAAATTAAAAATTGTATCCTGCGCAATAGAATCGTTCACATTGCCGGGAGCCAACAAAATACCTGCCACATTAGAGTTTTGTCCAGTAAATGCTGTACGGACTCCAGTGTGTACCAGATTGTAAACTTTATTCCCTGTAACTTTCGAAATACCTCCTCCTGAACCACCTGAACATTGAATTCCAACTAAACGTGCATTCAGATATGGCATGACTATGTTAGAGGAATTAGAACCACCAATGACATTATTTCTGATGAATGTTTGGTTGGTATTATCTGAAAAAATACCAATAAAGGATATACGGTCACTTCCGGTACTGCCCGGACTCATAAATGAAAACGTTAATCCTCCTATCACATTTCCGATAACCGTTACAGGATTGGCTCCCCTTACATAAATTCCAGCTGCAGGAACCGGAGCCGGCGCAGTAGTTGCTGTTGAACGAATCAATATAGAATTGGAACTACTGCCTGAACCAATAGTATTGTTGGTAACTGAAACTGTTCCGGTCCGGATAAAAATACCAATGAAAATATTTTCATTTGCTGTTGCTGTGGCGCGACTCGACATCAAATCAAACCCTCCAATTGTATTTCCGGAAATCAAATTATTTACAGAACCGGTAGCGTTGAAAATTATGACTTGAAGATTAGAAGCAATGTTAGTAGCGGAAGTTCCGCCATTCTTCAATACCGTGTAACCAGTTCCGGCTGCATCACGAAAGCCAAGAACATTATTGGTAATTTGAAAATTACTTCCGTTACCGCTCACAGCATTGGTGATTTCAATACAGGAATAAACATTATTACCACTTGACAACCACTGACGGTCGGCAGTTTGATAAATTCTGTTTCCGGTGATCGTCCATGCTGTATTTCCTGAACCAATATAAATACCGCGACAATGAGAGTTAACTGTTGAGAAGAAATCGTGTATCAGATTGTTACTGATAGTAATATTACTGTTGGCGTTTGCTGTGGTTCCATACCCTTTGATAAGCACAAAAGGAATTGTTGTTGAAGCAGAAATATCATTATTGCTGATGATAATATTATCATTCCCTGTTCCTCCAGGTGCACCTGTACTTGAGAAGAATATTACCGCACCGTCATTGGATGTAGTCGGAACTCCGGTACCAGCACCGCGAATGGAGCAATTCGTAACCGTATTGTTTTGAGCATCGTTCACAAATCTGATAGTAGATGCCACAGTGGATGTGCTGGTATTTGAAATGATAAGCGAATTACCTCCGGAATTAATTCCGTTGATGGAAACATTATCGGCACCATTTAAATCTACTAACGGAACGGCCAGATTCCCTGTAACTGAAACATTACCTGCAGGCTGAATGGTTAAAGAAGCCCATGGACCTGCATTTTGCAGCAAAACAGCCCCGGCACCTTCAACGGTATTGGCAGTAATAGTAAGTGTAATAGCCAATCCGGCCTGATTGGTTGCATTAATAGCCGTAAAAGCTGCACCTAAAGTTGGATAAACCCCATTCGGAGTAGCGGCTGCAGCCCCTGCCACAGTAACCTGACCCTGAACGGAAACATGGGCGCAAAAAAGCAAAATCAATATGGTAATGCCTACCCTGAAGAACTTCATTTTAGTTTAATTTCCTGACAAAGTTACAAAAAATGAGGACATAAGGGAAGGCTTTCGGTGATTGAAGAAACTCTACTCTCTTAATATATTGCTTATCAATACAATATAAGGTTTTTAGGACTAAATTTTAATGGTTATTTAACGGTGTGGAAATACCGGCTGCAATTACTCAATCAATATACCGGAATATAAAAAAAGGAGCCACCTCAGAGGTGACTCCTTTATTAATAAACCCAACTATTAATAATATTTTAGTAAGCAGTATTTTGTGGATCAAAGTTACACCACTCATCTGTCCAGTCGGTAGTACCAAATGCACCACGATAAGAAACAGAAGTAAAGAAGCCTTGCAGATTGCTGTTAGTGAAATCGGCACCACTCAACAATGGTGAAGAAACTTGTGGCAAAAACTCAGGTGAAAGTAAATCGAACGGATACCCACATTGAATATCTGTTGAATTGGTAAGAAGTGTATTGGCAAATGCCGGAGTATCGAACCATGCCTGAATATCAAAAGATGCACTTGCAGCTAATGGAGTTGTACAACCTGCAATGATATTATTTCTGAATTGCAGATCAGCGGCAGCAGCATTTGATTCTGTTGCAGATCCATCGATGAATAATCCTGTAGGATATCCTGCAAAAACAGAATTATAAATACAGGTTTGTGTATTTCTTCTCAGGTGAGCAGCTCTTTTGTAAAGTGAATTAATGGTAGTTGATGAACTCTCCATCGGACCAAATACAGTTACATTCGAGAAAATTGGTTTTGTGTATGGTGTTGCAGTAGTTCCTGATCCATCATTATCTGATTCAAAACCATTTGATCCTGATTGATCAGCAATATCTTTATCGCGTAAAGCAAGTGCAAATTGAATTTTACCAATGTATCCGTTGTCTGTATCAAAATCATCATCCCAACCACGGTAAGCAACAATGTTTTTCAGGTTTACAGTTCCACCAAACATTTCATAATAATCATCACCACTGTAAGAAACCTGGATATGAGAAATTTCGGTAGTTGATCCAACGCCTCCAAGAGTCAGACCATTAATTTCCTGATTTGGCTGAAATGCTATTCCGCAAAATTCAATACGTACATATTTCAGTTTTCCTGAATCATCGGAAGCATTTGTTCCACCAAAGAGTGCATTAGTTCCACCTTCAACAGTTCCTTCGCCACCAGGCAAGTTAATTGGTGCACGGCCACAAATAATAATGCCACCCCAGTCACCATAAGAACGGCTTCCAACAGCTTCATTAGAAGTAAACACAATAGGCTTCGCAGATGTTCCTACTGCATTAATTTTACCGCCTCTTTCAATAATTAAAGTGCCTTTTGTTGCTTTATCTCCTCTAATTAAGGTACCGGCTTCTATATTTAAGGTAGCGCCATCTTTAACATAAACGAATCCTTTCAATATATATTTATTGATGGCTGTCCAGTTAGTGTTAGTAGTAATGTCACCGGAGATTTCAATAGTTGTTCCGGTAGGGGTTGGTGTTGATTCATCATCATCATCTTTTTTACATCCCACGATGGTGATTGCGGCAAGGGCAAGCATGGTCAGCATCATACTGCTGATTCTTGCGATTCTTTTTGAAGTTTGTTTCATGTTCATGATTACTATTTTATGTTTGATTTCAGAGGCAAATTAAGGGTGTTAATGTTACTTAAACATTAAAACTAAATAGTGATTAGGTTAATTCATCTTCAGATTTAAATAAATCGGTGCTTAGCTGAAAATGAAATGAAATCAATCAGAATTTTAAATTAAAACCAAGAGAATAAGAAGCCCCTCTTTTGACCACAAACACCTTTTCATCTGTGGAATTTATCTTACCATCTTCATTGGAATCTTGTTGATAAACTTCATCCTCCGCAAACAAATCCTGCACACCTGCTTTAATTTCGAGATTTTTTCCAATCCCTTTGGTAACGGTCAAATCAAAAAGGTTTCGGGGCATGTAGTAAATATCGGGAGTTCCATAAGTGCCCACTGCAAAAACTCGCTTCCCTATGGTATTATACAAAGCAGTAACCTGGAATTTCTTTTCTACATTCGAGAAAAATAGTCCAACATTAAAAATGTATGGCGATTGCCCCATCATCGGTCTGTTTTCACTCTGTCCAACAGCTTTATCACCCAATTTTACTTCACTAACAATCCAGGCTGCATTGGCACTTAAACCTAAACGACTAACAAAACGACGAATGAACAATCCCTGATCTTTTCCTGTTGTATCAAAAAATGAAATAAAATACTTCTTAACTTCAATTTCAAAACCTAAACTCGTAGCGTTATCAGCATTGTTGTAAGTGAAGTTTCTTGTCCCACCGGAACCAGAACCGGGAACAAAAAACATTTCAATCGGATTGTGAAAATCTTTGTAGAAAGCACCAATTGATATCATTTCACTGTTCGACGGATATAGTTCCCATCTTAGATCAAAATTCTGAATGGTTGGTGTCTTTAATTCGCTATTACCACTTAACACATTGTTAAATGTAAAATCATAATATGCAAATGGTGCCAGTTCCCTGAATTCAGGTCGATTAACAGATTGTGCATAAGCTACACGAACCAGCATTTTCTCAGTAAAATTGTAAGAGAGATTTATGGAAGGTAATATACTAGTGATGGTATTATCGACTGTAATTTTTGCGTTGGAATATGAACGACTTTCTAATTGTTGAATATTATGCTCAATTCTTACACCACCGGAAACATTGAATTTCTCAGTGATCGGCCACGATAAAGCTGCATAACCTGCAGTAAGCGAATTGTATGCACTATATTTATCACTTGGATTAGTTCCTTCTTCCAATTTAAATCCCGTGGAATCATTAATGTTCTCAGGAGCGAAAATCTGATCGAGTGGCAAATAAAGAAGTGAATTATCGAAACCTGTGATTTTCGATTGTTTATATGACATCCAACGGGCACTGAATTCACGCTGTTTTGATTCCACATAAACACCGGCTCTGAATTTAGGTATCAATAAATCAGCATTCGATTTTAAAGCATGTTCAAAATCAAGTGCCCCACTACCGGTATTTTCAGTGAGGTCGGAATAAAATCTTCCGGCATCAATAGTTGAAGCTGAAGGAGCAATTACAACCTGATAAGGGATACTGTCTGCTGCTGCACCGATGTCTTTCTTTGTTCTGATTCTTCTGAAATCAGGTTCTGCCGAATGTGAATAGGAATAAGCTGCTGTCCAGTCGATTTTGGTTCTATTGGCATTAATTTCATGTGAGCCATGTAACTGTCCGCTGTAAACAGTACGCTCCTGATAACGGTAAGCATAACTCTTAACAAGACTTCCTTCTTCAAAGTTAGAACCTGTTCTCAAAATAGATTGGTTGGAACCTTGCTGATTAAAGAAATTCCGGAATTCAATTTTAGTTGCCGGTGATACCAGGAATGTCCAGTTGTGTAATAATGACAATCTAACATTCTCACGATACATGCGGTCATTATAATCGTAAATAGTATCGCTTTGTTGCGTATTCAGATCATATGAATTGAAACCAAGATTTTGTGCTTCATAAGAATCGAAAGTCATGCCATACTGTAATGCAGTGATATTCGCAGCTTTCATTTTGCCAAACTTTAAATTCTTTATCAAGGAAGCACTGAATCTTTGATCGGGAGCTGCCTGAATTTTTGCTGAAGTCCATGCATTCGGCAATTTCTTTCCTAAATCAGCTAACTGACCAGGATCTTTAACATCATACAAACTGGTAGGAAAACTTCCGGGCAAACTTCTGGTTCCATCATCCTTTCCCAACCAATCTGAATTCCCCTTTGGTGCCTGATAAAAATCGTTGAAGGTGGTATTGGCTTTCACACCACTGGTATAACCAACAGTAAACTCATCTTCTTCAGAAACATTTTTGGTAACCACTTTAATGACACCTCCGGCAAACTCACCCGGAAGTTCCGGGAGACCCCGTTTTATATATCATTAAACGATCGAGCATTCCGGCAGGAATAACATCCAGCGCAAATGCTTTTTTGTCGGCTTCCATACTGGGTGCAATTATACCATTCAGCAAAACAGTGTTGTAACGTTCATTCAACCCGCGGATCATCACAAATCCATTTTCCATTAATGTAACTCCGGGTATCCGTCGTATCACTTCACTAGCAGTACGGTCTTGCGATCGTCCAATTTGCTGACTCGAAACACCACTTATAATTTGTTCACTTTGCTTTACTTCCATCATCACTGCATTTTCTGTATGCGTACTTCTTTGCGCAACTACATCAGCACCTTGCAACTGACTAACATTTTCTATAAGTTTTAATTCAATCTTGGTTTCATTACCTGCTGTAACTTCAACTCCTGAAAGCAATTGAGTAACGTAACCAACATAACTGATTTTCAAATTAACTTTTCCGGGTTGTACTGCGGTAATTTTAAACAAACCATCCAGATCTGTCATAGCACCTTGAGTGGTACCATCAATTACAACACTGGCACCAGGTAATGGTGTTTTGGTTGTTCCATCCATTATCCGGCCACTGATGGAACCTGTTTGAGCAAGCAGTTTTCCCGATAAGCAAAGAATAAGTACTGCAAGTGAGAGAAATTTTTTCATTGAAATGAGGTAGTGGGTTAGTTAAGTTTGAAGGCGATGTTGTGCACCTTTTCACGATGCAAAAAAATACATACCAAATTAACTGATTGTTACAATCAGGTTAATTCATTGTTAAACCGGAAACAATTAATTTACAGCTACTTCAGAAGGGATTAACACATAAAAGAAAAACAAAATACACCTGTTTAACATAGATACATTTTTGACTTAACATTGAATTAAGAAAATTGAGTAGGATTATTAAAAATAAGAATCGGATTCAATTAAAAAACTCCGGTTAAAATTTGCTTTTTGTAACGTTCATACAAAAGGTGAACAATACCATCAGAAAGTCCCACCTGCGGCACTCTGATACCATCGATCTGAGCAGCTTTCATGACTGCAATAAAAACACGAAATGCAGGCAATATAACATCGGCTCGATCAGGATTAAGTTTAAGCTCGGTGATACGTTGTTCGAGTGTGAATGTGCTGACATACTCATAAACCTCTTTTAGTTTTGCAAATGACAACACCTGATTTTCTTTGCGATTGGCAAGTTTGAATATTTTATTGATGTTCCCTCCGGACCCAATGGCAACCATGGGTTGATTACCAACTGCAAGCTTACGAACATGATCTTTAAAGTCGCGCCATTGATCACGTGTTACTTTATCATGCAGCATTCTGATGGTTCCAATATTGTATGATCCACTGGAAATAAATTTCCCTTTCGAAAACAGGGTTAGTTCGGTACTTCCGCCACCAACATCAATATAGAGATAAGAATTATTGCTTTCAAGATTTTCAGCAATATGATTGGAATAAATAACTTCTGCTTCTGTACGTCCGTCAATAACTTCAATGGTAAGTCCCGATTCTTTAAATACCCTGTCAATGACTTGTTTTCTGTTAGCAGCTTCGCGCATTGCCGATGTGGCACAAATACGGTAGGATATCACATCATAAGCATCAATAAGTGAGCGGAAGGCACACATTACCTTAACCAGCTTACTGATGGTGTCATCAGCAATGTAGCCTTTAAGAAAAGCATCTTCTCCCAGACGGAGCGGGAAACGAATTAATTCCGCTTTTTTAAACAGTGGCTCCTCCCCTCCTTCGTAAACGTTACACAAAAGCAGACGAATGGCATTGGAGCCAATGTCGACGGCAGCAAAACGAAGTATTTCGCGATTATTCAATTCCGTTACAATTACAGGGTATAAAAATAAGGAATAGTGGTCACTTTTTCAGTAACAATTTGTAAAATTCATCCTGTGATCTGACCCTGACTTTAGAGCCAGCCTTAACATATTGATTATCCTGCTGCTGATTTATCAACCGGGCCTTGCAATTATCTTTAAATTGCAATTGAATAAAATCTTTGAGTTGCTTTTGCAGACTTTTATCATACACAGGCACAGCTACTTCAGAGCGATGATCGAGGTTTCGGCTCATCCAATCGGCAGAAGCCAGATAAATTTTCTCATCTCCTTCATTACAGAAGATTAAAATTCTGCTGTGTTCCAGGAATTTATCCACAATGCTGATTACTTCAATATTCTCACTCAAACCCTTTACTCCGGGCACCAGAGAGCAAATGCCTCTGATGATTAATTTCACTGGCACTCCTTCAGAGCTGGCTACATACAGTCGTGATATCATTTCCTCATCGACAAGACTGTTTAACTTAAGCCAGATATAGGCAGGTTTTCCGGTCCTGTGGTTGGCAATTTCTTTATTGATAAGTGCGATATAACGTTTGCGCATATCCCATGGTGCAACCAATAAATGTTTGTAGCTACCAATTTTATAATTGTTGGCATAAAAATTAAACAGTTTAACAACCTCATCGGTGATGCGCTGATCAACAGTTAACAAACTGATATCAGAATACAAGCCTGATGTTTCTTCATTGAAATTTCCGGTTCCAATATGCGCATAACGTGTAACCTGATTTCCCTCCTTACGGGTAATCAGAAATAACTTGGAATGCACTTTTAGTCCCGGCACACCAAATATGACTGTAGCCCCTTCTTCCTGAAGCTGATTAGCCCAGTAAATATTGGATTCTTCATCAAATCTTGCCTGCAACTCCACAACTGCTGTAACCGATTTGCCATTCTTTAAAGCGTTTATAAGCGCATTTGCAATGATGGAATTATTGGCAAGTCTGTAAAGCGTAATTTTTATACTTTCCACTTTTGGATCAATGGATGCCTCACGAAGCAAATCCAAAATGTAATGATAGGATTGATATGGGAAGAAAAGCAATACATCTTTTTTTGCAATAACCGGAAAGAGTGATGCTGCATTTTTAAATGCAGGGTGATCTAAAGGTTTATTTTTACGATACTTTAATGTCGGAGACCCAATATCAGGGAAACGAATAAAATCTTTGAAATTATGAATACGTCCGCCTGGAATGAGGTTATCAAATTTCCTGAATTTCATTCTTGAAATAAGCATTTCCATCATATCTTTCGCCAGCTTACCATCGTAAGCCAATCGTACCGGCAGCCCTTTCTTCCGGTTCTTAATGGATTTGCTTATTTTTTCGAGGAAGCTTTTACTAAGATCATTGTCGAGATCCAATTCAGCATCCCGTGTAATTTTTATGATATAGGAATCAATTTTGTCGAAATCAAAAATAGCAAAGATGTCATCCAGATTATACCGGATCACATCTTCCAGTAAAATTAAATGATTTTCATTTTTAGTGGAAGGCAACAAAAGGAACCGTGAAATTAGTTTTGAAGGCACTTCAATCAAAGCATATCTGGGTTCTTTACCTTTCTTTTGAAGGCGAATGATAAGATATATGGATTTATCTTTCAGATAAGGAAATGGATTTCCCGGTCCAAGTATAACCGGAAACAAAACCGGTTGTACATGCGACTTAAAATAATCTCTTACAAACCTTCCTGGGGAGCATTTAATTCAGTTTCATCAATGATGTGAATTTTATGCTGGTGTAATTCTTTTTGGATTCCCTGAAAAATCTTTTCAAACTTTTCCTGCTGTTTTAATATTACTTTTTGAATATTCTCTAACAGTTCAACCGGTTTTTCACCCTGTAAAATGCGAAGGTGTTTATCCATTTTAGTCAGTCGTTTTACGGTTGCCACCCTGACTCTGAAAAATTCATCTCTGTTATTGGAGTAAATACCTAAAAAACGAAGTCGCTCCAGCAATGGAACGAGCGGGTCTGCAGCTTCCTGCAATACCCGCTCATTAAACGACAACCAGCTTAATTCCCGGTTGACTAATGGGATTTCCTTATTCTTCATACATTATCAGGACTTTTTTGCCCCACGTGCTGTCTTAACCTTAGATTTAGCAGCAACTTTCGCCTTAGTCTTCACAGCGCCTTTGGGTTTCCTCTTTGCTTTCACCGCAGATTTAACAACAGGTTTCTTATCGGTAGCTGTCGATTTTTTTACTTTGGCATGTGTGGCTCCGGGAAGATTTTTCACAAACTTTCTGGCCAAATGACGAGCAGCATCCTTGATGTGATCGGTGATTTCACCGGCTGCTTTACTGTTTCTTTTTACCAAAGCTCCCGCAAGCAATTCCTGCAATTCCGCTGTAATGGTTTTCTTAAGTTCCTTATTCATACTTGTATATTTTGTTTCAATTGCGGTAAATATTGGCAAAAAATGCCTACTAATGATTTTGCCAGTTAAATTTAATATATAGTTAACATTGTATTCAACTTTAAGTTTATGGAAAAAGGAATCTGTTTTAGTAAATGTATTATGGAGCAATAAAGATCCGCTGATCTGCATTTATATAGCTGCTATGTCTCCATTTTTCCACTTCAAAATCGAAACGAATAATTCCCGCTGTTGGGATATGCATCACAGATGGGTCCATTTTCGCTGCAAACAGTGTTAATGATGGATTGTGCCCGAATAACATAATGGAATGATAGCGATCATCGAGATCGGCAACAAACTCATACAAATCGTTTATGTCCATCTCATACAAGGCTTCAGTGATCCTGAACTGCTCGAATGGAACCTGTAATACTCTTTGGAATATTAAAGCTGTGCTAATGGCTCTTGTGGCAGAACTGGATATTATAAGCTGAGGAATTTCCTTCATATCAAATAACCGGGTTGCCATGTCATAAGCTTCTTCCACGCCGGTATCACTCAGCGTTCGATCAATATCGGCAATCTCAGGTGTTCCTTTGCCCGATTTTGCATGTCTTACCAGATACAATATTCTTTTATCGGATTTCATAATTTTTCTTAGTTGTTTATTGCAAATTGATTGGTAACTTTGAAAAAATGCCTTTAGTTACTCCCCGGCAAATCACCTATCATCCATCATTTATCATTTATCATCTATAATCTATCATTTCAATCATCTGCTTTTCAATCATCTGCTTTTCTTTAATGTAAAGGTAAAAGTAGTTCCAATGCCAGGAGTGCTTTCAACATTAATCTTTTGTCCGTGCGCTTCCATAATGTGTTTGACAATTGCCAGTCCAAGTCCGGTACCACCTTGTTCTCGTGATCTGCTTTTATCAACACGATAAAATCTTTCAAACAAGCGACTCAGATGGTGCTTTTCAATTCCAATGCCATTATCTTTCACTTCAATAACTACTTCATCATCATTTTGATCAATATCAACTTCAGTTGCACCGCCTCTTTTCCCATACTTGATAGAATTGACCAGCAGGTTCACCAAGACCTGTCTGATCCGGTCTTTATCTGCATAAACATAAACTTTGCCGGTTTCTTTTTCTTTTAAAGACAAGGTAATATTGTTTTCTTTTGCTTTCAGTTCAAGAGATTCCATCACATCCAGAACCAGTTCATGAATGTCAAATGTTCTGTTTTCCAGAATGAGCTCACCTGCTTCTAGTTTTGAAATAGATTCCAGGTCATCAACAATAGAAATTAATCTGTCGATACTCTTGCCGGCTTTCTGGAGATAGAGCATATTAATTTCCTGATCTTCAATTCCCCCATCGATCAATGTGTGAATGTAACCCTGAATAGTGAAAATCGGTGTTTTTAATTCGTGTGAAACATTTCCTAAAAATTCTTTACGGAACGATTCTAATTCTTTAAGATGTACAATTTCATCTTTATTGCCCTGCTCCCATTCAATCAGAATTTTATTGATCTCCGGCAGCACATGCTCATCAGCAATTTTTTTGCCTATGGATTTACCCTGTACATTTTTTAACTGCAGAATGTTTTTGTAGATTATTCTGATGTTTTGATAAAAGTATTTATCGAGTGCATAATTGATAAAAAGAAAAGTTGTTATGAGTAATAATACAAGAGTAATAACCGCCAGGAGGTACCATTTCTCGATTTGCAAATACCACAGCAAAGTTGCCATAAGAATTGCAGCAACCACCGATATGGAAAAGGCCGTATTCAGAGCAATTCTACGGGGTTTGTGCGTATTCAAGGTATTATGTTAAATTAATCCGATTTCAAAGTTAAGAAAAGATCGTCAAGCAGCCAATAAAAATATTGGTTTATGCATCAAACTTATAACCAACTCCCTTGATGGTTTTAATTGATTCATCACCAAGTTTCTCTCTGATCTTACGGATATGTACATCAATGGTACGATCGCCAACTATGATATCGTCGCCCCATACTTTGGTCATAATTTCTTCGCGGGTAAATACTTTGCCTGGTTTTGAAATGAGCAATGAAAGCAGTTCAAATTCCTTTCTTGGAAAGGTTAAATCCTGACCATTACTGCTCACCCGGTATTTCTCACGGTCTATTTCAATATTTCCGATTTTCACAAAATCCTCACTGCCCGATTCTGTTCCGGATCGTCGTAGAAGAGCCTTAATCCGGCTGATTAATACACGTGGCTTAATAGGTTTACTGATGTAATCGTCGGCGCCAACATCAAACCCTGCAATTTGCGAATAATCTTCATTGCGGGCAGTCAGAAAAGCTATAAGTACGTTCTTAGTTTCTGAATTGTTCCGTATCAGTCTGCAGGCTTCAATACCATCCAGAACCGGCATCATGATGTCTAAAATAATGAGATCCGGTTTGTTCTTGACTGCTAATTCTACTGCCTCTTCCCCGTTTCGGGCACAAAGTGTTTGAAATCCCTCTTTCTTCAGATTATATTCCATAAACTCAAGAATATCCGGCTCATCATCTACCAACAGTATTTTTATCTTCTCAGGATTCATCTTGATTTTATCTGGTGCAAAGGTATCTACGATTCGACCGGCAATTGTTAAGTTAATGTTAACAAATTTACTCCAAATCCTTAAAGTATGCAGGTTTAAGAAGATTAAAAAAAGTGTTACTTATTGATTTTCTTCTTCCTTTTGGCAGGATCCGAATGAAAAAAGTACCTCAAATCGAGTGTTAAATAATTCCCCTGAAGATTTAATCGTGACTCCGCTTTTGGCAACTTTGCTTCCGGATAAACCACAAAGGAATAAAAGGTGTCACTAAATGGTCTGTGATAGGAAGCACCTAAATAAAAATAGCCGCTTTTTTCGGTTCTGTACTCCCATCCTAAATTACCTAATATAGATGGCGAAAACCAGGAATCACGAGCTGAGTAATGTTCAAAATAATCGTCGGTAGTTCGAATATCAGAAGGGTAAAAATCGAGGGAAACACCTAAAGCAACATCCATGAATATATGATCAGAAAGCTGAATAAAAACCAGGCCCAAAGCGGGAATTTCATAGCCAATAATTGAAAATCCCGATTCCCGCGTGGAAGCAGAATCGGTAATTGATAAATTATAATTGCGTTTCACATAATTAATGCCTGATTCAAATGAAATCCGATTCGTAAATCCCTTTCTAATGACCATTCCAATGCAATAACCCGATGATGGTTTGATTTCAAAGGAAACGCCCCGATCTTCAGCACTTTTTGCTTCCATATTGAAAAATTTGCTCGAAAAAATTGGCTTGAACTGAAAACCGGCTGTGATCACCTGCTCCTGAGAAATACCTCTGAATGGTATTAGTAAGAAACTTGTGCAAAAGACTAAAATGAGCCCTAAAATGCTCCGATTCGCCATTCTTGGTTTAAACATGATGCAAAAATACGATTTAGTTGGTTAAGAACGCTGTTTTCAACCGCCAATTGTCTCTGAAAAGCCATATTATTCACTAATACTCAGAACTTTACAAAAATCCCACCCGCCTTAAATCCCCGATCTCATCCTCAATAGCCAAATTCATTGCTATCTTTGACAAACGGGACAAGCATTGGTGCAGTTGATATCTGTCATATTTTAACAACAACTGTTCTGATACCTTTGTCAACGATAATGACCTGAAATTCAATTAAAGAACAATTAGGGATGATAACCGATTTAAATCTTATTATAGCCATTGCAACCGCCCGCATATTTGTTGGGATTCTTTTCTTTTTTCAGGGCTACGATAAAATTTTTAATATCGGAATGAAGCAATTGAGGCAAACCATGAGTGCTAATCTGGGCAATCATAAATTACCTGATTCATTTATAGGTGTTGTTGCCATTTCTACCAGTTGGATTGAACTACTTGGTGGATTTCTACTTATTATCGGATTCTTCAAATATTTTGCACTGTATTTATTATGTATCGATTTGCTGATTGTTGCTACCGGTTTCAGTATGGCAAAACCCATGTGGATACGGCGCATGTTTTTGTGAGATTACTGCTGATTCTGTTGCTGTTACTTACTCCGGTTGAATGGGACAAATTTTCATTCGATTACCTCTTTACTCTTGCTAAATTAAAAGTCTAAATTCACATACCATGAAAAAGCTGTTTGTTGCTACCGATTTCTCCGATGTTTCACTGAATGCTGTTAAGTATGCAGCCGATTTAGCTGTTCACATGAAGGCTTCTCTAACTATCATACACGTGTATGAAAGTCCCATGTTTTACACTGCGGAAATGCCATACACTGCTATTGAGGCTGCCGAAAATCTTGCCCGTACCGAAGCCGATTCCAAAATGAATACGCTGATGCAGCAAATGAGGCAATCACACGGTATAATCGAAATCAATCAGGTTATTAAAAGGGGAATTTCTGCTGAAACAATCACCGAAACGGCTGATGGTGATGGTGCCGATTTGCTGATAGCAGGTGCTACCGGTGCAGGAGTTGTAGAGCGTACCCTTGTTGGAAGTACTACTACCGCGTTAATTAACAAATCAAAATGTCAGGTTCTTATTGTTCCGGAAAAAGCAACTTTTAAGCCTGCTGCCAAATTGGTGTATACCACCGATTTGAAAGATGACAATATTAAGGCAGTAAATGAGCTGATTCCTTTTGCTACATCTATGAATTCTGAATTAATTTTTCTTTTTGTAGATGATAAAATACATACCGACAGTGAAAAGATCTCTGAAGATATGTCGCATAAAATCCGCCAATTGGTACATTATCCAAAAACATCAGGCTATATCTGTACCGACCCGAATGTGATGAATGGCATTTCACTTTTTATTCAGAAACAAAATGTGGATATGGTTGCAATGCTCACTCATCCAAGAAAATTCCCTCAAATGCTATGGGATAAAAGTCTCACTAAAAAGTTTTCTTACCACCCCGATGTCCCTCTTTTAGTGATGCACGCCAACCACTAAAAACTCAGGGACCTGAAATTACTTACCGGAACTTTTGTAGCTAACTTGTGAATTTATTCAATCTGTCCACCATCCCTGAATCGGAAAGGCAAAAAATTGCTATTATCCGAACAGTGCTTATTGTGAGTATTTTATTGCTTGCTATAAAATTTCTTGCCTGGTATCTGACGCATTCCAACGCAATCTTAACAGATGCATTAGAGTCTATTGTAAATGTTGTAGCAGGATCATTTGCATTGTTCAGCATTTATTATGCATCACAGCCCCGCGACGAAAACCATCCATACGGACATGGAAAAATGGAATTCCTGTCAGCGGGATTTGAAGGCGGACTGATTTTTATTGCAGGTTTGGTAATAGTTGGAAATTCTATTTATGCACTCTTTAAACCTACGGAAATTCATTCTGCCGATATTGGCGCAATTCTGACCGCAATATCCGGACTGATCAATTTTATAATGGGTAAATTCCTGGTAAAAAAAGGAATTAAGAATAACTCTTTGTTAATGATTGCAAACGGCAAACATCTTATTTCGGATACCGTAAGCAGCGTAGGTTTGGTTGTTGGATTATTACTGATCTGGTTTACCAAGGTTGTATGGATTGACCAATTGATGGCCATAATTTTTGGAGCCGTAATTCTATATACCGGTTTCGGCCTCCTAAAAAAATCGATAAACAGTTTGCTAGATGAAGCCGACTATGAAAAATTAAATCTGTTGATTACAAAACTTGAGAAAAGCAGAAGAGAAAAGTGGATCGATATTCATAATCTGAGAGTAATAAAGTACGGAGCAAATTTACATGTCGACTGCCATATCACCCTTCCCTGGTATGAACCACTTGAAGCTGCGCATGAAGAGGTTACTGCTGTGGAACAATTAATACGAACAAATTTAGGCAGTGAAGTAGAATTTTTCATACATGCCGATCCCTGTATTACTCCCACCTCATGCACCATTTGTCAGGTTCCGGAATGCTCCTTCAGAAAAGCTGCGTTTGAAAAACGAATTGAATGGACCATGGAAAATATGCTACCAAACAAGAAACATAGTTTCACCAGCGACATGAAACATCAATCATAATCGAAATCTATCAGCTTATCTTCTTCAAATGGTGTGCTGTGCTCCTTACCAATTTCATTAAGTTCCCCTAAAGTAAGATGATCACTGGTAGTTGTTTCCAACCAAACTTTTCCGGAACGGCGAAAAACCTGTACATGCCAGCCAAATAAATCTTTCATCCTGAATTCCAGCTCCGCAACTGTAAGTGCCGGAGATATTTCAATTTCATCTGTTTTCCAATTGGAAGAAATAGTATTTAGATTGATTGAAGGGTTCAACTGATCGCTTTTTGCTGACGGTTCTTCAGCGCCATGTCCCTTTTTGAAAAATTCAAGTTTCAAATAGGGGAATTTGGCCATAAAACCGGATTTAATTTCTTCAATTGTGGAAAATTCTGTTAGTTTCAATTTCATTTGATGTTCTTCTTAGGATTTATAGTTTCCAAGTTAATTGATTTCTTTCATTGAAAATATGATGAAAATCAGGCAAAGGAAACACAGAATAAACAGGTATTCTATTCAATTTCAACAACTTACTAATGTTAACATTAATTTAACATAGGGTTAATGTTTATCCAATGTTAAGTGCACAAATTTGCATCAATCAAAAACGACTTAACCTATAGCAAACACCGGGTTAACATTTAAAAGAAATCAAACTTATAATAAAATACTATGAAAATTAAATCTTTGATCGCGATTTTGGCAATTGGAACGACATTATTCGCTTCATGTGGTGCACCTAAAAGTGATGAGAACACCGGCACATCGGACAAATTAAAAGGAGAAGTTAAAATTGATGGTTCCAGTACGGTCTATCCTATTTCAGAAGCAGTTGCTGAAGAATTTCGCACTGTACAACCCGATGTAAAGGTAACTGTTGGCTTATCAGGTACAGGAGGTGGATTTAAAAAATTCAGCAGAGGAGAAACTGATATCAACAATGCATCTCGTCATATTAAAGAAGCTGAAGGTAAGTCATGCGAAGAAAATAATATTCATTACTTAGAATTGGAAGTTGCTTATGATGGATTGTCGGTAGTTGTAAACCCTGCTAATGATTGGGTTAAAGACATTACCGTTGCTGAATTGAAAAAAATGTGGGAACCTGAAGCACAAGGCAAAATCACTAAATGGAGCCAGATCCGTGCAGGATGGCCCGACACTGAATTCCATTTGTATGGTGCAGGTACAGAATCAGGAACCTATGATTATTTTACGGAAGCTGTAGTAGGTGAAAGCCACAAAAGTCGCGGTGATTATACCGCGAGTGAAGATGATAACATTTTGGTTCAGGGTGTAGCAGGAGACAAAAATGCATTGGGATTCTTTGGATTTGCTTACTATGAAGAAAACAAAGAAAAGTTGAAACTGGTTCCGGTGAATGATGAAGATGAAACGAATGGTGCAGGAGCAATTCTGCCATCAGTAGAGACAGTGAAAAATAAAACATATTCTCCGCTTTCACGAGGATTGTATGTATATGTTAATTCAGTTGCTGTTGATCGTCCGGAAGTGAATGAATTTGTAAAATTTTATCTCGATAATGCAGGTGCTCTTACAAGAGAAGTTGGATTTATTCCAATGTCTGATGAAGAATATGCAGCACAGAAAAAGAAATACGAAGAATTCATGAGCACGCATGTAAAAAAATAAGTTGGTTTAATAATAATTAATTTGAAAGCATCCGCTATCTGCGGATGCTTTTCCTGGTTATGATAAAAGAGATAGGGAAAAACTAATTGAGCTTGGTTTGGCCGCATGTGCTTTACTGACTATTCTTACCACTGCCGGTATTTTATATGTTTTGCTCTTCGAAGCATTTCAGTTTTTTAGTGAAGTTTCTATTGTTGATTTTCTTACCGATACTCAATGGACGCCGTTATTCGCCGATAAACATTTCGGTATATTGCCATTGCTCACCGGCACCTTGTTAACCTCTTTTATTGCAATCATGGTTGCACTTCCTATTGGATTAACCATTGCACTTTACCTGAATGAATATACCTCTCCGCGATTCAAAAACATCATAAAACCACTGCTCGAAATTTTAGCTTCCGTGCCAACAGTAGTATATGGATTTTTTGCACTCACCATTGTAACTCCTTTTTTACAGACCATTTTCCCATCTATGTCGGGATTCAATTCCCTTTCAGCAGGATTTGTAATGGGAATTATGATTATACCTTACGTATCTTCACTGAGTGACGATGCAATTTCAGCTGTGCCACGGTATATCCGTGAAGGGTCACTTGCATTAGGGGCAACACGGTTCCAGACTGCCTTCAAGGTAATCATACCATCAGCATCTTCCGGAATTATTGTCTCAGCAATTCTGGCAATTTCAAGAGCTATTGGCGAAACCATGATTGTTGCAATTGCTGCGGGACAGCAACCGAAGTTAACTTTGGATCCATTCGTGCCTATTGAAACAATTACTACCTACATCGTTCAGGTTAGCTTAGGCGATGTTGCACATAACTCCTTGGAATACCGTACGATTTTCGCTGCCGGAATTGCACTTTTTGTATTCACGTTCCTGTTAAACAATGCCAGTTACTATCTGAATAAAAAACTCGAGAAAAAATATGTCTAATCGCTTCGAGAAAATCTCACGTTTTAAGGATTCTTCCTTTAAAATATTTGGAATGTTTTGTACATTCTTCGGCCTGGCCATGTTAGCCATTTTCATTTCAAGTATATTCAATGAAGGTATTTCAAGAATCAGCTGGGATTTCATCACCAGTTATCCATCACGAAATCCGGCAAAGGCGGGTATTCTTTCTGCTTTGGCAGGAACCTTATGGATTATAGTTATTACGGCACTTGCAGCAATTCCGATTGGTATTGGTGCAGCAATTTACCTCGAAGAATTTTCCAAAAAATCGAGATTAGGAAAAATTATAGAAATCAATATTACCAATCTTGCCGGTGTACCATCTATTATTTATGGTTTATTAGGACTTGAAATTTTTGGTCGTATGATGGGTATGGGCGGAAGTATACTTGCAGGAAGTTTTACTCTGGCACTTCTGATATTACCTATTATTATTGTAGCAACACGAGAGGCAATTAAAGCTGTTCCAAGTTCATTACGCGAAGCATCGTATGCTTTGGGTGCTTCGAAATGGCAGACAGTAAAATCGACCGTAATTCCATCAGCAAGCAGTGGAATTATTACCGGAATCATCATTGCTATTTCTCGTGCTATCGGGGGGGCAGCACCGCTTATTGTTGTGGGTGCATTGGCATATGTTCCATTCGTACCTACTAGTCCAACATCCGAATTTACAGTACTTCCCATCCAGATTTTCAATTGGGTATCACGACCACAAGCGGCCTTTCTGGTAAATGCTTCGGCAGGAATTATCATCCTGCTTGGAATCACGTTCCTGTTGAATGCAGCAGCTGTTTATTTAAGAATAAAGCGAAGTGTAAAGTATTGATGAGCTTCGAAAATCCTGTCAAATGGATAGATGTTCGATTGTTACAGTTAAAAAATATCGGAATTATTATCTCCTGAAAAAGGAATTATTTTTCCAGCTTATACCCTACTCCCCTTATGGTAGTAATGTAGCTGTCGTTCAACTTTTTCCGGAGCATTCTGATATGAACATCCAGAGATCGCGAATCTTTCTGCTTAAAATCTTTACCCCAGATATGCTCGAGAATATCATTCCGTTTAAAAACTTTCCGGGGATTGGTAGCCAATAGCAAAAGCAATTCAAATTCTTTCTTAGGAAAAGATATTCTGTTGCCCTCCAGATAAACAGTATAAGCAGGTTTATCGATTATTAAACTACTTTCCAGTTCACCTGAATCAACTGCTACTCTCCAATCAACACCATTCTCCCGGGAATTGCGGGAACTGCCTGATGGAATTGCCTGATCTTCTTCTAAAATTACGATTTTGTTCACAATCTCTTTTCTTATGCATCAAAATTACTTCTTCTGGTTTAAGTCAAAATAGAATGAAAGTTAAATTGTGGTTAAATTTTAAAGTGAACTGATAGCAGTGAACTAATCTGGTAATTTGGAAATTTGGTGGTTTGATGATTGGTGTTTCTGAGTCAAAAGTTATGACTGCAAATAAGGGACAAGCGCTGCCCTCAGCGAAGCCGAAGGGGCAAGTTGCAAAGGTGCTTTTAGCTTACTTTCAAGATTTCGTTTTTCATTAATGATATATTGATTCTTCAGCTTATACAGAAGTATTTGGTCTTCGCATCGAGTCCTGAAGTATGCTTTAGTGACTCTGATGAGGGGTTGAATATTGAATAACAAGAATTGAATAATTAATAATGACATTCTATGGGGCAGAAATCTTTTTTTTAATCTTTAATCCAACTGTCTTATGCATATTTTCTGATAAGTCATTTAAAAGGATTGAACAGCATCCAGCACTTGTTGGCAGTTTGCCGTTTGGCGCCGCGACTCGCGCCTTTTTTTACAAGACAGTTTTTACTAAGAAAAAAACTTTCTTAGTAAAAAGCAGCGCACGGCAGAAGGGCAGCTAAAGCTGCGTCATTGGTCATTTAGTTGCAAGACCGCTGTCATTGTGGGAGATAATCATGTACATATTTACTAATTCCTTACATAAAAATAAAACTTATTATCGATTGAGTACCGAAAAAAACATCTATCATTTATCATTCCCGTTGCTGTTATTGAGTTTTTGGTTACTTTTCAGTCAAGCAAAAAGTAACAAAGCCTGCATGGCAAATGCAAGACTGAAAGAGAATGATAAGCAAAATGAGAATGAAGAATAGGATCTGCATAGGACGCAGAGAATTCCTTCTGCGCACAAACAATCTATCATCCATCATCTATCATTTATCATCTGGACTCGAATTATCCTTCTGAGTAGAAATATGTTATTCTCCCCTGAACTCTGGTCCCCGCAAGGAGCTTCAGCTCTGATGCAGGGTCTGAGCAGAAACAAAAAAATCCTTAATCCTTAATCCTTAATCCTTAATCCTTAATCCTTAATCCTTAATCTTCCATTGCATGGGCAGATTTTTTGTTTTAAAAATTTCTCTGAAAGCAAGCTTTCGAGAAATTTTTAAAACAAAAAATCCCGGCGTAGCCGGGATTTAGGTTGTCTCATACTGCGGACCCGTAGGGATTCGAACCCCAAACCTTCTGATCCGTAGTCAGATGCTCTATCCAGTTGAGCTACGGGTCCTTTATTGAGGCTGCAAAGATAGGTTTATTTTAAAAATAAAAAAACCTCGGGAAACAGTTATTTGTTGCTGATTATCAGGCTATTCCGATTTTTTTGGCTGATTGGGCTTGGCAATTGCTTCTCTCATATCGGTATCAGCCTGAATATTTTTCATCTTGTAATAATCCATAATACCCAGATTTCCATTTCGGAATGCCTCGGCCATGGCTTGTGGAACCTGCGCTTCTGCTTCTATTACTTTTGCTCTTGCTTCCTGAGCTTTTGCCTTCATTTCTTGTTCTAAAGCAACTGCCAGTGCTCTGCGTTCTTCTGCTTTTTGCCTGAGCCACTTTTAAATCGGCACTCGCTTGTTCCGTTTGTAATTTAGCACCAATGTTTTCTCCCACATCAATATCTGCAATATCAATTGATAATATTTCAAATGCAGTACCTGCATCCAGTCCTTTATTTAAAACTGTTTTCGATATCTGATCCGGATTTTCCAATACAGATTTATGATCATGTGCAGAACCAATATTGGTTACAATTCCTTCTCCTACCCTTGCAAGTACTGTTTCTTCACCTGCTCCCCCAACTAATTGATTGATGTTTGCTCTAACTGTCACTCGTGCTTTTACCAGCAACTGAATACCATTTTTTGCCATAGCCGAAACCGGTGGCGTATCAATTACCCGGGGGTTAACAGATAACTGAACGGCATCAAATACATCACGTCCCGCCAAATCAATTGCAGTGGCGGTCTTGAATGTTAAAGGAATGTTGGCTTTATCAGCAGAAATTAATGCCTTAATTACATTATTTACGTTTCCACCTGCCAGATAGTGCGTTTCAATATCATTCGATGTAATGCTCAACCCTGCTTTCGTTCCATTGATTAATGCATTCACAACTACGCTGGGCGGAACTTTACGAAGCCCCATCAGAATCAGATCCAGAATACTCACTTTTACATTGGAGAATATGGCTGTAATCCACAAATTCACCGGTACAAAATAGAGAAACAGAAAGAATACAATTATTGATGCTACAATAATCAGAATTACAAAGGGGAAGGTCATCGTTTCAGGTGTTTATCAGGTTAAAATTAATTTCAGAGTGGTGTGACTTTTGTTTTAACAATTACTTTATTTGGTAATGATTCAAGAACTATTACTTTGGTTCCTGCATCAATCAATTCGCCATTCGATTGTGCTTCTACTTTTTGATTTTCGATTACAATGGTGCCTGATGGCCGTAATGCGGAAACCGTTAATCCTTCCGCACCAACCGGTATGTGCAATGAAGCAACATCATTCACTTTACTGTCAATGGTATCCTTCAAACCAAAGCGATTCCACATCCTTGATTTCAACGACCAATAAATAGCAGCTGCAGTTACCACAAAGGTACTTACCAATGTAATATGACCTGCGGTATCTCCTTGTGAACTGTACATCCAGATAATTGCTATAAACAGAAATATCCCACCTATGATACCTGCAATCAATCCCGGTAAAACCAGTATCTCAAGCACCAGCAATACAATTCCAATAACAATTAAACCAATGATTAAAACCATATAGCCTGAAAATAGTTTATCCGGTGAAAGTAATAAAAAAATGAATTGCTTGTATGTTATTCGATGGTGGCCGATAACCCTCTGTCGAGTAGCGCTTCGCACATTGGCCGAAGGCGCTTAAAATCACCATCTTTCACTGAACATTTCCCACTGTAGTGGATTATATATGTGCATTGTTCTGCCTGAACACGCTCATGTTTGCAGACATTAATCAACGATTCAATAACAAAATCAAAAGTATTGACATCATCGTTATAAATTACCAGGTGGTTGTCGGCTTTAACCTCAGGGTCAATTACCAGACTAAATTCTTCTTGAGTTTTGTTGTTTTGCATGAGTCTGTGGATCCATGGTACTTCAACAAAATTAAGAATTTTATTTCAAAAATACAAATCACGCTTTGTGTTGATGCTCAAAAAGAACCGTTTAGCATTAAAATGCACAAATTTATTCTGCCGTTGGCACTACCATTTGAACAGGCAATCGGGCACCTTCCGAATAAACTACAATGAATGCATCGGCAACTCCTTTTACTATCATGTCCGATTTTAAAGCCAGCGCAGCTTCATATGAACTTTCACTTCCGGTCATTACCAGTAACAGGCCAATTTCATTTTTTACATAAACCAGATCAGTTAGTCCCATTGCTGCAAATTTCTTTTTCAAATCATCAACACTACGATCCTTGTAGGCTCCCAATTGAACACGAAATACCAGATTTTTATACATCGCTGCTTCAGCTTTTGTCAGACTGTCAGCATCCGGAACTACCAGTTCAGCAACAGGTTGCTCCGTAACTTTTTCATCCTGTTTCTTTCTTCCAAATAATCCGGTTCCCTTCTTTTTATTTTTCTGTTCAGCACTCGAATTCTCAGTTGAACCCGGCTCAGAAACATTGGTATTTGAAATACTTTGGTTTGCTGCTACTGGAGCACCGGTATTACTAACCTTATTTTGAGATTCAACTGGAGTGTTTGACTGATTTTGTTCCACCTGTGATACAGAATTTGATTCCTTAACCGGAGCGCCTTTCTGATCAGTGGCCGGATCAGCCGGTAGCACATAAGAATTCGCAGAGTTTCCTTCTTCGGATTGAGCTGCACCTGAATCAGGTTTAACATTGTTTGATGTGTTCTTTTCACATTGGCATTTGCAGCAGTAGTCTCCGTTCCGGAATTAACAGTGCCATTTACTGTTCCTGAATTATTCGCTGCAGTGCTTTCACCTGCTTTCGAATTAGAATTTGGTGTAGCAGCCTGATTTTTGGCTACATCAGAACCTGCTTTAGTGCTTTGAGAAGAAGGTTGTTTAGTACCTGCATCTGTTTTCTGTGCACTGGTGGCAACTGGTTCATCTCCTTTAGTGTTTCCATTTAAATTTTCACCTTTTTGCGTATTAGGAGAATTAACATTTTTATCGTTGCTGGTCTCTGAAGGTTTGGTTGGTTTACTTCCGGAATTATCTAAAGAAGCCGTTTGTGTTTCTTTTGATTTATTCGTTTCAGCAACTGCTTCATTGTTTTTTACATTAGCTTCCACCCGACTATTTTGTTCCGTTTCATCAATTGATTTTTCGGTTATTACAGTACCCTGATCAGAACTGGTTGCCGGAGCTGATTTTACCTGAACAGATTGTTTCGAAGGATCCCCTGCTTTGGGTTGCGTTGAGCTGGTATTTTCATTTGGTGAAGAAACCGCATTGGTATTTGGTGAAGAATTACTTGTGTTGTTTTTTGAACCGGATTCATCAGCTACTTGACTATTTGTGTTGCCTGAAGTAGTTGAAGCTACGTTCGGTTGAGCCAACGCATCTGTTTCGGAAGTTACATTGGATTTTTTACTACTTTCCACTCTCAGAAGTTGGCACTGAAGATTTTGAAGATGCAGGTGATGAATTCGATTCTTTACTGTTTCCACTCTCAGAAGTTGGCACTGAAGATTTTGAAGATGCAGGTGATGAATTCGATTTTTCTGTTGCTGTTGTACTTGATGTGACCTGCGAAACAGGTACTTCTGATGAACTATTAGCTGAAGCTGGATTTACTGAAGCATCGCCATTTGCTGTTTTACCTTCGTTTTGTTGTGCAACTGGTGCTGGTTGACCAGCCTTTTCTGTTTTGTTGTTGTTGACATCTTTTGCTGTCACTACAGCAACTAAAGGTTCAGTAACTGCATTTGAAGAATTTTCGTTTTGAACCTGTTTTGTTTCAGGTTGATTTGCATTTTGAGTTTTGAATTTTCACGGGATGGTTTTGCATCTGATGAAACTGCTTTTGGTTGAGGAGTTCCTTCAGCATCATTTAAATTACCTTCGGCATTTACTTTTTTAGCTTCATTTCCAGCAGGACCATTTGGTGATTCAGCACTCTTAACTGCATCTGTCTGATTATTTTTAATTTGATTGTTTGATTCGTTGTTTTTAGTTCCTGAAGCTGAGTTTTTTTCTGCTGCCGATGCATTGTTAGTTTTAGAATTATTTTCAGAAACATTTTCCGTTTTTGGTGCTACAACATTGTTGTTTTTGTCACCATCCGATTTTAATGCCACTCCATTTTTACTTACCTCATCATTGGATGATGGTTGAGTATTGTTATCAATTTGATTCTTGTTGGTTGCAGACTTTTGATCGCCTGTTGGTGATGTTTCTGAATTTGTTGTACCTGTTTTGGAATTTTCATTTACACCACCACTATTTGAATCTGTAACCCGGCTATTTTCTTTTTCCGCTACAGCGGGATTACTTTTAGCTGCTTGATTGTTACTATTGTCATTTGGGTTTGAAACGGCAGTTGCTTTGTCGGAAACCGGTTTTGCGCTGGCAAGAACCATTTCTTCATCTTCTTTAGCAACAGCATTCACAGTGGAACCATTTCGTGTTGCCATTCTGGATTCAACACCACCTGGTGCCGCACCAACCTGTAATAATTTTTGTTCATTATTTTGAGCAACAACATCACTTTTAACCGGTACTCTGTTAGTAATATTCATCACCTCCTTGCCCTGATCTGTTCTTACCAGCATAATTTCCTGAATCAATTCAGGACTTGAGTAAGCAGCCAAATCGACCAATTGCTCCTGAGAATTAAAACCTACCAATTCAACCTGATAAATATATTTGGTTCCTGCAGGAAGTTTGAGATGGAAATCACCCTGTTGCGAAGGGGTCCGGAATTCCGCCACAATAGCACGGTTACCGGGATCAAGGATGGTAACTTTCGCATCCGATAAATCGAGACCGGCAACGCAATTGAAAAGTCCCGAAATAGTCACAAAATTGCGATCTTCCCGAATAATGGAAGCCTTGTACACATGACATTTGGTGCCACTCGATTCACGATTAGAAGCAAAATATGCAATGGAATTATCTGCTGATGGCAGGTAATAATAATCGTCGGCAGGAGAATTCACGGGAGGACCTAAGGATACTGGTTCTGACCAGGTTCCGGTTCCTTCATTGAGGTCGGAACGAAATACATCATAGCCACCTGTACTTCTGTCACCACGGGAACTGAAGAAAATTGTTTTCCCTTCATTAATGATAACGGGGAAGGCTTCATCCCCTGAAGTATTAATTATTTCAGCAAGTGCCTCCGGGAAAGTCCATAAACCTTTCTGATCCTTGATAACCTTAAAGACATCAAATCCACGATCAGACGACTTGCCGGTATTGGCATACATCATTACATTGCCTTTAGTTGCCAAAAACAAATAAGCACTTTCCGGACGTTCTTTGGTGTTTTTATCTTCGTACTCCTTTGGAAGTTTCAAAAAGCGTCCCCAATCGTTTAGGTTTTTGTATAACGTATAAAAATCAGCCCCTTCAATTTCTGCTTTTTCAAGAATGCGGTGACGGTTCATCGATAAATCATTTTTCACCATGATTCCGTTCCGGCACATTTTTATCAGCAAATCACCTTTGGCATTATTCCACGACGACCGGCCACCGTTTAGTTTAAAGTTTTCATAGGCTGCAATTGCCTCTTCGTATCGATATGATTGATGATATGCATTACCGAGATAAAGCCAACTGTCGGAAGGGTTTTGTGGTGACTTGGTAGCAATATCCAAAAACCGTATTGCTTCAGCTTTATCGGTGCCTGCTTTCATGATGTAAACGCCCAGACCATAATTGTAGAATGAGTTATCGGGGCGTTTACTTACAATTTGTGCAAACAGCGGAAATGCTTTTTCATAGTTCTTTTCCGAGAAAAATTTCTCTGCACTTTTAATTAGTTCCTCTTCCGATTTATATCCTGCCTGAGCAAAAATGCCGGTGGAAATCGATAGAAACAACATCAACATGGGCAGAAGAGCTGGTTTCCCTGTTCGGTTCAACATGACTTAATGAATTAGTTGCCCGTTATACGGCTATCAACAACACTTGTTACACAGCGTCAATTAGATGACTCGCCCGGAGGCGGTGATTTTCTTCTCAAAAATGCTACTTTAGATTCAGTTCCGCGCAGTAACCTTTCAATATTTTTCTGATGGGTTATTAACACCAACACGGTTACTGCCATGGCAAATATGTTCACTGTAGGGATAGTTTCGTTTAAAACCAGCATTATAATAAATGGATATGCCAGCGCAGTTGACATGGAACTTAATGATACATAACCACTTAGCATTAATATTACAATAAAAATGCCTGTACAGATTAATGCGGCTACCGGTTGCACACCAATCAGAATCCACAATAATGTTGCCACGCCTTTTCCTCCCCGGAAACCGGCAAAGACCGGAAAAATATGCCCCAGCAATGCGGCAATTCCTAATGCCAGTTTAAAATTCACATATTGCTGTGTTCCAGGCAAATAGTTGCCTATGATTTGTGCTAATTGGAGTGCAAAGTACCCTTTGGCAATGTCAACAATAAGCACCGGAATACCTGCTTTTTTTCCTAAAACCCGAAACGTATTGGTTGCTCCGGCATTTCCGCTACCGTATTCTCTGACATCAATGCCACACATGGCCTTACCAATCCATACAGCAGAAGGGATCGACCCTATGAGGTAGGCAATGGCAAGGGCTAACAGATTTTCTCCATTTATCACGTTTCGGAACTCCTAATTTCGCCAAATATAGAAATTATTGCTCGGGTTTCCGCAACAGTGTTTAATCACTGCCTGGCAGCACTAAGTTGCTCACGTAGCATGAAAGCGACAGAAATCTCATGCACCCAATCAGAAACCACATGTATCAATCACTTACTATTCCCTGTTTTCAGCTCTTTTCAGGAACTCATTTTTCTTGCGATCGGTAGAAAGCAGGAACTGGTATGGAGCAAGTCCCCCTTTTTCATCAGCAACCCTTTTATCCGGTTTCATTGCATCAATGGTCTCGTTAAATTTGGGATCGGATGCTATTGCCTGTAAAACTCCTCTTTGGTAATTGAAATAAACCCAGGTGTTGCCATCTAATTCAAAGTACAAATTGAATTGATCTCCCGAGCGTTTTCTGGCGATTTCGAAATAACCCTTCACCATTCTGTTAACCTGCTGCTTACCCATGTAACCAATTCCGATTGGGCCTACAGATTTATACGACAAACTTTCTTTTTGCCAATACAATTTCAGATCCGTTAGAAAGATTGAATGCTGCATTTCTTCAGGTATCTTTTTAGGTGCTCCATATAAACTGATATCAGAAATGTATTTATCTGCTGCTTCACGTCCCAATAATACCCTCAAACCATTTTGGTATTCCGGACGATTGTCGTTGGTTGGAGGTAATGTTGGGAAAGTTAACATCAGATCAGCTATCAACTTCAATGCATCCTGATTGAAGAAGAAATCGAGATCCGCCATCATATCAAAATACAATGTATCCTGTACCGGATCGAATTTTGCAACTCCAATAGTTTTGGTTTTAAACTGACCAAAATTAGATCCCAAATTAATATTTCCTTCGCCGCGGAACGAACAATTTACATCATCCAAAGCAAAGGCATTCCCGGCATTGAAAGGTTTTTCAGGTGCATCTTTCGATTCCTTCTCTTTCTTACCAGTCTCTTCCGGAGGAGGCATCAAGCGGAACTCTTTACTCGAATTGTCATACGACAGCAAACCTTCTGCAGAAACTATTTCCTGATCAGAGGCACTTCGTTTTGCTGACATAAATGTTGCATAAACATTCGCAGAGTCTTTACCGAATAATATAGAAGAGTACAACTTCTCGCCGTTCTCATTCAATGGCGAACGCACTGGTACATTTACACCTTTAGGATCAATTTCAGCAGCAAATCCGAACCAGTTCTGACGAAGTGCTGTACAATTATGATTGGCTCGTGCAAAGCCACGGAAAAACGGACTTTGACGGGATGCCTGAATAGATAACCTACCCTTATACTGAATATTCGGACTCAGCATGAAGTTAAGAGAATCCGGAATATCACCGTTTGCGAATGTCTGATACGATGTATCAACACCTATTTGAGTGAGCCGCAATAAATGCTTCACTTTTAACTGATCCACATATTCATAATCACCAGAGCCGGAATAATTTTTCCTGCTGGTAATATTGATGGTGGAATTCATCATGGTATGATAACGTGTTGATGTGTTTGCAACAACTTTAGCATCTACCAGTATACGGATGTAGGTACTCTTTTCAATCACTACTTTTCCATCACCCGGAATTATGGAAGCATCGGCAACATTGATTTCTTTCACATCTTTCGCCTTTATCAGATAATCGGTCAAATTATAAGAAGCATCCGGAGAGTACCATCTCAGAGAATCCTGACTGGGGTTAATAGATACAAATTCAGAACCAGCAATATTCATTTCCGTTTTGTCTTTTGCCGCTACTGTCATACCAAATTCCACATTCTTATCATCCATTAACCACTTGAACTTTTCAATATAACAGATATACTGATTCAGTGGGAATGTTACATAAGAACCGGTACCATTAGAAGCAAATTCACCAAACCGCTTATCGAAATCGATGAACGATTTCATGTTGGTGGTTGACAGTGCAAGAATTCCCGAATCGCTCGATTTGAGCCGGAAGTCGGATGTATCAGCTTTCAGTGTAATTCCTTTGAATTCAAAAAGCTGCGATAAAATCTGTGCCTGTTCAAAGGATATTGTACCAGATCCTGTTAATCCGGATCGTGCGAGCACTAAATCACCATCATGATCTACCCTTCCATCATACATGCTGAAGTTGTTTGCTTTTTTGTACAAAAACATTTTATCCTGCTTAGGACGCCAGTTCATGTACACATCAGTAGCTTTTCCTGAAGGATATTCTGTTCCGGCAATAACTTTTCGTACCATGGCGAAATCATCAATGTCGGCGTTGGCAGAATCCGGAAAGAATAATATGTCTTTTGATTCACTGTTTGAATTCAGATAATTTATCCTGCCCCCTCCCCGTAAACCGTTATTACTCAAATTCAATTTTTCATAGTATGTACCTTTACCTGCATAAGCCGGCAAACCTTCGTCACCCAATACCCGTTTGAAACCCAATGAATAATCCTGCTGGATAGTAAGTCGCTCAGCAATATCCGGGAAAATTCCTGCTGAAATTAAATTTCCATCGAAGGCGAGTCCTTCGGGTTTGAAATTATCAAGACTGTCAATGGTGAACGGATCAACCTGAAAATAGAAACTATTTCTGTTGTAAACACTATTGAAAATATAGGGGTAATCGTAATACACATACGATTGTTTGTCACTCTTGAATACCGGATATTCCGAACTCTTCTGATAAGACGATTTATTGGTTGCCCTGTCAATACTCAGGTATCCGGTTACATTTTGCAATACACTTCTGATAGGAATCAAACGCGCCCTGCCATCGGGCATTACTTCTTCACTCGGGATCTTCATACTCAGTGAATCTACCGCCTTCAGATGCAGATTGAACTCTTCATAATTAAAAGCAAATTCCTTACCAACAAAATCAAAACGGCCTGCATGTACGCGACCATCAAATGTAAAATTTCTGTTTTTCTTAAGGGTAATTTCCTGTTCTGTGGGAACCACAAAAACATTTTGAGTATCACTGAGTGCTACTCTCGAAACACCGCGCATATTAATATCGTAGTTCAGCAGATTCAGCGTAGCATTCGGTTTACCACTAATTTGAGAAGAGAATTCAATGATATCATGATCCGTTTTACCTACACTGGCACTGAGGTAATAGTATAACCGGTCTTTAATAACAGCTTTATCAGTTGTTTCATCATAAGCCAGAAAACCCTGGCTGTTTAAGGAGAGAAATAAATTTCTGATCTGACCTTCTTCCATTCGTAAATGTGATGCGAACTCTGAAACTCCAATTACTTTGGTCTGATATTTTTCTCCATATGCTTTTATGGTATACAACGGATTCACTTCAGAAAGTCCCTGCAATCGCTGATATCTTTGTGCCCGGAAAAAATTAGCCGATTCAAAAACAAGTTTCACCTCACCTTCACCACTGATCATTTTCATATCAATTAAAGGATCATCAATTTTCCAAACCATTGCATCGAAATACATATCTACTCCATGAAAGGAATTGTAATAGGGTGTTCCCGACGATTTACCGGATGGGCGGATTAACGATAATTCTCTTTCTTTAGAGATGTATTTAAATTCGAGGCCGGGGTGATAAATGGAATCGGAGCCCAGATAAAAAGTAACGGAAGCATTATCAGATACAATACGCTCGGGACGAATTACAAAACTCTGTGCCTTCAATGCAAGAAATGGCTTATTACTTCTGCTGGATATCAGGGATGCTGCACGGTCGCGACCACCGGAACCTATCATCTTGGATCCATGCATCGAAAAGCCTCCCTTGTAAGAGGCATCCTTAACAAGCTCCTTAATTTCCAGATTCATGTTGTATGATCTGAATCGGGGATAAGTGGCTGTTTCAGTTGTGGCATTTGCCAATATTTTTTCTGACAACCTGCCAATCAGTGGTTGACTGAAAATCTGGCGATTGTAAAATGTTACAGAATCGGCATCATAATCTGATCCCGATAAATCAATGGTATACTTTTTCAGATCTGCATACACATCACTTGTAGGTAAGCCGGCACGCAACCAGTTCACCGTCCCGCCAACACCATAAAAACGTTTCAGGTTTGGGTAATATGAACCTTTGGTATTGTAAATTACTGATGAATCTGATTTTGCTGTACAAGCGAGATTGAAATTCGTAAATACAATTTTAGGTAATGAATCGAACTCAAATGAATATCCATTATTATTCGATTTCCAGGTTGTTGACGATGAGGCGAACAAGGTATTGGTAGCAAATAAATCATAACACACTTCCAGATAATTGCTAAAATTCCTTACCGAACCTTTCAAAAGTTTATCAATTCCCGCATGCCAGTTATCGAAACTCTGTGTCGATTGCGAACTCTGTGAAAATCCGATCAGTGCATTCAGATAATTACTGAAATCAGGAAAAGCCTTCAGTCTTTTTTTTCAGCATGCCATCACTGGTATTATAAATAATTTCCTGTTGAGCGGGACTGAATTTCCCGGCATTCCAGGGAATCAGAAATCGTTCCATCAGTTTCTCGCCATCCTTTTTATTGGTAGCCTGAAGAAATATTTCCATCTCAGTGATAAACTTCACTTTATCATGGGAGAAATTTTTGAGCGTCTGACCAGAAACAAATTCCGGTAAAAACAAAATGATAAGCAATAAAACCTGTGTTGATTTCCGGATGGTAACCATTCTTTTCAATTATTTTAATTTTTGTGAAATACTGCCTGACACCAATTATCACGTGTACGGTGACTCATTAATTCCAGACCAAATGATGCTGCTTTCGAGCGTATCATTTCTAAATCTTCCAGGTAATAACCGGAAGTGAGCAATAACCCTCCTGACTTAAGGTTAGTATTATATAACGCTAAATCTTCCAGAATAATATTTCTGTTGATATTTGCCAGAATAATATCGAACAAAGCATTGCCGGGTGTTGAAGCATCTCCTGTGACTACATGAATATTCCCGGTAGCATTTACAGTGCAGTTTAAAACAGCATTTTCGGTAGCATTGGGATCATTGTCGATGGCAAGAATATTTTTAGCTCCCATTTTATCGGCCAGCATTGCCAGAATAGCAGTGCCACACCCCATATCTAAAATTTCCTTTCCTGCCAAAGGTTGCTCCAGCATCGATTCCATCATGAGTGAAGTGGTGGCATGGTGTCCTGTTCCAAATGCCATTCGTGGCTGAATGACCAGTTCATAACGAAAAGCCGGATCGGCAGGATGATATTCAGCCCGAACATAAACTTCCTTGCCAATGATCACTGGTTCGAAATTCTTCTCCCACTCTGCATTCCAGTTTTTATAGGCAATGGTGGAAAAATTATAAGCAATTTGAAATGTGCCCTCCTGTTGAAACAAAGGCATTGCATCCAATTCCTGTTTATCAAATTCCGGTTCCGGAATATATGCCTTGACTCCCGTTTCGGATTCTTCAAACATCGAGTAACCAATGGCTCCGAGATAAGCAATCAGTATTTCATTAAATTCCTGAGCCGGTTTAACCGTAAAATCTACTTCTACATAATCCATTGAACAAAAGTAAAAAACCCGTCCGAGAAAATTGTGAATAATCAACACCAGAACAGATTGTTTTCAACAACCTTTGCAAGCATTTTGATTAATTTAGCGCCAAATAATTAATTTATGAATTTAGTAATCAAAAATATTGGCTGGCTGGTACAGTATCGTGAGAATCCGATAGTTACCATATCGGGCAGTGATATGAAAATAATTCCATTACTGAAGGATGCCTGGTTATTTTGCAAAGATGGAAATTTCCGGGCCTGGGGTCCCATGTCGAAATTTAATGGTGAACTGAAAGTGCTTGATCCTTCAGGCACTGCTAAGATTATAGATGCAGCGGGTGGCATGGTTCTTCCATCCTGGTGCGACTCTCACACACATATTGTTTTTGCAGCTCCAAGAGAACAGGAATTTGTGGACCGGATTCATGGGTTAACCTATGAAGAAATAGCAAGCAAAGGTGGAGGCATATTAAATTCGGCGGCTCGTTTAGCAGAAACCCCGGAAGAACAATTATTTGAAGATGCAGCAGGCAGAATCAGGGAAATGATAGCATTTGGTACCGGTGCCATTGAAATTAAATCCGGTTACGGACTGAGTTTTGATGCTGAATTGAAAATGTTGCGGGTTATAAAAAAACTGAAAAGTTCGTTCCAGCTTCCAATTAAAGCTACATTCTTAGGTGCTCATGCCCTGCCATTGGCTTACAAGCAAAACAGGGCAGCTTATATTCAGTTATTGACTGATGAAATGCTTCCCGCTATAGCGGAACAAGGACTAGCCGATTATTGTGATGTATTTTGCGACAGGGGCTTTTTCACACCTGCTGAAACTGAAACCATTTTGGAAGCAGGATGGAAATATGGGCTGCAGCCGAAAATCCATGCCAATGAACTCGACTTCTC
Organism: Bacteroidota bacterium; assembly: GCA_016713525.1. GTDB lineage: Bacteria > Bacteroidota > Bacteroidia > AKYH767-A > OLB10 > JADKJB01. The sequence continues at coordinate 506,804 of JADJOZ010000001.1, read as the reverse complement.
AGGAGGAATTCAGGTTGGGGTTAAACATCGGGCTTTGTCTGTTGATCACTTAGAATTTACAGGTGATGAAGAAATAGCATTGTTGAAGGAATCCGGAACTATGCCTACCCTGTTACCATCGACAGCCTTTTTTCTTCGGTTGCACTATGCCCCGGCACGTAAGATGATTGATGCGGGACTCCCAATAGCTTTGGCAACTGACTTTAATCCCGGTTCATCGCCTTCCGGAAATATGCCTTTCGTGATTGCTTTGTCGTGTATTTACATGGGAATGGATCCTTCAGAAGCGATTAATGCAGCCACCATTAATAGTGCATATGCGATGGGAGTAGAAAAAACCAATGGAACTATAACAGCAGGAAGGAAAGCTTCATTCTTTATTACCAAACCGGTAGCTTCCATTTCAAGTATTCCATATAATTTTGGATCCAATCTGATTCACAGAGTATTCCTGAATGGACAGGAATTTTAGATAATATTTTATAATCTTTGCACCACCAAATTTTTACTATGAAGCAATTGATAGAATGTGTTCCCAATTTCAGTGAGGGGAACGATATGAACACCATAAGCCAGATTACTGCTGCCATTGAAAGTGTTGAAGGAGTTAAACTTTTAAATGTTGATCCTGGAAAAGCTACCAACCGTACCGTAGTAACTTTTGTTGGAGAACCTGCCGCGGTTGTTGAAGCTGCCTTTCGTGGTATTCAGAAAGCTGCAGAATTGATTGATATGAGCCGCCATACAGGAGCGCATCCCAGAATGGGTGCAACAGATGTTTGCCCATTGATTCCAGTTGCAAATATTACCCTCGAAGAAACTGCAGAATGGTCTAAGAAGCTTGGTCAAAAAGTAGGCTCTGAATTGTCAATTCCTGTTTATTTATACGAAGCCGCTCAACCGAATGCATCCAGAAATAATCTGGCAGTAATTCGCTCCGGAGAATATGAAGGTTTTGCCCGTAAAATGGAAGATCCTGCCTGGAAACCAGATTTTGGCCCATCTGTATTTAATATAAAGTCGGGAGCAACCGTTATTGGTGCACGTGATTTTCTGATAGCATACAATGTGAATCTGAATACAAAATCGGTGAAACGGGCCAATTCAGTTGCATTCGATATCCGGGAGGCCGGTCGTGTTAAACGAATTGGTAATCCCATTAGCGGCCCCATTGCTAAAGATGAAAATGGTGAGGAAATCAGAATTCCGGGAAAACTGATAGGTGTGAAAGCTATTGGTTGGTTTATTGAAGAATACAAGATTGCACAGGTATCGATAAACATTACCCGTTTTCGTGATACCCCCCTTCATAAAGTTTTTGACGAGTGTGTTGCAAGTGCATCAGAAAGAGGAGTTCGTGTCACCGGGTCAGAATTAGTTGGTTTGGTACCACTTTCAGCTATGCTGGATGCCGGAAAATACTTCCTGAACAAACAGCAACTCAGTTCCGGCATTTCAGATGAGGAACTCATTCACATTGCTGTTAAGTCAATGGGACTCGATGAGCTGGGCCCCTTCGATCCTAAAAAACGGATTATCGAATATTGTCTCGAGGATTCCTCTGCAAATCCACTGGTGCACATGAATCTGATGCAGTTTTCGGCTGAAACAGCCAGTGAATCGCCGGCTCCCGGAGGAGGTTCTATTGCGGCTTACCTGGGTGCACTGGGTATTTCCCTGGGAACTATGGTTGCCAATCTGAGCTCATCCAAAAAAGGTTGGGAAGATCAGTGGGAAAGTTTTTCCAATGTGGCAGAAAAAGGACAGCAATTCAGAAAACAATTGCTCTTTATGGTTGATGAAGATACCCGTTCATTTAATAAAATCATGGACGCTTTCCAACTTCCAAAGGGTACGCCTGATGAAATTGCTGCGCGTAAACAGGCTATACAAACTGCCACCAAATATGCCATTGAGGTACCATTTAAGGTGATGGAACTGTGTCTGGAATCGATGGAAATTATTAAGGCTATGGCTGAAAAAGGAAATCCTGCTTCGGCTTCCGATGCCGGTGTTGGTGCCATGTGTGCCAGAACTGCAGTTTCCGGAGCATTTCTGAATGTGAGAATCAATTGCGGCTCCTATAATGACAAGAGTTTTGTTTCCGATATAATTGCAAAAGGCACTGTTATTGAAAATAAAGCTATGGAACTGGAGAAGGATACCCTGGCAGCAGTTGCTGCAAATATTTAATTTTCAATAGGATATAATTTATCCAAACTGGAAATAAAGGGCATCTTTTTCTCATTGTTTACGTATACATAAAAAGATGATCCGATTTATCCATGCGGCTTAGATTCTTCCCCGACCGCTTAATTTACTCTTTTGCAGTGCAGCTGGTAGTCATGCACATCAAGAAAAACCAGCTGTTGATGCTGTATTGGGTGATATTGTTTGGGTTCATCACTCAATCATTTTCCAAACGATTCGGCATCCCCTATTTGTTTCTTGATCCCGAATACTTAGGAAAAGTTGATATTGTTTCCTTTTTCATTGTTGGTATTGCCTGCGGTGTGTTTATCATGGCATTCAATATTTCCAGCTATATTCTGAATAGTTTCCGGTTCCCTTTCCTTGCTTGTCTGTCTAAAACGTTTCAAAAATACACCTTCAATAATTTTATCATTCCTGCACTTTTTGTGCTGGTATACATTTTTGAAATTATCAATTTTCAATACTTCAGTCAGTTTAAAAGTCCTTTGGAAATTGCAATAAATATCTTTGGTTTCCTGGCAGGAATATTTCTCATTATAAGTTTCACGCTCCGGTACTTTTTACTTACCAATAAAGACATTTACAAACTGTTCGGAGTAGAACATGCCGATTCTGTCACCTCAACAACTGATGCATCTGCACTTCCAAAACGCAAACGCACCAGAAACAAAAAAAAGAAATCATCCGATTCCAAAATCTGGCGTGTTGAGACTTACCTGGCATTTCCATTTCATACGCGATTGGTCAGAAATACCGAGCATTACAAACAATATATGCTACAATCGGTATTCAAACAAAATCACATCAATGCCGCTGTGATGGAACTGATTGTTTTTGTAGTTTTCATTTTACTTGGTTTGTTTCGTGAATACGATATTTTTCAGATTCCTGCTGCAGCAAGTCTGATGCTTTTATTCACGATGTTTATCATGCTATCGGGAGTTTTCCGTTTTTGGTTGCGCTCCTGGGCAAATACGGCAATTATAGTTGCTTTTATTGCATTGAATTATGTTTCGCAATTCGAATTTTTTAATCAGCGAAACAAAGCTTATGGCCTCGATTACAAACAACCGCGGAAAGAATATTCTATTGAATCACTTTCGGTTTCTGTAGATAAAAAAACTATTGAAAAAGATAAGAAAGAAACAATTGCCATACTTGAAAAATGGAAAGCAGGCTGGGAACAGCAAGGTGTGAGCAAACCAAAATTTGTGATTATCAATGTAAGCGGAGGTGGTTTGCGTGCTTCCTTATTTACATTTCGAACCATGATGGCAATGGATAGTTTGCTGAACGGAAAACTCATGGATCACACTCGTTTCATAACGGGTTCTTCCGGCGGTGTTGTTGGCGCTTCATACTATCGCGGGCTCTATCTCGATGAACCCGATTCACTACGAAAAGCCATGCGTGATCCGCAAAATAAATACCTGGATGCAATAGCTAAAGACCTGTTGAATACCACTGCTTTCAGTTTTATGGTTAGTGATGCATTTTTGAATATGCAAACGTTTGAAGATGGGAATAACAAATACTTCAAAGACCGGGCTTATGCCTTCGAAAAGCAGTTAAATAAAAATCTTGATCAGGTCCTGAATCACCGGCTGGGATACTACCGTGAGCCGGAAATGAATGCTAAAATTCCGATGATGCTTATAAGTCCAACCATTATGAATGATGGACGCGCACTGATGATTTCACCCGTTGGCGTTTCTTACATGCTTCAAAATCCGGATGTATATGGTTCAACGCTCGATCCTGTTCCTGATGCAATTGAATATACACGTTTTTTTGCAGATAACGATCCGCTTAACACACAATTCACCAGTGTATTAAGAATGAATGCTACGTTTCCATACATAATGCCATCTGCATCGTTACCAACTCAACCACCTGTTGAAGTAATGGATGCCGGTATCAGGGATAATTATGGAATTTTAAACTCCGTACGATTTTTATTTGAGTTTAAAGAATGGATTCAAACCAACACTGGAGGTGTAGTATTTATTCAGATCAGGGATACCAACAAAAAATCGAGATTGCAGAACACCAGTTTGTCGACGATATTACAAAAAATCACTGCTCCTGTTCGGAATGTGACAGGTAATTTTATTCTGATGCAGGACTACGTACAGGATGATTATTTAAAATACATCGAAACTATGATGGACTGTCCGTTTGATTTCATTTCATATCAACTTCCATACATGGAAGAAAAAATTGCTTTATCATGGCATCTTACAGAAAAAGAAAAGATGTTTTTGCGTTATGCAATTTTCACTCCTGAAAATATGGAGTCGCTGAAACGGACCGGTGAGTTATTGAATTACAATCCCGAGCCTAAAGGGATCGCACAGGGAAATCAGTAATTGGCCAGTTGCTTCAGTTGCACTTCAAATCTGTCTTTAGGAAGGAAATTCCACTCCAGCTGAGATGACATCGGCACAGGAGTATCGAGACTGCCTGAGCGAACAACGGGGGCATCCAGATTCCTGAAACAATTTTCAGCTATAACAGCAGCGATTTCAGCACCTATTCCACCTGTTAGCGTGTCTTCATGCAGAACAATAACTTTTCCGGTGTGCTTAACAGAATTTATAACGGTTTCCTGATCCCATGGAAGTAAAGTTCTCAGGTCGATGAGATCGGCACTGATTGTCGGATTTTTATCGAGTATTTCCATAGCCCAATGAACTCCGAGTCCATAAGTTACAATCGTTAAATCAGATCCTTTTCTGACCATAGCAGCTTTACCTATTTCAGTGGTGAAATAATCGTCACTTACCATTCCCGAAACACTTCTGTAAAGTGCTTTATGTTCAAAATACATTACAGGATTTGGATCGGCAATAGCTGCATTGAGAAGTCCTTTGGCATCTTCAGGAAATGCCGGATACACAATTTTTAATCCCGGCACATGAAAAAACCAGGCTTCATTCGATTGTGAGTGAAACGGACCAGCACCAACTCCCGCACCGGTTGGCATTCTTACAACCACATCTGCATGCTGACCCCAGCGATAATGTGTTTTTGCAAGGTTATTTACTATCTGATTAAATCCACATGTTACGAAATCGGCAAATTGCATTTCAACAATCGACTTATAACCGTTTATAGAAAGACCGAGTCCGGCTCCTACAATAGCTGATTCGCACAAGGGTGTATTGCGCACCCTGTTTTTCGAAAACTCCTCCACAAATCCTGCAGTAGCTTTAAAAACGCCTCCATATTCAGCCACATCCTGTCCCATTATTACCAGATTGGGGAATTTATGCATCGATTCGCGCATGGCATCGGTAATTGCATCGAGAAAACGCTTTTCTGTTTTGGATGATGTTAAAGATTTTACGGAAGCTGGTGCAGGTGCAAACAGGGCAGCCAGTTCTTTTGCAGTATCAGGAGCTGCTTCCTGTTCGGCAAACGCAATTTCCAATCCCTTTTCAATATCATGACGAATACCATCTTTGATTTCCTTAATGAGAGATTCATGGAGGATATCGGCATTCAATAAATATTCTTCAAAATTTTTGATTGGATCTTTCTTTCCCCATTCTTCAAAAAGTTCCTGAGGAACATACTTCGTACCTGATGCTTCTTCGTGTCCACGCATTCGGAAAGTCAGACATTCCAGCAATATTGGTTTCGGGTTGGTTCTTATTTTACCGGTGATGTTTTTAATGGCATGATAGACTTCCAGAATATTGTTTCCATCAACCTGAACCCCTTCAATACCGTAACCAATTGCCTTATCGATAAACTGCTTGCATCGAAATTGTTCATTTGATGGTGTGGAAAGTCCATAGCCATTGTTTTCTATGATAAAAATAACGGGTAAATCCCATACAGCAGCAACGTTAACAGACTCATGGAAATCGCCTTCACTGGCACCGCCATCACCTGAAAATACTGCAGTAGCCTTATTGTTTACCTTCAGTTTATTTGCGAGAGCAATTCCATCGGCAACACCTAATTGTGGGCCCAAATGGGAAATCATTCCAACTATTTTAAATTCCTGCGTTCCGAAATGAAAGGATCTGTCGCGACAATTTGTGAAGCCTCCGGGTTTGCCCTGAAACTGGCTAAAAAGGCGATGTAACGGAATATTTCTGACCGTAAAAACACCCAGGTTCCGGTGCATTGGAAGAATATATTCATCGGGATCCATTGCTAATGCAGTACCTACAGAAATGGCTTCCTGACCAATTCCCGAAAACCATTTCGCAATTTTGCCCTAGCGCAGGAGAACCAGCATTTTTTCTTCAATAAGTCGTGGCTTAATCAGTTGGGTATAAATGTGAATCAGCTGATTATCTGATAAATCTTTTCTGTCGAAGTGCATTTGATTGTGCTTAAAATCGCCTCAAAAGTATTGAAAAAAAGGGGTACCTTCGTGCTAATAATCAACAAAACGATGTGGCAGGAAATTGCAGCAGGCATAGTAATTCTGGGGTCTTTGTATTACCTGATGAAGCGTTTTTTTCGGGAAGAAAGCTTCCGGAAGTGGGTGTGAAAGCTGTGGACCAATAACAGATAAAAGGCATAAAAAAACCCGCTTTGGCGGGTTTTTTTATTTTGCTGAGTTGATTACTGAGCCGGCGTGGCAGCAGTAGTATCAGTTGTAGCAGCAGCAGCAATTGAATCCTGAATAGCTTGCTCTCTGGCAGCTTCTTCAACAGCTTTCATTTGAGCGTCAGCCGCATCAATTGAATCTTGCATTGCTTTTGCAGTTGCTTCTTTTTCTTCAGCGCTTGGGCCGCAAGCAGTAAATGCAAACATTCCTGCTATAAGTGCGATTCCTAATACTTTTTTCATGGTGATGTTGAGTTTATATATGAATGCAAAAGTACAGTGTTTTTTCAAACACTGTACTTTTGCGGTTTAATTTATTAACAATCAGAGGTTAAAATCAACCTCTTCCCTGACCTGGCTTAACTTCTTCAGGCTTAGTAGGAGTGGTTGGTTTTGGCTTTGGTTTTGGCTTTGGCTTGTTAGATTTTGCAGCAGCAATTGAATCTTCAACTGCCTGAATAGCAGCTAATGAGTCGGCAGTTGCCTGAACTGCAGCCATTGAGTCTTGCATAGCCTGTTGTTGTGCCGCAAGAGTTGAATCCATAATTGCCTGTTGTACAGCAGCAATTGAATCCTGAACGTGTTTTTCAGCAGCTGCTTTTTCTTCAGCGCTTGGGCCGCAAGAAACGAACACTGATGAAATCATACCCGAAATAAGAAGGGCAGGAATGAGCTTTTTCATTGTTTTGATTTATAAGTTTGAAGTGCAAAGGTATATAAAAATTAAAATCATCAGTTTTTTTTTGATAATTTTCTAAAAATGGGTACTTTTGGCCATTTATTTCCCTATCAATTTAAAGCCCAAAAAAAAATAAAATACCATGAACAAAAGAATTGCCTTATTACCTGCATTATTCCTTGCCCTGTCATCACTGGTTTATACCGGATGTAAAGATGATGAGGATACAACTCCTCCGGTTGTTACTCTGAATGGTGACCAAAACGTAACTATTTACCTTCAGGGAACTTTCACTGATCCGGGCGCTACTGCTGTAGATGATGAAGATGGAACAGTAACCGTTTCTACTTCAGGTACAGTTGATAATAACTTTGCTGATGATTACACAATTACTTACAGTGCAACTGATGCAGCCGGAAATTCAGGAACTAACTTCCGCGTTGTCACTGTTGCTAATGAACTGGGATCCAGTGCATTTGAAGGAACATACAATTGCATTATCACCTCTCCCGGAATTCCTACGTACACCTATAGCGAATCTCTTACATTGTCAAATTCTCTGAACAAAGCTTTGGAATGGAGCAAATTCGGTGATTATTCAAATGCAAATGCGAAATTGAATATCGTTATTGGTACAAACAAACAGGTTACTGCACATTACCACAAACAATTGTGTGTGGAAATGTGCCAGTTCCCACTTTCAGTGGAAGTGAACTTTGACAGGTACAGGTGGTTCAGGTTCAACAGTGATTTTACTAATTGATGAAACAGTTAATAGCACTACCACTGGATTCACTTACACTTACACAAAACAGTAATCCAATAAATTACTTATCTAAAAGGCTGATCTGTCACGGATCAGCCTTATTTATTTAATAGCAATATGAAAAGCTTTCTGTACAGAAGTACCCTTTTTATTAAGCGCATATTGCTTTTACTTTTCATTTATCAACTGTGTAGGTTGCTGTTTTTTATTGTCAATTACAGCTATTTCACAACTTCTTCGGTATCCGAAATTGTATTAGCATTTTTTTTAGGAATTCGTTTCGACATAGTGGTTGCAGTAGTTTTAAATATTCCTTTTATCCTTTTCCATTTCCTTCCTTTTCAAGCCTTTTCGGGAAGAATCTGGCAACGCGCGCTGAAGCTATATTTTTTCATCATTAATATTCCCTTCTTGCTATTGAATTGTGTCGATCTGGAATATTTTAAGTTTCAGGGAAAACGAACCACTGCCGACCTGTTTCAGTTATTTGCAATGGGCGACGACATGCAAAACACTATTCCCAGAATGGCACTTGATTTTTGGTATGTCATTCTTTGCTTTGTCGTTTTGTCTGTAATCTTTGTTTGGGGATACAACAAAATTAAAGTGAAACCTGCTCCGGTAAATGATCAGAAATTGATTCAATGGATATTAATTCTTCCTGTCATTTTAATTACCGGAATTGGATTTCGGGGCGGCATCCAATACAAACCACTGGGAATTCTTGCAGCCGCCAAACATACTACGCCACCTTTGGTACCTTTAGTTTTGAATACACCCTTTACGGTTATTAAAACGTTTGGCAAGGTACTTATCGACGAAAAAAATTATCTGCCTGAATCGGAACTTACCACCTATTTCGATAAAGTACATTCCTATAAAAAACATGAACCATTTCACCCCCGGAATGTTATTATTATTATTTTAGAAAGTTTTTCTTCAGAATACATCGGTTACCTGAACAATGGTAAAGGATACACACCATTTCTGGATTCACTTTCAACTCATTGTATTTCGTTCAACAACGCTTATGCAAATGCTAAAAAATCGATTGATGGGATTCCTGCCGTAGTTGCCTCTATGCCTACACTGATGCCGGCTTCTTATATCACTTCTCCCTATAATGGAAATCGTTTGCATTCCATAGCAGCACTATTAAAACAGAAAGGGTATTCCTCCGGATTTTTTCATGGTGGTAACAACGGAACCATGGGGTTCGATAATTTTGCATCTATGACCGGCTTTGATGCTTACTACGGCAGAAAAGAATATCCCGGAAAGGATTATGATGGTAACTGGGGTATTTTCGATGAGAATTTTTATGCTTTCTTTACTGATAAAATGAATAAAATGCCCCAACCATTTGTGACTACTTTTTTTTCATTATCGTCGCATCACCCCTACTCATTGCCCGAACATTTAAAGAACAACTTTCCTAAAGGATCACTCCCCATTCATGAAAGTATCGGATATGCTGATTACTCATTACAGCAGTTTTTTAAGAAAGCACAAGCTACATCCTGGTATAAAAACACGCTGTTCGTAATTACCAGTGATCACACCGGACCCTCAGCGATTCCATACTATCAAACAAAAGCTGGTATGTTCCGTACTCCCATTTTGTTTTACCTTCCTTATGCTGATTTAAAAGGCACAAATACCAAAACAACCCAGCAAACCGACATCGTTCCGGGAATATTGGATTTGCTGAATTACGATAATTCGTTCATTGCTTTCGGGAATAGTCCATTTGACTCTACACGGAACGGATTTGCCGTAAATTATACCGGTGATTCATATCAGATCATTGGAGAAAAACAACTAATTCAATTTGATGGTCAGGAAGTGATAGGTTATTATGATTATAAAAATGATAGTTTGCTGACTCAAAATAAAATCGGAAAAAATTCACCTCCCGACAGCATTCTATTGAAGTCGTTACAATCGATATTGCAACAATATAACCATTCACTGATAAAAAATCAGCTTACAACAGAAGCAACTCCCAATTGACAACAGCATGATGCAGTCAGCATTAATGATAAGCTATCATTTAATGTTTCGGGAATCGGTTTCGATGCACATGTAGCTCATCTGTTCGGCAAGGATGGTCGCCGCGGTTTTTCAGGATATGTAAATCTGGTAATGAAGGAATTTAACAATTATAAAGAATCAGAAATTGAAATCAGCCATGAACATGGGAAATCGAATCATTTCATGTTTCTGACTGCGCTTGCTAATGCATCACAATTTGGCAATAATGCCATCATTGCCCCTAATGCACTCACAAATGATGGGAAAGTAGATCTTGCACTCGTAAAAAAGATGAATAGCCTGCTACTACCTTTATTTTTTGCCAGAGCATTTTTTGGAAAAATAACCGGTTCATCACATTATACAGCAATGCAGTTTAACCGGTTTACTATTCGTTCTGAAAAAGCACTTCCTTTGCATCTGGATGGAGAACCTGCAGGGTATTCCGATACCTTTCAAGTGAAGGTTCAGCAGGGTTCACTCAAATTACTCATTCCTTAATTATACACGATATGTCGAATAAAAATAAAAATTCTTCCGGTGTAGTATATTCAACTAATCCCGACTTTGGTAAAGACCGTGTTGATGAACAACCTGAAGTAAGCCTTCCACCCAATCAACAGAATTTGAGAGTTACCCTCGACAAAAAACAGCGGGCCGGAAAGAAGGTGACTTTAGTGACAGGATTTTCAGGAACAACAACCGACCTCGAGGCATTGGGAAAAATGCTGAAGTCGAAATGTGGTGTGGGTGGCACGGTTAAAGACCATGAAATAATGATTCAGGGTGACTTCCGTGAAAAAATTTTGCAATTATTAATTGCTGCAGGTTATAAGGCTAAACAATCGGGTGGTTAAAATTTATTTAACCAGCATGCTTTCAATTACCTTCTGATAAAACTTTTCATACTTAGGAAGGATCACATGAATATCAAATTTCTTGGCCTGCTCTAATGCATTTTTCTTGAATGCATTATGCTTTTCCGGATCTTTTAACAGATCAATTGCATACCTGGCCATTTCATCTACATTACCAACATCACTGAGGTAACCGGTTACACCGTGAATGTTCAATTCAGGCATACCGCCAGTATTACTTGAAATAACAGGTACCTGACATGCCATAGCCTCCAAAGCAGCCAATCCAAAACTCTCCGACTCACTAGGCATCATAAACAAATCGCAAACTGATAAAATTTCCTCAATAGCTTCTTGCTTTCCTAAAAACCTGACATGCTCACAGTTACCCAGATCACGACATAATTTTTCAATGGCAGGTCGTTCAGGACCATCTCCAATTAAAAGTAATTTCGCAGGTAGTTCTTTTATAATCTGATCAAATGCATGTACTACATCCTGAACCCTTTTCACTTTACGGAAATTGGAAGTATGCACAATCAACTTTTCACCAAAAGGTGCAATTGCTTTTTTGAAATGATCCTTTGCTTTCTTTGAAAATCTTTCCAGATCAATGAAATTGTGGATCACCTCAATTTCTTTTTCGATTTTAAAATTTTTATAAGTATCCTGCTTCAAACTCTCTGAAACTGTTGTTACTCCATCAGAATGATTGATTGCAAAAGTTACTACGGGCTCAAAGCTCATGTCCTTGCCTACAAGAGTAATATCTGTTCCGTGCAAAGTGGTAACAATAGGAATATGTATTCCCTGAGTTGCCAGAATTTGTTTTGCCAGCCAAGCCACCGAAGCATGAGGAATAGCATAATGCACATGCAGAATGTCGAGCTTTTCGTATTTAACCACATCTACCAGTTTGCTGGTTAGTGCACTTTCATAAGGGGCAAATTCAAAAAGAGGGTAATTCGCAACAGCCACTTCATGGTAAGATATATTCTCAGAGAAGAAGTCGAGGCGTACCGGTTGACTATATGTAATAAAATGGATGGAATGGCCTTTTTCTGCCAATGCCTTACCCAACTCAGTGGCAATCACACCACTACCACCAAAAGTGGGATAACAAACAATACCAATTTTCATAAGATTTTAATAAGGCTTAAAGATACTAAACAAAAAGGAGGTAAAAATGTTATCAGGGCGCGGGAGCGGCATTTTTAATGATTTCATAAACACCTTCCATAATATCAGTTCTGTAATTCCCTGTTGCCAATTTTTTATTCTCAGCAGAGGGATGAACCCGGTTCGACAGAAAAATAAAAACCAAATCATGGTCGGGATCTGCCCAGGCAGCTGTACCCGTAAATCCAGAGTGTCCGAAAGTTGCCGGAGAAGCTGAAATTGCCGTTGGGCCGTTTTTCCCTGCAATTACATCAGGTTTATCGAACGCCAAGCCGCGCCTGTTAGTGCTATTTTCATTAAACCGGGAAGTAAATAAGTCTACTGTTTCAGGTTTGAAAAATTGCATACCTCCATATTTCCCCTTGTTCAATAACATTTGCATGATAACTGCCAGATTACCGGCATCACTGAATAGTCCGGCATTGCCTGCCACACCGCCAAGCATTGCAGCAGCGGGGTCATGAACAAAACCATTGACGAGTTTCTTTCGGAATGCAGTATCCATTTCTGTCGGAATGGTTCGCATGCCGCTCTTCGATTGCACCGGATTAAACATCAAACGTGTCAATCCCAAAGGCTCATAAAAGTTTTTTTCAAGGTAAGCATCTAAAGGCATTTCTGTAACTTCTTCAATCACCCTTTGCATAATCAGCATCCCAAGATCCGAATATACATAAACTCCTTTTTGTCCTACCGGTGATTCGTAAATCTCATCCCAGATTTTATCACGATAAGAATTCAGAATAAATAAACTGTCGCAAACCTGAACAGAATAATTTACATCTTTTTCAGGATGAAAAATATTATATGAAATCTTTCCGTTTTCCAGCGTACTTTGCCAGAATGGAATCCATGATTTTAATCCGGCCTGATGGGTCAGAATATCAGAAATAACCAAATCTTTTTTGTTGGTCTTCTTTAACTCATGAAAATAGCGGGATGCCTTTCTGTCAATATCAATTTTTCCTTCTTCCTGAAGCTTCATCAATGCAAGTGCAGTTGCTGCAATTTTGGTAATGGAAGCAATATCGTAAAGGTCGGTATTAGTTACATGAGAAGCGTTTTTTTCATAGGTAAAATAGCCAAACGACTTCTGATAAACCACATTTCCTTTCCACGCAACCAACACCTGACAACCGGGTATTGCTCGTTCGGAAATTGCTTTTTCTGCAAGTCTGTCAATCATGCTGAAATTTTCGGGTGCAATTCCGCTTTCTTCAGGGTCACCAAATCTCAATCTTACAGGAGCAGGATTAAAACATAAACCCATTCCTGCCTCATAGCCTTTTACAGGAGTTACCGGCAGCATTCCATCTGCAATAGCAGCTCCATAAATTAATTGGGCTGTGTAGTATTGAGGCGCCCAGGTATCTTCGTAACTTAAGATTGATGCGGGTACGCTATCGAGACCGGGCAATCGCGTTAAGCAATATGAATTTCCAAAGACTACTGCAATCAATTTTGTGCTTGCATTTAACCTGTTCATAAGTGTGGCAACGGCATCTGAAATACCATAACCGCTGGTTGCTTTGACAGAAGTATTGTGAATACTGAATATCACTTTATCGTATGTCGATAATACATTAAACAGGGAATCAGCAACTACTGACGACGGATCACGATCGCATCTGAATAAATTCACCCGGTCATAATTCAGTAGCATTTCCTGAAACGGATTTCGCAACGAATCATTAACTACCAACGAAGCAATCCGTTGTCCCGGAACACTGATCAATGGCAATGATGAATCATCATTTCTTAAGACCGTGATTGCTTTTTCAAACAACCTGGAAGAAAGATATTTTGCATGATCATTATTCAAATCTGCAATGAGATTGGTAGTATCAACAAGTGCAGAATTATTTAATCCTCCCCAGTGCTTGGCCATTAAAATGCGCTTTACTTTTGCATCAATTTCTTCCTGATCAATTTCACAATTTTGAATAGCATAATGGATTCGCATCCAGGCTTGCTCTACATTAGCAGAATACAATAATATATCATTCCCAGCCTGCAAAGCTTTAAGCTCAAGTTCACCACTTGGGTAAAAGGAAGCAACACCCTTCATGTTCAGTGCATCGGTAAACACCAAACCTTCAAAACCCAGTTTCGAACGAAGCAATTTGGTAACCACTTCACGTGATAAGGTAGACGCCTGATTGAATGCTGTGTCGAGTGCAGGAATAAACAAATGAGCAACCATCACAGATGCCAGTTGATGTGCCATCAGTTCCCGAAAAGGATATAACTCAACGGTATCAAGCTCTTCTATTGTTTGCAACAATTTTGGCAAAGCATAATGGGAATCGGTGTCCGTATTTCCATGTCCTGGAAAATGCTTGCCGCATGAAATAATTTTTTTCTCATGTAATCCCTGCATATAATTCAGAGCAGAGGCAGTTACCTTTAGTTTATTTTCCCCGAATGAACGCGAGTTGATAACGGGATTAAGCGGGTTGTTATTGATATCGGCAACAGGCGCAAAATTGGTATGAATTTTCATCCGGTTACACTGGCGACCGATTTCCAATGCCATTTCATATACCAGGCTATCGTTATTTGCGGCACCTAAAGTCATCTGACGGGGAAAACGCACCGTACTATCGAGTCGCATCGATAATCCCCACTCTCCATCAATTCCAATCATCAAAGGCACTTTAGTAAGCTTCTGAAAACGATTGGTCAGCAATGCCTGGCGGACAGGACCTCCCTGAAAAAATATCACCCCACCAATGTGATACTTTATAATTAACGAATCGATAAATGCAGCGTGATTTGCATCTTTATTGGAAAAGGCATCAACCATAAACAGTTGCCCAATTTTCTGTTCATAACTCAACGTTGCAAAAACAGAATCGGACCATGCTTTGGATTCTGGATTAATGAAGGCCGGAGTAACCGACTGACAGTAAGCCGCAAAACCATTTCCCAGCATGAAAAAGGCAATAAAATGAAATTTCCTGATAAGTGAAGTAAGCATAAGGTCAAAATTACATACAAATAAAACCGGTTCCGTGGGTATGAATCAGGATATAATCAACGGTGATTTCAACAAAAACAGTGTTGATGAAAAACAATAAAAAATGAAAAAATGACTAAATTTGTGGGACTTTTGCACCTATGCACCCCGCCAATGCTTAAACTGCCTTCCATCTTCAAAACGCAAAAACACCGAAGCTTTAACTTTCGGCCGCGTTACTATGATGCTGATAAGGAAGCTTTTGAAGAGCGAGTCCGACGAATTGAGTCAGAATTAGGGGCCGATAAATCGGATCTTGAAGGAACCAAACGGGGGATGAGGCAAAAGTTGCAAAACCGCAGAAGGGGGACGGGTTCAGCTTGCAATAAAGCCTACAAGATGCGGGTTTTGGTAATTTTAGGTATTTTAGGTGCTTTGGCTTATTGGATATTAAAATAATTTTCAGCCATTTTTATGAAAGACATCATTCGACTTTTACCCGACTCGGTAGCCAATCAGATTGCTGCCGGAGAAGTTATTCAAAGACCTGCTTCAGCTGTAAAAGAGCTGATTGAAAATGCCATTGATGCAGGCGCTACTTCCATTCAATTAATAATTAAAGATGCAGGCAAGTCGCTTATTCAGGTTATCGACAATGGCTCAGGAATGAGCGAAACCGATGCCCGGATGTGTTTCGAGCGCCATGCAACTTCAAAAATAACCCGGGCCGAAGACCTGTTCGAAATAAAAACCATGGGATTCCGGGGTGAAGCTATGGCATCAATTGCAGCTGTTGCACAGGTAGAACTGAAATCCCGCCAACACGATCGCGATACGGGAACTTTATTGCAAATTGAAGGCTCCAAAGTGATTCTTCAGGAACCATGTGCCTGCCAGCCCGGCACCAGTATATCCGTTAAGAACCTTTATTTTAACATTCCTGCAAGAAGGAACTTCCTGAAATCGAATGCATCTGAAACCCGCCATATTGTTGAAGAATTTCAGCGTGTGGCTATTGCACGGCCCGATTTAGGTTTTTCCATGTTCCATGATGGCATTGAGGTATTTCGGTTAACACCCGGCAACCTTCGTCAGCGAATTATGGGTATTTACGGCAATAATTACAATGAAAGAATGGTTCCGATTCAAGAGGAAACAACCATACTGAACTTAACGGGTTTTGTGCTTAAGCCCGAATTTGCCCGTAAAACACGTGGAGAACAATACTTTTTTGTCAATAACCGGTTTATTAGAAACGGCTATCTCAATCATGCTGTTTCCGATGCATTTGAAGATCTACTTCCCGGCGGAAGCTTCCTCCTATTTTATCATGATTGAGATTGATCCGGCTAAAATCGACATCAACATTCATCCTACCAAAACGGAGATCAAGTTTGACGATGAAAAATCGGTTTATGCCATTATCAGAGCTTCAGTAAAAAGGTCATTGGGTAAGTTCAGCGTTACACCTTCACTCGATTTTGAGCAGGAAACAGCCTTCAATATTCCGGTTAGCATGTACCGTCAGGAACCGAAATTGCCGGGAATAACTGTCAATCCTGCTTACAATCCGTTCAAAAACAACGATGCCCCTCCTCGTCCATCTACAAGTGGATGGGAACAAATTTATGAGATCAACCGAAGGGCTGAAACGGTTACCATTCCATCGGCATTTGATGACATACCTGCTGAACCAATGCATCAGTCTGCTTGTCGGGTGCTTGGACAGATTGAAAGAAAATATATTGCTGCCCTCTATCAGAATTCACTGATATTAATTGACCAGCAAGCTGCACATGAGCGGATTTTATATGATCAGAATGAAGCCATGTTGGGGAAATCTCCTGCTGTGAGTCAACAGGAATTGTTTCCGCAAACCATGACATTTACCCATGATGACTTCCTGATTTTATCTGAGATTGCCGATGATATTCGCCGCCTTGGATTTGATCTTCGGGAGTTTGGTAAAAACACTTTTGTGCTGAATGGTGTTCCTACAGGAATAGCATCCGGATCCGAAAAATCAATTCTGGAGTCAATTCTGGAATCTTATAAAAACCATAATCCAACCATAAAAAGTAATCACAGAGAGAATTTGCTTCGCAGTGTTTCTTACAACCTGTCAGTAAAACACGGGGCAGAACTCGATATCAGAGAAATGCAGCAACTTGCGGATTCCCTGATGCAATCGTCGCAACCAAATTTCACAGCCGGTGGAAAGACTACTTTTGTAGTAATAACTTCATCCGAAATTGAAAAAAAATTCCAACAAAAACCCAGCTAAAGCGTTATATCGCCATCTATGAGTTATCAGGAATACAGACCTTCATCATTTAATTTTTTACCGCTGGTTGTCAAAAATCTGCTTATCATAAATGCCATCTTCTGGCTTGCCGATACTGTAGTTGATGAGCAACTGGGTTTGAGTTTCACCTATCACATGGGACTCTATTTTCCCTTGTCTGAACTTTTTCGTCCATACCAGTTTATTACCCACCTTTTCCTGCATGGCAACTTCATGCACTTACTTTCCAATATGTTCGCATTATGGATGTTTGGCACGGTACTCGAAAATTTCTGGGGACCCAAACGATTCTTAACATTTTATCTCATCACCGGGCTTGGGGCAGCTTTCATACAGACACTTTTTTCGTGGTATGAACTGAGTCAACTGGGCAATCTGATTAATCAGTATCAGGCAGCACCAAACTTCATGGATTTTATTGCATTGATGCAAAAGCATTCCATGTATTTTACCAGTGATAATCTGAATATCATCAATGAATTCATATCCAAATGGGAAGTGATGCAAACGGATCCGGGCCTGATTGCACAATCGGGTGAACTTGCCAACCAATTACTGGTTTATAAAATGAATATTCCTACCATCGGTGCCTCCGGTGCAGTTTTCGGCATTTTACTGGCTTTTGGGATGTTGTTTCCGAATACGATGTTATATGTCTTTTTGCTATTCCCATTAAAGCCAAATACTTTGTAATTTTATACGGATTATTTGAACTGTATGCCGGAATTTCCAATAATCCAGGCGACAACGTAGCTCATTTCGCTCACCTTGGCGGGATGTTATTCGGGTTTATTCTGATAAAAATCTGGAACAAAAAAAACAGGCAACACTTTTACTAATCATGAGATTTATAGACGAAATCAGAGTTAGTTTCACCCGGTCGGAAGGTGTATTTCGCCTTATGACAATCAATATTGCGATCTTCCTTTTAATCAGTATTGCCAAGCTTGTGTTTTTTCTGGCCGGTTCAGGCTCCATGTTTCTTGATAATGTGGTCATGCATCTGGCATTAAGATCTTACATACCTGCAATATTAACCCAACCATGGTCGCTCTTTACTTATATGTTTGTTCATGTGAACTTTATTCATATCCTGTTCAACATGCTCATACTTTTCTGGACCGGTAAAATATTCTGTGAATATCTGGGAAGTTCACGGGTTGTAGTAGTTTATGTGCTTGGAGCTATTGCAGGTGGGATATTTTACATGTTAGCGTACAATATTTTTCCTGCTTTCAGCAATTCCATCACGGCATCTTACCTTATTGGCGCCTCGGCCGGAGTGTTAGCCATACTGGTTGCCATAGCTACTTATGTTCCAAATTTTACCATTCATCTTTTATTTTTGGTCCGGTGAAGCTAAAGTATATTGCCATTTTCTTCACATTCCTGTACCTCATCAGCATACCGGATGGAAATGCAGGTGGAAACATATCTCACATTGGTGGAATAGTTTTTGGTTTTGCCTATGCAAAAGGATTGAAGTCGGGAACTGATATTGGAAAATGGCTGGAGCGAATTTTCAGTGCAGCGATGCGATTATTCCAGCCTTCAAGCAAAATAAAAGTGGTCCACAAATCGACGAATATGCGGAGTGCTACCCGCAATGTGAATGAACCTCGTCAGGAAGTTATTGATTCAATTCTTGATAAAATCAGTCGTTCGGGTTATTCAAGTTTATCAAAAGACGAAAAAGAAATTTTATTTAAGGCAAGTAAAAACACCGGCAAGGAATAACAGGGTATGGTACAGGAAGCAGGTAAAAAGTCGACACCAAAGATCAGCAAGACCGGGAATTTCGGTTTGCTTTTCAGGGCTTTTACCATAATTTTTTCTGTAACGGCCTTGTTATCGGCATACGTGAGCATGTTCAATCCGGCAAAATACTGGTTCATTGCCATAACCGGATTAGGCTTTCCCATTCTATTTACAGGAAATATTGTATTGCTTGTTATCTGGGGAATGCGTCGACGAAAACTTGCTTTCTTGCCTTTATTGGTTTTTCTGTTAACCTTAATGAAAATACCGGCTATTTACCAGATGGATGAATCTCGCAAAAAACCTGATTATATTGAAGGGCAATCGGATGAATTGAAAGTGATGAGCTATAATGTCAGATTGTTTGATTTGTACAACTGGACACACAACATTACCACCAAAGAAGAGATATTCAGGTTACTGGATCGCCAGAAACCGGACATTTTATGTTTGCAGGAATTCTATTCTTCCGAGGATAAAAATTTTGAAAATGAAAAACGGCTTCGGGAGGATTTAAAAGCACAGTATTCTCATATTGAATACCCAATAACTTTAAATAAAACCGATCACTGGGGCATTGCAACCTACTCATCCAACCCGATAATCAACAAAGGGGTATTATATTTCGATAAACGCACGGCAAACATTTGCATTTTCACCGATATCAATCTGGGAACCGATACCATCCGGGTTTACAATTGCCACCTGGAATCGGTCAGGTTTGGGGCGGCTGAATATAAATTTATTGAAAATTTGGGGAATGAACAGGATGAGGAAACCGTTGCCCGTACCCGAAACATCCTTAAAAGACTGAAAAAAGCCTTTATAAAACGGGCTGCACAGGCCGATATGATCTCAAAACATATTGGTACTTCTCCTTATCCGGTAATAGTTTGTGGCGATTTCAATGATACTTCACTTTCATACACTTACAAAACCATTTCGGCGGGCTTACTGGATGCCTTTCGGGAGTCAGGAAGCGGGATGGGCAGCACCTATACCGGTCCAATACCCGGCCTTCGCATCGATTATATCCTGCATTCCGAACGGTTTTATTCATACGATTTTGAAATTCCCAATTCCCGGCTAAGCGATCATTTTCCGATTCTGACCCATATGATCCTTCAGCCAAAGTAAATTTTCAAGTGTTTCCCCTTTTTTGCTAAAAAGTGCTATTTTTGTCCCTGTTACAGGGTTCAGTTATTAACAGGATTGAAAATTCTTGCCCGTTTTTTATCCTTTTCCTGCCCCTGTTTGGTGCTGCTTAATGAAGTAAACGATGTTTTTTTTGTTAATCTTTATAAAAACCTTACTTATAGCTGTCAGGCTATTGCATGAGCCATTTTTTTGTCATTACTTTACGGTGGGAAAATTATATAATACACACAAAAACCAACTTAATTATTTTTAACTATGAGAATTAAAATTTCTTTTCTCAGGGAACATTCTTCAGCAAATTCCATACCTCTGCATCATCAGAAATTGCTGGCTGATAGCCTCGGAGAATACAGCGACACCATCACCGGCGACCGGTTGATGTTCAATTTCTCTTCTTTGAAAGGAACTTCGAAGATTACGAATGGGTTTATGCGCTTTCTGTCGTCGAAAATCACTTTGGTGATATCGAGCAGAAGTCAGGAGTTTGCAGAAGCTTTGGTGACCAAAATTTTCGATAATCCGTTTCTGGCGGTAGGGAAAATGAATCTCATACCAAAAACCTATGAGGTAATTCCTGATCCTTCATTTCAAACGAAGATGCGTTACCTGTGTATTTCACCTCTTATCATGGTAAATCCCGATAAGGAGCCTGAAAGAGCACAGGAACTGATTGACCCTACTTCTCAGGCATTTTCTGATCTGTTGTACAACATTACCCTCGACAGAATGGAAAAAGCAGGCTATACGGAAGCTCAGTTGAATGAATTTGCTGAATTCGAAGCTCAACCTGATATGGAATACATTACCAAAATCAACGAGTCAGGCAAAAAGTTCGCCCGCTTCTACAAATCCGCAGCAGGAAATACCATGCTCGGATTCTTGTTACCTTTCACCCTTCATGCTCACCCGGAAGTACATAAATTCATCTGGGAAGTTGGTCTCGGTGTTCTCACCGAAGAAGGTTATGGAATGGTTGACCTGGTAAAATCCTGATGCCGGCAGCATCATGTGCTGCATCCGACATTTGATATTCTTTACTAAGAATCAAAAGAGGCTGACTCCCTTTCCTGAGCCGGCCTCTTTTTTTATTCTCTCGTATGACGTTGAAAAGAGCTGTTGCCATTTTAATTGCACTTGCTGCCATTACGTTCGCCTCCTTTTTATTGCTGAGAGGAGTCGTTCTGGAGAAAGCCATTTCCAAAGTTCAGCAAAAAGTAAAATCCTCCTTAGGTGTTGACCTGCTCATCGAAAAAGCCTACTTTGAAAGTTTTGCACGTGTCGGGGCAGAACATATTTATCTCATCCCTAAGAATAAAGATACTCTTTTCTACTGCAATAAGGCAGCGATTTCATTTTCTCTTTGGCGCTTAATAAAGGGACAACCCCCACTCAATAATATTGTACTGAAAACCGGTTATCTCCAATTAGTGGAGGTAAATGACTCTATCTCCAATTTCAGTTTTCTGTTTGAAAAAAATAAAAAACAAACTGCAGATAGTGACACTATACGATCGGCCATGAATTACCGTGAAATGGCTTCTTCACTTTGGCAACGGGCATTTGGACTGGCAGATTTCAATTTTAACATGAGCGATTTCGAATTTCGGTGGATAGCACCCGGTTATCGGGAGGTGCTGCAAATTACGGAATGCCGGCTTCAAAAAACTTTGTTTGCTGCAAGTGTAACAGATAGCCTGCCCAACAGTACTGCAACCTGGAAAGCCGAAGGTATCATTGATCCGGATGCTGAAATTTTTCAACTCAGGGCCTCTTCAGCAACGGACAAAATTATTCCTGTTCCTTTCTTTGAAAAAAATATCAGGAATATCGTACAAGCTACACTTTTCGAGCTACTTTTAGATGGATCTGAAATGCAGGATGGCTATTTTAAAACGCATTTGATTGCAGCTGCCTACAGGCCTTCTATCAATCACTGGCGCATAAGTCCTATTGATGTCAAACTCGACAGCATCAAACTCGACATTCATATAAACATTAATGATTCCGCTTTTGCTTTTGATACGACTTCACAAGTGCTCGTAAACCGTTTACCTATTCATACCGGATTTGAGATATCGAAAAATAAAATTACGCTTGTAAATTTAAAAGTCAGAATTCCGGAAGTCGATGCCAATACATTTTTCACATCACTCCCTTCCGGATTGTTCTCCACCCTCGAAGGTATTAATGCTTCCGGTCAATTAAAATACCGACTCGATTTCAGTTTAAATCCAGATTCACCCGACTCACTTCATTTTGATTCAGAATTAAAAGGAAATAAATTCCGTGTTACGAAATTTGGAAATGAAAATTTTGCTGCTATTAATGGTCAGTTTATTTATGTAGCACAAGATAAGGACAGGATACTGAGTGTTTTTCCGGTAGGTCCAGAGAATCCGGATTTTGTTCCTTTGACAGAAATAAGTCCGTTGCTGACAAATTCCGTTCTAACTGCAGAAGATGGCACCTTCCGTTTTCACCGGGGCTTTAATGAAGAAGCATTTCGTCAGTCGATTGCTACCAATATCAAAGAACGCCGGTTTGCCCGTGGTGGCAGTACCATCACCATGCAACTGGTCAAAAATGTTTTCTTAAATAGAAACAAAACCGTTTCCCGGAAGTTGGAAGAAGCAATCATTGTGTGGATGATTGAATCGACTGGCATGGTGAGTAAAGACCGTATGCTGGAAGTTTATCTGAATATTATTGAATGGGGTCCCGGAATATTCGGAATTGGAGAAGCCTCTCAATTTTATTTCAGCAAACATCCTTCTCAATTAACCTTAGAAGAAAGTATTTTCTTATCGAGTATAATTCCGAACCCAAAAGCTTTCAGATACAGCTTCGATAAACAAGGTATGCTGCGGGAATATCTGCAATATTATTTTAAGCTGGTGGCAGGCAGATTGGCGCGTAAAGAAATAATAACGCAGGAACAACTTGATCAGTTGAAATTCGGAGTAGAACTAAAAGGTCCGGCACTTCAATATGTTGTTCCAACAGACACTATTCCTGCCGATACGATACCAACAGAATTCGAACCACTATTCTTTGAAAATCTTTAACGGAAATTTCTACCGATGCAAAATTCTTCTGAACTAACTGAAACAAAATCAGGCATAGTAAACTGGCTGGTGATTGTAGCTGCCCTGGGTTACTTTGTAGATATTTATGATCTTGTACTTTTTAATGTCGTTAAGCGGGAAAGTCTGGAATTTATAAGAGACCTTCATGGTTTAGATATTAACATCAAAGACACCGGCATATTTCTGTTTAACTGCCAGATGGCAGGAATGCTGATCGGTGGAATTTTATGGGGTGTTTGGGGAGATAAAAAAGGGCGTATTTCTGTTTTGTTTGGCTCTATTATGTTATACTCCATTGCGAATATCGTGAATGCATTTACGTTCGATATCACCAGTTATGCAATTGTAAGAGTAATAGCAGGGATTGGACTTGCAGGTGAACTGGGAGCTGGTATTACACTGGTTGCCGAAACGATGCACAAAGAAAAAAGAGGTTACGGAACCATGATCATTGTAACCTTTGGGGCATTGGGAGCCGTGCTAGCAGGATTGGTTGGTACCGAAGGACATATAGTTGCTGAATTTCTCACTGCTAATACCGGTTATACCTTTCAAAACTGGCAGGTGGTATATCTGATAGGTGGATTTCTGGGAATTCTATTATTGATCTTGCGTGTTGGAGCCTTTGAATCGGGAATGTTTAAATCTATGCAACAGCATCAGGTTAGCAAAGGTGATTTTTTTGCTTTGTTTAAAACAGCAGAAAACAGATCGAAATACTTGTATTGCATTTTAATCGGATTGCCAATTTGGTATATCATAGGCGTTCTGGTATCCCTTTCACAGGATGTATTTGGGAAAGAACTTGGCATTGAAGGCATCGTAAATGGCAAAGCCGTAATGTATGCATATATTGGATTATCAGTTGGCGATCTCATTTCCGGACTGTTAAGTCAATTGTTGCGAAGCCGCAGAAAAGTTGTATTCCTTTATCTGATATTTTCATCGTTGCTCGTTTTGTATTTTATTTTTGGTGCCCATGGCATAACTGCTTCACAATATTATTTTGTTTGCTTTTTACTTGGACTGGCATCTGGGTACTGGGCCATTTTTGTGACCATAGCCTCTGAACAATTCGGAACCAATATACGTTCTACTGTTACGAATACGGTTCCAAATTTCGTACGAGGTGCAGTGTTACCGCTTACTATCGGATTTGCTTCCCTAAGCGGTTTAACATCCAACCTGACCTCTGCTCTTATAGTTGGTGGAATCTGTATTGGATTAGCCTGGTTTGCAACTTATAAGGTAAAAGAAACGTTTGCCAAGGATTTGAATTATTTTGAAACAATGTAGTGATGACTGAAAGCAAAAAGACTTTGGTAATTGGTGCCAGTGAAAACCCTTCACGGTATGCATTTATTGCTGCCAACCGACTACTGCAATACGGTCATGATATTGTTTTACTGGGAAATAGAAAAGGAATGATCAATGGGCACCCAATTGAAACCGGAACACCTCCGTTTCAGAATGTACATACCATAACTTTGTATATGCGGGCGGAACTTCAAAAACCTTTGTATCAATATTTCCTGGCATTAAAACCTAAGCGAATCATTTTTAATCCGGGAACCGAAAACCGTGAACTTGAAAAGCTCGCTGAACAACAAGGTATAGAAACAACAGAAGCCTGCACCCTGGTTATGTTATCAGTGGGCTCTTATTAATCAGGCAACCGGAGTAATCTGAAATTTAAGAGTGAAAGTTGTTCCCTTCATTCGTTTGGATGAAACGAAAATTGCAACCCGGTGAAAATCGGCAATGGTTTTTACAATAGGCAATCCCAAACCATAACCTTGTCCGTCATTGCTTCCAAATCTTTTAAACCGGTCGAATATATTATCTAACTGACTTGTTTCAATTCCAATTCCCGTATCTTCTACTTCTAGAATATATTGA
This sequence comes from Bacteroidota bacterium, assembly GCA_016713525.1. GTDB lineage: Bacteria > Bacteroidota > Bacteroidia > AKYH767-A > OLB10 > JADKJB01. The sequence goes on along the minus strand of JADJOZ010000001.1, from coordinate 481,341 downwards.
TTGTTGGCATAAGTACCACGAATAAAAATATGGCCTCCGATGTTATTATAACGGATAGCATTATTCACCAGATTAAATATCATGGTAAACAATAAAGATTTATTACCGGGTCCGAAGGGAGGAACTTTTTCAAGATTTAGTACGGCATGAACATCCTTTTCCTCCATCACTTCCTCCAATTCAGAAATAACCTCATCAACCAAAGCAGGCAGATTCACGTCCTCTTGTTTCAGGTACTGATCATTTTCAATTTTGGAAATGAGTAACAGCGCACGGATGATTTTACTAAGCCGGCTCAGTGTTTTCTGCGACTCAATAATTTTGTTTTCAAACTCCACGGGTACCTCATTCCCGATGATCATATTTTCCATTCTGTTTTGGAGAATAGAAATTGGAGTAAGTAACTCATGAGCAACATTCGCAATAAATTCTTTTTCGATGAGAAACGCATCTTTGGTTTTCTTCATCAACTCATTGATACTTTTATCGAGGTAACTGAATTCCCATGTTGATGTTTTAACAGAATCAAAATTGTAGCTGGCAGGATTTCCGCTGAGTTGTAATTTCTGCTTTACAATTTTATTGAAGGGCTTAAGCATTAAACGGGCAAATCCAATATCAATAAAAACTGAAACGATAATAAAAATAATCATGAGGGTGAGACTGAACTGCATGATAATTTTATTCAGCTGATAGATGGTACTCAATCCTTCACCAATGTTTAACTGATACAACTGATTGTCGTATACAAAAGATTGTTTGATCACCCTGTGAGTAAGTCGCTCCCCTCCTACATCGCGTTGTTCGTTTCCTATGATTGTTTCAGGTGCAGGAGTTCCATTACTTAACGGTTCAATAGAGATAAACTCTTCCTTCAAAATATTGTAGCTTTCAAAGCTGCAATCCTGCTCCATGATGATCTCATTAATCCCTCCCTTTGAAATAATCATAAGCACCCGGTCGGTTCGGGCAATAAGACGCTTATCGATGTGGTCATAAACTACCTGCTTAACAATGAGTGGCATCAAAACCCCAAAAGCGGCAATGATAATACCCTTCGAAAGAGCGTTATAAATAGCAAGTTTAACCTGTAATTTCATTGATTGAGTCTGTAACCGATTCCTCTGACCGTTTCAAGCCAGTCGGTGCCGCCGAATGCACTTAATTTTTTACGTAAATTTTTAATATGAACATCAATATAGTTGGAATCGTAATCTTCTTCCATCACATCGCCCCAAATATGTTCAGTCAGTTGCATTCTGGTGAGCACTCTGTTTTTGTGGAGTGCGAGATAATGTAACAAATCAAATTCTTTACGGGTGAGATTCACTAACTGTTCGCCGTAATGAACGGTACGGTTATTAATATCCATTAAAAACTCACCAATTCGAATTGCATTGGTTGTGAGACCATGTTTTCGTCTCAGAATTGCCTGCATACGGGAATGCAATTCCATTAATGAAAATGGTTTCGCCAGATAATCGTCGGCACCCAGGTCTAGACCTTTAATTTTATCATCCGTTTCACTTCTTGCTGTAAGAATAATAAAGGCGGAATCTCTGTTGCCTTCGCGTGCTTCTTTCAGCAAATCAAAACCATTATAATCGGGCAAACCAATATCAAGTAAAACAAAGTCGTAAGCGTTTACAAATATTTTTTCGGAAGCACTCTTCCCATTAAAAGCTACATCACAATTATAACCTTGTTTAGTCAGATAAATCTCGACTTCATGAGAGAGACTTTTTTCATCTTCAACGATAAGTACATTCATAGTCCGGATTCTGTTTGTTTCGGATAAATTTAAGTTCAATTAGGTTACACTGGATTCCTGTTTCATGAGTGCAGCAACCTCATCTACAGCTTTCAAAATAACTTCACAACAGATGAAGATTTGATGATCGGAGATAATCAAAGGTGGCGCAATGCGCATTTTATGTGGTGCAAACAGAAACCAATCGGTGAAAACTCCATTGGCTATGCATCTCTTAATCACCTCCTTATTGAACCGCTCTGTACCCAGATCAACACCTAACAGCAACCCTTTTCCGGTTACTTCCCTGACAAAGGGATGAACCAGTTTTTTACGAAAAAGTTCACTTTTACGATTAATTTCCGCTTCGCTGATATCCTTCAATATGTTCAAGGTAGCCAAGGCAGCTGCACAACTCACAGGATGTCCCCCGAATGTAGTAATATGGCCAAGTACCGGATTATTGGTAAACTGTTGCATCAGGTGATTTCCGGCAACAATAGCACCAAGGGGCATTCCACCTCCAATTCCTTTTGCCAGCAACAATATGTCGGGAATAATTCCTTCATCCATAAATGCCATAAACGGTCCTGTACGACGAAAACCGCTTTGAATTTCATCTACTACCAGCAAAGTTCCGGTTTCGTGACAACGACTTTGCAGTTTTGCTAAATAATTTTCTTTCGGTGAAACAGATCCTGCTTCTCCCTGAATAATTTCAGTGACCACACATGCCGTATTTTCTGTAATACTATTCAATGCATCCTCATTGTTGAATTGAAGATGTTTTATTCCCGGCAACAAGGGACGAAAACTATTTCTGAAATATTCGGAACCAATGATGCTCAATGCTCCCTGCGTACTTCCATGGTAGGCATTTTCGAATGCAATTATTTCATGTCTTCCTGTAACCCTTTTAGCCAGTTTCATAGCTCCTTCTACAGCTTCAGATCCTGAATTTACCAGATAGCAACTATTCAGCGATGGAGGCAATAATGCAGTGAGTGCTGCAGCAAATTGAACCTGCGGAGCCTGTATAATTTCTCCGTAAACCATCAGGTGCATATATCGAGATGCCTGCTCCTGCACTGCCCTTACAACATCCGGATGGCAATGTCCGACGCTGCTGACGGAAATGCCGGAAATGAGATCGATGAGTACTTTGTTATCGGCTGTATGCATTTCGCAGCCTGCAGCAGATACAATTTCAAGCATCAAAGGCTCATCACTGGTTGGTGCTAAGTGCTGCAGAAAAAGCTGGCGATTGGTTAACATGCTACAAATTTACTAAAGAAAGGTGGTCCCCTAAATAAAAAATCGGGAAACCTGAGTCTCCCGATCGAACCTGACATTATAAAAACCTAAACATTACCATGCAATTATCTCCTTTTCGGCGGTGGTCCTCCACCCTCTCTGCGATCCTGAATTCGCTTTAACAAGTCGCGTTTAAATTCTTCTTCCGCGCGGTATAACATTGCTACCTTTTTCATAGGGAGTTTCTGCTTGAATTGTGCATGATATTTCTTTAAAATATCGAGCTCATTCTGACGGAAAGCAATTTCGCTGTCGACTAGCTTTTCCACATCTTTATCGGCCATTTCATCAAAATCATCCTTAGCTGATTTTCTGGTTTTCCGATGTGCCTCCCTCAGGTTTTCAATTTCATCCTGAAACTGGTTGTAAACGGGCCAGAATTCCTGAGCCTCTTGAGGTGTGAGATCGAGTTTTCTGGTTAAGAAGGCTACTTTCATGGCTTCAATCTGTTCCTTTTTTTCACCGGGAGGAGGTCCTCCGCCGGGTTGAGCCGCAGCAGAGAGTATCCAAACACTAAAAAAGGCTATCGCAATTAATTGGACTTTTTTCATAACTCATTTATTATTAATGATATATCTGTATTGTTTTCTATTAAGTAATCGTACATCTCAGATTTAACAGCATCCTGAATGGTGGTATCAGCTAAATCTTCAACGGTAATTTCATCATAAATAACCTGGTCTTCCAATTCAGTGAGATGAATATCCTGGTAGGAAATTACTGGCTGGCTAACTTCTTTATTTTCAATGGTTCTGAAGTAATTAACTCCAAACATCAACGCTATAGCCAGTATTAACGAAAGACCCAGAACGACAGGTTTATAATTTCTGTTATAAGTTACCGGTTGCTTGCCGGCATTTATTTTTTCTGCAATTGTACCGGGCAACTGATTAAAATAGCCTTCCGGAACAGTAAACAGGTTTTTTCTACCTGCTTTTTCCAGATTCGGGAAGCGCTCGTCCTGATTTAAGTTAGTATTTGAATTATTTGTTTCCACTGTATTAGGTACTTATTGTGTTTAAGATGAATTAAATTTCAAATAGTTTAATTCCCGATCATGTATTTTTCGATTTTCTGGGCTGCAATATGGTAAGAGGCTTTGAGAGCGCCTACAGATGTGCCCAAAACTTCCGACATTTCTTCATATTTCATTTCGTCATAGTATCTTAAATTAAAAACAATCCTTTGTTTTTCAGGTAGTGTAAGAATGGCTTTTTGCAATTTCAATTCAATGGCATCGCCGCTCATGGCGGGATCTGATTCCACCTTTTCTGAGAGGTGTCGCTCGACATTTACAATGGGTAAGAAAAAGGCAGTTCTTTTTTTCTTGAGAAAAGTGAGTGCTTCATTGGTAGCAATCCGATAAAGCCAGGTAAATAACTGCGCATCTTCCCGAAAATTCGATAAGCCTTTCCATGCTTTGATGAAGGTATTCTGAACTACATCATTGGTGTCATCGTGATCAATGATAATTCGCCGCACATGGTAATAGACTTTCTGCTGGTACTTTTTTACCAGTAAATTAAAAGCATAATTGGGATTATCTCCATTCCTGAATTGCTCCAGCAATTCACCATCGGAATATTCTGTCATAGATCCTGATTAACGTCCGGTAAGCAGGGATCTGTTGCGGTATTATCTTTGGCTGGTTTTCCGGTCAAGCACCTTTTTCGCTTTCTGCATAATATCCGGCGCATCCAAACCATATTTAATCAGCAACTGATCCGGAGTGCCACTTTCACCGAAAGAATCATTTACAGCAACCATTTCTATAGGAGAAGGGAAATTGTTTGCCAGAAACTGTGCTACGGCATCTCCCAGACCTCCATTTTGCTGATGTTCTTCGGCAGTGACAACACACCGGGTTTTCATCACAGATTTTAAGACTGTACTGCCATCAAATGGTTTAATGGTAGCCATATTTATTACTTCTACCGTTATACCGTTACCGGAAAGCATTTCAGCAGCCTGCAGTGCTTTCCACACTAAATGTCCTGTTGCTATGATAGTTACGTCTGAACCTTCGGTCATAACCTGAGCTTTTCCGATAATAAATTCTTCATTGGGATCGGTGAAAACGGGCCATGATGGTCGACCAAAACGAAGGTAAACTGGACCATGATGGCGTGCAATGGCAAGGGTTGCTGCTTTTGTTTGGTTGTAGTCTGAGGGACAAATTACCGTCATGTGTGGCAACATCCGCATCATACCAATATCTTCCAGAATTTGGTGAGTTGCACCATCCTCACCTAAAGTGAGGCCGGCATGGGAAGCACAAATTTTTACATTCTTTCCGGAATAGGCAACCGACTGACGGATCTGATCATAGACTCTACCTGTTGCAAAATTGGCAAAGGTTCCTGTAAAAGGAATTTTTCCTCCAATTGTCATTCCTGCAGCCATTCCAATCATGTTTGCTTCTGCAATTCCCGTTTGAAAAAAACGATCGGGAAATTCCTTGGCAAAGGCATCCATTTTGAGAGATCCGGTAAGATCGGCACAAAGAGCTACCACATCAGGATTTGTTCGTCCCAATTCCAGCAACCCGGCACCAAATCCGGAACGTGTATCTTTTTTTTCAGTGAATGAATAGGTTTTCATAGCAGCTTTATTGATGGTATTTGGTTCAGATAGTGTTTCCATTTTTTCGATTAATTAATCATCACATTTTGTGAGATTCCGGAGGTAATCCGAAATGATTTTTCTATAGTGTAATCGGCTTCACGCGCATTTTTTGCTCTGTAAACTACGCGGTATTTACCGGGGAGTAAAACCAGACTTTCACGCGACAACTCCGAATTTAAATTATGAATCCAGCGCAGTGTATTGGCTTCTTCTACATAAACACTTCCATACCCCTGACCCGATGAAATAACATTTGCAATGCCGGGATTTGGAACCTGCACCGTTGTTGTTTTACTTTGAGAAACGGTAACATCATTGATGTATAATCGGGGAAGCGATAAAATTTCCAGATCATATTTCCCTGTAATATACCTTACGGTGGCATTAAATTCCTGCACATGTAAAGTTTGCAGTTCACCGGATTTCCTGACAATACATTTCAGGTTTCTATAATCACTCAACCCTTCAAACTTTAGAAAAAGATCACCCTGTGGAGCATCAATTCCGACCGTGGTATGCTTTCCGGGAATTGAAGTAACCGAATCTTTTGAGACCGGTGGAATAGTATGCACCACAATGCGATAACGACTTAATGGATCAACCACTAAAGTATCAGGCAATCCTTTGGGATTCATGGTGTGGATGTAATTGTAACGAATAGCACCACTGAAAGAATCGTAAAAAGTCATGTTCACATTCGTCTCTGTAGGAGCTCCACTCTGATCAAGAAGGTTTACCTGAAGTGTGGTATTATTTAGTGCTTGTGAAATGACCACATTCATGATAGTTGAAAAAGAATTTTCTGTTGCAGCATCGTAAAAATTTCCTACACACTCGAATTGTTTTTGCAATTCTGTAGACATATTCAAACCAATAATAAATGGTTTCAGAAAGATTCCTTTTTTCTGCAATGCATTAGAGACTGCACACGGATCACCATTACATTCTTCAATACCATCTGTAATCAGAATAATTATATTTCGCGCATTGGCATCCGGAAAATCTTTGCCACATTCTTCGAGTGAACGGGCAATGGGTGTAGTGCCGCTTGGGGCAATAGCGTTTAACTTTTCTTTTATGCGATAACCATTTGCTTTGCCAAGAGGTACTTCCAAGCGTGTATCATCGCAATCTTGTGGGGGAAATTTTTTAGTATGGCCATAAACACGCAATCCCGTCTGTACGTTGTCAATCATATGCAAACTATCTACAATTGACGACAACAACTTCTTAGCGATTTCAAATCGGGTATCAGATTCCCATCGTGCAAACATACTTTGTGAAGCATCGAAAAGAAATAGTATTCGCGTAGGTTGCTGACGGGATGGCACCACTTTGGTATCTGACTGCCCATTCACAAGGAAAGGCATCACTAAAAATAATATCAACAGCAGTTTTCTCAATCCCTAATCCTTAATCCTTAATTCTTAATCCTTAATCCTTAATTCTTAATCCTTAATCCTTCCTAGTAGTCACTAGTTTCCTGAAGTTGTTCCAATGCTTTTTGCAATTGTTCATCATTCGGAGCAATTCCATGCCATTTATGGGTGTGCATCATAAAATCGACACCATTCCCCATAATGGTATTCATTAAGATGAGAATTGGTTTACCTTTTCCTGTCATGGTTTTAGCTTTCAACAAAGTGTTAACCACTTCATTCATATCATTACCATTCATATCGAGAACTTCCCAACCGAAAGCTTCGAATTTTGCACGAAGATTTCCCATAGGGAGCACCTGTTCTGTTGAACCGTCTATTTGCTGTCCGTTGACATCCACTGTAGAGATGATATTGTCAACCTTATGAGCGGCCCCATACATAGCAGCTTCCCAGATTTGTCCTTCCTGCAATTCACCATCACCGTGTAATGAAAACACAATGCTTTTATCGTTATTCAGTTTCTTGGCCTGAGCAGCACCCAATGCAACCGAAAGTCCCTGACCTAACGAGCCTGAGGCAACACGAACTCCTGGGAGTCCTTCATGAGTGGTAGGATGTCCCTGAAGGCGGGTATTCAATTTGCGGAAAGTCGATAATTCCGAAACTGGGAAAAAGCCATTGCGGGCCAAAACGCTGTACCAAACCGGTGAAATGTGACCATTGGAAAGAAAAAAGAGGTCCTCATTTTTACCGTCCATATCGAAATTGGCTGCATCATAATGCATCACTTTACCATAAAGTGCGACCATAAATTCAACACATCCTAACGATCCGCCGGGGTGTCCCGACTGACAGCCGTGTACCATTCTAACAATATCACGTCTGACCTGTGTTGCAAGAGTCTTCAAATCAGCTAATTCCGCCATGTTTCAAGGATTTTAATAACGTTGCAAACTTCGGCAAATTATATCTGACCACAAATAAGGAGTTATTAACAGGGTGTTCATTACCAACGCTTATTAAGGATTCCATTACCTTTGCACCTCAAATTTAAAACTGTGCAGGTATTTCCTGAATCTTCTTTATTAACAACAGAGTTTGAAAAAGTCCGGGAAAGGATTTTGCGCCATTGTATTTCCAGTATGGGAAAGGAGCAAGTAGCCATTATTGCTCCCGGAACCGATTTTGAATTTATCCAACATTTATTGAACCGGACTGCAGAAATGCGCCAAATAATTGCTTCGGGATTACCTTTTCCAACCACAGGATATACGGATATTTCGAAAGAGCTCAATTTGTTACGAATCGGAAACAGTGTTTTGCTGGAAGATCAATTCATGATGATTCATGGAATGATGTCGACCATAAAAGCATTGTTTGGCTTTTTTAGGAGTCGCCCGGGAGCGAATTCTGCTTTAGTTACGATACAGGAAGGAACCACTTATGAACCTGAAATAATTAAGGCGATTGAAGAAATTCTGGATGAAAATGGAGTAGTAAAAACATCTGCTTCACCGGAATTATCGAGAATCAGAAAAAGTTTGCAACGCAACCGGGTTGAATCGGACCGAATGTATATGTCGGTTATTCAAAAATACCGAAGAGCAGGCTGGATTACCGAATCGGAAGAAAGCAGCAGAAACGGCAGAAGGGTAATTGCCATTTTTGCTGAACAAAAACGTGCTGCACGAGGTGTTATTCATGATACATCAGCAACCGGAAAAACAGCATTTATTGAACCTGAAGAAACAGTTGGAATCAATAATCTGATTGCTTCTTTAGAGCAGGAAGAGCGTCTTGAAATACTTCGTATCCTTCGGGAATTAACAGCGTCATTAAGAAAATATGTACCGCAGTTGCAACTTTACAGAATTCAATTAGGATTATTTGATCTGAACTATGCGAAAGCACAATTTGCAATTGAAATAGATGGTAAGTTACCTCAGTTAGTTAAAGATGCTGTGATTAATCTCAAAATAGCACGTCATCCCCTACTCCTACTTCATAATAAAGAACAGAAAAAACCAACCATTCCATTTACGCTTGAACTGAATCACGAACAACGGATTTTAGTTATCAGCGGACCAAATGCCGGTGGGAAAACTGTATGCATGAAAACTGCAGGACTGCTTCAGATGATGTTACAATCGGGCTTATTGGTGAGTGCACACGAAGACAGTGTATTTGGAATTTTTCATAATCTCCTGGTAGATATCGGCGATAGTCAGTCGATCGAATATGAACTGAGTACTTACAGTTCGCGCTTACGGCACATGCGAATATTTTTAGAACGTGTGAATGAAAGAAGCCTTTTTCTAATTGATGAATTTGGTACCGGAACAGACCCAAATTTAGGAGGTGCATTGGCAGAAGCAGTTTTGGAAGAACTCAATCTTCATAATGCATTTGGAGTTATTACGACCCATTACCTGAACTTAAAAGTAATGGCCGACCGCACTCCGGGAATTATTAATGGTTCTATGGAATTCGATTTAAAACGTCTGAGACCACTTTATCAGTTACAAATCGGGAAGCCTGGCAGCTCGTACACATTTTTAGTTGCAGAGCGAAGTGGTTTGCCTCGGGAATTGATTAAAAATGCACGAAGAAAAGTGGCCAGAAAGCATTTGTTACTGGAGAAATTACTGACCGATGTGCAACACGAAAAATCGCAAATCAAATCGCAGGCCGACGAAATAAAACGAAAAGATTTACAACTTAAGGAACTCATCCGAAAAAATGAAGAGCTGACAAGAAATACGGAAAGCACCTTATCGGCCAAAGAAACAAAACTCAAAAAATTCGAGGATAAAGTCCTTCGGGAAAACGAAGAGAAATTACGTTATTTTTTGAAAGAATGGAAAAAAGCAAAAGACAAAAAAGAAGTCTTCGATAAATTTTACCGACAATTTGTAAGAAAAAAACAAGTTGAGGATCCACGGGTGACAGAAAAAAAGCGGCAGGATAAACTAAAAGTACTGAGAGAAATAATAAAACCTGGGGTAAAAGTCAAATTAGAAAACGGCAGCACCATTGGTGTTGTTGAACAAATAGAAAACGACAAAGCAATAGTTATTTTCGGACAATTCAGAACTACGTGTGATTTGATTAATTTGGTTGCGGTGGAGAAATGATAGATTGAATTCTGCAGAAAATAATAATCTCTAAGTACAGAATTCCACAAGGTTAATCGTTCTCATTCAGAGTCTCATTCTCATTCAGTTTTGCATCTGCCATGCAGGCTTTGTTACTTTTTGCTTAACCAGCCTTCGACTCTGCTCAGGCTTTTCATTACATTAAATTTCTCCTACACCATTATATTTCAACTGCCTTGAGGCTTTGTTACTTTTTGCTTGACCAAAAAGTAACCAAAAAGTCAAGAACAGCATCAGGCACTTTCCTTCTTTGTCTTGATAATCTTGGTGAATAACGTTTATTCTTATTGATTCTGGACTGTTGAAAGTTTGCCGTGCGCTGCTTTTTACTAAGACAGTTTTTTCAAAGAAAAACTGTCTTGTAAAAAAGGCGCGAGTCGCGGCGCCAGACGGCAAACTTCCAACACGTGCTGGATGCTGTTCGGTCCTTTTAAGTGAATGCTCAGAAAATATGCAGAGGGCGGATGGATTAAGAATTAAGATTTTTTTTTCTAGCCAAATAGTATGTGATTATTAAATACTCAATTCTTAATAATTTGATATTCACTAAAAAACATATTGGAGAATACGAATCACTTTTCTGCAAATAATTTCCCCTCCATCGTACTCGTCCGATAGCTATCGGACTGCGGCGAGATAAAAACTCGTCATTATCCTTCCTTAATTTAATTATTTCTGATAACGTTTGAAGAGGAGTGTAATTAGTATTTTTCGTTTTTTAGTCACCAAAAAATTCATACCAAATAAGCGTGTTGCCATTTTTTTCTAGTGCAAGTATATTATAGTGATATATGTTTGGCAAATCAGTATCAACAAAATAAATATAATTTGGAGAGTAAGAAATATAAGGGCAGTGAACTTCTCCGCGTAACCTATCTAAATCGATAGAAAATTTGAATTTGTTTTGAATATTTTTCTTTTCGTTATCACTGATTATAAATTCTGCAATCCCAAAACTGGAGTCAGTGTATTTATATTTGACAATAAAATCTGTTACCCTGTATAATTTTGAAATGCAGAGACGGTATCAATAGGCTTAAATAGCCACCAGACACTTATTAATGTAGCCGCTACAGTAATAACAAATATAAATCTCCAAATTGTTGACCATTTTATTTTCTTAATATTATTCATGTTAATCATTTGGGAATGCGATTAATTAGTATTATTCCACATTTAGTCACCATAAAATTCATACCATATAAGTGTGTTGCCGTTTTTTTCTAATGCTAAAATGCAATATCGATATCTTGTTGAGAAGTTTGTATTTATATGATATATATAATCTGGAGAATAACTGATATAAGGACAGAAAACTTCTCCTTTTAGCGCCTCCATGTTCTCAGCAAATTTAAATCTCTTTAAAAATTTATCTCTTTCATAATTGGACATCACTAATTCGGCATACCCAAAAGAAGATGCCGTATGTTTAAATTTTAATAAATATTTGTTTAATCCGGTATAATTCTTAAAATATTTAATTGTATCGGTTGGTGTAGTTAAAAACAAAATCCCCACAGCAATCACTAAAGAAATGATTGTAATCTTTATCCCAATTGAAAATAATTTCAGTGATCTCATAGTAGTTCTTAGTTTTTTATATATATCATGGCCTAATTGACTTTTTGTTATTTGATAGTTACCAAAAATTGGCTGCAGAATGCCAATTAGATTTCTGAGTTTTATTTCCCGTATTACTGATCGCTAATGACCTAATGACAGCGGCTCTGCCGCCAATGACGCGGCGTTAGCCGCCAATGACAGTAGCTTCAGCTGCGAATGACGTTACAAAACACACCAGTGTTTTGTAACTCACCAGTCATCGAAATCGGTATAATCATCCAGGTCTCTTCTTTCTTTTTTAGTGGGTCTTCCTAATCCCGGTTGTCGCCATGCACTACGGGCGGCAGCGGCGGCTTTCATTTTGTCGGTTACCTCGGCCGGGGTTATGTCGATGCAGTAATCGGGAACCAGTTTTGCTCCTTGTCTGTTATGGACAAGTTGAACTACTTTTAGTGTCCGTTCAAAGGGACCCGATTTAACGGTGATAATGTCGCCTGTATTGACGTTTCGGGAGGCTTTTACCAATTGCCCTCCAATCTTAATTTTTTCCATCTCACAGGCATGGGCAGCCAGACTGCGGGTCTTGAAAATGCGCACTGCCCATAAATACTTGTCGATTCTGACCTTTTCCATATCCTACAAAGTAAGGTGGTAGCGGCCTTATATGCAAAATCCGTGGAAAACATTACCTTTGCGCCCTTGAAAAATAAAGTAACAGAATTATGGGCTTAAAATGCGGAATAGTTGGTCTCCCAAATGTTGGTAAATCAACCTTATTCAATTGTTTATCGAATGCCAAAGCACAGGCAGCAAATTTTCCTTTTTGTACTATTGAACCGAATATCGGGGTAATTACCGTTCCTGATGACCGACTAAAAGAGTTGGAAAGACTGGTTCAGCCTCAAAGAGTGCTTCCCACCACAGTGGAAATCGTTGATATTGCCGGATTGGTGAAAGGTGCCAGCAAAGGCGAAGGATTGGGCAATCAGTTTTTGGCTAATATCCGGGAAACAGATGCCATTTTGCATGTTTTGCGCTGCTTCGATGATCCGAATGTGGTGCACGTGGATGGAAGTGTGAATCCGATCAGAGATAAAGAAACCATCGATATCGAATTGCAATTAAAGGATCTGGATGCTGTTGACAAGAAGATTCAAAAAGTAGAAAAAGCAGCCCGGGTTGGAACCGATAAAGAAGCTAAGAAAGCATACGAAGCACTTTTAATCTATAAAAAACATTTGGAGCAGGGCAAATCGGCACGTTCGGCACCGGTGCAACCTGAAGACAAGCAATACATTGCAGATTTGTACTTACTAACCGATAAACCGGTGATGTATGTGTGTAATGTTGATGAGAAATCGGTCTTAACCGGAAACAAATATGTGGATCTGGTTAAGGAAGCTGTCAAAGGTGAAAATGCAGAAGTACTTGTAATTGCTGCGGCCATTGAAGCTGATATAGCAGCGATGGATAGCTATGAAGACCGTAAAGTTTTTCTTGATGATCTGGGATTGACAGAATCGGGAGTAAGTAAACTTATTCAGGCTGCTTATCGCTTACTGGAGCTTTACACTTATTTCACTGCCGGTGTAAAAGAAGTGCGTGCATGGACTATTCATAAGGGCATGACTGCACCACAGGCAGCCGGAGTAATCCACACCGATTTTGAAAAAGGATTTATTCGTGCCGAAGTAATTCATTACGATGATTATGTAAAGTACGGATCCGAACAAGCATGTAAAGAAGCAGGTAAATTAGCTATAGAAGGAAAAGAATATGTAGTGTGCGACGGAGATGTAATGCACTTCCGTTTCAATGTTTAATTACAATTTCATCCAATAAAAAAAGGGAGCCATTATTTGACTCCCTTTTTTTATGCTAAATATTTTATTACTTCACTTTTGTAATTTTAACCGGACTTGAAGCAACACCTTTGTTGATTAATTGTGCAGTATAGATTCCTGCAGCTAAATCAGAACCGGCATCAACATATCCTTTTGTAGCATCAATTATTTCATTGCTGATTATTCTGCCGGAAATATCTGCTATTACCAAAGTTGTTTCACCAACTAGTAAATTACTGTTGAATACAATTCTTACGGCGTTGTTAAACGGATTCGGATAAGCAGAAAGTTTTGCCGATGCAATATTCTCAGCGATGCTTACCGGTCCTTCGGTAACTTCAAATTTATCGAGGCCACCTTCAACAATATTAAACACCGGGCCCCAATCTGCAGTTTCAACAATCAGTTTCATGTTTGCAGTCGGTGTAAGGTATTGAGCAATGCTATATGTACGATTCACCCACGAGGAATTGTTTGGTGAATTTGGAAATAATGTTTCTAAAGTAACGGTTGTAATACCATTGGTAATTTTAACAGTAAGTGTATCATCTGCAGAACCACCACCGTTGTTACCACCATTATAAAACCATCTTGCATATTTCACATCCGGATTCAGGAAAGAAGTAGCATCAAAAATTGGTGAAGTAAGAATTGTATTACCACCATCCACATCATTATCCCATGCACCGCCACCACCATTATCGGTAACGTAGCATTTATCGCGACAATCATTGGTAACATCAACATCAGGATTTGCAACAGCACCTCCTCCGGGACCTTGAGTTACGGTTCCATCCGGCTCACCACGTTCCCATGAATTACCTGAAGCACCTGTAACAGTCCATCCTAAATCAAAAGTAAAGTCATCATAAATTCCGGGTTGTAATTGAATCACGTAAGGAACAGTTCCGCTATTGAGAGCTTGTGAGTTCGAGCAATAAGTAACATATCCCCATTTGCCGGCATCGATGTTATAATTATCGGGGAAGAATGCAGGAATGGCGAAATTTCCATTGGCATCGGCAGTGATTTGATTATCTGTAGAAGCATTCCATATTTGCACTTTAGCATTTGGAACCGGCAAACCAGAAACAGCATCAATAACCTGTCCTGTAGCAGTGAAAGCGTTTAACGGATTCAATTCAACATCCACAACAGTGAGTTGACCGTTTACCAACACAATACCATTAATTGTTTTTGTTTCATAGCCCGCACGGGAAACCTGAATAGAAACAGTTCCCGGAGTTACTGTTCCTGTTTTATATTCTCCCGTAATATTTGTAATCGGAGCAAGTGCTGTTGTAAGAACCTGAACAGTAGCATTTCCTAAAGCTAAACCTGACACGGAATCAGTTACAATACCTTCGAGGTAGCATGCACGAATGTATGTTGGAGTTAACACTACCAGACCATTAGCCATATCAGAAGCTACAATTGTTCCTGAAGGAAGGAAAGGATAAACACCCCAGCAGCCATCGAAACCGCCGCCGGCACCTTGTGTGTAAGTATCGTAAGAACCAACGCTGATAATATTTTCAGGTCTCGAAACGTCAGTTATTGAAACACCATCTTTGTACCATGAGGTAACAGCAAAATCGTTTAATACATGTGTATTGTGAACGATAGAACCTGAACCTGGTGTGATCTGGTAACGATCGAGTTCCGTGATGTTACCTAGATCAGTAATATCATACGATGTAAGGTAAGAATCATTTGTTTCATCTGTAGTGAACAATACAGTTCCTGCATCATTCAACCAGGTGTTATGTGTAAAATTGTTTGGAGTATTTTGCTGAGCAAGCAGAATCGGATTTGTCTTATCAGCTACATTATAAACAGCAAAATATCCATCGTAAATATGACCACCCCACAGCGTATCATTTCTGACATAGCCATCGTGAATATAAGTTCCGGGAGTATGTCCTTTGTACACAGGATTCCAAGGATCTGCAAGATCAACTACAAGAGCTGAACCATTAAACAAATTACTTCCAAAAAGATAAACGTGAGCGGCATCAATATGCAAAGCGTGGATGGTCTCCAATTGATTATTGATTGCACCACTTCCAGCCCAATATTTTGAATTTACGGAGTTTGGTAAATCGGAGAGATCAACAATTTGTAAACCGCTGTTACCACCTTCAGTAGTAACATAAGCATAGGTATCCCAAACTTTCACTTCACGCCAGTCAGATTGAGCACCGGGGATCATGAATGCTTCTACAGGATTATCGGGATCAGTTACATCCACAATAGAAAGGCCTTCGTAATAACCTACTAAAGCGTATTCATTTCCTTGTGAATCGACATAACCTCCAATATTGGATAGCGATACTCCATAAGGTAAGACCGCTCTTAAGGTCATGTTAAAATTTTGTGCAAATCCGACGGTGCAGATTAGCAGCGCCATCAGGGTAATCAGATTCTTTTTCATTTAGCAAGGTTGGTTTGAGGAATCAAATTTAGGGATTTTACCAGCACCCTCAGGAGTAATCCGATAAAATATGTTAAGTACAAGAAACCATTCGAGTAATCCTTTTCGGAAGACTAACCGAGCAAATCAGTCCTTTTTGAAAATGGCATAAAACATAGAGTCAGCCAAGTCATTAAATCCGCAAACAGTCTCATTTTGAACAAGTTTCAGACTTGCATGCTGTAGAATAAAGTCTACCATGCCTTCATTTTCCAGTTTAAAAACAGAGCAGGTCATGTAAACAAAAAAACCACCTGACTTCATGTGAGGCAGCGCATTCAGCACGATTTTCTCTTGTCGGGAACGAAAACTGAGCAATTCCTCTTCTTTAAAATGTGTTAAATACTCCGGGGTTCGTGCCCAGGTACCCGATCCGGAACACGGTACATCGGCAATTATTCCGTCATAAAAAACATTCGGTTGCTTTTCGGCGGAAGCAGCTAAATCGGTCACAGCGAATGTCACCTGTTTTTTAAACGATGCCGGTAACCGTTCCTTAAAATTTTCCAAAATTGATTTTCTGATATCGGTAGCATGGATTTTCACTGCGGGAACCCGTTGCAAAAGTTGCAGTGACTTCCCTCCTGCCCCACAGCAGCAATCCCACCAATGCTGATTTGATGATGCCGGAATTTGCAGACCACAAAGCTGGGATGATAAATCCTGAATCTCATAATGATTACCCTTGGTGAATGGCAAATTTTCAATATTAAAACCAGGAGGAAATCCGATGGCAAACGTTGGAGCATCTTTAACCACAAGATGCAATTGCTGTGAGATGGCAGCATCTATAATTTTTTCGCGAAACCCGGGAAATGGTCTGGTCCAAACTAACGGTTGGAGCACATGTGAAAAACAGAATGCTTCAGTTGAAATTTGATCCGACAATGGTGCCTTGAAGGGAAACAGCAATTTAACATCGAACGCAGGATAACAAAGCTGCAGGTGTTTCAAACGCTCGTGCGGATCTCCTGCATTCGGAAGCTGATCTTTATGAGTTAAATATTGCAGGGCAAAATACCGGCTGATATCTGTATTCCAACCATGACAAATATACCAGGCTAATGTGATACGTCTGTTGAATGAAAGCTCTGTCAGATTTTTACCAAAACGATACCAGCAAAAAGCCCAGGCCGTATATAATTTTCTGTCGCGGGAGCCATACTTCCGGTTACTTCTGAAATTATCTTTGAGATAACGAACGAGTGGCACATTGCCGTCATAACCATCAATCAGCTGATGAATGGTACGAAGTGCAGCATCAAATATTTTCTGAGAATTTAATTCTTCAGAACTCAAGTTTGATTTGTGTTTTACCGTTTGATCCGGTTTTGGGTGTATCGTCGGTGCTTTCCGCAGTATTTTTCACAGCAGCAGCAGGAGTGGTAACCGGTTTAGGTGTAACAGCGGGATTGGGAGCCGAGCCTGCATTCGTTCCTGTACCGGGATCACCTCCGCCCATTACGCGCAGTTTGGCAATCGGGAATTTAGTCAGCACATTTCCAATAGCAGATCTGTTCTTGGTCAGTTGCTCATTAAAATCGACTTCAATCACCAGATTTTTCAATTTCGGCCTTGGCTTCAAATGAACGTTTACGCGTGGACCGTTAGTTGGACCGGAAACACCCAGATAAAGGATTTTGGAACCTTCAGCACCTTTAGTAAGATCATAAACTTTATCGCGTGTTATTCCCGAAATAAAGAAACGTTTCACCATGATGGCGCCACCTTTCCCATCCTGATAAATCATGTTATAGGTGGTAGTTTCATCATTTTTGCTGAATACATCAATATGACGAAGATCTTTACCAACATACGCCTTCTCAGCAATTTTGGTCACTGTAAACTTACCATTTCCAGTGATGGCAATAACGTCATCAAGATCGGAGCAATCACGTAAAAATTCGTCACGTTTCATTCCGTAACCTGCGAAACCTTCTTCCCGGTTCACATAAAGTTTCTGATTATTGGCAATTACTTTAGATGCAACAATAGTTTCAAAAGATGAAATTACCGTGCGACGCTCGCGTCCTTTACCAAATTTCTTAAGTAATTCCTTAAAGTAATTAATCGCATAATTCTTCAGGTTGTTCAGGTTGTCATTAATTTCAGCAAGTTCTGCTTCAATAGCCAGTAATTTCTCTTCGGCACGATTGGCATCATAGCGGGAAATACGCTTTATTTTAAGTTCCGTCAGGCGAACATAATCATCGTGAACAACAGGGCGACGGAGATTTTTCAGGTATGGTTTTAATCCTGCTTCAATGGTATCCATAATCTGATCCCAGGTTTCGCAGACTTCCAGTGATCGGTAAATTCTTTTCTCAATGAAAATTTTCTCGAGTGAATTATAGTGCCATTCCGTTTCTTTCTCATCGCGGGCAATTTCGAGTTCCAGCTTTAATAAATCAACAGTATTGCGGGTTGAAATCTCCAGAATTTCATTCACACTCAGGAAGCGTGGACGTCCATCTTCAATAATACAGGAGTTTGGTGAGATGGAAACTTCGCAATTACTGAATGCATACAAAGCTTCAATTGCTTTATCGGGATCTTGCGATGCTTCGGGATGCAGGTTAATCACAATTTCAACTTCAGAAGCTGTATTGTCCTCAACCTTCTTAATTTTTATTTTTCCTTTTTCTACTGCGGCAAGAATGGATTCAATAACAGATGTGGTAGTAGTACCATAAGGAATCTGCTTTATAACAAGTGTTTTCTTATCGATCTTTTCGATCACAGACCGGATGCGAATACGTCCACCACGCAAACCTTCCTTGTAGTTCGAAAAATCAGCAACTCCACCGGTTGCAAAATCAGGCATCAGATTTGTTTTCTTTCCTTTCAGAACATCAATAGAACCCTGAATTAACTCTATAAAGTTATGAGGTAATACTTTGGAGGCAAGACCAACTGCGATTCCCTCTACTCCCATAGCAAGCAATAGTGGGAATTTTACAGGAAGCGTTACCGGCTCACGGTTACGACCGTCATAAGAAAGCTGCCAAACGGTAGTCTTCGGATTGAATACTACTTCCAGTGCAAATTTAGAGAGCCGAGCTTCTATGTAACGTGGTGCAGCAGCACTATCGCCGGTGTGCACATTACCCCAGTTTCCCTGAGTATCTATCAGCAGATTTTTCTGACCAATTTGCACCAGTGCATCGCCAATGGAAGCATCCCCATGCGGGTGATACTTCATGGTATTACCAATTATATTTGCAACCTTATTGTACCTGCCATCCTCCATTTCAAACATGGAATGCAGAATCCGGCGTTGAACGGGTTTCAAACCATCTTCAACATAAGGCACGGCACGTTCCAGAATTACATAGGATGCATAATCGAGGAACCAAGTTTTATACATACCTGCAATTGCTGCGGTATCTTCTCCGGGATGTCCGGGATTTTCGTGTTTATTCGGGCTATCGTTATTAATTGGGGTCATTTCAGACATAATGCTACAAACAAATTAGGCAACTTCAACTTCTTCAGTTTCCGCTACCGGTTCAATACTTTGATTAGGGGCAACAATCAATTCTTCTTCCATCTTCAGGTTGGTAATAATAAAATCCTGACGCTCGGGTGTATTTTTGCCCATGTAATAATCGAGTAAATTGTGAAGCGAAGTTTCACCGGTTAATTCTACTCGTTCCAAACGAATTTTCTTACCAATAAACCCTTTAAATTCATCGGGTGATATTTCACCTAATCCTTTGAATCGGGTAATTTCAGGTTTTGGTTTTAGTTTTTCAATAGCTGCAATTCGCTCCGGTTCAC
Organism: Bacteroidota bacterium; assembly: GCA_016713525.1. Classification (GTDB taxonomy): domain Bacteria; phylum Bacteroidota; class Bacteroidia; order AKYH767-A; family OLB10; genus JADKJB01. The sequence continues at coordinate 461,455 of JADJOZ010000001.1, read as the reverse complement.
TGTAACAATAAATGGTTTCTTTCTTATTTCTCACTCTGAAAAGTGGTGTTTGCAAAATATATAAGTGACCATTTCGAACCAGATCAGGGAAGAACTGAAGGAAGAAAGTCAATAAAAGCAAACGAATGTGCATACCATCCACATCGGCATCAGTTGCCACAACTATTTTGCTGTAGCGAAGATCTTCGAGTCCGTTTTCAATATTCAATGCATTTTGAAGCAGGTTGAATTCTTCATTCTCATAAACTATTTTTTTAGTCAGGCCGAAGCAATTCAAAGGCTTTCCTTTCAATGAAAACACAGCCTGCAAATTTACATCCCGTGCAATAGTGATAGATCCACTGGCAGAATCACCTTCGGTAATAAATAATGTAGATTCAAATCTGTCAGCATGTTTACTATCGAGATGCACCCTGCAATCGCGTAATTTTTTATTATGCAGATTCGCTTTCTTAGCTCTTTCGTTAGCAAGTTTTTTAATACCTGCAATTTCTTTCCGTTCCCGCTCCGACTGTTGAATTTTTTTCAACCAGGCATCTGCGATAATTGGATTTTTATGAAGGAAATTATCGAGTTCTGTTTTTATAAAATCATTAATCCAGTTTCTTAATGATGGTCCACCCGGACTGGTAACCTGAGATCCGAGTTTCGTTTTAGTTTGCGATTCAAAAACAGGTTCCTGAATACGGATGCTGATAGCAGCTGTGATGGAAGAACGGATATCAGAAGGTTCAAATTCTTTCTTATAAAATTCACGGGCTGTTTTCACTATAGCTTCACGGAAAGCTGCCTGATGGGTTCCTCCCTGCGTAGTATGTTGTCCGTTGACAAACGAATAATAATCTTCGCCATAAGCAGGAGTATGCGTAAATGCTACTTCAATATCATCACCTTTAAGATGAATGATAGGATAAAGAGATTCATCACTTAAATTATCCCTCAACAAATCGAGCAATCCACCGGTTGAAGTAAATGGCTGTCCGTTAAAGTAGATAGTGAGACCAACATTCAAATAAGAGTAATTGCGGATCATTTGCTCCACAAAATCATTTCGGTAGCTGTAATCAGAAAAAATGGAATCATCGGGAGTGAAAGTGATGATCGTTCCATTGGGCTCATTAGGTGCTTTCACTTTTTGTTCTTTCACCAGATTTCCCACATTAAATTCGGCGATCACACTTTGGCCTTCACGAATTGATTGCACAATAAATTTAGATGAAAGTGCATTGACAGCTTTCGTACCAACACCATTCAATCCTACAGATTTTTGAAATGCATTGCTGTCGTATTTACCGCCGGTATTGATCTTAGAAACGCATTCCACTACTTTACCGAGGGGAATTCCGCGACCATAATCGCGTACTTCAACAATGCCTTCTCCAATATGAATATCTATTTTACGACCATTACCCATCACATATTCGTCGATGGAGTTATCGATAATTTCTTTCAAAAGCACATAAATACCATCGTCACGGGAACTTCCATCTCCCAGTTTCCCGATATACATTCCGGGGCGAAGGCGGATATGCTCTTTCCAGTCGAGGGACTGAATACTGTCTTCAGTGTATTGATTTTCTGTAGGTTTCTTAGCCATTTCTTCTTTTACTGATTAAAATCGGGGCATCTGCTGCCGGTTTTGAAAGCGTAAAGTTATCAATATTGCCAGAAGGCTGCAGCATTCATGTACTATATAAACCGGAATTTTACACCGGTTATTGTTAAAAAAAACGCCCAAATCAATGAATTTTAGGGAATTGGAAGTTTAAACAAGTTTTGAACAATGATTGTATAACTATCAATAGACTGAAAAGTTGGCGAAAAATACCCTTAAAAAACAAAAAACCCCGCCGGGGAAGGCAGGGTTTTCGCTCGTTTGTTCACTACTTACTGGATGACAAGAGGCCTGGTTAGCTTTCCGTCACCGTTTATTATTGTTACAAAATAATAGCCTGGTTTAATGCGATCAACGCCTAAAGATATCTGATTTGCATCCTCATCGAGGAACAGTTGTTCAGTCATGATAGTCTGACCAATCATATTAGTTACCATCACGGTTGCAACAGTTTCTTCATCAGATGGGATTGAAAGGTTCACCTGATTTCCTGAAAGAACCGGATTAGGAAATAGTTTAAGGTCAGTAATTACCATATCTTCAGATTCTTCAATAGTCTGATCAAATCCACCTACTCTAGCCATAGAATTACAATTCATGATATAAGAAAGATTGGCCTTACGTTGTAGCTTCCATTCAAACTTTGCAAGTGCAGGAGCATTCGATTTCAGGTAATATCTTAAGAAAGATACAACCAAATAGGTAGTTTTGTGATTTGTGTTCTGGTAGGAAGTGGGGAACCCGCCGCAAAGAACTTCAGAACCGGTACATGTTCCGGCACCCTGAGCAAAATTACAATGAGAAGCATCGTCAAGATGTACATATGTTTTACATGAGGATGCTAGATTGTTATACAATAGCATTTGATCAGGAGCAACACAATCTTCGCCACCTGCAAAAACTACCGCCGGAGTTGTTACTAACGCTGCTGCAGCAACTGCATCAGGAGTTGTTGAAGTTGCGCCCATTGTTACAAGAGCATCAATTGAGGTGTTGTACTGGCAGGCGAGTACAGCAGCACTTGCTCCCATTCAGTGACCCATCACACCTGTTTTACCATTAAGGCGTTTGAAGAAGAATGAGGTGTTATCCCAACGCATTCCTTCAAAGGCAGCTGCTACAAATGCAAGATCAAGTGCATAAGCGTCAACATCGGGGGTATTCGACATCTCTGTTTTAGGAACTACAACAATAAACCCTTTAGGCACAAATTTGTCCCACAGGTATTGATAGTTGTTCCAGCTGATTTCTGTTCCATGTCCTACTACTAATACAGGGAATCGCTTATCGACAGGTGAGCCGAGTGCGACCTGATAACCTGCAACATCTGCAGGATAGAATACTTCCGTTTCAATCTGACGATTGCCTCTGGAAGCATCGGTTAGAGTCATCACTTTTGTGCCTACTACCCAGGGTTGAGCCATCAGATTAGTAGTCATGAATAAGCCAATCATTGCGATTAGCATCATTTTCGTTTTAATAGTTGAGTTTGTTTTCATATTTGTATTGATTTGCCGTTCAATTTTTGATTACACCTCGAAATTAACCAAACCACAACAGGTCACCGTCGATATTTGGCGAACGGAACTCAGAACTGGGCAAAAAGGTGAATTGACTTGATTAAAAATAAAATTAGTCAAAATGGCAATTTGAAGGTTTCGCATTTATCTAATATTCAATATTTTATACACTTATTGGCAGGTGAACCGGTATAAAATGGAGGGTGAACTGTACCCCAAATCTGGTGAATTTTAGTCATAAGACAATTTCGGTCATATGCGATTTACAATACATTAGATATGTTTCGGTAAGAATAAGGTATAGAACATCAGTGAACTGGTTTTTAATACCATAAAAGTTAAAACCGAATTAAAATTTACTGCACTTATAAGGGTAGCAAAACTTCTACATTTGCTTTCTGATAAATATGCCTACCTTGAACCGGTATTTTAGTTTATGAATAACGGAACATCCACCAACCACACTTATTCCTTAGCGTTACTGAGTACCCTATTTTTCATGTGGGGATTTATAACGGTATTGAATTATATTCTAATTCCACATTTGAAGGGATTATTCGATTTGAATTACACACGCACCATGTTGATTCAATTTTGTTTTTTTGGTGCATACTTTATTACATCTATTCCTGCCGGTGCTATTATATCAAAAATCGGATATAAAAAAGGGATTGTGATGGGATTAAGCATTACCGGACTTGGGGCACTTTTATTTTTCCCTGCATCCATCCTTATATCTTATACCTTTTTCCTGACTGCTTTATTTATACTGGCATCGGGAATAACAATACTACAGGTTGCAGCCAATCCGTTTGTAGCTGTGCTGGGACCACCTGAAACTGCATCCAGCAGATTGAACCTGACACAAGCCATTAACTCATTAGGAACTACCATTGCGCCTTTATTTGGTTCGTTGCTTATTCTGGATGCTACAGGAGTGCATCGTTCTCCTGCTGAAGAAGCTGCAAGTGTCCAGGGACCTTACATTGGTATTGCGTTGCTACTTGGACTAATTGCAGTGTTAATTGCAATATCCAAGCTACCATCAATCAATGATGCAACCATGGAACAGTATCACGAAACTAATCACTATGGTAAGAAAAGCGCCTGGCAATATGGTCATTTAATGCGTGGTGCCATTGCTATATTCCTTTATGTTGGTGGTGAAGTAACAATTGGCAGTTTCATGGTAAACTATCTGATGGAACCACAAATTGGTGGTCTGGCTGAAGCCGATGCCGGCAAATATGTTTCCTTTTATTGGGGAGGTGCTATGGTAGGAAGATTTATTGGCGCTGCAATTTTACAACGTATTAAACCCCAATTGCTGCTTACTACTTGTGCCATTGCTGCGATAGTTCTGATTTTAATAAGTACCAATACCACCGGACCAATTGCTATGTACAGTATAATTGCGGTTGGATTATTTAATTCAATCATGTTCGCTAATATTTTCACTATGTCGATGTCGGGATTGGGAAAATATACAGGACAAGGCTCAGGAATTTTATGTATGGCCATAGTAGGTGGCGCCATAGTTCCGGTTGCTACCGGATTCCTTGCTGATCAAATAGGATTGCAACAGGCATTGATGGCAGTGATACTGTGCTATGCATATATATTATATTTCGGTACTACAGGATATCAACTTGACCGGGATAAAAAAAGAAACACCATACTTTAAAAATTACAACATTGAAAAGCAGAAGAGATTTTATAAAAACAGCTGCATTAGGAACAGTTGCTGCCGGTATCTTACCAAAGTTCAGCATGGCAGGCAGTATTCCCGGAGGAATGTCCTCCAAACCATTGGTAATATCAACCTGGGATCACGGTTTAGTGGCGAATGCTGAAGCATGGAAAGTATTGTCGAATGGTGGTCGGGCACTCGATGCTGTGGAGAACGGCGTTATGATTGTTGAATCTGATCCCGCCCAAACAAGTGTGGGAAGAGGTGGCTTACCTGATCGTGATGGAAGAGTGACACTGGATGCCTGTATCATGAATGAATTCGGAGATTGCGGTTCTGTAGCATGTCTCGAACATATTGTGAACCCAATTTCTGTTGCAAGAAGAGTTATGGAAAAAACTCCGCACGTAATGTTGGTAGGCGATGGTGCTTTGGAATTTGCTATTGCACAAGGATTCAAAAAAGAAAAATTACTGACTGAAACTAGTGAAAAAGCATGGCGAGAATGGCTTAAAGAAAGTCAGTATAAACCTATCATCAATATCGAAAATCACGATACCATTGGCATGCTGGCAATTGATGTTAATGGGAATTTAAGCGGTTCCTGTACTACCAGCGGACTTGCCTATAAAATGCATGGTCGTGTAGGTGACTCCCCTATTATTGGTGCCGGACTATATGTTGACAATGAAATTGGAGCTGCCTGTGCAACCGGTTTAGGAGAAACCGTGATCCGTCAATGTGGAAGCTTTTTGGTAGTTGAACTCATGCGCCAGGGACGAACTCCGGAAGAAGCCTGCAAAGAAGCTGTTGAAAGAATTGTGAAGCACGAAAAAGATGTGAAGGATCTTCAGGTAGGTTTTCTCGCTATCAACAAACAGGGAGAATATGGAAGTTATGCCATTCATCCCGGTTTTAATTTTGCACTTCATAATAAAGAAGGAAATTCCCTGATCAGTTCTGATCACTGGCAAAAATAAATTGTACGTTCTCTTATACATAAGAATTCATTCTTTAGGAACGAATTCTTATGTAATAATTATAGCTTTTTATCTTCAATTCACAAATCTTGTTAGCATCCTATCAGATGAAAAAGTTAATTAATATTTCGACCGGAATCACTTTACTATTTTCAATACTTAGTGCAGGAAATCTGTTTGGGCAAAAGCAACCCTTGTATACTTTGGTGAATCCGTTTATTGGAACTGATGGATTCGGCCACACATTTCCGGGAGCAACAACACCATTTGGAATGGTACAGCTAAGTCCAGATACCCGTACCAGTGGCTGGGAAAATTGTTCGGGATATCATTCATCGAATCCAACTATAATAGGATTCAGTCATACCCACCTTAGCGGAACTGGTGCATCCGATTATGGCGATATTATGTTTATGGCCACCGATGGTGTTCAATTGAATGCAGGTGATGAAAAAAATCCTTTAACCGGATACAGATCAGCATTTTCAAAAAGTACTGAGCGTGCTTCACCGGGATATTACCGGGTGCAACTGGAAGATCATAAAATACAAGCTGAGATGAGTGCCACTACCCGATGTGGTATGCAAAAATATACCTTTCAGGAAAGTGAAAACTCTGTAATTATAACCGATTTAATTCATGGAATCAGTGATAAGGTAACAGATGCTTCCATCACCATAGAAAATGATCACGCTATCTCCGGTTACCGGCGTTCAACAGGATGGGCGAAGGATCATATTGTATATTTCTATGCAGAATTTTCAAAACCGTTTAATGCTTACGGACTGGAATCATCGGATGGTAAAAAAATAACCGGAAAAACCATTCAGGATTTGCAGGGAGTCAAAGGTTGGTTTAAGTATGCCACCAAGAAGAATGAATCGGTGTTAGTGAAAGTTGGAATTTCAACTGTTAGCACTGCGAATGCAAAACTGAATCTGACAACTGAAATGCCTCATTGGGATTTCACAAAAGTAATAAAAGATGCAGCAGCGGTCTGGGAGGCAGAATTATCACGAATTGTGGTGGAAGGTGGAACTAAAGAAGATCAGGTGAATTTTTATACATCATTGTATCATACTATGATTGCACCGAATATTCTTTCTGATGTAGATGGGCAATATCGCGGAATGGATGGTAAAATTCATACCATGAAAAATGGTCCTATGTACTCGGTATTTTCGTTATGGGATACATTCCGTGCATTGCATCCTTTATTTACAATCATTGATACAGTACGAGCTAATGAATTTGTGAATGCTTTGTTGCAGAAATATTCGGAATCGGGATTATTACCTGTATGGGAGTTAGCCTCCAATGAAACAGGATGTATGATTGGCTATCACAGTGTACCAGTTATTACAGATGCCTGGTTTAAAAATATCCGTGGCTATGATGCGAATCTGGCAATGGAAGCCATGCTGAAAAGTGGTGAACAGGATCATTTAGGAATGAAGTTTTATAAAAATCAGGGATATATTCCGGCAGACAAAGAAAATGAATCCGTTTCAAAAACACTGGAGTATGCTTACAACGATTGGTGTATTGCAAGTGTGGGACAATCTCTGAATTATGATCCAACAATAGTTGATACATACAGAAAGCGATCTAAATAGTATTTGAATGTGTATGATATTGAAAGTGGTTTCATGCGAGGCAAGAAGAATTCGAATTGGGTAAAGCCTTTCGATCCTTATGAAGTAAGTGGCATTTACACAGAAGCAAATGCCTGGCAATATACCTGGTTTGCTCCTCATGATATTCCCGGAATGATTTCAATGATGGGAGGTGTATCGGCTTTCACTGGACGGTTAGATACGTTATTCAGCACGCAAGCTGCCATCACAGGCCGTTCGCAACCTGATATTAGTGGTATGATTGGTCAATATGCGCATGGGAATGAACCCAGTCACCACATGATTTATCTGTATCAATGGTCCGATAAGCCCTACCGCACTGCAGCATTGAGCAGGAAGATTATGAAAGAATTTTATACCAATAAAAGAGATGGTTTAATAGGAAATGAAGATTGCGGACAAATGTCAGCCTGGTTTGTATTTTCAGCAATGGGCTTCTATCCGGTTTGCCCCGGAGTCCCCTCCTACACTATTGGTTCTCCTCTGTTTGATAAGATAACGGTGAATGCACATACGAAAACACCTTTTGTAATAACAGCCGACAGTTCCGAAAAAAACATTTATGTAAAGCAGTTGCTTTTGAATGGCAAAGAATTCAAATCCGGAAAAACCGGAATTCCCGGGGGAACTGGATTACAACATCAGGACATTATGAAAGGTGGCAATCTGACATTTGTGCTTAGCGGCGACATTAAAGAGCTTACCGGTGTTCCTGCTCCGATTTCACCATCCTCTCCGGTAGTTATGATTCCATATCTTGTTTCAGGCGAAAAATCTTTTTACGACTCATGTAAAGTGGCGATGTATACTTACACTCCGCAAGCAACCATACATTATACGATCGATGGCTCGGTACCCACAACAAAATCTGCCATTTACACAAACCCCATTTATATTACATCAACTACTATATTAAGGATGATGGCGACTAAGGCGGGCTTTGAAGCAAGTGCTGTTGAAGAGTCATCATTTTTAAAACTTCCCTATAAAAGAGATGTCTATTATACAACCAAATACAGTCATTTATACACTGCCGGAGGTGATATGGGGTTAATAGATGGTATTTACGGAGAGCCTAATGCATTTGGTTCATGGCAGGGTTTTCATGGCATCGACATGAACGTCACCATTGACTTACATGAATCGCGCAACATTTCTATGATTGCAGCTTCATTCTTGCAGCAGTATCCTTCCTGGATCTGGCTTCCTGAAGAAATCAGTTTTGAAATTTCCAACGACAATAAAACTTTTGAACCGGTATACAATTATGTTAATACCATTCCTAAAAATAAAGATGGTGCCTTCACTGAAAACTTCCGATCTGATTTTCCCGTTCGAAAAGCACGATATATAAGAGTAACAGCTAAGAATCCTGCCGTTTGTCCTCCCTGGCATCCCGGCGCCGGTGATAAAGCCTGGATCTTTGTGGACGAAATTACGGTGCAGTAACGGGAAGAATGTTATTAAAACCTTGAAAAAATTGCAGTGAAACCTAAGTTTGAGGGATATTATGCTGATCACCATCAGTTTAAGTATTCAACTTGTATAAGTTTTTATTGTAATTTTGCATGCCTTCAGCCAATTTTACAACTACCGATAGCCTGCCAGATTTCTGATGATAAAAACTGTTAGCAAAAGACTTGATAAACAGAGCAAAACCCTGTTTAAAAATAGTTTTTGGGTACTGTTTTCCAATTCTTTTGGAGCTGGGATGACCTTCATCAGAAGCATTGTAATAGCCCGTGGTCTGGGGGCTGAGCTTTACGGAATTTTTGCAGTAATGACTGCCTTTATTGTTACAATTCAGGCAATTTTAAATTTAAACCTGGGTGCTGTTGTTATCAGGTTTGGCTCAAAATACAAAACTGATGGGGAAATCAACAAATTAGTTTCCCTGATTAAGGTCTGTACTTTTGCAAGTGCTGTAGCTGCATCATTAGTTGTGGTTGTCATTGGTGTATTAATTCTGTTCTCATACGATTCATTTATAAAAACTCCCGGTTTGGGATGGTATGCTTTATTTTTGCAGTTGGTAATTCAGGAACATACTTTGCAAACGTAAGTCGGGGAGCATTACGACTTTATTATAAATTTAAAGCAAATGCCAAAGCACAAATGCTGATGGATGTTGCAGAGGTGGTATTGATAATACTGGCTTTGTTTTTTTATCCAAAAAACATGTATGTATTTCTTGTTGCAGTTATAATATCCAAATTGGTATTTACCATGGTACCTGTAATAAATGCTTATAAAGAACTTTATCCTGAATTACGTGCTCACATTGGATCACCCATGAGATTAATTCAAAGTGAATTCAAATCAATTTGGCAATTCACATTTAAAAATTCTATAAGTCAAACCATGCAATCCCTGATCAATATGGGAGATGTTTTGTTGATTGGACTTTGGGTTGGCAATCCTACTCAGGCAGGATTTTATAATGTGGGAAAGAAAATGGCCTTCGCTATATTAACAATTACCGGTCCGCTGGCGAATTCTATTTACCCTCAGTTATGTCTTTTATATGCAGATAAACAAATTGCTGCAATTAAAAAATGATAATTAAACTTTCAGTGTTGGCTTCAATTCCGGCTACCTTATTTATGCTAGTTGCGTTTTTCTTTAATCAAATAATTATGACCACTGTTTTTGGATCAGAATATTTAGAAGCTGGTGAACCATTTTACATTTTAACAGCTGCAGCATTAATTTCGGCCGTTTTCTTCTGGATTCATCCGTTGTTACAGGCACTCGATTTATTAGCGTTTCGAATAAGAATTTATGGTATTGCAATTATTACCGGATTGGTTGTTGCATGGTTTTTGGTACCTAAAATCGGTTCTTCCGGAATGGCAGTAGCACTAATTTTCATAAATGTGATTATTCCTTTATTCTCAACTTATTACATTTTTAAGAAATTAAGAATTTCGGAGTCTGAAATCAACCATCCGGTTTAGGTCCGAATGGTTGATTTTTTTATACTCATTAACAATTTCAATCGCATTCGGGATTAAATATTACATCAAATATTGAATCATTTTTTTACTCAACTCTCGATTCAAATACCACTTCAATATCTGTTTCGCCGGGTGCCTGAGTTCCGTCTTTTACTCCCGGATGATGATTTAATGTGATTGTTGAAGTGCCAGAACTCACATTGCCTGTTACCCATCGTGTTAGTAATCACAGAGGTAATCCATTAGAATCAGAATCGAGATAAGTAGTAATAATATTTACTCCTGATTGTGTATAAAAGAACATGTGATCAACAGCTTCTTCTTCTACCTCATTGGAAATAGTGTCGGTTGGACTTCCAGATTCATCCAATAACAAAACATCCATAAAGTAGGTGGTATTATTCTTCAGTCTGATCGTGTCGAACTGCGTAGGAGCTGCTCCACCATCTCCATCGGTATCTCTGAAAATTGCAGTCACATCAGGTGCCACACCTGCTGAATCGGTGAAAGTGAGCACTGCGGTAGTAATTAATTCGGATTCATTAGGTGTTCCGGGATTCGTTGGATCATCATCATCTTTTTTACAACCAGTAAAGATGTTAGTTACAATTAATGTCGCTGTTGCGAGTAAAATTATGTTCTTATTTTTCATGTTTTTTTTTGTTTTTCCCGCTATAGCGGATAAGGTTTAGATTAATTTAATTTTTTTTAGTAAACTGAAAAGGCACTTTAATTTTCAATGAGACATTCCTTCCCTGCTCATCGGCATAATAACGGAACCTGTTCAGGTAATCGCGATAAGAAGTATTCAATAAATTGGTTACGTTCAAGCTTAGATGGATAGCTTGTTTTCCGAATGTTAGAATAGTACCGGCTTCGGCATTCAGCAACACATATCCGGATGGAGGAGCAACATAATCTGCTTCGTCGGGCACTCTATGCTGTCTGAGTACCTGATTTACACTTACCATCAAATGGTTCGATTTGGTTTTTTTTCCATTCCGGTAAATTAATGGTTGCACCATACTCAAAATGATCGGCAGGCATCATCTGAAGAAAATCATTGGCTTCTTCGTTGAATGCTCTTACAATATCGGCTCTCATATGCAATTCAGTATGCTCGGTTAAATGATATCTGACCATTGCATCGATACCTTTAAGTGTTGCATCTGCCTGTTCATAACGATAAGTAGGAAATGCTCCTCTGATGGTGAGTGTTGGTGGCAATACCGGTTTCAGGTAAATAAAATCATTTATCAGATTGTAATATCCTGAAATTTCGATTGCAAATTTATCGTGATTAAACAGCATAAGAGAAACAATAGCATTCCATGATTTTTCAGGCACCAATGATGTATCTCCGATTTCAATTGCTGCAGCACCGTGGTGCAATCCGTCACTGTACAACTCATTAACGGCAGGGGCACGCCAGGCAGTTCCCAAATTTGCAGTGATCCGGATATTTTTGGTGACATCATAAATTACACCGGTTGTACCTGAAAAGTTCTGATAATTGTATTCATAGGAATTAACAATACCATTTTCCTTTTCATACACTGTAAGCTCACGAATATCCATTCTTGCACCAGCTTCCAGTAATAATTTATTCTTCCGGTAGCGTTCCACAACAAACAGCCCTGCAGTATTATTAATGTAATTCGGGATAAACTTTCTGCCTTCGAATGTATTGCCCTGTGTCATGCCAGAGCAACCAACCATACCGGTAAATCCTTTATAGGAATTGTGTTCCCAAAGTAAATCGACCGAATGAGAAGTTATTTCATAGGTAAGTTCCGGCAAATTGAGAGCAGCCAATGCATCGTTTAATGGCCGGTGCTTATCATATTCATAACGCAGGTTGTACTGTCTGGCATAAGTCACAGAGAATTTTCCGGTTGTACCAGTCAGCAACCACCCTTTTGTTTTCAGCAGTTCGTGTTCGGCACGTTGAAAGGGACGATCGATATGATAGCTGAATCCTGATTGCTCCAAAGGTTCGTCCCTGTCGAATGCAGCCTGCAGATCGGTTAAATTTCCGATGTGTGAACCGGAGAAAATTCCGATACTGCTATTAAACTGCGAATAAAAAACTTCCAGACCATAAGTTGGTTTATTCCAACCTAATGCCCATGAGAAATTCTCTTCTTCGTATCCGGTATTTTTAAGATAGTAATCTGGTGTTTTGGTATTACCACCTTTCTTAAGTGTTCCCTGTAATCGCCAGCTCAGAGCTTTTATTTTTTCAAACCGTTGTTCAGCAATAGCAGAAACCACTCCTTCTCTGTTATTAGAGAAGCCAACCAAATTTAATTCGCCACGTATTCCGGCCGAATCGGGCATAGGAGCCGGCTCGACAAGAATCACACCTGCAATTGCATCGGAACCATAACGAACAGAATTGGCACCTTTTATAACAGTGAGTTGTGTTGCTATAAACGGATCAATTTCGGGAGCATGCTCACTCCCCCATTGTTGTCCTTCCTGACGGATGCCATTGTTCAAAATTAAAACACGATTACTGTGGAGACCGTGAATTACTGGTTTCGAAACCGAGCTTCCGGTTTTCAATTCAGATATTCCGGATACACCCTTCAGACTTTCACCGAGAGATGAACCTCTTGTTTTATCGAGATCTTCACCTGTGATTTCCTGAACAGCTTGTGTGGGGACATCTTTTTGTCGCTCAGCAGAAATGCTCACACCTTTCAGTTCATTGAGTGAATGAGGCAATTCAAAATTCCGAACCAAATCGGCGGTGATTTCAAGTTTGAAATCTTTGCTTTCACACGATAAATGAGAAACGCGAACGGTATAATTACCGGAACAGATTCCTTTAATTATATAGTTTCCCGATTCATCGGTAGCGGCACCTTTTTGTAGTTCCACAATCACAACGTTAGAATATCCTAATGGCTCCCGTGTATCTGCATCTACAACTGTACCTTTCATTTCTAAAGTACATTGCGCGATGAGAGCAACCGATTGCATTAAAATAAACACCATGATTGAAAACAACTTAACAAGTAGTTTCAATTGGTTAAATTTTAAATAATAAAACAGTAGTAACATCCCATAAGCGGGAGTCACCGAAAACACCCTCAAGAAGTGTATGAAATAGACACTTCAGGGTAAAAAATCAGACCGGAGGTGCTCTGGGAGGTAATAAAGGCCATGCTGTGGAAGGAACAACAGGCACCGAAGCTGTAAACCAGGTTCCGGAATTAATAACTTCGATTACATTAAAATAAGTTTCAACTGCACCTTCGCTAAAAGAAACAGTAAAGTCGCATATACTGCAAACATGTTCCAGTTCATGCAAATGAACTTCAGCAGTAGCATCACAATGTGTATCGTTGCGATGTTCAAAAGCATGCACTTCAATTTGAACCAACGGATAGCAAAATACCGCCAGCAGCAATAAAGAAATGAATATGTTATATCTGCGCAACATCAATTGCAAAGATACTGAAATCCGCCAAGATTTGTATCATATTCATAATCATTTGATATTCATTATTTTATAACAATAAAACGTTCTAAAAAAACCTTATTTAATAGTCTAAAAATAACAGTCAATTAGTTTTGACGAATGCAATTAAAATATTTTTATTTTAGCTGCCTGAACAAAAACACTTACCATGAAAACAACAAAGTTAAATAGCATACAAATTCTTTTCGGAGCCTTTATATTAGTTTATTCTTGTGGGACACCGACGGAGAAAAAAGAGGAACCAAAGCAACCATCCAAAGAAGAGCAGGTAAAGCGAGGCGAATATCTGGTAGGCATTATGGGTTGCAACGATTGTCATTCGCCAAAAATATTTGGACCTGAAGGACCATCACCTGATCCGAACTTATTATTGTCTGGACATCCGGCATCGATGCCAATTGCGAAATTCGATACCACAATGATTGGTCCGTGGGTTTTATTTAATCCACATAATACCGTTGCCGTTGGTCCCTGGGGAGTCACCTATGCAGCCAACTTAACATCTGATGCAACAGGAATTGGTAACTGGACACTGGAGCAATTTAAAAAAGCAATTAAAGAAGGAAAGTACAAAGGAATGGATGGAGCCAGAATGCTCCTCCCTCCTATGCCATGGCCCAATTACAAAAACATAACTGATGAAGATGCATCTGCAATTTTTGAATATCTGAAATCAACGAAACCGGTTGAAAATGTAGTACCGGCACCGATTAGCAAATGAAGCGGCTTTGCCGCTTCATTTGAGTCATTCGCAGCTATCGCTGCTGTCATTGGCAGCAAAGCTGCTGTCATTGGGTCATTGATGGTCATTGGGGATTTTCGGCAGAGTTATTGTCATTGTCTCATTTTAGTTTTGTAAATGTTCAAAACAAAATTATACGTTGGACGTTTTACGTTGAACATTTTACATTCACAATTTTATATTGATCAGTTTACATTTTGACGAATTTTCTTCTGACCAAAAGCATTTTAATATTTAATATGAATCTCTCCCTCTCCAGCCCCAAATGCAACACGGAGGATGATGCCTATGCTGGAGAGGGCCGGGGTGAGGAAGAATGCAAGCAAGTGGCTGCTAAAGTTGGTGGTTTATCGTTCTCAAAATGCTTTTATTGAATATTGACCATCACGAAGTGAGAATTGAATAATATTTTGCTCCCGATTTCCTTATTCAATTTGTAATATTCAATATTTGTTATTCAATATTTTGAAACTGCTATAGAACTCATATTTGGGTTCTTCAACAAGTCAAATATTCTGCCTGTCTTCATGGTGCTTTTATTGAAAATTGATTAACAAGATTTGAATATTGAATAATGACATTTCAAGCCAAGTCAACCTATTTCAGGCTAGGTCAGTATTTCATTTATCATCTATCATTTATAATCTATCATTTTAACGAATTTTCCTTCTGAGCAGAAACACATAAATCCTTAATTCTACTGCATTACCCTGTCAACAACATGAATAATGCCATTGCTTGCAGGAACAGAAGCAACTACATTAGCGCCGTTGATAGAAACCTTGCCATCTTTAACAGCTATAGTTGCATTGGCACCATTTACCATGTTTAGTATCTGACCGTCTTTTAAGTTTTCAGTTTTATAAACAGCAACAGCGACGTGGAACTGCAAAATATCCTGAAGTTTTTCTTTGTTCTCAGGTTTCAGCAATTCATCAACTGTTCCTGCTGGCAATGCATCGAAAGCGGCATTGGTTGGAGCAAAAACTGTAAAGGGTCCTGCATTCGAAAGAACATCGACTAATTCAGCAGCCTTTACAGCAGCCACTAAAGTTGTGTGATCGGCTGAACCTGCTGCGACTCCCACAATATTTTTTTGAGATACATCATCAACCACACCTGATTGTCCAGTTAATTTTTCTTCAGTTTGTTCAGTATTAGTTGCTGAATCAGTTTCATTAGATGTCTGCTGATTGCAGGATACACTAATTGATAGAATGGTACCGGTTATTACGGCTGTGAGAAATTTATTTTTCATGATGTTATAATTTAAAATGTTAGATTAATTATTGTTTGGCAAATCTCGTTAATATCGTTTCCGATAAATATGATATATATCATATTTATAATGCACTGATTATTAGATTATTAAACTATATTAATGGCATTTCCCAACTTAAGACTAAAAAAGCCGTATCTTTGCACTCATAAGTTCCGGGCCTTCCTCTACTACCGGCATTTTCAAAATAATACTTAAAGGGAACAAATCATTTTAATTTCCGGCAAAGTCGGTCTGGACTGATTAAGTTTCCACAACAAACAACAAATGAAATTTAATGAAATAATTTCCAATATGGAAATTTGCAATGCTTTGCATGTAAAAGGGTACACTGAACCAACACCTATTCAAGAGCAAGCAATCCCGCATATTTTAGAAGGCAGTGATGTCTTTGGATGTGCACAAACCGGAACAGGTAAAACAGCAGCATTTGCATTGCCTATTCTGCAATTACTAAGTAACACACCTCATCAGGGACGTGATGCAAAAATCAGAGCAGTTGTTCTTGCACCAACGCGTGAACTGGCGATACAGATCAATCAGAGTTTTACCGATTATGGAAAAGGATTGCGATTAAGAAATGCTGTTATTTATGGTGGTGTTTCACAACATCCACAAACAAATGCACTGAAAGCAGGAGTTGATATTTTAGTAGCTACTCCTGGTCGTTTGATCGATTTAATTGATCAGGGATTTGTGCATTTAAAGCATGTGGAGTTTTTGGTTTTAGATGAAGCCGACAGAATGCTGGATATGGGTTTCATTCACGATATTAAACGCGTGATAAAATTACTTCCTGTAAAAAGACAAACTGTATTCTTCTCAGCAACTATTCCTCTTGAAATCAGTAAACTTGCCGGTGCAATTTTGAATAAACCAGTCCAGGTTAATGTGGCTCCGGTTTCTGCACCTGCTGAAAAAGTAAGTCAGTGTGTTTATTTTATAGAGAAAACTGAAAAGCGATCACTGCTATTTCAAATACTCACCGATGATAAAATTGATCATGCACTTATTTTCGCAAGAACTAAAAGAGGCGCCGACAGAATTGCAAAAGATCTTACTAAAAAAGGAATTAAAGCTGAAGCAATTCACGGAGATAAATCGCAAGGTTCACGTGAGCGTGCACTAGACGGATTTAAAAACAGACGCATCCGTATTCTGGTTGCAACCGATATTGCATCACGTGGAATTGATGTCGATAAACTTAGTCACGTCATCAATTTTGATCTACCTGAAGTTCCAGAAACTTACATTCACCGTATTGGCAGAACAGCACGTGCTGGAGAAGAAGGAGCCGCAATTTCGTTTTGCTCACCCGATGAACTTCCATACTTAAAAGACATTCGCAAACTGGTTCCTAAAGATATAACCTCTATGCCTCATACTTTCAGTACCGGTAGTGTTTCAATGGGAAATTCAATTGCTGCGTCTACTCATACTCCAATGAATCGTGGTAATCAGCAACGTAATAAACCTACGTTCAGAAGAAGAGCAACTGCAAAAGCGTAAATAGTCAATATCAGTTATCTGTTTTTAATTGCAGTTCCTGATTAGAAAGATGTTACTGCAATTTAGTTGAAAGTTGTAAGTTGTAAGTTGAAAGCGACGCCCTGAGCGTAGCCGAAGGGTGACAAATTGTAGAGACGCATTGCATGCGTCGCCACCACAAAATACCTATCCATTGCTATGCGTCTCCACCACAAAACACATATCCATAGCATGCGTCTCCGACAATTGACTGTTCAAAATATGTCATTTTAATCGGAGTCTGCATCTTTTGCAATAGAATAAGTAGAAATTTAACAAGCGGATTTTCAATTGATTAGAAATAATTTTGAGGATTCGCTTGTTTTTTGATGATCTTCATCGTAATATTGCAATATTAAAATAAACAAGAAATTAATGGGAGCATCAAAAACAGATTTCTTTTCATCCGACCAAAACGAATTGGCGGCTATTGCAAAAGCACTGGGACATCCTGCGAGAATTGCCATCATTCAGCATCTGCTAAAGGTTAATAGTTGTGTATGTAACAGTATCGTTGATGAACTTCCCCTTGCACAACCAACCGTATCCCAGCATTTGAGGGAGCTAAAACAAGCTGGACTCATTCAAGGTACTGTTGAGGGCAATTCAATATGTTATTGTATTAATGGTGAGACTTGGAACAAATTCGGCGAATTATTTAAAACGTTATTCGCTTCTTATAAACAGATTACTAAATGTTGCTAAAAAAATAAAACTATGCAAACTACCGATCAAATCAAAGAAATGGTAAAGCAAAAATACACAGAGATTGCTTTACAGGATAAATCAACAAATGCTTCGTCATGTTGCGGTGCAACCGGATCATGTGGAGAAGTATATACCATCATGGCTGATGAATATAAAGGACTGGAAGGATACAATGAAAATGCTGATCTTGGTCTGGGATGCGGATTGCCAACTCAGTTCGCCAAAATTAAAGCCGGTGATGTTGTAATTGATCTGGGATCAGGTGCCGGCAACGATTGCTTTGTTGCAAGAGCAGAAACCGGTCCCACCGGAAAAGTAATCGGCATTGACATGACTCCGGCAATGATTGAAAAAGCACAACAAAATGCCGACAAATTAAATTACAACAATGTTGAATTTCGTTTAGGTGACATCGAACGATTACCGGTTGCTGCTAATATGGCAGATGTGGTTGTGAGTAATTGCGTGTTAAATCTGGTACCAGATAAAAGAAAAGCGTTTCTTGAAATAGCACGTGTATTAAAACCGGGTGGACATTTTAGTATTTCCGATATCGTTTTAACAGGAACATTACCTGATAAGATTCGTGGTGCAGCAGAAATGTATGCAGGTTGTGTTGCAGGCGCTATTCAAAAGGAAGAATACCTGGGATTGATTAAAGAATTTGGTTTCGATAATATCACCTTGCAAAAAGAAAAGCCTATTATAATTCCTGATCAGATTCTTGCAGACTATCTCACACAGGATGAGATTGCAGATTACAAAAAGAGCGATGTGGGAATTTACAGCATCACTGTATATGCTGAAAAAAGCGGATGTTGTAAATCTGAAAAAGGCAGTTCCTGCTGTTAATTTCAAATTAAAAAGTATATGAAAAAAAATACATGTTCTTTTCATTTGCATTCACAACAGTGCTCGCAGTCAGATGGCTGAAGCATTTACAAACCAACTTGGAGCCGGCGCTTTCATAGCAGAGAGTGCCGGCCTCGAGCCGGGCAAATTAAATCCTGTAGTGGTGGAAGTGATGCAGGAAATTGGCATCGACCTTTCAAATAATCGTACCAAGGATGTCTTTGAGATGCATGCAACCGGTAAGACATTTGATTATGTTATTACAGTGTGCGACGCAAAAAATGCAGAACGTTGTCCGGTTTTCCCGGGAAAAGCACAGAAAATTGCATGGATGTTTGATGATCCATCTCAATTTCAGGGAACCCCTGAAGAAAAAAAAGCTCAAACCAGAAAAGTTCGTGATGCCATAAAAAGTGAAGTAGCGAAATTTATTACCTCTGCATCTTTATGAAAAATGTTGATTGCAAACCATCGCTAACAGGACGCCTTAGTTTTCTTGATCGTTACCTGACATTGTGGATTTTCCTCGCGATGGGAATTGGAGTTGCTTCCGGATATTTTTTTCCGGCAATCACTGATATCCTGAATAAAATGCAATCGGGAACCACAAACATTCCAATTGCAATTGGCTTGTTGGTGATGATGTATCCCCCACTGGCAAAAGTGAAGTATGAGAAATTAGGTGAACTCTTTTCCAACATCCGGTTATTGGTTGTTTCGTTAACCATGAACTGGATAATTGGTCCCTTACTCATGTTTGTCCTGGCAATTATCTTTTTACACGACTACCCTGAATACATGTCGGGTTTAATTCTCATTGGCATTGCCAGATGTATTGCCATGGTTATTGTGTGGAATGAACTTGCCGGAGGCAGTCGCGAATATGCAGCTGGACTGGTTGCATTGAACAGTATTTTTCAGGTATTGTTTTACAGTCTGCTGGCCTGGTTTTACACTACCTGGCTCCCACCCTATTTTGGTATTGAATCCCAGCAAATCGCCATTGAAATGAGTGCCATTGCCAAAAGTGTTTTTATCTATCTGGGAATTCCATTCATAGCCGGATTCTTAACACGTTTCGTTCTTAGAAAATTAAAAGGTGATGAATGGTATGAAAATTATTTCCTTCCAAAAATCAGTCCCCTCACCTTATTAGCATTACTTTTTACCATTCTTGCAATGTTCAATCTAAAAGGAGAAACCATTGTAACAATACCTTTCGATGTTGTTTTGATAGCAATTCCTCTGCTGATTTACTTTGCCGTAATGTTTGTCATTTCATTTTTCGCCGGAAAACTTGCAGGAGCCGACTATAGCCGTAATACAGCACAAGCCTTTACTGCCACAGGAAATAATTTCGAACTTGCCATTGCAGTATCCATAGGTATTTTTGGCATCCATAGCGGACAAGCATTTGCCGGTGTTATTGGACCGCTGGTTGAAGTACCTGCCCTGCTGGCATTAGTTAAATTGGCGGAGGTGTTTAAAAAGAAATTTTATTTTTGATGTGCTGATGTGTTGATGTGCTGATGTGCTGATTTTTTGTTTCGGGATAAAAAATGTAACTGCATTTTAGGGGCAAGGGGAAAGTAGCAAGTGGCAAGTGGGAAGTCTTTGTATAAAGCTGTGGCTGCACTCATTTAAAAGTTAAAAGTTGAAAGTTGGAAATTAAAAGATCATTTTTAGACGAAGAAAATTCGTTATTCACATTGATGCTCTGAGAGTTAAGTGAAAAGCGCCCCCCTAGGCGTAGCGCCGTCAACAGAGGGACCCGTGTTTTGCGAGTAAAATTCAAGATTTCATTCTTCATTAATGATTTATTTTCTGGCTGGTAAAGTTGGTGGTTTTTCGAACACAAGATGTTTTTATTGAATAGCGATTAGCAAGTATGGAATATTGAATAATAACATTTCAGTCGTGTAGAATATTATTTTCTGCGCAAAATTCAATCAAATCCTTAATTCTTAATCCTTAATCCTTAATCCTCATTGGCTTGCTCTCAACAGGCGATCGTTAATGGCTTTACAAAGTCCCTCGTCGGGGAAGGGAATGGCGCATATGAAATCGAAATCTGATTTATCGAGTTCTCTTAATGTTGCAAATAAATTCCGGGCTGCTTCTGAGCTATTGCCATCTCGCGAAAGCGGAAATTGACGGAATGGCAAATCGGTTTTAAAGTTTTCAAAGCAAATCAGCGCTCCATTTCCTGATAAGTTCATGAGTGCTAAATTTTCCTCTTTTTCGAAATACAAAGGTTTTGAAGGCGCATAGTGGCTCTTTAACATTCCCGGAGCACGTGGATTGCTGGATGCATTTGGCTTCACAGAAACCGGTCCAATCAGCTTTTCAATTTCTGAAACCGGTAAGCCACCTATCCGGTAAACCACCGGCTGATCATTTTCAAATCCAAGAATAGTAGACTCCACTCCTACGCTACACGGTCCGCCATCTAAAATATAAGGTAATTTGCCTTGCAGCTGATCGTAAACATGTTCTGCAGTAGTTGGACTGATATAACCAAACGGATTTGCACTGGGAGCGGCTAGTGGAAAATCGAGTTCATTCAGCAGTGCCAGTGTGAGTGGATGTGCTGGCATACGAAGCGCGACCGTATTGAGACCAGATGTAACAAGATCAGGAATCAGTTGTTGTTTTTGCAACAATATAGTTAACGGACCAGGCCAGAATTTCTGCATTAAAACTTCTGCATCCGCCGGTACTGATTTGGCAAACCGGTGAATATCATCTATACCTTTTACATGAACAATAAGCGGATCAAAGACAGGCCTTTCTTTTACATGAAAAATATTTAGCACTGTGGCTTCTTTCAATGCATTTCCTGCAAGCCCATAAACGGTCTCGGTAGGAATAGCAACCAATGCTCCGTAGCGAAGAAATTTGGCTGCCTGTTCAATATCGTTTCCAATTATTGTTTCCATGATACGATCAGACAATAAATCTCGGATGAATCATATTTTCCAATGAGTAAATTTCCTGCCATTTGTCATCCGATATCAGCATTTGCTCTTCAACAACAATCTGGTAAACTGTTTTTCCGGTTCGCAATGCTTCCTTCGCTATTTCAGAAGTTTTCTCAAATCCTAAAATTGGATTCAATGAAGTAACAATTCCTACACTGTTCATCACTGACTGATAACAAACTTCAGGATTTGCGGTTATACCTTTCACACATTTATCACTTAGTGTGGTACAAGCATGTGTCATGTATTCGAGTGCTGTGAATAAACTGAAACCGATCACGGGCTCCATCACATTTAACTGCAACTGACCTGCTTCACAAGCCATGGTAATAGTTGTATCGGCACCAATCACATAAAAGCACACCTGATTTACCACTTCGGGAATTACAGGATTCACTTTACCTGGCATGATGGATGAACCGGGTTGCATTTGCGGAAGATTAATTTCATTCAATCCGGTACGAGGACCTGAGGAGAGTAAGCGCAGATCGTTGCAAATTTTGGAAAGCTTCACTGCACACCTTTTCAATGTACCTGAAATTTGAATGTATGCGCCTGTATCTACAGTTGCTTCAATCAGGTCGGGTGAAAGGGTTAACGGAATATTAGTAAGTTCGGCAAGCACTTGCGTTACTTTCTCCGCATAACCATCCGGTGCGTTTATACCGGTTCCAATTGCGGTGGCACCCATATTTACTTCGGTGATCAGCTGCTGCACTTCAAGCATACGCTGAATATCTTCACCAATGGTTGTTGCATAACTTTTAAATTCGGCGCCGAGAGTCATTGGAACAGCGTCCTGTAATTGGGTGCGGCCCATTTTAATAATTTCAGCAAAGGCAATTCCTTTTTCTGCGAAAGCTGCCTGAACTTGTCTCATAGCATCGATGAAAGCAGAAATTTTATGGTACAATGCAATTCGGAATGCAGTTGGGTATGCATCGTTTGTAGATTGCGAACAATTCACATGATTGTTAGGGTGTAAAAAAACATACTCACCTTTCTGCTTACCCATCCATTCCAAACCAATGTTGGCAATCACTTCATTCGCATTCATGTTGCAGGAAGTTCCGGCACCACCCTGGATCATATCAGTTATAAACTGATCCAAATACCTGCCCGCAATCAACTGATCACTTCCATAAATAATGGCATCCGCAACAGCGGGAGAAATAACTCCACAATCGCGATTGGCAATTGCAGCAGCTTTTTTCACATAACCAAAACCCTGTATAAATAACGGTTCACGACCGATAGGAATTCCGGTAATATGAAAATTCTCAATTGCTCTGCGTGTTTGTATTCCGTAGTATGCATTGGAATCGATTTCCATCTGCCCCAGGAAATCCTTTTCTACTCTGAAATCCGAAGTATTCATTCATTAAAAATTGAACTTCAAATGTACGGAATTCAAGAGTGATGACAGGTTCAGTATAACACAAGTTAACCACCGTCAATTGTTAAAATCAACTTCGCTTGATTGCCCGGGTTGCCATCGAGAAAGGCATGTGCTTATCGATAGGGTTAGTTCCACCCCAACTATCTTCAAATAAATGAGTTAGCATCAAACCAGCTTCCAGTTGACCGTTTAAAAATGCTTCCAGAGAATGTCCAAATACTACAGGTTCATTCTGATCGGTGAAGAAACGAAGCTCCTCATCATTTAAAGATTCGAGATCGGAATAAGGCTGACTGTACTTGAGCGTAAACTCCCCTTTTTCAGCTTTAAAAATATCGAATAAATGGTACACAGGATTGGTAAAACCAGTCATGAAAATACCTCCGGGTTTTAGTACTCTGGCAGCTTCCTTATAAACAGCTTTCACATCAGGCACAAATGCCGTTGAACAGGGATTAAAAACCATATCAAATTCACCATCCGGAAACACCGAAAGATCTGCCATATCTCCCTGAACAAGTCTGATGTTCAATCCATGACTTTCAGCAACTTTACGATCCTGCGCCAACTGCTCGGGAGAATTGTCAAAAATGGTAACTTCAAATCCTGCAGCAGCCATGAGTGGCCCTTGTTGTCCCCCACCCGATGCAAGTCCAAGCACTTTACTGCCTTTGGCAGGATACCAATCAGCAGGGACAATTTTGGTGGGTGTCAGAATAAGCTTTAGTTCAACATTTCGTGCTTCTTCCAATTCCTTTTCAGATACCGGAACAGTCCACCGGTTTCCTATTCGTACCAAATGATTCCATGCTTCACGATTATATTCGAGATAATTTGCAGGCTTCTCCATACTAATTTAATTTCTGTAAAAATACCAATTCTGCTTCAATCTTCATGGCCTTTAACAGGAAGTTTTTTGTGCTCCCACGATGCAGCCTCTTTCTTCATGGCATCGAGTTCCGCATCTGAAAGATTTATTCCGATTAAAGATGATAAATCGGGTTGACTGGCATTCACCCAGGCAGTGAACCAAAAAGATGCAACACTTAAAATTGCTGTACGCATTCGCCTTTCGACCATACCATCCAACATCTTATCATAAGCTTTTGTATATTCAATTGAATACACTTTTACTGTCATATTTCCTTTCAACTCGTAAGCATATTTTCTGTCGGCAGGAAAAGAAGCGTTCAACTTTCTTTCAAACAAAAGAACAGAATCGTGTGCAGCATAGCTGGCTTTAATTATTTTCCAGGCTTCTTTCAAGGGAGATTTAATATAACTACATCTGCCAACAAAATAATCGAATTCCTCACCAAAAGATTCCGGAATTCTGGATTCCCAAAAACCATGAATACCATGTTGACCTGTTAATTGTCCGTTATAATTACTGGTACAATGAAGTGGTACATGAGCATCACCGATATAATGACCGATATCGGCGGTATACTTTAAAATCTTAGCCAGATTTTTTTCACGCATGGCATTGGTTAAACGGAACATCATTTTCTCGATGTGCCAGGGAACTATTCCATGAGCCATCAAAGTATCTTCTGTATATTTTGCAACGGCATCTTTCCACCTTTCCGGGATGCTGTCGAATGGCTGTGCGCCATAACGGTCGATGTCGATGTAATGACAAGCTGCTTCTCCTTCTACAGCATAACGCCTTTTATCGGGATCAACGGCATGTGTTGTGATGTAGTCGATATGATATTTATAAAATGCAAAAATTTCGGGTGGCATAGAGAAAACTGCCATTCTGTTGATTCGCTGGTGGCCCCAGAATCCCCAGCCAAAAATAGATCCTGCCAATAAAATTAAGCCAATTGCAATGAGTAGAAATTTGATTGTTTTTTTCATTTGAAAAGTTTTAAAAAGTTGATAAAAAATATAGTTGAAAAATATAAAAGCAAACTAATTCCTGTTAAAGAAAACTAAATAACAGTCAAATTAAGTGAAATCCAAAAATTACATCGACTGCAAAACATTCAGGTTATAGATAGCTTCGCCAACCATAACAGGAATACAATCGGTTTGATTTGGAGTCAGGCAGAAAACAATATCATCTTCGATCTGAAGTTTCTCGAGTCTTTTGCGGTGTGATGATTGTTCCAGAAAACCATAAAGATCATCTTTAGCAAGATCATATAATTGCATTGCTGCCAGAGCAGAATCCCGATGATCGGTTAATTCAAAACTATCGAGTAATTTATGTACTACTGCTCCTGCAAAAAGGGTGTCTTCAAAATTAAACGAATTCTTCCATCCCGAGCAAAGTAAAATCACATTGCGATTTTGTTGTTTCAGCCAGTTGCAAAGTGCATCCTGATTCAGGAATGAACCGATTGCAATCTGGAATGCATTTCGTGCAATAGCAATTGCCTGTGTGCCATTGGTAGTAGTAAGTGCTATATCGCGATCTTTAACTTTTGGATCCATGTAGCTGAAAGGAGAATTTCCAAGATCAAAGCCTTCCACCATCTCACCTTTTCTTTCAGCACCAACCAGATACCCTTTAGCGCGGTATGCACTGCTTTCTTCCACTTTTGAAACCGGCACAATGCTTCGTACCCCATGTTCAAAGGCAATACAAATCGACGATGTAGCTCTTAAAACATCTATCACCACCACAATACTTTCGGATGCATCATAAAGATGAAACAATGCAGGCGAAAAACAAACGTCAATACTCTTTTTCTTCATAGCGCAAGGTGCTTACTTGTGGTTGGAATTATCAACCCATCAGGCAACGAAAAATGCTGTCATTAAACAGATCCGGGATTCTTTATCCAAAATCCGCGCAAAGTTAACTAAACTTTACTTTTTATAAAATGGAAGTTTTACAACGCTGGCTTTCAGGACTTTATCTCTAACGTTGATATATATTTCACTTCCTTCCTTTGAATTTGCGGTAGTTACATAGCCCATTCCAATGGCCTTTTGCAGGGATGGAGATTGCGTTCCGGAGGTAACTTCACCGATAACATTCCCATTGGCATCCTGAATTGGGTAGCCGTGACGGGGAATTCCGCGATCGATCATTTCGAAAGCTACCAGTTTGCGGGTAACACCATCTTCCTTTTGTTTTTTCAATGATGCGGAATTGGTAAATTCTTTGGTAAACTTGGTAATCCAGCCCAAACCTGCTTCAATTGGAGATGTAGAGTCATCGATATCATTCCCATACAGGCAGAATCCCATTTCCAGACGAAGTGTATCGCGGCAACCGAGGCCAGCAGGTTTCATCCCGTAAGGAGCGCCCGCCTTAAAAACTTCATTCCAGATATGTTGTGCATGTTCATTTTCGAAATAAATTTCAAACCCACCGGCACCGGTATATCCTGTAGCAGAGATCAAAATATTGGCTTTCCCTGCAAAGGTACCTTTCACAAAATTGTAATATTCGATAGAGGCAAGATCCACATCGGTAAGTGACTGCAATGCTTTAATTGCATCAGGACCTTGCACTGCGAGCAATGAAGTTTTATCAGAAATATTATGCATTTCAACACCTTTGGTATTGTGTGACTGAATCCAGTTCCAGTCTTTTTCAATGTTCGATGCATTCACAACCAGCATATAAGTTGCTTCATCAATCCGGTAAACCAATAAATCATCGACAATACCACCTGTTGAATTGGGAAGACATGAATACTGCACTTTCCCATCGGTAAGTTTCGATGCATCGTTGCTTGTTACACGTTGAATGAGATCAAGCGCATCGGCGCCTTTGAGAATAAATTCGCCCATGTGAGAAACATCAAAAACACCAACTTTTTTTCTTACTGTTTCATGCTCATCATTAATTCCCGAATATAAAACAGGCATGTTGTATCCTGCAAATTCTACCATTTTTGCACCAAGTGCTATATGTTGGTTTGTTAAAGCTGTTTGTTTCATGATTAGTTCTTTTTATTCGTAATTAATTGTTGAAATGAACTTAAATATACTTTTTTCTGTGAGGCAACGGAATATTTATCGATGACAGTTGTGCGTGCATTTTTACCAAAACGATTTCTGAGTTCCTGATCATCGATCAGATTACTGATTGCATTCACCCATTCTTCTGTAGTAGCAGCCAGGAAACCATTCACTCCATTTTGAATAATCTCACTATTCACACCCACCGGTGACATCACGGTTGCTATTTCGAGAGCCATATATTGCAGACCTTTGAGTCCGCATTTGCCCTTCGACCAGTCGTCATCGGGAATTGGCATAATGCCGATATCAAAAGAACTCAGCTCATCAAGTTCCGTTTCTTTACGCCAGGCTAATCCCTGAATTCCAAGTTCAGCATTCTTATAATTGCCATCTCCAATAACGCGGATGTCAATTTTATCGCCATATTTTTCTTTCAGAATTTTCAGAAATGGCAAGGCCAGTTCAAAGTGACGGATGGTGGTGATACTCCCACTCCACCCTATTACTACTTTATCGGATCGCTTCACATTTCGAACCGGTTTATATTCTTCGGTATCGATAGTTGTAGGCACAATGACAACTTTGTTATTGAAGCGCGCTGCGTAGTCGGCGAGATATTGATTGCCTGCAAAAACCAGATCCGACAAACCTATTATTCTTCCGGTTTTGCTTGGATCTTTCAGCCAGCCAAACTTTTTATTGGCTTCGGAAACATCGTGATACCATATAGCATCATCGAAATCGAATACCAGGCGAGCTTTGCTTTTAGCGAAACGTTTTTCAAAGAAGGATGATCCGGTCATGAATGCTTCACGCTGCACAAAAATGATATCATACTTATCGGCATTTAACACATCACGAAAACGGCGGAGTGCACTTTTGAAGAACACCAGCAATTTATTCATCAGATTTCCCGGAGCATAAAATATCTTATCATCGGCCTCGGTTATAAAGTACGAAAAATCATAATCGATGCCATTTTCTTTCAGGCAGGATAAATATTGCTCAAACCGGAAACGTTGTGCCGGTGAGCGATCGGGACGATGAGAAGCAATAAATAAAATTCGCGGCATATTAATCTTCGAGCCAGACAGCTGGAAGCTTCTCGGTTATTTCAATGTTTTCAAATTTCGGACTTTTACGGATACCTGCGTTTTTAGCCCAATCAGACATTTTCTTCAGTCCATCGTACAAACCTAAGGCAGGAGTCATATTAAACACACTCTTAATTTTAGAGTGATCAGAATGGGCATGAACCACTTCATTACGTGCCGGGAGGTGACGCAATTCGCCGGTGATACCAATAGCTTTCATTGTAGTTTTAGCAAGTTCAGCAACAGAATAATCCTGATCGGCACCAATATTAAATATCTTGTTGTAAGCAGCAGGAACATCCACACATTGCGCAATATAAGGAGCAACATCACCTATATAGCTGAATGCACGCGTTTGACCACCATCACCGAACACAGTAAGTTGTTTACCCTGCATCAGCTGATTCATAAAAATCCCAACCACATTGCGGTAACGATCACCCAGATTCTGATACTCACCATATACATTATGAGGACGGAAAGTCACGTAATTGAGGCCGAACATTTCATGAGTACATTTCAAATCCTGTTCCACAGCAAGTTTGGCAATTCCGTATGGATCTTCTGGTAATGGAATTGTGTCTTCACGCATTGGAGGTTTAGCAGCCCCGTATACAGCGATTGAAGAAGTAAAGACAAAGCATTTGATTTTATGCTTAACTGCTTCATTAATCAGAATAACACTTCCAATTAGATTATTGGTGTAATTGAATCTCTTTATAAAATGACTTAAACCTTCAGCAGCATAGGCAGCAAGGTGATATACATAATCAAATTTGTGTTCCTCGAATAATTTAGCAATCAAATCGGCATCTGTAATAGATCCTTTGATAAAAACAGCTTTAGGATTAACATTTTCCTGAAAACCCCCACTAAGATCATCGAGGACAATTACCTGGTGACCCATTTTTACCAATTCATTGGTTACGTGAGCACCAATAAAGCCTGCTCCGCCGGTTACTAAAGATGTTGGTTTCATATCAGTTCAATATTAGTTTGATTTTGAGATGGCAAATTTATGAAAAAAAATCATCCTACCTAAGACCCTAAAATCCTCATATTCATCAAATTTCGTGTATCTTTGTCTTCTAGATCATAAAAAACGGGATGTTTAAGTCAAATTTACCACGCGGGATTATTTTCCTGCTTGATATGGGAATAGTTTCAGTTTCCCTTATTGTGGCTTATTTTGTCAGGTTTAACTTCACCATTCCACCTGTTGAAGTGGCTACCTTTTACTATGTAATTCCATCTTTTATTGCTGTCAGGGCCCTTTGTTTTTACATTTTCAAAACCTACTCTGGAATTATCCGCTATACAAGCACTAAAGATGTTCAGCGTATTGTTTCGACATTACTGGCTGGCTCTGTTTTTTTTAGCATCATTAACCCGATATCCTTTTATATAACAGGCAATTACGTACTCCCATACACTATTATTATTATCGAATTTCTGCTGTCGGTATTTATCATGACGTCCACCAGAATGCTCATAAAAATACTTTATATGGAAACTATGAATCCCAGCAAAGAAAAAACCAATGTAATTATTTTTGGTGCCGGTGAAGCGGGAGTAATTGCAAAACGAACCCTCGACCGGGATGCCGGTTCCAAATATAAAGTGTTGGCATTTGTTGATGATAATTATAAGAAATCGGGTAAAAAAGTGGAGGGTGTTTCCATTTATGATACAGATGAAGACCTGGAGCGACTCTTAGCTGAAAATGAGGTTCAACACCTAATTATTTCCATACAGAACCTGGCTCCGGCCCGAAAGCAGGAAATTGTTGAAATGTGCCTGAGACATCATACCAAAGTTTTAACGGTGCCTCCTGTTACAAATTGGATTAATGGGGCATTGAGTTTTAAGCAGATCAAGAAAATAA
The DNA here is from genome assembly GCA_016713525.1 of Bacteroidota bacterium. Classification (GTDB taxonomy): domain Bacteria; phylum Bacteroidota; class Bacteroidia; order AKYH767-A; family OLB10; genus JADKJB01. The sequence continues at coordinate 431,172 of JADJOZ010000001.1, read as the reverse complement.
GAATTGAAGACTTATTTGAAAGAGATCCAATAAGACTGGATACGGCAGCTATTACATCACAACTTACCGGAAAAACCATTCTCATTACCGGTGCTGCCGGATCAATCGGGAGTGAAATTGTGAGGCAGGTACTTCGATTTAATCCCGCCAAGGTAATTATGCTCGATTGTGCCGAATCGCCGATGTATGACCTGGAACTCGAAACCAGCGAGATGCGCCAGGGCAAAGTGACAGAGCCGGTGATTGCCGATATCAGGAATCATGACCGAATGCTGAATGTATTCCGGACCTTCAGGCCTCAGATCGTATTTCATGCTGCTGCCTATAAGCATGTGCCTATGATGGAAAATAATCCTTCCGAGGCTATTCTTACCAATGTGAAAGGCACCAGAATAACAGCAGAGTTATCGGATGAGTTCGGTGTTGAAAAATTTGTAATGGTATCAACTGACAAAGCGGTAAATCCCACCAGTATTATGGGAGCAACAAAACGCATTGCCGAGATTTACATTCAATCGTTGAACAAAAAATCGAAAACCAAATTTATAACCACACGCTTCGGAAATGTATTGGGATCGAATGGATCTGTAATACCTCGTTTTAATAAACAAATTGAATCGCGGCAACCTATTACCATTACACATCCTGAAATAACCAGATTTTTCATGACAATTCCTGAAGCCTGTCAACTGGTACTCGAAGCCGGTGCTATGGGTAAAGGTGGCGAAATTTTCATTTTCGATATGGGCAAATCGGTTAAGATAACGGATCTGGCCAAAAAAATGGTGCAGTTGAGTGGACTGGAATTGGGCAAAGATATACAGTTGGTGTTTACAGGACTTCGTCCGGGAGAAAAGCTGTATGAAGAATTGTTAAATAATGAAGAAAACACAATTCCAACACATCATGAAAAAATTATGGTTGCAAAAGTGAAGGAATATGATTTTGATGAAGTGAAGAAAAATGTTGATGATCTGGTTTCACTTTTTAATGCACAGGATAATATTAATTTGGTCAGGAAAATGAAGGAAATAGTTCCGGAATACATTTCCAATAATTCTGTTTTTGAAGTTCTGGATAAAGACCAGGAAATGAAAAGTGCTTAACCGTGAACGGTTTCTTTTACACCAAAATTCTGTATCACCTGCGCTTCATAAGCCAGCCATTCTTCCCAACGTTTTTCAACATCAATGCTACCGGCATACTTACGGGCAAAGCCAATGAACATCGTATAATGGTTAGCCTCACTGATCATTAATTCATTGTAAAATGCAGCGAGTTCAGTATCGTCAATATTCTCAGACAGCACTTTAAAACGTTCACAACTTCTTGCTTCAATCATGGCAGCAAAAAGTAACCTGTCGATGAGCACTTCATTTCTGGGTCCCCCTTTGCGCATGTAATTATAAAGTAATCCCACGTAATCATCTTTACGTTCGCGTCCCAGTTCGAACCCTCTTTTTTGAATCAGATTGTGTACCATTTCAAAATGAGATAGCTCTTCCTTAGCCAATAAAATCATTTCCTGAACGAGATCTGTAAGTTCCGGAAACTTTACAACAATAGAAATGGCATTGGTAGCTGCTTTTTGTTCACACCAGGCATGATCGGTTAATATCTCAGGAATGTTTTTCCCGACAACATTGCGGACCCATTTGGGATCGGTGGGTAATTTCAATTTAAACATGGCACAAAATTAATAAAATTCGATAAAATTCAATAGGTTTATTTGTAGATTTGACGAAATGCGAAAATTATGTAAAGATGAGAAGCCTGAATCTGAATTTCAACCCTTTCCCTGAAATCCATACCAAGCGGTTACAACTTCGTTCCATAACTGCGGATGATGCAGGATGGTTATTGGAAATGCGTAGCGATCCAACAATGATGGAATTCATCGACCGACCATTGATGCGTGAAAAAAGTGAAGCACTTGAATTAATAACCAAGATTGCGACAACGATTCAAAAAGGGGAAGGAATGCTTTGGGCGATTACTGAAATTGGCTCTGAGAGAATGATTGGATCGGTAAGTTATCATAACATTGACAGCACAAATTTAATGGGTGAACTTGGTTATATGCTGCATACCGATTTTCAAAAAAAAGGAATTATGCAGGAGGCTGTAATGAGTGTCATCACTTTTGGATTTAGCAAAATTGGATTCCATAGAATTGAAGCAAATATTAATACCGGAAATGAATCGTCGAGAAAACTTTTGCTTAGGAATGGTTTCAAAAAAGAAGCCTTATTTCGGGAGAACTATTACTACAATAATAAGTTTTTGAATTCAGAAATTTATGGATTACTCGAACACGAATGGTCAAAATATTAGTAGTTCAGATTAATTCAATATGATGAAAAATCTCTTCAGAATACTTGCGACAATCATTCTGTTGTATCTCATACTGATGATTCCGGTTTCATCTGAAAATCCGATTCGTTTGACCACCACAGAGCAGCCTTTTGAATGGGGAAGTGATACACTATGGAGCAAACTGGAAACCGATTTTGAAAATTTGCATTCAAATCCCGAAAACATTTCTCTTACCAATCTTGTAAATTATCAGAATCAAACCGACAGTCTGTTACAAGCGGTTACTAAAGATGAAAAAGGATTACTATCACCGACTGCGGACTCATTATTAATTAGCTTTTTTAATTACAGTATCTTAATTCCGTTTCAACCATCTTACACCGATTCATTAATTAAAAGATATAAGCAGATCAGGATTGCAATCAAAGAAAAGCAACTGTTATTACCGGATGATATCGTCACCAAAAAAAGCATCTATAAATTGTTGTTTGGAACCCGTGCAGCGATGGAAGAAATTATATTGCAACTGCCCCAAAAGTCGGATGCCTTGTTGATATTTGACTCCGGGAATGAGGTGAACTCAGGAATAGATGTACATGGCTTACAAATAAAAAGTGGTGATGTACTTTTATCACGGGGAAGCGCATCGGTGTCGGCTTTAATTGCCCGTGCAAGTAATTTTCCCGGAAATTTTTCACATGTCGCTTTACTTCATTTGGATGAAACCAATAACGAAATTAAAGTCATTGAATCGCATATTGAAAAAGGAGTTGCTATTGCCGATTCTAACGCTTATTTTAAAGATAAAAAGCAACGTATTCTGGTACTCAGAAAACGTTCTGCGAATGACAACCTGCTACCACACAAAGCAGCAACTGCCATGCTTGAAACTCTTTCGAAACAAAACATTCCATATGATTTCAATATGGATTATACCGATCGCAGCAAAATGTTTTGCAGTGAAGTTGCATCATTCGCATACAGTACCCAAGGTATTAAGCTTTGGTCAATTCCTTCAGGAATATCACATCCCGGAGCTGTTGCCTGGTTGAATAGTTTTGGTGTACAATACTTCTCAACTCAAATGCCGTCTGATTTAGAATATGATAAAGAAATGAAGTTGGTTGCAGAGTGGTTTGATCGTGATTTACTCTGGGAAGATCATGTTTACAATGCTGCCATGGATGCTTTATATGAACAGGCAAAACAGGGATTAAAACCTGAAGCTTCGTACTGGTTGCTTCCGGTTGCAAGAGTGTTAAAAGGCTGGAGTGTTATTAAGAATCAATTGGGTTACATTGGACCAATTCCTGAAGGAATGAATGCCTCCACAGCATTAAAAAATAAGTGGTTGACAAAAAATCATGAAGATTTGGTTGAAAGCATTAAATTATCGGCATCTGAATTCACCAAAACAAAAGGTTACCTCCCACCCTATTGGCAATTAGTAAAAATTGCAAACAACCATGCAGAAACTAAATTTAATGGTAAATAAATTTGTCATCAAAATAAATAAATCTAAAACATACTATATCGAATATCTGTTATGTGTATACATTGTTCAAATAATACATTTCTCCTATGAAAAAATGGTTTTTAATGGTGTTTATCGGCATTATAAGCTTTTCGGCAATAGCTCAAAAATTACAACCGGGCTTTAAAAAACCGGAATACATTCAGATGCTGCAACTGGCATTACGGCAGGTTGACGAATTGGATATGGCTATGAATGCTACATCTCCGCAAGGATACCGTTTACTTTATCGGTCAGGAATTGTTGGTCTCGATAACAGATGGGATTTGTGGATAAATAATGATAGCATTGCAGTAATCAGTATTCGGGGAACTACTCGCGAAATGGTGAGCTGGCTTGCGAATTTTTATGCTGCAATGGTGCCTGCCAAAGGGAGCCTGCAACTCGAAAAAAAATACAATTTCGAATATCACCTGGCAAATGATCCTAAAGCAGCAGTGCATATCGGATGGTTAATCAGCACCGGAATGTTATCGCGTGATATTTTACCAAGAGTTGATTCCCTGTTTCAGCAAGGCATTTCCCAATTTATAATTACCGGACACAGTCAGGGTGGCGGAATAACTTTCTTACTGAATTCACACTTGCAATCGTTGCAAAAATCAGGCAGATTATCGGATAAAATTAGATTTAAAACCTACTCCAGTGCAGCTCCTAAACCCGGCAATCTATATTATGCTTATGAGTATGAAGCACAGAATGAAGAAGGATGGGCATATAATGTTGTGAACAGTTCCGATTGGGTTCCCGAAACACCGGTCACCATTCAAACTGTGTGCGATTTCAATGGCGTTAATCCATTTGCAAATGCATCGGCATCCATTCAAAAGCAGCCTTTCCCGCAACGCATTATCATGCGAAAAATTTATCGTAAATTGTCGAATCCACCCCGAAAAGCACTTCATAATTATCAAAAATATTTAGGACGAAAAGTTTCGGTTTTGGTCCGTAAACATCTTCCTGAATTTGAGCCTCCGGTGTATTTCAATAGCAGCAATTATTCCAGAGCTGGGAATACCATTGTGATGATTCCTGATTCCAATTACCGGGTTCTTTTCCCTGAAAATAAAGATCAGATTTTCATTCACCACCTTTTTGATCCTTATTTTTACCTTGCCGGGAAATTACCTAACAGGTAACTCCGAATCGTTTTTATCCTGAAAATGAGGAGGTTATACCCAAAGGCTCATATCTTAATTAGCTAATATTCAGCTAATTAACACTTGTTAACAACAAATTATGCTTTTTTCTTGCCAAAACCGATGCTTTTTCATATCATTACCAATCAGTTAGACAAAGCACCACCCCAACCGTAACGCTCCAGGCCTCCAGGTTTCAGATTCGCTCGAAAATTTCATTGAAACTAAACGGATCATCAGTGAATTGCATTTGTACAATTACAACATTTTTTATTAAAAACTGCGGACTTTTCGGGAAGCCCGGTAATAATCGTTGTTAACTGAAATGTAATTTTTGATGATTCATCAACCAACTAAAGAGTATGATGAAAAAATTACTTCTAAGCACACTAATTTTTCTGCTGATACATTTCAGCTCCGTGTTTGCACAAAATTATAATATTTCGAATTCTACGGTTTCCACATGTTCGGGAAACTTTTTTGATAGTGGAGGAAGCGGAGGAAATTATGCAAACAACGAAAACTATGTAATGACATTTTGTTCAAATGTTCCCGGTGAATGTGTGCGAGTATCATTTAGTGCGTTTGAATTGGAGGATGGATTTGATTTTTTAACTGTTTATAATGGATCGAATACCGGAGCGCCTGTATTAGGAACATACACCGGAACAACTATTCCCGGAATGCTGACATCCACAACAGGTTGTTTAACTTTTGAATTTACTTCTGATAATTCACAACGCAGACCAGGATTTGAAGCAATCCTTTCATGTGTACCTTGTCCGGGTTCTGCCTGTCCATCATGTAATGGTGGAGCAGCACCTGCGAATGATGCATGCAGCGGTGCAATGAATCTTGGTGCATTGCCTGCACCCGCTGCTTGTCCTAACGGCGTGGGCGCATGGGCAAATTTTAATACAACTAATATTTGCGCTACAGCAGAAAATCCATACACCACTCTTTCCGGTTGTCAGCCTTCCGGAAATATGGCATCACCGGCAACAGATGTATGGTATCGATTTACAATCACAGGACCTACTTTAAATATTCAGATTGCAGGAATGCAAACTCCAAACATTGGATTGTATGCCGGGAATAATTGCAACAATTTAACCGGTCGTGGTTGTGCTATTGGTGGAGGTGGAATTTTGAACACGTCATTCGGTGGACTAGCTCCCGGCACTTATTATCTCCAGGTAAGCGGAGGAAATTTAAATGATCAATGTGCATTTACACTTTCGCTCCAAAATAATTTCGATTGTCAGGGCTGTGTTATTCAAAGTAGCTTTACAGCTGTCCCTCCTCCAACTAATGGTACCTATACTGCGGGTCAAACTGTTACTTTCTGTTATACTGTTACCAATTACAATCAACCATCTATCAACTGGCTTCATGGAATAGTACCTTCATTCGGTGCCGGATGGGATATGAGTACACTTGTCACAAATCCTCCTGTTTCATGTTCGGGACAAGGAACATGGTCTTGGTATAACACGAATGTTACCAGTACTTCAACAGGAAATGTTACGGGTACCGGATTTTATTTCGAATCAGCTTTAGGAAATGTTGGTGGTGTTACAGATGGAAATCCCGGAAATAATTTTGGGGATAACAATCCGAATAATTTATGCGACTGGACTTTCTGCTGGACAATAACTACATTACCACCTTCGGCCTGTATACAGGGCGCTTCCCTTAATATTACAGTTGATACATATGGTGATGGTGAGTCAGGTTCATGGACTTCACTTGCATGTACCGGTGATCCGGTTGCAGACTTTTTTGCAACACTTACCTGTTGTGTTCCACCTTCAGTAGCTGTAACTGATCCCTTATGTTTCGGTCAAAATACGGGATCTGCAACAGGAACAGGACAAGGAAATGCCCCTTGGGACTACATCTGGAAAAATAATGCAGGTGCAACTATTCAAACAGCTAATAATGTTAATGGATCAAACACCATCAACAATCTGGCAGCAGGAAATTATTCTTTAACTTGTGTTGATAATACCGGATGTACTTCAGTAACTAATTTTACAATTACTGCACCTACTCAAATCGTTGTCAACACTGTTCCGGTTGCAGCATCCTGCAACGGTTTAAGTGACGGATCGGCGACAGTTAGTGCTGTTGGCGGAGCAGGTGGCTATACTTACCTTTGGGCACCATCAGCAAATACGGGGACTATTGAAACACTGTTAGCAGCAGGAACATATACAGTGACTGTTACTGATGCAAACGGTTGTACGGGATCGACAACTGCAGTGATTACTCAACCAGGTGTCATTAATGTGAACACCAGTTCAGTAAATGCAAATTGCGGTGCTAACAATGGTTCTGTTACAGTAAATGCAAACGGCGGTGTTGGAGCATTACAATACAGTATCAATGGCGGCACTTCTTTTCAGGCATCCAATATTTTCCCGGGTCTGGGGTCAGGAAATTACAATGTTGTTGTTCAGGATGCAAATGGATGTCAGGGAACAGCAATTGCCCAGGTAAATAATTCACAGGCACCGGTTATAAATAGTGCACCTTTTACAAATGTGAATTGTAATGGAGGAAATAATGGAACCATAACAATCAATGCCTCCGGAGGAACGGGCGCATTGCAATACAGCATTAATAACGGAACCAGTTTTGTTGCAGGAAATGTTTTCAATGGACTGGCATCAGGCAATTATAGTATTATTGTTGAAGATGCAAATGGATGTCAGGCAACACTGAATGTTACCATCACGGAACCTCCATTATTGGTTCTTAATTTAACCGGTGTTGATCCGATTTGCGGAAATGCAAATGGTACAATTACTGCAACTGCGGTCGGAGGTTCTGGTGCACTTCAGTATAGTATAAACGGAGGTGCATTTCAGGCTGCTACTACTTTTAGCTCATTGGCACCCGGAAATTATACGGTGACTGTAAGAGATGCAAACAATTGTACGATGAATGCTGCAATAGTGCTCACAACTGCACCACCTTTGGTTATTGCGGGTGTGCCGGTTGCAAGTACTTGTGGCAATGCAAATGGAAGCATAACAGTTAATGCAAATGGCGGAACTACCAATTATGATTATAGTATTAATGGTGGCGCATTGCAATCAACAACTGCATTCAATAATTTAAGTGCAGGAAATTATACAGTGATGGTAACTGATGCCAATGGTTGTACTGCCACTGCGGCTGTTGCTGTAACTGATCAACCCGGACCAACAATTGTTTCGGCAATTCCTACAGAAGTCACTTGCTTCGGTGGTTCGAATGGAGTAATTACAGTTACTACAGCCGGCGGCACAGCACCACTTCAATACAGTCTCAATGGGGGTCCATTTCAATCAACTGCTGTATTCGACACTCTTTATTCAGGAAATTACAGCATACTAATCCAGGATGCGAATGGATGTACTGATGTAATAAATGTTACTGTTTCAGAACCAACTGCGGTATTAGCACCATGGAATGGACAGAATTCAACTTGTGGGTTCAGTAACGGATCTGTCACTGTAACTGCATCCGGCGGAACAGGCACACTGATGTATTCACTGAACGGAGGTCCTTTTCAATTAAGCAACACTTTTAATAATCTACCTGCAGGAAATTACGACATCACTGTTCAAGATGCTAGTGGCTGTATAGTGGTTGCGCAGACTTCAGTAAGCAATGTTCCGGGACCGGTCATTCCAAATCTTACACTCACCATGGTCACTTGTAATGGTGGCAATGATGGATCGGTCGTAATTAATACCATTGGAGGAACATTACCGTTTCAATATTCAATAAACAATGGTTCAACTTTTCAATCAGGAAACACTTTCAATAATTTACCTGCAGGCAATTTGGTAATACTTGTAACTGATTCTAATGGCTGTACAGTTGCTACCAATGATGTTATCACAGAACCATCATTGATTGTCAGCAACGAAATAATTACCGGATCAACCTGCAGTAACAGCAATGGATCAGTCACAATTAACGCAGCTGGTGGAACAGGTGCATTACAATATAGCTTATCAGGTGCACCATTTCAGGCAACAGGAACTTATTCAGGTTTGTCTGCAGGAAACTATTCCTTTGAAGTTCAGGATGCCAATCATTGCATTGTAACAGGAAATTTTGTTATTCCGGATGCTCCCGGTCCAATTGTTACAAGTACAACTTTCACAGAACCTTTATGTAACGGAGGCACAGATGGATCAATCACTATAACCACGAATAGTGGCACGAATCCATTACAATTTACTTATCCCGGTGGACCAACATTAGCTTCAGGAAACTTCACTTCCGTTGCTGCCGGAACTTACGATATAACAGTAACCGATGCAAATGGCTGCACAGCTACTACACAGGTTACAGTTACTGAACCTACACCTGTTGCAGTAAATATAAACATTACAGGATCTACCTGCGGTTATGCAAACGGATCCATTGCTGCAGCAGGAAATGGCGGATCTGGCGTTATGCAATACAATGTTGATGGAGGCGCGTTTCAGGCAAGTGGCAACTTCAACAGTATGCTAGCAGGAAACTATACGGTGATTGTTCAGGACGCAAATGGTTGTTCACTTTCAACTCCTGTAGTTATTCCTGACGCTCCTGCTCCAACAATAAGTAATATTCCTATTGTAAACTTGATTTGTAATGGTGGAACAACCGGTGAAATTTCTGTAATTACTGCAGGCGGAACCGGAGCACTTACATATACTCTCAATGGCGGCTCATCACAGGTAAATAATACGTTTACGAATCTTAGTGCAGGTGCCTATACTGTTGTAGTAACAGATGCAAATGGTTGTACAGTTTCAGGAAATGTTAATTTGACGGAACCAACCTTACTTGTAGTTGCTCCTGCAGAAACACCTTCTACCTGCAGCAATTCAAATGGGATAATTACCATAACCGCAAATGGCGCCACACCTGCTTACCAATATAGCCTGAATGGCGGAGCATTTCAGGTATCAAATGTATTCAACGGATTAGCAGCAGGCAATTATTCTGTTACAGTTGAAGATGCAAATGGTTGTCAGACAACCGAACCAATTACAGTTACTGACCTACCCTCACCTGTTGTTTCCAATGTTGCGGTTGTTGATGCTGCATGTTATGACAGTGATGATGGATCAGTAACAGTATCTGTTAATGGCGGGACTGCACCATTAACGTATTCAATGAATGGGGGCCCCTCACAGCCTAATGGAATATTCAATAATCTGGTAGATGGCAATTACACCGTAATTGTTACCGATGCAAATGGATGTACGGCAACTGCCAATGCGGTGGTCAATGAACCAACAGAAATTACATTGGTTGCTATTCCTACTCCTTCAACTTGCGGATTTGCCAATGGCAGCGTTCTGATGAATGGTGCTGGCGGTACCGGAGCACTAACTTATAGTCTGAACGCCGGACCATTTCAGGCTTCAAATATTTTCAACAATCTGTTAGCAGGAAACTACAATGTTACTATTCATGATGCCAACGGATGCGAATTAAAAACCAATATTGCTATCCCTGATTTACCCGGACCTGTAATTACTTCAGCTCCTGTTACGGATGCACTTTGTTTCGGATCTGCTGATGGAACTATTATTATAAATACTACCAGTGGTACAGCACCATTGAGCTTCAGCATTGATAACAGCGCAACTACACAAGCTTCCAACAATTTCAACAATCTTATTGCCGGAAACTACGACATTGTTGTAACTGATGCCAATGGATGCACTGCAATTTTGTCAGTAACCATTAATGAACCAACTCTGCTGACAGGAAATGCAGTTACAGCATCTTCGACATGCAGCAATTCGAACGGATCTGTTACAGTTACAGAAGCAGGTGGCACACCTGCTTATCAATTTAGCCTGAATAGTGGTGCTTCACAACCTTCAGGAGTATTCTCCGGTTTACTTGCCGGAAATTATGATGTTGTTATCATTGATGATCATAGTTGTTCAGTAACAGTAAACTTCACTATTGCCGATGAACCATCCCCTACACTGACTGCAAACAACCTCATAAATGTAAGTTGCTTTAATGGTAATGATGGTGAACTTACAGTAGGCATAGCAGGAGGAACTGCGCCAATTAATTTTGCCTTAAATGGCGGTGCGAATCAGTTGTCTCCAACATTCAGTGGACTTAATGCAGGAAACTATACCGTATTGGTTACAGATGCAAACGGTTGCACGGTGCAAACCAATGAAGTAATAACGGAACCTACTATACTGGCAGCTACTTATACAACTACTAACTCAACTTGTTCAGCAAACAACGGAACTGTTACAATTAATGCTTCAGGAGCAACTCCGGGCTATACATTCCAACTAGACAGCAATCCGGTTCAACCCGATTCTGTTTTCCAGAATTTACTTGCAGGAAATTATACAATCACCATTACCGACTTAATGAATTGTCAATTGCAATTGCCAATTACCTTAATTGACGAACCATCTCCTGTTATCTCTGCTGTTGCTGTAACACCGGTAACTTGTAACTCAGGAACCGACGGCACCATCACCATTACTTCAAATGGAGGAACAGGAACTATTAATTACAGCATAGATAACGGAACAAGTTCAACAACAGGAAATATTTTCAGCACTCTGGTCGCAGGAACGTATGACATTGTTATTACTGATGCAAATGGTTGCACCGCCATTGATCAGGCAATTATAACAGAACCCGCTGCAATTACTTCCAATGTAGGAACTACCAGTGCTTCATGCGGTAATAGTGATGGCACCATTACGGCAGCAGCCAATGGAGGAACTTCACCATATCAGTATTCAATCGACAATGGCATCACCAACCAACCAAACGGAAATTTCAGCGGACTGCTGGCAGGGAACTACATGGTTTTGGTAACAGATGCAAACGGTTGTACAGAAAACTTTGCTGCGGCAATCAGTAATACGGCAGCACCAGCAATCACAAGTGCTCCTGTGACCGATCTCACTTGTTATAATTCAGGAAACGGGACATTAACCATAAATGCCAATGGTGGAACAGCACCATTAAATTATAGCATCGATAATGGTTCAACATTTCAATTAATTAATTCATATACAAATTTGCCAGCCGGAAATTATCAACTGGTAGTTGAAGATGCTTTAGGTTGTCAGGCAAATTTTGCTGCTACAATTACGGAGCCCACATTACTGACGATGAACACCGCTCAGGTGAACACCACTTGTAGTTCTTCAAATGGAAGCATCACCATAACTGCTGCAGGCGGAACTACCGCTTACAATTACAGTATCGATGGAGGCACCACCAATCAGCTAAGCGATGTATTTGCAGGAATAGTAGCAGGCAATTATGTGGCATTGGTTACTGATGCTAATGGATGTACTTCACAAGCAAATGTTATTATAATTGATGCACCCGGACCGGGAATCCCTTCTGCAAATGGAACAGATGCCAATTGTAATGGCTCAAATGACGGATCAATTACGGTTGTTGCTAATAACGGTACAGCTCCGTTGACATTTAGCATCGACAACGGAGTAACTACACAAAATACTGGCATTTTTAATAATCTTTCGCCGGCCAATTACACTGTTCTGATTACAGATGCTAATGGATGCACGATTTCAACATCCATAATAATAAATGAACGTTCAGCAATAGTTATTAATTCAAATTCAACTCCGACATTCTGTGGCAACAGCGATGGAACACTTACAATAATTGCAGTTGGCGGAACCGGAACACTGGAATTTAGCATTGACAACGGAATCACTTTCCAGAGTTCAGCGACGTTTAATAATCTGATTGCCGCAACGTATGATGTAGTTGTAAAAGATGCAAATGGCTGTACTTCTGCTACAAACGGAACAGTGAACAATGCTGCTGCACCAGTAATTACTAATAGTATTTCAACCGATATAACCTGTTTTGGATCTGATAATGGAACAATAACAATAAATGCCAATGGTGGAACAGGAGTGCTACAGTACAGTAATGATAACGGAGCTACTTATCAGGCAACAGGAACGTTTAGCAATCTTGCACCCGGCACGTACAATATCATAGTTGAAGATGTGAATGGATGTCAGGCAACCACGTCACTCACTATCGTTGAACCTACTGCAATAACTGCCTCTGCTTCATTGATAAATACAACCTGTTCTGCTGCCAATGGCTCCTTGCAAATTAGTGCTGCAGGTGGAACCGGTAACTTATCCTATAGTATCAATAATGGTGTCTCTTTCCAAGCTTCTAATAACTTCAACAATCTGCTTGCAGGAAATTACACTATTATTATTGAAGATGACAATGGTTGTCAGCTTTCTATAAATGAAATCATTCAGGATGCACCTGCTGCTATTATCAGTAACATTGCCATTACAGATTTAACATGCAACGGATCCGATGATGGAACCTTACTTGTTACCGCAAATGGTGGAACAGCACCACTGCTATACAGCATCGATAACGGAGTAACCACCCAATCCGGAAATACATTCGGATCACTCACACCAGGTAATTACACCATACTTGTTACAGATTCAAATGGATGTACCGTTACAAGTCCAGCAACAATCATTGAGCCTGCAGCTATCACAGCAGCTTATTCATCTACAAATGCTTCCTGTGGCAATGCCGATGGAACATTAACAATTAATGCTATTGGTGGAAGCGGAACATTGTATTTCAGTATTGATAATGGAGCTTCATTCCAGACTACATCAACTTTTTCATTCCTCACTGCAGGAAGTTATACCATCATTATTAAAGATGTTAACGGTTGCGAAATTTCACTGCCAACTGCTGTGAACAATAATGCAGCACCTTCCATTCAAAGTAATCCATTTACAAATATTACTTGCAATGGAGCCGGTGATGGAACAATTACCATAAATGCTTCCGGTGGAATCGGAATTTTATTGTATAGCATTGACAATGGGGTAACAACTCAAAACAATGGTATTTTCACCAACCTTACTTCGGGCATTTATAATATAGAAGTTACCGATGTGAATGGCTGTAGTGCAACATCAACAGTAACTATTACAGAACCTCAATTACTTACAGCATCTGCAGCAACTGTTACGAGCACATGCTCCCAAAACAATGGAAGTTTAACTATCTCCACTAATGGTGGTACACCCGGCTATCAATTTAGTATAAACGGAGGTACAACTTTTGGTAATAATGCCACTTTTAATAATCTTACATCGCAGGCATACAACATCACTGTTCAAGATGCAAATGGTTGTTCATACTCTTTCATATCCAATGTACCTTCTGCTCCCGGCCCTTCAATTGCTGCAGTGTTCACCAACAATATCAGCTGCAATGGTTATAGCGATGGAATAATCACCATTTCTGCCAATGGTGGAAGCGCACCCTTACAATACAGCATTGATAATGGTATTACGTTCTCATCCGGAATTGTATTCGATTCACTTGGAGCAGGAAATTATCAGGTTGTTATAATGGATGCCAATGGTTGTACATCAACATCTGCAGGTATTATTACACAACCAATTGCAATAACTTATGCTATAAATGTTGTAAATGCAAATTGTGGCAACAGCGATGGAAGTTTGCAAATTACTGCAAATGGTGGTAGCGGATCATTTACATACAGCATTGATAACGGTACAACATTCCAACCTGGCAATTCATTCAGCTCATTGCCTGCAGGAACGTACCAGATTATTGTACGCGATGCAAGTGATTGCATTAACAGCGGCACCGCGACCATCCTAAACAATTCTGCTCCGGCCATCCAAAACACTGCAGTTACCAATAACAGTTGCAACGGATCAGATGATGCATCAATTACGATTGCTGCTGCCGGCGGTGCTGCACCTTTAGCCTACTCTATTGATGGCGGATTTACATGGCATTCGAATAATATTTTCAATGGTCTTACACCTGGTAATTACTCCATTATTGTAAGTGATACAACCGGATGTACTGCTACCGGTTCAGTAACACTCACAGAACCTAATGCCATAGTTGCTACTTACACTACTTTGCCTGCTACTTGCAGTAATAGTGATGGATCTGTCACTTTATCTGCATCAGGTGGATCGGGAGCATTGTCATATAGCCTTAACGGTGGACCATCACAAACCGGTTTAACATTCAGCAATCTTGCAGCCGGCAATTACAATATTGTGATTACAGATGCTACAGGATGTTCACATACATTAGTTACCTCCGTGAGCAATCTGAATGCACCATTAATCAATAGTATCACTTCAAATGATATTAGTTGCTATGGAGGATCAAATGGCAGCATTTCAATAGGTGCTACAGGTGGCACCGGAATTCTTCAGTTTAGCATTAATAACGGACAGAATTTTGTTGCTGCATCTGTCTTCAATAATCTGTCTGCAGGAACATATAGCATTGTGATCATCGATGCCAATAACTGTGTATCGACAGGGAATATTACACTTAATCAACCTGATCAACTGGTTTTAAATTCTTTGGAAATTCCTGCGACTTGCGGAAATGCGAACGGTCAGATTCAAACTTTAGTTACCGGAGGAACATTGCCGGTACAATATTCAATTAATAACGGCACTACTTATCAGAACCAATCCGTATTCAACAATCTTGCACAAGGCAGCTATCAGATTTTAATTACAGATGCCGAGGGCTGTACAACTAATACAAGCCAAAGTGTTACAAATATTGCCGGACCATTAGTTGCTGCTTTACCTATCACCAATAGTTTGTGTAATGGAAGTGATGATGGATCGGCAACGATTAACTTAAATGGCGGCACAGGACCTTATCAATATGTACTTAATAACGGAATAGTAACTCAACAAAATAATTTCTTCTCACCATTAGCTCCCGGAAATTATACAATTGAAATTACGGATGCAAATGGATGTGACACCGATTCATCATTTGCTATCAGTGAACCAACTCCTGTGACATTATCATTCACTGTTACTAATGCTACTTGCAGTGCTTCAAATGCTTCGTTACAACTTTCAGGAATTGGTGGTACAGGTTCGCTCACTTACAGTAATAATAATGGATTAAGTTTCCAGAGCAGCTCATCATTCCAGAACCTTCAGGCAGGCAACTACACCCTGATAGCGATTGACAGCAACGGTTGCACTGCATCTCAGAATGCAATTATCACAGACGCTCCTGCACCGGTATTACAAACTGTGTCATCTACAGATGTGTCTTGTAACAGTCTCGACAATGGTACACTCACGGCAAATATTACAGGCGGAACGGCACCAATGCTTTACAGTATTGATAATGGAATCAATCTGCAAACTTCGCCAACGTTTAACAATCTGGCTCCAGGAATCTATACTGTTTACATCACTGATGTTAACGGCTGTTCTACCAATGGAACAACGCTCATCAGTGAACCTGCAGCTATGATTACATCTACATCATCAATTGCTGCGTTATGTTTCGGAACAGCAACAGGCACGGCGTCTATTACAGTTAATGGAGGAATTGCTCCATATTCGTACAACTGGCCTGCTCCCGGATCAAATGCAAGTACAGCAACAAATTTAAGTACCGGAAACTATTTGATTATGGTGACAGATTCAAATGGATGTACCATCACTGATTCGGTGTTTGTGGATCAGCCGGATGCAATCACAATGAATTCAACATTACAAAATATTTCATGTAATGGTTTATCTGATGGCAGCATTCAAATCATTCCTGCCGGTGGAACAGCTCCATTCAATTACAACTGGTCTTCTCCTGCAATATCAGGAACCGGAAATTTCGGAATTGCTGCCGGAGCTTATGCAGTTACAATTACTGATGCAAATGGCTGTACAGGCGTTCAGAACTTTACCATCACCGAACCGGCAGCTTTGAGTTTAGGAACATCATCGACTCCGGCAGGATGCTATGGAACTTCAACCGGCACAGTAACTACATCCATATCCGGTGGAACTGCTCCCTACTCCTACTTGTGGTCAAACAATGCAATCACGTCAGATCTTTCCGCTATCCCTGCAGGCACTTATACTGTAACCGTTAGTGATGCTAATGGTTGTACCGAAGTTTTATCTCAAGTTGTTACTGAACCTGATGAATTAATTACTTCATCATCCGTCACCAATGTTACTTGTAATGGTTCTTCAAATGGAACTGCCAGTGTTACAGTTACAGGTGGCACGATACCTTATACATATCTGTGGAATAATGGAGTAAGTACATCGGGAATTTCTGGTGTTAACGGTGGTAATTATCAGGTTACTGTTACGGATGTAAATAATTGTCAATCGGTAACCACAGCTCTCATCACCGAACCCGCTGCAATCACTGTAAATGTTTCCGGGACTTCAACTATTTGCATCGGTCAATCAACACTGGTTAGTGCAACTGCTCAAGGAGGCAATGGCGGTTATACATATTGATGGAGTAATGGTGTTACAGGAAGTTCGCAATTAGTAAATCCAACATTGACTGCAGGCTTTAGTGTTGCTGTAACCGATTCAATGGGATGTATCGGTGCATCAGTTCCGGATACCATAACAGTTAACCCTCCTCTGGCAATTACCATTTCTCTCAACGACACTATCTGTGAAGGAGAAACTACTTCAATAAGTGCCGTAGCTACCGGTGGTAATGGAGGCCCTTATGCATTCAGTTGGAATTCACTTTCTGATATAACTGCTCAGGTAAATGTTTCTCCGATATCAACTACTTCGTATGTAGTGACAGTTAATGATGGTTGTGGTACACCGGCTGTAAATGCAGCCACAACTATTCTGGTAAACCCATTGCCCGTTGTCGACTTCACTCCTGTTCCCGCTTCCGGTTGTGCTCCGCTTATTGTTCTATTCGATAATAACACTACTTCAGTAACCAATGGAACATCATTCACCTGGTATTTTGGAGATGGGTTCAACAGCAATGATATTGAACCATCGCATACTTATACCGAACCCGGATTCTATACAGTTATTCTTAAAGCAGTTTCTTCTGAAGGCTGCATCAATGAACTGGTTCAAAATGATGTAATTGAAGTATTCCCGGTACCTGATGCCAACCTTGCTGTAAGTCCAATGGTTGGATCTATTCTGTATCCATATATTAATTTCACCGACCTAAGTCATGGTGCTACAATCTGGAATTGGGACTTTGGTGATTGAAGTTCTTTTGGAACCCAAGCAAACATGCAACACACCTATGAACAAACCGGAAATTACCCTATCACACTTTATGTGATGAATGACTATGGTTGCAGTGATACAGCGTACAGTGAAGTGATTATTGAAGGCGCATCAACAGTTTATATTCCAAATGCCTTTACTCCAAATGGTGATGGCAAAAACGATACCTTCTCCGTATATGGAATAGGACTGAATGATGCCGATCTGGTTATCTTTAATCGTTGGGGAAATGCAGTTTTCAGAACTTCCAATCTCAATGAAGCATGGGATGGAAAAGATCACTTCTCAGGTGGAGATTGTCCCGTTGATGTGTACATTTACAACGTGAAAGTGAAAAACTTTAATGGCGAAACTCAGGAATTCACCGGAAGAGTTACCCTGCTGAATTAGAAAATCTTATGAAAAATATTGTGCTGAAATATGGTGTTATTTCAGGCCTCATTCTGGTGGCTATGATTTACACCATGATGGGACTTGTGGGCGATACAAGTGATTTTGATAAATGGGAATGGATAGGTTTTATTTCTATGGCAGGGGCATTCTCCATGATATTCTTTGCTATTCGTGATTACCGCGACAAAATTGCTGGCGGAATTATTAATTTTAATTATGGCTTCCGAATTGGAATACTGGTTACCATCGTTGCTTCGTTCCTGTATGTCATTGGCTGGATGATTTATTTAAATTTCATTGATGATTCCTTCATTGTCAGATATACCGAATTTTATGAAAGACAATTAAATGCCAGTGGCAAAGCTGTTGCTGATATTGCCAAAGAAATGGAAGCTTTTAAAAGAATATGGCTGACTACGACAACCCCTGGGTTATGGCTATGTCTACTTTTCTGGAAGTATTTCCGATTGGACTCGTAATAACAATTTTGTGTGCTTTTCTTATGAAAAGAAACGCTGAACAAGTGCCTAAGGCATAGAACTCATTACCGGAACTTAGTGAAAATATCTTCTTTGGAAGTTGGCCGAAGATCACTCATCCAAACAAATCCTTTTAGCCTGAGCTCTGAAGGTGAAAGTTCATCCACCGGATATAAAGTAGCATCAGGCTGATTAATGAGTGTAATGGATTTAATTTTACTTTCTTCCAGAAAAATCAACATATCGGAACAATCCGATCGGTTAACTCCTGTCAACTGCTTCTTACTGTTTCGGGTATAATAAATAGACTGTCCGTTTCCTTCCACTTTTATGGTATGCAACTTATTATCGGTAAAAAAACCAGTCATGTTTCTTCCTTTGATCTGATTAAAACGCACTGAATCTTCTAACGAACTAATAAACGAAGTATTGAATAACCTAAGCTCACTTATTTCAGAATTCGCCATTTGCATATTCATAAAATCGGCTGTAAGCTGATTTTTCTCACTCCATAAAACCGGCTCATGATACATGGACAAAGTAGAATCAGCAGAATTATACAGCAGTGAATCGCACTTACCCTGCATATCGGTTTTAAATATTCGAACCCCTTTGTAAGCAAACCATTGACGCGATAACCCAGCAGTATCCTGTTTTGCATATAAAGTATCGGCATGTAAAAAAAGTGAATCCGTTTCAAATGCTTTAGTAAGCATAGCTTTGCCTGTAACAAAAGCAATCTTGGCTTTATCATCATTAAAACCGTAATCACCGGAAATAATGACTTTTTGAATAGAATCAGCAATGGTTACATTACCAAATCCGCGACCTGTTGCTTCTTTATTATTATACAGTAAACTATCGCCACTCAGTTTATTTTCCTTCGAAATCACTACAGCATTATTTGTAAATAACGATTGTTCTGTAGCAGTATTATACCAGCCACTCTCGCAATAAATACGGGAGCTATCGGTGCCTGTTGAGTTAATTGTGGTCGGACCGGCAAAAATAGCTGTCTTCGATAACGTGTTATATTTCAGCGTATCGGCATTGACCTTATACTTTGGATTTGTCAATACCACATCATCTCTGAAATAAAGCATTTTTTCTTTGGAAAAATAATATCCCTTCCTGCTTGTCAAAACATTTTCGCGATCCGTAATTTTTCCTCCATCAGTAAAATCAGCGGTCTCGGTTCCTAAATTATAATTCAGTACGTCAGAAGTAAGAATCATCTGACGATCGGTCATCGTAACCTTACCGGTAAGTTTGGCTTGCCTGGAATTTCCATCATACTGTAAAAATTTCCGGTGAGTTGTACACTATCCCCTTGCAGTATGCGAATATTACCAAAAGCATCGAGACTATTTGTTTCCTGATATAAATAAGCACTATCGCAGTACATCAATGCACCCTGATGTCGGAATCGTACATTTCCAAGGAGTCTGGAAACATTTTTCCCAGACTTTCATCGCCTTCAAAAGTATCGGCATTATCGATTTCAACCTGTGTTTTACCCTGTGCAATAACATCAGTCCATGAAAAGCAACAAAAGAGTATTGCTAAACAACACCGAACTATAAAACTGATAGTATTACTCATTGTAAATCAGGATGCAAATTCCGGATCACGTGCAAGTGTTTCACTTCGATCGGGGCCAACAGAAACTATTACAACCGGAACACCTAACTGTGCCTCCAGGAAATCGATATAACTACTCAGAGCAGCCGGTAAATCGTTAATTTCATGTACGCCATCTTCAGGTAAGGTCCAACCTGGCATTTCAGTATAAACAGGCTCTGCATTTTCTGTTACAATATCATATGGCATGTAATCAATTTGCTTTCCCTGAAATTTATAATGCGTACAAACTTTGATAGAACTGAATCCACTAAGCACATCAGGCTTGGTCATTATAAGTTTAGTAACTCCATTCAGCATAATTGTATACTTGAGTGCCGGCAGATCGAGCCATCCGCAACGGCGTGGCCTTCCTGTGGTAGCACCAAATTCGTTTCCTGCTTTACGGATTAATTCACCGGTTTCATTTTCAAGTTCTGTTGGAAACGGGCCACTTCCTACTCTGGTGCAATATGCTTTGAAAATGCCATAAACCTCACCAATTTTAGATGGAGCAACTCCTAAACCTGTGCATGTTCCGGCTGTGATGGTATTCGACGAAGTTACAAACGGATAAGAACCAAAATCAATGTCCAGTAATGATCCTTGTGCTCCTTCTGCAAGCACCGAACGTCCTTCATTCAGGTAATCATTAATCTTATATTCACTGTCGATCAGATTCATTTTGCGCAACAACTGAATGCCTTCCATGAAACCGGTTTCATAGTCAGATAATGGCCGGTCAAACTGATAAAATGATAGCAATTCTTTATGTTTGGCAACCAGAGAATCGTAACGGGCACTAAATTCACTATGCTCAATATCGCCTACACGCAAACCATTACGACCGGTTTTATCCATGTATGCAGGACCAATTCCTTTCAGTGTTGATCCAATCTTAGCTTTGCCTTTTATTGCTTCAGAAGCTGCATCCAGCATCCGGTGAGTTGGCAATATCAGGTGTGCTTTTCGCGATATAAATAAATTGCGGGAGATATCTACTCCCATTGCCGTCAATGCATCAATCTCTTTCTTGAAAATCACAGGATCAATCACTACACCATTACCAATGATGTTCACTTTGCCGGGATGAAAAATTCCGGAAGGTATAGTGTGCAGCACATGTTTAATTCCTTCAAATTCGAGTGTGTGACCGGCATTGGGTCCACCCTGAAAACGGGCAATTACATCATATCGGGGAGCAAGTACATCAACTACTTTGCCTTTTCCTTCATCGCCCCATTGAAGGCCTAATAATACATCAACTTTCATGTTGTTGTTGTTTTAAAAATTTAATTAATTTGATATCAGGCTTCCTTCAGAAATAATTTCTCTGCTTCTGATTCAGTGCCGGCAATAGTGAAGATGTTATTCAGCTTGGTAATTAACATCAGAGATTTAATATTGTCAGGTACCGATGCAATAATTGCTTCTCCACCCGACTTACGGGCTTTGGTGAGAATAGTGATTAATGTATTCAATCCGGTACTGTTCATATATTTGAATCCAGCCATATCAATAACGAATTTTTTGCAATCTTTATTTAACAATTCTTCAAAGCGGTCGAACATTTCTAAAGCCTGACTTTTCTCAATCAGGTTTCCTGAAAAGTGAAGTACGCAATAATCTTTTTTCTCCTCAATTTTGTAAGTAAATTCCATAATTATTTTTTATGATTTTATAGGGTTGTTTTTCTTGTTTGAATGGAAATGTTCACCACTGCCATTTTTGATGAGTTTGTTACATTTTCCAAAAAGATTTAAGGAATGGTGTGTGATTTTAAAATCGAGCAACTCTCCCATCATCGATTGAATTTGTTGGATACGCGGATCGCAAAATTCCAAAACTCTTTCACAATCGATGCAAATGAGGTGATCATGTTGCTTGAATGAATAAGACTTCTCGAATTGAGCCAGGTTTTTACCAAACTGATGCTTGGTTATGAGGTTGCATGCCAACAGATGTTCAATGGTATTGTAAATAGTGGCTCGACTAACCCGGTACTTTTTATTTTTCATGTGAATGTATAGAGACTCCACATCGAAATGTTCATTGATGGAATAAATTTCATCCAGTATGGTGAAACGCTCCGGTGTTTTCCGAAAGCCCTTTTCTTCCAAAAAGCCTGAAAATATTTTCTTTACTGTTTCCTTTATATTGTCCATTGGGTATGATTCACTGCGAAATTACTGATTAGGATCGATCCTTGTTACACTTAATATACCATTTACCTGCCCTAATTTGGCCATCAGCTTCTTAAGGTGTTCTGTATCATGCACAAACAACATTATCGTCCCTTCAAAAAGTCCTTCATTACTGTCGATACTTATTGAACGCATATTGACCTTCAACTCATTGGAAATTACTCTGGTGATGTTATTCACAACACCTACTTCATCGGCTCCATTAATTCGAATTCCAGCAAGGAATGCAATCTCCTGCTGTCCGGTCCATCGCGCTTTTACAATCCGGTAACCATAATTCGACATCAACTGAATGGCATTCGGACAATTGGTGCGATGAATTTTGATGCCCTCATTGATGGTAATAAAACCAAATACATCATCACCGGGAATCGGATTGCAACAAGGTGAAAGTTTATAGTCAATACGATCAATGTTTTCACCAATCACCAACATATCGGATGATCCTCTTACATTTTTTACAATGTCTTCAAAAGATTTCCCTTCAGGTTTATTGTTTGCAGGTTTAGCTTTCGGTTGCCCGTCTTCGGTGAAAAATTCCCGTAAATTTTTCAGATCAATGGCTTCAATAGCTATACGATGGTACAGATCGAGTGCTGTTGGTACTTTATAAAATAAAAGCAACTCATTTATATTGACATTTGCAGGATCAACTTTAAGATTCCTGAGTCTTCGTTCCAGTTTCTCTCTACCATCATCTGATAGCAAACGTTTTTGTTCCTTCAGCGCAGCTTTAATTTTCGATTTTGCTTTCGCCGTTACAACAAAACTTAACCAGTCTTCTTTCGGATGCTGTTTGGAAGAAGTTAATATTTCTACCTGATCTCCACTATGCAGTTTATGACTTATTGGAACCAGTTTATGATTGATTTTTGCACCAATACACCTGCTACCAATATCAGTATGAATCTCGAATGCAAAATCAAGTGCTGTACATCCCGATGGCAATGTTTTCAATTCCCCGGACGGAGTGAAAATAAAAATTTCATCAGCAAATAAATTCAGTTTAAAATCATCGATGAAATCAATAGCATTTGCTTCAGCATTTTCCAACATTTCGCGAATACGGTTCAGCCATTCATCCAATGCATTTTCAGCAGCCGATTCTTTATACTTCCAGTGTGCAGCATATCCTTTTTCAGCAATTTCATCCATGCGAATGGAACGAATCTGAACTTCCACCCATTTACCACTATTGCTCATCACTGTGGTGTGCAATGATTCGTAGCCATTGGCTTTAGGTGTAGAAATCCAGTCACGCAAACGATCGGGATTGGGCACGAAATAATCGGTTACAATCGAATATGCTCTCCAGCAATCCGCTTTTTCCTGATCGGGAGGTGAATCTAATATGATCCGTATGGCAAACAGGTCGTAAATTTCTTCAAAAGGAACCTGTTGCTTTTTCATTTTATTCCAGATGGAATTTATAGATTTCGGACGGCCTTTTATTTCGGCTTTGAAACCCATTCTGGCAAACTCATCCTTTAAAGGTCTAATGAATTCATGAATGAAACGGTCGCGATCTTTCTTTGTTTGCTGAAGCTTTGTCGCAATGGTCCGGTAGACTTCAGGCTCTGTATATTTCAGCGCAAGATCATCGAGTTCCGTCTTCATCGCATATAGCCCTAACCGGTGAGCTAATGGTGCATACAAATAGGCTGTTTCAGATGCAATCTTCAATTGCTTTTCTTCCGGAAGTGAACCTAAAGTCCGCATGTTATGCATACGGTCGGCTAACTTTATCAGAATCACCCTTACATCATCAGAAAGCGTTAATAACATCTTCCTGAAATTCTCTGCCTGCAAAGAACTGGTCTGATCAAATACACCGGAAATTTTAGTTAATCCGTCAATAATTTTCTCAACCTTCGGACCAAATAAACCGCGAATATCTTCCAGCGACAGGTGGGTATCTTCAACTACATCATGTAAAAGTGCGCAAACAATAGACGTTGCTCCCAAACCTATTTCCTCGGCAGCAATTTGTGCAACTGCTATCGGGTGATAAATGTAGGGTTCACCGGAACGGCGACGCATACTCTTGTGAGCTTCCAGAGCAGTATCGAAGGCAAGCCTGATTAGTTTCCTGTCGTGCTTATCGATATTATTCCGACATGCCCTCAATAAGGAGCGATACCGTTTTAAAATTTCTTTGTTCTCTGCTTCAGCATCCAGCAATGAGGCAGCAGACCTGGTTTCGTCTTGCAAAATAGGCTAATTCTTATGCTTCAAAAATAACAAATCCCAGCCTCAATTGGCAGCCATGCTCGGTGTTTTTTTCCTCGCCAGAATAGAGAAATCACTTTCGAACTTGCGAATGGTATTTTTCAGACGGCCTAATCCCGTTACTTCCATTTCAACCTCATCGTTTTCCTGCAACCATTGTGGTTTAAAGTTTTTCGGATCATTCAGCATTCCGGTTCCATTAAGTTCCAGAAAACATCCGGTTCCTACTGTACCTGAGCCAATTATATCTCCAGGATACAGATAAGTTCCGTATGATGCACGCTCAATCAATTCTTCAAATGTCCAGTCCATATCACCGGTATTGCCTTGAGAAACCTGCACTCCATTGACCCAACATTTCATATCGAGGTTGTAATTAGTTCCAAAATGTCCCTCTTTGGCAGGAATTTTATAAGCATCTAACTCATCAACGGTTACCAACATAGGCCCAACTGCTGATGCAAAATCTTTCCCTTTGGCTGGTCCCAGATTCAGTTTCATTTCTTCCATCTGCAAGGTTCTGGCACTCAAGTCATTAAAAATAGTGTAACCGGCAATGTAATTGTGAGCCTCTTCAGCTTTAATGTTAATTCCTTTCTTTCCGATTATGCAAGCCCATTCAAGTTCAAAATCGAGTTTGTCGAAATGATCGGGCATACAATAAACATCTCCCGGACCAATTACAGAACGATGATTGTTGAAATAGAAAATCGGATATTCATCGAATTCCTTAATCATTTCAACACCTCGGTTTCTGCGGGCAGCTTCCACATGTTGTCTGAAAGCATAACCATCCCGCAAGGAAGCAGGTCTGGTGATCGGAGCAAGTATGTTTAACTTGTCCATTTCCATGGATTTAGTGCCCATTAAGCCGGATTTTATCAGATTATCAATTTCTCTGGCAACCGACATAACATGAGGACCTGCTTTCAGAAAATCTTTCATGTTATCAGGCATTTTTAAGGCACTTTTCACAGATGCCGCTAATTTCAGATTGTATACCCTGTTATTAATAACAAGCCCAATCTGTTCTTTGCCGAACTCTAAGTAAGTAACTAATTTCATTTTTTTAAGGTTTTAAAAAAGTGTGTGTTTTGATAGATTGAACAAATTTAGGATTTTTTCAATCGGACAAACAGAAAAAATAAAAAAATGCACCATGATGTAGGTGCATAAAAATTACTAATTAATTGTTTATGAAAACAATAAGTAAAATTATCTTTTTTTCACTTTTATCCGATCCCGGAATTTACGAATAGTTTCTTCCCGTTTATCACGGATTTTCTTCAATGGATTATATTTGAATTGCAACTCTCCTTTTTCGTCTGTTTCTGCTTTGATATAAACGTTCATCCCTTTTTCGCCTTCATCGGTAACATTTTCCGAAATCTCTTCCCAATCACGTTTTTTGCAGATTTGACAAGGGCACCTGAATATCCATATCTGCCTTTCCATCCAGAAAATAATCACCCTCCACATACATCTCCATAACTGATGAATTTATTTTCATTCTGTCGAAGTGAATCTGATTCCCCTTAACAGTAAATTCATTGGTTAATTCTGAAAATTTGATCTCTGTAAAATCCCGCTTCCTGAATATAAGTCGCGATAATTTGCCTAGAGGTTGAAAACCTTTTAATTCTCCGTCTGTTATGGATAGTTGTGTAGTTCCACTGAGTGATCGTTGACTTATAACAGCCTTATTATTCATCTGAAAATTCAGTTGAACATCTGCATTCAACACCCCGCGAATATTTTTATCTGAGACTGCTGACTGAGAAAAATTGTCGAAAGCCACAAAAATCTTATTGATATTCACATTTTCGAGCGCGGCATTTATTGCAACATCATTTCTTACAGCAGAAATTTCCTTCAAAGTTCCTGTTAATGCTACTGCTCCATCGGCATGTTTAAAAGAAACATTATTAATGAACCAGATATTATCGATCATTTTCACACCTCCTCTTAATGATGTTGCTGCAAAAGTTTTATAATGCAATTCCTTAACATCCATACTCATACTTAATTTGCAGGCACTCAGCAAACGATCTGCCTTTTGTCCCGCTTTTGCAAGTTGAGAACTGGAAGCATTTCTGGAAGTCATTTTCTTTCTTTCAGTCAGAAAGCCGGTGAAATCGGCTAAATCAATGAAGTCAGATTTAACTGTCCAGATAAGTTCAGCTTTATCCGGAAGACTATCGGCAAGTGAAAAAATTGCAGGTGCGCTTCCCTGTAAACTAAGTTTACTTTTTCCTGAAATGCATGATAATTTATCTACCACAATTCCAGAACCATCAAACCTTATTGAAGCATTAATGGAATTAAATGGCATTGATCGGGGACCATACATAACTGAGCCGTTTATAATAGAAATTCCACCGGTGACTTTTGCATGCAATCCTGTTTTATCGGGATTCGCTACTAATTTAAAATCAAGATCTCCGTTTCCTGCAGAAAAATTGTATAAATCGGAACCCGACAACTTACTGACAGATTTAAGAGGGAATTCCGACTTGATGTTAGCCGTTACAACGGGATGAATTAAGTCGATAATTTGTACTAATTCCGAAGTAAAAGGAATGCCTTGCCAGGATGCTTTAAAATTTTTTATCTGAATTACAGAATTAGAATCTGAACAACCAAATTCAGGATTCCATTTATTGTGAAAAGTGGCATTCATTGCAACAGCCTCCAACGGAGTTTTTTCATACATCACCGCATTCATTTCTGTTTCGAAATTTGCTGATATTTCAGGAATAACTCCATAATTTAAAGAACCTGAAACAGCAACCTGCAATTGCATAGTTTTTTTGAAATTAAACATCGACAAACGCTGTTGTGTTCGGTTGGGAAGTAATTTTACAACATCGGAAAACATTGCTCTGGGTGAACTGAATTCGATATTAAAAGTGGCAAGATTAAAATTAAAAATACCTTTATTTTCATAGGCATTTCCATTCAGATAAAGTGTATTTTCCAAGACAATCAATAATCGGTATTGAGAATCATAACGCAATTCTGTAAACTGATCAAAACTGGTATTCACAGCGAATAATCCTTTTCGTGTATTGAATCCTAACATCTTTAAAATTCCTTTCCCTTGCAATGAAAAAATCTGAATTGAACTATCGCGTTGAATATTTACTTTCAGCTCTTCTGCTACGACATTAAAATATTTAAAACGTGTTTGATCTTTGAACACTAATTGCATGTTCCGCAATTCAATTTTCTTTAATGTAGTTGTAAAATTATTTTCAGACTTACCCGAGTTAAAAAGATATCGGTTTGTGTATCCCAATGAATCGGTAAATATGTTTAATCTCCCGTTTTCGAGTAATAATTTATCTATTACAATTTTAGAAGAAAAAAGATCTTTTATATTAATCCTGACAAAGGCATTTTCAGCCTGCAATGCATCTGTCTGATGTTTGTTATACAGTGAATCCCGGATTGTTAAACCTTTTAAATTTATAGAAGTGGAAGGGAAATATTTTATAAAGCTGAATTCAGTTCCTTCAACCATAACCACACCGTTCATTTCGGTGCCAATCGCATTCAAAATTCCGTTTACAATTTTATCTTTATTAAAATAAACATAAGTGAATGAGGCAGCAGCAATGAGTGCCAAAAGCACACAAATGACAATAAATCCCTTGATTAAAAACCGGATCAGTTTATTCAATTATCTTTTGATTAGTTAAATTTCTGCTAAAGTACACCTCAACGGTGTTAACGTGGTCATATTTCTACAATTATTTCTAACAGCTACCAGCATCCAAAATGACAAAACTATCTTGAAAATACTTAAATTTGTGGATTCACTAACCAAAATAACATGCCTCAATATCATTCTCTCGGACAAATCCCGCACAAGCGGCATACCCAGTTCAGAAAACCAAATGGTGAACTGTACAGCGAAGAGCTTTTTTCTACTCACGGATTTTCAAATGTTTACTCCCTTATTTACCACCTCTATCCCCCTACCATAGTCAAAGAACTAGGGCCGGTATTTTCCCGGGAACCTAAAATATCTCACCAACGATTTCTTCGTCATTATAGTCTGCTGGGTTTTAAAATTGCTCCCGAAGATGATTATATCATGAGTAAAAAGCCGGTGTTAGTAAATAATGATCTTCAGATTTCACTGGCAGCACCCAGAAAATCAATTACAGAATACTTTCTCAAAAATGCCGATGCCGACGAACTCATTTTTGTGCATGAAGGCAGTGGTGTTATGCATTCCCTTTATGGAAGTATTGAATTTGGTTATGGCGATTATCTGATTATTCCCAGAGGAACCATTTTTCAATTACATTTCCATACGGAAAACAACCGGCTACTCATTGTTGAATCGTTCAGTCCAATTGAGATACCGCGACGTTATCGCAATGAATATGGGCAATTTGAAGAACATGCTCCCTTTTGTGAACGAGATATCCGACGCCCTCAAAACCTTCAAACATTTGACCAAACAGGTGATTTTAAGGTGCTTATAAAAAAACAAGGTATTGTTTATACCTATATTTATGCTACACACCCTTTTGATGCCATTGGTTGGGATGGGAACAATTATCCCTGGGCATTTTCAATTCATGATTTTGAACCAATTACCGGCAGAGTGCATCAGCCACCACCGGTACATCAAACATTCGAAGCGCACAATTTTGTAATCTGCTCTTTTGTACCCCGATTGTATGATTATCATCCTCAGGCAATTCCTGCGCCGTACAACCACAGCAATATCGATTCGGATGAAGTTTTATATTATGTTGATGGTGATTTCATGAGCCGTAAAAATGTCGAACGCGGTCAAATCACACTCCATCCGGGTGGTATTCCTCATGGCCCACATCCGGGGACTGTGGAAAAATCGATTGGTGCCAAAGAGACGAAAGAGCTTGCTGTTATGATTGATACCTTCAAACCCTTATGGCTGACTGAAGATGCATTGACAATAAGTGACGATTCTTATTACCAATCCTGGTTGCACTAAACTGAAAAGCAACTATTTAAATATTCAAATCGGAAAATTAAGGCGAGCTTGATCCATTTCATCAACAAATGCAACGTTTTGTCAAACGGCATCGTCATAGCTGGTGGCGAATACCTTAAAAGGGGATACCTGTTTTCCGGTGACTATAAAATTTAGCATGAATGCCGGATGATAAAACTAAATTCGTATTTTTGAACCACTAATCGTAAAATCAACCAACCTAAAGCATATTCTGAACAACCTAAAATCATGATCATGAGGAAGTTAATCTTTACTTTATTATTTATCTGTACTTCTTTTCTGCTGAAAGCCCAAACAACGGTTTTCTCTGAAACGTTTGATACGCCACCACCAAACATGTCTTCGAGCGGTTCTCCGGGATGGTTTATCAATTCAAGGCTGCAAACCAGCATCCCGAACAGTGACTCGTCGTATATCAGTGCGCCGGGAGATATTTCTTATCTGGAGTCACCTTCATTTGACTGCTCTTTCAACTTTTTCGTAACACTTAAATTCAAGCAAATTTGTAAAATTGAATTCTTCGATAGAGGAACAATTGAATTATCAACAGATGGCGGTGTTACCTGGACGCAACTTATTGATGACGGAACTCCAGCAACAAACTGTACTTATCTGGGAGCAGGATTTTTCGGCACTCAGCAAAATTCATTCCGTGAAGCTTCTTATCCAAATTGGCTGCCCGGTCAAACAGTATTAGCAGATAACAGCTGGTGGCAAAATGAAGAATTTGATATTTCAGGCCTGGCAGGTAACAATGCTGATGTACGTATCCGATTTAAAGTTGCCGATGATAATAATAATGGTGGTGCCGGCAGAAATGGTTGGTTTGTTGATGATGTTGAAGTTATAGCTTCATTCTGCGAATTGATTCCTCCTGCAGTTTACAATTTGCCTCCTGTTTATCCAGGAACAGTTTATAACACCGGACCATATACTATTAATATTGCTGCTACAGATATTTCAGGAATTGCTTCTGCATCTTTAAATTATACTATAAATACCGTTGCTCAACCTATGATATTAATGGCCAACATTGCTGACAGTACTTTCCAGGGAATCATTCCTGCTGCTGTTGCCGGTGATACTATTTGCTATTATGTTGAAATAGCCGATGCTTCTTTTTGTGGTAACCTGAACTATATTCCCGGTCCAACTTCTGTTGAAACTTTTTGCTTCATTGTTGAAGATGGAATTTCGTATCCTTATTGCGATAACTTCGATATTACAACGAACCTCTGGACTCCAAGTGCTGTGAATACAACTTCTGTCTGGGAATTGGGAACACCTGCTTTTGGGGCGACGAATTCGGCACACACCGCTCCTAATTCATGGGATATAAATCTTACATCTGCATATGCCAACAGTGCCAATGCATCATTAGTTTCACCACAATTAAGTTTCATAACCGGCGCAGGAGCAACATTCGAATTCTGGCATAACTGGAGCACTGAAGGAGGTTGGGATGGTGTTCGTGTTGAATGGACTACCGACACAACTACCGGACCGTGGAATGTTTTAGGTTCTGTAGGTTGCGTAGATTGTGTAAACTGGTATACCGATGCAACATTAGCAACCGATCAGCTACCGGGTTGGGAAGGAAATTCAGGTGGCTGGATAAAATCTTCTATTATTCTTGATACACAATTCAATAACTTACCACAGGTTTGGTTCCGTTTCCGTTTCGTTTCCGATGGATCTGTAAATGGTGATGGTTATTCGATTGATGACGTTTGTATTTCATTGCCTCAGCCTGATGATGTTGGGGTGACTGCAATTACGCAGCCTGGCCCAACGGGTCCTGCAGGTAACTGTCTCGATGTACTTGTTGACGTTAAAAATTACGGTCTCAATACACAAACATCATTCCCTGTAACATATGTGGTACAACCAGGTGGTTTAACCGGAACTGCTACCTATACAGGTTCTTTAACACCTGGAGCAACTGCTCAGGTAACCATTCCTTGTTTCGTTGTACCTGTAGGACCTTATAGCATCTGCGCTTATACTGGTCTGCCAGGTGATGCAAATAATTTCAATGATACTACTTGTTCAAATTCAATTGGTATTCCAGTTCTTACACTTACTTCATGCGACGATTTTGAAAGCGGTAATAACGGTTTCCAAACCTTTACTACCAACGCAAATAATGCTGACTGGCAATTGGGAACTCCTGCATTTGGAGTTACTACAGGTGCTTTTTCAGGTGTAAATGCATGGGATATTAATTTGAATAGCGGTTATGGCGTAGGTGCAGAAGCTACCTTGACAACTCCTATTTATGACCTTGCAAACCCAAGTGTTGCAATCAATCCATATCTTTCATTCAGAAGGAACATGAATACTGCCGCCAGCGATGGTTTACGTGTATTCTATGATGCAAATGGCTCCGGTACTTGGACTTTATTAGGAACCGTTGGTGATGTTGATGGTTACAACTGGTATAATGCACAGGCTATTAACGGAGGTGATCCGGGTTGGTCAGGAAATAGTAACGGCTGGCAGGAATCAAGATATTATCTGCAAAATATAATCACTGCATCATCCGCAACTTTCATTCAATTCCGTTTCGAATTCACAAGTGGATTCAATGGAACACCTAATGACGGTGTTAGTATTGATGACCTGTGTATAAAACAACCAGGACCTGATGATGTGGGTGTAACTACTATTGTTGAACCTAATCCTAATGGACCTGCAGGTGGCACATCAAATGCAATAGTAGTAATTCGTAATTTCGGTACTGCGACTCAAAATTCAATTCCTGTAGAATATACGGTGAATCCGGGTGGTATAACTGGTACTGCAACTTACATTGGTGCTCTTGCTCCTAATGCTACTGCTTTACTGAATATGCCAACATTTACAGTGCCTTCAGGAACTTATACATTCTCTGCATATACACAACTCCCTGGCGATTCTGATAACAGCAACGATACAACTACTGTAAACCGTGTTGGTGTTCCTGTAATTCCGTTAACTTACACAAGCCCATTCTGCGATAATTATGATGGAACAAACGTTGGCTGGTCTGCAAATATCGTTGGAACAGGAAATCCTGGCACTCAATGGGAGTTAGGTGCACCTACATTTGGTGCAACTAATACTGCCTTTACTGCTCCTAATGCATGGGATATTAACCTGAACGTTGGATATACCGGAAATGCAAACTGTGAACTGCTTTCACCAATATTTGATCTTTCGAATGCTGTTGATGTTAAACTTTCATTCTGGAGAAACAGCAATTGTGAAGATAACTGGGATGGCGTTCGTCTCGAATATTCTATCAGTGGAGGTCCCTGGACTTTACTTGGAGGAGCCGCTGCTCCTGCACCATGTTGGGTGAACTGGTATAACTTTGCAAATCTGCTCTCTTCCGGTTTACCCGGATGGGCTGGAACCACTGGTGGCTGGGTTAAAGTTGAAGCGAACTGTCTGAATATATTCGATAACGAACCAGAAGTACAATTCCGTTTTGTATTTACTTCTGATGGTGCCGTTCAGGAAGATGGATTCTCAATTGATGACTTCTGTGTTACTGTTCCTGTTCCTTTAACTGCTGCTCCAATAACAGTAAATACTTCTGCTATTAATAACAGCTTCATTTTCCCTGGACAGTCTATTCAGTTTACTTCTCCTATCTCGAATCCGGGAACTACACCTTTGACTTCAGTTGATGCTACACTTACTATTAATGGTGTTCCAATTGTAACTGATCCAATCGCTTACTCACCTGCCTTAGCATCACAAGCCAACCTGCCTCATACCTTCAGTCAATTATGGACTGCTGCACCTGGTGTTTATGATGTTTGCGTAATTACTTCTAATCCAAATGGTGGAACAGACTTGAATCCGTTCGATGATACAACTTGTATTACCATCTCTGTATTCGACAGTGTAACTGTTACTTCAGGTAATCCTTATTGTACAGACTTCGAAACAGGCCCACAATGGGTTTCTGTAAATGCACTCACCTATAATAATACCTCTGGAAATTCCTGGGAACTTGGTACACCAAATCAAACTATTATTAATAGTGCATTCAGCGGTGTAAATGCATGGACAATCGATCTTGATGCTAATTATCAGGGTCGCGATACTTCAGGCTTGTTCTCTCCAGTATTCTCTATCGATAATACATCATGTTACAAACTCAGCTTCCAGCATAAGTACGACACTGAACCATTCATGGACGGTGGAACAGTTGAATACTCAACAGATTTCGCTGTAACCTGGAATCAGCTTGGTTTTGCTTCAAGTACTCCTCAACCATGGTATAACACAAGCTTTATTACTGCGCTTGGTGGTATCCCCGGACTTCCAGGATGGTCAGGAACTGAAACAAGCTGGGTACTTGCCGAAAAAGAAACAAGTTTCCCAAGTGGTAGCACTGTAATCTTCCGTTTCCGCTTCGCATCTGATAACACAACTAACAATTATGAAGGTTGGGCTATTGATGATGTATGCTTCGAAATGCTTCCTATTCCTTGTGTTGTTGGTATCAATGATCCTCAAAATGGAAATGGTATGATCTTAGGTCAGAATTATCCAAATCCATTTAATACAACTTCTGTAATCGGATATTCAATCCCTTCTGAGGGTGATGTACGAATCAGCATTACCAATGTATTAGGTCAGGAAATAGCTGTTCCTGTTGAAGGAGCAAGAGCTGCAGGAAATCATACTTTCACCATCGATTCAAAAGACTTCGGTGCAGGTATTTACTACTACACTCTTGAATTCGACGGTCAGAAAATGACTAATAAAATGGTTATTACCGAATAAAAAATTCAATCAGAATAAGAAAACCCTCCCATCGTGGAGGGTTTTTTTGCTCATTTATCACATGAAGCAGGGATTATCTTTAACCATTACTTAACATTTCAACAATACCGCATTGCCATTTGAACTTTAATTTTGCAGGCAATGAAAGATAAAAGCTATAAGCTCCTCATTGTTGATGATGAGCCTGAAATCGGTGAATTGCTTACTTACAATTTTCGAAAAAGAGGATTTGATGTGATGACAGCCGCAAATGGATTTTCAGGAATGAAAACACTCGAGCAGTTTCTGCCCGATGTCATTATTCTCGATATCATGATGCCATTTGTGAATGGAATAAATATGTGTAAGGAAATAAAAAATGATCCCCGCTTTAAACATATACCGGTACTCTTTCTAAGTGCTACCAACAATGATGAATTAATAAAAGCCGCATTGGAAGCCGGTGGAATGAAGTTTATTTCAAAACCAATTCACCTGAATCTGCTTATTGATATGGTTGTGAAAATGCAGCAGCAGGATCACCAGGATGTTGCTTAATTTAGTCTTACCTGTCTGCTGAATTCTTTTAACAACAACCGCTCCCACTCCATTGCCATAGGAACTAATACCTGCTCTTCAATCAATCCGTGAATCCTTAAATCGTGCCCGAAAAACTCAAGCTGATTTAGTAAAACACGGTACATCGACTGATTAACTGCCGGAGGTTGGTATTCCAAAATTTTATGTCTTACCACTTCCAATTCAATTTCATTATCGTGATGATGTTCTAAAAAATCGATGATACTGAATTGTGAAATTCCATTGAAAAAACGAAGCTGACTAAATCCATCACTCTTACATTTATGCAGGAATTCTATGTGAGGAATAAGTTTTTCATCTTCTTCACGAATATGTCTGATTAAGTCCGTTTTGTAATGAACGAAAAAATCATTTAAAAATTCAAGTACCGGATGGCCCACCGTATATGCCTCTCCAAGAATTACAATCGATTGTTCAATTTCCTGAAGTGTTTTATCGAGATACAACCGATGTGTTTTACGAATGTAATCCAGAGTAAGTGTTACCGGAAATTGACTGAATTCTGAAATGTGAAATGAAGGATCCTCCTCGAAAGCCCTTATTAATGTATTCACAAATTTCCCCTGATCAGAAAAATTTTCTGTTTTCAGATCGGCAAATTGCGGCATTTCATATCGCTGTAAGGCCCGCTTTCGTAACAGCAATGGATCAATTTCACTCATTGTAATAACTTTCCTATTTCATTGGTAATATAAGACTCCTGTAAAAGACGGTTGAAATTACGAATTTCCCGGGAATTAAATACGAGATTAAATGAACCGGCCGGATGCTCCAGAAAAATATTGCGTCCGGTATCGGTATCTGATTTGATGTGCTTTCGTGTTTCTGTTTCAACGGCAGTAACCAATTGCTGAAATTCATTTTCGTCGCAATTAACCACCAGATTTCCAAAACACCATCGTATTTTATTACACGACTTGCACTTCACCACAAAGCCATGCTGATCTTTTTGCAGAATATCGAAATTGCACATTGTATTTAAATGGTATTCAACTAGTTCAACCTGTTTTTTCCGGGACACTGTTATTGCAAACTTATAAAGGATAATGCAAAACAACAATGATTATTTAGAATTGTTCTAAATAAATTTATGAACAATACATTTTATTGAATTACAAACATTTAGCTTAAATAAAAGTGAATAAATCTGCTACTGGTAAAACAGGTGAATCTAATTCAACCTTGATCAGTACTTGTTGTTATTCAATGATAATTTAGCTTCCTTTGCACACTGCAAACGCGGAACTAGCTCTCCCGATAGCTATCGGGACGATAGTAATCGGGACGATAGTAATCGGTCCCGATAAGAATCGGG
The DNA here is from genome assembly GCA_016713525.1 of Bacteroidota bacterium. Taxonomy (GTDB): domain Bacteria; phylum Bacteroidota; class Bacteroidia; order AKYH767-A; family OLB10; genus JADKJB01. The sequence continues at coordinate 394,441 of JADJOZ010000001.1, read as the reverse complement.
AGGCTAGAGCGTCCCGCCAAAGTAGGAAGATAAACGTTCAAGTTCTTTAAAATAATAAGTCAGAAACAAAAATGGGGAATTAGCTCAGCTGGCTAGAGCGCTTGCATGGCATGCAAGAGGTCACCGGTTCGACTCCGGTATTCTCCACAAATATTTTCTTACCCTTCCCAATTCATATCGGAAAGGTCATCAGTTCTCCCGATAGTTATCGGGGTCTGGTTTTCTCCACAAATATTTTCTTGGTGTGTGCTGAGGCATATCGGCAAGGTCTTTCGTTAAACAGGCCTCACAGAGTTTCACATTTAATAGCTCCGGGAATTTTTCTTTAATATCACTAGTACGAATGGGTCATAAACTAAGATGAGAAAAAGAATAATTTTAAAATAATAAAGATTATTCAGACGGATGAAAATTCTTGAACCTCTGTTTTTGGAAGCTATTTCTTCACTCCGTGAATCTTAAGTCAGTTTTTAATCATTCAACTATATTCAGGGCGGCGCTTTTCACCTACCAGCTTAGCTATTCCAAACTTGTAGCTCAAGCTAATCCAACTTTCAACTTTCAACCCTTCGGCTATGCTCAGGGCATCGCTTTCAACCCTTCGGCTATGCTCAGTGCAGCGCTTGTCCCTTGTCACAAAATGTTTGGTGGCGGAGACGCATTCAATGCGCCTCTACAATTTTTCACCCTTTCAACTACGCTCCGGACGGCGCTTGTCCCTTGCCCCTTGTCACCCTTCGGCTGCGCTCAGGGCGGCGCTTGTCACTTGTCACTTGTCACCCTTCGGCTACGCTCAGGGCGGCGCTTGCAAATTGTCACTTGCCCCTTGCAACTTGTCACTTGCAACTGGTCACTTGTCACTTGACAGCAACATAAAACAAATCGAAACAATCATCAGTGGCTTCCTGAACGCGGTAGTCTTCCATTTTAATATCGGAGACTAAGGAAGTATTTGATTGCAATAATTTGCGGCGATTCATGCGATTGAGAATATCGTATGGGATTTGCAAGAGTTGGCGTGGTAAACGATACTGCAGATTGAAAATATCGAAGCGGGTAATTTTTTCAACCGATGCTCTGTTCTTACGATAGTATTCCATAATTTTTTCATTGCCTGCCACTCCCCTTTTCTGAACTGCTGAAAAAGATTTTTTTAACAACTGTTCCAGTTCAGCAATGGTATACTCCCTAATGTGCCAGGGATTTCGTGTAATCGACATTTTAATATTCGGAGTGGTAACAATTAATTTGCCACCCGGCTTCAACACCCGGTGAATTTCACTCACAAATTTATTGTCATCCTGAATGTGTTCAATCACCTGAAAAGTAATTACAAAATCAAATGAATTATCTGCAAGCCCTGTTAACGGCGGAACATCCATTTGCATGAATTTAATGTTGGGTAAAGTTTTTATGTGCTCCAAAACGGATGCATCCTCAAATTTATCGATAGTAATAAATTCGGTTACATTCGGACTAACCACATCAATACCATAACCACTACCCGTTCCAATTTCAAGTACTCTTCCTGAAACCAGTTTTGCCGCTTCCACATAAGCAAGTAATGAACGTTGAAATACGTAATTGTCTGAAAGATCTTTGTGCGATACACGTTCCGCTGTCTGAAGCATTTTTGAGTTGTTTAAAAATATTGGTCTTCAAAAATAACCATAAATGTGGGGATGGCAAAAAACCGGCCTCTGTTAACAGATAAAAATTGATTTAAAAGGTTATAAAAATGGGTAAAATCATGCACCTGAAATGTAGTTGCCTCATTATCAGTATTCTAATTAATCAACTTTTTGGCGAAACTTTAGGCATTTACAAATGAGTCATTTACATTTGGAATGCATAACCACAACTTCTATGAATAATCTCAAGAACATTTTTAAGTCAAAATTCTTAGTTCTACTAAGTTTGTTGTTTGGGATTAATCAGGCTAATGCACAACTTTTATGCACCGACTCTTGCAGTGCTCCCGGTCCCGAACTGGTTATTAACGGAGATTTTGCTTTACAAATACAGAACAGTGCATACACTACATCCGCACCTTTTCAAATTCCAATTTGGGCTCCGGCAACACTATTAACTTTCGGTCAGTATACGATTACCGATACTCCCGCGGTTCATAATGGTCAATGGGGAGGAATCGATCATTCACCTGCAGGAAATACTTTTTTTCTGGTTTGTGATGGAATAACCGGTGTTCAGACTTCTGCCTGGGGACAAGATGTTAACATCAGTGCTTATGCACCGAATACCGATTTTGTATTCTCGGCATGGGTGAATAACAGTATCAGAACAACATTCAATTGGGTAGATGCAGAAATGCAATTAAGGGTGAACGGAACTTTACTCTTACCTGCATCGGTGGTATTGCCCGAAACTCCTGATGTGTGGGTCCTTATTGAGGGAACCTGGAACTCCGGCCCTACTCCACCAGCCTCAATAACTATTGAAGTGGTTTCCACAAGCACAGCTTCAATAGGAAACGACTTTGCTATCGATGATATTTCATTCAGAGCATGTATTTCGGGGGGTACTGGGACACTTTCTGTAGGTCCTGATGTAACCATATGCGCCACAGATTCCATTCAATTGAATGCGATTTCAAATTCATCGATTATCCAGTGGACACCATCATACGGACTTAGTTCAACAACAATTTTTAATCCTATAGCATCACCTGATACTACCACTACTTACATTATTATTTCAGGTGCTGGCACTCCCTGCGAAGCCTTCGACACACTAACGGTATTTGTAAATGTGACTTCAGCAGTAGCAGCATTCCAGTATACTCTTGATAGTTGTACCAACAACGTAGTATTTCAAAATTTATCAGGAAGTGGGTTCTCCTATTTATGGGACTTCGGCGATGGTACACTTGCAACAATTGAAAATCCATCATACACATTTACGGCAACCGGAACTTACATGGTATCATTGACTGTTTCTGATTCTTGTGGAAGCAGTACCACCATCCAATCGGTGAATGTCAGCAATGCTTTGGGAGCGCTTTCACAATTTACATATACAATAGATAGTTGCACCAACGAAGTAACATTCATCAATCAATCATTAAATTCAACCACATTCAATTGGTATTTTGGTGATGGATCGGCATCAACCGCAAGTAACCCGGTACATACCTATTCAAGTAGTGGCAACTATACCATTTCACTGGTTGCGAACAATATTTGCGGAGCAGATTCTGTCGCTATACCAATAACAATTCAACCTCCGGTAATTTCAACTGCACTGTTCAATTTTACACAAGATAGTTGTTCAGCAACACTCAACTTCATCAACCAAAGCACTAACAGCGTTTCATATTCATGGAATTTTGGAGATGGCACTACTTCAACAGACAATGACCCCACTCATACCTACAGTTCATCAGGCACGTACAATGTGTTACTGACTTCAATTGGTGTGTGTAATACTGATACACAATTTGTTTCAATAAATGTTACTTTACCGATTCAGGCTGTCTCTGCATTTGCAATCACATCAAACACATGTGGTGACAGCATTTCTATAGTAAATTCATCTACAGGTTTTACCAGTTTACTCTGGGATTTTGGTGATGGGACTACTTCAACTCAAACCAATCCGGTACATATTTTTAGTGCACCTGGAAATTATCCTTACAGGGAATATTTCTTTACTACAAGATTCGTGTAATTTAACGGTTAACTACCAGTCTCAAGTAAACAATGCAATCGATATAATCTGGGATTTCGGCGATGGAAACACTTCTGCAACCAGTTCCGGAATTCATAACTACAATTTAGCCGGAAATTATGTGGTAATATTAACAGCAACTAATGCTTGTACAGTTACGCAACTGACCCAAAACATTGTTGTGGATCCTGCATTTGAGCCGGAAATATTCACTGCATTAACACTTGATACTTGTCTGCTGCAATTAACTTTCAACCATTCTTCTACCAATACATACGATCAAATCTGGGATTTTGGAGACGGCAACAGTTCATTGGATCAATCAGGTTTACATCAATATTCAATTCCAGGAACTTACGAATTGACCTTTTCTGTGAACAATTTGTCCGGTTGTAAACGCGACACCACTTTAAATTTGCAAATTCCTGAAGGAGGAGGCGACTTTTTTATTCCGAATATTTTCACGCCTAACAACGATGGAGTAAATGATGTCTTTGAAGTTGGTGCTGCAGGAGCATGTTCTCCGGAACGGATCACCATTTTTAACCGCTGGGGGAATAGTATTTTTGAAACTTCCGGACAAAATAAATTCTGGGATGGAAAATCGAATGGTAATCCGGTTCCATCAGGAGTATATTTCTACGTAATTCAAATTGGAGAGAAAGTTTACAAAGGAACAGTTACAGTGACTTATTGATTCGGGCTAATTCAACCGAACTGCTTAATTAACTTTTTCAATTGCGATATTGAAAGCGCCGTTCTTCGTGGCTCCATAGATTCTGGTCCATAACAGCAAATAACCTTCTGTGCCGCGTGCTGCAGTGATATCTCCCAGATCAATTTGTTGACTATTATTCCAGCCAAAATCATTGAGTAAAGCAATTACTTTAGCTTTCGATTCGATATCATTTCCACAAATAAAATTAATATGATTATTTCCGGGAATCAATTCGGGATTCAGCATCAATCCACACCACATGGTGTTCAGCGTTTTCACAACCTTAGCATCCGGCAACAACAGTTGAATTGCTTCTCCCAACGAATTGTTATTATTTAATCCTGTTAACAATGTAGGCGGAAATCCCTTTGAAAAATCGAGTGGGTTTGAAATATCCATTACAATTTTTCCGCTAAAGCGGGATGGATCACAACTCCTTAAAACATCAAGTGTGTGATTGCCATTTAAGGCGTTTATAATTATAGTCCCCTCCTGAACTGCCTCCTGGAATGTTTTCACTTCTATGCCCTGTTGCAATTTAAACCAGTCACCGAAAGAATTTTCACCTGCCCGTGACATTGTCTCATCGGGATTTCTTGTACCGATAATTACCGGATAACCTTTTGCACTAAATTTTCCTGCAAGAGTCTTTCCTACAGTTCCTGTTCCTAATATTGAAATAGTTGTTTTCATGATACAAGAACTATCATTTTTGATAGGTTAAAATAATTCTGTATGAGAATCAAAGACAAGGAAGTAGTCATTAAATTAAAGGGTCAAACCTACCATTGTGCTATGGATGTAACCATGGATTTCATCGGTGGTAAATGGAAAACAATTGTATTATGGTATCTGCGAAACGACAAAAAACGGTTTGCAGAAATACGGAAACTGGTGCCTCAGATGACAGAACGCATGCTATCTATTACACTAAAGCAATTGGAGGCAGATGGACTGATAATCAGGAAAGTACATGCTTCAAAACCACCCTTAAAGGTAGAATATTCGTTAAGTGAATTCGGTAAAACACTTATTCCATTGTTAAATGCCATTTCTAAATGGGGCCGGGAACTGGCAGAAAGGGAAGGTAAAATTGTGGAGGTGAAGTAGTAGCACCTAAACCACTATTTTGAAGAAAATTGCCGAATTCTCGAAAAATTTAACCGAATACTCAAAACTCTCTTGTGGAATCAATCAAGACCAGCACATTTGTTTAAAATTAAAACAAATGAAAAAGCTACTACACATCGCAATCTTATTCATTCTCTCAGGTTCTGTGCATGCACAGACCATGTCATGGATTACACAACTGAATGAAGAAGAAAATTTTGTTGCCGCCGGAGCAACGAAATATTTTACAGTTTCAAAAACACCGTATAATAACAGAACCTATACCGTGCGATCGTTCAATTCTAGCGGAACTCCTCTACTGGCAACTACGATTTTTCCAAATTCTCAGTACACCAACATGACGATAATAAAGATACTTGCTACTTCTTCTGATGAATTATACATATTAGGAAATATTAGCTTTGGCACAACTTTTCGATGTGTACTGATTAAGTTAAACAGCAACCTACTCCAGCCCTGGATGCGGGAAATTACCCAAGGCGTTAAAACTTATGGAATAGATCTTGCTGTAAAAGGATCAAATATAACTGTTCTAACAGCATTTTATCCAACTGCAACCGGTGGCACAAGAGCCGGCCTTACATCATGCAGTATTTCCAATGGAAATATAGTCCAGTCGTCACAACCTACATTCGACTTTGCACCGCGACAAATGGCAATTGATGGAAATCAAAATGTATATGTATGTGGTGGATCAGAATTAAGTTTGAATCAGGCTCGAGTAGTAAAATTTAATTCTTCACTTATAGTTACATGGAATTTTCTGACAACGCTAGCTTCCAGCACAACGACTCTAACTCCATTCGAATTTGTTCAGGTAGACATCGCAGGGAATGTTTATGTAGGCGGCAACAGTTTCAATAGTACCTGGGGAGTATTCAGAAATGAAGTGAGAAAATTATCCTCTTCCGGCACTCAAGTCTCAAGTTACGTTTCATCAAATATAAATTCTCATGAGCTTATAAAAGCCATGAAACTTAATATCGCAGGTTCCCTGTTCTATGTATCAAGGATGCAATCATCTGTTGGAGATTATGTTAACCACAGAATAGTAAAACTTTCAACTGCAACTGCTTTAGCATATCAAAACTCTTTTGTTACCAATAATGTGTGGCCAACAAGTGGAGTGACGGTAACGGGTTTTGAAGTCACACAAGGTGGTGCTGTATTCATGACAGGAAAACGTACAGGAACATCCAATCTTACAATCAATTACTTGTCTTTCAAGCTTAAAAGTAACTGGACATACGATTTCTCTGAAAAATATAATGGCGGCAGGTGCAATAGCTTGATAAAAGCTATACCGGGCTCTTTCCCCAATGATGAATTCGTTACCACCGGAGTTATTGGCAATATAAATATGCTGATTAAATATACCGGAGTAGCACCAAAACTAACTCCCGATTCAGAACTTTCCCCAGTAGCTGAAATCACGAAATTGACTTGCTATCCAAATCCTGCCAACTCTTTTGTGACTATAACAGGCATAACCGACCTGACCGGAATTAATTTAATTGATATAACAGGAAAGCAACATGCTATTCAAACTATGGAATCAAATTTTGATGGCAAAACCTACAACATCAAAATTGATGTTAGTCAGTTAGCCAAAGGGATTTATATTCTATCAGCCATCAACAATGGTAAATTGGAAAATATAAAAGTGGTTGTTGATCATTGATCAATCAGAATAATACCTTCTTCAAACCAGATCACAACAAAATTATTGTCAACTACTATTGACAATAATTTTGTTGTAAATCGAAATTTATATAGTACAATATAACTGCTAAAAAGAAATAATTTAAACCTTCCAGAGAATCTAGTCTCCGCTCTTGCTCAACATATTTTATGTATTAGATGCTCCTGAAAACTGATTCTGCTTTTCAATAACTCTACGTACAACATCATTCACATTTTCTTCAATCTCAGGTGGCATAACCAGCAATTCCTGCTCGCTGCCACCTTGCAATACTAAAGCTGCATAATACAACGGCTTATAACTTTGTATAGCATCCTCCTTGTTCTTAAAATAATTCAAAACCCAATTCACCTGTTTATGAACCAGAATCATAAACAATACATATTCACTAATATGTCCATCCTGAGCAAAAGCCAATTCTGTATATTTGCTAAATTCATCCATTTCACCTAAAGTAAGATAAACCAAAGCTGCCAGTCCATTGTTTGATTCCAAAGAAAAACGAGATCCAATAACATCAGCATTTGAAATTAGCCTTTCCAATTTTTTATGTTGTTGACTTCACAATACAGCAAGATCAAGTTGGGAATAGCGTCTTCATTCCCTCTTTCTATAGCCATCAAATAATATTTTTCTGACACCTCAAAATCACCTTGATTCCTGTTCAAAATGGCAAGGTTGTTCATAGCTTCAGAATGGCCCTTTTCAATTGCAATTAAATAATATTTTTCAGCATCTCCGACTTTACCTTGATCATCATACAAATTAGCAAGGTTGAACATAGCTCCAGAATGGCCCTTTTCAATTGCAATTAAATAATATTTTTCAGCATCTCCGACTTTACCTTGATCATCATACAAATTAGCAAGGTTGAACATAGCTCCAGAATGGCCCTTTTCAATTGCCATTAAATAATATTTCTCCGCATCTCCGGCTTTCCCTTGGTCTTTGTATAAAATAGCAAGATTGTTCATAGCTCCAGAAAGTCCCTTTTCAATTGCCATTAAATAATATCTCTCGGCATCTTCGGCTTTCCCTTGGTCATCATACAAAATAGCAAGGTTGAACATAGCTCCAGAATGGCCCTTTTCAATTGCCATTAAATAATATTTCTCAGACTCCTCAAACTTACCTTGATTCTTGTACAAATTGGCAAGGTTGAACATAGCTTCAGAAAGCCCCTTTTCAATTGCCATTAAAAAATATCTCTCGGCATCTCTGGCTTTCCCTTGGTTTTTGTATAAAATAGCAAGATTGTTCATAGCTCCAGAATCACCCTTTTCAATTGCCATTAAATAATATTTCTCCGCATCTCCAACTTTCCCTTGGTTTTTGTTTAAAATGGCAAGGTTGAACATAGCTCCAGAATCACCCTTTTCAATGGCCATTAAATAATATTTTTCCGCATCTCCAACTTTACCTTGATCATCGTACAAATTAGCAAGGTTGAATATAGCACCAGAATATCCCTTTTCAATTGCCTTTAAATAATATTTCTCCGCATCACTATCTTGCCCTTGGTTTTTGTACAAATTACCAAGATTGTTCAAAGCTCCAGAATTTCCCTTTTCAATTGCCATTAAATAATATTTCTTTGCTTCATTAAAATTCGTTAAACCTACGTAACACAAAGCTCGCCCAAGATCATCCAAACCGTTTGGTAAATCAGATAATTCAAGCAAAGCTAAAGCCTTCTCATACTCTCTGGAATTTATTGCTTTGTCAACTTCATCAAAAGCGTTGTAGTCGGGTATTTTGTATTTTTGCAAAAAGGGTTCCTCTAAAATATTACTTTTTTTGGCAGTTGTATACAGTACTCTTTTGTGCAAATCACTCACACTTTTGCTATTTAACAAAGCAGAAGTCATTGCCTCAGCATAATCGGCTTTGATACTTTTATCTTTGTACAATTTTGAAATTTCAATACAGATAGTGTCAAGTTCATTCTGGTCATACCATTTCTCTAGAAAGTCAGTTAGTGCTTTTGCCTCCATTCTTTGTTGCGGGCCACCCTGGGTCATAACAAACCACAAATTAAAAAAGCGTTCTTCCAACCTGTAAAACAAATTTTTAGTTCTTCCTTTTAACTTTTCGACATACCTGTTTTGAACTAATTGATTTAACAATGCTGAAATGGTTTTCCCATCCATATTACAAACCGGAACCAACTGCTCAACGGTTGCAGCATCCCAAAACAATGCAAGTTCTGTCAATACTTTCCTTTGTGCCTGTGATAGCACTGCCAACCGTTCCTGAAAAATTGGGGTTGCTTTATCTACTATCTGTTGCAAATACGCATATCCGTTTTGATTGGGACGATTTATGAGCATCTCCATGAATAATAACATGGTTCTGGGCATGCCATCCGTCAACATTCGAATACTTTGCAATTTGCCGGTTTTTTGGGTAATCAATTTATGAACTTCAGGCATTTTCTTTTCATTGGCCCAATGTTGCAATAACTTTTTTATTTCCGACAAGGAAAGCCTTTCCAATCTTTTTAAAGAAAAAAACTCATAAAAAGGCATATCATATCTCCAGAACTGTTCCGACATAACAGTGCTGGCGCCAATCATACGGATATCCTTAAAGTTCATTAGAAGTTCACGAAGTAAGGCTGCATCTGAAGTCTGACCAATAGATTCAAAAACACGGTCGATATTATCAATAAGTAAAATCAATCGCTTTTTATTACTCCTCAGATTGGAAATAATAATTGCATGCAGTGATTTGGTATATTCTTTAGTATCATTTTTAAATTTTCGAAAATCCGGTTTTTCAATTTGGTATCCTATAGCATTCAAATCACGGATGACATAATCCATTAAATCGTACAACTTGTAAATTCCGGATTGTTCCTCACTCAGATTTACCACAACATATTTATCGCTTAATTCAGGTTTTGTGTTGATCTCAGCCTGAATCCTTCGCAATAAAGTAGATTTACCGCTACCCCGTCGTCCGATAAAAACATAATGTTGGAATGAAGATTTCTCCTTGGTGGTACGGATATCATCCATAACACTTTCAAATTCGTCAGTTCTGATGATGAAATTATTGATTATTTCTTCATCAGACTGATTGGCATTTTGATATCTAATCAGGTCCATCGCAGCTATTTTTTAAAATAATGGGAATCTGGCTTTCCACCAATCACGTAACAATGGAGAATTGAATGCATAATTCCCATTTTCTTCATAAAGATAACCATCGGCAACCAAAACATCATCTATAATTGCTTTCCAGTCATTTTTAATCTTTTTTCCGATGGCAATATTGTACAATTCTTTTAATTCAATTTGTTTTTGCCCGGCACAAGTGCTGAGGACAGCCATTAAATATTCATATTTATCAGGGAAATATCGTGACAACCTGTTTTCCCAATCCACGAAATGTTCATTCTTAGCAATTAACAATTTATAAATGGCATCAATGTCAGCCGAATTTAGTTCTTTACGTTTGAAGGCACGTAATTCCTGATCACAATCTTCAATCAATAACTGGATATAGTAAGGAATAAAATGGCCGATTTTATTCAAGAGATAAATTCTTGTTTCATTATCAACTACCATTGTTGCTCCGTTTAGTAGATGCTCTAAAAAATTCAAAGCTTGTTCAAGTGACAAAGCTGACAAATATTCCTTGTGTAAATCATTCACTTTATCTGTTCGTCCGGAAATTTTAATTACTATATGATTTAAGCCCACCGAACCCAGAAGCACCATCACAAAAACATCTTTGAAGTCACTGGACTGACGAAATGTCCTCATGTCACTCAATAATTGTTCTGCCTGAATCGCTCCATGGTCATTATAAATGTTATGAATAACATCCGGGAATTCATCCAAAAACAAAACAACCTTTTGTTTCTCTTTCTTCAGATGCTTTAAAATTTCAAAAAATAGATCTCTGTAATTGACTTCCTGGTGTTCAAGTCCAATCCCATCAGGTCCGAGTGAAACAATTTTGTATTTACTTAAAATTGTTGCAACTAACTTCTCCAGTTTGCCCTGTAACGAAACCGATTCGTTCGTCATTCGGCATAACCTTTTATAAAAATCCTGAACCGACCTGTCAGATTGGATGTTTTCATATTTACAATACCAGGAACCTGGTGGATTGTCTGACATGTATTTAACTATGGAGGTTTTTCCTACTCTACGTGAGGCAAGAAAAAGCACGTGGTTGTGATTCAAAATTTCATCCCAAATTCGGGACTCAATTTCATCTCTGCGAAAATATTTATCACCTTCAGCAACTGAACCTGTGATTGTGTTTGGTTTTATCCAGCTCATATGACAATGATTTTATTGGCAAATATACTTAACAACATTTTTATTGTCAAGTATACTTAACAATATTTTTGTTGTCAAATTGATTTTACAATATATCTTATTATATTTCAATATGTTACGCATTATTAAAAATTAATTTTGACTTTAATAGCCTATTTTTCGATCTTTGAATCAAACCCAAACCCATGCAATCGACCGAAAAAACGCCCGATGCTTATGTCGGCTCACTACCTGAAGATCGTCAGGAAGCCATTACGAAATTGCGTAAAGTCATCAAGAAAAATCTTCCAAAAGGATTTGTTGAAGAAATGAATTATGGTATGATCGGATATGTTGTACCTCACAAATTATATCCGGCAGGTTACCATTGCGACCCAAAACTACCTTTACCTTTTTTAGCAGTTGCCAGCCAGAAAAATTTCATTGCTGTGTACCACATGGGCATGTATGCTGATCCCAAACTTTTGAAATGGTTCACCACAGAATTTTCGAAAAGAGTAACATCAAAACTCGACATGGGAAAAAGTTGTGTCCGCTTCAAAAAACCGGAACAAATACCATTTGATTTAATTGGCGAACTCGTTTCAAAAATGACTCCAGCCGACTGGATCAATCTTTATGAACTTAATTATATTCAAAAGAAAAAACTAGGTTGAACCTGGCGTTATCGTAGCATAAATGTATTGCAAGGAGACGCATAGCAATGTAGACACAGATCAATGGAGATGCACAGCGATGTAGAAGCATAGCAATGCGTCTCTACAATATTTTCAATGAATGGAAACCGTGCATGATACGCCATTCGGCGGATTCAGGACGACCATCACCAAATCATCAAATTATCAAATTATCAAATCAATTTTCGTCTTTAAAAAAATCTTTCTCCGACAACATCGATCCTAAAATATCGGTGAACTTCACCCCTCTTTGAAGCGCGCTTTTGCCAATTAAAGAATGTTCGGCTAATGCATAAAGCACAAACTCCATCATTACCAACTTATCATCGGGTTGATGCTTTCCTGTGTACGTTTCAACTAATTTCGATAAGCCCGGAACAGCTTCCAGATTTTTCTTGTATGATTTATCACCTTCCTGCAAAAGCATGTCGACTGAGTTGCCGTCACCAAACCAGGAAACTATTTCCTGATAGGGACTAGCTTCTTTCTTCTTTTTCAATTTAGCAGGATCAGGGAATAATTCTATAAACTCATTCCGGATTGCCTTTCCCAATAAACTCATTGCAACAATACCGGCTCCCTCCTGCTCTCCTTCATACACCAGTTCAATTTTTCCATTTACAGCAGGTATCACACCGAATAAATCGCTAACACGTACAAAGGTTTTTGTCTCTCCGTTTAATAACATTCTTCGCTCAGCAGTGCTGACTAAATTCTCGTATGCCGTAATAGTTAATCGTGCTGATACACCGCTTTTCGAATCCACATATTCGCTTTCACGCGCTTCAAATGCAATTCGTTCTACCAATGTTGCAAGCAGTTCATTCACTACAACGTTTTCTTTTTGTGATACCGACAATCTCGATTCTTGTCTGGTAATTGACTTCGACAATGCAATGCTCTTCGGATAATGCGTTAAAATTTGTGAACCAATCCTGTCCTTTAGTGGTGTTACAATACTGCCACGGTTGGTATAATCTTCGGGATTAGCAGTGAAAATAAATTGAATATCTAATGGGATTCTCAATTTAAATCCACGAATTTGTATATCGCCCTCCTGCAAAATATTAAACAATGCCACCTGAATACGCGCTTGCAAATCGGGTAATTCATTAATCACAAAAATACATCGGTTACTTCTTGGAATAATTCCAAAATGTAACACACGCTCATCAGCATAACTCAGTTTTAAATTTGCCGCTTTGATGGGATCCACGTCTCCAATCAAATCAGCAACAGAGACATCTGGTGTCGCAAGTTTCTCCAAATAACGCTCTGAGCGATGCAACCAGGAAATTGGTGTGGCATCTCCCATTTCAGCAACCATTTGTTTACCAAAAACAGAGACCGGCTGAAACGGATCATCGTTCAATTCACTTCCTGAAATGAATGGAATATATTCATCCAGCAAATTGGTTAGTTGTCGTGCAATTCTGGTCTTAGCCTGACCACGCAAACCCAACAAATTAATATTATGTCGTGATAAAATTGCTCTTTCAATATCAGGAATTACAGAATCTTCATAACCAATGATACCTGCAAAAACGGATTCCTTATTTTTCATTTTTTCAATCAGATTTTCACGCAACTCATCTTTAATGGAGCGTGATTTATAACCCGATTTCTTTAATTCTCCAAATGTCTTAATTGTATTCATAAATATTGCTTCATCCCTGTTAAAGGCGATTTTTTCTGATTAATTTAAACTCTTCTTTTTTTATTTCTTTCAAAGTCTTCAAAAATAAATTCCCCTAATCCTTTGAGTGATGTATAGTATGCTTTGCCATTATTTGCTTCTGTAAAATCATGGACAAATTCCTGCAAATATGGATCTGTTGCAACCATAAATGTTGTAATGGGAATTTTTAATCGTCGACAACTTTGTGCCAATGCTAAACATTTATTAAATATTTTCCGATCGAGACCAAAACTATTCTTGTAATAATTTCCATTCTCCTTAATACAGGTTGGTTTGCCATCCGTAATCATAAATATTTGCTTATTGGCATTTTTTCGTCGGCGCAATAAATCCATTGCCAACTCCAAACCTGCAACTGTATTGGTATGATAAGGGCCAACCTGAAGGTAAGGCAAATCTTTCACTTCAATCTCCCATGCATCATCACCAAATACCAGAATGTCAAGGGTATCTTTGGGATAACGTGTGCGGATGAGTTCTGCCAAAGCCATTGCCACATTTTTGGCGGGAGTAATTCGGTCTTCACCATACAAAATCATGGAATGAGAAATGTCAATCATGAGTACAGTTGATGTTTGAGTCTTGTGTTCCTTTTCATAGACTTCCAAATCATCTTCTGTCATTCTGAAATCACCAATCCCATTATTGATTTGAGCATTCCGGAAAGAATCGAGCATTGAAATTTGTCCGATATCATCACCAAACTGAAACGGACGGGTATCAGGAGTAATTTCATCTCCATTTCCGGTAAACCGTGTAGCATGATTGCCTTGTCTGCTTCTTTTTAATTTGCCAAATATTTTCTCAAGCGCCTGTTGGCGGATGGCTTGCTCTGTTTTAGCAGTAATGATAAATCCACCACCTTGCGGTTGATCTTCCTTGATATAGCCTTTTTCCTTTAATTCATTAATGAAATCACCAATGCCATAGCTTTTGTCAGTTAATTGATACTCCTTGTCGAGCTCTGTTAACCAACTGATTGCCTCATCAAAATCACCATTGGTATATGTCAGCAATTGTTTGAAAATATCAAACAAGGCCTCAAATGGGGTTTGATCCGGCTTTTTATAATCTGAAAATCGAAATCCAAGCATGTTTGGTAAACAAATTGCAGGTACTATTGTTTTGGCTAATTCTTGATTTACTGCACGGAAGTTTTCTCAAATTTAACAAAAACATCAGCATTCATGGCATTAATTTTTAGCTGTCCTTTGATTTGCTTTCCTGAAATTGATTTCACCACTAGTTTTATCCTGACATCCGGCAAAGATGCATTTAAAGTCATTTCTGGCACGGGATAAGTGGAATTCGATGAACGTTTGGATTCCATTCGGTTTACGAAATCGATAATATTTATGGTAGCCGAATCATTCAAATGACTTAAAATAATCTGATGTTTTTTGTTATTATAAACTAACTTTACTGAATCCTCACCAAAACTGAAATCACGGACCTGTTCCTTCACATCTGTATCATAAATATAAAAATCCACATTTCTGAATGCATCGTAACCAGCTACCGGAATCACGGCATTGTCATGCAGATTTCCATAAAAATATTTTTCAGAATCATTGTTCAGCATATATGTATTCATCCATTCCAAACCTATCAGTTTGATCATCCTATCATCCTCCGAAACAAAAGCCCCAACAGTATCCGGTTTCATCACCGAATCAAGTGACTGAACAAAGTAAGGTTGAAATTCTTTGTAGCCATGATATTCATTGATATAATCAATAGTCTCACAAATTTGAACATTATCTGTTTTCGGAATGGTGTCGGTAGCTTTAACAACCAGGCCATTTTCAAACAGCTTATTCTTTTCAAGCAGTGTTTCGAATCGGTTTAACTGACTTTGTTTACTGATGCTAAATGCACTCCATGGTCCATGTACAGAAAAAATAGCCAACACAAACAATGAAAATGGAATTACTTTTACTGACTTCGATTTGCTGATTAAAAAATAGGTTGCCATGCCAGCAAGCCAGCAGGCTAAAATCAACACATAATACCTGGGCTCCGTGAATCCATACTCGTTAATTCTTATACGAATGGATGCAAACAACAAAATTACCAGAGGGAAAATAGCAAAATAAAAACTCTTCGAATAAAAACCGATCCATTTATTTCCTTCATCATTACGAATCGGCCATATCAATAGCAACGCCAGAATACCTGCAACTGCAAAACACATCACCAGCCAGGAAACCCATCCCTCCGGCCATACTCCGGTGATAATAATTTTCCCCATATAAACATACAGGATCACCATGTAAAGTGTTATGAGTGGTAACAGCACAAACTGCGTGAAAACTTTTAATCCTTTAGGATAGTTAGTTTCCATTTGCAACTGTTCCAGTTGCTTCGGAACACCTGACAGGAAAAACCAGGTATTAAAAATCCCCATCATGGTGAAAATTATTTTCGCATAATACTCACCTTTAACTTCAATTTCAAATAACTGATCAACTGCAAGCAATGCAATACACAAACCGATAGTCAATACACCGGTGTAAAGCACAGATGTCAGAATTCGAAGAAATAATGATTTATTATATTCCCAGAATCCTTCCGGCTCATTAATTCCTGAATAAGGCAGAAAGGCAACCAATAAATGTCCTGCAAAAACATAAATAGCATACCTGAAAATTTCGTAAATGGTAAAGGTGTCCGGTAAAGTAATGTAATACCAGAAAAGTATTCCGGACCAGAAAAGTTGAAGCGCCCACCTGACTATATTATTATGATTTCTTCTTTCCGAAAACAAGGTAAATGCAGTCAAGACAGTAAGTCCAAGAGCACAAACCATAAGCAAATGGCCCATTTGCATGGCTTGCAGATCTTTATTTTCATTAGATAAGTCTATGAGTTCCCAGACAGCATAAGTTCCTGCCACAGCGCACGCCAATACCAGCGGAAAACGAACTAAAGTTGCACCTGCTTCTTTAATAAGCTGTTGCAGGGATGGTAAATTGATTTTCATGTGTTTCGTTTGGATAAAATTAGATAAATTAACTGAAATTCATCGCCCATGTTGTGGGAATATGAAAATTATTTTAATCTGAAATAATGCCGGTAATAATCATGACTATTTTAGTACTTTAGTCCTAAATTTTAAGAGTATGTATGTTCCAAGTTACTGGGATTACGATCAGCTATTCAAAAATATTGATGTTTGCATTATTGGCAGCGGCATTGTTGGATTAAATGCTGCTTTGTCGCTGAAATCCGCCTCCCCAGCACTGCAAATCACTGTGGTAGATTCCGGTTTTCTTCCTTATGGTGCCAGTACCCGAAATGCAGGTTTTGCCTGTTTTGGATCGATGACTGAATTACTCGATGACCTGCATCAGGAATCTGCCGACCAGGTATTTGAACGCGTTAAACTAAGGTGGCAGGGATTACAACGGTTGCGTGCCATCATTGGTGATCACGAAATGGAATATGAACCTCTTGGAGGCTATGAGGTCTTCACTCCCGCTGATGAAGCGTCATTTGAATTGTGCAGAAACTCCATGACCGAGTTTAATATTCGAATGGAAGCACTAACCAGTCTGAAACAAACCTATACAGTTGCCGATGATAAAATTGCATCAATGGGTCTTGGAAACACCAAACACATGATTTGCAATAATGGAGAAGGTCAAATAAATACCGGTCGCATGATGAACGCACTCATCCATAAAGTACGTGCTGCCGGAATTACCCTCCTTAACGGTCTGCGCATATATGAAATTCAGAGTAACGGCAATAGCGTGTCACTTGCCTGTGAAGATGGATTTACATTCCCAGCTAAAAAAGTATTAGTTGCCAACAACGGATTTGCCCGTAAACTATTTCCTGAAATGGATGTCGTTCCGGCACGCGCTCAGGTACTAATAACAGAACCTATTGAAGGGCTAAAATTAAAAGGTAGTTTTCACTATGAAAAAGGGTACTACTATTTCCGGAATGTGGGAAACCGCATATTATTTGTAGGTGGCAGAAATCTCGATTTTGAAACTGAAAAAACTACTGAATTTGGACTTACTCCCCTCATCCAAAATACACTCGACCGCCTTTTATCTGAACTAGTTGCTCCGGGCTTAAAACTCAACATTGCACATCGCTGGAGCGGAATCATGGGACTAGGCTCTTCCAAAACCACCATCCTGAAAAAGGTTAATCCCGGTATCTTTTGTGCCGTAAGAATGGGTGGCATGGGAGTAGCCATCGGAAGCATGATTGGAGAACAAGCTGCTCAACTAGTTTTGGAATCTGATTGAAAAGTATAAATTTGCACCAATAAATACTCGCGAACTATGAAACCAAATATTCAATACGGCCTGATTCTCGGAGGCATCCTGATTGCTATTTCCCTCCTGATATATGTTCTGGGACTCGAAAAAGATGAAACGGTTACTACTGTTTCCGGTATTATTAACATTGCCGTTCCTGCAATTGTCACCTTCCTTGGAATCCGGGAACTAAGGGATAAATTTCAGCATGGGTTTATTTCATTCGGACAGGGTTTTTCATGCGGTTTGGTAATTTCTATCATTGGAGGTGCACTTTCTTCCATCTATTCCTTTCTTTATTTCAAAGTTATCAATCCCGGAATGCTTGCTTATATCCGTTTGAAACAAGAGCAGGAAATGCTAGACCGTGGCATGTCAGATTCTGATATCGAAAAAATGTCGGGCACCATGGATTTCTGGACAAATCCCGCGATGATGTCGGCATTCGCTTTTTTAGGAATGGTAATCTTAGGACTGGTAATTTCATTAATCAGCGCTGCTATTCTCAAAAAAGAAGATCCTGCGGCAATGATTTCCTGATTATGCTGTAAACGATAAAATCGTTTTACGTATGATAGCAATACATTCCTGAAGTTGTTCTTCGGTAATTACCAACGGAGGAGCAAAGCGGATAATATCACCGTGAGTAGGCTTAGCCAATAGGCCGTTTTCGGCAAGTTTCAGACAAACATCCCAGGCATCTTTACCATTAACAGGTTTAATTACTATAGCGTTCAGCAAGCCTTTGCCCCGAACCAAAGTAATCATATCAGACTTGATAGCTTTCAATTCATTTCGAAGAATTTCACCAAGACGCTCCGCATTCGCACTGAGATTTTCATCTTCTACCACTTGCAAGGCTGTCATAGCAACAGCACAAGCCAAAGGATTCCCACCATAGGTGCTGCCATGTTCGCCGGGTTTAATACATAGCATAACTTCATCATTGGCAAGAACTGCAGATACCGGCATAGTGCCACCACTGAGAGCTTTTCCAAGCAACAAAATGTCAGCTTTCACATCTTCGTGATCGCAGGCAAGCATCTTACCCGTTCTGGCAATTCCAGTCTGAATTTCATCAGCTATGAACAATACTTTTTCGATTCACAATAAGATTTTGCCGTTCGCAGATAACCGGCATCCGGAACAACAACACCAGCTTCTCCCTGAATAGGCTCCACCAGAAAACCTGCTACATTGGGATCTTCCAAAGCATGCTTAAGTGCTGACAAATCGTTATAAGGAATTATTTCAAATCCCGGTAAATAAGGTCCGAAGTTTCGGTTTGAATCGGGATCGGTTGATGCTGAAATGGCAGCCATGGTACGACCGTGAAAATTGCCGGCACAGACAATAATTTTTGCCTGATTCACCGGAATTCCCTTCACTTCATAAGCCCATTTCCTGCAAAGTTTTAACCCTGTTTCAACCGCTTCAACACCGGTATTCATAGGCAATACTTTGTCGTAACCGAAAAAAGAGGTGATAAAGGAAGCATATTCACCAAATAAATTGTGATGGAATGCCCGTGACGTAAGCGTTAAACGGGATGCCTGATCAACCAGCGACTGAATGATTCTGGGATGGCAATGTCCCTGATTTACAGCACTATACGCTGATAAAAAATCGAAATATTGTTTGCCTTCCACATCCCACACCAGTGCACCTTCCCCTCTTGCCAAAACAACAGGTAAAGGATGGTAATTATGTGCACTGTATTTTTCTTCCAGTTCAATAGCAGCCTGGCTGGTCATATGTGAAATCATAGCAAATAAATAATAATACAAAGATACGAATTCATTGAAAGCAAGCAAAGCCGGAGGTCCGGCTTTGCTCAATTTAATGTTAATCAGTTACTTTAGAGATTACAAGCTTTCGAAACACACTACCTTCCTTCAGCTTCATTTCTGACACATAAATTCCGGCGGGTAATTCGCTTAATTCAAGTGGCACTTCTGAAAAGCCCTGAGGTAATTCGATAAATTTACCGGTACGAAGTAGTTTGCCCTGCACATTGTAAACCAGAATTTGCATTCCGGTAGCGCGCGATGCTTCAACAGATACGACAAACTTGCCGGATCCTGGATTTGGAGCAATTTTGACATCCCCCAGCAACGAATTTTCATCCAAACTACCGCAAACATTAAAATAATAGCAGGAGTCGGCGTAGTAAAAACAAAAATTGTTGAATGCTGCTGCATGCATACAGGAATCGAAATAAATCTTCGTTGCGCCATGATCGAAACAAGTTAATTGCTGGTAGAAATCCCTGAAGATTCCATCCTGACAAATCCACATAAACAGTCCACCAAACATATTGGCAGAATGGGTGTAGATCAGGTGTCCGGGATAACCAACGCCCTCAATCCACTGCAATGAACTTTGAGACCACGCTTGCGAATGATTGGAAAGATAAAAACTCCGGCGAGGACCTGCCATAATTGTTACCACTCCAATACTGTCTAAAGTAAAATAACCTGTTTCGAAAATTCCTTGTTGCAAAAAATCCAGATAAATACTGTCTCCCGGCAACATGGAAAAGTCATAAATCAACTTTTCCGTTCCAAACTGATTATCTACGAAATAAACTTTTTTCGCAACATTGTCTTCTCTCAGAAATCCAAAGAAGCAATCGGATGTCGGATTCGTTTGCTCCCGGTTTTCCAGTTGCAAATACGTGTAACCATTAAAGGTTGTGTCGCCTGCCGTACTCATGTAATTACTGCTCATACTGTTCCATGAAGGATAAGTACAATCAGGTAAATTACTGGAGGCTACCCGAACCGGAATAATTGAAGTGGTATAATACCAATTGTTATCCGACGGGTGAAGCATAGACTGATAGGGCTGTGCCCTCGCTGCAAACTGACAAACGACTAATACAAGAATCATGTAGCGTTTTTTCATAGGCATATAAGTTTTTAGTTTACTTAAAAGTAAGAATAAAAAGCTCAGGTTTGCAGAAAATAAACTTGAAAATGTCCGATTTATGAACTGTTGTTAAAAAGTCCGGAAATTGACGCAACCTCATATCTATTTGATTTGCTATTACATACGAAAAGTGGCAATTGCATCTTCAATCATTTAGGTAATCTGTATGCTTTAAAAGTTCAAAACAATCTATACCATTTACACCAACACAAGTGTTACAGGTGCCTGGAAACTTTTCCTGATTATGGATTCCGGCATTCATGTAAATTCCTCGCAATCAAAAGCTATCTTTGCAGTCTATGCAAAAAACAATTTTAGAAACTATTACGGCTTACGACATTGCCGACAAAGGTCGAGCGGTTGGTAAAAATGGTGAGAAAACAATTTTTATTGAAGGTGCGGTTCCCGGTGATGTGGTGAATGTTACACTGCTTAAAAAATCGAAATCATTTGATGAAGGTGTTGTTGATTCTATAATTCAACCTTCTGCCTACAGGCAAGAACCATTTTGTCAGCATTTCGGATTGTGTGGTGGATGCAAATGGCAACATATGACGTATGCAGCACAAATTCATTTCAAAGAAAAGCAGGTTCATGATGCTGTTCAACGTTTGGCTAAGATATCAGATACCTCATACAATCCTGTTTCGGGATGTGACCCCGATGTTTTTTACAGGAATAAAATGGAATATACTTTCACGAATAAACGCTATTTGCTGAAAGATGAAATGAATGATCCCGAAGCAAAACAAATGAACGGACTCGGATTGCATATCCCCGGTAAATTCAATAAAGTATTACATATTGAAACTTGTTTTTTACAGAATAAACGTGCCGATTCGATTCGTAAAATGGTTTACGATTTTGCAGTTGCTGCTATCAAAAAAGAATTTCCGTGGCTGACTTCGTTGCAATACATTATCAATTCCAAAAGAAACGATACCATTCAGGATCAGGACCCGGTTGTGTATCATGGAAGACCTTTCATTATTGAGCAGTTAGAAAATCTAAAATTTATTATTAGTCCGAAATCTTTCTTCCAAACCAATACCAAACAAGCCCTTCAACTTTACAAAATGACTCGTGACCTGGCGGGACTCACCGGAAATGAAATTGTTTACGATTTATATACCGGAACTGGTTCCATCGCAGCTTTTGTATCTCACCAATGTAAAAAGGTAATTGGTGTGGAATATGTTGAAGATGCCATTGCAGATGCAAAATATAATGCTCAGTTAAACGGAATTGAAAACATGCAATTCTTTGCAGGTGATATGAAAGATGTTTTCACAACCAATTTCATTGCACAACATGGAAAGCCTGATGTAATTATAACAGATCCACCACGTGCAGGTATGCATGAAGCCGTCATTCAACGAATTCTAGAATCAGGAGCCCGTAAAGTTGTTTATGTTAGTTGCAATCCTGCAACACAAGCACGCGACTTACTTTTGATGAGTGAAAAATATGAAGTACAAAAAATTCAACCGGTTGATATGTTTCCGCATACGGCTCACGTTGAAAATATTGCCTTGCTGACATTAAAAAATTAAATTATGAACCAACCACTTCAGTTTAATGAATCGTATTGGGAAGAACGTTACACCAAAGGTCAAACCGGTTGGGATGCCGGTGAAATCACAACTCCGCTAAAAGAGTATGTGGATCAATTAAAAGATAAGTCGATTCGAATTTTAATTCCAGGTGCAGGAAATGCTCACGAAGCAGCATACCTTCATGAAATGGGTTTTACGAATGTTACTGTTATAGATCTGGCAAAACAACCACTCGTCAACCTGAAGAAACGTGTTCCTGATTTCCCGGATGAACATTTAATTCAGGGAAATTTTTTCGATCTGAATGAAAAAT
Source organism: Bacteroidota bacterium (assembly GCA_016713525.1). Classification (GTDB taxonomy): domain Bacteria; phylum Bacteroidota; class Bacteroidia; order AKYH767-A; family OLB10; genus JADKJB01. The sequence continues at coordinate 371,455 of JADJOZ010000001.1, read as the reverse complement.
TTGATCTGATCATTGAACAAACATTTTTTTGTGCCCTCCACCCATCCGAACGGAAAGCATGGGCTGAAAAATGGAGCAGCTTACCTCTGACGGCGGCAAGATTGCTGGTGTACTCTTCAATAAACATTTCGAAGGTGGGCCACCCTTTGGAGGTTCAAAAGAAGAATATCTGACCTATTTTGAGCCTTTATTTGACATAAAATGCATGGAAACCTGCTATAACTCCATCAAACCCAGGGAAGGCTCCGAATTGTTTATCATTTTGCAAAATAAAAGAAACAATTGATTGTTAATAAATTAGAATTCCATTTGGTCGTTTTGCTTTCGTAAAACGACCGGAATGTGTAATTTTGCATCCATGCTGGTCAAAAAACTATACAAGCTTCTGATAATCACCATCTTGATGGCAATGCCATTCATTTCTGGTGCTCAGGCTCCATCCGGCCCACCGGAAAAGGAACAGACGCAAACCGGCTTTTTCGATGAATATGTAAAAGGCTATTACAGTCAGGTTTTTGGAATCGATATTACCGGAATCATGAATGTAGATCTTTATGCCTCAATTGAAAAATGGCTTGGAACTCCTTACAGATATGCAGGTAAATCATTGGAAGGCATTGATTGCTCCTCATTCGTAAATAAAATTTATGAATCAGCTTACTGTTACTTGCTGACAGGGAATTCGGCCGATTTATTTAAAAAAGTAACTCCATTACCCTTGAATAAGCTTGCTGAAGGTGATCTGGTATTTTTAAGATCAACCGCAAGACTATTTCTCATGTTGGTGTTTATCTCTGCGATAATAAATTTGCACATGCAAGCCGTACTAAGGGTGTAGTTATCAGCGACCTGAATCATCCATACTACAAAAAGTATTTTGTTAAAGGTGGTCGCGTTAATTTTGAAATTCACTGATTCACTTTTCGCATGAATAAGTCGAGAACTCTTTTATTAAATCATCATCAGATTTCGCAAAAAATAAATCGCATTGCTTATCAGATTTATGAAGATAATTATGATGAAAAAGAAATTATCATTCTTGGAATCTGGCAGAACGGTTATATTCTGGCTGAGAAAATTCAGAAAGCACTCAATGGTGTTTGCGATATTAAGACTACACTTCTCGAATTACGAATCGATAAACACAGTCAGGTAGATCATGAAGTAGTAATCTCCGGTTCACGTGATGTGATGGTTGGAAAATCTATTATCCTGGTGGATGATGTTTTGAATTCAGGGAAAACGCTGATCTATTCCATGAAAGCGATTTTGAGAACCGATACCCGCAAAATCAGAACTGTATTGTTAGTTGATCGTGATCATCGCCGCTACCCTATTCTCACCGATTTCGTTGGGATGACTTTGTCAACTACTTTTCAGGAACATGTGAGTGTAGAGTTTGGTGATGAAGATGCAGTTTATTTAAGCTGAGCTTCTCCCTCTAAAAGTAATTTCACCAAAGCATCAGGTTTCAGATCTTCACCTTTAATGGTGTATTTGGATTGCGAATAGTAAACTTCGCGATAACGTAAAGTTTCCATGATGTACTCCATCAAAGCTACATCACCTTTCTTTTGTAACAACGGACGATCTTTTTTTGAGGCTGCCAAACGGTGAAACAGGCTTCCGGCAGCAAGTTTAATATAAACCGTTACTCCATGTTCATTCATCCATTTCATATTATCTTTAAAGCAAGGAGTTCCGCCTCCGGTAGCTATTACAGCATTCTTTGCATCTGCTGTTTTTACCAGAATTTTCGATTCTATATCCCTGAAATGGGATTCGCTGATGGAAAATAATTCCGAAATAGTTTTTCCAGTTTCCTTTTCAATAAGACCATCTAAATCGATGAAGGTATAATTTAAAAGTGCTGCAACTTTTTTACCGGCAGTAGTTTTCCCTGCACCCATAAAACCTGTAAGAAAAATCAGCACGTCATGTAATTTTATTTGATGGTACTTTACTTACTCATGAATTTCATTTTGTAATCTACATTCACTTTCCCTCGTGAAATGTCATTCAGTTTGCCTTTCAGCAGCTGACGCTTTAACGGACTCAAACGGTCAGTAAATAATACTCCTTCCAGATGATCGTATTCATGCTGAATAATCCGCGCTGCAATGCCATCAAAAGTTTCTGTGTGTTCCACAAAATTTTCATCCATATATTTCAGATGAACAACGGAATGGCGGTCAACATCTTCACGCACACCGGGTATACTCAGACAGCCTTCATTGAACTTCCATTTATTACCCGATTCATCAATCATTTCGGGATTAATAAACACTTTCTTAAATTTTACCAGTGTAGGCTCTTCATCTGAAAAAGGCTCACCATCGACTACAAAAAGCCGGATCGAAAAATTAATTTGTGGAGCAGCAAGTCCCACTCCTGCACTATCATACATGGTATCAAACATACTCTGAATTAAGGTTTTCAACTCAGGATAATCGGGTGTCACAGGTACAGCTTTCTTTTCAAAACCGGACTGCCATAAGCCACAATAGGGTAAATCATAATTCAACTAATATTTTTAACGGGTATTACCGTTTCGTAATTCTTTTTGCTCGAGCCAGGATTGCAAAATGATGGTTGCACTTACTTCGTCAACCAATGCCTTATTTCGTCTTTCCTGTTTTTTAATACCACTGGCTAAAATTGCTTTAGAAGCCATGGAAGAGGTAAAGCGTTCATCAATCCTGTAAACAGGTATTTCAGGGAATAGTTTTCCCAGTTTATTTACAAATAAATTAATAGCAGCAGTTGCATCGGTTGGTTCATTATTTAATCGTTTGGGTTCCACAACAACAATTCCGGCAATACCATTTTCAACAACATAAGTTTTCAGAAATCGTTCCAGATCATGGGTTGCCACCGTTTGAAGTCCGAATGCAAATATCTGCAACTCATCGGTTACGGCTAAGCCGGTGCGTTTCAAACCATAATCAATTGCCAGTACTCTTGCCATATCCGAGACTGTAAAATTACGAAAATTGAGTGGCACCTCCAAACAGGAATTCCATTACCTTTGAGGTGTTAAAAGGAACACAAATGCTTCAAAAAACTATTGAAAATGCCTGGAATGACCGTGCATTGCTTGAAACGAAAGAAACGCAGCAGGCAATTCGTGAAGTCATTCAAAATCTGAATGATGGTACCAGCAGGGTAGCTGAACCTCAAAACGGAACCTGGACCGTACATGAATGGATCAAAAAAGCAGTAATTCTCTATTTTCCAATATGTAAAATGGAAACTATAGAAGTGGGACCATTTGAATTCCACGATAAAATTGCACTTCGTAAAAATCATGCAGCTGCCGGAATCCGGGTTGTTCCGCATGCCATTGCCCGTTACGGCTCTTTTCTGGCTCCCGGAGTAATCATGATGCCGTCATATGTCAATATAGGCGCTTATGTGGATTCAGGAACCATGGTTGATACCTGGGTTACCGTTGGATCCTGTGCACAGATCGGCAAAAACGTTCATCTTAGTGGTGGCGTAGGCATTGGTGGTGTATTGGAACCCGTTCAAGCTGCTCCGGTGATTATTGAAGATGGTTGCTTCATTGGTTCCAGATGCATTGTGGTGGAAGGTGTTCATGTGCAAAAAGAAGCTGTTTTAGGAGCCAATGTGGTGTTGACTATGTCGACGAAAATTATTGATGTCACAGGTCCCGAACGCATCGAATATAAAGGAACAGTTCCAGAAAGATCAGTGGTTATTCCCGGAAGTTATAATAAAGAATTCCCGGCGGGCACTTATCAGGTTCCTTGTGCACTAATCATAGGAAAAAGAAAAGCTTCAACCGATCTTAAAACTTCCTTAAACGAAGCTCTCAGAGATCATCATGTGGCAGTCTGATAACAAATGAAAAATATTCTGGTCATACAAACCGCTTTTTTAGGCGATGTGGTTCTGGCAACAGCAGTGATTGAAAAATTACATGCCTGCTTGCCGGATGCATCCATCATCATGTTGGTCAGAAAAGGAAATGAGAGTCTGCTGAAGAATCATCCGATCCTAAAAAAAGTTATTGTCTGGGATAAAACAAAAAATAAAATTCCCAATCTCCTTCATACCATAGGAGAAATCAAAAAAGAGAATTTTGATATGGTAATTAATCTGCAACGTTTCTTTTCTTCGGGATTATTTACAGCCTTTTCAGGTGCCGAAACTAAAATTGGCTTCGATAAAAATCCATTATCATTCTTATTCACCAAAAAAGTGAAACATGTAATTGGTGATGGAAGACATGAAGTAGCAAGAAATCTGGAGCTGCTTGCATCAGTATGTGATACTCAATTTACAAATCCAAAACTTTATCCCGGGCAGGAAAATGATGCTAAAACAGCATCATACAAAACGGAAAAGTATGTTACCATGGCACCGGCTTCTGTGTGGTTCACAAAACAATTACCGGAAGAAAAATGGATTGAGTTAATTCGAAAGCAAGATAAAAACCTGAAAATTTTCCTCATTGGTGGACCCGATGATACAAGCTTATGCGAACGAATTTTGCAAACGGCATCAGTATCAAATGCAGTTAACCTTTGCGGGAAATTAAATTTACTTGACACGGCATCACTAATGCGAGATGCATCCATGAATTATGTAAACGATTCGGGCCCACTTCATCTTGCCTCTGCCACAAACGCACCCGTTACAGCATTTTTCTGCAGCACCATTCCTGCATTTGGCTTTGGTCCTCTTTCCAAAAACAGCATCATAGTCGAAACCCACGAAAAACTCACCTGCCGCCCTTGTGGTCTGCATGGCAAAACCGCATGTCCGGAAGGACACTTTTTGTGCGAAAAGCATTATTGTTTGATTAAGAAATTTATTTTTGTGCACAGAACGAAATTTCGTTAGAATGATAGATGATAAATGATAGATGATAAATTGACCTAGCCTGAAATAAGGTTGACTTTTTCAATTTAAAATGCCATTATTCAATTCTTGCTTGTCAATATTAAATAAAACATTTGAGAACCCAAATTACCAACTTGAGCAGCAACACAATAAATTATAAGTGATAAACGAAATCTTGATATTCAATTGCAACATACACTGATCACTAAAACCGATCACTGAATGTATCCCACATGATAAACGAAAATTTCATTCAACCAAAAGACCCCAACTTTAAATTTACAACTTTTAACTTTAACTAGGGTGCAGTCACACCTTTGTTTCTCAGGAACAATAATCAGCACCTCTCGACTGGGCTCAGGGCATCCATTTGGCTGCGCTCAGGGGAAAGCATTAATCAATCATCATCTTCTTCACCAACCGCTCCAATTCAGTCTCTAGAACAATCAGGTACACTCCATCCGCCTTCCCTATCATAGACAAATCTTTGGTATAGTATCCATTTTGTATCCTTAGTGGCTCCGAATGAGCAATTTTCCCCTGCATATCATACACCAATAACCTGCCGGTTTTGCCTTTTAGGTTGGAAGCATTTATGAATGCTTTCTCCCAGGCCGTGGTAGAAAATATTTATGGCAGCTTTGATGTATTTGCGGGGCATCACCAATTCCTACTAACGTATCGCAGGGACTGCCCTGATAGTGCTGGTAAGTCGTAATCGGGGTTATTTGGGAGACCCCAGTAAGTGCGCTTACCGCCAAGGTAGAAACCCAGGTTGGAAGTCGCAAGCAAGACCAGCTGAGTCCGGTGAGTTTATTACACTCAAATTCATGTTTTCTGTAAAGTACTCGGTTGAATCGTATGGGTAATTGTTCGAACCGTTAGGAGGAACCCAGGCACAACTGAAGTATATCTTATTATCAGGACCTCTTTTTAATGCTCCTGCTGTAAATGGTGGACCCGGTGTCTGCCAAATCAATGTTTTTGTAGCAAAAATATTAGGACTCCAGGTATCATATTGCCAGAGTTTACTATTTATCTGTAATAAAGAACTTACATACAAATACCGGCCGGACGTTGAAAATTCACTCGACCAATAATAGGGATAAGGGCCAACTTGCAATGGGGGTTCAATAGTCTGTGGTGAAATAGTATCCCGTACACCGTTCAAAATCGAATAGTTCAATGGTACCTCTAAATTAATAAAATTTATCCTAGATCCATCACAGGTGAAGATGTAAACTCCCTGAATTGGTGCCATTCAAGTTACCTAAATTTTGAGGAGGAGCGGCTGTTATTCCAATGGTGTAATTAAAAACAAACCAAGTATTATTATCTGTTGGTTGCCCAACCGGCGAAGGTCTCACCATCAACCACCAATCTCGACCATTTCCATGTTTGATAGCAAGGATGCAATCCACCATTAAGAAATTCAATAGTTGAACATTTTTTTGCGTGACTGATCCAAGACCGCCATCACCTTTCATGTCAATGATGGAGTACATCAACCCGAATTGATCTGTAACACCAACTGAGAAGGGGTAAAAGCTGGAGTCATCTGCCGGATTTGGAATAATGACCATCTCCTGATACCACCCTCCTCCGGCAATAGAATCACCATCAAGTAGCAATTGATGAGTGGAATTAAAGATCAATCCAGTTGTAATACCTGATACTCCAGCCCTGGTGTGAGCATAAAATAGCAAATCTCCATTCGAATCAGACAATGAAACACAAGACCCACGGGAAACTATGGAACTTGTAGAAGAACTAGGAGCCCTCCATTGAAATCCAAGGCCGCGCTGTCTCCGAAACACCAGATGTTGCCACGTTGTGCCTGTAATGGGACACATGCTAATAGGAGCAAGAAAATAATTGCGATGGTTTTAAACAACGAGATTTATTTTAGAAGATTAAATGATTTGGTATAATATTTTTTGGATTCATCCATACCTCTGATAAATCAAACTTCGGATAGAGGAGTCATATCCAACAAATAATTGTTATTCTCTATCTGTTTAGAAATTACCAGATCCCCCATGGAATTATAAATTTCTATCTGAGAAAGTTTCAATTCTTGATCTGATAAACGAATTGTCAGCAACCCAGTTGTTGGATTTGGAAATACTAGCAATTCAGATTTATTGCTAATGGCAAGTAAGGGCTGATTTACTATGGGCTGCTGACCTATTCTTGATGCCACAATTGGAATATGTTGCTCAATAAAAGGTTTCCAACCGGCATGGTGACAAACTTTCCATGTATTGTGGGCATACCTACAGTTCGCTCCAAATAAAAGGCGCTATCTGCTGCAAGCTCCCCTTCTCTTTCAGAAATATCCTGTGTACGTTGATAATGTTCAATCAAACAACTTTCAATGTCATTATCGGGTGCAATGCCATTATTAATAGCCAAGGCTGAATCGGCTCTCTTTCAATCAATGATTCCACCAAATATAATTTACCAATATTGGTACTATCATGTCTTTCAAAAAGGCTTCAAAATCCGCATCCAGCGAATCACCCTGATAAATAATGGTAGAATCTAGCTTCATGGCCTTATAGGCAATTGTTCTTGCAAGATACACATTTTCTTCGGAATATTCTGCATAAGTAGCACTATCGCCTACAATAGACCCAAACTCCAGAACTCTATCACCAGAAGTTAACAAAGTTGATGCACAAGTAATTAATGCCGAATTTTCATTAGGCCTAGCATTGACCAACACCAAAGGATAGGGATTTGGGCTGTAGCTATATGAAGGACCATCCAGACCTTGATGGTACCAGTTGATTTTAACTGGATTTCCCAACCATTGACCTCCAACTTTGAAAGTATTAGTGTTATTTCCCGTCATGAACCACTGATTATCCCATGCATTTTGTCCATAGGGAATTCCTCCCTGAACTCCTTGATGGAGTGCAATTTTTGAATTATTAATATTTATCCCTATATCAAAATCTGTAAGAATATTTTTTTCTCAACTCACTATTATCACAATATCCGCTAAAATTAATGCCTACCCCGATTCTAGAAATCGTATTGCAATTAATGTCGCAGTTCAAGGAATTTTGAATATCTATGCCACGGAAATTTAAATCTGGTAAAAATTCTGTGTTACTGATGTCATTGTCAGAGATAAATGCATCAGGACAATTCTGAAGCCAGATTCCTCCATGGTAGTTTGTTAAAGAATTACCAATATTAAACTGAATACGGTTACCCGAAAGCGCAGTTATTTGAGAGTTTAATCCGTGAATACCAATGCGATATTTTGATATTGTATTATTTGTAATATTGACTAAATTAGTAGGAATTGTATTTGAATTCTGAATGGAAATTGCAGTGCGGAAAAAGTTTAAATTCTCATATCTTTCGGTTGGATCATTAAAAATGTTTCCATCAATTAATATATCATTTCTTACATTGAATAAAATAATTCCAAACTTAACATCTGAAAAATTATTTTCCTCATTAATTGTAACGTCAAACAAGTTTCTATTGCACCGAATCCCCTGATACAAATTGCTAAATTCATTAGATTGAATCAGAACAGATTGATCTCCTCTGATAGTGATGCCATTTTTGAATTACTGAAATTGTTTTCATAATATCCTGTCCATTCATATCCACTGTTGACATTATAAATATTACCAATTGTCAAATCTCGACTGACATTATCTGTATTTTCAAAATAGATACTACTTCCACAATACGTACAATTTCCTGAACTATTGGTGGGATTATTTATGCTTGTAAATGAATTGTTCATAATAGTTGCCTGATTGTTAATAGCTTTTATGCCGTATATGGCATCGAGAAATTGTTTGTGTAACTGGCATGGTTGGCAACACCAATAAAACCAATTTGAATATCTGAAACATTTGTCAATTGAATATGTGCCAAAGAAGGTTCGCTTGAATGTGGAGATTTATTGATTACTCCGCCTGCACATTTAAAATCGATTCCCATCAAGCCATCACCCGTCTGAGGGCCGGAATGGAGGAAAGCGCCATTTTTTAAATCCAGTGCTATATGGTTCTGATCAAAAACTGCACTTTTAATCTTTAATGTTCCACCAATACTTTCAATTGCTGTTATTGCATCTTTAATTTCAGTAGGTCTTGCAAAGGCAGCATCTATTATTACAATGCCACCATTATTTGTTATACCTGGCCACATAAAATTACCACACGTAAATATCCGTGAAGGGTTTGTTAAAGAACTGTTCATTGACAGTATTCCTCCCGTGTTTACTATAATTTCAAAAGGGGGTGTATTCGGAACAACTACGATTTCACATCCATTGAGAATTAGTACACCATTATTATTTATCTCAATATTCTGATCTAAAATGAATTTTCCATTAATAAGAGTTGGAAGGGCAGAAGATATGGGGGATGTAATAGAAATTGGAGTAAATCCAAAATCATCATAATCAGCACAAACCAATAAAGTCCCGATAGTCAAAATTCACAGATGCTGAAACTACAACATTATTTGGACCTATATCAGTAATAAATCCATAATCAATACACGCTCCACTTAATCCAGCATGCACGCCATCCAATAATAATTTTAACGATTGAGACCCTGATTTACGATCGTCGCCAGCGAATTTCACATCAACCTTAGCGGGTATTCCCTGCAGAAGTTCGTTATCATCTAAAGAGAGACAGGCACTTAAATCGCTTTCATAAGAATAATACCAGTCGCTTGCATTGTTTGGTGAAGGGGCGGGTGTTGATCCAACCGAGTATTCTAATCCACCGTCTCGTAACAAATTATTCGGCATCAAATTTCTTTAGATAGACATCATCAACCCAAACAAATAAACCTCTTAAGTCAAATGTGGAAATATTACCAGATTCACAATTGCAATACTAAAAGTTAACGTATTTGGTTCAGATCCTCAAAATATGATCAAAATTGGATTTCCATTGATTGGGTCTACATCATTTTTAATATCAATTCTCACGTATTCCCAATCAATACGCCCTCTGTAATTGATTCCTCCAAAATTACATGCCCATTTAAAGCAACTTGTTTATAGACACTACTAGGTGGGGCTGAAACACCATATAAATCTTCAAAATAACTATCCTTAATATTAAATGAAAGGATATAATTAAGATTAGGTGCAATGATTAATGGTTGATAAATCCAATCTGATTGATAATTTACCGCTGTCGTGCTGGTTTGAACTCCTGCAACGTCGATACCATACAAGCCAGGATTTGATGTATTCCATTCCGCTGAGCCAAAGTGGATGTTACCGCTGCATTGGAAGCAGCAGTTACGATAGATTCTAAATTATAGTTGTTCTCCGCAGATGTATTTTCATCCTCAAATGTGCCATTATTTGGATGAGGCCTGATAATGTAAGATAGTGATTGCGCCGTTACTCCTGGCGCATTTTCACAAGTTAACTCCACAGTCGCTCCTTGTTCAATAAATGGAATAGTTGGTGAATTACTATCATAACCGGGGAACTTCTCCCTGAGGCATTTGAAATGCTTAGTTTGATTTCAGGTGGGTGCGGTGAGGATGTCGAAACGGGAACTCCTTTTTTATATCCGAAACTGTTCGGTGAATTTATTAATCTGGGTAAATTAGACGTGCCTATAATTGGATTTCCATCTACATCGTATAATCTATCATAATCCCAAGTACATGATTCAGCATAATTATCGGCCAGCTAAAATATCCAGCTTCATTACATAAAGAAGCCAAAAAGCACCTGGCAAATCCTGCCCCTACGGCAAATGTATTATCAGACACATCAATTGTATAAATTTTAGAAGGGAGGCAGTTAGGGATTATTAAACCGATACGGCAGATTTATTTGGAAATATTTTTTCCATTACGTATTTTCTGGTAAAAATAGAATTTTTATCCTTACTTCACCAGGGGCAACGCCGGAGACAAGAAAATCACCTCCACAAGATTCAGTAACACAATTAGTGAAATATTCACAAACTGAACCAGAAAAGACCTGGATGATCATACCCACCCGTAGAATGACCATTAACCGTTTCTTCAGAGAAGATATTTCCAAAAGTATTATTTTTGAGCGGTTAAATCTATAAAATCAGAATCAAAATCGATAGCGGATTTACAATCATCGAAAAACAATCAGTTATATTTACAACTGCGGCGATTGTATTTGGAGTTATCAACATCTTTCCCTTTACTCCATACCCCATATCCTTTTCCAATTGCATCGCCGCCTCCTTCACCTTTGATATGATGAATCTGACAATCAGTTATATTTACTTCATCACAATTCTGATCTACAAACACACCTGCATAGGATAAATTATAAATTTCACAATTCCGAATTTCGTGTGTACCTGTTGTAGCAGAATTTGGTATTGTATGAATGCCTCCACATAAATTTCTATCAAAATTATAATCCTGAAAACCGGGCATAGACCCTTGAATACGTAAGTTTTGAATTGTTGCGGATTTATGCAGTTCGAATAGATAACCCGATGGTGGTAAACCTGCATTATAAATCGCTCTATTATCTTCAGCTCTTATTCGTGTTCCTGTTGGGGAGGTGGGTAAATTGATTACAGGAGATGGAAGCGAAATACCCACCGACCATAAATCATAATCACCAGTCAAAATTACGCCTGGCGCAACTATCAATGGGGTTTGCCCTATGGGAATAAGTATTTCCAGATTCGGGGCAGATGGGTAAACAAAATCTCCATCACCTGCGACAGATAAAGCGGTTTGTAATGAAATAATATCGTCAGAACCCCACAAGACAGGCGTAATTGACATCTTGCAGTTAGTAACACAAGCATTTAAATAATAATTAGTAGAATCTTTTATGCCATCACAATCCCCTTCAACATATTTTTCTATTCTTAATATGTATACTTGAGATGTATCTAATTCAGCATATTTTATACTTGTATTTCGAAGTAAACTATCACATGGAAAACTCCAGACTTCAAAAGTGTCAGGAATTTGATTTAGTTGATATTCAGAGATGACGTCCATACTTTTAATTGGAGCATACCATTTATTGACATCAGTGTTGAAAAGCGTTAATTTCACAATTGCAGAATCGGGCTTAAAAGATATCCAAAAGACATCATTATCAAAAAGCATGTCCGACCCTGAACATCCTGAGCTGCTGGATAATTCATAAGGCATCTGCGGAGCTTCACCCGCTTTCAGATTATAAGCAAAAACAAAGTATCCATAACTGGTCATGGCTGAAATGGTAGTTTTGTTGGTGCTTTCGGTTACCGCTTCGCCTTTATCAGTCCATTTGGTGCCATTCCAAAGTGCAATGTGAACCGGTTTGACGGTCAGGTAATCACAATGTAACGAATCAAAGGCAAACTTAGGTGTAATGTTGGATGAACCTACATTTCGATCTAGTTTCCAGTATCCGCAATCACTCACAAAAGTGATTGTGGTGTCTTTTGTTGAACCAAGAGTTTGTCCGGCACTGTAATATTCAGCTGTAAAAGCATCTGTTGAATTGGATGGCGCAGTAATTGTCAATGGCCTGTATGTATTGCCTGAACCCACATTAAAAACAAACGCAGAATTTCCTATTTTCTTCACTGGCCCGCTTACAAAACTGCTATTGGATGCTCCGTATGCTATGGAGCCATGTTTCATCGTAAGAAGATTTGCTGAAGTGGTGATTAATTTTCCTTGTATGAAAATGAGTGAATCATCAACACTTAGAGTTGTGTTTGCGGTAACCGTTCCTGAAGTTTTGTTAATGGCCAGTTTTTTAAACGGATAGTTGTAGCTTCCATTTAAAGTTTGATTATTGGTACCTGTGAATGTTACTTTTCCCGTATTTGTGTTAAAGACAACCTTGTTGCTGTTAATGGTAATGTTTCCTGCAAATGTATTGTCGCCGGAGTAGGCTATTTGTACATCCTGTCCACCTGTTGAACTGAACGTGGCATCTGCGTTGTAGGTGTCGGGTAAAGTGGTTGCCCATCTTACTCGTCCGGCACTTCCAGCATTATCTAATGTCAGTGTATTGAATGTATTTCCACCATCGCTTTGGTGATTTCCACTCGAGCCGTTTCTTGTTAGTGTGGCTGTGCCATTAAAAGTGTTGTTTTTTAACAAAATTCCAGGTGCTGTTACAGTTATGTTTCCATTGAAGGTGGCTGCAATCATGTTGACTACCGCCGTTCCGGTTAATGTGAGTGTTTGGGCAGTGCTTCCGTTTTGGGTGAAGTTTTTGAGGGTGAGAAAATCAGCCGAGAATCCCGAGGATCCAATGGAAATGGTTTTCCCACTTGCCAAAGTTGCACTTCCTCCACCACTTGCAAAACTTATACCTCCGCTTGAAGTACTGTTTGGGATGACGTTGCCATTGAAAAGTGTTGCTCCGCTAGAAGCGATGTGTATTTCGCGGTTGCTCGAGTTGGTGAAAGTGACATTACCATTAAACGTGTCGCCTGTGGTGTTTGCTAAGGTAAAATAAGTAAGTGTTCCTGTGTGGGTGATGGTTACGTCATCGTTAAAAGTACATCCACCACTTCCAGTTCCGGTTGCTGCTCCCAAATCCGTAAAATCTGCAGTTTCATTAAATGTACTTCCCGATAATCTGATGTAACCGCAAATCGCATCAACGGGACAATCCATCAACGTGCCGTTGAAACTTGCCAGGTTTCCACGGGCATAAAAAGTTCCATTTGTAACTGTTCCTGAGGTCATGGTGGCGGTGCCATAAACGGTTAATGAATAACCATTGAGATTAATGGTTTTGGAAGAAAGCGTTAAGTTAGTGATTTTTCTGTTCCCGTCAAGTAAAGGACCGTTAGTTCCGGAGCTAATCGTCACGTTATCAGCCGAATCCGGGATTCCAGAAGGGTACCAATTATTGGAATTGGCCCAGTCGGTTGTTGTTCCAACCCAGGTAAAGGAAGTTGCAAATGAGCTTCTTGAGGCTGCTATAAGGATGATTATGAAGAGGATGTATTTTAATTTCATGGCTTTTCTGTTTTTGTATTTATTAAAAATGCGATTTGACTTTTAAAATGAAAAAATAGCTTTGTTTCAGATCAATTTAATTGGAGATGATCTCATACCAATCTCCCCAGGTTCCGGTGGTATTTTGAGTCTGACCTTGAAGTATACACCGTATTTGTTGTAATTGCTCTAAACCCAAATAAGAATTTAATCCATTTCTGGTAAAAGTCATTCCTGCAGGAAGTCCGGTTGTTTGATCAAATGTAAACGTGTGTGAAAAAACATCTGTCAAACCTGGTTTGGTGCCGATAGCTATTTCAATGTCTGAAATATTAGAATCTGGTAATGCAACATACAAAAGGCCTGTACCAGCATTTACAGATAACGTAACATCAGTTGGTGATTGCGCATTTGCATTTAATGAAAAGCACCAAAATAAAATCAAAATAAAAGAGGAGTTTTCAATTGTTTTTTGTTTTGAGAAATTAAAACTCCTGATAAGAAATTCAATTGCGAATTTCTTTTGCGCACAAATTTTAGGTTTGCTTCCATCATGTAAAATTTTACAGGTTAAACTAAAATTTAAGAATCACCGAAAATCTTACATCCACAAATAGCTCACATCACCAAAGAAATTCGGTCAACAGATTTTGAAAGATAAAATACATTATCACTCTGAATAATCGCTACTAGTCCAGGGGGGCAATGTGGCCAGTAGCATTCGCATTAAAATTCTTTCCAATTAAAATCAAAGAAAGAAGCACTTCAAGTAATTACTCTTATTTTTATGTAATTACTATTCGAAGATAATCATGATTTTAAGTGCAAAAATAAAAAATCGAATTAGTTATTAACAAAAGCGCTAAAAATCAAGTGTCGCATAATTAATTAATTAAGCATTTCCAAAAACTCAAATTGTTAATTAAAATGGAACAACTTCAAATCTCAACGTGAATTGCTTCTGCACCAAAGAAAATTCGCCAATTAGTTAATGCAAAATTATCAATATAAAATTATGAATGTAAAATGTTCAATGTAAAACACCGTTTATTAAATGTTCAACTTTGCCGCGAATGACCTTTTGTTCATGATTTTTTTTGAACGCAGAGTTAGGGAGACGCAGAGAATTTCGCTGGCGCAATGAGGAGAGGTATAGATTTGAATTACTTTTAAAAATCGAAACTATATATCAAACAACAAAGCCTAACTCTCATCCCTCGATCCGCCAGCCGGCGGACTCAGAGTAGCGCCCATTCGACTACGCTCAGGGCGGCGCTTTTAACCAGGTACAGTCACATTTTTTTTACTTAAACAGCCCATCACCAAATAGCCGAATCATCAAATCACCAAATCATGTGCAGCTCCATCTTTTTATCCAGAAACACAAAATCAGCACCCCTCGACTGGGCTCAGGGCAAGCATTAGCACATCACCAAATCAATTAATTAATTAAATTCGCCCTCCATGAATGAGCAAATTGTAAACGAAATATCAAAATGTGTGCAGACACTCCGCGAGGGAGGTTTTATCATTTTTCCAAATGAAATTGGATGGTGTATTGGATGTTACCTCACTGAAACGGAAAATGTTAATCAACTGGCTGCAGGTGATTACGAATTCGGTTCGGGTTTTATTGGAGGATGAGGGTAAATTAGGCAAATTTGTGAAAGTGCTTCCCGATACCATTTGGGATTTGATTCAATTCAGTACCAAACCAATGATTTTGTGGTTGCAGGGGTGCCGTGAATTTATCGCGGAATTGATTACTGAAACCGGTGAAGCTGCCTTCAGAATTCCAAAGGACGAATTCACCAATGTATTGCTGCACAAGGCAGGGAAACCAATTTATGCAGCTTTATTACCTGTTCAGGAGCAACCTGCAAAAACAACTTCCATTTTGAATAAACCCGGTTTTGTGGTAAATTTGCGGCTGAGTCAAAAGGCTAATACCGATGAATTGGTGGTTATGAGTCTGACTCCATCTGGTCAGATCAGTTTTCTGAAAAAGTAATTGCATCCCACTAAATTTAATTGTAATTGAAAGATTTTATATCACAGGACTTTTTTAAGGTTATCAGTAATGTTTGTGATGAACTGGGTGTTGATGGATATGTAATCGGTGGTTATGTTCGCGATTGTCTGTTACAACGTCACTGTAAAGATATTGATGTGGTTGTGACCGGTAGTGGTATTGAGGTTGCAACATTAACCGCAAAAAAATTAGGCCACGGAATTCATGTGACGGTTTTTAAGAATATTGGAACTGCCATGCTGGTTTATGATGATTGGAATATTGAATTTGTGGGTGCCAGGAAAGAATCCTACCGTTCCGACTCCAGAAAACCCATTGTTGAAGAAGGTTCTTTGGAAGATGATCAGAAAAGAAGAGACTTTACAATAAATGCTCTTGCCATAAAATTGAATGGTAGTGATGCGGGAACACTCTCTGATCCATTCAATGGTGTAGTCGACCTGAATGCTGGTATTATTCGCACTCCATTAGAACCGGCAATTACTTATTCTGATGATCCACTGCGAATGATGCGGGCCATTCGCTTTGCATCTCAGCTTAATTTTAAAATCGAGCCCAACTCACTTAGTGCTATCACCGAAAACAGGGAACGGATCAAAATTGTATCTAAAGAACGAATCACCGATGAATTGAATAAAATTCTGATGTCGCCGGTGCCATCTGTTGGATTCAAATTACTTTTCGATACCCGATTATTGCATATTATTTTTCCTCAGATGACAGCACTTTATGGTGTTGAATATGTTTCAGGCAAAGGGCATAAAGATAATTTCTATCATACCCTGCAAGTAATTGATAATATCAGTAAAAACACCGATAACTTATGGTTACGCTGGGCAGCATTATTGCACGACATTGCCAAGCCTGCAACCAAACGCTTTGAAGAAGGAACAGGATGGACTTTCCACGGTCACGAAGATAAAGGAGCACGCATGGTGCCTGGCATTTTCAATCAACTAAAGCTGCCACTCAATGAAAAAATGAAGTATGTGCAAAAACTGGTACTGCTTCATTTACGCCCGATTGTGCTTTCTCAAAGTATTGTAACCGATTCGGCAGTACGTCGTTTGTTATTTGAAGCCGGTGAAGATGTTGATGATCTGATGACTTTATGTCAGGCCGATATTACTTCCAAAAATGAAGTGAAAGTCAAGAAATACCTCAGCAATTTTGAATTGGTTAAACAGAAACTCGTTGAGGTTGAGGAAAAAGACAAAATGCGTAATTGGCAGCCTCCGGTAACCGGCGAAATGATTATGGAGGCCTTTAATTTAAAACCCGGACCGGAAATCGGAATTATCAAAAATGCCATCCGGGAAGCAATTATTGAAGGCGACATCTCCAGTGACCCCGATGAAGCCTGCTTCACTTGATTGACAAAGGTGTTAGTCTGGGACTCACCCACCCGCCGGTATTCAAACAAATAAAATCGCCGGTTCGTTTACCTTTTTCAATCAATTTATATTTTGCCATCTCGAATCCAATTTCCAACTTAATTACAATGGCTGTCTACCGATTTAGGGTTTCATTCGAAGAATTCGATGAAGTTCATCGCGATATAGAAATTAAATCAACTCAAACCTTTGAGCAGTTTCACCTGGCTATTCAGGAAGCAATTGGGTTTGATGCTTCTAAACCTTCCTCCTTTTTCATGAGCAATGACAACTGGAAAAAAGGTCAGGAAATCACTTATCGCCCCGATGGCTCTAATCATGCTACAGGAACACACGACATGAGAAAATCTGTTCTGTGCGATTATATTGCTGATCCACATCAGAAAATTTATTATATTTTCGATCTTCCGTTGCATTGGACATTTTTCATTGAGCTCTTCAAAATTTTACCTGATGATGCCTCTAAAAAATATCCTACTTGCGTAAAATCAATTGGAGACGCACCAAAACAATATCAGATAATCGAATCTCCCAAAGGTGTTTTAGACCCTGATTTTATTGATGATGAAATGTTTGCTGAGGTAGCTGTTGAAGAAGAAGAGGATGTTGAAGCTGAAGTGGCAGACGAAACAGAAGTAGGGTTTGGAGAAGCTGTAGATGAAGAAGAATACGACAATATTGAAGAAACTTCCGAAGAAGAGGGAGAACGTGAAGAATAACTGTTTCCAAATACCCTCATGATTTGCCTAAGTTACTTGTTATTATTGGTGGACCCACTGCTTCAGGTAAATCTGAATTCGCCATTCAGTTAGCACTTCATTACAATACAGTTGTTGTTAGTGCTGATTCCCGTCAATTTTTCAAAGAGTTAACCATCGGTACAGCCAAGCCATCTCAAACCGACCTGCAACGGGTTCCCCATTATTTCATCAATTCACACACGCTTTCAGAAACTGTAAATGCCGCTTCCTATGGTACTGCGGCAAGGGAATTGCTCTCTAAATTATTTACCGAAAAGGATGTAGTTATAATGGCCGGTGGCTCCGGTTTATACATTGATGCCGTATTAAATACCATTGATGAACTTCCTGAAGTGCAACCCGAAATCAGAATAGAATTAAATGCAATACTAGAGAAACAGGGACTCACGGCATTATATCAACTATTGCAGGAAAAAGATCCTGCTTCCGCTGCCAAAATTGACCGTCATAATCCACGAAGAATTATCAGAGCTCTTGAAGTTTCTATTTCAACCGGTGTCCCCTACTCCTCCCTGTTAGGGAAATCCAAACTGGAATTACCATTCGATTGTCTCTTGGCAGGAATCGATTGGCCACGCGAAGCACTCTATAAACGTATTGATGAGCGTACACAACAAATGATGGAATCAGGTTTGATGAATGAAGTAAAAGAAGTCAGTGAGTACCGGAATTGTCAGGCATTGCAAACAGTAGGTTATCGCGAACTTTTTCAATATATGGATGGTGAAATTACATTGGACCAGGCAGTAGCACTCATAGCGCAACACACCTGGTAATTATGCCAAACGGCAATTAACCTGGTTCAGAAAATATCCCGATTTTATTTGGTTACAACCAGGAGATGAGAAGTCACTTTTGAAAACAATTGACTCGAAACTGAAGCCTCAGAATTAATTCTGTTCGTGTACGACAAACTTCCGGCCTTCTAATGCAAGCTCACACTCTGGAAAAATAGTTCTGGCTTCTTCAAGCATAGGTGCCAGATCTTTATAACGCGCTGAAAAATGCCCGATCACTAAGCGTTGTACTTCTGCACTTTTTGCAACAGTTGCTGCTTCAATACTGGTAGAATGAAAAGTAGCTTTGGCACGTTCCAGTAAATCATGCATAAATGTCGATTCATGATAAAGTAAATCTACGCCTCGTACTTCATCAGCCAAATGTTCGAGATACAAGGTATCGGAACAAAATGCATACGAACGCGGTCGACCGGCACTTATGGTAAGTTCGCTATTTGGAATAATATTTCCAAAATCATCTTCGTAATTTTCTCCATTTTTTATCCCTGCATAATATTTAAATGGGATATTGTACTGCTTCATTTTATTAATGAGCAACTTCCTTGGCTTTGGTTTTTCTTTAAATAAAAATCCTGTACATGGGATACGGTGATTAAGTGAAATGGTACTCACCGATAAATCTTCATCCTCCAGAATAATGGTTCCGCTGTAATTTTTTACAGGATGAAAGATCAGATGATAACGAAGCACAGTTTGCGATAATCTTAACTGCAACTCAATTATATCCATCAATTCCTGCTGACCATATAAATGAACTTCATTGTTTCTTCCCTGCAAATGCATAGTTGACAATAATCCCATCAATCCCAGATAATGATCACCATGCAGATGGCTGATAAAAATATGTCCGATCCTGCTGTACTTAATTTTATAACGTACTAGCTGACTTTGTGTACCTTCTCCGCAATCGATCAAAAAAAACCGCTCACGGATATTTAAAACCTGAGCGGTAGGATGACGATTTTGTGTAGGAGTAGCAGAACTACTTCCGAGAATTGTTAATTCAAATGGCATTATTTTCTGGAAACAATCATGCGGCGGGTAACTACCGATGACCCATTTTCAATAGACAACATATAAACGCCCGGTGCAAAATCACTGGTGTTCACACGAACAGTATTTAAACCTGCCATACCTCTTACGGTCTGATCAAATACTTCTTTACCGATCATGTTATAAGCACGAAGCGTAAAGTCACCACCTATGGGAGAAGAATAAGTAACATCCGTAAAATTGATTGCCGGATTTGGTTTGTTTTGCAACAAATCAAATTTCACTGCTCCCATTTCATTCACACCTGAAGTTGAATTGATATTGATTACATAATAATCAACGGTAGATGGTTGTGTTAATGGAGAACCAAATAATGTTCCTGCAACCTCAAGATCTACATTCATAGTAAATGCGCCTGCAGCAGTTGGTGTTCCCGATAATAAAATACAACCATTTGTTCCACCTGGAAAAATGCAACTTGCAGGATTACAGGAATAAGTAATTCCGGGAGGTAATCCCGTTACTCCGGTAATAGTAATGCTGGTAACAATTACAGGAGCACCAAATAAAGAAGTATCTGTAAGTACACGAACTTGTATTACTTCACTATATGGTTGTCCAAGCACACCAGATGGCAGACCGGTAGTGCTGTCAGGATAAATTCCGGGAATGGTGAGTGAAACATCAGGAGTGCATTGTGCAAATCCCTGATTGCAGATTGAAAAAATACTCAGTAATGCGAGAAGTGTAAAACGTTTAATCATAATATTATTGACTCAGTTGTTAGTTCGTTCAGGGTTTTTCAATTTCATCTGTAGTAATCATATCAATTGCATCGGTTACGGTTGGTGTTATTACCAATACCTGCTCCAGTTGCGAAATTGAAATGAGTTTTTTAATGGGCTCACTTAATCCGGTAATAACAAATGCGCCATTAGCATTTCTGCAAACACGGTTTCCTACTAAAACAGCACTTAAGCCTGATGAATCGCAGAATTGCGTATCGGATAAATCCAGTATGATATTGTTATATCCCTGACTGTTTATAATCAACAATTCCGACTTCAACTCTGCAGAAATCAGTGTATTCAGTTTCTGTTCATGAAGCTTAATAACTGCGTATTTTTCTGCTTTATCGAGTGAATAGTGCATAATCAGGGATTAAATCAAAACAAATATAAGGATATTCTTACACAAACAAAAATAATAAACAAGATATGGTGTTAATCCACCTGGCCGGCTAACAAATATAAAACCGCCATGCGAACGGCTACTCCATTCTCAACTTGTTGAAGAATAATCGATTGCCTTGAATCGGCAGCATCACTCGATAATTCTACACCCCTGTTAATAGGTCCCGGATGCATTACCAGAATATCTTTTTTAAGGCTGTCGAGGATTTCGCGGTTAATCCCATATAACATCACATATTCCCGTAAGGAAGGGAAATAGCGGATGTCCTGACGCTCTAACTGTATCCGTAATACATTGGCTACATCACACCAGTCAAGAGCCTTTTTGAGATCGTGTTCTACAATCACCCCTAATTCTGCTATATATCTGGGAATCAATGTTACAGGACCACAAACCATGACTTCTGCACCCATTTTTTTCAGGCAAAAAATATTAGAAAGAGCAACTCTGGAATGAAGGATATCACCAATAATAACGACACGCACTCCTTTCAGTTCACCAAGTTTTTCAGCAATTGAAAATGCATCGAGCAAAGCCTGGGTAGGATGTTCGTGGGTACCATCGCCGGCATTTATTATTTTAGCATTCACATGGCGCGATAAAAAAACTGCTGCTCCCGGTTTTGGATGCCGCATTACCACCATATCAACTTTCATTGCCAGAATATTATTTACTGTATCAATGAGGGTTTCTCCTTTGCTGACTGATGAGGAAGAAGCTGAGAAATTTACGATATCAGCTGAAAGTCGTTTTTCAGCTAATTCGAAAGAAAGTCGGGTGCGGGTAGAATTTTCAAAGAATAAATTGGCAACGGTAATATCACGCAGGGAAGGCACTTTTTTAATGGGTCTGTTAATGACATCCTTAAAGTTGGCAGCGGTGGCGAATATCTGTCTGATATCGTCAATCTGAAGATCTTTAATCCCCAATAAATGCTTCACACTAAGTTGCTGACTCATTCTTCTTTTTGTGCTGTAAATAACCAAACTTCATCTTTCCCATCGGTTTCGTTCCAGGTAACCTTCACTTTATCCGACATAATTGTATCAATGGCTTTCCCTACATAATCGGGTTCAATTGGCAAATGCCGGCTGAATTTGCGATCAATTAGTACAACCAGTTCAACTTTGGATGGCCTTCCGAATGCCAGCAATGCATCTAATGCTGCACGTATGGTTCTTCCGGTATACAATACATCATCTACCAGTATCACTTTTTTATTTTCAATGATGAAATCTATCTGTGTGGCACTGGGGACAATTACACTTTCTCTGCGGCGGAAATCATCTCTGAAAAAGGTTATGTCGAGGTTGCCTGAAAGAATTGTTTTCCCCGGCAAAAACTGACGTAACTGTTTGGTTATACGATTAGAAAGATTAACTCCCCGGGGTTGCAGGCCAATTATTACAGTATCATTAAAATCATCGTGATTCTCTATCAACTCAAAGCAGAGCCTGTTGATGGTGATATCAAAATTCTTTTGGTTGAGTATCAGCCGTGATGACATGGTTGTAATTATGTTGGCAAAAATAGCAGAAATAAAGGGTCAAAAAAAATCCCCGAAAATAATCGGGGATTTTTAATATTAATTAGCAGTTTCGTCAGTGGATGTTTCATCATCCTTGACAGCTTTGGTTTTCTTAGGTTTCTTTTCAACCTGATCATCAGCAGGAGCATCTTTGGTTTTTTTCTCAGATGTTTCCAATTCCGATCTTAAAGCAGAGAACACCAAAATCACCTAATGTAGATTTTTCTACGCTCTCTTTTACTTTCTTAATCGATTTGGTTGTGCTGTCTTCAGCCTTTTCAGTAGTTTCAGATTTCGCAACATTTTTCACATCTTCAAACATACGGGTATGTGAAACGATGATTTTGCGATTTTCCTTTGAGAATTCAATTACTTTGAAATCAAGCTTCTCATCAGTCTTTGCTGTAGCACCGTTTTCTTTCGCAAGATGACGGTAAGGAGCAAATCCTTCAACACCGTAAGGAAGAGTTACAACAGCACCTTTATCGGTTACTTTGCCAACTACACCTTCATGAACTGAGTCAACAGAGAAGATTGTTTCATAACTTTCCCATGGATTATCTTCGATTTGTTTGTGACCTAAGCTCAGACGACGGTTTTCAGCATCTACTTCAAGTACCATTACTTCAATTTCATCACCAATTTTGGTGAATTCAGATGGATGCTTGATTTTCTTTGACCAGGAAAGATCAGAAATGTGGATCAAACCATCAATTCCTTCTTCCAGTTCAACAAATACACCGAAATTGGTAAAGTTTCTAACCTTGGCTTTGTGCTTAGATCCAACAGGATATTTCGAAGTAATTTGTCCCCATGGATCAGGCATCAATTGCTTTAAGCCAAGTGACATTTTACGCTCATCACGATCAAGTGTCAGAATCATAGCTTCAATTTCATCCCCTACTTTAAGGAAATCCTGTGGGCTGCGTAAATGTTGTGACCACGACATTTCAGAAACGTGAATAAGTCCTTCAACACCTGGAATCACTTCCACAAATGCACCGTAATCGGCTATAACTACCACTTTACCTTTAACTTTATCACCTACTTTCAGCTCGGTATCCAAAGAATCCCAAGGTTGTGAAGTAAGTTGTTTCAGACCAAGTGCAATACGTTTTTTCTCATCATCAAAATCGAGAATTACCACATTGATTTTCTCATCCAATTTCAATACTTCTTCCGGATGGTTGATACGTCCCCATGAAATATCAGTGATGTGCAACAATCCGTCAACACCACCTAAGTCCATGAATACACCGTATGAGGTAATATTCTTAACAGTACCTTCAAGTACCTGTCCTTTTTCAAGTTTAGATATGATTTCTGCCTTTTGGCTTTCCAATTCTTCTTCGATCAGTACTTTGTGTGATACCACCACGTTTTTGAATTCATTGTTGATTTTCACAACCTTGAATTCCATGGTTTTTCCAACAAATACATCGTAATCGCGGATTGGCTTAACATCAATTTGTGAACCCGGTAAGAATGCTTCAATTCCGAATACATCTACAATCAAACCACCTTTGGTACGACATTTTACAAAGCCTTGAATAATCTCATCTTTTTCAAGAGCAGAATTTACACGCTCCCATGATTTTAAAGCACGGGCTTTCTTGTGAGAAAGAATGAGCTGTCCGTTTTTGTCTTCTTGTGTCTCGACATAAACTTCAACCTCATCACCGATTTTTAAATCAGGCATGTGTCTGAATTCTGATAATGGAATTAAACCATCTGATTTAAAACCAATGTTCACAACAGCTTCTTTGCTGGTCATGCCAATGATAGTACCATTCAGTACATCATGTTCAACCACTGAGCTGAGTGTTTGATCATACATCTTCTCAAACCTTTCCTTATCATCGGCTTTGTAAATATCAGCGCTCTTGCCAATATTATCCCAATCAAAATCAACACCCGATGGTTCGGCTCTTTTGATGGCCTTAGAAGCTCTTAGATCCATTTTTACGTTTTCCGTTTCTATTGTCATTATTAATAATAGGTTAACTACCCTTTCCTCCCGAAAAGGAGCGCAAATGTACCGAAATTTCTTTTACAAAAACAAAGAAATTCAGGATTTTAAAAACAAGAAGGTGTTTATTTTATGAACAGGTCAGCTAACTGACTGTAAAGGGCTCTTAATCAGCCTTAAACGGGCAGCAACGTCTTCCATCAGCCACATTGGTGTAGAGGTTGCACCACAAATGCCAACAGATTGAGCACTTAAAAACCAATCTTCTTGAATCTCAGATGGTTCTGAAATAAAATAGGTGTTGGGATTCACTTTATGGCATACTCCGAAAAGGGCTTTTCCATTAGAACTCTTTTTTCCGCTAACGAACAATATCACATCGTGCTGAACCGCAAATCGTTCTAATTGTGGTTCCCGGTTTGAAACCTGACGGCAAATGGTATCATTAGCTGTAAAGTCTCCGGTTTCCAAAGATCCCTTCGATTCCTTAACACGCTGTTCTATAATGTTTTTAATATGATTGAAACCTGCTGTACTTTTTGTTGTCTGCGAAAACAAGTAAACAGGTCTGCTAAAGTCAATTTTATCGAGATCGTGCTCGCCGGTGATAATAATGGCTTCCCCATGCGTCTGACCAACCAAACCATTCACTTCTGCATGGCCGGTTTCACCATATATTACAACTTGTGCATTATTCGATTCAACAGTCTCGAAACTGGTACGCACCCGATTTTGTAATTTCAAAACTACCGGACAGGAGGCATCTATTAATTCAATATTATTCTCAATTGCAGTTTGGTAGGTCTCCGGTGGTTCACCATGAGCCCTGATTAAAACTTTGCAATCTCTTAAGTTTTTAAGCTGCTCATGATTGATGATTTTCAATCCCTTCTTAGCCAAACGCTCTACTTCCATGTTATTATGGACGATATCACCTAGACAATACAAAGTTCCGGTCGCATCTAATTCAGCCTCAGCCATTTGAATGGCAAAGACGACACCGAAGCAAAAACCTGATTCAGAATCAATGGTGATTTTCATAGCTTTTTCCATATCGATAACAGGAAAACCGTGAATTGGTTTCCTTTATTGCATTTTATTTAAGCCGGTCTGAGATTTCTGATTCGCTCAAGCACAAATTCTACCTGTTCATCGAAATTCAAATGGCTGTTATCTAATACCACAGCATCTGGGGCCATTCTTAGCGGACTCTCTTCCCGGTGTGTATCTTCATAATCACGACTGTTGATATTGTTCCTGACATCATCCAGTGACACTTCCACACCGGCACTTAACATTTCCCGGTAACGGCGCATGGCTCTTATTTCAGGATCTGCAGTCATAAATATTTTCAAATCGGCATTCGGAAAAACCGTGGTTCCAATATCGCGGCCATCCATTACCAATCCGGCTCCGGTATTCATTTGCTGTTGCAAACTGACCATTCTTTTCCTGACTTCCTTAATAGCACTCACATGACTTACATTATCTGAAACCTCCATTGTTCGTATCTCCTTTTTGAGATTAAAACTATTAAGGAATATTTCGGATTCTCCGGTAGATGGACTCACTTCAAAATGAATGTGAATCTGGTCCAGGGTGTGTCGATAATCAAGGTCGGAATGCTCGCCTGCCAGCGGGAAATAAATTTTATTCTCCAGAAAATACCAGGTTACTGCACGGTACATCGCTCCGGAATCGATATATCTGATTCCAAGTACTTTTGCCAATGATTTCGCAACCGTGCTTTTCCCACACGATGAATACCCATCAATTGCAATTACAGGATGCTCCAATGACATAAGCGATGACATACGTTGCAAAGGTAAGCAAATAGCCCTTCCGCTCAAAGTAATCGCGAAGATTTAAACCGGATTTATTGGGCTTTTTTATAAAATTCACCCAAATTGGCTGACAATGAAAAATGGTTGGATGCTCCGGCCAAATGATAGGTTGCCCGGCCATAACTGATGTGGAATTTCGAAATGCGGAATCCTAGTCCCCAGCTTAAACCAACAGTCGACATTTTAGTCTCCACCCCTAGCTCATTTCGTCTTCTGAAGTTGTACCCGGCACGAATGTGAAAATTCTTCGATAAAAGTATTTCTGCTCCTAAAACCACATGGCGTAATGCTTTATCTCCGAAAGTGATCTTTTCCTCGGTAACTTCACCTGTGATTGGGTCGGTTTCATTTTCTTTGGCAGGATCTTTATAGGTCAAATCAAATTTTTCCAGGTTCTGCAATACTAAAGAAAGCCGTAAAGGAGCTTTTGCCAGTTTTTTAGAAGCACCCAGTTCTATTTCAAAAGGAAGTGGTTCATTATTTCCATCTCTGTAATAAGTTAATTGTCTGCCGGCATTCTTAGCTACCAAAGAAAGGTTTACAAGTGCTTCATCAAAATAATAATTGGCACCAATATCTACTGCCATACCAACCGAAGAATAATCTTCCAGACTGGAATAAATGGTTTTTAAGGTAGCACCTACTGTGAATGCACTATCGTTGTTGATAGTACGGGCATAACTTAGATTGAGAGAATATTCTGCTGCCTTAAATGACCCCAATACTTCGCCGGTATTATCAGTTTCCGTAAAGTCACCGTAATTTACATAATGCATTCCTGCAGCAAAAGTTCCGTATTTTTCAAAATCCAGAGCATAAGCGGCATAACCGTATTTAATATCTGCAAAATAACCAACACCACTAAAAGTGAGTTGTTTGCTCATTTCCGGATTCAATAAGGCAGGATTTCCAAAAACAAGATTGAGATCATTGTCTTTAACCGGCACCAATTGTCCGCCCATAGCAGCTACCCGCGCCGATGATGACAGGTTTAAAAATTCATAGGTATTATCACCACCCGACTGAGCATTTGCCCGGATGACTGAAAACATAAAAACAATCAGGTAAAAATAGTGCTTCATCAGGTTTTGTTTGTGTTACTATGGCGCAATAACGTCGATTGTTAAATTAAAGTATCAATATAGCGGAAATTTTTCTGCCAATTCATGAACCTCGCTCTTCAGAGTCTTAATTATCGATTTATCATTTCTGTTCATCAATACTTTGTCGATTATTTCCACAATCTGGGTCATATCCTTTTCCTTCATGCCCCGGGTGGTCATGGCTGCAGTTCCAACCCTGATTCCGGAAGTTACAAAGGGCGATTTATCATCGAAAGGAACCATATTTTTATTGACGGTAATTTCAGCTTCTATCAAACTGTTTTCAGCATCCTTACCGGTAATATCTTTAGAACGCAGATCGATGAGCATCATGTGATTGTCTGTTCCGCCTGAAATCACTTTGTATCCTTTCGAAACAAATGCTGCCGCCATTGCTTTTGCATTCTTGATCACCTGAACACAATACTCAAAATATTCATCACTTAATGCTTCATTAAATGCTACCGCTTTACCGGCAATAACATGTTCTAACGGCCCGCCCTGGGTACCCGGAAAAACTGCGCTGTCGAGTATAGCCGACATCATGCGAATCTCTCCTTTTGGTGTTTTCAATCCCCAAGGGTTTGGAAAATCATTTCCCATCAGAATCATTCCTCCACGCGGACCACGTAATGTTTTGTGAGTAGTTGTTGTTACGATATGACAATGAGGAACAGGATCATTCAATAAACCTCGGGCAATTAATCCCGATGGATGAGAAATATCTGCCAGTAATAAGGCTCCCACTTTGTCAGCAATAGCACGCAGTCGCACATAATCCCAATCACGTGAATAAGCCGATGCACCACATATAATAAGTTTGGGTTGCTCTTTTATGGCTATTGCTTCTAAATGATCGTAATTTATAACTCCGGTTGATTCTTCCACCCCATAAAAAGATGGCTGATATAGTTTACCTGAAAAATTTACTGGTGAACCGTGAGTAAGGTGTCCACCATGAGAAAGGTCGAAACCAAGAATTTTATCGCCGGGCTTTAATACTCCCAGCATGACAGCTGCATTTGCCTGTGCCCCTGAATGTGGCTGCACATTTACCCAAGCGGCATTGAAAAGGGTTTTAGCTCTGTCAATTGCCAATTGTTCAATCTGATCTACAATCTCACATCCGCCATAATAACGCTTGCCGGGCAATCCTTCTGCATATTTGTTGGTCAGACAAGAACCCATAGCTTCCATCACCTGCTTGGTGACAAAATTTTCAGAAGCAATTAGCTCCAGTCCGTTTCGCTGGCGTTTTAATTCTTTTTTGATAAGGTCAAAAACTACTTTGTCTTTATCCATTGTTCCCTGAGCTACTTCAGGTGTGGTTGTATTGTCCATAAATATGTAAGGTTAACTAAAATCGATTTCGGTGCTGTCACCGATATTTAAACTCTGACTCAAACCTTTCAGATAAGCATCACTACCAACGATCGATTTAGAAAGTACGGCAGTTTCTAACTGTGAATAAGAACCAATAATCGATTCTTTGATAATACTTGATTTGATAATGGTGCGTTCACCAATCGAAACATTTGGACCAATAATTGAATCAGTAATATCGCAATCAGGAGCAATACTTACAGGTTCTATAATAATGGTGTTATGAAAATGTTTTCGGTTTGGATCTGCTATGGTTCGTTTAAGTAAAATGGCATTGGTCTCGAGCAAATTTGCTTTTCCGCCACAGTCGTACCAGTTACCAATTTGAAAGGCTGCAACTTTCGAACCTTTCTCAATCATTTTCATAATTGCCTCGGTAAGATTGTATTCATCCCTTGTTTTTTGCTGCTTGCGGATCATGTGATCCAGCATTTCAAATAATTTTCCCGACTCCTTAATAAAATATATTCCTACCAGGGCAAGATTCGATTTTGGAATATTAGGTTTTTCAGATAGACGGGTAATAAATCCTGCGCTAGCAATTTCAGAGACTCCGAAATTCCGTGGATCGTCGACTTTCTTGACTCCCAAAAGTGAGTGCGAACTGCTGGTAACCATTTGAATATCAAATTCAACAATAGTATCACCCAGAACAATGAGCATTTCTTCATTCTGAGGAACTTTATCACGTGCCAGCCAGATTGCATGACCTGTTCCCTCGCGAGGTTCCTGGATGATGAATGTTCTCTTAATTTTAGGATATTTTTCAGTTACAAAAGATTCAATTTTATCGCCTAAGTACCCGATAATGAATATAAAATCGTCGAAACCTGCCTCAACCAGTGAATCGATAATATGCGCCAAAATGGGCTTACCGGCAACCGGAACCAGTGCTTTAGGTTGTGTATGTGTGTGTGGTCGTAGTTTGCTTCCAATACCTGCAACCGGAATTACTATCTTCATAATCAGTGTCCTGCCATCCTATGCACCCTGAAAAAAGTGCCAGCATTCATGCAAAAATACAAGATATTGCAATACAAGCGGCAAGAAATGCCCACACATGCATGGTATTGCTTTTCTTTGCAGTAATTAATGAAAATCAACTGCGGTAATAAATTGCGAAAAATCCTGATCACCATTTTGTTGATTCCCGTGGTGGGGATTTTACTTGTCATTTTAAATTACCGGATGATCTCTTTTGTTGCTTCCGGAAACATCTACACAGATTCCAGCAAATTGCCTTTTCATGAAACGACATTAGTTTTAGGCGCCGGAAGTTCTCCCGAAGGCTTATGGGAAAATGATTCATTCAATCACCGCATGGAAGCTGCTGCAGCGGTTTATGATGCAGGGAAAACAAAAAAAATAATTGTAAGCGGAATGAGCAATCGGGAGTTCTATAATGAACCAAACGACATGAAAGCGGCTCTTTTGTTGGCTGGGATTCCCACACATGTAATTTATCCCGATCATGGTGGTGTACGCACCTGGAATTCAGTTGAACGGGCTCAGAATTACTATAAATGTAAATCGGTTATTATTATAAGTCAGGCCGATCAATTGGAAAGAGCACTTTTATTGCCAGATGTATAAACCTTGATGCCATTGGCCTTGCTGCCGACCCGCTTCATTATAAACATCGATACTGGACCTTTAGAGAATATCTGGCTCGGGTAAAATGTACACTTGATTATTTTGAATACCGGATCAGAAATTTGTAATATTACCGATTATGAAAAATCGCATAACAGAACTCTTCGGGATTCAATATCCCATCATTCAGGCAGGAATGATCTGGTGCAGCGGCTGGCACCTGGCTGCTGCCGTTAGCAATGCCGGTGGATTAGGTATCATTGGTTCAGGATCTATGTATCCGGATGTACTGAGGGAGCACATTCAAAAATGTAAAAAAGCAACTGATAAACCTTTTGCAGTTAATGTACCGCTCCTTTATCCCGATATCGATCAATTGATGCAAATCATATTTGATGAGGGTGTGAAAATAGTTTTTACTTCTGCAGGTAATCCTGTTACGTGGACAAGTATGTTGAAACAAAAAGGCATTACTGTTGTTCATGTAATAGCGAATTCGAAATTTGCAAAGAAAGCTGCTGATGCCGGTGTTGATGCCATTGTTGCAGAAGGTTTTGAAGCCGGCGGACATAATGGAAGAGAAGAAACTACTACAATGTGTCTTATTCCATTGATAAAACAGGCGGTTGACATTCCAATCATTGCCGCTGGCGGAATTGGTTCCGGTAAAGCTATGCTTGCTGCTATGGCGCTTGGCGCGGATGGTGTACAAATTGGAACCAGGTTTGTATTATCCGAAGAATCTTCAGCACATATAAATTTTAAACAAAAATTACTTCAAACAAAAGAAGGCGATACCATCCTTACACTGAAAAAACTGACGCCTGTAAGAATGATAAAAAATGAATTCTACAAGCAGATTGAAGAGGCTGAAACACGTTGTGCAGATACCGAAGAACTGAAAACAATTCTTGGGCGTGCACGTGCTAAAAAAGGTATGTTTGAAGGTGATCTCACTGAAGGCGAACTGGAAATCGGGCAAGTAGTAAGTACCATTCATTCTTTAAAACCGGCTGCTGAAATTGTGCAGGAAATATGGAATGAATTTCTCATCACCAAAAAAGAAATAAGCGATTTATAAATAAATTATGTTACAATACGAAAAATTCACACTTTCCAATGGCCTTAGGGTAATTGTAAATACCGATACTTCCACTCCACTCGTTGCAATGAATATTTTGTACGAAGTAGGTGCACGTGATGAAACGGCTGACAAAACAGGATTCGCTCACTTATTTGAACATCTGATGTTTGGTGGCTCAGTAAATATCCCAAATTATGACGAACCACTTCAAATGGCAGGTGGAGAAAATAATGCTTTCACGAATAATGATTTCACGAATTACTACCTGACTATCCCTGTTCAGAATCTCGAAACTGCTTTCTGGCTCGAATCCGACAGAATGTTGAGTCTCGCTTTTTCCGAGAAAAGTCTCGATGTACAACGTCATGTTGTTGTGGAAGAATTCAGACAACGTTATTTGAATCAACCGTATGGTGATGCCTGGCTTTTACTTCGTCCCTTAAACTACAAAACACATCCTTATCAATGGGCAACCATTGGCAAAGAAGTGTCCCATATTGAAAATGCTTCTCTTGAAGATGTTAAAAGTTTTTTTCATAAGTATTATCATCCGGGAAATGCTATACTAACCTTGTCGGGTAACATTACCATTGAAACAGCAAAAACGCTGACTGAAAAATGGTTCGGACCAATTCCTGCAGGCAATAAAATCATTCGAAATATTGCTCAGGAACCTAAACAAACCGGCAAACGAATTGCGGATGAAACCAGAGATGTTCCCTACGATAGTTTGTATAAATGCTGGCATTGCGGCAAACGTGGTGATGACGATTTTTATGCCACCGATCTGATAACGGATGTACTTTCATCCGGTAAATCTTCACGTCTCTATAACAGGCTGGTGAAGGATCAAAAAATATTTACCACAATCAATGCTTATACGCTGGGAGATATTGATCCAAGTCTTATTGTTGCAGAAGGAAAACCCGCTGCCGGTGTTTCGCTTGAAGAGGCTGAAGAAGCACTTACTTTGGAAATAAATAATCTGGTACACCATGTTGTTGATGAGCGTGAATTGAACAAAGTAAAACAAAAAGTAGAATCGGGACTGGTTTTCGGAGAGATGAATCATGGCAACAGAGCATTGAATCTTGCCTATTATGAAATGCTCGGAGATGTGAGTTTAACCAATAAGCAAGTAGATTTATACCGGGCCGTTTCTGCAAAAGATATTCAAAAAACTGCCGCTGCCATATTTACGGAATCTAATAGCAATGTTTTATTTTATCGTTCAAAAAAATAACTATGTCAATTTCAAGAACTACTCCTCCTGAATTAAAAATTCCTGAATCTGTTTCCGTATTAAAAGCTGAAAAAATTCCGGTCACTAACGGCCTAAGCCTATATGTAATTAATTCAGGCACTGAAGATGTGGTAAAACTGGAAATCATATTTCCGGCAGGTTGTTCCGACCAGATGAGCTATGCACTTTCAAGTACCTGTCACCAGTTGATTGATGCCGGAACAAACCGGATGAATGCGCAAACGATTGCAGAAGAATTTGATTATTATGGAGCTTATCTTCAATCCGAACCTGGAGCTGATTTTAAGAGCATCAGCCTTTTTTCATTATCCAGATTCTTTCCTTCAACACTCACTTTGCTTAAGGAGGTAATGGACGATGCGATATTTCCTGAGAGTGAAATTACCACCTGGAAATCAAGAAATATACAGGCCTTGCATGTAAACAGAGAAAAAGTTAGCTGGCTCGCAAAAAATCATTTTAATGCATCAGTTTTTGGCAGTAATCATCCATATGGATTTATTCCAGATGAAAAATTTATTGATGCCGTTACGCAGGAAAAACTGCAGGAAATACATAAAACCACCTATGGTTTACAACATGCAATTTTTATCCTTTCAGGAAAAATTACCGAAAACGAAATAAATGCTGTGACACAATGTTTCGGCACCATGAAAATGACTGCCGACAATCCACCTAAATTACCGGCCCCTGCTTTAACAAAACCGGAAAAATTACAAATTCCAAAAAAAGATTCCATTCAATCGGGATTGCGAATTGGTAAGCAAATGCAACCCAAGAATCACCCTGATTTTCTCAAACTTTCGGTGGTCAATACCATTCTGGGTGGTTATTTTGGATCGCGGTTGATGTCGAATATCCGCGAAGACAAAGGATATACCTACGGAATTGGTTCCGGCCTGGTTCCCTATCCCGCCACCGGTTCATTTTTTATCTCTACCGAAGTGGGAAATGATGTCAGAAATGATGCAATCAAAGAAATTTATGTAGAATTATATCGACTTATCAATGAAGCCATTCCTCAAGAAGAACTTGACCTGGTAAAAAATTATCTGGTAGGTTCCTTTCAACGAAGTCTGGATGGTCCATTTTCGTTGGCTGACAGATTTAAAGGATTGATTTTACATAACTTAGACTACTCTTATTTCGATAAATACCTGGAAACTTTAGCGACAATTACACCAGAAAATATTGCTGAAATGGCTGCTAAACACCTCCAGCCCGACAGTATGACTGAAATAATTGCAGGATAACCTTGAATAGTTATAAACAGCTGTTCATAATTTTTTATCTTATTAATTGATTTTCAAGCCATTCCATTTCAGGCAGTTGTAGTCTTTGAATGCAACTGAAAGCCTTACTCCAGCGTCTTTCCTGTAGAATTCGGTTTAGTTTGTAAAAACTTAACTGGAAATCACTATATTTGTTTGTTAAAATAGACCCCTAATAGCCTAATAATTACTAACCTGAACAAAATCTTAATCCTTTGAAAAGAATCATACTGTTTCTCCTAATGTTAATCGGAACGCTCAGCAATTCCGGTGAACTGTATGCATCCCATGGAATGGGTGGTGAAATTACATGGACTTGCCTCGGTAGTGGTCAGTTTAAATTCCGTTTGAAATTTTACCGCGATTGCAATGGTATTACTCCAAGTAATACCATTCAAATGAACACCTCACACTCGGTTGGTAGCTTTACTTGTAATCTGGTTCAGCAAAATGACATTAGTCCGAATGGATTACAAGCAAATGGTGTTTCTGCTTGCCCTAATTGTCCTGATGGTGGTAGCCCCGCTATTCCCGGACTGGTTGAAGAATACATCTATGAATCCGCTCCAATCACACTGGCAGGTGTTCCTCCGGCTGCCGGATGGAGATTTTGGTGGGGTGAATGTTGCCGAAGTGGTGCTTTAACCAATGTTGCCGGCGCAGGTAGTTTAGGTTTTGCAAACAGAGCAATTATGTATCCTTACAATGCTCAAAATACCAGTATTTGTTACGACTCATCTCCATTTTTTGCTGAAAAACCTTCTACAATCATCTGTACCGGTTACCCGTTCAAATATAACCCCAATGCTGTCGATCCTGAATTGGATTCTTTGGTTTATAGCTGGGCTAATCTTGTTGATGATGATGGTTTGACCGTTATTCCATTTGCTCCGGGTTATACTTTAAACAGTCAATTACCATCAGCAACGCAGAATCCTTCCAATGTTGGAGCTACTATCAATCCAAGTACAGGTGAAATCACTTACACATCTTTTACAGGAGGATATTTTGCAACTGTAGTAAAAGTTACTGCATACAAATGCCAGCAAAAAGTTGCTGAAATCTTTCGCGAAATTGATGTAGTTCTGAATAATAGTTGTCCTCCAATTGGCGGAACACAAAATTTACCTCCAATTGTAACAGCGCCATTTTATGATCCTGTTACCGGATTGCAAACAGCATATACCGATACCGTATATGCAGGTGATACTGTTAACTTCTTCCTGTCTGCCAACGACTTCAACTTTTTTAATAATGGGGGTTCGCAAACAATCACTATTGAAGCTTCCGGAAGTGAATTCGGAACCAATTTTACCAACCCGAATGCAGGTTGCGTAATTCCGCCCTGCGCTACGCTATCCCACACTACACCCTTCTCATTCCCGGTATTCGGTGGAGTTGGATTTAACTGGGTTACTACCTGTGATCACGTTGCAGGATTGAACTTGAATTGTACCAGTATCTCAAACGTTTATAATTTCATCATTAAAGCAACCGACAATTATTGTCCGGCCAATGCATCAAACGTCAGTACCATTTCCATACTCGTTTTACCACCACCAAAATTGAAAGCACCAGTGCTAAGGTGTGCATCGGTAAATACCAATGGAAGTGTTACTCTATCATGGACGAAATCTACTCCCCGTGACTCACAAAATACTTTCCACTCCTACGAAATTTATGCATCGCTGAATGCAGGCGGTCCATTCCAGATTGTTGATAGTGTTAAGACTCCGTTTAACAATGCAGCCAGCTACTCTTACACACAATCGGCACCTTCACTCACCGGTATGTTTGGTGTAACTGCACAGCAACAATCCATTTACTATTATATCCGAACTCGCTCAGGTTGCAGTGGCGACAGCATTAGTGTTCCTTCTGATACACTTCGCACTATTTATCTCAATGCAACCGTAGGCGGACAAAATCAGACAATACTTACATGGAATGCACTTCGCGTTCCCCTTCTGAGTTCGCATAATACGAAATATAAAATTTATAAGAATTTCCCAATTGGTACGTGGACACTAATTGATTCCACTGCCCTGTTAACATACACTGATACAACTACCAAACAACTGTGTAATGATTCAATTGCCTATCGAATTGAATTGCCTGACAGTTCGGGATGCGTCTCGGTCTCATCATTGGATGGGGTTTTAATTGCCAATGCTAATCCTGTCGCAACCATATTACCGGCAAATCCTAAGTTTTGCATCGGTGGCAATGTTACACTTACCGCGAATGTTGGATTGGGTTACCTTTGGAACACAGGAGCTCCTACTCAATCAATAAATGTATCAGTTGCGGGCACTTACACCGTTACCGTTACACAGGCAGGAGGCTGTACCGCCGTGGGGTCCACCACCGTAACCACCAATCCTTTGCCCACACCTGTTCTAGCCGGAAACCCGAGTGCTTGTGCCGGTGATTCCGTTTTAATTTCCTGCAATGTCGGATATACCAATTACCTCTGGAATACAGGTGCAATTACTTCATCTATTTATGCACCAACCACAGGAACTTATACTGTTACTGTTACCGATGCAAATGGCTGTACTAAAAACGTTTCAAAAGCAATTACTATCCTTGCTAATCCGGTTCCGAACATTACTGGTGTGGCTACAATCTGTCAGGGAAATACTACCACATTAAATGCCGGTGGAGGATATACTAGTTATATCTGGTCAAATGGTCTTGGAACACAAACTATCACGACAGGAACAGCCAATATCTACACTGTAACTGTAACAGCTGCAAACGGATGTACCGGAAAGGACACGTTGCAAGTTACAGTTAATCCATTACCTAATCCTGTTATACTTGGAGATAATTCGATCTGTCAGGGTACCACTACAACATTCGATGCAGGTGCTGGATTTAATAATTATGCCTGGTCGAATGGCGCCATCACACAAACCATTACAACAGGAGCTGCGAATACATATACTGTGACTGTAACCAACGGATTTGGATGTACGAAATCTACGAATGTTACACTCACTGTTAATCCACTTCCTGCTCCGGTAATTGCTGGTACTAACATTATTTGTCAGGGTCAGAATACTACCTTCGATGCAGGTGCCGGTTATTCTGGTTACTTGTGGAGCAATGGTGCAGTTACTCAAACAACCTCTTTAAATACTGCAGGAACTTATACTGTTACGGTCACCGATGCCAATGGTTGTTCAAAATCAACCACTCGTACACTGACTGTTAATCCAAATCCTTCTCCGAACATTACCGGAACGACCACTTTCTGTCAAGGCCTCAACTATAACCTGAGTGCAGGCGTTGGTTATGCATCTTATCTTTGGAATACCGGAGTGGGAACTCAATTATTGAATGTCTCAACCAGTGGAACATATACAGTTACTGTTACTGCCGGAAACGGTTGTACTGCTTCAACTAGCACAGTTGTAACTGTTAATCCATTACCAACACCAAATATTACCGGCACACCTTCATTCTGTTTTGGAACTAATACCACATTAAATGCAGGTGCCGGTTATGTAAGCTATCTATGGTCAAATGGCGCTTTAACTGCTACCAATACAGTGAACACACCTAATACTTATACGGTAACTGTTACCGATGCAAATGGTTGTTCCAATTCCGATTCACAGGTTGTTACTGTTAATCCATTACCCGCCCCATCGATTACCGGAACAAATGTAATTTGTCAGGGACAAAATACTTCGTTCGACGCAGGGGCCGGTTATAGCGGATATGTTTGGAGTACGGGAGCTGTAACACAAACAGTGAATGTTGGTACTGCCGGCATTTATACTGTTACTGTGACTGATGCTAATGGTTGTTCAAAAAGTACAACACGAAACCTTACTGTAAATCCAAACCCCACACCTGCTATTTCAGGTAATCAGGTGGTTTGTTCAGGATTTTCTTCAACATTCAATGCAGGCCCGGGTTATACAGGTTATTTGTGGTCAACAGGAGCTATAACACAAACCATAAGTGTAAATGCTAACGGACCTTACACCGTCACTGTAACTGCAGCAAATGGTTGCACGGCTTCTACATCTTATGCACTTACTGTTAATCCATTGCCTACTCCATCAATCACCGGTGATGTTGATTTCTGTGCAGGACTAAACACGACTCTTGACGCAGGAAACGGATACACTAATTATTTATGGTCGACAGGTGCCGTGAGTCAAACTATTAATTTATCGACTGCCACCACTGTTACTGTTACAGTTACCGATGCTAATGGTTGCGTTAACAATACAAGTGCAACAACAACAATTAATCCCAATCCTGTTCCTTCAATCACCGGTACACTTACAACATGTCAGGGTTCCAATACCACTTTGAGTGCAGGAACTGGTTATAGTCAATACTTATGGTCGACAGGTGCCGTTACACAAAACATCAATGTTGGTGTTGCCGGTCCGGTGACTGTGACAGTTACTGATGCCAATGGATGTATTGGAACTGATAACACCAGTGTAACTGTTTTTGCACTTCCAACCGCTGCATTAAGTGGTGTTGATACCATTTGCTTCGGTCAATCGGCTACTATAGTTGCTGCTTTTGGTGGTCCGGGACCATACACTTATAGTTACACTGATGGTACAAATAACTTCGGTCCGTTTACTACCGGAGCTGCAGGAGTAAATCTTACAGTGAATCCATCGGCAACAGCTACCTACACATTACTTTCCGTTTCCAATAACAATTGTGCAGGAACCTTAAGCGGTCAGGCAAATATTAATGTTACACAATTACCAACTGCTGTTCTTAGCGGAACCACAGGAATTTGTGATGGTACCAGCACCAATCTCAGCATTAACTTCACTGGAGTTGCTCCTTATGTTTACAGTTATTCAGATGGTACTAATACATTCGGTCCGTTCACCACATCTAATGATCCGGAAATAGTAAATGTAACGCCAACCGCAACAACAACATACAACCTCACCGCAACACTTACCGGTGCCGGTTGTGTAGGAAACACCAATGTTGCTACAGCAACAGTTACGGTAAACGATTTACCGACAGCTTCCATATCTGGAAACAATACTATTTGCAGTGGTACAACGACTCCTCTTACATTAAATTTTGTTGGAACCGGACCATATACTTACTCCTACTCTAATGGAACCACAACTTTTGGTCCTTTCACTACAAATAATAATCCGGCAACTGTAACTGTTGGACCGGCAACTTCAACTACATTCAACCTGGTAACAATAAGCGATGCAAATTGCGCAGGTTCGGTTTCCGGATCAGCTGCAATAACAGTGAATCCTTTGCCAACTGCTGCATTAACAGGAACCACATCGATCTGTGACGGATTGAATACGGATCTATCGATTCTATTCACCGGAACAGGACCATTCACCTACAGCTATAATGATGGTCCGAATGTATTTGGTCCATTCACAACAAATCAAAATCCTGTGTTGGTGAATGTTGCTCCGTTGGCAACAACAACTTACGGAATTACCACGATAAGCGATGCTAATTGCGCAGGATCAGGTGCTGGTGCTGCCGTAGTAACTGTGATACCATTACCTACTGCCGCAATATCAGGCACCAATGAAATTTGCCGTGGAACAAGTACGAACCTGACGCTTTCCTTTACCGGGGTTGCACCATTTGAATATAAATACACTGATGGCACTTCGATCATCGGACCGTTTACCACAATGAATTCAAGTGCATTAATTAGTGTGACTCCAAATTCATCAACTACTTACCACATGTCAACCATTACAGGTGCCGGTTGTCCAGGTTCAATTTCCGGTGTTGCCGATATCACGGTGAACATGATTCCGGAAGGTGCTCTGGCATTGAGTGGAGATGCTGTTATTTGTAGTGGTGAAACATCTGAATTCCAGATTAACTTCATCGGAAATGCTCCTTACACATATTCGTATTCCAATGGTTCTTCGATATTCGGACCTGTAACAACTTCCAATAATCCGGAAATCATAAACGTTACTCCCGGTAATACAACTACCTATTCATTAACTACCATTTCTGATGACAACTGTCCCGGACTCACTTCCGGTACCGCTCAGGTTGTAGTGAATGCCTTACCAACAGCAACCGTGGTTGGAAATCCTTCCATCTGTAATGGATCATCCACTGCATTTAATATAGGATTCACCGGAACAGGTCCTTACACTTATACCTATAGCAACGGTACCAGTACACTCGGACCTTTCACCACTACTAATAATCCTGAAATTATTACTGTTAACCCAACTTTATCTACATCGTATAATGTCGTAACAGTTAGTGATGCCAATTGTATTGGTAGTGCTTCGGGAGTGGCAAACGTTACAGTGAATCAGATTCCTTCTGCAGCAATATCAGGAACCAATGCAATTTGTATCGGCAACAGCACACCACTCACAATTGCATTTAATGGCGTTGCTCCTTTTAGTTACACTTATTCAAATGGTGTTACTAATATTGGTCCGCTGAGCACTGCAAATACAACTGCAACAATTCCTGTTTCTCCCGGCATCTCAACAACATACACATTGGTTTCCATCAATGATGCATTCTGTCCTGGAACAATTTCAGGTGCTGCTGCTATCACAGTGAATACTTTACCTCAGCCTGTTATTGTTGGTGACTTTGAAATTTGCGATGGTGAATCTTCAACACTCAGTGTAACACCTGCAGGCTTCAATGCTTATACGTGGTCGGATGGTTCTGTTAGTCCTACTGTGGTATCAACTACACCGGGCATATTCACCGTTCAGGTGACTGATGTTAATGGTTGTGTTGGTGCTTCTCCTGCAATTAATTTCATTGTCAATCAAACACCGGTTATCAGCTTTACAAATGATACCAGTTTAACGTGTGAGATTCCGGAAATTAATTTCACGAATACTTCGTCTTATCCTGTAGGTTCTACATTTGACTGGAGTTTTGGCGATAACACTTCATCGGTGACGGAAAATCCTAGCCATATTTATGGTGTTCCCGGCAACTATCCGATCACACTCACTATTACCACTACTGCCGGATGTACTGCTACTCTTACACAACCTGTCGATATAACTTTCTTCCCTCTTCCGGAAGCTAAGTTTACACCTGATCCATTTGTTACAAATGTGTTCAACAGCAAAATTAATTTTGTTGATCAATCACAAAATGCAGTTTCATGGCTGTGGGATTTCAATGATGGTTCACAATCGGTTAATCCAAACCCTGCGCATTACTTCAATGAAATTGGAGAATACAATGTGAAACTTATCATTACCAACATTGCCGGATGTCTCGATGAGTACGTGCAACAGGTAATTGTGAATCCATTCTATATTCCGAATGCATTTACTCCAAATGAAGATGGTATAAATGATTATTTCTTTGATGCCGGTTATGTACTCGATGTAACCTCCTACTCAATGTCGATATTCAATCGCTGGGGTCAACGGGTATTCCTTGGCTCCGATTATACCAAATTCTGGAACGGCTACACTGAATCAGGTGACAAAGCACCGGATGGGGTTTATGTTTACTCTATTAATGTAGTTACGAAAGGTGGCAAAGAATACACCTTTACCGGAACTGTAACATTGCTACGATAATTAATCAATCTTAAATGCACAGAAAGGCTTCCCCAAAAGGAAGCCTTTCTGTTTTAATACACCTGCTCCGGAACAACCGGCAACATCCTATAAATCACCATCATAGATAAAGCCGGTGGAATTTGCAATAACCCGATTTTTACCGTAATAGTTCATAACCAATTTATTGCTAATTTTGCATGCAACAAAAAGGAGAATAATCTTAACAGATATTCGTTATAATATTCATTTTATATGTTCCGCCTGTCTCACCTTTCTGTTCATTATTTGTTTACCCGGAATTTGGTGATGCTTTTCCTTATAGCATTTGTAATAAATGTTTCTGAATCTTCTGCACAGATTACCCCACCGGAAATCAGATGCATTACAGTTGAAAGTTCCGGAGAAATTACCTTGAACTGGCTTGCTCCTGCTGATACAGGAACTTCGTTTGGCGGCTACCATTTTTTTATGAGCAATCAGTTGAATGGGCCCTATGTTCCAATTGATAGTGTTTTTAGCTTTACAACCTTCACAACAACTATCACTGGAGTAAATGCCAATACAGCAAGTTTGTATTTTTATATCAAAACAAGAGAAGGTTGTTGCTCGCTGTATTCA
Organism: Bacteroidota bacterium; assembly: GCA_016713525.1. Classification (GTDB taxonomy): domain Bacteria; phylum Bacteroidota; class Bacteroidia; order AKYH767-A; family OLB10; genus JADKJB01. Next base: position 329,238 of record JADJOZ010000001.1, on the reverse strand, counting down.
GTTCCTTCTGATACACTTCGTTCCATTCGCATGATTGTTACAGCACTTTCGAATGAAGTTGTTCGACTAAACTGGAACCGAATTCACAATCCCCCATTGCCTTCTACCGGTTCCGCATATACGCTGTACAAAGAATTGTCAAATGGTGTTTTTTCACCATTTAAAACATTAATTGATACTACAACAATTGATACCAATATATTTTGTAATCAATATATAAATTACCGGGTTACGCAAAGTGATTTATCAGGGTGCTCATCAGGCTCTTCCATTGATGGCGAACTTTTTCGCGATGTAAATGGTCCGGTTGCAACTTTCATTGATACAGTAAGTATTGATCCGTTAAGCGGACTGGCAACTATTTCATGGTTGGCCGATTCAAGTGCCGATACACAAGGCTATGTTATCTATCAATACAATGGAACATCATATGATTCAATCGGATCTGTTACAGGTATTAATTCTTTGCAGTTTACATACGCTTCATCACTCGCTTCTAATCTGGTAGAAACATTCAGTGTATCGGCCTACGACAGTTGCCGGAATCTTGGCTCACTTGCAGTTAATCATAATACTATGCTGCTCGATCTTTCATTTGATAAATGTCTTGCAACGGCCTCGCTGGAATGGAATGCTTATCAAAATATGAATGGAGGATTACAGCGATATGAGATTTGGTATCGTATCAACAATGGAGCATGGGTCCGTGATGGTTTTGTTCCTCCGGGTGTGTTGACCTATCAGAAAATATTAACACAACAAAATGATACCTATGAATTTTTTGTTCGTGCTTTAGGGACAAGTGCTCAAACCGCATCATCAAATCTGGTTTCAGTTGTCGCCGATATTTTCGTACAACCATCATTTCTATATATACGTTCAGCCAGTGTTTTTGGCACTTCTGTACAGGTTAATTGCTATGTGGATCCTGCGGGCGATGTTGTTTCTTATCGTTTGTATCGTGGAAACAGCGCAACTGGTGTACTTAGCTTAATTGATGAACTTCCATTTGCTCCAATAGCTGATTTCAGCTTTACCGACTTGTTTGCAGATGCTGAATCAGCACGACGTTTTTATCAGATCACAGCAGTCGATAGTTGTGGTGGTGAACAGGTTTTCAGCAATATTGCAGGAACTGTTTTGCTTACTGCTGATGCGTTGGAAAATTTATCTTCTTCACTTTCTTGGTCTACTTATACAGGATGGACAAACGACCCCGGAACTTATGCTATTTACAGGGTAATTAATGGTGTGACAGATGCTGCTCCATTTGCATGGGTAAATGGTGATACACTCACTTACAACGATGATGTTTCGGCTTTCCCGGGTGGCGATGGAAATCTGTGCTATGTGGTGCAGGCTGTTGAAGATTCTGTAAATGTGTTTGGTTTGTTGGATAGTGCTTTTTCAAATCAGGCATGCGCACCACAACAGGCAGTCGCTTATATTCCCAATGCCTTTACTCCGGGTGGATTGAATCCTGTTTTTGTGCCGGTTACCATTTATGATGACCCGGAAACTTACTCTTTGCAAATCTTTAATAGGTGGGGACAATTGATTTTCAGCACTTTAAACCCGAATCAGGGTTGGGATGGAACTTTTGAGAATAACGATGCCCCAACCGGAGTTTACGCCTACCTTTTAGTTTTTAAAGGTTTCAATAAGAAGGAAGTACGACGAACAGGAACGATTACCCTCCTTCGTTAATAATAAGATAATACCCCGGCAGAAAAGCGTGATCATTTTTGCTACCTTTGCATGCCAAAACCAGGATTTTTCCTCCTGATTTAAATCCGATAGCTGTTATGAAAAAAGCTGCAGTAAAGATTCTTGGCGAAGGCTTAACTTACGATGATGTATTGCTGGTTCCTGCATACTCTGAAATCTTGCCCAGAGAAGTAGATATTTCCAGTCAGTTTTCACGAAACATCAAAATCAATGTTCCGGTTGTTTCTGCTGCCATGGACACCGTTACGGAGTCAACGTTGGCAATTGCAATGGCACAAGAAGGTGGTCTTGGAGTTCTTCATAAAAACATGAGCATTACCAATCAGGCAGCTGAAGTAAGAAAAGTAAAACGTTCTGAATCCGGCATGATCGTGGATCCGATCACCATGAATGAGAATGCCACCATTGCCGAAGCATTGCTTATCATGAAGGAGAACAAAATCGGTGGTATTCCTATTGTGAACGCAAAAATGTGCTGGTAGGAATTTTAACCAACCGTGATCTTCGTTTCGAAAAGCAACATTCAAGAGCTATCCGGGAGGTAATGACGAAAGAAAATCTCATTACCGTGACAGGAATTACCAGTCTGCAAAAAGCGGAAGTTATTTTACAGGATTATAAAATTGAAAAACTTCCTGTAATCGATCGTCAGGGCAGATTGATCGGATTGATTACCTATAAAGACATCATCAAATACAAATCGAGACCAAATTCCTGTAAAGATAAAATCGGTCGTTTGCGTGTTGCCGCAGCAGTAGGTGTAACTCCCGATATGCTCGACCGGGTTCATGCTTTGGTAAATGCAGGAGTTGATGCCATAGTGATAGATACCGCTCACGGTCATTCGAAAGGCGTACTTAATGCTTTGAAGCTTGCCAAAAAAACTTTTCCTGAACTTGATATTGTAGTTGGAAATATTGCAACTGCTGATGCCGCCTTAGCATTAGTTAAAGCCGGTGCCGATGCGGTGAAAGTTGGAATCGGACCTGGTTCTATTTGTACCACCCGGGTAGTAGCCGGCGTCGGAGTTCCTCAGCTTACAGCTGTTATGGAGGTCGCCCGGGCTTTAAAAGGGTCAGGTGTTCCGTTAATTGCGGATGGCGGAATCCGGTTTACCGGCGATGTTCCAAAAGCAATCGCTGCCGGTGCAAGCTGCATTATGGCCGGATCATTATTTGCCGGAGTTGAAGAATCACCCGGAGAAACGATCATCTATGAAGGTCGTAAATACAAGGTAATCAGAGGAATGGGTTCTATTGAAGCTATGAAGGAAGGTTCAAAAGACCGCTATTTTCAGGATGCAGAGGACGATATCAAGAAGCTGGTGCCTGAAGGCATTGTAGGCAGAGTTCCCTATAAAGGAACTTTGGCCGAAGAGGTATATCAACTGATCGGTGGTTTACGCGCAAGCATGGGTTATTGCGGGGCAAAAGACATAAAAACCCTTCAAAATGCCCAGTTTATCCGCATTACAATGAACGGCGTGAGAGAAAGTCACCCACATGGCGTCACTATTATTCGCGAAGCACCCAATTATTCACGATAATTTCATTTTATTCTGAATAGCTTTGGTTCCATTTTATGTGGAAATGCCAATCATTTTATTAAATTTGCATCCCCTTAACACTCAATATTATAATTACCAAACATGATTATGAAAAAACTGATCTCAGGTTTACTTTTATTTGCTTTGGCAGGAAACTTTTGCCAGGTAGTTGCACAAGAGGCAACCAATCCCGTGCTGATGACCATCGCAGGCACTCCGGTTACCAAATCGGAATTTGAAAAAGTGTACAAGAAAAACAACAACAAGGAAGGCGCATACGACATGAAAGATGTTCGTGAATACCTTGAACTGTACATCAATTACAAATTAAAAGTTAAAGAAGCAGAAGAAGAAAAACTGGATACCAGTGTGACTTTTGTGAATGAGTTACGCGGTTACCGCAAGCAATTGGCTCAGCCTTACATGACCGACAAGGAAGTGACTGATGCGCTGATCAAAGAAGCTTATGAAAGAATGCAAAAGGATGTGAGAGCCAGCCACATTTTATTGAATGTTGCACCTGATGCGCTTCCAAAAGATACTATTGCTGCCTACAACAGAGCAATGAAAATCAGAGACCTCATCACTAAAGGTGCTAACTTTGAAAAGATGGCCCGCGATTCATCAGAAGATCCATCAGCTAAAGAAAATGGTGGCGACCTAGGATACTTTACAGGAATGCAAATGGTATATCCTTTTGAAACTGCTGCATACAATACCAAACCCGGACAAGTATCGATGCCTGTTCGTACCAAATTCGGTTATCATATCATTAAAGTTGTTGATATCCGTGATGCACAAGGCGAAATTAAAGTTGCTCACATCATGATTAAATCGCCTGCTAATGCTGCTGACTCAATTGCACAACAGGCAAAAGCAAAAGTTGATGAAATTTATGCTAAACTAAAAGGTGGCGATAAATTCGAAGATCTTGCTACTAAATTTTCAGATGATAAAGGTTCTGCTAAATCAGGTGGTGCCCTCCCTCCTTTCGGAACAGGAAGAATGGTGCCTGAATTCGAGAAAGCTGCTTTTGCTTTGAAAAATGATGGTGACTATTCTGAGCCGGTAAAAACCAGTTATGGATGGCATATCATTAAACGTCTTGAGAAAAAAGCTGTTCCTTCCATGGAAGAGAAAAAGAATGAACTGAAAACTCAGGTTGCCCGCGATAGCCGTGCCGAAGTAAGTAAGAATTCTATGATCTCAAGAATTAAGAAAGATTATGGTTTCAAAGAAACTCCAAAAAATAAAGATCTGTTTATAAATGCTTTGGATACAACCCTTCAAAATGGTGAGTGGTCACCTGAAAAAGTAAAAGGGTTCAATAAACCATTGTTTACTCTTGGTACTCAAACCTACACTCAGGAAGATTTCGCAAAATACATCAATAATCACCAGGCGAAAAAAAAAAATACCACTCCAAAACAAATTGGCAATTCTTTGTACAATCAGTTTGTAGATGAATCATGTCTGAATTACGAAGAGAGTCAGCTTGAAAATAAATATCCTGACTTCAAAGCTTTAATGCAGGAATACCGTGATGGAATTTTACTATTCGATCTTACCGATAAAAAAGTATGGTCGAAAGCTGTTAAGGATTCATCCGGACTGGTTGCATTCCATGATGCAAATAAAAATAACTACATGTGGGATCGCCGTTGTGATGCTATCATTTACACTTGTGCAAATGAAGATATCGCATCTAAAACAAGAAAATTACTTAAAAAAAAATGACAATGGTTGAAATTCTTACAACCATCAATAAAGATTCTCAGTTAAACCTGAATACCAAAGATGGCAAATTTGTCAAAGGAGAAAATGATATCATTGATAGCATTGTTTGGCAAAAAGGTTTATCACCAAATATGCAGAAGAATAATTCTGTTGTGTTTGTAGATGTAATCAATATACTGGAGCCTGCACCAAAATCACTTGATGAGGCGAAAGGAATAATTACTGCTGATTACCAAAATCATTTGGAAAAAGAATGGATCAAGCAACTAAGGGCTAAATATCCTGTTGTTGTGAAAGAAGATGTCCTTAATGCATTAGGCAAATAGTGATTGTATAGTTGCTGAAAAACTCTTTCATACCACATTTAAAATGCTCTTTGCCCCGAAGTACCGGGGCATTGGCATTATCTGCCCTCCTGTTCAGTGTTTTATTTTCAGGATGTCAATGGTTCAAAAAAGAGAAACCGGAACAACCGGGGAATGCTGTAGCCAGGGTACATGATAAATTTCTTTATTCTGAAGATATCCGCAAAATGCTTACTCCCGGAACAACTCGTGAAGACAGTGTTTTGATTGTTACCAATTATGTTCAGAGCTGGATTAAGCAACAGGTTATACTGAATAAAGCGGAAACGAATCTGGAAGAAGAAAAGAAAGATGTAGATAAGAAACTGGAAGAATACCGGAATTCACTTATTACCTACATTTACGAGACGGAATTGATCCGTCAAAGACTGGATACAGTTGTAACAGATCCGGAAATTGAGAAATATTATGCTGAAAATCAGCAAAATTTTGAGCTCAAAGACAATATTATTAAAGTTCTTTACCTTAGAGTAAACAGAGATGCTCCAAAGCTGAAAAAAGCCCGGGAATGGTACCGGTCATCAAGTTCTAAAGATCGGGCTGCACTTGAGGAGTATTGTTATCAGTTTGCATCCGACTTCCATCTGGACGATGAAACCTGGTTGCTGTTTGATGATTTGTTAAAGAAAGTACCTATTAAAACATACGATAAAGAAGCGTTTCTCAGAAACAACCGATTTATTGAAATCGAAGACAGTACTAATTTATATCTGGTAAAAATAGCAGATATGAAAATCCGGGAAAGTCTTTCTCCCCTTAGTTTTGTGAGAGAGGATATCCGAAACCTTATAATCAATGGCAGAAAACTGATGCTTATTAAAGAAATGGAAAAAGCTGCCTATGATGAAGCACTCAAAAAAAATGAATTTGAAATTTATGATTAAGTACTATTTACTGACCTTGTGTTTTTTGCTGAGCACATCAAAGATGCTTTTGGCACAACCAGAACAGATTATTGATCAGGTTGCCGCTGTTATTGGAGGAAAAACATTACTTAAATCAGAAGTTGAATCGCAGTACCAGCAAATTATTGCTCAGGGAACAACTGCAGATCCCGAACTTAAATGCAGAATCATAGACCAGTTGCTGATCAATAAACTTTTGCTCAATCAGGCTTTACTAGATAGTATTGAAGTAACCGAATCACAGGTTGATAATGAGCTTGACCGAAGAATCGGATACATGGTAAATCAAATTGGGTCGGAAGCACGTCTGGAAGAATACTATGAAAAGAGTATTCCCGAAATACGTGATGAATTCAGACCCCTTATCAAAGATCAGCTCCTTTCACAGCAAATGCAAAGCAAAGTAACTAAGAATGCTTCTGTGTCACCTGCCGATGTACGTGCATTTTTTAACAGCATTCCTGCTGACAGTCTCCCTTTTATTAATGCCGAAATTGAATATGCACAAATTGTAATTAATGTTCCGGTCAGCAATGAAGAAAAATCAGAATTCGTGAACGATTAGAAGGATTCAGAAAGCGTGTTGCCGATGGTGAAGATTTTGCAACGTTGGCAATTTTATATTCCATTGATGGCTCATCAAAAAATGGTGGTGAACTTGGATTTGTGAATCGTTGTGATCTGGTACCTGAATTTGAAGCCGCAGCTTTCAAATTACGAAAAGGTGAAGTTTCTGAAATCGTAGAATCTAAATTCGGTTATCATATCATTCAGCTTATTGAACGTCGCGGGGAACAAATTAATGTGAGACATATTTTGCTAAAGCCCTCATTCGGTCCGGGTGAAATTAACCAGACTTTCACTTTAGCTGACAGTATTTACAAAGCAATTAAATCTGATTCATTAACATTTTCAGAAGCAGCACAACGTTTCTCCAACGATTCTGAATCGAGGTACAATGGTGGTAATGTTGTGAATCAAAAAAACGGAACAACCCGATTTGAAACCGATGAAGTTGACCCTACTGTATTTTTTCAATTGGAAAAAATGAATGTGGGCGAAATTTCAGCACCCATTCAATCACTTTCTGCAGAAGGAAATACTGCCTTCCGTATTCTTTATCTGCGCACACGTTCGCAACCACATAAAGCCGATCTAAGCACCGATTATCAAAGAATCCAGGAAGCAACACTTACAGAAAAAGAAAACAAAGCACTAACCGACTGGGTTAAAAAGAAAAAAAGTACCACCTTTGTTCAGGTAGCAGATGATTACAAATCATGTTCGAATCTCGGACATTGGTTTGAAAAACTTAAATAATTTTCAGATATGAGTCAAAATAACCCCTCCGATGTGCAGGCAATGAATGCACTGGTAGCAGATTATAAAAAGTTAAGATCCGAAATTGGTAAGGTAATTATTGGTCAGGATGAAGTAGTGAGAGATGTGATCATCTCCATTTTCAGTCAGGGTCACTGTTTGCTTGTTGGTGTTCCCGGTTTGGCGAAAACACTTTTGGTGAATACCATTGCCCGTGTACTTGGCCTCAGTTACAACCGAATCCAGTTTACACCCGATTTAATGCCTTCCGATATTATCGGAACTGAAATATTAGATGATAGCCGCCAGTTTAAGTTCATTAAAGGCCCTCTGTTCGCCAATATTATTTTGGCTGACGAGATTAACCGTACACCACCAAAAACGCAGGCAGCCCTTCTGGAAGCCATGCAGGAGCGTGCTGTTACTGCTGCAGGTAAACGGTATGAATTGGGAAATCCGTTTTTTGTATTGGCTACTCAAAACCCCATCGAACAGGAAGGTACCTATCCCCTGCCGGAAGCGCAGCTCGATCGTTTTATGTTCAATGTAATGCTCGATTATCCTTCTGTTCAGGAAGAAATTCAAGTCGTAAAAAATACTACCTCCGATTACAATCCAGCACTCGATAAAATTCTTACCAGTGAACAAATAATTGCATACCAACAACTCATCCGAAGAATTCCTATTCCTGATAATGTGTTGCAGTATGCCGTCAATCTCTCTACCAAAACACGCCCTAATACACCCCTTGCAACAGAAATGGTAAACAATTACCTTTCATGGGGAGCAGGACCACGCGCATCTCAGTTTTTAGTTGTGGGAGCAAAATGCCATGCCGCCTTCAATGGCAAATATGCACCCGATATTGAAGATGTAAAAGCTGTAGCACCCGCCATTCTCCGTCACCGCATAGTTAAAAATTATAAAGCTGAAGCCGAAGGGGTGAGCGTGGAGAAGATTATTTCTTCGCTTTTGTAATCCAGTCTTGATTTGATAGATACCAGGACAACAAGTTGATTAGTTTGGAATGTGCTGATTTGCTGATGCTTGCCCAGAGCGAAGTCGAGGGGTGCTAATGTGCTGATGCGCCGCCCAGAGCGAAGTCGAGGGGTGCTGATTATTTATTTCACAGCAGAAAAATGTGAGTGCACTTGATTTGGTGGTTTGGTAATTTGATGATTGTTTTTCCTTAGAAAAAAGGTGTGACTGCTTTTATATTTGCTAATTTGCAAATGTGCTTATGCGCCGCCCTGATCGCCGTCGAAGGGTTGAAGCGCCGCCCTGAGTCCGCCGGTTGGCGGATCGAAGGGTTGTAAGTTGTAGGTTAAAAGTTGGGGGCCTTTGGCAGAATGAATTACCGGTGTTCAAATGGATGTTTTAAGTTATAAGTGTTTAGAAGATAACTTTCAAGATTTCGATTTTCATTTATGATTTATTTTGGAGCTGCTAAAGTTGGTGATTCCCCGTTCTCAAAATGTTTTTATTGACTATTGAATAACAAGAATTGAATAGTGAATATTATATTGCTCCCTTTTCCTTATTCAATTTGTAATATTCAATATTTGTTATTCAATATTTTGAAGCTGTTATAGTACACAAATTAATATTTCTGCTGCTGAATTATAATTCTGCCTGTCTTCATGATACATTTATTGAATATTGAATAACAAGAATTGAATAGTGAATAATGTCCTACTATTCAGATGGAAAAAATCCTTAATTCTTAATTCTTAATCCGCTTCCCTCCCTCTCCAGTCCGAAATATTCCACAGAGGAGGATGCCAATGCTGGAGAGGGCCGGGGTGAGGAAAATGCGAGCATATGGCTGCTAAAGTTGGTGGTTTCTCGTTCTCAATATGATTTATTGAATATTGAGTAACAAGAATTGAATAGTGAAAAGTGACATACTAGCTTCCCACAAAAAATACTTAATCCTTAATCCATAATTTTAAATCCTTCTCTCCCTCTCCAGCCCGAAATATTCCACGAAGGAAGATGCCAATGCTGGAGAGGGCCGGGTGAGGAAAATGCGAGCATGCAGCTGCTAAAGTTGGTGATTCCCCGTTCTCAAAATGTTTTTATTGACTATTGAATAACAAGAATTGAATAGTGAATATTATATTGCTCCCTTCCTTATTCAATTTGTAATATTCAATATTTGTTATTCAATATTTTGATACTTCTATAGTACTCAAATTACTATTTCTGCAGCTGAATTATAATTCTGCCTGTCTTCATGATACATTTATTGAATATTGAATAACAAGAATTGAATAGTGAATAATGTCCTACTATTCAGATGGAAAAAATCCTTAATTCTTAAAGGCACCTCTAATAATTATGTTAATTTCTTTTGAAAAGAATTTCATCACTTAGCAGGTCGATTTTTTAATTTCACCTTATGAAAAACAACAGCACCAGAGGATTATTTGATGAAGAATTTCGACTTGAGAAGATTGCTTCAAAAGACCCATTATCAATTTTATCGACCAAGGTCAATTGGGAGCAATTTCGCTCTACAGTAGAAAAAGCCTTTGACGAAGAACGAACTAGCAATGCAGGACGCCCTTCGTTTGACCGATTGATGATGTTCAAAATTCTCATATTACAAGAACTTTATGGATTAAGTGATGATCAAATTGAATTTCAATTACTAGACAGGTTATCATTTCAGAAGTTTATTGGCCAAGGCTTGAATAATAGGGTACCAGATGCTAAAACGATTTGGCTGTTCAGGAATACTCTTACTAAGTCAGGTGTAATTGAACTGCTATTTATAAAGCTGGGCAAGCAGTTGGAGCGACATGGATTGATTGCAAAAAAAGGACTTATGGTTGATGCAAGTTTTGCTAGAGTGCCAATTCAACGTAACACGCCACAAGAAAACAAACAGATAAAAGCAGGTAAACCACCAAGGTGGAAGAAACATAAGGCGAAGCAAAAAGACATTGATGCAACTTGGGTTAAAAAGGGAGGTCAAAATATTTATGGCTATAAACAACATATAAAGGCGGATCTTAAGAGTAAGTTAATTACAAACTATGTGGTTACAACTGCATCTGTACACGATTCCATTATACTACCAGATCTTATTACAAAAAAGGATGGAGGCCAAAAATTATATGGAGATTCAGCATATTCAAGTGAAGATATAACAGGGCTTTTAGAAAAACATAAAATTAAGCCACAAATAAACAAGAGAGGATATAGGTATAAGCAATTAACGGAAAAAGACAAATTGAGAAATCATAAATTATCTTCCAAACGATGTAGGGTAGAACATATTTTTGGTGCCATAAAGCAAAAATCAGGTCAAATTATAAGAGCAGTGGGCCAAGAACGAGTAAAAGCCAAAGTGGTATTAAGACTTATATGTTATAATTTATGTAGAGGCGTCCATCTCATAAAAAACAAGCGAAAAGGTATAGCTTATTTATAGTAAAGATATAAATGAAGCACTAAAATGGGTTCAAAAAGTGAGATTCAAACAAAACTTTCCATAAAAATTGGAATTTTAAAAGGGGACCATCAGCAAAAATCTTAAAAAAAATCACATTGATGGCTACAAAATTTAAAATGTCAATTATTAGAGGTTCCTTTAATTCTTAATCCTAATCCCTCCCTCTCCAGTCCGAAATATTCCACAGAGGAGGATGCCAATGCTGGAGAGGGCCGGGGTGAGGAAAAATGCGAGCATATGGCTGCTAAAGTTGGTGGTTTCTCGTTCTCAATATGATTTATTGAATATTGAGTAACAAGAATTGAATAGTGAAAAGTGACATACTAGCTTCCCACAAAAAATACTTAATCCTTAATCCATAATTTTAAATCCGCTTCTCTCCCTCTCCAGCCCGAAATATTCCACGAAGGAAGATGCCAATGCTGGAGAGGGCGGGTGAGGAAAAATGCGAGCATGCAGCTGCTAAAGTTGGTGATTCCCCGTTCTCAAAATGCGTTTATTGAATATTGATTAAAAATAAGTGAATATTGAATAGTGACATATTATTTGGCTTCACGCAAAAAATTATTAATTCTTCATCTTTAATTCTTAATCCTATTGAATATTGACTATCAAGAAGTGAGAATTGAATAGTTACTCGCTCCCTTTTCCTTATTCAATTTGTAATATTCAATATTTGTTATTCAATATTTTGATGCTGCTATAGAACTCATATTTTTGTTTTCCAACTGATACAATATTCTGAATGACTTCATGATAAGTTTATTGAATATTGATTAACAAGAAGTGAGAATTGAATAAGGACATTTTACTCTACATTATTCAAAAAATCTTTAAATCTTAATCTTTAATCTTTAATGCTTATCGACCCTGAATGGGTCGCATGCCGTAACTTGAGACCTACTAAACACTCACGACCCTGAAGGGGTCGCATATCGAGCAGCCACTTTTTTTACATTTAATATTCATTAGAATGTATATTACCTTTTATGCTTCATATTTCACATAAAAATGGAACTACATTTTCTGATTTTTTGAAAATCATTAAAAATAGAAAATATAGCCTAATAATTCTTTATTCGCTTGTCAATTAATGGAATAGAAAAAATCTTGACTATAATTTGCAACTTTGAAGAAAATTTCTAATTTTACATATAGTATGCACCAAACCCCTTCTATTCCCCCCAAAGAAGTCTGGTGAATTTAATAGCATAAATGAGACCTAAAACAGGACTCATTCGCTTTTCAACTGAGCAAAAAACTCAGTGCGGAATTGGATTGCTTTGTTGAGAATGAATTTTAAACATATTTTAAATTATTATGCCATGAAAACACTTCGGAATTCATCTGCCTTATGTAATTCTTTGTTTAACCGTTTTGCCAAGGTTAAGAAACGAAGTCCCTTGCTGATAATTTCTTTTGTGTGGTTGACCATTTTTAATTCCCAAGCTCAGGCACCACTGGATGGCGTCTTCAATTATGTAAATGGCGCACCGGTATTTTATGTGGAAGTACCCGATTCGAATGCTGTTTCACAAATTGAACTCACGCTGGGAAGCGATGCTACACAAACAGATATTTTTAATCACACTTTCGGTTACGATGTAACCACCGGACTCCCTTCGGGATTTTCGTTTTCACGAAATGGCAACAAAGTGTATTTAGGATTGGGAACGTTCCCTGATCCATCAGTCTACTATGCCAAAGTACGCCTCAAAAACAGTGCAGGTGCCTGGAGCAATTACTATGAGTTCTATGGAAATTAAAATGCAAATCGGTTTTATTCTTGAGCCGAAGGCGATCACCAATTAATTTCCCTGAGCCGAAGGCGATCCAATATTAACTACCCTATTAACTACCCTATTAACCACTTAATTTACTACCTAATTAACCACTTAATTAACTACCTAATTTTCCACCTAATTAACCACCTAATTAACCACCTAATTAACCACCTAATTAACCCTTTTCTAAAACCTGAAAAAAATGAAAAAGCAACTATTTTTATTACTCATAATATTAAGTACAACAACTCACCTTCATGCAGCTACTTTTACCTGGCTGGGGTCCACATCAAGCGATTTTAACCTTGCTTCTAACTGGTCTGGGGGGGGGGGTACCATTCCGGACTCAGCTGACCACATTTTGATTTCTTCGAGTGCTACCAATAATCTGGTTCTTGATCAAAATAGAAAAATCAGCAATCTTACACTTTCATCCAAAACCATAGATCTAAATGGATATTCCCTGACTGTATGGCACCGCAACCATGACATCGGGGACAGTTACCAATGGAACTTTTTATGCGCGTGGAAATTTGGCAGCATTCAATGGTACTTTGATGGATTGTCCGGTAGATGCCGATTGTGGATACATTCGTTTTTCGGGAAGTACGTTTAACAGCACCGTAACCGCCACCGACCAAGGTGTTGCAACTGGAACAGGAGCGGGTGGTTGCACCTTTAATGATGATGTGACCATCATTCATGGTGGAAACGGGACTTACTTTACACTTGCAAATACCACAGGTGATGTTTTTAATGCAGACTTAACAGTGATCAATTACAGTTCTCACGAAGTACACCTTTCAACCACTTCCAATACACAATTCAAGGGAAATATTATTCTAAACAACACAGGAACAGGAGGTATAAATTTTGGCAATTCGGGAGGAACATCGACCCTCGACAGCGGTAAAACCATAACTATTGGTTCGACCGGATTTACTAATGATGTGTTGCTGTTAAGTATCCATCCGACGAACTACATCTTGATTTAAGTTGAGCCATGTTCTTTCTTTGCCCGTTAAAGATAATAAAAATCTTCACATGGAAGCAAAGGAAGTTAAAAGCACAAAAGAGGGATTTCACAGCAGGAGCGCCAGGCGCACCTCAATAACTGGAAGATAAGCGGGAAAAGTAAGAAGGAGTATTGCCTTGAACAAGGCATTAATTATTATACTTTCATGAGCTGGCTGACTCCTAAAAAAGAAGAACAAGGTGGTTCGTTCAAAACCGGCCCCAACGGTTAAAGGTTTTTCAGAAGTAACCTTGCCAATCAAATCAGCCGGAAGTCCTTTCGCCCGTATTTCCTATGGAAAAACAGCTGTTGAAATACTTCACCCGGTGAGTCCTGATTTTATCAGGCAATTATTGAATTCATGATTTTATCGTTCAGTGACCGGTACCGGTATTTTGTTTATGCCGGCAGTTGCGATATGCGTAAAGGATACGATTGTCTTAGCGGTTTGGTACGTAATGAATTTAAGAAGGATCCTCTTTTGGGGTGATGTTTTTATTTTCTTGTCTCGGGGCCGGAATAAAATAAAATTGTTGCATTGGCAAGGCGATGGTTTTTGCATTTTTCCAAGCGACTGGAGAAAGGGACTTTTGAAATTCCAAAGCAGAGTTCATCCCAAAATGCCATGGAAATATCTCCGCATCAACTTCAATTTATTCTTGAAGGAATTGTACTTTCTTCTGTTAAAAAAAGAGTGCGTTATAAGCATCATTTTGTTGATAAAAAGTCAGTGGTAGCAGGTGTTTCAGGAGTTGTTTGATGTATCTTTGCTGTGTGAGTAATGCATACGAAAATATGTCACGTGAAGAGCTGGTTACCCAAAACCAACAGCTTCATTTTTCAGTAGCGCAACTTCGTGCCGAACTCAACCAAATCAAACGATTAATTTATGGCAGCAAATCCGAAAGGTTTGTTCCCTCAAATTCTAGTTCACAAATTTCGTTGGAATTGGAAGTTGAAAGCCCTACAGTAATTGTTCCTCCTGCGATCACAACGGTTTCCTATCAAAAGAAAAAGGAAGCTACAACACCTGTGTTACATCCGGGAAGGAGACCTTTTCCTTCTCATCTGCCAAGAGTTGAAGTAGCTATTGAACCACTTGAGTCTGTTACCGGACTCAAAGCGATCGGTAAAGAAATTACTGAGCAATTGGAATATGAACCTGGAAGACTATTTGTAAAACAATACGTACGAGTGAAATATGCCAAAGCTAATGGTGAGGGAATCATTATTGGAAATTTGCCAAGTATGCCTATTGAAAAGGCATACCAGGTCCCGGACTTCTTGCAAATATTTTTATTGAAAAGTATGTGGATCATCTTCCGCTATACCGGCAAATAGAACGTTATAAGAGAGAAGGTGTTGACATCACTTCATCGAGCATCTCTGACTGGGTCAGTGCCGGTTGTAATTGGATTAGACCGGCATTTGATTGTATGCAAACAAAAATATTAAACTGCGACTACCTTCAAGTCGATGAAACACCCATAAAGGTACTTGACCGAAGTAAAAAAGGTGAAAGTCATCGGGGTTATTACTGGGTGTACCGAGATCCAATAAATAAGCTGGTGCTTTTTGATTATCGAAAAGGCAGAGGAAGGGAAGGGCCGCAAGAGTTATTGAAAAATTTTAAGGGCTATTTACAAACCGATGGGTATGGTGTGTATGATGCTTTTGATGGGAAAGAAATAAAATTGTTGCATTGCATTGCGCACGCTCGAAGGTATTTTGATCAGTCCGTTGAAAACGACAAAGTTCGTGCTGAATATGTATTGCATGAAATCCAAAAACTTTATGCGATTGAGCGTAAAGCGAAAGAAGATATGCTTACACACAAAGAACGACTGACAATTAGGCAAGAGCATAGCGTACCTATTTTAAACGAAATGCATCAATGGCTAAAAAACAACATTACACAAGTGCCGCCACAAAGCCAGATTGGAAAAGCATTGGCTTATTCTTTATCAAGGTGGGAAAAATTAATGGTGTACTGTACAGATGGCCGGCTGGAAATAGATAACAATCTGGTAGAAAATGCCATTCGCCCGGTTGCTATCGGAAGAAAAAATTACCTCTTTGCCGGATCTCATGATGCGGCTCAGCGCGCTGCCATGATTTATTCTATGCTCGGCACCTGTAAAATGCGAGGCGCAGAACCTTTTTCCTGGCTAAAAAACTTTTTTGAAGTTATCCCCGATTATAAGGCTAACAAGATGGAAGAATTGCTCCCTTGAAAATTTGCTGCTTTCATTCTTTTTATATACCTTTCCACCAAGGTTACTAAGAAATCATTATGTCTTTATCAATATGTAGTTGGTCGGATGGATACGCTGTTAAAGCAATTTAACCAACTTGGAAATACGGCACAAACCCTAACCCTGACCGGTACAGCCGTTGCAAGCTTCAACGGCTCCACTTTTTATGGCGAAATTACTGTTAGTAGTCCCGGAATTTTATTAAAAAACAGTACCTTTAACAGTATGTCCAGCTTCACAAAAACCGGAACCTCGAACGCCCAGTCAGATGGTGGTAATGTGTTCAATGGCGCTACCACCATTTCGAATACGGGGTCATCGGGAAGAATCAGGTTGGCAACGGTAAGCGGAGATACTTATAATGCAAATGCGACCTTTAGTTCTACAGGACAGGATGTACAAATAGCCTACTCCGGCGACAATACCTTTGCGGGAAACCTAACCTTTAACAGCAACAAGGTTGTCTTTAACACAAATACGGGAAAAGTAACATTCACAGGTACCAATAATCAAACTTTAAACGGAAGCTACAATTACCCATTCAAAAAACTGGCGATAAATAAAACAGCAGGAACGGTCACCGCAAATACCACCTTAAGTGTAGATGATTCTCTGATTTTCATTCAAGGAAAATTAATCACCACTTCAGCAAATCTTCTTACGATGAAACATGGCTCCATAGCACACGGAGCATCCAATAGCAGTTTTGTAAGCGGTCCGGTTAAGAAAATAGGGAATTCTGTTTTTGTTTTTAATGTGGGCTCAGGCAGCACCTATCGCCCTTTGACCATCACTGCACCATCGAACATATCGGATGCGTTTACAGCAGAATATTACAGTGCCGGACAAACTCTTGGCACCACAAAAGACACAACGATAACTTTTGTTAGCGACTGCGGCTACTGGAAACTTGACCGGAATGTGGGAACTTCCAACATTACACCTAAGTTTGCCTTTGATTCCTTACATTGTGATTATCTGACCGTAAAACCGGTTCATATTGCTCTTTGGAATGGAACGAAATGGACTGATAAAGGTGAGGCGGTTACCGAAAGCACCAACAAAACCACGAGCTCAGCCATGACTAGTTACGGAATCTTTGCTTTTGCGTATGATTTGAAACCGGGGGATGCTCCTCAGATGCCGTATCCTTTGACAATAGGAAGTGCCTGTAACTCAGTTGAATTAGAATTTACCACAAATGACATTTGGTTTTCATTTACACCTGATTCTGCTGTGGTGAAGGGCAGATTTAGTAGCCCTGACACGTCAAAAATTTATGCATATATTAAAAATGCCATAATTTACAATGCATATCAAGTTGGTGATACACTTGAAACAGTAAATGTGAAATCATGGACTTTTGATAGTTTATTGGTTGAATTTCAAAGCTATTTTGCCGTTCTTACTCCAAGTACTGATTATTTATTGAAGGTCACAAAGTTTGATGAAACAGATGGTCCTGGCGTTTATGATTCTTTGGAGTACTTTATTAACTTTTTCCTATTTAACTTAAGGATGTCAAGTGTGCCTCAATTTCTTGAATATTCCAATGGTTCCGATATTTTTATGTACCTAGGTACATTAGGAGCTGCCGGAAGTGCATTTGATGGGGATATAATAATTCCTTCAAGTACGGTAGACAATGAAATTGATGTGACTAGTTTTGGCCCGGAACCTTTAATTATTGAAGATGGAATTACTTTTTGTGGAAATTACGATTTATTTTCAGAATCTTATACCGTAAATATTTTAGGTGAAATCAGGACAATAAATACCAGTCCAACCGGTACTCTAATTCATAGAACTGACCGAGGCGAATATGTTTTCCCAGGGCCTCTCGTTCCAAATGCCGGGCTTCAACCGGAAGGGTATGTTTTCTTTATGATGCCAAGATCTGAGATTCGGAATATAAGACTTAGAGGAGCAATGAATGGATTCCAGGATTATAATGTTGATTGGGAGTTGTGTGCAGGCATTAAAACTTTTAAAGGATCATCAAGTTTAACGGGTCCCTTCTTGATTCAAAATTGCGAAATTTTTAATTTTTCATATGGTGGAATATTTATGGCAACCCCAACAGAAGATTGCAATATGATTAGAAATTATATTCATCATATCAATGGATCAGGTGGAATCACTTCAGCAAAAGGATATGCAACTTGGATTCAGGGTCCAATAAATCAAAGCATAATGGCTTTAGCCAACATTAACAACTCCATATTTGATGATTCAAAAGAAGGTGTAGATGCTCAAAGTAATTCTATAAATATAAATGTCACCGATTGTTCTTTTGGTAAATTTTTCACCAATGAAACTATAGTCAGACATAATAGTGGAAACTGGACATTTACATACCCTGATCCGGTCAATTTATTTTATGCAACAAATGATCCCGATGATTGTGTACCCGAAATACCGGCTAGTGGTTTAATTGGAATTGATGACACAGCCGAAGGAGCTTTCAAATTAAACAAATCTATATTTCATCAGGCAGGAAAGAACATAACTTTTCCATTCCCCTATAAAGAATTTACGCCTTCAAATAATCAGGTCCCTGGATCACCTGCCACTATTTTTAATATTGAAGTAGTCAATAGTGTATTCACAGAGCCTGATGCATTACCGGGAAGTTTTGATTGTAACTATGGAGGATATGCAAGGATAGCAGACAATTCCATAAACGAACCATTTTAGACTTGGGCTAAAACACATGATGTTAATACAAATTTAGTAACTACTTTACCACCCATTATTTTAAACACACCTAACAGCTTTTCGTACCAACCGGGTTTATCAACTAATTCTGGAACATGTTTGGATTGCCCCCAACCTCCAGAAGTTAAAATTGGAATTTCACCAATTCATGGATATGTTCCTGGCTATTTATCAAATGAACCGATTCCATTTGTGAACGAAGGAAGTAACATAACTATTACTACCAGACAAGACAATGTTGGTCAACCAAATGTGGCATTTATTGTACGCCCCAAAACAAACAATTGACTAAGTTCTGGCGTTAATAATTCATCTTATAATGCTTTCAATTCTTCAGAAATTGTGACTGCCCCCTGTGCAGGTACTGCAATTCCATGCACAACTTCAACCTTTTACACAAGTACCCAAAGCACTTCAAATCCTTATTGGGATACAAGTAAGCCTGGACTTTATGGAATTGATGCCTACGCTGTAGATAGAAATAATAAATACCAATCCAAAATGGATCATTTTCCATTTATTATTGCACCAGGCGCATTAGAAACCCACCGATTAATTTTCAACATAAAAGACAGTTACTACGCAGATTTATATGGAACTGCAGGAACTCCAACAGAAATTTATAAACAAGTGGAACTCAATGGGCAAATGATTTGGAACGAAGATATTGCTAGTGGTGGTGATGATTGGGAATATGTGATCATTGACTTATTTGATCCTTCAATTACGCCATTTTTAGACACCAAAAACTTTAAGAACACCATCACATTCAGCATAGCAATTGAAAATAACTGCTCAATTTCTTCAGTTGACCACAGAGGATTGCGGGTTTGGATTGATGATGTTTATTTGCAAGGAAGAGATGGAGTAGAAAATTTAATGAAAGATGGGTCCATTGAAAATTCAACTGCTTCTGGATTAACCACCACCCCAACTAATAAATCTTTATGGTACATAAAGAATCACTCCAAATTCACAGATTGTTTTCCTTGGATAGCAAATATCCACCTATTCCAGCAGATGCAGAACCCGCTGGTACGGAAGCCACAATTGCATTTAACGAAAGGAGATCTGGTAGTAAATCTATTGAAATAAAATTGGATGGTATTCACAACATCGATTTTGGAGGTACTTCATGTAGTAGCTATTGTGATTTAACTGTAGTCGATCCTACGCCAAGTCCAATGTTCCCTGACCCATATATTTCTGCAGCCTTTGATTTTGATTTCAGAGATTTTCTGGATTGCAATGATTTAAGTTCTCCATTATTAACTGACCCATATGATTTGTTTCCAACTACCCTTTCATCAACATACACTGATAAAAATTTTATTGTAAATTCCAACATTACAATATCGGCAGCTTTAGAGTTAAATGGTTGTCAGTTGGCAATTCATCCTCATGACCCACCGTATACAATTACCGTTTCTGGAACGGGCAATTTGCAACTACTAGCTAGTGCTATCAATTCCACCAAACTTTTTGCATGTTCTGAAATGTGGGGAGGCATCAATGTGCAAACTAATGGCCTATTAAATATTGAAGGTGTAGATGCTCGTCCAACTGAAATTCATGATGCATTCACGGGAGTTTATAATAATGATGGCACTTCTTGGGCAAGATTTGCTGTTTTTGACCACAATTATGTAGGTATGCATTTTGAAAACGGAAGTCATTTTAACGCGTCACCCATGGCAACTGAAGGTATAAGCGCTGTTGAATTTAGATGTTCTGGTGGTGAGATTAAATTGCCACCCTACACAGGAGAACCATCCAATACCCACATTTTATTAGAGAACGTGGTCGATATTCGAATTGGTGGCATAAATGCACCTAATCCAGGAGGGTTAACTAACTCCTTTACTGATGCAGTGTATGGGATTCGCAGCATCAATAGTAAATTTAGTTTGTACAATTCTGAATTTGACAGAATGCAAAACTTCAGCGATGTTCATCCTTGTTTCACTTGTGGAGCGGGTATTTATGCAGAAAATACCACCTCTGGCAGTTTTGAGATGAAAATTGGAACTAAAAATGGATTGTCTTCTACTTTCTTAAAGAACACATTTATGAATTCCAAAATCGGCATTTTCACCAAGGGAAATTTCGCTCTCGATAGTGATGATAACAACTTTGAGGATTTGGTAACCGGTATCCGATCAAACCGAAATAATTCAATTATAACCATTCACGACAATAATTTTGAAAGAGTAAATAATGGCGTGATTGTGTTTAATAGCAGAGGCAATATGAAGATAAATGATAATACATTTACAACAAGTACCGGTTTACCTCCTGGAGTAAGTTTCAATAACACTGCCATCACTATTCAAAATCCAATTTCTAGATTCATAAACCAAGAAGTGAGTGTTTTTGGAAATACGATCACGGATTACCGAATTGGTATTCACGCTATAAACATTCCAACACCTGGAATTGGAATTGATATTGGCACAAATACTATTGCTAGTAATGAAATTATTTACAACATAAGCAATTTCCCGCTCACAGAATACCATGGTGGTATTTGGTTGCAAAATTGTCCTCAGGCACGTATTTTTGACAACATTATCAGCAATACAGTTTTTAATGCTGATGATAATTTCAGAGGAATTGATATTTGGAGTTCAGTTCTGACTGATGTAAATTGCAATGATATTACTAATTTAGGAGTAGGCATCAGTTTCTTCGATGATTGTCGAAATTCTCAATTACGTTCCAATGTTATAACAGAATTCAACAGAGGTGTTTGGCTGAATGGTGTCAACGGACAGGGCATGATAAATCTGGTGCAAGGAGTTCCAGGAATCTCTAATTCGAATAGTGCTTGGGATAATGTATGGACGTTTAATGACCCCGCAAACAATATGGGTCAATTTAAGGTGGATGGCCTTGTAGTCGGTAATCAAAAAATTAACTGGTATCACCAAGATGCAGATAGTCCAGGGATAACTTGGAGCCCTAATCCTTGGAATGGATCAATGGTGAATCCCTTTCCTTCTCAAAATTCTGCTATTTTTACATGCCTTGATATTTTGAGATCGGCAGGTGATTCCAGAATTGCCAATTTTGGTCCAGTAATAGGGGATACTGTAACCTATGGAGAATACAACGATCAGCTTCGATATCTGGCAAGAAATACCACTTACACTATAATGAAAATTGATTCATCTATCGTAAATGTAGGTGATTCGTTAGATGTGTATTTTGAAGCTTTCTACAATCAATTGGACACCTCCAACTCAGGAGTTTTGTATAATATTCAATCACTTCTGGAAACAATACCTGATTCAGCATTATTACTTATTGAAGCTATGGTGCCTGAAAATGAACTCGAAGAAAAACTCCTTGCTTTTTATCATATATATCTTGATGCATTATATGCCGATGACAACTTGTTGGCAACTGATTCTGCGGAAGTATTGGAATGGACGCAAGGAAATTTGGCACTTTCTGGGGAAGTGTACTTTAATTCTTTGGCAAGTATGTTTGAAGAAAAGCATCCTGAACTTATAAGTTTAAGATCATCGGGATCACCTTCCAATTCGGTGGAAAATACAGTAGTGTATTCAATTGATAATGTTGAAGTTTTCCCAAACCCTGCAGATCAGAGTGTTACAGTTAAAATGGCAAATGCTAGTTCTGTCATTACTAAAATACAGGTCATTAATTCTATGGGAAAAGTTGTTGCCACTTATGCACCGGATAATTCAACTTATTTACTAAATTTGAAGGGAATTGCTCCGGGATTGTATTTCCTGAAGATTTATTGTCTAGATACAGAGTACAACAAGAAAATTCAAATCCTTAGATAAATGAATAGTAAACTCAGGTATTTGATATTAACTGTCATGGTTTGTTTACCGTCTTTGCATGGATTTGCCCAACGCAGTGCTAATTGGTGTTTTGGTGATAGTGCAGGTATTGATTTTACTGTTGCAACGAGTCCAGTGATTTTTACAAACTCAGTTGTATCAAGGGGAACTGCGGTATCAATTTCTGACTATAATGGAGAATTACAATTTTATAGTTTTACGGTATCAGGATCTGGCCAAGTTTACTCAGGGAAGCTTTTCAATAAGAACGATGTTGAAATGTTAAATGGAGATTCTTTAGCTGGTACTGGTTGGTATCATGAAATGGTAATTCTGCCTGACCCAGCAGACGATTCGCTATTTTATTTATTTTCAATTGGAGTCAGTTTTCCATATGGATTAAAGTATTCTAAAATAGACTTGAGGGGCGATAATGGATTGGGAGAAGTGGTGCAGAAAAATGTGTCGTTGTTGGATTCAATTTACATGGTGGATGGTTTGACCGCTGTCAAACATGGCAATGGCAGAGACTGGTGGCTGGTGGCTAGAAAGTGGGATTATTTTGCTGGATTGCCTTGGGAAAATAATGAATGGTACATCTACTTAATTTCTACTAATGGTATCTCTGCGTTGCCAATTCAAAATGTTGGCTCCATGAATAGTACCAATAATGGCAGCCTTTACTTTGATCCAACCGGAAATAAAATGGTATTTATAAATGGCATTTCTCTGATTGAATTATACGATTTTAATCGCTGCACAGGAGAGGTAACCAACCCGGTAACGGTTGAACAACAGGATTTGTTTGGGGTATACTCAAATTACTGGACGTGTCAATTTTCACCATCAGGTAGATTCTTATACATTGGGTCTAATAGTGACACAAGTAAACTATATCAATTTGACACTTGGGCTCCAGCAATCGACTCCACCAAAACTTTATTGTGGCAAACATCCTTTCCAAAGTTTACCATGGGTGATTTGAAATTAGCACCCGACAATAAAATTTATTTGAGCATGTGTTATGTAGATACTTTTGGCACTTATTTCCCTTATCTTCCTACCATGTATAATTCCTACAACATGAACCTCAGTGTCATCAATTCACCGGATTCAGCAGGTCTTGCCTGCGACTTCCAACCCTGGAGTTTTTATCTAGGTGGCAAGCGTACTTACTGGGGCCTACCCAACAACCCTGATTACGACTTACCCGTATTGGCAGGAAGTCCGTGTGATACGCTGGTTGGAATAGGTGACGTGCCTGTTCAGGAGCAACAGCCCAATTTGTATGTCTATTATTCACTTCAGTGGCAAACGGCCTTCATTAATGCAAATCAGTTGAAAGGGACAAGTGTCAAGTTACAAATGTTTGATCTTATGGGTAAGCTGGTATTCGAAGAAACCACGAAGTTTAATCCACCTTACTATACAAAAAATCTGAACTTGACTTCATTAGCCAAAGGGATGTATGTGGTAACCCTTGAAGCAGGCGGGCAGCGGTTGGTGAAAAAGTTTGTTGTGGAGTAGTCCAAAGATTTGGGTATCTATCCTAATACTGCGAAAGGTAAAATCTATTTTGATCGAATTTTATCACCGCTCACCATAGTCAAATTATTTGATGCATCGGGCAGACAAATAATATCCTGCGCTGCAACGTATGAAATAGATATTAGGGGATTGGAAGACGGATATTATGTATTGAAAGTTATTGAAGACCAAACAAATGTATTCTATAAAAATGTGGTAATTATAAAGTAAATGATAAGAAAACTCTTGAGGGAAGGATTGCCATTTAAAATTGCCGAGATGAAAAATTTGTGGATAATATTATTTTGCTTTTCTTCAATCACAGCACAATCACAAAACCGGAATTCTATCTGGTGCTTTGGTGATAGTGCTTCCATAGATTTTTCATCAGGTATTGCAACACCAATTAGTAGTGGGATGGATGGAAGGGGCAGCTGTGCAAGCATAGCAGATGAAAGTGGAAACCTGCTCTTTTATGCTGCAACAATGCCGGCTTACTCTGCAACTTTGGCTTATTCAACTTTGGTTTATGATCGAAATCATACTGTAATGCAGAATGGAGATTCTATATTTGGAAAAGCGTGGTATCAGGAATTGGTGATAGTTCCTAATCCTACAAACGACAGTACCTATTATTTGTTTTCTATTGGTGTAACAGGTAGTAATTTTGGGTTAATGTACAGCGTTATAGATATGCGTTTGAATGGAGGACTTGGAGCTGTGAGTGTAAAGAATGTGCAACTTCAGAGCTTTGCAATGGTGGATGGCATAAGTGCTGTTAAACATGGTAATGGCAGAGATTGGTGGTTGGTTTTTAGGAAATCTGATTTTCCAACATTCACATCTAATAATGATTTTTACTCATATTTGATAACTCCAAATGGTATTCAGAATTTTTCAGTTCAATCAACCGGAGAACAAAACCGAACCAATTTAGGGAATATCAAATTTTCAAGTCATGGTGATAAAATGATTTTTTGCAGTGTTCAAGATGTTGTTGAACTTTTTGATTTTAATAGATGCACAGGCATGTTAAGTAATTCGATTGCCATCGAAGAAGATCCTGGTGCAACACCATCAATTCTAACCTGGAGTTGTGAATTTTCTCCCGATGCCAGTAAGTTGTATGTAAGTACAAATGCAACTCCCTCATATTTATTTCAATATGATTTGAATGCTGCCAATATTACGGCTAGTAAAGTTATGATTTGGTCTATTGATACTTTGACAAGTGTACTTGGTACTTTAGAACTTGGACCAGACAATAAAATTTACTTATGCAATCAATATTATAATGGATTTAATACACCATATCCTTACCCCGATAGTGTTTACAATGTAGTTAACATGAATTTATCAGTGATCAACTATCCTGATAGTTTGGGAGTAGCTTGCGATTTTCAGCCATTTAGTTTTTATATGGGAGGAAAAAGGGCGTACAAGGGACTCCCCAACAACCCAGACTACGACTTACCTGCACTATCAGGCAGTCCTTGTGATACGTTGGTGGGGATTGGAGAGGCTCCACAAATTCAGCAAGCTATCATAAATGTTTTCTACCACTCAATATGGGAAAAAGCATTTATAAATGCGTCTAATTTGAAAGGGAAAACCGGCAAGTTGTTGGTGTATGATATGCAAGGGAAGGGTGTGCATTCGGAGGCACTGCGGGTGCAGAATGGGTATTATACAAGGGATTTGTCTATGATAGGGAAGGCGGAAGGAGTTTACCTAATTGTTATAGAGACGGAACAGGAGCGGTTGGTTAAGAAGGTTTTAATTGATTGATTCTTGCCCTGAGCGTAGTCGAATGCGTGCTTATTTGCTGATGCGCCGCCCAGAGCGAAGTCGAGGGGTGCTAATTGTTGTTCCTCAGTAAAAAGATGTCACTGCTCTTGATTTGGTGATTTGATAATTTGGTGGTTTGGTAATTATTGATTTGGATGACTCTGCTCAGCATTTGAAGTCATTCTTAAAAATTGTTTGTAGTGGAATTAAAAGTGAAAAACACAAAATAAATATTTAAGATCTGGTTCTTGCTTCACCAATAGCAAATCCTCACCACAGTCCGATAGCTATATGACGAGGAAGTTTTCATGTGGACCCCATAGTGTGTTACTCTACTACGGGGTTGAATATTGACTATCAAGAAGTGAGAATTGAATAATTACTCGCTCCCGATTTCCTTATTCAATTTGTAATATTCAATATTTGTTATTCAATATTTTGAAGCTGTTATAGTACACAAATTAATATTTCTGCTTCTGAATTATAATTCTGCATGTCTAAATGATACTTTTATTGAATAGTGAGAAACAAGAAGTGAGAATTGAATAATGACATTATAGTTGAACTCTGATTTTTTTCTGAGCAGAATTCAATCTATCTTCTATCATCTATCATCTATCATCTATCATCTATCATCTATCATCTATCATCTATCCTCAAAAAAAAATGGGTTGTTTCAGAAATGAAACAACCCATTTTTTTTAATAGCTGCTGTTAATAGTAGGTAAGACGAATTACATTCGACAAATACTTCGAGAAGCGAAGTACCTGGCGGCTATAGCCATACTCATTATCATACCAAACATACAGCACCACATTTTTTGCATCTTTAGAAACAATGGTTGCAGGGCTGTCGACAATTGATGCACATGGATTACCAACCAGATCGGAAGAAACGGTTTCGTTTGAGTAGAGATACTGAATTTGTTCAACCAGTCCGCCATTCAAAGCTGCATCTTTCAAAATATCATTAATTGCATCTTTCGATGTTTGCTTATTTACAGTTAAGTTCAAAATAGCAAGCGAAACATTTGGGGTTGGTACACGCACTGCATTACCGGTAATTTTTCCTGCCAGTTGCGGAAGTGCTTTCGACACGGCTTTATCGGCTCCGGTTTCGGTAATAACCATGTTTACAGGAGCAGAACGGCCTCGTCTGTATTTTTTGTGATAGTTATCGAGCAGGTTCTGGTCATTGGTATAAGAGTGAATAGTTTCGATATGACCACGATCGATTCCTAATGTGCGATCGATTACTGCCAACACCGGAACAATTGCATTCGTGGTACACGAAGCTGCAGAAAATATTTTTTCATCGGCAGCATGTTCTTTCTGATTGATACCATAAACTACGTTTGGAATATCACCACTTGCAGGTGCGGTAAGTAATACTTTGCTTACTCCTTTTGCCTCAAGATGTTTTCCCAAAGCAGCACGGTCACGATTTACACCTGTATTATCGATTAACAAAGCATCATTAATTCCGTATGCTGTATAGTCGATTTCTTCAGGATTCTTAGCAGAAATCATGTGCACCTTCTGACCGTTAATGATCAGTGCTTTGTTAGCCAGATCTTCAATCACTGTTCCGGGGAATGGACCATGAACAGAATCGGCACGTAATAAATCTGCACGTTTAATAATATCTTCATCCGACTTATCGCGGGTAACAATAGCTCTCAAACGTAACTGCTCCCCTTTTCCAGCTTGTGAAACCATTTCACGGGCAAGAATTCGTCCGATACGACCAAAACCGTATAGGATTACATCTTTAGGAACAATTTTTTTCTTTTCATCACCTATATAATCACGTAACTTTTCGTTTACGAAATCCTTGGAATTATTTTTGAATTTTTCCTTTTCATTGATCCATTCTGAAGCCAAACGACCCACATCAATTCGCGATGGAGCTAAATGTAAATTGCTTAATTCTTTAGCAATTACCAAAGAATCATAAATAGAAATTGGTTTTTTAACAATCTCTTTTGCATATTGATGCAAAGCTAAAATCTGACTGGCACTACGATCAACCAGCTGATTGCGGAAAATGATAAGTTCTACTGATTTATCATACCAAAGTGAACCCATAATATGAATCAGTTCAATTGCAGCTTTTTCCTGCTGAACCCAGTCATTTAAACCCGATTCATACTTTTCTTTGTTGATTTCTAATGTGGAGGAACCTGTTGACATTGTTGCAGTTTTTATAGTTAAATAAATTCAATTCAATGATAAACAAAAAAGTCCGCCAGAATAACTGCCGGACTCCCCGGGGATTCTTAACCCAGATATGCTTTTAACAGTCTGCTTCTCGACTTATGTCTGAGACGTCGGATAGCTTTTTCTTTAATCTGCCGCACACGTTCACGGGTGAGATCGAACTTCGCTCCTATTTCTTCCAGAGTAAGACCGTGATTCAAACCGATACCAAAAAATAATTTTATTACTTCACGTTCTCTTTCTGTCAAGGTATTTAGTGAACGATCAATTTCTTTTTGTAATGATTCCGACATAAGTAAATTGTCGGCACGAGGCGAATCGGAATTCTCGAGTACATCCAGCAAACTATTGTCTTCGCCATTCACAAAAGGCGCATCCATGGAAACGTGCTTACCGGAAACACGCATGGTATCGGCAATTTTATCGGATGAAATTTCGAGGATATTTGCCAACTCATCAGAAGATGGTTCACGTTCAAATTCCTGCTCCAGCTTACTGAATGCTTTGCTGATTTTATTTAATGAACCAACCTGGTTCAACGGCAAACGAACAATCCGGGATTGTTCTGCCAATGCCTGCAAAATAGATTGACGAATCCACCAAACTGCATAAGAGATAAATTTAAAACCTCTTGTTTCATCAAAACGCTTGGCGGCTTTGATCAAACCCAAATTCCCTTCATTAATCAAATCAGGTAAACTAAGACCTTGGTTTTGATATTGTTTAGCAACTGAAACTACAAACCGGAGATTAGCCTTCGTCAATCTGTCGAGCGCTACCTGATCCCCTTCCCTGATTCTTCTTGCAAGCTTTACTTCCTCTTCGGCGTTTATAAGATCTTCTCGACCGATCTCCTGCAAATACTTCTCTAATGACTGACTCTCCCGATTGGTAATTGATTTGGTAATCTTTAGTTGCCTCATTATGGTGTGTTTATTAGGTTGTGTAAAGGTGTGGTTCCAAAAAATTGATCGGGGCAAAAGTATAACGAAAAAATTGGGAAGTCAAGCCAGTGTTAACATGATCTTAGTCATTAACTTGTCGATTTTATTCTATAACGGAAGTTAAACTGTTCCTACTGAGCTTCCCTCCATCGAACTGAACCACTGAAAAATAAATGAAATTAATTCAAAATGACCCAATAACACCCTTTTCAAACCAAATAAATATCGGTCATGACATAAAAAAAAGGCCCCCCTTTCGGAGGACCCTTTACCTAACACATTAACACTAAAGCAACTTATAAACCGAACCCGTAATAGGCTCGCATACCATTTGGGTATATCCCTTCAATGAGTACGCCACCTTTTTTATTTTGCAATGCCGATATAATATCATCGGTACTTCTGATTTCCTTTTTATCTATATTCTGAATTATAAATCCTTCTCTGATCCCTGCACTTCTTAGTTTGCCGGCATTCAGTTTTGAAATTTTAACGCCATTACTGATTCCCAACTTTGCTTCTTCATCGCTTGAAAGTTGTTCAAATTCAGCACCCAGTAACGATACCATTTCATTTTTAACAATTTTGGTGTTCCCGTTTTTATTACGGAGGGTAACAGAAACTGATTTAGTGCTTTTACCTCGCAACAAGGCCACATCTACTTTATCGCCGGGACGGAAACGACTCACTTGTTCCTGAAGCTCAGGAGAAGTATTAACCGGGTTTCCGGCAACATGTGTGATAATATCACCCTCTTCAATTCCTGCTTCAGCAGCAGCTCCACCTTCAGAAAGACCGGCAACATAAACACCTTTGAGTGATGACATACCTTTTTCTTCAGCAAGCTTAGAATCTATATCTCTGATGTTAATTCCAATAAAACCACGTTGAACATTCCCGTATTCCAATAAATCATCTACAACTTTCTTAACCATGTTAACCGGAATAGCAAATGAATATCCGGTATAAGCACCTGTATTCGAGGCAATTGCAGTATTGATTCCGATTAAATCACCTTCCGTATTTACCAGAGCGCCACCGCTGTTTCCAGGGTTTACTGCCGCATCGGTCTGGATAAACGATTCAATAGGAAATTGTTGATCAGGAAGGATATGAATATTCCTGGCTTTAGCACTTACAATTCCTGCAGTCACTGTAGAGGTCAGATTAAAAGGATTACCAACTGCTAATACCCATTCTCCTACTCTTACATTATCAGAATTTCCATAAGGTATAAAGGGTAAGCCTTTTTCATCAACCTTCAGCAGTGCCAGATCCGTTGATGGGTCTGTTCCAATAACTTTAGCTGTGAAAGTTCTCTTATCATTTAAGGTTATTTCAACTTTTTCAGCATTTTCAACCACATGATTGTTGGTTACAATATAGCCGTCATCGGTAATAATAACTCCTGAACCAGAACTCATGGCTGGTGCCGGAGATTTAAATCCCTGATCACCCCAGAAAAAATCCCGGAAAGGATTATAAAACTGCTGGCTATTGGCAACAGCACTGTATGATGTAGTAACGTGCACCACACCCGGAACAGATGATTCTGATGCATCTACAAATTCTGTTGCCGCCATGGCGGGCTTATCATTCAGGAAATTTGCCAATCGGGCAGGTTGTTTTTCAACTTGTTGTGTGCCGGAAATTTGTGTGTGTTTTTCAGTGACCTGATCATAAACACCGGCTCCGGCAAAGCCTGCAACAGCAGCCAGCAGGAAGAAGCCAATTGCTTTTTTAATGTTTGTTATCATGATTGCTCAGTTTTTAAATGTTTTAGTAAAGTTTTTCTATATGCCGATTTTAAAATTTACAGATGCAAAATTAGATGGGCTGAATGAACGTAAAATGAAGAGAACCAGTAGTTTCATGAAATTTTGATGAAGAAAACTTCACCTTTCTGTGCTTCTGATTTCAAAAGGGATAAGCTATCTTTACCCTTTGAAATATTCATACCGGTTGTAATATCACGACAACTAAACGTGAAAAAAGTTTAATACAATCTATAAAGTGGAAAAGAAAGTCCGAAAAATTAAATTTCATAAATACCACGGTACCGGCAACGATTTTATTTTGATCGATAACAGGGATCAGAAAATAACATTCGACAGTGACCGGGAAGTTGCATTTTTATGCGATAGAAGGTTTGGTATTGGTGGCGATGGATTAATTCTGCTGGAACCATCAGGGATGTTTGATTTCAGGATGGTTTATTATAATGCAGATGGCAAAGAAGGATCAATGTGTGGGAATGGTGGCAGAAGTATTGTTGCATTCGCTGCGAACCTGGGCATGATAGCAGGTAAAACTACTTTTGAAGCTGTCGACGGAATTCATGAAGCAACCTTTAATAAAACCACCGACAACAATTACTTTGTTTCATTAATGATGAATGATGTTGCCCGAATAGAAAAAAATCATTCTGACTATATTCTGAATACCGGTTCTCCTCACTATGTAATTTTTGTTGAGGATGCTCGCTTGACTGATGTTGTTGTAGAAGGAGAAAAAATAAGATACAATTCCGTATTTAAAGATAAAGGAATTAATGTGAACTTCATTTCTGAAAATGAAGGACTCTTTCATATGAGAACCTATGAACGCGGAGTGGAAGATGAAACTTTTTCCTGCGGTACTGGAAGTGTTGCAGTTGCTCTTTGTCTGGAACTGGAAGGCCTCGCCCCTGCAGGCAATGAGGTTAAACTGAATACCAAAGGTGGCGAGCTTACTGTACGTTATGAAAGAAGTGGGAAAGGCT
The DNA here is from genome assembly GCA_016713525.1 of Bacteroidota bacterium. Taxonomy (GTDB): domain Bacteria; phylum Bacteroidota; class Bacteroidia; order AKYH767-A; family OLB10; genus JADKJB01. The sequence continues at coordinate 297,350 of JADJOZ010000001.1, read as the reverse complement.
TTTCGGATATTCATCTTTGCGGACCTGCCACTTATGTATTTGAAGGATTAATAACTATTCCGTATTAAAGAGATGATAACAGGAAAAAAAATATTTCTGAGGGCAATCGAACCAACCGATGTGGATTTAATGTATCGCTGGGAAAACGACCTCACCATTTGGCCGGTGAGCGGCACACTGACTCCATTTTCAAGAACTACTGTGGAGCAATTTGTCAATATGGCTCATCAGGATATTTACACAAACAAACAACTCAGACTTGCGATTGACAAATTTATGGGAGATGAAAACCCTCCTGTAACTGTTGGTTTTATTGATCTCTTTGATTTCGAACCGGCACACATGCGGGCAGGTGTTGGTATCCTTATTGGTGATAAAGAAAGCAGGCGTCAGGGACTTGCAGCAGAAGCGCTGGAACTAATGACCATGTATGCATTTAAAATACTTCATTTACATCAGCTCTATTGCCACATTCATGTCGATAACGAAGGCAGCATCAGACTATTCTCTGCCGGAGGATATGCCTGTACAGGTGAACTCACTGACTGGACATTAAACAATGGCAGCTGGACCAATGTTTACTTCATGCAACGTATAAATCCGGAATAATATTCCTGACTATTTCATCAATGGAACTGCAATTCAAAAAACATTTTTCTAAGCTGGTGGTTTTGGCTTTCAGTATGTCGTTTGTATTGGTTACAAATCTCCATTGTAAAACTGAAAAAAACAATTCAGCAACTGAACAACAGTATGCAGGTCTGAAACAAGAAACAAAATATGTCGGCATGGAAACCTGCAAGGGTTGTCATCAGGATATTTATGAAACATTTATCAAGACCGGCATGGGTAAATCTTTTGATCATGCTTCTTTAACCAAAAGTTCAGGCAATTACGATAACCACCAGCCTGTTTACGATAAATTCCACGATTTTTATTACTACCCTTTTTGGGAAAAAGATAGTCTGAGAATTATGGAATTCCGGCTGGAAGGTCGTGATACGATTCACAAGCGAACAGAAACCGTAAGTTATATTGTTGGGTCGGGTCAACATACCAATTCTCACATTTCGAACACGGATGGTTTCCTGCATCAGATGCCCCTTACTTTTTACACGCAAAAAGGCAAATGGGATTTACCTCCCGGTTTTGAAAATGGTGGCAACTCCCGATTCAACCGCATCATTGGTCTGGAGTGCATGAGCTGCCACAACAGCTACCCGAAATTCACTCCGGGTTCCGAGAATAAATATGAATTTGTTGCGAATGGTATTAACTGTGAGCGATGCCATGGCCCCGGTGAAGCACATGTAAATGAAAAAAGAGCCGGTAAGTTAGTTGATATCAGAAAAGAAATAGATTATTCTATTGTCAATCCGGCAAAATTATCTGCCGACAAACAAATGGATGTTTGTCAGCGATGCCATATACAGGGCAATGCAGTGTTGAATGAAGGAAAAACGTTTTTTGATTTCCGTCCGGGTATGAAATTATCGGATGTAATGCATGTATTTATGCCGGTTTACGAAGGCGCAGAGCAGGAACACATCATGGCTTCACATGCCGAGCGGCTGAAACTCAGCAAATGCTATACCGAATCGGTGAAGCGAATGGAAAAAACTGCGGAGAATGCTTTGTTCCCATCCAAAAACAGCATCACCTGTATTACTTGTCACGATCCGCATGTGAGTGTAAAGCAAACAGAAAATGCAGTATTTAATCAGGCATGTAATTCTTGCCATACGAATAATCACAATGGCCTATGCACAGCTAAACCGGAGCAGTTGAAGCTTAAGAATAACAACTGTGTCAGTTGCCATATGCCTGGTTCCGGGGCAACCGATATACCACACGTTTCGGTACATGACCATAAAATTCAGATTCCGGTTAATTCGGAACAAACAGAAAAAATAAGAAAGTTTGTGGGTATCACCTGTATCAATGAGCCCAATGCACCCGACAAAGCAAAAGCACAGGCTTTTATTAATTATTTCGAGAAATTTAACTTTGGTAAGGAAGTTTTGGATTCCGCAAAAAAATATTTGAGATCGGGTACTACTAAAGAGATAAACGACAATTTTCATGAGTTGATTCACGTTTCATTCCTTGAAAAAAATTACCGTCAGGTGCTTCAAACTGCTGAAAAAGTTACTGATCTGAATTCGAAATTGGTTCATCATGCCGGATCAAACCGAGACGCCTGGACAGCTTACCGGATAGGAGAATCATACCGAGAAACAGGAGTACTGGATAGAGCCACAATTTTCTTAAAGATTGCTTTTGATTTGGCACCTTATTCCCCTGATTTCGCCAATAAATATGGCTCAGCCCTTGTGGCAGGAGGAAATCTTGCAGGTGGTAGAGCAGTTTTTGAAAAGCAAATTGCTCAATATCCGAAGTATCCTGCAACACTTTCCAATCTGGGTTATCTTTATCTGGTAATGGATAACGATTCCATTGCAGCCGCAAAAATGTATAACCGCGCTTTAGCCCTTGATCCCGATTATGCACAGGCCTTCATGAACAAAGCAGGTTTATTTATGTTACAGGGAAAAGAAAAAGAGGCGCAATTATTGTTAAAGCGCTATCTCAAACAAAAACCCGACGATCCCACAGTTACCGAAATGCTGCGGCAAATAATGAGTACTACATCCAATGGCAAAAAAAAGTAATTCAGGTAAATTGAGAAAAATAATCATTGTCTCCATACTGCTGCTGATTCTTGCAGGCGGAGGTGCTGGTTATAATTTTTACAGGAAGGTATATTTTTCGAATGTACAGCTTGAATCGAGCAAGTCTGCCTATTTGTATATTCCTACCGGATCAGGATTTAATGATGTTTTAAAGCTTTTACAGGAAGAAAAAATGCTCATTAATTCAGCTTCGTTTGAATGGGTTGCCGAAAGGATGAACTATAAAAATCAGGTTAAGCCCGGAAGATATCTGATTGATCCGGGAATGAATAACAGGGAACTGATAACACTATTGAGAAGTGGCAAGCAGGAGCCTATTGATGTGGTGTTTAATAATGTCAGGACCAAAGAGCAACTGGCAGGAGTGATTGGCCGGCAGTTAGAATGTGATTCAGCTGCCATCATTGGATTGCTGTCAAATGCCACTTTTTTGGATACTTACGGATTTACTCCGCAAAACTGCATGGCTTTGTTTATTCCAAATACCTATGAATTTTACTGGAATACCGGAGAGAAAAAATTTGTTGAACGAATGGCCGGAGAATACAAAAAATTCTGGACCACAGCCCGAAAGCAGAAAGCTGCTAAAATTGGTTTTTCACAGTCAGAAGTGAGTATTCTTGCCTCCATAGTAGAACAGGAAACACGTCGAAATGACGAAAAACCAACTATTGCAGGTGTGTATATTAACCGCTATAAAAAAGGCTGGAAGCTGGAGGCAGATCCAACTTTGATTTTTGCCAGCGGCGACTTCTCCATCCAGAGGGTTCTCAACATTCATAAAGAAATTGATTCACCATACAATACCTACATGAACCAAGGGCTTCCACCCGGCCCTATTTGCGTACCTTCCATTGCTTCACTTGATGCCGTTCTGAACCATGAAAATCATGAATATATGTTCTTTTGTGCCCGAGACGACTTCTCCGGATACCACAGTTTTGCCAAGTCTTACAGCCAGCACCTGGTGAATGCCAGAAGGTTCCAGAATGAGCTTAATCGCCGTAATATCAAATCATAAGCATAATTCAGAAGAAATAGTTAATTTTACCCGTCTGAATTGAGTTCAACGTATGTCCCGAATTTATATACTATTTATAACCCTTTCGTTTCAGCTCCTTTCTTCTTTAGCTAAGGCCGATGAAGTTCCGGTATTGCTGATGTTGAACAGATCGGAACAAATTGATACTTCCGGATGCAATTTTGTGGAACAACTAACAGCTTTGGTTTATAAAGAGATTATAGAAAACAGAGTAAAGCTGTGGGACTCTCCGTCCAAAGAAATTCAGATTACCGGTACAACACTTAAAGAAATTGAACGGAATTCCAATACTTCATTCCTGAATCAGGAAACTGTATTCATGTATGAAACATGGGATAATGTTAAGAGAGAAATTCAGACCAAAACACTGGGATTTACTTTTCTCCACAAAAAAGAAAATGAAGAAGAGGTTTCGTATGGATATGTTGATTTTAAGGATTTGAATGAAACCTTCCTTAAAACAAAGATTAATACCAATGCAAATGGTATCTACAGTTCAACATATACCACCTACATTCTAAGCAAAAATTTCGCATTCAATATAGTGCAGTTTGCGGGAAAGCCAGTTAAGTCCGTTGCCGAATCCGATGAAATAAAAGTGAACTATAAACGCAATTTACGTTTTAATTCATCCTTGCTGGGATATTATCCTCCCGACAAAATGGTAACTTTTCTGATTGATGGCAATCTGGAAGGTACCGATCAGAAATCAATCAACAGCAAACAGCTTTTCCGGGAGATGGAAAATTTCCTTATCAATAATCAGGAAATTTTCTTCAACATGGGTGGCGATCGGATTACATCCCACATTCAAAAAAATAAACTTAAAGTTACCAGGGTTGAAGTGAATGAAATGTGGCGAAAAATAAATAATGAGATCACTTACGAAACCCGTTCCATGATTATTTATGTGAATGATTCCGCGCTCAATGAAATGAGTCCAAGAGCCATCAACGATATGGAAATTTTTGTCAACGATACAACGCTACCTGTTTTCCTGAAAGATAAACAATACAATCTCATCATTACCAAAATAAATTCTCAGGTAATCAAACGAAAAGATTCCTATTTATTCCTGAAAGGATTGATGGCTGCGCAATGGAACAGGGTAATTGATTACGTGATTAATTATTAAAATATTTTTTAGATAATTTATTTACCGGACATGACAAAAATCAAATTCGGAACCGATGGATGGCGTGCTATCATAGCTAAAGATTTTACGGTTACCAATGTAGCACGTGTTACTGAAGCAACCGGCAACTGGCTGCTGAAACAAAATAAAAATCCCCAGGTAGTAATTGGACACGATTGCCGCTTTGGCGGGAAGTTATTTGCTGAAACGGCAGCAAAAGTTTTGTGCAATCAGGGAATAAAAGTTTTACTCACAAAAGGATTTGTTTCCACTCCCATGATTTCTATGGGTGCCATGCATTTCAAATGTGATCTTGGAATTATTTTAACTGCCAGTCATAACCCTCCTGAATATAATGGTTACAAACTGAAAGGTGGCTATGGCGGTCCGCTTTTACCACGATTGGTTTCTGAAATTGAAGATTTAATTCAGGATCAGTATGAAAAAAATTTAGATGCTGTTTCCATTGAAGAATGGGAAGCAAAAGGAATGATTCAATATGTAGATCTTGAAACGCTATACTGTGAAGCAGTAGAAAAATCTTTTGATCTGGAAGCAATCAGAAATTCTAATCTGCAACTTGCTTACGATGCTATGTATGGCGCAGGCCAACAGGTGATGCGCCGGCTATTCCCCGATATCACATTTCTGCACTGCGATTACAATCCATCATTTATGGGACAAGCACCGGAACCCATTCACAAAAACCTCACTGAATTTTCAGATATGATCCGGTTAGCCGGTGATATCGATTGCGGCCTGGTAACAGATGGCGATGCCGATCGCATTGGCTTGTATGATGCGGAAGGTAATTTTGTGGATTCACATCACATCATATTACTGCTGATTCATTACTTGTACAAATACAAAGGAATGCGTGGCAAAGTGTGCACTGCATTTTCAACCACACCTAAAGTTGCTAAACTTTGTAAGCACTATGGATTAGAACTCGACACAGTCAAAATCGGCTTCAAATATATTGCTGAGATCATGCTCAATGAAGATGTATTGATTGGTGGAGAAGAATCGGGTGGCATTGCCATTAAAGGTCATATTCCGGAGCGCGACGGAATTTGGATGGGATTGGTACTATGGGAATTTATGGCTAAATCGGGTAAGTCGTTGCGGGAATTGATTCAGGAAGTATACGATATTGTTGGACCTTTTTCATTTGAAAGAAACGATTTGCATATCAAAGAAGATATTAAACAAAAAGTTCTCGAAAATTGCCGTGAAGGAAATTACAAAACATTTGGTAAATATAAAATCACAACCATTGAAGACATGGATGGTTACAAATATTTTTTTGAAAATGGCGACTGGTTAATGATACGAGCCAGTGGCACAGAACCTGTACTGCGAACTTATGCGGAGTCAGCAACAAAAGCCGGAGCTTTCGATATTCTGGAAGCAGCAAAGATCACGCTTTTGAATTAGTTGTACGGTGAAATCTTACAGCACATATCGAACTTTTCTGAAAACAAGTGCCTTAAAATTCCTGTTCAGTTTTTTATTGACGTCGCAGCTGGTACCGGCATCAGCTCAGGATACCATTTCATTTTTCCGGAAAGCCGATCATTACATCCCGGCAAGGGGAAGAGCCATTGGAATAGGACTTGGAGTGACTTATGTTGCATCCATGACCGGACTTTATACTTTATGGTATAAAGATTATCCTTTGGGAAATTTCCATGGGTTTGATGATAATGAAGAATGGCTGCAGGTTGACAAAGTGGGTCATTTTAGTTCTGCATACTATCTTGGTAAATGGGGAATTGATTTGATGCAATGGACAGGAATGGAACGCAAACAAGCTATCTGGAAAGGGGGTGCCATTGGATGGGTATTTTTGACCGGGATTGAAGTCTTCGATGGCTTCTCGGACCAATGGGGCTTTTCAACCGGAGATATGATTGCAAATACTGCCGGATCGGCACTTGCCATTGGACAGGAACTTGCCTGGGATGAACAACGCATTACGATAAAATTTTCATACCATCCATCAGGCATTGCTGGGTATCGTCCCGATCAGCTTGGAGCATCTCCCACAGAAAGTTTATTTAAAGATTATAATGGTCAAACTTACTGGCTATCGGCGAATATACACTCGTTTTTAGCTGATGATTCCAGATTTCCAAAATGGTTGAATGTAGCGTTCGGATATGGGGCCGATGGAATGACGGGAGCCCGTTCCAACATTGATTTACCTGCTTCGTATAAACCATTTGAAAGACAGCGTCAGTTTTATTTTGCTCCCGATATTGATTTATCTAAAATAAAAACAAACCGAAAAGGATTACAAACGTTATTCTCAGTAATAGGATTTCTGAAATTCCCTGCTCCTGCTTTCGAAATTAATGACAAAGGAAAAATAAACTGGCACATATTATATTTTTAAACTAAATCGAATTGACTATGAAATTTAATATAGGTGACCGGGTAAGTTTTATAAATGAAAAACAAGATGGAACCATTCAAAAAATACTGAGTGGTGGCAGAGTGATGGTTGCTATTGAAGATGGGTTTGAACTGGAGGTTTCGGAAAAGGAACTGGTGAAAATTGCAGCTTCACCGAAAGCTGCTTTTCAACAAAAAACTGAAGAACCTGCTACTGATGAAAGTAAAACATCATTTGAGGATTTACTTCTCTTAGTTCAAAAAGGTCAGGTTGGGATAATAACGCTTCCTGCTAGAAGTGGCGCTGTGCTCACGGGGCCTGTTGATTTCTATATGGTGAACAATACGATTCACCAGTTACTCTTTACTTTTTACGCCGACATAAATCAAAGATGGCGTGGCAAATGCTATGGAGTTCTTGAACCCGGTAATTATACAAAACTGATGGATGCCGATCGTCAGAATTTAATTGATGTAAAGTCATTTTTTGTCCAGGGGATGCTTTATAATGAATCGGCACTGGAACAGAACAACTACTTCAAAAAAGAAATCACCATACTGCTTCCTGATATCAATTCAGGGAATAATACTTTGAAAGGATTGCTTGCTTTTGCAAAGACACAACTTGTTTATAATTCACAAGGAGAGGAGCCGATAGATCTGGATCAGTTGAAAGATAAATTTTCACCTTCTCCGGTGCTTTCTCAGAAAAATAAAAAACAAGCAGCCAATTCTCCTGATCCAAAAAAGTATGGTATTCTGGAAACAGAGAAAGAAGTGGATTTACATATTGAAGAATTAACAGATGATATCAGTTCCCTTTCCAATGGCGAAATGCTGAACATTCAAATGCAGCACTTCACAAAAGAAATGGATAATGCCATCAGAAAAAATTTCCACAGAATAATATTCATCCATGGAGTTGGAAATGGAAGGCTAAAACAGGAGATCAGAAAAGAATTGCATCACTACAAAGGAATCCGTTTTCGGGACGCAGATGCATCCCGGTATGGGCATGGCGCAACAGAAGTAATTTTACTTTAGTGGCTATTAGTGAATACCTTTAGCAGCAAGATATCTTTCAGCATCGATCGCTGCCATACATCCTGATCCTGCAGCAGTCACTGCCTGACGATAAATATGATCTTGTGCATCACCGGCAGCAAACACACCTTCGATGTTAGTTTTGGTTGATCCGGGAATAGTTTTAATATATCCGGTCTCATCGAGATCAAGCCAGTTTTTAAAAATTTTGGTATTAGGATCGTGACCAATGGCAACAAAGAATCCGGTTACTTCCAGAGTTCTGTCTTCACCTGTTTTATTGTTATGAACCAGTGCACCGGAAACACCTTTATCACCCAAAATTTCTTTGGTCTCAGAATTATAAAGCACTTCGATGTTAGCAGTATTCATTACGCGGTGTTGCATTGCTTTGGAAGCACGCATTTCATCACGTCGGACGATCATATATACTTTGCGGCATAACTTTGCCAGATAAGTGGCTTCTTCAGCAGCAGTATCCCCTGCTCCAACTATGGCAACATCCTGCCCTTTGAAAAAGAACCCATCACAAACAGCACAGGCAGATACACCAAAGCCATTCAATCGTTGCTCCGATTCCAGACCCAGCCATTTGGCAGATGCTCCGGTTGCAATGATGATAGTATCAGCAGTCATTTCAGTTTTTTCATCCACGATAATTTTGTGCACCGGACCGGTAAAATCAACAGAAGAAACATAACCCCAACGGATATCGGTACCAAATCGTTCAGCCTGAGCCTTAAAATCTTCCATCATCTGTGGTCCATGAGTTCCTTTCGGATAGCCGGGATAGTTTTCTACTTCGGTGGTAATAGTAAGCTGACCACCGGGTTGCATACCCTGAATCATTACCGGTTTAAGATCGGCACGTGCTGCATAGATAGCTGCGGTATAGCCTGCGGGACCTGATCCAATGATCAGACATTTATGATGTTCGACTGTAGTTGACATACGTTTAATTTTGAGAGTGCGAAAATAGGAAAACTCCCTGGATTCCCAATGTGATAAAGATCACCGGGCTATTGAGCTATCACAGTATCAAGGGTATAAGAAAATCCTTCCCAAATGCCAATGGCACCCTGGACATTAGAATTTAACGGAGCAGCTGAGCCAAACGGATTTCCATTTGAAGACGACTGGGTTTCAGCTGCCCGCCAGAAATCGAAACTTTCTTTAGTGATCGAAGCGAACTTAACTACTATGGTATCACCTTTTTTATAATATCCATCTTCTTCATTTTCATCTTCTTCAGCGGTTGAGTTTGGAAGTTCACCCCGGTTATAAACCAGATCGAACGACAATCCATTAAAAAATTTATCTTCAAAAACAGACCCTGATGGCGAAATAAAGTCATCATCTTTATTAATGCGTTTGGCAAACCATCGGTAAGCATTCCCTGGAGTCCCCGGATCAGTCAGCCGTGCCCACATCCAACCAAGAGAATCAAGATCGGCCTGAACTTTAAACCAAACACTGTCGAGTACAACGGGCGGCTTGATGGTGCTGGTTGAAGTAGCTTCCTTCCCATCTGCTGTTCGGATATACAATGAATAAGTTTTACCTACTTCACCGGTAAGTTGTGTCGATATATACAAATATCCAATATCGGGAAGTGGCGCAATAAGCGTATCGCTGATGATTCCGTCGCTGACAACCACCAAAGCATTTTTTTCGGCATATCCTGCTAAAGAAGCTGAATCAACAGGTGCAAAAAATTCAGCAGTACGTGAAATAAAAACATATGCAGGACCACCCGGATTAATATACCCTTCAACCACCAGCTCTTTTTCCGGAGTTGGTAAGTCAACGGTAATATCGCGTTCACATCCTGATGTTATCAGCAATGCAAATAGCACCGAAAGAACTAATGGAATACCTGGAATATTTTTAATACTTTTCATCAGAATTTAAAATTATAAGTTACAGAAGGGATGATTGGAAAAAGCGACACTTGTTTCGCCTGAAGGCGGAACTCACCTGTTTCCTCATCTATAAAATCATCGAAATAAATAAAATATGGATTGTATCTGTTATATACATTGAAGACCGAAAAATTCCAGCTTGATTCAAACTTTTTATTTTTCTGAACCTTTAATGTAGCTGAAATATCGAGACGATGATATGGGATCTGACGGTAAGAATTGCGGTCACCATATCCATAATAAATTTGTCCCGAACTTGAACCACCATTGGCAAACAACTGAGCCAAATCTACCGGTCCATTCAAGAATAATCTGCTTTCAGGAAGTGTGAGTGAGTTACCGGTAGCATATACCCAGGTTGCACCGAATGTCCATTTTTTGTTGAGTTCGTAAGTCAGTACAATAGATACATCGTGCCGGCGATCATACTTTGCTGGATAAATTTTGCCATCATTCAGATCTACAAATTTTCGCTCTGTCCATGCCAGGGTATAACCTACCCAACCATTCCAACGGCCTTTGGTTTTCTTCACAAAAAATTCAGCGCCATACGACCAACCTTCTCCGAACACAAAATTATTATCCTGATTATTTTTAATATCTTCATCGGGTTGTGCACCTTCACGATATTCCACCTGATTCTTCATGTCTTTATAGTAAACCTCGATGGATGTTTCCCATAAATTGTCTTTAAAATTTCTAAAGTACCCTAGAGCATACTGCCAGCCAATTTGTGGTTTTACCAGTGTTGAAGAAGGTACCCAGACATCGGTAGGTAATGATACTGATGACAAAGATGCAAGGTGAATGTATTGATAATTTTGAGTAACCGATGCTTTCACAGAAGAAGTTTTTCCCAGCACATACTTTCCTGAAAGTCTTGGCTCAATGTTATTATACATTTGGATGCTCTCACCACTTTTATATTCAACAGTATCAGAAACTTCCCTCTTTTCATTCAGGATATATCTGGTAAAAGGACCTACCTGATTGAAATGTGTATAGCGAACTCCAACATTGACTGCCAGCTTTTCAGAAATATCCCATTCATCATTCACATAAACAGCTCCTTCATGAGAATAAAGCTTTACAATTTCACCTAAATCGAATTCTGTTTCTCCGGAGCGTGCCGAGACATTCGATGGTGTGAAGATGTGATAAGTATAGTTCACACCAAACCGCACGTTGTGCAGGATAGATGGAAAATAATTGAAGTCGACTTTAGCATTCCAGTCCTGTATACCTGAAAATAATTTGAATTCGAACTGTTCCTGCTCTGCTTCAAATGAAAACTTATAATCTGAAAATATTAACGCTGTGTTCATGAATAACCTGTCATTAAACAAGTGATTCCATCGTGCAGGTCCGGTTGCATTTCCCCACGGCACTTTTACTCCAAAACCGGAATCTCTGCCTCTAAAGCTGAAAACATCCCGGCCAAAATAACCGCTGATAAATAAACGATCCTTATCTGATAACCGATAATTGATTTTTGTGTTTAAGTCATAAAAAAAGTAGCTGTTGCCTTCTGCAGAAGATCCCTTTTTAACAAACGGTTCTCTGAGAAAAAGATCGATGAAAGTTCGACGTGCAGATATGATAAACGAGGCTGTATCTTTCTTAATGGGACCTTCAATAGTGAATCGGGAAGCAATGAAACCGATACCACCCTGCATGTGATACTCTTTCGAATTTCCTTCTTTCATTGAAATGTCAAGCACTGAAGCTAATCTTCCGCCATACTGTGCAGGCATACCACCCTTAATGAGGGAAACATTTTTAACGGCATCGGCATTGAATACTGAAAAGAATCCGAATAAATGAGAAGCATTATAAACAACTGCCTCATCGAGGAGCACTAGATTCTGATCGGGACCACCACCACGAACATAATAACCGGCATTACCTTCTCCGGCCGATTGCACTCCGGGCATTAACTGAATGGTTTTTAAAATATCGACCTCACCCATAAATGCGGGCAACGATTTTATTTTTTCAACATCCATCTCCACGCGACCCATTTGCGTGCTTTGTATATTTTTATCTTCTTTCTCTCCCGTAATCACTACTTCTTTAGCAATATAAGCAGCATCAGCGAGTGAAATATTCTGGCGGATGTCTTTGTTTAATTCTATTGGAATAACTTGTTCTTTATAACCCAAAAACGAAATTACCAGTTGATAATTTCCATCTTCAACAGTGATTGAATAAAAACCATACTGATTAGTTGAAGTACCCTTCAGCAATTCCTTGATATAAACATTCGCGCCAATCAGGTATTCACCGGTATTTTGATCTTTGACATAACCGCTAACGGTGTGCTTACCTTTAGGCTGAGCAAAAGAAATAGAAACGGTGGTTATTAAAAAGTGGGTTAGCAACCAAAAGGTTTTTAACCGATGAGATGGTGAAAACATAATTTAGGGTTCAATTTTATAATGAGCACAAAACTACAGAATGCCAGTCAATGCGTGTATTAACAAACTATAAATAAACAATCGAAGCCCGGACTTGTTTACTCGAAAAATTCATTTATTCAACTGATTTACAAATACTTATACTATATTCCACATAATTTTTCCGTAAAGGAATATTTCCGTAATTTTGCACCTCGAAATTTATATTTCGGGGTGTAGCGCAGTCCGGTAGCGTATCAGCATGGGGTGCTGGTGGTCGCTGGTTCGAATCCAGTCACCCCGACCAAACAAAAAAAACAACACAAGCGCCCCGCAATGCGGGGCGCTTTTTTTATGGTAATGCTTCAGGAGAAAGCTCGCTTTCGGATGAAGCATTCCATAAAAAAACCACACAAGGTGTGGTTGTGTTGTTTTTTTTGGTTGAGTACCTCCCCCCTTGGATCAACGCAGTTAATCCAGTCACCCCGACCTCCCCACTCTGGATCATCCAGCACCCCGCTTTCGGAAGGCATCGAACTAATAATAATATTTCAATTTGCACCACCAGCACTTTTAAATTACTGATTCCTTATTAAAGTAGTCATTAAGATTTCACTTCTAAAATCATTATTCGGTTCTGACTTCTTCATTCCCAATTCAATTCTTCATCCTTCATTTACAATCCTCACTCACTCCTCAGTACCCAATAAATTCCTTTAACATCATGTTCCCACTTGGGAAGCATAAAAATAAGGATTGTTTCTTCGAGAGCATCTGCGATTAGCAAACCAATGGAAATATAAAAGAGCCATTCATAAAAGCCAAAATGTAAGGTAATAAGCATAAACATACCAATTCCCAGCGCAGCAGTTTTGGCAGTCCATGTATGAAAGCTGCTGGGCTTTTTATAGCGCCATAAACTGAGGAGCAACTGCAACAGATGCAATGCAAACACAACTGAAACGATTACGCCATATTGCTTCAGTAATTCCCATTCAAAAACCAGGAGTCCTGCTAAACCGGAAAGGATTGTGATGGAATCACCCCACGAATCGAGTTTACTTCCAAGTGCCGAGACCCTCCGCATTTTTCGTGCAATTACACCATCAATTAAGTCGGTAAAAAAGGCATAGGTTAGCAACCATGCAAATGCCTGTTTATTACCTGAATAAATTAAATACCACAATATAGGTGCGGCAATAATCCTCGATAATGTAATATAATTGGGGAAGCTCATTGTTTCATTTTTCTCCTCGAAATCCCTTATTCTCGTGAAGGTAATAAATATTAATGAACTATCGGTAATAAAAAAAAGAGCCGCCTTAATGAGGCGACTCTTTTTTCTTAAAGTATCTTTTTGGGATCCTTATGAATTTCTGATTTAATTTTCAATTGCCTTTTTTTGTGCATCCGCATGTTGAGTGATTCCACAAGCAAAGAGAATGCCATCGAGAAGTACACATAACCTTTAGGAACATGCACGTGGAATGCATCTATAATCAATATCATTCCAATCATCAGCAGGAACGCAAGCGCCAGCATTTTAATGGTAGGATTATCATTCACAAAATTAGAAACCCTTTCAGAGAAAATAAGCATGATTACCATGGCAACAATCACCGCTAAAATCATTACCAGTAAGTTATCTACCAATCCTATAGCTGTCAAGATAGAATCAAATGAGAACACAATATCAATAAGTACAATCTGCATGATAGCAGCATTCAGGGTTACTTTCTTCAAACTAGGATCCTGAAGATCATCTTCTCCCTCAATTTTATGTCTTATTTCGACTGTAGTTTTGTACAGCAGGAATATACCTCCTGCAAGCAATATTAAATCGCGGCCGGAACAGCTCCATAAAGCACTTGCTGCCAGATCATCGGTGAGATTGAAAACAAACCATGGTGCAGCACTGAGCACATGAAATATGGCTCCTTTCATGCTTATAACCCAGGTTATACTGAATAACAATGCAACACGCATTACTAAAGCCAGCATGAGTCCAATGGTACGGGCTCTTTTCTGATGTTCTTTGGGTAATTTTCCTGCAACAATGGAAATAAAAATGATATTATCGATTCCCAACACAATCTCCAACACAGAAAGCGTAAGAAGACTTACCAAAGAGGCAATTGTAAATAAGGATTCGAAATCCTGTGCTAAATGCATGGTCTTATATTTTAAATATGTGTTATCCTAATTGAACTAAATAAACAACGTATGCAATGTAAACTAAAATAAAAGCCACACCTTGCCATCTTTCCAGCATGTGTCGCTTGCCAATAAAAAGAAAGGTAAATAACAATACACTCGCCAGAATGTTCATCGCAAAGTCGATGTTATTTCGTTGGAGGACAGGAATTGGATTTAAAACTGAGCTTAATCCCAAAATCCAGAACGAGTTAAAAATATTGGAACCAACAACATTACCAATTGCTATATCGGTATTCTTTTTATATGCAGCCACCGCTGAAGTTGCAAGTTCAGGTAGTGAGGTGCCAATAGCTACTATGGTCAAACCAATCAAACTTTCACTCACACCCATTCCGGATGCCATTACTACAGCACCATCTACAATCCATTTCCCACCAAGAACAAGTCCGATTAAACCAATTGCAATAAATAAAACAGCCTTTGGAAGCGGCATAGGTGCTACATCTGATTCAACCGGTGTTTCAGCTTTAGCAATTGCAAAAATATAATAGATAAAAATAGAGAAGAAACCCAGCAATACCAATCCGTCGCCGGTCGATAAAACTGCTTTATCTTCATAATCGAAAAGCATATCATTACAAAGGAATAATATAACCAGAGATGCAAGTAATGCAAACGGAATTTCTTTATAAGTTGTATTTCTTTTGACTGTTAAAGGAAAAATCACAGCTGAAATCCCCAGGATAAAGAAGATATTTACAATATTGCTTCCAAGAATATTCCCAACTGCAATTTCTGAATTTCCATTTAATGATGCAATAACATTAACCACAAGTTCCGGTGCCGATGTCCCCATGGAAACAATGGTTAAACCAATTACGATATCAGAAATACCAAACCTTCTGGCAAGTGAGGACGACCCATCAACGAGCATATCAGCACCTTTGATCAGTATCGCAAATCCCAGAATGAACAGTATGTAAATGATCACCGGAAATGGAATTAAGAAGTTTTCAATTCAGAATTTATAAACTGAACAGGCCACGAATTCTGAGATTCAACTTTCCACCCTGCTTTAAATTCATTTAAATTCGACACAAGTGTATTGTAAAAAAGCGATTTGCTATGGATAGTGCCCTTTTCAATTTCAGCATTAAGTTTATGCACATGAACCGGCTGTAATCCTGAATCAGAAATTACCACAACTTTCATTCTGTCAAAAAAATCAATATTCAAATCATTTCCGAGCTGCTTTATGAAATGAACTTTTTTATCTACGCTGCATCCGCTGGCATCGTTCACCGATTCATCCACAGCAATAGCAATAAAATAATTATCAATAATTGAAAACGATGCTTTCAAGTCGGCCTGGTGTGCTGTCCAACCAGTCACAAAATTGCGCAAACTGTTTTCGAGTGCGGATTTTTCCTGCTCTGCAAATGGCCGGTTCGCCTGGTATATCCAGACTTTTGAATTTGCCGGCATAGTTTCAAATGGTGCGTACATTTTTATAAATCGTTTGCTTTAGCAATCAGTTCAGCAACATCCATGACTTTCACCTGATCTTCTTTTTCGAAATTTTTCACGCCATCGGTCATCATAGTCATGCAAAAAGGACAACCAACAGCAATTATTTCAGGATTTAGTCCAAGTGCTTCTTCTGTTCTTTCAATATTAATATCCTTATTCCCTTTTTCAGGTTCCTTGAACATTTGTGCACCACCGGCACCACAGCATAAGCCATTGGCCCGACTTCTTTTCATTTCAGAAAGCGCTGCATCAAGCTTGCTGATAACCTGACGAGGTGCTTCATAAACATCATTCGCACGACCTAAATAACAAGGATCGTGGAAAGTAATCTTCTTACCTTTAAAAACTCCTCCCTCAACTTTTAGTTTACCTTCTGCAATTAACTGTTGCAACAACTCGGTGTGATGAAGTACTTCATAATTTCCTCCCAAACCGGGATACTCATTCTTAATGATATTAAAGCAATGCGGACAACCGGTCACAATTTTTTTCACCTGATATCCATCTAAAACCTGAATATTGGTCATTGCCTGCATTTGAAACAAAAATTCGTTTCCGGCTCGTTTGGCAGGATCACCAGTACAACTTTCTTCTGTACCAAGCACCGCAAAACTTACGTTTGCATGATGTAATATTTTGGCAATTGCTTTGGTTATCTTCTGTGCTCTGGAATCAAAACTTCCGGCACAGCCAACCCAAAACAACACCTCGGGAGTTTCACCTCTGGATGCCATTTCCGCCATCGTGGGCACATGAAAATTAGTTGTACTCATTTAATTAAATATTTAATCCTGATTCACCCAATTCATTCTGTCGGCAGGAGAGAATTGCCAGGGAGCACCATTGTTCTCGATTTTTGTAAACATTCCATTTAATTCTGCCGGAGCAGCCGATTGCTCCATTACCAAATAACGGCGCATATCAACAATGATTGATAATGGATCAATGTTGACAGGACAAGCCTGCACACATGCATTACAAGTTGTGCATGCCCATAATTCTTCCGGAGTGATGTAATCATTCAACAATGATTTTCCATCGTCATGATCTGGTCCATGCATGTCAATATTTTTTCCCACCTCCTCTAAACGGTCACGGGTGTCCATCATTATTTTTCGGGGCGATAATGCTTTCCCGGTGATGTTTGCCGGACAAACGCTGGTGCATCTTCCGCATTCTGTGCATGAATATGAATCCATCAGATTCTTCCAGGTTAAATCACGCACATCTTTTGCACCAAATCTTTGTGGCGCTGCATTGGGATCTACAGGAGGAGGAACAGCTGAAGGATCAAGCATTAACTTCACTTCATTAGTAACACTTTCCAGATTGGTGAACTTACCTTTCTTCTCCAGATTACTGTACCATACATTCGGAAAGGAAAGTAATATGTGAAAGTGTTTAGAAAAAGGAACGTAATTCAGAAACAATAATATTCCGGCTATGTAACCACCAGCAGGAACGTTCTACTACAATGAGTGTGGCCGTCGACCATGAATCAAATAACGGAAAGAATATAGAACTCACAGGAAACGAACCTGCAACTTCATAATGCGGCACTCCCCTGCTTTGCAAAACTGCATCGGCTGCATTCATGGATAAAAACAACGACATCAGTATTATTTCTGTAACCAGAATAATAGTTGCATCACTCCGTGGCCAGCCATTTAAATCGCGACTTATGAATCTCTTTAGCTTTAATATATTTCTTCTTGCTAAAAACACAACACAGGCTATTAAGACTCCTGCTGCAAGAATTTCAAAACTTCCTATCAGAAAATTATAGAATGGTCCTAATGCAGAAGCAAAAATACGATGTGTACCAAAAATTCCATCAATAATAATTTCCAATACCTCAATATTGATGATCACAAATCCAAGGTAAATGATGATATGAAAAAAACCTGCTACAGGTCTGGTAACCATCTTCGATTGCCCTAAAGCAACCATGGTCATTGTCTGCCAGCGAAGAGCCGGATTATCGCTTCGGTCAATATCTCGACCAAGCCTGATATTTCTTGAAATTTTCTTAATGCTGGAAGCAAAGAAAAATATTCCGGCACCAAGAAGTATAATAAATAGTATGCTGCTGATCATAGTGTTGTTCCGTATATAACCATTAATACGTTCTTATTGTTCTGTTTTAGCAGGTGTTCCTTTCCCGCCAAATATCGAGAAATGCACAGAGCGCTTTGGGTTCTGCTTCATATCTATTAACAGTTTATCAAGGTCACTTGCAGTTCGTTCGAGAGAGACATACAAACTATCGTCGTTGATCAACATGCCCATGGTGCCTTCACCTTTATTGATTTTCGCCATGATGGAGGCTGTTTCATTTAAAACTCTGTCGGCATTCTGAATGGTGGAAGCCAGATTAGCCTTTACCAATGAATCACTGATCTGAGAAAAATTCTTCATCACATTACTCAGATTCTGATTGTTATTCTTCACATTAGTAGTAATTGACTCCAGGTTGTCTATCATCTTCCTGAGCTTTCCATTTTCATTGGAAATCATGAAGTCAATGCTGTTGGATGCACTTTCAATACTCTTTAATGATTTATTGAGATTATCGAAGCTGGCATTCAGGTTTTGTTTTGTTTGAGCATTAAAGACCTGATTCATGGAACTTGCCAGTGAGTCTAAAGTCTGGATTAAACTTTCTGCTTTGTCTTTTATTGGCTTCACCTGATCTGAAAGTGTTGTCTGTACAGAAGCTACCAGTGTATCACCATCAACAGCAGGTTGTGAATCGGCATCCAGTTGAATATCAACTTTTCGACCACCCAATAAATCGGAACTTACTATTCTTGCTTCCGAATCTTTACCAATAAACACTTTTCCGCTTACCAGAAATGTAGCTAAGATTCTTCCGGTTTTATCGTTTAGAAAGGTAATATGAGTAACCTGACCGATTTTTACACCATTCAGAATAACATCACTGGAGGGCACTAACCCATCAACATTCTGATAGACAGCGTAATAATTATTATCGTTGGAAAATAAGTCGATACCTTTAAGGTAGTTCATTCCCCAGAATAATCCGGCCAATGCACCGGTAACAAGAATTCCAACCTTAACTTCTTTAGATAGCTTCACAAATTTGATTAAATGATTTACAGAACAATATTACAAAACCGGGGCAAAGTACCCAAGCTTGTGCGAAATTACTTCCTTTTCAGCAAATCATTGGCGTCTGATACAGAAATCCTTTTAGCTCCTGAAAAAGCAACGATAAAAGAATCTTTGAAACCCTTTGTTTTCAACTGTTCCTGAGATTTTCTGGCAGAATCGGCAGAATCAAAAACACCTGAATAAAAGCGGGTCATACCATCATCCCCGATGACCGGCCTGATCCCTTCGATTTTTTCAAATTTAATCGCATCAGCTTTGGAAGCATTTGCCACAGCACCTACCTGAACGGTAAAAAACACCCGTGATAAGGGTGCAGTCACAGGTAACGAATCAGAAATGGGTTTTGGCTCAGATGATTGATTATCAGTATTTTTGACTTCTAAAACGGGCTCATTTTCCTTTTTCGGAGCAGTTTCCTCAGGCTTGGCTGCTTGATTTTTGTCATTTGATTCAGAAGGATCATCATCGTTATGATTACCTCCGGCTTTTCGTTCCGTTTCAGATTTGTAGGATTGAAATGCCTTCAGAATGGACTGAGCCATACTTTGTTGACCTTTTTCACTGGCCAGATATTTCTCATCTGATTTATTGGTCAGAAAGCCAAGCTCAATCAAAACACTAGGCATTGCTGTCCGGAATAAAACCAGAAATCCTGCTTGTTTAACACCGCGGTTGAAGCGCCCTGAATTATGTTCAAATTGCTTCTGCAAATGAGATGCAAAAAGCAAACTTTGATTCATGAATGTATTTTGATAAAGGGAGAATATAATATTGGCTTCCGGTGAGTTAGGATCAAAACCATCATAATTGGATTTGTAATTTTTCTCTAATAATATGGAAGAGTTTTCCCGTTTTGCAACCGATAAATTATCAGCTGTTTTGTGTAATCCCATTACATAGGTCTCAGCCCCAAAAGCAGCTGAAGGCCCTGAATTACAATGAATACAAACGAATAAGTCGGCTTTTGCCCGGTTTGCAATGGCTGCCCGTTCGTGTAATTCAACAAAAACATCGGTTTCGCGGGTATAGATTACTTTTACATCCGGAAAATATTCTTCAATCATAGCCCCCAGTTTCAAGGAAACTGCAAGTGCTACATGCTTTTCATAAGATGATGATCCTAAACACCCTGAATCATGACCTCCGTGTCCGGGATCAATAACTATCGTCTTTATCCGATACTTTGGTAGTTTGTTTTCCGTTGAAAAAGAGATAAAAACAAACGATGTGAGTAATATTGTAAATAAGACGGTGCGGTTCACTTTAGACAATTTTAATTTTCTTTAGCTTTGAGTCCTCAAAATTACTCCTCTTTGGCGTCTGATGCTGTTTAGCAAGAATTCGATATCAACAAAAATATTAACCACTTTAGTGGCACTTTTAGTGTGCATTTTGATGCCGAAAGGTTCGAAAGGACAGCAATTGCCCGATTCTTCGGGAATTGTGACAGTTTCACAAGCCGCAGCAGCCGATTCCGTGACAACGGACTCCTTGTCGATGCAGGTAAACAACGACCTCAAATCGAAGGTGCATTATACTGCCAAGGATTCGATCCGCTTTGATATTGCCTCCGAAAAAGTGTACCTGTATGGAAACGCCCATGTCGATTACGAAGACATTACCATGGATGCCGCCTACATTGAAGTGGACTGGAGTACTAAAGTGCTATATGCAAAAGCAGGCACCGATAGCTTAGGAAATCCAACCGGGCTTCCGGAATTTAAGCAAAAGGATGAAAAATTCATTGCGCAGAATGTCACCTATAACTTCGATACAAATAAAGGCAACATTGCACAGGCAAATACCCAGCAAGGAGATGGAGTTATTCTTGGGCAAACCGTAAAGCGTATTGATGAACGGAATTATTTCATCAAAAATGGAGCCTATACTACCTGTAATCTTCCTCATCCACATTATTCCATTTCCTCAAATAAGTTAAAAGTAATACAGAACAATAAGGTAGTTACCGGCCCAGCCTATCTGGTAATTGCGGATGTACCTACTCCACTGGCAATTCCATTCGGATATTTTCCAACGCGCAAAGGCAGAGCCTCTGGAATTTTATTTCCATCTTATGGTGAATCGGCGCGACTGGGATTCTATTTTAAAGAAGGCGGATACTATTTTGGAATTGGAGATGTGGTGGACTTTGCACTTACAGGTGATATTTACACACTGGGCAGTTGGGGAACGCGGTTCATCTCAAACTATGCAAGCCGGTATCATTTTAATGGAAATATTGCAGTTAGTTATTCTGAAATAAAAACATCTGAAAAAGAATTACCTGATTATAATCTTTACAAAGATTTCTTTATTAGATGGACACATCGTCAGGATCCGAAAGCGCGACCCAGCAGTGTATTCAGTGCTAATGTAAATGCAGGAAGTTCGGGATACTATCAAAATAATATTGCATCAGCAAATAATTACCTGACTAATACTTTCCAGTCGTCAGTTTCATGGTCGAAAAACTGGCCCGGAAAACCTTATGCTTTATCGGCTAGTCTTTCACATTCTCAAAACACACTTACGAAAGATGTTTCGATGAGTTTACCAAATGCCAACTTTAGTATTAACCGGTTATTCCCTTTCAAACGGGTTGTTGCTGTAGGATCACAAAAGTGGTATGAAAAAATTGGCATCAGTTATCAGTCTAATTTACAAAATACCATCCAGACAAAAGATTCATTGTTATTCAGAAAAGAAAGCAAGGACCAATTCCGATATGGAATTTCACACAGCATACCATTGAGTACATCGATGCAGGTATTCAAATACTTTACACTCTCCCCTTCTGTTTCCTATAATGAAAGGTGGTATCTGCAAACTATCCGTAAAGAATTCAACTCTGCAGAAAATACAGTTATTACCGATACTGTTCAGGGTTTCCGTTCTGCCCGTGATTTTATCACATCTGCCACACTGAACACCAGAATTTATGGAATGACAGCGATAAAGAAAGGGAAAATTGCAGCTATCCGACATGTGATGTCCCCCACGATTTCGTATAGCTATCGCCCCGATTTCAGTGATCCTACATTCAATGCATACAAAGTTTATCAAATTGATTCTGCAGGTACACAAGGCACCTATTCCATTTTCGAGAATGGAATTTTCGGTGGGCCGCCTTCCGGAAAATATGGGGTGATTGGTTTTGCCCTCGACAATAATCTGGAGATGAAAACCCGCACAGTGACTGATACCGCTGTGAATCTGAAAAAAAAAAAAATTTTTGAAAGTCTCGCTGTAGGGATGAGTTACAATACTGCTGCTGATTCACTGAACTGGTCGAATATAAATGTGAATGGCCGGACCATTTTATTCGACAGAGTAAACATTAATTTATCGGGAAGTTTTGATCCTTATATCTCTGATTCAATTGGAAGAAAGATAAATAAGTTTGAATTGAATGAAAATAATCGGCTTGGTCGATTAACAAATGCCGCCATGAGTATTGGATTCAATCTGAACAATACTACCATGAAAAAAAGCGATAAAGGAACAGAAGCTGAATTGGATGCCATTAATAGAAATCCGGGTAATTATGTTGATTATAATGTACCTTTTAACCTCGCAGTCTCCTATAACTTATCCTATTCCAGAGCTGGAATACTGGAGGCACAAATAAATCAGACGCTCAACTTCAGTGGTGATTTAGCGGTGACTCCAAACTGGAAAGTTACTTTTAACTCGGGCTATGATTTTAAAGCAAAAGATCTTTCGTATACCAGCTTAGGAATATACCGTGATCTCCATTGCTGGGAAATGCGTATGAACTGGGTTCCATTCGGCCAGCAACAAAACTATTTTTTCCAGATAAATGTGAAGTCTTCGGTTTTGCAAGATTTAAAACTATCTAAGAAAAATGATATTTATGATCAATAAATTCTTTCTTTAGAAATAATTAGCATTGTTAAATATGAATACTCTAAAAGCAACTTCATTCCGTTTTCCCGGACAAACAACTTTTTACAAAGGTAAAGTCCGAGATGTTTATACTATCGACAACAAATACATGGTTATGGTTGTCAGCGACCGCATCTCAGCTTTTGATGTAGTGTTGCCGGAAGCAATTCCATATAAAGGTCAGGTATTAAATCAGCTTGCAGCCTATTTTTTGGATGCTACAAAAGATATTGTTCCCAACTGGACTATTGCTGTGCCAGATCCAAATGTAACCATAGGACATATGTGTACTACATTTCGTGTTGAAATGGTTATTCGCGGTTATTTAGCCGGCCATGCGTGGCGAACTTATCAAAGTGGCAAACGAATACTTTGTGGGGTGGTATTACCTGAGGGATTAAAAGAAAATGATAAATTACCTTCTCCAATAATTACACCTACAACCAAGAGCGATCACGGTCATGATGAAGACATTTCAAGAGAGGAAATAATTGAGAAAGGCATTGTTGATGAAGATGATTATATCCAATTAGAAATTTATACCAGAGCGCTTTTTAAGAAAGGGACAGAAATGGCTGCAACTCAAGGCCTGCTTCTTGTTGATACCAAATATGAATTTGGAAAATCGAATGGTGTCATCAGAGTGATAGATGAAATTCATACGCCTGATTCATCACGCTATTTTTATGCAGCAGGGTATGAAGAGGCAGCAAAAAGGGGAAGCTCAAAAACAACTCTCTAAGGAATTTCTTCGTCAATGGCTTATTGCAAACAATTTTCAAGGTCTGGAAGGACAGGTAGTTCCATTCATGAGCACTGAGATTGTTCAAATGGTTTCTGATCGGTACATTGAATTGTATGAACAGGTCAGAGGTGAGAAATTTCAAAGGGCTTCTACTGAGAATATACTGGCAAGAGTAGAAAAGAATGTATTAAACAGTCTGGCAGCTTTAAAATAATCAGTTTTAATCTTCTGTAACCGGAACAGGAATTTCAATAGTTCCGGATGTTGATTCCGTTATAAAAGGAATTCCTCCGCGAACCACTTCACTGATAGAAGCATCATATCCTGCGCCGTAGAAATAATAGATTCCGCAACGCATATTTTCTACTTTCACTTCATTTTCTCCGGGAACACCTACAAAATAGGCATCATAGTTGGAACGATCGGCACCAGGAAATTCCTGAGCACCGTATTTCATGTAAATAGTATCTCTGTAAGTTGAGGTACTTGCAATTGGATCACCATGATGTTGTTGTTTAAAAATAAAAGTGAGGTTGCCGCCTTTACCGCAAACACAAACTTCTTCGTATGCTTCATCCTTGCAGGAAGCAAAGCTAATGGCTAACAGAACAGCAATTGACAGAAATAATTTCATGATAATATATTTTTCTTTTATGTTTATTCTTTACTTCCCTTTTCGCCAACAAAATGGTCTTTATCATCACGGAAAAGAACATTGAATGTCGTTAAGCTTCCATAAATACGAGTGATATATTGTTGCATATTCACTTTCTCTTCTTCTGAAAGTTTATCATTCGAATTGATTCGTTGCTCAAGTACACGTAAACGATCTCTCAACATGATAATCTTATTAAAAAACATATCGATAGGAATTTCTTTGGGCTTGAGTGAAGCACTTGCAGGTTGAAGAATCATCTTTCCACCTGTCCACTTAATTCCCATAGGAACAGTTTCCTGTATATCGCTGTATCTTTTTATGATGTTGGTCATAATCTTCTCCACACCTGAAAGACTTACCAGATCTGTTTCAGGCTCTACAGCATCTACAATTTCCAGATTGACATATGATTTTGCAACTTCAATTTTACCCCTTTGAATAAAAACAACCAGGTAAGTTTTGGGCTTCACATTAATTACAACACCTTCACCAAATTCGGGGTGACGGACACGGGAGCCTATTCCCACTTCTTGATCTGACATATGCTAATTTTTGTACAAAGGAAATAAAATGGATCGTAAAATCACAACATGATATTTTTACTGCGCCTTGAGAGGTACCGAAATCTGATAAGTATCATTGATCTTATCGGTTATAAAACTTGCTCCACCGGTAATTCTGTTTCCAGTTAATGTATCCTGACTGACTACCCAAAAATAGAAAATTCCGCATGATAACCTCCTAATAGCCACATTATTTCGATCCTCAATCGATACAATTATTTCGTCATATTTTTTAGGATTTGTTCCTGGAAAAACAGAGGAACCATACTTTATGAAAACAGTGTCAACCACATTGTCATTGCCTGAAAAAGCAATTCCATTGAAAGTGGGAGTTATGAAAACATTATTTGCACCTCCTCCTCGGGAAGCAATGCAGGACTTATCATCCTTTACACATGAATTAAACAAAGTTGCCAAGCAGATTCCTGTAATAATCCACACAAGCCGGTTTTTGTTATTTAGGATCGGTTTCATTCATTCTTTTAACGAATAAACCGGAACTCGGGTTACAGTTTTAAGTTTCTCACAATTATCTGATAATCAATGATCCTGATGAATCTGTTGATTGTATTCCACTGTCAATTTTTGTTGTAATTCGGGTGGCACGGGCAGGTATTCCAGGAACACCGATTTTATTCTTGCCCGTCCCTGAGTAATTGAGCGTAAGTTTACAGATGACTTATCAAGTTCAGCAAGTGGGGTTCGAGCCTTAATAACCTGATAGCCACCTCTGTTATCCATTCCTGTTATGATTGAACGCCGTGACTGCAATTCACTCATAACTTCACCCATCACAGACTCAGGCATTTCAATTTCAACATCATAAATGGGCTCCAGCAATTGTGGTTCAGCCTGATGAAAGGCTTCTTTAAATGCCATCATTCCGGCAATTTTAAAAGATATATCATTAGAGTCAACCGGATGCATTTTACCATCGTAAACACTTACTACAATATCCCTGACATATGAACCGGTAAGAGGGCCTTCATTCATTTTATCCATTACTCCCTTCAGGATAGAAGGAATAAATCTTGAATCAATCACACCTCCGGTAATACAATTATTAAAAACCAGTTTTCCTCCCCAAGGCAATGCTACTTCTTCAACTTCCCGAATCTGGTGCTCCGGCTTTCCGTTTGTATGAGCATGAATTGGTTCAATCTTAATATACACCTCTCCAAATTGTCCCGCCCCACCCGATTGTTTTTTATGACGGTATGAAGCATTAGCAGCACGAAGAATTGTTTCCCTGTAAGGAATACGCGGCTTTAAAAAATCCACCTCCATTTTATAGACATGCTCTAGTCGCCACTTGGTTACTGCCAAATGTAACTCCCCTTGCCCAAGTAAAAGTACTTGTTTCATTTCCCTGTCGTAATCAACCTGAAGAGTCGGATCTTCCATATGAATTTCCTGAAGTACTTCGCTTAATTTTTCATCATCCGCCTTATTTTTGGCAATTATGGCGACTCTTATTCTGGGCACCGGGAATTGAATCGGTTCAATTTTAATTCCGGAACCTTTTGTTGTGAGAGTATGATTGGTTAATGTACTTTTTAATTTTAATGAGGATCCAATATCTCCTGCCTTAAGTCGGTCAATTGGATTTCGGTTATTACCATCCATAATAAAGAGTTGACCGATTCGTTCGGTTACTCCTGTATCGGAATTCACTAAATCGGTTCCTGCAACCACTTCACCCGACAGCACCTTGAAAAATGTAAGTTTCCCCAAATGTGGCTCTACCAGGGTTTTGAATACAAACAGAACAGGAGGACCATCAACTTTACAAAACAATTCTTGCCCGTCAGTAGTCCTTTCTGCAGGCATTTCTATTGCTGAAGGTGCAACATTATCGATGAATCCCATCAGTCTGCCACTACCCATATTTTTTTTAGCTGATAGACAAAACACCGGAAAAATATCATGACTCATCATACCTTTCTTTATACCCGCCCGCATTTCATCTTCATCAAGATTTCCTTTTTGGAAATATAAATCCATCAGTTGCTCATCATTCTCTGCAGCTTTTTCAACCAAAATAGTGTGTAACTCCTGTGCACGTGCAAGTTCCGCTTCCGGTATATCCAGTTTTTCCGGCTTGCCTCCGTTTTCAGAAAATCTGTACATTTTCATCTTGAGTAAATCGATGAAAGCATTAAATCCTAATCCCTGATTAACCGGATATTGCATGATAGTAACCTGATTTCCAAAACTGGCTTTTGCCTGCTCAACAGCCGTATTAAAATTGGCATATTCATGATCCAGTTGATTCACAACAAAAATGGTTGGCTTCTTATATTCATCAACGTAGCTCCAGATCAGTTCAGCCCCAACTTCAACACCATGCTGAGCATTCAGCACCATCACTGCAGTGTCACAAACCCGTACAGCTGCAATAACTTCACCAATAAAATCATCTAAGCCAGGGGTATCAATAATATTGATTTTATAATCCCGCCATTCGGTATGTAATGCGGTTGCATAAACTGAATTACCACGATCATGCTCAATTTCATGATAATCGGAAATTGTATTTTTTTCTTCAACTGAACCACGTCTGGTAATTATTCCTGCTTCAAATAACATGGTCTCAGCCAAGGTCGTTTTTCCACTCTTTGCACCGCCAACAAGAGCAATGTTTTTAATGTGCTTTTCGTCGTATGATTTCATAAGGATAGGTTTTTAAGGGTTAATACAATCCCGGGGTACTTACTATAAGTACCTCTTAAAATGAAACCTGAAAGTAATAACTTTTTTCTGAAAAACCAAATGATTTAGATCAGTCCAAACCTGAAAAAGAACCTTTATTCTCCTTCAATTTAAGGATGGCCTCCTCTACCGTTTTATAGGGGATATTACATACTTTATTCTCGCACAGGTAAATAAGCGTTTCAGACCCTTGATTCCGGTTAGTGATAAGTGGTATTTTGGAAATATCGGTAGTACCACCAATTAAGGCCGCCGATCCAAAGAATTTTTTAGTAAAATGTCTGCCATAAGCCAATGCCTCCGGACCGGTTATTATCAATTCCTGAGAGGGCACAATCCGCATCAGATAATAATTCAGCCAATTGCTGAAGGCTGAACCGTACTGAACCATTTTAGGCTCCAATCCTGACACCATTTTACCACTCATTTCAATCCATAAATCATTTTCAAAAAAACGTCCCAACTGGAACAGGTTAATTGCCATCTGTGAATTTGAGGATGCAATTACATTGTCCTGAATTTCGAATTTTCTGGCAATCAACGGCGAATCCTTATCAGATGTAAAATAGAAAAATCCGGAATTCGGATCATGGAAGTGGTTAACACAATATTCCAGTAATTGCTTAGCATATTCAAGATATGCGTTATCAAATGTGGATTCATAACATTTAACAAGTGCCTGTATTAGAAAGGCATAATCTTCCAAAAATCCTGAGATGGTAGATTTACCATTTTTGAAAGTATGACAAATTGATCCGTCTTCCTGTAAAGCATGTTTCATTAAAAATGAAACACATGTAATAGCATCATCCAGATAATTATCAGAATCAAAAGCCTGATGTGCATCAATGAGAGATGTTACCATCAGTGCATTCCAGGATATTAAAGTTTTATCGTCAAGACCTGGCGGTATGCGTTCAGATCTGATCAACATTGCCTTATTCTTAAAGCGATTCACAATTTCTTTTAATTGATTTTTTGAAATATGGAACTGTTCAGCTATCTCATCATCATCTTTCTTTCGTAATAAAATATAATTACCATGCTCCCAATATCCGGTTTCATTAATATTATAATAAGATTCAATAACTGCAAAGTCATCACCGGCAAGCGTCATCAACTCATCTTTGGTCCAAACATAATATTTACCTTCTTCACCTTCAGAATCTGCATCTAGTGCCGAAAAATAATTCCCAAAATCTCCTTTAAGCTCATGATTCACAAAATGAATCGTTGCTTCAACTATTTCCTGATACAAGGGGTCACCAAATCGTTTGAATGCATTTGAATAGAGTGAAATGAGTTGGGCATTGTCGTAAAGCATTTTTTCAAAATGTGGTACTTTCCATAAATGATCTACTGAATACCGTGAAAAGCCACCAGCAATTTGATCGTAAATTCCCCCATAAGCCATCTTTTTAAGAGTCAGTTTCAAATATTTCTCCATTACATTATCATTATAATAAAAAGTATAGTTTAATAAAAAGTGATAATTATTAGGTAATGGAAACTTTGGAGCCCTATTGGGGCCTCCTTCAGCCATATCAATTTGTTTATGCCAGTTCTGAATTGCAGATTCTACAACTTCCTTCGCAAACTCAGGTACCATTTCTGATACCGGAAATAAGTCTTCTTGTTTAATTCCATCAGTTAATTGAGATGCATAATCATAGAATTTTGCCTGATCATTTTTATAACCATCCGATAAATTCAAAAGAACATTCATCCATTGTGATTTTGGAAAATAAGTTCCTCCATATACCGGTTTTCCATCCGGAAGGGCAAAACAATTCAGTGGCCAACCGCCCCTGCCTGTAAGAAGTTGTACAGCTGACATATAAACCTGATCAATATCCGGACGTTCTTCACGATCAACTTTAATGCAAATGAAATTGGCATTCATTATTTCTGCTACACTTTCATCTTCAAAGGATTCGTGCTCCATAACATGACACCAGTGACAGGCACTGTATCCAATACTAATCAATAAAAGCTTATTTTCCTGAGCAGCTCTTTGCAATGCTTCTTCACCCCATGGAAACCAATTCACAGGATTATAGGCATGCTGAAGTAAATAAGGACTCGATGAATTAATAAGTGCATTGGGCTTTTTCATACCCAAAGATATGTAGTTAAAATTAATTTAATTAGGAAATTGATTACAAAAAAGGATGTACTTGTATGGTACACCCTCAGACTACATAAATTTTGTGCTAATCATCTTCTTCCTTGTCGGAACCGGAGACTGACTCAGCGGAAGTTTGCACAACCGATCCATTTAATTCGGTGTGCCTGATCTGACCACCTAAATAACCGGTACGGGCCATCATCACAAATGAAAGTAATCCTGCCAGCACTACCAGATAAACTGAAGTTGTTGCGAATTGCTTCTTTCCTGCGATGAGCAAAAGTGCTATAAAAGCCAGGATACCTGTGAATTCCATAACCCAAATTGATGCTTCAGCAGCCTCTTCATGCGCTTCAATCACCAATTCTGAAACACCAGGTAAATTTTCAACTGCCTCTTCTGCCGGTTCACCGGTCAGAAACACTGGAATTGCAATAATGGCAAGAACCACGATCAAAGCAAGTGATACTTTTTGAATAGGAAGGTAACTTTTATAGATGCCGTAAATCAGAATGAAAACGGCTATTATGGTTCCAATGATTGGGAAATGATTCAATATTAAATGCAAATGCGTAAAATCCATAGTATTAAATTTTAAGGTTAAAATAAATTTAGAAAATTGTGATATTGAAAAATAACTTATAAAACAGGAGGCCGCCAAAAATCAGAGTGGTAAGTCTGTGTTGCGGTAAACTTTTGATGCAGGTATTGCAATCTGGAAGTAATCAGAGGTTTTAATTCTTCTGATCCCGGAGAAAGAAATATCGAAAAATGTGCATGTACCAGTTCATCTGATTTAAATGGTAATGAATTATCTCTATCGGAGTCGGTATCCTCACTTTCGTGGGCACTATTATCATAGTGACAATTGAGAAAATCAAACACCGACATTTCCTCTGTTCCCCTTTGGTGCTCGGTATAATGTATGAAAACCAATGGTATCTTTAAAAATTCACCAATAATGGTAGTTCCAGTCAGAAAAGATAATAAGAGAATAACCGCTACTGCTTGCTTCATAAAACAGGTAAATTTGAACTTAACCCAAAATACCTCAACGAAAGTACTTAACCAATAACCACATCTTTATGATAATTATCAGTTATATCAAAATAGTTTAATTTCCGATTACCTGAATCCGCAGTTCTATCTGATTAACAATTTGCAATTTCGAACAGCTTCATCAGATGTTGCTCGTACAAAATACATTCCTGTAGAAATAGCCGATTTAAAATCAATGGCATACCGTAGAGATCCAGAATCACCAATTTTTAAAGTATTGGAATAAACAATTCTCCCACTATTATCTACGATTATAAGATCAATTATTTTGCCCGGACTTCCGGTTAATTGAACAACTACGTTAGAAGCTGATGTAGGAGAAGGTATCATTTCCAGTCCGAAATCGGCTGCTCTTTTGATTTCCACTTTCTGCCAGGAAGAATAAGTATAATGACCATCAAAATCGGTTTGTTTCAGTCTGTAAAAACTGACTCCAATTAGTGGATCAAAATCATAACCTGTATATTTATGAATAGTATTACTGTTACCTGCTCCATCCTGCTCAGCAACAATATTAAATATTTTTCCATCCACAGACCTTTCAATGGTAAAGTAATCATTATTAATTTCTGTTGCAGTGACCCAATCCAGTTTAACCCTGTCGATTTCCGGTTTAGCATTGAAACGAAGTAATTGTACGGGCAAAGGTGTTTGTGCCAGATTTACTGAACCAAGTGTAAAATACATTCCTCCGGTGGTTGGGAATGAAACCGTGAAATTGGGTGCAGCATATGTTCCTACATATATTGAAGCGCTCGAAAATGTTGAAGTTGAACTCACGAGTAGTCTTAAATTACTGCCATTTACCGGGGTAAAATCGGTCAGGTCAAATGTCATAGTTACAGTTGATGCAATTCCTGAACCTGTCTTTTGTACTTTCCAGATTCGCTTCATTCTTGTTTGAATTGTTAATGGTACATCTGAAGTTTCATTCTCCAACGCAGAAACACTATTGTGCCCGGCTGCAAGATAACTTATGTCAGAACTAATTAACGTCACATGATCCATTAGTAGCATTGCATTTCCTGTCAGTGAAGTATTATCAGCATCTGTAGAGATTGATTTTACCTGATTAAGTCCGGTGCTATTGTCCTTGCCAATTACTGTTACATTATTGTGGTATCCGCTATTGGATGCGTAACTCCAATATGTTGTAGTACCATTTGATGCTAAATAATTTCGTTCATCTAATGTTCCGGTTGTAGTGTTATCGCTCAATGTAACACCATACTTGGCTGCCATATATGACCGAACCCTCTGCATCTGACTTGCTGTTAAAGTGGTATTAAATGTAATTACTTCACCCAATGCGCCACTGAAATGCTGTCCATAAGATCCTGATGTATTTAATCTTACTCCCACAGTAAGATAATCTGAACTCGAAGTGGTGCCGTTTGTCGAAAGGTTAGAACCATTTTTATCTTTGACTGTTAGTCCATTGCTTTTCCCCGAAATTGCAAGTAAATTAACTCGTGAAGAATTAGAAGGAGTGGCTCTGTTGTTGGTTCCGGATGCACTACCCTGTGCAAAAATAACTGCTGTTGTCTGACCTTGAATTTTACTGCTTCCACTACTCTGTTGACTGAAAAATGTTTGTGAACCGGATCCTCCCTGATGCATCGAAAAAAATGTGCCGCCAGATCCTCCTGAACTTGCATCAATTAAACTTACTTTCGATAACAGATACTGGAGGTATTGTGTTGAACCATTGAAAGCAATATATGGGTTGAAATTGGAATTCATATAATCTGAACCTTCAGTTCCGGTTTTAAATACCGGTGGCGCACTGCATGAAGGGATTAAAGCCACTACATTCGTTCCTGCAGAAACCAAACCATATACATTGGCATTATTGGAAAGCCCTGTATTCGAGGGTTTAATCCACATGGAAAGGTTTGTTGTGCCAATCCCTCCCGGTGACGATTCCCTTACAATTGAAATGTCATCAATAATTACACCACAGGTATTCGAATTACCAGGATTGGAAAATTTCAATATATGAGAAGTTGCACTGTTATTTGTGAAAACATAACTATATGCTGTTAATGTAGTAACAGTATTTGCAACAGAAATTGTTTGTGATAATACAGATGTAGCATCGGTAAATTCAACTTTTAAATTGGTAGGATTTACAGATGAATTACAGCCCGTGTTTCTCCAGCCATATCCGAAACTAATGCGGTATTGAACCCCGTTTTCAAATCCGCTAACTGTTTGTGTTGGTTGCGATGCATAATCTGCTTCCATTACATAGTTGGAATTACACCCGGTTGATAGGTAAGTGCTTTCAAAAGTACCGGAATTATAGGGTGCTTCCGAAACCCCTCCTCCCCAATTGGAGTTGGAACTTGAAATAACACCATCTACAACAAGATTCTGTGCCCGGATTAATCCGTTTTGTAAAATCAGTAAAGTAATTAAACTTATAGAAAATTGCCCTTTTCTCATAGTTTTTCGCTATTATTAAAGATACGCCATCCTTCTAAAAAAGGT
The DNA here is from genome assembly GCA_016713525.1 of Bacteroidota bacterium. Lineage (GTDB taxonomy): Bacteria > Bacteroidota > Bacteroidia > AKYH767-A > OLB10 > JADKJB01. The sequence continues at coordinate 263,635 of JADJOZ010000001.1, read as the reverse complement.
TGGTCCTCTATACCTGAAATATTGCAATGGTCAAATTTTGTAATGTTTTAATCAAAAACGTTCTAAAATCACATATAAAATGTGCTATGAATTTTTAAGGCTGAGTTTAAATTCCTGCAAATAACTAATTATGCAATCATTAATGCAAAATGACGAATATCATGTCAATTTACTTCTTTTGTAAGAAGTTGAAATTTTATGTTACTTTTCAGTAATGAAGTATCAAATATACTGGTAATGTTCATGATTTATTACCAGCACATTCAATAACAAACGACGCAGAATAAGGAATGAGTCTGTTAAAATCACCTGATATCAAAAAGTTGATCACTCATTTCAGGTTTGCTCACCAGGAAAAATGCTAAGCTGAAAATAAAAATAAACCGGGAGTATTATCAGTGTTTTTCTACATTAATACTCCCGGCTTTTCTGCATTGAATAATCTTAAATTTTTGTATCCTGCGCTCAGAATTTATTCAACAAATATTAATGTTGATTCGGAATATCTTCAGCATGAATTTCAAACTTATCTTCTTCTTCTTTGTACTTCATGATCTGATCAAGTGCATCCGGTACCACATCACTGCAGATAGTTATGAAGGCCCCTTTCTTAGAATTTTTCATCACAAATTCAATTGCTTCTTTTTCAGTAGGAATAACTTTCACATGCTTATCAGGGTTTACCTGATGAATTCCTTTCAACATCAGGTCTATAATTTCTTGCTCTGAACGACCTCTGAGGTTACGATCCTGTCTGACAACTATTTCATCAAACATTTGTGCCGCCAATGTACCAAGCAAAATAATATCTTCATCACGACGGTCACCTACGCCGGCAATTACACCTACTTTAGGTTTGGAATCTATCTTCTCAAGGAATTTTGCAACCGCCTGGAATCCTGCAGGGTTATGTGCATAGTCAACCATTACCTGATATTTCTTAAACTGGAATAAATTCATTCTTCCTGGAGTTTGAACAGGTGATGGAATAAATGTTTCCAATGCCAGTCTGATATCTTCCATTTTAAAATTCCGGATAAATCCTGCTAATACAGCGGGCAAAATATTCTGAATCATAAATATTGCCTTACCGGAAAAAGTAAGTGGAATATTAACAATCTTATCGACGCGGATTTTCCAGTTTCCTTTTGAAATAGTAACAAATCCGTTTTCGGCAATAGCTGCTAATCCTCCTGCTTCACAATGCTTCTTGATTAACGGATTATTTTCGTTCAAACTGAAATAAGCTACCTTACATTTTAAACTTGATGCCATGCCGGCAACTAAATCATCATCGGCATTCAGAATAGCATACCCATTCGGGAAAACACTTTCGGGTACAACTCCTTTTACACGGGCCATATCCTCAAGTGAATTAATATCACGCAAACCTAAATGATCGGCTGCAACATTAGTAACAATACCAACATCACAATTATGAAAACCAAGTCCGGCTCTCAAAATTCCACCACGGGCACATTCCAGAACTGCAAAATCAACTGTAGGATCCTTCAGTACAAATTCAGCACTGATTGGTCCGGTACAATCACCTTTCTGCACCATCTGGTTCTGAATGTAAACTCCATCTGTTGTGGTGAATCCAACTTTGTGACCGGCAGTCTTGGCCATATGAGCTATGAGACGCGTGGTAGTTGTTTTACCATTGGTTCCTGAAACAGCAATAATCGGAATTCTTGCATTTGAACCTGCAGGGTACAACATATCTACAACTGGTTCTGCAACATTTCGGGGTAATCCTTCTGTAGGAGCAATATGCATCCTGAAGCCCGGTGCAGCATTTACTTCCAGAACTGCGCCACCGTCCTCTTCAAGAGGTCGGCTGATATCGTTAGTCATGATATCTATACCGCAAATATCGAGTCCAATAATTCTGGCAATACGTTCGCATGTAAATACATTGTTTGGATGTACCAAATCAGTAACATCAGTGGATGTTCCACCAGTACTTAAATTTGCAGTAGCTTTAAGATGTAATTCCTTTCCTGCAGGCAATACTGATGAAAGCTCCAGCTCTTTTTCCTTAAGGATATTGAGCGTCATCTCATCAACTTTTATTGCCGTCAGTACTTTTTCATGTCCATAGCCGCGACGAGGATCACTGTTAACTACATCAATCATTTGCTGAATCGTTGACTTTCCATCCCCCACTACCATAGCAGGTGTACGTTTAGCAGCAGCAACAAATTTGTAATTAATCAACAAAATACGATGATCAAATCCGGTTATGTACTTCTCAACTATTACGGCCCGGGATATACGTTTTGCAATTGCAAGTGCTTCCAGTGCTTCATCCCATGTTTTGACGTTAATCGTGGCTCCTCGTCCATGATTACCATTTATTGGCTTTAATACTACCGGATAACCGATGGAATCAAGTGCATATTTTAAATCATCTTCATCATAAATGATTCTGCCTTTGGGTACCGGAATATTTGATGCTTCAAGTAAATTTTTTGTATCTTCTTTGTCGCATGCTATTTCAACAGCTATGCTGCTGGTCTGACTTGTTACAGTAGCTTGAATTCGCTTCTGATTTACACCATAACCAAGCATCACCAGAGAATGCCTGTTCAGCCGGATCCATGGAATACCACGACCTTGAGCCTCTTCAACAATAGAACCGGTAGATGGACCCAGGCGCTCTTCCTCTCGGAGTTCTCGCATTTTCTGAATATCTTCCGACAAATCATAATCAGTTCCTGATACAAGTGCTTCAGCAATTCTTACTGCTGATTTGGCAGCAAATATCCCAACTTTTTCTTCCATGTATGAAAATACAACATGATAAACTCCCGGTTCTCCGGTACCTCGTGTGCGACCAAATCCACAGTCCATACCTGCCAGAGTTTGGATTTCCAAAGCAATATGCTCAATAACATGCCCCATCCATGTCCCCTCTCGTACCCGATTAAAAAACCCTCCGGGATTATCTTCCGAACATCGGTGCTCAAACATACTGGGAAACATTTTCTCCAGCCTTTCACCAAATCCGGCAATTTTGTTGGTTGGCAATTCTTCTAACTCTTGTAAATCGAGCTTCATTATTATCAACTTGTGACGTCGGATCGACCAATAATTAGGGCCACGCATTGCTCGAATGTCTATAATCTTCATATAAAATGGTTTTAGATTGGAAAGTTGGCTGAAAATAGGAATAGTTTATGAATCCTGCAACTTCAGGAAATTTTAATATTGCTTTTACTAAGGAATATTTTTTCACTCATTCCTTTATACAATCGAATAAACGGACAGATTTTAGTTTCATTACAACTACTTTATATTTTTATTGAAGGTCTACTTAATTGTATTTCAAATATTTACAGACTCTCATAATTGTTTTTCAACAACTAGTGAAGCTAGTGTAATATTATACCTCTAAGCGAAAATGATATTCGGTTGCTCAAATCAAAATGAAAAAAAAGAGCACCAAGTAACAAAGCATGGCTTACAATTGTTTTAGAAACATGAGCAAAAGTCGTGTATTGGTGTGGTTCAGGAATGATCTTAGAATACATGATCACGTACTTCTCCACGAAGCTGCGAAGAAAAACAAAGAAATTCTTCCGGTATATTGCTTTAATCCGCTGTACTACGCAAAATCTCCAATCAACACATTACGAACAGGTGCGTTCAGAGCGAAATTTATTATTGAAAGTGTTCGGGATCTCCGAACAGAATTCAAAAAAAAAGGTGGTTCGTTGATAGTGCGCTTTGGTCAACCTGAGAAAATAATACCGGAACTCGTCGAATCCTATGCCATTAATGAAGTTATAGTCCACCAGGAAGTTGCCTATGATGAAAATCATGAAATGGATCTTGTGGAGCGGGAACTGTGGAAGCAGAAAATTCCTCTTACTTCATTTATTGGTCACACGCTTTTCCATAAACAGGATCTCCCATTTCCTATCAAAGATATTCCCGACACTTTCACCATTTTCAGAAAAAAAATTGAAAAGGAATCAACTGTGCGTCCTGAATATCCGATGCCGGAGAATTTATCATTTATCCCGGTTGGCGATGATGGCGAAATTCCGGATTTGATTCAATTGGGATTACAGGAATTTTCTATCGGAAATGAAAAATATTTAACAATGGAAGGAGGAGAAAAGCCGGCTTTAGCAAGATTACAGCATTACATCTGGAATACAGAAAGCATATTGACTTATAAGCAGACCCGAAATAATTTAATGGGTGATACTTATTCATCCAAATTATCTCCATATCTATCATTAGGTTGTATATCGCCACGTCGCATTTATCATGAAATTATTAGATTTGAGAATGAAAAATATGCCAATGACTCTACATATTGGTTGATATTTGAATTGCTTTGGCGCGACTTTTTCCGGTTTATGTTTAAAAAACATGGCAATCGTTATTTCCTGCAATCCGGAATTCGCAAATCAACTCCTGTTCAATTTGAAGGTGAAGCAAAGAGGTTTGAATCCTGGAAAAATGCAACCACTCCAAACCAATTAATTAATGCTTTTATGAAAGAACTTAAAGCAACAGGCTATTTGAGCAACAGAGGACGACAAATAGTTGCAAGTTATTTGATTCATGACCTTAAAGTGAACTGGACATGGGGTGCCTGGTATTTTGAAGAATATCTGATCGATTATTCACCTGCCAGCAACTGGGGAAACTGGTCTTATCTTGCAGGTGTCGGAAACGATCCCAAAGAAATCAGAATTTTCAATCCTGAAATTCAAGCTCTCAAATTTGATCCGCATAACAATTATTCGGATTATTGGAATAATTTGATGTGACTCAAACTGATTTTATTTCAATTCAAAAATTACATTTAAAATTTGCTAAACATATTTTCTCTCCCGTAGCAGATATGTTGTTTTCAAAAATGGAATTTCAACTTTCCGATTCAAACAAGTTATGTAAAGAGTCAATCATTTAGTATAAATATACCAGATCTTAAAACCTTCAGAATGACAAATTAATATCCTTTGAATGCTCTTAAAAGGTGGTTTTATGTCCCGTTTTTAATTATGTTAAAATAAACTTATTACTATTAAATTCGACTGTATTTCAATTCATTACGGTATTTTCAACAATCAATAAATCTAATCAAAAGATTGAAATGACTGGCATAATAAAGGAATTAACCTAAATTTGCCCACTGACAGAAATCTAAACTATGGATATCCCTAAAGGAAAGCTGATACCAATTGGAGGTAACGAAGACAAAGGAACAGAACCCGAACCGAATCACGAGCAGAAGAATAATATCAATTTTTTCGAACTTCAGATTCTGAGCAGAATTCTCCACGAAATTAAAGGTCATAAAGATTCTAATGTAGAAGTTATTACCAGTGCTTCATCAATTCCGGAAGAAGTTGGGGAGGCATATATCAATGCCTTTGGAAAACTCGGAAATCAGCATGTAAAATTAATGCACATCAAAACACGTGAGGATGCCAAAAATCCTGAGTACATTGAAAGAATTCGCAGATGTGATGGCGTAATGTTCACCGGTGGAAACCAACTACGATTGAGTACTATTTTTGGTGGCACCGAAATTCTGAATATTCTTCACCATCGATATCATCAAGAAGATTTCATTATTGCAGGAACTAGTGCAGGTGCAATGGCCATGTCGAATACCATGATTTATCAGGGCAGCAGTTCTCAGGCACTACTCAAAGGAGAGGTAAAGATTACAACCGGACTGGCATTTATTAAAAATGTAATCATTGATTCACACTTCGATAAACGTGGTCGTTTTGGGCGTTTGGCAACGGCTGTAGCCAGTAATCCCGGCTGTATTGGAATCGGTTTAGGTGAAGATACCGGCGTACTAATATCTGAAGGACGTTATCTGGAAATCATTGGATCAACGCATGTTACTATAGTCGATGGACATGAAATCCGCCACTCAAATATTGCTGATTTACAAGATGGCTCTCCAATTTCTATTGAAAACCTGAAGGTTCATTTCATGACTAAAGGTAATCGATATGATTTGTTATCCAGAGAATTTCATAAAGAAATCAGTATGGTTAAATCATAAACTAACCTCAATAACTTCAATAAAATCCCGTTTTATTAACTTAAAACGGGATTTTTTTATACTTTTATTAAACGAAAAACCGGAATTCAGGTCTTAAAAGAATATGGTTGACAATAAACTAAAAATTAAGCATTTATACTGGCGTGCAGCTTTTGGGCCACCTCTCAACACCGATTACTCCAAATCGTATGAATATCACCTGAAAAAATTATTCGATGGAACGGTGCCTCATCAACCTGTTGTGATTGATTATTGGAATCACGTAAAGGCTAATGTATTAAAAGACCTTTCAGATGAAGCCAAAGCTCAATACCGCAAAAATGAACGGAGGGCACGTTTCGATATCAGTGAAGCAATTTTAGATCGTTACGTAGGGAATAACAATTTGCTGAGAGAAAAAATGACTTTGTTTTGGATGGGGCATTTTGCCTGTAGAACCGGCAGTCCACCACTTATGTGTCAGTATTACAATACCATCAGTGAAAATGCTCTTGGTAGTTTTGTAGTGCTCTTGAAAGCAATGATTCGAAATGCTTCTTTACTACAATATTTAAATAACAATCAAAATAGAAAAGCCCATCCTAATGAGAATTTTTCACGAGAACTAATGGAACTTTTTTCTTTAGGTAGAAGTAATTATTCCGAAGAAGATGTGCAGGAAGCAGCCCGTGCACTCACAGGGTGGGGCTTTAATTCAGATGGTGATTTTCTAATGAGAAAAGATCACCATGATTTTGGCACGAAAACAATTTTTGGACAAACCGGGAATTTTGATGGGGATGATGTTATAGACTTAATCATTAATAAAAATGAAAGTGCCAGATTTATTGTTACTAAAATTTATAAATATTTTGTCAACGAAAATATAGATCCACAAAGGATTGATGAACTGGTAATAAATTTTAAAAAATCCGGTTATCATATAGGAGAATTAATGAAATCAATTTTTAGTAGTTCCTGGTTTTCAGAATTGCATAATATTGGTTGTAAAATTAAGTCTCCGGTTGAACTTGTGACCGGGATTTCCCGCGATTTTAAAGTTCAGTTTTTTGACTCCAATTTCAGGCTAAACATTTATGGTTTAATGGGCCAGGTACTTTTTAATCCGCCAAATGTTGCAGGTTGGCCTGGTGGTAAAACATGGATCGACAGCTCAACTTTGATTTTCAGAAACCGACTACCTAAAATTTTACTCAGTGAAGCACCTGTTACAATAGAGCCTAAAAAACAATTTGATGCACTTGAAAATGAAACTATGATTCAAAAACCCGGCAAAGTAAAAATAGCAAAAACGGGTTGTAATTTTGAGATGTTCTTAAATGCTACAAAGTCATATAGTGACGACCAATTGTATGAAAATATTTCTAAGATTCTCAATCAAAAACAACCGAATGAAGAAGTGCTCAATATCATTCGACAATTCACCGTATTGTTGTCCGGAGATGATAAGAAAATTAAAACTGCCATTTATCTCATGAGTCTGCCTGAATACCAATTGTGTTGAAATTAAATCAAATGAATAGAAAAAAATTCCTCCAACTCACATCATTAGCATCAGCTTCATTGTTGGTTCCCAGGTTTCTTTATGGCTTAAACAATGGCCGTCTTTTCTCAGAATCAAATCAACAGAAAAAGCTGGTTGTAATTCAACTATCCATGGTGAATGCTGTATTATTAATCAGGTTGGTTACCCGAATCCCGACCGTTCTCACTTCCGGTCTATGGATATATGGAATACAGCCAGCGGAAGTGACCAGTATTTTAATACCGGATGGCTGGGCCGTTATTTAGATGCTTACTGCATTAATGAAGATAAAGCACATGTTGCCGTAGAAATAGATGACTTGTTAAGCCTTGCTCTTAAAGGAGAAAAAGTGAAAGGACTGGCTATGAGAAATCCTGAAAAATTATTCACCGCAATAAAAGATCCATACCTGGATGCATTAATAAATGTTCCTTTTGATGAATCTTCTGATGCTGCTGATTACATGTATAAAACTTTGAGAGAAACATCTCATTCTGCCGGCTACATTCACAAATATTCAAAAATTTACAAATCAAATGAATCATACCCGGATCATGATATGGGTAAAAGACTGCAAATTATTGGAGAACTCATATGTTCCGGTTGTGAATCACAAATTTATTATGTCTCCATTACCGGATTCGATACCCATGCAAATCAAAAACCAGCTCAGGGCCGATTACTCGGGATATTAAGCGAATGTCTGAAATCTTTTTCCAATGACCTTAAAAGAAATAATAAATTCGATGAAACACTTATTTTGTGCTTCTCTGAATTCGGCCGACGTGTTGATCAAAATGCAAGCCAGGGCACCGATCATGGAGCCGCTAACAATGTAATACTGGTAGGCGGTGGTCTGAAAAAGAAAGGATTTTTTAATGATCCTCCAAAACTGAATAATTTATTAAATGGCGATTTAAGTTACGAACTCGACTTCAGAAGTATCTATGCAACCATACTCGATAAATGGCTTGGCGCAGATGCAGATAAAGTTATTGGAAAAAAATTCCAGCAACTGGATTTCATTTAAGTCTTAAATCTATTTTTCAGCTATTTGCTTAGAACAAATTGTAAAGACGAAATCCGGTTATTATCTTTGAATAAAACAGCATTGTATAACCCTGATGTTTTATTTCCAAGCTGCACTACCCATTCTTCGTTACTTCGTAAATTCGAATTACGAATTACTTCCCTGCCACCGGAATCGTAAATAATTATTTCATTTATCCCATCATGTGGTAAACTGCTTGATAAGTGAAATTCACCTGTTCCCGGATTTGGTGTAATTGTTAAATATGCAGGTGTCTTGTCAGTGTTTTCTGAAATGCCAACTGTGTAATCATAGTATCCCAAAGTATATTCTCCAATCAATAAGGTATCAACAGTAAAGCTTCCTCGCTTATCGGTTGGTGATGTTCCCATGGCGTGAGTAATTCCTTGCAATACTTGCCAGTTAAAACCTGCCCCTGGTCTGTATAAAAAAACCAAACTGTCTTCACTTCCCGTTATGAATGTATTATCAAGATATCCGGTTGTTCCATTGGTACTACCATCATAAACAAATAATCCTTTGGTTAAGAATCCATTGGTAAAATTTCCGTTAACAGACCAATAATGATAATCTGACAATCTGATTCCCGGGTTTGATTGTAAAAACGGATCCGGTGGAACGAAATGATGTTCAATTCTGACTAACGACGGTGATACTCCTAAATTTTGAACATATAATGTCACATTTGTTTCATTTACTATGACTACAGCAGTACTGGTTATAATTCTTTCATTCGCTACAATTGCATCACTGACTTTTTCATTCCTGTCAAGTGCCATCCAGGTAGGCAACATCAGCAATGGTATATGGTATGAATTTGTTAAAGAGTCGATGATAATGGTCACTGTTGTATCTTGTATACCATCTGAAAATGTAATTTCAACAGGCATACTATAAATGTGATTATTGCCTTTGCTTCGTTGACGTGTAAAAAGATAAACATGATCTAATCCACCTGAAATAACGTAAGCTGAATCAATAGAGAAATGGGGGAAACCGGGAGTAAATATCCAATCATCAAAAAAACGATTCATGTTAATTCCGGACCCTGCCGTTAATTCATCCCGAAGATCGGCACTGGTTGCCGCCGAAAATGCTTTACTATTCATGTACTGTTTGGTTCCTGCAAAAAATGCACTATCTCCCATGTAATTTCTTAGAGTATGTACTACATCAGCACCTTTCTGATAAACATGAAAACCATAGGTATTGGTATGTGGAATATTATTCATAGTTAAATAAGAACCATCCTGAGCTGGAGTATGTGCAAATTGTAATACTTTCCGGTGATTAATTCTGATCCAGTCCCTGTAGGCAACTATACCTGAAACTTTCTCTGTATAAAATGCTTCATTATATGTGGCAAATCCTTCGTTAAGCCACATATCTTCTGCTGTAGCACACGTTACCTTGTCGCCCCACCACATATGCGACAATTCATGTGCCCATAAGGTGGCATAAGTGTTTGAACCATTTACAAATGCTCTTCCAATATGAATACTGGATGCATGTTCCATGGCGCCGGAATTAAAAGGGATTAAGCAATAGCCAACCTTGTCGAATGGATACGGTCCATATGCCGTTATGTAACTTGATAATGCAGTGTCCAAAGTAGCAAATGTGCCCAACACTAAAGGAGTATCGGTAGGTAGTGCTGCCCATTCTACCGGAATACCATTTGAAGTCCTTTGCAATGTGTAGTAAGGAGCAACTGCCATACTTACCAGATAACTTGGAATGGTTTGACTCATTTTCCAGTGCCATTGAATTCTACCATTAGGAAGTACTGTACTCTGTTGTAAAATTCCATTACAAAATGCTTTCGATGTTGCCGGTGTGGATATGTAGAAATCGTATAAACTCCGCGATGTAAAATTATCTATACAAGGATACCAGGCTCTTCCATAATTATGCGGTTCGGCATCAAATCCAACACCTAAATTGAAAGCATAAGTTCCACTGAAATAAAATCCACCCCATCCCGATTGATCCTGCGCTGGTGAACCGTGATAATAAATATTAACTACAGCACTATCCCCGATTGCAAGCACAGGACTAATATTTATTGTTATTACAGTATCGTTGTAAGTGTATGTGTTACCATATCCTGAAATGGAAATTGAATCGATGTTGAATCCCAATAAATCAAAATTTACCTGACTTACCGGCACTGCCACTGCTTTTACGGTGATAGATGCCATCGCCTGTAATTGCTGCCCACTAAAATTAATGGAATCAATATAAATTCCTATGTGAGAAACATCATAATCAAGCGCTTGCCCTGTTACCGCAGTGCGGGAAGTTTTCCGGTGAGAACAAGTTGAAATATCCTGTGCGACAGTCACCACTGAAAACAACAGGAATACGGCGATTAACAGATTAAATTTCATTAAACCAGGGGGATTTTAAAGATTAAAGTTAGTAAATCCGGTTTAAGATTAATAATAAATTTTCCATAAAATTGAATATCAATTACTTACGATAATTTTGACCTAACATATGTTATTCAAAAAACATATTTAAAATGGTAAAAATTCATGAAAAATTGGTTGGCTAAGCTTAAAAATCCCTAATTTCGCACCCTGTTTTAACTAAACTATATTTCTGTGAATAAAACCACCAAGAAAGGGAATAATGCTACTGATAGCATTAACCCATTTGAAGAAATGATTGCCCGTCTCAACATGGCTGCATCGATTGTCAAGTTAGATAAAGATGTTTATGAAATCATAAAGAGTCCTGAGAAGCAAATTCATGTTAGTTTACCAATCAAAATGGACAATGGTTCTACCGTTGTTTTTGAAGGTCACAGGGTAATACACAGTACCGCATTGGGGCCATCAAAAGGAGGAATTCGTTACTCTATGGATGTTAACACAGATGAGGTCAAAGCCTTGGCTGCCTGGATGGCATTTAAGTGTGCAATCGCCGATATCCCATATGGGGGTGCAAAAGGCGGTATTAAATGTGACCCACGATCTATGTCGAAAGGCGAATTAGAGCGACTCACCCGTACATACACAGCCGCAATGGCCGATATTTTTGGTGTTGATAAAGACATCCCTGCTCCGGATATGAATACTGGTCAACAGGAAATGGCATGGATTGTTGATGAATTTTCTAAAATTTCCGGAGCATTCACCCCGGGAATTGTAACCGGTAAACCGCTGCATCTGGGAGGTTCACTTGGTCGTGTTGAAGCAACCGGTCGAGGTGTTGTAGTATCTGCATTGCAGGCAATGGGAAAACTTGGAATGGATCCAACAAAATGTACTGCTGCTGTTCAGGGATTTGGAAATGTAGGCTCCATTACGGCCATGCATTTTGTTAAGCATGGAGTAAAAGTTGTTGGAATCTCTGATCACACAGCTGCTTTTTTCAACGAAAAAGGAATCGATATCCAGAAAGCAATCGCTTACCGTGATAAAAATAAAGGTGTCCTCAAAGGCTTTAAAGGTGGTACAGCAATTAAAAATGAAGATATTCTTACATTAAAAGTTGATGTCATAGCTCCATGTGCAATGGAAGATCAGATTACAGCACGTACCAATGCTCACAAAATAAAAGCAAAGCTTATCGTTGAAGGTGCTAATGGCCCTACTACAGCCAATGCCGACAAAATTCTGAATGATAAAGGTGTTACCATCGTTCCTGATATTCTTGCCAATGGCGGTGGTGTTACTGTTTCTTATTTTGAATGGGTTCAAAATCGTACCGGTTATTATTATTCAGAAGAAGAAATTAATAAACGTGCCGATAACTGGATGAAGAAGGCGTTTGAAAATGTGTGGCAAACTTCGGTGAAATACAAAGTATCTATGAGAATTGCCGCATACATATTTGCTCTTGAAAAAATCGAAAAAGGAATAAAATCGAGAGGCAGTTATTAATTCTAAAAAAAGGCCGGAAATCCCGGCTTTTTTTATTTGAAGTGAAAATATACACAATATGAAAATTCACAAAGAAGGTTATGGCATTCTCAGTGGCACAGCAGCGGCCCTGATTCTGGTCAATGTTTTGGTTTTGGTTTTTATGCCCGGCCAAAGCATGATAATGGGTGCAACACTGTTTGCTTCTCTTGTTATTTTCCTTCTCATACTTCAGTTTTTCAGAATGCCTAAAAGAGAAATTTCAAGAAATGACGCCTATGTTATCTGCCCTGCTGATGGCAAAGTTGTTGTTATTGAAAAAACTTTTGAAAGCGAATATTTTAAAGATGAAAGATTGCAGGTTTCAATTTTTATGTCTCCGTTAAACGTTCATGCAAACTGGTATCCCGTAAGCGGAAGTATTAAATTTCTCAGGTATCATAAAGGAAAAAAACTTGTTGCCTGGCATCCTAAAGCTTCTACTGAAAATGAAAGAACAACAGTTGTTATTCAGAAAGATAACAAAACTGAAATTCTGGTGAGACAAATTGCAGGTGCCCTCGCAAATCGTATTGTTTATTATCCTCATGAAGGTGATATGATAAGGCAGGGTGCCGAACTTGGTTTTATTAAATTCGGATCCAGAGTTGATGTTTACCTTCCCCTGAATACCATGGTTAATGTCAGGCTCAATCAAAAGGTTACCGGTAGTGTCGATGTCCTTGCCGAATTGGTATAAACTTACTTGTTTATTTCATTACACATTTGACTTAACTCCATAAAAAAGCGCTGATAAAATGAAATTCATTTTATCAGCGCTTTTGCTTTCAAACCATAATCAATTTTTAACCAACTTTATAACTTCTGAAGATGTAGCATTTGTTATCGTAAGGAAGTATATTCCCGCAGGAACATTACCTATATCCAGTTTTGCATTAGAACCATTGAATTCACCTGACATGATCCGCTTTCCTGTAACTTCATGAATCATATAGGAGTTTCCGGTTACCTTTTCAGCAAACTGTACAACATAAACACCATTCGATGGATTCGGGAACACATTGAAATTACCTGCTGAAATCTGTCCTATTCCTACTGTTGTAAATATGTATGGCAATGATGCGCTTTCACAACCATTAGAATCAGTAACCATAACAGAATAATTTCCGTTCGCAGTTACTACATAGTATGAACCGGTTGCTCCGGCAATTGTGTTTCCATTCAAATACCACTGAAATGGGCCAGAACCGGATGCAAATAAGGTATCAACAACTGCTGTAATTACCGGAACGGCAGGTAATGGATTAACAACTACCTGATAGGAAATTGATGCAATTGCTGAACAGCCATCTGCGTTGGTAACTTCAACAGAATAGAATCCGGAAGAGTCGGCAACAGTATATTGATTGGAAGTTGCTCCACTGATTAATACTCCATTTACTGTCCATTGATAAGTATACCCGGTTACAAGAGAAGTTTCAAGTATTACACTTCCTCCCGCACAGAATACTGTACTTCCAAGAGGAGTGATTACAGGATTCGCAGGCAATGCATTCACTACAATGGTAGTGGCAAGCGATGAAGATGTACAACCCGCTGCATTTGTTGCTACTACACTATACTGGCCGGCATCAATCACAGTATAACTGTTTCCTGAAGCAGCTGAAAGTAAAATACCATTCTGATACCATCCATAAGTTACTCCCGGATCAGCAACGAAATCTAAAGTTACTGAACCTCCCTGGCAAAAAGTAAGTGCTCCTGAGGCATTCAAAGTAACTACTGAAGGTAAAGGTTCAGCTATCACTGCAATTCCATTTGAAGTGGCAGTACATCCGTTTGAAGTGGTAACTTCAACTGTATAATTTCCCGAAGTTGTTGCTGTAAGATCAGAATTGGTTGCACCGGATATCGCTGTACCATCAAGGTACCATTGATAGGTTAAACCAGATACAATAGTTGCTTCCAGATTAACAGAAGATCCGTCACAGAAAGTAGTATTTCCGGTTGCAGTCAGTGCAATTGCAGGAATAACATCAATTGTAACACTTACCGATGAAGATGTATATGCACATCCGGTAACTGAATTAATCACCTCAACACTATAACTTCCCGACAAGGTTGTTGTTAACGTTGCATTGGTTTCACCTGTAATAGCAATACCACTCTCGAGCCATTGATAAGTTAACGATGATTGCCCTGTAACATTGAGCGGTGCAAGTGTAACCGGTGTTCCGTCGCAAATTAAATAACTCGACTGGGCAAAGGTATGCTCCGGTAAATCATTTACTGTAACGCTTATTGCAGCTGTAGTAACTGAACCGCATGCATTAGTAACAATTGCAGTATAATTTCCATTGACGGTAGCGATATAATCAGAAGCATTTGCACCCGACACATCTACACCATCCAATTGCCATTGATAGGTATAGGAAGGATCTGATGTTGCCGATAACAAAACTGATCCGCCATCACAAAAAGTTGTAACACCCATAGCAGTAGCTGTGGCCACAGGATTTGTTCCGATTGATAAATCGAATCCATTATCATTTCCGGTATATGCCGGATTGGTTGAAATAACTCTGATTCTATATCCGGTTCCGGCAGGAGTATTCGCAGGTATAGTTGCATTTATAGTTCCTGATGTTGTTGCTGTTACCTGACCAATATTTACTGCTGCACTGAAATCTCCGGTTGCATCTGACAATTGAGCACGGAAAATATTTGCCGGATTGAAAATCCCTCCACTGTTATAATCTCCGGTAGCAACATATGAAACCGGTATAATGCTTCCTGAACAAATTACATTTGCCAAAGGTGGTGCAACATTCAGCGTACGAGGTTCATCGTAGAAGAATATATCCGTGATAATTTCTACACCAAATAATTCAGTAGTATTAATTTGCAGCACAGGAACACGGTAACCCGGAGACAACCATTTGTATTCAGTAATCAGCGGTCGGTCAATGGTGAATCCTAAACTCAAGGTATCTAAATTAATAGAATCTCTGCCATACAATTCTGTTTTCACCCGAAGTGCATTGAATGTTCCTGCATAATCGGAACAGGGATCCCTGCAAGTCCAACACCATATCCTACCTTCTTATAAACTGATGAATTTCTGTAATAAAAAGTGTATGGATCATCAATTGGCAAAAGGTTGTTGAACGGAATGTCGACTCCCTGTCTTGCATGATTTGCTCTGTTTGGATTCAGAAAAATATCCACATATGCAATCGCATACACGAAGTTAGTAGATGAAACCGATTGATAAATCGCAGAATCCTGATTGGAAGCTGTGAGGTTTGTGAAATTCCAAACATGATTTGGCCCTGTAGCACCATAGTTTAAAAAAGGATTCACATTCGCCCGCGTACGGTAAAGTTCATCACCCGATTGCGGCATGTCGTTTTGTGTGATTGTTACCTGGGCAATACCAAATTGCCATCCTATAACGATCAATAGTAGGGTAAATAGTTTTTTCATAGCTTTGAATTGAGGTTTAATTGAATACCAGATGGCAGATCAATAACCACAATTTTAACTATAAAGTACTGGTTCGATTGCTGTTTTACGTAAACAACTCAAAATTTGGGGTGAATCCGTGTTATTTGATGTGTTGAAATATAAAACATTATTGTTTGGTACATTCCGCCGAAACCGATTCGGTGTCTGATGTATAACTCAAATTGATCTTTGAATTACTGAAAATACCTGTTCCGGAAATATCTATCTGAGTGACCGTCTGAGCAGGAATGGTAACACTGTTTCCGGAAACAATCCAATACACAGAATATGGAGCGCCAAGATTATTAAAATTAAAAACTTTTAATGAATCGAAAGAACCATATTTTTGAATGGTAATGGTAAAAGTAGTAGGTGTAGCACCGGAAACTGTTTCGCGACAAAGCCAACTGCCAACAAATTTATCGCGATCAGCACCCGGAATATCCGGTTCTGCGTTATCGTCATCAACACAAGAATGTAATGTTGTAACCATAACTATGGATAACAGCATCATCAATATCCGGGAATTTCTCATAGAAATTGTTTAAACTGATCTTTCAAATACCATTCCAAAAAATCAGAATGGATTTATTTTAATCTTTCTCTGATATCTAATCGATGTTTCCTCGCTGTGTCTAATGCAATATCATATCCGGCATCCATATGTCGGATTACGCCCATTGCTGGATCGTTATGCAAAACTCTTTTAATTCTTACTGCCGCATCAGCCGTTCCATCTGCAACAATTACCATCCCGGCATGAATAGAATAGCCAATACCAACACCTCCACCATGATGAAGCGAAACCCAACTGGCTCCACCCGCAGTATTTATTAATGCATTTAAAACCGGCCAGTCAGCAATTGCATCCGACCCATCTTTCATAGCCTCCGTTTCCCTATTTGGTGAAGCCACAGATCCGGTATCCAAATGATCACGACCTATCACAATTGGTGCTTTTACCTTCCCTTTAGCCACCAATTCATTAAATGCTAAGCCGGCCTTCTCTCTTTCACCCTGTCCCAACCAGCAAATTCTCGCCGGAAGTCCTTGAAAAGCAATACGCTCCTGAGCCATTTTAATCCATCTGGCTAAACCTTTATTTTCCGGAAACAATTCCAGAATTAAGTCATCTGTTACCTTAATATCAGCCGGATCACCCGATAATGCAGCCCATCTGAACGGACCTTTGCCTTCACAAAATAAAGGACGGATGTAAGCAGGTACAAATCCGGGAAAATCGAATGCATTCTTTAATCCCATGGCAAAGGCCTGCCCTCTTAAATTGTTGCCATAATCAAATGTCACCGCTCCCCTTTTTTGCATTTCCAACATCAGAGAGGTATGCTTTACCATGCTTTGTTTGCTGAGTTGAATATATTTTTCCGGATCCGATTCACGAAGCACCTTTGCCTGTTCAACACTCAATCCCTGGGGAAAATATCCTACCAGAGCATCATGAGCAGATGTTTGATCAGTTAATGAATCAGGAATAATTCCCCGTTCTAACATCCGTTCCAGCAAGTCAATAATATTACAAACAACCCCAATTGAAATGGCTTCACCTTTTGCCTTTGCATCTAAAGCCCTGTCAATTCCTTTATCTATGTCATCCGTCATTTCATCAATGTAACGGGTGTCCAATCGTTTTTGAATTCTCCAGGCTTCTACATCAGCTGCCAGACAAACTCCTTCGTTCATAGTTATTGCTAGTGGCTGAGCTCCACCCATTCCTCCTAACCCACCTGTAACAGAAAGTGTATTTCTGAGGGAACCACCAAAATGCTGACGTGCAACCTCACCAAAAGTCTCATATGTTCCTTGCACAATCCCTTGTGATCCAATATAAATCCATGACCCTGCGGTCATCTGGCCGTACATTGTTAACCCTTTGGCTTCCAAGGCTCTGAAATTCTCCCAGTTCGCCCAATGCGGTACTAACATAGAATTACTGATCAAAACCCGTGGAGCATCTTTGTGAGTTGGAAGGATTCCAACTGGTTTTCCCGATTGAATTAAAAGTGTTTCATTTTCTTCAAGATCACGCAAAGCTTTAACTATTAATTCAAAAGACTCCAGGTTTCTTGCCGCTTTACCGGTACCACCATAAACAATCAGATCTTCCGGTCTTTCTGCAACTTCCGGATCAAGATTATTATGAAGCATTCGCAAGGCTGCTTCCTGAACCCAGCCTTTACAGCTTATTTGGTTTCCGGTAGGTGTTTTTAATTTGGATAGGTCGAGTTTACCTGAAATAGTGCTCATTGGTTAAGTGCTTTACCTGATTTATTTTACTTATCAGTTTTGTTACTTTTAATGGTTGTTTTATTATGGTTCTTATAAGGACAATGCCGACAATTATTGTGGCAACAATACCCTCTTTTTAAGTGATAAGCCTCAGTGAATATAAGGTATCCTTCAGGAGAAAGATAATAATCTTCTTTATCGAACTTATCAGTAAACGACATACTGCAAATTTAAGTTAATTTCGGGGTTTAACATTTGAAAAGTACCTTATGTTTTCGAATTTGCCATCATTTATTGTCGATCAGGGACCGTTTGAAATTCCCGGTACCGGAGTGCAATTAACTGTAAGAAGAATCGATTTGATTGATGAAATTACGGGTGGCAATAAACGGTATAAACTGAAATACAATATATTAGAAGCGAAAAGACTAAAAAAGAACCACCTCATTACTTTTGGTGGAGCTTTCTCAAATCACATAGCAGCTACCGCTTCGGTATGTGCAATGGCAGGTTTGAAGTCAACCGGTATCATCAGAGGTGAACCCGCTTCCATAATTAATGTCACATTGAGCCGTGCTGCTGCCGATGGAATGAAATTTTGTTTTGTTTCAAGAGAATTATATCGCAAAAGAAATGATCCGGGTTTTCTGGAATCCATTCTTGAAACTGATGGTAATGAATTTATTATTCCTGAAGGCGGCTCTAATTACCTGGGGATGACCGGTTGTAAAGAGATTCTGGAAATGAATCACAATCATTTCAATGTAATTGCTGTGGCAGCAGGAACAGGAACAACTGCAGCGGGACTATTGCAAGCAATTGGAACAGATCAAACTTTGTTGGTCATAAACGTACTCAGGGATCAGGATTCAATTATGCATTTTATTAAAGGCCTTACTCCTCCGGAAAAATGGAGAAATTTGAATGTCTGCAATGATTACCATTTCGGAGGTTATGCAAAATCCAACAGCATGCTGGACGCTTTCTGCAAATCGTTTTCCCTTCAAACAGATATTCCAATTGAGCCAATTTACACCGGCAAATTATTTTTTGGAATTTATGACTTAGCCGGCAAAGGAATTTTTCCTAAAGGGACAAAAATCCTGGCCATTCATACCGGCGGCCTGCAATACATGTCGCGATTAAAAGCGGATGGCAGCACTGGCACCCAAATCCCAACCTGAAAATCTTAACCTGTAATTAAGATCTGTGCCCAGATCATCAGTAAGTTTTCCGTCTTCAAAGTTCATGATAGGTAACCCAAAGTGTAATCCGAGAGCGAATGCATCTGCCAGATAAAGTCGTGCATTCAAAACGCTGATCCTGATATAGGGTCCTGTGGCTTTGTAACTGCTGTTTAAGTTATCATTGCTTTCATATTTGAACGATGAAAAACCAAGTCCCAAACCACTGTATAAATCAGCCTTCCCTTTTCTTACCCAATGAAAATTACCCTTAAGCAATACATCAAAACTATTTGCTTTTGCTATGGCTCTTGTGATAGTATCTTCCTCTGTAAAATAATTGCAAATACCAATTTCAATTCCTGCTCCAATTCGATCTGAAATCGCATACTCAAAGCCAATAGGGATGGTGTAACTTGCTGCACGATCGTCTTCTCCATCTTCATCATTGTCATCGGGATCATCAATATTGTAAATCGAGATTTTAATGCCTGCATCAATAATCTTATTCCCCTTTTCAAAACTCTGGGCATTTAAATTCATTGCAAGAGTTGCCAGAATAACAATCAGAAATAACAGGACAGGGTATTTTTTAATATGGTGGTTTTTAATTCGGACATATATAATGTCAAATCTATGCATTTTATTGTTATTCAAAGAAGCAAAAAAAATCGGGGTCATGGACTGTACTTTCATCACCACTATCAACATAGCAATGTTAATTAATAAGAAGTTTCTGTTCCCTAAGGCATCTAAAAATTAACTTTTATTGCACTTTGCCGGATATTCCGTTATAACTGATATAATGGAATGGCAAAAATTAACGTTAAACCGAAACTGTTTGTATTTTAACACATCCATCATTAAACCCAAATTACCATTGTTACGGATTCTGATACTCCTGTTAATTCCACTGTCTGTTTTTGGCCAATCAGTGAAGAAATTCACTCCGGCTGATTACATATCTATGTATAAGGATGATGCAATTAAGGACATGATGAAGATGGGTGTGCCTGCCAGCATTACGCTATCTCAGGGAATACTTGAATCGGAAAGCGGAAACAGTGATCTTGCGAGAGAAGCTAAAAATCATTTTGGGATTAAATGCCACAGTGACTGGACTGGACCCGGATTTCATAAAGACGATGATGCAAAGGATGAATGCTTTCGTCAATATCAAACAGTGTTGGAGTCATTCGATGATCACAGCAAATTTTTAAGAGAACGTCACAGGTATGCCTTTTTATTCGACTATGAAATTACAGATTATAAAAGCTGGGCTCATGGCTTAAAAAAGGCAGGCTATGCTACAAATCCCAGATATGCCGATTTGCTTATAAAATTAATAGAAGAAAACAGGCTATATGACTTTGACAAGGGAGGCAAGAAAATGCCTGTAATTAATTCCATTCCTGCACCTGTTGCAGCCCACCCACAGCCCCGAAAGCCAAAGCATTCCGTTTCATCTAAATCTTCTGAAAAACCGGTGAAGCATGCACGTGCAGCCAAACCGGCAACAAATAAAAATGAAGTGCCTTTTGTAAATGCGAAAGAAGGTGATACCTGGTTTTCTATTGCTGTAGGCAATGATATGAGGCTATGGCAGATTCTAAAATATAATGATGCCAGTCAAAACGATGAATTAAATCCAGGTGACATAGTTTATCTCAAGCCAAAACGTGGAAGACCCGCATCAGCTTTCCACACAGTAGCGCCCGGGGAAACCCTTTGGATGATTTCCCAAAAACATGGCATAAAACTCAGTAAACTGATTAAGCTGAATAATCTTGAAGAAAGCATTGCTGTTAAGGAAGGACAGCAAATTAAACTCCGTTAAAAGTGATGGTTACTTCTTTTTTTCTGTTAAAAGAATAATCCATTGCAGCACTTTGAGATAATGTAAGTTGTTATTCCAGCGAGTAAACATAAATGTGACTATCCGAGCTGCCCACAATCAGATTCTGCTTTCCCTCAGCATTTAATTGTCCGATAGTAGCAACACCATCACCTTTCACAGGAAATCCTTCTGCAATGCTGCCATCCTGATATACCATCCAGGTTTTGTTACTTTTAACTGAAGAAACCAGAAAAACTTTTCTACCATCCGTCAAGCACAGCAGAAGTGATCGGACCCTTCAGTTCATCATCAAATTCTTTTCTGAAAATGACAGCCAGATTCCTGGTGTATGCAATCAGCTCATTGCTGTCTGTAAAAATATAATCCGGAGAATTATCATCATTCACATCACCATAATAAAATCCGTAATTTTCTTCTAATTGCCCGATCTCACTAAGAGTTACATGACCATCAGACATCATAGACACAATATTTCCATACTTATCGGTTGTAATAATTGTTCCTGACGAATCCTGGAACACTTTACTGTTTTTTCCAATGGTAAAACCTTTCGATACCAAAACACCACCTTCGCCATATCGATTCACCAGTGAAACGCCACCTTCTTCATCTACAATCAACAGATAATCCTTTCCATTGAGTCTGGCACTCCTAACCGGACTACTAACTTGTCCGGTTGTAATATTATAATTCCATCCACTCATAGGTTTTCCAGACGATTGAAAAGCATATACTCTTTTGTTTGAACAAGCAACATAAATTCTGGGATCCCTGTTACCATCAAAATCGAAAACTGCAATCCCATTCGTAGCCGGCGAAGGCAGCCTGATCGGATAGTTTCCTACCGGCTTTCCTTCCATATCCATCAAAAACAGATACTCAGCTGTATTAAACAATAATTGCTTCGAATTGTTCCGGAATAAATCAATCTGAAAAATTTCACTCTTTATTTCGCCCTGAATATCTTTTTTCCAAATTTCATTCCCGGCATTATCTGAAAGATACAAGGTATGTGCATCATCATAAAATAATAAATTACCACTTCCGGTTTCCGGATCATTAACAACAAAAACTTTTTTGCTCACTGCTGAGTCTGTTTCAAATGAAAACAATCTGTTCACTCCTTCTTCTTTACCTCCGGAAGCAAATCCAATCGATCCTTCAATGGATACCGTGACACCCGCATTTACCTGCCATGTGAAATTCTGCATTCCACCGATAATATCTTTGTAATTTTCCAGTTTTATTCCGGTTGGGTCGACAACAGAACGCAACAGATACAGGGAAGAAGCGGGATTTACATGGACAAAACAGGAACCTTTACCGGAAACACCTTCAATCGCATTGCTAAAATCAACATCTTTGGTTAGTACTGATCCGTTTTCATAATCGTCAATAAAGGACCTTAATGATGAAGCCTGATTAGCAAATACTATATAATTTCCAATAGAAGTATAATACATCCGAGTCATCATTTTAAATTGACTTCCGAACATAGCAGGCAACAGATTGTTTATTTTGATCAATCCGATTGTATGGTCATTGTAACCTTCTTCTTTGGTGATGGAATTATCCTTTTTGTCTATGATTCTGCTCATAGTTTTCAATTGAGTAATCGCATCCAGAGGTTTTTTAGTCTTGAAAACTGCGAACGAATTATTATCATAATTTTCTCCTGAAGGTTCTGTAATCACCAATGCATATTCACCACCCATCCATTCAAGCATCTTTTCTTCAGCCTTCAATTTATATTCTTCAGCAAGAAACTGAAGCACCCTTTCCTTATTGGCTGTTTCCGCTTCTGTAAAGTAATTAGCATGTAAACTTGAATAATACTTGTTAAAATCTGATAGTCCGTAATAAGAAATGAATGCTGTTTTACGTGGTATTATTTTTAACATGTGCTTTTCCACAGGAGTTTGTCCATCAAAGCAACTTATAAACTGTGCTGAATCGGGTTGATCAAAGTTACCGGCAAAAGTTAGTTTGTTGCTGCTTAAACCAATTGATGACTGCATCCAACCTGCCAGTCTGCTCACACGGGCGACCTTTGCTGATTCGGATTGTTTGGTGAATACAGAAAGAAAGGCAGGCAAAGCACGCATATTGACAAACAAGCTTACTCCTGTTGTTTCACTCCCGGCCTCAAGAGTCTTGAACTCTTTTGCAATTGACTTTCCTAATTTCAATTGTCGCAAAGCATCTTCAACCAGAAAAGGGGTGAAACTGCAGATAAAAACTCCTCTGGATATTGCATATGAAAAAGAACGGTTACCTGTTATTTCACATTCATAAATCTGCGTTCCATCGTAATTTCTGGATGACATACTCGGTTCACCCTTTCCTGCAAGTTCCATTACAAGTTCCTTAATTACAGCTTCTGTTATGGTATTTGGGATGCTTTTTAAAATTATGAAATCGAATTCTCTGGCTCCTGTAACATGACCGGAAACATAAACACTACCTGCTGAAATAAATGCCTCCAGTGTACTGTTTTTCCTGGTGGCTGAGTCGAGAAACTGCAATTGTGAAAACAATTTATTGAAAGCCGGGGCTTGTTTGATGGCATTCCAGAATGAAGGTTTTGTTAACTGATGAATGCCATCTTTTTGATGATTATAAATGAAATAAAAGGATGCATCTGCCGGAATTGCTTTTATTGGATCACCTCCACCGGAACGAAAATTTTTGAGATAAATATAAGTTGCTGCACCTGCAACTATGATTAAGAGCGTAATAATTGAGGAACTAACAACTGTTTTCATTTAGAAACAAACAGCATTTGGTGAGTTTTTGGGATTCAACAAAACTACAGCGATACAATGCTCTCCCTCTTACTCCCAACCTGTTTTTATCTACATTCCTGTGTTAATAAGCAATTCAGAAATCGAGACTGGTTTGGTAGTCAAGTCTGAAACTTTTCCTGTGATAGGGCGATTGTCCATAAATGTTTAATGCCTCCCTATGGGCAGCGGTAGCATATGCCTTGTTTGTATCCCATCCGTATTGCGGAAACTGCTCATGTAACTCCAACATGAATGCATCTCTGGCTGTTTTTGCTAAAACTGAAGCCGCAGCAATTGCCTTGTATTTGGCATCTCCACCAATAATGCAACTATGTGAAATCCCATTAAAAGGGGTAAACCTGTTCCCATCAATTAATAAATGCTCAGGCTTAAAGGTTAGCTGAATGATTGCTCTGTGCATAGCTAAAAAAGACGCTTTTAATATATTTATCCTGTCGATTTCTTCATGATCGACCACTCCAATTGCCCAGCATATAGCCTTTTCTTTGATAAAATCACGCACTTCCTCCCGGTCAGCTTCCTTCATTTTCTTGGAATCATCAAGCAATGGATGCCTGAATCGTGGTGGCAATATAACAGCAGCTGCAAATACAGGGCCAGCCAGACAACCTCTGCCGGCCTCATCACAGCCTGCCGTTTTCAAAATAGCACCGGGAGCATCTTTTAGTATATTCATGTGAATGGTAGTATCCCAAATTAATTCGGTTAAATTTGCACCAACTTTTTCGAAATGCAAAAAAAATTTATCACCAATCTTGCTTTCCTGCTGTTTCTCAACCTGCTGATTAAACCGTTCTGGCTGCTGGGAATCGACAGGTCTGTGCAAAATGCTGCCGGAACCGAGGCCTATGGTGCTTATTATGCACTATTTAACTTCTCCTTTTTATTCAATATTTTACTGGATCTGGGAATTACGAATTTTAATAACCGCAACATTTCACAAAACAGGCAATTGCTCGACAAACATCTGTCAGGCATTATTATGCTTCGAATGGTGCTGGCCATTGTTTATATAGTTGTATCCATTATTGGTTCTCTAATAATCGGATATGAATTACTACAACTGAAAATGCTGGTCATCCTGCTTTTAAATCAGGTTCTGGTTTCATTTATTCTTTATCTCAGATCAAATCTCGCAGGTTTGCATATGTTCAAAACAGATAGTATCATTTCTGTTCTCGACAGAACTATCATGATTGCTATCTGCTCCCTTCTGCTATGGGGAAATGTTACCAATACTCCCTTTCAAATAGAATGGTTTGTTTGGGCTCAAACAACTGCATACATTCTTACTGCGGTAATTACTATGGTGGTACTCTCCCGAAAAGCAGTTTATAACAGATTGAAATGGGATCGGTTGTTTTTTCTTATGATCCTTAAAAAATCATACCCGTTTGCTATCCTTATTCTATTAATGACTTTCTATAACCGGATCGATTCTGTGATGATTGAAAGACTCCTCGATAATGGGTCACTACAGGCTGGAATCTATGCTCAGGCATATCGGCTTCTGGATGCATCCAATATGATTGCTTTTCTTTTTGCAGGCTTACTGCTCCCTATGTTTGCTCACATGCTTAAACTAAAACAGAATATCAGCGAATTGCTTCGACTATCTTATTCACTCCTGGCTGTGCCTGCTGTAATCATTGCTTCTATTGCAATATCTTTCCGCAAAGAAATCATGGAACTACTTTATCATGAACACATTGCAGAATCATCAGGTATTTTTGCCATCTTAATGACTTGTTTTTTCGCCATTTCAACTACCTATATTTACGGGACGCTACTAACTGCCAATGGAAATCTTAAGCAATTGAATACCATGGCATTATTTGGGATGTTACTCAATATACTCCTGAATCTGTGGTTAATTCCTAAATATCAGGCTAAAGGAGCTGCCATTTCCAGCATGATCACTCAATTTATTACGGCATTAATTCAGGTTATTCTTTGTTACCGCATTTTTAAACTGGAACCTAATATCAACCTGATTTTGAGATTTTTAATCTTTACAATAAGCACTCTTGCATTGACTTTCATGATTGGAACCTCCGGAATGGATTGGAAATCAGGAATCTTACTTTCATTGGCTGTAGGAATCTCTATTTCATTCATTCTCAAACTAATAAGCATAAAATCATTGGTTTCCATAGTAAAACATGGCGACCACTAACGAAACTGGATTTATTTTATTGTGCAGGAACTAATTATCTGATTTTAAAGGAACTAATCGGTAGTTCGGATGTGTTTTTTTTATACTTTTGCCCGCCAATACTTAATTGATTTAAATATTATGATGGAGTCTACGAGCAAGAAAAGTGGCTTTGATGTGCTTTTTGTGGTAAATATAGTCTTGAAGTATAAGATACCGCTTATCGTAATTGCGGTGCTTTCAATTATACTGTCAGCTGTGTTTTCTTCTGAATATTTTATCAAGCCTAAATTCAAATCTACCGCAATTGTTTATCCATCTAATTTGGTGCCTTATTCAACCGAAAGCCCAACCGAACAGATGCTGCAGCTTTTTGAATCAGACGATATCAGAGATGAACTGATTCGCGACTTTGATTTATTCAATCATTATGAAATTGATACTACACAAAAATACCCTCTGACCCTTCTGTATGGTCAGATGAGTGAGAATATTAAAATCGATAAAACTAAATTCGAATCCGTTGAGATTGAAGTATTAGATACAGATCCATTCATAGCATGCAGATTGGTGGACTCTCTTTTGGTTAAGATGCACAAGAAAGCCAGGATGATTCAACGGGAAAAATCTGGTGAAGTAGTGGTGATTATTAAAAATCAGTATGATCTTAAAAAGGCCGAAATGGATTCCATGGAAAATCTACTGAAAGAAATCCGTACTTCATACAATCTCCTTGATTTTAATGCACAAGTGAAATCTTTTACAAGAGTGTATTATGAAGAAATGGCTAAAGGTCGTACCGGTGGCAATTCAAAATTTGATCAGACAATGACTGAAATGACCGAAAACGGTGGACGGTTCATATCTCTAAACGAACACCTTTGGAGAGTTCGTGGCACCTACAATGACTTAAAAATTCAGTATGAAAATGCTTTGAAAGATTTAAGTAAAGAATTAACTTATACCAACATTGTAACCAAACCGGTTCCTGCCGAGAAGAAGTCTTCTCCAGTCAGAAGTTTGATTGTCCTGATGTTTACAGCTTCTATGTTATTGCTTTCTTTTATCATTATTGTGGTGTTTGAAAACTCAAAAAGAATCACTGCTAACCGTTCTCTCTAATTTAAGTTGGGCTCTCATCCCAAAGTGAAAACGATTACAAACTGCTTCACAGGATTAAAATTCAAATTACATATAAATGCAACTAATTTCCCGGGAGAACAACGGATTAAAATGGCTCTACGGAAGCGTTGCTGTCTTTGCCCTAATAGCACTGACTGCAATTGTAAATGAATTTTATTGGTTGTTGCTTTTTCCGGTTGCATTGCTAGTTGTGGTTACCGGAATTTTCAGAGTCGATTACCTGATGTATTTTGCAGTGATTGTAACTCCCCTTTCCATCAATCTGGCAAAAACCGGACTGGGCATCGGCATCAGCTTACCTTCCGAACCAATTATTTTCGGTACTATGTTGCTTTTCATTACCCGTCAATTTTATGATAGCACCTTAACTGCAAAAATTATTACTCATCCCATTAGTCTGGCAATCCTTTTTCACTTGTTGTGGATGATGGTCACCACGCTAACCAGTTCTATGCCGATTGTTTCTTTTAAAGCTACCCTCGCTCGTTTCTGGTTTGTTGCTGTCTACTATTTTCTTGCTATTCTTGTTTTCCGGAACATCAAAAATATCAAGGTATTTGTTTGGTGCTATGTAATTCCTTTACTGGTAGTGATTACATATACTACTATTAATCATGCCATGGCAGGATTTACTGAAAAAGCAGCCCACACTTCCATGGTTCCTTTCTATAATGACCATACAGCTTATGCAGCACTTATTGCCATGTTTATCCCGCTGATGTTCGGATTTATTGCTGATAAAACATCTGCGAAAAGCGTCAGAATTTGGTCGTTCATTGTATTACTTATTTTTATTACAGCTATTATACTTTCATACACAAGGGCATCCTGGATCAGTCTTGTTGCAGCATTACTATGTTATCTTGTTTTTCTTCTGAGAATAAAAACATATGTGGTAGTAAGTGGTATCACACTGGTTGTTGGACTCTTTTTGTTTTATCAAACCGATATCATCATGTCGCTTGAACAGAATGAAAAAGAATCTTCAACCGATTATGCCTCACATGTGCAATCCATGTCGAATATTTCAACAGATGCTTCGAATGTTGAACGTATTAACAGATGGCACAGTGCCTTCAGGATGTTTGATGAACGCCCCTGGTTCGGATGGGGTCCGGGCACCTATATGTTTGAATATGCACCGTTCCAGAAATGGAGTGAAAAAACAATTATTTCGACCAATTTCGGAGAAGGAGGAAATGCCCATAGTGAATATATAGGACCACTTGCCGAACAAGGCATCATGGGACCAATTGTTTTTATTCTGATAGGTGCTTTGGTGATATTCCGTGCTTCCAGGATGATAATTTATTCAGATGATAAACACCTGAAAATGCTTGTCAAAGGTCTTATACTCGGACTCATAACATATTGGGTGCATGGTATGCTTAATAATTTTTTAGATACCGAAAAAGCATCCGTTCCATTCTGGGGTTTTATAGGTGCAATTGTTGCTTTGGAAATTTATCATTATACCAGGGAGGAGCACTCACAGGAGAAGAAAAATACACTCAATCCGTAATCCTGATACTCAGGAATGTTACATCATCATTGAAAGCAATCTCTTCCCGGAATTCATTAAAGGAATAAACCATTCGTTCGTGTAATTGTGCCATATCAATTGCATTCACATGGTTCTTCAATAACTCGTGCAACATTTCAGCCCCAAAAACATGACCATGTCTGTTTTCCATTTCAGTTATTCCGTCTGTATAACAAAATAACATTGCCCCTTCCGGAAATGGTGCAACTCCTTTGTTTATAAAAGGCAACTGCTCAAACATACCTAATCCGGTACTTCCCTGATCAAGAATAGTTAATTGATCATTGACTAAAATTACAGGTGGATTATGACCTGCGTTGATATATTCTATCAGTTTTCCTTTTTATTGATTTTTGCTATGAAAAATGTAATGAACTTTTCTCCCTGCGCAGACTGATTAACGCACCGATTTAATTCAATAACCAGTTGTTCAGGATCTGTTGTCGAATGCTTGACCAATGCATGCAAATTTGCCTGAAAATTCGACATTAGTAAAGCTGCTGAAATGCCTTTCCCAGATACATCAGCCATGCACACCAAAGCTTCATTTTCACTCAAAGGTATAAAGTCGTAATAATCACCACCAACTGATTGATGAGGAATATAGGTTGCAGCAATATCAAGAAAAGAATGACGTACCAGATTAGCGGGAAATAACATCGATTGCATTTGTGCAGCCAACTCCAACTCACGTTGTACTGCCGCTTGCCGGATTGATTCTTTGGCTAGCCTTTTATTTTCAATGGCAACAACAATCAGATTGGTAATAGTATGAATGTAAGAAATAATCTCCCTTCTCGAATGAAATACCTGTTCATCAATACCATCAATTAAAGCATATGCCAAGGCTTTATCCTGATGAATTACCGGTACAACTGTGTCAAACTTGCTAACCCAGGTATCGTCTTTTCCGGCCGATTCTGTGAAAGTAGCAATGGTTGCTACCGCAGTTTCAACATCCTCAAGAAAACCACCTGATGTGGTGCCATAAGATACCGGAATATGCCAGTGACCTTCATTTACCAGTAAAACCAGTTCTCCATCCTTTAAATGATCCTTTAATACTGTCTGGTATATTTCAAAAAGTGTGGAAGAAAGTAAATTGTAGTTGTTTGCCTTGGTAAGTTGCAATAACCAATGTAACTGAAGTTTTTTAGCTTCAAGTTCGTGCATAGCGGTATTGCTCACTGAATTTTCCACTGTCAGGAATTTGTTTCGTCAAGTATTTTAATCAGTTCGGGCAATCTTTTAACCATTGCCAGTTCTTTCATTTTCTCACGTGCTTCACGAACAGGGCTACCAAAATAAGTTATGCCTCCCTCGAGTGATTTTGCAATTCCAGACTGTCCGAGAACTACGGCACCTTTCCCAATTACCAGATCTTTCTGCACCCCAACTTGTCCCCATAATATCACATCATCTTCAACAACTACAACACCAGCAATTCCTACTTGTGCGGCAAACAAACAATTACGTCCAATTACGGTATCGTGACCTACATGTATGTGGTTGTCGAGTTTGGTACCTGCACCAATTTGGGTATCTCCTGACACTCCTTTATCGATGGTGCATGAGGCTCCTATTTCCACCTTGTCGTGAATAATAACCCGTCCACAGGATACCATTTTGTCGTACCCTACCGGACGACGCTTAAAATAAAATGCATCAGCACCAATTACTGTATTAGAATGAATTATAACATCATCGCCAATCACACAATGGTCGTAAATGGAAACCCCCGCATGAATGATGCAGTTTTTGCCGATGGTAACATGATTGCCTACAAAAACATTAGGCTGAATTATAGTTCCTTCTCCAATTTGTGCACTTTTTGAAACCGGAACCAATGAGGGTTCAAAGGGTCTGAATTTCCTTACAATTGCTACATAGTCACGGAATGGATCATCAGAAAACAATAATCCTTTCCGTTCAGGTGCCGGAACTTCTTTATTGATGATTATAAAAGTAGCTGCTGAGTTAAGTGCCTTGTCGTAATATTTCGGATGATCAACGAAAGTAATATCGTTTTTTTCAACCATGTGAATCTCATTGATTCCTCCTACCATGGCCGCAGAATTGCCTATAACCCTTGAATTGGTCAATGAAGCAAGCTCACCTAACGAAACGGGATTCTTAAATTTCATAACATCTAAAATGAACCACAAATGTACACATTATTGCTCCAATCTTTTCCCGAATTTCAGATACTAAAATGTGATTTTTGTCAATTCAGCCACTATCTCAATTTTACAGAATTAAACAAAAAAAGGGTTCTGCAACCATGCAGAACCCTTACTCTTAACCATGAAACTATTAATTGTTGGTGATAATTTCAGCACCAAGTGCAGCATTTCCTGTTCCTGTTAAAAATCCTTTGGCAAAAACGGTATAAATTTTACCTGCCGTTAGTGTGATTGGTGCTATATCTAATGCCACAGTTGATGTTCCTGCTACACGTACTTCCAGATCATAAGTTCCTGCATCCAGTGGAGTGAATTCTGATGCTTCTTTGAATTCATAATCACCAAATACCACTGCACCGCCATCTATTGCAACATCAACTGCAGGTGCATTTGGAGAAAGGTGAACGAATCGGATATGTGCCTTACCAGAAGCTGGAGTAGCCAAATTATCCTCAATAACTACAGCACTTATTTTCGAAACTGAATCGACTGCAAATACTGAATAATTCTTGTTGGCGACCAATGTTAGTGTAGCATCAATTACTGTGGTGGTGGTTCCCGTTACATTTACTTTTACATTCCTGTTTCCAGAGTTAACTGTTAAATAGCCTGTATTACCAAGATATTCCAATGCGGCACTGTTTACTTTAACATTGTCAAGAAGTAAATCCACACCCGGTGCATCAGGTGATGCATGAGTTACCAGTAAACGTGCTGTTGTTGGTGATGGAGTTGGCTCATCATCATCATCATCTTTACAACTTGTGAAAGCAATTGATAAAGGAATTGCAAGTAATACTAACGATCGGAAACCAAATCGGGAAATAGAGTTTTGAAACATTTTCATGATAATTCGTTTAGGGTTTTAAATTGTTTAACTTTTTATTATATTTCTTAAACAAAGGATTCATAATTAAGTTTTGCACGCTCCAAATAATCCATTCATTTATTCAATTTGTACAAATTGAGAGCCTCCAAAATAGTTTTCCACTGCAAATGCCATTCCCTTGAATATCGGCTTTTTTAGACTACCTTTGCACCCTCAAAAAAGAGGTCTCTATAAAATACTTTCATTCTTTCCAACATGCAGAAAATCAGGAATATTGCCATCATTGCCCACGTTGACCACGGTAAAACTACATTGGTTGATAAAATTCTTCACCAATCGAAGTTGTTTCGTGATAATCAATTTATGGGGGAACTGATCCTCGATAATAATGATTTGGAAAGGGAACGTGGTATTACTATCGTGGCTAAAAACGTATCAGTTCAATACAAAGGAATTAAAATCAACATCATTGACACACCTGGTCACGCCGATTTTGGTGGTGAAGTTGAGCGGGTATTAACCATGGCTGATGGAGTTTTGCTGTTGGTAGATGCCTTTGAAGGACCTATGCCGCAAACCAGATTTGTGTTGCAAAAAGCATTGAATGCAGGATTAAGACCAATCTTAGTTATCAATAAGGTTGATAAAGAAAACTGCCGGCCCGATGAAGTTCATGAAAAAGTTTTTGACCTTTTCTTCAATTTGGATGCTACTGAAGAACAATTGAATTTCCCTACAGTTTACGGATCTTCTAAACAAGGATGGATGTCGTATGACTGGAAGCAACCAACCGATAACATAACAGCTTTACTTGATACCATTGTTGACTATGTTCCCCCTGCTCCGCAACTAGAAGGTACTCCTCAAATGTTAATTACCAGTCTGGATTATTCTTCATTTGTTGGTCGTATAGCAATTGGTCGTGTTTACAGAGGAACTTTCCGTGAAAATATGCCGGTTTCAATGGTAAAGAAAGATGGTAAAATTCAAAAAACAAGAATCAAAGAATTAATGACCTTTGAAGGTCTTGGCAGAACAAAAGTTTCCGAAGTTCCTTCAGGTGATATTTGTGCTATTGTGGGACTCGAAGATTTTGAAATTGGCGATACTGTAGCTGATTGGGAAAATCCGGAAGCTTTGCAACCGGTTGCTGTAGATGAACCAACTATGAATATGCTTTTCACAATTAATAACTCCCCTTTCTTTGGTAAAGAAGGGAAATTTGTGACCTCGCGACATCTTCGTGACCGTTTATATAAGGAACTAGAAAAAAATCTGGCTCTGAAAGTTGAAGAAACCGGTTCTCCTGATTCTTATCTGGTATATGGTCGTGGGATTCTTCACTTGTCCATTCTGATTGAAACAATGCGTCGTGAAGGATATGAACTTCAGGTGGGTCAACCACAGGTAATCATTAAAGAAATTGATGGTCAAAAATGTGAACCAATTGAAGCTTTAACAATCGACACTCCTGCAGAGGTTGCCGGAAAAGTAATTGAATTAGTTACTCAGCGTAAAGGTGAGTTGCTGATAATGGAACCTAAAGGTGATTTACAACATTTGGAGTTTGACATTCCGGCACGTGGATTAATTGGATTGAGAAATCAGGTGCTTACCACAACTGCAGGTGAAGCAATTATGGCACACCGTTTCAAAGCATATGAACCATGGAAAGGAAATATTCCCGGAAGAATTAATGGTGTTCTCATTAGCATGGACAAAGGTCTGACAACTGCTTATTCCATTGATAAAATGCAGGATCGTGGATCTTTCTTTGTTAGTCCGGGAGAAGAGGTTTATGCAGGACAGGTTATTGGTGAACATATTCGGCCGGGAGATCTGGTGATTAATGTTACACGTGCAAAACAGCTCACCAACTTCAGAGCTGCAGGAAGTGATGATAACGTACGGATTACTCCAAAAATTAACTTTTCATTAGAAGAAGCAATGGAGTACATTGAGTGGGATGAATATGTGGAGCTCACGCCTAAATCAATTCGCGTAAGAAAGATTTATCTGGATGAAAATGAACGTAAGAGACAACAGAAAAAAGTAATGGCGTAATAGCTGTTAATTTGTCAATGTTGAAAAGAATAAATCTTAATCTTCAGGCTTAAAAAGAGCATAAGTATTCCGGTCTGTTATAAAGCCCTGGTAAGAAATAGTATAACTGATAGATTCAGTTATGCTGCTATCCATTAAACTTATTAACCTTTCATTATTTACGAGATAATCATCGACCTGACTTTGTGCAGTAAAGGCTATTTTGCCATTATGGGTCAATGTTATGTTCAGTGAATCATCAAATGTTAACTGACTTGTCCTGTACCTGAAGGTTTTCCCTTTAAGTATGCAACAACCGAATCCGGAATTGCAACATTTACCAAACTATCTCCAACGCTGTGAACGTTGTTTAAGCTACTTTCAGATGAATGATAATAATGATTTTTTTCTTTTCGGGTGAATTACATCCTAAAGAAATAACTGTCAATAGTACTATTACCTGGATCCCTTTCAGGAATATAAATGGACGGAGTGAAAACATCTCTGCAAAATTGAGTATTTGTCTCTATGGATTTCTTGCTGCAAATATCATAAAATCCTTGTTAAGTTGAATAAATTTCCGTCATCTTGCCTTAATCATAGGTGAGCACCTGAATTGGAAAGGTGAATCATAAAAAAAGCCAAATCAGCGGAATTTACTGATTTGGCTTCGATTTTTTTTTGAAAACAATTTCTATTTCACCCTTTCAACATATGTCATAGTTCGGGTATCAACTTTAATTTTCTCACCCTGATCCACAAATAATGGAACACTGATAATGGCACCTGTTTCAAGAGTTGCCGGTTTCAAAGTATTTGTTGCCGTATCACCTTTAACACCGGGTTCTGTATATGTAATTTCTAATTCTACGAATGTTGGTGCTTCTGCCAAAATTGGTGTATCCTGTTCAAAGGCAATTTTTACACTCATACCTTCTTTCAGAAATTGTGATCCGGAACCAAATAATTCATCAGGAATGTAAACCTGTTCGTAGGTATCATTATCCATACAAACGAAATGTTCACCTTCCTTATAGATATACTGTAATTCGCGATATTCAACTCTTGCTAATTCTACATCTTCACCTGCTCTGAAACGATATTCAGCAAGTTTACCCGATTTCAAATTGCGCATTTTAGCCTGAAAAAAAGCACGTAAGTTCCCCGGAGTACGGTGTTGATACTCTATGATTTGAACTAATTCACCATTAAATCTGATTACCGACCCAACATGGATATCACCTGTATTTGCCATGAGTTTAATTAACTAAATTGTGTTCGACTGATTTTGATCTCATTATTTTAAAAACAAAAGGCAACGCATAAATGCGCTGCCTTTTGTTCAAGGAACCGGAAATTAACCGGCTACAACTTCAAATGTAACCGGTACGGTTACCTCACGATGAAGTTGAACTTCGGCAGTATAAGTTCCTACTGATTTAATATGTTCTTCTTTCATAGAAATCTGACGTTTCTCAATGGTGTGACCCATTTTCTTCAAAACATCTGCCAATTGCTGGGTTGTAACAGAGCCAAACAGCTTGCCATTCTCCCCTACTTTTGCAGGAATTGTAAGAACTACATTTTCAATTGCAGTTTTAACTTTTTCTGCTTCTGTTTTCAACTTCTCTAATTTATGAGAACGTTGACGCAATACTTCAGCATTGATTTTTATGTTGGATTCGTTTGCTATTACCGCTAGTCCGTTAGGAATAAGATAATTCAAACCATAGCCGTTACGGACTTTCACCACATCGTGTGCATAGCCCAGATTTTTTACATCTTGTTTTAATATAATTTCCATTGACCTGGCCTCCTTATTTTAAAAGATCTGTTACATAAGGCATGAGCGCCAAATGACGTGCACGCTTGATCGCTGTAGAAACTTTACGTTGAAATTTCAACGAAGTTCCTGTTAAACGACGTGGTAACACTTTACCTTGTTCATTTACAAACTTTGTCAGGAATGTTGCATCTTTATAATCAACATACTTTATTCCTAACTTCTTAAATCTGCAGTATTTCTTCTTGTTTACCTCAACTGCCGGAGGATTTAGATATCTTACTTCGTTGTTTGCCATGGTGCGATCAGTTTTGAGATACAGATTCAGATTCTTCTTTCTTCTTCAGAGCAGCGTTCTTACGCTTTTTCTCATTGTAGATTACGGCGTGCTTGTCGAGTGATACAGTTAAAAACCGCATCAAACGCTCATCACGCTTGTACTCCAACTCAAGTTTACCGATGTTTGCTCCATCAGATTTAAACTCAATGAGATAGTAGAATCCCGTGTTCTTCTTCTGGATCGGGTATGCCAGCTTTCTTAATCCCCAATTGTTTTCGAAAGCAATTACGGAACCGGTGTCGGTGAGGATTGTTTTGAATTTTTCTACCGTTTCAGTTACCTGATCCTGAGAAAGCACAGGATTCAGAATGATAACGGTTTCATACTGCTTTAACATGCTGTATTTGATTAGATTAGTTTAAGCCCTTTCTAAGGGACGGCAAATGTACAAAAGTTCCTGATTGAAACAACTGATGCCTAAAAACTTTAATAACGGGTCTTTTTTAATAATTAACTGTCCAGAAAACTACCCATGAAGCTGTATACCAATTATTTACATCATTCGTAACGTAATGCTTCTATCGGATCAAGTTTAGCAGCTTTTACTGCCGGATAAAATCCAGAGGCAATTCCAACCACAAAACAGAGGCCGATACCCGAGAAAATCCACTTCCAGGGTACTATAAATCCCGCACTAAAGGCCATTCCCATTAAATTGCCAACGGTTACCCCTAAAATGATACCTGCTATTCCTCCTATTTGACAAATGAAAACCGCTTCCACTAAGAATTGTCGCCTGATATCAGATTGAGTTGCTCCTAGCGATTTCCTGATCCCAATTTCCCTCGTGCGCTCTGTTACCGATACTAACATAATGTTCATCAAGCCTATAGCCGCACCGAAAAGGGTAATTACTCCGACGATAGTGGCTACAATAGTCACATAACTTAGTTGGTCTATTAATAAGTTTGCGAGACTATCGCTCTTTACTATTTCAAACGAATTTTCTTCTCCTGTTTTGTCTCCACGAATAACCCGCAGTATTCCTATACTTTCACCTTGTGCCGTTTCCAATTGTGCAACATTATTTGCCATAACTGAAATAGTATAGCTACGGTCATCATCGCCATATCGTTGTTTTACATGTAACAATGGTAAAATGCACATTTTATCACCTCCAAAACCCATACTGGAGCCTTTCTCCTTAAGAATGCCAATTACACGATACCTTGCATTGCCAACATTTATGACCTGCTCCAGTGGATTTTCACCCGACTTAAACAAGGCACTAACTAACTCACTTCCAATAATAACAACATTCATCCCGATTTCCAGTTCCTGTGGTGAAAAATTTCGTCCCCGATCCAGACTGTATCCTCCGGTTGACAGATAACCGGCATCTGATCCCATGACCAGAATATTCGGATTTGTTTCCTTGCCCTTAAATTTTGCAACCGCCACCTGAGTTGCTACTGTTGAAATGGCAGTAGTGCCCGGGAACTGGAAAGCCTTGGTAAATGCAAGTGCTTCCTGATAGGTAATACGTTCAAATCGCTTTGGTCGCTTCCCTCCCTTGCCTAACCTAATTCCCAAACCTGAATTGCGAATGGTAAAAGTATTAGCTCCCATACTTGAAAAATTGGAATTAATCGATGACTTAATTGCATCAATAGCCGTCAGAATCCCTACTAAGGCCATTATTCCGATGGCAATAATAAGAGACGTTAGCACTGTCCTCAGTAACTGCCCTTTTATGCTGCCTAATGCAACCCGAATATTTTCCTGAATGGTCAATCTGCTAAAGTTTGTCTGCAAAAGTAACATTCATTAGCTCAATTCCCTGATTTGGCATGATTTTTCGTCTGGAACTTGACAATATCAACTCATATTCACTAAATTCGCATAAACAAATTAAGAAATGAAAAAAGCACTCGTATTAATCGCCTTCGCATTTGGAATCTCCTCTCTGGCAATGGCACAATCAGCAACCACCACTTCCGGAGGCACTACAACTACTCAGGAACAACAAATTTCAACACCGGCACAAGTTGCTATTGAAGAAGCTGCAGATGTAACTCCGGCTGATAAAGGCAAATCATGTAAACCCGGCGAAGCTAAAAAGTGTTGTTCAGATAAAGAAAAAGCTACAGCAAGTGCAAATGGCAAATCGTGCTGCGCTGATAAAAAAGGATCCGACAAAGCACATTGCTCTGATAAAGCAAAAGCAACAGGAAAAGAAAATGAAGTTGCACCTCAAAAAGAAAATCAACAGTAATTCAATTTAATATTCACCCTTAATCACCGCTTGCAAAAAGTAAAACCCGGTCAAATGACCGGGTTTTTTAATATCAACTAAATTTTTTACTTGTTACTTTTTACCGGTTTGCTTAATTGATTTTACAAGATCTTCAACATTGTCGTCCGTGATTGACATTCCCATCATAGAATAGTCAAAATAAACCACTTCTCCATTTGAAGGATCGAAAACAAAAATACTTTTATTTAAAGTGATTCCAGGTTGCAAATAATAATACTCAGTGCTTTTTTCACGAATAGCCTTAGCAATTTTTTCGCGATCACAAAATTCAAACTTATAAGGATATATTCCACCAAATACTTCTTTTGTCATCTTCTTCCCTCCCACAGATTTTGCATTGACCAATAATATTCTGTCTTTAATTTGAGGAGCTTTTGCCTGATAAATTTTTCTCAAGTGGTCAACAACATCTTTAGTATTACCCCATGAATCGTTTTTCTGCACCAATTCAATCGCAGTAACCATTGATTGCAAAATATTACGGATACGGAAAGCACAATCAGTATTTTCATTTTCATCAACCCAATGGTTAATAGGTGCATATGCCACCATATCTGTATAACCATATTTTTTTACTGATTTTCTGCCACCATTAATCAAAGCAATGTAGTGATAAGCCTGATTTGGGCCATTCGCTTCAATCGTGACTGGTACAATAAATGAAGCACTCGGATCAGTAATTTTAGTTTTGAAAGACTC
Organism: Bacteroidota bacterium; assembly: GCA_016713525.1. Taxonomy (GTDB): domain Bacteria; phylum Bacteroidota; class Bacteroidia; order AKYH767-A; family OLB10; genus JADKJB01. Next base: position 224,566 of record JADJOZ010000001.1, on the reverse strand, counting down.
CAAATCAATCATTTCGAAGGAGGTTACTTTCCAGATATCTTTCATTGCACTTTCAAGTTCAGCATCATAGGCGGCATTCCCCAATTTCACTGCATATGTTTTTGACGCTTTAAAGGCAACAAATCCTTCACTTTTGTAATTCATTGCAGATAATTGCGCATTGCTTTCTGTAACGATTCCTATTAGAATCGAAATCATGATAATAATATTCTTCATGTGTTTCCTAGTTAAATTTATATGTTTAGTTTGAATTCAAAAGTCATCAAAACAATGTGTAATTTAGCCGATCGGTTTAATATATTTTATCATTGATTATCAATAATTTACATTTAATGAGGCCCCGTTATCTTATAGTATTCGCAATTTATATTGTCATTTTATCCCAAACCCGATCAAATGCTCAATCTCATGCACTTCTCAGAACCATCCCAACTGAAGCTCAAATTTTAGATGAAAATAATAAAAGTATAGGGAAGACTCCATTCTCTTTTGAAAATATAACCAAATTTCCATTTAAAATAAAAAGTGTTTGCCTCAGGTTACGATACCACATATCTGGAAATCGGTAATCTGAAGAATCACAATTCTATTTTTTCTGAATCTTTATTATTTTGCCACCCTTGTAAAATAAATACAATACCTTTTCTTGAGTCAAAATCCATTGAATCGAATGCAACATTGGTTTTAAGAAAATCATCCATTGAACGGGAAGATTTATTGATGGTGGCTATTGATACACCCCAGTATCAATTACCTGCTGATGCTCTTTTTGGTTCCGTAAATGGAACTAAAAAGAAACGAAATGATGATGATATCAGCAGAACAACCGGATTTTTGCATAACATCGACAGACAAGTACTGGTAGAATTTGAAAGAGCTGGAATAAACGCAAGTTTCTTTGAAGTCAAAAAAAATGATAACGTTTTGTTATACAATCCGAAGATTATTTTGAAACCAATAATTAAACAAGTAAATTTCAAATTAAAGGGGAAACTTCTAAGAGATTACACAGGTCCCTGTGAGATAAAATGTGACTGGCAAGTTAGTTTGATTTCAGCTCCTAAAGAAGTACTGGCTACCATTCCAATACATTCTTCATTTTACAGATCACCAGGAAATTATGAATTAATTGTGCATCAGTTGCTTTGGGAATCAGAGCGTGATTTAACTGAAATAGATTCTTTGGTTCCATATTTAGCCAGACTAGAAAAGCAATATCTAGATTTGTCGAAACCCGCCATAATTGACATCAAACAACCCATTCCTTTAAACTATTTAAATTCGAAAGAAATGATTAAAGAAGCTTCAAAGGCTGTGGTGATTGTTGAACAAACTGATGGTTATGGTTCCGGCTTTTTTATATCACCTGAAGGATATATAGTTACCAATTACCATGTGGTAGCTTCTGAGAAAGATATTAAAGTAAAACTTCAGAATGGCGAAAAACTCCCCGCTGAACTAGTTCAGGTGAACAAAGATTTTGATCTGGCCTTATTAAAAGTTAAAACCCTAAACCCTGTATGTCTCGAATTTAGTTTAACATCTGATATAGGAGATGACATGCTTGCCATCGGAACCCCATTAGGAAAAAATCTTGGACAAACAATTACCAAAGGTATTGTGAGTGGGTACCGGATTTTTAATGGTGTTAAGCTGATTCAAACAGATGTAAGCATCAATGAAGGAAGTAGCGGTGGCCCTTTACTGAATGACTCGGGTAAAGTATTGGGAATTGCTACCATGAAAGCCAAAGGGGCAGGAATTGAAGGAATTGGATTTGGGATTCCTTCCAATATTATTTTGGAAAAGTTGAATATCCGGTTCCAAAAAGATTAAATAAAAAATTATTTGGATTTGATATAATCAAACACCGGAAGCAATTCTTCCAGATGTGAAATTTCTAAATCCACATTGGCATTGTGTTCAATTTTTTCAGGATTAAAAAATACATGATCCACATTGGCATTGCGCGCCCCGGCAATATCTGTTTCCAGGTTGTCTCCAACCATAATACATTCTTCAGCAATAGCCCGCGCCTGCTTACAGGCATAATTAAATATTTCAGGTTCCGGTTTCTTAAATCCAATTTCTTCAGAAATATGGATATGATCGAAATAAGGCATTAAACCTGAATTTTTGATTTTCAAATACTGAACCTCTTTAAAACCATTAGTAATTATATGTAGTGAGTGATTTTGCTTTAACTGCTCCAGTACATTTAATGCACCGGGGAAAAGCAATGTTTTAACAGGGCATATCTGAAGATATTCTGCCGACAGTAATTCTGCAAGTTCCCGCTTCCGGACTCCAAAATGATATAAAGCACGCTCAAATCTCCCATACCGAAGATGTTCTTTACTGATCAGATTGCGATGATATTCATCCCACATAATTGCATTCACCACCTTGTAAATTTTGATAAATTCCTGCGCAGAAGGAATTCCGGTATTTTGAAGGTTGTGAGTAACGAACAATTCTGAAATGGCAGTTCGGGAATTGGACTCAAAATCCCACAAGGTATGGTCGAGGTCAAAAAAAATAGCTTTGTACTGTTTCATCCTACTACTTTTTCTTTAAGCTCATTCATATCTACTGCATGATACAATTCAAACATGGATGTAAAAAAAAGAGACCAGAAAACAATTGAAATAAACATATATAAAAATATTTTCTTTTTATTATCTTCAAATGCATTTGCAATGATAGTTCCTATAGGGATGGAAATAAATACCGGAGTCAGGAATGACACCCCAATCAAACCATATTTTCGCCATATCCTGACAAATTTCCTGTTTCTTGAGGTAAATAACTTTTTATGATGGCTTTGATCTGTAAATTCAATAGTACCACTTTTAGTACCCCTTTGTAACCCGGCACGACTTTTAGCAATAACTTTTTTATATTTATTTTTAAACCAACCTCCAATTAATTGTAATTCGATGCTAAAAAAAAGTGAATACGGAAACTCCCAGCATTCCACCAACAACGCAATAGATTACTGTTTCAAAAAAACTAAAATCATACCTATCGTCATAATACGCAAATGGAGGTCCGGCAACAAATTTAACGCTGCTTAACAAAATAATTAATAGAATTTTAACAAACTCGCTCACAATAGGAATATCAGTATGTATAACGTTTGCAAGCTTTTTAGGTTCTGAAAATAAAAAAATAGTTTGAAAATTAACTTTTCTCACCAAAGGCCAGATCACCGGCATCACCTAATCCCGGAACTATGTAAGATTGCGCAGTAAGCTCTTCATCAACTGCTCCAATCCACAGGGTTATTCCCAATGGCAGGTGCTTTTTTACATATTCAACCCCCTGTGTACTTGCCAGAGCTGCCACAATATGCGTATGCTGGGCCTTTCCTTTTTCAAGAATAGCCTTATAAGTCATAACCATTGACTGTCCAGTGGCTAACATGGGATCAGACAAAATGACAATTCGATTATGCAATGATGGGGACGAAACATATTCCAGACTTATATCAAAAGTTCCATCTTTATGATGCTTGCGGTATGCAGAAATAAAAGCATTGTCGGCATGGTCAAAATAATTGAGTAAACCCTGATGCAAAGGTAGCCCAGCCCGCAAAATGGTGGCCAGTACAGGTTCATCTTTGGGGATGTTGACATTCGCTATCCCAAGAGGAGTTACCACTTCCCGGGATTCGTAAACCATTTTCTTGCTTATTTCATAGGCAGCTACTTCTCCTATCCGTTCCAGATTTCTGCGAAAACGCATCCTGTCTTTTTGTATAACAGCATCGCGAATTTCAGCAATGAACCTGCTTATTATTGAATTTTGCTGATTTAGTATCTGTACCATAAGAATAGGTTAAGTGATTTTGGGTGCTGAACTTGATTAATTCTTGAACCACTTCCAGGGTGGTGGCAATTGATTTTTTTTGATCTGTAAATATACACATTCTGTAGAACCAAAACTCTTATAAAATCGGGCTAATTCCTGATCATTTGACCCCTCAAAATCAAGTATTTTAATTTTCCCGGCGACATCTTTTAGGTAGGTGTCAATCAAATGTGGCATCGCTGAAAGATTTTTTCCTGTAGATGACAACCCGGAAAAAATGAAAATTCCGGTTCCCATAAACTCGAAAAAAACCGCCCCTGCAACCATCTCTCCTGTTGAACTGCTTACTGTATATACCTTCAATGCTGCGTTTTTCTCAACAGCGTTGCATAGTCGGGCAAAATCATGGTAATTACTATCTTTAAGATTTTCTACAAAACGCCCCCGGTTGCTTCTGAATAAGGTAATAACATCCAAAACCGATCCATTCCGGTTTATTTGCAATTCATTTTTGACAGCTTTTTTTAAATTTCTGGTAAGATTTTCACTGTATCCTGACAGAATGACGGAATGATCTGGATGAAGATTCAAAATATAATTCCGGTTACTTTTTGTAGCGAATGATTCCGGAATATTATGATTGAAAGTATTCAAATTTATTTCTATAAATGAATAAACTTTAGGAATAGCATTTAAAAAACGAGCACATACCTGATCATCTGCAGCAGCACTGTGGAAAATTCCGAGTTGCTGTGCAAAAAACGGGGGGTAGATATAATTCATCAGGTATTTGCTGTTTTTAGTGACAGGCATTACCGATTCATAATCATCCTCAACCAATGCATCCCAATCGCTGCAGATTACATCGAGGTACCAGGAACAACCATACACAGATTTCTGAACAGAAGACTGAATACAACTATCCCATTTGTTCCTGTCAATCTGATGTTGTTTGAGATAGCGTATCATAATTCAGACAATTCCTCAGGATGCGGCTTCAACTAACTGCTCATACACCTTGCGCCAACCTTCCCATATTTTATTCTCAGAAAGCGATTCATTATGCCATAAACTGACGAAATCTCCATTTACATTTCTGACTTCTTTTATGAGTGGTAAAATGTGATTCATTGCATCCTGTGGTTCTATTTTCATATAGTACTTTAATGTAGCATCCATTACTGCAAAAGGATGAACCTTCAGGTTGGTAATTTGCTCATTATCGAGATCATAAAAAAAGAAAGGCGAACAAATACTTGCCCTGAAACCTACCTGCAGCGCATACCCCATGGTATAATCATCTGTAATATCGAGTTCGATCAGTTTCCGATACGTTTCAGGAAGTTTAAGCACTAAGAAATGCTGGCGACTCTTGGTAACTTCTCTTTTTAAAATTTTACTGAGTTCATTCAGTTCCTTTTTGAGTCGACCCGGATTCTTATTGGAACCATATGAAGGATGAATTCCACTTTCAGCATAATCGGCAATTGATTTAATTAAAGAACGAAATTTACGTGAATCAACAGGAACGTTTTTATCGTTTACGCCATATTCACCAAGAAGGAAGAAGTAGATTGATTTGAATTTGTATTTTCGCTGGAGTTCCAACTGTAATTCATAAGTATCGTAAGGATCTTTTAATGTGCCGGCCAGTACCTTTGCACGCTGAATAAGTTCTTCAAAATCAAATTGAACAATTGATCTGGCAAATGCACCGGCAGTTCGCATGAATCCTTTTTCAAGATAAGCACAGGCATTATCAATATCAATAGTTGATATAAAACGGTATTTCTTTTCAGTAAAAACCATTTCAGGGTATCGTGATTTGAATAATTCCTTCAATTTCAAAGCGTAGATATTCACCAGCGGCTTTTGCAGGAAATTCTTTTGATATGCAAGACTCTCTGTTGTCTCATAACGATCGTGATTATCGCGTAAATGAGGAAGGTATTCTTCATACCTGCTTACAAGATAAAAAGATGCAGCAAACGGATCGAATGGAAATGCATATTTGGGATGAGTGGCAAAAAATGCTTTGATCCCATTCCAATCAAAAACAGATATCTGCTGGTCCTCTATTCCCTTTTCAAATAGCAGCCGGGAAGCATAAATAAAAATCTCATCCCCAACAGGTTGATCGGCATAGGTCATTCGTGGTCCCGACATCGCTGCATATTGCATGGAAGATGTCACAAACTGATAATCGACACCTAAAAGATCTTTAAAGATAAGATCAAAGGTGTATTTGAGTCGGGTAGTGACTGTGGGAGTATAAACAACTATAGGAGGACCAACCATGCAGAAATATTGCTGCTAAGTTATAAAAATCCTCCGTTGTACTACTTCATTTAGGAAGTGATTTTCTACATTTTACCCTCATCTGCAAAACTATAATAAAGTTCACCGGCAATAATCAAATGATCGAGAACAGAAATATCAAGGACTTTACCGGCTTCAACGATGCGTTTTGTGAGCGATAAATCGGCATCGCTGGGTTTGTGATTTCCACTTGGGTGGTTATGGCACATAATAATGCTTGAAGATGAGGATTCCAGGGCCAATTTAAATATTACTTTCGAATCGACCACCGTGCCTGAAAGTCCCCCTTTACTGATTTGGTGTTTACCAATTATGTTATTGGCACGGTTAAGTAAAAGAACCCAAAACTCTTCATGATTGAGGTCCGAAAGTAAAGGGATAAATAAATCGGCTACTGTTTTGCTGGAGGTTACTTTAACTAATTGGACTGCTTCGGCAGATCTTCGCCGGCGTCCCAGTTCAAGTGCTGCCATGACAGTGATAGCTTTTACTTCACCCATTCCTTTAAACTTCATAAAATCGCTGATTGACAGTCGGGATAATTGCATCAAATCATTGGAAACAGAATTCAAAATTCGTCGCGATAATTCAACCGCCGTTTCCTTCTTTGTGCCACTCCTGATCAAAATTGCAAGTAGTTCGGAATCAGAAAGTGCATTTCGTCCCTGATTCATCAGTTTTTCACGAGGGCGATCGGCTTCAGCCCAGGCTTTTAAGTTGGAATCTTCCATAAAAAGAGGTTTTTAAAAAATACCTAAAAATGAAAAACCTTCCCCAAATGGGAAGGCCAATAAGTTTACATGACTAAACTAATATGCTATTAAGCAAGTTTATTTACCATTACAGTAAGACTTGACTTCAAATTAGCAGCTTTGCTTTTGTGAATCACGTTCTTTTTAGCCAGTTTGTCGAGCATAGATGCAACACCGGGCAACATTGCTGAAGCAGCTTTCTTGTCGGTTGTAGCACGCAAGTTCTTCAATGCATTACGCATAGTTTTAGCCTGATACTTGTTTCTGTCTTGTTTTGCTTCGTTAGACCTGATTCGCTTTACAGCGGATTTGTGATTAGCCATGGTATTGGTATTTACTGTTAAATTTTAATTACAAACAATTACAATTTTAATACAACTGCCTGATTTTGTAGCCCGTACGGGAATCGAACCCGTGTTTCCTCCGTGAAAGGGAGATGTCCTAGACCCCTAGACGAACGGGCCAATTTATGCCTCCTTTTGTAAAAGAGGTTGCAAAAGTATAAAAAATGTAAATAATTACCAACAATTAACAAAAAAATTAACTGACCCCTCCAGATTCAGATTGAAACTTGAACCCCAATCGTTTGCCGGTGCTCACAACGGTAGCTAACTCCTTCTCCATCACCTCCTGAACAGTAATAGCGCCTACCTTATCGAATGGTGGAGTCTGAATGTCGAAATTCAAACAGTGCAAAATTGCGGCTTCGACAATAGAATTGAGTCTCCCCGGTTCAATTAAGTCGTTGTCGAAGTCATTAAACTCGATACCTAAATGGCGTTTACCTTCTACAAAAAAATGATTTTCCTGATTTATAAATATTCTGGCAATAAGCAACCCCAGATCATTTCCCCGTTTATATTGAAAAGAATCTGTCAGGAAGTTATAAATTGAAATCATCCCACAATAACCATTGAATGGTTTTTCTTTAACATAACTACTTTTGTGTATGTGATGACTATCTTCGAAAGTGTAAACATTTGAATGCATCGAAAAAATGAGAATGTCATCATAAATACGAAATTCGATATCAAATGGGCCACGTTCGTGATAACTCACCACAATACGTTTGTCAACTTGTGCAAGTGATTTATTAATATCTAATTCGAGCTTTTTTAAAACCAGTTTAAGTTCCTTAAAAGCATCCTCCGTTTTTTGAATAGCATTCATTTTCACAGGTGCCTTTTCAGCAAGCGATTGCAATATCAGCGAATAGGTAGGTGAATCGCTACTCATGGTTTAATTGTTTAAGTCTCAGTATGCCCTGGCAAATACAACTCGTTGAGAGGAAGGTTTTCCTGTCAATATGCAACTTCCTGATTCTTGTTTATTTTCAACAGGAATGCATCTGATAGTTGCTTTTGTCAGTTCTTTAATTTTTAATTCGGTTTCTGTGGTGCCATCCCAATGAGCATGAACAAATCCTCCTTTATTATCGAGTATATCTACAAATTCTTCCATAGAATCGGCTTTCCAGGTTGCTGTTTCGCGGAATGACAACGCTTTATTGTAAATATTTTCCTGAATCTGATTGAGTAAATGTTCAATTTTTACATCCAGGTCGGTAACCTGATAAACTGCCTTTTCCTTGGTATCTCTGCGTGCAACTTCCACACTGTGATTTTCCATATCACGGGGCCCAATTGCAATCCTCACAGGAACACCTTTTAACTCATATTCGGCAAATTTCCATCCCGGTTTATGAGTATCCCTGTTGTCGTATTTCACTGAAATACCCTTTGCTTCGAGCGATTTTTTAATTTTCTGCGAGTATTCGTTCAATTGAGCCAGTTGCTCTTCATTTTTATAAATGGGAACTATCACGACCTGAATCGGAGCCAGCTTAGGTGGTAAAACCAAACCGTCATCATCTGAATGAGCCATCACAAGTGCTCCCATCAATCTGGTCGATACTCCCCATGAAGTAGCCCACACATAATCCTGAACTCCTGCTTTATTTGTAAATTTCACATCAAATGCTTTTGCGAAATTCTGACCTAAAAAGTGAGAAGTCCCGGCCTGTAGTGCTTTCCCATCCTGCATTAATGCTTCAATACAAAAAGTCTCAACTGCGCCGGCAAATCTTTCGTTGGCAGTTTTTACCCCTTTTATAACCGGCATAGCCATCCAATTCTCCGCAAAATCAGCATAAACATCAAGCATTCTGGTGGTTTCTTCCATTGCTTCTTCCGCTGAAGCATGGGCTGTATGCCCTTCCTGCCATAAAAAACTCAGCTGTTCTCAGGAATAATCGCGTTCTCATTTCCCACCGTACCACATTAGCCCATTGATTGACCAAAATTGGAAGGTCGCGATAAGATTGTATCCAGTTCCTGTAGGTATTCCAGATTATGGTTTCAGACGTTGGCCTCACAATAAGTTCTTCTTCTAACTTAGCATCAGGATCTACTTCAATTCCTTTCCCATCTGCCGTATTGCGCAAACGGTAATGCGTAACGACTGCACATTCTTTCGCAAACCCCTCAATATGAGCAGCTTCCTTTGCAAAAAAAGATTTTGGAATAAATAAAGGGAAGTATGCATTAGAATGACCAGTGTCTTTAAACATCTGATCAAGAGCCCGCTGCATTTTTTCCCAAATGGCATAACCATAAGGTTTTAATAACCATGCATCCTCTTACGGCTGAGTTTTCTGCCAGATCAGCCTTTATGACCAGATCCTGGTACCATTCTGAGTAGTTTTCGCTTCTGCTTGTAATTTCTTTTCCCATTGGGTAACTTTGAAAAATAAATTGGTATGGATTTTGTTTTAATGAATAGCGTGACAAAATTGCGTAACAATTAGCACAATTGCAATTCAGAGTTAAACCTGATCCCAATTATCCAGTCAAACCATTCAAAATCAACAATCATGAAATCAATGCTTCTTCCGGTAATTGCAGCTGCCCTGCTACTTGGGTCCTGCTCTTCGCAAAACATGTCGAGGTCCGGTTCTGGTAGCTATGACGATGTTTACTATTCTGCAAATGATCAACGTCCGGAATCAACAACAACTGATGCTTCTTCACAAACTCCGGCTGCTGATCCTGCACAATATACTCAGGATAATTCAAATTCACGATTTGATTACAATGGTGAAAATGAAACCCAACCCTCTCCTCCAACTTCAACTGCTGAAGATGGTACAACATACATAACCAATAATTATTATAACGATGATGATTATTATGATTATGCGTATTCATCACGGTTGAGAAGATTTCATACCAATGTTGGTTTTGGATATGGTTATTACGATAATTATTTCACCAATTCATACTGGTATGATTACAATCCGTATTCTTATGGTGTAAGTATTTATTTAGGTTACAACTGGTGGACCCCAAATTACAATACTTACTACAATTATTGCTATACCCCATACAGCTATTATGGTTATAATCCCTGGTATACTCCATGGTACAATCCTTATGCCTATTCTCCTTACTACTCATCCATGAATGGTTACAATCAAGGGTACATGAATGGGTTCTATGATGGTTATTACAGCAATTACTACAATAACCCATACTATTACAATAGCTACGACTATACCAGTCAGTATTATGGTCCCCGAAAAAGGAATGGATCTAATCTTGTAGCATCAGGTACTTCAGCCAGTGTTGGTCAATTATTTGAATCAAACCGACCTGAAAGAGCAAATACTCCAACTGTAAAGCCTGCTAATCCTGATCCTCGTCCTATGAATCCGGCAACTGTAACACCGGGAAAAACCCCATCGAAAGCAAATACTGTTTCCGACCCAAGACCGGTAAACTCTTCAGGTGCAGTAAAAGGTGGAACTAAACCAGCCGATTACAGTTCTGATCCACGACCAATGAGTCCTGCAAATTCAGGAAAAGGTGACACGGCTCCCGCAAACTATTCATCTGACCCAAGACCAAAAAATCCGAATGGTTCAGGCAAAGGAGAAACTACCCCTAAATCTGACAACGCTAATCCGTCGAACTATAGCAGTGATCCCCGTTACAATCCTGCTCCTGTAAAAGGAAATACTAATTCCGGTGTGAGTAACCCTGTGAAAGGCACCACTAACCCTGATCCAAAACCTGCGAATCCTTCTTATTCTACACCAGGGAAAAATAACTCTTCTCCTGCAAATGAAACACCAAGGAATACTCCTAAACCTGCATATGAATCGCCACGCAATACACCAAAACCAAGTTACGAGGCACCAAAAAGTAATCCTAAGCCATCATACGAAGCCCCAAAAGGCAACCAGCCTTCGTCGCCTGCACCACGCCCAAGAACTCAGGATTCAAATACCAGACCCAGAGTTCAGGAACAACCAAAAAGAGAAAACACCTATTCTGCTCCAGCTAATAATAACAGCTATCAACAACCAGCGAGTCAGCCTCGTCAGTCTACCGGAAATTCGGGTAGCAGTGGTTCCAGAAGTGAAGATGGCGGAGGAAGAAGACCACGTTAATAGTTATAAATTAAATCTATACAGATTATGAGATATTTGATCAAAGGCATGTTAACAGCATGCCTGTTTTATCCCCTTTCACTGTTAGCGCAAAACGAAATTGATGCGCTTCGATACAGTCAAACAGGTTTTGGATCTACTGCCCGATCGCTTGCTATGGGTGGAGCATTTGGCGCTCCCGGAGCTGATTTTTCATCGTTGATGATTAACCCTGCAGGAATCGGTGTTTATAAAAAATCGGAGTTTACTTTTTCATTAGGTTTTAATAACAGGATTACAGAAAATGACTTTCTTGAAAATAAAAATTCTGACAGCAAATTCAGAGTCGATATTCCGGATCTGGGAATTGTTTTTGCGATTCCTAAAAGAATGAAAGTGGTATAAAGCAACTCAGTTTTGCTTTGGGTTATAACCGGACTGCTAACTTTAACAGCGAAAGCAGTTTTGAAGGTAAAAATACTAATAATTCTATTCTGGATTCATTCATTGATCAGATTGCCTCCGATGGTGGAGCAACTGAAGATGACCTGTATGATTATTATGCATTCGATGCAGACCTTGCATACCAGACTTATCTTCTGGACCCCGATCCTAACAATGTAAATCAGTATATTTCTGTTATTCCGGATGGTGGTGCCTATCAGTCTAAAGTCACCACCACAAGAGGAGGAATGGGAGAATTTACTCTTGGTTTTGGTGGCAATTACAACGAAAAGATTTTCTTTGGTGTAACTTTAGGATTTCCAAGTGTTCGTTATGAAGAAGAATCAACTTATGAAGAAAACGACAAAGACAATGAAATCATTAATGCTGATTCAACAATTGATTTTAAAGCATTAGTGTATGATACTTATTTAAACACATCCGGTAATGGAGTGAATGCACGATTTGGGATAATTTTCAAGCCTGTTGAATGGGTTAGAGTTGGAGCATCTATTCATACTCCTACTTACTACTATCTGAATGACCAGTACAGAGCATCTATGAGATCAGCTTTTGGAGATGGCACCAATTACAGCCTCGACTCTCCCGAAGGAACTTATTCGTACAATTTAACAACTCCATTTAAAGCAGTTGGAAGTGTAGCCTTTCTGTTTGGACAAAATGGTATGGTGAGTTTCGATTATGAATTTACGGACTATTCTGCAGCAAAACTGGATGCCAGTGATTATAATTTCAGCAATGAAAATAAGCTAATCAATAAGTTTTATAATGACGTGGCTTCCAATTTCAGAGGTGGATTAGAATGGAAATATCAAAACTTTGCATTTCGTGCCGGTGCTGCCTATTATTCTACTCCATTTAAATCACAATATACCTCCGATGAAACCGATCAGCATGTCATTAGTTATACCGGAGGAATTGGGTTCCGTGAGAAAAGATATTACTTTGATTTAGGTTACGGGTACTCAACCAAAAATGAATATTTTGCTCCTTACACATTATCAAACGAACCTGTTGCGGGAAGTACTATCAAAAGAACAGATCACAGAATAATAGCAACCATGGGCTTCCGGTTCTAATCTGATTCTTCCGGATTATAGAGCAGACTGCTTATCTTATTAGAATCCAGAATCTCATTTGCTACTTCCAGAATATCGGAAGGTGTGATGGTATCAAGTTGCTTGAAAACAGAATCAATATCGACGGGTTTGTTGTAATTCAACAAACTCTTCGCATTATTAAGCATCACCCCTGCTTTATTTTCCAGTGAAATGGCAATTTGGCCTTTTAGCTGATATTTGAAACGAGAAAGTTGCGCCACCGGGATTTTATCATTTCTTAATTTCTTAAGTTCTGCTTCTATGAGCTTCACTGATTTTCCAAGGAACTTTTTTTCGGTTGCAAGATAAATATTGAAGAGTCCCGAGTCACGAAAAGGAACATATGCTGACTCTATGTGATAGGTGAAGCCATACTTTTCACGAATATTCATGTTCAGCCTGGAATTCATTCCAGGACCTCCTAAAATATTATTCATCAGGAATAACGGAAATCGTTTTGATGAATGGCAGGAATAAGCTTTGCAGCCCGCAATATAATGTGCCTGTATGGTTTTACGGGTTTCGGTAACATGCGTAATTTTCGATTTCGATTTAATGGCTATCGAAACATGTTTTTTATGACTCCCTTCATTTCCAAAATATTTTTCTGCCGCAGCTTTAACTTTTTCAAATGATATGTTTCCGGTATATGAAAAAACTATTCTGTCATTAGTATAATTTTGTTGAATAAATTTTAAAATATCTTTACGTGTGAAAGATCTTACTGAATCGTGAGTGCCAAGAATTGGATTTCCTAACGGTTGATTTCTGAAAACCTGACATTCAAAGTCGTCATAAATCTGTTCCATGGGATTATCCATGTAAGAGTTGATTTCATCAATTACAACCTCTTTTTCCTTTTCAATTTCTTTTTCCGGAAATTGTGAGTGAAAAAAAATATCAGCTATTAATTCTACTGCCCTCTCAAAATGTGGATTCATAAAAGAAGCATGTACACAGGTTTCTTCTTTAGTTGTATAAGCGTTCAGCTCACCTCCTACAATTTCCAGCCTGTTTAATACCTGATAAGCCTTGCGTTTTTCTGTTCCTTTAAATAATACATGTTCGATAAAATGAGCTAAGCCTTCTTTACCCAGCTTTTCATCACGGCTACCGGCACCAACCATTAACCCACAATGTGAAACATGGCTTGGGTTCTCTGAATAAACAATTCTGATTCCCGATGATAAACGGCTGGTAAGTGATTTCATTTTGAAGTTTGGAACTACAAAATTAGTGAAAATCAAGGTGAACCATACAAAACCAATTTAATCTGCTTCGTTAAATTTAAAAAAAGGTTCAGGATACCGTAATATTACTGGAACACTATATTTCTAAGAACAAAAATAATTAACTTAGCAATTGTAAATTAGGATGCAAAATCATGAAGTTCTTCCACTCCTTTCTATTGGTAATCACGCTACTTACAGTTTTTTATGCGGGTTGCAGCTCTGATGATAAAGGTGTTACTACCGCTCGTCCCAGCTGCAGCGATAACATTCAAAATCAAGGAGAATTGGGAATTGATTGTGGCGGTCCTTGTAACGGTTGTACCCCGGAACTTACTGCAAACGTTGATGGAGCATTTTGGGAAGCAGATGGAAACATTAATACTTCAATTAATGGCAACTCTATTATTTTCCTTTCAGGTAATGGAACATCCACATTATCAATGATATACACTGGACCTTTTACTATAGGAACATACAATCTTGCAGCAGCCACCTATGGCATCACTTCAACCGGCCAAAATTTTATTGGAAACACTGGAAATATTACCTTTAGCAGTTGGAATGCTTCGGAAGGTGTAGTTTCAGGCAGTTTTAACTTCGAAGCCTATGATCTTTCAGGCATTGGCGACACAGTAATTGTTACTCAGGGTAAGTTTAACCTGGTTCCATATCAGCCTTAAAAAAGCACTTTAATCCCATTTTTCTTACACATGTAATCAACCCGCATTTCGGTGCAGAGCGTTGAGCATTTTCTTCCGTTTAATATTTCATGGAAAATTCGAATTCTGTGAAACAAGGTATTTCAGCAAACAAAGATTTGCACCCTTTTTTGAAATCAATTATGGTGTCATTGGCTGCATTGATGTCTATCTTGGGTTCGGGTTGCAACAAAGATGATTTCAATGCCTCCTGCTAGAACAAACTGTGTGGACACCAGAGGTTGCCTTCCCATTAGTTCACACGGAAATGGGAATTGCAGATCTTGCTCAGGTAAACGATAGTAATACAACTCTCATCATAGATGAAAATCAATTTTGTACTTTATTATATAACAGCAGAGCTTTTGAGGTAACCGCGCAACAATTATTGGTAATTCCCGATCAAAACTTCTCCAAAGGATATGGATTAAATGCAAATCAGATAACTACTTTGGGAAACACAGGAACTGTTTCCATTTCTAAAAGCCATACCATTGATTTCAGCTTAAGTCAGGGTGCAGAAATCGATTCCATGTTCTTTAAATCGGGAGATCTGGACCTTTCATTTTCTTCAGACTTCCCACTTAATGGCAGCATTCAGATAATTATACCAGGATTAAATAAAAATGGGATTCCATTAGCTACTACCCTACCTGTAAATTATAATGGAAGTCTTCCGGTTACAGTGTCAACCAACTTGCCTTTGGCAGGATATAAAGGCGACTTCACTGAAGGAGGTACAGCACACAATCGATTAAGAGTTGATTACACCATTGTTTTAAACGGTTCAGCTACTTCCATAACAACAGGCAACCGGATTTCCTGTAATCCGGTGTTTAAAGGGATACAGTTTTCTTCGCTATATGGTTATGCGGGACAACAAAACCTCACCAATTTCAAAGACTCAGTTGAAATTTCAATTTTCAGTAACTCAATTGGTTCAGGAAGTTTCTCTATAGCTGAACCAAAAATACGATTTGACATAAGTAATTCTCTTGGTTTGCCAATCAGTGCCAGAGTAACACAACTGCTTGCACTGAACGGAAACCTTACCAGCTTTGTGGTAGCCACCGGAGTACCTGATCCACTTCCAGTAAATAGTCCCGGTATTAATCAAATCGGACAATCGGCATATAGTTCAATTCAACTTGATCACACTAACAGCAACATTACATCGATGATTGATCAGCAACCAAAATATTTGATTTCGCAAACCCAGGCTACTACCAATCCAGCAGGTCATTCACTTAACTTTTTACTAGACAGCAGTAAAATAGCAGTTGATGTGCATGTAGAATTGCCATTTTATGGAACAGCAAATAATTTTAAAGTGAAAGATACAGTACCCTTCAGTTACAATGACCTGGTAAATGTTTCTGAACTCATGTTACGAATGGATCTTGAAAATGGCTTTCCTTTAGAATCATCTGTTCAACTCATATTCACGGATGACCAAAATCAGCCGTTGGATACATTGTTTAATACTGATGAAGTGGTGATTCCATCAGGTACACTTGGCGCAGGAAGTGAACGGGTATCAATTCCGGGTAAGAAGTCACATGATCAGTTTTTTGATGCGACCAGAATTTCCAAAATTCTGAATGCCAAGAATATCATTATAGTTGCAACAGCAACAAGTACCAATGCAGGTAATACAAATGTGAAAATATTTGCTGATTATCAATTGAAGATTAAAATCGGTGCAATTGCAAAAATGAAAATACAATGATTACTAAATTATATATGAAGTTCTTTTTAATGGTTGTTGTTATTTGCATAGCAACAACCATCAATATTTCAGCACAGCAACTTACTGCTGCTAATTTGCAGCATTTACCTCAGCGGGGAAATTTTAATCCTGCCTATGTACCTCATGGGACAGTAAATGTTGGAATTCCATTTTTTTCAGGTTTCGGCTTTAATTTCTCTAATAATGGATTTCGATACAACGATCTGATTAAAAGAAGGTCAAATGATTCGCTCTACCTGGATGCAGAAAGTGCCATCAATCAAATGCAAACAAGAAACAGAATATTATTTGATCTTGAAATTGATTGGTTCTCATTTGGTGTGAGGGCAGGAAGTAATTATTTCAATTTAAGTATCAGGGAGCGTGCTAATATAAATTTTGAATATTCAAAAGCACTGATTGAATTTTTATATTACGGTAATGCCGGTACTTTGGGAACATTGCAACATTTAAATCCAGGAATAGAAAGCAGCCACTACAGAGAATATGCAATTAATTGGGCACGTCCCATTGCAAGGAATCTGAGGGGTGGTATTAAATTAAAATACTTGTATGGTATGGAAAATATCCATACTAAAGGAACAGGGGTCACGATTTATACCGATCCTGAGGATTTTACAATCACGGCAAATTCTGATTTGGCCATATATACCTCCGGCATTGATACCACAGCATTCAAAGATTTTTCTTTTGGAAATTATGCTTTAGGTAAGAGTAACAATGGTTTTGGAGCCGACATAGGACTCATTTACCGGCCTCTCAACAATTTAGAAATCGGGGTTTCAATGCTTGATTTAGGAAGTATAAAATGGCGATCGAATATTACAAACTACAGTACCAGCACTGCTGATGGCGCATTTACTTATCAGGGAATTGATATTGATGAATTCATCAACAATGATTCAACTTCTGCTCAGGAATATCTGGAAAACCTTGCTGATTCGATTTATTCAACTTTTGATGTGCAAACAAATCATGAATCATACAAATCAAAATTACCACGTCAACTACTATTGAATGTCAGTTATTATGTGGCTTCCAATTACAAGGTAGGCATAATGATCAGAAACAAGAGACAATTATCAGGAAACTATACGGATTATCAGCTCAGCTTTACAGGAGCTACTAAAACCTGGTTAAATTACACCGTTGCTATGAATAAAATAAATCAGTCCCCGGCAACTATCGGCGGCGGACTGGTACTTAATTTTAAGAATGATCAGGTTTACTTTGTGAGTGATAACGTTCCGGGGTTATTCAACTGGAAAAACTCCTTTAATACAGGATTCCGCGCAGGAATTAATTTTGTTTTAGGCAGAAATCCGAAACCGGTAACCGCTCCACAACCAACATTACCCGGAACCTGATTTTACCATTTAAATTACATTTTGTGTCCGTCTTTAGTACAACACGGACTCAATCTTTTCACAGCTTCCGGATCTGCAGGAATTTCATCGGCGTCATAGCCAACTTTAGTTATAACTATGCGTAATTGTTCGGGAGTAACTTTCTTTGGATTATAAATTACTTTTGCTTTCTTAGTTTTAATATCCAATTCAGCAAAACGAACACCTTTTTCGTTTATGAGTGCTTTTTCAATAATATCTTTACATTCCTGACATTGAGCTGTTGTTTGAATATAAATTTCTTCCGATTGAGCAATTGCCTTTTCAGGTGCAACAACAGCGAATATTAATGCAGTAACAAGTATGGTTAAATATTTCATTTTGTGAAGATGTTTAAAATTAGAATTATTAAATTACTTTATTAAATTTTATTTTATAATTATTTCGGGTTAAAGAATGGCATAAAGATACCCAAATTTATGATTTCTTTTGTTTAATACTATACCTGAACCCCACATATATTTTCCGTCCCATAAGTGGTCCCCAGATGTTGGTTGCATCGAATTCATTTCCGAATGGATCATCTGCTCCAATCACCGGCATTTCCTGTCTGAAACCTGTAATATTTTCGCAACCGGCATATACTTCCCACTTTTTAAACATGCGGGTTATTTGAGAGTTGAAGGTAACAAACTCGGGAGATTTACTACCTTTAACTTGTGAATCAGAATGTCCCGGGTGAGAAGGGCTGTGCAATTCGGAAGCATTGTTCAACTTCGATTCCCCTGTGTAATGCGTTGTAAAATCAATTTTCCAGAATGTGTTTTTTGTTTCATAGGCTACATTTGCAAGTGCCTTATTTGCTGCAACAAGAGGTTTTCGAGCAGCGATACCGTTAAAATCAGCAATTACATCGTCATTTTTAAATGCAAGTCTGAGATCGAACCTTTTAAATATTTCGTAATTTAATGCTACCTGAAAACTCCTTGACAATGATTCTCCATCTAAATTATAGAAATAAATAAAATTGTCTGAAGAATAGGTGTCAACGATAACCTGATTTTGGAATTCAGTAATATAATAATCGGCACTTATGGAGCCTGACCGGTAGAACAATTGAAATTTCGCAGTTAAATTGGTACCATAGTTCCATGCTATTTCCGGATCTAGTTGTTCCTTAACAAACCAATCGCGTGAAGTTGCCATTAAGCCGATATTATCGGCAAAAATATTTGCAGTCCTGAAATTCCTGCCTGCGGAAGCCCTCCAGATTATATTCTGAGTAAAGTTATATTTTACATGCAAGCGTGGGGTATAAAACCAACCATGGTCACTATGATAATCGATTCTTGAGCCGGCAACAACACCCAGCTTGTCTTTTCTGTTCCAGGTGTATTCGAAATATGCTCCCGGAACTGTTTCTGAATGATTGTATGGAAGCTCCAGATACGTTTCTTCAAAGTCATCGAATCGCAGGTCAACACCGGCTTTCCATTTGTGGTCTGTAGTTCCGATGATCGACATATAAATTAACGACCCATAAAATCCAAGCTGATTAGCATCGTATGTTTTCAGTCCGAAATAAGATTCCTGATCGTGAAAAGTACCTGAGAGAATGAGGCCTACCGATTTCCATGGAGTAGCCGGAAAAACCAATCCGTTTTTTGAGAAAACCTCCATTCTTTTAGTCTCAATCTGAACTCCAAAACCGGAAGTAGTATCTGCATCATCTTTAAAATCGTATTTCAACTGCCCCCCTCTTCTTTTTTCAATAATTCCTTTTACTCCAAATTGCGCTTCATATTTTTTCCCGTCATAATATGACCATCTGTTCATCACATTTCCTTGAGTAACCAATGGCATATCAAGAAACCCATCATCCTGATGATCCCATTTCGTTTGCATATTTTCACCATGCAACATAATCATCGTATTCAGATTTTTATTGACATTTATAGTTTGATAAGCATTTAATTCCATATTGCCGGAACTGGCACCATAAAGATTGAGATAAAACTTATCAGCTTTTTCAGGCTTAATAAACTCTACATTTATGAGTCCGGTTGCCGATTCATAACCATTTGCAACGGATCCACTGCCTTTGGTAATTTGGATAGATTCCATCCAGGGGCCGGGAATATATCCCAATCCATAAGCTGCAGACAGCCCTCTGACAGCAGGAATATTCTCTGTCATTATCTGCGAATATATTCCTGAAAGTCCTAACATTTGAATTTCCTTCGCTCCTGTTACAGCATCAGAATAAGCCACATTAACTGAGGCATTTGTTTCAAACGATTCAGAAAGATTGCAGCAGGCCGCTTTCAGTAATTCTTTTTGTGTTACCTGCTCCACATTCAAAGGCATAATCGTTGATATCATTGTTGCATCCTGGCGCCCTTCAATAGTTACTTCATTGAGTTCAACCGATCTGGCCAGAAATATTTTGACCGGATTCAAATTTTCAATAACAATCGTATCAGCTTTGTAACCTATATAACTAATGATGATTGTTACCGGAAAACTACTTAAACCATGCAATTCAAATTTACCCTCGGCATCAGTAGCAGTGCCGGTTCCGGAACCAATAATAACAACAGTTGCACCGGGGAGCGGAATTCCCTCATTTTTTCCGGTGGTTTGCTCAAATACGGATCCCTTAAGTATTGTGGATTGACCGACAACAGTATCAGCAATCCCTATAAAGAAACCGCTGAATAAGCATAGAAACAGACTTAATTTTTTCATGAGCAATAAGTTTTAAACGTTAAAAAATCACACCGGGTTGTACCGGTATGTAAATGGTTTAAAACACGCTCAGATCAAGAGATTTCGAAACTCAATAAAAATAGGTTCGGATGATATTCCCGGAAGGAGATCCATTTGAATTCGGCTGCTTTCCAACGAAATACAGGATTCAGGATAGAGTTGAAAACTTTCAAATAAAGCCAAAATTGCCGGCATCGGAGCGGTCAAAACAGGTTGGGTGGTGGAAGTAATTTCCGATTTAAAAATTGCAATTTTATCGCTGCAACAGGAATCGTCACTTGTATCCTCCTCTGAACAACATTGATGTGAATCAGTTGAAACATCCGTACATGGGACCTTTTCCAGTCCGGTCAATGCAAGCTTGCAAATATGGGTTACCTGAGCAATTCCCACAGTTGAAACCAGGATTACCAAAACAAGTAATACCGAAAGAAATCGCCGCGACATTTTTGGAAGTTTCAGAGTATTAATAGGGTTGATTTTTCAGGATTTATGCAAAAATAGAATTTTAAGGTGAAGAAAACATGAAAGCTAGTATGCTATTCGACCTCAATGTTATAAATTTGTTGCCTACAATCCATTTGAATTTATAAAACATTAATTTTCAATACAATAAAAACTTATGAGCACAATTGCAGCAATCCGGGCGAGAGAAATACTTGATTCGAGAGGGAATCCAACAGTTGAAGTAGAAGTAATAACCGCAAACGGCGTTCTTGGTCGGGCAGCAGTTCCATCGGGAGCATCAACAGGAGCGCATGAAGCGGTAGAATTGAGGGATAATGATAAGAAGAGATATCTCGGCAAAGGGGTACTAAAGGCAGTTAATAACATAAACACTTCAATTGCAGAAGAGTTGCAAGGGGTAAACATATTTGCTCAAACGGCTATTGATAAAATAATGATAGAGCTGGATGGGACAGAGAACAAATCGAAATTAGGGGCAAATGCCATTTTAGGGGTATCTCTGGCAGCCGCAAAAGCAGCTGCAGAAGAAATTGGGTTGCCTTTGTTCCGCTACATTGGCGGAGTGAATGCAAACGTATTGCCGGTTCCGTTGATGAATATTTTAAATGGCGGAGCACATGCCGACAATAGCATTGATTTTCAAGAGTTCATGATTGTACCTTCGGGTGCAAGTACGTTTTCAGAATCTTTACGAATGGGAACCGAGGTATTTCATGCTTTGAAAAAAGTGCTGAAGGACAAGGGTTATTCAACCAATGTTGGTGATGAAGGTGGTTTTGCACCAAACATTAAATCGAATCCTGAGGCAATTGAAATAGTGTTAAAAGCAATTGAAAGTGCGGGCTACAAACCGGGGCATGATGTATTTATTGCCATGGATGCAGCGACTACAGAAATGTATGACGAAAAAACCGGCATGTACACTTTCCACAAATCAGGTGGTGAAAAGCTGAGCAGTTCGGATATGGTTGGATTCTGGAAAGATTGGGTTAGTAAATATCCAATTGTTTCTATTGAAGATGGTTTGGCAGAAGACGATTGGGAAGGTTGGAAGGCATTGACGGCCGCAATTGGAAACACTACTCAATTAGTAGGAGATGACTTGTTTGTCACCAATGTAAAGCGTTTACAGCGAGGTATTCAGGAAAAATCCGCAAATTCAATTTTAGTAAAAGTAAACCAGATTGGATCATTAACAGAAACAATAAATTCTGTGGATATGGCAAAGATGAATTCCTTCACGACCATAATGAGCCATCGTTCAGGAGAAACTGAGGACAGCACCATTGCTGATTTAGCAGTGGCATTAAATACAGGGCAGATAAAAACAGGATCAGCTTCACGATCCGACAGAATAGCCAAGTACAATCAATTATTACGGATTGAAGAATCATTGGGTGATATGGCAGTATTTCCGGGAAAATCGGGTAAATTCATGAACAGATAAGCAAATGTCTCCAGAAAAGATAAATCCTGAACAACCTGAGGAAAATCAGGGAGATCATCAGGAACCGGAAATTATTGATGAAAGTGCCGGCAATGTTCACGGGCGTAAGCGTCGACGCATTAAAATCAGAAAGCGTATCCGTATTAAGAAAAAGCCAAGTGCCAAAAAGAAGTTCAGCAAAGTAGCTGAACGGGTTTTCTGGACCCTGATCATAATAGGTTTCATTGTAAGTTTAATCGTTATGATAGTTCAGCTCGACATTAAAGATGAAAAATTCAAGCAAAAGCGGTCAAAACCAGCGCCAATAAAAAGGGTATTAAACAATTCGAATAGTGCAAAAGTTTAATTGATATTCATTTGCATTTTGCCTTCATGGATTGTAATTTCGCAAGCTAATAAGAGACAGAATACAGAAACATCAATTTTCAGTGTCGACTAGTATAAAATGGACAAATTAAAAGACAAATTTGCATCGAAAGCCATGCCGATGGCCGAGCAAACCAGGAAACTGGTAAAGGAACACGGAGAAATCATACTCGGTCAGTATACCATTGAACAGGTTTATTCCGGGATGAAAGGCATGATCGGGATGATCACCGAAACATCCAAGCTGGATGCTGAAGAAGGTATCCGGTTTCGTGGATATTCCATTCCGGAATTAAGGGAAAAACTTCCTGTTTCAAAAGAAGGCCCGGAGCCATTGCCGGAAGGAATATTTTATTTGCTGCTGACCGGAGAAATTCCGACTCTGGAAGAGGTAATCAATGTTAACAATGAATGGATGAAGCGTGCGAATGTTCCAAAGCACGTTTTCGATATGCTGGATATGCTTCCGGCAAAAACTCATCCAATGACGCAGTTCAGTATGGCGATAATGGCCCTACAAACTGAATCTGTATTTGCACAGAAGTACCGTGAGGGGATGAACAAAAAGGAGTATTGGGATCCTATGTACGAGGACATCATGAATCTGATAGCCCGTCTGCCCCGGATTGCTGCATATATTTACAGAAAAACTTATAAAGACGGTATTCATATTGAGCCTAATCCAAAATTGGACTGGGCGGGCAATTTTGCTCATATGCTGGGTTATGATGCCCTCGACTTCCGCAAATTAATGCGGTTATATTTAACTATTCATGTCGACCATGAAGGTGGTAATGTATCGGCACATACTACTCACCTGGTAGGTTCTGCATTGAGCGATGCTTATCTTTCACTTGCGGCAGGAATGAACGGACTTGCCGGGCCATTACACGGATTAGCTGCTCAGGAAGTAGCTCGTTGGATTCTTGAATTACGTGAAGAGTTTAAAGGCGTTCCAACAAAGGAACAAATAGCCGATTTTATTAAGAAAACTCTGGCAGAAGGTCGTGTAATTCCAGGATACGGACATGCCGTTCTAAGAAAAACAGATCCGCGGTATACAGCTCAGCAGGAATTTGCCAAAGCCAATATGGCTGATGACGAACTTTTCAAGATCGTTCAATTGCTGTATGAAGTAACACCTGAAATATTAAAAAGTACCGGTAAGATTAAAAATCCATGGCCAAATGTGGATGCACATTCCGGTATATTATTGATCCATTATGGTTTAACAGAATATGACTTTTACACTGTTCTTTTTGGTGTATCACGGGCTATCGGAGTATTAACTTCATTACTGTGGGACAGGGCTCTGGGTGTTCCAATTGAGCGACCCGGATCAGTCACTACCGAATGGATTTTAAATAAAATAAAGAAAGAAACAACAGAAACAAAAGCATAAAACAAAAGGCAGGAATTTCCTGCCTTTTGTTTTACATTAGTACCATTAACAAATTTAAAAAGTATGAAAAAAGCATTTTACTCTTTATTATTTGCCATCCTATTTTCCACCACAGCGTTTGCACAGCAAAAAGATTTTAAAACAATAGGTTTGGGAGTCAGGTATTATCCGGGTTCATTTAATAAGTATATTCAGGAAAATGAGGGCGTAACGGCAACTTTAGTAACTGCTGCCTGGAATTTCACTCCCGGGTTCAGGCTTGAAACTGATTTTGGCTTTTATTCCCATCATATAAAATCAGAAAAAGTTAAAATCAATTCCAAAACTATTGGAGTAGGAATAATAAAAGCTGTTCGCAAAGGAAATCATGTTTTCTTACCGGGATTGAAAATTGATTATACCTGGGGAAATACAAAAATTGATATACAAAATTACGGGGAAGCTGAAGAAAAAATTGAGCGAATAGCAATTGGTCCATTTTTGGGTTATGAATATCTTATTTCCAACACAATAGGAATTGGAGCTGATATCGGATTGAAATATTCACATTTTGAGTCTAAATTAACAGATGCCCCATTAACAATTTCTTATATTCCGGTTGAAACAAAATCATATTTTACAGACAGTTCTGTTTTTCTGAGAGTTTATTTTTAAATTAATTCAATCATATAAAATAAACCATGTATGATGTTTTATTGTTAATCAAATATCAAAATTAACTTACGTGGCTTACAAAAATTTAAAGCATTTCATTGATACGCTTGAAGGGGAGGGAGAACTCATAAGAATTCGGGAGTATGTTAATCCGCATCTGGAAATAACAGAAATTACCGACAGGATTTCCAAGCAATACGGACCGGCATTATTATTTGAAAATACCGGATACAGCTTCCCATTGCTTATCAATTCAATGGGAACCGAAAAACGAATGGCAATGGCTCTTGGAGTAGACAAGCTTGATGATATTTCGGCCCAGATAGAAACCCTTTTTAAAACATTTACTTCTCCTAAAAATAATTTTCTCGATAAATTAAAATTGCTGCCACAGCTGGGAGAAGTTGCATCATGGATGCCGAAACAAATTAGTGGAAAAGGTGCCTGTCAGGAAGTAATTATGAGCGATCCTGATATCACAAAATTTCCGGTACTTACCTGCTGGCCGGAAGATGGAGGGCCGTTTATTACGTTACCTGTAATCCAAACTAAAGACCCATTAACCGGAATTCGTAATGTGGGACTATACCGGATGCAGGTATTCGATAAAGTGACAACAGGGATGCATTGGCACAGGCATAAAGTTTCAGCACGTCATTTTAATGAATACAAAAAACTGAAACAAAGAATGCCGGTCGTAATTTCTTTGGGAGGTGATCCTGTTTATACTTATTGTGGCACTGCTCCGTTACCTGATGGAGTTGATGAGTTTATGCTGGCCGGTTTTATCCGCAAAAAACGAGTTGAACTCGTTAAGTGTATTACACAGGATATGTATGTGCCTGCCGATGCAGACATTATTATTGAAGGATATGTTGATCCTGACGAAGATTTTATTCTGGAAGGTCCGTTTGGAGATCATACCGGATATTATTCGTTGGCCGATTATTATCCTAAATTTCATATAACAGCTATTACACACCGTAAAGATGCTGTTTATCCTGCCACTATAGTTGGAATACCACCCCAGGAGGATGCCTGGATTGGCAAAGCTACAGAGCGGATTTTTCTGGCTCCTATTAAAATGACGATGGTTCCGGAGATCATTGATATGATACTTCCGGTGGAGGGTGTTTTTCACAATCTGGTAATTGTAAAAATAAGAAAAGAATATCCCGGACAAGCATTGAAAGTAATGAATTCACTTTGGGGTGCAGGACAAATGATGTTCACCAAAATGATGATTGTTGTTGATGAACACGTTAACATTCATGATCAACTGGAAGTAGCCAGGTATATTTCAGAAAACACAGATGCTATAAGTTAATTTACGTTTTCTAAGGGACCTACCGATGTATTGGATCATTCGTGTTAAAGAATGGCCTTTGAAGGAAAAATGGGGCTCGATGCAACCAAAAAACTTCCTGAAGAAATTCAGTCGGTTGAAAATTACCTTCCTGTTTCAATTTCCGGGATTGATAAAACACAAATACTATCAGCTTTCCCTGAAATAAAGGCTATAAATGACAGTTTGCTTTCATCAGGAATTTCGATGGTATTTATTGCTGTAGAAAAAAACAAACGAAATCATGTACGCGACTTAAGTTCACAAATATTCCAAAATCCCAATTTCAAACAAATAAAAGTTGTCATATTCCTGGAACATACATTAGAAGTTGATGATATAGCTGATGCAGTGTGGCGTTTTGCAAATAATGTGGATCCAAGACGTGATCACTTTGTATATAAAGATGAAACCGGAAATGGCGTCAACCATATTGCTTTTGATGGTACTCGAAAGACACGGGAACACGATGGCTTTGAAAGAGATTGGCCCAATATTCTTGCTTCCGATGAAAAGACGATATCAAGAATAGATGAAATTTGGGATAAACTTGGCTTAGGACCATTTGTGAAATCTCCATCCTTAAAATACCGGAAACAACTCTACAAGGGCGGAGCGGTTGTTACAGAATAAATTCGATTTTAAAATGCTGAGGAAAATCGCTTTTCAATATAAAAGAGCGTCATTTTCATTATACATATAATTGATTATCAGCAATTTGTATCATTTTTCACAAAGTGACGTAGGTCATACTCCATATTTTTTCACCAAGGTAGATTTGCAACACATCAAACTACCAGGAGATGCAGATTTCAGAGCCTACCCGAATCATTGACAAAGATTCGTTGACATGTTACCATTGTGGTGAACCATGTAAAGAAGAGACCATAGCCGCGCATGAAAAAACTTTTTGCTGTGCAGGATGTAAATTGGTATATGAAATTCTGGAAGAAAACAATCTTTGCAATTATTATCATCTGAATGAAACTCCAGGCAGTACATCAGTAAAAAAGGTATCAAGTGCACGATATGATTTTTTGGATGATGAAAAGGTCAAGCAGCAATTAATATCATTCACTGATGGTACAACCACGAATATCACACTTTTCATACCTCAGATTCATTGCAGTTCGTGCTTATGGCTTCTGGAACATTTTTACAAACTTGATTCCGGAATAAAAAGAAGCACGGTAAATTTCCTGAAGAGGGAGGTGAACTTCATTTTTAATGAACAGGAAACAAGTTTAAAAAAAATTGTAACGCTATTAAATCAGATTGGATACGCACCGCATTTCAGTCTCGATAATCTTGAAAACAAAAAAAAGCCACTTTCCAATCGCAAAGTATATTATAAACTAGGAGTAGCATTTTTCTGTTTTGGGAACATAATGCTATTAAGCTTTCCTGAGTATTTTGGGTTAAGCGATGTTTTCGAAAAAGAATTCAGGGATCTGTTTGCCTACCTGAATCTGCTTTTATCATTACCTGTGCTACTTTATGCTGATACAGATTTTTTTAAATCAGCATGGGCAGGAATTCGTCAGGGACGATTAAATATGGATTTTCCAATTTCTTTGGGAATAATAGTGATGTATAGCAGAAGTTTATATGAAATATTATCAGGTACAGGAGCTGGTTACATGGATACTTTTGCCGGGTTGATTTTCTTCATGTTAACCGGAAGGCTATTTCAAAACAAGAGTTACGAAAAGTTATCCTTTGAACGTGATTATAAATCCTATTTCCCTGTTTCAATAACAGTTATAGAAAATGGCATTGAAACCACCAGAGCTGTATCAGATATAAAGCAAGGCGCAAGAATTTTAGTAAGGAATGAGGAATTGATTCCGGCTGATGCTGTGCTTTTAGAAGGTGAAGGAAATATTGATTATAGCTTTGTTACAGGCGAGAATATTCCAGTTGCAAAAAATCGGGCGATCGTATTTATGCAGGAGGCAAACAAATTGGAGCAACAATTGAAATGGAAGTGTTGCATGAAGTTTCACAAAGCCGGTTAACTCAACTCTGGAATGAGAGTACTTTAAAAAAGCAGGAAGCAAGTGAAATTAATTCAGTAGTTGACAAAGTCAGTAAGGTATTCACCATAGTAGTAATTTTCATTGCTATTACTGCCGGATTATGGCATATTTTCTCCAATGATATGCCAAAAGGGTTAAATGCATTCACTGCTGTACTTATTATTACATGTCCCTGTGCATTAGCACTCTCCTACCCTTTCACCCTTGGCAATGCAATAAGGATTCTTGGAAATCAGAAATTTTATCTGAAGAATACGCAAGTAATTGAAAAACTTTCAAAAATTGATACTATCGTTTTTGACAAAACCGGAACAATAACAATTGTAGGGGCGGCAGCTGTAACCTATGTTGGCGCAAAGTTATCTCCTGACCAGTTGAAATCAATTTTTTCACTTACTTCCAATTCTACACATCCATTATCGAGAGTCCTTTCTGATCACTTAAAGTTGAATGATCGCAAGAAAGTAACCGAATTTTCAGAGATTCCAGGCAAGGGGCTGGAAGGGAAAGTAGATGACATTCACATATGCATTGGTTCAGCTTCATATACTGGCTGGGAAGATTTAATTGATAGCAACAGCAGTGACAATGCTACCAAAGTTTATGTTACAACCGGGAATACCAGAACGGGTTACTTCATAATCAGAAACAATTACAGACCAGGATTATCGGAAACAATTTCATTATTGGGTCACGATAAACAATTTCACTTACTTTCCGGTGACAATGACTCAGAAAAAGAAAATCTGGAACAATTTTTTGGGAAATCCGGCAATATACATTTCAGACAATCACCATCCGACAAGCTTCATTTTATTGCTAACCTTCAAAAGCAAAATCAACATGTGATGATGCTGGGAGATGGGTTGAATGACGCTGGAGCACTACGACAAAGCAATGCAGGAATCGCGGTTTCGGATAACATAAACAATTTTTCACCGGCATGTGATGCAATTCTTGATGCCAATGTTTTTGAAAAATTCCATCTTTTCTAAAATTTTCATCCACTTCAATGAAGATTATTTATGTGAGTTATACCATATCGTTGCTGTATAACTGCGTAGGAATATGGTTTGCCATACACGGCAACCTTTCACCACTATTTGCAGCTATTATAATGCCTTTGAGTACGGTCACAATAATACTTTTTACCACACTCAGTAGTTCAATAGCTGCCCGCTATCACAATCTAATTGATTGAATATCTGTTTTTTATAAAAGCTTTACAAATTCATGACAAAAGTCACTTTCAGCATTGACAAGCATCATATCCTGCCTAAACCTGTAAAGGTAATTTTGAGCCACTTACCAAATCAGGAAATAAAATGAGTGCACTTTTTTTACTAATCGGAATCAGTTTAATTGTGGCAACAGGATTTCTAATAGCTTTTATATGGTCGGTCCGCAAGGGTCAATATGAGGATGAATACACGCCATCGGTGCGAATGCTACTTGATGATGAAATAAGCAACAAACAAGAACAAAAACCCTGACACATAACTTTATGGAATTACAAAAGTTTTATTACGACAACAAGATCGTCAGAAATTTCGCTTATGCGACAATAATCTGGGGATTTGTAGGAATGTTAGTTGGACTTATTGCAGCGATCCAGCTCATCTGGCCGTTCTTTAATTTTGAACTGCCTTACACTACATTCGGACGAATTCGTCCACTGCATACAAATGCGGTAATTTTTGCATTTGTGGGGAACGGAATATTTATGGGATTGTATTACTCGTTGCAACGATTATGCAAAGCCCGTATGTTTAGCGACCTGTTGAGCACAATCAACTTCTGGGGATGGCAATTAATCATTGTATCCGCAGCTGTTACCCTTCCATTAGGAATAACGACGGGTAAAGAATATGCAGAACTTGAGTGGTTCATTGATATTGCTATCACTTTGCTTTGGGTAGTATTCGGTATCAACATGATGGGAACCATAATTAAAAGAAGAGAAAAACACTTATATGTTGCCATCTGGTTCTACATAGCAACATTTGTAACTGTTGCAGTGCTTCACATTGTAAATTCATTTGAGATTCCTGTTACACTGTTTAAAAGCTACTCTATGTATGCAGGTGTTCAGGATGCATTGGTGCAATGGTGGTACGGTCACAATGCGGTTGCATTCTTCCTTACAACACCATATTTAGGATTAATGTATTACTTCGTTCCAAAGGCAGCAAATCGTCCGGTATATTCTTATCGCTTGTCGATTATTCACTTCTGGGCACTCATCTTTCTGTACATCTGGGCAGGTCCACACCACTTATTATATACAGCATTACCTGACTGGGCGCAATCATTAGGAACTGTTTTCTCAATAATGCTGATAGCTCCATCCTGGGGAGGTATGATAAATGGATTATTGACATTACGTGGTGCCTGGGATAAAGTCCGCGAAAGTATCGTACTTAAATTCATGGTTGTTGCAGTAACTGCTTATGGTATGTCGACTTTCGAAGGTCCGATGTTATCATTAAAAAATGTGAATGCAATAAGTCACTTTACTGACTGGACTATTGCACACGTTCACATTGGTGCATTAGGATGGAATGGCTTCCTGACATTCGGAATGCTTTATTGGTTACTTCCAAAAATATTCCGTACCGAACTATATTCAAAAAAACTTGCAGGTTTCCATTTCTGGATTGGAACAATTGGAATTCTGTTTTATGCTATCCCACTTTATTGGGCAGGCTTCACACAAAGTTTAATGTGGAAAGAATTTACTGATGATGGGTTCCTTAAATATCCTAATTTTCTTGAAACAGTTACCCAGATAGTTCCAATGTATCAGCTACGTGTGGTTGGTGGATCATTATATCTGATAGGTGTAATAGTAATGATGTTCAACTTGTTCAAGACTACAGCATCAGGAAAATTACTTGCCAATGAAGAAGCGGAAGCACCAGCTCTGATAAGTCAGAAAGCTATTCATAATCCCGGTGAACACTGGCATCGTAAACTGGAAAGAAAACCAATGATGATGTTAGTTGTAAGTTTGGTTGTGATTCTGATTGGGGGAATAATAGAAATGGTTCCAACTTTCATGATTAAATCAAACATACCTACAATTAGTAGTGTAAAACCATATACCCCACTTGAACTTGAGGGTCGCGATATTTATGTTCGTGAAGGATGTTACAATTGTCACTCTCAAATGGTTCGTCCATTCCGTTCCGAGACAGAACGATATGGCGAGTACTCAAAAGCCGGTGAATTCGTATACGATCATCCATTCCAATGGGGATCAAAGCGCACAGGACCTGATTTGCATCGTGTAGGACAAAGGTATCCAGATTCATGGCATTTCAATCACATGGAAGATCCAACAAGTATGTCACCCGGTTCATTGATGCCTTCTTACCCATGGCTGATAGAAGACGAACTGAACATTACCAATACACCGGCAAAAATCAGGGCTATGCAAACTCTGGGTGTACCATATAATGAAGGTTATGACCAACAAGCAGTTGCTGATCTGAAAAAACAAGCTGAAGTTATCACTGCTAATCTGGCTAAAGATGGAATTGAAATAATGAGTGATCGTGAAATTATTGCCTTAATTGCTTATTTACAAAGATTAGGAACAGACATTAAAGCACAACCTAAAACTGCGGAGAAATGAAATTTATAAACTACCTGGAATCTATCTCCGGAATAGGGGTATTTCCAATGATATCGCTCTTGCTGTTCTTTGTCTTCTTCACATTACTTGGATTAAAAGTATATATGATGGATAAAAGCACATTAGATACAATTAACAACCTTCCATTAGATGATGATGGAACAATACAATCAAAATAAAGTAAGCCGTAACACTTATAAAAACAGATTATGAAAAATAAATTCTTCACCACCATACTGTTTCTGGTTTCCAGCACTGCTGTTATGGCGCAGGAAACAGGTCCTGTAGCTCAGAAAGCCTCTGAAACACTTCCGAAAATAGTTACTGACCCATTAAACTACATCATTGTATTTTCATTTTTAGTAATGATTGGAGCCATTCTTGTTTTAATGCGTGTGATACGAATTCTCACCGATGAACTGGCACCGAAAAAAATTGTAGCATCTGAACCGGGACAAGTTGCAGAAACAGTTGCTAAAAAACCATCCTTCTGGACTAAACTAGGACAGAGTTTTAATGATTCTGTTCCGGTAGAAAAGGAAGCAGACGTATTGCTTGATCACAATTATGATGGCATTAAAGAATTGGATAACAATCTGCCACCATGGTGGAAATATGGATTCTATCTGACTATCATATTTGCCGTGATTTATATGGTAGATTACCATGTAGTTGGAGCCGGAAATGTTCAGTTAGATGAATATAACGCACAACTAGCAGAGGCTGAACTACAGAAAGCAGAAAGATTAAAACTTGTAGCCAATAATGTTGATGAATCAACTGTATCCTACCTGACTGAGGAAACTGCTATTGCAAACGGCAATAAAATTTATGTTGACAAATGTCTGGTATGCCACGGTAAAGCTGGAGAAGGTATTGTAGGGCCAAACTTGACTGATGAATATTGGATTCATGGTGGTTCTGCGGGAGATATCTTTAAAACTATAAAGTACGGTGTTCCAAGTAAAGGTATGCTGGCATGGCAGGGACAACTCACTCCTGTGCAAATGCAGGAAGTGACAAGCTTCATTCATACTTTAAAAGGAACCAAACCAGAAAATGCAAAAGCACCACAGGGTGAAATATATACAGAAGTAAGTACATCCCCTGCTCCTGCTGACAGTACTACCACCAATGCTAACGACAGTACAGCTACAGCTGTGAACTAAGAAGCAGAAATATTAAATTATTTACATCAAGATGAGTGAAAACCGGATTGTAGAGAAGATGGAAAAAGAAAAATCGTTCAGAGATTCTGTTTCAACAATAGATGATAAAGGAAAAAGAGTATGGATCACACCGCAAAAACCATCAGGCAGGCATTATGAAGCCCGCAAATGGGTAAGTTACGGTTGCCTGGCCATACTCTTTTTAATTCCCTTTATAAAAATTAATGGAAATCCATTACTTCTTTTAAACGTTCTGGAGCGGAAATTTATAATTTTCGGACTTATTTTCTGGCCTCAGGACTTTTTTCTTTTCGGATTAACCATGCTCACTTTTGTTGTATTTATTGTATTATTTACATCCATTTTTGGTCGTTTATGGTGTGGATGGACCTGTCCGCAAACAGTTTTCATGGAAATGGTTTTCCGAAGGATAGAATACCTGATTGAAGGTGATGCCAACCAACAAAAGGCTTTAAATAAATCAGAATGGACATCTGAAAAAATCAGTAAAAAAACAATCAAGCATACTATTTTTTATGTTATTTCATTTATAATAGCTAATACATTTCTTGCATACATAATTGGCATCGATGAATTATACAAAATTGCCACTGAACCAATAGGACAACACACAAGTGGATTTCTTGCAATTTTGATTTTTTCAGGAGTATTTTATGGTGTATTTGCTCACTTCAGAGAACAGGTTTGCCTGGTGGTATGTCCTTATGGCCGTTTACAAGGAGTATTACTCGATAAAAACTCGATTGTAGTGGCCTATGATTATGTTAGAGGAGAACCAAGAAAGCATCTCAGGAAAAACGAAGAACGCAGTGCCGGTGACTGTATAGATTGCCATCAATGTGTTAAAGTATGTCCCACAGGAATTGATATCAGAAATGGTACACAACTTGAATGCATCAATTGTACTGCCTGCATTGATGCCTGTGACCATATTATGGACAGTGTAAATTTACCAAAGGGACTGATCAGATATGCCAGTGAAGATGGTATAGCTAAAAAACAGCCTTTGCGATTTACTACCAGAATTGCATTATACACCGCGCTCCTGACAGTACTTTTAATTGGATTAGGAACCGGAATCGCATTACGCTCCGATACTGAAACCACCATCCTAAGAACTCCCGGAATGCTTTTTCAAAAACAACCCGATGGCACTATCAGTAATTTATATAACTTTAAAATTGTAAACAAAACTACAGAAGACTTCCCACTTGAATTTAAACTGGAAGGATTGAACGGGAATATTAAAATAGTCGGTGATAGTGACCTGAAGGCAAACAATCAGGCAATCACAGAAGGAGAGTTCTTCATCATTGTTGATCCATCTGAAATAAAGCAACGTAAAACAAAGATCAAAGTTATTGTTTACAGTGGCGAGAAAAAAATTGAAACGGTAAAAACCAGCTTTATGGGTCCGGGTGGTAAACATCAAACTGAAGAACATAACGAACATAAAGAACATTAAATTGAACTAATATTTTTAACACTTAATAAAATGAAAATAAGCTGGGGATATCGTGTAATGTTTCTTTATATAGGATTTGCGGGATTAATAATTTACTTCGTAACAAGAAGCATAAATGAAAAAGTAGATCTGGTAACACCAGACTACTATGCACAGGAATTAAAATTCCAGGACAAAATAGAAAGCATAAACCGTAACAATGAACTTAGTTCTGCGTTAGGCATTGATTATTCGGATGCCGGAATAATAATTACCTATCCTACCGATTTGCGGGGAAAAACTATCAGCGGTGCAATTAACATTTTTCGACCATCCGACAAATCAAAAGATCAGTCCATAGAAATTAGTCCGGATAAAGAGATGAAACAAATCATTAGTACCGCATCTCTTTCTAAAGGCATGTACCGTATTAAAGTTGATTACGAAGTTGATGGTGCCGGATATTACACAGAAAAACAAATAGTAATTCGATAGTTATGTTCAGTTTAACCTCTCTGGCAATTGGCTTCTTAGGCAGCTTTCATTGTGTCACCATGTGTGGACCAATAGCTTTGGCTTTATCGGGCGGAGGTGAAAATAATTTAAAATTTCTAGCTGGTAGATCAGTTTACAATTTAGGAAGAATTGTTACTTATGGTATTTTGGGATTGCTGGCAGGACTTGCTGGGCATACCTTACTCATGGCAGGATTTCAAAAGAGTTTTTCTATTACCATTGGGATATTGATGGTACTTGGAGTTATTCTTATTAATTATGTTCCGATGCGAAGCGGAGCCCCAAAAATCACGTTGGTAATAAATAAATTTATCAAATCCATTTTCAGTAAAATAGTAAAGCAAAAAAGTTACGCTGGACTATTCACAGCGGGATTGGCCAATGGAATTCTTCCATGTGGATTTGTTTATCTGGCAATGGCAGGTGCAGCGGCTACACAATCACCAATTGAAGGGGCGGGCTACATGGTACTTTTCGGCTTAGGGACTTTTCCAGCCATGATGATGGTTGCCGCATTTGGTAAATTCACCGGGAACAAAGTAAGGCTCTATATTTCAAAAGCCGCTCCTGTGCTTATGATAGCTTTGGGATTACTGTTCATTTACCGTGGTTATACCATGAAAGAAAACAGCTGCTGTCATGGAAGCACACAAGTGGTAAAAGTTGGTTCCAACTAAAATGACGGGCTTCCTCCTTTTAGTTCCCAATCAAAATCAATTTCGTTAGATTGGAGTGAAGTCCTGTATTAATAAATCGGACTGAAAAAATTTCGTGTCATTCAGGGGAGCATATGCCGCCAAAGTCGCAATATATTCGCTGCCATCTTTCCAGGAAGTCATGAATAATTCATGGTGTCCATGAGGTTTCAGAGACTGAACTTTACCATCTTTACCAGAAAAATCGAGTTCTTTCAGTTGATCATTTATTCCCTCGCCTGTTAATTTAAGCCATGCTTCTTTTCTTGTCCAAATGCAATAAAAATAATCAACTTCATCTTCACCATTCAATTCACTAAGGTGCTTTTGTTCATTTGCATGATAGTTTGCTTCGGCAAAACCGTCAGTATCAAAAT
Organism: Bacteroidota bacterium; assembly: GCA_016713525.1. Taxonomy (GTDB): domain Bacteria; phylum Bacteroidota; class Bacteroidia; order AKYH767-A; family OLB10; genus JADKJB01. Next base: position 188,313 of record JADJOZ010000001.1, on the reverse strand, counting down.
CGGGAATAACCTTTTCGATGTCAATTCCTACGTCAGATACAAATCCAACAGCTACAATAATTTTATTTCCGGAATGTGAGATATTAAAATGAATTTTGAAAGGCGCATTCATTAATACCGGCTTCTGATTCACAATTGGAGTAAGTTCCAGTTTTTCGGCATTAATTCCTGTATAATGGGAAAGGATCTTTCTTATAAAAACATGTCCAGATTCCTAAACCCTGCGATCTTTTTCAAAATGCTACCTCTTTGCTCTTGCCAATTCACTCTCAGCAAGCAAAAAAGGAGCTTCCCGAAGAAAAGGATCGTCGTAATGAATGGTGTGACACCAAACATGAACTTCACCGGCAAGGTTACCTTTTTGAGGTAACTGATGCTCCTTGCTGATTTCTTTTAAATTTTTGAAATGAATGTTCATACAAGGACAGAATTTATTGATCTAATAATTCAGCAATATTACAACAATGCTGCTGAGAACATACCATTTTGACGATTATTACCTGAATCTGACTCATTATCAGCCCTTCCGGTAAGGTATTCTCTGATTTTCCGGGCCATTACTGCATTATAGGGCTCATCTGTTATTATAGTGTCATTATTACAACCTTCAATAATGGTAGTTTCTATTTTACCGGTCACCAAACGATCCCAACCAAGCGTTTCATTGTAAAATGCCTCAATCGGATCGGCGGTACGAAAAATGACCAAATCACCGGAATAAACATGAACAGGGTGATAATTTAACAATGCTACTGAATGAATAGTTCTTAAATCATTTCCTACAGATTCAACAGTTTCATCAATTTGAACTTCCTTAATAGTATTTTCTGAATCTCCCGGAATGAACTTTCTGGCTTTAAAGAGTAATTTTTTGCCAAGATTCATATTCTTCTCCACCGCATAATTAAACTTCTCCCCGATTTCCATCTTCATGAACTTATTAAGTTCCGATTTAACTTTATAAATCGTGGCATTTTCAGGTGGAGCATAATTATTTACCATTGCCAGGAATTCAACTTTTTTCTCCATTTGCCTGCAGCATTGCAGCCATTTCAAAAACAACCATTCCACTAAAGCATAAACCAATTAAATTATATGGTCCGGAAGGTTGAACTTCTTTAATAACCGAAATATAATGTGCAGCCATCTCTTCAATGGTGGTATGAGGCTGTTGTCTGTCATCCAAACCTTTTGGCTGAATAGCATAAACAGGCTGATCGGCATCCATATGTTTTACCAAAACTCTCCAGCGATGCACATTACCATTATGCATGTGAATACAGAATAGTGGTCGTTTGCTTCCTGACTCCTTTAATGGTACCAAACAAGGCCATGATCTTGATCCGGCTTCGCCATTTAATATTTCAGCCAATTCTGCAATGGTCGGTGACCTGAAAATTACAGAAAGCTGAACTTTAATTCCTAATTGCTTTTCAACTTCATTGAACATTTTCACTCCTATGATAGAGTGACCTCCCAATTCGAAGAAATTATCGTTTCGACCAACTTTATCGAGACCTAAAACGCGGCACCAGATATTAGCGAGAACTTCTTCCATAGAAGTTTTGGGTTCTTCATAGCCTGCAGAAGATTTCACATGTGTAACATCGGGAGCAGGCAGTGCTTTTCTGTCGATTTTACCATTTACCGTTAAAGGCATAGATTCGAGAAAAACAAAAGAAGCAGGAACCATATAATCAGGGATTTCCTGTTTTAAATAATCTCTCAATAAAACAGCATCCAATAAGTTACCTGGTTTATTCACTACATAAGCTACAATTTTCTTCTCACCCGGAACATCTTCACGAGCCATTACTAATTGCTCTTTAACTCCGGGGTGCGCAATGAGCAAACTTTCAATTTCGCCAAGCTCTATCCGATAACCTCGTATTTTTACCTGATTATCTACACGTCCTAAAAAGTCAATATCACCGTTTAATCTGAACCTTGACAAGTCTCCGGAATCATACAAAAACTCCAATCCGTTACCTGTGTCAACAGCGACAAACTTCTCAGCTGTGAGATCAGGACGATTGTGATAATACCTTGCTAATCCGGCGCCACCAATAAACAACCGACCCGGAATACCAGGAGGAAGCATTTGGTAATTACTATCCAGAATATACACCTGCGTATTGTCGATAGGCTTACCAATAGTAGTTGCATCCTGTGGAGTAATCACATCTTTAATAATACAACCTACTGTTGCTTCAGTAGGACCGTATTCGTTGATAATTTCAATTGAGGGTGATATTTCACGCAGTATCTCAACATGTCGTGGAGTCAATTCTTCTCCCCCAACTATAGCCTTCTTAATTTTATCGGAACGTAAATTTAAGTTCTCCAACAAAAGAATATGTGCAGGAGTTAATTTTATAACATCTACCGCGGTTTTATTGCTGAATGAATCTTCCAGTATGGAAGAAACTTCGGCATTCTGATCAAAAATAGTAAGTGTCTTGCCAGATGTTAGTGTACAAAATATACTGGTGACAGTCAGATCGAACGACAATGAACTATATAATCCAAAGTTTCCATATTCTTTACCACCAAAGTAAAACCTGTTACACCAGGTGATATAATTGACTGCACTTCGATGTTCAATAGCTACACCTTTTGGTTTCCCGGTAGAGCCGGAAGTATAAATTACATAAGCAAGATCAGTTGAATTTACCTGAACTGATTCAGGCTTATTATCTGGGAAAGAATTGAATTTTTCCTTGACTAAAATTTTTGTGTTTATTCCCTGAAGTTTATCTTCATGCAATTGAGAAGATATTATCAGTGATGCATTTGCATCAGAAAGGAGATAGGCAATACGGTCGGCGGGATATGAAAGATCAACAGGGATATAGGCTCCACCTGCCTTAAGAATTCCAAGAAGTGATACCATTAATTCAGGGCAGCGCTCCATGAAAACGGCTACCATTGTTCCCGGATTCAACCCCTGAGCTTGAAGATAAGCTGCGAGTTTATCAGATGCGGTATTAAGCTGCTGGTAACTCCAGGAAATGTCTTTAAATTGAAGCGCAACTTTATCTGGTACATTAAGGGCTGCACTTTCAAATAATTGATGAAGGCATTTATCAGTTGGGAAATCTGCGACCGGACCTTGCCAGTCTTGTGAAATCCACTTTTGTTCAGCACCGGTTAATAAATTTACAAAACCTATTTCTTTATCAGGATTAGAGGCAAAACCTTTCAGCAATTCCACAAACTCTTCAGCCCTGAGCTGCATGTAATTTGCATCAAAGAGATCGGTATTGAACGTACATTCAAGCGTAAGATCTTTACCGGATCCGGCAGCATTTACAAATAGTTCAAAGTTTTCGTAATGTCTCGCATTTGTTGTAAAGTGATAAGAACATCCTTCAAAGTGCACACCATTAGTAATGCCGAGATCAACGTTAAAAGAAACAGGAACCAAAGGAATACGTCCCGGATCACGGGGAATATTTAATTTTTGAATAAGACTACCAAACGTATATCGTTGGTGATCGTAAGCATCCAAAATCAACGATTTTCTTTCTTTTAAATATTGATTAAAAGAGACAACAGGGTTAACCTTACTTCGTAACGGAAGTAAATTAACACAATGTCCGACCAAACTATCTTTTCCATCTTCAGCCTGACCGGCAGCAGCTAAACCAACAACAATATCGGCACTTCCCGTGATGCGGTACATAAATATTTCGAATGCAGCCACCAATGTTGCTACAAATGAAACACCTTGTCTGGCACCAATTCTTTTAATGGTTTCAACCACATCAGAACCTACTTCAACATCAATTCTTTTGGCATTGTAAGTTCTTAGAGGAGGTCTTTGATGATTCACCGGCATTTCCATTGCAGGGATATCATTCTTATATTGATCGATCCAATATTGCTCTACTTTGGCATGCTGAATACCTTTAAGGTATTCTTCTTCCTCAGCAGAATAAACTGCGTAAGAAATTGCAGGAGGTTCATTATACACTTCGCCTTTAACAATGGCAGTATACATCTTACCAAGATCCTGCATCATAATACCGAGTGACCAGCCATCACAAACAATGTGATGAAAAGTCAGGATCAGTTGATGTCTGGAAGGCGCAATCTTAATCACACTAATTTTGCCTAATGGACCATTTGCCAGATCAAATTCATGCTCTGCTTCGCCATCCAGAATTTGCTGAATCCGGTCATCTATAATAACCGATTTTTCATTAGATAAATCAATGAAAGCAACATCAATACTAACTTTTTCTTCAATCGTAAAAAACATGCCGTCATCACTGAAAACAGAGCGAAGTGCATCATGCCTTTCAAACAACTGATCAACAGCTTTTACAATTGCAGAAAAATTAAAATCACCTTCAAGGTGTAACGAAACAGACTCGTTATATGCACAACTGGCAGCATGACCACCGAACTGGACGTTTGTCCAGATTTCGCGCTGCGCCTGAGTAGTAGCAATCCGGACAGGCAATGAAGACTGAAACGGATCGAAATCTACCTGTTGAAAAACCAATTGTTGTTTACTATCTGCTGGCATAAAATCAAAGTAAATATATTACGAAGTAAAAACCTGTTTAAATTTTCCCGGTCTTTCAGGATCGGCAACAAACCAACCTGGATTTCCATCAGGACCTTTTCCTAAACGAGCACCCGGCACCGGAGGTTGATTTACCTCAGTTTCAGTATGCTTTCCATTAGATGCAGGTTGCACAATTTGATTTCCTGAAGGTAAGAACCCTGCAGCTTGTAATTCATTGATAGATGAGATGTATGCGTTAATAACAAAATCCACATCAGCATCTGTAAATGCATCTGTAAAGAAGCAAGGGAAACCATCGTAAATATGAACACCTTTATCTCTCATTAACAAGAACAACAATTCTCCGTAAGGTTGTTCCACATCCCATTTAACTTTGAATAGGGATCCGAAGCTGACAAGATGAAATGGAGCGCCTGTTTTTGAGCAATGTGCATTCACTGTACTTAATAATTTATCGGCATAACCATTCAATTTATTGTAGATAGACATGCCTCTTTCTTTCAGATGAATCAATACCGCTTTAGCAGCTGCCAGAGCAAGAGGGTGACGAACAAAAGTTCCGGCAAAATAGGTTACTCCAACTTCAGGAACGGAACCATCACCAAACTGCCAGAATCCACCATCAAGTGCATCCATATATTCTTTTTTACCGGCAATAACACCAATTGGCATACCACCGCCAATTACCATTCCATAAGTTCCTAAATCGGCTTTAATATCATAAAATTCCTGTGCACCTCCAGGAAGCAAACGAAAACCGGTAATAACCTCATCAAAAATGAGGAGACATCCATGGTCAGCAGTAATTTTCCTTACTTCCTGCAAAAAGGCTTTCGGTTTAAAATCTGCTCTTCTGCTTTGAATAGGTTCAACCATTACAGCTGCAATTTCATCGGCACGCTGGCGAATTATTTCGAGTGTTTCATCTGTTCCATAATCGAGCACCAGCATATTCTCAACGGACTCAGGGAGAATACCCGCAGCTGCGGGAAACGACTTCAGTTTTTTAGTACCTCTAACAATTACTTCATCATTAATTCCATGATAAGAACCATTGAAACAAACGATAGTACTTTTACCGGTAACGGTTCTTGCGATACGCATGGCACCAAGAACTGCTTCCGATCCGGTATTACAGAAGCCTGCGCGATCATAATTGGTGAAATCGCAGATCATTTTGGCAACTTCTCCAGCTAAAGGATGTTGTGGGCCAAGTTCAATACCATTTTTCAATTGTTCTTCCACGGCTTTCATAATCACCGGAGATCCATAACCCAGAAAATTTGAGCCAAATCCATTCAGAACATCGACATATTCATTGCCATCTATATCCCATACGCGGCAACCGTTAGAACGATCAACCACCATTTGATAAATTAATTCCTTGATAGTTGGTTTAAATCCTGTAACCACACGAGGGTCGGCTAAATGAGCACGATGATCCTGAGTATAAGATTTTGACTTAGCAGTTTTTGCGTTATAACTGCGTGTAAATTCCGCCATCCATTTTTGCTGATCAGCAGATAATTCAGAACTCACTGCTTTTTCAATTCTGGCAATAGCCCCGAAAGGTTTCGCCAATTCAGCTTTTCGTTTTCACTAACTTCTGCAATGTTCAGTTTTTTATCGGCAACACCATTGCCCGTAACAGGTGATGGAGAAGCAACCGGTGCCGGAGATGGTTTTGTATGCTGCATAACAGGTGCTGCCTGCTGCGGCATTCCGCTCATCATTGCTAATTGCTGCTGCATGACTTGCAACTGTTGTGTGATCAGCCATTGCATATTGCTTTGATTGCCTGCAGTAACCTGTGGCATTGGCGCATTATAGACAGGTTGCGGTTGCTGCATGTTTGCAGATGGCTGCATAGCTGGTGCAGCAACGGGGGCTGCTTCAGCAGGTAATTGCTGATCGATGTGAGTTGCTAAAGCAGCTAATGAAGAAAAGCTCTCATTTAACTGGCGGAAAGTAATTTTTGTGCCGTATTTCTTAGAAATTGTAAGAGCAGCCTGAGTCAGGAACAGCGAATCCATTCCTAATTCCATGAATGAGGAATTCTCGTCAGCTCCTGCCAATTCAATTCCAGAAGCTTCTTCCATTACGTTTCTTAATTCAGAAACTATTCGGTCTTTACGCAAAGTGGTACTCATAAATATTGGTGTTGAATTTGTTAATTCTATATTTGATACTTCCTGATTAAAAATAGTATTGCTATCAGCAAATGGCTGATAGGCATGAAATGTATTTACTTGTGTTGCCGGCACCAGTGGATCTACCCAATAACGTTTTCTTTCGAAAGGGTAAGTTGGCAAAGGGACATGTTTCCGGTTTTCAAGAGCGTAAAATTCATTCCAGCTAATGGAAATTCCTGCAAGCCACAACTGACCAATTGCAGAAAGCATGGATACCCATTCAGCATCTGATTCGCAGTTATCAGGTAAAGAGGGCGCAGCAAATTGCTTTTTCGGATCGGTGGCCTGTTGGCGTGCCAGCATGGTTGCAGTGTTCCGCGGACCCATTTCTAGCAGAAACATTGATTCGTGTTTACTCCAGATTTCTTTTATTCCGTCAGCAAAGTGAACCGGCAATCGGAGATGATTTGCCCAATATGCAGGATCAATAGCCTGCTCATCGGTTAACCACTTTCCTGTTGCTGTTGAAACAACGGGTATTGAAGGGGTATGAAGTTTAACTGAAGCAACCAATTTTTTAAATGGTTCTATAATCGGATCCATCATTGGAGAATGGAATGCATGCGAAGTAAACAACGGCTTGCAAACAATCTCTTTCGATTCCAGAACAACTTTTATTGCATTTATTGCTTCATCATTGCCGGAAATTACACACAAATTTGGTCCATTTATAGCTGCTATTGAACAACCATCCTTCAGGAAATTACTAACTTCAGAAGCTGCCATCCGAACTGAAAGCATTGAGCCCTTTGGTTGAGCCTGCATCAGTTTGCCTCTGCTGGCAACAAGCATCACAGCATCTTCAAGTGACATAATTCCGGCGATACAAGCTGCTGCAAATTCGCCGATGCTATGACCCACTAAAGCCTTGGGTTCAATACCCCAGCTCATCCATAATTTTGACAGCGCATACCCAATGGTAAATAAGGCAGGTTGTGTGAGCCATGTCTCCTGGAGTTTAGAAGCTGAGTTTGCTTCTTCACCTTTAACAGGATACAAAATTGATCTGATATCAATTCCCAGATGTGGAGTTAATAACTCTGCACACCTGTCAATTGCTTCTTTGAAAACAATTTCATCGCGATACAAATTGCTACCCATTCCCACATATTGTGAGCCCTGACCAGGGAACATAAATGCTACTCCTGATGAAACAGATTCCAAACTACGGGAAGAAGTTCGTAGGGGATTTCTCGACTTTAATTCCTTAATGGCGTTTTCATGGCTGTCGCAAACAACAAACTTTCTATTAGCAAACGAAATCCTTCCGGTTTGTAAAGTATATGCTGCATCAGCAATATTTATTCCATGATCATTTTCAAGTGCATGTTGCAAATTAGCCGTTGCAACATCCAGATTTTCTTTACCTTTTGTTGAGAGCAACAACAAATGCTTTGATCGCGCAGGACCTGAAGGCAATGCAGCAGGAGCTTCTTCAACCACAATGTGAACATTGGTACCTCCTACTCCAAATGAACTCACTCCTGCCCTTCTTGGAGTTTCACCATCTTTCCATTTTGTAAGTTTATCGTTCACAAAAAACGGAGAATCGGTAAAGTTGATTGCAGGATTTGGTGCACTATAATGTATGGAAGCAGGAAGCACTTTATGTTTAAGCGCAAGAGCTGTTTTAATTAATCCGGTAACGCCGGCAGCTGCAGTAAGATGTCCGAAATTTGACTTCACCGATCCAATTGCACAAAATTGTTTTTTGTCGGTGCCTCCTCTAAATGCCAAAGTTAAAGCTTCCACTTCAATAGGATCACCCAATGGAGTTGCCGTTCCGTGAGTTTCAATATATGAAATTGATTCCGGAGACACATTTGCACTCGCTTGAGCCATGGCAATCACATTCGCCTGACCTTCCACAGAGGGTGCAGTAAAACTAGCTTTTTCAGAACCATCATTATTTACTCCCACACCTCTGATAACAGCGTAAATAGTATCTCCATCAGCAAGTGCTTCTTTATATCTTTTTAATATAACCACTCCCGATCCATCACTGAATACAGTGCCTCGGGCACCGGCATCGAATGAGCGGGTATGACCATCTTCAGAAAACATACCGCCTTCCTGATAAATATGACCACTATTCACCGGACTGGTGATAGCTATTCCACCGGCAATAGCCATGTCACATTGCTTATTCCACAATGACTGGCATGCAGTTGCAACAGCGGTCAGAGAAGTAGAACATGCAGTATGGATGCTTAGTCCGGGACCAGTTAAGTTCATTACGTGACTTATTCTGGTAGCGATATAATCTTTTTCATTTGCCACCATCACCTGAAAAGAGCCAACTCTTTCGATGGCTTCTTTATGATGAATAACATTATTGGTATAGTATGTATTATTTCCCATTCCGGCATAAACGCCGATTAAGCCCGGATAGGAAGCAGCTGTATAACCTGAATTTTCGAGTGCTTCCCAGCAAACTTCGAGAAAGACTCTTTGTTGTGGGTCCATCAATTCAGCCAAACGTGGGTTGACAGCAAAAAATCCGGCATCAAATTTATCGGCATTACTGATAACACCTCTTGCTTTGACATAGTATGGGTCATTTTTAACGGAAGCATCAATGAAATGATCAATCTCATCATCCTTAAAAAATGATGTAGTTTCTTTTCCATCAAGCAGATTCTGCCACATTTGATCTACCGTATCGGCTCCGGGAAAACGACCCGACATACCTATAATTGCTATACCATCTTCAACTGTTTTTCCAGATGATTCATTACTATTTTTATCATTTGAAAATCGTTCTTTGGCTTTATCGAAAACTGATTGCTGATTTGTTGTTCCTGCGAGGGCTTTCAACAAGCCTCTTACAGTTGGTTGCTGGTATAATTTTACAACAGGAATATCCATTCCATTTTCCTGCCGGAGAATTGCAATGGCTTGAAGTGCAAGCAAAGAATTTCCACCTAAATCAAAGAAATTATCATCAATTCCAACTTTATCAATTCGTAATAATTTCGACCATAAACGGGAAATCGCAATTTCATCGGGTGTTGCCGCCTGAACAAACAGAGTACCAATTTCCGGTCTTTTTTCGTCCGGTTTGGGCAGTGATTTGCGATCAATTTTTCCACTTGGAGTTTTTGGCAAAGTATTTAGAAAAACAAATGAGGAAGGCATCATATATTCAGGCAAATTTCCTGAAATAGTTTTTCGTATATCCGCAACCGTTAGTTTAGAATTTTCCGAAGGAACAATATAGGCAACCAGTCGTTTGTCACCCGGTTCATCTTCTCTAACAGTAACCGCTACCTGAGCAACGGCATTATTTTTAGAAATCGCAATTTCAACTTCTCCCAATTCAATTCGGTAACCGCGGACTTTAACCTGGTTGTCTGCACGTCCCAGATATTCAATGGAGCCATCAGACAAGTACCGTCCTAAATCACCTGTTTTATAAATACGGGAAATGTGTTCACTTTCAAATGGATTCGCTAAGAATCTTTCAGCAGTGAGTTCCGGTCTGTTAATATAACCTCTGGCAAGAGCAAAGCCTGATACATACAGTTCGCCTTGTTCGCCAATAGCAACCGGCATCAGTTTCTCATCCAGAATATAAATTTTTGTATTTGCAATGGGAACTCCGATTGGTGGCAAAGCAGGCCATGAATCAGGTGTTCCAACCAATGTGTAGGCAGTCACCACATGAGTTTCGGTAGGCCCGTAGTGATTGTGCAAACGGCAACCGGGTAATTTGGTGAAAAATGAATTTACAGCCCTTGTAATTTGTAATTGTTCACCTGCAGTAATAACATCAGTAAGTGAAGCGGGATAAATATTGCTGTTTACCGCCACTTCAGCCAGATGTTGTAATGCTATAAATGGTAGAAATAATCTTTCAATTTTATATTCCTGAATAAATTCCAAAAGTTTGATTGCATTCAATCGCATCTCATCATTTATCAGCACCAAAGCACCACCAGTGGTCCAGGTAGTGAACAGTTCCTGAAATGAAACATCAAAACTGATTGGGGAAAACTGAAGTGTTCTTGTGGGTTTATCGAGATGCGGAATTGTTTTCTGCCATGCAATAAGGTTCATGAGGGCCTTATGAACCATACCTACACCTTTTGGCATCCCGGTTGAACCGGAAGTAAAAAGCACATACGCCAGATCATCGGGAGTGGTTTTGATTTTCGGATTATTAGTACCCGAAGCAGCAAAATCATTCCATTCAGTATCCAGAAATTTAACTGATGCATCAACACCAGAGAAAACATTATCGAATTGCTTTTGCGACAGAACCAGATTTATACCAGATTCTGCAACCATGTAAGCAATTCTATCGGAAGGGTAAGTAGGATCGAAAGGAACATATGCGCAACCTGCTTTTAAAATTCCTAAAACTCCGGTGACTAAATCGATTGATCGTTCAGCACAAAGACCTATTTGTTGATTGAATTGGACACCATTTGAAATAAGCCAATTGGCAATTTTATTGGATCTGGCATTCAACGAGCTATAAGACAGTTGGTCATCCTGATGAATAACTGCAATTGCATGAGGTGTTAACTCACATTGTTCTTCGAACAGCTGAGCCAGACATTTGTTTTTGGGAAAATCAACATCCGTTTGGTTGTACCTGGAGAGTAATTCCAACTGTGTTGCAGAAAGCTTAATCATTTTAAATGGTAATCAAACGGGTTAAAGTCTGATGAAACGACGTATTTCACCTTATTCACATTAACGAAAAAAGAGCACAAGGGTTTCACTTTTGGGAACCAGATCTGAGGTGTTTTCCATGGGTGAAAATCTGTTGACTGATAATCAGGGTATTTATTGATTGTTAATTATTTACAAAATTAAAAGAACTGTGCTGAAAAGTGATACCATTCACCCAAAAAAAGCGATGGTTTGTCAAATATAACAAAATACATATTTTATTTATTATCAAACACTTACAACAATATGGTGCTTTTTCTTACATTTGGCATTCCAAAACTATCCCATGAAAGATTACCCAATTTATATCAAGGGCACCGGATACCTGCTACTTTTTATCATGATAATATTTATCCTGGTTGCGGGCAGCACCATACTAATTCCGGTGAGTTTAGGCATTCTGTTAACATTCCTCTTAATGCCAGTGAGCCGTTGGTTAGAATCGAAGCGTGTACCTGCTACACTTGCAATAGTAATGAGCATTTTCCTTATGATTATTTTGCTTGGGGGGTTTCTATTCTTCCTGAGTTCTCAAATAATGTCGTTTTCGGAAGATTTACCGTTACTTAATCAAAAGTTGACTGAAAAATTTACGGAATTACAGCACATGATTGCAGATAATTTTAATGTGAGTGAGCGGCGTCAAATCGACTGGCTGGAAGAACAAATGGCTGGTATGATGCAATCGGGCGGTAAGATTTTCGGTAATATATTTTCTGCGACAGGCAGTTTTCTTGCAGCGGCAACACTAATTCCGATTTATATTTTCTTTTTCACTTTTTACAGTCATAAATTCATAGATTTTATGAAATATATGACTACACCTGATAAGCATGAATGGCTGATGAATGTAATGCACAGAACATCTCAGGTTTCCCAAAAATACTTAGTTGGTTTACTGATTGATATTTCAATTTTAGCGGTTCTGAATAGCATAGGATTTTTGCTTTTAGGAATCAAGCATGCAATTTTGTTGGGAGTTATAGCACGATCATTGAACATTATTCCATACATCGGTGTTTTAATTGGTAGTACATTCCCTGTGATTATTGCCTTGCTGACCAAAGACTCCATCTGGGTTGCCATTGGAGCCATTGGTGTTTGTGTATTCGTTCAGTTTCTTGATAATAATTTCATCACTCCAAAAGTAGTTGGTTCAGCCGTATCTATAAACCCACTGGCAACTATGCTTGCTTTACTTTTTGGAGGAATGTTATGGGGAGTCGCCGGGATGATGTTATTTATCCCCTATCTTGGTATGTTAAAAGTTATTTTTGATAACGTTGAACAATTACGTCCTTTTGGGTTTCTCATAGGAGAAGAGGATAAGTTAAAAGCAAAAAAGAAACCCATCAAACAGCAACCATAGATATAACTGCTAAACATTTTGAAAAAAATATCTTTAGGATTTTCGCCCTGTCCGAACGACACTTTCATATTTGATGCGATAGTTAACAATCGGATCGACACCGGGGATTACGAATTTGAGGTATTCATGGAAGATGTGGAACAACTGAATCTCATGGCTCAAGATGGCAAACTCGATATTTCTAAAATCAGCTTTGGTGCTTATGCACAAGTATCAAAAAACTATTTCATTCTTAACTCCGGAAGTTCATTAGGCAAGGGAGTTGGACCCATACTTGTATCTAAACAACCAATGCCGGCAAAAATGCTGCAAGAAGGACTGGTTGCAATTCCAGGAGTTCATACTACCGCAAATTTACTTTTATCAGTTTTATTTCCGGGAATTCAGAATAAAAAGCCATGCATTTTGCAGCCATAAGCAAGGCAGTTATGGAAGAAGAAGTTATTGCCGGCTTGCTGATACATGAAGGTCGGTTCACCTATGAAAGTCAGGGATTGACAAAGCTCATCGATTTAGGTGAAACCTGGGAAGATCAGATGCAGCTTCCATTACCTCTTGGATGCATTGCAGCCAACCGAAGCATGCCTGAAAATGAACGCAATGAAATAGATGCCATGATCAGACAAAGTATTGGGTATGCGTGGAAAAATCCATCGGAAAGCTCCTACTACATAAAAGAACATTCACAAGAAATGGAAGACGAAGTAATTGCTTCACATATTGGACTTTATGTAAATGAATTTTCAGTAGATTTGGGGGCACAAGGCCGCGAGGCAATACTTTTCTTACTTAAAAAAGGTATTGAATACCAATTAATTCCAGAATTAACAGAACCCATATTTAATAATTCCAGTATATGATAATTGTTACAGGTGCCGCAGGATTCATAGGAAGCAGTTTGGTTTCGGCCCTTAACCACGAAGGATTTCGGGATATTGTTCTCGTGGATGATTTTTCCAATGTTGAAAAGGATAAAAATCTTGAAGGAAAAATATTTTCATCAAAGGTTGACCGGGAAGTGTTTATAGATTGGCTTAAGGAAAACCACAAGCTGGTGCAATTCATTTTTCATATAGGTGCACGAACCGATACAACTGAATTTGATAGCAAAATTTTCGACAAGCTTAATTTAAATTATTCCAAAGATGTTTGGAACAGGTGCGTAGAATTTGGATTGCCTTTGGTTTATGCTTCATCAGCAGCAACCTATGGAGATGGTGCTTTGGGGTATCAGGATGATCATGATATAATTCCTGAATTAAAACCCTTGAATCCGTATGGTGAATCCAAAAATGATTTCGATAAATGGTTATTGCAACAAGAAAGGAAACCCTATTTTTGGGCAGGTTTAAAATTCTTTAATGTATATGGTCCCAACGAATATCATAAAGGCCGGATGGCATCTGTTATTTTCCATGCATTCAATCAGATTCAGACGAAAGGTTCGGTTAACTTATTCAGGTCGCACCGTGCAGACTTTGAAGATGGCAAACAGTTGCGGGACTTTGTATATGTTAAAGATGTTGTTTCTGTATGTTTATTTTTAATGAACAACCGCAAACATTCCGGTATATATAATCTGGGGACAGGAACAGCCCGTTCTTTTTTAGATCTTGCGCTGGCAACATTTAATGCATGCAAATCAGAACCAAAAATAAATTTTATTGATATTCCGGAAGATATCAGAGATAAATATCAGTACTTTACTGAGGCAGGAATGGAGAAATTAAAAACTGCCGGATATATCAATAACTTCCATTCATTAGAGGAAGGGATAACTGATTATGTGACTAATTACCTGATCCCTCACCGCTATTTTTAGTTTGTTTATGATTCAAAAAATTCTTGACAATAAAATTGTACGTTATTTCTTTTCTGCCGGTTTAGCAACCGGAGTGGATGTTGCAGTTTATTTTGTAACATTCAATTTTATATATCAGAAACAGGATGTACAGTTTTTCAGAACTGTTACGCTATCGGCTCCAACTGCTTCACTTATGTTTTCTTATACTTGTGGCTTAATTACCAACTTTCTAATTACAAAATATCTCGTTTTTACAGAATCAGATTTAAGAGGAGTACATCAACTGTCCAGATATGTAGTGGTAGCTTTATTTGTACTGGTTATGAACTACTTCATGATGAGCTTTTTAATAAAGGTATTGGATTGGTATCCGACGATAGCGAGGGTATTTTCGGCCCTTTCAATTGGCGTATTGAGTTTTGTTATTCATAAATTTTATTCGTTTAAAGTCACTAAAAAATAATACTTTGCACCTTCAATTGAACCAATTCGTACAATGAAAGTAAAAACAGGTTTAGTGCTTTCAGGTGGTGGTGCCAGAGGAATTGCCCATGCAGGGGTTCTTCAGGCACTCGATGAGCTTGGCATAAAACCTGACCGGATTTCAGGCACCAGCTCAGGGGCCATTATTGGTGCCTTATATGCATCAGGAATGCCTCCTAAAAAAATGCTGGAGATAATGAATAAAAGCCGCATTTTTGAAATGAAAGGTATAAGTTTCGATTTCAAAGGTCTGCTTAAATCAGATGTTTTTCGCAAGCTGTTACGTAACAATTTATCTGTAAAAACTTTCGAAGAATTAACGATCCCTCTTTCGGTATGTGCGACTGATTTCACTAATGCACAAAGTGTAGTTTTCGAAAGTGGTGATTTAATTGAACCAGTGACTGCATCTTGCACCATTCCCATGGTGTTTAGTCCTGTAGTGATAGATCATAAAACCATGGTTGATGGAGGATTGCTAAACAATTTGCCCATAGAACCTTTACTGCACAAATGCGAAACGATTATTGGGGTTCACGTGAATCCTATTCGTCCGTATAAATCGGGTTCAGGATTTTCAGGAATACTGGAGCGATGTTTTCACATGTCGGTATCAAATATTGTCAAGATTAAAGCTGCAAAATGCGATTTTTTTCTGGAGCCTGAAGCATTGGCAAAATACAGTGTTTTCGATACGAAGCATGCTCGTGCAATTTATGAAATCGGGTATAATGCCACTATGGAAAAAAAGGATGCTCTTCTGGCATTATAAAAATCAGAGATTTTCTTTAAGTTCTGTTAAGAATCCCCGCACTTTCACCAAAGCATCATAAATTTCTGCAGTATCAACCACATCCGATTTATTTTCTTTGAGCTTCGACTTAGCTCCTTGTAAAGTGAATCCCCGCTCTTTCACCAGGTGAAAAATTATTCTTAAATTCTCGACATCGGTTGCCGTAAATAACCGGTTTCCTTTTTTATTTTTTTTCGGTTGCAACACATCAAATTCTTTCTCCCAAAAACGAATGAGGGATGCATTCACTTTAAACATGGCAGCAACTTCACCAATGGTGTAATAAAGCTTAACGGTATCTGATTCTTTGTAAGGCAATTTGTGGTGATTAACAGATTATAGACTAAAGATCGTTAATTGCATAAATATTTTAATCAAACGACTGATTTGAGTGTGAAGAAATCTCAATCATCTTTTCATATTCTTCAGGTGTAAGATCATTATAGAAGAAATTGATAGGGTTAATTGTTGAACCTTGCTTAATGACTTCATAATGGAGGTGACGGGCAGTTGACGCTCCGGTACTGCCAACATTGCCAATTACATCACCTCTCTTAACCTTTTGGCCGGGTCGGGCATTTACTTTACTCATGTGAGCATACAGTGTTTCATATCCGAATCCATGGCTGATCAGCACATAATTTCCATAGCCACGATCACCATAAACCACTTCCTTAACGTTTCCGTTTCCTGCAGCGTAAATGTCGGTCCCGACAGGTGCTGTAAAATCAATTCCCTCATGCATTTTTGAGGTTTTGTAAATAGGGTG
Organism: Bacteroidota bacterium; assembly: GCA_016713525.1. Taxonomy (GTDB): domain Bacteria; phylum Bacteroidota; class Bacteroidia; order AKYH767-A; family OLB10; genus JADKJB01. The sequence goes on along the minus strand of JADJOZ010000001.1, from coordinate 171,686 downwards.
AATCCGATATCCAAAACCGGAAGCAATGCGGGTAAGATCTTTATTTGAAACAGGTTGAATAGCAGGAATGGAAGCGAGCATGTGAGATTTATCTTTTGCGAGCTCTACAATCTCATCAAATGATTTCGACTGCACATAAAGTTGTTTTGTTAATTCATCGAGTTTACGAGCTGCGCTTATGATCAGATCTGAATTTTCCATTCCTTCCAATGCTTTATAACGATTTACACCTCCATAACCTGCTTTACGAACGGTAGCTGGTATGGGCTCAGCTTCAAAAATGACCCGGTAAATATTATCATCCCTATGCTGGATGTCTTTAAGCACATTGTCGACATGCTCGAACCGCTGCTGCAAAATTTCATACTGAAGGGTAAGTTGACTGATTTCCCTTTTAAGCTGCTTTTCTTTGGGAGAATCGAGATAAGCATAGGCAATTGCTACAATAACAACACTAAAAACTATGGCAGTGGTAACAAAACCAAGCACACGCAAAATCCGCTTCCCCCAGGGAATTACGACTTTCTCGTATTTTAAAGAATTGGTATTGAAGTAATATTTTGCCTTTGGCATAGCCCTTTACAGGATAAACTATAATTTTGCGACTTCAGGCAAAAATAATGATATTTTATAATAATCAATGGGTTATCCCAATTCAATTAAATGACAGCAACAGAAATTCGTAAAGCATTCCTCGATTATTTCGCTTCTAAAGGCCACCAGATTGTGGCTTCAGCACCAATGGTGATCAAAAATGATCCTACCTTGATGTTTACCAATGCCGGAATGAATCAGTTTAAAGACATATTCCTGGGCAATAGTCCGGTTAAATATAAGCGTATTGCCAATACTCAAAAATGTTTACGTGTTTCAGGCAAACACAATGATCTTGAGGAAGTTGGAGTCGACACTTACCACCACACCATGTTTGAAATGCTTGGGAACTGGTCGTTTGGTGATTATTTTAAAGAAGATGCCATCGCCTGGGCCTGGGATCTACTGACCAATGTTTATAAAATTCCTAAAGACAGATTGTATGTGACTGTTTTTGAGGGGGATGCGAAGGAATCATTGGACTTCGACCAGGAAGCTTATGATTTTTGGAAGCAATGGATTGCTGAAGACCGTATTCTGAAAGGCAATAAAAAAGATAATTTCTGGGAAATGGGTGACACCGGACCTTGTGGCCCTTGTTCTGAGATTCATGTCGATTTAAGAACCGATGCTCAAAGAAATGCGGTAGATGGGAAAACTTTGGTAAATGAAAGCCACCCTCAGGTAATTGAAATCTGGAATAATGTATTCATGCAATTCAACAGACTGGCAAACGGATCATTGGAGCCATTGCCGGCTAAACATGTTGATACCGGAATGGGATTTGAGCGTTTGTGCATGGCATTGCAGGGAAAAACCAGCAATTATGACACCGACGTTTTCCAACCGATGATACAATTTATCAGCAATAAATGCGGCATTAAATATGGCTCTTCAGAAAAAACAGACATTGCCATGCGTGTTATGGCAGATCATATCAGAGCAATTTCGTTTGCAATTGCCGATGGACAGCTTCCTTCCAACAATAAAGCAGGCTATGTAATACGCAGAATTCTTAGAAGAGCAGTACGTTATGCTTATAGTTTTTTAAATTTCAGAGAACCTGTATTGTGTAATATGGTTCCGGAACTTGCAAAAACATTTGCCGGTCAGTTTCCCGAACTGGATTCTCAACAGGATTTTATTGCGAGAGTTATTCAGGAAGAAGAAATTTCATTCTTAAAAACACTTGAAACCGGAATTAAGAAGTTTGATCAGTATGAAGGAAAAACTGTGGATGGAAAATTTGCATTCGAACTCTTCGACACTTTCGGGTTCCCAATTGATTTAACACAATTGATGGCTCGGGAGAAACAACTTGATGTTGATATGGATGGCTTTAATAAAGCTATGCAGGAGCAAAAAACCCGTTCCAGAGCAGATGCTGAAAAGGACCTCAGTGACTGGATTCAGGTTCGGGAAGAAGAGCCCGTTAATTTTACAGGATACGATGATCTGATTACCAATTCAGAAATAGTACGCTATCGTGAAGTAAAAACCAAAGGCAAAACGCTTTATCAGTTAGTTTTAAATGTAACTCCATTTTATGCAGAGAGTGGCGGACAGGTTGGAGATACCGGAACATTGTCCAATGACAAGGAAACCATTAAGATTGTAGACACACAGAAAGAAAATAATCTTATAGTACATTATGCTGAAAAATTACCTCAAAATTTATCAGCATCTTTTACTGCAACAGTTGATTCAGGAAGAAGAAAGGCCATTACTTCAAATCACTCGGCAACACATTTAATGCATGCTGCATTGAGAGATGTTTTAGGAAAACATGTTGCACAAAAAGGTTCACTTGTAAATGAGGATGTAACCCGATTCGATTTTTCACATTTTACAAAAGTTACCGATGAGGAACTGGAGCGTATTGAAATAATGGTGAATGAAAAGATCAGAGAAAATATCCGATTAAATGAACAACGCAATGTACCTGTTGCCAAAGCTATGGAAATGGGAGCTATGGCCCTTTTTGGTGAGAAATACGGAGAATATGTAAGGGTTATCACATTTGATCCTGGATATTCAGTTGAGTTGTGTGGTGGCACACATGTACAATCGACAGGAGAAATAGGATTGTTTAAATTTATTTCAGAAAGTTCAGTTGCAGCAGGAGTACGAAGGGTTGAAGCCATAACCGGCAAAGCAGCTGAAAATTTAATCCGCCAACAGACTAAAGAGCTGAATGAAATTAAGTTGCTTTTGAAGAATCCAAATGAACCTTTGAAAGGCATTCAGTCGTTGTTAGATGAAAAAACTACTCTGCAACAACAGCTGGAACAATTCTTAACAGAGAAAGCATCTGTAATCCGTGAACAGTTGAAATCAAAGGCTGTTTCCTTGAATGGAATGAATGTAATCTGCGAAAAAATTGAATTATCTTCTGCAGATGCAATTAAAGGACTCTCATTTGATATGCGCAATCAGATAGAAAACTTAGTTCTTTTACTGGGTGCAGAAGTCGATGGCAAACCACATATATCTCTCATTGTAGCTGACAACCTTGTTAAAGAAAAAAATATCAATGCGTCAAATCTGATCAGAAACATCGCTAAAGAAATTCAGGGCGGTGGCGGCGGACAACCATTTTATGCAACTGCAGGTGGAAAAAACAGCCATGGTTTAGATGCTGCGTTAAAAATGGGTTACAAACTGGTTTCGGAGTTATAAGAAACATTTATCAGCACAACTGACCTCCCATTACGGGTAGCAGTTGTCGGATATAATGGAAACTATCAATAAACCGGTTATTTAGATGAGCTTTACTTTCTCACAACACCAAAACTAACCACATCCTTGGCTGTGATCTGCTTGTCGCATAGTATGATTAACCGCTCAACTACATTTCGTAACTCACGGATATTTCCTGTCCAGTCGATTTTTTTAAGTTCTTCCAAAGCATCTTTGGTAAACTCTTTAACTGGCATACCATATTCCTGACAAATAAGCTGTAAGAAATAATCAGCCAAAAGAGGAATATCGTCTCTTCTTTCATTGAGTGAAGGTACGTGAATAACAATCACGCTCAAACGGTGATAGAGATCTTCCCGAAAATTACCTTTCTCAATTTCACTTCTCAGGTCCTTATTGGTAGCAGCAATTATTCTGACGTTCACCGAAAAATCTTTCTCCCCTCCTACTCTTGTTATTTTTCCGTCTTGCAAAACACGCAACACTTTCGCCTGTGCTGAAAGTGACATATCTCCAATTTCGTCGAGGAATAAAGTTCCGCTATTAGCCTGCTCAAACTTCCCTATCCTTTGTTTAATTGCCGAAGTAAATGATCCTTTTTCATGACCGAATAATTCACTCTCGATTAGTTCAGAAGGAATAGCGGCACAATTAACTTCCACAATTGGTGCTGCGGATCGGTTACTTTTTTCATGAATCCATCTGGCAACAAGTTCCTTCCCTGAACCATTTCCTCCGGTAATGAGTACTCTGGCTTCCGTAGGTGCTACCTTATCTATCATTTCCTTAATAACTTGGATAGGTTCTGATTCACCAACAATTTCTGTTGTTTTATAGATTTTTCGTTTTAGTGTTTTTGTTTCCTTCACCAATGAAGAGCGGTCCATCGCATTTCGGATGGTAACTAGCATCCGGTTTAAATCGAGTGGCTTTGAAATATAATCGAATGCACCTTTACGAATAGCCTCGACTGCGGTATCAATATTTCCGTGTCCGGAAATCATCACCACCGGAGTTTCAGGTGAAAGTTCCTGAAGTTTTTCCAATACTTCAATGCCATCCATCTTAGGCATTTTTATATCTGATAATATAATATCGAACTTTTCCTTCTCAACAAACTTAAGACCCTCCATTCCATCCTGAGCTTCAACTACTTCGAAACCTTCATAGGTAAGAATTTCTTTAAGGGTATTACGAATACTTTTTTCGTCGTCAATTACTAAAATACGAGACATTGTAGCAGGATTAAGGATTAAGGATTAAGAATTAAGGATTAAGAATTAAGGATTAAGAATTAAGGATTAAGGATTAAGGATTAAGGATTAAGGATTTTTAGAATTTATTTTTATTAATTATTTGATAGAGGGCACCTTCTTTCAGCGAGTAGGAAGAAACAATCAGATTTTTTAAACCGGTTTTGGCAGACACCACATGAAGCAAAACTGATGCCATAACAATCATATCAACACGCATTTTTACGAGACCTTTCATTTTTTTTCTTTCTTCAGTCGTAGAACTTATCAATTCCTGATAAATTTTCCGGACATGAGTCCAATTAAGTTGTTTTTCTAATTTATTATTCATGTTACTTTTCTGATCAAACCGAAATGCTATCATGGATGAAAACGTTTCGAATGAACCTGCAGCACCGACAAGCTTAGCAGGATTATATTTGCGAACAGCATGAAACAGCGGAACAAATTCATTAGCCAGATAACCTTCAATTCTCCGGCGTTCAGAAATTGTTAATGGATCCGACATAGGAAAATTTGCCTGCAATAATGCTGCACCGGTTTTAAAGCTGTGCTTCCAGAATACTTTTTTCTGGTCAGCTATAATAAATTCAACACTACCACCACCTATATCCATAATAAGTGCGCGTTCTTTGTCTAGCTTAACTGCTTGTCTGACCCCATCACAAATAAACTCAGCTTCCTTTATACCATCTATCAGATTTATGGTTATACCATATTTCTTGCGGGCTTCTTTTACAAAATCGGGGCCATTCTGAGCATTCCGAAGTGCAGCGGTTCCAAAGGCAAATACTTTTTTTATTTTATGTTTCTTAATTTCAAAGCTAAATCTTTCCAAGGCTTTCATACCTCTGGTATAAGAGCTTTTGGTAATGATATTATTTCCAATTCCACCTTTGCCTAACTTTACGGTAACTCTTTCATTCAATACTTTACTCCAGGTACAATCCTTTTTCACTTCCGCTATAAGCAGATGAAAAGTATTTGTACCAAGATCAAGTACTGCTAGTTTCATAAGTAAGGAGTCAAAATCTTAAAACAACTTCCACACAATAATTTCACCAAAATTCTATTCCTTGTAAAATAGCCACTTACCCAATTCTCTCCAATTTACTTTTTTACCATACATAAGAATACCGGTTCGGTAAATACGACCGGCCACCCAGGTAGTTGCAACGAATCCTAAAATCAGTAATGCCATTGACAAAATAATTTCCCATGGTGCTACACCGAAAGGGATTCTCACCATCATCACTACCGGTGAAGTGAAGGGTATCATAGAAAACCAGAAACCTATTTTGCTTTCCGGATTTTGAAGGATGCTTTGAGCAACAATAAATGAAAGTATTAATGGAATAGTAATCGGCAGCATGAATTGTTGCGTATCAGATTCACCATCAACAGCAGCACCAATTGCTGCAAACAAGGCACCATACAACAAATAGCCACCCAAAAAATAAAAAATAAATGCTCCGATCAGCACTGGGACGTTCAAGGATTCCAATGATCCGAAAATGGAGGCAGTGACATTATCTTCAGCAACCTGAGCACCATCTTCAACTGATTCCGGCAATGGAGTGCCCAATGGAGATTGTCGGCTCATCATTTGTTCCTGCATTTGTTTTTTATCGACAAAAAGATTGGTAACCACAGATGAAATTGTCATAGTTAAAACAATCCATAGTAGAAATTGTGTTAATCCTACCAATGCTATTCCTATAATCTTTCCCATCATTAACTGAAACGGGCGAACAGAAGAAATAATAACTTCAACAATTCGATTTGTTTTTTCTTCAATAACACCCCGCATCACCTGGGCACCATAAAGGAAGATAAACATGTAAATCAATAACCCGCCAATAAGTCCGACAGCAGTAGTTAGTCCCGCATTGGTTTCTTCTTCACCTTTATCGGTTAGTGTTCTGGTATTGATTTTAACTTTAGTCTTAATCTGATCAAGTGTCTCCTGATTGATTCCCTGATTTTTGAGCTTTACATTTTCAATCTCCTTTTGAATGGTTCGCTCGATTGTGGTTACCAGGTTTATATTAGGTTGTTTGGCAGAGAATAACATTACAGAAGATGCATTAGTCATTACATTTTCCGGAATATAGAGGATGGCTGTGTGTTTCTCGGGATCAAAAATAGTTTTTGCAACAGGCAGAGAAAACGTGTCTAATTCAAAAGCCATACTTTGAGAATCGGCAAGCTTATTTTTAAACATTCCGGATTCATCGATCACCTGGATTTTGGACACCTCATTCTCATCATATTTGGCCATCAGAACCGGTATAATAAAAATGGAAGCCATAAGAATTGGACCAAGCAAAGTCATAATGATAAATGACTTCTTCTGAACACGGGTCAGATATTCGCGTTTTATAATAAGTGTTATTATGCTCATAAATCAGTTGCTACAGGTTCCATTAAATTATTTTCCTTTACTATAGAGATAAAAATATCGCTCATACCGGGAACAATTTCGCGGAAAGAATGAATTTCGACATTTGGAATGAGTGCAGCCAGCAAATCATTTGTTTTGGCACCATTTCCCATTCTTACAACAGCACGAATTAAATCGCCATGAGGCTCATGGGACACCAATTCAAATCCTGCCCACAAGGCATTGGCAAAAGCAATACCATTTCCTTTATAATCGATTTCATATTTATCCGATTTGAATTGTTTGCGGATATCAGTCACTGATCCATCCAGGATCTTATTGGAGCGGTTGATGAGTGCAATATGACTGCATAACTCCTCAACTGATTCCATCCTGTGAGTAGATAAAATAATAGTGGTACCTTTTTCCTTTAGTGCTAACAATTCATCTTTAATCAGATTTGCATTTATCGGATCAAAACCGGTAAATGGTTCATCTAAAATGAGGAGTTGTGGTTCATGCAAAACAGTAATTATAAATTGCACTTTCTGTTGCATTCCTTTACTTAGTTCTTCAACTTTTTTTCTCCACCAGCCATTCAGCTCGAATTTATCGAACCAATACCTCAATTTAGTAACAGCATCTTGTCGACTAATCCCTTTTAACTGTGCGAGATACAATGCCTGCTCTCCCACTTCCATTTTCTTATACAGACCGCGTTCTTCAGGCAAATAACCGATACTGCCAATATGTTTTTGAGTTAGTTTCTCGCCGTTAAACCAAACCTCACCTTCATCGGGTGCGGTAATTTGGTTGATGATTCTGATGAGCGAGGTTTTGCCAGCACCATTTGGTCCAAGCAAACCGAATACACTTCCCTTAGGAACTTCCATTGATACACGATCAAGTGCCTTATGGGTAGCGTACTGTTTGGTGACATTTTTTATGTTAAGAATCATAATTCTGGTATGAATGCGGGTAAAGGTAAGTTAAACGTGCAAATTTGTGAAAATTGAAGGATAATAATCTGAATTTCAGATGAATTCGTCATATTTTATACTAAAATACATTTGGCAAACAACCAGAAAACAGTGTCAAATATACAAAATAATTAGGCGAAAAATTGTTAATAAAATATTGCATATCAAATACTTAACACTTGATATTTTAATCTTTTTGTTTACATTTGACTAAATTCATTAGCCATGAAAAAATAATCTCCTTCTGCATTCTGTCAATTTTATTGACCGCGTTTTCAAATTCAACGATAGCCCAATGGGTAACCATTCCTGACCCGAATTTTGTAACTTACTTACAAACCAATTTCGGTTCGTGTATGAATGGCAACCAAATGGATACTACATGTTCATCGATTACAACTGCAACTAAGGTGGATTGCAACAACAAGAATATTACTGACATTTCCGGAATTGAGTATTTCGACAATCTGGATACATTATATTGTTTTGGCAACAATTTAACTTCATTAAATAATTTACCAGCTACTATCACAATTCTGGATATTAGTCATAATTATTTGACAACCATGTTAACTGTACCCCCGGTGCTGTTTGGATCAGGTGCAGTCACAACAATTTAACTTCAATTGGTACTTTGCCTAACTCTTTGATTTATTTCGATTGTCGCACCAATTCGCTGTCCAATTTACCTGTTTTACCTACAAGTTTGATTCAATTACTTGCAACCAACAATAATTTAACTTCTTTACCAAACCTTCCTCCATCTTTAATTACATTGGAAGTGAAGCAAAATCAGCTAACAGCCTTGCCTTCACTTCCGGCCTCGTTGATCAGGTTATTCGTTAAAGTAAATCAACTTACCTCTGTAGCCACTTTACCTGCTGGCCTGAATGTTTTAGACATCAGTTACAATCAATTTGTAGTACTCCCAACATTACCAACACAACTCGACTCTTTAATAGTTTCTGGTACGGAATTTACTGCATTGCCAACAACACTTCCGACATCTATTACATCACTTGAGTTTGGAAATTCTGGATTTATAGTTCCTCCGGTTTTACCTACAGGGGCTAGTTAATCTGGTATATAACACTATCAGATCTTTTTTTACCTGTCTTTCCATCCACACTAAAAACTTTAAACTTGGAGTTGAACCCTTTACTAACCTCTGTACCTCTATTCCCACCTGGCCTGACTAATTTTTATTTACAGGGTAGTCCCGGAATTCAATCACTGCCTCCATTACCTTCAACTGTTAAATATTTTAGTGCAAGATATTCTTGGTTGACTTCAATTCCTGAATTGCCAGACACTATAGATTATTGTTATATTGATAATAATCCACAATTAACCTGTTTACCAAAACTTAGAAAATTGGCAATTTCAATTTTCAAAATACAGCTGTGAATTGTATTCCAAATTATGGTCAGGTAACTAAAAGTATTCCACCATTATCGTCATTGCCTGTTTGTGATATTTTCAATTCCAATGCTTGCGATTTTTATTTAAACATTGCCGGTAAAGTTTATGCAGATAATAATTCTAACTGTGTTGATGAACCCGGTGAATCGGTATCAAAAACCTTAAAAATTAATTTGTATCAGTCAGGGAATCTGATTCAACAGAATGTTACACTTCCAAGTGGTCAATATGATTTCGAAGCTCCTTTAGGGACTTATACCTATTCGGTTGATACCACCAATATGCCTTTTGAAGTTTTGTGTCCAGTATCCGGTGCGCATCAATCTATTCTTACTACACTTGATTCTGTTGATTTAAATATGGATTTCGGTTTGCAATGTAAAATGCAGGATGATTTAGGAATTCACACTATTGTTCAGGACTCAGGAATATTCCGGCCAACACAAACTACCCTTCTGAATGTCATTGCGGGTGATATCACACAGGTTTATAATTTGAATTGTGCATCCGGAACTTCAGGAACTGTTACAGTTTTCTTTGCTGGTCCTGCTCAATTTGCCGGAATCTTCCCGGGAAGTGAAGTCCCGGTGGTAACCCCCAATTCCTTAACTTATACCATTGCTGATTTTGGTGCAATTGATATTTATAATGCCTTTAAATTTTACATGACCACCGATACGAATACACTTGGTATTCCCGATGTATGTTTTACCGTTAATGTGACTTTACTTTCAGGTGATCTAAATCCCTTGAATAATACCTACACACATTGCTTTACTGTATGGAACAGTTTTGATCCCAATTTCAAAGAAGCTAATCCGGTGAATATTATTGCAAATACTACTGAATGGTTAACCTATACCATTCACTTTCAAAATACTGGAAATGCACCTGCAATCAACATTGTAATTACAGATACGTTAGATTCCAAACTGCAGGAATCAACATTCACCTATTTACAATCAAGTCACGATGTTTTTACTCAGGTTACAGGTAACGGAATAAAATTCAATTTCCCTAATATTAACCTGCCCGATTCAACCAATGATGAACCTAACAGTCACGGCTATGTGCAATACAAGGTGAAAATTGATCAGGGATTAAACGTAGGCCAAACCATTCAAAACACTGCTGCAATTTATTTCGATTTCAATGCTCCGATTATTACCAACACAACCACGAATCTTGTAGTTGCACCAACAGGAATTTCAGAAGGATCGGCTGGAAATTATCAGCTTATTCCTAACCCTGCGAAAAATTACTTCTACATTATTTCGGGGAACAATTCCAATCAGCAAATTTCAATATTTGATATTTCCGGAAAAATGGTGAAAGAGATTAGAGACTATAAATCCGGTGAAAGGATTGACACATCAAATTTAGATGCAGGAATGTATCTTGTGAAAGTGCGGAATGATCTGTACATTCACACTTCGAAACTTATTCTAAACTGATTTTTACCAAAGTTAAATACGGCAATTTTTTTTCATCTTGTGAAAGGTGGTGGAATAATGCAGTCAATTTATTGGTTCCGGCTCACTTGAAAAATGAATATAAATCTTTTCAATTGATTGATTTTCAATCTTTTAATAATTTTTCTGCCTTTGATGCAACTAAAGTTCCCGACACACCTCTAACAGGTCAAATGAGATCTGATTCCGCATCAATTGAAAGGCAAGAGCCCCTGACTGACAATCAGCAGGGAGAGTTCATGGAATTATATGGTCCATTGCATAACAGATTGAGTCGCTTTATTCAGTCGATGGTTTGGAACCGTGAAGATGCAAGAGATTTGTTATCGGAGACAATTTTAAAGACTTATGAAAAATTTGACACCATTCGGAACAAAGAAAGTCTCTTATATTTTATGTTTACGGTTGCAGCTAATCTTGTAAAAAAATACAGGCATAAATCGAGTTTGAAAGTTGTGCTGACGGAATCACACATGAATCAACGGACGGATTCCGGAAATACAATTTATGATAAAATTGCTTTGCAGGAATTATACCAATTAATGGAACAACTTCCTGTACAACAAAAGAAGCGCTCATTATGTATGAAATATCTGGAGTGACGATGGAAGAAATAGCAAAGATTCAGGGCGGAACATTATCAGGCGTTAAATCCCGGATTGCAAGAGCCCGTCAGAAGCTTATTGAATTAATGGAAAACGACAGTAACAGCATTTAAGGAACCTCACCAATGCAAAATAAAAAAGAAACATCCGACAAATTGGATCAATTGCTCAAAACATCGGCAAATGATACACCGGTAATGAGCATTGACGATGTTCAGCAATTACTAAAAAATGCTCCTGCACCTGTGAAAGGGAAAAACTCCAGGATGTGGATTGTATGGACCTTATTGTTTTTATCTGTAAGCACATTAACCTATGTAGTATTTAACCAATCATCGGAAACCACACCAAACATCGATTTAAATAATTCAACAGAACAAATTAAGGATGCTAACATTTCAACTCCTGAAAATTCTATAAGCACTATTTCTATCGAAGAAACTGAATCTGCGGGTGAAGAAACTCCGATTGATAAATCCGATAATGAAAAGTCGGCTCCCGAATTAAAAGTGCCTGCAGTTAATGCAAAAAAATCGGTTGCAGATGCCCCTCCAATTATCAGAGCGTATACTTACTACTATTCACGAAATGATAAAAGATATCGGTTACTGTAATCGATGGTGAAGTAATTCACCTCACAGAAGATGATATTGAATTACCGAAATCGGCATATGATGATTTTGATGAAATCATTCAAGAGTCAATTAAAAAATCATTCGAAGAAAATAGTGTTAAAGTAGCGGATGAAAAAGACTACAGTGAGCGTTATATAAAATGGAAACAAAAACTTACTGAACAACTTGTAAATGATAAGCTCATTGAAAATGATTCAGGGTTTGAATTTTCATTTGAAAACAACAGCTTATATATTAATGGCATTGAACAGCCAGCAACCATATACGAAAAGTACAAGTCAAATTATGAAAAAAGTACCGGAAAGAAAATTCATGCTGGTACTTCGCTTACTATAAGAAAGCAGTAAAATCAATTAATTTCTAAAATCAAAATTAAAATGAAATACTTCATCGGTGTATTGCTATGCCTTTTAATTAACACTAAAGGAATCGCGCAATGGGTTACAATTCAAGACAGTGTGATGAGTCAATATCTGAATACCTACTTCCCGGGTTGCATGAATGGAAATAATCTGGATACAGTATGTGCAAGCGCTGCTCCTGACACTTTACTAATAATGACAACACTTGGAACTGCTCAAACACTTTATGGGTTACAATACTTCACAAATGTTTCTTCAGTAAACCTTAGCACAGTTGAAACAACCAATATTGATTATCTTCCGCCAAACCTGAAACACTTATATATTAAAAATGTAGCATATATAGTAAGCCTGAGTCCATTGCCCCAAGGATTGTTAACGCTTGATATCAGCGGGACTACATTCAGTTCATTTCCTACTGTTCCTTCGTCAGTTCAATACTTGAATATGAGTTATTCTAGTGAACCGGTTCAAATAACACCAAACCTTAAGTTCCTAATTCTGAACTCTAAATATATCAGCACAATTCCTTCATTACCACCCGGTCTTGAGGCACTTGAATGCAATTGGAATCTCTTAACCTCCCTACCTGCTTTTCCTTCGAGTTTGAAAACACTAACATGTTCACAAAATTATATTTCTAATTTGCCAACATTACCCGCATCTCTTGAATGGCTAAATTGCAACGATAATGACCTTACGAATCTGCCGTTACTACCAAACAATTTAAGTAAACTAGAATGCAGAAGTAATCAATTAGTCGCGCTTCCAACCTTGCCATCTATACTTGAATATATTGATTGTTCCATTAATCAGCTCCAGAACCTTCCTCCTTTACCTCAGTCCATTGTAAATCTGCAATGCTCCGACAATACTTTGATGTCCCTGCCTCTTTTACCATCCGGGCTCACAACCCTGAACTGTAGGGATAATCCGGGAATTACTTCTCTGCCTGCGCTTAATAATGGTCTAATTTCATTGAACTGCGCTAATAATGGACTTACAATTTTACCTTCTCTTCCATCATCATTGAATTACTTAGATTGCTCCATAAATCAAATTTCTCAATTACCTGCACTTCCGCCAGGATTAAAATCCCTTGGTTGTGGACAAAATCCAATAAATTCCTTACCATTAAATCTGCCACAACTGGAACTCCTGGGAGTTGGAGGAACACTTATTACCACTTTGCCCAATTTACCAAATTCATTAAAAGAACTTTATATCAGTTCATCGCTTATACAAGGCACTTTTACAGTGCCTGATTCCATGATTGCATTATACATGGACAATTCTATTGGAATTACCTGTATGCCAGACTTCAGCTTTGTGGAAACTTTGAGATTCCAAAATACTTCAATACAATGTGTGCCATTTTATAACAACTTTATTGATTCAGATCCTCCATTGGGTAGTTTCCCGATTTGTGATCCTCTAAATTTGAACAATTGCGCCTTCAGAAATAATATTTTTGGAACTGCATACCATGACATTAATGCTAATGGTATAAAAGATATGAATGAAAATGTGATTGAAGGTGTGAAAATTAATCTCATGCAAACCGGCATGCTTAATCAGCAAACTTACACTGTTAATGATGGTAAATATAATTTTAAAACACCATATGGAACATATGAGTATTTCCCTGATACCATAAATCAACCAATAAGTTTGACATTTCCTCTGGCAGGTTATCATGTATCAACAATATCTGCATCTGACTCGGTAGATTATGGAATGGATTTCGGAATAAAATGCAAGCAAGGATTTGATGTTGGGGTTTTAACCATAGATTTGGAACACGGTCAATTATTTCCTGCGGATTCAGCCTTATTTTCTGTACATGCCGGAGACATGTCGCACTCATTAAATTTGAATTGTGCACAAGGTATTTCAGGACAGATTACAATTCAGTTAAATGGCCCTGGTACTTTTGGGAGTGTTTTTCCTGGTTCCGTTCAACCAATAGTTTTTCAGGACAGTATAGTATACAATATTTCTGATTTCGGAACTTTCAACTTTTTTCAATCTATATCATTTTATATAGTGACCGATACCACGGCTCAAATTGGAGATTCAATTTGTTTTTCAATTAGTGTTACTCCGGTAAATGGTGATAATAATATTTCAAACAATTATTTGACACATTGCTTTCCGGTTTCAAATAGTTACGATCCAAATGACAAGTCCGTTTTCCCTTCTTCAGCTATCTCGAATGCCTCTCCTGAATGGTTAACTTATACCATCAGATTTCAAAATACCGGGAATGCTCCCGCTCAAAATATTATAGTTACGGATACTTTGGATGCGCTTACAGATTGGTCAAGTTTTGAAATTCTCAATTCTTCTCACTACCATATCCTACAAATGGAAGAGAATAGAATAAAATTTATATTTCCTAATATAAGTCTTCCTGACTCTATATCGGATGAGCCTAACAGTCACGGAATGATAAAATATAAAATAAAAACGCTACCAAATCTCAGCCCCGGAGATTCGATAAAAAACGTTGCCTATATTTTCTTTGACTTTAATCCAGCAGTTATAACGAACACTACCATAAACTATGTTCCTGTTCCAAGCTCAATAAATTCAATTGATGAAAATGAATTCACTATCTTCCCAAGTATAGCAGACAACATAATATACATTACAAACAAAAATCAACACCAGTTCACCATTGAAGTTTTTGATATGCTAGGTTTCAGAGTAAAATCTACAATATGCAATTCTTCAAAAAATGAATTAAATATTTCAGATTTAAGATCGGGAAGCTATATTCTAAAAGCAACATTCAGAAAAGATGCTGAATACTTCAGATTCATAAAATTATAAAAACAGTACACAATAAATGCACGTCAGCTAAAGAAACTTCTATTTGCAAAATTTATTGATCTGAATGAAAATCAAAGTCAATTAAAATACTCCTTCATCTTTTCAAAAAAGCTTTTATCTCCTTTACCGGGATGTGGCTTAAAGTTGTCGGATGTTTTTAATTTTTCGAGTATTTTCTTTTCATCTGAAGTCAATGTTTGTGGTGTCCACACATTGATATTTATGAGAAGATCACCTTTGAAGTGACTATTCAGTTGCGGAAGTCCCTTTCCTTTCAGGCGTAATACTTTGCCGGCTTGTGTACCTGCATCAATTTTTACTTTAGCCTTTCCATCAACCGTAGGAATCTCGACACTGGTACCTAAGGCTGCATCAGGAATAGATATGTATAAATCATACAATAAATTGTGACCATCTCTTTTGAGGAACTGATCTTCGATTTCTTCAATTACAATTAGCAAATCGCCTGGTAATCCACCCCGTTCGGCTGCATTTCCTTTGCCACTAACATTCACCTGCATTCCCTCACCTACACCGGCCGGGATGTTGATAGAAATCACTTCTTCTCCAGGCATAGTTCCATGACCATGACAGCTTTTGCATTTGTTGGTTATAGTTTGTCCTTCGCCCTGGCACGTTGGACAAGTTGAAGTAGTTGCATCTGACCCAGAATGGTGTTTGTAACCCGTCGTACCTGACCGGCACCATTACAAGTACTGCATTTACTGAATGACGAACCATTTTGAGCTCCACTACCACTGCATGAATTACAGGGGATAGTTTTATTTACTTTTATTTTTTTCTCAACTCCATTGGCAATTTCAGCCAGAGTTAATTTTACTTTAATACGAAGATTGGTTCCTTTATTTACATAACGCCGTCCGCCGCTTCCATTGCCACCTCCACCAAAGAAACTTTCAAACGGATTGTGTCCTCCGAAAATATCGCCGAACTGACTGAAAATATCATCCATATTCATTCCGCCACCATAGCCGCCATTTCCTGCAGCACCACCTACACCCTGATGACCAAACTGATCATAACGACGCCGTTTATCGGCATCACTGAGTACCTCATAAGCTTCGGCAGCTTCCTTAAATTTATCTTCAGCTTCCTTATTACCCGGGTTTTTATCGGGATGGAATTTCAATGCCATTTGTCGGTAGGCCTTTTTAATTTCAGCATCCCCGGCAGATTTGCCTACTCCTAAAATTTCATAAAAATCACGCTTTGCCATAAATACAGATTTCCTTAATTCTTAATTACCAACAATAACTTTTGCATGCCGAATGACTTTTCCATTCAGTAAATAACCACTTTCAGCTTCATCAACCACTTTACCTACCATATCCGGACTTGGTGCAGGGATGTTGGTAATAGCTTCATGAAATTCCACATCAAATTCTTTACCCACGGATTCCATTTTGGAAAGTCCTTTTTGTTGCAATAAGGAAACCATTTTATTATGAATCAAATCAACTCCTTCTTTGAGGGTACTGTCGCCGTTTGTTCTTGAAAAGGCCTTCTGAGCCCTGTCAAAATCATCGAGCACAGGTAAAAGCGCGATAATAATATCGGCACCGGCACTTTTTAGCAGATCGAGGCGCTCTCTTTGAGTTCTTTTTCGAAAATTATCGAATTCAGAATAAAGCCGCAAAAATTTGTCACGACTTTCTGCCAATTCGTCCTTCAACTTATTAAGGTCATTACCTTCATCAACAGGGGGCAAATCGGGGGAAATTTCATCGGAAAAAGGTTCGCCAACTGGCGTAACCTGCTCATTATCAATAGTATTATCTGAATTATTAGGATTATCCTTTTCTTGAGACATCTTATTCTGGTTAAACGGATTACTGAATTTGAATTTCATTTCACTGGGAGGCTCAAATAGTTTGCCACAGCCTGAATCGGGTCATTTTGGCAGGCAAAAGTAAATAAAAACGACAGATCGGCTTGAGGCCAACCTGTCGTTTTAAGGTATACTTTAAAGAATTACTTCATCAGTTTCTCGAGAGCCTGCTCTAAAGCGGCACCTCTGAGGTTTTTACCAACAATTACTCCTTTATCATCTAATAAGTAACTGGCTGGGATTGAGTTAACCCGGTAGATTTGAGCTGGTTTTGACTGCCATCCGCCAAGGTCACTTACATGGTATGACCAGGAGAGATTATCTTGTTTGATAGCCTTCATCCAGGCATCTTTATTTTGGTCGAGAGAAACACTATAGATGGTAAAACCTTTACCGTTCTTGAATTTGGCATCTTTGTACTTATTGTAAGCGGCAACCAGATTTGGATTTTCCATCCGGCAAGGACCACACCAGGAAGCCCAAAAATCGATTAAAACTACTTTACCACGGAGGGAAGAAAGTGCGATTGTTTTTCCTTCAGGACTGGTGAAAGCCAGATCAATAGCTTTGTCACCGACATTGGTGCCTTGTGGATTTGACTGATAAATAAATCCGAATGCAAAGGTGGCAACACCAATCATCAGAAGCATCAAATTAATACGTTTCATAGGATTTTCAAGTTTTTTGGACGGTGATTATTTACAAAAATAGTACCATTTTTAATTTTTAGGAGACCCTTTTGATTTTTGCTCCCAATTTATTTAAACGTTCATCGATTTTCTGGTAACCCGGTCGATTTGTTCAATGTTATGGATGATGCTCTTACCATCAGCTGAAAGAGCTGCAATGAGCAAAGCCACACCTGCTCTGATATCGGGAGAGGTCATTTGAATACCACGCAGGGCATGCTTGCGGTTGAGCCCTATTACAGTTGCCCGATGAGGGTCACAAAGTATTATTTGGGCACCCATGTCAATTAGTTTATCAACGAAAAAGAGTCTTGATTCGAACATTTTTGGTGAATCAGAACAGTTCCATTAGCCTGAGTTGCCGTTACCAGAACCACACTCAACAAATCGGGTGTGAATCCGGGCCAGATGGCATCTGCGATAGTAAGAATAGAGCCATCAATAAAAGTATCAATTTCATAATGATCCTGCGCAGGGATGTGGATGTCATCTCCACGAAACTCCATATTAATTCCCAGACGTCGGAATACACTTGGGATTATACCCAGATGTTCGATTCCTGCATCTTTGATCGTTATTTCAGATCCGGTCATAGCCGCGAGTCCGATAAAACTACCGATTTCAATCATATCGGGTAACATGCGGTGCGAACAACCTCCCAGACCATCAACACCATCAATGATCAGCAAATTGGATCCGATTCCGGAAATTTTAGCTCCCATATTATTGAGCATCTTACACAATTGCTGAATGTATGGTTCACACGCTGCATTGTAAATTGTTGTCCGTCCTTTGGCAAGTACGGCGGCCATAACAATATTGGCGGTACCTGTTACAGAAGCCTCATCCAGGAGCATAAATGTTCCTTTTAATTCTTTAGCTTCAACCTTATAAAATTCGTCTTTAGAATCGAAGTCAAATTTTGCTCCCAGATTCATAAATCCTATAAAGTGGGTATCTAATCTCCTGCGTCCTATTTTATCACCACCTGGTTTAGGAATATGTGCTTTCCCGAATCTTGCAAGCAATGGTCCCACAATCATGATAGAACCGCGCAATGCAGCTGCTTGCTTTGCAAAATCAGTGGTCTCCAGAAAATCGAGATTAACATTATCAGCTTGAAATTCTATGATGCCTTCACCTTTTCTGGTTAAGCGAACGCCCATATTAGCGAGCAATTCAATCAATTTATTTACATCCCTGATATCAGGAATATTACTGATCGTTACAGGCTGAGGCGTTAATAACACTGCACAAATAATCTGCAATGCTTCATTTTTTGCTCCTTGTGGAATAATATCACCTTTCAGTGTCAGACCACCAGTTACTTCGAAACTATTTCCCATAAATATTTATATCAACCTTTTCTGTAATTTTTTCCATTGCCTCCGTTAGGCATTCTTGCTTTTGTTCGTTGTTGCTGACGTATTGGAGCTTTCTTAACCGGGATTCGATTCGGTTGTTCAACAGCTTGCTGAAGTTTCACATCTTCTTTAACCTTCAGTTTACCACCTGATAAAATTCTAAGGTGTTCAAAAATCACTTCATCAGCAACAGAATCTTTATTCCACGTAACATAAAGCATCTTCATAAAATTGGCGATGTTCACTGTCATTTGTTCTCTTTCCGGTGTTTCTTCCAGATCCATAACCTCTTTAATCATTTGTTCAATGATGCGGCCGTAGTGGCGGAAACGAATATCGGAAGTGGGATATGCAATACCACGAGGCTTAACCTTGTACGTTAATGCAGTTGGCTTTTCATAGGGAGAATCGACATCAAGTTTAAAATCGGAGATAATAAAAAGATGATCCCAAAGCTTATGCTTAAAATCGGTTATATCACGCAATTGTGGGTTTAACTGACCCATAACGTTTACGATTGCGACTGCAATTTTATTTCGTTCTTCGCGGTCTTCAAGACTCACCGCATATTCGATCAGCTTCTGAATATTCCGGCCATATTCAGGTATTATCAATTTGTTTCTTCCGGAATTATATTCCATTTCGATCATAAAAAAAAAGTATTTATATTAATTTAAACAAGAATCTAGTTTCTGACAATTTTAAGTTTTGCATATTTAAGCAAGAGTTGTTTGTGACCATGTCCGGGAAATGAACTGTTGCTTTCAGATCAGGAAAATCCCCTTCCATAGCGGTAACACTTCCTTCACCAAATTTCTGATGTTCAACAGTCATTCCAACATTTATCGAAGCAGGATCATCTGCTTCAAAAGGTTCTCCGACGACGGCTGCAACAGGTGCTTTTTTGAGTTGCGTAACCTTCTTGAATCCCGGACCGGGAGAAGATGGAACAACTTCAGGCTTTCCATTGCGATTGCTATTGCCAAAGCTGCTCCAGTTTCGCTGACGATTTATATCGGCACCTTTTACAACAAGTGCAGTTTGATCATCAATAAAATCGGGATTAATTTCACCAATAAATCTGCTAGGTTCACAACTTATCAGATTCCCCCACTTATACCGGCTGATTGCATATGACAATGTTAACTTATTTTCTGCTCTTGTAATGGCCACATAAAATAACCGTCGCTCTTCTTCGAGTTCGGCACGTGACTGCAATGCCATTTGTGATGGAAATAAATTTTCTTCAAGACCAACAACATAAACGCTCTTAAATTCGAGTCCTTTAGATGCGTGTATGGTCATGAGAGAAACGCTTTCATCATTGGTTTCATCATTTTCCTTATCGGTAATGAGAGCAATATCCTGCAGGAAAACATCGAGTGTGCGAAGTGTATTATCGGCTTCCAGTTCACCGGAAGGAGCGGGTAATGGTGTTGTTCCTTTGTCGGTGAATTCTTTGATACCGTTCAATAACTCCTGAAGATTTTCATAATGGCTTATACCTTCGGGAGATTTATCAGCATATAATTCTTTGAGTAGTCCGGTTGACATTGCAATATGACTTGCAAGATCGAATGCTGATTTGGTTTTCAGCATCACCGAAAAACTTTTTAGCATAGCCACAAAATCGCCAATTCGTCCACGTGTTGCAGCAGTGAGGCCGGTTTCAATACTGTTTATTCTTTCCAGTACTTCCCAAAGACTACAATTTTCGCGATCGGCAGCAACTATTATCTTATCGACAGAAGTTTTTCCGATTTCTCTTTTAGGATAATTAATTATCCGTTTTAAAGCTTCTTCATCGGCCGGATTTACCGTCAGGCGAAAATATGCCAGCAGATCTTTTACTTCTTTTCTGGCATAGAATGAAATGCCGCCATAGATACGATATGGAATTCCCTTTCTGCGAAGCGCTTCTTCCATTGAGCGGGACTGCGCATTTGTACGATATAAAACAGCAATATCCTTATAGCGGATTTGATATTGATTATTATCAGAGAATATGGCATTGGCAACCATATTACCTTCTTCGTTATCACTGAGACCTTTAATCAATCGAATTAATTCACCTTCGGCATTATCGGTCCATACCGACTTTTTCAACTGCGAGCGGTTATTCGCAATGAGGCTATTTGCAGCATTCACAATCATTTTAGTGGAACGATAATTTTGTTCCAGCTTGAATGTTTTCAAATCCGGATAATCGGATTCAAAGCTTAGAATATTCTGAATATTCGCACCACGGAAAGCATATATACTTTGAGCATCATCACCTACAACGCAAATATTCTCGTGTTGAGCAGCTAATTTGCGCACAATAACATATTGCGCATAGTTGGTATCCTGAAACTCATCAACCAGAATGTATTTAAATTTATTCTGATACTTATGTAGCAATTCCGGAAAATTATTGAGCAGAACAAAAGTATTGAAGAGAAGATCATCAAAATCCATTGCGCCGGATTTGAAGAGGCGCTTCTGATAAATTTCATATAACAAACCTAAGTGGGGTTTGCCTGCATGTTTATCATCGGTAGTGAGTTCGCTGTTTTCCTGATAATCTTTCCAGGAATAGAGATTATTTTTTGCCGATGAGATTCTATTGTAAACCAACCCTGGTTTATAAATTTTTTCGTCGAGTCCCTGATCTTTGACAATGTCTTTAATCAGATTTTTGGCATCATCAGTATCATAAATCGTGAACGATGAAGGATAACCAATTTTGGGAGCTTCCACGCGAAGCAGTTTAGCAAACACGGAGTGAAATGTTCCCATCCACAAATTGCGTGCTTCATCACCAGCAACATGAGCAATTCTTGATTTCATTTCTCTGGCTGCCTTATTGGTAAAAGTCAGCGACAGAATATTGAACGGATCGGCTCCATGCTGCATCATGTGAACGATACGGTGAACCAGTACCCTGGTTTTTCCTGATCCGGCACCGGCAATAATCATTACAGGACCATCCATACAAAGTACGGCATCCCGTTGCGATTCATTTAACTGAGCTAGGTATTTATCCATTTAAAAAGCGTCCGAAATCCTTATTTCATCTGGACTTGTCAAAGTTAAGGCTTTTTGGGAAATTTGCATTTCATTTTTTTATAAACAACCCAGTATGAAAAAAATCTTCTTTACCCTTCTGTTTTTTACCATTGTAACGACAGTATCGGCACAAAAAACAAAGTTTCTGATACCACCCAGGTTTGGTCGAGGTACCGTAACGCAGTGCTATTCAATGATCTTGATGTGGCAAAGAATGCCTTATTCGAAGTTATAGCCATGCAGCCACAGGTAACAACGCATTACGATTCCCTGGCTAACCTTTACTTCAGGATGGGTGCTTATCAGCAGGCTATTATAGCAGCAGAAAAAGCACCTCAGCGTGATGTTCTGAAAGAAATACAAGCTTATTCCTACCGGAACTTAGGTGATGTTAAGGCCGCGCTTCCACTATTTGAGTCGTTGTTTACGGCTTCAGGTTCACCGGAACATGGTTACCAGCTGGCAACACTACAATACAGTTTAAAGCGATTAGGCGAGTGTGCAATAACAGCTTCGAAGGTATCGGTTCATCCTGACTCAAAAAAGAGAAAGTGATAATCAGTACCGAACAAGGGAAAATATGCATGTTTCTTATCATGCAGCGGCAGAGAATCTGATGGGAGTTTTGTATCTGGAACTTGGAAAAAAGATCTTGCAAAAGAGTCATTCATCAAAGCTATTACAGATACACCGGAATTTACATTGGCGAAAAAAAATCTGGCAAGCATTAATTCTGAAGCCGAAACACCTGTTAAACAATAATAAACTCCTTTGATTCAGCGTAATTGGTACTAATTGCCATTCAAATTAGTTAAAAACAATCTAAAAACAGGCATCTTTATCTAACTTTGCCATTGAAAACCCCTCAGCTATGAAACAATACCACGATTTACTTCGCCATGTTATGAACCATGGTGCAGATAAAAGCGACCGGACCGGAACCGGCACACGGAGTGTTTTTGGATATCAGATGCGATTTAATCTGGAAGAAGGATTTCCGATGGTTACCACCAAAAAATTGCATGTGAAATCAATTATTCATGAATTACTTTGGTTTCTGAAAGGTGACACCAATATTCGTTACCTGACTGAGAATGGGGTCAGTATCTGGAATGAATGGGCTGATGCCGATGGGAATCTGGGACCGGTTTATGGCTACCAGTGGCGTTCGTGGCCAACACCGGAAGGCGGACATGTTGACCAGATCACCAATCTTATTGATCAGATCAGGAAAAATCCGGATTCACGCCGGCTATTAGTAAATGCCTGGAATGTTGGTTTTATTGAGAAAATGGCACTCCCACCCTGCCATATCCTTTTTCAGTTTTATGTGGCTGATGGAAAATTATCCTGTCAATTATATCAGCGCAGTGCAGATTTATTCCTAGGTGTTCCATTTAATATTGCTTCCTATTCCTTGTTAACGTTGATGGTTGCTCAGGTTTGCAATCTTAAACCAGGAGAATTCATACACACTTTCGGTGATGTGCATATTTACAACAATCACTTTGATCAGGTTAATTTACAATTGAGTCGTGATCCTAAACAGTTGCCTTTGATGCGAATCAATCCATTAATTAAAAACATTTTCGAATTTCAGTTCAACGATTTTTTCCTTTCGGGATATGAACCTCATCCGGCCATAAAAGCAGCAGTTGCTGTGTAAATTTCGAATATGAAAATTTCACTTATTGTTGCATTTGATGAGAACCGGCTGATTGGTCGCGATAACGGATTACCCTGGCATCTTCCTGCCGATTTGAAGCACTTCAAAACACTTACTATGGGTCATCATATGATCATGGGAAGAAAAACTTTTGAATCGATTGGAAAACCGTTACCGGGACGAACAACTGTAATTGTTACGAGACAAACAGATTACCTTGCAGAGGGATGCATTGTGACTCAAAATTTCACGGAGGCAATGATGCAATGTTCGGGACAAGATGAAATTTTCATTATTGGCGGGGCACAAATTTTTGAGTGTACATTACCTTTGGCAGACACACTTTACATCACACAAATACATCATGCTTTTGAAGGAGATACTTTCTTCCCTGAAATCAAATCATCGGAGTGGGAAGAAATCAGCCGAGGAACGGCATGAAGGTGATGAGAAAAAACCAATGGGCTTACTCGTTCATCACCTATAAGAAGAAATGATTTTTTAGTCTGGATGTGTGATTTGCCACATCGCCATTCAAAAAGAATTTAAAATATCAGGCAACTTTAAGTTTGCTGATATTGGATTTATTAACCTTTTCGACAGCATATTTCAAAGTCACCTTCACAGTACCTTCTTTACCGGAAGATGGAGTTTCAAACATCAGATCGAGCATAATTGCTTCGCAGATGGAGCGCAATCCACGTGCCCCTAATCTGAATTCCATGGCTTTATCGACAATAAAATCGAGCACATCCTCATCAAATTTTAATTTAATGTTTTCCATTTCAAAAAGGCGTTCATACTGACGCATGAGTGCATTTTTAGGTTCTGTGAGAATGGAACGCAGTGTTGCTTTGTCGAGTGGCAACAGATGGGTAACAACAGGTAAACGACCTATTAATTCAGGAATAAGACCAAATGTTTTTAAATCGACAGGTGAGATGTACTGCATCATATTTTCACGATCAATTTCGCCAAGATCTTTACCTGTACCAAAACCAATTGCAGAAGTTTGCATTCTTCTTGCAATAATTTTATCGATACCATCAAAAGCACCCCCGCAAATGAAAAGAATGTTTTGTGTATTCACAGCAATCATTTTCTGCTCGGGATGTTTCCTTCCACCCTGAGGGGGCACATTCACAACAGTATTCTCCAGCATTTTCAGGAGACCCTGCTGCACACCTTCACCTGAAACATCGCGTGTAATGGAAGGGTTATCTGACTTACGGGCAATTTTGTCGATTTCATCTATGTAAACAATTCCTCTTTCAGCAGCGGCAACATCATAATCGGCTGCCTGGAGTAAACGAGTTAAAACGCTTTCAACATCCTCACCTACATAACCCGCTTCTGTTAAAACAGTAGCATCGGCAATACAGAAAGGAACTTTCAGCATTCTGGCAATACTACGGGCGAGAAGTGTTTTACCGGTTCCGGTTTCACCTACTAAAATAATATTGGACTTATCAATTTCAACATCTTCTTTCTGACGGGCACGATAAATAAGTCGTTTGTAGTGATTGTATACAGCAACAGAAATAACCTTCTTGGCTTCATTCTGTCCAATCACATACTGATCAAGAAATTCTTTAATTTCAAGTGGCTTCAGCAACTGAAGGCTGGTGGAAATAGAGCTTTTCAGTTTCTCAGCAGATTCTTCATTAACAATTTGCTGAGCCTGAGTAATGCACTGATCACAGATATGTCCAGACATACCGGCGATCAGTACATTAGTGGCGCTTTTATCGCGTCCACAAAAGGAGCATTTTATTTCTTTATTATTTTTCAAAAGCTAAACTATTATTTAGTTGTATTCTTATTTCTTGTAAGTACTTCATCAATCATTCCATATTCCTTAGATTCATCTGCTGTCATCCAGTAATCGCGGTCAGAATCTTTCCAGACATCATCATAGGGTTTGCCGGAATGAACTGAAATAATTTCGTAGAGTTCTTTTTTCAGTTTCTGAATTTCACGTGCAGTAATTTCGATATCAGATGCCTGACCTTCAGCACCACCCATTGGCTGATGAATCATAATACGGGCATGCTTAAGAGCGGAACGTTTTCCTTTGGTACCGGCACACATAAGTACGGCAGCCATTGATGCAGCCATTCCGGTACAAATGGTAGAAACATCGGGACCAATAAACTGCATTGTATCATAGATCCCTAAACCGGCATAAACGCTGCCTCCGGGGCTATTTACATAAATCTGAATATCTCTTTTTGCATCGGCAGATTCCAGAAACAGCAATTGAGCCTGAATAATATTGGCTACATAATCATTAATTGGAACACCCATGAAAATGATTCTGTCCATCATTAATCTTGAAAAAACGTCCATGGTAGCGACATTCAGCTGGCGTTCTTCAATGATTGTAGGGGAAATATAATTGGCATAAACAGAATTAATATACGAACCAACGTGCATACTATTAAGCCCGCGGTGCTTTACTGCATACTTTTCAAATTCTTTTCCGTAGTCCATAACTGTTTTTTTAAGTTAGAATGTAAAATTGAGTATTTTTTTTGAAAAAGGGAAATTAATGTGCGTGCTGATGTTCTTTAACAATTTTGAGGAATTCATCGTAGGATACCTTAACAACATTGGTATTGACAACAGATTTCAGGTAATTAAACACTTTTCTGTCGGAAAGGGTTTCAATTATTCGTTCCACAGACTCTCTTTTCTCAAGATATCGGGATACCAGGCCGGTCATGATTTCGTCGGTTAAACCGGCTGAATATCCTGAAAACTGGTGCATGATATATTGTTTTGCCATTTCACGAATTTCATCTTGTGAAATATTCATATTCTGATCGCGGAAAACACGATTTTCAATCAAGCGCAATTTCATACCTCTGGAATAGCCCCCATATTCTTTTTCCACTTGTTCCGGAGTCAGCGGTTTTTCAACGGCAGTCTGTAACCATTTCTGCAGGAAAGCATCCGGCAGTTTAAGGCTTAGTTCTTCCAAAAGGTGATCTTCAATGTCGTGCTTGAGTTTCATGTCAGTATCCTGAACATACATTCCGGCAATTTCTGCTCTTACCTTTTCACGGAAACCGGCTTCGTCGTTAACTACATTTTCTCCATATATTTTATCAAAAAACTCCTGATTCATTTCAGCCTTCTCTACCTGATTTACAGTATCGATGGTGTAATTAAAATCTGAATTGATTCCTGACACTTTATCAACCGGCTGATTCAGCATATGTGCAATTTCATCAGCATCATTGTTAAAAGCAACAGCTAAATTCACCTTAACCGTGTCACCTTTTTTCAGTCCGATCAGGGATTTTTTCACTGCTTCATCTTTAACTGATTCCACCGATAAAGTAGAGCGGCTGATGATTCCGCCTTCTTTCACTGCTCCGGAAGCATCAAGTTCTGCAAAATCACCATAGAAAATAGTTAGTTCATTCGAAGATTCAGGATTGGAAAACTTACCATACTTTCTACGAATATCATCGACATACTGGGTAATCTTTTCTTCGTCAACAATTATTTCATAGGAAGTAAATGTCTTTGAAGGAGGCAATGTTAAGCTGAATTGAGGTGCCAATCCTATTTCAAAAATAAATTCAAAATTACCCGGCGCGTCCTAATTGTTAATGCTATCGTTAGAAGGCTGAGGAATTGGACTGCCAAGCAGGTCAAGTTTTTGCTCGGTTATAAAACTTTCAATAGAACCAGAAACAATTTTATTTAATTCATCGATCAGTATCGACTTTCCATATCTCTTTTTTACCAGACCCACCGGAACATGTCCGGGACGAAATCCTGGTAAATTCATTGATTTCTGATACTTTTTTAATTCGGATTCAACTTTTTCGGTATAATCTTCGGGAGTCAGATTAATTTTTAAAATTTCATTCAGTGTACCGATCTCTTCTCTGGTAATGTTCATTTTAACGATGCTTATAAATTATTTAGTTTTTCGAAGGTATAATAGGGAATTGATGCAAAAGTGAGCTGCAAATCTCAATTTGGCGGTGCAAAATTAAGCATTTTTAAGCAGATTTCCGATTTGAAGAGGGGTATTAATATGGTAGAAAGCAGAATCCCGTAAAACTCAAAGACAATTGTATATATCTGTAATTCAATGATATAATTACTATAAAAATTAAAATTAAAATTAAAAAAGGCTGTTTCAAACAGAAACAGCCTTTTAATAGTGCGCATGGAGGGACTCGAACCCCCACGCCGTGAAGCACCAGATCCTAAGTCTGGCGCGGCTACCAATTACGCCACATGCGCATTTAAAGAACAATCAAGGAAGTTGATAAAAACCTCAGAGGCTGCAAAAGTAGGAAATTATTCATAAATCCGGCAATTATTGGTTTTTTTTTGGAAAAGTGTATCCATGGGAAAAACCAAAACTGATGATTCAGTACCTTTAGCGCATGATTACAATTGATCCCAAAGAAATTAAAACAGGGCAATTTCATGCGCACATGCTGAGTGCAGTTGCCCCCCGCCCTATTGCTTTTGCAAGTACAATCGACAATGAGGGCAATCCGAATTTAAGTCCGTATAGTTTTTTCAATGCGTTTGGTTCGAAACCACCAACATTAATTTTCAGTCCCGCGCGCCGTGTACGTGATAACACCATTAAGCATACGCTTGAAAATGTGTATGAGAATTTGGAAGTAGTTATAAACGTAGTAAGTTATAATATGGTTCAGCAGGCATCCTTGTCGAGTTGTGAATATCCGAAAGGTGTGAGTGAATTTATAAAAGCAGGATTTACACCTATTCCATCGCAGCTTGTAAAACCATTCAGAGTGAAAGAATCACCCGTACAATTTGAGTGCAAGGTTAAGCAAGTGATTGAAACGGGTACAGAAGGTGGAGCAGGCAATTTAATTATTTGTGAAATTCTGCTCATGCATATCAGTGAAGATGTGATGGATAAGGAAGGAAGGATCGATCCTCATAAAATAGATCTGGTTGGAAGGTGCGGACAGGACTATTATTGCCGTGCATCCGGCAACGCACTTTTTGAAGTTACTAAACCAAACTTAAAAATGGGCATTGGCATTGATCAGATACCTGCGCACATCCGTAACAGCGATGTATTAAGTGGAAATGATCTGGGGCAACTTGGGAATGTTGAATCAATTCCTGATCAGCAGACTATTTCCGAATTTGGCAATATGGAAGAAATAAGAAATTTATCGGCGGTAATTAATGCGAATCCGGAATCAAAAAACAAAGCACTTCATTTGGCTGCGAAGGCGCTCATTCAAGCCGGAAAAATAGATGATGCCTGGAAATTATTATTACATTTCAGTTGACAGAACCATTTTAAAATTTTGTGTCTACAGCATCACGCAAGCCATTGCCCAACCAGGTAAAAGCTAAAACCATAAGCATAATAGCAATGCCGGGGTATACTGCCAGATAAGCAGCATCAACAACTATATATCCATAATTTTCTTTAATCATCATTCCCCAGGATGGTGTTGGAGGTTGTGCTCCCATTCCTAAAAAACTTAATCCGGCTTCCAATAAAATAGCAGAAGCAAAATTCGAGGCGGCAATAACAATTACAGGGCTCAAAATATTTGGCAGCACATGTTTTCTGATGATTCTGGCGTTTGTGAATCCCAAAGCTTTTCCTGCTTCTACAAATTCCATTTCACGCAGGCTAAAAATCTGGCCTCTTACTACTCTAGCTACTTCAACCCACATGGTAAGACCTACTGCAATAAAAACCTGCGCAAATCCTTTTCCAAGTGCCATAGTTATTGCAATCACCAATAGCAATGTTGGAATAGACCAGACAACACTGGTAATCCACATAATAAAATCATCAGTTCTTCCTCTGAAAAAACCTGCCATGGAACCTAAGAGAATTCCGATAATTAACGAAATAACTACCGCAATTAGTCCAACCGCCATTGACACTCTGGTGCCTGCTAAAATCCTGCTAAACAAATCGCGTCCAAACCTATCAGTACCCAAAAAAACTTACGGGTAGAAATTCGGTCATCAAGAAATTTCCCGGAAATTTCAGTTTGCGCAATAGTATGTTTTTCTCCGGAATAGCTGGTCCATTCAAATTTTCCGTTTTGTAACCGGAAGTCATTGGTTCCAGAATACATTTCAGCAATTGCATGTTTTTCGACCAACATAGAATTTTCTGAATTACTTCGAAACCAATAAAATAAACGGTGTCATTTTTGAGCCACACAGAATCAACCGGAATTGATTTGAAGGTAGCTGGTGTGCCTGTAAATATCTTATCCAAAAATCCTGCTTCTTCCAACTGAACTTTAACCGGGACATGAATCATTTGAACAGTTGTACCGGGAGGTAAAATACTTAATGAAAGATTCATGTCATTGGCATTCGGCGATTGATCGGGCATAACCAGGTATGCAAAAAGCGAAATGAATACTGCAATAACAATAATAACCAATCCGGCCATTGCAGGAATATTTTTCCGCAGCCGCATCCAAAGAATAGCTGAAGGGGTGACCGGTTTGCCTGAGTTCATTACTGACCTTTATAATTTCTGTTCTTCCATTCGTAATCCATTTTTTTCATAGCAATAAAAGTTCCTGCCAAAGAATAGAAAGGATATAGAATCTGAGCCGGTAAAAATACAAATAAAAGCCGATGTTGAGAGGTAAATGTAGCAAGATGAAACAAGAACAGCGCATCTGCTGTTGCTTTTAAAATCCATAATGTCAGTGCAACGATCCAGTTCAACCATCCAATTAAAGCAAATAAAGCAACGAGTATCAGCACCAGGTTAACAGCAAAAATCAGCAAACCGGTGGCTTTAACATACGACTCATTGTAATACTTAACTTTTGAAGCCCATCGGATTCGTTGTTTTACGAAGTGTTTAAAATTGGGCTGAGGGTTAGTGGTGACAATTGATTTAGGATCTTCATTAAAAACAACTTTACCCGGAAATAGCTGATTAATTTTTAACATCAGATAAGTATCGTCACCACCGGGCTGATTTATACCGTAACTATAACCTCCGGCTTCAACAAATGCTGTTTTGGTGAAGGCGAGATTTGCCCCATTACACATCAGTGGTTTATTTTTAATTACAGAGGTAGCACCAACACCTGAAAGGCTAAGTACATCGATAGCCTGCAGATCAGCAAACAAATTTTCCCCATTATTGAGTTTAACAAACCCTGTAATCATTTGAGCTGAAGAAATAGCGAATTTTGCTGAAAACGATGCGATCCAATCGGGTGAAACAATACAATCGGCATCGGTAGTCAGAATAAGTTCACCGGTTGCAAGTATAATTGCCCGTTCGAGCGCGGCCTTTTTACCTGATGGTTGATTTTCTAATGGATTAATCAGGATAAATTGTATTCCACTTTGTTGAAATTTATGTTGCAAAGCAATGCATGCTTCAGCGGTTTTATCAGTGGAAAAATCATTACTGATAATTACCTGAAATTTTGAAGGTGGATAATATTGTGTCAGCAGTGATTGTAATAAATTTCCAATTTGCAATTCTTCATTTCTTGCAGCAACAATAACAGATACGGAAATAGATTTTCCAGTCGGTATTTGTATTTTTCTGTTTACATAATTTATCCAGGCCATGTTATTTCGCGCAACCCAGGTTACATAGATTAAAACTATGATAACTCCTGAGAGTGTAAAAATTATTTGTGGAGTGAACATCATTTGCTTAACCTGAAATAGAATACTGAAAGGGCACCTAAAATTGCAGGAAAAGCCAGGTTAATCATCCACAAAACAGAAGTTGCAGCCAGAATACCAGCTGGATTAGCGGCTGCCGGTGATAAAAAATAAAGTGCCACAGAGCCTCTCACAGTTAATTCAGACAAGGCAATGCTGGGCACCACGGCCATAACCAGATAAATCAGCATAATGTAGCGCATCGCTTCAAAATAGGGCAAAGAAACTCCAAAAAATTCCAACATTAAAATAAACTGGTACGAGAAAACCAGGTAACGGAAAGCCGATAAAAGTGTAAGTTTTAACAAATCATACTTCGTATATAAACTAAAAATTCTGGCATACAATGCCAGCTTTTTCAGTGCATTAGTTTTTGTTATAATCTTACCTAACAAAGGGAGTCTGAAATAAATAATAATCAAACTAATTAGTCCGGCCAGAATAAGTGCAGCAACCAGTTGAACAATGATTTTGTCTTCACTGATAAAATCATTCAGTGAGAACAGCATACCAATACCACCGGCAATAATAGTAACCAATAACTGGTTCATACTTCCGATAATTGCGGCAATGGCACCTTTTATTCTGGAACCGCTTTCCATATGCATCACTCTGCCTGCAAATTCTCCGGTCCGGTTTGGAGTAAAAATACTGACTGTTACACCACTCATGACTGCACGAAAGCAGGATATCCAGCCGGCAGGATAAAAACGTTGCAACAGCAGCTTCCACTTACCTGTTTCAAGCAGCCAGTTTACCAACATCAGAAGGCAAACAGTGATCAGAATAAAACTATTATTGGGATTCAGCAGAGCCGATTGAATACCAGCCACCATCTCATCAAAATCGGGTCTGGAAATAATTTTAACATAAATAAAATAAGCTGAGCCAAGGGCCAGAATAGACTTGACCAGATTTATAATAAAATGCCTTGAGCTAATAATCATCTTTACCAAATCGGTTAACAATGTTAGAAAAAAATCCCGCTCATGCGACAGAACTTATATAACTTTGACGAATACCAATGGCAACTGACAAGGTTATTTTAGGAATTGATCCGGGCACCAACATTATGGGTTACGGAATTATTGCACTGAAAGGTAGTGCAATGTCATTGGTTTCGGCCGGCATCATTGACTTATCAAAGTTCGATGATCATCATGTTAAGTTGAAAAAATATTTGAGCGTACGGTGGGATTAATTGATGAATACCATCCGGATGAATTGGCTATTGAAGCACCGTTTTTTGGCAAGAATGTACAATCGATGTTAAAACTAGGTCGTGCTCAAGGAGTTGCAATTGCCGGCGCATTGTCCAGGAGCTTGCCGGTTTTCGAATATTCTCCAAAAAAAATAAAACAATCAATTACAGGTAATGGAAATGCATCAAAGGAGCAGGTTGCTGCCATGTTGCAATCATTATTACAATTTGAAGAAATGCCTAAATTTCTGGATGCCACAGATGGTTTAGGAGCGGCGGTTTGTCACTATTTTCAAAATGGCAAGGTCTCGGTTAAATCGGGCAAAAAGAGTGGTTCATTCACCGGTTGGAAGGCTTTTTTGCAGGAAAATCCAGACCGGAAAGGCTAGAAGAATTTATAGTGCGGCTTTAATTTTAGATGCCGTTTCCTGCATTACCTCTATTGGAAGTGTTAATTTGGGTAATGAAAAATTGATATCCGACATTGTATTCAAAGGGATAAGATGAATGTGTGTATGAGGAACTTCAAGACCTATGACGGCAACACCAATACGAATACACGGCACCGATTTGCGAAGTGCAATTGCAACTATTTTTGCAAATGCCATTAATTCCAAATAATCGGGATCTTCCATATCAAAGATATAATCAACCTCAACTTTAGGAATTACCAGTGTATGTCCTTTAGCCAGGGGATTTACATCCAGAAAAGCTAAAAACTTATCATTCTCTGCAATTTTATATGCCGGTATTTCGCCCGTTACAATTCGTGAAAATACAGATGCCATGATTTTTATCTTGTAATATCAATAATTTCAAATTTCATTAATCCGGAAGGCACAGCAATATCTACCTGATCGCCTTTTTCTTTCCGAGCAAACCTTTCCCGATAGGTGAAGTTACAGAAATCTTACCTGATTTAAGATCGGCTTCATTTTCAGTGACAAGTGTGTATGTCATTTCGGCCTTATTGGCAACATTTCTTATTTTAACTTTTGAAAGAACAGAAACTTTTGAAATATCGATTTTGGATTCATCCAGTAACCTTGCAGTCGCCATTAATTCTTCCAATTTAGAAATCTTCAGTTCAAGCAATCCCTGAGCATCTTTAGCTGCATCATATTCAGCATTTTCCGATAAGTCACCCTTTTCACGGGCTTCCGCAATTTGCCTTGAAATGCTAGGTCTTTCAATAGTTTTCAAGTGATTGAGTTCGTCTTGTAATTTCTTAAGACCCTCCTCAGTAAAATAGTTCACCTGGCTCATTTTTTTTCGTTTTAATCTATTATTACTAAACACAATAAAATGAAAGAAGACCCTTGGGTAAGGGTCCTCTTTCATTTAGCAAAGATAATTCTTTTTTTATCAGAGGATGATTCTGGCACCGATACTGTGACATCCGTCGAAGAATTCGGTTGATTTATATGAATAATCAATTCCGAATTTCTTTCCACTTTTACCAAGTGGCAAATCGATTGAAACACCGGCATTCAAACCTGACATTGCAGTTGCACGATCTTCGTCACTTGTCATATCTTTTTCAAATACATATCCGCCACGAAGTGAGAACATTTCTTTGAAAGCATATTCCAAACCAAGACCGAACTGATCATTTGTGAATGAGTTTGATGTGAAGGCAGCAACTCCAGTCAAACGATGGTTCTCCATGATTTTGTAATCATAGGAAGCGCCGATATTTACCAAAGAAGGCAATTCAAACCTCTCTGCACGCGACTGAATCGTTAATTGGTAAGTTGATTCAACAGGAGGATTTCCTCTGAATGACAGACCATCACCTGAAAAACGCATTGGTGTTCCAACATTCTTCAAAGAGATACCAAATTTCAAATTGTCTTTCGCTTCATTTGATCCGGTCACGTACTGAATACCGGCATCAAATGCAACTCCCTGCGCTTTCACGTCAGAAATTGATTGAGAAATCACTCTGACAGTCATACCACCATAAATACTGTTGGAGAATGCTTTAGCATATGACAATCCCAGATTAATAAATTGCGGTTTAAATGTACCTGCTCCACCTTCTGGCTGATCAACAGTGGTAACCTGAATATCGCCAAAGCTCATTGACATGACTCCAAGAGCCAAAACGCCGGTCTCTCCAACCTTCTGAGAGAATCCAAAAGAATTGATCTGGATATCGGCACCTTTAAGCCAGTTCGTATAAGAGAAGGCTATTTCAGTTTTCTTAGTAAAGGCAACACCGGCAACGTTATTAAACTGAGCTTCCATGCCTCTTGCATTTGCAATGTTTAATCCGCCCCATCCTGCACTTCTGGTCCAGGGGTTGATCAGTAACTCTGATGCACCAGCCTGTCCGGCACGGTCTTCGTTACCTGCCTGAGCAGGAACTACAACAGCAAGCAGGGATGCAGTGAGTAAACTGGTTATTATAGGTTTTATATATTGCTTCATATGTTAATTGGTTAATGAGGTTCGTGTTTAAATTAATTTCCTGTTAGAATGTATCTAAGTCAAGTGGTCTGATCATTCCGAACCATTTCAGTGTTTTTTCACCCAGACCCGGAGCTTCAATGTGAATCAAATACATACCAGAAGCAACAGGAACACCTTTTAAATTTTTCAGGTCCCAATCAATAGAAGTATCAGTATTTGGAATTTCTGGATTATATACGACACCTTCAGAATTATCTTTAATTACGTCTCTTTTGTACTTCCTGATGAGTGTACCATTAGTTGTAAAGATTGTAATTGTACATAATGGAGGAAGGTTAGTGATCTTAATTCTGTTATCCAATTGTCCCATTTCGTATCCGGAGAATGCGTAATATGGATTAGGAACAACGTTGATCAGATCGAGAGCTGTAGTTGCCGTACTGGTGTTGCTGGTTGTATTTGCAAGATCTGCAGTACCGAATGTGTACAAAGGATTAAATCCATTTGAAGGTGTAGTTGTAGTTACAGTTCCACCACCTGTAAAAGCAGTTACGGTTCCTGCAACAAATGTATCACCTACTTCAGTGTAAGTTGTTCCATCATAAGTTACCGGTGCAGACGCAACATAATAGGTTGCTCCACTTGTCAAAGATTGATTGCTTTTCAGTACATCGGAAGTAGCATAGGTTCTATAGCTTCTTGCAACACGCAATCTGATTTTCACATCAGATGGGATTTCATCAGGAAGATTAAGATTGGCGAAATCTTCAGAAAGCATTGGAATACTAACATACATTGCGTCTTTCCAAAGATTTCTTTTTGCTGTTGTATTGGCAGTTGGTACACCGGGATATTCACCGGCACCAAGTTGAGCCATATCCTTAATTGATCTGCCTTCATCATAGTGTGAAACATCAGCAAGGAAGGCAGTTGGAGTTCCATTAACAACTACATTAAATGTTGCATCTCCGTTGTGACCAAACACATATATGTAATGCATACCACCAAATACTGGTTCAGGTGGACTGATTGTATTATCATATTTTGTGGCAGTAGGATTCCATTTCATATCAGCGCCATTTTCGCCGCCAAAAACAGAATTTTCTCCCGAATGCAATGTTTAACCGTTCACCTGTTTCAAGATTCACTGCATAGCCAGGGAACCAGCCCATACCATCGCCTGTACCATCAGGTTGACCATTTTTGTCAACAGAAGGAGATTTTCTTAGATCAAAGGCTTTTGCAGAACCAATAGTTCCGGCACTTCCAATTTCAAATACAGGAGATCTTGTCCATTTGCTTTTATCTGCAGTGATAATGATATCAACACTTGCGATAGCAGTTTTTGAGTTACCTCCTGGAGAAAGGGCAATTTGCGCTTCGGCGATTCCAGACCATTTAGGACCCGGATAAGTTTTAGAAGTAAGTTTGTATGGAGCCCATGTTCCAGCAACCATAGTCTCATATACCTGAGCATCATCCAGTCCACCATAAGTTCCACCGGCACCAGACAGAATCCAGTCTTCAGCAGAAGCATCTTCTGCATCTGTTAAAGGTGTTAACCATTCTGAATCTGCATTACTATACTCAATTGATGATTCTAATAAACCATTGTTAACTGCTCCAGGTTTGCCGGCTTCCAACACGTTTTTAATGTTGGCACTTAGACCCCATTCAGGGAATACCTGTTCGTTATTTTCTCCCAGTTTTCTTTCAGAATCAACATTGGTGTTAGTTGAAAGATTTGTCATTTCCCATGTATCAATATCAGTAACCCCATTGAATCGAGTTTCATAATTGTAATTCTCAATTAAAACCGGATCATAAACTTTAATTGGTAATGGACCTTTGCCACCTACATACTCAGGTTCACGAACGCGATAAGGAGTATTCAATAAATCATTTTCATAATTATTGACAAAATCGAGAATCATTCCACCATTACCTTGTCCTTCGATACGTTTGATCCGTGGACCATCGCCATAGTCAGATCCCAAAATTTGTCCGCTGTTTTCCGGGGTCGGGATATGAGGAATTCCACTGTATGTATTAATGTTATTTCGACCTGCCAGGTAAGGCTTTTTCTGACCATCCAGGGCAGCAGGATCATTCGGATCATACTTCTTAAATTGATTATAAGCATAAGAAATTACAGTGAAGTAATAAGTCTTATGATTAATAAGTGCTGTGCTTCCTGTTGCAAATAAATCCTGAGTGATTACAAATGTGTGATTTATTCCATTATCCGAACCTCTTACCATTTCAGTTGGGATATTTGCATTTAAATCCGGATCAAAACTAAAGTTGACGATTTGTGCTACTCCATCTTTAATATCAACCTGTTGTGCCAAGCGAATCCTATCCGGTGTTCCTATATCAGCAGTAGTTGCAGATGCATCTTTCAACTGGTAAATCTGATAACCCTGGAATTTGAAACGGGCGCTGTCTTCAGGAACACCAACAATTGTCGGATCTACCTGATTATACAATTCAACAGCCGTAGTGTCATAGTTAATTAATGAGATAATCAGACGTTTGTCTAATTCACGAATTGCCATATCAGGTGCATTCGGCCCATCGATCAATTTGAAGCAATTATCAAATAATGCCTGAGCTTTATCATCAGCAAGTTTCATTAGATTAACTGAAGCTAGTGGACCACCTTGTTGAGCA
This sequence comes from Bacteroidota bacterium, assembly GCA_016713525.1. Taxonomy (GTDB): domain Bacteria; phylum Bacteroidota; class Bacteroidia; order AKYH767-A; family OLB10; genus JADKJB01. Next base: position 133,848 of record JADJOZ010000001.1, on the reverse strand, counting down.
CGAGCCCAAACAACACCGGTAGTGATGTAGTTAACAGCACCCGGGGTTAACGTAAAAGTACCGGCAGATTGCAAGAATCGACGATCTTCAGGTGGATTACCTGCTGTAAATTCAGACCATTCTCCATTAATAGGGAAATTGTCAGGATCTGTTGTTCCAGGGAACATGAAATTACAAACAGGAGCACCAGCATTTCTTCCATCACCTCCGTAGGTGATTGGTTGGCTATCTAACCAGATTCCGCGCAGGTAATTGTAGAAATCAGTAAATCCGTTAGGGTTTCCGATAGGTGAGTTATTTACGTTATTATAATAAACGAATTTCGACATGATGATTTGCTCACCTAAAACAAAGTCAGGATACACTAAAGTTACTCCAGCCGGATCGATGTATGTACAATCCTCACAACCATCACGATCATTATCAACATCATCATCAACGTCCGCAAGCGGTCCCTGAAAGAAGTCAACTCCGATTGCAGGAGGATTTAAACCATAACCTGATGCAGTTTCATCATCAGCATCACCATTGTAGCAGAAACCAAGTCCACGAGGAACATCGCAACCAACATAATCATCGATGGCATTTCCCAAATCAGGATCAACCCACTGACCAAAATAAGTTTGTGTAAGCGTTAGTGTTGAACGGTTAATGATCTGATACTTGTAGAAGGTCATGTTATTGATCTCATCATTGGTTTTAAAGCCGAAAGCCTGAGCACGAATTTCCAATCCGATTGGATCTGAATTTGTTTCAGTGTGTGCGTTACCAACATCGTTAAATACCCACCATAATGTTTTATCACCAAAAAGGTGATCATTACATACAGTTTTCACTGTTCCGGGAACAGAAGGATAATCACCACTTAAATTGTATCCTGGATAGTCACCATCACGATAATCATATTCAAGGTCACCATTCACGTCAACGAAAGGTGCAAGATAAGCTCCCTCATTAGAAGTTGGATCACCATTACCTGGCCAGTTTTTAATGTCATTGGTAGCCGTCCCCGGGTCAGAAATAAAATCAAGGACTTCTTGTTTGGTAACTTGCCAGTGTCTATCGTATGCCTGACATTTATCAGGGGTGATATTTACAGCATTGGTATCAATAGGTCCACCCCAGAAGTCGATACCTGTCTGGCGGTATGTTTGACCTGCTACTTTGATTGATCCACCTGCATCGATACCACCAATCCACAAGGCACCTGAAAAGAGGGCATGTTTGTTAGTACCAATTGGAACTTCATATTTAGCATTAACTAAATCCCACCACATATCACCTCCAACGAGGATTGTGGTACGGACGTTATTGATGTCGAGATCAGTCTGTGCGGTGGTTGGGTTACAGTTAGCTGCAATAGCACTATTCTTATTGGAGTTTCCTGTAACGCCCACATTTTCTTTGGCAATGGCAGGTAATCCGAATGTACACAGGATTACAGCAGAGGCCAGAGAAAAACTGGTGATTTTAGAGCGCTTCATCATATTTTGGTTATTTTTTTTCTTTGTTTAAGTAATAATTAAAAATCAAGTTTAATACCAATCCTTGCTCTTCTTGGAAGGCTATAGTTTGATGGATTGTTCACTTTAATATTGTATTGATCAACGAAAGCTGTTGGATCTGTTTGCAAAGGAATCTGAGATTGACCAACTGCAGAAGCAAGGTAACCATCATCTCCAGGATTACCGGTATAACGGTAAACGCTGACAACATTCCGGGTATCAAACAGATTCTGTACCTGAATATAAACATTCAGGAATACAGGTTTGCTACCTTCAGACTTACCGAATTTAAGTTCAAAATCACGATCTACTTTCAGGTCAATACGGTATTGCCAGGGTAATCTGGAACCATTGATTTCACCATCGAGTAAACCGGAACCAACTTGCTGAAGTCCGAGATTATTTGCTTCTGTAATAATATCTCGTTGACGGCTATATGGTGTACCAGAACCTGCACGTAAAACAACATTCATTCCTGTGTTAGCCAGAACTTGTGTGTTTTTAATCATAGGACCATTGTAGTCTTTACCACTTTCATAGCGGTAATCCATTGATACCGTAATTGCATGACGCTGATCGAAATCGAGTGGTGCAATGGTTCTTAGATTTGGGTAACCATTTTGAAGAAGTTTGTCAGAAGTTCTGTCTCCCGAACCTGTACCATCAGCAAACTGCAATGAATAATTTGCACTTAAGCGAACATTGCCAGTTCTTCTCATGTCATATCCGAAATTCAGTCCTTTAACAGTACCAAAATCGATGTTGTCGAAAGAAAGATATGATTTTGGGAATGCAAAATTCACTGATGTTTGCTGGATCATATCACGAAGTTCGCGATAGAATGCAGAGACTGTGAATGCAGAACTTTTTGAAAGGGTTTCTTTGAAACCAATTTCATAGTCAGTAGTACGCTCAGGCTTAAGAGCTGGATTATTTAACAATGCTCCCTGAGACTCTATATAATAATAATCAATTGGATGACTTCTTGATCTTGATGGAGGACGTTGAGTCAAAACATCATAATGGGCAAAAAAGAGAGCTTCATCAGAAATTGGGAATGAGAAAGCAACACGAGGCATCACTGACACCGATGGTTCGTAATCTTTAAAACTATCAGATGGTTTGAATTTTGCCTGTTGAACTCCATTGCTGGCAAGTTCGGTATCCAACAACCAGGGAGCAATTTTTCCTGTTGCAGATTGTTGAGCAAGCAGTGCAGGATTAGAAACCAGAATACCATTAGCATCATACCAGGTATCTTCATCACGGTAACCAATAATATTAGCATTGACCGGATCATCTACATCATCAACATAAACAATAAAGTCATCACCAATATTTGATGGGCGATTCGGAGCTTTTTGCCCTGCAGTATATGCTGGATAAAGTAGATATCTGTCTTTTAGTACCTTTTGGTTTGCATCAAAACGATCAATCCGCAGACCAACGTTAAAGATAAGGTCATTGATAGCAAATTTATCCTGAATATAACCTGCCATATAAATTGGTTCAAAAGCACCAATAGGTCGAGTAAAATTACCAGATTCGTCTTTAGCAGTCCAGAAATCATCAAATGATGGAGTACCGCTTTGTTTTTCACCTTTATAATTATAACCATAGTAGTTAACCAAAGGATTTCCTGAATTCAGCAATTCTTCTGCTGTAAACAAATCCAATGAAAGCAAACTTCTGTCCAGATTATCCAAATCAACAAAATCAGAAATACCCAGATTGTAGCCAGAAGCATTCAATTTAGCTCTCAGATTTTCATAGAAACCATCAAGTCCATCGATGTTACTATAAGCACGTGGGTAGTAAACAGTATTACCAACATACGTTGGACTAGTCCTGTCGAGCTGCTGATTATTTTCATTTGCACGTAATCTTGCAAGTCCCCATAATCCAACAGGGTTAATGATAAACTCTTGATCTGTTCGTTGATCATATTCAAATCCAGCTACGATTGCATGATCTTTTACGTCAGCAGAAACCGAAGCAGAAACACGGAATTGAGCACTTTCAACAACACGATACTGATTAAAGGTATAACCGGGACTTCTGTATAGTGAATAAGTATTTCTAGGCAAAGCACCGTTAACAATTCCTCCATTTACAGCAACCTGAGAAAGTGTTGAATAATATTGCTGGTAATCATCTCCGGCAAGTTGGAAATACTGATCGGTGTAAGCCTGAGTCAATGGATTAACATCGCCACCGTTGTAAAGAACAACTGAGTCACCGGGTAATGCAGCTTGTTCATAAAGGATTCCATTACCATTGTCATCAAAAATAGTAAAGGTGGTATCTCCTGTATTAGGATCTATAGAGAATACCTGATTCAGGAACAGATTCTTATTTTTGACCGTATTAAATTTACCGATGTAACCATAATCGAAATAACGATCTTCGTGGTTTTCATCCTGATAAACAGTTTTTGTTTTATTGTAATCAACCTGAATGGAGTAGAATGCATTTTTAATAACTGAAGCTGCTCCCTCTGAATTAGATTTTGAACCACCTAATTTTTGAGTGAGGCGTCCGAAAACCCTCCAGGAGTCATCAATCTTCTGGTTGTTATTATCATAGTTATATAATGAATAGGTATAGATGAACTCATTTCTATCATTATGGTCATACGATGATCCAAAAGTTAAAGTAATATTATCAACAGGTTGAATATCTATTTTACCTGATACACGATATCCGGTAGATCCTGTATTTTGTTTAATTTTTATTTTCTCAAATGCATCGGCTCTGAGGAATTCCGTTTTATTTCTGAAAACGGAACCGCCGTTAAGCGTTGGTGAAAGAGGATTTTGTTTTATTCCATCAAATATTTCATCTTTCACTTTATACATACCAATAGCTGAAGGATCAGGATCTTTTTCAATCTGGTACTCAGCAGAAAGGAAGAAGCCAACAATTGTTCTGTCAACTTTGCCTTCGGCATCTTTTTTAGACCAAACCGGACCGGAGATATTCAAACCTGCGAGGTTATAGCCATACTTATCGAATAATTCGGAAGTTACGAACTCCACTCCGCCAAAGAATTCTTTTGAGGGACCTCTTGTGGTAATGTTGATGATACCACCGGTAGCATCTCCATATTGAGCAGGTACACCACCTGTAACAACGGTGATCTGTTCAATACCAGATTGAGGAAGAGCTGTAGAACCTCTTACTTTGATACCGTCTACATAGTAGTCAGTAGCATCGCTTCGTGATCCACGAACGTTAATATCGTCACCCTCATCTTTCTGGAATACACCCGCTGTTGTTGATGCAACTGACTTGACATCCCGTGTTGGTGCAACCTGGATTTCTTCCTGAGTTACAGTAGTTTGAGATGAAGGGTTACCCTTGTCGATAATAGGGTTTTTGTAGGAAGTAACCTCAACAGCAGTAATATCAACTGCACCTTTAGGCAATGAAATGTCCTGGAAGGTAATTTTGTCAGCAGATACCAGTACTCCGGTAACTTCTGCTGCGGTATAACCAACGAAAGAAGCTTTCAGGTTATACTTGCCGGGTTGAAGCGGTTTGATGGTGAAGTTACCATCGAAGTCGGTCTGCGCACCGCCCGCCTGACTGCCATTCATCTCCACGATTACATTCGCGAAGGGTAAGGGTTCCTTGGTGGTTTTGTCAAGTACCTTACCTTTAATTGAACCGGTCTGGGCAAAAGCCGCAAAGCCGGTAGCAACTAAAAAAGCAGCTGTTAATAGGTAAATTTTTCTCAGCATAGGGTTATTTTTATGTTAGGTTTTTAATAATTTATAATGAGGAGCGTAAAAGTATGAATATTTAAAAATAATATCCAAACATTATTTTAATTTTTACAATTAATTGACTGGCATGTTCGTTCAAGTGTCTAATTATAAGGTCTTTTGAGTATTTCTGAATATATAATTGCTTTTTGCATATCGCCGTCACGAAGGTCACTCAGAACTGAATTCGCATACTCGGTGACTGTTAGTGTTTCTTCAAATTGTACAATTTTAGAAGGTTGAATAGCACCACCTTCACGATTATAATTCATGGAAACTTCATTCTTTTTTTGTTGAGATAATCTGGAAGCCACCAGAGGCTTACGTCCGGAGGCTAATGAGGGTCGGACCGATTCTCTTAATGGTTTCCTTGTAGGAACCGGCATCGTTTGTCGGGAAGGTTTTGGCAATGTATTACTCTGACGCCGAGGAAGTTGCTGAGGTTTTTCAGCGGTTGGAGCCTTGTAAGGAGGAATTACCTCTGCCTGAGGAGCCGGTTGCGACGGATTCCTCTTCTTGGATTCATTCATTATTTTACGGTAGTTATTGTAAACCACCCATATAATGGCACCCACTATATATAATATGACCTTCAGATCATCCATTCTTATGAAACTAATGTGAACAAATATCAGTTTTTTTTAATTGGTATGACAATAAATTTCATTTTGTGGCTTTTTAATGACATTTTGAGTTGTAAGTGAACCAATATTCAGTTTCTGAACTTTTTCACAAACCTGACATCGGTTGTTCACAAATCAAATCACTGAAAATCAGCCAACTTGTTAAAAAGGCACGAAAAATGGGGCAATTATCTTAATTTTGTTAGGTTCAGACTAGGTGGAAAATCTATTTTTGCACTCCTGTTTTCAGAAATCCAATTAATTAGCAGATCGTGAAATGCGTCTTACAACATTAGAAATAAAAGGCTTTAAAAGTTTTGGTGATAAAGTTACTATTCACTTCGACAAGGGTGTTACAGCAGTGGTTGGGCCGAATGGCTCCGGAAAATCGAATGTAGTTGATGCCATTCGGTGGGTATTGGGTGAACAAAAAACCCGTATGCTTCGCTCTGAAAAAATGGAAAACATTATTTTCAATGGTACAAAGAACCGGAAACCTGCAAATCTTGCCGAAGTACACCTTACTTTTGAAAATAACAAAGGTGTTTTATCCACTGAATATTCAACCGTATGCATCAGCAGAAGATTATATCGTACTGGAGAAAGTGAGTATTTATTAAATAATGTTACCTGCAGGTTAAAAGATATCACAGATCTTTTTCTTGATACCGGAATTGGCTCCGACAGTTATGCAATCATTGAATTAAAAATGATTGATGAGATTCTGAATGACCGGAATAACACGATCAAATTTTTGCTTGAGGAAGCAGCCGGAATTTCTAAATATAAAATCAGAAAAAAACAAACGTTTCAGAAGCTGGAAGAAACAGATGCTGATCTGAACAGGGTTAATGATTTATTATTCGAAATTGAAAAAAGTTTAAAGCAACTCGAAAGTCAGGCGAAGAAAACCCAGAAATTTTATCGCATGAAAGATGAATATAAAGAAGTAAGTATGGCTTACTCTTTATATGCAGTTCGTGAATTCCGTGAGTCATTGCAGGATCTTCAGAAAAGGGAAGAATCCATCTCAGATGAAAAATTACAGCATCATGTTGATCTTGATGTCATAGAAGCAAATATCCAGAAGTTAAAAACAGAGAGCCTGGAAAAAGAGAAGAATCTTTCAATAGCTCAGAAAGAACTGAATGACATTATTCTGCTGATTACAAAGAATGAAAACGAAATTAAAAACGTAAAGGAAAAAATTTCTTTTCTACATGATAAACAAAAACAACTGAGTCATCAAAATGTAACTGATGAACAAACGATTACCGAGTTAAATGAAAGTATAACAAGTTTAACTTCTGAAAAAACAACAGAAGAAGAAGCATTAAAAAATCTTGAACATCAGCTTTCAGAAATGAAGCAGAATGTTGAAGATAATAAACACCTCTATGAGGATTCAGTTGGAGAGTTGAAAGTGTTGAATCAACAACTCCATGAATTACGCCAGCAGATAAATCGCTATGAAACTCAGGCAGCTGTTCGACAAGCCAGAAGCAATTCCATTGGTGAAGAATTAAAAAGATTAAATGATCAGATTCAAACGAATGAGAATAAACTTGCAACACTTGATCAGGAAATTGCTAAAATAGTTCCTGAACGGGAACGTTTGGAAAAGGATTCAGCAGCAGCAAAAAAACACCGTGATGATTTTGAACAAAAATTACGTGAGACAGAAAACAAGCTTCGCACCTTAAACCAGCAATTAGCAGAAGAGAAAAGAAAATCAGATGTTAAGACCAATGAGTTTGAGCTGACAAAAAATTTACTGGAAAAAATGGAAGGATTTCCTGAATCCATTAAATTCCTGAAATCTCAGGGTTCTCAATTCAAACATGTTCCTTTAGTTTCAGAAGTGATCAGTTGTGATGATGAGTATAAAAATGCCATTGAAAATTATCTTGAGCCTTTTCTGAACCACTTTATTGTCCAGAACACCCGTGAGGCCTGGGAAGCACTTCAAATGCTGAATACGTCATCAAAAGGTCGTGCTCACTTTTTTGTCCTTGATAATCTGAAGTCCCTCCCTACCCAATCAGTGAAAGATATTGCAGGATGTAAACATGCTTTGTCACTTACTGATTTTGATGGCGCCTACTCTAAACTTTTCGAACATTTACTTGGTAATGTCTATCTTTATGATGGTAATGATGATCTCAGTCAATTTGATACATCATCAATTGAAGGGTCCTATATTTTACTTTCAAAGAACGGAAAATTCCTTCGTCAGCGTTATGTTTTAGCAGGCGGATCAATTGGTTTAGGTGATGGAAAAAGAACAGGGAAGCAGAAAAATCTGCAGAAGCTATCTGATGAAATTAAAGCACATCAGGAAGTAATTGATTCATTACAACAACAGATTGCTGCTACTGAGAAGGAACAAACAGAACAAAGAAATACCTTCAGTGAAGCAGGGCGAAACGTGAGCAAAACAGATGGTGATTTTGCACGCACATCAGGTCAGGTTAACACCTTAAATAACAACCGTGAATTCCTTGTTCAGGCAATTGAATACACCCGAACAACCGTTAATCAGCTTACTGAAGAGAATGAAAATCTGAATAAGCCTGAAGAACATCCTGAAGCAATTAAAGGCTTTTCCATTGAATCGCAAAGATCGGAACTGCAAAACCTTTTAGACCAACAAAAGATCAAACAGGATCTTTCCAATGAATTACAAAAACATGTAAGCTATATGACAAACGCTTACAATCAGAAAAATATTCAGTTTTTCCAACAGCAGAATAAACTACAGAATATTTCCAGAGACATCAGTTTTAAATCCAATCAGGTCAGCAATCTTACCCGAAGCCGTGAAGAACATCTGATTGAACTGGAGGGAATCACCCAACAATTAAAAACACTTCACGAACAGCAACATACTTCAGAGGCATTTTTCAAAGAGCATACTGAGAAAAAATCTAGCGCAGAAGTGATTGTACGTACTCAGGAGGATGATTATTATAAATCGAAAGGTGAAATTGATAAGGAAGAAAAACTGATTGCAGAAAAACGGAAACAGAAGGAGCATTCTGATGGCATTATCCGTGAAATTCACAATCAGATAAATGAACTCCGTTTAAAAATGGCTTCTCTTAAGGAGCGGTTGAATATTGAGTTCAATATTGTTCTTGAAGAAATCATGGAGCAAGAACCAAATCCGGAACTTGATGCTGAAGAACTTCGTACACGATCTGAAAAACTTAAAAAGCAATTGTCTGATTTCGGTCCTATTAATCCAATGGCATTGGAATCATTTAAGGAAATCAAAGAGCGCCATGATTTTATTGTCAAAGAGCAGGAAGATTTAAAAAATGCCAAAGAGTCTCTTTTGAAAACTATTGCAGAAATTGACAATACCGCCAAAGAAAAATTCATGGAAGCATATCATGCTGTCCGCGAAAACTTCATCCATGTATTCCGGTCTTTATTTTCTGAAGAAGATAATTGCGACCTTATACTGACTGATCTTGCAAATCCTCTGGAATCTGATGTTCAGATTATTGCTCAACCAAAAGGAAAGAAACCACTTTCCATTCATCAGCTTTCGGGAGGAGCGAAAACATTAACCGCAACCGCACCACCGTTTGGTATTTACCTTTTAAAACCATCTCCTTTCTGTATTTTTGAAGAGAACGATGACCCATTAGATGATTCCAACATTGATAAATTCAATAAGATCATCAAGAAATTCTCTGCTGAGTCACAATTCATCATCATTACTCACAACAAAAAAACCATGGCAGCCACCGACATTATGTACGGAATCACCATGGTTGAACAAGGGGTAACGCAAGTTGTACCTGTCGACTTACGTGAGTATGCCTGATTACCGGGTATTAAATAATCGTTGAAAGAAATTTGGCTTGGTGGATACATAACGCATGCCTTTGCGTTTATGTTTTTTCATGCGCTTACGTGTTTGTTTATCCTGTAATTTCATGTGTTGTTTCTTGCTTTTGAATTCCGATTTCTTCGATTCTTTTACACGTTGCTCTTTCTTTTGCTCTGCTTTTTTTTGCTTCCTGGTTGGCTTCTTATCATCCTGAGCCATTCCAACCAAAGGAATTACCAACAGCAAGAGGAAAATCCATTTTTTAATATTTTTGAAGATATTCATTCCTGATGTAACGTTTTAACTATTGAATTTTGTATCAAATATCAGACATTTTTATTCCAGTCCGGTTTGACCCGGCAAAATGTTATCAAGACGAATGTGTTCATCACCGGGAAAGTACGGCAAAAAAGTGAGTATTAGCTGGAACATTTCATCAGTAGTTCTCATGCTTCCACCCAATCCTGTAATTTCTCTGGGCGGACTGAAAGGATTATTCGGATTATTCCTGGTATTGTCAAATACCCCTTCAGCGACAATGGTTGAACCGGCAGGGATTTTTAGCATAGTTGGATAAGTATAGAAATATTGCCACCTGAAATCCCATTTAGGTATTCGTACCAATCGAATGGTGTCGGATTGTGGAGTAATAGCATAAGCCAGAAACGATTTCCCAAGGAGATGCATGTGAGGATTTATGGTAACCAATGAAATATCATGATAAATTAATGCTTTAGTAACAAATTTCATGATGGTGTCGGGAGGGGATTAAAAGTGGTGGTACAATTTCAGAAATTCCCAACGTACCTAATTGCGTCTCCATAAAGGGTCGCTCAGGCGGTTTCGCACTAAAAAACAAATTTATGTGCGGTTGATCTGTTTCAGAAACAGGGGTGGGCCCATAATGAAGATCGCGCATAAGGATGGCACCTTTCTTTTTAATTCGGTACCCTCCTATTCCATCGGGATATTGTTGAGGTAAAACACCCGGTAAAAAGTTAAATACACTGGGAGTGAGCAATGGATAGGTTTCATCATCATTTAGCAATTTCATGAACCGGTAGCAGGAGTCAAGTGTTCCGGCAACTTCGCGGTCAACATACCGGGGGCCAACAAACACATCTTTTTTCTGTTTGTCGTCATATTGAATTATGTGACCATTTACATGATGAGAAAGTTTACGATTTCCGGGAACATATTCAACCATTCTCAGAAAGGTATCTTTTTCCAATTCATAAGGTATCTTAAAAACCATGAACCGATCGCGGTTATCGCCGGGAATTGTGAACGGTTCTTCCATTCGAATAACAACATCTGGTTTTCCTAACTGTGAACCTTCCGGATATATGGGTGCAGGTTTCAGGTCTGATGCATTTCCTTCGAGACAACCGGCATTAAACCACGTTACAATCATTTCTTTCTCTGTATCGGTCAAAACTTTCTCACCAACAAAATGAGAATATTCCGGATCAACGGGCCATGGCGGCATAACACCTGCTTCAACTACACGAGCAATGGTTTTGGCTTTTTTCCTCACATCCTTATAAGTAATCAAACTAAACGGGCCTGCCTCTCCCGGACGATGGCATGGAGTGCAATGCTTGTGAATCAATGGGGCAATTTCCTTATTGAATGTGAGATTCGTTTGTGGCTTGCCTGAATTACATGCTATTAAAAATGCTAAACCTGAAACGACAAGTAGCAGTTGCTTCATAAAAGTTTTCTTAAGTTGAAAATAACTTGTTCTCATGATTCAATAAAACAACCAACAGGATTAATACGTTTGAACGGAATAGCTTTTTTTGCAAGAACTGCATCGAGCACTTCTTTCAAATAATGCATGCCTACCAGCTGACGTTTCTTGCCCAGACTGGCAGCTCTTTCATTGATGGCACCTGAATATAAAATTTCACTTTCAGGACTAATTACAACAACTTCCGGTGTTACCGTTGCACTCACCATTTTAGTCAGAACCAATCCTGTATCCAGAATAGCCGGCAATCCTATATTATAATGTGTATGAAAGGAATCTATTTCAGATTTGGAATAAAATGTACCGGGATAAACTGTGAGAAAAGCAATGCCGTGTGAATGATAAGCTTGAGCAAGTTCACGGATATCTCCGGAAGAGCTGATGCACATAGGACAATCAGGCGATAAGAAAAGATAAACAGTGGCAACAGATCCCATTTCCTCAACCAAAGAAACCGGGGCTCCGGACAGCGTTGGTAAATTCAAAGCTCCCAGTTTTTCTCCGAGTTTGTTCCCACACCCACCTGCCAGGAATGAGCAAATGAGTGCCGGGATGCAATATCTTACAATTGACCACATTTGATGCAAATTTAGTTAAATTGATAGTTGAATGTTCAAGGAACCCTTTTAAATTAATTCCAAATTAGATTCAATCAGTACCAGATCCGCTTTAAAATCTGTAGTTAAAAAAGAATTAAAACAAAAAACCCCTGCCACTCAACTGGCAGGGATCGGCAAAAAGTAATCAAAACAAATATTAGTTGCGAAGCATCATTTTCATGCTTTTCACATTGTTATCTCCACGAAGGACAATTATGTATAAACCGGATGCAATATTTTTTTCAGGAATTTCAATCTTACGAACCTCCCCTTTTTGCATTTGTCCAGATAAAAACCCACTGATCAATCGTCCGGAATTATCGTATAATTCCAGATTGTAATTATCATTTCCGGATGCAGTTACCTGAAGGAATGTGCTACCACCAATTTGAGAAATCAATAATTCAGGCTGATCATTACCATTATTATTTAAGGATGTAAGAGACGAATTCATGACTTCCGCAGTCAGCATTAATTGACAACCCGAGAAATCCGTAATAGTTACTGTATAAATACCTGCCACAACTCCACTTAAATCTTCAGTGACAGAGCCATCAGACCATTCATATAAATAGGGTATTGCACCACCATTAACTGAAAGATCAATAGACCCATCGGCAGCACCCGGAAATGAAGCATCTCCAGTTTCAACTGTAGCAATGAGTTCAGGATACGCAACTACTTCAACTGAATCTGTAACACTGCAACCATTTATATCAGTTACGGTAACATTAAAAAATCCGGGATCAAGATTATCAATAAACGAAGTGGTTTCGCCTGTTGCCCACATAAGCATAGGCAGGTGTTCCTCCGCTGGCATGTGCTGTTATAGTTCCTTTTGTAACACCGCATCCAACAGGGATAACGTTAAAGGAAACCGCCATTGGTTCCGGAGCTTCAATCAATACATTCCCGGCAACAGTACATCCATTGGCATCTGTGACAGTAACATCATAATTTCCTCCTAAAACCAACAATAAATCTTCAGCGGTATTACCATTCGACCATAAGTAAGAATAAGGTTCCTGTCCGCCGGAAATAGTAAGGTCAGCACTTCCATCATCTGTATCGTGGCAGCTACTGGATACAGAATTAAAAGCTAGTGTCATAGGATCTGTTATGCCACCTACACTCACGGTGTCTGAAACCATACAACCAAAAGCATCCGTAATTGTCAATGTATAAATTCCAGGGTTTACTCCACTAATCGATGAACCGGCACTTCCATCCGACCAGCTATAGATAAATGGATCATTACCACCTGAAATTACTGTTGCAACAGAACCAGTTCCTGCATTACAAGGATCAAATGTTTGTTGAAACTGAATTAATATTTCATCGGGTTGAGAAACTGCAAAAGCAGTTATAATTGAACAAGCATGATTATCAGTGACAGTCAACATATACGTTCCTGAAGCCAGATTTTGCAGCGTAGTATCTGTTGAACCATTTTGCCAGAAGTAACTGAAAGGAGCATTCCCACCGGTTGCCGAAACTTGTATCGCACCATCTGTACTTCCGAAGCAGGTTGCATCAGTAGTAGTGAAGGTAATAGCAATTGGATCTGGTTGAGAAATTATAAACTGTTCCTGTGCTATACAACCGAATAAGTCGGAAACAGTAAGTACATAAATTCCGGACTCAAGCGTCGAAATATCTTCCGAAAAACTTCCATCAGACCAAAAATAATCATAGGGACTCGTACCACCTGATACAGTAACATCAATGAGACCATCGTTAGTGCCATGGCAAGTTACATTTGCAATAGTTGCTGTTATGAAAACAGGGGCAGGTTGTGTAATTTGTACCTGAATCATGGAGCTACAGCTTCCGGCATCTGTAATAGTAACTGTATAAATTCCGCAAGTGAAATGGCATCTTCTGTTGTTTGTCCATCCGACCAAAGAAACCCAAATGATCCGCTGCCACCTATAACAGTAATATCTCCAATTCCATCATTCCTCCGGCACATGAAACCGGAGTAGCAATTGCTGTTACCGTGAACGATGATTGCTGATTCACAAGATAAGAAGCATTTACTGTGCAGCCATTGACATCAGTGACTGAAACGGTATAAATACCAGCACATAAATTCGTTCTTGAAGGAGTGGTGTTACCGTCGTTCCAAACAAAACTGTAGCCTTGATTCCCGCCGGTTACTGCAAGTGAAATGGTACCATTACATGAACCACAAGAAGCCGGAGACACATTACCGCTGACTTGCAATGGTAAAGGTTGTTCAATCATTACCGGCACAGATAATGAGCAACCGGAAGTATCACTAACAGTCAGTGTATATGTGCCCGCAGAAAGTCCGATGGCCGTTGAAGTGTTCTGAACAGGTGTTGTATTCCAGCTATAACTATAAAGATTTCCATATACAGGTGTTGCAACTGCAATTCCATCATTCCCTGAAAAACAGGAAACAGCCTGGGTGTTTGTTGTAAAATAAGGTGCTGGCACAAAAATATTGTAGGAGAAAGTCTGAATTCCATTCGATGGGCAACTATTGTCACGCACTGTAACGGTGAAACTATTTGGTAATAAATTCACGTCATCGAAATCAGGTGTCCAGCAAAAAGTAATTTCCGGTCTTGAGCCACCTGTACTGGAAATTGTACTACCCTGAATTGTATTATTAATGATAGTAGAAACCGATTGATTGGAATCGGCATCTGAAGTATAAACAGTAAAACAAATTGTTTGTCCGGGACACACTGTAATATCATAACCGGAAGTTCCATTTATGCCGGAAGCCGATGGAATAACATTATTGCAGGAAGTAGTATAAACCTGAATATCTCTGATAACACTCCCGATTAAAATACCGTTTCGAAATTCTTTCACTAAAACAGCAAGAATCCCTACCTGAATTTGAGAAGGCGTAAAATTGATATCACCTGTTACCGGATTAATAAGGAAAGGTGTTGACGAAGCAAGTGGATTAGAGACAGTAGCAGGAGAAATAAACTGAACCTGTGTTGTTGGTCCGGTTTTAGGCGTGATAAATGAATAGGACCCTTACACCCGATTCAGTCCCGCCATTACATGTTGAGACAGCAGTGCTGCATGGCAATGATATTTCAACTCCAGAACCTGTGTCAGGTGTTGCTGTTACGTTGTAATTAAATCCACAAGAGGCGGAACGGTAATAAAAGGTAATGAATGCAGGTTCCGGAATGCCGTTGCAATCGCGGTAAAAAGTTGCTTCAAGCCTGTATTGGTTACCTCCCAAACAAGTATATGTCAAATCTGATCCGGCAGCATGCGTTCCATAAACACACTGATTTCCAAAGCACATGAAAATCATGAATACCAATGGAATGGATTTTAAATAACTGATTTGTTGCATGAGGGCAGTAAAAATCGTTTAACTGAGTTGGTGAAATCAAAAATATCTTAATCCGGCATAAAAAGCCCGGATTTTAAGCCAACTTAGTGATTTAATTGGTGAATCATTGAATTCATGTGGCTAAGAAAAAGCCTAATCCTACCTACAGTTTGATCAATTGATTTGAGAAACCATTTAAACTTAACTATAACAAATTGATTCTTAGTCATTTAACAGATCAAAACGTTTCAAAAAACGAATAAAGAATTATTTACTTTTAAATGGGTCTCTGGGAATCCAATCACCGGGTCCGGTACTGCTGATCATTGGTTTTGCCAACAGGTTCAGCATTCGGTTAGCAAAGCGGAAATAACAGGCAAGGTGATACGGTTTTGCACCGGTGGTACTTTTAATTTCAAGTGCAGTTCGGCCAAAATAAAGTCGTTTCGATTTGCATTCTATGGCGTCATTAATGTAGGAGTACAAAATATTCTGATAAATGCTGTATTGACTGTTTAAGTTATAGTCAATTCCGATACAGTGTGCCTCCATATGATGTTCATTCCACAATGAAGAAGTAAAAGCGATCATTGTTTTTTCCCTGAAAAACCCTTTAATCCGGAAATGATCACCATAAATTTCTTTGAGCTGAATGAAATATTCAGCAGAAGGGCGAATTAATTTCACAGGAGCTTTACGGATGACATTATCATTTAAAATGTACAAATCATTGAGTGAATGCTTCACTTCATCAAAAGACAAGTCGCGGATAGCAATTCCTTCCATCTTCGCCATTGCACCTTTAGTTCTGACCCGATATTTAGAAGAAAGTGCTGCCAGATAATCTTCAAAATTATTCCATTCAGGATTCACTTCAAAAACCATTTCTGGATCGGTATTCAACATGAAATAATCTTTGCTTAAAACGGGAGCAGCAATCTTATCTTCATCTTCATAAAAATCCTTAACCATAAAACCAACAATCTTTTCCGTTCTTGCCAAAGA
This sequence comes from Bacteroidota bacterium, assembly GCA_016713525.1. GTDB lineage: Bacteria > Bacteroidota > Bacteroidia > AKYH767-A > OLB10 > JADKJB01. Next base: position 117,424 of record JADJOZ010000001.1, on the reverse strand, counting down.
TTGTTCGATTGCTTTTTTAACCGGAGTAATAGACTTAACAGCAGCGAGGAAAGACGCATCATCAATAGCACTTATGCCATGATTACCACTGATTAAAAGGTTACCGCAACCCAGTAGTAAACTCGAATTACCTGAACCTGGATGAAACAGCAGTTTATTAATTTTTCGGAAACTGTTCCTGCCAATCCTCCATACTCATCGAGATTGAGGATTCCACCAAGTCCGGCATCGGAAAGGTTAATGAGTTGAAAATAGGCAATTGCACATGGAGCGCCATTCTTTCGCAGCAATAAAAAACGATTGGAAAGCCCTGGCAAATTACTTTTTTCACACACTGATAAATAATCCCGGGTGAGGAATAATTTTTCTTTGGAGATACAGCTATCCCAATCGCTTTGAGCAAATCCTGAAACAGAATCCCTCAATTCACCATCATACTCACCTATTACCAGATGCAAAGCATCAACAGTATTCTTAATTTTTCTTAATGGCACAAATCGAACAGATAAGCAGTTAATTTATTCCTATTGCAAAAGCAGCAGGAACTGGATAACAGAATATGAATTAAAAAGTTATTATTTCGGTAATTTTAAATCTTCGAGCATTAATTCACGGATATAAGGAACGGGAGCTGAGCCATAGCTAAGAAACTTCTCATGAAATTTTTTCAAATCGAAATCTTTGCCCTGTTTAACTTTAAGTTCTTCTCTGAAATCATATATTTCAGAATAACCTGTAAAGTAGCTGCACAATTGAACCTGGGTCAATTTTACACGCCTCCATTTTCCAGATGCTTCAGCCGGTTGCTGAAACGCATCATCAGTAAGAAATTTAACAGCAACTTTCTCAGGCCAATCTAACACATGAACCGAATAATCAAGAATTGTGTTGCAGACAGAGCGTAAATGCCATTTGTAATACATTAACCATAATTCGGGTTCATTATTGCCATATCCTTCTTCAAGCATCATCCGTTCAGAATATACAGCCCAACCTTCAATCATTGCACCATTTCCTAAGATACTTTTAATAAGGGATGGTGACTGATTGGCATAAACCAACTGAGCATAATGACCGGGGATTGCTTCATGAATGTTCAGAATCTGAAGCATATAATGATTATATTCTCTGAGATAACTTTCAGCCTGATCACCTGAATAATTAGTCAGTGGTGAAACATTATAATAGGTGTTTCCATGCAAGTCGTAAGGTCCCGGAGAAGAAATGGAAGCTCCTGCTCCACTCCCTTCCATGTACGAAGGGGTTTTCCTTACCACAAGTGGTTTGGTAGGATCTAAATAAAGTAATTTTTTACTGTTCACTAATGCTGCTAATTCCGGAATTTGTTTTTCAATTGCAGTGATGAATGAGTCTCTGTGCACATGTTTTAACGATACCTGTTCTACAATTGCTTTTATCATAGCTCTGTCTTCGTCAGGCATAGGTACATCGGGTAAATACTTAGGCCAAAGCTTACGTGCAATAACTGCCATATTGGTTAATAACTCATCCTTACGCTCAAGAGCTTTATTATAAATTTCTTCTGCTTCATGGCGTGAGCGAATATCCATTTTAAACTTTTGGGTATAAAGCTCTTTGCCTAACCGGAAGCTTCTTGAATTATCGGAGGTCAGTTTTTCTCTGAGATTTTTCAAATATGAAATATAACCTATGATACTTTCGCGGGTCTTCGACATACCTTCTCTGAATGCATCTTTTTCGCTTAGAGAAAGCTTTGATGCAGTCAAAGAGTCCTCCATTTGTTTTCCAAAAACATCAAGCGAGCCTTCATTCTGCAAAATAGCCAAATCGGTATGTTCAATTACCGGATTTTTAATTAATGATGTGGCGGCTTCATAGTATCTGTCTACGTTATTAAAACGTTTCGAAATAATCCGTAAACGTTCTTCCAGATTTGTAAATCTGCTGTTTAATATTTCAGCAAATTCACCACCAACATTATAATAAGCCGGATTCCACTCATACTCCCTGTATTCTGTTAAATACCACCGGAAAGATTCGATACGATCACGCATCATCATATAATCAGTTCTGGAATTCGCCGATAACTTCGATACATCATACTTTCCCAAACTATCATCAAGCATTTCCAAAATTCTCAGTTGACTATCTAAAAATTCCCGATCTGGTACTACGAGCAAACTGTCGTTACGATGGTAACCTACATAAATAGCTTCAACGGGACTTATTTTCCAGTAATTTTCCAGGAATACGAGCTTGAATTTTTCCATTCGCTGGTCTTCATTTACAATTGGAGTTGAATTTGACAAATTAGATGAAAAAACAGCAACTATCACTAAAATAGCCGATTTAACATACCACCTTTTTATGTTTTGTATATTATGCATGATTTTGTGAGATTTGTATTTGCAACATGCAAAAGAAATAAATCCCCGCGACATGAGACGAAACATTTTCTTACTATTATTAATAACTACCCCTTTATGCGTTGTTGGCCAAAAGCTCAACTACCCGGAAACTAAAACAGTGAGCCAAACAGATGTTTATCACGGAGTTACTGTAAACGACCCTTATCGCTGGCTGGAAGATGACCATTCGGTTGAAACAAAAAACTGGGTGGAAAACCAAAATAAAGTAACTTTTGCTTATTTGGCTACATTACCTGAAAGGGACAAGAACAATGCGCGGCTTACTAAAATCTGGAATTTTCCCAGACAGTCATCGCCTTCATTTAAAAATGGCAACTATTACTATTATAAAAATAACGGCACCCAGAATCAGTCTGTTTTATACAGAAGAAATGGCATCAAAGGAAAAGAAGAGATGATTCTGGATCCTAATTTTCTGGCTGCTGATGGCACAACTTCTATTAATCTGTTCCAGGTTTCAAATGATGGGAAATATGCTGCTTATGGAATATCGAAAGGTGGCGCCGACTGGACAGAAGTTAAAGTTATTGAAAATGCAAGCGGACGTGAATTAGCTGAAACAGTTAAATGGATTAAATTTTCGGGAATCAGCTGGCAAAAGGATGGATTTTTCTATAGCAGATATGATGAACCTTCCGGAGATGCAGCTTATAAAGGCAAAAATGAGTTTCATAAAGTGTATTACCACAAAGCAGGTACACCACAGTCAATTGATAAGCTTATTTATGCTGACCCGGAAAATCCACTACGCAATTTTGGATATTCTGTAAGTAAAGACGAACGTTTTCACTACATTACAGGTTCTCAATCTTCTTCAGGAAATAGTTTGACTATTAAAAATGCAACTACAGATAAGTCCATTAAATTTTCAGAAACTTTCAAGTACTCTCATTCTGTAATTGATAACATTGGCAATTCCGTTTATATCCTTACCAATGAAAATGCTTACAGAAAAAAAGTTGTGAAACTGGATTTTGAAATAGGTCAACAATCTGAGCTTATTCCTGAAAAAGAAGAAGTACTTCTAAGTATTGTCCGTGCCGGAAATAATTTTGTAGCACACTACATGAAAGATGCAAGCAGCAGACTTTATGTTTATGATACTGAAGGTAAATATAACTATGAAATTAAACTGCCAACCTATTGCACACTTAGCTCAGTTAATGGATCAGATAAAGATAGTTTACTTTTTTATTCGGTTGTATCATTTACATTTCCAGAAACAACTTACTTGCACAATCTGAACAGCAAGGAAACTGCCGTTTATTTTCAACCTCAAATCGATTTTTATGCCAATGGTTATGAAACCAAACAGGTTTTTTACAAAAGTAAAGACAATACATCCATTCCCATGTTTATAGTGCACAAAAAAGGATTAATCAATGATGGAAATAATCCTACGCTTTTATTCGGCTATGGTGGATTTAATATAAGCAAAACACCTGAGTTTATAACTGAGCGCTTATTGTTTCTTGAAAAAGGTGGTGTATTTGCAATGCCTAATCTGAGAGGTGGTGGCGAATATGGTGAAGCATGGCATGAGGCGGGGACCAAACTCAAAAAGCAAAATGTATTTGATGATTTTATAAGTGCTGCAGAATATCTTATTTCGGAAAAATATACGAATCCTTCCAAACTTGCTATTGGTGGCCGATCGAATGGCGGCCTACTGGTTGGTGCAGCATTAACACAACGACCCGAATTATTTAAGGTTGCATTGCCTGCTGTAGGTGTAATGGACATGCTCCGGTTTCATAAATTCACCATTGGATGGGCCTGGACCGGTGACTATGGTTCAAGCGATAAAAAAGAAGAGTTTGAATCATTGTTTAAATATTCTCCGCTTCATAATATTATAGATGATTCTAATTATCCTGCAACATTAGTCACAACTGCCGACCATGATGACCGTGTTGTGCCTGCTCATTCCTTTAAATTCATCTCCACCCTCCAACAAAAACAATCCGCAGAAAATCCTGTGCTGATTCGAATTGATGTAAACGCTGGACATGGCTCCGGAAAACCGGTCTCAAAGCTCATTGATGAGCAATCTGATATTTTCACCTTTATGATGCATCACCTGGGAATGGATTGATGCTGATCAAAACTGATATTTCTTCTTTAATATGTTTGTGATTTCATAAACGGCCGGACAAACAGCACTGTTTTTAATTGTCAGTTCCAGTGACTTCTTTAAAGGTAAGGTTGCTGTGTGCGGGTAACTACGGCATGCAAAAGGGCGGTGTTCATAAACACTGCATTTATTGTCGGGAAGTAAAAACGGGCAAGGAGTAGTTTTCAAAACATAATCTCCTTCTTCATCCATATATAGATACTTATCGGTAAAAACTGAAGGTCTGACTTTAAAATGGGTTGCCAAACGCGTAATATCCCGTTCCTTAAAAACGGGACTGATAGTTTTGCAACAATTAGCACATGCCAGACAATCGATTCTGGAAAAAACCTGGGAATCTAATTCAATCAGTTCTTCATCTATATCGCGTGGAAATCGTTTTTTCAGACGCCGGTAAAATTTACCGTTTTCAGCCTCAATTGCCTTTTGCTTCCGGTTTAATTCCGATGGGTCAATCATGCCTCCAAAGTACGGAAGAAACCACAATTGCAGAATTACTTTTCAGTTTTATCGGTGCATTCATGCCATGCAATTGTAATATTCAACAACTTTATTGATCTGAATTTTGTCCTCGATCAATTATTTTTTGAAGAAGTTGTAACATTTATTTGACACAACTCATCTTAATCAATATAAAATGGGTTGATAAAAGCTGGTAGTGCATCAGTTTGATATCACTGACCTTTAAATACTTATGCGCTCAAGCATTTTTCTGCTTATCTTTGCGGTATGGCAAAGAAACTTAAAAGACCAAAGGACGGCAACCAATTAGCTAAACTCATTGTGGAGCTGGCAACGGGAGAAGCAAGTGAACCCGATCAGGACAAGGGCAAAGACCCGAACGCTGTTGCATTAGGGCGCAAAGGCGGGCTAAAAGGTGGTAAAGCCAGAGCCAATAAGCTCACACCTGAAAGGCGAAAGGAAATTGCTCAGAAGGCTGCGGAAAAGAGGTGGAAGAAGAAGGAATGATCAATTAAAATTATACCCGAGTTGTTACTCTTGCGGCAGTTTTAATGTCAACAACTTGTACACCTAACGCCTGAAGGTGTTGTTTCATTTCATTAAAAATCGGTTTTTCTCCAGAAGGGTCAGAAATAGTTAGAATTGCCGTAAATGGGACTCCATTCAAAGGCATAGTTTCGTTATTTCTGGTTAAATAATCAACTTCAAGTTTCCAGTTTGTACTATCACCAACTCCATTAAAACTTTTTTCATAAACTTTAACCGGGCTCCACTTAAATGAGTGTGCAATTTGATTTTTTTCAAACTGTTGATTTTCGGAGCTAATAGGTAAATAAATGGGCTCAAGTTGGCCTTTATAACTTCCATCTTTTTGCTCTTGGCGCAAATAGGCATTTATATTAACGCGAACAAATTCAGCACCAAATCTATGATTAAATGGAGGTGTGCTTACTAAAGTTAATTTTGCATACCCAAAACACTTTCCACTTTTAACTAATGAAGCGGGCCATGAAAAACTAAAACTCATTTTCTTTTTGTTCCTGATTCTGTTTGCAAAAACAAATGATATACTATTAGATTCTCCCTGAATTATATCATCTGAATTTTTTGGAATGCCAAACCCTATTAAATGCTTTACGACATCTCTAAAGTTTTTATCTTTTAATGATTCTGGTAACTGTGAGTGATGAATTGTTAGTGCCATCAATGTCTCACGGGAGACATCTCCTTCGATTTTATGGTCTATGGATGCAATTGTCTTCGCAACATTAGGAGCAGCGTAACTAGTTCCACACCCGTCCACAATTTCTCCCTTAATGTTTATTGATAAAAGTCCATGACCATTTCCACCTGTTTTAGATCCCGATCCCCCTACATGAGCTAAATCAGGCTTTAATCCAACTCTAGTTCCAGGTCCCCTACAAGAATAATTACTCAATGCATAAGGAACAATTCCTTCTAAATTAGGTGGATTTAGGGCACTTACACTTATATTTCGTGCGCTTTCTGCGGGCGTACGAATAATATCGTTTTTTGATGAGGCTAATATAGCTAAGGCAGAAGATGGATCAATTGGCCATTCTGTTCTTATATCATGGGGAAGTGTATTCCCCGCTGAAATAATAAAAATTACGTCATTATTGACTGCGATTTTATCTAATTTTCTTGCAGGTAAACTGTACCCTCCACTAGATACGTGTTCTTGAATATTAAGACTAAAGTTAAATACTCTAACACCTGTATCATTTTTAAGTGAGATAACAGCTCTCTCAAGTTCATTAAAAAACTGTAGAGGTTCTGTGTAATAATTTGCAAAAACACTTTCCTTTGGTAAAATATCCAGATCAATAATTCTACATCCGTCTTGCTCGGAGCAAATAGGTGCACCGTTTAGTGAATTTCCTAAAATTGCAATTCCTGCAATAAAGGTACCGTGAGCTTCATCCTTGTCGGTGGTACTTAGTAATCCCCACCTCCCTTCAATCCAATCTTTGAATATATCAGAAATACCTCCGTCAACTACAGCTATTTTAGGAAAATTATCTCCATTAATAAATTCTGGAATTGAATGCTTTGAACCCACTTTATGAGAAGTGGCTTTGCTTCGTGAAATAATTGGCGGTAGATGTATTTTTTTAACTAATGGGTGCTTATCTAAAAAAGAAATTAAGTCTTTATGTTTATTTAAATCCTGATCTATTTGCTTTATGCTATCCGCTTTTTTTGCAGAAGATTGCATCGGCAAAAACTGTCCCTTTGCAGAAATTGGTTCTTTTTCTAACCGAATGCCAATTAGGGGCATTGTTTTATCGGTGTCTTCTAAAAAGAAAACCCGTGTATTATTATTTAATTCAACAATACCATCAAAAAAGGTTTTAAAAAGACGATATTTCGATTCAGGCAATGCGTCCCAGTCTTGTCTTTGCGGAGGAATCTCAAAAAGCTCAACTATGTAGGCTCCTCCGGTTTGCGGGTTAGAAACCCACTTAACAGCGTCTGTTATAGAGAAGTTTCTTTTATCGGCTTCGGTATATGGTTTTATCTCATCAATTGCCCCTAATTCACTTCTAATGGAAGAGGGGTTTGGTTTCTTTTCCCCTTTTTATCAACCTTATATCGTGTTTCTTCCTCAGCTAAATAAATCTTTTCATTAATTTTAGTCAAGCTATTTGGAAGAACTTCAGCAATCAATTCACCTAAGTCGCCAGATCCTATAATAGGAGCTATATCATTATTAAATAATGTATGGGTAGGCCAGTGACTTTTTGCTATTGCGGAAGGTTTTAAAATAACCTTAACATATGAAACATCAGAATATTTGTTTTCAGTAACACTGCTTCTCAAAGATTCAACTTGATCCGATATTTTCTTTTTATGGGCAATAAATTCTTTATCATGATCTGCATAAAAATCTTTATGGCCTCCTCCGGGTGGTCGAAACCAATCATCAATAAAATCGTTGCTGTTAAGTACTATTTGTAGGGGTCCGGTTGCCATGGTTATTTATTTTTTGATAGTTGTTTACTTAAAGTTGATTCGTTTATTCCTAATAGGGAAGCAATGTCTTTTTGCTTAAAAGTATAAATCGGCTCTTGTAAGAGTGCAGTTGCTAAAACTTCATCAGAACTAAGTAATAATTCTCTCTTATTTATATTTATTCTTCCTGAATTTAGTGCTGCAAATTTTCTAATTTGATCTACTAAACTTAAGTTCGGTTGAAGTAATTGAGTTTTTTTTAACCAAAGTGACAACCCCTCTATATCTGCACCGGATGAATTTTCCAATGCCCACGCTAAAAACCTAATTTGCATTGGTTCTAGTTCAAGGGTTTTTAGAAAATAATTCATCAACTTAATTCTAACGTCAGAAGTAGGTTTTGGAATTTCAATTTGAACTTCAAATCGCCTCCAAATTGCAGGATCAAGCAATTTTTCATGATTAGTTACACCAATTGTAAATCCAGTTTTCGCTCTGACATCTAGGTTTTGCAGGAGCGTGTTAACCACCCTTTTAATCTCGCCAACCTCTTGAGCATCATCTCTAAGTTTTGCGATTGCATCGAATTCATCTAATAAAAGAATACATTTATATTTGTTGGCAAATGAAAAAGATTACCAATATTTTTTGATGAAGTACCGAGGAATGATGACAACAGACCATCTAAACGCGCGAGAACAACAGGTAAATTAATTTGCTTTGAAATCCATAATGCTAAATGGGTTTTACCGGTTCCGGGAGCCCCATAAATTAGACATGATTTTGATGGTCGAGCTTCAATTTTTACGAGTCTTTCGTAATTTGTCCATTCTTGCAATATAGATTCAACTGCGTCTTGAATGTGAGGATTAAAAATTGGTGGCCACAAATTAAGCTGTTGCGTAAAAACGACCTCCAGAATTGGAGTTGAAGATTCTTTGTCCACTGGAATGGGGGTTTGTGGGGTTAATTCTTCTCCTCCAAGTACAAATGATTGTGCTATTTGGCTAGGTGTCATCTCCAAAGTTCTACTTTGACCGGATAATAAATTTTCTAAAATTTTTGCTGCTTTTAAGTCTCCATCCTTTCTTAGGCTTTTAGCTAATCTTTCAATTTGATGGATAACCGCATCTGATGGATTCGACAAAGCCGAGCGACACAAAGCATGAATTATATCGAAATTTTCCATTTTATATGTTCAGTTTTTATATATTTATACGCAAATATAATGAATTTATTATCTAAAAACAAATAATAATTTCATTTTTTGTTAAATAATTTCCAAATTTACATATTTATTGCATAAAACTAAAATAAAAATAAATTATTTTAATAAAATGAACTTTGTGCTTGACTACTCAAGTATTTATATTATCTTTGACCGCATGAACAAGCTACCGCTTACAACTCGAAAACAAATCTTACACTTACTTTGTGAAGGAAATTCACTTAGATCAACGGCAAGGATTACTGATACCTCATTAAATACAGTCACTAAATTGTTACTGGATGCAGGTAAATCGTGTATGACTTTTCATGATGCTATAATGGAAAGTTCCCGCTAAGAAAATTCAATGTGATGAAATTTGGTCTTTCGTCTATTCTAAAGAAAAAAATACCACTGTTGGTGACAAGAAAGCCGGAGCAGGCGATGTTTGGACTTGGGTAGCTATTGATCCTGATACAAAATTGGTTGTTTCTTATTGGGTAGGCTCAAGGGAAACAAGGGATGCTCACTTTTTTATGGCTGATTTATATAGTCGATTGAGTGAAAGGGTTCAACTAACAACTGATGGGCTTAGTTCCTATTTAGGTGCTGTGTATTCAACTTTTAAAACAGATGTGGACTTTGCTCAACTTGTTAAAACATACGGGCATAATCCACTTGGCGAAAGTAAAACCGCAAGAAAATATAGTCCGGTTGCATTTAAAGGTTCTAAAAACGAGTTATAAACGGCATGCCAGATGAAAATGAAATTTCAACCTCACATATCGAAAGGCAGAATTTAACAATGCGTATGCAAATGCGCAGATTCACAAGGTTAACAAATGCGTTCAGTAAAAAAATTGAAAACCATACCTATGCAATTGCACTACATTTTGTTTACTACAACTTTTGCAGAATACATAAATCATTGCGTGTAACTCCTGCAATGGAAGCAGGATTACATAATGACATTTTATCTATTGAAGATGTTGTAAAAATGATTGGTGCGAATATTACGACCAACTGTCTGTTAAAAGTTCGGATGAATCGTTATTTAAGCCAGTGAGAAGGATGATTAACAAATAACTATTTTACTATACATAGACCTAAAAAATTTATCGATCCATTTCTTCCGAATAATATTCTCTTTATAAAAGAAGTTTTTTTATTTCTTTCTCCCTTAGTTTGAAGTAAGCGATTTGCAGCATCTTGATCCAAAGTGAGATATGTTAGTGATAAGTTAATGATATTTGAATACTTAAATATCATTGTATCGCCGGCCACAACATGGGATGGATTATTTAGTGCTTTCTGATGGTTACTAATTTCATTACCACCAAAATCAACAACAAGCCTCCTTCGGGTTACATCCGTTAAAACTATATAATCCAAATCATCTCCATCAAGTTTATAATCTGCCACAATTCCTCTGTAAACAACATTTGCATCTCCTACATTTATTAAGATGTGTATCTCTGTTAAGACTACATCTTTGGGCTTAATTTTATTGTCTTCAAATTGACATACGATTCCAGTTAAATGATAATACCAACTGTTTTTAAACCTAAGTGATCTTACCTTAATGTCAATCTTCCATTTTACCACACAATATTGGAGCAAACGACCAATTGTAAATGCAAAAATGCAAACTATTAAAAAGTAGCAACCAAAACGGATAGGGTGACTGTCGATACTGTCATATTTATCTTTGTCTGCTTCTAATCCTAATATTTTGAACACATCAGGATAATAAATTGCAAGGTTGTCTTTAATAAAATACGGTTCAATGAAGTAGTTATAAAAGCGAAATTGCGGTAAAGTGAAACAAAAAGAAATTAAAAGTGCCCACACTAAACTACTGTAAAAATAATTTGCCTCCAGTGAACCTTTTTGAGAATCAAAAAAAGCTCTTCTTAGAACAAAGCCAGGTAATAGTATTAAAATAAGAAGGACGGTAGGTAATACAAAATTCAATCTATTCGCTTTTTAAAAAACTAATAAAATTAAATTGAAAAACTAGAGATTAACTACCTCTTCTATAGAATATTCCGTTAAATCCTTTATTTTCCCACCAGCCTCTTTGTATCCCTTCAGCGCAAAAGCGTCAATAATAGCTGTGTGATCTTGGTTCCATTTAAAATAGATACGATCCCTGAGTTCTTTTTCTTTGTTTTCTAAAAATTCAGTAAATAAAGACAGGGCTACCCCTTGAATGCCAATTAAAGGAGCAATCATTTCGTTGTAAGGACTAAAATGCTTGCGACTCGTTAAAAACTTTGGAATCACGTAACTCATTGTTTTTTCAAATATTTCTTTCTCGATTTTTTTCGAAGAAGCTGGTGACGAAATTTCTTTCTCGGCTATCATAGAAACGAAAGTTAGATGAGTAGGTTTTGCATATAACGGAGGGCAAATGTAATAATTGTAATTTAAACAACAGTATAATCTCCTTATTTACTTTAAATACTATCACAACTTTTATAAAAAAATATTCTATTGATCTTTATATCAATGAGTTATGGTTTATATGATGTAATATAACTGAGCTGTAAGTAATCCCATTATTTTATCATACAAACATCTGTACAAAAACAACACCAAAAAGAATGTGCGCCTTTAATTATTAACACATAATAGTTAAGTATTATACTCTACGATAAATGACATTTTTGTGAATAAATTAAGCCGAATAAATCACAAACTAATACTAATTAAAAAGTTAAGGAATATTTACCTCGCAAAATTATTTATAATTCCCCTTGTAACCTTTCTGCTACTCAAGCCATCCTAATTATAGTTTTTAGGATGTATAATCAATCTCCGAAAAACCACCAAATTCAAACTGATGCACTACCTAAAAGCTCCCCAATAAAAATAATCTCACTGATTAACAACACAATACGAATTTATTTAGTACTATGTATTGCATAGTACTATTGATTAGATATATCTTTGCATCGTCAAGTACTATTAGAAACAACAATAACAACAAAAAACATGAAAACACTTACCACCATTGCCGCCACATTATTAATGTTTATGCTATCCACAGGAAGCAAAGCAGAGGTATCGGTTCCAGTACAAAATAACCCATCACGGGGGACTTTGGTAAAAGCGGAAATGGTAAAAGGAGAACTGATACCAGTAGTTGATTTACCGGCAATAAATGTTACTGCTGCCAGGCCGGGATATTATGTAATTAAATGCATAATCAGAGATGGTCAGGTTTTCGGAGAAGTATACTTACATGAAGTTGAAATTACGGCAAGCAAACCGGCTTTGGTCCAATTCAGGGTACATAAAATAGATGGGGAATTGCTGGCATATGTTAACCTTCCTATTGTAGAAATACAATCAGAACTCAACATAAACGGACTTGAAAAAGCTATTCTTACAGAAAAGGATCAAATTATTTCAGTTATTGACCTACCACAAATCACAATCACGGCAACTGCGCTGAATCCGGCAGCAGAAGTCAGGAGTATTGTTTTTGACATTAGCGGTTTAGAAAGTAACTTTGACTGGCTAACGGCACAGCCCTTGGTTATAAACATACAAAATTCAGCTCTTGCATCTTTAAACCTTGCATTTAGTGGCCGTCAGCTGGCATTGGCAAACTGCATCATGGAATCACCCGGAAAAGTGGCTTGTGAATTAATCAGCAGCCTTAAAAAATAGCCGGTAATTCCTATTCAACTGGAAAAGAAATCGATTTTGCTTTGCATGCATTGAGCACATTTCTCAAGACAACTTTTTCAAGAATTTGAGAAGATTCGAAATCGGGTTTAGAAACGATACTATTCAGAAACAGTTGCCTTTCATAAGGCAGCTGTTTTTTTATTTTATCAATAAGAATTGCCTTCGATTCATTACCTTTTTCAATGCCATCATAAATTCGGTTAATGGTTCTTCGTTGCAAACTATCTTCCATCAGCGACATATCATATCTTAACAAATCGGAAGCAGAAGTCAGATTAGCAGCAGCGAGATCCCACTTCTGCAATTTATTCAAACAGTGTTCAGAAACCCGGAAAAATAACCTGTTCTCATATGAAACCGGATGTAAAATCATGCTTTTATTATCGCAGGTAATAACAGCATTGAGATACTCTTTACTTTCTTTGGAATAAGAAATCAGGAGTCGGTTCAAATCACGATTCCATTGGGCCAGCCGGCCTTCATCTTTAGCAGGTTTAATGAGAGGATCACGTTTCAAAACCCAAATCGCTTCGATTGGCCGGTTTACGATTCTGCCAATTTGATTCCAGCCTTCAATTTCATTCGATTTTCGTTCACGCAAACAATAAACAGGAACTAAGTAAATATCATTTTCAGAAATAGTTGACACCACACTCCTGTAATCGGGGGAACCGGTATCGACGCGTCCGTTTCCAATCAGGAACAATACTTTAACAGCATCTTTCGATTTGGACCAGTTCATATTTAATCCGGCAGCTTCGAGCGCACTACTTACAAACTGATCCCCTTTTTCAATTTGAGGCTTAATTTTCCACATTTCGGCAACCAGCAAATCATAATCATCGGTTAGTTTGCTGATTGTCTTCACATAATTATTTTGTCCTCCAAAACTAGGGCGGGAAAACCCGACCAGACCGATTCGCAATTTTCTTTTTGGAGAAGCCGTTGCAATCATATTAACTACACTCCACACCTGTTCCCGCACATTGTCGATCAATCCGTTAGTACTGCCACTCAAATCGAGACAAAATACAACTTCAACTACAGGCATCTGATTATCAATTGAATCGTGATTTGCCGGCATACTTTTCAGCAAAGTCGAAAACAGAAAAACCATGAAAATTATAAACCCCTTAAAACCAGTTCGGAACATCAGAAATCAGCAATATTTAACAGAAGGAAGATCAGCACTAATTTTGGTCAAAATTACCGAGACTTTCAGTAACAATGCAAGTAAGGATTGCTAATTCATCAAAACTTGCGCCATATATGTAAAATGAGCCTTTTACTGCAAGAAAAACGCTAAATTTGCGTATTCCATAATTATAACCCATTTCGCGAACCAATGGATCATTTTGTTGTCTCCGCCAGAAAATACCGCCCGGCCACTTTTAACACAGTAGTTGGACAAGCGTCAATTACCACTACCTTAAAAAATGCAATTAAAAGCAAGCATTTAGCTCAGGCATTTCTCTTCTGTGGACCACGGGGTGTAGGTAAAACAACATGTGCACGAATTCTTGCAAAAACAATTAACTGCATTAATCCAACCCCTGACATGGAAGGATGCAATGAATGTGAGTCGTGTATTTCATTTAATAACGGTCAAAGTCTCAATATTTTTGAACTCGATGCTGCTTCAAACAATTCAGTTGATGACATGCGTAATCTGGTGGAACAGGTTAGGTATGCGCCGCAGTCGGGGAATTTCAAGATATATATTATCGATGAGGTTCACATGTTATCGGCTTCAGCATTCAATTCATTTCTGAAAACTTTGGAAGAGCCTCCTCCATATGCAATTTTCATTCTGGCTACCACAGAAAAGCATAAAATAATTCCAACCATTCTTTCGCGTTGTCAGATATTTGATTTTAACAGAATCACTATTGAAGATATTGCAAGTCACCTTGCATGGATTGCACAAAAAGAAAATGTAAGTGCAGAGCCTGAAGCATTGCATCTGATTGCTCAAAAGGCAGATGGTGCCTTACGGGATGCACTTTCCATTTTTGATCAGATAGTAAGTTTTGCAGGTAATGATGTTACTTACAAGCATGTTATAGAAAATCTGAATATTCTGGATTACGAATATTACTTCAGACTAACTGATTATTTATTAGCAGGTGATTTTATGTCCTGCAGAATTATTATTCCGTTATCTGGAAATCGGAAACCGATGTGATATTGAATTCAAAGCTTCACAAAATCAGCGGTTGCATACAGAATTATCGTTGTTAAAGATGGCGGCACTTTCATCTGCAGTACTTACAACACCTCAAACAATTGCACCTGCTGCAAGTGTTGCTCCGCTTCCGGTGAAACCGGCACAGGTTGCACCTGCATCACCTCAGGCAGAAAAACCTGCTCCTATTGTTCCGCCCGTTACACCTGCAGCATCACCTGTCAAGCCAGTTGCTGCAGTTGAAGAAAAGCAAGTTGTTGTATCAGAAGAAAAAAAAGAAGAAATTAAAAGTGCTACAACACCACATTCGGAACCAACCAAACCGACAGCAACCAAACCAGCATCAACAGTTCAACGTAACAGAGCAACATCGGGATCAACGGTATCTATTTCAAAAAATCTGAATCCGCAGAAAAAAGAGAATGGGGATGAAATTGCTGCAGAAGAACAATTCAGCGGTACCCAACCAATCGATACCGATGAAATGTTTAAAGTCTGGAAAGCATTTGCAGATAAAAATCATGCGGAAGGTCGAAAGCAACTGGCAGTAGCTCTTAATAAACACCAACCTATTCTGAAAGATGAAACTCACATTGAAATCCCGGTTGATAATGCTATACAGGCAGAAGAAATTCAGGGTACCAAAGTTGAGTTATTAGCATGGATGAAAAAGGGGCTTCAAAACGGACAAATCACCATTTCAACACGGGTTGTTGAAGAAACCGAATTGAAAGAAACAGCATATACTCCTGCTGAAAAATTTAATAAGATGGCAGAAAAAATCCGGATCTGAATCAATTGCGTTCCCAATTCGATCTGGAACTTGATTTCTGATAAATACAATTTACGACTACACAACAAAATAAAAAATCAAATTATTATCATGGAAGGACAAAAAATAACAACTAGCAATGGAAAGCTAAATGTTCCTAATTACCCTATTGTTCCCTTTATTGAAGGTGATGGCACCGGAGCTGATATCTGGGCTGCTTCAGTAAGAGTAATCGATGCTGCAGTAGAACGCGCATACAATGGTTCCCGCAAAATTATCTGGAAAGAAGTACTTGCAGGAGAAAAAGCTTTCAACAAAACCGGAAACTGGTTACCTGATGAAACTCTGGATATAATCCGCGAGCATTTAATTGCTATCAAAGGCCCATTAACTACTCCGGTTGGAGGAGGAATTCGGTCGTTGAATGTTGCTTTGCGTCAGATTCTGGATCTTTATGTTTGCCTTCGTCCTGTAAGATGGTTTGAAGGTGTTCCTTCACCGGTAAAACATCCTGAAAAAACCAACATGGTAATTTTCCGTGAGAATACAGAAGATATTTATGCCGGTATCGAATACATGGCCGGTACTCCCGAAGCTGAAAAAGTAATTAAATTTCTTCAGGATGAGATGAAGGTAAACAAAATCCGTTTCCCTGAGTCATCATCAATCGGAATCAAACCTGTTTCAAAGGAAGGTTCTGAACGATTAATCCGTGCAGCTCTGGAATATGCAATAAAGCATAAAAAACCTTCACTGACTTTAGTTCATAAAGGAAATATCATGAAATTCACGGAAGGTGGATTCAAGAAGTGGGGTTATGAATTAGCTGAAAGAGAATTTGCAAATCAAACATTCACCTGGCCACAGTACGATAAAATTGCTGAAGAAAAAGGCAAAGAAGCAGCTGAAGCAGCAATGAAATCGGCAGTTGATAGTGGAAAATTAATTGTGAAAGACTCTATTGCAGATGCATTCCTCCAACAAATACTTTTACGTCCGGATGAATATTCAGTGATTGCAACGTTAAACCTGAATGGTGATTATATTTCAGATGCACTTGCTGCTTGTGTGGGTGGAATTGGAATTGCACCGGGTGCAAATATCAATTACATGACTGGTCATGCTATTTTTGAAGCAACTCACGGAACTGCGCCGAAATATGCGGGACAGGATAAAGTGAATCCAGGTTCAGTTATACTTTCCGGAGCTATGTTACTGGAGCATTTAGGATGGCTTGAGGCATCTGATTTAATTTATAACGGAGTTGAAAAAGCAATTGCCGGCAAGCGTGTTACCTACGATTTTCATCGTTTGATGGAAGGGGCTACTCTATTGAAATGCAGCGAGTTTGGCACTGAAATCATCCGCCAGATGGAACCTGTTTCTGCCTGATTTTGAAATTACGGTAAATTGTTTTAAGTTTACCATAACATTGCGTCAACAAATTAAAGGTGCCTGATTGATTTTGATGGTCATTCAGGCATCTTTTCCATTAATTTATAGAACAGAGGATTATGCCTTTATTGGGAAGTATCATTAAGAAAGGTATTGCGCTGAGGCACAAAATCAGTTTTGAAAGATATACTCCTGAGCAACACCAGCGCAAAGTGCTGAGACAGTTGCTTCGTACTTCTCAATTTACCTTATTCGGACAGGCCTATAAATTTTCTAAAATAATTGCCAGTCCCCAATTCGTTACCAAATTCCGCTTAACGGTTCCTGTGCATGATTACAATTCCATTTTTTCAAAGTGGTGGAATAAAAGTTTGCATAATCAGGAAGATGTTTGCTGGCCCGGGCAAGTAAAGTACTTTGCATTAAGTTCAGGCACCTCCGATTCATCAAGTAAACATATCCCGGTTACCCGTGACATGATACGCTCGATACAAAAAGTCAGTATCAGACAAATTTTATCTCTTGCAAAATATGACCTTCCGGAATCCCTGTTTGAAAAAGGGATTCTGATGCTTGGTGGCAGTACCCATTTGCATCAAAAAGGAAGTTATTTCGAAGGCGATTTAAGTGGTATTACTGCAAGCAATATTCCATTCTGGTTTCAGCACTTCTACAAACCCGGAAGAAAAATTGCCAATGAAGTTGATTGGAATGCCAAGCTTAATGAGATCACAGAAAAGGCACATGAATGGGACATTGGAATTATTGTGGGTGTACCTGCGTGGTCACAATTGCTTATTGAAAAAGTCATTGAACGTTATAAACTAAAAACGATTCATGATATTTGGCCCAACCTCAGCATATACGTTCATGGTGGTGTTTCGTTTGAACCATACAGAAAAAGTTTTGAAGGGTTACTCGAAAAGCCATTAATTTATATCGAAACCTATCTGGCTTCGGAAGGATTCATAGCATATCAGAATGAGCCTGGAAACAGAAGCATGAAACTGATCATTAATAATGGGATTTTTTTCGAATTCATTCCTTTTAATGATACCTACTTTAACAGTGAAGGTGAAATTATAGGCAAGCCAAAAACGCTAATGGTGCATGAGGTCGAAGAAGGTCAGGATTATGCCATTATGCTTTCTACGAACGCAGGTGCCTGGCGTTATTTGATTGGGGATGTTGTAAGATTTACCAACAAGGAGAAATGTCAGATTGTGATTGTTGGCAGAACCAAACACTATCTGAGTTTGTGCGGAGAGCATTTGTCGGTTGACAACATGAACAAAGCTATAGAGATGGTGAGTGAAGAGTTGAATATTCGTATTAATGAATTTACAGTGAGTGGAATTCCATCTGGAAGTTTATTTGCTCATAAGTGGTATGTTGGTGTTGATGATCCGTGCGAAGAATTACAAATTACAGAAGCCCTTGATGAGAAACTTAAAATTTTAAACGACGATTACCGCGTAGAACGTTCATCGGCATTAAACAATATTATAGTGAAGGTAGTACCCTCCACAGTTTTTCTGAATTGGATGAAAATGAATAATAAAGTTGGGGCTCAAAATAAATTTCCAAGAGTAATGAAGATTACACAATTCGCAAAATGGGAAGAATTTGTTGACAAAGAACTGGCTGAAAACCAGGCTTAAAAAATCTTAACTTTAAGTTATGCATTCAACTTTTTACATGAATACAAATCTATTTTCATCCAAATTTGTTACACTTGAATCATGTTTGAACCAATCATAAGCGGACTCTTATTGGGTGGTGTTCTGGCCCTTTTGGTAGGTCCGGTTTTTTTCATGATTATTAATACCAGCATTAAAAAAGGAGTGCTTCCGGCTTCCATGCTCGCAGTTGGGGTTTTTCTCAGCGATGCATTCTTTGCTGCTTTAACCTTCTTCGGAAGTTCATTTATTTTTTATCTCAAGGAATATGATTTTATTATTGGAATTTCCGGAGGTTTGCTGATCCTGACTTTTGGCATATTCACCTTTTTTAAGGAAGCAACAATTAATGCCGGTGCCCTTGAAGTAATTGATGATTCCAAAACACGAATCATTGATATACTGAAAGGATTTACGATGAACACGCTGAATCCTTCTGCATTACTATTCTGGCTGGGTGTGGCCGGTGCTGTTACGGTAAAAGAACATTATACCGGTTATAATGCTCTCTTATTTTATTCAAGTACACTAGGGATGGTATTCGGTACCGATTTGCTGAAAGCCTGGGTTGCAGCCCGTCTCAAAGGAATTATTACAGCAAATTTTCTGGTATGGATGAATCGCATTTCCGGACTGGCTCTCAGTATTTATGGGATAATTATGATCGTAAAAATATTCACAGGTACATTCTGATTATGTATCTTTGCTGCACCTCAGGGATGTTAGCTCAGTTGGTTCAGAGCACTGCCTCGACAAGGCAGGGGTCACTGGTTCGAGTCCAGTACATCCCACCATTTTAGTTCACTTAAATTTTCTTCCCTTTAACTACTTTTTGATCTGTTTTAAATTTCTGCAGACTCTTTACCCTTAGCGTTAAAAACAAATCCTTGCTGCCTGAATTTGACATATAAGTTTGATCACCATAATTCATCTTACCTTTTCCACTAATCCACTCAATTGCCAAAAGGGTATAATATCCATCCCGGTTATTTATGCTTCCAAAAACCAGATATTTATTTACTCCATCTTCAAAACTAACTTTCACTCTGTTGCCATCAACCACCTCTTCAATGAGACAAGGTGTGCCGGCTTTAATGATTACCTCTTCTATTTTTCCGTCTTTTAAAAGTGTCAGTTCACCACCTTCAGTTTCCTTACTGCTTTTATTCTCACCTCTTCTTAAAATAAGGTCATTGGAAGTATAAAACTGAATGCTTTTCAATTCTTCCGGTTTAAGCTCATACTTCTCTCTCAGTTGCTGTGTAAATGGTACACGGGCAGGTGCACATGCCTGAAAAGTCAAAAACAGCAATAGCAGCCAAACATAATTGGTCATTGATTTCATAATAGTTGGATTGGTGTTTCGCTTTATTCAATAATTGTTCCAAAAATTAAAAAACTACTGATTTACTGAAAAAAGGCAACTTTCATAACTTTTATTACCTTGCAGCCTGCATAAACCATCAAAACTGTGATGAGACCGCTCTATAAATTGTTGTTTAAACTGTTTGGCTGGAAAGTAAATGGAGCCATTCCTGAGTCGCTGAAACAATATGTAATGATTGTTGCACCTCATACCAGCAACTGGGATTTTTTTGTGGGACTGGCTGCGAGGAGTATATTGAAACTGGATACGAAATACGTTGCCAAAAAGGAACTATTCCGATTTCCTTTTGGATGGATATTCAAATCACTGGGAGGATTTCCGGTTGACAGGTCCAAAAACAACAATTTTGTTGATGCTGTTTCTGACTTGTTCAATGAATACCAACGATTCTCCATCTGTATTACTCCTGAAGGGACACGCAGTTATGCTCCAAAATGGAAAACAGGATTTTATTATATAGCTCAAAAAGCAAATATCCCGGTGGTAATGGTTGCCTTTGATTATGGAAGAAAAGAAGTCAAAGTGGAAGCACCTTATTACCTGACCGGAGACATGGAAAAAGATATTGAATTCATGATGGATTACTACAGAAAAGTTAAAGGAAAATTTCCTGAAAATGGAATCCGTTAATTAACCTTCAAAAAATTCATCTTTAAAATTTACCAGATAAACTTTTTCAGTAGCCCTTGTTATTGCGGTATACAGCCATCTTAAAAATGCCAGATCAACTTTTTCTTCTGTAATGAAACCCTGATCAACGAATACCTTTTTCCACTGACCACCCTGAGCTTTATGGCAAGTTACGGCATAGGCAAACTTAACTTGTAACGCCTGATAATATTCACTTTTAGCAATCAGCGCATGTTTTGCTGTTTTTGTATCGGCTTCGGGATGCGCCTCCAGAATTTTCTTGTATAAATCATTCGATTGTTCTCGAGTAAGTGCAGGAGCTTCGGTATATAAACTATCAAGAACTACCTTCAATTCAATTGCCGGATGATCGGGATAATCGACCAGCAATGCCGCAATATTGGCAAACCTGAAACCATAACATTCTTCAAATCCAATGACTCTGGTAATTCGTAGTAAATCCCCATTAGCAATAAAACCTACAGGTGAATCTTTCTCGAGCCAGAAATAATTATTTTTCACGCCCATCAAATAATCGCCTGCTGCAATTTCATCTTCCATCCAAAGACTTCCAAATCTGATTTGTCTGTTATAATTATTCGCCGAACGATTCGATCGGCAAACAACAACTACTTCTTCGGGACCTGATTCGTTGTAGGCATCCGATAATTTATCACCTAATTCAGAACCTGCCACTCGTTCAAAATCGGGAAAGCCATCACGAAAAGCAGGGAATTTCCCATTTTCCCGAATTTGCTCCCGAAGATTGGTTGCATTAAATAATATCCCCGATTCCTTTTCCTGTCGCACTACCTCTGTCAATTCAAAATGTCCTGCCCGTAAGCCATAATACCCTGCAAGCAACTTAATATCGAGTGCCGGACTTTTATCCATGCCCACCGGTGGAAGCTGTGCATTATCGCCTACTAATAGCATTCTGCAATTAACTCCTGCCTTTACATAATCAATCAAATCCTGTAGTAAATTCTGGGTATTACCATTGGCATCGGGTCCATTGCTGTTATCTGGAATCATAGAAGCCTCATCAACAATAAAAAGCGTATTGGAATGCTGATTTGGAGCCAATGAATAAGAATACCAATTCCCATCATTTCTTTTCGGACGATAAATTTTACGGTGAATGGTAAATGCGATTTTGCCGGAATAGGTTGACATTACTTTAGCCGCACGTCCGGTTGGAGCCAAAAGACTCACCTTCAATCCAATAGAAGGCAGCGTTCGCACTAATGCACTGATAATGGTAGTCTTACCCGTTCCTGCATACCCTTTTAATAAGTAGGTATCGCCCGATGTACTTTTCTCCACAAAATTGGCGATTCGCTTCAGTGCTTCTTCCTGTCCCTTTGTTGGTTGATGAGCAAAAGCTTTGATAAGCAATGAAAAAAGCCGGCTGGCTATAGTTTCGTTCATAGGGTGTCAAATTAGTGTTAAATTCGGTAAAGACATTGATGATAAATCTATTTTTTGATAAAAAATTGTAGATTTGCCCGACAGATATCATATCCAACCTTATATGAAACCAATTAACATTGCCTTAACTGTAGTCATTATTGTACTTAGTTATTTGATTTTCAGAAGCATAAACAAACCAATTCAATTCAATAAAGAGAAAGAATACCGTTACAGTTACGTTATTCAGCGTCTCAAGGACATTAGAACGGCTCAAATTGCCTTTAAATCGGTGAATGGTGCTTATACCGGAAATTTTGACTCATTAATTGCATTTGTAAAAAGCGGTCAGTTCCCGTTGATAAAGCAAATCGGTAATGTGGAAGATTCAACTGCAGTGATTGTTCGTGATACCATCCTGGTTTCAGTACGTGACTCCATATTTCCTCCGAATTTCCCGATTGATTCATTGCCATTTGTGCCATTTGGTGAAGGTGCTAAATTCAAAATGCGGGCTGGTGAAATTGAAAAAGGCAAGGTAAAAGTTAAAGTTTTTGAAGCTGAAGATACAGCTCCTTTCGACAAAACAGAGGTCCTTAAAGTTGGATCTATGACTGAACCTTCCAATGCAGGAAACTGGGAATAAAAGCATCTTAAAACATGCAATATTAAATGAATCTTTTGATGGCTTAAAGCCTGAAGGATATGACCTGTTTTTGTATGTGGGCCCGGAATCATTTTCTTGTCTGGTTGCCGATCGTTCGCGGAAAGAATTTATTGCACTGGAATCGTGGAGCATTGCCGGCAGTGAGATTGGAGAAATCCCTGATTTATTAATATCAATTCGTTCCACATCATCGATAATTCAAAACAACCGTTTCCGGAGAATAATTTGTTGTAGTGGTTTTCGTGCAGCTGCTCTTGTACCAAATGCATTGTTTGAGCCATCATCGGCAATTGAACAATTACAATTTTTAGTTCCTGTTGGAACAGAAAATGAAATTCTTTCAGATGAAATGCGCCAGTTGGAAGCTAGACATTTATTTGCTATTCCAACCGGAATTTATGAATTAATTACTTCATGGTTCCCAACAGTTGAATTTCATCACACTGGAACCGCAATGATTGAATATTTACTTTCAAAATACAAAAACCACCATGAACCGCTGTTACATATAAATGCCGGTGACCGTATGGCTGAAATCATTGTAAATAAAGGTAAAAATCTTTTGTTCTATAACAGTTTTGAAATACATACTCCTGAGGAATTTGTGTATTACATACTATTTGTATGTGAGCAGTTGCATTTGAATCCGGAAACTTTGAAAGTAACTTTTTCCGGAAATATGGAACTAACGGATGCCGCCTATATGTTAACAACAAAATACATCAGGCATACCGGATTAAACGATCGGCCCGACAACTATTCATTTGCTGAAGAATTCGATCAAATATTACCTCATCAATACTTTCATATTTTTAGCCAGCTGGTGTGCGCATCATAAGTGGAAAATACAAAGGAAGGGTTTTACATCCACCAGGAAACTTACCTGTTCGGCCAACAACTGATTTTGCTAAAACCGGACTATTTAATATTTTAGAAAATCAAATTGAATTTGAGAATCTGAATTGTTTGGATCTTTTTTCAGGGACCGGCGGGATCAGTATGGAATTAATATCACGCGGTTCCAATTCGGTTACATCGGTTGATCGCGATTATGGTTGTACAGCATTTCAAAAAGAGACTACCCGTTTATTAGGTATCCATAATCTCAGAATTATAAGAACAGATGTTTTAACCTTTATCAAAAAAAAACACGAACCTTTCGATCTGATATTTGCCGATCCTCCATACGATTTAAATATTCATGAGTCGCTGACCCGTTCACTGGTTGAAGGCAATTTACTTTCACCTGGCGGCATATTCATACTGGAACACAATGCAAAGCAGGACTGGAGCACACTACCCGGATTCCAGTCGAATCGCACTTATGGGAATGTAGCTTTCAGTTTTTTTACTAAATTAGAGCCTTAAATTTCAGACAAAGACTTGCCATGGAAAGAATTGCAGTATTCCCCGGTTCATTTGATCCAATTACGGTTGGACATGTTGATATTATCAAACGTGGTCTTAAAATTTTCGATCGTATTATTGTTGGCATCGGCAGCAATGCTGAAAAAAAGTACATGTTCGATTTGCAAAAGCGCGAAACGTGGGTTCAACAAACTTTCGCATCCGAATCGCGCATCAGTGTTGTGACATATCAGGGATTAACAGTAGATTTTTGTAAAAAAATGAATGCCGGTTTTATTTTGCGAGGACTTAGAAATAGTTCTGATTTCGAATTTGAAAAGGCAATTGCACATATGAATGGTGCTATTTCGAACGGACTGGAAACAACCTTTATACTAACTGACTTACGATATGCAGCTGTTTCATCATCTATTATCAGAGATATAATCAGAAACGGTGGAGATGTATCTGCTTTCCTTCCGGAAACAATAAAGCTTTAAATTTTAATCAGGCATTTGACCGCCATTAAAGAAATAATCGGCCAACCCGCTAACCGGTTTCTGAATTATTTTACCAATTTCCACATTACACTCTCCGGCGACACGCCTTAAAACATCGCTGAAATAGTGAGCGATGGAACCTACAAAATGTACCGGAACGGTTTTGCTTTCCGGATAACTCAATACATTCGTTTCAAAAAATTCCTGCATTCCGTTATAAACTAATTTCTGAATATAAGGATGTTGTTGATGGTCGGAAAGGAATTTCGCAAATGAGGCAAGAAATACATTTGGATTAGGCTCTTTATACACTTTCGAAATTATAGCCTCTTTATCGAGTTGATAACTTTCAGAAAACGCAGCATGTAAATCAGCCGGCATAATTTTATAAAGAAAGTGTGAGAGTAACTTTTTACCATAGTAACTGCCGCTTCCTTCATCGCCAATTACATAACCTAAACCATGACGGGTTTCACTGATGTTAGTTCCATTGAAATAACAAATATTAGATCCGGTGCCAAGAATTGCCGCAACACCGGGTTTACCATCACAGACTGCAAGAGCACATCCAAGCATGTCGTGTTCAACAATAACATGTCCATTGGTAAAAAATCGCCTTAATCCGTTTCTGATAATTTCATTTCGTTCGGGACTAGAACATCCTGCCCCAAAAAAATAACCAGCAGTTATTTTATTTTTTATTGCAGTTAATCCAGGATTACCGGATAATTCCTGCAGAATAAATTTTTCATCATGAAAAAAAGGATTAAATCCCTTTGTATTAAACTCACCTGATACTTTCCCGGCATCACCTGCAATCCAGTCAGCTTTTGTTGAACCACTATCTGAAACTAAAATCATAAATTTTAAAGTATTTAAATTGCCAATATTTTGGAGAATCGTAACATGTCGGGATCGAGAGGGGAATGCTGCTTAGTTGCATTTTTAAAATCAGTCCACGACAACTGATTATTCAATATGCCGGCCATTTTACTGTGCTCACCTTTCATTAATGCCTCCACCGCAGCAACCCCTAACCTGCTTCCCAAAATGCGGTCAAAAGCAGTGGGACTACCACCTCTTTGAACATGTCCGAGTACTGTGACACGAGTATCGAATGCCGGGTGTAATTTCTTAACCTGTTCAGCTATTTTTATGGCACCACCGGCATCATCACCTTCACAAACAATTACAATGCTAGATGATTTTTCTTTCTTTTTTCCCGCCATAAGAGTATCAACCAGTGCCTGAACATCTGTTTTTTCTTCAGGCAGTAAAATAGCTTCAGCGCCACCACTGATTCCTGACCAAAGTGCTATATATCCGGCATCGCGTCCCATTACTTCAACAAAAAACAAGCGGTCGTGAGATGCAGCAGTATCTCTGATCTTATCAATAGCCTCAACGGCAGTATTAACAGCAGTATCGAAACCAAGAGTGTAATCGGTACCAAAGAGGTCATTGTCGATGGTTCCTGGTATCCCGATGACAGGAATTCCATATTCTTCAAAGAAAATTGTAGCACCCCTGAAAGTACCATCACCACCTATTGCTACCAATGCTTCAACTCCGGTAGCTTTAATATTTTCATAGGCCTTTTTGCGACCTTCCGGTTTGGTAAAGTCGGTACTTCTGGCCGATTTCAAAATTGTACCTCCACGGTGAATAATATTGCTCACCGAACGGGCGTGAAGTGGAACAAGGTCATTTTCAATCATACCCTGATAGCCCCTCATTATGCCAGTCACTTTAATTTCGTGATAAACGGCAGTTCGCACCACAGCACGTACGCATGCGTTCATTCCGGGACTATCGCCACCGGATGTAAAAACTCCAATATGTTTAACCATTTTCTGAATCATTCGCTTTACAAAATTAGGCACAAAGTTCATATGCAGTTAAGAATGTGAATAACAGTTGCTATTGAATTTATATCTATCTGTTAATCAACCAGTAATAATAATACTTTAACTGTTATAAACTTCGGATGACCTGGGTACTGATTGTCCGAATAAATAAATAAGTTTGCTTGAAGGCAGAATCAATCAATCTATTACATACATAACAACTAAAACCATTTCAAATGAAAAAAGCAGGATTATTCCTGAGAATGGGATTTGTAGCTATTGCTGCAACCATACTCAGTACGGCAGCTTTTGCGCAGGATAATGCAAAAAAGCCAGGTCGCAAGGATGTACCAACCCGGGTAGCTACTCCGGTTGTTAAGGCAAAAGTTATCAGCCATCAAAAGCCAGCTCAGGCTCGTCAGCAAGGTGTGGTTCGTGCGAAACTCGATCCAAAATTGGCTGCACAGAAAAGAGGTGCTGTTGCCACAACCCAACAAGGAACCGGTGCTCGTAACTGTACTCCAAAGGTAAAGGCAAATGCTTACTCGATTAAGAGAGCCGATTTCAACCGTTTGCCAAAAGACAGGCAACAATTTGTGTTGAATCATTCCGACAAATACACTATTGTAGATTAATTTCTTACCCTTAAAACGAAAAAAAATGAATAAAATATATAAGAAAATAGTTGCTGTGGTTGCCGGAATATTTATGGTCGGCAGCCTGAGTGCACAAGTTGAACTGGTTACCGATGGCAGCTTTGAAGCTGGAATTGGAAGCGGTGCATGGATTGAAAGTTCAACAACATTCGGAACACCATTGTGTGACCTTGCCGGATGTGGAAATGGAACTGGTACAGGACCACGAACAGGAAATATCTGGTCATGGTTTGGAGGACTTGGCGGTGGTACTGAAACTGCAAGTCTGGAGCAATCATTTGTTATTCCTTTAGGAGGAACCGTTACATTAAGTTTCTATCTGGAACAAATTATTTGCGATGATCCGATCGACTTCATGGATGTGAGTATCGACGGAACAATTGTTTTTTCAACTGATGGATCTTCTGCACTTTGTGGTGTATTAGGTTATTCACAGCAGGTGATCGACATCTCAGCATATGCCGATGGAAACAGTCACACCTTAACCTTCAACTCATCAACGTTCTCGAATAATGGTGGTGTTACTAACTTCTTTGTTGATGACATTTCAGTTATTTCTTCAAATGGTGGTGGTGGAACATGTCCTGATATTATTGTTGACGGAAATTTTGAATTAGGACCTGGTGGTGGATCATGGACTGAAGCTTCAACAAACTTCGGAACACCTTTATGTGATTTAGCAGGTTGTGGAACAGGTGGTGGTACAGGTCCGAATGGTGGAACTTACTGGGCCTGGTTTGGTGGATTTGGTGGTGGTACAGAAACCGGATCATTGACACAAGCAGTTATTTTCCCGGCCGGTGATTCTATTACACTTGAGTTTGCTCTTGAACAAGCAGTTTGTGATGGACCTACCGATTTTCTTGAAGTAACTGTTGATGGAATTCAGGTATTCCTCACTGACGGTACTTCTCCCTTATGCGGAGTAATTGGTTATTCTTCACAAGTAATAGATTTATCATTCTTTGCTGATGGAAATTCACACATCATAGCTTTCAATTCAACAACTTTCTCAGCCAACGGTGGTGTATCAAACTTCTTCGTTGATGATGTTGTACTTTCAAGTTGCCCACTCGGAGCAGGTGGAAATACCTGTACCGATACCATTGCATTTGCCGCGTTGAATCTACCTATTCCGGATGCTGACCCAGTTGGTTTAACAAACTCGCAGACTGTTTCATCTGCTCCCGGTACAACTTTAGGTGCAGATGTTGAGTTAGCTGCTGTTTGCTTCAAAATTGACCATACTTGGGTTGGTGATCTTATAGTAACATTAACCGCTCCAAATGGTGAGACTGTAATTCTTACTGATCGTCCGGGACTGCCTGCAACTTTAGCTGGTTGTGATGGTGACAACTTGGATGTTTGTGTAACTACAGGAACAGGAAATGAAATGGAAAATGAATGTAATAATGCTCCTGCCATTTCAGGATCTTGGACTGCTGCAAATGGTGCAGATTTAGAACTGATTAACAACACCGGAGGTTCTCCAAATGGTAACTGGTCAATCAACATTTCCGACAATGCAGCTTTAGATACAGGTAGTTTAATTGAATGGTCATTAGTATTCGATAATGGGCCAGTTGCAAACTGGGTATCACCAGGCACTGTTTGCGGATCTGCTGCTCCAATTAACCTCGACCCAACAGTTGTTGGATTGTTAGGTGGAACCTGGTCAGGTTCAGGAATTACAGGAAGTAATTTTGATCCTGCAGGTTTATCAGGACCAATTGCCATTACATACACTGTTTCTGATGTTACAACAGGTTGCTCTGATTCTGAAACGAATGAGATCATTGTTGATGGTGCTACACCGGTTGCTGCATTCACTTACATTGCAACATCTTTAACTGTAAGCTTCACCAACACAACTGCAACAACAGGAACTTACCTTTGGGATTTTGGAGATGGTAATACCAGCACACTTGAAAACCCAACAAATGTATATTCTGCAGCCGGAACTTACACTGTTTTATTGACAGTAACAAACGCTTGCGGAACCAACACAGTGACACAATCAATCACAATTCAGGGATGTCCTGATATCGTTGTTGATGGAAGTTTTGAAGCAGGAATCGGATCCGGATCATGGGTTGAATTCTCAGCTACTTTCACAACACCATTATGTGATCTGGCAGGTTGTGGAAATGGAACAGGAACTGGTCCCAATACAGGTAATATCTGGGCTTGGTTTGGTGGTGTTGCAGCTTTCGAAGAAGGCTCCTTATCTCAAACTTTCACTATTCCAACCAATAATACTGCTAACCTTTCTTTCTTCCTTGAGCAAATTATTTGTGATAGTCCCGATGACTTTTTGAAAGTCGCTATTGACGCAGATACGGTTTACACTACTGATGGAGCAAGTCCACTTTGCGGTGTTCTTGGTTATAGCCAGCAAGTGGTAAATCTTGATGCTTATGCTGACGGACTTCCACATACGCTTACATTCTTCTCCAGAATTTACGGAAACAATGGTGCAGGTTCCAACTTCTTTGTTGATGATATCGCAATTAATATTTGTGCAATCAATGCAATTGTTGAAACTAACCTTAATCTTGGAGTTGACGTTATGCCTGTTCATGCCAATGATTATGTAGATGTTAAATTCACTGATGTCACAGCTTCTGATGTGGTCATTGAAGTATCTGATATGATTGGCAGAAATGTATTCACTAAAAATATCGCTGCAGTGAACGGAAATCAGTCTGTAAGACTTGATGTTTCTACCTGGAGCAAAGGTGTGTACATGTTGAAAGTTTCTGCTGACGGAAGCAGTACTATCAGAAAAATTGTAGTAGAATAATTGTTGCCATTATAATTGAAAAGAGGGGACTTCGGTCCCCTTTTTTTGTTTTGATTTGTACCTTTGATTATGGCTAAGCACGTTGTCAATAAACAAGATTCCTTTTTTCAAATGGTTTATGAAGTGGTGAGGTTGATTCCCCGTGGCAGGGTAACCAGTTATGGTGCGATTGCCAGATACCTGGGAACTGCAGGTTCATCACGAATGGTTGGTTGGGCAATGAACGGTGCCCATCGCGAAAAGCCACCTGTTCCGGCTCAAAGAGTTGTCAACAGGAATGGGTTATTGACCGGTAAACACCACTTTGGATCACCCGATTTAATGAGACAACTATTGGAAAATGAGGGAGTTCGTGTAGATAACGACCAGATAGCAGACTTTAAAAACATTTCTGGGATCCTTCAGAAGAACTCTGAACAACTACTTCCTATCTTTGCACTTTCTTAACTGAAAGCAATTCCGATTGTTACTATTTAGAACAAAACCAATACATAATGAATATCACCAAAGAACAGGTACTTGAAGCCCTCAGCAATGTAGAAGAGCCTGATTTAAAAAAAGATCTCGTAACTCTTAATATGATCAGGGATGTAGAGGTATCCGGCAAAAAAGTATCCTTTACTGTAGTTTTAACTACACCTGCCTGTCCTTTAAAAGCACTGATAGAGCGTGCCTGTATTAATGCCATCATTCATTTTGTAGATCCGGAAGCCGAAGTAACGGTAAATATGACTGCAGATGTAACCAGTCGCAGGGCAATTGAAAATCCTTTGTTACCAGGAGTTAAAAATATTATTGCGGTTGCTTCCGGAAAAGGCGGTGTGGGAAAATCTACTGTAGCGGTTAACCTGGCTGTTGCTTTAGCTCAAACAGGAGCTAAAGTTGGATTGATTGATGCAGATATTTACGGGCCTTCACTTCCAATCATGTTTGGAGTGGAAAATGAACGTCTTTTTGTGAATGAAAGAGACGGAAAATCATATATGGTTCCCGTAGAAAAATACGGAGTAAAAATGTTATCCATTGGCTTCCTGGTTGATCCGGCACAGGCCATTGTTTGGCGTGGACCAATGGCGTCAAAAGCTTTGCGTCAGTTATTTTCAGATGCCGACTGGGGTGAACTTGATTATCTTTTTATTGATTTACCTCCCGGAACTGGCGATATCCATCTCACCCTTGTCTCAGCAGTTCCGGTAACCGGGGCAGTTATTGTTTCTACCCCTCAAAAAGTTGCTCTGGCAGATGCTAAAAAGGGAATTGGGATGTTTCAGATGGACTCTATAAAAGTTCCTGTATTAGGGCTTGTTGAAAATATGGCTTGGTTTACACCTGCCGAACTTCCTGAAAGCAAGTACTTTATTTTTGGTAAAGACGGGTGTAAGAATCTTGCTGCTGAATTAAATGTTCCATTTCTGGGTCAGATTCCTCTTGTACAAAGCATCTGTGAAGGTGGTGACTCCGGTGCACCTGTAGTGCTGGATGCTACCAATCCGGCAGCAACGGCATTTATGATGGTAGCAGGAAATATGGCTCAACAGGTTGCAATCAGAAATGCTACCATGCAACCAACACAACCTGTTCAGGCAGCAGGTTATTAAAATTGATTACTTTTGCACTATGAGCAACACAGATCCTTTGTTAATCGCACGCATTGAAAGCACATTAGACACGCTTCGCCCCTATCTGGAAGCAGACAGCGGGAATGTTTCTCTTGTTGAGGTTACACCGGAAATGATTGTGAGATTGAAATTACTTGGTGCCTGCAGTTCATGCTCTATGAGTATGATGACTTTGAAAGCCGGAATTGAACAATCATTGTTGAAAGCTATTCCTGAGCTGAAAGGTGTGGTAGCAGTGAATGATGAAATTGTATAAATAAAAGTATAAAAAAAACGGCGGGTTTAGAACTAAACCCGCCGTTTTTTTATGGTGTATTTGGATTATTTGCCAAGTAAAAACTTTGAAATTTTTTCGAAGTACATATT
The DNA here is from genome assembly GCA_016713525.1 of Bacteroidota bacterium. Classification (GTDB taxonomy): domain Bacteria; phylum Bacteroidota; class Bacteroidia; order AKYH767-A; family OLB10; genus JADKJB01. The sequence goes on along the minus strand of JADJOZ010000001.1, from coordinate 85,272 downwards.
TTTATCAGTTGAAAAATTGTCGGCATTAACCGGACTATTCTTAACAATATAAACTTCATTTACTCCTTTGATGCTTTTCACATCTCCGGGGCCAATAATAGGATCCTGAGCAGAAACTATGATCATCATATTTTTCATAGGTCCTTTTGGTTTATCAAATGCATAAATTGGTTCATGTGTTTTATCAAATCCGAAAGGCATAGTTACTTCTTTACCAGTTTTGTCTTTGATTTTTGATTTCATTCCCTCCAGACTTGTCCAGGGGCCATCAGCGATTATTTTTTTTGTTTCAGTGCGATTTGCTCCTACTCCAATCGACAATCCGGCACCAATATTCAATCCGAATAAATCGAATTTAGTGATAGCACGTGATTTGCGAAGGTGATCGAGAACTGCATTCAGATCCGTAATAAATTGTGGATAGATAAATAAATCCGGATCAATTTTAAATTCACTACTGGCACCATAACCACGGTAATCGTACGTGGCAACATTGAATCCTGCCGAAAGAAATGAGTTAACAATTTCCAGATTATCGGCCATATTACCATCGCCGCTACCGGAAATTACAACCCAGTTAGTTGACTTCTTTGCATTTTCAAAAAACCATGCATTCAGGATTGCTCCGTCAGCAGTTTTAATCTTTTCTTCTTTGTATTGCATTCCGAATTTGTCGGGAGTAACCTTATATTCTTTTGCAGGATTTAAGGCCATTACCGGTGCAATTCCGAATAAAATCAAAAGGAGAAAAAGATAAGATAAAGGGGATTTTTTCATAATTAGCTAATTCTTTTATCAGTGTAACGGCAAAAATAAGGTTTCCGGTAAAAAACAACAGGAAAAATATTAACAGATTACATTATTATTACATGGATAATCAACCTATTGAAAATTTAAAGTCTACTACTTATTCACTACTCTCAATCAACACACCGAAAAATGATCAATTCAGTTAAAAAGTCAATTAACATAATAGTGTTGATAATCAATACTTTTGGGACAACCACAGGAATTACAATTTCTTTAAATTTACAGAACAAAAGCCTTGCATTAAACGTTAAAGATTACATAATCAACCTACTATGAAAAAATCGATTCCCATTCTACTTTTTATTTTCATGATTCCCGCCATACTGGTGGCTCAAGGCACTCATAAATTGAATTTTCATCTGGCAAAAATGATTGCTGATGAAACCTTGCAGCAGAAACAGATCAATTTGCTGGTTCAGGGGAATGTGGAAGCTATTCGAGAAATTGCTGAACTTAATGGGGGATTATTTCGCTATTCTCATGGCAATATTGCAACCATAAGAATTCCGGTTTCAGCAATTTCGGTTCTTGCAGCCAGCGAACAGGTTGGCAGAATTGAAAATCCGGGAAGCAACTACACTACCATGAATGATACCATGCGATCTGTAGTGCAGGCAAATGCAGTTCATGCAGGTATTTCACCATTACTGCAAGGGTATAATGGAACAGTAATTGCAATTGGAATAATAGACACCGGTGTTGATTTAACCCATCCTGATTTGGAGCATACTTCAGGTGCAACCCGTGTACAATATCTGTGGGATCAACGCAAACCCGTAGCAGCCAACACACCCGCTGCTTATGGCTATGGACAGGAATGGAATAAAACTGATATTGATGCAGGACTGGCATCTTCATCAAATGATGCACAGGGCTTCGGGCATGGAACACATGTTACCGGAATTTCAGCAGGTGATGGAAGTGCGAATGGCAAGAATAAAGGTGTTGCTCCGGGTGCCGACATCATTGAAGTGGCTTTTGATTTTAACAACGTAACCGATCCAACATATATTGATGCGGTAGATTATATTTTCAACCGTGCTGCAATCCTTGGCAAACCTTGCGTGATAAATGCCAGTTTAGGAGATTACTACGGCTCACATGATGGATATGATTTGCAGTCACAAATGATAAGCACTTTACTGAATCAGCAAGCAGGCCGCGTTATGGTAGCAGCAGCAGGTAATGCAGGTTCACTACCATTTCATCTTGGATACAATGTAACTACAGATACTTCATTCACGTGGGTTCGACATAATCCGGCCTACTCAGCACTTTTCTTTCAGGTATGGGGCGACACTGCCGACTTTAAAAATATTGATTACACCATTGGTGCAGATAAAAATACCACCTCAGCAAGTTTTAGAGGAAAACTAAACTATCGTGATATATTTTATAATCTGGGAGTTTTCAAACAAGATACTTTGTTCAGTACATCAGGTAACAGACTTGCAATCATTCAATCATTTGGAAGCACACAAGGCCCAACTTACCTACTCGAAATTAATATTATTCCGGATTCAGCTACCTATCAATGGCGACTCATGACAACCGGATCGGGCAAGTTAGACATCTGGAAATTTTATGATGGAACCGGACAATCAGGATTTGTCAATACAGCACTTCCATCAGCTGCAATAGTTCCTGAAATTGTGTATTACAAACTTCCTGATTCCTTGTCAACCATAGTAAGTGGATTTCAGTGCCTTGATAATGTAATCACCGTTGGTAACTACGGAAACAGAAGCAACTACGTTGATATTAATGGTAATACTTATACAGATGCAACAGTTACTCCGGGAGAAATCGCATTAAATTCTTCATGGGGACCAACCAGAGACGGAAGAATAAAGCCTGACATTGCAGCACCGGGAGGACTGATGTTATCGTGCGGACAACTTTCTTTACTTACCATTTGGGCTACACAACCAAGCAATGCGCCTAAAATTGCGCAAGGCGGGTTTCATTTCCGGGATGGCGGAACAAGCTCCTCATCACCTGTTGTTGCAGGAATTGCTGCACTATATCTGCAACAAAATCCTACTGCAACGGCTATGCAGGTCAAAAATGCAACCATAAATTGTGCTGTTCAGGACAATTTTACCGGGTTCAATTTACCTGATGTTACCTGGGGATATGGAAAAGCAAATGCATTTAATACTTTGGTAAATTGCTCTCTGACATCTTTAGGTGACGTCACTGAAAATACTTCCATGTCGTTGTTTCCAAATCCTGTTTTTTCAGGAGAAATGATCACCATTTCATTGAATGAAAAAGAGGATTCAGCATATGATCTTTCTTTGATAGATCAGTTAGGCAGAACCGTAAAAGCGTTCAATAACATAAATGAATTTCCGTTTACATTCAGCACTAAAAACATTGCCACCGGAAGTTATCAGCTAAAACTTACTGATAAAAATAAAAAGCAAATTGTAAAAAAACTGGTTATCACAGAATAACCAGTTTTTACAATTAATTGTTTCCTTATTTTTTTTTTTAACAAAATAAATTTCCGGATAGCAATTTCACCTTTGATTTCGATCCGTTGTTTTTTATTCTTAGATAATATATTTTTTAGACCGCCCAAAACCAGGTTGGTCATTGTTTGCACTGAAGGTTGAATGGTAACCGGCACTGTAATTACCGACCCTGCTGTTATTCTGGTTTTTGATGGAATATTTATTCCTGCAATGGCAGAATCATTCAACGACAGATTTACACCCATTCGCTTCACAGTAACTCCGAATTTATTGGGATTTTCGAGGGCAATATCGAATGTGAATTCGGGCTTCGTCAAACCTGAACCGGTTTTAAAATTTTCAATTCCTTTTATTGAAATCGGTTTTATAGAGCCACACGAATACAATCCGGTTAAAAGCACAAGCACTAATACGTAGTGAACTGAAAAAATATTTTTCATGCAGTTTATTTTTAGTTATGATTTCAAACGAACCTTACTCCAGTTTTTAATTTGCCAGGTTACAAATGAACTACAAATAAGATTGGCCGAATCATCCTTCACGTGAATTTCAAACGTTACTGTCACCGACTCTTCCTTTTTCAGCGGAGTTATAATTTGTTCCTGAATATATTTTTCCGACAACTCAAAAGTTGCAGTAACTGCTTGTTTCCCCTGATACAAATAAGTTGTATTAAGATTCTTTAAAATGATGCGATACTCCTGTTCTGAGATTGCATCAACCAGAGCGAAACCGGTGGTAAATTCACAAAGCGTTGCCAATGCACAGGCATGCAAACTGTTTACATGATTTTTATTACTTCGCCGGAAAGGCAACATAACGTTTGCAAAACCGGGTTTAATCTCAAGCACTTTATAATGATGTGGGCTATTGAACGGAATAGTAAAATCGAGTGCCAGATTCAATACCGTTTTATAAAATGAAGATCCGGCAGATTTGGCTATGAGATATTGGAGCTTCGACATAAACAGAAAAAAGATTAAAGAATTCCCATTGTATTTAATTCCTGCAATGATGCTTTCATTTCAGATTCCATGGTATTTACAATTTCCGAACAGGATTTTATATCATGTATAACGGCAACTGATTTACCGGCGCACCATAGGTTATTGTAATTTCCGGGTTTAACAGCCTTCTCTAACTTTTTCATGCCATTAATCTGCACCAGCATTTTAAAATATTTTTTGGTGGTACTGTTTTTACTAAGGAATCGTTCCAGCCAACCTTGCCGGTATCCGATTTTTTTCGCGTATGGGGTATCAATTATGGTACATGGCGTACCTGAAAGCCTTTCCGTCATCACAATATCTTCCATATCAGAATTAACCACAGCTTCCTTATATGCATCGCTCACACCTGCTTCTGCTGAAGCAATAAAACGGGTGCCAATAGAAACGCCGGCGGCACCTATAGCAAGCATGGAAACTATTCCTGCACCTGTAGCAACACCTCCGGCAGCAACCACCGGAATTTGCGGAAACTGTTCCTTCAGAGCGGGCACTAAAACGGTGAGTGGATTCGGTCCTGCATGGCCGCCTGCGCCCTGTCCGACCGCAATAAATCCATCACAACCTAAGCCTGCACATTTGGCTGCGTGTTCCATATTGGTGACATCACAATAAACTTTAGCCCCGTAACTATGTGCTTTTTGAATGACTTCAGAAGGATTTCCAAGAGAAGTTATAAAAAATGGGACTTTCCCGTTAATACAAATGTCGAGATGCTTTTGATATAAAGGGTTGGATTTCTGAACAATCAGATTGACGCCGAAACTGCCTGAGCTAGTTCGGGATTGTTTATAATCATGTAATTGTTTGATAAGTGCTTCCAATTCCCCTTCTTTGCGGTAGTTCAGAGTGGGAAATACGCCCATGATGCCAGAATCCAAAGCAGCCTTTAACATAGGTTCATTGGTGACCAGAAACATGGGTGCCATTATCACAGGCAACCGGATACCCAGCTGATTGCAAAGAGAACTTTTAAAGTTTATCATTGTTAAAGAAGGCAATAATTAAATTGTCAAACCATAAAAGTCGCTCTTTTATTTCAAATTAAAACAAAAATGATTTAATTTGTTACTTCCGAAAAGTTAATCAATTATGAACGTAACCAGACTCTTTGATTTAATCCCTAACCAGCTTGAACAACATCCTTTGCAAGTAGCATTTGCAGGAAAGGAAAACGGTAAGTGGATCACATACAGTTCAGCTGACTTCAAAAATATACCGATCAGGTTAGTTTTGGGTTATTATCAAAAGGGATAACCCCGGGAGATAAGATCGCCATTATTTCCAATAACCGGCCGGAATGGAATTTTACAGATTTAGGCGTTTTGCAGATTGGCGCTATAGATGTACCTGTTTATCCGACGATTAGTGAAAATGACTTAAAATTCATATTGACAGATGCCGATGTGAAAATAGTTTTTGTTTCTTCAGAGGAACTTTACTTAAAGGTTAAAAATATTGCCCAGAATCTTCCATTAAAACCCCTTATATATACCTACAACAGGGTAAATGGTGCACCTCATTGGACTGAATTACTTGAAACAGGTGAAAAAAGCAAAGATGAGAACAGACTGAACAATTTAAAAGATGCGGTTAAAACCGAAGATTTGGCCACTTTGCTCTATACATCTGGAACTACAGGAAATCCGAAGGGTGTAATGCTTTCACACGCAAATCTGGTGAGCAATTTCGTTGCAGTGCAACATTTACCACCAGTAAAAGCAGGAGATAAAGTACTCAGTTTTCTGCCTTTGAATCATATTTACGAACGGATGCTCACCTATTTGTACATGTATTTGAGTACTTCCATCTATTATGCTGAATCCATGGAAACAATTGGAGATAATATCAGAGAAGTGCACCCTACTGCATTTTCGGCTGTACCCCGATTGCTGGAAAAGGTATACGATAAAATTGTTGCCAAAGGAACCGACCTCACCGGTATCGAGAAAAAGCTATTCTTTTGGGCATTGGAATTAGGTCTGAAATATGATCCAAATATCGATGGTGGAGTCTGGTACAACTTCCAGCTAAAGCTGGCAAATAAAATTATATTCAATAAATGGCGTGAGGCTCTTGGCGGTAACACTAAAGCTATTGTATCAGGTGGAGCTGCATTGCAACCAAGGTTAGCTCGTGTTTTCTGGGCTGCACAAATTCCTGTCCTCGAAGGTTATGGTTGTACTGAAACATCTCCGGTAATATGTGTTAATAATCTGGAACCAAATGGCATGTATGTTGGAACCGTAGGGCCAGTTATAGAAGGAGTTCAGATTAAGATTGCTGATGACGGCGAAATTTTGTGTAAAGGACCGAATGTGATGCTGGGATACTACAAGCGACCCGACTTAACAGAAGAATCAATTGATAAGGATGGGTATTATCATACGGGTGATATAGGAGAAATGGTTCACAATCGGTTTTTGAAGATTACAGATCGCAAGAAAGAGATTTTCAAAACTTCACAAGGAAAATATATTGCTCCACAAATGATTGAAAATAAACTCAAGGAGTCGAGATTCATTGAGCAGGCTATGGTTATTGGTGAAAATCAAAAATTTGCAGCAGCATTAATTGTTCCCTCATTTGCATTTATCCGTGAATGGGCCGAGCGAAAAGGTCTTACTTTTGAAAATAATGAAGCTATAGCAAATAGTGAAGAGGTAAAATCCCGGATTATGCAGGAAGTTGAAGAGATGAATAAAAGTCTGGGCAGTTACGAAAGCATTAAAAAAATTGAATTGCTATCGAAAGAGTTCTCAATTGAAAAAGGAGAAATGACCCCTAAACTGAGCCTGAAACGGAAAGTGATTTTGGAAGCAAACAGCCACCTGGTGAACCGGATGTTTTCGTAAATTATGACCTTTGTTAGCTTTATTCTTTAATTTCACTTGTACTTTTGCATCAACTAAAAAAGAAAAAGAATAAGATTATGAAAATAATTGCACCAACCGATTTTTCGGATCTGTCCAAATCAGCCTTAATTTATGCTGCTCAACTTGCAGCATCAACTAACAACCCGCTAGTTTTGGTTTATAATGCTGTTTTTGAAGGTCCCCCCAGAGCAACCGTTTTAATTAATCTGGAAGAAAAAATTGAATTGAATGCCATTGAGGATATGAAAATGTTGGCAGAATGGCTCAAAAAATCTGTTGAACCATCTCCTGATATATTCATTGAAATAACCAAAAACCACAATGCAGCTGAGGCTATTCTAAAAAGAACAAAAGATATTGACGGAGGGTTAATAATTTTGAGTACCAGAGGAGCCTCCGGTTTATCAGGTTCTATTCTAGGCAGTGTAAGCAGTGAGGTGCTTCGGAAAAGTTCAATTCCAGTGATGGCCTTACCGCCTGAAATGGAATCCAAAAAAGAAGGCGGTTTTTTATTTGCTATTGACCCAGCAAATGGTTTGCATGAAAATCTCACTTGAAAATTCTTTGCTTTTTTGAAAATCATGAATAAAAACCCGCAGTTTTTGTTCGTTACAATGGAAGATAAAAGCAATGAAATTGCTGCATTAAAAAGTTACATTTCACAAACATATCCGGAATTTAAATGCGAATACCATATTGTAACAAACGATAATATTGTTGATTGCATAGCTGATTTTACAAATACTCACAATTTCTCAATGCTTGCTATAGCTCCAAAAAAACATAATTTTTTTGAAAGAATGTTTGGGAAAAGCATAACAACCAAATTACTTGCTCAATTGAAAATTCCAGTACTTTCATTGACTGATGAATCAATTGACTGACACAGAGCATGGTCGAAGATTCAGCCGGTTTAATGTCATTTTTTTAAGGCAGATTTTAAATTTTATTGCAGTAGAGTCTTTGAGAATCATTCAGTATAGGCCAATTTAGGAGATTCATACCTCCCGTTCCAAAAGAACCAACCTCTGACGAGCTCAGGAAGGGTCTGACCCTGGAATCTAATTCTGTGCGAAACAGGATCGTGAATGATTCATTATCGAATGCCGTAAAATCGAATCCCTCTCCCCTATATAAAAAATCGTTCGCATCCAGAATTTCCACAGGGAATTTTCAGGATAATATGTCTGATATAAGTACATGTGACTGGGTAATTGAAGTAGTTGTTGAAAATCTGGAAATCAAAAAGAAAGTTTATGATGAAGTGGAGAAACATCGCAAACCGAGCACACTAATTACAAGTAATACTTCCGGAATCCCAATACATCTGATGGCCGCAGGACGCAGTGATGATTTCAGAAAAAACTTCTGTGGTACGCACTTTTTTAATCCTCCCCGTTATCTGCGATTGCTTGAAGTAATTCCTACTCCGGAAACAGATCCTGAAGTAGTATCATTTCTTATGGAATACGGTGATCTTTTCCTGGGAAAAACAACCGTACTTTGTAAGGATACGCCTGCATTCATTGCAAATCGAATAGGAGTATTTGCAATTATGTCGTTGTTGCATCAGGTTGAAAAAATGCAGCTTAGTGTTGCCGAAGTTGATAAACTAACCGGGCCGGTATTGGGAAGACCAAAATCAGCAACCTTCCGCACAACTGATGTGGTTGGTCTCGACACCATGATTCATGTTGCCAATGGGCTATATGCTAATTGTAAGGATGATGCTGACAGAGACGAATTTAAATTACCGGCTTTCGTTTCTAAAATGTCGGAGAATAAATGGCTTGGAGATAAAACCGGCCAGGGTTTTTACAAAAAAGTGAAATCAGATTCCGGCAAGAGTGAAATTCTGGAATTAAATTTAAATACACTGGAGTATCAACCACAAACAAAAGTCCGATATGCCACTTTAGAAGCAACAAAAACTATCGATAACCTGAAACAACGAATGCCGGTATTGTTTGGTGGCACCGATAAGGCAGGTGAATTTTATCGTACTGCTTTTAGCAGTTTGTTCAAATATGTCTCTGACCGGATGCCGGAAATTTCCGATGAAACCTATCGTATTGATGCTGCTATGCAGGCAGGATTTGGATGGGAACTTGGTCCGTTTGAAGCGTGGGATGCTATAGGTGTAACCAATGCGCTTAAAGTCATGGAAGCGACGGGCAAAAAACCTGCTGCCTGGGTTTATAAAATGCTCGAAAAAGGAAACACATCCTTCTACAAAAATGAAAATGGCGTCCGTAAATTTTATGATATCTCCAGTGGAACATATCTTCCTATTCCGGGAACAGATAATTTTATAATTCTCGATAATCTTCGTGATTCAAAAGTGGTCTGGAAAAATTCCGGTACAACATTATTCGATATCGGTGATGGTGTTCTCAATCTGGAATTTCATACCAAAATGAATACAATTGGTGGTGAAGTTTTAGAAGGTATCAATAAAGCTATTGACATTGCTGAGAAGGATTTCAAAGGCCTTGTTATCGGCAACGATGGTGCTAATTTTTCAGCAGGCGCAAATCTTGCCATGGTATTTATGTTTGCCGTAGAGCAGGAATATGATGAAATTGATTTGCAATACGTGCATTTCAAAATGCAAATATGAGAGTTCGCTACTCATCAATACCGGTGCTGGTAGTGGCACCTCATGGCTTAACCCTGGGCGGTGGTTGTGAGATGTCGATGCATGCCGACAAAGTACAGGCTGCAGCCGAAACCTATATCGGAATGGTTGAGTTTGGTGTTGGTCTGATTCCCGGAGGTGGTGGAAGTAAGGAATTTGCTCTAAGGTTAAGCGATTCATTCCGCGAAGGGGATATCGAATTGAACTTATTGAAAGAAAAATTCCTTACCATAGCAACTGCAAAAGTTGCAACATCTGCTCATGAAGCATTCGATATGGGTGTTTTCAGAATGGGAATCGATGAAATATCAATCAATCGCTCGCGTTTAATTAGTGATGCAAAACTGGCTGTTTTGGAACTTGCAAATTCAGGATATACCAAACCCGTTCAACGCACCGACATCAAAGTCTTGGGTAAAGCTGGGCTTGGAATGGTTTATGCAGGCGCAAACTCCATGTATTCAGGCCATTACATGTCTTCTCACGATAAATTGATTTCCGAAAAACTGGGTTGGGTGATGTGCGGAGGCGATCTATCTGCTCCTTCAAAAGTTTCAGAACAGTATTTATTGGACCTGGAACGAGAGGCATTTTTGTCACTTTGTGGTGAGAAAAAGACTCTTGAAAGAATTCAAAGTATTTTAACATCCGGCAAACCGTTACGTAATTAAATTTAGATTTGTAACTTTATGCCTCCATATTGAAACCTCACACGAATGATGAAGTATCTTATTAAGCTGATAATCATACTACTGGTAGTTCCGGTAATGGTTTATGCACAATCCGAACAGAAGCCAAAGTACGCTCCGGGCAAAGAAAAGCACCGAAATAAGACCGATGAAATTGGTCAGAAACAAGGTGTTTGGAAATATTATAACTCAGGAGGCGAATTGATTCATGAAATTGAATATGTAAATGATGTCCGCCACGGTGTTTCCAAACGGTTTTATCCATATTCAAAAATTATGGAAGAGACTGAATATCAGAATGGTGTAAAAGAAGGCACCTATGTTCGATATTTTTATTCCGGAAGTGTTAAACAGGAAGGTGAATACCTGGAAGGTAAAAAACATGGCACCTGGACCAAATATTTTGAATCGGGTGAAGTACAGGCAGAAACACCTTATAAATCGGGCAACCGGGATGGTGTTTGGAAGATTTACAATCGTAAAGGAGTGCAAGTCAGCACAGTAACTTATAAAGATGGTGTCGATGTTGCAGCAGTTGCAGCCTCAAAAGCCGAAGAAGATAAGAAGAAGGATGCTGCAAAAAGAAAGATGGCGCCAAAACACCTGCAGCCCCTGGAACTGCTCCTGCCCCAGGAACCACACCTGCCCCAGGAACCACACCTCCGCCAGGAACCACACCTCCGCCACCAGCTGCAACCCCAACACCAAATCCTAAATAATCCAATTTTATGCATGCATACATAGTTGCAGGTTTTCGATCTGCAGTGGGCAAGGCGCCAAAGGGTAATTTTCGATTCATGCGTGCCGATGATCTGGCAGCAACTGTTGTGAAACACCTTGTTGCATCTGTTCCATCACTCGAAAAAGAGCAAATTGATGATGTAATAGTTGGTAATGCTACCCCTGAAGCGGAGCAGGGACTGAATATAGGCCGTATGATTTCATTGATGGGTCTTGATACCATCAAAGTTCCGGGAATGACAGTGAACCGTTATTGCTCATCAGGCTTAGAAACCATTGCTATAGCAGCTGCGAAAATTAAAGCCGGACTTGCCGATTGCATAATTGCAGGTGGTGTTGAAACCATGTCACCAATTCCGTTTGGTGGATGGCGCATTGTTCCCAATTATGAAGTTGCAAAAAATCACCCTGATTGGTATTGGGGAATGGGATTAACTGCCGAAGCAGTTGCCAGAGAATATAAAGTTTCGAGAGAAGATCAGGATTTGTTTTCTTTTCATTCACATCAGAAAGCTATTTCTGCTATAAAAAACGGATCGTTTAAACAAGACATAGTTCCTGTTACCATTGAAGAAAGTTATCTCGATGAAAAGGAAAAAAAGAAATCGCGAACATTTATTGTTGATACCGATGAAGGACCAAGGGCAGATACAAGTCTGGAAAAATTAGCTCAGCTGAAGCCTGTATTTGATGCTAAAGGATCGGTAACAGCGGGCAACTCTTCACAAACCAGTGATGGTGCTGCTTTTGTTTTGGTTGTATCAGAAAAGATGCTCAAACAATTACAGGTCTCCCCTATTGCCAGGTTTATAACTTATGCGGTTGCAGCAGTTGAACCCAGGGTTATGGGAATAGGTCCTATAGAAGCAATTCCTGCTGCCTTAAAGCGTGCCGGAATGAACAAAGAACAGATTGATTTAATTGAACTCAATGAAGCTTTTGCATCTCAATCACTGGCAGTTATTCGGGAATTAGGACTAAATCCTGAAATTGTAAATGTGAATGGTGGTGCCATAGCTTTAGGCCATCCACTAGGATGTACCGGTGCAAAATTGTCGGTTCAACTTTTTAACGAATTACGTCGCAGAAAAAAGAAATATGGCATGGTTACCATGTGTGTGGGTACAGGTCAGGGAGCTGCGGGTATTTTTGAATTATTGAATTGATTTTTTAGCAATTGTTTTTTTCTTGACATAAATCATTATTTCTTTGATTTTTTTCGCTTAGCTTTGACATTACAAACAACTCTAAAAAACAACCATGAAAACATCTCTAAAAATTGCAATGGTATTAGCAATCACTTTTGCTACCATGCAGCATGTAAATGCACAAATTAAATTTGGCCCTGTAGCTGGTTTGAACATATCCAACGTTTCAGGTGACAATACCGATAATAATAGTATGCTGCTCGGAGCTCATTTAGGTGGTTTGGTAAATTTCTCGCTTTCAGATAATTTATCGGTCGAACCTCAGGTTTTGTACTCAATGAAGGGTGCCAATGTTGAATTGGAGGATTTGTTAGGAGGAAGTGAAACGTATGCTTATCGTCTTTCTTACCTGGAAATTCCAATTTGGATTCGTTATCAATTGGAAAGTGGTTTGAACTTTCAGGCAGGACCCTATATCGGAATTCTTTTAGCAGCCGATTTTGATGGAGAAGATGCCAAAGATGGCATGAACTCATTTGACTTTGGTGTTGGTGGAGGTTTAGGTTACCAATTGGAAAATGGATTAGGTTTCGGACTTAACTATAATCTCGGATTAGCCAATATAAATGATAACGAAACAGATGAAGATTTTTCCAACGCTAATAACTGCATCAAATTCAGTGTCAGTTATACCTTTGGTAACGATTAACACTTAACCACAATTTAGCAGAAAAAGCCACCTGAAAGGGTGGCTTTTTTGTCTTTAGGATGTCAAAATCCCATATTATATCAATTATTTTAGGTGGAAGTATATCTTTCCGATACCATTCTACGTAAATTTGGGATAAATATTAAAAATATGTCAGCAACACTCACCAATACCCATAAAGGAGGCGAATTCCTGATTACTGATGCTGTTTCAGCAGATACATTTATTCCGGAACGATTTTCTGAAGAGCATCTCATGATGGCTTCAATGGCAGATGAATTTCTGGAAGCCGAAGTTTTTCCGAACCTCGATCGTGTAGATGCCCAGGAAGCCGGGTTAATGGAATCAATTATGGACAAGGCCGGAGAACTCGGGCTATTGGGAATTTCAGTTCCTGAGGAATATGGCGGTTTTGGCAAGGATTTCATTACCGGAATGCTGATCACGGAAAAACTAGGGGCAGGACATTCTTTTGCAGTAGCCATGGCTGCTCACACAGGAATCGGGACATTACCGATCCTTTATTTTGGAAATAAAGCTCAAAAAGACAAATATCTGCCTAAACTGGCTTCCGGAGAATGGAAAGCATCTTATTGCTTGACGGAACCCGGATCAGGATCAGATGCATTGGCAGCAAAAACCAAAGCGGTTCTTTCAGCTGATGGTAAGCACTACATTTTAAACGGACAAAAAATGTGGATCACCAATGCAGGCTTTGCAGATGTATTTGTAGTATTCGCACAGATTGATGGCGATAAATTCACAGGTTTCATAGTTGAAAAAGGTTATAATGGTTTAACCCTTGGTGAAGAAGAACATAAGATGGGAATCAAAGGATCCTCTACCCGTCAGGTATTTTTCATGGATTGCAAAGTACCGGTAGAGAATTTACTTGGTGATATTGGTAAAGGCCACCTGATTGCATTCAACATCCTGAATATTGGTCGTGCTAAATTGGCAGGGGCCGCTTTGGGCGGATGTAAAAAAGCTATTACTACTTCTGTAAACTATGCATCCACCCGTGAGCAGTTTAAACTTCCGATTGCAAAATTTGGAGCTATCAAACACAAACTTGCTGAACAGGCAATCAGAACTTTCGCGATGGAATCGTCACTCTATCGTGCTGCACATCAAATCGACGAAAAAGAAAAACAATTACTTTCGGAAGGTAAAGAATTTGCTAAGGCACTACTTGGAGCTGCAGAAGAATACGCAGTGGAATGTGCAATACTGAAGGTTTATGGTTCAGAAGTTTTGGATTATGTGGTGGATGAAGGTGTTCAGATATTTGGTGGTTATGGTTTTTCTGCCGACTACCCTATGGATCGTGCTTACAGAGATGCCCGCATTAACAGAATATTTGAAGGCACAAACGAAATCAATCGCTTATTGATGCTGGATATGTTGTTGAAACGTGCCATGAAAGGAGAATTGGATTTAATGACTCCTGCACAAAATGTTCAAAAAGAACTTATGGCTATTCCTGATTTTGGCAATGGTGAAGATACCCCATTTGCAGCAGAGAAAACAGCTTTATCTAATATGAAAAAAGCAGCACTCATGGTTGCCGGAAGTGCTGTTCAGAAATACATGATGCAATTGGGTAAAGAGCAGGAAATCATCATGAATATTGCTGATATGATTATCGAGATTTATACCAGTGAATCGGTTTTATTACGAGTAGAAAATCTTACAGAAATGAAAGGAGATGATGCAGCAATTTATCACGATATCCTGAAAACACATCTCAATGACAGTATAGACAGGTTGAATATTGCTGGCAAAAACGCTATTAACTCAATGGCTGAAGGCGATGAAAACAGAATGCTTCATATGGGATTAAAAAGGTTTACTAAAACTGCTGCTTTCAATTCTAAGGAAGCACGAAGAAGAATAGCGAAAAATCTTATTGACGCAAATAAATACTGCTTCTAAAATAAAGAAAGGCGCTCCCGGGAATGTGTGAGCGCCTTTCTTTTCCCTGAAATAATCAATAGTGTTGTATAACCAATTTTTAACAACCATTTTTTCTTCATACTTAATTTTCAGGAAGTAAACACCATCAGCCAAATTGTGTGTAGGAATTTCATTGGTGAAATTCTCTTCCAAAGGAAAATCAATTAAATAATTCTTTCCTGAAATATCATAAATATCTAAAACAGACATTTTGTCCACGTCTATAAATAATGTTTTATCAGATGGATTAGGATAAACGCTAACAGACGTCTCATTGAATTCATCAGCGATACCTGTTGATTGACATTCAATAATTATTTCTGAGCAACCATCGCCATTTAGCAACGCTTCAGCATTTAGCAGATCATTGCTGCAAAAAACACCTGTCAGCACAGTAAACCTAACTAATACTAAGGCAGTATCTACAGTATAGGGTTGAGTAAAACTATAAGAAGTAAAACGAACTGTGGAGTCGCCGGGATTATAATAAGACAAATGCTGAATATAATTCGTCAAATTTATTATGGTATCATATTCAAGTTCGTTTTCATTGTATTTAAAAGAAAAATCCAATGCATTAATTACATCATCCGATTTAATGAAAACCGGGAATTCAATTGTAGGTCCAACTACAGTAGAGTTGAATAAATCGAAAAAAACTGAATCCTGATTATCGATGACCAATGTATTTGGATTATTTCCCTGTGAGGTGAATTTTGCTTCCTGAGCAAATCCTTTCGAACCTGTTAATAGCAGCAATGAGCAGCAAACAACTATGAGTGTGTAATAATTTTTCATTTTCCTTATTTTGCCTCAAAACTATACAACCGTTTGCCCGATTGAATACATTTAAAATTATGCTTTTGTAAAGATTATGTTATGACTATTTTTTTAAGAAAAATGATGTTGAAAGTTCCTCAAACCCATCCGAAACAGTAAATAAGTAGAAGCCATCTACAATTGATTCAGGCAAAGAAACTATTCCTTTATTATTTTGATATTCAATTAGTTGAACTCCATGCTGCTTCCCTTCCATATTGGTTAACCTGACTGAAACGTCAACTGCATGAAATCCACTTGTTTGAAACTGAATGCTGTTTCCGGACACCGGGTTCGGGAATAGTTTAAGGTCAGATTGAGTCGATGAATTTTCAAAGTCGACTGCAATCACCAGTGAATAACTAAACTCTCCATTGTAATCGACCTGTTTTAACCGATAATAATTTAGTCCTGAAGAAAGCTTTACATCGCTTAAAGCATACTCGGTTAAAGTATTAGAATTTCCTGCACCTTGCACGGAAGACAGTGTAATCCAATCTTCCAGATCAAAACTTCTTTCAACATTAAAATAGTCACAATTCAGTTCAGTGGCAGTAATCCACCTTACTTCAACATTTTCTCCATCCTGAAATGCATCAAAATAGAGATAAGTAACAGGCAACGGATTTGCTTCAGTGATCAATATCGAATTTACCGTCTCGCAACCATTACCATAAAAGGTTGTCAGCGAATAAATGCCCGGTGCATTAACATAAATAGTGCTGGCAGTTTGTCCCGTAGACCATATATAACTTAAAGCGGCATTTGGTACAAAACTTAGTGAAAGAGAATCACCGGGAAGAATAGAAGTATCGCCTCCGGGTGTAATTACACCAGCCGGTAACGGTTCAATAGCTTTCGCACTGCAATCGTCACCATTGAGCAATGTATAAACAGATACGAAGTCGGTATAATCAATTTGCGAAACAGGTAAAGAAAAACGGACCGAAACTAAAGTTGTATTATTATCAATCACCTGTAAACTGCTGGAAGAAAAACGTAAGGTGCTATCGCCACTATTGTAATTAGCTGAAACAGATAAGTAAGCCTGGTGAGAAGTAACAGAAATATACGTAAAAACTGCAGGATTAAACTTTAATGCGAAGTCCATTGCGTAAACCTGTTCATCCGAATTAAAGCGAACAGGAACTTCCATATATCCGGAAGCGCAAACAGCATTAGAAAAATCAAAAATTATAGTATCCTGATTAGAAATAAGAAAATTGTCGTTTGCCTTTGCCAAACTGGTTACAGTTAGAAATAGCAGAACTAAGCAGACAAACGGAGGGAATACCAAATTAAATCCGGTATTAACATTACTATATTTCCTGTGGTATTTCATTTCGTGTAAAAGTAAAAATGGCAACATTTAAAAGTGTTACCGCAACATTACTATTGGTAACAAATTGGTTTAAATAATCAAAAATGATATATACTTAAGATTAGAATAAGAAAAACAGGTACTTGTTTTAACAAAAAAACCGGGCTGTCATGAACGGACAGCCCGGTTGAGAAAAGAATCAAACTTTAATACAATAATTACTGGATAACAACTTTTTGAACAGTAACGAATCCGGCATTAGAAGCTTTCAAAGTATAAACACCTTTTGCAAGATGTTGAGTATTGATAGAATACTTCTCAAATGCTTTCACACCTGATTCAGAAACAACAACTTTTCCGTTCATATCAAAGATCTCAACTGAAGCATCTTCAGAAAGAAGAACATTGATTGAAGAAGAAGCAGGATTTGGGTAAACATTTACCATTACATCACTAACTGCAGCACGATTTCCGATTACTTCAGCAGCAACTCTTTCACCGTTGATGAAAGCTTCGATTGAATTGAAATCTTCAGCAGTTAATTCAGAAGCTGTTTCAAATACAACTGATCCAACAGATTTAGTAAGATCAATTGATTCAAGGCTATAAGAAGTGAAACGTAATGCCTGATCAGCAGTATTGAAGAAAGATAATGACTCTAAGTTGCTTTCATTAGTTCTAACTTCTTTGAAAGACATTTTAGAACCATTAAACATCATAGCGAAATCAAGTGAATTTACAGTTTCAGCAGCAGTAGCATAAACCGGAACTTCAATTACACCATTTTCAACAACAGCTTTAGTAAGATCAAATACCATTTTATCGCTTGCAGCAGAACGGAATGCTCCGTTAGGAACAACTGTAGCATAGTTACCATTCACATCACCCATTAAGATTCCTGTGTAAGACTCGATACCGAATACTGAGCAAGAAGGAGAAGTAAATACAGGAACTTCGATACAGAAATCAAGAACTGGAACATTTGATTTCTCATATCCACCAGTTACATCAGGGAAAGGATAGTTTGAAGAAATAACAAATGAAGGATCAGAGTTTAAAGTTGTTTGATCAACGAACAACCAGTCTTTAGAAAGTTCACCGTTAGATACACCACCAGCAGAGTAATTCCATGCTTGTCTGAATTCGCCAATGATCAATACAGCACGCTGATTGATTTGTGACAAGTCACCAGCACTCACAACACCATCAATATTAACATCCATTGCGATCAATGAATAAACTGAAGGGATATAAGTAGGATCGTTAATAAGAACACGACGTGTAAGGAATGCATCAAATCCGTTAACTACAGGTTGAACTGAAGTTGTTGCAGGGATATCTTTGCGGATATCGATTGAAGGACCATTAGCGATATCGTAAGTGAAATTACCGGCTAAATCAGGTTGAACAGCAGTAGCTGAAATTGAAGTACAAGTTAAGTTAGATCCATAGATGTTAGTGATAACATAGTCTGTTGGAACAGCTGGATTGTAGCGGATTGGGCTACCATCGAACCAGAACTTCAGGTTACTTGTGTAATCACTTTCCTGATAGGTAATGTATTCACCTGGACTAACAACTTTAGGAAGTACTCCATTGAAATAACTTTCCTGTAAAGAAGATACAGAGAAAGCAGCAGTATCAACAGCGCTGAATCCTGCAGTTCTCGTAAACTCAACGCAAAGCAACTGACCAGAACCATTAAATTCAGCAGTAATAGGTGCAGATGCGTTAAAGAATACAGAAATGTACATTTTACCATTTGCGTTATCAATGCTGTTAGCAGTTGAAGTGATAGCAGGATTGATTAATGCATTACCTACAGTTACAACTCCAGAAGGAAGAACTTTAGTTTTGTCATAATCAAGTACGATATCATATCCAATTACATCGTTAACAGGAGTGATAGCTACAATAGGAAGGCAAAGTGTATTTGCAGAGCAAGGATTTGAAGATGTTGAAATCACATAAGCACTGCTTGAATCGAATACAGAAATTGAAATCGGAGCAGATGTTGCAGTTGCATTATCATCATCAGTAGCTACAGCAGTTAAGCTTGAGTTACCAACAACTGACTGCCATGCAAAAGCATAAGGAGTAGTAGCATCAACACCAACTGATACACCATTCACAAAGAATTCAACCTGAGTAACAGTTCCATCTGCATCATTAGCGTTAGCAGTGATATTCACTACGTCACCAAGTACAAAAGTTGAACCTGAAGTTGGAGAAGTGATTGCAACCGTTGGAGCAATAACGCTACCAACTATAATTCCTACAGGAGCAGAAGTAGTTTGAGCACCTAAATCATCAGTTGCACGAGCAGTTAATGAATGAGAACCTACAGTACTTGTCCATGTAAATGAATAAGGAGCAGTAGCATCACTACCAACTACAACACCATCAACCAAAAACTGAACGTTAGTTACTGTACCATCAGCATCAGCAGCTGTTGCATCGATAGTAACAGGATCTCCTGTAAGGTAAGCACTTCCTGCTGTTGGAGCAGTAATAGAAATTGTTGGAGAAGCGTTAGCCTGGTTTAATGTACCTGATAAACCTGCAAATAACTGCTCAGTTCCTACCGGACTAGAAGCAACATAATTCTCAACTACGTTTAAAGCACTACGGATCTGAACGTTAAGTTCGAACTGTAATACACCATCAGTGGTGATTTGTGCAATTAATACACGGTTAGTAGCAGTTGGACCTGAAGCACCAGCCAAAGAAGCCCAAGAACCATTGTTAGTTGAAAGGATAGAACCTGCACCGCTTGTTGCATCTAATACAGACAAAGCAGAAGCTAAACCTAATTCTGTGAATGCAGAAGGAGTACCGGCAGTACCAGTCTGTCCATCACGAGAAGTCAAAGGAATACCTGCAGAAGGATCAGCATTTTGTAATAAACCATTGCTGTTAACAACCTGACCAACTGCATCATCTTCAGATTTAAGAACACCTAAACGATTGCTGCAAGTTGCACCTGCAGAAAGATACGAATCTAACATTACAGTGTTGTCATCGATAAAGTTAAAACCAATTGCATTTGCATTGGTAGAACCTCTGTCTTCATTATTAAAGAAGGTTGTAGAAGTCTGGAAACGAAGCAAGTGGTTACCATCTCCGTAAGCTGCCTGGAAAATATAACCTGGAGCCATATCAACATAGAATCTCCATGTTACAGATCCGGTAGGAAGCGTTCCAACGCTGCCTGTGCCATCAGCGGCATTCGACACGTAGAATTTTTCCACCACGATACCTTCAAGTCCCTGAGACTTTACGAAAGTACCGGATAATAAGAGGCATAAGCCAATTAAATATTTTTTCATATAGATAAGTTTTTTTTGAATTATTAAGTTTGGGTTTATTTAATAAATATTAATCGCAAGACAGGTTAAATTGTCCTACAAGGATCAAGAAATCTTCAACTTTAGTGATTCCGTCACCATTCAAATCAGTTGGGCAATTCACAAGACCATTTGATGCATCAACGAATGCAGAATAAGTCCAATTCGTCATCAAGGAAGTTTCGCCATCAGCAAATGCACCTCTGTAAGTAACAGTCTGAAAGAAATCATCTACCGGAGGAGTAATGCTGCTTGTAAGACTTGGGTTTGGAGTAGCATCATACTGATCAGTAATTGCATTTGTAGTAAGGTTCATTGCATAAGCAAAGTCAAATCCTGGAACTGAAGCAGCAACGATGTTTCCATCAGTATTAAATTTGGTCAAATCAGCACCTGCAGCAGGAGTGATAGTGTTACCAGCAGTTTGGATAGTGAAACCAGCAACGTTACCAATGAAAGTACAGTTATTAACTTTTAACTGACCACCATTCCATTTTCCGTAAGCATCACCACCAGCACGAACATTGTACAGGTTAAAACCTTGTGCATAGTTAGCAAGAATTGAATTGTAGATTTCTCCTTCAGTTAATTCTTTTGCTTCAATACCAGCATCAGTTGCATCACCAATAAAGGTTGCATTGTAAACAAAAGGATGAGAAAGTGGAGCAGCACCGCTTGTGTTGTCATCACCATCAATTTCAAAACCATTGTCACCTTTAGTTCCAACTTTAATAACTACCCAGAACTGACCTTTACCTGACCAACCCTGATCCCAATCGAATCCATCGTCATCATTGAACATAACAACTCCGTATTTCAAATCAACAGTTCCACCAAAGAACTCAATTCCGTCATCACTGTTAGCAACAACTTCAATGTGATCAAGAGTAGTTCCTCGTCCAACTGATCCTAAAGTAAGACCGTTCAATTCATTGTTTGGTCCAACTGTAGCACCACCATGACGCAATGAAACATACTGAACGATACCTGAATTGTCATTTGCATCTTCAGAACCTGGAGCTTCACCATAATAAGCACGTGGATCAGCTGTAGCAAATCCTTCAATGATACCAACTCCGGTAGAAATCGCAAGGGTATTTCCTGCTACCAGGTTGTTTTTAGCTTTTCCTAAGATTACAAGTCCACCCCATTGTCCCTGATTGGTAACACCATAAGTTCCGTTCATTGGATCAGCAGCAGCAGTGAAAACGATTGGGCAAGATTGTGTTCCTGCTGCAAAGATTTTACCACCTCTTGAAACTACTAATGCAGTTGCATCTCCTGGAGTTAAACTGGTGTTAGCTTTGATCAAGGTACCTGGTTGAATGGTAATTGATTTTCCTGATGGAACAAAGATTTTTTTGTCAAGCACATAAATTTTGTCGCAGGTAAGGATAGTGCTGGTAGCAGTTAAGTCACCATCAGTAGCACCACCAGAAACAGCAAGTGTTGACATGTTAACAGATGTACGGCTTCCCACCGCAGGACAACCGCAATCGGCGCCTAAGTTAGTTTGTGCAACTCCCGTTGCAGCAGATGAAACTGCGATAAGAGCAGTCAGCATCATTTTTGACATTGTTTTTTTCATTTTTTTAAATTAATTGGTTAGAATTCGATTTAGAGTAGTTCCTTTTTTTGAACACCACAAATATCCACCTGCAACATGTTTACACCTAGCGTTTCAATTTATGAAATCGTTAAAGAAGAGCACCATTTACGTTAGGTTAAGATTAACAGATAAAACGAAACCGGAAAATAATGTCGTTGCATCTTAAATAAAAAGTCCGGACAAATCCGGACCAACATCAACAAACATAAAATATAGTTTTTATTCCTTTATACATCTGATACTGAACCCATAATTTTTATCGGAATGATACCTAAAAACATTTTTAGATTTATAATCAAGATGACGATACCAGGCTTCTTCATCTGTCATTTTCAGAAAATGTCCACCAAAAGCCGGTGCTGAATAATCCCGGATTACCAAATATTGCATTTGGCAGTCTGCTCCCTCCGGCAAGGGCAGTGAAGCCGGAAGAGTTTGTTGGCCAAACATCACCGTAGCGTTGCCAACCTGTAGTTCCTTTACTTTTGAGTTGCTCACCCTGATTACTTCCTCTCCAACCAGTTTTGTCAGTATCAGCTGAGCTCATACCTAGATATTGCTCTAATATTTTCCAATCCTGATCGGTTGGAACCCTCCATCCCTGAGGAGCAACATTTCTTGAATCAATGACGGCATACCAGTTATACAATAAACCTGGTGCAGCGGAATTATTATCGAAAATACAATAACCTTCCTGATCTGTTGTCCATGCTGCAGGAGCCTGAGATTGAGTAACTGGCGAACCATCTCTATAAACCGTAGTTTTCAGATCTTCGGCCATCCACCACTGACCCCCAATTTTAACAGTTTTATAAGTTATTCCGGAAGCATCTGTGACAGTACCTGTTTCAATTACCGTAACTTCTTCATCATCAGAATCCTTTTCACAAGAACTGAATCCTACAACTAAAGTGATTACAAAAAATATGTTTAATATTCTGCAAGAATAGTTACAATAGTGAAGAATCGATTTAAACAACATTTTCATTAATATTTATGGATTAATTAGAATTCTTAATAAATCGGGTGCTGCTAACATCATCACCCGATAATAAATGAACGATGTAAACACCGTTTGCGAATTCGTTCAGATTAACTTTTCTATTTTGTTCGTTGTTATTTCCTGTGATAACTTCTTTGTAAATTAATTTACCAAAAACATCAAATATTTTCAATGTACCCGATTTCTCAGCTTCCATAAAAATTGAAAATGAAACAGATTCAGAGGCAGGATTTGGTACAGTTTCCATGATACCAAATCGTCCATTTGAAATATCGGGACATACCGCAGTAAGATTTCTGTCGTTGCACAAACCAGGATAACAACAAAGTGAGGGAATTGAAAAATTTGCCTGACTGTCAAAGTTACAGGCCAGCGTATCCATACAACCAAATACTACAGGTGTTAAACATTGAGCTGCATCACTACATGCAAATGAACTATTGTATTCCAGATAATCGGGGTCGGTGCATCCACAAACAGAAGGATATTTCAGAAACGGACTTACAACTTCGTCGAGCAACAATGTATCATTGGATGCAACGTATTTAACGGTATTGGTTGAACCTCCATTTGTTTCTTCAACTTCGATATTCAGTTCAAACGATAAATCTCCAGTTGTTGTTAACTGTGCAACAAGCACAACATTACTCACTGTATCATAACCTCTCACTCCTGCATTTTGCTGCAGATAAATATCATTACTTACAAATGAATTACCGGTAGCAATTGCACCAAATATCGTTGTATCATCTCCCGCAATATCCTTGAAACCGAAATCAACCCACTGACCATAAGTTGCGGTGTTAGACAGATACCCATCGGCATCATTTAAGGTTATGCCGGCATCCGGATTATTATTCAACAACAAACCCGCAGGAACACCATAAGTCCCCCCATTATTGGGAAACAGAAAAGATCCGTCTGTATCAGAAGGTTTTAATACTCCGGCCTGCCCTATAGCTCCTAAACCTATGGTAATCCAAGAATCAAGTGCAAGAGTTGGATTGTCATCGAGCCAGGTCTTATTAATAAGATATCCGAAGTTTGCATTGGGTCTATCAATATTATTATAAAACTCCTGTGTGCTTTCAATTTTAAGTGCATGGTAGGTGTCGCCATAAATCTTTTTGATTCTGGAACCTTCTTTAAGATCGACATAAATACGATACGTAACGGATCCAATTGCTACAGATCTAAATTCCGTAGAATCGGTTGCATCATTTGCATCAGAAATATAATATTTCTCAACAATAACATCCTCAATTTGCCCATATGTAACTTCTGATATAGCAAAAGACATTATCACAAGTATCAGTAACTTTATATATTTCATGAGTATTTTTCCGAATTTATATTAGCTTCAATATTGGTCATCTACAATTTATAACTAAAGCCCAATGTATAAGTAGTTCCGTAGGTATAACGATCGTAATCCAGAGTATCATCATTGTCATAGATATAAGATCTTCTGGTTGATTCATCCAGAATATTTTGAACTTTAAGACTTACGTTGAAATGCTTACTCAGTTTTTTCGAAATCTTAAGGTCGAGATTATGTCTTGGCATTTCAAAAATGTCAGGTGTTCCATCGGTACTTGTAAATACAAGTTTCTTACCTTGAATGTTATAACTTAAGGCAATCGAAAGTCCGATACTATCGGCAGTATAATTAATAATTCCATTTACTACAAAAGGAGCTTGTCCAAACATCGTTCGTTCAGTAGTATCAATTGGAATATAATTTTTTACTCCATCCTGCACTTCCAAACGACAAAGGACAAATTCTGTCTGAGATTTAACCAGAGTTACATTTCCTAAAAAATCAAAATTCTTACTGATCTTTTTCCGTCCTTCAATTTCAATTCCCCGAACAGTCGACTTGTCTACATTCTGCCAGGTAAAGCCCTGATTGGTATTTACCAATTCAATATGATTGGTGAAATTTTTGAAAAACGGACTTATCGAGAAATTATCTCCATTATTAAAATAATATTCCAATCGGGCATCGTAATTATCAATTGAAACTGTTTTCAGATTAGAGTTACCAAAAATAAAATCCTGCACTTCATAGTCAAATACAACCGCATCAGAAAGCTCTCTGATACCCGGACGGGCAACAGTGCGACTATAATTTAACCGTGCAGTAATAGGACTTTTTTCACTTTCATCAATTTTATATATTACACTGAGCGATGGCAAAAAGCTAAGCTCTTTAATAGAACCCGGATTAACAGTAAATATTTCACCGGGGAACTGACGACGGGGATCGTTAGCTTCATAACCCAATTCGTCATACTTTTTAACATCAGTAAATATAACTGCATTCTCAATACGTAGTCCACCTGCAAATCTTAAAACAGGTGAAACTGCATAATCTGACATTACAAAACCACTGATTACTTCACTGTATCCTATAGTGTTATTTGCTGGATTTCGTGGTTCTTCATAATATTTATCGATAGTTACTAAACCGGAAGAATCGGTATAGAATCCAAATTCATTTAAATCGAAATAACTATCAATATCATTGTTGTCTATAATGAGATCACCTCCTCCATTATAAATTACTTTATAATCGAACTGCTCACTTAACCGGTCATTTTTCTGGTATCCACCTCCTACTTTAATTTTTCTGGTAACAGCAGGCTTTGTGAATATTGGAATTTCAATAGCTGTTGATGCATCAACCATATTTTCATCAAGGTATCTGTAATACCTGTGAGTATCCGATTCTTTGATATCAATCAAATACTGACCCTGATCTTCAAAATATGTCAATGATTTAAAGTCGGGGGCACTGCTTTTCCTGTTGTATACGAGCCATTCCATTCCCATTTAGCTTTAAATGCCGGTATGTAATGCTCGGTTTTCAACTGATAAATCAATTGTTTTCGTTGTTCATAAAACTGACTCTTCGTCAACGATTGATTGTAGGATTGAGATGTACCCTGATCCGAAATATCACGCACCTTATTAACACCTAAAAGTTGGGCATAAATAGCATTGAAACACTGTTATTGCTATTCAATTTATAAGCCAGATTTGCCAATGCACTCCATCCGTTCGATTCAACTGCAGCCTTTGCACAGCAGCTATTTCCACTCCACTATTACCGTTGACATCAACATAAGCCCTGTTTGAAACAGATTTGTCATCATAGCGAAAACTATTACCGTATCTGAATCCTCCGATAAACCCTAATGGTTTACCAAATAATTCAATTTGATTTCCGATACTGAAACTTTGACTAAAATCGATTGGTGCTTTTGCATAACTTGTATTCCAGTTATTAGGCAAATTTTTAGAAGATGCCACCCCGGGTGTATTAATCTGAGTATATGCCTGATTGCTATATTGTCCACTGATAAATTCATCTTTTGCAGCTGCAACAGCAGTAAAATCATTAAATAAAGCTGGGCCAAGTAATCCCAATTGAACCAATCCTAATTTAAAGTAAGTCTCTCCTGCATCACTACCCGGAAGCCAGGAAGAAGTTACACCTAATGCACTAAAGTAATTTCCAAGACCTAATGCTACCATTTGTTGATATTGAGTGGGAGCAGCAATTACAGGGATATAAGCATCGTGATCAATATCGCGGAATGAATTATCATAACCAAGCCAATCGGTGGAGCTTTTTTGAGAAGTGAGGACATCTTTAAAAGTAGAATTCGTGTTGTAACCGAAAGAAGTTTCCACGTTCACGGATAACTGATCCGGATAATCTTTTGTCAATACATTAATGTATGCTCCAGCCCAGTCACCAGGAATATCGGGGCGGGCTGTTTTCAATAAAGAAACGTTATCGATAAGGCTGGTAGGAAATAGATCGAGTCTGAAATTGTTGGTAAACGGATCCAGAGTTGGGATCATGCTACCATTTAACGTTGTTTTGACATACCTGTCGCCTATACCTCTTACGGTAATAAAACCATTGCTGGTAGTAGAAACACCTGAAACTCTGGCTACAGCCGCAACAACGTATGAATCACCGGTTTTTTTAATGGTTTCGGTAGAAATGTAATCAACCGATGAAGCTGAATTCATTTTCATCTTTTCCATATAACCATCACGCTCCCTGGAAACTTTGGCAACAATTTCTACTTCACCGATATCCTGAGTTGCAGATTTCAGAACAATGTTCTTAATCAGTACCTGCCCGTTACTTACCTGAACCGGTATTTCCTGTTTCTGGAAACTAATGTATGAAATAACAATTACCTGCGCTGTATTATCAGGTATTTTAAAAGTAAAATTACCATCAAAATCCGTAATTGTTCCTGTTGTAGGACTGGATTTCAATACCAGTGTTGCCCCTACTACCGGCTCACCATTGTCATCAGTTACCTTCCCGCGGATGATACCCTGAGCATTCATAAAGCCAGTGAATAAAAGTAAATTCACCAACAACAGAAGTAACTTCTTCATTCGATATAAAAAATCTAAAATCTAAGGTTTATGAAACAATTTTTCGCTGTATGTTATTAATGCTTAACAACTTTCTTTGTCTTTCTGATTCCGTCCTGATCTACTTCAAGGAAATAGATACCATTTGCCAACTGAGACACATCAAATTTTTCTGAAGATAAACCCTGGGTGGTCTTTACTTCTCTGGACGATAAAACATTACCTAAAATATCAATCAGTTTAAATGTTGCTGTTCCATTGCTTTTCAGACTATTGAATCGTACATTTAAAACATCAGTTGCAGGATTAGGATATAAACCAATGGAGAACGATTGTTCAGTTGGGTCATTTACACCAGTACTTGAGTTGTAATTTAATGCAGGAAATAAAACTTCGATTCCGACAGGATTAGAAGCAACATAATTCTCAACTACATTGGTTATGTTATTTCTGATTTGCACATTTAACTCAAACGAAAATATACCATCCGTTGTAATTTGAGCAATAAGCACTTCGTTCAATAACGGATCAGGACCTGAGCTGCCATTTAATGATGCCCAGGAACCATTATTAGTACTGAATACAGGCCCATTCGTACCATCATTCTGAGCGTCGAAAACTGCAATTTCAGTAGTTATACCAACTTCAGTTACTGGTTGTGGTGTACCGGCAAATAAACCATCCTGAGTTGTAAGTGGAATGCCAATCAGTGGATCAGCGTTAGTAAGCACACCATCATTGTTTACTACAGTAGCTACACCATCGTCATAAATTTTGCGGATTCCATACTTAGCCGCACATGCAGCTCCTACTGAAAGCCATGAATCAAGCATCACCGTATTGTCATCGCAGAAGTTCTTGCTGAAAGTTGGAGTTGTTGCTCCACGATCTTCATTGTTAAAAAACAAAGTGGTAGTTTCAATTCTGCATTCGTGATTACCATCACCATAAGCTGCCTGAAATATATAATCAGGTAACAAATCGAGGTAAACCCGGTAAGTTACTGATCCGACAGGAAGCACGCCTCCGGTTGCATTTACCGTTGCATCATTCGCATCAGAAATATAATATTTCTCAACGATAACGTTCTCAAGTCCCTGAGAATTTACCGCTAAGGTTAACAAGAATGCGCATACAGTTAGTACTAGTGTTTTCATTTTTTTATTTATTTACTGATTAGAATTATTTGTTTACGAATAAGAGTCTGAAGTGAGGTTTCTAAACAAGAGCTGATATTCCTGCTTGGATGGGCTCAAAATTCAATATTATAAATTGAGTGTGTATCAACTCAACTTTACCATTCAGTTAAAAACGAGTTAGTTTAAAAGCGTATTTAGACTATTGCAATCTTAAATGAAAATAAATACAACAATAATAATTCAATATTACTGATTGTTTGAATTGTAGTTGAGCGCAGGAAACAGAATTTCGTTGGCAACAGGGCTTGAATGAACATAACGCTCAACCTGACCATCAGGAGTACCTAACTGAATGTTAAGTTCAAAATGCAATTCACCTGCAGTTGTAAACTGCCCAATAACTACATTATTAGGAGTGCCATCTGCATTTTTTGCACCTTCCAGGCATGCCCATGCACCATTGTTGGTTTTAAAATAATATCCGGTTGAATCGGTTCCAGCAATAAACTTATTCATATCGGCTAATAAACTATCCAATCCAATAGCAGTAACTCTCGGTGGTTTACCACTATTAAAACGTATGCCATCTCTCTCATAAAGTGGGAAACCAATATTTGCATTTGCATTATTCAACATGGGCGGGATAAACCGATTTTCAACTGTCGCAGCAGTATCATCGTGACTTTTCAGAATTCCAAATCCATCCATAGATGCAGCACCCATACTGATCCAGCTGTCAAGCATCACTGTATTATAACGCAGACTGTAATCTGGAATTAAGTTTGGAATATAATTACCATAATTAGGATGATTATATATTTGTTTATTGGAACCAATTACCAATTGATGGTATTCAGAACCATAAACTGCCTGCAACTTGTAACCGGGTTTCATGCAGACAAATATTCTATAAGTAACTGAACCAATAGGTAAAGCATCTGGACCTGATTGCAACTGATCGGTACTATCTGTAATATAATACCTTTCTACAAAAATACTATCAAGTCCCTGCCCCAGGCTGACGCTTGACTTAACTCCTATTATAAAGATAATACTCAAACAATACAAATACCTTTTCATTTTGATGTTCTATATTTTCACAAAATTACCGCTGCCAGAATAAGGAAAGCTGATATTTATATTAAGATTCCGTTAACGACATTAAAAACTTACATAACATGTAGTTGACATTCAAATAAGATTTCAAATAGCGGTATGTGAAGAAAGTGTTAATTCCTTGTATGTATTCCTGCATATACATTTTGCTGAAACTGCTTTAGGTTGCGCTATCACATATTTTAAATATATTTGTTGCCCGACTTCTATATTATCTGCAGTAAGCTGAATGAATTTAATTTTTAAATATCTTTTCCCATTAGCAGCACTATTCTCACAAATAGTTGTATGCCATTCTGCTTATGCAACTAACCGGGATGATATAGCAGGAATACCCGAATTAAAAAATATCCCCTCCGGCAAACTGGTTATCCCTGATTCAATTCCTCCATTGGAAATTCAAAATTACATTTCAAAAATATTTGAAACTTCCAACCTGAACAATAGAAACACAAGTATGTATGATACTTTGGTTTATGATTTGGCTAATGCATTAAAAAACGGAAGTTCTATAAATTTTCCAATTTTCACCAGATCATCAAACGTTATATATTCAGTTGATTTTGCTATTAAATTTAAGCAAGCCAATATTACATTTGATACCCTGATTTCACTTGAGCCGTCTATCAATTATTTGTACTACTTTAACCCGAATGATTCCATTCTCAGATTAACGTCATATTCACATAATCCGATAATTTCTGAAACTAAATTATTCAACATTATTGTATCTTCCATGAACAATGAGCTGTGCTTAAGTGATTTTCAAAATTCACAAGTATATCTGAATGGTGATGTTGCGGCCAATAAGATTACGGATTGTATCATTAATACCGCTATTTCCGAACCGAATGAAACAGCTCCTGCCATCAAACTATTTCCTAATCCAGCTAATAATTATTTCATTCTTGAAAATGGCAACTTTTCCAGGATTGATATAACTGATATCCATGGCAAAGTTGTATTGACGAGAATGGACGCCAATTCACAAATTCCCGTCATTTTTGATGTTGATATGCTCATACCGGGCTCCTACTTTGTGAAATTATATCATGCCGGGTCTGTTTCTGCCCATAAATTGCTAATAATTCGTCCTGACTACTGATTTTTTGAAAGTAGTGGCTGACTTACCACTTTTCATGTTAAATTTGCCTTAAGTGATTCGGCAGGCAAGTAAATGAAAAAAATTCTGGTAAAAGTCTTCAAAGTTTCAGCACTAGTGATTGTAATCGCTATTCTCTGGAATTATAAGTTGATTGGCTACGGCATTTCACAGCTACGTGGGCAGCTCAATATTGTCTTGAATACGGAAGATGTTACCGATGTATTGAATGATCCGAAAACAGCACCTGAGACCATTGAAAAACTTAAACTCATTAATAAAATCAGATCGTTTGCAATTGATTCTCTCGGATTGGCCAATGCAGATAATTACACCACCTATTATGATCAGCAGGGAAAACCTTTGATGTGGGTTGTCACCGGATGTGAGCCTTATAAACTTAAAGCCAAGAAGTGGGAATTTCCTGTTGTTGGCGAAGTAAGCTATAAAGGTTTCTTTAATGAACCTGCTGCTTTGGGAGAGGCTGCTAAAATTAGAAATGAAGGTTATGAAACAGATATCTATTCTCCTTCAGCCTGGTCGACACTAGGCTATTTTACAGATCCGGTTTTATCTGGAATGCTTAAGAGAAGTCCCGGGCGATTGGCAGAATTGATTATTCATGAACTTACCCATGCTACTTTGTATCTGGAGAGCAGTGTCGATTTCAATGAAAATTTTGCCACATTTACAGGTGAAAAAGGAGCTGAGTTGTTTTTAATTTTCAAATATGGGGAGGGATCAGCAGAGCTTCAAAATTACAGAGACTTCCTGCATGATGAAGCACTTTATACCCGACACATGATTGCTTCATCCCGTAAACTCGATAGCTTATACAGTGCGTTGCCATCTACATTAACAAATCCTGAAAAAGCATTGTTAAAATACCGGATGATTGCATCAATACAATTGGAACAAAATAAACTACCCTTCCGTTCTCAAAAAAGATATCGCTTCAATTTCCAAACCAAAACCCTACCCAACAATACTGAGTTTATGGCGTTTTTACGCTATCGTGAAAAACAGGACCTGT
Organism: Bacteroidota bacterium; assembly: GCA_016713525.1. Taxonomy (GTDB): domain Bacteria; phylum Bacteroidota; class Bacteroidia; order AKYH767-A; family OLB10; genus JADKJB01. Next base: position 53,322 of record JADJOZ010000001.1, on the reverse strand, counting down.
TCAGCGAAGTGTACCGGACAATATATCGTTCTGATTTTAAATTTTTCATTACTGACATTGCATCCAAAGCACGCCGTAACGAAAAACTTCCTTTTAAGATAGCGGAATAAGTCGACTCAAGATATTTTTTTGACTCTTCAAAAATATCCTGCCCCAGCAGGCAAAGCATTATTACAAATTACCTATTAGGTGAAAATAAAAATAGATGAGTGGCACTGCTATAAAAAAAGCATCAAACCGATCGAGTATTCCGCCATGGCCTGGCAATAACGTTCCGGAATCTTTAACACCAATACTTCTTTTGAGCATGGATTCTACCAGATCACCAATTGTTCCGGCAATAACAGTAATGGTAGCGACAATCATCCATTGATAAAAATCGAGTTCGGTAAAATAAATCGACAAAATACGCGCTACCAGTAATGCCAATGCTAGTCCTCCAAAAAAACCTTCCCACGATTTTTTGGAGATATTCTTTCAAACAACCTGTTTTTACCAAATTTGGAGCCGATAAAATATGCTCCGGTATCAGATGACCACACCAGGAAAATAAATCCCAGCACCACATTATTATGATAGGAAATTGCATCATCCGGTTTGAACCGGTATGCCATTTGTACTAACAGCAGGATAGGAACAATTATATATGCCAGGCCGGTTAAAGTCATGGCAATATTTTCGAATGGATGTGATTTATTTCGATACAATTCCATTATGAACAGAAGTGCAACTGCAGGAATAAGCCACATAAAAATTGCTGCAGTATAACTGCCGTTGGCAAAAAGCCAGTTCATCAAAAATGCACCGGCACCAATCACCAAACCGGAGATTACCTGAGGTTGAATGCGATCACTGGTAACCAATTGAAAAAACTCTCTCAAGCCCAAAATTGCAATCAGAAAAAAAACGGCACTAAAACTCCAGTGGCTGAACCAAACAGTCGCTATCATGACTATTCCAAAGCCGGCACCGGTTATTACACGTTGAAGCAGGTTACTCACAATTGATTTGAATTAATAAGAAATTTTGCAAGTACGGCATCATTCTCATGGACATATAGTTCTATTTCACCTATGAAAGTATATGCAGAATCTTTTTTATTGACTTCGAATGCAGCAATCTGATTATCTTCAAGGACAGCCTTCACGATATTGATTTTGTGCTCCAGTTCGGAAACATAAACACGAATCCAATCCTGATTTACAGCTGCTGTCATGCTGATTATTTTTTATCTACCAAAAAAAGATATACCTCAGCAGGCCCTTGTGCACCTGTCACCAATTCATTCCCAATATCAGCAGTCCGTGATGGTCCGGTAATAAAGGTTGTGGCGGATGGCTGTTGATCCTTGTATTTACTTTTAATGAAATTAAACGCATCTTTCAAATCATCAACCAGTTGATCGGGAAAAGCAACTACCACGTGAATGGGAGTAAAAACCGGAATACCTCTGCCGGATGTTTGGGCAGAAGAAACCATAATAGAACCGGTACGTGCAACAAGGCATTCACACTGCGTGATGGCTGCCTGAGTGGAAGTAACAGCAGCAGGATTGCGATTGACAGGGAACTCGCACTGATCTAAAAAATCGGCAAGTTCCTTTTCGACGCACAATAATTTGCTCCACTTTTTTTCCTGCGCTATGTTCAGCAATCCTTCGGCAAAATCGAGCATCGTTTCACAAAAGACAAAGTTACCACCTGCCTCCCGGAAAGCCTGCGCAAAAATCAATTCTGGTACTTCGTCATTCATGCGGAATACGGAACTGTCGAAATCCAGGTTAGGGAAAGGGTTCGGAGTTTTTGAAATTAATGCACTCCGTATTTTTTTCAGAACTTTTTCCCTGGTAGTACTATCCTGCATTTTGAAATGAGAGCTAATATTAAACTACCGGCGAATCATCTTTAGAATTAGGAACAGCTTGTTGATGCTGACCATTTCCATTTGATGATATAACCGGTGGAACGGCAGTCTTATCATTCATTAAAATCTGTTCTTCAAACGGACGTTTACCAAAAATCAATTCGAGATCTTCTTTGAAGATTACTTCCTTCTCTAATAAATGATGCGCTAACTGATCGAGATGATCTTTATGCTTTACAAGAATTGCTTTTGTTCTTGCATAACAGGCTTCGATCAATTTACTTACTTCTTCATCAATTATCTGAGCAGTTTTTTCACTGTAAGGTTTGGTGAAGTTGTAATCCTGATTACCACTTGAATCATAGAAACTGATATTTCCGATTTTATCATTCAATCCGAAAATAGTTACAGTAGCATATGCCTGTTTGGTAATTTTTTCAAGGTCACTCAATGCACCGGTAGAAACCTGGCCAAAGACTACTTCTTCAGAAGCACGACCACCTAAGGCAGCACATATTTCATCGATGATTTGTTCCTTTGTTGTAATCTGACGCTCTTCCGGAAGATACCATGCAGCACCCAGTGAATTACCTCTTGGAACGATAGAAACTTTAATTAGTGGATGTGCGTGCTCCAACAACCAGCTCACAGTTGCGTGTCCGGCTTCATGGTAGGCAATAACTTTTTTCTCGTGTGCGGTGATGATTTTATTTTTCTTTTCAAGACCTCCGATTACTCTGTCAACAGCATCCAGAAAATCTTGCTTATCAACCATTAATTTATTGTGGCGTGCTGCGATCAGTGCTGCTTCATTACATAAGTTGGCAATATCGGCACCAGAGAACCCAGGTGTTTGACGTGCTAAGAAATCAATATCAACAGACGCATCGGTCTTCACCGGTTTTAAATGCACAATAAAAATTTCTTTACGTCCATTTAAATCAGGAAGCTCCACATAAATCTGTCTGTCGAAACGTCCGGGACGTAACAATGCACGATCGAGTACATCGGCACGGTTAGTAGCTGCAAGAATAATGACACCGCTATTGCTTCCGAAACCATCCATTTCAGTGAACAACTGATTCAGTGTACTTTCACGCTCATCGTTAGCACTGAAAGAAGGAGCTTTTCCACGGGCGCGACCAATGGCATCTATCTCATCAATAAAAATAATTGCAGGAGCTTTTTCTTTTGCCTGACGGAACAAATCACGTACACGACTTGCACCAACACCTACAAACATCTCCACGAAATCGGATCCTGATAAAGAAAAGAAAGGCACCTGTGCTTCACCGGCAACAGCTTTTGCAAGCAAAGTTTTTCCGGTTCCGGGAGGACCAACCAGCAATGCACCTCTTGGGATTTTACCTCCCAGTGAAGTATATTTTTTAGGATTTTTCAGGAAATCAACAATCTCCATTACCTCAACTTTTGCTTCTTCGAGTCCGGCAACATCATTGAAAGTAACTTTCACATGCATGTCCTTATCGAATAAAGTAGCTTTCGATTTTCCGATATTGAAAATCTGGCTGCCACCACCACCACCGCCCATACGACGCATCATGATGATCCAGATGAATACGAGTAACAGGATTGGGAAAAACCAGCCTAGAATAAAATCCCAGTAACTTTCTTTGTTATTGTTGTAGCTGATACTTACCTGATCGGCGTTTGCAAATTCTTTCTGAGACTCTTCAATTTTCTTTTCGAAGGTTGCCACATCACCAATGGTGAACTTAAAATGCGGTCCTTCGTTTGGCGTATTGCTGAATGCTTTGCTGGAAACTGCTTTATATTTTTCTTGAGAAAGCTTTTCCTTTTTGATGTAAACATTTACTGTTTCGCGATTAATCACTTCCAATTTGGCTACATCATGCGTTTTCAGCATTTCATTCTCGAACTGCACCCAGGTTACTTCGCGGGGTTTGTTACCAAAATCCATGAACTGAACACCAAAAATGACCAGGATCAAAATGGCATATATCCAGTAAAAATTAAACTTTGAGCCTCCACCCGGTTTCGGGATCTTACTCAAAGGGTTCATCGACCGCTTTTTGCCGTCGTTATTGTTTTCTGATGATGAATTATCTGACATTGCTGCGTTATCTCAAAATTTGTGTTGTTGCGGGGTCAACTATTATGCCAACTGCATATTTGGCAGTTGTTCCCGATAATGTTATATCTAAACAACCTGATGTTGTTTTAGTTCATGCTATGCGTTTTGTTTCTGCATCAGCCCATAAACGTTCGATGCCATAAAAATCGCGTTGTTCCCTTCCGAAAATATGAACAACCACAGAAATGTAATCTAAAAGAATCCATTCAGCATTCTCATATCCCTCCCGGTAAACCGGATTTTCACCTGTCAGTTTATGAACCTCATCTTCAACTGAACGCGCTAAGGCATCCACTTGTGTGTTCGAATCACCATGACAAACAATAAAAAAATCGGCGATGGAAGTACCCGTCGGCTTAAGATCTAATACTACAATATCATGTCCTTTTTTTTCCTGTATTCCCTGAACTACCGCATCTGCCAGCACTTCTAACGTATTCGACTCCTGTCGTTTATTCGAGACTTTCTTAATTTTACTACCCATTCAACCGGTTTACCTATGTTTGTACAAAAATAGTGTTTTTTTACGATCTATGATAGGAAACAAAATAGGCAGTTTAGTGATTGAGTTGGAAGAAACTGACTCAACAAACAGCTATGCCTCCAGGTTATTGCAAGAACATGAGGTGGCTGAAGGAACTGCCATAATGGCTCATTTCCAGACTTCGGGACGTGGCCAAAGGAGCTCCGGCTGGGAAAGCGAATCTCATAAGAATCTAACAGTCAGCTATATACTGAGCCCAGGGTTTTTGCCAATCACCAATCATTTTGTATTAAATCAGGCTATTTCACTAGGTGTTTTACGACTTCATAAAATCGAAAATTTCGGCTGATGTTGCCATTAAATGGCCTAACGACATTTTGGTGGGAAATTCAAAAATTGCCGGAATTCTGATTGAAAACTCGCTGAGGGGAACAAAAATCACCCATTCTGTGGTTGGGATTGGAATTAATGTGAATCAAATACAATTTGCTGATTATGAACCACCTGCGACTTCTTTAGCCAAAATAGAGGACAAGGAGATTGAGTAGCGGAAATTGTTGGATGACTTGAGTGAAAATCTGGATAAATAGTACACCAGAGTAAGACTTGGCCATTTTCGGCAGATAAATCAAGCGTATGAGGAAGCCATGTTTCAAAGAAATAAACTGGCAACCTACCAAACACCAGAAGGCAAATTTCAGGGAACCATCACCGGAGTAACCGACGATGGACGCCTGGAAATTTTAAAGCAAGATGGCATACCGGTTTATTTTATGAATAAGGAGGTTCGGTATTTGTATTAAGTGGATTATGAGTGAATAAATAATTTGAATTTTAAATCAGAATGTTGACAGATCAAGTTGCAATCAGTTAGTTTAAACCAACGCTGTGTTCAACTTCACAAATTGAAGAGGCTTTTCAGTATTCTTTTGCAATCGGGATAAACGACCCCTGTATTGGAAACCAATGACCAGACTTGTATCGGGTAAAATTTTGCAAGTGCCTTCTGTTGTTGTTTCCTGAACTGCAAAAGACTTCACAAACGGTTTAAAAATGTTGCAAGGTATGTAGGTCCCAAACTTCATTTAGGTGTCATTTCATATTAATAAGTCTGTCAAAAGTCGACAAAATAAAAATACTCTCTTATAAAATTTGGTTTCAGTTTTGCCATTTATCGGTTTAAAGAGTTTGTTATTTTTGGCAGAGGTTTTTCTCATCATGATTGAAACCATGAACTTAATTTTTTATCATTTTTTCTTTTGAGTTTTTCCCTGAATAATTGATGTCTAATAAATAAACGCCCTCTTTAAGAAAAGAAATATTCAAGAGAATTTTAGTGTCGTTCAAGATTGATTGTTCTAAAACCTTTTGTCCAGTTAATGAAAATATTTTTATTGACCCGTTAGTTATGAGTTGAGAAAAATAAAGAATGTAATTACCAGAAGAAATATCTTTAATAAGGATGTAATCTTTTTCTTTAGAGTGATTAGAAATGCCGACGGTATAAATGTTAAAGCAAGAAGACAAAACCGAACACCCAATTGAACTTATTACAACTGCATAATTTCCATTTATAGTAGCAGTATAGCTTTGATTTGTTGCACCAGGAATGAAAGCATATCCACTATCACAATAAACCCACAGGTAAGTTGCTTCAACGGTCAAAGCAGTTAAAGTAGTGCTATTTTGAAGAACAGTTGCTGAAGGATATGGATTTCCAGTAAACACAGTATTTAAAACCATATTCGTATTAACTGGCTCATTATAATCAAAATAAATATGTGCATTATTTTTAATCATGGTTCCAGAGACCGAATTAGAATCAAGTAACACTTGAAAAACAACATAACCATGACTTAAAGCTTCATTTGTTGAACTGTCAGGCAGATTAATATTATTGAAAACAAACTTTAAAACATTTGAGGGCAAAATTTCGGTATGCATAGCATGACTATTGCACACAACCCTAACTGTATTTAAATCAAGGGCATTATCAAGAGAGTCTATTATAAAAATGTTTAGTGCATCTGCATTCCCGATATTCTGAAATCTTATAGTGTAGGTAATCAATTGGCTTGAATCAATATATCCGGAGCTACATTCACCAATCGGAAATACTTGTTTTTCATTTGGGTCATAAGAATTTACCACATGGGAACAATATTCCTTTGCATTGTTTATTGAATCAACATCTCCGATAGTCGGATTTATAATTGCATTTAGGCATATCAAATCTCCACTAATTGCAGTTGGAGAGGTTGTAACTGTTACATGAGTTTTAAAATGAATAAAATCATGAACCAGATTTGTGTAATTCCATCTCAAAGTATCACCGGAGATAGAATCTGGGACTGGATTACCTCCAATGTAGGATACTAAACTATCTAAAATTAATATTAATTCTCCTGAAACCGGAACACAACCTTTATTGTCAGCATCAAGCCAAATATGAGTGGTTTGGTTTGGACGAAAGTTTGTTGCAATCAAATTAACATTAAGGTCATAATTTAATGGTGCAGAAAAGTCATTTATCAAAATTGAAACGTTTCTTGTACAACTTGAATCATCTGTAACTGTTAATGTATAAATTCCATCTTGAATAAAAGAAGCAACAGAATCGTAAGTTGTAGGAATAGTATTCCATGAATAATTATAAGGTGCAAAACCATTTATTGCGCTGCCCGATGCAAATCCTAACGAGTTTGTGCATGTAATGTCAACAACACTACCAAAATTAACCGACATAAAGTTACAAAAATTCTGAAGTAATTTATAGATAAAAATATCGTTACTTCCATTGGAAGATAAATTGAAAGTATCTATTCCGGGATCAAAGTCAGGCGAATCGGAAAAAAAACCTGTTGTGTAAACATTGCCAGATAAATCAACAGCTATTGATTTGCCATAGTCTAATCCGGTATCACCAACTTTGACAGCCCAAACAAAATTACCGAATTCATCAAGCTTCTGAATAAAATCATCAGGCGCTGCGGTTCCGTTGCCTGCAACTGTAAGATAATATGTTGCTGGTCCGGGATCAAAATCAACTGTACCATAAAAATAACCCGTTGTATAAACACTTCCCCAATTATCAGTAACTATTGCATTCCCATTACTACTGTAAAGAATTCCACCATTTCCCATTCGTTTAGCCCATAAGAAATTCCCGTTTGAGTCTAACTTACTTATGAAAACATCCAAAATTGAACCCGCAGTTAAATAATTTGTTCCGATTCCCGGATCAAAATCAACCTGGCCATAAAACCGCCCTGTTGTTAATATATTTCCAGATTTGTCTAAAGTTATTGAATACCCTTCGTCAATATCCACTCCTCCAATCTGCTTAACCCAAACAAAATTACCAGCGGGATCCAACTTTAAAATGAATATGTCCCATTGCCCATTTGAAACTAAATTGAAAACACCAGAACTTGGATCAAAATCAACTGTGTGTGCAAAACGTCCCGTTATATAGGAGTTTCCCAATCCATCAATACAGACTCCACTACCATCTTCAATTGGATTATTTCCAACTTGTTTTGCCCAAATAAAATTACCGTTATTGTCGAGTTTACTAATATATATGTCTACCAAACCCGCAGATATAAAATTGTTCACAGCAATACCCGGATCAAAATCAGCGGTATCACTAAAGTAGCCAGTACTAAAAACATTACCCCAAGGATCTAAACAGACTGAGGTTCCAATATCTGTACCTGTTCCACCCATTTGTTTAGCCCAAACAAGATTGCCCACGCTGTCCAACTTGCAAACAAATATATCATTGCTGCCAGCAGAAACCATATTGAAAATTCCACCCTTTGGATCAAAGTCGGCAGTGTCATTAAAATTTCCAGTTACGTAAATAAAACCCGAATCGTCAACTACAATACTATTACCACCATCTGATGAAATGCCTCCAATTTGAATTGCCCAAATAAAATGACCCGCTGAATCAAGTTTACTTACAAAAAGGTCCGAGCCGCCAAATGAGGTTAGATTAAAAACGCTGGTGTCAGGATCAAAATCTGTAGTTCCCTGAAAATATCCAGAAGTATAAACATTGCCTAATGAATCCAATGTCAATGAATGCCCTCTATCATAAGAAGTGTTTCCGAAACTTGCCGCCCATCCAAACTCCTGAGCATTTGTTTTCACAAACAAAAACGAAAACAATAAAAAGGTAATAATCTTATTCACGATTGATTTAATTTTTCAAATTAATTTAATGTAAAATTATAATTTTTGTCTTAAAAAATACATTCTGACCAAGAAACATACATTAATATCATAAAGTGTTTGGTAAAATGGCTCTTTTTGATGTGCTTTTGGTTCGACTTGTAGCGTTTGCGGCAAAACAAAATGTGCCCCTTAATGGTCTGCAATAAAATTACTCAGGATCAGAGATTCCTCCAGTGTGATTGAAAATTCCTTGCGGGGAACCAAAATAACCCATTCTGTGGTTGGGATTGGAATTAATGTAAATCAAATACAATTTACTGATTATGAACCACCTGCGACTTCTTTAGCCAAAATTGAGGTCAAGGAGTTTGAGTTGCGGAAATTGTTGGATGAATTGAGTGAAAATCTGGATAAATGGTACACCAGAGTCAGACTTGGCCATTTTCGGCAGATAAATCAAGCGTATGAAGAAGCCATGTTTCAAAGAAATAAACTGGCAACCTACCAAACACCAGAAGGCAAATTTCAGGGAACCATCACCGGAGTAACCGACGATGGACGCCTGGAAATTTTAAAGCAAGATGGCATACCGGTGTACTTTATGAATAAGGAAGTTCGGTATTTGTATTAGGATTTGATTTATACTTTTTTATTCTTTCACAAACTTTCGCACTTCATTGCCTGCCTTAATAAAATAAATTCCTGCTGAAAGCGAAGTAACATCCAACTCAACTTTTCCTTCGGCATTTTTCTGCAAAACAATTTCACCAAGCATATTTGTGACAATAATATTCACTTCATTTTTTAAGAATAAATTCAAGATTGAACTTGTTGGATTGGGATAAAGCACATAGTCATTACTGCTTATAATTTCCTCAACATTTACTGTTGAACCATATTTTAAGGTTATTAAACTCACAGATCCGTTGTAATCATTATGAACTCCCGACAAGTAAACATTATTGTATGAATCACATGAACAATTGTAAGCTTCACTAGATGACATAGAATTGTATCTATAAGATGCTACCCATAACGTATCACCATTCGTATCATATTTTATTGTAAAAATATACTTTTTACCGTCAAAACTAAACCCAGTTACATATACGTTATTTAAATAATCAAGGCAAAGTGCTTTGGCATCTTCACCAAAACCAAGCCCATTTGAACTGTCGTAGGATCGTGTCCACAGAATATTTCCTGAAGAATCATATTTCATAGTAAAATAATTTCTATCAGGCCCGCTATTTAATGCTGATGTTCCGGTAACATAAACATTTTCTGATGAATCAATTTTGAGGCTCTTAAGCCAGTCTTCTCCTGCGGTCACGTTATAAACTGAGCTCCATTTGAAATTACCACTACTATCATATTTAATAACTAAATAATCTGCACCTCCGCCCCCATTAACCGAATACATACCGCCAACATAACAATTTCCGCCAGGTGAAACAGCAAAGGAAGATGGGGTTTCATAATCTATTCCAGTTATATCAAATCTTTGAACCCATTGCTGAACACCTGAAGAATTGTACTTTATTAAGGCAATATCCCAGCTGGTTATCGGATCCCAACTTCTGCCGGTAACATAAACATTTAACATACTATCTAGTCCCAAGTAAACAAAGCCGCCATCATTCCAATCATGATCATACCGGGCCGACCATTGATAAACTCCTGATGAATTAAATTTCATAGTAATAATATCATGGTTAGAACTAACAGGAATGCTGTCACCCTGACCAGATACATATATATTATTATTACGATCAATAGTTGTCTTAATATAGCCTCCTAAAAACGAATAATGTGAAAGAGAAGCATTTGTTGATGACCAAACTAAATTACCGATTGTATTGTATTTCAAAATAAGAATGCTGTTTGGGCTACCGTCATTGATTGCCGCATATACATTCATAGAATCATCAATTTCAATGCTTAATGAATAAGTATAACTTAAAGTGGTATCAACTACAAAAAGTCTGGTTCCTGCAGCATTATATTTTACTAATTCCAAGTAATGATTACCTGATGTATCGGCTCTTAATGATCCGACATAAGTATTGCCAAATGGATCAACTTTCATGTCAACCTGTAAAGCATAATTTGGAGGAGGAACTCCAATTGTATCTACCCATTCAGGCAATATTTGACCAAATGAACTCAAAGAAAAAACCAGAAATAAGAAAATCAAAATCTCTCTTTTACTTGATTTGTATATTTTTTTCATGACTGTTTGAATTAGCACTGCCGTTCGTTCAAAGATATATTAACTCCAAAAGTTGATGCGTGGTTCGCTGCTCAAATATACAATTTCCTGTCGGGTGCGCACCAAAACCCCGGCTTAGGGCTAGGTGCCGTTATAGCCAGTGGTTATTCTAATTTAAAGTCTACTAATTCGTAGTTTGCGTTTCGTCCTCCTTCGTCAGTTTGTTTCAAGATGCCTTTTTCTACCAAGTCCTTAATGTCTCGCAAAGCTGTGTCTGTAGAGGTTTTGACAATTTTGGCCCATTTTGAGGTTTGTAGCTTTCCTTCAAAATCGTCAAAAAGTTTGTTAAGTATTAAGCGTTGGCGTTCGTTGATTGGTGTGTGTTCGTGTAATTTCCAAAACTCAGCTTTACGCAATATTTTCTGTGTAGTGTTTTCGGTGGAGAGCATCGCATTTTTGAGACAATGCAAAAACCAGTCGATCCATTCGGTAATATCACCTGAACTATGTTGCACTTTTTGCAATACTTCGTAATATAGTTTGCGTTCGGCTAATATTTGGCTAGACATACTGTAAAAACGTTCTCCACTGCCTTCGGCACAGGCAAGCAACATGTCGGTTATGGCTCTTCCAATTCTGCCGTTTCCGTCATCAAAGGGGTGAATGATGATAAACCAAAAGTGGGCAATGGCAGCTTTCAAAACAGGGTCAAGGCTGTTTTCGTTGTTGAACCAATTCAAAAATTTGTCCATTTCCGTTTTTACTAATTCGGGCTTTACGGCTTCGTAATGCACTTTTTCTTTGCCCATTGCGCCCGGAAACAACTTGCATTTCACCAGTTCGGTATCGTCCCACTTCAATTAAGTAAGGTCCGCTGTACCCAGTAGGGAAAAGTGCTGCGTGCCAACCAAACAAACGTTTTTCGGTTAAAGGTAAAGTATATCGTTGGGTGGCATCCAGCATCATTTCTACAATGCCTTCAATGTGGCGGCTGCTCGATACAAGTCCAGCGGTGTTTATGCCCAAACGCCTGGCAATTGTTGAACGTACTTGGTCATAATTGAGTATCTCGCCTTCAATTTCTGATGATTTTACTACGTCTAAGGTTAAGGCGGTAAGTGTGGCTTCTTCTTTAGCAAAAAAGCCCAATGCATTCATTTGCCCTATTATTTTACCTTGCATAAGCCGCACCTCACCAAATACGACATTTATGGCTTTGTCCTGCCACGAAAAATCTGTCCAGTTTTTGCACTCGTAAATGTATTTTACCATTACCTAAATTTTTATGCGGTAAATATACGAATTTATCACCGCAAAAATGCGGTAATAAATTTATTTTTCACCGCAAGAGAATAGGTTGTCTAAGCTCGTAATTTATCCTACCATTGGCTATAACTTCTAAAGTTTTTGTCCGCAATTCTTCCTGAAAAATACGATAGAAATCAGTAGTTGCCAAATTGCGAATAACTCCGATAGCTATCGTATAGAGTTGAACGAAGCTGCCGGGGTGACAGGGTTTTGGTAAGCAGCTCGTTATCAGGTTAATGAGCTAAGGAAATGGAGTTGTCGCAGTTTTCAACATTTTTTTGCCACCAACTCCTTAGCAACAAATAGCATCATCAAAAATTAGTGCTTGTATAGCCGTATATGGTTATTAATGACATCAATAAAAATATTGATGTGTTTTTTTTAGGGAGTTGTGCCTGTCCGACTGGCCAGGCGGGCAACGGCAACGGGCTGTTATAGGTTGGCCGTCTTCCGGAGAATTAATTGTCATAAATTACCAGCTTCTGTATAAAAAAATAATAACCTGATTTGATGCTGACAAGATAAATTCCAGGGTTTATAGATTTTGAAAGACTTATTTGCTGCATTGAACTCCATGGCGGCAATTTCCGTGACCAGATCAACTTACCGTTAATGTCATGAACCTCCAAAATTCCTTGAATATTTTGAGGAAGTTGATATCTTATGTTGAATTCTCCGTTGTTTGGATTAGGGTAAACTCTTAAAGTTAAATCATGCGTTTGTATATTATTGATTCCAGTTAGTGTATCACAAGGACTACCTGACAATGCTCCCAGGCGATAATTTGGAAAATTAGGAAGTGTTGCATTAAACTTCGGCAGTAGGATTGAGTGCTGCTGCACATTGCAGCCAATACCAGCACTGTCAGACGACTCAATGGTATGCAATGCCATTGTTGTGCTTGTTGTATTTATGTAAATTTTGCCATCCGGGCCAATTTGATGCATCCAAAAATTGGTATTCCATCCTGCAGGGGCTTCAAAGCCATCATAAGTGGCCACCACTTGTTCTGAATTGACAATGTTTGCTGCCTGCAAATCATATTGCAGTATTTCAAATCCACCATGGGTCACATAAGCATATCGTGAGTTTGATGATATGCTCGCTCCAAGGCAAAAGGCGCTGTCAGGAAAAACTTTGTTTTCAAGAAAAGTAAGTGCCCCACTGCAACGGTCAAAATCAAAAATGACACCCCCCACCAATAGCTTATGATATATTTGCTACCGTCAGGTGAAAAACAAGCCTGCCCACCTTGCAAGCCATCGAAAGGAAAAGTTTGGTAGTTTGTTTGTTGAATCGTGTCAGGTGTTACCGAAAAAGTGTAATATCCTATGCTTGGCCCCCATCTGGGCACAAGTAGCCACCAGTCCCTACCATTGCCATGACGGGTAAGAGTTATTGCACCTGGATAAAGCGTATCATCTAGAAGAATTTGATTTTTACTAAATACTTCTCCAAGACCACTATTTCCATTCATATTGATTGCACTTAAATATAAGTACCTGGGTCGTCCAAGTGGCAAGGGAAAATCTGCTGTACTATGAAACAGGTAATAGATGCTGTCACTTCCTGGAGATTTAATTATGATATCGGCTTGAGGTGATCTCAATCCTGTATTGCTGAACTGCGTTGTGTACCAGCTTGGATTTAGTCCGCTTCCATTCATCATGGTATCATCCTGGGCATCTGCAATAAAAACACCATTTGTATAAAATAACAACTGCCCGGTATCATTGCTCATAGCAGCATTTGTAAAAACAAACCACATTGGACGTGAATGTGTATCAAGAACTGCTGTATTACTCGGAAAAGTTAATTGCATCCCACCAGCTAAAGGTTGTGGGCTATAACTTGCATATCCCAAAGGCCAATAATTATCATTTCCCTGGCCAGCACAAAATTGCAGGTATGCTATAAAAAATATGGTAATTAATGATTTCAACATGACTTTCAATTAATAGCGGTAAATCTTGAAGTGTCTGAACATTACCTGTAGAATCGTATTTTGCAGTAAATACATTATATAGTCCATTGTTAATTAAAGTATCTGAGTCAAAAATCATAGTTGACGATCCAAAAGATCCTGTGATGTAAACATTTCCATACAAATCTGTTGCTACGCTGTTGCTAACAGCATTTACTGATGTCCCTCCTGCACATTTAGCCCATAAAACATTACCGGAAGTATCGTATTTAGTAAGAAAAATATTTTTTCCGTTGTAATTTAGGGTATCATTTCCAAAAGAGATATATGATGAATCATACATGCCGGTTATATAAACATTACCAAAAATATCTGTTGCGATGCTGTTGGCGAAACCACCTCCTGTCCCGCCTGATTTATTTGCCCAAAGCACATTTCCTGATGAATCATATTTTGTTACAAAGGTGTAATAGCCCTTTGGGTTTTGACAAAAGAGAGTAATAGAACCGAATGAAATTGAATCATTCTGGAACCAACCTGTAACATAAGCATTTCCTGAGGCATCAGAAGCTACATCTATTCCTTCACCAGTAGCCAAGGCGATTGACGAATTATTGACAGCACTTCTTGCCCATTCCCAATCAGGAGTTTGAGCCTCGCAAATTATGCAAATAAAATAAAGTATGATTAAGCAACAATATTTATTCATCATGTCAAAAAATTACGGATAACGGCAGACTGTGAAATTACTAATTTTCCCCATCCATTGTTAATTTCTATTGAAAAATAGTTATGAATGTGAGCCTTTTCATTGGTATTTTTAGGGAAATTTAATTCCTATGCAACACATAGTACCCATAGATCGCCACCAGGTTTCTTTCAGTTCCCTGGAGGAGCTGGTGGCATCGGATGATCCCGTCCGGTTCCTGGATGCTTTTGCCGAAAAGCTGGATTTATCTAAACTTGGTTTTAAAGCTAAAACTATACAACAGGAAGGACGCCCATCCTTTGATCCACGAATTTTGTTAAAGATTTATTTGTACGGCTATCAGAACGGTATCCGATCATCTCGCCGGTTGGAAAAGGAATGCAAACGGAATACTGAAATGCAATGGCTATGCGGAAGACTGGTTCCCAACTACCACACCATTGCCGACTTCCGTAAAGACAATCCGGTCGCTCTGAAAAATATGTTCAAACTGTTTGTCGCTTTTTTGATGGATGCCGGCCTCATAAGTGGCAAAACCATAGCTATCGACGGTACCAAATCAAGAGCACATAACAGTAAGAAAAATAATTACTCTCCAAAAAAGATCGAAAGGCATCTCCAATACATTGAAGAGAAAACGCTGGAGTATCTAACGCAATTAGACACTTTGGACAAAGAAGAGAGCACCGAACTTATTGGTGATTTGCAGGACAAAATTGAACGACTGCAAATGAATCAAATCAAGTATGAAATGCTCAGTGATTTACTGACAGAAAGCGGTGAACCCCAAATATCTACCACGGATCCCGACAGCAGAAGTCTGTTGATTCAAGGACAGGTGGTAGAAGTATGCTACAACACGCAGGCCGCTGTTGATGATAAACATAAATTAGTGGTTGCTACGCATACGATTAACCGGAACGATCGCAACGCACTTCCAGCAATTGCATTGAAAGCAAAAGAAAATTTAAAAGCGAACGAGTTTACCCTGCTGGCAGATAAAGGATACAACAACGCACGGGAAATTGAAGCCTGTCAACAGAACGATTTAAAAACAATAGTAGCGCAACAGGAACTGGTGAACTCCAATCCAAAAGGGACTACGAAGGAATATCTTGTTGATAAATTCAAGTACAATAAAAAGAATGATACCTATACGTGTCCTGAGGGACAAACACTCACCACCTTTGGCACTTGGCACACTAAAAAGCGGGATGATAAAATATCGTATCAATATAAAAAGTACCGGACACCGGAATGCAAAAATTGTCCGGCAAAACAGTTGTGCACAGGACGACAAAGAGGAGGAAGAGAAATTGAACGGAGTCAATATGCCGAATCGGTGGAGCGAAACAATAAAAACTATTCCCGGAACCAAGACCTCTATCGCAAACGACAGGAAATTAACGAACACATATTTGGAACTATAAAACGAAAATGGGGTATTACTACACAAACCTCATTGGTCTTGAAAAAGTAAATGGAGAATGGAGTTTTATTATGTTGAACTATAACATCAAACGAGTCTTGAACATTTTTACTTTGGATGATCTAATGCGAACACTCAAAAACTGGAAGCCAAAATACCGCAAGGAGTGGCTTTTTATGTTTAAAATAACTTATTTTAATCGCATTACACACTTCAACATTTTTCAACTCAACTTAGCAGCTTGATTTTCGCATGCGCTAGAAACGTTGTATTGCTCTTGTAAAGAAATTTTAAAAGCTATTTTGGAAGAAATAAAATGGGAAGTGAGTTTTTTCACAACCTGACGTTTTGCAGCTACCCGAAGGGCGGGACTTTTATCACAAAACTTGATTTGAAAAACTAAATTTCCATTAACCTCAAAACTGTCTTTGGAACACGAAACCCCGCCTTTTGGGTAGCACCCATGTAAAAGCGGCAGATCGTATTTCATCGTTTTAACTCTGTGATATGTAATTTTACTTAGATCTACCCTTAAACATAATTGATATGACAATACATCCTACCGCCATTCCAAAGTTATACATTGGAATGGACATTCACAAAAAAAGTTGGTCGGTACATTTAAGGACTGACATTTCTGATCACAAGACACTAACTATCCCATCCAGTTGCGATGTCCTGTTTGAATATGTGCAAACACACTTTAAAGGCCATGAGGTATCTTTGACTTATGAGGCTGGTTGCTGCGGCTTCAGCGCCTCACGATATTTCTTAAATTTAGGATGGAATGTATTGGTTGTCAATCCCGCAGATGTGCCGAGAAAGGATAAACAAACCTATCAAAAGACCGATAAAATTGATTGCAAAAACTTGGCGAAACAACTGCATTCAGGGCAGTTAAAAGGCATTTTCATACCTGATGAAGCTCAAGATCTCTTGAAGAGCTTATTACGCCAACGAGCGGAAACCGCAAAACAACTGCGAGCTATAAAATCAAACATTAAGGCTCTATTACTTTACCACGGAATGGAAGTTCCTAAAGAATTCGACAGCCCCAATTGGTCGAAGGCTTTTATTCAATGGCTAATGAATATTAAATGGACTCACCAGACAGGAAAAATTTGTTTAGACAGCAAACTGCGTATGTTTAATCTCATTCATGAAGAATATTTGCAGCTAGCTAATGAATTACGCGCCTATTGCAGAAAGCATCACAAGAATGACTATTACCTTTTGAAGAGTATTCCGGGTATTGGTGGTTATTTAGCCTCCGCGATTATTGCTGAAATTGGTGACTTGCGCAGATTTAGTAGTGAAGCCCAATTTGCCTCATACGTGGGCATTGTACCTACGATACGGAATTCAGGGGGGACCGAAAAAATCCAAGGAGTAACACCAAGATGCAAAGGATTACTTCGCAGCTATATAATTGAAAGTGCTTGGGTGGCTTTTCGCCTGGATCCTGAAATGCAAACCTATTACAGAAAACACATTGGACGCAATCCTAAAAGTATTATAGTGAAAATAGCACGTAAACTTTTGAATAGGATGCTTGCAGTAATTAAGTCAGGTGTGCCATACCAATGCAGTTACTCTTTAAACAATGGTAAAGAAACAAAAAAGGTACTTAGACAGAAACCCCATAAAACAATTTAATTAAAAGAAATTCTAACCCAAATCATAACGCTCAAATAACAATGAAAACAGACTACAAAACAGCACCTGTGAATTGATTATACCAATTTCACATTGAGTAGCATGTAGCTGTTTTTATAAAACATTATAACCATAAAGGTGCTGGTAGCTGAGAAATATTTCAGACTACACATAGGAGACGGAGCTTAATGATTAACCTGAGTATTGAAATATGTAAAACTCGACCGAAGAAATGAAAACATTTCGAGTTTTTCACATTTCAACACTTCATAAAATAAATATGAATTTGGAATAAATGAATATAAATATTATCTTTGGGGTAAGGCTACAGCTTTACATAGGAGGTGCTGTTATAAGCTGGCCTTTTGTCTGTCGAAGTTGTAAAGTCCTTGTCCACTGTGAGTTTCGGTGTTGTTGTCGAGTTAAGATTGGGTTTGTTTTTGTCGGCTGTGGGTAGCGGTTTTAAAAATTTTAGAAGGGAAGGGAATTTTAAAAAATAATTTTTCTTTTGGTGGCAAAGGTGGAAGCTCTTTTGCAATTTTTGGTCTGTGCGTTGGCTTGTGCGAATTGCAAATGTGCTTACAGCTGTGGGTTGGCTTGTTTGTCATTCCAATAATAGCTGTCTGGATAAGGACGTTTGCCGAATATTGCAGTTCCAACACGAATTATCGTTGAGCCTTCTTCTATGGCTGTTTCCAAATCGTTGCTCATTCCCATTGATAAATCGTAAACAGGGAAGTCTTTTCTAACATTTGTATCTGATTGTTCTTTAGTAATTGAAAGCACTTGCGAACTTTGTCTGTTTCCGCAGAAAAAAGTCCGATGGTCATTAAACCTTTAATGTTTAGTCTGTCAAGTTGTTTAACTTGTTGAGCAAAAGTCAAAGTATTTTCGGGTGAAACACCAAACTTACTTGCTTCATAGGAAGTGTTTACTTGAATAAAAACATCTATGGTTTTATCTTCAAATTCCAATCTACTTTGTAATTTTTCAGCTAAATCTAATCGGTCAACCGATTGTATGCAGTCGGCATATTTCGTAACTTCTTTGACTTTATTAGTTTGAAGATGACCGATAAAATGGGTTTGGTGTGGAGTATTTTTCAGTTCTTCATATTTATCTTTTAGCTCTTGTATTTTATTCTCTCCAATTAAGGTTTCTCCTGTTTCAATTGCAGTAATAATATTTTGAGCCGAAACTGTTTTAGTTGCTAATAGAAGTTTAATTTCTGCGGGGTTTCTGTTTGAAAATTCTGCTGCTACTCTTATTCTATCCTTAATGTTGGCTATGTTTTCAATTATAAAACTCATAATTGTAATTCGTGTTCAGGGCAATCTATTCTTAATTCGTTGTCGGCTAGTTTACTTTTAAGAAGTTTACAGTAATGAACACCATTTTCAAGTTGGTAGTATGTGCAAGTAAAACACATTCTTTGAATGGTAATGATACCTGATTGGTTCAAGTCATAAATCAATTTCAGCAATCCATTAAGCATTATTGTTTTTTGTTCCTGTGTTAGTTTTTCAATAGGCTGTTCTATTGAAGATGCAAAAAATGATGCTTTTTTAGCTATTTTTTTTCCTTCATTGGTAAGTGAAAGGGAAAAACTTCTCGTGTCTACAGGGTCTGTTTCTTTAGCAACTAATTCTTTTAAAAGTAACACTTTTACGCTGTCGCTTATTGTGGCTTTGGTCATATTAAACTCATCAGCCAAATAACCCACTTTGCATTTTTCCGAAGTGTGAAAGTGAATGAATATCAAAATTTGTATTTGAATAGGACTTAATGAGTTTTCTTTGCTTTCATTCCATAATAATACTCTGAATGCTTCTGAAATTCGTTCCAAAGCCACAACAATACGACTTTCAATTTTTTGGTTTTGCTCGTTTAGGTTAAAAGAAGAATAGTTCATTTATTTACAATTTTCCATTTCAATGATAAAAAATCCTTTTTGTTTGATTTCTGCTTCCCATTGGGACCGCACTGATTCAATGTGGCAAAATCTACATTCTTTTGATGTTAAGGGTTGACCTTCTTGTCCTTTGGTTTTTAAATATTCTCTACCATAACCGTAAATTATGGTAGTATCTTTAATTTCTTCTGGTGCGATAATGTCGAAGTGCATTACGTTGCCGTCTTTTTTTGTTACGTAGGTGTCCCAAACTGCTACTTTCATTGTTTTTGTTTTATTGTTTTGTGCGTTTGCGGAAAATGCAAACAGAATTATAATTAATAAACTTAAAGCTCTCATTTTACTATTGCTTTATTTAAAGAAATGCACTGCAAAGATAGGAATCCTAACTTAGCAAGGCAAATAAAATTACTTTACTTTATAGGGTAATGATAAATTACCACTTGCTACTGAATACACTTTATAAACGCCAAGCAATGGTTTGTCGCCACTACCGTGTCCACCTTCTCCGCCTGTATTCACTTGCATATAGGCTGTAACTCCATCATAAGAAAAATCTGTTTTATGATTCATCCGATAATCGGGAACAACCACTTTAATAGTATTTCCTTTTGTGATGACCTGAAAGCCTGGTGAATCCATATACATTGGCATTCCGGGATTGGTTGGCGGTAAAACCACACTCGTGTCTTTTGGGTCAAATTGTTTTACTGCCAAACCACCTTCCACACGTTTGTCTTCGGTTAAAATTACCCAATGCGGATGCCAAATAATACCGTCATTCGCAAAATTTCGGTCTGTGTTTTCATCCCAAAGCGGTGTGTCGTCAAAGTCAGGATGCGAAGTTAAGGCAAGAGCCACTATGCCTTCGGTATCGCCAAATCCAACATCAGTGGGTTTCAAGGAAGTGGGGAATACGTAGCCCAAAACAGGTGCCCCGTTTAGCTGTCCTGCTGGCGATGGCGTGGTTTTACCTGCTGTTCCTTTTACGGTAATTTCCCAAATAGTCGCACCAATTTCAGATGAGTGTTTTACGCTTACTTTTTTGATTTGGAAATCATCATTGTTGTAGTTTCCGCATTTGTCGCAAGCATAGCTTTGAACTGCGAAAATCGAAAGTCCTAGAATTAGAAATATTTGTTTCATTTTTTTGAAATTTAATGTTTTGAAATAAAGTTAGAAGCCCTAAACAAAATTAGGACTCCTAACTTGTTAAGTGAAATTTTTTAACCTTTTACATCAGCCATAGATGCACCAAAGTTGATGTGCAATACATTGCCGTTTGGTGTTAGCAACGCTGGAACCGATTTTACACCTGCTTTTTCAGCTTCTGCAATTCGATTACGGTCTTCACCAATGTGAACGATTTCTACATTAGTTGCTCCAATTAGGTTAACGATGTCGTGCTCTGCACTCACGCATACAGGACATCCTGCGTGATAGAAAATTGATTTTGCCATTTCTTTATGTATTTTATTGTTGTTTGGCATTATTGCCGTTGCAAATATAGTAAGGAATCCTAACTATACAAATTTATTTTGAAATTATTTTTTACTTTTTCTGTGTTAAACCGCAAATAAGGCTTCTAACCATTATTTTCCACCAAAAGTATAACCTAAGCTTATGTTAAATAAAAACTGAGTTCCAGCAATGCCGATATTAGATGCCTTCAACGTTTCGTCTTGATTCGTAAATTTATTGTGATAAGTAAACTCATTATTCTCTAAACTACTGCCAATATTTGGCCACCAACGTACACTTGTGCTTGTCGTTATTCCTTGCAGCCAATTGTCTTTTTTACTGAAAGGCATATACCGATAGTAAGCTCCAAGACCTAGGGTGTAGGTAGAATATGATTTAATCATTGTGTTTTCGTTTTGGGGTTCTCCATCATAATATACTTCCCATTTATGCCACTTGGGTTCAATTCTTATATCAAAACTTGAAGTTAGTCGATATCCAATACCAAACCCGGTTGAAAAAGGCAAATGATAGGCCAATTGTTGATCTTTAGCATCACCCACCATTGTGCCACCTGACATATTCAATAAAAAGCCGTGAGAGTAGTCAAAGCTCATTCGTTTGCTGAAATAAGTGACTTCAATATTGCCACCATCCAACACCATAGGTTGTATCAAACCTGCCAATACACTGAAACGATTGGAATAAGCAAAATCATTTCTCTCTTTGTTTTCTTGTCCAAAGGATGTGTTTACTATGCATACAAATGAGGTGATTGATAAAATTGATTGAATTAAATATTTCATAGTACTAAAATTTTAAATTGAAATACAAAATTCGTTCAGCAAGTTTGCTTTCTACTGAACATTTGTTAAGAAATACGGATTGACTATTTTTTCTTTCTCAATCGGCTGAGATGCTGTGGAGAAATACCTAAATACGATGCCAGATATTGCAAGGGAACAGTTTGAAGAAGAATGGGATGATGTTTCAGAATAAATTTATATCGTTCTTCGGCAGAGTTGTTTAAAAAGAGTGCTATTCTCCTTTCCATTAACATAGTTACATTTTCGGCTGATTTTCTACCAAATTCTTGCGTAATGGGTATTTTTGAATACAACATTTCGAGGTCATTTTTTTCAATCACAAACAGCTCGGTAGGAAGAACAGCCTGTATGTTTTCAATAGAGGCGTTACCTGTAGAAAAACTTGAAAAAGAAGTTACAAACTCATAGGGGAGAGAAAAATAGCAAGTGGTTTCTTCTCCTTTGTCGTTAGGGTAATAAATGCGTAACATTCCTGATTTTACAAAGGCAACCTGGTGGCAACGTTTACCAAATTCCAAAAAATAATCATCCTTTTTTAGATTCAAGGGTTTGAACAATGAAAGCATAAAATCAAGCTCGGGAGTTGAAATTGAAATAGTGTTTTGTATTATTTGTTTGAGAGATGACTTCATTAATGTAATTACAAAGTTAAACCAATATTTTTACTATCGTTTTGTTCAAATCTGACGAAACTAACAATTGACAAGAAAGCCGTATTTGGGGTTCGTCTTTATATCCAAATCTTTCAAGTGTTACGGGTTCATTCCTATCTTTTATTACCGAACTTCCTTTCAATCCGGTTGTGTTCACAATGCAAGTAGCACACCTGCCAAGTCCGCCACATTCACCAAAGCAATCAAGATACATTTTGTCTTTTAGCAATTCCATTAAATTACGATACTTGCCATTGTAAGTTTCAATGATGTGTTCTGTCCCATTTTCAAGAACGGTAATTTTAATGGCACTTCTCGTTATTCCCAAAACGGATCTGATAGGTTTTCATAAAAACTCTTGTCCGAACTATCCATTTCTATCTGAAGAAGTTGTTCGCTACTGGCTACTTTTTCTATTTCATTAAACAGCACCCTTTCTTCAAATCGGATATGCTTTTCCAATTCTTCTTCAATTAAACTGATGGTTTTGGAAAGGTCATCTTCATTTTCGAAAAGACGTTTCAACCTTCTGTGCTCGGCAAGTGCTTGTTTCACCAACTCATTTTCATTTCCCAAAACAGGGAAAACATACATTTCTTCAATTTCAAAATGTGGTTTTAAATAGCTGATCCAAAACCAATCCAAATACTTTTTTATCCTTTCAGGTTCCGCATTAAGTGTAATGCCTTGACGAATCTTCCAACAGAGCAATAAGCCGTGATGGTGGTCACGGCTTAAAGGTTTGAGTGATTCGTTTCTTTTAATGGGTTTCATTGATTCTATTTTAACTCTTATTCAATATAATTACCTAAATTACCTACGCCCGACCTAATTGATGCAATACTTTAATATGTGACAGTAGGGCACTTCCAAAACTATTTTGAAGATTATATTTAATCCCAAATTCTTTAGCCGTGCTTTCAACTATTGGAGCAATATTTTTATAATGAATGTGACAAATATGCGGGAATAAATGATGCTCAATTTGAAAATTTAAGCCACCAACAAACCAACTTAAAACAATATTATTTCTTGCAAAATCAGAGGTTGTATTTACTTGATGAACAAGCCATTCTGTTTTAATATTAGGTGCTAAAGGAGGCTGAGAAGCTCCTTCAACCACGTGAGCCATTTGAAAAATAAAACTCAAAACGATACTTGCCACCCAGTGCATTACAAAAAAGCCTAGAAAAATTTGAAAAAAGGAGAAATCAGTTAGCCACAACGGCAATCCGAAAATTATCGCAACATAGATAACTTTTCGAAAGAGCATTTTTAAAAATTCAAGGTTCAGTTTTTTGTTTTGACTTTTTACCAATCCAGATTTCTCATATTTATGAAGACCAGTGAAATCATTGAATAATTTCGACAGTGTCATTAAGCCATAAAATACAAAAGCATAAATAAATTGGTATTTGTGATATTTTTTGAGTGGTGAATATCTAGACAAACGAATTGGCCCTTTATCGTTAATATCTTCATCAAGTCCGGCAATATTAGTGTAAGAATGGTGTAAAACATTGTGCTGAATTTTCCAATTTAGGACGTTACTACCCAACAAATATAATGTTCCAGCTAAAGTTTTATTAACCCATTCTTTTTTTGAATATGCACCGTGACAAGCATCGTGCATCACCCCCATTCCCACTCCAGCGATTCCAATACCCATTATAATACACATTAATAATGCGGTGATACTGTTAAGTTTGAGGATTAATATTAGCACAAAAGGAATTATATATAAATTCAATAAAATAATCGTTTTAAAAATCATAGCGGCATTTGCTTTAGTAGAAAGGCTATTTTGCTTAAAATAATCACTTATTCTTTTTTTAAGAGTAATGACAAACTCTTTTTCTATTGAGTTTTGACTTGAAAATTTTATTGATTGCATCTTTTGTTATTTATTTCTAATACTTCTTTTTAGTTTAATTGTTTTTCAAGCTCAATTGCCTTCGGAAACAAAATATTGTTCTCTAAATGGATGTGCAAGTGCAAATCGGTCTCAAACTCTTTAAGCAAAGCAAATGTTACTCGGTATGTATTGCAGGCATCCGTTGGAGGTGTGTAGTTGTCGCTCAATGCTTCTATTTTTCTGAACCGTTCGCCTTCGGCAGTGTGTTCGTGCATCATCATTTGAATAGGATTTTCTACTGTGCCAAAATGTGGTGCATCTAACTTCGTGTTTTCTTGTTTTGCTTTAGCCATTTTGCGAATGAAAGGAAACAAAATCAATTCTTCTTTTTTCATATGTGCTGCTAATTCACCGGCAGTCGCATTAAAGTGTTCATTGATTTCTAATAGTTCAGGATGGCGGTCACCGTGCACTCGGCAAATTTTGTCGAGATAGGGTTTTATTTCTTGCGTTTTGTCTTCCACATATCTGTGGTGTTTCTTTTCGATATAATCTGCCATAAGGTCTATTGGCCAAGATTGATAGTCGATGGCGCTTTCCGAGGTTGCTTTGTTTGCTTCGTTTAAATCTGTTACTACTGAAGTAGCGTCAATTTGTTTCGCTTCGCACGCATCTTGTATGGTACGATTGCCTTGACAACAAAAATCAATGCCATATTTTTTAAAAACGGAAGCAGCACGGTAATCCTGTGCTACCAATTCTCCGATGATGTTATTTTCTTGAATGTTCATATTGTTATGTTTTAAATGTTATTTATTATTTCCCCAATTGGTTATTTCGTCATTGTTCCAAAGCGTTGGGAAAAATTTACGCTGTTGAAATTTAGGATGCAGATACTTTTTCCATTCACTTCCACCTGTTGCTGCTTTGTTTTCGCCTTTAAGGTCGAGGTAATGTTGAGCGGTTTCAAGGTGCACCAATGGCCAAGCCACATTGTACAAATGGTCAAACTCTTTCAATTTAGTTTTCAGTGCTTCCGAACAATTTTGCATATTCAACACTTTATCTTCGAGCGTAGAGCCTTTCGTTTTGTTTGCCATTGCAATTAATCGGTCTAAATACTTCTCTTCAAACTGTATAAGTGTAAGTGACTTTTTTACCTGTTTTTCTATTCAAACCTGCATCTTTCCAATAGATGTGTTCAAAAAAGTCGGCTGTTGAAGGATTGTTTGGCAATCTGGTTTTACCGTCTTCGTTGATTAGGTTTTCCAAACGGGTACAATAAATCTCAATCAAACGAAATGTTACCGATTGAAAACCACTTGCAGGCGTTAAACTGCTTCTAAAAGTGTTGTAATCGTCATAGTTCATTCCGTATTTCATTACATCAAAAGAACCAATAAGCATATTGGTGTAGCGGTTCAATCGGTCTAATTTTTCCAACCAAATGGTTTCATTAAAAGGCTCATACACCAATTGTTTTATTTCGTGAACCATCATTTTCAGGAAGAGTTCAGTTACCTGATGATACATTATAAAAATTTCTTCATCCTTAAAATTGGTTCTAGGTTTTTGAAGAGAAAGGAGTGTATCGGCTTCCACATAATCCCAATAATTAATGGGTTTTGCGTGAAGTAATCCTTTTAGGTACGTTTCGGGATTTTCGCCCAATTGCTGATATTTTGTTTCAATATCATTGATGATTTGTTCTTTGCTCATATTGTTGTGTTTTTAAAAAGTGTTAAACCAAAAATTGTAAGTCCTACTACTTTAACTACTTCCATTCCTACATAATAAAAATGAAGGTTAGAAGACGGAACGAACTGCCTTTGAATATGCAATTCAGCTCTAGCATCCAAAGCTGGTAAAAGCCAAAAAGTTTGTATTAGTAGAAGAATAAGAGGTATGACAAAAGATAGATTTTGCCATTTAAGAATTTCAGAACTATTCCAAAAAATGTTGATGATGATAACCAAAGCAAACACCCATTCAACTTTGTTGAGTGCATTGAAAACAATTCTACCTATCCCTAAACCTAAAGGAAGATTTATGCCCGGAGCACGGAATTTGAGCCAAGCTTCCATAAAACTAATGGCACACACAAAACCAATCCAAAGGAATGTGCAGATAAGAGCTATGGGCATTTTTACAACGGTCATAGGATCGGAATTGACGGATTGTTTTTGTAATACTCAATTTTTGAATGGAACATTTCTGCCATTCGTTGCCCTTGCCATTTCATACGTTCTGCTTTTTCCCCTTCAAAATTTTCATCTACCGTTTCGTAAAAGAGTTTTAGCCATTGGTTGAAATGCTCAACGCCAACTGGTAGTTTTGCGTGGGGTACAAACGGACTGCCGTGATAGGTGTGTTCATCCAACAAAACAGTTTGCCAAAAGCGGTACATTTTTTCTAAATGTGCAGGCCAACGGTCTTGAATTACATTATTAAAAACATCTTTCAATTGTTCGTCATTTCGTACTTTATCGTAGAAACAATCCACCACCTTTTTAACATCATCAAGATTTAGTATGTCTTTCATTATTAAATTTATTTTTCAGTTTTCCAATAATTATTCGCTGCCGCAATAGTCTGAAACTCGATAGCAATTACATTCGCAGAAGCAATAAGCTGTGTGGTATCATTGGCATAATCGCTTCTTAATTTTTTTCTTGTTTCGGCATCTGTTTGTATGGCTGCGATAGACTTTATTGCCATTTTTATAGCTAATTCTCTACCTTCTTGAGGGGTGTCGGTGATTAATGTCTCTAACCAAATTTCTTTATTATCCATTTCTATTTTTTTGAATTACAGACTAAAATTTGTGATGGTATAAAATGCTGCCCAACCTAAAAAAGCAATGAGCAAAATCCAAAGCCAACTCGGAATACTTTGAGGGGTTTCGCTTCCTTCAATAAGGAATTTCTTTTGATTTCCTTTGTCATAAGCATTAATCATAAGCGGAATAACTCCATCTACCACTCCATTGTCACTTAACCCTTCTACCGAAATTGCAGGGCCATTTTTGACAATAAATTTTATCTTCCGAATACCTTCTCTTCCTGTTGGCGATTTGCTAATGAGTTTCAACGTGTGCTCGCCATCAGTTAATTTACTGGTGTCCAAATCAAATTGTACAGGTGGAATTAGTTCAGCTATTGGATGCTGTTCGTCATCCACAAAAAGTTTTATTTTGCTTTTATATTCTTCCATCTTATTTAATTGCTTAAGATTGATTGTTTGATATGGTTTTCATTTTTCTCACCGGGTTTTATCAGATATTTTACGGAGTAAATGAGTGTTAAAATGGTGATAACAGAAATGATGGCGATAATTACCCAATCCCAATTGCTTTGAGGCCCTGCTCCGTGAGTTAACCCTTGCGTTATTTTTGGCTGTTGTTTTTCACAAACAGGACAAGCGGTTGCTATTTGAACTGTTAAAAGATAAGAATTGATAAGAGATATTTTAATTTCATCGTGTTATTTGTTTGATGTTAATTTTATAAAATCCATTATCTTTTTTCACTTCTTCAGGAGTTACCGTTTTGGCATTGTTTCCCCAACTTGTTTTTTCGTGATTGATAATGGCAGTTACTTCTTCGGGAGTTAGGTTATTATCCGTACCTACTGCATTCATCACGGCATATTCTGGTCTTGCATCATAACCAAGCATTATAATATTGACGAATAATTCAAGGTCATCACCCAAAACTATCGAGCTTCCTTTTAATGAAGGAAATGCTCCTTTAAGTCCTTCGCCATTGGCTTGGTGGCAACTCATACAGTTATTGTTGTACAATAATTTTCCGTCAGGTAGGTTGGCAGTGTTCCCACTTACCACCACAGGAATTTCACTTTTCTTGTATAAAAATTCCATCGGTACTTTTCCGTCAGGCAAAGGCACTTGCTTTAGACTTTGCAAATAGGCTACTAAATTGAGGGCTTCTTGTGTGGCTACAATTCTACCTGTTATGCCTTTTCTGTATGCATCAGGCACAACTACTTCTACATCTTTTTCACCCAATTCACTTTTTATTTCAAATAGCCAAGGGTAAGCAGGCATTATTGATTTATCCACTAATGCTCTGGGTTGATAGAGGTGTAATAAATTCCAAGCCAAACTAGGTTGTCGAGTTCCTATATTGGTCAAATCTGGACCAGTTCTTTCTGTACCCATTAGGGTAGCTGTGTTTGTCCAAAAATCTGTTCTCGAAATTCCTGCATAATCGGCAGGTATTCCTGGTCTGCTGCCCCAAACATTGTCCATATCTACATTTCTAACTTGTTGGGTGTGGCACGCCACACAGCCGTTGGCGATAAAACTTTTTTGCCGAGATAGGCTTCTTGACTTAATGGCTCATAGCCGGGCAATGGTTCATTGTTATCTTGATTGTTGATGGCAGGCATTATTGCAACAACTATTGTAAGACCAACAAATAGTCCCAGTGCCGTTCTGAATAGTTTTTTATGATTGTCGAAAAATTCCATTTCGTATATATTAATTTGTTACTTCTTGATTGTCTATTGCCACCTTAGCATTTAAAATGTCTTTTGGCGAAGAGGGTATTTCTATCTCTTCTTTCTTTTTTACCATTACATAAAAGTTGTAGGCAAACAAAATATGAGAAAGCCACATCAATGAGCCACCAATGGCACGCCAAAGCCAAAACGGAGCCATCAATTCTACACTTTCAATAAATGATTTATTACCTTCCATCCACATCAATCCCCTGAGCGTAGAACCGTACATTAGTGGGAATGTATAGAAAAGCAATCCTATGAGTGCTAACCAAAAATGAGCACCAACGGTAATTTGAGGTGGTTCTTTTCCTGTTAATCTTGGTACAACAGTATAAATAAAGCCCCAAAGCATAAAGCAGATGATACCATACATTGTGAGGTGCGAATGAGCTACGGTAAAATCGGTAAAATGCCACACCAAATTGGTAAACTTGAATGCTTCGGCAGTTCCCTGTAGTGAACCCGTGAAGTAGAATATGATGCCAATCAAATAAAACGGTAGGGTATAACTGCCTGAAAGCTTGTGCCAAGATCCTTTGAAAGTCATCAAGAAATTTGTAGTCCCAGCAACAACTGGTATTATCATACCTGCACTACCTACAATGGCAACAGTTTGCAACCACCAAGGAATCGCACTAAAAATGAAATGATGCGTTCCAATTAAAGTATAAAAAAGGATTTGAACCCAAAACGCCAAAATACCTAAGCTATAAGAGTATATAGGTTTATTTAATTGTTGAGGAAGAAAATAATACATCAATCCGAGATTGAAAAGCATAAACCACATTCCAACGCCCTGATGCATATAGTAGCCTTGAACAATGGTTTCGCCCAATCCATTTTGCCAACCTGGCCAATAGGCAATTACGGCAATCACCAATAGAAACATCATTGCAGAAATGATGTACCAATTAGATACATAAATTTCTTTGGTCGTTCTTTTCGCTATGGTTTTGTAAAAGTTTTTAAGCGAAATGATAACGCCAACACCAAACAACGCCATCACAGGCCAGATGTATTCTCTGTATTCGCCACCACCATTGTTGATACCAGCCATTAAAAACAAACTACCAAGTACAACCGAAGCGTTTATAAGTATTAGAGTACGGTAGCCTGTTTTTACACTTGCAATTGGTACGTTGCTAACTCTCGGAATTACATAATAAGCTAAGCCCAACATTGCCAAAGATGCCCAACCCCAAAATACAGCGTTTGTGTGTACAGGCCGTAATCTTCCAAAGCTCAACCAACTGTAATGATCAACATCTGGAGCAACAAATTTAATCCCAACATATTCACCAACCGTAGTTCCAAACAACAACCAAAAAGTGGCACAACCTAAATACCATAGAATGAGTTTGGTCAAATCAGGTTCAATATAAGGTCTTGCCTGACTTTTTTTCTTTTGTTCAATAAATCGCAACGAACTTGCTTCGCTCACATTGTCAATCAAACCTTTTTCGTCTATAGGTGTCGTATCGCCAGCTAATTCATTATTAGTAAGAGAAAATTCAAGTTCCTTTTTTCGTTGCTCTAATTTTTGCACTTCTTCGGCACTCAAACCTTTCAAGTATTCATTAAATTTTTCGAGTTCTTTTTTCTTCAAGAAATTTTTTTAGAACATTTTTCGCTTTTATGATTACTAATATCGAAGCAACAATTATTGGTATGGCAATGAGCAATAGCGTGATTATGATGCCTGATTCGCTGAATATATTTTTTGTTTCCATTTCTTATTTGTATTGGATAAAATTGTCCACTATTTATTCAAATTTTTTTAACGTTTTAAAAAGGTCAAACCTTTTTCATAATCCATTGCCAATGTTTTTACGGTAGTATTTTCAAGCATTTTCTTAAGTTCATCTCGTATCACTTTAAATTGATTGTGTACAGGACAAGGTTTATCAGCATTGCATTTTTTTAATCCCAAGCCACAACCATTATAAACCGTATCGCCATCAATTGCATAAACAATTGAATTTAACTTCACCTTTTCCAATTCACTTTTGTCCATTGAAAAGCCACCAGTTGGTCCTTTGTCGGAATTGATAATGTTGCTTTTTGACAATCTTTGTAATATTTTTGAGGTATATGCAGAGGGTGATTCAATAGCTTCTGCCACATCCTTTAAGCTCACTTTTCTGTCGAGCAGGGATTGCTCTGCAATGAAAATTGAAGCCCTAATACCGTATTCACAAGCTTTTGAAAACATCTTTTACTTTTTATCGGTGCAAAGATAAGTACTTTTTTTGAATAGTGGATATATTTGTCCAGTATTTTTTCTGGGCGAGGAAAATTGGCTCTTTTGGGGTTTGCCTGTGTGTCGGGTTGTGTGAGGGGGCAAACCCCAAATGTGCCAATGTGGGCAGGCATAAAATTATTTTTTAAAATGTGCGGTGGGAAAAATTTTTAAAACCATTTGGGTCGGCTTGAGTGTCGGAAAAGTCAGGTCGGTTTGTGTCAAGTTACAGCGAAATTGCCTGCCGTTTTTTGGTCGTCTGTTGGTGGTCGGGTCGGTCGTCCTACGCTTGCTGGTAACGGCAGACTGTGAAAATACTAATTTTCCCCATCCATTGTTAATTTCTATTGAAAATAGTTGTGAATGTGAGCCATTTCATTGGTATTTTTAGGGAAATTTAACTCCTATGCAACACATAGTACCCATAGATCGCCATCAGGTTTCTTTCAGCTCGCTGGAGGAATTGGTGGCACCGGATGATCCGGTCCGGTTCCTGGATGCCTTTGCTGAAAAACTGGATTTATCTAAACTTGGTTTTAAAACGAAAGCCATACAACCAGAAGGCCGCCCATCCTTTGACCCACGCATTTTATTGAAGATCTATTTGTACGGCTACCAGAACGGTATCCGATCATCTCGCCGGCTGGAGAAAGAATGTAAACGGAATATTGAAATGCAATGGCTATGCGGAAAACTTATCCCCAACTACCACACTATTGCAGACTTTCGCAAAGATAACCCGGTGGCTCTGAAAAATATGTTCAAACTGTTTGTCGCTTTTTTGATGGATGCAGGCCTCATAAGTGGCAAAACCATTGCTATCGATGGCACCAAATCCAGAGCCCATAACAGTAAGAAAAATAACTATTCTCAAAAAAAGATCGAACGGCATCTCCAATATATTGAAGAGAAAACGCTGGAATATCTAACACAATTAGACACTTTGGACAAAGAAGAGAGCACCGAACTTATTGGTGATTTGCAGGACAAAATTGAACGACTACAAATGAATCAAATCAAGTATGAAATGCTAAGTGAATTACTGACAGAAAGCGGCGAACCGCAAATATCTACCACGGATCCCGACAGCAGAAGTCTTTTGATACAAGGACAGGTCGTAGAAGTTTGCTACAACACGCAGACGGCAGTTGATGATAAACATAAACTTGTTGTAGCTACACATACGATTAACCGGAACGATCGAAACGCACTTTCAGCAATTGCATTGGAAGCAAAAGAAAATTTGAAAGCGAACGAGTTTACCCTGCTGGCAGATAAAGGATACAACAACGCACGGGAAATTGAAGCCTGTCAACAGAACGATTTAAAAACAATAGTAGCGCAACAGGAACTGGTCAACTCCAATCCAAAAGGGACTACGAAGGAATATCTTGTTGATAAATTCAAGTACAATAAAAAGAATGATACCTATACGTGTCCTGAAGGACAAACACTAACCACCTTTGGTACCTGGCACACTAAAAAGCGGGATGATAAAATATCGTATCAATATAAAAAGTACCGGACACCGGAATGTAAAAATTGTCCGGTAAAATATTTATGTACCGGAAAAGCTAAGGGCGGGAGAGAAATTGAACGGAGTCAATATGCCGAATCGGTGGAACGTAACAATAAAAACTATTCCAAAACCAATCTTTATATCGAAAACGACAGGAAATTAACGAACACATCTTTGGAACCATCAAAAGAAAGTGGGGTTATTATTATACAAACTTAATAGGATTGGAAAAAGTAAACGGTGAATGGAGTTTTATTATGTTGAACTACAACATCAAACGGGTCTTGAATATTTTTACTTTAGATGATTTAATGCTAACACTCAAAAACTGGAAGCCAAAATACCGCAAGGAGTGGCTTTTAGCTTTCATAGTGGCACATTTAAACCGCATTATACGTATCAAATATTTTCAAACCAACTTTGCAGCCTGATTTTTGCATGCACTTAAAACGTTGCACTGGCCTTACAATGAAATTTTAAATGCTGTTTTTGAAGAAAAATAAATGGGAAGGGAGTTTTTTCACAACCTGACGGTTTTCAGCTATACGCAGGCAGGGATTTTAACCACTGAACTTCCTACGAAGAACTGAACTTCAAATTTACCACTTTCCTGTCCTACGAAGTACCAATCCCCTGCTTGCGTATAGGTGATGTTATGCCTTCGTTGTTCTTTTTCATCAGGTCTTTTGTCTGTAATTCTAATGATTTAACTATTGTCACGTCCGATTCAAAACCAAAAAGTCGGCTTATTCCTGTTTCTCTTGTTTGGATTAAGATTTTCATTTTATAGTCCTTACCGTAAGATGCTTTTTCTAATTTCTCAATTGCATCTTCTATTGTTTCATATTCTCCTTGAATCTTTACTGGAACTGGCATACCTTCAAAATGGTCTTTTAAAAATCCGTCAATTCCACTATTTCTTTGAACAGGAAAGCATTTATGTTTTGTAAAATGGCTAGTTCTTTTTCAGTTTTCTCTTGATACTCGTTTGTTCCTTTATTTAAAAGATTAGATTCTGAAATTACCATTTCTTCTAATCGTGAATTTGCAAGTTCAACCGCATCCTTTGAAATGTCAATTCCAATAAATTGTCTTTTCAATGATTTTGCTGAAACACAAGTTGTTCCACTACCACAAAATGGGTCAACAACTAAGTCGCCTTCGTCTGTAACGATCTTTAAAATTTGATTGAGTAGTAAAACTGGTTTTTGAGTAGGGTATCCCGTTCTTTCTTTTGCTTTTGGATTTAAGTATGGAATTTCCCAAACGTCAGAAAGAGGAACACCTTTTTTCTCTTTACCTAAAACTACATTACCGTTTTCATCTTTTTTATAAACAGACTTTCCGTTTTCATTACGTTCTCTGTCTTGTAAAATTTGGTCAAGATTTGTTGTTGCTGAATAATCAGTATAAAGAGTATTGAATTTAAAATCTTGTGTTTTAGAATAAAAGAAAATTACTTGATGAGCATTTAACAATCCTTTTTTTCGCATTAGACCATCTTTTGTATGACCAAATAATTTCACTTTGAAAATTCTCACGTCCAAAAATCTTGTCCATCACAACTCTAATATTGTGCGATGCCGTTTTGTCGCAATGAAGAAATACACTTCCTGTGTTCTTCAATACTCTTTTTGATTCTAGCAAAACATTTTCAACTAGTTCCAAATACTCCTCAATAGAATTGTATTTGTCGTCAAATTCGTAAGTTTTAGAATTGTCTTTATTTGTAAGACTGTGTTTGCGTTGAGTAAAAAAAGGTGGGTCAAAGTAAATCAAGTCAACTTTGTTGGCTTCAATTTCTTTGAGTTTTTCAACGCAATTTCCGTGATAGATTTTATTAGTTTCCATTTTCGGGTGTCCTTTCGTTAGCAATCTGTGTCAAAATAGCTTTTAGGTCAACTCCTGAATAAGCTTTTAAGTATTCCCAAGCTTCGTCACCACCATAGTATTCACCTTCAACACCTGCATAAAGTGTTTTCAAAGTTTCTTGGATTCTAATAGCTTGGTCTCGTTGAGGGTAATAAAACATTACCCTAATTGGTTTGTAACCGTGTTCTCTAATTACTTTAACTCTTGTGTGTTCTTTGGTAATATGGTCTCCGTCCGTAGTTGCATCTCTCCACTTTACTTCAATAGCGTCATTTCCATTTAGAAAATCAATTTCAAAAGTTTTTGGTCGTTGTCCAATTGTATTTTCAATTTTGGTCTTTATGCCTTCGGGAAATTTGAAATTCAAACACAAAGTTGCTGCTTCTTCAAGAAATGAACCTGCATACTTATAAAGAAATCGTCCTGTGTTTTGATATTGGTCAATAAGTTGTCCTTCTTGTAAGGAAATGCCCAAAACACGATAAATGAGATAATGAGAATTGTCATCAGCTTTCATTTCTTCTGTTCTGGCTTCAATTTTCCCTTTCAAGTTTGCAGAATAAACTTCAGCTAAATTCTTTATATTTTGTATTAATTCGTCCATTCGTTTTTTGATATATAATTTGTTTCGCAAGTTACGAAATTTTGTTCGGTTACGGTCTTCCCTACAATGAGGCATAATCGGGTCACGCAAGGGAATTTCACCCTTACGTTCCCACAGAACCGTACGTGAACCTCTCGATTCATACTTGTACAGAGCTTGTCAAGTACGGCTCTTCATGTTTGTAAATCTACTGACAAATATAGTCATGGTTGAACCAATTTCCAATGGGCAAATAGTGTTGGATTTTCAGCATATTTCCTTTTAAGCCAACGCAAGCTGGCGTATTTATACAAGCCTTTCTCCCACTTTACCCATTTCAGAAGTCTATGATTGAGTTGATTCCATACAGGACGCATACCACCGTTCCAAAACTTATGAAAGTACCCTATCAGGCCACGGATCATCGGATTCAAGTCCTGGGCTAATTCCTCCAACGGTTTTCTCCGCTTGTGAATCTCCCATTCCTTAAATTTGTTCCGAATGGCCGTTTTCGATCTTATACTTACAAATGTCCCCGGAAACAATATCATGCGCTCTTTTATCTTTCGCAGAACAGGACGAAGCGTGAATCCTAGAAAATCGTAGCTGCGTGCATAAGTCACATCACTTTCACCTCTCATGTTGACAATTTTTCGTCTTATGCGGGTGTAGCTGTAATTTGCATGCCTGCATACGTTCTTTGATCTTTACAAGCATATACTTTGCCTGCTTCTCCGTCTTGCAATGCACTATGATATCGTCTGCGTAACGCTCAAATGGCTTCTCCGGATGATGCTTAAACATCCATTCATCGAATACTACGTGAAGGAACAGATTGGCTAGTAACGGGCTTATTACCCCACCCTGAGGTGTACCAGTAATCCGACTGACCCGTTCTTTACCACGAAGCACATCCGCTTTTAACCATCGCTTTACGTAGAGCAGTATCCATCGGTCTTTGCAGTAGTGGTTGAAGTGCTTTCATCATTAAATCATGATCTATGGTATCGAAGTACGACTTTATGTCGAGATCCAATGCAAAATCGTGATTGAAACAATTTCGCTGACTCTGTGCTACTGCATCATGCGCACTCCTGTTCGGTCGATATCCGTATGAACTCCCATGAAACAGCGGCTCTAACTGTATTTCCAACTGTTTCCGTACTACCTGTTGAGCTATGCGATCCAATAAGGTGGGAATGCCCAATTTGCGCAACCCTCCGTCTTTCTTCGCTATCTCAACCTCTAGTACAGGCGGTGGAAAGTAACTACCCGAGCTCAGACGATTCCAAAGTTTGTAGAGATGACCTTTCGCATGCTTGTCAAGCATATTCCATGTCATTCCATCCACGCCGGATCCTCCTCGTTTCGAACGCACTTCCTGATACGCCTCCCAAACCATCTTTCTGGTAATTGGTTGTGATTTTGTTTCGTAATAGTCAATCATCCTGTTTTCCAGTTGTCGATTATCATTTCAACTAAACATGTCAGTCCCTTCGCTAAATCATCTTTCAATGACTGCTGCGCTACTACGAACTGATCTGCCACCGATAACTCGCCACAACCTTTTGGCGGCTGCTTCCCTTTCTCAGTTTGACAGCACGTTATCGACTTCACTTGTTCCATCTAACCGCCTGACCGAGCGTCCTGCCGACTTAACCCCGGATGAGATACAGACCGTAATCCGGTAACGTCTGTATTCCTTCGTACACGCAAACGTAACCGCATACTTTTCTCATCTACTTGCCCTTTCGAGGCTTCTTCGTACGGTTCACTTTCATTCCAGCTCGCTTCGGTCGTACCGGAACAGATTTATTCTGTCCTTTTAGCCCCCATCGCTCACCACTATTCACGTTTCCGTTGATAGCAGCATGGGGTGGTTTAGCAACTCTCCCGGAAGAGCGTCGCTAGAAGGCCGTTTGAAGAATTCTCAAACTCTTCCATCAGTTAAATAGCATTTGCTAATCTTACAGGATCAGCATTTCAAGTCACACACGGTTTGGGGTCAAGTAGGCAAGCGCATTGCAGCACAAGCCTCTCCACAGAACCGTGCTTGAACCTCTCGACTCACACGGCTCTTGACATACAATCATTAGATTTTACTGATCGACCAGTGTACAAACATATTGGGATAGCTCAACTTAATGTAGCGCAACCAATCGTAAGCCTTTTGGTAACTCCGTAATTTCTTAAACTTTTTCTTTACCCACTTTGCTAGGCGGTAGTCCAAATGTCGGAATAATATTGATAACATCCTTGTTTCCATCTTGCCAAAATAATTTATCAATCCTCTGGTGTGAGCATTGATCATTTTGGCTAATTCTTGAAGTGTCAAGGTGCTTTCCCGTTGAAAGTCCATATTCCTCCAAGTCTCCAAAACGCGGCTACGCGACTTCATACTCATCTGACAATCAAAACCCAAGAAAACTCCTGATGTTCTATTACTCTTCTTACTCATAGGTTTGAAGGTATGACCTAAAAAGTCGAAACTCTTTGGGTAATCTCTTCCTCCGCTCCTGCGATAATCTTTGCAATAGGTGATTTTGGTTTTCTCTTCACTTAATTTCAGTTTGCATGCTGCCAGTCTACGCCTGATACCTTCCAACACATAATGACTTTGATTCTCGCTCTTGCAATGTACCACCACATCATCAGCATAACGTACAAATTTAACCGTTGGAAAGGTCTTTAATATCCATTTATCCAGCACATAGTGCAAAAATAAATTGGCTAACAAGGGACTGATAACTCCTCCTTGAGGCGTGCCTTTTCCTTGTTTCTGAACTAATCCTTCGCTTGTTTGTACGGGCGATTCTAACCATCGTTTGATGTACATCTTAACCCATTTTTCGGGCACGTGTTTCTCTATGGCTTTCATCAGGAGTTCGTGGTTGACTTCGTCAAAGAACTGCTTGATGTCCATATCGATTACCCAAGCATAGTGCCGTACGTTGGCACGTACTTCCTCTAATGCCTGATGTGCTGATTTATTGGGGCGATAGCCAAACGACTGTGGCAGAAACGCTGCTTCTAATCGTGGTTCGAGATAGGTTTTACTACTTCCTGAGCGATTCGGTCGCTAATGCTTGGAATCCCCAACTTTCGTTCTCCCCATTACTCTTGGGTATGACAACCTCTTTTACTGGATTTGGGAAGTAACTTCCACTGGCCATTCGGTTCCAGATTTTGTACAAGTTTCCGGATAGATCTTCATCAAATTCTTGCAATGAAACACCATCCACGCCTGCACTGCCCTGATTTGCCCTGACCTTGCGATAAGCTTCCAAAACCATGTCTTTGGTTATCGGAATTGGTTTTGATTTTGTTCCAAATAAATCTGTCATCCTCACTTTTTAGTAAGTTGTATTATTAATTGAAACTGTATGTCTGCCGCCCTTCGCTCCATGTTCATTACAAACACTTCATCACTACTACAACGGCATCCGTCATCCTTACAAACTTCGGTACTGTAAGCCTTGAGGGTAAATCCCTCTTGTACTGTTCCCTTTGCATTTTATAAGGACTTCCTGAGTTCCGTATAAAAGCCCGAATTAGATTCACACCTGCTCAACTGCGTTTGCCCTGTAACCAGTAATCAAGTTCCCGTTACAGTCTTTCACTTGTAGCCAAGAATACAAGCTTTGGGCAAAATATAGCCACCATCTCACAGCTTCTTCACAGGTTCACTTTCGTTTGTCTCTCTAATTCTTACCTGATCTCGTCCAGGAGAGACCTTTTCCTCTTTCTGTTCAGCACCTTTCAATTACTTTCAAAGCACCGAGAGGCGGTTTGATGCCTGCTCTTGAAAACCGACACCGATGGACCTACCATCATCTTTTATACAGCATTGATCAACCCATACAACAGATTACTCTTTCACAGCACACCTTGGCGAAGTTGGGGCATTCAAGGCACAAATGTTCAATTTAGCACAAATGTTCATTAGAATTACCAATGCTTAAATTTAGCACTTCTGCCCCAATTTTGCAAAACCCTTGTTATCGGCTGTTCTTCTTTCGTCCGTGTCCGTTTTCTTTTGTTTTAGTAGTTTAAAAATAGTCCAAAACCAAGTCCCATATCGCTGTCGTAATGTGTTGTTAATCCTATGTTTTTGTTTACAATGTAACGCAAACCTGCCATATATTCTTTGTCGGTATTTACCATAAATGATGCTCTAACTCTTTTTGAAATTGGAATATCTTCTCTCATTAGTTGTACTCTTAAATTCCCATCGTGGTAAATTTCGGTCTGTAAAACTACAAGCATTGGCAAAGTATAGGCAACTCCTAAACTAAATTGTCGTCTGTTGTCTTTGGTGTTGGTTTGTCCAAAAAGGTTTTTTTCTCCGTGTACATTTCCCATTGCATCGGTTTCTAATTTTCTGTAACGCCAATCAAAACCGATAAACGGCATTAGCCATTGCATTTTTCCAATGTATCGTCCAATATGCGTTTCAGTTTCGTAGCCGTGATGGTCGTTGTACCCCAAACGCCATTCTGTCCCAATGCTCCAACGTGTGCCTTGAACCATTGCCATTCCATCGTTTCCATTGGTGGCAAAATCGTTTTCAGCCATAAAATGAAATGCTCTATCATCTGCAAATAATTTTCTTTGTGCTAATTTTGGATTTGGAATTAATGGATTTGGTTTTTGATTTTCGTAACTAAAAACCCTGCCCATTCCGCTCATCATATGGTACAAAATATGACAATGAAAAAACCAATCGCCTTCTACATTGGCGTTAAATTCCAAAGTGTCGGTTTCCATTGGCATAATGTCCACAATGTTTTTTAGTGGTGCATTTTCGCCTTGTCCGTTGAGCAAACGAAAGTCGTGTCCGTGCAAGTGCATTGGATGTCGCATCATTGAGCCATTGTAAAGTACAATTCTAACATTTTCGCCTTTTTTGATAAGGATTTTATCGGTTTCTGAAACTACTTTATTATCTAAACTCCAAACATAGCGGTTCATATTTCCTGTGAGTTCAAACTTTAATTCTTTTACTGGTGCATTTTGTGGCAAAGAAGTATTATTTGGCGATTTCAGCATTGCATAATTCAGCGTTACAATATCTGCCAAAGCGTTTGCATTGTATCTGTTTGGGTCGTTGTCGCTTTGTTTGGGTTTGCTGTCGCCTGTAATTTCGGGATACATAACTACATTCATATCCATTTGGTTTAGGCTCATATTCATTCCCATATCGTCAAGGTCGCCATTCATTTTCATCATATCGTTCATCATTTTCATACCTTCAAAATACTTCAATCTTGGTTGGGGCGATTGTAATTGCTTAATGCCATTACCAATATACATTGATGCTGAATTGGTTCGGTCTTCGGTAGTTGCCAAAAACTCAAAAGCTGTATTTTCTGCTGGAATAGTTACAATAATATCATAAGTTTCAGAAACTGCAATGATTAGCCTATCCACTTCCACAGGTTCTACATCGTTGCCATCATTGGCAACTACGGTAATTTTACCACCTGCATAAGTAAGCCAAAAGTAGGAAGATGCACCACCGTTTGAAATTCTTAAACGTACTTTATCGCCTGCTTTTAATTCCTTGCCGTCAATGCTTTTTAAGTCAGAACTGGGTTTGCCGTTCATAAATATTTTTTCGTAATACACATCACTTACGTCCATTGCCAACATTCGCTTCCATTCGTTTTTGAGTTTGGTTTTAAAATGTCCTGCTTTGATAGCTTCGCCATAACTCTGAACAGAATTTTTTTTCAACGCAGGGTAATCGTTGGCATTGTGCAACATTCTGTGAATGTTTTCAGGTTTTATGTTTGTCCATTCGCTTAAAACTATTGGTAAGGTCGGTAAATCATCAATTCCATTTCTAAATGTTTTATCGTCTGCTTTTTTAAGCATTACAAAGTTGCCATACATTCCAATTTGCTCTTGTAATCCTGAATGTGAATGATACCAATGTGTACCATTTTGTATAATTGGAAATTTATAAATATGGGTAGTGTTTGGCTTAATTGGCATTTGCGTAAGGTTGGGAACACCATCTTCTTTGTTGGGTAAAAATAAACCGTGCCAATGCAAAGAAGTTTCTTCTTTGAGCAAATTATGAACGTGAATTTCCGCTGTGTCGCCTTCGGTAAAAGTCAAAGTTGGCATAGGAATTTGTCCGTTTACCGCAATAGCTCGTTTTTCTTTCCCTGCAAAATTTACCAAAGTATCTTTTACATATAGGTCATAACGTACTACTTTTTGGGCGAATGTATTTGTAGTTGTCAATAGCAATATTGCTATCGGCAACAGTTTTTTATAAATATTTTTTTGATTATCCATTTTAAGAATTTCATCGTTAAAATTATTAATAGGGTAGCCGAAGGCTACCCTATATTTTTACTTAATTGTTTCAACTACTTTACCACAAGTAAGCATTTGAGAGCCGTAATATGGATTTTTAACTGCATTCTCTTTGCTCAGCCAATTGGCACCTTTTCCATCGTTTGCCATTGGGCAAAATTGATAGTAAGTAGGTGTTTCGGTTTTGGAAACTTTGATTAAAGCGTACATATTTTCTGAAAGGGGCATAAAATGGTCTCTTTGGTGTGAGGCATCTTTTGTGTCTGCAATGTGTTCAGCATCAAAAGCCAAATCTTTCATTACTTTCATCCAAACGGTATGTTCTTCGGTGGTTAATTTGTCCATTTTTACGGCATTGATTGCAGTAAGCAACTCCTTTGCTTTGGTAGATGAAGTATTTCCGTCAGTTTTTACCAAGGCATCTTTTACGGCAAAATAATTGTCAAAAACGGCTTTAAGTTGTGAAACATCTTGCCTTGTTTCTGTCATAGCCGAATGGTTATGTGTCGAATGGTCTTCTTTCACCTCCGTTTTTGGTGTTTCAACTTTTGCAACTGTTTGTGCTTTTCTTTCGTACTGGCAACAATCAGGCAATTTTGCATACACATCATTTGGGGCAAGAAATTTTTCGCTATCATAACCACTTAATGCAATTCGTTTTAAAATTTCATCTTGGGTAGTTCTTTTTGCATCGTAGGTAATAATTGCCATTTTGGTGTCTTTATTCCAATCTACTTTGACAACTTTACTCTTATTTCCTGCTTTTTCAATGGTTGTTTCACACATACCACAATTACCGTATATTTTTACGCTTTCGGTTTTAGCGTTTTTGATTTGAGCGTTACACGCTGTGAACGATAGCAATACAGTTATTGCCATCAATATTTTTATTGATTTCATTTTTTGAAAATTTAATTTTAAATAAATAATTGAATTTGAAAGCAAGGATTTTGCTTTCGATTGGACAGACTTATGGCTGTCAAGGTAAGAAATTAGCCTATATTAGGTGGTGTCCAAATAGATACAAAACCATCAGAAAGATAGTTTTCGTTGTAGTAATTTTTTATTTTTTTGCTTTCAGCAAAGTAAGTTTTTACTTTTGTTTCAATCCAAAAAGGTATTGTAAAAGCACAATGATTGGTTGGGCAACTACAATTTGAATTATTGCATTTTCCATCGCAACCATTTTTGTCTTTGTCGTTTTTAGACTTATGACTTTTGCAACAGTCTTTTTTGCTGTCTTTTTCGGTTTCAGATTTTTTGCAACAAGATTTTTCTGTTTGGTCTGATTTTGTTCCACAAGCATAAGTCAGCGTTGGTGTCGCAAAGAAACCAAGTGTCAAGATGATGAGTAATATGTGAAACTTTTTTGTCATTCTCTTTTAAAAACGGTCAAATTTACAAATTATTTTCTATTTGTTGTACTTCTGTTGAAGTTTGTACGGTCGCTGTTAGAATAGCCGATAACGGTTTCGTTGTTGCCGCAGGGGCCGGCCACCAATTTAATATTTCTATAAACATCTGCCGGCCCTTGCGGCAACAACGTGTTGTGCGTTCGTGCTATTTCTGCAATTGACACGCTCACTCATAACTTATCAAAACCATTTTATAGTACATGGTTAATTCGAATCCTTTAAAAACTCTCTTGAATCATTGTATTGTCTTGCAATTGTGTTTCTTATTTCGTTATTTATCTTGACAGAGATATCACTGTCAGTATTTTCAAATATAATCGAGGATTTGTCGAACTCATTTCTTTTAATCCAGTCGTGTATCGTAGTGTGCAGTTGCAAATAAAATTGATCAATAAACGATTGCCTATTGATTAATACAAGAATATGATACTTTTTAAATTTTATGTGGTGATCTAATAAGCGTTGTGCGGTAATAATTGAAGTCACAATACCTGAAATCTTACGTGCTTCAAATGACAATTGATTATTTGTCAAAAATTGATTACATTCCCTTGCTTTTTCTGAAAGCTGAGTGTTAATCATTGTGAATATTTGATATCTTACGCACAATAGCGTTGCTACAACGGCAAGAATTGCAATTAACAATGAGTGATCAAATTCACAAAGGCAGAACATAATTTATTTTTGGGGCTATGATGAAGTAATCAATAATACTATCCAAATTATAAAGTAAATAATGGAATAGTGAGTAAATCTTTTTTCACTTGGAAATTTAAACATCCATTGAGTGAATAAAGCGTATGCAGCGAGACAAGCTATTGCAGGTACAATTTTTCTGCCTGCTCGCTGTGCAATTTCAGTATCTCCAACCAGAAGTACGCCAAAGGGGATTAATATCAATATTAAAATTACGAGCCAATTCTCTCTAAGTAAACCATCTTCTTTTTCAGTAGGTAACACCTCATTTTCTTCTATTAAATTGGAATTGTAAGTTATACCTCG
The DNA here is from genome assembly GCA_016713525.1 of Bacteroidota bacterium. Classification (GTDB taxonomy): domain Bacteria; phylum Bacteroidota; class Bacteroidia; order AKYH767-A; family OLB10; genus JADKJB01. Next base: position 9,251 of record JADJOZ010000001.1, on the reverse strand, counting down.
CCGATCTAATTCCTCTTTTGTATATTTAACAGCATCAGGGGTATACTCATTGCTCATTTGAATAATTCTCAATAGTTCTTCATCAGCATTACTTTGAATTTTCGATTTTAAGTTATCTTCCATGCCTTTGCTGAAATTAGTAAAGAAATTTGAAGTTAGAAATAAATGCTTTATAATTATGATCTAATCTGTTTGTTGTACTCGTGACTTGTAACGTGTAAATTTTGTCTCCATTTATAAATATTAGTGATTTCCAGTGGGCCTTATCGCCTAACATAGGAACTTCACCGTATGTCAACATTTCACCATAAAACTCGATAGCCTGCAAACTATTGAATTCAATTTTGTCATAATTAATATTCTTTGATTCAAGTTCGGTAGCTAATTCAGAAATGTAATTTTCAACATATTCTTTATGAATTTCTCTATTCGTAAATAAGACCGAATTAGATTGAACATTAATTCTATATATTGCACTGTCTTTTAATGATGTAACCAAATATGTTGTTAGATTTTCCTTGCTGTCTATATTTGGCTTTGTCTCAAAAAGTACAGTGAAGTTGTTTTGTTCCGATCGAAAAATATTATTTTCAACTGTGTTGTTCTTGGTTTTAAGAGAAGTCGTAATATAAAAAGTTGAAACAGACTGTTCCAAAACGGGTTTCATCTTTTCAAATTGATTTTTTTCTCCACCAATCGCAATTCGATACAAATAATTGTCTTTTATAATTGCATAAACTGTTGAGCACATTATAGTATCCATGTTCAAACTTCGGTATCGATATTCTGTGACGAGTCGAGTCGTCTTTTGATTATTCAAATATATTTTTTCAAACTTTATAATTTTTTCTTCACTTGGACTATTCGCATCTTTCCTCAGATATTCTAAAGGCAACTCGTGAGCATCTTTAACATTTAGTTCTGAAGAGGAATAAGTAATAACAGAAATAGAACATCCACTTTTGTTATCTCGGACTTGCAAGTCTGTACCTTTCACAATTGGTTTTTCTTTAATCCAGTTGTTTGGAAGTTCCATGATGAATGGAGGGTCAAAATTTCTATATAAGACTTGACCATGTAAAGCTACATTGATAATCAAGATTAGGGCAAGTGTTAAGCTATATTTCATTTCCAATTTTTGTCTCAATTTAATAACATAATATTAATTTAGCATGACGCACAATCGGGTCACGCAAGGGAATTTCACCCTCACGTTCCCACAGAACCGTACGTGAACCTCTCGATTCATACGGCTCTTCATGTTTGTAAATCTACTGACAAATATAGTCATGGTTGAACCAATTTCCAATGGGCAAATAGTGTAGGATTTTCTGCATATTTCCTTTTAAGCCAACGCAAGCTGGCGTATTTATACAAGCCTTTCTCCCACTTTACCCATTTCAGAAGTCTATGTTTGAGTTGATTCCATACAGGACGCATACCACCGTTCCAAAACATATGAAAGTACCCTATCAGGCCACGGATCATCGGATTCAAGTCCCGGGCTAATTCCTCCAACGGTTTTCTCCGCTTGTGAATCTCCCATTCCTTAAATTTGTTCCGAATGGCCGTTTTCGATCTTATACTTACAAATGTCCCCGGAAACAATATCATGCGCTCTTTAATCTTTCGCAGAACAGGACGAAGCGTGAATCCTAGAAAATCGTAGCTGCGTGCATAAGTCACATCACTTTCACCTCTCATGTTGACAATTTTCGTCTTATGCGGGTGTAGCTGTAATTTGCATGCCTGCATACGTTCTTGGATCTTTACAAGCATATACTTTGCCTGCTTCTCCGTCTTGCAATGTACTATGATATCGTCTGCGTAGCGCTCAAATGGCTTCTCCGGATGATGCTTAACCATCCATTCATCGAATACTACGTGAAGGAACAGATTGGCTAGTAACGGGCTTATTACCCCACCCTGAGGTGTACCAGTAATCCGACTGACACGTTCTTTACCACGAAGCACATCCGCTTTTAACCATCGCTTTACGTAGAGCAGTATCCATCGGTCTTTGCAGTAGTGGTTGAGTGCTTTCATCATTAAATCATGATCTATGGTATCGAAGTACGACTTTATGTCGAGATCCAATGCAAAATCGTGATTGAAACAATTTCGCTGACTCTGTGCTACTGCATCATGCGCACTCCTGTTCGGTCGATATCCGTATGAACTCCCATGAAACAGCGGCTCTAACTGTATTTCCAACTGTTTCCGTACTACCTGTTGAGCTATGCGATCCAATAAGGTGGGAATGCCCAATTTGCGCAACCCTCCGTCTTTCTTCGCTATCTCAACCTCTAGTACGGGCGGTGGAAAGTAACTACCCGAGCTCAGACGATTCCAAAGTTTGTAGAGATGACCTTTCAAATGCTTGTCAAGCATATTCCATGTCATTCCATCCACGCCGGATCCTCCTCGTTTCGAACGCACTTCCTGATACGCCTCCCAAACCATCTTTCTGGTAATTGGTTGTGATTTTGTTTCGTAATAGTCAATCATCCTGTTTTCCAGTTGTCGATTATCATTTCAACTAAACATGTCAGTCCCTTCGCTAAATCATTTTTCAATGACTGCTGCACTACTACGAACTGATCTGCCACCGATAACTCGCCACAACCTTTTGGCGGCTGCTTCCCTTTCTCAGTTTGACAGCACGTTATCGACTTCACTTGTTCCATCTAACCGCCTGACCGAGCGTCCTGCCGACTTAACCCCGGATGAGATACAGACCGTAATCCGGTAACGTCTGTATTCCTTCGTACACGCAAACGTAACCGCGTACTTTTCTCATCTACTTGCCCTTTCGAGGCTTCTTCGTACGGTTCACTTTCATTCAGCTCGCTTCGGTCGTACCGGAACAGATTTATTCTGTCCTTTTAGCCCCCATCGCTCACCACTATTCACGTTTCCGTTGATAGCAGCATGGGGTGGTTTAGCAACTCTCCCGGAAGAGCGTCGCTAGAAGGCCGTTTGAAGAATTCTCAAACTCTTCCATCAGTTAAATAGCATTTGCTAATCTTACAGGATCAGCATTTCAAGTCACACACGTTTTGCGGCTTTGCGAAGAAGCGGATTTCGGAGCACTAAACTGTCAATATACCACAAAAGTTGATGCGAGGTAGAATGTTCAATTAACCACTGAACCCGCTTTTTTGCAAAACCGCTGTTACCTGCTGGCCTTCTGTTCACCGTGTCGCTGTATGCCTTGTCAATATTGAGTTTCAGTGTCATTGTCTGGTTGGTCTGTGTGTCGGTGTATTTTTATTTTTTTGAAGCGTTGGGAAATTTTTTAAAAACAATTTTGTCTGCGTTGGCAAAGCAAGCTCTTTTGCAATTTTTGGTCTGTGCGTTGGCTTGTGCGAATTGCAAATGTGCTTGCTTTTAGCGTGGGCTTTCCTTTGGTTTCATAAATATTGATATTAAAAGTCCTATTCCTACAACTACGTCAACTATGTTCCAAATCTCTCTGCCAAGTGCAATTTTGAAAAACGGTTGAAATAGTAAAGCAAGTCCACCGTAAATTATCATTTCTGTTTGTCTGCCTTGTTCGTGTGCTTGATATGCTAAAATTGCAAAGCCAATTAGACCTGCGAACCTTACAAACTGATAAAACCCGTAAGGCATATCTGCTAAACATAGGAAAAACAAAACCGCTAAGACAATTTTTATAAGATTACTCAAATTTAAGTTCATCTGTAAATTCTTGGTGAAGTCCATAATTATGGAAGTCTATTAAATAATTCATCTGCTTTGGAAACTTAGTGATAATGGTTTCTTCACTTGTTTTCAATTTTGATTTTACCATTTGCAGAAACTTTATTTCATTTGGCTCAACTTTTTCGTCTGATTCAATTGCTCTGATTAGAACTTCAATCAATAACAATTCTTGATTGTCGTTTAGATTGGCATTTGAAACTTCTTTTAGATATTCATTGATTGCAGATACTCCTTTTTCTTTGAGATTTTTTAGATTGTTCGCAAGTGGTTCTTCAAAGTCATATCCCATAAAATAAATTTCATTTTCAGCCATATTTCTGATTTCTGAAATTTCAGTTTCGTCTATATTCCCATCGCAGGCAACAACTGAAACTGCTGATTTAAGCAGTAAGTCTTGAAATGCTTCTGTTTTCATAATCCAAATCCAATTTTAGTTGTTATTTGTTCCTTAGCTCCTCTTGGTAATAAATCAAGCAATCCAAAATTAATTTCTCTCAATCTGTCCCAATTTTGGCTTTCCACTGCAAATTTGCCAGCGTCTACTAGACTTTTCGCTTGTGTTTGGTCATTCATTTTTGTTTGTTCACCTTTTAACCAATTGAATATGCCTGTTAAAAAATCAGGTGTCCGCCACTTTATTTGTCCAATAATGCTTTGCAGTTCGTCAGATTTCTCTTGAATCTTAATTGGGCTATTCGTTGACATAAATGCTTCCTCTTGAGAAACTATATCATTAAATGTTTTCCTTTCGTGGTCATTACCGTTTTCATCAATAAGTTTTAAGCATTCTTGCTTTGTTTCAAAATAGTGTTCTTTTACTTTTTGAATACGCTTGTGTTTTGTTGCAGAGTCAATCTCTTGGGCAATTTTTCGTTTTCTATCTTCGAGTTTATATTTATCATCTGTAACATCATCATCATTTAATTTCTCAGTTTCCTCAGCTACAATTTCCATTTCTTTTTTCAATTTGGATAATGCACTTGCTGTTTCGTAATCTTCTTTTTCCGTAGCTTGTTCAATTTCTTCTTCCAATTTTTCAGTAAGGTCTTCAACCTGTTCCTTTAATAAATCAATTGGGGTGTGTCTTTCTTTTGGATTAAATGTTTCTTTAAACTCTTGGTCAGCCATATTTAAATATGCTGCAACCGTCAAGTCTTGTGATTCAGAAAGGGAAATTGTGATTTCAATGTCAGAGCCTTTTGAAACATCTCTCTTCAAATTTTTACCAGTAATTAAAACAAATCCCAGCCCTTTATTTGCTTCGGGTAATGCTAAATGTGAGCCCTGTAATACTTTTACACGTATTACCTCATCTTCACTGCCTTTTATGATTGTTTTATTAATGGGGAATGTTAAAGTTCGTTTGGTAGGTAAAATTGTGTTGCGTTGAAAGATTAGTGCTAGACGTGTATGGCCTGGATTATCATAATCATCAACTTCTAAGCAAATATCTTCCGGCAATGGTTGACCACTTATACCAAAGCCACTATTAATCCCGATTGGCTCTACATCTGTTTCTACAACGTTATTTAGACTGTCATAAACAGTTAATGTGAAAAAATTATAGGCATTTTCTACAAGTGGTAAATCTTCGCTTATTCTTTCACTTAATTTCTTTAAGCCAGAATCAAATCCACCATCTTGTCTTACAATTTTATAAAATAAGTTTTCGGTTTCACCAGTTACCCTTGCCGCAAACAATTCATCTTTTTCTTTTGATGCTTTATTATAACTTGCCTTGATTGAAATTGCAGATTTTTTCTGCTGCTTATCTGATTTTGAAATCTCCTTTTGTTTAGTTGCAGCATAGTAAGCAGCACCAACCGCAACGGCTGTCGTAGGGTCAATTTCACAATTAGCAGGTATTTGTAATATCTCTTCAACTCTTTGTCTTACATAGGGAATATAAGTTGAGCCACCAACCATTAAAGTAAATTGAATATCCTTTGAACCAAGTGAGTTTCTAGTCAATATGGTTTTTATCATTTCAATTGTTCCATCAACAGAAGATTTAATGAGGTCGTTAAATTCTGAACGTGTTATGGTTATTTCAAAATCTACTTCATTTCCTTCTTCATCCTCAAAACCATCTACTACAATTTCAGCCGATGTAACAGCCGACAATCTAATTTTAGCTTCTTCGGCTCTGCTTAAAAGAACGTAGTATTTAGAATTGTATTTACCTGATGCACTTTTCATTTCGTCCTCTAAATTCTCAAACGAAAATTCTGCATTAATTTTAGGAATCACAAGTTTGTCAACTATCATTTGGTCAATGTCAGCACCACCTAAGAAGTTATTTCCTTCGTGGTCAATTACTTTCATTTCACCATCCTTAATTCTGATTAAAGCCACATCAAAAGTTCCGCCACCAAAATCATAAACTAACCATTGCCCATCTGTCAGTTCTTTTGATTTTTTCATATTTGCGTAGGCTAAACTTGCAGCAATTGGTTCCTGTAATAAAACAACTTGCTTGAAACCTGCTTGATAACCTGCTTCTTTTGTAGCATTTGATTGGATTAGGTCAAACGAAGCAGGAATAGTGATTACAACTGATTCCAAATTATCACCTGTGTTTACGAAAGTTTTTAATTCTTTCAGCACTTGTGCAGAAAGTTCAATTGGTGTAATGGAACGATTTTGTGATTTGATTTGAAAACTTTCTGATGTTCCCATCTTTCGTTTAAAAAAGGCCTGCGTAAAAGCATCCTTTTTTTGTTTTCCAAACATCACTTTTGCTTGACTACCAACAATTATTTTGTCTTTCTGATAGCAAACTACAGATGGCAGAGTTGCTCTACCATAATCCAACGGATTATTGAAAACGATTACTTCACCTTTAACAAATTTGGCGATAGCCGAATTTGTTGTTCCAAGGTCTATTCCGAAATTGATTGTATTTTCCATTTTTATATGATTTTAAAGATTTAAGATTTTGATTCAGCTACAACAATACCTTTTCGGGCAATAAGTGTAATACCGCCCTTGCGATACCTGACAATAGGTTTTATTACTTCTGTAATAATTAGGTTGTCAGCAGAGCTTCCAGCAATACTTGCTTCTATATCGGTTCGAGTTTCGTTGTATGCTTCCCCAATTGGATTGTGATATACTAGTCCTCCGTCTGTTTCAAGCTGTTCAAATATCTCTTTTAACCTACTTACATTTCGGCTTATAGAGTTTGATTCTGTTAGGCTTTCCACCTTTTTTTCAATTTCAAAGACTTGGTCTATCAAGTCAATGTAAATTTTTGGCACTTTTATTTGTTCGTTCATATTTTAATTGTTTTCGATTAATGCTTTTAGAATAAGGAATGAAACATATCCGATTAAACCATATTTCCACACCTTTTGCCACGTGTGTAACTTAAGTTTACCAAAAAATCTATATCCGTTGAATGTTTCTTCACAATTATATCGGGCTATGGGTATAATTGGAATACCAATAATTACAAAGTATAATGTTTTCCCATAAATAGTTGTTCCACAACCATTAATTAAGCTTAAAGATGGTGCTGAACTTACTGGCTCACCTATTTCATCTCTTTCTTTTTAAGTTCTTTAAGTTTTGAGAAATCAGCATTTAGTTTCGTTTTATTTTCTGATGTTAGATTTATACTTAAAGCCTTTGTAATTGTTTTTATAGCGGTATCTATGTCGTGATGAACATTCCACATCGAAACTGAAATCCCACGAAGCATAAAAGCAATTGATATTCGGATTTCATCGGCAAATGATTCCAATTTATTTAAATCTTCGATAGGAATGGAATTAATTGTTCCTAAAGCATCTTTAGGTTTCATTTTGCTTTCTTCAATTTTAGTATGTATAGTCCTTAGGTTTAATAATGTTTCTGCCCAAACCTTTAGAATTGGAGCGAATTTTTCTTGTTCTAATTGGTCAATATGCTTTCTTTTTACTATCTCATAGTTTTTTTGGAATGTTGGTTTGCTTACACTTTCAATATTAAGTTCTAATAAATGTTCTAATAAATTTAATGCAACGTGTGAATTGCCAAACTCATTCCAAATTGCCAATTGCAGGAAGTTAATTGATGCTGCAATTTTATTTATTTGACTTTGAAAATATGGTGGCAACTGATTAAGCAATTCTTTAGGAAATAAATCCTTTACCAAATCAATAACTTCATCAATGTCTTCATCTGAATAATCAGATTCCTCATTCTTGATATCTTTTGTAATTGCGTCAACTTTTTGCAGCCGATTTTGAATTTCAATACTAAGGCCTTTGAAAGCTAAGTTTAAGTCTGCTGTGCTAATTAAAACTTGTGTTCTTAAAATATTCCTAAGCCTTTCCACGTCTTCGTCTGTAAAAGCTTTTAAAATTGCTCTGTCAAATTTTGGAGAGAAGTAAGGACTGATAAATTTTACAAATTCAGGTAGTTTATAAATACTTTCCTGTTTGAAAGATTCAAAAAGTCTTTCATTACCGTTTACTAGAAATTCATTTAATAACTTATTAGAAACAAGGTGTGAATAGAACTCTAAGGCATTTGTGTTTTCTAATTCATCAATAACCTTTTCGCAATCGGTTTTAGTGAGAGATAAACCTTTATAATCAAGGTGTCCATTGTCTGAAAGGTCAATGTCGGCAAAAAGTTTTCTTTTTGCTTTTTTTACGATTGAATTATCAATAACCGCTATGTCGGTATTTTCCAATTCAAGTATTTCTATTGGGTTTATAAAATTCATAGCTATTACCTTCTTTCAGTTACTATATAAAATTGCCAAGTGTAGCCCATATTACTCTCCATATATTCAGTCCCAATGTTTGGAATAACACCTGGTGCTGATGCACGATAATTATATGTCCCTGGACTTAGTGTAATAGTTCTTTTTTGTTTTGGTGAGAACGAATAGGTTTCGCTATTCAATTTTAAAGTAAGTGTCATTGAAGTATTATTGAATATTTCAATTTCTGGATTGTAAGTGGAAGTCTTACCACTTGGAGTAAACATACCCCTTTCATTTTTCTCTACAATCTCACCAAGTTTTACAAAGGATTTATGTATATAACCTTCTTTGTCGGTTGCAATGTCAATTATGTTATAAAAATCATTTTCGGTTTCAAGGGATACAATAAATATTTGTGTTCCCGGCTTCAAAGATGAAATTACTCCGTAGTCTGTCCCGGGCCCTTGTCGGAAGTTGACCTGTTTTGTCACCCAGCCCAAATATGACTGGCTGAACCCAACTGAAGCTGTCAAAAGTAAAAGAGTTAAAAAGAATAGTTTTTTCATATGCTACAAGTTTATTGAATTTATTGTTTGTTCCGTCTGTGCGTTGGCAAAAAATGGCTCTTTTGGTTTTGCGAAGGGTCGGCTTGTGTGTCGGGCAAAACCAAATGTGCCATTTGTGCGGCTGGCTAAAATTGTTTTTAAAAAATGTGCGGTTGGAAAAAATAAAAATACAGAAGCGTTGGCTTTTGGGTCGGCTGTCTGATGGTTCATTTGTCCAGTCACTTTATGTTTATTTCTGTCGTTCATTCTTGCTGTGTCGTCTT